>NZ_CP189882.1:0-5312713 GCF_052050035.1 Symbiopectobacterium purcellii
TTCTGCCCGGCACCTTGTCACTGCCGATACCGACCTTTGGCGAATAAAAAGCTGAAGCGACCAAAAATCCCATTGGTGTCGCTGCGGCGATTTCCGCGCCTGCGCTGGCTAATGCACTGATAGCCGTGCGCAATCCGGCCAGCAAAGCCGCGGTAGAGATGTCGGTGAGGGCAATGCTGCCCACGCCGGCGACCGAGAAAACCGGGACAGGGTGGGCCAGTGCCTCAGGCGTTATCATCGCCCCGGACAGGGAAAGTGTCTTTACCTGACTCAACAAGGCGTGAGCCTGCTGATAACGCGCCCGTTGAGCCGCTATCTCGGCGTTATTCGGGCCTTGATGTCGATGTCGGTCTCCACGCTCGCCACCATTGCCACCGCCACGGTGAGTATGACTGCTAGAGCGGCGATCACTGCCGGAATAGTGGCTTATTGAGCCACGATTATCGGTTGTGGTGGCGGTACCGTCACCATGATGCGTGGTATGGCCCCCGAGATTATGGCTATCATAGCCACCGGGACTGCGTTTTTTTCTCGTGGTTTTTTCTTCTTCGTCAGCCATCAGATAACGCTCCTTATATTGATGCTGTATATTTGTACAGAAAACCTGTTCTGACACGACGTCAACGCCAGGTTTTCGGTGTTTTTAGATGCGCTATTGGTGCGCGGGAATATTGCGGACACAAAAAGGCCCGGATTAACCGAGCCTCAACGTTTCTCTTTCGCTTTTTGTCATACTAAGCCGCCAGTCGGTGTTGTTCTTCAATCAATGGCCGGCGATGGTTTTTGTTGAATATTCCCATCAGCGTGGCCTTGCGTTGTTCAACGTCCCAGCCCATGCCAATGAATACTGTGTTGGCGCGCTGTAATTCGGTAATGCAATGGATCTGCTCAGGGGTCAGGTAGTCGCGGATCGATTCTTTCTTACCTATTTCATGGTGGACTCGAAATTTTGCGGATGTCATACCCAGTGCAATGCGGTTTATTAAATCGGCCTCGTTGCTGAAGTGGTGCGGCGCGATAGTTTTCCCCTGAGCCTCACGCTCATGCTTGATAGCGTCAGTCATTGGGCGGTACTCAAGCCGGGCTGTATTGCGATCTATCTTTTTGCCCGCTAATGCCTTGCGCATACGAAAGAATTCAGCAACCAGACGCTTTTTAAAAGCACGCACAACCTCATTGTTGCGCATATAGGTAATTAAGAGTGTAGTTTGCTGCTCGTTGAGAAATGCAACACGAAGAGGCTTGCCACCACCTTGACTTCTTTCAACCATACGGATTTCAAATCCGAGTGGCCCGAACTCTTCCAGATCGTCTTTATTACGGTCAACAAGCTTGATGATGGTGTCATGATCTTTCTTAACACCTTCAGCAATCGCCATAGTATTCGCTACGAGATCAAGTTTCTTTATTTCCACTAATTGCATCGCTTATTTCCTTTTGGTGATAGAGCCTGCCTCGTAGACATGAGTGGCCCAAGAGGGGTTAGCGATGAAACCGCCACTCTGTCTCAGGCTCATATCCCGAAAGACGCTTGGTTTTGTGCGCACGAGGATGCGCAGGCGAAAAAAAGCCCCGCGAGATACGAGGCTCATTGTTTGGTTTCGTAGCCTTGCCACTTCTTCACAGAGTTGCACAGCGACTTGTCAGGTAAATTCTTCCGGGATCCTTCGATTTCCCTGATACCTGCCAGTTGCCTATTAGCCCGGTCAATCGCTGTCAGCAGCGGATCAATCCAATAAACGGCCTGCGCGTATGTCAATCGGCAGGCGGTGGTAATGGCGCTAACACGGCCTGCGTCAGACTTGCCGGTAGCGGTGTGCATGGCGCTGGAGCGTAAACGGTACGTGTGGTCGAGCAACCGGCTAGCAACATCATCAGGTACGCACTGACGGCCAGCAGGATCACGCTTGATGATGGTGCGGTAAACACTCTGTTTTTCATCGGATTGAGCCTTAATGTTGATGGCGTACTGACTGGCTTGCTGGGATATCTGGTTGAAGCGGTTAAACTCGAAAGCCTGTCTAGCAATTACCGATGCTTGACCTGCTGTTTCTTGCTCCAGCCTTTTTGTTTCGCCTTGCTCATCACTGTACTTGTCGTGGTAGTGGTAGACGCCGAATGACAATGCGGTAATGAGGGCAACGAGAACGGCGATCACTGTAGCCCTGATAGACATAGTTCACGCTCCTTCTCGCGCCGAGCAACGAGGCCAGGAAGAACTTTACCGCCGCTATATACCCAGCGCGGGAACTGCTCACACGCTGCCTGAATTTTTCCGGCACGGAATAACTGGAACATGGTTGAAGCCTGAATCTTTGGACAGCCAGCATTAAAAGCAATGCTTACCGCTGCGCTGAATGCGTTATCTGGCAATTTCTTACCAGCGGCGTATTTGTCAACGCAACTTTCAGCCTCCAGGATGTTTTTTTGCCAGTCGGCGGTAATCTGCTCGTTCGTCTTACGGGTGCCATCAACAACGCCATGCGTATTGCCAATGCCATCAGTTAAAATACCGGCTGGGCATACGTAGGGGTCACGGCGGCATGATTCGGCATTCCCGATAAGCTCCAGGCCTGCTTTGTTAGTTCGCACCTGTCCGTTATTCATCACAATGCCGATGATCACACCCACGGAGCAAATTACACCCGTGGCAGTTTTACGATTGCTCATCACGCACCGCCTTTTTCCCTCAACTGGTATTCCTTCCTGCGGTAGTACCAGTTGATAGCAAAGGTGCCTATTGTGCAGACCATACCGACAATAATAGCCCAGTCGCCAAGGCTTAACGCGGCCATTTTGTCCGCCAGCAGCCATACGCTTTCTTTAGTTGCCTGGGCGTAGGCTCGGGCAGACGCGCCAAGGCCCATTAGCCCCGTTCCGCTTCCGTATGAAAGCCTGCTGTAGAGCGTGCTCATTCGTGTCATAGCCTCACCGCCGATTTTTCGGATGGCGCTGTGTGATTGAAGGGAATAAAAAAGACCGAGCAATGGCTCAGCCTTAGGATATTTATTAAACAAGAATTATGATTAAGTCGTGTTACTGTGGAGTGCTGCACCAAACTGCCGAGTCATAACGAGAAGGACACCGCAATGAACAATAAACCAACAGCCCGCCAACTTGCGTTTGAATATCTTCGCAGACTGTCCGAGGAGCTAAGCCCTACCGATTACCTGAAGAGATTTGAACAGCTGGAATCAGAATTCAGCGCATTACTTCACTCATCAGGCTCCAATGATAAAACAACAGCGCTTTGTGAATTTCTGTCGCGCTTTTGTCCAAAATCAAAATGCAACACTAAATAGTCAACGCTGAAACTTTTAGAAAGGAAAAGCCCCGGAATTAACCGGGGCCTTATCGCACAGCTGAGCCAAACTGATATGGACAAACCAACAAATTCAGATATGCGACCCGACTGATTTTATTTAACAATTAGTTGTTGTCAATAGACAAAAGCCCCAACCACCAGAGGGAGTTGAGGCTTCATGTCCTGCGCGCTTTTGCCGCACTATAGGAGTATTATGTGTGGCCACGTGGCCACAGTCAAGCATTTAACTGATCGTTTGATCAGTTATTTAGCCTCATGCCGTCAATGGCGTTGTAGAAACTGCTGGATATCCGCCTGTTGCCATCGTGCTAAGGTATTCGTCAGCAACAGATTGTGCGACTGATTGGTTTCATCAAGCAGCTGTTTCATTTCAGATACTACGGCGTCAGCATCCTCACGATTCTTGAGAACTCGTCGGACAGCTTGCTTTTCAGCATCGTACATGACTTCTTTCAGCGCATTAGTGAAACTGTAAATACGCTGGCACTCTTCCGCGAGTATCGGAATATGGCTGACGCCAAAATGCTGTGGGGAAGAGACGCCCGCCGCATAGCGTAGTGCGTGCCAGATGGCATTGCTCCATGAGCGCTCGAATCGGAAGCCGTTAGATATGCCCCAGATAAGCCGCGCAAGATGAGATGTATCGTCGGCGGTTAGTGGCTCTCGCGCTTCTGGCTGGTAACGTAGCGGATTGTTAGCACGTGCAGCATTGAAGTAACAGTCTTCCAACTTCTCGAATACTTCCCATGCCTTATCTGTCTCGAGCATCTTGGCGTGTCTTGCGGCTCCGCGTTCTGTCCAGAGCGTTAGATGTCGAGCATTCCGGGCTATTTTCACAAAGTAGTTTAAAGCTACTTTGCTCTTAAAATCGCGTAGTTCATCGCCTTCAAGTTTGAAGTAATGCTTACCTTCGATGAATCTGGTTTTGTTCTCATGATGATTCTGTCTGATGCGAATAGGATCAGTGTCATAAAGCTGAGCAAGAAGATCTGACGTCACGACCAGAACATCTTTGAAGGTGATTGGTGCCAATGTTTCAACAGTAATCTGATTAGCCATGACTGGCCTCCATTTAGTTTAGTTTTCTTAGCACCAGTTAGTGGCTGGTGCCGGGTGTCAACTGAGTCTAAATGAAACTCCGGGCATATTTCCCTTGCGGGTATTGTATTACGCCTCTCCACCCGACTTTGTCTGGATGTAGTTATGCCGGATCGCAGGCATAAAAAAGCCGCATAGCTATCGGGTGCGGTGAGCCGCATTTAGTTCAGTACGGCCAGTATCCCGATAGCTGCGTAAGTTGTCAAGCCGCCTCCAAAAGTTCAGCTACCCTACCCGCAATGTAGGCTTCAGCTCTCGCAAGAAAAACCGCAATACTTTTGTAGTCCCGATTAATTTCACGCCCTATCGCCCTGCACGACACTTTGCCTTTGTAGTACGCCACCACGATATCGTAGCCCAGCGGATCGAAGTGCTTGAGCCGCCCTACCGCCCGGTCAACTATCTCCCCGTCGGCATCAGACAGCATGGGCCGGATATCGCTGCTGGCCGTGACGAGGGGCCATGCTGCCTTGTACTCGGTGCCAATACGTGAGCCACTCCAGTTTCCCCATGCCGTCAACAGGTATCGAATATCTCTCATTTCACCGCCCCCCAGTTTTTGCCATTCCTGATATTGTAGATATGCTGCTTGCTGGTCTCGAATTTCCTCGCCACCTCAGCCACCGGCATACCGGAGGCCAGCAGTGCCCGGATAAGCGGAATATCTTCCGCCGTCAGTCGCACACGCTGTCTCATGCCGCCTTCCCCATCCGATAAGTAATGCCCTCCTGATACCAGGGTGGTAGCGTGAACTCGATGCGCCAGATATTTCCGCCGGCGCGTAATTCCCGGAGACGCTTGAGTTCAGCTTTCATGTGCTGATAAATCCCATCCATTTGCCACGGCTTCAACCGCACCGGCACTGCCGCCAGATGCGCCACGCGGTCAATGACCATCTCCCCATAAGTGATGTTGGCGTGCATCGTGAACTCATACGGGTCTTCGCCCAATTTACGGTGGCAACCCACGCAGTGTGCGAAGGCGTTGAAGGGATGGTAGCGGGTCGCCTTGTGACGGCGGGACTTGAAGTGGGAGCAATGGAGATGACCGTGGTCGTGATGAAAATAGTTACCGCAATAATCACACTGCCAGTTGGTCCTCTCGCGCACAAGTTCGGAAAATACCGCGTCATGCTTATCGCGTTTTAGTGCCATAGCTACCTCCACATCCGGTTAATCAGCGCGTGTTTGCTTACCGTAGTCATCCCTTTTGGGGTTGTGCGCCACGGTCGCCAGATGAACAACACGCTGCCCTTGCTGTTACCCGCCTTGCCTTTTTTGCCCGTTTCAGCGCAGATAAACGACAATCGGCCTTCGGTGATGAACCGCACCTCATCAACCGTTTTCTGTGCCTGTGCGAACCATCCCGTCGACGTATCAGCAGGCAGCAGCATAACGACCGTTTTATTCTGCTTGCGGCTCTGCTCAGCAGCTTTATCAACCCAAGGGCGGATATTGCTGTACGGGGGATTGCAGAATATGGCTCCTCTGCTGCTCCAGTCACAGGCAAGGGCATCATCCTCTGGCGTCAGATACAGACGGCACAGGGTATTGTCGTGGTCAGCGGCAGCATCGAGGTAGAAGCTGAACTCCGCATCCAGCGCGTGGAATATTTCCGGCGATGTGCGCCAACAATCCTTGTGCTCTGGCGCGGTATTGGATTTAATCGTCATTCATTCTGCACCTGTTTGAGTTTTTGATATTCGCAGTCGTTAGGTATCGTCAGGTTGCACCCCATTTCACGCGCCCAGCCCTCTACCTGCGTTAGGTAGAAATGCATGTCGCCCGTATCGAGGTCGGACGTATGCCGTAAACTGCTCACCGTTGTTTTTGCGCCCGTCACCACATCAACCCTCTCGATATCTTCATAGCCCAGATACGTGTGCTTCATGGCATCCTTAACCCATTCTGGAGACGCAAAAGGCTTGCCGCGCTTAATGAGATAGGCGCTGATTTCTGCGTACCACATGTGGGATAGGCTGTTCTGGGAAAGGCTTCGCTTGTCGCGCCACGGTTTGATTGTGAGGCGGTAACATTCTCCGGATTCGAGAAGAGGTTGTAACTGTTGGCCTATGGCCTGAAAGTTTGATTTGTGGATGCGGACGCCATCTTTCGATAGCTCCAATAATTACTCCTTGTCAGGTTCATTTTTGAACAGTTCAATAAACGCTTTCAGGTTTTTTCGTATTCGTTCATCACGCAGCAGGAAGCGTGTTTTATCCATCACCCACCTCTGAATTTACCCATCCAAACAAAAAGGGCTGCCATTGCCAGCAGTCCCATGATGAATTCTGTTAGATATGCGCTCGTTGCGATTTCTCCAAAACTCGAATGTCGATACCTAGAAACTCGCAAGCCCGACGCATGTCATTTTCAGGAATAACGCGCTGACCGTTACTTAACACAATGACTTTGATAGTCAATTCCGGTGAAATGGTGATATTATTTTCTGAAATAACTGTTGGTAAATTTTCTTCGGTCAGATATGCTGTCATGCCTATTTCCCTCGCTGTTTTCGTTAAACCGCCATACGGCGCATTTCAGATATCACCGTGCTTTGTGACTCCCCCCGTGCGTAGTTAAACGGAATGCTCTTTCTGTCGGCCAGAAACTGATTACTCAGCAGGTTGAACACCAAGGGAATTTTTCCCATCCAGCCCTCGCCGTTACGCTGCTTGTCGAGCAATAACAGCGTTCCAGGCGCTTCCAGTAGCTTTTGCTCTTTTTCCGATAAAACCTCGTTGCCAAACTTCCTCGCTTTCTCTACCACGGCTTCACGCGCCTTGTTGCGCCAGACGGTGAGCAGGTTATCGGTCAAATCCGTGATAGCGCCGCTTCCCTTGACATCCATTTTGCCGACCGGTTTTTCTTCGTTCTCCCCTTTTCGAGGATGAGTGACCAACAGCACATGCACCGGATAAGTCAGCTTGAACTCGCATAGCGCTTCCATAAACGCCTTCTGGCCGTTGTAGTCGTCCTCATTAAGTCCGCACATCATCAGCGAGTCCACGACAAACAGCTTGACGCCATAGCGCTTGTGCGCATATTTGAACACGGACAAAATCCGTTCTCCCTTGGCTTTACCCGTCACGTTGAACAACCACATCCGCGCATCGAGCAGGTCCATCATCCGGTCTACATCCTCCGGTGAGGTATCCCCCGTAGATACGGCTTGTCGAATCATCCGTTTCAGCAGGATAGCAGGCCGTAGCTCCATCGAGGCGATGCAGGCAGACACCCCCTGGTACGTCGCCTCAAGCGACAGATGCCCCACAAACTGCGATTTGCCGTGACCGTTAACGCCGTTGACCAAGGTCAGTTCGTGCGTCCTGAATCTGAAATTCTGCTCCAGCGTGGGCCACGGACTGGTGAACAGACCGGGAGCGGGTGAAAAAAAAGCCGCATGGACTTCCTGACGGAATTCGCCCGCCCGTTTGAGTTCTGTGGGGTCGAACGTCTCAGCGTTCATGAAGAGGCGTTGAAACTGCTCCACGGAAATATTATTGACCAGGCATTCGTTAGCGTCCTTGTGGGGTAACTTCACGAAGCTGCAACGATGAATACCCAGCCGGGTAGCAATTTCCTTGGCGGCGGATTGCCCGGCGGCGTCCATGTCCATGCACAGGAATATCTCTCCGAAACGTGATAGATTTTCGTACTCATGCTCAATCCACTGCTGCTTGGCCCCCGTCCCTCCACCGAAGGGAACCGACAGTGCCGGGAGGCCGTACTGGTGGAGGCTCATCGCGTCAATTTCGCCTTCACAAATCACCACCAGATTGCGCTCTTTGGGGTTGATGGCCTGCCAGCCAAACAGACAGGGTTCACAATCAGACTCCGCCATGATGATTTTTTTACCGTCATGACGCTCAATCCCCAACCGCTTGATTTGTTTCAACTCACCGTCGCGCAGGTAGGGGAAGGCGATGGCAGGGACTTCCTGCTTGGTCTCGTGGTTGAATATCACCGCGTCGGTCACTTTGAACGCTTGTGCCGTCTCGTGGGAGATCCCCCTTGAGGCCAAATACGCGAAACAGTCGCGGGAGCCTTTGACGCCCTTGCGCTCAGGCTTCTTGAAGATTTTTGGCTGTTTCGGCAGGAACTCATTGCTCTCGTCCTTGACACCCAGAAACACTTTGGCCTCCTGCATGGCCTGATGGAGTTGGATACCGCACACCGCTACCCACAAGTCCAGCAAGTCGCCACCCTGTCCGCCGTTGAACTCACACCAGACCTGCTTGCCGGTGAGATTGACCTTGAGCGATTGCCCCTTGTTGCCGTCCAAATCACCGACAACCCATTCCCCATTGACGCGCCGACCGTTGGGGAGTAAGTGAGCCACCACCTGCTCCACCCGCTGCCACAACAGGCCGGATAATTCCTGGATAGTCATACTGCCTCCAATCGAAAAATCTTAAAGCCCAGCGTCACTGCCGATATCGGCATAACCCCGTGGCAGTAACCGGCAATCAAAACCGGTTTCAGCCATGATTTCATCGCCCCTCAAGAAGTTCATACAGTGCCAGTTCACGCCGCTGCTCTTCGGTCAACCGGGAGGCATCGAACGCGGGCGTGGTATTGGCTGGCTCGGTGATTTTTTCGGGGAACAAGCCCTGCCAACCGCGCTCGATGGACAAGCCAATCACCGCATCGGGGTTGACATGGTTCTCCAGCATCGACCTGATGCGCTTGCAGGTGGTCGGGGTGAGTGGGTGACGAATTTCTTTCCGGTGCTCCACCCAATCGGCCCAAACCTCTGCCGACACGTTCGACGGTTTTTCGGTTAGCGGGTCAAATTTGTTTTTCTTGTCGGTAAGGGGTAAGGGGGTTTTGTTTTTAATCTCTGTAGTAATCTCTGTAGTAGTCTCTGTATCCTTATCTATACATTGGGTCAAACTTACCATTTGCATTTGGTCAATTTGACCTGATGCATTTGGGTCAATTTGACCTGATGCATCGTCCACATTTTTAACCTCCAGAGATTTCAGCGCGTCATAGTTGATGCTGTACCATTTGCTCCGATCGCGCTGGTCTTTGTTATAATTCGCCGTAAGCAGTAGCCCTTGCTTTTCCAGGCTGGTAAGCGCACGTTTAACGGTAGTTTCACTCCAAAATGGAAATTGAGTTTGCCATTCAGCAACGCTGTTATAGACCCACTTACGGCCGTTATGAACGTGACGAGAGTTGCCCAGCCAGTAATGGATTTGTTGCAGTACCATCGCTTCATTCAGGCCAATGGTGCAGGCCAGAGACGGGAGTACCTGCAACGGATTTTCGTGGATAAGTAAACGGCTTGTGCTCATTTGCGTTTCTCCTCGGACTCATGCTGAGCCAGGTAAAGTTGTTGTTGCAGGCGGAAGAGTTCGGCGAATTTCTTCGCCGCATCCTCCGGCATCAGTGTTTGGGGTTCAGGATGAGGTCGACAGGCGCCCTTTTGCTTGAAATTCCGGCGGTTTAGTGCCATAATTTCTCCTGAAATTAATGAGTTATTGCAGTTTTAAGCCGGAAAAGTGTTCGCGCACTGACCGGCTTTTTCTTTTGTGCTTGCATCATATTCTCCTCCTATGCAGCAAGGCATTCGTCGCCTGATACAGATTCAGCCGCTTCCAGTTGATACTTCGCGAACTCCATCGCTGAACGAAGCAGATAGCGGTATTCATCCAGCGGCATCTTCTTCTCGCCCTCGAAGACAAAATCCTGCACACCACTGGCGGCTAAGATATCCATCGTCTCGGTGAGCTTCTCTGAGCGGCGCAGGACGGTTGAATCGGCGACACCCAGCATTTTTGCGATGTTGGTCTGGCGTACCCGGGCAATCGCCTGATATGCTGTTGTAACGAGGTGACGGCTAATGAACTCAACCGCAGAATTTTTGCGTGTTTTTGCACGTTCCATTTGTGATACTTTCCTTGTTGAAAGAATAGGTTATCGGATGCACGTGTAGATACACGGCACCTGTGTTTTGGTGATCAACAGACGTGACGAAGCCGTGAGGCAGTCACAGTCAGTTTGTTACTGTGGGATGTTGCGTTCGCCACGTTGTCGGTGGCTTCCGTAGGACGAGTGTCCGTTGTTAAGAGCGGTACTGCGGGTTAGGCAATCTTATTTACGGACGGAAAAAGATCATCTAACCCTATTGATATACCTTTTGAATTAATTGCCTGAACTATCTTATGAGCTAACTTTATATCTATGTTTCGTCTACCGTGTTCATAGTGGCAAATGGCTCCAGGGGTACATCCCATCATTTTTGCGAGTTCTGTCTGAGTTAAGTGAACTCGGTTCCTGAATTGCCGTAATTTGTTCATGTATACCTCCAAGTGGCAAGTATACATAACGTAATCATATTGCACAACATGATTATCCATTATGTGGATTTATTGGTTTTTATACAAAGCGTATAATAAAGAAATGGAAAGAGCTAAATGGCATGAAGTCGCTAAAGCCCGGATGAGGGTTTTGCGCATAACACAAGATGAGTTAGCGGAACGCTTGGGTGTCACAAAGGGTGGAATTAGTCACTGGCTAAATGGACGGCGTGAGCCTCGAATAGAGGATTTTTGTAAGATAATGGCGATCTTGGGTTTGAACAAACTCATTCTTAATAATGATGGCTCATTATTGGTAGATAATGAGCTTGAAGCCATGTCTCCTACAACATCCTCTATACCCACCTTGACTGAGGAAAAGCTAGAACTTCTCAAGCTGTTTGATGACTTACCTGAAATCGAAGCTAACAGTTTTCTTGCAGAGATGAAGATCAAAAAGACACACTATGATGCTCTTTTTGAAGAGATGTACAAAAAAAGAAAACAAAAAATGCTATAATATTAATTACATTGTGGTTATTATTAGACGACAATTACAACCCTTGCTATCGCGTCAATTACCCTAAAGAGGTCATACCAGAAGGAATGTCACTTTTAAATGCTTCCTAAGTTTCCTTTTCCTAGCTCCCTTAACACTAACCAGTAACGCTTTTTAGTCAGGACTGAGGCGGAGCGCAGCGAAGTGAGCACCGAACAGTTATGGCTAAAAAGCGGAAGGATTCTGTAAGTCATACAGCCGCATTTTACAGAAAGGAATCTGTCACTTTTTTTAATGGTAATTGACGCCAAGGGGCATTTTGTAATTGTCGTCTGACAGGTTATTACGATACTCCCTTCTAATTTTCATATCCCTTTTCCCCTAATTCATATACCCAATAAACTTCAAGATGCATGAGTGACTTATCGCCAAGCCACAACCAGCGCGACAGACGAGTCAAATCACCATGCAACTTCAAGTTAATCGAGTATAGAACAGAAATAAATTATCATAAAAATCAGTAGGGTAAAATTAAACACCCAAAAAGTATACATAATGTAATTTACATTAAAAAACCATTATGTATACTTAATCCCATCAACCCACCAGACAGCCTCCAGCCAGACGGTGGACCAGCAACTCGCAACGGCAATACCCCCGGCAGGCAAGACCTCGAGTTACCCGCCGATTGCCTGAGCGTAAGTAGCCAGCCCGAGGCGAGAACATGACGGCGGTTGTGGCAGATTTCAGATACATGCTCCTTTAAAACGAGCCTCGTGCTCTACGGAAGGCACCGACAACGTGCCGAACCTTTGCTCAGATGTTTTTGGGGTGTGGTGGGCTGAATAAAAATTATACCCAACACCAGGGTCACCACTGGCTCACCGCACCACCAAAACTATCTGTTGGAGGGAATATGGCTACTATCATTTACCGTAAATCTGTTAATCCCGTTAATTGTGTTAGCAAAACCAATGCCGCTATTCGCCGTCATGCCAGACGCAAGGCAGAGGCCATCAGGCGTGAACTGGTGACATCACGTATCGATAAAGCTTTAGGTCAGAAACCAGAAAAACGCAAAGCGCTTAATCGAATTGAATTAGCCTTCAAGCGCAAACGTGCGCCACGGATTAATTTCGGCTTACTGGCTAAGTTCAGAGAGAAAATTAATCGTTTCGCCGAAATGTACGACATAGTTAAGCGTATTAGCCATCGCATATGGTACAGCAAACCGAAAACGGAGTATGGCATTACCGCCAGAGCAAAGCAGACGTATACATCACACTGATAATATATACTCAATAAACTTCAAGATGCTCGGCAAGGCCTCAAGATAGGCTTACTGCACCTGGCTTCTGCTGAATGTGCGGATGCATCTTGAAGTACGTTGAGTATAGATAACACTGAACTGCCTCTTTATACCCTCGCCGATATTCCTCGGCATCATTAATACATCAATCCAAATAGTTAAACGGAGAACGCCATGCAATATGCCTTTGCAGGGTGGCCTATTGCTGGCCGCTCGGAAACACAATTTGACCCGATTCGGTCAATCGAACATCACCGCTCAAATATCGTCACGGGCCAGAGCTTCAAAAACAAAAGCTGGCTTCAACGGTTATTCGAGCAGCTTATTACAACCGTTAATCAAAAGGGGACGCCATGAAAATAAGCGGATCAGGACAACGGGAGATAAAGGAAATTATCTCGACATTCTCCGATGCCGATTTGGATGTAGTTAACACCTATTACGCGTTTGCCGATACACGGGTAAAGCAGGACGACATTTTTACTGCCATTCGCAGGATGACTGGCGTTGACGAAAGCGTGGTTGACATGCTGGCGAATGACCCTGACCAGCAAGTAGCCGTTGAGACATTCACGGATGGATTTATTCAGCTGCTTGCAAAATACGAATACGCGATGGAGTTGTGGCTGAGAATGAAAGGCGGGGAGGATGCAGCATAATGGCACTTAACATCGTTAAAGCAAGTCAACCCATTGAAGTAAAAAATCTCATCACTTGCATATACGCACCACCTGGATTAGGAAAAACGTCAATGGCATTTACATCTGATACCCCTATCCTGCTGGATTTTGACAAAGGCGCGCACCGTTCGCAGTTCCGCAAGGACACAGTGCAGATCGGCGCATGGGATGAAATAGAACAAATTACAGCGACAGACCTTGAGCCATATAATACCGTCGTAGTAGATACAGCGGGTCGCGCTTTAGATTGTCTGGCAGCAAAGCTAATGAGTGATAACTCAAAGATGAAGAATTACTGTGGGCAGTTGTCGCTACAGGGGTTCGGTGCACTTAAAGGCGGGTTTTCTGGCTGGCTGAACCTGCTTAAGTCGTTCGGTAAAGACATCATTTTGATCGCCCACATGGAAGAGAAGCAAATAGGTGATGAATTAGTTGAACGCCTCGATATTCAGGGCGGATCAAAGGGTGAGATTTACAAGGTCGCTGACGTTATGGGGAGAATCAGGATTGAAGGGTCTGGGAATAACTGGCGTAGAGTACTGGACTTCAACCCTAGCGCGTCAGGGTTTGGCAAGAACCCGGCTCAGTTAGCGGTTCAGGAAATCACTCACTTTAGCTCATCACCTGATTATTTCGCTGGAATACTCGCCAGCATTAAGGGTGAGTTGAACAAGCAATCAGAGGGCGCAAGAAAGGCCCGTGAAGAGTCTGAACGGCTACGCGCTGACCTTGAATTGTTAGAAACGGAACAGGACTTTGTAGACGCACTATCGCAGTTTAAAAACGCGCCGAAGGATCATAAGCGCATTCTTAACGAAGTAGCTAACGGCAAAGGATTTCAGTTTAGCAAAGACGAAGGGAAGTTCGTTAAGGCGGCGGCATGATCCGCATATCGGCGACAAATATTGAGGCGTATCGCAGATGGAGAACAAACCCAGATTCCGAGGTGCAGGAGCTGGTTGATTACCTACTGAGACGAACTCCACCCACTGAGACAATGGCGGCAGGATCCGCCTTTCATAAAGTTATGGAAACCGCCACGGATGGCGAGTTATCCGTTGTTGAGTCAGGTGGTTTTCGATTTGATTTCACCGAAATGACCGATGAGTTATCGCTGCCTGATATTAGAGAGCGAAAACTGACAACGGAAACGGTGATTGATGGAGAAAAAATAACATTTGTTGGCGTGGTTGATGCCATGGACAGCACAACCATTTATGACCACAAATTAACCGGGTCGCTTGACCCTGAAAATTACACCGACTCTATGCAATGGCGCTGCTATTTAGACTGGTCCGGGAAAAACAAATTCACATACAACTTGTTTCACAAATACCAACCAGCAAGAGACCCGGGCTTATACATAATAAAAAGCATTCTGCCAATATCCTTCTATCCTTACCCTGATATGCGAAAGGACGTTATAGAGGAAACAAGGGGGTTAATTGGTTTTATAAAGCAATTTTCGCCTGAAATGGTTAAGGATTAGTCATGTGCATATTCGCATCGTGATCGACCTTAGAGGCGAATCGATGATCGATCGCATGCGAATACGCAGGTTGTGCAGGATTCGAATATGCGACCGATGGATTAAGAGTCCACTGCTCTACCAACTGAGCTAACAACCCGTAGTGGCATTACATTTTGAGAATGGCAGCAATGATGCTGACGGCGGCGGCCACCATTAGCCCAAGTCGGATGGTCATCTGCATGCCAAGTTTATCAAAACCGGCAGCCATATCCTTACGCACATCGGCTATCTCTGCGGATAGGTCCTTACGGACATCGGCTATCTGCGCGTCGGTCTTCTCGAAGCGGGTGTCAACCTTATCGAAGCGGGCGTCAACCTTATCGAAGCGGGCGTCAATTTCCTTACGAACGTCGTCAAGGTCACGCTTGGTAGCAACATCCGCCACTTCATGAGACTTGCGTACGACAAGCGAAATCGCCTTGGCCTGCTCTCTAGAGATGCCAGCAGTTTCAAGCTCTTCTGATGCCTGCAATGTATCAAATGCAACTTGGCCCATAGGGATCCTCCTGTGTTAAGCCAAGTGTAAGCGATCTGACCGCCAATCTGCAAAATTTTACCCGTTAGCCCTCTGATAA
Organism: Symbiopectobacterium purcellii; assembly: GCF_052050035.1. Classification (GTDB taxonomy): domain Bacteria; phylum Pseudomonadota; class Gammaproteobacteria; order Enterobacterales; family Enterobacteriaceae; genus Symbiopectobacterium; species Symbiopectobacterium purcellii_A. The sequence continues at coordinate 15,325 of NZ_CP189882.1, forward strand.
CCACATCCGTTTCATTATGGAGAAATTGTTATGTCTAAATTAGTTGTCATTGAAAATACCGTCGTCCGTCAGGATGCTTTCGGACGTTACTGCCTGAATGACCTGCACCGCGCTGCTGGTGATATTAAAAAAGACAGTCCTGCGTACTGGCTTGCAAATAAACAGACCCAAGAACTGATTGCTCAATTTTTGATCGAGGACGGAATTCCGGTATCGGTTATCCGTGGTGGCCCCGAACAGGGAACCTATGTTGCCAAAGAACTGGTTTTCGCCTACGCCATGTGGATCAGCGCCGCTTTCAATCTCAAGGTCATCCGCACGTTTGATAAAGCGACCTCTGCGCCCGAGCAACCATTGACAGACCAGCTTCAGGCAGGATTGGCACTGCTCGGTTTCGCTAAGCAGGAATTCCGCCTTGCGCCGTCTGCTGTTCTGGGTTCGCTGCAACAACTGCAAACATCCTGTGGACTACCGAATATGTTGCCCGCCTACGCCGTAGACGCCCCGGAGGGCAGTGTAACTGGGTCAAGTGAAGTCACGCATTCCCTAACCGAACTACTGATGCTGCACGGCAAGCCCTACACCGCACAGTCTGGTTTCAAGCGTCTGCAATTGCTCGGACTCGCTGAACGCAAGTCACGTCCCAGTAGTAAGCATCCCGACAAGGAAAAACTGTTCTGGTCGCTAACAGAGAAAGGCTTGCAGTTTGGTAAGAACTTGACTGACCCAGCTAATCCGCGCCAGACGCAGCCACATTTCTACGACAGCCTGTTTCCACGGCTCTTAGGCGTCATGATGAACGGTGTAGCAGCATAAACCAGCATATTGACGCAAGGATAAACCATGCGCTATAGTCGCTCTGCATCTGCAAATTCAGGTGCCGGGATTCAGACCCTGACAGATACAACCGCGACAGAATGACACGCCGCGAGCGTGTTTTTTTATGTCGCACATCTAGCCACATTTCAATGGTGGGCTGGATGGGGGAGCCGAAAGGCTCGCCGGTTGGTTGTATCCGGTAGTCTGAACCCCGTTCAGTTCACCACCAAATATGAGTTTCAGACCTCATGGTGGTGGATAGTTTAAATACAACCATCGGAGGCTACTATGGCCCTTCCAGCATTAGCAGAAAACCTGCACACTGAAGAACCTCGTGTATTTATCAACGACGGCAAAGCCGTAACCACATCTCTAGACGTAGCAACCTACTTTCGCAAGCTTCATAAAGACGTTCTGCGCAAAATAGAATCCCTAGAATGCTCGCAGGATTTCACTGAGCGCAATTTTACGCCCAGTGAATACACCGACAGCACAGGCCGCAAACTCCCGATGTATACCATGAGCAAAGACGGTTTCGTCTTCCTCGTCATGGGCTTTACCGGCAAAAAAGCAGCAGCGTTCAAGGAAGCTTACATCGCGGAGTTTAACCGCATGGAGGCCAGACTCTCTTCTGCTGTTCAGCCAGCACCAACCCGCCACAAAACACCTGATTGCCGCTACCGGGTACAAGTCACCATCTGGGATGACTTACTCGGCGGCAAGCTTGCATTCGTCGGAAAAGCCAACTCGTTTCGTTCTATCGCAGCAGGGATCGCAACGGATCTGGGTTACAGGCCCACGAGCTTTGTCGAAATTCCCGACGCGCTAGAAAAACTCAGCGCCAGACGCATTCACTAATCATCCCGCCCCGGGATCGTGCCGGGGTTCCATTAATCACATTAACTTGTGAGAGGTTTACTCATGCAAAATTTAACCATTGCACAAAAATTAACCATGTCCAGCCGTGAAATTGCGGAATTGACAGAAAAGCAGCATAAACATGTGCTGGAAGACTGCCGTAAAATGTTCGAGGCGCTCAATATTCAATCGGCCGACTTTTCGGCTGATTACAAAGACAGCAAAGGACGCGTCTATCACGAATTTTTACTTGACCAAGACCTAGCGATGACGCTCGTCATGGGGTACAGCATAGAACTTCGCCATAAAGTCGCCAAACGCTGGCGTGAACTGGAAGAACAAGCCAAGAAACCCGCCATCCCGCAAACATACCCCGATGCACTGCGTCTCGCTGCCCAACTTGCAGAGGAAAAGCAACGTCTGGCATTGGTTAACAAAAAGCAAGAAGAAAAGATTCATTGCCTACAAAACTTATTCCAAGTAGGAATGACGCCCGTCCAGTTCTGCAAGCAATTGAACGGGGTGAATATTATGGGGGTAAATCTGTTTCTGGCAGAGCGTAATTTCCTCTACGACGCACAAAAAGAAGAAAACAAACCTTATGAGTGGCGTGTAAAGGCGTATGCACGCGGCTTTGTTGAATAATTTAAGATACTGATTTATATAAGCATTATAAAATTTCAACGACTAATTTTTCCTCTCGGAATGCTTTTTATTGTGCTAACTATTTGATTTGTCGTTCTAACAAAATACATTCTCTGTAAATGCATTCTAACTAAAGAAGATGTAAATCAAACGGTTAAATTATTCAACAAAGCCTCCGCGAGCACGGTGACCCCGGCATTGATGGCGGACGACTCAGCCCGGACAAGTCAGAATACGAAGGTGTTATTAAACATACTGACCCCTATTTTATCGCCCTCCTCAAGAAAAAACGTGAACTGCATAATGCCCGTCGTCGCCACAGTCGAGCAACTCAGGCATTAATCAAATATCAAATGGAGAAGGCTAATGAAACCTAAAATACCTAACAGGATAAGGGAGCGGGAGAAGTTATTTAAGCGCTTATACCGTGAAGGACTTATCCATGCAAGACGCATACGACAAACCGGTTATTTATCAATACGCCTCTCCCTCTACTGGCGCATGTTATCTAAAGATAACGGTCAGAGTTGGAAAACCATGAGTCACGCCAAGTACGACACCCAAATAGCAATATAATCACAGGAGCACCCATGAATTATGCATTCGCGGGTCATGCTGCCCTCATGGGGAGCTATCACCCGGAAGAAACCCAACTGGATAAAATCGTAAAATGGCTGAGAAACGGATACCGAAAGGTTATCGATATCCTCGAACAGCAAGGCAAACCTCTACGACCTGTTCCAGCATGTTAATCAAGGCTGCGACATGACAGCCTGAAATTACCTTCATCACTGCACACCCTGTCTGCAACCTTCACTGTACCGTTTCTGAGATTCACAAATTCCCCACCCACTCGCAGTCATGACAAACGGCGCAGCGGCACGATTCAAAACGCGAAGTGCAGGATATCCTACTTGAAGCCATGAAGAAGCGAGGTATTTGAAGATGGCAACACGATATATTGGACGCAAAGAAATGTGCAAACTAACAGGTAAAAGTTACCCTACACTTTGGCGGATGTATGCAAGAAAGAAAGAATTTCCAGCTCCGCAAAAAAGTGCCAGCGGTACCTTCCTAGGTTGGCCTGAGCACGTATATGAAGCCTGGGTTCAGCAACAATCACTGAACCAATAAAGTTTACCGCCGTGAGTCACGGTGGGCTTTTTACACCAACGTTTTTAACTTAGCTTCCCACAACGCGATCACTTCGCGCTTTTCCTTTAAATAATCATACCTATCATAGTGTTTGCGTGATACGCCCGGACGTTTATGATTCTGGACGATATCACGCAACTCTGAACTGATCCCCATTTCCCCCGCCAGCGTTTTAAATGTCCTTCTGATATCCCTTGGCGTGAATGCTGAAATTTCTGTTTTAGCGCATAGCTTGCGAAGCTGTTTGCTGAATTCAGCAGACAACATATGTCCTTCTTTTGTCTTTGAAGGGAAAAGGAATGGTGAATCTGGGTTTAACTGCTCTTGAGCTTCAAGAATAGCTATCGCTGAAGGGCAAAGAGCAACAACGTGGTAATCACCATTTTTGGAAATATGCGGCGGCACAGTGAGTGTTTTGCCCTTTTTATCCCAATTATCGCGAGTATTTGTCATTAATTCCCAGGGGCGCTGGCCACCTGTATACAAGCACAAGAGAGCCAATCGAGAAAAGTTAGGATTGATTGGGCATGCAATGTCGTCCACATTCAGCAGCCGCAGCAATTGCGTTAACTCATCCCACGACAAGAACCTATCCAAAGCTTTATCTGCGCCTTTCTGTGCAGGAACTACAGACACAGGGTTGCGTTCAAGGCCGTACTTAATCTTGCCATTTATGTTGGCCGGATCATTATCTGCAAACAGCCCAAAATTGAAAACTGCGTGCAGGCTGGTTCTAACCTTATTAGCTCCTGCCAACACCCCCCTCTTGATAAAATCGGCAAGCACCTTCTTCACATGATCAGGCGTCACATCTTTCGCAGGCGTATCAGGGGAGATAAACCCTGTGGACAGCACCTGTTTAAGCCGATTATCTGTTTTATCGTAAGAGCGGTGCTTTAGCCTCTTCTGATCTGCAATGTAATCATTAAATAGCTGTTGCACCGTCGCGTGTTTAAAAACCACCACCTCTGGCGCTGAAACATTAGCCGCAGCCTCCAGCGCTTTAGCTGTTGCATCTGCCAGTGAAAGATTGGGATAATCACCTAGGGACAAAAACTTCCTAGCTCCATCTTTATGGTACTTGTACACAAAAACTTTACGACCAGACGGGTACACCTTTATTCCCAACCTGCCAGTGCCGCGAGTGGCCATTGCCTGCCAAACGTAGTACGCCGATTCCTTGGGTTTGATGCCTTTTATCTTACTATCGGTGAGTAGTATTCCAGCCATTACAGGTGCCTTAACGGGTGTCGTAATGGTGAAATACTATGATAGAGAGTGAAATCAAACAACATCTTAAAATCGTTAAGTATCAAATGGTTGAAACTTGATGAAATCATTAAAAACCTAAAGAAACAGCATGTTAACGGACTTCTAAGCCGTAGGTCATAGGTTCGAATCCTATAGGGCGTACCATTTAAAATCAATGGGTTAAGCAAGTTTCATTCCCACCTGATTTCCCTCTTGTGTCGTATTTGTGTCGTTACTACCTAAAAGTGAATCAATTTTACGCGCGTGTTCAGTAAGGTGGTTGGATGCCAAGTGTGCATAACGGCGAACCATTTCGATAGATTCCCACCCGCCCATCTCCTGCAAAGCAGAAAGTGGAACGCCAGATTGAATCAGCCAACTTGCCCAGGTGTGCCGCAAATCGTGGAAGCGGAAATCTTCTATACCGGCACGTTTAAGTCCGACTTTCCATGCGCTATTATCGTCACACCGCATTTTACGTATACCAGCTGTCTTGGTTCCGTCTGCTCTCGTTGCCGCCTTGGTGTGGACAAACACCCAGCGAGAATGCTTTCCGATCTGCCCCTTCAACACCCGGCATGCCGTATCATTCAGAGCCACGCCAATAGACTTGCCCGCTTTGGCGTTTTCTGGATTGATCCAGGCAACCTTTCTCTGCATATCAACCTGTGCCCACTCGAGATCGAGAATGTTTGATCGGCGTAACCCGGTCGAAAGAGCAAAAACCACAACGGGTCTGATGCTCTCCGGCATGCATTCAATGAGGCGTGATGCTTCCTCTCTCGTCAGCCAGCGTATGCGTTTACTAACCGGTTTCCTGGTCTTAATGACCGGTGCGCCTTTTATCCATTCCCATTCGTTAGCAGCAGCACGGAGCAGGGAGCGCATGAAAGAAAGGTAATGACTCTTTGTTCCAGCGCTTACTGGCTTATCCTTATACATAGGTACTGGCTTGTTACCCCTGATTGCTGCGGCGCGCTGTATTTCCCACTTCCTACGGTGATTGCGGTTGATCATCTTACTGACAATTTTTTGTACCTCTTCGCCAGTAATAGTGCCAATGTCGCGGCCTGTAAAGTATAGCCAAGCGACTTAATTTTGATTACACCATATGGACTGAGAACAAACTCTCTGTATCGCAACCCATCTCTCTTTTTTTGCTTTTTGCTTGTGCCCATTTATGCTCAATTGGGTTAAGATCTGGCGAATATGTAGGCAAATACTCCACCATATACCCTGCATCGATGATGACTTGTTGAATATTATGTTTTTTGTGAAAAGTGGCATTGTCCATCATGATTACACTGTTTTTAGGGAGTACTGGGATAAGGACTTGTGTGACCCAGGCATAGAAAACATCGCTGTTAATATTGATATCAAATAATCCGATAGCAAACAGCGTTGTGCCTAATAAAGCGCCGATAACATTTGTTCTTCCCCTAGCTCCCCAGTTCTTCAGGCCAAAACACCGTTGACCTTTTGGGGAATAGCCGTGAGTCCGTGGGGCATCGTGTGAAAAACCACTTTCATCAATAAAAACAATAGGTTTACCTTCTTTTTCATACTGTTGTTTTTTTTGTTGAAATCCCTGCCGGGCGTTTTCGTCGGCTTTCGGATGACGTAGAGTTTTTTTTATAGGTCAATCCCAGCTTTTTAAGCGCTTGCCAAATGGCCTTCTGACAAACGCCAAAACGCTCTGCACGTTCTTTTTGGTAAGCATCTGGATATTGTTCAACATCTTTTATCAACTCGGATTTATCGATCTTTCGCTGACGCGTGGTCGATGCTTTTGACTCTATTTGATTAATCCAACGCGATACAGAGGCAGGGCCAATCCGAAATTGCTTCGCTGTTTCTCGGATACTCAACCCTTCGTTTTTCCGTGTAGATATCACTTTACGTCTAAAATCAATTGAATAGCTCATTTAAATAATGTAATCAAAATTAAGTCGTTTAGCTATATCTCGGCTAAATGGACCCTACCAATCAGAGACTGGAAACCGGCTATGAGCCAATTCATGTTGATGTATGGAGATCGGATTTCCGGTTAAGCGATGGAGCCATTTACACGAAATTCTTTACAGACTCAAACTGCTTTTTATTTTATTGTATTTAAAATGTTATCCGACCTATGATTTGCAAGGACTTCTTTTTGGTTTAGATAGAACACGGGTATGTCGCTGGGTAAAAATATTATTGCCGGTTTTAGAGATGACCTTGGGGCGAGAATGTGTTTTGCCCGCTCGTCAAATTCGCTCTGCTGAGGAATTTTTTCGCGCCTTTCCTGGAGTTAAAGACGTCTTTATTGATGGGACAGAGCGACCTGTCCAAAAGCCTAAGAATCTGCGTCGGCGAAAAAAAATGTATTCGGGAAAGAAAAGACAGACCACTCGAAAAGGGCTTATTATGACTGACGAAACAAGGCAAATTGGATTTATCCCCATGAGCAAAAATGGGCGCCGTCACGATAAACGCTTACTCGATAAAGTCGATATAATTCGCCATATTCCTCCTGAGGTAACCATCTGGGCAGATACCGGTTTTCAAGGTATAGATAAACAGCATCCTAATACACAAATCCCAAAAAAAGGAACTCGAAAAAGACCTTTATCGCCTGAACAAAAACAAGAAAATAAAATAATCTCGGGCATCCGTATTACAGTTGAACACGCCATCGCGGGTATCAAGCGCCTCGGTTGCATGACCCAAATTTTACGGAATCGTAGACCCTTTATTGATGATATAGCCAACCGACTTAAAAATGATTACATCCTATGCCCTGATATGCGGCAAAGAAGCATAGCTGGCTGTTATCAAAATAATGTCGCTTGGCTATACCTTCTTACTCCTTAGCGCCGGTCTTTGGAATTTCCATCTCAGAACAGCGTAAAATTTACTTCAATCACCGAAACACCCTTATTTCACTATTAAGCAACACGCTTAATGTCCCTGAAAGCAGCAACCACAGTCTCCGCACGCTTATTAGGCAGTTTGCGAATGATGACGGTTTTCAATGCTTTATCTACGATGGTTAACAAGAATGACTTCTGGTCTTTGCCAAAAATAGTGTCAATTTCGAAGTGGCCAGGCTCCCTGTTTAAGCTCGGCTTGAGCTGGGCGATACTCAATACCAACACGGTTGGGAATAGGGCCTGATTTGAGGTTTTCGGCATTGTACCTGAAACGTTTTCCCCGATGAGGAAGTTGCTGATATAGCTCCCCGCCAGCCTGTCTCTCCTGCAGGATATAGCGATATAGCGTATTCTTGCTGACAGATATACCGAATTCCAGGTGCAAACGGCCACTGATGATTTAAGGTGAAGAGTGAGTGGAAAGCGCCTGCCTGATGAAGTTCTGAATGTGTGGCTCCAACTGGTAAAAAGCATTGTTTGGCAGAGGCTTATGACGGCGTTCCCGGACCAGAGTGTCCGCCCTTCTACAGCAGTAGACACCATTGAAAGTAGGGTCGGTATTGCGTCTGAGTTCCCTGCTGATGGTCGAGCGAGGCAGAGCAAGCTCTCTGGCGATGGTAGCTTGGTTGACACCTTCACCACGCCGCTTTTCGATGTAGAACCGTTCTTTCTGAGTCAGATGTTTTCCCTGCATGCAACAGGCTCTCCAGTATGGCCAGAACGGTGATTTTATCCGACTCTGGCAAGTGGTTCACTTTGTTGCGTTTCGAGTGGGAATGGGGCTCTTATTTGATACTTTAACTTAATTTTTATGCCAAATAATAACCAATAATACCGTTGCTAATAAATAACGTTAATTTACCCGCGATTAATAATAACCCTAATAATCCAGATGTCACGCCAAAATAAGACCATGTAAAAAGTGTGTGTTTATGGGGCATACAAAATAGACGGGCACGTTCGGGAAGGCATTTCCCACCGACGTAAAGTCATACGGTGTGAAATGCACAGCGGTTAAAGCGTTGCTTGTGCCCACTGCAAGCCGGAGTGATAGGCTTCAGGTAACAGGGGAACGAGTGACTGTAACGTGTGTTGTAGCTGAGTGCGATCGCTGTGCGTCAGGTTCAGGTGACCCACTTTACGCCCAGGCCGTACTTCTTTGTCGTACCAGTGCAGATGAACCAGCGGTAGTGCCAGCCAGGCAGAATTGACGTCAGTACCGATCAGATTGATCATGACGGCTGGGGCATCAATGACCGGTTTCGGTAACGGTAGATCCAAAATGGCGCGCAGGTGCAGTTCAAACTGGCTGATGGATGCTCCATTTTGTGTCCAGTGGCCGCTGTTGTGCATGCGGGGAGCTAATTCGTTGATCAGTAAACGATCGCCCACGATAAAGCACTCCATCGCCATTACGCCGACGTAACCGATCGCATTCATGATGGCGGCCAGCATGATTTCTGCCTGTTGCTGCATGCGCGCATCCGGCTGCGGCAGCGCAACGCTGGCGCGCAGAATGCCCTCTTCATGCAGATTGTGCGTCAGCGGATAAAACACACAGTGTCCATCCGTGCTACGCGCACCTACCATCGATACTTCGCCAGAGAACGCGATGCCCTGTTCCACGATGCATTCGCCATAGCACTCTTGCGGCAGGGTCGCTGCGGTGTCATGGCGTAAGCGCCACTGACCACGGCCGTCATAGCCGCCTACGCGACGTTTTACGATGGCTAACTCACCCAGTCGACTGAAGACGCCGGGCCACTCTTGCGCTGAAGCCAGCAACTGCCAGGGGGCGGTAGGCAACTGCAACGAATCCAGCAACTGTTTCTGTGTCAGACGATCGGCCAGGCGTGGAAAAATATCACGGTTAACAAAGGCCGCGTGCTCTGCCAATTCGCGCGTCAATGCGGTTTCAGGCCAGCGTTCAATCTCGGCGGTGATGACTGCGTGATGAAACGGGACGGATTCCGGTTCGGCATCCAGTCCCACCGGGTAGACGGCAATCCCGAGAGGTTCACCAGCCTGACGTAACATACGACCCAGTTGGCCGTTTCCTAATACGCAAACGGGTTTCATGCCTCCTCCCGCGGATCGGGATGCGCCAGCACCTCATCGGTTTGCTGCTGGAGCCAGTCGGCAAGGCGAACGGCTAGCTCACTATCGTGCAGCGCCAGAATCTGTGCGGCGAGCAGGGCCGCATTGGCGGCCCCGGCTTTACCAATAGCCAGCGTACCGACCGGGATGCCACGCGGCATTTGCACAATGGAGTACAGGCTATCAACACCACTTAACGCTGCACTCTCAACCGGCACACCCAGCACTGGCACCAGCGTTTTCGCTGCCAGCATACCGGGCAAGTGCGCTGCGCCGCCTGCGCCCGCAATGATCACATCAAACCCGTTTTGTGCGGCTTGCTCTGCAAAGCTAAACAGTTTGTCCGGCGTGCGGTGCGCTGAAACGACTTCGGTGTGAAAGGGAATAGCAAGTGTGGTGAGAATTTCCGCAGCAAACTGCATCGTAGCCCAGTCACTCTTTGAACCCATGACGATGGCAATTTTTGCCGGGGCAGCGTTGGATGACATGCCTGTAGTGCTCCTGTGATATGACGTATTGAGACGCATGGCTGCGTCGGCCAGAAAACAAACGGCGCTCTGGCTGGAGGGCGCAGATCATACCATGTGCGTTCGGGAAAGAAAACGGTTGCGTAGGGACAAATCGCAGTATTATTGCCGTTAACGTCATCACAGGTTCGCCACAAAAGGCGTAAAAAAACGGAGGAAATCAGAAGGGAAAGGAAATCAATGCCGTATCGTCTGCCGTGACTTTTATCATCCATCCTTGCTCATGCCAGGCACCCAGCACAGCACGTTGTGCTTCGCCGCTTTGCGTCATGACCGTGTGCACCGCCGGTCGATGAGTATGCCCATGAATCAAGGTGTTAACACCGTACTTCCGTAAACACGCCTGAACCGCCTGCGGGTTAACATCCATAATCTGCTTCCACTTATGCTGGTTTGCCTGCTGACTTGCCGCCCGCATTTTTGCCGCCACTTTGAGACGCAAACGCAAAGGTAAACGCAGGAACAGCCATTGGATGATGGGGTTGTGTACCCGGCGGCGATATTTCTGATAGGCCGCGTCGTCAATGCACAGGGTATCGCCGTGCATGATCAGGATTCGGCGTCCATAACATTCCACGACCTGCTCGGCGGGGAGCAGCGTCATGCCTGCCTGCGTGGCGAAATGCTTGCCCAGCAGGAAGTCACGGTTGCCGTGAATGAAATAACAAGGGACACCGCGTTGTTGCAATTGGTGCAGCGCGTCTGCGACGTTGGCATGTAGCGGTTGCGGATCGTCATCGCCGATCCAGGCATCGAACAGATCGCCCAGGATGAAGAGCGCATCCGCTTGCTGGGCATCACGCGCCAGAAAACGCATAAAACCGGCGGTGATCGCCGGTTCATGTACGTTCAGATGCAGGTCGGCAATAAACAGTGTTGCCATGCTGCTGCAATTACTCGCTGACAGTTACGTGGGTAATTAACACATCTTCTTTAGGAACGTCTTGGTGCATGCCGCTGCGGCCGGTTGACACGTCTTTGATCTTATGAACCACATCCATACCGTCGGTCACTTCGGCAAACACGCAATAGCCCCAGCCGTCAGCACGCTCTGAGCGGAAGTTAAGGAAATCGTTATCCACCAGGTTAATAAAGAACTGTGCGGTAGCGGAGTGCGGATCGTTGGTGCGCGCCATAGCCAGCGTACCGCGGGTGTTTTTCAGGCCGTTATTTGCCTCATTGGCGATAGGCGCTTCGGTGGCTTTTTGCTGCATACCCGGTGCGAAACCGCCGCCCTGGATCATGAACCCATTGATCACACGGTGAAAGATGGTGTTGTCATAAAAGCCGTTACGGCAGTAGTTTTCGAAGTTTTCTACGGTAGCAGGCGCTTTGTCTGCAAACGTGTTAATGACGATGTCACCGAAGTTTGTATGTAATGTAATCATAATGAGTAAACCCTGATAACCAGAAGGATGAGACATCAGCTGCCAGGCAGCGCAGTCTGCACAAAGGCTGAATAACCAAGGCGCTCTTATAGCATAACTGGCTGCTCGAGTCAGTATGGCGAGGGAACTATTCGCCGGGTAAATGTGGACCGCTTGGTTAAAAAGTAACACAATGTCAATAAAATTGATAATATGTCACGCATTTGAATTATTTTATTGAATAAAAATTTCCTTGTTGTAGATCAAACATTACTTATTTGGGAGTAGGATTTGCAATCAAGTCAGCTTAGAGCCTATCCCAATAGGATTTTATTCCAGACAATGATGCCGCAGGTAAAATGCAGCATCGCCTCATAATTTTCGACTTTCTTCTCCCAGCGAGTCAGAACCCGACGAAAGCGATTCATCCAGCTGTGCGTTCTCTCCACTACCCAGCGGTGAGCTTTAAAATCCGTGTTTTTGATGGCTTCCGACTCCTCTTTCCTTGACTGGATATGAGGTTCGTAACGACGACTTTTCAGACAGGCCTCCAGCCATCCGGCTTCATAGCCTTTGTCCAGACAGAGGCGGAGCTTTCTGCCGCGTCTGCCCGTCTGAAGGGCGTCGAGAGTATCAGCAACCAGCTTTATGTCGTGGGTATTTGCCCCTGAGACAACCAGAGAGAGGGGAAGCCCGTTCGCATCGGTCATCAGGCTACGCTTTACACCCTGTTTCCCCCGGTCTGTGGGATTCCGTCCTGTTTTTTTGAGCCTGCCAGCGGTGACTTCGTCATACAACCATCCATCGACAGCCATGACCAGTCGATAGCATCCAGCTGCTCGCAGGCCAGCAACCCGTTCTGCCAGAACCGTTCAAAAACTCCTGCATCCCGCCACTCCTGGAAGCGGCGGTGAGCGGAGCTTGACGAGCATATCCCGGTGGCATTCAGGGCATTCCACTGGCAACCCGTTCTGAGCACAAAGAGAATGGCGTTCATTGCGGCACGATTATCAACCCGCCTGCGATGCGTACCCAGCGGATGGTGGATTTTGTGTTCCGGGAGCAACGGAACCATTTTCCCCCAGAGTTCATCGCTGATCTGCCACTTATTGATTGCCATACTTCCCTCAGAAATTGCCATTACTTATTAACTGACAATTCCTTTTGGGATAGGTTCTTAGTCTTAAATGATTCGTATTACTGAGTTTACTAACAATACTAACAGGTGAATCATGCTGGGCTTAATCAATCGTGTACTGGATAAACCCGATGCAGGCAAACTGCTGCGTCTCGCTTTTGGCATTTTGTTGATTTTTCATGGATGGCACAAAATGGTCGGTGGGGTGGGTGCCATCGCAGGGATGCTGACAAATGCGGGATTACCGACGTTTATCGCGTATGGTGTTTTTGCGGGTGAAGTCATTGCCCCTGTCTTATTGATTCTCGGCATTCTGACGCGTCCTTCTGCTTTAGTGGTTGCCGGCACCATGGTGGTTGCGCAATTTCTGGCAGCTCCGGCGGGCTTTGTTTCGTTGGCGAAAACCGGTGCCTGGGGCGCTGAGCCGACAGCGGTATTCTTCTTCGCTGCATTGGCTATCGCACTGTTGGGCAGCGGGAAATACTCCGTGATGAGTAATCCGAATTTGCGCTAACGCCTCTTCGGTTTGCGAGCAGTAACATGAGACCCGGAGCATCATTGCCGGGTTTCTGTTTTTTTAATCCTTATCAATTATCTTCCTATTACGCAGTCTCAGTCTTGCAATAGCCCGAGGTTCAGGTTTCAATACGCTGCTGGGCTTGCTGAACCGCCTTAAGGCGTGGTTCCGTTTGCTGCACATACTCCATTTCTCCCGCGAATATCATGGAATGTTTTGATGTTAAAGATTTTTAATACGCTGAGTCGCCAAAAAGAGGAATTCAAACCCATTCATGCCGGGAACGTGGGCATGTATGTATGCGGCATTACCGTGTATGACCTGTGTCATATCGGTCACGGGCGTACTTTTGTGGCTTTCGATGTGGTTGCCAGGTATTTGCGCTATTTGGGTTACTCGCTCAACTATGTGCGCAACGTCACCGACATCGACGACAAAATCATCAAACGTGCCGCAGAGAATGGAGAAAGCTGCGAACAGCTGACCTCGCGCATGATCGTCGAAATGCACGCTGATTTTGATGCGTTGAACATTTTACGTCCCGATCTTGAGCCGCGTGCCACACACCATATTGCCGAAATTATTGAGCTGGTCGCGCAACTGATCGCGCGTAAACATGCCTATGTGGCTGACAACGGTGATGTGATGTTTTCTGTCGAAAGTGCGCCGGGTTACGGCGTGCTTTCTCTCCAGGATCTGGAACAGTTGAAAGCGGGCGCACGCATTGAGATTGCGGAAGTGAAGCGCAACCCGATGGACTTTGTGCTGTGGAAAATGTCCAAACCGGGCGAACCACACTGGACATCTCCGTGGGGCGAAGGGCGTCCCGGCTGGCACATCGAATGTTCCGCCATGAACTGCAAACAGCTTGGCGAGCACTTTGATATTCACGGTGGCGGTTCCGATCTGATGTTCCCGCACCATGAGAATGAAATTGCCCAGTCGACCTGCGCCCATGACGGTCCTTACGTCAACTACTGGATGCATTCCGGTATGGTGATGATCGATCGCGAGAAGATGTCTAAATCGCTCAACAACTTCTTTACCGTACGCGATGTGCTGAAATATTACGACGCCGAAACCGTACGTTACTTCCTGATGTCGGGTCATTACCGTAGTCAGTTGAATTACAGCGAAGAGAACCTGAAACAGGCGCGTGCCTCTTTAGAGCGCTTGTACACCGCGTTGCGCGGCACCGATCCGGCGGCGACGGCACAAGGTGGCGATGCGTTTGAAACACGTTTCCGCACGGCTATGGACGATGATTTTAATACGCCGGAAGCCTACTCGGTGCTGTTTGATATGGCGCGCGAGGTGAACCGTCTGAAAGCAGAAGATACGGTGGCAGCGGATGCGCTGGCCGCCGCGTTGCGCCATCTGGCGGGTATTCTGGGGCTGTTGGAACAAGACCCGGAAGCCTTCCTGCAAAGCGGTTCTCAAGCGGATTGTGATGAAGTGCAAGAGATTGAAGCACTGATTCAGCAGCGTAATGACGCGCGTCAGGCCAAAGACTGGGCGCTGGCAGATGTAGCGCGGGCGCGCCTGACAGAGATGGGGATTGTGTTAGAAGACGGTCCGCAGGGCACCAGCTGGCGTCGCAAATAGCGTTATTGCTCGTGGTATCGTGTTAACAATCGCCCGCGACGGTAGAACTTCGCGGGCGATTGTTATTGAGTCAGACGCATGGCTGTCGCTCAGGGCACCACATTGACCGATTGCCCGGCAAAGTTGACCCGTTGTCCGGCAATGATTTTGCAGCGTTTACGCGTTTCTACCTGATCGTCAACGGTGACGTTGCCGTCTGCAATGGCGGCTTTGGCGGCAGCACCGCTTTCACTCCAGCCGAGCAGTTTAAGCAGATCGCACAGTTCAACGTGCGGGTGTTTATCGAGATGAAAAGTTTCCATAACATCCTGCTGTAAGAAAGAAAAAGGCGCGCCTGAGCGCGCGATGTTAACGTGGTATGTGTGCGTTAACCGTAATCCGTGCCGTTACGCGTTGCCGTCGTGGTACTCTGCGCAGGCTTGCAGCGTATTTTGAATCAGGGTGCCAACGGTCATAGGGCCAACACCGCCGGGCACTGGCGTTATCAGCGACGCGCGCTCCTGTGCGACGGAAAACTCCACGTCGCCCACCACTTTTCCGCTGTCCAGACGATTGATACCGACATCGATAACGATGGCACCCGGTTTGATCCATTCGCCAGGAATAAAGCCCGGTTTGCCGACCGCAACAATCAGCAAATCGGCCTGCTCAACGTGTTGACGTAGGTTCTTGGTAAAACGGTGCGTCACGGTGGTGGTACAACCGGCCAGCAACAGTTCCAGACTCATCGGGCGGCCAACGATATTGGAAGCACCCACCACTACGGCGTTCAAGCCAAACATGTCTACATTGTAACGTTCCAGCAGCGTGATGATGCCACGCGGTGTGCAGGCACGCAGCAGCGGGTCGCGTTGGCACAGACGACCGACATTGTAAGGGTGGAAACCGTCCACGTCTTTATCGGGTGCGATGCGCTCGATAACTTTGGTGTTATTAACCCCTTCGGGGAGCGGCAATTGAACTAAAATACCATCAATGGTGTTGTCGGCATTCAGTTCGTCGATGAGTGCCAGCAGCGCGGTTTCCGTGGTACTGGAAGGTAAATCATAAGAGCGAGAGACAAAGCCCACTTCGTCACACACTTTACGTTTGCTCGCGACGTAAATCTGTGAGGCGGGATTATCGCCGACTAACACAACAGCCAGCCCTGGCGCACGCTTGCCCTCGGCCAGACGCTGCTTGACGCGCGCACAAACTTCATCCTTCACTTGCTGCGCAATCGTTTTACCATCAATAATCTTTGCTGCCATCTCTCTGGAAATCCATCAAATAAAACTACGGGGGATGGCGCTATTTTGTCAGAAGCAACGCGCGCTGTCAGGCACTGTATCAATATAAATTCGTCCGCACCTGACTGCTGTTGGCCTATTCTGTCGCAATTTCAACGCGATTTTTGCCGTTGTTCTTGGCCTGATACAACAAACTAGTTGCTGAATAGAGACTTGCATTTTTTGTCAGGCTATTGAGAATAAAAAGAGGTTTAACTTAGAGAATAAAGGTTTGAAATGATCAACAAAGAGCGGTTGTTACGAGATAATCGTTTATGTAAAGCAATCATTGGATTATCAGTCGAAGAATTGAAAAATTTAGCCGCTGAATTTTCAGATTGTTATTTGATTTATCGGAAAAAGAATCGAAAAGATCACGAGCGGCAGATGGGTGCAGGGCAGAAAGGATTTATCCCAACCCCATTAGATAAACTGCTTTTTATTTTATTGTATTTAAAATGTTATCCGACCTATGATTTGCAAGGACTTCTGGCTTTGTTGAATAATTTAACCGTTTGATTTACATCTTCTTTAGGTAGAATGCATGTACAGAGACTGTATTTTGTTAGAACGACAAATCAAGTAGTTAGCACAATAAAAAGGGCTTTGTTGAATAATTTAACCGTTTGATTTACATCTTCTTTAGTTAGAATGCATTTACAGAGAATGTATTTTGTTAGAACGACAAATCAAATAGTTAGCACAATAAAAAGCATTCCGAGAGGAAAAATTAGTCGTTGAAATTTTATAATGCTTATATAAATCAGTATCTTAAATTATTCAACAAAGCCAATAAAAAGCATTACGGCTGGAAAACTTAGTTGTTGAAGTGTTATAATAATTATGTAAATCAGCATGTTAAATTATTCAACAAAGCCAGGACTTCTTTTTGGTTTAGATAGAACACGGGTATGTCGCTGGGTAAAAATATTATTGCCGGTTTTAGAGATGACCTTGGGGCGAGAATGTGTTTTGCCCGCTCGTCAAATTCGCTCTGCTGAGGAATTTTTTCGCGCCTTTCCTGGAGTTAAAGACGTCTTTATTGATGGGACAGAGCGACCTGTCCAAAAGCCTAAGAATCTGCGTCGGCGAAAAAAAATGTATTCGGGAAAGAAAAGACAGACCACTCGAAAAGGGCTTATTATGACTGACGAAACAAGACAAATTGGATTTATCCCCATGAGCAAAAATGGGCGCCGTCACGATAAACGCTTACTCGATAAAGTCGATATAATTCGCCATATTCCTCCTGAGGTAACCATCTGGGCAGATACCGGTTTTCAAGGTATAGATAAACAGCATCCTAATGGCTTTGTTGAATAATTTAACCGTTTGATTTACATCTTCTTTAGTTAGAATGCATTTACAGAGAATGTATTTTGTTAGAACGACAAATCAAATAGTTAGCACAATAAAAAGGGCTTTGTTGAATAATTTAACGTTTTGATTTACAACTTCTTTAGGTGGGATGCATGTACAGAAAATGTATTTTGTTAGAACGACAAATCAAATAGTTAGCACAATAAAAAGCATTACGGTAGTAAAATTTAGTCGTTAAAATGGCTTTGTTGAATAATTTAAGATACTGATTTATATAAGCATTATAAAATTTCAACGACTAATTTTTCCTCTCGGAATGCTTTTTATTGTGCTAACTATTTGATTTGTCGTTCTAACAAAATACATTCTCTGTAAATGCATTCTAACTAAAGAAGATGTAAATCAAACGGTTAAATTATTCAACAAAGCCAGTCTGTAAAGAATTTCGTGTAAATGGCTCCATCGCTTAACCGGAAATCCGATCTCCATACATCAACATGAATTGGCTCATAGCCGGTTTCCAGTCTCTGATTGGTAGGGTCCATTTAGCCGAGATATTATGCAAGGCTAGATAGAATAATTTTAGCACCGAGTCATCCGTTGGAAATATTCGTCGCGTTTTCGTTATCTTGCGCAATGAAGCATTTAACGACTCTATCGCGTTGGTGGTGTAGATAACCTTGCGAATCTCCGGCGGAAAATCAAAAATGACGATGAGACGTTCCCAATTATTTCTCCACGATGGGCTGATCGTCGGGAACTGCTCATCCCATTTGGCCGCGAAGGCATCCAGGGCCTCTTCAGCGCCCTCTAGCGTTGCGGAACTATAGATAGTGCGGAGGTCAGCAGCAACGGCTTTACGCTCTTTCCAGCCGACGTAGCGCAGCGAGTTCCGCACCTGATGCACGATGCAGAGCTGTACCCGCGTATGCGGGTAAACAGCTTCAATGGCATCAGGAAAGCCCTTCAGGCCATCGCAGCAGGCGATGAAGATGTCCTGTAGCCCACGATTTTTCAGTTCTGTCATTACAGATAACCAGAACTTGGCCCCCTCGGTTTTGGCTATCCATAGCCCCAGCAGCTCTTTTTCGCCCTGGCCGTTGATGCCTAGAGCAAAGTAAACAGACTTGTTGGTCACGGCTCCGCCGTCCTGGCTTTTGACCACAATACAGTCAAGGTAAACAATGGGATAAAACGCATCCAGCGGCCGTTGCTGCCAGCGCTTAACGTCATCCATCACGGCATTGGTCACTTGAGAAATGAAGCCAGCGGAAACATCGACCCCGTAGACTTCTTTAAAGTGAGCCTGAATATCACGGGTTGATAGCCCTCTGGAATAGAGAGAAATAATGCGGTCATCGAAGCCGTTAAGCTGCTTTTCGTGCTTACCGATCAGTGTCGGCTCGAAGGTACTGTTGCGGTAGCGCGGAATATCGAGCTCGAGCGCCCCATTTTGGCTACGTACGCTCTTGGATGTCTTGCCATTGCGGGAGTTGCCTGAATGATTACCAGCCGGGTCATGCTTAGCATACCCAAGGTGTATCTCCATCTCAGCTTGAAGAACCCGTTCCGCCAGTCTTTTAGTCAGCTCCTTGAGTAGGCCTGATTCACCCAGAAGCTCCTGAGGGGAGTGGCAATCCTGAAGCAGTTGGTCAATAAGTTCGTTGCTGATAGGCATTTTTTGTCCTCTGAAGGTTTTCCTCAAAATGCCATTTACACAGATCTTTTTACACTCTCAAATGGCTCCATTGCTTAACCGGAGATTCGTTCTCCATAAGGCTTTGTTGAATAAATCAGAATTAGCCGACAGGATGACTCCCTCTGCTACACCTGTTATCCTATCCTGACGCTGTGTGGCATACCCAACAACGTCATACGGTTCAACGCTTTGACCATCGCTATGGCTTCACCTACTTGAGCCTCATAGTCACGCAGGCTCAGATGGCCACGCAACAAAGTTTTTATGCGGAACATCGCTGTTTCTGCCACTGAACGCCGGTGATAACCCACTTTCTTTTTCCACATATCATTACTCCCGCTCAGACGCTGATTCGCCACCGCATGGTTACGTTCATGGTACTTGTCCGGCCAGTATTTGGCTCCGCTTCGCGGCGGGATAAGGGGCCTGATTTTCTTTCTTAGCAACGCATCGTGGCAGTAACGGGCGTCATAAGCACCGTCTGCTGACACTTCCCTGATTTTTCGGTGGGTTTGGTTAATCAGGCCCGGCAGTGCCTGCGCATCTGTCGTTCCGCTGAGCGATAAGTCGGCACAGATAATCTCATGCGTCGCACTGTCTGCTGCCAGATGAAGCTTGCGCCACACTCTTCGTCTGTCAGCCCCATGCTGCCTGACTTTCCATTCACCTTCGCCAAAGACCTTCAGACCGGTACTGTCGATGACCAGATGCGAGATTTCACCACGCGTTGGCGTTTTTATGCTGATACTGACGGTTTTTGCCCGCCGACTGACCAGAGAGTAGTCCGGGCAGCGCAGTGGCAGGCTCATCAGTAAACTAGTTGCTGAATAGAGACTTGCATTTTTTGTCAGGCTATTGAGAATAAAAAGAGGTTTAACTTAGAGAATAAAGGTTTGAAATGATCAACAAAGAGCGGTTGTTACGAGATAATCGTTTATGTAAAGCAATCATTGGATTATCAGTCGAAGAATTGAAAAATTTAGCCGCTGAATTTTCAGCTTGTTATTTGATTTATCGGAAAAAGAATCGAAAAGATCACGAGCGTCAGATGGGTGCAGGGCAGAAAGGATTTATCCCAACCCCATTAGATAAACTGCTTTTTATTTTATTGTATTTAAAATGTTATCCGACCTATGATTTGCAAGGACTTCTTTTTGGTTTAGATAGAACACGGGTATGTCGCTGGGTAAAAATATTATTACCGGTTTTAGAGATGACCTTGGGGCGAGAATGTGTTTTGCCCGCTCGTCAAATTCGCTCTGCTGAGGAATTTTTTCGCGCCTTTCCTGGAGTTAAAGACGTCTTTATTGATGGGACAGAGCGACCTGTCCAAAAGCCTAAGAATCTGCGTCGGCGAAAAAAAATGTATTCGGGAAAGAAAAGACAGACCACTCGAAAAGGGCTTATTATGACTGACGAAACAAGGCAAATTGGATTTATCCCCATGAGCAAAAATGGGCGCCGTCACGATAAACGCTTACTCGATAAAGTCGATATAATTCGCCATATTCCTCCTGAGGTAACCATCTGGGCAGATACCGGTTTTCAAGGTATAGATAAACAGCATCCTAATACACAAATCCCAAAAAAAGGAACTCGAAAAAGACCTTTATCGCCTGAACAAAAACAAGAAAATAAAATAATCTCGGGCATCCGTATTACAGTTGAACACGCCATCGCGGGTATCAAGCGCCTCGGTTGCATGACCCAAATTTTACGGAATCGTAGACCCTTTATTGATGATACCTTCTTACTCCTTAGCGCCGGTCTTTGGAATTTCCATCTCAGAACAGCGTAAAATTTACTTCAATCACCGAAACACCCTTATTTCACTATTAAGCAACACGCTTAGTGTAAAAACCGAGTCGACAAAGCCCTGTAATGCCCGGAGCGACAGGTTAAACACGCGCTTTATCATCAAAACCGTGGTAACAGCCATATCGGTGTAGTAAAGCGGGGCTTTGTTGAATAATTTAACCGTTTGATTTACATCTTCTTTAGTTAGAATGCATTTACAGAGAATGTATTTTGTTAGAACGACAAATCAAATAATTAGCACAATAAAAAGCATTCCGAGAGGAAAAATTAGTCGTTGAAATTTTATAATGCTTATATAAATCAGTATCTTAAATTATTCAACAAAGCCGTAAAGCGGCCGACCACGACCTTCAGGCGAAGAACTGTCAGTCCATGCAGCGATGGCCGACTCATCAAGCCAGACCGTCAGGGAGCCGCGTTGTCTGAGTGCTTTGTTGTAGGTGGGCCAGTTGGTGATTTTAAACTTTTGCTTTGCCATGGGGAGCTGCTATCGGGAGCGATGATAGTGCTTTGATCCGGCGATCCCCTGAAAGTTCGATTTATTCAACAAAGCCTCTCCATACATCAACATGAATTGGCTCATAGCAGGTTTCCAGTCTCTGATTGGCAAGGTCCATTTAGCAGAGATATTATGCAAGGCTAGATAGAGTAATTTTATCACCGAGTCATCCGTTGGAAATATTCGTCGCGTTTTCGTTATCTTGCGCAATGAAGCATTTAACGACTCTATCGCGTTGGTGGTGTAGATAACCTTGCGGATCTCCGGCGGAAAGTCAAAAATGACGATGAGACGTTCCCAATTATTTCTCCACGACGGGCTGATCGTCGGGAACTGCTCATCCCATTTGGCCGCGAAGGCATCCAGGGCCTCTTCAGCGCCCTCTAGCGTTGCGGAACTATAGATGGTGCGCAGGTCAGCAGCAACGGCCTTACGCTCTTTCCAGCCGACGTAGCGCAGCGAGTTCCGCACCTGATGCACAATGCAGAGCTGTACCCGCGTATGCGGGTAAACAGCTTCAATGGCATCAGGAAAGCCTTTCAGGCCATCGCAGCAGGCGACGAAGATGTCCTTTAGCCCACGATTTTTCAGTTCTGTCATCACAGATAACCAGAACTTGGCCCCCTCAGTTTTGGCTATCCATAGCCCCAGCAGCTCTTTTTCGCCCTGGCCGTTGACGCCGAGGGCCAGATAAACAGACTTGTTGGCCACGGCTCCGCCGTCCTGGCTTTTGACAACAATACAGTCAAGGTAAACAATGGGATAAAGCGCATCCAGCGGCCGTTGCTGCCAGCGCTTAACGTCATCCATCACAGCATTGGTCACTTGAGAAATAAAGCCAGCGGAAACATCGACCCCGTAGACTTCTTTAAAGTGTGCCTGAATATCACGGGTTGATAACCCTCTGGAATAGAGAGAAATAATGCGGTCATCGAAGCCGTTAAGCTGTTTTTCGTTCTTACCGATCAGTGTCGGCTCGAAGGTACTGTTGCGGTCGCGCGGAATATAGCCAACCGACTTAAAAATGATTACATCCTATGCCCTGATATGCGGCAAAGAAGCATAGCTGGCTGTTATCAAAATAATGTCGCTTGGCTATATCGAGCTCGATCTCCCCATTTTGGCTACGTACGCTCTTGGATGTCTTGCCATTGCGGGAGTTGCCTGAATGATTACCTGCCGGGTCATGCTTAGCATACCCAAGGTGCATCTCCATCTCAGCTTCAAGAACCCGTTCCGCCAGTCTTTTAGTCAGCACCTTGAGTAGGCCTGATTCACCCAGCAGATCCTGAGGGGAGTGACAATCTTGAAGCAGTTGGTCAATAAGTTCGTTGCTGATAGGCATTTTGTTATCCTTTGAAGGTTTTCCTCAAAATGCCATTTACACAGATTATTTTACAGTCTCCAGAATTCAATCGGTATTGACATCATTGATCATGTTACAAGTGAAACCC
The DNA here is from genome assembly GCF_052050035.1 of Symbiopectobacterium purcellii. Lineage (GTDB taxonomy): Bacteria > Pseudomonadota > Gammaproteobacteria > Enterobacterales > Enterobacteriaceae > Symbiopectobacterium > Symbiopectobacterium purcellii_A. The sequence continues at coordinate 38,274 of NZ_CP189882.1, forward strand.
CACCGAACCAGCATGGCAGCACGTTGCAAATTGAAGGCAACGTAGGGAAGGGTGGTTTCATGATGCTTGTCCAACTGTGTTTCTGTTACCGCTGAAAATTTATCCAAAATAGCCAGTGCTTCACTGTAGGTTGTTTTGGCTTCAGGTCTGTTTTCTTCCGGCAATGACTGAAGTAATTTGCCAATAAATGCGATCAACTCGCTACGTTTTTCGATGTCATAACTCAGCATCAGATAGTCAAATGCGGAATTATCAATGATGCCTTTTTTGTTGGGTACTTTATTGACGTCGTAGGCCTCACGGCTGTTGAGGTAGGATCTGGCATGATCGGCGCGGTTGTTCCTGGTATCACAGATATCCATCAATCCGGATAACTTCACCACCAGCGCATCAGAATCATCTCTGAGAGGATAGCGAATGTTGGCGGCTATCCCGTTGGAAAAGTGCGGGATGCCATCTTTAAAGCCATAGTTGGTCACAATATTCAGCAACAACCGAAGGATTACCCACGCTAATGATGCACCCATTACCCAGGGGAAATTGGTATGTATGCTGTCCAGACGCGCACCCAGCATATTTTCAAGGTAGGGGAGAGAATAATGCACGACCAGGAAAAAGACAGCAATTTTACTAAGGCCAATAACCAGTTTTTTTATTATAGGTTTGTAGATCTCAAACATAAAATTTCCTTATAAAGGTCGATAGCACAACACCGTGCTATCGAACGAATCAACAGGTCTTTGTTCATCATGGCCTGAATGAGAATAACGGGAGGTGGTGCGTAAATATCCGGCGATCGCAGGATGCCAGATGGCCTTACTGGCCAAATATCAGTCGTGAATCTAACAATTTCATAGGGGTAATTTGTATTAGTCGCGACTTGATCTGACACATGACCTTGAAAGGTTGAGAGTTACCGGTTTTGATATGGGTGTCTAATCCTTAAACAAAACGCGAGGTAACTCTCATGCTTCATACTAACAATCACATCATCAAACACAAAGCCGGCCTGCTCAATCTCGCCGAAGAACTTGGTAACGTATCAAAAGCCTGCAAGATCATGGGCGTGTCGCGCGACACGTTTTACCGTTATCAGGAACTGGCTGCTGAAGGTGGCATCGATGCACTGGTTAACCAGAACCGCCGGGTTCCCAACCTGAAGAACCGCGCCGACGAAGCCACTGAACGCGCGGTTGTTGAATATGCCGTTGAGTTCCCGGCCCACGGGCAGCACCGGACAAGTAATGAGCTGCGTAAAAAAGGCGTATTTATCTCCGGCAGCGGCGTGCGATCCATCTGGCAACGGCACGATCTTGAGAACTTCCGTAAACGCCTGAAGGCGCTTGAGGAAAAAGTTGCCAGAGAAGGCATCGTGCTTACCGATGTCCAAATCGCAGCGCTGGAGAAAAAGGCGCATGATGATGAGGCCAGCGGCGAAATCGAGACGGCTCATCCGGCTTATCTCGGGTCGCAGGACACCTTCTACGTTGGCAATCTGAAAGCGGTGGGCCGTATCTACCAGCAGACGTTCGTGGATACGCAGTCGAAAGTGGCACACTGCAAGCTTTATACGAGTAAAACGCCGATCACTGCCGCCGACCTGCTAAATGATCGCGTACGGCCGTTCTACGAGGCTCAGGGACTGCCGATGCTGAGAATACTGACCGACAGGGGAACGGAGTACTGTGGTAAGGTGGAGCAGCATGATTACCAGCTGTATCTGGCCATCAACGATATCGACCATACAAAAACGAAGGCGATGTCTCCGCAGACGAACGGCATCTGCGAGCGCTTCCATAAAACGATTTTGCAGGATTTTTATCAGGTTACGTTCCGCAAGAAGTTATATGGGGACCTGGAGAGCCTGCAGGCAGATCTGGACAACTGGTTGTGGCATTACAATAGGCTTTGTTGAATAATTTAAGATACTGATTTATATAAGCATTATAAAATTCCAACGACTAATTTTTCCTCTCGGAATGCTTTTTATTGTGCTAACTATTTGATTTGTCGTTCTAACAAAATACATTCTCTGTAAATGCATTCTAACTAAAGAAGATGTAAATCAAACGGTTAAATTATTCAACAAAGCCATTACAATAATGAGCGAACTCATCAGGGAAAAATGTGCTGCGGGCGAACGCCAATGGCCACGTTACTTGATGGAAAACGGGTCTGGGCAGAAAAGGATCTGAACCGGATGTAATCTGACAGACACCTGTATAAATAACCGGTAACTGTCAGATCAGGTCTGAGCTAGTATAGGTAATTCAATGTTGGTGTGACAGTTTCTTTTTTTCAATTTATTGAGCGGCGTAATTATTTTAACTGTTTCTATATTATTGTCTTAATATTTTATTTGTGATGGATATTCATGCTGAGTTGGCGAGGCGTATCGGGCTAAACAACGATTTTCTATGCAAGCGTCCCGTTCGCGTTGCATCTGTTGCCGTCACTGGACGAAAAAGGATTTCTTGATACTACTTGCAATGCCAACCACTTTATGCGTTAATAACCACGTCGGTTTGATAAGCAGACATGATCAACGCAGTTTACTAAAGCAGTTCTCACATCTAAGTGCTATCTAAGAGTTATCCTCGATACCCCTTCTTTTTGAGTTTCATGTTTACGCTCTGAATCCTGTTCTCAAGCCCTGTTCGCCGAAAGGCTCATTAAGAAGGTAATAGATATGTCTAACAAAACGACTGGTTTAGTAAAATGGTTCAACGCAGATAAGGGTTTTGGCTTCATCTCCCCGACTGACGGTAGCAAAGATGTTTTCGTTCATTTTTCTGCAATTCAGAGCAACGAGCTCCATACTCTGGATGAAGGGCAGAAAGTTGAATTCTCGATTGAAAATGGCCCGAAAGGCCCAGCAGCTGCGAACGTGGTTGCGCTGTAAGTAAAGGATTGGTTCGTTATTTCTACATTATTTCTAAAATGTCCGTGTTGCCACGGCTCCCAATACAGAACGTCGCATTTTGACGTTTCACCGTGGAACCCGCATGGTGCAAAATGCATTTTTTGCAAATCCATCATGCAAGTGGAGAGCAACAGCGCCGTGCACACTGGGCAGCTAATAAAAATGCCAACATTATTGGCGCATTACTCTTGATAATTTCAGAATAAAAACCTCTGTATAAATTAAACCACACCTGGTGCGTCAATGTTAATTGACCGGGGTGTGGTTTTTTTGTATCAAGAAGAAACTGTTGTGGTTTTCCTGATACCTTTGCCCCATTCCCAGTCGAAACGCAACAAAACGGTAGGGCATTATGCCGCCTGTAAGTGCGTTAAAAATACCTCATTTGGAGAACGATAACCCAGCGATTTTCTGCCTCGCGTATTGAGCAGGTGTTCGAGTGCTGCAACCTTGCGATGGGTGACATAATTGAAGTCCGTTCCCTTCGGGTAAAAACGCCGTATCAGCCCGTTGGTATGCTCATTCAACCCGCGTTCCCAGGAATGATATGGCCGGGCAAAGTAGACCGGTGCCCCCGTGACTTTTGTAATTTCCCCGTGCTGGGAAAATTCAGAACCGTTGTCAGCAGTCAGGGTTTTAAACTCGCAGAAGGTATTGGCAACGATGTCCCTGAAGGCCGCTACCACTGTCTCTGCTCGCTTGTTGGGCAGTTTGCGAATGATGACCAGCTTGACGGCTTTATCGACTACCGTCAGCAGGAATGATTTCTGATCTTTGCCAAAGATGGTGTCAATCTCGAAATGCCCGGGTTCCTGCTTGAGGTCAGCAACGGCCGGCCGCTGCTCAATGCCAACACGGTTGGGAATAGGACCGCGTTTGTTCTCATCGGTCTGATAGTTATACCGTTTACCCCGATGAGGGAGCTGCTGATACAGCTCACCGCCGGCCCGGCGCTACTGCTGGATATAGCGATAGAGCGAGTTCTTGCTGACGGACAGGCCAAATTCCAGGACCAGGCGCCCACTGATGACCTCAGGTGAGGTGTGGGTAGACAGCGCCGTTCTGATAAAGTCCTGAATGTGCGGTTCAAGCTGGTTAATCACGCTGTCCGGCCCTGTTTTCTGCCGCCGCCCTCTGGCCAACGTTTCGGCCCTTCTGCAGGAATAGACCCCGTTGAAAGCGGCGTCGGTATTGCGTCTGAGCTCCCTGCTGATGGTAGAACGAGGAAGCTCCAGTTCCCGGGCGATGGTGGCCTGGTTAACCCCATCACCACGCCGTTTTTCGATGTAGAACCGCTCTTTGTGAGTCAGATGTTTTCCCTGCATGCAACGGGATCTCCAGTAGGGCCAGAACGGTGATTTTATCCGGGTCTGGCCAGTGGGTCACTTTGTTGCATTTCGACTGGGAATGGGGCTTTTAGTATAGAAATTACGGGAAGTGTAAAAATCACAAACAGTATCGCGTTAACAGCAAAAATGAGGGTAGTGGTTTCAATAACGGTAAAATACTCAATTATCAATCGGGTTTTGTATAAAACTTGAAGGAAAAACACTCCGGTGATGGATGCGAGCCAAAAGTGTGCATAAGATAAAAAGATGCTACAAAACAAAAAGGTATAGTGATAATCTTTTTTCTTTTGTAAGGATTTCAGATCAAAGTTCTTGTAATACTCATTCAGTATCGCAACGATCTCTTGGTGTTTGGTGCCGAATAAAATAAAAATGAAAAAAAGGCACATAAGAAGAGTAAAAATATTTTGTATTTTATTCAAAGTGGGCAGGTCGTTGAAGACCGTGTACAAACTGTATGAAAAATTGCATGTTGCCGAAAGTGACAGTAAAAGAAACCATTTCCTTTTCATAAATCGGCTTTGTTGAATAATTTAACCGTTTGATTTACATCTTCTTTAGTTAGAATGCATTTACAGAGAATGTATTTTGTTAGAACGACAAATCAAATAGTTAGCACAATAAAAAGCATTCCGAGAGGAAAAATTAGTCGTTGAAATTTTATAATGCTTATATAAATCAGTATTTTAAATTATTCAACAAAGCCTCATAAATCCTCAATCCTGAACGTTGCTTCACCCTTAGAATACACGACAGTATACATCACCTCTCTGTAACGCGTTGGCATTCAGGTTAAAAGGTGTCAGTAGTAATGACTACCGTACGCTGTCTGTTGTGTAAAATCGCTAGCCGGGTGTGAAAATCGGTGTTTATTAGTAACGATATGGCATAGCAACGATTAAATGAGGTTGCAATATAACCGTTGTGAATTCTAGTTTATATCTTAAAAAAAATAGAATAATGAGTTTTTTTAGGGATTAAATTGGCTTTGTTGAATAATTTAAGATACTGATTTATATAAGCATTATAAAATTTCAACGACTAATTTTTCCTCTCGGAATGCTTTTTATTGTGCTAACTATTTGATTTGTCGTTCTAACAAAATACATTCTCTGTAAATGCATTCTAACTAAAGAAGATGTAAATCAAACAGTTAAATTATTCAACAAAGCCGATTAAATTGCAAACAAATGTTGGGGAAACGGACTCCATCATAACTGATGTGGGTGTAAATTGATGGATTTGGAATACCTCTATTTTACTAAAGGGGATAATATTATCTGGTGCATTGTCAGCAATGGAGAGTGTAAAAAGATCTGTGTAAATGGCATTTTGAGGAAAACCTTCAGAGGACAAAAAATGCCTATCAGCAACGAGCTTATTGACCAACTGCTTCAGGATTGCCACTCCCCTCAGGAGCTTCTGGGTGAATCAGGCCTACTCAAGGAGCTGACTAAAAGACTGGCGGAACGGGTTCTTGAAGCTGAGATGGAGATACACCTTGGGTATGCTAAGCATGACCCGGCTGGTAATAATTCAGGAAACTCCCGCAAGGCTTTGTTGAATAATTTAAAATACTGATTTAAATGGGTATTATAAAATTTTAACGACTAAATTTTACTACCGTAATGCTTTTTATTGTGCTAACTATTTGATTTATCGCTCTAACAAAATACATTTTCTGTACATGCATCCGGCTTTGTTGAATAATTTAACCGTTTGATTTACATCTTCTTTAGGTAGAATGCATGTACAGAGACTGTATTTTGTTAGAACGACAAATCAAATAGTTAGCACAATAAAAAGCATTACGGCTGGAAAACTTAGTTGTTGAAGTGTTATAATAATTATGTAAATCAGCATGTTAAATTATTCAACAAAGCCCATGCATCCCACCTAAAGAAGTTGTAAATCAAAACGTTAAATTATTCAACAAAGCCCTCCCGCAATGGCAAGACATCCAAGAGCGTACGTAGCCAAAATGGGGCGCTCGAGCTCGATATTCCGCGAGTCTGTAAAGAATTTTGTGTAAATGGCTCCATTGCTTAACCGGAGATTCGTTCTCCATACATCAACATGAATTGGCTCATAGCAGGTTTCCAGTCTCTAAGCGTGTTGCTTAATAGTGAAATAAGGGTGTTTCGGTGATTGAAGTAAATTTTACGCTGTTCTGAGATGGAAATTCCAAAGACCGGCGCTAAGGAGTAAGAAGGTATCATCAATAAAGGGTCTACGATTCCGTAAAATTTGGGTCATGCAACCGAGGCGCTTGATACCCGCGATGGCGTGTTCAACTGTAATACGGATGCCCGAGATTATTTTATTTTCTTGTTTTTGTTCAGGCGATAAAGATCTTTTTCGAGTTCCTTTTTTTGGGATTTGTGTATTAGGATGCTGTTTATCTATACCTTGAAAACCGGTATCTGCCCAGATGGTTACCTCAGGAGGAATATGGCGAATTATATCGACTTTATCGAGTAAGCGTTTATCGTGACGGCGCCCATTTTTGCTCATGGGGATAAATCCAATTTGCCTTGTTTCGTCAGTCATAATAAGCCCTTTTCGAGTGGTCTGTCTTTTCTTTCCCGAATACATTTTTTTTCGCCGACGCAGATTCTTAGGCTTTTGGACAGGTCGCTCTGTCCCATCAATAAAGACGTCTTTAACTCCAGGAAAGGCGCGAAAAAATTCCTCAGCAGAGCGAATTTGACGAGCGGGCAAAACACATTCTCGCCCCAAGGTCATCTCTAAAACCGGCAATAATATTTTTACCCAGCGACATACCCGTGTTCTATCTAAACCAGGCTTTGTTGAATAAATCGAACTTTCAGGGGATCGCCGGATCAAAGCACTATCATCGCTCCCGATAGCAGCTCCCCATGGCAAAGCAAAAGTTTAAAATCACCAACTGGCCCACCTACAACAAAGCACTCAGACAACGCGGCTCCCTGACGGTCTGGCTTGATGAGTCGGCCATCGCTGCATGGACTGACAGTGCTTCGCCTGAAGGTCGTGGTCGGCCGCTTTACTACACCGATATGGCTGTTACCACGGTTTTGATGATACAGCGCGTGTTTAACCTGTCGCTCCGGGCATTACAGGGCTTTGTCGACTCGGTTTTTACACTGATGAGCCTGCCACTGCGCTGCCCGGACTACTCTCTGGTCAGTCGGCGGGCAAAAACCGTCAGTATCAGCATAAAAACGCCAACGCGTGGTGAAATCTCGCATCTGGTCATCGACAGTACCGGTCTGAAGGTCTTTGGCGAAGGTGAATGGAAAGTCAGGCAGCATGGGGCTGACAGACGAAGAGTGTGGCGCAAGCTTCATCTGGCAGCAGACAGTGCGACGCATGAGATTATCTGTGCCGACTTATCGCTCAGCGGAACGACAGATGCGCAGGCACTGCCGGGCCTGATTAACCAAACCCACCGAAAAATCAGGGAAGTGTCAGCAGACGGTGCTTATGACGCCCGTTACTGCCACGATGCGTTGCTAAGAAAGAAAATCAGGCCCCTTATCCCGCCGCGAAGCGGAGCCAAATACTGGCCGGACAAGTACCATGAACGTAACCATGCGGTGGCGAATCAGCGTCTGAGCGGGAGTAATGATATGTGGAAAAAGAAAGTGGGTTATCACCGGCGTTCAGTGGCAGAAACAACGATGTTCCGCATAAAAACTTTGCTGGGTGGCCATCTGAGCCTGCGTGACTATGAGGCTCAAGTAGGTGAAGCCATAGCGATGGTCAAAGCGCTGAACCGTATGACGTTGTTGGGTATGCCACACAGCGTCAGGATAGGATAACAGGTGTAGCAGAGGGAGTCATCCTGTCGGCTAATTCTGATTTATTCAACAAAGCCTCTAAACCAAAAAGAAGTCCTTGCAAATCATAGGTCGGATAACATTTTAAATACAATAAAATAAAAAGCAGTTTATCTAATGGGAGACTGTAAAATAATCTGTGTAAATGGCATTTTGAGGAAAACCTTCAAAGGATAACAAAATGCCTATCAGCAACGAACTTATTGACCAACTGCTTCAAGATTGTCACTCCCCTCAGGATCTGCTGGGTGAATCAGGCCTACTCAAGGTGCTGACTAAAAGACTGGCGGAACGGGTTCTTGAAGCTGAGATGGAGATGCACCTTGGGTATGCTAAGCATGACCCGGCAGGTAATCATTCAGGCAACTCCCGCAATGGCAAGACATCCAAGAGCGTACGTAGCCAAAATGGGGAGATCGAGCTCGATATTCCGCGCGACCGCAACAGTATAGCCAAGCGACATTATTTTGATAACAGCCAGCTATGCTTCTTTGCCGCATATCAGGGCATAGGATGTAATCATTTTTAAGTCGGTTGGCTATACCTTCGAGCCGACACTGATCGGTAAGAACGAAAAACAGCTTAACGGCTTCGATGACCGCATTATTTCTCTCTATTCCAGAGGGTTATCAACCCGTGATATTCAGGCACACTTTAAAGAAGTCTACGGGGTCGATGTTTCCGCTGGCTTCATTTCTCAAGTGACCAATGCTGTGATGGATGAAGTTAAGCGCTGGCAGCAACGGCCGCTGGATGCGTTTTATCCCATTGTTTACCTTGACTGTATTGTGGTCAAAAGCCAGGACGGCGGAGCCGTGACCAACAAGTCTGTTTACTTGGCTCTAGGCATCAACGGCCAGGGCGAAAAAGAGCTGCTGGGGCTATGGATAGCCAAAACTGAGGGGGCCAAGTTCTGGTTATCTGTGATGACAGAACTGAAAAATCGTGGGCTAAAGGACATCTTCGTCGCCTGCTGCGATGGCCTGAAAGGCTTTCCTGATGCCATTGAAGCTGTTTACCCGCATACGCGGGTACAGCTCTGCATTGTGCATCAGGTGCGGAACTCGCTGCGCTACGTCGGCTGGAAAGAGCGTAAGGCCGTTGCTGCTGACCTGCGCACCATCTATAGTTCCGCAACGCTAGAGGGCGCTGAAGAGGCCCTGGATGCCTTCGCGGCCAAATGGGATGAGCAGTTCCCGACGATCAGCCCGTCGTGGAGAAATAATTGGGAACGTCTCATCGTCATTTTTGACTTTCCGCCGGAGATCCGCAAGGTTATCTACACCACCAACGCGATAGAGTCGTTAAATGCTTCATTGCGCAAGATAACGAAAACGCGACGAATATTTCCAACGGATGACTCGGTGATAAAATTACTCTATCTAGCCTTGCATAATATCTCTGCTAAATGGACCTTGCCAATCAGAGACTGGAAACCTGCTATGAGCCAATTCATGTTGATGTATGGAGAACGAATCTCCGGTTAAGCAATGGAGCCATTTACACAAAATTCTTTACAGACTCCCTAATGGGGTTGGGATAAATCCTTTCTGCCCTGCACCCATCTGCCGCTCGTGATCTTTTCGATTCTTTTTCCGATAAATCAAATAACAAGCTGAAAATTCAGCGGCTAAATTTTTCAATTCTTCGACTGATAATCCAATGATTGCTTTACATAAACGATTATCTCGTAACAACCGCTCTTTGTTGATCATTTCAAACCTTTATTCTCTAAGTTAAACCTCTTTTTATTCTCAATAGCCTGACAAAAAATGCAAGTCTCTATTCAGCAACTAGTTTTCTGATTGGCAAGGTCCATTTAGCAGAGATATTATGCAAGGCTAGATAGAGTAATTTTATCACCGAGTCATCCGTTGGAAATATTCGTCGCGTTTTCGTTATCTTGCGCAATGAAGCATTTAACGACTCTATCGCGTTGGTGGTGTAGATAACCTTGCGGATCTCCGGCGGAAAGTCAAAAATGACGATGAGACGTTCCCAATTATTTCTCCACGACGGGCTGATCGTCGGGAACTGTTCATCCCATTTGGCCGCGAAGGCATCCAGGGCCTCTTCAGCGCCCTCTAGCGTTGCGGAACTATAGATAGTGCGGAGGTCAGCAGCAACGGCCTTACGCTCTTTCCAGCCGACGTAGCGCAGCGAGTTCCGCACCTGATGCACAATGCAGAGCTGTACCCGCGTATGCGGGTAAACAGCTTCAATGGCATCAGGAAAGCCTTTCAGGCCATCGCAGCAGGCGACGAAGATGTCCTTTAGCCCACGATTTTTCAGTTCTGTCATCACAGATATAGCTAAACGACTTAATTTTGATTACATTATTTAAATGAGCTATTCAATTGATTTTAGACGTAAAGTGATATCTACACGGAAAAACGAAGGGTTGAGTATCCGAGAAACAGCGAAGCAATTTCGGATTGGCCCTGCCTCTGTATCGCGTTGGATTAATCAAATAGAGTCAAAAGCATCGACCACGCGTCAGCGAAAGATCGATAAATCCGAGTTGATAAAAGATGTTGAACAATATCCAGATGCTTACCAAAAAGAACGTGCAGAGCGTTTTGGCGTTTGTCAGAAGGCCATTTGGCAAGCGCTTAAAAAGCTGGGATTGACCTATAAAAAAAACTCTACGTCATCCGAAAGCCGACGAAAACGCCCGGCAGGGATTTCAACAAAAAAAACAACAGTATGAAAAAGAAGGTAAACCTATTGTTTTTATTGATGAAAGTGGTTTTTCACACGATACCCCACGGACTCACGGCTATTCCCCAAAAGGTCAACGGTGTTTTGGCCTGAAGAACTGGGGAGCTAGGGGAAGAACAAATGTTATCGGCGCTTTATTAGGCACAACGCTGTTTGCTATCGGATTATTTGATATCAATATTAACAGCGATGTTTTCTATGCCTGGGTCACACAAGTCCTTATCCCAGTACTCCCTAAAAACAGTGTAATCATGATGGACAATGCCACTTTTCACAAAAAACATAATATTCAACAAGTCATCATCGATGCAGGGTATATGGTGGAGTATTTGCCTACATATTCGCCAGATCTTAACCCAATTGAGCATAAATGGGCACAAGCAAAAAGCAAAAAAAGAGAGATGGGTTGCGATACAGAGAGTTTGTTCTCAGTCCATATGGTGTAATCAAAATTAAGTCGCTTGGCTATAACCAGAACTTGGCCCCCTCAGTTTTGGCTATCCATAGCCCCAGCAGCTCTTTTTCGCCCTGGCCGTTGACGCCGAGGGCCAGATAAACAGACTTGTTGGCCACGGCTCCGCCGTCCTGGCTTTTGACAACAATACAGTCAAGGTAAACAATGGGATAAAGCGCATCCAGCGGCCGTTGCTGCCAGCGCTTAACGTCATCCATCACAGCATTGGTCACTTGAGAAATGAAGCCAGCGGAAACATCGACCCCGTAGACTTCTTTAAAGTGTGCCTGAATATCACGGGTTGATAACCCTCTGGAATAGAGAGAAATAATGCGGTCATCGAAGCCGTTAAGCTGCTTTTCGTTCTTACCGAACAGTGTCGGCTCGAAGGTATAGCCAAGCGACTTAATTTTGATTACACCATATGGACTGAGAACAAACTCTCTGTATCGCAACCCATCTCTCTTTTTTTGCTTTTTGCTTGTGCCCATTTATGCTCAATTGGGTTAAGATCTGGCGAATATGTAGGCAAATACTCCACCATATACCCTGCATCGATGATGACTTGTTGAATATTATGTTTTTTGTGAAAAGTGGCATTGTCCATCATGATTACACTGTTTTTAGGGAGTACTGGGATAAGGACTTGTGTGACCCAGGCATAGAAAACATCGCTGTTAATATTGATATCAAATAATCCGATAGCAAACAGCGTTGTGCCTAATAAAGCGCCGATAACATTTGTTCTTCCCCTAGCTCCCCAGTTCTTCAGGCCAAAACACCGTTGACCTTTTGGGGAATAGCCGTGAGTCCGTGGGGTATCGTGTGAAAAACCACTTTCATCAATAAAAACAATAGGTTTACCTTCTTTTTCATACTGTTGTTTTTTTTGTTGAAATCCCTGCCGGGCGTTTTCGTCGGCTTTCGGATGACGTAGAGTTTTTTTTATAGGTCAATCCCAGCTTTTTAAGCGCTTGCCAAATGGCCTTCTGACAAACGCCAAAACGCTCTGCACGTTCTTTTTGGTAAGCATCTGGATATTGTTCAACATCTTTTATCAACTCGGATTTATCGATCTTTCGCTGACGCGTGGTCGATGCTTTTGACTCTATTTGATTAATCCAACGCGATACAGAGGCAGGGCCAATCCGAAATTGCTTCGCTGTTTCTCGGATACTCAACCCTTCGTTTTTCCGTGTAGATATCACTTTACGTCTAAAATCAATTGAATAGCTCATTTAAATAATGTAATCAAAATTAAGTCGTTTAGCTATACCTTCGAGCCGACACTGATCGGTAAGCACGAAAAGCAGCTTAACGGCTTCGATGACCGCATTATTTCTCTCTATTCCAGAGGGCTATCAACCCGTGATATTCAGGCTCACTTTAAAGAAGTCTACGGGGTCGATGTTTCCGCTGGCTTCATTTCTCAAGTGACCAATGCCGTGATGGATGACGTTAAGCGCTGGCAGCAACGGCCGCTGGATGCGCTTTATCCCATTGTTTACCTTGACTGTATTGTGGTCAAAAGCCAGGACGGCGGAGCCGTGACCAACAAGTCTGTTTACTTGGCTCTAGGCATCAACGGCCAGGGCGAAAAAGAGCTGCTGGGGCTATGGATAGCCAAAACCGAGGGGGCCAAGTTCTGGTTATCTGTAATGACAGAACTGAAAAATCGTGGGCTACAGGACATCTTCATCGCCTGCTGCGATGGCCTGAAGGGCTTTTCTGATGCCATTGAAGCTGTTTACCCGCATACGCGGGTACAGCTCTGCATCGTGCATCAGGTGCGGAACTCGCTGCGCTACGTCGGCTGGAAAGAGCGTAAAGCCGTTGCTGCTGACCTCCGCACTATCTATAGTTCCGCAACGCTAGAGGGCGCTGAAGAGGCCCTGGATGCCTTCGCGGCCAAATGGGATGAGCAGTTCCCGACGATCAGCCCATCGTGGAGAAATAATTGGGAACGTCTCATCGTCATTTTTGATTTTCCGCCGGAGATCGGCTTTGTTGAATAAATCAGAATTAGCCGACAGGATGACTCCCTCTGCTACACCTGTTATCCTATCCTGACGCTGTGTGGCATACCCAACAACGTCATACGGTTCAGCGCTTTGACCATCGCTATGGCTTCACCTACTTGAGCCTCATAGTCACGCAGGCTCAGATGGCCACCCAGCAAAGTTTTTATGCGGAACATCGCTGTTTCTGCCACTGAACGCCGGTGATAACCCACTTTCTTTTTCCACATATCATTACTCCCGCTCAGACGCTGATTCGCCACCGCATGGTTACGTTCATGGTACTTGTCCGGCCAGTATTTGGCTCCGCTTCGCGGCGGGATAAGGGGCCTGATTTTCTTTCTTAGCAACGCATCGTGGCAGTAACGGGCGTAATAAGCACCGTCTGCTGACACTTCCCTGATTTTTCGGTGGGTTTGGTTAATCAGGCCCGGCAGTGCCTGCGCATCTGTCGTTCCGCTGAGCGATAAGTCGGCACAGATACTCTCATGCGTCGCACTGTCTGCTGCCAGATGAAGCTTGCGCCACACTCTTCGTCTGTCAGCCCCATGCTGCCTGACTTTCCATTCACCTTCGCCAAAGACCTTCAGACCGGTACTGTCGATGACCAGATGCGAGATTTCACCACGCGTTGGCGTTTTTATGCTGATACTGACGGTTTTTGCCCGCCGACTGACCAGAGAGTAGTCCGGGCAGCGCAGTGGCAGGCTCATCAGTGTAAAAACCGAGTCGACAAAGCCCTGTAATGCCCGGAGCGACAGGTTAAACACGCGCTTTATAGCCAAGCGACATTATTTTGATAACAGCCAGCTATGCTTCTTTGCCGCATATCAGGGCATAGGATGTAATCATTTTTAAGTCGGTTGGCTATATCATCAAAACCGTGGTAACAGCCATATCGGTGTAGTAAAGCGGCCGACCACGACCTTCAGGCGAAGAACTGTCAGTCCATGCAGCGATGGCCGACTCATCAAGCCAGACCGTCAGGGAGCCGCGTTGTCTGAGTGCTTTGTTGTAGGTGGGCCAGTTGGTGATTTTAAACTTTTGCTTTGCCATGGGGAGCTGCTATCGGGAGCGATGATAGTGCTTTGATCCGGCGATCCCCTGAAAGTTCGATTTATTCAACAAAGCCCCGGAGATCCGCAAGGTTATCTGCACCACCAACGCGATAGAGTCGTTAAATGCTTCATTGCGCAAGATAACGAAAACGCGACGAATATTTCCAACGGATGACTTGGTGCTAAAATTATTCTATCTAGCCTTGCATAATATCTCGGCTAAATGGACCCTACCAATCAGAGACTGGAAACCTGCTATGAGCCAATTCATGTTGATGTATGGAGATCGGATTTCCGGTTAAGCGATGGAGCCATTTACACGAAATTCTTTACAGACTCATCTCGCGTTATCATGGGAAGCGATCAATGCCCTGCCCAGCGCCAAATAATTAGTCATTGATAGCCAATACCCTGTTCCAGTATCTGGAATAGGGTTTATTTCCTATTCCCCTCAACCACCTGCCGCGCAATTATCACCTTATTAAAGGCTCTCCATCGCCTCACCCGCTATCGTTTACAGCCTTTACCCCTTATGTGAGGTATAAAATATGCCAGTGCCCATTTCAAACAATACCAGCCCCCTACTATCTCCAATCTCTTCCCCTTTAGCACAAACCCCTTGTGCGACGCTCATGAAGGAAGCCATGAAGTCACTCCTTTCTTTTCAGTTCGGTGATTTCTGCGCCAGGATTGTGGAAATATTCCGTGTGTTGACAGACACCCACGGTGAAAAGCTCACGTGCTCACAGCTTAATCTTCAGTTGGATGCGTTGTTTAGCAAAGAAGAGGGATGGACCCCCTTGAAAAGGGAATCTGAGTATATCCCCACTAAACAAACCGTCTATCGCAGCAGACAGATCGAGGACACTACCTACGTGGTATCTGCACCAGCTCACGATCTACTCGATAAGTGTAGCACTACAGCAACGCTATCGGGTGGTCATTCAGCCGCCGCCCTGTTAGACGAAATAAAAAAAGAGTTTCCAACGGGCAATGTAAAAACCTTAATACCTATCGCACAAAGTAATCCACTCGGATGCTTCGGGCTACGTGGCCACTTTGTGTTATGCGAGGTGAACATCAATAAGGGAATAATCAGCGCAATAACACTGCATGATCCTAAAGCAGGATTAATTGATGGTTTTTATAAGGGTGATAACCACCTTAAAAGGCAGTTTCTCAACCATGAAAGTCTTGGGTTGGATAAAAAAAGTATCCTCACCGCACAGCATCATGGGCATCAGCATCTCTTGAATGGCAATGACTGTGGCCGTTATACCCTTTATTACGTGGACACTATTATAAAGACCGGCTCTTTAACGCAAGCGTCAGCAAAAGATGCCATGGCATTTTTTTCACAGCACTGCGTTAAATAAACTTACGTGTCATCCGCTTGACCATGATTTGCACAATGTAAATCCTCCCTAACAGCACAATCTTTGCACCAAAAAAACCTAGGCTGTGTCCCTTAATTACGTAACCGGCCGTAAAACAAGCGGATGCAGCCCAGTTTCACCATTGCTAGATAGTTTCTTGCCGTTTTTTCATATAGCTAAACGACTTAATTTTGATTACATTATTTAAATGAGCTATTCAATTGATTTTAGACGTAAAGTGATATCTACACGGAAAAACGAAGGGTTGAGTATCCGAGAAACAGCGAAGCAATTTCGGATTGGCCCTGCCTCTGTATCGCGTTGGATTAATCAAATAGAGTCAAAAGCATCGACCACGCGTCAGCGAAAGATCGATAAATCCGAGTTGATAAAAGATGTTGAACAATATCCAGATGCTTACCAAAAAGAACGTGCAGAGCGTTTTGGCGTTTGTCAGAAGGCCATTTGGCAAGCGCTTAAAAAGCTGGGATTGACCTATAAAAAAAACTCTACGTCATCCGAAAGCCGACGAAAACGCCCGGCAGGGATTTCAACAAAAAAAACAACAGTATGAAAAAGAAGGTAAACCTATTGTTTTTATTGATGAAAGTGGTTTTTCACACGATGCCCCACGGACTCACGGCTATTCCCCAAAAGGTCAACGGTGTTTTGGCCTGAAGAACTGGGGAGCTAGGGGAAGAACAAATGTTATCGGCGCTTTATTAGGCACAACGCTGTTTGCTATCGGATTATTTGATATCAATATTAACAGCGATGTTTTCTATGCCTGGGTCACACAAGTCCTTATCCCAGTACTCCCTAAAAACAGTGTAATCATGATGGACAATGCCACTTTTCACAAAAAACATAATATTCAACAAGTCATCATCGATGCAGGGTATATGGTGGAGTATTTGCCTACATATTCGCCAGATCTTAACCCAATTGAGCATAAATGGGCACAAGCAAAAAGCAAAAAAAGAGAGATGGGTTGCGATACAGAGAGTTTGTTCTCAGTCCATATGGTGTAATCAAAATTAAGTCGCTTGGCTATACCTCATTGGGGGAACGATAGCCCAGCGATTTTCTGCCCCTTGTATTGAGTATGTGTTTGAGTTCGGCAATCTTACGATGACTGACCTGACTGAAGTCTGTTCCCTTTGGGTAAACACGTCGTATCAGCCCGTTGGTGTGCTCATTCAAGCCCCTCTCCCAGGAATGATAAGGATGGGCAAAGTAGACCTGCGCCCCTGTGATTTGAGTAATTTGCTCGTGCAGAGCGAATTCAGGGCCGTTATCAGCTGTTAGGGTCTTAAACTTGCAAAAGGTATTAGCTTCAATGTCCCTGAAAGCAGCAACCACAGTCTCCGCACGCTTATTAGGCAGTTTGCGAATGATGACGGTTTTCAATGCTTTATAGCTAAGCGACATTATTTTGATAACAGCCAGCTATGCTTCTTTGCCACATATCAGGGCATCGGCTGTAATCATTTTTAAGTCGGTTGGCTATAGCACAATAAAAAGCATTACGGCTGGAAAACTTAGTTGTTGAAGTGTTATAGCCAAGCGACTTAATTTTGATTACACCATATGGACTGAGAACAAACTCTCTGTATCGCAACCCATCTCTCTTTTTTTGCTTTTTGCTTGTGCCCATTTATGCTCAATTGGGTTAAGATCTGGCGAATATGTAGGCAAATACTCCACCATATACCCTGCATCGATGATGACTTGTTGAATATTATGTTTTTTGTGAAAAGTGGCATTGTCCATCATGATTACACTGTTTTTAGGGAGTACTGGGATAAGGACTTGTGTGACCCAGGCATAGAAAACATCGCTGTTAATATTGATATCAAATAATCCGATAGCAAACAGCGTTGTGCCTAATAAAGCGCCGATAACATTTGTTCTTCCCCTAGCTCCCCAGTTCTTCAGGCCAAAACACCGTTGACCTTTTGGGGAATAGCCGTGAGTCCGTGGGGCATCGTGTGAAAAACCACTTTCATCAATAAAAACAATAGGTTTACCTTCTTTTTCATACTATTGTTTTTTTTGTTGAAATCCCTGCCGGGCGTTTTCGTCGGCTTTCGGATGACGTAGAGTTTTTTTTATAGGTCAATCCCAGCTTTTTAAGCGCTTGCCAAATGGCCTTCTGACAAACGCCAAAACGCTCTGCACGTTCTTTTTGGTAAGCATCTGGATATTGTTCAACATCTTTTATCAACTCGGATTTATCGATCTTTCGCTGACGCGTGGTCGATGCTTTTGACTCTATTTGATTAATCCAACGCGATACAGAGGCAGGGCCAATCCGAAATTGCTTCGCTGTTTCTCGGATACTCAACCCTTCGTTTTTCCGTGTAGATATCACTTTACGTCTAAAATCAATTGAATAGCTCATTTAAATAATGTAATCAAAATTAAGTCGTTTAGCTATATCAACCCGTGATATTCAGGCTCACTTTAAAGAAGTCTACGGGGTCGATGTTTCCGCTGGCTTCATTTCTCAAGTGACCAATGCCGTGATGGATGACGTTAAGCGCGGGCAGCAACGGCCGCTGGATGCGTTTTATCCCATTGTTTACCTTGACTGTATTGTGGTCAAAAGCCAGGACGGCGGAGCCGTGACCAACAAGTCTGTTTACTTGGCTCTAGGCATCAACGGCCAGGGCGAAAAAGAGCTGCTGGGGCTATGGATAGCCAAAACCGAGGGGGCCAAGTTCTGGTTATCTGTAATGACAGAACTGAAAAATCGTGGGCTACAGGACATCTTCATCGCCTGCTGCGATGGCCTGAAGGGCTTTCCTGATGCCATTGAAGCTGTTTACCCGCATACGCGGGTACAGCTCTGCATCGTGCATCAGGTGCGGAACTCGCTGCGCTACGTCGGCTGGAAAGAGCGTAAAGCCGTTGCTGCTGACCTGCGCACCATCTATAGTTCCGCAACGCTAGAGGGCGCTGAAGAGGCCCTGGATGCCTTCGCGGCCAAATGGGATGAGCAGTTCCCGACGATCAGCCCATCGTGGAGAAATAATTGGGAACGTCTCATCGTCATTTTTGATTTTCCGCCGGAGATCCGCAAGGTTATCTACACCACCAACGCGATAGAGTCGTTAAATGCTTCATTGCGCAAGATAACGAAAACGCGACGAATATTTCCAACGGATGACTCGGTGCTAAAATTATTCTATCTAGCCTTGCATAATATCTCGGCTAAATGGACCCTACCAATGGCTTTGTTGAATAAATCAGAATTAGCCGACAGGATGACTCCCTCTGCTACACCTGTTATCCTATCCTGACGCTGTGTGGCATACCCAACAACGTCATACGGTTCAGCGCTTTGACCATCGCTATGGCTTCACCTACTTGAGCCTCATAGTCACGCAGGCTCAGATGGCCACCCAGCAAAGTTTTTATGCGGAACATCGCTGTTTCTGCCACTGAACGCCGGTGATAACCCACTTTCTTTTTCCACATATCATTACTCCCGCTCAGACGCTGATTCGCCACCGCATGGTTACGTTCATGGTACTTGTCCGGCCAGTATTTGGCTCCGCTTCGCGGCGGGATAAGGGGCCTGATTTTCTTTCTTAGCAACGCATCGTGGCAGTAACGGGCGTCATAAGCACCGTCTGCTGACACTTCCCTGATTTTTCGGTGGGTTTGGTTAATCAGGCCCGGCAGTGCCTGCGCATCTGTCGTTCCGCTGAGCGATAAGTCGGCACAGATAATCTCATGCGTCGCACTGTCTGCTGCCAGATGAAGCTTGCGCCACACTCTTCGTCTGTCAGCCCCATGCTGCCTGACTTTCCATTCACCTTCGCCAAAGACCTGCAGACCGGTACTGTCGATGACCAGATGCGAGATTTCACCACGCGTTGGCGTTTTTATGCTGATACTGACGGTTTTTGCCCGCCGACTGACCAGAGAGTAGTCCGGGCAGCGCAGTGGCAGGCTCATCAGTGTAAAAACCGAGTCGACAAAGCCCTGTAATGCCCGGAGCGACAGGTTATAGCCAAGCGACTTAATTTTGATTACACCATATGGACTGAGAACAAACTCTCTGTATCGCAACCCATCTCTCTTTTTTTGCTTTTTGCTTGTGCCCATTTATGCTCAATTGGGTTAAGATCTGGCGAATATGTAGGCAAATACTCCACCATATACCCTGCATCGATGATGACTTGTTGAATATTATGTTTTTTGTGAAAAGTGGCATTGTCCATCATGATTACACTGTTTTTAGGGAGTACTGGGATAAGGACTTGTGTGACCCAGGCATAGAAAAGATCGCTGTTAATATTGATATCAAATAATCCGATAGCAAACAGCGTTGTGCCTAATAAAGCGCCGATAACATTTGTTCTTCCCCTAGCTCCCCAGTTCTTCAGGCCAAAACACCGTTGACCTTTTGGGGAATAGCCGTGAGTCCGTGGGGCATCGTGTGAAAAACCACTTTCATCAATAAAAACAATAGGTTTACCTTCTTTTTCATACTGTTGTTTTTTTTGTTGAAATCCCTGCCGGGCGTTTTCGTCGGCTTTCGGATGACGTAGAGTTTTTTTTATAGGTCAATCCCAGCTTTTTAAGCGCTTGCCAAATGGCCTTCTGACAAACGCCAAAACGCTCTGCACGTTCTTTTTGGTAAGCATCTGGATATTGTTCAACATCTTTTATCAACTCGGATTTATCGATCTTTCGCTGACGCGTGGTCGATGCTTTTGACTCTATTTGATTAATCCAACGCGATACAGAGGCAGGGCCAATCCGAAATTGCTTCGCTGTTTCTCGGATACTCAACCCTTCGTTTTTCCGTGTAGATATCACTTTACGTCTAAAATCAATTGAATAGCTCATTTAAATAATGTAATCAAAATTAAGTCGTTTAGCTATAAACACGCGCTTTATCATCAAAACCGTGGTAACAGCCATATCGGTGTAGTAAAGCGGCCGACCACGACCTTCAGGCGAAGAACTGTCAGTCCATGCAGCGATGGCCGACTCATCAAGCCAGACCGTCAGGGAGCCGCGTTGTCTGAGTGCTTTGTTGTAGGTGGGCCAGTTGGTGATTTTAAACTTTTGCTTTGCCATGGGGAGCTGCTATCGGGAGCGATGATAGTGCTTTGATCCGGCGATCCCCTGAAAGTTCGATTTATTCAACAAAGCCTACAAGGGGCAGAAAATCACTGGGCTATCGTTCCCCCAATGAGGTATTTTTAACGCACTTACTGGTGGCATAAGCCTCTACCGTTTTGTTGCATTTCGAGTGGGAATGGGGCAGAGACCTTATAAATAAATAACGTAAAGTATCATCATTGATATTTTATTTATGGTCGAATTTTGATAAAATTAAAACACGTCAATTCATTTCTGTGATCATCTCAATATTATTCGCTGACCGCCTCAATATAGAATGCCGCCACAATCAGTATTGACTCTCTAACATGCGATTGCGTTATAAAAACGCGTCGATGTTTATTATTTATACAACATTGGTGCCATTACCAATATTGACACGATTTGCAAACTGTTTTCACCAAGGAGAACCAATTATGAGCACAATCCAACAAAGCAGTGCGATCGTCGCACCCGCATCTGGTTGGCGTAAAAGCGACACTGTCTGGATGCTCGGGCTTTACGGGACAGCCATTGGCGCAGGCGTGCTGTTTCTGCCGATCAATGCCGGTATTGGTGGATTAATTCCATTGATAATTATGGCAATTATTGCTTTCCCGATGACATATTACTCACACCGCGCACTGTGTCGATTTGTTTTATCCGGTAAAAAAGGGGGTGAAGATATTACTGAAGTGGTTGAAGAACATTTCGGTGTCGGTGCAGGGAAATTAATCACACTGCTCTACTTTTTTGCTATTTACCCTATCCTGTTAGTTTATAGCGTAGCGATAACCAATACGGTAGACAGTTTTATCACACACCAACTCCATTTACCGTCTCCGCCGCGCGCCGTGTTGTCTTTGGTATTAATTCTGGGCCTGATGTTTATCGTTCGCTTTGGCGAAGCCATGATTGTAAAAGCCATGAGCATTCTGGTTTATCCTTTTGTCATGGTATTGATGCTGCTGGCATTTTATTTAGTTCCGCATTGGAATTTAGCGGTTTTTGATAATATTTCTTTCACCAGCAGCGTAACCGGCAATGGACTATTGTCTACCCTGTGGTTAGCGATCCCGGTAATGGTATTCTCCTTTAACCATTCCCCCATCATCTCCTCTTTTGCCGTTGCCAAGCGTAAAGAGTATGGTGACGATGCTGAGCCAAAATGCTCCCGCATCCTCTCCTACAGCCATATCATGATGTTACTGACCGTGGTGTTCTTCGTGTTCAGTTGTGTACTGAGCCTGTCCCCTGCGGAACTGATGGAAGCCAAAACGCAAAACATTTCCATTTTGTCTTACCTGGCAAACCACTTCAATAACCCGGTCATGGCCTATCTGGCACCGGTTATCGCCACCATCGCTATCTCCAAATCATTCCTTGGCCACTACCTGGGTGCGGGAGAAGGCTTTAACGGGATGATAATCAAATCGCTGCGCAGTCGCGGAAAAACCATCGGGCACGCTAAACTGAACCGCATCACGGCGCTGTTTATGCTGGTGACCACCTGGATTGTCGCCACGCTCAACCCCAGCATTCTGGGCATGATTGAAACACTGGGCGGTCCGGTTATCGCCTGCTTGCTGTTCCTGATGCCGATGTACGCCATTCAGAAAGTCCCGGCAATGAAGCAATACAGCGGACAGCTAAGCAACGTATTCGTTACCGTGATGGGCCTGATCGCTATCACCGCCATCGTCTATAGCCTGCGTTATAGCCAACCGACTTAAAAATGATTACAGCCGATGCCCTGATATGTGGCAAAGAAGCATAGCTGGCTGTTATCAAAATAATGTCGCTTAGCTATAATCCACACTGAAGCGGCACTAGGCCGCTTCCCTGTTCCCCCTCACTACTGTCAGGAGACGGTCGGCATCGGTTGCCAGCCGCCTCTCGGCATACCTGATGCCGAAATCTGTTGGCACTCTTTTGGTGTTGCCAGCATCTTGTTCGAGGAAATCGCCATGGTCAGCGTATTCGAGATTTTTAAAATTGGTATTGGACAGTCGAGTTCGCATACCGTCGGGCCGATGAAAGCAGGTGACTATGAGGTGAACTTTCCGCTGGAAACCGCGCTGCGTTTTCAGGCGGAAAATCTGCCGCTGCACGAAAACGGCATGACAATCCGCGCCTACCAGCAGCAAACCTTGCTGCACAGCAAAACCTATTACTCTATCGGCGGCGGCTTTGTTGTCGATCAGGAGCATTTTGGCAAGGCACTGGTGACAGAAGAGACCGCGCCCTACCCGTTCTATTCCGCGCAAAAACTGCTGCAACACTGCCACGATCACTGCCTGTCGCTGTCGGCAATTGTGATGAGAAATGAGATTGCCCTGCACGAGCGTGAGCTATCGAGCACTACTTTGCCGACGTGTGGCAAACCATGCAAAACGCCATCCATCGCGGCATGAACACCGAAGGTATTCTGCCCGGCCCGCTGCGCGTTCCGCGCCGCGCCTCGGCATTGCACCGTTTGCTGTTTATCAACGATCGCTTCTCTAAAGATCCGATGGATGCCATGGACTGGGTAAACATGTTCGCCATGGCGGTCTCGGAAGAAAACGCGGCTGGTGGTCGCGTGGTATAGCTAAACGACTTAATTTTGATTACATTATTTAAATGAGCTATTCAATTGATTTTAGACGTAAAGTGATATCTACACGGAAAAACGAAGGGTTGAGTATCCGAGAAACAGCGAAGCAATTTCGGATTGGCCCTGCCTCTGTATCGCGTTGGATTAATCAAATAGAGTCAAAAGCATCGACCACGCGTCAGCGAAAGATCGATAAATCCGAGTTGATAAAAGATGTTGAACAATATCCAGATGCTTACCAAAAAGAACGTGCAGAGCGTTTTGGCGTTTGTCAGAAGGCCATTTGGCAAGCGCTTAAAAAGCTGGGATTGACCTATAAAAAAAACTCTACGTCATCCGAAAGCCGACGAAAACGCCCGGCAGGGATTTCAACAAAAAAAACAACAGTATAAAAAAGAAGGTAAACCTATTGTTTTTATTGATGAAAGTGGTTTTTCACACGATGCCCCACGGACTCACGCCTATTCCCCAAAAGGTCAACGGTGTTTTGGCCTGAAGAACTGGGGAGCTAGGGGAAGAACAAATGTTATCGGCGCTTTATTAGGCACAACGCTGTTTGCTATCGGATTATTTGATATCAATATTAACAGCGATGTTTTCTATGCCTGGGTCACACAAGTCCTTATCCCAGTACTCCCTAAAAACAGTGTAATCATGATGGACAATGCCACTTTTCACAAAAAACATAATATTCAACAAGTCATCATCGATGCAGGGTATATGGTGGAGTATTTGCCTACATATTCGCCAGATCTTAACCCAATTGAGCATAAATGGGCACAAGCAAAAAGCAAAAAAAGAGAGATGGGTTGCGATACAGAGAGTTTGTTCTCAGTCCATATGGTGTAATCAAAATTAAGTCGCTTGGCTATAACGGCGCCGACCAACGGCGCATGCGGCATTATTCCCGCCGTACTGGCCTACTATAGCCAACCGACTTAAAAATGATTACATCCTATGCCCTGATATGCGGCAAAGAAGCATAGTTGGCTGTTATCAAAATAATGTCGCTTGGCTATACAACCAGTTTGTTCAACCGGTGACGCAGGAATCCTATCTGCGCTATTTTCTGGCGGCAGGCGCTATTGGCGTACTGTATAAAATGAACGCCTCCATCTCTGGGGCGGAAGTCGGCTGCCAGGGCGAAGTGGGGGTTGCCTGCTCCATGTCGGCAGCCGGGCTGGCGGAACTGCTGGGGGCTAATCCTGAGCATGTGTGCATCGCGGCGGAAATCGATATGGAACACAATCTGGGGTTAACCTGCTATCCGGTGGCCGGTCAGGTACAGGTGCCTTGTATCGAGCGCAATGCTATCGCCTCGGTCAAGGCCATCAACGCGGCACGCATGGCGATGCGCCGCACCAGCGAACCGCGCGTCTCACTGGATAAGGTGATCGAAACCATGTACGAAACCGGGAAAACATGAACGCCAAATACCGCGAAACCTCACGCGGCGGGCTGGCAATCAAAGTGGTGCTGTGCGAATAACGCGGGATCTTTTTATCCACCTCGACTCATAAGACATCCTCGGCGAAAGCCGGGGATCCTTGACAGGCGGTTCGCCTGCAAGGGACCGAGGCCTATGCACTGAGGCCCCCAAAAAAAAACAGCCTAAAGCGGAATGGTTCTACTGCTTTGAATTTATAACGCGTACAAAATTGCGCTGAGGGGAACGAGACCACAGGGTGAGCGGCAGGACGCCGCGAAAGTCAGCGCCGCGTCGGACAAAAATGCCAGGAGCATTTTTGAACGCTGTTGACAGCGATCCCGAAGGGGCGAGTCTCAGGGATGAGACGAGTATTCCGCGTCGCTGGCGGCCCGTCAGTGGGCTCGGGCCCCGAAGGCACCGCAAAGCGGCGTTATTTCCCGCTAAAAAGCCAGGGGCCGCGGGGTGATGGCGTTTTAACACCCCGTGTCGGGCGCGTGCGATGTGCGGTGCAAATAACGGCGTGGGTTAACGCGCACGAAACATTCGCTGCACCAACAAAAAGACTGAGCCTAGATTTGTGAGGATCCCTCAGCACCTTTACGGAAATGACTCGAAAATACGCGAGTAACCGGATAAATGCCGAAGTGACAAGCTACCGCATCAGGACTTTTTCTCGTTCTCCGGGCGCGACCAGATAATGTTGTTATTTGCCGCAGAGATATACCAATCCACCGTGATGTTCGCGACCGGTTTCACCGCGGCGGGTGCGCTGTGGGTTTGCGGCGGGAATGCCGAGGCTTTCTTGCGAATACGCATCGGCGTGCGCTGTTTTTCTCCGCTGATTTGCGCATGGAAAGCAGTAACATCCGCATCAAACAACACGCCTTCCAGCTGATGCGGGCGGTTTAAACCGCGCAGAATGCACAACAGGCTGCTTAGGGTTATCGATTCCCCCAACTCCGCGCGTTTGATGGTAGCGATGCCCAACCCGGCGCGTTCGGCCAAATCGACCTGCGACAGCCGCTGCTGAATGCGTGCTTCTTTGATTCTCCGGCAAAGTTCAACAACAATGTCGCCTTCACTCATACTGCTGAATTTCATGTTACAGCTTTACCTGCGCCCGATTAAATTCCGCACATTTTATCATCACTTATTCATATGGCACGGAGAATCGTACAAAAGACAGGTTTTTTTACGATTTTTTCTGCTGCACCATAAACCAAAGCGTCCGGTAATGTAATCTTCCGTTTTACGCTGAAGGGGAGAGGTAAACAGCGTATCGGTATGATCGTATTCAATCAGTTTGCCCTGGGCTTTGTTGAATAATTTAACCGTTTGATTTACATCTTCTTTAGTTAGAATGCATTTACAGAGAATGTATTTTGTTAGAACGACAAATCAAATAGTTAGCACAATAAAAAGCATTCCGAGAGGAAAAATTAGTCGTTGAAATTTTATAATGCTTATATAAATCAGTATCTTAAATTATTCAACAAAGCCTTTGCCCTGATGAATAAAGGCGGTGTAATCCGATACCCGCGCCGCTTGCTGCATGTTGTGTGTCACCAGCACTAACGTGAAGCGCTGTTTTAAGGCGCCCATCAGCTCTTCAATCACAAGGGTAGAGATAGGATCCAGCGCGGAGGTCGGTTCATCAAGCAGTAACACTTCGGGTTCAATCGCAATGGCCCGGGCAATCACCAGGCGCTGTTGCTGTCCGCTGGAAAGCGTCAGGGCGTTATCGCCCAGCCGGTCTTTCACTTCATGCCACAAAGCCGCAGCGCGCAGCGCGTTCTCTACCGTTTCGTCCAGTAAGCGTCGATCGCGGATACCTTGCAGGCGCAGGCCGTACGCCACGTTGTCATAGATGGATTTAGGAAACGGATTGGGGCGCTGGAATACCATAACCACCCGCCGCCGCAGCGCCGAGACATCCCACTGGGCATCGCTGACGGAAACGCCGCGCATTCGGATATCGCCCTCAATACGGCAGTTTTCCACCAAATCGTTCATGCGATTAAAGCAGCGCAGCAGCGTCGATTTACCGCAACCAGATGGGCCAATCAGCGCCGTCACCTGATGCTGTGGAATGCGCAGAGAGATATCGTTCAGTGCCTGTTTTTCGCCGTAATAGAGGCTGAGATGGTCCACCTCCAGCGCCGTTTGCTCATCGGTCAGTTGGCTGATATCCAGCAGCGGTGATACAGGCAGGGGATTCGTGCCCCATTCCCACTCGAAACGCAACAAAGTGACCCACTGGCCAGAGTCGGATAAAATCACCGTTCTGGCCCTACTGGAGATCCCGTTGCATGCAGGGAAAACATCTGACTCACAAAGAACGGTTCTACATCGAAAAGCGGCGTGGTGATGGGGTTAACCAGGCCACCATCGCCCGGGAGCTGGAGCTTCCTCGTTCTACCATCAGCAGGGAACTCAGACGCAATACCGACGCCGCTTTCAACGGGGTCTATTCCTGCAGAAGGGCCGAAACGTTGGCCAGAGGGCGGCGGCAGAAAACACGGCCGGACAGCGTGATTAACCAGCTTGAACCGCACATTCAGGACTTTATCAGAACGGCGCTGTCTACCCACACCTCACCTGAGGTCATCAGTGGGCGCCTGGTCCTGGAATTTGGCCTGTCCGTCAGCAAGAACTCGCTCTATCGCTATATCCAGCAGGAGCGCCGGGCCGGCGGTGAGCTGTATCAGCAGCTCCCTCATCGGGGTAAACGGTATAACTATCAGACCGATGAGAACAAACGCGGTCCTATTCCCAACCGTGTTGGCATTGAGCAGCGGCCGGCCGTTGCTGACCTCAAGCAGGAACCCGGGCATTTCGAGATTGACACCATCTTTGGCAAAGATCAGAAATCATTCCTGCTGACGGTGGTCGATAAAGCCGTCAAGCTGGTCATCATTCGCAAACTGCCCAACAAGCGAGCAGAGACAGTGGTAGCGGCCTTCAGGGACATCGTTGCCAATACCTTCTGCGAGTTTAAAACCCTGACTGCTGACAACGGTTCTGAATTTTCCCAGCACGGGGAAATTACAAAAGTCACGGGGGCACCGGTCTACTTTGCCCGGCCATATCATTCCTGGGAACGCGGGTTGAATGAGCATACCAACGGGCTGATACGGCGTTTTTACCCGAAGGGAACGGACTTCAATTATGTCACCCATCGCAAGGTTGCAGCACTCGAACACCTGCTCAATACGCGAGGCAGAAAATCGCTGGGTTATCGTTCTCCAAATGAGGTATTTTTAACGCACTTACAGGCGGCATAATGCCCTACCGTTTTGTTGCGTTTCGACTGGGAATGGGGCCTGAGAACAAACTCTCTGTATCGCAACCCATCTCTCTTTTTTTGCTTTTTGCTTGTGCCCATTTATGCTCAATTGGGTTAAGATCTGGCGAATATGTAGGCAAATACTCCACCATATACCCTGCATCGATGATGACTTGTTGAATATCATGTTTTTTGTGAAAAGTGGCATTGTCCATCATGATTACACTGTTTTTAGGGAGTACTGGGATAAGGACTTGTGTGACCCAGGCATAGAAAACATCGCTGTTAATATTGATATCAAATAATCCGATAGCAAACAGCGTTGTGCCTAATAAAGCGCCGATAACATTTGTTCTTCCCCTAGCTCCCCAGTTCTTCAGGCCAAAACACCGTTGACCTTTTGGGGAATAGCCGTGAGTCCGTGGGGCATCGTGTGAAAAACCACTTTCATAAATAAAAACAATAGGTTTACCTTCTTTTTCATACTGTTGTTTTTTTTGTTGAAATCCCTGCCGGGCGTTTTCGTCGGCTTTCGGATGACGTAGAGTTTTTTTTATAGGTCAATCCCAGCTTTTTAAGCGCTTGCCAAATGGCCTTCTGACAAACGCCAAAACGCTCTGCACGTTCTTTTTGGTAAGCATCTGGATATTGTTCAACATCTTTTATCAACTCGGATTTATCGATCTTTCGCTGACGCGTGGTCGATGCTTTTGACTCTATTTGATTAATCCAACGCGATACAGAGGCAGGGCCAATCCGAAATTGCTTCGCTGTTTCTCGGATACTCAACCCTTCGTTTTTCCGTGTAGATATCACTTTACGTCTAAAATCAATTGAATAGCTCATTTAAATAATGTAATCAAAATTAAGTCGTTTAGCTATACCTTCTTACTCATTAGCGCCGGTCTTTGGAATTTCCATGGCTTTGTTGAATAATTTAACCGTTTGATTTACATCTTCTTTAGTTAGAATGCATTTACAGAGAATGTATTTTGTTAGAACGACAAATCAAATAGTTAGCACAATAAAAAGCATTCCGAGAGGAAAAATTAGTCGTTGAAATTTTATAATGCTTATATAAATCAGTATCTTAAATTATTCAACAAAGCCAATTTCCATCTCAGAACAGCGTAAAATTTACTTCAATCACCGAAACACCCTTATTTCACTATTAAGCAACACGCTTATTGAGATAGATGGCAGCGATCACCCCTAACGGCATCACAACAATCGACATCAGGATAACCATCAGCACGGTACCAAAAATGGCTGGGAACAGATGACCGTTGGCATTGTCCGGCGCATCATGGGTGAGCAGGTATGCCATTTCATGTCCCCAGTGCCGCACTTTATCCCATCTGTTCATGCTATTGGGAAACCAGGCGCCTTCAATCTCCTTAAGTGGAATGCGGTACAGCGTGCCTTCGGCATCGCGCAGCAGGACCTGATTACGGTCGATTTCCTGATTGAGCGTCACCAGTTGCCCGGATAGCGTATCAAACCGACGCTGCAACTCACCGCGTTCAGCCTGAAACCGCGCCAGCGTCTGAGTATCCAACGCCTCGGTGCGCTGCTTTTGTTTCTCCTCCAACCGCAGCGCCTCAACCCGTTGGTTGATTTTGCGCATGTCGACCAGCCGGATGAGCTGCGTTTTATTCACAAAACCCTGTACCAGTTGGATACGGCGCTGCAACGTCGCCGGCAGATCTTCGGCCAGCAACGGTTGACCATCTTCCAACATCCCGGCCAGAAAACCGTAGGCAACCCCGTTGTGTGCGCGCTTAAGCACAATCACATCGGCGGGCAGCGATCGCGCGGTGATCCCCGAAGAAAGCAGCGTCTGAAAACTTTGCCCGTAACGCTCACGCATCCCGACTTTAACCAGATAGCGTGACACCACGTCATCACCAGCGGCGGCTGATGCGGAAGGTACGGTCAGCGTTTGATGGGCATACCTTTCGCCCAGCAGCGCGCGCGGTGTTCCCGCCACCTGCTCGGTTAGCGTGAACTGCCACACTGGTTGCGGCCACAAATAGCGCCCCCCCTGCCAGGCCAACATCACCGCCACAGCCAGCATCGCCAACAGGCTGACACCAATGGCGGCACCGGTTAACCATACCCAGGGCGTGCCGCTGCGAAACCATCTGCGCGTTTGCCCTTCATGGACGGTCGATTGAGATGTCATGCGTGATCCCCCTCATCCCGGTAACGTCGGCGTAGCCGCTGACGCAGAGTTTCGGCCAAGGTGTTGACCACAAAGGTAAAGATAAACAACACCAGCGCGGTGATGAACAGCACGCGATAATGCCCGCTGCCCATCACGGCCTCCGGCATTTCGATAGCGATATTGGCCGCCAGCGATCGCAACCCTTGCAGCAGCCCCTCATCGACAATCGGCGTATTGCCCGTTGCCATCAACACAATCATGGTTTCGCCGACGGCGCGGCCAAAACTCAGCATCAATGCGGCAAAAATACCGGCACTGGCTGAAGGTAGCACCACATGCCACAAGGTCTGCCACGGTGTCGCCCCCAGCGCCAAAGAGCCTTGACTCAGCCGCGTGGGTACATTGAACAAGGCATCTTCCGCCAATGAGAAAATCAGCGGGATCAGCGCAAAACCCAGCGCAATCCCCGCCACCAGCGCATTACGCTGCACAAAATTGCCGTCCATCCACTGGAACAGCGGCTGTCCGAACAGACTCACTTCCAGCGCCGGGGCAAGCCAGCACACCCCAAGCACGATCAGCAACAGTACCGGCATCAACATCAGCACCTCGCGCCCCTGCATCCAGCGCGCCGTCAGCGCCCCCACGCCCAATACACCCAGAGTACAGAGCAGCGGCAAGGCCAGAATGGCGGAAAGGTAGGTTTCAACGTGCGGCGCGAGCCAGAGTGCCGCAATCAACCCCACCACCACGGTCGGGAGCGAGCCCATAACTTCCAGCGTTGGCTTCACCCAACGGCGTAAACCCGGCGTCATAAAACAGGCGGTATACACTGCCGCAGCCAGCGCCAGCGGCGTAGCAAACAACATGGCGTACAGCGCCGCCTTCAGCGAGCCAGCCAACAGCGGCACCAGGCTGAACTTGGCCTGATAGCTGTCGTCCGCTGCCGTTGACTGCCAGATAAAGTCAGGCTGGGGGTAGTTCTCATACCAGATGCGATGCCACAGGCCGCGCCAGCCGATATCGGGGTAAGGATTATCGACACGATAGGCATACCATTGCGTTGGCGTCTCAAGCAGTAGCGCTTTACCGTGCGCCGAAAACACCATGCGTTGTGCCTGTGCAGCAACCTGCTGCGTTATAGCCAACCGACTTAAAAATGATTACATCCTATGCCCTGATATGCGGCAAAGAATCATAGCTGGCTGTTATCAAAATAATGTCGTTTGGCTATAACACGGCGGCAGACTGCTTGCTGGCAAACAATGAAAGCTCACCCTGCGGCGTCAGGGTGGCAAATACCCGACGCGAGGCTTCCGGCACCAGTTGCATGCCTTGCGTTTCGCGCTGCGGGAAATCTCGAATCTCAGTCAGGCGCAGGCCATCCGCGCCAGGCACATCAAACCACTGAAATATTTTGCCACCCTCGCTATACACCAGCAGCGAATAGCCGCCAGACAGCAGCGCCAGCCGCCACGGCCCGGCAGTGGGCAGCGTCGCGGTACCAGAAAGTGTCACCGTATCACCACGGATACGCCACGTAGTCAGTTGGTTACCGCTTAAGCTGTAGACAACATCGCCACGGGGCGTCAGCACCAGGGCGTCAACCGGCGTATCGCCGAGTGCCACACTGGCGGCGAGTTGCACGCCGTCAGCGGAAATGCGGCCCATGGTCAAACGGTTATCCTGCGTCACCCACACGGCGGCTACGTCTACTACCGTGGCGGCAGCGTTATCGGCCATCGGCGGTGCGGTTTCGCGCAGCGCCAGCGCCAGATGGCGAAGCGGTGTGCCATCCGTCGTCAACGGCAGGGGCATCTTGCCAAATGGATAACGCCAGGCTGGCTGAGCATTACCGGCAAGTGGAATAAAGGGGGCGACAATCGTGATGTGGCTAGTGGCAGAAAGCAGCGCGTAATGCGGCCGCCCTTCCCCGAAGGCAACGGCATGCGTAATGGGCGTGACGCTCAGTGCGGTGCGCGGCAGAGATTGCACGCCAGCAAACACCATAAACTCGCCAAAACCCTGTTGATCAATGCGATACCCTAAGGAACCGTCATCGCTGATCCCGATCTCAGCGGACGATTCCGATGCCACGCGCGGCGACGCGGCTTACTGTGTCACCGAGGGGGAAACAAACAGCGGTGCAACCACGTACAGCAGATAGAAAAAAATCAGCACCAGCGCCATCATCACCAGCAGGCCACTGCCTACTACGATGTGCTGCGTTATGCGATCCAGACGCCGCCGTCGGGCATCCTGATAGGCAAATCTGCTGTCTGTTTCTGCCATTATCCCTACACCGCCCGTCAGGTTCTTTTAGTGAATGGCGAACAAAAAGCCCTGCGTCGCCCATCCCGCACGATGGAGATTACCTCAAGCACCGCGGCGGATTGCTTTTCTCATCCCCATGATGAAATCGGGGTAGCATATGTTGCCTTTACGCTCATAATATGACAATGGTAAGACGTTCTGTAAGAACGATTTTAATGCGCCTCCCCACCGGGCGCGACATTCAGGTCATTTTGTGAACGAAATAACCGTAATGCTTTAGCAATGCAACGGCGCCGCATAAAAAATGGTTTGCAAAGAACAAGATAGCGCCACGCCGTCATAAATCCGCCATCATTGGCGTGTAGAGAGTGGGTGCACCGGCTTTGTTGAATAAATCGAACTTTCAGGGGATCGCCGGATCAAAGCACTATCATCGCTCCCGATAGCAGCTCCCCATGGCAAAGCAAAAGTTTAAAATCACCAACTGGCCCACCTACAACAAAGCACTCAGACAACGCGGCTCCCTGACGGTCTGGCTTGATGAGTCGGCCATCGCTGCATGGACTGACAGTGCTTCGCCTGAAGGTCGTGGTCGGCCGCTTTACTACACCGATATGGCTGTTACCACGGTTTTGATGATAAAGCGCGTGTTTAACCTGTCGCTCCGGGCATTACAGGGCTTTGTCGACTCGGTTTTTACACTGATGAGCCTGCCACTGCGCTGCCCGGACTACTCTCTGGTCAGTCGGCGGGCAAAAACCGTCAGTATCAGCATAAAAACGCCAACGCGTGGTGAAATCTCGCATCTGGTCATCGACAGTACCGGTCTGAAGGTCTTTGGCGAAGGTGAATGGAAAGTCAGGCAGCATGGGGCTGACAGACGAAGAGTGTGGCGCAAGCTTCATCTGGCAGCAGACAGTGCGACGCATGAGATTATCTGTGCCGACTTATCGCTCAGCGGAACGACAGATGCGCAGGCACTGCCGGGCCTGATTAACCAAACCCACCGAAAAATCAGGGAAGTGTCAGCAGACGGTGCTTATGACGCCCGTTACTGCCACGATGCGTTGCTAAGAAAGAAAATCAGGCCCCTTATCCCGCCGCGAAGCGGAGCCAAATACTGGCCGGACAAGTACCATGAACGTAACCATGCGGTGGCGAATCAGCGTCTGAGCGGGAGTAATGATATGTGGAAAAAGAAAGTGGGTTATCACCGGCGTTCAGTGGCAGAAACAGCGATGTTCCGCATAAAAACTTTGCTGGGTGGCCATCTGAGCCTGCGTGACTATGAGGCTCAAGTAGGTGAAGCCATAGCGATGGTCAAAGCGCTGAACCGTATGACGTTGTTGGGTATGCCACACAGCGTCAGGATAGGATAACAGGTGTAGCAGAGGGAGTCATCCTGTCGGCTAATTCTGATTTATTCAACAAAGCCGGGTGCACCGTCAGTAAACGATTTAACGGAGTCACAATGAGTCAGGACAAACTCTTTATCGAGAAAGAACTAAGTTGGTTATCCTTCAACGAACGCGTGTTGCAAGAGGCAGCGGATCAGAGTAATCCGTTGATTGAGCGCATGCGCTTTTTAGGCATCTACTCCAACAACCTCGATGAATTTTACAAAGTGCGCTTCGCCGATCTTAAAAGACGGATTCTGATCAACGAGGAACAAGGCTCCGCCGGTGGTTTACGCCATTTGCTGGGTAAAATTCAGGCACGCGTTCTGAAAACCGATCAGGTGTTTGATAACCTGTATAATGAACTGCTGTTGGAAATGGCGCGCAATCACATTTTTCTGGTGAATGAGCGTCAGGTCTCCCCGCTCCAGCAGGAGTGGCTGCGCGACTATTTCCGCCAGAACCTGCGTAAGCACATCACGCCGATTCTTATTCTACCAGAAACCGATCTGGTGGAGTTTTTAAAAGATGATTACACCTATCTGGCGGTAGAGATTATTCGCGGCAATGAGATCCGCTATGCGCTGCTGGAGATCCCGTCCGACAAGGTGCCGCGTTTCATTAACCTGCCATCAGAATCATCGCGCAGAAAAAAAACCATGATTTTGCTGGATAACATTCTGCGCTACTGCCTGGATGATATCTTCAGAGGTTTCTTTGACTACGACGCGCTCAACGCCTATTCCATGAAAATGACGCGTGATGCGGAGTACGATCTGGTCACGGAAATGGAATCCAGCCTGCTGGAATTGATGTCTTCCAGCCTGAAACAGCGTCTGACTGCCGAGCCAGTGCGCTTCGTCTATCAGCGTGACATGCCGGATGCGATGGTGGATATGCTGATGCAAAAATTGGGGATCTCATCCTACGATTCCATCATTCCCGGCGGACGTTACCACAACTTTAAAGACTTTATCAGTTTCCCCAACGTGGGCCGCCCGAACCTGGAAAACAAAGCGCTGCCACGACTGCGCCATACCCGTTTTAGCCATTTCCGTAACGGGTTTGATGCCATTCGTGAGCGCGATGTGTTGCTTTACTACCCCTATCACACCTTCGAGCACGTGCTGGAACTGCTGCGTCAGGCCTCGTTCGACCCCAGCGTACTGTCGATCAAAATCAATATTTACCGCGTGGCAAAAGATTCGCGCATCATTAATGCGATGATTCACGCGGCGCATAACGGTAAAAAAGTGACCGTGGTGGTGGAATTGCAGGCGCGCTTTGATGAAGAGGCTAATATCCAGTGGGCCAAGCGTCTGACGGAAGCCGGTGTACACGTGATTTTCTCGGTGCCAGGGCTGAAAATTCACGCCAAGCTGTTCCTGATTTCCCGCCGTGAAGGGGAAAACATCGTGCGTTACTCCCACATCGGTACTGGCAACTTTAACGAAAAAACCGCCCGGCTTTATACCGATTACTCATTGCTGACCGCCGATGAACGTATCACCAATGAAGTGCGCAGCGTGTTCAACTTTATTGAGAACCCTTACCGCCCGGTCAGCTTCGAGTATTTACTGGTGTCGCCGCAGAACTCACGCGCCCGCTTGCACAAACTGATCGATCACGAAATCACCCACGCGCAAACCAACCTTCCTGCGGTGATTACCCTCAAGGTCAACAATCTGGTCGATAAAGATCTGGCCGAAAAACTGTATGAAGCCTCCGCCGCAGGGGTGAAGATCAACCTGCTGGTGCGCGGTATGTGTTCGCTGATCCCCTCGCTGCACGGCATCAGTGACAATATTCAAGTCATTAGCATTTTAGATCGCTATCTTGAGCACGATCGGGTGTATGTGTTCGATAATGGAGGAGACAGCAAGGTGTATATCTCTTCTGCGGACTGGATGACACGTAATATCGATTATCGTATCGAGGTGGCAGCAGAAATCCTCGACCCGGCGCTGAAAAAGCAGATATTGGACACATTGGATTTGCTGTTCAGCGATACGGTTAAAGCACGTATTATTGATAAAGAGCTGAGTAATCGCTATGTTGCACGCGGCAACCGGCGTAAAGTCCGCGCGCAGACGGCCATTTACGAGTACCTCAAGGCCCTTGAGCAACCCGACGAATAGGCAAGAAAAATGCCCCTGATACAAACCGATACCGATAAAGAAACACCGCAGGAATTCGCCGCGGTTGACCTTGGCTCTAACAGTTTCCATATGGTGGTTGCCCGTGTGGCCAACGGTGCATTGCAAGTGTTAAGCCGCCTAAAACAGCGGGTGCACCTGGCTGATGGCCTTGACAGCAACAACATGCTGAGCGAAGAGGCGATGGAGCGCGGCTTAAGCTGTCTGGCGCTGTTTGCTGAGCGACTGCAAGGCTTTTCCCCTGACAATGTTTCCATCGTGGGCACCCATGCGTTACGTGAAGCTGCCAACGCGCAGACCTTTTTGCGTCGCGCGGCCGACATCATTCCTTATCCCATCGAGATCATTTCCGGCCATGAAGAAGCGCGCCTGATATTTATGGGCGTGGAGCACACTCAGCCAGAGAAAGGGCGCAAGCTGGTGATCGACATCGGCGGCGGCTCCACCGAGTTGGTTATCGGGGAAAATTTTGAGCCAATACTGGTCGAAAGCCGCCGGATGGGCTGTGTCAGCTTTGCACAGCAATTTTTCCCGAACGGTGAAATAAGCGAACAGAATTTCCGGCGCGCCCGTCTGGCGGCGGTACAAAAGCTGGAAACGCTCTCCTGGGAATACCGCATTTATGGCTGGGACTATGCGCTGGGCGCATCCGGCACCATTAAATCCGCCCATGAAATTCTGGTAGAAATGGGGGAGAAAGACGGTCTGATCACCCTGGACCGGCTCAATATGCTACGCGATCAGATTTTGCAGTTTAAAACCTTCAAATCCCTGAGTTTGCCGGGCATGTCGGAAGACCGGCAATCCGTGTTGGTCCCCGGACTGGCGATTCTGTGCGGGGTTTTCGATGCACTGGCGATCAAATCGCTGCGCCTGTCGAACGGTGCCCTGCGCGAAGGGGTGCTGTATGAAATGGAAGGCCGTTTCCGCCATCAGGATATTCGTATCCGCACCGCGCTCAGTCTGGCCAGCCACTACAATATCGACAGGGAACAAGCGCGTCGGGTACGAGAAACCACCGAGCTGCTGTTTACCCAGTGGGCAGCGCAAAACCCGGCGTTGGTACATCCACAGTTAGAGGCGATCCTGAAATGGGCCGCCATGCTGCACGAAGTGGGCCTGAGCATCAACCATGCGGGCATGCAGCGCCATTCCGCCTATATTCTGCAAAATACCAACCTGCCCGGCTTTAATCAGGAGCAGCAGTTGATGCTGTCATTGATGGTGCGTTTGCAGCGCAAAGCCATCAATCTGGAAGAACTGCCGCGTTTTAACCTGTTCAAGAAAAAGCAGTATTTACCGATGGTGCAGATTATGCGACTGGCAAGTCTGCTCAATAATCAGCGTCAGGCAACTACCCCGCCAGATTCGCTGCGCTTGAGCACCGATGACAACCACTGGACGCTCACTTTTCCACAGGGCTATTTCGCGCAAAACGCCTTGGTACAGCTCGATCTGGAAGCAGAGCAGGCGTACTGGCTGGACGTGACTGGCTGGAAATTGCTGATAGAAGAAGCGAACTAACCCCTTGCGCTCCCTTTAGGAGCGCATGTTTTTTTCCCGACACTAGGCGTCTGCCAGCAGAAACGGCGTATTTTCAACAACCGGTTCGGAAGGTTCTACGCGAAAACGCCCGACCAACTCCGTCATGCCCGCCACTTGTCCATCCAGCATCTGGCTCGCCGTCGAAGCTTCAGCCACCAACGTGGCATTCTGCTGTGTGACCTGCTCCAACTGGCTCAATGCCACGTTGATCTGGGCGATCCCCAGCGATTGCTCACCCGCCGCGATGGCGATGTCCCCCACCAGCGCTTTTACTTTGCTGGTGCCATCGATAATCTCATTTAACCCGCGATGAGATTGTGATACCAGCGCACTGCCCTCCTCCACGCTGGAAAGGCTGTCAGCAATCAGTGCACGAATTTTATTGGCTTCATCAACGCTACGCTGCGACAGTTGGCGCACCTCGGTTGCCACCACCGCAAAGCCGCGCCCGCGCTATCCCGCGCGGGCCGCTTCCACCGCCGCATTGAGCGCCAGCAGGTTGGTTTGAAACGCGATGGCATCGATACCGGTGACAATCTCGGTCACCCGTTGGCTGGTTTGCTGGATCTTGCTCATGGCGTCGCGGGCAGACGAGGTAATATCACCAATGTTGCGCACCCGCTCATCAACCGTGGTGGTCAGTTCCCGCGCCTGGGCTGCGAAATCGGCGGTCTGCTGTACGGTGGCGGTGATTTGCTCCATGCTGCTGGCAGTTTCCACCAGCGACGCCACCTGCTGCTCCATGCGTTGCGCCAGATTGTGATTGCCGTAGGCAATCGCCCCATTCCCACTCGAAACGCAACAAAACGGTAGAGGCTTATGCCACCAGTAAGTGCGTTAAAAATACCTCATTGGGGGAACGATAGCCCAGCGATTTTCTGCCCCTTGTATTGAGTATGTGTTCGAGTTCGGCAATCTTACGATGACTGACCTGACTGAAGTCTGTTCCCTTTGGGTAAAAACGTCGTATCAGCCCGTTGGTGTGCTCATTCAAGCCCCTCTCCCAGGAATGATATAGCTAAACGACTTAATTTTGATTACATTATTTAAATGAGCTATTCAATTGATTTTAGACGTAAAGTGATATCTACACGGAAAAACGAAGGGTTGAGTATCCGAGAAACAGCGAAGCAATTTCGGATTGGCCCTGCCTCTGTATCGCGTTGGATTAATCAAATAGAGTCAAAAGCATCGACCACGCGTCAGCGAAAGATCGATATAGCTAAGCGACATTATTTTGATAACAGCCAGCTATGCTTCTTTGCCACATATCAGGGCATCGGCTGTAATCATTTTTAAGTCGGTTGGCTATAAATCCGAGTTGATAAAAGATGTTGAACAATATCCAGATGCTTACCAAAAAGAACGTGCAGAGCGTTTTGGCGTTTGTCAGAAGGCCATTTGGCAAGCGCTTAAAAAGCTGGGATTGACCTATAAAAAAAACTCTACGTCATCCGAAAGCCGACGAAAACGCCCGGCAGGGATTTCAACAAAAAAAACAACAGTATGAAAAAGAAGGTAAACCTATTGTTTTTATTGATGAAAGTGGTTTTTCACACGATGCCCCACGGACTCACGGCTATTCCCCAAAAGGTCAACGGTGTTTTGGCCTGAAGAACTGGGGAGCTAGGGGAAGAACAAATGTTATCGGCGCTTTATTAGGCACAACGCTGTTTGCTATCGGATTATTTGATATCAATATTAACAGCGATGTTTTCTATGCCTGGGTCACACAAGTCCTTATCCCAGTACTCCCTAAAAACAGTGTAATCATGATGGACAATGCCACTTTTCACAAAAAACATAATATTCAACAAGTCATCATCGATGCAGGGTATATGGTGGAGTATTTGCCTACATATTCGCCAGATCTTAACCCAATTGAGCATAAATGGGCACAAGCAAAAAGCAAAAAAAGAGAGATGGGTTGCGATACAGAGAGTTTGTTCTCAGTCCATATGGTGTAATCAAAATTAAGTCGCTTGGCTATAAGGATGGGCAAAGTAGACCTGCGCCCCTGTGATTTGAGTAATTTGCTCGTGCAGAGCGAATTCAGGGCCGTTATCAGCTGTTAGGGTCTTAAACTTGCAAAAGGTATTAGCTTCAATGTCCCTGAAAGCAGCAACCACAGTCTCCGCACGCTTATTAGGCAGTTTGCGAATGATGAAGGTTTTCAATGCTTTATCTACGATGGTTAACAAGAATGACTTCTGGTCTTTGCCAAAAATAGTGTCAGTTTCGAAGTGGCCAGGCTCCTGTTTAAGCTCGGCTTGAGCTGGGCGATACTCAATACCAACACGGTTGGGAATAGGGCCTGATTTGAGGTTTTCGGCATTGTACCTGTAACGTTTTCCCCGATGAGGAAGTTGCTGATATAGCTCCCCGCCAGCCTGTCTCTCCTGCAGGATATAGCGATATAGCGTATTCTTGCTGACAGATATACCGAATTCCAGGTGCAAACGGCCACTGATGATTTCAGGTGAAGAGTGAGTGGAAAGCGCCTGACTGATGAAGTTCTGAATGTGTGGCTCCAACGGGTAAAAAGCATTGTTTGGCAGAGGCTTATGACGGCGTTCCCGGACCAGAGTGTCCGCCCTTCTACAGCAGTAGACACCATTGAAAGTAGGGTCGGTATTGCGTCTGAGTTCCCTGCTGATGGTCGAGCGAGGCAGAGCAAGCTCTCTGGCGATGGTATAGCCAAGCGACTTAATTTTGATTACACCATATGGACTGAGAACAAACTCTCTGTATCGCAACCCATCTCTCTTTTTTTGCTTTTTGCTTGTGCCCATTTATGCTCAATTGGGTTAAGATCTGGCGAATATGTAGGCAAATACTCCACCATATACCCTGCATCGATGATGACTTGTTGAATATTATGTTTTTTGTGAAAAGTGGCATTGTCCATCATGATTACACTGTTTTTAGGGAGTACTGGGATAAGGACTTGTGTGACCCAGGCATAGAAAACATCGCTGTTAATATTGATATCAAATAATCCGATAGCAAACAGCGTTGTGCCTAATAAAGCGCCGATAACATTTGTTCTTCCCCTAGCTCCCCAGTTCTTCAGGCCAAAACACCGTTGACCTTTTGGGGAATAGCCGTGAGTCCGTGGGGCATCGTGTGAAAAACCACTTTCATCAATAAAAACAATAGGTTTACCTTCTTTTTCATACTGTTGTTTTTTTTGTTGAAATCCCTGCCGGGCGTTTTCGTCGGCTTTCGGATGACGTAGAGTTTTTTTTATAGGTCAATCCCAGCTTTTTAAGCGCTTGCCAAATGGCCTTCTGACAAACGCCAAAACGCTCTGCACGTTCTTTTTGGTAAGCATCTGGATATTGTTCAACATCTTTTATCAACTCGGATTTATCGATCTTTCGCTGACGCGTGGTCGATGCTTTTGACTCTATTTGATTAATCCAACGCGATACAGAGGCAGGGCCAATCCGAAATTGCTTCGCTGTTTCTCGGATACTCAACCCTTCGTTTTTCCGTGTAGATATCACTTTACGTCTAAAATCAATTGAATAGCTCATTTAAATAATGTAATCAAAATTAAGTCGTTTAGCTATAGCTTGGTTGACACCTTCACCACGCCGCTTTTCGATGTAGAACCGTTCTTTCTGAGTCAGAAGTTTTCCCTGCATGCAACAGGCTCTCCAGTATGGCCAGAACGGTGATTTTATCCGACTCTGGCAAGTGGGTCACTTTGTTGCGTTTCGAGTGGGAATGGGGCATTCTCATTGCTCGCCCGCCGAATGGTCGTGGCGCTGTTTTTGATTTTCG
This sequence comes from Symbiopectobacterium purcellii, assembly GCF_052050035.1. GTDB lineage: Bacteria > Pseudomonadota > Gammaproteobacteria > Enterobacterales > Enterobacteriaceae > Symbiopectobacterium > Symbiopectobacterium purcellii_A. Next base: position 79,754 of record NZ_CP189882.1, read on the forward strand.
TCACCAGATTCGCGATGCTCTCCAGCGATTGGTTATAGGCACTGTTAAGCCGTGACAGTTCATCCGTTCCTGGCACCGATAGGCGCTGCGTCAAGTCGCCATCCATTTCGGCGATGGTGGTTAAGGTATCCTGCAACTGCCGATTGATGCTGCGCATGATCATCGCCGCCAGCGCCAACCCGATCGCCAGTAGCGTGCCGCTCAGGTAGATAATCCAAGCCCGCATTGCGCTCGCAGACAAACGCTGGACATCGCTCAACAGCGTTGTCACCGCCTGTTCTTCGATACGTTTAAGCTGTTCGATTTTCTGTGTTTGCAACGAAAACCATTGCGCACCATCGATATTCCATTCTCCTTGCGGTGCGCCAATCGCCCGTTGGCGCAGTGCCTGCGCGTCTTGCGCTTGGCTGGAACTTATCGCGCGGTCGAACGCCTCACGCAGCGATTTCGATGCCAGGGTTCTGAAGCTGGCAATATAGGCATCGCCGCGTACTATAGCCAACCGACTTAAAAATGATTACATCCTATGCCCTGATATGCGGCAAAGAAGCATAGCTGGCTGTTATCAAAATAATGTCGCTTGGCTATACCAATTGGTTTAGGCGAACAAACATCCACTCGCCAAAACGATTGGCAGAGAAAACGTTAGCCAACACAGCGCGCTCAATCCCCGCCTGCTCTTTGGCATTCAGCAGGCTGTAATACCCGGTAATTTGCTGGGTGATCCCTGCATCGCGCACCAAATGCGCCATCAGTTCAATAAACTAGTTGCTGAATAGAGACTTGCATTTTTTGTCAGGCTATTGAGAATAAAAAGAGGTTTAACTTAGAGAATAAAGGTTTGAAATGATCAACAAAGAGCGGTTGTTACGAGATAATCGTTTATGTAAAGCAATCATTGGATTATCAGTCGAAGAATTGAAAAATTTAGCCGCTGAATTTTCAGCTTGTTATTTGATTTATCGGAAAAAGAATCGAAAAGATCACGAGCGGCAGATGGGTGCAGGGCAGAAAGGATTTATCCCAACCCCATTAGATAAACTGCTTTTTATTTTATTGTATTTAAAATGTTATCCGACCTATGATTTGCAAGGACTTCTTTTTGGTTTAGATAGAACACGGGTATGTCGCTGGGTAAAAATATTATTGCCGGTTTTAGAGATGACCTTGGGGCGAGAATGTGTTTTGCCCGCTCGTCAAATTCGCTCTACTGAGGAATTTTTTCGCGCCTTTCCTGGAGTTAAAGACGTCTTTATTGATGGGACAGAGCGACCTGTCCAAAAGCCTAAGAATCTGCGTCGGCGAAAAAAAATGTATTCGGGAAAGAAAAGACAGACCACTCGAAAAGCGCTTATTATGACTGACGAAACAAGGCAAATTGGATTTATCCCCATGAGCAAAAATGGGCGCCGTCACGATAAACGCTTACTCGATAAAGTCGATATAATTCGCCATATTCCTCCCGAGGTAACCATCTGGGCAGATACCGGTTTTCAAGGTATAGATAAACAGCATCCTAATACACAAATCCCAAAAAAAGGAACTCGAAAAAGACCTTTATCGCCTGAACAAAAACAAGAAAATAAAATAATCTCGGGCATCCGTATTACAGTTGAACACGCCATCGCGGGTATCAAGCGCCTCGGTTGCATGACCCAAATTTTACGGAATCGTAGACCCTTTATTGATGATACCTTCTTACTCCTTAGCGCCGGTCTTTGGAATTTCCATCTCAGAACAGCGTAAAATTTACTTCAATCACCGAAACACCCTTATTTCACTATTAAGCAACACGCTTAATCCCTTCCAACAGCGCCGTCACTTTTTCGCTATAGGCACTCAGCGCAGTGTTTACTGGTATCGACATGCTGTTTACCTGACCTCTGAGCGACGCCAGTGTCGTGAGCGAATCGGCCACCTGCGAAAAGTTTTTAGCCACATCGCCGCCGAGCCAGGTGGTATCTATGTCGCGATAACGTTGCTGAAAAGCGGTAGCCGCTTTATCCGTTTCCTGGCGCTGCGTCTGCAACTCGGGGCCAAAGGCATTGCCCTGGCTGCCAAAATAACCGGCGCTCATCCCTCGCTCCCGTTGCAATTGATGCACCAACTCCCCGGCATCCCGCGCTAACTGGATCTGCTTTTCCATCCGGTTCATTTCACGTTCTGTCTGACGGCGTTCATTCATTCCCAATGCGCTGAGCCACAGCAATGCCAGCACCATGGGTAACAGCGCGAGGAGGAATTTATTACGTATCGAAATGCGGTGAAGTATCTGCATTGGAAGCCGCTCCGTATTCCATTTAAGGGCAGGTTTACTGTGTCAAACGACCCACATCACGCCCGCCCATCTGCGTCGATAATCTTAGTATCGGTATCAATGACCGGCGTTGCGCCGATTTATTATGTATGGCACAGAAACCCCAAATGTTCACCACGCCGCGCTCGGCGAAATCCATCAGGATCACAAAAGTAAGTCGAAGGATTGACCAACCTCATCAATTATGAATAAATAGAAACAGCGCATAAGCGCGGATACGAGAGTGATAATAATGGCTACCCTGATACACAAGCGACGAACCACCCTGGCAACCTTATCCCACAAGCGACGATCGTCCCGCGAGAGACGAAGCGATTCCCCTGATCAGTTTCTTTATCCTCGTAGGCCGTTTCGCTTACTCCTCCGTCAGTGCCTTTTTCCATCATCAAGATAAACAACAACGTATCGAACAAACGCTGAAATCATCACCGGTCAACCCTACGCTTCCCTTCGTTAAAAAAGAGTAGCGCTCGCGCGTTAATAAAAAGTATCGCCCCCTTTTAGCACTTTAGTGTCACATCTTCCGTGAGCCCTTATATACCTGTCATACTTCAAGTTGCAGGTGCGCTGGCTACGTTCACTCACCCGAATCACTTAGCTCAGTAAGCGCATCGGGACGCCTTCTCTTGCCGCCTTCCTGCAACTCGAATTATTTAGGGTATACTCCCCAACAATAACCAAAACGAATGGCGAGAATAAACCGGTAATGATGAACAATGATGTCTTGCGCAGCGTGCGCTATATGCTGAATTTCAATAATGACCACCTGCTAAAGATTCTGGCGCTGGTGGAAATGACCGTCCCTCCCCAGCAGTTGGCGAGCTACGTCAAAAAAGAGGGAGAGGAAGGCTACCAGCCTTGCCCGGACATCGTGATGAGTTATTTCCTGACTGGGCTGATTCTGCAAAAACGCGGTCAAGATGAAAAACAGCCTGCGCCACAGTTTGAACGCAAGGTGACCAATAACATTATCCTGAAAAAACTGCGTGTCGCTTTCTCATTAAAAACGGATGATATTCAGGCGATTCTGCTGACACAAAATTTTCGCATTTCACTGCCGGAAATCACCGCAATGATGCGCGCACCTGACCACAAAAACTATCGCACCTGCGGCGATCAGGTTATACGCTATTTTCTAAAAGGACTGGCTGCGCGGGTACTCAAAGGATAAGGGCGCCCCACCAACGAAAAGGCGTGAGCGTTGTCTGACTGTCCACCGTAAAAGACACTGACAACGCTCGATTTCTAGCACGTGAACGTGATAATCACTGAGAAAAACGATCATGCCAAGCGTCAAAAAGCTCTCGGCCATTCGCCGCCGCATTTCCTTGTTGTTGCTGGACGATCCTGGGCTGGTGGAAAGCATCATTACCCAGCAGCCCCCGGTTGCTCAGGATGAAAAAAAGCGGCTTCTCGATCACACCGCCGAGATCTGTACGCTGCTTACCGAATTGCATGCTGCTGACCTTGCCGATCTGCTGGAATCGCTGCCGCCCGAAGCGCGACAGGCGCTGTGGTATCTGACACCGCTCGATAAGCGTGGCTTTGTGCTGTATGAGGCATCAGACACCATTTCTGATGGCCTTATCGCCCAGATGAGTGACAAAGATATCCTGCGCGCCATTCGCCCGCTGGATATTGATGAGCAGGCGCAGTTAGCGCGACGCCTGCCGCGCCACCTGCTGGGCCGTATTCTTACCGCACTGGAACCGCGCCAACGGGCGCAACTGCGCGAAACCATCCAGTACGATGAAGATTCTGTCGGTTATCTGGTTGATTTCAATCTGCTGACAGTACGACCGGACGTGACGCTGGCCGTAGTACAACGTTTTCTGCGTTGGCATAAGGTGATCCCCGACGCTACCGACAAACTGTTTGTCACCGATCGTAAAAACCGCCTGCTGGGTGAGCTCACGCTAACCAATATTCTGCTACACAAGCCAAACACACGGGTTGAGCAGGCCATGGATCCTGAACCGATCCTGTTCGAACCGGAAACAGAAACTGATGATGTCGCCAGCGCGTTCGAACGCTACGATCTGATTTCCGCCGCCGTTGTCGACAGCAAAGGCAAGCTGTTGGGACGCGTCACCGTGGAAGATATTCTGGACCGGGTCAACCGTACCAGCGATCACCATCTGCGCCGCTCCGGTGGGTTGATGGCGTCAGAAGATGTCTATGCGCCGGTAGCAAACGCGGTAAAAAACCGTTCGGGCTGGCTGGCTATCAACCTCTGCACCGCCTTGATCGCATCTAGGGTGATTGGCTTGTTCGAAGACACGCTGGCGCATTTGGTGGCGTTGGCAACGTTGATGCCGATTGTCGCGGGTATCGGCGGCAATACCGGCAACCAAACCATCACCATGATCGTGCGTGCGCTGGCGCTGCACCAGTTGGATCACGGCAAAAAATCGACCTTGCTGTTCAAAGAGTTGGGCGTTGCCGTTGTCAATGGTCTGGTGTGGGGTGCCGCACTCGCCGTCATCACCGTGCTGCTGTACGGCAACATCGCTATGGGCGGTGTCATGATGTTGGCTATCATGCTTAACCTGCTGCTGGCCGCCACCATGGGGGTAACTATCCCGTTAGCGATGGTAAAACTGGGCCGCGATCCCGCCATCGGATCCAGCGTGATGATCACTGCAATCACCGATACCGGCGGCTTTTTTATCTTCCTCGGGCTGGCGACCCTATTTTTACTGCCCTGATGCAAGCAACACCCCAGCCCCTGCCGACGGCTGGCAGATGTGAAGCGTAGGCTGCAAGACGGTGCGGGCCGGATATTCCCGCGCCACCCGCTCACACACCTCTGCCGTTAACGCGGAGGGCAACAATGCGACGACACAGCCGCCGGTCATCCGTACCCCGCCGCGCTCAGCGATATAGTCGTCAATCAGCGCAACCAGCGTGTCGATGGGCGGCACCGTAATGGCAAAATCGTCACGCATTGAGCGGTGCGATTCCGCCATCAGACGGGAAAGACGCGGGATATCGCCCGCCGTAAGCGCCGCGGCAGCTTCCAGCGTGCGCTGGTTTTCGGTAACGATGTGGCGTGCGCGCTGCGCCACGACCGGATCCAGCCCCGCACGGTTAGCTTCAAACTGTGTCAGTGAGACATCACGCAGCGCTTTCACACCAAAATGCCGTGCGGCCGCCTCACACTGCGCGCGCCGGGTGTTGTATTCACTGTCCACCAGCCCGCGCCGCACGTTAGAGTTAATGATCAGCACATCCAAGCCCTGAGGGATCGGCACCGCCGTGCCTTGCAATGAACGGCAGTCAATCAGCAACGCATGACCCGCAACGCCCTGCGCGGAAATAAACTGATCCATGATGCCGCAGTTACAGCCGACAAAGTGGTTTTCTGCCTGCTGGCCATTCAGCGCCAGATCCAACGGGCTGAGCGGTAACGCATAGAGCGTTTTAAACACCTGCCCAACAGCCACTTCCCGCGAGGCTGAGGAACTGAGCCCGGCACCGGTTGGCACGTTTCCGGCAATGACCATACCCACGCCGCTCAGCGTCAATCCACGCGCCAGCAGATACTTCACCACGCCGCGAATATAGTTCGGCCAGAGATACTGTGGATGCGGTTCAATCGTCTGCGTTACGTCAAAGCTGTCCTGCTGCTCTTCCATGTTGACGGCCACCACCCGAACCAGACTGTCGGCACGCGGGGCGGCAGCAATTACCGTGTGGTAATCGATGGCCCAGGGCATCACAAACCCGTCGTTGTAATCCGTGTGCTCACCGATCAGGTTGACGCGCCCGGTCGCCTGCACCTGCACCGCAGGCGCATAGCCAAAGGTGGCGTTGAACACAGTATCCACCTGTTGTCGCACGCTATTATAGCCAACCGACTTAAAAATGATTACATCCTATGCCCTGATATGCGGCAAAGAAGCATAGCTGGCTGTTATCAAAATAATGTCGCTTGGCTATAATTCGTCCCATCGTTCACTTCATGCTGTTGCCGAAAATGAATATCGCTTACGCTGCGCAAGCGTTCCGCCGCCTGTTCCGGCGTCAAATCACGTTGCGGCTCCGCCAGCATCTCGTAGCCCACCATAAATTTCCGTACGCTAGCCGAACGTAACAGCGGCGGGTAGAAATGCGCATGCAGTTGCCAGTGGGCGTTATCGCCTTCAATAAACGGCGCACCGTGCCAGCCCATGGAATAGGGAAACGCGCACTGAAACATATTATCGTAACGGCTGGTCAGCTTTTTCAGTGCCAGACACAAATCACTGCGCTGTGCGGCAGTCAGTTGCGGCAACTGCTGCACCGCACTGCGCGGCAGCAACAGCGTTTCAAACGGCCAGGCGGCCCAATAGGGTACTACCGCCAGCCAGTGTTCTGTTTCCACCACACAGCGCACCTGTTCCGCCTGTTCGCGCTGGGCATAATCCAGCAATAATGGCGTGCCATGACGGTCGAAATAGTCGCGCTGCTGCCCGTCCTCTTTAACAATATCGGTGGGTAAAAAACTGTTGGCCCACACTTGCCCATGCGGATGCGGGTTAGAACATCCCATTATCGCGCCTTTGTTTTCAAACACCTGAACCCACGGATACGCTTTTCCCAGTATGTTTGTTTGTTCGCACCAGGCCGTAACCACGTGCGCCAACGCAGCCAGCGAGAGTTCCGGCAACGTTTTGCTGTGGTCAGGCGAGAAGCAGATAACGCGACTGGTGCCTTGCACGCTTTGCGTTTGAAACAACGGATCATCGCTTGTCGCCAACGCGGGGGTTTGTTCCATCAGCGCTGAAAAATCATTGCGAAACACATGGGTGTGGGTGTAATTCGGGTTCACTTCTCCGGTAACGCGGCGGTTACCTGCGCAGAGAAAACAATCCGGATCGTGAGCCGGTAGCAGACGCCTGTCCGGCTCATCCTGCTGGCCCTGCCACGGGCGTTTTGCGCGATGGGGAGAAACCAACACCCATTCACCGCCCAGCGGGTTGTAACGACGATGCGGGTGCTCTGTGGGATCGAATGACATTCCTGACACTCCTTAAACAGCAGCGATACCTTTGATGCGTTGACGGGCGCATGGGGGTGTAATTCGTTTTCACAGGTCGCGATGAAAATCGCAAAAAAGCCAGTTGCAAAGGCTGTATAAACGATTACCTTATTGTAGGCAGTAAGCGTGACAAATGAGAATAGCGACGCACGCGATTGATATTGATACCGATCACATAAACCAATAACCATGAACACAGACAGGGAAACCACCGATGGCAACCATAAAGGATGTTGCACGCCTGGCCGGCGTCTCCGTGGCAACGGTTTCACGGGTCATCAATGATTCGCCGAAAGCCAGCCAGGCATCGCGGGACGCGGTGCATAACGCCATGGCCGAATTGCGCTACCATCCCAACGCCAATGCACGCGCACTAGGGCATCAACATGCTGAAACCCTGGGGCTGATGGTGGCGGATGTGTCCGATCCCTTTTTTGGCGCGATGGTAAAAGCGGTTGATAACACCGCCAGAACGACGGGCAATTTTTTACTGATCAGCAACGGCTACCATGACGCGGAAATGGAGCGTCAGGCTATCGAACAGTTGCTGCGCCACTGCTGCTCGGCGCTGGTGGTACACGCGAAAATGTTGCCCGATGCAGAGCTGAGCGCGTTTATGCACCACGTCCCCGGCATGGTGCTGATCAACCGTATTTTACCCGGTTTTGAATCACGCTGCGTGGCGCTGGACGATCGCCACGGCGGCTGGCTGGCAACCCGGCATATGATTCAGGAAGGGCATCGCGCCATTGCCTTTCTCTGTTCCGATCACCCGATTTCTGACTCCGACGATCGCTTACAGGGTTACAGCGCCGCCCTGCACGACCAGGGCATTACGCTGGATAGCCGGCTGATCGCCCGCGCCACGCCGGATGAAACTGGCGGCGAGGCGGCGATGCGCGAACTGCTGAGTTGCGGCGTGCCTTTCAGCGCTGTGGTGTGTTACAACGATTCGATGGCGGCGGTCGCATTGGCAGTATAGCCAACCGACTTAAAAATGATTACATCCTATGCCCTGATATGCGGCAAAGAAGCATAGCTGGCTGTTATCAAAATAATGTCGCTTGGCTATATTAAGCGACAACGGCATTGAGGTGCCACAAAGCGTATCCCTGATAGGTTTTGACGACGTGCTTATCGCGCGCTACTTACGCCCACGTTTGACCACCATCCGCTATCCGGTGATAGCCATGTCGACGCAAGCCGCCGAGTTGGCGATTGCGCTGGCACAATGTCAGGCGCTGACGGCGGTCACCAACACCTTTACGCCGACGCTGGTGCGTCGCCATTCGGTACAGTCTCTCACCCAGATACGTTAACTCCCGTCAGCCGGCGATACGGGCATCCCCAAACCGGGTTGCCCACGCTCTTATTGGTTACGTTTGCTTACCATCCCCACCCAACACCCTGCGATAAGCTATTCAACTTAGCGCTATTCCCGCGATATATAGCTAAACGACTTAATTTTGATTACATTATTTAAATGAGCTATTCAATTGATTTTAGACGTAAAGTGATATCTACACGGAAAAACGAAGGGTTGAGTATCCGAGAAACAGCGAAGCAATTTCGGATTGGCCCTGCCTCTGTATCGCGTTGGATTAATCAAATAGAGTCAAAAGCATCGACCACGCGTCAGCGAAAGATCGATAAATCCGAGTTGATAAAAGATGTTGAACAATATCCAGATGCTTACCAAAAAGAACGTGCAGAGCGTTTTGGCGTTTGTCAGAAGGCCATTTGGCAAGCGCTTAAAAAGCTGGGATTGACCTATAAAAAAAACTCTACGTCATCCGAAAGCCGACGAAAACGCCCGGCAGGGATTTCAACAAAAAAAACAACAGTATGAAAAAGAAGGTAAACCTATTGTTTTTATTGATGAAAGTGGTTTTTCACACGATGCCCCACGGACTCACGGCTATTCCCCAAAAGGTCAACGGTGTTTTGGCCTGAAGAACTGGGGAGCTAGGGGAAGAACAAATGTTATCGGCGCTTTATTAGGCACAACGCTGTTTGCTATCGGATTATTTGATATCAATATTAACAGCGATGTTTTCTATGCCTGGGTCACACAAGTCCTTATCCTAGTACTCCCTAAAAACAGTGTAATCATGATGGACAATGCCACTTTTCACAAAAAACATAATATTCAACAAGTCATCATCGATGCAGGGTATATGGTGGAGTATTTGCCTACATATTCGCCAGATCTTAACCCAATTGAGCATAAATGGGCACAAGCAAAAAGCAAAAAAAGAGAGATGGGTTGCGATACAGAGAGTTTGTTCTCAGTACATATGGTGTAATCAAAATTAAGTCGCTTGGCTATAATTATATTTTTGCGTGTTTTATCGCATTTTTAGCTTTTTCGTTACCTAGAATGGGCTTTGTTGAATAATTTAAGATACTGATTTATATAAGCATTATAAAATTTCAACGACTAATTTTTCCTCTCGGAATGCTTTTTATTGTGCTAACTATTTGATTTGTCGTTCTAACAAAATACATTCTCTGTAAATGCATTCTAACTAAAGAAGATGTAAATCAAACGGTTAAATTATTCAACAAAGCCCCTAGAATGGCGTGGGAAACGTTACCCCGCCTACTATTGGAGCTCTCATGACCCATATTGCGCAATTTGCGTTGGCATTGCTTGTCGTTGCCGGTTTAGCGCTGCTTGTCTGCCGCGACCGTAAAAGCATTCGTATCCGTTTTATTATTCAGCTGTTAGTGATTGAAATTCTGCTCGCCTGGTTCTTTTTGTATTCCAACGTGGGCCTGGGCTCCGTAAAAGGGTTTGCTGCCGTTTTTGATAAATTGCTGGGGTTTGCCGGACAAGGAACCGATTTCGTGTTTGGCGATATGGTCAACCACGAAAAGAACCTGATTTCCTTCTTCTTCAAAGTGTTGTGCCCTATTGTGTTTATCTCCGCATTGATCGGGATCCTGCAACACATCAAGGTGCTGCCTATCGTGATTCGCGCCATCGGTACGGTGCTGTCCAAGGTGAACGGCATGGGGAAACTGGAGTCGTTTAACGCGGTCAGCTCGCTGATTCTGGGGCAATCGGAAAACTTCATCGCCTATAAAGATATTCTAGGCAAGATGTCGGAAAAACGCATGTACACCATGGCAGCCACTGCGATGTCGACGGTGTCGATGTCTATCGTCGGTGCCTACATGACCATGCTGGATTACAAATACGTGGTGGCGGCGCTGATTCTGAATATGTTCAGCACCTTTATCGTGTTGTCATTGATCAACCCGTATAAAGTGGATGCCGAACCTGAGCTGCAACTGCGCGATCTGCACGAAAACCAAAGTTTCTTTGAAATGCTGGGGGAATATATTCTTGCCGGTTTCAAAGTAGCCTGTATCGTCGCCGCCATGTTGATCGGCTTTATCGCGCTGATTGCCATGGTAAACGCCATTTTCAGCTCCATTTTCGGTATCAGCTTCCAGGAAATGTTGGGCTATGTGTTCTTCCCCTTCGCCTGGATCATGGGGATTCATGCCAGCGAAGCGTTGCAAGTCGGCAGCATCATGGCGACCAAGCTGGTGTCTAACGAATTCGTGGCTATGCTGGAACTGCAAAAAGTGGCAAGCCAGTTGTCACCGCGCAGCGTCGGGATCCTCTCCGTGTTCCTGGTATCGTTCGCCAACTTCTCGTCTATCGGCATCATTGCTGGTGCTATCAAAGGGTTGAACGAGAATAAGGGTAACGTGGTGTCTCGCTTTGGCCTGAAGTTGGTCTACGGCTCTACTTTGGTCAGCATTCTCTCTGCCTCAATCGCCGGGCTGGTGCTGTAATTTGCCATGACGATCGTCGGGCGACCATCCGGTCGCCCACTATCCGCTACAAACCCTGACATTTCTTCCACATTTCCTTCATTATTATTTGAGTAAAACACAGTAGACTACGTTCATTGTGTTAATACTGGCTGCCACTCGATTCGTAAACCATGATGAATATAGCCAAGCGACTTAATTTTGATTACACCATATGGACTGAGAACAAACTCTCTGTATCGCAACCCATCTCTCTTTTTTTGCTTTTTGCTTGTGCCCATTTATGCTCAATTGGGTTAAGATCTGGCGAATATGTAGGCAAATACTCCACCATATACCCTGCATCGATGATGACTTGTTGAATATTATGTTTTTTGTGAAAAGTGGCATTGTCCATCATGATTACACTGTTTTTAGGGAGTACTGGGATAAGGACTTGTGTGACCCAGGCATAGAAAACATCGCTGTTAATATTGATATCAAATAATCCGATAGCAAACAGCGTTGTGCCTAATAAAGCGCCGATAACATTTGTTCTTCCCCTAGCTCCCGGCTTTGTTGAATAATTTAAGATACTGATTTATATAAGCATTATAAAATTTCAACGACTAATTTTTCCTCTCGGAATGCTTTTTATTGTGCTAACTATTTGATTTGTCGTTCTAACAAAATACATTCTCTGTAAATGCATTCTAACTAAAGAAGATGTAAATCAAACGGTTAAATTATTCAACAAAGCCCTAGCTCCCCAGTTCTTCAGGCCAAAACACCGTTGACCTTTTGGGGAATAGCCGTGAGTCCGTGGGGCATCGTGTGAAAAACCACTTTCATCAATAAAAACAATAGGTTTACCTTCTTTTTCATACTGTTGTTTTTTTTGTTGAAATCCCTGCCGGGCGTTTTCGTCGGCTTTCGGATGACGTAGAGTTTTTTTTATAGGTCAATCCCAGCTTTTTAAGCGCTTGCCAAATGGCCTTCTGACAAACGCCAAAACGCTCTGCACGTTCTTTTTGGTAAGCATCTGGATATTGTTCAACATCTTTTATCTACTCGGATTTATCGATCTTTCGCTGGCGCGTGGTCGATGCTTTTGACTCTATTTGATTAATCCAACGCGATACAGAGGCAGGGCCAATCCGAAATTGCTTCGCTGTTTCTCGGATACTCAACCCTTCGTTTTTCCGTGTAGATATCACTTTACGTCTAAAATCAATTGAATAGCTCATTTAAATAATGTAATCAAAATTAAGTCGTTTATCTATAACGCTAATACAGGCTCAAGGGCAGTTGTCCAAAGATCAGGCCGCGCTGGCCAATGCGCGTCAGGATCTGGCGCGTTACCAACAGTTGATTAAAACCAACCTGATTTCCCGTCAGGAACTGGATGCGCAGGCAGCACAGGTGCATCAGGCTGAAGGCACGGTCAAGGCCGATGAAGGCTCAGTCGCCAGCGCCGAGTTGCAACTTACCTATAGCCGTATCACCTCGCCAATCAATGGCCGTGTGGGACTTAAACAGGTGGATGTGGGCAACTACATCACCAGCGGCGACAGCATCGGTATTGTGGTATTGCCCCAGACGCACCCGATTGATGTCATCTTCACGCTGCCAGAAAGTGATATCGCCACGGTGCTGAGCGCACAGAAATCGGGCCAACCAGTACTGTTTGAGGCTTGGGATCGCGCCAACCAGCACCAGTTGTCACAAGGCAGCCTGCTCAGCATGGATAACCAGATTGACGCCACCACCGGCACCATCAAGCTGAAAGCCCGCTTTGAGAACAGCGACGACGCCCTGTTTCCGAACCAGTTTGTCAATGTGCGCATGCAAGTCACTACCTTGCAAAACGCGCTGCTGGTGCCCCTGTCAGCCATTCAGATGGGCAGCGAAGGACGTTTTGTCTGGGTGCTGAATGAGAAAAGTCAGGTCAGTAAACACAGCGTGACCGTCGGCATTCAATACGGTCAAGAAATGGTGGTGACGGCGGGCCTGAATGAGGGCGATCGCGTGGTTACCGACGGTATCGACCGCTTAACCGAAGGGGCACAAGTGGAAGTGATTAGCGCCGCTAACACCACCACCACGCCCCCGGCCAAACACGCCACGCGCGGGGAGAAACCCTGATGCAAGGGGAGATTCCGGCAGGCGGTGGCCCATCCCGCATGTTTATCCTGCGCCCTATCGCCACAACATTGTTGATGCTGGCGATCCTGCTGGCGGGGATTATTGGCTATCGGGCATTACCGGTCTCTGCGCTGCCTGAAGTGGATTACCCAACCATTCAGGTAGTGACACTCTACCCCGGAGCCAGCCCCGATGTGATTGCGTCGGCGATCACCGCCCCCCTTGAGCGTCAATTCGGGCAAATGTCCGGGCTGAAACAGATGTCGACGCAAAGTTCGGGCGGCGCATCAGTGGTCACTCTGCAATTCCAGCTGACACTGCCGTTAGATGTCGCAGCCCCATTCCCACTCGAAACGCAACAAAGTGACCCACTTGCCAGAGTCGGATAAAATCACCGTTCTGGCCCTACTGGAAAGCCTGTTGCATGCAGGGAAAACATCTGACTCAGAAAGAACGGTTCTACATCGAAAAGCGGCGTGGTGAAGGTGTCAACCAAGCTACCATCGCCAGAGAGCTTGCTCTGCCTCGCTCGACCATCAGCAGGGAACTCAGACGCAATACCGACCCTACTTTCAATGGTGTCTACTGCTGTAGAAGGGCGGACACTCTGGTCCGGGGACGCCGTCATAAGCCTCTGCCAAACAATGCTTTTTACCCGTTGGAGCCACACATTCAGAACTTCATCAGGCAGGCGCTTTCCACTCACTCTTCACCTGAAATCATCAGTGGCCGTTTGCACCTGGCATTCGGTATATCTGTCAGCAAGAATACGCTATATCGCTATATCCTGCAGGAGAGACAGGCTGGCGGGGAGCTATATCAGCAACTTCCTCATCGGGAAAACGTTACAGGTACAATGCCGAAAACCTCAAATCAGGCCCTATTCCCAACCGTGTTGGTATTGAGTATCGCCCAGCTCAAGCCGAGCTTAAACAGGAGCCTGGCCACTTCGAAATTGACACTATTTTTGGCAAAGACCAGAAGTCATTCTTGTTAACCATCGTAGATAAAGCATTGAAAACCGTCATCATTCGCAAACTGCCTAATAAGCGTGCGGAGACTGTGGTTGCTGCTTTCAGGGACATTGAAGCTAATACCTTTTGCAAGTTTAAGACCCTAACAGCTGATAACGGCCCTGAATTCGCTCTGCACGAGCAAATTACTCAAATCACAGGGGCGCAGGTCTACTTTGCCCATCCTTATCATTCCTGGGAGAGGGGCTTGAATGAGCACACCAACGGGCTGATACGACGTTTTTACCCAAAGGGAACAGACTTCAGTCAGGTCAGTCATCGTAAGATTGCCGAACTCGAACACATACTCAATACAAGGGGCAGAAAATCGCTGGGCTATCGTTCCCCCAATGAGGTATTTTTAACGCACTTACTGGTGGCATAAGCCTCTACCGTTTTGTTGCGTTTCGAGTGGGAATGGGGCGCAGAGCAGGACGTGCAAGCCGCTATCAACGCCGCCAACAATTTGTTGCCCAGCGATCTGCCCTACCCGCCGATTTACAGCAAAGTCAATCCGGCCGATCCGCCGGTCATGACGCTGGAGGTAACGTCCAGCGCCATGCCGATGACGCAAGTGCAGGATATGGTGGAAACGCGTATCGCGCAGAAAATGACGCAGGTCTCGGGCGTCGGGCGTGTCTCGCTAGCCGGCGGACAGCGGCCGTCGGTGCGGGTCAATTTCAACGCCAACGCGCTGGCTTCTTACGGGCTGGATAGCGAAACCCTGCGCAGCGCCATCACCAGCGCCAACGTCAACTCCGCCAAAGGCAGCCTGGACGGCCCAACGCGCGCGGTGACGCTGTCAGCCAACGACCAGATGAAATCCGCCGAGGATTATCGCCAGTTGATCGTTGCCTGGCGCAATGGTGCACCAGTACGGCTGCGCGATGTCGCCACCGTGGAGCAAGCACCGGAAAATACCGCATTGGGTGCCTGGGCCAACCGTGAACAGGCGATCATCATCAATATCCAGCGCCAGCCGGGTGCCAACGTGATCACCACCACGGACAGCCTGCGTAACCTGCTGCCGACGTTAACCGCCAGTCTGCCGAAATCGGTGACCGTCACCACGCTGGCCGATCGCACCGCCAGTATCCACGCATCCGTCAAGGATGTGCAGTTTGAACTGATGCTGGCGATCGCGCTGGTGATTATGGTTATCTACCTGTTTTTGCGCAATGCCATCGCCAGGCTGATCCCCAGTATCGTGGTGCCTCTTTCACTGGTCGGCACCTTCGCCGCCATGTATTTCCTTGGCTTTTCGATCAACAACCTGACGCTGATGGCCCTCACCATTGCCACCGGTTTTGTGGTGGATGATGCCATCGTGGTGATCGAGAATATTTCGCGCTACATCGAAAAAGGGGAGAAACCGCTACACGCGGCATTAAAAGGCGCGGGAGAAATTGGTTTTACCATAATTTCACTGACGTTCTCACTGATTGCGGTGCTGATCCCGTTGCTGTTTATGGGCGATATTATTGGCCGTCTGTTCCGCGAGTTTGCCATTACGCTGGCGATCGCGATTCTGATCTCCGGCATCGTTTCGCTCACGCTGACCCCGATGATGTGCGCCCGGTTGCTCACCCATCAGAGCCTGAATCGACAAAACGCCTTTACGCGCGCCAGCGAACGCTTTTTCTCACGGCTGGTTGCCCTGTATGGCAAAGGCTTACGCCGGGTGCTGAACCACCCGTGGATTACGCTCAGCGTGGCAATCGGTACGCTGGTGCTTACCGTTCTGCTCTACCTGTGGATCCCCAAGGGCTTTTTCCCGGTTCAGGATAACAGCCTGATTCAGGGCACGTTACAGGCACCACAAAGCGTCTCCTATGCCGATATGGCATAAAACTAGTTGCTGAATAGAGACTTGCATTTTTTGTCAGGCTATTGAGAATAAAAAGAGGTTTAACTTAGAGAATAAAGGTTTGAAATGATCAACAAAGAGCGGTTGTTACGAGATAATCGTTTATGTAAAGCAATCATTGGATTATCAGTCGAAGAATTGAAAAATTTAGCCGCTGAATTTTCAGCTTGTTATTTGATTTATCGGAAAAAGAATCGAAAAGATCACGAGCGGCAGATGGGTGCAGGGCAGAAAGGGAGACTGTAAAATAATCTGTGTAAATGGCATTTTGAGGAAAACCTTCAAAGGATAACAAAATGCCTATCAGCAACGAACTTATTGACCAACTGCTTCAAGATTGTCACTCCCCTCAGGATCTGCTGGGTGAATCAGGCCTACTCAAGGTGCTGACTAAAAGACTGGCGGAACGGGTTCTTGAAGCTGAGATGGAGATGCACCTTGGGTATGCTAAGCATGACCCGGCTGGTAATCATTCAGGCAACTCACGCAATGGCAAGACATCCAAGAGCGTACGTAGCCAAAATGGGGAGATCGAGCTCGATATTCCGCGCGACCGCAACAGTACCTTCGAGCCGACACTGATCGGTAAGCACGAAAAACAGCTTAACGGCTTCGATGACCGCATTATTTCTCTCTATTCCAGAGGGTTATCAACCCGTGATATTCAGGCACACTTTAAAGAAGTCTACGGGGTCGATGTTTCCGCTGGCTTCATTTCTCAAGTGACCAATGCTGTGATGGATGAAGTTAAGCGCTGGCAGCAACGGCCGCTGGATGCGCTTTATCCCATTGTTTACCTTGACTGTATTGTTGTCAAAAGCCAGGACGGCGGAGCCGTGGCCAACAAGTCTGTTTATCTGGCCCTCGGCGTCAACGGCCAGGGCGAAAAAGAGCTGCTGGGGCTATGGATAGCCAAAACTGAGGGGGCCAAGTTCTGGTTATCTGTGATGACAGAACTGAAAAATCGTGGGCTAAAGGACATCTTCGTCGCCTGCTGCGATGGCCTGAAAGGCTTTCCTGATGCCATTGAAGCTGTTTACCCGCATACGCGGGTACAGCTCTGCATTGTGCATCAGGTGCGGAACTCGCTGCGCTACGTCGGCTGGAAAGAGCGTAAGGCCGTTGCTGCTGACCTGCGCACCATCTATAGTTCCGCAACGCTAGAGGGCGCTGAAGAGGCCCTGGATGCCTTCGCGGCCAAATGGGATGAACAGTTCCCGACGATCAGCCCGTCGTGGAGAAATAATTGGGAACGTCTCATCGTCATTTTTGACTTTCCGCCGGAGATCCGCAAGGTTATCTACACCACCAACGCGATAGAGTCGTTAAATGCTTCATTGCGCAAGATAACGAAAACGCGACGAATATTTCCAACGGATGACTCGGTGATAAAATTACTCTATCTAGCCTTGCATAATATCTCTGCTAAATGGACCTTGCCAATCAGAGACTGGAAACCTGCTATGAGCCAATTCATGTTGATGTATGGAGAACGAATCTCCGGTTAAGCAATGGAGCCATTTACACAAAATTCTTTACAGACTCCAGAAAGGATTTATCCCAACCCCATTAGATAAACTGCTTTTTATTTTATTGTATTTAAAATGTTATCCGACCTATGATTTGCAAGGACTTCTTTTTGGTTTAGATAGAACACGGGTATGTCGCTGGGTAAAAATATTATTGCCGGTTTTAGAGATGACCTTGGGGCGAGAATGTGTTTTGCCCGCTCGTCAAATTCGCTCTGCTGAGGAATTTTTTCGCGCCTTTTCTGGAGTTAAAGACGTCTTTATTGATGGGACAGAGCGACCTGTCCAAAAGCCTAAGAATCTGCGTCGGCGAAAAAAAATGTATTCGGGAAAGAAAAGACAGACCACTCGAAAAGGGCTTATTATGACTGACGAAACAAGGCAAATTGGATTTATCCCCATGAGCAAAAATGGGCGCCGTCACGATAAACGCTTACTCGATAAAGTCGATATAATTCGCCATATTCCTCCTGAGGTAACCATCTGGGCAGATACCGGTTTTCAAGGTATAGATAAACAGCATCCTAATACACAAATCCCAAAAAAAGGAACTCGAAAAAGACCTTTATCGCCTGAACAAAAACAAGAAAATAAAATAATCTCGGGCATCCGTATTACAGTTGAACACGCCATCGCGGGTATCAAGCGCCTCGGTTGCATGACCCAAATTTTACGGAATCGTAGACCCTTTATTGATGATACCTTCTTACTCCTTAGCGCCGGTCTTTGGAATTTCCATCTCAGAACAGCGTAAAATTTACTTCAATCACCGAAACACCCTTATTTCACTATTAAGCAACACGCTTCATGAATACCCTGACACTGAAAGACCTGCCGGACAACATCGCCAGCGGAGGCAACAGCCTGCTGTCGATGACCATGCAGCTTTCCATGAGCCTCGGCGTAAGTCTGGCAGGTATTTTGCTCGGTATTTTTGCCCAACAGGGGACGCTGGACATCGCCAGCCCGGCAACGGCCGAGGTATTCCGCTATACCTATCTGAGCATGGCCGTCATATTGGCGCTGCCCGCCCTGCTGTTCCTGCGCGTGCCGCCGAACCACATCAAGCAGAACGTGCTGCCGGGAAAAAGGTGAGGATACGATGAGATTCGGCATTACCGCTAAACTGTTTCTCGCCATTTTTGCCACCTGCATGCTGGTGTTGATCACCATGCATTGGGGCGTGCGAATGAGCTTCGAACGCGGCTTTGTTGATTACATCAAGCAAGGCAATGCGCAGCGCGTTGAGCAACTGCGTGATGCATTACAGGAGCAGTACGCGCAGTATGGCGACTGGACGTTCCTGCGCAACAATGAACGGTTGGTGTTCAAACTGCTGCACACCATGGACCAGAATGAAGATGACGGCAACAGCATGCGCGGCTGGCGAGTCCGGCTCTGGGTGCTGGATGCCCAGCGTAACCGACTGTTTGGTTCGCCAGCCCCGATTGCCGCCGACAGCACCTGGCAAGCCATTCGCCATCAGGGCAGGGTCGTTGGTTGGGTAGTGGCATCGCCCAGTGAACGCCTGACGCGCGATGCGGATATCAATTTCGACCGGCAGCAACAGCGCACCAGTTGGTTTATTGTCGGGCTATCAACGCTGCTCGCCATCGTTGTGACCTGGCTGATGGCGCGCAGCCTGTTAGCACCGGTAAAACGACTGATGCAGGGGATCCACCGTCTGGCTGCCGGGGAGTTCACCGCACGCGTGCCCGTCAATACCCGCGATGAGTTGGGCCGGCTGGCGCAAGATTTTAACCAGCTCGCCACTGCATTGGAAAAAAACGAGCAGTCACGCCGCGCCTTTATGGCCGATATTTCCCATGAGCTGCGCACGCCGTTGGCGGTACTGCGCGGCGAACTGGAAGCCATACAGGATGGCGTGCGCAAAGCGGATTCAGGCTCCTTGCTTTCGTTGCAAAACGAAGTCTCCACGCTGACCAAACTGGTGGATGACCTGCACCAGTTGTCACTCTCCGATGTCGGCGCGCTCGCCTATCGCCGGGTTTCGGTGGATTTAATCCAACTGCTGGATATCAGCGTCGCGTCCTTCAACGAGCGTTTTCAGAAAAAACACATCAAGGTCATCACGCAGTTGCCAGAGCGCGCCAGCGCCTTTGGCGATCCGGACCGACTCAGCCAGCTGTTTAACAACCTGTTGGAGAACAGCCTGCGCTACACCGACAACGGTGGGCAGTTACAGATCCGAGCCCATACTGAAAATGGCGTGTGCACCCTGATATGGGAAGACAGCGCACCGGACGTCGACGCCGAGCAACTGGCTCGGATTTTCGATCGCTTCTATCGCGCAGAACGGTCACGCAATCGCGCCAGCGGCGGTTCAGGGCTAGGATTGGCTATCTGCAAGAATATCGTTGAGGCCCACGGGGGACGATTGTATGCTAGCGCTTCCTTACTCGGTGGTTTGCAGATGACCGCCGAATTCCCGCTTCATCCACCGGAATCCTGAAACGTCGATGACTGAAACCTTATCGAACGAGACGCTGCCAGAGCAGGTGCTGATTGTTGAAGATGAGCCCAAGCTCGGCCAACTTTTGGTGGATTACCTTCAGGCCGCAGAGTACCACACACACTGGATTACCCACGGCGATGAGGTGTTGCCTTGGGTACGCGAGCACTCACCGTCGTTGATTCTGCTGGATTTGATGCTGCCAGGCACCGATGGTCTGACGCTATGCCGCATCATCCGTCAGTTTTCCAATGTACCGATTATTATGGTTACCGCGCGCAGCGAGGAGATTGATCGGCTGCTGGGATTGGAAATTGGTGCGGATGATTATATCTGCAAACCCTACAGTCCACGGGAAGTCGTGGTGCGGGTAAAAACCCTGCTGCGCCGCTGCCGTTGGCAGTCTGCACCGCCGCCCGAGGCAGGATTGGAAGCCGCCTTGCAGATCGACAACAGCCGGCTTCAGGCCAGTTATCTCGGACAACCACTCGATCTGACGCCGGCAGAGTTCCGTCTGTTGAAAACCCTTTCGACAGAGCCCGGTAAGGTGTTTTCGCGCGAAGCGCTGCTGGATAAGCTCTACGATGACTACCGCGTCGTGACCGATCGCACCATCGACAGCCATATCAAAAATCTGCGGCGCAAGCTGGAGCAACTGGACGAACAGACATCGTTTATCCGCACCGTTTATGGCATGGGATACCGCTGGGAAGCCGGGTCCTGTGAAGTGATCTAACACCTTCCCCATATCGGTACACCCGTGTTTCCCGGTGAATCACGACGAGGGGCCATGATGGGCCCCCCCCTGTGCCCCACCCTACGGACCAGCGCAAGCGCTGTTCAGATTTGCTCCAGACAAATTTGTCGGCGGCTTACGCCGCTACGACCCCACCGCCGCACTTCGCCTAACAACAGGCTTTGTCATCAGCCTGAGGTTCCCGACACGTGGGAACCCCTGATAACCGCTTACTTCACCACACCAAACGGATCTGGCTCAGTGTGTTTGTTGGCGTTGTTCCAGTAGTTCTGCAGGATCCAACCGTATTCCGGCAGCCCGTCGATAAAGGGTTTCAACATGGCATCGGCGGAGGGTTTCTTCCAGTCGGCTTGAAGTTCTTCCCCTAACGCGTAGACCGTTTCCAACTGCGCACCCGCTGCCGTCATACGTTGCATCGCCGCATCCGCTTCATACTTACTCCAGGCACCGGAGGCATCCACCACGGGATAAACCTGATAGCCGTCGTTTAACATGGCAAGCGTCGGGAAGGCAACGCAGGTACCCAACGTGACCCCGGAAATAATGATATGCGTACGACCGGTCTTTTTCACCAGATCTTCCAACGCCTTACGGAATGAAGGATCTTCATAGGCATTGATGATCCCAGTGCGGCGATAAATGGGTTCATCTTTAAAGATTTCTTTCAGTTCCGGCAGGGTGTCACCGTTTTGCCATTGCGCATTGGACGAGGTGATCAACACCGGAATCTTTAACGCTTTCGCCATTTCAGCCAACGCGACCACGTTGGCTTTATAGCCGGATGCCTGATTGAAATCACGCGTACTGGCCATCAAACCCACCTGCTGATCGATAAACAGCATAATGGTGTTTTCGGGCGTTGGCTTGTCGTAGGCCACGCGCCCGGCTTTACGCGCATCGGCAGCGCTGACTTTGTTCGGCAGAATCTGATCGGCTATCGGGCTGATGATGTCGCCGGACGATCCTGAGAAAACGACGGAGCGCAAAACCCTGCCATCAACAGCGATGCAATCGCCACGCTAAGTACTTTTTTCATTCCTTTCTCCTGTTTCGTCAAAGTAGTGATCTGTTGCTTATGCGCGGCTCAGCCAGGCCGGAACGATATCGGTGCCTAATCCAGCGCCGTAGCCAAAATAGATATTCAAACCGGCTAACGGTTCGAGGTAACGGGCATTGCGCAGCGTGCCTGCATCCACCGGTTTGAAACCCGTACTGGCAATCAAGGTCTGAACAGTCGCTTTGGCCTCGACGTCATCTCCGGCATAGAACACGGGTGCAACCTGTCCTGCGGCAAAGGCTGGGCCTTCTGCTATAGCCAACCGACTTAAAAATGATTACATCCTATGCCCTGATATGCGGCAAAGAAGCATAGCTGGCTGTTATCAAAATAATGTCGCTTGGCTATATCACCTGTGCAAACGTGGTGTTAAACGCTTTGACGATGCGTACAGCCGGAAAAGCGTTAGCAATCTCTTCCTCGGCTGACGTGCTGTGACCAAGCGTCAGGCTCATGTAATCAGCAGACAGCGGGTTAGTAATATCAATCACCACTTTGCCGCTGATATCCCCCAGCGAAGAGTGTAGTGGTTGAATAATCAGGACACTAAACTTACATCCAAAACGGAGGTGTTTAGTGAACCATAAACGACAATTTACCCCTGAGTTTAAAAAGGAAGCCGTTGCCCTGGTAACAGAGCAGGGCTATACGATAGCCAGGGCAGCAGCATCGCTGGGCATAAGCAACAAAACCCTGCATACATGGGTCTCGCTGGCACGCGAGCAGAGCAACGGCGTACTCAGCGATGATGAACGTGCAGAGTTAAAACGGTTACAAAAGGAAAACAAAGAGTTACGTACAGAGAAGGAGATATAGCTAAACGACTTAATTTTGATTACATTATTTAAATGAGCTATTCAATTGATTTTAGACGTAAAGTGATATCTACACGGAAAAACGAAGGGTTGAGTATCCGAGAAACAGCGAAGCAATTTCGGATTGGCCCTGCCTCTGTATCGCGTTGGATTAATCAAATAGAGTCAAAAGCATCGACCACGCGTCAGCGAAAGATCGATAAATCCGAGTTGATAAAAGATGTTGAACAATATCCAGATGCTTACCAAAAAGAACGTGCAGAGCGTTTTGGCGTTTGTCAGAAGGCCATTTGGCAAGCGCTTAAAAAGCTGGGATTGACCTATAAAAAAAACTCTACGTCATCCGAAAGCCGACGAAAACGCCCGGCAGGGATTTCAACAAAAAAAACAACAGTATGAAAAAGAAGGTAAACCTATTGTTTTTATTGATGAAAGTGGTTTTTCACACGATACCCCACGGACTCACGGCTATTCCCCAAAAGGTCAACGGTGTTTTGGCCTGAAGAACTGGGGAGCTAGGGGAAGAACAAATGTTATCGGCGCTTTATTAGGCACAACGCTGTTTGCTATCGGATTATTTGATATCAATATTAACAGCGATGTTTTCTATGCCTGGGTCACACAAGTCCTTATCCCAGTACTCCCTAAAAACAGTGTAATCATGATGGACAATGCCACTTTTCACAAAAAACATAATATTCAACAAGTCATCATCGATGCAGGGTATATGGTGGAGTATTTGCCTACATATTCGCCAGATCTTAACCCAATTGAGCATAAATGGGCACAAGCAAAAAGCAAAAAAAGAGAGATGGGTTGCGATACAGAGAGTTTGTTCTCAGTCCATATGGTGTAATCAAAATTAAGTCGCTTGGCTATACTAAAAAAGGCGAGTGCCTTCTTCGCGAAACATATGTCGTGAGATACCGGTTCATTCTCGACAATGCCACTGACTTCAGCGTTCGTACACTCTGTCGGGTCATGCGTGTGACGGCCTCTGCCTGGTATGCATGGCGAAAAAAGCCCGCCGAACCGCTGCAAAAAGACGTGGAGGTCCGGGTCAGGTTAAAGGCGCTGTTCGCCGCCAGCAGGCAGGGAGCAGGAAGCCGGACGCTGGTCAAAAGGCTTCGTGGAGAAGGCATCATAATCAGCCGCTGGCGGGTGAGGAAACTCATGCAGGAAGAGGGGCTGGTCTGCCGACAGCGCCGGACTTATAAGGTCACGACAAAACCCCGCCCGGATGCAGAGGTGGCCCCAAACCTGCTGAACCAGAATTTTAACCCGCCGGGGCCAAATCAGGTGTGGGCGAGTGACATCACGTATCTGAAGACCGGTGAAGGCTGGCTGTATCTGGCGGCTATTATGGATTTGTACTCCCGGCAGATAGTGGGCTGGCAGGTGGACAGACGGATGACCTCATCGCTGGTCTGCGGGGCCCTGATGAAGGCATATAACCTGCGAACTCCCCCGCCGGGCCTGGTGGTGCATACGGACAGGGGGGCGCAGTACACGGGACAACGCTTTCAGGCGCTGCTGAGCAGCTACAGGCTGAGGAGCAGTATGGGAGACGTGGGTGCCTGCTGGGATAATGCGGTGATGGAGCGCTTCTGGGGCAGTCTGAAACATGAATGGTTGCTGCTGGTACCCCAGCCAACACGGGCTTACATGGAGCAGGATGTGGCGACGTATATCCGCTACTACAACCTAGACAGGCATCATGCCGCTAACGGGGATCTGTCTCCGGTGCGTTATGAACAAATGGCTGAGAAAAAAGTGTCCTGATTTACTTGACCAGTGCAGAGAGTGCGCTAACCGCGTTACCGTAAGCGGTCGCCAACACAATCACCTGCGCACCTTGCGCGGCAACTGCGGCAGGCTCGGCCTGCGCACCGCTAAACTGCGCGGCTAATGCCTGTGCTTTGTTAAGGTCACGCCCCGTCACGCGAACCTGATGCCCCGCCAGCGTAAAGCGCTTAACAAAACTTGACCCCATGTTGCCGGTACCTACAACGGTGATAATCATGATGTAAGTCCTGGTTAATTAGTTGATATGTATATAGTTAGTGAATGAAACACAGGTTTCGCTTCATGGTTTGGGAGTTTACAAGTCTTATAATCAGAGATATATATGGTGATTAGAGATGAATTATCTCTAATATAGAAACAATCATGCGGAGTGCAGGATGGACAAGTTTCAGGCCATGAACACCTTTGTTGCGGTCGTTGAGGCAGGCAGTTTTGTCGGTGCTATGGACACGGTGGCGTTATCTAAGCCGGTGGTGTCACGCCACGTTGCCGAGTTAGAGGAGTACCTCGGTGTGCGTCTGTTGCAACGCACAACGCGCCGATTATCATTGACGGAGGAAGGCCAGAACTACTATTTGCGCTGTAAAGAGTTGCTGGCATCGGTAAAAGAAGCCGAATCAGAAATTACCGCCTACTCGGCGGGAGTCTGTAAAGAATTTCGTGTAAATGGCTCCATCGCTTAACCGGAAATCCGATCTCCATACATCAACATGAATTGGCTCATAGCCGGTTTCCAGTCTCTGATTGGTAGGGTCCATTTAGCCGAGATATTATGCAAGGCTAGATAGAATAATTTTAGCACCGAGTCATCCGTTGGAAATATTCGTCGCGTTTTCGTTATCTTGCGCAATGAAGCATTTAACGACTCTATCGCGTTGGTGGTGTAGATAACCTTGCGAATCTCCGGCGGAAAATCAAAAATGACGATGAGACGTTCCCAATTATTTCTCCACGATGGGCTGATCGTCGGGAACTGCTCATCCCATTTGGCCGCGAAGGCATCCAGGGCCTCTTCAGCGCCCTCTAGCGTTGCGGAACTATAGATAGTGCGGAGGTCAGCAGCAACGGCTTTACGCTCTTTCCAGCCGACGTAGCGCAGCGAGTTCCGCACCTGATGCACGATGCAGAGCTGTACCCGCGTATGCGGGTAAACAGCTTCAATGGCATCAGGAAAGCCCTTCAGGCCATCGCAGCAGGCGATGAAGATGTCCTGTAGCCCACGATTTTTCAGTTCTGTCATTACAGATAACCAGAACTTGGCCCCCTCGGTTTTGGCTATCCATAGCCCCAGCAGCTCTTTTTCGCCCTGGCCGTTGATGCCTAGAGCAAAGTAAACAGACTTGTTGGTCACGGCTCCGCCGTCCTGGCTTTTGACCACAATACAGTCAAGGTAAACAATGGGATAAAACGCATCCAGCGGCCGTTGCTGCCAGCGCTTAACGTCATCCATCACGGCATTGGTCACTTGAGAAATGAAGCCAGCGGAAACATCGACCCCGTAGACTTCTTTAAAGTGAGCCTGAATATCACGGGTTGATAGCCCTCTGGAATAGAGAGAAATAATGCGGTCATCGAAGCCGTTAAGCTGCTTTTCGTGCTTACCGATCAGTGTCGGCTCGAAGGTACTGTTGCGGTAGCGCGGAATATCGAGCTCGAGCGCCCCATTTTGGCTACGTACGCTCTTGGATGTCTTGCCATTGCGGGAGTTGCCTGAATGATTACCAGCCGGGTCATGCTTAGCATACCCAAGGTGTATCTCCATCTCAGCTTGAAGAACCCGTTCCGCCAGTCTTTTAGTCAGCTCCTTGAGTAGGCCTGATTCACCCAGAAGCTCCTGAGGGGAGTGGCAATCCTGAAGCAGTTGGTCAATAAGTTCGTTGCTGATAGGCATTTTTTGTCCTCTGAAGGTTTTCCTCAAAATGCCATTTACACAGATCTTTTTACACTCTCCTCGGCGGAGGTACATGGGCGATTACGCGTGGGTGCACCGCAAACCTTCGGCGTGAAATACCTCGCGCCGCTATGGGGTAAATTTGTGGAAGAAAACCCACAGGTGAAACTCGATATCATTAAGCGTGTTGCTTAATAGTGAAATAAGGGTGTTTCGGTGATTGAAGTAAATTTTACGCTGTTCTGAGATGGAAATTCCAAAGACCGGCGCTAAGGAGTAAGAAGGTATCATCAATAAAGGGTCTACGATTCCGTAAAATTTGGGTCATGCAACCGAGGCGCTTGATACCCGCGATGGCGTGTTCAACTGTAATACGGATGCCCGAGATTATTTTATTTTCTTGTTTTTGTTCAGGCGATAAAGGTCTTTTTCGAGTTCCTTTTTTTGGGATTTGTGTATTAGGATGGGCTTTGTTGAATAATTTAAGATACTGATTTATATAAGCATTATAAAATTTCAACGACTAATTTTTCCTCTCGGAATGCTTTTTATTGTGCTAACTATTTGATTTGTCGTTCTAACAAAATACATTCTCTGTAAATGCATTCTAACTAAAGAAGATGTAAATCAAACGGTTAAATTATTCAACAAAGCCATTAGGATGCTGTTTATCTATACCTTGAAAACCGGTATCTGCCCAGATGGTTACCTCAGGAGGAATATGGCGAATTATATCGACTTTATCGAGTAAGCGTTTATCGTGACGGCGCCCATTTTTGCTCATGGGGATAAATCCAATTTGCCTTGTTTCGTCAGTCATATAGCTAAACGACTTAATTTTGATTACATTATTTAAATGAGCTATTCAATTGATTTTAGACGTAAAGTGATATCTACACGGAAAAACGAAGGGTTGAGTATCCGAGAAACAGCGAAGCAATTTCGGATTGGCCCTGCCTCTGTATCGCGTTGGATTAATCAAATAGAGTCAAAAGCATCGACCACGCGTCAGCGAAAGATCGATAAATCCGAGTTGATAAAAGATGTTGAACAATATCCAGATGCTTACCAAAAAGAACGTGCAGAGCGTTTTGGCGTTTGTCAGAAGGCCATTTGGCAAGCGCTTAAAAAGCTGGGATTGACCTATAAAAAAAACTCTACGTCATCCGAAAGCCGACGAAAACGCCCGGCAGGGATTTCAACAAAAAAAACAACAGTATGAAAAAGAAGGTAAACCTATTGTTTTTATTGATGAAAGTGGTTTTTCACACGATGCCCCACGGACTCACGGCTATTCCCCAAAAGGTCAACGGTGTTTTGGCCTGAAGAACTGGGGAGCTAGGGGAAGAACAAATGTTATCGGCGCTTTATTAGGCACAACGCTGTTTGCTATCGGATTATTTGATATCAATATTAACAGCGATGTTTTCTATGCCTGGGTCACACAAGTCCTTATCCCAGTACTCCCTAAAAACAGTGTAATCATGATGGACAATGCCACTTTTCACAAAAAACATAATATTCAACAAGTCATCATCGATGCAGGGTATATGGTGGAGTATTTGCCTACATATTCGCCAGATCTTAACCCAATTGAGCATAAATGGGCACAAGCAAAAAGCAAAAAAAAGAGAGATGGGTTGCGATACAGAGAGTTTGTTCTCAGTCCATATGGTGTAATCAAAATTAAGTCGCTTGGCTATAACCTATTAAAAATAATGTTAATAACTCCAGACTTTGACCATCTATTGAAACGGTTATAAACGGTTTTCCATGGGCCGTAACGTTCAGGTAAATCACGCCATGGGGCACCTGAACACAGTATCCAGAACATGCCGTTGACGATTTTGCGATGTTCTGCCCATGGCCGGCCTGCCTGCGGAGATGTCAAAACGGTTGGTAACAAGGGCTCAATGATTGCCCATGCTTCATCAGAAAGATCGTAGCGAGCCATAATCCAAAGTGTCTTAGAAACAGATGGATACTATAGCTCAAGCAATTAAGGGACACAGCCTAATGCTAACGCCATGAGTGTTCTTTACTTTCTCTCAACAATTTCTAAGCCATTGTTTTTTTCATCCTTATTGGTTATTTTGACAATATCGACAACCTGACCAAAAAAGAGGTCAGGATAAAAATCAAAAACGTGGTATTCATCATCGTCTTTTGGAATATTATCCTGTCACTGATTACATTCTAATATATTCAGCAGGGATACATACTGCAAAATGGAATAATGTTAACCATTGGCATAATTTACATCATCTACCCCCTTATCATTAAGGCAATACATAATGTAAAAATGACATTGGCATTTTTTCGATCTTACTCGCCATTATTCTTTTATTCGATATATTCAGCCCATTAGATATGCGCGATGACCCACTCTTTATACACAGCTATTCATTTATCTGGGTATGGGGAGGGTACTATATTGTGGGAAGAATGGGCTTTGTTGAATAATTTAACCGTTTGATTTACATCTTCTTTAGTTAGAATGCATTTACAGAGAATGTATTTTGTTAGAACGACAAATCAAATAGTTAGCACAATAAAAAGCATTCCGAGAGGAAAAATTAGTCGTTGAAATTTTATAATGCTTATATAAATCAGTATCTTAAATTATTCAACAAAGCCGGAAGAATGTTGGGACCCGCCGCAGGCAGGCGGTTTACCCACCAAACCGGTATCATCTGGCTGGCTCGCATGATGGTGATACCCGTAGGCATCTCGATGTTCTTTTACGAACGCTTTCTATCCACCCACACGCAGAATATTGTCACCCCCTGGCTGCTGCTTGAACATCTGCATCTGCTGACCATGTGTTTGGCATTATTCATTGTGCTTGAAAATATCACCATAAAAAACAAAATTATAACTTACGTCGTCGAGTTTATTGGCCCGGCAATGATCGGCGTTTATATTGTGCATTACAGCGTGTTTTATTTCATTAGCACGCTATATGACTTTAACTACGTCAACCTGAAATTTGTTCTGCTGGTATCGGTGTTTATTGCATCAGTGCTGTTGTGCCGTTTGCTATTGCTAAACAGGTTTACCGCCAGGATCATCACCTTCTGAAATCACTAAACTAGTTGCTGAATAGAGACTTGCATTTTTTGTCAGGCTATTGAGAATAAAAAGAGGTTTAACTTAGAGAATAAAGGTTTGAAATGATCAACAAAGAGCGGTTGTTACGAGATAATCGTTTATGTAAAGCAATCATTGGATTATCAGTCGAAGAATTGAAAAATTTAGCCGCTGAATTTTCAGCTTGTTATTTGATTTATCGGAAAAAGAATCGAAAAGATCACGAGCGGCAGATGGGTGCAGGGCAGAAAGGATTTATCCCAACCCCATTAGATAAACTGCTTTTTATTTTATTGTATTTAAAATGTTATCCGACCTATGATTTGCAAGGACTTCTTTTTGGTTTAGATAGAACACGGGTATGTCGCTGGGTAAAAATATTATTGCCGGTTTTAGAGATGACCTTGGGGCGAGAATGTGTTTTGCCCGCTCGTCAAATTCGCTCTGCTGAGGAATTTTTTCGCGCCTTTCCTGGAGTTAAAGACGTCTTTATTGATGGGACAGAGCGACCTGTCCAAAAGCCTAAGAATCTGCGTCGGCGAAAAAAAATGTATTCGGGAAAGAAAAGACAGACCACTCGAAAAGCGCTTATTATGACTGACGAAACAAGGCAAATTGGATTTATCCCCATGAGCAAAAATGGGCGCCGTCACGATAAACGCTTACTCGATAAAGTCGATATAATTCGCCATATTCCTCCTGAGGTAACCATCTGGGCAGATACCGGTTTTCAAGGTATAGATAAACAGCATCCTAATACACAAATCCCAAAAAAAGGAACTCGAAAAAGACCTTTATCGCCTGAACAAAAACAAGAAAATAAAATAATCTCGGGCATCCGTATTACAGTTGAACACGCCATCGCGGGTATCAAGCGCCTCGGTTGCATGACCCAAATTTTACGGAATCGTAGACCCTTTATTGATGATACCTTCTTACTCCTTAGCGCCGGTCTTTGGAATTTCCATCTCAGAACAGCGTAAAATTTACTTCAATCACCGAAACACCCTTATTTCACTATTAAGCAACACGCTTACTGACATCAAACCACAATGTCGGCGGCTTATCGCCGCCGACCGTTTCACACATAGTGGACTACCACCATTGATGAAAATGATGCACGGGCCCAATACCCTGCCCCACCGCCAATGAATCTGCCGCCAGTAATGCATGCTGGAGATAATGTTTCGCCGCTTGCACCGTATTTTCCCAATCGTTGTGGCGGCGACGCAACGCCGCCAGCGCCGCAGACAAGGTGCATCCTGTGCCATGCGTGTGCCGTGTGTTTACCCGTGGTGCGCAGAAACGTTGCGGTGCGTGCCCACGCTGAAACAGCCAGTCCGGGCTCTCCGTGTCACTCAAATGGCCCCCCTTGATCAACACGGCCTGACACCCCATTTCCAGCAGCCCTTGCCCTTGTGCTTTCATCTCACTTTCTGTCGTCGCCGCATTGCACGCCAACAGCGCCGCCGCCTCAGGCAGATTGGGGGTTATCAGTGACACACGCGGCAGCAGCGTCTCACGAATCGCGGCGACCGCTTCAGGTGCCAGTAGAGGATCGCCACTTTTCGCCAGCATCACCGTATCCAGCACAATATAAGGGACAGCATAGCGTTGCAGGCGCTCAGCAACGGCTTCTACAATATCACTTTGCGCCAGCATGCCGATCTTCGCGCTGTCGATACGCACATCGCTCAACACTGAATCCAGTTGAGCCGCCACAAAATCAGGTTCAATACGATAAACCGACTGCACTCCCTGCGTATTTTGCGCCACCAGCGAGGTGATCACACTGGTGCCGTAGGCGCGTAGGGCAGAAAACGTTTTAAGATCGGCCTGGATCCCTGCGCCACCGCTAGGATCAGTGCCTGCTATCGTTAATGCATTTATTCGGGGAGCGTTCTCTTTTATAAGGCACATGTCTGTGCCTCCTGGCGCAATCGAGCAAGCGCATCCAAAAATGCAGGTGTAAAACTGCCCGGCCCACTAGCCTGTGCGGCGGCTTGCTCCCCGGCTCGCGCCATTACGGCACACTCGGTCGCAACCTGAGATAATCTGTCCACGCCGCGTGCACAAAATGCCGCAACGACAGCGGAGAGTGCGCACCCCGTGCCCACTACACGCGTCATCACCGAATGGCCGCCGTTCACTGCCCAGAGGCGCACACCGTCCGTTACGTAGTCCACCTCTCCCGTCACCGCTACCACGGTTGACCAGCGCGCCGCCAGTTCGCGCGCGGCCGGAATGGCAGTAATGGAGGCATCCAGGCTGTCAACACCTCGCCCCTGAGAAGCAAGGCCTGTCAGCGCGATAATTTCCGAGGCATTGCCACGAATCGCTGCCGGTTTGCAAGGCAGCAATTCACGCACAAAGTCAGTGCGAAAGCGCAACCCACCGACGGCGACAGGGTCCAGAACCCAAGGTTTCCCCGCTTGATTCGCGCTATGCACAGCGGCCAACATCACATCAGCGCGCGTTGATTCTAAGGTCCCTACGTTGATCAGTAGTGCATCGGCCAACGCAGCAAAATGTGCAGCCTCGCCCGGATCCACGACCATCGCGGGAGAGGCACCGAGCGCCAGCAAAACATTGGCGGTAAAAGACTGGACCACATCGTTGGTCAGGCAATGGACTAACGGTGAAGCCGTTGAGAAATCGTGAAAAACTGCCGCCGCATGGGCAGCAGAAAAATCGGTGGGCAGGTCGTTCATTATCACTCCCAACCGGCGTGCAAGAAGACGGTAGCCGATCGGAATACCGAGACTTCCCTACGCTGGCATTATCCAGATCAGGTGGTACGGGTATTTCTCAGCCTTCACAAAGAAGGGCACCCCGAGTCATCGCAACATCAATTTACTGTGGGACTGCCACAGCAAAGCATATTCAGGATAATCATCAAACCAGAGTGTGTAAATTGATTTGTATTTGCCTACCGTCAAAGGGCGACGGCATGGCATGGCAAGGCATTCATTCCCCACTGAGTAAAAGGAAAGCAACCTGTTACGGTTTTTCACACTTAACCACCCAGTTTTCCTTCCGCTCTGCGTATGCCACGCTGGCATTATATTCTTCCCGTCGCGCTTATACCCTTAAATAATTAGTGTTACGCACCAGGGAAAATGAGATCGCCCCGATAAGTTGACACCGGCAAGGGATTAGGGATGCCAATGCCGTGAACAGACAACCCAGCTTAAGTAGGTATGGTTGAGTGATGAATTAATAAAGAGAGGCAACCGCAAGGCGTTGTGTTATTAACCAGCTAACGATTAACGCTCGTGCTTTACCTGCGTCTCGTGTTACGCATTTTTTTACATAAGGCGCTATAAAAAAATATTTCATGTCAGCGTATCTGGTGTATATTGGAAAATCAAAAAATATCTTGTAAGCTAATAATGTCTCTTCTTTTTAAAGGAACACCATGATGAGTTTTGACGTGCTAAGTAATATTCGTTCTCTTCGCACTCAGGCCCGAGATACCGATCTTGAAACCCTGGAAGAGCTGTTAAGCAAATTCACTGCAATTGTGGAAGAGCGCCGCGAAGAAGACAGCAAAATTCAGAAAGAGCAGGCAGAACGTTTGGCAAAACTGGATGCCATTCGTGCTCAGCTTCTTGAAGACGGTATTGATCCGTCTGAACTGCTGGAGAGCGTGAAATCCAAACCGGCTAAGGCCAAACGCGATCCTCGTCCGGCGAAATATAAATATATTGATGAGAATGGCACCGAGCAAACCTGGACCGGCCAAGGCCGCACGCCTAAAGCGATCCGTGAAGCCATTGATGGCGGAAGCAAAACGCTGGAAGATTTCGAGATTTAATTTGTTCTCTTCATTGCCGTATTAGCGCGCATCACTTGTCTTGTTATGCATGGAGCAACGTTGTACTCCATGCATATCTTTTCTAATCTGCAATCGTTATCACCCTCGGCGTTTCACCTTCCTTGACGAAAAGTTTTTATCCGCCAAAGACTCGATTAAAATGGCGGAAAAATTAATACCGCTGGTGTATTAGCATGCGTATCAATCAGTATCCGACTTTCTTTGATCGTTTGCAGCCAACAAAAGAAGTGATATCCCTAAGACGCAATAGCACGATGAAAGACGGCTTCGATGTTATATCCATCAGGATAGCGGACGAATGCCGCATAATAATGGGCATGATACAGCGCTCGAATTCCCGGCTTGCCATTATCCTGTGCGCCAGCCTCGATTGCCGCATGATAAAATGCATCAACCACATCGCGCGTCTCAGCACTAAATGCAAAATGCGTCGCCGGACAAGGTAATGCTTTTCCCTGATAGATCCAAAATTCACCGCCAGGATCGCTGGACTTTCCATATCCTTCCAACACGCCAAAACTTATCGCATGATCAAAATTTTTAATCAGACGATAACCTAACGGTGCCAGCGCGCTTTAATAAAACTGCCGACTGCGATCAATATCTGTCACCGGAACACTTAAATGATCTAGCATTGAACGTCCCCCCTGTTATAAACACGAAACCGCCTACGTATTGTTGCACCCTGTTTTCATCCTGAAAACCGATCCTTTATACCCTAGATAATTCGCGTTGCAGGACAACGCGTTTACGTTTTGAACAGCGCTTGCGGCAGCCTCGTTCGCGGTGAGGTCCAGGGATGGACCAAATAACGAGTGCAGCCAACACACCTGCAACTTGAAGTATGACGGGCATAGCGAAAAAATATCGGAACGGAACCGCATCGTAGCCTGAACCCGCCCTAATGAATGCTGACCCTGGTCAACATTCATGCAGGCCAGCATAACGCGTTAATGAGGGGGATTAGCGCGGTTGCTTTTGGGGGAAAAACGCCACCGGAGATTAATGCCAGCAACCGCTGCCAGAACGATCAGCGCTCCTGTCAACTGCTCCCCATTTATAGCCAAGCGACTTAATTTTGATTACACCATATGGACTGAGAACAAACTCTCTGTATCGCAACCCATCTCTCTTTTTTTGCTTTTTGCTTGTGCCCATTTATGCTCAATTGGGTTAAGATCTGGCGAATATGTAGGCAAATACTCCACCATATACCCTGCATCGATGATGACTTGTTGAATATTATGTTTTTTGTGAAAAGTGGCATTGTCCATCATGATTACACTGTTTTTAGGGAGTACTGGGATAAGGACTTGTGTGACCCAGGCATAGAAAACATCGCTGTTAATATTGATATCAAATAATCCGATAGCAAACAGCGTTGTGCCTAATAAAGCGCCGATAACATTTGTTCTTCCCCTAGCTCCCCAGTTCTTCAGGCCAAAACACCGTTGACCTTTTGGGGAATAGCCGTGAGTCCGTGGGGCATCGTGTGAAAAACCACTTTCATCAATAAAAACAATAGGTTTACCTTCTTTTTCATACTGTTGTTTTTTTTGTTGAAATCCCTGCCGGGCGTTTTCGTCGGCTTTCGGATGACGTAGAGTTTTTTTTATAGGTCAATCCCAGCTTTTTAAGCGCTTGCCAAATGGCCTTCTGACAAACGCCAAAACGCTCTGCACGTTCTTTTTGGTAAGCATCTGGATATTGTTCAACATCTTTTATCAACTCGGATTTATCGATCTTTCGCTGACGCGTGGTCGATGCTTTTGACTCTATTTGATTAATCCAACGCGATACAGAGGCAGGGCCAATCCGAAATTGCTTCGCTGTTTCTCGGATACTCAACCCTTCGTTTT
Organism: Symbiopectobacterium purcellii; assembly: GCF_052050035.1. Classification (GTDB taxonomy): domain Bacteria; phylum Pseudomonadota; class Gammaproteobacteria; order Enterobacterales; family Enterobacteriaceae; genus Symbiopectobacterium; species Symbiopectobacterium purcellii_A. The sequence continues at coordinate 115,002 of NZ_CP189882.1, forward strand.
TCCGTGTAGATATCACTTTACGTCTAAAATCAATTGAATAGCTCATTTAAATAATGTAATCAAAATTAAGTCGTTTAGCTATAATGGCCGATGCAACACCCAGGCATCGACCAAAATATAGCCAACCGACTTAAAAATGATTACATCCTATGCCCTGATATGCGGCAAAGAAGCATAGCTGGCTGTTATCAAAATAATGTCGCTTGGCTATAGCTACGACGGGGTAGATAAAAGCCAGCCCAGCGACCAATATTGTCGGAATTTTTTGTACCGCGCTGTAAAGCAGCGCAGACATCAGGCCAGTATGAACAAAGCCAATCACTATCAGCAGTTCCCAAACGTAGCTGACAGGCCCCATTCCCACTCGAAACGCAACAAAGTGACCCACTTGCCAGAGTCGGATAAAATCACCGTTCTGGCCATACTGGAGAGCCTGTTGCATGCAGGGAAAAGCCCCATTCCCAGTCGAAACGCAACAAAACGGTAGTGCATTATGCCGCCTGTAAGTGCGTTAAAAATACCTCATTTGGAGAACGATAACCCAGCGATTTTCGGCCTCGCGTATTGAGCAGGTGTTCGAGTGCTGCAACCTTGCGATGGGTGACATAATTGAAGTCCGTTCCCTTCGGGTAAAAACGCCGTATCAGCCCGTTGGTATGCTCATTCAACCCGCGTTCCCAGGAATGATATGGCCGGGCAAAGTAGACCGGTGCCCCCGTGACTTTTGTAATTTCCCCGTGCTGGGAAAATTCAGAACCGTTGTCAGCAGTCAGGGTTTTAAACTCGCAGAAGGTATTGGCAACGATGTCCCTGAAGGCCGCTACCACTGTCTCTGCTCGCTTGTTGGGCAGTTTGCGAATGATGACCAGCTTGACGGCTTTATCGACCACCGTCAGCAGGAATGATTTCTGATCTTTGCCAAAGATGGTGTCAATCTCGAAATGCCCGGGTTCCTGCTTGAGGTCAGCAACGGCCGGCCGCTGCTCAATGCCAACACGGTTGGGAATAGGACCGCGTTTGTTCTCATCGGTCTGATAGTTATACCGTTTACCCCGATGAGGGAGCTGCTGATACAGCTCACCGCCGGCCCGGCGCTCCTGCTGGATATAGCGATAGAGCGAGTTCTTGCTGACGGACAGGCCAAATTCCAGGACCAGGCGCCCACTGATGACCTCAGGTGAGGTGTGGGTAGACAGCGCCGTTCTGATAAAGTCCTGAATGTGCGGTTCAAGCTGGTTAATCACGCTGTCCGGCCCTGTTTTCTGCCGCCGCCCTCTGGCCAACGTTTCGGCCCTTCTGCAGGAATAGACCCCGTTGAAAGCGGCGTCGGTATTGCGTCTGAGCTCCCTGCTGATGGTAGAACGAGGAAGCTCCAGTTCCCGGGCGATGGTGGCCTGGTTAACCCCATCACCACGCCGTTTTTCGATGTAGAACCGCTCTTTGTGAGTCAGATGTTTTCCCTGCATGCAACGGGATCTCCAGTAGGGCCAGAACGGTGATTTTATCCGGGTCTGGCCAGTGGGTCACTTTGTTGCATTTCGACTGGGAATGGGGCAAACATCTGACTCAGAAAGAACGGTTCTACATCGAAAAACGGCGTGGTGAAGGTGTCAACCAAGCTACCATCGCCAGAGAGCTTGCTCTGCCTCGCTCGACCATCAGCAGGGAACTCAGACGCAATACCGACCCTACTTTCAATGGTGTCTACTGCTGTAGAAGGGCGGACACTCTGGCCCGGGAACGCCGTCATAAGCCTCTGCCAAACAATGCTTTTTACCCGTTGGAGCCACACATTCAGAACTTCATCAGGCAGGCGCTTTCCACTCACTCTTTACCTGAAATCATCAGTGGCCGTTTGCACCTGGAATTCGGTATATCTGTCAGCAAGAATACGCTATATCGCTATATCCGGCAGGAGAGACAGGCTGGCGGGGAGCTATATCAGCAACTTCCTCATCGGGGAAAACGTTACAGGTACAATGCCGAAAACCTCAAATCAGGCCCTATTCCCAACCGTGTTGGTATTGAGTATCGCCCAGCTCAAGCCGAGCTTAAACAGGAGCCTGGCCACTTCGAAATTGACACTATTTTTGGCAAAGACCAGAAGTCATTCTTGTTAACCATCGTAGATAAAGCATTGAAAACCGTCATCATTCGCAAACTGCCTAATAAGCGTGCGGAGACTGTGGTTGCTGCTTTCAGGGACATTGAAGCTAATACCTTTTGCAAGTTTAAGACCCTAACAGCTGATAACGGCCCTGAATTCGCTCTGCACGAGGCTTTGTTGAATAATTTAAGATACTGATTTATATAAGCATTATAAAATTTCAACGACTAATTTTTCCTCTCGGAATGCTTTTTATTGTGCTAACTATTTGATTTGTCGTTCTAACAAAATACATTCTCTGTAAATGCATTCTAACTAAAGAAGATGTAAATCAAACGGTTAAATTATTCAACAAAGCCCGTTTTTACCCAAAGGGAACAGACTTCAGTCAGGTCAGTCATCGTAAGATTGCCGAACTCGAACACATACTCAATACAAGGGGCAGAAAATCGCTGGTCTATCGTTCCCCCAATGAGGTATTTTTAACGCACTTACTGGTGGCATAAGCCTCTACCGTTTTGTTGCGTTTCGAGTGGGAATGGGGCCCTGGTCTGCCATTAACACCTGAACAAATTGAGTTCAGAGAAATGAAGAAAAAAATCCACCGACTGGAAATGGAAAATGCCATCTTAAAAAAGGCTACTGCGCTCTTAATGTCCGACTCACTGAAAAATTCTCGGTAGTTGAAAAGCTAAGAGCGCTTTATCCAGTGAAAGCGTTGTGTCGTATTTTTAATGCTCACCGAAGCAGTTATCGCTATTGGTGTCGACCTAAGGAGCCAGATATTGAGCGGACGAGGCTTTGTTGAATAATTTAACGTTTTGATTTACAACTTCTTTAGGTGGGATGCATGTACAGAAAATGTATTTTGTTAGAGCGATAAATCAAATAGTTAGCACAATAAAAAGCATTACGGTAGTAAAATTTAGTCGTTAAAATTTTATAATACCCATTTAAATCAGTATTTTAAATTATTCAACAAAGCCAGCGGACGATAAAACGTAGCCTGGTCAGCGAAGCGTGGAACGTTAGTGGCGGGTCTGCGGGCGCAAGGACTATCGCCACGATGGTTACCAATACACACGACGTGAAACTTGGGCGGTGGTTAGCGGGTAAGTTGATGAAAGAATTAACCCTCGTTAGTTGCCAAACAAGAAAACATCAATATAGCCAACCGACTTAAAAATGATTACATCCTATGCCCTGATATGCGGCAAAGAAGCATAGCTGGCTGTTATCAAAATAATGTCGCTTGGCTATACAACCGCGGTGGAAATGAACGTATTGATATTCCAAATCTGCTCAATAGGCAGTTCGCTGTTACCAAGCCTGACCAGGTTTGGTGCGGCGATGTAACCTATATTTGGACAGGCGACCGATGGGCGTATCTGGCGGTGGTATTAGATTTATTTGCCCGAAAACCCGTGGGTTGGGCAATGTCGTTTTCGCCAGATTCAGAATTAACAGCCAAAGCACTACAAATGGCTTGGGAACTGCGTGGGCATCCCAAACAATTCATGTTTCATAGTGACCAAGGAAGCCATTACACCAGTCGTCAGTATAGGCAGGCATTGTGGCGTTATCAGATGACCCAAAGTATGAGTCGCAGAGGAAATTGTTGGGATAATAGTCCGATGGAGCGATTCTTCCGTAGTCTGAATACTGAATGGGTGCCAACGACTGGCTACCAAAGCTTTAGTACTGCTCAATCATCCATTATTCGCTACATAACCCATTATTATAGCGATGTCAGACCTCACTGGTATAACGGTGGGTTAACACCAAATGAATCAGAACGGCTGTTCCATCAACAGTCAGGTAGGGTGGCCAAATTTAGTTGACCACTACAACCAGTTACAGCATGACTGGGGAGAAATCGAGGCGGAGGTGTCTGGTGAACGCTGCAAAATCAACTTCGCCGTGAACACGCTGGGTTACTCGCGTCGCCTCCACGTCTTTGCGGCACCGAGCCAGGATGCGGAGCACACCTATGAGTCCCTGGTGCGGGCCTTCCGTTACTTCGGTGGCGGCGTGAAAACCGTGCTGGTCGATAATCAGAAAGCGGCCGTGCTGAAAAATCACAACGGCAATGTGGTGTTCAACGCAGGCTTCCTGCAACTGGCGCAGCACTATGACTTCCAGCCCCGGGCGTGTCGCCCCCGCCGCGCGCGAACCAAGGGCAAGGTTGAACGCATGGTCGACTACCTCAAATACAACTTCTTTGTCCGTTACACGCAGTTCGACAGCTTCGCGCACGTTAACCAGTTGCTGGAGCAGTGGCTTGCCGAGGTCGCGGACCAGCGCGAACTGCGCCAGTTCCGGCAAACGCCGGCGACCCGCTTCGAGGAAGAAAAAGGGCACCTGCAGGCGTTGCCAGCAACGGACTTCGATACCAGCTACTTCGACATCCGTCATGTGGCCTGGGACGGCTATATCGAGGTGCGGGGTAATCGTTACTCCGTGCCGGAGGCCTGGTGTGGCCGCCCGGTCTCAATCCGGATCACGCTGGATGATGAGCTGAGGATCTACGGCAATGAGCAGCTTGTGGCCACTTATCGCCTGAACAACCGCGGTACCGGGTGGCAGACCGTTCCGGAGCACCATGCACCGCTGTGGCAACAGGTGAGCATGGTAGAACACCGTCCGCTGAGTGCTTATGAGGAGCTGCTGTGATGCATGAACTGGAGACGATGCTGGGCCGTCTGAAAATGGAGCATCTGGGGTACCAGGTAGAAAGCCTGCTGGAGCAGGCGGCGAAGGAAGAACTCAACTATAGCCAACCGACTTAAAAATGATTACATCCTATGCCCTGATATGCGGCAAAGAAGCATAGCTGGCTGTTATCAAAATAATGTCGCTTGGCTATACCGCGAGTTCCTGTGCCGAGCGCTGCAACAGGAATGGAGCGGGCGCCATCAACGCGGTATGGAGTCCCGGCTGAAGCAAGCCCGGCTCCCCTGGGTGAAAACGCTGGAGCAATTCGACTTCAGCTTCCAGCCGGGCATCGACCGTAAGGTGGTGAGAGAGCTTGCCGGCCTGGCGTTCGTAGAACGAAGCGAAAACGTGATCCTGCTGGGTCCACCGGGCGTGGGCAAAACGCATCTGGCGGTGGCGCTGGGCGTGAAAGCGGCGGATGCAGGGCATCGGGTGATGTTCATGCCGCTGGACAGGCTGATAGCGACCCTGATGAAGGCGCGACAGGAAAACTGCACTGGTCAAGTAAATCAGGACACTTTTTTCTCAGCCATTTGTTCATAACGCACCGGAGACAGGTCCCCGTTAGCGGCATGATGCCTGTCTAGGTTGTAGTAGCGGATATACGTCGCCACATCCTGCTCCATGTAAGCCCGTGTTGGCTGGGGTACCAGCAGCAACCATTCATGTTTCAGACTGCCCCAGAAGCGCTCCATCACCGCATTATCCCAGCAGGCACCCACGTCTCCCATACTGCTCCTCAGCCTGTAGCTGCTCAGCAGCGCCTGAAAGCGTTGTCCCGTGTACTGCGCCCCCCTGTCCGTATGCACCACCAGGCCCGGCGGGGGAGCTCGCAGGTTATATGCCTTCATCAGGGCCCCGCAGACCAGCGATGAGGTCATCCGTCTGTCCACCTGCCAGCCCACTATCTGCCGGGAGTACAAATCCATAATAGCCGCCAGATACAGCCAGCCTTCACCGGTCTTCAGATACGTGATGTCACTCGCCCACACCTGATTTGGCCCCGGCGGGTTAAAATTCTGGTTCAGCAGGTCTGGGGCCACCTCTGCACCCGGGCGGGGTTTTGTCGTGACCTTATAAGTCCGGCGCTGTCGGCAGACCAGCCCCTCTTCCTGCATGAGTTTCCTCACCCGCCAGCGGCTGATTATGATGCCTTCTCCGGCTTTGTTGAATAATTTAACCGTTTGATTTACATCTTCTTTAGTTAGAATGCATTTACAGAGAATGTATTTTGTTAGAACGACAAATCAAATAGTTAGCACAATAAAAAGCATTCCGAGAGGAAAAATTAGTCGTTGAAATTTTATAATGCTTATATAAATCAGTATCTTAAATTATTCAACAAAGCCGTAAACACGCTGAAAGAGGCGGGTTTTACTAACAAAGATGCTTTTGCCTTTGAAGTCAATAATAAGGTCGGAAGTAATAAGACTGCCACCAAAAATGAAATGGCGAATAACCTTTATCAGCTGATACAACATATTATTGATTCAGACCTTCCCATCTGCACCAATAATTTGTACATCAAAACCAATATTGATACCTGGAAGAACAGCGTTGCATGGGAATTGCATGATGATTTCTTTCGGAAAATAAAAATCTGGCCCGAACACTGGAGAACACAGCCTGACTCCCCTGATACCTTATATCCCTGGGGAAAAGGAAACTGGAGTTTCTGGGAATATTCATCTCACGGGACGATAAAAGGCATTAATGGCAATATCTTGATCAGTAAAATCAATCCGCTTCTCTAAGGTTTGGGTCGCGAAATGCGCTATATCCTTAAATAATTCGAGTTGCAGGACAAAACGTTTACGTTTTGAACAGCGCTTGCGCGGGCCCGTAGGGTGAACCTCAGGGACGAGGTTCATTCATCCCGATGGGCTTACACAAGTCAGTGATTCAGGTGAACGAGTGCAGCCAACGCACCGGCAACGTGAAGTATGGCGGGTATAAAACTCGCGGAGAATGTCACAGAACATTCTCCGCTGAGATCATATCGCCTATGCCACTGGGCTTAATGCCGTTGACCGGAGCACTCCGCTATATACTAAGGGGGTTATTCCCACTCGATCGTTGCAGGCGGCTTGCCTGACACATCATACACCACGCGGGAAATGCCGTCGACTTCGTTGATGATGCGGTTGGAAACGCGCCCCAGGAAGTCATAAGGCAGGTGTGCCCAGTGCGCGGTCATAAAGTCGATCGTTTCAACCGCACGCAGAGAGACCACCCAGTCATATTTACGACCGTCGCCCATCACGCCAACGGAACGCACTGGCAAGAACACGGTAAAGGCTTGGCTTACCTTGTGGTACAGGTCCGCATTGTGCAGTTCTTCGATGAAGATGGCATCGGCACGGCGCAGCAAATCGCAGTACTCTTTCTTCACTTCGCCCAGCACGCGCACCCCAAGACCTGGACCGGGGAACGGATGGCGATACAGCATGTTGTACGGCAAGCCCAGTTCGAGACCAATTTTACGCACTTCGTCTTTGAACAGCTCTTTCAGCGGCTCAACCAGACCCAGTTTCATCTCTTTCGGCAAGCCACCCACGTTGTGGTGAGACTTGATGACGTGCGCTTTGCCCGTTTTGGACGCCGCAGATTCAATCACATCAGGATAAATGGTGCCCTGCGCCAGCCATTTCACCTCGGTCTGCTTGCTCGCTTCTTCATCGAACACTTCGACGAACACGCGACCAATGATTTTGCGTTTGCCTTCAGGATCGTTTTCACCCGCCAATTCAGACAGGAAACGATCTTCCGCAGCCACGTGCACGATATTCAGACCAAAGTGATCGCCGAACATTTCCAACACCTGATCCGCTTCGTTCAAACGCAGCAGGCCGTTATCCACGAACACGCAGGTCAAACGATCGCCAATGGCACGGTGCAGCAGCATCGCTGTAACAGAAGAATCGACACCACCGGACAGGCCCAGAATAACGCGGTCGTTACCAATCTGTTCACGCAGGCGCACTATCGCGTCATCGATAATTTTTGCCGGCGTCCACAGCGCATCACAGTGACAGATGTCACGCACAAAGCGTTCCAGCATGCGCTGTCCCTGACGGGTGTGGGTGACTTCCGGGTGGAACTGTACGCCGTAAAAGCGTTTCTCTTCGTTAGCCATAATGGCAAACGGGCAGGTATCGGTGCTGGCAACGGTAGCGAAACCGGACGGAATGGCCGTCACTTTATCGCCGTGGCTCATCCAGACGTCCAGCAGCGGCGCACCGCTTTCACTCAGCGCATCTTGAATATCACGCAGCAGCGCGCTTTCCGTTTTGACTTCGACCTGAGCATAACCAAACTCACGCTCGCTAGAGCTTTCCACACGGCCACCCAGTTGCATTGCCATGGTCTGCATGCCGTAGCACACACCCAGCACTGGCACACCGGCCTGGAACACATATTCCGGCGCGCGTGGGCTGTTGTGCTCGGTGGTGCTTTCCGGACCACCGGACAGGATAATGCCGTTCGGGTTAAATTCGCGAATCTGTGCTTCGGTAACGTCCCATGCCCAGAGTTCGCAATAAACGCCCAGTTCACGTACGCGGCGCGCGGCCAGCTGCGTGTACTGCGAACCAAAATCCAGAATGAGTATGCGGTGTTGATGAATATTTTCTGTCATGAGAGGCGTATTCCAAAATACGTAAGAAGCAAAAAATAAGAGAACCCGGCGAAGTTTACCGGGTTTCTGTCAAATCAGCCATCACATCGGCAGATTGGCCTGTGGGCCAAATCAACCCATCCGATAGTTCGGAGATTCCTTGGTGATGGCCACATCGTGCACGTGGCTTTCCTGAATGCCCGCACCGCTGATGCGAACAAACTCGGCCTGAGTGCGCAATGCGTCAATGGTACCGCAACCGGTCAAGCCCATGCAGGAACGCAGGCCACCCATCTGTTGATGCACGATCTCTTTCAGGCGGCCCTTGTAAGCCACACGCCCTTCGATCCCTTCCGGCACCAGCTTATCTGCCGCATTATCGCTTTGGAAATAACGGTCAGAAGAACCTTTGGACATGGCGCCCAGCGAGCCCATACCACGGTAAGATTTAAAGGAACGGCCTTGATACAGCTCGATCTCGCCCGGAGACTCTTCCGTCCCCGCCAGCATAGAACCTACCATGACACAGGCTGCACCGGCAGCGATGGCTTTGGCGATATCACCGGAGAAACGGATGCCACCATCGGCGATAACCGGAATGCCAGTCCCTTCAATCGCTTCTACCGCGTCGGAGATCGCAGTGATCTGCGGTACACCTACGCCGGTAACGATACGGGTAGTACAAATAGAGCCGGGGCCAATCCCCACTTTCACAGCGCTCACGCCCGCTTCAGCCAGCGCTTTGGCACCAGCACCAGTGGCAACGTTGCCGCCGATAATTTGCAGATCGGGGTATTTGGCACGTGTTTCACGAATGCGCTGCAACACGCCCTCAGAGTGACCGTGCGAGGAGTCGATCAGCAGCACGTCAACACCGGCTGCAACCAGCGCATCGACGCGCTCTTCATTGCCCGCACCCGCACCAACCGCCGCACCGACGCGCAGGCGACCGTGTTCGTCTTTACAGGCGTTAGGTTTACGCTCTGCTTTCTGGAAGTCTTTGACGGTGATCATGCCGAGCAGATGGAAACTGTCATCCACGACCAGCGCTTTCTCAACGCGTTTCTCGTGCATTTTTTGCAGCACCACGTCACGCGCTTCACCTTCACGCACCGTCACCAAACGCTCTTTCGGCGTCATAACGGCGCTTACCGGGCGTTCCAAATCAGTCACAAAACGCACGTCACGACCGGTGATAATACCAACCAATTCGTTATCGTCGGTCACTACCGGGTAACCAGCAAAGCCGTTACGCTCGGTCAGCGCTTTGACCTCACGCAGCGTGGTGGTTGGCGTTACAGTTTGCGGATCGACAACAACGCCGCTTTCGTGACGCTTCACGCGGCTGACTTCTTCCGCCTGGCGTTCAATCGACATGTTTTTATGGATGAAACCGATGCCGCCTTCCTGCGCGAGTGCGATGGCCAAACCGGATTCCGTCACGGTATCCATGGCAGCAGAGAGCATAGGAATATTCAGGCGAATCGTTTTTGTGAGCTGGGTGGTGAGATCGGCAGTGTTCGGCAGAGCGGTCGAGTGAGCTGGGATCAGGAGTACGTCATCAAACGTCAGTGCTTCTTTGGCAATACGTAGCATGGGCAATATCTCATGTGGGGATGCGATAAAATATTGCCGTGGCATTATACAGAGCGTAATCGGTTGCCTCCAGCTTTTTTTAAAAAAACTTGATTAACCTTTCAGGCAAGGTAGTATCTATTAGTTAACCCTCTGTTTTAAAATTTGATCTCGCTCACTAAATCGGGTTAGACAACGCCATGTCCCAAACGCCTTCATCCGCTATTTTTACCGTCAGCCGCCTCAACCAAACCGTCCGGCAACTGTTGGAAATGGAAATGGGGCAAATCTGGCTGTGCGGCGAGATATCCAACTTGTACCAGCCCGCCTCCGGCCACTGGTACTTCACCCTGAAAGATGAACGCGCCCAGGTACGCTGCGCCATGTTTCGCACCAGCAATCGGCGTGTGACGTTTCGCCCGCAAAACGGACAGCAGGTGCTGCTGCGCGCCACGATCACCCTGTATGAACCACGCGGTGATTACCAACTGCTGGCAGAGAGCATGCAACCCGCAGGCGATGGCCTGCTGCAACAGCAGTTCGAACAGCTTAAGCAGCGGTTAGCGTCAGAAGGCTTGTTCGATCAGTCGTTCAAACAGGCACTCCCCCGCCCAGCCAGCAGTGTCGGCGTCATTACTTCACCCAGCGGTGCGGCGCTGCACGATATCTTGCAGGTGCTACAGCGGCGCGATCCCGCACTGCCGGTGGTGATTTATCCGAGTCAGGTGCAGGGCGAAGAGGCGCCAATGCAAATTATTCGCGCCATTCAGCTTGCCAATCAGCGACAAGAGTGTGATGTGCTGATCGTCGGGCGCGGCGGCGGTTCGCTGGAAGATCTATGGAGTTTTAACGATGAACGCGTGGCTCGCGCCATCTTCGCCAGTCGAATTCCTATTGTGAGCGCGGTCGGCCATGAAACCGACGTCACTATTGCTGACTTCGTGGCGGATTTACGCGCCCCCACCCCGTCGGCGGCAGCTGAGTTGGTCAGTCGCGATCGCAATGAACTGCTGCGCCAGCTACACGCACAGCGTCAGCGGCTGGAGATGGCGATCGACTATTCGCTGGCCCAGCGCCAGCGCGATTTCGCCCAGCGTTACCATCGTTTGCAACAACAGCATCCGCAGTTACGCTTGGCGCGCCAACTCAATCAATTAATCACCCTGCGTCGCAGGCTCGATGAAAGTCTGCAGCAGCAACTGCGTCGCGCGACCGTGCGCAGTGAACGGTTGCAGCAGCGACTGACACAGCAACAGCCGCTTTCACGTATTCATCGCGCACAGCAACACCTGCAACATATGCAGTACCAATTGCAGCGGCTTATCACTAGGCAACTGAGTGAGAATAAACAGCGCTTGGGTGAGGTTTGTTCCCATCTGGAAGGGGTCAGCCCGTTAAAAACACTGGCGCGCGGCTATAACGTGACCACCACTCCTTCCGGACAGGTTTTACGCGCCACGGCTCAAGCAGCACCGGGGGACACGCTAAAAACCCGGTTACAGGACGGCTGGGTAGAAAGCCAGGTTACACAGGTAACGCCGGATGCCAAAAAGCGCGCACGGCGCAAATCAACCTAGCTATTCCTGCACCGGCAGATAACTGAACAACACGCGTTGGCGTGAAATCAAACCGTGGCCATGTTGGCAAAAATAACTGACCGAACCACAAGCAGATAACGTTTGCAGAAGGTGTTGGCATTCCGGGCAATGCGCTTGTTGCTGATAGTAGTGATGACACTGCGGCCACTGAAACCGGCTGTCGTTCAGCCAGTTCAGGGCATGTTGGCAATGCGGGCACGGGAATTCCATTAGCTCCTCCGTTTCAGGCTTAAGCGATGCCCCAGGCGCGTAACACATAAACGCCGAGCGCCGTGGCAAAAAACGATCCTACCGTGGTCATGGCGATAATGTTGGCCGCCAGGGTAGCGTTCCCCCCCATGGCCCGAGTCATGGCATATAGCTAAACGACTTAATTTTGATTACATTATTTAAATGAGCTATTCAATTGATTTTAGACGTAAAGTGATATCTACACGGAAAAACGAAGGGTTGAGTATCCGAGAAACAGCGAAGCAATTTCGGATTGGCCCTGCCTCTGTATCGCGTTGGATTAATCAAATAGAGTCAAAAGCATCGACCACGCGTCAGCGAAAGATCGATAAATCCGAGTTGATAAAAGATGTTGAACAATATCCAGATGCTTACCAAAAAGAACGTGCAGAGCGTTTTGGCGTTTGTCAGAAGGCCATTTGGCAAGCGCTTAAAAAGCTGGGATTGACCTATAAAAAAAACTCTACGTCATCCGAAAGCCGACGAAAACGCCCGGCAGGGATTTCAACAAAAAAAACAACAGTATGAAAAAGAAGGTAAACCTATTGTTTTTATTGATGAAAGTGGTTTTTCACACGATGCCCCACGGACTCACGGCTATTCCCCAAAAGGTCAACGGTGTTTTGGCCTGAAGAACTGCGGAGCTAGGGGAAGAACAAATGTTATCGGCGCTTTATTAGGCACAACGCTGTTTGCTATCGGATTATTTGATATCAATATTAACAGCGATGTTTTCTATGCCTGGGTCACACAAGTCCTTATCCCAGTACTCCCTAAAAACAGTGTAATCATGATGGACAATGCCACTTTTCACAAAAAACATAATATTCAACAAGTCATCATCGATGCAGGGTATATGGTGGAGTATTTGCCTACATATTCGCCAGATCTTAACCCAATTGAGCATAAATGGGCACAAGCAAAAAGCAAAAAAAGAGAGATGGGTTGCGATACAGAGAGTTTGTTCTCAGTCCATATGGTGTAATCAAAGTTAAGTCGCTTGGCTATAGCTGCCCGCCGCCGTCGGGGTCGAGGCAAAGAGAAAGATGATCCCCAACTGCACGCCCCGAAAACCGACTAGCCAGCCGCCGAGCGTTAGCAAGCCTGGCACCACCACCAGTTTGGCGACGGTAGAGAGCGCCGCAACATTGCTGGTGCGCAGCATGGTTTTGAAATCCAGACTTGCCCCGGCACACAGCAATGCCAATGGCAGCGCCAAGCCAAAGATTTGCTGACCCGTTTGCCGCACCACATCAGGCAGCGCCAAGCCAGACTGAGAATAGCCCACCCCCAGCAATAGCCCAATAATCAGCGGATTGGTCGCAATGCTGGTCAACAGCGCTTTCTTACTGACGCGACCGCCATCCTGCCCTCGCCGTAAACTGCGCGTTAGGGTGATCACTGACAGCAAATTGAACAAGATAACGGGTGCCCCATTCCCACTCGAAACGCAACAAAACGGTAGAGGCTTATGCCACCAGTAAGTTCGTTAAAAATACCTCATTGGGGGAACGATAGCCCAGCGATTTTCTGCCCCTTGTATTGAGTATGTGTTCGAGTTCGGCAATCTTACGATGACTGACCTGACTGAAGTCTGTTCCCTTTGGGTAAAAACGTCGTATCAGCCCGTTGGTGTGCTCATTCAAGCCCCTCTCCCAGGAATGATAAGGATGGGCAAAGTAGACCTGCGCCCCTGTGATTTGAGTAATTTGCTCGTGCAGAGCGAATTCAGGGCCGTTATCAGCTGTTAGGGTCTTAAACTTGCAAAAGGTATTAGCTTCAATGTCCCTGAAAGCAGCAACCACAGTCTCCGCACGCTTATTAGGCAGTTTGCGAATGATGACGGTTTTCAATGCGTTATCTACGATGGTTAACAAGAATGACTTCTGGTCTTTGCCAAAAATAGTGTCAATTTCGAAGTGGCCAGGCTCCTGTTTAAGCTCGGCTTGAGCTGGGCGATACTCAATACCAACACGGTTGGGAATAGGGCCTGATTTGAGGTTTTCGGCATTGTACCTGTAACGTTTTCCCCGATGAGGAAGTTGCTGATATAGCTCCCCGCCAGCCTGTCTCTCCTGCAGGATATAGCGATATAGCGTATTCTTGCTGACAGATATAGCCAACCGACTTAAAAATGATTACATCCTATGCCCTGATATAGCCAAGCGACATTATTTTGATAACAGCCAGCTATGCTTCTTTGCCGCATATCAGGGCATAGGATGTAATCATTTTTAAGTCGGTTGGCTATATACCGAATTCCAGGTGCAAACGGCCACTGATGATTTCAGGTGAAGAGTGAGTGGAAAGCGCCTGCCTGATGAAGTTCTGAATGTGTGGCTCCAACGGGTAAAAAGCATTGTTTGGCAAAGGCTTATGACGGCGTCCCCGGGCCAGAGTGTCCGCCCTTCTACAGCAGTAGACACCATTGAAAGTAGGGTCGGTATTGCGTCTGAGTTCCCTGCTGATGGTCGAGCGAGGCAGAGCAAGCTCTCTGGCGATGGTAGCTTGGTTGACACCTTCACCACGCCGCTTTTCGATGTAGAACCGTTCTTTCTGAGTCAGATGTTTTCCCTGCATGCAACAGGCTCTCCAGTATGGCCAGAACGGTGATTTTATCCGACTCTGGCAAGTGGGTCACTTTGTTGCGTTTCGAGTGGGAATGGGGCTGGCTGGTCGCCACGCTGAAAAACAGCAGGAAGGGCAGCGCCAAATTAAACACCAGCTTCATCGCCGAATCGCAAAAGGCGTCATCCTGCTGCCCCAAACGGCGCAACCCCATGCCAATCAACAGGATTAACAGGTTAGGCATGGTGACATTAAAGGCAAAACTCCAGGTTTCCCAAGACATAACGTACGCTTTCACACAGGGTTGACGATCATTGCGGATTCACAGGCGACCATAAAAATGGGGCGAATCATCGATTACGCCCCATTCCGGTTATTTGCCTTTCTTGATGTGCTGCATCAAGCGCTTACGCTTACGCAACTGATTGGGCGTAAGGGTATTACGCTTCTCGGCAAAGGGGTTTTCTCCCTCTTTGAACTGGATGCGAATCGGCGTACCCATCACGTTCAGCGAACGGCGGTAGTAGTTCATCAGGTAGCGTTTGTAGGAATCCGGCAGATCTTTGACCTGATTGCCGTGGATCACCACAATCGGTGGGTTGTAGCCCCCGGCGTGAGCGTATTTCAGCTTCACGCGACGGCCCTGAACCAGCGGCGGCTGGTGATCGTCAACGGCCATTTGCATGATACGCGTCAACAGCGAGGTGTTCACACGCTTGGTCGCGCAGGTATAGGCTTCGTGTACCGACTCAAACAAGTTACCAACGCCGCTGCCATGCAGCGCAGAGATAAAGTGCACGCGCGCGAAATCAATGAACCCGAGACGCAAGTCGAGCATGTCTTTCACCTGCTCTTTGATCTCTTGCGACAGCCCATCCCATTTGTTCACCGCGATAACCAGCGAACGCCCCGCATTAAGAATAAAGCCCAGCAGCGAGAGATCCTGATCGGAAATACCGTCGCGCGCATCGATAACCAGCAATACCACGTTGGCATCTTCAATCGCTTGCAGCGTTTTGATCACCGAGAATTTTTCGACGGTTTCCGTGACCTTGCCACGTTTTCGCACCCCAGCGGTATCGATCAGCACATACTCGCGGCCATCTCGCTCCATTGGAATGTAAATGCTGTCACGAGTGGTGCCCGGCATGTCGTACACCACCACACGATCTTCGCCCAGAATACGGTTGGTCAGGGTAGATTTGCCCACATTGGGGCGACCGACGATCGCCAGTTTGATCGGCATACTTTCCGGATCGAAGTTATCTTCAACGTCCTCTGGCACATCGCTATTTTCGCCGAGCTGTTCAGCCCAATAAGCCGCGTTAGCCTCTTCTTCCGTCAGTTCAACCGGTTCATCTTCCTGTTTGGCGTAAGGCAGCAATACGTTTTCCAGCAACGAGGTAACACCGCGCCCGTGGGAAGCCGCCATGGGATAAACCTCACCCAGCCCCAGCGAATAGAAATCCGCCATCGCGATATCCGCATCCACACCATCGATCTTGTTGGCGACCAGGAAGGTGGATTTCTCACGGCTGCGCAAATGCTGTGCAATGCCCAGATCGGCAGTCATCAGCCCGGCGCGCGCATCCACCATAAACAGCACAATATCCGCTTCTTCGATGGCGAGCAGCGACTGCCCCGCCATACGGGTTTCCACACCTTCTTCCGAACCGTCGATACCACCGGTATCAATAATAATGAACTCCTGCCCTTCCACTTCAGCCC
Source organism: Symbiopectobacterium purcellii (assembly GCF_052050035.1). Classification (GTDB taxonomy): domain Bacteria; phylum Pseudomonadota; class Gammaproteobacteria; order Enterobacterales; family Enterobacteriaceae; genus Symbiopectobacterium; species Symbiopectobacterium purcellii_A. The sequence continues at coordinate 131,140 of NZ_CP189882.1, forward strand.
GGCCGTATTTACGGTCACGCGTCAGCCCAGGAAAATCCGCCACCAGGGCGTCACGGGTACGCGTCAGGCGGTTAAACAGGGTAGATTTTCCCACATTCGGGCGCCCAACGAGCGCGACGACAGGTATCATTTCACAACCTCATTTATTATATTTCAATATGTTACAGCAAATCGACTCGCTGACATCAAAAAGACGAAACGGCCCCTGATACGTTCAGGAGCCGTTTCAAGGCTCACACCGCCTGCGCGGTGCAGCCCAGAGACCTTATGTGCTCTAGCGAGTAAATGCGTATACGTCGCCGTTCTTGGCCTGAATCAACAGCTTGTCGCTGGCTACCACCGGATCGCTCAGGAAACCGGAACTGTCCACTTTATGCTGTGCCACGAAACGACCATCCGCAGTATTGATCCAGTGTAAATAACCTTCGGAATCACCCACCACCAGATAGCCATTATACAGCGCCGGCCCTGTCAAGTTACGGTGCAGCAGATCGCTTTGTCGCCACAGGTTCACACCGCCATTGGTGCTAAGAGCGACCACGCGATCGTTTTGATCCACAACGTAGATGCGATCGCCATCGATGACAAAATCCTGCACGCTGCCCAGCTCGCGTTTCCAAACGATCTGGCCGGAGCGCAGATCGAGCGCAGTCATGTTGCCGTTATAGCCGAGTGCATACACCAGCTCACCGACAATCACCGGCGTTGTATCCACATCGTTCAGACGATCGATTTCGGTTGCGCCGCTCGGTTGAGAGATGCGCTGCTGCCAAATCAGTTGCCCTTGGTTGATCAGCACCGCATTCACACGACCGTTGTCACCGCCGACAATGGCAGCACCAAACGCGGTGGCAGGCGCGGATTCACCGCGTAGCGACAGCGTCGGGATGTCCAGGTTTACGGTCCACTTGATGGCACCGTCACTTTCGTTCAGCGCTTGCAGAGTGCCGTTGCTGGTGTGAACCAGCACCACGCGATCACTCACTTCCGGGCGAGATAACACTTCACCCGCCGCCGTGGATTGCCATGCGAGGGTGCCGTCTGCTGCATTAAGCGCAAAGACCTCTGCACGCTCGCTACCGACATAGACACGATCGCCAGAAACCGTCACACCGCCGGAAAGCAGCGCGGATTCACGCGAAGAGAGAAAGCCACGTTTGATAGAGAGATCGGCGCGCCACAGCTCTTTGCCGTTCGCCAAATCCATCGCCTTCACCAGACCTTTACGGTCAGCAGCAAAAACGCGATCGCCCTGCCAGGCAGGACGCAAATTGGAGTAGTGCCCATCAAGGCCGCTCCCCACAGAACTGCTCCAAACTTTGGTTGGCGTAAATTGATTTTCAACCTTGGGCAGCGGCGACATGGTTACCACGTCTTCCTCGCCGCTGAACAGCGAACATCCGCTTAAAAAAGCCAGAGAAAGCATCCCAACCACAAGTGTTTTACGCAATTGCATGACGTTCCTCTTAGCCCGGCAGATTATTTAATTTCATACGCAGCAACGCCTGCAATGCCTGTGGCGGATTCGCCGCCACGCCTTTATCGTAAGCCGCGCGCGCAGCCGCGTTATCGCCTTTGCTCACCAACGCATCGCCGCGTACATCCGCCACCATGGCAGCCCATCCCGCCTGTGTGATGGTATCCAACGTTTTAAACGCGTCATCAGCCTTACCCTGCTGCACCTGAACGCGCGCCAAACGCAGTGCGGTCAATGCTAGCAGATCGACATCTTTGGTTTGTGTCAACGCCGTGCGCAATTGGGTTTCCGCCTGAGCGAACTCCCCTTTATCGGCGTGATAGCGCGCCAGTTGCAAGGAAGACAACACGCCATAGCTGTTTTTATTCTCGGCTGAGAATGTTTCCGCCGCCGAAACGCCCGCCGCATCACCTTTCGCCAATGCTTCACTGGCCTGCTGGTAAGCCAACGAGGAAGACATGGCCCCTTCAGACTGATGATTCTGCCAGTAACGCCACCCGACCAGGGCACCGATACCCAGCACAATCCCCACCAACAGCGCTTTACCGTTTTCGATCAAAAAGCGGCGCAACGCATCAACTTGCTCATTCTCAGTGGTATAGACTTCCACGGTGTCTCTCTCCTCAATCCAGTAACGTTGCCAGACGCGCGGCAACGTCCGCCTGCGCCAATGTATCCTGCTCGCCGCTGCTCAGATTTTTCACCACCACCTGACCGGAAGCCACTTCGTTCTCGCCCAGCACCAGCGCAATACGAGCGCCCCATTTATCCGCGCGAGCAAACTGTTTCTTGAAATTTCCGCCGCCATAGTTGGTCATCAATTTCAGCTCAGGCAGCGCATCACGCAGTTTTTCAGCCAGTTGCATGGCTGCTGACTGCGTGCCAACGCCGGAGGAAATCAGATACACTTCAACGCCAGGCTGTGCGGTGAAATCCGGATTAACCGACTGCACTAACAGCACCAAACGCTCCAACCCCATGGCAAAACCGACAGCCGGCGTGGCATGCCCACCGAGCTGCTCCACCATGCCGTCATAACGGCCGCCCGCACATACCGTGCCCTGCGAACCCAGACTGCTGGTGACCCACTCGAACACAGTGCGGTTGTAATAATCCAAGCCACGCACTAATCGCGGATTCACCGTAAATGGGATACCCGCTTGCCTTAAAAGTTCACACAGTTGCTCAAAGTGTTGGCGAGATTCCTCATCCAGATAGTCCGTCAGCACCGGTGCGTCATTGAGAAGTGCCTGCACCTGCGCATTTTTGGAATCCAGTACGCGCAGCGGGTTGGTATACATGCGACGCAAACAGTCTTCATCCAAATGTTCTTTGTGTTGTTCCAGAAACGCAATCAACGCCTCGCGGTAACGCGCTCTCGCTTCCAGCGAACCGATGGAGTTCAGTTCCAGCGTAACGTGTTCAGCAATACCCAGTTCACGCCACCAGCGCGCACTGAGCAGAATCAGTTCGGCATCGATATCCGGTCCTTGCAGACCAAACACTTCACAGCCCAACTGATGGAATTGGCGGTAGCGCCCTTTTTGCGGACGTTCGTGGCGAAACATCGGCCCCATATACCACAGGCGCTGTTCCTGATTATAGAAAATGCCGTGTTCAATACCGGCACGAACGCACCCTGCGGTCCCTTCCGGGCGCAGCGACAGGTTATCACCGTTACGATCATCGAAACTGTACATCTCTTTTTCGACCACGTCGGTCACTTCGCCAATCGCCCTCTTAAACAACGGCGTTTGCTCCATGATCGGCGTGCGGATTTCGTTGTAACCGTAACTGCGGAGTACTTTTTTCAGGCTATCTTCAATACGCTGCCATAAGGCCGTTTCGGCAGGCAGATAATCATTCATGCCGCGTATGGCTTGGATATTTTTTGCCACGTCAGTTCTCTATGCGTTGTAAAATCGTTTGTTCCATAGAACCCGATTATAGGGGGTTCAATGCGCTCTGTTCAATGTTAAAGCCACCGCTGAGTTTGACAGTCAGTGACGATGCGAGGACTGATTACTTGTCCACCACATTGATCGTGATGCGTTTGTTTTCATCCAGCATCGCGGCTTTGGCGCGAATTTTCGCTTCCAACTGGTCAATCATGTCGTCGTTGTCAAAGCGCTCTCTCTGGCGCACGCCATCTTCATAAAAGCCGCTTTTTTTGCTGCCGCCGGTCACTCCCAGCGTTGAGACCAGCGCTTCGCCCGGCCCGTTGACCACACAACCAATAATGGAGACATCCATCGGCGTGATGATATCTTCCAGACGCTGTTCCAGCGCGTTGACCGTGCCGATCACATCAAATTCCTGACGAGAGCAGGTAGGGCACGCAATGAAATTGATACCGCGCGCGCGAATACGCAGCGATTTGAGGATATCAAAACCGACTTTAACTTCTTCAACCGGATCGGCCGCCAGCGAAATACGCAGCGTGTCGCCAATGCCTTCCGACAGCAACAACCCCAGACCGATAGCCGACTTGACCGCACCGCTGCGGGCGCCACCGGCCTCCGTGATCCCCAGATGCAGCGGCTGATCGATACGCGCTGCTAGTAAGCGATAAGACTGCACCGCCAGAAACACATCCGAGGCTTTTACGCTCACCTTGAACTGATCGAAATTCAGGCGATCGAGGATGTCCACGTGACGCATTGCGGATTCCAACAGTGCTTCCGGCGTGGGTTCACCGTATTTTTCCTGAAGATCCTTTTCCAGCGAACCGCCATTGACCCCGATGCGAATCGGGATGTTTTTATCACGCGCGCAATCGACCACCGAGCGAATACGCTCTTCGTTGCCGATATTACCGGGATTGATACGCAGGCAGTCCACGCCGTATTCCGCCACTTTCAGCGCGATACGGTAGTCAAAGTGGATATCGGCCACCAGCGGAACGTTAACCTGTTGTTTGATCAGTTTAAACGCTTCCGCCGCGTCCATGGTGGGCACGGAGACGCGAACAATATCCACACCAACGCGTTCAAGTGACTTGATCTGTCTTACCGTGGCGTTCACATCGGTGGTTCGGGTGTTAGTCATCGACTGCACAGCAATCGGTGCGCCGTCACCAACAGGCACCTTGCCGACGTAAATGCGCGTTGATTTGCGACGGACGATGGGTGCAGGGTTATGCATTACTTCTTCTCCACATTTACAGCATCACCGGCACGGGAAATTATTCCGCTGCCAGCGTCAGACGAGCAATCTGGTTGCTTCTTACAAACCGGCTCAAATCCACCGGTTTACCTTGATACTGAATTTGTATGGCTGCCGGTGCGCCGATCTTCAAGCGATAAGGCGCCTGACCGCTCAGGTTTAACGCACTGCCACTGAGCTGCACGCCGCTGTAGAGTTTTTTGCCTGCTGCATCTATCACTTCCAGCCAGCAATCGGCGCTAAAGTTCATGGCAATGGTATTGCCATTGTCACTGACAGGCGTTACGCTCGGTGAAGCCACAGGCTCTGTAACCGCAGAAGGGGGCGTGGTAACCGGCGCTACAGGCTGATGCCCATTGTTTGCCTGCGCAGACACCACTGGTGCATCCGCGCTGGTTGCCGCATTTGCCGCAGGCGAATTCGCGGTGGTATTGGCCCCTTCCGGCGCAGCCGGCGCAATCTGCGTCAGATCGATAGTCTGCGAACCGGTATTGGCAAGTGGCACCGCCGTTTGCCCCTCAGCCTCTTCCGGCGAGTTAGCCGCAGCGTGATCGACCATAGAACTGATCTCTTGCTGCTGCACCTGATAATTCTGCCAGCACCAGGCACCGGTTAACCCGAGCACGATAAGCACTACCAGCCAGGTAAAGGTCATCAACCAGCCATCGCGTTTCTTACGGCTTTTTCCCAAGGCAAAGCCTTGCATTGACGCCACGTTGGCGATTCTCGGCACCACGTGTTTATCCAATGCTGGCAGCAGTTCGCTTTCCGGCAAATGCACCAGCTTGGCGTAAGAGCGGATATAACCGCGCAAAAAGGTAGGTGCTAAATCGGGAGAAGTGCTGCCCTCTTCGATCTCTCTCACGGTGGTCACTTTGAGGCATAAACGTTCAGCGACAGTTTGCTGTGTCAATCCCATATGCTCACGCGCCTGACGCAGACGCTCGCCAGGAGTGGCAGGGGTGGTATTTTCTAGAGTGGCTTCAGTATTCATTAGCTAAGAACTGCTGGTACTGTTTAGAGTGTGGAAAACTTCGCGCCAGCCTGTCGCCATGATAGTTACGCTCATCATCACGGCCCGCCAACGCGGCGAAACGAATCTCTAACCATAAACTCTCAGCGCTGGCTGGAAGGCTATGGTGATAAATGTCCAAAAGGTGCCTGGCTTCGTTAAAGTGTTGGGCAGTTAGTCGCTGACTCACTTCACTGAGCACCCTGTCGCCTTTTGTCGGGTCATAGTGTAGCGCCCGAACTAACAATGTGCGTGCCTCATCACAGTTTCCCGCTTTGAAATGGCAGTATCCCGCGTTTTCCAAAGCCTGCGCAACTTCCCGATAATCAGGATGTTGCGCCGCAGCGCTGAACTGTTTCTGCGCCGCTACATACTGCCCTAAACTAAAGAGAAACGCACCGTAATTATTCATTACGCTGGCATTTTCCGGTGCCTGACGCAATGCGGTTTGATAACGTCATTCTGCCGCACTGTATTCGCCAATGCGCTGTTCGTACAACGCCATACCCAGTTGGGTGCGATAATCGTCCGGAGCGGCTTCAACAGCGCTCGATAAGTTGCGCCGCGCCGCGTCAAGGTCGTTGCGTTTCAGGTATGCCATACCCAATTGCAACCGCGTGGTGACCAACGCCTAGGTCGCCGACGGGCGCTGCACCTTGGCACACCCACTCAACAGTGGCACTACGATGCCGAGCGCAAATAAAACACGACGCTGTACATACGCTTGCTGAATACGATGTGTCATCCTGACCCTCCGCTGAAAAACGGATTCCCTGTCCGCATCCCACGCAGTGTTAACGCGGCAAGCACCAGCGGGTATTCAGCCAATATACGCTAGCTACGCGGACGCCATCATATGCCGATGAAAGGTGTTTGGCACCCTGATTCGATACCCAATACCATTTCACCAAGCACAATAAAGCATTAGACTGCTTTAACCTGAATTGGTTCACCCGCGCGTTTGGTGCGCAGCGTTCGCTTGGTACGATCGACCACTTCACCCGCCAGCTGACCGCATGCCGCATCAATATCATCACCGCGCGTCTTGCGCACGATAGTGGTGAAACCATACTCCATCAGTACCTTGGAGAAACGATCTACCCGGCTGTTGGAGCTGCGACCATAGGGCGCGCCCGGGAACGGGTTCCAGGGAATCAGGTTAATCTTGCAAGGGGTATCTTTTAAACACTCGGCAAGCTGATGTGCATGTTCGGTGCCATCATTGATGTGATCCAGCAGCACGTATTCCACCGTAACGCGCCCCTGATTGGCATTGGATTTCTCCAGATAGCGACGCACCGCAGCTAAAAAGGTCGCAATGTCATACTTTTTGTTGATTGGCATGATTTCATTGCGGATAGCATCCGTCGGCGCGTGCAGCGATATCGCCAAAGCGACATCGATCATATCACCCAATTTATCCAGCGCCGGTACCACACCAGAGGTAGAAAGCGTCACGCGGCGTTTGGATAAACCAAAACCGAAATCATCCAGCATGATCTCCATGGCGGGCACCACGTTGTTCAGATTCAGCAACGGCTCGCCCATGCCCATCATTACCACGTTGGTGATGGGGCGCTGGCCGGTGACTTTCTGAGCACCGATAATTTTCGCAGCACGCCACACCTGACCAATAATTTCCGATACGCGCAGGTTACGGTTAAACCCCTGCTGCGCGGTCGAACAAAACTTGCATTCAAGGGCGCAACCCACCTGCGAGGAAACGCAGAGCGTGGCACGATCTTCTTCTGGGATGTACACGGTTTCGACGCGTTGCCCACCGACCAGAATCGCCCATTTGATGGTGCCATCCGAAGAACGCTGTTCAGCGACCACCTCCGGCGCACGGATTTCGGCTATCTGCTCAAGCTTCTGACGCAACACCTTGTTGATGTCCGTCATGTCGGCGAAATCATCGCTACAGTAGTGATACATCCACTTCATCACCTGATCGGCGCGGAACGGCTTCTCGCCAATAGAAGCAAAAAAGGCGCGCATTTGCTGACGATTCAAATCCAACAGATTGATCTTTTCACCGTCGGTTTTCACGACAGGTTCAGCAGCATCAGTGGAGGAACAGGTGGAAGCAGACAGGGTGGTGCTTTCCGCTAAAGACGGAGATTGGGGCATGCTCATAATGGTAACTCTTGGCCTCGTTATTACACGTTGTGGCGCGACAGATGACAATAATATATACCCTAAATAATTCGAGTTACATGAAGGCGGCAAGCGAGTGAATCTCGATGAGCTTACTCAGGTAAGTGATTCGGGTGAACGAGCGCAGCCAACGCACAGGCAACTTGAAGTATGACGGGTATCGATAAGAAACGCCCCGGACAAACAGTACGTGCTCATCCGGGGCGCGGCATTGTACAAAGTTTAAAACAGCGATGCTACCGCCGTCGCGTTTTTTTACGCTTGATACGAGAAAAACCGCCGCACCGGATTAACGCAGGCGCGGACAGATCTCTTCAGCACTGAAGAAATAAGCGATCTCACGTGCCGCAGATTCCGGAGAATCAGAGCCGTGTACCGCATTTTCGGTAAAACTGTCTGCGTAGTCAGCGCGCAGTGTACCTGCCAGCGCATTCGCAGGATTGGTCGCGCCCATGATGTCACGGTTGCGCTGAATGGCGTTTTCCCCTTCCAACACCTGCACCATGATCGGGCCTGATGTCATGAAGCCCACCAGACCATCAAAAAACGGCTTGCCTTGATGCTCGGCATAAAAACCTTCCGCCTGCTCACGGGTTAATTGCACCATTTTAGCGGCCACCAGCGTGAATCCGGCGCTTTCAAAACGCGCGTAAATGGCACCGATGGCATTCTTGGCTACGGCATTGGGTTTTACGATGGAAAAGGTACGTTCTACCGTCATATTGACCTCATTATGTCACACGCTATTAACGACCGGATTAAAAGAATTATCATACCAGTCAGTGAAAGTGGCGCCGATTATAGGGTGGCAGCAGTGCCTTGCCTATCGGCTTATATAACATTTTCTTAAAAAAATCGTATCTTTTTGTCTCGTCATTGCGCAAATCGCCACACGGGTGAGTAAATACCGGTGTCACGGCAATCGCGGTGCGATCATACTTCCCAGAGTAATTTGTTACCTTTTGAGTAATTTGTTTTTAAAACAATAAGATAAATGGAATCAGTGTAGGATTCACTGCTAGAATTTATCCGTACGCTACACCTTGTCAGGTGATACCTGACAGACGTTACCCTTAACAATAGCCACGAAGAGGGCAAAACATGAAAAGAGCCGTCAATGCGTTGCAGAATTTCGGCAAATCGCTGTACGGTCCGGTGCTGATCCTGCCAATCGTCGGGTTGTTTATCGCGTTTGGTAATGTGTTCGGTAATGGCAATCTGGCCGAATACCTGCCTTTACTGCACCACCCCATTATTCAGAGTTTTGGTCAGCTGATCGCCAAATCCGCCGTTGCCATTCTGGCCAACCTGGCGCTGGTGTTTGCCGTCGGCATCCCCATTGGCCTTGCCACGCGTGACAAAGGTTATGCCGCCCTGATCGGGTTGGTGACCTTTAAACTAGTTGCTGAATAGAGACTTGCATTTTTTGTCAGGCTATTGAGAATAAAAAGAGGTTTAACTTAGAGAATAAAGGTTTGAAATGATCAACAAAGAGCGGTTGTTACGAGATAATCGTTTATGTAAAGCAATCATTGGATTATCAGTCGAAGAATTGAAAAATTTAGCCGCTGAATTTTCAGCTTGTTATTTGATTTATCGGAAAAAGAATCGAAAAGATCACGAGCGGCAGATGGGTGCAGGGCAGAAAGGATTTATCCCAACCCCATTAGATAAACTGCTTTTTATTTTATTGTATTTAAAATGTTATCCGACCTATGATTTGCAAGGACTTCTTTTTGGTTTAGATAGAACACGGGTATGTCGCTGGGTAAAAATATTATTGCCGGTTTTAGAGATGACCTTGGGGCGAGAATGTGTTTTGCCCGCTCGTCAAATTCGCTCTGCTGAGGAATTTTTTCGCGCCTTTCCTGGAGTTAAAGACGTCTTTATTGATGGGACAGAGCGACCTGTCCAAAAGCCTAAGAATCTGCGTCGGCGAAAAAAAATGTATTCGGGAAAGAAAAGACAGACCACTCGAAAAGGGCTTATTATGACTGACGAAACAAGGCAAATTGGATTTATCCCCATGAGCAAAAATGGGCGCGGTCACGATAAACGCTTACTCGATAAAGTCGATATAATTCGCCATATTCCTCCTGAGGTAACCATCTGGGCAGATACCGGTTTTCAAGGTATAGAGAAACAGCATCCTAATACACAAATCCCAAAAAAAGGAACTCGAAAAAGACCTTTATCGCCTGAACAAAAACAAGAAAATAAAATAATCTCGGGCATCCGTATTACAGTTGAACAGAGTCTGTAAAGAATTTCGTGTAAATGGCTCCATCGCTTAACCGGAAATCCGATCTCCATACATCAACATGAATTGGCTCATAGCCGGTTTCCAGTCTCTGATTGGTAGGGTCCATTTAGCCGAGATATTATGCAAGGCTAGATAGAATAATTTTAGCACCGAGTCATCCGTTGGAAATATTCGTCGCGTTTTCGTTATCTTGCGCAATGAAGCATTTAACGACTCTATCGCGTTGGTTGTGTAGATAACCTTGCGAATCTCCGGCGGAAAATCAAAAATGACGATGAGACGTTCCCAATTATTTCTCCACGATGGGCTGATCGTCGGGAACTGCTCATCCCATTTGGCCGCGAAGGCATCCAGGGCCTCTTCAGCGCCCTCTAGCGTTGCGGAACTATATAGCCAAGCGACATTATTTTGATAACAGCCAGCTATGCTTCTTTGCCGCATATCAGGGCATAGGATGTAATCATTTTTAAGTCGGTTGGCTATAGATAGCGCGGAGGTCAGCAGCAACGGCTTTACGTTCTTTCCAGCCGACGTAGCGCAGCGAGTTCCGCACCTGATGCACGATGCAGAGCTGTACCCGCGTATGCGGGTAAACAGCTTCAATGGCATCAGGAAAGCCCTTCAGGCCATCGCAGCAGGCGATGAAGATGTCCTGTAGCCCACGATTTTTCAGTTCTGTCATTACAGATAACCAGAACTTGGCCCCCTCGGTTTTGGCTATCCATAGCCCCAGCAGCTCTTTTTCGCCCTGGCCGTTGATGCCTAGAGCCAAGTAAACAGACTTGTTGGCCACGGCTCCGCCGTCCTGGCTTTTGACCACAATACAGTCAAGGTAAACAATGGGATAAAACGCATCCAGCGGCCGTTGCTGCCAGCGCTTAACGTCATCCATCACGGCATTGGTCACTTGAGAAATGAAGCCAGCGGAAACATCGACCCCGTAGACTTCTTTAAAGTGAGCCTGAATATCACGGGTTGATAGCCCTCTGGAATAGAGAGAAATAATGCGGTCATCGAAGCCGTTAAGCTGCTTTTCGTGCTTACCGATCAGTGTCGGCTCGAAGGTATAGCCAACCGACTTAAAAATGATTACATCCTATGCCCTGATATGCGGCAAAGAAGCATAGCTGGCTGTTAGAGTCTGTAAAGAATTTTGTGTAAATGGCTCCATTGCTTAACCGGAGATTCGTTCTCCATACATCAACATGAATTGGCTCATAGCAGGTTTCCAGTCTCTGATTGGCAAGGTCCATTTAGCAGAGATATTATGCAAGGCTAGATAGAGTAATTTTATCACCGAGTCATCCGTTGGAAATATTCGTCGCGTTTTCGTTATCTTGCGCAATGAAGCATTTAACGACTCTATCGCGTTGGTGGTGTAGATAACCTTGCGGATCTCCGGCGGAAAGTCAAAAATGACGATGAGACGTTCCCAATTATTTCTCCACGACGGGCTGATCGTCGGGAACTGTTCATCCCATTTGGCCGCGAAGGCATCCAGGGCCTCTTCAGCGCCCTCTAGCGTTGCGGAACTATAGATGGTGCGCAGGTCAGCAGCAACGGCCTTACGCTCTTTCCAGCCGACGTAGCGCAGCGAGTTCCGCACCTGATGCACAATGCAGAGCTGTACCCGCGTATGCGGGTAAACAGCTTCAATGGCATCAGGAAAGCCTTTCAGGCCATCGCAGCAGGCGACGAAGATGTCCTTTAGCCCACGATTTTTCAGTTCTGTCATCACAGATAACCAGAACTTGGCCCCCTCAGTTTTGGCTATCCATAGCCCCAGCAGCTCTTTTTCGCCCTGGCCGTTGACGCCGAGGGCCAGATAAACAGACTTGTTGGCCACGGCTCCGCCGTCCTGGCTTTTGACAACAATACAGTCAAGGTAAACAATGGGATAAAGCGCATCCAGCGGCCGTTGCTGCCAGCGCTTAACTTCATCCATCACAGCATTGGTCACTTGAGAAATGAAGCCAGCGGAAACATCGACCCCGTAGACTTCTTTAAAGTGTGCCTGAATATCACGGGTTGATAACCCTCTGGAATAGAGAGAAATAATGCGGTCATCGAAGCCGTTAAGCTGTTTTTCGTGCTTACCGATCAGTGTCGGCTCGAAGGTACTGTTGCGGTCGCGCGGAATATCGAGCTCGATCTCCCCATTTTGGCTACGTACGCTCTTGGATGTCTTGCCATTGCGTGAGTTGCCTGAATGATTACCAGCCGGGTCATGCTTAGCATACCCAAGGTGCATCTCCATCTCAGCTTCAAGAACCCGTTCCGCCAGTCTTTTAGTCAGCACCTTGAGTAGGCCTGATTCACCCAGCAGATCCTGAGGGGAGTGACAATCTTGAAGCAGTTGGTCAATAAGTTCGTTGCTGATAGGCATTTTGTTATCCTTTGAAGGTTTTCCTCAAAATGCCATTTACACAGATTATTTTACAGTCTCGGCTGTTATCAAAATAATGTCGCTTGGCTATACTGTTGCGGTCGCGCGGAATATCGAGCTCGAGCGCCCCATTTTGGCTACGTACGCTCTTGGATGTCTTGCCATTGCGGGAGTTGCCTGAATTATTACCAGCCGGGTCATGCTTAGCATACCCAAGGTGTATCTCCATCTCAGCTTCAAGAACCCGTTCCGCCAGTCTTTTAGTCAGTTCCTTGAGTAGGCCTGATTCACCCAGAAGCTCCTGAGGGGAGTGGCAATCCTGAAGCAGTTGGTCAATAAGTTCGTTGCTGATAGGCATTTTTTGTCCTCTGAAGGTTTTCCTCAAAATGCCATTTACACAGATCTTTTTACACTCTCGTTGAACACGCCATCGCGGGTATCAAGCGCCTCGGTTGCATGACCCAAATTTTACGGAATCGTAGACCCTTTATTGATGATACCTTCTTACTCCTTAGCGCCGGTCTTTGGAATTTCCATCTCAGAACAGCGTAAAATTTACTTCAATCACCGAAACACCCTTATTTCACTATTAAGCAACACGCTTTTTATCATTTTCATCAAAGCAATGAATATTACTCTACAACTTCAGGGCAAACTAGTGCCTGCCGCAGAGATGCGTCCTGCCGGACAAGGCATGGTGCTGGGGGTGCAAGTGCTGGAAATGGGCGTGTTCGCCGGTATCCTCATCGGTGCCTTTGCCGGTTATCTGTTTAACCGTTATTCCAGCAAACAGTTTAACGGCGTGATGGCTATCTACTCAGGCCACTGTTTTGTCACCATTCTGGCGATCCCCAGCGCGATACTGCTCGGCTTTGTCATGAGCGCCGTCTGGCCCTATGCCCAACACGGCATTAGCGCACTGGCCTTTGCGATTAAAGGGGCAGGACCGTTTGGGGTAGCGATTTACGGCTTCCTTGAACGTATTCTGATCCCGACCGGGTTACATCACCTTGTTTATATAGCTAAACGACTTAATTTTGATTACATTATTTAAATGAGCTATTCAATTGATTTTAGACGTAAAGTGATATCTACACGGAAAAACGAAGGGTTGAGTATCCGAGAAACAGCGAAGCAATTTCGGATTGGCCCTGCCTCTGTATCGCGTTGGATTAATCAAATAGAGTCAAAAGCATCGACCACGCGTCAGCGAAAGATCGATAAATCCGAGTTGATAAAAGATGTTGAACAATATCCAGATGCTTACCAAAAAGAACGTGCAGAGCGTTTTGGCGTTTGTCAGAAGGCCATTTGGCAAGCGCTTAAAAAGCTGGGATTGACCTATAAAAAAAACTCTACGTCATCCGAAAGCCGACGAAAACGCCCGGCAGGGATTTCAACAAAAAAAACAACAGTATGAAAAAGAAGGTAAACCTATTGTTTTTATTGATGAAAGTGGTTTTTCACACGATGCCCCACGGACTCACGGCTATTCCCCAAAAGGTCAACGGTGTTTTGGCCTGAAGAACTGGGGAGCTAGGGGAAGAACAAATGTTATCGGCGCTTTATTAGGCACAACGCTGTTTGCTATCGGATTATTTGATATCAATATTAACAGCGATGTTTTCTATGCCTGGGTCACACAAGTCCTTATCCCAGTACTCCCTAAAAACAGTGTAATCATGATGGACAATGCCACTTTTCACAAAAAACATAATATTCAACAAGTCATCATCGATGCAGGGTATATGGTGGAGTATTTGCCTACATATTCGCCAGATCTTAACCCAATTGAGCATAAATGGGCACAAGCAAAAAGCAAAAAAAGAGAGATGGGTTGCGATACAGAGAGTTTGTTCTCAGTCCATATGGTGTAATCAAAATTAAGTCGCTTGGCTATACTCCGTTCCTGTATACCGAACTCGGAGGAACCGCCGATGTGTGCGGCAAGCTGTATCAGGGTGCGCGCAATATTTATTTCGCAGAAATGGCCTGCCCCAGCGTCACACAGCTGAGCCCGACTGTCGCGTGGGATGCACGCGGTATCAGTAAAATGTTTGGCCTGACTGTGGCGGCCCTGGCGATGTACGTCACCGCCAAGCCCGAAAAACGCATTGCCGCCAAGGCCATCCTGATTCCCGCTGCCTTTACCTCTTTCCTGCTCGGTGTCACCGAGCCGCTGGAGTTCTCCTTCCTGTTCGTCGCACCGTTACTGTTTGTGGTGCACGCGGTGTTAACCGGGCTGGGGATGATGTTGTTCTCACTGCTTGGCGTGCTCGCCATTGGCGCTAACGGCGTGATTGATTTCCTGCTGTATAACCTGCCTCCGGGCATCGCCAAATCCAACTGGCCGATGTACATCGAGGTCGGCCTGACCATGTCGGTTATCTACTTCTTTGTGTTCCGCACCCTGATCTTGTATAGCCAAGCGACTTAATTTTGATTACACCATATGGACTGAGAACAAACTCTCTGTATCGCAACCCATCTCTCTTTTTTTGCTTTTTGCTTGTGCCCATTTATGCTCAATTGGGTTAAGATCTGGCGAATATGTAGGCAAATACTCCACCATATACCCTGCATCGATGATGACTTGTTGAATATTATGTTTTTTGTGAAAAGTGGCATTGTCCATCATGATTACACTGTTTTTAGGGAGTACTGGGATAAGGACTTGTGTGACCCAGGCATAGAAAACATCGCTGTTAATATTGATATCAAATAATCCGATAGCAAACAGCGTTGTGCCTAATAAAGCGCCGATAACATTTGTTCTTCCCCTAGCTCCCCAGTTCTTCAGGCCAAAACACCGTTGACCTTTTGGGGAATAGCCGTGAGTCCGTGGGGCATCGTGTGAAAAACCACTTTCATCAATAAAAACAATAGGTTTACCTTCTTTTTCATACTGTTGTTTTTTTTGTTGAAATCCCTGCCGGGCGTTTTCGTCGGCTTTCGGATGACGTAGAGTTTTTTTTATAGGTCAATCCCAGCTTTTTAAGCGCTTGCCAAATGGCCTTCTGACAAACGCCAAAACGCTCTGCACGTTCTTTTTGGTAAGCATCTGGATATTGTTCAACATCTTTTATCAACTCGGATTTATCGCTCTTTCGCTGACGCGTGGTCGATGCTTTTGACTCTATTTGATTAATCCAACGCGATACAGAGGCAGGGCCAATCCGAAATTGCTTCGCTGTTTCTCGGATACTCAACCCTTCGTTTTTCCGTGTAGATATCACTTTACGTCTAAAATCAATTGAATAGCTCAGGCTTTGTTGAATAATTTAACCGTTTGATTTACATCTTCTTTAGTTAGAATGCATTTACAGAGAATGTATTTTGTTAGAACGACAAATCAAATAGTTAGCACAATAAAAAGCATTCCGAGAGGAAAAATTAGTCGTTGAAATTTTATAATGCTTATATAAATCAGTATCTTAAATTATTCAACA
This sequence comes from Symbiopectobacterium purcellii, assembly GCF_052050035.1. GTDB lineage: Bacteria > Pseudomonadota > Gammaproteobacteria > Enterobacterales > Enterobacteriaceae > Symbiopectobacterium > Symbiopectobacterium purcellii_A. The sequence continues at coordinate 147,049 of NZ_CP189882.1, forward strand.
AAGCCAATAGCTCATTTAAATAATGTAATCAAAATTAAGTCGTTTAGCTATATTGTCGACGTAGCCTGCTCACTGGCATTCGACCTGCGCCAGCGCCATCTGGTGATCGTTGAGAACAAAGGGGCAATTGCTAATCTGCCCTATGATGCGATGGTGGAGGTGCCCGCGTATATCACCGCAAACGGACCGGAACCGGTTCGCATGGGTAATGTGCCGACGTTCCATCACGCGCTGCTGGAACAGCAGTTGGCATCCGAACAGTTATTGGTGGAAGCGACCCTTGAAGGCAGCTACGAGAAAGCATTGCAGGCGTTTACGCTTAATCGCACCGTGCCCACCATGCAGCACGCCAAAGCGATCCTCGATGAGATGATCGCAGCAAACCAGGAATATTGGCCGTAGTTGAAACAGGCCTACCGTGACGGTGTTGTGGTGAGTGCAGGCAAGTCCGAATAGATGCTTGTCGGAAAAGGAAAAATGGCTGACAATATTTATCACTGTTTCACTCAGGGCGGCATGCACTGCCCATGCGTGGGGTTTATATGTCAGCTTCTTCTTCCCGTTTGTTTGTTTCTGCCGACTGGCTCGTGGAGCATCTGGCTTCCGATGACATCACACTGATCGATGCGCGCATGTTACCTCCGGGTGAAACCAGCCGGGATATCCATGCCGAATACCGCGCGGTGCATCTGCCCGGTGCGGTTTTTTTTGATATTGAGACCCTGTCCGATCCCAACACCCCATTGCCGCACATGATGCCCAGCGCAGAAGCGTTCGCCAACGCAATGGGTGAATTGGGCATCAGCGATCAGAAACCGCTGGTGATTTACGATGAAGGTAACCTTTTTTCAGCCCCGCGAGCCTGGTGGATGCTCACTCACTTCGGTGCTCGTCAGGTGGTGATTCTTTCCGGTGGGCTGGCAGAGTGGAAAGTGCGAGGTTATCCGATTGAGCAGGGAGACGTGCACCCCACCCCTGCGCATTTTACTGCCGTGTTAACCGAAGGCGCGATCCGCTCGCGGGAACAGGTAATGGCGATCAGTCGCGACGGCTCGGCACAAATCGTCGATGCACGCCCTGCCCCGCGTTTTCGCGGTGAAGTGGATGAACCGCGCGCCGGTCTGCATCGCGGTCATATTCCCGGCAGCCTGAACGTACCGTGGGGCGATCTGGTGACACAGGGTACCCTGAAACCCAGCCCTGAGTTGGCGACGATTCTGCACAAAGCGGGCCTGGATTTCAGCCGCCCGATTGTTGCCAGCTGCGGTTCTGGCGTAACCGCCGTGGTGGTGATCCTGGCGCTTGCGCAGTTGGGCGTATCCGATGTCACTCTGTATGACGGTGCCTGGAGCGAATGGGGCAGCCGTGATGATACCCCTATCACAGTAGGCTGATTGCCACGCAGGAGCAGCACCATGGATAGCCGGTTGACATCACTGGTTCACCACGGCAGAGAGTTGACGCGCGCGGAGCACCGCGTGCTGGTGTTTATTGCCGAGCACGCGTCGCTGGTCTGCAAGATCACCGTGCGTGAGTTGGCGCAGCAAACCTACGTCTCGACCGCAACCATTATGCGCCAGTGTCAAAAAATGGGGTTTAGCGGCTACAGCGAATTTATCTATCACTGCAAGCAGTTGCTCACCGATGCGCCGCGTTCATTTCCGGCAAACCACGCATCGGTTGCCAGTGACGGCATCCCCGAAGACTATCGCCATTTTGTCGCCAATTACGAAAAAACCTTCACCTACGTAACGCCTGCGCTGATGGACGCCTTCTGCCATATCCTGCGTCACGAGAGCCATTTTTTTCTTTACGGTGCTGGGTTGTCTCACCTGTTCACTGAGTATTTCGCCAAAAAGCTGCAAATACTGGGTAAAGATGCGTTCGTCTCCGGTCTGGGGGACAGCAAAGGGATTTTTCTTAGCAATGCTCCGAAATACCGCATCTTTATCGCTATCTCGCGCAGCGGAGAAACCGAACAGGTGATCGAAAAAGCGCAGATCGCCAGAAACATCGGTATGACCGTGGTCGCCTTCACCCGTGCGTCGTTTAATCCGTTAGCCAACGTGGCGGATTTACACTTTCGCTTACATGATGACGCCATTCATTTTGCGGCTGAGGCGGGAGAGGTTAGCTCGTTCGAATCTAATTTAGTGTTACTGATTGATTTATTGCTGCTGCGGGCGACCACGGGTAACCCGGTCTAGATGGCATCCCCTGAACAGGGGATGCACGAGGTAAATTACGCTTTGCCCGTCTGTTTGAACTCGCGCAGGAAACTGCCCCACTTATGCTCATAAAACGGCGTGGTGTGATGCAGAAAATAGTGGCTTACACCGCCCTTTTCTTCTTTATCGACGATGCAAATATCCACCGGCTGATCGCCGACCACTGTATCGCTGGCAACCGTGCCCACCGCCTGGATAACCGTCTCCACCTCATCCAAATCGACCAGTTCCAGACCGATCAGCAGATTCGGCTCCGCGTCACCCTCCTGAATCTGCGCCACCCATGCACGGCGCACCGGGCGATGCTTGGCAAGCAGTTGCGTCAGCGAATCGATCATCTGATCCGGCGACGGTTCCGGCAGGCTGAGATGCACCTCTACTGGCTCGTCAACCACACGGCTTTGCACAAAGCCATTGCCCTCACCTGCCAGCATATGCTCCACCTCTTGCGGCAGGAACTCTTTGCCGTAGGGGAGTTTAGGGTTAAGGAACAACGTCTGCCCCTGCGTTAATTCAAACATTGAGCGGGCTGGCAGCGCCAGAAAAGCGGCTTCCGTTGAGATAGCCATCTGCAAGGCTTCCAGCGACGAGAAAAACGGGATAACGGTACTGCCATCGGGTTTTTCCCAGTGCTGAATCTCAACCTGTATGCCAACAGGCAGCGTGCTGGCGCCCTGTTCGCTCGCGTCATCGCTGTTACCGATGATATAGACGGTGGCGTCCATCAGTTCAGTGAAAAACTCAGGCCGATGGGCAGGCTCGGTCGCCGCCTTCATCAGCACCTCTTCCAGCTTGTTTTGCGGTGTAAATGTCATACGTTGATTATCACTCAAGCCTGATAGCACTCAATGCTGGTCTTCGCTCAGCAGCAAATTGGCGAGCGTGCGTACGCCCAAACCGGTCGCGCCGGCTGCCCACTGTTCCACTGCCCCTTTGCGGTAGGTCGCCGAGCAGTCGATATGCAACCACCCTTTCTGATAGGACGAGACAAAATGCGACAAAAAAGCCGCCGCCGTGCTGGCGCCCGCGCTGTGCGCCGCGCCTGCAACGTTATTCAGCTCGGCAAAACTGGACGGCAGTTGCGAACGGTGAAATTCCTCCAGCGGCAAACGCCAGAACGGTTCGTTTTCCTGTTTTGCGCTGGTGAGCAGGCGTTCAGCAAAGGCATCATCAAAGCTGAATAGCGCGTGATAGTCGTTACCCAGCGCCGTTTTCGCCGCACCGGTCAGCGTAGCACAATCGATAATCCACTGTGGCGCTTGCGCGCTGGCATCGATTAGGCCATCCGCCAGCACCAGACGCCCTTCCGCGTCGGTGTTCATCACTTCGACGGTTTTACAGTTGCGATAGCGCAAAATGTCACCGAGACGGAATGCGTTACCGCTCACCATATTGTCGGCGCAGCATAGGTAGAGTTTTACGCGACGGGTTAGCCCTTGAGCAATCGCCAGCGCCAGCGCACCTGTGACCAGTGCCGCGCCGCCCATATCGGATTTCATCGAATCCATAAAGCCACTCGGCTTCAGGCTATAGCCGCCGCTGTCAAAGGTGATGCCCTTGCCCACCAGACAAGCAAACACCGGCGCATCCGAGTTGCCCGTCGGGTTAAAATCCAGCGCCAGCAGCACCGGTTGACGTTCAGAACCACGCCCTACCGTATGCAGCCCGATATAGTTTTGATCGCGCAGATCTTCACCCTTGGTGATGCGATAGTTGACGGCGTTACCGCCCACATCATGCAGCAAATCCAACGCACGCGTTGCCAGTTGTTCTGGCCCTAAATCTTCGGCGGGCAGGTTAATGGTGTCGCGTACCCAATCAACAACTTTCAGGCGCAAATCCAATGCCTTGCGCTGCACCTCTTCCAACGGTGCCCATTCGACGGTACGTTTACCTTTCGGGGCGCGGTAACCTTGCCAGAACGCCCAGCTGGTTTCCAGATTCCAGCCCTCACCCACCAGTTTGACGTGCTTAATGCCTTGCCCGTCAATTTTGCGCGCCGCGCGCTGAATAGTGCCCAACGCGGCCGTTTCAGGCAGATGAATGGTGAACCCCTGTTCGTTAGCGCTCAACGCCGCTTTTTCTCCCCAACGCGCATCGGCAGGCTGGGTGGAGAGTGAAACCTGCATAGCTTCGCTTGTCATATCAGCTCCGTGGATAATGTACTTAACAGCAGCCTATACCCGTTATATTTCAACTCGAATTATGTAGAGTATATTTACGGTATCGCGCTGAAAAAAAAGGGCCGCCCGTCAGGCAGCCCAGAATTGTCATTCCGCTTCGTCTAACCACACCAGCAATATCGCTTCCAGAATTTTTTCGTTGGAAGCGTCTGGCGCGTCATCAAACTCATCCAGCTCGCAAATCCAGCGATGCAGGTCAGTAAAACGCACCGTTTTCGGGTCTGTATCGGGAAACGCGTCATACAGCGCTTCACCAATGGCCCGACTGTCTGTCCAGGTCAATCCCATGTTCAGCTCCTGTTAATGTTCGCGGGCATGGTTAATGGTGTAACGCGGGATCTCAACCACCAGATCATCGCCCGCGACACGCGCCTGACAGCCCAGACGGCTTTCGGGCTCCAGCCCCCACGCTTTGTCCAGCATGTCATCTTCATCTTCTGTGCTTTCCGCGAGAGAATCAAACCCTTCGCGCACGATGCAATGGCAGGTAGTACACGCGCAGGATTTCTCACAGGCGTGTTCAACTTCGATACCATTGCGCAGGGCGACGTCCAGAATCGTTTCACCCGCTTTGGCTTCCAATACCGCGCCTTCAGGACACAGATCCTGATCCGGTAAAAAAACTATCTTAGGCATGCTCACACCTCGTCCACAGAGTGTCCTGCCAGCGCCCGACGAATGGAAGCATCCATACGACGCTCAGCGAACCCCTGAGTTTGTTGATCTACTGTTTTTATTGCGGCTTCAATCAGCGCAACGTCATCGCCTGCACTCACCTGTTGCAGCGCCGACACTGCCTGAACGATAGCCGCCTGTTCTTCGGCGCTTAGCAAATCCGCATCGGCGGCCAGCGCGCTTTGCACGCTTTCCAGCACCCGCGCAGCTTCGACTTTCTGCTCCGCCAACATGCGCGCCGCGACGTCACTCTGCGCATTCTGCATCGAGTCGGTGATCATCGCGGCAATTTCATCATCGCTCAGCCCATACGACGGTTTGACCTGAATCGCAGCTTCCACGCCCGTGGATTTCTCCATTGCAGTGACGCTCAGCAGGCCATCCGCATCCACCTGGAAGGTTACACGAATATGCGCGCCACCGGCGGGCAGCGGCGGGATGCCGCGCAGTGAGAATCGCGCCAGCGAACGACAATCCTGTACCAGTTCGCGTTCACCTTGCAGCACATGGATCATCATGGCGGTCTGGCCGTCTTTAAACGTGGTGAACTCCTGCGCACGCGCCGCCGGAATGGTGGTGTTACGTGGAATCACCTTCTCGACCAGGCCGCCCATGGTTTCCAGACCGAGCGACAGCGGGATCACATCCAGCAGCAGCATCTCGCTGTCTGGCTTGTTACCCACCAGAATATCCGCCTGAATGGCAGCGCCCAGCGCCACCACTTTATCCGGGTCGATGGCGGTCAACGGCGTGCGGCCAAAGAAATCGCCGACGCGGGTGCGCACCACGGGCACGCGCGTCGAGCCCCCCACCATCACCACTTCCTGTACCTCATCGGCCTGAACAACGGCGTCTTTCAATGCCCGACGGCAGCAAAGCAGCGTACGTTTCACCAGCTGCTCGATAAGCGCATCAAACTGCTCGCGGCTCAGTTCGCCCTGCCAGGCGCCAACCTCTACCGTCACTGACGGTGCGGCGCTGAGCGCAACCTTGGCATGCAAGGCCGTTTCAATCAATTCACGCTGCACGCGCGCATCAGAACGATCGTTAACGCCGGCCTGCTCGCGCAGCCACTCCACCAACAGGTTGTCGAAATCGTCGCCGCCAAGCGCAGAATCACCGCCGGTCGCCAGCACTTCAAACACCCCGCGACTTAAACGCAGGATAGAGATATCGAAGGTGCCACCACCCAGATCGTAGACGGCAATCACCCCTTCCTTACCCGAATCCAGCCCGTAAGCAATAGCTGCCGCCGTCGGCTCATTGAGCAAACGCAGCACATGCAGCCCGGCCAAACGCGCCGCATCTTTGGTGCCTTGACGCTGGGCGTCGTCGAAATAGGCAGGAACGGTGATCACTACACCATCCGGCACGCCGCCGAGCGCGGCTTCGGCCCGCGCCGCGAGCGCAGAGAGGATATCGGCAGAAACCTGGATCGGATTTTTGTTACCCGCCGCCGTTTGCAACACGGGTAAGCCGTTGTCGCTGGCCTGAAAATGGTACGGCAAATGGGGATAGCGCTGCTGAATATCGGCCAGTGAGCGGCCCATCAATCGTTTGACGGAACTGACGGTGTTGGCAGGATCGTTTACCGCCTGCACCTGCGCCGCCCAGCCAACATCGATACTTTCTGCATGATAGCGCACCACCGACGGTAGCAGTTCACGGCCTTCGGCATCCGCCAGCGGTTGTGCTTCTCCGCTGCGCACCGTTGCCACCAGCGAATTGGTGGTGCCGAGATCAATACCCACGGCAAGATGGCGCTGATGTGGTGCTGCGCTGAGGCCGGGTTCACTAATTTGTAATAGGGCCATATTGAGCTTCCATCAATTGGCTGTCAGCGCCACCGTTGCGCCGACGAAATAAAAAGACATTATTCGATTATGTGCATCACTGCGCAGATTAGCGATCCAGCAGTTGTTCTTCGAGTTGTTCCACCTGCTGTTGCAGCTTATCCAAAAAGCGGAGTTTACGCACCGTATCGGCCGCCGCCGACCACGATGCCTGCGCCAGTTCGGACTGCATCTGCGTGGTACGCTGCCGTATCATAGCGGTTAACTGGTTGGCAAAATCGGCCAGCGCGGCTTCAGCATCTGTTTGATGTGAAATCGCATCCAACTGCTCACGCAGTTCCAGTTGCTCCATCAGAAAGGCCGTATCGCGCATCGTATGTTGCTCGTTACCCAGCTCAAAACCGTGCAACGATAACATATATTCTGCGCGTTTCAGCGGATGTTTCAGCGACTGGTAAGCATCATTAACCGTCGCCGCCTGCTGTACGGCCAGCAGACGCTCCCGCTCGGGGTACGTGGCAAAACGATCGGGGTGCAACTGGCGTTGCAGTTCCTGATAACGAGAAAGGAGCAGGCTGCCATCCACATCGTAGTGAACCGGCAGCCCGAATAATGTAAAGTAATCCATAGTGCGCTCGGACATTGTGGCGCTAACGGGTAGCCGCCCTGCGCCAATGCGTCACGAGCATGCTCCCGTTAACACGGGCAAAACGAATCAGACCGTAAAGCTTTCGCCGCAGCCGCATTCGCCGTTAACGTTGGGATTATTGAACTTGAATCCTTCGTTCAACCCTTCTTTGACGAAATCCAACTGCGTGCCGTCGAGATAAACCAGGCTTTTGCCATCAATGATGACCCTGACCCCTTTATCTTCAAACACCACATCGTCGTCGTTAAGGTCGTCAACAAACTCAAGCACATAAGCCATGCCAGAACAACCTGACGTCCGCACACCCAAGCGCAGGCCGACGCCTTTGCCTCGATTTGCCATAAAAGCGCTGACACGTTGTGCTGCGCTATCGCTAAGAGAAATAGACATACAACAACCTCGGTATCGTTAGCACGCCTTCTGCCCAACGTGTGCACGCCGGGCAGCACGGTTCGCCGACAGATTATTTCGCTGTGCGTTTGCTTTTGTAATCCGCGATCGCTGCTTTGATCGCATCTTCCGCCAGAATAGAACAGTGAATTTTCACTGGTGGCAGTTCCAGTTCCTCGGCGATCTGAGTGTTCTTGATAGCCTCGGCTTCGTCCAGAGACTTGCCTTTCACCCATTCAGTGATCAGCGAACTCGAAGCAATGGCAGAGCCACAACCGTAGGTTTTGAAACGCGCTTCTTCAATAATGCCGTTGTCGCTGACTTTGATCTGTAATTTCATTACGTCGCCACACGCCGGTGCACCCACCATGCCGCTGCCAATCGAAGGATCGACGTTGTCAAAGGAGCCGACGTTGCGCGGATTTTCGTAATGATCGATAACTTTTTCGCTGTATGCCATGATTAACGTTCTCCGTGCTGCGAATTAATGATGAGCCCATTCGATGGTGGTCAGATCCACGCCCTGCTTGAACATCTCCCACAGCGGGGAAAGGTCACGCAAACGTCCGATGGATTTCTGGACCAAATCGATGGTGTAGTCGATCTCTTCCTCGGTAGTAAAACGACCGAGAGAGAAGCGGATCGAGCTGTGCGCCAATTCATCATTCATACCCAGCGCACGCAGCACATAGGATGGCTCCAGGCTCGCAGAAGTACAGGCAGAACCGGAGGAGACAGCCAGGTCTTTCAGTGCCATGATCAGGGATTCACCCTCAACATAGTTAAAGCTGACGTTCAGGATATTCGGCGCGCCCTGTTCCAGGTCACCGTTGAGGTACACCTCTTCAATATCCTTGATACCGTTCCACAAACGGTGACGCAGCGCGCTCAGGCGAGCGACTTCCGCTACCATCTCTTCTTTGGCGATACGGTATGCTTCACCCATGCCGACGATCTGGTGCACGGGCAAGGTACCAGAACGCATACCGCGTTCATGCCCGCCACCGTGCATCTGCGCTTCAATACGGATACGGGGTTTACGACACACATACAGTGCGCCAATGCCTTTCGGGCCATAGATTTTATGACCGGAGAAAGACATTAAATCGACTTTGATCTTACTGAGATCCATAGGCAGTTTGCCCACGCTCTGCGTGGCATCAACGTGGAACACGATACCACGGCTGCGGCACATCTCGCCGATAGCGGCAATGTCCTGTACCACACCGATTTCGTTGTTCACGTGCATGATGGAAACCACAATGGTGTCTTCACGCATTGCTGCTTCGAGTTCGCTCAGGTCGATAATGCCGTTACGCTGCGGCGCGAGGTACGTGACATCAAAACCTTCACGCTCTAACTGACGGCAGGTATCCAGCACGGCCTTATGTTCGCTCTTGCTGGTAATGATATGCTTGCCTTTCTTCTGATAGAAGTTGGCGGCACCTTTGATAGCCAGGTTGTCGGCTTCGGTCGCGCCTGACGTGAAAACAATTTCACGCGGATCGGCACCCACCAGCTCGGCAATTTGGTTACGCGCGATATCCACTGCCTCTTCCGCCTGCCAACCAAAGCGGTGAGAACGGGAAGCCGGGTTGCCAAACGTACCGTCCAGGGTCAAAAACTGCATCATTTTTTCAGCCACGCGCGGGTCAACCGGCGTCGTGGCTGAATAGTCTAGATAAATGGGTAACTTCATTGCTCATAAACTCCGTACATCACTTCAAAACGTACAATGCGTTTTGATTTTATTATTCCTGCGAGGATGAACTATCAGGCGCGCAGATTAACATTAATGGTTTCTTGAAAACGTCCGTTAGCGGTGCGGCGCGTGTCGGCATCTTGGCGATCCGCCACGTCCAGCACTTCCTGATTATTCACCAGTTCGTCCAGCGTGATATTGTTCAAGAAATCGGTGATACGGTCGCTGAGATCGCGCCACAACGTGTGCGTCAGGCAGCGATCGCCACCCTGGCAGCCTTCACGCCCCTGGCAACGGGTCGCATCGACGGATTCGTCTACGGCAGAGATCACGGCACCAACGGCGATTTCATTGGCGTTTTTGCCTAGCAGGTAACCACCGCCCGGCCCACGGACGCTGGACACCAGCCCGTTTTTGCGCAAGCGAGAGAACAGTTGTTCCAGATACGACAGCGATATTCCCTGCCGCTCGGAAATATCCGCCAAAGGAACCGGCCCTTCTTTGGAGTGCAGTGCCACATCAAGCATGGCGGTAACGGCATAACGGCCTTTTGATGTCAGTCTCATAATAGTTGTACCTGTAGATAAAACAGCTTATTATCGAACACGATTATTATAAACATGCACTGTGAATGCATGTACTTACATAGCACCCTTTGAGTCTGACATTCCCGAGTGTTTTAGTCAACTATTTAACCGAGTAATTCACTCAAGTATTTATTCGCCGCTTTTCTATTCCTGACCGTCACGTCGGTTTTTTTGTACCGAGCTCAAAATGCCACGCAGAATGGCCAACTCCTGCTCTTCCGGGCGCGCGCGGGTGAATAAACGGCGCAGTTTGTGCATCACCTGCCCCTGATGGGCCTTACGAATAAACCCGGTGTAGTGCAGCGTTTCTTCCAGATGGGTATAGAAGCGTTCCAGATCGTCAACCAAGGGATAGGGCTCTTCCACGATTTGCGGTGCACCCTGCGCCTGCAAATCCAGATGCGCAACGCGCACTTCATAAGCGATCAACTGAACGGCCATCGCCAGATTCAACGAACTGTACTCGGGGTTAGCAGGAATGTAGACGTGATAGTGGCATTTTTGCAGTTCGTCGTTGGTCAACCCCACGCGTTCACGGCCAAACACCAGCGCTACCGGTGCGTGCTGCGCTTCGTGCGCACTGCGCACGCCGCACTCGCGCGGTTCGAGCATCGGCCAGGGCAGTGAACGGGAACGCGCACTGGTGCCAACCACCAGGTTGCAACCAACCAGCGCTTCATCCAACGTATTGACCAGCGTAGCGTTGCCAATAATATCGCTGGCACCTGCGGCCAGTGCGATTGCCTGTGAATCCGGTTTGATCAGTGGTTTCACCAGATAGAGGTTCTTTAACCCCATGGTTTTCATCGCTCTGGCGGTGGACCCCATGTTGCCCGTGTGCGAGGTTTCCACCAGAATGATACGAATATTCTCTAACATGTTGACTCGGCAGTAAGAAAGAAGAAAAAGAGTGAAAAACAAGATTAGTGTATCACAGACTTCGCTATTTACTCTTTCCCCTGCTATACTGCGCCTCGCTTTCTGTTCTTTAACATCCTAGTGGACGATACCATGCATCCGATGCTTAACATCGCTGTGCGCGCTGCGCGCAAGGGCGGTAATTTAATTGCCAAGAATTATGAAACCCCCGACGCCGTTGAAGCGAGCCAAAAAGGCACCAACGACTTTGTTACCAACGTTGACCGCGACGCCGAACGCCTGATTATTGAGGTGATCCGCAAATCCTACCCCCAGCACAACATTATTGGTGAAGAGTGCGGCGAAGTAGTCGGTGAAGACGACACAGTGCAATGGATTATCGATCCGCTGGATGGCACCACCAACTTCGTTAAACGTCTCCCCCATTTTGCTGTTTCCATTGCGGTGCGCATTAAAGGCCGCACTGAAGTCGCGGTGGTTTACGATCCGATGCGCAATGAGCTGTTTACCGCCACGCGTGGTCAAGGCGCACAGTTGAACGGCTATCGTCTACGCAGCGGCAACGCGCGCGATCTGGAAGGCACCATTCTGGCGACCGGCTTCCCTTTCAAGCAGAAACAGCACGCAACCCCTTACATCAATATGGTGTCAACCCTGTTTACTGCCTGCGCTGATTTCCGTCGCACTGGCTCTGCCGCGCTGGATCTGGCCTATGTGGCAGCGGGCCGCGTAGACGGTTTCTTCGAAATTGGTCTGAAACCCTGGGATTTTGCCGGTGGTGAGCTGCTGGTGCGTGAAGCTGGCGGTATCGTGACTGACTTCGTCGGCGGCCACAACTATCTCGCTTCTGGTAACCTGGTGGCGGGCAACCCGCGCGTGGTGAAGTCCATTCTGTCTACTATTCGTGAACAACTTAGCGAAGCCCTGAAACGCTAAGGCTGTCCTTTGTCCCGTTCACCGGCGGTGGGCGGGACAACATCTGATATTTTTCCTTACATTGCGTTCCTGTTAAGTTTTGGCGTATGGTAATACGATAATGATTATCAAATGCATTACATCTGTCTGATTTGTATTAGGAGAGGCCTAATTCATCAGGGCAGGTGGTAACGGGACGACACCATGTTTAAGAAATCCATCAACTCGCTGTTTTTCACAGCACTTCTTGCCACACCGCTTTTCAGCCACGCCACACAATATCCTTTAACTGTCACCGATATGGCGGGCAATACCGTCACACTGCAACAAGAGCCGAAGCACCTGGTGCTGCAAGACGGGCGCGATATTATGGCGCTGGCGCTGCTGGTTCGCGACGATCCCTTCCAGCGTTTAGTGGCATGGAACAATCTGCCGAAAAAACAGGATACCGCTACCTGGAACCTGTTGAATGGCAAATGGCCGGACGCAGAAACTATCCTTGATATGGGCTTTGGTGACAAAGGCGACATCGAGCTGGAAAGCGTGCTGGTGAAAAAACCGGATTTGATGGTAGCACAACTGCGTGCCAAAGCGTCTCTGGAAGGCAATGGCGTGGTTAACAAACTGAACGAACTGCACATTCCGTTGCTGTTTGTTGATTATGAAATCGATCCGGCCAAGAACACCGCAGACAGTATTGACCTGCTCGGCAAGGTGCTCAACCGCGAAGAGAATGCCAAGGCCTATACCGATTTCTACCGTCAGCACGCCGCAGACATCCAGCAAAAAACCGCGGCCATTACGCCGAAACCGCGCGTGTTTATTGAACCTATCGCGGGCAACAGCGATGCCTGCTGCTTTAGCCATAAAGATAACGGCTGGGGCGGTTTGCTAAGAGCGGTTGGGGTGACCAATATCGCCGCCGATCTGCTGCCGGGTGCTACTGGTTTTATCTCACTGGAAAAAGTGATCGCGGAAAAACCGGATGCCTATATCATGACCGGTTCCAAACGCGGCAATAGCGCCAACAAAATTCTGTCGTTCGGCTATAACGCTACCGCAGAAGATATTCAGGCTAAAGCCGATGTGCTGTTAAGCCGTCCAGGTATCGATCAGGTCCCCGCCATCAAGGCAGGCCAGGTTTACGGGGTGTATCACCACTTCTATAACCATCCGTATAACATTGTCGGCATGGAATATCTGGCGAAAATTGCCTATCCGCAAGCGCTGGCAACGTTAAATCCGGATCAAACCTACCACGATATCGTGCGTCGCTTTACCACGCTTCCGGACACACCGTTTATTTTCAGTCAAAAGTTGGCCAAGTAGTCGATGAGTACAACCACTGACATCAGTAGCCAAAAGGCGGCTGACTCGGATATTCTCCTTCATTATCAAGATATTCTGCGCCACCGGTTGCTGATCATGCTGCTGCTGGTCGCCGCCATCGTGGCTTCCCTGCTGCTGGATTTCACCATGGGGCCGTCTGGGCTTTCGCTCGATGCCCCATTCCCAGTCGAAATGCAACAAAGTGACCCACTGGCCAGACCCGGATAAAATCACCGTTCTGGCCCTACTGGAGATCCCGTTGCATGCAGGGAAAACATCTGACTCACAAAGAGCGGTTCTACATCGAAAAACGGCGTGGTGATGGGGTTAACCAGGCCACCATCGCCCGGGAACTGGAGCTTCCTCGTTCTACCATCAGCAGGGAGCTCAGACGCAATACCGACGCCGCTTTCAACGGGGTCTATTCCTGCAGAAGGGCCGAAACGTTGGCCAGAGGGCGGCGGCAGAAAACAGGGCCGGACAGCGTGATTAACCAGCTTGAACCGCACATTCAGGACTTTATCAGAACGGCGCTGTCTACCCACACCTCACCTGAGGTCATCAGTGGGCGCCTGGTCCTGGAATTTGGCCTGTCCGTCAGCAAGAACTCGCTCTATCGCTATATCCAGCAGGAGCGCCGGGCCGGCGGTGAGCTGTATCAGCAGCTCCCTCATCGGGGTAAACGGTATAACTATCAGACCGATGAGAACAAACGCGGTCCTATTCCCAACCGTGTTGGCATTGAGCAGCGGCCGGCCGTTGCTGACCTCAAGCAGGAACCCGGGCATTTCGAGATTGACACCATCTTTGGCAAAGATCAGAAATCATTCCTGCTGACGGTGGTCGATAAAGCCGTCAAGCTGGTCATCATTCGCAAACTGCCCAACAAGCGAGCAGAGACAGTGGTAGCGGCCTTCAGGGACATCGTTGCCAATACCTTCTGCGAGTTTAAAACCCTGACTGCTGACAACGGTTCTGAATTTTCCCAGCACGGGGAAATTACAAAAGTCACGGGGGCACCGGTCTACTTTGCCCGGCCATATCATTCCTGGGAACGCGGGTTGAATGAGCATACCAACGGGCTGATACGGCGTTTTTACCCGAAGGGAACGGACTTCAATTATGTCACCCATCGCAAGGTTGCAGCACTCGAACACCTGCTCAATACGCGAGGCCGAAAATCGCTGGGTTACCGTTCTCCAAATGAGGTATTTTTAACGCACTTACAGGCGGCATAATGCCCTACCGTTTTGTTGCGTTTCGACTGGGAATGGGGCCCATTTCGCCATCGCCTGAATCGCAACAAACTGATACTGACTATCGTAGAACTGGTGCCAAATGGCATGGGCATTGCCGTTGGTCGCCACCGGCAAGGTTTTGAACGCAGAACGCTGCATCAACGCAGCCAAACGCTTGGTGTCTTCCACCGTGTCCGCCCCCGGTCCCACGCCAACCCACTTGTTCGCCGTGTTGTAGTTTTTCCAGTTAGCCCCCGTGACAATCACCACATCCGGACGAGCGCTGATGATAAATTCCGGATTCAAGGTGCCAAAGGTACCGGGGATCGCCGTTTTGGCGATATTGCTCCCACCGGCAACTTCCACCATTTTGCCAAAGTTTTCATCACCAAAGGACATGCATCACTCATCATCATAGCCGCCAGCACGATCGATCATCACTTTCGGACGGCCCCATTCCCAGTCGAAACGCAACAAAACGGTAGGGCATTATGCCGCCTGTAAGTGCGTTAAAAATACCTCATTTGGAGAACGATAACCCAGCGATTTTCTGCCTCGCGTATTGAGCAGGTGTTCGAGTGCTGCAACCTTGCGATGGGTGACATAATTGAAGTCCGTTCCCTTCGGGTAAAAACGCCGTATCAGCCCGTTGGTATGCTCATTCAACCCGCGTTCCCAGGAATGATATGGCCGGGCAAAGTAGACCGGTGCCCCCGTGACTTTTGTAATTTCCCCGTGCTGGGAAAATTCAGAACCGTTGTCAGCAGTCAGGGTTTTAAACTCGCAGAAGGTATTGGCAACGATGTCCCTGAAGGCCGCTACCACTGTCTCTGCTCGCTTGTTGGGCAGTTTGCGAATGATGACCAGCTTGACGGCTTTATCGACCACAGTCAGCAGGAATGATTTCTGATCTTTGCCAAAGATGGTGTCAATCTCGAAATGCCCGGGTTCCTGCTTGAGGTCAGCAACGGCCGGCCGCTGCTCAATGCCAACACGGTTGGGAATAGGACCGCGTTTGTTCTCATCGGTCTGATAGTTATACCGTTTACCCCGATGAGGGAGCTGCTGATACAGCTCACCGCCGGCCCGGCGCTCCTGCAGGATATAGCGATAGAGCGAGTTCTTGCTGACGGACAGGCCAAATTCCAGGACCAGGCGCCCACTGATGACCTCAGGTGAGGTGTGGGTAGACAGCGCCGTTCTGATAAAGTCCTGAATGTGCGGTTCAAGCTGGTTAATCACGCTGTCCGGCCGTGTTTTCTGCCGCCGCCCTCTGGCCAACGTTTCGGCCCTTCTGCAGGAATAGACCCCGTTGAAAGCGGCGTCGGTATTGCGTCTGAGTTCCCTGCTGATGGTAGAACGAGGAAGCTCCAGTTCCCGGGCGATGGTGGCCTGGTTAACCCCATCACCACGCCGTTTTTCGATGTAGAACCGCTCTTTGTGAGTCAGATGTTTTCCCTGCATGCAACGGGATCTCCAGTAGGGCCAGAACGGTGATTTTATCCGGGTCTGGCCAGTGGGTCACTTTGTTGCATTTCGACTGGGAATGGGGCCGGGCGGATACCACCGGTAATGGCAGGTTGCGCAGAGAGATAAAGCAGAATGCCCGCACCAAACAGCACCATCCCCCCCGCCAGCGATAGCGTGCTCCAGGCAGTCTGTTGCCACAGCGCAGGCGCACGCGAACGCCCCATGCGTTCAATCACCCGGCGACAAAAGAATACCAGCAGCGCCAACACCGAGAGAGTAATGGCCGTGCCCAGCGCCATGGCGAGCGCAGAAGCAACGCCCCAGGCAAACACGCCGATCACTTTGGAGAACAACAGCACCAGGATGGCCCCCGAGCAGGGACGCAACCCCATAGCAAATACCACTGCCACGCGGGTACGCCAGCCATCACCACGTTGCAATTCTTCCTGGGAAGGGAGATGACGATGGCCGCAACCGCATACGCCATCATCCGTCACGGGTGATAACGGCGCTAACGGCAGTGGGCGCACCTCTGCAGTTAGCGCGTGAATACGCTGAATACTTGGTTTGCTGGCATGTCGGGCATGGGTAACCGCCGTCCACAGACGTTTAAGGGCACGCACGCTGAGCCACAATCCCAGTAGCGCCACCAGCATAAAACTGGCCTTTTCCATCCAGAAACTGCTGGCGTGCAGTGCCCGGCTGGAGAGTTGCAACACCCCCAGCGTCACGCTCACCAAGCCAATCGCCATCATGCCTTGCAGCAGCGAGGATGCCAGCGTCAGTTTCAGACTGTTTGTGAGCTGCGTCGGGTGGGTGGCAAGGTAAGTCGTGATCACCACTTTACCATGACCCGGCCCCACAGCATGCAAGATGCCGTAGACCAGACTGAACGCCAGCAGGCTCAGCCCCGCCTGATGCGGCTGTTCGTGCACCGCCTCAAACAGCGCTGACATCTGCTGATGCATCACCTTCTGCCAGGCAATGCTTTGCAGCAGAATATCCGGCCAATAGCGCAGCGCCACCTGAGCCCCCAGCGCCAGCAGCAATAAAAAAGCCGCTAACGGCCACAGGCCAAAGCACAGTCTCAAGGTGAGATTGCGTTTTCGTTTTTCAAACACGGTCAGTGGCATTCCAACGTAATCTGTTGTGCAAACTGTTTGCCCAACGCCAGATCCTCATCGGGGGCATCGGCTTTATCCAGCGACAGCGCATAAGAGCGTAAATCAGCACTGGGTTTTGGGGTAAACAGCGCTGTTTTACAGTGTTCTGCCAGCACAGGGGCAAGGCGCACAGCGTTTTTATCCTGATAGGACATATCGACAAAATAGGTCTGGTCAAAGGTAGAAATCTGTAGCGGCGCGCCTTTCAAAGGCTGCGGGTGCGCCAGCGGCAGCACAAACTCCAGCACGGCTTTATTGCCCTGCCGCGACAAATGATATTCTGTCGGCATCGGTTGAAATTTCACCGCCACGTTATCCCGGTAGATCTCAGTAAAATAGTGCTGACCCAACACGTTCGCCATCACTTCCGCCGCCAGTTTTTTCCAGATTTCAGAGTCACTCTTCGCCTTGCCCGCATCGTAGAGCAGATCGGCTGAGGTGATGGGATCCATCGTCCAGTGCATACGCAACCCGGTGATGGTGTCATTCTCACCTTCAACCGTGGTTTGGATATCGATGAAACTGTGGGGATGCGCCCACACCGAAGGCGAGGCAAGCGGTAGCAGCGAGAACAACACGCCCCACCGCCACCCTAACCGAGCACAACAGCGACCGAAAGTGTTATAAAGTAACATAATGTATCGTCTCTTGACGCAGACGATGACACCCGAACGTTCCAAGTGTCATCCTATTCCGAAATGAACGTGATGCCCGGTTTATGTGTGTTGAACAGGCGTGGCAGGTCGCAAAAACAGCGCGGGAACCACCAGCGCCGCCATTACCCAAAAGGTGGCGTGTTGCAGATGCTCAAACAAAAAGCCCGATACCACCGTCATCACCGCAATGCTGCCGCCCATCGCCAGTGCCGAGTAGACGGCCTGCAAGCGCAGAACGTCGCCACCGCTACGCGCAGAAATAAAGCGCATCGCGGCCAGATGGCACAGGGTAAAGGTACCGCAGTGCAATATCTGTATCACAATCAACCAGGGCAATGCTACGGTGGCCCCCATCAGCCCCCAGCGCACAATGCCTGCCACCGCTGACAGCAGCAACAAGTCGCGGGCGCTAAAACGCGCAAACCAGCGTTTGCTGAACATAAATACCACGACCTCGGCCACCACCCCCAGCGACCACAAATAGCCAATCACCGCTGGCGAAAACCCCGCATCCTGCCAGTAGATAACGCTAAACCCATAATAGGCTGCGTGCGCCCCTTGCAACAACGCCACGCAGAGCAAAAAGCGCCACACGCCCGTTTCACGCAGTAATGTCGGCCAGTGAGTGACCGGTGCGGCATGCTCGCCGCCTGCGCTGGCCAGTGGCATAACAGAAGGTTGCAGCTGCATGCCCAACAGCATACACACCAACCCGACGGTCAGCGTTGCCAGGATTGCCGTGTGCCCCCAAGCAGCCACCAATTCACCGGTGACGGCAGAGCCAATCACAAAGGCTATCGATCCCCAGACGCGCACTTTGCCATAGTCCATAGCGATCTGGCGTTGCCAGGTGGCGGCCAGCCCATCGTTGAGCGGCACCAGCGGTGAAAAGAACAAATTAAAGCCCACAATCACCAGCAGCAGCCACACCCAGGCATTGCCCATCCAGAAACCCAGCGCGAGGAGCAGCGACAGCAACGCCAAAAGACGTATCGCATTAATCAGGTGAGCGGGATTTTTTACACAAGGCGTAATGAAGAGACTTCCGATACAACGTGCGACTAGCCCGGCACCGAGCAGCAAACCGATCTCTTCCGCGCTAAGACCTTCCTCTTTTAGCCAGCCGCTCCAGAACGGCAGGAAAATGCCGTAGCAAAAAAAGTAGGTAAAATAACTGAGCGCCAGCCAGTAGGTGGATTGCAAAAACATCGTCTCTCCTTCTTCCTGTAACTGGCGCAGCACTATAAACTAGTTGCTGAATAGAGACTTGCATTTTTTGTCAGGCTATTGAGAATAAAAAGAGGTTTAACTTAGAGAATAAAGGTTTGAAATGATCAACAAAGAGCGGTTGTTACGAGATAATCGTTTATGTAAAGCAATCATTGGATTATCAGTCGAAGAATTGAAAAATTTAGCCGCTGAATTTTCAGCTTGTTATTTGATTTATCGGAAAAAGAATCGAAAAGATCACGAGCGGCAGATGGGTGCAGGGCAGAAAGGATTTATCCCAACCCCATTAGATAAACTGCTTTTTATTTTATTGTATTTAAAATGTTATCCGACCTATGATTTGCAAGGACTTCTTTTTGGTTTAGATAGAACACGGGTATGTCGCTGGGTAAAAATATTATTGCCGGTTTTAGAGATGACCTTGGGGCGAGAATGTGTTTTGCCCGCTCGTCAAATTCGCTCTGCTGAGGAATTTTTTCGCGCCTTTCCTGGAGTTAAAGACGTCTTTATTGATGGGACAGAGCGACCTGTCCAAAAGCCTAAGAATCTGCGTCGGCGAAAAAAAATGTATTCGGGAAAGAAAAGACAGACCACTCGAAAAGGGCTTATTATGACTGACGAAACAAGGCAAATTGGATTTATCCCCATGAGCAAAAATGGGCGCCGTCACGATAAACGCTTACTCGATAAAGTCGATATAATTCGCCATATTCCTCCTGAGGTAACCATCTGGGCAGATACCGGTTTTCAAGGTATAGATAAACAGCATCCTAATACACAAATCCCAAAAAAAGGAACTCGAAAAAGACCTTTATCGCCTGAACAAAAACAAGAAAATAAAATAATCTCGGGCATCCGTATTACAGTTGAACACGCCATCGCGGGTATCAAGCGCCTCGGTTGCATGACCCAAATTTTACGGAATCGTAGACCCTTTATTGATGATACCTTCTTACTCCTTAGCGCCGGTCTTTGGAATTTCCATCTCAGAACAGCGTAAAATTTACTTCAATCACCGAAACACCCTTATTTCACTATTAAGCAACACGCTTATTGTCGCTGGCAGAAATTAAACCGGAGTTGGTTATCGAACCGATCGAACCGGTGTTATACAGCCCATCATTGCCCGTAATGATACCGGCATTGCTGATTGAGCCAATGGTCGAGGAGTTGGTGACGCCGAAATCGGTTCCGGTGATCGTACCGGTATTGGTTATGCTCAGATAATCCTGCGCAGTTGTGATGCTCAGGCCGCTGATATTCGTGGAAACATCGATCTATGCAGCGGATGATGGGTAAGTAAAAAGGACACCTAGTACGGCACTTACTGCCACCACCAACGGTTTGACTTTGAATGACGAAGACCTCATCCGGTACTTCCCCCAAAATAATATAACTAATTGATATTTAATAAATCATCTGATATCGATAGCCTTTTAATTAATAACGATGAATAAAAATGATTTACCGTTATTAATTAGAAGAAACCTTCCTGAAAACAACATGTTTGCCCCATTCCCAGTCGAAACGCAACAAAACGGTAGGGCATTATGCCGCCTGTAAGTGCGTTAAAAATACCTCATTTGGAGAACGATAACCCAGCGATTTTCTGCCTCGCGTATTGAGCAGGTGTTCGAGTGCTGCAACCTTGCGATGGGTGACATAATTGAAGTCCGTTCCCTTCGGGTAAAAACGCCGTATCAGCCCGTTGGTATGCTCATTCAACCCGCGTTCCCAGGAATGATATGGCCGGGCAAAGTAGACCGGTGCCCCCGTGACTTTTGTAATTTCCCCGTGCTGGGAAAATTCAGAACCGTTGTCAGCAGTCAGGGTTTTAAACTCGCAGAAGGTATTGGCAACGATGTCCCTGAAGGCCGCTACCACTGTCTCTGCTCGCTTGTTGGGCAGTTTGCGAATGATGACCAGCTTGACGGCTTTATCGACCACCGTCAGCAGGAATGATTTCTGATCTTTGCCAAAGATGGTGTCAATCTCGAAATGCCCGGGTTCCTGCTTGAGGTCAGCAACGGCCGGCCGCTGCTCAATGCCAACACGGTTGGGAATAGGACCGCGTTTGTTCTCATCGGTCTGATAGTTATACCGTTTACCCCGATGAGGGAGCTGCTGATACAGCTCACCGCCGGCCCGGCGCTCCTGCTGGATATAGCGATAGAGCGAGTTCTTGCTGACGGACAGGCCAAATTCCAGGACCAGGCGCCCACTGATGACCTCAGGTGAGGTGTGGGTAGACAGCGCCGTTCTGATAAAGTCCTGAATGTGCGGTTCAAGCTGGTTAATCACGCTGTCCGGCCCTGTTTTCTGCCGCCGCCCTCTGGCCAACGTTTCGGCCCTTCTGCAGGAATAGACCCCGTTGAAAGCGGCGTCGGTATTGCGTCTGAGCTCCCTGCTGATGGTAGAACGAGGAAGCTCCAGTTCCCGGGCGATGGTGGCCTGGTTAACCCCATCACCACGCCGTTTTTCGATGTAGAACCGCTCTTTGTGAGTCAGATGTTTTCCCTGCATGCAACGGGATCTCCAGTAGGGCCAGAACGGTGATTTTATCCGGGTCTGGCCAGTGGGTCACTTTGTTGCATTTAGAGTGGGAATGGGGCGTTTGCGATAAGAACTGTCTCAAAGGGTAGACGGGGCGTGGGAGAAAACTTTCATATTCTGATTCTTGCGCTAAGCGCATACAGGCTTGTATATCAGAGAGTTACGCGAAGATAGTGAGGAAAAGCGGTAAAAAAAACGCCAGCCCGAAGGCTGGCGTTAACTTACAGGTTACTGGCGATCAGGCATAAACCGGGAAACGCTCGCAAATAGCGAGGACTTTTTGTTTCACGCGTTCAATGGTCGCTTCGTCATTGATGTTATCCAATACATCACAGATCCAGCCTGCCAACTCACGCACTTCTGCTTCCTTGAAGCCACGACGGGTTGCCGCTGGCGTACCGATACGGATACCGGAGGTAACAAACGGGCTCTTCGGATCGTTCGGCACACTGTTTTTGTTAACGGTAATGTTAGCGCGACCCAGAGCTGCATCGGCTTCTTTACCGGTCAGGTCTTTGCTTACCAGATCGAGCAGTAACAGGTGGTTACTGGTGCCACCGGAAACCACGTTGAAACCGCGCGTCAGGAACACCTCAACCATGGCCTTGGCATTCTTCGCGACTTGCTGCTGGTAAACTTTGAACTCAGGTTCCATCGCTTCTTTCAGTGCGACCGCTTTACCGGCGATAACGTGCATCAACGGGCCACCTTGACCGCCAGGGAAGACTGCAGAGTTCAGTTTTTTGTACAGACCTTCATCACCGCCCTTGGCCAGAATCAGGCCGCCGCGCGGACCCGCCAGCGTTTTATGGGTAGTGGTGGTGACGATATGCGCATGGGGAACCGGGTTAGGATAAACATCAGCCGCGACCAGACCCGCAACGTGCGCCATATCCACAAACAGATAAGCACCAATGCTGTCAGCAATTTCACGCATTTTCGCCCAGTCAACCACGCCTGAGTATGCAGAGAAACCGCCTACGATCATTTTCGGTTTGTGGGTTTGTGCCAGTTCAGCCATTTCTTCGTAATCGATTTTACCGCTTTCATCGATGCCGTAAGGAATCACTTTATACAGTTTGCCAGACAGGTTAACCGGAGAGCCGTGGGTCAGGTGGCCGCCGTGAGCCAGGTTCATTCCCAGGATGTTATCACCCGGTTGCAGCAGTGCGGTATACACGGCAAAGTTGGCCTGAGAACCGGAGTGCGGTTGCACGTTAGCATAGTCAGCACCGAACAGCGCTTTAGCGCGGTCAATCGCCAGTTGCTCTACGATGTCAACGTATTCGCAGCCGCCGTAGTAACGTTTGCCGGGATATCCTTCGGCATATTTGTTGGTTAACTGAGACCCTTGAGCCTGCATAACACGTGGGCTGGTGTAGTTTTCTGACGCTATCAGTTCAATATGCTCTTCCTGACGCACCACTTCTTGCTGCATCGCGTGCCACAGTTCGGCATCGTAATCTGCAATGTTCATTTCACGCTTTAACATCCGCATCTCCTGACTCAGCTAACTATATGTACAATAAAAATGCCCGCAACGGGTATTGGGCTATAGTGTAAACCGTTTATCCCCTTGCATGATAGGGCTTGACAGAGGTTTTTACGCAAACGATTAGCTCCAAGCAGCACAAGGCTTAGCGGCCTAATGACTTTGTGCACTGGCAAGGGAGTTTTCTTCATCTGCATCCTGCATTTTCTTCATTTTGTATTCCCATCGACACAATAAACACCAACACAAAGCAGGGATTTACAACGCGACAACGCTCGAATAAGATGCATTAAAAATGCATCTTATAAAACCATCTGGAGTCACCATGCTAGACGCAAAAACCATCGCTACCGTAAAATCAACCCTGCCCTTGCTGACAAAAACCTGCCCGGCACTGACCGCCCATTTTTATCAGCGCATGTTCAGCCACAATCCTGAACTGAAAGACATCTTCAACATGAGTAATCAACGCAATGGCGATCAGCGAGAAGCCTTATTCAACGCTATCTGCGCTTATGCCGCTATAGCCAAGCGACATTATTTTGATAACAGCCAGCTATGCTTCTTTGCCGCATATCAGGGCATAGGATGTAATCATTTTTAAGTCGGTTGGCTATAATATCGACAACCTCTCTGCGCTACTGCCTGCGGTGGAACGTATCGCACAGAAACATGCCAGCTTCTCGATCCAGCCCGCGCAATATGACATCGTTGGTAAGCATCTGCTGGCCACGTTGGACGAATTGTTTATCCCCGGCGAGGAGATATTGGATGCCTGGGGCAAGCCATATGGCGTATTGGCTGAGGTTTTTATTCAGCGTGAACGCGCCATTTATCAGGATGCGGCCAGCCAGCACGGCGGCTGGGAAGGCACTCGCCCTTTTCGCATCGTGAACAAGCAGGCGCAGAGTGCGCTGATCGCCAGTTTCACGCTGGAACCTGTCGATGGCAAACCGGTGGTGGATTTTAAACCCGGCCAGTATTTGGCAGTCTACATCCGCCACGACAGTCTCACTCATCAGGAGATTCGCCAATATTCCCTGACGCACGCCCCCAATGGCCGCACTTACCGCATTGCGGTGAAACGCGAGGCTCAGGGAACGGTTTCCAGCTATCTCCATGACATAGCACAGGAAGGCGATATCATTTCACTGGCAGCCCCCAACGGGGATTTCTTTTTATCGGCCTCACCTACCACGCCAGTCACACTTATCTCTGCGGGTGTAGGGCAAACACCGTTACTCAGCATGTTGCATCAGTTAAAGAATCAGGCACATGAGGCGGATATCCTGTG
This sequence comes from Symbiopectobacterium purcellii, assembly GCF_052050035.1. Taxonomy (GTDB): domain Bacteria; phylum Pseudomonadota; class Gammaproteobacteria; order Enterobacterales; family Enterobacteriaceae; genus Symbiopectobacterium; species Symbiopectobacterium purcellii_A. The sequence continues at coordinate 171,475 of NZ_CP189882.1, forward strand.
GTTACACGCTGCTGACAACGGCGATGTGCATGCCTTTGGTGATGAGCTGGCGCAGATTAACCAGCAATGGCCCACCTTGACGCGTTACGTCTGGTATCGCCAACCCGGTAAAGACGATCGCCCCGGTGAAGATTTTCATTATCAAGGCGTAATGGCGCTGAACAAGTTGGCGTACCGCCTGACCGCTGCCAGCATGCATTTTTATCTGTGTGGCCCGGTGGCCTTTATGCAATTCGTCGCTCATCAACTCCTCGCATTGGGCATTGCGCCCTCACAGTTACATTACGGATGCTTTGGCCCACATAAAGTCGTGTGATGCACCGACTCGCAAGCCCCTACCGCGCGTGCTTTTGCCCGTGCGGTAATCTTATCCACGATCACAAATTTATGCTCCCACCCAATACGCTGATGATAAAAAACGGTATCGATCACAAAAATCCGCCACGCCATAATTAAAATAACGCTTCATTTAAAAAAACGCCGTTTTAGCTTCTTGATTTGCTCCGCGGCCGGTCTGCATCCCACTTTTTTGGCCGAACTCACAAGGAATTTGTGTAAGAATCATTAGCACTGCGGCAAGCCTGTTGCACACCACCAAAACGACGTCGTCTTTTTTACTACTTTTTGCTACAAGGGATGTATCTGACCATGTCTATACGATTTTCTCACCGCATTACGCTCGCGCTGCTGATTAGCGCTTCCGTGGGCTATGCCAATGCACAAAAGCATGCAGCACCGGCTAGCGAAACGCTGCCTGCCACGGTGTTGGGAGAACACACCACGCTCGAAGGTATCGTTGCACACCGCGATGTGCGCCTGCCCGCCACCATTATTGTGCGTGACCAACAAGGTCACCGTCGCCAAACGCAAACGGATGAGCAGGGCCACTACCAGTTAGACGTGTCTGAATTAACGGCACCGCTGCGCCTGTCTGCAGTCGAGTCCGGTGGCAATAACTGTTTGCTGAACAATCAGGCGCGCGCCATCTGCCTGAGCGCCTTACTGCCAACCGCCCAATCGGGTAAAGGAAACACCGCCAACATCAACCCGTTTACCGATCGCATAGCCTCCGACATGGCCGCTGCCGCAGGCTATATCGGCCCACAGCAACTCTCCGATGACGCCGGTACACCAGCGCTCTCGGCGGCAACCTGGAAACAGGCTAATGCAGTGTTTCATGCCAGTTTCGGTGCCGCGTTAAAACAGGCGGGCATCACTAAACCTGCACAATTTGATCCCCTGCACTACCCGGCAACGCAGCAAAAAGTCGTTCGCCAACTGGTTGAGGTGATTAATCACAACCGCAACTACCATAACGACAGCGGGCAAGCGGGCCACACCGTACTGACGGACAGCGTGTTCCGGCCTATCGTCGGGCTTAGCGCCGATGGCAGCTACGAAGGGCTGGATTACGGCTATGCCCGTCGTCAGTTGGATGAGATCAAAAAGGCCAAAACGCGCATCTTTATCGTTGGCGACTCCACCGCCGCCAACTACGAGAAACTGCGTTTCCCACGCATGGGCTGGGCACAGGTGTTTGAACAGCAATTCCGCCATGACGGCAGCGTCAAAGTGATCAATGGTGCCCGCGCCGGACGCAGCTCGCGCGATTTCTTCTACGAAGGTTGGTTCCGTCAGATGCAGCCGCTGATGCAGCCCGGCGACTACATTTTCATTCAGATGGGCCATAACGATCAGAACTGTAACGGCGCCAGAGCGGTACGCGGTGCGGCGGATGTCGGCAACCTGTGTACCTACGCCAACGATGAGGCAGGCAAGCGCCAATTCCCGCAGGGTAAACCTGACATGTCATTCCAGAACGCGCTGGAACGCTATATCACCTATGCCCGCCAGCATCAGATGATCCCAGTGCTGTTAACGCCGACAACCCGTGTGAAAGATGCGCAAGGCAAAGATGGCACCCCGGCCGTTCACAGTCACTTTACCCGGCAAAATGCTGAAAACGGTTTTGCCTTTATCGGTGACTACAGCCAAACCATAAAAGATACCGCGAAAGCCAACAATGTCCCGTTGCTGGATGTCGAACCCGATACCATTGCACTGGCTAACAGTGGTAACGGGCATCACTGGAAGCAGTACTGGCTGGTGATCGATCCTAAGCGTTACCCGTACTATAAAGATCAGGCAGGCAGCACCAGCAAACCGGATACCACCCATTTCCAACAAAAAGGCGCGATTGCGGTGGCCGAGATCGTCGCAGACAACATTCGCACCGACGATGCGCTGCGCCCGCTGGCCGATCATCTGATCAAGAAAAAACCCTAAGACTTACTCCCCTGAGCGTTTGCTCAGGGGCGCTTTCCCATCGTGCGAACGGATGGGGTTTACCTCTCGGACACTACAGTTAAGGAATGATCGGTATGTTTAAACCTCTCTCAGGCGCGATTGCGTTGGCCGTTCTGATGGCCGCACCCTGGCAGCACGCCATCGCCAGCTCGGATGTTAACGCGGTAGTTTCTGCCACGGCACCTGCCGCCCCCAACACCTTTAAAACCATTGGTGAGGCTATCGCCAGCGCACCCGCTGATACCACGCCGTTTGTTATTTACATCAAAAAAGGCACTTACCACGAGCGTCTGGTCATTACCCGTCCCAACGTGCATTTTAAAAGCGAAGACCGAGACCACACCATTATTGCCGTGGATACTGCCGCCGGTGCCCTGAAGCCTGATGGTTCCAAATGGGGCACCTCCGGCAGCTATACGGTGAAGATCGATGCGCCTGATTTCAGTGCCCGCACGCTCACCATCCGCAACGATTTCGACTATCTGGGCAATGAAGCCAAGAAGAGTGATGACCCAACCAAGATAAAAGACACCCAGGCGGTGGCACTGTTATAGCCAACCGACTTAAAAATGATTACATCCTATGCCCTGATATGCGGCAAAGAAGCATAGCTGGCTGTTATCAAAATAATGTCGCTTGGCTATAGTGGCAGAGAAGAGCGATCGTGCCTACTTTCACGATGTCAGCCTGGTCGGTTATCAAGACACGCTGTATGTCAAAGGTCAAAGGGGGGCGCAGTTTCTTTGAGAAATGCCGTATCAGTGGCACCGTGGACTTTATTTTCGGTAACGGCACAGCGCTGTTTGATGATTGCGATATCGTCGCCCGCCCGCGCGTTAACCCCGGTGATGAATCCTATGGTTACCTGACCGCTCCCAGCACTGATATCAACCAAAAGTACGGTTTGGTGATTACTAACAGCCGGGTGTTCAAAGAAGGCAGCACTGTCCCCGCGAAAAGCTATGCACTCGGTCGCCCCTGGCATCCGACTACTACCTTCCCTGATGGCCGCTATGCCGATCCTAACGCCATCGGACAAACGGTGTTTATCAACACCCAGATGGACGATGTGATCTACGGCTGGGACAAAATGTCCGGTAAGGATATCAAAGGCGAGAAAATCTGGTTCCAGCCGCAGGATTCGCGTTTCTTCGAATACCACTCAACCGGTGCAGGCGCAGAAAAAAATGACGGACGGCGTCAGCTAACCGCAGAGCAGGCCGCAGAATACAGTAAGGAAAAGGTTCTGGCGGGCTGGACACCCACCGCACCTTGACAGGACGTTGCACGATCCCTGCTCAGCGGGGATCGTGGCTACAGCATCAGATAGCCGCTTCGTCTTCTTCGCCAGTACGGATACGTACCACGCGTGCCACATCAAACACGAAAATCTTGCCGTCACCAATTTTACCGGTCTGAGCGGTCTGAATGATGGTTTCGACACAGGTATCGACGATGTCATCGGCAACCACCAGCTCGATTTTTACCTTGGGCAGGAAATCGACCATGTATTCTGCACCACGATACAGTTCGGTATGGCCCTTCTGGCGCCCAAAGCCTTTTACTTCCGTGACGGTCATGCCGGTGATACCCACTTCGGCTAACGCTTCACGCACGTCGTCCAATTTGAACGGTTTGATAATCGCATCTATTTTTTTCATGAAATAACCTTTGTGAACCTGTTTCTCTTCGACCGCCGTCGGGCATCAGTAACAAACATTCAGTGAAACGGTAACGCCAAGCGCAGCAACGTAAAACGCGTTGTCACTCTTTAAAATCGTTGGCATCCAACGCATGACGTCCAAGCAATTTATAGAATTCGGTGCGGTTACGCCCCGCCATTCTGGCTGCCTGCGTCACGTTGCCTTTGGCAATTTGCAGCAGCTTGCGTAAATAGTTCAGCTCAAACTGGTGACGCGCCTCCACAAAGGTTGGCAACGCCGTATTCTCGCCTTCCAGCGCCTGTTCTACCAGCGCATCGTTAATCACTGGCGCGCTGGTCAGCGCCACACAGCGCTCAATCACATTGACCAGTTGACGCACATTACCGGGCCAACTCGCCGTCATCAAGCGTTTCATTGCATCGCTGGAAAAACTACGAACGAACGGCTTATGGCGATTGGCCGCTTCACGCAGCAGATGATTGGCCAGCAGCGGAATATCCTCGGCCCGTTCATGCAATGCAGGCAATTTCATGGTCACTACATTTAAACGGTAGTAGAGATCTTCACGAAATTCGCCTTTTTCCATCGCAACCGGCAAATCGCGGTGCGTAGCGGAGAGAATGCGCACATTGATATCAATGTCCCGGTTGCTACCCAATGGGCGCACCTTACGTTCCTGCAATACGCGCAGCAGTTTGACCTGTAGCGATAGCGGCATATCGCCGATTTCGTCAAGGAACAGCGTGCCCCCTTCCGCCGCCTGAAATAACCCCTCGCGACTGCTGACCGCACCGGTAAACGCACCTTTGGCATGACCAAACAGTTCAGACTCCAGCAACGGTTCTGGCAGTGCACAGCAGTTAATAGCGATAAACGCGTTTTTTGCACGTGGGCTGGCGCTGTGGATTGCCCGCGCCAGCACCTCTTTTCCGGTTCCACTCTGCCCGTGAATCAGCACGCTCACGTCAGATTGGGCCACCAGTTTAGCTTGTTCCAGCAAACGCAGCATCACTGGGCTGCGCGTCACGATGGTTTCTCGCCAGTGGGACTCTCCGGCAGGGGCGCTGAGCGCCAGTGCATCATCGATCGCCTTATAGAGCGCGTCGCGATCTACCGGTTTTGTCAAAAAGCCAAATACCCCTTGCTGCGTCGCGGCCACGGCGTCGGGAATCGATCCGTGAGCCGTGAGAATGATCACCGGCAGCCCTGGCTGCTGCTTCTGTATTTCAGAAAATAGCGCCAAGCCATCCATTTCATCCATGCGCAAATCACTGATGACCAAATCAATACTATCGCGAGCCAGCACGCGCAGCGCTTCAGCACCGCTTTCAGCCGTCACAACATGAAACCCTTCGCTGGTCAAACGCATACCCAGCAGTTTTAGCAAGCTGGGATCGTCATCGACCAGCAGCAAATCAGCCGTTTTTCGAATTGTCATGGGCGTGTAGGCTCCTATTTTGACGCCGCAGGCGCACCGTGGCGCTCCGCCGCGCCAGACTCATGCGAAGCCGCTGGCTCCGGAAGTTCACCGCTCATCGGCTTGCGCGTGGAAAGCTGGCGCTCAATATCCGTTAGGTTTTCCAGCTTGCGCGTCGTTACATCCAATTGATATTGCAAATTACTCTGTTGAACCCGCATCGCTTCGAGCTGTTTGTCATTGGCCTCCTGCAAACGCTGAGTGCGCATGCGTTCATCCGTCAGCGCCAGCCAGAACGTCTGTTTATCCTGCCAGGTTTGCAACAGCGGGCGCAGTGCCGCGGGAAAGTCAGTTTGAAACCCATTCAGCCGATCGAGTGCCTGACGCCGTTCCGCCGGGGTGATTTTGACTTGATCGAGTAAGATGCTCTGCTTGAATGCCTGATCCCAGGTCGCGCTCCCCAGCGTTTGTGCTGCCTCACGCGCCTGTTGCGGGTTTAATCGTTCAGAATAATCCATCGCGCGTAACCAATAAAGGGCGTTATTCGCCGCGTCGCGATCGTCAATGCGCCACAGGCTATCGCACGGCATCAGACGGTAGTCGCTCACTTGTTCCCTCGGCGTGACATTTTCAACATCACGTATCGCAATACGGTGATGGGTGGTGTCAACACAGCCCGCGAGCAGCGCCAGGAGCGCCAACACCGAACCGCGAACCCTGCCGTCAGAGCACCTTGCTTTCATTTGTTATTCATTCTCAGCGGTTAAGGGCAATTCAATACGAAAACAGACGTCAGCATAATCCACCGGAATCAGACTCAGTTCCCCCCGCATGCGACGAATACAATCGCGCGCTATGCTCAGCCCAAGACCGCTGCCTTTCACCGCGCCTTTGCGCTGGTGGCTTCCCTGATAAAAGGGCTCAAAAATCATGCCTTGTTCTGCTTCAGGGATCGGCGCGCCATCGTTGGCAACGTCAATCTGAACCCGGTGTCCGTGCTGGCGACTCCGAATCCAAATGTTACCGAATTCGTTGCCATAGTGCACCGCATTGGAATAGAGATTATCAATAACGCGCATCAGCAGTGTGGTCTCGGCCCAGCACTGGGTAACATCAAGCCGCGTTTCGGTGTGGATCGCCTTGGTGCGCGCCGGCAGGCTGTGCGAAGACATCACGATATCCACCACTTCATCAATGTCGACAGGCTCCATCTCCGTTGGGGTATCCGCCAGCTTGCGGTTGTAATCCAGCAACTGATCGATAAGTTCCAGCAGGTGGCGACTGCTGTTATCCAAAATCGCCACCACATCTTTTTGATCCGACGTCAACGGCCCAACAACTTCGTCGGCCAATAGTGAGGTGCCTTCACGCAGGCTCGCCAACGGTGTTTTCAGCTCATGGGAGATATGGCGCAGAAATTCGTGCCGCTGCGATTCCAACCAGGAGAGTCGCTCACTCAGCCAGATAATGCGCTGCGCCAGCGTGCGAATCTCTCTTGGCCCCTTAAAGGTGCTGGTATTGCCGAGCGATCGCCCTTCTCCCAGGCGTTTGATCATGCGCTCCACGCCGTTAAGCGGTCCGATAATCATACGGGTAAACAGCACCACTAACAGCAAACTGACCATAAACAGCACCAGCGACTGCCAACCGAAAAACTTGCCGCGCTCGGCGATGCCCTGTTGCAATTGCTGACCGCGAGAAAACACCACTTCACGTGTCATTTGCAACAGTTGCGCATTGACCTGCGCAAACTGTGTCAGTTGTTCCTGCGCCGCGTTGGTTGGCGTGCTATTGGCACAATCAAGAGTCGCCAGCGAGGCAAGGTGTTGGCTTAGCTGTTGGTAAGTACGCGGGTCGTGCAGGACATTTCTGTGCGCTTCCAGCATCTGCGCATATTGCTTGTGTTGGCTTTGGTAGAGGGTAGCCAGCGTGCTGTCATCCAACACGCAGTATTGGCGATAGCTACGCTCCATCGCCAGTGCGGTGCCACTCATGGCCTCACTGCGGCGCGCGTCTACCAGCATGGATTTGTTAATGTCCGCCGCTTGTTCGCTCAGCGTGTCCAGGCTGTCATACGCCTGATAGGCCAGCAGCGGCAGGAGTACCAGCAGGAACGCCATAATAACTAATTGGCGCAGAGAGCGCGGAAACAGACGCCAGCGTTTCAAGGAAATCATCTCGTTATTTATTCATCCGTCATGATGCTAACGAAGTGGCACAAAAGCGCAATGTTTTTCCCTTGGCAAGCAGGGTAATGAAATCAATCAAGAGGTGAAGAGCAGAGAGTCAGTCGCTGCCCGGTTACATCTCTGCTAACCGGGCAACTGAATAGGCGGTGCCTCACTCAACGTGTCGCCCGATGTTTGATAAAGCTGCATAGCAGACTGTTATCGGTGTAGTGGATGATAGACACCCTTTCTTGTGGCGTCATTCGGCGTGTTATGAGCGCAAAGCGACATTATCAACAGCGCAATCATAACGAGGTGAATGAGCAATGAGGCATATTATGCACAATTCATGCCAATTCGCAATATGGATTTTAACCAACTGATAAACAATAACTTAAATTTACTTCAATCAGGTAAAAGAGGGAAAGGCCCCTTTATTAACATCATAATACGCCGCCGATCGCTGAAACCTGTCATCAAAAAAAGACGTCATATATAGCCAAGCGACATTATTTTGATAACAGCCAGCTATGCTTCTTTGCCGCATATCAGGGCATAGGATGTAATCATTTTTAAGTCGGTTGGCTATATCACCAGGAGCATTTATAGCCAAGCGACTTAATTTTGATTACACCATATGGACTGAGAACAAACTCTCTGTATCGCAACCCATCTCTCTTTTTTTGCTTTTTGCTTGTGCCCATTTATGCTCAATTGGGTTAAGATCTGGCGAATATGTAGGCAAATACTCCACCATATACCCTGCATCGATGATGACTTGTTGAATATTATGTTTTTTGTGAAAAGTGGCATTGTCCATCATGATTACACTGTTTTTAGGGAGTACTGGGATAAGGACTTGTGTGACCCAGGCATAGAAAACATCGCTGTTAATATTGATATCAAATAATCCGATAGCAAACAGCGTTGTGCCTAATAAAGCGCCGATAACATTTGTTCTTCCCCTAGCTCCCCAGTTCTTCAGGCCAAAACACCGTTGACCTTTTGGGGAATAGCCGTGAGTCCGTGGGGCATCGTGTGAAAAACCACTTTCATCAATAAAAACAATAGGTTTACCTTCTTTTTCATACTGTTGTTTTTTTTGTTGAAATCCCTGCCGGGCGTTTTCGTCGGCTTTCGGATGACGTAGAGTTTTTTTTATAGGTCAATCCCAGCTTTTTAAGCGCTTGCCAAATGGCCTTCTGACAAACGCCAAAACGCTCTGCACGTTCTTTTTGGTAAGCATCTGGATATTGTTCAACATCTTTTATCAACTCGGATTTATCGATCTTTCGCTGACGCGTGGTCGATGCTTTTGACTCTATTTGATTAATCCAACGCGATACAGAGGCAGGGCCAATCCGAAATTGCTTCGCTGTTTCTCGGATACTCAACCCTTCGTTTTTCCGTGTAGATATCACTTTACGTCTAAAATCAATTGAATAGCTCATTTAAATAATGTAATCAAAATTAAGTCGTTTAGCTATAACTAATAGAACGAAGCAGCCTGGCGGCTGCAAATCGAAGTGTGGCAGAATAGCGATATTCTGAAACCCGCCAGCCGAAGGTTATCCCGTGTCACATTCCCCTGAGCATCAGCGCGTTCATACAAAAATGGTTAAGCAGATTTTCAAAACGGTGGCCCGACAGGGCAACCTCCCTTACCAGCAATTCCGCCTTTTCGTTGACAACGATTGCGGTGCGTGTCAAGGTAGTTGTCGCCCCAGTTGATTCATACGGCCTGTTTTTCCCGTTCCGGATTTAGCCACACTTCGTCCTGCCGCTCCCAGTTTCTTGTTGGCCCTGACCAACGATGCGGGTTCTGCATTTTTGCTGCCTCATACACCGATTTTCGCTTTACCAGCAACTGGCTGTCTTCGCCTCTGTGCCGCTGGCCCGGCGTGACATACCGGATACCGCTATGGCGATGTTCCTCGTTGTACCAGCCGACGAAGGTTTCCACCCAGGCTCGCGCATCTTCCAGCGTTGCAAAGCCTTTTTCAGACCATGCAGGCACGTATTTCAGCATCCTGAACAGCGATTCCACGTGGGCGTTGTCGTTGCTTACCCGCGGCCGACTGTGTGACGGGGTTATCTTCAGCTCCGCAAGCTTCACCTGCAGCACCTGTGACTTCATCGGTGCACCGTTATCCGCATGCAGTACCAGCGGCTCCTGCCAGCAGCGCTCGCTCAGCACCGTTCGCTTCAGCAGTTCTGCTGCATACTCGCCGCTTTCGACCGGGTACACCTCATAACCCACTATTTTGCGACTGAACACATCTTCTATGAGATACAGGTAGAACCAGTGACCCGCCGTCAGCGACTTCAGCCAGGTGATGTCCCACGACCACACCTGGTTCGGCGCGATCGCCTTCCATGTCGACAGCGGCTTACTTTGCGGGGCCTGCTGACGCCCGCGATGACTGACCTCTCCGGCACGGCGCAACACCCGGTAAAACGTCGATTCACTGGCAACGTAACGCCCCTCATCGGCTAGTGCCGGTACGATTTGCGCCGGCGACAGACTGGCGAATCGTGGCTCATGGCAGATGGCCAGCACCTGCTGTTCCTCTTCAGCACTGAGCCTGTTTTTCGGCATCGGCCGTGATGCCGTCGGTCGCCGGTCGTCAGGACTTAGCCGCCAGCGCTGGAACGTCCGCTCGCTAATACCTACAGACCTGCAGGCATCGCTTTGCCGGACGCCGGCAGTGGCAGCCTCCTCCAGCATCTTCATCAGCCGTAACCTGTCGGCTGTGCGCGTCATTCGACCTCGCGTTCTTCGTCGAAGAACGCCTTGAGCTTTTTTTCCAGGATGAGCAGTGCCGCCGCTTCGGCGAGGGCTTTGTCCTTGCGGGCTATTTCACGATTAAGCTGCTGAATTTCTTTTTGTTGTTTCTTTATTAAGGCTCTTTCTGCACGCTGACCTGGCTGCATAAACTCGTCCTTCCACTGCTGAATCTGTTCAGGATAGAGGCCTTTACGGCGACAGTATTCAGCCACAGCATGAGCAGAAAGCGGCGCGGTTTCAACGATAACGGCGAAGCGCGCATCCTGAGACCACTCCAGGTGGAGTTTACTCTCACTGGCTGCCGACTGAGTCGGAATTCCAGCCTGAGACCGCCAGCCATAAAGCGTATTGGCGGGAATGCCTTCCAGGCGGGATATCTGGTAAATATAGCCAAGCGACTTAATTTTGATTACACCATATGGACTGAGAACAAACTCTCTGTATCGCAACCCATCTCTCTTTTTTTGCTTTTTGCTTGTGCCCATTTATGCTCAATTGGGTTAAGATCTGGCGAATATGTAGGCAAATACTCCACCATATACCCTGCATCGATGATGACTTGTTGAATATTATGTTTTTTGTGAAAAGTGGCATTGTCCATCATGATTACACTGTTTTTAGGGAGTACTGGGATAAGGACTTGTGTGACCCAGGCATAGAAAACATCGCTGTTAATATTGATATCAAATAATCCGATAGCAAACAGCGTTGTGCCTAATAAAGCGCCGATAACATTTGTTCTTCCCCTAGCTCCCCAGTTCTTCAGGCCAAAACACCGTTGACCTTTTGGGGAATAGCCGTGAGTCCGTGGGGCATCGTGTGAAAAACCACTTTCATAAATAAAAACAATAGGTTTACCTTCTTTTTCATACTGTTGTTTTTTTTGTTGAAATCCCTGCCGGGCGTTTTCGTCGGCTTTCGGATGACGTAGAGTTTTTTTTATAGGTCAATCCCAGCTTTTTAAGCGCTTGCCAAATGGCCTTCTGACAAACGCCAAAACGCTCTGCACGTTCTTTTTGGTAAGCATCTGGATATTGTTCAACATCTTTTATCAACTCGGATTTATCGATCTTTCGCTGACGCGTGGTCGATGCTTTTGACTCTATTTGATTAATCCAACGCGATACAGAGGCAGGGCCAATCCGAAATTGCTTCGCTGTTTCTCGGATACTCAACCCTTCGTTTTTCCGTGTAGATATCACTTTACGTCTAAAATCAATTGAATAGCTCATTTAAATAATGTAATCAAAATTAAGTCGTTTAGCTATAGACTGACTATGCGGCGGCAACATTCTGGCGATCACACCCGCTTTACGTTCTGGCGAATAGCTTCCCATGAACAGCTTCTCCAGCCCCCTAGATTTTTTCACTCAGAGGCGACAACTACCCTGACATGGGGGGATTGTAGTGGCATACTGAATTTGGCCACCTAAGTAGAGGTGATATGCTTACCTCATAATTTTTATAGGTGCCAAAATGAGTAAAATAATTACTGCTGAATTTAAATGTGAAACCGCCAAATTAGTCCTTGACCAAAATTATACCTACCAGGAAGCCGCGAAAGCCATGAACGTCAGTCTTTCAGCGATTAGCCGGTGGGTAAGAGCCCTTCGTTTAGAACGTCAAGGGAAAACATCGCCTGGTCTGCCATTAACACCTGAACAAATTGAGTTCAGAGAAATGAAGAAAAAAATCCACCGACTGGAAATGGAGAATGCCATCTTAAAAAAGGCTACTGCGCTCTTAATGTCCGACTCACTGAAAAATTCTCGGTAGTTGAAAAGCTAAGAGCGCTTTATCCAGTGAAAGCGTTGTGTCGTATTTTTAATGTTCACCGAAGCAGTTATCGCTATTGGTGTCGACCTAAGGAGCCAGATATTGAGCGGACGATAAAACGTAGCCTGGTCAGCGAAGCGTGGAACGTTAGTGGCGGGTCTGCGGGCGCAAGGACTATCGCCACGATGGTTACCAATACACACGACGTGAAACTTGGGCGGTGGTTAGCGGGTAAGTTGATGAAAGAATTAACCCTCGTTAGTTGCCAAACAAGAAAACATCAATACAACCGCGGTGGAAATGAACGTATTGATATTCCAAATCTGCTCAATAGGCAGTTCGCTGTTACCAAGCCTGACCAGGTTTGGTGCGGCGATGTAACCTATATTTGGACAGGCGACCGATGGGCGTATCTGGCGGTGGTATTAGATTTATTTGCCCGAAAACCCGTGGGTTGGGCAATGTCGTTTTCGCCAGATTCAGAATTAACAGCCAAAGCACTACAAATGGCTTGGGAACTGCGTGGGCATCCCAAACAAGTCATGTTTCATAGTGACCAAGGAAGCCATTACACCAGTCGTCAGTATAGGCAGGCATTGTGGCGTTATCAGATGACCCAAAGTATGAGTCGCAGAGGAAATTGTTGGGATAATAGTCCGATGGAGCGATTCTTCCGTAGTCTGAATACTGAATGGGTGCCAACGACTGGCTACCAAAGCTTTAGTACTGCTCAATCATCCATTATTCGCTACATAACCCATTATTATAGCGATGTCAGACCTCACTGGTATAACGGTGGGTTAACACCAAATGAATCAGAACGGCTGTTCCATCAACAGTCAGGTAGGGTGGCCAAATTTAGTTGACCACTACAGGCTGATAAAGCATATACCGGAGAAGCATTTCCGGATGGTGCGTTACTTTGGTTTTCTGGCTAACCGCGTAGTGGGAAAACTGTTGCCTCTGGTGAGAAAAGCCCTAGGGCAGGATAATGTGAAAAAAGCAGCGCCAGTGGCATACACAACGCTGAGTCAGGGATTACTGAATACAGACCCGTTTGCCTGCCTGCTGTGCGGGGCAAAAATGGCGTTCAGCCGGGCGCTGCCGGCAACGGCCCTGGAGAAGCGAATCGCGAACGCCGGGGAGATAGCGCGAATGCGTTACGTTGGATAATGCGGGGAAGATCTGCCTGGAATTCGGCGATGTAAATATCAATTGATTTAATGTCTCCAAATGGAAACATTAAATCAATTGTCGCTATATCGCGACAAATCTCAATATTACAGCAAAAAAACGGCTCCACACCCAATAAAAAAAGGGGCGCATCGCCCCTTTTATAGTCAATACCCGACTACCCCTTAACCAAGTTGACGACGCGCGTTGCGGAACATGCGCATCCATGGGCTGTCTTCACCCCAGTTTTCCGGGTGCCAGGAGTTGCTCACGGTACGGAAAACACGCTCCGGGTGTGGAATCATCACTGTAGCGCGGCCACTGGCACTGGTGACTGCCGTGATCCCGTTCGGAGAACCGTTCGGGTTTGCCGGATAGTTCTCGGTTACCTGCCCAAAGTTGTTCACGAAGCGCAGTGCGACCAGATGCTCATGTTCAAGCGCCGATAAATGGGCGGCATCACGCACTTCAACGTGCCCTTCACCGTGAGAGACTGCGATTGGCATACGCGATCCCACCATGTCATTCATAAACAATGATGGGCTTTTAGTGACTTCAACCAGACTGAAGCGCGCTTCAAAGCGGTCAGACAGGTTGCGCACAAAGCGCGGCCAGTGATCTGCACCTGGGATCAGTTCGCGCAGATTGGACATCATCTGGCAACCGTTGCACACGCCGAGCGCCAGCGTTTGCGGACGTTGGAAGAAGGCAGCAAATTCATCGCGCACCCGCGGATCGAACAGAATGGATTTCGCCCACCCCTCGCCCGCCCCCAATACATCGCCGTAAGAGAAGCCACCGCAAGCGACCAGCGCCTGGATGTCTTGCAGATTGCGACGGCCTGCCAGTAGATCGCTCATGTGCACATCGATGGCGTCAAAACCGGCGCGATGGAACGCAGCCGCCATTTCAACGTGCGAGTTAACGCCCTGCTCACGCAGCACCGCCACTTTAGGACGAACCCCTTTGGCGATAAAAGGTGCAGCAATATCCTGCGCAAGATCGAACGTCAGTGAGACATTCAGGCCCGGATCGGTCTCATCCTGTTTAGCGGCATGTTCCTGATCGGCACAGTGCGGGTTGTCACGCAGGCGCTGCATCTGCCAAGTGGTTTCCGCCCACCAGGTGCGCAGCGTAGTGCGGCTCTCCTGATACACCACATCGTTGCCATGCGTGATCACAAAGCGGTTGCCCTGAGCGGCATGGCCCAAACGGTGAACAATGTCGGCCAAACCGTGCTCGGCCAGTACCTGTTCAACGTGCGCCAGACGATCGGCGGACACTTGAATCACTGCCCCCAGCTCTTCGGTAAACAGTGAGGCCAGCGGATCGTTACCCAATGCCGCGATATCAACGTCGATACCACAGTGACCGGTAAACGCCATTTCGGCCAGCGTCACAATCAGACCACCGTCAGAACGGTCGTGATAGGCCAGCAGCGCATCATCCGCCACCAGTGTTTGGATAGCGTTAAAGAAGCCAGCCAACTGTTGCGGGTTGCGCACATCGGCGGTATGGCGGCCTAACTGACGGTAGACCTGTGCCAGCGCTGTCGCGCCCAGCGTATGGTGCCCGGCACCCAGATCGATAAGCAGCAGCACATTGTCCCGATCGGCGCGCAACTGCGGCGTGACAGTTTTACGCACATCTTCCACGCGAGCGAATGCGGTGATCACCAGTGACAGCGGAGAGGTGACGCTGCGCTCCTGATCGCCGTCTTGCCAGCGGGTTTTCATCGACATGGAGTCTTTACCCACCGGAATGGTCAACCCCAATGCAGGGCAGAGTTCTTCGCCGATGGCTTTTACCGCTTCATAAAGTCCCGCGTCTTCACCGGGGTGCCCTGCTGCTGACATCCAGTTTGCGGAGAGTTTCACGCGCGTTAACGCGCCAATCTGGGTCGCGGCAATGTTGGTTAACGCTTCCCCCACCGCCAGACGGGCGGAGGCACCAAAGTTACGCAACGCCACAGGCGCACGTTCGCCAATCGACATCGCTTCACCGTGATAGCTGTCGAGGCTTGCGGTGGTGACAGCACAGTTTGCTACCGGAATTTGCCACGGTCCGACCATCTGATCGCGTGCCACCATACCGGTCACAGAACGGTCACCAATAGTGATCAGGAAGGTTTTCTCTGCCACGACCGGCAGGTGCATCACGCGCTCTACTGCTTCGGCCAGGAAGATACCCTCGCGGTTCAGCAAGGTGCCTTCGCTCACCAGACGTTTAACATCGCGCAGCATTTTCGGCGTTTTGCCCAGCAGCACGTCGAGCGGCAGATCGATCGGCTGATTATTGAAGTGGCGATCGTTCAGGGTTAAATGTTGTTCTTCCGTCGCTTCACCAATGACTGCGTAAGGTGCGCGCTCACGGTGGCACAGCTCATCAAACAGCGCCAGTTTTTCCGGCGCAACCGCCAGCACATAGCGCTCTTGCGATTCGTTACACCACACTTCCAGCGGGCTCATACCCGGTTCATCGTTAAGAATATCGCGCAGCTCAAAGCGTCCACCGCGTCCGCCATCGCTCACCAGTTCCGGCATGGCGTTAGACAAACCGCCCGCGCCCACGTCGTGGATAAACAGAATCGGGTTATCTTCACGCAGTTGCCAGCAGCGATCGATCACTTCCTGACAACGGCGTTCCATTTCCGGGTTATCGCGCTGCACAGAGGCGAAATCCAGATCGGCATCCGATTGGCCGGATGCCATCGAGGAGGCTGCACCGCCGCCCAGGCCGATGTTCATGGAGGGACCACCCAGCACAATCAGCTTAGCGCCTACCGTGATCTCACCTTTTTTCACGTGATCGGCACGGATGTTACCAATACCTCCCGCCAGCATCACTGGCTTGTGATAACCGCGCAGTTCGCTGCCGTTATGGCTGTCAACCTGCTCTTCATAAGTGCGGAAGTAACCGCTCAGCGCAGGGCGACCGAACTCGTTGTTAAAGGCCGCACCGCCCAACGGGCCATCAAGCATGATGTCCAACGCGCTGACGATACGATCCGGCTTACCGAAATCTTCTTCCCACGGCTGTTCGAAGTGAGGAATACGCAAATTGGAGACCGAGAACCCGACCAGACCAGCTTTGGGTTTGGCACCGCGCCCCGTTGCCCCTTCATCGCGAATTTCACCGCCGGAACCGGTCGCCGCACCCGGCCAGGGAGAAATGGCCGTCGGGTGGTTGTGGGTTTCTACTTTCATCAGAATATGTGTCGGTTCCTGATGGTAGTCATAATGCCCTTGCGGATCGGCAAAGAAACGTCCTGCCTCGGAGCCTTCCATCACTGCCGCGTTATCTTTATACGCAGACAACACGTGTTCCGGCGTGTGCTCAAAGGTGTTCTTGATCATTTTAAACAGCGACTTGGGCTGCGCTTCACCATCAATCACCCAGTCGGCGTTAAAAATTTTGTGACGGCAGTGCTCAGAGTTAGCCTGGGCGAACATATAGAGTTCAATGTCGGTCGGGTTGCGCCCCAAACGGGTAAAAGCATCCAACAGGTAGTCGATTTCATCTTCCGCCAGCGCCAATCCCAGACGCACGTTGGCCTGTTCCAACGCCTTACGCCCCTCGAGCAGAGTGTCTACCCGTTTTAACGGAGCAGGCTGATGCTGGGCAAACAGCTGTTCTGCCTGCCCCATTTCCGTGAAGACGGTTTCCATCATGCGGTCATGCAGCAGAGCGCCCAATTGCTGCCACTGTTCATCGCTCAGCGTCGGTGCATGAATATAGAAGGCCAATCCGCGCTCCAGGCGAATGACTTTATCCAGGCCGCAGTTGCGCGCAATATCGGTAGCTTTGGAAGACCAGGGAGAAATGGTGCCAGGGCGCGGTGTGACCAACAGTAAGCGCCCACTAGGCTCATGCTCCGCGAGAGAGGGGCCATATTTTAACAGTCGTGTGAGTTTGACCTGCTCATCGCTGTTCAGTGGTGCACGTACGGCGGCAAAGTGAACGTACTCCGCATAGATGTCACTAATTGGCAAAAAGTGCTCTTTGCAACGCGTCAGCAACTTATTTACACGGAAGGCCGATAGGGCAGGTGAACCACGCAGTATTTCCATCATCTAAAAAATCTCTCGTCTTCGATGTACTGAGTTTCAGTACGTCAGTGGGCGCTACTTTGTCGCGCAGCCAAGGGGGGGGAAACGCGCGTCATTATAGAGAATTGTGACGCCCGACGAAACCGTTTGCGCAGAGTTTGTTGCACATCTTATTTTTGTCATGGTCAAGCTTTAACCTGATGGATAACTGTTGCACACTGGCGGTTTGTTAAGCAAAATGCCCCCAATCTGGGAGAGTGTAGACAAAAAAACTGCCGTTACAGACAGAAAGGCCACACGGCCACCGAGAGATAACTATTTGAAGCGTTTAACATTAAATTATTTTTTTCATCGGGGTTATTACGTTACTGCTGATGTTGGCGCTCTGGCCCAACATCCCCTGGCACAGCGGCCAGGATACCCAGCTCAATCAGATCCTTTCCCGGGGCGAGCTGCGTATCAGCACGCTCAATTCGCCGCTAACCTATACCGTCAGTAACGGAACCCCCTCAGGACTTGATTATGAACTGGCTAAACGGTTCGCCGATTACCTTGGCGTCAAGCTGGTGGTGTAGGCACGTCCAAATCTTGACGCCTTGTTCGATGATTTAGACAACGACAATGCCGATCTGCTTGCTGCCGGGCTGATTTACAACCATGAGCGATTGAACCGCTTTCGCGCGGGACCAACGTATTATTCCGTTTCGCAGCAACTGGTTTACCGCATGGGGGCCACGCGCCCTAAAAACCTGGAAAAACTGAGCGGTCGGTTAGCGGTCACATCGGGCTCAGCCCATATCGCCACGTTGCGCGATTTGAAAAGCAATAAATATCCGGCGTTAAGCTGGGAAGCCGCCTCGGACCTCAGCACACAGGATTTGCTCAAACAGGTGGCACAGGGGGCGTTGGATTACACGCTGGCGGATTCCGTCACCATCGGTTTGATGCAGCGCATTCACCCGCAACTTTCCGTGGCGTTCGATCTGAGCGATGAAGAGCCGGTCACCTGGTATATGCGCCGCACCCAGGACGACAGCCTGTACGCCGCTTTGTTGGATTTTTTCAGGGCTTTGTTGAATAATTTAACCGTTTGATTTACATCTTCTTTAGTTAGAATGTATTTACAGAGAATGTATTTTGTTAGAACGACAAATCAAATAGTTAGCACAATAAAAAGCATTCCGAGAGGAAAAATTAGTCGTTGAAATTTTATAATGCTTATATAAATCAGTATCTTAAATTATTCAACAAAGCCTTTTTTCAGTCAAACCGTGGAAGACGGTACGCTGGCGCGCCTGGAAGAGAAATACCTCGGTCATGTGGGCGAATTTGATTATGTCGATACCCGCACCTTCCTGAGCGCTATCGACGGCTTTGTTGAATAAATCGAACTTTCAGGGGATCGCCGGATCAGAGCACTATCATCGCTCCCGATAGCAGCTCCCCATGGCAAAGCAAAAGTTTAAAATCACCAACTGGCCCACCTACAACAAAGCACTCAGACAACGCGGCTCCCTGACGGTCTGGCTTGATGAGTCGGCCATCGCTGCATGGACTGACAGTGCTTCGCCTGAAGGTCGTGGTCGGCCGCTTTACTACACCGATATGGCTGTTACCACGGTTTTGATGATAAAGCGCGTGTTTAACCTGTCGCTCCGGGCATTACAGGGCTTTGTCGACTCGGTTTTTACACTGATGAGCCTGCCACTGCGCTGCCCGGACTACTCTCTGGTCAGTCGGCGGGCAAAAACCGTCAGTATCAGCATAAAAACGCCAACGCGTGGTGAAATCTCGCATCTGGTCATCGACAGTACCGGTCTGAAGGTCTTTGGCGAAGGTGAATGGAAAGTCAGGCAGCATGGGGCTGACAGACGAAGAGTGTGGCGCAAGCTTCATCTGGCAGCAGACAGTGCGACGCATGAGATTATCTGTGCCGACTTATCGCTCAGCGGAACGACAGATGCGCAGGCACTGCCGGGCCTGATTAACCAAACCCACCGGAAAATCAGGGAAGTGTCAGCAGACGGTGCTTATGACGCCCGTTACTGCCACGATGCGTTGCTAAGAAAGAAAATCAGGCCCCTTATCCCGCCGCGAAGCGGAGCGAAATATAGCTAAACGACTTAATTTTGATTACATTATTTAAATGAGCTATTCAATTGATTTTAGACGTAAAGTGATATCTACACGGAAAAACGAAGGGTTGAGTATCCGAGAAACAGCGAAGCAATTTCGGATTGGCCCTGCCTCTGTATCGCGTTGGATTAATCAAATAGAGTCAAAAGCATCGACCACGCGTCAGCGAAAGATCGATAAATCCGAGTTGATAAAAGATGTTGAACAATATCCAGATGCTTACCAAAAAGAACGTGCAGACCGTTTTGGCGTTTGTCAGAAGGCCATTTGGCAAGCGCTTAAAAAGCTGGGATTGACCTATAAAAAAAACTCTACGTCATCCGAAAGCCGACGAAAACGCCCGGCAGGGATTTCAACAAAAAAAACAACAGTATGAAAAAGAAGGTAAACCTATTGTTTTTATTGATGAAAGTGGTTTTTCACACGATGCACCACGGACTCACGGCTATTCCCCAAAAGGTCAACGGTGTTTTGGCCTGAAGAACTGGGGAGCTAGGGGAAGAACAAATGTTATCGGCGCTTTATTAGGCACAACGCTGTTTGCTATCGGATTATTTGATATCAATATTAACAGCGATGTTTTCTATGCCTGGGTCACACAAGTCCTTATCCCAGTACTCCCTAAAAACAGTGTAATCATGATGGACAATGCCACTTTTCACAAAAAACATAATATTCAACAAGTCATCATCGATGCAGGGTATATGGTGGAGTATTTGCCTACATATTCGCCAGATCTTAACCCAATTGAGCATAAATGGGCA
Source organism: Symbiopectobacterium purcellii (assembly GCF_052050035.1). GTDB lineage: Bacteria > Pseudomonadota > Gammaproteobacteria > Enterobacterales > Enterobacteriaceae > Symbiopectobacterium > Symbiopectobacterium purcellii_A. Next base: position 191,717 of record NZ_CP189882.1, read on the forward strand.
CAAGCAAAAAGCAAAAAAAGAGAGATGGGTTGCGATACAGAGAGTTTGTTCTCAGTCCATATGGTGTAATCAAAATTAAGTCGCTTGGCTATACTGGCCGGACAAGTACTATGAACGTAACCATGCGGTGGCGAATCAGCGTCTGGGCGGGAGTAATGATATAGCCAACCGACTTAAAAATGATTACATCCTATGCCCTGATATGCGGCAAAGAAGCATAGCTGGCTGTTATCAAAATAATGTCGCTTGGCTATATGTGGAAAAAGAAAGTGGGTTATCACCGGCGTTCAGTGGCAGAAACAGCGATGTTCCGCATAAAAACTTTGCTGGGTGGCCACCTGAGCCTGCGTGACTACGATGCTCAGGTGGGTGAATCCATGGCGATGGTCAAAGCGCTGAATCGTATGACGTTGTTGGGTATGCCACACAGCGTCAGGATCGGATAACAGGTGTAGCAGAGGGAGTCATCCTGTCGGCTAATTCTGATTTATTCAACAAAGCCGCTATCGACAACACCTTGCCCGACTTACAACCCCTGTTTGCCAAATATGCCAGCGACATTAAGCGTGTTGCTTAATAGTGAAATAAGGGTGTTTCGGTGATTGAAGTAAATTTTACGCTGTTCTGAGATGGAAATTCCAAAGACCGGCGCTAAGGAGTAAGAAGGTATCATCAATAAAGGGTCTACGATTCCGTAAAATTTGGGTCATGCAACCGAGGCGCTTGATACCCGCGATGGCGTCTTCAACTGTAATACGGATGCCCGAGATTATTTTATTTTCTTGTTTTTGTTCAGGCGATAAAGGTCTTTTTCGAGTTCCTTTTTTTGGGATTTGTGTATTAGGATGCTGTTTATCTATACCTTGAAAACCGGTATCTGCCCAGATGGTTACCTCAGGAGGAATATGGCGAATTATATCGACTTTATCGAGTAAGCGTTTATCGTGACGGCGCCCATTTTTGCTCATGGGGATAAATCCAATTTGCCTTGTTTCGTCAGTCATAATAAGCCCTTTTCGAGTGGTCTGTCTTTTCTTTCCCGAATACATTTTTTTTCGCCGACGCAGATTCTTAGGCTTTTGGACAGGTCGCTCTGTCCCATCAATAAAGACGTCTTTAACTCCAGGAAAGGCGCGAAAAAATTCCTCAGCAGAGCGAATTTGACGAGCGGGCAAAACACATTCTCGCCCCAAGGTCATCTCTAAAACCGGTAATAATATTTTTACCCAGCGACATACCCGTGTTCTATCTAAACCAAAAAGAAGTCCTTGCAAATCATAGGTCGGATAACATTTTAAATACAATAAAATAAAAAGCAGTTTATCTAATGGGGTTGGGATAAATCCTTTCTGCCCTGCACCCATCTGCCGCTCGTGATCTTTTCGATTCTTTTTCCGATAAATCAAATAACAAGCTGAAAATTCAGCGGCTAAATTTTTCAATTCTTCGACTGATAATCCAATGATTGCTTTACATAAACGATTATCTCGTAACAACCGCTCTTTGTTGATCATTTCAAACCTTTATTCTCTAAGTTAAACCTCTTTTTATTCTCAATAGCCTGACAAAAAATGCAAGTCTCTATTCAGCAACTAGTTTATTGACTGGAAATTTCTGGCAGCCATCTCTTATAGCTAAGCGACATTATTTTGATAACAGCCAGCTATGCTTCTTTGCCACATATCAGGGCATCGGCTGTAATCATTTTTAAGTCGGTTGGCTATATCAAGAATCGCACTGGAACCCGTTGGCGGCCTCGCCGACTGGCGTGCGAGGTTTGATGATGCTGACGCGTAACACCGCAGAGAGCCTGAATGTGACCGACAGACTCGATCCGGAACAGAGCATTAGCGGTGGCGCACGCTATCTGGCGCATATGATGGAAAAAATGCCGGAAAGCATCCCCGAGGATGAGAAGATTTGGTTTGCACTGGCCTCTTACAATATGGGCTATGCCCATCTGCTGGATGCGCGCAAACTGACTGAAAAACAAAAGGGTAATCCCGATAGCTGGGCAGATGTGAAGGTCCGTCTGCCGATGCTCAGCCAGAAACGCTATTATGCCCAGACGACGTAAGGCTATGCACGCGGCCACGAAGCCTATAACTACGTTGAAAATATCCGCCGCTATATGCTGAGCCTGGAAGGGTATCTGACCGAGAAAGCCAATAAAACCCAGCAGCAGGAACTATTAGCGAGCGCTTACCCTGCCGTACCGCCAGAAAAACTCGGCAAATAAGCTGTCAGGCTGCGCCGTTAGCCTTTTCCTGAGCACGTCGCGCTTTATGCTGCGCGCGGCGTATACGGAAAAAATCACTGAGGGTGTGGGCACATTCGGCAGCCAATACGCCAGACGTGATCGCTATATGATGATTCATGCCGGGATGCCTCAGGATGTCGACCAACGATCCTGCTGCCCCGGTTTTTTCATCGTTGGCGCCATACACCAGTCGACCAATACGGCTGTGCACCATTGCGCCAGCGCACATGACACAAGGCTCAAGCGTCACATACAGCGTCGCATTGATTAAGCGGTAGTTCTGCAAGACTTTTCCACCCTGGCGCAACGCCATGATTTCGGCGTGTGCCGTCGGATCGTGATGGCCGATGGGACGATTCCAGCCCTCACCAATCACCTGATTATCCAGAACCAGCACCGCACCGACGGGCACCTCCCCCTCCTCCTGCGCCCGTTGGGCCAGTGTCATAGCATGACGCATCCAATATTCATCAGGCCGATGGCCATCAAGGGTGTCATTCATGGTGCCTCCCGGGTATGCATCGCGCTTTTTTGGTCGCGCGCATTATTCAGGGTGTGAAGAAAAAGCAGAGTGCTTATTGCCTCCCCGACACCGTTACTCTAACTGTTGCAGCGTGCCTGCACGCGTTACGCGCCAGCGGTGTTCGCAAAAAAACAGCAGAGGATTATCTTGCTTGCTGTCGCTGTAGCCGCTGTGCAATTGCAGTGGCGCACCTAGCTGTTTTTCCATCTGCACCACCTTCTCTCGGCCCAGACAGCGCAGCGGCAACACCCAGCCGCCGTAAACGCGAACCATCTGGCTGCCCATCAGTTTGACGCCGGGGAAAAACGCGGCGTCATGGTAAACCTGCTCAACCAAACGCTGTGGCGAGCCGGTTACCAGCCACACCTGCGCATCGGAAGCGGCGAGATACTCAGTCAAGCGCTGCTGCACCACAGGAAATGGCGTCACCCAACGACGAAAACGGACCACAAACGCCTGCTCCAGCGCCCGTAAATGCGCCTCACGGCGACCAAAGGTGATGGCCCAAAGCAGGGCACTCATTGGCCAGCGCGCGGCCCTGCCGCGTGCTAGCAATACCAGCCCTGCCACCGGCAACACCGGAATCACCAGCAGTAAATTCAACGGCAGGCGCTTTAACAGGTAACGCAAAAAACAGCCAAACAGGTCCTCGCGATGCAGCGTGCCGTCCAAATCAAAAAACACGATACGTGTCGGTGATTGTTCACCCAAACTGTTTTCCTCTTGCCAAGGTAATCGCCACGTTAAGGGAAAGCATGGGCACACACGGCGCCCATTTCCGTCTTGCTAAGATAACAGCGCATCGCGTAGATAACCGTGGTGCGTTTCCAACCGCTGCTCGGCCTCTGCTACGCTAATAGCGCTGAGGATCATCAGTATAGCGGGTTTGGCCGCATAGCTGGTTTCTTGTAACGCTCTCTGCGCCTCGTCACGCGCGGCCCCGGTGGCTTCCATCACGATGCGACAGGCCCGGTCTACCAGTTTTTCATTGGTGGCTTTTACATCAACCATTAGGTTTTGGTACACTTTCCCAAGCTTAACCATCACGCCCGTGGAGAGCATGTTAAGCACCAGCTTTTGTGCCGTACCTGATTTCAGACGCGTCGAACCGGTCAACGCCTCCGGCCCCACCACGGGTGAAATCGCCACCTCTGCCAGCGCCGCAATCGGGGAGGCGGGGTTGCAAGAGATAGCGACCGTGCCACAGCCTTGACGACGAGCATATTTCAACGCGCCAATCACATAAGGCGTGCGGCCCGACGCCGCCAGCCCCACGACGGTGTCCTGTGGCGTGAGCGACAGCGCAACCAGATCGGCCTCACCGAGGGAAGGATCGTCCTCTGCACCTTCGACGGCCTTCAACAACGCGCCAGGCCCACCGGCTATCAATCCGATAACCAGCCCGTGAGGCACACCAAAGGTCGGTGGGCATTCAGACGCATCAAGTACCCCTAAGCGCCCACTGGTGCCCGCCCCGAGATAGATCAATCGCCCACCCGTTTTCATTCTGGCAGCCGCCATATCCACCGCACGCGCAATCTCCGGCAGCACCAGACTTATCGCCTCGGGCACTTTACGATCTTCCTGATTGAACAGCGTCACCATCGCAAGCGTTGTTTGACTGTCCAGTTCCATCGTTGCCGGATTACGGGTTTCTGATACCAAGGTGGCTAAATTCATTTTTTCTCCCTGACACACGGTGTGCGCTGCTGACCCAGCTTGCTACTATACCCTAAAAAATTCGCGTTACCGGAAGGCGGTATAGCCAAGCGACTTAATTTTGATTACACCATATGGACTGAGAACAAACTCTCTGTATCGCAACCCATCTCTCTTTTTTTGCTTTTTGCTTGTGCCCATTTATGCTCAATTGGGTTAAGATCTGGCGAATATAGCTAAGCGACATTATTTTGATAACAGCCAGCTATGCTTCTTTGCCACATATCAGGGCATCGGCTGTAATCATTTTTAAGTCGGTTGGCTATATGTAGGCAAATACTCCACCATATACCCTGCATCGATGATGACTTGTTGAATATTATGTTTTTTGTGAAAAGTGGCATTGTCCATCATGATTACACTGTTTTTAGGGAGTACTGGGATAAGGACTTGTGTGACCCAAGCATAGAAAACATCGCTGTTAATATTGATATCAAATAATCCGATAGCAAACAGCGTTGTGCCTAATAAAGCGCCGATAACATTTGTTCTTCCCCTAGCTCCCCAGTTCTTCAGGCCAAAACACCGTTGACCTTTTGGGGAATAGCCGTGAGTCCGTGGGGCATCGTGTGAAAAACCACTTTCATCAATAAAAACAATAGGTTTACCTTCTTTTTCATACTGTTGTTTTTTTTGTTGAAATCCCTGCCGGGCGTTTTCGTCGGCTTTCGGATGACGTAGAGTTTTTTTTATAGGTCAATCCCAGCTTTTTAAGCGCTTGCCAAATGGCCTTCTGACAAACGCCAAAACGCTCTGCACGTTCTTTTTGGTAAGCATCTGGATATTGTTCAACATCTTTTATCAACTCGGATTTATCGATCTTTCGCTGACGCGTGGTCGATGCTTTTGACTCTATTTGATTAATCCAACGCGATACAGAGGCAGGGCCAATCCGAAATTGCTTCGCTGTTTCTCGGATACTCAACCCTTCGTTTTTCCGTGTAGATATCACTTTACGTCTAAAATCAATTGAATAGCTCATTTAAATAATGTAATCAAAATTAAGTCGTTTAGCTATAAAGGTGTGATTCACGTGACAATGCTGCGACATGCAGCGTGACGGGTATAATTACTTTTGGCTGCCATGAAGTAGGTTATTCTGCCATAATAGTGAACGACAATTCGTCTGTAGCGACAGCGTTTCCGCCCTCAGAGCCTATTCTCTCTTTACACCAGGAAGGTGTACATGTCTGCCTTGTGTCCAACAGGGCCGCATGGCGTATTTTCACGCAATAAGGCTGCACACCGCAATGAGGATGAGAGGCTTACTCTGGTTCAATCAATAGTGAAGAGAAACACCGGTGAATGACCACTGGATAACGACATGGCGTAATAATGGGGTTCTGCTTCTGCTGTTCAGCAGTCTGTTACTGCTGACGGCAACGCTGCGCGCGGATTGGGATTTCGTCACCATTAATCAGCGCCCGGAACAACTTTACGGCCCGGCAACACCGGAAGCGCGTAAGCGTATTAATGAATGGCAGGCATTATTAGGCTCATTGCCCGGCAGCGATGAAAAAAAATTATTGGAATCGGTAAACCTTTTTTTTAATGAACGACTGCTATTTCGCGACGATCGTGTCATCTGGCAGCAAGAAGATTATTGGGCAACGCCCATCCGAAGCGCTGCGCAAAGGAATGGCTGACTGCGAAGATTATTCTATTGCAAAATATTTTACGCTCCGTCGGCTCGGTATTCCGAATGAAAAGTTGCGAATTACTTACTTTAAAGCATTACGCCTTAATCAGGCACATATGATCGTGGCTTATTATCCCACCCCAACCTCTATTCCGCTGGTGTTGGATAATCTAACGGATAAAATATTACCCGCGAAGCAGCGTACCGATCTCATTCGGCTTTGTTGAATAAATCGAACTTTCAGGGGATCGCCGGATCAAAGCACTATCATCGCTCCCGATAGCAGCTCCCCATGGCAAAGCAAAAGTTTAAAATCACCAACTGGCCCACCTACAACAAAGCACTCAGACAACGCGGCTCCCTGACGGTCTGGCTTGATGAGTCGGCCATCGCTGCATGGACTGACAGTTCTTCGCCTGAAGGTCGTGGTCGGCCGCTTTACTACACCGATATGGCTGTTACCACGGTTTTGATGATAAAGCGCGTGTTTAACCTGTCGCTCCGGGCATTACAGGGCTTTGTCGACTCGGTTTTTACACTGATGAGCCTGCCACTGCGCTGCCCGGACTACTCTCTGGTCAGTCGGCGGGCAAAAACCGTCAGTATCAGCATAAAAACGCCAACGCGTGGTGAAATCTCGCATCTGGTCATCGACAGTACCGGTCTGAAGGTCTTTGGCGAAGGTGAATGGAAAGTCAGGCAGCATGGGGCTGACAGACGAAGAGTGTGGCGCAAGCTTCATCTGGCAGCAGACAGTGCGACGCATGAGATTATCTGTGCCGACTTATCGCTCAGCGGAACGACAGATGCGCAGGCACTGCCGGGCCTGATTAACCAAACCCACCGAAAAATCAGGGAAGTGTCAGCAGACGGTGCTTATGACGCCCGTTACTGCCACGATGCGTTGCTAAGAAAGAAAATCAGGCCCCTTATCCCGCCGCGAAGCGGAGCCAAATACTGGCCGGACAAGTACCATGAACGTAACCATGCGGTGGCGAATCAGCGTCTGAGCGGGAGTAATGATATGTGGAAAAAGAAAGTGGGTTATCACCGGCGTTCAGTGGCAGAAACAGCGATGTTCCGCATAAAAACTTTGCTGGGTGGCCATCTGAGCCTGCGTGACTATGAGGCTCAAGTAGGTGAAGCCATAGCGATGGTCAAAGCGCTGAACCGTATGACGTTGTTGGGTATGCCACACAGCGTCAGGATAGGATAACAGGTGTAGCAGAGGGAGTCATCCTGTCGGCTAATTCTGATTTATTCAACAAAGCCATCTCATTCCCGTTTATTCCTTCAATGCAGAGGATTGTGGCTGCCCGGCAGTGGTGGCAGCAATAAACGGGTCGGCGACAGTAAACGGCTTTCGCGTTGGCAAGATGTATTGACCAAAATGCGGGCCGAAGGTTTTTCTCTTGAAGAGTAGGATTAGGCTATGTCTCTATAGCCAACCGACTTAAAAATGATTACATCCTATGCCCTGATATGCGGCAAAGAAGCATAGCTGGCTGTTATCAAAATAATGTCGCTTGGCTATATACAAACAACTTTTGATAGCCATCGGCTTATTCGTGCTGGTGATTTTTAGCGGCAGTTTTTTTGTCAGCCTGGAAAATTCACGCGAGCAGTCGAATAATCAATTGCAATCCCACGCGCAGGATGCTGCCACCGCATTGGGATTGTCGCTAACGCCCAATATCGACGATCCGGCCATGGTGGAATTAATGGTCAGTTCGATTTTTGATAGCGGCTATTTTTCCAGCATTCGCGTGCGCGATATTAAAACCGGTGACATCACACTGGAACGCATCGCCTCGCCAGAAATTCCCAATGTTCCAGCCTGGTTTGTACGGCTGGTCAATCTGACGCCGGGCAATGGCGAGGCCATCGTAATGCGCGGGTGGGAGCAGGCAGCAAAAGTGGAAGTGGTCAGCCACCCGATGTTCGCCATTACCCGTCTGTGGCAAAGCACCTCCGCGGGCGCCCTATGGCTGTTGGGCTGTGCCGCATTCGGCTTACTGATTGGCGCGCTGCTACTGCGCAGCCAGTTGCGCCCCTTGAATTACATGGTGAAACAGTCGCTGGCGATCACCCGCCGCGAATACCTCACTCAGCCGGATTTGCCCAGTACCCCCGAATTCCGCCGCCTGGCGCAGGCCATGAACCTGATGGTCAGTAAGCTGAAGACGCTGTTTGAAGAAGAAGCCTAGCGAAGTGAACGCTTACGTCAAGAAGCCTATCAGGATCCGCAAACCGGGCTGCCTAGCCGTCGTGCCTTTGAGATGCAGTTTAATGACAAAAGCAGCAATGAAGAGACACCGCCGGGCTACCTCATCATGATTCGCATACAGGATCTTGCGGGCCTCAACCAACGGCTCGGCGGTCAACGCACCGATTCACTGCTGGAGACCATGGCGAAAATGATGCGTACCGCGCAAAAGCTCTATAAGCGTGTTGCTTAATAGTGAAATAAGGGTGTTTCGGTGATTGAAGTAAATTTTACGCTGTTCTGAGATGGAAATTCCAAAGACCGGCGCTAAGGAGTAAGAAGTATCATGAGTCTGTAAAGAATTTCGTGTAAATGGCTCCATCGCTTAACCGGAAATCCGATCTCCATACATCAACATGAATTGGCTCATAGCCGGTTTCCAGTCTCTGATTGGTAGGGTCCATTTAGCCGAGATATTATGCAAGGCTAGATAGAATAATTTTAGCACCGAGTCATCCGTTGGAAATATTCGTCGCGTTTTCGTTATCTTGCGCAATGAAGCATTTAACGACTCTATCGCGTTGGTGGTGTAGATAACCTTGCGAATCTCCGGCGGAAAATCAAAAATGACGATGAGACGTTCCCAATTATTTCTCCACGATGGGCTGATCGTCGGGAACTGCTCATCCCATTTGTCCGCGAAGGCATCCAGGGCCTCTTCAGCGCCCTCTAGCGTTGCGGAACTATAGATAGTGCGGAGGTCAGCAGCAACGGCTTTACGCTCTTTCCAGCCGACGTAGCGCAGCGAGTTCCGCACCTGATGCACGATGCAGAGCTGTACCCGCGTATGCGGGTAAACAACTTCAATGGCATCAGGAAAGCCCTTCAGGCCATCGCAGCAGGCGATGAAGATGTCCTGTAGCCCACGATTTTTCAGTTCTGTCATTACAGATAACCAGAACTTGGCCTCCTCAGTTTTGGCTATCCATAGCCCCAGCAGCTCTTTTTCGCCCTGGCCGTTGATGCCTAGAGCCAAGTAAACAGACTTGTTGGTCACGGCTCCGCCGTCCTGGCTTTTGACCACAATACAGTCAAGGTAAACAATGAGATAAAACGCATCCAGCGGCCGTTGCTGCCAGCGCTTAACGTCATCCATCACGGCATTGGTCACTTGAGAAATGAAGCCAGCGGAAACATCGACCCCGTAGACTTCTTTAAAGTGAGCCTGAATATCACGGGTTGATAGCCCTCTGGAATAGAGAAAAATAATGCGGTCATCGAAGCCGTTAAGCTGCTTTTCGTGCTTACCGATCAGTGTCGGCTCGAAGGTACTGTTGCGGTCGCGCGGAATATCGAGCTCGAGCGCCCCATTTTGGCTACGTACGCTCTTGGATGTCTTGCCATTGCGGGAGTTGCCTGAATTATTACCAGCCGGGTCATGCTTAGCATACCCAAGGTGTATCTCCATCTCAGCTTCAAGAACCCGTTCCGCCAGTCTTTTAGTCAGTTCCTTGAGTAGGCCTGATTCACCCAGAAGCTCCTGAGGGGAGTGGCAATCCTGAAGCAGTTGGTCAATAAGTTCGTTGCTGATAGGCATTTTTTGTCCTCTGAAGGTTTTCCTCAAAATGCCATTTACACAGATCTTTTTACACTCTCGGTATCATCAATAAAGGGTCTACGATTCCGTAAAATTTGGGTCATGCAACCGAGACGCTTGATACCCGCGATGGCGTGTTCAACTGTAATACGGATGCCCGAGATTATTTTATTTTCTTGTTTTTGTTCAGGCGATAAAGGTCTGTTTCGAGTTCCTTTTTTTGGGATTTGTGTATTAGGATGCTGTTTATCTATACCTTGAAAACCGGTATCTGCCCAGATGGTTACCTCAGGAGGAATATGGCGAATTATATCGACTTTATCGAGTAAGCGTTTATCGTGACGGCGCCCATTTTTGCTCATGGGGATAAATCCAATTTGCCTTGTTTCGTCAGTCATAATAAGCCCTTTTCGAGTGGTCTGTCTTTTCTTTCCCGAATACATTTTTTTTCGCCGACGCAGATTCTTAGGCTTTTGGACAGGTCGCTCTGTCCCATCAATAAAGACGTCTTTAACTCCAGGGAAGGCGCGAAAAAATTCCTCAGCAGAGCGAATTTGACGAGCGGGCAAAACACATTCTCGCCCCAAGGTCATCTCTAAAACCGGCAATAATATTTTTACCGGCTTTGTTGAATAAATCAGAATTAGCCGACAGGATGACTCCCTCTGCTACACCTGTTATCCTATCCTGACGCTGTGTGGCATACCCAACAACGTCATACGGTTCAGCGCTTTGACCATCGCTATGGCTTCACCTACTTGAGCCTCATAGTCACGCAGGCTCAGATGGCCACCCAGCAAAGTTTTTATGCGGAACATCGCTGTTTCTGCCACTGAACGCCGGTGATAACCCACTTTCTTTTTCCACATATCATTACTCCCGCTCAGACGCTGATTCGCCACCGCATGGTTACGTTTATGGTACTTGTCCGGCCAGTATTTGGCTCCGCTTCGCGGCGGGATAAGGGGCCTGATTTTCTTTCTTAGCAACGCATCGTGGCAGTAACGGGCGTCATAAGCACCGTCTGCTGACACTTCCCTGATTTTTCGGTGGGTTTGGTTAATCAGGCCCGGCAGTGCCTGCGCATCTGTCGTTCCGCTGAGCGATAAGTCGGCACAGATAATCTCATGCGTCGCACTGTCTGCTGCCAGATGAAGCTTGCGCCACACTCTTCGTCTGTCAGCCCCATGCTGCCTGACTTTCCATTCACCTTCGCCAAAGACCTTCAGACCGGTACTGTCGATGACCAGATGCGAGATTTCACCACGCGTTGGCGTTTTTATGCTGATACTGACGGTTTTTGCCCGCCGACTGACCAGAGAGTAGTCCGGGCAGCGCAGTGGCAGGCTCATCAGTGTAAAAACCGAGTCGACAAAGCCCTGTAATGCCCGGAGCGACAGGTTAAACACGCGCTTTATCATCAAAACCGTGGTAACAGCCATATCGGTGTAGTAAAGCGGCCGACCACGACCTTCAGGCGAAGCACTGTCAGTCCATGCAGCGATGGCCGACTCATCAAGCCAGACCGTCAGGGAGCCGCGTTGTCTGAGTGCTTTGTTGTAGGTGGGCCAGTTGGTGATTTTAAACTTTTGCTTTGCCATGGGGAGCTGCTATCGGGAGCGATGATAGTGCTTTGATCCGGCGATCCCCTGAAAGTTCGATTTATTCAACAAAGCCATTTTTACCCAGCGACATACCCGTGTTCTATCTAAACCAAAAAGAAGTCCTTGCAAATCATAGGTCGGATAACATTTTAAATACAATAAAATAAAAAGCAGTTTATCTAATGGGGTTGGGATAAATCCTTTCTGCCCTGCACCCATCTGCCACTCGTGATCTTTTCGATTCTTTTTCCGATAAATCAAATAACAAGCTGAAAATTCAGCGGCTAAATTTTTCAATTCTTCGACTGATAATCCAATGATTGCTTTACATAAACGATTATCTCGTAACAACCGCTCTTTGTTGATCATTTCAAACCTTTATTCTCTAAGTTAAACCTCTTTTTATTCTCAATAGCCTGACAAAAAATGCAAGTCTCTATTCAGCAACTAGTTTTATGCCGAGCAGGAGAGCGTACTAGCCCGTTTGCGCGGCGGCGAATTTGCCCTGCTGTGCCCCTGCATGGGGCTTTGTTGAATAATTTAAGATACTGATTTATATAAGCATTATAAAATTTCAACGACTAATTTTTCCTCTCGGAATGCTTTTTATTGTGCTAACTATTTGATTTGTCGTTCTAACAAAATACATTCTCTGTAAATGCATTCTAACTAAAGAAGATGTAAATCAAACGGTTAAATTATTCAACAAAGCCGGTGACCACGCACTCACGCGGGCAGAAAGCTCCCCGTTGCATCACGCGCCGCTGGCGGAAAATGAGGCCCATTCGCCGGCGGAAGCCGATCGCCACCTGTGGTTTAATCGCCTGGATACCCTGCTAAATGAGGAACGCCTGCAACTGTTCTTCCAGCCGGTTTGCCGCTGCGCTCCCCCCCGGTGAGGTGCTCCATCATAAGGTACTGGCGCGTATCAACGATGAGCAGGGCAACAGCATCGCTGCGGGATTTTTCCTCCCCTGGATCCAGCGTTTTGGCTGGAATGCCCTGTTAGATCAGGTGATGGTAAAGCAAACATTGGATTATCTGTCACGTAGCTCTGGCACGCTGGCGCTGAGTCTGTCGGGCAGCACCGTGCTGGATTTAAACCTGCTGACGCAAATGCTGGCACCGCTTAAGGGCCATCCCGAGCGAGCACGTCGCGTGCTCCTTGAGCTGGATGAAAACCAGTTACCGGAAACCCATCATCTTGAAGCGCTGATCGCACTGCTCAGCGAATACGGTTGCCAACTGGGGCTACAGCACTTCGGCGGACGTTTTAACCTGATAGGTAATCTGGCGCAATGGGGGCTTGCCTACCTGAAAATTGATGGCAGCTACATTCGCAATATCGATCGGGAAAACGATAAAAAGGTTTTTATTGAAGCCCTTTACCGCACCGCCAACAGCATTGATTTACCGCTGATTGCACTGGTCAAGTAAATCAGGACACTTTTTTCTCAGCCATTTGTTCATAACGCACCGGAGACAGATCCCCGTTAGCGGCATGATGCCTGTCTAGGTTGTAGTAGCGGATATACGTCGCCACATACTGCTCCATGTAAGCCCGTGTTGGCTGGGGTACCAGCAGCAACCATTCATGTTTCAGACTGCCCCAGAAGCGCTCCATCACCGCATTATCCCAGCAGGCACCCACGTCTCCCATACTGCTCCTCAGCCTGTAGCTGCTCAGCAGCGCCTGAAAGCGTTGTCCCGTGTACTGCGCCCCCCTATCCGTATGCACCACCAGGCCCGGCGGGCGAGTTCGCAGGTTATATGCCTTCATCAGGGCCCCGCAGACCAGCGATGAGGTCATCCGTCTGTCCACCTGCCAGCCCACTATCTGCCGGGAGTACAAATCCATAATAGCCGCCAGATACAGCCAGCCTTCACCGGTCTTCAGATACGTGATGTCACTCGCCCACACCTGATTTGGCCCCGGCGGGTTAAAATTCTGGTTCAGCAGGTTTGGGGCCACCTCTGCACCCGGGCGGGGTTTTGTCGTGACCTTATAAGTCCGGCGCTGTCGGCAGACCAGCCCCTCTTCCTGCATGAGTTTCCTCACCCGCCAGCGGCTGATTATGATGCCTTCTCCACGAAGCCTTTTGACCAGCGTCCGGCTTCCTGCTCCCTGCCTGCTGGCGGCGAACAGCGCCTTTAACCTGACCCGGACCTCCACGTCTTTTTGCAGCGGTTCGGCGGGCTTTTTTCGCCATGCATACCAGGCAGAGGCCGTCACACGCATGACCCGACAGAGTGTACGAACGCTAAAGTCAGTGGCATTGTCGAGAATGAACCGGTATCTCACGACATATAGCCAAGCGACTTAATTTTGATTACATTATTTAAATGAGCTATTCAATTGATTTTAGACGTAAAGTGATATCTACACGGAAAAACGAAGGGTTGAGTATCCGAGAAACAGCGAAGCAATTTCGGATTGGCCCTGCCTCTGTATCGCGTTGGATTAATCAAATAGAGTCAAAAGCATCGACCACGCGTCAGCGAAAGATCGATAAATCCGAGTTGATAAAAGATGTTGAACAATATCCAGATGCTTACCAAAAAGAACGTGCAGAGCGTTTTGGCGTTTGTCAGAAGGCCATTTGGCAAGCGCTTAAAAAGCTGGGATTGACCTATAAAAAAAACTCTACGTCATCCGAAAGCCGACGAAAACGCCCGGCAGGGATTTCAACAAAAAAAACAACAGTATGAAAAAGAAGGTAAACCTATTGTTTTTATTGATGAAAGTGGTTTTTCACACGATGCCCCACGGACTCACGGCTATTCCCCAAAAGGTCAACGGTGTTTTGGCCTGAAGAACTGGGGAGCTAGGGGAAGAACAAATGTTATCGGCGCTTTATTAGGCACAACGCTGTTTGCTATCGGATTATTTGATATCAATATTAACAGCGATGTTTTCTATGCCTGGGTCACACAAGTCCTTATCCCAGTACTCCCTAAAAACAGTGTAATCATGATGGACAATGCCACTTTTCACAAAAAACATAATATTCAACAAGTCATCATCGATGCAGGGTATATGGTGGAGTATTTGCCTACATATTCGCCAGATCTTAACCCAATTGAGCATAAATGGGCACAAGCAAAAAGCAAAAAAAGAGAGATGGGTTGCGATACAGAGAGTTTGTTCTCAGTCCATATGGTGTAATCAAAATTAAGTCGCTTGGCTATAGCGATATAGCGTATTCTTGCTGACAGATATACCGAATTCCAGGTGCAAACGGCCACTGATGATTTCAGGTGAAGAGTGAGTGGAAAGCGCCTGCCTGATGAAGTTCTGAATGTGTGGCTCCAACGGGTAAAAAGCATTGTTTGGCAGAGGCTTATGACGGCATTCCCGGGCCAGAGTGTCCGCCCTTCTACAGCAGTAGACACCATTGAAAGTAGGGTCGGTATTGCGTCTGAGTTCCCTGCTGATGGTCGAGCGAGGCAGAGCAAGCTCTCTGGCGATGGTAGCTTGGTTGACACCTTCACCACGCCGCTTTTCGATGTAGAACCGTTCTTTCTGAGTCAGATGTTTTCCCTGCATGCAACAGGCTCTCCAGTATGGCCAGAACGGTGATTTTATCCGACTCTGGCAAGTGGGTCACTTTGTTGCGTTTCGAGTGGGAATGGGGCCACAGACAAAGCGCCGCTCTCCCATACAGATTCGGGATCGGCAGTTTTGCGGAGAGCGGGAGGGAGGGATGAAAAAACGCTCCTGTGTTCAGATGAATTCAAAAACATAGGAACATCAGCATAAAGCCCCCATCTATCACTGTGTGTAAATAAATATAACAAGTCCAAACAGAGTATCTTTAATTAGCGTAAGGTGATGAATAACAACTCGTGTTATAAGTTTATCTAATGAAATAAAAAACTTACGAATTTCAATGTTACGTATTTTGAACATCAAAATTCTGTAAGGAAATCAATCACACCAATAGACATCACTGTTTTAATCAATAAAATCCATTACCACACGGTAATTGATCGCTCTCATTAAATAAAAAACCTATTTTCTCATTATATTCATAAAGTTACCATCAATGCAAAATCGTTTCACTTATCACCTTCACCCCTTGAAGCCCCATGAAGATGAGGAGCGGCAAGGTTCATTCCACCAATCATTAACAATGTAAAACACCATTGCTGAAAAAATCACAAGAATCAAACAATAAAAAGAGCTAATCTAACAAAATGAATCACTATTTTTAACGTTTGAGTGTCAGACAGGACAACAAACGGCGAAAAAGCACCACGCGAGGAAAGGGATAAATAAAATGTAAATTATCGTGTCACGTAACCAACGCGCTAACAGTGATACAGCGCTACCCGATTTAACTGGCTCTGCACGGGTTACAACGAAGATTTCAGCTCACTAAAATTCTCAAAAGGCTGCGGGCGAGAAAGGAAATACCCTTGCACCGCATCAGCCCGCGTTTGCGTTACCATGCCCTACTCTTCCTGCGTTTCGACCCGGCTTTGTTGAATAATTTAACCGTTTGATTTACATCTTCTTTAGTTAGAATGCATTTACAGAGAATGTATTTTGTTAGAACGACAAATCAAATAGTTAGCACAATAAAAAGCATTCCGAGAGGAAAAATTAGTCGTTGAAATTTTATAATGCTTATATAAATCAGTATCTTAAATTATTCAACAAAGCCTTTCTACCCCTTCAACCACCACGTGATTACAAAAGCGGGACAGCAGCGCGACCAACGACGGGAACAATTGACGGCCTTCCTCACTTTTTTGCAGCAAAATAAACAGCTCGCGCGCCACTTTGAGACAGTCATATTGCGCCTGCATCAGCGACGAAAAATTGGCTACGCCCGCGCCGAAATCATCCAGCCATAGGTGGCGCATTTCAGGAAACATCGTCAAGACTTCTTGCGAGAGTACCCCCCTGATTTTCCACGATTTCAAATCGAAGCCAGGGCATCGAGGCGATCAACTGCTTCGCTTCATGGCTCTGTTGTAAGGCATGCAGCGTTTGCCCATCCACATTGACGGACGCCAGAATACCATCCTTAATAAAGCGAGGATGCCAACGCGACAGAAGTTGCATTTGCTCAATCACCACCTGTAACCGCTCAGCCACATTGATACTGGCAAAATAGGTTTCAGGTGACACAAAACGCTGTGGAAACGCTGGCGAAAACACAGCAGTAAGCAGCTCTATCGCCAACAGTTTGCCACTGGTGCGATAAATAGGCTGAAAGTTGTAGCGTCTTTGACAGTGATGCCAATACTGGCGTTCAAAAGCTGCCGCGTCCCCTAGTTCAGAAGGCAGTGCTTGTATAACCCCTAAATTCCCCTGCTGCCCGATACATTTTGTCATAAGACCTGATGTGATACTTTATTAGCCTGCTTATACTTAGAAAAGTGGATATCGGCAAAGCCACAGAAAACTTTATTCGTTATTTGGCTTATTACGCTATTTTATGCGAGAGATATCGGGGAAAGAGAGTGCTCCGCTACTAGGTTACGAGTATAATCCGCAGCTGGTTTTGCAAGGTATAAAGAAATGGCATTACTGATCACCCCTAAATGCATTAACTGCGACATGTGCGAACCTTAATGTCCCAATCAGGCAAATTCCATGGGATTGGACACCTATGAAATAGACCCGCTGCGTTGCACAGAATGTGTGGGCCACTACGATGTGCCTACCTGTCAAAAGGTATGCCCGATTGACAATACAATCATTCGTGACCCGCAACAAGTGGAAACGCAGGAGCAATTATGGGAAAAGTTTGTTGTTATGCATCACGCCGATCGTCTGTGAGAGGACGTTTTCTCTCTCCCTCAAGGATCACTGTGGCACAGGCATAGTGCCGCTCATCGGCGATAGTCACATGTATCTCCTGCACCCCTAAGTTTTCCGCCATCAATTGCGCGTGCCCCCAAAGTCGCAAGCAAGGTTTACCCAGCGCATCGTTGAAGACGTCGAATAGATCGAAAGCCAAGCCCTGGCTAATACCGGTGCCTAAGGCCTTCGCCGCCGCTTCCTTAACCGCAAAGCGCTTGGCAAGATAGCGGGCAGACTGCGGGTGTTTTTCATAGTGCGCCCACTCTTGCGCGGACAATACTCTGCGCGCCAGGCGATCGCCGGATCGGGCGATGATCGCCTCGATACGGGCGATCTCAACAATGTCCGAGCCAAGTCCCAGAATAGCCATTAACGACGGGCTTCCCGCAGCAATGCTTTCATCTCCGCGACTGCCTCTGCCAAGCCACTCATGACAGCACGACCAATAATCGCATGACCGATATTCAGCTCATGAATTTCAGGCAGCGCGGCAATAGCCTGCACGTTGTGGTAGGTCAGGCCATGCCCGGCATTTACCTTGATCCCTTTGCTGGCAGCATAAACCGCCGCATCGCGAATACGTGCCCACTCTTGCTGGCGCAGCGTATCGTCCTGTGCATCAGCATAAGCACCGGTATGGATTTCGATATAAGGAGCGCCAACGGCTACAGCGGCATCAATTTGCACGCGTTCGGGGTCGATAAACAGGGATACCAGAATCCCCGCCTCGTGCAAACGGGCCACGGCTGATGTCATGCGCGGCAGTTGACCCGCGACGTCCAACCCGCCTTCCGTTGTCACTTCCTGGCGTTTCTCAGGCACCAGACAACAAAAATGAGGACGAAGCTCGCAGGCAATCGCCAGCATTTCTTCCGTCACTGCCATCTCAATGTTCATGCGCGTCTGCAACGTTTGGCGTAACAAACGCACATCGCGATCGGTGATATGGCGGCGATCTTCACGCAGATGAACCGTTATACCATCCGCCCCAGCTTGCTCAGCAACAAACGCCGCCTGCACCGGATCGGGGTACGCTGTACCGCGCGCATTGCGCAGGGTCGCCACATGATCGATATTTACACCCAGCAAAAGCTCTGCCATGAAACCAGTCCTCAAAAGAATCACCGTTAGACGATCAGTGTACACTGGCCTTTCGGTTCGTTACCACTGCGGTAATCTTTGGATAGTGCGCGACTGAAAGGTTTACCGCTCAGGTCATTCTTCTTTTGCCACAGGCGGCGTGCGGAAACGTAAAACGGCAGATTTTTGAAACAGTTCACGGCTCTTCAACGGCTTGCCGCCCAGATAGGGTTTGAGCGCCATACGCGTAAAGCGTTTCGCCGCCCGCAGGGTTTGCACGTCAGGAAATTCCCGCGCCGCCAGCGCGCGCAGCTCATAGCCGGTAAAGCTGCGCTGATCCACGATCATACTGCCGATAAACCCTTTTTCTTCGCGGTAGCGGTAGGTCATGGTGTCTGCAACGGGTTCCCCGCTGCCTGCACAGTGGAGAAAATCAACGCCATAACCGAGATAGCCCAACAGCGCCAGTTCAAAACGGCGCAGTGCCGGTTCCGGCGAGGAACTCAACGCCGCCAGTTGCTGCAAGCAATGCAGGTAATCGAAGAAGAGTGCGGAAAAATTGGTTTCATGCTCCAGTACGCGAGCAAGCAATTCATTGACGTAGAGGCCGCTGTACAACATCACGCCGGTGAGCGGTAATGCCAGTGATACCGGTTCAGCATTACGCAAGGTTTTGACTTCACCGCGTCCACCCCAGCGAACCAACAGTGGCGTGAACGGTTGCAAACACCCTTTTAGCGGAGAGCGACGCGCACGCGCGCCTTTGGCTAACACGCGTACTCGCCCTTCGTCTTCCGTGAAAAGATCCAGCAACAGGCTGGTTTCACTGTAAGGTCGCCCATGCAAGACAAACGCGCGCTGCCAGCCTTCCATCGGCGTTAACCTTATAAGTCGTCGATGTAACCCAGGCTGCGCAATGCGCGTTCGTCATCCGCCCAGCCGGATTTCACTTTCACCCACAGCTCCAGATGCACCTTGGCGTCGAACATGGCTTCCATATCCTGACGCGCTTCAATGCCGATCGTCTTGATCTTTGCGCCTTTATTACCGATCACCATTTTCTTCTGACCATCGCGCTCAACCAGAATCAACCCATTGATGTCATAGCCGCCGCGATCGTTGGTCACGAAACGCTCGATCTCAACGGTCACCGAATAGGGCAACTCTTCACCGAGAAAACGCATCAGTTTTTCACGAATAATCTCAGCTGCCATAAAGCGCTGCGAACGATCGGTAATGTAATCTTCCGGGAAGTGATGCTCTGCCACAGGCAAGTGTTTGCGCACAATGCTGGCAATGGTGTCAACGTTGATGCCCTTTTCCGCAGAAAGAGGAACCACGTCGAGGAAGTTCATTTTTTCACTTAAAAACTGGATATGCGGCAGCAACTTGGTTTTGTCCGTCACATTGTCAATCTTGTTGATTGCCAGCAATACCGGGCGTTTTTGATCGCGCAATTTACCCACGGCCATTTCGTCGTCGTCAGTCCAGTGCGTACCTTCCACCACAAAGATGATCAGCTCAACATCACCAATAGAGCTGCTGGCTGCACGGTTCATCAGACGGTTTATCGCCCGTTTTTCTTCAATGTGCAGCCCCGGCGTATCCACATAAATGGCCTGATAAGGGCCTTCCGTGTGGATCCCCATAATACGGTGGCGCGTGGTTTGCGGCTTGCGCGAAGTAATGGAGACTTTTTGCCCCAGCAGTTCGTTCAGCAACGTGGATTTGCCCACGTTGGGTCGCCCAACTATTGCGACGAAACCGCAGTAGGTTTGTTCTTCGCTCATTCAATCTCCAGTATTTTCAACGCTTGTTCCGCTGCCGCCTGCTCCGCCTTGCGCCGGCTGGAGCCCGTACCAATCACCGGTTCATTAAAACCGCTGATCATACAATGGATGGTAAATTCCTGATCGTGTGCCTCACCGCGCACCTGCACCACCAGATAGGTAGGCAATGGCAGATGACGCCCTTGCAGAAACTCCTGCAACCGGGTTTTGGGATCTTTTTGTTTATCCCCAGGACTGATTTCATCCAATCGGGTCTGATACCAATTCAGAATCAGCCTTTCGATATTCTGGATATCGCTGTCCAGAAAAATACCGCCAATCAACGCTTCGACCGTGTCAGCCAAAATAGACTCACGGCGGAAACCACCGCTTTTCAATTCGCCGGGGCCAAGGCGCAGGCATTCACCTAATTCGAATTCACGCGCAATTTCCGCCAGCGTATTGCCGCGCACCAGCGTAGCGCGCATACGGCTCATATCCCCTTCATCGACGCGAGGAAAGCGATGATAAAGTGCATTGGCAATCACAAAGCTCAGGATGGAGTCACCAAGAAACTCCAGGCGCTCATTGTGTTTGCTGTTGGCACTGCGGTGCGTTAACGCCTGCAATAACAGGTCGTACTGCTGGAAAGTATAGCGCAGCTTTCTTTGTAACCGATTTATTAAGATGGGGTTCATGTGTAACCAATAGATCAACAATACCTATTTACCGCAGCATACGAAACAGCGCTGTCCGCATCGCTCTTACAGGGGATAGGGGAACAAAGCTGTTTCGTTTGCATTGGCTCCGAACGGAGCCTGCGTTTTTCGTTTATTCTCGCTACATTCACCGTCACAAGAGGCTACCTGCCACGGTGAATGTTGTCGGAGTTACAACAATTCTACAACGTACCCAAAAATAATGCTGCGGGTTTATCACGGTGATTAATGAATTCGACCAATTCGGCTCAGACGTACGCCTGTTGGCCATTCACCTTCTTGTTTCTCGAAACTCATCCAAATTGCCGTTGCGCGACCGACCAGATTCTTCTCCGGCACAAAGCCCCAGAAACGGCTATCGGCGCTGTTATCACGGTTATCACCCATCATGAAATAGTGCCCGTTTGGCACCACCCACGTGGCCAGTGGCTGGCGCGACTGCTGGTAGTACATTCCCAGTTGATCCTGGCTACCCGGCACCACCAGAATGCGGTGCGAGACATCACCCAGCGTCTCCTGACGAACGCCCATCCGCACGCCGCCCGGTTTTTCCTCACCGAGAGGCAGCGCGTAGAAACCGCTGCTCGATTCCGAACCTGGACGGCCGAACGTTTGGACAAAATCACTGGCGTCGAGGTTGCTGTAGGTCACCGCGACAGCGCTGTCACATGCCGAGCCTTCACACGCAGGACGCACCGTAACCTGTTTGCTGAGCGGATCGTAAGAAATCCTGTCACCCGGCAAACCAATCACACGCTTGATATAATCCAGACGCGGATTTTCAGGATATTTGAATACCGCCACATCCCCGCGTCGCGGACTCCCGGTCGGGATTAACGTCGTCTGCGTAATGGGGGCCTTGATGCCGTAGGCAAATTTCTCCACCAGAATAAAATCGCCAATCAGCAACGTCGGCATCATTGAGCCCGACGGTATCTGGAACGGTTCGTAAACAAAGGAGCGCACAAAAAATACCAGCGCCAATACCGGAAACACCGACGCGCAGGTTTCAATCCAACCGGGCTGTTTGATGGTCACAACGCCCGTACCGCCATCCTGCTGCGCGCTCAGCGCCCCATCCTGCTGCGCGCTCAGCGCCCCATCCTGCTGCGCGCTCAGCGCCGCCTCCGCTCTCGCCTTGCGTGCCGGTGCCCATTTAAAGCGTTCAAAACACCAGACAATGCCGGTGACAAGCGTCGCCAGCGCTAAAACCAAGGCAAACATATTGGCCATGCCAACTCCTTAGGGTTTATTTGCTCTCTTTGCCGACGTGCAGAATGGCCAAGAAGGCTTCTTGCGGCAATTCAACGTTGCCGACCTGTTTCATGCGCTTCTTACCGTCTTTCTGTTTCTGCAACAGCTTTTTCTTACGGCTCACGTCGCCGCCGTAACATTTCGCCAATACGTTTTTACGCAGCTGTTTCACGGTCGAACGCGCGATAATGTGGTTACCGATGGCCGCCTGAATGGCAATATCAAATTGCTGGCGCGGGATCAGCTCTTTCATTTTTTCCACCAGCTCACGACCACGATACTGTGAGTTGTCGCGGTGGGTAATCAGCGCTAACGCATCGACACGCTCGGCGTTAATCATCACGTCAACGCGCACCATGTCAGAGACCTGGAAACGTTTGAAACTGTAATCCAGCGATGCGTAACCACGCGAGGTCGATTTCAGTCGATCGAAGAAATCGAGCACCACTTCCGCCATCGGAATTTCATAGGTCAACGATACCTGATTGCCGTGGTAAACCATGTTGGTCTGCACACCACGTTTCTCGATACACAAGGTGATCACGTTGCCCAGGTATTCCTGCGGCAACAGCATATGGCATTCCGCGATGGGCTCACGCAGCTCTTCAATGTTGTTGAGCGGCGGCAGCTTGGAAGGGCTGTCAACGTAGACAATTTCCTGACGCGTGGTCTTGACTTCATAAATGACGGTCGGTGCCGTGGTGATCAAATCCAGGTCGTATTCACGCTCCAGACGTTCCTGAATAATCTCCATGTGCAGGAGGCCCAGGAAGCCGCAGCGAAAACCGAAGCCCAACGCGGTTGAGGTTTCCGGTTCGTAGAACAGAGAGGCGTCATTGAGGCTCAGTTTGCCCAACGCGTCGCGGAAGTTCTCATAATCATCAGAACTGACTGGGAATAAACCCGCATATACCTGCGGTTTAACCTTTTTGAAGCCCGGTAGCGCTTTATCAGCCGGTTGACGAGCCAGTGTCAGGGTATCCCCCACCGGGGCACCAAGAATGTCTTTGATGGCGCACACCAGCCAACCCACTTCACCACAATTAAGCACATCGCGATCGACCTGCTTCGGCGTGAAAATCCCCAGACGATCGGCGTTATACACCTGACCGGTACTGATGACCTTCACTTTATCGCCCCTGCGCAACGAACCATTTTTGATGCGAATCAGAGAGACCACACCGAGGTAGTTGTCAAACCAGGAGTCGATGATCAGCGCCTGAAGCGGCGAAGTAGGATCGCCTTCTGGCGGTGGAATCTCTTTTACCAGACGTTCAAGCACATCAGGCACGCCAACGCCGGTTTTCGCCGAGCAGCGTACAGCATCGGTGGCATCAATGCCGACGATATCTTCAATTTCTTCTGCCACACGCTCGGGATCGGCGGCGGGCAGGTCAATCTTGTTGAGCACCGGGACCACTTCCAGGTCCATTTCCATCGCGGTATAGCAGTTGGCGAGCGTTTGCGCTTCTACGCCTTGGCCTGCATCCACCACCAGCAGCGCACCTTCGCACGCCGCCAGAGAACGTGAAACCTCATAAGAGAAGTCAACGTGCCCCGGTGTATCGATAAAATTCAGTTGGTAGGTTTCGCCATCTTTCGCATGGTAATCCAGCGTTACACTTTGCGCTTTGATGGTGATGCCGCGTTCACGTTCCAGATCCATGGAGTCCAGCACCTGCGCCGCCATTTCGCGGTCAGATAAACCGCCGCAAAGTTGAATGATGCGGTCAGAAAGCGTCGACTTACCGTGGTCGATATGGGCAATAATGGAGAAATTTCGTATATGCTTCATTTTTATAGTTTTTTATCCAGATAAATACTTAGACTCTCTATTTAATGGACACATTTGTGGACACAAATTCAAGGCTACCGCATAGAATAGCGCCGCTATCTTACATTGAATACGCGTTACGCGGAAGAAACTAATTGCCTAGGTCTTTGAGCGTAGCACCTCGACAAGCGCAAAGAAATGCTTTTGGAAGATGGCGAATCGGTGCCGGAAGCGACCAGCGTGGAAAACTGGCTGGCCAATCCCAATTATGTTAGGCTGTGTCCCTTAATTACGTAACCGGGCGTAAAACAAGCGGATGCAGCCCAGTTTCACCATTGCTAGATAGTTTCTTGCCGTTTTTTCATAACGTGTGGCAATCCGTCTATATTCCTTTAAACGGCCAAAACATCTTTCTACAACGTTGCGACGGCGATAAGCATCACTATAAAGTTGTGAGCGTCCATCTGAAGCCAGTTTTTCATTTGATTTTCGGGGAATAACCGCTCTTATCCCTTTTCTTTTCAACTCGTTACGGAGTGCATTGCCAGAGTAGGCTTTGTCAGCCAGTACCGCATGACCACGACGCTTCATGCTACCGTTCTGCCGTTGCACGCCAATGCCGTCCAGGAGTCGTAACGCGAACAGGCTTTCGTGAGCCTGCCCAGCACTCAGTACGATATTTAGCGGGATGCCGCTTCCGTCAGTCGCCATGTGGATTTTGGTGCCATAACCACCTCGTGAGCGACCCAGGCTGTTATCGTTGGTAATATCGGGATGTTTTTTTGAGCGCCAGCCGCACATTTGAGCGCACGGATATTGCTGCCATCCAGCGCAGTGGCTGACCAGTCAACAAGTCCATGAGCATCAAGAAATGAAAGTAACTTATTAAAAATAATGTTAATAACTCCAGACTTTGACCATCTATTGAAACGGTTATAACCGGTTTTCCATGGGCCGTAACGTTCAGGTAAATCACGCCATGGGGCACCTGAACACAGTATCCAGAACATGCCGTTGACGATTTTGCGATGTTCTGCCCATGGCCGGCCTGCCTGCGGAGATGTCAAAACGGTTGGTAACAAGGGCTCAATGATTGCCCATGCTTCATCAGAAAGATCGTAGCGAGCCATAATCCAAAGTTGTAGTGGCATACTGAATTTGGCCACCTAAGTAGAGGTGATATGCTTACCTCATAATTTTTATAGGTGCCAAAATGAGTAAAATAATTACTGCTGAATTTAAATGTGAAACCGCCAAATTAGTCCTTGACCAAAATTATACCTACCAGGAAGCCGCGAAAGCCATGAACGTCAGTCTTTCAGCGATTAGCCGGTGGGTAAGATCCCTTCGTTTAGAACGTCAAGGGAAAACATCGCCTGGTCTGCCATTAACACCTGAACAAATTGAGTTCAGAGAAATGAAGAAAAAAATCCACCGACTGGAAATGGAGAATGCCATCTTAAAAAAGGCTACTGCGCTCTTAATGTCCGACTCACTGAAAAATTCTCGGTAGTTGAAAAGGGCTTTGTTGAATAATTTAAGATACTGATTTATATAAGCATTATAAAATTCCAACGACTAATTTTTCCTCTCGGAATGCTTTTTATTGTGCTAACTATTTGATTTGTCGTTCTAACAAAATACATTCTCTGTAAATGCATTCTAACTAAAGAAGATGTAAATCAAACGGTTAAATTATTCAACAAAGCCGTTGAAAAGCTAAGAGCGCTTTATCCAGTGAAAGCGTTGTGTCGTATTTTTAATGTTCACCGAAGCAGTTATCGCTATTGGTGTCGACCTAAGGAGCCAGATATTGAGCGGACGATAAAACGTAGCCTGGTCAGCGAAGCGTGGAACGTTAGTGGCGGGTCTGCGGGCGCAAGGACTATCGCCACGATGGTTACCAATACACACGACGTGAAACTTGGGCGGTGGTTAGCGGGTAAGTTGATGAAAGAATTAACCCTCGTTAGTTGCCAAACAAGAAAACATCAATACAACCGCGGTGGAAATGAACGTATTGATATTCCAAATCTGCTCAATAGGCAGTTCGCTGTTATAGCCAAGCGACATTATTTTGATAACAGCCAGCTATGCTTCTTTGCCGCATATCAGGGCATAGGATGTAATCATTTTTAAGTCGGTTGGCTATACCAAGCCTGACCAGGTTTGGTGCGGCGATGTAACCTATATTTGGACAGGCGACCGATGGGCGTATCTGGCGGTGGTATTAGATTTATTTGCCCGAAAACCCGTGGGTTGGGCAATGTCGTTTTCGCCAGATTCAGAATTAACAGCCAAAGCACTACAAATGGCTTGGGAACTGCGTGGGCATCCCAAACAAGTCATGTTTCATAGTGACCAAGGAAGCCATTACACCAGTCGTCAGTATAGGCAGGCATTGTGGCGTTATCAGATGACCCAAAGTATGAGTCGCAGAGGAAATTGTTGGGATAATAGTCCGATGGAGCGATTCTTCCGTAG
Source organism: Symbiopectobacterium purcellii (assembly GCF_052050035.1). GTDB lineage: Bacteria > Pseudomonadota > Gammaproteobacteria > Enterobacterales > Enterobacteriaceae > Symbiopectobacterium > Symbiopectobacterium purcellii_A. The sequence goes on from NZ_CP189882.1 coordinate 218,160, forward strand.
TCTGAAGACTGAATGGGTGCCAAAGCTTTAGCACTGCTCAATCCTCCATTAAGCGTGTTGCTTAATAGTGAAATAAGGGTGTTTCGGTGATTGAAGTAAATTTTACGCTGTTCTGAGATGGAAATTCCAAAGACCGGCGCTAAGGAGTAAGAAGGTATCATCAATAAAGGGTCTACGATTCCGTAAAATTTGGGTCATGCAACCGAGGCGCTTGATACCCGCGATGGCGAGTCTGTAAAGAATTTTGTGTAAATGGCTCCATTGCTTAACCGGAGATTCGTTCTCCATACATCAACATGAATTGGCTCATAGCAGGTTTCCAGTCTCTGATTGGCAAGGTCCATTTAGCAGAGATATTATGCAAGGCTAGATAGAGTAATTTTATCACCGAGTCATCCGTTGGAAATATTCGTCGCGTTTTCGTTATCTTGCGCAATGAAGCATTTAACGACTCTATCGCGTTGGTGGTGTAGATAACCGGCTTTGTTGAATAATTTAACCGTTTGATTTACATCTTCTTTAGTTAGAATGCATTTACAGAGAATGTATTTTGTTAGAACGACAAATCAAATAGTTAGCACAATAAAAAGCATTCCGAGAGGAAAAATTAGTCGTTGAAATTTTATAATGCTTATATAAATCAGTATCTTAAATTATTCAACAAAGCCTAGATAACCTTGCGGATCTCCGGCGGAAAGTCAAAAATGACGATGAGACGTTCCCAATTATTTCTCCACGACGGGCTGATCGTCGGGAACTGCTCATCCCATTTGGCCGCGAAGGCATCCAGGGCCTCTTCAGCGCCCTCTAGCGTTGCGGAACTATAGATGGTGCGCAGGTCAGCAGCAACGGCCTTACGCTCTTTCCAGCCGACGTAGCGCAGCGAGTTCCGTACCTGATGCACAATGCAGAGCTGTACCCGCGTATGCGGGTAAACAGCTTCAATGGCATCAGGAAAGCCTTTCAGGCCATCGCAGCAGGCGACGAAGATGTCCTTTAGCCCACGATTTTTCAGTTCTGTCATCACAGATAACCAGAACTTGGCCCCCTCAGTTTTGGCTATCCATAGCCCCAGCAGCTCTTTTTCGCCCTGGCCGTTGACGCCGAGGGCCAGATAAACAGACTTGTTGGCCACGGCTCCGCCGTCCTGGCTTTTGACAACAATACAGTCAAGGTAAACAATGGGATAAAGCGCATCCAGCGGCCGTTGCTGCCAGCGCTTAACGTCATCCATCACAGCATTGGTCACTTGAGAAATGAAGCCAGCGGAAACATCGACCCCGTAGACTTCTTTAAAGTGTGCCTGAATATCACGGGTTGATAACCCTCTGGAATAGAGAGAAATAATGCGGTCATCGAAGCCGTTAAGCTGTTTTTCGTTCTTACCGATCAGTGTCGGCTCGAAGGTACTGTTGCGGTCGCGCGGAATATCGAGCTCGATCTCCCCATTTTGGCTACGTACGCTCTTGGATGTCTTGGCATTGCGGGAGTTGCCTGAATGATTACCTGCCGGGTCATGCTTAGCATACCCAAGGTGCATCTCCATCTCAGCTTCAAGAACCCGTTCCGCCAGTCTTTTAGTCAGCACCTTGAGTAGGCCTGATTCACCCAGCAGATCCTGAGGGGAGTGACAATCTTGAAGCAGTTGGTCAATAAGTTCGTTGCTGATAGGCATTTTGTTATCCTTTGAAGGTTTTCCTCAAAATGCCATTTACACAGATTATTTTACAGTCTCGCGATGGCGTGTTCAACTGTAATACGGATGCCCGAGATTATTTTATTTTCTTGTTTTTGTTCAGGCGATAAAGGTCTTTTTCGAGTTCCTTTTTTTGGGATTTGTGTATTAGGATGCTGTTTATCTATACCTTGAAAACCGGTATCTGCCCAGATGGTTACCTCAGGAGGAATATGGCGAATTATATCGACTTTATCGAGTAAGCGTTTATCGTGACGGCGCCCATTTTTGCTCATGGGGATAAATCCAATTTGCCTTGTTTCGTCAGTCATAATAAGCCCTTTTCGAGTGGTCTGTCTTTTCTTTCCCGAATACATTTTTTTTCGCCGACGCAGATTCTTAGGCTTTTGGACAGGTCGCTCTGTCCCATCAATAAAGACGTCTTTAACTCCAGGAAAGGCGCGAAAAAATTCCTCAGCAGAGCGAATTTGACGAGCGGGCAAAACACATTCTCGCCCCAAGGTCATTTCTAAAACCGGCAATAATATTTTTACCCAGCGACATACCCGTGTTCTATCTAAACCAAAAAGAAGCCCTTGCAAATCATAGGTCGGATAACATTTTAAATACAATAAAATAAAAAGCAGTTTATCTAATGGGGTTGGGATAAATCCTTTCTGCCCTGCACCCATCTGCCGCTCGTGATCTTTTCGATTCTTTTTCCGATAAATCAAATAACAAGCTGAAAATTCAGCGGCTAAATTTTTCAATTCTTCGACTGATAATCCAATGATTGCTTTACATAAACGATTATCTCGTAACAACCGCTCTTTGTTGATCATTTCAAACCTTTATTCTCTAAGTTAAACCTCTTTTTATTCTCAATAGCCTGACAAAAAATGCAAGTCTCTATTCAGCAACTAGTTTATTATTCGCTACATAACCCATTATTATAGCGATGTCAGACCTCACTGGTATAACGGTGGGTTAACACCAAATGAATCAGAACGGCTGTTCCATCAACAGTCAGGTGGGGTGGCCAAATTTAGTTGACCACTACAGTCTACTGCTGTAGAAGGGCGGACACTCTGGCCCGGGAACGCCGTCATAAGCCTCTGCCAAACAATGCTTTTTACCAGTTGGAGCCACACATTCAGAACTTCATCAGGCAGGCGCTTTCCACTCACTCTTCACCTGAAATTATCAGTGGCCGTTTGCACCTGGAATTCGGTATATCTGTCAGCAAGAATACGCTATATCGCTATATCCTGCAGGAGAGACAGGCTGGCGGGGAGCTATATCAGCAACTTCCTCATCGGGGAAAACGTTATAGCCAAGCGACTTAATTTTGATTACACCATATGGACTGAGAACAAACTCTCTGTATCGCAACCCATCTCTCTTTTTTTGCTTTTTGCTTGTGCCCATTTATGCTCAATTGGGTTAAGATCTGGCGAATATGTAGGCAAATACTCCACCATATACCCTGCATCGATGATGACTTGTTGAATATTATGTTTTTTGTGAAAAGTGGCATTGTCCATCATGATTACACTGTTTTTAGGGAGTACTGGGATAAGGACTTGTGTGACCCAGGCATAGAAAACATCGCTGTTAATATTGATATCAAATAATCCGATAGCAAACAGCGTTGTGCCTAATAAAGCGCCGATAACATTTGTTCTTCCCCTAGCTCCCCAGTTCTTCAGGCCAAAACACCGTTGACCTTTTGGGGAATAGCCGTGAGTCCGTGGGACATCGTGTGAAAAACCACTTTCATCAATAAAAACAATAGGTTTACCTTCTTTTTCATACTGTTGTTTTTTTTGTTGAAATCCCTGCCGGGCGTTTTCGTCGGCTTTCGGATGACGTATAGCCAAGCGACATTATTTTGATAACAGCCAGCTATGCTTCTTTGCCGCATATCAGGGCATAGGATGTAATCATTTTTAAGTCGGTTGGCTATAGAGTTTTTTTTATAGGTCAATCCCAGCTTTTTAAGCGCTTGCCAAATGGCCTTCTGACAAACGCCAAAACGCTCTGCACGTTCTTTTTGGTAAGCATCTGGATATTGTTCAACATCTTTTATCAACTCGGATTTATCGATCTTTCGCTGACGCGTGGTCGATGCTTTTGACTCTATTTGATTAATCCAACGCGATACAGAGGCAGGGCCAATCCGAAATTGCTTCGCTGTTTCTCGGATACTCAACCCTTCGTTTTTCCGTGTAGATATCACTTTACGTCTAAAATCAATTGAATAGCTCATTTAAATAATGTAATCAAAATTAAGTCGTTTAGCTATAACACTGAGCAGCTGACGCTTTACAGCCCATGAATAACACTGTTTGCCGTTACTGATAATCCGGCGCGTGACCTCAGAGTAGGCTTTTGCCATCTTATCAAGTAGAGTTAACCAGTTATGGATCGTCAGTTCTGCCGCTGGATACTTCCCGATGCGGGGGAAAACGTGTATTTCAAACGAGCGTAGCACTTGTGCTGCATTGCCTTTTTGAATACAGACGACCCCGTGCCACTCTCGGAATAACTCTTCGAACGTGTAGCGTGCCGATATCTTGTTGCGCTCTAGATCTCGCCTTATCTTTGGATTTTCGCCGCCAACCAGCACTGACGCCCATAGCTCCACTTCTTCGCGTGCGGCTTTGAGCGTCAGAGCCGGGTAGCCTCCAAGCGTCATTTTGTCTTGCTTCCCAAGGAATCGATAGCGGTAAAAGAAAGTCACAGCCCCTTTTTTTGATATCCTCACCCACAAGCCATCTCGATCCGCCTTTTCTTCTACCTTTGCCCGTTCTTTGTTCAAACAAGCTTTCAGGTAACCATCTGAAATAGAAATGATTTACTCCTCACCGTGTCCACCACGGACACGGATATAGAGACAATGATAAAATATGGACACACAGATGGACACAAAAATGATGACTTAACAGGGCTAAAGTTGTCGTAGCTTGTCGAACTGGTTTTTTGATAAACGCAGCATTGGCGGAGTTTTTTTGGGGAATTTGGCGGAACTTGCCGCTTCTTGACTTGCAGTCAATTTTCGATATGGGCAATAATGGAGAAATTTCGTATATGCTTCATTATGAAAGTTTTTCTACCTTGGTATTTCTGAAATTCTTGCCGTCTGGCATGCGCATGCGATGAAAATGGCGGCAATGCCTTCCCCTTTCACCAGAACGGATGCATTCTACATGTCAGACGCCGGAAAACCTAGTCATCAACCCGTATTCCCTTTGATTATGGCGCTTTTATTCCATCATGGCAGACAACCGGGAAAAAGATGACGTTTAAGGACCAACGCGCGCGCGTTGGACGGAGAATATCTCGGTGAGAAACGACCGGGTGGCGCAGCGCCTCGCCCGGTTAAATGAGGTTCAGGATTCGATTTGTAACGGCTGCCCCGGCAGGGCTATTTGCAAAATAACCGGGCGGTAGTGACGTTTTTCGCCTAATTTAAGCGACCAGCCGCGTACCAGAATAAACGCCAACGCGGCACCCAGCAGTGCGCCCAGCACCGCCGCCAGATCGTTGGCGAACAGTGCCTGTAGCAATCCCGCCCCTGCGAACAAGCCTAACAGCGGTACCAGATAGACCAACATGGCAGAACGCAGCAGGCTACTTTCAGAAATACCCAATTCAACGCGTTGGCCAGGCAGCAAGGGCTGCTCACACGGAACGTGCAGCGCCTGTTCAGCGGAGCGTCCTAATTCACTCAGAAGGCCGGTGCCACAGGTTTTACGTGACTGACAACCGCTGCACCCGGAACGCTGCTCACAGTGCAACACCGCCATGCCATCGTGCCAGGAAACCACGGTCGCCCACTCTTTGATCATACCTGCGCCCTACATCTTGCAAATTTACTGCGATTGAAAAATAACATTATCCGCAATGCGTTTAGCCGTGGTAGGGGGTAATTCGCCCACGACGGTTATTTCATACCCATTGCGAATTTCTGTGTGTACGCTTCGCCTCCCCGTTGTGACATACTGCTCGGCACGGGATTCTGACGATGGCGTGATATTAACAGAAAAGCTGAATAAACCATCACTGAACAGGCGCGATTCAACCGGGATGCTGATCCCAGGCAGAGTTCTGCGGGTACGGGAGATCTCTTTCATGCCCTGCGGCAGCCATTCAGGGATCCAGGTCAGGTCAACCGTTTCAACCGACGGTGTAGTCAGCAATGGCGGTAACCCTTCGCTCAATAATGGGCGTAACGTCTCACGGATATCATCACTGACCACCAGCGATGTCACCAGAAATTGCTCCATCCGTTCCCCGTTGCGATCCTGCAAATCAATACGCAACGGCAGTTTGGTTGCAACATCAAACCATACGCTGTAGCTATAACGTGTCCCGTCCCGGGAAATAATACGCATGCCTTCACACAGGCGATCGACGATACGCACTCTGCCTGCCGCCGGAATGAAGTCATAGAACGCAGACAGCGATTGATGATCGGCATAAACCAGGCTGGGGAACGAGTCGATAATGTGATCGCCGGTAAGCGAGAAGGGCTCGAGATCGGTATCAAAGTAACTGATGTCACGGTCTCGCTGCACGATTTCTCTGCGAGGCCCATCCATAAACAGCAACTGTGCCAATGGACGGTTATCTATACGGGCATGCCGATAGCGCAGAGATTCGATGCCCTGCCGTGAGATATTGATGAAATGTATTTCATAATTCAATGCCCGAATAGCATTGCCCATCTGTTGCAGCGAGGACGAGGGCTGAGGCTGCAACACCTTACCTGACGCAGGCTGCGCCAGGACGGTTGTTGAATAGGGTAAGAAACCGAGCAGAATGCAAAAAGCAAATCCAACACGCTTCATTAACGAGATTGCGTTCCTAAAGATTGAGTGCCAGGCACCTGAATAGCGGCCTGCTGTTCTTCATATTGCTGACCTTGCAACGGCTCCGAATGGAGGCGGCGCTGCAACTCATAGTCCTGCAACATGACATTGATGCGGTTGCGTTGTGCTCCAACCTGACGTTGACCACCGTGCGACACCACGTTTTCAGACGGTACGACCAGGCTGACCGGAGAGGCGGTGCCCATGGCGGGAAGCGTACTGAACGCAGGCATGTCGTTTTGCGCTTCCGGTGCTTGATCCGGGGAGCGTTGCATTTGCACGCCAACGATCACGGCCAGTGAGACACAGGCAGCTACACCGACCTGAGTCAACTGGCTTGCCCAAGGACGCACTTTGTCCCAGAACGACAAACGCGAACAGGTATCGGGATGAGGCTGTGCTTCGGGAATAGCCTGCGCAACGCGTGCGGCAATGTCGATTTCAATGACACTCTGCGCCACGTCACCACGCAGCGTATCGCGAATCAAATGGTAACTTTGCCAACTTTTTTGCAGTTCAGCATCCCGCCCCAATGTGTTAAGCAGTTCGGTATCCGCTGCCTCGCCGTCCATTAAAGCGGAAAGTTTCTCTTTCTGCATACCCATACCCTTACCTTGTCAAATCCATCATGGTTAACGCGAAAACCGGGTTAACGTTGAATTAGCGGTTGTACTTTGTTATCGATCGCTTCTCGCGCACGGAATATGCGAGAACGAACAGTGCCGACCGGGCAATCCATAATGGCGGCTATTTCTTCATAACTCAGGCCATCAAGTTCGCGTAGCGTAATCGCCATCCGTAAATCTTCTGGCAACGCTTCAATGGTTCGAAACACGATACTTCTCAATTCCTCTGACAACATTAAGTTCTCAGGGTTCGATATTTCTTTTAATGCGCTGGCGGTTTCATAATTTTCAGCGTCATTGGCATCAACGTCGCTCAACGGTGGTCGCCGCCCCTGAGCAATCAGATAATTTTTGGCCGTATTGACCGCAATGCGATACAACCAGGTGTAGAACGCACTATCGCCGCGAAAAGACTCCAACGCGCGATAGGCTTTAATAAACGACTCCTGCACCACATCCGGCACATCCCCAGGAGGAACATACCGTGACACCAGGTTCGACACTTTGTGCTGGTAGCGCACCACCAGCAAATTAAAAGATTTCTGGTCGCCTTTCTGGACACGTTCGACCAGAATGCGATCCGCTAGCTGCTCGCTCATCCGAGGTAATGTCTCCTCAAACCTTTCTCCACACGTAAAAATAGTACTGCCAGCCATGTCGTTATTGAATAATCTGAGCAAGCTGTAAGTCGGACATCGCCGGTGAAAAAAAGTTCCCGATAACGTTGGTTCCTTCTTCTTTATTTGTGCTGCTCAGCCTGCCCCATGTGTCTTCGCGCGTCGGCGTTTACATCCGTACACGTCGCGCAGCTTTCTGTTCTTTAGCGGGGAAAGTCAGGGGATCATACGCGAAAAAGCGTTCAATAGCACCGTTAGCACTCTGTAGAGTGCTCCGCCCTCGTTAACGACAAGGAATATCCTACATAAATAAATAGAAATCCTTGGTCAATGCACGGAAATCATCAGAGTAGCTGCCATCTTCTGCGCGAACAATCAGCATTCGCCCCTCGCAGGCGCCCGCTTGCTTCGCCAGAGTCAACAGTTCCCGATGCGGTTGGCCTTCAGCCCTCTCTCGCACCGCCAGCCGCTGACGTATCGACCCCCCTTGTTGGCATGCCGTGATGCAAAAATCACTGGCTACCTGACTTGAAGCGTGTTGCTTAATAGTGAAATAAGGGTGTTTCGGTGATTGAAGTAAATTTTACGCTGTTCTGAGATGGAAATTCCAAAGACCGGCGCTAAGGAGTAAGAAGGTATCATCAATAAAGGGTCTACGATTCCGTAAAATTTGGGTCATGCAACCGAGGCGCTTGATACCCGCGATGGCGTGTTCAACTGTAATACGGATGCCCGAGATTATTTTATTTTCTTGTTTTTGTTCAGGCGATAAAGGTCTTTTTCGAGTTCCTTTTTTTGGGATTTGTGTATTAGGATGCTGTTTATCTATACCTTGAAAACCGGTATCTGCCCAGATGGTTACCTCAGGAGGAATATGGCGAATTATATCGACTTTATCGAGTAAGCGTTTATCGTGACGGCGCCCATTTTTGCTCATGGGGATAAATCCAATTTGCCTTGTTTCGTCAGTCATAATAAGCGCTTTTCGAGTGGTCTGTCTTTTCTTTCCCGAATACATTTTTTTTCGCCGACGCAGATTCTTAGGCTTTTGGACAGGTCGCTCTGTCCCATCAATAAAGACGTCTTTAACTCCAGGAAAGGCGCGAAAAAATTCCTCAGTAGAGCGAATTTGACGAGCGGGCAAAACACATTCTCGCCCCAAGGTCATCTCTAAAACCGGCAATAATATTTTTACCCAGCGACATACCCGTGTTCTATCTAAACCAAAAAGAAGTCCTTGCAAATCATAGGTCGGATAACATTTTAAATACAATAAAATAAAAAGCAGTTTATCTAATGGGGTTGGGATAAATCCTTTCTGCCCTGCACCCATCTGCCGCTCGTGATCTTTTCGATTCTTTTTCCGATAAATCAAATAACAAGCTGAAAATTCAGCGGCTAAATTTTTCAATTCTTCGACTGATAATCCAATGATTGCTTTACATAAACGATTATCTCGTAACAACCGCTCTTTGTTGATCATTTCAAACCTTTATTCTCTAAGTTAAACCTCTTTTTATTCTCAATAGCCTGACAAAAAATGCAAGTCTCTATTCAGCAACTAGTTTTTGGTATAGCCAAGCGACTTAATTTTGATTACACCATATGGACTGAGAACAAACTCTCTGTATCGCAACCCATCTCTCTTTTTTTGCTTTTTGCTTGTGCCCATTTATGCTCAATTGGGTTAAGATCTGGCGAATATGTAGGCAAATACTCCACCATATACCCTGCATCGATGATGACTTGTTGAATATTATGTTTTTTGTGAAAAGTGGCATTGTCCATCATGATTACACTGTTTTTAGGGAGTACTGGGATAAGGACTTGTGTGACCCAGGCATAGAAAACATCGCTGTTAATATTGATATCAAATAATCCGATAGCAAACAGCGTTGTGCCTAATAAAGCGCCGATAACATTTGTTCTTCCCCTAGCTCCCCAGTTCTTCAGGCCAAAACACCGTTGACCTTTTGGGGAATAGCCGTGAGTCCGTGGGGTATCGTGTGAAAAACCACTTTCATCAATAAAAACAATAGGTTTACCTTCTTTTTCATACTGTTGTTTTTTTTGTTGAAATCCCTGCCGGGCGTTTTCGTCGGCTTTCGGATGACGTAGAGTTTTTTTTATAGGTCAATCCCAGCTTTTTAAGCGCTTGCCAAATGGCCTTCTGACAAACGCCAAAACGCTCTGCACGTTCTTTTTGGTAAGCATCTGGATATTGTTCAACATCTTTTATCAACTCGGATTTATCGATCTTTCGCTGACGCGTGGTCGATGCTTTTGACTCTATTTGATTAATCCAACGCGATACAGAGGCAGGGCCAATCCGAAATTGCTTCGCTGTTTCTCGGATACTCAACCCTTCGTTTTTCCGTGTAGATATCACTTTACGTCTAAAATCAATTGAATAGCTCATTTAAATAATGTAATCAAAATTAAGTCGTTTAGCTATAGTACAACACAGAAACGCCCTTCCGGCTCCAGCAGCCTGTAGGCACAATGGAGCAAAGTTTCATGGGACAAACTCTCGGTATAGCGGGCCGTGCTGCGCGCCTCGGTCCGGCACGCACTACCGGGTGCAAAATAAGGAGGATTACTGACAATCAACGCGTAACGCGATGCCGTTTGTGCCGTAAATGTCTCAATATCACGATTTACCACGCTGATACGTGATGCCCACGGAGAGGCCTGCCGATTCTCTTGTGCCTGCATGCTAGCGTCAGGCTCTACCTCAACCGCATCAATCGTCACCGTATCCGGGCTACGCTGTGCCAGCATCAGGGTGATAATGCCGGAACCACAGCCAATATCCAGCACACAACCCGTTTGCGGCACCGGAGCCCAGGCACCGAGCAAAATGGCATCCGTACCCACTTTCATCGCACACCGATCGTGCGCGACAAAAAATTGTTTAAACGTGAACCCGTTGCGCCGCAATGTTTGTGCTCGCGCTGCGTGCTGATGCATGATGAACTGCTCCTCCTGAAAACCGCCGTAGCATAAGGGAATCCCTGCAACAGGGAAAGCACCCCGCCGAGCAAAGCGTGTTAATCGGTAAAGCATGAAATATAGGGGTATATAGCCAAAATAATTCGGGTTGCATGCAGGCGGCAAGGGGAAGAATCCCGATGAGTTTATTCAGGTCAATGATTCGGGTGAACGAGTGCAGCCAACGCACAGGCAACGTGAAGTATGATGGGTATATAAACAGATGATGAAGTACAGGCGTAATGCGTCTATAATCAGCGCCCCAAACAGAGGTAGACCATGACTGCAACCCCATTTTCCGATCTTGATCTTGATGAAAGCCTGTTAGATGCCTTGCGCGATATGGGCTACGAGCGCCCCACTGCCATTCAACTCGCGGCGATGCCCCCCGCTATGGACGGGAGAGATGTCCTGGGATCCGCGCCAACAGGAACAGGAAAAACAGCAGCCTATCTGCTGCCGGTGTTGCAGCATCTGATTGACTTCCCGCGTAAAAAATCAGGACCACCGCGTATTCTGATCGTCACGCCCACGCGTGAACTGGCGATGCAGGTGGCTGAACAGGCCAAAGCATTGGCGGCGCATACCCACCTGGATGTGGCAACCATCACTGGCGGTGTGGCCTACATGAACCACGCTGAAGTCTTCAGCGAGAACCAGGATATTGTGGTGGCAACAACGGGGCGTCTGCTGCAATACATCAAAGAAGAAAACTTTGACTGCCGTGCGGTGGAAACGCTGATTCTGGACGAAGCAGATCGTATGCTCGACATGGGGTTTGCTCAGGATATCGAACATATTGCCGGCGAAACTCGCTGGCGCACACAAACCTTGCTGTTTTCCGCCACGCTGGAAGGCAATGCCGTCAAGGATTTCGCAGAGCGACTGTTAAAAGAACCGGTAGAGATAGAAGCCGACCCTTCACGACGTGAACGCAAAAAGATTCTGCAATGGCTTTACCGCGCCGATGATACTGAACACAAAACCGCGCTGCTGGCACATTTGCTGAAGCAGCCGGAAACTACCCGCGCCATTGTGTTTGTACGTAAACGCAAGCGCGTGCATGAACTCGCAGCCTGGCTACGCGAAGCGGGGATCAGCAGTTGCCATCTGGAAGGCGAAATGGTGCAGGCCAAGCGTAATCAGGCCATCACACGTCTGAGCGAGGGCCTGGTCAATGTTTTGATTGCTACAGACATTGCCGCTCGCGGATTGGATATCAACGATGTCAGTCACGTCTTCAACTTTGACTTACCGCTCACGGCCGATATCTACTTGCACCGTATTGGACGTACCGGACGCGCGGGCAAAAAAGGGTGTGCCATCTCATTGGTAGAAGCCCACGATCATTTGCTGCTTGGTAAAATCAGCCGTTACTTAAATGAGCCGTTAAACGCGCGCGTCATCGATGAACTGCGTCCGAAAACCAAAGCGCCAAGCAAAAAAACCAACGGCAAGCCGTCGAAAAAAGTGCTGGCCAAGCGTGCTGAAGAGAAGAAAAAGAAGAAAGAGAAAGAAAAAACCAAGGTGAAAGTGCGCCACCGCGACAGCAAGAACGTCGGTAAGCGCCGCCAGCCTGCGCAGAAAACGGACGATACGCCTTCAGGCGCGAGTCTGTAAAGAATTTCGTGTAAATGGCTCCATCGCTTAACCGGAAATCCGATCTCCATACATCAACATGAATTGGCTCATAGCCGATTTCCAGTCTCTGATTGGTAGGGTCCATTTAGCCGAGATATTATGCAAGGCTAGATAGAATAATTTTAGCACCGAGTCATCCGTGGCTTTGTTGAATAATTTAACCGTTTGATTTACATCTTCTTTAGTTAGAATGCATTTACAGAGAATGTATTCTAACTAAAGAAGATGTAAATCAAACGGTTAAATTATTCAACAAAGCCCGTTGAGATTTTATAATGCTTATATAAATCAGTATCTTAAATTATTCAACAAAGCCTCATCCGTTGGAAATATTCGTCGCGTTTTCGTTATCTTGCGCAATGAAGCATTTAACGACTCTATCGCGTTGGTGGTGTAGATAACCTTGCGGATCTCCGGCGGAAAATCAAAAATGACGATGAGACGTTCCCAATTATTTCTCCACGATGGGCTGATCGTCGGGAACTGCTCATCCCATTTGGCCGCGAAGGCATCCAGGGCCTCTTCAGCGCCCTCTAGCGTTGCGGAACTATAGATAGTGCGGAGGTCAGCAGCAACGGCTTTACGCTCTTTCCAGCCGACGTAGCGCAGCGAGTTCCGCACCTGATGCACGATGCAGAGCTGTACCCGCGTATGCGGGTAAACAGCTTCAATGGCATCAGGAAAGCCCTTCAGGCCATCGCAGCAGGCGATGAAGATGTCCTGTAGCCCACGATTTTTCAGTTCTGTCATTACAGATAACCAGAACTTGGCGCCCTCGGTTTTGGCTATCCATAGCCCCAGCAGCTCTTTTTCGCCCTGGCCGTTGATGCCTAGAGCCAAGTAAACAGACTTGTTGGTCACGGCTCCGCCGTCCTGGCTTTTGACCACAATACAGTCAAGGTAAACAATGGGATAAAACGCATCCAGCGGCCGTTGCTGCCAGCGCTTAGCGTCATCCATCACGGCATTGGTCACTTGAGAAATGAAGCCAGCGGAAACATCGACCCCGTAGACTTCTTTAAAGTGAGCCTGAATATCACGGGTTGATAGCCCTCTGGAATAGAGAGAAATAATGCGGTCATCGAAGCCGTTAAGCTGCTTTTCGTGCTTACCGATCAGTGTCGGCTCGAAGGTATAGCTAAACGACTTAATTTTGATTACATTATTTAAATGAGCTATTCAATTGATTTTAGACGTAAAGTGATATCTACACGGAAAAACGAAGGGTTGAGTATCCGAGAAACAGCGAAGCAATTTCGGATTGGCCCTGCCTCTGTATCGCGTTGGGGCTTTGTTGAATAATTTAACCGTTTGATTTACATCTTCTTTAGTTAGAATGCATTTACAGAGAATGTATTTTGTTAGAACGACAAATCAAATAGTTAGCACAATAAAAAGCATTCCGAGAGGAAAAATTAGTCGTTGAAATTTTATAATGCTTATATAAATCAGTATCTTAAATTATTCAACAAAGCCTCGCGTTGGATTAATCAAATAGAGTCAAAAGCATCGACCACGCGTCAGCGAAAGATCGATAAATCCGAGTTGATAAAAGATGTTGAACAATATCCAGATGCTTACCAAAAAGAACGTGCAGAGCGTTTTGGCGTTTGTCAGAAGGCCATTTGGCAAGCGCTTAAAAAGCTGGGATTGACCTATAAAAAAAACTCTACGTCATCCGAAAGCCGACGAAAACGCCCGGCAGGGATTTCAACAAAAAAAACAACAGTATGAAAAAGAAGGTAAACCTATTGTTTTTATTGATGAAAGTGGTTTTTCACACGATGCCCCACGGACTCACGGCTATTCCCCAAAAGGTCAACGGTGTTTTGGCCTGAAGAACTGGGGAGCTAGGGGAAGAACAAATGTTATCGGCGCTTTATTAGGCACAACGCTGTTTGCTATCGGATTATTTGATATCAATATTAACAGCGATGTTTTCTATGCCTGGGTCACACAAGTCCTTATCCCAGTACTCCCTAAAAACAGTGTAATCATGATGGACAATGCCACTTTTCACAAAAAACATAATATTCAACAAGTCATCATCGATGCAGGGTATATGGTGGAGTATTTGCCTACATATTCGCCAGATCTTAACCCAATTGAGCATAAATGGGCACAAGCAAAAAGCAAAAAAAGAGAGATGGGTTGCGATACAGAGAGTTTGTTCTCAGTCCATATGGTGTAATCAAAATTAAGTCGCTTGGCTATAGCTTTAGTAATTTGAATGCCAGTAACCATAATTGCCTCCGTAAAACAGCAGAATCGTGTCTGAACCTGGGAAGGGTTGTCATACTCACCGACACGAGGTTTTAACCACAAAATGAAATTCATTTACCTTGTGTAGTTATATACCAGTACCTTAGCCGCCAATCTTTGATTTAAATCAATTAATTCAAGATGTGGAAATCATGGCTGATAGCAATTAATTGTTTTACATCAATTTTAACCAAAAGGTGTAATGCAATTTTTTTTGTAAATTTTCAAATTTTTTATAACCCCCCCTTCATTACCATCAACTTTCCGGCCACAGTGTTTTACCTTGGGAGCAGAGATCGGTAAGCTACAGCCCTCTTTCACAACACCCGCATCGAGGACAGGATGACAACCGAACTAACGTGGCATGACGTTTTGGCACAGGAAAAAGAGCAGCCTTATTTTGTGCAAACGTTGACGTTTGTCGGCAATGCCCGCGCCGAAGGAAAGATCATTTATCCCCCGCAGAAAGATGTGTTTAACGCCTTTCGCTATACGGAGTTCAATCAGGTCAAGGTAGTGATCCTGGGACAAGACCCCTATCACGGGCCTAATCAAGCGCACGGCCTGTCATTCTCCGTCCGTCCAGGCATTCCCGCACCGCCGTCATTAATGAACATGTACAAAGAGCTGGCGAACGATATTCCCGGTTTTACGATCCCGCAGCATGGTTGCCTGCAAAGCTGGGCGGAGCAAGGTGTGTTGCTGTTAAACACCGTGTTAACGGTAGAGGCCGGTCAGGCGCATTCCCACGCCAACCTCGGCTGGGAAACCTTTACCGATCGCGTGATTAGCGCGTTAAATGAAAAACGTGAAGGCATCGTGTTCCTGTTATGGGGAGCACACGCGCAGAAAAAAGGCAGCATTATCGATACACAGCGCCACCATGTGCTGAAATCCCCACACCCGTCACCGCTGTCAGCACACCGTGGTTTTCTGGGCTGTCACCACTTTTCCAAGACGAATCAGTTACTGCAACAGCAGGGGCAATCGCCAATTGATTGGATGCCGCAGCCACCGGATTCAGCAACAGATCAGTAATGCCGTCAGTTCGCAAGCAGTGCTACAGCAATGCAAATTGTTTGCGAACTGATCCCACGGCGAGACGTTACTACGCAATAGCGAACGTTTGGAGGACAATACAGGGAAAAAAACGAAAATAAGAAGAAGTGGTGGAGCTAAGCGGGATCGAACCGCTGACCTCTTGCATGCCATGCAAGCGCTCTCCCAGCTGAGCTATAGCCCCATTACACCAGACGGTGACACTGATTGTCTGTGTGAACGGCACGAATAATATGCAACCCGCTCAGGTGTGTCAACGGCTAAATCTCTTTCTGCTGTCAACCGCTGAAAAAGCCGCCAGCGCGCCGCTTTTATCAACACTTGTGGCGCAATAGCGCGCATAAGAACAGAAAAAAATGCTGGTAATGATAACGGGTTTTATTATCATCTTTTACTCATCCATCATAACCTTAACAGGTCGTTATGCGCTATTTGCCCGTTGTGCTTATTACTCTGATCGCCTCCAGCCTGTTACCCGCACGGGAAGAGCCCCCTGTTACCCGCACGGGAAGAGCCCCCTGTCGCTACGCTCTCTGAAAATGCAAAACGCTACTTCAGCATTGAGCAACACTATATGGAAGCCCCCGTCAACTTCAGTATAGCCAACCGACTTAAAAATGATTACATCCTATGCCCTGATATGCGGCAAAGAAGCATAGCTGGCTGTTATCAAAATAATGTCGCTTGGCTATACCGTGTATTTATCGCTACGCCACGCGATATTGCCGCACAGGAGAAACGTCCGGTGCTCTATGTACTGGATGCCAATGCCCAGTTCACGCTGGCGGTCAACAGTTACACCCCCACGCAGGGACCTGCGCCTGTGATTGTCGGCATCGGCTATCGTATTGATCAAGGTTATGACATTCCTGCCCGCACCCGCGACTACACGCCTCCGGCCCCAACAATCGATCCGGATTTTGGTGCGGTCGGGGAAGCCGAGCAGTTTTATCAGTTTATCCAACACAGTAAGCGTGTTGCTTAATAGTGAAATAAGGGTGTTTCGGTGATTGAAGTAAATTTTACGCTGTTCTGAGATGGAAATTCCAAAGACCGGCGCTAAGGAGTAAGAAGGTATCATCAATAAAGGGTCTACGATTCCGTAAAATTTGGGTCATGCAACCGAGGCGCTTGATACCCGCGATGGCGTGTTCAACTGTAATACGGATGCCCGAGATTATTTTATTTTCTTGTTTTTGTTCAGGCGATAAAGGTCTTTTTCGAGTTCCTTTTTTTGGGATTTGTGTATTAGGATGCTGTTTATCTATACCTTGAAAACCGGTATCTGCCCAGATGGTTACCTCAGGAGGAATATGGCGAATTATATCGACTTTATCGAGTAAGCGTTTATCGTGACGGCGCCCATTTTTGCTCATGGGGATAAATCCAATTTGCCTTGTTTCGTCAGTCATAATAAGCCCTTTTCGAGTGGTCTGTCTTTTCTTTCCCGAATACATTTTTTTTCGCCGACGCAGATTCTTAGGCTTTTGGACAGGTCGCTCTGTCCCATCAATAAAGACGTCTTTAACTCCAGGAAAGGCGCGAAAAAATTCCTCAGCAGAGCGAATTTGACGAGCGGGCAAAACACATTCTCGCCCCAAGGTCATCTCTAAAACCGGCAATAATATTTTTACCCAGCGACATACCCGTGTTCTATCTAAACCAAAAAGAAGTCCTTGCAAATCATAGGTCGGATAACATTTTAAATACAATAAAATAAAAAGCAGTTTATCTAATGGGGTTGGGATAAATCCTTTCTGGAGACTGTAAAATAATCTGTGTAAATGGCATTTTGAGGAAAACCTTCAAAGGATAACAAAATGCCTATCAGCAACGAACTTATTGACCAACTGCTTCAAGATTGTCACTCCCCTCAGGATCTGCTGGGTGAATCAGGCCTACTCAAGGTGCTGACTAAAAGACTGGCGGAACGGGTTCTTGAAGCTGAGATGGAGATGCACCTTGGGTATGCTAAGCATGACCCGGCAGGTAATCATTCAGGCAACTCCCGCAATGCCAAGACATCCAAGAGCGTACGTAGCCAAAATGGGGAGATCGAGCTCGATATTCCGCGCGACCGCAATAGTACCTTCGAGCCGACACTGATCGGTAAGAACGAAAAACAGCTTAACGGCTTCGATGACCGCATTATTTCTCTCTATTCCAGAGGGTTATCAACCCGTGATATTCAGGCTCACTTTAAAGAAGTCTACGGGGTCGATGTTTCCGCTGGCTTCATTTCTCAAGTGACCAATGCTGTGATGGATGACGTTAAGCGCTGGCAGCAACGGCCGCTGGATGCGCTTTATCCCATTGTTTACCTTGACTGTATTGTTGTCAAAAGCCAGGACGGCGGAGCCGTGGCCAACAAGTCCCTCGGCGTCAACGGCCAGGGCGAAAAAGAGCTGCTGGGGCTATGGATAGCCAAAACTGAGGGGGCCAAGTTCTGGTTATCTGTGATTACAGAACTGAAAAATCGTGGGCTAAAGGACATCTTCGTCGCCTGCTGCGATGGCCTGAAAGGCTTTCCTGATGCCATTGAAGCTGTTTACCCGCATACGCGGGTACAGCTCTGCATTGTGCATCAGGTGCGGAACTCGCTGCGCTACGTCGGCTGGAAAGAGCGTAAGGCCGTTGCTGCTGACCTGCGCACTGGCTTTGTTGAATAATTTAAGATACTGATTTATATAAGCATTATAAAATTTCAACGACTAATTTTTCCTCTCGGAATGCTTTTTATTGTGCTAACTATTTGATTTGTCGTTCTAACAAAATACATTCTCTGTAAATGCATTCTAACTAAAGAAGATGTAAATCAAACGGTTAAATTATTCAACAAAGCCCTGCGCACTATCTATAGTTCCGCAACGCTAGAGGGCGCTGAAGAGGCCCTGGATGCCTTCGCGGCCAAATGGGATGAGCAGTTCCCGACGATCAGCCCGTCGTGGAGAAATAATTGGGAACGTCTCATCGTCATTTTTGACTTTCCGCCGGAGATCCGCAAGGTTATCTACACCACCAACGCGATAGAGTCGTTAAATGCTTCATTGCGCAAGATAACGAAAACGCGACGAATATTTCCAACGGATGACTCGGTGATAAAATTACTCTATCTAGCCTTGCATAATATCTCTGCTAAATGGACCTTGCCAATCAGAGACTGGAAACCTGCTATGAGCCAATTCATGTTGATGTATGGAGAACGAATCTCCGGTTAAGCAATGGAGCCATTTACACAAAATTCTTTACAGACTCCCTTTCTGCCCTGCACCCATCTGCCGCTCGTGATCTTTTCGATTCTTTTTCCGATAAATCAAATAACAAGCTGAAAATTCAGCGGCTAAATTTTTCAATTCTTCGACTGATAATCCAATGATTGCTTTACATAAACGATTATCTCGTAACAACCGCTCTTTGTTGATCATTTCAAACCTTTATTCTCTAAGTTAAACCTCTTTTTATTCTCAATAGCCTGACAAAAAATGCAAGTCTCTATTCAGCAACTAGTTTAGTGTAAAACCGTGGGTAGAAACACACGCCCCCTTTAATCCACAGCAGCAAACACTCGCCGGTCACTCCTTTGGCGGGTTATTCGTGCTGTTACCCTGTTTAATCATGGGGAATCCTTCCAGCGCTATCTGGCTGCCAGCCCGTCAATCTGGTGGGCAGACGGTGTGGTCATCCCCAAACGTTCACCGCTGCTTACGGCACACCCTACGTCAATCACGATAAGCGTGGGAGAGTATGAAGAGAAGCCCCCCAAAGCCGATCCCAACCAACCGGTCGATCCGAAACGTGCCAAGCGTCAGGCGCAGCGTACCATGGTAACCAAAGCGCGCGATCTGGCGGCGCAATTGCACACCGAAAATCCTGCGGCCAGCTTTATAGCTAAACGACTTAATTTTGATTACATTATTTAAATAAACTAGTTGCTGAATAGAGACTTGCATTTTTTGTCAGGCTATTGAGAATAAAAAGAGGTTTAACTTAGAGAATAAAGGTTTGAAATGATCAACAAAGAGCGGTTGTTACGAGATAATCGTTTATGTAAAGCAATCATTGGATTATCAGTCGAAGAATTGAAAAATTTAGCCGCTGAATTTTCAGCTTGTTATTTGATTTATCGGAAAAAGAATCGAAAAGATCACGAGCGGCAGATGGGTGCAGGGCAGAAAGGATTTATCCCAACCCCATTAGATAAACTGCTTTTTATTTTATTGTATTTAAAATGTTATCCGACCTATGATTTGCAAGGGCTTCTTTTTGGTTTAGATAGAACACGGGTATGTCGCTGGGTAAAAATATTATTGCCGGTTTTAGAGATGACCTTGGGGCGAGAATGTGTTTTGCCCGCTCGTCAAATTCGCTCTGCTGAGGAATTTTTTCGCGCCTTTCCTGGAGTTAAAGACGTCTTTATTGATGGGACAGAGCGACCTGTCCAAAAGCCTAAGAATCTGCGTCGGCGAAAAAAAATGTATTCGGGAAAGAAAAGACAGACCACTCGAAAAGGGCTTATTATGACTGACGAAACAAGGCAAATTGGATTTATCCCCATGAGCAAAAATGGGCGCCGTCACGATAAACGCTTACTCGATAAAGTCGATATAATTCGCCATATTCCTCCTGAGGTAACCATCTGGGCAGATACCGGTTTTCAAGGTATAGATAAACAGCATCCTAATACACAAATCCCAAAAAAAGGAACTCGAAAAAGACCTTTATCGCCTGAACAAAAACAAGAAAATAAAATAATCTCGGGCATCCGTATTACAGTTGAACACGCCATCGCGGGTATCAAGCGCCTCGGTTGCATGACCCAAATTTTACGGAATCGTAGACCCTTTATTGATGATACCTTCTTACTCCTTAGCGCCGGTCTTTGGAATTTCCATCTCAGAACAGCGTAAAATTTACTTCAATCACCGAAACACCCTTATTTCACTATTAAGCAACACGCTTAATGAGCTATTCAATTGATTTTAGACGTAAAGTGATATCTACACGGAAAAACGAAGGGTTGAGTATCCGAGAAACAGCGAAGCAATTTCGGATTGGCCCTGCCTCTGTATCGCGTTGGATTAATCAAATAGAGTCAAAAGCATCGACCACGCGTCAGCGAAAGATCGATAAATCCGAGTTGATAAAAGATGTTGAACAATATCCAGATGCTTACCAAAAAGAACGTGCAGAGCGTTTTGGCGTTTGTCAGAAGGCCATTTGGCAAGCGCTTAAAAAGCTGGGATTGACCTATAAAAAAAACTCTACGTCATCCGAAAGCCGACGAAAACGCCCGGCAGGGATTTCAACAAAAAAACAACAGTATGAAAAAGAAGGTAAACCTATTGTTTTTATTGATGAAAGTGGTTTTTCACACGATGCCCCACGGACTCACGGCTATTCCCCAAAAGGTCAACGGTGTTTTGGCCTGAAGAACTGGTGAGCTAGGGGAAGAACAAATGTTATCGGCGCTTTATTAGGCACAACGCTGTTTGCTATCGGATTATTTGATATCAATATTAACAGCGATGTTTTCTATGCCTGGGTCACACAAGTCCTTATCCCAGTACTCCCTAAAAACAGTGTAATCATGATGGACAATGCCACTTTTCACAAAAAACATAATATTCAACAAGTCATCATCGATGCAGGGTATATGGTGGAGTATTTGCCTACATATTCGCCAGATCTTAACCCAATTGAGCATAAATGGGCACAAGCAAAAAGCAAAAAGCAAAAAAAGAGAGATGGGTTGCGATACAGAGAGTTTGTTCTCAGTCCATATGGTGTAATCAAAATTAAGTCGCTTGGCTATATCTTGTTCGAAGGTAAACACCATGGCAGTGTGATCCCCGATGCGATGGCAAAGGAGCTAGAAGTGACCATTCAGCCACAGTGAGATCATGATTGACCCGAAGCTGTGAATAAAAAACGCACCGTGCAGCGTGCTCCTAAGAAGGAGGGCCACACGGGGCGTTAATCAATAGCAGGATTACGCGATTATTGCTGTGCTTCACGCTCGACGATAAAGGCCAGCGCTTTATCGATGCGTGCCAATGCACGTTGCTGACCCACCGCATGCACCGTGACATCGACGCCCGGTGATTGATCCGCGCCGGTTACCGCCACACGCAGCGGCATGCCGACTTTGCCCATACCCTGTTGCAGTTCGTCTGCCGTGCCCTGAATCGCGTGGTGAATGTTTTCCGCATTCCAGTCACTGATGGCAGCCAGTTTATCACACACCAGTTCCAACGGCTGGCGAGCGACCGGGCGCAAGTGTTTCTTGGCAGCATCGGCATCGAACTCGGTAAAGTCTTCATAGAAATAACGGCAGGACGCCGCGATTTCTTTCAGCGTCTTGCAGCGCTCACCCAGCAGCGTCACCAGTTCGCACAGTTGCGGCCCGGTACGGGTGTCAATCCCTTCCTGCTCAATGTGCCATGACAGGTGCGTTGCCACATATTCAGCCGGCAGATGATTGATATAGTGGTGGTTGAGCCACTGCAACTTCTCGGTATTGAAGGCACTGGCTGATTTGCTTACAGCGTCCAGCGTAAACAACTGCGTCATTTCGTCGATGGTGAAAATTTCCTGATCGCCATGTGACCAGCCCAAACGGACCAGATAGTTGAGCAGCGCCTCCGGCAGATAACCATCATCACGATACTGCATCACGCCCACGGCACCGTGGCGTTTGGACAGTTTCTTGCCATCATCGCCCAGAATCATCGATACATGGGCATATTCCGGCACTGGCGCACCCAACGCTTTCAGGATATTGATTTGACGCGGGGTGTTGTTGATATGGTCTTCACCGCGAATAACGTGCGTGATTTCCATATCCCAGTCGTCGATCACTACACAGAAGTTGTAGGTCGGCGAACCATCAGTACGGCGAATGATCAGATCGTCCAGTTCCTGATTGCTAAATTCGATCGGACCACGAATACGGTCGTTGAAAATCACAGAACCATCTTGCGGGTTACGAAAACGTACCACGTGAGGCTCATCATCGGCATGATGCGCATGAGAATCGCGGCAGCAGCCGTCATAGCGCGGTTTCTCACCCTTCGCCATTTGATCTTCACGCAGCGCTTCCAGACGCTCACGGCTGCAATAGCATTTGTAGGCGGTGCCCTGCACCAGCATGTCATCAATCACCGCATTGTAGCGGTCAAAACGCTTGGTCTGGTAGTACGGGCCCTCATCCCAATCCAGGTTCAGCCAGTTCATGCCATCCATAATGGCATCAATGGCATCCTGCGTTGAACGCTCCAGGTCCGTGTCTTCAATGCGTAAAACAAACTCACCCTGATGGTGACGGGCAAACAGCCAGGAGTAAAGCGCAGTACGAGCGCCGCCAACATGCAAATAGCCAGTGGGACTTGGCGCGAAACGAGTTTTGATTTTCATTGGGATAATAAGCCTTGTTACTTAAGGGCGACAGGCAGACACCAGCGACGGTTCCAGTCAAACGTTGGCGATATTCTATCACTCTGCCCTGATTCCTCAACGCTGTAACCGCATTGCGCGTTGAATAGGGTGAGTATTACGCCGAATTATTGACCATGAATGCCCAGAAAAACGACGTGTTGCCTAATTTTACAACGAACACGCATTTTGCATTTAAAAAGCGTTGACTCACTTTCAACTATCCCTATAATGCGACTCCACACAGCGAGGGTGATTAGCTCAGCTGGGAGAGCACCTCCCTTACAAGGAGGGGGTCGGCGGTTCGATCCCGTCATCACCCACCACTCAATTCGAGTGCCCGTTGTGTGAAGTATCATGTTGTAAAGTATCACAGCATGAAGTACGACTGTGTTAGCACGGAAGTACGATGTAAGAAAAAGTGAAATTGGGTGATTAGCTCAGCTGGGAGAGCACCTCCCTTACAAGGAGGGGGTCGGCGGTTCGATCCCGTCATCACCCACCACTTCTGCGGGTCGTTAGCTCAGTCGGTAGAGCAGTTGACTTTTAATCAATTGGTCGCAGGTTCGAATCCTGCACGACCCACCATTTCCGCAGATATTCTTTCGTATACTCCAAGTATCCTTTTTTCATCCTCTCCGGTATGGTCTCATACAACTACATAATCGCACTCTTTTAATCCCTCAGTCCTTGTGCTCAGTCTGACTTACTTTCCCCACGTTACTGCCTGTCTATCTTCCCAACGCAATTTTTACACCCTCCGCTTTCTCCGCAAGCCACTCGCGCAAACCACAGCAATTTTTTTGATTAGCTATGTCAAATAAATTTGTTTTCTCTGCGTCACTAAAATGGCGACACTACGCCCTGTTGTCCTTCCCACAATTTTGTGAACATACATAGGGTTAATTATTATGATTGCTCAGCTCAATCGGTCATTCAATCGCCTCGCAGACCATCAGGATGCGGGCATTCTGTTACTGCGTCTGACCATTGGTATTTTGTTGCTGTTTCACGGTGTAGCCAAAATAGAGCACGGCGTGGGTTGGATCGTGCAAATGCTGCAAGCGGCGGGCCTGCCAGGCTTTATCGCTTACGGCGTGTACATTGGTGAAGTGGTCGCTCCGATCCTGATTATTTTGGGTGTGTTTACCCGCGTTTCCGGCCTGATTGCGGCCTTAACCTTGGTGGTTGCCACCCTGATGGTCGGTATCGGTAATTTCTTTACCCTGACCAAAGTCGGTGCCTGGGCGCTGGAAGTGGAAGCACTCTACTTCTTCGGTGGCCTGATTATCACGCTGGTAGGGAGTGGACGTTACTCTGTGGTGTCCAACCTAGATTACCGCTGATTTTACCGTCAAAGAAATTGAATAAAAAACGCCCGCGATTGCGGGCGTTTTGTTATGAACCGTTTGGTCTTTTTTCGAAACTGTCGCTGTCGTTTAAATTTCCCAATCGTGGTTATACACTTTGGGTTTGAACTGGATAACATCGCCACGTTTCAACCCGTTGAGATTGATATCATCCTGTGCCACTTCGGCTTCAATCAGTTCGGGTTCCCCCTCAACTTTCAGTGACAAACGGGTCAATGCGCCCAAGGGACGAATATCTCGCACCACCACTGGCTGAAACCCTTCTCGCGTCTCGGAAGAGATCGCCACTTCATGAGGGCGGAACAGGATTGGTTTCTCACTGTGCGCCACTTTCAGGCGGTTGCTGTCACCAAGGAAGTGATAGACAAACTCGCTGGCCGGGTGATTATACACCTCAGCAGGTGAGCCAATCTGCTCGATAACCCCCTTGTTCATTAGCACGATGCGGTCAGAGACTTCCATAGCTTCCTCCTGATCGTGCGTCACAAACACCGATGTCAGATTGATGTTCTCATGTAAACGCGACAGCCAGCGGCGCAGTTCTTTACGCACTTTGGCATCCAGCGCGCCAAAAGGCTCATCCAACAGCAAAATACGCGGCTCAACAATCAGTGCACGGGCCAGTGCAATACGTTGACGCTGACCGCCAGAGAGCTGTTCCGGATAACGATCCGCCAACCAGTCTAGCTGCACCATATTCAGTAATTCATGCACTTTCACTTCAATATCGCGCTTGGAAGGGCGTATGCTGCGCGGCTTCATGCGTAGCCCAAACGCCACGTTGTCAAACACGGTCATATGGCGAAACAGCGCATAGTGCTGGAACACAAAGCCGACATTGCGATCGCGCACATCGTGTACCGACACATCTTCGCCGTGAAAAACGATCTGTCCGCTGTCCGGCTTTTCAAGGCCGGCAATGATACGCAACAAGGTCGTTTTTCCGCAGCCCGATGGCCCCAGCAGTGCCACTAGCTCGCCGCTGTTGATGGCCAGATTAATTTCATTCAAGGCCCGGAACTGGCCAAACTGTTTGTTTATATTACGAATAGCAATGCTCATTTGGAGCCAGCTCCTGTTGGTGTTTCTCAACCTGTTTTGCCAGACGCCCTTCACTCCATTGGCGCAGCAGCAATACCACTAACGACATCAGCAACAATAAAATCGCCACGCTAAAAGCGGCTACAATGTTGTATTCGTTGTAAAGGATCTCAATGTGCAACGGTAAGGTGTTGGTCAGACCACGAATATGGCCAGAAACCACGGACACCGCGCCAAACTCACCCATGGCACGCGCCGTACAGAGCACCACGCCGTAAATCAGCGCCCATTTCACATTGGGCAACGTGATATACCAAAACATCTGCCAGCCGTTGGCACCCAGCAAACGGGCAGCCTCCTCCTCCTGAGAGCCCTGCTGCTCCATCAATGGAATCAGCTCGCGCGCCACATAGGGCAAGGTGACAAAAATGGTTGCCAGCACAATTCCCGGCACGGCATAGACAATTTCAAGATGATGCGCGGTCAGGAAAGGGTAAAAATAGCTTTGCGCACCAAACAGCAGCACATACACCAACCCCACCACTACCGGCGATACCGAGAAGGGCAAATCAATCAGTGCTAGCAGCAAGCTTTTGCCGCGAAATTCAAATTTGGTCACGCTCCAGGCGGTCGCCAATCCGAACACCACATTAAGCGGTACGGATATTGCCGTCGCCAATAACGTCAGTTTCAGCGCAGAAATCGCATCCGGTTCCGAAATCGCCTGCCAGAACGCCCCCACGCCTTTCGCCAATCCCTGCGTCAGCACCATCAATAACGGCAATACCAGAACCAGAAAAAACACCAGCCAAGCCAGCGTCACCAGCACGTAATAGGTCGTTGCGCGTTTTTTTCCCTTGGGAGTCCGAGCCGCGGTAGCAATTACCTGTTCCATTGTCACCGCCTTACAGTTTGGGCTGAATACGACGCTGCAATAGGTTAATCAGCAGCAGCATAATGAAAGAGACCAACAGCATAAATACGCTGATACCGGTAGCACCTTTGTAGTCATACTGATCGAGCTTGGAGACAATCAGCAGCGGCAGTATTTCGGTTTTAAACGGAATATTGCCGGCAATAAACACCACCGAGCCGTATTCCCCTACCCCGCGCGCAAACGCCAGTGCGAAGCCCGTCAACCAGGCAGGCAGCAGAGCGGGCAGCAGCACATGCCAAAATACCTGAGCCGGTTTTGCCCCCAGACAGGCGGCCGCCTCCTCCACTTCGCGAGGAATATCAGCCAGCACCGGTTGCAGCGTTCTCACCACAAAGGGCAAAGTGACAAAAATCAATGCCAGCGTGATACCCAAGCTGGTATAGGCAATCTTGAAAGGAAACAGTCCGCCAATCAGCCCATTCGGCGCATACAGTGCCGTAAGTGCAATACCCGCCACCGCCGTGGGCAGCGCAAAAGGCATGTCGATCATGGCATCGATCACTTTGCGCCCCGGAAACTGATAGCGCACCAGCACCCAGGCTAGCAAGGTTCCCAGGATGCCATTGACAAAAGCTGCCGCCAGCGCCATACCAAAAGAGAGTTGCAGTGAAAACAGCACCTGACGGCTGGTGATCAACGTCCAGAATTGCGCGAGTGTAAGCTGACTGGCGTAGACAAACATGCCCGCCAGCGGGATCAGCACAATCAAACTCAAGTAGCTGAGGCTAAACCCTAAGGTAAGGTCAAAACCAGGAATGACGGGAGAAATGCGTCGTGACATACCAAGCCTTTCTTAATGCAATCGTTCAGTGAACCAGCTCATCCACATGGCAAATCCGCTATCGAAGTAGCGGCCAGCCAGTAGGCATTTTAAAAAGTTATTTATTGATTTCATTGAAAATCTTATCAAAAACGCCACCATCATTAAAGTATTGGTCCTGCACTTTTGTCCAGCCACCAAACTCTTCATCGATGGTCACCAGTTTCACTGGTGCGAATTGGCCTTTGAATTCTTCAGCAATCTTGGCATTGCGCGGACGGTAGGAATTCTTACCGATAATGCGCTGCGCATCGTCGCTGTAGAGGTATTTCAGGTAGGCTTCAGCCTGCTTTTTTGTACCTTTGCGCTCAACCACTTTGTCCACAACGGCAACCGGCGGCTCAGCCAGAATAGACAGAGATGGCGTGACGATTTCTAACTGATCGCCGCCCTGCTCTTTCAGTGACAGATAGGCTTCGTTTTCCCACGCCAGCAGCACATCGCCCAGTTGGCGCTGTACGAAACTGATGGTGGCACCGCGCGCACCGGTGTCTAATACCGGCGCATGACGATAAAGTTCAGTCACGAATTTCAGCGCGCTCTCGTCACTTCCACCCGGCAGGTGTTTGGCGTAGGCACAGGCCGCCAGGAAGTTCCAACGCGCACCGCCGGACGTTTTCGGATTCGGCGTGATCACTTCGACGCCCGGCTTCACCAGATCGCCCCAGTCCTTAATATTCTTCGGGTTGCCTTTACGTACCAGGAACACAATGGTGGAGGTGTAAGGCGTGCTGTTATCCGGCAGG
The DNA here is from genome assembly GCF_052050035.1 of Symbiopectobacterium purcellii. Lineage (GTDB taxonomy): Bacteria > Pseudomonadota > Gammaproteobacteria > Enterobacterales > Enterobacteriaceae > Symbiopectobacterium > Symbiopectobacterium purcellii_A. The sequence continues at coordinate 246,250 of NZ_CP189882.1, forward strand.
CGTGCCTGCCATTTGGGATCGATCAGCGGCTGGTTCAGATTCAGGGCATCAATATCGCCCGCCAGCGCCAGCGTCACCACGTCCGCCTGCAAACCATCAATCACCGAGCGAGCCTGTTTGCCGGAGCCACCGTGGGAGTTTTTAATGGAAAGCGTTTCGCCGGTGGTTTCTTTCCAATGTTTAATAAAGGCAGCGTTATATTCCTGATACAGCTCACGCGTTGGGTCATAAGACACGTTCAACAATTCCGTTGCCGCAGACGCAGCGCCCGCAAATAATACCGTTGCTGCTGCAAGAGATACTCCCAGACGACTTATTGACATCATTATCACTCCCTCAACATTTTTCGTAATTTGTGTAGTGTGTTTGGCATAGTGCGGGCAATGGGCTCACAACATGGAGTGACAATAGAGGATAGGGGGTGGGGGCAAAAATATTGTTTCGCGATAATTTATGCTCTCGCGTTATATTCTTTGAGCCTATTGCGTTTTTTAAATCTAAGCAGATTAGCGGTTAGTAGGCAGCAAAAAGGGGCCATAGGCCCCTTGGATCAATCAGATAGCAGATTATTCTTCTTCATCGAGTTGCAGGGCAACATAAAACTAGTTGCTGAATAGAGACTTGCATTTTTTGTCAGGCTATTGAGGGCTTTGTTGAATAAATCAGAATTAGCCGACAGGATGACTCCCTCTGCTACACCTGTTATCCGATCCTGACGCTGTGTGGCATACCCAACAACGTCATACGATTCAGCGCTTTGACCATCGCCATGGCTTCACCCACCTGAGCATCGTAGTCACGCAGGCTCAGGTAGCCACCCAGCAAAGTTTTTATGCGGAACATCGCTGTTTCTGCCACTGAACGCCGGTGATAACCCACTTTCTTTTTCCACATATCATTACTCCCGCTCAGACGCTGATTCGCCACCGCATGGTTACGTTCATAGTACTTGTCCGGCCAGTATTTCGCTCCGCTTCGCGGCGGGATAAGGGGCCTGATTTTCTTTCTCAGCAACGCATCGTGGCAGTAACGGGCGTCATAAGCACCGTCTGCTGACACTTCCCTGATTTTTCGGTGGGTTTGGTTAATCAGGCCCGGCAGTGCCTGCGCATCTGTCGTTCCGCTGAGCGATAAGTCGGCACAGATAATCTCATGCGTCGCACTGTCTGCTGCCAGATGAAGCTTGCGCCACACTCTTCGTCTGTCAGCCCCATGCTGCCTGACTTTCCATTCACCTTCGCCAAAGACCTTCAGACCGGTACTGTCGATGACCAGATGCGAGATTTCACCACGCGTTGGCGTTTTTATGCTGATACTGACGGTTTTTGCCCGCCGACTGACCAGAGAGTAGTCCGGGCAGCGCAGTGGCAGGCTCATCAGTGTAAAAACCGAGTCGACAAAGCCCTGTAATGCCCGGAGCGACAGGTTAAACACGCGCTTTATCATCAAAACCGTGGTAACAGCCATATCGGTGTAGTAAAGCGGCCGACCACGACCTTCAGGCGAAGCACTGTCATTCCATGCAGCGATGGCGGGCTCATCAAGCCAGACCGTCAGGGAGCCGCGTTGTCTGAGTGCTTTGTTGTAGGTGGGCCAGTTGGTGATTTTAAACTTTTGCTTTGCCATGGGGAGCTGCTATCGGGAGCGATGATAGTGCTCTGATCCGGCGATCCCCTGAAAGTTCGATTTATTCAACAAAGCCGCCTTGACGGTGTAAAACGTGAATCTCCACTCTGGTCTCCAATGTCATCAAACTAGTTGCTGAATAGAGACTTGCATTTTTTGTCAGGCTATTGAGAATAAAAAGAGGTTTAACTTAGAGAATAAAGGTTTGAAATGATCAACAAAGAGCGGTTGTTACGAGATAATCGTTTATGTAAAGCAATCATTGGATTATCAGTCGAAGAATTGAAAAATTTAGCCGCTGAATTTTCAGCTTGTTATTTGATTTATCGGAAAAAGAATCGAAAAGATCACGAGCGGCAGATGGGTGCAGGGCAGAAAGGATTTATACCAACCCCATTAGATAAACTGCTTTTTATTTTATTGTATTTAAAATGTTATCCGACCTATGATTTGCAAGGACTTCTTTTTGGTTTAGATAGAACACGGGTATGTCGCTGGGTAAAAATATTATTGCCGGTTTTAGAGATGACCTTGGGGCGAGAATGTGTTTTGCCCGCTCGTCAAATTCGCTCTGCTGAGGAATTTTTTCGCGCCTTTCCTGGAGTTAAAGACGTCTTTATTGATGGGACAGAGCGACCTGTCCAAAAGCCTAAGAATCTGCGTCGGCGAAAAAAAATGTATTCGGGAAAGAAAAGACAGACCACTCGAAAAGGGCTTATTATGACTGACGAGGCTTTGTTGAATAAATCGAACTTTCAGGGGATCGCCGGATCAAAGCACTATCATCGCTCCCGATATAGCCAAGCGACATTATTTTGATAACAGCCAGCTATGCTTCTTTGCCGCATATCAGGGCATAGGATGTAATCATTTTTAAGTCGGTTGGCTATAGCAGCTCCCCATGGCAAAGCAAAAGTTTAAAATCACCAACTGGCCCACCTACAACAAAGCACTCAGACAACGCGGCTCCCTGACGGTCTGGCTTGATGAGTCGGCCATCGCTGCATGGACTGACAGTTCTTCGCCTGAAGGTCGTGGTCGGCCGCTTTACTACACCGATATGGCTGTTACCACGGTTTTGATGATAAAGCGCGTGTTTAACCTGTCGCTCCGGGCATTACAGGGCTTTGTCGACTCGGTTTTTACACTGATGAGCCTGCCACTGCGCTGCCCGGACTACTCTCTGGTCAGTCGGCGGGCAAAAACCGTCAGTATCAGCATAAAAACGCCAACGCGTGGTGAAATCTCGCATCTGGTCATCGACAGTACCGGTCTGAAGGTCTTTGGCGAAGGTGAATGGAAAGTCAGGCAGCATGGGGCTGACAGACGAAGAGTGTGGCGCAAGCTTCATCTGGCAGCAGACAGTGCGACGCATGAGATTATCTGTGCCGACTTATCGCTCAGCGGAACGACAGATGCGCAGGCACTGCCGGGCCTGATTAACCAAACCCACCGAAAAATCAGGGAAGTGTCAGCAGACGGTGCTTATGACGCCCGTTACTGCCACGATGCGTTGCTAAGAAAGAAAATCAGGCCCCTTATCCCGCCGCGAAGCGGAGCCAAATACTGGCCGGACAAGTACCATAAACGTAACCATGCGGTGGCGAATCAGCGTCTGAGCGGGAGTAATGATATGTGGAAAAAGAAAGTGGGTTATCACCGGCGTTCAGTGGCAGAAACAGCGATGTTCCGCATAAAAACTTTGCTGGGTGGCCATCTGAGCCTGCGTGACTATGAGGCTCAAGTAGGTGAAGCCATAGCGATGGTCAAAGCGCTGAACCGTATGACGTTGTTGGGTATGCCACACAGCGTCAGGATAGGATAACAGGTGTAGCAGAGGGAGTCATCCTGTCGGCTAATTCTGATTTATTCAACAAAGCCGACTGACGAAACAAGGCAAATTGGATTTATCCCCATGAGCAAAAATGGGCGCCGTCACGATAAACGCTTACTCGATAAAGTCGATATAATTCGCCATATTCCTCCTGAGGTAACCATCTGGGCAGATACCGGTTTTCAAGGTATAGATAAACAGCATACTAATACACAAATCCCAAAAAAAGGAACTCGAAAAAGACCTTTATCGCCTGAACAAAAACAAGAAAATAAAATAATCTCGGGCATCCGTATTATAGCTAAGCGACATTATTTTGATAACAGCCAGCTATGCTTCTTTGCCACATATCAGGGCATCGGCTGTAATCATTTTTAAGTCGGTTGGCTATACAGTTGAACACGCCATCGCGGGTATCAAGCGCCTCGGTTGCATGACCCAAATTTTACGGAATCGTAAACCCTTTATTGATGATACCTTCTTACTCCTTAGCGCCGGTCTTTGGAATTTCCATCTCAGAACAGCGTAAAATTTACTTCAATCACCGAAACACCCTTATTTCACTATTAAGCAACACGCTTATAGAGCAGCAAACGATCGTCAAAGTTTCCCAAATCCAGCCCAGTCAGTTCGGAAATCCGGTTCAGGCGATATTCAAGCGTATTACGATGGATGAACAGCGCCTTAGCCGTAGCACCCGGCTGAACGTTATAGCCAAGCGACATTATTTTGATAACAGCCAGCTATGCTTCTTTGCCGCATATCAGGGCATAGGATGTAATCATTTTTAAGTCGGTTGGCTATATTGCGAAACCAGGCGTTAAGCGTGCGTCGCAGCAACCCGTTGCCATCCATCGCTTTCAGTTTTGCCAGCGGACGAACCAGTTCATTGGCCTGCCAACCACCGCGCAGACTATCGAGCAACACCGGCAGCATTAAATCCTGATAATAGTAGCAGCGCTGGCTGGGCATTCGCTGTTTCCTGTCGCTACCGATGTAAAACTGGCCCACCTGCCGATGTAAATCTGACCCACCTAGGGTAAAAATGGCAGTTTTAAGGCACTGCCAATGATGACATTGGAGACCAGAGTGGAGATTCACGTTTTACACCGTCAAGGCATGTCCATCCGCGCCATCGCGCGGCAGCTTTCAGGCTTTGTTGAATAATTTAACCGTTTGATTTACATCTTCTTTAGTTAGAATGCATTTACAGAGAATGTATTTTGTTAGAACGACAAATCAAATAGTTAGCACAATAAAAAGCATTCCGAGAGGAAAAATTAGTCGTTGAAATTTTATAATGCTTATATAAATCAGTATCTTAAATTATTCAACAAAGCCCAGCTTTCATGCTCCCGCGAGACCGTTCGACGATATATCCGTAGTCCACTACCGGTGGCTGACATGCGTTACAAGCCGCGTATGCCTACAACATGCAAGCTTGACCCGTTCAAGCCGTATGTTCTCGAGCGCGTTGCTGCTGCCAGACCACAGTGGATACCGGCCAGTGTGCTGCTGCGCGAGATAGGCCAACGGGGATATGATGGCGGCTATATAGCCAACCGACTTAAAAATGATTACATCCTATGCCCTGATATGCGGCAAAGAAGCATAGCTGGCTGTTATCAAAATAATGTCGCTTGGCTATAGCATGCTTACCGCATTTCTACACCCCATGAAGCAGCCCGTTACTGAGGCGGTCACGCGCTTTGAGACCGAACCCGGCGTACAGATGCAGGTTGATTTCACCATCGTCAGGCAGGGCCATAACCCGTTGCTGGCCTTCGTCGCTACGCTGGGCTGGAGCCGGGCGACTTTCGTCAAGTTCTACAGCAACCAGGAGTCCGCAGCCTGGTGTGACGGCATTGAGTCTGCACTTAAGTTCTTTGGCGGAACTCCGCATTAGTTGCTGTTCGACAACGCCAAGGCCATCATTATTGAGCGTGATGTCTACGGGCCCGGCAAGCATCGCTGGAACCCACAGTTGATGCAACTGGCTGAGAAGTATGCCTTTACGCCTAAAGTTTGCCGTCCCTACCGCGCCAAGACTAAGGGCAAGGTCGAACGCTTCAACCATTACCTCAAGAACAGCTTTGTTGTGCCGCTTGCCGCCACGTTTCGCCAGGCTGGGCTGATACTGGACGCCCCCGCGGCTAATGCACGCATTGGTGAGTGGTTGATCACCGTTGCCAACACCCGTAAACATGGCACCACCGGTATTCCGCCTGAACAACGCATGCCGCGTGAGCGGGCTGCGTTGTTGCCATTGCCGAAGATAACACTGGCATTGCCTCCACCGGTACCGGCGAGTTGCTCGCGCCCCATACCCACAGAGAGTCTCCAGCACCCGTTGGCTACGTATCAGGCGCTACTGGAGGTAGAAGCATGAACCTCCAGCATGATCGTATCGCAGCGCTCTGCGAGCAGCTTAAGCTCGATAGATTACCGGCTGAGTGGCCCGCCGTTGCTCAGACGACGATCGACAGCAACGGCACTCATGCCGACTTCCTTGAAGCTGCTTTACAGCTTCAGCATGATGGGCTGAACGAACGGCGCCGGCAGACTATTTTGCGTTTATCAGGCCTACCGGTGATCAAGACGCTGGAGCAGTTTGATTTCGCCTTTGCGAGTGGCGTACCTCGCAGTCAGATCCAGGAGTTGGCCGGGCTGGCGTTTATCGAGCGTCAGGAGAACCTGGTCTTGCTGGGTCCGTCCGGGGTAGGTAAAACGCACCTGGCGACAGCACTCGGCTACAGAGCCGCGATGGCCGGAATGAGTATTCGGTTCGTCACAGCCGCAGATCTGATGCTACAGCTGCTCGCATCACATCGTCAGGGGGAGTTAAAAAGCTATAGCCAAGCGACTTAATTTTGATTACACCATATGGACTGAGAACAAACTCTCTGTATCGCAACCCATCTCTCTTTTTTTGCTTTTTGCTTGTGCCCATTTATGCTCAATTGGGTTAAGATCTGGCGAATATGTAGGCAAATACTCCACCATATACCCTGCATCGATGATGACTTGTTGAATATTATGTTTTTTGTGAAAAGTGGCATTGTCCATCATGATTACACTGTTTTTAGGGAGTACTGGGATAAGGACTTGTGTGACCCAGGCATAGAAAACATCGCTGTTAATATTGATATCAAATAATCCGATAGCAAACAGCGTTGTGCCTAATAAAGCGCCGATAACATTTGTTCTTCCCCTAGCTCCCCAGTTCTTCAGGCCAAAACACCGTTGACCTTTTGGGGAATAGCCGTGAGTCCGTGGGGTATCGTGTGAAAAACCACTTTCATCAATAAAAACAATAGGTTTACCTTCTTTTTCATACTGTTGTTTTTTTTGTTGAAATCCCTGCCGGGCGTTTTCGTCGGCTTTCGGATGACGTAGAGTTTTTTTTATAGGTCAATCCCAGCTTTTTAAGCGCTTGCCAAATGGCCTTCTGACAAACGCCAAAACGCTCTGCACGTTCTTTTTGGTAAGCATCTGGATATTGTTCAACATCTTTTATCAACTCGGATTTATCGATCTTTCGCTGACGCGTGGTCGATGCTTTTGACTCTATTTGATTAATCCAACGCGATACAGAGGCAGGGCCAATCCGAAATTGCTTCGCTGTTTCTCGGATACTCAACCCTTCGTTTTTCCGTGTAGATATCACTTTACGTCTAAAATCAATTGAATAGCTCATTTAAATAATGTAATCAAAATTAAGTCGTTTAGCTATACTGGTGGCATAAGCCTCTACCGTTTTGTTGCGTTTCGAGTGGGAATGGGGCTTAGACACCCATATCAAAACCGGTAACTCTCAACCTTTCAAGGTCATGTGTCAGATCAAGTCGCGACTAATACAAATAACGGTATTTACGACGTTCCTACCTTTTTGCGCTGTTTCTGGGCTTTGTTGAATAATTTAAAATACTGATTTAAATGGGTATTATAAAATTTTAACGACTAAATTTTACTACCGTAATGCTTTTTATTGTGCTAACTATTTGATTTATCGCTCTAACAAAATACATTTTCTGTACATGCATCCCACCTAAAGAAGTTGTAAATCAAAACGTTAAATTATTCAACAACGCCCTGTTTCTGATGCATTTTTAGCCAAAGCAGCCGCTTGTCGCGCATTGTCGGTGTTCTGTTTCACTGTTGCCGTCAACTGTTCCATGCTTGCAGCCGTTTCTTCCAATGCGGAAGCCTGCTGCTCGGTTCTTGACGACAGATCATTACTGCCCACTGAGATTTCGCTGGCCCCGGTATAGATACTGTCAGAACTGGTCGAACGTCTCCCACGGTAGTGATTAAGGAACTTTGCATCTCTTTTAAACGTGAAGCGAGCTGGCCAATTTCATTCTTACTTTCTGCCTCAATGGCCTGCGTAAGATCGCCTCCGGATATCGCACGAATATGATGGATAACGCGGCTCAGCAGCTGGAAGAGAATGCGTTGTAGCAGACCCCACGCGCTTACAACAACCAAAATCAATACCAGCGCTATGCTCCCAATCGTCCATTGCATCGACACAAAGCTGGAGAGATTTTCACGCTGCCCGGCACTGACCAACATATTATTCTGCTCCCTCCAGGTGTTATAGCTCTGCTCTAAATTGTCTTGCGCCAGTTGAGCATCAAGATTGCCATAAGCGTCATAGTCGCCACGTTGCAGATACTGGATCGACATTTTAAAAATATCATGCAGTTGGCGAAAATCATTCTCTACTTTTTTAGCAATGGCATCGCTTTGCCCTTCGAGTCGGGGGGAAGACTGATAGCGATTAAACTGTTTTTCGGCCGTATCAAGCGTCGTGCTGGCGGTTGCCAGGAGCGCATTGATTGCCGCAATGGATTTCTCATCTTTCTGGTTTTTCAAAAAACGGATGGCCACGCGAGTGATGACAACGCGAGTCTTAACAAGTGATTGAAAACTATCAGTAAGCTGTTCTTGCTGAAAGTTCAAGATTTCAGATTTTTGAAAGTTTTGCTTATCGTTATTTACTGAGGAGTAAAACAGTATGCTGGTGATTATCTGTAATAAAATAAAGACAGCAAAGGCAATCGAAATCCCTGTGATGACTTTAACGTTTTTGAACATGGTTCGCCTCTTTGGTCTAGGAATAGATGCCTAGAGGCAATATCGTCAATAAACCGCGTTTCTTGATTACATTTACGCAACACAGTCATGGGTATCAAAAATAATGAAACACGCTCATCATCATGATAAACATAGCAATTACACTGCACTGAGTTCATTTTGGTCAAAGAATACGTTATTAAAAATTAACATTCTCATTAACAAACATCAAAGATTAAAATAACAGACTGAAATTTAAGTAAAAAAAACACGCACCGGCCTAGAAACTTAAATAAAATTAATGTGTCATTTTCCTAATTATTTCCTTCACTTCCAGCCCATGCTCAGAATTTTTCTGCATCCTTTGTACAAAAACCCGCTGGTAGAGCCATGCATCTATGCACTTTTTCACATCAGCTTTATCCGATTGGCAGTGGAATTCGAAGATCATCCTTTTTTCTTTTGAAAACAACACTAAACTACTTTCAAACTCGAGGAAATCAAGATCTTCTATCTGGTAGGCAGTTTTAAACGCAGAGCAGATGTAATGTATATCCATATAATATCCACCTATATTTGTATAACTTCACATTGCTATATAGCACAAATAGCCATAAAGCGTGTATCTTAATCATTTTATTGTGATACACATTTAGTTTGCGTTGAGAGATGAGATTTCTTTCCTAGAAAACTCGGCGGTAAGTTAACAAATTCAGGCCATCCCCTATCAACACGCCCTACCATCCCCATAAATGCAATCCCAAAGAAAGGAGACAATACCGAATGATGACATCAATATTTTTAAATGGTATTTAATCTCAATTCACAGACTAAAATCAATAATAAAACCCTCTCTTCATTATCAGCACAGGTCTTACATCATTCAAGATGCTAAGGAAAATGAATTCCCAACATGTGCTCTCGAGAATCCCATTTTATCAGCGGTTATTGCTGAATGTTTTGTTGTGCCGGTGTGCACAACGCCAGCAACCCCCGCATGATCGTATTTCCGAGTGAATCAGTATTGAGTGTATCTTCGCCATACCTTACGGCCTCTTGGATATTACCGAGGAGATAATTGATGATAACACACAATATTTTAGGAGAATAAAAGGCATCATTGAGATCCATGCACATATTATTCATCTGCATTGCTTTATCTAAATCCCCTTGTTGCACCAGATGACAAGCATAGTAATAATACACCTCGGCAACAGTGGGTGATAATAACATGGCTAAATGAAATTTACTTGCTGCTTACTTGTTATTTTCAGCGCAAAGCAATAACCCTTATAAAGAAAGGGCAATGACGTTATTAGGCTCAATCGCTAATATCTTGCCGACAATGATCATCATTTCATGTCGGACACTTTCATAATCCATCAAGCCCAGATTGGCTACCGCATAGTAAGAACCTATCCCAATAGGATTTTATTCCAGACAATGATGCCGCAGGTATAGCCAAGCGACTTAATTTTGATTACACCATATGGACTGAGAACAAACTCTCTGTATCGCAACCCATCTCTCTTTTTTTGCTTTTTGCTTGTGCCCATTTATGCTCAATTGGGTTAAGATCTGGCGAATATGTAGGCAAATACTCCACCATATACCCTGCATCGATGATGACTTGTTGAATATTATGTTTTTTGTGAAAAGTGGCATTGTCCATCATGATTACACTGTTTTTAGGGAGTACTGGGATAAGGACTTGTGTGACCCAGGCATAGAAAACATCGCTGTTAATATTGATATCAAATAATCCGATAGCAAACAGCGTTGTGCCTAATAAAGCGCCGATAACATTTGTTCTTCCCCTAGCTCCCCAGTTCTTCAGGCCAAAACACCGTTGACCTTTTGGGGAATAGCCGTGAGTCCGTGGGGTATCGTGTGAAAAACCACTTTCATCAATAAAAACAATAGGTTTACCTTCTTTTTCATACTGTTGTTTTTTTTGTTGAAATCCCTGCCGGGCGTTTTCGTCGGCTTTCGGATGACGTAGAGTTTTTTTTATAGCCAAGCGACATTATTTTGATAACAGCCAGCTATGCTTCTTTGCCGCATATCAGGGCATAGGATGTAATCATTTTTAAGTCGGTTGGCTATAGTGTCAATTTCGAAGTGGCCAGGCTCTTGTTTAAGCTCGGCTTGAGCTGGGCGATACTCAATACCAACACGGTTGGGAATAGGGCCTGATTTGAGGTTTTCGGCATTGTACCTGTAACGTTTTCCCTGATGAGGAAGTTGCTGATATAGCTAAACGACTTAATTTTGATTACATTATTTAAATGAGCTATTCAATTGATTTTAGACGTAAAGTGATATCTACACGGAAAAACGAAGGGTTGAGTATCCGAGAAACAGCGAAGCAATTTCGGATTGGCCCTGCCTCTGTATCGCGTTGGATTAATCAAATAGAGTCAAAAGCATCGACCACGCGTCAGCGAAAGATCGATAAATCCGAGTTGATAAAAGATGTTGAACAATATCCAGATGCTTACCAAAAAGAACGTGCAGAGCGTTTTGGCGTTTGTCAGAAGGCCATTTGGCAAGCGCTTAAAAAGCTGGGATTGACCTATAAAAAAAACTCTACGTCATCCGAAAGCCGACGAAAACGCCCGGCAGGGATTTCAACAAAAAAAACAACAGTATGAAAAAGAAGGTAAACCTATTGTTTTTATTGATGAAAGTGGTTTTTCACACGATGCCCCACGGACTCACGGCTATTCCCCAAAAGGTCAACGGTGTTTTGGCCTGAAGAACTGGGGAGCTAGGGGAAGAACAAATGTTATCGGCGCTTTATTAGGCACAACGCTGTTTGCTATCGGATTATTTGATATCAATATTAACAGCGATGTTTTCTATGCCTGGGTCACACAAGTCCTTATCCCAGTACTCCCTAAAAACAGTGTAATCATGATGGACAATGCCACTTTTCACAAAAAACATAATATTCAACAAGTCATCATCGATGCAGGGTATATGGTGGAGTATTTGCCTACATATTCGCCAGATCTTAACCCAATTGAGCATAAATGGGCACAAGCAAAAAGCAAAAAAAGAGAGATGGGTTGCGATACAGAGAGTTTGTTCTCAGTCCATATGGTGCAATCAAAATTAAGTCGCTTGGCTATATGTAGGCAAATACTCCACCATATACCGGCTTTGTTGAATAATTTAAGATACTGATTTATATAAGCATTATAAAATTTCAACGACTAATTTTTCCTCTCGGAATGCTTTTTATTGTGCTAACTATTTGATTTGTCGTTCTAACAAAATACATTCTCTGTAAATGCATTCTAACTAAAGAAGATGTAAATCAAACGGTTAAATTATTCAACAAAGCCCCATATACCCTGCATCGATGATGACTTGTTGAATATTATGTTTTTTGTGAAAAGTGGCATTGTCCATCATGATTACACTGTTTTTAGGGAGTACTGGGATAAGGACTTGTGTGACCCAGGCATAGAAAACATCGCTGTTAATATTGATATCAAATAATCCGATAGCAAACAGCGTTGTGCCTAATAAAGCGCCGATAACATTTGTTCTTCCCCTAGCTCCCCAGTTCTTCAGGCCAAAACACCGTTGACCTTTTGGGGAATAGCCGTGAGTCCGTGGTGCATCGTGTGAAAAACCACTTTCATCAATAAAAACAATAGGTTTACCTTCTTTTTCATACTGTTGTTTTTTTTGTTGAAATCCCTGCCGGGCGTTTTCGTCGGCTTTCGGATGACGTAGAGTTTTTTTTATAGGTCAATCCCAGCTTTTTAAGCGCTTGCCAAATGGCCTTCTGACAAACGCCAAAACGCTCTGCACGTTCTTTTTGGTAAGCATCTGGATATTGTTCAACATCTTTTATCAACTCGGATTTATCGATCTTTCGCTGACGCGTGGTCGATGCTTTTGACTCTATTTGATTAATCCAACGCGATACAGAGGCAGGGCCAATCCGAAATTGCTTCGCTGTTTCTCGGATACTCAACCCTTCGTTTTTCCGTGTAGATATCACTTTACGTCTAAAATCAATTGAATAGCTCATTTAAATAATGTAATCAAAATTAAGTCGTTTAGCTATACCAACCACGTTATCCAACACGTCGCCCACCGTTTGCAGGTTCTGATCCTGCATGCGTTGTTTATTCACGATGGTAATGGATTGCGGAATATCACGCGGACTTAACAGCAAGCGTGTCCCCGCTGAGGTCAATTTGGTGCTGTAATCGCCGGTTACATCCTGCCCCGCAGCCCCCCCTGTGGCGGTAACCACCAGCGTGTCACCACTCTTTTTACCCGGTGATGAGACAGATTGCGCAGCGCTCTGGTGGGTGTTATCACCCACCGCAGTGCTGGTCTGTGCCGCCCCCGCTAAAGCGGGCCACAGTGCAGTGCCCACACACAGCGCCAAAACAGAAAAACCACTTACCAATTCCATTGTCTGAACCGGCTTCGCGCAGCCAAACATCTTTCCTTTCATAACGATCCCTTAAGCGTGCCTCATGCTGACACGACACCGTTTTACCTGGCTATCATCGGTTTAACGCCCGACAATGGTCGTGCCCCTGAAGCACAAATCGACTTATTGAGTCCATATAATATTAGATAATGAGAATTATAGTGATAAGGATTTGCATTTAATATGTAAATAGGGTTTACCTGTTGGCAAGGTTTTCCCTGCCAACAGGTCGTTAATGGGCTTGTTTACGCAGCAGATAAATAAAGTGAGGTGCACCGATAAAGGTCGCCAGCAGGCCAGCAGGCACCTGATTAGGAAACAGGATCATGCGTCCTGCCCAATCGGCCAACAGCATCAATATGCCGCCAATCAGTGCGGAACAGCAAAGTTGAGTGGCCCCACCGTCAAGGTTGCCATCGCGGTCAGCACCGATGCCAACAGCAAAATCAGCAAGCGCACTGGAGTGACGGCAACGCCCAACGCCTGAGCCGTTACGCTGCCCAACGGCAAAATGCGCAACCAACGTTGGCACAAGGGCACCATTAGCGCCAACACCAGTGCCACACCCGCGGTGTTGATCGCCTGCTCAGATTCAACGCCGTAAGTCGAACCAGAAATCCACGTGATTACGCCGCTCATGCGCGGATCGCCGCTCGCCAGCAGCAGCGTAAGCACGGTGGAAAATGCGGTAATAAGAGCAATCCCGGCCAATAGCATGCGCTGTGTGGAAAACCCGCCGCGACTGGCGATGCTGATCATCACCAGCAGAGTCAACGCCGCACCCGCGCTGCCCGCAGGCAACTGCCATGCGCTGGTGTCTCCCGGTATCAGGAACAGCAACAGAATAACCCCGGTCGCTGCGCCCGCGCTGATACCCAATACTTCCGGGCTGCCCATCGGGTTAGCCGTCAGTTTCTGGATCAGTGTACCCGCCATTGCCAGCATCATACCCGCCGTAAGTGCCGCCACCGCGCGCGGCCAGCGCCAGGGTAACAGCTGTGCCAGTTCCTCACCGCGGCTCCATTGCCAGCCTTGTGCGCCTTTACCCAGCATCAGCGCTATTGCCAAAGCACCCAGCAACAGCATTATCCCTGCCAGCAGCCAGCGGCCCCAGCGGGGTTCCACGGCGTTACGCTCTCCAGATGGCACCAACGCAGGCTGGTGCATAGTGCGTAAGCGCGGCAACAGCCACAGCAGCAAGGGGGCGACAATCAGCGCCGTCAACGCTCCCGTCGGAACTTCACGCCAGACGCGGGTCAGCCACAGCACGGTTTGATCGGTCAATCCCAGCAGCAGCGCCCCTAATAATGGCGCCAGCCAGAGCCGTTGCCACAAGCGACGAACTCCCAGCATGCTGGCCAGCAACGGGGTAAACAGGCCAACAAAGCCGATAATTCCCGCCACGTTGACCAGTTGAGCGCTGAGGAAAATCGCGACACCGAGCGTGGTTAAGCGCGCCAGCACCAGGCCCAATCCCAGATTACTCGCCACGCCATCATCCAGTCCCAACAGCGTCAGTGGACGCAACAGCAGCAACGCCAGCGCAAAACACACCAGCAACCGGGGAAACAGAAACGCCACGCGGCTCCAATCCTGCTGGTTAAGCATGCCGCTGCTCCACAAAAACAGGTTTTGTAGCTGCTCATGGTTAAACAGCACCAGCAGTTGATTGACGGCAGCACAGTAAAAACTCAGCACCAATCCAGCAAGCAGCAACGTAATCGGCGACATCTGCTTGCCCCATGAGAGGCCAAACACCAGTACGCCGATACCGAGCGCCCCCGCCATCCACTGCTGCGCGACCTCGCCGCCTGGCAGCATCCATAAGGTTGCCACCGTCACCCCGAGCTGAGCGCCGGTGGCAATGCCCAGCGTAGCCGGTTCCGCGAGCGGATTGCGCAGCACCTGCTGAAACAGCAGTCCCGCCAACCCCAGTCCCGCCCCGACCAGCAGCGAGAGCGTCATGCGAGGTAACAGGCTGTAATGGAACAACAGTTGGCGTAAGTCATCCGTTTCGGGGCTGGCGACGGCCAGCCACCACGCTGCCACTGGCAACGCGTGGCGCAGATTGACGGCCATCATCAACAGCAACACCGCCAGCATGCCAGCCACTATCAGCACCGCGCCGGAGCGCTTAGGTATTGATGTCATGGCGAGCCTCCAGCGCATCCTGCAATACCTGACAAAAACGCATTGCCGACAGCTTGCTGCCATACAGCCACACCGCCGGTACGCGCTGCCAGCGTCGCTGGCGCACAAACGGCAGTGCCTGCCATAACGGGCTGCGTGCTACCTGCGCCATCATGGCCTCGTCACCGTGACCAAAACAGATGGCGTTGGCATCCTGAATGTCCGCCAGACGCTCAACGCCCACCACCACGCTGCCCCAGAAACTGGTTTCCTCACGCCAGGCGTTTTCAATGCCGAGTTCATCCATCACTTCCTGAAACAGGCTGTTCTTCGCGATAATCAAGACGTGCGTGCTGTCGATAAAAGAGAACAGCAACAGCGGACGACGGGTGTAGGGTTGAAACTGCACCTTGGCCTGCTGCATAAAGGTTGAAAAGGTGTACAGATGCTGTTCCGCGGCGTCGGGAATGGCTAACCGTTGGGCCAGTTGGCGCAGCGACGCCTTTGCCATGGTCATCGGCCGTCCGGCGTCGTTCATCAGCATAAACGGCTAGGTTACTGACCAAACATCTCTTTGATCCAGTCAGCGACACCGCTGTCATTTTGCTGAGCAGGCGTTTGTTGCTGCTGTTGCGCGCTCTGGCACAGCGCCTGTGGGTTTTCCGTCCACACCGGCAATGCCCGGCCTGCGCTGCCATTACAGATAAACTGGCCGCCGCCATCGACGGTCATGGTCGCAATACCTTCCGGCGGCGTCAACATCAGCGCCAGCGGCGTCTGGTTTTCCAAATAACGACGATACAGCGTTAACGCACCGTTGGCACCGTTCAGTTTCGCCGGACCGTTGTTATCGCGCCCCACCCAGGTTATTGCCACTTCTTTGCCATCAATACCGGCAAACCAACTGTCGCGCAGATCGTTGGTGGTCCCGGTTTTCGCTGCCAGATGGTAATTGCGGAACTTCACCGCCAATGAGCGTGACGTTCCGCGCTCAACCACCTGCTGCATGCCATACATCGTCAGGTACGCCGCCTGCGCCGGCACCGCACGTTCAGCCTGTGGGAAGCTTTGATACAGCACGCTGCCGTCTTCCGCAATCACCGAACGCAGCGCCGACAACGGCGCGCGATTACCGCCGCTGGCGATGGTTTGATATTCCTGCGCCACTTCCATCGGTGTCAGGCTGATGGCCCCCAGTAGCATAGCGGGCACCGTTTGGATAACCTCTTTTGGGATACCCAAACGTTGCAGCGTATTGCTAATCTGCTCCAGCCCAACCGTCATCCCCAGATTGACCGTCGGCACGTTCAGCGAGTTGGCTAATGCATCCACCAACATCACGCGTCCACGGAACTGGCGATCGTAGTTGTTCGGTTGCCACACCTGCCCGTTCGGCTGCTTGAGCGAGAGCGGCTCATCCGCCAACCAGGTATTGAGACGGAAAGTATCCGGCTGGCTCAACGCGGTCAGGTAAGTCGGCGGTTTTGCCAGTGACCCCACAGGACGACGCGCCTGCAGCGCACGGTTAAAACCGGCGTATTGGGTTTGAGCACCACCTACCATGGCGCGAATTTCACCGCTAAAGCGATCGACAACCACCATGGCCGATTCCAGATCGCTAACGTTGCGCGCCGCGCGCAGCGCCGGAACCCCCTCTTCCACTGCTTTTTCAGCCGCATCCTGCGACACCGGATCCAGCGTGGTGAAAATTTTCACGCCGGAAAGATCTTTTACCTTATCCCCCAGGCGTTGCTGCAACTCCTGGCGCACCAACTGCATAAAGGCAGGTTGCGGAGTGATCACGCCCCCTTTCGGCTGCACCCCTAACGGGCGAGCGCTCAGCATGTTGTAGAGATCTTCGTCAATAATCTGTTGATTTTGCAGCAAACGCAGCACCAGATTACGCCGTTCTAGTGTCAGTTGCGGGTTACGCCACGGGTTATAAAGCGAAGCGCCTTTTACCATGCCGACCAACAGCGCCTGCTGATCCAGACTCAGTTCATTAACCGGACGACCGAAGTAATAGAGGCTGGCAAGCGGGAAACCACGAATCTGATCGTTGCCGCTCTGACCGAGATACACTTCGTTCAGGTACAGCTCAAGAATACGATCCTTACTGTAGCGGTAATCCATGATCAGCGCCATATAGGCTTCGTTCGCTTTACGCCACAAGGATCGTTCATTGGTGAGAAACAGGTTTTTCACCAACTGCTGCGTCAGGGTACTCCCGCCTTGCACCGCACGGCCTGCCGTGATGTTCGCCAGAAAAGCACGGCCAATAGACAGGAATCTGATGCCGTCATGCTGATAAAAATGGCGGTCTTCGGTCGCAACCAGCGTATCAACCAGTAAATCAGGGAAACCGGAACGCTGCACGAACAGCCGCTGCTCCCCGTTGGGGGATTGCATCATGGTGATCAGACGCGGATCGAGGCGGAAGAAACCAAAATTACGTTGGTTCTCCAGGTTTTGGATCTGCGCCAGACGATCGTTGGTGAAGATCAGTCGGGCGTTGATCTGCCCTTCCTTGCCATCGGGGAAATCGAACGGGCGGCGAAGTATATCAATGGTATTGCCACGCACGCTGAATTCACCCGGCCGGGTGATACGCGATACCTGACGGTATTGCATCCCTTCCAGCAGGCTGATCATCTCTTTCTGGCTGTAGGACATGCCAGGCTCAAGGTTCACCATTCGACCATAAACGGCCGCAGGCAGTTGCCACACTTTGCCTTCGATTCGGCTGCGAATCTGGCTGTCAAGATAGACGCCATACAGCGCAAGCACCACGGCGAAGACCAGCGACAGCTTGATGAACAACCCAAGCCAGCGTCTTTTTTTAAGCGGTTTTTTGCTAATCTCGTCCTCATCGTCGTACTCATCGTACTCGTCGTCTTCTTCATCAATGTCATCCTGATAGACGTCATCCTCTTCTTCATAGTCATCCCTTCGACTACGACGCCGGGTCGCCTGAGGGCGCGGCGGTTTTCGTCCTGACGCTCTTCCTTTGCGTCCGATAGGTTCACGATCGTCCTGTGACATTGCGGTTACTTCTCCGTCAGGTTAATGACAATAACAGCTCCACGATAGACGTAGGCGCTGACTGTCGTCGCTTACTCTGTTGTTCCGCCCGGTTTCAGAAAAGCAGAACCGTCTGAAATACGTTGCACTACCGTATCAGAGCGTTTGGTATTTCTTCGTGCGCCGCGTCGGCGCAGTATTGGCAGGATCGTCCGGCCATACGTGTTTGGGATAACGCCCTTTCATCTCTTTTTGCACCTCGCGGTACGCGCCTTGCCAGAACGCGGCCAGATCGCGCGTGATCTGCAAAGGTCGGTGCGCCGGAGAGAGCAGTTCCAACACCACGGCAACGCGCCCTTCTGCCACCGTGGGGTTCTGCCGCTCACCAAACATCTCCTGCATACGCACCGCCAGCGCTGGCGGCTGATCGTGATGATAGCGCAACGGCAGATGGCTGCCGCCCGGTGCGGTATAATAGCGCGGCAGCGCGCTTTCCAGCCGCTGTCGCAGCGGCCAATCCAGCAGGCGCAGCAACGCCTCGTAAAGGTCAATCTGTCGCAGTGTACGCACATCTCGCACACCGTGCAGCGAGGGCAGTAACCAGGTATCCAGCGTTGCCAGCAAAGCGTCATCGTCCATGGCGGGCCAGCCGCCCTCGGCGAGCCAACGCTGCGCGCAAGCCACGCGTATCCGCAGCTGTTCCGCGTCGTTTTGCCAGTTGAGTGCGGCCAGCCCCTGCTCGCGTACCCAGTTGAGCAGCGCCTGCTGCATCGCCTCATCAGAGGGCTTATTCAGCGGTTGGTGACGCAGCGTCAGGCAGCCAATGCACTCACGTCGACTGGCGCGCAGGGTACCTTTTTCTTCATCCCAGTGCACGATGTTCTGTTCTGATACCAGGTCAGGGCGCTGCGTGATGAGCGCATCAATATCAATGGGCAATGCCAGCGTAATACGCGCATCAGCGCTCTGGGTTCCTTCCGATAACATCAGTATCGGTGCAATCAGCCACTCCTGCGCCGCCAGCGGCTCATCCAATGGCAAGCGTGCGCCCAACCCGCTCGCCAACTGATAACGACCATCGGCGCTGCGCCGTTGGGCAATGCGATCGGGATAGGCAAACGCCAACAGCGCAGGCAATGCGGCAACGTGCTGTGGCTCGCGCCAGCTCGCCGATTTTCCCGCCAGACGCGTCATCAACTGTGCGGCACGCTGCCGCCAAGAGGGCGACGGTCGTGCAAGCAAACGTTCAATATCCAGCGGCCCCATACGCGGCGGTTCTTCCAACAGCGCCGCCAGCAGACAGGCGGTAGCCTGCGTCGGCGCATCCTGCTGTACGGTGCTGTGCAGCATCGCCGCCAAACGAGGCTCGATGCCCAGTCGGGCGATATTGCGTCCGCGGGTGGTCAGTTTCCCAGCATTGTCGGTTACCTGCAATTGCGTCAGCAAACGACGCGCAGCCTCAAGAGCAGGCATCGGCGGGGTATCCAGCCAGATGAGTGAATCAACGGAGGTGCAACCCCATTGCAGCAGTTCAAGCCAGACGCTGCTCAAATCGCTGTTTAACATTTCCGGGCTGCTTTGTGCGGCGGTACGCTCCGCCTGATCTTTAGCGCACAGATGAAAACAGAGGCCCGCTTCCAGTCGTCCGGCGCGCCCCGCCCGTTGCGTCATTGATGCCTGACTGATGCGCTGCGTCACCAAGCGCGTCAGCCCGCTTTTCACATCAAATCGGGCAACACGCTCCAGTCCACTATCGACCACCAGCCGAATACTTTCAATGGTCAGGCTGGTTTCGGCAATATTGGTGGACAACACCACTTTACGCCGCCCCGGCGCGGCAGGGAGAATCGCTTTCTGCTGGTCGGCAAGCGTCAGCGCACCGTACAGTGGGCAGACGTCCACATCGTTGGTAAGCGTCTCTTGCAGCATAGCGTCAACCCGTTTGATCTCAGCAACGCTAGATAAAAACACCAACACCGATCCGGGCTGTTCCGTCAGTAAACGGCGAATCTGCCGGGCGATGCCCTCTTCCAGCCGTTCCTGGTTGCCCAACGGCTGATAGTGGCGATCCACCGGAAATGCCCGCCCCTGTGACACGACCGTCTCCGCCGTCGGTAATAACGCCGCCAGACGCGCGTTATCCAGCGTGGCGGACATAATGAGCAACGCCAGATCCTCGCGCAGACCCTGCTGAACATCGATCAGCAGCGCCAATGCCAAATCTGCCTGTAAGCTGCGCTCATGAAATTCATCCAAAATAACCAGCGACACGCCCGTCAGTTCGGCATCCCGTTGCAGCATGCGTGTCAGCACCCCTTCGGTGACAACTTCGATGCGCGTCTGAGGGCCGACGCGCGTTTCAGCGCGCATGCGGTACCCGATGGTGCCGCCCGGCGTTTCACCCAGCTGTTCCGCCAGGCGCCATGCCACGTTTTTGGCCGCTAACCGCCGCGGCTCAAGCAAAATGATCCGGCCAGAGAACCCGCCCATTTCCAGCAATTTTAGCGGTAGCCAGGTGGATTTCCCCGCCCCAGTAGGTGCGTGCAATAACACCTGAGGCGCACGGCCTAACGCGTCAATCACCTCATTCAGCACGGCGCTGACCGGCGGTAAACTCACAGTATTCTCCTCTACAGCACAGTGATGGCCGCTTATCTCTCTGACAAAACGATCTATTTATAATGAGATCCTGTCACACCGCCATGTTCGCACAAAATAGCGTTTTGCGCGAAAGCGGTGGTTGTCGCCTTCGAACCGGCATTGTATAGCCAAGCGACTTAATTTTGATTACACCATATGGACTGAGAACAAACTCTCTGTATCGCAACCCATCTCTCTTTTTTTGCTTTTTGCTTGTGCCCATTTATGCTCAATTGGGTTAAGATCTGGCGAATATGTAGGCAAATACTCCACCATATACCCTGCATCGATGATGACTTGTTGAATATTATGTTTTTTGTGAAAAGTGGCATTGTCCATCATGATTACACTGTTTTTAGGGAGTACTGGGATAAGGACTTGTGTGACCCAGGCATAGAAAACATCGCTGTTAATATTGATATCAAATAATCCGATAGCAAACAGCGTTGTGCCTAATAAAGCGCCGATAACATTTGTTCTTCCCCTAGCTCCCCAGTTCTTCAGGCCAAAACACCGTTGACCTTTTGGGGAATAGCCGTGAGTCCGTGGGGTATCGTGTGAAAAACCACTTTCATCAATAAAAACAATAGGTTTACCTTCTTTTTCATACTGTTGTTTTTTTTGTTGAAATCCCTGCCGGGCGTTTTCGTCGGCTTTCGGATGACGTAGAGTTTTTTTTATAGGTCAATCCCAGCTTTTTAAGCGCTTGCCAAATGGCCTTCTGACAAACGCCAAAACGCTCTGCACGTTCTTTTTGGTAAGCATCTGGATATTGTTCAACATCTTTTATCAACTCGGATTTATCGATCTTTCGCTGACGCGTGGTCGATGCTTTTGACTCTATTTGAGGCTTTGTTGAATAATTTAACCGTTTGATTTACATCTTCTTTAGGTAGAATGCATGTACAGAGACTGTATTTTGTTAGAACGACAAATCAAGTAGTTAGCACAATAAAAAGCATTACGGCTGGAAAACTTAGTTGTTGAAGTGTTATAATAATTATGTAAATCAGCATGTTAAATTATTCAACAAAGCCTCTATTTGATTAATCCAACGCGATACAGAGGCAGGGCCAATCCGAAATTGCTTCGCTGTTTCTCGGATACTCAACCCTTCGTTTTTCCGTGTAGATATCACTTTACGTCTAAAATCAATTGAATAGCTCATTTAAATAATGTAATCAAAATTAAGTCGTTTAGCTATAGCATCCTCGGTTATCCGCGTAGAGAGAGAGCCATGTTGAGCACACGCCGCCTGTTTTTTGCCTTGTCCTTACCCGATTCACTGGCGCAAACGCTGGTTCAATGGCGTGCCCAGCATTTTGCCCCGGAGGCGGGACGACCGGTCGCTGCCGCCAATATGCATATGACCCTGGCCTTTTTGGGTGACGTGAGCGAGCAAAAAGAGCGTGCCCTTCGGCTGCTGGCCAACAGGATCCGCCAGCCCGCCTTTCAGTTACAGCTTAACGACGCAGGCCAGTGGCCGCGCCCCGGTGTGGTGTGGCTGGGCTGTCGTCAGGCACCGCGCGGTTTGCTGCAATTGGCTGCGCTGCTGCGATCTCAAGCGGCACGCAGCGGTTGCTACCAAAGCCCGCAACCCTATCACCCGCATATCACACTGTTGCGCGGTGCCACGCGCCCCGTGGCGCTTCCCACTGCCCATTTTGACTGGACGTTATCTGCCGAGCGCTTTGCCCTGTATGAATCTCGCTGGGAACAGGGAAAAACCCGCTATCAACAGGTCGCAGAATGGCCGTTAACCCACCATAACGCAGGATAACCGGATGAACTTTACACCACCGCTCAAACCGGCACGGTTGATTAAGCGTTACAAACGCTTCTTTGCCGATGTGGTTACGCCCGAAGGAGAAACCTTTACGCTGCACTGTGCCAATACCGGTGCAATGACGGGGTGCGCCACGCCGGGTGATACGGTGTGGTACTCCACCTCGGATAATCCCAAGCGTAAATACGCGCACAGTTGGGAACTGACAGAAACAGCACAGGGGCATTGGATTTGTGTCAATACGCTACGCGCCAATCATCTGGTGCATGAAGCGCTGCTGGCACAACGCATTCCTGAGTTGGCTGGCTACCGCCAGATCACCCCTGAAGTGAAATACGGCACGGAGAACAGCCGTATTGACCTGCTGTTACAGGCACCGGGGCAGATTAACTGCTATATTGAGGTGAAGTCAGTTACATTATTGCAACAAACACCGTTGCATATGCCGCCTCACCAGGGATTTTTTCCCGACGCCGTGACGCTGCGTGGACAAAAGCACCTGCGCGAATTGATGCAGGTAGCCGAAAATGGCGAACGTGCAGTGCTGTTTTTCGCAGTTCTGCACTCTGGTATCGCCGAGGTTGCGCCTGCACACCACATCGATGCCCGCTATGCAGAATTATTTTGCGAAGCGCGGCAAAAGGGGGTTGAAATTTTTTGCTATGGCACCACATTATGCCCTGACGGTATTACGCTCACGTACCCGTTGCCGTTAACCGTAACGCGATAAAGACGGTAGGTGTCTTTACCTGTTGTTTATTATCGGATGTGACGACGAGGTTCCTGGCACCTTATCAGGCCTGTGACAGGAATTATTGCCAACCCCATTTCCATCTGCTATTTACAGCGGCCTGTTTTTCTCCCCCCTTAGGGATCGATAGTGCGTGTCGTGTTATGTAGGAGAAGCAACATGCAAGAAGAGCAAAACCGTAAGACATCTTCTCTGAGCATTCTCGCAATTGCCGGAGTGGAGCCGTACCAGGAAAAGCCGGGCGAAGAGTACATGAACGACGCCCAATTGGCTCATTTCAAGCGTATTCTTGAAGCATGGCGCAATCAACTCAGGGATGAAGTGGATCGCACCGTTTCCCATATGCGCGATGAAGCAGCCAACTTCCCTGATCCGGTCGATCGCGCCGCACAGGAAGAAGAGTTCAGTCTAGAACTGCGTAACCGTGATCGAGAACGCAAGCTGATCAAAAAGATTTCCAAAACACTACAGAAAATCGAAGACGAGGACTTCGGCTACTGTGATTCTTGTGGTGTTGAAATTGGTATCCGTCGCCTGGAAGCGCGTCCTACCGCCGATTTATGCATTGACTGCAAAACACTGGCGGAAATCCGCGAAAAACAGATGGCGGGATAATCTCACAGTAGGGCGGAAAAGCTGTTCCGCTTTACGTTTTTGCCATAGCGTCATCTCCCGGCACCGAATGCGGGAGTGACATGCAGGCCTTGTTCACCCCTATGCCTGATACCCATCGTTATACCGGCCGTTTTGCCCCATCGCCTTCCGGCGATCTTCATTTTGGTTCTCTGATCGCTGCATTAGGCAGCTATCTACAGGCACGCGCCCATGGCGGCCGTTGGCTGGTGCGCATTGAAGACATCGATCCGCCACGCGAAGTTGCTGGTGCGGCAAGCCGCATTCTTTCACAGTTGGAACACTACGGTTTGCAATGGGATGGCTCAGTGCTTTATCAGTCCCAACGGCATGCGCGTTATCTGGAAGTGCTGGCCGCACTGAAAGCCCGCCATCAGTGCTACTACTGCGATTGCACACGCCAACGCATTCATTCACTGGGCGGACAGTATGATGGCCATTGCCGTACGCGCCAATTGGGCTCCGCCCGCGCTGCGCTGCGTTTGCGCCAAGACAACCCGGTATTGCACTTTCACGACAGGCTGCGCGGAGAGCTGTATGCCGACCCGGCGCTGGCGCAGGAAGATTTTATCATTCACCGCCGCGATGGATTATTCGCCTATAATCTTGCCGTTGTGGTGGATGACCACGATCAAGGGGTAACGGAAATTGTGCGCGGCGCAGATCTGATCGCCCCCACAGTCCGGCAGATCGCACTCTATCAACAGCTAGGCTATCCGGTGCCGGATTACATCCATTTACCGCTGGCGCTCAACGCGCAGGGAAATAAGCTTTCCAAGCAGAACCACGCGCCTGCACTACCGGATGGCGATCCGCGTCCGGTACTGTTAAGCGCGCTGCGCTTTCTGAATCAACCGGTGCCGGCGCATTGGCAGGATATGGCGTTACCGCTCCTTTTACAGTGGGCCGTTAACCATTTGTCACTTGCGTCTATAGCCTAAATTCGTCGAGTGGCAGGAAGGCGGCAAACCCGTGACAAATCGGCCGGAAGCAGATTTGAATGCCGCGTGCGGCGGCCTCATAAGAGGTGATGTCCTGGGATGGGCCGAATAATGAGCGTCGCCAACGCACCTGCGGCATGAAGTATGGCGGAGATATCCCGTTAATCGGAGCATCCGATGTGGCTGAGGCAACATCGGCATTCTCAAAGGTGGCGCGGTGAGCTATGATTAGCCGCTATTTTTTGTTGTACCGTTATTTTTTCATCACTATCGAGGTGTACCATCTTTACCCGAGTCGCTAATTTCTGTCGCAAGGTACTCAGCCGCGACAATGACGTGGCCACCGCGGAGCCCGTGCGTCAGGCCATGACCGTGATTCCGCGCGACCAGCATACCCTTTCGCGCAGTGATATCAGCGAAAATGCGCTGAAGGTACTCTATCGCCTGAACAAATCAGGCTATGAAGCCTATCTGGTTGGCGGCGGCGTCAGAGATCTGCTGCTGGGGAAAAAGCCAAAAGATTTCGATATCACCACCAATGCGACGCCGGAGCAGGTGCGTAAATTATTTCGCAATTGCCGCTTGGTTGGCCGCCGCTTCCGTCTCGCTCACGTGATGTTTGGTCCTGAAGTGATTGAAGTCGCGACCTTTCGCGGTCATCACGAGCAGCATCAGGAGCAGCAGCTAAAAACCACCTCTCAGCAAGCCCAGAGCGGCATGCTGTTACGTGATAATATTTTCGGCAGCATTGAAGAAGATGCGCAACGTCGCGATTTCTCCATTAATAGCCTCTATTACAGCGTCGCCGACTTCAGCGTGCGTGATTACACCGGCGGGTTGAACGATCTGCGCCAAGGGGTGATCCGGTTGATTGGCGATCCGGAAACCCGCTATCGGGAAGATCCGGTACGCATGCTGCGCGCCGTGCGTTTCGCCGCCAAACTGAACATGACCATCAGCCCGGAAACTGCCGAGCCGATTCCGCGTCTGGCGACATTGCTGCACGATATCCCCGCCGCACGCTTGTTTGAGGAATCGTTGAAGCTGTTGCAAGCGGGTTACGGTTACCCGACGTACCGTTTGCTGTGCGAATACCAACTGTTTCAGCCGCTGTTCCCACTGATCAGCCGCCATTTTACGCCTAACAGCGATAGCCATCTGGAAAAAATGGTGGCGCTGGTGTTAAAGAACACCGACCAGCGGCTGCAAAATGACATGCGCGTTAACCCGGCATTTTTGTTTGCCGCCATGCTGTGGTATCCGTTGATCGAGCATGCACAGAAACTGGCGCAAGAAAGTGGATTAACCTACTTCGACTCCTTCGCACTGGCCATGAACGATATTCTGGACGAACAGTGCCGCTCCCTTGCCATTCCTAAACGCATCACCTCGTTAGTGCGTGATATCTGGCAGTTGCAGTTGCGCCTGTCGCGCCGTCAGGGCAAACGCGCCTACAAGCTGATGGAGCACCCGAAATTCCGTGCTGCCTACGATTTGTTGAGCCTGCGCGCCGAAATAGAGCGTCAGCCAGAGTTGCAACGTCTCTCTCAATGGTGGGGAGAATTTCAGGTCGCCACGCTGCCGCGCCAGCAAGCCATGCTCAGCACGCTGGACGATGGCCCTACGCCTCATCGCCATTCCCGACGCCGTAAGCCGAGTGCGCCGCGCCGAGAAAGAACCTCGTGACACGCGTTTATCTGGCGCTGGGTAGCAACATGGCGCATCCGCTACAGCAGGTTAACTCCGCGCTGGCGGCGCTGGATACGGTGCCACACACCCGCGTGCTGTGCTGCTCACCGTTTTATCGCAGCCGTCCGTTGGGTCCGCAAGATCAGCCCGACTATCTCAATGCCGTGGTGACATTGGACACCACGCTCGCGCCGGAAATTCTGCTCGATCACACCCAAGCCATTGAGCAGCAGCATGGCCGCGAACGCAAAGCGCACCGCTGGGGGCAGCGCACGCTAGATCTGGATATTCTGCTGTATGGCAATGAAACCCTGCACACCCCGCGTTTAACCGTGCCTCACTACGACATGAAAAACCGGGAATTCATGTTGTACCCGCTGGCCGATATCGCCCCGGATTTGCACTTTCCTGACGGTGAAGCACTGGCATTGCGCCTGTCTGCCGTGCCACGCAATGGTATGACGCTGTGGGATGCGCAAGACTGATATCCCTTACGTCGCATTTCCCCCCTTCAACGACTATGCCTTAAGGGACTATGCCTTAAGGCAGGCTTCCTTTAAGATGCTCTCCTGACTTTTTCGATTCTGGGAGGCTGCCAATGAAACCGACAACCCTGACCTACCTACGCAAGTGTAAGCAGGAGAAGCTTAAATTCGCGACCATTACCGCTTATGACGCCAGTTTTGCCCGCTTATTCTACGACAATGGCATTCGAGTGATGCTGGTAGGGGATGCGCTGGGCATGACGTTACAAGGCCATGATTCCACGCTGCCAGTCACTGTCAGTGACATTGCCTATCACACCCGCTGCGTACGGCGCGGTGCCCCTCTATGTCTACTGCTTGCCGACCTGCCGTTTATGGCTTATACCACGCCAGAGCAAACATTTACTAACGCGGCGGAAGTGATGCGCGCCGGTGCCAACATGGTAAAACTGGAAGGCGGCCAATGGATTTCTCCCACGGTGAAGATGCTGACCGAGCGCGCGGTGCCGGTATGTGGCCATCTGGGATTAACACCGCAATCGGTGAATATTTTCGGCGGCTACAAAGTTCAGGGACGCGATGAGGCTGCGGCGGCGCAATTGCTGGATGACGCGTTAGCGCTGGAGGCGGCGGGAGCCCAACTTTTGGTGTTGGAATGCGTGCCCGTGCCGCTGGCCCAGCGTGTCACCGAGGCATTGTCGATCCCGGTTATCGGCATTGGCGCAGGTAACGTCACCGATGGTCAAATTCTGGTGATGCACGATGCGTTCGGCATCACCGGCGAGAACACGCCCAAATTTGCCAAAAACTTTTTGGCACAAAGCGCCGACATCCCCGCCGCCGCGCGTCTTTATGTGCAGGAAGTTGAGCAGGGACTTTACCCTGCCGAGGAACATTCGTTCCGTTAAATTAACGTTTTCGCTACCTGCCGAGCGGTTGGCCACAGGTAGTCACTACCACAGCAGATATTGCAAACATAATGAACATTGCCCTAAATAATTCGAGTTGCAGGAAGGCGGCAAGTGAAGGACAAATCTGTCTGGAACAGATTTGAACAGCGCCTGCGCTCGCCCGCAGGGTAAATCTCAGGGATGAGATTCATTTATCCCGATGCGCTTACTCAGGTAAGTGATTCGGATGAGTGAGCGCAGCCAACGCATCTGCAACGTGAAGGATGACGGGTACAAAGGAGCAAGACCGTGTTGATTCTTGAAACCCCTTTGCTATTACGCCGTGAGATTCGCCGCTGGCGTCAAGAGGGGAAACGCATTGCATTGGTGCCCACCATGGGCAATCTGCATGACGGACACATGACGCTGGTAGACGAGGCGCGGGCACGCGCCGATATCGTTATTGTCTCCATTTTCGTCAACCCGATGCAGTTCGATAAACCCGACGATCTGAAACGTTATCCACGCACCTTGCAAGAGGATTGCGAAAAGTTAACCCGCCGTAACGTGGATCTGGTGTTTGCACCTTCGCCAGAGGCGGTCTATCCGCATGGGCTGGGCCAGCAAACGTTTGTCGAGGTACCGGGGCTGTCTGCCATGCTGGAAGGCGCCAGCCGTCCGGGCCATTTTCGCGGTGTGGCAACCATTGTCAGCAAGCTGTTTAACATGGTACAACCCGATATCGCCTGCTTTGGTGAAAAGGATTACCAGCAGCTAGCGCTGATTCGCCAAATGGTACGCGACATGGGCTACGACATTGATATCGTCGGTGTGCCGATTGTTCGCGCACCGGACGGGCTGGCACTGAGTTCGCGCAACGGTTATCTTAGTCCGGAAGAGCGCCAGTCGGCGCCCGCGCTAAAACGCATCATGGATCAGATGGTTGATCAACTCAGCAACGGCGATCGTCAGCTTGAGGAGATAGTCACCCGTGCCGCAGAAGAGTTACGCGAAGCCGGGTTCACGCCCGATGAGCTCTACATTCGTGATGCGGATACGCTGCAAGAACTGACCGTAGCCAGCACGCGGGCGGTGTTATTGATGGCAGCCTGGCTGGGTAAGGCCCGCTTGATTGATAATCAGCAGGTCGTTCTGGTCGATTGACTGGCATGACAGACATTAACTGAGGTAACCGACAGTGATACGCACCATGCTACAAGGTAAGCTGCACCGGGTAAAAGTCACCCAGGCAGATCTCCACTATGAAGGCTCCTGCGCCATCGATCAGGATTTCATGGATGCAGCGGGCATTCTGGAATACGAAGCCATCGATATCTACAACGTGGATAACGGAGCGCGTTTCTCTACCTATGCCATTGCGGCAGAAAGAGGATCACGCATTATTTCTGTCAACGGGGCGGCGGCACGCTGCGCCTGCGTTGGTGACAAACTGATTATCTGCTCCTATGTACAGATGTCAGACGAAGAAGCACGCACGCACCACCCGAAAGTCGCCTATTTCTCCGGCGATAATCTGATGTCGCGCCAGGCGAAGGCGATTCCGGTTCAGGTCGCCTAAAAGCTACGGGGCCAGTAGGCCCCGTTTTTTTTATCAACTCCGCAGACCACGTCCGCTTTCAATCAGCCACCACGCCAGCACATAAAATACCAGAATAAACACCGACAACACCGTCATGGTGAAGGCTAGCGGTACATCCTGAATACCGAGAAAACCAAAGCGTAAGCCGCTTATCATGTACACCACGGGGTTGAGCTTGGACACCGCTTGCCAAAATGGCGGCAGCAGCGTCAACGAATAAAACACGCCGCCAAGGTAGGTTAACGGCGTTAGCACAAACGTCGGAATAAGGCTGATGTCATCAAAGGTTTTGGCAAATACCGCATTGAGCAATCCGGCCAGCGAGAACAGTACCGCGGTCAGCAACAGCGTCACCACCACCACCCACCAGGCATGCACATGCAGCGGAACAAAAAACAGCGACACCGCCGTGACCAGCACGCCGACACATACGCCACGGGCTACCCCGCCCCCCACGTAACCGGCAATAATGATGTGTGTCGGAACGGGCGCCACCAGCAGTTCTTCAATATTGCGCTGGAATTTGGCACTGAAGAAAGATGCTGCGACGTTGGCATAGGCATTGGTGATCACCGACATCATGATGAGCCCAGGCACGATAAACTGCATGTAATCGAAACCGTGCATTTCGCCAATACGGGAGCCAATCAGGCTACCGAAGATAATGAAATAGAGCGTCATGGTGATCACTGGCGGCACCAGCGTTTGTATCCAGATACGACTGAAGCGGTTGATCTCTTTGGTCCAGATACTTTTCAAGGCGACCCAATATAACTGCGTCATGCTTTTTTCGCCTCCCCGCTGGTCTTCACATGCTTCATCTTTTCACCGTTCACCATGGAGACGAACAGCTCTTCCAGACGGTTCGCCTTGTTACTCATACTCAAAATTTGGATCCCTTGCGTGCTTAATTGGCTGAAAACACCATTGAGTCCCTGTTCACGCATTACGTCCACTTCCAGCGTTGAGGTATCGGTCAGGCGGTGGGCATACCCCTCCAGCTTGGGCAGCGGGCTTTTCGGCGCGAGATCGAGAATAAAGGTTTCCGATTGCACATTCGCAAGTAATGCCTTCATCGAGGTGTTTTCCACCAATTCGCCATGCTGAATAATGCCGATATTGCGGCACAGCATTTCCGCTTCTTCCAGGTAGTGCGTGGTGAGAATGATGGTGGTGCCCTGCGCGTTCAGCGCCTTGAGGAAACCCCACATGGAACGACGCAGTTCGATATCCACCCCGGCGGTCGGCTCATCGAGAATCAGCAGTTTGGGTTCATGCATCAGGGCACGTGCAATCATCAAACGGCGCTTCATCCCGCCGGAGAGCATGCGTGCCTTTTCCTGACGCTTTTCCCACAGATCGAGCTGCTTGAGGTATTTCTCCGCCCGTTGCAGGGCGTCCTGACGCGACACGCCATAGTACCCCGCCTGATGGGTAACGATTTGCAGCACCGTTTCAAACGGGTTGAAGTTAAACTCTTGAGGCACCAGCCCGAGTTGGCGCTTGGCGTTAACGATGTCGCGCTCCAAATCGTAGCCGAAAACGCGCACCTTACCGGAAGATTTGTTTACCAGTGAGCTGATGATACCAATCGTGGTCGATTTCCCTGCGCCGTTCGATCCCAGCAGCGCATAAAAATCCCCAGCCTCCACGCGCAGATCGATACCGCGCACTGCCTTGACGCCCCCAGGGTACGTTTTGGTCAGTTTCTCCAGTTCCAGTGCATATGTCATAACAAGTTAACTAGCCCTATTATCAATGAGTGACTCAGTTTCGATTTTAAAACATTCACGCTTGCCTTATATTACCTTTCACTGCCCTTTTTTTGTCACAGGCCATTTACTTTCATGAAAGATATTGAAACGCTCATCGCCAACAACCAGCGTTGGTCCAACACCATGGTTGAAGAAGATCCGGGTTACTTTGAACGTCTGGCGTTGGCACAAAAACCCCGTTTTTTTTGGATTGGCTGCTCTGACAGTCGCGTACCCGCGGAAAGCCTGACCAGCCTTGCACCCGGCGAACTGTTCGTTCACCGCAATGTGGCAAACCTGGTTATCCACACCGATTTAAACTGCCTTTCCGTAGTGCAATATGCCGTTGAAGTGCTCGAAGTCGAACACATCATCATATGCGGGCATTACGGTTGCGGCGGCGTGCAGGCGGCGGTAGAAAACCCTGAATTGGGGCTTATCAACAACTGGCTGCTGCACATCCGTGATTTGTGGTACAAGCATAGCTCGCTGCTGGGAGAATTGCCGCCCGAAGAACGCTTTAA
This sequence comes from Symbiopectobacterium purcellii, assembly GCF_052050035.1. Classification (GTDB taxonomy): domain Bacteria; phylum Pseudomonadota; class Gammaproteobacteria; order Enterobacterales; family Enterobacteriaceae; genus Symbiopectobacterium; species Symbiopectobacterium purcellii_A. Next base: position 278,095 of record NZ_CP189882.1, read on the forward strand.
CAAACTGTGTGAAATCAATGTAGTAGAACAAGTCTACAACTTGGGCCACTCCACCATCATGCAATCCGCCTGGAAACGCGGCCAAAAGGTCACGATCCACGGTTGGGTTTATGGCATCAAGGACGGTTTGTTAAGCGATCTGGAAGTGACCGCAACCAGCCGCGAAACGCTGGAACAGCGCTATCGCCGCGCCATCTCTTCCCTGATCTGATATTACAGGGGCACCTTATGTGCCCCTCGATTTGCCGCGACAACTTATTCCTGCGGAATCACCTTGCCGATATAGGGCAAATGACGATAATGCTGCGCGTAGTCGATGCCGTATCCCAACACAAATTCGTCAGGAATAGAAAAACCGACCCACTCAACTTCCACGTCCACTTCCCGACGCTCCGGCTTATCCAACAGCGTACAGATGGCCAGCGACGCAGGCTCACGCAGACGCAGAATTTCGCGTACTTTGCTCAGGGTGTTACCGGAATCGATAATGTCTTCCACGATCAACACATGTTTACCACGGATGTCTCCATCCAGATCTTTGAGGATCTTGACGTCTCGCGTAGAGCTGGTCCCGCTGCCGTAGCTGGACGCCGTCATAAAGTCCACTTCGTGGGAAACATCGATGGCACGGCATAAATCGGCCATGAAAATAAACGAACCGCGCAGCAGCCCGACTAACACCAGATCGCTGTCGCTGCCACGATAGTGCTGGCTGATTTCCTGACCCAATGCTCTCACGCGCGCGCGAACGTCCGCTTCGGCAATCATGACGTCCACAGCATGTTTCATCATACACATCACTCGTTTTAAAAAAGGGCGACACCAAGAGCTACGCAGCTTTTTCGCAGCCTGTTCACGGTCTCTTTGAGGCGCGCAGTATAACGCCACAGGGCAGGGTTCTCAATAAGCGTGTTGCTTAATAGTGAAATAAGGGTGTTTCGGTGATTGAAGTAAATTTTACGCTGTTCTGAGATGGAAATTCCAAAGACCGGCGCTAAGGAGTAAGAAGGTATCATCAATAAAGGGTCTACGATTCCGTAAAATTTGGGTCATGCAACCGAGGCGCTTGATACCCGCGATGGCGTGTTCAACTGTAATACGGATGCCCGAGATTATTTTATTTTCTTGTTTTTGTTCAGGCGATAAAGGTCTTTTTCGAGTTCCTTTTTTTGGGATTTGTGTATTAGGATGCTGTTTATCTATACCTTGAAAACCGGTATCTGCCCAGATGGTTACCTCAGGAGGAATATGGCGAATTATATCGACTTTATCGAGTAAGCGTTTATCGTGACGGCGCCCATTTTTGCTCATGGGGATAAATCCAATTTGCCTTGTTTCGTCAGTCATAATAAGCCCTTTTCGAGTGGTCTGTCTTTTCTTTCCCGAATACATTTTTTTTCGCCGACGCAGATTCTTAGGCTTTTGGACAGGTCGCTCTGTCCCATCAATAAAGACGTCTTTAACTCCAGGAAAGGCGCGAAAAAATTCCTCAGCAGAGCGAATTTGACGAGCGGGCAAAACACATTCTCGCCCCAAGGGGCTTTGTTGAATAATTTAACCGTTTGATTTACATCTTCTTTAGTTAGAATGCATTTACAGAGAATGTATTTTGTTAGAACGACAAATCAAATAGTTAGCACAATAAAAAGCATTCCGAGAGGAAAAATTAGTCGTTGAAATTTTATAATGCTTATATAAATCAGTATCTTAAATTATTCAACAAAGCCGCCCCAAGGTCATCTCTAAAACCGGCAATAATATTTTTACCCAGCGACATACCCGTGTTCTATCTAAACCAAAAAGAAGTCCTTGCAAATCATAGGTCGGATAACATTTTAAATACAATAAAATAAAAAGCAGTTTATCTAATGGGGTTGGGATAAATCCTTTCTGCCCTGCACCCATCTGCCGCTCGTGATCTTTTCGATTCTTTTTCCGATAAATCAAATAACAAGCTGAAAATTCAGCGGCTAAATTTTTCAATTCTTCGACTGATAATCCAATGATTGCTTTACATAAACGATTATCTCGTAACAACCGCTCTTTGTTGATCATTTCAAACCTTTATTCTCTAAGTTAAACCTCTTTTTATTCTCAATAGCCTGACAAAAAATGCAAGTCTCTATTCAGCAACTAGTTTATAGGTATGCTCCGCATCCTGGCTCGGTGCCGCAAAGACGTGGAGGCGACGCGAGTAACCCAGCGTGTTCACGGCGAAGTTGATTTTGCAGCGTTCACCAGACACCTCCGCCTCGATTTCTCCCCAGTCATGCTGTAACTGGTAACCTGGCTGGGTTTCGAAGCGCACGGTCTTTTTACCCGGCCGCATTTTACGTTTGGGCTGGATGTAAGCCCGAAGCGTGGAGCGTCCGCCGGGATAGCCCATCTTTCTGATTTCATGGAATATCACTTCGGCGTTCCAGACGTTTTCGGTCAGACGCATATCGATGTACTCCATGAAAGGGCGGAGTTTTTCCATTCGCAGCCGGGCCTTACGGGCCGGCGGAGATGGATAACGCAGATACCGGCTGAAGGTGCGCTCGGAACAACCGATTTGGGTGGCAATATCGACAATGTAAGCCCCCTGATGGCGCATTTGCTTTATAGCCAACCGACTTAAAAATGATTACATCCTATGCCCTGATATGCGGCAAAGAAGCATAGCTGGCTGTTATCAAAATAATGTCGCTTGGCTATATCATGAAAAAGTCCTCTCTGCTCAGCATGTTGATATCCTTTTCGGTGTAGGAACCATAAGGAAACAACATGTTGGGTGGAGCGGACAAATCAAATGGTGAATTAGGGACTTATATCACTGGCGCTGACACCGTGGGGGCAACCAAGAGTTATCGTAAAGGATACCGGCCATTCTAAGCAGGTTATTCCGGCTGATACCCGTTATCGTCCTGCGTCGGGTGCGAAGCCGCCTGGCGTGCCAGTTCATCACATTTCTCGTTCTCTGGATGACCCGCGTGGCCCTTGACCCACTCCCAACGCATCGTGTGTCGCTGAATGGCGGTATCCAGGCGCTGCCAGAGATCGATATTCTTAACTGGTTTTTTATCGGCGGTTTTCCAGCCTTTAAGTTTCCAATTGTGGATCCAGCGCGTGATACCCTGCCGCACATATTGGCTATCGGTACTCAGTACCACCGTACACGGCGTGGTCAATGCTTCCAACGCAGCGATCGCCGCCATTAACTCCATGCGATTATTGGTCGTCAGGTGATACCCTGCGCTCATGGTTTTTTCGTGCTGCTTGTAGCGCAGCACAACGCCATAACCACCTGGGCCGGGATTTCCCAGACAAGAACCATCGGTGAAAATTTCTACCTGCTTTGTCATCTCTGGTAGACTCTGCCTTAATCATAAAAACCGTAAGTCTGACATAAAACGAAAGCGATGAGCACTGCAATTACACGACAGATCGTTCTGGATACCGAAACCACGGGGATGAACAGGCTCGGCGTTCATTATGAAGGCCATAAAATTATTGAGATTGGTGCGGTGGAGGTCATTAATCGCCGCCTGACGGGGCGCCATTATCATGTGTATATCAAGCCTGACAGACTGGTTGATCCGGAAGCGTTCATGGTCCACGGCATCAGCGATGAGTTTTTACAAGATAAACCTGCCTACGCTGAGATAGCGGAGGAGTTTATTGAGTTCATTAGCGGTGCGGAACTGGTTATTCATAATGCCACGTTTGATATCGGCTTTATAGACTATGAATTTCGCATGCTGAATCGGGATATCCCGAAAATAGAGACTTTTTGCAAGATCACCGATAGCCTCATGGTCGCGCGTAAGCTGTTTCCTGGTAAAAGAAACAGCCTGGATGCATTGTGTGACCGTTATCAGATAGATAACAGCAAACGAACGCTGCACGGGGCGTTACTCGACGCCGAAATCTTGGCTGATGTCTACCTGGCCATGACCGGGGGACAAACGTCTTTGGCGTTTGCCATGGAGAGTGACACTCAGCAAGTGAGTACAGAAAGTGAGAGCGTACAGCGAATTGCGCGCCAGGCGTCAACGTTGCCCATCATTTATGCCAGCCCGGACGAACTGGCAGCACATGAAACGCGCCTCGATCTGATTGCTAAAAAGGGGGGCAGCTGCTTGTGGCGCCAGTGATCATCATCCGGTTGATGCTGATTACAGCATGACGCTGGAATTATAAACAAACAGTATGAATTGATTATAAAAAGCATTGACGCCATACCCAGATCACCTTAGTATTCATCCCGCTCGCAAGCGTATGTTAATGGGGAGCGGTAGTTCAGTCGGTTAGAATACCTGCCTGTCACGCAGGGGGTCGCGGGTTCGAGTCCCGTCCGTTCCGCCAATAACTAGAGAATGCTTATATAAGAACCTATCCCAATAGGATTTTATTCCAGACAATGATGCCGCAGGTAAAATGCAGCATCACCCCATAATTTTCGACTTTCTTCTCCCAGCGAGTCAGAACCCGACGAAAGCGATTCATCCAGCTGTGCGTTCTCTCCACTACCCAGCGGTGAGCTTTAAAATCCGTGTTTTTGATGGCTTCCGACTCCTCTTTCCTTGACTGGATATGAGGTTCGTAACGACGACTTTTCAGACAGGCCTCCAGCCATCCGGCTTCATAGCCTTTGTGCAGACAGAGGCGGAGCTTTCTGCCGGGTCTGCCCGTCTGAAGGGCGTCGAGAGTATCAGCAACCAGCTTTATGTCGTGGGTATTTGCCCCTGAGACAACCAGAGAGAGGGGAAGCCCGTTCGCATCGGTCATCAGGCTACGCTTTACACCCTGTTTCCCCCGGTCTGTGGGATTCCGTCCTGTTTTTTTGAGCCTGCCAGCGGTGACTTCGTCATACAACCATCCATCGACAGCCATGACCAGTCGATAGCATCCAGCTGCTCGCAGGCCAGCAACCCGTTCTGCCAGAACCGTTCAAAAACTCCTGCATCCCGCCACTCCTGGAAGCGGCGGTGAGCGGAGCTTGACGAGCATATCCCGGTGGCATTCAGGGCATTCCACTGGCAACCCGTTCTGAGCACAAAGAGAATGGCGTTCATTGCGGCACGATTATCAACCCGCCTGCGATGCGTACCCAGCGAATGGTGGGTTTTGTGTTCCGGGAGCAACGGAACCATTTCCCCCCAGAGTTCATCGCTGATCTGCCACGGCTTTGTTGAATAATTTAAGATACTGATTTATATAAGCATTATAAAATTTCAACGACTAATTTTTCCTCTCGGAATGCTTTTTATTGTGCTAACTATTTGATTTGTCGTTCTAACAAAATACATTCTCTGTAAATGCATTCTAACTAAAGAAGATGTAAATCAAACGGTTAAGTTATTCAACAAAGCCATCTGCCACTTATTGCTTGCCATATTTCCCTCAGAAATTGCCATTACTTATTAACTGACAATTCCTTTTGGGATAGGTTCTAAGTTCGCTTATATCAGCATTTTTTTTTGCTTTCTCGCAGGGTGCTTAATTTATCAACAGTAAAGAAAACGAAATGGTGTAGTATTTCCTGCGATGAAAATGCAAAGTATTAGCTACAATACTGGCTTTAAGCGTGGGCTAGATGAAATCTATTCATTGGTTCGTGTGAATGAGTGGGTTTGTCGCCGTGTTAGATATTATCGACTATAAGAATTTTAAACAGATAATTTATGTTGTATTTTGTCTGCCTATGCCATGCCTCCTTCACTGAAAATCATATGCGCTACCTTCTGTCTGCGCATGTTATTACCGTTGAATGCTAATAAATTTAAAAATAAAACAATATATTATCTCTGGTGGAGTGGTCTGGTATCGCATGAACAATGTTTATGTGGGGCACTATCAATCTCGTTGCGCGACCTGCTCGTATGTTTTTATTTATCGTTTCATTTTAAATGTCGATACTTTATTCTTTTTTTTTTGAATGTTTGGTGTTTACGACTAAATGTTGATTTCTCATTCATTTTATAATAAACCTATGTAGATAGGCCGTTTTTTTTTATATTTTTATGATTAAGCATCTGTCTAACTTGTTTTTGTTAGTTATTCTTATCACGTATTTAAAGAAAGGTAATATTAATTGTTGTTTGTTTTATGTGTGTATTTTTCAGGGGTAAGAAAAATCTTATAATCTTTTTGATTCTTGCTAGTGCTTTGTTAATTGATAGGTTTTGACAATTGTTTTTTGGGTTTTATTTATAAATATCGCCATTGTTAATGGCGAAAAAGAGATGTTATAAAATCCCCACAATATAATGAGTGTTGAACATTACCAAGTCGAAAAATACCTGGTGAAAATGATAGAATTAATAAATGGAGGGAATTTGATATGCATTCTTTAGCAAGTTATGTTCAGGAAAAGTCTATCGTGGGTTATATGTATTTTACTGAAGTAATGCACAATTTTAAAAATGATCAGCGCGGGGTAACCGCTGTTGAATATGCTATTGTAGCCGCGGGTGTTGCTGGGGTGGTTACGGTTATTTTTCAGAGTGATGGGGTTGTTAGTACTATGTTGAAAAGTATCTTCATTAATATCACAAAGAAAGTGACTGATTCTGCTTAATTAGAGGTTATTAACTATCCTCTGGAAAGTTGAAGCAATACTTTAACCCGAAACAGGTACTTTATAACTGCATGTTTTTATTAAAGTGCCTGTTTCGAAAGCCTTTATTGAGCTCATGCGGTAGCTATATGTCAAAAAAAAGAGGGGGTTCTTATAATGGGTATTATACCTGATAATAATTTTATAACAACAGCGAAAGCGGATTAGCGTTGAAATGAAAAAGAGCGCATTGATTATTTACCTGTTAATGATTCTGACTGGCAGCATTGGTATTTTATTCTATATGAAATCCGCACTTACGCCGACATCAGGAACGAGTGACATGCGGGGAGATTCTTTAGCAGAAACCATTGTCGTGGCCGTCGCCCAGCGAGACCTGTCTGCCAACAATGTTCTGAAGAAAGATGATTTTCAATTGAAAAATATATCTGTATCACCAGAAAGCACTGATATGCAGTTCAATATAAAACAAAATGACCTTATTCATTGGGCACTCAAAAGTGCGGTAGCCAAAGGCACCTACCTTCAACCAACGGCGTTGGTTGAGCCCGGCAGTGATGATTATATCGCTATGTTTATCATGCCAGGAAATGTGCTTTACCCGTTTGAGTTAGATGCTTCTGATAATTATCTGTTAACCAATTTAAAGCCAGGTGCCAGTGTGGATATCTATCTTTCCTATGGACTCCGTCAAGACGATAACGGAAGTGAGGACATCATCTCGCCCGCGAAGTCGATTCGCGATACACGGCTTAAACCTCTGATGATCAATAGGCGTGTATTGGCAATTCGTCGGATAAACCAGGATGAAAAAGAGAAGTCTCAAGAAAGTAGAAGCCAACTCCTGGTTGAACTGAGAGATTCAGAAATCAAGCTGCTAAAAGGATTAGAAGGCAACGCCAAAATACTGCTATTTCCCACGGCCAGAAACCCTATTGACTTGCGTTCGAGAGGTAGTGAAACGCTATCCGGCAAAGAGGCAACATGGCCCGTCAGTAGTGCCCCCCTGTTTGATGAACCTCGCTCGCGGCCCACACACGAGTGGCGCGGTTAACAGGTATTGCCTGTTGGGGTATAGGGAAATTTTAAAAGAGGAAAAAGTTTGATGATGAAGCGCTTCTCATTTCACGCTCGCCTGATACTAGCACTGATTTTATTGTGTCCGTTAACTGCAATGGCCGATCAACTCTTTTTAAAGCCTGGGCAGTCAAAAACATTACGAACCAAAGGGCGTGTTAATACGGTATTTATCTCAGATCCTTCAGTAGCGGACTATAAGGTATTGAATGAAAACACCATCGTATTGTATGCGAAAGTACCCGGTATTTCAGAGGTCACTGCCTATGATGCTGACACAAAAATTTTGGCTGATTTACAAATAAATGTTGATTCCTTCCTGGGGGATATCAATCAGCGAATTGTGGTTGAGTTTCCCGGTAGTCAGGTGGTAGTTAAGAGTTTTATCAGCAGTGAAGGTAAATCTTATATCCTGACGGGGACGGTGCCCGATGAGGAAACCCGTGGGGCGGTATACCAGTTAGTGGGCAGTGTCGTAGGGAAGGAAAGCCGAGATCTGAAGGTTAACTATAATACTGATGATCGGGAAACCTCAGAGGTTTTCTTTATGACAAAAACAATCTATAGCAATGTCATAAACAGATTACAATTACCCTCACCCAATCAAGTTAACGTAAAGCTCAGCGTTGTTGAGGTAAGTAAAAAATTCACAGACACTTTAGGGATCGAATGGAGTAATTTAACCCTCAGTGGACTGATTAAAGGAAGTGGGGTTGTTAATGATCCTGGTGTTTTCAGTTTGATTGGTCTTAAACGTGGATTCGATGCAGAAAATATCAGCACGACAATCAGTGCTGTTAATAATGACAGTTTGGCTCGGATACTGGCTCAGCCAAACCTCACCGTGCTGTCCGGTGAAGTGGCCAGCTTTCTAGTCGGCGGTGAAATCCCGCTGCTAGTACAAAGCAAAGAGGGCACAACCATACAATATAAAGAATATGGTATTCGGTTAAATGTTGCTGCTAAAGTTGAAAAAAAACAGAAAATAAAACTGTTGGTTTCTAACGAAATTAGCAGTGTTTTAGGGAGTTATGCATACAATAATTACAGCATACCTCAGATAAAAACGCGGCGTTCCAGTTCTACGATCGAAGTGGCCGATGGTGATAGCTTTGTGATTGGAGGTTTACTCAATGAAGAGGACGTGGAATCACTGACCAAAGTTCCTTTCATTAGTGATATTCCTATTCTTGGGGCGCTGGCGCGTAAATCTCACACGGAAAGAAAGAAAACAGAATTGGTAGTCTTTGCGACTGTCGATCTGGTTAAACCCGTGTCTTCGGCATCACGACAGAAAATTAAGTTACCTGAATATCACCGTAGCTCATCCGTTCAATTATTTTTTAATAGTGGTGTAGATAAAAATACCCGTGAAGGACGGCTTGACAGTGATGCCCGCAGTTTTATGGAACGCGGTGGTTTTGCTAAATAGTCATGATTAACCAGGGTGCTATACATTGGAGTTGCACATGAAACTATTTTTTGATACCAAAACGAATAATAAAAATACGACATTGAAGTCGCAGAGGAAAAAATTTGCACAGCCAATTTTAATTATTTCACCACGACCTGATGTGATGTCTGAAATCGTCAGTCAGTTGTTAATGCATCATTTAGCTGATGTCATACAGCATGAAGCGAATTTTTTTACTATGAATGATAATCCCGCTGCCAGCGATGCCATCGCAGTGATTGTCGATATTGGCGACGTGGATAATGTTGAACTTATTATGCAGATGGTTGCGCTACTCATACCGGTTTCGGCAAAACCGATTTTAGTGGGCAATAATGACTCAATCCGCTTTGCACATGCATTGAAGATGTCAGGAACCAACTATCTGCATATTGGATCACAATTAGCGCAATTGCCCGATCTGATTCGTGACCCTATTCCGGCTACGCATAACCGAGTGACAATGAAAATCAGCGTTCTGGGGTGCAAGGGAGGGGCTGGGGCATCCACTGTGGCGCATCAGCTTTTTAAAGCCGCAGGAATGCTGACCTCAATACCCATGCTGTTGGTGCAGGGTTGCAGCGGCAGTCGGGATTTGGATTTATTGTTAGCTAAAGCGTTACCCAACGACGGCAGCATTGCCGATCTTACCGCCCATCAGTCGGTAAAGATGGAAACGTGCGATGCAGCATGGCTGTATGAGGATACCGCGTTTAATCGCTACAACCTGGCTTTCTTTGACCATGGAATTCATACACACCTCGAACAGCAACTGGAACAGGCATTTATGCAATCCCATGTCATTGTGTTGGTAATTTCACGGGCGTTAGCATCATTGCGTGTGGCAAAAAATATACTGGAAGAGCATAAACGTTTCTTGCTGGCAAACCCGCTGAAAGAAACGCGTATTTTTCTGTGTTTAAACGAGAGTCATCCCAAAAATACGGATGAGCTTGTTAATGCTGATATTGAAGAATATCTCGGGCTCGCTATTTTTAGCGTAAATTCCTACAACGTTCATCATAATCAACTATCCTCAGAGAGTTCACTTTATCGACTTGCTGCTCACCTGTTAGGCAAGTCGTTGGGCCCTAAGCCTGCTCGTAAAGTTCTGTTTTCCCTGCCTACTTTTCGTCGTACTGCGCGTCAAAATGCGGTCGTGTGATTTTTGGCCTTTTTGATATCTGAGCCGTGGGAAACGGAACAAGTGAAAGAGGGAAAAGGTGATGAATATTGAAACTGAAATGACCAGCACACTGCTCTATTTCCGCGAGCAGGTGCTTAAAAATATCGATTTAGAGCGTATTGATGAGTTGAAAAATCAGCGCGAATCGTTGTTACGAGAAGTTAACGACGCCATTCAACGCGTGATGAATAACACAGGACAATATCTTTCAAGCCGGGTTTGTAACTGCTTAAGTGAGCTTATTGCCGATGAGATTACGGGGTATGGACCGCTGCGTGAGCTGATGGAAGATGAAAGTATCAGTGACATTCTGGTTAATGGGCCTGATCGTATTTTTGTTGAGCGAGCGGGGAAATTGGAATTAGTTGATAAGCGTTTTATCAGCAACGAGCAGTTGATTGATATTGCCCGTCGACTGGTGGCGCGGGTGGGGCGCCGCGTTGATGACTCGCAACCGTTGGTCGATGCGCGCATGCCTGACGGTAGTCGCCTGAACGTGGTCATCGCGCCTGTTGCACTGGATGGTGCCTCGATCTCAATTCGTAAGTTTGGCTCCGGGCAGAGAACGCTGGCCAATCTGATTGAGTACGGCAGTATGAATGAGATGATGGCTAATTTTCTGGTTATCGCGAGTCGCTGTCGCGTCAACATTATTGTCTCTGGCGGGACCGGATCTGGGAAAACAACGCTGCTAAATGCCATGTCCCACTATATCGATGAAGGCGAGCGGGTACTGACGCTGGAAGATGCCGCTGAGTTGCGTTTACAGCAACCGCATGTTGTCAGGTTGGAAACCCGCATGGCCGGTGCCGAGAACCAAGGCCAGGTTACTATGCGCCATCTTGTCGTCAATGCACTGCGTATGCGGCCCGATCGCATCATTATCGGGGAGTGCCGAGGAGAAGAAGCGTTCGAAATGTTGCAGGCAATGAACACCGGCCATGATGGATCCATGTCGACCTTGCATGCCAACTCACCGCGTGATGCTTTAGCGCGTCTGGAAAGTATGGTCATGATGTCAAGCGCGGCACTTCCCCTTGCAGCAATCCGCCGTAATATCGTATCGGCAATCCATATCGTTGTTCAGGTATCGCGCTTGCCTGATGGCTCACGTAAAGTCATTAATATTACAGAAGTAATGGGTATGGAAGGCGATAATATTATCTTGCAAGATATCTTCAGCTATTCCGCGCAGGCCGAGCGCTCTGAAACAGGGGCCATTCAGGGAAGTTTTACCTCTTACGGTCTATTACAGCGATCAACCGTATACCAACAGGCAATAGTCCATGACATGCAAGAGCCTTTGAAACAACTGTTCGGAAATAAATTACCATGATCTTCATCTTCATAAGCATGCTCCTGCTTGGCCTGCTACAACTTGTGCTCGAACATCGGAAGAAAAAAAATATTCAACGCTTACGACACGTTGCTACTGTACCGACAACCAACAAGTTAACCTACCAACTTAAGCAGCATGCATTATCGCAACGTTTGGTGGCACTTTTCAGTGATATTTCTCGGTATTTGCTAGGGAAAAAATATGACCTGGTGTTAAAGAATGGTTTGATTGTCTTCGCAGTTCAAGGGGTAAGCATTTATAGTAGTCTGGAGTATTTACATATTGATTTACTTATTGTATCGCCGCTTATGTTGTTGTTGACATTGTATATACTTTTCCAACGGAGTAAAAAAGCGGCGCGAGTAGCATTCGAAACCACATTTTCGGAGGCGTTGAATATTATTAACAGCGTTATTAGTGCTGGGAATTCAGTGATGATCGGCATTGAACAGTGTGGTGAGAAGATTTCAGGTGTTGTTGGAGAAGAGTTTAGAAAAATATCTCAGCGCCTTGAAATTGGTGAGGATGTTGAAAGTGTTTTAATGGCGTCGTACCGACGTTTACCCTATAGAGAGTATTATTTTTTTATTGTCACTATTTTGGTGAACATGAAAGCGGGAGGGCAAATTAAAGACGTCATGACGCGGTTAGCAACCATGATCTCTAATGGAAGAATTATTGATAGAAAAAAAATGGCCATGACATCTGAAATCCGAATGTCAGTAAAAATATTAACAGGAATTCCGATTTTTTTCTTCTTTTTCATAAAGTTAACTTCTCCAGACAGCTTTGCCATATTGCTTTATGATCCAATGGGTAAATTCATACTTTATTATGCGGTAGGTAGCATTTTCTCGGGGGTTTTTATTCTTTGGTTAATGATGAATAAGTTATAGGTGAGTTATGTTTTATCTGTTTTCACTGCTTATGATGGCTCTGGGTCTGGGTGGCATTCTTATCCATTTTCTAAAAGGCAAAAATAAAAACAAATCATTAATGTTGTTGAATGTATATAAGCATTCACTGAATGACACTGAAACCCAGGATAATGCATCGCATGTTGAGAACATCTTGATAAAATCAAGTCGTTTAATTTCGATTGCATCATTGTTAGATAAAAATGTGATACTAAAAATGCTAACCATCGTTACGATGGGTGGAGCGTTATTTTTTCTGAACATAAGTGGTATCCTCCAAGTGTCAATGAATGTTTTACTCATTTGCCTTTTAATCTTGAGTGTATCAGTCATTATTTTACCTGATGTGGTTAAAAAGCGTATTATCGTAAAACGGTTAAAAAGCATATCAAATGATTTGCCTTTCATTATTGATATGATGGCGGTTTGTATTCAGTCTGGAATGACGGTTGAAAAATCCATGCGATATATTAGTGATAATACTAAGCATGTTAATAAGGATATTGCCAAGATTCTGGAACGTGTCATGTTAAAAACAGAGGTTAGTGGAATCAATGCCGCGTTGGAACAACTTTATCAAGAGATAGCCTGTAATGAAGTGAGGATGTTTTGTACGACATTGCAGCAGAGTATAAATTTTGGCTCATCCATTTATAAAATATTAATCGCTTTAGGCAAAGAAATGAAAGATATACAGTTACTCGATATGGAAGAAAAGGTGGCAAGCTTGTCGGCCAAAATGACCATGCCGATGATTGGTTTTATCATGTTTCCATTGTTGGCAATAATTGTCGGGCCAGGTTTGATAGGGATGATGGCATTATGGGAAAATTAGTTAATATCTTATTATTACTTTCAGTTTTTTTTCTCGCAGGATGTGTAACCAAGAGTGAAAATCACAATGCTATTGACGAGGGGCAGAAGGAGTTTATTCTTACCAAGGTGAATGATTTTCAAGGGCTAATCAAGTTATATCGTGAAAAACTAAATCGAAAAGAGGATGCAAAAACACGGTATATTTTGGCTAGTCATTACCACTCTGCGATGGATTATGAATCATCAAGGCATTATTTAGCGCCTTTGCTGGCTGATAATCCCAATGAAGATATTCTGTTACTTGAAGGCAAGAATTTGCTGGAACAAGGACGCATTGCTGAAGCGCTTGAGTGTGTTAGAGCTGCTTTGAATAAAAACCCTGACAATGGGGAAGCGTTAAACACGCAAGGTGTATTGTTGGCGCAGCAGGGCAATTACCTTGCCGCCAAGGTAGCGTTTGATAGCGCTCGAACGCATTTTGTTGATGAAGATAAAGTCATTAATAACCTCGCGATGCTGGCCATTATGCAAGAGGATTATTCTACCGCAAGGGATTATCTGGCCCCCTTGTATGCGCGAGGGTATACCGGTGAAAACTTATTACATAACTTAGTGTTTGTACTGGTGAAACTGCGGGATTTTGAGGGGGCAGAAGCGGTATTGCATCGAGCAAAGAACGTTGATATCCGTGAAGGCTTGCTTGAATCGTTATCCAAAATCAAGCCCCGCTCTCAACGCCAGTTACAGCAACGCGAATTGCTGGCTAAACAAGATGTATCGATAAAAAAAGGCCAAGATGACGAAGATGCTACGCCCGCATTACCGTTATCTAAAGAACCTAATAACGAGATTATTGCGGTCCGGGCGGGACAACATAAAAAATATTTTCGCATGGCAATGGAGTCACGGGAAAGAATAGCCGTTAAAGAACTCGGTGATAGAGCGCCGAACCAGATAACCTATGAATTACAAGGCGTGACGGCGAGTGATGACATATTACATATAGGAAATAACTTGATGGCAGAGGGGAATGTAAAGTCAATTTCAATTGCTCATAAAGACAAAAATACCATTTTGTTGACGTTCTTATTGAAGAAAAAAATGGATAAATTGAAGGTGTTTCACCTTGATGCTGAGAAATCAGCGCCTGAGAGATTAGTGTTTGATTTCTATCACGGCTAGAGACTGTAAAATAATCTGTGTAAATGGCATTTTGAGGAAAACCTTCAAAGGATAACAAAATGCCTATCAGCAACGAACTTATTGACCAACTGCTTCAAGATTGTCACTCCCCTCAGGATCTGCTGGGTGAATCAGGCCTACTCAAGGTGCTGACTAAAAGACTGGCGGAACGGGTTCTTGAAGCTGAGATGGAGATGCACCTTGGGTATGCTAAGCATGACCCGGCTGGTAATCATTCAGGCAACTCACGCAATGGCAAGACATCCAAGAGCGTACGTAGCCAAAATGGGGAGATCGAGCTCGATATTCCGCGCGACCGCAACAGTACCTTCGAGCCGACACTGATCGGTAAGCACGAAAAACAGCTTAACGGCTTCGATGACCGCATTATTTCTCTCTATTCCAGAGGGTTATCAACCCGTGATATTCAGGCACACTTTAAAGAAGTCTACGGGGTCGATGTTTCCGCTGGCTTCATTTCTCAAGTGACCAATGCTGTGATGGATGAAGTTAAGCGCTGGCAGCAACGGCCGCTGGATGCGCTTTATCCCATTGTTTACCTTGACTGTATTGTTGTCAAAAGCCAGGACGGCGGAGCCGTGGCCAACAAGTCTGTTTATCTGGCCCTCGGCGTCAACGGCCAGGGCGAAAAAGAGCTGCTGGGGCTATGGATAGCCAAAACTGAGGGGGCCAAGTTCTGGTTATCTGTGATGACAGAACTGAAAAATCGTGGGCTAAAGGACATCTTCGTCGCCTGCTGCGATGGCCTGAAAGGCTTTCCTGATGCCATTGAAGCTGTTTACCCGCATACGCGGGTACAGCTCTGCATTGTGCATCAGGTGCGGAACTCGCTGCGCTACGTCGGCTGGAAAGAGAGTAAGGCCGTTGCTGCTGACCTGCGCACCATCTATAGTTCCGCAACGCTAGAGGGCGCTGAAGAGGCCCTGGATGCCTTCGCGGCCAAATGGGATGAGCAGTTCCCGACGATCAGCCCGTCGTGGAGAAATAATTGGGAACGTCTCATCGTCATTTTTGACTTTCCGCCGGAGATCCGCAAGGTTATCTACACCACCAACGCGATAGAGTCGTTAAATGCTTCATTGCGCAAGATAACGAAAACGCGACGAATATTTCCAACGGATGACTCGGTGATAAAATTACTCTATCTAGCCTTGCATAATATCTCTGCTAAATGGACCTTGCCAATCAGAGACTGGAAACCTGCTATGAGCCAATTCATGTTGATGTATGGAGAACGAATCTCCGGTTAAGCAATGGAGCCATTTACACAAAATTCTTTACAGACTCCACGGCTAATTTTCATCGAGGGTATTCTATGAGTAGTATCCTCAAACGGGTTTTTATTGTATTAGGTTGATTACCTGATCGTTTGCTGATTCGTTACAACATACCATTCAATGGATTATAAACGCCTCTGGCATTTTCAAGGGATGATGTAAAGTGAAAGTAGAAGGGATGCTGACAATTGCTATTAGTATAATGTTGCTGTTCGTCTGTTATACGGATATTCGTTGTCGGAAAATTACCAATGCGACGACATTGCTCATTTTTTCGCTCTCACTTTTATTAGCCTTTCATCATCCTGAGGATCTTTCTTTAACAGTGCTGTTGCTATTGTTTGGTATTGGATTTTTTTTCTCTATCGTCGGCGTAATAGGTGCAGGCGATGTGAAACTGGTATGTGCATTATCAACAGGGCTTTCAACGACAGAGATAGGTAGTTTTTTATTTTTGATGGGAATGACGGGGATCCCACTCACGTTACTTACGTGTTTATATTATAGACTGTTCTCAAGAAATAACGCTATCACTATACCCTATGGTATTGCTATTTGCTCAGGCTATTGGCTCTTGTGGGCTGTGTAAGTAAAAGGAATAAAGAATTGAACAACAAAACATCATGGTATCGTTCCAGTAGCGGAAGTGCTGCGCTTGAGTTTTCTTTACTCTTTATCCCCTTTGTTATGGCATTTCTTTTTCTCGCAGAGTTGTGTCGGGTGGTTTATATTTCATCTGCCTTGGATTTGATTCTGGCTGAATCCAGCTATCGTACATCGCTTCGGCAGCCTGACAGTGATTATCACGCTTATTTTACCAAAGCCATGAATAAGCGTTTAGGGGCATGGCCATTATTTACTGAAAATATAGCGATTAGCTCCTCTGCTCGTTATTGTAATAATATCAATGAATTAATTGATAATGCCAAACATTGCTCATCGACTCATGCAACTGGAAAACCGTTGGCACTGTATCTCGTTAATATTGATTACCAGCCTCTCTTCTTTTTATTTCCGGCAGTAATTGTTGAACAGCAGTGGAAGAGAAAGGTTGCTTTTGTTCAGGAATTTCAGCGAGGAGAATTGTAATATGTCTTCGCTTCACAGAAATGGAAAACTGTTGTCTGAGATAAAAAGTGAAAAAGGAAGCGTAGCAATTGAATTTTTTTTCTACTTTTTTTCTATTGTACTGCTCTGTTTTTTATTAGTTGATTACAGTCGATATTTTTTAAACAAAGGTTACATGGAGCGGGTTAATCATTCTCTTGCCACCGTGTTGCGTGAACGTACTGCACTTTATCATGGGAAAGAAGTCTTGACACAGGATGATGTCAATCAGTTAGATTTGCTGGCAAAGATGCTCTTGGCTGAATCTCGTATCGGAGAAAAGTATAATCTCTATGTGGATGCTATCTATTTTGATGAAGATGTAAAGTCAGAAAAAAAGATAAAAGATAAGCCCATATCGTTTGCTGTACTTCATGCGAATAATGGCAATTGTCCAAAGTCAGAGTTTGCGAAGGATTTAGCTAAACGTATTCCGCTTTCCCCTTTTTCTCATGCTGATACTGGGGCGGCGCGAACTGAGCATTGGTTACCGGTTTATCAAGTCACTCTCTGTACTCAAAGTCAGTATAGTTTGTTAATGAAAATATTACGTTCGATTGGACCATCTGTAGGAGATATCTCTGTGAGTAATGCGGTAATCCCTCGGTGAGTTTTTGGCGTTCGATAATTATTTCAGGGAGCGTCATGAAGATAAAATATGCTGTTGATTTCTTTCTGCTGGTATTCAGCAGGGAGTCTGGGGCAATGGCATTGCCGTTTGCTATTATGTTTCCAATGTTATTGATGTTTTTTTCTTTTGCCCTTGATGGGGCGCATTTCCAGTCAAACCGTGCCCGATTGGCTGATGCGATGAATCAGGGGGTATTAGCCACAGCGATAAACGATCGCTGTGATTACGTTGCTGATAAAGAATGTGCTGTTAAGCATGGAAACAAAGATGCCAATGAAAAGGTTCTGAGCCACTATCTGAATTATTATCTGCCCTATGTGACGTATACTAAGAATGGTCTTGACGTTATTGTCAGTCTGAATCGTGATAATTCAGAAAAATTAACCTCAATTGATTATAATGCATCAGGGAACGCAATATTACATCCTATTTTTAAAAAATATAACGAAGTTGGATTTGACGATAATATTCTTGTTCGAGCAGACAGTTCCGCCGGCACAGTAAGAAAATCGATGGAGCAGAAAAGTCTCCCTACAGATTTCGTTTTTGTTGTAGATGTTTCTTCCTCAATGGGGCTGGATATTAATGATAAGAGCACAAATATTAAAGATGATGCTAAATATGAAATTTTAAAAAAGGAGGTTGTGAAATTTTCTCAAGATATTCTTAATAGTAACGAGAAAAACACTATTGGCATCGTTCCTTTTAATATCGGAGTTCCTGTCAAGTCGAGTAAAAAAATCTTTTTGGTGGAAAAGAGACCGGCTGTTATTTTGTCGGTAAGCTTAAGAAAGAGTATGTTAAGGTTAGCAATGAAAAGATTGATTTTAATTTTTGGTATAACAAGAACTTCAAGGTTGATTATAAAAATATCAAAAAACAGAATGAGGCAATCACCTCTTATTATAAATCAATCGTCCAATACGCTTTTCCGCTTAGCATGGAACAAATGGTTAATGATAAAAAATGGTGCGTGATAATCCCACAGGAAAAGGAAGGTTCAAGTAAATACGTAAATGAAAGTTCGAATGGAAATTCGCTGTCTTCCTACCGTTGCGAGGCTGATTCTCGTGCTAACTTGTTGACGAATGAAAAAATGTTTGAATCTGATTATGTCAATGTTAAAAAATTAAACGACCTGGCATATAAAAATTTAAATGTTGTAAATGTCAATACTATTGATATCGATGAGACTTTGAAAGATGAATATTTGTTTTCTGACAAGTCAGTTACTACGTACACCTACTTTCCTTATCATGATGACGATGGGATGTTTAAAAACATGTGTTTTGACCATCGGGATAGTTATCTATTACCAAAATATGATTATATAAAGATTATAGAGAATGAAAAGAATCAAGCTCTTAGAAAAAAGATAGATGAGTATGCCGCTCATATGCGAAAGAGAGAGTCTCCTTCCTCTTATTTGATTGAGTTAACCAGCAGTGTTGATGTTATCTCTAATTTTAAGAAAATGAATATTCATGGGGGAGAGACTGACAGTAGTAGTGGTTTATTGCGGTCGTTACCTGTTATCGCAAAGGGTACTAATCCTAGAAAAGTCATTATTATGGTTAGTGATGGGGCGGATAGTTCTATGCCGAAGAAATTGGCCACAGTACTTCATAGGGATTACCATATTTGTGAACGAATTAAAGAGGGTTTGTTAAAAAATAATAAAATCCATAAGACAAAGGAGGTCGAGATAGTATTTCTTTCATTGGCTAAGAAGGGAATTGATGATGATAATGTTAAGTTTTTGCGGGATTACTGTGGCAAAGCCTTTGTTGTAAGTGATTCCCAAAGTCTGGCGAATATACTGGCAAAAACATCTAAAAAAGAAAAAAATAAACTTTATTGATAAAAGTGGTTTTTAATCGATAGGCTTCGTCCGTATTGGGGAGAGATATGAGAACAATAGTTATTGCGGATACACTCTATTATCGCTATATAGGGTTGAGCGATCTTTTTTATAAAAAATTCGACGGCAATCCTGATGTGGATGTATTCGATCACTACAACGAAAAAAAGCTAACGCGTAGGGGAGAATACCGTAATGCGCTGGTCATTGGTAATCAATCCTTTCATGAGATGGAGAGGACTAATCGATTATTACTCGCCAATAACAGCGACATCATTGTTTATCGCATTTTTTTTTCCGATATGATCAAACTACGGCGGTTGAAGCGACATTTGGTGCTAAGCCCTTATTGTATCATGGTGTCTTCAGATATCGCTAATCGTGATTTATTCATGCTAAGCCATTCTTGGCTAGGGTGTTTAGACAAAGAGAAATTCGCCTATGTCAGGTTTAATTCACACGAGCGACAACTGTTACAGTATTGGGAGGAGATAACTCATGGTCATATTCCTGCTGGGCTTAAGAATATAGCCTACTCCGTTATTAGTCGTTTAAAGCGAAAGATGGATATTCGCAGCGAATACTCTCTTTATTTGCTGTGGCGGATAACGCATCTGGGGATTTTTTCTTTGAACAATTTTTCAATCGGCAGTAACCGAAACCGGGTCAGAGCGCCTGTACCGCGTAAACTGTCGGCTACGCCCTCAATTCCCCACGGCTATTTTTTTCTGCGCTAAGTCTGTTGCGTCGTCTGAAGGAATAGGGGCCCGGGGAGCGTCGCTTCCCGGGCCACGTTCTGTCGCTTAGAAATCCCAGTCATCATCTTCGGTATTAACGGCCTTACCGATGACGTATGAAGAGCCTGAACCGGAGAAGAAATCGTGATTTTCATCCGCGTTGGGTGACAATGCGGAAAGAATTGCCGGGTTGACATCGGTCATGTTGGCAGGGAACAACGCTTCATAACCAAGATTCATCAATGCTTTATTGGCTTTGTAATGCAGAAACTTTTTCACATCCTCCGTCCAGCCCACACCGTCGTATAGCGCTTCAGTGTAGAGGATCTCGTTGTCATAGAGATCCTGCATTAAATCGAAAGCATAGTCCTTTATCTGCTGTTGCCTTGCCGTGTCAACGCTGGTGAGGCTCTGTTGGAATTTATAGCCAATATAATACCCGTGCACGGCTTCATCACGGATAATCAGGCGAATCAGATCGGCAGTGTTGGTCAGCTTGGCACGGCTGGACCAGTACATCGGCAGATAAAAGCCGGAATAGAACAGAAAAGATTCGAGAAATACACTGGCAACCTTTTTCATTAAAGGTTCGCTGCTGCGATATTGTTCAAGAATCAGCGTGGCCTTTTTTTGCAGCGTGGCGTTTTCTTCACTCCAGCGATAGGCGTCATCCACTTCGCTGGTAAGGCAGAGCGTCGAAAAAATCGAACTGTATGAACGGGCGTGTACCGCTTCCATAAAGCTGATGTTTGACAGCACGGCTTCCTCATGCGGGGTGACGGCGTCGGGCATCAACGTTGGGGCGCCCACGGTGTTTTGTAGGGTGTCCAGCAGCGTAAGGCCAGTAAAAACTCGGATGGTTAACTGGCGCTCCTGGAAGGTTAACGTGCCCCAGGAGGGAATGTCGTTCGATAGCGGCACTTTCTCCGGCAGCCAGAAGTTACTGGTCAGCCGGTTCCACACTTCCAAATCTTTGTCGTCTTCGATTTTGTTCCAGTTGATCGCTTTTATACGTGTGAGCAGAGTCATCGTTAAATTCCTTCGAGAAACCTATCAGAGCGCACAGGAGACACAGCCTTGCACTTCGGTGCCTTCCAGCGCCATCTGGCGTATGCGCACGTAATAAATGGTTTTAATGCCTTTTTTCCAGGCATAAATCTGTGCCTTGTTGATATCCCGGGTGGTGGCGGTATCGCGGAAAAACAGGGTTAACGACAGCCCTTGATCGACATGCTGAGTGGCAGCGGCATAGGTGTCGATGATTTTTTCCGGGCCTATCTCGTAAGCATCCTGGTAGTAATCCAGGTTGTCATTAGTCATGTAGGGGGCAGGGTAGTAAACGCGCCCAATCTTGCCTTCTTTGCGGATCTCAATACGTGACACGATGGGGTGAATGCTTGAGGTTGCATGGTTGATGTAAGAGATCGATCCGGTTGGCGGCACCGCTTGTAAGTTTTGGTGATACAGCCCGTGCGCCATCACGGAATCGCGTAACTCGGTCCATGCTTTCTGTGAAGGAATAACAATCTGCGCCGTTTCAAACAACTCACGCACGCGTTCCGTTTCCGGCTGCCAGGCACGTTCGATGTATTTGCAAAAATAGTCGCCGGACGAGTAGGTCGATTGTGCAAACCCTGCAAAGGTGCGCCCACGCTCAATCGCCAGTTGGTTAGAGGCGCGCAGTGCATGATATGCCACGGTGTAGAAGTAGATGTTGGTAAAATCGATACCTTCCGGTGAGCCATAAAAAATCCGTTCCCGAGCCAGATAACCGTGCAGGTTCATTTGTCCGAGGCCAATGGCATGGGAGTCATCATTGCCTTTGGCAATGGAGGGCACGGAAGCGATGTGGCTCATGTCAGAGACCGCTGTCAATGCGCGAATGGCGGTTTCCACTGTATTGCCGAAATCAGGGGAATCCATGGTTTTGGAGATGTTCAACGATCCCAGATTGCACGAGATATCCTTGCCGATGTGGCGATAACCTAAGTCGTCATCGTAAAGGCTGGCTTCGTTGACTTGAAGGATCTCCGAGCACAGGTTGCTCATGGTGATTCGGCCATGAATCGGGTTAGCGCGATTCACCGTATCTTCGAACATTATGTAGGGGTAGCCGGACTCAAACTGTATTTCGGCCAGAATCTGGAAAAACTCGCGCGCCTTGATCTGTGATTTGCGGATGCGTTTATCGTTTACCATTTCATGGTACTTCTCGCTTACGCTGATTTCCGAGAAGGGCACGCCATATACCTGTTCCACATCGTAGGGAGAGAACAGGTACATCACCTGATTGGTTTTCGCCAATTGGAAGGTGATGTCCGGAATCACGACGCCAAGAGAGAGCGTTTTGATCCGGATTTTCTCATCGGCGTTTTCGCGCTTAGTGTCGAGAAAACGCAAAATGTCGGGATGATGCGCATTAAGGTAGACAGCCCCCGCGCCTTGCCGTGCACCCAACTGGTTGGCATAGGAAAAAGCATCTTCCAGCATCTTCATGATGGGGATGATACCGGAAGACTGATTTTCAATACGTTTGATCGGTGCGCCGGTTTCGCGAATGTTGGTCAAGGTAAAGGCAACGCCACCGCCACGCTTGGAGAGTTGCAGCGCGGAATTGATGGCGCGCCCGATAGATTCCATGTTGTCTTCAATACGCAACAGAAAACAGGAGACGAACTCACCGCGCTGTTTTTTACCGCAGTTGAGAAAGGTAGGCGTCGCGGGCTGAAAGCGGCCGCTGATGATCTCATCGACCAGTGCGCTGGCAAGTTGGGCATTGCCTTTGGCCAGCGCCAAGGCAACCAGACAGACACGGTCCTCATAGCGTTCCAGATAACGTTTGCCATCAAAGGTTTTCAGCGTATAGCTGGTGTAATACTTGAACGCGCCGAGGAAGGTTTGAAAACGGAACTTGTGCGCATAGGCTTGCTGGAACAGGCTCTTGATAACGCTGAATGGATACTGTTCCAGTACGTCAGCTTCATAGTAGCCTTCTTCCACCAGATAGCGCAGTTTCTCCTCCAGATTGTGGAAGAACACCGTATTCTGGTTGACGTGCTGAAGGAAATAGCGTCGTGCCGCCAGCCGGTCTTTTTCAAACTGAATGTGCCCGTCAGCATCATAGAGATTCAGCATGGCATTGAGCGCATGGTAATCAAGCGCGTTATCGCTTTTTCCCTGCATGGGGGTATTGATTACGGATGTTGTTGCCAAAATTGGGTTACTCCTTTGCGCACATTGATGACATCTTCCGGTGTGCCGAGCAGTTCAAAACGGTACAAATACGGCACCTGGCATTTCTGCGCGATAATGTCGCCAGCCAGACAAAACGCGGTGCCAAAGTTCATATTGCCAGCGGCAATCACGCCGCGCAGGCCGGCCCGTTTGCTGGCGTCGTTGAGGAAGCGAATGACCTGGTGCGGCACGGCACCTTTGCTGCTTCCTCCGCCGTAGCTGGGCACAACCAGAATGAAAGGTTGTGCCACGTTAAGCACCGGCTGGTCTTCTGCTATCGGAATGCGCAGGGCAGGCAGACCCACACGAGCGATAAACCGATGCGTGTTTTCCGACTGGCTGGAAAAATAGACCAGTGGATTCATTACGTCCCCTTACTGCAACTGCGCTGAGCGCAATGCGCCGAGTTTATCCGGGCGAAAACCGCTCCAGTGGTCGTCCTCTGTCATCACGACCGGTACCTGCTGATAGCCCAATGCCCTTACCCGCTGTAACGCCTGCTCATCTTCCGTCAGGTCGATAAGCTGATAAGCGATACCTTGTTTATCCAAAGCACGGCACGTCGCATTGCACTGAACACAGTGCGGTTTAGTAAGAATAGTAATGCGCATGATTCGTATTTACCTTTTGGGTTGAAGTCAGTATGGTAAAGCGGCCTTGTGACACCCTGCCGCTGCCGCCTTTCTGCGAAACGCGCCTCATTGATAACCGTGGCGTGTTTAAATACTAGATGTAGATGTTTTTAATTTCAACCATACAATATATGGTGTTTAGTGCAGGTTTGTTTAGGGGGCTACCGGCGTGGAGGAAGATGGCTGTGCTACCAAGGGGAAAACAGGCGTGTGGTTGAGAATAAAAAAACGGGCCACTGTCGGGCCCGCTGGTGCGTCATCTACAAAACCGGAAGATTCCTACCGTAGTAGATCTCTCGCATTTCATGATAGAGCAGATCGGTGATTCTTTTACGTTCAGCCGCCTCCAGGTTTTCAGGCGCGGCGTTGAACAGGTAGTGTCGCAGATCGAAATCTTTGAGCAGCATTTTGGTGTGGAACATATTCTCCTGATACACATTCACGTCCATCAGGTGATACAGCGACTTCATGTCTTCCGACATAAAGTTCTGAATAGAATTGATCTGATGATCGATGAAATGTTTCACCCCATTTATATCACGCGTGAAGCCGCGCACGCGATAGTCAATGGTGACAATATCGGATTCCAACTGGTGAATCAGGTAATTCAGCGCTTTTAGCGGGGAAATCACACCGCAAGTTGACACTTCAATATCGGCGCGAAAGGTGCACAGGCCGCCCTCCGGATGGCTTTCCGGGTAGGTGTGTACACAAATATGGCTCTTGTCCAGATGCGCAACCACGGAATGGGGCAGCGGTCCGGGATGTTCGGAGTTATCAACATCGCGCGGATCCATCGGTTCCTCGCTGACCAGAATGGTTACGCTGGCGCCCTGAGGATCGTAATCCTGCCGTGCGATGTTCAAGATATTGGCACCAATGATGGTGCAGGTTTCCGTCAGGATCTCTGTCAAACGATTGGCGTTATACTGTTCGTCAATATAGGCGATATAGCCGTCGCGATCGTCAGCGGTTTTGGCATAACAGATATCGTAGATACAAAAACTCAGGCTTTTGGTCAGGTTGTTAAAGCCGTGCAGTTTCAGCTTGTGCAATTTTCGTCACCCCCTTATGGCTGTAAGCGTCAAGCTAATGCATTCAGTAGATATTGTGGCAGCGCAAAGCTACCAGTGTGGACGGCCGGATTGTAATAACGGCAGGTGATGCCTGAAGCGTGATAACGTGCCGCAAGCGTGTCCTGCGCTACCAGGCGCAATGTCGGATCGTTGCTGGCCCAGGCAAAGGTCATGATGCCACCGTAATAGGTAGGGATCGCCGCCTGATAGAATGTGACATCCGAAAAACTACGGTTGAGTAAGCGGTGGCTGTTGATGGCTTCATCCTGTTGCAGGAAACAGACGCCATTTTGCGCGACAAACAGGCCGCCAGGATTCAGGCTGCGGGCACAACCATCGTAAAACGCTGAGCTGAAAAGGCTTTCTCCGGGGCCGATGGGATCGGTGCAATCAGAAATGATCACATCAAACTTATCGCGGTTTTTGCTGAAAAAATCAACGCCATCGGCGATCACCAGCGTTAAACGCGGATCGTCATAAGCCCCGGCACTGTGGTTGGGAAGATACTGGCGACAGAAACTGACCACCCCCGCATCAATCTCCACCATGGTGATGTGTTCTACTTCTGGATGGCGACACACTTCGCGCAGGATGCCGCCATCGCCGCCGCCGACGATCAACACGCGTTTGGCAGCACCATGGGCCAGCAGAGGAACATGGGTCAGCATTTCATGGTAGATAAATTCGTCGCGTTCGGTGGTTTGCACCACGCCATCCAGGGCCATTACGCGTCCCAGCGCCGCATTTTCGAAGATAATCAGATCCTGATGGGCGGTTTTTTCATGAAACAGCACCTGGTCAATGGAAAAATATTGGCCGAAGCTGGCATGTAACGTTTCATGCCACATCTCTTTTCGGGACATGTCAGGGCTTCCTCTGCGATAACCGCCTTGAAAATGAGCGCGCCATCATAGCTAATTCGCTGATGGCTTGCACGGCGAAATTTCAGGCACTGCGGGAAACGTTAGGCGAGCGCTATTTTGCGTAAGCGAGCAGGCCGAGCGAGTTTTGCGCCAGCGATTGACACTTTTTGGGCGTCGGGATGGGGATGTTGCTCAAATCGCGGTAGCTATCCTCACCCAGGCGGGTCATATCAAAATCACTGTAATTGGTGAGATTCCAACGGTTTTGTTGCGCAAAAGCGATCAGCAAACGTCGAATATGATCGTTGGGAATGTCTTGATAGCCACAGTTGTTCTTCAAATAGACGAAAATGGCGGTCAAGTCAGCGAGATCTTCCGCCTCAAATTCATTCAGTGCGTTACTGGCTGACGAAAATCCCATCAGACTCATAAGCAGCAGTGCCAGCGCAGAGCGTTTCATGATTAAACCTGTATCAACAATCGTAAAATGACGTTATCACAGATGGGGTAAGTGGGTTCAAGGTTTATTTTACGCGTTCACGTTAGTAAAACCCGTTATTCCCTGATGTGCCAATCGGTACGCTTGAGACCAATGGCCGGATTAAGCCCTATTTATTCCCTGTTGATAACATGACGCCGCGCGCAGCCTCTGTTATTAATAGATGATGGTCAATAGGATTTATCGTTGCTGGTGTGATGATATAGCTAAACGACTTAATTTTGATTACATTATTTAAATGAGCTATTCAATTGATTTTAGACGTAAAGTGATATCTACACGGAAAAACGAAGGGTTGAGTATCCGAGAAACAGCGAAGCAATTTCGGATTGGCCCTGCCTCTGTATCGCGTTGGATTAATCAAATAGAGTCAAAAGCATCGACCACGCGTCAGCGAAAGATCGATAAATCCGAGTTGATAAAAGATGTTGAACAATATCCAGATGCTTACCAAAAAGAACGTGCAGAGCGTTTTGGCGTTTGTCAGAAGGCCATTTGGCAAGCGCTTAAAAAGCTGGGATTGACCTATAAAAAAAACTCTACGTCATCCGAAAGCCGACGAAAACGCCCGGCAGGGATTTCAACAAAAAAAACAACAGTATGAAAAAGAAGGTAAACCTATTGTTTTTATTGATGAAAGTGGTTTTTCACACGATGCCCCACGGACTCACGGCTATTCCCCAAAAGGTCAACGGTGTTTTGGCCTGAAGAACTGGGGAGCTAGGGGAAGAACAAATGTTATCGGCGCTTTATTAGGCACAACGCTGTTTGCTATCGGATTATTTGATATCAATATTAACAGCGATGTTTTCTATGCCTGGGTCACACAAGTCCTTATCCCAGTACTCCCTAAAAACAGTGTAATCATGATGGACAATGCCACTTTTCACAAAAAACATAATATTCAACAAGTCATCATCGATGCAGGGTATATGGTGGAGTATTTGCCTACATATTCGCCAGATCTTAACCCAATTGAGCATAAATGGGCACAAGCAAAAAGCAAAAAAAGAGAGATGGGTTGCGATACAGAGAGTTTGTTCTCAGTCCATATGGTGTAATCAAAATTAAGTCGCTTGGCTATATGTGAAAATCGATCCGAAACTGGTGTGGGATATTCTATCTCGTCCAGCCCCCGATATGATCATGGATCCGCTGCTTAACGTGATGAAAAGCCATCAGCAGGGCCTCGGGGTGATCGCTAAAGGGATTGATACGCCCGAGCATTTGAAAAAAGTGCATCACCTCAAGGTGGATGCGATATAGCCAACCGACTTAAAAATGATTACATCCTATGCCCTGATATGCGGCAAAGAAGCATAGCTGGCTGTTATCAAAATAATGTCGCTTGGCTATATCGGGTCTCTGGCGTATCAGTTACTGGATGATTAACGGAGCATTTTTGCTTCCCGTGGGGATCGTCTTAGCGTTGGCATTTTGGCCCGAGGCCGGCGGCATGCTGGCACTCTGGCAGCAGGGGATGCCGCTTTATCTGCTACACACCACGATTCTGGTCTGCGGGGCGGTGGCGCTGAGCCTGCTGATTGGGCTACCTGCTGCCTGGGTTATGGCCTATTACCGCTTTCCCGGCAAACGTGGCGTCGCTTGGGCCTTGTGCTTGCCGCTGGCGATGCCCGCCTTTTTGATGGCTGATTTTTATGCCGATATGCTGGGACAACATGGCATGCTGTGGTCCCTGTTTGATCTTCCTGCGTTCAGCGAGGAAAGTGCGCACAGCCGGACGTTGTGTGGCGCGAGTGTCGTGCTGGCACTGGCCTTTTACCCCTATGTTTATCTGCCAGTGCGCCATGCGCTGGAATCCCAACCTCCGCACTGGTTACAGGGCGAACAGCTATAGCTAAGCGACATTATTTTGATAACAGCCAGCTATGCTTCTTTGCCACATATCAGGGCATCGGCTGTAATCATTTTTAAGTCGGTTGGCTATAGCGACGCTGATGAAGGCGCGACACGAAAACCGTCTGGAGCGCCAGCTGCAGCAGCTGAGTTATGCGCGCGTGCTGATCCTCGATGAAATCGGCTACCTGCCGATGAACCGTGAGGAGGCAAGCCTGTTCTTCAGGCTGCTGAATCGGCGTTACGAGAAGGCCAGCATCATCCTGACGTCGAACAAGGGGTTCGCGGACTGGGGAGAGATGTTCGGCGACAACGTGCTGGCAACGGCGATCCTGGACAGGTTGCTGCATCACTCAACGACGCTGAATATCAAGGGGGAGAGCTACCGGCTAAGAGAGAAACGTAAGGCAGGCGTACTGAGCAAGAATCGTGCGCCAGAAAACAACGAGGCATCGCTGGAGAAAAGCGGTCAACCTGGTTGATGAATAGCGGACATTAAAAATGGTGAAAAACGGTCAAAGATCGTGGCGTTGACAACGGCCCTGCGCACCGGTAGCTTGTTAAATTTCTGGCGCGAGGGAGACATGGTAAGCGGTATGGTACGTTTTCGGGCAACAAGGAGCATCAGGCAGCCTAAGGGCGCAGAGTGTGGCGCTGATGTTGTTATCTTCTGCGGCATCTTCCACGGCACCACGTGGAAGGATCCCTGATACAGCACTTCATAATTGAGCAAGCTGAGCCAGTCGACCATACGCATCTGCGTGAACATGCGCGCACAATAGGGTTGGCATTGACGAAGACCGGGCGTCAGCTTTCCAGCCCCGACCAGGCTTATTGGATTAAACCCACTCAGCAATAACCAACCGTCATTGATCAATACCCGGTCCACCTCGCGTAAAATGCGATGCGGATCCGACGAATAAGAGAGCGTATGCGCCAGCAAACAGGCATCGATAGACTTTTCAGAAAAGGGCAGTTGGTAAGGGTCAGCCAAGACATGTACATCATCAGCAGCGTACGGATTGATATTGACCTGATGAGAAATGGCACACGAGTCCGTCGCGATAGCGTTGCTGAGCGCGCCCACTTTCAGTAGGTGGAAGCCAAACACACGCGGCCACCACGCTGCCAATGCATGTTCAAGCGCCTGCTGGTAATGTGCGCCCCAAGGGATATCCTCCCAACACGTTGGCAAAGAATAAGCCTGAGGCGTATGCGCTGGCTTCATAGATTAGTATTCTCCCTCAGACCCAATAGCTATCTCAGAACAAGTAATATACCCTAAATTGTATTAGTCGCGACTTGATCTGACACATGACCTTGAAAGGTTGAGAGTTACCGGTTTTGATATGGGTGTCTAATCCTTAAACAAAACGCGAGGTAACTCTCATGCTTCATACTAACAATCCCATCATCAAACACAAAGCCGGCCTGCTCAATCTCGCCGAAGAACTTGGTAACGTATCAAAAGCCTGCAAGATCATGGGCGTGTCGCGCGACACGTTTTACCGTTATTAGGAACTGGCTGCTGAAGGTGGCATCGATGCACTGGTTAACCAGAACCGCCGGGTTCCCAACCTGAAGAACCGCGCCGACGAAGCCACTGAACGCGCGGTTGTTGAATATGCCGTTGAGTTCCCGGCCCACGGGCAGCACCGGACCAGTAATGAGCTGCGTAAAAAAGGCGTATTTATCTCCGGCAGCGGCGTGCGGTCCATCTGGCAACGGCACGATCTGGAGAACTTCCGTAAACGCCTGAAGGCGCTTGAGGAAAAAGTTGCCAGAGAAGGCATCGTGCTTACCGATGTCCAAATCGTAGCGCTGGAGAAAAAGGCGCATGATGATGAGGCCAGCGGCGAAATCGAGACGGCTCATCCGGGTTATCTCGGGTCGCAGGACACCTTCTACGTTGGCAATCTGAAAGCTGTGGGCCGTATCTACCAGCAGACGTTCGTGGATACGTACTCGAAAGTGGCACACTGCAAGCTTTATACGAGTAAAACGCCGATCACTGCCGCCGACCTGCTAAATGATCGCGTACTGCCGTTCTACGAGGCTCAGGGACTGCCGATGCTGAGAATACTGACCGACAGGGGAACGGAGTACTGTGGTAAGGTGGAGCAGCATGATTACCAGCTGTATCTGGCCATCAACGATATCGACCATACAAAAACGAAGGCGATGTCTCCGCAGACGAACGGCATCTGCGAGCGCTTCCACAAAACGATTTTGCAGGATTTTTATCAGGTTACGTTCCGCAAGAAGTTATATGGGGACCTGGAGAGCCTGCAGGCAGATCTGGACAACTGGTTGTGGCATTACAATAATGAGCGAACTCATCAGGGAAAAATGTGCTGCGGGCGAACGCCAATGGCCACGTTACTTGATGGAAAACGGGTCTGGGCAGAAAAGGATCTGAACCGGATGTAATCTGACAGACACCTGTATAAATAACCGGTAACTGTCAGATCAGGTCTGAGCTAGTACACCTAAATAATTCGCGCTGTAGGAAGGCGGCAAGTAAGGGACAAATTTGTCTGGAACAAATTTGAACAGCGCCTGCGCTAGCCCATCGGGATGAATGAACCTCATCCCGATGGGCTACTCAGGTAAGCGATTCAGGTGAGTGAACGCAGCCAACGTGCATACAGCTTGAAGTATGACGGGTATAAATGAGGTATCACATGAATCTTATCAGTATTGCAGCACTTTCGGACAACTACATTTGGCTATTACATGACGCACAGCACCGTTGTGTCATTGTCGATCCCGGTGAAGCAGAACCAGTATTGCAAGCTCTACATAAACATCAACTCACACCGGTTGCAGTGTTGCTCACCCATCATCACAGTGACCATGTCGCGGGGGTGCCTGATATCCAGAAAACTTACCCTGACTTGCCGGTTTATGGACCCGAGGAAACCGCGCAGCGTGGGGCAACACACATTTTGCGCGATTGCGATCACATTAAGTTACTTAATTCGGATTTCTCCGTGTTTTCTGTACCGGGTCACACTTTAGGTCATATTTCGTACTACTCAGCCCCTTATTTATTCTGCGGAGATACACTGTTTTCGGCTGGATGTGGGCGAATTTTCGAAGGAACACCAAAGCAAATGCATGAATCAATTAATAAAATATCAAAACTGCCCGATGACACTCGTATTTGCTGCGCACATGAGTACACCCTGTCAAATCTTGAGTTTGCTCACACTATCTGGCCTGAAGAGTGCAATATTGCCGCTTACCTTTCTGAAATCAGGCTATTACGCGATAAATCTCAATCAACATCGCCAACCACCCTTGGTCTTGAACGAAAAATCAACCTTTTCCTTAGGTGCCATGATACTGATTTAAAAGAAAAATTAAAAATAAAACCCGAAAACATAGAGGATTGGCAAGTTTTCGCCCAACTACGGGGTAAGAAGGATTGCTTCTGAAGGTTTTTGTTGTGCTGATCGGCTAATCAAAGTATTATTGCTCGTCTTTTAAGCAAACTATTGACACACATATGAAGGCTCAAGCGATTATTATCGCCTCAGTCTTGTTGGCAGGTTGCCAAGGGGTCTACCAAGACACCTCTCAACCGAAACAACATGGGCAGAGTCTGTCTTCAGCAGGTCAAGGTGAAGCAGGAAAGTACACAGGAAGTCGAGAGACATCCGCGCGCTGGCTTGATAATAATGGCCTAGCGCAGTGCGACCTGTGGAACTTCATTAGCGACGAGCTGAAGATGGAGGTTCCGGATAACGTCCGGATCCGCGAGCAAAAAACACGATACTTAAAAAATAAGAGCTATCTCCACGATGTAACATTACAGGCAGAGCCGTACATGTACTGGATAGTCGAGCAGATTAAGCAGCGCAAAATGCCGATGGAACTGGTACTGCTACCCATAGTGGAGAGCGCTTTTGATCCCAAGGCCACATCATCCGCCAATGCCGCAGGGCTCTGGCAGATTGTGCCAGGCACTGGGCGTAACTACGGTTTGAAACAGAACCAGTGGTATGATGGTCGTCGCGATGTTGTTGCATCAACGACGGCTGCCTTAGACATGATGCAGCGCCTCAACACAATGTTTGATGGTGACTGGCTACTTACCATCGCCGCCTATAACAGCGGTGAAGGTCGTGTATTGCAAGCAGTAAAAGCAAATAAGGCAAAAGGCAGGTCAACGAGTTACTGGGCATTGGCGTTACCACGTGAAACGTCACTTTATGTCCCGAAAATGTTGGCCTTGAGCGATATTCTTAAGAATCGCAAAAAATACGGCATTGAGTTACCCAAGCCCAACGAAAGTCGGGCACTGGCGCAGGTAGACCTGGGTCAACAGATGGAGTTGACGCAAGCTGCTGAAATGGCAGGATTGTCGCTAACAAAACTGAAGAGCTACAACACGGGCTACAAACGTGAAGTGACCGCGCCGAACGGGCCACATTACATTATGGTGCCTAAAGCTCATGTTGAGCAGTTGAAGGATTCGTTGGCAGATGGCGATACCGCCGCTGTACAACCCACTAAACTGGCGCAGCTATCCACAAGTACCGAATACAAGGTTCGTTCAGGCGACACCCTGTCAGGTATTGCGGCGAAACTGAAGGTCAGCGCGCAGGATCTGCGCAAGTGGAACAATCTGGCCAGCGCTAACGCGCTGAAGGTTGGTCAATCGCTTCAGGTGGCACAAGCCTCTGCCGGCAGTAAAAAAGGTAACAGTAATTCCATTACCTATCATGTACGTAAAGGAGATTCTCTCGCGAGTATCGCTAAACGTCACGGGGTAGATATCGCAGATGTCATGCGGTGGAATTCAGTCATCAATAAAAAGGCGAATATTCAGCCTGGAGATCGGTTAACGTTGTTCGTGAATACGGCAACATCACCCGACTCTTAAGTGCTGCTTAGCCTATAAAAAAACCACGGTGGTTAACCATCGTGGTTTTTTTTCTTGTTATTTTAACATCATACTGGCAACTGAAATTCAACCAACAACGGGTTATGGTCAGACGCCTGGGTAACCAAAACATAAGATTGCATGACGTGCAAACCACGGTAAAAAACAAAATCTAACGGGCGGCCGAACGTCCGACGCCGCTGGTCGTCGACAAAGCGAACCTCGCGCAAAGCAATCTCACTGGCAAATTGATAGAGCGCATTGATACGCTGCCGGCTCCAGGCATTGAAATCTCCCGCCATGATCACAGGTCCGGCATGACGTTTGACCTGTTCACCAATCGCATCTAGCTGTTTGCCATAGACTTCAACACCGATGCTGAAATTAATCGCATGGATATTAATGACCATCAGTTGCTGAGTACTCTGCAATGCATAAACCGTAATCAGCGCCGACTTAGACAGGCGCAGCAGAGGTTCTCTCTCTCTAAGCGGACAGCAATATAACGGTTGCGCCGCAGACAGCGTCATCACACCCGAAGGGTGTTGCGGGAGAACAATGGCAGGAACCTGATCGGTAGCAACATAGTTCGCCGTTGCAAAACGAATAAGCTCAGGCGTACTTTGTGCTTCTTGCAGTAAAACCAGATGCGCATCTTTACCGAAGTTTTGTAATACAGAAAGCCAGTGCAGGCGCTGCTGTTTGTAGATGTTCCATACCAATACACGCAGTACATCGTTTTTTTCAAGCAGCGGCTCCTCTGGCAGTGCCTGCATAACAGGATACTGTACGCCAGAGGAAAAAATTCTCTCTACGGGCTGCCCCGCACTGTACCTTACCGCATAGGTTTTCTTTCGCACAACGAACCTGCTTGTCTCTTCAGTGCTACACGCTATTACTTTAAGCAAAGAATGGCCTGAGTGACAGGGATATTCGGCAAGACTTGCACTGCATAACAGATCTTTACATAGCAAGCAAATGACAGGAGAAAGTAAAAAGCCCTGAGCAATCGCTCAGGGCTTTTCTTTTTAGTGGCGGAACGGACGGGACTCGAACCCGCGACCCCCTGCGTGACAGGCAGGTATTCTAACCGACTGAACTACCGCTCCACCGATACTTTTTCATTACCAGACACCGTCTGATAATCGAGATAAAAACCTGGCAGTTCCCTACTCTCACATGGGGAAGCCCCACACTACCATCGGCGCTACGGCGTTTCACTTCTGAGTTCGGCATGGGGTCAGGTGGGACCACCGCGCTATCGCCGCCAGGCATATTCTGTTTCATCTCACCCGCCCTTTCGAGCCAGCAAGACCAATCTGTCAACAAGCTGAACTTCACGAGTTCTGATTCTCTACACCAACACCAAAACATCTTCGGCGTTGTAAGGTTAAGCCTCACAGGTCATTAGTACTGGTTAGCTCAATGCATCGCTGCACTTACACACCCAGCCTATCTACGTCGTCGTCTTCAACGGCCTTTCAGCGTCCTCTAGGGACAGCCCCATTCCCACTCGAAACGCAACAAAACGGTAGAGGCTTATGCCACCAGTAAGTGCGTTAAAAATACCTCATTGGGGGAACGATAGCCCAGCGATTTTCTGCCCCTTGTATTGAGTATGTGTTCGAGTTCGGCAATCTTACGATGACTGAAGTCTGTTCCCTTTGGGTAAAAACGTCGTATCAGCCCGTTGGTGTGCTCATTCAAGCCCCTCTCCCAGGAATGATAAGGATGGGCAAAGTAGACCTGCGCCCCTGTGATTTGAGTAATTTGCTCGTGCAGAGCGAATTCAGGGCCGTTATCAGCTGTTAGGGTCTTAAACTTGCAAAAGGTATTAGCTTCAATGTCCCTGAAAGCAGCAACCACAGTCTCCGCACGCTTATTAGGCAGTTTGCGAATGATGATGGTTTTCAATGCGTTGTCTACGATGGTTAACAAAAATGACTTCTGGTTTTTGCCAAAAATAGTGTCAATTTCGAAGTGGCCAGGCTCCTGTTTAAGCTCGGCTTGAGCTGTGCGATACTCAATACCAACACGGTTGGGAATAGGGCCTGATTTGAGGTTTTCGACATTGTACCTGTAACGTTTTCCCCGATGAGGAAGTTGCTGATATAGCTCCCCGCCAGCCTGTCTCTCCTGCAGGATATAGCGATATAGCGTATTCTTGCTGACAGATATACCGAATTCCAGGTGCAAACGGCCACTGATGATTTCAGGTGAAGAGTGAGTGGAAAGCGCCTGCCTGATGAAGTTCTGAATGTGTGGCTCCAACGGGTAAAAAGCATTGTTTGGCAGAGGCTTATGACGGCGTTCCCGGACCAGAGTGTCCGCCCTTCTACAGCAGTAGACACCATTGAAAGTAGGGTCGGTATTGCGTCTGAGTTCCCTGCTGATGGTCGAGCGAGGCAGAGCAAGCTCTCTGGCGATGGTAGCTTGGTTGACACCTTCACCACGCCGCTTTTCGATGTAGAACCGTTCTTTCTGAGTCAGATGTTTTCCCTGCATGCAACAGGCTCTCCAGTATGGCCAGAACGGTGATTTTATCCGACTCTGGCAAGTGGGTCACTTTGTTGCGTTTCGAGTGGGAATGGTGCTCCAGTTAGTGTTACCCAACCTTCAACCTGCCCATGGCTAGATCACCGGGTTTCGGGTCTATACCCTGCAACTTAACGCCCAGTTAAGACTCGGTTTCCCTACGGCTCCCCTATACGGTTAACCTTGCTACAGAATATAAGTCGCTGACCCATTATACAAAAGGTACGCAGTCACACCCATAAAGAGTGCTCCCACTGCTTGTACGTACACAGTTTCAGGTTCTATTTCACTCACCTCGCCGGGGTTCTTTTCGCCTTTCCCTCACGGTACTGGTTCACTATCGGTCAGTCAGGAGTATCTAGCCTTGGAGGATGGTCCCCCCATATTCAGACAGGATGTCACGTGTCCCGCCCTACTCATCGAGCTCACAACCTGTGCATCTTCGTGTACGGGACTATCACCCTTTACTGTGCGACTTTCCAGACGCTTCCACTGACACACAAGCTGATTCAGACTCTGGGCTTTTCCCCGTTCGCTCGCCGCTACTGGGGGAATCTCGGTTGATTTCTTTTCCTCGGGGTACTGATATGTTTCAGTTCCCCCGGTTCGCCTCATGCCACTATGTATTCATGACATGATAGTGCAACGAATTGCACTGGGTTTCCCCATTCTGGTATCGTCGGTTGTAACGCTTCATATCAGCTTACCGACGCTTTTCGCAGATTAGCACGCCCTTCATCGCCTCTGACTGCCTAGGCATCCACCGTGTACGCTTATTCACTTAACCTCACAACCCGAAAATGTTTCGGGTGTGAAAGCTTGAGAGAATCACAATATTGGTAGTGAGCCAATATTGCTCGTTTTAATTTTCAGCTTGTTCCAGATTGTTAAAGAGCAAATAACGTAAACACGACTCGTAAGTCATCTTTACGTTATTGTCGGTTCCGCAGAACCGGTGATAATGTCTTTCACTCATTATCGGTATGGCGTCCCCAAGGGGATTCGAACCCCTGTTACAGCCGTGAAAGGGCAGTGTCCTAGGCCATCTAGACGATGGTGACACGAAAACCCGATTAACATAACAGCTCTAATCGGTTCGTATCAGCATGAGTCAGAGACTCATTCATCAACAGGTGCTTTTTGCTCAGCATTTTCATCAGACAATCTGTGTGAACACTTCACAGAATCAGTATCATTAGGTAAGGAGGTGATCCAACCGCAGGTTCCCCTACGGTTACCTTGTTACGACTTCACCCCAGTCATGAATCACAAAGTGGTAAGCGCCCTCCCGAAGGTTAAGCTACCTACTTCTTTTGCAACCCACTCCCATGGTGTGACGGGCGGTGTGTACAAGGCCCGGGAACGTATTCACCGTAGCATTCTGATCTACGATTACTAGCGATTCCGACTTCATGGAGTCGAGTTACAGACTCCAATCCGGACTACGACGTACTTTATGAGGTCCGCTTGCTCTCGCGAGGTCGCTTCTCTTTGTATACGCCATTGTAGCACGTGTGTAGCCCTACTCGTAAGGGCCATGATGACTTGACGTCATCCCCACCTTCCTCCAGTTTATCACTGGCAGTCTCCTTTGAGTTCCCGACCGAATCGCTGGCAACAAAGGATAAGGGTTGCGCTCGTTGCGGGACTTAACCCAATATTTCACAACACGAGCTGACGACAGCCATGCAGCACCTGTCTCAGAGTTCCCGAAGGCACCAAGGCATCTCTGCCAAGTTCTCTGGATGTCAAGAGTAGGTAAGGTTCTTCGCGTTGCATCGAATTAAACCACATGCTCCACCGCTTGTGCGGGCCCCCGTCAATTCATTTGAGTTTTAACCTTGCGGCCGTACTCCCCAGGCGGTCGATTTAACGCGTTAGCTCCGGAAGCCACGTCTCAAGGGCACAACCTCCAAATCGACATCGTTTACAGCGTGGACTACCAGGGTATCTAATCCTGTTTGCTCCCCACGCTTTCGCACCTGAGCGTCAGTCTTCGTCCAGGGGGCCGCCTTCGCCACCGGTATTCCTCCAGATCTCTACGCATTTCACCGCTACACCTGGAATTCTACCCCCCTCTACGAGACTCTAGCTTGCCAGTTTTGAATGCAGTTCCCAGGTTAAGCCCGGGGATTTCACATCCAACTTAACAAACCGCCTGCGTGCGCTTTACGCCCAGTCATTCCGATTAACGCTTGCACCGGCTTTGTTGAATAATTTAACCGTTTGATTTACATCTTCTTTAGTTAGAATGCATTTACAGAGAATGTATTTTGTTAGAACGACAAATCAAATAGTTAGCACAATAAAAAGCATTCCGAGAGAAAAAATTAGTCGTTGAAATTTTATAATGCTTATATAAATCAGTATCTTAAATTATTCAACAAAGCCGCTTGCACCCTCCGTATTACCGCGGCTGCTGGCACGGAGTTAGCCGGTGCTTCTTCTGCGAGTAACGTCAATCAGCAAAGTTATTAACCTTACTGCCTTCCTCCTCGCTGAAAGTGCTTTACAACCCGAAGGCCTTCTTCACACACGCGGCATGGCTGCATCAGGCTTGCGCCCATTGTGCAATATTCCCCACTGCTGCCTCCCGTAGGAGTCTGGACCGTGTCTCAGTTCCAGTGTGGCTGGTCATCCTCTCAGAGGCTTTGTTGAATAATTTAAGATACTGATTTATATAAGCATTATAAAATTTCAACGACTGATTTTTCCTCTCGGAATGCTTTTTATTGTGCTAACTATTTGATTTGTCGTTCTAACAAAATACATTCTCTGTAAATGCATTCTAACTAAAGAAGATGTAAATCAAACGGTTAAATTATTCAACAAAGCCCCTCTCAGACCAGCTAGGGATCGTCGCCTAGGTGAGCCATTACCCCACCTACTAGCTAATCCCATCTGGGCACATCTGATGGCGTGAGGCCCGAAGGTCCCCCACTTTGGTCTTGCGACGTTACGCGGTATTAGCTACCGTTTCCAGTAGTTATCCCCCTCCATCAGGCAGTTTCCCAGACATTACTCACCCGTCCGCCGCTCGTCACCCAAAGAGCAAGCTCTACTGTGCTACCGCTCGACTTGCATGTGTTAGGCCTGCCGCCAGCGTTCAATCTGAGCCATGATCAAACTCTTCAATTTAAAGTTTGATTTGCTTCTGCAAGAGAAGCGATGCTCAAAGAATTATTACTGTTAGTTCGTAATGAATTAACTGTTGTTCACTCTGCAAGACTTTTATTTTTTTAAGCCCGTAGGCTTTACGATAAAGTCCTGTGAGTGCCCACACAGATTGTCTGATTAATTGTTAAAGAGCGTTGCCACATCTACCGTGGCGCGGGAGGCGCATATTACGCTGCACCGCTGAAAAGTCAACGTTAATTTTTCAATTTCGCGTTCGGCTTTCCTGTTTTACTTCTTACTGTTACCACAACCGCGTGTCGCTGTTGCCGTGTCAGTGGAGGCGCAGTATAGGGAGTTCTTTCGCGCTGACAAGCGTTAAATGAGTCTGTAAAGAATTTTGTGTAAATGGCTCCATTGCTTAACCGGAGATTCGTTCTCCATACATCAACATGAATTGGCTCATAGCAGGTTTCCAGTCTCTGATTGGCAAGGTCCATTTAGCAGAGATATTATGCAAGGCTAGATAGAGTAATTTTATCACCAAGCGTGTTGCTTAATAGTGAAATAAGGGTGTTTCGGTGATTGAAGTAAATTTTACGCTGTTCTGAGATGGAAATTCCAAAGACCGGCGCTAAGGAGTAAGAAGGTATCATCAATAAAGGGTCTACGATTCCGTAAAATTTGGGTAATGCAACCGAGGCGCTTGATAGGCTTTGTTGAATAATTTAACCGTTTGATTTACATCTTCTTTAGTTAGAATGCATTTACAGAGAATGTATTTTGTTAGAACGACAAATCAAATAGTTAGCACAATAAAAAGCATTCCGAGAGGAAAAATTAGTCGTTGAAATTTTATAATGCTTATATAAATCAGTATCTTAAATTATTCAACAAAGCACTATCATCGCTCCCGATAGCAGCTCCCCATGGCAAAGCAAAAGTTTAAAATCACCAACTGGCCCACCTACAACAAAGCACTCAGACAACGCGGCTCCCTGACGGTCTGGCTTGATGAGTCCGCCATCGCTGCATGGACTGACAGTGCTTCGCCTGAAGGTCGTGGTCGGCCGCTTTACTACACCGATATGGCTGTTACCACGGTTTTGATGATAAAGCGCGTGTTTAACCTGTCGCTCCGGGCATTACAGGGCTTTGTCGACTCGGTTTTTACACTGATGAGCCTGCCACTGCGCTGCCCGGACTACTCTCTGGTCAGTCGGCGGGCAAAAACCGTCAGTATCAGCATAAAAACGCCAACGCGTGGTGAAATCTCGCATCTGGTCATCGACAGTACCGGTCTGAAGGTCTTTGGCGAAGGTGAATGGAAAGTCAGGCAGCATGGGGCTGACAGACGAAGAGTGTGGCGCAAGCTTCATCTGGCAGCAGACAGTGCGACGCATGAGATTATCTGTGCCGACTTATCGCTCAGCGGAACGACAGATGCGCAGGCACTGCCGGGCCTGATTAACCAAACCCACCGAAAAATCAGGGAAGTGTCAGCAGACGGTGCTTATGACGCCCGTTACTGCCACGATGCGTTGCTAAGAAAGAAAATCAGGCCCCTTATCCCGCCGCGAAGCGGAGCCAAATACTGGCCGGACAAGTACCATGAACGTAACCATGCGGTGGCGAATCAGCGTCTGAGCGGGAGTAATGATATGTGGAAAAAGAAAGTGGGTTATCACCGGCGTTCAGTGGCAGAAACAGCGATGTTCCGCATAAAAACTTTGCTGGGTGGCCATCTGAGCCTGCGTGACTATGAGGCTCAAGTAGGTGAAGCCATAGCGATGGTCAAAGCGCTGAACCGTATGACGTTGTTGGGTATGCCACACAGCGTCAGGATAGGATAACAGGTGTAGCAGAGGGAGTCATCCTGTCGGCTAATTCTGATTTATTCAACAAAGCCACCTTTATTCTCTAAGTTAAACCTCTTTTTATTCTCAATAGCCTGACAAAAAATGCAAGTCTCTATTCAGCAACTAGTTTACCGAGTCATCCGTTGGAAATATTCGTCGCGTTTTCGTTATCTTGCGCAATGAAGCATTTAACGACTCTATCGCGTTGGTGGTGTAGATAACCTTGCGGATCTCCGGCGGAAAGTCAAAAATGACGATGAGACGTTCCCAATTATTTCTCCACGACGGGCTGATCGTCGGGAACTGCTCATCCCATTTGGCCGCGAAGGCATCCAGGGCCTCTTCAGCGCCCTCTAGCGTTGCGGAACTATAGATGGTGCGCAGGTCAGCAGCAACGGCCTTACGTTCTTTCCAGCCGACGTAGCGCAGCGAGTTCCGCACCTGATGCACAATGCAGAGCTGTACCCGCGTATGCGGGTAAACAGCTTCAATGGCATCAGGAAAGCCTTTCAGGCCATCGCAGCAGGCGACGAAGATGTCCTTTAGCCCACGATTTTTCAGTTCTGTCATCACAGATAACCAGAACTTGGCCCCCTCAGTTTTGGCTATCCATAGCCCCAGCAGCTCTTTTTCGCCCTGGCCGTTGACGCCGAGGGCCAGATAAACAGACTTGTTGGCCACGGCTCCGCCGTCCTGGCTTTTGACAACAATACAGTCAAGGTAAACAATGGGATAAAGCGCATCCAGCGGCCGTTGCTGCCAGCCCTTAACTTCATCCATCACAGCATTGATCACTTGAGAAATGAAGCCAGCGGAAACATCGACCCCGTAGACTTCTTTAAAGTGTGCCTGAATATCACGGGTTGATAACCCTCTGGAATAGAGAGAAATAATGCGGTCATCGAAGCCGTTAAGCTGTTTTTCGTTCTTACCGATCAGTGTCGGCTCGAAGGTATAGCCAAACGACATTATTTTGATAACAGCCAGCTATGATTCTTTGCCGCATATCAGGGCATAGGATGTAATCATTTTTAAGTCGGTTGGCTATACTGTTGCGGTCGCGCGGAATATCGAGCTCGATCTCCCCATTTTGGCTACGTACGCTCTTGGATGTCTTGGCATTGCGGGAGTTGCCTGAATGATTACCTGCCGGGTCATGCTTAGCATACCCAAGGTGCATCTCCATCTCAGCTTCAAGAACCCGTTCCGCCAGTCTTTTAGTCAGCACCTTGAGTAGGCCTGATTCACCCAGCAGATCCTGAGGGGAGTGACAATCTTGAAGCAGTTGGTCAATAAGTTCGTTGCTGATAGGCATTTTGTTATCCTTTGAAGGTTTTCCTCAAAATGCCATTTACACAGATTATTTTACAGTCTCCGTTAAATGCAAAAAAAATTCCAAGCGCTTATTTTTAACACAACCACGCCGTATAAAAAAACACTGCATTAATTACTGCCTGGCAACAATATGCTGTTCACTGCCCTCTACATCCAAAGTGACCGGTTTCCCCGGAATCAATTTGCCCGAAAGGATTTCCTGGGCCAATGGGTTTTCAATCTGCTGCTGTATAGCGCGTTTGAGCGGTCGGGCACCGTAAACCGGGTCAAACCCACTCAGCCCCAATTGTTCCAATGCCGCCTCGGTCATCGTGACCTGATAGCCACGTTCTTCCAGTCGTTTGTACAACCGCTGCAACTGAATACGTGCGATGGACATGATGTGTGCCTGGCCTAATGGGTGGAACACCACGACTTCATCGATACGGTTGATAAACTCCGGACGGAAACGATGGCTGACCACATCCAGAACCATGTCACGCATCCCGACATAATCCATTTCACCGAAATGTTCCTGAATAAGGTCGGAACCCAGATTCGAGGTCATCACGATAACCGTATTACGGAAATCCACCGTTCTGCCCTGCCCGTCCGTCAATCGCCCATCGTCAAGCACCTGCAACAGAATGTTGAACACATCCGGATGGGCTTTTTCAACTTCATCAAGCAGGATCACGGAATAAGGATGCCGCCGAACCGCTTCGGTGAGATATCCCCCTTCTTCATACCCCACATATCCCGGAGGTGCGCCCACCAAACGTGACACCGAGTGCTTCTCCATAAATTCTGACATGTCGATACGCACAATTGCGTCATCGCTGTCGAACAAGAAAGCTGCCAGCGTTTTACACAGCTCGGTTTTCCCCACCCCGGTTGGTCCCAGGAACAGGAACGAGCCGATAGGTCGGTTAGGATCCGAAAGGCCTGCACGACTGCGACGAATTGAATTCGCCACAGCGGTGACAGCTTCATCTTGCCCAATAACGCGCTGATGAAGTTCTTGCTCCATACGCAGCAGCTTGTCTCGTTCACTTTCCAGCATGCGCGCAACGGGAATTCCCGTCCATCTTGCCAGCACTTCAGCAATTTCGGCGTCGGTCACTTTGTTGCGTAGCAGGTGCATGGTTTTCCCTTCCGCCTGCGTCGCCGCTGCTAGCTGTTTTTCAAGCTCGGGCAAGCGCCCATACTGCAACTCCGACATGCGGGCGAGATCACCCTGACGACGCGCCTGCTCCAGTTCGATCTTCGTTTGTTCCAACGCGGCCTTGATATTTTGCGTACCGCTCAGAGAGGCTTTCTCGGCTTTCCACTCTTCTTCAAGTTTGGAGTAGTAGCGTTCTTTCTGCTCAAGCTCTTCGTTCAGCAAGGACAGCCGCTTTTGGCTGGCCTCGTCAGATTCTTTTTTCAGCGCCTGCTGTTCCAGCTTTAACTGGATGATGCGCCTGTCCAAGCGATCCAGTGATTCCGGTTTCGAATCCATCTGCATACGAATGCTTGATGCGGCTTCATCAATCAGGTCAATGGCTTTATCCGGCAGTTGTCTGTCGGCAATATAGCGGTGCGACAACATGGCCGCCGCCACAATCGCCGGGTCAGTGATCTGTACGTGATGGTGCAATTCATAACGTTCTTTAAGCCCACGCAAAATCGCAATGGTGTCTTCAACATTGGGTTCCGCCACAAACACCTTTTGGAATCGGCGTTCCAGGGCAGCGTCTTTCTCAATGTATTGCCGGTACTCATCCAGCGTGGTAGCGCCGACGCAATGCAACTCGCCGCGCGCCAATGCGGGCTTCAGCATGTTACCCGC
Source organism: Symbiopectobacterium purcellii (assembly GCF_052050035.1). Lineage (GTDB taxonomy): Bacteria > Pseudomonadota > Gammaproteobacteria > Enterobacterales > Enterobacteriaceae > Symbiopectobacterium > Symbiopectobacterium purcellii_A. Next base: position 321,966 of record NZ_CP189882.1, read on the forward strand.
ATCCATTGCACCGTCCGCCTTACCCGCGCCAACCATAGTATGCAACTCATCGATAAACAGGATGACGCTGCCTTCCTGTTTTGCCAGATCGTTTAGCACGCCTTTCAGGCGCTCTTCGAATTCACCACGGTATTTGGCACCGGCAATCAATGCCCCCATATCTAACGACAGCACACGTTTGTGTTTCAGCCCTTCAGGCACTTCGCCGTTGACGATACGCTGTGCTAATCCTTCTACGATTGCCGTTTTCCCGACGCCAGGTTCACCGATCAACACCGGGTTATTTTTAGTACGGCGTTGCAGTACCTGTATGGTTCTGCGAATTTCCTCATCACGGCCAATCACCGGGTCCAATTTGCCTTGTTCAGCGCGTTCGGTTAAATCGATGGTGAATTTCTTTAGCGCTTGTCGTTGATCTTCCGCATTTTGGTCGTTCACCTGTTCACCACCACGTACCTGATCAATGGCTTTAGAGACGGCTTCTTTGGTTGCCCCAGCCCGAGCAAGGAGATCGCTCAACGTGCCGCGCGTGTCCAGCGCCGCCAGCAAAAACAGTTCGGAAGAGATAAATGCATCGCCGCGCTTCTGTGCAATCTTGTCACACAGATTGAGAGTACGGACGAATTCATTGGAGGGTTGCACATCGTCATCAACGCCCTGCACCTGAGGTAAGAGTGCGATGGCCTGCTCAATGTCGTTTTTAAAGCGAACCGTGTTTACACCTGCCGTGGTCAACAGCGGGCTGACCGTGCCGCCTTCCTGCTGCAACAACGCACTCATGACGTGTAACGGGTCGATAAACTGATGATCCTTACCGAGCGCAAGAGATTGCGCATCCGCAAGGGCAAGCTGGAATTTATTGGTAAGACGATCCAGACGCATAACTCCTCCCATACATACTGGTCAAAATTGCTACTGGAGATTAAATGAGGTCATCCCTCAAAATTTCAAGATTATTTTGCCAGTAATAATAGGAGGAATGCAGTTACTTGCCATGGATCGTCTTAATTCAGTAGGTTATATCAGCCAGATTAAACTTGCCATACGACCAGTGGTTCCATCGCGGCGATACGAGAAAAATTTGTCGGCCTGAGTCACAGTACAGGCATCGCCACCAAAAATTTTCGTCACTCCTTGAGCTTGCAAGCGCAAACGCGCTAGCTGGTAGATATCGGCAATAAACTTGTTACCCTTAGCGATAAATGCGTCTGCGGCAGCAGTGTGCTGTTCAATAAATGCATCACGTACCTCTGGGCCAACCTCAAACGCCTGCGGCCCGATCGCCGGCCCAAGCCATGCCATCACGGACGATGTGGGTGCGCGAAAATGATGCAATGTTGCCTCCAGCACGCCAGAACACAAGCCGCGCCAACCCGCGTGCGCGGCAGCCACTTCATCACCGCTATCCGAGCAAAACAGCACCGGCAAACAGTCTGCCGTCATTACCGCACACACCAGACTGGGTTGATTGGTGTACGCGGCATCGCCGGTCGGTACGCCTGACACTGAAGACGCTAATGAAATCACCTGCGTTCCATGCACTTGATTTAGCCACTGTGGCATAGCAGGCAAATCCTCCAATGTGACCAGTCGCTGACGATTATCTAACACCGCCTCTGGCCGATCGCCCACGTGCGCACCAAGATTCAACGAATCATAGGGCGTTTGGCTCACGCCTCCCCTTCGCGTGGTACTACAGGCGCGCACACGTTGCAGTGCAGGCCAGTCAGGCAGTATCAGTTCGCTCGTCATCAGCCTCTCTCACCAGTCATATTGATCTTTGAACGCTTCAGCGTCCGCTTTTAATACCTCAATCAAATCAACCATATCTTGTGGTATGGGGGCATGCCACTCCATTTCTATCCCACTGATCGGATGATAAAGGCGCAGCATGGTCGCGTGTAACGCCTGACGATCGAACGAGCGCAGTGCGGTCACCAGTTCCTCTGATGCCCCCTTAGGCAAGCGAGGACGGCCGCCATAAAGTTGATCGCCCACCAGCGGGTGGTTAATGTGCGCCATATGAACACGAATCTGGTGTGTACGACCGGTTTCAAGACGCAGACGCAGACGCGTGTGGTTACGGAAATGCTCCATAATGCGGTAATGGGTCACTGCCGGTTTTCCCATGGGATGCACTGACATATGGGTGCGTTTGGTGGGATGGCGACTCATCGGTTCATTGACCGTGCCGCCCGCCGTCATGCGACCAATCGCAACAGCTTCGTACTCACGCGTGATTTCACGCGCCTGGAGCGATTCCACCAATCGCGTTTGCGCTGGCACGGTTTTCGCTACCACCATCAACCCCGTGGTGTCTTTATCCAGGCGGTGTACAATACCAGCACGCGGTACGTCACCAATAGCCGGATAATGGTGCAGCAACGCATTCAGCACGGTACCGTCCGGATTGCCCGCACCAGGGTGAACCACCAGATCGCGGGGTTTATTGATCACCAGAATGTCTTGATCTTCATAAACGATATCCAGTGCGATATCTTGTGCTTCCCAGCGAACCTCTTCATCGATCAAGGCATCAATCGTAATGGCTTCACCGCCTAACACTTTCTCTTTTGGCTTATTTATCACATTGCCGTTAATCTGTACCCGATCGTCCAAGATCCATTCTTTTATGCGAGAACGTGAATAATCAGGGAACAATTCGGCCAAAGCCTGATCTAACCGTTGACCGAGTTGAGACTCAGCCACCGTTGCGGTGAGTTGTACTTGTTGTGCCATAGTTGCAGCTTCTTCGTTAACGTTGGGTTTTCGCGGCGATGCCGTTTAAAATAATGTACTGTTGTAGCTAGTCTTACCCGGGAGCGTAACGGCCAGTCTCCCGGCATAACACTGTGAGGATAATCAAAACGTTATGATGCGTATGAAATATCTGGTGGCTGCAGCCACGTTGAGCCTGGCGCTGGCGGGTTGTTCCAACAGCTCCAAGGATACGGTTCCCGACAGTCCGCCTTCTGAAATTTATGCTACCGCTCAACAAAAATTGCAGGACAGTCACTTTAAAGCAGCAATCATGCAGTTGGAAGCATTGGATAACCGATATCCTTTCGGGCCCTATTCTCAGCAAGTGCAGCTTGACCTGATTTATGCTTACTACAAATCCGCAGAACTGGCGATGGCGCAAGCCTCAATCGATCGTTTCCTGCGGCTTAACCCTACACACCCGAGTGTGGACTATGCGCTGTACATGCGTGGTTTAACCAACATGGCTCAGGATGATAGCGCACTTCAGGGGTTCTTCGGCGTTGACCGCTCTGACCGCGATCCGCAATATGCACGCGCGGCATTTCGTGACTTCCGCCAGTTGCTGCAAGCGTATCCCCGCAGCCAGTTTGCCACGGATGCGGGCAAACGTCTGGTATTCCTGAAAGAACGTTTAGCTAAATACGAACTCTCCGTCGCCGAATATTACACCAAACGCGGTGCCTACGTCGCCGTTGTTAATCGTGTAGAACAAATGATGCGAGATTTCCCAGACACGCTAGCGACGAAAAGAGCGCTTCCGTTGATGGAAAATGCTTACAGAGAACTCCGACTGCTGGGTCAGGCGGATAAAGTCGCGAAAATCGTCGAGGCTAATCCCGCTTAACCAGAAAGCAACACGCCCCGGCCTAAGCACACGTGTAAACATAAAAAAAACGGCAACCTTGGTTTGCCGTTTTGTTATTCCAACGTCGGAACAGTATCCGAGCATCATCCCGCCACTGACCTTGTCTGGACGCCATCGATCTCATTGATAATGCCACCAGTTGCATCAGGTCTCAAGCCTTGCGTCACGCTTCCTCTATGTGCTTCACAAATTGCAACGAGGTGATCCGACCAGCCAAATAAAAGTGATGTAGATCACGATTTTTATCCCATTTACGGCTATGCTGAAGTTATCTAAGTGAGACGGCAAAAGCAGAGAGGTATGTTATATGACGATCAACATTACCAGTAAGCAAATGGAAATCACCCCCGCAATACGTCAGCATGTCGAAGACCGTCTAACCAAGCTGGATAAATGGCAAACTCACCTGATTAACCCACATATTATTTTATCCAAAGAACCGGTGGGTTTTGTTGTCGACGCGACCATCAGTACGCCCAATGGTCCCTTGGTTGCCAGCGCCAAGCACGAGGATATGTACGCTGCCATTAATGAGCTGCTCGCGAAACTGGAGCGCCAACTGAACAAAATGCAGCATAAGGGAGAAGCACGTCGGGCAACAACGGCCGGTGCCAAAGACGCAGGTATTGAGTTGTTGTAACCGAAATCTTCAAATAACAGTAGCCAACAACGCGCCGTCAGGGCGCGTTGTTGTTTCTGAGGATAAGACGCCTTCGCTTTTTAGTTGACAGAACGAAAAGCCAACAGTTACTTTACAGGGGTACTTTTTCCCCACGAAAGCGCCAGCGCTTAACAGGTAACCAATGAGCCATACACCGTTTTTCTTCGTATTCTTTTTTACCTTACCCTGATTGGGAGGCGATTCGTCATATTGAAAGAATACGAAGACGAACCAGAAAGCCTCCTGAACAGGGGGCTTTTTTTATGCACTTATTTATACGCACTGTATGGATAAAAATGAGCTTACAGGTAACACAACCATGACAGACAACCCTTTACTGGCCTTACGTGAGCGCATCACCGAGTTGGATTTAAAACTGCTTGAACTGCTGGCCGAACGGCGAGAGTTGGCATTGGAAGTGGCACGCGCGAAATTACATACGCATCGCCCGATTCGCGACAAAGAACGAGAAAGAGATTTGCTGGATAAGCTTATCGAGGCGGCAAAGCCCCATCATCTTGATGGGCACTATATTACGCGCCTGTTTCAACTGATTATTGAAGACTCAGTGCTAACGCAGCAGGCACTGTTGCAGCACCATCTTAACCCCACCGGAGCCCACTCGGCGCGTGTCGCCTTTCTTGGCCCTAAAGGCTCCTACTCCCATCTGGCAGCCCGGCAATACGCCGCGCGCCATTTTGAACAGTTGTTTGAGTGCGGCTGCCAGAAGTTTCAGGATATCTTCGCGATGGTGGAAACCGGTCAGGCGGACTACGGCGTTCTGCCCATTGAGAACACCACGTCGGGTGCAATCAATGATGTGTACGACCTCCTGCAACATACCGGGCTGTCGATTGTGGGCGAACTCACCCACCCCATCGATCACTGTATGCTGGTCGCTACTGACACTGACTTATGCCAAATCACGACCGTCTACAGCCATCCCCAGCCCTTCCAACAGTGCAGCAATTTTATCCAGCGCTATCCACAGTGGAAAATCGAGTATTGTGAAAGTACCGCGGCTGCGATGGAAAAAGTCGCCTCATTGAATTCGCCCCACGCCGCTGCGCTCGGCAGCGAGGCCGGTGGATTACTTTATCAACTGCGCGTGCTGGAACATAACCTGGCGAACCAGACCCAAAACACCACCCGCTTTATCGTGTTGGCACGTAAGCCGATTGATGTCTCTGAGCAAGTACCTGCCAAAACCACCTTGATTATGGCGACGGGTCAGCAATCGGGGGCATTAGTGGAAGCACTGCTGGTGCTACGCGAACACAGCATCATTATGACAAAACTGGAATCTCGTCCTATTTACGGTAAAACCTGGGAAGAGATATTTTATATTGATGTGCAGGCTAACTTGCGCGGGGATGAATTACAAAAAGCACTGAAAGAGCTATCGGGCATTACGCGCTCGCTGAAAGTGCTTGGCTGTTACCCGAGTGAGAACGTCGTCCCCGTTGAGATGCACTGAGTATAGCGCTCCCAGCCGCTTGGCTGGGAGCACCATGGCGGCTATCTAGATGCGGCTATCATTAGCCTGTTTCAGCAAAGCGCGACTTTCCACCTGAAAGCGCTGGGCATAATCGCCAAACCAGTGCTTTACTTTCTTGAAGCTGGCGATAAACGCCGCTTTGTCTTTGCTTTCCAACAGTGCAATCGCTTCGCCGAAACGGGCGTAATAGCGTTTGATCAGGGCCAGATTATTTTCGGATGACATGATGATATCGGCATAAAGCTGCGGGTCTTGTGCGAACAACCGCCCGACCATCACCAACTCCAACCGGTAAATCGGTGAAGACAACGCAAGCAACTGCTCAAGCTGCACATTCTCTTCCGCCAAATGCAACCCGTAGGCAAACGTGGCAAAGTGACGCAACGCCTGAATAAACATCATATTTTGATCGTGTTGAACCGCACTGATGCGATGCAGTCGGGCGCCCCATACCTGAATCTGCTCCAACAACCATTGGTAAGCTTCAGGCTGGCGACCATCACAATACACCACGACCTGCTTGGCAAGGCTACCGCTGTCTGGTCCGAACATCGGGTGCAAGCCGACTACCGGGCCGGAATGTGCCGCCAGCATCGCCTGCAACGGCCCATTTTTCACCGACGCCAGATCCACCAGAATACAATCCTCCGGCAGGCGCGGTAACTGTGCAATCACCTGTTCTGTCACATGAATGGGCACGCTAACGATCACCATGCCAGCATCCGCCAACAGGCTCTCAGCCTGAGGCCAGTCCTCTTTTTCCAACAGCCTTACTTCATAGCCGGACAGACGCAACATTTTTTCGAACATACGTCCCATCTGCCCACGTCCTCCCACAATGACAACAGGTCGCAGTTGCGGACACAGAGTCTTAAAACCTTTGTCATTTTCACTGGCGTAGGATTCTCGCATCACCCGGCGCAGAACATCCTCAATAAGATCCGCTGGCACGTTGAGAGCCTCAGCCTCTTCACGGCGAGAACGCAGCATTGCAGCCTCGCGATCGGGATCATAGAGAGGGAGACCATAGCGGCTTTTTACTTCTCCGACTTCTGCCACTAATGCCAGCCTACGCGCCAACAACCCCAGCAGCGCCTTATCCACCTCATCAATCTGATCCCGCAACGCGGTCAGTTCTGCAACCATGTTCTGTTATTCTCCCAACGATGAACGGCGTACCGCCCCTAGCTCCTGATGCACCGATCTCAGCAACGCATCGGTGCTTTCCCAATTGATGCAGGCATCCGTCACCGATACGCCATATTGCATTGCCGAACGCTGTTGCTCCGATGACTGATTACCTTCATGGATATGACTTTCCAGCATCATGCCAATAATGGAACGGTTACCCGCTTTAATTTGCTCGACAATGGATGACACCACCTGCGGTTGGCGACGGTAATCTTTATTCGAGTTGCCATGGCTGCAATCTATCATGAGTGAAGGCGTTAAGCCCGCCGCCTGCATCTGTTTTTCACATTCCGCTACGTCTTGTGCACTGTAGTTTGGCTGTTTGCCACCACGCAAAATAACATGGCCGTCGCTGTTACCCTGGGTTTGCAACAGGCACACCAGGCCGGTTTGGTTGATCCCCACAAAACGGTGCGGCATTGCCGCTGCTTTCATCGCATTAATGGCCGTACCCAGGCTACCATCGGTGCCGTTCTTGAAACCTACAGGCATCGAGAGGCCAGATGCCATTTCGCGGTGCGTCTGCGATTCAGTGGTACGCGCACCAATCGCTGACCAGCTGAACAGATCGCCCAGATATTGTGGGCTGTTGGGATCCAATGCTTCTGTCGCCAAAGGCAGCCCCATATTTACCAGGTTGAGCAGCAGCTCACGTGCAATGTGTAAACCCGCCTCTACATCGAAGGAGCCATCCATATAAGGGTCATTGATCAGACCTTTCCAACCGACGGTAGTACGCGGTTTTTCAAAATAAACGCGCATTACGATGTACAACCGATCGCTCAATTCGGCTGATAGCGTATGCAACCGGCGGGCATACTCCAACGCAGCATCCGTGTCGTGAATGGAACAGGGTCCACACACCACCAATAAACGGTTATCACGCCCTTGGATAATATCGGAAATGGTTCGGCGCGCCGTGGAAATGGCCTGCTCTTCTTGCTTATTGAGGGGATATTTTGCTTTAATCTCATCGGGCGTAATCAGTACTTGTTCATCGGCAATATTGATGTTGTTGAGCGAATCTTTTTGCATGTTCATTTTCCTGGACAGTTCTTGAGTAGCGTAGCGCGCTTTCCGCCTCCATATTGAGTTCAAGATACCACACCATGTAAAGATTTCAATCCATGGAGTGTAAGTTTAAAATTACTAATACACTGTACACTTGAATAATGCGTTCGCTTTGCTTGCCGCCGGCTTTCCTCGCTTATCTCAATGCAAATAGTGATAGAATCAATGCAACAGGAGGAAAGCATGCTGAGAGCCATCCTAATTGATGACGAGCAACTGGCTCGTGAAGAGTTGTTGCTACTACTGGATAAAGAAGATGATATCGAGGTGATAGCGCAGTGCAGCAACGCACTGGAAGCGATACCGATGATTAACCGGCTTCAACCGGATGTGATCTTTCTTGATATCCAGATGCCGAAAATCAGTGGGTTGGAACTGGTTGCCATGCTCGATCCTGACAGCATGCCTTACGTTGTTTTTGTCACCGCCTATGACGAATACGCGGTGCGCGCTTTTGAGGAACATGCCTTTGATTATTTGCTTAAGCCGCTGGACAACCAGCGCCTGGCAAAAACCCTCAATCGTCTTCGTCGCGGCACATCCGTAAATAAAAATGTACAACTTATTGCGGAGCCACAACTGAGGCATATCCCGTGCCACGGCCACAACCGTATTTTTCTTCTTAAAATTGAGGAAGTGGAATACCTCTGTTCAGAACTGAGCGGCGTCCATGTAGTAGGGCTTAATCAGTCAGGTTATACCCAGCTATCGCTAAAAACGCTGGAAGAGAAAACGCCTTTTGTACGCTGTCATCGCCAATATATGGTGAACACAGAGCTGCTTCAGGAAATACAGTTGATGGATAACGGTGGTGCAGAAGTCATTACCCACACCGGTAAACATATTCCTGTGAGCCGACGCTATTTAAAAAGTTTGAAAGAGAAGCTGGGTATTGCTTGATACCGACAGAAACCGCCCTCTGATAAGGATAATGGGATGAGATTCGGATACGTATTATGCCTGACATTGTTGCTTGCCAGTTGTCAAACCTCTCAGACACCGTCACCGGAAAAATCCCATTCCGTCTGGTATAACATGGGGCTCAACGATGCCATGGCCGGAAACGTGGTGAAAGATAACGATGCACTGGTGGAATGGTCTGGTGATACAGCCATTGATCGCTCACATTACTTACAGGGTTATCAGGATGGACAAGCAACATTGTGCCATGCAACCCGACTGGAGGAGTGGGGAAAAGCGGGAAAAGATTTTCCCGCCAGCTGTGACAGTGTAGAAAATGCTGAGCAACTCAAATCCAGTTGGCAAAAATATATTGCCAGTAATAACTGATGGTACTACTTAATATTACAGAGAATGATGCTTTCTACCGTTCATTGATTTACACGTTACAAGGATGGGTACTACATTAACGAGTCTTATAACTTGTATTAGTCGCGACTTGATCTGACACATGACCTTGAAAGGTTGAGAGTCACCGGTTTTGATATGGGTGTCTAATCCTTAAACAAAACGCGAGGTAACTCTCATGCTTCATACTAACAGTCCCATCATCAAACACAAAGCCGGCCTGCTCAATCTCGCCGAAGAACTTGGTAACGTATCAAAAGCCTGCAAGATCATGGGCGTGTCGCGCGACACGTTTTACCGTTATTAGGAACTGGCTGCTGAAGGTGGCATCGATGCACTGGTTAACCAGAACCGCCGGGTTCCCAACCTGAAGAACCGCGCCGACGAAGCCACTGAACGCGCGGTTGTTGAATATGCCGTTGAGTTCCCGGCCCACGGGCAGCACCGGACCAGTAATGAGCTGCGTAAAAAAGGCGTATTTATCTCCGGCAGCGGCGTGCGGTCCATCTGGCAACGGCACGATCTGGAGAACTTCCGTAAACGCCTGAAGGCGCTTGAGGAAAAAGTTGCCAGAGAAGGCATCGTGCTTACCGATGTCCAAATCGCAGCGCTGGAGAAAAAGGCGCATGATGATGAGGCCAGCGGCGAAATCGAGACGGCTCATCCGGGTTATCTCGGGTCGCAGGACACCTTCTACGTTGGCAATCTGAAAGCGGTGGGCCGTATCTACCAGCAGACGTTCGTGGATACGTACTCGAAAGTGGCACACTGCAAGCTTTATACGAGTAAAACGCCGATCACTGCCGCCGACCTGCTAAATGATCGCGTACTGCCGTTCTACGAGGCTCAGGGACTGCCGATGCTGAGAATACTGACCGACAGGGGAACGGAGTACTGTGGTAAGGTGGAGCAGCATGATTACCAGCTGTATCTGGCCATCAACGATATCGACCACACAAAAACGAAGGCGATGTCTCCGCAAACGAACGGCATCTGCGAGGCTTTGTTGAATAATTTAAGATACTGATTTATATAAGCATTATAAAATTTCAACGACTAATTTTTCCTCTCGGAATGCTTTTTATTGTGCTAACTATTTGATTTGTCGTTCTAACAAAATACATTCTCTGTAAATGCATTCTAACTAAAGAAGATGTAAATCAAACGGTTAAATTATTCAACAAAGCCCATCTGCGAGCGCTTCCATAAAACGATTTTGCAGGATTTTTATCAGGTTACGTTCCGCAAGAAGTTATATGGGGACCTGGAGAGCCTGCAGGCAGATCTGGACAACTGGTTGTGGCATTACAATAAACTAGTTGCTGAATAGAGACTTGCATTTTTTGTCAGGCTATTGAGAATAAAAAGAGGTTTAACTTAGAGAATAAAGGTTTGAAATGATCAACAAAGAGCGGTTGTTACGAGATAATCGTTTATGTAAAGCAATCATTGGATTATCAGTCGAAGAATTGAAAAATTTAGCCGCTGAATTTTCAGCTTGTTATTTGATTTATCGGAAAAAGAATCGAAAAGATCACGAGCGGCAGATGGGTGCAGGGCAGAAAGGATTTATCCCAACCCCATTAGATAAACTGCTTTTTATTTTATTGTATTTAAAATGTTATCCGACCTATGATTTGCAAGGACTTCTTTTTGGTTTAGATAGAACACGGGTATGTCGCTGGGTAAAAATATTATTGCCGGTTTTAGAGATGACCTTGGGGCGAGAATGTGTTTTGCCCGCTCGTCAAATTCGCTCTGCTGAGGAATTTTTTCGCGCCTTTCCTGGAGTTAAAGACGTCTTTATTGATGGGACAGAGCGACCTGTCCAAAAGCCTAAGAATCTGCGTCGGCGAAAGAAAATGTATTCGGGAAAGAAAAGACAGACCACTCGAAAAGGGCTTATTATGACTGACGAAACAAGGCAAATTGGATTTATCCCCATGAGCAAAAATGGGCGCCGTCACGATAAACGCTTACTCGATAAAGTCGATATAATTCGCCATATTCCTCCTGAGGTAACCATCTGGGCAGATACCGGTTTTCAAGGTATAGATAAACAGCATCCTAATACACAAATCCCAAAAAAAGGAACTCGAAAAAGACCTTTATCGCCTGAACAAAAACAAGAAAATAAAATAATCTCGGGCATCCGTATTACAGTTGAACACGCCATCGCGGGTATCAAGCGCCTCGGTTGCATGACCCAAATTTTACGGAATCGTAGAACCTTTATTGATGATACCTTCTTACTCCTTAGCGCCGGTCTTTGGAATTTCCATCTCAGAACAGCGTAAAATTTACTTCAATCACCGAAACACCCTTATTTCACTATTAAGCAACACGCTTAATAATGAGCGAACTCATCAGGGAAAAATGTGCTGCGGGCGAACGCCAATGGCCACGTTACTTGATGGAAAACGGGTCTGGGCAGAAAAGGATCTGAACCGGATGTAATCTGACAGACACCTGTATAAATAACCGGTAACTGTCAGATCGAGTCTGTAAAGAATTTTGTGTAAATGGCTCCATTGCTTAACCGGAGATTCGTTCTCCATACATCAACATGAATTGGCTCATAGCAGGTTTCCAGTCTCTGATTGGCAAGGTCCATTTAGCAGAGATATTATGCAAGGCTAGATAGAGTAATTTTATCACCGAGTCATCCGTTGGAAATATTCGTCGCGTTTTCGTTATCTTGCGCAATGAAGCATTTAACGACTCTATCGCGTTGGTGGTGTAGATAACCTTGCGGATCTCCGGCGGAAAGTCAAAAATGACGATGAGACGTTCCCAATTATTTCTCCACGACAGGCTGATCGTCGGGAACTGCTCATCCCATTTGGGGCTTTGTTGAATAATTTAAGATACTGATTTATATAAGCATTATAAAATTTCAACGACTAATTTTTCCTCTCGGAATGCTTTTTATTGTGCTAACTATTTGATTTGTCGTTCTAACAAAATACATTCTCTGTAAATGCATTCTAACTAAAGAAGATGTAAATCAAACGGTTAAATTATTCAACAAAGCCCCCATTTGGCCGCGAAGGCATCCAGGGCCTCTTCAGCGCCCTCTAGCGTTGCGGAACTATAGATGGTGCGCAGGTCAGCAGCAACGGCCTTACGCTCTTTCCAGCCGACGTAGCGCAGCGAGTTCCGCACCTGATGCACAATGCAGAGCTGTACCCGCGTATGCGGGTAAACAGCTTCAATGGCATCAGGAAAGCCTTTCAGGCCATCGCAGCAGGCGACGAAGATGTCCTTTAGCCCACGATTTTTCAGTTCTGTCATCACAGATAACCAGAACTTGGCCCCCTCAGTTTTGGCTATCCATAGCCCCAGCAGCTCTTTTTCGCCCTGGCCGTTGACGCCGAGGGCCAGATAAACAGACTTGTTGGCCACGGCTCCGCCGTCCTGGCTTTTGACAACAATACAGTCAAGGTAAACAATGGGATAAAGCGCATCCAGCGGCCGTTGCTGCCAGCGCTTAACTTCATCCATCACAGCATTGGTCACTTGAGAAATGAAGCCAGCGGAAACATCGACCCCGTAGACTTCTTTAAAGTGTGCCTGAATATCACGGGTTGATAACCCTCTGGAATAGAGAGAAATAATGCGGTCATCGAAGCCGTTAAGCTGTTTTTCGTTCTTACCGATCAGTGTCGGCTCGAAGGTACTGTTGCGGTCGCGCGGAATATCGAGCTCGATCTCCCCATTTTGGCTACGTACGCTTTTTGATGTCTTGCCATTGCGGGAGTTGCCTGAATGATTACCTGCCGGGTCATGCTTAGCATACCCAAGGTGCATCTCCATCTCAGCTTCAAGAACCCGTTCCGCCAGTCTTTTAGTCAGCACCTTGAGTAGGCCTGATTCACCCAGCAGATCCTGAGGGGAGTGACAATCTTGAAGCAGTTGGTCAATAAGTTCGTTGCTGATAGGCATTTTGTTATCCTTTGAAGGTTTTCCTCAAAATGCCATTTACACAGATTATTTTACAGTCTCGTCAGATCAGGTCTGAGCTAGTACATATAACTTAACGGTTTTTTATTCTCCAAAAATGGGTTGTGATCGTTAACGTGTTTCAAATACCCTTCTGTATTATTTATCTGAAAATTCAAGTCAGGATTCTTTTCTTTAGCAAAAACTTTAATATTATGGTCCGTAAGTCCATATTTATTTGCTATATTGACCAATTCATTATAAACCTTTAGTATATCTTTAGACTTTTTTTTCCGCCCAATACTTAATTTAAAATAACAGACACCATCCTCATGGCCTATATTCTTTAGTTCTCCATGAGAAAGACTAAAGATGTATTTCTTTCCACTCAAAGATGTTACACCCAACACTTTATGCTCATCAAACTTCATCCCCAAAAACGTCTTTCCTTTACTTAAATAGGTCAATAAGGATGTTCCGTCAGTGTGAAGTTCATTTAATTTAGCAGATACCGTTTTTTTCTCATACTTCATCGGGTGAGTAATATCATGGCGCAAGTTCGTATCCGGAGCCACTGTACTTTCTTCTTGTTTTTTCACCAAGCGTTCATGTATACATTCAGCGCGAGTGATAAGACTGGTAAATCGACTCTCTAGTCTCTCTTTGTTATTTATTACATCGGCTACCAACATTTCTGCTATCTGTGACAATGATTTGTTAATTTTTAATTCTTGATCTTTATATTTCAGTGTCCTGAATATTTTAGGGTGTATTTCAGTGACTATCGTTTCGAAATTTTCCCCCTCACTTGCTGCTTGATTAAACTCAATGTGTTTTCCTTTTCCTAAAGGGATTTTTATACATTGCGTCTCAGTATCGAAGGCATTTATCAATGTTTCCGTAACTTCTATATAGTCAGCTAATGCGGTTTCACTCAAACGCCATTCGATGAACTGAATGATATAATGACTCAAACCTAGCGTTATCACGTTCAATATTTTTTTCGCATCATCACTGAGATGCACTTTATTTTTCGAAGAATCAACAACATCTCTAAAGACACTAACCTGATCACAAATAACATCTTGTTTATATGTGTTCAAGCTATTGCAGTAAGATGATAAAGTTGAAGTCTGATTAATCATTTTACCCCCTTCTAAAAACATGAATAGAATAGAAAATATAATATTTATAAAAATGATTAACAGAAGGTATTGACCCTAATGTTCTAGGCTGTGTCCCTTAATTAGGCTTTGTTGAATAATTTAAGATACTGATTTATATAAGCATTATAAAATTTCAACGACTAATTTTTCCTCTCGGAATGCTTTTTATTGTGCTAACTATTTGATTTGTCGTTCTAACAAAATACATTCTCTGTAAATGCATTCTAACTAAAGAAGATGTAAATCAAACGGTTAAATTATTCAACAAAGCCCCTTAATTACGTAACCGGGCGTAAAACAAGCGGATGCAGCCGGCTTTGTTGAATGCCGACAGGATGACTCCCTCTGCTACACCTGTTATCCTATCCTGACGCTGTGTGGCATACCCAACAACGTCATACGGTTCAGCGCTTTGACCATCGCTATGGCTTCACCTACTTGAGCCTCATAGTCACGCAGGCTCAGATGGCCACCCAGCAAAGTTTTTATGCGGAACATCTCTGTTTCTGCGGCTTTGTTGAATAATTTAACGTTTTGATTTACAACTTCTTTAGGTGGGATGCATGTACAGAAAATGTATTTTGTTAGAGCGATAAATCAAATAGTTAGCACAATAAAAAGCATTACGGTAGTAAAATTTAGTCGTTAAAATTTTATAATACCCATTTAAATCAGTATTTTAAATTATTCAACAAAGCCTGTTTCTGCCACTGAACGCCGGTGATAACCCACTTTCTTTTTCCACATATCATTACTCCCGCTCAGACGCTGATTCGCCACCGCATGGTTACGTTCATGGTACTTGTCCGGCCAGTATTTGGCTCCGCTTCGCGGCGGGATAAGGGGCCTGATTTTCTTTCTTAGCAACGCATCGTGGCAGTAACGGGCGTCATAAGCACCGTCTGCTGACACTTCCCTGATTTTTCGGTGGGTTTGGTTAATCAGGCCCGGCAGTGCCTGCGCATCTGTCGTTCCGCTGAGCGATAAGTCGGCACAGATAATCTCATGCGTCGCACTGTCTGCTGCCAGATGAAGCTTGCGCCACACTCTTCGTCTGTCAGCCCCATGCTGCCTGACTTTCCATTCACCTTCGCCAAAGACCTTCAGACCGGTACTGTCGATGACCAGATGCGAGATTTCACCACGCGTTGGCGTTTTTATGCTGATACTGACGGTTTTTGCCCGCCGACTGACCAGAGAGTAGTCCGGGCAGCGCAGTGGCAGGCTCATCAGTGTAAAAACCGAGTCGACAAAGCCCTGTAATGCCCGGAGCGACAGGTTAAACACGCGCTTTATCATCAAAACCGTGGTAACAGCCATATCGGTGTAGTAAAGCGGCCGACCACGACCTTCAGGCGAAGCACTGTCAGTCCATGCAGCGATGGCCGACTCATCAAGCCAGACCGTCAGGGAGCCGCGTTGTCTGAGTGCTTTGTTGTAGGTGGGCCAGTTGGTGATTTTAAACTTTTGCTTTGCCATGGGGAGCTGCTATCGGGAGCGATGATAGTGCTTTGATCCGGCGATCCCCTGAAAGTTCGATTTATTCAACAAAGCCGATGCAGCCCAGTTTAACCATTGCTAAATAGTTTCTTGCCGTTTTTTCATAACGTGTGGCAATCCGTCTATATTCCTTTAAACGGCCAAAACATCTTTCTACAACGTTGCGACGGCGATAAGCATCACGATAAAGTTGTGAGCGTCCATCAGAAGGAGAGTGTAAAAAGATCTGTGTAAATGGCATTTTGAGGAAAACCTTCAGAGGACAAAAAATGCCTATCAGCAACGAACTTATTGACCAACTGCTTCAGGATTGCCACTCCCCTCAGGAGCTTCTGGGTGAATCAGGCCTACTCAAGGAGCTGACTAAAAGACTGGCGGAACGGGTTCTTCAAGCTGAGATGGGCTTTGTTGAATAAATCAGAATTAGCCGACAGGATGACTCCCTCTGCTACACCTGTTATCCTATCCTGACGCTGTGTGGCATACCCAACAACGTCATACGGTTCAGCGCTTTGACCATCGCTATGGCTTCACCTACTTGAGCCTCATAGTCACGCAGGCTCAGATGGCCACCCAGCAAAGTTTTTATGCGGAACATCGCTGTTTCTGCCACTGAACGCCGGTGATAACCCACTTTCTTTTTCCACATATCATTACTCCCGCTCAGACGCTGATTCGCCACCGCATGGTTACGTTCATGGTACTTGTCCGGCCAGTATTTGGCTCCGCTTCGCGGCGGGATAAGGGGCCTGATTTTCTTTCTTAGCAACGCATCGTGGCAGTAACGGGCGTCATAAGCACCGTCTGCTGACACTTCCCTGATTTTTCGGTGGGTTTGGTTAATCAGGCCCGGCAGTGCCTGCGCATCTGTCGTTCCGCTGAGCGATAAGTCGGCACAGATAATCTCATGCGTCGCACTGTCTGCTGCCAGATGAAGCTTGCGCCACACTCTTCGTCTGTCAGCCCCATGCTGCCTGACTTTCCATTCACCTTCGCCAAAGACCTTCAGACCGGTACTGTCGATGACCAGATGCGAGATTTCACCACGCGTTGGCGTTTTTATGCTGATACTGACGGTTTTTGCCCGCCGACTGACCAGAGAGTAGTCCGGGCAGCGCAGTGGCAGGCTCATCAGTAAACTAGTTGCTGAATAGAGACTTGCATTTTTTGTCAGGCTATTGAGAATAAAAAGAGGTTTAACTTAGAGAATAAAGGTTTGAAATGATCAACAAAGAGCGGTTGTTACGAGATAATCGTTTATGTAAAGCAATCATTGGATTATCAGTCGAAGAATTGAAAAATTTAGCCGCTGAATTTTCAGCTTGTTATTTGATTTATCGGAAAAAGAATCGAAAAGATCACGAGCGGCAGATGGGTGCAGGGCAGAAAGGATTTATCCCAACCCCATTAGATAAACTGCTTTTTATTTTATTGTATTTAAAATGTTATCCGACCTATGATTTGCAAGGACTTCTTTTTGGTTTAGATAGAACACGGGTATGTCGCTGGGTAAAAATATTATTGCCGGTTTTAGAGATGACCTTGGGGCGAGAATGTGTTTTGCCCGCTCGTCAAATTCGCTCTGCTGAGGAATTTTTTCGCGCCTTTCCTGGAGTTAAAGACGTCTTTATTGATGGGACAGAGCGACCTGTCCAAAAGCCTAAGAATCTGCGTCGGCGAAAAAAAATGTATTCGGGAAAGAAAAGACAGACCACTCGAAAAGCGCTTATTATGACTGACGAAACAAGGCAAATTGGATTTATCCCCATGAGCAAAAATGGGCGCCGTCACGATAAACGCTTACTCGATAAAGTCGATATAATTCGCCATATTCCTCCTGAGGTAACCATCTGGGCAGATACCGGTTTTCAAGGTATAGATAAACAGCATCCTAATACACAAATCCCAAAAAAAGGAACTCGAAAAAGACCTTTATCGCCTGAACAAAAACAAGAAAATAAAATAATCTCGGGCATCCGTATTACAGTTGAACACGCCATCGCGGGTATCAAGCGCCTCGGTTGCATGACCCAAATTTTACGGAATAGTAGACCCTTTATTGATGATACCTTCTTACTCCTTAGCGCCGGTCTTTGGAATTTCCATCTCAGAACAGCGTAAAATTTACTTCAATCACCGAAACACCCTTATTTCACTATTAAGCAACACGCTTAGTGTAAAAACCGAGTCGACAAAGCCCTGTAATGCCCGGAGCGACAGGTTAAACACGCGCTTTATCATCAAAACCGTGGTAACAGCCATATCGGTGTAGTAAAGCGGCCGACCACGACCTTCAGGCGAAGCACTGTCAGTCCGGCTTTGTTGAATAATTTAAGATACTGATTTATATAAGCATTATAAAATTTCAACGACTAATTTTTCCTCTCGGAATGCTTTTTATTGTGCTAACTATTTGATTTGTCGTTCTAACAAAATACATTCTCTGTAAATGCATTCTAACTAAAGAAGATGTAAATCAAACGGTTAAATTATTCAACAAAGCCTGTCAGTCCATGCAGCGATGGCGGACTCATCAAGCCAGACCGTCAGGGAGCCGCGTTGTCTGAGTGCTTTGTTGTAGGTGGGCCAGTTGGTGATTTTAAACTTTTGCTTTGCCATGGGGAGCTGCTATCGGGAGCGATGATAGTGCTTTGATCCGGCGATCCCCTGAAAGTTCGATTTATTCAACAAAGCCGCTGAGATGGAGATACACCTTGGGTATGCTAAGCATGACCCGGCTGGTAATCATTCAGGCAACTCACGCAATGGCAAGACATCCAAGAGCGTACGTAGCCAAAATGGGGCGCTCGAGCTCGATATTCCGCGCGACCGCAACAGTATAGCCAACCGACTTAAAAATGATTACATCCTATGCCCTGATATGCGGCAAAGAAGCATAGCTGGCTGTTATCAAAATAATGTCGCTTGGCTATACCTTCGAGCCGACACTGATCGGTAAGCACGAAAAGCAGCTTAACGGCTTCGATGACCGCATTATTTCTCTCTATTCCAGAGGGCTATCAACCCGTGATATTCAGGCTCACTTTAAAGAAGTCTACGGGGTCGATGTTTCCGCTGGCTTCATTTCTCAAGTGACCAATGCCGTGATGGATGACGTTAAGCGCTGGCAGCAACGACCGCTGGATGCGTTTTATCCCATTGTTTACCTTGACTGTATTGTGGTCAAAAGCCAGGACGGCGGAGCCGTGACCAACAAGTCTGTTTACTTGGCTCTAGGCATCAACTGCCAGGGCGAAAAAGAGCTGCTGGGGCTATGGATAGCCAAAACCGAGGGGGCCAAGTTCTGGTTATCTGTAATGACAGAACTGAAAAATCGTGGGCTACAGGACATCTTCATCGCCTGCTGCGATGGCCTGAAGGGCTTTCCTGATGCCATTGAAGCTGTTTACCCGCATACGCGGGTACAGCTCTGCATCGTGCATCAGGTGCGGAACTCGCTGCGCTACGTCGGCTGGAAAGAGCGTAAAGCCGTTGCTGCTGACCTCCGCACTATCTATAGCCAAGCGACATTATTTTGATAACAGCCAGCTATGCTTCTTTGCCGCATATCAGGGCATAGGATGTAATCATTTTTAAGTCGGTTGGCTATATAGTTCCGCAACGATAGAGGGCGCTGAAGAGGCCCTGGATGCCTTCGCGGACAAATGGGATGAGCAGTTCCCGACGATCAGCCCATCGTGGAGAAATAATTGGGAACGTCTCATCGTCATTTTTGATTTTCCGCCGGAGATCCGCAAGGTTATCTACACCAACAACGCGATAGAGTCGTTAAATGCTTCATTGCGCAAGATAACGAAAACGCGACGAATATTTCCAACGGATTACTCGGTGCTAAAATTATTCTATCTAGCCTTGCATAATATCTCGGCTAAATGGACCCTACCAATCAGAGACTGGAAACCGGCTATGAGCCAATTCATGTTGATGTATGGAGATCGGATTTCCGGTTAAGCGATGGAGCCATTTACACGAAATTCTTTACAGACTCATCTGAAGCCAGTTTTTCATTTGATTTTCGGGGAATAACCGTTTTTATCCCTTTTCTTTTCAACTTGTTACGGAGTGCATTGCCAGAGTAGGCTTTGTCAGCCAGTACCGCATGACCACGACGCTTCATGCTACCGTTGGCTTTGTTGAATAATTTAACCGTTTGATTTACATCTTCTTTAGTTAGAATGCATTTACAGAGAATGTATTTTGTTAGAACGACAAATCAAATAGTTAGCACAATAAAAAGCATTCCGAGAGGAAAAATTAGTCGTTGAAATTTTATAATGCTTATATAAATCAGTATCTTAAATTATTCAACAAAGCCGCTACCGTTCTGCCGTTGCACGCCAATGCCGTCCAGGAGTCGTAACGCGAACAGGCTTTCGTGAGCCTGCCCAGCACTCAGTACGATATTTAGCGGGATGCCGCTTCCGTCAGTCGCCATGTGGATTTTGGTGCCATAACCACCTCGTGAGCGACCCAGGCTGTTATCGTTGGTAATATCGGGATGTTTTTTTGAGCGCCAGCCGCACATTTGAGCGCACGGATATTGCTGCCACCCAGCGCAGTGGCTGACCAGTCAACAAGTCCATGAGCATCAAGAAATGAAAGTAACCAATTAAAAATAATGTTAATAACTCCAGACTTTGACCATCTATTGAAACGGTTATAAACGGTTTTCCATGGGCCGTAACGTTCAGGTAAATCACGCCATGGGGCACCTGAACACAGTATCCAGAACATGCCGTTGACGATTTTGCGATGTTCTGCCCATGGCCGGCCTGCGTGCGGAGATGTCAAAACGGTTGGTATAGCCAAGCGACTTAATTTTGATTACACCATATGGACTGAGAACAAACTCTCTGTATCGCAACCCATCTCTCTTTTTTTGCTTTTTGCTTGTGCCCATTTATGCTCAATTGGGTTAAGATCTGGCGAATATGTAGGCAAATACTCCACCATATACCCTGCATCGATGATGACTTGTTGAATATTATGTTTTTTGTGAAAAGTGGCATTGTCCATCATGATTACACTGTTTTTAGGGAGTACTGGGATAAGGACTTGTGTGACCCAGGCATAGAAAACATCGCTGTTAATATTGATATCAAATAATCCGATAGCAAACAGCGTTGTGCCTAATAAAGCGCCGATAACATTTGTTCTTCCCCTAGCTCCCCAGTTCTTCAGGCCAAAACACCGTTGACCTTTTGGGGAATAGCCGTGAGTCCGTGGGGCATCGTGTGAAAAACCACTTTCATCAATAAAAACAATAGGCTTACCTTCTTTTTCATACTGTTGTTTTTTTTGTTGAAATCCCTGCCGGGCGTTTTCGTCGGCTTTCGGATGACGTAGAGTTTTTTTTATAGGTCAATCCCAGCTTTTTAAGCGCTTGCCAAATGGCCTTCTGACAAACGCCAAAACGCTCTGCACGTTCTTTTTGGTAAGCATCTGGATATTGTTCAACATCTTTTATCAACTCGGATTTATCGATCTTTCGCTGACGCGTGGTCGATGCTTTTGACTCTATTTGATTAATCCAACGCGATACAGAGGCAGGGCCAATCCGAAATTGCTTCGCTGTTTCTCGGATACTCAACCCTTCGTTTTTCCGTGTAGATATCACTTTACGTCTAAAATCAATTGAATAGCTCATTTAAATAATGTAATCAAAATTAAGTCGTTTAGCTATAATACGGATGCCCGAGATTATTTTATTTTCTTGTTTTTGTTCAGGCGATAAAGGTCTTTTTCGAGTTCCTTTTTTTGGGATTTGTGTATTAGGATGCTGTTTATCTATACCTTGAAAACCGGTATCTGCCCAGATGGTTACCTCAGGAGGAATATGGCGAATTATATCGACTTTATCGAGTAAGCGTTTATCGTGACGGCGCCCATTTTTGCTCATGGGGATAAATCCAATTTGCCTTGTTTCGTCAGTCATAATAAGCCCTTTTCGAGTGGTCTGTCTTTTCTTTCCCGAATACATTTTTTTTCGCCGACGCAGATTCTTAGGCTTTTGGACAGGTCGCTCTGTCCCATCAATAAAGACGTCTTTAACTCCAGGAAAGGCGCGAAAAAATTCCTCAGCAGAGCGAATTTGACGAGCGGGCAAAACACATTCTCGCCCCAAGGTCATCTCTAAAACCGGCAATAATATTTTTACCCAGCGACATACCCGTGTTCTATCTAAACCAAAAAGAAGTCCTTGCAAATCATAGGTCGGATAACATGTTAAATACAATAAAATAGGCTTTGTTGAATAAATCGAACTTTCAGGGGATCGCCGGATCAAAGCACTATCATCGCTTCCGATAGCAGCTCCCCATGGCAAAGCAAAAGTTTAAAATCACCAACTGGCCCACCTACAACAAAGCACTCAGACAACGCGGCTCCCTGACGGTCTGGCTTGATGAGTCGGCCATCGCTGCATGGACTGACAGTGCTTCGCCTGAAGGTCGTGGTCGGCCGCTTTACTACACCGATATGGCTGTTACCACGGTTTTGATGATAAAGCGCGTGTTTAACCTGTCGCTCCGGGCATTACAGGGCTTTGTCGACTCGGTTTTTACACTGATGAGCCTGCCACTGCGCTGCCCGGACTACTCTCTGGTCAGTCGGCGGGCAAAAACCGTCAGTATCAGCATAAAAACGCCAACGCGTGGTGAAATCTCGCATCTGGTCATCGACAGTACCGGTCTGAAGGTCTTTGGCGAAGGTGAATGGAAAGTCAGGCAGCATGGGGCTGACAGACGAAGAGTGTGGCGCAAGCTTCATCTGGCAGCAGACACTGCGACGCATGAGATTATCTGTGCCGACTTATCGCTCAGCGGAACGACAGATGCGCAGGCACTGCCGGGCCTGATTAACCAAACCCACCGAAAAATCAGGGAAGTGTCAGCAGACGGTGCTTATGACGCCCGTTACTGCCACGATGCGTTGCTAAGAAAGAAAATCAGGCCCCTTATCCCGCCGCGAAGCGGAGCCAAATACTGGCCGGACAAGTACCATGAACGTAACCATGCGGTGGCGAATCAGCGTCTGAGCGGGAGTAATGATATGTGGAAAAAGAAAGTGGGTTATCACCGGCGTTCAGTGGCAGAAACAGCGATGTTCCGCATAAAAACTTTGCTGGGTGGCCATCTGAGCCTGCGTGACTATGAGGCTCAAGTAGGTGAAGCCATAGCGATGGTCAAAGCGCTGAACCGTATGACGTTGTTGGGTATGCCACACAGCGTCAGGATAGGATAACAGGTGTAGCAGAGGGAGTCATCCTGTCGGCTAATTCTGATTTATTCAACAAAGCCTCTCGGAATGCTTTTTATTGTGCTAACTATTTGATTTGTCGTTCTAACAAAATACATTCTCTGTAAATGCATTCTAACTAAAGAAGATGTAAATCAAACGGTTAAATTATTCAACAAAGCCATTCCGAGAGGAAAAATTAGTCGTTGAAATTTTATAATGCTTATATAAATCAGTATCTTAAATTATTCAACAAAGCCCCTTGACGTTCTAAACGAAGGGCTCTTACCCACCGGCTAATCGCTGAAAGACTGACGTTAATGGCTTTCGCGGCTTCCTGGTAGGTATAGCCAAGCGACTTAATTTTGATTACACCATATGGACTGAGAACAAACTCTCTGTATCGCAACCCATCTCTCTTTTTTTGCTTTTTGCTTGTGCCCATTTATGCTCAATTGGGTTAAGATCTGGCGAATATGTAGGCAAATACTCCACCATATACCCTGCATCGATGATGACTTGTTGAATATTATGTTTTTTGTGAAAAGTGGCATTGTCCATCATGATTACACTGTTTTTAGGGAGTACTGGGATAAGGACTTGTGTGACCCAGGCATAGAAAACATCGCTGTTAATATTGATATAGCCAACCGACTTAAAAATGATTACATCCTATGCCCTGATATGCGGCAAAGAAGCATAGCTGGCTGTTATCAAAATAATGTCGCTTGGCTATATCAAATAATCCGATAGCAAACAGCGTTGTGCCTAATAAAGCGCCGATAACATTTGTTCTTCCCCTAGCTCCCCAGTTCTTCAGGCCAAAACACCGTTGACCTTTTGGGGAATAGCCGTGAGTCCGTGGGGCATCGTGTGAAAAACCACTTTCATCAATAAAAACAATAGGTTTACCTTCTTTTTCATACTGTTGTTTTTTTTGTTGAAATCCCTGCCGGGCGTTTTCGTCGGCTTTCGGATGACGTAGAGTTTTTTTTATAGGTCAATCCCAGCTTTTTAAGCGCTTGCCAAATGGCCTTCTGACAAACGCCAAAACGCTCTGTACGTTCTTTTTGGTAAGCATCTGGATATTGTTCAACATCTTTTATCAACTCGGATTTATCGATCTTTCGCTGACGCGTGGTCGATGCTTTTGACTCTATTTGATTAATCCAACGCGATACAGAGGCAGGGCCAATCCGAAATTGCTTCGCTGTTTCTCGGATACTCAACCCTTCGTTTTTCCGTGTAGATATCACTTTACGTCTAAAATCAATTGAATAGCTCATTTAAATAATGTAATCAAAATTAAGTCGTTTAGCTATATCAGGGCATAGGATGTAATCATTTTTAAGTCGGTTGGCTATAAAATGAGGGGTGAAAAATCGGTCACCGGAGTGATACGGATAAATAACGTATATCAACAAATAAAAAAAGGGCTTAGCCATTGGCTAAACCCTTTATAACTAAAAGCTTTTGGATGTCGCGTTAGCGAACTCTTAGTTAAGACGCTCTTTGATACGAGCAGACTTACCAGTGCGCTCACGCAGGTAATACAGTTTGGCCTGGCGTACTGCACCACGGCGTTTCACAGTGATGCTGTCAACAACCGGAGAGTGAGTCTGGAATACACGCTCTACGCCTTCGCCGTTAGAAATTTTGCGAACAGTGAATGCAGAGTGCAGACCGCGGTTACGAATAGCGATAACCACGCCCTCGAATGCCTGCAGACGTTTTTTGCTACCTTCAACGACCCATACCTTCACTTCAACGGAATCACTCGGACGAAATGCAGGTACGTCCTGTTTCATCTGCTCTTGTTCAAGCTGCTTAATAATGTTGCTCATAATATGTCTCTTACCCTAGGTAAACTGATACATGGGTACGCGCACCGAAGTGCAACGCCCTAATCCTCTCGTTGCTCGGACTGGTGTTCACGCTGGAACTCAGTCAGCAACGCCGTTTGCTCGTCAGTCAGAGCTAGGCTTTTCAGAAGTTCAGGTCTTCTAAGCCAGGTTCGGCCAAGCGACTGCTTTAATCGCCAGCGACGTATTTCAGCATGGTTTCCCGACAGTAACACCGGGGGAACCTCCACACCTTCCAGCACTTCAGGACGAGTGAAGTGCGGACAATCCAACAGCCCATCCGCAAAGGAGTCCTCTTCCGCAGAAGATTCATGCCCCAGCACGCCGGGAATAAAACGGGATACCGAGTCGATAAGCACCATTGCTGGCAACTCACCGCCACTGAGAACGTAATCCCCGATTGACCATTCTTCATCAATTTCGGTTCTGATTACGCGCTCGTCAATCCCTTCATACCGGCCACACACCAAAATCAACTTCTGATGCGTTGCGAGCTGCCGTACGCCCTCTTGGTCCAGCTTACGGCCCTGAGGTGATAAATAAATCACCCTTGCACCGTCGCCTGCCGCGGCCTTTGCTTCATGAATGGCATCCCGCAAGGGTTGCACCATCATCAGCATACCGGGGCCGCCACCATAAGGGCGATCGTCCACGGTACGATGCCGATCGTAGGTGAAATCACGAGGATTCCAACACGTTACGTTCAGCAGGCCATTTTTTACTGCCCGACCAGTGACTCCATAATCAACCACTGAGCGAAACATCTCGGGAAACATGCTAATCACCCCAATCCACATTTTCTCGTTCCACTCAGTTCGTTCGTTTGATTCAGAGCTCAAAAACTCGGGTCCCAATCTACTTCAATCGTTTTCGTAGAAAGGTCTACGTGCTTGATAACCTGTCCGGTCAGAAACGGAATCAACCGTTCCTTCGCGCCGAAGGCATCTTTCAGGTTAGCTTTGACCACCAACACATCGTTAGAACCGGTTTCCATCATATCAATGACTTTTCCCAGCTGATATCCCGCGGATGTGATGACTTCGCAGCCAAAAAGATCCTTCCAGTAATAATCACCTTCCTCCAAATCAGGAAGCTGGGCAGAATCTACAACGATCTCAGCGTTCGTTAATAAATTTGCCGCATCGCGATCATCAACACCTTTTACTTTGATGATCAGGTCCTGATTGTGGTGTTTCCAGCTTTCGATCTCGACAATTTGCCAGGATCCCTGAGACTGGATATACCAAGGCTGATAACCAAAAATGCTTTCGGTTTCTTCGGTGGAGGAAAACACTCTGAGCCAACCCCGAATACCATACGTTGACCCCATTTTTCCCATCACGATGGGATTAACAGGGGATGACGGGTTAAGTTGCTTGCTCATTGTCACCACCGCAGCAGATTACGCAGCTTTTTTAGCATCTTTGATCAGCGCAGAAACGCGATCAGAGATAGTTGCACCTTGGCCAACCCAATGTGCAATACGGTCCAGATCCAGACGCAGAGCTTCGGCTTTACCGGCTGCGATCGGGTTGAAGAAACCGACGCGCTCAATGAAACGACCGTCGCGTGCATTGCGGCTGTCAGTCACGACGACTTGATAGAACGGGCGTTTTTTCGCGCCGCCACGTGCCAAACGAATTGTTACCATAACATCCTCTTTAGTTAATAAAACAGCCGGGCCCCCATCGAGGAACCGGGCCCGGGTGTCATATAAAAAGCCCGAAAATTCTACTCATTTTGGCGCAAAAAGCAATCTAAAGCGTCAAGTTGCGCCGCCAAGAGCAAAAAAATCGCTCTTAACGCCCCGGAAAACCCGGTGGCATCATGCCTTTCATGCTTCGCATCATTTTTGCCATACCGCCATTTTTCATCTTTTTCATCATGCGCTGCATGTCGTCAAACTGTTTTAACAAGCGATTGACGTCTTGCATCTGCATGCCTGACCCGGTGGCGATACGACGTTTACGTGACCCTTTGATGATTTCCGGTTTGGCGCGCTCCTGTTGCGTCATCGAGTTGATGATGGCTTCCATACGCACCAGCACTTTGTCATCCATTTGGGATTTTACGTTGTCCGGCAATTGTCCCACGCCCGGCAACTTGCTCATCATGCTGGCCATGCCACCCATGTTGCGCATCTGCTTCAGTTGATCGAGGAAGTCGGTTAAATCAAAACCGTCACCCTTTTTCAGCTTTTTCGCCAGTTTTTCCGCCTGAGAGCGATCAACTTTGCTTTCAATATCTTCGATCAGGGAAAGCACATCGCCCATACCGAGAATACGCGACGCAATGCGTTCCGGATGGAATGGCTCCAGCGCTTCAGTCTTTTCGCCGACGCCGAGGAATTTAATCGGTTTGCCCGTAATATGACGAATTGACAGCGCCGCACCACCGCGCGCATCACCATCAATTTTAGTCAAAATCACACCGGTGAGCGGCAGTGCCTCATTAAAGGCTTTTGCGATATTGGCTGCATCCTGACCGGTCATGGCATCAACCACAAACAGCGTTTCAACAGGCTTGATGGCCGCATGCACCTGCTTGATTTCGTCCATCATCGCTTCGTCTACGTGCAGACGACCGGCCGTATCCACCAGCAGCACATCGTAAAACTTCAGCTTGGCGTGTTGCAGCGCGCGGTTGACGATATCAAGCGGTTTTTCGTGCGCGTCGGAGGGGAAGAAATCCACCTCAACCGTTTGTGCCAGCGTTTCCAACTGTTTGATCGCCGCAGGGCGGTATACGTCTGCGGAAACCACCAGCACCTTCTTCTTGTGCTTTTCACGCAGGAACTTGCCCAGCTTACCCACGCTGGTGGTTTTACCCGCACCTTGTAAACCCGCCATCAGCACCACGGCGGGCGGTTGTGCCGCCAGATTCAGGGCTTCGTTGGTTTCTCCCATCGCGGCAACAAGTTCGTTTTTGACGATCTTGATGAATTCCTGACCCGGCGACAGGCTTTTATTGACCTCATGCCCGACAGCACTCTCCTTGACCCGGTTGATAAAATCACGCACCACGGGGAGCGCCACATCGGCTTCAAGTAAGGCCATACGCACTTCGCGCAGGGTGTCTTTGATGTTGTCTTCAGTCAACCGTCCGCGGCCACTGATGTTGCGCAATGTGCGCGAGAGTCTGTCAGTTAAGTTATCAAACATTATCTTGTGCTCAACGAAAGGCGGGCCGCATACGCGACACTTTGGACAAATATGGCTGATTATACCATGAAAGACGAAACGATTGCTGTGAAGCACGACGATAACCGGTTGGTGCGTGACGAGACAACCGCTATACTGGCACTCCCTATCACTTCAACAGCCGCTCAATGTGTTGATCACTATGCCACTCTTTGCCATTACAGCGTTAGTCGCCTATTCAATCAGCCTGGGACTGATTATTCCTGGCCTATTGCGCAAACAGAGTGCCTACCGTCGGTTGGCGATGTTCTCTGCGACAGTGGCCCTGATCTGCCACGCTATTACGCTCTATCACCGCATTTTTGATGTGCAAACCGGGCAAAATCTTAGCCTGTTGAATATCGGCTCTACAATCAGCCTGATGATATGCACCGTGATGACGGTTGTTGCGTCGCGCAATCGTGGCTGGTTTTTGTTGCCTATCGTTTACGCGTTTGCGCTTATTAATCTGGCCTTTGCCAGCTTCATGCCCGGTGAGTTTATAACGCATCTGGAAAAAACACCGGGGTTGCTGTTCCATATCGGGCTGGCATTGTTCTCTTATGCCACCCTGATTATTGCCGCGCTGTATGCGCTGCAATTAGCACTGATCGATTACCTGCTCAAAAACAAAAAGCTGAGCATCGTTTCTGAAATGCCGCCACTGTTGAGCATTGAGCGCAAGATGTTTCATGTCACGCAAATTGGCGTGATCCTACTGACGATGACGTTGTGTAGCGGCTTGTTTTACATGGATAACATCATCGATAACAAAGAGAATCTGCACAAGGCGCTGTTCTCCCTGTTTGCCTGGTTCAACTATATTCTGCTGCTGTGGGGACATTACCATGAAGGGTGGCGCGGGCGCCGCGTGGTATGGTTCAGCATGGTGGGCACACTGTTACTGACGCTGGCCTACTTCGGCAGCCGGGTTATCCAGCACTTTGTTGCTCAGTAACACGCGTCATCCGTAACAGCATGCAAAAAAAGGCACCTGATGAAAGGTGCCTTTTTTATTTTTCTAGATATGCAACTCGGCCAGTTTATCTTTTGGCAACGCCAGATCGTCGTTCTGGTTGACGCCAATCGGATGCGCCAGAATATGGCGTGCAATGTCCTGAGATTCTTCCAGAGAGTGCATCTCATAGGTGCCGCACTGAAACTCGTTCAGCTCAGGGATTTTGCGCTGATCGGTCACTTTGAGCACATCCTCCATCGCCGCGCTCCAGGCATTAGCCACGCGTTGCTCTGCCGGTGTGCCAATCAGGCTCATGTAGAATCCCGTACGGCAGCCCATCGGAGAAATATCGATGATTTCGACGCCATCACCGTTGAGATGATTGCGCATGAAACCGGTAAACAGGTGCTCCAACGTATGAATACCACGCTCCGGCATCACCTCTTTATTCGGGCGACAGAAACGCAGATCGAACACTGTAATGGTGTCGCCATGAGGGGTTGTCATGGTTTTAGCCACTCGAACCGCCGGTGCTGCCATGCGGGTATGGTCTACAGTGAAGCTATCTAATAACGGCATTTTGCCACCTCCTCATAAAAAAAATGACTTTTTTCATCTTTCCAAAAAACTTTTTGGTTCCCAACGAGTATGACTCTATGAAAGACGCGCATTTACTATCATCATCCCTATTTCTCAGAGATGTTTTTCGGCCACGGCTTATACCGTGGCCTTTTCTTTATCTACTGTCCGCTCAAGCCTGAGTCGCTGCCAGATATTCCTCGAACGACAGCGTATCCTGCGCTTCCAGCGCGCGCTGTTTTTGCCAGGCACGTTCGCTCTCGGCAATAAACTGCGCCTCCGTCAACACGGCCAAAGGCTCCTGACTAAGCTGCTCGCGATAGCGGTCTGCCAGCGTCAAGCCAAGATTACCGCAGCCCTGCGCTTTCAATAACGGCAACAGACGCCCAGAGAACGTGTTTTCCGGTTTATGGAACCCTACGCTCAGCGCGTCGCAAACCTGCTGATAATAGGGCTGTTCGTGTTCTCTATCCAGCACTTCTGCCACACGGCGCAGATCGCGGAACAACGCATGCCCAACCTCAACCAAGGGCTGCTGTCGCGTTTCACATCCCATACCGACGGTCAAACCCGGTTTACGCCCTTCCAGAATAATGCGGTTCCAGTTTTTACGGGTACATTGCAGTTCAGCGCTATCCATTTCCGGCGCATCAGCCAATGCGCACCAGATCAGGAACAGATCGAGGAAACGCACCTGTTCGGCGCTAACGCCTGACGGCGTAAAGGGATTGATATCCAATGAGCGCACTTCAATATACTCAATGCCGCCACGCATCAACGCATCAGAGGGCGTTTCGCCACTGCGCGTTACACGTTTAGGACGGATCGGCGCATACAGCTCATTTTCAATCTGCAACACGTTAGTATTGAGCTGCAAGTAGCGGTCGCCTTGTTTAACACCCATCGCGGCATATTCCGCTGACGGCGTTTTGATCGCGCGCTTCAGTGCTGCTACATATTCATCCAATGTGTTAAACGTGATGCCCAGGTTGCTCTGCGATTTATTGGTGTAGCCCAGATCGCTCAAACGCAACGAGGTAGCGTAGGGAAGATAATAGAGCCCATTTTCACCACGTTCGAACGGCAGTGCCATTTCTCGCCCCTGTAAAAAAGAAGAGCAGATGGCAGGCGATGCGCCAAACAGGTAAGGAATCACCCATCCGAAACGGTAGTAGTTACGGATCAAACGAAAATAGCCGGCAGATATCTCCTGTTTGCCACTTTCAGCGTCAGCCACGCCCGCACGCGCTTGCCAGAATGCCAGCGGCAGCGAAAAGTTGTAGTGCACACCGGAAATAGTCTGCATCAACGCCCCATAGCGGTTTTTCAACCCCTCGCGGTAGAGCGTTTTAAACCGGCCAACGTTCGATGTGCCGTACTGAGCCAGCTCGATATTCGTCTCATCGGGAATGAAACACGGCATGCTGAACGGCCACAACCGCTCAGACCCCATGTTACACGCGACATAGCGGTGAATGTCCTGTAAGAATGCCAACAGGTGATCGACATCCTGATCAACAGGCGTAATAAATTCTAATAAGGCTTCTGCGAAATCCGTTGTGATCCAGGGATGGGTTAATGCCGCCCCTAAATTTTCTGGGTGTCCTGTCTGTGCCAAATGTCCATTGGGCTGTACGCGTAACGTTTCGCGTTCAATACCGCGTTGAATCCCCTTCACCGCATCAGGGTGATGTTCAAGCCAGGTCAACGCTTGTGATATATCCGGGATCAAATCGACCTCCCGCTGTTAGATGTAATGATTGTTCGCATAATGAAATCGTATCATCTCTACTAAAATACAGTGCTACACGTTATGACCACAAAGTCATTCCTTGTAATGCCACTATGGCCACCACGATATAACGCAGCGCTTTGCCGATACAGATAAAAAGCGTGGAATACAACCAGGGCATGCGCAGCCATCCCGCAGCCACGCACAGCACATCACCAATAACCGGCACCCAACTCAGCAAAAGCGCGGCCGGACCATAACGCTGCAACCAGCGTAGTGCCGTCAAGGTGCCGGTACGCGGTTTTGGCTGTGGCAGAATACGCCCCAATACCAAATTGGTCATACCGCCCAGCGTGTTGCCTATCGTCGCCACGACAATCAGCGGCACCGCGCCGGTAACCTTCGCCACCAATAAAGAGACCAGCAGCACTTCAGAGCTGCCAGGCAATAATGTTGCACTGAGAAAACTACTCCAGAAGAGAGAAACCAGCCCCCAAAAGGCACTCACCGCGTGCGCACATCGACAACAGCCATGTTTGCTCGCTGCGCAGCCTCAATGCCAAAATCCGCATCTTCAAAAACGACACAGGTTTCAGGCGCTACCTGCATGAGCTGGGCGCAGCGCAGGAAGGTGTCAGGAAACGGTTTATGATGCAGCACATCCTCGGCGCCGACAATACCAACAAAGTGGTCGCGCAAGCCAAGATGACGTAGCAGCCTGTCAGCCAGATGGCGTGGGCTACCGGTGCCAACCGTCATCGGTCGACGTCCCTGATACGTTTTCACTACCTCAATCAAGGGCAGCGGCTTAACGGTATCAAACAGCATCTCTTCCACAAGCGCCAGCTTTTCAGTCGCCAGCGCCTTTGGATCCATATCCACGTTATGCCGAGCCAGGATCACTGCTGCGATTTTCTCAATGGGTGCACCATTGTACGCCACCATCTCCTGAGCATTATAGGTCATGCCGTATTTGCCCAGAATCTGGTGCCAGGCAGCGCGGTGTGTGGGCTCGGTATCGAGGATGGTGCCATCCATATCAAAAATCAGACCTTGATAACGATCGTACATCGTGACTCCGTGAATAGCGCAAAAGAGCCGTTACTTTAGCGCAAAGTCAAAATGATGTCGCTGGTTCAATAAAACTACAAAAATTAAGGTTATTTGAGTATCAACCGTTGGCTGAAATAGGTGAAGCGAGTGTAGGTAATGCGAAGGTGAAATCAGAGAACAAGCGGAAGATAATCAAAGTCACAACAAGAGTAATGGTGCATCCAGGAGGATTCGAACCTCCGACCGCTCGGTTCGTAGCCGAGTACTCTATCCAGCTGAGCTATGGATGCATAAAAATTTTTTGTATCAAGCGACGTCTGCTTATGACGTGCAAGAACCTCAACACTCACTGCTTACACAACCCTTGACCGATAGAACGATTTTCTTCATTTATCATCAGCGTTATGGTGCATCCAGGAGGATTCGAACCTCCGACCGCTCGGTTCGTAGCCGAGTACTCTATCCAGCTGAGCTATGGATGCGCAGTAAATGGCGGTGAGGGAGGGATTCGAACCCTCGATGCAGCTTTTGACCGCATACTCCCTTAGCAGGGGAGCGCCTTCAGCCTCTCGGCCACCTCACCAATACGCTTACCTTCAAACTGCGATGATGATGTTTCCTTCATCGTGCTCACCGGTACTGCGTGGCGCACATATTACTTTCCCGGACTTATAAGTCAAACAATTTTTCCTAACTCGTGGTTGTTTGAACAAATCACACCCAACACGCGCAGATTCACAGCGAAAAGTCTATTTTATCAACAGCGTCAACGGCTATTGATGCGTCTGACAAAACGCACTCATCGGCAACTAAAACGGCATGGGAGGATGTACAGGGAAGCTAAAACGAACGCGTCCCGCCGAAATGGCGAGACGCTTGGTAAATCAGTAGGACGTCGGTTGCGACTTTTCCGCTTGGATCCGCTGGTAAATCTCTTCGCGGTGAACAGAAACTTCTTTAGGCGCATTAACACCAATACGAACCTGGTTGCCCTTTACCCCTAGCACGCTAACCGTCACCTCATCGCCAATCATGAGGGTTTCGCCAACTCGACGAGTCAAAATAAGCATTCTTTGCTCCTTGAAAGATTATAAAGAGTCAGGTCTCTTTGTCTCCCCGCCATTCTCCATAATGCGCCGTGAAAACATAAACCTAAATGGGGAAACGCACTCCGCCATCTTACTCCAGTGTATCGTTACTTTTAGTTTAGTCGATGTCAGCCGTTTTCGCTGTTTATCACGACATTTGTTATCACAACAAAGGGCTACGCATGCTCCGCTTACCAACACAAGCTCGGCAGACCGATATTCCCCCGCCAGTACACGTCCCTGCTCTAAGGGGAAAATGCCAAAATAAATATTTTGGCGTTTCGTTGAGATAACACACTATTTATAGTTATAGTTATAGTTATAGTTATAGTCTATCCGTCACCCATGTTTCAACGCTAGATAGCGCTGAAGGTAAAGCTGCAGGGTTTTTCCCACCGGCTTGTGCCATATCAGGACGCCCCCCCCCTTTACCACCGACCTGCTGAGCAATAAAGCCAATCAACTCACCGGCTTTAACACGATCGGTCAAATCCTTCGTGATACCGGAAATCAAACTGACTTTATCCTCTGAAACAGTTGCCAGCACAATGATGGCTGAACCGAGCTGGTTCTTCAGATCGTCCACCATAGTACGCAATAATTTCGGGTCGGTGTTATCTAACTGTGTTACCAACAGTTTCGCACCTTTGATCGCTTTCGCCTTCGAGGAGAGCGAGGCACTTTCCTGGGCTGCCTGCTGTTCTTTCAACAGTTGCAGCTCTTTTTCCAACTGACGC
Organism: Symbiopectobacterium purcellii; assembly: GCF_052050035.1. GTDB lineage: Bacteria > Pseudomonadota > Gammaproteobacteria > Enterobacterales > Enterobacteriaceae > Symbiopectobacterium > Symbiopectobacterium purcellii_A. The sequence continues at coordinate 356,376 of NZ_CP189882.1, forward strand.
GTACGATCCAGCAAGGAACGCACTTTTTCCGCCACGTTATGACTGTCGCCTTTGACCAGTTGGGTCACATCCTGCAATACGTCACTTTGACGATGCAGCGCTGCCAATGCCCCATTGCCCGTTACGGCTTCAATGCGTCGAATGCCCGCCGCAGTACCTGATTCAGAGATAATCTGGAACAAACCGATATCCCCGGTACGTTTGGCGTGCGTACCACCACACAGCTCAGTGGAGAAATCACCCATGGTTAATACACGCACATGGTCTTCATATTTCTCGCCGAACAGTGCCATTGCACCTTTCGCTTTTGCTTCCGACAACGCCATCACGTTAGTGTCAACGTCGTGGTTACTACGAATCTGCGCGTTGACAATATCTTCGACCTGACGAATTTGCTCTGCCGTCATGGCTTCCGGTTGCGAGAAGTCAAAGCGCAGGTAGTTATCGTTAACCAACGAGCCTTTCTGCGCAACGTGATCGCCCAGTACCTGACGCAGTGCGGCATGCAGTAAGTGAGTGGCGGAGTGGTTAAGACGAATACGATCGCGACGTTCACTATCGACGTCAGCATTTACCGTATCATTGACGCGCAGCGTACCCTGCGTCAGAGAACCTAGATGACCGATTGCCTGGCCAAACTTTTGGGTGTTCCCAACGGTAAAGAGCACGTTGGCATTATGTAGTGTCCCGGTATCACCAACCTGACCGCCCGATTCACCATAGAACGGTGTTTCGTTGAGGATAACCACGCCCTCTTCACCGGCATTGATAGCATCCACGGCTTGCCCGTTTTGATAGAGCGCGATAACCGTAGCCTGCTGCTGCGTCTTGTCGTATCCCGTAAACGGCGTGGCGACATCTACACGAATCAGGGTGTTATAATCGACACCGAACCCGCTGGTTTCACGCGCGCGCTGGCGTTGTGCTTCCATCGCACGCTCAAAACCGGCCTTATCCACCGTCAGCTCATGCTCACGGCACACGTCTTCCGTTAAATCGAACGGGAAACCGTAGGTGTCATACAGACGAAACGCCGTCTCACCGTCCAGCACGTTCCCTTTCAGGTTTTTGATCTCGTCGTCTAGCAGGCTAAGGCCGCGTTCCAGCGTACGAGCGAACTGCTCTTCTTCCGCTTTCAGCGCCTGTTCAACGGCTGCTTGCTGCTGTTTCAATTCATCAGCCGCGCCCATGACCTGAATCAATGGCGCAACCAATTTATAGAAGAAGGCGTCTTTGGCACCGAGAAAATTACCATGACGCACCGCGCGACGAATAATACGACGCAGCACATACCCACGGTTTTCGTTAGATGGCATCACACCATCTGCGATCAGGAATGCGCAGGAGCGGATATGGTCAGCGATAACGCGCAAGGATTTGTTGCTCAAATCCTGCGTACCAATAATGCGCGCCGCTTCTTGGATCAATGTGGTAAAGACATCGATCTCGTAGTTGGAATTGACGTGTTGCAATACCGCAGTAACACGCTCCAACCCCATCCCAGTATCAACAGACGGTTTAGGCAACGGCACCATGGTGCCATCAGCCTGACGGTTGAACTGCATAAATACCAGGTTCCAGATCTCGATATAGCGATCGCCATCTTCATCCGGGCTTCCCGGAGGGCCGCCCTGAATGTGGTCGCCATGATCGTAAAAAATTTCCGAACACGGACCACACGGGCCAGTATCGCCCATCTGCCAGAAGTTATCAGACGCGTATTGACCGCCCTTATTGTCGCCAATACGGATAATGCGCTCGGCGGGTACGCCGACTTCGTTTGCCCAGATGTCATAGGCTTCATCGTCGGTGGCATATACCGTTACCCATAATTTCTCTTTGGGCAGGTTAAACCATTGCGCACCGGTCAGCAGTTCCCATGCATATTGAATGGTATCACGCTTGAAGTAGTCACCGAAGCTGAAATTACCCAGCATTTCAAAGAACGTGTGGTGACGCGCGGTGTACCCGACGTTGTCTAAATCGTTATGCTTACCGCCTGCACGCACGCAGCGCTGTGACGTGGTAGCACGCACATAGTTGCGCTTGTCCAGCCCCAGGAAAACATCCTTGAACTGGTTCATTCCCGCGTTGGTAAACAGCAATGTCGGATCGTTATTCGGCACCAGCGAACTACTGGAAACGATCTGGTGTCCTTTACTCTGGAAAAAATCGAGAAACGCTTGACGGATCTCAGCGGTGCTCTTGCTCATAATTGTCCTGGAATGAAACTAAAAAACAGATCGTGGGCAAGGCTAGTGCAGCAGAGTGACGCTACCCGTGCAACTCACGAACAAAAAGTGGGAATAAGATAAATTTTCTTCGGAGGGAAGTAAAACACCGGATGCATTCAATGCGAAAAATTCGTATAAATGTCCTGAATTTCATCATGCGAAAAGCCACGAGTTAACAAGTATCGCTGCTGTTTTGCTTTTTCTTTCCAGTCAATTGGCGGCACATCACCAAATTTACGCGTTGCGACCTGCTGCGCTAAGGCAAACCAGTCAATTTCACATTCCAGCAATACGGATGGAATGACAGAACGCGAAAGACCTTTCTGACGTAATTCCGCCACAATACGCTGAGCGCCATAGCCCTTTCGGCTTCGCCCTTGCAGGTAGCGCAGAGCAAATCGCGCATCATCCAACCAGCCGTGCTCATGACAATATGCCAAGGCAGCATCAATATCCACAGCGTCAAATGCCGGATCAACGCGAGCCGTCAACTTGCGACGTAGCTCCCCTTCGCTGTGATCGCGAACCGCTAACAGGCGCATGGCGAGGCTTTGTTGAATAATTTAAGATACTGATTTATATAAGCATTATAAAATTTCAACGACTAATTTTTCCTCTCGGAATGCTTTTTATTGTGCTAACTATTTGATTTGTCGTTCTAACAAAATACATTCTCTGTAAATGCATTCTAACTAAAGAAGATGTAAATCAAACGGTTAAATTATTCAACAAAGCCGCATGGCGATAGTAAGTGCGTTGGCAGAAGGAGTGAGAGTGTAAAAAGATCTGTGTAAATGGCATTTTGAGGAAAACCTTCAGAGGACAAAAAATGCCTATCAGCAACGAACTTATTGACCAACGCCCCATTCCCACTCGAAACGCAACAAAACGGTAGAGGCTTACGGTGCGTGTCAAGGTAGTTGTCGCCCCAGTTAATTCATACGGCCTGTTTTTCCCGTTCCGGATTTAGCCACACTTCGTCCTGCCGCTCCCAGTTTCTTGTTGGCCCTGACCAACGATGCGGGTTCTGCATTTTTGCTGCCTCATACACCGATTTTCGCTTTACCAGCAACTGGCTGTCTTCGCCTCTGTGCCGCTGGCCCGGCGTGACATACCGGATACCGCTATGGCGATGTTACTCGTTGTACCAGCCGACGAAGGTTTCCACCCAGGCTCGCGCATCTTCCAGCGTTGCAAAGCCTTTTTCAGACCATGCAGGCACGTATTTCAGCATCCTGAACAGCGATTCCACGTGGGCGTTGTCGTTGCTTACCCGCGGCCGACTGTGTGACGGGGTTATCTTCAGCTCCGCAAGCTTCACCTGCAGCACCTGTGACTTCATCGGTGCACCGTTATCCGCATGCAGTACCAGCGGCTCCTGCCAGCAGCGCTCGCTTCAGCAGTTCTGCTGCATACTCGCCGCTTTCGACCGGGTACACCTCATAACCCACTATTTTGCGACTGAACACATCTTCTATGAGATACAGGTAGAACCAGTGACCCGCCGTCAGCGACTTCAGCCAGGTGATGTCCCACGACCACACCTGGTTCGGCGCGATCGCCTTCCATGTCGACAGCGGCTTACTTTGCGGGGCCTGCTGACGCCCGCGATGGCTGACCTCTCCGGCACGGCGCAACACCCGGTAAAACGTCGATTCACTGGCAACGTAACGCCCCTCATCGGCTAGTGCCGGTACGATTTGCGCCGGCGACAGACTGGCGAATCGTGGCTCATGGCAGATGGCCAGCACCTGCTGTTCCTCTTCAGCACTGAGCCTGTTTTTCGGCATCGGCCGTGATGCCGTCGGTCGCCGGTCGTCAGGACTTAGCCGCCAGCGCTGGAACGTCCGCTCGCTAATACCTACAGACCTGCAGGCATCGCTTTGCCGGACGCCGGCAGTGGCAGCCTCCTCCAGCATCTTCATCAGCCGTAACCTGTCGGCTGTGCGCGTCATTCGACCTCGCGTTCTTCGTCGAAGAACGCCTTGAGCTTTTTTTCCAGGATGAGCAGTGCCGCCGCTTCGGCGAGGGCTTTGTCCTTGCGGGCTATTTCACGATTAAGCTGCTGAATTTCTTTTTGCTGTTTCTTTATTAAGGCTCTTTCTGCACGCTGACCTGGCTGCATAAACTCGTCCTTCCACTGCTGAATCTGTTCAGGATAGAGGCCTTTACGGCGACAGTATTCAGCCACAGCATGAGCAGAAAGCGGCGCGGTTTCAACGATAACGGCGAAGCGCGCATCCTGAGACCACTCCAGGTGGAGTTTACTCTCACTGGCTGCCGACTGAGTCGGAATTCCAGCCTGAGACCGCCAGCCATAAAGCGTATTGGCGGGAATGCCTTCCAGGCGGGATATCTGGTAAATAGACTGACTATGCGGCGGCAACATTCTGGCGATCACAGCCGCTTTACGTTCTGGCGAATAGCTTCCCATGAACAGCTTCTACAGCCCCCTAGATTTTTTTCACTCAGAGGCGACAACTACCCTGACATGGGGGGCTTATGCCACCAGTAAGTGCGTTAAAAATACCTCATTGGGGGAACGATAGCCCAGCGATTTTCTGCCCCTTGTATTGAGTATGTGTTCGAGTTCGGCAATCTTACGATGACTGACCTGACTGAAGTCTGTTCCCTTTGGGTAAAAACGTCGTATCAGCCCGTTGGTGTGCTCATTCAAGCCCCTCTCCCAGGAATGATAAGGATGGGCAAAGTAGACCTGCGCCCCTGTGATTTGAGTAATTTGCTCGTGCAGAGCGAATTCAGGGCCGTTATCAGCTGTTAGGGTCTTATAGCCAACCGACTTAAAAATGATTACATCCTATGCCCTGATATGCGGCAAAGAAGCATAGCTGGCTGTTATCAAAATAATGTCGCTTGGCTATAAACTTGCAAAAGGTATTAGCTTCAATGTCCCTGAAAGCAGCAACCACAGTCTCCGCACGCTTATTAGGCAGTTTGCGAATGATGACGGTTTTCAATGCGTTATCTACGATGGTTAACAAGAATGACTTCTGGTCTTTGCCAAAAATAGTGTCAATTTCGAAGTGGCCAGGCTCCTGTTTAAGCTCGGCTTGAGCTGGGCGATACTCTATACCAACACGGTTGGGAATAGGGCCTGATTTGAGGTTTTCGGCATTGTACCGGCTTTGTTGAATAATTTAAGATACTGATTTATATAAGCATTATAAAATTTCAACGACTAATTTTTCCTCTCGGAATGCTTTTTATTGTGCTAACTATTTGATTTGTCGTTCTAACAAAATACATTCTCTGTAAATGCATTCTAACTAAAGAAGATGTAAATCAAACGGTTAAATTATTCAACAAAGCCCATTGTACCTGTAACGTTTTCCCCGATGAGGAAGTTGCTGATATAGCTCCCCGCCAGCCTGTCTCTCCTGCAGGATATAGCGATATAGCGTATTCTTGCTGACAGATATAGCCAACCGACTTAAAAATGATTACAGCCGATGCCCTGATATAGCCAAGCGACATTATTTTGATAACAGCCAGCTATGCTTCTTTGCCGCATATCAGGGCATCGGCTGTAATCATTTTTAAGTCGGTTGGCTATATACCGAATTCCAGGTGCAAACGGCCACTGATGATTTCAGGTGAAGAGTGAGTGGAAAGCGCCTGCCTGATGAAGTTCTGAATGTGTGGCTCCAACTGGTAAAAAGCATTGTTTGGCAGAGGCTTATGACGGCGTCCCCGGGCCAGAGTGTCCGCCCTTCTACAGCAGTAGACACCATTGAAAGTAGGGTCGGTATTGCGTCTGAGTTCCCTGCTGATGGTCGAGCGAGGCAGAGCAAGCTCTCTGGCAATGGTAGCTTGGTTGACACCTTCACCACGCCGCTTTTCGATGTAGAACCGTTCTTTCTGAGTCAGATGTTTTCCCTGCATGCAACAGGCTCTCCAGTATGGCCAGAACGGTGATTTTATCCGACTCTGGCAAGTGGGTCACTTTGTTGCGTTTCGAGTGGGAATGTGGCAGAACGGTGATTTTATCCGGGTCTGGCCAGTGGGTCACTTTGTTGCATTTCGACTGGGAATAGGCCAACCTGCTTCAGGATTACCACTCCCCTCAGGAGCTTCTGGGTGAATCAGGCCTACTCAAGGAGCTGACTAAAAGACTGGCGGAACGGGCTCTTCAAGCTGAGATGGAGATACACCTTGGATATGCTAAGCATGACCCGGCTGGTAATAATTCAGGCAACTCCCGCAATAGCAAGACATCCAAGAGCGTACGTAGCCAAAATGGGGCGCTCGAGCTCGATATTCCGCGCGACCGCAACAGTACCTTCGAGCCGACACTGATCGGTAAGCACGAAAAGCAGCTTAACGGCTTCGATGACCGCATTATTTCTCTCTATCCCAGAGGGCTATCAACCCGTGATATTCAGGCTCACTTTAAAGAAGTCTACGGGGTCGATGTTTCCGCTGGCTTCATTTCTCAAGTGACCAATGCCGTGATGGATGACGTTAAGCGCTGGCAGCAACGGCCGCTGGATGCGTTTTATCCCATTGTTTACCTTGACTGTATTGTGGTCAAAAGCCAGGACGGCGGAGCCGTGACCAACAAGTCTGTTTACTTGGCTCAAGGCATCAACGGCCAGGGCGAAAAAGAGCTGCTGGGGCTATGGATAGCCAAAACCGAGGGGGCCAAGTTCTGGTTATCTATAATGACAGAACTGAAAAATCGTGGGCTACAGGACATCTTCATCGCCTGCTGCGATGGCCTGAAGGGCTTTCCTGATGCCATTGAAGCTGTTTACCCGCATACGCGGGTACAGCTCTGCATCGTGCATCAGGTGCGGAACTCGCTGCGCTACGTCGGCTGGAAAGAGCGTAAAGCCGTTGCTGCTGACCTCCGCACTATCTATAGTTCCGCAACGCTAGAGGGCGCTGCAGAGGCCCTGGATGCCTTCGCGGCCAAATGGGATGAGCAGTTCCCGACGATCAGCCCATCGTGGAGAAATAATTGGGAACGTCTCATCGTCATTTTTGATTTTCCGCCGGAGATCCGCAAGGTTATCTACACCACCAACGCGATAGAGTCGTTAAATGCTTCATTGCGCAAGATAACGAAAACGCGACGAATATTTCCAACGGATGACTCGGTGCTAAAATTATTCTATCTAGCCTTGCATAATATCTCGGCTAAATGGACCCTACCAATCAGAGACTGGAAACCGGCTATGAGCCAATTCATGTTGATGTATGGAGATCGGATTTCCGGTTAAGCGATGGAGCCATTTACACGAAATTCTTTACAGACTCGAAGGAGTTGATGGTGTCATTGAAGGTACATGTTGGTGAGGGAGCACGACAAACGGTGGATACCGTTTGTCGTGCTCCTTTCAAGTGACTTAACGCGTTTTAAAATTCGCCGTTATTTTCATTGCCTGCGGTTTCTGCATCATCGTAGAAACCCGCTTCGCTTGCTGGCGCAGGCACATGATCTTTATTGTGCAGCAGCATTTCACGCAGCTTTTTATCCAATTCGGCCGCCACTGCCGGGTTTTCTTTCAGGTAATTGCAAGCATTCGCTTTGCCTTGCCCGATCTTGTCACCGTTGTAGCTATACCAGGCACCCGCCTTCTCAATCAGCTTATGTTTCACGCCAAGATCGACCAACTCACCGTGGATGTTGATCCCTTCGCCGTACATAATCTGGAATTCAGCCTGTTTAAAGGGTGCCGCCACTTTGTTTTTCACCACTTTCACGCGGGTTTCGCTGCCCACCACTTCTTCTCCATCTTTAATGGAGCCAATGCGGCGGATATCGAGACGTACAGAAGCATAAAACTTCAGTGCGTTACCCCCGGTGGTGGTTTCCGGGTTACCAAACATAACGCCAATTTTCATACGGATCTGGTTGATAAAAATCAGCAGCGTATTCGCCTGCTTCAAGTTACCGGCCAGTTTACGCATCGCCTGACTCATCATGCGAGCCGCCAGCCCCATGTGCGAATCACCGATTTCACCTTCGATTTCCGCTTTCGGCGTCAGTGCCGCCACGGAGTCGACGATGATCACGTCAACCGCGCCTGAGCGCGTCAACGCATCACAAATTTCTAACGCCTGCTCGCCGGTGTCAGGCTGAGAACACAGCAGGTTATCGATGTCTACACCCAGCTTTTTGGCATAAATCGGATCGAGCGCATGCTCAGCATCGATAAATGCGCAGGTTTTACCTTCACGCTGTGCGGCGGCGATAACTTGCAGCGTTAATGTGGTTTTACCTGACGATTCTGGTCCGTAGATTTCAACGATGCGCCCCATTGGCAGCCCACCGGCCCCCAAGGCAATATCGAGTGACAGAGAGCCGGTAGAGATCGTTTCAACGTCCATTGAGCGATCTTCGCCCAGACGCATGATAGAACCTTTACCAAATTGCTTTTCGATCTGGCCCAGCGCAGCCGCCAATGCCTTTTGTTTGTTCTCGTCAATAGCCATTTCTACTCCTGTCATGCGGCGTAACGCTCTCGCTACAAGGCCGCGCGCTTTATGTGACTGACACTGGTATGTAATCAAACAGGCGTGTCACCGAATCATTAACAGCATTATACTGTATGCGCATACAGCATCAAGATTATTTTTGCAGAAATCCATCCAAAAGCATCTGAAGTGCGAAACGCACGGCCTGAAGTCGCACAGCATGCCTGTCGCCAAGAAACAGCATTTCACGCGCCAGTAGGTTACCGTGCTTGTCGCACCAGCCAAACCAGACGGTACCAACGGGCTTTTCATCAGAACCGCCTTCAGGGCCTGCAATGCCGCTAACAGAAAGTGAATAATCAGCCCCCGCTGCGCGCAAGGCACCCTGCGCCATTTCCCGCACAGTTTGCTCACTCACCGCGCCGTATTGGGTAAGCGTTTGTTCACTAACACCGATGAGGCGCTGTTTTGCCTGATTGCTGTAAGTGACAAATCCATAGTCAAACCAGCCGGAACTGCCAGCGACATCAGTAATCGATTTCGCTATCCAGCCTCCCGTACAGGATTCTGCACAGGTCACCTTTGCACCCAACGCCGTCAGGCGCGCGCCAATCTGAGCGCTTAACTGCAAAATCTCGGTTTCCATGTTCACTCCACGTTTCCACGCTGATTGAGGGTATCGCATCACAGCAAGCGTGTTGCTTAATAGTGAAATAAGGGTGTTTCGGTGATTGAAGTAAATTTTACGCTGTTCTGAGATGGAAATTCCAAAGACCGGCGCTAAGGAGTAAGAAGGTATCATCAATAAAGGGTCTACGAGTCCGTAAAATTTGGGTCATGCAACCGAGGCGCTTGATACCCGCGATGGCGTGTTCAACTGTAATACGGATGCCCGAGATTATTTTATTTTCTTGTTTTTGTTCAGGCGATAAAGGTCTTTTTCGAGTTCCTTTTTTTGGGATTTGTGTATTAGGATGCTGTTTATCTATACCTTGAAAACCGGTATCTGCCCAGATGGTTACCTCAGGAGGAATATGGCGAATTATATCGACTTTATCGAGTAAGCGTTTATCGTGACGGCGCCCATTTTTGCTCATGGGGATAAATCCAATTTGCCTTGTTTCGTCAGTCATAATAAGCCCTTTTCGAGTGGTCTGTCTTTTCTTTCCCGAAGGCTTTGTTGAATAATTTAAGATACTGATTTATATAAGCATTATAAAATTTCAACGACTAATTTTTCCTCTCGGAATGCTTTTTATTGTGCTAACTATTTGATTTGTCGTTCTAACAAAATACATTCTCTGTAAATGCATTCTAACTAAAGAAGATGTAAATCAAACGGTTAAATTATTCAACAAAGCCTTTCCCGAATACATTTTTTTTCGCCGACGCAGATTCTTAGGCTTTTGGACAGGTCGCTCTGTCCCATCAATAAAGACGTCTTTAACTCCAGGAAAGGCGCGAAAAAATTCCTCAGCAGAGCGAATTTGACGAGCGGGCAAAACACATTCTCGCCCCAAGGTCATCTCTAAAACCGGCAATAATATTTTTACCCAGCGACATACCCAGTCGCTTGGCTATATATGCCTTCATCAGTGCCCCGCAGACCAGCGATGAGGTCATCCGTCTGTCCACCTGCCAGCCCACTATCTGCCGGGAGTATAGCCAAGCGACATTATTTTGATAACAGCCAGCTATGCTTCTTTGCCGCATATCAGGGCATAGGATGTAATCATTTTTAAGTCGGTTGGCTATACCATCGCCAGAGAGCTTGCTCTGCCTCGCTCGACCATCAGCAGGGAACTCAGACGCAATACCGACCCTACTTTCAATGGTGTCTACTGCTGTAGAAGGGCGGACACTCTGGCCCGGGAACGCCGTCATAAGCCTCTGCCAAACAATGCTTTTTACCCGTTGGAGCCACACATTCAGAACTTCATCAGGCAGGCGCTTTCCACTCACTCTTCACCTGAAATCATCAGTGGCCGTTTGCACCTGGAATTCGGTATATAGCCAACCGACTTAAAAATGATTACATCCTATGCCCTGATATGCGGCAAAGAAGCATAGCTGGCTGTTATCAAAATAATGTCGCTTGGCTATACAAATCCATAATAGCCGCCAGATACAGCCAGCCTTCACCGGTCTTCAGATACGTGATGTCACTCGCCCACACCTGATTTGGCCCCGGCGGGTTAAAATTCTGGTTCAGCAGGTTTGGGGCCACCTCTGCACCCGGGCGGGGTTTTGTCGTGACCTTATAAGTCCGGCGCTGTCGGCAGACCAGCCCCTCTTCCTGCATGAGTTTCCTCACCCGCCAGCGGCTGATTATGATGCCTTCTCCACGAAGCCTTTTGACCAGCGTCCGGCTTCCTGCTCCCTGCCTGCTGGCGGCGAACAGCGCCTTTAACCTGACCCGGACCTCCACGTCTTTTTGCAGCGGTTCGGCGGGCTTTTTTCGCCATGCATACCAGGCAGAGGCCGTCACACGCATGACCCGACAGAGTGTACGAACGCTGAAGTCAGTGGCATTGTCGAGAATGAACCGGTATCTCACCACATATGTTTCGCGAAGAAGGCACTCGCCTTTTTTAGTATCTCCTTCTCTGCACGTAACTCTTTGTTTTCCTTTTGTAACCGTTTTAACTCTGCACGTTCATCATCGCTGAGTACGCCGTTGCTCTGCTCGCGTGCCAGCGAGACCCATGTATGCAGGGTTTTGTTGCTTATGCCCAGCGATGCTGCTGCCCTGGCTATCGTATAGCCCTGCTCTGTTACCAGGGCAACGGCTTCCTTTTTAAACTCAGGGGTAAATTGTCGTTTATGGTTCACTAAACACCTCCGTTTTGGATGTAAGTTTAGTGTCCTGATTATTCAACCACTACAGTTTTCCATTGATGTTCTAAACGAAGGGCTCTTACCCACCGGCTAATCGCTGAAAGACTGACGTTCATGGCTTTCGCGGCTTCCTGGTAGGTATAATTTTGGTCAAGGACTAATTTGGCGGTTTCACATTTAAATTCAGCAGTAATTATTTTACTCATTTTGGCACCTATAAAAATTATGAGGTAAGCATATCACCTCTACTTAGGTGGCCAAATTCAGTATGCCACTACAGGCAGAACGGGTTGCTGGCCTGCGAGCAGCTGGATGCTATAGCCAACCGACTTAAAAATGATTACATCCTATGCCCTGATATGCGGCAAAGAAGCATAGCTGGCTGTTATAAAAATAATGTCGCTTGGCTATAGTGCTCTGATCCGGCGATCCCCTGAAAGTTCGATTTATTCAACAAAGCCAAATAATCTGTGTAAATGGCATTTTGAGGAAAACCTTCAAAGGATAACAAAATGCCTATCAGCAACGAACTTATTGACCAACTGCTTCAAGATTGTCACTCCCCTCAGGATCTGCTGGGTGAATCAGGCCTACTCAAGGTGCTGACTAAAAGACTGGCGGAACGGGTTCTTGAAGCTGAGATGGAGATGCACCTTGGGTATGCTAAGCATGACCCGGCTGGTATAGCCAAGCGACATTATTTTGATAACAGCCAGCTATGCTTCTTTGCCGCATATCAGGGCATAGGATGTAATCATTTTTAAGTCGGTTGGCTATATCGACTGGTCATGGCTGTCGATGGATGGTTGTATGACGAAGTCACCGCTGGCAGGCTCAAAAAAACAGGACGGAATCCCACAGACCGGGGGAAACAGGGTGTAAAGCGTAGCCTGATGACCGATGCGAACGGGCTTCCCCTCTCTCTGGTTGTCTCAGGGGCAAATACCCACGACATAAAGCTGGTTGCTGATACTCTCGACGCCCTTCAGACGGGCAGACCCGGCAGAAAGCTCCGCCTCTGTCTGGACAAAGGCTATGAAGCCGGATGGCTGGAGGCCTGTCTGAAAAGTCGTCGTTACGAACCTCATATCCAGTCAAGGAAAGAGGAGTCGGAAGCCATCAAAAACACGGATTTTAAAGCTCACCGCTGGGTAGTGGAGAGAACGCACAGCTGGATGAATCGCTTTCGTCGGGTTCTGACTCGCTGGGAGAAGAAAGTCGAAAATTATGAGGCGATGCTGCATTTTACCTGCGGCATCATTGCCTGGAATAAAATCCTATTGGGATAGGTTCTAACGAGGAAGTAAAAAAGGAGCGTATCAAATACGCTCCTTTCAGTCTGAAATTGCTACTGTTTATTGTGCCAACAGATAAAGCGTTGTATTACCACGCAGCACATTCAGCGCCAACACCGGAGGCTTGCTGTCCAGAATTTTACGCAGTTCACCCAAATTCTGCACCGGCTGCTGGTTCACACCAAGGATCACGTCATCCTTCTTCAAGCCGATTTTCGCGGCCGCCGAACCGGCTTTCACCTCGTCTACCTTGACGCCTTTCTGACCGTCGATTTCGGTGTTGCTAAGCGATGCGCCACTGATCCCCGTGTAGAGATTACCGGAGGCGACCTGTGTCTGGTTGGTCTGCTGCAAGGTCACTTCTACCGTTAGCGGTTTGCCTTCACGCAGCAGCCCCAGCTTGACCTTGCTACCGACGGGCAAGGAACCAACCTGTGCACGCAGGGCCGCAAAGCTGCTGATCGGTTTATCGTTCAGCGTCAAAATGACGTCACCGGCTTTGATGCCTGCTTCGTCTGCGGCGGACTTCGGCCTGACCTGGCTGACAAATGCCCCGCGCTGCGCGTCCACTTTCATCGCTTGCGCCAGATCGGAATTGAGCTCGGTGCCGGTAATGCCCAGCTCACCGCGTTTCACGTCGCCAAACTCAACCAATTGCGCGGTCAGGTTTTTCACCATGTTGCTTGGAATGGCAAAGCCGATACCAATGTTTCCGCCATCCGGTGCCAGAATCGCGGTGTTCAAGCCGATAAGCTCACCGTTGAGATTAACCAGCGCCCCACCGGAGTTGCCTCGGTTGATCGCCGCATCGGTCTGGATGAAGTTTTCATAATTCTCGATGTTTAAACCGCTGCGTCCTAATGCCGATACAATACCGGACGTCGCCGTTTGGCCTAAACCATAGGGGTTACCGATTGCCACGGTATAGTCACCCACGCGTAGCTGATCGGAATCGGCGATCTTGATGGCAGTCAGATTTTTAAAATCAATCAGTTGAATCAATGCGACGTCGGTACGCGGGTCTTTGCCAATCACTTTGGAATCATACTTACGCCCGTCGTAAAGCCGCACCTGAATCTTGTCGGCGTTGTCGACCACGTGGTTATTGGTTACCACATAGCCTTTCTCTGCGTTGATCACTACGCCAGAACCCAATGCCTGGAAGTTCTCACGTTTTGCGGGTGCGCCCTCTTCTCCTTCGTCTTCAGCCCCCTGACAAATCGGGGAGTTTTGGAAGGGCGATCCCTCCTGACAGAACGGCGAATTCTCACCGAAGAAAGGCTGCATCTGCTGCGGAATATTGCTGCGCTTGACGTCGGTATGCCCTTCAATGGAGATGCTGACGACGGAAGGCATCACTTTATCGAGCATCGGAGCCAGACTTGGCATCTGGCTGGATGTCGATACTACCGCCTCAGTCGCCGCAAAGACCTGCCCCATGCTCATTGCCAGGCTCAGCGCCAATGCACTCAGAACCAATGATTTTCTTTTCATGATCTCTTATCTCGTCGTATCAACAGGTGAATCCCACGTCGCCGAACCTGTTTACCATCCCGCCCTCTCTCTATCGCGCTGGCGGGGTCGTAAACAGGCTCAATTGGCGTTCGCGCTATATCAGATAAACAAGAAAGCACAAAGTTCATCGCCGCTCGCTGGCCCAAACGTAAGCAAGTATGGAGCCGCTTTACATAAATTGTTATTCCGCCGCCATCAACCGCCGGTATTCGTCGTAAGCGTAAAGATCTGTCATTCCACTGATATAATCTTGAATCAATCGGGCCCGATAATAGTATTCCAAAATCTCCTGTTCCTCGCGAGACAGCACAGAAAGTTGGAGCAGGGCTTCACCATAGGCCAGGCAATGTTTGCTGGAAAGCTTGTGGTAGAGTCGGGTTTCGATGGGATAGTGCGGATGCGTATCGTCATTTACCATCTGGCTGAACGCGTCATAAGACATTTCCAGCAGCGGGTGGTAGATGTCCAATAGCCCCCCGATCACGCGATAGCCTTGCAGTTCCAGTTTTTCGACTTCTGCGTTATTAAAGACATACTTACGAGCCACTTCTTTGAACACCCGCAACAGTTTTGCCTGCGCGCCTTTATCTTCCAGCAGCGCCTCATCAAAAGCACCAGCGTAAATCGCAGGCAAATTTTTGATAAAACGATGCGCCGCGTAAGGCACCAGCCTCGCCACCGTATTGACGCGCAACTGCATAAAAAATTGATCGTCGGTGCTGCGCCAGCGGTGCCGTTTTCGACTTTCATAAGCCTGCTCCACGGTTTTGGCAAACAGATCGGAGGGATCGAGCGTCCCCCAGGTTTGGCGCAGGTACAGATAAAGTTGCTCGGTGGTAAGGATCTCTTTTTCTACCGCATCCTCCAGATCGGCAACGCAGTAGGAGATGTCGTCCGCAGCTTCCATGATGTAGGTGAGCGGAAAGCGATGGTATTCATCCAGCGACAATTCCTGGCGCAAGTCGGCAACAAAATCCTGTTCAGAAAGGTAATACCCCGGTTTTTTCATCAAATAGCGATAGTTGTCGGGCACCTCGCCGACCCAATACGCTGGCCGGGTATATTTGAGAATGCAGCCCACCTGACTGTAGGTAAGATTCAATTTAAGCAGCGTATGCACCAAACGAATCGCCTGTGCATTGCCTTCAAAATGGCTGAGATCCTGTCGTACCTGACGCCGCAATGCGTCATGCGTATCGCCTTTCAGCCGTAGGGCTTCAACCTGACAAGCATCCTCACGCGACAATGCGCCATCCTGAATATAAGCGGCATCCAACCGTTTTCTAAACCAGTTGTTGATGGCCGATTCACCAAAATGACCAAAGGGTGGGTTGCCGATGTCGTGCATCAGGCAGGCCATTTCTACCATGCTTTCAAAAGGCGTCTGCCACAGAGACAGACCAAGGGCATCCAGTCGATTTTCGCCTTTTATCCGCACCAGAATATCTTTGGCGATGTAGCGACCGATCTGCTGCACTTCCATAGAGTGTGTCAGCCGTGAACGCACAGCGGCGTTACGCTCCAGAGGAAATACCTGCGTCTTCTGCTGTAAACGGCGGATCGCGGCAGAGTTGATGATACGCCCCCTGTCGCTTTCGAACAGGCGAACGATGTCATATTCACTCTCCGCGGTGATCGGTTTGCTCAGAGGCCGCTGAACGCTGAATTTCTTTGAAAAATCGATATCGGACATCCCCTTCCCCCTTTACCGCCGCCAAAATCACGCCTGGGTTCCATTTCCCACCGTTAGCCATGATAGACTACACAACACAGACTACGCCTAACTATTCGAAATACTATTCGAAATTTTGTGGGGAATCTTATGAAAGTCGGCATCATCGGAGCCATGGAACAAGAAGTGATGATCCTGCGCGATCGCATCGAAAACCTCAGTACCTTCACACGCGCCGGATGCGAAATCTATAGCGGGTGGCTGAACGGCGTCGAAGTAGCACTGTTAAAATCCGGCATTGGTAAGGTTTCCGCCGCGATGGGCACCACGCTGCTGCTGGAACATGCCCGTCCTGACATTATCATCAACACCGGCTCGGCGGGCGGTCTGGCACCGACTCTGAACGTCGGCGATATCGTGGTATCCAGTGAAGCGCGCTATCACGATGCTGATGTCACCGTTTTCGGCTATGAAGCAGGCCAGATGGCAGGCTGCCCGGCGGCGTTTCCTGCCGATGGATCCCTTATTGCGTTGGCCGAGCGTGCCATTGTGTCTTTGCAATTGAATGCTGTGCAAGGGCTTATTGTCAGTGGTGATGCGTTTATCAACGGTGCAGAACTGCTGGCTCGCATCCGCCGTACCTTCCCACAGGCTGTCGCGGTCGAAATGGAGGCCACCGCAATTGCTCACGTGTGCCATCAGTTTGCTGTGCCTTTCGTGGTTGTACGCGCCATCTCCGATGTGGCTGACAAAGCCTCGCACCTGAGTTTTGACGAGTTTCTGGCCGTGGCCGCCCAGCAATCGTCACGCATGGTGAGCACCATGTTGCAAGAGCTCGCCGGAAAAGCCTGATGCGCGTTCGCGGGCTCACTTTTCTGGCAATACTGTGTCTGCTCATGGCCGGACGGGCCAGCGCAGACGCCATCGCACAGCGCATTATCAGTCTGGCTCCCCACGCTACGGAGTTAGCCTTCGCAGCCGGCATGGGCGATCAGGTGATTGGCGTGAGTGCCTGGTCAAACTACCCGCCCGAAGCGCAACAGCGGGAACAGGTTGCCTCCTGGCAAGGCATCAATCTGGAGCGGGTGCTGGCCTTAAAGCCGGATTTGGTTCTGGCCTGGCGTGAAGGGAACCCGCAGCGACCGCTTGAGCAACTCTCGGCTTTTGGCATCCCTGTGGTGTATCTGGACACCACGTCGTTGGAAGCCATACCGACCATGCTGGAACAGCTTGGGCAATACAGCGCCCACCCAGAGGTTGCACGGCAAAATGCGCAGGATTTGCGTCAGCAACTGGCTGATTTGAAAGCACGCTATCCCCATGCGCCAAAACATCAGGTGTTTCTGCAATTTGGTACACACCCGCTGTTCACCTCAGGTAAGCAGTCGTTGCAGAACCAGGCACTTGCTCTGTGTGGCGGCGTCAATGTTTTCGATGACAGTAAGGTGCCCTGGCCGCAGGTCAGTCGTGAACAGGTATTACGGCGCAACCCACAGGTGATCATTACCACTGGCACCGCAGCCGATGCGGCCGCCACTCGTGATTTCTGGTCGCCACAATTGTCTGTGCCAATCATTACGGTAGACGAAGATTGGTTTAATCGCAGCAGCCCACGCATGTTGCTGGCAGCCCAGTACATTTGTCAGCAACTCGCCGCCCTCCCCGCCCAGTGAATCACAGGATCATGCCTGCAATCATGCAGGCATGATTGCAGGCTTTTCATCCAGATAAAAACCCGTTATTATGCCGCCAACGGTTAAAATATAACCGCGCATAAACTAAAACATAACGATTTGATAACGCACACTTGTGCACTGAACCGGCAACGGTTCTTTTTAACACCAGGTAGAAAAGTGATAAAAATTAGTCTGCTTAACGGGGCCTGCTGATGCTGGCCTGCAATACTGCGTATGCAGCAAGCACCAGCGGGCAAATTAATGTAGGACTTAACGTGGTTGCTGTCTGTGAGATCAGAGAAACCGCAGCCACCGCACACGTTGAGTGCCCGAACGCAAAAGCGCTGATGCCTAAGATTACGCAAACCTCGATACGCGCAGGGGCTCGTACAGTAACCCATCAGGAACCGCGGCTGATCACGATTGAGTGGCGATGACGCAGGTTGGTTTATTCAGCCTGTTAAAACAAAAAACCGCGTTGAAGAACGCGGTTTTTTTCGGCATCAGCTGTAGGATAATCAGATACTGAAAGAAGAACCGCAGCCGCAGGTGCTTTTCGCATTCGGGTTAGTGACCACGAAGCGCGAACCTTCCAGACCTTCCGTGTAATCCACCGAACCACCGACCAGATATTGCAGACTCATCGGGTCTACCACCAGCGCCACGCCCTGTTTCTCAATGGTCATGTCACCGTCGTTAATTTTATCGTCGAACGTGAAACCATATTGGAAGCCGCTACAACCGCCCCCGGTGATGTAGACGCGAAGCTTCAGCTCCGGGTTCTCTTCATCAGCAATCAGGACTTTCACCTTTTTTGCCGCCGCATCAGTGAATTGCAGCGGCACAGCCATTACTTCATCGCTCATTGTCGTACTCCCAGCTTGTCTTTTATTGGGCGGCGCACGCCGTTTGCCTTATCCCAATCATACGCTCATTATCTAACAGCGGGAAACAAGGTTCAAGGTTTGGCCTTGTGTTCATTTTCCGCACGCTGCTCTAACGCATTTTGCCGTTGCAGCGTTCGTGCCAAAATCGCAGAGTATAGCGGTTGTCCGCCTAAAAACTGCGCCATTAACGTCGCGCCCAGGCAGGTAATGATCATGGGCAGAATCAGCTGATAGTTGTCCGTCATTTCCAGCACCAGCACAATCCCGGTCAGCGGGGCACGTACTTATGCCGCAAACAACGCGCCCATTCCTGCAATGGCAAAGGTGCCAGCCCCTAATGCATAGTCAGGGAATGCGCTGTGTAAGATCAGCCCGTAGGCACCGCCTAGCACGGTGCCCAACGCCAGCATCGGCGCAAAGATCCCGCCGGGCGCGCCAGAACCAAAGCACAACAGCGTCAGCACCATACGCAACATAAATATCAGCAGCAGCATGCCCACGCTGTAGTGCGCCGCCGTTACGTCGGCAATGATGGCAAAACCCCCGCCGGAAACGTCGCTGAATGCCAGCGAAAGCACACCACATAGCCCACCGGCTAACATCCCGACCAGAATAAAGCGTGTCAGGCTCTGCCCATGAAAACGCAAAAACAGCGCCTGCGTCCCCAACACCAGCCGGTTAAACACTACGCCAACCGCACCAAACACTATGCCTAACAGCAGATAACACCATAGCGTGTTGACCGGGTCATCGGGCAGTTTGCCAACGTGGATAACCGCCGCCTCACCGTTAAACACCCGAAACACCACGCTGGACATGATGACGCCAATAAACACAGCTTTAATGTAGATCAAGTTGTAGCGAAACTGGGGCCGCATCTCTTCAATAATGAACAAGATCCCTGCCAACGGGGCGTTAAACGGGCTTTGTTGAATAATTTAAGATACTGATTTATATAAGCATTATAAAATTTCAACGACTAATTTTTCCTCTCGGAATGCTTTTTATTGTGCTAACTATTTGATTTGTCGTTCTAACAAAATACATTCTCTGTAAATGCATTCTAACTAAAGAAGATGTAAATCAAACGGTTAAATTATTCAACAAAGCCCGTTAAACGCCGCTGACAGCCCAGCTGCAGCACCGGTTGCCAGCAGTGAATGACGCACGTCTGCGCGTTTGGCCGACAACAAATCCGCGATCATTCCCCCCACGTTGCCGCCGAGTTGAACCGTTGGCCCTTCCCTGCCCAACACCATGCCAGCGCCAAGCGTTCCCAAGCCACCGAAGAACTTCGCTGGCAATACGCGCCACCAGCGTACCGGGCGAAGATCCTCCAGCGCGCCTTCAATCTCCGAGATCCCCGAGTCACCCGCTTCTGGCGCAAAACGGCGCACCAGATAATACCCCCCGGCCGCCATCAGTCCAGAGAGGAGAAACGCCAGCGGCCAGCGCCACTCCGCGTGCGCCCACTGCGTCACCGTTTCCAAACGAAGTGCTTGCAGCGCACTCACCCCTTTCTCAAAAGCCACGCCAATCAGACCGACTAATGTGCCCACCAGGGCAGCCAGCACCAGAATCATCACCGGCGTTTTATCACGGCGCAGGAATTGCCGAATCGCGGCACGGCGTACGTCAATCAGGGAAATATCGCGGGAAGTCGTCACAGGATAAACCAAAGCAGCGAATACCAAAGAGGTAAAGTATACGCCCATCCATCCCATAGCGCCTCTCTCACCCTCTATAGCCAAGCGACATTATTTTGATAACAGCCAGCTATGCTTCTTTGCCGCATATCAGGGCATAGGATGTAATCATTTTTAAGTCGGTTGGCTATAACATCAACGACGCGAATTTGATAACGCGGCAGCGTTGTTTACAATAGGCAAAACTCCGCTCTCTTTTCAGGACCCTTTCCATGAATAAATCAGAAAGTCTCTACGCTGCGGCACAGCAGCTTATTCCCGGCGGCGTCAACTCGCCGGTGCGCGCGTTCAACGGCGTCGGCGGCGTGCCGTTGTTTATCGAGCGTGCGGAAGGCTCACACCTCTACGATGCAGACGGTAACGCCTATATCGATTATGTCGGTTCCTGGGGCCCAATGGTGCTGGGACATAACCATCCCGCCATTCGTCAGGCGGTGATCGCCGCCGCAGAGCGCGGATTGAGCTTTGGTGCGCCAACCGAAATGGAAGTACATATGGCGCGGTTAGTGACCTCGTTGGTGCCGTCGATGGATATGGTGCGCATGGTGAATTCCGGTACCGAAGCCACCATGAGCGCCATCCGTCTGGCGCGCGGCTTCACGGGTCGTGACAAAATCATCAAGTTTGAGGGCTGCTACCACGGCCACGCGGACTGCCTGCTGGTCAAAGCAGGGTCTGGCGCATTGACATTAGGCCAGCCTAATTCCCCCGGCGTACCCGCTGATTTTGCCCGCCACACATTGACCTGCATCTATAACGATGTGGATTCAGTCCGTCAGGCTTTCGAGCAATACCATGATGACATTGCAGCGATTATCGTTGAGCCGGTGGCAGGCAATATGAACTGCATTCCGCCACTGCCTGAGTTTCTGCCCGGATTGCGTGCACTGTGCGATGAATTTGGCGCACTGCTGATCATTGATGAGGTGATGACGGGCTTTCGCGTGGCATTAGGCGGCGCACAGGCACACTACGGCGTGTTGCCCGACCTGACCTGTCTGGGTAAAATCATTGGTGGCGGCATGCCCGTGGGCGCTTTTGGCGGACGGCGCGATGTGATGCAAGCGCTGGCCCCAACCGGTCCGGTGTATCAGGCGGGAACTCTGTCCGGTAACC
Source organism: Symbiopectobacterium purcellii (assembly GCF_052050035.1). Classification (GTDB taxonomy): domain Bacteria; phylum Pseudomonadota; class Gammaproteobacteria; order Enterobacterales; family Enterobacteriaceae; genus Symbiopectobacterium; species Symbiopectobacterium purcellii_A. Next base: position 377,756 of record NZ_CP189882.1, read on the forward strand.
CTATTGCTATGGCAGCGGGTTTTGCCTGCCTGAGCGAAGTGGCTAAACCTGGGGTGCACGATACCCTCACCGCATTGACCACGCAGTTGGCACAGGGGCTGGAAGCCGCAGCTAAAGCACAGCATATTCCTCTGGTAGTGAATCATGTGCGCGGCATGTTCGGTCTGTTTTTCACCGACGCACCGAGCGTCACCTGCTATCAGGATGTGACGCAGTGCGACGTGGAGCGCTTTAAGCGTTTCTTCCACTTGATGCTGGCCGAAGGCGTTTATCTGGCTCCGTCAGCGTTTGAGACGGGCTTTATGTCGTTGGCTCACAGCCAGCAGGATATTGAGAACACCATCGCAGCAGCAAGTCGCTGTTTTGCCCAGCTGTAATCGCCGCCAAGAGAAACGCCCCGATCGTGCAATCGGGGCGTTTGCGCATCAGAAGTTGTAATTCACACTCATGGACACACTGCGCGGCGCGCCATAGGCATAGCTATCACTGAGGGCGCTGTAATAGCGCTTATCCAGCAGATTGTTGACGTTAGCCTGCACCGCCAGCTGTTTGTTGATCTGGTAACGACCAAACAGGTTAACCAAGGGGTAGCTTCCCTGATGCACACGCGCTGCACCCGTCGGCCCCGAGGTATCCGCAAAGGTGCCGTTCTGCCAGTTTACACCGCCGCCCAGCGCCAGCTCCGGCAGCATCGGCAACTGGTAGCGCGTAAACCACTTCAACGAAGTTTGCGGTAGCTGGCTGTTCACCCGGTTATCCGCCGCGTCTTTGGCAACATAGCGTGCAGCACCGAACGTCATCTGCCAGTTATCCGTCAGGGCACCGTTCAGTTCCAGTTCCACACCTCGACTGGTTACGCCTTGCGCACCGTAGTAAGCCTGATCGCTCGACCCATTGACCTTGTTGCTGCCATCGGTCTGCGCCAGATTGTCCTGCTCAATGCGGAACAACGCCATGGATGCCGTCAGGCGGCCATCAAACCAGTCGGATTTCAGGCCGGCATCGTAATTTTTGCCTTCAATCGGAGCCAGGTAGCTGCCGTTAACGCTCCGGTTATCCTGCGGCTGGAAGATGGAGGTGTAGCTGACATAGGCAGAGAGGGTGTCGTTGATGTCGTAAATCAACCCGGCATAAGGCGACACCTTGTCTTTGCTGAAGCTGGAGGTTATACCGCCCGTACTCCATTCGGTATAGCGCGCACCGGCCACCAGCGCCAAGGGATCGGCCAGCGAGAAACGGGCCGCACTGTAGACCGATCTCTGGTGCACAGTATCATCCGAACTTTTGGTCTGCGCCTGCCAGTTCGGTTCCGGCGCACTGCCGTTCCAGTTGTAGTAATTGCCCATATCCGCAACCGTCACTGCATCGCTCGAGGCGTAGTAGTAGTTGCGTTGGCGACTGAACCCTACCCCGGTAACCAGCTCATGCTGGCGTCCCAGCAGTTCGAACGGACCGCGCACGTAGGTTTCCAGTGCGTCCAGTTTGCGTGTGCCAGTAAACCAGCCTGCACCACCCGCCAATCCCAATCCGGTGTCTTGATCTGGTAAGCTACCGCCATTGAAAGCATAGGGCGAAGCGTACATCAGCTTGTCATCAAACTTAAAGCGTGTTGCTTAATAGTGAAATAAGGGTGTTTCGGTGATTGAAGTAAATTTTACGCTGTTCTGAGATGGAAATTCCAAAGACCGGCGCTAAGGAGTAAGAAGGTATCATCAATAAAGGGTCTACGATTCCGTAAAATTTGGGTCATGCAACCGAGGCGCTTGATACCCGCGATGGCGTGTTCAACTGTAATACGGATGCCCGAGATTATTTTATTTTCTTGTTTTTGTTCAGGCGATAAAGGTCTTTTTCGAGTTCCTTTTTTTGGGATTTGTGTATTAGGATGCTGTTTATCTATACCTTGAAAACCGGTATCTGCCCAGATGGTTACCTCAGGAGGAATATGGCGAATTATATCGACTTTATCGAGTAAGCGTTTATCGTGACGGCGCCCATTTTTGCTCATGGGGATAAATCCAATTTGCCTTGTTTCGTCAGTCATAATAAGCCCTTTTCGAGTGGTCTGTCTTTTCTTTCCCGAATACATTTTTTTCGCCGACGCAGATTCTTAGGCTTTTGGACAGGTCGCTCTGTCCCATCAATAAAGACGTCTTTAACTCCAGGAAAGGCGCGAAAAAATTCCTCAGCAGAGCGAATTTGACGAGCGGGCAAAACACATTCTCGCCCCAAGGTCATCTCTAAAACCGGCAATAATATTTTTACCCAGCGACATACCCGTGTTCTATCTAAACCAAAAAGAAGTGCTTGCAAATCATAGGTCGGATAACATTTTAAATACAATAAAATAAAAAGCAGTTTATCTAATGGGGTTGGGATAAATCCTTTCTGGAGACTGTAAAATAATCTGTGTAAATGGCATTTTGAGGAAAACCTTCAAAGGATAACAAAATGCCTATCAGCAACGAACTTATTGACCAACTGCTTCAAGATTGTCACTCCCCTCAGGATCTGCTGGGTGAATCAGGCCTACTCAAGGTGCTGACTAAAAGACTGGCGGAACGGGTTCTTGAAGCTGAGATGGAGATGCACCTTGGGTATGCTAAGCATGACCCGGCTGGTAATCATTCAGGCAACTCACGCAATGGCAAGACATCCAAGAGCGTACGTAGCCAAAATGGGGAGATCGAGCTCGATATTCCGCGCGACCGCAACAGTACCTTCGAGCCGACACTGATCGGTAAGCACGAAAAACAGCTTAACGGCTTCGATGACCGCATTATTTCTCTCTATTCCAGAGGGTTATCAACCCGTGATATTCAGGCACACTTTAAAGAAGTCTACGGGGTCGATGTTTCCGCTGGCTTCATTTCTCAAGTGACCAATGCTGTGATGGATGAAGTTAAGCGCTGGCAGCAACGGCCGCTGGATGCGCTTTATCCCATTGTTTACCTTGACTGTATTGTTGTCAAAAGCCAGGACGGCGGAGCCGTGGCCAACAAGTCTGTTTATCTGGCCCTCGGCGTCAACGGCCAGGGCGAAAAAGAGCTGCTGGGGCTATGGATAGCCAAAACTGAGGGGGCCAAGTTCTGGTTATCTGTGATGACAGAACTGAAAAATCGTGGGCTAAAGGACATCTTCGTCGCCTGCTGCGATGGCCTGAAAGGCTTTCCTGATGCCATTGAAGCTGTTTACCCGCATACGCGGGTACAGCTCTGCATTGTGCATCAGGTGCGGAACTCGCTGCGCTACGTCGGCTGGAAAGAGCGTAAGGCCGTTGCTGCTGACCTGCGCACCATCTATAGTTCCGCAACGCTAGAGGGCGCTGAAGAGGCCCTGGATGCCTTCGCGGCCAAATGGGATGAACAGTTCCCGACGATCAGCCCATCGTGGAGAAATAATTGGGAACGTCTCATCGTCATTTTTGACTTTCCGCCGGAGATCCGCAAGGTTATCTACACCACCAACGCGATAGAGTCGTTAAATGCTTCATTGCGCAAGATAACGAAAACGCGACGAATATTTCCAACGGATGACTCGGTGATAAAATTACTCTATCTAGCCTTGCATAATATCTCTGCTAAATGGACCTTGCCAATCAGAGACTGGAAACCTGCTATGAGCCAATTCATGTTGATGTATGGAGAACGAATCTCCGGTTAAGCAATGGAGCCATTTACACAAAATTCTTTACAGACTCCATATGGTGTAATCAAAATTAAGTCGCTTGGCTATATCTTTCAGTCGATAGCTTTGACCGCTGATTTGCGCGATATGCGCATGGTGAAGCAGCCGATCCAGCATCACCGCCGTCAGCGTTTCATCATCTCCGAATGTCCCCGACCACTGGGTAAACGGCAGGTTGCTGGTCAGGACCACGCTGCCTGACTCATACCGTTTAGCGATAACCTGGAAGAACAGATTGGCTTCCATTTTACCGAAGGGAAGGTAGCCAACCTCATCTATGATCAACAACTTAGGCTTACCCACAACGCGATTAAGATAGCTTTTTAACTCCCCCTGACGATGTGATGCGAGCAGCTGTAGCATCAGATCTGCGGCTGTGACGAACCGAATACTCATTCCGGCCATCGCGGCTCTGTAGCCGAGTGCTGTCGCCAGGTGCGTTTTACCTACCCCGGACGGACCCAGCAAGACCAGGTTCTCCTGACCCTCGATAAACGCCAGCCCGGCCAACTCCTGGATCTGACTGCGAGGTACGCCACTCGCAAAGGCGAAATCAAACTGCTCCAGCGTCTTGATCACCGGTAGGCCTGATAAACGCAAAATATAGCCAACCGACTTAAAAATGATTACATCCTATGCCCTGATATGCGGCAAAGAAGCATAGCTGGCTGTTATCAAAATAATGTCGCTTGGCTATAGTCTGCCGGCGCCGTTCGTTCAGCCCATCATGCTGAAGCTGTAAAGCAGCTTCAAGGAAGTCGGCATGAGTGCCGTTGCTGTCGATCGTCGTCTGAGCAACGGCGGGCCACTCAGCCGGTAATCTATCGAGCTTAAGCTGCTCGCAGAGCGCTGCGATACGATCATGCTGGAGGTTCATGCTTCTACCTCCAGTAGCGCCTGATACGTAGCCAACGGGTGCTGGAGACTCTCTGTGGGTATGGGGAGCGAGCAACTCGCCGGTACCGGTGGAGGCAATGCCAGTGTTATCTTCGGCAATGGCAACAACGCAGCCCGCTCACGCGGCATGCGTTGTTCAGGCGGAATACCGGTGGTGCCATGTTTACGGGTGTTGGCAACGGTGATCAACCACTCACCAATGCGTGCATTAGCCGCGGGGACGTCCAGTATCAGCCCAGCCTGGCGAAACGTGGCGGCAAGCGGCACAACAAAGCTGTTCTTGAGGTAATGGTTGAAGCGTTCGACCTGCCCTTAGTCTTGGCGCGGTAGGGACGGCAAACTTTAGGCGTAAAGGCATACTTCTCAGCCAGTTGCATCAACTGTGAGTTCCAGCGATGCTTGCCGGGCCCGTAGACATCACGCTCAATAATGATGGCCTTGGCGTTGTCGAACAGCAACTAATGCGGAGTTCCGCCAAAGAACTTAAGTGCAGACTCAATGCCGTCACACCAGGCTGCGGACTCCTGGTTGCTGTAGAACTTGACGAAAGTCGCCCGGCTCCAGCCCAGCGTAGCGACGAAGGCCAGCAACGTGTTATGGCCCTGCCTGACGATGGTGAAATCAACCTGCATCTGTACGCCGGGTTCGGTCTCAAAGCGCGTGACCGCCTCAGTAACGGGCTGCTTCATGGGGTGGGCTTTGTTGAATAATTTAACCGTTTGATTTACATCTTCTTTAGTTAGAATGCATTTACAGAGAATGTATTTTGTTAGAACGACAAATCAAATAGTTAGCACAATAAAAAGCATTCCGAGAGGAAAAATTAGTCGTTGAAATTTTATAATGCTTATATAAATCAGTATCTTAAATTATTCAACAAAGCCCATGGGGTGTAGAAATGCGGTAAGCATGCTATAGCCGCCATCATATCCCCGTTGGCCTATCTCGCGCAGCAGCACACTGGCCGGTATCCACTGTGGTCTGGCAGCAGCAACGCGCTCGAGAACATACGGCTTGAACGGGTCAAGCTTGCATGTTCTAGGCATACGCGGCTTGTAACGCATGTCAGCCACCGGTAGTGGACTACGGATATATCGTCGAACGGTCTCGCGGGAGCATGAAAGCTGCCGCGCGATGGCGCGGATGGACATGCCTTGATGGTGTAAAACGTGAATCTCCACTCTGGTCTCCAATGTCATCATTGGCAGTGCCTTAAAACTGCCATTTTTACCCTAGGTGGGTCAGATTTACATCGGCAGGTGGGCCAGTTTTACATCGGTAGCGACAGTTATCTTGCGCAATGAAGCATTTAACGACTCTATCGCGTTGGTGGTGTAGATAACCTTGCGAATCTCCGGCGGAAAATCAAAAATGACGATGAGACGTTCCCAATTATTTCTCCACGATGGGCTGATCGTCGGGAACTGTTCATCCCATTTGGCCGCGAAGGCATCCAGGGCCTCTTCAGCGCCCTCTAGCGTTGCGGAACTATAGATAGTGCGGAGGTCAGCAGCAACGGCTTTACGCTCTTTCCAGCCGACGTAGCGCAGCGAGTTCCGCACCTGATGCACGATGCAGAGCTGTACCTGCGTATGCGGGTAAACAGCTTCAATGCCCCATTCCCACTCGAAACGCAACAAAGTGACCCACTTGCCAGAGTCGGATAAAATCACCGTTCTGGCCATACTGGAGAGCCTGTTGCATGCAGGGAAAACATCTGACTCAGAAAGAACGGTTCTACATCGAAAAGCGGCGTGGTGAAGGTGTCAACCAAGCTACCATTGCCAGAGAGCTTGCTCTGCCTCGCTCGACCATCAGCAGGGAACTCAGACGCAATACCGACCCTACTTTCAATGGTGTCTACTGCTGTAGAAGGGCGGACACTCTGGCCCGGGAACGCCGTCATAAGCCTCTGCCAAACAATGCTTTTTACCAGTTGGAGCCACACATTCAGAACTTCATCAGGCAGGCGCTTTCCACTCACTCTTCACCTGAAATCATCAGTGGCCGTTTGCACCTGGAATTCGGTATACCTGTCAGCAAGAATACGCTATATCGCTATAGCTAAACGACTTAATTTTGATTACATTATTTAAATGAGCTATTCAATTGATTTTAGACGTAAAGTGATATCTACACGGAAAAACGAAGGGTTGAGTATCCGAGAAACAGCGAAGCAATTTCGGATTGGCCCTGCCTCTGTATCGCGTTGGATTAATCAAATAGAGTCAAAAGCATCGACCACGCGTCAGCGAAAGATCGATAAATCCGAGTTGATAAAAGATGTTGAACAATATCCAGATGCTTACCAAAAAGAACGTGCAGAGCGTTTTGGCGTTTGTCAGAAGGCCATTTGGCAAGCGCTTAAAAAGCTGGGATTGACCTATAAAAAAAACTCTACGTCATCCGAAAGCCGACGAAAACGCCCGGCAGGGATTTCAACAAAAAAAACAACAGTATGAAAAAGAAGGTAAACCTATTGTTTTTATTGATGAAAGTGGTTTTTCACACGATGCCCCACGGACTCACGGCTATTCCCCAAAAGGTCAACGGTGTTTTGGCCTGAAGAACTGGGGAGCTAGGGGAAGAACAAATGTTATCGGCGCTTTATTAGGCACAACGCTGTTTGCTATCGGATTATTTGATATCAATATTAACAGCGATGTTTTCTATGCCTGGGTCACACAAGTCCTTATCCCAGTACTCCCTAAAAACAGTGTAATCATGATGGACAATGCCACTTTTCACAAAAAACATAATATTCAACAAGTCATCATCGATGCAGGGTATATGGTGGAGTATTTGCCTACATATTCGCCAGATCTTAACCCAATTGAGCATAAATGGGCACAAGCAAAAAGCAAAAAAAGAGAGATGGGTTGCGATACAGAGAGTTTGTTCTCAGTCCATATGGTGTAATCAAAATTAAGTCGCTTGGCTATATATCCTGCAGGAGAGACAGGCTGGCGGGGAGCTATATCAGCAACTTCCTCATCGGGGAAAACGTTACAGGTACAATGCCGAAAACCTCAAATCAGGCCCTATTCCCAACCGTGTTGGTATTGAGTATCGCCCAGCTCAAGCCGAGCTTAAACAGGAGCCTGGCCACTTCGAAATTGACACTATTTTTGGCAAAGACCAGAAGTCATTCTTGTTAACCATCGTAGATAACGCATTGAAAACCGTCATCATTCGCAAACTGCCTAATAAGCGTGCGGAGACTGTGGTTGCTGCTTTCAGGGACATTGAAGCTAATACCTTTTGCAAGTTTAAGACCCTAACAGCTGATAACGGCCCTGAATTCGCTCTGCACGAGCAAATTACTCAAATCACAGGGGCGCAGGTCTACTTTGCCCATCCTTATCATTCCTGGGAGAGGGGCTTGAATGAGCACACCAACGGGCTGATACGACGTTTTTACCCAAAGGGAACAGACTTCAGTCAGGTCAGTCATCGTAAGATTGCCGAACTCGAACACATATAGCCAAGCGACTTAATTTTGATTACACCATATGGACTGAGAACAAACTCTCTGTATCGCAACCCATCTCTCTTTTTTTGCTTTTTGCTTGTGCCCATTTATGCTCAATTGGGTTAAGATCTGGCGAATATGTAGGCAAATACTCCACCATATACCCTGCATCGATGATGACTTGTTGAATATTATGTTTTTTGTGAAAAGTGGCATTGTCCATCATGATTACACTGTTTTTAGGGAGTACTGGGATAAGGACTTGTGTGACCCAGGCATAGAAAACATCGCTGTTAATATTGATATCAAATAATCCGATAGCAAACAGCGTTGTGCCTAATAAAGCGCCGATAACATTTGTTCTTCCCCTAGCTCCCCAGTTCTTCAGGCCAAAACACCGTTGACCTTTTGGGGAATAGCCGTGAGTCCGTGGGGCATCGTGTGAAAAACCACTTTCATCAATAAAAACAATAGGTTTACCTTCTTTTTCATACTGTTGTTTTTTTTGTTGAAATCCCTGCCGGGCGTTTTCGTCGGCTTTCGGATGACGTAGAGTTTTTTTTATAGGTCAATCCCAGCTTTTTAAGCGCTTGCCAAATGGCCTTCTGACAAACGCCAAAACGCTCTGCACGTTCTTTTTGGTAAGCATCTGGATATTGTTCAACATCTTTTATCAACTCGGATTTATCGATCTTTCGCTGACGCGTGGTCGATGCTTTTGACTCTATTTGATTAATCCAACGCGATACAGAGGCAGGGCCAATCCGAAATTGCTTCGCTGTTTCTCGGATACTCAACCCTTCGTTTTTCCGTGTAGATATCACTTTACGTCTAAAATCAATTGAATAGCTCATTTAAATAATGTAATCAAAATTAAGTCGTTTAGCTATACTCAATACAAGGGGCAGAAAATCGCTGGGCTATCGTTCCCCCAATGAGGTATTTTTAACGCACTTACTGGTGGCATAAGCCTCTACCGTTTTGTTGCGTTTCGAGTGGGAATGGGGCTCCAGCCATCCGGCTTCATAGCCTTTGTCCAGACAGAGGCGGAGCTTTCTGCCGCGTCTGCCCGTCTGAAGGGCGTCGAGAGTATCAGCAACCAGCTTTATGTCGTGGGTATTTGCCCCTGAGACAACCAGAGAGAGGGGAAGCCCGTTCGCATCGGTCATCAGGCTACGCTTTACACCCTGTTTCCCCCGGTCTGTGGGATTCCGTCCTGTTTTTTTGAGCCTGCCAGCGGTGACTTCGTCATACAACCATCCATCGACAGCCATGACCAGTCGATAGCATCCAGCTGCTCGCAGGCCAGCAACCCGTTCTGCCAGAACCGTTCAAAAACTCCTGCATCCCGCCACTCCTGGAAGCGGCGGTGAGCGGAGCTTGACGAGCATATCCCGGTGGCATTCAGGGCATTCCACTGGCAACCCGTTCTGAGCACAAAGAGAATGGCGTTCATTGCGGCACGATTATCAACCCGCCTGCGATGCGTACCCAGCGGATGGTGGGTTTTGTGTTCCGGGAGCAACGGAACCATTTTCCCCCAGAGTTCATCGCTGATCTGCCACTTATTGCTTGCCATACTTCCCTCAGAAATTGCCATTACTTATTAACTGACAATTCCTTTTGGGATAGGTTCTAAGAACCGGCAATGCGACACAGTTCACTGATACTGGTTTCACCATGTCGTCTTAATTTCACTGCTTAAGGCATAAATTTCTCAAGCGCTGAAAGTGAGAATTGCAATGCATCATGCTGTGCCACTTTAGCGCTCAAAGGATGCACATTGATCGTTGCCGGATCCGTCCCCATCGATGGATCAATCGCAGACAAAAGCGTAAGAATAGCCCTGCATAACAGCCGGTAATTGATGTGATGATCGCTCGTGAAATGGACACCTTCTCGATATAACACCGAGTGGTCCTTTGCACGCGTCAGTTCAATACGGATGATAGATTTTTCACCATGCCGAATTTCCATACCAGAAATATAATAGTCTGCCTGTGATTTTTCGATTGCAGACAGATAGCTACTGTAATCCTGGACGCTACGCGTCAGACAAGACGAAACAACGTTAATGGGCAAATCCAGACAATGCAACCAATCAATCAATTGATCGTGAAGTGAAATAGCTTGGTACCGATGCTGCATTTCAAAGATAAACAATGCAATATTGCATGCTCTCTTATAAACGGGAGCATCAGAGACGGTCATGTCATTGTGGCTCACGGGTAAGGCAGGCTGAGCCGTTATAGCAGGGAGATTGGCGATCTGAACCTCAGGGACAAAACGATAGCCCTTGCCGTAGATGTTATCGATGAATCTGTTTTTTCTTGAGTGACCCAACGTGCGGCGCAAGACATAAATACACCGCGTCAAAGACTCATCGGAGACCAATCCCCCTTTCCACACATGTTCAATTATTGCATCTTTTAAAATAACGGTATGTGCGTTTTGTAGCATAAAGGACAATACAGCACTCTCTTTAGGCGCTAAATAGATAGCGCCTTTATCTTTTGTCAGTAATTGACCATTATGAAAAGAAAAACCTTTAAATATAAATTGATGAAATTTCATTTTTACTATTCCTTACGAAATAGAGGCATAACTTTGCGCAATAAAGGAATAACACATACAGTCACCTAACAGGTGCTATTCCCAACAAGCGGTAATGACTTTACTTCGGTTTTTTAGAGCAAACAAATGAAATACTGCTTAAAACGTTTTCAGGCATATCAGCAGAACAAAAGTGGCAGAGCCAACGTCACAGATAATATACGAGAATCGATAATTTTAATCACCGAATTCATTGGTAAGTCCAGGCCAATGCACTAAAAATCCCGAGTAAAAAAAACAACACCTTCATCAATATAAAATACTGCAAAGATAGTAAAAATTAAAATTTAGTATCGCCAAACAGAAATATCACTTACATAATAGGTAATTATCGACGGCCATATCCCACTGGTACTGCTCTTTCGGTTTGGCAGGCACGCCCGAAGACTTATCAACACGCATGTAATCTATGCTATGCGAAGGCATACCAGTCTGCTTCACCCTGTCACATATCATGGATTTCTTAGCGGGGTCTTGCATCGTCGCACGAATCCGCTCCCAAAATTGGCTCACCTGCTTTTCAGACAATTGCGCCAATGCTTCACCTAAGCGTTTTCCATGTGCCATCTTTGCATATTGTGTACCAATAAGGTTTGCATCGAACCATGTGTAGCTTCCCGCCAAGGCATAAAGGAATACGGCTCGGTCGAACTTCTGAGCACGGACACATTCCGTCATTTCAGCGTAGAGCTCATCGGGCCCGCCTGAAGCGCTATAAAGGGGATCGGTACGACATGCTTTTCCTGCAACCTCAAGGCTGGTACTGTTTCTGCTATTACTCCCAGCTCTATCTGGAACTGAGCGTGTCGCAGACTGACATCCCACTAACAACAGCGACAATAATAAAGTGCTGGCTGCGAAAAAAATGGGTTTACCAGTCATAATTTTCATCAGGATCGAGCCCATCTGATAACATGACTTTTTGCATCCAGTCGTTGTACATAAACCGCATGGCATAATTATTGCGCTCCTCATCGCTTAGCTCTTTGACCACCTCACTGATTTCTGTGATATTTCCATCTTTTTCATAAAGCACAGTGGTGGGAGTTAATAAAGAATTAATCGTTGCCATCACTTATTTTCCTTAATTATCATCATCATCTGATATCAACCTCTCACGCAACGGTGAATACGTCCCAAGTTGCGCGTAAAGCTTTTCCAGTGTTTGCTGAGAAAGCTGTTCACAACTTTCATGCATTGATTGCGTGTCAAAAAATGTATCTATTTGATTATCAACAAACGTCTCTGGTAAAAATTCAACCAATTGCTCACGATACTTGAATACATATCGCAAATCTTGATGATACTCAAAAATAACGCCCCCCCGGTGCATACTATCAATATAGGCCATTAATCTGCGTTTATAGCGGCGTCTGTCGCTGGGCAGCAGAATATAAAAAGGCGTTTTGTCATCTCGGCCATCAATCTCATCGGCCCAACTCTCAAACAAGGCACAGATCACGCTTTCCTTATTGACAGTGTCACTCAACAAGCGCTTTGCCCGTTGGCGTACCTGTCCATAGAGTTCATTCACAATGCCTTGTTTATCCTGAATAAAACCGGTTACTGTTTCGATTGAAGTCACCACGCCGTGTTCATAACCATTGCGATAGGCCTGCTGGCGTATTGCCTCGGCGTCACGACTGGCATCGCTGATGATCTTTTTGGCATGTTCCCTGGCCTGCGCCACGACGCTGATTCTCAGATTATGTGCTACACGATTCTTGTTTGTTAGCAGCACATTTTCTTGCAGCATATTGGCATATGATGTCTCAACATCTTTGAGCATATTGAATAGCCATCCTCATTGCTAATTCATTATCACCGATGGGTATCGGCAGCACATTCTCCACATCGTTGTCCGCAGAAAACAATAATGGCAGTCGTTCTCTCATTGCCGTCGAGACAGAAGCGGAGAATAAGTCAATTTCTTGTTTAGCGCACAATGCATATTGCTCCAAGGAATAAGAAAATGTACTCACTGGATTACTTTCAAGCAGATTCAACAATGAAAATTGCCTGACAGATTTTTCAAGCTTCCACCAGATTCCACACTGAAACAGATTGCTCTTATAGCGCTGACAAGCCACCATAAAGGCCGCCTTGGTTAGCAAATGCCAATGCGCAGCTAAATATCGCTCTCTTTCATTATTCAGATCGAGCGGTTCAACCGAAAGGGAAAAGTTTTCGATTAAAATATCATTTATGATTCGATGACACCCTGGCGTCGAAAACCCTGGGGGCAGTGAAAAACGTTTTGGGTGAATCCAGGATAACGGATTATATATGATATTCAGGCTATTACCGCATTCCCTTTGCTCTTTATCCATTACTCTTTCCATGACATTCAGATATTAACTATTTTCTATCTTCAGTGACATTTACGTGGAGTTCAGGATCATCCGATGCAGTTTTATTATTCGTCTGTGTCAGGACACGCTTCTTTAACTTATCTAAAAAGGCATGCTGACGTTGACTAATGAACAACAGCATCGCGGCTAACAAGGCAACGGTTACCACACCAAGGCTTATTAACCATGTCGGTGTGTTAGACTTTGCCGCCTGAATGGATACCGGAGCATGCCGCTGAACGTCATTAATTTTAGATAACACAACAGAAATATTGTCGTAATTAACATCCTCAAAACTATTTTTAAGAAAGCGCTTTACGTCACTGATTAACAAGGTGGTATCTGTAATGCTGTTATCATAATTGAGCAACGTTGAAAGATGAACGGCCGATCTTCTCCTATCGCCATCGCTGGAGCTCATATCGTAGCTCACATGCACGCGAGCGGAAACGACCCCTGAAATTGACAGCAACGAATGCTCAAGTCGTTGCTCGATGCCGGAATAGAGACGAGCCTTCTCAGCGCGCGGAGAAGAAACAAGCGCATCAGCAGGAAACAGCTGTGCAATATCGATCGCGGGTGGACGCGGCAGCCCATAAGTATTCATTAAATCAACAGAAGCCGAAAAATCTTGAGCGCTTACAGAGAGACTATATCCCTCTTTTTTGATCTCATTTTTATCAACCTTGATGTTATTGCGCTGTAAAAGCGCAATAACTTCATTAGCCTGTTGTTGATCTAACCCTTTCAGCAAAACATCTTGCTTACAACCTACAAGAAAAGCTGCCAGTATGGGAAATAACAGGTATTTATTCATGATTATGAACGTAATAATGTTTCAACAGCACTGACCCCTTTACGCGTCAATGTACTGATGAGTGATACATGTAAGTTATAGTCAGAAGTTCGCTGTTGAAGTTCTGCCAACATTTCAGGATCTGTGGAAGCATTGGTGTTTTTCAACAACGAAATCACGTTACGTTGCTCCGCAGACATATTTACCGATTCCCGCGCATAAGCGCGAAGCAAACGATCTTCCAGCGACACATGGGCAGATTCTGGCATGGTAATATCATGCCAATTGCCAGATAACTGTGTCACCATACTGGTGTTATGATTCATAGCCTAATCCTGGTAACAGCATTAACGGAAGTTGGCAATAATCGCAGAGCCCACATCTTTGTATACCTTCACAACGTTAGATTGCGCGTTACGGTACAGTGTATACTCTGACAAACGAGACTGATAAATCGCCAACAGCTCTGGGTTAGAAGGGTCTGCTTGCAGTTTTGTTAGCGCCGCATCCAATTCTGTATTAAGATCTTTTACACCATCGTCAAAGTCTGACGATTTTTTTGACAAAAAACCACTCCATGTTGGGTCTGTACTTATGTCGCTCATATAAAATCCTTACTTATGTTTTTGGAAAATACCAATGCCCAGCGCCAAGCTTTATGTAGCTCTGCTCGCCAAATTTAAATGATTTATCTTTGAACCAATCAGTTTCCAGCTCAACAGAAAAGTGAACATATCTCACACCCCACTGTTGATAGTATTGATTGACAAAGTTTTTGATACTTTCGAGCATGCCATCTTCTATGACGCCCAATATAACAAAGGTGACAGTATCGCCATTGTCTATTTCACGAAAAGAGAGCGCCATCTTTTTCAATCCTTGATTGGCAATACTCCTGACTGTTTTATCCTCCAGATTGTCGAAGCTTACTGAATCCATATAGGGGAATTTTTCTTTCAGGGCAGCAATAAAATCCCCGCGTACCTTTTCACTTAATTCATTTCTTTCTGTGCTCATTATAAGCATTGGGTGTTGAGGATCACTCAACCGTACCTGATGAAACTTCAATGCAGGCCAATAGGTTTCCACCCAACGCGAAATTCGCTCCTCTTCACTGGCAATATTGACAACAGTAACCTGTTGACGCAGCGGATTTCTGACCATGGTTTGAATAGCCCAATCACTCGCTTTCTCACTACCAGCAAAAACATAAATCCAATTATTACGAGCATAAACTATCTGATAATCATCGGACGCAAAATTCAATAATGTTGAGACATTGTCAATCTGGCGCTGTGTTCCCGTCAGGTAGCCATAACCCGCAGCGAATACAGCACTCAATAAGGCAACCGCTGCCAACGACTTATACCATACACTTTTAGTATTCTTAACAACCTCAGCCGTCGCTGAGGCTTGTGCCTTGGCGCTGTCCGGATATTCCCCGGATAGGATGTCGTCCGAGAATTCAGAATACTGATTTCGCCAGGCAAATTTTTGCATCCCGACGGTGATAACTTCATTTTCTGACAATGCAATCAGTGGTGAGCAATCGTCTGAGATCTCACGCACATAAACATGGCATGAATCACTCAGTTTAACGATTATTTCGAAACTTACATCCGTCTGTTCAGCCGGAATATAAATAGTATTATCAGGCATCTGCGTGCCATTATATTGCTTGCTAATCGTTTTTTCATCAGTTGAAAGAAAAAGTGTGTTGCCTTCAAGTAAAGCAAACTCACATCCACGTAAAACGCCGTTAAGCAGCCTAACGACTATCCTTTTTTCTTTATCGATATTTCTATCTTCATCCAATAACATTGCTAAATTCTCAAGGAAATCGATACCATTACATTCACTTTTGACAAGATATCCCAGCTAGCTACCAACATCTTGATTCAATAATAATGGAAAATTGATTTCACATCAGATTTGCCAGCCAGTAACCTAATAATTGTCAAGAAAAATAATGAGAGTGTATACTCCCACATAGAAAAGAGTACTTATCGTCAATATAATTGGTTATTTTTAGAAAGGACAAGCGACTGAGAAAGTAAAGAGAGGTGAGAAGGAATGAATAATGGGCCGAGTAACACCCCGACCCACATTTAGATTAATTGCATTGTTCATGAATCAGTCGATAGAGATCCTTAACATAGTTCACATCGTCCAGCCCATCATCTTTAATGTTAAGCGCAAACTCCTGCTCGAGCACTAACATCAGATCTATCATCATCATTGAATCAGCCAATAGATCGTAATATAGGTGTTTCTCTGGTAATACATCCGCAGAAGAACAATTTATAACAGAAGAAACCACATTATTGATGCGTTCCTCAACGTTTTGATTCATTACTATTCCTTCTAAATCTCACAGAATAAGCCAATTAAAATGACGTCAGGTCGCTTGTACCAAACAGGACGACCACTTCTCATCCCTAAAGGATGTTAACGGTTTACTTTTTAGTAACCCCGTCAGTATTGATATAAGATTGCTTTGCCGTAGCACCTTGCCTTCCGGTCCAAAATGGACCTTTGTAGGGGGCATAGCCCGTAGCAGTAACCGTCTTATTTTCTCCCGAAGATGCCACCTGGTGACGATTGGCCAAAGAGGGCTCTCTGGCTGTCGACGCAGAATCCGCCCGTAACACATCATCTGTGGTTTCAACCTTCGAGGTTTCAGGTTCAACGCGTGCTTTGTGTTGAGAAACACGCGCAGAGTGCTCAACGCCACGGGTTACCGGGGTAACTGCATCCTTTTTGTCTACAGCGCGCCTTTCAATGGTGCTGCTTGAAACCGCTTTGGCTAAAGGTTCAACATCACGCCCGATACTGCCTGACCCGTTTAGCACATTGCCTACTGTAGATACATCTGAATTCGAAGCATATTTTTTGAAATCTACTGCGCCGGTCCTACCCGTTCTGTGTGGTCCCATATAGATATTAGACTTTTGCGCGCTGATACCAGCCGCATCCATCGACAACGGTTGTTGACGCATTGCCTGTGCAGGTGTTGTAGTGGCTTTTTGGGGCTGTGTCTCAAACACATTGTTCGCTTTCACGTTGCCTTTGCTGCCATCACGCTCACCAGGGTTTTCTCCCCCTGCGGGGTTTAATCTTGCCAGCAGCTCCTTTTCATCGCGTCCTGGAAGCGGCTCTCGCCGTCCTGCCAGGGTATCGGTTTCAGCAATCGTTTTGTGCCAATAACGTTTAAACTCTGCGGCGCCGGTGCGTCCTGTTCGGTTTGGACCGATATAAGGTTCAATCGAAGGACGACCCCCCTCTTGCGACCGAGGTTCAGAAGATTGCACAAGCGCTGCGTTACTTTTGGCTTTGCTTAACGTTGTAGCAAACTGCGCCCGTTGCCGAGCGAATGGCGCTGCATGAAGCGCTTGATTCGCTCCCCGATCGCTAACAGGATTTTCGCCTGCCGTAAGGTGAGAATGGGGCTGTGTCTCAAACACATTGTTCGCTTTCACGTTGCCTTTGCTGCCATCACGCTCACCAGGGTTTTCTCCCCCTGCGGGGTTTAATCTTGCCAGCAGCTCCTTTTCATCGCGTCCTGGAAGCGGCTCTCGCCGTCCTGTCAGGGTATCGGTTTCAGCAATCGTTTTGTGCCAATAACGTTTAAACTCTGCGGCGCCGGTGCGTCCTGTTCGGTTTGGACCGATATAAGGTTCAATCGAAGGACGACCCCCCTCTTGCGACCGAGGTTCAGAAGATTGCACAAGCGCTGCGTTACTTTTGGCTTTGCTTAACGTTGTAGCAAACTGCGCCCGTTGCCGAGCGAATGGCGCTGCATGAAGCGCTTGATTCGCTCCCCGATCGCTAACAGGATTTTCGCCTGCCGTAAGGTGAGAATGGGGCTGTGTCTCAAACACATTGTTCGCTTTCACGTTGCCTTTGCTGCCATCACGCTCACCAGGGTTTTCTCCCCCTGCGGGGTTTAATCTTACCAGCAGCTCCTTTTCATCGCGTCCTGGAAGCGGCTCTCGCCGTCCTGCCAGGGTATCGGTTTCAGCAATCGTTTTGTGCCAATAACGTTTAAACTCTGCGGCGCCGGTGCGTCCTGTTCGGTTTGGACCGATATAAGGTTCAATCGAAGGACGACCCCCCTCTTGCGACCGAGGTTCAGAAGATTGCACAAGCGCTGCGTTACTTTTGGCTTTGCTTAACGTTGTAGCAAACTGCGCCCGTTGCCGAGCGAATGGCGCTGCATGAAGCGCTTGATTCGCTCCCCGATCGCTAACAGGATTTTCGCCTGCCGTAAGGTGAGAATGGGGCTGTGTCTCAAACACATTGTTCGCTTTCACGTTGCCTTTGCTGCCATCACGCTCACCAGGGTTTTCTCCCCCTGCGGGGTTTAATCTTACCAGCAGCTCCTTTTCATCGCGTCCTGGAAGCGGCTCTCGCCGTCCTGCCAGGGTATCGGTTTCAGCAATCGTTTTGTGCCAATAACGTTTAAACTCTGCGGCGCCGGTGCGTCCTGTTCGGTTTGGACCGATATAAGGTTCAATCGAAGGACGACCCCCCTCTTGCGACCGAGGTTCAGAAGATTGCACAAGCGCTGCGTTACTTTTGGCTTTGCTTAACGTTGTAGCAAACTGCGCCCGTTGCCGAGCGAATGGCGCTGCATGAAGCGCTTGATTCGCTCCCCGATCGCTAACAGGATTTTCGCCTGCCGTAAGGTGAGAATTCGGATTACTGACATTCTTATCACGTGAATGAACACCATCACTTTTAATCCCCGTACCAGCATCAGCCTCTTTTTTTACAGGAACCTCTTTCGTGTCATCATTTTTTTTGGGCCCTCCTTCTCGCTTCAAGTAGTCCTTAAAGAGATCTAACTTGATGGGTTGATGAGAAAAAAGAGCATCCGCACGCAGGAACCCACTCCTTGAATTAATAACATTTTCCATCTTTTCAAAAACGCGGATTGATTCACGGAAAGGGCCATTCTCCCACTCTTTATGGAGCACATCACGCAAATGACTATCCGGCAAGGACTTGATTTCATTCATAACCATGATATGAATTTCTTTATTATAATCTAAGCCTTTTAATTCTGCCTGATTGGAAATTCTATCCATAAATTGATCGAATGACTTGAGTGCCTTAAAGCCTTTTCTCGATGAACCCGCAATTGGTGAATTAAAACCCAACTTATATTCATTTACATTATCGACAAGAAACTTAACATCCTTCTTTATAGCATCAATATTCGACGTATCGTTTTCGGCATATGAATCATGTAACTTTTGAGTCAATACCAATGCTAGCTTAACTTTTTGTATAGCTTGATTATTACTACCAGACGCAGAGAGTACTGATAAAAAATCACCAAATCCCTTGATGTCATTTTTACTTTTCCAAAACTCAATCGCATCCTGTTCCATTTTTTCTGAAAAAACCATGCTGTTAGGAAGTGAGTCAAGGAAATTATTGATTCCTACCGCATCTTCAGGACAAGACTTCGGAGCCTCCACATTCTGATTTAACACTTCATTGCGATTTGCGTTGTTCCTCACCCCCATAAAATCTTTCTTAATACACAGAGCGGGGTCTTGAGTCATTTGCTTTATCAAGCCTATTTTACCTTTGAACTTCCCGCCAGAGGCTCGGTATATTTTATTGGATTGACGCACGTTTTTTAGCGTTTTACATTTAACATTCCTCTTTAGTACTCTAACTGCGGGATAAGAATTACGTACTGTGTGTGTATGTATAACTTTATTATTCATCATACTGCCACCCTAAACAAAGAATTGCTTATCACAATCCAAAAGGCTTGCAATTGTGCTACTCAACACTTTAACTAAATTATCAAACGTCGAATGCGCGTTTGAAAATTTCTGGGTTAATGTTTGCATGCTGTTTTGGATATTATCTTTTTGCATATCAACGCCAGTCTGCCATGCAGACCACTGTGCTGCGTTGAACGACATATCTTTATCTTCCACTGAGTTATAAATATTCTCCAAGGGACTAATATCAATATGAACAATATAAGTGCCATCGGTTAACTCATAAATACAGTCAACAGTGCTGAGCCCAAACTCTCTTGCCCAAGCTTCACACTCCTCACGGCTAGCGCCTTGAACTGCAGACCCCGTTTGAACAGGAAATAATGTCGTTGACATACCTGGAACAAGATAATCGCACATCAATTTTTCGAGACTTACTCTGAATTCTTTGCCATTCAGAATGGTTTTATCACCATCGGCGGAAATGAATTGTGGCAGCTTGGACATAAAATCAGAAAAGTCCTTATAAAACTTCACATTTTTCTCAACGGCTTGTTGAAAAACATCCAAATAGCTTTCAGACATTTCCTCAAGTGCACTAGCGATCAGGTCATTAATCTCTTTACTTGATAAGGTACTAAACGTGTCAGAATTCGAGGAGCTGGACATCAGTGCTGCGTAGGAAGCACTCCCCTGTTTTGTCAGCGTCGAATAGACCAGTTCTTTTGTATCAGACGACAGCGCCTTATTCTTCAATTCAGGATTCTTCAAATACAGATCATCGAGAACACGCATTCTTTTTTGTACATCATGACCGAGAAGCTCTCTCCGTGCCTGGATAGTCTTCATTTCATCAAGAAAGCCACTGAAATTTAAATTTTTTGAAAAATCTTCCAGCTTTACCCCCTCAGCCATGATAAACGAGAAAGGACCGAGAAGAATGCGATGCGTACCATCACTGCGGGGGGATATATTCATCTCATCAGCGACGGGCTCTTGCAAAAAACAATGATTAGCAGATTGATCCTGTGAATAACTATCAACCCGAAATGAGGGCCTGGTTGTAGATAATATTTCCATATTTTCCTCTGAAGAAACCGCCTGTATCAACAGGCGGTTTTATATCATTATCAATGTTTAGCAATTACATTTTGGTATTATTGGCAACCACACTGGCAGTATCGCTGATACCTTTCGCAATATTTTCGAGCGTTGCCAACAATGCAGACTTGAGTTTTTCAGCATCCTGAGCTCTTGCATCGTTTTGTTGGCTCTCCTGCATAAAGACTTCTTTATCAAATTGCCGCAATTGCTGTAGGCCATTCTGCTCAGCCTGACTCACTATCATC
The DNA here is from genome assembly GCF_052050035.1 of Symbiopectobacterium purcellii. Taxonomy (GTDB): domain Bacteria; phylum Pseudomonadota; class Gammaproteobacteria; order Enterobacterales; family Enterobacteriaceae; genus Symbiopectobacterium; species Symbiopectobacterium purcellii_A. The sequence goes on from NZ_CP189882.1 coordinate 398,665, forward strand.
TGAGCCGAAGAGATGGTTCCCATTGCTAAAGCGCCACTCTGTAACGCTTTCCCCACATCAATTTGTTGATTTGAGGCGATTAGGGTGGTTTGGAGTTGAAAATTCTCGCTCTCCGCCTTTACGTGTTGACTATTGGGAGATTGCTTCAAGCGAGTCATATCATGCGCCCACATCGGATCGTTCATATCCTTCCCGCGTGAAGGCATTGCGTGCGCATTGAGATCGTTACCATGATTTTTATGGTCAGTAATTTTGGCTCCATGAGTCTCATAGCCTTTAATAGCCTGGCTATGCCCTCGATGGGACTTGATTCCACCAGCCAGCGACATACCACTTGTCACAATGCAACTGGTAAGATCCTTTTTGAACTGCTCCTGAGCAGCCTGCATACTGTGCTCGACAGAGCTTTCAAGGCTTTTCTGGCTTGTTTCCAGCATCTTGGTTTTCATGCCATATTCAGCATGTTTGCTCAATAACGCGGTTTTCGCCAACTCAATTAGCGGGGCACAACGCATGCTGTTATAACCACCGAGAAAATTTGTCGTAGACATGATTTTCTCTGACCGGCTAGCGATTCCTTTCTCCGGTAGCGCAGACACTTTTTCATTCTGAGCAGGTATCAGAGAACCACTTTGAGAATACAGAGAAATTTGTTTGCTCAACAAATTCACATCCGTGTCAGAAACTGGCTTAGTGATATCAGGAATTAGAATATCAATGCCAACAAGGTGACTGGATGCATGCTGTACTAACACCGTTCTGTTCTGATTTAAGTCAGCGGTATCCAAAGGTTTGGAACTTGATTTCTCGATGAAACTGGTGTTACCCATACCCTTGCGATGCATCTCATCAGGAAGAGCAGTCGCTCGCGGTTGGAACACGGTATTATTGGGATTTGCAATAGATACTGCCATAATGCCTCCTATTAGGCTCTGATATTTCTTACAACACTCTTCCCAGTGTTGGCTTTACTGCTTAACATGTCAGACAACGTCATATTTACCGATTGAGAAGCTTTGGAGTCCTCTTCATAATTAGTAAGAATTTTACTAATAAGATCGCGCAAAATGCTGACATCCATTGCGGCCAAATTAAAATCGGCAATTGCTTTTGTCGCCTGGAGCCTGATATTTGAAATATTAATACTCATTCCACTTTGTACAACAGGCATCGCTGTCTGAACGCCATTTTCCAACATTTCCAATCGTTTCAATGCAATGTTACCCAAGCGTTTTGCATCTTCTGGATCGTTTGATCTCAAAATCTTCATGACATTGGCATTTACTTTATCTGAAATTTTATCCAGCTTTTTATTGATCTCTTGTGTAACTTTCCCAACCTGTTTTATGACAGATTGCATGCTTCGACTTAATGCCGCACTCCCTTGTCTCATAGAGTTATTAACCATTTGCGGCATAATTTTATTAATGACCCGCGTTATTGCCTGCTTGATTGACTGCATAATGGCAGAGGTCATTGCTTGGGACATTTTTTCTATCATGAATTTGGCTGCTGTTTTCGCCACTAAAGAAATAACCACCATGGCAGCAATAGACACAGCGGCAGTGACCACCATATGGATAGTATCCATCATGTTGGCCCCGGTCGCTTTATCGATGTCATTTAGCAGCAAGCCGAGTGGTGTTTTATCAAAAATCTGCGTGATAATATCGCCCAGAATATTCATAAGAGGCATAAAGACATGCTCCATGAGAGGATTCATTACCATTTCAGTTAATGATTTTCCGGTAATAGCCGCAACAATGGGGTCAGCGACCATCAAGGCAATACCGACAGCCATTAGTGCCAGACCACCACCGCCAAATACTGTAGTAATTGCCCCCAGCGCAATCGCCAGACCACCTAAAATTTTACCAACACAGCTGGACATTTTTTGCGCTTCTTCTGCTTTACGAACCTGCTCTTCGTATTTATCAGATTTACGCTGCATTTCAGCCTGACGCGCTTTGGTTTGAATGCGGTTCAGTTCAAGATCATTTTTTAATTTTTCGGCAGATGCCTCTTCCATTTTCATAATAAATTCGGTGATCAGCATGATCATGACCGCCGTTTTAGTCAGCGCTTTCTCTGATTGCGCCAATGAATTGCTGGATACAACGCTACCTTTTGATGTCAGGTCCACATCGTTGTACTTTTTATTCATTTCTGCCGTATTGGTATTAATGTCATTCAGGACTCTCTGCATCGCAGCAAGCTTTTGCTCCGCAACCGCGCGCGCATCGGACAACGTTGATTGAGCGTGGCCTAGCGCTTTTTGCGCATCAGTAATATCCTTCTTCGCTTGCGTTACGTCAGGGTTATCTGCCAGTGACGGATCATCAGGGTCTGTAACCCCTAATTGTTCTAACAATTCATCCAGGGACTTCTGCGCCTCATCAAGCTTACGCTGCGCTTGCGTCACATCATCTGTTGCACCATCAACACCTTTTTGCGCCTCGTTAAACTCCGCCTCAAGACCATCGAAGGTTTGGTGCAACGCATCCAGATCCGCGGACAGCTCACGTGCTTTATCCAGGCGCGCTTCTGACTGGGTCAAAAATACGGCCAAGGCATTGGCACGCTGCGTCGCGTCCATCCCATTGGTAATATCCTGATACTGCGCCATTAAAAACAACATTTGCGCTTTGCTAGTTAACGGTGTCGATTGGCGGATTGCGGGTAACTCAACGTTCTCCGAGGTTGCAGATGCTGTTTGTGCCGAGACATCGTCAGCAATCATTTCCCTGGCACGCTGTTGGGCTAATTGGTCAATAGCCTTTCCCTTTACCTGAGAAATATGTGTCTTCGTTGAAATTGCTTCACTTACTTTTCCAGTATTGGATGGAAAATTTGCAAGATTTATCGCTTTACCTGTTTTGGATACATCCATTTATTTAAGACCTATGAAATGAAACGGTTTCCTCAGAGGGCTCAGCGTCATTTAACTCCTCACTCTCTCCCATATTTTGACGAATAGTACTCATGTACGCTTTAGCTTTAGCCACTAAAGACGAATCCTCACACCGTGAGCAAATAATATCAAAGCACTGTAATGCCTTAACAACATTCCCCATAAGCAGTTGACACTGCCCTGAATAAAAGACCGGGTTGAAATCACTCTCCGCCATGACATAGGCTAATGAGTAAAAATCACACGCCTTGCTGTAATTTTTCTTTACCTGATTAACGGCACCCAAACCAATAAAGTAATCTGGGTTTTTAAGATCGTAGAGACAAAGAAAATGGAACAAATTTTCCGCTTCATCTAACTGGCCATTTTTGTATGCCTGATAAGCATACGCATAGACATTTTCCATCATGTCATCAGTAATGCCATGAATCTCTTTTAATGTAGCCCCATGTTCCAATGTTGCCGTCATTAATAATGTTGCTTCCTGCTCGGTGATAGCACCAGTATTTTGTTCCATTTTTACTCTCCTCAGTAGGGTCACCGCTTACTGCTGATGATCATTATTAAACCATGCGTTTATTTGATATTCACATAAAGAACGCTCATTCACCGTGGGTTTACGCGGGCGAGTCATTCTCGTTTTTCCAAGCACTTTCAACTTGTTGCAACCACACAAGGATACCAATGACGTTATCCAACTCTTCAATGCTGACAAAAGAGTATCGCTGGTGTGTTTTAAAGATTCGTCGTGCCAACTTAATATCTTCAACAACAGGAACCCCCACTTTCTCGGCATAAGCTCTAACGGCAAGCGCTCTCTGATTTCTCTCCAGCACAGAGACAAAGGGAATACCCACCACCTCCATATTGAGATAGATCCCAACCGCAACATGCGTTGGGTTAGCAATAATCACCGATGATTTTTCAATATCAGTTTTTATTTGCTCCGACAACAGTTCAGCATGTAACTCTTTACGTTTAGATTTGATTTCTGGATCACCTTCTTGCTCTTTAAATTCTCGTTTAACCTCCTGCTTATCCATTTTGAGATCTCTTATATGAAGAAAATACTCAGCAAGCGCATCCAATACAAACACCAATAGCGCGCAGGATAAACACAGATAGATTAATGCGCCAAAAAGCTTCCCCCACAGCAGGAATATATGTACAGGCTCAGCATTAAGCTGAGAGAAAACCATATGTTTATGTTTATTCCAAAATACCATAGCAGCGACGATAAAACTCGTCAGGAAAAGTAAGGTTTTCACGACATCTTTTATTGTGCGTAAACTAAATAATTTCTTGAAACCGTTAACCGGGTTTAACGCATTAAAATTTAGTTTTAGTGCTTTACTGGTAAGCATAAAACCGGTTTGTAATAGCGTTGGAAACACCGAAGCAGCGATACAAAGTAATAAGAACGGTAAGAATAGCTTTAGCCCCGTCCAAAACACCGCTTCAGCATAGCCAAGCATATCATGAGTAAAACCATTTTCGATGACGAGTCGCCACATGGACATCAACTCGAAGACACCAGAAAAATTAACCAGGTATTGCACGCCCAGCAATATCAGACAAGCAATGACCAAATCTTTACTCTTAAATGACTGACCTTTTTTCGCCGCGTCTTTTTTCTTTTTGTCAGTCGGTTTTTCCGTTTTACTTCCAGACATAAATTCCCTTTATACTCCAGGTTCCCGCTTGCTTGCTAACCACTGCATCACCAGCCAAGTAGATCAACGGGATATAGGCGTAAATCCATAATGCGGTCGGGCAATATGGGGGTGAAATAGAGCAGTAATAACAAGAATCCAATAAGGCTCTTAACCGTCAATGCCAGCGCAAAGGCATTCAACTGTGGGGCAAACCGTGCCAGTAACCCCAAAAAAAGTTCAGACAACAAAAAAATAATAATCAAAGGGCTGGCAAGGATAACGCCATTCTTCACGACCAAAGTTAGGAACCCGATAACGGTACGATATGCAGGCATATCCAACTGATAAGGTTGCCATAATTGATAACTTTTCTCGAAAACCTCCAGCATTAACAACAGACCACCGCTTTGCAGCACAATAACCGCAGCAAAGAGGTTGAAAAAGTTAGCCAGTTCGGAAGTATCCACCCCTGAAAGTGGATCAATGCTGCTACTCAGGGTTGCACCACGCTGATTGTCGATAAAACTGCCCGTCGCGTGCATAACCCAACACGGTAAACACAGAAAACCAGCGATGATCAGACCAACAGCCAACTCCTTACCGATTAAAATTAAAAACCAGATGTTATCGTACCCAGCCATCGCTTCTCCCGTATGCGGCCACAACACACTGCCCGTGAGCATGGCAACGGGTAACCTGATAGCACCAGTCAACGTATTATTGTTGAAAAAGGGCAGCAATATAAACGCAGGCATCAGACGAGCTGATACCATAGCCATTTCATAAAGCCAGGTGTGAAGGTCAAAAAACATTCCAGTAAACATATTGCTTATCACGCAAGTGCTATTCTTATTACTTCACGAGCATAATTAAGCATAATATCGCCATACCACCCGAAAATAAGAAACAGACACAACGCCACGCTCAATAACTTGACGCCAAAAGGCAATGTCTGTTCTTGAAGCTGAGTTACTGTCTGGAATAAACCCACCAACAGCCCCACTATGGTGGCCACAGCAATGGGTAATGCCGACATTGTCAAAATCAGGTAAAGAGCTTTATTGCCTGCGAACGCTATTTCATCCATGATGATTCTCCACGGCTATAACGCCAGGTCCAGGTATTGTGTTACCAATCCTTTGGATAATAGCGTCCATCCATCTAACACAACAAAGAGTACCAATTTAATGGGTACTGAAATGGTTACGGGACTCATCATCATCATGCCGAGCGCCAGCAAAATACTGGAGACCAGTAAATCGATAACAACGAATGGCAGATAAAGATAAAAACCTATCTTAAATGCACTCTTTATCTCGCTTAAAGCATAAGCGGGTAATAATGCCAGGATAGAAGTACGTTCCTCTTCATGCACTTCACTATCGGGGTTATCTCCGCGTTGAAGTTGGGCCCGCTCAAAAAACTGAGCCAATTCAGCATCAGAATACTTCTCAAGATAATCCCGATAACTATCCAGTCCATTCTCAATAAAATATAAAACTGATTGACTGTCTCTGGTATCGACATTGGCTTGCTGAAATTGCTCATAGCCACTTTTCACCACGGGTAACATGACAAAAAAAGATAAAATCAACGCTACGCCATTCAATGTCATATTGGAAGGAACTTGCTGAAGTCCCAATGCATTACGTACCATGACAAAAACAATGGAAAACTTTATATAACAGGTTCCACATGCAATCAAAAAAGGAAGCAGCGTTGAAAATGCCAGTATCGCAATCAGAGAAATATCATTGCCGTGAGACATCACCAGCCTCTTGATAAACATCTTTTATTTCGATCCCCAAACGATCCTCAATCCACACCAACTCACCTTTGGCAACAGGTACACCATTAGCCATAATGTATATATTCTGTTCTGCATCAGGATGACATGGAATAACCTGACCGTGATAAAAGGATTCTAATTCTGCAACGCTGAGCGTGCTTTGTTGCAATACCACATCGAGATTTATCTTAATCTCGTCACGCGATCGTACCGGGGCAACAGCGACCTCATTTATGTGTTCTGGCAACGATAATTCGCTTTCATTTTCTGGCATTGTAGTAACGTCCGTTTCATCAAACATAAATCCCTCTTCAATTTTGATAAATCGCCCCAATACATGGTTTGATGAGGCAACTGTGCATTCTTCATGATTAACCAATATCACATCACCACGCTGAATGCGTTTCAGCAACGCCATGGAGATATGGCTGTAGCCAATTTGAAACTGGATAGATAAAGGCAGATCGTCCGCCTTCAAATGGCGACGCCCCTCGTCCAACGGGGCTTGGGAAGGAAAGGTATGCAGCCATACGCGTCCTTGCGATGCCATACAGGCGTAAGCCTGTGCTGGAACAGATGATGCCGCCACCCGACCTTTGCTTTCCAAACGTTGGTATGCGAGGTCTTGTGGCAACCCATCAATAGGCTGTATGCAAGTAAGGAACAAGGTCTCTAACTGCGCAGGCGACCACGATGCGCTCGACAATGCCGCACTCTGAGGCACTCGGTGGCAAAACCATCTCTCCAGATCGATAATGCCCTCCCACCCCGTATCAGCGATAAAATGCAGCAGGTGATTGCCGGGTACCAGATGCTGACAAACGTCAAAGCCTTGGTCTTGCCACGTTTTCACTCTGCGACGCTCGGACAGTTCGCGCTTTGAATAACTGCGTAGGTGTTGACCAATCACGCATTTCCCTCATCGGCAAAGGTGCTGTGCTCTTTCTTTGGCTGCTCATCGTCCTCAGAAAACACCCATTCCGGGTCGCTTTGTCCCTGGCCCTCGTAATCCGCTAATCGCTGGTGCACTAACGGATCAGAAACCTGCAACACATGCGGTGCTTTGGCATGACCGCCGAGCAGTACATTGACCTGATGACCATCTCCCCAATCCGAAAAGCGGTACAATAATTGACCCTCTGACGCGGCCTCATTTAGCGCAGTATTGCCGATGTTTCTCAGTATTGCCTCAGAGGGAAGTGGCTGTCGGCCCGCCCCGGCGAACGCGTTATCAGCACTACGAGCGGCGGTATCACCCGTGAACATACGGTGTTGTGCATCGCTGGTTAGCGGAATACCAGAGGGCGTATGCTCTCTTTCCGTCCTGTGGCCTGGCGCTTCTGAAGGTATGCTCGTAGAGGGAAAAACCGCCGTATCAGTTACCTGACTCGCTATCGCGTGGGAAAGTGGCGTATCACGACGTTCCTGAAGTGCAACGGCAGCAGACAGACCGTGCACCCCACTGGCTACGGCTGTCTTTTCCCCCACGCTGGCAGAAAGGGCGGATAAATCATGGTGTAGGGTTGTTTTGCGCATGGGTACACCCTTATCGAGTGGGGCCTCAGTCGCGCGGGTATTTACTGTCTTGCTCACCTCGGCACGCGTCTCTGACTGCACCGGCAGATTGATTTTCCCTCGTCCGCTTTCCCTCCATTTGCCCAGACTCGCATGCAGTTCCGGTCGTGTTGCGGATAGCGAGGCGTGAGAAAGCGCAACAGGAGGGAAGGCAGTTTCCTCATGCCCTTTCTTCACCTGCTTTGCTTTTTGCTTTATGGCATTTAAAACAATGTGTTCTAAACTTTGCGTCGCATTTTCTTCCCTGCCGGGGTTACTGCCAGAAAAAATGGCTTTCACTCCATTTAACGTCGCCATGATATTCTTTCCTCTATCTCGTTATCTTCAATTTTGGCATCGCTAATACGCTTATTTTTTCGCGCCTGCTGTTGCAGCGATTCATACTTATTTATCTTTCTATCAAGCAGTTTCCTTTTTTCGAATATCGCCAGGCGCTCTTGCTCACACTTTTCCTGTTCAAGCATTTTTTGAGATTTTTGGACTTTAATGTCCGCCAATTTCCTCTTGAGTGCGCCCTGTCGTCGTTGTATCGCGAAGATTTTCGCTTTATTGGTTTCGCCTCCGGGATACAAACTTCGGCTGAGCATCTCAATGGCCGAAATCTCTTTTTCGAAGCTGTCTATCTGGGTGATTAATGTGTTGTGCTCACTTTTTTTTCTATTGAGCAGAACATCATTACGTTGAATTTTTAGGGCAACATGCCCCACCAACGTTTTCATCTCACGAAGCATGACGTTTCATCTCATCGGTTATCGTATTGAAATCAGCACGCTCATCGACACGCTGTTTCAACCAGGCAAACAAGCGATCTCGTTTATTCATGGCGCGATCGTTCTCTTCATTTTCGCCCGGTTGATATTCGCCCAGATCGACAAAGAGTTGCAGCTCATCAATTTTTGCCAAAACGCGACGCAGTTCGCCCGCGTAGTGAAGATGTTCACTGTCACAAACCCGATTAGCGACGCGACTGACACTATTCAGAACATCAATCGCTGGATAGTGATTTTTGGCCGCCAACTTGCGGCTCAGGTAGATATGCCCGTCAAGAATTGAGCGAATTTCTTCTGCAATAGGATCGGGCTCGTCATCGCTTTCCAAAAGAATGGTGTAATAGGCCGTGATACTTCCTGTTTGGGTGACGCCCGGGCGTTCCAATAGCTTGGGCAGGGCATCAAAGACCGAGGCAGGGTAACCACGCCGTGCGGGTGATTCCCCCGTAGCCAGAGCCACATCGCGTAGTGCCCTGGCATAACGCGTAATCGAATCCAGGAAGAGCACGACATTCATGCCTGCGTCGCGAAAATATTCAGCAACCGTGGTTGCAACCTGCGCGGCATTGCAACGATTCAACGATGAATAATCTGAAGTCGCATAAACCAAAACACACTGGCTCTGACGATCGGATTCGCGCAATGCTTCAATGAATTCCGTCACTTCACGCCCACGCTCACCGACAAGCGCAATCACAAAAACATCCGCTTGTGATTGCTCGATAAGCATGTGCATCAAGGTCGTTTTCCCACACCCCGCCGATGCAAAAATGCCCATGCGCTGACCCACGCCGCAGGTAATCAGCCCGTCAATGGCACGGATTCCGGTCCAAAACGGCTGCTGGATGCCCACCCGGTCCTGATAAATCGGAGGTGGCGCATCAATGGTGCGACGCTGCCAGGCAAACCCTCGCTCCTCTCCTGCCAATCGCTCGACAACTTCACCAAACGGGTTCAGTACACAACCCAGCAGGTCATGACTCAGTACAACCGACAGCCCTGTCCCTGTAGGACAAATTACCGCCTCTCGCGACAAACCTTGCGCATTGCCTATCAAACTCAGCAGTGTCGTATCGCCATGAAACCCCAATACCTGAGCGCGAGCCAGTATATCTGGCTGATTCCAGCCTTGGCGAACTTCGCAGACTTCCCCGACAGTCACACCGGGCAGCCGCGCTTCAATGATGGAGCCAGACAGGCGCAAAGGATGTGCTTGTTGACGTAAGAGCTGTCGGGTCGCCATTAACGAATCACTCCCAAAAAGGCTTCTTGCAATTGGAAGAATTCGTCCATGGCATCCGAAAAGCGAGCACCGTCAGTCAGATAGTCAGGATGTACCAGCCCTTTTAATTCAATGGCATCATTGTTAATGGCAATCTGTAATTGCCCGGTCAGCGCAAAGTGGCACCCTTCCATAATTTTTTCTTGGATTTGGGCTGATTTATGCTGCAATAACCCAGGTGTGTTTTCGCTGAGCTGTGACCAAATCCATATCTGCCCATCCACATTGCTGATTAACAAACTGGGATAATTTTCAAAATCGAGCGCAATGGTTGAATGACCATCAAAATCACTCAGAATGGATTCATCCACCCCACTGTGCAGTAGCGCATCACGAACCAATTTTACAATATCAATATACATTTCAGCTTTTCCTTAATTAAATGGTTTTCACCACATTGATTGACACCGTATCGGTTATTTCACCGAACGACATAACTTCAAGATCTTTAAAGCGTGACTCGAGAAAACGCTTTAAGAAACGGCGTATATCGACCGAGGAGAGCACGACTAAATCTTTACAAGACATCGCGACACTCTCCATGGCCAGTGCAAAACGATCAATCAGCTCATCCGCCACGGCAGGTTCAAGATGAAGGAACACACCCGTTGAGGTATTTCTAATACTCTGGCGAATCTGGTCTTCAAATTCCGCGGATAACATAATCACGCGAAGCGAATTTCCCACAGAGAATTTATGGCAAATATAACGTGAGAGAGCACCGCGAACATGCTCCACCAGCGAAATAACCTCTTTTTCACGCGGCGCCCATTGGGCAAGGGCCTCCATAATTAACCGCATATTACGCACTGAAATACGTTCACTCAAAAGGCGCTGCAATACTTCAGAAATGCGCTGAATAGTGGCATGTCGTATCACTTCTTTCATCAGATCAGGGTATTTCTCTTCCATTTTATCGAGAATATGTTTTGTTTCCTGAACACCGAAATACTCGTTAACATGACGAATCAACACGGCCGCCAAGGTGTAATACATTTCATCAATACCACTACGCAGTTGATACCCTAATGCCGCAACAGATTCCCGCTGTTCTTCGGCAATCCATTGCATGTTATCAATGGTAGACACCGGTATCCCAAGCTGTAGCAGCTCGTCAGAACCGTTCACAACGCGGTACTGATTGAATTTTATTTGAAAACGCTCTGCGCTAATTTCATTGATTAACACAGACACGGTTTCAGGCTCTATGTGCTCGGACGCTCTCACCGTTATTTCCGGCAGGTTTATCCCATAATCAATGAAGAATTGACTGCGAAAGCGTTCTGTAATATTCGCCTTTCCCAGTATTTGTTCATCACTTTTGTTAACGACAAGAATCAAGGGCACCGTTTCTGCTGAAACATTATTCAGATTATTAATGATACCCAGTGAGCTTTCCCCTTCGGCTAACACATCCCCTTCATAAGGTTGGTGTGACGTTGCCCCCTCAAGTTCGACCTGTGCCTTGTTGTGTTTCCAACGTTGATAGCCATAAAGTCCGGCGAGCAGCAATGCCAAAATCATAAAGACAGAAAAAGGGAATCCCGGCAGACAGCCGATACCCAAGGCAATAATCGCCGCAATCACCAGTACCGATGAGTTGGTGAACAGCTGATCAACAATGGTGCGCCCCATGTTGTCGCCATCGCCATTAACACGCGTCACAATGAAACCCGCACCGATGGCGATCAATAGTGCTGGGATTTGAGCAACCAGACCGTCACCGATCGTCAACATCGTATAGGTAGAAAGCGCGGTTGACATGTCCATGCCATTAATGAACACACCGACACTGATGCCACCAATGAAGTTGATGAAGATGACGATAATTCCAGCAATCGCATCGCCCTTGATAAACTTCATCGCGCCATCAAAAGAGCCGTAGAGCTGGCTTTCACGCTCGACCACACTGCGCCGTGACATGGCATCTTCCGCGTCGATGGAACCCGCGCGCAAATCTGCATCAATACTCATTTGCTTGCCTGGCATGCCATCCAGAGAGAAGCGTGCTGCCACTTCGGCGACGCGTTCTGCACCTTTGGTTATCACCATAAACTGCACGACGGTGACTATCGCAAAAATCACAAAACCAACAACCAGGTTTTCCCCAATAACAAACTCACCGAATGTGGAAATTATGTCCCCCGCATCCGCATCGTTTAATATCAAACGGCTAGTACTCACGGATAGCGCTAATCGAAACAGCGTCGTAATCAACAACACCGCGGGAAATGTTGAAAAGCTCAGTATTTTATCAATATAAAATGATGCTAAAAAAACCAGAATGGATAAAACAATGTTCAACCCAATCAAGAAATCGACCAAATAGGTTGGCAGAGGAATAACCAACATAGAAATGATCACAACAATCAATATAAGAATAAAGAGTTCCGGATGGTTCCTTAGCCGATTTAAAAAGTCAATCATCCTATCAACCTATTTTATTCAACTTATGTAAAGAAATCACGGTGCGGTTTTCCGCTGTTCAATTCGTTCGTGGTATAACGCAGCATTGAGTCTGCCTTCAAAACACATCAATAATTTTATTCTTCCTTCTTCTGAAAAAAAAACTTCATGAGGTAATTTTTTGCAATAGTAGTAGATCATTTGTAAAACTATCGCTCGATTCTTATGTTCAGCAAAACGTAAATAGTGACCTACCGTTTGCGAAAGCAACATATCCACATCATCAGTGTGTTCGATCATGCCAAAGAGCAATAGCAGCCAGGTCGCTTCTTTCTCATCAATATCGCGAATGAGAGGATTTTTGAGTAACCCTTGCACAAACAAAATATCACTCGATCGGATACGCTTAATTTGCTTTATTCTTTCCTGAAGAAAGAAAAACTCCGAATGACTACAACTGGGATCGGCCGCGTCAATATCTGCCAACAGCGCATCTTCCATAAACGTAGTCAGTATACCGCGATTTTCAACGCCGTAGGTCGATATCCACGTTTGGTACTGCATCAGATCGGTATCATCATTGGCCAAAAAGCTGCGATAGCTCTCACGCAGTAATGTGGGAGTCATCTTGAGCGTCGAACCTAATAACCGAGCCTTTAACGCAACATTAATTCCGGCTTTTAAGCGCTTGGGGTCCGCTTCTTTTTCAACCTGGGACAACAGCGCTTTAAGGCGTTTCCGGCGTATTTCATCCAGATTGCGTCGATACAACAGCTCGCGTAGAACCATCACCAGATCGCTCTCATCTGGAAATAATGCGCGCGCCTGTTGTAAAAAACGCATAATAGCCGCCCCTTCTTTCCCATTCAGGGCTTGAATCAGCTTGCTCACCTTCGGCTGAGCATCATCATCCAACACACGATCAAAGCTGCTTTCTTCCATTGCGCTTGATTTCTTTTCATATTTTCTGCGCTGGCGAAAACTTCCCGCAACCGCAGACATATCATCAGCAGCGTTATATAACTTCTGCGCTCTGGCTGCGGGAGAAAGATCTTCCATATCCTGCATTTCATCGCCAGAAGAAACATTATTCTGTTCAGCAGAAATATTTTTTTCTGCATTCTGCTTCTCTCGTCGAGCCATCTGAAGCTGGAGAGGAGAACTGCCGGGACCTACGCTTATCGCCATTTTTGGCTGTCCAAATAATTGGTCATCCAGTTTTGCAATTGATCGTTACCCAGATCTTTGCGTATATCGTTAATCATCGTATGTGCATCCGGTGATAACGGCGCATCAATCTCTCTTGGCTGAATCAGGAATACCCGAACCATGCTTGATTCTTGGTCGCGAGAATATTGGAACAGTTTACCAAGCAGGGGAATGTCACCTAACAACGGAATCTTTCCTTCCACCGTGCTTCTTTCATCATGGGTATACCCACCAATCAGCAAGCTCTTTCCTTTCGGCACGCGGGCGATGGTGCTGATATTGGTTCTGCCAACTTCAGGTAACGTGGAATCGTTGGTTTTGGTGGTATCAAACTGGCTACCGTCTTCAACGTTCAGCATCATTTCTATTTCGCCGTTCGCGGTAAAACGAGGAAGAACACTGACCGAGGTACCGTAGGTAACGTTTTCTAACTGGGCGGTGCGTTCACCCACCAGGCTGGCATAGAAGGTTCGACTATTGTCAAAAATGGCCGGAATATTTTCCTGGGTTAGCAACATGGGGCGGGAAACAATGTTGGCCTTTTTCTTCTCGCTCAACGCCAATGCCGTAACCATAAAGCTGGCGCCATCAATGGTGCTAGTGCCACCGTTAAGCGAAATACCCAGATTGCCTCCGACATTCAGATTTCCGTTCCACTGAACACCAAGGTTGTCGAATGCTTCTTTTTGTAAATCCACAATCCAAACGGAAAGTTCAATATGCCGCTTGGCAACATCCAGGGTTTTCGCCAGACTACGAATATATTCAACCTGCTGAGGGCTTCCTCGCACCAGAATACTGTTGGTTCCCGGTTCAGCAATAACACTCACTTCACTGTCAGTATGTGCAATATTCACCGCAGCCATCGCATCTTCATGGGCATAGCTGTCAAGCAAATCCTGTGGCAGATCGGAGGTATCCAGCTCGCTTTTAACCGGTTTACGTGGCACCACCTGCATGCTCCTTCCCGCTGTCGGCGCGGTGCTGATAATTTTATTTATTACCGTCGAAATGCCTGGAATGACGATTTTCTCATCGCGGTACTTAAAGGAGCGGTCCTCGACAAAGGTGTTGTGTAGCTGAATCACGGCGATGATCTCTCGCCCGTCGAAGGTATCGTTTTTTTGATCGAGATATTTCGCCGTACTCGTGATCAGATCGACATAGATTGGCGGTCCAGACACATAAAACGTGGCATTACGATTATCCGAACGCAGAGGAAAACGAGGATCGTGCAGACCTGAATTCTTCAAAAAGCTTTCAACCGTGCTGAATGACGTATTACGCAACACGATAACTGCATTACGCATTTCCGTTGCGTCATAGACATAGATGGCCTGACCATCACTGTACCAAATCAGCCCAAGCTGCTCGGATAAAGATACCAGTACATCCTTCGGACGGCTCAGATCAAACTCACCGGTGACCTTTTTGCGTACCGCCAGCTTACTTAAAATGAAGGGTTTTCTCATAGCAGCAGAGATAGCATCAAAAATGCCATTCACACTCTCTTGCCGGGCCATATATCCGCTTCCCTGGCGAGAGGATTGATTATTCTCATTTACTGTTTCTGCGAATGCCTGTATTGGCATTAATGCAAACAGTACTATGGCTATTGATGCCCGTATTTTTGTCGAAAAATCTGTACTCATCTGACTTTAACTCGCTTGCAATAATTTCTTCAAATTCCTTGGCGAAACACCAATCACCTCTTTCACCTCATTGGAGAAATGAGAAAGTGATGCATATCCATGATTCATTGCGATAGTCGTTAAATTATTATCGCCATTAATCAATTCAAAAAGTGCCTGCCCCAAACGCCAATCACGTAGCGCAGATTTTGCCGTATTGCCTAATGCGCGCCGCGATAAACGTCGAAAATGAGAAACTGAGAGTCCATAACGCGCACAGAGCGTCTGCACACGTTGGGTGGAATTACTTCGATATGAATCAAAAAGAAACTCAACCAGGGCATACCATTCAGATTGTCTCAATACATTGGAAAAACACGCCAGATCTTCAGCCCCCAACAACGTCTGATGCAAAAGCCAATATTCCATCTCCTTTTGCTCAGGTTCATTGCCGAGTGTCGTTGGCATACTGGCCATCAGCGTTCTTGTACAGTGAGTATTTTCTTTATTCATTGATTTATCGATAAACACTTGCAGCTTTGCCAGCAACGTAAAATCAAGAAATAAACAATGTAATTCACCGTGCTCAACGGTCACTGAAGCCGGTGCGATGGCAAGCAAACGGCGCTGGTCAGCAGGAATTATGCATTCCACCGTATTTGCTTTGTCGCGAAAGCGAAGGTAACATTCTTGACCGCTGTTCTGTGCCAGTAATAAAGCATACTGAGAGAACTGATATTCCTCGCCAACATTAAGCTGACGGTATTGCCCCATATCTTCCATTGATTAGCTCTTTTGCATCCAAACGTTCGATGCAGTATAAAGTCTCGCCAATGGCATTCCTGATGAGATAATAATGGTTGGCCTTCTTGCTTCCGGCACCGCCATCAAATTATAAGAGGTAATAGCTTTTTTTATATTTTATTTCATAAAGATAATTAAAGTTAAATGAACTTAGAACCTATCCCAAAATGAATTGTAAATTAATAAGTAATAGCAATTTCTGAGGGAAGTATGGCAAGCAATAAGTGGCCGATCAGCGATGAACTCTGGGGGAAAATGGTTCCGTTGCTCCCGGAACACAAAACCCACCATCCGCTGGGTACGCATCGCAGGCGGGTTGATAATCGTGCCGCAATGAACGCCATTCTCTTTGTGCTCAGAACGGGTTGCCAGTGGAATGCCCTGAATGCCACCGGGATATGCTCGTCAAGCTCCGCTCACCGCCGCTTCCAGGAGTGGCGGGATGCAGGAGTTTTTGAACGGTTCTGGCAGAACGGTTCTGGCAGAACGGGTTGCTGGCCTGCGAGCAGCTGGATGCTATCGACTGGTCATGGCTGTCGATGGATGGTTGTATGACGAAGTCACCGCTGGCAGGCTCAAAAAAACAGGACGGAATCCCACAGACCGGGGGAAACAGGGTGTAAAGCGTAGCCTGATGACCGATGCGAACGGGCTTCCCCTCTCTCTGGTTGTCTCAGGGGCAAATACCCACGACATATAGCCAAGCGACTTAATTTTGATTACACCATATGGACTGAGAACAAACTCTCTGTATCGCAACCCATCTCTCTTTTTTTGCTTTTTGCTTGTGCCCATTTATGCTCAATTGGGTTAAGATCT
Organism: Symbiopectobacterium purcellii; assembly: GCF_052050035.1. Lineage (GTDB taxonomy): Bacteria > Pseudomonadota > Gammaproteobacteria > Enterobacterales > Enterobacteriaceae > Symbiopectobacterium > Symbiopectobacterium purcellii_A. Next base: position 415,516 of record NZ_CP189882.1, read on the forward strand.
GGCGAATATGTAGGCAAATACTCCACCATATACCCTGCATCGATGATGACTTGTTGAATATTATGTTTTTTGTGAAAAGTGGCATTGTCCATCATGATTACACTGTTTTTAGGGAGTACTGGGATAAGGACTTGTGTGACCCAGGCATAGAAAACATCGCTGTTAATATTGATATCAAATAATCCGATAGCAAACAGCGTTGTGCCTAATAAAGCGCCGATAACATTTGTTCTTCCCCTAGCTCCCCAGTTCTTCAGGCCAAAACACCGTTGACCTTTTGGGGAATAGCCGTGAGTCCGTGGGGCATCGTGTGAAAAACCACTTTCATCAATAAAAACAATAGGTTTACCTTCTTTTTCATACTGTTGCTTTTTTTGTTGAAATCCCTGCCGGGCGTTTTCGTCGGCTTTCGGATGACGTAGAGTTTTTTTTATAGGTCAATCCCAGCTTTTTAAGCGCTTGCCAAATGGCCTTCTGACAAACGCCAAAACGCTCTGCACGTTCTTTTTGGTAAGCATCTGGATATTGTTCAACATCTTTTATCAACTCGGATTTATCGATCTTTCGCTGACGCGTGGTCGATGCTTTTGACTCTATTTGATTAATCCAACGCGATACAGAGGCAGGGCCAATCCGAAATTGCTTCGCTGTTTCTCGGATACTCAACCCTTCGTTTTTCCGTGTAGATATCACTTTACGTCTAAAATCAATTGAATAGCTCATTTAAATAATGTAATCAAAATTAAGTCGTTTAGCTATAAAGCTGGTTGCTGATACTCTCGACGCCCTTCAGACGGGCAGACGCGGCAGAAAGCTCCGCCTCTGTCTGGACAAAGGCTATGAAGCCGGATGGCTGGAGGCCTGTCTGAAAAGTCGTCGTTACGAACCTCATATCCAGTCAAGGAAAGAGGAGTCGGAAGCCATCAAAAACACGGATTTTAAAGCTCACCGCTGGGTAGTGGAGAGAACGCACAGCTGGATGAATCGCTTTCGTCGGGTTCTGACTCGCTGGGAGAAGAAAGTCGAAAATTATGAGGCGATGCTGCATTTTACCTGCGGCATCATTGTCTGGAATAAAATCCTATTGGGATAGGCTCTTAATCCGAATCAACATTGACAGGATTAAAGCGCGTGACAGGGGCCCCGAGCTGAGTCTGTAAAGAATTTTGTGTAAATGGCTCCATTGCTTAACCGGAGATTCGTTCTCCATACATCAACATGAAATGGCTCATAGCAGGTTTCCAGTCTCTGATTGGCAAGGTCCATTTAGCAGAGATATTATGCAAGGCTAGATAGAGTAATTTTATCACCGAGTCATCCGTTGGAAATATTCGTCGCGTTTTCGTTATCTTGCGCAATGAAGCATTTAACGACTCTATCGCGTTGGTGGTGTAGATAACCTTGCGGATCTCCGGCGGAAAGTCAAAAATGACGATGAGACGTTCCCAATTATTTCTCCACGACGGGCTGATCGTCGGGAACTGCTCATCCCATTTGGCCGCGAAGGCATCCAGGGCCTCTTCAGCGCCCTCTAGCGTTGCGGAACTATAGATGGTGCGCAGGTCAGCAGCAACGGCCTTACGCTCTTTCCAGCCGACGTAGCGCAGCGAGTTCCGCAACTGATGCACAATGCAGAGCTGTACCCGCGTATGCGGGTAAACAGCTTCAATGGCATCAGGAAAGCCTTTCAGGCCATCGCAGCAGGCGACGAAGATGTCCTGTAGCCCACGATTTTTCAGTTCTGTCATCACAGATAACCAGAACTTGGCCCCCTCAGTTTTGGCTATCCATAGCCCCAGCAGCTCTTTTTCGCCCTGGCCGTTGACGCCGAGGGCCAGATAAACAGACTTGTTGGCCACGGCTCCGCCGTCCTGGCTTTTGACAACAATACAGTCAAGGTAAACAATGGGATAAAGCGCATCCAGCGGCCGTTGCTGCCAGCGCTTAACGTCATCCATCACAGCATTGGTCACTTGAGAAATGAAGCCAGCGGAAACATCGACCCCGTAGACTTCTTTAAAGTGTGCCTGAATATCACGGGTTGATAACCCTCTGGAATAGAGAGAAATAATGCGGTCATCGAAGCCGTTAAGCTGTTTTTCGTTCTTACCGATCAGTGTCGGCTCGAAGGTACTGTTGCGGTCGCGCGGAATATCGAGCTCGATCTCCCCATTTTGGCTACGTACGCTTTTTGATGTCTTGCCATTGCGGGAGTTGCCTGAATGATTACCTGCCGGGTCATGCTTAGCATACCCAAGGTGCATCTCCATCTCAGCTTCAAGAACCCTGCACTGGTCAAGTAAATCAGGACACTTTTTTCTCAGCCATTTGTTCATAACGCACCGGAGACAGATCCCCGTTAGCGGCATGATGCCTGTCTAGGTTGTAGTAGCGGATATATAGCCAACCGACTTAAAAATGATTACATCCTATGCCCTGATATGCGGCAAAGAAGCATAGCTGGCTGTTATCAAAATAATGTCGCTTGGCTATACGTCGCCACATCCTGCTCCATGTAAGCCCGTGTTGGCTGGGGTACCAGCAGCAACCATTCATGTTTCAGACTGCCCCAGAAGCGCTCCATCACCGCATTATCCCAGCAGGCACCCACGTCTCCCATACTGCTCCTCAGCCTGTAGCTGCTCAGCAGCGCCTGAAAGCGTTGTCCCGTGTACTGCGCCCCCCTGTCCGTATGCACCACCAGGCCCGGCGGGGGAGTTCGCAGGTTATATGCCTTCATCAGGGCCCCGCAGACCAGCGATGAGGTCATCCGTCTGTCCACCTGCCAGCCCACTATCTGCCGGGAGTACAAATCCATAATAGCCGCCAGATACAGCCAGCCTTCACCGGTCTTCAGATACGTGATGTCACTCGCCCACACCTGATTTGGCCCCGGCGGGTTAAAATTCTGGTTCAGCAGGTTTGGGGCCACCTCTGCACCCGGGCGGGGTTTTGTCGTGACCTTATAAGTCCGGCGCTGTCGGCAGACCAGCCCCTCTTCCTGCATGAGTTTCCTCACCCGCCAGCGGCTGATTATGATGCCTTCTCCACGAAGCCTTTTGACCAGCGTCCGGCTTCCTGCTCCCTGCCTGCTGGCGGCGAACAGCGCCTTTAACCTGACCCGGACCTCCACGTCTTTTTGCAGCGGTTCGGCGGGCTTTTTTCGCCATGCATACCAGGCAGAGGCCGTCACACGCATGACCCGACAGAGTGTACGAACGCTGAAGTCAGTGGCATTGTCGAGAATGAACCGGTATCTCACCACATATGTTTCGCGAAGAAGGCACTCGCCTTTTTTAGTATCTCCTTCTCTGTACGTAACTCTTTGTTTTCCTTTTGTAACCGTTTTAACTCTGCACGTTCATCATCGCTGAGTACGCCGTTGCTCTGCTCGCGTGCCAGCGAGACCCATGTATGCAGGGTTTTGTTGCTTATGCCCAGCGATGCTGCTGCCCTGGCTATCGTATAGCCCTGCTCTGTTACCAGGGCAACGGCTTCCTTTTTAAACTCAGGGGTAAATTGTCGTTTATGGTTCACTAAACACCTCCGTTTTGGATGTAAGTTTAGTGTCCTGATTATTCAACCACTACACCCGTTCCGCCAGTCTTTTAGTCAGCACCTTGAGTAGGCCTGATTCACCCAGCAGATCCTGAGGGGAGTGACAATCTTGAAGCAGTTGGTCAATAAGTTCGTTGCTGATAGGCATTTTGTTATCCTTTGAAGGTTTTCCTCAAAATGCCATTTACACAGATTATTTTACAGTCTCCAACTTGGGCGACAACTACCTTGACACGCACCGGTAAAGCCATTTCCTGAAAACCACTTCGATGCGCTGCTCAATATTGATGCCTACCACTACTTTGGCGCCAGCTCAGCCTTTTTCGATAGCCACCTTGCGCCGTGGATCAAACCCGGAGGCCGCGTCGCGATCGTTATTCCAGGTTTAAAAAGGCCTTTCGATCGCGGTGTTCCTCCTGAACTGGCCCCCTTTTGGCAGTCCGGTATGAATTTCTTTACCGTCGACTGGTGGCGGCAACTCTGGCAGCAAAGCGCCTATTTGCAGATAGCGGAATGCACCGAGAGCACTCGTTGCGAACATGCCTGGCAAGCATGGCTAGCTTGCTCACACCCCTATGCCATACGCGATCGCGACATGATGGCCGCGGCTTTGTTGAATAATTTAACCGTTTGATTTACATCTTCTTTAGTTAGAATGCATTTACAGAGAATGTATTTTGTTAGAACGACAAATCAAATAGTTAGCACAATAAAAAGCATTCCGAGAGGAAAAATTAGTCGTTGAGATTTTATAATGCTTATATAAATCAGTATCTTAAATTATTCAACAAAGCCGATGGCCGCCGAAGCGGGGCACTGGTTTAACTTCACTAAAATGACGGGCGTTACCCGTAAATAACACAATCCCCCCCTCTTCAGAGGGGGAATACCTGAGAATGGTTTTCAAACATCACAACGACGCCCGGCATGTTGTCCAACAAACAACAGCGATAAAGGCACTTTATTCGTGCCATTTAATCAAATTATTTGAGCAGGACAAACACTGTACATACCGTTACACAGCAACGCTCATCATCGCCGATAAGCCTGGTATATAATGAAAAAAGGCAGGAACCGACACCCTGTAAAGATATAAAGCAACAAACTTTAAACAAATGAATATCATGTAATTATAAATTGTATAATGAAAATCAAAAATACTTTCTGCCTACATATCCTGATGGCGATCCTGGCTATCCTGTTCCTCAGCGTTCCCCCGCTGGTGAGAACCGCTGATCCAGCGCTGACTTTCCAACCGCTGATTAAATCAATGGAAGGAACGCCAAAGGAACGCAAGCAAAACATGGCGACTATTTCCCATGCTTTACAGGGCAATGCGATTTTCTTTATCGGTGCATCTGAAGTTTCTACTTCCGAAGATGAACATTACGCTGTTTATAATTACTTCAATAACCAGTTGCATCGTCCTTTAGTGGCTTACGGTGATAGTTACGTCGATAGCATCACGCATTTTTTACTGCTCTCGCGTTTTAAAAATGACATTAACGCCAATAGTAAAATTGTTCTGATGTTAGCACCTGATACTTTTTATTCTGAAGGCATTCCTCCGGCCATTTTTGCCAACAATTTTCCCTCATCCGTGTTTAATACCTTGATGAAAGATATGTTGGCGCGCCCGTTGCTGGTCAAATATTTACGCAATATTGATAAAGACGATATCAGCCACTTAACCTTCAGCCAGATGGAAATCTATGGCTGGTATCCGGAAATTATATGGCAGGAAGTGAGTTACCTCTTTGCTAATTTCTGCAAGATGGTAAAAAACGAGTGGCTGGCAATGCTGAACATTACCCCACAACCGGAAAAACCCTGGCCGGAACAGCCCGTCAACCTCGTAAATCCGGATTGGGATATGGCGTTGGCCCACGCGCGCGAGCTCAACAAATCGCGCCAGCAAAGCGCTGACACGATGTGGATGGATAAGTCGATTTTTGCTGACGATAACACGCCGGATGAGTGGGACAACGCGCCAGCAATCCCCTCGCAACTGGAAGCGTTGCGAGCGACGGTCAAGCTGCTGAAAGCGCGCAACGCCCAGTTTGTGGTGGTTGTCGACCCGATTAATCCGTGGGCGATTAAAAACTCAGAGAAATTCCAGGTAGTCGATCAACAGATCCGAACGATGCTGGAGCAGCATCGGGTTCCCTATTTTGATATGTATGCCCAGCACTATCAGAACGGCTGGAACTGGGATCGTTTGCATCCCACTGAATTGGCATGGGTTGCCATAGACCGCTTTATTGCTGAGAGTTTTAAACGATGAAAACTGCCCTTCGCCTTTTTTTCCTTTATTTCTTTCTGGCGGTCACTGTGGTTGCGTGGACCTCTGTTGATGACAGCATGGATTTGAAAGTGCATTTCGAATACCAAAAATTCTGAAGGGGAAATGATGTATAGCTCCGGAACGTTTTTTTTCCTTCTGTTTTCATCAGCGCTACTGTTTGCGCTGGTCAACCGCGTATTACATTATCGGTTGACCTATTTGTCTGCTTTTTCTGTGCTGGCAGCATTTGGCTGGGCGTATATTTTACAGGGTGATTATCTCATTCCCGTAGCAGTTTTTCTTGGGTTTTATCTGCTGGTCACATTAAAAGAAAAAGGCTGGTTAAAAACCTGGCAGGCCGTCAGTTTGACATTGCTTCCTATGTTCCTGGTGAAATTAGATCTCAACAACCACTGGAACATGATTGGCTTGTCATTCATGACCTTCCGTGCCGTTGACGTACTGCTTTACCGCAGCAAAAAAGACGGCCACCGTTTTCTGCATTATTTCTGCTACCTGTTTATGCCATTTATTATCCTGGCAGGCCCAATGTATCGCTGGCGTACATGGATTAATGACATTAATAAACCGGTGTTTACACTTACCCGTGAACAGTTTTTACTGTCCATGGAACAAATTTTTACTGGCATTATCCAGAAATACCTATTAGCCACGCTCATTGATACTCTGGTGGTTCAACCGTGGAGCCATCAGCCGTTTACGTTAAGCGTGGGTGTGGTTATGTCTCTGGCCTACAGCGCTTACCTCTATTTTGACTTTGCAGGCTACAGCAATATGGCTATCGGGGCCGGACGCTTATTTGGCCTGAATATCCCGGCAAACTTCAATATGCCTTTTTTGGCAAAGAACCCGCAGGATTTTTGGCGACGCTTCCACATCAGCCTGTCTGAATGGCTGAGGGATGTGGTCTTTATGCCGATTTATATGAATCTGATGAAGCTCGACTTTTTCCGTCAGAACAAAACGCTGGCGCAGAATATTGGTATTTTCTGCACCCTGTTTTGTATGGGGGCGTGGAACGGGCTGGAACGACACTATGTCATCAGCGGCGCATTGTTTGGCGCCATCTCTGTTGCTCACAATATGCTGCAATGGTCGGCGAAACGCAGCCCGGTGCTGAGCAATTGGTTAGACCATCCGGTTAGTGAGTTTACGGGTCGAATGTTGACGCTAGCAAGCGCCGCGGCCTCCCTCTATATTTTTAGCGGAATGTCACCTCTATGAACCAACACAGCGAGCGTCTAGAACTGCAAAATTTTCTGCGTGCGGCCTTACTCGACCCGGCCAACCCACAGCAACCGGCGATTAGCGGTAGTGATGAAGCCCTGACCTGGCAACAACTCTCTGTTGCTGTCACCGACTGGGCAAAACGCTACCACCACTGCCAGCGGTCAGCTGGCCCACCGATAGTGATCTACGGACATCAGCAGGCAGAGTTTGCCGTTGCAATCTACAGTTGCCTGCTGCACAACATTCCGTATATCCCGGCGGACTGCATTTACCCACAGGAGCGGCTCAAAGAGATTTGCCAACTGGCAAGCGCCCCTTACTATTATGACGTGGCAACCCGGCAATTTGTTGCCACGGGCGTGACCGAGCAGGCACTCGTTGAGCAGGATCTCGCCTATATCATGTTCACCTCTGGCAGCACAGGAAAGCCAAAGGGTGTGCAAATCGGGCGTGAAAGCCTGTGGCATTTTATGAAGTGGGTGCGTCAGGATTTTGCGCTGCCGGAAGTGCCGGTGCTGATGAACCATGCGGTGTTCAGCTTCGATCTCTCGCTGATTCCACTACTGGCAAACCTGGCCACCGGTGGGCATATCGTGCTGAATGCGAAAGAGGATATTGCCGCAGAAAACTGGCTTGACGGCCTGAAAAGCAACGGCGTTTCCGTGTGGGTTTCCACGCCCTCTTTTGCCTATCAACGTCTGCTTTCACCCCAGTTTAGCAGTGACTACTTGCCCGACCTGAGCGTCTTTGTGTTCATCGGCGAAGTGTTAAACAAAGCGCTAGTAAAACAACTGCGCCGCCGCTTCCCGCACGCCAAAATCCTTAACTCTTACGGCCCAACGGAAGCCACCATCGCGACCACGGTTATCGACATTACCGATGACATCCTGCACAGCGAAAACGATCTGCTGCCGATTGGCGTAATGATGCCGGATTCCAGAATGGAAATTACCTCTGATGGTGAGTTGATTATTTGGGGCAAAAACGTGATGCGTGGCTACCTCGGATTGGCGAAAGAGAATGCCGAGAAATTGCTGCATCGGGAAAGCGAAATGTTCCGCGGCTACAGAACCGGCGATCTGGGCTACGAAAATGTGGATGGGCTGCTTTACTGCCAGGGCCGCAATGACAGCCAGATTAAATTCAATGGCTATCGCATTGAAATCAACGAAATCGAAAATCGACTGCTGGCCATGTCAGATATCAGCGAAGCGGTGGTTCTGCCGTTGATGAAATCGGGGGGTGGCGTTTTGCGTATTGCCGCATTCTGCGTGACGCACTTAGCCCCGGAGGCGATTAGAACCTTGCTGTCGAAGGTGATCCCGCATTACATGGTGCCTTCTCAAATTATCATTAAAGACGCATTGCCGCTTAACCCTAACGGCAAAATTGATCGTAAGTTGCTGGACTATCACGCCCGCACCAACTAATTACACCAGGAAAAAATGATGGAACAAGAAATTCTCGCTCTGTTTGAAAAGGTTTTATCCCGCAAAGTGGGCTTTAATGATGAGCTGATTGAGTCCGATATTCTCGACTCTATTCTGGCGGTAGATCTGGTGCTGGAAGTGCAGGACGTTTACGGGTGCATGATTCCCCCGACAGAAGTCGCGACCGTACTGAAAACCCCAGCAGATTTAGCGCGTTACATTGAAGAAAATCGCGGCTAATCGCCCAACAGCGAAGAAATTCTTGCTCACCGCGCTCACCTCAGATGGCGTCACCTGGGGTGAGCGTTGAGCGAGAGAGAATCGCCTCCGCTACCTTTTCAGACGCTCAATCAATTGGCGCTGATAATCAGGTAGCTTGCTGCTGCTGGCGTTCTGAAACACAAGCGGCGTAAGATACGTCATACCTGCATGCAGAACGCTTGCTTTCATGGGTAAAAAGACATCCGCAAGCGTAACACCAATTCGCCCCGCCTCTCCGTAAGTAGACGATCCTCCAGCAGCGGTGCTGACAATGAGCATCTCTTTACCCTGCCACACTCCGGGCCCCACGCTGCCCCAGGTGTCGTTCAACCAGGCTTTAATCATGGGCGTAATGTTAAACCAGTGGGTAGGAAAGATGAAAACAACGCGTGGATACTCGCGCATAATCCGGCGTTCTTCTTCGCCATCGATATTACGGGTGTCAAAACCATAGACCGTCTCAAGATTACGAACCGTTACGCCTTCAACGCGCTCCGCCGCCTCCTGCAATCCCTTCGTCAGAACAGAGCGTTCCGGATAAGGATGGGAAACAATAACCAGTGTTTTCACGGCACTCTGATCGTGACTCATCGCTTCGCGGAACGGTAGCAGGAAAAGAAAAGTAACAGCAAATACCCTTTTTACGACGCTAAAAAAGTGTGCCCAATTCATCTTTTCGCTCATTGATTCATTCTGCGTTTCAACGGCTTGTAGTGGCATACTGAATTTGGCCACCTAAGTAGAGGTGATATGCTTACCTCATAATTTTTATAGGTGCCAAAATGAGTAAAATAATTACTGCTGAATTTAAATGTGAAACCGCCAAATTAGTCCTTGTCCAAAATTATACCTACCAGGAAGCCGCGAAAGCCATGAACGTCAGTCTTTCAGCGATTAGCCGGTGGGTAAGAGCCCTTCGTTTAGAACGTCAAGGGAAAACATCGCCTGGTCTGCCATTATAGCTAAACGACTTAATTTTGATTACATTATTTAAATGAGCTATTCAATTGATTTTAGACGTAAAGTGATATCTACACGGAAAAACGAAGGGTTGAGTATCCGAGAAACAGCGAAGCAATTTCGGATTGGCCCTGCCTCTGTATCGCGTTGGATTAATCAAATAGAGTCAAAAGCATCGACCACGCGTCAGCGAAAGATCGATAAATCCGAGTTGATAAAAGATGTTGAACAATATCCAGATGCTTACCAAAAAGAACGTGCAGAGCGTTTTGGCGTTTGTCAGAAGGCCATTTGGCAAGCGCTTAAAAAGCTGGGATTGACCTATAAAAAAAACTCTACGTCATCCGAAAGCCGACGAAAACGCCCGGCAGGGATTTCAACAAAAAAAACAACAGTATGAAAAAGAAGGTAAACCTATTGTTTTTATTGATGAAAGTGGTTTTTCACACGATGCCCCACGGACTCACGGCTATTCCCCAAAAGGTCAACGGTGTTTTGGCCTGAAGAACTGGGGAGCTAGGGGAAGAACAAATGTTATCGGCGCTTTATTAGGCACAACGCTGTTTGCTATCGGATTATTTGATATCAATATTAACAGCGATGTTTTCTATGCCTGGGTCACACAAGTCCTTATCCCAGTACTCCCTAAAAACAGTGTAATCATGATGGACAATGCCACTTTTCACAAAAAACATAATATTCAACAAGTCATCATCGATGCAGGGTATATGGTGGAGTATTTGCCTACATATTCGCCAGATCTTAACCCAATTGAGCATAAATGGGCACAAGCAAAAAGCAAAAAAAGAGAGATGGGTTGCGATACAGAGAGTTTGTTCTCAGTCCATATGGTGTAATCAAAATTAAGTCGCTTGGCTATAACACCTGAACAAATTGAGTTCAGAGAAATGAAGAAAAAAATCCACCGACTGGAAATGGAGAATGCCATCTTAAAAAAGGCTACTGCGCTCTTAATGTCCGACTCACTGAAAAATTCTCGGTAGTTGAAAAGCTAAGAGCGCTTTATCCAGTGAAAGCGTTGTGTCGTATTTTTAATGTTCACCGAAGCAGTTATCGCTATTGGTGTCGACCTAAGGAGCCAGATATTGAGCGGACGATAAAACGTAGCCTGGTCAGCGAAGCGTGGAACGTTAGTGGCGGGTCTGCGGGCGCAAGGACTATCGCCACGATGGTTACCAATACACACGACGTGAAACTTGGGCGGTGGTTAGCGGGTAAGTTGATGAAAGAATTAACCCTCGTTAGTTGCCAAACAAGAAAACATCAATACAACAGCGGTGGAAATGAACGTATTGATATTCCAAATCTGCTCAATAGGCAGTTCGCTGTTACCAAGCCTGACCAGGTTTGGTGCGGCGATGTAACCTATATTTGGACAGGCGACCGATGGGCGTATCTGGCGGTGGTATTAGATTTATTTGCGGCTTTATTGAATAAATCGAACGTTCAGGGGATCGCCGGATCAGAGCACTATCATCGCTCCCGATAGCAGCTCCCCATGGCAAAGCAAAAGTTTAAAATCACCAACTGGCCCACATACAACAAAGCACTCAGACAACGTGGCTCCCTGACGGTCTGGCTTGATGAGTCGGCCATCGCTGCATGGACTGACAGTGCTTCGCCTTAAGGTCGTGGTCGGCCGCTTTACTACACCGATATGGCTGTTACCACGGTTTTGATGATAAAGCGCGTGTTTAACCTGTCGCTCCGGGCATTACAGGGCTTTGTCGACTCGGTTTTTACACTGATGAGCCTGCCACTGCGCTGCCCGGACTACTCTCTGGTCAGTCGGCGGGCAAAAACCGTCAGTATCAGCATAAAAACGCCAACGCGTGGTGAAATCTCGCATCTGGTCATCGACAGTACCGGTCTGAAGGTCTTTGGCGAAGGTGAATGGAAAGTCAGGCAGCATGGGGCTGACAGACGAAGAGTGTGGCGCAAGCTTCATCTGGCAGCAGACAGCGCAACGCATGAGATTATCTGTGCCGACTTATAGCTAAACGACTTAATTTTGATTACATTATTTAAATGAGCTATTCAATTGATTTTAGACGTAAAGTGATATCTACACGGAAAAACGAAGGGTTGAGTATCCGAGAAACAGCGAAGCAATTTCGGATTGGCCCTGCCTCTGTATCGCGTTGGATTAATCAAATAGAGTCAAAAGCATCGACCACGCGTCAGCGAAAGATCGATAAATCCGAGTTGATAAAAGATGTTGAACAATATCCAGATGCTTACCAAAAAGAACGTGCAGAGCGTTTTGGCGTTTGTCAGAAGGCCATTTGGCAAGCGCTTAAAAAGCTGGGATTGACCTATAAAAAAAACTCTACGTCATCCGAAAGCCGACGAAAACGCCCGGCAGGGATTTCAACAAAAAAAACAACAGTATGAAAAAGAAGGTAAACCTATTGTTTTTATTGATGAAAGTGGTTTTTCACACGATGCCCCACGGACTCACGGCTATTCCCCAAAAGGTCAACGGTGTTTTGGCCTGAAGAACTGGGGAGCTAGGGGAAGAACAAATGTTATCGGCGCTTTATTAGGCACAACGCTGTTTGCTATCGGATTATTTGATATCAATATTAACAGCGATGTTTTCTATGCCTGGGTCACACAAGTCCTTATCCCAGTACTCCCTAAAAACAGTGTAATCATGATGGACAATGCCACTTTTCACAAAAAACATAATATTCAACAAGTCATCATCGATGCAGGGTATATGGTGGAGTATTTGCCTACATATTCGCCAGATCTTAACCCAATTGAGCATAAATGGGCACAAGCAAAAAGCAAAAAAAGAGAGATGGGTTGCGATACAGAGAGTTTGTTCTCAGTCCATATGGTGTAATCAAAATTAAGTCGCTTGGCTATATCGCTCAGCGGAACGACAGATGCGCAGGCACTGCCGGGCCTGATTAACCAAACCCACCGAAAAATCAGGGAAGTGTCAGCAGACGGTGCTTATGACGCCCGTTACTGCCACGATGCGTTGCTAAGAAAGAAAATCAGGCCCCTTATCCCGCCGCGAAGCGGAGCCAAATACTGGCCGGACAAGTACCATGAACGTAACCATGCGGTGGCGAATCAGCGTCTGAGCGGGAGTAATGATATGTGGAAAAAGAAAGTGGGTTATCACCGGCGTTCAGTGGCAGAAACAGCGATGTTCCGCATAAAAACTTTGCTGGGTGGCCATCTGAGCCTGCGTGACTATGAGGCTCAAGTAGGTGAAACCATGGCGATGGTCAAAGCGCTGAACCGTATGACGTTGTTGGGTATGCCACACAGCGTCAGGATAGGATAACAGGTGTAGCAGAGGGAGTCATCCTGTCGGCTAATTCTGATTTATTCAACAAAGCCTTTATTTGCCCGAAAACCCGTGGGTTGGGCAATGTCGTTTTCGCCAGATTCAGAATTAACAGCCAAAGCACTACAAATGGCTTGGGAACTGCGTGGGCATCCCAAACAAGTCATGTTTCATAGTGACCAAGGAAGCCATTACACCAGTCGTCAGTATAGGCAGGCATTGTGGCGTTATCAGATGACCCAAAGTATGAGTCGCAGAGGAAATTGTTGGGATAATAGTCCGATGGAGCGATTCTTCCGTAGTCTGAAGACTGAATGGGTGCCAACGACTGGCTACCAAAGCTTTAGTACTGCTCAATCATCCATTATTCGCTACATAACCCATTATTATAGCGATGTCAGACCTCACTGGTATAGCTAAGCGACATTATTTTGATAACAGCCAGCTATGCTTCTTTGCCACATATCAGGGCATCGGCTGTAATCATTTTTAAGTCGGTTGGCTATATAACGGTGGGTTAACACCAAATGAATCAGAACTGCTGTTCCATCAACAGTCAGGTAGGGTGGCCAAATTTAGTTGACCACTACAACCTTCTACAGTGAATTCCCTGATTCTCCGTACCACTACGTTGCCTTCTGCCATACCTGTCGCCGGTTTGACCTGTACGAAACCGAAGCGGAGATGCTCTCCGATGACCCGCACGGATGATACCGGCATAAAGCCCCGCCCCATGAAGACGCTGTTTCAGCGCAACAGGGCATGGGCTGACATCATGTTACCCGCTCCTGCCTGTAGAGATTGAGGTTGTCACAAAGATGCTGGCCTGCGGCACCCCACTGACGGGCAGCCGGGAATTTCGCTGCAGCAACCCCGACTGCACTCACCACCGTTACATCCATCAGAGCTGGGCTTTGTTGAATAATTTAAGATACTGATTTATATAAGCATTATAAAATTTCAACGACTAATTTTTCCTCTCGGAATGCTTTTTATTGTGCTAACTATTTGATTTGTCGTTCTAACAAAATACATTCTCTGTAAATGCATTCTAACTAAAGAAGATGTAAATCAAACGGTTAAATTATTCAACAAAGCCTCAGAGCTGCCACGGACGCGGATGTCCGACCTGCGGCAAAAAGGCCACCGACCTGTGGAGTGCCACCATGATGGCCCGCCTGCCGGATACGCCGTGCCAGCACGGCACACGATGCCGGATACCCTGTGGCCATTAAGCGTGTTGCTTAATAGTGAAATAAGGGTGTTTCGGTGATTGAAGTAAATTTTACGCTGTTCTGAGATGGAAATTCCAAAGACCGGCGCTAAGGAGTAAGAAGGTATCATCAATAAAGGGTCTACGATTCCGTAAAATTTGGGTCATGCAACCGAGGCGCTTGATACCCGCGATGGCGTGTTCAACTGTAATACGGATGCCCGAGATTATTTTATTTTCTTGTTTTTGTTCAGGCGATAAAGGTCTTTTTCGAGTTCCTTTTTTTGGGATTTGTGTATTAGGATGCTGTTTCTCTATACCTTGAAAACCGGTATCTGCCCAGATGGTTACCTCAGGAGGAATATGGCGAATTATATCGACTTTATCGAGTAAGCGTTTATCGTGACGGCGCCCATTTTTGCTCATGGGGATAAATCCAATTTGCCTTGTTTCGTCAGTCATAATAAGCCCTTTTCGAGTGGTCTGTCTTTTCTTTCCCGAATACATTTTTTTTCGCCGACGCAGATTCTTAGGCTTTTGGACAGGTCGCTCTGTCCCATCAATAAAGACGTCTTTAACTCCAGGAAAGGCGCGAAAAAATTCCTCAGCAGAGCGAATTTGACGAGCGGGCAAAACACATTCTCGCCCCAAGGTCATCTCTAAAACCGGCAATAATATTTTTACCCAGCGACATACCCGTGTTCTATCTAAACCAAAAAGAAGTCCTTGCAAATCATAGGTCGGATAACATTTTAAATACAATAAAATAAAAAGCAGTTTATCTAATGGGGGGCTTTGTTGAATAATTTAAGATACTGATTTATATAAGCATTATAAAATTTCAACGACTAGTTTTTCCTCTCGGAATGCTTTTTATTGTGCTAACTATTTGATTTGTCGTTCTAACAAAATACATTCTCTGTAAATGCATTCTAACTAAAGAAGATGTAAATCAAACGGTTAAATTATTCAACAAAGCCCTAATGGGGTTGGGGTAAATCCTTTCTGCCCTGCACCCATCTGCCGCTCGTGATCTTTTCGATTATTTTTCCGATAAATCAAATAACAAGCTGAAAATTCAGCGGCTAAATTTTTCAATTCTTCGACTGATAATCCAATGATTGCTTTACATAAACGATTATCTCGTAACAACCGCTCTTTGTTGATCATTTCAAACCTTTATTCTCTAAGTTAAACCTCTTTTTATTCTCAATAGCCTGACAAAAAATGCAAGTCTCTATTCAGCAACTAGTTTATTGTTTGAAGCCAACCGCTGGCTGCTGAATGGCCTCTTTGCGCTGGCGGCGGACAACCTGCTGTACGCTGCGGAGCAGCGGGGCCTGACCACCGGTATTTTCGGCGCTCTTCACACGTATGGTCGCCAGCTTAACTGGAACTGCCATATTCACCTGTCGTGGACCACCGGCGGCATAAATGAGCACGGTGCCTGGAAAAAACTGTCGTTTGCCCTGCCGAAGGTCAGGGCGCGCTGGGTATGGAATGTACGCCAGTATCTGCTGTCTGCATGGGAGTCTCTTGTTCTGCCGCCGCAGCTGGCTCACATCCGGGATTATGATGAATGGAAGCGCTTTATCCTCAGCCAGGGGAAAAATGAGCAGGGAGAGATTTACTGGCACGTGTATTTTGCGAAGCCGACGAAACATCCCCGGCAGACAGCAAAGTACCTGGGCCGGTACCTGAAAAAACTGCCTGTGTCGGGTGCGCGACTGGCACACTACGACGGGGGGAAGCCGCATCACCCTGCGTTTTCTGGATCACCGGACGGGGAGGCATGAAGACCTGGCGCTCAGTCAGCGTGAGCTGATACTGCGGCTGATAAAGCATATACCGGAGAAGCATTTCCGGATGGTGCGTTACTTTGGTTTTCTGGCTAACCGCGTAGTGGGAAAACTGTTGCCTCTGGTGAGAAAAGCCCTGGGGCAGGATAATGTGAAAAAAGCAGCGCCAGTGGCATACACAACGCTGAGTCAGGGATTACTGAATACAGACCCGTTTGCCTGCCTGCTGTGCGGGGCAAAAATGGCGTTCAGCCGGGCGCTGCCGGCAACGGCCCTGGAGAAGCTAATCGCGAACGCCGGGGAGATAGCGCGAATGCGTTACGTTGGATAATGCGGGGAAGCTCTGCCTGGAATTCGGCGATGTAATCAAAAAACGCGCAATGTGTTCAAAAATCACCCAAACACAGAGGCATTCACGATAAAAAAGCCGGTTTTCATCGTTGCCAGCCCCCGAAATCAGGGGCCCCAAAAAGTTTGAAATTCCTAGGCGTAGATGTCTGGAGAGAATAGAAGCTTTTATATAGCCAACCGACTTAAAAATGATTACATCCTATGCCCTGATATGCGGCAAAGAATCATAGCTGGCTGTTATCAAAATAATGTCGTTTGGCTATATAGCTAAACGACTTAATTTTGATTACATTATTTAAATGAGCTATTCAATTGATTTTAGACGTAAAGTGATATCTACACGGAAAAACGAAGGGTTGAGTATCCGAGAAACAGCGAAGCAATTTCGGATTGGCCCTGCCTCTGTATCGCGTTGGATTAATCAAATAGAGTCAAAAGCATCGACCACGCGTCAGCGAAAGATCGATAAATCCGAGTTGATAAAAGATGTTGAACAATATCCAGATGCTTACCAAAAAGAACGTGCAGAGCGTTTTGGCGTTTGTCAGAAGGCCATTTGGCAAGCGCTTAAAAAGCTGGGATTGACCTATAAAAAAAACTCTACGTCATCCGAAAGCCGACGAAAACGCCCGGCAGGGATTTCAACAAAAAAAACAACAGTATGAAAAAGAAGGTAAACCTATTGTTTTTATTGATGAAAGTGGTTTTTCACACGATGCCCCACGGACTCACGGCTATTCCCCAAAAGGTCAACGGTGTTTTGGCCTGAAGAACTGGGGAGCTAGGGGAAGAACAAATGTTATCGGCGCTTTATTAGGCACAACGCTGTTTGCTATCGGATTATTTGATATCAATATTAACAGCGATGTTTTCTATGCCTGGGTCACACAAGTTCTTATCCCAGTACTCCCTAAAAACAGTGTAATCATGATGGACAATGCCACTTTTCACAAAAAACATAATATTCAACAAGTCATCATCGATGCAGGGTATATGGTGGAGTATTTGCCTACATATTCGCCAGATCTTAACCCAATTGAGCATAAATGGGCACAAGCAAAAAGCAAAAAGCAAAAAAAGAGAGATGGGTTGCGATACAGAGAGTTTGTTCTCAGTCCATATGGTGTAATCAAAATTAAGTCGCTTGGCTATAACAATCGATTACGTGGTTAGGGGCGAGGAGAGAAAGACCGATAAAAAAAATCCGGCGCCTAAGCGCCGGATTTTTATGACTGCAAACCTGAAAACTTATTTTTTCTTCGCTTTCGGGTTCGGCAGGTCGGTGATGCTGCATTCAAACACTTCAGCCGCCAGGCCAACAGATTCGTGCAGCGTCGGGTGAGCGTGAATGGTCAGCGCGATGTCTTCCGCATCACAGCCCATTTCGATCGCCAGACCGATTTCACCCAGCAGTTCGCCGCCGTTGGTACCGACAATCGCGCCACCGATAACACGGTGCGTTTCTTTGTCGAAAATCAGCTTGGTCATGCCGTCCGCGCAGTCAGAAGCGATGGCACGGCCAGACGCCGCCCACGGGAAGGTCGCCGTTTCGAAGCTGATACCTTTCTCTTTCGCTTCTTTCTCTGTCAGACCAACCCATGCCACTTCCGGTTCGGTGTAGGCGATGGACGGGATCACTTTCGGATCGAAGTAGTGCTTTTTGCCCGCGATAACTTCAGCGGCCACGTGACCTTCATGCACGCCTTTGTGCGCCAGCATCGGCTGACCGACGATATCGCCGATAGCGTAAATGTGCGGCACGTTGGTGCGCAATTGTTTGTCAACGTGGATAAAGCCGCGCTCGTCAACTTCCACGCCCGCTTTACCGGCATCGAGGTTTTTACCGTTCGGCACACGGCCGATAGCCACCAGCACCGCGTCATAACGCTGCGGTTCCGCAGGGGCTTTCTTGCCTTCCATCGAGACGTAGATACCGTCTTCTTTGGCTTCTACCGCCGTGACTTTGGTTTCGAGCATCAGGTTGAATTTCTTGCTGATGCGTTTGGTGAAGACTTTAACGATGTCTTTGTCCGCAGCCGGGATCACCTGATCGAACATTTCAACCACATCGATCTGAGAACCCAGCGCATGGTACACGGTGCCCATTTCCAGGCCGATAATACCGCCGCCCATGACCAGCAGACGCCCCGGTACGTTTTTCAGTTCCAGCGCATCGGTAGAATCCCACACTCGCGGGTCATCATGAGGAATAAACGGCAATTGGATCGGACGTGAACCAGCGGCAATGATCGCGTTATCAAAGTTGATCACGGTTTTACCTTCGGCACCGTCAACTTCCAGCGTATTCGCACCGGTAAATTTACCCAGACCGTTGACCACTTTCACTTTACGGCCTTTCGCCATACCGGCCAGACCGCCCGTCAACTGGGTGATAACTTTCTCTTTCCACAGACGGATCTTGTCGATGTCGGTTTGCGGTTCGCCAAACACGATACCGTGCTCCGCCAGCGCTTTCGCTTCTTCGATAACTTTTGCTACGTGCAGCAGCGCTTTAGAAGGGATACAGCCCACGTTCAGACACACACCACCCAGCGTGGAGTAGCGCTCTACCAGTACGGTTTCCAGCCCCAGGTCCGCGCAGCGAAACGCCGCAGAGTAACCCGCAGGGCCAGCACCCAGTACCACTACCTGAGCTTTAATTTCTGTACTCATCATGACCTCTTAATTGATTTCCGGCGGGTCTGTGACGTCATTATTATTGAGTCTTAACGCCCTCTTCCACCGGGACGTGTCTTTTGCCGCTGTAGTTTACAAAATCGTTAACAATTTTGAAACAACAAGCGACTCACGATGTGTCCTTAATCACTGACAGCTGTACCAAATAACAGCTTATCAGAAAAAAGCCGACCGCAAGGCCGGTTTTTTCGATTACATCACCAGGCGGCGGATGTCAGACAAGGTGTTGTTGATGATGGTGATAAAGCGAGCACCATCAGCACCGTCAATGACACGGTGGTCGAAGGACAGAGAGATCGGCATCATCAGACGCGGCGTAAACTCTTTACCATTCCAGATCGGTTCCATCGCAGACTTGGACACACCCAGGATAGCCACTTCCGGCGCGTTGACGATCGGCGCGAAGTGCGTGGTACCGAGGCCACCAATGCTGGAGATGGTGAAGCAACCACCCTGCATTTCGCCCGCAGTCAGCTTGCCATCACGGGCTTTCTTGGAGATAGCCATCAGCTCGCGAGACAGCTCGATGATGCCTTTCTTGTTCACGTCTTTAAACACCGGAACCACCAGACCATTCGGCGTATCAACGGCAACACCGATGTTGATGTATTTCTTCAGCGTCAGACGTTGAGCATCTTCAGACAGCGAGCTGTTGAAACGCGGCATCTGCTCAAGCGCAGTCGCAACGGCTTTCATGATGAACACCACAGGGGTGACCTTCACATCCAGTTTGCGTTTTTCCGCTTCCACGTTCTGCTGTTTACGGAACGCTTCCAGATCGGTGATATCCGTTTTGTCGAAGTGCGTAACGTGCGGGATAATCACCCAGTTACGGCTCAGGTTGGCACCAGAGATCTTCTGGATGCGACCCAGTTCAACTTCTTCCACTTCACCGAACTTGCTGAAGTCGATTTTCGGCCACGGCAACAGACCCGGCAGAGAACCACCGGTCGCAGCGCCCGCAGCAGGTGTGGATTCAGCGCGTTTAACCGCGTCTTTCACATAAGCCTGGATGTCTTCGCGCAGGATACGACCTTTACGGCCGCTGCCCTTCACTTTCGCCAGGTTTACGCCGAACTCACGCGCCAGACGGCGGATGACAGGCGTTGCGTGAACGTAAGCATCGTTTTCAGCGAATTCGCCTTTAGCGTCTGCCTTGGCAGCAGCCGGCGCAGGTGCAGCGCCTTCCACTTCAAACACCATGATCAGCGAGCCGGTTTTCACTTTGTCGCCAGTGCTGACTTTAATCTCTTTCACCACGCCCGCGAACGGTGCCGGAACTTCCATAGAAGCCTTGTCGCCTTCTACGGTGATCAGCGATTGTTCAGCGGCAATTTTGTCGCCGACTTTCACCATCACTTCAGTGACTTCAACCTCGTCGCCACCGATATCCGGTACGTTGACTTCTTTCGGACCAGACGCCGCAGCGGCAGGTGCAGCAGCCGGAGCCGCTTGCTGGGCCGGAGCCGCCGCGCCAGCAGCGCCTGCGACTTCAAACACCATGATCAGCGAGCCAGTTTTCACTTTGTCGCCGGTGTTGATTTTGATCTCTTTCACCACGCCCGCGAACGGTGCTGGCACTTCCATGGAAGCCTTGTCACCTTCCACCGTGATCAGCGACTGCTCAGCGCTCACGCTGTCACCCACTTTCACCATGATTTCAGTAACTTCAACTTCGTCGCCACCGATATCCGGCACGGCCACTTCTTTCGCCGCGCTCGCGGCTGCCGCAGGGGCAGGCGCAGCAGCTTTGGTTTCCGCCGGAGCCGGTGCAGCAGCGGCCGCACCCTCAGCGTCGAAGACCATGATCAGTTTGCCCGTCGCCACTTTATCGCCGACAGCCACTTTGAGCTCTTTCACCACGCCAGCCTGAGGAGAAGGCACTTCCATGGAGGCTTTGTCGCCTTCCACGGTGATCAGCGACTGTTCAGCTTCTACCTTGTCGCCCACATTCACCATCACCTCGGTGACTTCAACTTCATCTGCACCGATATCCGGTACGTTGATTTCGATAGCCATTACTCTTTCCCTCTTATGCTAAGCGCGGGTTAACTTTTTCAGGATCGATGTTGAATTTCTTGATGGCTTCAGCCACCACAGAAGCGTCAACGTCACCGCGTTTAGCCAATTCGCCCAGTGCGGCAACTACTACGTAGGAAGCGTCCACTTCGAAGTGGTGACGCAGGTTTTCACGGCTGTCGGAACGACCGAAGCCATCAGTACCCAGTACGCGGTAATCGCTGGCCGGAACGTAAGTACGTACCTGCTCGGCGAACAGTTTCATATAGTCAGTGGACGCAACAGCCGGTGCATCGTTCATCACCTGAGCGATGTACGGTACGCGCGGTGCGTCGGTCGGGTGCAGCATGTTCCAGCGTTCACAGTCTTGACCATCGCGCGCCAGCTCCGTGAAAGAGGTTACGCTGTACACATCGGAACCGATGCCGTAGTCGTTGGCCAGAATCTGTGCCGCTTCACGTACGTGACGCAGAATAGAACCCGAGCCCAGCAACTGGACCTTGCCTTTCGCGCCCGCTACCGTTTCCAGTTTGTAGATACCCTTACGGATACCTTCTTCCGCGCCTTGCGGCATGGCTGGCATGTGGTAGTTTTCGTTCAGCGTGGTGATGTAATAGTAGACGTTTTCCTGCGCTTCACCGTACATGCGCTCCAGACCGTCATGCATGATCACAGCCACTTCGTAAGCGAAGGACGGATCGTAGGAAATGCAGTTCGGGATAGTCAGCGACTGAATGTGGCTGTGACCATCTTCGTGCTGCAAACCTTCGCCGTTCAGCGTGGTGCGGCCAGAAGTACCGCCGACCAGGAAGCCGCGCGCCTTTTGGTCACCCGCTGCCCAGCACAGGTCGCCAATACGTTGGAACCCGAACATGGAGTAGTAGATGTAGAACGGGATCATCGGAAGGTTGTTGGTGCTGTAAGACGTTGCCGCCGCCAGCCAGGATGAGCCTGCACCCAGTTCGTTGATGCCTTCCTGCAAGATCTGACCCTTCAGGTCTTCTTTGTAGTACGCCACCTGCTCACGGTCCTGCGGGGTGTACTGCTGGCCGTTCGGGCTGTAGATACCGATCTGGCGGAACAGACCTTCCATACCGAATGTACGCGCTTCGTCAGCGATGATCGGAACCAGACGATCTTTGATCGACTTGTTCTTCAGCATCACGTTCAGGGCACGCACAAAGGCGATGGTGGTAGAGATTTCTTTGGTTTGTTCTTCCAGCAGAGAGCTGAAGTCTTCCAGCGTCGGCAGTTCCAGTTTCTCGTCGAAGTTCGGCTGACGAGACGGCAGGTAACCACCCAGAGCCTGACGGCGCTCATGCAGGTATCTGTATTCATCAGAATCTTTGTCGAAAGTGATGAGCGGCAGTTTTTCGATGTCTGCATCCGCTACAGGCACATTGAAGCGGTCGCGGAAGTAACGCACGCCGTCCATGTTAACTTTCTTGACCTGGTGAGCAATGTTTTTGCCTTCTGCCGCATCACCCATACCATAACCTTTGATGGTGTGCGCCAGAATAACGGTCGGTTTGCCTTTGGTGTCTTGCGCTTTTTTCAGTGCAGCAAAGACTTTCTTCGGATCGTGACCACCGCGGTTGAGGGCCCAAATCTGATCGTCGCTCCAGTCAGCAACCAACGCAGCCGTTTCCGGGTATTTGCCAAAGAAGTGCTCACGCACGTAGGCACCGTTTTTGGATTTGAACGTCTGATAGTCACCGTCAACGGTTTCGTTCATCAGTTGGACCAGTTTACCGCTGGTGTCTTTACGCAGCAGTTCGTCCCAACGTTCGCCCCACATCACTTTGATCACTTGCCAGCCAGCACCGCCGAAGATGCCTTCCAGCTCGTTGATGATCTTGCCATTACCGGTAACCGGTCCATCCAGACGTTGCAGGTTACAGTTGATAACGAAGACCAGATTGTCCAGTTTCTCGCGCGTCGCGATGGTGATAGCACCCTTGGATTCCGGCTCATCCATTTCACCGTCGCCCAGGAAGGCATAAACGGTTTGTTTGGAGGTGTCTTTCAGACCACGGTTGCCGAGATACTTCAGGAATTTAGCCTGATAAATGGCACCGATCGGGCCCAGACCCATGGAGACGGTCGGGAACTGCCAGAAGGTCGGCATCAATTTCGGGTGCGGGTAAGAGGATAGCCCCTGACCGTGTACTTCCTGACGGAAGTTGTTCATATGCTCTTCAGTCAGACGCCCTTCCAGGAAGGCACGCGCGTAGATACCCGGAGAGATATGGCCCTGGAAATACACCAGATCGCCGCCATCTTGTGCACTGCGTGCACGGAAGAAATGGTTAAAGCACACTTCGTAGAAGGTCGCGGAAGACTGGTAGGACGCCATGTGGCCCCCCAGATCCAGATCCTTCTTGGACGCGCGCAGCACGGTCATAATTGCGTTCCAACGAATAGCGGAACGAATGCGGCGCTCAAGGTCCAGGTTACCCGGATAGGCGGGTTCGTCTTCCACAGCAATGGTGTTTACGTAGTAGCTAACGGCGCTGCCTGCCCCTACGTTTACGCCACCCTTGCGCGCTTCTGACAATACCTGATCGATCAGGTACTGCGCACGTTCAACACCCTCTTCACGGATAACCGATTCGATCGCCTGTAGCCAGTCGCGAGTTTCGATCGGATCCACGTCATTATTCAAACGTTCTGACATGGTGTATTCCTTATCTGTTTCTAATCAGTTAATTTTCTGGAGCCTGTCTTGCTATGCTCTGACACCGTTGCCAAAGCACAGTAAGACAGGTCCAATCTCGTCATTTACTCGTTCAACGCCCCAATCAGAGCGCTCAATCCTTGCGTTGCTGGAGCCGACGTAGCGAACGCTCTCTTCGGCTATGTTCCCGGTTAAGATCCAGCAGTACTTCCTCAATAAACGCCAGATGACGATGCGACGCTTCACGTGCCTTTTCAGGTTCGCGAGCGACAATCGCCTCAAAAATCCCGGCGCGATGACTGCTTACCTGGGCCAGAACTTCTCGGCTCAGATATAACAATTCAAAATTCTGCCGCACGTTCTGTTCCAGTAACGGTCCCATACAGCGTAGCAAATGTAACAAAACCACATTGTGCGTTGCTTCTGTGACAGCCACTTGATAATGCATAACGGCTTCTGACTCCGCGACCAGATCGCCCGAGGCGCGCGCCTGCTCAATCTGGGTATGGCACTCACGGATGCGCTGAAAATCTTCTTCCGTCCCACGTAACGCCGCGTAGTAGGCAGCAATGCCTTCCAGCGCATGACGGGTTTCCAGCAGATCAAATTGAGATTCAGGATGGGTGCTCAGCAGTTCCGACAACGGATCACTCACGCTTTGCCACAGATTGTTCTGGACAAAGGTTCCCCCACCCTGACGACGCAGCAGCAGGCCTTTTGCCTCCAGACGTTGGATGGCTTCTCGCAAAGAAGGACGGGAGACATCAAACTGTTTCGCCAGTTCGCGCTCCGGGGGGAGTTTCTCGCCGGGGCGCAAGGTTCCTTCGAGGATCAAAAACTCCAGCTGTTGTTCAATCACATCTGACAGTTTGGGCTGACGGATCTTGCTATATGCCATGGTAAGTGTTTCTCTGCGAAGTGCGCGGAGTCAATTGGTAATACCAATTTCAAAACGTGACGCTAAAGTAACAAAGTATTCACCTTCTGTCCATACGGACGTTGCGCTAAATCATGTTCCCCACCAGATTTTAACATTTGCACGATCCGATTAGGTCAAAACCCTATACTCACTAGGAAGTAGCGGCTTCAACCCTATAAATGTTTTAACTTTTATGAAACGAAAAACAGTCGATCCTGAACCGTTCAACCCGCAATAAAGTGAATAAAAATTCACATTTATTAAATTAAAAATCAAAATAAGGTCGTGAGGCTAGAACGGATGATACGTATTGTTAACATTCTTCCATTTCCGAATGGTGATATTTTCAGCAACAAAAACCTATACACAACATCATCACCCGCCTCACTTTTGCCGATAAAAATCAGTTATCAGCCACCAATTTTACTCTCTCGATTTGACGATTAACATCGTTAATCGCCACGTCATAGGCCATTGATTTCATCTTGAGATTGGTTATGTGATCGGCCGTCTTTTCTGCCCGCTTGGTGTACGTTCTGTACCTTGCATGATGCGCGTCAATAGAATGGATGGTATCGGTCATCAACGCCGTTCGGCACCGTTCGGCCAGAGACACTCCATCACGGGTCTCTTTTTTCAAGGCCTGTTGATACGCTTTCAATACATCATGCGCATGACAATAGTCGATGAGGGTGGTCTGCCATTGCTTTCCATATAGGCTGGGTATTTCCCTGTCGATGTATTTTCTTCGGCCACAAACACGTTGAGTGCCAAAGTATTTTTTTGCGTAAGCATCCGCAGTAAGATGATTCTTCCAAGTGGTGGGTCCACACCCAATATCTTTAGTGCTGTAAATTTTGTTTTCCACCGCCAAACTCAGAACATAATCCAGGTCAGACATCCTTTTCTGCGCATGGCGTTTAATTTCACCAAGTTGATTATAAAGGAGAGCGATATTTTTCTTGGTTTCCGAAAAATTATTGGTAGCTTTATTTATTACCGTTTCAGCATCATCATCGCGCAATATTTTTAACTGCAAACGACACGCCTCACTTTTATGCTTATATAATTCAGCGTTATCTATATTAATAGTTCTGATGCCGGTATGTTTTAAAATTTCTTTTTCAATTAATGATTTTTCAAATTTTATTTTATTTTGATTCTGCTTATAGCGATTGATATAATGCTCTCTCACGTTGGGGTCTTTGTTGATTAGCCGTTTGAACGCCTCTGATATTTCAGTTATTTTCTCTTTTTTCTTATCGTAATGTTTAGAATTCTGTTTCGTGAGCATTTCATACAAAGGTGCAAATTTTCTATCAACATCGTGTCGTTCTTTGATGTTCATTCTTTCAAATAAATGAACAGCATTAGTAGCAAACTCTAATCCTTTCGCTATTTTCCCCATTTTGTTTAATGCCTCATAGCTTATTCTATTCTGGCGGCCAAGGGTGCAATAGGTAATCATAAATGCATCAACATCCACCGGTTTAAATTTAATAGGCATAGCGGCGATACACTCCTGTAGAAAATAGTGTTTGAAAAGCCATGATGTAATGTTATCGCTGCATTGTATTCCATAAAGCGTTCATTAAATTTATCATTTATCTATAGCAATATACCCATTAATGACGCCGATGAATGACACCAGATTATCACCCCGCAGACATCCCCCTTTGACGTGTTGTCAGTGACAGATGTTGTGACACATCGACCCAGTGTCAGAGACAGCATAATCCGTTTTGCTGCTGGTCTAAAAATGTACACAGGCGGTATTTTCGTGGGGCCGATCGACAAATCGCGACAAGAAATCAGTGCAATCTGTTCCGCTTACCACTATTCTCTGACAAACGGTAGTCATCCGCACATTTTCATCTAATGAATACCGTAAAAATAACATTACATAAACGTAAAATGACGCGAGCATCCGCATCGTGTCTGCTGCGCTCTGACAGAGGGTTACATTAATGGATGGTCAACAACAAGACGGGACGCTGAAACGCGGCTTAAAAAACCGTCATATTCAGTTGATTGCCCTGGGTGGTGCCGTCGGCACCGGGCTGTTTTTAGGGATTGCTGCCACCATCAAAATGGCAGGTCCTTCCGTACTGCTGGGCTATGCCAGCGGCGGTATAATCGCGTATCTCATCATGCGTCAATTTGGAGAGATGGTCGTCGAAGAACCTGTTGCAAGCTCTTTTAGCCATTTTGCCTATAAATATTGGGGTGATTTTGCCGGGTTTGCTTCCGGCTGGAACTATTGGGTGCTCTACGTGCTGGTCGCCATGGCTGAATTGACGGCTGTGGTCATCTATGTGCAGTACTGGTGGCCTGATATTCCCACCTGGGTTTCTGCCGCCATCTTTTTCCTGGTGATTAATGCCATTAACCTCGCCAATGTCAAAGTGTACGGTGAGATGGAGTTCTGGTTTGCCATCATCAAGGTCGTGGCCATCATCGGCATGATCGTGTTTTGTGGTTGACTGCTGTTAAGCGATCAGGGCGGGCCGGAAGCCACAGTGACCAACCTGTTGTCAATACCGATTGAATTCTGACCCACCCTGCCAAAGTAAAACTGACCCACCCTGCCAAAGTAAAACTGACCCACCCTGCCAAAGTAAAACTGACCCACCCTGCCAAAGTAAAACTGACCCACCCTGCCAAAGTAAAACTGACCCACCCTGCCAAAGTAAAACTGACCCACCCCCTTTGAATTACTCGAGCGTAGCTGCTTTAGTTTTCTTCTGGATCTGACCGCTTTTCAGCTTATCTTTCAGTCGATAGCTTTGACCGCTGATTTGCGCGATATGCGCATGGTGAAGCAGCCGATCCAGCATCGCCGCCGTCAGCGTTTCATCATCTCCGAATGTCCCCGACCACTGGGTAAACGGCAGGTTGCTGGTCAGGACCACGCTGCCTGACTCATACCGTTTAGCGGCTTTGTTGAATAATTTAACCGTTTGATTTACATCTTCTTTAGGTAGAATGCATGTACAGAGACTGTATTTTGTTAGAACGACAAATCAAGTAGTTAGCACAATAAAAAGCATTACGGCTGGAAAACTTAGTTGTTGAAGTGTTATAATAATTATGTAAATCAGCATGTTAAATTATTCAACAAAGCCCCGTTTAGCGATAACCTGGAAGAACAGATTAAGCGTGTTGCTTAATAGTGAAATAAGGGTGTTTCGGTGATTGAAGTAAATTTTACGCTGTTCTGAGATGGAAATTCCAAAGACCGGCGCTAAGGAGTAAGAAGGTATCATCAATAAAGGGTCTACGATTCCGTAAAATTTGGGTCATGCAACCGAGGCGCTTGATACCCGCGATGGCGTGTTCAACTGTAATACGGATGCCCGAGATTATTTTATTTTCTTGTTTTTGTTCAGGCGATAAAGGTCTTTTTCGAGTTCCTTTTTTTGGGATTTGTGTATTAGGATGCTGTTTATCTATACCTTGAAAACCGGTATCTGCCCAGATGGTTACCTCAGGAGGAATATGGCGAATTATATCGACTTTATCGAGTAAGCGTTTATCGTGACGGCGCCCATTTTTGCTCATGGGGATAAATCCAATTTGCCTTGTTTCGTCAGTCATAATAAGCCCTTTTCGAGTGGTCTGTCTTTTCTTTCCCGAATACATTTTCTTTCGCCGACGCAGATTCTTAGGCTTTTGGACAGGTCGCTCTGTCCCATCAATAAAGACGTCTTTAACTCCAGGAAAGGCGCGAAAAAATTCCTCAGCAGAGCGAATTTGACGAGCGGGCAAAACACATTCTCGCCCCAAGGTCATCTCTAAAACCGGCAATAATATTTTTACCCAGCGACATACCCGTGTTCTATCTAAACCAAAAAGAAGTCCTTGCAAATCATAGGTCGGATAACATTTTAAATACAATAAAATAAAAAGCAGTTTATCTAATGGGGTTGGGATAAATCCTTTCTGCCCTGCACCCATCTGCCGCTCGTGATCTTTTCGATTCTTTTTCCGATAAATCAAATAACAAACTGAAAATTCAGCGGCTAAATTTTTCAATTCTTCGACTGATAATCCAATGATTGCTTTACATAAACGATTATCTCGTAACAACCGCTCTTTGTTGATCATTTCAAACCTTTATTCTCTAAGTTAAACCTCTTTTTATTCTCAATAGCCTGACAAAAAATGCAAGTCTCTATTCAGCAACTAGTTTATTGGCTTCCATTTTACCGAAGGGAAGGTAGCCAACCTCATCTATGATCAACAACTTAGGCTTACCCACAACGCGATTAAGATAGCTTTTTAACTCCCCCTGACGATGTGATGCGAGCAGCTGTAGCATCAGATCTGCGGCTGTGACGAACCGAATACTCATTCCGGCCATCGCGGCTCTGTAGCCGAGTGCTGTCGCCAGGTGCGTTTTACCTACCCCGGACGGACCCAGCAAGACCAGGTTCTCCTGACGCTCGATAAACGCCAGCCCGGCCAACTCCTGGATCTGACTGGCTTTGTTGAATAATTTAACCGTTTGATTTACATCTTCTTTAGGTAGAATGCATGTACAGAGACTGTATTTTGTTAGAACGACAAATCAAGTAGTTAGCACAATAAAAAGCATTACGGCTGGAAAACTTAGTTGTTGAAGTGTTATAATAATAATGTAAATCAGCATGTTAAATTATTCAACAAAGCCGATCTGACTGCGAGGTACGCCACTCGCAAAGGCGAAATCAAACTGCTCCAGCGTCTTGATCACCGGTAGGCCTGATAAACGCAAAATAGTCTGCCGGCGCCGTTCGTTCAGCCCATCATGCTGAAGCTGTAAAGCAGCTTCAAGGAAGTCGGCATGAGTGCCGTTGCTGTCGATCGTCGTCTGAGCAACGGCGGGCCACTCAGCCGGTAATCTATCGAGCTTAAGCTGCTCGCAGAGCGCTGCGATACGATCATGCTGGAGGTTCATGCTTCTACCTCCAGTAGCGCCTGATACGTAGCCAACGGGTGCTGGAGACTCTCTGTGGGTATGGGGCGCGAGCAACTCGCCGGTACCGGTGGAGGCAATGCCAGTGTTATAGCCAAGCGACTTAATTTTGATTACACCATATGGACTGAGAACAAACTCTCTGTATCGCAACCCATCTCTCTTTTTTTGCTTTTTGCTTTTTGCTTGTGCCCATTTATGCTCAATTGGGTTAAGATCTGGCGAATATGTAGGCAAATACTCCACCATATACCCTGCATCGATGATGACTTGTTGAATATTATGTTTTTTGTGAAAAGTGGCATTGTCCATCATGATTACACTGTTTTTAGGGAGTACTGGGATAAGGACTTGTGTGACCCAGGCATAGAAAACATCGCTGTTAATATTGATATCAAATAATCCGATAGCAAACAGCGTTGTGCCTAATAAAGCGCCGATAACATTTGTTCTTCCCCTAGCTCCCCAGTTCTTCAGGCCAAAACACCGTTGACCTTTTGGGGAATAGCCGTGAGTCCGTGGGGCATCGTGTGAAAAACCACTTTCATCAATAAAAACAATAGGTTTACCTTCTTTTTCATACTGTTGTTTTTTTTGTTGAAATCCCTGCCGGGCGTTTTCGTCGGCTTTCGGATGACGTAGAGTTTTTTTTATAGGTCAATCCCAGCTTTTTAAGCGCTTGCCAAATGGCCTTCTGACAAACGCCAAAACGCTCTGCACGTTCTTTTTGGTAAGCATCTGGATATTGTTCAACATCTTTTATCAACTCGGATTTATCGATCTTTCGCTGACGCGTGGTCGATGCTTTTGACTCTATTTGATTAATCCAACGCGATACAGAGGCAGGGCCAATCCGAAATTGCTTCGCTGTTTCTCGGATACTCAACCCTTCGTTTTTCCGTGTAGATATCACTTTACGTCTAAAATCAATTGAATAGCTCATTTAAATAATGTAATCAAAATTAAGTCGTTTAGCTATAAAGCAATCATTGGGTTATCAGTCGAAGAATTGAAAAATTTAGCCGCTGAATTTTCAGCTTGTTATTTGATTTATCGGAAAAAGAATCGAAAAGATCACGAGCGGCAGATGGGTGCGAGTCTGTAAAGAATTTCGTGTAAATGGCTCCATCGCTTAACCGGAAATCCGATCTCCATACATCAACATGAATTGGCTCATAGCCGGTTTCCAGTCTCTGATTGGTAGGGTCCATTTAGCCGAGATATTATGCAAGGCTAGATAGAATAATTTTAGCACCGAGTCATCCGTTGGAAATATTCGTCGCGTTTTCGTTATCTTGCGCAATGAAGCATTTAACGACTCTATCGCGTTGGTGGTGTAGATAACCTTGCGGATCTCCGGCGGAAAATCAAAAATGACGATGAGACGTTCCCAATTATTTCTCCACGATGGGCTGATCGTCGGGAACTGCTCATCCCATTTGGCCGCGAAGGCATCCAGGGCCTCTTCAGCGCCCTCTAGCGTTGCGGAACTATAGATAGTGCGGAGGTCAGCAGCAACGGCTTTACGCTCTTTCCAGCCGACGTAGCGCAGCGAGTTCCGCACCTGATGCACGATGCAGAGCTGTACCCGCGTATGCGGGTAAACAGCTTCAATGGCATCAGGAAAGCCCTTCAGGCCATCGCAGCAGGCGATGAAGATGTCCTGTAGCCCACGATTTTTCAGTTCTGTCATTACAGATAACCAGAACTTGGCCCCTCGGTTTTGGCTATCCATAGCCCCAGCAGCTCTTTTTCGCCCTGGCCGTTGATGCCTAGAGCCAAGTAAACAGACTTGTTGGTCACGGCTCCGCCGTCCTGGCTTTTGACAACAATACAGTCAAGGTAAACAATGGGATAAAACGCATCCAGCGGCCGTTGCTGCCAGCGCTTAACGTCATCCATCACGGCATTGGTCACTTGAGAAATGAAGCCAGCGGAAACATCGACCCCGTAGACTTCTTTAAAGTGAGCCTGAATATCACGGGTTGATAGCCCTCTGGAATAGAGAGAAATAATGCGGTCATCGAAGCCGTTAAGCTGCTTTTCGTGCTTACCGATCAGTGTCGGCTCGAAGGTACTGTTGCGGTCGCGCGGAATATAGCTAAACGACTTAATTTTGATTACATTATTTAAATGAGCTATTCAATTGATTTTAGACGTAAAGTGATATCTACACGGAAAAACGAAGGGTTGAGTATCCGAGAAACAGCGAAGCAATTTCGGATTGGCCCTGCCTCTGTATCGCGTTGGATTAATCAAATAGAGTCAAAAGCATCGACCACGCGTCAGCGAAAGATCGATAAATCCGAGTTGATAAAAGATGTTGAACAATATCCAGATGCTTACCAAAAAGAACGTGCAGAGCGTTTTGGCGTTTGTCAGAAGGCCATTTGGCAAGCGCTTAAAAAGCTGGGATTGACCTATAAAAAAAACTCTACGTCATCCGAAAGCCGACGAAAACGCCCGGCAGGGATTTCAACAAAAAAAACAACAGTATGAAAAAGAAGGTAAACCTATTGTTTTTATTGATGAAAGTGGTTTTTCACACGATGCCCCACGGACTCACGGCTATTCCCCAAAAGGTCAACGGTGTTTTGGCCTGAAGAACTGGGGAGCTAGGGGAAGAACAAATGTTATCGGCGCTTTATTAGGCACAACGCTGTTTGCTATCGGATTATTTGATATCAATATTAACAGCGATGTTTTCTATGCCTGGGTCACACAAGTCCTTATCCCAGTACTCCCTAAAAACAGTGTAATCATGATGGACAATGCCACTTTTCACAAAAAACATAATATTCAACAAGTCATCATCGATGCAGGGTATAT
Source organism: Symbiopectobacterium purcellii (assembly GCF_052050035.1). Classification (GTDB taxonomy): domain Bacteria; phylum Pseudomonadota; class Gammaproteobacteria; order Enterobacterales; family Enterobacteriaceae; genus Symbiopectobacterium; species Symbiopectobacterium purcellii_A. The sequence continues at coordinate 448,049 of NZ_CP189882.1, forward strand.
GGTGGAGTATTTGCCTACATATTCGCCAGATCTTAACCCAATTGAGCATAAATGGGCACAAGCAAAAAGCAAAAAGCAAAAAGCAAAAAGCAAAAAAAGAGAGATGGGTTGCGATACAGAGAGTTTGTTCTCAGTCCATATGGTGTAATCAAAATTAAGTCGCTTGGCTATATCTTCGGCAATGGCAACAACGCAGCCCGCTCACGCGGCATGCGTTGTTCAGGCGGAATACCGGTGGTGCCATGTTTACGGGTGTTGGCAACGGTGATCAACCACTCACCAATGCGTGCATTAGCCGCGGGGACGTCCAGTATCAGCCCAGCCTGGCGAAACGTGGCGGCAAGCGGCACAACAAAGCTGTTCTTGAGGTAATGGTTGAAGCGTTCGACCTTGCCCTTAGTCTTGGCGCGGTAGGGACGGCAAACTTTAGGCGTAAAGGCATACTTCTCAGCCAGTTGCATCAACTGTGGGTTCCAGCGATGCTTGCCGGGCCCGTAGACATCACGCTCAATAATGATGGCCTTGGCGTTGTCGAACAGCAACTGATGCGGAGTTCCGCCAAAGAACTTAAGTGCAGACTCAATGCCGTCACACCAGGCTGCGGACTCCTGGTTGCTGTAGAACTTGACGAAAGTCGCCCGGCTCCAGCCCAGCGTAGCGACGAAGGCCAGCAACGAGTTATGGCCCTGCCTGACGATGGTGAAATCAACCTGCATCTGTACGCCGGGTTCGGTCTCAAAGCGCGTGACCGCCTCAGTAACGGGCTGCTTCATGGGGTGTAGAAATGCGGTAAGCATGCTATAGCCGCCATCATATCCCCGTTGGCCTATCTCGCGCAGCAGCACACTGGCCGGTATCCACTGTGGTCTGGCAGCAGCAACGCGCTCGAGAACATACGGCTTGAACGGGTCAAGCTTGCATGTTCTAGGCATACGCGGCTTGTAACGCATGTCAGCCACCGGTAGTGGACTACGGATATATCGTCGAACGGTCTCGCGGGAGCATGAAAGCTGCCGCGCGATGGCGCGGATGGACATGCCTTGACGGTGTAAAACGTGAATCTCCACTCTGGTCTCCAATGTCATCATTGGCAGTGCCTTAAAACTGCCATTTTTACCCTAGGTGGGTCAGATTTACATCGGCAGGTGGGCCAGTTTTACATCGGTAGCGACACCTGTGAGCGCAAGGCGGATTTTTCCCGAATGGCATCAACGGTCTGGTGATGGCGATGGCGGTCATCATGTTCTCGTTTGGTGGCCTGGAACTGGTGGGGATCACCGCAGCAGAAGCGGATAACCCGGAAACCAGCATCCCGCGCGCTACCAATCAGGTTATCTACCGTATCCTGATCTTTTATATCGGCTCGTTGGCCATTCTGCTGTCGCTCTACCCTTGGGGAAAAGTCGTGGAAGGGGGGAGCCCGTTTGTCATGATTTTCCACAACCTGGACAGTAATGTTGTAGCAACCATACTGAACATTGTGGTGTTGACGGCAGCATTATCGGTTTATAACAGCTGCGTGTACTGTAACAGCCGTATGCTTTACGGCCTTGCCAAGCAAGGTAATGGCCAGAAAGCGCTGCTAACCGTTGATAGACGCGGCGTTCCCGTTATTGCCATCGGTATTTCTGCCGCCGCCACTGCGCTGTGCGTTCTGATCAATGACCTGATTCCGGGGAAAGCGTTCGAGCTCCTGATGGCATTAGTGGTGTCGGCACTGGTGATAAACTGGGCCATGATCAGCCTGGCGCACTTGAAATTCCGCAAAGCCAAAGCGCAGGAAGGCGTGCAGACCAAATTCAAGGCGCTGCTCTATCCGCTGGGCACTTATATTTGCCTGCTGTTCCTGACGGGTATTTTAGTGATCATTTTCATGACACCGGGAATTCAGATTTCCGTACTGCTGATTCCCGTCTGGCTGGTCGTGCTTGGCATCGGTTATGCCATGAAACAGAAAAGACAACGGGTCGCAACCCCCGCTAAGTGATATGACAGCGGCACCTTAGGGTGCCGTTTTAATCTGACGATACATTTCCGATAAGTGCATCAAGGGCGACGCTGGCGGCATGCCACTGCGCCATCCCAGCCTCCGGTACGCATAAGCGGCCCTGGCTTGATTCCTCACCGTTTGCCAGCGCACGATTTATCCTCGAAAAAACGGGCCGATTGAAGGGGCTGTGGATATGAGTGACAATACATGAATAGGTATTACTGTAATCAAAAGCACAGGGTAAGACTGTACTTTAGTACATCTGGTATTAATAAATGAAAAGAATTATGGTTGTCATATACGAATGGAGGAACTGAGTCGAAAAAAAAAGTGATCCTCCAGAAGAGGATCATACGCCAAATTGGCCAACACCAGGGAAAAATTTTTCATATTATTGTGAACAACAGATATGTTGTCAATCATTGACCATGCTCAGTGAAACCAATTAGGAATTTAGATACACTCCATTTACTTTGAAAAGTAGCAAAAAAATTTCATACTCAACAGTTTCATTCTGAAATAATACCCAGCTAAATGAGACTGTAAAATAATCTGTGTAAATGGCATTTTGAGGAAAACCTTCAAAGGATAACAAAATGCCTATCAGCAACGAACTTATTGACCAACTGCTTCAAGATTGTCACTCCCCTCAGGATCTGCTGGGTGAATCAGGCCTACTCAAGGTGCTGACTAAAAGACTGGCGGAACGGGTTCTTGAAGCTGAGATGGAGATGCACCTTGGGTATGCTAAGCATGACCCGGCAGGTAATCATTCAGGCAACTCCCGCAATGGCAAGACATCAAAAAGCGTACGTAGCCAAAATGGGGAGATCGAGCTCGATATTCCGCGCGACCGCAACAGTACCTTCGAGCCGACACTGATCGGTAAGAACGAAAAACAGCTTAACGGCTTCGATGACCGCATTATTTCTCTCTATTCCAGAGGGTTATCAACCCGTGATATTCAGGCACACTTTAAAGAAGTCTACGGGGTCGATGTTTCCGCTGGCTTCATTTCTCAAGTGACCAATGCTGTGATGGATGAAGTTAAGCGCTGGCAGCAACGGCCGCTGGATGCGCTTTATCCCATTGTTTACCTTGACTGTATTGTTGTCAAAAGCCAGGACGGCGGAGCCGTGGCCAACAAGTCTGTTTATCTGGCCCTCGGCGTCAACGGCCAGGGCGAAAAAGAGCTGCTGGGGCTATGGATAGCCAAAACTGAGGGGGCCAAGTTCTGGTTATCTGTGATGACAGAACTGAAAAATCGTGGGCTAAAGGACATCTTCGTCGCCTGCTGCGATGGCCTGAAAGGCTTTCCTGATGCCATTGAAGCTGTTTACCCGCATACGCGGGTACAGCTCTGCATTGTGCATCAGGTGCGGAACTCGCTGCGCTACGTCGGCTGGAAAGAGCGTAAGGCCGTTGCTGCTGACCTGCGCACCATCTATAGTTCCGCAACGCTAGAGGGCGCTGAAGAGTCCCTGGATGCCTTCGCGGCCAAATGGGATGAACAGTTCCCGACGATCAGCCCGTCGTGGAGAAATAATTGGGAACGTCTCATCGTCATTTTTGACTTTCCGCCGGAGATCCGCAAGGTTATCTACACCACCAACGTGATAGAGTCGTTAAATGCTTCATTGCGCAAGATAACGAAAACGCGACGAATATTTCCAACGGATGACTCGGTGATAAAATTACTCTATCTAGCCTTGCATAATATCTCTGCTAAATGGACCTTGCCAATCAGAGACTGGAAACCTGCTATGAGCCAATTCATGTTGATGTATGGAGAACGAATCTCCGGTTAAGCAATGGAGCCATTTACACAAAATTCTTTACAGACTCAGCTAAATATTCACATTTCATAGAGATCCCTTCTTTTGATAGACATACCTCACAGCAAGGTAATCTCCACGTGTTCAGCCAAAAGCATTCCGTTTAATCCCGGCTTTGTTGAATAAATCAGAATTAGCCGACAGGATGACTCCCTCTGTTACACCTGTTATCGGCTTTGTTGAATAATTTAAGATACTGATTTATATAAGCATTATAAAATTTCAACGACTAATTTTTCCTCTCGGAATGCTTTTTATTGTGCTAACTATTTGATTTGTCGTTCTAACAAAATACATTCTCTGTAAATGCATTCTAACTAAAGAAGATGTAAATCAAACGGTTAAATTATTCAACAAAGCCCCTGTTATCCTATCCTGACGCTGTGTGGCATACCCAACAACGTCATACGGTTCAGCGCTTTGACCATCTCTATGGCTTCACCTACTTGAGCCTCATAGTCACGCAGGCTCAGATGGCCACCCAGCAAAGTTTTTATGCGGAACATCGCTGTTTCTGCCACTGAACGCCGGTGATAACCCACTTTCTTTTTCCACATATCATTACTCCCGCTCAGACGCTGATTCGCCACCGCATGGTTACGTTCATGGTACTTGTCCGGCCAGTATTTGGCTCCGCTTCGCGGCGGGATAAGGGGCCTGATTTTCTTTCTTAGCAACGCATCGTGGCAGTATAGCTAAACGACTTAATTTTGATTACATTATTTAAATGAGCTATTCAATTGATTTTAGACGTAAAGTGATATCTACACGGAAAAACGAAGGGTTGAGTATCCGAGAAACAGCGAAGCAATTTCGGATTGGCCCTGCCTCTGTATCGCGTTGGATTAATCAAATAGAGTCAAAAGCATCGACCACGCGTCAGCGAAAGATCGATAAATCCGAGTTGATAAAAGATGTTGAACAATATCCAGATGCTTACCAAAAAGAACGTGCAGAGCGTTTTGGCGTTTGTCAGAAGGCCATTTGGCAAGCGCTTAAAAAGCTGGGATTGACCTATAAAAAAAACTCTACGTCATCCGAAAGCCGACGAAAACGCCCGGCAGGGATTTCAACAAAAAAAACAACAGTATGAAAAAGAAGGTAAACCTATTGTTTTTATTGATGAAAGTGGTTTTTCACACGATGCCCCACGGACTCACGGCTATTCCCCAAAAGGTCAACGGTGTTTTGGCCTGAAGAACTGGGGAGCTAGGGGAAGAACAAATGTTATCGGCGCTTTATTAGGCACAACGCTGTTTGCTATCGGATTATTTGATATCAATATTAACAGCGATGTTTTCTATGCCTGGGTCACACAAGTCCTTATCCCAGTACTCCCTAAAAACAGTGTAATCATGATGGACAATGCCACTTTTCACAAAAAACATAATATTCAACAAGTCATCATCGATGCAGGGTATATGGGGCTTTGTTGAATAATTTAACCGTTTGATTTACATCTTCTTTAGTTAGAATGCATTTACAGAGAATGTATTTTGTTAGAACGACAAATCAAATAGTTAGCACAATAAAAAGCATTCCGAGAGGAAAAATTAGTCGTTGAAATTTTATAATGCTTATATAAATCAGTATCTTAAATTATTCAACAAAGCCGGTATATGGTGGAGTATTTGCCTACATATAGCCAAGCGACTTAATTTTGATTGCACCATATGGACTGAGAACAAACTCTCTGTATCGCAACCCATCTCTCTTTTTTTGCTTTTTGCTTTTTGCTTTTTGCTTTTTGCTTTTTGCTTGTGCCCATTTATGCTCAATTGGGTTAAGATCTGGCGAATATGTAGGCAAATACTCCACCATATACCCTGCATCGATGATGACTTGTTGAATATTATGTTTTTTGTGAAAAGTGGCATTGTCCATCATGATTACACTGTTTTTAGGGAGTACTGGGATAAGGACTTGTGTGACCCAGGCATAGAAAACATCGCTGTTAATATTGATATCAAATAATCCGATAGCAAACAGCGTTGTGCCTAATAAAGCGCCGATAACATTTGTTCTTCCCCTAGCTCCCCAGTTCTTCAGGCCAAAACACCGTTGACCTTTTGGGGAATAGCCGTGAGTCCGTGGGGCATCGTGTGAAAAACCACTTTCATCAATAAAAACAATAGGTTTACCTTCTTTTTCATACTGTTGTTTTTTTTGTTGAAATCCCTGCCGGGCGTTTTCGTCGGCTTTCGGATGACGTAGAGTTTTTTTTATAGGTCAATCCCAGCTTTTTAAGCGCTTGCCAAATGGCCTTCTGACAAACGCCAAAACGCTCTGCACGTTCTTTTTGGTAAGCATCTGGATATTGTTCAACATCTTTTATCAACTCGGATTTATCGATCTTTCGCTGACGCGTGGTCGATGCTTTTGACTCTATTTGATTAATCCAACGCGATACAGAGGCAGGGCCAATCCGAAATTGCTTCGCTGTTTCTCGGATACTCAACCCTTCGTTTTTCCGTGTAGATATCACTTTACGTCTAAAATCAATTGAATAGCTCATTTAAATAATGTAATCAAAATTAAGTCGTTTAGCTATATCAGCAACTTCCTCATCAGGGAAAACGTTACAGGTACAATGCCGAAAACCTCAAATCAGGCCCTATTCCCAACCGTGTTGGTATTGAGTATCGCCCAGCTCAAGCCGAGCTTAAACAAGAGCCTGGCCACTTCGAAATTGACACTATAGCCAACCGACTTAAAAATTATTACATCCTATGCCCTGATATGCGGCAAAGAAGCATAGCTGGCTGTTATCAAAATAATGTCGCTTGGCTATATTCGCCAGATCTTAACCCAATTGAGCATAAATGGGCACAAGCAAAAAGCAAAAAGCAAAAAAAGAGAGATGGGTTGCGATACAGAGAGTTTGTTCTCAGTCCATATGGTGTAATCAAAATTAAGTCGCTTGGCTATAACGGGCGTCATAAGCACCGTCTGCTGACACTTGCCTGATTTTTCGGTGGGTTTGGTTAATCAGGCCCGGCAGTGCCTGCGCATCTGTCGTTCCGCTGAGCGATAAGTCGGCACAGATAATCTCATGCGTCGCACTGTCTGCTGCCAGATGAAGCTTGCGCCACACTCTTCGTCTGTCAGCCCCATGCTGCCTGACTTTCCATTCACCTTCGCCAAAGACCTTCAGACCGGTACTGTCGATGACCAGATGCGAGATTTCACCACGCGTTGGCGTTTTTATGCTGATACTGACGGTTTTTGCCCGCCGACTGACCAGAGAGTAGTCCGGGCAGCGCAGTGGCAGGCTCATCAGTGTAAAAACCGAGTCGACAAAGCCCTGTAATGCCCGGAGCGACAGGTTAAACACGCGCTTTATCATCAAAACCGTGGTAACAGCCATATCGGTGTAGTAAAGCGGCCGACCACGACCTTGAGGCGAAGAACTGTCAGTCCATGCAGCGATGGCCGACTCATCAAGCCAGACCGTCAGGGAGCCGCGTTGTCTGAGTGCTTTGTTGTAGGTGGGCCAGTTGGTGATTTTAAACTTTTGCTTTGCCATGGGGAGCTGCTATCGGGAGCGATGATAGTGCTTTGATCCGGCGATCCCCTGAAAGTTCGATTTATTCAACAAAGCCTTTAATCCCCGTAACAACATGCTCTTAGCCTATGATATAGATTATCAAGAATTTTATTTGGCAATGGGGGAAACACATGTCAACTGTTTTCTGTAATAATACTGAAATCAACGTTTCAATCAGAAACCATTTAGAAAAAGAATTAGGCGAATATAACCGCATCAATTTTGCTTATGCGATAATGAGCAAAAAAGACCCAACCGACTTTGCAGTAATATCGAATAAGACAGCGTGGGCTTCATTCTATACTCGGCTTTGTTGAATAAATCGAACTTTCAGGGGATCGCCGGATCAAAGCACTATCATCGCTCCCGATAGCAGCTCCCCATGGCAAAGCAAAAGTTTAAAATCACCAACTGGCCCACCTACAACAAAGCACTCAGACAACGCGGCTCCCTGACGGTCTGGCTTGATGAGTCGGCCATCGCTGCATGGACTGACAGTTCTTCGCCTCAAGGTCGTGGTCGGCCGCTTTACTACACCGATATGGCTGTTACCACGGTTTTGATGATAAAGCGCGTGTTTAACCTGTCGCTCCGGGCATTACAGGGCTTTGTCGACTCGGTTTTTACACTGATGAGCCTGCCACTGCGCTGCCCGGACTACTCTCTGGTCAGTCGGCGGGCAAAAACCGTCAGTATCAGCATAAAAACGCCAACGCGTGGTGAAATCTCGCATCTGGTCATCGACAGTACCGGTCTGAAGGTCTTTGGCGAAGGTGAATGGAAAGTCAGGCAGCATGGGGCTGACAGACGAAGAGTGTGGCGCAAGCTTCATCTGGCAGCAGACAGTGCGACGCATGAGATTATCTGTGCCGACTTATCGCTCAGCGGAACGACAGATGCGCAGGCACTGCCGGGCCTGATTAACCAAACCCACCGAAAAATCAGGCAAGTGTCAGCAGACGGTGCTTATGACGCCCGTTACTGCCACGATGCGTTGCTAAGAAAGAAAATCAGGCCCCTTATCCCGCCGCGAAGCGGAGCCAAATACTGGCCGGACAAGTACCATGAACGTAACCATGCGGTGGCGAATCAGCGTCTGAGCGGGAGTAATGATATGTGGAAAAAGAAAGTGGGTTATCACCGGCGTTCAGTGGCAGAAACAGCGATGTTCCGCATAAAAACTTTGCTGGGTGGCCATCTGAGCCTGCGTGACTATGAGGCTCAAGTAGGTGAAGCCATAGCGATGGTCAAAGCGCTGAACCGTATGACGTTGTTGGGTATGCCACACAGCGTCAGGATAGGATAACAGGTGTAGCAGAGGGAGTCATCCTGTCGGCTAATTCTGATTTATTCAACAAAGCCCATTTGGATATCATTCTTATAATCCGTTATGGTGTTTTCCATAGTATTATCATGGTGCTTATGGCTTTGTTGAATAATTTAACCGTTTGATTTACATCTTCTTTAGTTAGAATGCATTTACAGAGAATGTATTTTGTTAGAACGACAAATCAAATAGTTAGCACAATAAAAAGCATTCCGAGAGGAAAAATTAGTCGTTGAAATTTTATAATGCTTATATAAATCAGTATCTTAAATTATTCAACAAAGCCATCCAAATGTTGTTATTGACGACGCATGATAAATTGATGGGTTTATATCATAAAGAAAACAACATGGACAGCGTCAATACGCTGCCCTGAACGAAGCAGCCTGGCGGCTGCAAATCGAAGTGTGGCAGAATAGCGATATTCTGAAACCCGCCAGCCGAAGGTTATCCCGTGTCACATTCCCCTGAGCATCAGCGCGTTCATACAAAAATGGTTAAGCAGATTTTCAAAACGGTGGTCCGACAGGGCAACCTCCCTTACCAGCAATTCCGCCTTTTCGTTGACAACGATCCTGACTGCACAGAGTGGTTCTGGACCACCTTCTACAGTGAATTCCCTGATTCTCCGTACCACTACGTTGCCTTCTGCCATACCTGTCGCCGGTTTGACCTGTACGAAACCGAAGCGGAGATGCTCTCCGATGACCCGCACGGATGATACCGGCATACAGCCCCGCCCCATGAAGACGCTAAGCGTGTTGCTTAATAGTGAAGTAAGGGTGTTTCGGTGATTGAAGTAAATTTTACGCTGTTCTGAGATGGAAATTCCAAAGACCGGCGCTAAGGAGTAAGAAGGTATCATCAATAAAGGGTCTACGATTCCGTAAAATTTGGGTCATGCAACCGAGGCGCTTGATACCCGCGATGGCGTGTTCAACTGTAATACGGATGCCCGAGATTATTTTATTTTCTTGTTTTTGTTCAGGCGATAAAGGTCTTTTTCGAGTTCCTTTTTTTGGGATTTGTGTATTAGGATGCTGTTTATCTATACCTTGAAAACCGGTATCTGCTCAGATGGTTACCTCAGGAGGAATATGGCGAATTATATCGACTTTATCGAGTAAGCGTTTATCGTGACGGCGCCCATTTTTGCTCATGGGGATAAATCCAATTTGCCTTGTTTCGTCAGTCATAATAAGCCCTTTTCGAGTGGTCTGTCTTTTCTTTCCCGAATACATTTTTTTTCGCCGACGCAGATTCTTAGGCTTTTGGACAGGTCGCTCTGTCCCATCAATAAAGACGTCTTTAACTCCAGGAAAGGCGCGAAAAAATTCCTCAGCAGAGCGAATTTGACGAGCGGGCAAAACACATTCTCGCCCCAAGGTCATCTCTAAAACCGGCAATAATATTTTTACCCAGCGACATACCCGTGTTCTATCTAAACCAAAAAGAAGTCCTTGCAAATCATAGGTCGGATAACATTTTAAATACAATAAAATAAAAAGCAGTTTATCTAATGGGGTTGGGATAAATACTTTCTGCCCTGCACCCATCTGTCGCTCGTGATCTTTTCGATTCTTTTTCCGATAAATCAAATAACAAGCTGAAAATTCAGCGGCTAAATTTTTCAATTCTTCGACTCATAATCCAATGATTGCTTTACATAAACGATTATCTCGTAACAACCGCTCTTTGTTGATCATTTCAAACCTTTATTCTCTAAGTTAAACCTCTTTTTATTCTCAATAGCCTGACAAAAAATGCAAGTCTCTATTCAGCAACTAGTTTGATGTTTCAGCGCAACAGGGCATGGGCTGACATCATGGAGGCATACCCGCTCCGGCCTGTAGAGATTGAGGTTGTCACAAAGATGCTGGCCTGCGGCACCCCACTGACGGGCAGCCGGGAATTTCGCTGCAGCAACCCCGACTGCACTCACCACCGTTATAGCCAACCGACTTAAAAATGATTACATCCTATGCCCTGATATGCGGCAAAGAAGCATAGCTGGCTGTTATCAAAATAATGTCGCTTGGCTATATCACCTGTGCAAACGTGGTGTTAAACGCTTTGACGATGCGTACAGCCGGAAAAGCGTTAGCAATCTCTTCCTCGGCTGACGTGCTGTGACCAAGCGTCAGGCTCATGTAATCAGCAGACAGCGGGTTAGTAATATCAATCACCACTTTGCCGCTGATATCCCCCAGCGAAGAGTGTAGTGGTTGAATAATCAGGACACTAAACTTACATCCAAAACGGAGGTGTTTAGTGAACCATAAACGACAATTTACCCCTGAGTTTAAAAAGGAAGCCGTTGCCCTGGTAACAGAGCAGGGCTATACGATAGCCAGGGCAGCAGCATCGCTGGGCATAAGCAACAAAACCCTGCATACATGGGTCTCGCTGGCACGCGAGCAGAGCAACGGCGTACTCAGCGATGATGAACGTGCAGAGTTAAAACGGTTACAAAAGGAAAACAAAGAGTTACGTACAGAGAAGGAGATATAGCTAAACGACTTAATTTTGATTACATTATTTAAATGAGCTATTCAATTGATTTTAGACGTAAAGTGATATCTACACGGAAAAACGAAGGGTTGAGTATCCGAGAAACAGCGAAGCAATTTCGGATTGGCCCTGCCTCTGTATCGCGTTGGATTAATCAAATAGAGGGCTTTGTTGAATAATTTAACCGTTTGATTTACATCTTCTTTAGTTAGAATGCATTTACAGAGAATGTATTTTGTTAGAACGACAAATCAAATAGTTAGCACAATAAAAAGCATTCCGAGAGGAAAAATTAGTCGTTGAAATTTTATAATGCTTATATAAATCAGTATCTTAAATTATTCAACAAAGCCCAAATAGAGTCAAAAGCATCGACCACGCGTCAGCGAAAGATCGATAAATCCGAGTTGATAAAAGATGTTGAACAATATCCAGATGCTTACCAAAAAGAACGTGCAGAGCGTTTTGGCGTTTGTCAGAAGGCCATTTGGCAAGCGCTTAAAAAGCTGGGATTGACCTATAAAAAAACTCTACGTCATCCGAAAGCCGACGAAAACGCCCGGCAGGGATTTCAACAAAAAAAACAACAGTATGAAAAAGAAGGTAAACCTATTGTTTTTATTGATGAAAGTGGTTTTTCACACGATACCCCACGGACTCACGGCTATTCCCCAAAAGGTCAACGGTGTTTTGGCCTGAAGAACTGGGGAGCTAGGGGAAGAACAAATGTTATCGGCGCTTTATTAGGCACAACGCTGTTTGCTATCGGATTATTTGATATCAATATTAACAGCGATGTTTTCTATGCCTGGGCCACACAAGTCCTTATCCCAGTACTCCCTAAAAACAGTGTAATCATGATGGACAATGCCACTTTTCACAAAAAACATAATATTCAACAAGTCATCATCGATGCAGGGTATATGGTGGAGTATTTGCCTACATATTCGCCAGATCTTAACCCAATTGAGCATAAATGGGCACAAGCAAAAAGCAAAAAAAGAGAGATGGGTTGCGATACAGAGAGTTTGTTCTCAGTCCATATGGTGTAATCAAAATTAAGTCGCTTGGCTATAACAGATATTTCGGCTAATACGCCCCCGGTGGCATTGCCAGTAAGCTGGGAAGCACGATCATGGTATGAGTTGCCACTCTAGGAGTTGATGACAAGGATGACTATATGATCCCATCAACCAATGTCCGCATCACCTAATTGCGCTTGTTGATGGGTGACGCTGGCGTGTCGTACTGTGCCAGGTTGTGACGTGATGTGCCGTGCTGTGGCGTAAAAATGCGGTGTGAATGTGATTTGTCACGCCTAAGGAAGGGAGTCGGCAAGTCGAAATGGACGGTAACTTATTGATAAAAGTGTCGTGTATGTCGTGCTTTGTTGTATTTTGTCGCCTGTTTTTTGAGCGAAAAAACCAGGCAATGCATTGATATTTTTGGCTTTTATGTGATTTAACTCAACTGCTCCGCCAGCAGCGGCGGCAACGCAGTGGAGAATGGCGAATTCGACATAGCAACTCCCTGAGAATCCCGGCGCGCCGGGGAACAATAATACGTTACACGCTGGCGCTGCTTAACCAGTACGGCGTTTGATCCACTGCCTGGCGGCGCGCACTTTCCAGCACGCTGTCCACGCCCGAAGCAGGAAGGTGTTTGATAGCGTGCTCTACTGCACGCCACTGCGCGATAAAGGACTCGACGGCGGCTTCTGGATAGGCGCTGGAGAGCAGCAGGAACGCATTGATGTTACGTTTCAAACGCGCCAACTGTTGTTGATAGTGATCCGCATCAAGCGGGTGACTGAACACGGAGCGCAATTCCGCCATGGCGCGATCCAGCATCACGCCGCAAAAACGTTTATAAGAACCCATTAGGCGCATACGGCTTTTGTTATCCATATGTTCACGCCAGGTGCTGTTAACCAACCATGAGGTGAGCACTAACTTACTGTTAAGATAGTTGGCGTCATAGCACACCTTCTCAGCGTCAGTTTCACGTTCCACCTGCTCTTCCAGATGAGTGAGTGCCGCGCGGAACAGCGTGGTCACTTTGCGCGGCACCACACCGCCCACCAGCACCAGCATTTCACGCATCAATGCACTGGCTTCCAACATTTGCAACCGTGCCTTGCGTTCACCGCGCGCGCACAGTTCTTCATGATATTGCCAGTGGGCCAGCGCATGCTCCAGCGCCGCACCTATCGCCTGATCGATGGTGCTTTTGGCAGGCAACATCAGCATACGCAGCGCCCGACATTCGCGCGGTACCGCACCTTGAGCCAGATGATAACCTCGGGCTGCTTTGCTCAGGCTGCCCTGGCGCATTCCGCCCCACTCCGCCAGTTCTTGCGACAGTGCCAGCAAATCATCGGTTTGCCCGGCTTTCAGTTCCATTTCCAATTCCAGAATAGGCTCGCTCAATTCACCGGCAGCAACCTCTCCCTGATCGAAAGCAATTTCAATCAAGCTTTGGTGATAAGCGATAACCCATTGTTCACGCTGAAAATGAGTGCTAAACAGCGGATGTAGCGCCTGCGCAAGCGCGTCGACATCGCACTCTGGCTGCCAGACGTCTGCGGGTAGCAAGCGGATATCCAGGTTGGCATTCGCCAGCGGCACATTGTATTCAGGATGCTGATGCAACCCACCGATCACCGTACCTGCGGTTTTCAGCGTCATTTCGTGCTGGCCGTTCTCACCGCGCACACGCAGCCCCATGCCACGTTGGCGCAGGGTGTTATCTGCCGTTTCATAGTAGGTATTGCTAAGCAGTCGCCCTTCCAGATGCTCGCTGTGGCTGTAGTCTGTTTGCCAGGCAGTCAGTTTGCGCGGCAGCGTAGCGGCCATGTCTGGGTGCACAATAAACTTCAGTTCGATCTCTTCACTCATCATCATTTCAATCTAAAAAAGCATGACCCGGCGGGTCGGATGCTGACAGCCATTCATCAGCGACGAAAAATAGGGATGTTTGCTATATTACACCACCTTACCCCTAACATCTGCGGTAGAAAAACACCGACCGGGTGACAATGACAGGTCACGCGGCGCGGGTAATAGGATTGTTCTCATTTCGGTTTACCCATTGCCTCGTCAGACTTATGCCTCTACTATCACCCAACCATTCGCGCAACATGATGAAATTAGGCCTCGTTTGTTTCACCTTTGTCAGCCTCACACTGAGTTGGGCGAGTCATGCAGAAGATAAACGCTACATCTCCGATGAGCTGTCGACCTATATTCATACCGGCCCTGGTACCCAATATCGAATCATTGGCACGCTCAATGCGGGTGAGGAAGTCACCGTACTCAGCGTGAATGAAAATGCCGGCTATGCCCAAATTCGCGATAGCAAAGATCGCACCAGTTGGTTGCCGCTCAATCAACTGAGCCAAACGCCAAGCCTGCGCCTGCGCGTGCCGGAACTGGAAAAGCAGGTTTCCGATCTCACCGCGCGATTAGGCAATATCGATCAGGAATGGAACCAGCGTACCGCCGATATGCAGCAAAAAGTGTCTGCCAGCGACAATATCATCACCGCGCTGCGTAACGAAAATCAGGATTTAAAAAATCAGCTGATTGTCGCGCAAAAGAAGGTCGATGCAGCCAATGTGCAACTGGATGACAAGCAACGGGAAATCATTTTGCAATGGTTCCTGTACGGCGGTGGCGTGGCGGGAATCGGCTTGCTGATCGGTTTGCTGCTACCGCACCTGATCCCCAGCAGAAAGAAAAACGATCGCTGGATGCGCTGAAGCGTAAGCCACATCACGCATCACATTGGCCTGCAGCATAGATTGCGGCAGGCCGATAGGTATGTAACTATTAACCTTATGTTAACGTAGTATTCCCACCATCCTCGGCGCAGGCAGAGGATCTCTTGCCAAAGGCATGCATTTGACCGGTAAGCGATCCCCGTCGACGCAGGAATGGCTGGATGAGTAAAGAATGTCAGTCATCTTTGACGGCCTGGAGTTTGTATTGAAGAGTTATCTGGTTGGCGGCGCAGTGCGGGACTCCTTACTCGATCTCCCGGTGTCAGAGCGTGACTGGGTAGTGGTGGGGGCCACGCCGGGACAGATGTTAGCGCTTGGCTACCAGCAGGTCGGGCGGGATTTCCCCGTATTTTTGCACCCGGAAAGCAAAGAAGAGTATGCGCTAGCGCGTACTGAACGCAAATCCGGAAACGGCTACACCGGCTTTATTTGCCATGCGGCACCCGATGTTACGCTGGAAGCGGATCTGCTGCGGCGCGATCTGACCATCAACGCCATCGCCCAAACCGCAGAGGGTGAGCTGGTTGATCCCTACCACGGTCGGTACGATTTGCAACAGCGTTTGCTGCGCCACGTGTCTCCGGCCTTTCAGGAAGATCCGCTGCGCGTGCTGCGCGTGGCGCGCTTTGCCGCGCATTTTGCCCATCTCGGTTTTCACATCGCGGAGGAAACGCTGGCGCTGATGCAATTTATGACGCGCGAGGGCGAGTTGGCTTTTCTGACACCCGAACGGGTGTGGAAAGAGACGGAAAAGGCGCTGGCAACCCGCTCGCCTCACGTCTATTTTCAGGTACTGCGCGACTGCGGTGCGCTGGCGGTGCTGTTTCCTGAAATCGACAATCTGTACGGCGTACCCGCCCCGGCACAGTGGCACCCAGAAATCGACAGCGGCGTTCACACGCTGATGACACTGATGATTGCCGCTCGCCTCACCCCCGAGATTGATGTGCGTTTTGCAACGCTGTGCCACGATGTGGGAAAAGCGCTGACGACGCCGGCGCTCTGGCCTCGCCACCACGGACACGGCCCGGCAGGGGTGAAACTGGTGGAGCAACTTTGCCAGCGCTTGCGCGTGCCTAATGCGCTGCGCGACCTGGCTAAGCTGGTGGCGGAATATCATGACCTGGCGCATACCGTAACGGTTTTGCAGCCCAAAACGTTGATGAAACTGTTTGATGCGCTGGACGTATGGCGCAAGCCGGAACGACTGGAGAAGTTGGTGCTCACCAGTGAAGCGGATGCCCGTGGCCGCACCGGTTTTGAGGAATCGCCCTATCCGCAAGGCGACTACCTGCGCGAGGCATTTACCGTTGCCAGTGCGGTCACCAGTAGCGCCGTCGTCGCCGACGGTTTTCAGGGTATTGGCGTGCGCGATGAGCTGCACCAGCGACGTATTGCTGCGATCACCGCGTGGAAAGCGCAGAAAATTCCCGCTTCAACCCCGTAAACCGCTTATTTAGTACTACAAACCGCAATATAGTTAAGCTGGTGCCGGTAGCGGCGGAAAGTGCGAAACAGCTGAAGGAAGGTTGCGCGGTTTTCCGCCTTCAACGCATTGCGCACAATCTTTGCCGCGCCGCCCCAGCCTTCATCGTAAATCATGCCAGACGGCGTCATCAACGTCATTGCCCCCTGGGCGTTCTCCACCTGGCTGAAACCACTGTCAAGAAACAGGCTGCGCCATCCCGCCAGCGTTAACGGCTGAACGTTGACGTTGATGGCCGCGCGCATCTGCGCCGTGACGTCATCCGATGCCTGCGGCAATATAGCCAAGCGACTTAATTTTGATTACACCATATGGACTGAGAACAAACTCTCTGTATCGCAACCCATCTCTCTTTTTTTGCTTTTTGCTTGTGCCCATTTATGCTCAATTGGGTTAAGATCTGGCGAATATGTAGGCAAATATAGCCAACCGACTTAAAAATGATTACAGCCGATGCCCTGATATATGGCAAAGAAGCATAGCTGGCTGTTATCAAAATAATGTCGCTTAGCTATACTCCACCATATACCCTGCATCGATGATGACTTGTTGAATATTATGTTTTTTGTGAAAAGTGGCATTGTCCATCATGATTACACTGTTTTTAGGGAGTACTGGGATAAGGACTTGTGTGACCCAGGCATAGAAAACATCGCTGTTAATATTGATATCAAATAATCCGATAGCAAACAGCGTTGTGCCTAATAAAGCGCCGATAACATTTGTTCTTCCCCTAGCTCCCCAGTTCTTCAGGCCAAAACACCGTTGACCTTTTGGGGAATAGCCGTGAGTCCGTGGGGCATCGTGTGAAAAACCACTTTCATCAATAAAAACAATAGGTTTACCTTCTTTTTCATACTGTTGTTTTTTTTGTTGAAATCCCTGCCGGGCGTTTTCGTCGGCTTTCGGATGACGTAGAGTTTTTTTTATAGGTCAATCCCAGCTTTTTAAGCGCTTGCCAAATGGCCTTCTGACAAACGCCAAAACGCTCTGCACGTTCTTTTTGGTAAGCATCTGGATATTGTTCAACATCTTTTATCAACTCGGATTTATCGATCTTTCGCTGACGCGTGGTCGATGCTTTTGACTCTATTTGATTAATCCAACGCGATACAGAGGCAGGGCCAATCCGAAATTGCTTCGCTGTTTCTCGGATACTCAACCCTTCGTTTTTCCGTGTAGATATCACTTTACGTCTAAAATCAATTGAATAGCTCATTTAAATAATGTAATCAAAATTAAGTCGTTTAGCTATACCTACCAGGAAGCCGCGAAAGCCATGAACGTCAGTCTTTCAGCGATTAGCCGGTGGGTAAGAGCCCTTCGTTTAGAACGTCAAGGGAAAACATCGCCTGGTCTGCCATTAACACCTGAACAAATTGAGTTCAGAGAAATGAAGAAAAAAATCCACCGACTGGAAATGGAGAATGCCATCTTAAAAAAGGCTACTGCGCTCTTAATGTCCGACTCACTGAAAAATTCTCGGTAGTTGAAAAGCTAAGAGCGCTTTATCCAGTGAAAGCGTTGTGTCGTATTTTTAATGTTCACCGAAGCAGTTTGCACTGGTCAAGTAAATCAGGACACTTTTTTCTCAGCCATTTGTTCATAACGCACCGGAGACAGATCCCCGTTAGCGGCATGATGCCTGTGTAGGTTGTAGTAGCGGATATACGTCGCCACATCCTGCTCCATGTAAGCCCGTGTTGGCTGGGGTACCAGCAGCAACCATTCATGTTTCAGACTGCCCCAGAAGCGCTCCATCACCGCATTATCCCAGCAGGCACCCACGTCTCCCATACTGCTCCTCAGCCTGTAGCTGCTCAGCAGCGCCTGAAAGCGTTGTCCCGTGTACTGCGCCCCCCTGTCCGTATGCACCACCAGGCCCGGCGGGGGAGTTCGCAGGTTATATGCCTGCATCAGGGCCCCGCAGACCAGCGATGAGGTCATCCGTCTGTCCACCTGCCAGCCCACTATCTGCCGGGAGTACAAATCCATAATAGCCGCCAGATACAGCCAGCCTTCACCGGTCTTCAGATACGTGATGTCACTCGCCCACACCTGATTTGGCCCCGGCGGGTTAAAATTCTGGTTCAGCAGGTTTGGGGCCACCTCTGCACCCGGGCGGGGTTTTGTCGTGACCTTATAAGTCCGGCGCTGTCGGCAGACCAGCCCCTCTTCCTGCATGAGTTTCCTCACCCGCCAGCGGCTGATTATGATGCCTTCTCCACGAAGCCTTTTGACCAGCGTCCGGCTTCCTGCTCCCTGCCTGCTGGCGGCGAACAGCGCCTTTAACCTGACCCGGACCTCCACGTCTTTTTGCAGCGGTTCGGCGGGCTTTTTTCGCCATGCATACCAGGCAGAGGCCGTCACACGCATGACCCGACAGAGTGTACGAACGCTGAAGTCAGTGGCATTGTCGAGAATGAACCGGTATCTCACGACATATGTTTCGCGAAGAAGGCACTCGCCTTTTTTAGTATCTCCTTCTCTGTACGTAACTCTTTGTTTTCCTTTTGTAACCGTTTTAACTCTGCACGTTCATCATCGCTGAGTACGCCGTTGCTCTGCTCGCGTGCCAGCGAGACCCATGTATGCAGGGTTTTGTTGCTTATGCCCAGCGATGCTGCTGCCCTGGCTATCGTATAGCCCTGCTCTGTTACCAGGGCAACGGCTTCCTTTTTAAACTCAGGGGTAAATTGTCGTTTATGGTTCACTAAACACCTCCGTTTTGGATGTAAGTTTAGTGTCCTGATTATTCAACCACTACAGCCATTACACCAGTCGTGAGTATAGGCAGGCATTGTGGCGTTATCAGATGACACAAAGTATGAGTCGCAGAGGAAATTGTTGGGATAATAGTCCGATGGAGCGATTCTTCCGTAGTCTGAAGACTGAATGGGTGCCAACGACTGGCTACCAAAGCTTTAGTACTGCTCAATCATCCATTATTCGCTACATAACCCATTATTATAGCGATGTCAGACCTCACTGGTATAACGGTGGGTTAACACCAAATGAATCAGAACGGCTGTTCCATCAACAGTCAGGTAGGGTGGCCAAATTTAGTTGACCACTACAGTCAATGTCGGTAAGGATGAAGTCGGGCCTGGTCTGCGATGCCCTGCAGATGGCCCTGAGCCGACGGGGTTCCCCAGAGGGCGTCATCGTCCACTCGGATCGTGGCAGTCAGTACTGTTCTGATGATTATCAGAAGTTAATTAAAATCAGTAAATTAACATGTAGCATGAGTGGGAAAAGCAACTGTTATGATAACGCGTGTGCTGAAAGTTTTTTTCACAGCCTGAAGGTGGAGCTGATCCACGGCGAACACTTTCCCAAAACAAAGCACATGTATTTTGCATGCAGCCTCATTGTCATGAAAATATAATCTTATCAGCATCTTAAATGGATTCATCCAGTATTCGGATTATTCTGTATTCAAATGAGCTATATTTGATATATGTTTAATCTAACAGTATCGGATGCACCATTAATATATATTTCGCATTCATTCGGTGCACGTTAACTGTTAATACACACTCACTTTTTGAGTGATCTATATAAAGATAGTAAGGATATCAAATTATGAATTTGAAAAAATTACTTTTTTCTTCCGTGTGTGCACTTGCAATTATTATGTCATCATCCGTAGCTGTAGTTGCAACAGCTCATGAAGTTCCCGGAGGAGGTAATCCTATAGGTAATAAATAATCCTTTATATATTATATTGTTAATAAATAAATGCATAATAAATAGCTGTTCAGAATAGTAGATCATTTGATAACTATAGTTTATTATTTTTCTGCTATTCACTATCACTCCTGAGCTTTGATATAAAAAGCTTTTGGGGCTGCAAGCTGGTTATCCCTTATGCCACAAGGCTTGTAGGTTGTAGCGGTATTACATCAGCTATTTATGACATATTAGCTATTTAGCTATACGAGTCCGCTGTTTGCAGCCTCCAACTCCGCAAGCAGGATGTCATTGAATTTTTCCAGTGCCTTATCGTTGTAGCGTAAAGCCTCAACCTGCTTGTTGCTATAGCGCGAGGCTTTGTTGAATAAATCAGAGTTAGCTACTGGCTGGATGGCCCCACAGGGGTTGCCGTTATGCGATGCGGATGCTGTCCGGCATGCCCAACAGCGTCATGCGTTTCAGCGCCTTAACCATCGCCATGGCTTCTCCGACCTGTGCGTCATAGTCCCGCAGCTTCAGGTGCGCGCCCAACAGGGTTTTGAGGCGGAACATCGCCGTTTCTGCCACTGAACGCCGGTGATAACCCACTTTCTTTTTCCAGGCGTCATTACCCCCGCTCAGATGCTGATTCGCCACGGCGTGGTTACGCTCATGGTACCTGTCTGGCCAGTATTGTGCCCCGCTTCGCGGAGGAATGAGCGGCCTGATTTTTTTTCTCAGCAACGCATCGTGGCAGTAACGGGCGTCATAAGCCCCGTCCGCAGAGGCTTCCCTGATTTTCCGGTGGATCTGGTTTATCAGCCCCGGCAGTGCCTGCGCATCTGTCGTTCCACTGAGCGAGAACAGGGCAGCCTGACGGCTGCAAATTGAAAACCCGCCGCCTGCCTGACTCTGAGTTGCCATAGCCTGATTTTAATATGTATGATCTGACAACATATTTTGCTCAGAGCCTTCCTGTCATGATGACCCGTAAAAGTATCGATACTGTCCTCTTCTCCGTTGCCGCTGATAAGCTGTCTCAGCGTGAACGGGACTGGATTAAGCTGATGAAACCCATAGACCCGCCACCGGCGATGGTTGCCAGCGCCATACCGGAGCACCGCCACGGTATAGCCAAGCGACTTAATTTTGATTACACCATATGGACTGAGAACAAACTCTCTGTATCGCAACCCATCTCTCTTTTTTTGCTTTTTGCTTGTGCCCATTTATGCTCAATTGGGTTAAGATCTGGCGAATATGTAGGCAAATACTCCACCATATACCCTGCATCGATGATGACTTGTTGAATATTATGTTTTTTGTGAAAAGTGGCATTGTCCATCATGATTACACTGTTTTTAGGGAGTACTGGGATAAGGACTTGTGTGACCCAGGCATAGAAAACATCGCTGTTAATATTGATATCAAATAATCCGATAGCAAACAGCGTTGTGCCTAATAAAGCGCCGATAACATTTGTTCTTCCCCTAGCTCCCCAGTTCTTCAGGCCAAAACACCGTTGACCTTTTGGGGAATAGCCGTGAGTCCGTGGGGTATCGTGTGAAAAACCACTTTCATCAATAAAAACAATAGGTTTACCTTCTTTTTCATACTGTTGTTTTTTTTGTTGAAATCCCTGCCGGGCGTTTTCGTCGGCTTTCGGATGACGTAGAGTTTTTTTTATAGGTCAATCCCAGCTTTTTAAGCGCTTGCCAAATGGCCTTCTGACAAACGCCAAAACGCTCTGCACGTTCTTTTTGGTAAGCATCTGGATATTGTTCAACATCTTTTATCAACTCGGATTTATCGATCTTTCGCTGACGCGTGGTCGATGCTTTTGACTCTATTTGATTAATCCAACGCGATACAGAGGCAGGGCCAATCCGAAATTGCTTCGCTGTTTCTCGGATACTCAACCCTTCGTTTTTCCGTGTAGATATCACTTTACGTCTAAAATCAATTGAATAGCTCATTTAAATAATGTAATCAAAATTAAGTCGTTTAGCTATAATATTGATATCAAATAATCCGATAGCAAACAGCGTTGTGCCTAATAAAGCGCCGATAACATTTGTTCTTCCCCTAGCTCCCCAGTTCTTCAGGCCAAAACACCGTTGACCTTTTGGGGAATAGCCGTGAGTCCGTGGGGCATCGTGTGAAAAACCACTTTCATCAATAAAAACAATAGGTTTACCTTCTTTTTCATACTGTTGTTTTTATTGATGAAAGTGGTTTTTCACACGATGCCCCACGGACTCACGGCTATTCCCCAAAAGGTCAACGGTGTTTTGGCCTGAAGAACTGGGGAGCTAGGGGAAGAACAAATGTTATCGGCGCTTTATTAGGCACAACGCTGTTTGCTATCGGATTATTTGATATCAATATTAACAGCGATGTTTTCTATGCCTGGGTCACACAAGTCCTTATCCCAGTACTCCCTAAAAACAGTGTAATCATGATGGACAATGCCACTTTTCACAAAAAACATAATATTCAACAAGTCATCATCGATGCAGGGTATATGGTGGAGTATTTGCCTACATATTCGCCAGATCTTAACCCAATTGAGCATAAATGGGCACAAGCAAAAAGCAAAAAAAGAGAGATGGGTTGCGATACAGAGAGTTTGTTCTCAGTCCATATGGTGTAATCAAAATTAAGTCGCTTGGCTATACTGTCCGCTGGTGGAACAGGGTGAACTCCAGGCGTTTCGTCACACCTATAGCCAACCGACTTAAAAATGATTACATCCTATGCCCTGATATGCGGCAAAGAAGCATAGCTGGCTGTTATCAAAATAATGTCGCTTGGCTATATCAGGGGGATGACAAGGTCTTCGGTCAGTTTGAACGCGGCGAATGGGTAGCACTCGCCGCCGTGTTCATGGAGCACGGCCGCTTCCCGATGAACATTCGGGCACTCAGCGCAGGACAAGCGATGTTGATACCACGGGAGACTCTGCACCAGTTTTGTCTGCAACGCGCGACGCTGGCGCTGCAACTGCTGGGCAACCTCAGTCAAAAGCTGTACGCCACCATCAACCAGATCGACTGGCTCACCTCCAGTTCGGCGGGGTAACGGCTGGCGGATTACCTGCTGCGCCTACACCGCTCCCAGCAAGACATCCAGCCAAACGCGCAGGTTCGTCTACCGCTCAATCGCGGACAGTTGGCCACACAGTTGGGTATTCGCCCAGAGACCTTGAGCCGCCTGATGGCGGAGTGGCAGCGGCAGGGTTACATCACCTGCCGTGCCAGTTACATCACGTTATGCAATCTGGACTACCTGCGCGCGCTAGCCGCGCAGGCACAGCGTCCCTTCTAAGTTAGAAGAACACCAGATAGACGACGCCCGCCACGAAGAAGCGGTAAATCGCGAACGGGACAAACGAAATGCGTTTGATCAGTTTCAGGAAGGTTTTGATAGCGACCAGCGCGACCAGAAACGCGGTGATAAAGCCCACGGCGAACATCGGTACATCGGCCAGCGACAGGAAATGCCAGCTTTTATACAGATCCAGCACCGTCGCGCCCATCATCATCGGCACCGCCAAGATAAAGGAGAACTCAGAGGCAGCGTAGCGGCTGACGCCCATCAGCATCCCGCCGGAAATGGTCGCGCCCGAACGGGAGAACCCCGGCCACAGCGCCAGACATTGAAAACAGCCAATCATAAATGCCTGGCGATAAGTGATATCATCCAGCCCGTTGGCACGCGGCGTCTTTGGCTTCAGCCACTCTGCGGCCAGCAGCAGGAAACCGCCAACAATCAGAGCAAACATCACATTCTGCGGTGTAAACAGTGATTTGATGGTGCTGTGAAACACCAGCCCCAACACCACCGCCGGGATCATCGCCAGCAGAATATGCCCCAGCTTCAGACGATCTTTACCGCGCCCCTCATGAGGAACAGCGCCAAAGTGGATACCGATCAGCCCAAACATACGACGCCAAAACATCACAACGACCGCCAAAATAGAGCCCAGTTGGATAATGACTTCAAAGGCTTTCGCCTTCTCATCATCAAACCCCAACCAACTGCCAACGATAATCATGTGCCCCGTCGATGACACGGGCAAAAACTCCGTCAACCCTTCAACAACCCCAAGAATAAATGCCACCACCAACGTGTGGAGATCTGCCATGCTCGCGCCCTGCCTTTCCGAACCGAAAAAAAAGAAGCACCCATAAAAAAAGTGGCTACGCTGTCCGCGTGCGCCACTTTAAACACCACTACAATAGACTAAAAAACGGGGTGTTAGTTTCACTGACAAAAAAGATTCATAAAAAAATTCGGTTACCGGGTGCCACGCTCAATCACAACGCCCACCTGACGCGCCTGCGCTACCGCACCCGGCTTGCTCACTTTGATACGCAGCCAGGGGATGGCAAAGCGCTGCATCAGCAATTGCGCCACCTCTTCCGCCACACGCTCGACCAGCGCAAACGGCTGATTGGAGACATGGGCAATCACAGCGTCGCTGACATCGGCATAGCTGAGGCAGTCGTTGACATCGTCGCTTGCGGCGGCCTTACGGTTATCCCAGCCCATTTCGATATCGAGCACCAGCTTTTGCGAAATAGTTTGTTCCCAGTCGTAAACGCCGATAGTGGCAATCACGGTAAGTTCTTCTATAAATACAATATCCATCACGTCGTTCTCTGATTTTGGCGCTGGTTGGTATCACTTCCGCCGGAATATGCGTATTATCCACGGATGGCAACTGTAAAACGACCTTTATTCAACGGAACCGCGTTATGAGTGCTACCGCGCTTGGCATGATAATTTTCGCGTATCTGTGCGGCTCCATCTCCAGTGCTATTCTGGTGTGCCGCATCGCGGATCTGCCCGATACACGTCAGCATGGCTCAGGAAACCCCGGCGCGACTAACGTATTGCGTATCGGAGGCAAAGCCGCCGCCGCTACGGTGTTGGTGTTTGACGTGCTAAAAGGCATGTTACCGGTCTGGGGCGCTTACGCGCTCGGCGTTACAACGCTTTATCTTGGTATTACCGCGATTGCCGCCTGTTTGGGCCATATCTACCCAGTATTTTTCCGTTTTCGCGGCGGGAAAGGCGTGGCAACCGCGTTTGGTGCTATCGCGCCTGTCGGCTGGGATCTGACCGGTGTCATGACCGTCACCTGGCTGCTTAACGTACTGCTGAGCGGCTATTCCTCCCTCGGGGCCATTGTAAGCGCACTGATTGCACCCTTTTATGTGTGGTGGTTCAAACCGCAATTTACCTTTCCGATGGCCATGCTCTCTTGCCTGATCCTGATGCGGCATCACGACAATATTCAACGTCTGTGGCGCGGACAGGAAAGCAAGATTTGGAAGCGCCGTAGCAAAGAAGAAACCCCGCCGAACGATGACGCTGACTAAACGCCACTGAGAGTGAAAAACCACAGCACTTTACCAATGGGTTGGCTATAATGGCCGCCACTCCATTTCTGACGTTAGAAAAAAGGAAACAGACATGAGTTTGATCAACGTCCCGGCGGGCAAATCACTGCCGGATGATATCTATGTAGTTATTGAGATCCCGGCCAACGCTGACCCCATCAAGTACGAAGTCGATAAAGAAACTGGCGCCCTGTTTGTAGACCGTTTCATGGCAACGGCGATGTTCTACCCGTGCAACTACGGCTACATCAACAACACGTTGTCTCTGGACGGTGACCCGGTTGACGTACTGGTACCGACGCCGTATCCGCTGCAACCCGGTTCAGTGATCCGCTGCCGTCCGGTTGGCGTACTGAAAATGACTGACGAATCCGGTGAAGATGCCAAAGTGGTTGCCGTGCCGCACACCAAACTGAGCAAAGAATACGATCACATCAAGGATGTGAACGATCTGCCGGAACTGCTGCGTGGCCAAATCGCCCACTTCTTCGAGCAATACAAAGCGCTGGAAAAAGGCAAATGGGTGAAAGTTGAAGGTTGGGAAAACGTGGAAGCGGCTAAAGCCGAGATCGTTGCCTCCTTTGAACGCGCGAAAAAATAAGCGTGTAGCGCACTGCGCAACCTATGTTACGGCGAGGATTTCCTCGCCGTTTTCTTTTCCGCGCGCGGTTAAAGATCTCGCTGCCGTTCGCGGCTCCAGTAAGCCATAAACGTGATGATATCGCGTGGCACCTGACGTTCACAGGATAAGTAACGCCGCAGGTTTTTCACCACCGAAGACTCCGCAGCCACCCAGCCAAAGAATTGGCCGTGCGTCTGACTGGCAGACTCCCACAGCAACTCACCTTCTGCCACTTCATGCAATTCGGTGGCTTCTGCTTGCGCGCGTATCTCCGGCAAACGCACATACGCTCGCACGCTATGCAACAGCCGTTCACCGTAAGAGGCACCCTGCGGCTTACGCGGTAGCCAGTGTACCTCGGCAAAGGCAAACGCGCTCATATCCACGCAGTCGGCTTCCAGCGGCACTTCGATAAACGCCTGCACCTGCACGAGGTTCGACTGCTGCGCCAGCCGTTCCAGAATGCCCTTGATAGCAGGCAGCGCAGTTTCATCACCAATTAACAACGCATGGGTCATTTCCGCTTGCGGCAGCCACTCATAGCCGCCGCTATCGCCTTCATAATCACCGACGCACGGCGCAACAATGCGCAATGCTTCCCCCGGTTGCGCCTGCATTGCCCAGGCAGACGCTGGCCCTTCAGTGCCATGAACCACAAACTCTACCGCCATTTCACCGTTAGCCACATCCACATCGCGCAGGGTGTAGGAGCGCATCACCGGCCGCTGCGCCTTGGGCAGCGCCAGCCACTGGCGATACCACTCATCACTGTCAGGCAATTCGGGGAAAACGCCATCGGCGGGAGGAAGCAGCAGCTTGATGCGTTGATCCTGTGCGTCCATTTTCATCTGACGTACCGACTCACCGGAGAACACACAGCGCATCAGGGAAGGCGTCAGGTAAGTTTTATGCGCCAGCACAACGTTAAAAATGCGGTATTTCTGTTTTTCTGCCATGACCTTTCTCATCTAATCCCGCAGGGGCAGCCAGAATGGCCCCACATCGGGCCCAAAGGGGCGTTCACCTTAGCATTCGTGATTGATAATGAGAAACATTATTGTTAATAAAAAGATAACAGAACGGTGTGGTAAAGGTGGGGGCAAGGAAAAGAGAGATGAATCGTAACCGACACCGCGCCGGTTACGCTTTTATTTACAAACTACCCAGTATCATTAATGCTCGCGCGTCAGCCAATCGCCATCGTCTATACGCGGCAACCCTGTTACCGAGTGTTGATACAGATAGATCCACGCACTCCCGAGCGGGGTGCTGATTAACTCGCGCTTGTATTCGTGGCCATCACGCTTTAGCGCATCGAGTTCTGTCAGGATAGATGAGCTTATGCGATAAACTTCGCAAAGAATTTCCCCTTCCCCGACTACCACCGCAGGATAATGGCCAAGGTCATACATCTCGTAACCACCGAGCTGACAATCCCCTAGCCACTGTGCGTTCGTCATCCAGTGACTGTTTCCCTGTTTGCGTCGTAAACTGCCATAAACAATAATTCGCATCGCTAAAACTCGAACTGATAGAGCACATTCAGTGCCTGATCGAGACCAGACACCGCTTCCAAATAGAGTCTTGGCATTAACCGATAACGCAACGTCAACGTTGCTAAAGAGTCAAATATGCCAATGCCGTATCTGACCTGAAGGCCTGGGAGGACGTAACCGCTGACCACAACCTGAGAGTCGTCGCCAGCGCCCTGTGTATCCAGAGCTAAATCACTTACGCCAAAGGCCTCGCCGATTCTACCCACAACTTGACCACTTTGCACAACCCCTAACCCTACTAAGGCCGAGGTCATCATATTACTGTCTGAACCGGTGCTGTCCAGTCCTTGACCCCGTAACAGGTAAGATAATGCTTCTTGTTGCGATAATGTCGGTGAGGAAAACACCTCGATGTGGGGCGCGCTAGCCGCGCCAGTGATGCGCACACCCGCCGTCACACCATCCGCCGTATTATCAGGATTGCGCACCGCTTCGATGTTAAGATTCGGTTCGGCGGGTGGCCCGGAGAACACCAGAATCCCTTTTTGCACGATCAAATCCTGCCCGTAGGCCTTGAAACGCCCGGTAGGGATGTTGATCTGGCCGTTCAGCCCCAAACCGCGCTCGTCCTGCACCATTTTCAGGTCGCCTTGCAAACTGGCGCGCAGGCCAAAGGCATCAAGGCGCACATCGTCACCCACGCGAATGGTCAGGTTACTGTTGATCGGTATCGCAGCGTTGTTACGCGCTAGCGGCTGGCGTTGTTCATCCAACAGCACTTCATCCGAGGAGACATCCACCGCATTTTCCGGCATCTGTTGTACGGTGATACGCGCCCATGGCACCCTGACCGACCCATTGAGCGTAAAGAGTTGTGGCGTGGCTTCAAACTCAATATCCGGGGAAACATCGAGCCGCACCGTCGGCGGCAGCGTGACACGAACGCGGTCACCCTTCGCCGCAATACGCGCCCGCCATGCTTCCGGCTGATGCCAATCCGCATCCCCGTTAAGATTAAGCTGGCCTTGCGTGGTTTTCAGAAAACCCTGTAGCGTAGAACTCATGCCATTGAAGCTCACCGCCAACCGGACATCGGTAAGATCGATAGGCATCCAGTGACCGTCGATATCCAGCCCTTCCAGCGCCAGTTGTCCGTTCAACTGTGGCTGGCGCACATTACCGCCAACTCGCAACGCGCCGTTCAGCATACCCGCCGCTTTCTCACCCCGGCTTAACGCCGGATTCAGCAGCGCAAGGGAGATTTTGTCGATGGCGATATCCCCCCCCAATTTGCGTCGTCCCTGCGGGTCCGTCACCTGAATATCACCGCGAAACTGGCCATTATTGTGAATAGCGATGAGCCATCCCAGCGTCGCGCGACCGCGATCGACGCCCGCATTCAGCGTAAAAGTGTCAAAATCGACAGGCAGCGTGTTGCCGTTCATCTGCTGACGCAGTGCAACCTTGTTCCCGGTAAGCGCGATTTTTGCCTGCGGCAACCCACCGCCCGGCTGCCAGGCGACGTCAGCACGCCCGGTAAAGACGCCGCTCAGCGCAGTGTCTGCGCCCAAAAACGGTTCCAGCATCTTCAAATCAAAGCGGTTCAACACCACGCTGGCTTGGCCGCTCGGGCCAATGTCGACGGCACGCGGCACGCACAGCTCCGCATTCGGGTTTTGCCAACAGTGCGCACCGAGTGTGATGCGCGCCAGCGCTTGCTGATAATCCAGTGACAGGGAGGGCGACAAACGCCATTCCCCCACCGGCGTAGTGAACTGGGTTTTATCGAGCGTACCGCGCCAACGCTGCTGTGCTCTGTCGAAGTGCCCGGTCAGGGTCAGCTGTCCGGCGACCGGTTCCCCTTCTACGTTCAGGCGCAGCTGATGCTGCTGCTCATTGCCCTGCGCGTTCAGTGTCAGCAGAGAAACCTTCACGCCTTCCTGTTGCAGTTGCTCAACGCGCAACGCCATTCGGCCATTCACTTGCGCATCCGAGCGCACATCGCTCTCCAGCGTCAGGCGATTGATTGATAACCCCTGCCAGCGCAGCCCTGTGCCATTGAGATCCGCCAACAGCTGTGGTGCGGTGTGGTTACCGCGCAGCCGAACCGTGCCAGTGACGCGCCCTGCCAGTCCCGGCAAGGCACCGTTTAACGCAGGGGCATCAATGAGGCCGTCCAGTTTCCATTGCTGACCTAAATCGCCTTTGACATCAATCTGGTTACGCCCCAATGCCAGGTTGATGCCGGGAATGTGCCACTGGCCTGCGGCATTGCCGTTCAACGAGCCTTGCGCCGTCAGTTTGTTTTGCTTGATATTGCCGTTCAGGCGCAGTTCAGTCACCGCCACCTGCCAGTTCCCACCGTACAGGCTGCCGCGCGTACTGATTTTGCCATCAATGCGCGCAGGCCATTCCGGCCATTGCTTCGCCGTGTTAATACCATCGAGCACCAGTTCGCTGCGCCAACTGATGGCCTTACTCCAGTCCACCAGTGCACGCAACTCAGCGGAGCCTTGCAACGCAGAGAGCCTTAGCGGGCTTATATCAAACTGCTGCAGATTGCCTTTGCCTTCCAACGCCAGCGTAGCGGGCGGCAAGGCGCTACCGCGAATATCACCATTGACCTTCAAGGTATAATCCGTGGCATTCCCGGTGAGGTTTAACTCCAGATTATTAACCTGATACTCCGCGTCTCCCGTTAGCGGCCAGGCAAAACGCTCAGACTGCACGGTCAGCGCCAACGGCAGTTCAGGCTGGGCCAACTGCGCTTTCAGGGTGAGCAGCGCACGCTGCGGCCCGGACAGGTTAAACGTGGTGTTCAGCCAGTCATGCAGGCTACCCTCCACCGTCAGTTTGACCTTCTCGCCTTTCAACGGCGCGGTATTCACCACCCCGTTCAGAACAAAAGACAGCGGCCAGTTATCGCTCAACGTAGCCTCACCCGCCGCATGCAAGGCACCTTGCGGCGACTGGATCGCGAGTTTTTCCAGCTGAATATGTTGTTGTTGGGTAGAGGCTTTCAATTGCAACGTGGTGAGCGTGATATCTTGATCGCCGGTCAGCCGCAGTTGTTCGCCACGCAAATCGCTGATGTTTATATCAAGTGGCAGTGTGAACGCGGGCAACGCCGGCAGCAGCGGCTTGGCAAACAGCGCCTGTAGCTGCTCGCCCAAGGCAGGTGGCAGCGCCACGTTTTCCGGTACCGGTGGCGTTGCTCCAGGTTGCGGTGCGACAGCAGCCTGCGCCGTCGCGGAGGCGATATCGCCCACTTCCGAAGCGGTGACCTTGCCATCTTTGGTGGCCGCCAGCGTACTTTCCGCGACAGTCGCTGTCGGTTTGGTTTTCGGCAGTGCCACCAGCAGCGCATTGATTTGCGTTGGCAGCAAGGTCAACGCGCGTCCTTCCCAGTGCATGCCGGTGTGCAGTTCACCCAGCGAGACAGCGGTATCATCCAGCGTGACGCGGATATTGTTGAGTGTCAGTTGGCTAAGACGTATCGGGAACGGCGCCTTCAGTTCGCACACCGGTGCACTGGGGGCTTGCGTCTGCGCAGGCGGCGGCATGGCGCTGCTGTCGATGACGACATCAAGATCGCGTAGCGCAATATCATCGATGCAAATCTGGCTACGCGTCAGGCAGCCCAGCGCCAGCGAGAGGTGGAGTTCACCGGCGTTGAGCGTGATACCCGGCGTTTGATAACCGACACCGCGCAGTGTCAGATCGCGCCAACCGCCTTGCACCTCGGCGATCTCCAACCCTGGCACCCAGCGCGCCGCGCCATTCAGCAGCAGATGCAACCCCGGCGTGGTAAACAGTAATCCCGCCAGCGTGATGAGCAACAGCAACAAAAATGCGATGGCCCCAATGGCTATTTTCTTTATCAGGCTCATAGCTCAGGCCCCAAACCAATATAGAACTGGAGATCGTTACGTCTCTCGGAATCATTAACCGGGACGGCAAAATCAAATTTGACCGGCCCCACTGGCGAGGCCCAGCGGATCCCGACACCGGCACCGGTTTTCAGGTCGTTGATCTTGAGATCGTTTACCGCATCACCGGTATCGACAAACACCGCCCCCCACCAGCGTCCGGTAAAGTTGTACTGGTATTCCAGAGAGCCAGTCAGCAATTTTGACGCACCGGTCAGTTTGCCTTCGTCATCGCGCGGTGAGATAGAGCGGAACTTATAGCCGCGAATGCTGCGATCGCCCCCGGCAAAGAAGCGCAATGACGGCGGCACGCGAGAGAAGCTGTTGGTTTCAATCCAACCGACGTTGCCACGCGCGACAAAACGGTGCTTATCCTCCAACGTGCGGATCCAGACGTTCTGTGCCTGTATCACTGCAAAATCGATATCCGAGCCCCAGGTGGTATCTGAGATATCCAGCGAGTAGCGCTGTGAATCCCCCCAGGTGGGCATGGTCCCGCCGCGCTGACGAGTGCGATTCAGCGTCAGGCCGGGATAGAGCAGCATGGTGGTATGGGTGACACTGCCCTGAGTAAAGTGATCGAGACTCCAGTGCAGGTTAATAGAGCGCTGCCAACCGCGATTAAGCGTCCAGAAGCGCGCCACGTTGAGCATGGTGCCGTCTGATTTGGTGTCATTCAGGTCTTCGCGTTTAAAACCGGCTTGTAGCAAGTAGAACTGCTCCAGCGGGCTTCTCAGCAAGGGGATTTTGTAACTGAAATCCAACGACTGCTCCGGTGCCGAGACGCTCAGGCTGCTTTCCAGACTGTGCCCACGCTCGTTGATCCACGGCATGCGCCACGTGGTCTGAAAGCGCGGCCCCACGTCAGTGGAGTATCCCACCCCGGTTTCCAGTAAATTGCGCGCAAGCGGTGTAACCACCGCATCCAGCGGCAGAATTTTATCGGTTTTTCCCGCCGCGAAATTGGGGGAGACCACTGCCGAGGTGAACCATCCGGTGGCGGACAAACGCCGGTTTAATTCGCCCAGATCTTCGCTGGTATACTCATCGCCCCGTTCAAACGGGATCAAATTGCGCAGATAGGCTTCATCAATTTGACTGCCCTGGAAGTGCACATCACCGAAACGGTAACGGGTACCGCCGTCATAATCGATATCCCAGAAGGCTTCCCGCGTTTCGCGGATCACGCCCAACTGGCTTTTGTTGTAGTACGCATCAAAATACCCTTTACGCAGAGCCAGGTTATTTAATGAACGCTTAAAATCATCATAGTCCCCGTGGTTCAGCACGCTGCCTATCGCAGGCAGACTGCGGCGCCGCAGTTGGAGGAAATCACTGTCGCTGCTGGCATCGCCCCGCAGCAGAACATCGGTACCCGCGATTTTGACCGGCTCACCCGGCGTCACCGTCACCAACAGCAGCGGACGTCCGCCGTTTTTTGCCGGGCGGTACTCAAAATTGATTTGCGGATCGTAATACCCCAGCGCCCTTAACCCGCGCCGGATCGCATCATCAACCCGGGCACGAAAGCGCCCGTCGGCGCTGACTTCATCAGGGCCAATGGTAGACAAGCGCGCACGGACGTTGCGCTGTAATTCCCCTTCCAATCCTACCACTTGCAAACGCACGTTCTCTGCATAGGACGATGCAGTTGCAAGCAGGCACACAAAAAGCCAAGTACGGTATCGTGACACGCCAACTCCCCACGTTCGTTTATATTGTTCTACACAGGCGTGTGTTGAAAATCATGTCAAAAACAATCCCACTTAACATCCTCATCTACACCCATTCTAAAGTGTAATCAATAATTTCAAAAATGCAGGTTGCGCAACGCCTTAACCTTAAATGGCCTTGAACGATAAAGACAGCGTGAACTTTCTTAGTTATTCTGTTACCTATGAATAACATGGATTATCGCGGGAGTAACAACGTGGTACAGCACAGTGATAAAAACCAACGTATCCGTCAATCAGAAGCACTGCCAGGACGAGGCACGCCAATGCCGCTGGCACGCCTGAACGTTGTCAGCCAACATTCCATGACTCACGTTCCTGACAATATGGACGTTGCGCTGTTCGCCATGGGCTGTTTTTGGGGCGTGGAGCGTTTGTTCTGGCAGCAGGCAGGCGTATACAGCACCGCAGCAGGCTACACCGGCGGCTTTACGCCCAATCCAACCTACCGTGAAGTCTGTAGCGGACTTACCGGTCACGCCGAAGCGGTACGCATCGTCTACGATCCTGCCGTCATCAGCTACGAACGCCTGCTACAACTGTTTTGGGAAAATCACGATCCGGCACAAGGCATGCGACAGGGTAACGATCTCGGCACGCAGTATCGCTCAGCCATGTACACGCTCACCGCAGAAGAGATGACGTTGGCACAAGCCAGTCTGGTACGTTTCCAGCAAGCCATGCATGCCAGCGGTGATGCACGCACCATCAGCACAGAAATCGTCCAGGCGGGCCCCTTTTATTACGCGGAAGATGAACACCAGCAATACCTGCACAAGAATCCCGGCGGCTATTGCGGATTGGCGGGCATCGGCCTGTGTTTACCGCCCAGCACCTGATAAATTGCTCATATTTTACGCCATGCTTGCCAAATGGCCCATCAACACCGTTATAATGCTTGCGCCGCCTGACATCCGTTACGGCGGCATTATTCATTCTGTCATCTAATGCGATTATTACTATTCATGCATTCATGACCTTCCTGAGGATACGGCCACGACGGCTGGAAAACATATGTTAAACAGTTTATTACTGATAGTTCTTCTCATCGCGCTCAGTGCGTTTTTCTCGTTGTCCGAGATATCGCTGGCCGCTTCACGCAAAATAAAACTTAAACAGATGGCCGATGATGGGAATCTCAACGCCGCCATGGTGCTAAAACTCCAAGAAACGCCCGGTATCTTTTTTACCGTTATTCAAATCGGCATTAACGCCGTGGCCATTCTGGCCGGTATTATCGGCGATCAAGCGTTCTCCCCCTATTTCACCGTATTTTTCCAACGTTTCATTACGCCAGAAATGGCCGATACCGTCAGCTTTGCCTGTTCCTTTGTGCTGGTGACCAGCCTGTTTATTCTGTTAGGCGATTTAACGCCGAAACGCATTGGCATGACGACACCGGAAGCCGTTGCTATCCGGATTATCAATCCCATGCGCTTCTGCTTGTTCTTTTTCCGTCCGTTGGTGTGGTTTTTTAACGGCCTGTCGAATGTGATCTTTCGTTTACTCAAACTGCCTATGGTACGCAACGACGACATCACCTCCGATGATATTTATGCCGTGGTGGAAGCCGGGGCGCTGGCGGGCGTGCTGCGTAAGCAGGAACATGAATTGATTGAAAACGTCTTTGAGCTGGAATCACGCACGGTGCCCTCGTCGATGACATCGCGAGAAAGCGTAGTGTTTTTCGATCTGCACGAAGACGAAGCGCAAATCAAAGAGAAGATTGCACAGCAGCCGCACTCCAAGTTTCTGGTGTGCAACGGCAACATCGACCAGGTCGTCGGTTATGTTGACTCCAAGGATCTGCTCAACCGCGTTTTGGGCAACCAGAGTCTTGCGCTCAATGGCGGCATTCAAATCCGTACTGCACTGATTGTGCCCGATACGCTGACACTCTCGGAAGCGCTGGAAAGCTTTAAAGCGGCGGGCGAAGATTTCGCGGTGATCCTGAACGAATATGCGCTGGTGGTCGGCATTATCACTCTGAACGACGTGATGACCACGCTGATGGGCGATCTGGTTGGTCAGGGTATGGAAGAACAGATTGTGGCGCGTGATGAAAACTCGTGGCTCATCGATGGCGGCACGCCGATTGAAGATGTGATGCGTGCGCTGGATATCGACGATTTTCCCCATTCGGACAATTACGAAACCATCGGCGGCTTTATGATGTATACGCTGCGTAAGATCCCGAAACGCACCGATTATGTCCGCTTTGCAGGCTATAAATTTGAAGTGGTGGATATCGACAGCTACAAGATTGACCAGTTGCTGGTCACCCGCCTTGAAGAGAAGAACCCCGCGTCAACGACCATTGCCGATGCCGAATCCACGGCAGAACCCAAAAGCTAGTCTTCAACCTGTGCCAGCCTGAACCGCTGGCCCATTGCTGCTGCCCATCATTGGCGGCAGCAGCGTTCCTCTTGAACCGCTAACCCATGTCGGCTTGCAGCCGCAGCACCTGACGGTTCACCTCAGACATCACCAGCAAATGCTGTTTGTCTTGGGTTTTCGGCAATAATATCTTGCCGTAATCAAACTCGAAAGCACCGATATAGCCAAGCGACATTATTTTGATAACAGCCAGCTATGCTTCTTTGCCGCATATCAGGGCATAGGATGTAATCATTTTTAAGTCGGTTGGCTATAGGATAACAGGTGTAGCAGAGGGAGTCATCCTGTCGGCTAATTCTGATTTATTCAACAAAGCCCTTATCTTTCAGTCGATAGCTTTGACCGCTGATTTGCGCGATATGCGCATGGTGAAGCAGCCGATCCAGCATCGCCGCCGTCAGCGTTTCATCATCTCCGAATATCCCCGACCACTGGGTAAACGGCAGGTTGCTGGTCAGGACCACGCTGCCTGACTCATACCGTTTAGCGATAACCTGGAAGAACAGATTGGCTTCCATTTTACCGAAGGGAAGGTAGCCAACCTCATCTATGATCAACAACTTAGGCTTACCCACAACGCGATTAAGATAGCTTTTTAACTCCCCCTGACGATGTGATGCGAGCAGCTGTAGCATCAGATCTGCGGCTGTGACGAACCGAATACTCATTCCGGCCATCGCGGCTCTGTAGCCGAGTGCTGTCGCCAGGTGCGTTTTACCTACCCCGGACGGACCCAGCAAGACCAGGTTCTCCTGACGCTCGATAAACGCCAGCCCGGCCAACTCCTGGATCTGACTGCGAGGTACGCCACTCGCAAAGGCGAAATCAAACTGCTCCAGCGTCTTGATCACCGGTAGGCCTGATAAACGCAAAATAGTCTGCCGGCGCCGTTCGTTCAGCCCATCATGCTGAAGCTGTAAAGCAGCTTCAAGGAAGTCGGCATGAGTGCCGTTGCTGTCGATCGTCGTCTGAGCAACGGCGGGCCACTCAGCCGGTAATCTATCGAGCTTAAGCTGCTCGCAGAGCGCTGCGATACGATCATGCTGGAGGTTCATGCTTCTACCTCCAGTAGCGCCTGATACGTAGCCAACGGGTGCTGGAGACTCTCTGTGGGTATGGGGCGCGAGCAACTCGCCGGTACCGGTGGAGGCAATGCCAGTGTTATCTTCGGCAATGGCAACAACGCAGCCCGCTCACGCGGCATGCGTTGTTCAGGCGGAATACCGGTGGTGCCATGTTTACGGGTGTTGGCAACGGTGATCAACCACTCACCAATGCGTGCATTAGCCGCGGGGACGTCCAGTATCAGCCCAGCCTGGCGAAACGTGGCGGCAAGCGGCACAACAAAGCTGTTCTTGAGGTAATGGTTGAAGCGTTCGACCTTGCCCTTAGTCTTGGCGCGGTAGGGACGGCAAACTTTAGGCGTAAAGGCATACTTCTCAGCCAGTTGCATCAACTGAGGGTTCCAGCGATGCTTGCCGGGCCCGTAGACATCACGCTCAATAATGATGGCCTTGGCGTTGTCGAACAGCAACTGATGCGGAGTTCCGCCAAAGAACTTAAGTGCAGACTCAATGCCGTCACACCAGGCGGCGGACTCCTGGTTGCTGTAGAACTTGACGAAAGTCGCCCGGCTCCAGCCCAGCGTAGCGACGAAGGCCAGCAACGGGTTATGGCCCTGCCTGACGATGGTGAAATCAACCTGCATCTGTACGCCGGGTTCGGTCTCAAAGCGCGTGACCGCCTCAGTAACGGGCTGCTTCATGGGGTGTAGAAATGCGGTAAGCATGCTATAGCCGCCATCATATCCCCGTTGGCCTATCTCGCGCAGCAGCACACTGGCCGGTATCCACTGTGGTCTGGCAGCAGCAACGCGCTCGAGAACATACGGCTTGAACGGGTCAAGCTTGCATGTTGTAGGCATACGCGGCTTGTAACGCATGTCAGCCACCGGTAGTGGACTACGGATATATCGTCGAACGGTCTCGCGGGAGCATGAAAGCTGCCGCGCGATGGCGCGGATGGACATGCCTTGACGGTGTAAAACGTGAATCTCCACTCTGGTCTCCAATGTCATCATTGGCAGTGTCTTAAAACTGCCATTTTTACCCTAGGTGGGTCAGATTTACATCGGCAGGTGGGCCAGTTTTACATCGGTAGCGACACCTGACTCCTTCATGTTGGCGTTGCACTTGGATTTGATACTCGTAAAGTATCCTACCAAAGGCAGTAAATTGGCATAGAATCATGACAGGTCAGTGGCGCATCTCACTCTTTTGACAAAGAATAGGTCCGTTACTGCGTTGTATTGTATACACAGCGGGCACCAAAAAGACGAGGTTCATTATGTTGGAACAAATTTGCCAGTTGGCGCGCGACGCCGGTGCCGCTATCATGCAGGTGTATGATGGTGAACGCCCTGTCGATGTCGCGCATAAAAAAGATGCGTCTCCTGTGACCGCCGCGGATTTGGCGGCGCATCACATCATCAAGCAGGGACTGGCGCAGATGTTTGCCGATATTCCCCTGTTGTCGGAAGAAGATCCGCCTGCCTGGGAGGTTCGCCAGCACTGGCAGCTCTACTGGCTGGTGGACCCGCTGGATGGCACCAAAGAGTTTCTTAACCGTAACGGCGAGTTCACCGTCAATATCGCGTTGATTGAAAATGGCGCGCCGGTGTTAGGCGTAGTGTATGTGCCGGTTACCGGTGTCATGTACGTAGCATCGGGGGGGAAAGCTTGGAAAGAGGTGGACGGTGTGCGTCGTTTGATTCATGTTAACCATGCACATCCGCCGCTGGTGGTGGTGAGCCGTTCTCATCTGGACGCAGAGTTAAAAGACTATTTGCTTCAGCTTGGTGAACACCAAACGGTAGCGATTGGGTCTTCGCTCAAATTTTGTCTGGTGGCGGAAGGCAAGGCCCAACTGTATCCACGTTTCGGGCCGACGAACGTGTGGGACACCGCCGCCGGGCACGCTGTCGCTGCGGCTGCCGGTGCACAGGTGCATGACTGGCAGGGCAAAACCCTCAATTATGTACCGCGTGAATCCTTTCTCAATCCAGGGTTTCGCGTGTCATTGTTTTGATGTGCGCAGCGGTGTGAGCGAGACAGGCGTGGTGAGACGATCGTCCACGCTTGTTCTCTGCTGAGAATTACTCTTTCAACAACAGTGGCAGCAGGTTCATCACTTGCTGCACGTCTTGCGCACTGAGCGCCCCGTCTTTGACATAGCGCACCTGACCGCGCTTATCCAGCACCACAATCGCTGAACTTTTCTGTTCTAACTGCCAGGCGTTGCTGACGTTGCCGTTGCTGTCGACAATAAACTGCGACCAGGGAAAGGTTTTTTTACTCTCTTCAAGACTGCTGCGAACAAACGGGCCTGTGCCGATGATGGCGTCGTCGGTATTGACGATTGTCGTCGTTTGGTAATATTCACGCGCTAGATTAGCGGCCTTGATGGCACTTATCAGCGGATCGTTCATCGCTTTGGCCGATGTCCTACCGGCAATATGCTGGATGACGCGCACCTTGCCTACGAGCTGTGCGCTGTTCCAGTTCTGGTAGCTAAACTGTTGGTTTTGATACATCAGCTCCCCTTTATCGGCAACGCCGGTCGGGGGCAGAGTGCTGTTGAGCGTAAGGTTGTGCGCCATGCAGGGTAACGTCAGCAGGGTGCACAGGCTAAACAGGGTTATTCGCAGACGCAGCGTCGAGGTGTGGCAGGCAGTCATAACGTGTCCTCAGGTAGAAAGCGGCGAAGGTAACGCGAAACCGTTGCTTAAGCGTAGAGGAAGATATCTGGTCTGTCCTGTTTGGAATGTGATCGAGATTCATAATTTTTGTTACGTAAAGGTAAAAATAAAACTATGCTGATCGATAACGGAACTATCTTATAACAGTCTGAAAACCCCGTGAATTGTGCTGCTTTTTTGTGTGGAACTAAATGCCATCTGGCGACACTAATAGTTAGGCGTTCTATTATAGCTAAACGACTTAATTTTGATTACATTATTTAAATGAGCTATTCAATTGATTTTAGACTTAAAGTGATATCTACACGGAAAAACGAAGGGTTGAGTATCCGAGAAACAGCGAAGCAATTTCGGATTGGCCCTGCCTCTGTATCGCGTTGGATTAATCAAATAGAGTCAAAAGCATCGACCACGCGTCAGCGAAAGATCGATAAATCCGAGTTGATATAGCCAACCGACTTAAAAATGATTACATCCTATGCCCTGATATGCGGCAAAGAAGCATAGCTGGCTGTTATCAAAATAATGTCGCTTGGCTATATGCGGCAAAGAAGCATAGCTGGCTGTTATCAAAATAATGTCGCTTGGCTATAAAAGATGTTGAACAATATCCAGATGCTTACCAAAAAGAACGTGCAGAGCGTTTTGGCGTTTGTCAGAAGGCCATTTGGCAAGCGCTTAAAAAGCTGGGATTGACCTATAAAAAAAACTCTACGTCATCCGAAAGCCGACGAAAACGCCCGGCAGGGATTTCAACAAAAAAAACAACAGTATGAAAAAGAAGGTAAACCTATTGTTTTTATTGATGAAAGTGGTTTTTCACACGATGCCCCACGGACTCACGGCTATTCCCCAAAAGGTCAACGGTGTTTTGGCCTGAAGAACTGGGGAGCTAGGGGAAGAACAAATGTTATCGGCGCTTTATTAGGCACAACGCTGTTTGCTATCGGATTATTTGATATCAATATTAACAGCGATGTTTTCTATGCCTGGGTCACACAAGTCCTTATCCCAGTACTCCCTAAAAACAGTGTAATCATGATGGACAATGCCACTTTTCACAAAAAACATAATATTCAACAAGTCATCATCGATGCAGGGTATATGGTGGAGTATTTGCCTACATATTCGCCAGATCTTAACCCAATTGAGCATAAATGGGCACAAGCAAAAAGCAAAAAAAGAGAGATGGGTTGCGATACAGAGAGTTTGTTCTCAGTCCATATGGTGTAATCAAAATTAAGTCGCTTGGCTATAACGCATGATTTTATACCCCAGCGTGGGGCCAAAGAGAAAAATGAAAACGGGAGGAGAGATACAATGCGGATCTTCGAACTTTACAACCAGTTAAAAGTCGCGAAGTACGTGAAAACGCTGTTTCGCAGTCGGTTGTATATCAGAGGTATAGCCAAGCGACTTAATTTTGATTACACCATATGGACTGAGAACAAACTCTCTGTATCGCAACCCATCTCTCTTTTTTTGCTTTTTGCTTGTGCCCATTTATGCTCAATTGGGTTAAGATCTGGCGAATATGTAGGCAAATACTCCACCATATACCCTGCATCGATGATGACTTGTTGAATATCATGTTTTTTGTGAAAAGTGGCATTGTCCATCATGATTACACTGTTTTTAGGGAGTACTGGGATAAGGACTTGTGTGACCCAGGCATAGAAAACATCGCTGTTAATATTGATATCAAATAATCCGATAGCAAACAGCGTTGTGCCTAATAAAGCGCCGATAACATTTGTTCTTCCCCTAGCTCCCCAGTTCTTCAGGCCAAAACACCGTTGACCTTTTGGGGAATAGCCGTGAGTCCGTGGGGCATCGTGTGAAAAACCACTTTCATCAATAAAAACAATAGGTTTACCTTCTTTTTCATACTGTTGTTTTTTTTGTTGAAATCCCTGCCGGGCGTTTTCGTCGGCTTTCGGATGACGTAGAGTTTTTTTTATAGGTCAATCCCAGCTTTTTAAGCGCTTGCCAAATGGCCTTCTGACAAACGCCAAAACGCTCTGCACGTTCTTTTTGGTAAGCATCTGGATATTGTTCAACATCTTTTATCAACTCGGATTTATCGATCTTTCGCTGACGCGTGGTCGATGCTTTTGACTCTATTTGATTAATCCAACGCGATACAGAGGCAGGGCCAATCCGAAATTGCTTCGCTGTTTCTCGGATACTCAACCCTTCGTTTTTCCGTGTAGATATCACTTTACGTCTAAAATCAATTGAATAGCTCATTTAAATAATGTAATCAAAATTAAGTCGTTTAGCTATACCTTCGAGCCGACACTGATCGGTAAGCACGAAAAGCAGCTTAACGGCTTCGATGACCGCATTATTTCTCTCTATTCCAGAGGGTTATCAACCCGTGATATTCAGGCACACTTTAAAGAAGTCTACGGGGTCGATGTTTCCGCTGGCTTCATTTCTCAAGTGACCAATGCTGTGATGGATGAAGTTAAGCGCTGGCAGCAACGGCCGCTGGATGCGCTTTATCCCATTGTTTACCTTGACTGTATTGTTGTCAAAAGCCAGGACGGCGGAGCCGTGGCCAACAAGTCTGTTTACTTGGCTCTAGGCATCAACGGCCAGGGCGAAAAAGAGCTGCTGGGGCTATGGATAGCCAAAACCGAGGGTGCCAAGTTCTGGTTATCTGTAATGACAGAACTGAAAAATCGTGGGCTACAGGACATCTTCATCGCCTGCTGCGATGGCCTGAAGGGCTTTCCTGATGCCATTGAAGCTGTTTACCCGCATACGCGGGTACAGCTCTGCATCGTGCATCAGGTGCGGAACTCGCTGCGCTACGTCGGCTGGAAAGAGCGTAAAGCCGTTGCTGCTGACCTCCGCACTATCTATAGTTCCGCAACGCTAGAGGGCGCTGAAGAGGCCCTGGATGCCTTCGCGGCCAAATGGGATGAGCAGTTCCCGACGATCAGCCCATCGTGGAGAAATAATTGGGAACGTCTCATCGTCATTTTTGATTTTCCGCCGGAGATCCGCAAGGTTATCTACACCACCAACGCGATAGAGTCGTTAAATGCTTCATTGCGCAAGATAACGAAAACGCGACGAATATTTCCAACGGATGACTCGGTGCTAAAATTATTCTATCTAGCCTTGCATAATATCTCGGCTAAATGGACCCTACCAATCAGAGACTGGAAACCGGCTATGAGCCAATTCATGTTGATGTATGGAGATCGGATTTCCGGTTAAGCGATGGAGCCATTTACACGAAATTCTTTACAGACTCGGAATTTCCATCTCAGAACAGCGTAAAATTTACTTCAATCACCGAAACACCCTTATTTCACTATTAAGCAACACGCTTATTGAAGCTAATACCTTTTGCAAGTTTAAGACCCTAACAGCTGATAACGGCCCTGAATTCGCTCTGCACGAGCAAATTACTCAAATCACAGGGGCGCAGGTCTACTTTGCCCATCCTTATCATTCCTGGGAGAGGGGCTTGAATGAGCACACCAACGGGCTGATACGACGTTTTTTACCCAAAGGGAACAGACTTCAGTCAGGTCAGTCATCGTAAGATTGCCGAACTCGAACACATACTCAATACAAGGGGCAGAAAATCGCTGGGCTATCGTTCCCCCAATGAGGTATTTTTAACGCACTTACTGGTGGCATAAGCCTCTACCGTTTTGTTGCGTTTCGAGTGGGAATGGGGCGATTAACACCGGGATTCACCATGGCTTTGTTTGCCTCACCGGGCGCAGACTCTTTGCTGCGTCAACGCTCTTTTGTTGCATTTTGGCTGGCCCGCACCGCGTCTATGTTTGGTTTTCAGATGCTTAACATCGTGGTGAGCTGGCAAATCTACTCTGTCACCGGTCGCGCGTTCGATCTGGGCCTGATTGGTCTGGCACAGTTTTTACCTTCCGTGCTGCTGGCACTGCCTGCTGGGCATATCGCCGACCAATTTGACCGCCGACGTATCGTATTAATCGGCCAGTTCGTGGAGTGGTTCGCCATCGCGCTGTTGGCGATACTGGCTTTTAGCCAGCCGCCGGATGAGTTAACCATTCTTGGGCTGGTGCTGCTCATCGCCATCGCCAAAACCCTGGAAGCCCCGGCAATGCTTTCTATGCTGCCTGCGCTGGTGCCTCCCAACATCCTGGCTCGCGCCATGGCAGCAAACTCGGCGGCGGGACAAGCCGCCATGATGGTCGGCCCGGCGCTGGGCGGCTTGCTGTACGTGGCGGGTGCAGGCACCGTGTATCTCGCCGCCGCGCTGCTGTATCTGATCTCCATGTTGATGGTCAGCCGATTGCGCTATGTGCAAGAGCCAGTGCGGCGCGTACCGGCCAGTTTCGCCACACTGTTTGCTAGCTTGCGCTTTATCCGTGCCCGACCGGATGTGTTGGGCGTTATTTCTCTCGATCTGTTTGCCGTATTGCTGGGCGGGGCGACGGCGCTGTTGCCCATCTTTGCCAAGGATATCCTGCACACCGGCCCGTGGGGGCTGCTGCGCGGCGCGCCTGCCGTTGGGGCGCTGCTGATGGGCTTTTGGCTCACCCGGCATGCAATGGAACGTAACGTAGGCAAGATTATGTTCGCCTCCGTGGCCGGCTTTGGTGTCGCGACGCTGGTGTTTGCACTGTCTACTCAACTGTGGCTGTCGTTGCTGGCGCTGTTTGCCCTCGGGGCATTTGACATGGTGAGCATGGTGATTCGCGGCTCGCTGGTGCAGCTTGATACTCCAGACGACATGCGTGGCCGCGTAAGTGCGGTCAATTCCATTTTTATCAATATAGCCAACCGACTTAAAAATGATTACATCCTATGCCCTGATATGCGGCAAAGAAGCATAGCTGGCTGTTATCAAAATAATGTCGCTTGGCTATACGTCG
This sequence comes from Symbiopectobacterium purcellii, assembly GCF_052050035.1. GTDB lineage: Bacteria > Pseudomonadota > Gammaproteobacteria > Enterobacterales > Enterobacteriaceae > Symbiopectobacterium > Symbiopectobacterium purcellii_A. The sequence continues at coordinate 492,426 of NZ_CP189882.1, forward strand.
AATCAGTTGGGCGAGTTTGAATTCGGCCTGCTGGCCGCGTGGTTGGGTGCGGTGCCCGCAGCGGCGCTCGGCGGCATTGGCACGCTGTTGGTGGTGGCTCTGTGGATGAAATGGTTCCCGTCACTGCGCCAGCGTCAGCGGTTGCATAACGAACCTACGCAGGGGGCCAGTGCGGCTTAGCGTATGCAACACCCCGCCTCTCACGAGCAGTGGAGAGGCGGATGTTGATGATAAGTCACATCAGACGGGCAAAGCCGTCACGAATCTCCTGCTCGGGCAGTTCCAGTCCGATAAACACCATGATGCAGCCACGCTTTTCTTCCGGCAGCCACTCTCTGTCCCAATCCGCGCTGTACAGACGCTGCACGCCCTGAAACAGCAGACGGCGATCGTCACCGTTGATGGCCAGTATGCCTTTGTAACGTAGCAGGTTATCAGCATAGCTGAGCAAGAAGCCTTCCATTACGTCAGACAGCGCCGCGAAATCCACCGCGTGATCCAGTTCCACCACGATGGACTCCACGTTGTTCTGCTGTGGTGCCACGAAACGGAACAGCGGCGCTTTCACCGTCAGTTTGTCGTTAAGCATAAAGCCATCGACGTTGAACAGCAGGCTAAGATCGATCTCGCCGTTGACCACGGTGTAAATCGGCGCGCGCGCATTGATACGCTGTAAACGCTGTAGCAGCGCGTCATCCTGACCTGCCACGTCAGTTTTGGTCAGCAAGATGCGATCGGCGTAACCAATTTGCGATTGGGCGATGGTGAACTGATCGAGCTGTTGCTGCGCATGCACCGCATCCACCAGCGTGATGATGCCATCCAACATAAAGCGTTCACAAATCAGCTCGTTGGAGAAAAAGGTTTGAGTGATCGGGCCGGGGTCGGCCATGCCGGTGCACTCAATCACGACGTGATCGAAATCCAGCGCGCCTTTATCGATACCGTCCACCAGGTCGAGCAGCGCATCCGCCAGTTCATTGGCGCGGGTGCAGCAGATACAACCGTTACTGAGCGTGGTAATGGTGCTGGCACGTTCGCCAATCAGCACATCATCAATCGGCACTTCGCCGAACTCATTCTCAATGACGGCAATTTTATAACCATGGTCGGCATTGAGAATATGCCGGAGTAGTGTGGTTTTGCCTGCCCCAAGAAACCCGGACAGAATGGTGACATGAATTGGCTGCGTCATCGCGGCTCCTGATAATAATGCGTTTTCTTCCTGTGCGGGACGAGGTTAACAGCAGCGCATGCCGCCTTTGCCATCGCCACCGTAGCGGGCCTGTTGCCGCTCACGGAAGAACTCTTCGTAAGTCATCGGTGGTTGATCGGGATGGTTGGTCTGCATGTGCTGAACATAGGTTTCATAGTCCGGAATTCCAATCAGCATGCGCGCTGCCTGTCCCAGATACTTTCCCGCTTTGCCAAGGTTGCCAAACATAGCTGGTCTCCTAAAAAATCACCCTGTATATATCATACCCTAAATAATTCGAATTGCAGGAAGGCAGCAAAGGAATGAACCCCGATGAGCTTACTCAAGTAGGTGATTCGGGTGGATTAGTGCAGCCAACGCATCTGCAATGTGAAGTATGACGGGTATATACGGGATATGGCGACTCGTTATCGTTACCGCCGCATGCTGCGGCGGTAACGATGTGGGTATTCGCGTATCAGTGACCGTTAGAGATCTTCACGCCGCCTGCCGGAACCGGTACATAATCGGTTTCGCCATCGGTACGTTTATCGTCCTGACGCGCTTCAATCGCCACTTTCACACCGTAGGCAATGATGCTGTACACCACGAACAGGAACAGGATGCTCAGGCCCGCGTTGGTGTAGTTATTGATAACGATGTGGTTCATGTTGGCAATCTGCTGTGCACTCAGGTCAGCACCGCCCTCGGCAATCTTCTGTTTAAACATGTGCGCCATGTAGAAGAAGCCTTCCAGTTGCGGGTTGTCGCTGAACAGTTTCAGGCCCAGCGCCCAAGTGGTGCAGATCAGCAGCCACACAGCAGGCACCACGGTGACCCAAATGTACTGCGCGCGTTTCATCTTGATCAGAACTACCGTACCCAGCACCAGCGCCACAGCGGCCAGCATCTGGTTGGATATACCGAACAGCGGCCACAGACTCTTCACGCCGCCCAACGGATCGACCACGCCTTGATACAGTAGGTAGCCCCACAGACCGACGCAGCCCGCCGTACCGATGATACCGGCCACCAGTGAATCGGTTTTCTTCAGGAACGGTACGAAGTTACCCAACAGATCTTGCAGCATGAAGCGGCCAGAGCGGGTTCCGGCATCCAGTGCCGTCAGGATAAACAGCGCTTCGAACAGGATACCGAAGTGATACCAGAAGCCCATTTTGGCACCAGGAATAATCTGGTGGAACACGTGAGCAATACCCACTGCCAGCGTCGGTGCACCGCCTGCGCGGTTCAGAATAGAAGGCTCACCGATATCTTTCGCCGTTTGCATGATCTGCTCAGGTGAGATAACGAAGCCCCAGGAGCTAACGGTCGCCGCGGCGTGCGCAGAGACATCTTGCAACTGCGCCATGATCATCGGCGCATCGGCCGTACCCAACTGGTGCAGGTTAGGCATGGTGATGCCCAACTCCGCCGGCGGGGTATTAATGGCAAAGTAGAGGCCCGGTTCAATGATGGACGCGGCCACCAGCGCCATAACGGCAACGAAGGATTCCATCAGCATTGCGCCGTAACCGATAAAGCGCGCGTCGTTTTCATTCGCCAGCAGTTTCGGGGTAGTACCGGAAGCAATCAGGGCATGGAAACCAGACACGGCACCGCATGCGATGGTGATAAACAGGAACGGGAACAGGGTGCCTTTCCATACCGGACCGGTGCCGTCAACGAACTGCGTTACCGCAGGCATTTTCAGATCCGGATTGAGGATCACGATACCGATAGCCAGGCCAACGATAACGCCGATTTTCAGGAAAGTCGCCAGGTAGTCGCGCGGTGCAAGAATCAACCAGACCGGCAGCAGAGCAGAAACAAAGGCATAACCCACCAGCGTAAAGGTAATGGTGGTGTCTTTAAAGGTTAACGCCGGGCCCCAGTACGGGTCGTGAGCAACCACGCCGCCAAACCAGATAGCCATGACCAGCAGCACGATACCGATAACGGACACTTCCGCTACGCGGCCTGGGCGCAGGTAGCGCAGGTAGATGCCCATAAACAGCGCGATCGGCACCGTAGAACATACAGTGAACACGCCCCACGGGCTTTCTGCCAGCGCTTTCACCACGATCAACGCCAATACTGCCAGGATGATGATCATGATCAGGAAGCAGCCAAACAGCGCGATGGTGCCCGGAACCGGACCCAGCTCTTTCTTGACGATTTCACCCAGTGACGCGCCGTTACGACGAACGGAAAGGAACAGCACCATGAAATCCTGCACGGCACCGGCCAGCACCACACCCGCCAGCAGCCACAGCGTGCCCGGCAGGTAGCCCACTTGCGCCGCCAATACCGGCCCTACCAACGGGCCTGCGCCTGCGATAGCCGCAAAGTGGTGACCGAACAGAACGTTGCGGTTGGTCGGCACATAGTTCAGGCCATCGTTGTTCACCACCGCAGGCGTTGCGCGGGTTGGGTCCAACTGCATGACTTTCTGTGCAATATAGAGACTGTAGTAGCGATAGGCCACCAGATAGACGGACACGGAAGCGACGATAATCCACAGTGCGCTCACGTGTTCGCCACGGCGTAGTGCAACCACGCCAAGGCAAGATGCCCCGATGACGGCAAGCATCATCCAGGGAATGTGTTTGAGTATGGTACTGCTTTTCATAAGACATCCTTCAGGCAAATTAAGTCTTAATGGTCTGTTTTTTAATCTTTATCGAACAATATCGAGCATCCACTACGCCGTTGGCGTCCATGTTGGACAAGGCAGGAATCGTTGACTGTGTGGGGTGTGGTGATGGCGCGACGATACGGGAATGCGAGCGAGCGCGCGGAACCAATTTGTATCGACGGTGGCATAGCGTATTAAGCGGTTAGAATTACACGCTAAGCGGTTGGGGAACATGCAGAGTCAGACACGCAGTGCCACACTCAATAAGCGTGTTGCTTAATAGTGAAATAAGGGTGTTTCGGTGATTGAAGTAAATTTTACGCTGTTCTGAGATGGAAATTCCAAAGACCGGCGCTAAGGAGTAAGAAGGTATCATCAATAAAGGGTCTACGATTCCGTAAAATTTGGGTCATGCAACCGAGGCGCTTGATACCCGCGATGGCGTGTTCAACTGTAATACGGATGCCCAGATTAGAGTCTGTAAAGAATTTCGTGTAAATGGCTCCATCGCTTAACCGGAAATCCGATCTCCATACATCAACATGAATTGGCTCATAGCCGGTTTCCAGTCTCTGATTGGTAGGGTCCATTTAGCCGAGATATTATGCAAGGCTAGATAGAATAATTTTAGCACCGAGTCATCCGTTGGAAATATTCGTCGCGTTTTCGTTATAGCCAAGCGACTTAATTTTGATTACACCATATGGACTGAGAACAAACTCTCTGTATCGCAACCCATCTCTCTTTTTTTGCTTTTTGCTTGTGCCCATTTATGCTCAATTGGGTTAAGATCTGGCGAATATGTAGGCAAATACTCCACCATATACCCTGCATCGATGATGACTTGTTGAATATTATGTTTTTTGTGAAAAGTGGCATTGTCCATCATGATTACACTGTTTTTAGGGAGTACTGGGATAAGGACTTGTGTGACCCAGGCATAGAAAACATCGCTGTTAATATTGATATCAAATAATCCGATAGCAAACAGCGTTGTGCCTAATAAAGCGCCGATAACATTTGTTCTTCCCCTAGCTCCCCAGTTCTTCAGGCCAAAACACCGTTGACCTTTTGGGGGCTTTGTTGAATAATTTAACCGTTTGATTTACATCTTCTTTAGTTAGAATGCATTTACAGAGAATGTATTTTGTTAGAACGACAAATCAAATAGTTAGCACAATAAAAAGCATTCCGAGAGGAAAAATTAGTCGTTGAAATTTTATAATGCTTATATAAATCAGTATCTTAAATTATTCAACAAAGCCCCTTTTGGGGAATAGCCGTGAGTCCGTGGGGCATCGTGTGAAAAACCACTTTCATCAATAAAAACAATAGGTTTACCTTCTTTTTCATACTGTTGTTTTTTTTGTTGAAATCCCTGCCGGGCGTTTTCGTCGGCTTTCGGATGACGTAGAGTTTTTTTTATAGGTCAATCCCAGCTTTTTAAGCGCTTGCCAAATGGCCTTCTGACAAACGCCAAAACGCTCTGCACGTTCTTTTTGGTAAGCATCTGGATATTGTTCAACATCTTTTATCAACTCGGATTTATCGATCTTTCGCTGACGCGTGGTCGATGCTTTTGACTCTATTTGATTAATCCAACGCGATACAGAGGCAGGGCCAATCCGAAATTGCTTCGCTGTTTCTCGGATACTCAACCCTTCGTTTTTCCGTGTAGATATCACTTTACGTCTAAAATCAATTGAATAGCTCATTTAAATAATGTAATCAAAATTAAGTCGTTTAGCTATAGTAGGAGAGGAAGCCGCAACTGGTGGTCAGTCCATCAACGCCCTCGTCGATGAGGGCCTGCGCCGCACGTTTGAACGGTTCCAGCAAATCGTGTTGATCGAGGTGCCCCATCCGTTGTGGGATGGACTCTTCCACCACCCGATAGCGTACCGGAAACGGCCAGGTGCCGGGGTTACCAATATCGCCCAGATAGCGGCGAAAATGGGTTTTTACCATCAAAATACCGAGTGTGGCCTGTGGTGTGGCTAAGCCCGCGTGAATGTCTGACATGGTTAGGGTTCCGTTAAGAGCGCCGAGAGGCGGCAATCACTGCGTCCAGAATTTGTTGCAGCAGTACCTTTGACGTGGCGAAGTTGAGGCGCGCGAAGGCTTCTGCGCCGGGGTTGAAAGTTTCACCCGCGCTGAGCGCCACTTTGGCATGCTCCAGATAATACGCGCCTGCGGCGCTAGGTAAGTGCAGATCGCTAAAATCCAGCCAGGCGAATTAGGTTGCCTCGGGGGTGTGGACGCGAACCTCCGGCAGTGTGGTGCGCACCGTGGTGATCACTTGCTCACGCCGCTCCAGCAGATAATGGCGTGCACCTTCCAACCAACTTGTGGCCGCGATCCCAGGCGGCCACGGTAGCATCAATGCCGATACCGGAGGGGTAGCCTAAGATCCGGGCGGGCAGACGTTGGGTAAAGAGCTGTTTTAGCGCGCCGTCACCGAAGTACATCAGTGCACAGCGCAGCCCGGCGATATTGAAACTCTTACTGGCTGAGTTCAGGGTGATGGTGCGTGCCGCAAGTCCCGGTGCCACTGTAGCAAACGGAATATGTTCCTGCCCGGGATACACCAGATCGGCATGAATCTCATTGGCAATCACGATCAAATCATGGGCTTCGGCCAGTGCCGCCAGCTCATCACGCCGCAGTGCGCGACCGGTGGGGTTGTGTGGGTTGCACAGCAGCAGGATGCGCGTGTTGGCGTCAATCTGGTGGGCAAGATGATCGAAATCGATGTCATAGCCCTGACCGTTGTCTACCTGGGGGCTGGCCTGTAAGCGACGGCCGGTGTCATTGATGGCATCATAAAAGGGCGGATAGCTGGGGGTTTGTAGCACAATACCGTCGCCTGGCTCACTGAATGCCAGAATCAGCAAATAGACTGCCTGCACCAATTCGTTGAGCGCCAATACGTTGGCAGGGTCGGTTTCCCAGTCAAACTCGCGTGCGGTATAGCGACTGAAGGCGCGCGCCAGCAAATGCTCGGCCCGGTCGCGTTGCCGGTAAGGGTAGCCGGTATCCTGAGCCAGATACCAGTGACGTAATACGTCAGCAACGGTAGGCGCTGGGGCGAAATCCATCTCCGCCACCCAGGCGGGGAGAATCTCCAGCGCGTGATACTGCCACTTCATGCTTTGGCGACGGCGCAGCGTTTCCAGCGGCAGCGTGTATTGCTCGGTAATCTGTTGCGCGATACCGGCATCGTAATGTGTACTCATGTTATACCACCTGCGGGATGCGTTTCGGCAAGGGCATTTTCAGCCAGGAAACGGCTTTGTTGAATAATTTAAGATACTGATTTATATAAGCATTATAAAATTCCAACGACTAATTTTTCCTCTCGGAATGCTTTTTATTGTGCTAACTATTTGATTTGTCGCTCTAACAAAATACATTCTCTGTAAATGCATTCTAACTAAAGAAGATGTAAATCAAACGGTTAAATTATTCAACAAAGCCCCAGGAAACCGACGTATCAATGGGCAGATGCATGAGGATTCCTTCTGTTTTATTTGCCGTTGACAAGCCAATCATGGTTGGCTAAGTTGCGGTCAAATTAACAAATATATATTTTATATTGTATAAACTTTATCAGCTATGCATTGCCATTTAACGCATATGGCAGAGTGGTTATCCTGGCCGATAAATCAGCAATGAGTGCGCTATGGATCAGACTGACGCAGCAAACCGGGCCAGCCCGGCCCCCCTTCCCGTCGTGGTGGTTGACCGGCGGCCACTGACCGACCGCGTGGCGGACTATGTGCGCGATCTGATCGTGCAGGACATCCTGCAACCCGGCGATCCCATCAATGTGCAAAGCATTTGCAGCACCCTGCAAATCTCGCAAACCCCGCTGTGTGAAGCGCTGAAAATGCTGGCGGCCCAGGGGTTGGTGGATTTGCGCCCCAATAAGCGCGTGGTGGTGGCGTCTCTGGCGGCGAATGAAATCGAAGACATGCTGGTGGTGTATACCGAAATGTAAAAACTGGCGGGTCGACTGGCGGCATTGCAAGCGACACCGGACGATCTGCACGCGCTACAGCAGCAGGAACAGGCGCTGATGGCGGCGTTTCACGCAGGAGAATCACTGCGCTATTTTCATGCCAACCAAGCCTTTCATCAGGCATTGGTGCACGCCTCGCACAATGCGACACTGATTGAGCTGCACAATAATCTCAATGCCCGTCTCTATCGCACGCGTTTCAAAGGAAATCAGTGGAATGCGCGCAGTGGCGACTGGCAGCGTGTGGCTGAAGAGCACAGTAAAATTCTGCGCGCCATCGAGACGCGCAACGGTGATCTGTGCGCGGAACTGCTGGCTCGTCACCTGAACGGTGCGCGTGCCTCCCTGCACGCGGACTGATCCGGTTAGCCTCCCCGCGGATACTGCGGGGAGCATCTCAGGGTTTAGGTTCTACCCATAACCCTGCCAGATTCCCTTCAACACCATCTGCCGTTGGCGAATGGTCGTGAACGCGCGGGTTGTAAATGGTGATGAACTGCGGCGACAGCAGGTTAATGTCCGGCGCGTCATGCATCACGATGTGCTGGAATTGACGGAACTGCGCGATGCGTTTGCCGTTAAACTAGTTGCTGAATAGAGACTTGCATTTTTTGTCAGGCTATTGAGAATAAAAAGAGGTTTAACTTAGAGAATAAAGGTTTGAAATGATCAACAAAGAGCGGTTGTTACGAGATAATCGTTTATGTAAAGCAATCATTGGATTATCAGTCGAAGAATTGAAAAATTTAGCCGCTGAATTTTCAGCTTGTTATTTGATTTATCGGCAAAAGAATCGAAAAGATCACGAGCGGCAGATGGGTGCAGGGCAGAAAGGATTTATCCCAACCCCATTAGATAAACTGCTTTTTATTTTATTGTATTTAAAATGTTATCCGACCTATGATTTGCAAGGACTTCTTTTTGGTTTAGATAGAACACGGGTATGTCGCTGGGTAAAAATATTATTGCCGGTTTTAGAGATGACCTTGGGGCGAGAATGTGTTTTGCCCGCTCGTCAAATTCGCTCTGCTGAGGAATTTTTTCGCGCCTTTCCTGGAGTTAAAGACGTCTTTATTGATGGGACAGAGCGACCTGTCCAAAAGCCTAAGAATCTGCGTCGGCGAAAAAAAATGTATTCGGGAAAGAAAAGACAGACCACTCGAAAAGGGCTTATTATAGCCAAGCGACATTATTTTGATAACAGCCAGCTATGCTTCTTTGCCGCATATCAGGGCATAGGATGTAATCATTTTTAAGTCGGTTGGCTATATGACTGACGAAACAAGGCAAATTGGATTTATCCCCATGAGCAAAAATGGGCGCCGTCACGATAAACGCTTACTCGATAAAGTCGATATAATTCGCCATATTCCTCCTGAGGTAACCATCTGGGCAGATACCGGTTTTCAAGGTATAGATAAACAGCATCCTAATACACAAATCCCAAAAAAAGGAACTCGAAAAAGACCTTTATCGCCTGAACAAAAACAAGAAAATAAAATAATCTCGGGCATCCGTATTACAGTTGAACACGAGTCTGTAAAGAATTTTGTGTAAATGGCTCCATTGCTTAACCGGAGATTCGTTCTCCATACATCAACATGAATTGGCTCATAGCAGGTTTCCAGTCTCTGATTGGCAAGGTCCATTTAGCAGAGATATTATGCAAGGCTAGATAGAGTAATTTTATCACCGAGTCATCCGTTGGAAATATTCGTCGCGTTTTCGTTATCTTGCGCAATGAAGCATTTAACGACTCTATCGCGTTGGTGGTGTAGATAACCTTGCGGATCTCCGGCGGAAAGTCAAAAATGACGATGAGACGTTCCCAATTATTTCTCCACGACGGGCTGATCGTCGGGAACTGTTCATCCCATTTGGCCGCGAAGGCATCCAGGGCCTCTTCAGCGCCCTCTAGCGTTGCGGAACTATAGATGGTGCGCAGGTCAGCAGCAACGGCCTTACGCTCTTTCCAGCCGACGTAGCGCAGCGAGTTCCGCACCTGATGCACAATGCAGAGCTGTACGCGCGTATGCGGGTAAACAGCTTCAATGGCATCAGGAAAGCCTTTCAGGCCATCGCAGCAGGCGACGAAGATGTCCTTTAGCCCACGATTTTTCAGTTCTGTCATCACAGATAACCAGAACTTGGCCCCCTCAGTTTTGGCTATCCATAGCCCCAGCAGCTCTTTTTCGCCCTGGCCGTTGACGCCGAGGGCCAGATAAACAGACTTGTTGGCCACGGCTCCGCCGTCCTGGCTTTTGACAACAATACAGTCAAGGTAAACAATGGGATAAAGCGCATCCAGCGGCCGTTGCTGCCAGCGCTTAACTTCATCCATCACAGCATTGGTCACTTGAGAAATGAAGCCAGCGGAAACATCGACCCCGTAGACTTCTTTAAAGTGTGCCTGAATATCACGGGTTGATAACCCTCTGGAATAGAGAGAAATAATGCGGTCATCGAAGCCGTTAAGCTGTTTTTCGTGCTTACCGATCAGTGTCGGCTCGAAGGTACTGTTGCGGTCGCGCGGAATATCGAGCTCGATCTCCCCATTTTGGCTACGTACGCTCTTGGATGTCTTGCCATTGCGTGAGTTGCCTGAATGATTACCAGCCGGGTCATGCTTAGCATACCCAAGGTGCATCTCCATCTCAGCTTCAAGAACCCGTTCCGCCAGTCTTTTAGTCAGCACCTTGAGTAGGCCTGATTCACCCAGCAGATCCTGAGGGGAGTGACAATCTTGAAGCAGTTGGTCAATAAGTTCGTTGCTGATAGGCATTTTGTTATCCTTTGAAGGTTTTCCTCAAAATGCCATTTACACAGATTATTTTACAGTCTCCTTTATTAGGCACAACGCTGTTTGCTATCGGATTATTTGATATCAATATTAACAGCGATGTTTTCTATGCCTGGGTCACACAAGTCCTTATCCCAGTACTCCCTAAAAACAGTGTAATCATGATGGGCAATGCCACTTTTCACAAAAAACATAATATTCAACAAGTCATCATCGATGCAGGGTATATGGTGGAGTATTTGCCTACATATTCGCCAGATCTTAACCCAATTGAGCATAAATGGGCACAAGCAAAAAGCAAAAAAAGAGAGATGGGTTGCGATACAGAGAGTTTGTTCTCAGTCCATATGGTGTAATCAAAATTAAGTCGCTTGGCTATACCTTCTTACTCCTTAGCGCCGGTCTTTGGAATTTCCATCTCAGAACAGCGTAAAATTTACTTCAATCACCGAAACACCCTTATTTCACTATTAAGCAACACGCTTATTGTTTGTGCCGGAATGCGTTTCGACTGACGTCCATCGTGGTTTCGTAACCCGCCGCCCATTTAATAAACGCCTGATATCGCTCATGCTGACTGCCTCCGGGCAAAATATCGTCCCCAAATCGCATTCGTTCTCTTTGCTTGAGCCGTTCAAGGCGTTTTTCATTCTTAACATAGACATAGATAACGAGTTCAAAGCTCGGGATAAAGATATCTCCCCGCCCCATTCCCACTCGAAACGCAACAAAGTGACCCACTTGCCAGAGTCGGATAAAATCACCGTTCTGGCCATACTGGAGAGCCTGTTGCATGCAGGGAAAACATCTGACTCAGAAAGAACGGTTCTACATCGAAAAGCGGCGTGGTGAAGGTGTCAACCAAGCTACCATCGCCAGAGAGCTTGCTCTGCCTCGCGACTTTGTTGAATAATTTAAGATACTGATTTATATAAGCATTATAAAATTTCAACGACTAATTTTTCCTCTCGGAATGCTTTTTATTGTGCTAACTATTTGATTTGTCGTTCTAACAAAATACATTCTCTGTAAATGCATTCTAACTAAAGAAGATGTAAATCAAACGGTTAAATTATTCAACAAAGCCCTGCCTCGCTCGACCATCAGCAGGGAACTCAGACGCAATACCGACCCTACTTTCAATAAGCGTGTTGCTTAATAGTGAAATAACGGTGTTTCGGTGATTGAAGTAAATTTTACGCTGTTCTGAGATGGAAATTCCAAAGACCGGCGCTAAGGAGTAAGAAGGTATCATCAATAAAGGGTCTACTATTCCGTAAAATTTGGGTCATGCAACCGAGGCGCTTGATACCCGCGATGGCGTGTTCAACTGTAATACGGATGCCCGAGATTATTTTATTTTCTTGTTTTTGTTCAGGCGATAAAGGTCTTTTTCGAGTTCCTTTTTTTGGGATTTGTGTATTAGGATGCTGTTTATCTATACCTTGAAAACCGGTATCTGCCCAGATGGTTACCTCAGGAGGAATATGGCGAATTATATCGACTTTATCGAGTAAGCGTTTATCGTGACGGCGCCCATTTTTGCTCATGGGGATAAATCCAATTTGCCTTGTTTCGTCAGTCATAATAAGCCCTTTTCGAGTGGTCTGTCTTTTCTTTCCCGAATACATTTTTTTTCGCCGACGCAGATTCTTAGGCTTTTGGACAGGTCGCTCTGTCCCATCAATAAAGACGTCTTTAACTCCAGGAAAGGCGCGAAAAAATTCCTCAGTAGAGCGAATTTGACGAGCGGGCAAAACACATTCTCGCCCCAAGGTCATCTCTAAAACCGGCAATAATATTTTTACCCAGCGACATACCCGTGTTCTATCTAAACCAAAAAGAAGTCCTTGCAAATCATAGGTCGGATAACATTTTAAATACAATAAAATAAAAAGCAGTTTATCTAATGGGGTTGGGATAAATCCTTTCTGGAGACTGTAAAATAATCTGTGTAAATGGCATTTTGAGGAAAACCTTCAAAGGATAACAAAATGCCTATCAGCAACGAACTTATTGACCAACTGCTTCAAGATTGTCACTCCCCTCAGGATCTGCTGGGTGAATCAGGCCTACTCAAGGTGCTGACTAAAAGACTGGCGGAACGGGTTCTTGAAGCTGAGATGGAGATGCACCTTGGGTACGCTAAGCATGACCCGGCAGGTAATCATTCAGGCAACTCCCGCAATGGCAAGACATCCAAGAGCGTACGTAGCCAAAATGGGGAGATCGAGCTCGATATTCCGCGCGACCGCAACAGTACCTTCGAGCCGACACTGATCGGTAAGAACGAAAAACAGCTTAACGGCTTCGATGACCGCATTATTTCTCTCTATTCCAGAGGGTTATCAACCCGTGATATTCAGGCACACTTTAAAGAAGTCTACGGGGTCGATGTTTCCGCTGGCTTCATTTCTCAAGTGACCAATGCTGTGATGGATGACGTTAAGCGCTGGCAGCAACGGCCGCTGGATGCGCTTTATCCCATTGTTTACCTTGACTGTATTGTTGTCAAAAGCCAGGACGGCGGAGCCGTGGCCAACAAGTCTGTTTATCTGGCCCTCGGCGTCAACGGCCAGGGCAGAAAATCGCTGGGCTATCGTTCCCCCAATGAGGTATTTTTAACGCACTTACTGGTGGCATAAGCCTCTACCGTTTTGTTGCGTTTCGAGTGGGAATGGGGCACCGAACAGCGCAGGCACTACATCGGGAGGATTTAAAGGCCCGGTGCCCGGTTTGACCACCGTAGAACAGGCTAAAACGCTCAGGGACGATGCGTGGGTGGTATTTCCGGCAGTTAGGGCATGAACTGTACGAGTTTCGCGACAGTTCAGGCACCGTCAATGTTGATATCGACGACAAGCGCTGGGCAGGGCAAACGATCACCCCCAATGACAAAATTCGTATCGAAGGCGAAGTAGATAAAGATTGGAATAGCGTAGAGATCGACGTTAAATCAGTACATCTGGTGAAATAGCGCGTCACCGCAGAGGGGCTTAACGCCCCTGTTCACGCAGGGTAAGCCGCGCTACACTGCGGTACACCACGCCCCCTTTTTGCTGTTGCAGGCTTTGTTGAATAATTTAAGATACTGATTTATATAAGCATTATAAAATTTCAACGACTAATTTTTCCTCTCGGAATGCTTTTTATTGTGCTAACTATTTGATTTGTCGTTCTAACAAAATACATTCTCTGTAAATGCATTCTAACTAAAGAAGATGTAAATCAAACGGTTAAATTATTCAACAAAGCCACTGTTGCAAGGAACTTATGACTGCGCTCACGCGGTTCATCACCTTTTCCCTCACGACGCTGCTGTACGCCTGTAGTACTTTTCAAGGCAAGCCAATGCCGTTGCCACCGCCAACACCGCAGGCGCAGATTATCGTCTATGCCCAAACCGGCACCTTAGAGAAAATGGGATCGATATCGGTCAATGTGCGCGGCAGTACCGATGACGCCGATCGCGCCATTCAACAACGCGCGGACGCTTACGGCGCACGCTATTACACCATCACATTGAAGCAAGAGCATGCATTGACCAACACGTGGACATCACGCGCCGTGCTGTACCGCTAAACCGACGCGTTGATGCACAAAACAGGCGTGGTTACGCCAGACGCTGTCTGACCGCTTCAAACAAACAAACGCCAGTCGCGACTGAAACGTTAAGCGACGAAACGCTACCGGCCATTGGGATACTGATCAACTCATCGCAGTGTTCACGCGTCAAGCGGCGCATCCCTTCCCCTTCCGCGCCCATGACCAGCGCCAGCGGACCGGTCAGCTTACTTTGATAGAGCGTATGGTCAGCCTCACCTGCGGTCCCGACGATCCATACCTGATTTTCCTGCAACAGGCGCAGCGTGCGCGCCAGATTGGTCACGCGAATCAAAGGAACATTTTCCGCCGCCCCGCAGGCCACTTTTTTCGCGGTAGCATTGAGTTGCGCAGAGCGATCGCGCGGCACAATGATCGCATGCACCCCGGCGGCATCGGCGTTACGTAAGCACGCGCCGAGGTTGTGAGGATCGGTGACGCCATCCAATATCAATAAAAACGGCTGCGCCACACTTGCCAGCAGATCCGGCAGATCGCTTTCCTGATACTGACGCCCCTCTTTGACACGCGCCACGATCCCCTGATGCACTGCCCCTTCGACCTTGCTATCCAACCATTGACGATTCGCTACCTGAATCACAATGCCATTAGCTTCTAGGGCCGCGATCACCGGTTGCAAGCGGCGATCTTCACGCCCTTTAAGGATAACGACTTCCAGAAAACGCTGCGGGTCGCGTTCTAACAGGGCATTGACTGCGTGGATACCGTAAATAATTTCGCTCATTGATACTCTTCAAACGTGATGTGTTAACGAACGGCGCAAACTCCGCCGTTCGCTGTGGGCATTTACTGTGCCGCGTTCTTTTTACTGGCGCGTTTCGCATTGGTGGCGGCGGCGATCTTACGCGTTTTTTCGGCGTTTTTCTGCGTCTTGTCGGTCTTTTTCTTCGCTTTTGCCTTTGCTTTCACCTTATCAGGCGCAGCCTTTTTCCCTGCGTTATCGTCCTTGCGGAACGCGCTATCAGGTTCAAAATTAGCCGGTTTTTTACCGCCGCGCCGTGCAGGTCTTGCTTCACGGCGGATCGGTTTTTTCGCCTTGTCGCGTGCGGTTTTACCTTCACCACGCACTTTGCGCGTGCTGGAGAGCAGAGAGAAATCGATATTGCGTTCGTCCATATTGACCGCTTCCACGCGAATTTCGACCTCATCACCCAGACGATAAACCTGTCCGCTCGATTCACCGATCAAACGTTGGCCCACATTGTCATAACGATAGTAGTCGTTATCCAGCGTGGAGACATGCACCAGACCGTCGATAAACAGATCGTTGAGGCGCACGAAGAAGCCAAAGCCGGTGACGCTGGCAATAATCCCGGTAAAAGATTCACCTACGTGGTCCTGCATAAAGTCACACTTCAGCCAGTCAGCAACATCGCGTGTTGCTTCGTCCGCACGCCGCTCGGTCAACGAACAGTGCATGCCCAGTTGCAGCATCTCATTGAGATCGCTGTGCCAGCCGCCGGTCGGCGTCCAACGCTCACGACGATCGCTGAGCAAATACTTGATGCCACGGTGCAGTGACAGATCGGGATAGCGGCGAATCGGAGAGGTAAAGTGACCGTATGAGGTCAGCGCCAGGCCAAAGTGTCCGCGATTTTCCGGATCGTAAATCGCCTGTTTCATGGAGCGCAGCATCATGGTTTGCAGCATTTCATGATCGGGACGATCAGCCACCAGCGTCATCAATTCCGCATAATCTTTCGGTTCCGGCTTCATCCCGCCTTTCAGCGTCAAACCAAGCTCACCCAGTACGCTGCGCAATGCCAGCACATGGTCTTCACTCGGGCGATCGTGCACCCGGAACAGCGCAGGCTCCTGATTTTTCTCAACGAATCTGGCCGCCGAGATATTGGCCAGGATCATGCACTCTTCAATCAGTTTATGCGCATCGTTACGCACCATGGATTCCACGCGTTCGATACGGCGTTCCGCGTTGAAGATAAACTTCGCTTCTTCGGTTTCAAAAGCGATGCCGCCGCGCTCTTCGCGCGCTGTTTCCAGCACCTGATACATGCTGTGCAGCTCTTCCAATCCGCCTACCAGCGGCTGGTAATGCGCGCGCAGCTCCTCATCACCTTGCAGCATATGCCACACCTTGGTGTAGGTCAGGCGCGCATGGGAGCGCATCACGGCTTCGTAGAATTTGTACGTCGACAGTTTACCCGTCGCAGAGATGGTCATCTCGCACACCATACACAGCCGATCCACGTCCGGGTTCAACGAACACAGGCCGTTCGACAGCACTTCCGGCAGCATTGGCACCACTTGCGAAGGAAAATAGACCGAGGTGCCGCGCGCCCGCGCTTCATGATCCAGCGGCGTGTTAGGGCGCACGTAATAGCTGACATCGGCAATGGCCACCCACAGACGCCAGCCACCACCGCGTTTTTTCTCGCAGTAAACCGCATCGTCAAAATCGCGCGCGTCTTCACCGTCAATCGTCACCAGCGGCAACGAGAGCAAATCAACACGCCCTTTTTTCGCGCTTTCCGGCACCTGTTCGTTGAAATCTTTAATCTGCTCTTCGACCTGTTTCGACCAGGTATGCGGGATATCGTGGGTACGCAGCGCGATATCCACCGCCATGCCGGTACCCATTTTATCGCCCAGAATCTCAACAATCTTCCCGATGGCTTTAGTGCGACGCGTGGGGCGTTGGGTTAACTCCACCACCACCATGTAGCCCATGCGAGCGCCGTTGATGTTTTCTTGCGGGATAAGAATATCGAAGCTCAGACGACTGTCATCCGGCACCACAAACCCCATACCGGCATCGAGGAAGTAACGGCCAACGATCTGCCCGGTGCGCGGCTCCAGCACCCGCACGATACGGCCCTCACGCCGCCCTTTGCGATCGGCACCCAGCGGTTGTGCCAGCACCACATCGCCGTGCATGGTGCGTTTCATCTCTTCCGCTGACAGGTACAGGTCGTCTTTACGCCCTTCTACGCGCAGGAAACCAAAGCCGTCGCGGTGGCCGATCACCGTGCCGCGCAGCAAATCCAGTTTTTCCGGCAGCGCATAGCATTGACGGCGAGTAAACACCAGTTGACCGTCACGCTCCATCGCGCGCAAACGACGGCGCAGCGCTTCTTGCTGCTCTTCCGTAGTGAGTTCCAAATCGGCTGCCAGGTCATCGCGGCTGATAGGCGTATTGCGTTTTTCGATGTGGGCCAGAATGTATTCGCGGCTGGGGATGGGTGATTCGTATTTTTCTGCTTCACGTTCCAGGAATGGATCTTGGGACATTGCGGTTCCTCCGTTGTCTTCAGCAGAAGGCTGAACGGACTTCATTCAACCAACAATAATTTATAAAGCGGCGGGTTCTCTTTCACCATGTCGGCCAACGTATGTTGGTCCAGTTCGAAGAGAAAGCGCTGAACGCCCTGTTGCAGTACCCCTTTTAAGCGGCATGCTGGCGTGATGTGGCAAAAATCATGGTTACAGTTGACCAGAGACAGTGGCTCCAGCGCGCGCACCACATCGCCAATGCGAATGGTTTGTGCAGGCTTGCCCAAACGGATGCCGCCATTTTTACCGCGCACGGCCATCACAAAGCCAGCCCGACTAAGTTGATTGATAATTTTGACCATATGATTACGAGAGACGCCATACACTTGCGTCACTTCAGTAATATTCGTCATCTTCCCTTCAGGCAGTGATGCCATGTAGATCAGCGCGCGTAATCCATAATCCGTAAAACTGGTTAACTGCACAGAAACCTCGGATACCCTTGAGTATCGGTAGGAACGTCGCATCCATGTTCATCGCAACAATGCTCAGCGCAACAATGTTCATAGCAGCAACGTTCATCACATCATTAAAACTCATGTTGGCAAGGCCACAGAAAGAAAATACACCACCAACATGAACGAAAAACAACATAAGAACCAGATTTACTAGCAATAATAAACCAGTCGCAAATGATCCGGCGAATTATTTAGCATATTCCCCGCGTTTCAACATGGGTTCTGTTTTTTTTTCTGAAAAAAGACGCCCCCATTTTTGTGCAATGCACACCACCTTGCACAGCCGCAGGGCATATACATAATATAAAACAGCCAAAAATGTGCATTATGCACATATAATCTTATTCTGTTTATCCATCTTTTTATGCCGTAAAACGGGCACGGATATTGCTGTATTTCCCACGTTTTTATCAGCCCTACTGTGGGCATACCAGAGGAACGCAATGATGTCGGCTCAAAACGAATTCCCCCTTAGCGAAGCACCCAAAGAGGGGCGCAAGGGATTACTCTCTATCTCCATGGTGCTCTTCAGCTTTACCTTTTTTACCGGCACCATGTTTGCTGGCGGAAAAATCGGCGTCGCTTTCAATATCGTTGATATGTTGTGGCTAGCGATCATCGATAATGTTTTGCTGGCCACGTATGCTGCCGCGCTGGCCCTGATCGCCGCACGCAGCGGCCTGAACTCAGTACTGATGGGACGTTTTTGCTTTGGTGAACACGGCAGTAAACTCTCTGATTTTCTGCTCGGCTTTGCCGAACTGGGCTGGTACGCCTGGCGAACGGCCACGGTAGCGATTGCACTGGTCAAACTGTTGGCTCTGCCGGAGAGCGTCACGTCGCTGTTGATGGTGCTGTTTGGCCTCGGCTTCTGCCTGACCGCCATCGTCGGCTACAAAGGGCTGGATGCGCTGTCACGCATCTCCGTACCACTGATGCTTGTAATGCTGATTGTCTCCATGTGGATTGCCACGCATGATGTCGGCGGTTGGCAAGGGTTGGCAAAAAGGGTGCCGGACCAAACCATGAGTTTTTCCGCCGCCATCACTATGGTGTTCGGCACCTTCGACAGTGGCGCCACGCAGGAGTCTGTAAAGAATTTCGTGTAAATGGCTCCATCGCTTAACCGGAAATCCGATCTCCATACATCAACATGAATTGGCTCATAGCCGGTTTCCAGTCTCTGATTGGTAGGGTCCATTTAGCCGAGATATTATGCAAGGCTAGATAGAATAATTTTAGCACCGAGTCATCCGTTGGAAATATTCGTCGCGTTTTCGTTATCTTGCGCAATGAAGCATTTAACGACTCTATCGCGTTGGTGGTGTAGATAACCTTGCGGATCTCCGGCGGAAAATCAAAAATGACGATGAGACGTTCCCAATTATTTCTCCACGATGGGCTGATCGTCGGGAACTGCTCATCCCATTTGGCCGCGAAGGAATCCAGGGCCTCTTCAGCGCCCTCTAGCGTTGCGGAACTATAGATATAGCCAAGCGACATTATTTTGATAACAGCCAGCTATGCTTCTTTGCCGCATATCAGGGCATAGGATGTAATCATTTTTAAGTCGGTTGGCTATAGTGCGGAGGTCAGCAGCAACGGCTTTACGCTCTTTCCAGCCGACGTAGCGCAGCGAGTTCCGCACCTGATGCCATTGAAGCTGTTTACCCGCATACGCGGGTAAACAGCTTCAATGGCATCAGGAAAGCCCTTCAGGCCATCGCAGCAGGCGATGAAGATGTCCTGTAGCCCACGATTTTTCAGTTCTGTCATTACAGATAACCAGAACTTGGCCCCCTCGGTTTTGGCTATCCATAGCCCCAGCAGCTCTTTTTCGCCCTGGCCGTTGATGCCTAGAGCCAAGTAAACAGACTTGTTGGTCACGGCTCCGCCGTCCTGGCTTTTGACAACAATACAGTCAAGGTAAACAATGGGATAAAACGCATCCAGCGGCCGTTGCTGCCAGCGCTTAACGTCATCCATCACGGCATTGGTCACTTGAGAAATGAAGCCAGCGGAAACATCGACCCCGTAGACTTCTTTAAAGTGAGCCTGAATATCACGGGTTGATAGCCCTCTGGAATAGAGAGAAATAATGCGGTCATCGAAGCCGTTAAGCTGCTTTTCGTGCTTACCGATCAGTGTCGGCTCGAAGGTACTGTTGCGGTCGCGCGGAATATCGAGCTCGAGCGCCCCATTTTGGCTACGTACGCTCTTGGATGTCTTGCCATTGCGGGAGTTGCCTGAATTATTACCAGCCGGGGCTTTGTTGAATAATTTAAGATACTGATTTATATAAGCATTATAAAATTTCAACGACTAATTTTTCCTCTCGGAATGCTTTTTATTGTGCTAACTATTTGATTTGTCGTTCTAACAAAATACATTCTCTGTAAATACATTCTCTGTAAATGCATTCTAACTAAAGAAGATGTAAATCAAACGGTTAAATTATTCAACAAAGCCACCAGCCGGGTCATGCTTAGCATACCCAAGGTGTATCTCCATCTCAGCTTGAAGAACCCGTTCCGCCAGTCTTTTAGTCAGCTCCTTGAGTAGGCCTGATTCACCCAGAAGCTCCTGAGGGGAGTGGCAATCCTGAAGCAGTTGGTCAATAAGTTCGTTGCTGATAGGCATTTTTTGTCCTCTGAAGGTTTTCCTCAAAATGCCATTTACACAGATCTTTTTACACTCTCCCACGCAGGCCACCAACTGGACACGCCTGGCGCGTAGCGGCCGTATCGCCGTCAGTGCCAGCTTTATCAGTTTCCTCGGCGGTAACGGGCTGATGATTATTTCCGGGGCTTACTGTGCCATCGTCTACAAGCAGGCCGATATCGTAGCCGTAATGATGTTGCAGGGGCTCTCAATCGCTGCGGTAATAATGCTGTGTCTGAACCTGTGGACCATTCAAGGACCGACTATCTACAACGTTTCCGCCGCAGCCTGCCACCTGCTACGCAGCGAGCGACGTCGTACCCTGACGCTGATTGGCGCTGCCATTGGTATCGTGCTCGCCATTGGCGGCATGTATGAAATGCTGATTCCGTTCCTGATCCTGCTGGGATCGATCATTCCGCCGATTGGTGGGGTCATCATGGCGGACTATGTTTTCCGCTATCGCGGCCAGTACCCTTCCCTGCAATCCACCACGCTGCCGCGCTTCAACTACATCGGCCTCAGTGCCTATGCCATCGGTGCTGTTCTGGCTTATTTATCGCCGTGGATTGCGCCACTGGTGGGGATTGCTGCTTCGGCAGGCAGCTATGTGCTGCTGAGCGTACTAGGCTGTGTCCCTTAATTGCTTGAGCTATAGTATCCATCTGTTTCTAAGACACTTTGGATTATGGCTCGCTACGATCTTTCTGATGAAGCATGGGCAATCATTGAGCCCTTGTTACCAACCGTTTTGACATCTCCGCAGGCAGGCCGGCCATGGGCAGAACATCGCAAAATCGTCAACGGCATGTTCAAGCCTAGGAATTTCAAACTTTTTGGGGCCCCTGATTTCGGGGGCTGGCAACGATGAAAACCGGCTTTTTTATCGTGAATGCCTCTGTGTTTGGGTGATTTTTGAACACATTGCGCGTTTTTTTGATTACATCGCCGAATTCCAGGCAGAGTTTCCCCGCATTATCCAACGTATAGCCAAGCGACATTATTTTGATAACAGCCAGCTATGCTTCTTTGCCGCATATCAGGGCATAGGATGTAATCATTTTTAAGTCGGTTGGCTATAACGCATTCGCGCTATCTCCCCGGCGTTCGCGATTAGCTTCTCCAGGGCCGTTGCCGGCAGCGCCCGGCTGAACGCCATTTTTGCCCCGCACAGCAGGCAGGCAAACGGGTCTGTATTCAGTAATCCCTGACTCAGCGTTGTGTATGTCACTGGCGCTGCTTTTTTCACATTATCCTGCCCCAGGGCTTTTCTCACCAGAGGCAACAGTTTTCCCACTACGCGGTTAGCCAGAAAACCAAAGTAACGCACCATCCGGAAATGCTTCTCCGGTATATGCTTTATCAGCCGCAGTATCAGCTCACGCTGACTGAGCGCCAGGTCTTCATGCCTCCCCGTCCGGTGATCCAGAAAACGCAGGGTGATGCGGCTTCCCCCGTCGTAGTGTGCCAGTCGCGCACCCGACACAGGCAGTTTTTTCAGGTACCGGCCCAGGTACTTTGCTGTCTGCCGGGGATGTTTCGTCGGCTTCGCAAAATACACGTGCCAGTAAATCTCTCCCTGCTCATTTTTCCCCTGGCTGAGGATAAAGCGCTTCCATTCATCATAATCCCGGATGTGAGCCAGCTGCGGCGGCAGAACAAGAGACTCCCATGCAGACAGCAGATATAGCTAAACGACTTAATTTTGATTACATTATTTAAATGAGCTATTCAATTGATTTTAGACGTAAAGTGATATCTACACGGAAAAACGAAGGGTTGAGTATCCGAGAAACAGCGAAGCAATTTCGGATTGGCCCTGCCTCTGTATCGCGTTGGATTAATCAAATAGAGTCAAAAGCATCGACCACGCGTCAGCGAAAGATCGATAAATCCGAGTTGATAAAAGATGTTGAACAATATCCAGATGCTTACCAAAAAGAACGTGCAGAGCGTTTTGGCGTTTGTCAGAAGGCCATTTGGCAAGCGCTTAAAAAGCTGGGATTGACCTATAAAAAAAACTCTACGTCATCCGAAAGCCGACGAAAACGCCCGGCAGGGATTTCAACAAAAAAAACAACAGTATGAAAAAGAAGGTAAACCTATTGTTTTTATTGATGAAAGTGGTTTTTCACACGATACCCCACGGACTCACGGCTATTCCCCAAAAGGTCAACGGTGTTTTGGCCTGAAGAACTGGGGAGCTAGGGGAAGAACAAATGTTATCGGCGCTTTATTAGGCACAACGCTGTTTGCTATCGGATTATTTGATATCAATATTAACAGCGATGTTTTCTATGCCTGGGTCACACAAGTCCTTATCCCAGTACTCCCTAAAAACAGTGTAATCATGATGGACAATGCCACTTTTCACAAAAAACATAATATTCAACAAGTCATCATCGATGCAGGGTATATGGTGGAGTATTTGCCTACATATTCGCCAGATCTTAACCCAATTGAGCATAAATGGGCACAAGCAAAAAGCAAAAAAAGAGAGATGGGTTGCGATACAGAGAGTTTGTTCTCAGTCCATATGGTGTAATCAAAATTAAGTCGCTTGGCTATACTGGCGTACATTCCATACCCAGCGCGCCCTGACCTTCGGCAGGGCAAACGACCGTTTTTTCCAGGCACCGTGCTCATTTATGCCGCCGGTGGTCCACGACAGGTGAATATGGCAGTTCCAGTTAAGCTGGCGACCATACGTGTGAAGAGCGCCGAAAATACCGGTGGTCAGGCCCCGCTGCTCCGCAGCGTACAGCAGGTTGTCCGCCGCCAGCGCAAAGAGGCCATTCAGCAGCCAGCGGTTGGCTTCAAACAATGGCCACA
Organism: Symbiopectobacterium purcellii; assembly: GCF_052050035.1. GTDB lineage: Bacteria > Pseudomonadota > Gammaproteobacteria > Enterobacterales > Enterobacteriaceae > Symbiopectobacterium > Symbiopectobacterium purcellii_A. The sequence goes on from NZ_CP189882.1 coordinate 515,946, forward strand.
GGGTATCCGGCATCGTGAATGTGCCGTGCTGGCACGGCGTATCCGGCAGGCGGGCCATCATGGTGGCAATCCACAGGTCGGTGGCCTTTTTGCCGCAGGTCGGACATCCGCGTCCGTGGCAGCTCTGATGGATGTAACGGTGGTGAGTGCAGTCGGGGTTGCTGCAGCGAAATTCCCGGCTGCCCGTCAGTGGGGTGCCGCAGGCCAGCATCTTTGTGACAACCTCAATCTCTACAGGCAGGAGCGGGTATGCCTACATGATGTCAGCCCATGCCCTGTTGCGCTGAAACAGCGTCTTCATGGGGCGGGGCTGTATGCCGGTATCATCCGTGCGGGTCATCGGAGAGCATCTCCGCTTCGGTTTCGTACAGGTCAAACCGGCGACAGGTATGGCAGAAGGCAACGTAGTGGTACGGAGAATCAGGGAATTCACTGTAGAAGGTGGTCCAGAACCACTCTGTGCAGTCAGGATCGTTGTCAACGAAAAGGCGGAATTGCTGGTAAGGGAGGTTGCCCTGTCGGACCACCGTTTTGAAAATCTGCTTAACCATTTTTGTATGAACGCGCTGATGCTCAGGGGAATGTGACACGGGATAACCTTCGGCTGGCGGGTTTCAGAATATCGCTATTCTGCCACACTTCGATTTGCAGCCGCCAGGCTGCTTCGTTCTGGATACTGTGTTCAGGTGCCCCATGGCGTGATTTACCTGAACGTTACGGCCCATGGAAAACCGTTTATAACCGTTTCAATAGATGGTCAAAGTCTGGAGTTATTAACATTATTTTTAATTGGTTACTTTCATTTCTTGATGCTCATGGACTTGTTGACTGGTCAGCCACTGCGCTGGATGGCAGCAATATCCGTGCGCTCAAATGTGCGGCTGGCGCTCAAAAAAACATCCCGATATTACCAACGATAACAGCCTGGGTCGCTCACGAGGTGGTTATGGCACCAAAATCCACATGGCGACTGACGGAAGCGGCATCCTGCTAAATATCGTACTGAGTGCTGGGCAGGCTCACGAAAGCCTGTTCGCGTTACGACTCCTGGACGGCATTGGCGTGCAACGGCAGAACGGTAGCATGAAGCGTCGTGGTCATGCGGTACTGGCTGACAAAGCCTACTCTGGCAATGTACTCCGTAAAAATTTGAAAAGAAAAGGGATAAAAACGGTTATTCCCCGAAAATCAAATGAAAAACTGGCTTCAGATGGACGCTCACAACTTTATCGTGATGCTTATCGCCGTCGCAACGTTGTAGAAAGATGTTTTGGCCGTTTAAAGGAATATAGACGGATTGCCACACGTTATGAAAAAACGGCAAGAAACTATCTAGCAATGGTGAAACTGGGCTGCATCAGCTTGTTTTACGCCCGGTTACGTAATTAAGGGACACAGCCTAGTGTTAATGAAGCTGTTGCCTCCGCTACCCAGCAGCCATTCCGGTTCGCTGAAAAGTCTGCCATTGCTGCTCAAACGCCCGGCGTTGCTGTGCATTTATGCGCTGACGGTGCTGGTGGTGACCGCCCATTTTACCGCTTACAGCTATATCGAACCTTTTGTGCAGCGGGTCGCTGGATTAGGCGAAAACTTCACCACCGTATTGCTGCTGATTTTTGGCGGTGCCGGTATCATCGGCAGCATGCTCTTCAGCCGCTACAGCAACCGCTATCCGATGGGTTTTCTGATGGCGAGCATCGCGGCGTTGCCGTTGTGCATGGCGCTGTTGCTGCCAATGGCAAAAAATCCATTGGGATTGTCCATTGTCTGCGTGCTGTGGGGCATCGTTATCATGGCGCTGAGCCTTGGTATGCAGGTGAAAGTCCTGACGCTGGCCTCCGATGCCACGGATGTTGCTATGGTATTGTTCTCCGGCATCTATAATGTGGGTATCGGCGGCGGTGCGCTGTTGGGTAACCAGATCATCACGCATGTCGGCATGAACGAGATTGGTTTTGTCGGGGCCGCGCTGGGGGGCATTGCGCTGCTGTGGGGCCTGTTCATCTTTCGGCGCTATGCGCTGGTGTTTAGCCATGCTGTCATGAAGTAATGTCATGATGGGATAATCGGTTTTGTTGAGGCGAGGTGCGTGATGGATTCGCAGTATGCGCATTGGGTAACGCGCGCCGCAGTGGTTGCGACAACCGTGGCGCTGCTGTTATTTATCATTAAAGTCTTCGCCTGGTGGTACACCGGTTCGGTCAGTTTACTGGCCTCGTTGGTGGATTCACTGGTGGATATCAGCGCGTCGCTGGTGAACCTGCTGGCCGTGCGTTATGCCCTCCAACCCGCTGACGATGAGCATGCTTTCGGTCATGGCAAAGCAGAGTCACTGGCTGCCATTGCCCAGGGTATGTTCATTGCCGGTTCCGCGCTGTTCCTTATCCTGACCGGGTTCCAACGGCTCGGTGCGCCGCAGCCGCTGTATGCGCCAGAGGTGGGGATTGTCATCACGGTGATTGCTCTGTTGTCAACGCTGCTGCTGGTGACGTTTCAACGCTGGGTGGTACGCAAAACCCAGAGCCAGGCGATACGCACCGATTCATTGCACTATCAGTCCGATGTGTTTATGAACGGAGCCATTCTGGTGGCGCTGGTGTTGAGCTGGCGCGGTATCACTTACGCCGACGCCCTTTTTGCGTTGGGGATCGGGGTTTATATTCTCTACAGCGCGCTGCGCATCGGTTATGACGCGGTGCAATCGCTGCTGGATCGCGCGCTGCCAGAAGAAGAGCAGGAGGCCATTGTTGCGCTGATTCGTGGCTGGCCGGGCATTCATGGCGCACATCAACTGCGTACCCGGCGTTCAGGGCCCACCCGTTTTATTCAACTGCATCTGGAAATGGATGATGCGCTGCCGCTGGTTCGGGCACATGAGGTGGCGGACAGTTTGGAACAGGCGCTACGTGAGCGTTTTCCCGGTGCCGATATTCTGATCCATCAAGACCCTTATTCTGCCGTACCGGAAGAACAGCGTGGGCGTATCGAGGTGTGATCCAGCCTGTATTTGTTTGAGAAATGTGATAAAAAATGGATTGTGCGGCATTATTTTGCCTGACCTGAATCAATTCAGCTCAGGGCATTTGTTATAATATGCCTAAAAAGGTGAGCGACGGTTCGCCACGGCGGCCCGTCAGATAGAAACATCCTGCAAAACTACATCTACAAGTCCAGAGGTTGTCATGATCAAGAAAATCGGAGTATTGACGAGCGGTGGCGATGCGCCAGGCATGAATGCGGCGATTCGCGGCGTAGTACGCGCGGCGCTGACGGAAGGTTTGGAAGTCTACGGTATCTATGATGGCTATCAGGGCTTGTACCAGGATCGCATGGAGCAGTTGGACCGCTACAGCGTGTCTGATGTTATCAATCGCGGCGGCACCTTTTTAGGGTCGGCGCGTTTCCCCGAGTTTCGCGACGATCATGTGCGTGAAGTCGCGGTGCAGAACATGAAAAACCGTGGTCTGGATGCGCTGGTGGTGATCGGCGGTGACGGTTCTTATATGGGTGCCAAGCGCCTGACTGAAATGGGCTTCCCGTGTATCGGCCTACCGGGCACCATTGATAACGACGTGGCAGGGACCGACTACACCATTGGGTATTTCACCGCACTGGAAACCGTACTGGAAGCCATCGACCGCTTACGCGATACCTCTTCTTCTCACCAACGTATTTCCATCGTGGAAGTGATGGGGCGCCACTGCGGTGACTTGACGCTGGCTGCGGCGATTGCCGGGGGCTGCGAGTTCATTGTCTTGCCGGAAGAAGCGTTCAAACCGGAAGATCTGGTGTGTGAAATCAAAGCGGGTATCGCTAAAGGGAAAAAACACGCCATCGTCGCCATTACTGAGCACATCTGCGATATCGATGAACTGGCGCGCTATATTGAAAGAGAAACCGGGCGTGAAACCCGTTCCACCGTATTGGGTCACATTCAGCGCGGCGGCTCCCCGGTAGCCTATGACCGTATTCTGGCGTCACGTATGGGGGCGTACGCCATTGAGTTGTTGCTGCAAGGCTATGGCGGTCGCTGCGTAGGTATTCAGAACGAAAAAATGGTGCACCACGATATCATTGATGCCATCGAAAATATGAAGCGTCCGTTTAAACTCGATTGGCTGGAGACGGCAAGAAAGCTGTTCTAAATCTGGTGTCTGTGTTCTTTCGCATTAAAAGCCATCCCGCCGCAGGACGACAGGGTGGTTTTTTTCTTGATGCGGTAGCCTGTCGGGAGCGTGTCAGGTTGCTGTCAGGTCGCTGTCGTGTTCGCGGCAGATGCGTGGGCGTAGGTTGGGGCTGTGTTTCGTTCTTTGAAAAAACAGCCATGAGGAAAACAACCATGAATACCAATCCGATTAAAACACTACGCCTTGCCCGCGCCTGGTCCCAGGAGCAACTGGCGTAACTCTCCTCCTTGAGTGTCAGAACCGTTCAGCGTATCGAGAACGGTGAGCGTGCCAGTCTGGATACGCTCGGTGCCATCGCCGCAGCGTTTGGCGTGAATGTTACCGAGTTGATGACGGAAGAGAGCGAGCAAACCCTGAGCGGTCAATCGCTTGAACGGCGCGTGCAGGCAGCAAAACGTCAGGTGCGGCAAGAGAGCAGTTTCTGGCGTTCGCTTGTGGTTTATACCGTGGTCAATCTGGTGCTGTTTGTGGTGAACCGAATGACATCGCCGGGTTCCCACTGGTTCCTTTGGCTACTGCTGATCTGGGGCATTTTTCTGTTGCTGGAGGCGGTGAAGGTATTTTGGTTGCGCGATCGTTGGCAGCGCTGGGAGCAGGCGCGTGTACAGCGGGTGCTGCGTAAGCCATAATAGGTCGTACACTTAAACGGTTAGGGCTGGCGTTGAGCCAGCGTAATAGAGAGATAATAGAGGTCTTCGCATGACAAAAGTGACCGTTGCCGCAACGCAGATGGCGTGTTCCTGGGATCTGCCCAAGAATATTGAGAATGCCGAAAAACTGGTGCGACAGGCGCACGCCAAGGGTGCTCAAATAATTCTGATTCAGGAACTGTTCGCCGCGCCTTACTTCTGTATCGATCAGAGTCCTGAGCACTATGCTCTGGCGCAAACGCTGGAGACCAGCCCGCTTATCAAACATTTCTCCGCACTGGCTGCTGAGCTTGAGGTGGTATTGCCACTGAGCTTGTTTGAACGAGCCAATAACGCCTACTACAACTCGCTGGTCATGATTGACGCCGACGGTAGCGTGCTGGATGTGTATCGTAAAACTCACATCCCCAATGGCCTAGCGTATCAGGAAAAACAGTTCTTTATCCCTGGCGATACCGGCTTCAAGGTGTGGCAGACCCGTTACGCCAAGGTGGGTGTGGGCATCTGCTGGGATCAGTGGTTCCCGGAAACCGCGCGCAGCCTGGCGTTGCAGGGCGCAGAGCTGATTTTCTACCCGACCGCTATCGGTTCTGAACCGGCTTACCCGGATATCGACAGCCAGCCGCATTGGACGCGGGTGCAGCAGGGCCACGCGGCCGCCAATCTGGTGCCGGTGATTACCTCTAACCGTATTGGGACTGAAGCAAGCAAATATATTGATGGGCTGGAAATGACCTTCTACGGTTCCTCCTTCATTGCCGATCAAACCGGTGCGCTGTTGGCACAGGCAAACAAAACGGATGAAACCGTGCTGGTGCACACCTTCGATCTGGACGCAATTGCTGCTCAACGCGCCAGTTGGGGGCTGTTCCGCGATCGTCGCCCGGAGATGTACACGGCGCTCGCGACCTCTGATGGCAAGACCCGGAGATAATCGATGTCACCTTCGACTCTCACTTCCACGCCGCGCCAGGATGGCTTTTTTATGCCTGCCGAATGGGCACCTCATGATGCGGTGTGGATGATCTGGCCCTATCGGCTGGATAATTGGCGCAACAACGCCTTGCCTGCACAGCAGACGTTCGCCGCTGTAGCACAGGCGATTGGTCAGAAGACACCGGTGATCATGGGGGTGCCAACGCAGCAGATAGCGCAGGCGCGTAGCCTGATGCCTGCAACGGTGACGCTGGTTGCGCTGGAAAGCGATGACGCCTGGATGCGTGATACCGGACCGACGGTGGTGCTAAACGGTAACGGTGAGCGCCGGGGTATCGACTGGCAGTTTAACGCCTGGGGCGGTGAGTTGGGCGGGTTGTATGACGACTGGCTACAGGATGAACAGGTCGCACAGCAGGTGCTGGCGCACCACGGCGACGTACGCTATGCGGCACCGCTGATTCTGGAAGGCGGCTCTATTCACGTTGATGGAGAAGGCACGCTGCTGACCACGGCAGAATGCTTGTTGAACCCGAATCGCAATCCTCATCTGAGCAAGGCTGAGATTGAGCAGTTGATGCGTGACTACCTCAATATTTCCACCATTATCTGGTTGGAAGACGGGGTGTATAACGACGAAACCGACGGCCATATCGATAACATGTGCTGCTTTGTGCGCCCCGGTGAAGTGGCGCTGCACTGGACGGATGACGAAAACGATCCGCAGTATGCGCGCTCTGTCGCAGCGTATCAGGTCTTATCCCAAGCTCGGGATGCGCAAGGGCGTGCGCTGAAGATCTGGAAGCTGCCTGCTCCGGGTCCGCTCTACGCGACGGAAGAGGAAGCGGCGGGTGTCGCATCGGGTGATGCGATTGAACGTTTAGCCGGTTCGCGTCTGGCGGGTTCTTACGTAAATTTTCTGATCAGCAATCAGCAAATCATCTTCCCGTTGTTGGATGCGCGTACCGATTATACGGCGCGTGACCTGCTGCAACAGATGTTCCCGGGTTACGCCATTGTGGGCGTGCCGGCGCGCGAAATTCTGTTAGGCGGTGGCAACATTCACTGCATTACTCAGCAGATCCCGTCAGTTCGTTAAGCAGGTTTTTCTATCATCAAAAAGGCTCCGGTTGTTACCGGAGCCTTTTTCTTATCTGAGAGTGACCTATTTGGTCGGCTCTTTATCCAGATTATCCGCAGGCAGTTCAACGGGCAGATAGCCGGGCAGTCGACCTGCCGGGATGATCGCCATCATGGACAGAAAGGCCATGATCAGCAGACCGAACTTCAGCGCTTTCAGGCGTGATTCCTCGTTATAGCTAAACGACTTAATTTTGATTACATTATTTAAATGAGCTATTCAATTGATTTTAGACGTAAAGTGATATCTACACGGAAAAACGAAGGGTTGAGTATCCGAGAAACAGCGAAGCAATTTCGGATTGGCCCTGCCTCTGTATCGCGTTGGATTAATCAAATAGAGTCAAAAGCATCGACCACGCGTCAGCGAAAGATCGATAAATCCGAGTTGATAAAAGATGTTGAACAATATCCAGATGCTTACCAAAAAGAACGTGCAGAGCGTTTTGGCGTTTGTCAGAAGGCCATTTGGCAAGCGCTTAAAAAGCTGGGATTGACCTATAAAAAAAACTCTACGTCATCCGAAAGCCGACGAAAACGCCCGGCAGGGATTTCAACAAAAAAAACAACAGTATGAAAAAGAAGGTAAACCTATTGTTTTTATTGATGAAAGTGGTTTTTCACACGATGCCCCACGGACTCACGGCTATTCCCCAAAAGGTCAACGGTGTTTTGGCCTGAAGAACTGGGGAGCTAGGGGAAGAACAAATGTTATCGGCGCTTTATTAGGCACAACGCTGTTTGCTATCGGATTATTTGATATCAATATTAACAGCGATGTTTTCTATGCCTGGGTCACACAAGTCCTTATCCCAGTACTCCCTAAAAACAGTGTAATCATGATGGACAATGCCACTTTTCACAAAAAACATAATATCCAACAAGTCATCATCGATGCAGGGTATATGGTGGAGTATTTGCCTACATATTCGCCAGATCTTAACCCAATTGAGCATAAATGGGCACAAGCAAAAAGCAAAAAAAGAGAGATGGGTTGCGATACAGAGAGTTTGTTCTCAGTCCATATGGTGTAATCAAAATTAAGTCGCTTGGCTATAACGCGCACCGCTTCCGCCACTTGCTCCGGCGTTGCCGTGGTTTGTGACAGCACGGTGAGCAGGCGATCATTGCTGATAAAGTTAATATTATCCAGATTCACCAGTGCCTGAATTTCTGGGGTTAGCATCGGGGTTTGCACAATGTTGCGCATCACGCTGGAACTGAGCAGCCCGACCAACAGCGCACCGGCCACGGCGGTACCAATTGCATTCGCCAGATTGTTGGTGGTGCCGCGCAGTGAGCCGACATCGCCCGCCAACTCTTTCGGTGAAGCACTCACCAGCACGTTAAACAGCAGGGTGACCAACGAGCTCTGACCAATACCGAACGCCACCAGACCAAACAGTACCGCGAACTCACTCCAGTTGTTACGCACGACAAAGGCGAGCCACAGCAGCGAAAGGGTGCAGATGATAAAGCCATAGCGGCCAATCTTTTGCGGCGTCAGCTTGTGGTATAGCCAAGCGACTTAATTTTGATTACACCATATGGACTGAGAACAAACTCTCTGTATCGCAACCCATCTCTCTTTTTTTGCTTTTTGCTTGTGCCCATTTATGCTCAATTGGGTTAAGATCTGGCGAATATGTAGGCAAATACTCCACCATATACCCTGCATCGATGATGACTTGTTGAATATTATGTTTTTTGTGAAAAGTGGCATTGTCCATCATGATTACACTGTTTTTAGGGAGTACTGGGATAAGGACTTGTGTGACCCAGGCATAGAAAACATCGCTGTTAATATTGATATCAAATAATCCGATAGCAAACAGCGTTGTGCCTAATAAAGCGCCGATAACATTTGTTCTTCCCCTAGCTCCCCAGTTCTTCAGGCCAAAACACCGTTGACCTTTTGGGGAATAGCCGTGAGTCCGTGGGGCATCGTGTGAAAAACCACTTTCATCAATAAAAACAATAGGTTTACCTTCTTTTTCATACTGTTGTTTTTTTTGTTGAAATCCCTGCCGGGCGTTTTCGTCGGCTTTCGGATGACGTAGAGTTTTTTTTATAGGTCAATCCCAGCTTTTTAAGCGCTTGCCAAATGGCCTTCTGACAAACGCCAAAACGCTCTGCACGTTCTTTTTGGTAAGCATCTGGATATTGTTCAACATCTTTTATCAACTCGGATTTATCGATCTTTCGCTGACGCGTGGTCGATGCTTTTGACTCTATTTGATTAATCCAACGCGATACAGAGGCAGGGCCAATCCGAAATTGCTTCGCTGTTTCTCGGATACTCAACCCTTCGTTTTTCCGTGTGGATATCACTTTACGTCTAAAATCAATTGAATAGCTCATTTAAATAATGTAATCAAAATTAAGTCGTTTAGCTATAAAAGCGCACGATAAGTGTAGTGGCATACTGAATTTGGCCACCTAAGTAGAGGTGATATGCTTACCTCATAATTTTTATAGGTGCCAAAATGAGTAAAATAATTACTGCTGAATTTAAATGTGAAACCGCCAAATTAGTCCTTGACCAAAATTATACCTACCAGGAAGCCGCGAAAGCCATGAACGTCAGTCTTTCAGCGATTAGCCGGTGGGTAAGAGCCCTTCGTTTAGAACGTCAAGGGAAAACATCGCCTGGTCTGCCATTAACACCTGAACAAATTGAGTTCAGAGAAATGAAGAAAAAAATCCACCGACTGGAAATGGAGAATGCCATCTTAAAAAAGGCTACTGCGCTCTTAATGTCCGACTCACTGAAAAATTCTCGGTAGTTGAAAAGCTAAGAGCGCTTTATCCAGTGAAAGCGTTGTGTCGTATTTTTAATGTTCACCGAAGCAGTTATCGCTATTGGTGTCGACCTAAGGAGCCAGATATTGAGCGGACGATAAAACGTAGCCTGGTCAGCGAAGCGTGGAACGTTAGTGGCGGGTCTGCGGGCGCAAGGACTATCGCCACGATGGTTACCAATACACACGACGTGAAACTTGGGCGGTGGTTAGCGGGTAAGTTGATGAAAGAATTAACCCTCGTTAGTTGCCAAACAAGAAAACATCAATACAACAGCGGTGGAAATGAACGTATTGATATTCCAAATCTGCTCAATAGGCAGTTCGCTGTTACCAAGCCTGACCAGGTTTGGTGCGGCGATGTAACCTATATTTGGACAGGCGACCGATGGGCGTATCTGGCGGTGGTATTAGATTTATTTGCCCGAAAACCCGTGGGTTGGGCAATGTCGTTTTCGCCAGATTCAGAATTAACAGCCAAAGCACTACAAATGGCTTGGGAACTGCGTGGGCATCCCAAACAAGTCATGTCTCATAGTGACCAAGGAAGCCATTACACCAGTCGTCAGTATAGGCAGGCATTGTGGCGTTATCAGATGACCCAAAGTATGAGTCGCAGAGGAAATTGTTGGGATAATAGTCGAGTCTGTAAAGAATTTTGTGTAAATGGCTCCATTGCTTAACCGGAGATTCGTTCTCCATACATCAACATGAATTGGCTCATAGCAGGTTTCCAGTCTCTGATTGGCAAGGTCCATTTAGCAGAGATATTATGCAAGGCTAGATAGAGTAATTTTATCACCGAGTCATCCGTTGGAAATATTCGTCGCGTTTTCGTTATCTTGCGCAATGAAGCATTTAACGACTCTATCGCGTTGGTGGTGTAGATAACCTTGCGGATCTCCGGCGGAAAGTCAAAAATGACGATGAGACGTTCCCAATTATTTCTCCACGACGGGCTGATCGTCGGGAACTGTTCATCCCATTTGGCCGCGAAGGCATCCAGGGCCTCTTCAGCGCCCTCTAGCGTTGCGGAACTATAGATGGTGCGCAGGTCAGCAGCAACGGCCTTACGCTCTTTCCAGCCGACGTAGCGCAGCGAGTTCCGCACCTGATGCACAATGCAGAGCTGTACCCGCGTATGCGGGTAAACAGCTTCAATGGCATCAGGAAAGCCTTTCAGGCCATCGCAGCAGGCGACGAAGATGTCCTTTAGCCCACGATTTTTCAGTTCTGTCATCACAGATAACCAGAACTTGGCCCCCTCAGTTTTGGCTATCCATAGCCCCAGCAGCTCTTTTTCGCCCTGGCCGTTGACGCCGAGGGCCAGATAAACAGACTTGTTGGCCACGGCTCCGCCGTCCTGGCTTTTGACAACAATACAGTCAAGGTAAACAATGGGATAAAGCGCATCCAGCGGCCGTTGCTGCCAGCGCTTAACTTCATCCATCACAGCATTGGTCACTTGAGAAATGAAGCCAGCGGAAACATCGACCCCGTAGACTTCTTTAAAGTGTGCCTGAATATCACGGGTTGATAACCCTCTGGAATAGAGAGAAATAATGCGGTCATCGAAGCCGTTAAGCTGTTTTTCGTGCTTACCGATCAGTGTCGGCTCGAAGGTACTGTTGCGGTCGCGCGGAATATCGAGCTCGATCTCCCCATTTTGGCTACGTACGCTCTTGGATGTCTTGCCATTGCGTGAGTTGCCTGAATGATTACCAGCCGGGTCATGCTTAGCATACCCAAGGTGCATCTCCATCTCAGCTTCAAGAACCCGTTCCGCCAGTCTTTTAGTCAGCACCTTGAGTAGGCCTGATTCACCCAGCAGATCCTGAGGGGAGTGACAATCTTGAAGCAGTTGGTCAATAAGTTCGTTGCTGATAGGCATTTTGTTATCCTTTGAAGGTTTTCCTCAAAATGCCATTTACACAGATTATTTTACAGTCTCTAATAGTCCGATGGAGCGATTCTTCCGTAGTCTGAAGACTGAATGGGTGCCAACGACTGGCTACCAAAGCTTTAGTACTGCTCAATCATCCATTATTCGCTACATAACCCATTATTATAGCGATGTCAGACCTCACTGGTATAGCCAAGCGACATTATTTTGATAACAGCCAGCTATGCTTCTTTGCCGCATATCAGGGCATAGGATGTAATCATTTTTAAGTCGGTTGGCTATATAACGGTGGGTTAACACCAAATGAATCAGAACGGCTGTTCCATCAACAGTCAGGTAGGGTGGCCAAATTTAGTTGACCACTAGGCTTTGTTGAATAAATCAGAATTAGCCGACAGGATGACTCCCTCTGCTACACCTGTTATCCGATCCTGACGCTGTGTGGCATACCCAACAACGTCATACGATTCAGCGCTTTGACCATCGCCATGGCTTCACCCACCTGAGCATCGTAGTCACGCAGGCTCAGGTGGCCACCCAGCAAAGTTTTTATGCGGAACATCGCTGTTTCTGCCACTGAACGCCGGTGATAACCCACTTTCTTTTTCCACATATCATTACTCCCGCTCAGACGCTGATTCGCCACCGCATGGTTACGTTCATAGTACTTGTCCGGCCAGTATTTCGCTCCGCTTCGCGGCGGGATAAGGGGCCTGATTTTCTTTCTCAGCAACGCATCGTGGCAGTAACGGGCGTCATAAGCACCGTCTGCTGACACTTCCCTGATTTTCCGGTGGGTTTGGTTAATCAGGCCCGGCAGTGCCTGCGCATCTGTCGTTCCGCTGAGCGATAAGTCGGCACAGATAATCTCATGCGTCGCACTGTCTGCTGCCAGATGAAGCTTGCGCCACACTCTTCGTCTGTCAGCCCCATGCTGCCTGACTTTCCATTCACCTTCGCCAAAGACCTTCAGACCGGTACTGTCGATGACCAGATGCGAGATTTCACCACGCGTTGGCGTTTTTATGCTGATATAGCTAAACGACTTAATTTTGATTACATTATTTAAATGAGCTATTCAATTGATTTTAGACGTAAAGTGATATCTACACGGAAAAACGAAGGGTTGAGTATCCGAGAAACAGCGAAGCAATTTCGGATTGGCCCTGCCTCTGTATCGCGTTGGATTAATCAAATAGAGTCAAAAGCATCGACCACGCGTCAGCGAAAGATCGATAAATCCGAGTTGATAAAAGATGTTGAACAATATCCAGATGCTTACCAAAAAGAACGTGCAGAGCGTTTTGGCGTTTGTCAGAAGGCCATTTGGCAAGCGCTTAAAAAGCTGGGATTGACCTATAAAAAAAACGCTACGTCATCCGAAAGCCGACGAAAACGCCCGGCAGGGATTTCAACAAAAAAAACAACAGTATGAAAAAGAAGGTAAACCTATTGTTTTTATTGATGAAAGTGGTTTTTCACACGATGCCCCACGGACTCACGGCTATTCCCCAAAAGGTCAACGGTGTTTTGGCCTGAAGAACTGGGGAGCTAGGGGAAGAACAAATGTTATCGGCGCTTTATTAGGCACAACGCTGTTTGCTATCGGATTATTTGATATCAATATTAACAGCGATGTTTTCTATGCCTGGGTCACACAAGTCCTTATCCCAGTACTCCCTAAAAACAGTGTAATCATGATGGACAATGCCACTTTTCACAAAAAACATAATATTCAACAAGTCATCATCGATGCAGGGTATATGGTGGAGTATTTGCCTACATATTCGCCAGATCTTAACCCAATTGAGCATAAATGGGCACAAGCAAAAAGCAAAAAAAGAGAGATGGGTTGCGATACAGAGAGTTTGTTCTCAGGCCCCATTCCCACTCGAAACGCAACAAAACGGTAGAGGCTTATGCCACCAGTAAGTGCGTTAAAAATACCTCATTGGGGGAACGATAGCCCAGCGATTTTCTGCCCCTTGTATTAAACTAGTTGCTGAATAGAGACTTGCATTTTTTGTCAGGCTATTGAGAATAAAAAGAGGTTTAACTTAGAGAATAAAGGTTTGAAATGATCAACAAAGAGCGGTTGTTACGAGATAATCGTTTATGTAAAGCAATCATTGGATTATCAGTCGAAGAATTGAAAAATTTAGCCGCTGAATTTTCAGCTTGTTATTTGATTTATCGGAAAAAGAATCGAAAAGATCACGAGCGGCAGATGGGTGCAGGGCAGAAAGGATTTATCCCAACCCCATTAGATAAACTGCTTTTTATTTTATTGTATTTAAAATGTTATCCGACCTATGATTTGCAAGGACTTCTTTTTGGTTTAGATAGAACACGGGTATGTCGCTGGGTGGCTTTGTTGAATAATTTAAAATACTGATTTAAATGGGTATTATAAAATTTTAACGACTAAATTTTACTACCGTAATGCTTTTTATTGTGCTAACTATTTGATTTATCGCTCTAACAAAATACATTTTCTGTACATGCATCCGGCTTTGTTGAATAATTTAACCGTTTGATTTACATCTTCTTTAGTTAGAATGCATTTACAGAGAATGTATTTTGTTAGAGCGATAAATCAAATAGTTAGCACAATAAAAAGCATTCCGAGAGGAAAAATTAGTCGTTGAAATTTTATAATGCTTATATAAATCAGTATCTTAAATTATTCAACAAAGCCCATGCATCCCACCTAAAGAAGTTGTAAATCAAAACGTTAAATTATTCAACAAAGCCTCGCTGGGTAAAAATATTATTGCCGGTTTTAGAGATGACCTTGGGGCGAGAATGTGTTTTGCCCGCTCGTCAAATTCGCTCTGCTGAGGAATTTTTTCGCGCCTTTCCTGGAGTTAAAGACGTCTTTATTGATGGGACAGAGCGACCTGTCCAAAAGCCTAAGAATCTGCGTCGGCGAAAAAAAATGTATTCGGGAAAGAAAAGACAGACCACTCGAAAAGGGCTTATTATGACTGACGAAACAAGGCAAATTGGATTTATCCCCATGAGCAAAAATGGGCGCCGTCACGATAAACGCTTACTCGATAAAGTCGATATAATTCGCCATATTCCTCCTGAGGTAACCATCTGGGCAGATACCGGTTTTCAAGGTATAGATAAACAGCATCCTAATACACAAATCCCCAAAAAAGGAACTCGAAAAAGACCTTTATCGCCTGAACAAAAACAAGAAAATAAAATAATCTCGGGCATCCGTATTACAGTTGAACACGCCATCGCGGGTATCAAGCGCCTCGGTTGCATGACCCAAATTTTACGGAATCGTAGACCCTTTATTGATGATACCTTCTTACTCCTTAGCGCCGGTCTTTGGAATTTCCATCTCAGAACAGCGTAAAATTTACTTCAATCACCGAAACACCCTTATTTCACTATTAAGCAACACGCTTATTGTTTGCAACTGCCCATGGTGATGACCGTTGCTGTTATAGCCAAGCGACATTATTTTGATAACAGCCAGCTATGCTTCTTTGCCGCATATCAGGGCATAGGATGTAATCATTTTTAAGTCGGTTGGCTATATCAAACTGCCTGGCTTCCGCCTCAACCATGATGCGAAACCCCACGCGCAGCAGCCACATCACCAGCAAGATGCCGCAGATGCCTAGCGGATAAGCCATTGCATACCCAGTTCCCATCAGGGTGACCTGTGCCGGATTAGAGCCTAAGTCGGTCAGGATCTGCTGCCCAGCACCGAGAGACGGCGTATTGGTCACCGCACCGGAGAAAATCCCCAGAATAATCGGCAACGGCACGGCGAACAGTTTGTGGATATAGCCAAGCGACTTAATTTTGATTACACCATATGGACTGAGAACAAACTCTCTGTATCGCAACCCATCTCTCTTTTTTTGCTTTTTGCTTGTGCCCATTTATGCTCAATTGGGTTAAGATCTGGCGAATATGTAGGCAAATACTCCACCATATACCCTGCATCGATGATGACTTGTTGAATATCATGTTTTTTGTGAAAAGTGGCATTGTCCATCATGATTACACTGTTTTTAGGGAGTACTGGGATAAGGACTTGTGTGACCCAGGCATAGAAAACATCGCTGTTAATATTGATATCAAATAATCCGATAGCAAACAGCGTTGTTCCTAATAAAGCGCCGATAACATTTGTTCTTCCCCTAGCTCCCCAGTTCTTCAGGCCAAAACACCGTTGACCTTTTGGGGAATAGCCGTGAGTCCGTGGGGCATCGTGTGAAAAACCACTTTCATCAATAAAAACAATAGGTTTACCTTCTTTTTCATACTGTTGTTTTTTTTGTTGAAATCCCTGCCGGGCGTTTTCGTCGGCTTTCGGATGACGTAGAGTTTTTTTATAGGTCAATCCCAGCTTTTTAAGCGCTTGCCAAATGGCCTTCTGACAAACGCCAAAACGCTCTGCACGTTCTTTTTGGTAAGCATCTGGATATTGTTCAACATCTTTTATCAACTCGGATTTATCGATCTTTCGCTGACGCGTGGTCGATGCTTTTGACTCTATTTGATTAATCCAACGCGATACAGAGGCAGGGCCAATCCGAAATTGCTTCGCTGTTTCTCGGATACTCAACCCTTCGTTTTTCCGTGTAGATATCACTTTACGTCTAAAATCAATTGAATAGCTCATTTAAATAATGTAATCAAAATTAAGTCGTTTAGCTATAATGATGGTGACGATACAGCCCAACAGCACCGTCAGTAACGCGAAGCCGTTTAGCCGCAGGCCAGAAACGCGTAAAGAAGAGAAGAAGCCGGGGCCCACCTGAATGCCGATGGTGTAGACAAACAGGATAAGCCCAAACTCCTGAATGAAGTGCAGCATGTCGTTGTTGAGGGTGAACTGGAAATATTGGGCAAAATGCCCGACCACAATGCCGCCAAACAGCACGCCACCAATGCCCAAGCCAACGCCGTAGATGCGCCAATTGCCTATCCACAACCCCAATACTGCTACTAACGCCAGCATACTCACGGTCAGTGCGATATAGCCAAGCGACATTATTTTGATAACAGCCAGCTATGCTTCTTTGCCGCATATCAGGGCATAGGATGTAATCATTTTTAAGTCGGTTGGCTATATCACTCATAGCCGTATCCTTGTGCAGCCGTCTTTCGCTTGAAAATCAGTCTAGGCTGTGTCCCTTAATTGCACGATAGATGAAAAATCGTACAAAGCAGGCTGTTTTTGACAGTAAAAAAAACCAAAATCAGTCCAAAAAACGAACAGATTCGATGTGTTTTTCTCATTTCCAATCAGTGAAAATTAATTAAGGGACACAGCCTAGACCTACGCGACAAAAGCGCCACTGACAGGCAGTCTGGCAGAAGGGGAAGCGAGAATCCGTGCCTTCCAGCACAAATCCTTATGGGTGATAGGGAAATAAAAATCCCCGGCAAAACCGGGGATAGGTAACAAACTTTGCGCGTTATTTTACGGATTAAGCATCGCTGGCCGATTCAGGAGCGTGCCTCAACTCAGGGCGGTTGCCGCCAATGGCGATACGCTGCGGTTGCAGTTCTGCCGGTACTTCACGCACCAGATCAATATGCAGCAAACCGAGTTCAAATTTCGCCTCGGAGACAGACAGGTGCTCCGCCAGCGTAAAGCTCAGGGTGAACGGTTTAAACGCCAGTCCCTGATGCAGATATTCCACTTTCTTCTCCGGCAGCGTCAGCGTACCGCTAACCGTCAGACGTGGCCCTTCCACTTCGATCGCGAGTTCGCTTTGCTGAAACCCGGCCAGGGCCAGCGTGATGCGATAGTGGTTGTCGTCTTTTTTCTCAATGTTGTAGGGAGGAAACTCAACGGCCTCCTGACTGCCCTGCATTGAGCTGGCCAATTTGTCAAAACCGATCCACTGACGCAGCAGCGGTGATAAATCATAGTTACGCATAATGTGACTCCTTCTTTGAAGCGATAATGTGCCTTCAGAGGAGCAGACAGGCTCCACCGAATTCGCCCCCTAACGGCGGGCGGGCGTTAAAACTGGGTGTTAAAGGTTAACGTCGTCTTACTTGATATCAATACGGCGCGGCTTCATCGTTTCCGGCACCACGCGCGCCAGGTCGATATACAACAAGCCATGTTCCAGATTGGCACCGGTAATTTGAATGTGCTCAGCCAACTGGAATTTGCGCTCAAAATTGCGCTCAGCAATACCCTGATAGAGATAGTTACGTGTTACCGGCTCACCGCCGTGTGCGCCTTTCACAATCAGCAGATTGTCATGAGCGGTAATCTCCAACTCATGCTCGGCAAAACCCGCGACAGCGATGGCAATGCGGTAATGGTTGTCATCCACCAGTTCAACATTGTAGGGAGGATACCCACCGTTACCCTGACTTTGTCCGGCTTCCAGCAGATTAAACAGACGATCGAAACCGATGGCGGAACGATACAGGGGAGAAAAATCGAAATTGCGCATTACAGCCTCCTAAACATTCAGCGAGGATTGATATGAGCCTTCTTTGATAGACAGGCCCTATACCCCATCGGCTACCCTCTCGGCATAGCGTCAGAGTCTGGGGCTACCATAAAGATGGGGACCGGGCTCAAACTTTCAAGGCCGCGATCGAAGCAATTTTTCCTTTTCCGAAAAATTTATCGGAAAATGAAGTACTACCACCACAGCACAAAACATGACATCTTACTTATAGCCTGTTATACCGTGGCAAGGCTTGGCGTGAGCCGACCATTTCTCAATGGACAGCGATATGAAAGTACTGAGACGTACTGCACTCTCTTTATTGATAGCAGGAAGCGGGCTGGCAGTTACCGGCGGCTGTTCCAGTGTGATGACGCACACCGGTCCCCATCAGGGGTACTACTCTGGTACGCGTGCGAATATGGACGCCCTGCACAGTGAAGATGCCAGTTGGGCCATGACGCCACTGGTGATCCTCGATATGCCGTTTTCTGCCTTTATGGATACCTTGCTGTTGCCTTATGACTATTCGCGCTCCGGCAAAGAAAAGCCGGACGATTCGTTACGCGCACGCATCCACCACGATGAAGCACTCCCCATCATCCCCGCAAGTGCCGTGCAATCCAGCACTGCGCATCCGTAGCCTGTTTGCCATACGGTCTATTAAACAGACCGATTTTTGACAGACATACCTTTATTTATCAGCATAATAGCGCCGTTATTTCGGGGGCGTGTTGCCACCTGAGCGTCTATGGATGTGAAGTTGATGAAGCTAGACAGTCTTTCCCGCTTGTTTCACGTCAGTACAGGGGAATTTATACCCCACGCGCTTCAAAAATCTCACCGCCTGAGCCAACTTGATCAAATAGATAATGACGGTATTGAATTGACACGTTGCGAGCGTATGCCGATGCCCCCCGCGGGTACGGTGGCTTTTCGCAAACCGACGCGTGTAAAAAGCATATGGCTCCATGCTCCTCAGAAAATGATTGTGCTCGGGGAGGAAGAAAAAGCGCTGTGAGACGGTTAATGGTAGGCATTGACAGGCCGTGTGGCGTGCATTTCCAGTTTACGCAATTGGTTATCCCATAAAGTTTATACAATATAAAATATATATTTGTTAGGTTGAATTTCATTCGCTCATTTTTGTTTTTTTGATCTTCAACCAGGGGGTTTTATGTCATGGTTTACCCGTTTGTCTCGCTGGGGAGGCAACGCCCTGCTGCTTTCAGGGTGGCTGGCTGCCAGCGCACACGCTGCCACCACGCCGCAGCGCGGCGGTGCACTGACGCTGATATAGCCAACCGACTTAAAAATGATTACATCCTATGCCCTGATATGCGGCAAAGAAGCATAGCTGGCTGTTATCAAAATAATGTCGCTTGGCTATACTGTCCAGTGAGCCATCCACATTGGTTTCACTCGCGACCGTCGCTCAACAAGCGATTGCGGTCAGTGGCAAAGTCACGGAAGGGCTGCTGACCTACGATTACGACCTTAATCCACAGCCGCAGCTGGCAACATCCTGGGATATCAGCCCCGATGGCAAAACCTATACTTTTCATTTGCGTCAGGGAGTGAAATGGCACGACGGCCAGCCTTTTACTTCCGCTGACGTGGCCTATTCCATTCAGTTGCTAAAACAAATCCACCCACGAGCCAGAAGCACCTTTGCTAACGTTAACGACATTAAGCGTGTTGCTTAATAGTGAAATAAGGGTGTTTCGGTGATTGAAGTAAATTTTACGCTGTTCTGAGATGGAAATTCCAAAGACCGGCGCTAAGGAGTAAGAAGGTATCATCAATAAAGGGTCTACGATTCCGTAAAATTTGGGTCATGCAACCGAGGCGCTTGATACCCGCGATGGCGTGTTCAACTGTAATACGGATGCCCGAGATTATTTTATTTTCTTGTTTTTGTTCAGGCGATAAAGGTCTTTTTCGAGTTCCTTTTTTTGGGATTTGTGTATTAGGATGGGCTTTGTTGAATAATTTAAAATACTGATTTAAATGGGTATTATAAAATTTTAACGACTAAATTTTACTACCGTAATGCTTTTTATTGTGCTAACTATTTGATTTATCGCTCTAACAAAATACATTTTCTGTACATGCATCCCACCTAAAGAAGTTGTAAATCAAAACGTTAAATTATTCAACAAAGCCATTAGGATGCTGTTTATCTATACCTTGAAAACCGGTATCTGCCCAGATGGTTACCTCAGGAGGAATATGGCGAATTATATCGACTTTATCGAGTAAGCGTTTATCGTGACGGCGACCATTTTTGCTCATGGGGATAAATCCAATTTGCCTTGTTTCGTCAGTCATAATAAGCCCTTTTCGAGTGGTCTGTCTTTTCTTTCCCGAATACATTTTTTTTCGCCGACGCAGATTCTTAGGCTTTTGGACAGGTCGCTCTGTCCCATCAATAAAGACGTCTTTAACTCCAGGAAAGGCGCGAAAAAATTCCTCAGCAGAGCGAATTTGACGAGCGGGCAAAACACATTCTCGCCCCAAGGTCATCTCTAAAACCGGCAATAATATTTTTACCCAGCGACATACCCGTGTTCTATCTAAACCAAAAAGAAGTGCTTGCAAATCATAGGTCGGATAACATTTTAAATACAATAAAATAAAAAGCAGTTTATCTAATGGGGTTGGGATAAATCCTTTCTGCCCTGCACCCATCTGCCGCTCGTGATCTTTTCGATTCTTTTTCCGATAAATCAAATAACAAGCTGAAAATTCAGCGGCTAAATTTTTCAATTCTTCGACTGATAATCCAATGATTGCTTTACATAAACGATTATCTCGTAACAACCGCTCTTTGTTGATCATTTCAAACCTTTATTCTCTAAGTTAAACCTCTTTTTATTCTCAATAGCCTGACAAAAAATGCAAGTCTCTATTCAGCAACTAGTTTATTAAAACCCCCGATGCGCTGACTGCCGTCTTTGAGTTATCACACCCGGCCCCTTATTTGCTGCGCGCGTTTGCCGCCGGCGAAACGCCGATTCTGCCAAAACACATTTATGACGTGCCGGGTAGCGATCCGCTGAAGAATGACAATAACAATGCGCCAGTAGGCACCGGTCCGTATATTTTCAGCGAATGGGTACGCGGCAGCCACATTGTCTATAAACGCAATCCCAACTACTGGGATCCCCCAAAACCCTATCTGGACCAGTTGATCGTCAAGTTCTCGCCGGATGCCGTGGTGCGCACGCTGGCGCTGGAAACCGGTGATGCGGACATCGCTTACCGAACGCCTGTTGCACTGAGTGAAATTGCCCGTTTGAAGAAAGAGGGTAAGCTGGGCTTTGACACTAAAGGGAACAATTACTCCTACAGCGTCGCATCGCTGCAATTCAATCTGGATGACAATATTTTCAAAGACCTGCGTGTGCGCCAGGCGTTTTCTCACGCCATTGACAGGGATGCACTGGTGCGCATTGCCTACTTCGGTCTGGCGACGCCCACGGCATCTCCCGTTGCCCCCGGTTTGAAAACCTTCCACGATCCGTCGCCGACCCCGTACCCCTTCGATCTGGCGGCCGCCAACCGCCTGCTGGATGAAGCCGGATACCCGCGCGGCGCAGACGGCACTCGCTTTAGCATCACGCTGGACTACAACACCTATGACGATGCTTTCCGTCGTATCGCCGATTTCACACGGGCAGCATGGCTTTGTTGAATAATTTAACCGTTTGATTTACATCTTCTTTAGTTAGAATGCATTTACAGAGAATGTATTTTGTTAGAACGACAAATCAAATAGTTAGCACAATAAAAAGCATTCCGAGAGGAAAAATTAGTCGTTGAAATTTTATAATGCTTATATAAATCAGTATCTTAAATTATTCAACAAAGCCGGGCAGCATTGGCAAAAATTGGGGTTGCAGTAACGCTGCGTTCATCGGACATTTCATCGCACACCAAACGAGTGTACAACGATCGCGACTTTGCGCTGGCGTTAAACATGTTTGCCAACTTGTACGATCCAACCGCAGGCGTACAGCGTCTCTACTGGTCGAAGAACTACCGCGTCGGCTTACCGTTCTCAAACACCTCGCACTACGTTAACCCCGAAGTCGATCGCCTGCTGGAAGCCGCGCAGACGGAGAACGACAACAAGCGTGTTGCTTAATAGTGAAATAAGGGTGTTTCGGTGATTGAAGTAAATTTTACGCTGTTCTGAGATGGAAATTCCAAAGACCGGCGCTAAGGAGTAAGAAGGTATCATCAATAAAGGGTCTACGATTCCGTAAAATTTGGGTCATGCAACCGAGGCGCTTGATACCCGCGATGGCGTGTTCAAGAGACTGTAAAATAATCTGTGTAAATGGCATTTTGAGGAAAACCTTCAAAGGATAACAAAATGCCTATCAGCAACGAACTTATTGACCAACTGCTTCAAGATTGTCACTCCCCTCAGGATCTGCTGGGTGAATCAGGCCTACTCAAGGTGCTGACTAAAAGACTGGCGGAACGGGTTCTTCAAGCTGAGATGGAGATGCACCTTGGGTATGCTAAGCATGACCCGGCAGGTAATCATTCAGGCAACTCCCGCAATGGCAAGACATCCAAGAGCGTACGTAGCCAAAATGGGGAGATCGAGCTCGATATTCCGCGCGACCGCAACAGTACCTTCGAGCCGACACTGATCGGTAAGAACGAAAAACAGCTTAACGGCTTCGATGACCGCATTATTTCTCTCTATTCCAGAGGGTTATCAACCCGTGATATTCAGGCACACTTTAAAGAAGTCTACGGGGTCGATGTTTCCGCTGGCTTCATTTCTCAAGTGACCAATGCTGTGATGGATGAAGTTAAGCGCTGGCAGCAACGGCCGCTGGATGCGCTTTATCCCATTGTTTACCTTGACTGTATTGTTGTCAAAAGCCAGGACGGCGGAGCCGTGGCCAACAAGTCTGTTTATCTGGCCCTCGGCGTCAACGGCCAGGGCGAAAAAGAGCTGCTGGGGCTATGGATAGCCAAAACTGAGGGGGCCAAGTTCTGGTTATCTGTGATGACAGAACTGAAAAATCGTGGGCTAAAGGACATCTTCGTCGCCTGCTGCGATGGCCTGAAAGGCTTTCCTGATGCCATTGAAGCTGTTTACCCGCATACGCGGGTACAGCTCTGCATTGTGCATCAGGTGCGGAACTCGCTGCGCTACGTCGGCTGGAAAGAGCGTAAGGCCGTTGCTGCTGACCTGCGCACCATCTATAGTTCCGCAACGCTAGAGGGCGCTGAAGAGGCCCTGGATGCCTTCGCGGCCAAATGGGATGAGCAGTTCCCGACGATCAGCCCGTCGTGGAGAAATAATTGGGAACGTCTCATCGTCATTTTTGACTTTCCGCCGGAGATCCGCAAGGTTATCTACACCACCAACGCGATAGAGTCGTTAAATGCTTCATTGCGCAAGATAACGAAAACGCGACGAATATTTCCAACGGATGACTCGGTGATAAAATTACTCTATCTAGCCTTGCATAATATCTCTGCTAAATGGACCTTGCCAATCAGAGACTGGAAACCTGCTATGAGCCAATTCATGTTGATGTATGGAGAACGAATCTCCGGTTAAGCAATGGAGCCATTTACACAAAATTCTTTACAGACTCTTTTGTTCAGGCGATAAAGGTCTTTTTCGAGTTCCTTTTTTTGGGATTTGTGTATTAGGATGCTGTTTATCTATACCTTGAAAACCGGTATCTGCCCAGATGGTTACCTCAGGAGGAATATGGCGAATTATATCGACTTTATCGAGTAAGCGTTTATCGTGACGGCGCCCATTTTTGCTCATGGGGATAAATCCAATTTGCCTTGTTTCGCCAGTCATAATAAGCCCTTTTCGAGTGGTCTGTCTTTTCTTTCCCGAATACATTTTTTTTCGCCGACGCAGATTCTTAGGCTTTTGGACAGGTCGCTCTGTCCCATCAATAAAGACGTCTTTAACTCCAGGAAAGGCGCGAAAAAATTCCTCAGCAGAGCGAATTTGACGAGCGGGCAAAACACATTCTCGCCCCAAGGTCATCTCTAAAACCGGCAATAATATTTTTACCCAGCGACATACCCGTGTTCTATCTAAACCAAAAAGAAGTCCTTGCAAATCATAGGTCGGATAACATTTTAAATACAATAAAATAAAAAGCAGTTTATCTAATGGGGTTGGGATAAATCCTTTCTGCCCTGCACCCATCTGCCGCTCGTGATCTTTTCGATTCTTTTTCCGATAAATCAAATAACAAGCTGAAAATTCAGCGGCTAAATTTTTCAATTCTTCGACTGATAATCCAATGATTGCTTTACATAAACGATTATCTCGTAACAACCGCTCTTTGTTGATCATTTCAAACCTTTATTCTCTAAGTTAAACCTCTTTTTATTCTCAATAGCCTGACAAAAAATGCAAGTCTCTATTCAGCAACTAGTTTAATGGTTGGAGAAGATCCCCTGCCCTGTCATCCATATCATGAATGAAAGCACCGTTGACGAAGCCGTAAGCGATATAGCGTCACAGTGGGCGTTGAACCCGCCCGTTTGAACCGTCTTTATCAGGATTTGCAGGGAGCATCATTCAACGCCCCCTGCGCCTGCATTAGAGGATTTCCAGCAGTTCAACTTCAAAAATCAGCGCGCTGAACGGCGGAATGGATGCACCTGCACCACGTTCGCCATACGCCAGGTTATGCGGAATATAAAGTTCCCATTTGGAACCGACCGGCATAAGCGTCAGCGCTTCAATCCAGCCAGGAATAACGCCGCTCACCGGAAACTCTGCCGGCTGTCCACGCTGCACGGAGCTATCGAACACGCTGCCATCGATCAGGCGACCCGTATAGTGTACACGCACACGATCTTGACGTGCGGGGATAGCCCCTTCACCTTGGGTCAGCACGCGGAATTGCAAACCGGACTCCGTCTGGTTAACGCCGTCTTTACCGGCGTTGTCTGCCAGGAAATTTTGCCCTTCAACAGCCAACGCTTGCTGGTTTTCACGGCGCACCGCATCAGCACGTTCATGAATTTCACGCAGCGCGCGATGTACAACATCCACAGGAACGGCGGGCGCATTACCTGCCAGTGCATCACGCAGACCTGCCACCAGGGCTTCAGGGATCAGCCCTTCCAGGCCAGATTCTTGCAACTGTTGGCCAACCTGCAAACCAATACCGTAACTGGCCTGCGCCTCAACGCTCTCATAAGAAGGGGTGCTCATGGATGTTCCTCATTGTGTAAAAAAATGAAAACGCAGCATAACAGCGCTGGACGGCAGGGTAAAATCTTCTGTGCGATCGTTATACCCGTCATACTTGCACGTTGCAGAGGCGTTGGCAGGGCGCAGGACTGCGAAAATCGGAGCACAGCCAAAAAAATCGGCGCTGTCAGTATGAAAGGCGAGCGAATACCATGCCCTATTCTATACTAAGGGTTCCACTTTCTTTCAAATTTGTTACCTTAAGCATCAACACGTTAGCGATTATGACTCTTGTATTACTTTCGTTGGCGCGTTACCTATATACTGGGCAGCTTTACAGGTTGCTATCGTTGCAAGAGAGGTCACCATGGGCAGAATCGCGCCCAGGAAACGAGTAGCCCTCGCAAGGGATTATCAAGCGCTGATTCGCAGCGTTCTACGCGTTCTTCCGCGTTTGCCTTTGGCTCGGGCTGAAAAACAGCGTAATGCGTCCTCTCTCCCCCTGTCAGCACTGCGTGAGCGCGTGCGTGACGCCTTGAGAGGGCTGTGGCATCACCCTGATAGCTACCACTGGATGGATCCGCTGCCTGCCTTCCACCGCCGTGCGATTCTGATTGCCTTCGCACTGCTGCTGATCGCACTGCTGTGGCCCTATTCGCCGTCAACATCGCGCACTCCGCCATCAGCGACCCCCATCACCCTGAGTGAATCAGCCCCGATGCACGCCAACCTCGCTGATAACACGTCCGCGCCGGTAGAGCACACTGCGCCGGCCTGGCAGACCTATCCGATTGCCGCAGGACAAACGCTGGCGCAGTTGTTCAGGGATAATAACCTACCCGTCAACGATGTTTTTGCAATGGCTCAGGTGGAAGGAAGGGACAAGCCGCTGAGCAACCTGCGTGCCGGGCAACAGGTCAAACTGCGGCTCAATCCACAGGGAATGGTGTCTGAACTGGAGATTGAAACCGCGGATGGCCAGCAGGTGCATTTCACCCGCCAATCCGATGGCGTATTTCTTCGCACGCGTTAAGGTTGCTTCAGGCGCTACACTGCGCGAGCAGAAAATCGCGCAGTACCTGCGCATGATTGCGCTGCGGCTCTTTGCTGGCATAGAGCAATGTGACTTCACCCGAGCACGCTAACACCGACGTAATGACTTGCCAATGGCGTTGTTGTGCCAGTTCGGCGCAATACTGCGTAACAAAAGTGTCCCACGCGTCTGGCGCTGCGTGGAATGCCTGACGCAGTGCCGTGCTGGGCGCAACCTCTTTAAGCCACTGAGCGCCTTCCGGTCGCGCTTTTCGAACACCGCGTTGCCAAAGCCGATCCACCAGAAACGCGGGGTGAGCAAAAGGTGAGTGCACATCATAAACCCGCTGTAAGTGAATACGCGGTACATCAATGGCTGTGGACATAGCGAGAACCTCCCGTCATAAACCGGGTTAGCATACGCCCAATTCCCTTTGCAGTGCTGACTGATCGCCCCTAAAACGCAAAACACCGACCCGAAGGTCGGCGTTTCACGCATAACGCTCAGCGCCCGAAGGCACCGTGGCATTGCTTATTCAGCAACAACCAGCACGTTCAGCGTAGCGAACACATCGCTGTGAACCTGGAAGTTAACTTCGTGGTCGCCCAGCGTACGCAGTACGCCGTTCGGCAGCCGAACTTCGCTTTTTGCGATAGCAACGCCAGCAGCAGTGACAGCATCAGCGATGTCACGCGTACCTATAGAACCGAACAGTTTACCTTCGTCGCCCGCTTTGGACGCCAGGGTAACGGTACCCAGTTCAGTCAGTTGCGCAGCACGCGCTTGAGCAGCAGCCAGAACGTCAGCCAGTTTGGCTTCCAGTTCTGCGCGACGCGCTTCGAAGAACTCAACGTTTTTCTTGGTTGCCGGCACAGCTTTGCCCTGCGGAACCAGGAAGTTACGAGCATAGCCCGCTTTAACGTTTACCTGATCACCCAGGCTGCCCAGGTTTGCTACTTTATCAAGCAGAATAACTTGCATTACCTTATCCTCTCAAAGTCTCGTTAGTGGACTGTGGCCGATTACTGATGACGATCAGTGTACGGCAACAAAGACAGGTAGCGCGCGCGCTTGATAGCACGGGCCAGTTGACGCTGATACTTGGCACGAGTACCGGTGATACGGCTCGGGACAATTTTACCACTTTCAGTGATGTAGTTTTTCAGCGTTGCGATATCTTTATAGTCGATCTCTTGAACGCCTTCCGCGGTGAAACGGCAGAACTTGCGACGACGGAAATAACGTGCCATTTGGCTAGTCTCCAGAATCTATCAATTCAATCTGCTCGGCATGTAACACCAGTTTGTTCAGCCCATTGCGCCCTTGATGGCTGCAAATAAAGCCCTGAACCCTGATGTGCATACCGACCGTTATACTGTGGGTAATTGCTTGCGACTCACGTCCGCTGACAATCACGGGCATACGGCACAATGCTTGCCGACGAAGTCCGGCTTCCTCCTGTACCGAGCGGTGCTCAAGCACAAACTGGCAGTGGGGAATGCCCGACGGGCTGACCTTTCGTACCGGTGCCTTGCATATCATGCCAGACAGTTCCAGACGATTAGCGGTCGCCACGGCAATTACTCTTCAGAATCCCCAGCTTCAGCATCATCACCGGCTTCAGCGTATTCATCACGACGCTCACGGCGTTCGTCTTTCGCTTTCACCATCGGAGACGCTTCAGTTACAGCGTGTTTGGTACGCATAACCATGCTGCGGATAACGGCATCGTTGAAGCGGAAGTTAGTTTCCAGCTCATCGATCACTTCCTGCGGTGCTTCAACGTTCAGCAGAACGTAGTGAGCCTTGTGCAGTTTGTTGATGGGGTAAGCCAGCTGACGGCGGCCCCAGTCTTCCAGACGGTGGATCTTGCCTTCTGCACCAGTGATAGCACCAGTGTAGCGCTCGATCATGCCCGGAACCTGTTCGCTTTGGTCAGGATGGACCATAAATACGATTTCGTAATGACGCATCGAATAGCTCCTTACGGATTTTTCAGCCTCCTGTCAGGGTCAGCCGCGGCCCATGGAAGCAAGGAACGTGTGTGTATGCGGCTGAAAAAATGACGCGTCAGTATACTTACCCCTGTTAATAAGCGCAAGGCGTTCTCTCACCGTTTTGTCATGAGCGTCTGTGCCGCTTTTGGGAAACCAAACTTACAAAAAACAATACAAATAACGTATTATTAACGAGTTAGCGCCAATAATCGTGATATATCTCTCAGTTACCCGACACGACTGTTTGCCAGTATCAGCGTCAACGTCGACAATTTTTATCATCCAATCCGGGCGGCTCTCTCCAGCGGAACCGTTGTTCAGCAACGATGACATGCCATGATAAAAAACCAAACTCTTCACTATGCGAGTCAGGCCCAACGCCTGCTGGAAAAGCAGCGAAAAGCGCGTTTTTACCCTGCTTTCCATCTCGAGCCCCCCACGGGCTGGATGAACGATCCGAACGGGTTGGCGTACTGTGATGGCCGTTATAGCCAAGCGACTTAATTTTGATTACACCATATGGACTGAGAACAAACTCTCTGTATCGCAACCCATCTCTCTTTTTTTGCTTTTTGCTTGTGCCCATTTATGCTCAATTGGGTTAAGATCTGGCGAATATGTAGGCAAATACTCCACCATATACCCTGCATCGATGATGACTTGTTGAATATTATGTTTTTTGTGAAAAGTGGCATTGTCCATCATGATTACACTGTTTTTAGGGAGTACTGGGATAAGGACTTGTGTGACCCAGGCATAGAAAACATCGCTGTTAATATTGATATCAAATAATCCGATAGCAAACAGCGTTGTGCCTAATAAAGCGCCGATAACATTTGTTCTTCCCCTAGCTCCCCAGTTCTTCAGGCCAAAACACCGTTGACCTTTTGGGGAATAGCCGTGAGTCCGTGGGGCATCGTGTGAAAAACCACTTTCATCAATAAAAACAATAGGTTTACCTTCTTTTTCATACTGTTGTTTTTTTTGTTGAAATCCCTGCCGGGCGTTTTCGTCGGCTTTCGGATGACGTAGAGTTTTTTTTATAGGTCAATCCCAGCTTTTTAAGCGCTTGCCAAATGGCCTTCTGACAAACGCCAAAACGCTCTGCACGCTCTTTTTGGTAAGCATCTGGATATTGTTCAACATCTTTTATCAACTCGGATTTATCGATCTTTCGCTGACGCGTGGTCGATGCTTTTGACTCTATTTGATTAATCCAACGCGATACAGAGGCAGGGCCAATCCGAAATTGCTTCGCTGTTTCTCGGATACTCAACCCTTCGTTTTTCCGTGTAGATATCACTTTACGTCTAAAATCAATTGAATAGCTCATTTAAATAATGTAATCAAAATTAAGTCGTTTAGCTATACTCCACCATATACCCTGCATCGATGATGACTTGTTGAATATTATGTTTTTTGTGAAAAGTGGCATTGTCCATCATGATTACACTGTTTTTAGGGAGTACTGGGATAAGGACTTGTGTGACCCAGGCATAGAAAACATCGCTGTTAATATTGATATCAAATAATCCGATAGCAAACAGCGTTGTGCCTAATAAAGCGCCGATAACATTTGTTCTTCCCCTAGCTCCCGAGTTCTTCAGGCCAAAACACCGTTGACCTTTTGGGGAATAGCCGTGAGTCCGTGGGGCATCGTGTGAAAAACCACTTTCATCAATAAAAACAATAGGTTTGCCTTCTTTTTCATACTGTTGTTTTTTTTGTTGAAATCCCTGCCGGGCGTTTTCGTCGGCTTTCGGATGACGTAGAGTTTTTTTTATAGGTCAATCCCAGCTTTTTAAGCGCTTGCCAAATGGCCTTCTGACAAACGCCAAAACGCTCTGCACGTTCTTTTTGGTAAGCATCTGGATATTGTTCAACATCTTTTATCAACTCGGATTTATCGATCTTTCGCTGACGCGTGGTCGATGCTTTTGACTCTATTTGATTAATCCAACGCGATATAGCCAACCGACTTAAAAATGATTACATCCTATGCCCTGATATGCGGCAAAGAATCATAGCTGGCTGTTATCAAAATAATGTCGTTTGGCTATATCATGTGTTTTATCAACACCATCCTTATGATGAACACTGGGGGCCCATGCATTGGGGACACATGACAAGACACGATCTGGTGCACTGGCAGCATCAACCCATTGCGTTGGCACCCGGGGACGCTTTCGACAGGGACGGTTGTTTTTCCGGTTGCGCCGTGAATGACAATGGTGTGCTTACGCTTATCTATACCGGTCACGTGTGGTTACAGGGTGTTGGTAATGACGGCGCAATCCGCCAGGTACAATGCATTGCCACCAGCGAAGATGGCCTCCATTTCACCAAGCATGGCGTGATAGTCACCCCACCCGACGGCATCATGCATTTCCGCGATCCCAAGGTCTGGAAGCAGAATGGCCGCTGGTTTATGGTGGTGGGCGCGCGTGATGCCAATGATCGGGGTCAGGTATTGCTCTACAGCGGCACCTCTCTGTTCCAATGGCGTCTGGAAGGGGTGCTGGCTAAAGCCGATCGCTGGTTGGGCTACATGTGGGAGTGCCCGGATTTCTTCCCGCTTGGGGATAAATACCTGCTGATGTTTTCACCACAGGGTATGACGCCCGAAGGCTATCGCTATCGTAATCGCTTTCAGAGCGACTATATTTTGGGACGCTGGCAACCGGATCACCCTTTTACGCTTGAGCAGCATTTTCAGGAGTTGGATTCCGGTCACTATTTCTATGCGCCACAATCTTTCGTCACCGCCGATGGACGCCGTTTGCTGTTCGGTTGGATGGATATGTGGGAGGCTTTGTTGAATAATTTAAGATACTGATTTATATAAGCATTATAAAATTTCAACGACTAATTTTTCCTCTCGGAATGCTTTTTATTGTGCTAACTATTTGATTTGTGGTTCTAACAAAATACATTCTCTGTAAATGCATTCTAACTAAAGAAGATGTAAATCAAACGGTTAAATTATTCAACAAAGCCTATGTGGGAGTCCGAGAGACCCACTCAGGCCGACGGCTGGGCCGGATGCCTCACGCTTCCGCCCGAACTGTCGCTGGATGCGCAAGGGCGCGTCAGAATGATGCCAGCGCGGGAACTGCAAGCACTACGCCGGGAAGCGCATACCCTGCCCGCTTTTTCGCTGAAAAACCAACGGCGCAGGCTGGGGATCAGCGCACTTCAGGCAGAAATTCACATGGCGTGGGATATTGAAAAAAGCCAAGCAGAACGCTTCGGCATCGAGATTGCCGTCAGCGATGATCGGCGCTACGTCACCCGGTTTTATGTCGATACACAGTCTCGTAGGTTGGTGTTGGATCGCAGTCAATCCGGACTGGGCGTCGGCGGCTATCGCAGTGTGACACTGCCCGACGGTGACACGCTTGATCTGCGGATTTTTATCGACCGCTCCTCTGTGGAAGTCTTTGTCAATCAAGGGGAGACCTGTGTAGTGGTTGAATAATCAGGACACTAAACTTACATCCAAAACGGAGGTGTTTAGTGAACCATAAACGACAATTTACCCCTGAGTTTAAAAAGGAAGCCGTTGCCCTGGTAACAGAGCAGGGCTATACGATAGCCAGGGCAGCAGCGTCGCTGGGCATAAGCAACAAAACCCTGCATACATGGGTCTCGCTGGTACGCGAGCAGAGCAACGGCGTACTCAGCGATGATGAACGTGCAGAGTTAAAGCGGTTGCAAAAGGAAAACGAAGAGTTACGTACATATAGCTAAACGACTTAATTTTGATTACATTATTTAAATGAGCTATTCAATTGATTTTAGACGTAAAGTGATATCTACACGGAAAAACGAAGGGTTGAGTATCCGAGAAACAGCGAAGCAATTTCGGATTGGCCCTGCCTCTGTATCGCGTTGGATTAATCAAATAGAGTCAAAAGCATCGACCACGCGTCAGCGAAAGATCGATAAATCCGAGTTGATAAAAGATGTTGAACAATATCCAGATGCTTACCAAAAAGAACGTGCAGAGCGTTTTGGCGTTTGTCAGAAGGCCATTTGGCAAGCGCTTAAAAAGCTGGGATTGACCTATAAAAAAAACTCTACGTCATCCGAAAGCCGACGAAAACGCCCGGCAGGGATTTCAACAAAAAAAACAACAGTATGAAAAAGAAGGTAAACCTATTGTTTTTATTGATGAAAGTGGTTTTTCACACGATGCCCCACGGACTCACGGCTATTCCCCAAAAGGTCAACGGTGTTTTGGCCTGAAGAACTGGGGAGCTAGGGGAAGAACAAATGTTATCGGCGCTTTATTAGGCACAACGCTGTTTGCTATCGGATTATTTGATATCAATATTAACAGCGATGTTTTCTATGCCTGGGTCACACAAGTCCTTATCCCAGTACTCCCTAAAAACAGTGTAATCATGATGGACAATGCCACTTTTCACAAAAAACATAATATTCAACAAGTCATCATCGATGCAGGGTATATGGTGGAGTATTTGCCTACATATTCGCCAGATCTTAACCCAATTGAGCATAAATGGGCACAAGCAAAAAGCAAAAAAAGAGAGATGGGTTGCGATACAGAGAGTTTGTTCTCAGTCCATATGGTGTAATCAAAATTAAGTCGCTTGGCTATATACCGTCGTCAGGGCGTGGAGCTGAGTCGCGCCACGCTGGGTCGCTGGTCCGGCGCGGTCAGCGAACTGCTGGAGCCACTGAACGACCTGCTGCGCCGGTACGTACTGATGCCGGGCAAGGTGCATACCGACGATATCCCTGTACCGGTGCAGGAGCCGGGCAGCGGCAAAACGCGCACGGCCCGGCTGTGGGTGTACGTGCGGGACGACCGCAACGCGGGCTCACAGCTTCCACCGGCGGTCTGGTTCGCGTACTCGCCGGACCGGAAGGGCGTACATCCGCAACGGCACCTTGCAGGATACGGCGGCATCCTGCAGGCAGACGCTTACGGTGGCTACAATGCCCTGTACGAAGACGGCCGCTTAGCGGAAGCGGCCTGCATGGCGCACGCCCGGCGGAAAATCCACGACGTTCACGTCCGTACTCCGACTGACATCACAACCGAAGCGCTGAGACGCATCGGTGAGCTGTATGCCATCGAGGCGGAGATACGCGGTAGTCCGGCAGACGAAAGGCTGGCGGTGCGGAAAGAGAAAACCGTGTCGCTGATGCAATCGCTGTACGACTGGATACAGGGGCAGATGAAGGTGCTGTCGCGCCACTCGGATACGGCGAAGGCGTTCGCGTACCTGCTTAAGCAGTGGGATGCGCTGAACCTGTACTGCAGCAACGGCTGGGCGGAAATCGACAACAACATCGCGGAGAACGCACTGCGCGGTGTTGCCCTGGGCCGGAAAAACTGGCTGTTCGCCGGTTCAGACGCGGGCGGTGAACGTGCTGCCGTGCTGTACTCGCTGATCGGCACCTGCCGGCTGAACGGTGTGGAACCGGAAGCGTGGTTGCGCTATGTGCTGGGGCATATCCAGGACTGGCCGGTGAACCGGATCCGGGATCTTCTGCCGTGGAAAACCGATCTTAAATCTGTATAGGCGTCAATACGGTCTATATGTGACGCTTACTGGTATATGGTGTTTTTCACCACATTTTCGATCCTGATTGGTATTAAAGCGACCTGTTTGAACTTATGGCAATTCATACTGTGGCGCGTGCTAGGCATGGGAGCTGCCGGTGGGGCTGAAGTCACCAATATTGCTCAATGTTCTGAATATTGGCCCAAAGAACACCGTGGCTTTGCATTGGGTTTGCACCACACCGGGTACCCGGTAGGTGCGTTACTGGGCGGTTTAGCGGCAAGCTGGATTTTGGCGACCTTTGGCAGCGAGAACTGGCGTTTGGTGTTCCTGTTGACGCCGATCATTGGTTACGTACTGGCTGTGATGCTATGGATGTTTGCCACGCCGAAAAGCTATCAGGAAGTGAATGACTATGCGCATGGGTTGACCGCGCCGTCTGACGAACCGGAAGAGGTGCTGGGCTTTGTTGAATAATTTAACATGCTGATTTACATAATTATTATAACACTTCAACAACTAAGTTTTCCAGCCGTAATGCTTTTTATTGTGCTAACTACTTGATTTGTCGTTCTAACAAAATACAGTCTCTGTACATGCATTCTACCTAAAGAAGATGTAAATCAAACGGTTAAATTATTCAACAAAGCCGAGGTGCTGACGTTCAAAGAACAGTTTGCAGAAACCAAACAAGTCCTGGCGAATCGCAATATTTTGCTGACGGTGATCGGTGCGGGTCTGATTAACTTTTCACAAACGGTGGGGCTGTGGTTCCTGGCACCCTATGTGGTCTTTACCATGAACCAGCAGGATACATTGGGTGCCATCATCGGCGTGGTACCGTACATCACCGGTTGGTTCGGTCAACTGTTCTTCGGCTATATCTCCGATCATATCGGTCGTCGCAGGACATTGATTTTCCTGTCAGCCTGGTATGCGGTATGCGTGTTCTCGCTGATTTTCGTATCAGGTATAAGCATGCTATGGGTGGTGCTGTTAATGTGGGGGCTGGGGTTGAATGCGGTATTCCCGGTGTACTACGCCATGCTGGCGGACCATGCGCCGAAAGCATCCGGTTCTGCAATGGGCCTGCTGCTGATGCTGACATTTTTAGGCACGTTGCCCGCGTCGCCGCTTGCCGGGTGGATGATTGACCACTTTGGTGGCTGGGGCAATGCGCAAGGCTACCTTGCAGGTTTTATTGTCGGCTCGGTGGCGGCATTGTTGGCCGCCGTGTTGCAATATTTCACGCGGGACAGTGGTGGCGCAAAAGCAGCCCATTAAGGTAAAGAGGAGGCGTTGGCAACGCCTCCTTATCCTCTGTTTTCAGCGATTAACGTTATTCTCGCGTCGAACAAAAATACTAAATACTACTATTCCGCTAACGTAGTACGCAGATCCCAAACGGTTGAGAATTTTTTTATTGCCACTTGATCAACGGCGGCGGGATCAGCACAGTTTTTTCTCATTTCTTCCCCGATACTCAACAACTGCGCATAGCTTATCTTATCGACGGACGTTTCCTTTGATGAAAGAAATTCAGAAATAAAATTATTTCCACGTAACAGATAAGCATTATCGTGTGTGAAGTTTCTTTTTCCATTGACAGGAAGTGCATCGCATATATATTTTATCTTTTCGGTAATAGCAACATCAAGTATTGGTTTTTCCCCGCATTTGACGAATCTGTTTTTGTGCGCAGCTCTAATGCCGTGACGGCAAGTCCGAGAGTGTGCAGGCGTTCCCGCTGATTTCTCAGAACGCCAGGTGTGTCATATAAAATATCATCGACTAGTAGGTCATATTTTAATGATATTTCTTTTGCTTTTGTTTTGATGTCATTGCTTGAATTTTCGGTAAAACTGATACACCGAGAGAGATTTTTTTTGTGCGCCGTGCTGTTTGTATTTTGAACGCTGAGAGCGGTATGCATTGTAGGTGGGGAATATATTTTTATTATCATTGATAATGTCCTTCGAGTTCGTCAAGGGGCGTGAAATTATAACCTCGCAGGTTTGCCAACAATCAAAAAACAGGCGTTATTAATATTCAGAGGACAAGTGACGGTCAGCATTATCTAACCGTTCACCTGTTTTTTCTTTTTCTGGTTGCAATCATTCCGCCAGAAACCCTTCCAGCAAGGAGTTCAGAAACAGCTTACCGTGTTCGGTAACCTGCCAGTGGGTCTCGGTTTCTGTCAGATAGCCTTGCGCCAACACCCAGTCTATTTGCGGGCGCACAGTGCTTTCGGCCAAGCCGGTGTAGGCAATGAATTCGCTACGCGGCGCGGGTTCCAGCAGCCGAAAGCGGTTCATAAAGAATTCGAACGGCAGGTCTTCTGCTTGCACCTCATTGCGCTGGTCCAGGTAAGTGCCGCGCATATAACCGCGCGGATGGCGGGTTTTTACGGTGTTCAAGATAGATCCGTCATCACGCGTAATTTTGCCATGTGCACCACACCCAATCCCCAGATAATCGCCAAAACGCCAATAGTTGAGGTTGTGTTGACACTGATAGCCCGGTTTGGCGTAGGCGGACGTTTCATATTGCTGGTAGCCTGCGGCAGTGAGCAACGCATGGCCCTGCGCGAAGATATCCCACAGCGCATCGTCATCGGGCAGCACCGGTGGGCGCGAACCGAACAGGGTATTCGGCTCAATCGTCAATTGATACCACGACAGATGCGGCGGATTGAGCGCAATCGCCTGACGCAAATCGTCCAGCGCTTCTTCCAGCGTCTGATCCGGCAGGCCGTGCATCAGGTCCAGATTGAAGCTGCGCAGCCCAAGTCCAGCCGCCAGATGCGCGGCACGCTTAGCTTCTTCTGGGCCATGAATGCGTCCGAGACGCGTTAATTTTTCCGGGCTGAAACTTTGCACGCCAATGGAGATTCGATTAATTCCTGCGCGCTGGTAGCCGCTAAAGCGATCGGCCTCTACCGTGCCGGGGTTGGCTTCCATGGTGATTTCGGCATTCGCGCTGAGGGGCAAGCGGGCGCGCACGCCATCGAGCAGCGCCTGCATACCTTCTGCGCTTAGCATGCTTGGCGTGCCGCCGCCGATAAAGATTGAACTAAGAGCCCGGTTGCCGCTCAGCGGCAGATCCGCATCCAGATCGGCCAATAAGTGATCCACATATTCCTGATGCGGCACCTCGCCTTTGAGGGCGTGGGAGTTAAAATCGCAGTACGGGCACTTTTGCACACACCACGGAATGTGAATGTAAAGGCTGAGCGGCGGCAGTTTATGCATGACGCAACGCATCCAGCAGCAAACGCAGTGCCTGACCACGGTGCGATAGCGCATTTTTCTCATCGCGCGTCATTTCTGCGGCGGTTTTGCCTGCGCTCGGCACGTAAAAGATAGGATCATAGCCGAAGCCGCCTTCGCCAACCGCCGCTCGCGTCAGCACGCCCTGCCAGCGGCCGTGGCAGACCAGCGGCGTCGGGGCATCGGCGCGGCGCAAGTAGACCAGTACGCAGTGGAAGCTGGCTCCGCGTTGTTCGTCAGGCACATCCTTGATGGCATCAAGCAGTTTGTCCAGATTGGCTTGATCGCTGGCATCCACCCCGGCGTAGCGTGCAGAGTAGATGCCCGGTGCGCCGTCCAACGCATCCACCGCCAGACCCGAGTCATCAGCCACCGCAGGTAACCCGGTGATGTGCGCCGCGTGGCGTGCTTTGAGCAGTGCATTCTCGATAAAGGTCAGTCCGGTCTCTTCGGCAGAATCAACGCCCAGTTCGGTTTGTGCGACGATATTCATGCCAAAATCTGCCAGTAGATCGGCGAGTTCGCGAACTTTTCCGGGGTTGCCGGTGGCTAAAACGACGTTTTGCCTCGAGGTATCCATGCGTGTGTCCTGCATTATGTTAATGCCATCGTCGGGAATGGCGGGGAGTTATCTGTTGCGATGCTCAGTTCCCTGCGGTGGGTTACTGCGAGATCAATGCGGCGATTTCCGTAGGAATGTGCTGCGGATTAACAATTCTAATCTGTTTATGGCGGCCCAGCTCGCCTTTTTCAATGTTCACCGCGCCTTTTGCCACCCGGAACTGCTTGGCAAGGAATTTGACTAAATGCGCGTTGGCCTGACCATCGACCGGCGGCGCGGTGATAGCGAGTTTCAGCTCATCACCGTGCAGGCCGACTATCTGGTCACGGCTGGCCTTCGGCTGAATATAGAGCCGAATGACCAACCCGTAGGGCAGCAGTGCTATGGCACTCACAGCAGGAACCAAAATTCCGGGAACAGGTCCATGCCGAGGTAGTTAAAGAGATACAGGATCAAAATTACCGCCATGGCGGAGAAATCGATGCCGCCCATGGCTGGAATAATACGGCGAATCGGCGCCATAAATGGCTCGGTGAGTTGGAACAGCAGGTAGTCCACTGGGCTGCGACCCTGGCTCACCCAACTCATCAACGCTCGGATGATCACCACCCAGAACACCAGATAGCCTGCGGATTTTAACAGTGCCAACAAACCCACCAGCAAGTTCACCGGGCTTATCGCGAAAGCGCCTACCTGAATCAGCATCAGCAGCGGGTATTTCAACGTGGTAAGCAGAAACGCCAACAGCAGCGATGCGCTATCGATGGGGCCGAGTGCGGGCAGAA
The DNA here is from genome assembly GCF_052050035.1 of Symbiopectobacterium purcellii. Taxonomy (GTDB): domain Bacteria; phylum Pseudomonadota; class Gammaproteobacteria; order Enterobacterales; family Enterobacteriaceae; genus Symbiopectobacterium; species Symbiopectobacterium purcellii_A. The sequence goes on from NZ_CP189882.1 coordinate 554,405, forward strand.
TACGGCGCAGCGGCCTGACGATAGGCTGCGTGATTTTCACCACGAATTGCGACAGCGGGTTATAAAAGTCACTGCGTGACCATTGCATCCAAATGCGTAACAGCAGCACCATTACATACAGGTCGACCAGTGTCTTGACCAGAAACGTCAGGGTTAGCATAGAAACATCAATTCCTTATCAGATATAGGGAGAATAACGGTGCGTTAAAACAGTTTTTCTATTTCCTGCGCGCGATGCACGGCAGCCTGCATGGCATCGGCGACGATTTGTGTCAGTTTGCGTTCGTTAAACACGCGCAGCGCCTCTGCGGTGGTGCCGCCTTTGGACGTCACATTCTCACGCAGCGTTGCAAGCGGCGTATCGGGACTGGCTTCTACCAGTGCGGCTGCACCGAGTGCGGCCTGCTGCACCAACTGACGGGCACTTTCCGGTGTGAATCCCTGGCGAATGGCTTCTTGCTGCATCGCTTCCATAAACAGGAAAAAGTAGGCCGGTGCACTGCCTGCGGCGGCGATAACGCCGTTGATGCCGCTCTCTTGCTCAACCCAGCATACTTTACCCACGCTCTGCATCAGTTCGGCGCTAAAGGCCCGATCTTCCGCCGATACGTTAGCGGGGGCGTAAAGGCCGCTCATGCCTTTGCCCACCAACGACGGGGTGTTGGGCATAATGCGCACCAGCGTTAGCGGCTCCCCTAACAGTGCTTGAAAACGCGCTACGCTGACGCCAGCGGCAATAGACAGCACCAGCTTGCCCGGTACGTTCAGCATGTTGCGTAACGGCTCGCATACGCTTGCCATCAACTGCGGTTTCACCGCCAGCACCACGACATCAGCGTCCTGCGCGCCCGCGAGGTTGTCGTCGCTGCTGATTACGCCATAGCGCTGTGCCAGCGCATCCCGTCGTGTGGCGCTTGGTGCGCAGACGCGGATACGATCGGCAGGATAACCGCCGTTAACCAGCCCTGCAATTATGGCCTGTGCCATGTTTCCGGCACCAATAAAGGTGAGTTTGCGGTGTTGCATCGTTATGTTCTCTCGTGTTCGTCAACCGGCCAGTAGCAGCGTTCAGCCCCGAAGGGGATTATCCATGGCGAGAATTATCCCTGTATAGGCTTTCCATGCTGAGGCCTATACATGCTGAGGATAGTCACGCGCCCCGAAAATGGCGGTGCCGATGCGTACCAGCGTACTGCCTGCCGCAATGGCGGCGCCCATATCATCCGTCATCCCCATGGAGAGGGTATCCACCTGAGGATAATGCAATTTTAACTGCGCAAACAGGTCATTCATCGATTGAAATACGGCTAATTGCCGTACGTAGTCACTTTCCGGTGCTGGAATTGCCATCAGGCCCCGCAGCGTCAGGTGCGGCAGTGCCGCGACGGTGGCTGCCAGGGCGGGAAGATCGGCCGGTGCGATCCCCGATTTGCTGGCTTCACCGCTGATATTCACCTGCAACAACACGTTCAACGGCGCTATTGCCGCCGGACGTTGTTCGCTCAGACGTTGGGCGATTTTAGGGCGATCGACGGTGTGACACCAGTCAAAATGTTCGGCAACCAGGCGGCTCTTGTTGGATTGCAGCAGTCCGATAAAGTGCCATTGTAATGCCACCTGAGGCATGGCCTCACGGAAATAAAGCACCTTGTCCACGCCTTCCTGTACATAATTTTCCCCAAAGCCTCGCTGCCCACCGGCAATTGCTTCTTCGATAGCCGCCACAGGTTTGGTTTTACTGACGGCAAGCAGGGTCACCGCGTGCGGGTCGCGTCCACATGCCGTGGCGGCGGTAGCGATCTTCTCTCTGACGTTCTGTAGGTTCTGCTCAATCGGGTTCATGGTCATGCTAAAGATGGGATCTATGGATATCAATGAGTGGATAACCTGTAGTGTAAAACAGAATGCCTCCGATCTGCACCTGTGTAGCGGATATCCGCCGATGTGGCGTATTGATGGCGAGTTACAGCCGTTACAAATCAACGCTTGTTGCAACGCTGCGCAGACAGTTGGCTGACAGACTTTCAGCACCAGCAATTACACCGCGAGGGGCAGGTCGATGGCGCGTTGACCACACCCGGTGGCATTCGGCTGCGCGCACATCTGTTTCGTCAGCATGCCGGGATTGCCGTTGCGCTACGCACCATTGCTACGACGGCGCACGCGTTGGAAACACTGCATGCGCCACCGATTCTGTCTTCGTTAATCACGCGCCCTGCTGGGTTGATTTTGGTGACAGGTGCAACGGGCAGTGGAAAATCCACCACATTGGTGGCGATGGTGAATGCGCTCAGGCAGCAGCAAGCTTGCCATTTGATTACGTTGGAAGATCCTATTGAGTTTGTCTACGCCTCCGAGCCTTCGGCAGATCGCGGCCTGATTCAACAGCGTGAAATCGGCGTGCACTGCCCGTCGTTTGCCCACGGCTTACGCGGCGCGCGGCGTGAAGATCCGGATGTCATCCTGCTGGGGGGAATTACGCGACGGTGAAACCATTCGGTTGGCGTTAACGGCGGCAGAAACCGGGCATTTGGTGCTGGCGACGCTGCATACGCGCGGCGCGGCCCAGGCGGTAGAACGCCTGCAGGATGTGTTTCCCGCACAGGAGAAAGATTTCGTGCGCAGCCAACTGGCGATGTGTCTGCAAGGCGTGGTGGCGCAGCAGCTGGTGCGACGACGCGGTGGCGGTCGCATCGCGCTGTATGAAGTGTTGCTCGCGAATACGGCGGTGGCTAACCTGATTCGTGAGGGCAAAAGCCATCAACTGCCGGGTCTGTTGCAGATGGGCGGTCAGCGCGGGATGCAAACTTTTGCGCACAGTGGCTTTGTTGAATAATTTAAGATACTGATTTATATAAGCATTATAAAATTTCAACGACTAATTTTTCCTCTCGGAATGCTTTTTATTGTGCTAACTATTTGATTTGTCGTTCTAACAAAATACATTCTCTGTAAATGCATTCTAACTAAAGAAGATGTAAATCAAACGGTTAAATTATTCAACAAAGCCAATATTGCCATCAAACAGCGCGCGTATGGTCAGTCGCTTACCATGCTGGCGTTGACAGAGGCATTAGCCGGGCTGAAGTAACTCTGGCAGCCCCGGGGCGTATCGGGCCGCCACGGGGCTTTTTTCATCCAAGTTTAGCGTGCGGCTTATGGCACGAACGCCGGTTCCGCATCCGGTGGTAGCAATCCGGCTTTCCAGCACTGCTGCCAACTGTGCGCGACTTTGTTGAATAATTTAACCGTTTGATTTACATCTTCTTTAGTTAGAATGCATTTACAGAGAATGTATAGCTAAACGACTTAATTTTGATTACATTATTTAAATGAGCTATTCAATTGATTTTAGACGTAAAGTGATATCTACACGGAAAAACGAAGGGTTGAGTGGCTTTGTTGAATAATTTAACGTTTTGATTCACAACTTCTTTAGGTGGGATGCATGTACAGAAAATGTATTTTGTTAGAGCGATAAATCAAATAGTTAGCACAATAAAAAGCATTACGGTAGTAAAATTTAGTCGTTAAAATTTTATAATACCCATTTAAATCAGTATGTTAAATTATTCAACAAAGCCGGGTTGAGTATCCGAGAAACAGCGAAGCAATTTCGGATTGGCCCTGCCTCTGTATCGCGTTGGATTAATCAAATAGAGTCAAAAGCATCGACCACGCGTCAGCGAAAGATCGATAAATCCGAGTTGATAAAAGATGTTGAACAATATCCAGATGCTTACCAAAAAGAACGTGCAGAGCGTTTTGGCGTTTGTCAGAAGGCCATTTGGCAAGCGCTTAAAAAGCTGGGATTGACCTATAAAAAAAACTCTACGTCATCCGAAAGCCGACGAAAACGCCCGGCAGGGATTTCAACAAAAAAAACAACAGTATGAAAAAGAAGGTAAACCTATTGTTTTTATTGATGAAAGTGGTTTTTCACACGATGCCCCACGGACTCACGGCTATTCCCCAAAAGGTCAACGGTGTTTTGGCCTGAAGAACTGGGGAGCTAGGGGAAGAACAAATGTTATCGGCGCTTTATTAGGCACAACGCTGTTTGCTATCGGATTATTTGATATCAATATTAACAGCGATGTTTTCTATGCCTGGGTCACACAAGTCCTTATCCCAGTACTCCCTAAAAACAGTGTAATCATGATGGACAATGCCACTTTTCACAAAAAACATAATATTCAACAAGTCATCATCGATGCAGGGTATATGGTGGAGTATTTGCCTACATATTCGCCAGATCTTAACCCAATTGAGCATAAATGGGCACAAGCAAAAAGCAAAAAAAGAGAGATGGGTTGCGATACAGAGAGTTTGTTCTCAGTCCATATGGTGTAATCAAAATTAAGTCGCTTGGCTATAACATCCTGATAGCGCACGTCTGCATCCGCCTGACGGCGGAGGGTGTTGAGGATCATCTGGTAGCTGGCATCTTGCTGATCCAGCATCTCAAGAAAATCAACGGTGCTGATGGCTGCCCAACCGTTACCGCGCCCCCACAGTGCTTTGCCGTAGTTGCCGTTACCGGTGAAGTTCCAGCCGTGCATCCACAGTCCGGTATCCCTGTCGATCAGGTACTTGATGTGCAACAGGAACTGATAGCTGACTTCATCCCGGTAGCTTGGGCGATTGAGATAGGCACTGGCGCGCGCGTAGAACAAGCCGCTCATAAACAGCGTATCGACCCAGAGCTGCTCTTCATTAAGGTGATCGCTGGTGCAGTGGGTGAACCCATTCTCCTGGGTGCGTAGCAGTTCGTGCTCAATCCAGTGGGCGTATTCTTCGATCAGCGCCTGATGCTCGCGTGTCTCCTGGGCGATCCCCATGGTGGTGAGCGTCAGCATTGGTGCCATGCGATTGATGTTTTTCTCCGGTAATCCTTCTGCCAGGCGGCGTTGATACCATGCCAGCACATAAAACTAGTTGCTGAATAGAGACTTGCATTTTTTGTCAGGCTATTGAGAATAAAAAGAGGTTTAACTTAGAGAATAAAGGTTTGAAATGATCAACAAAGAGCGGTTGTTACGAGATAATCGTTTATGTAAAGCAATCATTGGATTATCAGTCGAAGAATTGAAAAATTTAGCCGCTGAATTTTCAGCTTGTTATTTGATTTATCGGAAAAAGAATCGAAAAGATCACGAGCGGCAGATGGGTGCAGGGCAGAAAGGATTTATCCCAACCCCATTAGATAAACTGCTTTTTATTTTATTGTATTTAAAATGTTATCCGACCTATGATTTGCAAGGACTTCTTTTTGGTTTAGAACCTATCCCAAAAGGAATTGTCAGTTAATAAGTAATGGCAATTTCTGAGGGAAGTATGGCAATCAATAAGTGGCAGATCAGCGATGAACTCTTGGGGGAAATGGTTCCGTTGCTCCCGGAACACAAAACCCACCATCCGCTGGGTACGCATCGCAGGCGGGTTGATAATCGTGCCGCAATGAACGCCATTCTCTTTGTGCTCAGAACGGGTTGCCAGTGGAATGCCCTGAATGCCACCGGGATATGCTCGTCAAGCTCCGCTCACCGCCGCTTCCAGGAGTGGCGGGATGCAGGAGTTTTTGAACGGTTCTGGCAGAACGGGTTGCTGGCCTGCGAGCAGCTGGATGCTATCGACTGGTCATGGCTGTCGATGGATGGTTGTATGACGAAGTCACCGCTGGCAGGCTCAAAAAAACAGGACGGAATCCCACAGACCGGGGGAAACAGGGTGTAAAGCGTAGCCTGATGACCGATGCGAACGGGCTTCCCCTCTCTCTGGTTGTCTCAGGGGCAAATACCCACGACATAAAGCTGGTTGCTGATACTCTCGACGCCCTTCAGACGGGCAGACCCGGCAGAAAGCTCCGCCTCTGTCTGGACAAAGGCTATGAAGCCGGATGGCAGGAGGCCTGTCTGAAAAGTCGTCGTTACGAACCTCATATCCAGTCAAGGAAAGAGGAGTCGGAAGCCATCAAAAACACGGATTTTAAAGCTCACCGCTGGGTAGTGGAGAGAACGCACAGCTGGATGAATCGCTTTCGTCGGGTTCTGACTCGCTGGGAGAAGAAAGTCGAAAATTATGAGGCGATGCTGCATTTTACCTGCGGCATCATTGTCTGGAATAAAATCCTATTGGGATAGGCTCTTAGATAGAACACGGGTATGTCGCTGGGTAAAAATATTATTGCCGGTTTTAGAGATGACCTTGGGGCGAGAATGTGTTTTGCCCGCTCGTCAAATTCGCTCTGCTGAGGAATTTTTTCGCGCCTTTCCTGGAGTTAAAGACGTCTTTATTGATGGGACAGAGCGACCTGTCCAAAAGCCTAAGAATCTGCGTCGGCGAAAAAAAATGTATTCGGGAAAGAAAAGACAGACCACTCGAAAAGGGCTTATTATGACTGACGAAACAAGGCAAATTGGATTTATCCCCATGAGCAAAAATGGGCGCCGTCACGATAAACGCTTACTCGATAAAGTCGATATAATTCGCCATATTCCTCCTGAGGTAACCATCTGGGCAGATACCGGTTTTCAAGGTATAGAGAAACAGCATCCTAATACACAAATCCCAAAAAAAGGAACTCGAAAAAGACCTTTATCGCCTGAACAAAAACAAGAAAATAAAATAATCTCGGGCATCCGTATTACAGTTGAACACGCCATCGCGGGTATCAAGCGCCTCGGTTGCATGACCCAAATTTTACGGAATCGTAGACCCTTTATTGATGATACCTTCTTACTCCTTAGCGCCGGTCTTTGGAATTTCCATCTCAGAACAGCGTAAAATTTACTTCAATCACCGAAACACCCTTATTTCACTATTAAGCAACACGCTTATTGCTGTTTCCACGCCCAAGGGCGCGGTAAACCGCTTTGTGCTGGTTTCACCGCTGGGCGACGTTTATCACTATGACAAACGCCACCTGTTTCGCATGGCCAACGAGCATCACCATTTTGAAGCCGGACATGAGCGCCTGATTATAGCCAACCGACTTAAAAATGATTACATCCTATGCCCTGATATGCGGCAAAGAAGCATAGCTGCCTGTTATCAAAATAATGTCGCTTGGCTATATCGAATGGCGTGGCTGGCGGATATTGCCGCAAATTTGCTATGACCTGCGTTTTCCGGTGTGGTCACGCAACCGCCAGGACTACGATCTGGCGCTGTACGTGGCGAACTGGCCTGCCCCGCGCGCACACCATTGGCGTACGCTGCTCGCGGCACGCGCCATTGAAAATCAGGCCTATGTGGCTGGATGCAACCGTGTCGGCGCGGATGGCAACGATCACAGCTATCAGGGTGACAGTCAGATAATCAACCCGCTGGGCGAGATCGTCGCACGGGCGCCAGAGAACCAGCCCGCGCAAATCAGCGCAGAGTTGTCTTTGGAAGCACTGCAAAGCTACCGTGAAGCATTTCCAGCATGGCGTGATGCAGATAGATTTACACTGTAGTAGGTGAGACGGCACAGGCCGTCATGCTGTTTAGATGAAACGAGGCATCACATGTATGCCATGTCCGCGTTAGGTTTCGTGCGCGAAAGCGTCACTGTATCTCTGCCACCCGCGTGGCACGCACCCGACACGGGGTGTGCAGTCGCCCCCACCCCGTGACCCCGGGCTTTTTGCGGAATGCCGCCGCTGCGCGGTGCCTTCGGAAACGGTCGCCGCCTGACGGACCGCGCTCGACGCGTTCCCGACGCGGCGAGCGCTTTCGCAGCATCCATGCTGCTCATCCTGGCATCTCCCCTTTCCTCAGCAGTATTCGACGCGGGAGAACACCCAAAATCAGCGCCAAACAAAATTGAACAAAAGTGCCTCGCCGATATAGCAGTAAAAACGTTATTCCTCACCAAAACTAAGCACCACCGCCAACCATGCGCGAAGCGCCTGCGCCACATCCGCCGTGATGATCGACTCATCCGGGTGGTGGCTAATCCCCCCTTTGCAGCGCACAAACAGCATACCGACCGGCCAACGTTCTGCTATCGCAATCGCATCGTGTCCGGCACCGCTCGGCAAAGCGGGAGCACGACCTTGCACCTGAGTAACCGCGTCACGCAGCACCCGCTGTAGTCCATCATCACAGCGGGTTGGCGCAATGCGGTAATACTCTTCAGCCTCAAAGCGGCAGCCGCGCGCCTGTGCAATCTGCTCACCATGAGACAATAAGTTCGCCAGCAACGTGGCCAGCGCCTTCTCCTCCGGTCCGCGCACGTCCAACGTTAAACGCACCTCGCCCGGTATCACATTCGCCGCCCCCGGAGCACACTGCAACGTGCCGATGGTTGCCACCAAACAGGCACCCTGCTCTCGTGTCAGTTGTTCAACCGCAACCATCCAATGTGCCGCTGCCGCCAACGCATCCTGACGTTGCGTCATAGGCACCGTACCGGCGTGACCCGCCGTTCCCTGAAAAACGCAGTTTAACCGGCGTGCACCGTTGATCGCTGTCACCACGCCCAATGCGGCGTCATCGAGTTCCAGACAGGGTCCTTGCTCAATATGCATTTCCAGATAGGCAGCAATACTTTGTGTCATACGCGCCGCACGTCCGATCCCTTCCGGGCATAATCCTGCCTGCGACAACGCTTGTGACACGCTTATACCTTGCGCATCCTGACAGGATAACCAGCTTTCAGGCCAGGTGCCGGTCAACCCTCGGCTGCCCAGCAGCGTAATACCAAACCGCGTGCCCTCTTCGTCACCAAACCCTACAATTTCCAGCGCCACTGGCAGGCGAATCTGTTGCTGATGCAGAAAGCGCACCACTTCAATGGACGCCAAAACGCCCAGCATGCCATCGTAGCGCCCGGCGTTGCGCACCGTATCAAGGTGCGAACCTAACACTACCGCAGGCGCATCGGGTAGATTGCCTTCGTAGCGGCCACAGATATTGCCGACCGCATCCTGCCATACCTGCATTCCAGCTTCCCGCATCCATTCACCCACGCAGCTATTGGCGCGCAAATGCTGCGGCGACAGATAAACCCGCGTTAGCCGATCGGTATCTTCGCTGATCTCTGCCAAGGTATCGCAGCGCCACATGACCCGCTCGGCAGCCGATTGCGCCGTAAAGTGCGATAACCACGGCGAACTCATCGCGCAACTCCAGCGCTGGCATCATAGCGGTCCCATGCCGCCTGTAATGCCGCGCCCTGCACCGTGCGGAAACCGTGGCGGTTGAGCACCGCTTCCAGCGCGCTCAGGGTTTGCATCACACAGTCTTTGCGGGCGTTATACCCCATGGTACCGATGCGCCAGATTTCCCCCTGTAGCGGACCAAATGAGGTGCCGATTTCAATGGCAAAATCATTCAGCAAGCACTGGCGAATTTGCTCACCCTGTATGCCCTCAGGGATAACCACACCGGTCACGTTATTCATTTTGTGTTGCTTGTCACCGTAAATGCGCAACCCCATGCCTTCCAGACCGGCGACCAGCGCCTCACCGTGCAACGCATGACGCGCGATGCCTTGATCCAATCCCTCTTCGAGCATCACTCGGGCACACTCCCGTGCGGCGAACAGCATGCTGGTGGCTTCGGTATGGTGGTTCAGGCGCTCGGGGCCCCAATAGTCCATCACCATGCCGAGATCGAAATAGTTGGAGTAGATCATCTCCTCTTCACCGTCGCGATGTTCCGCCGTACGAATCCCCTGCTCCACGCAGCGACGACGGCGTATGGCCGCTTCCATCTTCGGACTGAGGGTGATCGGCGCGCTGCCTGAAGGGCCGCCCAGACACTTCTGCAAACCGGCAGAAACGGCATCCAATCCCCAAGCGTCCGTCTCCAGCGCGTGGCCACCGAAAGAGGCGGTCGCATCGGTATAAAACAGCACATCATGGCGACGGCAGATATCCCCGAGTTCGGCCAGCGGCTGCAACATGGTGGTGGAGGTATCGCCTTGCACCGTCAGCAGAGCTCGAGGGCGTAACCGTTGGATAGCATATTCAATCTTATCCGGGGTAAAGACTTCCCCCCAGGGGACTTCGATAGTGTGAACGTCAGCGCGACAGCGGCGCGCAATTTCACACAACAGGTGACCGAAACGCCCAAACACCGGCACCAAAACCCGATCGCCAGGGCGGATCGCTGAGAGCAAAATAGCCTCGATACCCGCGCGCGATGTGCCATCTACCAGCATGGTCCAGCGGTTTTCTGTACGGAACAGTTGACGATAAAGCGCCATGGTCTGGTTCATGTATTCCGTCATGGCCGGATCGTATTGACCAATCAACTGACATGCCATGGCACGCAGTATACGGGGATCCGCATTGATCGGACCGGGGCCCATCAGTAAACGGTGAGGCGGATTGATCTGCGCGTATAATTCGTTATTCATCATGCACAACTCCAAAAAAAGCAGAAACGTTCGCTGCAAGCAACGGGGCTCAGGCCTCCGTCAAACCACGCACCGACGCAATAAACTGTTTGAGCTCGGGGGTCTGTGGGTTAGCAAACAGCGCGCGGCTGTCGCCTTGTTCCCACACGGTTCCTTCATGCATAAACACCACTCGATCGCCCACTTCCCGGGCAAAATTCATTTCGTGTGTGACCAAAATCAGCGTCATGCCTTCTGCCGCCAGTTGCTCCAGCACTTTCAGCACTTCCCCCACCAGTTCAGGATCGAGCGCCGAGGTGATTTCATCGCACAGCAGCACTTTGGGGTTCATCGCCAATGCACGGGCAATTGCCACGCGCTGCTGCTGACCGCCAGACAGGTTGGCCGGTGAGTAGTGCAGGCGTTCACTCAACCCGACTTTCGCCAGCATCTGCTCCCCCAAAGCGCGGCACTCCGCTTCGCTTTTTTTCAGCACTAAACGGGGTGCCAGCATCACGTTTTCCAGCGCGCTCATGTGCGGGAACAGGTTAAAGTTCTGAAACACCATACCCACTGAACGGCTGATTTCACGCGCTTGTGAATCGCGATTGGTCACGGTTACGCCACCGAGTTTAATGCTGCCTTCCTGATAGCCTTCCAGCCCGTTAATGCAGCGCAACAGCGTGCTTTTTCCCGAGCCGCTGCGCCCGATAATGGAAACGACCTCGCCCATATCGATATCCAGATCGACGCCTTTCAGAACGTGGTTCTGGCCGTAGTATTTCTGCACCTGATTAATGGTGATGAGCGGCATTGAATTTCTTCTCCAGATAGCGGCTGTAGTAGGACAGCGGATAACACATCAGGAAGTAGCCCAGTGCGACCATGCTAAAGACCTTGAAAGGTTGATAAGTGACGTTGTTCAGCATGGTGCCGGATTTGGTCAATTCGATAAAACCGATGATCGATGCCAGCGCCGTCCCTTTAATCACCTGCACTGAAAAACCCACCGTGGGTGCGATAGCGATTCGCATGGCCTGCGGCGCAACCACCCGACACAGCGTTTGACCAAAGCTCAGCCCGAGACAGCGCGACGCTTCCCACTGCCCTTTTGGCAATGCCACGATGCTGCCGTGCCAGATATCCACCAGAAATGCGCTGGTAAACAGCGTCAGCGCCAGTGCCGCAGCGGTCCAGGGACTGACATCAATGCCAAACAGGCCAAGGCCGAAAAAGGCCAGGAACAGCTGCATCAACAGCGGCGTTCCCTGAAAGACACCGGCATAGAAATGCGTAAAACGTACCGCCCAACGGCGCTGGCTTAGCCGCACCAACAGCAGCGGCAATGTCACTAACGCACCGCCGAAAAAGGCCGTCAGCGAGAGCAGTAGTGTCCAACGCGCCGCCAGCAGCAGGTTGCGCACGATATCCCAATCGGTAAAGTTCATCACCCGTGCGTTCTCCCGAGTAAACGACGGCCCGCCATCATCAGCAGTTGTCGCATCAACAACGACAGCACCAGATAAAACAGCGTGGTGACCAGATACACCTCAAAGCTGAGAAAGGTGCGCGATTGAATCAGGTTGGCGGCAAAGGTTAGCTCTTCATAAGAGACCTGCGACACCACGGATGAGCCGAGCATCACGATAATGCACTGGCTGACCAGCGCCGGATAAATGCGCTGCATGGCCGGTGTCAAGATAACGCGCACAAAGGTTTGCATGCGTGTCAGCCCCAGCACGCGCGCGGCTTCCCACTGCCCTTTCGGTGTAACCTGAATGCCCGCGCGGATAATTTCCGTGCTGTAGGCCCCGAGGTTAATCAGCATCGCCAGCAGCGCGGCTTCACAGGCCGTCAGTTTCCAGCCGAGCGTTGGCAGGCCAAAAACAATGAAAAACAGCTGCACAACAAACGGCGTATTGCGGATCAGTTCAACGTATAGCCCCCACAGGCGGCTTGGCAGCGAGGGGCGGCCACTGCGTAATGCCGCGCCACAGATGCCGATGGCAATACCGCCAAAGGTCGCCATGGCCGTCAACTGGACCGTCACCCACAGCCCCGCGAGCAGTTCGGGCCAATAAGGCCACAGCGCGGCAAAATTCAGTTGATAGGTCATGGCATGTCTATATGAACGCATCCCGTTTGCAAAGCATTCGTGGTGTTGACATTGACGGTAGGTTGCAGCTCTATATTCGGCCTTGTTGCAGCCGCTGCTGCGGGCCTCGATGAGATTCGCTGACTCACACCTCATTCTCCTGGCGAGCTTTAAGCTCAACACACCATTCAGGTTTAGTGAGTCACGGTCTTACCTGTCGTTGTCATCACTACGGCTGCCCTAGCAACCTTTCAGCATTCACCCTTCTATTAAAAGAGTTAATGTTTTGCCAGCATCTGTCGTTCAGAACGGCCTGACGCTGACGTGTTTTTTGTCGTAAGTTCGGCTATGTGCCACCAGGGCCCACACCGTGCGCGCTATCTTGTTAGCAATTCCCACCACCGCAACGCTGGTTGTCCGTCTTTTCAGCAGCTCCGTAACCCACGGGTTCGGCTCTTTCGCCAGCAGCGTCGCAGCCCTGGCTCCGTGGATAAACAGCGTCCGCAGATAAGCATCGCCGCGTTTACTGATGCCCAGAAGCCGCACTTTGCCGCCGGTGCCTGTTTGCTTTGGCAGCAAGCCGATGTCGGCTGCGAACTCCCGTCCTGATCGGAAGGCTCCCGCATCTCCCATGATGGTAATTGCTGCGGTGGCAACCAGTGGGCCAACACCTGGAATGTCCATAATCCGCCGACAGGCCTCATTCTGTTTCGCCCAAGTGGCAAGCTGTTTTTCGATAACCTCTATCTGCATATCCAGGTCATTGAGGCGCCGATGCTGGTCTTCAAACTGGTAGTTCAGGAACGGTGGCAGCTTTTCCTTAAGTCGCTCAAGCACCTCTGGCATCGCCTTGTCCAGTGACGCCCGGCCTTTACGCACAGTTTCGCCGAACTCCAACAGCAATCCGTGCAGCGAGTTGATTTGCGCGGTGCGGAACTTCACTAACTGGCGGCGCATTTTGTGCAGCGACAGTACTGCCTGCTGTTCCTCAGTTTTGACGGCAACGGCTTTAGCTGGCTGCTGGACCGCCATCCAGATAGCACGGACATCCATCACGTCATTTTTATTGCCCATCACGAAGGCCTTGACGAATTTGCCCTGGAGTAGTCTGACCTTATGCCCCAGTTTTTCCAGCTCCCGCGCCCAGTACTGGGAACCGCCGCAAGCTTCCATGCCAATCAGGCAAGGCTCACGATTGCTGAAGTATTCCAGCAGCGCGTCGCGCTTTATCTGTTTATCGATGACTTCACCGGTATGTTCATTAATGAAATGAACCTGCATCAGATGTTTTGCGATATCGACGCCAACAGGGGTATATTTCATGTCGTGGATCCTCCAGTTATCAGGGAGCTTTATGCATCCCGTGTTGGGCACAATGATGCCGTAAGTCTGCGAGGATCCACACCTTACCTGCCGAACCCTTCGCTGCTCTCAAATGTGTGGGATGCGTTCATCTCATTCTCCCTTAAGCACCCGGTTATTCAGTCAGCAGGCTGGCGGGTAATGGCGCTTTCAACCACTTTTCAGAGAGCGAATTCAGGGTGTTATCCGCCAACGCCTGAGCAATCAGCGTATCCACTTTAGCTTGCAGCGCCGCTTCCCCTTTCTTGATGCCGATATAGCACGGTGAGTCTTTCAGCATAAATTTGGCAACCGGTGCCTTGGCAGGGTTTTGCGCCGCAATGGCTGCCACCACCAGGTTACCGGTAGCGATATACTCCACCTGCCCGGACAGATACGCCGACAGCGTGGTGTTGTTATCCTCATAGCGTTTTATCTGCGCCGCTTTCGGGGCGATTTCACTCAGCACCATATCTTCTACGGCACCGCGCGTTACGCCGACGCTTTTGTCTGCCAGTTGCTGCGCATCGCTCACCGTACCGCCCTGCGGACCAAACACGCCGAGAAAGAACGGCGCATAAGCGCGGCTGAAATCGATCACGTTCTCACGTTCTGCGTTTTTACCCAGACTGGAGATCACCAGATCCACTTTATTGGTTTGCAGATAAGGCACGCGGTTAGCGCTGGTCACTGGTACCAGTTGCAACTTTAGTTTCATCTCTTGCGCCAGATAGCGAGCGACGTCGATGTCATACCCTTGCGGTTGCAGATCAGTGCCGACTGAACCAAACGGCGGGAAGTCTTGCGGTACTGCAACGCGTAACACGTCACGCTGTTCAATGTCCTGAAGCTGATCGGCAACCGCGTTGCCCGCTTGTGTCACTAACAGCAATGCGCCAGCCAGCGCGATCAGGTGTTTTTTGATGCCCATTGCGTATCTCCTGGTTGAGAGTCAGATGAAACCAAAAGTTCTTGGTAAACGATAATTGAAACTATAGTTTCATTCACTACGCAAAGGGCATGCCACTCTTAAAAAGTGTGTTAATAAGGCTTAGCAAGGGGGTAGTTGAGTGAGCAGAGATTGAGGTGCGCAAAAATACAGCACAGAAAATGCACCAAAAAAGTGCATAAGCACTCTTTTGGCGCTCGATTAGCGCTGCTCTAATTCATCCAGGTGGGTATAAAGATCGGCGATCTGATGAATACGTTGACGGCCCTGTTGCAACATTTCATGCAGTAACGCATTGCTGAGCAACCCGGCCAGACTCATGGCAGCGCTGTAGCTATCAAAGGCAGAAACACTGTCCAATGGCAGACATAATGACCAGGTAGCAAATGGAAATAAGCTGTTGGCCTGCGGTTCAAAGATCAATACAACGGGCACCTGACGCGCCTGCAACTGCGCCAGTAACGGTTGGATAACGCGCGGACGGCGACGAAACGCCACGATCACCGCAACATCCTGCGGCCCCAGGTCGGCAATCTCCTCAGACAGCGTCTGCCCCGGTTGGGCCAGTAGCGCCACCTGCGCACGCACCTGCATCAATTGCTGCCGCAGATGAAGCGCCACCGGATAACTATTGCGCAGACCGACGATTGAGACCTGTTTCGCCCGCAGCAATGCATCAATAATGGCACCAAACTGCGCGGGGTCGATACGGTTGATCCACTGCGCCAGATTCGCCATTTCCTGTTTATAGTGGCGTGCCAGCAGCGTATTGCCCTGAACAGCATCACGACTCTCGGCCAGCGGCATCCCGCTTTGGCGCAGGGTTCTTAGTTCTTCACGCACATCACGGTAGCTGGCATACCCCAACCGTTTGAACAAGCGACTGACTGTCGCTTTTGACACGCCGCTCAGTCGTGCCAGTTCGGCGCTGTTATAGCCAATCACGTCGTCGAAATGGGTAAAGATAAAATCGGCAATGCGCTGTTCCTGTCCAGAGAGAGTGCTGTAACGACTGCGTAGCCGCTCATCAATTTGTGTCATGGTGATTCCGTTTTCTCTGTATTACTGCAACTTTCGTTGCAATCACACTAACACAAGCCCATCACTGACATACAATAGGAAAAAACGTCTGCCCGCTCGGGGGTCGAAACCATTCTGGAACAACTCTTGCAACACACGTTTCACGCTAACGCCTCTGCATCGTGAAATAACAGGAGAATCGATGACCTCTCATACCCCTGAAACCCTAAGCGTTTATCTGCAACAGATGGAAACCCTGCTGAATCTGCCACTCCCCCCAGAGCGCCATGACGCGGTGCTGCTCCAGTTACAGCGCATCGCAGAGATGGCACAGCCGCTGATGGACTATCCGCTGGAGATGCATGAAGAGATCGCGGGGGTGTATCAATTATGACCCTCCCGTTGTCGATGGCGGAACTCACCGAGTTATCCATCACCCAACTGCAACAACATCTGCAACGTGGAGAACTTGCCGCCCGTGAGATCGCTGACATTACTCTGGATGCCATCGCGCAGCGGCACCCAACGTTAAATGCCTATACCCGGGTAACAGGCCAACGTATGCAACAAGAGGCCGATGCGCTGGATGCAAGGCGCCTGCGCGGCCACGTTTTGCCAGCGTTGGCGGGTGTACCTTATGCGGTAAAGAACCTGTTTGACGTTGCCGGAGAAACCACACTGGCAGGTGCACAGCTGTTTGCCGACCATCCCCCCGCCAAGCGCGACGCCTTTGCGCTGCGCCAGTTAAGCGCGAGCGGTGCTCTGCTTTCCGGCATGCTGAATATGGATGCTTACGCCTACGGCTTCACCACCGAAAACAGCCACTACGGCCCGACTCGCCACCCACTCGATCCAACCCGCATCGCGGGGGGGTCCTCAGGTGGTTCCGCCGCCGCGGTCGGCGCGGGACTGGTGCACTTTTCACTGGGCAGCGATACCAATGGATCGATTCGGGTGCCCGCGTCGCTGTGCGGCATTTTTGGTCTGAAGCCGACGTTTGGCCGGTTATCTCGTGAAGGTAGCCACCCGTTTGTCGCCAGCCTCGATCATATCGGCCCAATGGCACGCCGCACGGAGGATTTGGCCCAGGTATTCGATGCCTTACAAGGCATTGATAGTGAAGATCGTTTTCAGCGTCCACAGCCGCTCCTTTCTAGCGTATCCCGCTTGCAGGAGGGCGCTCACGGCCTGCGCAGTACCGTGCTTTCCGGTTATTTTCATGAGGCCAGTGATGATGATGCGCGCGATGCCGTGCAACGTGTTGCACACGCGCTTGCGGCCAATGAAGAAAGGACCATCGCCCAGGCCGAACTGGCTCGCACCGCCGCCTTTATTCTCTCGGCCAGCGAAGGAGGTAACCGTTATCTCTCCGCCCTGCGCCACGCGCCTGAAAAATTTGAGCCGCACTCCCGTGAACGACTGACGGCAGGCGCCATGCTGCCTTCTGCCTGGTATCTACAGGCTCAGCGCTTTCGTGACGTCTTTCGCCGTCAGGTATTACCGCTGTTTGAACACGTGGACCTGCTTATTGCCCCGGCGACACCGTGCTGCGCTACCCTTATCGGGCAGGAAAGGATGCGAATCAACCACACCGATCTGCCCGTACGCGCCAGTATGGGCATGTTGACTCAGCCTATTTCGTTTGTCGGGCTTCCCGTCGTCACCGTGCCGTTGATGACCAAAAAAGGGCTGCCGATTGGCGTGCAACTTATTGCCGCCCCCTGGCGAGAAGATATCTGCCTGCGTGCAGCCTGGGCACTGGAACAATACGGCGTGGTCAGCGCCATTTCCTGCCAGTAAAGAAGGTGAAATAGTATTATCGGGGGGTGCCTGTGGGCATCCTCTATTTCAATGCAGGTAACGGGGAAATATAAAGTATTGACAGTGGCATCCCCCCCCTTTCGATGAAGCCATCATTTTCAGTGCAATCCGAAAATAACCACCGCCAAATAGCGATATAAATCACCTTTATCACTGTAATGGCATAAGTAATTTCAAAAAAAAATCACAACCTCATTCAACCCCATTATAGCCAACCGACTTAAAAATGATTACATCCTATGCCCTGATATGCGGCAAAGAAGCATAGCTGGCTGTTATCAAAATAATGTCGCTTGGCTATATTACCAACAACATAACAAAACATAAAAACCATTTAAAACACACAATTAATTGATATAAAAAGAAAAATTAATGCAAAACACCAACAAATAATATAAAAATCAGACAGTAAAAAATAAAGGATAATGGCCTATCATACGACATGAAAATGAATATCCTCATAGCACCATTCTCGGCTTCAAGGGTTGCCTCAGAATCTGAGCATGGTAGGGTATGGCGTGTTTTCACCTTCATCAGGACAAAATATAGAACGATAAATCACAGAGGAATTTTATCATTTCATGGCAATAAAACTCGAAGTAAAGCATCTCTATAAAATATTTGGCGAGCACCCTGACAGGGCATTCAAACTGATAGACAAAGGGCTAAACAAAGATCAGATCTTTGAAAAAACCGGGCTCACTGTCGGCGTGAAAGACGCCAATCTGGCCATTGAAGAAGGCGAGATATTCGTCATCATGGGATTATCCGGCTCGGGTAAATCCACACTGGTACGCCTTCTCAATCGTCTGATTGAACCGACGCGAGGTGAGGTGCTGATCGACGGCGAAAACATCGCCGAGGTATCAGACACGGAACTGCGTGCCCTGCGCCGCAAAAAAATCAGCATGGTGTTACAGTAATTCGCCTTGATGCCGCACCTGAGCGTGTTGGCTAACACGGCGTTTGGCATGGAGTTGGCGGGCGTCGATAAAGCACAGCGCGAACAGAAATCGCTTGAAGCTCTGCAACAGGTGGGTCTTGAAGCCTATGCCAACAAGTACCCGGATGAGCTTTCCGGCGGGATGCGTAAACGCGTCGGTCTGGCGCGTGCACTGGCAAACGATCCCGATATATAGCCAACCGACTTAAAAATGATTACATCCTATGCCCTGATATGCGGCAAAGAAGCATAGCTGGCTGTTATCAAAATAATGTCGCTTGGCTATACTGCTGATGGACGAAGCGTTTTCAGCGCTCGATCCGCTGATCCGCACTGAAATGCAAGATGAGTTGGTGAAACTGCAATCGCGCCACCAGCGCACCATCGTATTTATTTCCCACGATCTGGACGAAGCCATGCGCATCGGCGATCGCATCGCCATTATGCACGGTGGTGAAGTGATCCAGGTAGGCACGCCGGATGAAATTCTCAACAACCCGGCTAATGACTATGTGCGTACCTTCTTCCGCGGCGTGGATATCAGCCACGTGTTCAGCGCCAAAGATATTGCGCGTCGCCGTCCCGTCACGTTGATCCGCAAAACGCCCGGCGTTGGGCCGCGCTCGGCGCTCACGATCCTACAGGATGATGACCGTGAATATGGCTACGTGCTGGAAAAAGGGAAAAAATTTATCGGCGTCGTTTCTATCGATTCGCTGAAAAAAGCACTGCACGCGCAACAACCACTGGAACAGGCTTTGCTTCCCGACCCTGCCCCCGTGCCCGCAGATATGTCACTTATAGCCAAGCGACATTATTTTGATAACAGCCAGCTATGCTTCTTTGCCGCATATCAGGGCATAGGATGTAATCATTTTTAAGTCGGTTGGCTATATAGCTAAACGACTTAATTTTGATTACATTATTTAAATGAGCTATTCAATTGATTTTAGACGTAAAGTGATATCTACACGGAAAAACGAAGGGTTGAGTATCCGAGAAACAGCGAAGCAATTTCGGATTGGCCCTGCCTCTGTATCGCGTTGGATTAATCAAATAGAGTCAAAAGCATCGACCACGCGTCAGCGAAAGATCGATAAATCCGAGTTGATAAAAGATGTTGAACAATATCCAGATGCTTACCAAAAAGAACGTGCAGAGCGTTTTGGCGTTTGTCAGAAGGCCATTTGGCAAGCGCTTAAAAAGCTGGGATTGACCTATAAAAAAAACGCTACGTCATCCGAAAGCCGACGAAAACGCCCGGCAGGGATTTCAACAAAAAAAACAACAGTATGAAAAAGAAGGTAAACCTATTGTTTTTATTGATGAAAGTGGTTTTTCACACGATGCCCCACGGACTCACGGCTATTCCCCAAAAGGTCAACGGTGTTTTGGCCTGAAGAACTGGGGAGCTAGGGGAAGAACAAATGTTATCGGCGCTTTATTAGGCACAACGCTGTTTGCTATCGGATTATTTGATATCAATATTAACAGCGATGTTTTCTATGCCTGGGTCACACAAGTCCTTATCCCAGTACTCCCTAAAAACAGTGTAATCATGATGGACAATGCCACTTTTCACAAAAAACATAATATTCAACAAGTCATCATCGATGCAGGGTATATGGTGGAGTATTTGCCTACATATTCGCCAGATCTTAACCCAATTGAGCATAAATGGGCACAAGCAAAAAGCAAAAAAAGAGAGATGGGTTGCGATACAGAGAGTTTGTTCTCAGTCCATATGGTGTAATCAAAATTAAGTCGCTTGGCTATACGACGCGACATCAAGTCGCACGAATACGGGTGCCCGTGCTGTTTTTGATTCATCACGCCAAACGCGAACCGCGAACGAAACCCGCCCACGCAACATTGCCTTTAACTACATCGTGAGAGCAGCATAATGAGCACCTATTCAACTGATATTGAAAATGCCGAATTAGGCGAAAACGGACTCACCAAAAAGGCGGGGTGGATCACCGTCTATCACGTCAACCAGTCCACGGGTGAATACCAAAGCGCCAGCATGGAATACCTCATGCTTGGCGTTGGCCTTCCTGCCTATTGTTACCCCGATGAGCCAGAACTACCGCCAGCAGGGCAAACGCTACATCGTTCGGCAGATGGCAAGTCATGGGAGTTCTCACCAGATTATCGTGGACAAACGGTTTACAGCACGGAAACACGACAGGAAATGATTGTTTCCCAATTCGGCGAACTGCCGGATAACCTCACGTTACTGAAACCACAAACCGAATTTGATGTGTGGAACGGTAAGAAGTGGGTTCTCGACAAAGAGGCGAAAGCGGCCGCCGCGCACGATATTGCGCAGCAAGAGCTTTCCTCACGTAAAGCAACCGCTGCGTCACGCATCAATGAACTGACGTATGCAGTTAATCTCGATATGGCGACGGATGAAGAAAAAGCGACGCTGGCTGAATGGCAAAAATACGCGGTGCTGTTGAGTCGTGTGGATATCAGCAAAGCGCCGGATATCATCTGGCCGGAAGCGCCAGAAGGTGAAAAAACGGGGAATTAGCGTCGGTCGTTGAGGCTCGCCAGTTCGTCGTCAGACAAGCCGGTCGATATTTTGACGAGGGTGCGTTCAACGCCATTGGCGAGAAGTTGCCTTGCAATTTTGAGCGAGGCGCTATGCTCGCCTTCTTGGCGTCCTTTCAGGATGCCCCTTTGCTCGCCTTCATGCCGTAGCTGTTCTGCAATAGTCATGACATCCTCCTGATAATCCTGTGTCTGTGTGGCGATTGTATGCAAAAACTGTCTGGTGTCTGAGGTTTCGCCTCGACCCACAATATAGTACATCAGGCTACGGAACTGCTCTTTAGGTATAGACCATAGATTGAGCAGGCGGGCGATATCTCCTGCCAGTTCCAGCATGTCCCGTGTACGGATGTGCTTCTGCACCAATTCCAGCAGGGCTACCCGCCGATGGGACAGTATTTCATCATCCGGCATAGCGGTGATATCAACGAGCGGGAATGCCTGCGTATAGACTGATTCTGCCAGTTCAGGGTCAGCAAAGCAATCGAGCCATTGGGTGCTGTAGGGGTAGGGCGACGTGGTGCCGTGGTAGAACAGGAGCGGGATGACCACGGGTAAGGTCTCGTTACCTTGCTCAAGGTGCCGCTGCATGGCTGCCACACTGTACCGTAGCAACCTGAATGCCATGAGCTTTTCTGGCCTGCTCTGGTGCTCGATAAGCGTGTAAATGTAGCCTTTCCCCGCATTCGTCTGCACGGAATAGAGCATATCCGAACACTGGGTGCGCAGGTCGTCTTCGATAAAGCTACCTGACTCCATCGCAAGTGTGCTGAAATCGCAGCGATCCCGCAGATAAGGCGGCAAATGGATTTCCAGAAAGTCCCGTGCTACAGCGATATCGCCGAGGAACTTTTTGAACAGCGAATCATGTTTTGAGAGAAAGGATTTTGTCATGGGTGTAGTATACTGCGTTAAGAGGATGACCTACCATTGAAACTACTGAAGCTCAAATAAGCCGGATCGCTTTTCACGGATGTCACCAACAGCTATCTAGCGTGGTCGGAACTTTCTTATTGAGTAACCTATTGATTATTTAATTGTTTTATCTGCATAATGCATACAAATAAATAATTATATTCAAATATAACTATGTGTGGTTACTATGACTGCTGGCGGGCATTTCATCTTTGCTTTAGCAAGCGCTATTTTTGCGAAGAAATTGGAGTTATCACCAGCCTTAGCTCAAGGGAGCTGGGGGTATATTATTATTGGTGGAATATTGACCTGCCTGCTGCCAGACATTGATCACCCTAAATCTTTGTTAGGTCAGCGATTAAAATGGCTTTCTATACCTATTGCCAAGGTGTTCGGTCATAGAGGTATTACCCACAGTTTTTTGGCTATTGCAGGGTGCTGCACATTTCTTTTTTCAGGCTTTTTGTCACGAATTATCATTCCAATACCGATAGACTTCGTCCATGGAATGGTCGTCGGATATATTAGCCATGTGGTAGCCGATATGTTAACACCAGCAGGAGTACCGTTGCTATGGCCATGTCGTTGGCGTTTTTGTATTCCAATATTGAGCCCCAGTAAATATCCTCTGTGGGAGCGGGTATTTTGTGCATTCGTACTGGCGTGTGCTTCCCTGTATCCCTTCGATATATTAATAATGAATAAATTATTGGTTATTGATTTTATACATAATATATGGTATTGGGTACGTAAAAATTGATTTGAAATCGACTTTTACATAAGGGCTCCTCGAAAAACCTCATGCTAGGGATATCTCGGCGATAAATTAGAGCGGAACCAAAAGAGGTTGTTTTTTTGTACTTGATGTGCTCACCCCCCCAAATCGAGCAATAAACGAGCGTTTTAAAAAAATGAAGGCGTCTAGATTTTTCGAGGTGCCCAATTGGGAACGGCTTATCGTCATTTTTTGACTTTCCACCGGAGACCCGTAAGGTTATTTACACCACCGATTCTGGAACCAGCCAAACGCTTATCAAGCAGATTACCGGTCTAACTGATTCTGAATCGAATAACCTGAATATTATTAAGGGCGGCAAGTAGTGATAAATGACCGGCCCTTTTTGTTTTATTGTTGACATGACTTCATGGTTGTATGCACTGAGTGATTTTCTTGTGGGTTATTTTATATTTCCTTTTTTCGTTATGTATAGCGCAATAACCTGAACCAGTATGGCGGAAGAATACCATAGCGTACTCAGTGCATCCTCATGGTTTACAATAACCAAACGAAGCATGGCCGTGATGCCAATGCAAATGAAATACTGCAAGGGAAAGAAGTTATCTGATTCAAAATATTTAATGATGAGCGCCACAAACTCGAAGTATAAAAAGTAATCGATTAAGGTTGCAATAACGCCAAAAGATAACGTCTTATGAGATTTTAACAACAAAAAATTAATCATCGCGTAGATTTCTTTTGCGATGCAGGCGAGTAAGATGATACCCATCATCATTAGTAAAATATTTAAGGCGAATTGTAAAGTCCTGGATATGTATTTTTTATATTCTGTTTTTATTTACTCACCTCACTGAGGTTTATGGTATTTTACCCATTGTGGTTTATGCGCTAGTTTTCTAGTACCAATTATAAAAAGATATACTATGTCAATCCCGACCCAAAAGCAACAAGCCGTCATTGACTGGCAGGGCCAGCAACTTGTTGTGAATGCATTTGCCGGAACAGGGAAAAACTCGATACTGGTTCGCTATGCAGAAAAACACCGGCTTTGTTGAATAAATCAGAACTTGTAACGACTGCGCCCCATACGGGTCGATTGTTACGTGATGCGAATACTGTTCGGCATTCCTAATAGCGTGATCCGGTTAAGCGCTTTGACCATGGCCATGGCTTCACCCACTTGAGCATCGTAGTCTCGCAGACTTAGATGACCACCCAGAAGCCTTTTGAAACGGAACATGGCCGTTTCAGCCACTGAGCGCCGGTGATAGCCCACTTTCTTTTTCCAGATATCGTTACTACCGCTAATGCGCTGATTTGCAACAGCGTGGTTACGCTCGTGGTAGCGATCTGGCCAATATTGCGCCCCCCTTCGTGGAGGGATAAGCGGCCTTATTTTCTTCCTCAGCAGAGCATCATGGCAGTAAACTGTATCGTAAGCGCCGTCAGCTGATGCCTCTCTGATTTTCCGGTGGGTCTGGTTTATCAGCGCAGGTAGCGCTTGGGCATCAGTCGTACCACTGAGCGACAAATCCGCACAGATAATCTCATGCGTCACACTGTCTACTGCCAGGTGCAGCTTACGCCACACCCTGCGTCTGTCGGCACCATGCTGCCGGACTTTCCATTCGCCTTCTCCGAAGACCTTCAGACCGCTACTGTCTATGACCAGGTGCGATATTTCGCCCCGGGTCGGCGTTTTTATGCTGATACTGACGGTTTTTGCCCGCCGACTGACCAGAGAGTAGTCCGGGCAGCGCAGTGGCAGGCTCATCAGTGTAAAAACCGAGTCGACAAAGCCCTGTAATGCCCGGAGCGACAGGTTAAACACGTGCTTTATCATCAAAACCGTGGTAACAGCCATATCGGTGTAGTAAAGCGGCCGACCACGACCTTCAGGCGAAGAACTGTCAGTCCATGCAGCAATGGCCGACTCATCAAGCCAGACCGTCAGGGAGCCGCGCTGTCTGAGTTTTTTGTTGTATGTGGGCCAGTTGGTGATTTTAAACTTTTGCTTTGCCATGGGGAGCTGATATCGGGAGCGATGATAGTGCTCTGATCCGGCGATCCCCTGAAAGTTCGATTTATTCAACAAAGCCGTTTATTGAGTATAAACTCTCTTCAGATGAGTATAAACTCTCTTCAGAAGAGCTAGCGAGTTCCCCATTTTCTTTGATATAACGGAGCGGCGCTAGCCAATTCTCGTCGTCTAGCAAATTAATTGTCTCCACTATATCAACATTTTTAATTATGACTTCATTATCTATTACCGAGCTGTTTTTTATGAGTAAATGTAACACTAATTGTGTCAAGCTATCTGCATTAAATGGAAGGTTTTTTGTCAACAAATCTTTATCTTTTAATATTTTCAAAAGAGCCTCTTCAGGCTGATGGTTTAATGCATCTTCTTTACCAAAAACCAGTGATACTAAATGAGGACCTGGCTTAATTGTTTTTAAAGCCAATTCTTCATTTTCAAAATGTTGCAATAGCAGATAATTTATGTGTCTCAATTTATCAGGAATTTTAGTTTTTAATAGATGAAGTGGGATTAGATCATTAATTGACTTGTTTGGCACCAAAAGATCATCACCTGAAAGATTATAAAAATAATCTCCCGCCATTATCGTTTTATTATGAGTCATTTCATGAATTATGCAAAGTTCGGTTATGCCACCGCCCATATAAAAAAAAGTATCACTTATTAGTATAACTCCATTGTCAAGATTATTAGACGCCAGAGGTGGATTTACTTTTGTACTAAATGCTTCTCCTAAGTTTTTAATTGAGATGACGCGAAAAAAATCGTGAAAGTAATCATTATAATGATTGAACTCTCCTTGTAATTTTTCAATGTTTACTCGAAATGCATTAATTGTTTCAACGGAAAAGTTTAGTTCCCCGAATGTGTTTTTAAGCTCTTCTATTAAGCTACTATCATTTAAACTTTTAACTATGTTATTAGCTTCAGTACACATTTTTAGTGCATTATTAAAAACTGTTTTTAATATGCCAAATCTAACTGGGTTATATTTTTCTAATGAACTCATATCCACAACTCTTACCAGATTTTCACTGCGAATTGTGGGGGGGTATGATCTCTCTATGCTTTGACTACTCTCCGAACGCCTTGTAGGTTCTGGATTCTCTGCCGCCATATTTCTACTTATTTCTTTTGAACCTTTACCACCCAGACCTTCGGTACGAATCTTGTTCAAGCGTTCACTCAAACGAAGAGGGACTAGCTCAAGTAGATCTGAACCATTGTCAGTCCGATAATACCGTCTACCGAATACCTTTTCTGTTACGGGGTTGTATCTCATCCAGATATCTCTTTCGTTTTTATCTTCCGCAATTTTTACTACGGAGACACTTTTATTTATTCCTTTTATAAAACCACTAAAAATTTTTTTATCCGAGTTATCAATATGTTTGTAAAGTTTTTCATTGGTTTGCATTCTGACGGCAGAATTAGAACAATTAATTGAGTGTTTAGATATGTTTTTGGGTGGTAAGATTTCTTTTATTGCGTTATCTGCTCCTGTTACAGTAGTGGGTAAATAATTTAGTAAGGTTGTCGACGTTTTTTCATTTATAAACATATTTATTCACTATGATTGATACTTTTACGATATATACTCAATAAACCTCAAGATGCTCGGAAAGGCCACCAGATAGGCTTACTGCACCTGCCTTTTGCTGAATGTGCTGATGCATTTTGAAGTACGTTGAGTATACATATACTCAACGTACTTCAAAATGCACGGAAATAGCGCTCGAGGGGCTTACTACTCGTGCCTTCTGCTCATATCGTTATACACATCTTTCCTACTTATTTTTTAATCAATGAGTTACAGGCCGTTCTCCGCGTGACATTTTGAACCTCAAAAAGCCAATGGAATGGCTGGAATGCCCTAATGCACGGGGTCCTGAGCATGCTGCTCAAAAAATAGTCAAAAGATGTGTATAACAATATGAGTTAGGCCTCATGAGAAAACTGTAAACGGCTTTGTTGAATAATTTAACCGTTTGATTTACATCTTCTTTAGTTAGAATGCATTTACAGAGAATGTATTTTGTTAGAACGACAAATCAAATAGTTAGCACAATAAAAAGCATTCCGAGAGGAAAAATTAGTCGTTGAAATTTTATAATGCTTATATAAATCAGTATCTTAAATTATTCAACAAAGCCACTGTAAACCTGAGGTGACAAGCATTTTCTACCAAAACAGGCATGTCAAAACAGCATGACTCACTATTATTCAACAAAGCCTATCAAAAGCTGGATTTTAAGCACAATATCTTCATTGTTAAAGAAGAACCGTGCTTATCCCTTTCCCCTCTCAAGGCTTACCGTTTTTCTCGCCCGATCACTTTATCAGCTGCCACGCGGGACAGGAAGCCTGAACGGCTACCGTACTCAGGGTGGGCTGCGACAAACTGATCGATACGGCGGATCAACAACGAAGGCAGCGTGACGTTAATTTTTTCCGCTTTACCCATCAATCGGGTTACGTCCACATCAACCAGTGCCCACACTACCCCCGCATAATCGGGGTCGGCCAACCAGTTTTCCACGCTGGTCGCTTCCGGCACCGCTTCGCCATCTTCCAAAAGTAAAGAAAAGGAGTGACGCTGGCGTGTCGTACTTTGCTAGGTTGTGACGTGTGAATGCCAAGGATGGCTATCCTACCCAACCAACGCCAATGACTCATCGGAGTGCCGATGAATTTTACGCATATCGAGTGTGCCAGATTTGTGTCATACACGGTAAATCGCCATCCTCTTCCTTACATTATGTGCCGTTAAGTTGTTCAGTGTGAATGCGGAAATATGCATGTAAAACAACTAGTTAAATGTAACTCTACTAATTCGTAATGCGAAGGTCGTAGGTTCGACTCCTATTATCGGCACCATTCTGTATCACATTGATTTTATCGACTTTATAGCTAAACGACTTAATTTTGATTACATTATTTAAATGAGCTATTCAATTGATTTTAGACGTAAAGTGATATCTACACGGAAAAACGAAGGGTTGAGTATCCGAGAAACAGCGAAGCAATTTCGGATTGGCCCTGCCTCTGTATCGCGTTGGATTAATCAAATAGAGTCAAAAGCATCGACCACGCGTCAGCGAAAGAGCGATAAATCCGAGTTGATAAAAGATGTTGAACAATATCCAGATGCTTACCAAAAAGAACGTGCAGAGCGTTTTGGCGTTTGTCAGAAGGCCATTTGGCAAGCGCTTAAAAAGCTGGGATTGACCTATAAAAAAAACTCTACGTCATCCGAAAGCCGACGAAAACGCCCGGCAGGGATTTCAACAAAAAAAACAACAGTATGAAAAAGAAGGTAAACCTATTGTTTTTATTGATGAAAGTGGTTTTTCACACGATGCCCCACGGACTCACGGCTATTCCCCAAAAGGTCAACGGTGTTTTGGCGGCTTTGTTGAATAATTTAACCGTTTGATTTACATCTTCTTTAGTTAGAATGCATTTACAGAGAATGTATTTTGTTAGAACGACAAATCAAATAGTTAGCACAATAAAAAGCATTCCGAGAGGAAAAATTAGTCGTTGAAATTTTATAATGCTTATATAAATCAGTATCTTAAATTATTCAACAAAGCCTGTTTTGGCCTGAAGAACTGGGGAGCTAGGGGAAGAACAAATGTTATCGGCGCTTTATTAGGCACAACGCTGTTTGCTATCGGATTATTTGATATCAATATTAACAGCGATGTTTTCTATGCCTGGGTCACACAAGTCCTTATCCCAGTACTCCCTAAAAACAGTGTAATCATGATGGACAATGCCACTTTTCACAAAAAACATAATATTCAACAAGTCATCATCGATGCAGGGTATATGGTGGAGTATTTGCCTACATATTCGCCAGATCTTAACCCAATTGAGCATAAATGGGCACAAGCAAAAAGCAAAAAAAGAGAGATGGGTTGCGATACAGAGAGTTTGTTCTCAGTCCATATGGTGTAATCAAAATTAAGTCGCTTGGCTATAATTGCAATCCTAATAAGATGGTCACAGTTGTTGTAGCAGCACTTATCTTACCTGTGTTGCCGTTCATACCCGGGGTCATCTCAACATGAGTCCGTGTCAGATTCACGCTCCAACAGAAACAAACCATTTCAGAAATGCGTGAGCGGCTGCCGCTGATCTCTTATTGGTTTGGCCGCGATGTCTTAGTGAGTATCAAAAGAGCCAAAACGTTGGTAGCGCAATTAGGTCAAACGATAAAATAAAACGTTGTATTGAATCTCCTTTCGGTAATATATTTCTTCGTATCGTGTTAATACTTTGGTTGATAGATTTTTTATGAAAATGTCAGCCTCCGTTCTCAATAGCAATTTACCCAGCAACAAACTTCATCTCATCCCTTTCACCGAACAACATTTTTCAATAAGCGTGTTGCTTAATAGTGAAATAAGGGTGTTTCGGTGATTGAAGTAAATTTTACGCTGTTCTGAGATGGAAATTCCAAAGACCGGCGCTAAGGAGTTGATCCGGCCCAGAGATCGTGGACACGCTGTTAAGTGAGTAAAATTGCTGACAGAGGTGGAAAATGACTCAATCGAACGGTCGTAAAATGAGCAACAATCGCTATCCGGACGAGTTTCGGGAGAATGCTCTGCTACTTGCTCAGCGGATTGGCGTAGCCAAAGCAGCCAGTGAGTTGAATCTTCACGAATCGCAGCTTTATGCCTGGCGTAAAAAACAGCAAATGGCGCTATCCTGCTCCGAACGTGAACAGCAGCAATCTGTTGAAATTGTAAGGCTTAAACGTCAACTGGCTGATCAGGCTGATGAGTTAGCCATCCTCCAAAAGGCCGCGACGTACTTCGCCAGACGCCTGAAGTGAGGTACGTCTTTATGCAACAATATCAGGCTGAGTTTCGGGTTAAGTCTATGGCGCGTGTTCTGGTCGTCAGCCGCAGCGGATTTTATGCCTGGAGCCGACGATGTGGGCAGAAAACGGTTTCACAGCAGCGACGGGAGCTTTGCGATACCCGGGTAGCCAGCGCCTTTACGGAACAGAAAGGACGCAACGGTGCCCGCAGGCTGCGCCTGGACCTGCAGGATGCCGGTTATCATTACAATCGCAAAACCATCGCTGCCAGCCTGCGCCGGCAGGGGCTGAAGGCGAAAGCGGCAAAAAAATTCAGGGTGACAACAGATTCGAAGCATAATCGTCCGGTGGCGCCGAATCTGCTACAGCAGGATTTCACAGCATCAGCCCCGAACCAGAAATGGGTCGGTGACATCACTTACTTATGGACGGAAGCGGGTTGGGTTTATCTGGCTGTAATAATTGATTTATTTTCACGAGCCGTTGTGGGATGGTCAATGTCGGTAAGGATGAAGTCGGGCCTGGTCTGCGATGCCCTGCAGATGGCCCTGAGCCGACGGGGTTCCCCAGAGGGCGTCATCGTCCACTCGGATCGTGGCAGTCAGTACTGTTCTGATGATTATCAGAAGTTAATTAAAATCAGTAAATTAACATGTGGCATGAGTGGAAAAGGCAACTGTTATGATAACGCGTGTGCTGAAAGTTTTTTTCACAGTTTGAAGGTGGAGCTGATCCACGGCGAACACTTTCCTGACCGGGAAACCATGAAATCTGAGGTGTTTAACTACATTGAGGTGGATTACAATCAGAAACGGCGGCATAGCACGCTGGGCTATGTCAGCCCGATGGTATTTGAACGACAAGTCCTCTCTTAAGGGCGTGTCCACCAAGTCTGGGCCAGATCATTGATCACCGTTGCCAACACCCGTAAACATGGCACCACCGGGGCTTTGTTGAATAATTTAACCGTTTGATTTACATCTTCTTTAGTTAGAATGCATTTACAGAGAATGTATTTTGTTAGAACGACAAATCAAATAGTTAGCACAATAAAAAGCATTCCGAGAGGAAAAATTAGTCGTTGAAATTTTATAATGCTTATATAAATCAGTATCTTAAATTATTCAACAAAGCCGGTGTTTCGGTGATTGAAGTAAATTTTACGCTGTTCTGAGATGGAAATTCCAAAGACCGGCGCTAAGGAGTAAGAAGGTATCATCAATAAAGGGTCTACGATTCCGTAAAATTTGGGTCATGCAACCGAGGCGCTTGATACCCGCGATGGCGTGTTCAACTGTAATACGGATGCCCGAGATTATTTTATTTTCTTGTTTTTGTTCAGGCGATAAAGGTCTTTTTCGAGTTCCTTTTTTTGGGATTTGTGTATTAGGATGCTGTTTATCTATACCTTGAAAACCGGTATCTGCCCAGATGGTTACCTCAGGAGGAATATGGCGAATTATATCGACTTTATCGAGTAAGCGTTTATCGTGACGGCGCCCATTTTTGCTCATGGGGATAAATCCAATTTGCCTTGTTTCGTCAGTCATAATAAGCCCTTTTCGAGTGGTCTGTCTTTTCTTTCCCGAATACATTTTTTTTCGCCGACGCAGATTCTTAGGCTTTTGGACAGGTCGCTCTGTCCCATCAATAAAGACGTCTTTAACTCCAGGAAAGGCGCGAAAAAATTCCTCAGCAGAGCGAATTTGACGAGCGGGCAAAACACATTCTCGCCCCAAGGTCATCTCTAAAACCGGCAATAATATTTTTACCCAGCGACATACCCGTGTTCTATCTAAACCAAAAAGAAGTCCTTGCAAATCATAGGTCGGATAACATTTTAAATACAATAAAATAAAAAGCAGTTTATCTAATGGGGTTGGGATAAATCCTTTCTGCCCTGCACCCATCTGCCGCTCGTGATCTTTTCGATTCTTTTTCCGATAAATCAAATAACAAGCTGAAAATTCAGCGGCTAAATTTTTCAATTCTTCGACTGATAATCCAATGATTGCTTTACATAAACGATTATCTCGTAACAACCGCTCTTTGTTGATCATTTCAAACCTTTATTCTCTAAGTTAAACCTCTTTTTATTCTCAATAGCCTGACAAAAAATGCAAGTCTCTATTCAGCAACTAGTTTGATCAGCGGGGCGCAGATAGACGCGATGCCAATGCTGTCGAGTACCGCGCCTACTTTGCCGCGCTTGAGTGATCCGGAGGCTCGGCTGGCGCCGAGACGGAGTGGCAGGTAGCGGAATAAAAAGTTCACCATGCCAACCAGCACACCAATCAGTAAAATTTGGGTACTCATGAGGATTTCTCCCCCTGTTGAGCCATGACGGGCGGTGCAAGAAACAGTGCGGCGGCGCAGCCGCTGCCGATGCCGACTAAAATCGCGGCCGGAATGGAGAACAGCAGTAAGCCAAGCAGGGCACCACCCAGCGCGCACACCACGACTCCACTTTGCCGCTTTTTAAAAGAGGCTAGGCTGTGTCCCTTAATTGCTTGAGCTATAGTATCCATCTGTTTCTAAGACACTTTGGATTATGGCTCGCTACGATCTTTCTGATGAAGCATGGGCAATCATTGAGCCCTTGTTACCAACCGTTTTGACATCTCCGCAGGCAGGCCGGCCATGGGCAGAACATCGCAAAATCGTCAACGGCATGTTCTGGATACTGTGTTCAGGTGCCCCATGGCGTGATTTACCTGAACGTTACGGCCCATGGAAAACCGTTTATAACCGTTTCAATAGATGGTCAAAGTCTGGAGTTATTAACATTATTTTTAATAGGTTACTTTCATCTCTTGATGCTCATGGACTTGTTGACTGGTCAGCCACTGCGCTGGGTGGCAGCAATATCCGTGCGCTCAAATGTGCGGCTGGCGCTCAAAAAAACATCCCGATATTACCAACGATAACAGCCTGGGTCGCTCACGAGGTGGTTATGGCACCAAAATCCACATGGCGACTGACGGAAGCGGCATCCCGCTAAATATCGTACTGAGTGCTGGGCAGGTGTCGCTACCGATGTAAATCTGACCCACCTAGGGTAAAAATGGCAGTTTTAAGGCACTGCCAATGATGACATTGGAGACCAGAGTGGAGATTCACGTTTTACACCGTCAAGGCATGTCCATCCGCGCCATCGCGCGGCAGCTTTCATGCTCCCGCGAGACCGTTCGACGATATATCCGTAGTCCACTACCGGTGGCTGACATGCGTTACAAGCCGCGTATGCCTAGAACATGCAAGCTTGACCCGTTCAAGCCGTATGTTCTCGAGCGCGTTGCTGCTGCCAGACCACAGTGGATACCGGCCAGTGTGCTGCTGCGCGAGATAGGCCAATGGGGATATGATGGCGGCTATAGCATGCTTACCGCATTTCTACACCCCATGAAGCAGCCCTTTACTGAGGCGGTCACGCGCTTTGAGACCGAACCCGGCGTACAGATGCAGGTTGATTTCACCATCGTCAGGCAGGGCCATAACCCGTTGCTGGCCTTCGTCGCTACGCTGGGCTGGAGCCGGGCGACTTTCGTCAAGTTCTACAGCAACCAGGAGTCCGCAGCCTGGTGTGACGGCATTGAGTCTGCACTTAAGTTCTTTGGCGGAACTCCGCATCAGTTGCTGTTCGACAACGCCAAGGCCATCATTATTGAGCGTGATGTCTACGGGCCCGGCAAGCATCGCTGGAACCCACAGTTGATGCAACTGGCTGAGAAGTATGCCTTTACGCCTAAAGTTTGCCGTCCCTACCGCGCCAAGACTAAGGGCAAGGTCGAACGCTTCAACCATTACCTCAAGAGCAGCTTTGTTGTGCCGCTTGCCGCCACGTTTCGCCAGGCTGGGCTGATACTGGACGTCCCCGCGGCTAATGCACGCATTGGTGAGTGGTTGATCACCGTTGCCAACACCCGTAAACATGGCACCACCGGTATTCCGCCTGAACAACGCATGCCGCGTGAGCGGGCTGCGTTGTTGCCATTGCCGAAGATAACACTGGCATTGCCTCTACCGGTACCGGCGAGTTGCTCGCGCCCCATACCCACAGAGAGTCTCCAGCACCCGTTGGCTACGTATCAGGCGCTACTGGAGGTAGAAGCATGAACCTCCAGCATGATCGTATCGCAGCGCTCTGCGAGCAGCTTAAGCTCGATAGATTACCGGCTGAGTGGCCCGCCGTTGCTCAGACGACGATCGACAGCAACGGCACTCATGCCGACTTCCTTGAAGCTGCTTTACAGCTTCAGCATGATGGGCTGAACGAACGGCGCCGGCAGACTATTTTGCGTTTATCAGGCCTACCGGTGATCAAGACGCTGGAGCAGTTTGATTTCGCCTTTGCGAGTGGCGTACCTCGCAGTCAGATCCAGGAGTTGGCCGGGCTGGCGTTTATCGAGCGTCAGGAGAACCTGGTCTTGCTGGGTCCGTCCGGGGTAGGTAAAACGCACCTGGCGACAGCACTCGGCTACAGAGCCGCGATGGCCGGAATGAGTATTCGGTTCGTCACAGCCGCAGATCTGATGCTACAGCTGCTCGCATCACATCGTCAGGGGGAGTTAAAAAGCTATCTTAATCGCGTTGTGGGTAAGCCTAAGTTGTTGATCATAGATGAGGTTGGCTACCTTCCCTTCGGTAAAATGGAAGCCAATCTGTTCTTCCAGGTTATCGCTAAACGGTATGAGTCAGGCAGCGTGGTCCTGACCAGCAACCTGCCGTTTACCCAGTGGTCGGGGATATTCGGAGATGATGAAACGCTGACGGCGGCGATGCTGGATCGGCTGCTTCACCATGCGCATATCGCGCAAATCAGCGGTCAAAGCTATCGACTGAAAGATAAGCTGAAAAGCGGTCAGATCCAGAAGAAAACTAAAGCAGCTACGCTCGAGTAATTCAAAGGGGGTGGGTCAGTTTTACTTTGGCAGGGTGGGTCAGAATTCAATCGGTATTGACACAGGCTCACGAAAGCCTGTTCGCGTTATAGCCAACCGACTTAAAAATGATTACATCCTATGCCCTGATATGCGGCAAAGAAGCATAGCTGGCTGTTATCAAAATAATGTCGCTTGGCTATACAGTCCGGCGTGCCACTCAGTGCGCTACAGGAAATGGGCGGATGGGAAAGTATCGAGATGGTGCAGCGTTATGCGCATCTGGCACCGAATCACCTGACGCAGCATGCCATGCAAATCGACTCATTCCTGGCGGGTAATGGCACAAATATGGCACAAAGCGCTTTTGCTAAACTGGTTAATATCGCGTGAACCCGCGTGGTTAGTGGTGCCGATAATAGGATTTGAACCTACGACCTTCGCATTACGAATGCGCTGCTCTACCAACTGAGCTATATCGGCCCTGAGACACGTCAGTGAGCACTGACGGTGGACTACGGGGTGACAAAGTAGTGAAATCACCGCAGCAAGTCAATAGTTTTGCCGTCCGTTTGCTGGTTTTGTAAACGACCGGAGGAATAACAGGATTCTCTCATTATTTTCACTGCTAATAACGGAGAATCCTATAACTTTCAGGCTTAAGGCGAGTGTCAGGCGCGAATTAAGTCTTCGCCGTAACCAATCCATTTATAGGTGGTCAAGGCTTCCAGCCCCATCGGGCCACGCGCATGCAATTTCTGCGTGCTTACCGCCACTTCGGCACCCAAGCCAAACTGGCCGCCATCGGTAAAGCGGGTGCTGGCATTGACGTACACCGCCGAGGAATCCACCTCGCGCACAAAGCGTTCCGCATTGCTGATGGAGCGCGTCAAAATAGCATCGGAGTGCTGCGTGCCGTGTTCACGGATATGGGCAATGGCCGCATCCATATCGTCCACCAGCGCCACGTTGAGGTCGTTAGAAAGCCATTCGTCATCGTAGCCCTTGGCTTCCACCGCAACCACGTTGGCAGGCCCGCTTTGCAGCGTGCTCAAGGCTTCCGGGCTGGCGTGCAGCGTCACCCCTGCTTGTGCCATTTTCTCGCTCAGTGCAGGCAGGAACTGCGCGGCAATGGCGCGGTGAATCAGCAGCGTTTCCAGGCTGTTGCATGCGCTCGGGCGTTGTACCTTGGCGCTTTCAATCACGGTCAGCGCTTTGGCAAAATCAATGCTCTCATCGGCAAAAATATGGCACACGCCAATTCCGCCCGTGATCACCGGAATAGTCGATTGCTCACGGCACAGTTTATGCAGTCCGGCACCGCCGCGCGGGATCAGCATATCCACGTAACGATCCAGTTTAAGCAGTTGATTAACCAGCTCTCTGTCTGGGCTTTCAATCGCCTGAACCGCAGCAGCAGGCAGCCCGCTTTGTGCCAATGCGCGTTGAATCACGCTCACGGTGGCTGCATTGGTGCGATAAGTCTCTTTGCCGCCGCGCAGAATCACCGCGTTACCGGTTTTCAGGCACAGGCTGGCGACGTCCACCGTCACATTCGGGCGCGCTTCATAGATAACGCCCACTACGCCCAATGGCACGCGACGGCGTTCCAGCTTCAATCCATTATCCAGCAGGCGGCCATCTATCACTTCACCCACCGGATCATTCAGGCTGCAGACCTGGCGCACATCGTCAGCAATAGCGCTCAGCCGCTGCGGTGTGAGCAGCAATCGGTCTTGTAACGCGGCGCTCATGCCATTTTGCCGTGCATCGACCAGATCCAGTGCGTTAGCGGCCAGAATCTCTGCGCTTTCTGCCTCCAGCAGGTCAGCAATCACGTTCAGCGCCTGGTTCTTCTGCACCGTACTCAGCACCGACAGGTGATAGGAGGCTTGTTTAGCCGCTTTGCCCATTTTTTCCAGCATGGCGTGCTCCTTAATTGATAATCATGTCGTCGCGATGAACGGCCACCTGGCCATATTCATACCCCAGAATATCGGCAATCTGCTGTGAGTGATGCCCAGCGATCATGCGTAGCGCATCACTGTTATAACGGGTTACCGCATGCGCCAAATCACGTCCGGAAAGCGTACAAACACGGATGACCTCACCGCGAGAAAAGTTGCCCTTCACCTCGCGAATGCCTTTTGGCAACAGTGAACTACCACGCTCAACGATCGCGGAAAGCGCACCGTCATCAATGGTAATTTCACCCGCCGGTGGTGCACCGAAGATCCAGTGTTTGCGGCTTTCCAACGGTGCTTCCACGGCGTGAAAACGGGTGCCGACCGACACATTGCCAATCACATCGCCAATCACATCGGCGCGGTTGCCTGCGGCAATGATCACATAAATCCCAGCACGGCAGGCCACGTCGGCCGCCTGCAATTTGGTCGACATACCGCCCGTGCCCAGGCCAGAAACGCTGCCACCGGCAATCAGGCGCAATTCGTCGGTAATGCCTTCCACTTCCCGGATCAATTCGGCCTCCGGGTTGGAACGCGGATCGGCGGTAAACAGGCCAGCCTGATCGGTCAGCAACAGCAGCTTGTCCGCATCCGCCAATATCGCCGCGAGCGCCGACAGGTTGTCGTTATCGCCAACCTTGATTTCTGCGGTGGCTACCGCATCGTTCTCATTAATGACCGGAACAATACGGTTATCCAGCAAGGCACGCAGCGTGTCTCGGGCGTTGAGGAAACGCTCTCTGTCTTCCAGATCAGCGCGCGTCAGCAACATTTGACCAATATGGATGCCATAAATAGAAAACAGTTGTTCCCACAACTGAATCAACCGGCTCTGTCCGACCGCTGCCAACAGCTGTTTGGTGGCGATGGTGGCAGGCAATTCCGGATAGCCCAAATGTTCGCGCCCAGCGGCAATTGCCCCAGACGTCACAATCACAATACGGTGTCCGGCTGCGTGCTGCTGCGCACACTGGCGAACCAATTCAACAATATGGGCACGGTTCAAGCGGCGCGATCCGCCGGTCAACACGCTGGTACCCAATTTCACAACCAAAGTCTGGCTGCCACTCATGATTAATCTGCCGTTAATGTTGGTCAAAACACGAAATAGTGAAAACGTTGCCACAGAGCACGTTCATAATGGCAACAGAGATTACGCGAATATGCCACGCTCCCGCAAACGGTAACGCTGCGCAGACTCAAAAGAGAGGCTTCACGGTCGCTCGGTGAGCGTCAAGGCGGGTTCTAAAGAGTGTAATAACTTTGCCAGACGCGTATGAAACTGCTGTTGCGTCTCCTGCACTTTGGTCAGCACTTCAGTATCCTTAATTTTCTCTTCTTGCCAACGGCCCGTTTTATCGTACAAGCCAGTATGGTAGGAATAAACGAGCGTCTGTTCCTGGGCTTCCAACTGAAGCCACCATCCCCAGAATTCCCGTTTTTCCGGCACAGGTTTCACACTAACGCATACCGCCAGGCAATCAAAGAAAAAACGTTCGTTGTCGCACTGATTCTCGCGTAGATAGGGCCCCAATGAGGCAAAACTTTTCATGAGCCGGGCTTTCGGGTGTCCACTCGGTAATGTCATCGGTTTACTCCTCAGGTTGAAGCTTCTCTTTTTAACAGATGGCAACAATAAATTAAACCGCTACGCTTCAGGTTATTCTTGCTTTGTGAGTCCGATGCTTAGGCGTTCAGCGCGCCCTTTAACCAATCGCTAATATGACCCAATGCCTGATGAAAATTACGGTATATCGGCGCCGCCTTGATGGGCAACAATTTACCGTTGGTGGACGAATTGACGATCAGGCTCGCTTCTTCTTTCGGGCACAGCAGGTCATTATCCCAATAGCCTGCCAGCATCGGCGTCGGGCAACGGTGGCCCAGCAGCCCCTGCGTTTTGAGCGAGTAGCGGCCCAGCTCCGTTTTCAGCGCCGCATCGGTGGCATTCGCCATGCCAAGTCGGCTGGCCAGCACGTCCATATACATATCCGGCACCTGATGCTGGCGCTGCGTATCACACAGCAAATGGTGCACAATGGGGCCAAGCGTAGCGACACCGCGCAAACGGCCCGGATCCAGATAGGCCAGTCGCACTGCGATATTGGCACCGAAACGAAAACCAAAGGCACCAACGCGGCAGTGATCAACCCAAGGAATATCAGGCAGTGCGCGCAGCACCTGTCGGTGCAGGAAACTGCTGTCTTCGCTTAACTTCCAGCGCGATGAAAAGCCTACCGACGGCACATCAATGGTCAGCATGGCCATGCCTGCCGGTGCCAGATAGTCACGAAACAGGCGATAATAGTCGCTTTGCAACATATCCAGCGTGCCACACATCAGCACCGTCGGGAACGGTGCAGCGCCCTGCTCAGGCAAATGCAAAAAGCCGCGCAGGTTGCCGCCACCCTCGATGGGAAAATCCAGCGCTTTCAGTTGATACGGCAGGTAGTTAGCCGCTTCTTCATAGGCGCGGTTAGCCAGCGTTTGTGCCTGCTCTGCCAGTTCGTCCCCTTTGATATAGGGATAAGCCGCAATGCTGTAGAGGTTGGCCGCATTCAGCCAATAGTGGCCATCGTGCTGGGTCTCTTCGCTTTCCATCGCTTTGGTTTGCCAGGCGGCACCCTGCTTGGCCCACTCATAAATCCAGTTGCCGCTGCGATAGCCCACCACGGTATCCAGAAAACGTTCATTGCTGCGTTGCGCCGTGCTGACCGTAATCCGTGCCAGCACTTCTTCAATTTCACGTGGATCGACACCGCGCCAGATCCACATCAGGCGATTCAGCGTACGGTACCAGTGCTTGGAATAGTGCCCCTCCAGCGCGGAATGGCACTCAACGTCTTCATGGTGGCGAGATGTCTCTTGATGTTTGAACGAGGGTTTAAACAGTGTCTCAGAGAGATTGGCTTTAACCACGGCAGTCTCCTAGATACGGCATGATTGAGAACACGAATACGCACGGTAGATACGTATCGGAATAAAAGAGCTGCACAGGCTTCTTGGAGCCTTTAAAAAAATTGCCCGGCACGAAGCCGGGCAATTAACATAACATTAGTAAGCGTCTGCACGCTATGCCGGAACGCAATTACCGTCCAACCAAGGGCGGTATAAACACCACGCCCATGTCCCACGGTTGTTCAATCCAAGTGTCCTTCGGAATATCAACCACATAGTCATCAACCAGCGGACGTCCGGCTGGCTTGGCGAAGATGGTGATGAAATGCGCTTTCGGATACATATCGCGAATCGCTTTCGCCGTTCCCCCGGTATCCACCAGATCGTCGATCACGATAAAGCCTTCACCGTCTCCCTCGGCACGTTTCAGGACAGTCAGCTCACGCTGGTTGTCGTGGTCATAGCTGGAGATACACACGGTATCCACATGACGGATGCCTAATTCACGCGCCAGCAGCGCACCGGGAACCAACCCGCCACTGCTAACGGCAATAATGCCTTTCCATTGTTCGGCAGGCAGCAAACGCTGCGCCAGTTTACGGGCATGAATTTGCAACATATCCCAGGTGACGACGTACTTTTCGCTCATAAAAATCTATCCTGACCAACGTTAAATTGGCTTAATTCGAGTCTGAGGGGGAAAAAGGTTGCGCGTGATTATAGATAGCCGCCAGCATAAAAACCAGTATTTATACACGTAATCGCTGCATACCTCTTGCTTTCGCCCTCAAATTGCCGCGTAAAGACACCCTAGCACAAAGCGGAAAATAACGACCATACTGGTTACTTAGCGCAAAGTATCGATGCAATACGCTGATTTTTTCATTTTTAAAAGCATAAAACACCATGAGCATCGGTAATACAAATTGAAGATGCATCAAAAGATAAGGAAAGTGATATTCTGTCACTGACATGCCGATTGCGGCGGCACACCCCGAAACGTTTAACTTGCAGTCCTTACGCACCTGATGCGCAGACGGGTCTGCTAACGAGGAGACGCTAATCGTGTCTGAACTGTCTCAACTTGCTCCCCAGCCTTTGTGGGATATTTTTGCCACCATCTGTTCCATTCCCCATCCTTCTTACCATGAAGAGGCGTTGGCGCAGCACATTTTAGCCTGGGCCAAAGGGCGTAATATT
This sequence comes from Symbiopectobacterium purcellii, assembly GCF_052050035.1. Taxonomy (GTDB): domain Bacteria; phylum Pseudomonadota; class Gammaproteobacteria; order Enterobacterales; family Enterobacteriaceae; genus Symbiopectobacterium; species Symbiopectobacterium purcellii_A. The sequence goes on from NZ_CP189882.1 coordinate 594,937, forward strand.
CACGCCGAGCGCGATGCCGTGGGTAACATCCTGCTGCGCAAAGCCGCAACGCCGGGGCTGGAAAACCGCAAAGCGGTGGTATTGCAGGCGCACCTGGATATGGTGCCGCAGAAAAACAATGACACCGTACACGATTTTACCACTGATCCTATCCAACCTTATGTGGACGGCGATTGGATCAAAGCGCGCGGTACCACGCTAGGCGCCGATAACGGTATTGGTATGGCCTCTGCGCTGGCGGTGCTGGCAGACGATCGCGTGAAACATGGTCCGCTGGAAGTGCTGCTGACCATGACAGAAGAATCCGGTATGGATGGCGCTTTCGGCTTGCAGCCCAACTGGTTACAGGGCGACATTCTGATCAACACCGATTCAGAAGAAGAAGGTGAAGTGTATATGGGCTGTGCCGGCGGGATCGATTTTATCACCCGTCTGCCGCTGACGCGCGAAGCGCTGCCTGCCGGTCTTTCCACGTTCACACTGACGTTGAAAGGGCTAAAAGGCGGCCACTCCGGCTGCGATATTCATTTGGGTCTGGGTAACGCCAATAAGCTGCTGGCACGTTTTCTTTTCCAGCATGCTGCGAAAACAGATATTCGTGTATTGGATTTAAACGGCGGCACCCTGCGTAACGCCATTCCGCGTGAGGCCTTCGCCACGCTGGCCGTTCCAGCGGGCAACGTCGCCACGCTGAAAACGCTGGCAGAACAGTATCTGGCGACGCTGCAACACGAACTGGCAGCCGTGGAGAAAAACCTGACGCTGACCTTGGAAGAAACCAGCAGCGATGCCCTGCCGCTCACCGCCGAATCCCGCGATCGCCTGTTAGCCTTACTGAATTCCACCCCGAACGGCGTCATTCGAATGAGTGATGAAGTCAAAGGCGTGGTGGAAACGTCGCTCAACCTGGGCGTGGTCACCATGAATGCAGAACAGGCAGAAATCGTCTGCTTGATCCGTTCGCTGATTGACAGCGGCAAAGATGCTGTGGTCGGAACGTTGACGGCTTTAGGTCAGTTAGCGGGCGCTCACACCGCACCGAAAGGCGGCTACCCGGGCTGGAAACCGGATGCCCATTCACCGGTGATGCAACTGGTGCGTGAAACTTACCAGAAACTGTTCGACACCACGCCGAACGTCATGGTTATCCACGCCGGGCTTGAGTGTGGGTTATTTAAAAAGCCCTACCCGAACATGGACATGGTTTCTATTGGGCCCACCATCACCGGACCGCATTCACCTGATGAACAGGTGCATATCGCAAGCGTAGGCCGTTACTGGCAACTGCTGACAGCGCTGCTGGCAGCTATCCCAGAAAAAGCGTAATCAAGGCGCGTCGGGGCATTTACTGCCACCGGCGCGTTTTTTACTTCACGTCCCGTTACTCCAAATTCAGCAGCAGTTGCCGTTCCATTTGCGGATCAAGCAAAGTAACGTGCAACCCAACCAGCCTAACGCCTCGCGTCTGACGCCGTTCTTCCCAGGTTTGCCGTGCCAACCGCAGCAGATCCTGCTTATTCAGTTCAGGCCACACGTGCTCCTGCGTGGTCTGACAAAAATCATCAAACTTCAGTTTTACGCCCTGACGAGCGATATGCAGATCCGGTTTCACGCGCCGCAGGCGCAATTCCAGTTCCTGATAGAGTTGTTCAACCAGCCCCTCGCACTCATGCCAATGGTGGATATCGGCCGCCAGCGTCTTTTCCACGCCTACAGATTTACGCAAACGATCGGGAGACACTGCACGTTCGTCAATGCCATGGCAACGCTCCCATAACACACGGCCAAATTTGCCAAACTGGCGCAGCAATTCGGCCAAATCGTACTGCCTCACGTCTGCGCACGAGTGCAACCCCTTCTCTTCCAACCGTTTTGCGGTCACCTTACCCACGCCGGGGATTTTTTCCAGCGGCAGCGCCAGCAGAAAAGCGTCCATGTTGTTGGGAGTAATCACAAACTGGCCGTTAGGTTTATTCTGTTCCGATGCCACCTTGGCGAGGAACTTGATGGGAGCCACGCCCGCGGATGCCGTGAGCTGTAATGCATTCGCAATTGTCTGGCGAATGTCCTGAGCAATCAGTGTCGCAGAACCGTTACATAACGGGCAGTCCGTCACATCCAGGTAGGCTTCATCCAGCGAAAAGGGTTCGATCAGCGTGGTATAGCGGGAAAAGATATCGCGAATCAGGCGCGAGGTGGCTTTGTACACCTCCATACGCCCCGGCAGGAGCTTAAGCTGAGGGCACAAACGCAACGCCGTCGCCGTCGCCATGGCGCTGTGTACGCCATAGCGGCGGGCGGGATAGTTGGCGGTGCTGATCACGCCCCGTCGATCCGCACTGCCGCCAATCGCCAGAGGAATGTCGCGCAGGCGCGGATTATCACGCATTTCAATGGCGGCATAGAAGCAATCCATATCGACATGAATAATTTTACGCATACATCCTCCAATTACTGTACAAAAATACAGTAACAAAAAACGGTATGCAAGCGACATTAATCTGGCGTGAGCCCATCTCCTGAATCAGCAGGAATCAACATCACCAGTTTGAATTCCTCATGCAACGCCGGATGAAAAGTTTGCTGCTGATAAGCGATCTCCTGGCCTGTGGTGGCGTGATGAAAACGCCGCTCGCCACCTTCACGCGCCATCACCGCTTGTTGCGTCCAGCAGCGTTCGAACTCACGGCTATCCTGACACAATTGCATGATTAATTCACGCATCAGCTCATGGGAATAATGGCTCGATTCGGCACGAAATTCCGCCACCACACGGCGAGCACGCTCGGGCCAGTCCACCACCAGTTGCTTTGCCAGCGGATGAACAAACATGAAACGCAGCAGGTTAGGTTGAGGATCCTCACCTAACCAGCCCGCCTGTGCCTGCCCATTCCAATCCAGCACATTCCACATGCCGTCCAGCAGATAAGCCGGACAATCCATATATAGCCAAGCGACTTAATTTTGATTACACCATATGGACTGAGAACAAACTCTCTGTATCGCAACCCATCTCTCTTTTTTTGCTTTTTGCTTGTGCCCATTTATGCTCAATTGGGTTAAGATCTGGCGAATATGTAGGCAAATACTCCACCATATACCCTGCATCGATGATGACTTGTTGAATATTATGTTTTTTGTGAAAAGTGGCATTGTCCATCATGATTACACTGTTTTTAGGGAGTACTGGGATAAGGACTTGTGTGACCCAGGCATAGAAAACATCGCTGTTAATATTGATATCAAATAATCCGATAGCAAACAGCGTTGTGCCTAATAAAGCGCCGATAACATTTGTTCTTCCCCTAGCTCCCCAGTTCTTCAGGCCAAAACACCGTTGACCTTTTGGGGAATAGCCGTGAGTCCGTGGGGTATCGTGTGAAAAACCACTTTCATCAATAAAAACAATAGGTTTACCTTCTTTTTTCATACTGTTGTTTTTTTGTTGAAATCCCTGCCGGGCGTTTTCGTCGGCTTTCGGATGACGTAGAGTTTTTTTTATAGGTCAATCCCAGCTTTTTAAGCGCTTGCCAAATGGCCTTCTGACAAACGCCAAAACGCTCTGCACGTTCTTTTTGGTAAGCATCTGGATATTGTTCAACATCTTTTATCAACTCGGATTTATCGATCTTTCGCTGACGCGTGGTCGATGCTTTTGACTCTATTTGATTAATCCAACGCGATACAGAGGCAGGGCCAATCCGAAATTGCTTCGCTGTTTCTCGGATACTCAACCCTTCGTTTTTCCGTGTAGATATCACTTTACGTCTAAAATCAATTGAATAGCTCATTTAAATAATGTAATCAAAATTAAGTCGTTTAGCTATACCGTAACGCCGCCGTCACCTGTGTGTCCAAAGGCAAGGGCTCAGACTGTTTGTCCGGATCTTTAACATTCGCCAGGTTAAACAGATAATCGCGTGCGGCGGGTGCAAGCTGTAGCGCTTGTGCCAACCGCGACAGCGCGGCAGGAGAGACGGAGACCTCACGCCCCTGTTCTATCCAGGTGTACCAGGTGGTGCTGATACTGCTCAGCTGCGCTAACTCTTCACGGCGCAAACCGCTGGTACGTCGCCGTCCCGCTGCGGGTAGCCCGACTTTCTCCGGAGCAAGCATTTCACGCTGTGCACGCAAAAAAGCGCCCAATGCCTTTGGACCACTCAGTGAGCCATTACTCATGTTCTCTTGACCGTGTTGGTGAGCACTATGTTAGTGAGCACTATGTTGGTTAACGCGAATCGTGTTAATCAAACCAGCACTATTCTATACCAGTATAAATATTCATATTTTACCCGTATTAGGAGCTCTCTATAGTAACAATAACTCGGGTCATTCAGGTCGACGTAGCGCTGCGTGGCTTTGTTGAATAAATCAGAATTAGCCGACAGGATGACTCCCTCTGCTACACCTGTTATCCGATCCTGACGCTGTGTGGCATACCCAACAACGTCATACGATTCAGCGCTTTGACCATCGCCATGGCTTCACCCACCTGAGCATCGTAGTCACGCAGCCTCAGGTGGCCACCCAGCAAAGTTTTTATGCGGAACATCGCTGTTTCTGCCACTGAACGCCGGTGATAACCCACTTTCTTTTTCCACATATCATTACTCCCGCTCAGACGCTGATTCGCCACCGCATGGTTACGTTCATAGTACTTGTCCGGCCAGTATTTCGCTCCGCTTCGCGGCGGGATAAGGGGCCTGATTTTCTTTCTCAGCAACGCATCGTGGCAGTAACGGGCGTCATAAGCACCGTCTGCTGACACTTCCCTGATTTTCCGGTGGGTTTGGTTAATCAGGCCCGGCAGTGCCTGCGCATCTGTCGTTCCGCTGAGCGATAAGTCGGCACAGATAATCTCATGCGTCGCACTGTCTGCTGCCAGATGAAGCTTGCGCCACACTCTTCGTCTGGCAGCCCCATGCTGCCTGACTTTCCATTCACCTTCGCCAAAGACCTTCAGACCGGTACTGTCGATGACCAGATGCGAGATTTCACCACGCGTTGGCGTTTTTATGCTGATACTGACGGTTTTTGCGCGCCGACTGACCAGAGAGTAGTCCGGGCAGCGCAGTGGCAGGCTCATCAGTGTAAAAACCGAGTCGACAAAGCCCTGTAATGCCCGGAGCGACAGGTTAAACACGCGCTTTATCATCAAAACCGTGGTAACAGCCATATCGGTGTAGTAAAGCGGCCGACCACGACCTTCAGGCGAAGCACTGTCAGTCCATGCAGCGATGGCGGACTCATCAAGCCAGACCGTAAGGGAGCCGCGTTGTCTGAGTGCTTTGTTGTAGGTGGGCCAGTTGGTGATTTTAAACTTTTGCTTTGCCATGGGGAGCTGCTATCGGGAGCGATGATAGTGCTCTGATCCGGCGATCCCCTGAAAGTTCGATTTATTCAACAAAGCCGTGTTTTGCCCGCTCGTCAAATTCACTCTGCTGAGGAATTTTTTCGCGCCTTTCCTGGAGTTAAAGACGTCTTTATTGATGGGACAGAGCGACCTGTCCAAAAGCCTAAGAATCTGCGTCGGCGAAAGAAAATGTATTCGGGAAAGAAAAGACAGACCACTCGAAAAGGGCTTATTATGACTGACGAAACAAGGCAAATTGGATTTATCCCCATGAGCAAAAATGGGCGCCGTCACGATAAACGCTTACTCGATAAAGTCGATATAATTCGCCATATTCCTCCTGAGGTAACCATCTGGGCAGATACCGGTTTTCAAGGTATAGATAAACAGCATCCTAATACACAAATCCCAAAAAAAGGAACTCGAAAAAGACCTTTATCGCCTGAACAAAAACAAGAAAATAAAATAATCTCGGGCATCCGTATTACAGTTGAACAGAGTCTGTAAAGAATTTCGTGTAAATGGCTCCATCGCTTAACCGGAAATCCGATCTCCATACATCAACATGAATTGGCTCATAGCCGGTTTCCAGTCTCTGATTGGTAGGGTCCATTTAGCCGAGATATTATGCAAGGCTAGATAGAATAATTTTAGCACCGAGTCATCCGTTGGAAATATTCGTCGCGTTTTCGTTATAGCCAAGCGACATTATTTTGATAACAGCCAGCTATGCTTCTTTGCCGCATATCAGGGCATAGGATGTAATCATTTTTAAGTCGGTTGGCTATAACCAACAGCGCTTCGGTTGACGCCGGTGAGCGGTGTACATCCTGAATATTCTCTGGGAAGCCAGCACCGATGTTGAGCAGATTGGAGAGCCCATAGAGGGTCACCACGGCCTGAACATCCGAGGATTGATTGAGATAATCCCCTTTATCGAAGGTTTTTTCACCGTTGGTGACACCCAGCATTTGTGCCAGATATCCACCCGCAGAATCACCCAATACGCCGATACGCTGCGGATCAATGCCATATTCTGCGGCGTGTTCGCGCAGGTATAGACAACCGACTTAAAAATGATTACATCCTATGCCCTGATATGCGGCAAAGAAGCATAGCTGGCTGTTATCAAAATAATGTCGCTTGGCTATATCTTGCGCAATGAAGCATTTAACGACTCTATCGCGTTGGTGGTGTAGATAACCTTGCGGATCTCCGGCGGAAAATCAAAAATGACGATGAGACGTTCCCAATTATTTCTCCACGATGGGCTGATCGTCGGGAACTGCTCATCCCATTTGGCCGCGAAGGCATCCAGGGCCTCTTCAGCGCCCTCTAGCGTTGCGGAACTATAGATAGTGCGGAGGTCAGCAGCAACGGCTTTACGCTCTTTCCAGCCGACGTAGCGCAGCGAGTTCCGCACGGCTTTGTTGAGGCTTTGTTGAATAATTTAACCGTTTGATTTACATCTTCTTTAGTTAGAATACATTCTCTGTAAATGCATTCTATAGCTAAACGACTTAATTTTGATTACATTATTTAAATGAGCTATTCAATTGATTTTAGACGTAAAGTGATATCTACACGGAAAAACGAAGGGTTGAGTATCCGAGAAACAGCGAAGCAATTTCGGATTGGCCCTGCCTCTGTATCGCGTTGGATTAATCAAATAGAGTCAAAAGTATCGACCACGCGTCAGCGAAAGATCGATAAATCCGAGTTGATAAAAGATGTTGAACAATATCCAGATGCTTACCAAAAAGAACGTGCAGAGCGTTTTGGCGTTTGTCAGAAGGCCATTTGGCAAGCGCTTAAAAAGCTGGGATTGACCTATAAAAAAAACTCTACGTCATCCGAAAGCCGACGAAAACGCCCGGCAGGGATTTCAACAAAAAAAAACAACAGTATGAAAAAGAAGGTAAACCTATTGTTTTTATTGATGAAAGTGGTTTTTCACACGATGCCCCACGGACTCACGGCTATTCCCCAAAAGGTCAACGGTGTTTTGGCCTGAAGAACTGGGGAGCTAGGGGAAGAACAAATGTTATCGGCGCTTTATTAGGCACAACGCTGTTTGCTATCGGATTATTTGATATCAATATTAACAGCGATGTTTTCTATGCCTGGGTCACACAAGTCCTTATCCCAGTACTCCCTAAAAACAGTGTAATCATGATGGACAATGCCACTTTTCACAAAAAACATAATATTCAACAAGTCATCATCGATGCAGGGTATATGGTGGAGTATTTGCCTACATATTCGCCAGATCTTAACCCAATTGAGCATAAATGGGCACAAGCAAAAAGCAAAAAAAGAGAGATGGGTTGCGATACAGAGAGTTTGTTCTCAGTCCATATGGTGTAATCAAAATTAAGTCGCTTGGCTATAATAGCCAGCGCCGACGCCGTTAAAGGCGCGGGTGATCCTCTCGGTGATCGGGGCTAACTCCTGATTGAGCTCTTGAATACGCTCGGCATGGGGGAGGGTGGCAAAATGCGTGAACCTATCCCCCAATGCTTCATCCAACAGGTGGGTAATGGCAGAGAGTTTTTTCTCTTTCTCTTGCAGCAGTGCCGCCCTGCCCTCGGTTTCTACCACGTAGCCAATGGTGAGGGTGGGGATCGTGACCATGAACACCGCAATCATAATGAGCTGGTTGCGTAGACGGCGTGGGTACATACAGCTGAGGCCTTTACGTAGCCCACTGAAACGAGTGCTCATCGATCCTTTCCTCTCAGCTAAAAGAGGAATTATCCGGGCAATGGCCTTGGGTTTCTCGGAAGCGCTTCAAACTCCGCGCAGATACTGAGCAGGATAATGATACGTTCAGTGAGGTAATTCAGGTCGAGGGCGACGAATGGAAAACGCCCGACTGCGAGAGCAGCCCGGCGGGTTATCAGGCGACAGCCACGGATTTTTTGGTTGTGGGTTTAACCTGTGGTGTCTGAGCTGCCAGTGCCTCAGGTGCAAAATCATCCACATTGATGGCTCGCAATCGGCTCGCTTCGGCTCGGATCAAGATCTGCGCCTCTTCCGCTGTGATATCGCCTTCTGCCAAGGCTTGCTCTGCCAACTGTTCGAGTCGCATGAACGGCAGGGATTTACCCAACGCTTTCGACAGCCGCTGGTGGATTGGTTTGGCGGCCATCACATCCAGCAACGACTGTTCCAGCAGACCCACCGGATTGTGTTCGCTGGCCGTCAGGTATTGACCGCGTCCTAACCGGCTGCGCGTGGCGCTTGGCGTTTGCAGCAGCTTGGCGACTTGATGATCCAGACGATCGATCGGAGCCGGACTGACCTGACCCAGCGGGAATAGCGCGATGCGCATGATTGCCGCCACCGCACGGTTCGGGAAGTTGCGCAGCAGATCGTTTAAGGCCACTTCGGCCTGATGCAGACTATCTTGCACGCCACAGTGCACCAGCGGCAGATCGGCCTGCTGGCGCGCTTCTTCGTCAAAGCGTTTCAGCGTTGCCGAGGCGATATAAAGTTGGCTCAACACATCGCCCAGTCGAGCGGAGATACGTTGCACTGGTCAAGTAAATCAGGACACTTTTTTCTCAGCCATTTGTTCATAACGCACTGGAGACAGATCCCCGTTAGCGGCATGATGCCTGTGTAGGTTGTAGTAGCGGATATACGTCGCCACATCATGCTCCATGTAAGCCCGTGTTGGCTGGGGTACCAGCAGCAACCATTCATGTTTCAGACTGCCCCAGAAGCGCTCCATCACCGCATTATCCCAGCAGGCACCCACGTCTCCCATATTGCTCCTCAGCCTGTAGCTGCTCAGCAGCGCCTGAAAGCGTTGTCCCGTGTACTGCGCCCCCCTGTCCGTATGCACCACCAGGCCCGGCGGGGGAGTTCGCAGGTTATATGCCTTCATCAGGGCCCCGCAGACCAGCGATGAGGTCATCCGTCGGTCCACCTGCCAGCCCACTATCTGCCGGGAGTACAAATCCATAATAGCCGCCAGATACAGCCAGCCTTCACCGGTCTTCAGATACGTGATGTCACTCGCCCACACCTGATTTGGCCCCGGCGGGTTAAAATTCTGGTTCAGCAGGTTTGGGGCCACCTCTGCACCCGGGCGGGGTTTTGTCGTGACCTTATAAGTCCGGCGCTGTCGGCAGACCAGCCCCTCTTCCTGCATGAGTTTCCTCACCCGCCAGCGGCTGATTATGATGCCTTCTCCACGAAGCCTTTTGACCAGCGTCCGGCTTCCTGCTCCCTGCCTGCTGGCGGCGAACAGCGCCTTTAACCTGACCCGGACCTCCACGTCTTTTTGCAGCGGTTCGGCGGGCTTTTTTCGCCATGCATACCAGGCAGAGGCCGTCACACGCATGACCCGACAGAGTGTACGAACGCTGAAGTCAGTGGCATTGTCGAGAATGAACCGGTATCTCACCACATATGTTTCGCGAAGAAGGCACTCGCCTTTTTTAGTATCTCCTTCTCTGTACGTAACTCTTTGTTTTCCTTTTGTAACCGTTTTAACTCTGCACGTTCATCATCGCTGAGTACGCCGTTGCTTTGCTCGCGTGCCAGCGATACCCATGTATGCAGGGTTTTGTTGCTTATGCCCAGCGATGCTGCTGCCCTGGCTATCGTATAGCCGGCTTTGTTGAATAATTTAACATGCTGATTTACATAATTATTATAACACTTCAACAACTAAGTTTTCCAGCCGTAATGCTTTTTATTGTGCTAACTACTTGATTTGTCGTTCTAACAAAATACAGTCTCTGTACATGCATTCTACCTAAAGAAGATGTAAATCAAACGGTTAAATTATTCAACAAAGCCCGTATAGCCCTGCTCTGTTACCAGGGCAACGGCTTCCTTTTTAAACTCAGGGGTAAATTGTCGTTTATGGTTCACTAAACACCTCCGTTTTGGATGTAAGTTTAGTGTCCTGATTATTCAACCACTACACGTTCCCGACGTTTCAAGTCGCCGCCCAGCACTGCCATCGACACATCCGCCAGCAAAGCCAGGTTGGCACTGAGGCTATTCATCCGCTGATAGTAGTGACGGGTGGCATCTTTGGTCGGTGCATGACTCAAATGCCCATTGCTGAGCCCCAGCCACAGGCTACGAGCCAGATTGCTTCCGACATGCCCGATATGACCAAACAGTGCACGATCGAAGCTGTTCAGGTTATCGTCCTGTGCTGCCGCCATCTCTTTGAGGACGTAGGGATGGCAGCGAATCGCACCCTGGCCGAAGATAATCATGCTACGCGTCAGGATGTTAGCCCCTTCCACGGTAATCGCGATGGGGGAGCCTTGATAGCTGCGCGCCACGAAGTTGGAAGGGCCAAGACAGATACCTTTACCGCCGGTGATTTCCATGGCATCCAGCGCGGCGCGTTGGGCTCGATGGGTGCAATGATATTTCACGATAGCGGAGAGCACCGCCGGTTTGGCACCTTGCATAATGCCGACGGTCACCAGCGTCGCAGCAGTATCCATAACGTAGGTATTGCCTGCGATACGCGCCAGCGGCTCCTCAATCTCTTCCATTTTGCCGATGGAGATTTTGAACTGGCGGCGCAGGTGGGCATAAGCCCCAGTTGCCAGTGCAATGGACTTCATGCCCCCTGTCGAGTTGGACGGCAGCGTAATATCGCGCCCCACCGACAGACATTCCATCAGCATGCGCCAGCCCTGACCGGCCATTTTCGATCCGCCGATAATGTAATCGAGCGGTACGAAAATGTTTTCCACTTGCGTCGGGCCATTTTGGAACGGCACGTTAAGCGGGAAGTGACGACGACCAATCTGGACGCCGGGCGTGCTGGTCGGGATCAATGCACAGGTAATACCGATATCGTCTTCGTCACCCAGCAGGTGATCGGGATCGTGCAGCTTAAACGCTAACCCAAGCACGGTCGCAATCGGTGCCAGCGTGATGTAGCGTTTGTTCCAGGTTAAACGCATACCCAGCACCTGCTCGCCTTGCCATTCGCCGTAGCACACAATGCCGGTATCTGGGATCGATCCCGCATCGGAGCCAGCTTCCGGGCTGGTGAGTGCGAAGCAGGGAATCTCCTGACCGCGCGCCAGACGTGGCAGATAGTGATCTTTCTGATCTTCAGTACGGCTTTGTTGAATAATTTAACCGTTTGATTTACATCTTCTTTAGTTAGAATGCATTTACAGAGAATGTATTTTGTTAGAACGACAAATCAAATAGTTAGCACAATAAAAAGCATTCCGAGAGGAAAAATTAGTCGTTGAAATTTTATAATGCTTATATAAATCAGTATCTTAAATTATTCAACAAAGCCCTTCAGTACCGTAATGTTGCAGCAGTTCGCCAGGGCCGAGCGAATTAGGTACACCGACGGTAATCGCCAGAATGCTGGAGACGCCCGCCAGTTTTTGCAGTACCTGAGACTGCGCATAGGCAGAGAACTCCAGCCCGCCATAGTGCTTTTTGATGATCATGGCGAAGAAGCGGTGCTGCTTGAGGAACGCCCACAGCTCCGGCGGCAGATCGGCCAATTCGTGGGTTATCTGGAAATCATTTGCCATGCGGCATGCTTCTTCCACTGGGCCATTGAGAAATGCCTGCTTTTCTTCTGTCAATGTCGGCTGCGGGTAGTTATGCAGCATCTTCCAGTCCGGTGCACCGCGAAACAGTTCGCCTTCCCACCAGGTGGTTCCGGCGTTGATGGCCTCTTTCTCGGTGTTTGACATGGCGGGCATCACCTTCTTAAACACCCGCAGGGCCGGAGCCGACAGTGCCTTTTGGCGCAGCGCGGTCACCACCAATGGTGCCAACAGCACCAGCAGTGGCAACAACAACCAGTAGGACCACAGTCCACCAGCACCCATCAATGCGAAGTAGGCCACGAGCAACGAGGCGCTGAGCGGCAGATTCACCCAGTGATAAAACAGGGCTCCCACCATTATCAGCAAAACAAGAATACTGACTGAGACCATAGTTCGTCTCCAGAGTTGTCATCGGCCGTTAATCCGATCCGTTCACGTGCGCCTGCGCGCATCCCACTCAATCCTGTTATCATTACGGCAAACATCTGCTAAGAGGTCTGACCTGTATGTGTATAGTGTGTAGTGCATAGCGTATTTTTTATCAATTCATTTACAACGCAATTACAACTTAACTCACAAACTGGTGCGTTTTTACCCCGCCAGTGATAAATATCAGCAATTGTCTTGATTGGGGCATAGCATACTTCTCGCGGTTTCCACGATCCGTTACACTGCCAGCATTCCCTCTGCGCGCACCTTCGGTGCGATGAAGAGTTATCGCCTGTTACCGAACAAAACGAGAGGATCCTATGTATCAGGACTTAATCCGTAGTGAACTGAAAGAGGCTGCGGCTACGCTGGACGCTTTTCTGAGTGACGACGCGAACATTCAGTCGATCCAGAATGCGGCGGTGCTGCTGGCTGATGCGTTCAAGGCGGGCGGCAAAGTGATTTCCTGCGGCAATGGCGGTTCACACTGCGATGCGATGCATTTTGCCGAAGAATTGACCGGTCGTTATCGTGAGAACCGCCCTGGTTACCCGGCGATTGCTATCTCCGATCCCAGCCATCTCTCCTGCGTGAGCAATGACTTTGGCTACGATTTCGTGTTTTCTCGCTACGTAGAATCGCTGGGTCGTGAAGGGGATGTGCTGCTCGGGATTTCCACTTCGGGCAATTCCGGTAATATTATCAAGGCTATTGATGCCGCGCGTGCCAAAGGGATGAAGGTTATCACCCTGACCGGCAAAGACGGCGGCAAAATGGCAGACACGGCGGATGTTGAAATTCGTGTACCGCACTTCGGTTACGCTGACCGTATTCAGGAAGTGCACATCAAAGCGATTCATATCCTGATCCAGTTAGTTGAAAAAGAAATGGCAAAAGGGCAGTAACCTCGCCAGGTTGCTAGCAGTAGGGGGTAGGAGGGGGCATGTGTGAACTGCTTGGGATGAGCGCAAACGTTCCGACGTATATCTGTTTTAGCTTTACCGGGCTTATACAGCGCGGCGGCGGCACCGGGCCACACAAAGATGGCTGGGGCATTACCTTCTATGAAGGCAATGGTTGTCGCACGTTTAAAGATCCGTTGCCGAGTTTCAACTCTCCTATCGCCCACTTGGTGCAGGAGTATCCGATTAAATCCTGCGCCGTGGTGTCGCACATTCGTCAGGCGAATCGCGGTGCGGTCACGCTGGAAAACACCCACCCGTTTACCCGCGAACTGTGGGGGCGTAACTGGACGTTCGCGCATAACGGTCAGTTGAAGGGATATCGTGGTTTGAAAACCGGCCATTTTCGCCCCGTGGGACAAACGGACAGCGAGTACGCTTTCTGTTGGCTGCTCAATCAACTGGCGCAACGTTATCCACGCTCGCCCACCCGTTGGCCTGCGGTGTTCCGTTTTATCGCATCGCAAGCTGACGTGCTGAGAAGTAAAGGCGTGTTCAACATGCTGCTTTCTGACGGACGCTTTGTGATGGGGTACTGCTCCACCAAGCTGTACTGGATCACGCGGCGTGCGCCATTTGGCAAGGCAACGTTATTGGATCAGGATGTGGAAATCGATTTTCAGCAGCAAACGACACCCAACGATGTGGTGACCGTGCTGGCGACGCAGCCGCTGACGGGGAATGAAACCTGGCATCAAATTATGCCAGGTGAGTTCGTGTTATTTTGTTTGGGTGAACGCATAGCGTGATGGTTTTTCACTGCTGATAACGGATGGGTTAACCACATACTGTTCGTTATTTACCGTGATTAACGGTGGTTGATAATTCTGGTTGAAATACGCATAGCCCGGCTGAAGTTGACGCCAGAAACTGTTATACGTGGAATTACGGTGGCGCTGCATGTTGGTTTCCGTCATACGGAAAGGATATATCGCCAAATCAATTTTGGTTTGCCCATTACGCAACGCTGCTTCGGCATAACGGTAAATTTCGTCGATATAGTTGTTGGTCATGGCATAACAGCCAACAGAGACGCATTCACCGTGAATCATCAAATAGCGACCAGAATAACCCTGCGCCCGGTCGTATTCATTAGGAAAACCAATGTTGATCGCTTTGTAGTAGTGGCTATCGGGTTTTAACTGCCGCAGATCAACCTGATAAAAGCCTTCCGGACTTTTCAGATCGCCCTCGACACGTTTGGGCCCTAATCCGCCGGAATATTTGCAGATGGGGTAGTGGTCCAGCAGGCGATATTCATTTCCTACCTTGGCGTACAGTTCCAGTATCCGCTCTTCTTTGAAGATCTGAATATAGATCGGTGAACCTAATAATTGTTGTTTTAATTCTTTAGCTATGGGAGCCGGTTCACTGGCGACACTGGTAACAACGACGGATGGCAAAAAAAACAACATCGCAATAGACAGCGCGATTTTTTGCATTATTAATCCTGATGGTAAAAGCTGTGTGACAAACGATAGCCGCTGCCCTGCTCATCTTTTATGAGACAGGCGCAGCCACATTATCATTGCGTTTATTTTTATCAAGCGAGAAAAGCAGCAAAACGGCATTTTTACGTTAAGAAAACGGTGACACTGCTTTTTCTCTGCGTTTCTACAAGCGTATTGACAGGAAAAAACATTGTCACCTGATGTCAGCCCTATTTATGAGAGTTGCGCTTCAATGGTCATGATATCCGTACTGAATGAGCCATCGGCCTGAATCGCAAAATAGTCGATGACCTCTGCGGACAAGGTTTTTTGCAGCGCCAGAATGGCGGTGGAGAAATGTGGCGGTGTACGCATACGGGCAATCCAGCTGCTGAACTCCAGCGGTAGCTTGTCTGCCTGAAGCTGACGTATGGCAAAACCGGACTCGGTCAGCAGCGTCATCTACTCACCCGGTGCGTAGTTACGCACATGTGAAGTGTCGCGCAGCATTTCCACCGTTTGCAGGTAGATATCCAGCACCGGATGGCCTGGCGAAACCACATCCATCAGAATCACCGTGCCTCCCGGCTTTAACACGCGCTGGATTTCACGTAATGCCCGCCCGACGTCGTGCCAGTGATGTGCCGAATAGCGGCTAATGATCACGTCGGCGCTGGCGTTGGCAAAGGGCAGAGACTCCGCAGGAGCATTTTGGGTGTGGATTGGCTTTGTTGAATAATTTAAGATACTGATTTATATAAGCATTATAAAATTTCAACGACTAATTTTTCCTCTCGGAATGCTTTTTATTGTGCTAACTATTTGATTTGTCGTTCTAATAAAATACATTCTCTGTAAATGCATTCTAACTAAAGAAGATGTAAATCAAACGGTTAAATTATTCAACAAAGCCGTGTGGATTTTGTTCAGCCCCCTCTGCTGGGCTGTCTGCGCCACGACGCCGAGCATCTCCGTTGAGAGATCGTAAGCCGTTACGCGGGCGACGTGCTGCGCGGCAACAAAGCTGGCATGGCCTGCGCCACACCCCACATCGATGATGTGCGCATCGGGAAACGCGGCAAGGCGCTCTGCCAACCAGGTGAGATCTTTGCCTTGTGCGTGTACCGCGCTGTTTAAATAGTGCTGCGCCTGTGCGCCAAATTGTTCAACGACGTGCTGATGGTGATTCGGTGTAGTTTTCATTATTGCTCTCATGCTGTTGATGGAGGTAAGACGCAGCGCGGCTTTGTTGAATAAATCGAACTTTCAGGGGATCGCGGGATCAAAGCACTATCATCGCTCCCGATATAGCCAAGCGACTTAATTTTGATTACACCATATGGACTGAGAACAAACTCTCTGTATCGCAACCCATCTCTCTTTTTTTGCTTTTTGCTTGTGCCCATTTATGCTCAATTGGGTTAAGATCTGGCGAATATGTAGGCAAATACTCCACCATATACCC
This sequence comes from Symbiopectobacterium purcellii, assembly GCF_052050035.1. GTDB lineage: Bacteria > Pseudomonadota > Gammaproteobacteria > Enterobacterales > Enterobacteriaceae > Symbiopectobacterium > Symbiopectobacterium purcellii_A. The sequence continues at coordinate 611,142 of NZ_CP189882.1, forward strand.
TGCATCGATGATGACTTGTTGAATATTATGTTTTTTGTGAAAAGTGGCATTGTCCATCATGATTACACTGTTTTTAGGGAGTACTGGGATAAGGACTTGTGTGACCCAGGCATAGAAAACATCGCTGTTAATATTGATATCAAATAATCCGATAGCAAACAGCGTTGTGCCTAATAAAGCGCCGATAACATTTGTTCTTCCCCTAGCTCCCCAGTTCTTCAGGCCAAAACACCGTTGACCTTTTGGGGAATAGCCGTGAGTCCGTGGGGCATCGTGTGAAAAACCACTTTCATCAATAAAAACAATAGGTTTACCTTCTTTTTCATACTGTTGTTTTTTTTGTTGAAATCCCTGCCGGGCGTTTTCGTCGGCTTTCGGATGACGTAGAGTTTTTTTTATAGGTCAATCCCAGCTTTTTAAGCGCTTGCCAAATGGCCTTCTGACAAACGCCAAAACGCTCTGCACGTTCTTTTTGGTAAGCATCTGGATATTGTTCAACATCTTTTATCAACTCGGATTTATCGATCTTTCGCTGACGCGTGGTCGATGCTTTTGACTCTATTTGATTAATCCAACGCGATACAGAGGCAGGGCCAATCCGAAATTGCTTCGCTGTTTCTCGGATACTCAACCCTTCGTTTTTCCGTGTAGATATCACTTTACGTCTAAAATCAATTGAATAGCTCATTTAAATAATGTAATCAAAATTAAGTCGTTTAGCTATATCATATGGGCATTACCGCAGAAAACGTCGCCAAAAAACTAGTTGCTGAATAGAGACTTGCATTTTTTGTCAGGCTATTGAGAATAAAAAGAGGTTTAACTTAGAGAATAAAGGTTTGAAATGATCAACAAAGAGCGGTTGTTACGAGATAATCGTTTATGTAAAGCAATCATTGGATTATCAGTCGAAGAATTGAAAAATTTAGCCGCTGAATTTTCAGCTTGTTATTTGATTTATCGGAAAAAGAATCGAAAAGATCACGAGCGGCAGATGGGTGCAGGGCAGAAAGGATTTATCCCAACCCCATTAGATAAACTGCTTTTTATTTTATTGTATTTAAAATGTTATCCGACCTATGATTTGCAAGGACTTCTTTTTGGTTTAGATAGAACACGGGTATGTCGCTGGGTAAAAATATTATTGCCGATTTTAGAGATGACCTTGGGGCGAGAATGTGTTTTGCCCGCTCGTCAAATTCGCTCTGCTGAGGAATTTTTTCGCGCCTTTCCTGGAGTTAAAGACGTCTTTATTGATGGGACAGAGCGACCTGTCCAAAAGCCTAAGAATCTGCGTCGGCGAAAGAAAATGTATTCGGGAAAGAAAAGACAGACCACTCGAAAAGGGCTTATTATGACTGACGAAACAAGGCAAATTGGATTTATCCCCATGAGCAAAAATGGGCGCCGTCACGATAAACGCTTACTCGATAAAGTCGATATAATTCGCCATATTCCTCCTGAGGTAACCATCTGGGCAGATACCGGTTTTCAAGGTATAGATAAACAGCATCCTAATACACAAATCCCAAAAAAAGGAACTCGAAAAAGACCTTTATCGCCTGAACAAAAACAAGAAAATAAAATAATCTCGGGCATCCGTATTACAGTTGAACACGCCATCGCGGGTATCAAGCGCCTCGGTTGCATGACCCAAATTTTACGGAATCGTAGACCCTTTATTGATGATACCTTCTTACTCCTTAGCGCCGGTCTTTGGAATTTCCATCTCAGAACAGCGTAAAATTTACTTCAATCACCGAAACACCCTTATTTCACTATTAAGCAACACGCTTAAAGCCTATGACATCAGCCGCGCCATGCAGGATGAAGCGGCACTCATCTCCCAACAAAGGGCGGCGGCGATTCAGTCCGGCGCATTCGATGCCGAAATCATCCCCCTCACCGTCAAGCTGCGCAAAAAAGAGGTTGTGTTCCAAACCGATGAGTTTCCCAAAGCGGACTCTACGCTGGAAGGGCTGGCAGCACTGCGTCCGGCCTTTGACAAAGCGGGCACTGTGACCGCCGGGAATGCCTCAGGCATCAACGACGGTGCCGCCGCGCTGGTGATAATGGAAGAAGACGCCGCGCGGGCTGCTGGGTTGACCCCACTGGTGCGTATCCGCGGTTTGCCAGCGGCGGCGTAGCCCCCGCGCTGATGGGCATGGGACCCGTACCCGCCACGCAAAAAGTCCTGCAACAGACAGGATTGCAGATTGACGATTTTGATCTGATCGAAGCCAACGAAGCCTTTGCTGCCCAATTCCTGGCGGTCGGCAACACGCTGAAATTCGATCGGGAAAAAGTTAACGTCAACGGCGGAGCGATGGCGCTCGGCCACCCGATCGGAGCCAGCGGTGCGCGCATTCTGGTGACGCTGCTACATGCGCTGCGGGCGCGTGATAAAACGCTGGGGTTAGCAACGCTGTGCATCGGTGGCGGCCAGGGCGTGGCTCTGGCCATTGAACGTCTTGACTGATTTTATGTTGTCACATCAGGGATAACGCAGCGGTAAACCGGCGGCAGTCTTTGCGTCGGTTTACCGCCTGTGCATGTGCGTTATGCCCCGTTCTGCAGCACCCGCGCCAACAGCGCAGCGACATCAGGAATATCACTCGCGGTCAGAATCAACGTTTTACCCAACTCAATGGCGTGACGCTGGCAGGCGTGGCGCGCCTGCGGCTCCGCGATGTTTGCCAAATCGGCAACGTGCGAGAAGCCTATCGCGCGCCGAATCAACTCCGTACCGGCGTAGCCAAGGGTGTCCTGCCACACGTGTTTGAGGAACTGCTCCGCGTACCCTGATTCCACCAGCGCCGGATCGCGGCCGTACACCTCAATCAACGCGCTAAAACGTACGAAAAAGGCGTGCCACAACGCGGTGATATCCTGTAAACGGTTATCGCGCGCAGCGGCGGCGTCTCGAGGGGCCAGCAGCCCAGGCAGACCACAGAAATTCAGTAGCAGGTTACCCAGCACGGTTCCGATATCAAACCCGATGGGCCCATAGAAACCGAATTCTGCATCAATCACTTTCAGCGTCGTTGGCCCGACAAAAATCGAACCGCTGTGAATGTCCCCGTGCAACAGTGCCTCTGCGTTCGCCAGAAAACGGTGCTTGAGCGCCGCCACGGCGCACTTCAGTGCAGCGTCACGCCACAGCGCTTCCACCGTTGGGCGCAACTCAGTATCAAAGCGGTTACGCTCATGGTCGCGGTAGGGATCGGTAAAAAACAGATCTTCGGTGATTTGGCACAATTCAGGGTTGATAAAACGTGAAACCGCCGCTTTTTTCTCATGGGGATGCTGATAAAAATCAGAAGTGTGGAACAGCGCCTGCGCCAGATACTCCCCTACCTGCGCTGCCGCCTGCGGATAGGTCTGGCCATCAACCAGTTCGCGCCGCCAGATATGCAGATGAGAAAGATCCTCCTGCACCATCACCGCCAACGCCGCATCATGATGCAGCACCTTGACCGTGTGCTGCGGACAATATTGTGCATGCACCAGCAGGGTTTCCGCTTCAATGCGCGCTCTGTCGAGGGTTAACGGCCAGGATTACCCAACGCAGCGCACATAAGGCAACGCCTGTTTCACAATGACACGGCTCACGCCCTGCGTATCGCGGATTTTAAACACCAGATTGAGGTTGCCATCACCAATTTCATCGGCGGCCACCAGCGTCTGCGGATCCGGCACCGCACCAAATTGACGGGCATATTCAACGGCATCTGCCGCGCTAAAGGTACGATACAGGGACATCACCACCTCTTCTTATGACTCGACTATCAATTAATTCGCTATCCGTCGTCCGGTTTTAGACATAAAAGCGTTTGGACGTCTATACTTCTGTTTTCCATATTGGCAGAATAAGAAAATCAACGCAATACGCAACAGGAATTTAACGACCCATGCAGAGCTTTAACACACTGAGTCTTAAGGTGACGAATAACCAACTTTGGATCCTCGACCAACAGGCTTTACCCCAGGAAACGGTGTGGCACCCCAGCCCGGATGTGGCGGCGCTGATTGAGCATATTCGTACTCTGCGGGTGCGCGGTGCACCGCTGATCGGGCTTTCCGCCAGCGTGCTGTTATAGCCAAGCGACATTATTTTGATAACAGCCAGCTATGCTTCTTTGCCGCATATCAGGGCATAGGATGTAATCATTTTTAAGTCGGTTGGCTATATCAATGGGTCGGATTTCGGTTTTGGTTTCTCGCCCCTTCAGGGTTTGCATCGCGATGACCACCACCAAAATGCCTAACGGCACGTTGATAAAGAAGATCCAACCCCAGTGATAATTATCACTGATCCAGCCGCCGAGAATCGGACCACAAATGGGTGCCACTACCACTGTCATCGACCATAGCGCGAGTGCAATACTGCGTCGGGCGTGTAGTTGCTAAGTAACAAGCTTTGCGACAGGGGGATCAACGGACCTGCCACGATCCCCTGAAGCACACGGGCGAAAATCAGCATTTCCAGGCTGGTGGACACGCCGCACAGCCATGAGGTGAAAGCAAACAATCCCGTTGACCATAAAAACAGGCGCACCTCACCAATACGTTTGGCAAGCCAACCGGTAATCGGAATGGAAATCGCATTGGCTACCCCGAATGACGTGATAACCCAAGTGCCCTGAGAGTTTGAGGCTCCCAGGTTACCGGCAATGGTGGGGATGGCCACGTTGGCGATGGTAGAATCCAGCACCTGCATAAAGGTCGCCAATGACAGCGCGACGGTCATCCAGGCCAGGGCCGAGCCTTCAAGCGGTTTTCTCTGCACGCTCATCTCCCGCGAGGTTATTCCGCATTAGCTCGAATGATGGTGTCGATCAGGGTATTGACCGGGGCCAGATCCAGCGTTAACGCATCGCTTTGGTATGCCGGTGCGCTGCGCGGTGCATCGGAAAGCACTTTTCCGTCTACATTGGCCGTATCGACTTTCACCAGCGTGGAAAGGCCAATACGCAACGGGTGTTCCGCCAATTGCTGCGCATCCAGCTCAACACGCACGGGTAAACGCTGCACGACCTTGATCCAGTTACCGGTAGCATTCTGCGCCGCTAACAGGGAGAACGCGCTGCCTGTCCCCATGTCGAGGCCGACGACCTTGCCCTGGTACACCACATCGTCACCGTAGATATCGCTGACTACCGTGACGGGTTGGCCGATACGCATATTGGCAAGCTGCGTTTCCTTAAAGTTGGCATCCACCCACAAATGGTGGGCGGGTACCACGGCCATCAGCGCAGAAGCGGGGGTGATACGTGCACCCACCTGTACGCTGCGACGAGAAATATAGCCATCCACCGGACTGACAATACGGGTTCTTTGCAGTGCTAACCAAGCATCACGCAGATCGGTCGCGGCCTGTTGCACGCCGGGTTGTTGCTCAAGCGGCGTGTCGAGGATCATGGCGCGATTGGCCAGATATTGCTGCTTGGCGACTTCCAGTGAGGCACGCGCGCTGGCGACGGCATCACGGGAGTGTTGCACATCTTCACGGCCGATGGCATTTACATTGCCCAACGCTTCACGGCGCGCAAGGTCGCCCGTGGCTTTATTGAGCTCCGTTTGATACAGATCGATGTTGGCCTGATATTGTTTGCTGTTGATCATCAACTGGTGCGTCTGGCGCACGCTGTTGGCCAGCGCGGTCTGCGCACGTTCGAAAGCCAGTTGCGCATCGGTCGCATCCAGTTCGACCAGAACCGCCCCCTGCTTGACGAAATCGGTGTTGTCCACGTTAACGCGGGTGACGCTGCCGCTCACCTGGGACATCAATTGCACCTGATTGCCTGCCACATAATCATCGTCAGTTTCCTGATGGTGCCTGAGCACCTGATACCAGTAAACGAACCAGATGCAGCCAGCCAGTAAAAACAGTATGGTCAACAGGGTAAGTACCCGTTTGCGATGGTATTTTTTATTCTTAGTAGGAGCCTACGGCGTTGGGTTTTCCACGCTTGAACTCATGGTGTTTATATGAACGCATCCCGTTTGCAAAGCATTCGTGGTGTTGACATTGACGGTAGGTTGCAGCTCTATATTCGGCCTTGTTGCAGCCGCTGCTGCGGGCCTCGATGAGATTCGCTGACTCACACCTCATTCTCCTGGCGAGCTTTAAGCTCAACACACCATTCAGGTTTAGTGAGTCACGGTCTTACCTGTCGTTGTCATCACTACGGCTGCCCTAGCAACCTTTCAGCATTCACCCTTCTATTAAAAGAGTTAATGTTTTGCCAGTATCTGTCGTTCAGAACGGCCTGACACTGACGTGTTTTTTGTCGTAAGTTCGGCTATATGCCACCAGGGCCCACACCGTGCGCGCTATCTTGTTAGCCATCCCCACCACCGCAACGCTGGTTGTCCGTCTTTTCAGCAGCTCCGTAACCCACGGGTTCGGCTCTTTCGCCAGCAGCGTCGCAGCCCTGGCTCCGTGGATAAACAGCGTCCGCAGATAAGCATCGCCGCGTTTACTGATGCCCAGAAGCCTCACTTTGCCGCCGGTGCCTGTTTGCTTTGGCACCAAGCCGATGTAGGCTGCGAACTCCCGTCCTGATCGGAAGGCTCCCGCATCTCCCATGATGGTAACTGCTGCGGTGGCAACCAGTGGGCCAACACCTGGAATGTCCATAATCCGCCGACAGACCTCATTCTGTTTCGCCCAAGTGGCAAGCTGTTTTTCGATACCCTCTATCTGCATATCCAGGTCATTGAGGCGCCGATGCTGGTCTTCAAACTGGTAGATCAGGAACGGTGGCAGTTTTTCCTTAAGTCGCTCAAGCACCTCTGGCATCGCCTTGTCCAGTGACGCCCGGCCTTTACGCACAGTTTCGCCGAACTCCAACAGCAATACGTGCAGCGCGTTGATTTGCGCGGTGCGGAACTTCACTAACTGGCGGCGCATTTTGTGCAGCGACAGTACTGCCTGCTGTTCCTCAGTTTTGACGGCAACGGCTTTAGCTGGCTGCTGGACCGCCATCCAGATAGCACGGGCATCCATCACGTCATTTTTATTGCCCATCACGAAGGCCTTGACGAATTTGCCCTGGAGTAGTCTGACCTTATGCCCCAGTTTTTCCAGCTCCCGCGCCCAGTACTGGGAACCGCCGCAAGCTTCCATGCCAATCAGGCAAGGCTCCCGATTGCTGAAGTATTCCAGCAGCGCGTCGCGCTTTATCTGTTTATCGATGACTTCATCGGTATGTTCATTAATGAAGTGAACCTGCATCAGATGTTTTGCGATATCGACGCCAACAGGGGTATATTTCATGTCGTGGATCCTCCAGTTATCAGGGAGCTTTATGCATCCCGTGTTGGGCACAATGATGCCGTAAGTCTGCGAGGATCCACACCTTACCTGCCGAACCCTTCGCTGTTCTCAAATGTGTGGGATGCGTTCATCTCATTCTCCTCTGCTTCAAATGTCATTTTTTCGTTATTTTTTATAGGAATACGGCGGATAACGATGGCCGATTCTTACACATGCACTGCGAGGCAGAGAAGCGGCCAATGCAGCCTTTACCCATGATGCAACTTATCGCTCCGGCTGCCGTGAGGCAGCGGAACGTGGTCCGTTTAATGAACGGTCATGATACTATAGCCAACCGACTTAAAAATGATTACATCCTATGCCCTGATATGCGGCAAAGAAGCATAGCTGGCTGTTATCAAAATAATGTCGCTTGGCTATAACGGGTATTGATCTAAAAACACCAGGCATCTGGCAAACACGCCAGCGCGTGTGAAGATGTATTTAAGGTAAGACAGTATTGTTATTATCGGTCTGACGAGATCATGGATTATCGATCTTGTCCATCTCGTCCAGTCGCACCAGCAATTTACGCATCAGTACTTCCAACTGCTTCTGCTCATCTTTTTCCAATGCTGACCAGAGGAAATGCAAACTCTGGTGCTGCGGTGGCAACAGACGATCGAGAAACGCTTTGCCTTCATCGGTCATATGCAGGTGTAAGCAGCGACGATCGCTATCGCTTTCACGGCGTTCAATCCAACCGCGCTTTTCTAACTCATCGGCAATGCGGGTGGCATTGGTCCGCGAAGAGCCCAGTGCGGCGCTCAATTCTGATGGTTGAATGCTACGTGATTCCTGAGATTCCAGCGTAATCAGTGCCATAAACAACGTTTCGTTGATGCCCTGTTCCCGCAAAATCTTGTTGCGGTGCTCCAGAATCTTGTTCTGCATATGCATGCACAGACGCACCAGCAAGATTTCCTGTTGAGGAAACTCTGGATTGCTCGATGCGCGCAGATTGATCATTTGTTCGATGGGGGAGAAGGAACTGTTTTTATCGAACTCAGGTTTTTTGTCACGCGCGCCACTTTCAGTGAGCCCGCGCTTATGTACAGATGGACTATCCATTTTTTATGTGAACCTCATTAATCACGATCTAAAGTTACTAATCGGCTAAACGATATTTAGTCGCATTGTGTCGTCGACTTTGTGACAGAACGTAAGTGACCTTGTGTTAGCTAACGTGAACCACTAATAACGCACTGCTAACACAATGATATTAAATAATTCCCAATGAAAGGTATTTAAAAGCAATACGGCTTTGTTGAATAATTTAAGATACTGATTTATATAAGCATTATAAAATTTCAACGACTAATTTTTCCTCTCGGAATGCTTTTTATTGTGCTAACTATTTGATTTGTCGTTCTAACAAAATACATTCTCTGTAAATGCATTCTAACTAAAGAAGATGTAAATCAAACGGTTAAATTATTCAACAAAGCCAAGCAATACCGTAACAAAACGCGCCCAACAATGTGGAGATGACAATGCTGCGTGTCCGGTAGAAACAGAGCGTGAGAGTCAGGCAACCGATGAGTGTGGGCAACAACTTGTTAGTATGCTGTTGAATCTCAGGGACGCTGGAAACGATAAGCGTGTTGCTTAATAGTGAAATAAGGGTGTTTCGGTGATTGAAGTAAATTTTACGCTGTTCTGAGATGGAAATTCCAAAGACCGGCGCTAAGGAGTAAGAAGGTATCATCAATAAAGGGTCTACGATTCCGTAAAATTTGGGTCATGCAACCGAGGCGCTGAGTCTGTAAAGAATTTTGTGTAAATGGCTCCATTGCTTAACCGGAGATTCGTTCTCCATACATCAACATGAATTGGCTCATAGCAGGTTTCCAGTCTCTGATTGGCAAGGTCCATTTAGCAGAGATATTATGCAAGGCTAGATAGAGTAATTTTATCACCGAGTCATCCGTTGGAAATATTCGTCGCGTTTTCGTTATCTTGCGCAATGAAGCATTTAACGACTCTATTGCGTTGGTGGTGTAGATAACCTTGCGGATCTCCGGCGGAAAGTCAAAAATGACGATGAGACGTTCCCAATTATTTCTCCACGACGGGCTGATCGTCGGGAACTGCTCATCCCATTTGGCCGCGAAGGCATCCAGGGCCTCTTCAGCGCCCTCTAGCGTTGCGGAACTATAGATGGTGCGCAGGTCAGCAGCAACGGCCTTACGCTCTTTCCAGCCGACGTAGCGCAGCGAGTTCCGCACCTGATGCACAATGCAGAGCTGTACCCGCGTATGCGGGTAAACAGCTTCAATGGCATCAGGAAAGCCTTTCAGGCCATCGCAGCAGGCGACGAAGATGTCCTTTAGCCCACGATTTTTCAGTTCTGTCATCACAGATAACCAGAACTTGGCCCCCTCAGTTTTGGCTATCCATAGCCCCAGCAGCTCTTTTTCGCCCTGGCCGTTGACGCCGAGGGCCAGATAAACAGACTTGTTGGCCACGGCTCCGCCGTCCTGGCTTTTGACAACAATACAGTCAAGGTAAACAATGGGATAAAGCGCATCCAGCGGCCGTTGCTGCCAGCGCTTAACTTCATCCATCACAGCATTGGTCACTTGAGAAATGAAGCCAGCGGAAACATCGACCCCGTAGACTTCTTTAAAGTGTGCCTGAATATCACGGGTTGATAACCCTCTGGAATAGAGAGAAATAATGCGGTCATCGAAGCCGTTAAGCTGTTTTTCGTGCTTACCGATCAGTGTCGGCTCGAAGGTACTGTTGCGGTCGCGCGGAATATCGAGCTCGATCTCCCCATTTTGGCTACGTACGCTCTTGGATGTCTTGCCATTGCGTGAGTTGCCTGAATGATTACCAGCCGGGTCATGCTTAGCATACCCAAGGTGCATCTCCATCTCAGCTTCAAGAACCCGTTCCGCCAGTCTTTTAGTCAGCACCTTGAGTAGGCCTGATTCACCCAGCAGATCCTGAGGGGAGTGACAATCTTGAAGCAGTTGGTCAATAAGTTCGTTGCTGATAGGCATTTTGTTATCCTTTGAAGGTTTTCCTCAAAATGCCATTTACACAGATTATTTTACAGTCTCGAGGCGCTTGATACCCGCGATGGCGTGTTCAACTGTAATACGGATGCCCGAGATTATTTTATTTTCTTGTTTTTGTTCAGGCGATAAAGGTCTTTTTCGAGTTCCTTTTTTTGGGATTTGTGTATTAGGATGCTGTTTATCTATACCTTGAAAACCGGTATCTGCCCAGATGGTTACCTCAGGAGGAATATGGCGAATTATATCGACTTTATCGAGTAAGCGTTTATCGTGACGGCGCCCATTTTTGCTCATGGGGATAAATCCAATTTGCCTTGTTTCGTCAGTCATAATAAGCCCTTTTCGAGTGGTCTGTCTTTTCTTTCCCGAATACATTTTTTTTCGCCGACGCAGATTCTTAGGCTTTTGGACAGGTCGCTCTGTCCCATCAATAAAGACGTCTTTAACTCCAGGAAAGGCGCGAAAAAATTCCTCAGCAGAGCGAATTTGACGAGCGTGCAAAACACATTCTCGCCCCAAGGTCATCTCTAAAACCGGCAATAATATTTTTACCCAGCGACATACCCGTGTTCTATCTAAACCAAAAAGAAGTCCTTGCAAATCATAGGTCGGATAACATTTTAAATACAATAAAATAAAAAGCAGTTTATCTAATGGGGTTGGGATAAATCCTTTCTGCCCCGCACCCATCTGCCGCTCGTGATCTTTTCGATTCTTTTTCCGATAAATCAAATAACAAGCTGAAAATTCAGCGGCTAAATTTTTCAATTCTTCGACTGATAATCCAATGATTGCTTTACATAAACGATTATCTCGTAACAACCGCTCTTTGTTGATCATTTCAAACCTTTATTCTCTAAGTTAAACCTCTTTTTATTCTCAATAGCCTGACAAAAAATGCAAGTCTCTATTCAGCAACTAGTTTGTTGTTGCCATTGCCGAAGATAACACTGGCATTGCCTCCTCCGGTACCGCCGAGTTGCTCGCGCCCCATACCCACAGAGAGTCTCCAGCACCCGTTGGCTATGTATCAGGCGCTACTGGAGGTAGAAGCATGAACCTCCAGCATGATCGTATCGCAGCGCTCTGCGAGCAGCTTAAGCTCGATAGATTACCGGCTGAGTGGCCCGCCGTTGCTCAGACGACGATCGACAGCAACGGCACTCATGCCGACTTCCTTGAAGCTGCTTTACAGCTTCAGCATGATGGGCTGAACGAACGGCGCCGGCAGACTATTTTGCGTTTATCAGGCCTACCGGTGATCAAGACGCTGGAGCAGTTTGATTTCGCCTTTGCGAGTGGCGTACCTCGCAGTCAGATCCAGGAGTTGGCCGGGCTGGCGTTTATCGAGCGTCAGGAGAACCTGGTCTTGCTGGGTCCGTCCGGGGTAGGTAAAACGCACCTGGCGACAGCACTCGGCTACAGAGCCGCGATGGCCGGAATGAGTATTCGGTTCGTCACAGCCGCAGATCTGATGCTACAGCTGCTCGCATCACATCGTCAGGGGGAGTTAAAAAGCTATCTTAATCGCGTTGTGGGTAAGCCTAAGTTGTTGATCATAGATGAGGTTGGCTACCTTCCCTTCGGTAAAATGGAAGCCAATCTGTTCTTCCAGGTTATAGCCAAGCGACTTAATTTTGATTACACCATATGGACTGAGAACAAACTCTCTGTATCGCAACCCATCTCTCTTTTTTTGCTTTTTGCTTGTGCCCATTTATGCTCAATTGGGTTAAGATCTGGCGAATATGTAGGCAAATACTCCACCATATACCCTGCATCGATGATGACTTGTTGAATATTATGTTTTTTGTGAAAAGTGGCATTGTCCATCATGATTACACTGTTTTTAGGGAGTACTGGGATAAGGACTTGTGTGACCCAGGCATAGAAAACATCGCTGTTAATATTGATATCAAATAATCCGATAGCAAACAGCGTTGTGCCTAATAAAGCGCCGATAACATTTGTTCTTCCCCTAGCTCCCCAGTTCTTCAGGCCAAAACACCGTTGACCTTTTGGGGAATAGCCGTGAGTCCGTGGGGCATCGTGTGAAAAACCACTTTCATCAATAAAAACAATAGGTTTACCTTCTTTTTCATACTGTTGTTTTTTTTGTTGAAATCCCTGCCGGGCGTTTTCGTCGGCTTTCGGATGACGTAGAGTTTTTTTTATAGGTCAATCCCAGCTTTTTAAGCGCTTGCCAAATGGCCTTCTGACAAACGCCAAAACGCTCTGCACGTTCTTTTTGGTAAGCATCTGGATATTGTTCAACATCTTTTATCAACTCGGATTTATCGATCTTTCGCTGACGCGTGGTCGATGCTTTTGACTCTATTTGATTAATCCAACGCGATACAGAGGCAGGGCCAATCCGAAATTGCTTCGCTGTTTCTCGGATACTCAACCCTTCGTTTTTCCGTGTAGAGGCTTTGTTGAATAATTTAACCGTTTGATTTACATCTTCTTTAGTTAGAATGCATTTACAGAGAATGTATTTTGTTAGAACGACAAATCAAATAGTTAGCACAATAAAAAGCATTCCGAGAGGAAAAATTAGTCGTTGAAATTTTATAATGCTTATATAAATCAGTATCTTAAATTATTCAACAAAGCCCCGTGTAGATATCACTTTACGTCTAAAATCAATTGAATAGCTCATTTAAATAATGTAATCAAAATTAAGTCGTTTAGCTATATCGCTAAACGGTATGAGTCAGGCAGCGTGGTCCTGACCAGCAACCTGCCGTTTACCCAGTGGTCGGGGACATTCGGAGATGATGAAACTCTGACGGCGGCGATGCTGGATCGGCTGCTTCACCATGCGCATATCGCGCAAATCAGCGGTCAAAGCTATCGACTGAAAGATAAGCTGAAAAGCGGTCAGATCCAGAAGAAAACTAAAGCAGCTACGCTCGAGTAATTCAAAGGGGGTGGGTCAGTTTTACTTTGGCAGGGTGGGTCAGAATTCAATCGGTATTGACACAGTGCCAGCAGTGGGTAATAACATTCGCCCTGCTGATACACCGTTTAATGGATTAGTGAATTGTGCTCCTGTACCCGTAATGATTTTGCTGCCGTTAGTGACAGTGAGTGTTCCAGATTTGTACCAGGACATAGTATCTCCAAAAAAGGTCAACACGTTTATAACGTTGATCTATCACCTGTAGTTAATTGGAAGAATTCACGTATCAATAACATATAAATTAGAACCATACTGATAAGGGTTTAATGTTGGTACATATCCATCCCAAGACGTATAATCAGCAGTAGACATATTATTGCTTACGTACACCGTGCCACCCACTGACCACGCACATTCCCTAAGCATCCACCCCCATATTCCATTAGCATTTGCCCCGCCGCTATATGAAGCTACAGTGAAACTTCTATATGAAGAAAAGCCAACGGCAATATTCTCTGACAATCCGGTATCAACAACATACGCATAATCAGTCCCCCATTTTGTCCGAACGAAGCAGCCTGGCGGCTGCAAATCGAAGTGTGGCAGAATAGCGATATTCTGAAACCCGCCAGCCGAAGGTTATCCCGTGTCACATTCCCATGAGCATCAGCGCGTTCATACAAAAATGGTTAAGCAGATTTTCAAAACGGTGGCCCGACAGGGCAACCTCCCTTACCAGCAATTCCGCCTTATTCGTTGACAACGATCCTGACTGCACAGAGTGGTTCTGGACCACCTTCTACAGTAAACTAGTTGCTGAATAGAGACTTGCATTTTTTGTCAGGCTATTGAGAATAAAAAGAGGTTTAACTTAGAGAATAAAGGTTTGAAATGATCAAGGCTTTGTTGAATAAATCGAACTTTCAGGGGATCGCCGGATCAAAGCACTATAGCTAAACGACTTAATTTTGATTACATTATTTAAATGAGCTATTCAATTGATTTTAGACGTAAAGTGATATCTACACGGAAAAACGAAGGGTTGAGTATCCGAGAAACAGCGAAGCAATTTCGGATTGGCCCTGCCTCTGTATCGCGTTGGATTAATCAAATAGAGTCAAAAGCATCGACCACGCGTCAGCGAAAGATCGATAAATCCGAGTTGATAAAAGATGTTGAACAATATCCAGATGCTTACCAAAAAGAACGTGCAGAGCGTTTTGGCGTTTGTCAGAAGGCCATTTGGCAAGCGCTTAAAAAGCTGGGATTGACCTATAAAAAAAACTCTACGTCATCCGAAAGCCGACGAAAACGCCCGGCAGGGATTTCAACAAAAAAAACAACAGTATGAAAAAGAAGGTAAACCTATTGTTTTTATTGATGAAAGTGGTTTTTCACACGATGCCCCACGGACTCACGGCTATTCCCCAAAAGGTCAACGGTGTTTTGGCCTGAAGAACTGGGGAGCTAGGGGAAGAACAAATGTTATCGGCGCTTTATTAGGCACAACGCTGTTTGCTATCGGATTATTTGATATCAATATTAACAGCGATGTTTTCTATGCCTGGGTCACACAAGTCCTTATCCCAGTACTCCCTAAAAACAGTGTAATCATGATGGACAATGCCACTTTTCACAAAAAACATAATATTCAACAAGTCATCATCGATGCAGGGTATATGGTGGAGTATTTGCCTACATATTCGCCAGATCTTAACCCAATTGAGCATAAATGGGCACAAGCAAAAAGCAAAAAAAGAGAGATGGGTTGCGATACAGAGAGTTTGTTCTCAGTCCATATGGTGTAATCAAAATTAAGTCGCTTGGCTATACTTGCTCAGCGGATTGGCGTAGCCAAAGCAGCCAGTGAGTTGAATCTTCACGAATCGCAGCTTTATGCCTGGCGTAAAAAACAGCAAATGGCGCTATCCTGCTCCGAACGTGAACAGCAGCAATCTGTTGAAATTGTCAGGCTTAAACGTCAACTGGCTGATCAGGCTGAGGAGTTAGCCATCCTCCAAAAGGCCGCGACGTACTTCGCCAGACGCCTGAAGTGAGGTACGTCTTTATGCAACAATATCAGGCTGAGTTTCGGGTTAAGTCTATGGCGCGTGTTCTGGTCGTCAGCCGCAGCGGATTTTATGCCTGGAGCCGACGATGTGGGCAGAAAACGGTTTCACAGCAGCGACGGGAGCTTTGCGATACCCGGGTAGCCAGCGCCTTTACGGAACAGAAAGGACGCAACGTTGCCCGCAGGCTGCGCCTGGACCTGCAGGATGCCGGTTATCATTACAATCGCAAAACCATCGCTGCCAGCCTGCGCCGGCAGGGGCTGAAGGCGAAAGCGGGCTTTGTTGAATAATTTAACCGTTTGATTTACATCTTCTTTAGTTAGAATGCATTTACAGAGAATGTATTTTGTTAGAACGACAAATCAAATAGTTAGCACAATAAAAAGCATTCCGAGAGGAAAAATTAGTCGTTGAAATTTTATAATGCTTATATAAATCAGTATCTTAAATTATTCAACAAAGCCGCGAAAGCGGCAAAAAAATTCAGGGTGACAACAGATTCGAAGCATAATCGTCCGGTGGCGCCGAATCTGCTACAGCAGGATTTCACAGCATCAGCCCCGAACCAGAAATGGGTCGGTGACATCACTTACTTATGGACGGAAGCGGGTTGGGTTTATCTGGCTGTAATAATTGATTTATTTTCACGAGCCGTTGTGGGATGGTCAATGTCGGTAAGGATGAAGTCGGGCCTGGTTTGCGATGCCCTGCAGATGGCCCTGAGCCGACGGGGTTCCCGAGAGGGCGTCATCGTCCACTCGGATCGTGGCAGTCAGTACTGTTCTGATGATTATCAGAAGTTAATTAAAATCAGTAAATTAACATGTAGCATGAGTGGAAAAGGCAACTGTTATGATAACGCGTGTGCTGAAAGTTTTTTTCACAGTTTGAAGGTGGAGCTGATCCACGGCGAACACTTTCCTGACCGGGAAACCATGAAATCTGAGGTGTTTAACTACATTGAGGTGGATTACAATCAGAAACGGCGGCATAGCACGCTGGGCTATGTCAGCCCGATGGTATTTGAACGACAAGTCCTCTCTTAAGGGCGTGTCCACCAAGTCTGGGCCAGATCATAAGTCCGGCGCTGTCGGCAGACCAGCCCCTCTTCCTGCATGAGTTTCCTCACCCGCCAGCGGCTGATTATGATGCCTTCTCCACGAAGCCTTTTGACCAGCGTCCGGCTTCCTGCTCCCTGCCTGCTGGCGGCGAACAGCGCCTTTAACCTGACCCGGACCTCCACGTCTTTTTGCAGCGGTTCGGCGGGCTTTTTTCGCCATGCATACCAGGCAGAGGCCGTCACACGCATGACCCGACAGAGTGTACGAACGCTGAAGTCAGTGGCATTGTCGAGAATGAACCGGTATCTCACCACATATGTTTCGCGAAGAAGGCACTCGCCTTTTTTAGTATCTCCTTCTCTGTACGTAACTCTTTGTTTTCCTTTTGTAACCGTTTTAACTCTGCACGTTCATCATCGCTGAGTACGCCGTTGCTCTGCTCGCGTGCCAGCGAGACCCATGTATGCAGGGTTTTGTTGCTTATGCCCAGCGATGCTGCTGCCCTGGCTATCGTATAGCCCTGCTCTGTTACCAGGGCAACGGCTTCCTTTTTAAACTCAGGGGTAAATTGTCGTTTATGGTTCACTAAACACCTCCGTTTTGGATGTAAGTTTAGTTTCCTGATTATTCAACCACTACAACGAACTTATTGACCAACTGCTTCAAGATTGTCACTCCCCTCAGGATCTGCTGGGTGAATCAGGCCTACTCAAGGTGCTGACTATAGCCAACCGACTTAAAAATGATTACAACCGATGCCCTGATATGTGGCAAAGAAGCATAGCTGGCTGTTATCAAAATAATGTCGCTTAGCTATAAAAGACTGGCGGAACGGGTTCTTGAAGCTGAGATGGAGATGCACCTTGGGTATGCTAAGCATGACCCGGCAGGTAATCATTCAGGCAACTCCCGCAATGGCAAGACATCCAAGAGCGTACGTAGCCAAAATGGGGAGATCGAGCTCGATATTCCGCGCGACCGCAACAGTACCTTCGAGCCGACACTGATCGGTAAGCACGAAAAACAGCTTAACGGCTTCGATGACCGCATTATTTCTCTATATTCCAGAGGGTTATCAACCCGTGATATTCAGGCACACTTTAAAGAAGTCTACGGGGTCGATGTTTCCGCTGGCTTCATTTCTCAAGTGACCAATGCTGTGATGGATGACGTTAAGCGCTGGCAGCAACGGCCGCTGGATGCGCTTTATCCCATTGTTTACCTTGACTCTATTGTTGTCAAAAGCCAGGACGGCGGAGCCTTGGCCAACAAGTCTGTTTATCTGGCCCTCGGCGTCAACGGCCAGGGCGAAAAAGAGCTGCTGGGGCTATGGATAGCCAAAACTGAGGGGGCCAAGTTCTGGTTATCTGTGATGACAGAACTGAAAAATCGTGGGCTAAAGGACATCTTCGTCGCCTGCTGCGATGGCCTGAAAGGCTTTCCTGATGCCATTGAAGCTGTTTACCCGCATACGCGGGTACAGCTCTGCATTGTGCATCAGGTGCGGAACTCGCTGCGCTACGTCGGCTGGAAAGAGCGTAAGGCCGTTGCTGCTGACCTGCGCACATCTATAGTTCCGCAACGCTAGAGGGCGCTGAAGAGGCCCTGGATGCCTTCGCGGACAAATGGGACGAGCAGTTCCCGACGATCAGCCCGTCGTGGAGAAATAATTGGGAACGTCTCATCGTCATTTTTGACTTTCCGCCGGAGATCCGCAAGGTTATCTACACCACCAACGGGCTTTGTTGAATAATTTAAGATACTGATTTATATAAGCATTATAAAATTTCAACGACTAATTTTTCCTCTCGGAATGCTTTTTATTGTGCTAACTATTTGATTTGTCGTTCTAACAAAATACATTCTCTGTAAATGCATTCTAACTAAAGAAGATGTAAATCAAACGGTTAAATTATTCAACAAAGCCCCACCAACGCGATAGAGTCGTTAAATGCTTCATTGCGCAAGATAACGAAAACGCGACGAATATTTCCAACGGATGACTCGGTGATAAAATTACTCTATCTAGCCTTGCATAATATCTCTGCTAAATGGACCTTGCCAATCAGAGACTGGAAACCTGCTATGAGCCAATTCATGTTGATGTATGGAGAACGAATCTCCGGTTAAGCAATGGAGCCATTTACACAAAATTCTTTACAGACTCAATAAAATAATCTCGGGCATCCGTATTACAGTTGAACACGCCATCGCGGGTATCAAGCGCCTCGGTTGCATGACCCAAATTTTACGGAATCGTAGACCCTTTATTGATGATACCTTCTTACTCCTTAGCGCCGGTCTTTGGAATTTCCATCTCAGAACAGCGTAAAATTTACTTCAATCACCGAAACACCCTTATTTCACTATTAAGCAACACGCTTAGTGAATTCCCTGATTCTCCGTACCACTACGTTGCCTTCTGCCATACCTGTCGCCGGTTTGACCTGTACGAAACCGAAGCGGAGATGCTCTCCGATGACCCGCACGGATGATACCGGCATACAGACCCGCCCCATGAAGACGCTGTTTCAGCGCAACAGGGCATGGGCTGACATCATGGAGACATACCCGCTCCGGCCTGTAGAGATTGAGGTTGTCACAAAGATGCTGGCCTGCGGCACCCCACTGACGGGCAGCCGGGAATTTCGCTGCAGCAACCCCGACTGCACTCACCACCGTTACATCCATCAGAGCTGCCACGGACGCGGATGTCCGACCTGCGGCAAAAAGGCCACCGACCTGTGGATTGCCACCATGATGGCCCGCCTGCCGGATACGCCGTGCCAGCACGGCACACGATGCCGGATACCCTGTGGCCATTGTTTGAAGCCAACCGCTGGCTGCTGAATGGCCCCGCTGCTCCGCAGCGTACAACCTGCTGTACGCTGCGGAGCAGCGGGGCCTGACCACCGGTATTTTCGGCGCTCTTCACACGTATGGTCGCCAGCTTAACTGGAACTGCCATATTCACCTGTCGTGGACCTCCGGCGGCATAAATGAGCACGGTGCCTGGAAAAAACTGTCGTTTGCCCTGCCGAAGGTCAGGGCGCGCTGGGTATGGAATGTACGCCAGTATCTGCTGTCTGCATGGGAGTCTCTTGTTCTGCCGCCGCAGCTGGCTCACATCCGGGATTATGATGAATGGAAGCGCTTTATCCTCAGCAAGGGGAAAAATGAGCAGGGAGAGATTTACTGGCACGTGTATTTTGCGAAGCCGACGAAACATCCCCGGCAGACAGCAAAGTACCTGGGCCGGTACCTGAAAAAACTGCCTGTGTCGGGTGCGCGACTGGCACACTACGACGGGGGAAGCCGCATCACCCTGCGTTTTCTGGATCACCGGACGGGGAGGCATGAAGACCTGGCGCTCGGTCAGCGTGAGCTGATACTGCGGCTGATAAAGCATATACCGGAGAAGCATTTCCGGATGGTGCGTTACTTTGGTTTTCTGGCTAACCGCGTAGTGGGAAAACTGTTGCCTCTGGTGAGAAAAGCCCTGGGGCAGGATAATGTGAAAAAAGCAGCGCCAGTGACATACACAACGCTGAGTCAGGGATTACTGAATACAGACCCGTTTGCCTGCCTGCTGTGCGGGGCAAAAATGGCGTTCAGCCGGGCGCTGCCGGCAACGGCCCTGGAGAAGCTAATCGCGAACGCCGGGGAGATAGCGCGAATGCGTTACGTTGGATAATGCGGGGAAACTCTGCCTGGAATTCGGCGATGTAATCAAAAAACGCGCAATGTGTTCAAAAATCACCCAAACACAGAGGCATTCACGATAAAAAAGCCGGTTTTCATCGTTGCCAGCCCCCGAAATCAGGGGCCCCAAAAAGTTTGAAATTCCTAGGCGTAAATGGTGATGAACCCATGCGTGCGCCTGCGGTAGCACCTTACGATTCTCGCTCCAACATTCCGCCGGAATCCCAGTGGGGAACGGTTGACGTGTGGGTGTAGTGGTCAACTAAATTTGGCCACCCTACCTGACTGTTGATGGAACAGCCGTTCTGATTCATTTGGTGTTAACCCACCGTTATACCAGTGAGGTCTGACATCGCTATAATAATGGGTTATGTAGCGAATAATGGATGATTGAGCAGTACTAAAGCTTTGGTAGCCAGTCGTTGGCACCCATTCAGTCTTCAGACTACGGAAGAATCGCTCCATCGGACTATTATCCCAACAATTTCCTCTGCGACTCATACTTTGGTTCATCTGATAACGCCACAATGCCTGCCTATACTGACGACTGGTGTAATGGCTTCCTTGGTCACTATGAAACATGACTTGTTTGGGATGCCCACGCAGTTCCCAAGCCATTTGTAGTGCTTTGGCTGTTAATTCTGAATCTGGCGAAAACGACATTGCCCAACCCACGGGTTTTCGGGCAAATAAATCTAATACCACCGCCAGATACGCCCATCGGTCGCCTGTCCAAATATAGGTTACATCGCCGCACCAAACCTGGTCAGGCTTGGTAACAGCGAACTGCCTATTGAGCAGATTTGGAATATCAATACGTTCATTTCCACAGCGGTTGTATTGATGTTTTCTTGTTTGGCAACTAACGAGGGTTAATTCTTTCATCAACTTACCCGCTAACCACCGCCCAAGTTTCACGTCGTGTGTATTGGTATAGCCAACCGACTTAAAAATGATTACATCCTATGCCCTGATATGCGGCAAAGAAGCATAGCTGGCTGTTATCAAAATAATGTCGCTTGGCTATAACCATCGTGGCGATAGTCCTTGCGCCCGCAGACCCGCCACTAACGTTCCACGCTTCGCTGACCAGGCTACGTTTTATCGTCCGCTCAATATCTGGCTCCTTAGGTCGACACCAATAGCGATAACTGCTTCGGTGAACATTAAAAATACGACACAACGCTTTCACTGGATAAAGCGCTCTTAGCTTTTCAACTACCGAGAATTTTTCAGTGAGTCGGACATTAAGAGCGCAGTAGCCTTTTTTAAGATGGCATTCTCCATTTCCAGTCGGTGGATTTTTTTTCTTCATTTCTCTGAACTCAATTTGTTCAGGTGTTAATGGCAGACCAGGCGATGTTTTCCCTTGACGTTCTAAACGAAGGGCTCTTACCCACCGGCTAATCGCTGAAAGACTGACGTTCATGGCTTTCGCGGCTTCCTGGTAGGTATAATTTTGGTCAAGGACTAAGAACCTATCCCAAAAGGAATTGTCAGTTAATAAGTAATGGCAATTTCTGAGGGCAGTATGGCAAGCAATAAGTGGCAGATCAGCGATGAACTCTGGGGGAAAATGGTTCCGTTGCTCCCGGAACACAAAACCCACCATCCGCTGGGTACGCATCGCAGGCGGGTTGATAATCGTGCCGCAATGAACGCCATTCTCTTTGTGCTCAGAACGGGTTGCCAGTGGAATGCCCTGAATGCCACCGGGATATGCTCGTCAAGCTCCGCTCACCGCCGCTTCCAGGAGTGGCGGGATGCAGGAGTTTTTGAACGGTTCTGGCAGAACGGGTTGCTGGCCTGCGAGCAGCTGGATGCTATCGACTGGTCATGGCTGTCGATGGATGGTTGTATGACGAAGTCACCGCTGGCAGGCTCAAAAAAACAGGACGGAATCCCACAGACCGGGGGAAACAGGGTGTAAAGCGTAGCCTGATGACCGATGCGAACGGGCTTCCCCTCTCTCTGGTTGTCTCAGGGGCAAATACCCACGACATAAAGCTGGTTGCTGATACTCTCGACGCCCTTCAGACGGGCAGACCCGGCAGAAAGCTCCGCCTCTGTCTGCACAAAGGCTATGAAGCCGGATGGCTGGAGGCCTGTCTGAAAAGTCGTCGTTACGAACCTCATATCCAGTCAAGGAAAGAGGAGTCGGAAGCCATCAAAAACACGGATTTTAAAGCTCACCGCTGGGTAGTGGAGAGAACGCACAGCTGGATGAATCGCTTTCGTCGGGTTCTGACTCGCTGGGAGAAGAAAGTCGAAAATTATGAGGCGATGCTGCATTTTACCTGCGGCATCATTGTCTGGAATAAAATCCTATTGGGATAGATTCTAATTTGGCGGTTTCACATTTAAATTCAGCAGTAATTATTTTACTCATTTTGGCACCTATAAAAATTATGAGGTAAGCATATCACCTCTACTTAGGTGGCCAAATTCAGTATGCCACTACAGTATCAGGTTGGACCGAACACGGTAAGCATCCGCAGATATAACAGTGCAAAACACCCTGTCGAAGAGAAATCGCTCAGCGACGGCGATATTATTGGCCGCGTGTTCTGGTGGGCAGTGCTGGACTACTGATTACTGAGCCTGCGCGGTGCAAAAAAAGGCCGTTTACCAACGGCCTTTTCCCTTTCAGCACGATGTCACTCACCCCTCGTGCAACCCACATTCCCGTTTTAAACCGAAGAAGCGCGTTTCTTCTTCGCTCATTCCCGGTTCCCATTTACGCGTGGTATGCGTATCCCCTACGGACAGGTAACCCTGCTCCCACAGCGGATTATAAGACAAGCCGTGCTGCTTGAGGTATTGATACACCTGCTTGTTATACCAATCAATGATCGGCAACACTTTGAAGACGCCGCGTTGGATAGCCAGTACCGGCAGATGTCCACGGCTGCCCGACTGCTCGCGCCGTAATCCGGCAAACCAGGTCTGCGCCCGAAGCTCACTCAGCCCACGGTTCATCGGTTCCACTTTATTTAGCTGGTTGTAATACTCAATGCCTTCAACACCCTGTTCCCACAGCTTGCCATAGCGTGCCTCCTGCCAGGCCGGGGAGTGCTCGGCGCGATACACCTTGAGATTAAGTTTCAACTGCTCGGCCAGCGCATCGATAAACTGGTAGGTTTCTGGGAACAGGTAGCCGGTATCGGTCAGGATCACCGGAATATCAGGGCGCAGTTGCGTGACCAGATGCAGGCTTACCGCCGCCTGAATGCCAAAACTTGAAGAGAGCACATACTCTCCCGGCAAGTGCTCCAGCGCCCAGGCTACGCGCGCCTCGGCGGAGAGCGTTTCCAACTGGGCGTTCGTTTCAGCCAGTGCTTGCGCCTGCTCCGGTTTGGGTAGCGCATTGAGCGCTTCAAGAGAGAATACCGACATCATGCCTCCCGGTTAATCGTAAAAATCGCGCGCCGGATCGAGTACCGGCTTGATAATGCCGCTACGGATGGCGAAGTCACCGAACCCTTCACTCTGCTGGCGTTCCAGCGCCCAACGACCAATCAAACTATCCAGTTCGCTCAGGATCTCCGCCTGCGTGATATTTTCGCGGTACATGCGCGGAATGCGCGTGCCTTCACGGTTACCGCCCAGATGCAGGTTATAGCGCCCAATGGCTTTGCCGACCAGACCAATTTCCGCCAGCATGGCGCGCCCACAGCCGTTCGGACAGCCGGTTACCCGCAGAACGATATGCTCGTCGCACACACCGTGGCGCTGCATAATGCCTTCCACCTCGGTAACAAACTCCGGCAGAAAACGCTCGGCTTCGGCCATCGCCAGCGGACAGGTTGGGAAGGATACGCAAGCCATTGAGTTTTTACGCTGCTCGCTGACACTGTCGTCAATCAAACCGTGCTCGCGTGCCAGCGCGTCAATCTTCGCTTTATTGCGTGTACTCACGCCTGCCACAATCAGGTTTTGGTTCGCCGTCAGGCGGAAATCCCCTTTGTGGATTTTGGCGATTTCGGCCAACCCGGTTTTCAGAGGACGTCCTGGGTAATCGAGAATACGACCATTTTCGATAAACAGCGTCAGGTGCCATTTGCTATCGATGCCTTTCACCCAGCCAATGCGATCGCCACGGCCAGTGAATTCATACGGGCGCACCGATTCAAAAGTCACACCTGCGCGCTTTTCCACTTCGCGTTTGAAAGTGTCAACGCCAACGCGTTCCAGCGTATATTTGGTTTTGGCATTTTTGCGGTTGGTGCGGTTACCCCAATCACGTTGCGTAGTCACCACCGCTTCGGCCACAGCCAGCGTATGCTCAATCGGAATATAGCCCAGCTCACTGGCCGTGCGCGGATAGGTTGCCTTATCGCCGTGGGCGATAGAAAGCCCCCCGCCTACCAGCACGTTGAAGCCGACCAGACGGCCATTATCAGCAATGGCAATAAAATTAAGATCGTTGGCGTGCAGATCCACATCGTTTTGCGGCGGGATCACCACCGTAGTTTTGAACTTGCGCGGGAGATAGGTCGCCCCGAGGATCGGCTCTTCATCGGTCGTAACGACTTTCTCCTGATCCAGCCAGATCTCGGCATAGGCGCGAGTACGCGGCAGCAGGTGCTCGGAGATCTTCTTCGCCCAGTCATAGGCTTGCTGATGTAACTCGGATTCCACCGGGTTAGACGTACAAAGCACGTTACGGTTCACATCGTTGGCGGTCGCCAGCGCATCCAGCCCCAGATGGTTCAGCAACTGGTGCGCCGGTTTCACGTTCGGCTTGAGGATACCGTGAAACTGGAAGGTTTGGCGGTTGGTAATACGGATGCTGCCATAGAGCGTGCTCTCAGCAGCAAATTTATCGATCCCTAACCACTGCTCCGGCGTCATCACGCCGCCGGGCAAGCGGCAGCGCAGCATCATGGCATGACGTGGCTCCAGCTTTTGCTCGGCACGCTCAGCGCTAATATCGCGGTCATACTGCTGATACATGCCGTGAAAACGGATCAGCAAAAAGTTGTCGCCGTTAAAACCGCCCGTCAGCCCTTCCTGCAAATCTTCAGCAATGGTGCCGCGCAGGTAGTTACTCTCCCGCTTTAGGCGCTCCGCATCAGCGAGTTTCCCTTCTACCACTAACGGGCCGGGATAGCGTTCATCGATTGGTAATTTTTCGCTCATGGATAGTGATCTCGCTAGTACACATCGCGCTGATAACGCCGCTCAAGGCGCAGTTCGCTTAAAAATTCATCGGCCTGTTCTGCATCCAGACCGCCGTGGGTAACGATAATATCCAACAGCGCCTGCTCCACATCTTTTGCCATGCGGTTGGCATCGCCACACACGTAAAGATGTGCGCCATCCTGGATCCAGCGCCACACGTGTTCACCTTTCTCGCGCAGTTTGTCCTGCACATAGATTTTGTGTGCCTGATCGCGCGACCAGGCCAGATCGATATGCGTCAGCAGCCCGTCTTTCACGTAGCGCTGCCATTCCACCTGATAGAGAAAATCTTCGGTAAAGTGCGGGTTGCCGAAAAACAGCCAATTTTTACCTGCAGCACCGTCCGCTTCACGCTGTTGCATAAAGGCACGGAACGGAGCGATACCGGTGCCAGGCCCAATCATGATGACGGGCGTAGAGGGATCGGCAGGCAGGCGGAAGTGATCGTTATGTTCAATAAAGACCCGAATCTCATCGTCTTCACTCAAACGATCCGCCAAATAACCTGATGCACCACCGGTTCGCGCACGCCCCTCATAGTCGTAGCGCACCACACCAACGGTAATATGCACTTCGCTTTCGGCGTCAGCCTGAGAAGAGGCAATGGAATAGAGGCGCGGCGTCAACGGGCGTAACCAGCCAATCAGTTGCTCTGGCGTCAGTTCCGTCGGTGCCTGACGCACCATATCCACCAGCGGCGTACGCTGGGCAAACTGTTGCAGCGCAGGTTTTTCGGCCACCAAACCCAACAATGTCTCGTTACGTGATAACGCGGCGTACTTCTCCACCAGCGGCGCCGTGTTTTGCGTCAGTTCGAAATGGCGTTGCAGCGCCTGTGACAACGGCTGTGTATCACCCGCCACGGTCACAGGCTCATCCCCTTTCAGCCACAGCAGTTCCAGCAACTCTTGCACCAGCGCCGGATCGTTTTGATACCACACGCCGAGCGCATCACCCGGCTGATAGCGTAGACCGGAATCCCCGAGGTCGATCTCGATGTGACGCACATCTTTATCGGATGAACGCCCCGTAATTTTCTGATTCACGGCGAAACTTGCCGTGTAAGGGGCGGTTTTACTGTACGGACTGCTGGAAATCTCATCCCGGGTTCCGCTGGCGCTCGCCTGAACCGTCGCCGCGCCTTGTGCCGGTACGCGCGCCTGAAGGATATCAACAATCTGGCGACGCCACTGCTCAGCGGCCGCCTGATAGTCAACATCAGCATCCACGCGGTCGAGCAGGCGCTCTGCCCCCAGTTCAGCCAATCGGCCATCAACATCTTTACCCGCTTTACAGAAGAATTCGTAAGAGGTATCACCCAATCCGAACACTGCAAACGACGTGGTTTTTAGCGCGGGGACCTTTTTAGAGAACAGGAATTTATGCAGCGCCACGGCCTCTTCTGGCGGTTCCCCCTCCCCTTGCGTAGAGGTCACCACCAGCAGCAGCGTTTCCTGCGCGATTTGCTTAAATTTATAATCGCCTGCATTCAACAACGTCACTGCGAGCTTGGCAGCCAGCAAATCGTCACGCAATTGTTCCGCCACACGGCGGGCATTGCCCGTTTGCGATGCGGAGATAAGGGTAATGCTTTGGGCTGGCGCAGCGACACTGGCCGGGAGCGACACGGCACCGCTCTGAGCCTCATTGCCCTGCGCGACGCCCCAAAAATAGCCTGACAGCCAGGCCAACTGCGCTGGAGAGAAATCCCCCGTGGCGCTTTGCAAACGCGCGAGCTGCTCAGCACTAAGCGGCAGCAACGAAACCGGAGTGGTCATCGTGATTTCAGTGTCCTTGTAAGTCGTCCCGCCATATATACCCGTCATACTTCAAGTTGCTGGTGCGTTGGCTGCACTCGTTCACCCGAATCACTTACTTATGTAAGCTCATCGGGATTTTCTCCCTTGCCGCCTTCCTGCAACTCGAATTATTTAGGGTATAGCGATATTTCTGTAATACAAAGTTGTATGGAATATAAGGTTACCTATCCAACGCGCAACAATTAAAGACGCGATGGCAATATTTAATAACCAAAATGCCTAAATGGTTTTTCTGATAATCCTTAACGCTTAAAACGCTATAGCCAAGCGACTTAATTTTGATTACACCATATGGACTGAGAACAAACTCTCTGTATCGCAACCCATCTCTCTTTTTTTGCTTTTTGCTTGTGCCCATTTATGCTCAATTGGGTTAAGATCTGGCGAATATGTAGGCAAATACTCCACCATATACCGGCTTTGTTGAATAATTTAACCGTTTGATTTACATCTTCTTTAGTTAGAATGCATTTACAGAGAATGTATTTTGTTAGAACGACAAATCAAATAGTTAGCACAATAAAAAGCATTCCGAGAGGAAAAATTAGTCGTTGAAATTTTATAATGCTTATATAAATCAGTATCTTAAATTATTCAACAAAGCCCCATATACCCTGCATCGATGATGACTTGTTGAATATTATGTTTTTTGTGAAAAGTGGCATTGTCCATCATGATTACACTGTTTTTAGGGAGTACTGGGATAAGGACTTGTGTGACCCAGGCATAGAAAACATCGCTGTTAATATTGATATCAAATAATCCGATAGCAAACAGCGTTGTGCCTAATAAAGCGCCGATAACATTTGTTCTTCCCCTAGCTCCCCAGTTCTTCAGGCCAAAACACCGTTGACCTTTTGGGGAATAGCCGTGAGTCCGTGGGGCATCGTGTGAAAAACCACTTTCATCAATAAAAACAATAGGTTTACCTTCTTTTTCATACTGTTGTTTTTTTTGTTGAAATCCCTGCCGGGCGTTTTCGTCGGCTTTCGGATGACGTAGAGTTTTTTTATAGGTCAATCCCAGCTTTTTAAGCGCTTGCCAAATGGCCTTCTGACAAACGCCAAAACGCTCTGCACGTTCTTTTTGGTAAGCATCTGGATATTGTTCAACATCTTTTATCAACTCGGATTTATCGATCTTTCGCTGACGCGTGGTCGATGCTTTTGACTCTATTTGATTAATCCAACGCGATACAGAGGCAGGGCCAATCCGAAATTGCTTCGCTGTTTCTCGGATACTCAACCCTTCGTTTTTCCGTGTAGATATCACTTTACGTCTAAAATCAATTGAATAGCTCATTTAAATAATGTAATCAAAATTAAGTCGTTTAGCTATATAGGTCGCCCGATCGGGTCCTCCCCCGAACAATCAGATTATTCTTCGACCAAACGTGCTTCAAGGAAGACTTTCCGGTAGTATGCGACGGCTTTTGTTTACGCTCGGTTATCCCTTAAGGAACGTTGTTATGGTCACTACCCTATTTAAAGATTTTCAGTTTGAAGCCGCCCACCACCTGCCGCACGTGCCGGAAGGGCATAAATGTGGCCGTTTGCACGGGCATTCCTTTATGGTGAGACTGGAGATCACCGGTGAAGTCGACCCGCATACCGGCTGGGTGATGGATTTCGCAGACTTGAAAGCGGTATTCAATCCGGTCTGGCAGCAGTTGGATCACCACTACCTCAATGAAATCCCCGGCTTGGAAAACCCCACCAGCGAGGTGCTGGCACACTGGATCTGGCAGCAGTTAAAACCCGCATTGCCTCTGCTGAGCGCCGTCATGGTGAAAGAAACCTGCACGGCGGGCTGCGTTTATCGCGGGGAGTAAAAGGATCAACCTGCTATCAGGCGATATTCAGATATTTGTGCGTCTGCATCGACAGACGCCAGTTACGTGCGATGCAGGTTTCGATGCAGAGTTTGGTCGCCGCATCTTTCTGGCTGATGGGCTGCAAAGCGATAATCCGTGCTTTGTCATCGTGTAAGCGTGCCAGCAGGGCATCCAACGCCTCAATGTCTTTCTCTCGCGCCACCGGATGCTTGATTTCATCAGCGCGTACTAATGCCTGAGCGAGCACCACCATGCCACCACGCATATTCACTTTGGGTGAGACCGTGACCCAAGTTTGCGGCGAACAGCGCACCTCATGGGTGCCGCTGGTTTCTATCTGGCAGCGATAGCCATTTTGCTCGAGATAGGCGGTCAGCGATGTCAAATCGTGGATACAAGGCTCTCCCCCCGTGATAACAATATGCTTGGCGCTATACCCCTCTTGCTGGATGCGCGCCAGAATCGCTTCCGGGCTGGCGGGTGCCCAGGCATCGCTCTCCTGCGTCTTTACCAGAATATGCTCCAGAGTGGTTTCACGCTCAGCAAATTTATCCCAGGTGTGTTTGGTATCGCACCAACTGCAACCTACCGGACACCCTTGCAGGCGTACAAAAATCGCCGGGACGCCGGTAAAAAAACCTTCGCCTTGCAGGGTTTGAAACATCTCATTTACCGGGTACAGCATAACATCCTATCACTTAACTATCGGGTGCCAGCCCGGTCAGGCTGGTAACCCCCCATTATCGCAGATTGCCTGCGGTGCGCCAAACCCCACATTGGAGTCTGTAAAGAATTTTGTGTAAATGGCTCCATTGCTTAACCGGAGATTCGTTCTCCATACATCAACATGAATTGGCTCATAGCCGGTTTCCAGTCTCTGATTGGCAAGGTCCATTTAGCAGAGATATTATGCAAGGCTAGATAGAGTAATTTTATCACCGAGTCATCCGTTGGAAATATTCGTCGCGTTTTCGTTATCTTGCGCAATGAAGCATTTAACGACTCTATCGCGTTGGTGGTGTAGATAACCTTGCGGATCTCCGGCGGAAAGTCAAAAATGACGATGAGACGTTCCCAATTATTTCTCCACGACGGGCTGATCGTCGGGAACTGCTCATCCCATTTGGCCGCGAAGGCATCCAGGGCCTCTTCAGCGCCCTCTAGCGTTGCGGAACTATAGATGGTGCGCAGGTCAGCAGCAACGGCCTTACTCTCTTTCCAGCCGACGTAGCGCAGCGAGTTCCGCACCTGATGCACAATGCAGAGCTGTACCCGCGTATGCGGGTAAACAGCTTCAATGGCATCAGGAAAGCCTTTCAGGCCATCGCAGCAGGCGACGAAGATGTCCTTTAGCCCACGATTTTTCAGTTCTGTCATCACAGATAACCAGAACTTGGCCCCCTCAGTTTTGGCTATCCATAGCCCCAGCAGCTCTTTTTCGCCCTGGCCGTTGACGCCGAGGGCCAGATAAACAGACTTGTTGGCCACGGCTCCGCCGTCCTGGCTTTTGACAACAATACAGTCAAGGTAAACAATGGGATAAAGCGCATCCAGCGGCCGTTGCTGCCAGCGCTTAACTTCATCCATCACAGCATTGGTCACTTGAGAAATGAAGCCAGCGGAAACATCGACCCCGTAGACTTCTTTAAAGTGTGCCTGAATATAGCCAAGCGACTTAATTTTGATTACACCATATGGACTGAGAACAAACTCTCTGTATCGCAACCCATCTCTCTTTTTTTGCTTTTTGCTTGTGCCCATTTATGCTCAATTGGGTTAAGATCTGGCGAATATGTAGGCAAATACTCCACCATATACCCTGCATCGATGATGACTTGTTGAATATTATGTTTTTTGTGAAAAGTGGCATTGTCCATCATGATTACACTGTTTTTAGGGAGTACTGGGATAAGGACTTGTGTGACCCAGGCATAGAAAACATCTCTGTTAATATTGATATCAAATAATCCGATAGCAAACAGCGTTGTGCCTAATAAAGCGCCGATAACATTTGTTCTTCCCCTAGCTCCCCAGTTCTTCAGGCCAAAACACCGTTGACCTTTTGGGGAATAGCCGTGAGTCCGTGGGGCATCGTGTGAAAAACCACTTTCATCAATAAAAACAATAGGTTTACCTTCTTTTTCATACTGTTGTTTTTTTTGTTGAAATCCCTGCCGGGCGTTTTCGTCGGCTTTCGGATGACGTAGAGTTTTTTTTATAGGTCAATCCCAGCTTTTTAAGCGCTTGCCAAATGGCCTTCTGACAAACGCCAAAACGCTCTGCGCCCCATTCCCAGTCGAAACGCAACAAAACGGTAGGGCATTATGCCGCCTGTAAGTGCGTTAAAAATACCTCATTTGGAGAACGATAACCCAGCGATTTTCTGCCTCGCGTATTGAGCAGGTGTTCGAGTGCTGCAACCTTGCGATGGGTGACATAATTGAAGTCCGTTCCCTTCGGGTAAAAACGCCGTATCAGCCCGTTGGTATGCTCATTCAACCCGCGTTCCCAGGAATGATATGGCCGGGCAAAGTAGACCGGTGCCCCCGTGACTTTTGTAATTTCCCCGTGCTGGGAAAATTCAGAACCGTTGTCAGCAGTCAGGGTTTTAAACTCGCAGAAGGTATTGGCAACGATGTCCCTGAAGGCCGCTACCACTGTCTCTGCTCGCTTGTTGGGCAGTTTGCGAATGATGACCAGCTTGACGGCTTTATCGACCACCGTCAGCAGGAATGATTTCTGATCTTTGCCAAAGATGGTGTCAATCTCGAAATGCCCGGGTTCCTGCTTGAGGTCAGCAACGGCCGGCCGCTGCTCAATGCCAACACGGTTGGGAATAGGACCGCGTTTGTTCTCATCGGTCTGATAGTTATACCGTTTACCCCGATGAGGGAGCTGCTGATACAGCTCACCGCCGGCCCGGCGCTCCTGCTGGATATAGCGATAGAGCGAGTTCTTGCTGACGGACAGGCCAAATTCCAGGACCAGGCGCCCACTGATGACCTCAGGTGAGGTGTGGGTAGACAGCGCCGTTCTGATAAAGTCCTGAATGTGCGGTTCAAGCTGGTTAATCACGCTGTCCGGCCGTGTTTTCTGCCGCCGCCCTCTGGCCAACGTTTCGGCCCTTCTGCAGGAATAGACCCCGTTGAAAGCGGCGTCGGTATTGCGTCTGAGTTCCCTGCTGATGGTAGAACGAGGAAGCTCCAGTTCCCGGGCGATGGTGGCCTGGTTAACCCCATCACCACGCCGCTTTTCGATGTAGAACCGTTCTTTGTGAGTCAGATGTTTTCCCTGCATGCAACGGGATCTCCAGTAGGGCCAGAACGGTGATTTTATCCGACTCTGGCCAGTGGGTCACTTTGTTGCATTTCGACTGGGAATGGGGCTGCACGTTCTTTTTGGTAAGCATCTGGATATTGTTCAACATCTTTTATCAACTCGGATTTATCGATCTTTCGCTGACGCGTGGTCGATGCTTTTGACTCTATTTGATTAATCCAACGCGATACAGAGGCAGGGCCAATCCGAAATTGCTTCGCTGTTTCTCGGATACTCAACCCTTCGTTTTTCCGTGTAGATATCACTTTACGTCTAAAATCAATTGAATAGCTCATTTAAATAATGTAATCAAAATTAAGTCGTTTAGCTATAATGCGGCAGGGTACAAACCCTTTACTGCCGTGATAGCTAAACTACTGCCGGGACGTTGGGAAAACCTTTGCACCGTTGCCACGCCCCGAACGGGATTGGCATCCCAGGGAAGAACGCGACGATCGACCTCAAGGCTTTTATAAAAAGCCATTTTAAACCAATGGAACCGGTGGTTCGTTTATAGCGATCGCAGGGTGGTAAGCACAGGAGTGGAGGGGGATACGGACGTGAAAGGGATAATCAGGGAACAAAAATAAAAAACCCGGAGACGCTTACGCGTTTCCGGGCTTCGATAGCAGGGCGAAAAGGCCCGGCAGCAGACAGGCGATTACGCCTGGCCTTTCACTTCTTTCAGACCGTTGAATGCAGCGCGGCCAGCCAGTGCTTCTTCGATACGGATCAGTTGGTTGTACTTGGCAACACGGTCAGAACGGCTCATGGAACCGGTTTTGATCTGACCAGCAGCAGTACCTACCGCCAGATCGGCGATAGTAGCGTCTTCGGTTTCGCCAGAACGGTGAGAGATAACGGCAGTGTAGCCCGCATCTTTCGCCATCTTGATAGCAGCCAGGGTTTCGGACAGAGAGCCGATCTGGTTGAATTTGATCAGGATGGAGTTAGCGATGCCTTTCTCAATGCCTTCTTTCAGGATCTTGGTGTTGGTAACGAACAGGTCGTCGCCCACCAGCTGGATTTTGTCGCCCAGCACTTTGGTCTGGTAAGCAAAACCGTCCCAATCAGATTCATCCAGACCGTCTTCGATAGAAACGATCGGGTATTCTTTGGTCAGGCCTTCCAGATAGTGGGTGAACTCTTGAGAAGTGAAGGTTTTGCCTTCGCCTTTCAGTTCGTAGTTTCCAGTTTCTTTGTTGTAGAACTCAGAAGCCGCACAGTCCATCGCCAGCGTAACGTCTTTGCCCAGCACATAACCGGCATTTTTTACCGATTCAGCGATAACAGCCAATGCTTCTGCGTTGGAACCCAGGTTCGGCGCGTAGCCGCCTTCGTCGCCAACGGCAGTGTTCAGGCCTTTGCCTTTCAGCACTTTCGCCAGGTGATGGAACACTTCAGAACCGATACGGATCGCTTCTTTCACAGTTTTCGCGCCAACCGGCTGAATCATGAACTCTTGAATATCAACGTTGTTGTCAGCGTGTTCGCCACCGTTGATGATGTTCATCATCGGCAAAGGCATAGAGAATTTGCCCGGGGTGCCGTTCAGTTCAGCAATGTGTTCGTACAGCGGTTGGCCTTTGGATGCAGCTGCTGCTTTGGCGTTAGCCAGAGACACTGCCAGAATGGCGTTAGCACCAAAGTTGGATTTGTTGTCAGTACCGTCCAGGTCGATCATGATCTGGTCGATGGCAGCCTGATCTTTGGCATCTTTGCCCAGAATAGCCTGCGCCAGCGGGCCGTTCACCGCGCCAACAGCCTTGGTCACGCCTTTGCCCAGGAAGCGGGATTTGTCGCCATCACGCAGTTCCAGCGCTTCGCGAGAACCAGTAGATGCGCCTGACGGTGCAGCGGCCAGACCTACAAAGCCCCCTTCCAGGTGAACTTCTGCTTCAACGGTCGGGTTTCCGCGTGAGTCGATGATTTCACGGCCGATGACTTTAACGATTTTGGACATTAGATTTTCCTCAGTACAAGTTAAACTAAAACCTTAGACGAACAACGCGCGGTACTGGACCGCGCGTTGCTGAAAAACCCTTACTTCACCTGACGCTTTTGATAAGCGCCAGCGGCTTTAACGAAACCGGCAAACAGGGGATGCCCATCCCGCGGTGTCGATGTAAATTCCGGATGGAACTGACAGGCCACGAACCACGGATGCTCAGGGAGTTCAACAATCTCCACCAGCTTGCGGTCGGCGGAGAGACCAGCAACACGCAATCCCGCCGCTTCAATTTGTTTCAACAGCATGTTGTTCACTTCATAGCGGTGACGGTGACGTTCAAGAATGGTCGCTTCACCGTACATCCCGCGCACCAGGCTGCCTTCCGCCAGGTGGCACGGTTGCCCGCCCACGCGCATGGAGCCACCCAGATCGCTCTCTTCGCTACGCACTTCGAGGTTACCCTCTTCATCACGCCATTCGGTGATCAGCGCAACGACCGGGTACTTACAGTCTGGCACAAATTCCGTTGAGTTTGCCGCTTCCATGCCCACAACGTTACGGGCAAATTCCATCAATGCGACCTGCATTCCCAGGCAAATGCCCAGATAAGGGATGTTATTCTCACGGGCATAACGCGCCGCCATGATTTTACCCTCAACACCCCGGTAGCCGAACCCCCCTGGGATCAAGATAGCATCAAGATCTTTGAGAACTTCAACGCCGCGCGTTTCTACATCCTGCGAATCGATCAGCTTGATGTTGACGGTCAGGCGATTTTTCAACCCGCCGTGCTTCAGGGCTTCGATCACCGATTTGTAGGCATCTGGCAGTGCGACATATTTACCCACCATGCCGATGGTAACTTCGCCACCCGGATTGGCT
Organism: Symbiopectobacterium purcellii; assembly: GCF_052050035.1. Taxonomy (GTDB): domain Bacteria; phylum Pseudomonadota; class Gammaproteobacteria; order Enterobacterales; family Enterobacteriaceae; genus Symbiopectobacterium; species Symbiopectobacterium purcellii_A. Next base: position 646,218 of record NZ_CP189882.1, read on the forward strand.
TCCTGATAGACAACCTGTTCCCATTCGGACAGGTCTGCCTCGGCGCAATTCAAGCTGAATCGTTTACAAATATAATCGTCTAGTCCCTGCGATTTCAAGAGCGCCGGGATTTTATAAATCGAATCAATATCTTTTAAGGAGATTACTGCTTTTTCCGGCACATTACAGAATAAAGCAATCTTCGCACGCTCGTTGGCAGGTACGGTGCGGTCAGAACGGCAAATCAGCACGTCCGGCTGAATACCGATAGAAAGCAGCTCTTTTACCGAGTGCTGAGTCGGCTTGGTTTTCACTTCGCCCGCTGCCGCCAGGTATGGCACCAGCGTCAGGTGCATAAACAGGGTATGTTCACGGCCGACTTGCACCGCCATCTGCCGAATCGCTTCAAGGAACGGCAGAGATTCGATATCACCAACAGTGCCGCCGATTTCCACCAACACCACGTCATGGCCTTCGCCGCCTTCAATGATGCGTTCTTTGATGGCATTGGTGATGTGCGGAATCACCTGAATGGTCGCCCCCAGATAGTCGCCGCGACGCTCTTTGCGCAGCACATCGGAGTAGATACGGCCAGTGGTGAAGTTGTTGCGGCGCGTCATTTTGGTGCGAATAAAGCGCTCGTAGTGGCCTAAGTCGAGATCGGTTTCCGCGCCGTCTTCGGTGACAAACACTTCACCGTGCTGCGTCGGGCTCATCGTGCCCGGATCCACGTTGATGTACGGGTCCAGTTTCATGATGGTAACGTTGAGGCCACGGGCTTCGAGAATAGCCGCCAGAGAGGCTGCGGCAATGCCTTTACCCAGAGAGGATACGACCCCGCCGGTCACAAAAATATAATTAGTTGTCATGCTGAACCTGAGAGTTTAGGTTTATAACGATGGAGTACCAAGACGGGAAAGTAGTATACCTGAACCTGATGAAGGCTACAAATGTTGCTTTTCATCATTGTGGCGATCGTAAGGTCGCGACTAAACCGATGTATCACGCACAAACGACATGAAACATCGGATTAAAAATCATAAAGATAAATAACGAAACAGACAGAAAAGTGCAGCAGTATGATTAAAATCGCTTAACCGTTCTTTTCTTGACGTTTTACTTGTTCCCAGGCCGCATCCATTTCCTCAAGCGTCGCCTGTTCGACTGTTTTTCCCGAGGCGATAACAATCTGTTCTACCTGACGGAAACGGCGGCTGAATTTGCGGTTTGCTGCCTGAAGCGCGTTTTCGGCTTTCTGACCAAGGTGGCGCGAAAGATTGACCGTAGCGAACAATAAATCGCCCACTTCTTCGGCCAGCTTCTCTTCATCCACCACCGCCTGTCGCGCTTCGTGCATCACTTCATCAATCTCTTCATACACTTTATCAACGACAGGTCCCAGGCTGTTCCAGTCGAAACCTACCGACGCGCAGCGCTGCTGGATTTTGTGCGCTTTAATTAAGGCGGGCAAGGCATCAGGGATATCATCCAACGCCGAATAACGGGCTTTTTCAGCGCGCTCCTGGGCTTTGGTTTGCTCCCAGTTGGCAAGCACCGCGTCACTGTCGGTGAGCGTTGCATCGCCAAAGATATGCGGATGTCGCCGCTCAAGCTTGTCGCTTATCGCATCGCACACCGCAGAAAAATCAAACAATCCCTGCTCTTGCGCCATCTGGGCGTAAAACACCACCTGAAACAGCAGATCGCCCAATTCGCTGCGCAGATCGTCGAAATCCTGGCGTGCAATCACATCCAGCACTTCGTAGGTCTCTTCCAACGTGTAGGGCGCGATGGTGTCAAAGGTTTGCTTGCGATCCCACGGGCAACCGTTTTCCGGATCGCGCAGTGTGTTCATAATGGAAAGAAGACGTTCAATAGCCGCTGCTGTCATGCCTGATTCCTGCATGCCTGATTCCTAAAGTAGATGATAAAAAAGCGCCGCTCCCGGCGTTGGCCGGAAACGACGCCTTTTTCACGATTACGCCCCTTGCTGGCGACGTGCGTCAATGACATCCGGCAGTTGGTTAAGCTTCGCCAGCATCCGTCCTAATACCTGAAGGTTGTAGATCTCGATCTCCATGTCGATCACCGCGATCTGCTGCTTGGTATCACTGCGGCTGGACACGCCCAGCACGTTCACCTTTTCGTTCGCCAGAATGGTGGTGATATCGCGCAGCAACCCACTGCGATCGTTGGCGGTTACGCGCACCGTCAGCGAGTAGCCACTGGAATAGCTTTCGCCCCAGACAGCATCGACAATCCGTTCCGGCGCATGGCTGCGCAGATCGTCCAACTGCTCACAGTCGGCGCGATGGATAGAGATACCGCGTCCGCGCGTGATGAAACCGATAATCTCATCGCCCGGGATCGGCTGGCAGCACCGCGCGATATGATGCATCAGATTGCCAACCCCTTCTACCACAATGCGGCCGCTGTCTTTGCGGCTGTTCTGCGGCGGCGCTTTCTGCTGGGTGAGCTGACGCAGTGCTTCGCGATCCTGCTCTTCAGCACTAGGCTGATTGAGCTGGGCCTGAAGGAAGTTCACCATCTGGTTAAGGCGAATATCCCCGCCGCCAATACCGGCCAGCAGTTCATCAAGCGAGTTGATGTTATAGCGCGGCAGCAGCAGCTTCTCTGCGGCTTTGAGGCTGATCCCCAAATGTTCGAGCTCGTTATCCAGAATCTGACGCCCGGCCAGAATATTCTTGTCACGATCTTGCTTGCGGAACCAGTTATGGATCTTGGAGCGGCCACGGCTGGTGGTGATATAGCCCAGGTTCGGGTTCAGCCAATCACGACTCGGGTTCGGCTGCTTCTGGGTGATGATTTCAATCTGATCGCCCATCTGCAACTGGTAGGTAAAGGGCACAATGCGCCCGCCAATTTTGGCCCCGATGCAACGATGCCCGATATCACTGTGAATGTGGTAGGCAAAATCGAGCGGCGTGGAGCCGGTCGGCAGATCGACCACGTCGCCTTTTGGCGTAAACACATAGACGCGATCGTCGAAGACCTGGCTGCGCACTTCGTCCAGCATTTCGTCTGAATCGGCCATTTCCTCTTGCCAGGTGAGCAACTTACGCAGCCAGGCAATGCGCCCTTCGTAACCGGAACGCCTCCCTGCGACAGCACCTTCCTTGTATTTCCAGTGCGCTGCCACACCCAGTTCGGCATCTTCATGCATCTGTTTGGTGCGAATCTGGATTTCAAGGGTTTTGCCCCTCGGCCCCAACACCACCGTGTGGATGGACTGATAGCCGTTGGGTTTGGGGTTCGCCACGTAGTCGTCGAACTCGTCAGGCAGATGACGATAGTGGGTGTGAACGATACCGAGCGCCGCATAGCAATCCTGCAAGCGTTCAACCACGATGCGCACGGCGCGCACATCAAACAGCTCATCGAACGACAGGGATTTTTTCTGCATCTTGCGCCAGATGCTGTAGATATGCTTGGGCCGGCCATAGATATCGGCTTTAACGCCCTCGCCCGCCATCGCGGTGCGCAGCGTTTTGACAAAATCGTCAATGTACTGTTCACGGTCAATACGGCGCTCGTGCAACAGTTTGGCGATTTTTTTGTATTCATCCGGGTGCAGATACCGGAAGCAGAAATCTTCCTGCTCCCATTTGAGCTGGCCGATGCCGAGGCGGTTCGCCAACGGCGCGTAGATATTGGTACACTCTTTGGCCGCCAGCACGCGCTCTTCTTCCGGCGCGTCTTTCACTTCACGCAGGTGCGCAATGCGCTCTGCCAGTTTGATCACCACGCAGCGGAAATCTTCCACCATCGCCAACAGCATACGGCGAATATTGTCCACCTGCTCGGAGGCGACAGAATCGTGTTGCGTCGCCTTCAGTTGACGAATCGCATCCATATCGCGCACGCCGTGCACCAAATCGACGATATTCTTGCCAAAGGCTTCGCGCAGCGTGTCTTCATCCACCACACCGGAGTCTGCAAGCGGGAACAGCATCGCCGCGCGCATGCTGTCGTTATCCATGCTGAGGGTGGAGAGGATCTCCACCATTTCAATACCGCGCCATAACAGCAACATCGCATCGGGATGGCCCTGCGCATGCTGTTCACAATAGCGCCAGGTCTCGGCTAAGCGTTCACACGACTGCTGATTATTGATGCCCAACGATGCAATCCAGGCATCTGGCACAAACTCGCCGTCCGTATTCAAATGCGCACGTCTTACCGCAACCATAAATTCTCCCTACAATGCCGCTTTGCCAGAGCGTGCCGCCTTACCAGAACGCTGCAAAAACAGTGCCATCGATTCAAGGTGGCCGGTGTGAGGAAACATATCCAACATGGCGACCTGCGCCAACGTGTAACCTGCGGCCAATAGCACTTTACTGTCCCGCGCCAACGTAGTGGGGTTACACGAAACATAGACCACACGCAGTGGTGCAAGTTTAACAATTTGCGGCATCACTTCCGCCGCCCCGGCGCGTGCCGGGTCTAGCAGTATCTTATCAAATCCCTGGGCGCTCCAGGACTGTTGCGCAACATCCTCGTCGAGATTTTGGTGAGAAAATGTGACGTTAGACAAGCCGTTACGGCGCGCATTCTCTCGCCCCTTCTCCACCAACGCCGGCACACCCTCAACGCCGACCACCTCTGCCGCACGCGTTGCCAGCGGCAGCGTGAAATTGCCCATGCCGCAAAACAGATCGAGAATGCGATCTTGCGGCTGCACATCCAGCCACGCCAGCGCCTGTGCCACCATCTGCTGATTTACCGCGTCATTGACCTGAATAAAGTCGCGCGGGCTGAAGGCAAGCGTCATGTCGCTCACGCGATAAACCGGCGTATCGCCCGTCAGGGAGGTGACAACATCGGCATCCGGTGCCAGATAGATAGCTACCTGCTGCGCGACGGAAAACGCACGCAAAGCATCGGTGTCCGCAGCACTCAGGGCATCAAGATGGCGCAACACCAACAGCGGACCGTTATCCGCCAGCACCAGTTCCACATGACCAAGCCGTTTTTCCCCTTGCAACTGGCTTAGGCAGTGACGCAACGGCGCTAACAGGGCATCCAGTTCCGGCACCAACACCGGGCAGGTCGCGATATCTACCACATCATGCGATTGCCCCTGGCGGTATCCCATGCGTAAACCCGGCGCAGGTTGAGGCCCTGATTTAGCAAGGGCTGGGGCCTTCCCGCCCACCGAGGCAGGTTTGTCTCCCGTCAAAAAGTATAACGCAAGACGCGCACGCCGACGGTAACCATAGGCCGGTCCCGCAATTAGCCCGATATCCGTCAGCGTTTGTCCTGTTTCTCGCGTCATCAGCTTTTGCAGCGCGGCCGATTTACTGCGCTGTTGCAATGCAACATCGGCATGCTGCTGCTGGCAACCGCCGCACACGCCAAAGTGCGGACAGCGCGGTTCGACACGCTGCGCACTGCGCGTCAGCAGCCGTTTGAGTTCAGCACGCGCATACTGGCGTTTATCCTCGGTCAGTCGGGCTTCCGCCTGCTCCTCCGGCAGCACACCGGGCACGAAAACGGTTTTGCCTTGGTGACGCGCGACACCCTGTCCGAAGGGATCGAGATCGGTCACGCTCACGTTAATGGTTTGCCGGGTCGTCACACGCCGGTTTGGAGAGTAGAATTGCGCCATAGTTTGCTATTGTGCCTTTAAGCTGAACGTCTGGGCCTAATTCTCCCACATTGGAACCTCATGACCAAATGCAGTCTGCGTGCTCGCATGATGATACTGATTCTGGCTCCGACATTGATTATCGTATTGCTGCTCAGTACGTTCTTCGTTATTCACCGCAGCAATCAGTTGCAAGACCAGCTTGCCAGCGCGGGGGCCAGTATTATTGAGCCGCTTTGCGCCGTTTCCGCCTTTTCGATGGTATCGAACCAGCAGGAGATGATTCAGCCGCTGATCAATATGCTGCATCGGCGTCATTCCGACATTGTACGCGCCATTATCATCACTAACGCACAACATCAGGTCTTGTTCAGCACCGATTCGCGCCATATCACCCAACTGATTGATGCGGTAAAACAGCAGCAGATGCCGTCAGGGCTTCATTCTCACCAGGGCTTTGTTGAATAATTTAACCGTTTGATTTACATCTTCTTTAGTTAGAATGCATTTACAGAGAATGTATTTTGTTAGAACGACAAATCAAATAGTTAGCACAATAAAAAGCATTCCGAGAGGAAAAATTAGTCGTTGAAATTTTATAATGCTTATATAAATCAGTATCTTAAATTATTCAACAAAGCCGTCTGAAGACTGAATGGGTGCCAACGACTGGCTACCAAAGCTTTAGTACTGCTCAATCATCCATTATTCGCTACATAACCCATTATTATAGCGATGTCAGACCTCACTGGTATAACGGTGGGTTAACACCAAATGAATCAGAACGGCTGTTCCATCAACAGTCAGGTAGGGTGGCCAAATTTAGTTGACCACTACACGTGAGATACCGGTTCATTCTCGACAATAAGCGTGTTGCTTAATAGTGAAATAAGGGTGTTTCGGTGATTGAAGTAAATTTTACGCTGTTCTGAGATGGAAATTCCAAAGACCGGCGCTAAGGAGTAAGAAGGTATCATCAATAAAGGGTCTACGATTCCGTAAAATTTGGGTCATGCAACCGAGGCGCTTGATACCCGCGATGGCGTGTTCAACTGTAATACGGATGCCCGAGATTATTTTATTTTCTTGTTTTTGTTCAGGCGATAAAGGTCTTTTTCGAGTTCCTTTTTTTGGGATTTGTGTATTAGGATGCTGTTTATCTATACCTTGAAAACCGGTATCTGCCCAGATGGTTACCTCAGGAGGAATATGGCGAATTATATCGACTTTATCGAGTAAGCGTTTATCGTGACGGCGACCATTTTTGCTCATGGGGATAAATCCAATTTGCCTTGTTTCGTCAGTCATAATAAGCCCTTTTCGAGTGGTCTGTCTTTTCTTTCCCGAATACATTTTTTTTCGCCGACGCAGATTCTTAGGCTTTTGGACAGGTCGCTCTGTCCCATCAATAAAGACGTCTTTAACTCCAGGAAAGGCGCGAAAAAATTCCTCAGCAGAGCGAATTTGACGAGCGGGCAAAACACATTCTCGCCCCAAGGTCATCTCTAAAACCGGCAATAATATTTTTACCCAGCGACATACCCGTGTTCTATCTAAACCAAAAAGAAGTCCTTGCAAATCATAGGTCGGATAACATTTTAAATACAATAAAATAAAAAGCAGTTTATCTAATGGGGTTGGGATAAATCCTTTCTGCCCTGCACCCATCTGCCGCTCGTGATCTTTTCGATTCTTTTTCCGATAAATCAAATAACAAGCTGAAAATTCAGCGGCTAAATTTTTCAATTCTTCGACTCATAATCCAATGATTGCTTTACATAAACGATTATCTCGTAACAACCGCTCTTTGTTGATCATTTCAAACCTTTATTCTCTAAGTTAAACCTCTTTTTATTCTCAATAGCCTGACAAAAAATGCAAGTCTCTATTCAGCAACTAGTTTAATGCCACTGACTTCAGCGTTCATACACTCTGTCGGGTCATGCGTGTGACGGCCTCTGCCTGGTATGCATGGCGAAAAAAGCCCGCCGAACCGCTGCAAAAAGACGTGGAGGTCCGGGTCAGGTTAAAGGCGCTGTTCGCCGCCAGCAGGCAGGGAGCAGGAAGCCGGACGCTGGTCAAAAGGCTTCGTGGAGAAGGCATCATAATCAGCCGCTGGCGGGTGAGGAAACTCATGCAGGAAGAGGGGCTGGTCTGCCGACAGCGCCGGACTTATAAGGTCACGACAAAACCCCGCCCGGGTGCAGAGGTGGCCCCAAACCTGCTGAACCAGAATTTTAACCCGCCGGGGCCAAATCAGGTGTGGGCGAGTGACATCACGTATCTGAAGACCGGTGAAGGCTGGCTGTATCTGGCGGCTATTATGGATTTGTACTCCCGGCAGATAGTGGGCTGGCAGGTGGACCGACGGATGACCTCATCGCTGGTCTGCGGGGCCCTGATGAAGGCATATATAGCTAAACGACTTAATTTTGATTACATTATTTAAATGAGCTATTCAATTGATTTTAGACGTAAAGTGATATCTACACGGAAAAACGAAGGGTTGAGTATCCGAGAAACAGCGAAGCAATTTCGGATTGGCCCTGCCTCTGTATCGCGTTGGATTAATCAAATAGAGTCAAAAGCATCGACCACGCGTCAGCGAAAGATCGATAAATCCGAGTTGATAAAAGATGTTGAACAATATCCAGATGCTTACCAAAAAGAACGTGCAGAGCGTTTTGGCGTTTGTCAGAAGGCCATTTGGCAAGCGCTTAAAAAGCTGGGATTGACCTATAAAAAAAACTCTACGTCATCCGAAAGCCGACGAAAACGCCCGGCAGGGATTTCAACAAAAAAAACAACAGTATGAAAAAGAAGGTAAACCTATTGTTTTTATTGATGAAAGTGGTTTTTCACACGATGCCCCACGGACTCACGGCTATTCCCCAAAAGGTCAACGGTGTTTTGGCCTGAAGAACTGGGGAGCTAGGGGAAGAACAAATGTTATCGGCGCTTTATTAGGCACAACGCTGTTTGCTATCGGATTATTTGATATCAATATTAACAGCGATGTTTTCTATGCCTGGGTCACACAAGTCCTTATCCCAGTACTCCCTAAAAACAGTGTAATCATGATGGACAATGCCACTTTTCACAAAAAACATAATATTCAACAAGTCATCATCGATGCAGGGTATATGGTGGAGTATTTGCCTACATATTCGCCAGATCTTAACCCAATTGAGCATAAATGGGCACAAGCAAAAAGCAAAAAAAGAGAGATGTGTTGCGATACAGAGAGTTTGTTCTCAGTCCATATGGTGTAATCAAAATTAAGTCGCTTGGCTATAACCTGCGAACTCCCCCGCCGGGCCTGGTGGTGCATACGGACAGGGGGGCGCAGTACACGGGACAACGCTTTCAGGCGCTGCTGAGCAGCTACAGGCTGAGAAGCAGTATGGGAGACGTGGGTGCCTGCTGGGATAATGCGGTGATGGAGCGCTTCTGGGGCAGTCTGAAACATGAATGGTTGCTGCTGGTACCCCAGCCAACACGGGCTTACATGGAGCAGGATGTGGCGACGTATATCCGCTACTACAACCTAGACAGGCATCATGCCGCTAACGGGGATCTGTCTCCGGTGCGTTATGAACAAATGGCTGAGAAAAAAGTGTCCTGATTTACTTGACCAGTGCACTGTCTTACCAGCCGTATTTATCCGCCAACAGAAGGACGCGGCATCGCGCTTTATGCCGAGAATGGGGAGGCATACTGCCAGACCTTTACCCACTGGCAGATGGCATCCATCTATCCTGAGCCTTAACCACAGCGCGTTAACGGGGTACGTCAGACAGTCCCGGCTAGCGGCGCCTCAGGCAATGGCTCAGCGGCAAACTGTCGGGTAAAGAAGCGGCTGCCCGCCGTCAGTGCCAACGGGGTGATACGGTGCGCCACATCACGTTCAGTCAGGTAGGTGACGTTATGATGTTGATTATCCGCTTTGAGTGCTGCATACAAGCGTGCACTATCGGCGGCGGGCACCACGTCATCAGCATCACCATGCCACAGTAATAGTGGGCGATTTGCTAACGCAGACAGCCGGTCGGTAACATCATAGTTGACCAGCGTTTGCGCCAACTGGCGCAGCAGATCGTCAGATCCCGGACTGCCTACGGGAACCGGAGGGAAAAGCGAGCGCGATAGCGCTGAAAAATACCCGGACCCCATAAACGCCGCGACGGCTGAGATCCACGGGTAGCGCGCCATGCTGGCCAACGCGGTCATGCCTCCGAGCGACGCCCCCGCAACGCCAATTTTCTCATCCGCAATCCACCCGAGCTGACGCGTGGCATCCACCAGACCCGGCAATTCCTGCACGTTAAATTGCAGAATATCCCAGAAATGGCGTAATCGGCGGGCCTCATCACCGTCATAACGCGCACCGTGCATCGCGGCATCAGGCAAAATAACACGAAACCCCACTTGTGCTAACGCATAGCCAAAATAGGCGTATACTTCCTTGGACGAGGTATAGCCATGAAAAAAGAATATCGTCGGTAACGGAAACGCCTGCTTACCGCTCGGCGTTGCATGCAGGACATCAATCCCGTTGAGGGTATCTGGCGAAATTTCTACCATGTGGGTTCTCTCTCTTTTTTCTTTCCGCACATCGTTAAGCATAAACTCGGGTTACCTAACACCCTATCACCAAAAATAAATTTTTTTAAATACAAATTCGCAATGATTTATAACAAAGGCTGCAATGTAAAGTTACACAAATCAGATGAATTATTTACTTACTCTGCCGTTACTGGCGTTAACTGCTGGCGCTTGGCTGTACGGCGGTTGACAACATCATGGGTCATTTTCCAGCACGGATTGCACTAATAAAAGAGCCCCATTCCCAGTCGAAACGCAACAAAACGGTAGGGCATTATGCCGCCTGTAAGTGCGTTAAAAATACCTCATTTGGAGAACGATAACCCAGCGATTTTCTGCCTCGCGTATTGAGCAGGTGTTCGAGTGCTGCAACCTTGCGATGGGTGACATAATTGAAGTCCGTTCCCTTCGGGTAAAAACGCCGTATCAGCCCGTTGGTATGCTCATTCAACCCGCGTTCCCAGGAATGATATGGCCGGGCAAAGTAGACCGGTGCCCCCGTGACTTTTGTAATTTCCCCGTGCTGGGAAAATTCAGAACCGTTGTCAGCAGTCAGGGTTTTAAACTCGCAGAAGGTATTGGCAACGATGTCCCTGAAGGCCGCTACCACTGTCTCTGCTCGCTTGTTGGGCAGTTTGCGAATGATGACCAGCTTGACGGCTTTATCGACCACCGTCAGCAGGAATGATTTCTGATCTTTGCCAAAGATGGTGTCAATCTCGAAATGACCGGGTTCCTGCTTGAGGTCAGCAACGGCCGGCCGCTGCTCAATGCCAACACGGTTGGGAATAGGACCGCGTTTGTTCTCATCGGTCTGATAGTTATACCGTTTACCCCGATGAGGGAGCTGCTGATACAGCTCACCGCCGGCCCGGCGCTCCTGCTGGATATAGCGATAGAGCGAGTTCTTGCTGACGGACAGGCCAAATTCCAGGACCAGGCGCCCACTAATGACCTCAGGTGAGGTGTGGGTAGACAGCGCCGTTCTGATAAAGTCCTGAATGTGCGGTTCAAGCTGGTTAATCACGCTGTCCGGCCGAGTTTTCTGCCGCCGCCCTCTGGCCAACGTTTCGGCCCTTCTGCAGGAATAGACCCCGTTGAAAGCGGCGTCGGTATTGCGTCTGAGTTCCCTGCTGATGGTAGAACGAGGAAGCTCCAGTTCCCGGGCGATGGTGGCCTGGTTAACCCCATCACCACGCCGTTTTTCGATGTAGAACCGCTCTTTGTGAGTCAGATGTTTTCCCTGCATGCAACGGGATCTCCAGTAGGGCCAGAACGGTGATTTTATCCGGGTCTGGCCAGTGGGTCACTTTGTTGCATTTCGACTGGGAATGGGGCGACGGCATCGACTTGACCCTGTGCCATCAGGGTGGCGGCCATCGAATCACAAATCAAACGATAGGGAATGTTTAATTCCCCCAACTCCCAGGCCCCCCCTTGTAATAAGGGGCGCGTTTCATCCACCCAGACCCGCTCCACATGCCCTTGGCGGTGCGCATGGTGAATCACCCCGATAGCGGTGCCGACGCCCGCGGTGGCTAATCCTCCGGTATTGCAGTGGGTCAGCAGGCGGCTGCCGGGTTTGACCAATGTCGCTCCATGCTGAGCAATCTGTTCACACAGGGCACGACCCTCCTCGATCAGAAGTAATGCTTCCTGCACCAGAGCGGGAACATGTTGAGGCTGCGCCAGTGTCCGTTTCATACGATCCAGATTGTTCATCAGATTCACGGCGGTTGGGCGCGCGGCACGCATTGTTTCCAATGCTTGCTCGAGAGCGGTTACTGGCATGCCATTTTCTGCCAGCAGCGCTATAGCCAAACGACATTATTTTGATAACAGCCAGCTATGATTCTTTGCCGCATATCAGGGCATAGGATGTAATCATTTTTAAGTCGGTTGGCTATACCATCGGTCTGGCGCTGTTGATTGTTGGGATCGGTAGCCTACAAATGATGCTGGACCGAGGTAAAGAGCTGGACTGGTTCAGTTCCAACGAGATTATCATCTTTACCGTGGTGGCGGTGGTCGCCATTGCCTTCCTGATTGTCTGGGAGCTGACCGACGACCATCCGGTGGTGGATTTATCGCTGTTTAAATCACGCAACTTCACCATTGGCTGCTTATGTATAGCCAACCGACTTAAAAATGATTACATCCTATGCCCTGATATGCGGCAAAGAAGCATAGCTGGCTGTTATCAAAATAATGTCGCTTGGCTATATCAGTCTGGCCTACATGTTCTATTTCGGCTCCATCGTGCTGTTACCGCAGCTCTTGCAAACAGTCTATGGCTACACCGCAACCTGGGCAGGGTTTGCCTCAGCGCCAGTCGGTTTGATGCCCGTGCTGCTCTCCCCGATCATTGGGCGCTTTGCACCACGTTTGGATATGCGCAAGCTGGTGACATTAAGCTTCATCATGTATGCTGTGTGCTTTTATTGGCGTGCGTATACTTTTGAACCGGGGATGGGTTTCGGCGCGTCGGCCTGGCCGCAATTTGTGCAAGGGTTCGCCGTCGCCTGCTTCTTTATGCCGCTCACGACCATTACCCTCTCCGGGTTACCCCCAGAGCGACTGGCGGCGGCATCGAGTCTTTCGAACTTTGCGCGTACGCTGGCTGGCTCCATCGGTACCTCGATCACTACGACACTGTGGACACAGCGCGAATCACTGCACCACGCGCATCTCACCGAATCGGTGACGCCTTATAACCCCATAGCGCAGGGAGCCTATCAGCAGTTGATGGAGATGGGGATGAGTGAGAAGCAGGCTTCCGCCTATATCGCCCAACAGATCACCAATCAAGGGTTGATCATTTCAGCCAATGAGATCTTTTGGGCAGCGGCGGCAGTCTTTCTGGTGCTGATGATATTGGTATGGTTTGCGCGTCCACCGTTTACTACCGGGGGCGGGGGCGGCGCTCACTCATACCATAAGTATCCGCTTTACGCCAAAAGCGCAGGGTCGAGGGGGGTGAGCGATTACCCCCCTCGTCGATCGCGTGCTAGGCTGTGTCCCTTAATTGCTTGAGCTATAGTATCCATCTGTTTCTAAGACACTTTGGATTATGGCTCGCTACGATCTTTCTGATGAAGCATGGGCAATCATTGAGCCCTTGTTACCAACCGTTTTGACATCTCCGCAGGCAGGCCGGCCATGGGCAGAACATCGCAAAATCGTCAACGGCATGTTCTGGATACTGTGTTCAGGTGCCCCATGGCGTGATTTACCTGAACGTTACGGCCCATGGAAAACCGTTTATAACCGTTTCAATAGATGGTCAAAGTCTGGAGTTATTAACATTATTTTTAATAAGTTACTTTCATTTCTTGATGCTCATGGACTTGTTGACTGGTCAGCCACTGCGCTGGATGGCAGCAATATCCGTGCGCTCAAATGTGCGGCTGGCGCTCAAAAAAACATCCCTATATTACCAACGATAACAGCCTGGGTCGCTCACGAGGTGGTTATGGCACCAAAATCCACATGGCGACTGACGGAAGCGGCATCCCGCTAAATATCGTACTGGGTGCTGGGCACGCTCACGAAAGCCTGTTCGCGTTACGACTCCTGGACGGCATTGGCGTGCAACGGCAGAACGGTAGCATGAAGCGTCGTGGTCATGCGGTACTGGCTGACAAAGCCTACTCTGGCAATGCACTCCGTAACGAGTTGAAAAGAAAAGGGATAAGAGCGGTTATTCCCCGAAAATCAAATGAAAAACTGGCTTCAGAGAGAGTAAACTAGTTGCTGAATAGAGACTTGCATTTTTTGTCAGGCTATTGAGAATAAAAAGAGGTTTAACTTAGAGAATAAAGGTTTGAAATGATCAACAAAGAGCGGTTGTTACGAGATAATCGTTTATGTAAAGCAATCATTGGATTATCAGTCGAAGAATTGAAAAATTTAGCCGCTGAATTTTCAGCTTGTTATTTGATTTATCGGAAAAAGAATCGAAAAGATCACGAGCGGCAGATGGGTGCAGGGCAGAAAGGATTTATCCCAACCCCATTAGATAAACTGCTTTTTATTTTATTGTATTTAAAATGTTATCCGACCTATGATTTGCAAGGACTTCTTTTTGGTTTAGATAGAACACGGGTATGTCGCTGGGTAAAAATATTATTGCCGGTTTTAGAGATGACCTTGGGGCGAGAATGTGTTTTGCCCGCTCGTCAAATTCGCTCTGCTGAGGAATTTTTTCGCGCCTTTCCTGGAGTTAAAGACGTCTTTATTGATGGGACAGAGCGACCTGTCCAAAAGCCTAAGAATCTGCGTCGGCGAAAAAAAATGTATTCGGGAAAGAAAAGACAGACCACTCGAAAAGGGCTTATTATGACTGACGAAACAAGGCAAATTGGATTTATCCCCATGAGCAAAAATGGGCGCCGTCACGATAAACGCTTACTCGATAAAGTCGATATAATTCGCCATATTCCTCCTGAGGTAACCATCTGGGCAGATACCGGTTTTCAAGGTATAGATAAACAGCATCCTAATACACAAATCCCAAAAAAAGGAACTCGAAAAAGACCTTTATCGCCTGAACAAAAACAAGAAAATAAAATAATCTCGGGCATCCGTATTACAGTTGAACACGCCATCGCGGGTATCAAGCGCCTCGGTTGCATGACCCAAATTTTACGGAATCGTAGACCCTTTATTGATGATACCTTCTTACTCCTTAGCGCCGGTCTTTGGAATTTCCATCTCAGAACAGCATAAAATTTACTTCAATCACCGAAACACCCTTATTTCACTATTAAGCAACACGCTTAGTATGCCACTACAGGGGCTGGCCTTCTCTATAGCGGCGAGCTGTAACTTCCCCATCATCATCATCTCAATGTACTGGTCTAAGCTGACCACGCGTGGGGCAATGTTGGGCGGTTGGGCTGGTTTGCGGACGGCCATCGTGCTGATGATCCTCGGCCCCACCATTTGGGTGAAAATTCTTGGTCACGCCACACCTATTTATCCTTATGAATACCCGGCGTTGTTCTCGATGCTGGTGGCGTTTATCGGGATCTGGTTCTTCTCGATTACCGATAATTCTGAGGAAGGCAAGCAGGAACGCGATCGCTTCTATGCCCAGTTTGTTCGCTCACAAACTGGCGTAGGCGCATCACGCAGTGTGTCTCATTAAGTGATTCGGTTGCCTCCGAAACGGAGGCAACCCAACCGACCGTTTAGATAACCATACTCAGCAGCAAGCACCCAATCAGGCCACACACCGCAATAATGGTTTCCAACGCCGACCACGACTTCATGGTTTCACCAATGGTCAGGTTGAAATACTCTTTGAACAGCCAGAACCCCGGATCGTTTACGTGGGAGAAAATCACGCTACCGGAACCGACGGCAAGCACCATCAGCTCAGGGCTCACCCCGGTAATGGTGAGCAACGGCGCAACAATACCGCCTGCCGTCATGGCCGCAACGGTCGCTGACCCCAGCGCCAGACGCAGCGCAGCGGCAATCGCCCATCCCATCAGTAACGGAGACAGCGTACTGCCCGCCATCAGCGTTTCGATGTACTTCGCAACGCCACCGTCCACCAGGATTTGTTTGAACGCACCGCCGCCACCGATCACCATCAGCATCATCGCGATAATCTTGATGGAATCGTTGATGTTATCCATCACCTGATCCATGCTGCGACTGCGATTAAGCCCGAAGGTAAAGATCGCTACGACCACGGAAATCAGCGTTGCCATCACCGGATCGCCCAGGAACTCAGCATAACCCAGCACCGGATGGCCTTTTTGCAGCGTCATTTCTGCTACTGCGCGGCCAGTCATCAGGATAACCGGAATCAGGGTAGTGAATACGCTGATACCAAAGCCCGGCATCTCATGATCGGCAAACACTTTCGGGTTATGCAATCCAGCAGGAGTTGGTTTATCGATGCTTTTCAGGAAACGCGCATAGACCGGTCCCGACAAAATCACGGTTGGAATCGCAATCAACGTACCGTACAGCAGGGTCTTGCCCATATTGGCTTTGAACAGAATAGCGATAGCCGTCGGGCCCGGATGCGGAGGCAACAGTGCATGGGTTACAGACAATGCTGCGGCCATCGGCACGCCGATGAACAGTAAAGGGATGCGCGCAGCGGCAGCGATGGTGAACACCAACGGCAGTAACAACACAAAGCCCACTTCATAAAACAGCGCAAAACCAACGGTGAAACCGGTTAATACCACCGCCCACTGAATGCGTCCCTTACCGAATTTATCGATAAGCGTTGTCGCAATGCGCTGCGCACCGCCGCAGTCCGCCAGCAGTTTACCCAACATGGCACCAAAGCCCATGATCAGGGCCAGACTTCCCAGCGTGCCACCTACCCCATTTTTGATGGAGGTGATAACGCCATTGACGTTAAACCCACCCTGGGAGGTGTAGCCCAATGCCAAACCCACGGCCAGCGACACCAGAATCAATGAAATGAACCCGTTCAATTTGCAACGGATCATCAATAGCAGCAGCAGGGCAACCCCGATTGCTACAATGATTAATGGCATAATAATTCTCCGATATAGGAATCGTACAGATGCTGTCAACGAATACAGTCAGATCTATAAATGCTACTTTTACATCAAGATAGCGTTCTTTTTGTTACCTGGAAGCGAAAGCTGCCGAGCTTTGGGGGCCAAAGCCTGACGCATCGGAGTAGCGATTTACGCCCTCGTCAGCCTCATCGGTAATCTGTGATTTTTGTCACACCCCTGCTTGTTACCGGTATCATGATACCGGTAACGTGGTAAAATGCGAAACTATCATATGGGCTTAAATATTCATTTTGAGATAGAGATCAAACTATGCCGGGACAAAGCATCATCATCATGGGCGTATCTGGTTGTGGTAAATCCAGTTCTGGGGCGGCTATTGCCAATGCACTGGGCGCTAAATTCATTGATGGCGACGACCTGCACCCGCGCGCCAACATTCAGAAAATGGCAAGCGGTCAGCCTTTAGACGATAACGACCGCGCGCCGTGGCTTGAACGTCTTAACGATGCGGCCTACAGCCTGCGCCACAAAAATGAAGTGGGGTTGATCGTCTGCTCATCCTTAAAACGCCGTTATCGCGATCGTCTGCGTCAGGACAATCCTGATATGTTGTTCCTTTATATGAAGGGCAGCTTTGACGTTATTCTGGAACGCCTGAAAGCGCGCGCCGGGCATTTCATGCCCACCGATCTGCTCAAAAGCCAGTTCGATGCGCTGGAAGAGCCAGCCGCAGATGAAACTGACGTGTTGAGTATCGACATCGATGGCACCTTTGATGAGGTTGTCGCTCGAGGTCTGGCGGCATTGAGCAACGCGGGTGTCGTTTCTCGTCGCTAACGGCTTAAATACTGTCGCCATGCAGGATCGTGAAGCCCAAATCCAGCCGCGGTGGGGTAACAACCTCTCCGCGCAGTCGGGCCAGCAATCGCTCCGCGGCCACCTGCCCCATGCGTTCACGTGGCGTCAGCACACTGGCCAGTTTAGGTTCCATCGACTGGCCAATATCGTGCCCGTGAAAACCGGCGATCGCCATTTGATCGGGGATGCGCAATCCTTGCCGCTGACACTCAAAGGCCGCACCGATCGCAATATCATCATTGGTGCAAAACAGGCTGTCGGTCTCCGGGTAGCGCTCACGCGCTTCTCTCATCAGTTCACCGCCCAGGCTGTACGACGAGGGACGATCGGTACTGACATCTCGCGGCGTCAACCCGGCATCACGCATCGCTTGTTCGTACCCTTGCATCTTGATCAAGGTACGTTCATCCAGGCGCGAGCCGAGATAGACCGGAAAACGGTGCCCACGGGCCAACAGCACCTGGGTCATCTGGTAGGCTGCTTCAAAGTTGTTAAACCCCACCGCCAGATCGATACAGGGCGACTCGCTGTCCATGATTTCAACCACCGGGATGCCCGCCACTTCAATCATCTTGCGCGTGCGCTCCGTGTGGGAACGTTCAGAGAGGATCAGACCGTCAATATTGTAGGAAAGCAGAGACATCAGACGCATCTCTTCACGCTCGGCGTTGTAACCATAGTGTGCCAGCATCGTCTGGTAACCGTGCGCATCCGTCACGCGTTCAATGCCGCGCAATACTTCGGCAAACACCTGATTGGTCAATGAAGGAAGCAGAACGCCAATCGCCCGACTGGTGGCATTCGATAAAATCTCCGGCGCCCGGTTGGGAATGTACCCCAACTCATCCAGCGCAGCGGCGATGCTGCCGCGCAGTGCCGCCGAAACCTTCTGCGGATCGCGCAGGTAGCGGCTAATGGTCATTTTAGTGACGCCAACACGATTGGCCACATCTTGCAAAACTGGTCTTTTCTTCTTCATTTTCAATCGATTGAAATATTGTCGGCCGGTCCTCTAGTGTAACAAAGAAAACCTGCGCTGTATGTGTGGCGGTGATAGGAGAGTCACCAGTACAATGCCCGAGCCAACATAGCAATCCAATAACAAATAATGATGAAACAACGCTACGTTTTCCTTATTTCCCGTTAAAAAAACGCCACTAAAAATAATCAAGCATGCCCACTGATAAAAAGTACGTCACGGCCCGTGGTTAATACCGCCCTGTTTCACTTATTTGTTTAAAAATAATATTTATATACAGCTAACAATATTAACCCAAACTAATTTTTATTTTTTCCATTATTATTTTAGATATCTTCGCCCGTTACCGCAGCGCCGATATCGCTATTTTTCTACCACGCCTCCCCGCACAGACAATAACGTGATCTTCATCACAAAATAATTTTCACCCTGGCTGAATCGAGTAAAGCATGACCGTAAAACCCATTGTTACCGGTATCATTTGAGTATATAGTGGTCTCATCACCGTCAGGGCGTCCTGATGTAGAGCCTATTGGAGAGATACGCTAGCGGCAAAGATGAACGTCTGGATCACATGAGGCTGCGATGAACCCCATCTGCATCCCTTAATGCGCCCATACCCTTTACGGTAACTCACCGTATTAACGGGCACGAAAATTATTGACGATCTGGTATCGTGCGTTTATTTGCACGAGCATTTTTATCATCTTAAAAATAATTAAAACACCCGCTAGCCACAGTAGCCCAATTATTTCGATCGACGTCATTGGCATTTGATTTTAATTAAGCAAAGCATCAATGTTAAACACTTGGGGCATAGCATGAATCCTATTGTTGCACGCGTTACCCACAACATCCTGTCTCGTTCTCACACCGAGCGTAGCCGTTATCTGGCTCGGATCGCCGCCGCCAAAAGCAAAACCGTACACCGATCTGAGCTGGCCTGCGGTAATCTGGCACACGGCTTCGCCGCCTGTTCGCCTGAAGACAAAGCCGATTTGAAGAACATGATCAAAAGCAACATCGGCATCATTACCTCTTACAACGACATGCTCTCTGCCCACCAACCCTATGAACGCTACCCTGATCTGATTAAGAAGGCGCTGAACGACGTCGGCGCTGTCGGCCAGGTCGCTGGCGGCGTCCCTGCTATGTGCGACGGCGTGACGCAAGGGCAAGACGGCATGGAACTCTCCCTGCTTAGCCGCGATTTGATTGCAATGTCGGCGGCGATCGGTTTGTCACACAACATGTTTGATGGCGCGCTCTTTTTGGGTGTATGTGACAAAATTGTCCCGGGGCTGTTTATTGCTGCCCTCTCATTTGGTCACCTGCCTACCGTTTTCGTGCCCGCAGGCCCGATGCGCACCGGTATCTCCAACAAAGAGAAAGTGCGCATCCGCCAACTGTATGCTGAAGGCAAAGTCGGCCGCGACGCGCTGCTGGAATCCGAGGCCAGTGCTTACCACGGCGCGGGCACCTGTACCTTTTACGGCACCGCCAACTCGAACCAGATGGTAATGGAGATCATGGGGCTGCATTTGCCCGGCTCCTCGTTTGTCTACCCCGACATTCCGCTGCGCGATGCGCTAACAGAAGCCGCTGCGCGTCAGGTCACTCGAATGACGGAAAATGCGGGCGATTATCTGCCCGTCGGGCAACTGGTGGACGAAAAAGTGATCGTCAACGGTATTGTCGCCCTGCTGGCGACCGGCGGCTCAACCAACCACACCATGCACCTGGTGGCCATGGCGAAAGCCGCTGGCTTTACCGTCACCTGGGACGATTTCTCTGAACTGTCAGAGGTGGTGCCGTTGTTGTGTCGCATCTACCCCAACGGACCTGGCGATATTAACTATTTTCAGGCAGCAGGCGGCGTGTCGCTGCTGGTGCGAGAATTGTTGCGCGGCGGCTTACTGCACGAGGATGTCCACACCGTGGCAGGCTTTGGCCTGCATCGCTACACCCAGGAACCCTTCCTGGAAGACGGTAAACTGGTCTATCGCGACGGTCCGCAGGTATCGCTGGATGCCGAGGTGATCGCACCGCTGGAAACACCGCTTGCTAAACACGGGGGCACCAAAGTGCTTTCGGGCAATCTGGGACGCGCGGTAATGAAGACCTCCGCCGTACCGCAAGAACGACAAACGATTGTTGCACCAGCCATCGTATTCAACGATCAGAACGACGTCGATGCCGCCTTTAAATCAGGCCGTTTGGACAAAGATTGCGTGGTGGTCGTGCGTTATCAGGGACCCAGAGCGATAGGCATGCCAGAACTGCACAAACTGATGCCGCCACTCGGTGTGTTGATGGACCGGGGTATCAACGTGGCATTGGTGACTGATGGTCGTCTGTCAGGCGCATCCGGCAAAGTACCTGCCGCTATCCACGTCACGCCGGAAGCCTACGTCGGTGGCCTGCTGGCAAAAATTCAGGATGGCGACATGATTCGCGTTGACGGCATCACCGGTGAGATCAGCCTGCAGGTGGATGACGCAACGCTGGCACTGCGTCATCCTGAGCAGCCGGACTTATCCGCTTCCCATGTGGGGATGGGGCGCGAACTGTTTACCGCGTTGCGCGAGAACATTACCGCTGCGGAACAGGGTGCCAGCGCGATCCCTTACCGTTAGGCTCAGTAGTCTCACGCCGTGCGATGTCAGGTAGGTTGTAAGCACAGATAAACGTGTAAACCGGGATTGGCCGATGCCATGCAGAGTTGGCCACCGTGCAGTTCGGCGATGGCTTTCACCAGCGACAGGCCAAGCCCGAAACCGGGCTGCTGCTGCGACCCTTCAAGGCGTTGAAATCGTTCCAACGCCGTGGCGTGCAGGTTGTCGGGAATGCCGGGGCCGCGATCGGAAACACGCAGCGCGTTTTCGATCAGGTTCGCCAGTGCCTGAAACAGCAACGCCCGATCGCCAAAAAGCGGCGTCCCGGCAGGTGCATCAATCAGCAATTGGCAATGGTGTGCATCGGCTAACGGTTGATAATATTCCGACACCTCTTCTAATAATGGGCGCACCTCAAAGCGGGCAAACTGATGAACACAGCGCCCGCTTTCAATCTCGCCGATACGCATGACGGTGCGAAACAGCCCCAAAATCTTGTGCACCTCTTCCACCGCCTGATGCAACTCCTCGCGCATCTCATGCTCAAGCCCCTGACGCTCAGTCAGGTTATACAAGCGGTTTTGCAAGTGCGTCAGCGGCGTGCGTAATTCATGGGCGATATGGCTTGAGGTGCTTCGCATCTGTTCCATCAGGCGTTCAATGCGTTCCAGATTCTGGTTATAGCCAAGCGACATTATTTTGATAACAGCCAGCTATGCTTCTTTGCCGCATATCAGGGCATAGGATGTAATCATTTTTAAGTCGGTTGGCTATAATGTCGTGGCTCAGGCTGTGGAAATCGTCATCACGCGTTGAGAGCGGCATGCGAACGTACTGCTCGCCGGCGCTGTAGCGGTGCAACGCGGTGCGGATCCGCTCTACGCTGCGCAGGCTACGTAAACTGAAATGTCGGCTGACAACCAGCGAAAACAACAGCACGACAAACAGCCCAGCCCCAGCCACCAGTGGAATAGTGCGAATACGTTCCAGCATCGGACGCAGATTATAGGCGGTGAACAGCACCCCACCGTCATCCAACGCCACCGACATGCCGACCAGGTTGCTCTCAGGCGCGCTTCGGCGCTGGTCGCTGGCATTCAGCGCCCCCTTTTCAACCAGTAGCGCCTTCAGGCAAGGAACATCCATTTTGCACGCGGTATGATTTGGCCCAGGCAGCATCCAGCCCGCATTGTGGTAGAGAATCTCGCCCTGTTTGCTCATTACCAGAAACAGCGGCAATTCATCGGTTTTGGCCTGATTATAGCCAAGCGACTTAATTTTGATTACACCATATGGACTGAGAACAAACTCTCTGTATCGCAACCCATCTCTCTTTTTTTGCTTTTTGCTTGTGCCCATTTATGCTCAATTGGGTTAAGATCTGGCGAATATGTAGGCAAATACTCCACCATATACCCTGCATCGATGATGACTTGTTGAATATTATGTTTTTTGTGAAAAGTGGCATTGTCCATCATGATTACACTGTTTTTAGGGAGTACTGGGATAAGGACTTGTGTGACCCAGGCATAGAAAACATCGCTGTTAATATTGATATCAAATAATCCGATAGCAAACAGCGTTGTGCCTAATAAAGCGCCGATAACATTTGTTCTTCCCCTAGCTCCCCAGTTCTTCAGGCCAAAACACCGTTGACCTTTTGGGGAATAGCCGTGAGTCCGTGGGGCATCGTGTGAAAAACCACTTTCATCAATAAAAACAATAGGTTTACCTTCTTTTTCATACTGTTGTTTTTTTTGTTGAAATCCCTGCCGGGCGTTTTCGTCGGCTTTCGGATGACGTAGAGTTTTTTTTATAGGTCAATCCCAGCTTTTTAAGCGCTTGCCAAATGGCCTTCTGACAAACGCCAAAACGCTCTGCACGTTCTTTTTGGTAAGCATCTGGATATTGTTCAACATCTTTTATCAACTCGGATTTATCGATCTTTCGCTGACGCGTGGTCGATGCTTTTGACTCTATTTGATTAATCCAACGCGATACAGAGGCAGGGCCAATCCGAAATTGCTTCGCTGTTTCTCGGATACTCAACCCTTCGTTTTTCCGTGTAGATATCACTTTACGTCTAAAATCAATTGAATAGCTCATTTAAATAATGTAATCAAAATTAAGTCGTTTAGCTATATCTGGCGGCTATTATGGATTTGTACTCCCGGCAGATAGTGGGCTGGCAGGTGGACAGACGGATGACCTCATCGCTGGTCTGCGGGGCCCTGATGAAGGCATATAACCTGCGAACTCCCCCGCCGGGCCTGGTGGTGCATACGGACAGGGGGGCGCAGTACACGGGACAACGCTTTCAGGCGCTGCTGAGCAGCTACAGGCTGAGGAGCAGTATGGGAGACGTGGGTGCCTGCTGGGATAATGCGGTGATGGAGCGCTTCTGGGGCAGTCTGAAACATGAATGGTTGCTGCTGGTACCCCAGCCAACACGGGCTTACATGGAGCAGGATGTGGCGACGTATATCCGCTACTACAACCTACACAGGCATCATGTCGCTAACGGGGATCTGTCTCCGGTGCGTTATGAACAAATGGCTGAGAAAAAAGTGTCCTGATTTACTTGACCAGTGCAGAGCGACCTGTCCAAAAGCCTAAGAATCTGCGTCGGCGAAAAAAAATGTATTCGGGAAAGAAAAGACAGACCACTCGAAAAGGGCTTATTATGACTGACGAAACAAGGCAAATTGGATTTATCCCCATGAGCAAAAATGGGCGCCGTCACGATAAACGCTTACTCGATAAAGTCGATATATAGCCAACCGACTTAAAAATGATTACATCCTATGCCCTGATATGCGGCAAAGAAGCATAGCTGGCTGTTATCAAAATAATGTCGCTTGGCTATAATTCGCCATATTCCTCCTGAGGTAACCATCTGGGCAGATACCGGTTTTCAAGGTATAGATAAACAGCATCCTAATACACAAATCCCAAAAAAAGGAACTCGAAAAAGACCTTTATCGCCTGAACAAAAACAAGAAAATAAAATAATCTCGGGCATCCGTATTACAGTTGAACACGCCATCGCGGGTATCAAGCGCCTCGGTTGCATGACCCAAATTTTACGGAATCGTAGACCCTTTATTGATGATACCTTCTTACTCCTTAGCGCCGGTCTTTGGAATTTCCATCTCAGAACAGCGTAAAATTTATTTCAATCACCGAAACACCCTTATTTCACTATTAAGCAACACGCTTAATGTCGTTTTCGCCAGATTCAGAATTAACAGCCAAAGCACTACAAATGGCTTGGGAACTGCGTGGGCATCCCAAACAAGTCATGTTTCATAGTGACCAAGGAAGCCATTACACCAGTCGTCAGTATAGGCAGGCATTGTGGCGCTATAGCTAAACGACTTAATTTTGATTACATTATTTAAATGAGCTATTCAATTGATTTTAGACGTAAAGTGATATCTACACGGAAAAACGAAGGGTTGAGTATCCGAGAAACAGCGAAGCAATTTCGGATTGGCCCTGCCTCTGTATCGCGTTGGATTAATCAAATAGAGTCAAAAGCATCGACCACGCGTCAGCGAAAGATCGATAAATCCGAGTTGATAAAAGATGTTGAACAATATCCAGATGCTTACCAAAAAGAACGTGCAGAGCGTTTTGGCGTTTGTCAGAAGGCCATTTGGCAAGCGCTTAAAAAGCTGGGATTGACCTATAAAAAAAACTCTACGTCATCCGAAAGCCGACGAAAACGCCCGGCAGGGATTTCAACAAAAAAAACAACAGTATGAAAAAGAAGGTAAACCTATTGTTTTTATTGATGAAAGTGGTTTTTCACACGATGCCCCACGGACTCACGGCTATTCCCCAAAAGGTCAACGGTGTTTTGGCCTGAAGAACTGGGGAGCTAGGGGAAGAACAAATGTTATCGGCGCTTTATAGCCAAGCGACATTATTTTGATAACAGCCAGCTATGCTTCTTTGCCGCATATCAGGGCATAGGATGTAATCATTTTTAAGTCGGTTGGCTATATTAGGCACAACGCTGTTTGCTATCGGATTATTTGATATCAATATTAACAGCGATGTTTTCTATGCCTGGGTCACACAAGTCCTTATCCCAGTACTCCCTAAAAACAGTGTAATCATGATGGACAATGCCACTTTTCACAAAAAACATAATATTCAACAAGTCATCATCGATGCAGGGTATATGGTGGAGTATTTGCCTACATATTCGCCAGATCTTAACCCAATTGAGCATAAATGGGCACAAGCAAAAAGCAAAAAAAGAGAGATGGGTTGCGATACAGAGAGTTTGTTCTCAGTCCATATGGTGTAATCAAAATTAAGTCGCTTGGCTATATCAGATGACCCAAAGTATGAGTCGCAGAGGAAATTGTTGGGATAATAGTCCGATGGAGCGATTCTTCCGTAGTCTGAAGACTGAATGGGTGCCAACGACTGGCTACCAAAGCTTTAGTACTGCTCAATCATCCATTATTCGCTACATATAGCCAACCGACTTATAGCCAACAGACTTAAAAATGATTACATCCTATGCCCTGATATGCGGCAAAGAAGCATAGCTGGCTGTTATCAAAATAATGTCGCTTGGCTATATCACGTTTGAGCTGGGCGATCAGCGTAGAAGTGTCGGTCAACCGCGATGGCCCCATTCCCACTCGAAACGCAACAAAACGGTAGAGGCTTATGCCACCAGTAAGTGCGTTAAAAATACCTCATTGGGGGAACGATAGCCCAGCGATTTTCTGCCCCTTGTATTGAGTATGTGTTCGAGTTCGGCAATCTTACGATGACTGAAGTCTGTTCCCTTTGGGTAAAAACGTCGTATCAGCCCGTTGGTGTGCTCATTCAAGCCCCTCTCCCAGGAATGATAAGGATGGGCAAAGTAGACCTGCGCCCCTGTGATTTGAGTAATTTGCTCGTGCAGAGCGAATTCAGGGCCGTTATCAGCTGTTAGGGTCTTAAACTTGCAAAAGGTATTAGCTTCAATGTCCCTGAAAGCAGCAACCACAGTCTCCGCACGCTTATTAGGCAGTTTGCGAATGATGACGGTTTTCAATGCTTTATCTACGATGGTTAACAAGAATGACTTCTGGTCTTTGCCAAAAATAGTGTCAATTTCGAAGTGGCCAGGCTCCTGTTTAAGCTCGGCTTGAGCTGGGCGATACTCAATACCAACACGGTTGGGAATAGGGCCTGATTTGAGGTTTTCGGCATTGTACCTGTAACGTTTTCCCCGATGAGGAAGTTGCTGATATAGCTCCCCGCCAGCCTGTCTCTCCTGCAGGATATAGCGATATAGCGTATTCTTGCTGACAGATATACCGAATTCCAGGTGCAAACGGCCACTGATGATTTCAGGTGAAGAGTGAGTGGAAAGCGCCTGCCTGATGAAGTTCTGAATGTGTGGCTCCAACGGGTAAAAAGCATTGTTTGGCAGAGGCTTATGACGGCGTTCCCGGACCAGAGTGTCCGCCCTTCTACAGCAGTAGACACCATTGAAAGTAGGGTCGGTATTGCGTCTGAGTTCCCTGCTGATGGTCGAGCGAGGCAGAGCAAGCTCTCTGGCGATGGTAGCTTGGTTGACACCTTCACCACGCCGCTTTTCGATGTAGAACCGTTCTTTCTGAGTCAGATGTTTTCCCTGCATGCAACAGGCTCTCCAGTAGGGCCAGAACGGTGATTTTATCCGACTCTGGCAAGTGGGTCACTTTGTTGCGTTTCGAGTGGGAATGGGGCGTGCAGCTTTGCACCCAGCCAATGGCACAACACCGAGTCGTCATCAACCACTAAAACGCGCATATAGCCAACCGACTTAAAAATGATTACATCCTATGCCCTGATATGCGGCAAAGAAGCATAGCTGGCTGTTATCAAAATAATGTCGCTTGGCTATAGTTTTCCCTCTGTCAAAGTGATGGTTGCTTACACCACAACACGCGTACTGACGTGCTACCGATCCACAAAAACAGGATCTGAGCCACTCTGACATCGGCAATAACCGGTCTGGCAGCTTCTTATGCGTCAACGCGTTATATGATAATAACAATCATTATCATATAATGACAAGTAGTTTACAATGCTGAAAATTAGCCAGAATTTGTAGGGTTTTTCCGCGATCGTGGGGTTTTCGTGCATTCCTCATTCAGAGACGGTATCTGACAGGCTTCGGAATACGCTATCCCCTAAATCACTCGAGTGACACGACAAAATGTTTACGTTTTGAACAGCGCTTGCGCTGGCCCTTTAGGGCGAGGCTGATTGATGAGTCTCGTAACGCAGCAAGAGAAGGAATCCCGATGCGCTGACTCAGGTAGTGAGCGCAGCCAACACACCTGCAACTTAACGTATGACGGGAGATAGAGGGCATTAACAAGATTCCGATGCAGGCTCAGCCTAAGTGAGCCTGCATTGGCTAAACAAAATCATGGCGAGGCAAAAACCTGGCTACACTTTCTCACTCAGCACGGCTTCAAGCAGATCGAGATCGTGCAGCATCTTTTTCAGGGTTTCATTACTGATCTGCTGCGTGGCGCGCAGGTGGTAAAGTTCACCGCGTTCAGCGGTGACGGCAGTCAAGCGGAAACGGCGCTCCAGATTTTCAATCTCCAGGCTGTGTTCCAAATCGCTCTCGCCGACGACGCGACGCCGCAGATTACCAATGACACGCGCACTGACTTCACGCACCACCTGCTCATCGATATTTTCTTCCCGATCCGCCGCCAGACGCTCTTCCATTTTCTGCAAACTGCGGATCGCTACTTCAGCAATCGCCATGCGCGCCATCCGCTCTTCTTTCTTATAGAGCGATTTGTCCACCACCGTCACCCCGCGCAGCAGTAACGGCAGCGTCAACACCCCGCACAGCAAGGAAAACAGGATGACGCCGGTGGCAATAAACACCAGCTGATAGCGGGAAGGAAACGCGGTGCCATCGTTTAATAACAGCGGAATGGACAGCACACCGGCCAAGGTAATCGCTCCGCGCACCCCGGCAAATGAAGCGATCCAGATTTCACGCGTGGTGTACTGAGCGAACAGCATCGGGCGTTTCTTCTGAAACAGACGGCTGTAATATTTCATAAACCACAGCCAGCAGAAACGCAGCAGCAGCAGCGCGCCGTAAATAATGGCGATATCGGTAAACAGCATCCAGGTTTCAACGGTGGGATCCAGCTCCGCCTGCGTCACCGACGTTTCCAAAATGTCGGGCAATTGCAGTCCCAGCATAATAAACACCATGCCGTTAAACACGAACTCCAGCATCGACCAAACGCTGTTGGCGCGTAATCGCATCGCCAGCGGGGCGTTACTGATCACGTTAGAGTGGCTGATGGTCATCCCTGCGGCCACCGACGCCAAAATGCCCGACACACCAATGTGTTCCGCAATCATGTAGGAGGCGAACGGCAACAGCATCAGCAGCACAATCTGTGTGGCCGCATCATCACCGCTCCAACGGTTAATGATGCGCAATGATTTACTGTAAAGCCAGGTGACGCCTACGCCAGCCAGCAAGCCGCCAACCGCTACCTGAACAAACTCCAGCGTCGCGCCGGACACGGTAAACACCATGGTTCCCATCGCCACCGCGACGGCAAATTTAAGCGATACCAGACCCGAAGCATCATTCATCAACGCTTCGCCCTGCAAGATACTCATCAGTTTCTTCGGAATACGATCTTCGCCCACAATCCCCGACAGCGCTACCGCATCCGTCGGCGATAGCACAGCTGCCAGCGCAAAAGCCGCCACCAGCGGCATCCCTGGGATCATCCAGTAAATCAGGTAACCCACCCCGGCGACAGTGATCAACACCAGCACCAGCGCCAGCCCAATCACCTCACGGCTGTGTTTGATAAATTCGCGCGTTGGCGTTTTCCAGCCATCGGCAAACAGCAGCGGCGGGATGAACAGCACCATAAACAGTTCAGGATTGAAATCGACATGCAAACCAAACTGGGGCCATGCCAAAATAGCACCGAGGGCGATTTGCATTAAGGGCAGCGGAACTTGGAAGGGTAAAATACGTGTAACAACCCCTGATAGTGATACCACCAGGGTTAAAATCAGAATGGTAAAAAAGATTTCCATGCTTTCCTTAGGAGATTTCCAATAATGACCTAACTGCGTGCTGAGCTGCCCTTTGTACGTTATGAGATAGTGCCCCATTATTTTTACATGAAAATATCGCTCAGCGGGGCAAAATTTCAGGGTAAAACGCATATTTTTGCATGATTACCCTGCAAATAATTGCATCAAAAAATCACTGAGACGAGACACTTCAGGGAAAACATGGGAGGAAGAGGAAAAACGATGCGTGCGTTATGGAGAACACACTTCATGACCACAAGCGCAAGCGAAACCGCAGGCATAAGAAAGGGGAGCCAGGCTCCCCTTAATGACTCACTCACACAATAATCAGAGCGCCCAGCCACCGGCGTAGAACACCACCAGCGCGATAGCGATAATCACGGTGCCAATATTCAGTTTGCGCCATTCACCGGAGAAAATACGCCCCAGTACCAGTGCGCCAAAGCCCAGCATAATCCCGGTAACAATATTGCAGGTCAGTACGATAAACACCGCACACACCAGACCCGACATGGCATCAACGATGTCATCAAAATTCAGCTTGGCAACATTGCTCAGCATCAGCAGGCCCACATACATCAATGCTGGCGCAGTCGCGTATCCCGGCACCAGATAAGACAGCGGGGAAAGGAACAGCAGGCACAGGAACAACACGCCGACCACTGTCGCCGTCAACCCTGTTTTACCCCCTGCTGCCGTACCGGCCGCAGATTCAATGTAGACCGCCGCCGGAGACGTCCCGACCAGGCTGGACAACATGCTGCTCACGGAATCCGCTGTCAGCGCTTTACCACCGTTAACGATTTGCACGTCTTTATCCAGTAGGTTTGCCTGCCCGGCAACCGCGCGGATGGTACCGGTGGCATCAAACACCGCCGTCATCACCAGCGCCAGCACGCTTGGCAGCACCGCAAGTTGCAGCGCCCCAATGATATCCATGCTAAACATCAGCGAATGACCGTTTTCATCGGTCAGGCTTGGCAAGCTGAACCAGCCCTGGAATTTCACGTTCGGATCAAAAATCAGGCCGATAATGGAAATCGCCACAATCACCAATAAGATGCCGCCCGGCACGCGACGTTTTTCCAGACCGATGGTAGCCGCCAGCCCCAGTAAAGACGTGATCACCGGGAACGACGTGAAGTTACCCAGAGCAACAGGCAGCCCATCGATCGGATTTTTGATCACCAGACCCACGCCATTGGCGGCGATGATCAACAAGAACAGGCCAATACCGATGCCGGTGCCCTGCGCCACGCCCAACGGCAGGTTGCGCAGGATCCAGGAACGGATGCCGGTCACCGAGATCACGGTAAACAACAGACCCATCAGGAAAATAGCCCCTAACGCTACCGGGACGCTGATTTGTTGCCCCAGCACCAGGCTAAACGCGGTAAATGCGGTAAGCGAAATAGCACAGCCGATTGCCATAGGCACATTGGCCCACAGTCCCATCAGCAAGGAACCCAGCCCTGCAACCAGACAGGTTGCCACAAACACCGGCGTATGCGGAAAACCCGCCTTGCTCAGCATGCCAGGCACAACAATGACCGAATACACCATCGCCAAAAACGTGGTTAACCCGGCCAGCACTTCCTGTCTTACATTACTGCCGCGCTGTGTGATGTGAAAAAATGCATCAAGTGAGCTTTGCGGACGCGCCGCATTGCCAGCCTGACGAGAGCTATTTAACATGGTGATATCCCCTGAGATGTCATTATTTGTAAAAGTAAAACCGGAGGGTGCATATGGCCTTGCCTGCCATGACGATCTCCCATCGCTGCACGCACCCACAACAGCGGCGCTTCCGCACCGCAGCGCAAATATCTGACGCCTCCGAACACATTTCACACCGCGCTGGGGCACGCAAACGATTAGCTTGCGAGGCGCATCACAGGTGTATCTGGCAGGTCGGAGGAGAAACGGGGGATTATCCTGCTTCTGGGCCGTGTATTTCAACTGATAATCCAGACAATTTGTCTATCACTCGGCAAAACAGAACGGCGTTTCATGCACAGAAAACCTTGGAACCATTTTTTTGTGATTAGCTTAACAAAAAGTTGACCAGCGCTGCCAACCGGCGTATCTTTAAAAACGTGAAGAGCATCACATAAAAATGAACAATCACTCGGAGAAAGACAAATGAAACTGATCAAAAAAATCGTTGCCATGTTCGAAAACGTTAGCGTTAACTTCAACATGTTCACCAACCACTAAGATTCAAGAAAGCGTAGGAATAAGAAGGGCTTTGTTGAATAATTTAACCGTTTGATTTACATCTTCTTTAGTTAGAATGCATTTACAGAGAATGTATTTTGTTAGAACGACAAATCAAATAGTTCGCACAATAAAAAGCATTCCGAGAGGAAAAATTAGTCGTTGAAATTTTATAATGCTTATATAAATCAGTATCTTAAATTATTCAACAAAGCCAATAAGAAGATGAGTATTTTCCGTAATATCAATAAAGTAATAAAAGCGTTGGGCAAAACCTATCGCGGTCTGGCTCCCTACGCTATCTTCCGTTAATCGTTCGCGATTAAAGCACATATGCGGTTGCGCACGTCGTAGCTAGGCTGTGTCCCTTAATTGCTTGAGCTATAGTATCCATCTGTTTCTAAGACACTTTGGATTATGGCTCGCTACGATCTTTCTGATGAAGCATGGGCAATCATTGAGCCCTTGTTACCAACCGTTTTGACATCTCCGCAGGCAGGCCGGCCATGGGCAGAACATCGCAAAATCGTCAACGGCATGTTCTGGATACTGTGTTCAGGTGACCCATGGCGTGATTTACCTGAACGTTACGGCCCATGGAAAACCGTTTATAACCGTTTCAATAGATGGTCAAAGTCTGGAGTTATTAACATTATTTTTAATAAGTTACTTTCATTTCTTGATGCTCATGGACTTGTTGACTGGTCAGACACTGCGCTGGATGGCAGCAATATCCGTGCGCTCAAATGTGCGGCTGGCGCTCAAAAAAACATCCCGATATTACCAACGATAACAGCCTGGGTCGCTCACGAGGTGGTTATGGCAACAAAATCCACATGGCGACTGACGGAAGCGGCATCCCGCTAAATATCGTACTGAGTGCTGGGCAGGCTCACGAAAGCCTGTTCGCGTTACGACTCCTGGACGGCATTGGCGTGCAACGGCAGAACGGTAGCATGAAGCGTCGTGGTCATGCGGTACTGTCTGACAAAGCTTACTCTGGCAATGCACTCCGTAACGAGTTGAAAAGAAAAGGGATAAGAGCGGTTATTCCCCGAAAATCAAATAAAAAACTGGCTTCAGATGGACGTTCACAACTTTATCGTGATGCTTATA
Source organism: Symbiopectobacterium purcellii (assembly GCF_052050035.1). Classification (GTDB taxonomy): domain Bacteria; phylum Pseudomonadota; class Gammaproteobacteria; order Enterobacterales; family Enterobacteriaceae; genus Symbiopectobacterium; species Symbiopectobacterium purcellii_A. The sequence continues at coordinate 678,810 of NZ_CP189882.1, forward strand.
GCCGTCGCTACGTTGTAGAAAGATGTTTTGGCCGTTTAAAGGAATATAGACGGATTGCCACACGTTATGAAAAAACGGCAAGAAACTATCTAGCAATGGTGAAACTGGGCTGCATCCGCTTGTTTTACGCCCGGTTACGTAATTAAGGGACACAGCCTAGGAGCTCCCGATGTGCTGCTGGTCGGCGGTGCGTTTGGTGCTATCGGTTTTGTGATCGTCTGGCTGTTCAATCAAGTGCCCGCCTTCTCTTCGGGATTGGCATGGACTGATACAGTGGCATTAACCGTGGTGATCTCTGGCATGATCGTGCGGGTGATGTTCGGGACTACCGGTCTGCTGGGCAAACCACAAAGCGGGGTGCGTCGCTGCTACCCACCGCAGGATCAGTGCTGGATGCCCTATCACAGCCGTATTCCTCAGCTATCGGTCTTGGGCATCGGTATTGGATTGATGGCTGGCTATCTGGGGCACTCGTTCGGAGGCAGCGGCGCGTTGCTGGCCTTTGGGATTTCAGCGTTCTCGTTGGTATTCCTGCATTTTAATACCCAGGTGCCGGTTTCCCACCACATCGCCCTGCCAGCGGCGCTGGCAGCGGCGGCCTCCGGTAGCCTGATCTGGGCGGCGGTGATTGGCGTTCTGTGTGCACTGCTGGGTGAACTGATTTCCCGCCTGTTTTTGGTTCATGGCGACACCCATATTGACCCACCGGCGTTCACCATTGCGATAATGACGACGTTGGTCAACCTGCTGGCAACCATTGGTTTTTTTGCGGCGGTACCGCTGTTTTGATGTTGGGGCATTAGCCCCAGAATTTCTGTTGGTATTGCGTAAGGTTTCGTGCGCGAAAACTGCTGTGTTTCTCTGCCATTCGCGTGGCACGCGCCCGACACGGGGTGTGCAGTCGCCCACACCCCGTGACCCCGCGCTTTTTGCGAAAAGCGCGTCGCTGCGCGATACCTTAGGAAATGGGTGCCGCCGGACGGACCGCGCTCTACGCGTTCCAGACGCGGCGAACACTTTCGCGGCATCCCTGCCGCTCATCCTGGCGTCCCCCGTTTCCTCAGCGCCATGTGACGCGGGTAGGCCAACAGCAAAACCAAGAATAAGAACAAAAAAATCCCCGGCGGTTGCCAGGGATAGTAGGAAGAGAAATCACGTTGTGACTATTTATAGCCAAGCGACATTATTTTGATAACAGCCAGCTATGCTTCTTTGCCGCATATCAGGGCATAGGATGTAATCATTTTTAAGTCGGTTGGCTATATCTTCGAGCCGCCAGTGCCTGTGCCACAACCGGTTGCACAAGCGCCTGTTGTGCCGGACGCTGCACCAAAGACGGAGCCTGAGCAGCCCGCGAAAAAACCGACGCCACGCCCGGCAGGCAAAAACGCCCCGCGCAAGGGTGATATAGCCAACCGACTTAAAAATGATTACATCCTATGCCCTGATATGCGGCAAAGAAGCATAGCTGGCTGTTATCAAAATAATGTCGCTTGGCTATATCCCCGCATGACGCGCCATTATCGCTTGGCTCGAGTATCACCACAGGAATCGTGGTTTCTTTCGCTTCTGGCTCAGGTGCAGCAGGCGGCGTGATAACCACTTCCGGTGCCCGTGGCTGCGGTTTGGCAACGCCAACCGTGTCTGCTGAATGCGTGATGGCTTCAATCCCTTCAGCGGTGCGCGCAGTCACCTTATGGGCGTAGACCTGCCCCACTTTGGCCGCTGCAATCGCGGCATTGACGGCCCCCACTTCCCCTTCCAGCTTCACGGTGACCATGCCGTCGCCTTTTGTCAGCTCATAGCCAACCAGATTGACATTAGCAGATTTCACCGCCGCATCCGCTGCCTCAACGGCCGCGGCAAGCCCCACGGTTTCTATCAGACCCAAACTTTGCTTACCCATAAGCGATTCCTGTTTATCGTTATATCAATGAAGCCGCGCTCTGTAACAACGCGGCTTTATCGGTGAATTCCCAGGGAAAATCGGATCGCCCGAAATGCCCGTAACATGCTGTGTGGCGATAACGCGGCGCCAGTAAATCAAGCGACGTAATCATGCCGTAAACGCTGAGATCGAAATGCGCGTCCACCAGTTGCTGCAACCGGGCGCTACTCACCCGCACGGTACCAAACGTGTTGATGCGCACCGCTACCGGACGCGCGACGCCGATAGCCCAGGCCAACTGCACTTCACAGCGCGCCGCTAATCCGGCGGCTACGATGTTCTTGGCCACGTAGCGTGCCGCATAGGCCGCTGAGCGATCGACTTTGGAAGGGTCTTTCCCCGAAAATGCACCGCCACCGTGGCACGCAGCGCCGCCATAGGTATCAACGATAATCTTGCGCCCGGTCAGTCCGCAGTCATCCACCAGCCCCCGTGACAAACGCCCCGGCCGGATTGACCAGAATGCGGGTGTGTGGCGTCAGCCAGCGTGTGGGAAGTACGGGTTTGACGATCTCTTCGATCACCACTTCGCGCAGTGTTTCAAGCGAGACGTCGGGTGCGTGCTGTGTGGAAATGACGATGGTGTCCGCCGCAATCACCTGACGATCGCGGTAGCGCAGCGTCACCTGACTTTTAGCATCTGGACGTAAAAAGGGCAGGCGATCGGATTTACGCAATTGGGCCTGACGCGCCATCAATTGATGTGCATAGACCAGGGTGGCAGGCATCAATTCCGGCGTTTCATCCGTGGCGTAGCCAAAGGTAATGCCATGATCGCCAGCGCCCAGCTCAGTTAACGCCGCCCCCTGAATGCCGCTGGCAATATCCGGCGACTGCCGCCCGATCAGGTTGAGCACGCCGCAGGTATTGCCGTCGTAGCCGAGCGAAGAGTGGTTATAACCGATCTGTTTGATGGCGTGGCGCACCACGCTTTCCACATCAATCGATGCGGTAGTGGTGATCTCTCCAGCCACAATGGCGACGCCGGTCTTCACCAGGCATTCGAACGCCACGCGGCCCCAGGGATCTTGTAGCAACACCGCATCCAAAATCGCGTCGGAAATCTGATCGGCGATTTTGTCCGGATGGCCTTCCGCCACCGATTCGGAAGTAAACAGGTACTCGTCCACACACGCCTCGCCCCACTGAGAGTATCCCGCTATTTTACGCGGTGGGGCGATCGGCTCTGGTGAACTTTCTTGCTGTCAGATTGGACTATTTTGCGTTATCACCGCGCGGGTAGCACTACGCTGCTACCCGCTTCCGGTGGGGTCACCTGCGGGTTAAACACCATCAGTTTGCGGTAGTCGGAAGGTGACATATTGGTCTCTCTCTTGAAGATGCGGCAGAAATAATTCGCATCCTGATACGCCAATTCCAGCGCAATGGTATTGACCTTTAACTCACTGAATTGCAGCAGAGATTTGGCAATTTTAATTTTTCTATTTGCCACATAGGTAGAAAAACCGGTGCCGGTAGCCTTCTTAAAGGCACGGCTCAGATAACAGGCGCTGACAAAAGCGCGTTCGGCGATATCATCCAGGGTGATGTTACTGAAAATATTCTTCTCGATGTGATAGCGCGCGCGTTCGATAAAATCCCCCTGCGGTGCAGCGCTTTTAAACGCCCGCTCAAACAGGGCTTCGCTTAGCGTAAAAACACCGCGCAAAATACGGTAGTAAAGCCCTTCCGTCAGCCCACGGCTGGCAACGTCGCGCATCACCCCTTTCAGCGCCGCAGAATGAGAAGCGGCGAACTTGTCGCCTTGCGCCGTCACGTATTGGTCAAGCAGCGCAAGAAAATCCACGACCGTCTGACGGCGATCGCCAGACTTATCCCAGTAGGCACCGTCGATGGTCTGAAACACCAGCTCATGCCAGGCGGGATAATCGCCGTCGTCGATCAGGGCAAACACTTTTTGTTTTAGTTCACGTGTTATAGCTAAACGACTTAATTTTGATTACATTATTTAAATGAGCTATTCAATTGATTTTAGACGTAAAGTGATATAGCCAAGCGACATTATTTTGATAACAGCCAGCTATGCTTCTTTGCCGCATATCAGGGCATAGGATGTAATCATTTTTAAGTCGGTTGGCTATATCTACACGGAAAAACGAAGGGTTGAGTATCCGAGAAACAGCGAAGCAATTTCGGATTGGCCCTGCCTCTGTATCGCGTTGGATTAATCAAATAGAGTCAAAAGCATCGACCACGCGTCAGCGAAAGATCGATAAATCCGAGTTGATAAAAGATGTTGAACAATATCCAGATGCTTACCAAAAAGAACGTGCAGAGCGTTTTGGCGTTTGTCAGAAGGCCATTTGGCAAGCGCTTAAAAAGCTGGGATTGACCTATAAAAAAAACTCTACGTCATCCGAAAGCCGACGAAAACTCCCGGCAGGGATTTCAACAAAAAAAACAACAGTATGAAAAAGAAGGTAAACCTATTGTTTTTATTGATGAAAGTGGTTTTTCACACGATGCCCCACGGACTCACGGCTATTCCCCAAAAGGTCAACGGTGTTTTGGCCTGAAGAACTGGGGAGCTAGGGGAAGAACAAATGTTATCGGCGCTTTATTAGGCACAACGCTGTTTGCTATCGGATTATTTGATATCAATATTAACAGCGATGTTTTCTATGCCTGGGTCACACAAGTCCTTATCCCAGTACTCCCTAAAAACAGTGTAATCATGATGGACAATGCCACTTTTCACAAAAAACATAATATTCAACAAGTCATCATCGATGCAGGGTATATGGTGGAGTATTTGCCTACATATTCGCCAGATCTTAACCCAATTGAGCATAAATGGGCACAAGCAAAAAGCAAAAAAAGAGAGATGGGTTGCGATACAGAGAGTTTGTTCTCAGTCCATATGGTGTAATCAAAATTAAGTCGCTTGGCTATATGGCCAGAACGGTGATTTTATCCGACTCTGGCAAGTGGGTCACTTTGTTGCGTTTCGAGTGGGAATGGGCCGATAAAGTGGCGAAAATCAAGGTTGGGCTATACGAAGCGGTGCGTGACGGCATGATAGTCAATGTGCTGCTGGAAGCGCTGCCGGATTTGACGCTGTGTCTGGATGCCAACCGCAGTTGGACGCGCGTCAAAGCCGATGGCTTTGCGCGCTATAGCCAAGCGACATTATTTTGATAACAGCCAGCTATGCTTCTTTGCCGCATATCAGGGCATAGGATGTAATCATTTTTAAGTCGGTTGGCTATATGTGGCACCAGAACTGCGTTCACGCATTGCGTTTCTTGAAGAACCGTGCAAAACCCGTGAAGAATCCCGCGCTTTTGCGCGTGACACCGGTATTGCTATCGCCTGGGATGAGAGCGTGCGTGAGGCCGATTTTCGCGTGCAGGCGGAACCTGGCGTAAGCGCGATCATCATCAAACCGACGCTGGTGGGCAGTCTGGCACGTTGCGAGCAATTGGTGCGTGAAGCGCATCAGGCCGGTTTGACGGCGGTAATCAGTTCCAGCATTAAGCGTGTTGCTTAATAGTGAAATAAGGGTGTTTCGGTGATTGAAGTAAATTTTACGCTGTTCTGAGATGGAAATTCCAAAGACCGGCGCTAAGGAGTAAGAAGTTATAATCAATAAAGAGTCTGTAAAGAATTTTGTGTAAATGGCTCCATTGCTTAACCGGAGATTCGTTCTCCATACATCAACATGAATTGGCTCATAGCAGGTTTCCAGTCTCTGATTGGCAAGGTCCATTTAGCAGAGATATTATGCAAGGCTAGATAGAGTAATTTTATCACCGAGTCATCCGTTGGAAATATTCGTCGCGTTTTCGTTATAGCCAAGCGACATTATTTTGATAACAGCCAGCTATGCTTCTTTGCCGCATATAGCTAAACGACTTAATTTTGATTACATTATTTAAATGAGCTATTCAATTGATTTTAGACGTAAAGTGATATCTACACGGAAAAACGAAGGGTTGAGTATCCGAGAAACAGCGAAGCAATTTCGGATTGGCCCTGCCTCTGTATCGCGTTGGATTAATCAAATAGAGTCAAAAGCATCGACCACGCGTCAGCGAAAGATCGATAAATCCGAGTTGATAAAAGATGTTGAACAATATCCAGATGCTTACCAAAAAGAACGTGCAGAGCGTTTTGGCGTTTGTCAGAAGGCCATTTGGCAAGCGCTTAAAAAGCTGGGATTGACCTATAAAAAAAACTCTACGTCATCCGAAAGCCGACGAAAACTCCCGGCAGGGATTTCAACAAAAAAAACAACAGTATGAAAAAGAAGGTAAACCTATTGTTTTTATTGATGAAAGTGGTTTTTCACACGATGCCCCACGGACTCACGGCTATTCCCCAAAAGGTCAACGGTGTTTTGGCCTGAAGAACTGGGGAGCTAGGGGAAGAACAAATGTTATCGGCGCTTTATTAGGCACAACGCTGTTTGCTATCGGATTATTTGATATCAATATTAACAGCGATGTTTTCTATGCCTGGGTCACACAAGTCCTTATCCCAGTACTCCCTAAAAACAGTGTAATCATGATGGACAATGCCACTTTTCACAAAAAACATAATATTCAACAAGTCATCATCGATGCAGGGTATATGGTGGAGTATTTGCCTACATATTCGCCAGATCTTAACCCAATTGAGCATAAATGGGCACAAGCAAAAAGCAAAAAAAGAGAGATGGGTTGCGATACAGAGAGTTTGTTCTCAGTCCATATGGTGTAATCAAAATTAAGTCGCTTGGCTATACCTGATTATCCTGCTCATCGTAATGCAGCACCCTTTTGATCACATCGGTCATGATGCTCTGTTTGACCGGTTTGAGCAGGTAATCATCCACTTTCAGGCTGAGCATACTGCGCACAATATAGCCAACCGACTTAAAAATGATTACATCCTATGCCCTGATATGCGGCAAAGAAGCATAGCTGGCTGTTATCAAAATAATGTCGCTTGGCTATATCAAAATCGTCATTGGCGGTAGTGACGATCACTTTGGTCTGATCGTTTTTACGGCGCAGGTACTCGATCACCTCTCTCCCATTTGGCAGCGGGATATTAAACTAGTTGCTGAATAGAGACTTGCATTTTTTGTCAGGCTATTGAGAATAAAAAGAGGTTTAACTTAGAGAATAAAGGTTTGAAATGATCAACAAAGAGCGGTTGTTACGAGATAATCGTTTATGTAAAGCAATCATTGGATTATCAGTCGAAGAATTGAAAAATTTAGCCGCTGAATTTTCAGCTTGTTATTTGATTTATCGGAAAAAGAATCGAAAAGATCACGAGCGGCAGATGGGTGCAGGGCAGAAAGGATTTATCCCAACCCCATTAGATAAACTGCTTTTTATTTTATTGTATTTAAAATGTTATCCGACCTATGATTTGCAAGGACTTCTTTTTGGTTTAGATAGAACACGGGTATGTCGCTGGGTAAAAATATTATTGCCGGTTTTAGAGATGACCTTGGGGCGAGAATGTGTTTTGCCCGCTCGTCAAATTCGCTCTGCTGAGGAATTTTTTCGCGCCTTTCCTGGAGTTAAAGACGTCTTTATTGATGGGACAGAGCGACCTGTCCAAAAGCCTAAGAATCTGCGTCGGCGAAAAAAAATGTATTCGGGAAAGAAAAGACAGACCACTCGAAAAGGGCTTATTATGACTGACGAAACAAGGCAAATTGGATTTATCCCCATGAGCAAAAATGGGCGCCGTCACGATAAACGCTTACTCGATAAAGTCGATATAATTCGCCATATTCCTCCTGAGGTAACCATCTGGGCAGATACCGGTTTTCAAGGTATAGATAAACAGCATCCTAATACACAAATTCCAAAAAAAGGAACTCGAAAAAGACCTTTATCGCCTGAACAAAAACAAGAAAATAAAATAATCTCGGGCATCCGTATTACAGTTGAACACGCCATCGCGGGAGTCTGTAAAGAATTTTGTGTAAATGGCTCCATTGCTTAACCGGAGATTCGTTCTCCATACATCAACATGAATTGGCTCATAGCAGGTTTCCAGTCTCTGATTGGCAAGGTCCATTTAGCAGAGATATTATGCAAGGCTAGATAGAGTAATTTTATCACCGAGTCATCCGTTGGAAATATTCGTCGCGTTTTCGTTATCTTGCGCAATGAAGCATTTAACGACTCTATCGCGTTGGTGGTGTAGATAACCTTGCGGATCTCCGGCGGAAAGTCAAAAATGACGATGAGACGTTCCCAATTATTTCTCCACGACGGGCTGATCGTCGGGAACTGTTCATCCCATTTGGCCGCGAAGGCATCCAGGGCCTCTTCAGCGCCCTCTAGCGTTGCGGAACTATAGATGGTGCGCAGGTCAGCAGCAACGGCCTTACGCTCTTTCCAGCCGACGTAGCGCAGCGAGTTCCGCACCTGATGCACAATGCAGAGCTGTACCCGCGTATGCGGGTAAACAGCTTCAATGGCATCAGGAAAGCCTTTCAGGCCATCGCAGCAGGCGACGAAGATGTCCTTTAGCCCACGATTTTTCAGTTCTGTCATCACAGATAACCAGAACTTGGCCCCCTCAGTTTTGGCTATCCATAGCCCCAGCAGCTCTTTTTCGCCCTGGCCGTTGACGCCGAGGGCCAGATAAACAGACTTGTTGGCCACGGCTCCGCCGTCCTGGCTTTTGACAACAATACAGTCAAGGTAAACAATGGGATAAAGCGCATCCAGCGGCCGTTGCTGCCAGCGCTTAACTTCATCCATCACAGCATTGGTCACTTGAGAAATGAAGCCAGCGGAAACATCGACCCCGTAGACTTCTTTAAAGTGTGCCTGAATATCACGGGTTGATAACCCTCTGGAATAGAGAGAAATAATGCGGTCATCGAAGCCGTTAAGCTGTTTTTCGTGCTTACCGATCAGTGTCGGCTCGAAGGTACTGTTGCGGTCGCGCGGAATATCGAGCTCGATCTCCCCATTTTGGCTACGTACGCTCTTGGATGTCTTGCCATTGCGTGAGTTGCCTGAATGATTACCAGCCGGGTCATGCTTAGCATACCCAAGGTGCATCTCCATCTCAGCTTCAAGAACCCGTTCCGCCAGTCTTTTAGTCAGCACCTTGAGTAGGCCTGATTCACCCAGCAGATCCTGAGGGGAGTGACAATCTTGAAGCAGTTGGTCAATAAGTTCGTTGCTGATAGGCATTTTGTTATCCTTTGAAGGTTTTCCTCAAAATGCCATTTACACAGATTATTTTACAGTCTCCATCGCGGGTATCAAGCGCCTCGGTTGCATGACCCAAATTTTACGGAATCGTAGACCCTTTATTGATGATACCTTCTTACTCCTTAGCGCCGGTCTTTGGAATTTCCATCTCAGAACAGCATAAAATTTACTTCAATCACCGAAACACCCTTATTTCACTATTAAGCAACACGCTTATTGATATCCACCAGGATCATGTCGATATGATTCAGTTGATCGATCAGTTGAATGGCTTTGCGTCCGGTCGATGCTTCATGAATGGTGGCATTTTCGATGTGCTCCGAAATCATGCGGCGCAGAGATTCGGATTCAATGTGTTCATCTTCCACAATCACAAAATTGTACATTGTACTTCTCCCCGGATTAATGGACTTCCTGCATCGGGAAACGCAGTTTGATAGAGGTTCCCAGCTTCGGTTTGTGTGGACTGGCAATCTCCAACCCATAACGTTCGCCGAACAACAACTGAAGTCGATTTTGAATGTTGTTGATATAGCCAAGCGACTTAATTTTGATTACACCATATGGACTGAGAACAAACTCTCTGTATCGCAACCCATCTCTCTTTTTTTGCTTTTTGCTTGTGCCCATTTATGCTCAATTGGGTTAAGATCTGGCGAATATGTAGGCAAATACTCCACCATATACCCTGCATCGATGATGACTTGTTGAATATTATGTTTTTTGTGAAAAGTGGCATTGTCCATCATGATTACACTGTTTTTAGGGAGTACTGGGATAAGGACTTGTGTGACCCAGGCATAGAAAACATCGCTGTTAATATTGATATCAAATAATCCGATAGCAAACAGCGTTGTGCCTAATAAAGCGCCGATAACATTTGTTCTTCCCCTAGCTCCCCAGTTCTTCAGGCCAAAACACCGTTGACCTTTTGGGGAATAGCCGTGAGTCCGTGGGGCATCGTGTGAAAAACCACTTTCATCAATAAAAACAATAGGTTTACCTTCTTTTTCATACTGTTGTTTTTTTTGTTGAAATCCCTGCCGGGCGTTTTCGTCGGCTTTCGGATGACGTAGCGTTTTTTTTATAGGTCAATCCCAGCTTTTTAAGCGCTTGCCAAATGGCCTTCTGACAAACGCCAAAACGCTCTGCACGTTCTTTTTGGTAAGCATCTGGATATTGTTCAACATCTTTTATCAACTCGGATTTATCGATCTTTCGCTGACGCGTGGTCGATGCTTTTGACTCTATTTGATTAATCCAACGCGATACAGAGGCAGGGCCAATCCGAAATTGCTTCGCTGTTTCTCGGATACTCAACCCTTCGTTTTTCCGTGTAGATATCACTTTACGTCTAAAATCAATTGAATAGCTCATTTAAATAATGTAATCAAAATTAAGTCGTTTAGCTATACCGATGCCGCCTTTTTGGCGATTCTCATTACCGGAGGCTTTGTTGAATAATTTAACCGTTTGATTTACATCTTCTTTAGTTAGAATGCATTTACAGAGAATGTATTTTGTTAGAACGACAAATCAAATAGTTAGCACAATAAAAAGCATTCCGAGAGGAAAAATTAGTCGTTGAAATTTTATAATGCTTATATAAATCAGTATCTTAAATTATTCAACAAAGCCATTACCGGAGAGAATATGCTCGATATCCTGTGGCGAAATACCATCGGCATTATCCGTCACTTCAATAATCACATCGCGACCATAGTCGGTGGCTTTAATGTGAATGTGACTTTTTATTTCTCGTGGCTCAACCACGTAGTTAAAGAAGTTCTCCACCAGCGGCTGCAAAATGGCTTTGTTGAATAAATCGAACTTTCAGGGGATCGCCGGATCAAAGCACTATCATCGCTCCCGATAGCAGCTCCCCATGGCAAAGCAAAAGTTTAAAATCACCAACTGGCCCACCTACAACAAAGCACTCAGACAACGCGGCTCCCTGACGGTCTGGCTTGATGAGTCGGCCATCGCTGCATGGACTGACAGTGCTTCGCCTGAAGGTCGTGGTCGGCCGCTTTACTACACCGATATGGCTGTTACCACGGTTTTGATGATAAAGCGCGTGTTTAACCTGTCGCTCCGGGCATTACAGGGCTTTGTCGACTCGGTTTTTACACTGATGAGCCTGCCACTGCGCTGCCCGGACTACTCTCTGGTCAGTCGGCGGGCAAAAACCGTCAGTATCAGCATAAAAACGCCAACGCGTGGTGAAATCTCGCATCTGGTCATCGACAGTACCGGTCTGAAGGTCTTTGGCGAAGGTGAATGGAAAGTCAGGCAGCATGGGGCTGACAGACGAAGAGTGTGGCGCAAGCTTCATCTGGCAGCAGACAGTGCGACGCATGAGATTATCTGTGCCGACTTATCGCTCAGCGGAACGACAGATGCGCAGGCACTGCCGGGCCTGATTAACCAAACCCACCGAAAAATCAGGGAAGTGTCAGCAGACGGTGCTTATGACGCCCGTTACTGCCACGATGCGTTGCTAAGAAAGAAAATCAGGCCCCTTATCCCGCCGCGAAGCGGAGCCAAATACTGGCCGGACAAGTACCATGAACGTAACCATGCGGTGGCGAATCAGCGTCTGAGCGGGAGTAATGATATGTGGAAAAAGAAAGTGGGTTATCACCGGCGTTCAGTGGCAGAAACAGCGATGTTCCGCATAAAAACTTTGCTGGGTGGCCATCTGAGCCTGCGTGACTATGAGGCTCAAGTAGGTGAAGCCATAGCGATGGTCAAAGCGCTGAACCGTATGACGTTGTTGGGTGTTGGGTATGCCACACAGCGTCAGGATAGGATAACAGGTGTAGCAGAGGGAGTCATCCTGTCGGCTAATTCTGATTTATTCAACAAAGCCCTGCAAAATAAGAAAAGGACAAATCACATCCAGATATTTATCCGGAATACTGGACATATAATCAAAGCGGTCGCTCATGCGGACTTTCTGAATCGACATGTAGCTGTTGACGTAATTGATTTCATTACGCAGCGTGATCAGCCCATTATTACTTTTACGTAGTAGATAGCGCATCATGTCGGAAAAATCATGCACCATGTTTTCGGTGCGCTGGGCGTTCTCCAAAAAGGCTAAACGGCCGATGGTATTGAGTACGTTAAACAGGAAATGGGGGTTTATCTGATAGGAAAGCGCTTTAAACTCCGCCTCATGCAGAGAGCGCTCAATGTCTACGCGTTTGCGCAGTTCATTGGTCAGCGCCAGATCTTTTTGATGCAACTCGCGCTGGATATTGTTGGCATAAGCCTGTTCCACCAGATAAGACGCGACATGCAGTAGCGTATAGGCCGTCGCCCCATTCCCACACGCCATTTTCCGCCAGAATGTAAGGGATCTCAGTCTCTTTTGAGGTTTCGACTTTGACCTGACCGGAGATAAACGCACCGAGATAGTGGTTATCTATCATGATGGGCACCGCGAACTCAACGAATCCGCAATAGCAGCGATACACCACCGGGCGGCAGGCTGCCATAGCGGCCCTTCCTCCGGCGTCATCACAGTCGTAGCAGTGTTGCGCTAATGCAGGGTTACGCCGCGAACGGGCGCAAAAATCAGAAAATCCGCTGGGTTTAGTAACCGGAACGCCTTTTTCATCAACAACCACCAATGCAATCATCATGGATTTGCTGAAGTTATCCTGCAACGTTTGCAGCCGTTCAACGTCAAGGATTTCTTGCAATGGGTATTTGTTGTTCATCATGCTCTTTTCTGTCAGTCAGACACCGTGTCTGAGAATCCGTTTTCGCCCCTCCGCCGCCGTAGGAATAACCCTTCAGTTCCTATTGATAACGGTTTCGTATTATTTACGATCCGGGGTATGGATGCTATGACCTATCTCACACGGTGCTATTACGATAAGAATGGCAAGAAATTACACCTGAAAATGTTTGTTTTGTTTGAACCCGATCGACTCTTGCGCTATGACGAGGTCGAGGTTTCCTCTTCACGTGACGGCCAGCAAACCAACAATACGCCCACCATAATGGCGAACACGCCGATGCACGCCAGCCATGAAAAATGCTCTGAATAGTCGGGTAGGAGAAGCGAGCCAAACCACACCAGCACATAGCTTAGGCTCAAAAACGCATAGGCTTTTCCCAGCGCCAGACGCTGTAACGCAAATTGCCAGACGATCAGCGACAGCAGGTAACACCCCAGACCAGCGGTCAGCAACAGCCACGGGCACGCTGCGCCGTCCCACAGCGTGCGTATCGACCATACCGGCGGCAATCCGGACAGGGCATATTTAATCGCCAACTGCGCGATGCTGACCAACATGACGCTGAGGCACGCCGCTAGATATCCCATGCTATCGCCTCCACGTTAAGCCGTAACACCGAGCAAAACGACGCCCAAGATGATAAACAGAATGCCGAGGATATGCCGCCACCCCATAGGCTCCTGCCAAATCCAACGTGCGGCCAGCGTGATCCAGACCAGATTCAAGCTCAACATCGGATAGGCAATGCCAACCGGAAGCTGTTGCAGCACGACCAGCCATAGCAATAGCGCAAGCGCCAGCAGCAGCAGAGCAACGCACAGCCATCGCGCTGCATGAGCAGGATGAACCGCGTCAGCCGCCTGTTTTTGGGATATCTGCCCCATGCAGCTCAGCATGCTGACCAGCAAAACCCATAACCATGCGCTCACTGCACGTGATACTCGACAACGGCGAAACGTCCTTGCTGATAGACACAGTCCGGCGTTGGCAACGCATGAATCGTCGTTCTGTCATCATCGTCAAGCAGCAGCATCAGCGTAATATTGCCTTGTTGACGGTGAGCCGCGAGCCAAGCGGGGAAGGCCTCTTCAGAGACAAACCGTTCTGCGCTGTCCTCAAACGCCAACCCCCAAGCCAGTTCCCCACGTCGGCTATAGAGAAAAATATCGTCACGCTGCAACTCCCAGGCAATAGCCGAAGCGACCCCTACGCTGTTGGACAGCACATAGCGGCTCGCTTGCAGTTGCGCGTGAGCTGGCTCAATCATGGCCTGCGGCTGTTTGGCATTCTCCACGCGGTCGGGAATGGCAGCACCCACCAACAGCGCCAATCCCAGCGGACACAGTGCCGCGCAGGCCCAGCGATTACGCGGTTGCACAAGCGACAGACTCCCAATCAACGCCCAGGAGAGAAAGATCACCGCGGCCGCCAGCATCTTGCCATATTCCTGCGGTGTATAGAGCGGATAGATAGCCAACCGATGAGGGGCCAAGACCAGCACCACCGCCAGCAGCCCCATAACACCAAACAGTATGTTGATGAGGGCGTTAGCGCGCAGCGCCTTGGCACCCTCGCGAGCCGCGCCCAGCACATGATGCGCCAGCAACGCCGCCAACGGCGCGTAACAGGGCAGTATATAGGTCAGCAACTTTCCTTTCGCAAGGCTGAAAAACAGCAGCGGCATGAGCGTCCAACCCAGCAAATAGATCAGGCCACTGTTGATTTTCCGGTCTCGCCAGCCCTGACGCAGTGCGCCGGGCAGAAAGCCCAACCAGGGTAACGTCCCCAGCAGGAAGAGCGGCAGGTAATACCAAAACGGTGCCCGGTGCTGCGCGCCTTCCTGGGCAAAACGCTGGATATGCTCTACCCAGAAAAAATAATGCCAGAACGTCGGCTCACACGCGGCAATGGTTAGCGCCCAAGGCAATGTCACCGCCGTCGCACTTAACACGGCCAACGGTCCATACATCAACAGCGATTTCCACTGTTTCTTTTCTGCCACCCACGGCAGCACGCTAATAACAGGTACCGCCAGCGCCAAAAAGCCTTTGGTCATCACCCCCATGCCGCAAGCTATGCCCAACACCAGGTACCCGATAGTTTTTTTACCTACGGACTCGGATTGTGCTGCATACCAGAAACTGCACATGGCGAGTGAAAGCCACAGCGAGAGCATGGGATCGAGCACGGCATAAGTCCCGACGCCGTAGACCAGCAAGCAGGAAAGGTAGATTACCGCCGCCAGCAGTGCAGTACGTTTGTCCCGCCAGATCTGCCAGGAGAGCCACGCGACCAGACAAGCGGTCAGCGAAGAGGAGAATATTGCCCCCGCACGCACCGCAAAGTTGGAGTGACCAAAAAGCCATTGACCGAGGTTGTTGATCCAGTAGCCGGCGATCGGTTTTTCAAAGTAGCGAATACCTAAAAATCGCGGCACAGCCCAATCCCCTGAGGCCAGCAAGCTGCGGCTGATTTCGGCATAGCGGGTTTCATCCGGCTGCCAGAGCAAGCGGTACTCAATAGGGATAATGTAGTAGAGCGCCCACAAGGCGACCAATGCGAGCGTGTAGGTGACTGCTTTCATGGCTGACCGACCTGATATTGTTGATTATTCAGCCACTGTTGACAGCCTAGCCATCCTTCACGCCCATCAATCGAGTGGCGCACAACGTGCCCAACGGGCAAATCGGCCTCAGATTCTGGAAGCAACGCCCCCAGGGGACAGAACTGAAGTCCCTCGAGATGCGCCATAGCGAGCAACGCTGAAAATTCCCGCTGGAAGGCGATGCCCTCTACCTCAGCGTGCACGGTATACACCGGCGTCCCTCGCGCGCTGTGCATGGCGTTGAGCAGATAGCGGTTGAACTGTTGCGGTTGCACGGTGGAGCCGATAACCTCATCCCAGGTAGGCAGTGAAACCGGAATCTGAACGGTACCTAGCGTACCGTCTGCCAGACGCGGCTGAAATGGCGTACTTCCGCGACAATCGCTGTTGTAGCGGAAACCAAAGCACTGCTTAGCCTCAATGACGCGCTGATCCGCCCGCCATCCAGCCACGGCGGAACAGGTGACGGCCTGACCCAGTAGATCTTCCAGCGCGGTCTTACCCAGCGCAATATGGTGATTTAACTGTGCCGGATTCCAAATGCCCGCCCAGGTTTGCCAGGCAAAGTGATCCCAGGCATGGAGCCCCACCTCGTGGGTAAGCGCCGTTTGTCGCATGACGTCCGCATTACCACGCCCAATCAAGCGGCCCGGCCAGGCCGTGCCCGCCAACAGGATATCCCAGCCATACAACGACACGGCCTTGGAACGCAGCATCTTGCGTAAAAAGGCCGGTTTGGCCAGACGCCAAAGGTGTCGTCCCATATTATCTGGCCCAACGCTGAAAAAGACGCTTGCCTGAACCCCATGTTGCTCTAACGTCTCCAGCAGGCGCGGCATACCCTCTCGCGTACCACGCCAGGTGTCGACATCAATACGCAGCCCGACACGCTTCATGGGGTAGAATCCGGTGAAGCGTTAGCGCGCAGGAAAAAGTCCAGCGTTTCGTCAATCGTCTGACGGATCTCGACCTGTGGTTCCCATCCCAACAGGCGGCGGGCATTGGCGATGCTCGGTTTACGGTGTTCCACATCCTGATAGCCCTTGCCGTAGTAACTGCCGCTCTCCACCACGCACATGCCAGCAAAGGGCGGATAGATATGCCGAAGCGGATGACGTTCAAAGCTTTCGAGCAACATCTGCGCTAGTTCGCGGATACTGGCCTCATTTTTCGGGTTACCGATATTGATGATTCGCCCGTCACAGGCGTTATCACGATTTTCAATGATGCGGAATAACGCCTCAATGCCATCATTGATATCGGTAAAACAGCGCTTCTGTTCACCGCCATCAATCAGCTTGATGGGCGATCCTTCCACCAGATTCAGGATCAACTGCGTAATGGCACGCGAACTGCCGATTCGGGCGGCATCCAGACTATCAAGCCGTGGCCCCATCCAGTTGAAGGGGCGGAACAGCGTGAAACGCAGCCCCTGCTTCTCGCCGTATGCCCAGATCACCCGATCCAGCAGTTGCTTCGATACCGAATAGATCCAACGCTGTTTGTTAATCGGCCCAACAACCAGCGATGAGCAATCTTCATCGAACACCTTATCGCTGCACATCCCGTACACTTCAGACGTAGAAGGGAAGATGATGCGCTTGTGATGTTTGACACAGCTACGCACGATTTTCAGGTTCTCTTCGAAATCCAGTTCGAACACCCGCAGCGGATTGCGCGTGTATTCAATCGGCGTGGCAATAGCAACCAGCGGCAAAATCACATCGCATTTTTTGATGTGATACTCGATCCACTCCGAGTGAATGGTGATGTCGCCTTCAACAAAGTGAAAACGCGGGTTAAGCAGGAAACGGGCAATGGCATCGGAACCGATATCCAAACCGTAGACTTCGTATTTTTCATCTTGCAGCAACCGTTCCGTCAGGTGGTTGCCGATAAAACCGTTCACCCCGAGGATCAATACCCGCACGCGCTTTGGCTGACACGGCAAGCAGGCATTCAGCCTGGCCCCTTCCACCATGCCCACGGTTTGTGCCAGTTGCTCACCCGCCATAAACACGCTGTTGTCACTCTGCCCGGTCACTATCTCCAGCGCATCGCTGCCGCAGGCAACCACCAGCGGTGACACCGACAATACCGTTCCACTCGGTGCGCTAGGGAAATCCTGCCGCAGACGGGAAGACCACACCGTCAAGCGAGTTGCACCGGCATAACAAAAGGCGCCCGGCCACGGGTCCGTGACCGCCCGCACCAGGTTGTGCAATTCATGCGCGGGCCGCGACCAGTCCATCCGCCCCGCCTCCGGGGTTCGCCGGGTGACATAGCTGGCCTGTGCGTGATCCTGTTCCTGTTGCGGATAGTTACCGGATTTGATCGCTGGCAGGATATCGCGTAACAGACGGTCTGCGGATTCGCACAGTTTATGGTGCAAACCAGGCGCATCGTCATCCGGTGCGATATCGACCCGCTGTTGTGCGACAATCGGGCCTGCATCGGGTTCTGACGTCATGCGGTGCAGCGTGACGCCCGTTTGCGTCTCTCCGTTGACCAATACCCAGTTCAACGGTGCGCGACCACGGTATTGCGGCAATAGCGAGCCATGTAGGTTAAACGCCCCTAAGGGGGCGCACTGCAAAATCGCGTCACTCAGCACGCGGCGGTAATAGAAAGAAAAAATGACCTGCGGCGCGAGCGCGCGAATGCGTTCACGCCACAGCGGATGATTCACGTCTTCCGGTGTATAGACAGGAATACCCGTTCTGGCGGCAATACGTGCCACTGAGCCAAAAAAAGGATTTTCACCGGGTGTATCCGCATGGGTGAAAATAGCACTGATGCGATAGCCAGAGGCTAACAAGGCATTGATGCCAACGCATCCCATATCATGGTAAGCAAAAACAACGGTATTCATTTCACATTACTCTCTTGGCGAGTCTCGTCTTTGCGGGTCTCACCCTTGACGACGCGTTGCACAAAATAACGAGGGCGAGCACGCACATCGTTGTAAATCCGGCCAATATATTCACCGAGTATCCCCATCCCCACGAACTGGGCGCCGATAAAGCTGAACAGAAAGGCGAACAGCATGAAAACTCCCTCGGCCGCCCACTCGGGCCCAAGTACCAAACGCAACGCCACCAGCACAAAGGTCAGCAAGAACCCTGACAGCGCGATGGCACTACCTATCACGCTAAGCAGACGCAAAGGGGTCGTGGTCAGGCAAGTCACCAGGTTATACATCAGGCTGATCAACC
Organism: Symbiopectobacterium purcellii; assembly: GCF_052050035.1. Classification (GTDB taxonomy): domain Bacteria; phylum Pseudomonadota; class Gammaproteobacteria; order Enterobacterales; family Enterobacteriaceae; genus Symbiopectobacterium; species Symbiopectobacterium purcellii_A. Next base: position 697,526 of record NZ_CP189882.1, read on the forward strand.
CGATCATGCTGTATTTGGAATCGCCGTGCTGGCGCTCAGCGTGCTTGACAGGAATCTCCGTCGCCTTACGCGCAAAGATATTGGCAAGGACGGGGATAAAGGTGCTGCGTTCGTGGCAGGTCAACATGGCATCGACGATATGGCGTCGATAAGCGCGCAGCATACAGCCATAATCGCCCATGAACTTGCCGGTAGTACGCTGAATAAAACGGTTTATCAGGCGCGATGATATTTTGCGAAACAGGCTATCCTGACGGTTTTGACGCACCGTGCCGACCACGTCATAGCCTTCATCGGCCTTTGCCACCAAACGCGGGATCTCTTCCGGTGGATTCTGGAGATCGGCATCCAGCGTAATGATCAAATCGCCCGAGGTATGGCTAAATCCCGCCATGATCGCGGCATGCTGACCGTAATTCCGGTTAAGCAATACGGCTATCACGTGGCTATCTGGCATTTCACTGGATTGCACCATAAGTCGCGCCGAATTGTCATTGCTGCCATCATCAACCAGTACAATCTCATAGGCCCTATCCAACGTTTCACAGGTCGCCACCGTGCGCTGAATCAGAGCAGGCAGGCTCTCTTGCTCGTTGAATACCGGGATGACAACGGAGACTTTTTTTATCGGAGGAAAGGTAAACATATCAACCGCAGGCAAGTTTGCGCAGCGCATCGATAACGCGTGATGTGTCGTCATAAGTCATATCCGGAAACAAGGGAATGGATAACAGGCGTTCGCTGTTCCATTCCGTATGAGGAAGTTCAAGTGCGGGAAAACGTTCACGGTAAAATTTCTGGGTATGGACGGCGCGAAAATGCAGACCAGTGCCAATCCCTTGCGCTTGCAGTGCAGCCATTAACGCATCGCGTGAAATACCGCAGCGTTCTGCATCAACACGCAAAATAAACAGGTGCCAGGCGTGGTGATGAGGCCATTCAGGCTGACGTAGCGGCAGCAGTGGCGTATCGGCAAGCGTTGATAAATAGCGTTGCGCAATCTCCTGACGCCGCTGGTTAACATGCGCCAGCTTGCCAAATTGCACTAACGCAATCGCGGCATGGATATCACTGAGATTGTATTTGTACCCCGGTGTTATTACTTCTGCCTGTGGTGCTCGTCCCTGTGCGAGTCTGTCATAGGCATTCACACCCAGGCCGTGAAATTTAAGGCTGCGGATACGTTCGGCAAGCTGGTCATTATCGGTGACCACCAGTCCGCCCTCGGCGCAGGTCATATTTTTGATGGCATGAAAGGAGAAAATCGCAGTGCCTGTCGCCCCGACAGGGGCGCCGCGATACTCAGCCCCGACGGCATGAGCAGCATCTTCAATAACGGGGATACCGTGACGATGCCCGATGGCGCGAATCGCGTCCATATCGGCGGGTGCACCAGCGTAATGCACGGGAATAATGGCGCGCGTGCGCGGCGTGATAGCCGCAGCAATAGCCTCAGGAGTGACCATCAACGTATCGCGATCGACGTCCACCATCACCGGCACAGCGCCAAGCAGGACAATCATGTTGAGGGTTGAGACCCAGGTCAGCGAGGGGGTAATAACTTCATCGCCAGGGGAGGTATCCAGCGCCATCAAGGTGACGTGCATCCCGCCCGTCGCAGAACTGACCGCAATGGCGTGTTTGTTGCCGGTCAATGTACAAAAAGCAGCTTCCAGTTGCTGATTTTTTGGCCCTGAGGTGATCCACCCGGATAACATGACCGTATTCACGGCAGCAATCTCTTCCTCTCCCAAAGAAGGGCGGGAAAAAGGTAAAAAATCAAGCATGACATTATCCTGGTGATAAAATAACAAACGTAAAAGACGTCATAGTTTCACAACCTTAATTTATATTCCCTCGCCAAAGGGAATAAGAAAAAAGCTGGCTGATAAATATAGTCGAGTCCCGTTTTTTAACCATTACAAATAACGATACAAGTCTGCATTACTAAAATAACTCAGATGAACACCCTAAACACGCCCCATCCGAATTGTGTTTAAAATACATTTAATTAAATCACTCAATTAAAAAGTTCAACCAACCCCTCTTACTTTATAGCCAACCGACTTAAAAATGATTACATCCTATGCCCTGATATGCGGCAAAGAAGCATAGCTGGCTGTTATCAAAATAATGTCGCTTGGCTATATATATTCATTGAGGTTTTATTTAAAATCAATAATAGTCATTGCCGTCACAATAACATGGTGTTTAAAAATAAAAATCACAGTGTCACTGCGAAAATGACGGCATGACGGGGGAGATATTGAAGCGTTATTTAAGCGAACGGGGTCAATGAAATTGCCTGGATTTCACACTGAATCAAGCATTCTCCACAGCCATAACACCGCGCGTTGTCGACATCAGGCAATCCGCGCTCACTGAGGGAAAGTGCCTGACTCGGGCAGGTATCGATGTAACTGCGGCAGTGGCGTTGCTGACTGAAGCAGGTAGCGCCGATCGCCGGACGTAATCCGGTATCAAAGTGTGCCTGCGGCAATAGCGCCCCCGAGGGGCAATGCGCGATGCATGTCTGACAGCCATCGCAACTGGCGTATTCAATGGCCAACTGCGGATAACCTTCTTCATTGACGATCAACACGCCCATTGGGCAAGCATTAACGCACCGCTGGCAACGGTTACACTGTTGATAAAACTGCGGTGCAGGCAACGCACCAGGAGGACGTGGCGCACGCAGTTGAGCGCTATCGGGCAGTGGCTCAGGCTGGTGCGAGGCATTTAGAAAGGCGCGGAATAACCCGCGCCGACTGACGTAGCGATGAGACAAATATCCACGATAGTAGCGCTCATCCTTTTCCATCAGAAAAACATCCGGGGCGTTTCGGGCTGCAACCCATAATGACGCTGCATTCCCTGTAGCAGCAAGCGGGTCACGACGGCAAGTTGAGCATAGAACGGGCTGTGGGGGTTTTGCTGTAAGAGTTCCAGATAGCGATCGCTCCAGGGCAGCAAATACGTTTCCAGCAGCGTGTGTGCGGCCTGCGCTTCCTCTCGTTCCAACAGTGCAGCGAGCGCCAGCAGCACCAACCCAAACTGATCCTCCGGCTCCTGCTGCGCGCCAGTAAACGACAGCCCGTGCTGATGCAGAAAAGCGCGATAGCGAGCCGTACTTTCCCCCATGAGCAGGTTGTCGTTTTCCAGATAGACCGACGCCCAGGGCGGCGCAAACATATCCCCCTGCCCTTCAAATAGCACCGAGTACTGCCAGATAAACGCGTCTGCATAAGGCACCGGCCAATGCTGGCACAATGTTTCCATTTCGGTGCGCTCTGCCCAAGGGCACAGCGTGGGCAGCGCAGATAAGTTCGCAACAATAGCCTGCACATCGGGGTGTGTCGGCGGGTAGTAAAAGAGTGTGCCCAGAAAACGTGGCAACACGGCTATAGATGACATCGGGCTCTCCCCTTAGGATGCCGCCCCGAGCAATCGCTCGCAGGGCGGCACGGCATTACATCGGCAACGTCCACAGGTTATAGAACGCGACACGGCCCGCCAGCTCAGCAACAATCACAACCAGTGCACTGGCCGCCAACAGTGAGCGTCCGGTGTTATAACGGACATGCACTATCGCCCCCACAACGCCCACTGCGAGCAGGATGGCCTGCGCACTGAACCAGGCAAGCTGAGCACTGGTCAACGCACTGTCTGCGCTCATCAAGGTTGCCATGTAGCCCGGACGCAGGCAGAAGCTCGCCAGCTTCGCCAATACGCTAACGGCCAGCCCAATGCGGCGCGCCCCCAATACCGCCGCCAGCGCACCGCCCCCAATCATCGGCGTTAGCAGCATCATCAACAGCGTGTAGCTGGTGTTCCAGGTCGCCACGGTCGGCAACTGATAAATGCGCGGGATAGCCAACAAGAACAGCACCCCCACCACCGCAGCAATCCAGGTCAGCGCGCGGAACAGGCGTTGTGCGCCGCGATTAAGCAGCAAGCCCAGCGCCCCTAGACCTCCGAACGCGCCAAACAGCGACGAAAGCACGATTTCGTTGCTCATCGGCGAGTACCCGGCACGCGCCCCCATGTCAGGGTAGTTGTCGCCTCTGAGTGAAAAAAATCTAGGGGGCTGGAGAAGCTGTTCATGGGAAGCTATTCGCCAGAACGTATAGCTAAACGACTTAATTTTGATTACATTATTTAAATGAGCTATTCAATTGATTTTAGACGTAAAGTGATATCTACACGGAAAAACGAAGGGTTGAGTATCCGAGAAACAGCGAAGCAATTTCGGATTGGCCCTGCCTCTGCATCGCGTTGGATTAATCAAATAGAGTCAAAAGCATCGACCACGCGTCAGCGAAAGATCGATAAATCCGAGTTGATAAAAGATGTTGAACAATATCCAGATGCTTACCAAAAAGAACGTGCAGAGCGTTTTGGCGTTTGTCAGAAGGCCATTTGGCAAGCGCTTAAAAAGCTGGGATTGACCTATAAAAAAAACTCTACGTCATCCGAAAGCCGACGAAAACGCCCGGCAGGGATTTCAACAAAAAAAACAACAGTATGAAAAAGAAGGTAAACCTATTGTTTTTATTGATGAAAGTGGTTTTTCACACGATACCCCACGGACTCACGGCTATTCCCCAAAAGGTCAACGGTGTTTTGGCCTGAAGAACTGGGGAGCTAGGGGAAGAACAAATGTTATCGGCGCTTTATTAGGCACAACGCTGTTTGCTATCGGATTATTTGATATCAATATTAACAGCGATGTTTTCTATGCCTGGGTCACACAAGTCCTTATCCCAGTACTCCCTAAAAACAGTGTAATCATGATGGACAATGCCACTTTTCACAAAAAACATAATATTCAACAAGTCATCATCGATGCAGGGTATATGGTGGAGTATTTGCCTACATATTCGCCAGATCTTAACCCAATTGAGCATAAATGGGCACAAGCAAAAAGCAAAAAGCAAAAAGCAAAAAAAGAGAGATGGGTTGCGATACAGAGAGTTTGTTCTCAGTCCATATGGTGTAATCAAAATTAAGTCGCTTGGCTATACCAAGCCTGACCAGGTTTGGTGCGGCGATGTAACCTATATTTGGACAGGGCTTTGTTGAATAATTTAACATGCTGATTTACATAATTATTATAACACTTCAACAACTAAGTTTTCCAGCCGTAATGCTTTTTATTGTGCTAACTACTTGATTTGTCGTTCTAACAAAATACAGTCTCTGTACATGCATTCTACCTAAAGAAGATGTAAATCAAACGGTTAAATTATTCAACAAAGCCTTTGGACAGGCGACCGATGGGCGTATCTGGCGGTGGTATTAGATTTATTTGCCCGAAAACCCGTGGGTTGGGCAATGTCGTTTTCGCCAGATTCAGAATTAACAGCCAAAGCACTACAAATGGCTTGGGAACTGCGTGGGCATCCCAAACAAGTCATGTTTCATAGTGACGAACGAAGCAGCCTGGCGGCTGCAAATCGAAGTGTGGCAGAATAGCGATATTCTGAAACCCGCCAGCCGAAGGTTATCCCGTGTCACATTCCCCTGAGCATCAGCGCGTTCATACAAAAATGGTTAAGCAGATTTTCAAAACGGTGGTCCGACAGGGCAACCTCCCTTACCAGCAATTCCGCCTTTTCGTTGACAACGATCCTGACTGCACAGAGTGGTTCTGGACCACCTTCTACAGTGAATTCCCTGATTCTCCGTACCACTACGTTGCCTTCTGCCATACCTGTCGCCGGTTTGACCTGTACGAAACCGAAGCGGAGATGCTCTCCGATGACCCGCACGGATGATACCGGCATACAGCCCCGCCCCATGAAGACGCTGTTTCAGCGCAACAGGGCATGGGCTGACATCATGGAGGCATACCCGCTCCGGCCTGTAGAGATTAAGGTTGTCACAAAGATGCTGGCCTGCGGCACCCCACTGACGTGCAGCCGGGAATTTCGCTGCAGCAACCCCGACTGCACTCACCACCGTTACATCCATCAGAGCTGCCACGGACGCGGATGTCCGACCTGCGGCAAAAAGGCCACCGACCTGTGGATTGCCATCATGATGGCCCGCCTGCCGGATACGCCGTGCCAGCACGGCACATTCACGATGCCGGATACCCTGTGGCCATTGTTTGAAGCCAACCGCTGGCTGCTGAATGGCCTCTTTGCGCTGGCGGCGGACAACCTGCTGTACGCTGCGGAGCAGCGGGGCCTGACCACCGGTATTTTCGGCGCTCTTCACACGTATGGTCGCCAGCTTAACTGGAACTGCCATATTCACCTGTCGTGGACCACCGGCGGCATAAATGAGCACGGTGCCTGGAAAAAACGGTCGTTTGCCCTGCCGAAGGTCAGGGCGCGCTGGGTATGGAATGTACGCCAGTATCTGCTGTCTGCATGGGAGTCTCTTGTTCTGCCGCCGCAGCTGGCTCACATCCGGGATTATGATGAATGGAAGCGCTTTATCCTCAGCCAGGGGAAAAATGAGCAGGGAGAGATTTACTGGCACGTGTATTTTGCGAAGCCGACGAAACATCCCCGGCAGACAGCAAAGTACCTGGGCCGGTACCTGAAAAAACTGCCTGTGTCGGGTGCGCGACTGGCACACTACGACGGGGGAAGCCGCATCACCCTGCGTTTTCTGGATCACCGGACGGGGAGGCATGAAGACCTGGCGCTCAGTCAGCGTGAGCTGATACTGCGGCTGATAAAGCATATACCGGAGAAGCATTTCCGGATGGTGCGTTACTTTGGTTTTCTGGCTAACCGCGTAGTGGGAAAACTGTTGCCTCTGGTGAGAAAAGCCCTGGGGCAGGATAATGTGAAAAAAGCAGCGCCAGTGACATACACAACGCTGAGTCAGGGATTACTGAATACAGACCCGTTTGCCTGCCTGCTGTGCGGGGCAAAAATGGCGTTCAGCCGGGCGCTGCCGGCAACGGCCCTGGAGAAGCTAATCGCGAACGCCGGGGAGATAGCGCGAATGCGTTACGTTGGATAATGCGGGGAAACTCTGCCTGGAATTCGGCGATGTAATCAAAAAACGCGCAATGTTTTCAAAAATCACCCAAACACAGAGGCATTCACGATAAAAAAGCCGGTTTTCATCGTTGCCAGCCCCCGAAATCAGTGGCCCCAAAAAGTTTGAAATTCCTAGGCGTCAAGGAAACCATTACACCAGTCGTCAGTATAGGCAGGCATTGTGGCGTTATCAGATGACCCAAAGTATAGCTAAACGACTTAATTTTGATTACATTATTTAAATGAGCTATTCAATTGATTTTAGACGTAAAGTGATATCTACACGGAAAAACGAAGGGTTGAGTATCCGAGAAACAGCGAAGCAATTTCGGATTGGCCCTGCCTCTGTATCGCGTTGGATTAATCAAATAGAGTCAAAAGCATCGACCACGCGTCAGCGAAAGATCGATAAATCCGAGTTGATAAAAGATGTTGAACAATATCCAGATGCTTACCAAAAAGAACGTGCAGAGCGTTTTGGCGTTTGTCAGAAGGCCATTTGGCAAGCGCTTAAAAAGCTGGGATTGACCTATAAAAAAAACTCTACGTCATCCGAAAGCCGACGAAAACGCCCGGCAGGGATTTCAACAAAAAAAACAACAGTATGAAAAAGAAGGTAAACCTATTGTTTTTATTGATGAAAGTGGTTTTTCACACGATGCCCCACGGACTCACGGCTATTCCCCAAAAGGTCAACGGTGTTTTGGCCTGAAGAACTGGGGAGCTAGGGGAAGAACAAATGTTATCGGCGCTTTATTAGGCACAACGCTGTTTGCTATCGGATTATTTGATATCAATATTAACAGCGATGTTTTCTATGCCTGGGTCACACAAGTCCTTATCCCAGTACTCCCTAAAAACAGTGTAATCATGATGGACAATGCCACTTTTCACAAAAAACATAATATTCAACAAGTCATCATCGATGCAGGGTATATGGTGGAGTATTTGCCTACATATTCGCCAGATCTTAACCCAATTGAGCATAAATGGGCACAAGCAAAAAGCAAAAAAAGAGAGATGGGTTGCGATACAGAGAGTTTGTTCTCAGTCCATATGGTGTAATCAAAATTAAGTCGCTTGGCTATATCATCGCTCCCGATAGCAGCTCCCCATGGCAAAGCAAAAGTTTAAAATCACCAACTGGCCCACCTACAACAAAGCACTCAGACAACGCGGCTCCCTGACGGTCTGGCTTGATGAGTCCGCCATCGCTGCATGGACTGACAGTTCTTCGCCTGAAGGTCGTGGTCGGCCGCTTTACTACACCGATATGGCTGTTACCACGGTTTTGATGATAAAGCGCGTGTTTAACCTGTCGCTCCGGGCATTACAGGGCTTTGTCGACTCGGTTTTTACACTAAGCGTGTTGCTTAATAGTGAAATAAGGGTGTTTCGGTGATTGAAGTAAATTTTACGCTGTTCTGAGATGGAAATTCCAAAGACCGGCGCTAAGGAGTAAGAAGGTATCATCAATAAAGGGTCTACGATTCCGTAAAATTTGGATGACTGTGTTGCAAAACATCATTGAAGCGCCGGTCGGTGTACATAAACAGGACCGCCAGGAAGCACAGGCGTATGCCATGGCGCTGTTAAAGCGCGTTGGGCTGGAGCATAAAGCGGATGCCTACCCGCGCCACCTGTCCGGCGGGCAGCAGCAGCGCGTCGCCATTGCGCGTGCACTGGCTATTCGCCCGACGGTGATGCTGTTTGACGAACCCACTTCAGCACTCGATCCCGAGTTGGTCGGTGAAGTGCTGGCCACCATGCGTTCTCTGGCCGAGCAAGGCTTGACCATGATCGTCGTCACCCATGAAATCAGTTTTGCTCGCGAAGCCGCTGACCGAGTGATCTTTATGGATGAAGGCGCGGTGGTAGAGCAAGGCCGCCCGGACGATGTGTTGGTCACCCCACAGCACCCGCGTACCCAAGCCTTCCTGAGTCGTTTTATCTAATGCCTGTCATCCTCGGCGCAAGCCGGGGCTCCCTGACAGAAGAAACGCGTTTCGCCTGCGCGGGAATCACATAATGAAGGCCAAAATGACCGCGAGCCCCCTCTTTTCTTCATGCCGGAGGCAAAAAATGTGATTCATTGCACATGCTATTTCCCTCCGAGGCCGTTCTGACCATATAATGCGCATCCGGGCGGTTCAACCGCTAACAACAAACGACATCACAGCCCTTCGGGCATCACACACTCAATAAAGATATGAAGATGAGTATTCGCGCGATCGTAACCACCCTTCTGGCTGCTGCTGCTTTCAGCCAATCAGCATTCGCCGTTGTTTATCCGCTGCCGTCGGCCAACAGCAGTCTTATCGGGGAAAACCTGGAAATTACCGTACCGGCGGACAGCACGCTGCCGTTGGAAGCCTTTGCTGCCCAGTACCAAATGGGCCTGAGCAACCTGATGGAAGCGAACCACAATGCGGATGTCTACCTGCCGCAGCCGGGCAGCAAGATGATTATTCCGCAGCAGTTGATCCTGCCAGATGGGCCGCGCGAAGGCATCGTTATCAATAGCGCCGAAATGCGCCTGTACTACTATCCGAAAGGCAGCAAAACCGTCATCGTATTGCCTATCGGCATCGGTGAACTGGGTAAAGATACGCCGGTCAACTGGACCACCAGCGTACAGCGTAAAAAAGCGGGTCCAACCTGGACGCCAACCGCCAAAATGCACGCGGAATATGCAGCACGCGGTGAGTATCTGCCAAAAGTCTATCCGGCAGGTCCGGATAACCCGATGGGACTGTATGCGCTCTACATCGGCAATCTGTATGCAATTCACGGCACCAACGCCAACTTCGGTATCGGTCTGCGTGTGAGCCACGGTTGCGTGCGTCTGCGCGCTGACGACATCAAATTCCTGTTCAACAATGTGCCGGTTGGCACCCGCGTTCAGTTTATCAATGAGCCGGTGAAAGCTACCGTGGAGCCAGATGGTTCACGCTACGTTGAAGTACACGATCCGCTGTCTCGTACCGTAGAAGAGTTCCACTCCGACTCTCCGGCCCCGATCAGCATCACTGCCAAAGTCAGCAAAGTGATTGCTGACGTGAGCGTGAACACCAGCGATGTCGATAGCGCCATCAGAACGCGTTCCGGCATGCCGACCAAGATCAACGGCGCGCTGGAACCGGCACAACAGTTGGAAACGCTGGCGCCGCAAGATGCACCGGTTGCCGTACCGGATGAAGTTCAGCAGCCAGTTGAGACGGCTGCACCGCAAACGGATGCCAACCACTCCTGATTGGCGCTGTTGCCTTCCTGCATTCCCCGGCATCCGCCGGGGAATTTATCGAGCATCCCTTTTCGCCCTACGCTGTCTGCAACGCCCTGTTACGCTTCAAGCGCCTGCGACACATCCGCAACAATATCGTCAATGTGCTCAATCCCGACGGAGATGCGCACCAAATATTCACTCACACCGGCGCGTGCCAGCTCTTGCGCATTAAGCTGACGGTGCGTGGTCGTGGCTGGATGGCACGCCAGTGATTTGGCATCGCCAATGTTCACCAATCGCAGGATCATCTGCAACGCATCGATAAAATGTCCGCCAGCCGCTTTGCCGCCCGTGATACCAAAACTGATAATCCCAGAGGCTTTGCCGCCAGAAATTTTGTCGCACGTCGGTTTATACGGGCTGTCCGGTAAGGCCGCGTAGTTCACCCAAGTGACCAGCGGATGAGACGAGAGATAACCCGCCAATGCTTCGGCATTGCTGCAATGCCGCTCAATGCGCAGACTGAGCGTTTCCAGGCCTTGCAATAACCAAAAGGCGCTGTGAGGCGACAAAGCCGCGCCAGTATTGCGCAACGGGACGACGCGGCAGCGGCCAATATACGCCGCCGTGCCGAAGGCCTCGGTGTACACCACGCCGTGGTAGGAGGGATCTGGCTCGCTGAGCAGTGGGAAGCGCGCCTTGTTGGCAACCCAGTCAAATTTTCCGCTATCGATAATGGCACCACCAATCGTGGAGCCGTGCCCACCGATATATTTGGTCAGGGAATGTACCACGATATCAGCCCCGTGTTCGAACGGGCGGCACAGCACCGGCGTTGCCACCGTGTTATCGACAATAAGCGTGTTGCTTAATAGTGAAATAAGGGTGTTTCGGTGATTGAAGTAAATTTTACGCTGTTCTGAGATGGAAATTCCAAAGACCGGCGCTAAGGAGTAAGAAGGTATCATCAATAAAGGGTCTACGATTCCGTAAAATTTGGGTCATGCAACCGAGGCGCTTGATACCCGCGATGGCGTGTTCAACTGTAATACGGATGCCCGAGATTATTTTATTTTCTTGTTTTTGTTCAGGCGATAAAGGTCTTTTTCGAGTTCCTTTTTTTGGGATTTGTGTATTAGGATGCTGTTTATCTATACCTTGAAAACCGGTATCTGCCCAGATGGTTACCTCAGGAGGAATATGGCGAATTATATCGACTTTATCGAGTAAGCGTTTATCGTGACCGCGCCCATTTTTGCTCATGGGGATAAATCCAATTTGCCTTGTTTCGTCAGTCATAATAAGCCCTTTTCGAGTGGTCTGTCTTTTCTTTCCCGAATACATTTTTTTTCGCCGACGCAGATTCTTAGGCTTTTGGACAGGTCGCTCTGTCCCATCAATAAAGACGTCTTTAACTCCAGGAAAGGCGCGAAAAAATTCCTCAGCAGAGCGAATTTGACGAGCGGGCAAAACACATTCTCGCCCCAAGGTCATCTCTAAAACCGGCAATAATATTTTTACCCAGCGACATACCCGTGTTCTATCTAAACCAAAAAGAAGTCCTTGCAAATCATAGGTCGGATAACATTTTAAATACAATAAAATAAAAAGCAGTTTATCTAATGGGGTTGGGATAAATCCTTTCTGCCCTGCACCCATCTGCCGCTCGTGATCTTTTCGATTCTTTTTCCGATAAATCAAATAACAAGCTGAAAATTCAGCGGCTAAATTTTTCAATTCTTCGACTGATAATCCAATGATTGCTTTACATAAACGATTATCTCGTAACAACCGCTCTTTGTTGATCATTTCAAACCTTTATTCTCTAAGTTAAACCTCTTTTTATTCTCAATAGCCTGACAAAAAATGCAAGTCTCTATTCAGCAACTAGTTTAATCACCGGCACGCCGTGGCGATGGGCAATAGCGGCAATCTGAGCGATATCCACCACGTTGCCCGCCGGATTGCCGATGGATTCACAGAAGACCGCCTTAGTGCGCTCGTCAATCAACGCGTCAAGCGAGGCGAAATCATCGGCAGAAAACATACGCACATCAATCCCCTGACGCGGCGACGTATGCGCAAACAGGTTATAGGTGCCACCGTACAATTTACTGGTGCTAACAATATAGCTAAACGACTTAATTTTGATTACATTATTTAAATGAGCTATTCAATTGATTTTAGACGTAAAGTGATATCTACACGGAAAAACGAAGGGTTGAGTATCCGAGAAACAGCGAAGCAATTTCGGATTGGCCCTGCCTCTGTATCGCGTTGGATTAATCAAATAGAGTCAAAAGCATCGACCACGCGTCAGCGAAAGATCGATAAATCCGAGTTGATAAAAGATGTTGAACAATATCCAGATGCTTACCAAAAAGAACGTGCAGAGCGTTTTGGCGTTTGTCAGAAGGCCATTTGGCAAGCGCTTAAAAAGCTGGGATTGACCTATAAAAAAAACTCTACGTCATCCGAAAGCCGACGAAAACGCCCGGCAGGGATTTCAACAAAAAAAACAACAGTATGAAAAAGAAGGTAAACCTATTGTTTTTATTGATGAAAGTGGTTTTTCACACGATGCCCCACGGACTCACGGCTATTCCCCAAAAGGTCAACGGTGTTTTGGCCTGAAGAACTGGGGAGCTAGGGGAAGAACAAATGTTATCGGCGCTTTATTAGGCACAACGCTGTTTGCTATCGGATTATTTGATATCAATATTAACAGCGATGTTTTCTATGCCTGGGTCACACAAGTCCTTATCCCAGTACTCCCTAAAAACAGTGTAATCATGATGGACAATGCCACTTTTCACAAAAAACATAATATTCAACAAGTCATCATCGATGCAGGGTATATGGTGGAGTATTTGCCTACATATTCGCCAGATCTTAACCCAATTGAGCATAAATGGGCACAAGCAAAAAGCAAAAAAAGAGAGATGGGTTGCGATACAGAGAGTTTGTTCTCAGTCCATATGGTGTAATCAAAATTAAGTCGCTTGGCTATATTGTCACCGACCTGCGTCAGCGCTTGCAGCGCATAAGTAATCGCCGCCATGCCCGAAGCGAGTGCCAATGCGCCAATCCCGCCTTCAATCTCTGCCAAACGCGCTTCCAGCACCGCGTTAGTGGGGTTCATGATGCGACTGTAGATATTGCAAGCCACCTTGAGGTCGAACAGGTCAGCACCATGCTGCGTATCATCAAACGTGTAAGAGGTTGTCTGGTAAATCGGCACGGCAGCAGATTTGGTGGTTGCTTCCGAGGTGTAGCCATGGTGTAACACGAGGGATTCCAGTTTCATCGCGCAGACCTTTCTATGCGTGTGGATGGTGGGTATCTTCCTAAAATAGCAGACAAAAATCGCCGCGACTGAGCCACAGCTAGAAGAAAACGCGATAAGTTAGGAGAAAGGAGCATAAGTTTTCTCCTCCTGAGTGTGCCAGTTGCGCCAGTGCAAAATCACAGCTACCTTTAGCTCATGATTACCTGCAAAAAAACAAATAAATGACTGATAAAAAGCAAAATATCGCCACTGTAACCCTGCCGGGTAATGTCGATGTACCGCGCTACGATCGCCGTGCCTTACGCCCGCGTATGGTGCATATCGGGTTTGGTGCTTTTCACCGTGCGCATCAGGCATTGCTGGGCTTTGTTGAATAATTTAACCGTTTGATTTACATCTTCTTTAGTTAGAATGCATTTACAGAGAATGTATTTACAGAGAATGTATTTTGTTAGAACGACAAATCAAATAGTTAGCACAATAAAAAGCATTCCGAGAGGAAAAATTAGTCGTTGAAATTTTATAATGCTTATATAAATCAGTATCTTAAATTATTCAACAAAGCCGCATTGCTGACGCACCGCGTTCTTAATCAGGAAGGCGGCGATTGGGGGCTGTGCGAAGTGGTGTTGTTCAGCGATGACAGCCTGATTTCAGCGCTGCGTGAACAGCAGCATCTGTTTACCGTGCTGGAAAAGGGGGAAAGTGGCAATCAGGCCATCGTAGTGGGCGCGGTGTGCGCCTCGCTGCACGCCGCCGTTGAAGGCAAAGAGGCCATTTTGGCGCAGCTTGCCGATGCTCAAACGGAGATTGTCTCCCTGACCATTACGGAAAAAGGGTATTGTCTGGCGGGGGCACACGGCAATCTGGACACCAATAATGCCCATATTCAGCATGATTTACGTTATCCGCGCGAGCCGCTGTCGGTGCCGGGCATCATTACCGAAGCGTTGCGTCGCCGCCACGCGCAGGGCATTCCCCCTTTTAGCGTGCTCTCGGCTTTGTTGAATAATTTAAGATACTGATTTATATAAGCATTATAAAATTTCAACGACTAATTTTTCCTCTCGGAATGCTTTTTATTGTGCTAACTATTTGATTTGTCGTTCTAACAAAATACATTCTCTGTAAATGCATTCTAACTAAAGAAGATGTAAATCAAACGGTTAAATTATTCAACAAAGCCCGTGCTCTCCTGCGATAACATGCCAGAAAACGGCAAAGCCGCCCAACGCGCGGTACTTGATTTTGCCCGCCTGATTGCACCCACGCTGGCAGCATGGATCGAACGTGAAGTGGCTTTCCCTTCCATCATGGTGGATCGCATCGTACCTGCCGCGACGGCGCAAACGCTGCACGACGTGGCGGAGGCTATCGGCGTTGACGATCCCTGCGCTATCGCCTGCGAGCCCTATATTCAGTGGGTTGTGGAGGATCATTTTACGCAGGGCAGGCCGCATTGGGAGGCGGCTGGGGTGCAACTGGTCGAAGATGTTGCACCTTATGAAACCATGAAGCTCAGGATGCTGAACGGCAGCCACTCGTTTCTGGCCTATCTTGGCTACCTTGCGGGTTACGCCCATATCAGTGACTGCATGGCGACGCGCACTTTCGCAGCGCCGTGCGCCACCTGATGCTGGTAGAGCAAGCGCCGACGTTAACCATCACCGGCGTTGACCTGACAGACTATGCCGAACGCCTGCTCACGCGCTTTGCCAACCCCGCACTGCACCACCGCACCTGGCAGATAGCCATGGACGGTTCGCAAAAGTTACCGCAGCGCCTGCTCGACGGATTGCGCTGGCATCGACGCAATGGCAGTCGTTGCGAAGCGCTGATCCTCGGCGTGGCCGGCTGGATGCGCTATATTGGCGAGGCGATCGATATTCGCGATCCGCTGAAGAGCACCTTACAGAGCATAGTGGCATCCACCCCGGACGATGAGGCTCGCGTACAGGGCTTGCTGGCGCTGCCGGCAGTATTTGGTGATGACCTGCGCACCGACCCGCCGTTGGTGCAGGCGTTGACCGACGCCTACTTGCGCCTACGTGACCAAGGTGCCTTGGCCGCTGTCACCGCGCTGGCCCAAAGCCTGCCCGACTAATTCCACACGCGATTACCACAGGCAATCGCCACACCGCATCGCTACCCTTCCCGGCGACAGGCAAGAATGTCGCCGGGCTGGCACTCCAGTACCTCACAGATTTTTTCCAACGTAGCAAAGCGAATGCTTTTCACCTGCCCCATTCCCATTCGAAACGCAACAAAACGGTAGAGGCTTATGCCACCAGTAAGTGCGTTAAAAATACCTCATTGGGGGAACGATAGCCCAGCGATTTTCTGCCCCTTGTATTGAGTATGTGTTCGAGTTCGGCAATCTTACGATGACTGACCTGACTGAAGTCTGTTCCCTTTGGGTAAAAACGTCGTATCAGCCCGTTGGTGTGCTCATTCAAGCCCCTCTCCCAGGAATGATAAGGATGGGCAAAGTAGACCTGCGCCCCTGTGATTTGAGTAATTTGCTCGTACAGAGCGAATTCAGGGCCGTTATTAGCTGTTAGGGTCTTAAACTTGCAAAAGGTATTAGCTTCAATGTCCCTGAAAGCAGCAACCACAGTCTCCGCACGCTTATTAGGCAGCTTGCGAATGATGAAGGTTTTCAATGCTTTATCTACGATGGTTAACAAGAATGACTTCTGGTCTTTGCCAAAAATAGTGTCAATTTCGAAGTGGCCAGGCTCCTGTTTAAGCTCGGCTTGAGCTGGGCGATACTCAATACCAACACGGTTGGGAATAGGGCCTGATTTGAGGTTTTCGGCATTGTACCTGTAACGTTTTCCCCGATGAGGAAGTTGCTGATATAGCTCCCCGCCAGCCTGTCTCTCCTGCAGGATATAGCGATAGAGCGTATTCTTGCTGACAGATATACCGAATTCCAGGTGCAAACGGCCACTGATGATTTCAGGTGAAGAGTGAGTGGAAAGCGCCTGCCTGATGAAGTTCTGAATGTGTGGCTCCAACGGGTAAAAAGCATTGTTTGGCAGAGGCTTATGACGGCGTTCCCGGGCCAGAGTGTCCGCCCTTCTACAGCAGTAGACACCATTGAAAGTAGGGTCGGTATTGCGTCTGAGTTCCCTGCTGATGGTCGAGCGAGGCAGAGCAAGCTCTCTGGCGATGGTAGCTTGGTTGACACCTTCACCACGCCGCTTTTCGATGTAGAACCGTTCTTTCTGAGTCAGATGTTTTCCCTGCATGCAACAGGCTCTCCAGTATGGCCAGAACGGTGATTTTATCCGACTCTGGCAAGTGGGTCACTTTGTTGCGTTTCGAGTGGGAATGGGGCCCTTACCTGATTTTAATAGCGACAAATTTTGTTCGGTAATGCCGATACGTTGGGCCAGCTCACGCTATCGCATCTTCTTTTGAGCCAGCACCACATCCAGATTTATTATTATTGGCATAGAGGTTTTTAATTGAATTAATTGGCTGTGTTATTTCCGCTGCTCCCAGACAGCAACGAATTCTGCCCTCTGATGGTATCAGTTTGTAAGTAAAAACGATTGCGATCCTGGTAGCAACTGCGACACCGGTAGCATTTGCGACAAATGCATTTTTCCCACCGCCTCCTCCTGCCGCGCCCAACCCACCCCCTTCGCATGACCGCACAGGCTGAAGGCGGCTCTCGCGCATGAAATGTCACTTATTCGCATTCATCTGTTTTTATGATTAAGATCACCTTTTTTCAGCAGTTAATAGCGCCATAGGTTCTTCATTCAGGATGAGATAAAAGTAAATTTTATTGTGTTGCGATAATAAATTATCGCATTGCGTGATTATAAATAAGCCTTTATATAAAAAACAATCGGTCAAGTTAGAAAATGTAATTTCATGATCAAGTTGACAAATTGCCATTAAATCGCCCTAAAAGCGTGATCGTCAGTTTACTTTCACAGGAATAGAGCAAATGATAGGAATATCGGCTCATATAAAATAAAATATTGTTTTAAAAATTCAGTAAAATTGATTATGATTAAACCTATCACCTTTAAGCACACGTTCTGCTACGGCAGCGCAAACCTGCTCGGCAGCGGCGCATTGGCGATCAGCGGCGCATGGCTGATGTATTTCTATACCACCTTTTGTGGACTTACGCTGGTTGAAGCGGCGTCCATTTTCTCCGTTGCCAGTATCATCGATGCCATCAGTAATCCGGTGATGGGGTATGTCAGTGATAACTTTCACAATACCCGGCTAGGCCGCCTGTTTGGGCGTCGACGCTTCTTTATTCTGCTGGGTGTACCGCTGGTGTTGGTCTACCCGTTGCTGTGGGTCAGTGGCTTTGGCTTCTGGTACTACATGGCGACCTACGTGCTGTTTGAGCTGATTTACACCTTCATTATGGTGCCATACTAAACGTTGGCGACCGAAATGACGCACGACTTCAAGATCCGCTCCAAGCTGACCGGTTCTAAAGCCATTTTCGGTAAGTTGGCTAACTTTCTGGCCGCCTTTATCCCCGGCCAGTTTATCGCCATCTACGGTAAAGACTCCGCCACGCCGTTCTTTTACACCGGCCTGACCTACGGGTTCATCATGTGCGCGGCAATGATTGCACTGTACACCACCTCTTGGGAACGCCCACTGAATGAACTGGTGCATGAAAAAACGGCCAATCTGTGGCAAACGCTGAAAAAACTGAGCGTGGACATGCTTTCCACCTTCCGTTTGCGTATTTTCCGCAAGCACTTGGGAATGTACCTGTTCGGTTTTGGCGCTGAATGGTTATTCGCATCTGCTTTCACCTATTTCATCGTCTTCGGGTTAAAGCGGCTTTGTTGAATAATTTAAGATACTGATTTATATAAGCATTATAAAATTTCAACGACTAATTTTTCCTCTCGGAATGCTTTTTATTGTGCTAACTATAGCCAACCGACTTAAAAATGATTACATCCTATGCCCTGATATGCGGCAAAGAAGCATAGCTGGCTGTTATCAAAATAATGTCGCTTGGCTATATTTGATTTGTCGTTCTAACAAAATACATTCTCTGTAAATGCATTCTAACTAAAGAAGATGTAAATCAAACGGTTAAATTATTCAACAAAGCCCTTTCGCAGGCAAAATGGTGCGCTCGGTTATCGTGTTCGCCATGGGATGGACGCTGACACAGTTCGGGTTTATTTCAGGCCATGCCGCACAGCCTGAAAGCGCCGTGCTGGCAATTGTTGGCGTGTTCTCACTGGGGGTTATCGGGCTGGCACTGGTCGCCATCTACTACACCACGCAAATGAAGCTAGATCGTGAAAATCACGCCATCCTGCTGGAAGAGATTGAGCGTATCAAAGCCGGTGGCGCTATCGGCGATGTGCCGGCACACGCCAGAGCGGTCGCAGAAGAGTTGACCGGCTGGAAGTACGAGCAGTGCTGGGGTAATATAGCCAAGCGACTTAATTTTGATTACACCATATGGACTGAGAACAAACTCTCTGTATCGCAACCCATCTCTCTTTTTTTGCTTTTTGCTTGTGCCCATTTATGCTCAATTGGGTTAAGATCTGGCGAATATAGCTAAGCGACATTATTTTGATAACAGCCAGCTATGCTTCTTTGCCACATATCAGGGCATCGGCTGTAATCATTTTTAAGTCGGTTGGCTATATGTAGGCAAATACTCCACCATATACCCTGCATCGATGATGACTTGTTGAATATTATGTTTTTTGTGAAAAGTGGCATTGTCCATCATGATTACACTGTTTTTAGGGAGTACTGGGATAAGGACTTGTGTGACCCAGGCATAGAAAACATCGCTGTTAATATTGATATCAAATAATCCGATAGCAAACAGCGTTGTGCCTAATAAAGCGCCGATAACATTTGTTCTTCCCCTAGCTCCCCAGTTCTTCAGGCCAAAACACCGTTGACCTTTTGGGGAATAGCCGTGAGTCCGTGGGGCATCGTGTGAAAAACCACTTTCATCAATAAAAACAATAGGTTTACCTTCTTTTTCATACTGTTGTTTTTTTTGTTGAAATCCCTGCCGGGCGTTTTCGTCGGCTTTCGGATGACGTAGAGTTTTTTTTATAGGTCAATCCCAGCTTTTTAAGCGCTTGCCAAATGGCCTTCTGACAAACGCCAAAACGCTCTGCACGTTCTTTTTGGTAAGCATCTGGATATTGTTCAACATCTTTTATCAACTCGGATTTATCGATCTTTCGCTGACGCGTGGTCGATGCTTTTGACTCTATTTGATTAATCCAACGCGATACAGAGGCAGGGCCAATCCGAAATTGCTTCGCTGTTTCTCGGATACTCAACCCTTCGTTTTTCCGTGTAGATATCACTTTACGTCTAAAATCAATTGAATAGCTCATTTAAATAATGTAATCAAAATTAAGTCGTTTAGCTATAACCCACTGGGCGTGCAGCCGCAGGCCACTGAACCTCAGGTTGCCACTTCCGAACGCTAGGCTGTGTCCCTTAATTGCTTGAGCTATAGTATCCATCTGTTTCTAAGACACTTTGGATTATGGCTCGCTACGATCTTTCTGATGAAGCATGGGCAATCATTGAGCACTTGTTACCAACCGTTTTGACATCTCCGCAGGCCGGCCGGCCATGGGCAGAACATCGCAAAATCGTCAACGGCATGTTCTGGATACTGTGTTCAGGTGCCCCATGGCGTGATTTACCTGAACGTTACGGCCCATGGAAAACCGTTTATAACCGTTTCAATAGATGGTCAAAGTCTGGAGTTATTAACATTATTTTTAATAAGTTACTTTCATTTCTTGATGCTCATGGACTTGTTGACTGGTCAGCCATTGCGCTGGATGGCAGCAATATCCGTGCGCTCAAATGTGCGGCTGGCGCTCAAAAAAACATCCCAATATTACCAACGATAACAGCCTGGGTCGCTCACGAGGTGGTTATGACACCAAAATCCACATGGCGACTGACGGAAGCGGCATCCCGCTAAATATCGTACTGAGTGCTGGGCAGGCTCACGAAAGCCTGTTCGCGTTACGACTCCTGGACGGCATTGGCGTGCAACGGCAGAACGGTAGCATGAAGCGTCGTGGTCATGCGGTACTGGCTGACAAAGCCTACTCTGGCAATACACTCCGTAACAAGTTGAAAAGAAAAGGGATAAAACGGTTATTCCCCGAAAATCAAATGAAAAACTGGCTTCAGATGGACGCTCACAACTTATCGGAGTCTGTAAAGAATTTTGTGTAAATGGCTCCATTGCTTAACCGGAGATTCGTTCTCCATACATCAACATGAATTGGCTCATAGCAGGTTTCCAGTCTCTGATTGGCAAGGTCCATTTAGCAGAGATATTATGCAAGGCTAGATAGAGTAATTTTATCACCGAGTCATCCGTTGGAAATATTCGTCGCGTTTTCGTTATCTTGCGCAATGAAGCATTTAACGACTCTATCGCGTTGGTGGTGTAGATAACCTTGCGGATCTCCGGCGGAAAGTCAAAAATGACGATGAGACGTTCCCAATTATTTCTCCACGACGGGCTGATCGTCGGGAACTGTTCATCCCATTTGGCCGCGAAGGCATCCAGGGCCTCTTCAGCGCCCTCTAGCGTTGCGGAACTATAGATGGTGCGCAGGTCAGCAGCAACGGCCTTACGCTCTTTCCAGCCGACGTAGCGCAGCGAGTTCCGCACCTGATGCACAATGCAGAGCTGTACCCGCGTATGCGGGTAAACAGCTTCAATGGCATCAGGAAAGCCTTTCAGGCCATCGCAGCAGGCGACGAAGATGTCCTTTAGCCCACGATTTTTCAGTTCTGTCATCACAGATAACCAGAACTTGGCCCCCTCAGTTTTGGCTATCCATAGCCCCAGCAGCTCTTTTTCGCCCTGGCCGTTGACGCCGAGGGCCAGATAAACAGACTTGTTGGCCACGGCTCCGCCGTCCTGGCTTTTGACAACAATACAGTCAAGGTAAACAATGGGATAAAGCGCATCCAGCGGCCGTTGCTGCCAGCGCTTAACTTCATCCATCACAGCATTGGTCACTTGAGAAATGAAGCCAGCGGAAACATCGACCCCGTAGACTTCTTTAAAGTGTGCCTGAATATCACGGGTTGATAACCCTCTGGAATAGAGAGAAATAATGCGGTCATCGAAGCCGTTAAGCTGTTTTTCGTGCTTACCGATCAGTGTCGGCTCGAAGGTACTGTTGCGGTCGCGCGGAATATCGAGCTCGATCTCCCCATTTTGGCTACGTACGCTCTTGGATGTCTTGCCATTGCGTGAGTTGCCTGAATGATTACCAGCCGGGTCATGCTTAGCATACCCAAGGTGCATCTCCATCTCAGCTTCAAGAACCCGTTCCGCCAGTCTTTTAGTCAGCACCTTGAGTAGGCCTGATTCACCCAGCAGATCCTGAGGGGAGTGACAATCTTGAAGCAGTTGGTCAATAAGTTCGTTGCTGATAGGCATTTTGTTATCCTTTGAAGGTTTTCCTCAAAATGCCATTTACACAGATTATTTTACAGTCTCCTTTATCGTGATGCTTATCGCCGTCGCAACGTTGTAGAAAGATGTTTTGGCCGTTTAAAGGAATATAGACGGATTGCCACACGTTATGAAAAAACGGCAAGAAACTATCTAGCAATGGTGAAACTGGGCTGCATCCGCTTGTTTTACGCCCGGTTACGTAATTAAGGGACACAGCCTAATCCTTAGCTTACTGTCAGCCCGCCTACGCGGGCTGACTTATTTCCCCACCTCAAATGAGTGCCGCTTCCTTCAATTCACTTTTCAGATAAGCATAATAAATCGGCGCAGCAATCACGCCCGGAATACCAAACGCCGCTTCAAACACCAACATCGCCAGCAAAATTTCCCACGCGTGCGCCTTGATGCGGGTGCCGACAATCTGCGCATTGAGGAAGTATTCCAGTTTGTGAATCAACATCAGATAGACCAGCGCCGCCAGTGCCACCGGCAGGGAGATCGACAAACCAGAAATAAACACGATGGAATTGGATATCAGGTTGCCAATGACCGGTATCAGACCAAAGATGAAGGTCAGCACCACCAGCGTTTTGGCAAACGGCAGGTGCACGCCAAAACAGGGCAGTACGCCGAGAATAAACACCGCAGAGAGGATGGTGTTAACCGAGGAGATTTTCACCTGGGCGAACACGATATTGCGAAAGGACATCGACAATAGCGAAACGCGCCGCATCAGTTCCGATTTAAGCAACGGTTTTTCCGTATCCTCTTGCACGTTGTACAGCGAAACGATCGCCCCCAGCACCATACCAATCAACATGGTGACAAAACCGTGCAGAAAATCTTTGCCCATGGTTTGCAACATCACGATATGTTCCTGCACCCAGCGCATAAATTCGTGTTGCAGCTCTTCGACACTCACCGGCAAGTAACCCGGTAAATAGACCATGATGTGCCGTTGGACGTCATTGAGAATCAAGCCGATACGAGCATTGAAGGCCGAGGTGTCACGCATTTCTTGCATGACAATCCCCGTCAGGCTGCCAAACAGCAGACTGAGCAGACTCACCACCAGCGTACTGATGATTGCCACCACCGCCCAGCGCGCGCGTTTCCCACTGATAATTTTTTGGAAATGGGGCGTCAGCAAATTGACGATTTCATACACCAAAAATCCGGCAACGAAACACGTTAACAGCCGTAGTGACAACAGCAGCAGCAATCCCCCAAACATGAAACCCAGGCTCAGCCATCTGGCCTGTTTTAAATTCAATAACTGCATGACGACATCCTGTATGCGTAATGATCGGGCCTGTACACGTACTTACGACACCAAGAATAGCACTCGGTTTATCGCACTATTCTCTGCGCACAAGAAAAGACGCATGAGAAAGGCCACACGAAACAATCCCGGTAATGAATCTGCTTTTTCTCCGTCCTATTCTTAGCGTTTTTAGCATGAAAAACCAGAAGGGATTAGCGAGCGCGCAGAGTTATCCACCAGGAAAAACGTCGTTCTGCAATAATAAACTAGTTGCTGAATAGAGACTTGCATTTTTTGTCAGGCTATTGAGAATAAAAAGAGGTTTAACTTAGAGAATAAAGGTTTGAAATGATCAACAAAGAGCGGTTGTTACGAGATAATCGTTTATGTAAAGCAATCATTGGATTATCAGTCGAAGAATTGAAAAATTTAGCCGCTGAATTTTCAGCTTGTTATTTGATTTATCGGAAAAAGAATCGAAAAGATCACGAGCGGCAGATGGGTGCAGGGCAGAAAGGATTTATCCCAACCCATTAGAGAGACTGTAAAATAATCTGTGTAAATGGCATTTTGAGGAAAACCTTCAAAGGATAACAAAATGCCTATCAGCAACGAACTTATTGACCAACTGCTTCAAGATTGTCACTCCCCTCAGGATCTGCTGGGTGAATCAGGCCTACTCAAGGTGCTGACTAAAAGACTGGCGGAACGGGTTCTTGAAGCTGAGATGGAGATGCACCTTGGGTATGCTAAGCATGACCCGGCTGGTAATCATTCAGGCAACTCACGCAATGGCAAGACATCCAAGAGCGTACGTAGCCAAAATGGGGAGATCGAGCTCGATATTCCGCGCGACCGCAACAGTACCTTCGAGCCGACACTGATCGGTAAGCACGAAAAACAGCTTAACGGCTTCGATGACCGCATTATTTCTCTCTATTCCAGAGGGTTATCAACCCGTGATATTCAGGCACACTTTAAAGAAGTCTACGGGGTCGATGTTTCCGCTGGCTTCATTTCTCAAGTGACCAATGCTGTGATGGATGAAGTTAAGCGCTGGCAGCAACGGCCGCTGGATGCGCTTTATCCCATTGTTTACCTTGACTGTATTGTTGTCAAAAGCCAGGACGGCGGAGCCGTGGCCAACAAGTCTGTTTATCTGGCCCTCGGCGTCAACGGCCAGGGCGAAAAAGAGCTGCTGGGGCTATGGATAGCCAAAACTGAGGGGGCCAAGTTCTGGTTATCTGTGATGACAGAACTGAAAAATCGTGGGCTAAAGGACATCTTCGTCGCCTGCTGCGATGGCCTGAAAGGCTTTCCTGATGCCATTGAAGCTGTTTACCCGCATACGCGGGTACAGCTCTGCATTGTGCATCAGGTGCGGAACTCGCTGCGCTACGTCGGCTGGAAAGAGCGTAAGGCCGTTGCTGCTGACCTGCGCACCATCTATAGTTCCGCAACGCTAGAGGGCGCTGAAGAGGCCCTGGATGCCTTCGCGGCCAAATGGGATGAACAGTTCCCGACGATCAGCCCGTCGTGGAGAAATAATTGGGAACGTCTCATCGTCATTTTTGACTTTCCGCCGGAGATCCGCAAGGTTATCTACACCACCAACGCGATAGAGTCGTTAAATGCTTCATTGCGCAAGATAACGAAAACGCGACGAATATTTCCAACGGATGACTCGGTGATAAAATTACTCTATCTAGCCTTGCATAATATCTCTGCTAAATGGACCTTGCCAATCAGAGACTGGAAACCTGCTATGAGCCAATTCATGTTGATGTATGGAGAACGAATCTCCGGTTAAGCAATGGAGCCATTTACACAAAATTCTTTACAGACTCCCATTAGATAAACTGCTTTTTATTTTATTGTATTTAAAATGTTATCCGACCTATGATTTGCAAGGACTTCTTTTTGGTTTAGATAGAACACGGGTATGTCGCTGGGTAAAAATATTATTGCCGGTTTTAGAGATGACCTTGGGGCGAGAATGTGTTTTGCCCGCTCGTCAAATTCGCTCTGCTGAGGAATTTTTTCGCGCCTTTCCTGGAGTTAAAGACGTCTTTATTGATGGGACAGAGCGACCTGTCCAAAAGCCTAAGAATCTGCGTCGGCGAAAAAAAATGTATTCGGGAAAGAAAAGACAGACCACTCGAAAAGGGCTTATTATGACTGACGAAACAAGGCAAATTGGATTTATCCCCATGAGCAAAAATGGGCGCCGTCACGATAAACGCTTACTCGATAAAGGGCTTTGTTGAATAATTTAAGATACTGATTTATATAAGCATTATAAAATTTCAGCGACTAATTTTTCCTCTCGGAATGCTTTTTATTGTGCTAACTATTTGATTTGTCGTTCTAACAAAATACATTCTCTGTAAATGCATTCTAACTAAAGAAGATGTAAATCAAACGGTTAAATTATTCAACAAAGCCTCGATAAAGTCGATATAATTCGCCATATTCCTCCTGAGGTAACCATCTGGGCAGATACCGGTTTTCAAGGTATAGATAAACAGCATCCTAATACACAAACCCCAAAAAAAGGAACTCGAAAAAGACCTTTATCGCCTGAACAAAAACAAGAAAATAAAATAATCTCGGGCATCCGTATTACAGTTGAACACGCCATCGCGGGTATCAAGCGCCTCGGGGCTTTGTTGAAGAGTCTGTAAAGAATTTTGTGTAAATGGCTCCATTGCTTAACCGGAGATTCGTTCTCCATACATCAACATGAATTGGCTCATAGCAGGTTTCCAGTCTCTGATTGGCAAGGTCCATTTAGCAGAGATATTATGCAAGGCTAGATAGAGTAATTTTATCACCGAGTCATCCGTTGGAAATATTCGTCGCGTTTTCGTTATCTTGCGCAATGAAGCATTTAACGACTCTATCGCGTTGGTGGTGTAGATAACCTTGCGGATCTCCGGCGGAAAGTCAAAAATGACGATGAGACGTTCCCAATTATTTCTCCACGACGGGCTGATCGTCGGGAACTGTTCATCCCATTTGGCCGCGAAGGCATCCAGGGCCTCTTCAGCGCCCTCTAGCGTTGCGGAACTATAGATGGTGCGCAGGTCAGCAGCAACGGCCTTACGCTCTTTCCAGCCGACGTAGCGCAGCGAGTTCCGCACCTGATGCACAATGCAGAGCTGTACCCGCGTATGCGGGTAAACAGCTTCAATGGCATCAGGAAAGCCTTTCAGGCCATCGCAGCAGGCGACGAAGATGTCCTTTAGCCCACGATTTTTCAGTTCTGTCATCACAGATAACCAGAACTTGGCCCCCTCAGTTTTGGCTATCCATAGCCCCAGCAGCTCTTTTTCGCCCTGGCCGTTGACGCCGAGGGCCAGATAAACAGACTTGTTGGCCACGGCTCCGCCGTCCTGGCTTTTGACAACAATACAGTCAAGGTAAACAATGGGATAAAGCGCATCCAGCGGCCGTTGCTGCCAGCGCTTAACTTCATCCATCACAGCATTGGTCACTTGAGAAATGAAGCCAGCGGAAACATCGACCCCGTAGACTTCTTTAAAGTGTGCCTGAATATCACGGGTTGATAACCCTCTGGAATAGAGAGAAATAATGCGGTCATCGAAGCCGTTAAGCTGTTTTTCGTGCTTACCGATCAGTGTCGGCTCGAAGGTACTGTTGCGGTCGCGCGGAATATCGAGCTCGATCTCCCCATTTTGGCTACGTACGCTCTTGGATGTCTTGCCATTGCGTGAGTTGCCTGAATGATTACCAGCCGGGTCATGCTTAGCATACCCAAGGTGCATCTCCATCTCAGCTTCAAGAACCCGTTCCGCCAGTCTTTTAGTCAGCACCTTGAGTAGGCCTGATTCACCCAGCAGATCCTGAGGGGAGTGACAATCTTGAAGCAGTTGGTCAATAAGTTCGTTGCTGATAGGCATTTTGTTATCCTTTGAAGGTTTTCCTCAAAATGCCATTTACACAGATTATTTTACAGTCTCTTGTTGAATAATTTAAGATACTGATTTATATAAGCATTATAAAATTTCAACGACTAATTTTTCCTCTCGGAATGCTTTTTATTGGCTTTGTTGAATAATTTAACATGCTGATTTACATAATTATTATAACACTTCAACAACTAAGTTTTCCAGCCGTAATGCTTTTTATTGTGCTAACTACTTGATTTGTCGTTCTAACAAAATACAGTCTCTGTACATGCATTCTACCTAAAGAAGATGTAAATCAAACGGTTAAATTATTCAACAAAGCCCTTTTTATTGTGCTAACTATTTGATTTGTCGTTCTAACAAAATACATTCTCTGTAAATGCATTCTAACTAAAGAAGATGTAAATCAAACGGTTAAATTATTCAACAAAGCCTTGCCAAACAAGAAAACATCAATACAACCGCGGTGGAAATGAACGTATTGATATTCCAAATCTGCTCAATAGGCAGTTTGCTGTTACCAAGCCTGACCAGGTTTGGTGCGGCGATGTAACCTATATTTGGACAGGCGACCGATGGGCGTATCTGGCGGTGGTATTAGATTTATTTGCACGAAAACCCGTGGGTTGGGCAATAAGCGTGTTGCTTAATAGTGAAATAAGGGTGTTTCGGTGATTGAAGTAAATTTTACGCTGTTCTGAGATGGAAATTCCAAAGACCGGCGCTAAGGAGTAAGAAGGTATCATCAATAAAGGGTCTACGATTCCGTAAAATTTGGGTCATGCAACCGAGGCGCTTGATACCCGCGATGGCGTGTTCAACTGTAATACGGATGCCCGAGATTATTTTATTTTCTTGTTTTTGTTCAGGCGATAAAGGTCTTTTTCGAGTTCCTTTTTTTGGGATTTGTGTATTAGGATGCTGTTTATCTATATAGCCAACCGACTTAAAAATGATTACATCCTATGCCCTGATATGCGGCAAAGAAGCATAGCTGGCTGTTATCAAAATAATGTCGCTTGGCTATACCTTGAAAACCGGTATCTGCCCAGATGGTTACCTCAGGAGGAATATGGCGAATTATATCGACTTTATCGAGTAAGCGTTTATCGTGACGGCGCCCATTTTTGCTCATGGGGATAAAGGCTTTGTTGAATAAATCAGAATTAGCCGACAGGATGACTCCCTCTGCTACACCTGTTATCCTATCCTGACGCTGTGTGGCATACCCAACAACGTCATACGGTTCAGCGCTTTGACCATCGCTATGGCTTCACCTACTTGAGCCTCATAGTCACGCAGGCTCAGATGGCCACCCAGCAAAGTTTTTATGCGGAACATCGCTGTTTCTGCCACTGAACGCCGGTGATAACCCACTTTCTTTTTCCACATATCATTACTCCCGCTCAGACGCTGATTCGCCACCGCATGGTTACGTTCATGGTACTTGTCCGGCCAGTATTTGGCTCCGCTTCGCGGCGGGATAAGGGGCCTGATTTTCTTTCTTAGCAACGCATCGTGGCAGTAACGGGCGTCATAAGCACCGTCTGCTGACACTTGCCTGATTTTTCGGTGGGTTTGGTTAATCAGGCCCGGCAGTGCCTGCGCATCTGTCGTTCCGCTGAGCGATAAGTCGGCACAGATAATCTCATGCGTCGCACTGTCTGCTGCCAGATGAAGCTTGCGCCACACTCTTCGTCTGTCAGCCCCATGCTGCCTGACTTTCCATTCACCTTCGCCAAAGACCTTCAGACCGGTACTGTCGATGACCAGATGCGAGATTTCACCACGCGTTGGCGTTTTTATGCTGATACTGACGGTTTTTGCCCGCCGACTGACCAGAGAGTAGTCAGGGCAGCGCAGTGGCAGGCTCATCAGTGTAAAAACCGAGTCGGCAAAGCCCTGTAATGCCCGGAGCGACAGGTTAAACACGCGCTTTATCATCAAAACCGTGGTAACAGCCATATCGGTGTAGTAAAGCGGCCGACCACGACCTTCAGGCGAAGCACTGTCAGTCCATGCAGCGATGGCGGACTCATCAAGCCAGACCGTCAGGGAGCCGCGTTGTCTGAGTGCTTTGTTGTAGGTGGGCTTTGTTGAATAATTTAACCGTTTGATTTACATCTTCTTTAGTTAGAATGCATTTACAGAGAATGTATTTTGTTAGAACGACAAATCAAATAGTTAGCACAATAAAAAGCATTCCGAGAGGAAAAATTAGTCGTTGAAATTTTATAATGCTTATATAAATCAGTATCTTAAATTATTCAACAAAGCCTTGTAGGTGGGCCAGTTGGTGATTTTAAACTTTTGCTTTGCCATGGGGAGCTGCTATCGGGAGCGATGATAGTGCTTTGATCCGGCGATCCCCTGAAAGTTCGATTTATTCAACAAAGCCCTGCTGAATCTGTTCAGGATAGAGGCCTTTACGGCGACAGTATTCAGCCAGAGCATGAGCAGAAAGCGGCGCGGTTTCAACGATAACGGCGAAGCGCGCATCCTGAGACCACTCCAGGTGGAGTTTACTCTCACTGGCTGCCGACTGAGTCGGAATTCCAGCCTGAGACCGCCAGCCATAAAGCGTATTGGCGGGAATGCCTTCCAGGCGGGATATCTGGTAAATAGACTGACTATGCGGCGGCAACATTCTGGCGATCACAGCCGCTTTACGTTCTGGCGAATAGCTTCCCATGGGCTTTGTTGAATAAATCGAACTTTCAGGGGATCGCCGGATCAAAGCACTATCATCGCTCCCGATAGCAGCTCCCCATGGCAAAGCAAAAGTTTAAAATCACCAACTGGCCCACCTACAACAAAGCACTCAGACAACGCGGCTCCCTGACGGTCTGGCTTGATGAGTCCGCCATCGCTGCATGGACTGACAGTGCTTCGCCTGAAGGTCGTGGTCGGCCGCTTTACTACACCGATATGGCTGTTACCACGGTTTTGATGATAAAGCGCGTGTTTAACCTGTCGCTCCGGGCATTACAGGGCTTTGTCGACTCGGTTTTTACACTGATGAGCCTGCCACTGCGCTGCCCGGACTACTCTCTGGTCAGTCGGCGGGCAAAAACCGTCAGTATCAGCATAAAAACGCCAACGCGTGGTGAAATCTCGCATCTGGTCATCGACAGTACCGGTCTGAAGGTCTTTGGCGAAGGTGAATGGAAAGTCAGGCAGCATGGGGCTGACAGACGAAGAGTGTGGCGCAAGCTTCATCTGGCAGCAGACAGTGCGACGCATGAGATTATCTGTGCCGACTTATCGCTCAGCGGAACGACAGATGCGCAGGCACTGCCGGGCCTGATTAACCAAACCCACCGAAAAATCAGGGAAGTGTCAGCAGACGGTGCTTATGACGCCCGTTACTGCCACGATGCGTTGCTAAGAAAGAAAATCAGGCCCCTTATCCCGCCGCGAAGCGGAGCCAAATACTGGCCGGACAAGTACCATGAACGTAACCATGCGGTGGGCTTTGTTGAATAATTTAAGATACTGATTTATATAAGCATTATAAAATTTCAACGACTAATTTTTCCTCTCGGAATGCTTTTTATTGTGCTAACTATTTGATTTGTCGTTCTAACAAAATACATTCTCTGTAAATGCATTCTAACTAAAGAAGATGTAAATCAAACGGTTAAATTATTCAACAAAGCCCATGCGGTGGCGAATCAGCGTCTGAGCGGGAGTAATGATATGTGGAAAAAGAAAGTGGGTTATCACCGGCGTTCAGTGGCAGAAACAGCGATGTTCCGCATAAAAACTTTGCTGGGTGGCCATCTGAGCCTGCGTGACTATGAGGCTCAAGTAGGTGAAGCCATGGCGATGGTCAAAGCGCTGAACCGTATGACGTTGTTGGGTATGCCACACAGCGTCAGGATAGGATAACAGGTGTAGCAGAGGGAGTCATCCTGTCGGCTAATTCTGATTTATTCAACAAAGCCCCACAG
Organism: Symbiopectobacterium purcellii; assembly: GCF_052050035.1. Lineage (GTDB taxonomy): Bacteria > Pseudomonadota > Gammaproteobacteria > Enterobacterales > Enterobacteriaceae > Symbiopectobacterium > Symbiopectobacterium purcellii_A. The sequence goes on from NZ_CP189882.1 coordinate 728,676, forward strand.
AGGCGCAATAATTTCGTAATATTATTGGTTTCGAGCGTCCTTGCTTTATTTACCTAAGAGACGAGGTTAATGGCAGGAGCAGGTTCGTTGATCTCTTGATTCAAAATCATCATAGAAAACAAACGGTTATCAACATTCAGCTTAGAAAAAGAGAGCGTGCTTATCTGCTTTTTCGTGAAGCCATCGGCCCCATTCCCACTCGAAACGCAACAAAACGGTAGAGGCTTATGCCACCAGTAAGTGCGTTAAAAATACCTCATTGGGGGAACGATAGCCCAGCGATTTTCTGCCCCTTGTATTGAGTATGTGTTCGAGTTCGGCAATCTTACGATGACTGACCTGACTGAAGTCTGTTCCCTTTGGGTAAAAACGTCGTATCAGCCCGTTGGTGTGCTCATTCAAGCCCCTCTCCCAGGAATGATAAGGATGGGCAAAGTAGACCTGCGCCCCTGTGATTTGAGTAATTTGCTCGTGCAGAGCGAATTCAGGGCCGTTATCAGCTGTTAGGGTCTTAAACTTGCAAAAGGTATTAGCTTCAATGTCCCTGAAAGCAGCAACCACAGTCTCCGCACGCTTATTAGGCAGTTTGCGAATGATGACGGTTTTCAATGCGTTATCTACGATGGTTAACAAGAATGACTTCTGGTCTTTGCCAAAAATAGTGTCAATTTCGAAGTGGCCAGGCTCCTGTTTAAGCTCGGCTTGAGCTGGGCGATACTCAATACCAACACGGTTGGGAATAGGGCCTGATTTGAGGTTTTCGGCATTAAGCGTGTTGCTTAATAGTGAAATAAGGGTGTTTCGGTGATTGAAGTAAATTTTACGCTGTTCTGAGATGGAAATTGGCTTTGTTGAATAAATCGAACTTTCAGGGGATCGCCGGATCAAAGCACTATAGCTAAACGACTTAATTTTGATTACATTATTTAAATGAGCTATTCAATTGATTTTAGACGTAAAGTGATATCTACACGGAAAAACGAAGGGTTGAGTATCCGAGAAACAGCGAAGCAATTTCGGATTGGCCCTGCCTCTGTATCGCGTTGGATTAATCAAATAGAGTCAAAAGCATCGACCACGCGTCAGCGAAAGATCGATAAATCCGAGTTGATAAAAGATGTTGAACAATATCCAGATGCTTACCAAAAAGAACGTGCAGAGCGTTTTGGCGTTTGTCAGAAGGCCATTTGGCAAGCGCTTAAAAAGCTGGGATTGACCTATAAAAAAAACTCTACGTCATCCGAAAGCCGACGAAAACGCCCGGCAGGGATTTCAACAAAAAAAACAACAGTATGAAAAAGAAGGTAAACCTATTGTTTTTATTGATGAAAGTGGTTTTTCACACGATGCACCACGGACTCACGGCTATTCCCCAAAAGGTCAACGGTGTTTTGGCCTGAAGAACTGGGGAGCTAGGGGAAGAACAAATGTTATCGGCGCTTTATTAGGCACAACGCTGTTTGCTATCGGATTATTTGATATCAATATTAACAGCGATGTTTTCTATGCCTGGGTCACACAAGTCCTTATCCCAGTACTCCCTAAAAACAGTGTAATCATGATGGACAATGCCACTTTTCACAAAAAACATAATATTCAACAAGTCATCATCGATGCAGGGTATATGGTGGAGTATTTGCCTACATATTCGCCAGATCTTAACCCAATTGAGCATAAATGGGCACAAGCAAAAAGCAAAAAGCAAAAAGCAAAAAAAGAGAGATGGGTTGCGATATAGCCAACCGACTTAAAAATGATTACATCCTATGCCCTGATATGCGGCAAAGAAGCATAGCTGGCTGTTATCAAAATAATGTCGCTTGGCTATACAGAGAGTTTGTTCTCAGTCCATATGGTGTAATCAAAATTAAGTCGCTTGGCTATATCATCGCTCCCGATAGCAGCTCCCCATGGCAAAGCAAAAGTTTAAAATCACCAACTGGCCCACCTACAACAAAGCACTCAGACAACGCGGCTCCCTGACGGTCTGGCTTGATGAGTCGGCCATCGCTGCATGGACTGACAGTGCTTCGCCTCAAGGTCGTGGTCGGCCGCTTTACTACACCGATATGGCTGTTACCACGGTTTTGATGATAAAGCGCGTGTTTAACCTGTCGCTCCGGGCATTACAGGGCTTTGTCGACTCGGTTTTTACACTGATGAGCCTGCCACTGCGCTGCCCGGACTACTCTCTGGTCAGTCGGCGGGCAAAAACCGTCAGTATCAGCATAAAAACGCCAACGCGTGGTGAAATCTCGCATCTGGTCATCGACAGTACCGGTCTGAAGGTCTTTGGCGAAGGTGAATGGAAAGTCAGGCAGCATGGGGCTGACAGACGAAGAGTGTGGCGCAAGCTTCATCTGGCAGCAGACAGTGCGACGCATGAGATTATCTGTGCCGACTTATCGCTCAGCGGAACGACAGATGCGCAGGCACTGCCGGGCCTGATTAACCAAACCCACCGAAAAATCAGGGAAGTGTCAGCAGACGGTGCTTATGACGCCCGTTACTGCCACGATGCGTTGCTAAGAAAGAAAATCAGGCCCCTTATCCCGCCGCGAAGCGGAGCCAAATACTGGCCGGACAAGTACCATGAACGTAACCATGCGGTGGCGAATCAGCGTCTGAGCGGGAGTAATGATATGTGGAAAAAGAAAGTGGGTTATCACCGGCGTTCAGTGGCAGAAACAGCGATGTTCCGCATAAAAACTTTGCTGGGTGGCCATCTGAGCCTGCGTGACTATGAGGCTCAAGTAGGTGAAGCCATAGCGATGGTCAAAGCGCTGAACCGTATGACGTTGTTGGGTATGCCACACAGCGTCAGGATAGGATAACAGGTGTAGCAGAGGGAGTCATCCTGTCGGCTAATTCTGATTTATTCAACAAAGCCTCGGTGAACATTAAAAATACGACACAACGCTTTCACTGGATAAAGCGCTCTTAGCTTTTCAACTACCGAGAATTTTTCAGTGAGTCGGACATTAAGAGCGCAGTAGCCTTTTTTAAGATGGCATTCTCCATTTCCAGTCGGTGGATTTTTTTCTTCATTTCTCTGAACTCAATTTGTTCAGGTGTTAATGGCAGACCAGGCGATGTTTTCCCTTGACGTTCTAAACGAAGGGCTCTTACCCACCGGCTAATCGCTGAAAGACTGACGTTCATGGCTTTCGCGGCTTCCTGGTAGGTATAATTTTGGTCAAGGACTAATTTGGCGGTTTCACATTTAAATTCAGCAGTAATTATTTTACTCATTTTGGCACCTATAAAAATTATGAGGTAAGCATATCACCTCTACTTAGGTGGCCAAATTCAGTATGCCACTACAAGGTTATCTACACCACCAACGCGATAGAGTCGTTAAATGCTTCATTGCGCAAGATAACGAAAACGCGACGAATATTTCCAACGGATGACTCGGTGCTAAAATTATTCTATCTAGCCTTGCATAATATCTCGGCTAAATGGACCCTACCAATCAGAGACTGGAAACCGGCTATGAGCCAATTCATGTTGATGTATGGAGATCGGATTTCCGGTTAAGCGATGGAGCCATTTACACGAAATTCTTTACAGACTCGCTTCAGATGGACGCTCACAACTTTATCGTGATGCTTATCGCCGTCGCAACGTTGTAGAAAGATGTTTTGGCCGTTTAAAGGAATATAGACGGATTGCTACACGTTATGAAAAAACGGCAAGAAACTATCTCGCAATGGGCTTTGTTGAATAATTTAACCGTTTGATTTACATCTTCTTTAGTTAGAATGCATTTACAGAGAATGTATTTTGTTAGAACGACAAATCAAATAGTTAGCACAATAAAAAGCATTCCGAGAGGAAAAATTAGTCGTTGAAATTTTATAATGCTTATATAAATCAGTATCTTAAATTATTCAACAAAGCCCTAGCAATGGTGAAACTGGGCTGCATCCGCTTGTTTTACGCCCGGTTACGTAATTAAGGGACACAGCCTAGGCGAGTGGCAAATAGGCACAAAGCGTTTCACGCACGAACTCTAACGCCCTGGCTCATATAAATAAGGCTGCGAGAGATTAACGTCGCAGCCTTATGAATGGGAGGTAGCGTAGCTATTCTCAGTGATGCTGCCGCCACCATTCCGCCAGCAAAATACCCGTCGCAACGGAGATATTCAGGCTTTCCACTTTACCCGTACCACCGATAGACAGCGGCAAATCACCCTGCTGCCAGGTACTGTCCGTCAGGCCATCACCCTCATGCCCTACCACCAATACCACTTTCTTCGGCAATGCGGTTTGTGCCAGCGGCTGCCCTTTGTGGCTGGAAGTCGTCGCGATGGTATAGCCCGCGGCGCGGAACGCATCCAATGCCGAAGGAAAACTGTCGGTTTGAATGGCATTCACATGCTCTGCGCCACCTTCTGCCGTGCGCACTGCTGCGCCGGATTCCAGCAACGAAGGATCGTGAATCAGCACCCCTTCAACACCAAAGTGCGCGCAGGAACGCACGATACCGCCCAGATTATGCGGGTTACCCACATCCTCCAGCGCCAGCACGCAGTCTGTTTCCTTCGCCTGTGCCAGATAGTCATTCACATCAGAGCGTTGGCGTTTTTTGATCAGGAAGCACACGCCGCCGTGATGATCGGTGCCAGACGCCTTGGTGAGTTCTTCATCATCCACCACATGGTAGGCTTTACGGTTTGCCGCCATCCAGCGTAACGCTTCACGGAACCGCGGTGTCACCTCTTGCAGGAACCAGGCACGCACAATGGCGTCAGGACGGTTGTTAAACAACGCCTGACAGGCATTGTCACCATAAACACGCGTCTCTTCCTGACGCTGACGGCGAATCTGCTCGGGATCGAGGTGACTCTTACCCACAATTACGCCGTGATCGGGTGTCTCGGCGGCATCCGGTGCGCGCGACACGGTTTTCCACGGCGAATCACTGCCGCGACCGTAATCAGCACGATCATCTCGCCCAGCGTTGTCATTGTTGCGGTGCGGATTTTCACGCACATAACGCGGGTTCATGTCGCGCGGATCGCGCGGCTTGATGCGGCCATCTTTATCGCGGTTATCGCGATTATCACGTGGCTTGCCACGCCCGTCTTTGTCACGGCTATCGCGAGACGCATACGGCCCTTTACTGCGCCCGTCTTTATCCCGGTTGTCGCGAGACTCATAGGGTCCTTTACTGCGCCCCTCTTTATCCCGGTTGTCACGAGACTCGTAGGGCCCTTTGCTGCGCCCCTCTTTATCCCGGTTGTCACGGGATTCATAGGGCCCTTTGCTGCGCCCATCTTTGTCCCGGTTGTCACGGGATTCATAGGGCCCTTTGCTGCGCCCATCTTTGTCCCGGTTGTCGCGCCGCCCGGTTTTTTCGTTATCATTACGGCGATCGCGCGCGCCGTCTCCGGTACGCGAATTTTTCTTTTCGTCCTCATTACGGACGTACATCACGCGGACCTTTCCGCTCTTACTACGCTCTGAATCGCTCATTATTTTCTCCACCAACGCGCTGGCGCGAAGATTACCTGATGTACACCCGCGACGCTACCGACTTCGGGCATAAAAGCGGAGTTTCCGTGACACCTCGGCAAACGATGACACCGAAACCTGAATCACAACTGTGATGGCTATTGTAATCATTGAGGAAACCACGTTGTTTCCCCTGTAAGCGATCACCATAATACGTTTACACTTATGTAACATGCTGTGGTTTTTAACCCTGCCCCTTGGTTATGGCACAGCGTTGACCACAGCAGATCTATTTTAGCCGTTTTATGATTTGAGGTCGCCTATGAACACGGTATGCGAATCCTGCCACAGCACGAACCGTTTGCCAGAAGAACGCCTTCACGACAACCCGACCTGTGGCCGCTGCGGCAATGAGCTGTTTTCCGGTGAGGTGATCAATGCCACCAGCGCCACATTCGACAAACTGTTGCAAGACGATTTGCCAGTGATCGTCGACTTTTGGGCGCCCTGGTGTGGCCCCTGCGTCGCCTTTGCCCCGATCTTTACGGCGGTGGCGCAAGAGCGCGCGGGTAACGTTCGCTTTATCAAGGTGAATACCGAAGCTGAGCCGGAATTAAGTGCCCGTTTTCGCATTCGCAGCATTCCGACGCTGATGGTGTTTAAGCAGGGTAAACCGGTAGATATCATGAGCGGTGCGCTGCCGAAAACGCCGTTTGAAAACTGGTTAGATGAAACGATTTGAGCGGTTGCGCCATCGAATAAAAACCGCACTGGGGCTTTCTGTCCTCCAGTGCGTCAAGTAGAATAGCACTTTTTAGCGACTCCCTATGCGCGATAACGCTGTTCTTCGTTTGCGCCAGCACCGGCTGGAACGCTCCACCCGCCCTTTTCGGGCCCGAGGTTGCCGTGTGGTACGTTGTCAACACTGCCTGCTGCCGGTGACCAACTACGTGTGCGACACCATCACCCCGCATTCGGCACGCAGCCGTTTCTGTTTGATCATGTTCGATACCGAGCCATTAAATCCCAGCAACACCGGCCGCCTGATTGCCGATATCCTGCCCGACACCCAAGCCTTTCTCTGATCACGCACAGAGCCTGACCCAGCGTTGCTGGCAGCACTGCAAACCCCGGACTATCAGCCCTATCTGGTTTTTCTTGCGGATGAAGCCGAGCCGTCGCGTCAGGTATTGCACCGTTTGCCGGATAATGCCAAGCCGCCGCTGTTTGTGCTGCTAGACGGTACTTGGCCGGAAGCACGCAAAATGTTTCGCAAAAGTCCTTATCTGGATGCACTGCCCATTTTGTCGCTTGCGGTTGAATCACTCTCACGCTACCAACTGCGCGAAGCCAGTGGCGCGGAGCAACATTGCACGGCGGAAATTGCTGCCGCACTGTTGCAACAAGCAGGTGATAAGGATGCCAGTCAGGGCCTGCTCAATCACTTCGACAGCTTCCGTCAGCGTTATCTGGCCGGTAAAGCACATCGCCCTGTGCAGGAAATTTCATCGACTGTCACAGCATAAAGGCATAAAAACCGCTATGATTCAGCTCTCTGTCCTGTCGGGAGCGAGCCATGAGTCAGCGCGGGTTAGAAGCGTTATAGCCAAGCGACTTAATTTTGATTACACCATATGGACTGAGAACAAACTCTCTGTATCGCAACCCATCTCTCTTTTTTTGCTTTTTGCTTGTGCCCATTTATGCTCAATTGGGTTAAGATCTGGCGAATATGTAGGCAAATACTCCACCATATACCCTGCATCGATGATGACTTGTTGAATATTATGTTTTTTGTGAAAAGTGGCATTGTCCATCATGATTACACTGTTTTTAGGGAGTACTGGGATAAGGACTTGTGTGACCCAGGCATAGAAAACATCGCTGTTAATATTGATATCAAATAATCCGATAGCAAACAGCGTTGTGCCTAATAAAGCGCCGATAACATTTGTTCTTCCCCTAGCTCCCCAGTTCTTCAGGCCAAAACACCGTTGACCTTTTGGGGAATAGCCGTGAGTCCGTGGGGCATCGTGTGAAAAACCACTTTCATCAATAAAAACAATAGGTTTACCTTCTTTTTCATACTGTTGTTTTTTTTGTTGAAATCCCTGCCGGGCGTTTTCGTCGGCTTTCGGATGACGTAGCGTTTTTTTTATAGGTCAATCCCAGCTTTTTAAGCGCTTGCCAAATGGCCTTCTGACAAACGCCAAAACGCTCTGCACGTTCTTTTTGGTAAGCATCTGGATATTGTTCAACATCTTTTATCAACTCGGATTTATCGATCTTTCGCTGACGCGTGGTCGATGCTTTTGACTCTATTTGATTAATCCAACGCGATACAGAGGCAGGGCCAATCCGAAATTGCTTCGCTGTTTCTCGGATACTCAACCCTTCGTTTTTCCGTGTAGATATCACTTTACGTCTAAAATCAATTGAATAGCTCATTTAAATAATGTAATCAAAATTAAGTCGTTTAGCTATATTAAGACCAAAATCGATCGCCGTGCTGGGTGCATCGGAGAAACCGGGGCGCGCCGGTTTTCTCATGATGCAAAACCTGCTTGGCGGTCACTTCACCTGTCCGATCCTGCCCGTCACGCCCAAATACCGTGCCGTCTGTGGCGTACTGGCTTATCCCGATGTGGCACATTTGCCCATCACCCCCGACCTGGCGGTTCTCTGTACCCATGCCAGTCCCAATTTACTGCTGCTAGACGCGTTGGGTCAGCGCGGGTGTAAAACCGCGATTATTCTTTCGTCCCCGCCCGCACAGGCGGAAGCGCTTAAAGCCTGCGCCAACCGCTATGCTATGCGTCTGCTGGGTCCAAACAGTCTGGGGATACTGGCACCGTGGCAAGGTTTCAACGCCAGCTTCTCTCCCGTGCAGATCGTCAAAGGCAAGCTGGCGTTTATTTCTCAGTCCGCTGCGGTGTCCAATACTATTCTCGATTGGGCGCAGCAGCGCGGCATCGGTTTTTCCTACTTCATCGCACTGGGTGACAGCCTGGATATCGATGTGGATGATGTCCTCGATTTTCTGGCGCGTGATGGTAAAACCAGCGCCATTCTATTGCATTTGGAACAGCTTAAAGATGCGCGGCGTTTTCTCTCTGCCGCGCGTAGCGCTGCCAGAAACAAGCCCATTCTGGTTATCAAGAGCGGCAGAACGCAGCTTGCTCAGCAGTTACTGCACGGACACCAACTCGGGCTGGATGCTGCCTACGATGCAGCCATTCAACGTGCTGGTCTGCTGCGTGTACGCCACACCCACGAACTGTTCTCCGCAGTGGAAACGCTGAGCCACCTGCGTCCGCTGCGCGGTGAGCGCTTACTGATCGTCAGTAACGGCGCATCGCCCGCCGCACAAGCGCTCGATCAACTGCTTAGCCGACAAGGCAAACTGGCTACCTTAACGGAACAGACCCGGCAGACATTGCGCGACATATTGCCCGAGGAAGTCCACATCGGAAACCCGCTCGATCTGCGCGACGACGCTACCGCTGCGCGCTATCTCAGCACGCTTTCAGTGCTGCTGGACAGCGATGACTACGATGCCCTGCTGATCATCCACGCGCCGAGTGCCGCCGCGCCCGGCACCGAAAGCGCACAGAAACTGATTGCCTGCTGTAAGGCACATCCACGCGGCAAACGTATCACCTTACTGACCAACTGGTGTGGCGAATATTCCTCTCAGGAGGCACGCCGTCTGTTCAATGAGGCGGGTATTCCCACCTACCGCACGCCCGAAGGCGCGGTCACTGCCTTTATGCATATCGTGGAATACCGGCGTAACCAGAAGCAACTGATGGAAACGCCAGCCCTGCCGCACGATCTCGGTATCAACGCAGCTCAGGCGCACCAACTGATTCATCAGGCGTTGACGGATGGGGTAACACAGTTGGATACCCATGAAGTTCAGCCCATTTTACACGCCTACGGGCTGCACACCTTGCCGACATGGATTGCCAGTGACAGCGCAGAAGCGGTACATATTGCCGAACAGATTGGTTACCCGGTCGCCATCAAGCTACGTTCGCCGGATATCCCGCATAAATCCGAAGTGCAAGGGGTGATGCTCTATCTGCGCACCGCCCATGAAGTCCAGCAAGCCGCCGATGCGATTATCGATCGTGTCAAACGCGCCTATCCGCAGGCGCGTATTCACGGGCTGTTAGTACAAGGCATGGCGAATCGCGCTGGTGCACAAGAGCTGCGTATCGCGGTGGAACAGGACCCTATCTTCGGTCCGCTGATTTTATTGGGCGATGGCAGCGTGGAGTGGAACAAGGATTCACAGGCGGCGGTAGCCTTGCCGCCGCTCAATATGACGCTGGCGCGCTACCTGATAATGCAAGCGCTGAAAAGCGGAAAAATACGCGGGCGCAGCGCCCTGCATCCATTGGATATCGCCGGGCTCAGTCGGTTGCTGGTCCAGGTTTCCAACCTGATCCTTGACTGCCCGGAAGTACATCGCCTCGATATTCATCCGCTGCTGGCATCGGGCAGTGAATTCACCCTGCTGGATGTCACGCTCCATCTCGCGCCTTTCTCTGGCGATCCCCAATCCCGGTTGGCCATCCGTCCTTATCCGCAAGAGCTGGAAGAACAGGTACTGCTCAATAATCAGGAACATTGCCTGTTTCGCCCCATCCTGCCCGAGGACGAACCGCTGCTCGAACGCTTTATCGCTAACGTCACCAAAGAAGATCTCTACTACCGTTATTTCAGTGAAATCAACGAATTCAACCATGGAAATTTGGCGTACATGACGCAGATCGACTACGATCGGGAGATGGCTTTTGTGGCGGTGCGCTCAACGGCGGTCGGTGATGAGATCATTGGCGTGACGCGCGCCATTTCCGATCCCGATAATATTGCCGCTGAATTTGCGGTGTTGGTGCGCTCGGACTGTAAAGGAATGGGGCTTGGCAAGCGCCTGCTCAACAAGTTGATTGATTACACCCGCCGCCACGGATTAAAGCAATTGAACGGCATCACCATGCTACATAACCAGGGCATGATAGCGTTGGCGAAGAAACTCGGTTTCACGGTAGACGTGCAATTGGAGGACGGGATTGTCACGCTGGTGCTGCCGTTGAACGTACAAGATGTTGTGTGACAGAGCGTTTATTTTGGCGGTCAATCTGGTAATGAACGGTAAAACTTACTCACTACGTCCGAAAAGTAGTGGTATCATCGCCCGATTCGGCATTCCCCTGACATCATTCATGACGGCCTTGAGCCGACTAATAAGAGAAGAAACGCACTGTAATGTTGTCTACATTTAAACGCAATAAATACCAACAACACCTTGCACAACTGCCCAAACTTCCTCAAGCAGCGGACGGCATTCAGACGTTACACTCCCCTGAACAGTTCCGCGCTGCGCTTATTAACCTGATCCAACAGGCCAAGACGCGAGTCTATCTGGTCGCACTCTATCTGGAGCAGGATGACGGCGGACAGGGCATACTCTCTGCGCTTTACAACGCCAAGCGCAGCAACCCCGATCTCGACGTGCGTGTGTTGGTTGATTGGCACCGTGCTCAGCGCGGGCGTATTGGTGACAAATCAGCGAGTACCAATGCGGATTGGTATTGCGATATGGCTGAAAAACACGCTGACGTGAAGTTTCCCATCTATGGTATTCCCGTCAATACGCGCGAAGCGCTCGGCGTCTTGCACCTGAAGGGCTTCATCGCTGATGACTGCGTACTGTATAGCGGTGCCAGCCTGAACGATGTCTATCTGCATCAGCATGATAAGTATCGCTACGATCGCTATCAGCTTATCCGTAATGCGGCGCTGGCCGACACGATGTGGGGCTACATCACTACACTGCTAAACGATCCGGCGGTACAACGTCTGGACAGCCGTTCACGGCCCAAAAATCTGGAAATTAAAGCGGATATTCGTCAATTTCGCCAAACGCTTCGCACCCTGGGCTATAAGACGCCCGGCAGCGAGGGCGTAAATGGGGAACTGACGGTCACACCGTTGGTCGGGTTGGGCAAACAAAGCCCGCTGAATAACACCATCCATCACCTGATGTTTTGTACCGAACGTCGACTGGTCATGTGCACCCCCTATTTCAACCTGCCCGCATTGCTGATCAAAAACGTGGTGCGCCTGCTCAAAGAGGGCAAGCAGGTGGAGATCATCATCGGTGACAAGACAGCGAACGACTTCTTTATTCCTGAAGATCAGCCGTTCAAGATCATCGGCGCGTTGCCCTACCTGTATGAGATAAACCTGCGCCGTTTCGTCAGCCGCTTGCAGCGTTATATCGACAATCAGCAGTTAACCGTGCGGTTGTGGAAGGATGGGGATAACAGCTTCCACCTCAAAGGACTGTGGTCCGACGATACCTGGCAGTTGCTGACTGGCAATAACCTGAATCCTCGCGCGTGGCGTTTGGATTTGGAAAACGCCATCCTGATCCACGATCCCGAAAAAGTACTGCTGGAACAGCGATTGCACGAGTTGGAGCAGATTCGCGCATACACCACGCCGCTTCAGAGTTATACCGACTTGCAAGGTATCGCACAGTACCCGGTAAAAGTGCGCAAATTAATACGCCGCTTGCGCCGTATCAGGATCGACAGGTTGATTAGCCGGATTCTGTAATTCCACACCGTAAAGCCCCATTCGAGGGGTTTTTTATTATCTGCACACACGTTCTCCCTGTTTATCCCCCTTCTCGGCGTAAAACTGTCATAAAACTGCCTTTTCCGTTTTCCTAATGAAACCACGTTCCATTTATATTGAAATAATCAACACTACAGCGCTCGTTTTGTGATCTGCATCTAGGCTGTGTCCCTTAATTACGTAACCGGGCGTAAAACAAGCGGATGCAGCCCAGTTTCACCATTGCTAGATAGTTTCTTGCCGTTTTTTCATATAGCCAAGCGACTTAATTTTGATTACACCATATGGACTGAGAACAAACTCTCTGTATCGCAACCCATCTCTCTTTTTTTGCTTTTTGCTTTTTGCTTGTGCCCATTTATGCTCAATTGGGTTAAGATCTGGCGAATATGTAGGCAATTACTCCACCATATACCCTGCATCGATGATGACTTGTTGAATATTATGTTTTTTGTGAAAAGTGGCATTGTCCATCATGATTACACTGTTTTTAGGGAGTACTGGGATAAGGACTTGTGTGACCCAGGCATAGAAAACATCGCTGTTAATATTGATATCAAATAATCCGATAGCAAACAGCGTTGTGCCTAATAAAGCGCCGATAACATTTGTTCTTCCCCTAGCTCCCCAGTTCTTCAGGCCAAAACACCGTTGACCTTTTGGGGAATAGCCGTGAGTCCGTGGGGCATCGTGTGAAAAACCACTTTCATCAATAAAAACAATAGGTTTACCTTCTTTTTCATACTGTTGTTTTTTTTGTTGAAATCCCTGCCGGGCGTTTTCGTCGGCTTTCGGATGACGTAGAGTTTTTTTTATAGGTCAATCCCAGCTTTTTAAGCGCTTGCCAAATGGCCTTCTGACAAACGCCAAAACGCTCTGCACGTTCTTTTTGGTAAGCATCTGGATATTGTTCAACATCTTTTATCAACTCGGATTTATCGATCTTTCGCTGACGCGTGGTCGATGCTTTTGACTCTATTTGATTAATCCAACGCGATACAGAGGCAGGGCCAATCCGAAATTGCTTCGCTGTTTCTCGGATACTCAACCCTTCGTTTTTCCGTGTAGATATCACTTTACGTCTAAAATCAATTGAATAGCTCATTTAAATAATGTAATCAAAATTAAGTCGTTTAGCTATAACGTGTGGCAATCCGTCTATATTCCTTTAAACGGCCAAAACATCTTTCTACAACGTTGCGACGGCGATAAGCATCACGATAAAGTGTGAGCGTCCATCTGAAGCCAGCTTTTCATTTGATTTTCGGGGAATAACCGTTTTTATCCCTTTTCTTTTCAACTTGTTACGGAGTGCATGCCCCATTCCCAGTCGAAACGCAACAAAACGGTAGGGCATTATGCCGCCTGTAAGTGCGTTAAAAATACCTCATTTGGAGAACGATAACCCAGCGATTTTCGGCCTCGCGTATTGAGCAGGTGTTCGAGTGCTGCAACCTTGCGATGGGTGACATAATTGAAGTCCGTTCCCTTCGGGTAAAAACGCCGTATCAGCCCGTTGGTATGCTCATTCAACCCGCGTTCCCAGGAATGATATGGCCGGGCAAAGTAGACCGGTACCCCCGTGACTTTTGTAATTTCCCCGGGCTTTGTTGAATAATTTAAGATACTGATTTATATAAGCATTATAAAATTTCAACGACTAATTTTTCCTCTCGGAATGCTTTTTATTGTGCTAACTATTTGATTTGTCGTTCTAACAAAATACATTCTCTGTAAATGCATTCTAACTAAAGAAGATGTAAATCAAACGGTTAAATTATTCAACAAAGCCATTTCCCCGTGCTGGGAAAATTCAGAACCGTTGTCAGCAGTCAGGGTTTTAAACTCGCAGAAGGTATTGGCAACGATGTCCCTGAAGGCCGCTACCACTGTCTCTGCTCGCTTGTTGGGCAGTTTGCGAATGATGACCAGCTTGACGGCTTTATCGACCACCGTCAGCAGGAATGATTTCTGATCTTTGCCAAAGATGGTGTCAATCTCGAAATGCCCGGGTTCCTGCTTGAGGTCCGCAACGGCCGGCCGCTGCTCAATGCCAACACGGTTGGGAATAGGACCGCGTTTGTTCTCATCGGTCTGATAGTTATACCGTTTACCCCGATGAGGGGCCCCATTCCCACTCGAAACGCAACAAAGTGACCCACTTGCCAGAGTCGGATAAAATCACCGTTCTGGCCATACTGGAGAGCCTGTTGCATGCAGGGAAAACATCTGACTCAGAAAGAACGGTTCTACATCGAAAAGCGGCGTGGTGAAGGTGTCAACCAAGCTACCATCGCCAGAGAGCTTGCTCTGCCTCGCTCGACCATCAGCAGGGAACTCAGACGCAATACCGACCCTACTTTCAATGGTGTCTACTGCTGTAGAAGGGCGGACACTCTGGCCCGGGAACGCCGTCATAAGCCTCTGCCAAACAATGCTTTTTACCCGTTGGAGCCACACATTCAGAACTTCATCAGGCAGGCGCTTTCCACTCACTCTTCACCTGAAATCATCAGTGGCCGTTTGCACCTGGAATTCGGTATATAGCCAAACGACATTATTTTGATAACAGCCAGCTATGATTCTTTGCCGCATATCAGGGCATAGGATGTAATCATTTTTAAGTCGGTTGGCTATATCTGTCAGCAAGAATACGCTATATCGCTATATCCGGCAGGAGAGACAGGCTGGCGGGGAGCTATATCAGCAACTTCCTCATCGGGGAAAACGTTACAGGTACAATGCCGAAAACCTCAAATCAGGCCCTATTCCCAACCGTGTTGGTATTGAGTATCGCCCAGCTCAAGCCGAGCTTAAACAGGAGCCTGGCCACTTCGAAATTGACACTATTTTTGGCAAAGACCAGAAGTCATTCTTGTTAACCATCGTAGATAACGCATTGAAAACCGTCATCATTCGCAAACTGCCTAATAAGCGTGCGGAGACTGTGGTTGCTGCTTTCAGGGACATTGAAGCTAATACCTTTTGCAAGTTTAAGACCCTAACAGCTGATATAGCCAACCGACTTAAAAATGATTACATCCTATGCCCTGATATGCGGCAAAGAAGCATAGCTGGCTGTTATCAAAATAATGTCGCTTGGCTATAACGGCCCTGAATTCGCTCTGCACGAGCAAATTACTCAAATCACAGGGGCGCAGGTCTACTTTGCCCATCCTTATCATTCCTGGGAGAGGGGCTTGAATGAGCACACCAACGGGCTGATACGACGTTTTTACCCAAAGGGAACAGACTTCAGTCAGGTCAGTCATCGTAAGATTGCCGAACTCGAACACATACTCAATACAAGGGGCAGAAAATCGCTGGGCTATCGTTCCCCCAATGAGGTATTTTTAACGCACTTACTGGTGGCATAAGCCTCTACCGTTTTGTTGCGTTTCGAGTGGGAATGGGGCATGGGGCGGTGCGCATGCGAAGAACTCTCGCAGACAAAATGCCGTCTCCCTGTCTGAGGTCTCTGGCTTTCGCTGGGGATGACGAAATGAAGGGCTTGGAATAACAGTCTATATTCCACGCATAGCAAAAATGGTTGTCCTTTCGGACAGACCCTTCACTACTTCTCATCATCAGACGTCGTCTGATAACTGATATAAAAACCTTGCAGTTCCCTACTCTCACATGGGGAAGCCCCACACTACCATCGGCGCTACGGCGTTTCACTTCTGAGTTCGGCATGGGGGCAGGTGGGACCACCGCGCTATCGCCGCCAGGTAAATCTTTTTTTAAGCCGAACTTTAACCCAAATACGTGGTGCTGATACCCAGAGTCGAACTGGGGACCTCACCCTTACCAAGGGTGCGCTCTACCAACTGAGCCATATCAGCGCACCGGTAAAAATTAAAAGCCTGGCAGTTCCCTACTCTCACATGGGGAAGCCCCACACTACCATCGGCGCTACGGCGTTTCACTTCTGAGTTCGGCATGGGGTCAGGTGGGACCACCGCGCTATCGCCGCCAGGCATATTCTGTTTCATCTCACCCGCCCTTTCGAGCCAGCAAGACCAATCTGTCAACAAGCTGAACTTCACGAGTTCTGATTCTCTACACCAACACCAAAACATCTTCGGCGTTGTAAGGTTAAGCCTCACAGGTCATTAGTACTGGTTAGCTCAATGCATCGCTGCACTTACACACCCAGCCTATCTACGTCGTCGTCTTCAACGGCCTTTCAGCGTCCTCTAGGGACAAGGGAGAACTCATCTCGGGGCAAGTTTCGTGCTTAGATGCTTTCAGCACTTATCTCTTCCGCACGTAGCTACCGGGCAATGCCATTGGCATGACAACCCGAACACCAGTGGTGCGTTCACTCCGGTCCTCTCGTACTAGGAGCAACCCCCCTCAATTCTCCAACGCCCACGGCAGATAGGGACCGAACTGTCTCACGACGTTCTAAACCCAGCTCGCGTACCACTTTAAATGGCGAACAGCCATACCCTTGGGACCTACTTCAGCCCCAGGATGTGATGAGCCGACATCGAGGTGCCAAACACCGCCGTCGATATGAACTCTTGGGCGGTATCAGCCTGTTATCCCCGGAGTACCTTTTATCCGTTGAGCGATGGCCCTTCCATTCAGAACCACCGGATCACTAAGACCTACTTTCGTACCTGCTCGAGCCGTCACTCTCGCAGTCAAGCTAGCTTATGCCTTTGCACTAACCTCCTGATGTCCGACCAGGATTAGCTAACCTTCGTGCTCCTCCGTTACTCTTTGGGAGGAGACCGCCCCAGTCAAACTACCCACCAGACACTGTCCCCAGCCCAGATTATGGGCCCAGGTTAGAACATCAAACATTAAAGGGTGGTATTTCAAGGTTGGCTCCATGCAGACTGGCGTCCACACTTCAAAGCCTCCCACCTATCCTACACATCAAGGCTCAAGGTTCAGTGTCAAGCTATAGTAAAGGTTCACGGGGTCTTTCCGTCTTGCCGCGGGTACACTGCATCTTCACAGCGAGTTCAATTTCACTGAGTCTCGGGTGGAGACAGCCTGGCCATCATTACGCCATTCGTGCAGGTCGGAACTTACCCGACAAGGAATTTCGCTACCTTAGGACCGTTATAGTTACGGCCGCCGTTTACTGGGGCTTCGATCAAGAGCTTCTCCTTACGGATAACCCCATCAATTAACCTTCCAGCACCGGGCAGGCGTCACACCGTATACGTCCACTTTCGTGTTTGCACAGTGCTGTGTTTTTATTAAACAGTTGCAGCCAGCTGGTATCTGCGACTGCGCAAAGCTCGGAGAGCAAGTCTCTTCACCTCGCACAGCGTGCCTTCTCCCGAAGTTACGGCACCATTTTGCCTAGTTCCTTCACCCGAGTTCTCTCAAGCGCCTTGGTATTCTCTACCTGACCACCTGTGTCGGTTTGGGGTACGATTCAATGTTACCTGATGCTTAGAGGCTTTTCCTGGAAGCTGGGCATCTGTCACTTCAGTACCGTAGTACCTCGTCATCACGCCTCAGTGTTAATAGCGACCCGGATTTACCAAAGTCACCCACCTACACGCTTAAACCGGGACAACCGTCGCCCGGATGACATAGCCTTCTCCGTCCCCCCTTCGCAGTAACACCAAGTACAGGAATATTAACCTGTTTCCCATCGACTACGCCTTTCGGCCTCGCCTTAGGGGTCGACTCACCCTGCCCCGATTAACGTTGGACAGGAACCCTTGGTCTTCCGGCGAGCGGGCTTTTCACCCGCTTTATCGTTACTTATGTCAGCATTCGCACTTCTGATACCTCCAGCAAACCTCACAGTTCACCTTCAACGGCTTACAGAACGCTCCCCTACCCAACAACGCCTAAGCGTCGCTGCCGCAGCTTCGGTGCATGGTTTAGCCCCGTTACATCTTCCGCGCAGGCCGACTCGACCAGTGAGCTATTACGCTTTCTTTAAATGATGGCTGCTTCTAAGCCAACATCCTGGCTGTCTATGCCTTCCCACATCGTTTCCCACTTAACCATGACTTTGGGACCTTAGCTGGCGGTCTGGGTTGTTTCCCTCTTCACGACGAACGTTAGCACCCGCCGTGTGTCTCCCGTGATAACATTCTTCGGTATTTGTAGTTTGCATCGGGTTGGTAAGTCGGGATGACCCCCTAGCCGAAACAGTGCTCTACCCCCGAAGATGAATTCACGAGGCGCTACCTAAATAGCTTTCGGGGAGAACCAGCTATCTCCCGGTTTGATTGGCCTTTCACCCCCAGCCACAAGTCATCCGCTAATTTTTCAACATTAGTCGGTTCGGTCCTCCAGTTAGTGTTACCCAACCTTCAACCTGCCCATGGCTAGATCACCGGGTTTCGGGTCTATACCCTGCAACTTAACGCCCAGTTAAGACTCGGTTTCCCTACGGCTCCCCTATACGGTTAACCTTGCTACAGAATATAAGTCGCTGACCCATTATACAAAAGGTACGCAGTCACACCCATAAAGAGTGCTCCCACTGCTTGTACGTACACGGTTTCAGGTTCTATTTCACTCCCCTCGCCGGGGTTCTTTTCGCCTTTCCCTCACGGTACTGGTTCACTATCGGTCAGTCAGGAGTATTTAGCCTTGGAGGATGGGCCCCCCATATTCAGACAGGATGTCACGTGTCCCGCCCTACTTATCGAGCTCACAACCTGTGCATCTTCGTGTACGGGACTATCACCCTTTACTGTGCGACTTTCCAGACGCTTCCACTGACACACAAGCTGATTCAGACTCTGGGCTTTTCCCCGTTCGCTCGCCGCTACTGGGGGAATCTCGGTTGATTTCTTTTCCTCGGGGTACTGAGATGTTTCAGTTCCCCCGGTTCGCCTCATGCCACTATGTATTCATGACATGATAGTGCAACGAATTGCACTGGGTTTCCCCATTCGGGTATCGTCGGTTGTAACGCTTCATATCAGCTTACCGACGCTTTTCGCAGATTAGCACGCCCTTCATCGCCTCTGACTGCCTAGGCATCCACCGTGTACGCTTATTCACTTAACCTCACAACCCGAAAATGTTTCGGGTGTGAAAGCTTGAGAGAATCACAATATTGGTAGTGAGCCAATATTGCTCGTTTTAATTTTCAGCTTGTTCCAGATTGTTAAAGAGCAAGATACTTGTCAGCATACTGTCAAACAGTACACTCTGAAGTATTGGGTATCGAGACGGTAAATGGTGGAGCTATGCGGGATCGAACCGCAGACCTCCTGCGTGCAAAGCAGGCGCTCTCCCAGCTGAGCTATAGCCCCATCGAATGTTAGACCTTTGCCAAGTCGTTTTTGAGCAAGGCGTGGAATGACGACGCATACACCAGTATGCGAGTTGTTTCACAACGCAGCACAAGAACGATTTTGGTAGGCCTGAGTGGACTTGAACCACCGACCTCACCCTTATCAGGGGTGCGCTCTAACCACCTGAGCTACAAGCCTATAAGGTCTTCTAACCGCTCGATTTCTTTCATCAGACAATCTGTGTGAACACTTCACAGAATCAGTATCATTAGGTAAGGAGGTGATCCAACCGCAGGTTCCCCTACGGTTACCTTGTTACGACTTCACCCCAGTCATGAATCACAAAGTGGTAAGCGCCCTCCCGAAGGTTAAGCTACCTACTTCTTTTGCAACCCACTCCCATGGTGTGACGGGCGGTGTGTACAAGGCCCGGGAACGTATTCACCGTAGCATTCTGATCTACGATTACTAGCGATTCCGACTTCATGGAGTCGAGTTGCAGACTCCAATCCGGACTACGACGTACTTTATGAGGTTCGCTTGCTCTCGCGAGGTCGCTTCTCTTTGTATACGCCATTGTAGCACGTGTGTAGCCCTACTCGTAAGGGCCATGATGACTTGACGTCATCCCCACCTTCCTCCAGTTTATCACTGGCAGTCTCCTTTGAGTTCCCGGCCGAACCGCTGGCAACAAAGGATAAGGGTTGCGCTCGTTGCGGGACTTAACCCAACATTTCACAACACGAGCTGACGACAGCCATGCAGCACCTGTCTCAGAGTTCCCGAAGGCACCAAGGCATCTCTGCCAAGTTCTCTGGATGTCAAGAGTAGGTAAGGTTCTTCGCGTTGCATCGAATTAAACCACATGCTCCACCGCTTGTGCGGGCCCCCGTCAATTCATTTGAGTTTTAACCTTGCGGCCGTACTCCCCAGGCGGTCGATTTAACGCGTTAGCTCCGGAAGCCACGCCTCAAGGGCACAACCTCCAAATCGACATCGTTTACAGCGTGGACTACCAGGGTATCTAATCCTGTTTGCTCCCCACGCTTTCGCACCTGAGCGTCAGTCTTCGTCCAGGGGGCCGCCTTCGCCACCGGTATTCCTCCAGATCTCTACGCATTTCACCGCTACACCTGGAATTCTACCCCCCTCTACGAGACTCTAGCTTGCCAGTTTTGAATGCAGTTCCCAGGTTAAGCCCGGGGATTTCACATCCAACTTAACAAACCGCCTGCGTGCGCTTTACGCCCAGTCATTCCGATTAACGCTTGCACCCTCCGTATTACCGCGGCTGCTGGCACGGAGTTAGCCGGTGCTTCTTCTGCGAGTAACGTCAATCAGCAAGGTTATTAACCTTACTGCCTTCCTCCTCGCTGAAAGTGCTTTACAACCCGAAGGCCTTCTTCACACACGCGGCATGGCTGCATCAGGCTTGCGCCCATTGTGCAATATTCCCCACTGCTGCCTCCCGTAGGAGTCTGGACCGTGTCTCAGTTCCAGTGTGGCTGGTCATCCTCTCAGACCAGCTAGGGATCGTCGCCTAGGTGAGCCATTACCCCACCTACTAGCTAATCCCATCTGGGTACATCTGATGGCGTGAGGCCCGAAGGTCCCCCACTTTGGTCTTGCGACGTTATGCGGTATTAGCTACCGTTTCCAGTAGTTATCCCCCTCCATCAGGCAGTTTCCCAGACATTACTCACCCGTCCGCCGCTCGTCACCCAAAGAGCAAGCTCTCCTGTGCTACCGCTCGACTTGCATGTGTTAGGCCTGCCGCCAGCGTTCAATCTGAGCCATGATCAAACTCTTCAATTTAAAGTTTGATTTGCTTCTGCAAGAGAAGCGATGCTCAAAGAATTATTACTGTTAGTTCGTAATGAATTAACTGTTGTTCACTCTTCAAGACTTTTATTTTTTAAGCCCGTAGGTTTTACGATAAAGTCCTGTGAGTGCCCACACAGATTGTCTGATTAATTGTTAAAGAGCGTTGCGACGCGGCTTACAGCCTGCTGTCGCGAGGTGGCGTATACTACGTTTTCCTCTTTCAGAGTCAACGATTATTTTCATTTGAAAGTGAATCGTTTTTCTCTTGCTGACCTCGCTTTGAATCGCTTCGTGTCGTGTCAACGGAGGCGCATTATAGGGATCCCAATAATTTACACAACCCCTTTTTTCATCTTTTTTTCCGTTTGTTCAAATTCCGCCCGATAAGCCCGATTTTACTCATTTACGCTGTTCGATAATGCGCGGCAAATCGGCCAGACTATCAATCACAACATCAGCCAGCGCTTCGCCTTGCTCGGTAATCGGCTTGCCGGTACGCACCAGCACTTTTGTTCCGACACCCGCCGCAATGGCAGCCTGCATATCTTCTTCCTTATCACCTACCATATAAGAAGCGGCCATATCGATGTTGAGGAAGCTCTGCGCTGAGAGGAACATGCCTTGCTTGGGTTTACGGCAGTCACACTCCTGACGATATTCCCCTTGCCCCTGTTCTGCGTGATGAGGACAGAAATAGATGCCATCCAAATCGACCCCGCGATCGGCCAGCGACCAATCCATCCACTCGGTGAGGTGCATGAAATCATCTTCACTGAACATGCCACGCGCAATACCGGACTGGTTAGTCACCAGCACCAGTGCAAATCCTTTCTTCTTTAGTTCACTCATCGCGTCGATAACGCCATCAATAAACTCAAACTGATCGATCTCATGAACGTAACCGTGATCGACATTAATCGTGCCGTCGCGATCGAGAAAAACGGCTGGAATGGGTTGTGCCACTGCTATGTGCTCCTGATGGCGTTATTTGCAGGTTAGTATCGCATTTTTTTGTCCTTGGCGAGAATGCGTCATAACGACAAAGTAAATTGACTTAGACGTCTAGACGCCCTAACATACGTACAATATTCTGCATACGGCAGACGTTGATCTATCCCACGATAGGTACTTACGATAAATAAAGATGATTAAACTTTCTAACATTACAAAAATTTTCCAGCAGAAAGGCCGGACCATCACAGCACTGGACAATGTCAGTCTGAATGTCCCTGCGGGGCAAATCTATGGGGTTATCGGTGCATCCGGTGCAGGTAAAAGTACGTTGATCCGCTGCGTCAATCTGCTGGAGCGCCCGACACACGGCGAGGTATTGGTCGGTGACCAGGATTTGATGGCACTGTCCGAAGCGCAGTTGACTAAGGCACGCCGCCAGATTGGCATGATCTTCCAGCACTTTAACCTTTTGGCGTCACGCACCGTGTTTGGTAACGTGGCACTGCCTCTTGAGTTGGACACCACGCCGAAAAGCGAAATTACCCGCCGCGTCAACGAGTTGCTCGAACTGGTGGGTTTATCGGACAAGCACGATGCTTACCCAGCAAATCTGTCCGGCGGACAAAAGCAGCGTGTTGCGATTGCTCGCGCGCTGGCCAGCAACCCCAAGGTGCTGCTGTGTGACGAGGCCACCAGTGCGCTCGATCCGGCCACAACTCGTTCCATTCTCGAACTGCTCAAAGACATTAATCGCCGTTTAGGGATAACCATCCTGTTGATCACTCATGAAATGAATGTAGTAAAACGCATCTGCGATCAGGTAGCCGTTATCAGTGGCGGTCAATTGATTGAGCAGGACACGGTCAGCGAAGTGTTCTCTCACCCTAAAACGCCCTTGGCACAAACCTTTATTCAGTCTACGTTGCATCTGGACATCCCCGAGGATTACCAGTCCCGGCTTATAGCCGCACCGCACAACGACCAGAACACCCCGCTGCTACTGCTGGAGTTTACCGGTCAATCCGTCGATGCGCCGTTACTCTCGACTATCGCGCGCCGCTTTAACATCAATAACAATATCATCAGTGCGCAGATGGATTACGCAGGCGGCGTTAAATTCGGCATCATGTTGGCCGAAATGCACGGCGAAGAACAGGACACGGTGGCCGCCATCGCGTTTTTACAGGAACACCATGTGAAAGTTGAGGTGCTGGGCTATGTCTGAAGCAATGATGTGGTTGATGGCGAAAGGCGTTTGGGAAACCGTCGTGATGACATTTGTATCCGGCTTCTTTGGCTTTGTGCTGGGATTGCCGGTTGGCGTGATGCTTTATATTACCCGCCCGGGTCAGATCGTTGCCAATCCGCCGCTGTATCGCACGCTGTCAGCGTTGGTGAATATTTTCCGTTCTATTCCGTTCATTATTTTGCTGGTGTGGATGATTCCGTTCACCCGCGCCATCGTCGGTACCTCTATCGGGCTGAAGGCCGCCATTGTGCCATTGACCGTTGGTGCGGCGCCGTTTATCGCGCGTATGGTAGAAAACGCCCTGCTGGAAATCTCCAGCGGATTGATCGAAGCGGCGCGCGCTATGGGCGCAACACCGTTACAGATCATTCGTAAGATTCTGCTGCCAGAAGCACTTCCCGGTCTTATCAATGCCGCCACCATCACACTTATCACCTTGGTAGGCTATTCTGCTATGGGGGGTGCAGTCGGTGCCGGTGGGTTAGGTCAAATTGGTTATCAGTATGGATACATTGGTTATAACGCGGCAGTCATGAATACGGTATTAATATTACTGGTTGTTCTGGTCTACCTGATCCAATTCGTAGGCGATCGCACGGTACGGGCAGTTACTCATAAATAAGTTTTACTACACGTCGGACTATGCCGCTGACGGCAGGCCGCAAAACGTTAAATATGCAGAGGTTAAGGAAATGACAATCAAATTTAAAACCGTCGCCGCACTGGGTGCGTTACTGGGTGCGCTGGCGCTGACAGGCTGCGGACAAGAAGAAAAAGACCCGAACCACATCAAAGTCGGTGTTATCGTGGGTGCTGAGCAGCAAGTTGCTGAAGTTGCACAAAAAGTGGCTAAAGACAAATATGGCCTGACCGTGGAACTGGTATCCTTTAACGATTACGTGCTGCCGAACGAAGCGCTGAGCAAAGGGGATATTGACCTGAATGCCTTCCAGCACAAGCCTTATCTGGATCAACAGATCAAAGACCGTGGTTACAAACTGGTTGCTGTTGGCAATAGCTTTGTCTACCCGATCGCTGGCTATTCCAAAAAAATCAAATCATTAGACGAGCTGCAAAACGGGGCGCAAATCGCACTGCCTAACGATCCGACCAACCTGGGTCGCTCTCTGCTGCTGCTGCAAAAACAGGGTTTGATCAAACTGAAAGATAACGTTGGCCTGCTGCCGACCGTGCTGGACGTGGTTGAAAACCCGAAAAACCTGAAACTGGTCGAGCTGGAAGCACCGCAACTGCCGCGCTCTCTGGATGACGATCAAATCGCACTGGCTATCATCAACACCACCTATGCCAGCCAGATTAACCTGACACCGACCAAAGACGGTCTGTTCGTGGAAGAGAAAGACTCTCCGTACGTCAACCTGATTGTGTCGCGTGAAGACAACAAAGACGCGGCTAACGTGAAGAAATTCGTTCAGGCCTACCAGTCAGACGAAGTTTATGAAGCGGCCAACAAAATTTTCAACGGCGGCGCGGTGAAAGGCTGGTAATATCATCCAATACGCGAGTGACAATTATTTCAAGGCGGGCCTCGGTGCCCGTCTTGTTATTTGTGTCGTAGCTTGCTTCAATAAGCGCACTTCAAAAGATGAAGAGTAAAGAGGAAATGCTATGCGTGCTATACCGCTCGTGTTTTTAGCGCTGTCACTAACAGGATGTTCCCTGCTGCAACCCAAAACGGCACCCGCACCGCAACCGGTTATCGAGCCGGCTGTCGAGCCGGCTGTCGAAGCCCCGGCGAAAGCAAAACCGGCTCCGCGTCCGGCAACCGCCGTGCTGTATAACAGTGCGGAAGAGCTGGTGGGTAAACCGTTCCACGATATGGGCGAAGTGTCCGGCTCTGTATGTCAGGCAAGCATGCAAGATACGATGGCGACGGTTGCAAATGCCCTCCGCCGTATGCAAACGCGTGCAACAGCGATGCGCGCCAATGCGGTTCTGGTGCACAACTGCCAGGTAGTCAGAGGTGTTGCAGGCTGCTATCGACAGGCCATTTGTGAAGGCACTGCACTGAAAATTTCTTCTCAATAAAGCCGGGCAATGACCACCTATCATTTCGATCAGATTGGCGTTATCCGTTCGCCTTATAAAGAAAAATTCGCCGTGCCACGGCAACCCGGCCTGATTGAAGATGGCGACGGAGAACTGCATCTTCTGCCGCCCTACCACCAGCCAGACGCGGTGCGTGGGCTGGACGCGTTCAGCCATATTTGGGTGCTGTTTGTTTTTCACCACACCATGGAACAGGGCTGGCGCCCAACGGTGCGCCCTCCCCGTTTGGGCGGGAATGTGCGTATGGGGGTTTTCGCCACACGTTCCACGTTTCGCCCGAATCCCATCGGTATGTCGCTGGTCAGACTGAAAGGGATAAAAACCACAGGCGACAGCGTTATCTTACAGCTGGGCAGCCTCGATCTGGTCGATGGTACGCCAGTGGTTGATATCAAACCCTATTTGCCCTTTGCGGAGAGCGTGCCTGATGCCATTGGCGGCTTCGCGCAACAGGCACCAGACACCGCGATGCCCGTGCATTTTTCTGCACTGGCAGAGCAACAACTGGCGCAACATCAATCCACTTACCCGCACCTGCGCCGTTTTATCACCCAGGTATTGAATCAGGATCCGCGCCCGGCGTACCGCAAAGGGGAAGTCTCGCGCGATTACGCCGCCCTGCTGCTCGAATTCAACGTGCGCTGGCGCGTAACAG
Organism: Symbiopectobacterium purcellii; assembly: GCF_052050035.1. GTDB lineage: Bacteria > Pseudomonadota > Gammaproteobacteria > Enterobacterales > Enterobacteriaceae > Symbiopectobacterium > Symbiopectobacterium purcellii_A. The sequence goes on from NZ_CP189882.1 coordinate 754,773, forward strand.
CCATGCAGACAGAAGTGCTTAGCCTTGAGCCAGCACCGCGCTAAGCGCACATTGAATCGTTATCCATGACCTGCGCGCCATAAAATTCACGCCGCACACTTTTGACGAAGGAAAGTCACTGTTACACTAAGCCACTTTACCGTGTTTAAGGGCCCATACCGCCCTTTGCATCTCGTTTTGGGGCACATCGGTGCCCATTACTTTGCGTTCTGACGGAACTAAAACACCATGCGTACTAGCCAATATCTGCTCTCCACCCTGAAGGAGACGCCTGCCGACGCGGAAGTCATCAGCCATCAGTTTATGCTGCGCGCCGGGATGATCCGCAAGCTGGCCTCCGGGTTATACACCTGGTTGCCGACCGGCTACCGGGTTTTGAAGAAAGTCGAAAACATCGTGCGTGAAGAGATGAACAACGCCGGTGCTATCGAGATTTCCATGCCCGTGGTACAACCCGCCGATCTGTGGCAGGAGAGTGGCCGCTGGGAACAGTATGGCCCGGAATTGCTGCGCTTTGTCGATCGCGGTGACCGCCCGTTTGTTCTCGGCCCAACGCATGAAGAAGTGATTACCGAGCTGGTGCGCAACGAACTGAGCTCTTATAAGCAGCTGCCGCTGAATCTGTTCCAGATCCAGACCAAATTCCGCGATGAAGTGCGCCCACGTTTCGGGGTGATGCGTTCTCGCGAATTCATCATGAAAGATGCTTACTCGTTCCACACCTCGCAGGAATCGTTGCAGGTCACCTATGACGCGATGTACGACGCCTATAGCCGTGCATTTAGCCGCATGGGGTTGAACTTCCGCGCGGTTCAGGCGGACACCGGCTCCATCGGTGGCAGCGCATCACACGAATTCCAGGTGCTGGCGCAGAGCGGCGAAGATGACATCGTGTTCTCTACCGACTCCGAGTACGCTGCCAATATCGAATTTGCTGAAGCCGTTGCCCCCACACTGGGACGTGCCGAAGCGAAAGAAGAGATGCGTCTGGTTGATACCCTTAACGCCAAAACCATCGCCGAGCTGGTTGAGCAATTTAACCTGCCGATCGAAAAAACGGTCAAAACGCTGCTGGTGAAAGCGACACAAGAGAGCGGCCACACGCTGATTGCTCTGCTGGTGCGTGGCGATCACGAGCTGAATGAAGTGAAAGCGGAAAAACTGGAGCAGGTCGACAGCCCGCTGACCTTCGCAACCGAGGCTGAGATTCGCAACATCGTTGGTGCGGGTCCGGGCTCACTAGGCCCGGTTAATATGCCGATACCGGTGATTATCGATCGCACCGTCGCGGCAATGAGCGATTTTGGCGCTGGGGCAAACCAGGACGGCAAACACTTCTTCGGTGTTAACTGGGAGCGTGACGTTGCACTGCCGCAAGTGGCTGATATCCGCAACGTGGTTGAAGGCGATGCCAGCCCGGACGGGAAAGGCACGCTGTTAATCAAACGCGGCATTGAAGTGGGTCATATCTTCCAACTGGGCACCAAATACTCTCAGGCACTGCAAGCCAGCGTACAAGGTGAAGATGGTCGTAACCAGATTCTGACCATGGGCTGCTACGGTATCGGAGTGACGCGCGTGGTCGCGGCCGCCATCGAACAGAATCACGACGATCGCGGCATTATCTGGCATGACGCCATCGCGCCTTTCCAGGTGGCGATCCTGCCGATGAACATGCACAAATCGTTCCGCGTAAAAGAGCTGGCTGAAGACATTTATCAGCAGCTGCGCGCCAAGGGCATCGATGTGCTACTCGACGATCGTAAAGAGCGCCCGGGTGTGATGTTTGCGGATATGGAATTGATCGGCGTGCCGCACACTATCGTCATTGGCGATCGCAATCTGGATAACGACGAGATTGAATATAAATATCGTCGTGACGGTGAGAAAAAGATGATCAAGGTAGGCGAGATCGTTGATTTCTTGTCGGCCAATACCGTTCGTTAATACGCAGTAATAACGCATAGAAAAGAGGTGGGGTTTTCCCCACCTCTTTTATTTGACCTCAACGTGCAAATACGGCAATCGTTTCTGCTTCGTTATTCACGGAACAGCTCTCCAATATCCAGCCCTGTACTTGCAAAATTTCACGCAGACGGCGCAGAGCTTCCACTTGGATTTGGCGCACGCGTTCACGGGTTAAGCCAATTTCACGACCAACGTCTTCAAGCGTTGCTGCTTCATATCCCAGCAGCCCAAAACGACGGGCCAGCACTTCACGCTGTTTAGCGTTCAGTTCAAACAACCATTTAACGATATTCTGTTTCATATCGTTGTCTTGCGTGGTGTCTTCTGGTCCGTTGTTTTTTTCATCCGCCAGAATATCCAGCAGCACTTTATCAGAGTCCCCGCCCAATGGCGTATCGACCGATGTGATACGCTCATTCAAGCGTAACATGCGATTTACGTCATCAACGGGTTTGTCGAGCTGCTCGGCAATCTCTTCCGCACTGGGCTCGTGATCCAGCTTATGCGAAAGTTCACGCGCGGTACGCAGATAAACGTTCAATTCTTTTACGATATGGATAGGCAGACGTATGGTACGGGTTTGGTTCATGATAGCCCGTTCAATCGTCTGGCGAATCCACCATGTGGCATAGGTTGAAAAGCGGAAACCCCTTTCAGGATCGAACTTCTCAACCGCACGGATCAAACCAAGATTACCTTCTTCGATGAGATCCAACAGCGCCAGACCGCGATTGTTGTAGCGACGGGCGATTTTAACCACCAGCCGCAGGTTGCTTTCAATCATACTGCGTCGCGATGAAACATCACCGCGCAGCGCTCTACGGGCAAAAAAGACTTCTTCTTCAGCGGTCAGAAGCGGAGAGTAACCGATCTCTCCTAAATAGAGTTGGGTAGCATCCAGCACGCGCTGGGCTGCACTTTGGGATAACAACTCATCGTCGGATGCCTCATTATCCCCCGCTTCATCCTCCGCTAACGCCTTTTCGTCAAAAACATCAAGTCCATTTTCCTCGAACTCGGGATCATCATGTAACTCGTTAACTTTCAGCGTGCTTTGGCTCATAAGTGGCTCCTACCCGTGATCCCTTGGCAGAATACCGAAATACTCTGCCCGATTTATCGCTGCGGAAGGTAACGCAGCGGGTTTACGGATTTCCCCTTGTAACGAATTTCAAAATGCAAGCGTACTGAACTGGTTCCGGTGCTACCCATGGTAGCGATCTGTTGACCCGCCTTGACCTCTTGTTGTTCCCGGACCAGCATAGTGTCATTATGGGCATAGGCGCTCAGGTAATCATCGTCGTGTTTGATGATGATCAGATTACCGTACCCGCGCAAAGCGTTGCCCGCATACACGACGCGCCCTGAAACGGTCGCCATGATCGGTTGCCCACGAGTGCCAGCGATATCAATCCCTTTGTTTCCCCCCTCCGACGCGGAGAAACTATCTATGACTTTCCCCTCAGTAGGCCAACGCCAGCTGCCGACAGCAGGAGCACTGCTTTCAACAGCCGCTGGGGCGCTCACAGGAGCCGTCACGGCAGCTACAGTGGAAGGCAACATCTTACCTACATTCTGTTTACCCGAATTTCCAGAATACGCATTAGTTGACTGAGAATCAACCTGCGTTGTTTGAATTTGCGTCATTGATGGCGGCTGAGGTACGCCGCCACGCGTGGCATCGGAAGGTGCCAGCATACCACCGCTGCTGCTGCCCGCGCTGCCTGCCAGCATGCCTCCGCCTCCGGTCGTTCCGCTGCTCACAGGCGCGGAAGAACCGTCACTCACCTGAAGTACCTGTCCGACATTCAAGCTATAGGGCTCAGCGACATTATTGCGCTGGGCCAGCTCGCGATAATCACTGCCGGTTATCCAGGCGATGTAGAACAACGTATCACCGCGTTTTACCGTATAAGTGCTGCCGCCGTAGCTGCCTTTGGGAATGGCGTTATAGCTACGGTTGTAGACAATACGGCCATCGCGCGTGGTGATCGGCGCATCGCCGGAAGATGATATATTAGAAGGCGCAGTCGCGAGCATTCCACCGCGGCTGCTGCTATTGCCCTGACCGCCCACGCTGCTGATTGGAGCGGGTTTGCTGTCGTTATTGGAACATCCCGCCAACCCCAGAATAATTGCCGTGCATGCCGCCATCTGACGCAGTGTTCTCGTTTGGCTTCCCATGCGCCTTGCTCCCCTATAACCGTAACACTAATTCAATACCTTAATGAGACCACTCAGGGTCCACCCTGTCATCACCGCATTAGCACCCACTCAATGCTAACAATATCAACATGTTCTCACTATGACAGGGTTTTATTGAACTACGTTCTATTGAAATAAATCGTAAATGACTGATACCCAAAACGTGCTTGCAAAGGTATCAGGCTAGTTCGCCTTTGACCAGTGGAACAAATTTAACCGTTTCAATGGTATTAACCACAAATTCGCCTCCGTGGCGTTGTATGCGTTGTAACGTTTGCGACTGTTCTCCCACCGGGAGCACCATAATGCCCCCTTCATCCAATTGCGCTATCAGCGCATTCGGAATTTCAGGCGCCGCCGCCGTCACAATAATGGCATCAAACGGGCCGCGTGACGGCCAGCCTTGCCAGCCATCACCGTGCCGGGTGGAAACATTATGCAGATCCAGCTGCTTCAACCGTCGTTTAGCCTGCCACTGCAACCCTTTGATACGCTCAACGGAAAAAACCTGCTTTACCAAATGCGCCAAAACCGCCGTTTGGTAGCCGGACCCGGTGCCAATTTCAAGCACGCGAGACGCGGGCGTCAATTGCAACAGGTCCGTCATGCGAGCAACCATATAAGGCTGAGAGATGGTTTGACCGGAGCCTATCGGCAGCGCGGTATTTTCATAAGCCTTATGCTCAAAGGCTTCGTCGACAAAACGCTCACGCGGCACAGCCTCGATAGCCTTAAGCAATCGCTCGTCATGAATGCCCTGCTGACGCAACAATGTCAGCATCGTTTGCATGCGCTTGTTCACCCTATCCCGTCAGCCTCAGTCGTGATTAACGTCTTCATCACTTTACTCAATAACAGCAATGCCTTGCCGTGAGCTCGCATCCTTGTTGCATAGGTACTACATCAGTACTACATCAAATTACAGCATCTCAATCAGCGATATCCATCTGCTCCAGCGGCGTGATGAGTTCGCGCACAACGCTGGTGGCAAAGCTGCCCGCCGGTAGCCAGAAATCCAGCGTGACCGACGTTTCATCCAGCCAAGACCAGCACATCTGCTGCGGATACAGCAGCGCGGCACGACGCGCAACCTCGACCCGTTCGCGACGCAGCAATCCAAGCAGCGTCTCGTGCCCCGCCAAGCAACGCTGTTCAAACGCCAACGCGTCACCCTGAGTGCCAGGATCGCCATCGCCGGGCAGCGGAGCCGTCACGCACAGCTCACGCTGATCAACGCGCGTTTGCAGTATCGTCACTTCATCTCCATTTGCCACAAACCAACTGCCACGCCCGGCGAGTTGCAGCGCATCACCTTCCAGCACCTGCGTTGCCAACCCCTGACTCAAACGTTGGCTCACAATGAGATTGAACAGCGCGCTACGACTGGCCGACAGATAGAAGCTACGCTTGCTGCGCTCACTGACGCGAATCTCTTCTCTGGCCCAACGTGCCGCCTGAATCAGGTTGTTGCCACCGCGACCGAAGCGCTGACTGCCAAAATAGTTCGGCACGCCCTGTTCGACAATCGCGGCTAGCCGTGCCTCGACGGCAGCACGGTCGCTAATATTGCGCAGCGTCAGCGTAAACTGATTTCCGCGCAACGCACCGATACGCAGTTTGCGCCGATGACGGGCACTGTTAAGGATTTCACACCCTTCAAGCGCAAACGCGGAGAAATCTAGTAACGCTTTGCCCGGCACATGCACGCAAAACCACTGCTCCGTCACCGCATGCCGGTCTTTCAAGCCAGCATAACTCACGGCACGCGCGGGAATACGGGCGAATTTCGCCAACGCTTCCGCCACAAACTAGGTGTTGCAGCCACGTTTACGTACCTGAACCAGCACATGTTCGCCATCGCCGTCCGGCGCAAAACCCAGCTCTTCCACTACGCGGAAATCATCGGCGGTTGCTTTGAGCATCCCTGTCGCCTGCGGTTCACCATGCAGCCAGAACAGGCTTTCCATGTTGAGCGTAGCGGGTTCTTGCTGCATTACCATGCGACCACTGCGCTCCGTTCATCTTTCACCAACAGCGCAACCGCTTCACAGGCAATTCCTTCGCCACGCCCGGTAAATCCGAGCTGCTCAGTGGTGGTGGCTTTTACGTTGACATCATCCATATGGCAGTGAAGATCTTCAGCCAGATTCACCCGCATTTGCGGAATGTGCGGGGCCATTTTCGGCGCTTGCGCAATGATAGTGACATCCAGATTGCCCAGTCGATAGCCTTTTTCTTGTATCCGCTGCCACGCCTGGCGCAGCAGTTCGCGGCTATCCGCGCCTTTGTAGGCGGGATCGGTGTCGGGAAACAGTTTACCGATATCGCCGAGCGCCGCCGCACCGAGCAGCGCATCAGTTACCGCATGCAGCAACACATCCCCATCAGAATGCGCCAACAATCCCTGAGGGTAAGGAATACGAACCCCGCCGATCACCAATGGGCCTTCGCCGCCCAGTTTGTGGACATCAAAACCGTGACCAATACGCATGGGGTTATTCTCCTTGATTATCGAATGGTTATGAAACATGAGATCTATACCCGTGATACTTCAAGTTGCCAGTGTGTTGGCTACGCTCATTCCCGCGAATCACTTACCTCTGTAAGCCTATCGGGATTCACACGCTTGGCGGTGCCAATCGCGCCAGGTAGAACTCGGCCAGCGCCAAATCCTCTGGACCCGTTACTTTAATATTATTAGCGCGCCCTGCAACAATCTGTGGATGATAGCCGCAAAACTCCAGCGCAGACGCTTCATCGGTCACGACAGCACCTTGTTGTAACGCGCACTCCAGGCAATCTTGTAATAATAACCGTGGAAACAGTTGCGGCGTCAAAGCATGCCATAAATCGCGGCGATCAACCGTGTGCTCAATCGCCTCACCCTGGCTACGTTTCATGGTATCTCGCACCGGTGCAGCAAGAATACCGCCCACGTCGCAGTGCCGGATAAGCTGTAACAAGCGATCCAGATCCTGAAGATGTAAACACGGGCGGGCGGCGTCATGCACCAACACCCAGGGCGCATCGCTGACCGCGCGCAAGCCGGCCAGCACCGAATCAGCCCGCTGTTTGCCGCCGAACACCACGCTGATGCGCGGGTCTTGTGCCAACGGCAAGGCGCTAAAGCGCCAGTCGTCAGGGCTGATAACCACCACGGCACGCTGAATGTGTGGATGCTGAAACAACGCAGCCAACGTGTGTTCCAGCAGCGTTTTTCCATGGAGGGTGAGATATTGCTTTGGACAGTCGCACTCCATTCTGCTGCCGTTTCCGGCGGCGGGCAGAACGGCGACAACCTCAGGTAAGGAGACCAGCGGTTCAGACATGGGTTAACGTGACGTCATAGGGTTAGAAGATTACAGGGCGTTAGATGCGCCAGAATTCGCAGAGGAAGGCGCCGTCGCCGCACGACGACCGGATTGATCCGGCACCAGACGATAGAAGCTCTCACCCGGTTTGATCATGCCCAGTTCATTGCGCGCACGCTCTTCAATGGCCTCTTGCCCACCGTTAAGATCGTCGATTTCCGCAAACAGCTGTTCGTTCCGGGCTTTGAGCTTGCCGTTGTTGCCCTGTTGGACAGCCACGTCGTCTTTAACCCGAACATAGTCATGAATGCCATTTTTACCCAGCCACAGCGAATATTGCAGCCAACCGAGCAAAATCAATAATAACAGCGTTAGCTTTCCCATCCCGCCCCCTGAAAAACCGCCTAATCATCCCATAACTTTGCCTTCGACTCCATATTATCAGGGCGGATTAACGCACCTGAGTACGGTTCATTTGGTGTAAAGCGGGTAACCCGAGCCATAAAAGCGTTGTTGCAGAGCGAGAGAAGAAACACGAGGAACGGTGCGCGCGAGGAGATACCAGTCACATTTGTTAAACGTCTGTAACAAATAGCGGCGATTTACGCCGCACCTCACCACCCGGTGATCAGTGAAAACACCAACCAGAACAGACAGACAATCACTGCGCCGCTGCACAACACCATCAGCGTCATATTGCCTTTGAAAATCACACTGAAAAACACGCCGATCAGCACGGAGGGCGGCATCAGTGCCAAAAAAAACGGCCAGGTGTAGAGCATAAAAAACAGCGTAGTATTCGAGCCATAGACCCAAATCGGCACCACAAAGGCCAGCCAGTAGAAAGAAAAACCGGCGATAGCACCCATTGACGGGTAGATACGTTCATCTTCACGCACCACACGCTTTTTACACACCGATAACTGCGTTACGTTCTGCATAGTCTACCCTGTAACACTCCGCCCCACTGCGAAAGGCAGTGACACCTGACAGAGCAAATCAGACTTTGATAATAGCTCGACTGTGCAGCAGATCTAATAACTGATCGGTCAAATTTGTTACCAATTGTTCGCCCTCCAAGCGCAGTTCGGGCGCGTGTGGCGGCTCATAGACGGCATCGATACCGGTAAAATTGGTCAGCGTGCCGGCGCGTGCTTTCTTATACAATCCTTTAGGATCGCGCGCTTCGCACACGGCCAACGGGGTATCGACAAACACTTCGATAAACTTTCCTTCCGGCAACGATTCGCGCACCATCTGGCGCTCCGCGCGATGAGGCGAAATAAACGCCGTCAGCACCACCAGTCCGGCATCCACCATCAGGCTGGCCACTTCGCCCACACGTCGGATATTCTCGCGCCGATCGGCATCGGAGAAGCCCAGATCGCGGCACAACCCGTGGCGCACATTGTCGCCATCAAGCAAATAGGTGCTGACGCCGAGTTGGTGTAAGCGCTGTTCCAGTTGCCCTGCCAGCGTGGACTTTCCCGACCCTGACAGACCTGTAAACCAGATAACCGCCCCTTGGTGGCGGTGCAACCGCTCCCGATCGCGGCGTGCCACCGGGTGATCGTGCCAGACAATGTTGTCATCTTGAGTGTTGTCATCACGATTACCATCAACGGCGTGATACTTCTCTTCGGGAGGCAACGCCATGCTACTTCCCTCCCAGCAGGTCGCTCGCACCCCAATGCGGGAAGTGGCGGCGCACCAACGCATTCAGCTCTAGCTCAAATGCACTGTAGGCAGACGCATCCTGCGCCACCTGAGCAATCGCCTCGCGCACCAGGCCGGCACCAACAGTCACGTTGCTCAGTCTGTCGATAAAAATCATACCTCCCATGGTGGCATTTTGCTGATAGGGCTCCAGCAGCAGCGGCTCATCAAAGGTCAAATCCACCAGACCAATGCCGTTCAACGGCAAACTCTCTGTCACACGCTGCGTCAGCGAATTGATCTCAACCTGATACTGAATATTGTCCACTCGCGCGCGGTTTTTTTTGCCTGCAACCTTGATGTCATAGCTGTGTCCCGGCACCAAGGGTTGCTCCGCCATCCACACCACATCGACCTGCGCATGCTGCACCGCACGCAGATTATCCGTTTCCGGCACCAACAGATCGCCACGGCTGATGTCCACTTCATCGGCCAGCACCAGCGTGATCGCCTCCCCCGAATGCGCCTGTTGCAAGTCGCCATCAAAGGTCACGATGCGTGCCACAGAGGAGGTCACACCCGACGGCAGCGCCCTCACGCGCTGCCCGACCTGCACCACGCCGGAGGCCAGCGTTCCGGCATAACCGCGAAAATCCAGGTTAGGCCGATTCACATACTGCACCGGGAAACGCATCGGCTGCGTATCGCTCTGGCGCGTGATATCCACCGTTTCCAGTACGTCCAGCAGCGTCGGGCCGCTGTACCACGGCATGGTGGTGCTCGGCGTCGCAACGTTATCGCCATCCAGCGCAGAAATAGGCACAAAGGTCACCTGCAACGATGACGGAAGCTGCTGGGCAAAATCGAGATAATCCTGCTTGAACTGCTCAAATACCGTTTGCTGGTAGTCCACCAGATCCATTTTGTTCACTGCGACCACCAGATGGCGGATGCCAAGCAACGTGGCAATAAAGCTATGGCGGCAGGTTTGATCCAGTACACCTTTGCGCGCGTCGATCAACAGGATCGCCAGATCGCAGGTCGAGGCCCCGGTCGCCATATTACGGGTGTACTGCTCATGACCGGGGGTATCGGCAATAATGAATTTGCGTCTTTCCGTGGAGAAATAGCGGTAAGCGACATCGATGGTAATGCCTTGCTCACGCTCGGCCTGCAAACCGTCCACCAGCAACGCCAGATCCAGCTTCTCCCCTTGTGTGCCTAACCGCTTGCTGTCGTTGTGTAACGTGGAAAGCTGATCTTCGTATATCTGACGCGTGTCATGCAGCAAACGGCCAATCAAGGTACTTTTGCCGTCATCCACGCTGCCGCAGGTCAGAAAACGCAGTAAACTTTTGTGCTGCTGCGCGTGCAAATAGGCTTCGACGCCACCCTGATCGGCAATCTGTTGTGCAATGCTTTGGTTCATTTGACGATTCCTTAGAAATACCCTTGACGCTTTTTCAGTTCCATCGATCCGGCCTGATCCCGGTCAATGACGCGCCCTTGCCGTTCGCTGGTGGTCGAGATCAGCATCTCTTCAATAATTTCCGGCAGCGTCTGCGCGTGTGATTCCACCGCGCCGGTCAGCGGCCAGCAGCCGAGGGTACGGAAGCGCACCATACGCTGTTCGATAACCTCGCCCGGTTGCAGATCGATACGATCGTCATCCACCATCAGCAACATGCCATCACGCTCCAGCACCGGACGCGGGGCGGCCAGATAGAGCGGCACAATGTCAATATTTTCCAGATAAATGTATTGCCAGATATCCAGTTCCGTCCAGTTGGAGAGCGGAAACACGCGAATGCTTTCCCCTTTGTTAATCTGGCCGTTGTAGTTATGCCACAGCTCTGGGCGCTGATTTTTCGGGTCCCAGCGATGAAACCGGTCACGGAAGGAGTAAATACGCTCTTTGGCGCGAGATTTCTCTTCATCACGTCGTGCCCCACCGAACGCGGCATCAAAGCCGTATTTATCCAGCGCCTGCTTCAACGCTTCGGTTTTCATGATATCGGTGTGTTTGGCACTGCCGTGTACAAACGGGTTAATCCCTAACGCTTCGCCTTGGGGGTTACGGTGCACCAGCAGTTCGCAACCATAGGCTTTCGCGGTGCGATCGCGGAAGTTATACATCTCACGAAACTTCCACCCGGTATCCACATGCAGCAGCGGAAACGGCAACGTGCCGGGGTAGAATGCCTTGCGCGCCAGATGCAGCATGACGGAAGAATCTTTACCAATGGAGTACATCATCACCGGATTACTGAATTCTGCCGCCACTTCGCGGATGATATGTATGCTTTCCGCTTCAAGCTGTCGCAGATGCGTCAGTCGTTTCTCGTCCATAACCCTTCCTCAAGCCAAATTCACGAGCGCAGAACGTCCGGTTTGCCCGGTCTCCTGCGCCTGTAGACCAAACCAGTCGAGCTGATGGTGCAGTGCAACCACCTCGCCAATCACCAATAATGCCGGCGTCGGCGCCTGATGCGCCAAGGCCTCCAACTGTGCCAGCGTGCCGATGTTCACGGACTGATCCGCTCGCGTACCACGGCTAATCACCGCCACTGGCGTATCCGGTGCACGCCCATGGGCGATCAATTGCTGGCTGATTTCCGCCGCTTTCACCGTGCCCATATAGATAGCGAGCGTCTGACGCCCCCGCGCCAGCGTGGACCAATCGAGCGCTTCCCCGTCGGGACGACAGTGCCCGGTAATAAACAGTACGCTTTGTGCGTAATCACGGTGGGTGAGCGGGATACCGGCATAAGCGGTAACGCCAGCCGCCGCCGTGATTCCCGGTACGATTTGGAAGGGAATCCCGGCTTTTGCCAGGTATTGCACTTCCTCACCGCCGCGTCCAAAGATAAACGGATCGCCGCCTTTCAGTCGCACCACGCGTTTACCGCTCGATGCCAACGTAAACAGCAGACGGTTGATCTCCCCCTGCGGCAATGAGTGTGCGGAGGCGCGCTTGCCGACGCAGATTTTCTCCGCATCACGGCGCACCAACTCCAGAACTTCCGGGCTCACCAGATGGTCATAGAGCACCACATCCGCCAATTGGATAAGTTGTAAACCACGCAAGGTCAACAAACCGGCGTCTCCCGGCCCGGCGCCCACAAGCGCTACATCCCCCGGCACCTGCTGCGGTTGATCCAACTGCTGGCGCAGGGTTTCCTCAGCCACCGCCTGTTGCCCGGCGGCTATCTGGTCAGCAAAAGGGCTATTAAACAGCCGCTCCCAAAACTGACGGCGCGCACGCATCGAATGAAACCGCTCTTTGACGCGATCGCGCCATTCCCCTGCCACTCGGGCCATATCGCCCAAACTGGCAGGCAGCAATGCTTCCAGCTTCTCGCGCAGTAAACGCGCCAAAACCGGCGCTTGTCCGCCCGACGAAATCGCCACCACTAACGGCGAACGATCGACAATAGACGGAAAAATAAACGAGCATTTGGGCTGGTCATCCACCACGTTAACCAGGCGATAGCGCTGCTGCGCCGCTTGAGACACCGCCGCGTTCAACGCCACGTCATCGGTGGCGGCGATCACCAGGAAGGCCTTATCTACCTGTTCTGGGGAAAACGCCTGAGCCAGCCAGTGCAACTGACCGGCGTTGTGCTTTGCCAATAGCGGCTCTGCCAGGGATTTGGCCACCACATGCACGTCGGCACCCGCACGCAACAGCAAATCAATCTTGCGCGTTGCTACCTCACCACCGCCGACCACCAACACTACGCGCTGCTTCACGTCAGCGAACAAAGGGAGATAGTTCACAATCGCCTTAACAAAGTTAAAAATTGGATAAGTAGACTATACGGTGCTGTAGGAAGGGTTATGAAATGCCGAATTGGAATGATAAGTTCCGTAATGGAATAACAGCGGGGCAGGACGCGCAACTTAATGCTTATCGATTGATTTTGATGGGATTATAAAAATATATTTAGGCTCACACAGCGAGGATATCACCGCTGCGAGAAAAAATTTCAGGTTGAGGGATTATGCGCCAAACCCAGTCAGGTCGGCCATCTCTGACCGACCTGGGGGTCATTCACACTGGCGCTGAGGTTTCCAAAATAACGTCGCTTTCAACCTCATTGGGCACCGTTTCAACTACCGCCTTCTGTACTTCAACCTCCGGCATTTGTACCCGTACCGAGATAAAGGTGTCGTGCGGAATATCGATCGGGTCGCCGTTGGCGTAGCCTTCAATCTCGTTACGTGCGACCACCGGCGCATCCGGGTGTGGCCGATGATAGGTTCGAATGACGATAGAGCCATCCGGGTTTATCTGCGACCTGCCCTCATCGCCGCCATAGTCCACCCACAGGCGCGGTAACTTGTTGCGGCACATCGGCACATCGATACCGCCCTCATCACCGCCCCAGGCGCGATCGGCATTCAGGCCCAAACAGCCGAAAATGCGGTACACGCCTTCGCTCAGGCGTTCGGTGGTGATGCCTTCGGCTTCGCTGGTGAGTTCGCTGGTGCCATCGGCAAATAGCTTCACTACCGGGCTTGCTGTTTTCCAGAAGCCGTTGGCGTCGGCTACGGCGTTAAGGCCTCTTGCCAAAATAGGTCGGTTGACGCCATCTCGCCTAACATATGCAAGTCTGCCAGCGGCGATAGTTATCCTTGCGCTACCATCTTCCGCGGCTTTGTTGAATAAATCAGAATTAGCCGACAGGATGACTCCCTCTGCTACACCTGTTATCCGATCCTGACGCTGTGTGGCATACCCAACAACGTCATACGATTCAGCGCTTTGACCATCGCCATGGCTTCACCCACCTGAGCATCGTATAGCCAAGCGACTTAATTTTGATTACACCATATGGACTGAGAACAAACTCTCTGTATCGCAACCCATCTCTCTTTTTTTGCTTTTTGCTTGTGCCCATTTATGCTCAATTGGGTTAAGATCTGGCGAATATGTAGGCAAATACTCCACCATATACCCTGCATCGATGATGACTTGTTGAATATTATGTTTTTTGTGAAAAGTGGCATTGTCCATCATGATTACACTGTTTTTAGGGAGTACTGGGATAAGGACTTGTGTGACCCAGGCATAGAAAACATCGCTGTTAATATTGATATCAAATAATCCGATAGCAAACAGCGTTGTGCCTAATAAAGCGCCGATAACATTTGTTCTTCCCCTAGCTCCCCAGTTCTTCAGGCCAAAACACCGTTGACCTTTTGGGGAATAGCCGTGAGTCCGTGGGGCATCGTGTGAAAAACCACTTTCATCAATAAAAACAATAGGTTTACCTTCTTTTTCATACTGTTGTTTTTTTTGTTGAAATCCCTGCCGGGCGTTTTCGTCGGCTTTCGGATGACGTAGAGTTTTTTTTATAGGTCAATCCCAGCTTTTTAAGCGCTTGCCAAATGGCCTTCTGACAAACGCCAAAACGCTCTGCACGTTCTTTTTGGTAAGCATCTGGATATTGTTCAACATCTTTTATCAACTCGGATTTATCGATCTTTCGCTGACGCGTGGTCGATGCTTTTGACTCTATTTGATTAATCCAACGCGATACAGAGGCAGGGCCAATCCGAAATTGCTTCGCTGTTTCTCGGATACTCAACCCTTCGTTTTTCCGTGTAGATATCACTTTACGTCTAAAATCAATTGAATAGCTCATTTAAATAATGTAATCAAAATTAAGTCGTTTAGCTATAGTTACGCAGGCTCAGGTGGCCACCCAGCAAAGTTTTTATGCGGAACATCGCTGTTTCTGCCACTGAACGCCGGTGATAACCCACTTTCTTTTTCCACATATCATTACTCCCGCTCAGACGCTGATTCGCCACCGCATGGTTACGTTCATAGTACTTGTCCGGCCAGTATTTCGCTCCGCTTCGCGGCGGGATAAGGGGCCTGATTTTCTTTCTCAGCAACGCATCGTGGCAGTAACGGGCGTCATAAGCACCGTCTGCTGACACTTCCCTGATTTTTCGGTGGGTTTGGTTAATCAGGCCCGGCAGTGCCTGCGCATCTGTCGTTCCGCTGAGCGATAAGTCGGCACAGATAATCTCATGCGTCGCACTGTCTGCTGCCAGATGAAGCTTGCGCCACACTCTTCGTCTGTCAGCCCCATGCTGCCTGACTTTCCATTCACCTTCGCCAAAGACCTTCAGACCGGTACTGTCGATGACCAGATGCGAGATTTCACCACGCGTTGGCGTTTTTATGCTGATACTGACGGTTTTTGCCCGCCGACTGACCAGAGAGTAGTCCGGGCAGCGCAGTGGCAGGCTCATCAGTGTAAAAACCGAGTCGACAAAGCCCTGTAATGCCCGGAGCGACAGGTTAAACACGCGCTTTATCATCAAAACCGTGGTAACAGCCATATCGGTGTAGTAAAGCGGCCGACCACGACCTTCAGGCGAAGCACTGTCAGTCCATGCAGCGATGGCGGACTCATCAAGCCAGACCGTCAGGGAGCCGCGTTGTCTGAGTGCTTTGTTGTAGGTGGGCCAGTTGGTGATTTTAAACTTTTGCTTTGCCATGGGGAGCTGCTATCGGGAGCGATGATAGTGCTCTGATCCGGCGATCCCCTGAAAGTTCGATTTATTCAACAAAGCCATCTTCCGCTAAAACCAGGCCGCTTCCTGATGTTGAATGCTGATTTGCGAAAGTGACGTCATATGTTGAATCTCCCTTGACAATGTACCAATGCGCCGTGTCATTGGCTTTTTAACCGCGAATAAAACAGCTTACACTGTCATCAAGCGCCTTTATTTGTAAAGCCTCAGAACTTCTATTAAAGATTTTCTTACCGCCGATCGTTTGGTCCATGCCTGTAGTCATTACCGTGTAGCCGCCCCATTGGAGCGAAGCGGCAACGATATTCATAGTCCCTTGGCCGATTGTCGCTGAGCCGCCAGAGGTAATCATGCGCACGTCATAATCGGAATCGTTGCCGCTGGTTTGGAAATCGATAAACGATGAACTAGCGGCATCTGTACGACCAATTTCTACGCCGGTATTTCCAGATGTTGGGCGTATGGTTAGATTTGTAGTATTAAGGGCACCTGTAAAGTTTTTTGTTCCGGTAAAGGTTTGTGCGGTATTTAAAGTTGCGAATTCGCACCATGTACCAACGGCGTTATTCTCTATTGTCCTGTAGCGAAACGACGGCGCGCTGTTTCTTACATCAACCCAAATTTGAGCACCGTAGGTGCTGGCTGGATTACCAAACAAGTTTTGCAGATAACCGCTGTTTGGCACGTCCGATTGCTGAGCCGTTCGGGCGTACCAAACGCCATTCACGCGAAAATCAGAAGCAAGGGTTGCGTCGGGCAACACTTGTGAGTAATCGCGCCCAATACCGCCAGCTAAGCCAGCTACTAAGACATCGCCATTTGCAGCTGAATTTTGCGTTTGTTTTACAAGATTACCGCTTGTCCAATATTCACCCCATGCCGACCATGCATCGGTATTTGAGGCTTTATATCGGATAAATACTCTATTGCTGGCGTGGGTTGTATAACGTTGAATAACACCAACACCAACACCAACACCAACACCAACACCAACACCATTAGCCGCATTGTAAATAACCTCAAGGCTGCCCGCGCTCACTATTGGGTAGTGTCGGGCTAAGGTAGCGTTAGCAGTTGCCCCTTGATCCCATACGCCACGGTAGGCTTGCCCGAATATCGTATCGAGGTCAGCGGTCCCCAATGTTCCGCGAGCGCCGTACATGTCTGCTGGCGTTAGGTTTCGATCTGTCCAAATGTTATAACTCACATAGCCGTTTGCATCACCAGCTTGAATTTTCACCCCACTTGTCGAAACTGACGGGCCTGCGGTCAATAGTGAGTAAGTCCCGTTAACTTTTGTAAACGCGCCCGAACCAAATCGAATAGTTGAAGCGTCAGTGTTTATCCCATCATTTCTAAATGAACGGGATGAATTTGCTAGCGCCCACGCGTGTACAGAAGCAGCGGTGGTCATAGATAAAGTTGCTTGGTCGTCTCGTGTCGGCACAAGACTGGCGCTATTCCAAATTTCAGAGCATACACCCCAAGCGCCACCGGCAAGAAAATATCTGATATAAACACGGGGCGAATTATACGGGAAATACATTTGATGAGCAGCAGTTAACCCATTTGCATTATTCGCAACAACCAGAAGTGAGCCAGCTACTAAAACTGGATAATTTCTAGCGGCTTTTGCATTCCCAGTAGAGTTTTGATACCAAACCCCGTCCTGCTCCCCAGTAATTGTATTTAAATCAACCGTGCCTAAACCGCCACGTTTTCGGTAGGTTGACGTTAAATCAGCCCTTCCGGTCAGCGCTTCATCCCATGCCTTTTGCGAGCGAACGGTGACGGTCTGCCCATCTGGCGTGGTGAGAGTAACGTTCCCTGTTCCGGTTAATATATGCTGCCAACCTGATAGCTGCTGCTGGTATAGCCAACCGACTTAAAAATGATTACAGCCGATGCCCTGATATGTGGCAAAGAAGCATAGCTGGCTGTTATCAAAATAATGTCGCTTAGCTATAATAAGCCAGCGTTGATGCAAACTCATGGGCAAATTGCTCAACCGAAACAGCTGGTGAAGTGGGAATGGCATAGGCTTTACCCGTTCCCGTTGTACCATTGAACGCCGATACCAGCGTTAATTGTGAATCGGATTGCACAGACTCAATTTCATAAATCTGAACAGTTGTCGCTACCGATGTAAAACTGGCCCACCTGCCGATGTAAATCTGACCCACCTAGGGTAAAAATGGCAGTTTTAAGGCACTGCCAATGATGACATTGGAGACCAGAGTGGAGATTCACGTTTTACACCGTCAAGGCATGTCCATCCGCGCCATCGCGCGGCAGCTTTCATGCTCCCGCGAGACCGTTCAACGATATATCCGTAGTCCACTACCGGTGGCTGACATGCGTTACAAGCCGCGTATGCCTACAACATGCAAGCTTGACCCGTTCAAGCCGTATGTTCTCGAGCGCGTTGCTGCTGCCAGACCACAGTGGATACCGGCCAGTGTGCTGCTGCGCGAGATAGGCCAACGGGGATATGATGGCGGCTATAGCATGCTTACCGCATTTCTACACCCCATGAAGCAGCCCGTTACTGAGGCGGTCACGCGCTTTGAGACCGAACCCGGCGTACAGATGCAGGTTGATTTCACCATCGTCAGGCAGGGCCATAACCCGTTGCTGGCCTTCGTCGCTACGCTGGGCTGGAGCCGGGCGACTTTCGTCAAGTTCTACAGCAACCAGGAGTCCGCAGCCTGGTGTGACGGCATTGAGTCTGCACTTAAGTTCTTTGGCGGAACTCCGCATCAGTTGCTGTTCGACAACGCCAAGGCCATCATTATTGAGCGTGATGTCTACGGGCCCGGCAAGCATCGCTGGAACCCACAGCTTATGCAACTGGCTGAGAAGTATGACTTTACGCCTAAAGTTTGC
This sequence comes from Symbiopectobacterium purcellii, assembly GCF_052050035.1. Taxonomy (GTDB): domain Bacteria; phylum Pseudomonadota; class Gammaproteobacteria; order Enterobacterales; family Enterobacteriaceae; genus Symbiopectobacterium; species Symbiopectobacterium purcellii_A. Next base: position 773,354 of record NZ_CP189882.1, read on the forward strand.
CGTCCCTACCGCGCCAAGACTAAGGGTAAGGTCGAACGGGCTTTGTTGAATAATTTAAGATACTGATTTATATAAGCATTATAAAATTTCAACGACTAATTTTTCCTCTCGGAATGCTTTTTATTGTGCTAACTATTTGATTTGTCGTTCTAACAAAATACATTCTCTGTAAATGCATTCTAACTAAAGAAGATGTAAATCAAACGGTTAAATTATTCAACAAAGCCGGTCGAACGCTTCAACCATTACCTCAAGAACAGCTTTGTTGTGCCGCTTGCCGCCACGTTTCGCCAGGCTGGGCTGATACTGGACGTCCCCGCGGCTAATGCACGCATTGGTGAGTGGTTGATCACCGTTGCCAAGACCCGTAAACATGGCACCACCGCTATTCCGCCTGAACAACGCATGCCGCGTGAGCGGGCTGCGTTGTTGCCATTGCCGAAGATAACACTGGCATTGCCTCCACCGGTACCGGCGAGTTGCTCGCGCCCCATACCCACAGAGAGTCTCCAGCACCCGTTGGCTACGTATCAAGCGCTACTGGAGGTAGAAGCATGAACCTCCAGCATGATCGTATCGCAGCGCTCTGCGAGCAGCTTAAGCTCGATAGATTACCGGCTGAGTGGCCCGCCGTTGCTCAGACGACGATCGACAGCAACGGCACTCATGCCGACTTCCTTGAAGCTGCTTTACAGCTTCAGCATGATGGGCTGAACGAACGGCGCCGGCAGACTATTTTGCGTTTATCAGGCCTACCGGTGATCAAGACGCTGGAGCAGTTTGATTTCGCCTTTGCGAGTGGCGTACCTCGCAGTCATATCCAGGAGTTGGCCGGGCTGGCGTTTATCGAGCGTCAGGAGAACCTGGTCTTGCTGGGTCCGTCCGGGGTAGGTAAAACGCACCTGGCGACAGCACTCGGCTACAGAGCCGCGATGGCCGGAATGAGTATTCGGTTCGTCACAGCCGCAGATCTGATGCTACAGCTGCTCGCATCACATCGTCAGGGGGAGTTAAAAAGCTATCTTAATCGCGTTGTGGGTAAGCCTAAGTTGTTGATCATAGATGAGGTTGGCTACCTTCCCTTCGGTAAAATGGAAGCCAATCTGTTCTTCCAGGTTATCGCTAAACGGTATGAGTCAGGCAGCGTAGTCCTGACCAGCAACCTGCCGTTTACCCAGTGGTCGGGGACATTCGGAGATGATGAAACGCTGACGGCGGCGATGCTGGATCGGCTGCTTCACCATGCGCATATCGCGCAAATCAGCGGTCAAAGCTATCGACTGAAAGATAAGCTGAAAAGCGGTCAGATCCAGAAGAAAACTAAAGCAGCTACGCTCGAGTAATTCAAAGGGGGTGGGTCAGAATTCAATCGGTATTGACAACTAAGAGCAACCTCACTGATACTCATGCCCTGACGCAGCAGCTCACGCGCTTTGCCGATACGGCGCTGCATCAGCCATGCCAGCGGCGGCATACCGGCTTCCTGATGAAAACTGTGCACCAGATGCGCCACGGTAATGTGTTCATCACGCGCCAACGCATCCAGATTGGGCGGTTCTGCCAGGCAATCGAGTAAACGCGCCTTGATGCGTTTGACTCTGCCACCCTCGCTGACCATCTTTAACGGCGCAGAGCTGCCCATGTCGTTGTCCATCAATGCGGCCAGTAGCAGCACCAGCCGCTCCTGATACATCGCGCCATCGCCCGGCTCATCGCTGGGGCTTGCCAATAGTTTCAACTGTTGCGCCAGAACGGGAGTCTGTTGCACGCCTTGTGCAAACTGAAAGGCACGACCAAAGAAATGCTGAAACGCACCGGGTTGAACGTAGAGCGAGCCACATTGCCAGCGCCCATCGCTGTTATCACCGCTTTGTAGCTGATGCGGATTGTAGGTGGTCACCATCAGGGGATCGACATCAAAGGTGTTGCCATCCAGCCAGACATGCTCCACGCCGTTAAGATTGGCGCTAATCACATATTCATCATGAGTATGGCGTGGAAATCCGCCGGTATTTTCTAACAACGCCAGTTCAAACCAGCCATCACGATAGGTGATCATGGATCCACTTCCCCCCGAAACAGAAGAGTGACGGTAGCATTTTTCTCTGTGGGTTTACCAGCATGGCTCGCGGGATGACTAGGGATAAAAAAACTCCATGCAAGCATGGGGTTTATTACGCATCCGTCGTTCGAAGAAACTTACTTCTGCGGACGCATCGCCGGGAACAGGATCACGTCGCGAATGGTGTGGCTGTTGGTAAACAGCATCACCATACGGTCGATACCGATGCCCAGTCCCGCGGTTGGCGGCAGACCGTGTTCCAACGCGGTAACGTAGTCTTCATCGTAGAACATGGCTTCGTCGTCACCGGCATCCTTTGCGCGTACCTGATCGGCAAAACGCTCCGCCTGATCTTCTGCGTCGTTCAACTCGGAGAAGCCGTTACCGATTTCACGCCCACCGATGAAGAATTCGAAACGATCGGTGATTTCCGGGTTGTCATCATTACGACGCGCCAACGGGGAAACTGCCGCCGGATATTCGGTGATAAAGGTCGGTTGGATCAGATTCGCTTCTGCGGTTTCTTCGAAGATCTCGGTCACGATATGGCCCAGACCCCAGCCTTTTTCGATCTTGATCCCGAGAGACGTTGCAATCGCCGATGCTTTATCGAAATCGTCCAGATCCGTCACGTTGGTTTCCGGACGATATTTGCAGATCGCCTCGCGCATGGTCAGCTTCTCAAACGGTTTACCAAAATCAAACGTCTGATCGCAGTAAGGCACCTTGGTGCTGCCCAGCACGTCTTGCGTCAGGGTGCGGAACAGGCTCTCGGTCAACTCGATGAGATCGTTATAATCGGCATAGGCCATATAAAGTTCCATCATGGTGAATTCCGGGTTGTGACGCGGCGAAACCCCTTCGTTACGGAAGTTACGGTTGATTTCGAACACGCGTTCAAAACCACCAACCACCAGACGCTTCAGGTACAGTTCCGGCGCAATACGCAGATACATGTCAATATCCAGCGCATTATGGTGAGTCACAAAAGGACGCGCGGAAGCACCGCCGGGGATCACCTGCATCATCGGGGTTTCAACTTCCATAAACCCACGCTCCACCATGAAACGGCGGATACCGGACATGATCTGCGAACGCACGCGGAAGGTGTTGCGCGATTCGTCGTTGGCAATCAGATCCAGATAGCGCTGGCGATAGCGGGTTTCCTGATCCGCCAGACCGTGGAATTTGTCCGGCAGCGGACGCAGCGCCTTGGTCAGCAAACGCAGTTCAGTACAATGGATGGAAAGCTCACCGGTCTTGGTTTTGAACACCTTGCCGCGCGCGCCCAGGATATCGCCCAGATCCCACTTTTTGAACTGTTCGTTATAGATGCCTTCAGCCAGGTCGTCACGCGCCACGTACAGCTGAATGCGGCCACCCACATCTTGTAACGTCACGAACGAGGCTTTACCCATGATGCGGCGCGTCATCATACGACCCGCCACGACCACTTCGATGCCCAGCGCTTCAAGCTCTTCGTTTTCTTTATCGTCGTAAGCCGCATGCAGCGCATCAGAAGTGGAATCACGGCGGAAATCATTAGGAAAAGCGATACCGTGTTCACGCAGCGCCGACAGCTTTTCGCGGCGCGCTTTCAATTCGTTGTTCAGATCCAGCGCCTGATCGGCACTCTGTGATTGTGACTCAGCCATGTGACTTGTTATAACCCCGCTTTTAAACTTGCTTCAATAAATCGGTCCAGATCGCCATCCAACACAGCCTGGGTATTACGCGTTTCCACCCCGGTGCGCAGGTCTTTGATTCGGGAATCATCCAGTACGTAGGAACGAATCTGGCTGCCCCAACCGATATCGGACTTGTTGTCTTCCAGCACCTGCTTCTCAGCGTTTTTCTTTTGCATCTCAAACTCATACAGCTTCGCTTTCAGCTGCTTCATCGCTTGATCTTTGTTCTTGTGCTGGGAACGGTCATTCTGACACTGGGTAACAATGTTGGTGGGCAAGTGGGTAATACGCACCGCAGATTCGGTACGGTTAACGTGCTGTCCACCGGCACCGGAGGCGCGATATACGTCAATACGCAGATCTGCTGGATTGATTTCGATATCAATATCATCATCCACTTCCGGGTAGACAAACGCGGAACTGAATGAGGTATGGCGGCGACCACCGGAGTCAAACGGGCTCTTACGCACTAAACGGTGCACGCCCGTCTCGGTGCGCAGCCAGCCAAACGCATAGTCACCGATAATCTTGATGGTAGCCGATTTGAGACCCGCGACTTCCCCTTCAGACTCTTCAATCACTTCGGTCTTGAAGCCTTTGCTCTCGGCCCAACGCAGGTACATGCGCAGCAGCATGCTGGCCCAATCCTGCGCTTCCGTGCCGCCGGAGCCAGATTGAATATCGAGGTAGCAGTCGGCGCTGTCGTATTCGCCGGAGAACATGCGGCGGAATTCAAGCTGTGCCAGCTTGGCTTCCAGCCCATCCACTTCGGTGATGGTATCGTTGAACGTCTCTTCGTCGTCCTCTTCCACTGCCAGTTCAAGCAGGCCGGAAACGTCTTCCAGTCCCTGTGTCATCTGATCGATGGTGTCGACGATCGCTTCCAGCGAGGAGCGCTCTTTACCCAGCGCTTGTGCGCGCTCAGGTTCATTCCAGACGTCGTGCTGTTCCAGCTCGGCGTTTACTTCTTCCAGGCGTTCTTTCTTGGCATCGTAGTCAAAGATACCCCCTCAGAACAGCTGTCCGGTCAGACAGGTCCTGAATGCGGTTTTTTACCGGATTAATTTCAAACATGATTAGCGTCTTACGTTAGCCGTCAAACGACGGAGAAAAATGGATATAAACCGGCTATTCTAGCGGAATACACGCCAGGTTTACAGCCGTCTTGCGCAATTTTACCCATGCGTGCGATGACTCACTACAGCGGCCATAAATGCTGTATCAACAATTGCACGCTGCGTTTACCGCGAAATTCGTTAACCTCAAGGCGGTAAGCCAGCTCAGCTTCACGAATGCTGCTGTCGGGCCAGCAACGGGTATCCACGTTAAACGCGATACCGTCCAGCAGCGGACCACCGTTAACCGGCTCTAACATCAGCTTCAGGTGACGCTCTTTCAACAGCTTCTGCTGCAAGATACGAAAACGCCCGTCAAACGTGGGCTCAGGAAACGCTTGTCCCCACGGCCCGGCATCGCGCAGAATCTCTGCCGTCACCAGATTCAGTTCGGTTTGTATCAGTTCACCGTCCGACCAGATAACACCTTCCAAATGCGATTCATCCAGCCACTCGCCGACCAGTTCACCAAAGCGCGCACGGAAGGCATCAAACTGATGTTCTTCCAGCGATAGCCCCGCCGCCATCGCGTGACCGCCAAATTTAACCATCAGCCCCGGATAGCAGGTATCCAGGCGTTCCAGCGCATCGCGCAAGTGCAGACCGGGAATCGAACGCCCCGATCCCTTGAGCACCCCCTCACCCGCCGGTGCAAACGCAATCACCGGGCGATGGAAACGCTCTTTAAGCCGCGATGCCAGAATACCGACCACTCCCTGATGCCATTCGGGGTGGTACATGGCGATACCCATGGGCAGTTGATCGAGGCCGTGCTCCAGCTTTTCGCACAGTTGCATGGCTTCCGCATGCATCTCTTGTTCAATTTCACGCCGCGCCAGATTGAGCGCATCCAGATCGCTGGCCTGCATCCGCGCTTCGACGATGTCATCGCACAGCAGCAGTGCCACGCCAATCGACATATCATCCAAACGTCCTGCCGCATTGAGACGTGGCCCAATCGCAAAACCCAGATCGCTGGCCACCAGTTGGCTGGCATCGCGATTAGCGATTTCCAGCAAGGCGCGAATACCAGGGCGACACTTACCGGCACGAATGCGATTCAGCCCTTGCGATACCAGAATACGGTTATTGACATCGAGTGGCACCACATCGGCCACGGTGCCAAGCGCCACCAAATCGAGCAGTTCGGCCAGCTTCGGTTCCGCCAACCGTTGCTGGCTAAACCAGCCGCTGTCGCGCAGACGCACAAACAGCGCCATCATCAGATAAAATGCTACGCCGACACCGGCCAGCGATTTGGAGGGAAAAGCACAGTCGCGCAAATTGGGGTTAATCATCGCATCGGCGGCAGGTAACGTTTCCCCCGGCAAGTGATGGTCAGTCACCAGCACCTGAATGCCGCGCTGATGGGCATCATCCACGCCGGCATGGGATGAAATGCCGTTATCCACCGTCAGGATCAGCTCTGCGCCTAGCTTCTCTGCCTGCACCACCACTTCCGGACTCAGGCCATAGCCATCTTCAAAGCGGTTCGGCACCAGATAGGTCACCTGGCTACCGCCCATGCTGCGCAGCGCCAACACGGCCAGCGCGGTGCTGGTCGCGCCGTCGGCATCAAAATCACCGACCACGACGATGCGCCGTTGTTCTGCCAGCGCCTGTTGCAGCAACGCCACCGCGTCATCAATGCCATCAAGCAGGCGATAATCAAGCAGACCGCGCAGGCTGCGATCCAATTCCTGGCCTTCGGTGACACCGCGCTGCGCGTACAGACGACGTAGTAACGGAGGAAGCGTTGCGGGAAGCCCACTGCCTTCCGCCAGCGGACGCCGGCGGAGTATGGTTTTTAATTCCACTGTATTTTCAATTCCACTGCGTGACGGCGTGCATTACACGTTATCGTTTTTAATGGAGCAACCTGACGACAATTTACGCGCCCGGTTTGGCCGCAGCTCGATGCGCATTGAGCATGGCTAACATCTCTTTCGGTGCCTGATAACCCGGAACCACGGTGCCGTCTTCCAGCACGATCGCTGGCGTGCCTTGTACACCGAACTGAATGCCCAGTTCATAATGCGCACCGATATTAGTCTTGCAGGTTGCCGGGGAGATAGCCTCACCGCGCGACGCGGCGTCATACGCCTTGTTACGGTTAGCGGTGCACCAAATCGACTGCATGTCTTTTTCCGTCGGCGAATTCAGCCCCTGACGCGGGAAAGCCAGGTAGCGAATGGTAATGCCCAGATCGTTGTAGTCTTTCATCTGCTCATGCAGTTTATGACAGTAACCACAGGTGATATCGGTGAAAACGGTAATCACATGTTTTTCCTGCGCCGCTTTGTAGACGATCATTTGATCCTGCAAGGCATCCAGTTTGCCCTTCAGAATCTGGTTGGTCACGTTCACCGGCGTGCCGCCATCCAATGCGTAGAGCGGCCCTTGTAGCAGGTGTTTGCCATCTTCCGTTACATAGAGCACCCCGCTTTCCGTCAGCACCGTTTTAAGGCCAGCGACCGGCGCAGGCTGGATCTCCATTTTTTCAATGCCCAGTTTGGTCAGCGTCTGCTTAATCACCGCGTCGTCGGCATGTACTGCGCTGCTCGTCGCCGCGAGCAGTAAGGAAAGCGCCATTAGCCCTTTTTTCATCGTATTCAGTCCCGTTCATGGTGTATTCCGCCGGTAAAGGGCGCGTTCAGCCGTCTACCCCTTGTTTCGCCTGCAATATCAGGCGCGCGGATGATGCTGTTGATGCAATTGCTTCAGCCGTTCAGTGGCAACGTGCGTGTAAATTTGCGTTGTTGAAAGATCGCTATGCCCCAACAACATTTGTACGACACGCAAATCAGCCCCGTGGTTCAGCAAGTGCGTAGCGAAAGCATGGCGTAAAACATGCGGTGAAAGCTTCTCACTGTCAATGGATGCCAGCACGGCATAGTGTTTGATACGGTGCCAAAAGGTTTGGCGCGTCATCTGCTGCGCCCTGGAGCTTGGAAACAGCACATCCAGCGTTTGTCCGTTCAGCAACCAAGGCCTAACGTGCTCAAGGTAGCGCTCCAGCCAATAAATGGCCTCTTCCCCGAGCGGCACCAGCCGTTCTTTATTGCCTTTACCAATCACCCGCACGACCCCCTGGCGTAAACTGACATCTGCGATGGTCAGTCCCACCAGCTCCGAGACGCGCAGCCCGGTGGCATAAAGCACCTCAAGCATGGCTTTATCGCGCAGTTCGAGTGGCTCATCGACACAGGGCGCTTGCAGCAACGCATTCACCTGCGCCTCACTGAGATCTTTGGGCAAACGCTGGGGCAACTTAGGAGAAGACAATACCGCGCTGGGATCGTCACTACGACGTTTTTCCCGGTATAAATACTGAAAAAAGCGACGCATGGCACTCAACAAACGCGCCGAACTGGTCGCTTTGTATCCCCCTTCCACGCGTTCGGCGAGATAAGCTTGCAGATCCAGCGCCTGCACCTGCAATAAATCATTGTCAGCATGCTCCAGCCAATCGGCCAGTGCAGTTAAATCTCGCCGGTAGGAGGTCAGCGTGTTGTCTGCCAGGTTTCGCTCCAGCCACATAGCTTCAAGAAACTGTTCGATATGTGCCCGATCCTGTGCTTGCATACGCTTCTCCTCGCTGTACGGCGTGCAGGGTAAAACCCTGTGGTTATTATGCCCGAAGTGACGGTAAAAGGGGCAGGAACATCACCTGAATTCGCGCCGCTGATTTTTCATGCAAATTTATTTTATGCTGCATTATTCGGCGCCAGACGCTACAAAATAGGGTAAAGCATAACTTATATCACAGGAAGTATTTACAATCGCGCAACTCGCCAAAGCAGGCTCTGTAGCCGCTTTTTCACTTTTTGGGCTAGGCTGTGTCCCTTAATTACGTAACCGGGCGTAAAACAAGCGGATGCAGCCCAGTTTCACCATTGCTAGATAGTTTCTTGCCGTTTTTTCATAACGTGTGGCAGTCCGTCTATATTCCTTTAAACGGCCAAAACATCTTTCTACAACGTTGCGACGGCGATAAGCATCACGATAAAGTTGTGAGCGTCCATCTGAAGCCAGTTTTTCATTTGATTTTCGGGGAATAACCGCTCTTATCCCTTTTCTTTTCAACTCGTTACGGAGTGCATTGCCAGAGTAGGCTTTGTCAGCCAGTACCGCATGACCACGACGCTTCATGCTACCGTTCTGCCGTTGCACGCCAATGCCGTCCAGGAGTCGTAACGCGAACAGGCTTTCGTGAGCCTGCCCAGCACTCAGTACGATATTTAGCGGGATGCCGCTTCCGTCAGTCGCCATGTGGATTTTGCTGCCATAACCACCTCGTGAGCGACCCAGGCTGTTATAGCTAAGCGACATTATTTTGATAACAGCCAGCTATGCTTCTTTGCCATATATCAGGGCATCGGCTGTAATCATTTTTAAGTCGGTTGGCTATATCGTTGATAATATCGAGATGTTTTTTTGAGCGCCAGCCGCACATTTGAGCGCACGGATATTGCTGCCATCCAGCGCAGTGGCTGACCAGTCAACAAGTCCATGAGCATCAAGAAATGAAAGTAACTTATTAAAAATAATGTTAATAACTCCAGACTTTGACCATCTATTGAAACGGTTATAAACGGTTTTCCATGGGCCGTAACGTTCAGGTAAATCACGCCATGGTGCACCTGAACACAGTATCCAGAACATGCTGTTGACGATTTTGCGATGTTCTGCCCATGGCCGGCCTGCCTGCGGAGATGTCAAAACGGTTGGTAACAAGGGCTCAATGATTGCCCATGCTTCATCAGAAAGATCGTAGCGAGCCATAATCCAAAGTGTCTTAGAAACAGATGGATACTATAGCTCAAGCAATTAAGGGACACAGTCTAGCATTGAAATGCTTTTTTTTCTGTGACTAGAATGACAGTTCTGTCGATAAAAAAAGATAATAGAGTCCTATGCAAGCCACCATCACGCCCACTCTCGATGCAGAGGCGGACGCAGCCCCGGTTAACTCCCGCAGTAAGGTTGTTGTCGCTTCATTGATCGGAACCGCGATCGAATTTTTCGATTTTTATATCTATGCCACTGCCGCTGTGCTGATTTTTTCGCATATCTTCTTCCCGCAGGGCGATCCGACCGCTGCAACGCTACAGTCGCTCGCAACCTTTGCCATTGCCTTTGTGGCTCGCCCGATTGGTTCTGCGCTGTTTGGCCACTTCGGTGACCGCGTCGGTCGTAAGGTGACGCTGGTTGCTTCCCTGCTGACCATGGGGATCTCTACCGTACTGATCGGCTTGCTACCAACCTACGCGAGCATTGGCATTTTCGCACCGTTGCTGCTGGCATTGGCGCGTTTTGGTCAAGGGCTGGGTCTGGGCGGTGAATGGTGCGGAGCAGCATTGCTGGCTACCGAAAACGCACCAGCCCACAAGCGCGCACTGTATGGCTCATTCCCGCAGTTGGGCGCACCGATCGGCTTCTTCTTCGCCAACGGCACGTTCCTGCTGCTCTCTTGGTTATTAAGCGAAGAGCAGTTCATGACCTGGGGATGGCGCGTGCCTTTCGTTGCCTCGGCGGTATTGGTATTGATCGGCCTTTATGTGCGTGTCTCTCTGCACGAAGCGCCCGTGTTTACCAAAGCAATCGAAGCTGGCAAGAAAGTCCGTATTCCGCTTGGAACGCTGCTGAACAAGCATCTGAAAGCAACCATTCTTGGAACGTTCATAATGCTTGCTACCTATACGCTGTTCTACATCATGACGGTCTATTCCATGACCTTTGGCACCTCGCCAATCCCCAAAGGGCTGGGCTTCTCGCGTAACAGCTTCCTGTGGATGCTGATGGTAGCGGTTATCGCCTTTGGTCTGCTGATCCCTGTTGCCGGACTGCTGGCAGATGCCTATGGCCGCCGTAAGACCATGATTGTCGTTACCTGCGGCATGCTAGTGTTCTCGATGCTGTACCCGTCCCTGTTAGGATCTGGCAGCCAACCGCTGGTAATGCTATTTCTGGTGCTGTGCCTGGGTCTGATGGGCTTAACCTTCGGTCCAATGGGCGCATTGCTGCCTGAACTGTTCCCCACCGAAGTGCGTTATACCGGCGCGTCGTTCTCCTATAACGTTTCGTCGATTCTGGGCGCATCGGTTGCACCGTATATTGCCGCCTGGCTGACCGCCAACTACGGTCTGTTCTACGTGGGTGTTTACCTGTTCGCTATGGCGTCCTTAACGCTTATCGCCTTATTGCTGACCAAAGAAACGCGTCATCAGGCACTCGAATAAGCCTTACAGGCAAACGTGAAGCGGGGTGAAGATAATCTTCACCCTTTTTTTCCCACCGTGTTTTCTCACAGTACGCGCACCCCACAGCCACACTATATCGGCTTTGTTGAATAATTTAAGATACTGATTTATATAAGCATTATAAAATTTCAACGACTAATTTTTCCTCTCGGAATGCTTTTTATTGTGCTAACTATTTGATTTGTCGTTCTAACAAAATACATTCTCTGTAAATGCATTCTAACTAAAGAAGATGTAAATCAAACGGTTAAATTATTCAACAAAGCCCACTATATCCTAAATAATTCGCGTTGCAGGACAACACGTTTACGTTTTGAACAGCGCTTGCGCTGGTCCTTTAGGGCGAGGCGCATTTATGAGCCTTGTAACGCGGCAAGTGAAGGAATCCCGATGAGCTTACTCGGGTAAGTGATTCGGGTGACAAATCTGCCGGGAGCAGATTTGAACGCCGCGTGCGGCGGCCTCGTAAGAGGTGAGGCCCGGGGATGGGCCGAATAACGAACGCAGCCAACGCACATGCAACTTGAAGTATGACGGATATATACCTCGCTGTAAGATTCGGTTAGGCTAATGGCAAGTTTGTTTAATACGCTGCAATTGCATATGAAAATTGGTTTATTCTACGGCTCCAGCACCTGCTACACCGAGATGGCAGCGGAAAAAATTCGCGATATTTTGGGCGAATCGCTGGTCGACCTGCACAACGTGAAAGATGTCGATCCGCAGAAGATGGAAGAGTACGAATTCCTGATTCTGGGTATCCCAACGTGGGATTTCGGTGAGATTCAGGAAGATTGGGAAGCCATTTTGGGACAGCTATCCTCGTTGAATCTGCAAGGGAGAATAGTTGCGCTGTATGGCATGGGTGACCAGCTAGGCTACGGTGAATGGTTCCTTGATGCGCTCGGCATGTTGCATCAGCAGTTGGCCGCGAGCGGTGCAATCTTTATTGGCTATTGGCCCACCGAAGGCTATGAGTTCACCACCACCAAACCGCTCACGCCGGATGGGAAACGCTTTGTCGGGCTGGCACTTGATGAAGTGAATCAGTATGACCTGAGCGATGAGCGCTTACAGCAGTGGTGTGAGCAGATTTTACAGGAAATGGCTGAGCAGATGTAATCGCCGGAAAGGCATCAGCCGACAGCGTGCTGCCGGCTGAACCTGAAACTACTGTGCGTCCGGGTTTTCTCCCGCCCACGCCTTATTCTCCAGCAACAGCTGGCGAAAGTGCCGCCACTCCTGCTTATCCATGTTATCTGATGCCAGCCAGAGCCGCTGCCGCCGCTTGCCGTCACTGCGCCGCAGCGACAGTAAGATACCGTTTTTCAGCATCCATGGACGGCGGATAATGCGCCAGCGATGATGCTGCCACTCAAGGTTTGCTTCAGCCTGCAACACGATTTCTCCGTGGCGCGATTTGATATTACGCTGGCTGCGGATAAACCCGAACACCACCAGCGTCATCAGCGAGAGCCAGAGCACCGCATAACCGTCCGGCCACGGTGCCAGCAGAATCAACAGCAGCAACAGCCCGTGCACCAGCAAAGAAAATACCTGCATGCGCCAGGAGACGCGTAAATCACAGCGCCACAGGGCCACGATCTTTATTTCGCGTCTGAATAAGAGAGATCATGCGTTTCAATTCCCCATCTTCCGGTTCTCCGTGGTTCATCAACCAGTTGAACAGGTCAGGGTCATCGCACTGCAATAAACGCACAAAAGCGCTTTTGTCATCATCGTTTAGCACATCATACTCATGTTCAAAAAAGGGCAGGATGGCGATATCCAATTCTCGCATTCCTCGGCGGCACGCCCAGTGAATTCGCGCCTTATTATCGATATCCATTGCTTTTCCTACTTTTTATCGACGCCAACGTGTAGTGTAACTCGGATGTCTAGATAAACACTCAACCAAATGTAACATTTTGACATATTTTAGCGCATATCAGCGTATCGCGCAGAAGGACATCAATCGCGCGCACTCAGTAACGCTTTCAAATATGCTAACTGAAAATCATGGGGGCAATGGCACGAATAACTGCTTGCAAACCCTGCAAGCTCTTTTACCATTAGGCCAAACGCAAACCTTCGCGAGGATGGTTCCATGGCAACCCCATTTCCCTTTGCTGCACAAACCGTTAAATCAAACACCATCATGGCCTCGGCGCAGCTTCCCGCTACGCTGATAGCACTTGATGACTGGGTGCTGGTGACGCTGACCGGCCCGGACACGCGCACTTACCTGCAAGGCCAGGTGACGGCCGATGTTAACGCGTTAGCCCCCGATCAACATGTACTTTGCGGCCACTGTGATGCCAAGGGCAAAATGTGGAGCGCACTGCGTCTGTTTGCCCACAACGATGGCTTCGCTTATCTGGTACGTCGCAATCTGCGTGATACGCAGTTAAATGAGTTAAAAAAATACGCCGTATTCGCCAAAACCACTATCGCCGCTGAGGACAATCTACAGCTTATCGGTGCTGCGGGAAGCACTATACGCGAACGTTTAGCCGAGGTCTTCTCTGCGCTGCCGGACAGTGAACACCCCGTCGTCAGTCACCCCTTCGGTACGCTGCTCTATTTTTCCCTTCCTGCTGAGCGCTTCCTTCTGGTACTGAACCAAGAAGGCACCGCCGCGTTAAGCGCCGCACTGGCAGACAGCGTGCAATGGGCCAACAGCCAACAGTGGCTGGCACTGGATATTGAATCCGCACTGCCGATTATTGACAACGTAAACAGCGCGCAGTTCATCCCGCAAGCAACGAATATACAGGCACTTAACGGCATCAGTTTTAATAAAGGCTGCTACACCGGGCAGGAGATGGTGGCGCGGGCAAAATTTCGCGGAGCCAATAAGCGGGCGCTTTATTGGCTGGCGGGCACCTCACCGCGCGTACCAGAAGCGGGCGAAGATCTGGAACTGAAAATGGGTGAAAACTGGCGTCGCACCGGTACGATACTCGCCGCCTGCTCGTTAAGCGATGGCACACTGTGGGTGCAAGCGGTACTGAATAACGATCTGGAAGTGGATAGCGTATTGCGCGTGCGCGATGCAGCAGAGAGCCAACTGAGCCTGCAACCGCTGCCTTACTCATTGTCTGAATAATGTCGTCACTGAGCGCCGTTTCTGTTTCTACCGGAAACAGCGTCAAAGGGAAATTTTGCGGCTAAACGTAAAGGTAGATCGCCAGAAAATGGCACAGGCTGCCACCCAGCACAAAGCCATGCCAGATGGCGTGGTTATAGGGGATACGTTTACAGACGTAAAAAATCACGCCTAACGTATACACCGCGCCACCCACCGCCAATAAGGTGACACCAGCCGGTGCCAACACCTGCACCAACTGATAAATCACAATCAGTGACAGCCATCCCATCACCAGATAGGTCACCAGCGACAGCACTTCAAAACGATGCGCGAAGGCCAGTTTAAATAACACCCCGACCAGCGCCATGCTCCAAATCACAATCATCAAGCCACTGGCCAATGGCGAATCCAGCCCCACCAACAGAAACGGCGTGTAAGTACCCGCTATCAGCAGATAGATGGCGCAGTGATCGAACCGTTTGAGCCAGGGTTTAGCTCGCGGACTGGGAATCGCATGGTAGATCGTGGAGGCCAGGAACAGCAGGATAATGGTACCGCCATACAAACTGTAGCTGGCGATAGCCATGCTCGTCGCGCCATTGTCCACCGCTTGTACCAGCAGCAGCACCAACCCGACAATCCCCAACACCACGCCAGCGCCATGGCTGATACTGTTGGCTATCTCCTCCGCCAAGGTATAACCCGCATTACTCTCTGATTTCACCATATTCCGTTTTTGCTCCCGGTACGATTGGCAGTACAAACTTCGCGCAATCTCATCGAGCAGAGTGTAATCGAGAATAGTTTCAGAGTACAAGCGTACGCTGAAGCTATTTATCAACCCGGCACCCTACTGAGCTTGAACCGAACCCGGCATTGGCCCCGGCTCCCTTTGGCCAGGAATAACCTCATCGATGCGCTGCATCATGTAGTCATAGAAGGGGTTGGAGGAAAGGCGCAGCAACGTATCCAAATCGAGAATCAGTACCCCACGTTCACCGCGCGCGGCAATGCGTCCGAGTGGAATACCAAACTCATACGGCGGCGTGGAGAAACGGCCATAAAGCGAATCGCTGTCAGAAAACGGCAGCGCTACGTGCGATAGCGAATAGACATCTTCGGGGTAATCCATCCCAAGATCGCGGCGCGTGACTTCCATACTGCCCGATTTGGTGTCAAAGGCGACCGCGTTTGCACTGTGTACCGATGCATTGGTGATGACGGTGGTGCCGTACAAACGGGGGGTAGGCGGCAACCATTGCCCAATCGCCGCCGCTGACGCATCCCGCAGTAACAGACCGAAATTGATGGTGCGATTGACATCAAACAGCACCAAATCATTGTCGTTTTGCGGCAACAGGTTATAGAACGCGCTGATCACGGCTCTCGTGCTGACGGTAAAATCCATCACTGACTGGAAGGTTAAAATCGGCGGTAGTTCTGACAGCCTGCGCTGCCGTGCTTCCTGCTCAAGCTGTGACTGCAACACGCTGGTGAGCAGATAAGACTGACGCGCCCCGTTCACTGGGAAGGAGTTGTATTTGAACGGATTAAATTCCGGCACAATACCGAGCCAGGCCGCTTTGGCAAACGGCGGGAAAATCGCGGGTAACCCGGCCAAACCGGCGAAACGCGCGTAAGCCGTAATGCCAATCATCGGAGAGATCAAGACCAACTGGTCGAGCTTGGGCAACGAGGGATCGCTAATCGTATCAAGCGCATATTTCAACGTTAGCGCCCCGCCGTTAGAAAAACCAACGATATGCAGCGGTAAGCGTTCTCCCCCGTTCGTGGGCGTCACAAAATGCGCGGCTTCGCGCACCGCTAAACGCGTGGCCGCCAGCCAATCTTCCCAACGGACTTTGGTCAATGCACCGAGCACGGTGCCGTGTGCCGGAATACGCAGACCGATAGCGACAAAAAACTAGTTGCTGAATAGAGACTTGCATTTTTTGTCAGGCTATAGCCAAGCGACTTAATTTTGATTACACCATATGGACTGAGAACAAACTCTCTGTATCGCAACCCATCTCTCTTTTTTTGCTTTTTGCTTGTGCCCATTTATGCTCAATTGGGTTAAGATCTGGCGAATATGTAGGCAAATACTCCACCATATACCCTGCATCGATGATGACTTGTTGAATATTATGTTTTTTGTGAAAAGTGGCATTGTCCATCATGATTACACTGTTTTTAGGGAGTACTGGGATAAGGACTTGTGTGACCCAGGCATAGAAAACATCGCTGTTAATATTGATATCAAATAATCCGATAGCAAACAGCGTTGTGCCTAATAAAGCGCCGATAACATTTGTTCTTCCCCTAGCTCCCCAGTTCTTCAGGCCAAAACACCGTTGACCTTTTGGGGAATAGCCGTGAGTCCGTGGGGCATCGTGTGAAAAACCACTTTCATCAATAAAAACAATAGGTTTACCTTCTTTTTCATACTGTTGTTTTTTTTGTTGAAATCCCTGCCGGGCGTTTTCGTCGGCTTTCGGATGACGTAGAGTTTTTTTTATAGGTCAATCCCAGCTTTTTAAGCGCTTGCCAAATGGCCTTCTGACAAACGCCAAAACGCTCTGCACGTTCTTTTTGGTAAGCATCTGGATATTGTTCAACATCTTTTATCAACTCGGATTTATCGATCTTTCGCTGACGCGTGGTCGATGCTTTTGACTCTATTTGATTAATCCAACGCGATACAGAGGCAGGGCCAATCCGAAATTGCTTCGCTGTTTCTCGGATACTCAACCCTTCGTTTTTCCGTGTAGATATCACTTTACGTCTAAAATCAATTGAATAGCTCATTTAAATAATGTAATCAAAATTAAGTCGTTTAGCTATATTTTTTAACGCACTTACTGGTGGCATAAGCCTCTACCGTTTTGTTGCGTTTCGAGTGGGAATGGGGCGGGTAATCGCGGCCTGTCCGATACAAACAGCCCGAAAAAAACCCGCCATACGGCGGGTTTTCATTTTTTATGACCTGAATTACACGTAATCGCCAATCGGTACGCAAGAGCAGAACAGGTTGCGATCGCCGTACACGTCATCGAGGCGTTTCACGCTCGGCCAGTATTTATGCTCAACCCCCGCCGGGAATACGGCCAGTTCGCGACTGTAGGGATGCGACCACTCACTGACGATCTCCTGCTGGGTATGCGGCGCATTCACCAACGGGTTGTCCTCCAGCGGCCATTCACCTTGCGCCACACGCTGAATTTCTGCACGGATCGCCAGCATTGCATCAATAAAGCGATCCAGCTCGACCTGACTTTCTGATTCCGTCGGCTCTACCATCAGCGTTCCCGCCACCGGGAACGACATGGTCGGCGCGTGGAAACCATAGTCGATCAAACGCTTGGCAATATCCATTTCGCTGATGCCAGTGCTCTCTTTCAGCGGACGAATATCCAGAATGCACTCGTGCGCCACACGGCCATCACGACCGGTGTAAAGCACCGGATAAGCGTCCTTCAAACGCGTTGCAATATAGTTGGCATTGAGGATCGCCACCTGACTGGCGTTCTTCAGTCCTTCAGCCCCCATCATACGGATATACATCCAACTGATAGGCAGGATGGACGCGCTGCCAAAAGGTGCAGCAGATACCGCGCCCTGCGTAGTCAGCAAGCCATCAATCTGCACCACCTGATGCCCCGGTACGAACGGTGCAAGATGGGCTTTCACCCCAATCGGTCCCATACCCGGTCCACCACCGCCGTGCGGAATGCAGAACGTTTTATGCAGATTCAGGTGCGACACATCCGCGCCAATGTATCCCGGCGTGGTAATACCGACCTGCGCGTTCATGTTTGCGCCGTCCAGATACACTTGTCCGCCGTGTTGATGCACAATCTGACACACTTCACGAATGGTCTCTTCATAAACACCGTGCGTGGAGGGATAGGTCACCATGATGCAGGAGAGGCGATCGCCCGCCTGCGCGGCTTTCTCCCGCAGATCGTGCAGATCAATATTCCCCTGTTTGTCACACGCCACCACGTCTACCGCCATCCCGGCCATCTGTGCTGATGCCGGGTTAGTGCCGTGCGCAGAGCTTGGGATCAGACACAGCGTGCGCTGAGCATCGCCTCTGCTCTTATGGTAGCGGCGAATAGCCAGCAAACCGGCATACTCGCCCTGCGCTCCCGAGTTGGGCTGCATACACATGGCATCATAGCCAGTGAGTTGCACCAACCAACCGGAAAGCTGTTCGATCATCAAACGATAACCTTGCGCCTGTTCCGGCGGACAGAACGGATGCAGTTCAGCAAACTCCGGCCAGGTGATTGGCAGCATTTCCGCCGCCGCGTTCAGCTTCATGGTGCAAGACCCCAGCGGGATCATGGCACGGTTCAGCGCCAGATCTTTATGGGCCAAGCGATGCAGATAACGCATCATCTCGGTTTCACTGTGATAACGGTTGAACACCGGGTGGGTCAGAATGGCATCCGTGCGCAATAACGCAGCGGGAATGGACGACGAGCCACCGCTGAATGCGGCATCCAGCGCAGCAATCGACAGACCTTGTCCCTCGCCCAGTAGCACGTCAAACAGCGTAGCGACATCCTCTCGAGTGGTGGTTTCATCCAGCGTGATACCGACTCCGTGATAGAGATCGGTACGCAGGTTGATCCCGGCATGCAACGCGCGTGCGATGACGGCGTTCTTGTCGCTAACCTCAACCGCCAGCGTATCAAACCAGGTGGTGTGCCACAGTTTCAAGCCACCCTGCTGCAACCCGGCGGCCAGAATATCCGTTAAGCGATGAATGCGTTCAGCGATACGCTTGAGCCCCTGCGGCCCATGATACACCGCATAGAAACCGGCGATATTCGCCAGCAGCACCTGAGAGGTGCAGATGTTTGAGTTGGCTTTTTCGCGGCGGATATGTTGCTCACGCGTCTGCATCGCCATACGCAGCGCCGTGTTACCCGCTGCATCACGCGAAACGCCGATAATACGCCCCGGAATGGCACGTTTATATTCATCCTTACAGGCGAAGAAAGCCGCATGCGGACCACCGTAGCCCATCGGCACCCCAAAACGCTGGGCGGAGCCAAACACAATATCAGCGCCCTGTTTGCCCGGTGCTGCCAGCAGTACCAGAGCCATGATATCAGCGGCGACGCTGACGATGATCTTGCGCGCATTCAGCTGCGCGAGCAACTCGCGGTAATCATGCACTTCACCATAGGTATTCACCTGCTGCAACAACACGCCAAACACACCTTCCGTTTCCAATGCGGCGGCGGCATCGCCGACCACCACTTCAAAACCAAAGGTCTCGGCACGGGTGCGCACCACATCCAGCGTTTGCGGATGCACATGCTCCGCCACAAAGAAGCGGTTAGCCTGTTTCAGCTTGCTGACGCGTTTGGCCATTGCCATCGCTTCCGCTGCTGCCGTCGCTTCATCCAGCAGAGAGGCAGAGGCCAGCTCCAGCCCGGTCAAGTCTTGCGTCATCTGTTGAAAATTCAGCAAGGCTTCTAACCGCCCTTGAGAGACTTCAGGCTGATAAGGCGTATAGGCAGTGTACCAGCCGGGATTTTCCAGCAGATTACGCAAGATAACCGGTGGCATATGCACAGCGGTGTACCCCATGCCGATATAGCTTTTGTAGCGCTGATTGCGCCCGGCAATCGACTTAAGCTCCGCCAACGCCTGATGCTCGGGCAGCGCATTGCCCACCGCTGGCGGATTGGGCAACTGGATATCTGCCGGCACAATCTGTCGAATCAACGCCGACAAGGAATCCGCGCCGAGCGTTTCCAGCATGTGAGCCTGCTGCGCGGGCGTAAGGCCGATGTGACGTTCCACGAAAGCGGCGTCATGTTCGAGTTGGCTGAGAGTCTGAGTCATTAGGGGTATTTCCTGCTTCAAGCAATTGTTAGAACGTTCATGGCAAACAACAAGTGCGAACGCGGTTGAGGGCGCTCGCTGTCTTACATTCTGACAAATCGATTTACCCCGTGATGCGCGATAAAACCGTCACAGGGTGACAAGGTTATTCGTCTTCTTCTAACAGCGCCTGATAAGCTGTGGCATCCAACAGATCGTTAAGTTCGTTTTCATCAGACGCTTTGATACTAAACAGCCAACCGTCGACATAGGGCGCGCTGTTGACCAGCTCCGGTTGCCCTTCCAGCGCATCGTTTACTGCCAGGATCTCACCGCTCAAAGGCGCATAGATATCTGAGGCGGCCTTGACCGACTCCGCGACAGCGCAGTCGTCGCCCATCGCAACCTGCGTGCCAACGTCAGGCAAATCGACAAAAACCATGTCCCCCAACAGTTCCTGGGCATGTTCGGTGATACCGACACGATAGACACCCTCGCCTTCGGCCTGGACCCACTCATGGGATGAGGTGTATTTCAACGCGGTTGGGATTGTGCTGCTCATTGCCTGCTCTCCTTAAAAATCGCTTCGTCGTATCGAATCGCGCGATACCCGCCTTCGTGCAACACCAAGGTGTTGCGGCATATATCGCGCTAACGTTAATCAATAATCATGGTCAGATCGGGGACGGCGTCAAACCAGTGCCTTTCCGCCACGAATAAATACCGGTTTGGTCACCTCTACGGGCACTTCGCGCTGGCGAATTTGCACCACCGCCGTGTCACCAATACCTTGCGGTACGCGAGCCAGTGCAATACTGAAACCCAGCGTAGGAGAAAAGGTACCGCTGGTTATCATGCCTTCTTGTACCGTGCCACTCGCATCGGTAAAGCGCACAGGCATTTCATGGCGCAGCACCCCTTTTTCACGCAGCACCAGCCCGACCAACTGCTCAGTGCCTTCGCGGCGTTGGTGGGTTAGCGCGTCCCGACCAATAAAATCCCTGTCCTCCGGCTGCCAGGCGATGGTCCAGCCCATATTGGCAGCAAGCGGTGAAACGCCTTCGTCCATGTCCTGTCCGTACAGATTCATGCCCGCTTCAAGGCGCAACGTATCGCGCGCACCGAGGCCACAGGGTTGTACACCGGCCGCCAGCAGTTGTTGCCAGAACGTCACTGCCTGCTCTGCGGGCAGGGCGATTTCATAGCCCGGCTCACCGGTATATCCGGTGGTAGCAATGAAATAGCCGCCGGTTTGCACGCCGAAAAAGGGTTTCATGCCCGCCGTTGCCGCGCGTTGTTCCGCACTGAGTAACGCCTGCACTTTCTCCTGCGCCAACGGCCCTTGCACAGCAATCAGCCCCAGTTCGTCGCGTTCCTGCCACGCCACGTTGAACGCGTTGGCATGTTCGGCGATCCAGGCCAGATCTTTCTCCCGCGTGGCGGAGTTCACCACCAGCCGGAAATGCGTTTCAGTCAAAAAGTAGACGATGAGATCGTCAATGACGCCCCCCGAGGCGTTTAGCATCCCGGTATAAAGCGCCTTACCCGGTTGCGTAAGTTTGGCAACGTCATTCGCCAGCAGATAACGCAGGAATTCGCGCACGCGTGCGCCCTGTAAATCCACAATGGTCATGTGCGACACATCGAACATGCCCGCATGACGCCTCACGCTGTGATGTTCATCCAACTGTGAGCCGCAGTGCAGCGGCATCATCCAACCGTGAAAGTCGACCATCTTCGCGCCATCGGCGACATGCTGCTGATACAACGGAGTTTGCTGTGTCATTTTTTCCCGAACCTCTCCTTGCGAACGGCGCGAATCACGCCACGCAAACGCTTTCTTTGCGTTGAACTTACCACCTCTTCCACAGGGCTACCACACCCTGTGTTATAAGTTAAACTATATATCAGCCGTAGAAGACAAAAAGAGTGCCAGAGCACAAGGCAACGAAACGCGCCAAATTAAAGTCATTAATTAGGATAAAACACCAATAACTTAGGATTAAAACAAAAATAGTGACACAAATATTCACATCACTAGAGAATGATCGCCACAACGACATTTACAATGGATTAGTTTTTATAATGCAAAAAAATGGCTGAAATTAGATTATTTCAACCAAAGGCCGCGATTACGTCGTGATACCAAAAACGCTAAAGATGACGACGATCACACCCACCTTGCGCTCACTGCCACCACGCCACCACCGATGGCAACGAGAGGAAGGCAATTTCTCAGCCGCATATACATACTGACTTAAGGGTAATATCCATTTATCAGCGATCCATCACGGTCTTTCCGTTATTGATAGCATAGAAGCTAACGCTATGAGGATTAACATTTCGCGCCTTGAGGGCGTTTCCCGCCCCGATCGCTAGCGCAACCCGACCCTTTCCAGCACCCCTTTAACATCATAAATGTTATGGAGATTACGACGATGACCGGCTTTGTTGAATAATTTAACCGTTTGATTTACATCTTCTTTAGTTAGAATGCATTTACAGAGAATGTATTTTGTTAGAACGACAAATCAAATAGTTAGCACAATAAAAAGCATTCCGAGAGAAAAAATTAGTCGTTGAAATTTTATAATGCTTATATAAATCAGTATCTTAAATTATTCAACAAAGCCACGATGACCCAAAGAATGATCCTTAACGAAACCTCGTATTTTGGTGCGGGGTCGGTTAACCATATCGTGGAAGAGATAACACGGCGTGGTTTCCACAAGGCACTGGTGGTTACCGACAAAGACCTGGTGAAATACGGTGTGGTGAGTAAAGTCATCTCACTGCTCGAGCAGGCGGGCCTGCCCTACGAGGTTTACGATAAGCGTGTTGCTTAATAGTGAAATAAGGGGGTTTCGGTGATTGAAGTAAATTTTACGCTGTTCTGAGATGGAAATTCCAAAGACCGGCGCTAAGGAGTAAGAAGGTATAGCCAAGCGACATTATTTTGATAACAGCCAGCTATGCTTCTTTGCCGCATATCAGGGCATAGGATGTAATCATTTTTAAGTCGGTTGGCTATATCATCAATAAAGGGTCTACGATTCCGTAAAATTTGGGTCATGCAACCGAGGCGCTTGATACCCGCGATGGCGTGTTCAACTGTAATACGGATGGGCTTTGTTGAATAATTTAACCGTTTGATTTACATCTTCTTTAGTTAGAATGCATTTACAGAGAATGTATTTTGTTAGAACGACAAATCAAATAGTTAGCACAATAAAAAGCATTCCGAGAGGAAAAATTAGTCGTTGAAATTTTATAATGCTTATATAAATCAGTATCTTAAATTATTCAACAAAGCCATTTCAACGACTAATTTTTCCTCTCGGAATGCTTTTTATTGTGCTAACTATTTGATTTGTCGTTCTAACAAAATACATTCTCTGTAAATGCATTCTAACTAAAGAAGATGTAAATCAAACGGTTAAATTATTCAACAAAGCCCTACGTGATCACTGATGAAGAAAAACGGCGCAAGTTTGTCTGCGTCGATCTGCATGACATTCCTATCGTCTCATTTATCGACGCCAACATGATGGCCAGCATGCCCGCTTCACTCAAGGCGGCAACCGGTCTGGATGCCTTGACGCACGCGATTGAAGGCTTTACGACCAAAGGCGCGTGGGAACTGACCGACATGCTGCATCTGAAGGCCATCGAAATCATCAGCCGTTCGCTGCGCGATTCCGTGGCGGGCCATGCCGCCGGCGTGGAAGCCATGGCGTTGGGACAGTACGTCGCTGGCATGGGCTTCTCCAACGTGGGCCTGGGACTGGTTCACGGTATGGCACACCCGCTGGGTGCCCCATTCCCAGTCTAAATGCAACAAAGTGACCCACTGGCCAGACCCGGATAAAATCACCGTTCTGGCCCTACTGGAGATCCCGTTGCATGCAGGGAAAACATCTGACTCACAAAGAGCGGTTCTACATCGAAAAACGGCGTGGTGATGGTGTTAACCAGGCCACCATCGCCCGGGAACTGGAGCTTCCTCGTTCTACCATCAGCAGGGAACTCAGACGCAATACCGACGCCGCTTTCAACGGGGTCTATTCCTGCAGAAGGGCCGAAACGTTGGCCAGAGGGCGGCGGCAGAAAACACGGCCGGACAGCGTGATTAACCAGCTTGAACCGCACATTCAGGACTTTATCAGAACGGCGCTGTCTACCCACACCTCACCTGAGGTCATCAGTGGGCGCCTGGTCCTGGAATTTGGCCTGTCCGTCAGCAAGAACTCGCTCTATCGCTATATCCAGCAGGAGCGCCGGGCCGGCGGTGAGCTGTATCAGCAGCTCCCTCATCGGGGTAAACGGTATAACTATCAGACCGATGAGAACAAACGCGGTCCTATTCCCAACCGTGTTGGCATTGAGCAGCGGCCGGCCGTTGCTGACCTCAAGCAGGAACCCGGGCATTTCGAGATTGACACCATCTTTGGCAAAGATCAGAAATCATTCCTGCTGACGGTGGTCGATAAAGCCGTCAAGCTGGTCATCATTCGCAAACTGCCCAACAAGCGAGCAGAGACAGTGGTATAGCCAAGCGACTTAATTTTGATTACACCATATGGACTGAGAACAAACTCTCTGTATCGCAACCCATCTCTCTTTTTTTGCTTTTTGCTTGTGCCCATTTATGCTCAATTGGGTTAAGATCTGGCGAATATGTAGGCAAATACTCCACCATATACCCTGCATCGATGATGACTTGTTGAATATTATGTTTTTTGTGAAAAGTGGCATTGTCCATCATGATTACACTGTTTTTAGGGAGTACTGGGATAAGGACTTGTGTGACCCAGGCATAGAAAACATCTCTGTTAATATTGATATCAAATAATCCGATAGCAAACAGCGTTGTGCCTAATAAAGCGCCGATAACATTTGTTCTTCCCCTAGCTCCCCAGTTCTTCAGGCCAAAACACCGTTGACCTTTTGGGGAATAGCCGTGAGTCCGTGGGGCATCGTGTGAAAAACCACTTTCATCAATAAAAACAATAGGTTTACCTTCTTTTTCATACTGTTGTTTTTTTTGTTGAAATCCCTGCCGGGCGTTTTCGTCGGCTTTCGGATGACGTAGAGTTTTTTTTATAGGTCAATCCCAGCTTTTTAAGCGCTTGCCAAATGGCCTTCTGACAAACGCCAAAACGCTCTGCACGTTCTTTTTGGTAAGCATCTGGATATTGTTCAACATCTTTTATCAACTCGGATTTATCGATCTTTCGCTGACGCGTGGTCGATGCTTTTGACTCTATTTGATTAATCCAACGCGATACAGAGGCAGGGCCAATCCGAAATTGCTTCGCTGTTTCTCGGATACTCAACCCTTCGTTTTTCCGTGTAGATATCACTTTACGTCTAAAATCAATTGAATAGCTCATTTAAATAATGTAATCAAAATTAAGTCGTTTAGCTATAGCGGCCTTCAGGGACATCGTTGCCAATACCTTCTGCGAGTTTAAAACCCTGACTGCTGACAACGGTTCTGAATTTTCCCAGCACGGGGAAATTACAAAAGTCACGGGGGCACCGGTCTACTTTGCCCGGCCATATCATTCCTGGGAACGCGGGTTGAATGAGCATACCAACGGGCTGATACGGCGTTTTTACCCGAAGGGAACGGACTTCAATTATGTCACCCATCGCAAGGTTGCAGCACTCGAACACCTGCTCAATACGCGAGGCCGAAAATCGCTGGGTTATCGTTCTCCAAATGAGGTATTTTTAACGCACTTACAGGCGGCATAATGCCCTACCGTTTTGTTGCGTTTCGACTGGGAATGGGGCGGTGCGTTCTATGACACCCCGCACGGCGTGGCAAACGCCATCCTGCTGCCTCATATCATGGCGTTCAATGCGGATTATACCGGCGACAAGTTCCGGCAAATCGCGGTAGCAATGGGCGTCACGGACGCACAACAGATGCCGATCGCACAAGCGCGGGAAGCGGCCATTGCCGCCGTGAAGCAACTTTCTCAGGATGTGGATATCCCAGCACGTCTTCGCCAAGTGGGCATGAAGGAAGAGGATATTCCGGCGTTGGCGCAGGCCGCCTTTGACGATGTTTGCACTGGCGGCAACCCGCGTGATGTGACACTCGAACACATCAAGGCGCTATATCAGTCAATCTACTGATACCCCCCTCACAGCTTTCCCTTCACTATTTCTACTCCCCAGGCATCGCTTGCCGGGGTTTACGCTTGTCTGTAAATGATATAAATTCACATATGATATTGGTTATCATTATCATTCATGAGTTTCATCATCCATAGAGGAACGTAGCCATGCTAACGGCAATGATTACCGCATGCGGATTATGGGGCGCCAGTTGGTGTCTGGGTAAACGCCTTAGCAGTGCCTGGGGTATTCTGCTACCCGCCGCACTGATGCCGTTGCTTGCGCTGCTCGATCTTCAACTAAACAGTTGGAAGCTGATCGTGGCAATTGCGCTGCTGGCGACCGCTGTCATGCTGTTCCATCCCCGCTTGCGCCATTATCTGCTGCTACCTTCCTGCATTGCACTGGCGGGCGGATTGAGCGCGTTAGTGGTCGCATTTCGAACGACGTGGCCGTAACGGGCAATATGTCCCGCAGTACCAGAAAAAATGTTTGATCGATACAAAGAAATAAAAAAGAAGGGAAAAACATTAAGAAATGGTGCGAAGAGAGGGACTTGAACCCTCACGTCCGAAGGACACTAACACCTGAAGCTAGCGCGTCTACCAATTCCGCCACCTTCGCAACGCCGTCACACGATCTGCATCGCATCGTGCCACCACGGGGGCTAATTCTAGAGATTTTCTCAACAACGTCAATGATTATTTCCGCTTGGGCGCTGGGTTTGCTGCAAAAATCGTCATATTGACCTTATAACGGACGCGCGAAGCACTCCCGCAACCAATCGATAAACACGTTGACGCGCGGCGCCAGGAAATGCCCGGCAGGGTACATGATATAGCCAACCGACTTAAAAATGATTACATCCTATGCCCTGATATGCGGCAAAGAAGCATAGCTGGCTGTTATCAAAATAATGTCGCTTGGCTATAATATTCAACAAGTCATCATCGATGCAGGGTATATGGTGGAGTATTTGCCTACATATTCGCCAGATCTTAACCCAATTGAGCATAAATGGGCACAAGCAAAAAGCAAAAAAAGAGAGATGGGTTGCGATACAGAGAGTTTGTTCTCAGTCCATATGGTGTAATCAAAATTAAGTCGCTTGGCTATATATAACGGCATATCCGGTGGCGGCATCTCAGGCAGAACCTCCACCAGTTCACCGCTTTCCAGCCAGTGCCGCACACCATAACGCGGAGACTGGATCAGCCCCAATCCGGCACGACACGCCGCCACGTAGACATCCGCCCCGCTGACATCGATCTGGCTGGTTAGGATACGCTGCTCGCCCCCCCCCTGCGACATAAAATCCAGCGGATAGTGGCGGGTCGTGCGCTGAGAGAAATAGCCCACCGCCTGATGTGTGGCTAAATCATCCAGCGTGTTAGGTATACCATAAAGCTCAATGTACTCTGCCGACGCGCAGGTTACCTGCTCCAACGCGGGAAGATGGCGCGCAATTAACGACTCATCTTCCACCTGCCAGGCGCGCAGTACACAGTCTACCCCCTCGCGCAGCACATCAATCGATGCATCATTGGCGCTCAGGCACAGCGTAATCTCTGGGTAGCGCTGATAAAACTGCGGCAGCGCTGGAATCACAATCTCACGCGCCAGCGAGTGTGGCATATCGACGCGAATGCGCCCGGAGGGGCGCAATTTCTGGCGTGAGAACAGCGTATCCGTTTCGTCTATCTCCGCCAGCAATTGCAGGCAGCGCTGGTAGTAAATCTGTCATTCAGCCGTCACCTGTACCTGACGCGTAGTGCGCAACAACAACCGGACGCCAAGACGCGCTTCGAGCCGCTTGATCGTATGGCTGACGGTGGCACGCGGTAAATTCAGCTTTTCGGCTGCCCGACTGAAATTACCCAGTTCGATAATCCGCACAAAGGTGCGCATCGCCTGAATATGCTCCATCGACACCCCAATTGTTGGTGATTTTTGAACAGTGTTGCACGTTATCCGCCATTTATCTTTATTCCCTGAACAATCACACTGTTTCCATCTTACGAGCGAGGGAGAATACACAATGCAACAACGTCAACTTGGCAAAACGGGACCGCTGGTTTCCAGCATCGGGCTTGGCTGCATGGGCATGAGCGACTTTTATTCGACCGCGCAGGATGAAAAAGAGGCGATCGCCACACTGCACCGCGCACTGGAACTGGGCGTTACGCTACTGGATACCGCCGATATGTATGGCCCACACGCCAATGAAGCCTTGGTCGGACGCGCCATCAAAGGCAAACGCCAACAGGTGGTGCTAGCCACCAAGTTTGGGATCATGCGCGATCCGAGCAACCCGAATGCACGTGGTGTCTGTGGTCGTCCGGATTATGTACGCCAGGCAGTCGAAGGCAGCCTGAAACGCCTCGGTGTCGATGAGATTGATCTTTACTACCAGCACCGCGTCGATCCGAGCGTACCGATTGAAGAGACCGTCGGCGCATTGAGCGATTTGGTGACCGCCGGCAAGATCCGCTATATCGGATTAAGTGAAGCGCCGGTTTCATTGCTGGAACGCGCACACCGCGAACACCCAATTACTGTCGCTACCGATGTAAAACTGGCCCACCTGCCGATGTACATCTGACCCACCTAGGGTAAAAATGGCAGTTTTATAGCCAACCGACTTAAAAATGATTACATCCTATGCCCTGATATGCGGCAAAGAAGCATAGCTGGCTGTTATCAAAATAATGTCGCTTGGCTATAACGTTCAGCCGGGTGCTACGGCTAAGGCGCTGTTCATCCATCGTAATACGCTTGAATATCGCCTGAACCGGATTTCCGAACTGACTGGGCTGGATTTGGGAAACTTTGACGATCGTTTGCTGCTCTATAAGCGTGTTGCTTAATAGTGAAATAAGGGTGTTTCGGTGATTGAAGTAAATTTTACGCTGTTCTGAGATGGAAATTCCAAAGACCGGCGCTAAGGAGTAAGAAGGTATCATCAATAAAGGGTTTACGATTCCGTAAAATTTGGGTCATGCAACCGAGGCGCTTGATACCCGCGATGGCGTGTTCAACTGTATAGCCAACCGACTTAAAAATGATTACAGCCGATGCCCTGATATGTGGCAAAGAAGCATAGCTGGCTGTTATCAAAATAATGTCGCTTAGCTATAAGGCACTGCCAATGATGACATTGGAGACCAGAGTGGAGATTCACGTTTTACACCGTCAAGGCATGTCCATCCGCGCCATCGCGCGGCAGCTTTCATGCTCCCGCGAGACCGTTCGACGATATATCCGTAGTCCACTACCGGTGGCTGACATGCGTTACAAGCCGCGTATGCCTACAACATGCAAGCTTGACCCGTTCAAGCCGTATGTTCTCGAGCGCGTTGCTGCTGCCAGACCACAGTGGATACCGGCCAGTGTGCTGCTGCGCGAGATAGGCCAACGGGGATATGATGGCGGCTATAGCATGCTTACCGCATTTCTACACCCCATGAAGCAGCCCGTTACTGAGGCGGTCACGCGCTTTGAGACCGAACCCGGCGTACAGATGCAGGTTGATTTCACCATCAAACTAGTTGCTGAATAGAGACTTGCATTTTTTGTCAGGCTATTGAGAATAAAAAGAGGTTTAACTTAGAGAATAAAGGTTTGAAATGATCAACAAAGAGCGGTTGTTACGAGATATAGCCAAGCGACATTATTTTGATAACAGCCAGCTATGCTTCTTTGCCGCATATCAGGGCATAGGATGTAATCATTTTTAAGTCGGTTGGCTATAAGGCTTTGTTGAATAATTTAACGTTTTGATTTACAACTTCTTTAGGTGGGATGCATGTACAGAAAATGTATTTTGTTAGAGCGATAAATCAAATAGTTAGCACAATAAAAAGCATTACGGTAGTAAAATTTAGTCGTTAAAATTTTATAATACTCATTTAAATCAGTATGTTAAATTATTCAACAAAGCCACGAGATAATCGTTTATGTAAAGCAATCATTGGATTATCAGTCGAAGAATTGAAAAATTTAGCCGCTGAATTTTCAGCTTGTTATTTGATTTATCGGAAAAAGAATCGAAAAGATCACGAGCGACAGATGGGTGCAGGGCAGAAAGGATTTATCCCAACCCCATTAGATAAACTGCTTTTTATTTTATTGTATTTAAAATGTTATCCGACCTATGATTTGCAAGGACTTCTTTTTGGTTTAGATAGAACACGGGTATGTCGCTGGGTAAAAATATTATTGCCGGTTTTAGAGATGACCTTGGGGCGAGAATGTGTTTTGCCCGCTCGTCAAATTCGCTCTGCTGAGGAATTTTTTCGCGCCTTTCCTGGAGTTAAAGACGTCTTTATTGATGGGACAGAGCGACCTGTCCAAAAGCCTAAGAATCTGCGTCGGCGAAAAAAAATGTATTCGGGAAAGAAAAGACAGACCACTCGAAAAGGGCTTATTATGACTGACGAAACAAGGCAAATTGGATTTATCCCCATGAGCAAAAATGGGCGCCGTCACGATAAACGCTTACTCGATAAAGTCGATATAATTCGCCATATTCCTCCTGAGGTAACCATCTGGGCAGATACCGGTTTTCAAGGTATAGATAAACAGCATCCTAATACACAAATCCCAAAAAAAGGAACTCGAAAAAGACCTTTATCGCCTGAACAAAAACAAGAAAATAAAATAATCTCGGGCATCCGTATTACAGTTGAACAGAGAGTGTAAAAAGATCTGTGTAAATGGCATTTTGAGGAAAACCTTCAGAGGACAAAAAATGCCTATCAGCAACGAACTTATTGACCAACTGCTTCAGGATTGCCACTCCCCTCAGGAGCTTCTGGGTGAATCAGGCCTACTCAAGGAGCTGACTAAAAGACTGGCGGAACGGGTTCTTCAAGCTGAGATGGAGATACACCTTGGGTATGCTAAGCATGACCCGGCTGGTAATCATTCAGGCAACTCCCGCAATGGCAAGACATCCAAGAGCGTACGTAGCCAAAATGGGGCGCTCGAGCTCGATATTCCGCGCGACCGCAACAGTATAGCTAAACGACTTAATTTTGATTACATTATTTAAATGAGCTATTCAATTGATTTTAGACGTAAAGTGATATCTACACGGAAAAACGAAGGGTTGAGTATCCGAGAAACAGCGAAGCAATTTCGGATTGGCCCTGCCTCTGTATCGCGTTGGATTAATCAAATAGAGTCAAAAGCATCGACCACGCGTCAGCGAAAGATCGATAAATCCGAGTTGATAAAAGATGTTGAACAATATCCAGATGCTTACCAAAAAGAACGTGCAGAGCGTTTTGGCGTTTGTCAGAAGGCCATTTGGCAAGCG
Source organism: Symbiopectobacterium purcellii (assembly GCF_052050035.1). Lineage (GTDB taxonomy): Bacteria > Pseudomonadota > Gammaproteobacteria > Enterobacterales > Enterobacteriaceae > Symbiopectobacterium > Symbiopectobacterium purcellii_A. Next base: position 804,866 of record NZ_CP189882.1, read on the forward strand.
CTTAAAAAGCTGGGATTGACCTATAAAAAAAACTCTACGTCATCCGAAAGCCGACGAAAACGCCCGGCAGGGATTTCAACAAAAAAAACAACAGTATGAAAAAGAAGGTAAACCTATTGTTTTTATTGATGAAAGTGGTTTTTCACACGATGCCCCACGGACTCACGGCTATTCCCCAAAAGGTCAACGGTGTTTTGGCCTGAAGAACTGGGGAGCTAGGGGAAGAACAAATGTTATCGGCGCTTTATTAGGCACAACGCTGTTTGCTATCGGATTATTTGATATCAATATTAACAGCGATGTTTTCTATGCCTGGGTCACACAAGTCCTTATCCCAGTACTCCCTAAAAACAGTGTAATCATGATGGACAATGCCACTTTTCACAAAAAACATAATATTCAACAAGTCATCATCGATGCAGGGTATATGGTGGAGTATTTGCCTACATATTCGCCAGATCTTAACCCAATTGAGCATAAATGGGCACAAGCAAAAAGCAAAAAAAGAGAGATGGGTTGCGATACAGAGAGTTTGTTCTCAGTCCATATGGTGTAATCAAAATTAAGTCGCTTGGCTATATTATAGCGATGTCAGACCTCACTGGTATAACGGTGGGTTAACACCAAATGGAGACTGTAAAATAATCTGTGTAAATGGCATTTTGAGGAAAACCTTCAAAGGATAACAAAATGCCTATCAGCAACGAACTTATTGACCAACTGCTTCAAGATTGTCACTCCCCTCAGGATCTGCTGGGTGAATCAGGCCTACTCAAGGTGCTGACTAAAAGACTGGCGGAACGGGTTCTTGAAGCTGAGATGGAGATGCACATTGGGTATGCTAAGCATGACCCGGCAGGTAATCATTCAGGCAACTCCCGCAATGGCAAGACATCCAAGAGCGTACGTAGCCAAAATCGGGAGATCGAGCTCGATATTCCGCGCGACCGCAACAGTACCTTCGAGCCGACACTGATCGGTAAGAACGAAAAACAGCTTAACGGCTTCGATGACCGCATTATTTCTCTCTATTCCAGAGGGTTATCAACCCGTGATATTCAGGCACACTTTAAAGAAGTCTACGGGGTCGATGTTTCCGCTGGCTTCATTTCTCAAGTGACCAATGCTGTGATGGATGACGTTAAGCGCTGGCAGCAACGGCCGCTGGATGCGCTTTATCCCATTGTTTACCTTGACTGTATTGTTGTCAAAAGCCAGGACGGCGGAGCCGTGGCCATCAAGTCTGTTTATCTGGCCCTCGGCGTCAACGGCCAGGGCGAAAAAGAGCTGCTGGGGCTATGGATAGCCAAAACTGAGGGGGCCAAGTTCTGGTTATCTGTGATGACAGAACTGAAAAATCGTGGGCTAAAGGACATCTTCGTCGCCTGCTGCGATGGCCTGAAAGGCTTTCCTGATGCCATTGAAGCTGTTTACCCGCATACGCGGGTACAGCTCTGCATTGTGCATCAGGTGCGGAACTCGCTGCGCTACGTCGGCTGGAAAGAGCGTAAGGCCGTTGCTGCTGACCTGCGCACCATCTATAGTTCCGCAACGCTAGAGGGCGCTGAAGAGGCCCTGGATGCCTTCGCGGCCAAATGGGATGAGCAGTTCCCGACGATCAGCCCGTCGTGGAGAAATAATTGGGAACGTCTCATCGTCATTTTTGACTTTCCGCCGGAGATCCGCAAGGTTATCTACACCACCAACGCGATAGAGTCGTTAAATGCTTCATTGCGCAAGATAACGAAAACGCGACGAATATTTCCAACGGATGACTCGGTGCTAAAATTATTCTATCTAGCCTTGCATAATATCTCGGCTAAATGGACCCTACCAATCAGAGACTGGAAACCGGCTATGAGCCAATTCATGTTGATGTATGGAGATCGGATTTCCGGTTAAGCGATGGAGCCATTTACACGAAATTCTTTACAGACTCAGACCACCAGAGTATCCCCCGATTTCAGGCAGTTTAACGCGCGTTTTAATCCAGGTCTCTGGTCTGTTTTTCCACTGATTTTATCCTCAAAAATATGGTCACAATTTGCGCAAATCAAGAATTTTTGCTGTAAATCGGTGTTTTGGTCATTTTTTGACACCCTCATATAGCCAATTTTTGCCATTTTTAACCTTTTCTCAACCTCTGTAAGGCTTGTAATCTGTCAATACCGATTGAATTCTGACCCACCCTGCCAAAGTAAAACTGACCCACCCCCTTTGAATTACTCGAGCGTAGCTGCTTTAGTTTTCTTCTGGATCTGACCGCTTTTCAGCTTATCTTTCAGTCGATAGCTTTGACCGCTGATTTGCGCGATATGCGCATGGTGAAGCAGCCGATCCAGCATCGCCGCCGTCAGCGTTTCATCATCTCCGAATGTCCCCGACCACTGGGTAAACGGCAGGTTGCTGGTCAGGACCACGCTGCCTGACTCATACCGTTTAGCGATATAGCCAAGCGACATTATTTTGATAACAGCCAGCTATGCTTCTTTGCCGCATATCAGGGCATAGGATGTAATCATTTTTAAGTCGGTTGTCTATACCTGCGCGAACACGCCGCAGAATATGGCATTGATCCGCAGCGTATCGGCGTATTGGGTGATTCTGCGGGTGGATATCTGGCACAAATGCTGGGTGTCACCAACGGTGAAAAAACCTTCGATAAAGGGGATTATCTCAATCAATCCTCGGATGTTCAGGCCGTGGTGACCCTCTATGGGCTCTCCAATCTGCTCAACATCGGTGCTGGCTTCCCAGAGAATATTCAGGATGTACACCGCTCACCGGCGTCAACCGAAGCGCTGTTGGTTATAGCCAACCGACTTAAAAATGATTACATCCTATGCCCTGATATGCGGCAAAGAAGCATAGCTGGCTGTTATCAAAATAATGTCGCTTGGCTATAACGGTGCAGCCTTCCGCGATTTCCCTGGTGCAGCTATAGCCAAGCGACTTAATTTTGATTACACCATATGGACTGAGAACAAACTCTCTGTATCGCAACCCATCTCTCTTTTTTTGCTTTTTGCTTGTGCCCATTTATGCTCAATTGGGTTAAGATCTGGCGAATATGTAGGCAAATACTCCACCATATACCCTGCATCGATGATGACTTGTTGAATATTATGTTTTTTGTGAAAAGTGGCATTGTCCATCATGATTACACTGTTTTTAGGGAGTACTGGGATAAGGACTTGTGTGACCCAGGCATAGAAAACATCGCTGTTAATATTGATATCAAATAATCCGATAGCAAACAGCGTTGTGCCTAATAAAGCGCCGATAACATTTGTTCTTCCCCTAGCTCCCCAGTTCTTCAGGCCAAAACACCGTTGACCTTTTGGGGAATAGCCGTGAGTCCGTGGGGCATCGTGTGAAAAACCACTTTCATCAATAAAAACAATAGGTTTACCTTCTTTTTCATACTGTTGTTTTTTTTGTTGAAATCCCTGCCGGGCGTTTTCGTCGGCTTTCGGATGACGTAGAGTTTTTTTTATAGGTCAATCCCAGCTTTTTAAGCGCTTGCCAAATGGCCTTCTGACAAACGCCAAAACGCTCTGCACGTTCTTTTTGGTAAGCATCTGGATATTGTTCAACATCTTTTATCAACTCGGATTTATCGATCTTTCGCTGACGCGTGGTCGATGCTTTTGACTCTATTTGATTAATCCAACGCGATACAGAGGCAGGGCCAATCCGAAATTGCTTCGCTGTTTCTCGGATACTCAACCCTTCGTTTTTCCGTGTAGATATCACTTTACGTCTAAAATCAATTGAATAGCTCATTTAAATAATGTAATCAAAATTAAGTCGTTTAGCTATAATGGGTTATGTAGCGAATAATGGATGATTGAGCAGTACTAAAGCTTTTGTAGCCAGTCGTTGGCACCCATTCAGTCTTCAGACTACGGAAGAATCGCTCCATCGGACTATTATCCCAACAATTTCCTCTGCGACTCATACTTTGGGTCATCTGATAACGCCACAATGCATGCCTATACTGACGACTGGTGTAATGGCTTCCTTGGTCACTATGAAACATGACTTGTTTGGGATGCCCACGCAGTTCCCAAGCCATTTGTAGTGCTTTGGCTGTTAATTCTGAATCTGGCGAAAACGACATTAAGCAACACGCTTACTGATCGGTGAGCACGAAAAGCAGCTTAACGGCTTCGATGACCGCATTATTTCTCTCTATTCCAGAGGGTTATCAACCCGTGATATTCAGGCTCACTTTAAAGAAGTCTACGGGGTCGATGTTTCCGCTGGCTTCATTTCTCAAGTGACCAATGCCGTGATGGATGACGTTAAGCGCTGGCAGCAACGGCCGCTGGATGCGTTTTATCCCATTGTTTACCTTGACTGTATTGTGGTCAAAAGCCAGGACGGCGGAGCCGTGACCAACAAGTCTGTTTACTTGGCTCTAGGCATCAACGGCCAGGGCGAAAAAGAGCTGCTGGGGCTATGGATAGCCAAAACCGAGGGGGCCAAGTTCTGGTTATCTGTAATGACAGAACTGAAAAATCGTGGGCTACAGGACATCTTCATCGCCTGCTGCGATGGCCTGAAGGGCTTTCCTGATGCCATTGAAGCTGTTTACCCGCATACGCGGGTACAGCTCTGCATCGTGCATCAGGTGCGGAACTCGCTGCGCTACGTCGGCTGGAAAGAGCGTAAAGCCGTTGCTGCTGACCTGCGCACTATCTATAGTTCCGCAACGCTAGAGGGCGCTGAAGAGGCCCTGGATGCCTTCGCGGCCAAATGGGATGAACAGTTCCCGACGATCAGCCCGTCGTGGAGAAATAATTGGGAACGTCTCATCGTCATTTTTGATTTTCCGCCGGAGATCCGCAAGGTTATCTGCACCACCAACGCGATAGAGTCGTTAAATGCTTCATTGCGCAAGATAACGAAAACGCGACGAATATTTCCAACGGATGACTCGGTGCTAAAATTATTCTATCTAGCCTTGCATAATATCTCGGCTAAATGGACCCTACCAATCAGAGACTGGAAACCGGCTATGAGCCAATTCATGTTGATGTATGGAGATCGGATTTCCGGTTAAGCGATGGAGCCATTTACACGAAATTCTTTACAGACTCCATGTTTCATAGTGACCAAGGAAGCCATTACACCAGTCGTCAGTATAGGCAGGCATTGTGGCGTTATCAGATGACCCAAAGTATGAGTCGCAGAGGAAATTGTTGGGATAATAGTCCGATGGAGCGATTCTTCCGTAGTCTGAAGACTGAATGGGTGCCAACGACTGGCTACCAAAGCTTTAGGCTGTGTCCCTTAATTGCACGATAGATGAAAAATCGTACAAAGCAGGCTGTTTTTGACAGTAAAAAAAACCAAAATCAGTCCAAAAAACGAACAGGTTCGATGTGTTTTTCTCATTTCCAATCAGTGAAAATTAATTAAGGGACACAGCCTAGTACTGCTCAATCATCCATTATTCGCTACATAACCCATTATTATAGCGATGTCAGACCTCACTGGTATAACTGTGGGTTAACACCAAATGAATCAGAACGGCTGTTCCATCAACAGTCAGGTAGGGTGGCCAAATTTAGTTGACCACTACAGCAAACCTGAGGCCATAAAAAAGGCACGCCCGCAAAATGCCGACGTGCCTGTCAGGAGTAACGCGAGCGCGCCCGATGGCGAGGCGCGCTGAGTTAGTCGATCGGACGCTTAAGACGCGTCGTTATCATCCGTGTAACGTTTGGCCTTGTAGGCTGGGTGCATCAGGTTTTGTACCGAGAAAATGTCATCCAGCTCACTTTCGGTCAAAAGACCGCGCTCCAGCAACACTTCACGCACGCTCTTACCGGTTTCAGCACAAATCTTGCCAACAATATCGCCATTGTGGTGGCCAATAAACGGGTTGAGGTAAGTCACAATGCCGATGGAGTTGAAAACATAGGCTTCGCATACCGCTTTGTTGGCGGTGATGCCGTTAACGCATTTTTCCAGCAGGTTGTGGCAGGCGTTGGTGAGGATGTGGATAGACTCGAACATCGCCTGACCGATGACCGGCTCCATCACGTTAAGCTGCAACTGACCCGCTTCAGAGGCCATGGTGACGCAAGTGTCGTTGCCGATCACCTTGAAGCACACCTGGTTGACCACTTCCGGCACCACCGGATTGACTTTGGCGGGCATAATGGAAGAACCCGCCTGCAATTCCGGCAGGTTGATTTCATTGAGGCCAGCGCGCGGACCGGAAGAGAGCAGCCTAAGGTCATTACAGATTTTCGACATCTTCACTGCCAGACGTTTCAGCGCACCGTGCACCATCACGTAAGCGCCGCAGTCAGAGGTCGCTTCAATCAAATCCTCGGCCGGCACGCACGGCAGTCCACTCACTTCTGCCAGACGCTGCACGGCTAACTGTTGGTAACCGTCCGGTGTGTTTAAGCGTGTGCCAATGGCCGTTGCGCCCAGATTCACTTCCAGCAGCAATTCACCGGTGCGCAGCAGGTTTTTGTTCTCTTCTTTCAGCAACACATAGAACGCGTGGAATTCCTGGCCCAGCGTCATCGGCACGGCATCCTGCAACTGGGTACGGCCCATCTTCAGGATGGTTTCAAATGCTTTGGCTTTGCGCTCGAAGCCGTCAGCCAACTGGGTGATGGCCTCTATCAGCGTCAGGATAGCGCTGTAGACCGCAATACGAAAGCCCGTAGGGTAGGCATCGTTGGTAGACTGGCACTTGTTCAGATGATCGTTAGGGTTGAGGTACTGGTATTCGCCTTTGTTATGGCCCATCAACTCCAGGCCAATATTAGCCAGCACTTCGTTGGTGTTCATGTTTACCGAAGTACCCGCGCCACCCTGATACACATCAACCGGGAACTGGTCCATGCATTTGCCGTTGTTCAACACTTCATCGCAGGCACGGATAATGTTATCGGCAATCGGGCGTGGAATGGTTTTCAACTCGCGGTTTGCCAGGGCAGCAGCCTTTTTGACCATCACCATGCCACGCACGAATTCGGGGATATCGCTGATTTTGTGGTTGCTGATGTAGAAATTTTCAATTGCCCGCAGGGTATGAATGCCATAGTAGGCATCAGCGGGAACTTCACGGGTACCTAACAGGTCTTCTTCAATACGGATGTTGTCTGACATGAGAGCCTTCTCTTGAATCCTGCAACTTGATGAGAACGCGTTTTGCTAACCATCTTGGCGTTAACAAAAAAGCGTGTTAACAAATAATCGTGCCAATAAATGCGAGTTATTATCACGATGGTGTTACCACAAAATGTATCACCACAGGCAACAGTTGCAGAACGATTGACCATATCTGCCTCCGCTGGAGTGATGATATATTGTATAGAATCCCAAAAGCATAGTTTCGATCACTCAATGAAGATAGGTAATTAATAAAGTAAATAAATCGTGATAGTCGTCAAGGGTGATTATTGCGGAGTCTGTAAAGAATTTTGTGTAAATGGCTCCATTGCTTAACCGGAGATTCGTTCTCCATACATCAACATGAATTGGCTCATAGCAGGTTTCCAGTCTCTGATTGGCAAGGTCCATTTAGCAGAGATATTATGCAAGGCTAGATAGAGTAATTTTATCACCGAGTCATCCGTTGGAAATATTCGTCGCGTTTTCGTTATCTTGCGCAATGAAGCATTTAACGACTCTATCGCGTTGGTGGTGTAGATAACCGGCTTTGCTGAATAAATCAGAATTAGCCGACAGGATGACTCCCTCTGCTACACCTGTTATCCTATCCTGACGCTGTGTGGCATACCCAACAACGTCATACGGTTCAGTGACCATCGCCATGGCTTCACCTACTTGAGCCTCATAGTCACGCAGGCTCAGATGGCCACCCAGCAAAGTTTTTATGCGGAACATCGCTGTTTCTGCCACTGAACGCCGGTGATAACCCACTTTCTTTTTCCACATATCATTACTCCCGCTCAGACGCTGATTCGCCACCGCATGGTTACGTTCATGGTACTTGTCCGGCCAGTATTTGGCTCCGCTTCGCGGCGGGATAAGGGGCCTGATTTTCTTTCTTAGCAACGCATCGTGGCAGTAACGGGCGTCATAAGCACCGTCTGCTGACACTTCCCTGATTTTTCGGTGGGTTTGGTTAATCAGGCCCGGCAGTGCCTGCGCATCTGTCGTTCCGCTGAGCGATAAGTCGGCACAGATAATCTCATGCGTCGCACTGTCTGCTGCCAGATGAAGCTTGCGCCACACTCTTCGTCTGTCAGCCCCATGCTGCCTGACTTTCCATTCACCTTCGCCAAAGACCTTCAGACCGGTACTGTCGATGACCAGATGCGAGATTTCACCACGCGTTGGCGTTTTTATGCTGATACTGACGGTTTTTGCCCGCCTACTGACCAGAGAGTAGTCCGGGCAGCGCAGTGGCAGGCTCATCAGTGTAAAAACCGAGTCGACAAAGCCCTGTAATGCCCGGAGCGACAGGTTAAACACGCGCTTTATCATCAAAACCGTGGTAACAGCCATATCGGTGTAGTAAAGCGGCCGACCACGACCTTCAGGCGAAGAACTGTCAGTCCATGCAGCGATGGCCGACTCATCAAGCCAGACCGTCAGGGAGCCGCGTTGTCTGAGTGCTTTGTTGTAGGTGGGCCAGTTGGTGATTTTAAACTTTTGCTTTGCCATGGGGAGCTGCTATCGGGAGCGATGATAGTGCTTTGATCCGGCGATCCCCTGAAAGTTCGATTTATTCAACAAAGCCTAGATAACCTTGCGGATCTCCGGCGGAAAGTCAAAAATGACGATGAGACGTTCCCAATTATTTCTCCACGACGGGCTGATCGTCGGGAACTGCTCATCCCATTTGGCCGCGAAGGCATCCAGGGCCTCTTCAGCGCCCTCTAGCGTTGCGGAACTATAGATGGTGCGCAGGTCAGCAGCAACGGCCTTACGCTCTTTCCAGCCGACGTAGCGCAGCGAGTTCCGCACCTGATGCACAATGCAGAGCTGTACCCGCGTATGCGGGTAAACAGCTTCAATGGCATCAGGAAAGCCTTTCAGGCCATCGCAGCAGGCGACGAAGATGTCCTTTAGCCCACGATTTTTCAGTTCTGTCATCACAGATAACCAGAACTTGGCCCCCTCAGTTTTGGCTATCCATAGCCCCAGCAGCTCTTTTTCGCCCTGGCCGTTGACGCCGAGGGCCAGATAAACAGACTTGTTGGCCACGGCTCCGCCGTCCTGGCTTTTGACAACAATACAGTCAAGGTAAACAATGGGATAAAGCGCATCCAGCGGCCGTTGCTGCCAGCGCTTAACTTCATCCATCACAGCATTGGTCACTTGAGAAATGAAGCCAGCGGAAACATCGACCCCGTAGACTTCTTTAAAGTGTGCCTGAATATCACGGGTTGATAACCCTCTGGAATAGAGAGAAATAATGCGGTCATCGAAGCCGTTAAGCTGTTTTTCGTTCTTACCGATCAGTGTCGGCTCGAAGGTACTGTTGCGGTCGCGCGGAATATCGAGCTCGATCTCCCCATTTTGGCTACGTACGCTCTTGGATGTCTTGCCATTGCGGGAGTTGCCTGAATGATTACCTGCCGGGTCATGCTTAGCATACCCAAGGTGCATCTCCATCTCAGCTTCAAAAACCCGTTCCGCCAGTCTTTTAGTCAGCACCTTGAGTAGGCCTGATTCACCCAGCAGATCCTGAGGGGAGTGACAATCTTGAAGCAGTTGGTCAATAAGTTCGTTGCTGATAGGCATTTTGTTATCCTTTGAAGGTTTTCCTCAAAATGCCATTTACACAGATTATTTTACAGTCTCAAATTTCAATATTAAACTCATGTAGTTAATATTTAATTGTTTGATTTATATAAAAATTAATTTTATATGCATTATCCCATGTCACATTCAGATAATTTTAACGTAGTTTTTAAGTGCGTATTTATTTCGATAGAATCCAAAAAGTATCAGTAGAATTAATTTTAATCTCGATAGATTCTATTATTACTAGGCTGTGTCCCTTAATTGCTTGAGCTATAGTATCCATCTGTTTCTAAGACACTTTGGATTATGGCTCGCTACGATCTTTCTGATGAAGCATGGGCAATCATTGAGCCCTTGTTACCAATCGTTTTGACATCTCCGCAGGCAGGCCGGCCATGGGCAGAACATCACAAAATCGTCAACGGCATGTTCTGGATACTGTGTTCAGGTGCCCCATGGCGTGATTGCCCCATTCCCACTCGAAACGCAACAAAACGGTAGAGGCTTATGCCACCAGTAAGTGCGTTAAAAATACCTCATTGGGGGAACGATAGCCCAGCGATTTTCTGCCCCTTGTATTGAGTATGTGTTCGAGTTCGGCAATCTTACGATGACTGACCTGACTGAAGTCTGTTCCCTTTGGGTAAAAACGTCGTATCAGCCCGTTGGTGTGCTCATTCAAGCCCCTCTCCCAGGAATGATAAGGATGGGCAAAGTAGACCTGCGCCCCTGTGATTTGAGTAATTTGCTCGTACAGAGCGAATTCAGGGCCGTTATCAGCTGTTAGGGTCTTAAACTTGCAAAAGGTATTAGCTTCAATGTCCCTGAAAGCAGCAACCACAGTCTCCGCACGCTTATTAGGCAGCTTGCGAATGATGAAGGTTTTCAATGCTTTATCTACGATGGTTAACAAGAATGACTTCTGGTCTTTGCCAAAAATAGTGTCAATTTCGAAGTGGCCAGGCTCCTGTTTAAGCTCGGCTTGAGCTGGGCGATACTCAATACCAACACGGTTGGGAATAGGGCCTGATTTGAGGTTTTCGGCATTGTACCTGTAACGTTTTCCCCGATGAGGAAGTTGCTGATATAGCTCCCCGCCAGCCTGTCTCTCCTGCAGGATATAGCGATAGAGCGTATTCTTGCTGACAGATATACCGAATTCCAGGTGCAAACGGCCACTGATGATTTCAGGTGAAGAGTGAGTGGAAAGCGCCTGCCTGATGAAGTTCTGAATGTGTGGCTCCAACGGGTAAAAAGCATTGTTTGGCAGAGTGTTATGACGGCGTTCCCGGGCCAGAGTGTCCGCCCTTCTACAGCAGTAGACACCATTGAAAGTAGGGTCGATATTGCGTCTGAGTTCCCTGCTGATGGTCGAGCGAGGCAGAGCAAGCTCTCTGGCGATGGTAGCTTGGTTGACACCTTCACCACGCCGCTTTTCGATGTAGAACCGTTCTTTCTGAGTCAGATGTTTTCCCTGCATGCAACAGGCTCTCCAGTATGGCCAGAACGGTGATTTTATCCGACTCTGGCAAGTGGGTCACTTTGTTGCGTTTCGAGTGGGAATGGGGAGTCGGGTTCTGACTCGCTGGGAGAAGAAAGTCGAAAATTATGAGGCGATGCTGCATTTTACCTGCGGCATCATTGTCTGGAATAAAATCCTTTTGGGATAGGTTCTTACTGCGGTCACCCAACGTGTAATAGTGCAGGCGGAGGTCGTTACGCGTTTCACCGGTATGAAAACGGAACTCGGCAGGCCGCCAGTCGCCTTCCTGAGGCTATAAGGGTTGTGCGTAAGGGAGGGGGGATAAAAACAGTAAAAACAGGCTAATCCAGCCTGACAACATGCGATGGGCCATACTACTCGTCATCCATAGGGGTAAATGGATTTCAATAATAATGTGTCCTAGGTCACATCTCAATATGGATTGCAGGCTAACCATTAAATAACAATAATATATTGCCATAAGGTAAATTTCTGGCGCATCCTACACAATTGACTAATAATCATTATGTTATGATTAAACAACGTGCAAAACGGCCATATCCGTACAATAAGTGCGCCTAATCCATTAGACAAGAAAAAATGAGCGGACAAAAAATCAACATAAGGAATTAGATCGTAGTGAGACGGCTCATGGCCAACGCTTATTAATCCAATATTGCACAAAAACCCCGTTCAATGCTATTACAGCGTAAGAAAATGTAATTAGCCCCTATCAGTAAGAGTAAGCACCATGACAATCGCCCTTTCCCTTTCTTTGCGTATGCGCCCCATTACCGTACAGGACAATGCCGCCATTGCGGCAGTGATCCGCCGTGTTTCTGCGGAATTTGGCCTAACGGCAGATAAGGGATATACCGTTTCTGACCCCAACCTGGATAACCTGTTTCAGTTGTACAATCAGCCAAATAGCGCTTATTGGGTCATTGAATACGACGGTGAAGTGGTCGGCGGCGGCGGTGTCGCCCCTTTACAGGAGGGGGAAGCAGACGTGTGTGAACTGCAAAAGATGTACTTTTTGCCGGTCTTGCGTGGTAAAGGGTTGGCGCGCCAATTGGCGCTGCAAGCACTCGATTTCGCTCGTCAGAAGGGATTCCGACGCTGCTATCTGGAAACCACCAGCACATTGACACAGGCTATTGCGCTGTATCGAAAATTGGGGTTTGAACACATTCCGCACGCGATGGGCAACACCGGTCACGGTGACTGCGAAGTCACCATGCTCAAGCAACTCTAAAACAGCATGCCGAAGGTCACTTCGGCATGCCCGCGAGACATTAATGACGCTTGCCGTCATCGTCCTCATCATAAAAATCGTCGTCTTCGCCTTCTTCACCCTCTTCGCCGTCTTCACCATCCGGATCTTCGAAGTAGGTACCCCACCCGTCGTAATTGACGTTGTGACGTGCAGCAAGTTCGATTAACTGTTCTACCTGCTCATCGATAAGCTCAGCATTGAGTGCCACTTCGCTAATGGCATCACAGCACATCAGCAGTTTGCCCTCTTCCACTTCCAACTCTTCCGCGTCCGTCACTTCGTAGCCCATTTTAAAGGCATCAACAGCAACCTTTTCCAACGCGTCGAAGTTTTCTGCCGAAAAGTGGTGTTCGATAGTGTACAGTGCGTCCGGATCGCTACCATCATCCAGCAGTTCTTCGATGATCAGGCGTGTTTCTTCCCGTTGTTCGTCCAGTAAATCGCGGTTTGCCATGAGTCTGTCCCCCGTTAATCTCTACGTTATTACCGTATTCTCCCACACCCCCGACGCCCTCTCCACCATAAAGTTTGACGCCGCCCCTTGAAATTGAATAATTAGACATATAAAGTGAATTTTAATTCAACCAACAGCGTTGAGCCTCATGGAGATAACTACAATGAACTCGTTTCACCAGCGTCACTTCTTAAGATTAATGGATTTTTCCCCCGCTGAGATCGGCGCACTGTTAACCTTATCTGCCCAACTGAAAGCCGGCAAAAAGAACGGCACAGAAAAACTCTACCTGCAAAATAAAAACATCGCACTCATCTTCGAAAAAGATTCGACCCGTACTCGTTGCTCTTTCGAAGTTGCTGCATACGATCAGGGCGCGCGCGTCACGTATCTCGGCCCCAGCGGCAGCCAGATCGGCCATAAAGAGTCGATGAAGGATACCGCCCGCGTACTGGGTAGAATTTATGATGGTATTCAATACCGTGGTTACGGTCAGGCACTGGTGGAAACGCTGGCGGAGTACGCCGGTGTACCGGTATGGAACGGGCTGACCAACGAGTTTCACCCCACGCAGCTGCTGGCGGATTTACTGACCATGCAAGAGCATCTGCCTGAGCGCGCTTTCAGCGACATGACGCTGGTCTACGCAGGCGATGCGCGTAACAACATGGGTAATACCATGCTGGAAGCCGCTGCGTTGACCGGTTTGGATCTGCGTTTGGTCGCGCCCAAAGCCTGCTGGCCCGATGCCAATCTGGTGGCCGAGTGCCGTGCGGCTGCCGAGCTGACTGGCGGAAAAATCACACTGACAGAAGATATCGCCGCAGGCGTGGCCGGTGCTGATTTCATCTACACCGACGTGTGGGTTTCCATGGGAGAGGCCAAAGAGCTGTGGCAGGAGCGGATTGCGCTGCTAAAACCCTATCAGGTCAATATGGCGATGCTCGCCGCCACCGGTAACCCGCAGGTGAAATTCTTGCACTGCCTGCCCGCGTTCCATGACGATCAGACCACCATCTGCAAGCAGATGGCCGAGCAGTATGGTTTGCACGGCGGCATGGAAGTGACCGACGAGGTGTTTGAATCAGCGCACAGCATTGTGTTCGATCAGGCAGAAAACCGCATGCACACCATCAAAGCGGTGATGGTCGCCACGCTCGGCCAAGAGTAAAGGTCGCGCGGCGCGCCATGCTTAACGCCTGGCGACGGACTCTCGGATGACCAAACGTCCTTGATGGTGACAAGGCGCTGTCGGCATGGCATCGCCTTGTGACGCCACCACCAGACGGCCAATGGCATCCTGAATCATGGCAGCAATCGGCACATGCACCGTCGTTAAGGCGGGAGAAAAGTAGCGCCCAATCAGCATGTCATCGAATCCCGCCAACGACATATCTTGCGGCACCCGCATTCCGGCATCAAGAAACACCTTCGCCGCGCCAATCGCCAATATCATCATTGGCTGCCAGCACACAGGTGACGTCCAGATTACGCGCCAGCAGCGTTTGAGCGGCGCGATAGCCGCTCTCTGGCGTCCAGTCCCCTTCCAAACGTAACGCCTCATCATGTTCGATACCCGCCGCTTTCAGCGTATCAAGGAATCCGGCAAGCCGCTGTTCGCCAGACGGAGAACCGGGCAGCCCGGCAATAAAGGCGATGCGCCTATGTCCTTGTTCAAGCAGATATAGCCAAGCGACATTATTTTGATAACAGCCAGCTATGCTTCTTTGCCGCATATCAGGGCATAGGATGTAATCATTTTTAAGTCGGTTGGCTATAGTGCGTCATCAGTTGGCTGTTGTGGTAATGCTCGATATAGACCGCGTGATTCTGATGATGGGGCAGCTTACGGTTAATCACGATGATCGGCGTCTCATGCTGCTCGATCAGCGTTTCCAATGCCTCTGCCGATAGGAATTTAGGATAGACAATAATGGCTTCACAGCGCAGCGCCAGCAGCATAACGATGGCATTGCGCTCATCCTGCGCGCTGTTTTTGCCATCCGCCAGAATCAGTTGGCGCTGATGCTTTTCAGTGCATGACGTCGCCTGATACGTCATTTCTGAAAAAAATGGCACCTGATACAGAGAGTTGGTGATCACCAAACCCATCGAGTTGGTTTTGCGGGTGGCTAGCTGACGGGCCAGCAGGTTTGGATTGAATCCGGTTTCCTCAATGGCGCGAAACACGCGCTGCCGCATATCTTCACGCACCACGTTTTTACCGTTGAGCACGCGGGACACCGTCGCTTTGGATACGCCCGCCTTTTTCGCCACATCCTGTATCGTAACCATGTTATAGCCAAGCGACATTATTTTGATAACAGCCAGCTATGCTTCTTTGCCGCATATCAGGGCATAGGATGTAATCATTTTTAAGTCGGTTGGCTATAACTTCTTCCTTAGGGCGCGCGCAGCCACGGCGAGGCCATCATAAACGGTCAGCGAGTAGACGGCACAGCCCCACTTCCCATCATTATGCGATGAGCATAAACCGCTGCATCACTAAACGGGACAATATTTATACCTGTCATCCTTCAAGCGGCATGTGCGTTGACAGCACTCATTCACCTGAATCACTTACTTGAGTAAGCTCGTCGGGGTTCATTCGCTTGCCGCCTTCCTGCAACTCGAATTATATAGGGTATACGCAGATGATTATGGATGAATACATGAAGGGGGATCAATTATCCCAATGACGCGTCGATCTTCACGACGGCTTTGCGCACGCGTGCAGGTTCACCGACAGCACACAACGGCTTGTGCACTTCGCCTGGGAAGAAGACAACAAAATCACCCGGTTGCATGACAAAGGTTTTTTCCTGCTCACCGGCAGACAAAAACGCGATGTCTTTATCCGCCAACCAATCCGTGTCAGGCGTACCCGCAGGCAGGTTGCTGAAGGTCATGCCTTCAACGCCGTTGAGCACAATCTGAATATCCAGGTATTTGGCATGGTATTCAGCGCGACGCTGTTCAAACGCTTCAGTGCTGTCATTGGAGATCAGCACAAACACGTTGTTGCCATCGACATCGTGCTTGCCCAGCGGGGTATCGGCCGTAATGTTGGCTTTTACGTACTCGATCGCTCCGCGCAGTTTGGCAGGCAGATAAGGAACCAATTCAAGCTGGTGGATATTCCCGGTGATCATAGTAAGTCCTCTCGTGAAAAGTAAAGCGTCGTTTTAGCGAACTTTATACTCCGCCATAGGCATTCCCGCTAGTCTACAGTGGCAAAAGTGCTACCTATCCCCTTTATTTTCATGGGTCGAACGCGTAAGGTTTTCCATAAGCAACCGATTGCCAATACCTAAAAATGCGATTATTGCGCATAAATTAGCGCTTGAAATAGCGAATCTCGCGCGTATAATGCGCCACAATTTGCCAGGAGGAACCATGTGCGCTTGCATCACCACATGCTGTATTTATCACGCTGCTGACCCCTTTTTTCGTCAGCGCGCCGCCTCTTTTCCGGCAATCACCGATCGTTTAAAAAAAGCCCCTCGTTGAAGGGGCTTTTTTTTGCCTGTTATACCGGGCGAACCTCGTCGACCGACAGCGGCTGGACGAAAAAAAATGTTTCAGGGCTAACCGTTAGGAGAAAAGCAAACATGGTCAATCCGCTTTATCAAAAACACATCATCTCGATTAACGACCTCACCCGTGAAGATTTGGAACTGGCGTTGCAGGTGGCCGCCAGCCTGAAAGCTAAGCCGCAGCCGGAGTTGCTAAAACATAAAGTGATCGCCAGCTGTTTCTTTGAGGCCTCGACGCGTACCCGGCTCTCTTTTGAAACTGCGATGCACCGTCTGGGCGCTTCTGTGGTCGGTTTTGCTGACAGTAACAACACATCGCTCGGCAAGAAGGGCGAGACGCTGGCGGATACCATCTCAGTTATCGGCCACTATGTAGATGCCATTGTGATGCGCCACCCGCAGGAAGGCGCGGCGCGTCTTGCCACTGAGTTCTCCAACGGTATTCCGGTGCTCAACGCCGGAGACGGTGCTAACCAGCACCCGACGCAAACTCTGCTCGACCTGTTCACCATTCAGGAAACCCAGGGCCGTTTGAATCACATCAATATCGCCATGGTCGGTGACCTGAAATATGGTCGGACGGTGCACTCTCTGACGCAGGCATTGGCGAAATTCGACGGTAATCGCTTCTACTTTATCGCCCCCGACGCACTGGCGATGCCGGATTACATTCTGGCGATGCTGGAAGAGAAGAACATCACCTATAGCCTGCACACCAGCATTGAAGAGGTGGTGTCAGAACTGGATATTCTGTACATGACGCGCGTACAGAAAGAGCGGCTGGACCCGTCCGAATACATCAATATCAAATCGCAGTTTGTACTGCGCGCCGCCGATCTGGAGAGTGCCCGCGACAACCTGAAAGTGCTGCATCCACTGCCGCGCGTGGATGAGATAACGACGGATGTCGACAGCACGCCTTATGCCTATTACTTCCAACAGGCAGGCAACGGCATCTTTGCACGTCAGGCGCTGCTGGCGCTGGTATTAAATCGCGAACTGGTTCTGTGAGAGGGGAAAGCATCATGACTCAGGATAAAAAATTACAGGTTGAAGCCATCAAACGCGGCACCGTTATCGACCATATCCCAGCGCAGGTTGGCTTCAAGCTGCTGACGCTGTTCAAGCTGACCGCCACCGACCAGCGCATCACCATCGGGCTGAACCTGCCTTCCAATCATCTGGGGCGTAAGGATCTGATCAAGATAGAAAATATCTTCCTGACAGAGCAGCAGGCTAACCAGTTGGCGATCTACGCACCGCAGGCGACCGTAAACCAGATTGACGACTACGCAGTGGTACGTAAGCTGGTTCCCAGCCTGCCAGAACGTATTGCTGGCGTGCTGACCTGCCCGAACAGCAACTGTATCAGCCGCAGTGAGCCAGTCACCTCATCGTTCAGCGTCAAACAACGCGATGGCGATGCGCACCTCAAGTGCAAATACTGCGAGAAAGAGTTTGAACGTCAGGCCGTGCTGGATGACCGCTAAGCCACCGTGCGGTGCACGCAGGTTAATCAACGCCATTGCCTGCGTCGCGCTTTTCTGAATAATGGTAAGCTGTATCCCGCACGGCGCAGGCCCGGCGGGAATTGTCCCTTCGAAAACCGTCACGTCGAAATTCAGGAGAAGCCATGTCACGTAGCATCAGCACGGAACACGCCCCAGCCGCTATCGGCCCTTATGTACAAGGTGTCGATCTGGGCAGCATGATCATCACTTCCGGTCAGATCCCGGTAAACCCGAAAAGCGGCCTGATTGCCGAGGACATCGTTGCCCAAACGCGTCAGTCTCTTGAAAACGTGCAGGCCATTGTGGAAGCGGCAGGCCTGAAAGTCGCCGATATCGTGAAAACCACGGTATTTGTGAAAGACCTGCAAGACTTCGCCACCGTTAACGCCACTTACGAAGCCTTCTTCACTCAACATCAGGCACCGTTTCCGGCGCGCTCCTGTGTGGAAGTGGCGCGTCTGCCGAAAGATGTGAAGATCGAAATCGAAGCCATCGCCGTACGCCGCTAAGCATCGATTGGTGCAGCTCGGGGCGAGACCGTCGCCCCGTCAGACTGATGACAACGCGCGTTGTCAGGTAAAGTGCGGCGAGCCGTCGGCGCGCCCCTCGTCGTGATTCACCGGGAAACACGGACATACCCCGCGATATTATTGCCCTGCTTATTGTTATTTCCCTACGTTTATTATGCTTTTTTGTTCGTGATTTTCCTTATGGCGAAGAGATAAAAAACTACTAATCAAATCAATATATTATTTTTATTTCGCTCAACGCCATTGCACACCCTTTCTACGCTGCTCGAAATTCTTTGTTCCAGGTCAATAAATCGCGAATTTCTTTTCACCCAAAACTACATATATAGCCAAGCGACATTATTTTGATAACAGCCAGCTATGCTTCTTTGCCGCATATCAGGGCATAGGATGTAATCATTTTTAAGTCGGTTGGCTATAGTGTCTATCATAAATACAGAAACTACATGTAGTGCTTATCCACAATGTCATCCACAACCCCCCGCAGCCCTTGTCCGCTGCGGATTCCGCTTGTGGACAACTTTGAGGAACGAACGTTGAAACCAGTAGTGATTAAACGGGACGGTTGCCAGGTGCCTTTTGATGAGATGCTCATCAAGCAGGCGGTCGAACGTGCTGCGCATGCAGCAGGAGTTGATGATACAGATTACTGTGCAACTGTGGCCTGTGCGGTCGCTCAACAAATACAAGGGAAAGCACGTGTGGATATCCGCGATATCCAGAACGCCGTTGAAAACCTGCTGATGTCTGGCCAGTATAAGCAGCTTGCACGTACATACATTGAGTACCGTCACGATCGTGATGTCGCCCGCGAACAGCGCGGCCGCTTGAATCAGGAAATTCGTGGTCTGGTTGAACAGAGCAACATGGCTCTGCTTAACGAGAACGCCAACAAAGCCAGTAAAGTGATCCCCACCCAGCGCGACCTGCTGGCCGGTATCGTTGCCAAGCACTATCCCAAGCAACATATCCTGCCGCGCGACGTGGTGCTTGCCCATGAACGTGGTGAAATTCACTACCACGATCTGGATTACTCCCCGTTCTTCCCGATGTTCAACTGTATGCTGATCGATCTTGAAGGCATGTTGACCAAAGGGTTCAAGATGGGCAATGCGGAGATTGAGCCGCCGAAATCCATCTCAACCGCGACAGCGGTGACGGCCCAAATCATCGCGCAGGTGGCAAGCAACATCTACGGCGGCACCACCATTAACCGTATCGATGAAATTCTGGCACCGTTCGTCACCGCCAGCCATAAAAAGCACCGGGAAACCGCTGATGAGTGGCACATTCCCGATGCGGACGCCTATGCGCTGTCCCGTACCGAAAAAGAGTGCTACGACGCCTTCCAGTCGCTGGAATATGAAGTCAATTCGCTGCACACCGCCAATGGTCAGACGCCGTTTGTCACCTTTGGTTTCGGCATTGGCACCCGCTGGGAATCGCGCCTGATTCAGCAATCCATCCTGCGCAACCGCATTGCCGGTCTGGGTAAAAACCGCAGTGTTCCCCAAACTGGTGTTCGCTATCCGCGACGGTGTCAATCACAAGGCTGCCGATCCGAACTATGACATCAAGCAACTGGCACTGGATTGCGCTAGCAAGCGGATGTACCCGGATATCCTCAACTACGATCAGGTGGTTAAGGTTACCGGTTCGTTTAAAACCCCCATGGGCTGCCGCAGCTTCCTTGGCGTGTATGAGGAAGAGGGCAAGCAGATCCACTATGGCCGCAACAATCTCGGGGTAATCAGCCTCAACCTGCCACGCATTGCGCTGGAAGCGGAACACAACGAAGAGCGTTTCTGGAACCTGCTGGATAATCGTCTGCAACTGGCGAAAAAGGCGCTGATGACGCGCATCGCGCGTTTGGAAAACGGCTTTGTTGAATAATTTAACCGTTTGATTTACATCTTCTTTAGTTAGAATGCATTTACAGAGAATGTATTTTGTTAGAACGACAAATCAAATAGTTAGCACAATAAAAAGCATTCCGAGAGGAAAAATTAGTCGTTGAAATTTTATAATGCTTATATAAATTAGTATCTTAAATTATTCAACAAAGCCTTGGAAAACGTCAAAGCCCGCGTTGCGCCGATCCTGTACATGGAAGGTGCCTGTGGTGTACGCCTGAAAGCGGACGACAACGTCGCTGAGATCTTCAAAAACGGCCGGGCATCGATCTCATTGGGCTATATCGGGGTTCATGAAACCATTAACGCGCTATTCGGCAACCAGACACACGTGTTCGACAATGAGCAACTGCGTGAAAAAGCGGTCGCCATCGTCGCACGCCTGAAAGCCGCGACCGACCAGTGGAAAGAAGAAACCGGCTACGGTTTCAGCCTTTACAGTACGCCGAGCGAAAACCTGTGTGACCGTTTCTGCCGTATCGATGTAGTGGTTGAATAATCAGGACACTAAACTTACATCCAAAACGGAGGTGTTTAGTGAACCATAAACGACAATTTACCCCTGAGTTTAAAAAGGAAGCCGTTGCCCTGGTAACAGAGCAGGGCTATACGATAGCCAGGGCAGCAGCATCGCTGGGCATAAGCAACAAAACCCTGCATACATGGGTCTCGCTGGCACGCGAGCAGAGCAACGGCGTACTCAGCGATGATGAACGTGCAGAGTTAAAACGGTTACAAAAGGAAAACAAAGAGTTACGTACAGAGAAGGAGATACTAAAAAAGGCGAGTGCCTTCTTCGCGAAACATATGTCGTGAGATACCGGTTCATTCTCGACAATACCACTGACTTCAGCGTTCGTACACTCTGTCGGGTCATGCGTGTGACGGCCTCTGCCTGGTATGCATGGCGAAAAAAGCCCGCCGAACCGCTGCAAAAAGACGTGGAGGTCCGGGTCAGGTTAAAGGCGCTGTTCGCCGCCAGCAGGCAGGGAGCAGGAAGCCGGACGCTGGTCAAAAGGCTTCGTGGAGAAGGCATCATAATCAGCCGCTGGCGGGTGAGGAAACTCATGCAGGAAGAGGGGCTGGTCTGCCGACAGCGCCGGGAGTCTGTAAAGAATTTTGTGTAAATGGCTCCATTGCTTAACCGGAGATTCGTTCTCCATACATCAACATGAATTGGCTCATAGCAGGTTTCCAGTCTCTGATTGGCAAGGTCCATTTAGCAGAGATATTATGCAAGGCTAGATAGAGTAATTTTATCACCGAGTCATCCGTTGGAAATATTCGTCGCGTTTTCGTTATCTTGCGCAATGAAGCATTTAACGACTCTATCGCGTTGGTGGTGTAGATAACCTTGCGGATCTCCGGCGGAAAGTCAAAAATGACGATGAGACGTTCCCAATTATTTCTCCACGACGGGCTGATCGTCGGGAACTGTTCATCCCATTTGGCCGCGAAGGCATCCAGGGCCTCTTCAGCGCCCTCTAGCGTTGCGGAACTATAGATGGTGCGCAGGTCAGCAGCAACGGCCTTACGCTCTTTCCAGCCGACGTAGCGCAGCGAGTTCCGCACCTGATGCACAATGCAGAGCTGTACCCGCGTATGCGGGTAAACAGCTTCAATGGCATCAGGAAAGCCTTTCAGGCCATCGCAGCAGGCGACGAAGATGTCCTTTAGCCCACGATTTTTCAGTTCTGTCATCACAGATAACCAGAACTTGGCCCCCTCAGTTTTGGCTATCCATAGCCCCAGCAGCTCTTTTTCGCCCTGGCCGTTGACGCCGAGGGCCAGATAAACAGACTTGTTGGCCACGGCTCCGCCGTCCTGGCTTTTGACAACAATACAGTCAAGGTAAACAATGGGATAAAGCGCATCCAGCGGCCGTTGCTGCCAGCGCTTAACTTCATCCATCACAGCATTGGTCACTTGAGAAATGAAGCCAGCGGAAACATCGACCCCGTAGACTTCTTTAAAGTGTGCCTGAATATCACGGGTTGATAACCCTCTGGAATAGAGAGAAATAATGCGGTCATCGAAGCCGTTAAGCTGTTTTTCGTGCTTACCGATCAGTGTCGGCTCGAAGGTACTGTTGCGGTCGCGCGGAATATCGAGCTCGATCTCCCCATTTTGGCTACGTACGCTCTTGGATGTCTTGCCATTGCGTGAGTTGCCTGAATGATTACCAGCCGGGTCATGCTTAGCATACCCAAGGTGCATCTCCATCTCAGCTTCAAGAACCCGTTCCGCCAGTCTTTTAGTCAGCACCTTGAGTAGGCCTGATTCACCCAGCAGATCCTGAGGGGAGTGACAATCTTGAAGCAGTTGGTCAATAAGTTCGTTGCTGATAGGCATTTTGTTATCCTTTGAAGGTTTTCCTCAAAATGCCATTTACACAGATTATTTTACAGTCTCAGCGCCGGACTTATAAGGTCACGACAAAATTGCACTGGTCAAGTAAATCAGGACACTTTTTTCTCAGCCATTTGTTGGCTTTGTTGAATAAATCAGAATTAGCCGACAGGATGACTCCCTCTGCTACACCTGTTATCCTATCCTGACGCTGTGTGGCATACCCAACAACGTCATACGGTTCAGCGCTTTTACCATCGCTATGGCTTCACCTACTTGAGCCTCATAGTCACGCAGGCTCAGATGGCCACCCAGCAAAGTTTTTATGCGGAACATCGCTGTTTCTGCCACTGAACGCCGGTGATAACCCACTTTCTTTTTCCACATATCATTACTCCCGCTCAGACGCTGATTCGCCACCGCATGGTTACGTTCATGGTACTTGTCCGGCCAGTATTTGGCTCCGCTTCGCGGCGGGATAAGGGGCCTGATTTTCTTTCTTAGCAACGCATCGTGGCAGTAACGGGCGTCATAAGCACCGTCTGCTGACACTTCCCTGATTTTTCGGTGGGTTTGGTTAATCAGGCCCGGCAGTGCCTGCGCATCTGTCGTTCCGCTGAGCGATAAGTCGGCACAGATAATCTCATGCGTCGCACTGTCTGCTGCCAGATGAAGCTTGCGCCACACTCTTCGTCTTTCAGCCCCATGCTGCCTGACTTTCCATTCACCTTCGCCAAAGACCTTCAGACCGGTACTGTCGATGACCAGATGCGAGACTTCACCACGCGTTGGCGTTTTTATGCTGATACTGACGGTTTTTGCCCGCCGACTGACCAGAGAGTAGTCCGGGCAGCGCAGTGGCAGGCTCATCAGTGTAAAAACCGAGTCGACAAAGCCCTGTAATGCCCGGAGCGACAGGTTAAACACGCGCTTTATCATCAAAACCGTGGTAACAGCCATATCGGTGTAGTAAAGCGGCCGACCACGACCTTCATGCGAAGAACTGTCAGTCCATGCAGCGATGGCCGACTCATCAAGCCAGACCGTCAGGGAGCCGCGTTGTCTGAGTGCTTTGTTGTAGGTGGGCCAGTTGGTGATTTTAAACTTTTGCTTTGCCATGGGGAGCTGCTATCGGGAGCGATGATAGTGCTTTGATCCGGCGATCCCCTGAAAGTTCGATTTATTCAACAAAGCCCCATTTGTTCATAACGCACCGGAGACAGATCCCCGTTAGCGGCATGATGCCTGTCTAGAAGCGTGTTGCTTAATAGTGAAATAAGGGTGTTTCGGTGATTGAAGTAAATTTTACGCTGTTCTGAGATGGAAATTCCAAAGACCGGCGCTAAGGAGTAAGAAGGTATCATCAATAAAGGGTCTACGATTCCGTAAAATTTGGGTCATGCAACCGAGGCGCTTGATACCCGCGATGGCGTGTTCAACTGTATAGCTAAAAGACTTAATTTTGATTACATTATTTAAATGAGCTATTCAATTGATTTTAGACGTAAAGTGATATCTACACGGAAAAACGAAGGGTTGAGTATCCGAGAAACAGCGAAGCAATTTCGGATTGGCCCTGCCTCTGTATCGCGTTGGATTAATCAAATAGAGTCAAAAGCATCGACCACGCGTCAGCGAAAGATCGATAAATCCGAGTTGATAAAAGATGTTGAACAATATCCAGATGCTTACCAAAAAGAACGTGCAGAGCGTTTTGGCGTTTGTCAGAAGGCCATTTGGCAAGCGCTTAAAAAGCTGGGATTGACCTATAAAAAAAACTCTACGTCATCCGAAAGCCGACGAAAACGCCCGGCAGGGATTTCAACAAAAAAAACAACAGTATGAAAAAGAAGGTAAACCTATTGTTTTTATTGATGAAAGTGGTTTTTCACACGATGCCCCACGGACTCACGGCTATTCCCCAAAAGGTCAACGGTGTTTTGGCCTGAAGAACTGGGGAGCTAGGGGAAGAACAAATGTTATCGGCGCTTTATTAGGCACAACGCTGTTTGCTATCGGATTATTTGATATCAATATTAACAGCGATGTTTTCTATGCCTGGGTCACACAAGTCCTTATCCCAGTACTCCCTAAAAACAGTGTAATCATGATGGACAATGCCACTTTTCACAAAAAACATAATATTCAACAAGTCATCATCGATGCAGGGTATATGGTGGAGTATTTGCCTACATATTCGCCAGATCTTAACCCAATTGAGCATAAATGGGCACAAGCAAAAAGCAAAAAAAGAGAGATGGGTTGCGATACAGAGAGTTTGTTCTCAGTCCATATGGTGTAATCAAAATTAAGTCGCTTGGCTATAGTGCGGAGGTCAGCAGCAACGGCTTTACGCTCTTTCCAGCCGACGTAGCGCAGCGAGTTCCGCACCTGATGCACGATGCAGAGCTGTACCCGCGTATGCGGGTAAACAGCTTCAATGGCATCATGAAAGCCCTTCAGGCCATCGCAGCAGGCGATGAAGATGTCCTGTAGCCCACGATTTTTCAGTTCTGTCATTACAGATAACCAGAACTTGGCCCCCTCGGTTTTGGCTATCCATAGCCCCAGCAGCTCTTTTTCGCCCTGGCCGTTGATGCCTAGAGCCAAGTAAACAGACTTGTTGGTCACGGCTCCGCCGTCCTGGCTTTTGACCACAATACAGTCAAGGTAAACAATGGGATAAAACGCATCCAGCGGCCGTTGCTGCCAGCGCTTAACGTCATCCATCACGGCATTGGTCACTTGAGAAATGAAGCCAGCGGAAACATCGACCCCGTAGACTTCTTTAAAGTGAGCCTGAATATCACGGGTTGATAGCCCTCTGGAATAGAGAGAAATAATGCGGTCATCGAAGCCGTTAAGCTGCTTTTCGTGCTTACCGATCAGTGTCGGCTCGAAGGTACTGTTGCGGTCGCGCGGAATATCGAGCTCGATCTCCCCATTTTGGCTACGTACGCTCTTGGATGTCTTGCCATTGCGGGAGTTGCCTGAATTATTACCAGCCGGGTCATGCTTAGCATACCCAAGCCCCATTCCCACTCGAAACGCAACAAAGTGACCCACTTGCCAGAGTCGGATAAAATCACCGTTCTGGCCATACTGGAGAGCCTGTTGCATGCAGGGAAAACATCTGACTCAGAAAGAACGGTTCTACATCGAAAAGCGGCGTGGTGAAGGTGTCAACCAAGCTACCATCGCCAGAGAGCGTGCTCTGCCTCGCTCGACCATCAGCAGGGAACTCAGACGCAATACCGACCCTACTTTCAATGGTGTCTACTGCTGTAGAAGGGCGGACACTCTGGCCCGGGAACGCCGTCATAAGCCTCTGCCAAACAATGCTTTTTACCCGTTGGAGCCACACATTCAGAACTTCATCAGGCAGGCGCTTTCCACTCACTCTTCACCTGAAATCATCAGTGGCCGTTTGCACCTGGAATTCGGTATATAGCCAAACGACATTATTTTGATAACAGCCAGCTATGATTCTTTGCCGCATATCAGGGCATAGGATGTAATCATTTTTAAGTCGGTTGGCTATATCTGTCAGCAAGAATACGCTATATCGCTATATCCGGCAGGAGAGACAGGCTGGCGGGGAGCTATATCAGCAACTTCCTCATCGGGGAAAACGTTACAGGTACAATGCCGAAAACCTCAAATCAGGCCCTATTCCCAACCGTGTTGGTATTGAGTATCGCCCAGCTCAAGCCGAGCTTAAACAGGAGCCTGGCCACTTCGAAATTGACACTATTTTTGGCAAAGACCAGAAGTCATTCTTGTTAACCATCGTAGATAAAGCATTGAAAACCGTCATCATTCGCAAACTGCCTAATAAGCGTGCGGAGACTGTGGTTGCTGCTTTCAGGGACATTGAAGCTAATACCTTTTGCAAGTTTAAGACCCTAACAGCTGATAACGGCCCTGAATTCGCTCTGCACGAGCAAATTACTCAAATCACAGGGGCGCAGGTCTACTTTGCCCATCCTTATCATTCCTGGGAGAGGGGCTTGAATGAGCACACCAACGGGCTGATACGACGTTTTTACCCAAAGGGAACAGACTTCAGTCAGGTCAGTCATCGTAAGATTGCCGAACTCGAACACATATAGCCAAGCGACTTAATTTTGATTACACCATATGGACTGAGAACAAACTCTCTGTATCACAACCCATCTCTCTTTTTTTGCTTTTTGCTTGTGCCCATTTATGCTCAATTGGGTTAAGATCTGGCGAATATGTAGGCAAATACTCCACCATATACCCTGCATCGATGATGACTTGTTGAATATTATGTTTTTTGTGAAAAGTGGCATTGTCCATCATGATTACACTGTTTTTAGGGAGTACTGGGATAAGGACTTGTGTGACCCAGGCATAGAAAACATCGCTGTTAATATTGATATCAAATAATCCGATAGCAAACAGCGTTGTGCCTAATAAAGCGCCGATAACATTTGTTCTTCCCCTAGCTCCCCAGTTCTTCAGGCCAAAACACCGTTGACCTTTTGGGGAATAGCCGTGAGTCCGTGGGGCATCGTGTGAAAAACCACTTTCATCAATAAAAACAATAGGTTTACCTTCTTTTTCATACTGTTGTTTTTTTTGTTGAAATCCCTGCCGGGCGTTTTCGTCGGCTTTCGGATGACGTAGAGTTTTTTTTATAGGTCAATCCCAGCTTTTTAAGCGCTTGCCAAATGGCCTTCTGACAAACGCCAAAACGCTCTGCACGTTCTTTTTGGTAAGCATCTGGATATTGTTCAACATCTTTTATCAACTCGGATTTATCGATCTTTCGCTGACGCGTGGTCGATGCTTTTGACTCTATTTGATTAATCCAACGCGATACAGAGGCAGGGCCAATCCGAAATTGCTTCGCTGTTTCTCGGATACTCAACCCTTCGTTTTTCCGTGTAGATATAGCCAAGCGACATTATTTTGATAACAGCCAGCTATGCTTCTTTGCCGCATATCAGGGCATAGGATGTAATCATTTTTAAGTCGGTTGGCTATACTCAATACAAGGGGCAGAAAATCGCTGGGCTATCGTTCCCCCAATGAGGTATTTTTAACGCACTTACTGGTGGCATAAGCCTCTACCGTTTTGTTGCGTTTCGAGTGGGAATGGGGCCAAGGTGTATCTCCATCTCAGCTTGAAGAACCCGTTCCGCCAGTCTTTTAGTCAGCTCCTTGAGTAGGCCTGATTCACCCAGAAGCTCTTGAGGGGAGTGGCAATCCTGAAGCAGTTGGTCAATAAGTTCGTTGCTGATAGGCATTTTTTGTCCTCTGAAGGTTTTCCTCAAAATGCCATTTACACAGATCTTTTTACACTCTCGGATCTGGGCGTGCGCTACAGTACGCCAATGAACGATCATACGCTGGTGTGGCATGCTAATGTCGAGAACGTAACCAACGAAAAATATTGGGCATCGGTGGATGATAGCGGAACGTACGTGACACAGGGCGATCCACGCTCTCTGAAACTCTCGGTATCCGTGGATTTCTAATACTGCCCGCGCCTGTTGCCATGATCTAGTGGCGCAGGCGCGTTATGATTTACAGCGGCAACGCCATGATCACCGCATCTTCGCGCCCATTGGCCGCCGGGTAATAGTTACGCCGCAGCGACACTTCGTTAAACCCCAATTGCTCATACAAGGCGATGGCATTAGCGTTGGATGCGCGAACTTCCAGCCACAGCGTGGTAATGCCGCGCGCCTCCAGCGTTTCAATCAGTTGTTCCAGCAGATGCCGACCGAAGCCTTGCCGTTGGTGGGTGGGATGCACAGCAATATTAAACAACGTCGCTTCATCCAGCACCACCTGGGTAATGGCAAACGCCACTAGCGCATCGTCGAGCGTTAATTTCAGGTTCAGATAGCGTTCGCCCTGATTACTGTTAAAGGTGCTTTCAGTCCACG
The DNA here is from genome assembly GCF_052050035.1 of Symbiopectobacterium purcellii. Taxonomy (GTDB): domain Bacteria; phylum Pseudomonadota; class Gammaproteobacteria; order Enterobacterales; family Enterobacteriaceae; genus Symbiopectobacterium; species Symbiopectobacterium purcellii_A. Next base: position 833,589 of record NZ_CP189882.1, read on the forward strand.
GAAAAGCGTGGCTTGCCTTTTCGATGGCAAAGGCAGCGTGCAAATCGTGGGACGTGAGGGGCGAAATAACGTGCATGATAAACAACCTGAATTAATGGGCCTCTGAGGCTGCCAGCAAGGGAAGATGTTTACTGATTTGTTGCCACAGAGCGCGTTTGGCACTGGGATTGGCGTAAAGCGCGTCCAGCGTCGGACTGCTCAATTGCATACCCGTCCAGGTGGGCGGCACAGCAACCCCCATGCACCAGCTATGGCAATGCGTCGAGGCGGGTAGCATGGCAATCTGTTCCGGTGTAAGGGGATACACCTGTTCAGGGCGCAGCGACAAACTGTGCAGCACATCGCCAATCAGAGGGTCATGGGCGGCGGGGAGCGGAGTGGCAACGATCACCAGACGCGTTTGAGAGTGCAGAGTAACGGCAATCTCGCCCTGCAACACCGTGGGGCGACGTAACGTCCACTGCGTGATCCCCATCTGTTGTAAAAGCCAATCGCGTCTTGGTGCCATGATATCCCGTGCTCGGTTCGCCATGATAGCTGCGCTATGCTAACAAACCTGATACGGATGCGCCAATAAAGTGAATCGCAGCAGCGCGTTCCCCTTTACGCCTGATAATGACCAGTGCCGTATTTTTTCACACCGTTCTCAGCGGAAAGTAAAATATTCACGTTAATGACGCTTCAATGTGATTTGCTGCAATGAGTACCATATGCGCTCTTTGTCGCTGTCTTTTAAGTTAGCCTGGTCAAGAATATGGAGAAAGGTGACCTTGTCGGTGAACTGCTCGCCTTGAGTCAAGGTTGCAGTAATGCAAGAGAGAATGTCGGTGTTCAACACGCTTATTTTTGATCTTACCTGAGGCAGTGGGTCTGGCCGCCAGCCACTTTCTGCAACAGACAGCCAGTCAGCGCGGTAACGATATTGGATGGCTTTAGCGGCATCCATCTGTGCCTGGATAAACGGTTTTACCGACTCGCCGCGCAACCCGAGCTTTTCTGCCACCGCGACTGAGTTGGTCAGCACATTGCCTTCCTGAGGGACGTCTTCAATAGCAAGGTGTTTTTCCGCTTTATACCCTGCCACATCCTTCATGTAAGACAACCGCTGGTTAATCAATGAGGCCAGATCGCCGCAATCAGCCGGGGAGGCTAATGCCGTTTCGGAAAAAAACAGTCCGGCTAAAAGTAGCGACCTTGCTGACACTTTACTAAACATTTAACGTCACCTTTTGCTGTTAGGGGGATATATGCCTTCGATGTAAATTCCATCGATGGGGAATAATAGCCCCATTCCCACTCGAAACGCAACAAAGTGACCCACTGGCCAGAGTCGGATAAAATCACCGTTCTGGCCCTACTGGAGATCCCGTTGCATGCAGGGAAAACATCTGACTCACAAAGAACGGTTCTACATCGAAAAGCGGCGTGGTGATGGGGTTAACCAGGCCACCATCGCCCGGGAACTGGAGCTTCCTCGTTCTACCATCAGCAGGGAACTCAGACGCAATACCGACGCCGCTTTCAACGGGGTCTATTCCTGCAGAAGGGCCGAAACGTTGGCCAGAGGGCGGCGGCAGAAAACACGGCCGGACAGCGTGATTAACCAGCTTGAACCGCACATTCAGGACTTTATCATAACGGCGCTGTCTACCCACACCTCACCTGAGGTCATCAGTGGGCGCCTGGTCCTGGAATTTGGCCTGTCCGTCAGCAAGAACTCGCTCTATCGCTATATCCAGCAGGAGCGCCGGGCCGGCGGTGAGCTGTATCAGCAGCTCCCTCATCGGGGTAAACGGTATAACTATCAGACCGATGAGAACAAACGCGGTCCTATTCCCAACCGTGTTGGCATTGAGCAGCGGCCGGCCGTTGCTGACCTCAAGCAGGAACCCGGGCATTTCGAGATTGACACCATCTTTGGCAAAGATCAGAAATCATTCCTGCTGACGGTGGTCGATAAAGCCGCCAAGCTGGTCATCATTCGCAAACTGCCCAACAAGCGAGCAGAGACAGTGGTAGCGGCCTTCAGGGACATCGTTGCCAATACCTTCTGCGAGTTTAAAACCCTGACTGCTGACAACGGTTCTGAATTTTCCCAGCACGGGGAAATTACAAAAGTCACGGGGGCACCGGTCTACTTTGCCCGGCCATATCATTCCTGGGAACGCGGGTTGAATGAGCATACCAACGGGCTGATACGGCGTTTTTACCCGAAGGGAACGGACTTCAATTATGTCACCCATCGCAAGGTTGCAGCACTCGAACACCTGCTCAATACGCGAGGCCGAAAATCGCTGGGTTATCGTTCTCCAAATGAGGTATTTTTAACGCACTTACAGGCGGCATAATGCCCTACCGTTTTGTTGCGTTTCGACTGGGAATGGGGCATCGTGTCAGCCAAACGCGTTGATAAACGCAGGCTTAATAGATAGCCATCTCGTGTACCTGCGCGTCATCGCCAAGGCTGGCAACTGCGTTGTGTTTGCGTTCTTGCTGTTATGCGCCCCTGCAACCGGGAAAATTTAGGGTATAATCGCCGTTCTATTTTTGAGGAGCGAACACCTGATGTCAGCATTAACCCCCGCCAGTGAAGTGATACTGCGCCACAGTGACGAATTTATTTCACGCCGTGTGCTGTTTGCCGGCGACATTCAAGACACGTTACCAGCGCAGTTTGACGCGGCGGAGGTGCACGCGCATCTCACGCAATATCACCATTGGTTACCGCTGAACAAAGCCATGGGCGATAACGCGCAGTTCGGCTTGCTGGTGAATGCTGAGCAGGTTGCCGCTTGCGATACCCTGATTTACTACTGGCCGAAGAGCAAACAGGAAGCACAGTTCCAGCTCGCCGACCTGTTATCGCATCTTGCCGTTGGCAGCGAGATTTTTGTCGTGGGTGAGAACCGCAGCGGTGTGCGCAGCGCGGAAGGTATTCTCGAAGGCTTTGCTACCTTGACCAAGATTGACAGCGCGCGGCGCTGTGGACTTTACCATGGTCAATTAGAGGCTTGTGCTGAATTTAACCTTGATGACTGGAAAGACAGTTATTACCTCGAGGATGTGCCGGTCGCGACGTTGCCGGGCGTCTTTAGCCGCGATGGTCTTGATGTCGGCAGCGCGCTGCTGTTATCCACCTTTGCGCCGCACATGAAAGGTAAGGTGCTGGATATTGCCAGCGGCAGTGGCGTAGTGGCAGCGGTGTTGGCAAAACAGTCGCCTAAGCTGCGTTTGACGTTGAGCGATGTCAGCGCGGCAGCGTTGCTGACCAGCAGTGCAACGCTGACATTAAACGAAGTGGAAGGCGATGTGATTGCCAGCGACGTCTATTCTGATATCGCCGGGCGTTTTGACCTGATCGTCTCCAATCCACCGTTTCACGATGGCTTGCAAACCAGCCTGAGTGCGGCCGATCGTCTGATTCGTGAAGCGCCCAAGCACCTGAATATCGGCGGGCAGTTACGCATCGTCGCTAACGCCTTCCTGCCTTATCCGGCATTGCTGGATGCCACTTTTGGTAACCACGAAGTGCTGGCGCAAACCGGGCGCTTTAAGGTGTATCAGGCCACATTAACGCGTGCCAGCAAGCATGCCAAACCGGCTGCTCGCTAACCGTGTACGGGCCTTGGTGATACACCGAGGCCCGCAATGTTAAGGCTCGTATTGAGTGTCACGCGCTGTTAGCGGAGACTATTAATGGTGGCCATGCTCTCCGTGCCGTAACGATCGCCCGCGGCTGCGGCGAAGGGGAAGATGGCTTCAATCGCGGCCAGTTCCTCTGGTGCCAGTTGAACATCCAGTGCGGCGATATTCTCTTCCAGGTAGCGACGGCGTTTGGTGCCCGGAATTGGCACGATATCGTCACCCTGCGCCAATACCCATGCCAGCGACAACTGCGAAGGGGTGACGCCTTTTGCCTGCGCCAGTTTTTCTACTTGCTCAACCAGCGCCAGGTTTTTGGCAAAGTTATTCCCCATAAAGCGCGGATTGGTACGGCGGAAATCATCCGGAGCCAAATCCTCCGGGCTGCGTAACGTACCGCTTAAAAAGCCACGCCCGAGCGGGCTATAGGGGACAAAACCAATCCCCAACCGGCGGCACGCCGGGAGGATCTCCGCTTCCACATCGCGCGTCCAGAGAGAATACTCCGTTTGAAGCGCAGTAATTTGTCAATACCGATTGAATTCTGACCCACCCTGCCAAAGTAAAACTGACCCACCCCCTTTGAATTACTCGAGCGTAGCTGCTTTAGTTTTCTTCTGGATCTGACCGCTTTTCAGCTTATCTTTCAGTCGATAGCTTTGACCGCTGATTTGCGCGATATGCGCATGGTGAAGCAGCCGATCCAGCATCGCCGCCGTCAGCGTTTCATCATCTCCGAATGTCCCCGACCACTGGGTAAACGGCAGGTTGCTGGTCAGGACCACGCTGCCTGACTCATACCGTTTAGCGATAACCTGGAAGAACAGATTGGCTTCCATTTTACCGAAGGGAAGGTAGCCAACCTCATCTATGATCAACAACTTAGGCTTACCCACAACGCGATTAAGATAGCTTTTTAACTCCCCCTGACGATGTGATGCGAGCAGCTGTAGCATCAGATCTGCGGCTGTGACGAACCGAATACTCATTCCGGCCATCGCGGCTCTGTAGCCGAGTGCTGTCGCCAGGTGCGTTTTACCTACCCCGGACGGACCCAGCAAGACCAGGTTCTCCTGACGCTCGATAAACGCCAGCCCGGCCAACTCCTGGATCTGACTGCGAGGTACGCCACTCGCAAAGGCGAAATCAAACTGCTCCAGCGTCTTGATCACCGGTAGGCCTGATAAACGCAAAATAGTCTGCCGGCGCCGTTCGTTCAGCCCATCATGCTGAAGCTGTAAAGCAGCTTCAAGGAAGTCGGCATGAGTGCCGTTGCTGTCGATCGTCGTCTGAGCAACGGCGGGCCACTCAGCCGGTAATCTATCGAGCTTAAGCTGCTCGCAGAGCGCTGCGATACGATCATGCTGGAGGTTCATGCTTCTACCTCCAGTAGCGCCTGATACGTAGCCAACGGGTGCTGGAGACTCTCTGTGGGTATGGGGCGCGAGCAACTCGCCGGTACCGGAGGAGGCAATAAGCGTGTTGCTTAATAGTGAAATAAGGGTGTTTCGGTGATTGAAGTAAATTTTACGCTGTTCTGAGATGGAAATTCCAAAGACCGGCGCTAAGGAGTAAGAAGATATCATCAATAAAGGGTCTACGATTCCGTAAAATTTGGGTCATGCAACCGAGGCGCTTGATACCCGCGATGGCGTGTTCAACGAGTCTGTAAAGAATTTCGTGTAAATGGCTCCATCGCTTAACCGGAAATCCGATCTCCATACATCAACATGAATTGGCTCATAGCCGGTTTCCAGTCTCTGATTGGTAGGGTCCATTTAGCCGAGATATTATGCAAGGCTAGATAGAATAATTTTAGCACCGAGTCATCCGTTGGAAATATTCGTCGCGTTTTCGTTATCTTGCGCAATGAAGCATTTAACGACTCTATCGCGTTGGTGGTGTAGATAACCTTGCGAATCTCCGGCGGAAAATCAAAAATGACGATGAGACGTTCCCAATTATTTCTCCACGATGGGCTGATCGTCGGGAACTGCTCATCCCATTTGGCCGCGAAGGCATCCAGGGCCTCTTCAGCGCCCTCTAGCGTTGCGGAACTATAGATAGTGCGGAGGTCAGCAGCAACGGCTTTACGCTCTTTCCAGCCGACGTAGCGCAGCGAGTTCCGCACCTGATGCACGATGCAGAGCTGTACCCGCGTATGCGGGTAAACAGCTTCAATGGCATCAGGAAAGCCCTTCAGGCCATCGCAGCAGGCGATGAAGATGTCCTGTAGCCCACGATTTTTCAGTTCTGTCATTACAGATATAGCCAAGCGACATTATTTTGATAACAGCCAGCTATGCTTCTTTGCCGCATATCAGGGCATAGGATGTAATCATTTTTAAGTCGGTTGGCTATAACCAGAACTTGGCCCCCTCGGTTTTGGCTATCCATAGCCCCAGCAGCTCTTTTTCGCCCTGGCCGTTGATGCCTAGAGCCAAGTAAACAGACTTGTTGGCCACGGCTCCGCCGTCCTGGCTTTTGACCACAATACAGTCAAGGTAAACAATGGGATAAAACGCATCCAGCGGCCGTTGCTGCCAGCGCTTAACGTCATCCATCACGGCATTGGTCACTTGAGAAATGAAGCCAGCGGAAACATCGACCCCGTAGACTTCTTTAAAGTGAGCCTGAATATCACGGGTTGATAGCCCTCTGGAATAGAGAGAAATAATGCGGTCATCGAAGCCCTTAAGCTGCTTTTCGTGCTTACCGATCAGTGTCGGCTCGAAGGTATAGCCAAGCGACTTAATTTTGATTACACCATATGGACTGAGAACAAACTCTCTGTATCGCAACCCATCTCTCTTTTTTTGCTTTTTGCTTGTGCCCATTTATGCTCAATTGGGTTAAGATCTGGCGAATATGTAGGCAAATACTCCACCATATACCCTGCATCGATGATGACTTGTTGAATATTATGTTTTTTGTGAAAAGTGGCATTGTCCATCATGATTACACTGTTTTTAGGGAGTACTGGGATAAGGACTTGTGTGACCCAGGCATAGAAAACATCGCTGTTAATATTGATATCAAATAATCCGATAGCAAACAGCGTTGTGCCTAATAAAGCGCCGATAACATTTGTTCTTCCCCTAGCTCCCCAGTTCTTCAGGCCAAAACACCGTTGACCTTTTGGGGAATAGCCGTGAGTCCGTGGGGCATCGTGTGAAAAACCACTTTCATCAATAAAAACAATAGGTTTGCCTTCTTTTTCATACTGTTGTTTTTTTTGTTGAAATCCCTGCCGGGCGTTTTCGTCGGCTTTCGGATGACGTAGAGTTTTTTTTATAGGTCAATCCCAGCTTTTTAAGCGCTTGCCAAATGGCCTTCTGACAAACGCCAAAACGCTCTGCACGTTCTTTTTGGTAAGCATCTGGATATTGTTCAACATCTTTTATCAACTCGGATTTATCGATCTTTCGCTGACGCGTGGTCGATGCTTTTGACTCTATTTGATTAATCCAACGCGATACAGAGGCAGGGCCAATCCGAAATTGCTTCGCTGTTTCTCGGATACTCAACCCTTCGTTTTTCCGTGTAGATATCACTTTACGTCTAAAATCAATTGAATAGCTCATTTAAATAATGTAATCAAAATTAAGTCGTTTAGCTATATCGGCAAAGATGAGAAGAAAGCCCTTAATGCCAGCCCTATGGGGCACATCAACGGTAAAAAACCGCCGTTCCTGATCATGCACGGCAGCGCGGATACGCTGGTTTCCCCGGTACAAAGTGCTCAGTTGTTTAAGGCCTTAAAACAGGGCGAAAATCCGGCAGAGTATGTGTTGCTGGAAGGGGCGAATCACGGCGATTTACCGTGGTATCAAGAGCCGCTGATTCATCGCGTGGTGGCGTGGTTTACACTAACGCTGAAAGTTTCTGCAACGCAACCCGTAGCGGCGGCGCCACAGAATCCAAACGCCAATTTGTAATACACAGCGGTAATACAAAACGGTAATGCAAAACAAAGGGGGCAATACGCCCCCTTATCGTGCCGTTTTACTGCACCACCAACTGTCCGGTGGAACCACGATCCGCCATCTCCAGCGTGTGGCTGTAGTAGAGGAACGGGAATGAGGCCGATGACGATTGGGTGAAATAGACCAACAGTTCGGCGTCGCCATCCACCCACACTGTGTCTTTCCAGCCACTCTGATCGGCAGCAGGAGCCGCGCCGTTGATGCTGCGCACCAGAAACATCGCCCCCTGAATGTGGAACGGTTGCGGTGAATCGGCGTGAATGATCCAGCGTCCACAGCGTCCTTCCTGCGTCTGCACATCCGTGCGCGTCATATCCCACATCGCACCGTTAATTCCCGGCAGGCTATCGCCCAGACGGAACTCCCGCGTCCGGCTGATATTGGCGGGCAGCACAATATCCGTCAGCAAGAGGGCGGGAAGATTGTTCGTCACCAGTGGCAGCAAACCGGTGGGTTTTAACTTCAGTATCTGCGTTGACACCAGGATGCTGGAGGGCTCAAACAAGCCACGCAGTCGCTCCATCAACGTTGCCGCATCCCCCGCCGCCAAGGTCACTTCACCGCCCTGAGACATATCAATCAGAATCTCACGGCGTTCACCCGGCGCCAGGGAAATCTGATTCAGCGCCAGCGGCAGCGGTAAAAAACCCAAATCGCTGGCGATAAGGTACATCGGGCGACCGTCGCTCAGACGCATCACATAACGACGCGCATTTGATGCATTCAGCAAGCGCAGGCGCACCCAACCGCGTGAGACTTCGACAAACGGTTCTTGTACGCCGTTCACCAACAGCGTATCACCGACAAAGCCTCCTCTACTGGGCGGGTTGTAGACCGGAACGCCAAAGTTATCCAAGCGCTTATCCTGAATAATCAGCGGAAAATCATCCACGCCGTAGTGATTCGGAATAGGCAAACTCTTGCTGACGCTGTCTTCTACCAGCCAAAGTCCAGCCAGTCCCTGATACACATGCGGCGCCATGCGGTTCGGCGTATTGGCATGATACCAGCAGGTAGCCGCCGCCTGTCGAATGGGCAACACTGGGGCCCAGTCAGTCCCCGGAGAGATCATACGTCCGGCTCCGCCCATCAACGGGCCTGGCACCTGCAAGCCACTGACGGTCATCGAGACCGGCTCATTCAGACGGTTGCCGTAGATCAGTTTGACATCATCGCCGCTGAACACTTTTACCGTAGGACCGAGATAACGTCCGTTAACGCCCCACACCGACGTCTTACGGTCACCGGAGAACGCCCAGTGTGCGCGCTGCATAGTCAAAAAAAGCGGTTGCCCGCGACGAGACTCCAACAGCGGCGGGATGGGTAGCGCATTTTGCTTGCCCTTTGCCTGCGCCGTCGCAGGTAACCCGCTCGCACACACCATAAGCCCCGATGCCTGAATAAACTGACGGCGGCTAAGTGACATAAAAACTCCGTAATCTTGCTAACCGTATATGCCCGTCATATTTCGCATTACAGGGGCGTTGGCTACGTTCGTTCACCCGAATCACTTACCTGAGTAAGCGCATCGGGACTCCCTCACTTGCCGCATTACGAGACTCATCAATGAGCCTCGCCCTAAAGAGCCAGCGCAAGCGCTGTCCAAAACGTAAACGTGTTGTCCTGCAACGCGAATTATTTAGGGTATATATCCACCACCAACGTAGAGGGCGTAAAAAAACGTTAACGCTTCGCTGCTTTCTCCCGATCAACGACTTCAGCATTCAGTTCAACCAAACGCGCCGCCATCACATCATGACAGTGTGCGGCCAGCTCACGCACCTGCTCTTTACAGTATGCAGAAGTATCAATCGGTGGCAGTATTTCAACGATCACATGGCCATTATTCCACCGGTTCAGTTTGACTTTATTGTGCGTGTCGGTCACACAAATCGGCACAATTGGCACGCCGGCGCTGATCGCCGCATGGAAAGCGCCGGTTTTGAACGGCATCAATCCACGACCACAGCTACGCGTGCCTTCTGGAAACATCCAGACAGAAATATTGCGCTCTTTAATGTGATGAACAACTTGCGCAATGGTGCCGTGCGCCTTGGCGCGGTTTTCTCTGTCAATCAGCAAGTTACCTGCCAGCCAATAGAGCGGCCCAAAGAAAGGGATCCACACCAGACTTTTTTTACCGACCGTTACCGTACCCGGCTGTACCGCATTTGCCGCCGTCACCATATCGTAGTTGTTCTGATGGTTGCCGATGTAAATGCAGTTGCCATAGTTTCCCGCATCCGCAGGCACTCTGACTTCTACTTTTAGGCCAAACAGGGTCGAAAGCCGCCCAAACGCATGACCAAAGGTCGCCACGTGGCGCGGATTCTTCGGGCTAAACAGGCAGTAAATCGTACCGAACAGGCAAATCAGAATGGAAAAAATCACAACTACCACAAAACGGATAATGAATAACATAACAACCTCATAAGCCAACCGCCGCCGCTAGTATAGCGACTTCGGCATAAAACACACGGGTAATCCTTTGCCGTGGCACCCGCGCCATCGGCCCGGTAACAAAGAGGGGGATGCCTGATACCGCCATCGGTGGTATCAGGCAACGAATTACTCCTCGCTGTCATCCTTCGACGCTGGCGGCGCATCAACCTCAATGCGGTCAATGTGTTGCAGCCCGCGTAGCAGGGTGCCTTTGCGACCCCGTTCACCGTGATGTTCGCTCGCACGCACCACAATTTTGCGCTTGCCGGAATACAGTTTCACCGTCGCCTGCGGCCACAGCACCAGCAGGAGAGCCAGACGATCCTTGCCTTCAGTAAAGTCCGCCGAAGAGATGGAGATGATCTTGTTGCCTTTGCCTTTCGACAACTGAGGCAGATCGGACACCGGGAACACCAGTACGCGACCCGCAGCAGTGACCGCCATCAGCAGATCGTCGTCACGTTCTATCACGATCGGTGCCAGCGCTTTGGCATTGTCCGGCAGCGTGATCATCGCTTTACCGGCACGGTTGCGCGCCACCAGATCGTTGAACGTGCAAACAAACCCGTAGCCGGCATCGGACGCCATCAACAGACGCTGTTCATCCGCCGCCATCAGCACATGCTCAATGGTGGCACCCGGCGGCGGCGTCAGTTTGCCCGTCAGTGGTTCACCCTGGCCGCGCGCCGACGGCAGCGTGATAGGATCGAGCGCATAGCTACGCCCGGTGGAGTCGATAAACACCACCGGCTGGTTGCTCTTGCCGCGCGCGGCCGCTCGGTAGCTATCGCCCGCTTTAAAGCTCAGCCCGGAAGGATCGATATCGTGCCCTTTCGCGCTACGCACCCAGCCCATTTCTGACAGCACAATCGTGACGGGCTCAGACGGCACAAAATCGTGCTCGCTCATGGCTTTGGCTTCCGCACGCTCATGCAACGGCGAACGGCGATGATCGCCATACATCTCCGCATCCGACTGAATCTCTTTTTTCAGCAGATTGTTGAGCTTGCGTTCTGATGCCAGCAGCGCCTGAAGCTGATCGCGCTCTTTTTCCAAATCATGTTGCTCGCCACGGATTTTCATCTCTTCCAGGCGCGCCAAATGCCGCAATTTTAATTCAAGAATGGCTTCAGCCTGGGTATCACTCAGGCCATAGCGGCGCATCAGTTCCGCTTTGGGCTCATCCTCGGTGCGGATGATATGAATAACGTCATCAATGTTCAGGAACGCAATCAACAAACCTTCAAGAATGTGCAAACGCTTGAGCACTTTTTCCAGACGGTAGTTAAGGCGGCGGCGCACCGTATCACGGCGGAACACCAGCCATTCGCTCAGGATCTCCACCAGCCCTTTCACGGCGGGACGGTTATCCAGACCGATCATGTTCATGTTGATGCGGTAGCTTTTTTCCAAATCTGTGGTGGCAAACAGATGATTCATGACCTGATCGAGATCGATCCGGTTAGATCGCGGCACCAGCACCAAACGCGTCGAATTTTCATGATCCGATTCATCGCGTAAATCGTCGATCATCGGCAGCTTTTTCGCCCGCATTTGGCTGGCGATCTGCTCCAATACTTTCGCCCCCGAGACCTGATGCGGCAGCGCGGTGATCACCACTTCTCCGTCTTCTTTCTTCCACAGGGCACGCATCCGCACGGAACCACGCCCCTGCTCATAGACACGGCGCAGCTCATCACGCGGCGTGATGATTTCAGCTTCGGTGGGGAAATCCGGCCCCTGAACGAACTGCAACAGATCGTCGAGCGAGGATTCTGGTTTTTCCAGCAGTGCAACGGCTGCGGCCGCCACTTCGCGCACGTTATGCGGTGGGATATCCGTCGCCATCCCGACGGCAATGCCGGTGGTACCATTGAGTAAAATGTTGGGCAGACGCGCCGGCAACATTTTCGGCTCCTGCAAGGTGCCGTCAAAGTTGGGCTGATACTCAACGGTGCCTTGCCCCAACTCGCCCAGCAGCACTTCGGCGTATTTGGAGAGGCGCGATTCGGTGTAACGCATCGCCGCAAAGGATTTCGGATCGTCCGGTGCCCCCCAGTTGCCTTGACCGTCCACCAGCGGATAACGGTAAGAGAAAGGCTGCGCCATCAGCACCATGGCTTCATAGCAGGCGCTGTCACCGTGCGGATGGTATTTCCCCAGCACGTCACCCACGGTACGAGCGGATTTCTTAAACTTGGCGCTGGTGCTCAATCCCAGTTCCGACATCGCATACACGATGCGGCGTTGCACCGGCTTAAGTCCGTCACCAATAAAAGGCAGCGCCCTGTCCATGATGACGTACATGGAGTAGTTCAGGTACGCATTTTCTGTAAACGTATGCAGCGCAAGACGTTCTGCGCCGTCATGAGTTATCTCACTCATCGATAATCCTTACGCGGTGACTCAATGATCATGCCAAAACAGGTCATCTATACCCGTCATACTTCACGTTGCAGGCGCGTTGGCTGCGTTCACTCACCCGAATCACTTACCTGAGTAATCTCATCGGGATTCGTTCGCTTGCCGCCTTCCCGCAACGCACGCGGTAATGTCTGCGCAGATAGTACCGCATCTTGCCAGCCACTGTCACAAACCTCCGGTGTCTTCCTCCCTTAACACTTCATCAATCGCCGTTGAGTTCCTTCATTAAGAAATCTTAACGCCGCAATCGTGGTGATAATGATTATATTTGCTATATACTAATGATTATCATTTAACTATACGCAGCGCCATACCGCACCGATGACAATATCGGCACCTCCACTTTTACGAACACAAACCATCGCGAACCCAAGAGCTCTATCATGTTAAATCATAAGAATATGAATAACATTTTGCTGACCGGCGTCCTGTCCGGCTTGGCATTTGGTGCCAATGCGGCGCAAAGCGCGCAGGGCAAATCGGATACTGCCCAGAAAGAGTCCCAGGACACCATGACGGTACTTTCTCCCCGCGTGGAGCGAGAAGCGGGCACGAAAACCACCCTGACGGCCAACGACCTCTTGAAAGAAGGCGGTAACACCTTCGGCAATATCATGCGCTATCAGCCGCTGGTAAGCGCACCGGGCGTCAGCGCCGGGGCTACCGCAGGCAAAAGCAGCTACGATCGCGGTGGCTATAGCGGCTACAACATTCGCGGACTGGAAAACAATCGCGTCTCTATCGATATCGATGGAGTTGAACTTCCCGCAGGGACCGATCGCGGCACTTCCACGCCAAGCGGTCGCGTTCAGGCAGGCAGCACCGGCATCGGCCGCGGCGATTACCTCGATCCCTACCTGTACGGCTCAGTAGACATCGCCTCCGGTGCTACCGACGTGTCTAACAGCAATAACGCGCTGGGCGGTTCCGTCTCTTTTGTGCCCAAATCGCCAGATAACTTCCTCAGCAGCGATAAACACAGCTATTTTGGTTATCAGGCTGGGTATGACTCCGCCGATCGCAGTTTCCACAACGGAATTACTGCCGCTGGCGGTGACGACATCCTGCGCGGCGTGGTGGTCTACAGCCGCCGTGACGGTAATGAAACCGAAAACCACCGCGATGCCACCATCGACAGCAACCCGGCCAACTGGCACTCCAACGCCGTGCTGGCCTCCGGAATATGGCAGGCAACCGACCTGCACCAGCTGACCGGCACCGTGGACTATTACGAGAAGTTTAACCACAGCAATTTCCCCACCTGGAACGTGGGTGCCTCCGGCAGCTCCACCCGTGATGGCAGCACCTCATTTCAGGACAGCAAAACGCGCCGTTGGGGCGTGAGCGTTGCCGATCTGTATACGCCAACTGACGGGCTGCTGTTTGACAGCCTGAACAGCAAACTGTTCTTTAGCAAAACCGAAGCCCACGATTACACCATCAGCAATGCCGCACTGCCGTCTCAGGTATGGAGCGGCTACGATGCCAACACCGTTGGGCTCGAAAGCAAAGCGACCAAAGAGTGGCGCAACCACCGCTTCAGTTACGGGGTTAACCTGCGCCAATCAGAGTCTGAGCGCCCACTGGTTGCCAAAAATATACTGGCTGGCACCGTAAACCTGGGTCGCCCTCAGGCTGACAGCAAAATCATCAATGCCGGGGCTTTTGTGCAGGATAAGATGACCTGGGACGTAGCGGGTCGTGATTTCTCCATTATCCCTGCGGTGCGTTTCGCTTGGCAGCATGCCAAACCGGAAAATACCGACAACCTGTTTACCAACACCAACGGTAACGTAACGGCCAGTGACACCGCCAAAATGTACGGCACCAACGCCGATGGCCAGATCCTGCCTGCACTGACCTTCCAGTACAATCTGAAACCCGAACTGCTGGCCTATGTACAGTACAAACGCGGTGCGCAGTTCCCCAATGCCGGACAGCTTTATGGTTCATGGGCGCTGGGTTACTTCGGTGGCTCCAGCCCTTATGCCACCATCGGCGATCCTAATCTGAAAACCGAAACCAGCGATAACTATGAGCTGGGGCTGAAAGGCCGTATTGTAGACGGGGTAACGATCAGCGCTGCCGCGTTCTATAACGATTACAAAAACTTTATCGCCAACGGTTACTATCGTCGCGGGTCAAACCCCGACCTGTTTGCCACCCTACCCGCCAATATCAGCATCCTGTATCTCACCGAAAACCGCGATAAAGCCTATATCTACGGTGGCGAGTTGAGTGCGCGTTTCGAACTGGGTACCTGGTTTGAACAGGCCAAAGGGTTTAGCGCCCGTCTAGCTTACGGCTATACCCAGGGTGCAGCAAAATCCAGCGCCTCCGGTGACCGCTACGTCAATCTCGATACCGTCACGCCACAAAAAGCCGTGGTTGGGCTGGCCTATGACGATCCGAGCAACACCTATGGCGCTGCGCTGATCACCACCTTTACCAAAGGGAAGACCGCTGATTACGCCGCAGGCCGTAAACGCGTGGGCGACCGTAACGTGCTTGGCACAGACAATGTCACCTTTATGCGCGTACCGGGCTATGGTTTGGTGGATTTGACCGCGTACTACCGCATTACCAAAAACGTGCGCGTCAACGGCGGTATCTACAACCTGACTGACCGTAAATATTGGGATTACCAGAACAGCCGCAACATTGAGGCACCGACCAATACCGACCCCAATAACTCACGCTATTACGATCAACAGTTGTCAATTGCACCGGGACGCACCTTCCAACTGGGTATGAGCGTCGATTTCTAATCAGCGCGTTTATTGCGTGAAGTGAAATAAACGCAAAACGTGTCCTCAACAGGGCAGGAAAACCAATACGTTGGTTTTCCTGCCCTTTTTATTTAACGATTGCCTGACTCTCGGGACACAAAACCCCTAATTTATTGACTGACAGTCAAAAGTGTTGTGCGATTACACCCGTTTTTCATCCTAAGCCTGCGCACTACACTGCCTTACTTTCATTAAGCAATCAGGATCATCGTCACCATGCAAAACATTCTGCTGATCAACGCCAGCAAATCCTTTGGTCACTCCAAGGGCCAATTGAACAACACGCTCGTGGATTTTGCCGCCACCTTGCTCAGCGAACAGGGCCATAACGTACAGGTGACTAACGTCGATCAGGGCTACAACCTGGACGAAGAGGTACAGCGCTTTTTGTGGGCAGACACCGTCATTTATCAAATGCCGGGATGGTGGATGGATATGCCGTGGACCCTGAAGAAATACGTCGATGAAGTGTTTACTCACGGTCACGGCTCGCTGTATGCCAGCGATGGCCGCACCCGCTCAGATGCCAGCAAAAAATACGGCTCCGGCGGTCTGCTGCAAGGACGGAATTATATGCTGTCCCTCACCTGGAACGCGCCGTTGGAAGCCTTTACAGATCCCGACCAGTTCTTTCACGGTGTCGGTGTTGATGGCGTTTACCTGCCGTTCCACAAAGCTAACCAGTTTATCGGCCTGTCGCCGCTGCCGACTTTTATCTGCAATGACGTGATCAAGCAGCCAGAGGTGGATCGCTATCTGGCTGAATACCGTGAACATTTGACCCGCGTATTCGCCTGAATACGGCCTACAGCAGCTGTTGCGCCATCTTCTCGCTGAGAAAATCGAGAAAACAGCTGATACGCGCTGTCAGCTTGGTGTTGCGGTAGTAAACCGCGTTTGCTGGCATGCGCGTTTCGACCGTCTGTTGCGCCAACACGGGCACTAATCGACCGCTTTTCTGATCGTCCTGCGTCATAAAATCAGACAAGCGGACGATCCCCTCTCCCCGTAGCGCCAATTGACGCAGCGTTTCACCGCTCGAGGCCACCAGCGCCGGTTTGATGCGATACAACTCACCGTTAGCTTTACGTACTGGCCAGATATTGAGCACATCCACATGGGTGAAACCGAATAATACGTGATTATCCAGCGCTTCTACGGTCTGCGGCACGCCGTGGCGTTGCAAATAATCAGGACTGGCTAAGATCCGCGTACGCGTGCTGCCAAGCAGGCGGGCATGGATGCTGGAATCCCGCAGAGTGCCAATGCGGATCGCAATGTCAGTATGCTGCTCCAGTAAATCAATAAAGACGTCATCGGTGTTCAGTTGTAGCTGAATATGCGGATAAATGCGCCGAAATTCAGGGATAATGGGCACAATAGCATGTTGCATAAACGAAAATGCGGCATTGACGCGCAACGTGCCACAGGGCTGCTCACGCCCGACGGCCATCGACTCTTCTGCCTGTTCGACCGACGCGATCACTTCACGCGCCTGCGTCAAAAACAGCTCGCCCTCCTGTGATAACGCCAGACGGCGTGTAGTACGGTGCAACAGCGTGGTATCCAACTTGGTTTCCAGTCGGCGCAGCGCACGACTGATACCGGAGGCGGTCTGCCCCAACTGCTCTGCCGCTGCTGTAATCGATCCGCTGTCGATGACCACGACAAACGCTTGCAACTCTTCCAGCGTGACTTTCATCGCTTCTCGCTGCCGTTTCTCTGCCTCAGATAACGTCATCATAACCGGTTATTTTAATAAATAAAAAAAACCTGATCGGTACGCACCTCGGCAAAAAGTTAATCAAAATCACAAAACATTAACGCAAAAAAATTTTCGTATTGCGCATTTTTTTGCGCAAATGCTACACCATTTGCAGACGCACTCTTTTACCAAGGGAAAACCGACGCAATGAGCAGCAACACCACACTGAACGCACAGTTAGATGCCCTGATAACAGGCACTATCGGCCTGAAAGACGAAGGCCGTTTTCACGAGCCCAACCTGGATGGTACGCCGGGAGATTATATCTCTTTCAACAGTTGGGAATGGCCGCAGGGCGTGGTCCTGTACGGGCTGTTCCGCCTGTGGGAATTCACCCGTCGAGAAGATCTGCTTGCCACTCTCACCACCTGGTTTGACCGGCAGATAGCACAGGGTTTACCGCCGCTCAACGTGAACACTACCGCCCCGATGCTACCGCTGTCGCTGCTGTGGCAACACACCCGTAATGATGATTACGCGCGCGTGTTGGACAGTTGGGCGAACGATGTGATGACCAAACTGCCACGCACGCCGGAACAGGGCTTCCAGCATGTGGTGTCTGACGGTGTGAACCAGATGGAGATATGGGACGACACACTGTTTATGGTGGTGTTGTTCCTTGCGCATTACGGTACGGTTTCAGGCCGTCAGGAACTGGTCGACGAAGCGGTACGTCAGTTCGCCCCATTCCCAGTCGAAATGCAACAAAGTGACCCACTGGCCAGACCCGGATAAAATCACCGTTCTGGCCCTACTGGAGATCCCGTTGCATGCAGGGAAAACATCTGACTCACAAAGAGCGGTTCTACATCGAAAAACGGCGTGGTGATGGGGTTAACCAGGCCACCATCGCCCGGGAACTGGAGCTTCCTCGTTCTACCATCAGCAGGGAACTCAGACGCAATACCGACGCCGCTTTCAACGGAGTCTATTCCTGCAGAAGGGCCGAAACGTTGGCAAGAGGGCGGCGGCAGAAAACTCGGCCGGACAGCGTGATTAACCAGCTTGAACCGCACATTCAGGACTTTATCAGAACGGCGCTGTCTACCCACACCTCACCTGAGGTCATCAGTGGGCGCCTGGTCCTGGAATTTGGCCTGTCCGTCAGCAAGAACTCGCTCTATCGCTATATCCAGCAGGAGCGCCGGGCCGGCGGTGAGCTGTATCAGCAGCTCCCTCATCGGGGTAAACGGTATAACTATCAGACCGATGAGAACAAACGCGGTCCTATTCCCAACCGTGTTGGCATTGAGCAGCGGCCGGCCGTTGCTGACCTCAAGCAGGAACCCGGGCATTTCGAGATTGACACCATCTTTGGCAAAGATCAGAAATCATTCCTGCTGACGGTGGTCGATAAAGCCGTCAAGCTGGTCATCATTCGCAAACTGCCCAACAAGCGAGCAGAGACAGTGGTATAGCCAAGCGACATTATTTTGATAACAGCCAGCTATGCTTCTTTGCCGCATATCAGGGCATAGGATGTAATCATTTTTAAGTCGGTTGGCTATAGCGGCCTTCAGGGACATCGTTGCCAATACCTTCTGCGAGTTTAAAACCCTGACTGCTGACAACGGTTCTGAATTTTCCCAGCACGGGGAAATTACAAAAGTCACGGGGGCA
The DNA here is from genome assembly GCF_052050035.1 of Symbiopectobacterium purcellii. GTDB lineage: Bacteria > Pseudomonadota > Gammaproteobacteria > Enterobacterales > Enterobacteriaceae > Symbiopectobacterium > Symbiopectobacterium purcellii_A. The sequence goes on from NZ_CP189882.1 coordinate 852,257, forward strand.
CCGGTCTACTTTGCCCGGCCATATCATTCCTGGGAACGCGGGTTGAATGAGCATACCAACGGGCTGATACGGCGTTTTTACCCGAAGGGAACGGACTTCAATTATGTCACCCATCGCAAGGTTGCAGCACTCGAACACCTGCTCAATACGCGAGGGGCTTTGTTGAATAATTTAACCGTTTGATTTACATCTTCTTTATAGCCAACCGACTTAAAAATGATTACATCCTATGCCCTGATATGCGGCAAAGAAGCATAGCTGGCTGTTATCAAAATAATGTCGCTTGGCTATAGTTAGAATGCATTTACAGAGAATGTATTTTGTTAGAACGACAAATCAAATAGTTAGCACAATAAAAAGCATTCCGAGAGGAAAAATTAGTCGTTGGAATTTTATAATGCTTATATAAATCAGTATCTTAAATTATTCAACAAAGCCTACGCGAGGCCGAAAATCGCTGGGTTATCGTTCTCCAAATGAGGTATTTTTAACGCACTTACAGGCGGCATAATGCCCTACCGTTTTGTTGCGTTTCGACTGGGAATGGGGCGTTCTTGCTGCACGCACGCTACCTCAATGACCCGAAAACCGGGCTGTGGTACCACGGTTGGAGCTTTGCGCAAAAAAAACAATTTTGCGCAAGCCCGCTGGGCGCGTGGCAACGCGTGGATCACCGTTGGAATTCTCGATCTGCTGGAGATTGCTCCTATCGATAACGGCGTACGTCTTTATCTGCTGGAGTGTAGTGGTCAACTAAATTTGGCCACCCTACCTGACTGTTGATGGAACAGCCGTTCTGATTCATTTGGTGTTAACCCACCGTTATACCAGTGAGGTCTGACATCGCTATAATAATAGGTTATGTAGCGAATAATGGATGATTGAGCAGTACTAAAGCTTTGGTAGCCAGTCGTTGGCACCCATTCAGTATTCAGACTACGGAAGAATCGCTCCATCGGACTATTATCCCAACAATTTCCTCTGCGACTCATACTTTGGGTCATCTGATGACGCCACAATGCCTGCCTATACTGAAGACTGGTGTAATGGCTTCCTTGGTCACTATGAAACATGACTTGTTTGGGATGCCCACGCAGTTCCCAAGGCATTTGTAGTGCTTTGGCTGTTAATTCTGAATCTGGCGAAAACGACATTGCCCAACCCACGGGTTTTCGGGCAAATAAATCTAATACCACCGCCAGATACGCCCATCGGTCGCCTGTCCAAATATAGGTTACATCGCCGCACCAAACCTGGTCAGGCTTGGTAACAGCGAACTGCCTATTGAGCAGATTTGGAATATCAATACGTTCATTTCCACCGCGGTTGTATTGATGTTTTCTTGTTTGGCAACTAACGAGGGTTAATTCTTTCATCAACTTACCCGCTAACCACCGCCCAAGTTTCACGTCGTGTGTATTGGTAACCATCGTGGCGATAGTCCTTGCGCCCGCAGACCCGCCACTAACGTTCCACGCTTCGCTGACCAGGCTACGTTTTATCGTCCGCTCAATATCTGGCTCCTTAGGTCGACACCAATAGCGATAACTGCTTCGGTGAACATTAAAAATACGACACAACGCTTTCACTGGATAAAGCGCTCTTAGCTTTTCAACTACCGAGAATTTTTCAGTGAGTCGGACATTAAGAGCGCAGTAGCCTTTTTTAAGATGGCATTCTCCATTTCCAGTCGGTGGATTTTTTTCTTCATTTCTCTGAACTCAATTTGTTCAGGTGTTAATGGCAGACCAGGCGATGTTTTCCCTTGACGTTCTAAACGAAGGGCTCTTACCCACCGGCTAATCGCTGAAAGACTGACGTTCATGGCTTTCGCGGCTTCCTGGTAGGTATAATTTTGGTCAAGGACTAATTTGGCGGTTTCACATTTAAATTCAGAAGTAATTATTTTACTCATTTTGGCACCTATAAAAATTATGAGGTAAGCATATCACCTCTACTTAGGTGGCCAAATTCAGTATGCCACTACAATGGGCTCGGAGCCAGAAAGGGAAGCGTTAACCTCCCCATGAGTAAAGACGGCGCCACACCCGATTTTCAAAAGGTAGAGTTGACCATGAACTACAGCCAGGGGTTGGCTGACGGCAAGGTACAGCTCTCACTGGCGGGATTGGCACAGACGGCATTCAATAACGTATTGCCCTCTTCCGAGCAGGTGTCTATGGGCGGTTCAAGTTGGGTCTCCGCTTTTGACTCCGGCACAATGAGCGGTGACAGTTCCCTAATAGGGCGTGCGGAAGTGGGGATTCCATAGCCATTAGGTGCCTTTTCCTGGGCACCGGCCTTTGGTAATGCGCTGATGCCTTACGCTTTTGGTTCACTGGGCACCGTTGGGCTCTCGAAACCGACAGCGTTAGAACAAAAAGAAGTGCACGGCAGCGCTTACGGGGTGGGCTTACGTCTGAGCACCAGCCAGATAGCCAGCCCTAACAGCGCCATGGTCTCCGTTGAATATGCCCGAGGTAAACAAAGCGGCGAACCCGATGACGACAGTGTCAATCTGCGCGTATTAACCTTCTTCTGATCGACGCAATAACCCTATCCTCCATCTGATACGGCGTTTTCGCTTACCACTTACCGCTAGCGTTGGCGAATAGTGCCACCTAGCGGTTTATTCTGGTTAACATTCGCAGCCAATTTATCTTGCAGAGCCTTAATCGCAGGAGATATCACCTGCTTGCGGTTTGGTGCATCGTGCTGAACCGAAGCATTGTCAGTCGTCGACGGCTGCGCATCAAAACGCTTAGCCATTGCCAATACATGTCCCGGCCCAGTGCTGATAGTGCGGCGCATAGCCAACAAAGTCTTGTCAGACACTCTGGGTGACACATTGTCTGGCACAACATTCGCTCGAGAAAGCACATTTTCGCTGCTCGCCTCAGCGCTATACCATTGAGTCGGCTGCGCCAACGTGGCATAGTCGAACTGAGAAACGAAATCCCCTGCCCCCGTCACCGTAACGAATGCGTTAAAACGATCACTATGTTGTCCATACAGTAAAAATGCGGCCTCTTGTTTATTCGCATTAAACGCCTTGGCGAGCGTGTTGCCGGTGCGCATCGCGCTGATATTGCGTTGCGGGTTCGCGGTCATTTTTTGGCACAGATCGGACAGGCTTGTGAATGTCAGCGTTTCGTCTCGCAAAACCTTCATGGCGGTTTCACCACGGAACTCCCCATTGCTTCCACCACGCGTATCAATCTTCACCTTGGAGATCGCCCGTCCTTCCATAGGATTGGTGATAAATAAGAGATCGTTACCCTGCCGAACCAACGAAATAGGTTTGTTGAAAAAAATATAATCACCCTGGCAACGGATATTATCGCTGCTAAACAAATGGCTTGTTGGGTTTTTAAGGAGATAATCAAAAATCATCTTTTTATCTTTATCGCTGTCACTATCGCTATTCTTATCACTAGGAACTGGCTTTCCATCGTTAAGCAGCGGACTCAAGATGTTTTTTGGCGTCACCGTGTTCTCACTCTCGTCAGAGACCAACGCTAACAGAAACTTATTGTACAGGGCCTTCACCTCAGCAGCGGAAGCCTTTTGCGTCGGCATACGCGAGGGGGTGGACGCATCCCTTCCCCATTTCGCCGTGATGGCCTTGAATACATCACCGAAACCGACAAATACCTTTTTTACCGTAGTAGACAAGGTGCAAGAACAGTTGCTTATGCCCGATAAGAGCCGTTGCAGTTTGCCTTTTGGTACCGATTTTTTTGGCTCAGTAGCGGTATTCATATCACCGTCCCCGATGCGGGTGGTACTTGTTCCATTCACTTGCGGTGATAGAGGGACTCCAACATTTTTTATCATCATTACGCTTATACCCTTCGTTAATTACTCATCATTTCACGACTTACAGCTATGCAGGTTGCCCAGACAGCGACAACCTGTGTGACGATGATTATTTCATAACCAGCACAATGAAATTTTAAGGGAACGCCTTTGAGCAACAGAGAGTAAACAAAGCCCGTTAATGCATGCAGCAGTCTGTATCGGAATGCAGGATCAGGAGGGGTTGTGGAGAGCAGAAAAATCGGCTTGATAGCAGTTACAGCGATAAAAAGGTTAAAATAAAAAAAGACGTCGATTGACGTCTTTTTTTAAATGTTGGTACCGAGGACGGGACTTGAACCCGTAAGCCCAATCGGGCACTACCACCTCAAGGTAGCGTGTCTACCAATTCCACCACCTCGGCATCCGAAATCTTTCAATTACTTGGGAATGTCACTCGCAGGTGCAGCCGGTGCTGCTGGCGTAGCAGGCTGTTCAACCTGAGCAGGTTGACCCAGATTATACCACTTACTGCCGCTCTTGCTCTGATGTGAACTAATGTTCCCTAAAACCAGACTGAGGACAAAAAACAACGTCGCCAGTACTACGGTCATGCGTGTCATAAAGTTACCGGAACCGCTCGAACCGAACAACGTTGCCGATGCTCCAGCTCCGAACGAGGCACCCATATCAGCACCTTTACCTTGTTGCAGCATGATAAGACCTACCAGGCCTAATGCGATCAACAGGAAAATGACTAAAAGAGCTTCGTACATCATAGTACCCGTAACTGTTTTCCCATCATCAGATTAGGAGGCTAAATTCTCGCGGAAAACCGCACACATCTCGCTCAACGGACAGCGTTTGTCCCTTGTAGGGCGGGTCTGAATACTAACCAAACCCACTGTGCGACGCAAGTGTATTTTAGAAAGATCAATGCGATTGCGGAAAAAAACGGCTAAAGCCATCAACGGGTGCTGAGGTTGTCTTCACAAGGCTCTGCAAAGGCAACCCGTCACCCAAGAAATTAATGCGCAGCCTTCACGACATCCGCAATCTGATTAGCAAGGCTGATAACCAGTGCTTCATCTTCCCCTTCCACCATCACGCGAATCAAAGGCTCTGTACCTGACTTACGCAGCAGTACGCGACCACGTCCCACCAGCGTTTTCTCCACCTCTGACACCACGTTTTTCACGGCGTCGCTTTCCAGCGGATCGCTACTGCCGGTGAAGCGCACGTTAACCAACACCTGCGGAAATAACTTCATGCCGCTACAGAGATCGTGCAGCGACATATGGTTGCGTACCATCGCCGTCAGCACTTGAAGACCGGCAATAATGCCGTCGCCTGTAGTGGTTTTATCCAGCAAAATGACATGCCCAGAGTTCTCTGCGCCAATACGCCAGCCTTTCTCCTGCATTTTTTCCAGCACATAGCGATCGCCCACTTTGGCACGAGCAAACGGAATCCCCAGTTGTTTCAATGCCAGTTCCAGGCCCATGTTGCTCATCAATGTACCCACAGCGCCGCCGCGCAGTTGCCCTTGACGCAACCCTTCCCGAGCAATGATATAGAGGATCTGATCGCCATCAACCTTATTACCTTCGTGATCCACCATGATCAACCGATCGCCGTCGCCATCAAACGCCAGACCAACGTCCGCCTTTTCCGCCAACACGCGGGATTGAAGCTGACGCACATCTGTTGCACCGCAGGATTCGTTGATATTCATGCCGTCTGGTTCACAGCCAATGGCAATCACTTTTGCGCCCAGCTCGCGCAACACGCTTGGAGCAATGTGGTAGGTCGCACCATTGGCACAATCCACCACGATTTTTAACCCACTCAAGCTCAGTTCGTTCGGGAACGTGCTTTTACAAAACTCAATGTAGCGCCCGGCAGCATCCACAATGCGATTCGCTTTGCCTAATTCAGCCGATTCCACGCAGGTCAGCGGTTTATCCAGCTCAGCTTCGATGGCTTCTTCGACCTCATCCGGCAGTTTTGTGCCATCGATAGAGAAAAACTTGATGCCATTGTCGTAGTAGGGGTTGTGTGATGCAGAGATAACAATGCCCGCTTCAGCACGGAAAGTACGCGTGAGATACGCCACGGCAGGTGTCGGCATCGGGCCAGTAAATGACGCCGATAGCCCGGCGGCGGCAAGCCCAGCTTCCAACGCAGACTCCAGCATATAGCCAGAAATACGCGTGTCTTTACCGATAATGATTTTGCGCGATCCGTGGCTCGCCAGCACTTTACCGGCAGCCCAACCGAGTTTTAACACAAAATCCGGGGTGATGGGCGTCTCGCCCACTTTGCCTCGCACACCATCCGTACCAAAATATTTGCGGTTACTCATTAGTTATTATTCCTTCTCTGCCAACGTGGCTTCAACAACTCGCATCGCGTCAACCGTCGCTTTTACATCGTGTACGCGAATAATATGCGCGCCCTGCATGGCAGCAATGACTGCACAGGCGACGCTACCATGTACGCGCTGGAGCGGAGGAACATTGAGCAGTTGTCCCACCATGGATTTTCTCGACATCCCGACCAGCAGCGGTAAACCAAAATGATGCAACTCCGGCAAATGCGCCAGGAGGCGGTAATTATGCGACAAATTCTTACCGAAACCGAACCCGGGATCCAGCAGCAGGCGCTCTTTTTCAATGCCAGCCTCGATACACCGTACGATCTGCTGTTGGAAGTAGGCGTTTACCTCGGCCACCACATCGTCATAATGCGGGTTATGCTGCATGGTTTTCGGCTGGCCTTGCATATGCATCAGGCAAATCGGTAGCACGGTTGCCGCTGCGGCTTCCAGTGCGCCCGGTTCTTGCAATGAACGAATATCGTTAATCAGATGGGCACCGGCCTGCGCCGCTGCGCTAATCACCTCGGGTTTGGACGTGTCAACCGAGAGCCAGGCATCAAAGCGCGCCGCCAACGCTTCAACCACCGGGATAACACGATCCAGCTCTTCCTGCACGCTGACATCCGCCGCGCCGGGGCGCGTGGACTCGCCGCCGATATCAATCAGCGTAGCCCCTGCGTTGACTATCTCTTGCGCATGGCGGATAGCTTCATCGAGAGCGGTGTATTTGCCACCGTCGGAAAATGAATCGGGCGTAACGTTGAGAATCCCCATCACCTGAGGATGAGTGAGATCCAAAATGGCATCATGGGCAACTAGTTTCATCACCTTCTTCCTTTAACAACCGGGTTATGAATAAAGAAAAACCCCGGTACGCCGGGGTTTTAAAAGAGGAGGTCAGCAGCGCTATGACCGGATAACACTATCACATAACGCTGCTATAACCGTGCACGCGGTAGTCTGCACTTCTCGCTTATCAGCTTGGCTGTGCTGCGGTCGGCGTACCGCCACCGTTGCCCGGTTCATTGTTGCTGGCCGGTGCACTTTCCCATCCCGCAGGCGGACGCACGTCACTGCGTGACATCAAATCATCAATTTGCGGCGCATCGATAGTTTCGTACTTCATCAGCGCATCCTTCATCGAATGCAGCACATCCATATTCGCCATCAACAGCTCACGCGCCCGCACGTAGTTACGCTCAACCAGTGATTTAACTTCCTGATCGATAATGCGCGCCGTTTCGTCAGACATGTGTTTTGCCTTGGCAACTGAACGGCCTAGGAACACTTCGCCATCTTCTTCTGCGTACAGCAACGGCCCCAGTTTTTCTGAGAAGCCCCACTGCGTTACCATGTTACGCGCAATAGACGTTGCCACTTTGATGTCGTTCGACGCGCCGGTGGATACTTTTTCTGCGCCATAGATAATCTCTTCCGCCAGACGACCGCCGTACAGCGTGGAAATTTGGCTCTCCAGCTTCTGACGGCTGGCGCTGATCGCGTCGCCTTCCGGCAAGAAGAAGGTCACACCCAGTGCACGACCGCGCGGAATAATGGTGACTTTGTGCACCGGATCGTGCTCCGGCACCAGACGGCCAATAATCGCATGGCCCGCTTCATGATAAGCGGTAGATTCTTTCTGCGCTTCCGTCATGACCATAGAGCGGCGTTCAGCCCCCATCATGATCTTGTCTTTGGCTTTCTCAAACTCCACCATGGAGACCACGCGTTTGTTACCGCGTGCAGCGAACAGCGCCGCCTCGTTCACCAGGTTTGCCAAATCGGCACCGGAGAAGCCCGGCGTACCGCGCGCAATCACCGAGGCATCCATATCCGTCACCAAGGGAACGCGACGCATGTGCACTTTCAGGATCTGCTCACGACCACGAACGTCCGGCAGGCCAACCACCACCTGACGGTCAAAACGGCCCGGACGCAGCAATGCAGGGTCAAGTACGTCAGGACGGTTGGTTGCGGCAATCACGATAATACCTTCGGTGCCTTCAAAACCATCCATCTCAACCAGCATCTGGTTCAGGGTTTGTTCGCGTTCATCATGACCACCGCCCAGACCCGCACCACGTTGGCGGCCTACGGCATCGATCTCATCGATGAAGATGATACAAGGCGCTGCTTTTTTCGCCTGCTCGAACATGTCACGCACACGAGATGCACCGACACCCACGAACATTTCAACAAAGTCAGAACCGGAAATGGTGAAGAATGGTACCTTCGCTTCGCCGGCAATTGCCTTGGCAAGCAGGGTCTTACCCGTTCCCGGCGGCCCTACCATCAGGATGCCTTTCGGAATTTTACCGCCCAGTTTCTGGAAGCGGCTGGGCTCGCGCAGGTATTCCACCAGTTCGCTCACTTCTTCTTTGGCTTCATCACAGCCAGCGACGTCAGCAAACGTGGTTTTAATTTGATCTTCGGTCAGCATGCGCGCTTTGCTTTTGCCAAAGGACATGGCGCCTTTACCGCCACCGCCTTGCATCTGACGCATGAAGAAAATCCAGACGCCAATCAGCAACAGCATCGGGAACCAGGAGATGAAGATCGATGCCAGCAAGCTCGGCTCTTCCGGCGGTTCACCAACCACTTTCACATTCTTGGTCAGCAGGTTATCCAGCAGCTTGGGATCGTTAACAGGAATAAAGGTGGTGTAGCGGTTGCCATCTTTTCTTGTAACGTTAATCTCACGCCCGTTAATACGTGTTTCACGGACCTGCTCCTGATTCACCTCAGTCAAGAAGGTAGAATAGTCCACCCGGCTGCCATTTGACTCGCTGGGCCCAAAGCTCTGGAATACGGACATCAGCACCACTGCGATGACGAGCCAGAGAATCAGGTTTTTAGCCATGTCACTCAATGGATTAACCTCATATTACAACTGTGTTAAAAAACAGCGTTAGGGTACTACAGTTTACTCCCTGTCGCTACAATGTACACTTCACGAGAACGAGCACGCGAAGCATCAGGCTTACGAATCTTCACTGTTGTGAACAGGGAGCGAATTTGTCGCAGATATTCATCAAAGCCATCTCCCTGAAAGACCTTCACCAGAAAACTTCCGCCCGGTGTCAGAACATTCCGACACATTTCAAACGCCAACTCAACCAGATACATGGCTCTTGGAATATCCACGGCTGGGGTCCCGCTCATGTTGGGTGCCATGTCTGACATCACAACCTGAACTTTATTATCCCCTACCCGCTCCATCAAGGCGCCAAGCACTAATTCATCACGAAAATCGCCTTGAAGGAAATCGACACCAACGATGGGATCCATTGGTAAAATATCGCACGCGATGATCCTGCCCGCATTGCCGATCTGCGTCACCACGTATTGAGACCATCCACCAGGCGCAGCGCCCAGATCTACTACAGTCATGCCCGGTTTAAACAGTTTGTCAGTGCGCTGTATTTCATCCAGTTTAAACCAAGCGCGAGAGCGTAGCCCCTTTTTCTGCGCCTGCTGTACATATTTATCGCTAAAGTGTTCCTGCAACCAGCGACTGGAGCTTGCAGAACGCTTTTTATTTGCCATCGGCTTTCCAACTCTTTGTTATGTACAACAACCAACTTGCCATTAACCATCAACTTGTCATTTACAACGGGTATTGCTTAACACCGACGCCGCTAAAGATCGGCCCATCAACGTCACCAAATTGGTTATAATGGTGAGATGGCGGTAGAATGACCCGTTTTCAATCCCAACCTAAGTAAAAAAGACACATGAATCTAAGCAACAAACAAAAACAGCACCTCAAAGGCTTGGCTCACCCGCTAAAACCGGTGGTTATGCTGGGTAATAATGGCCTTACCGAAGGTGTTCTGGCTGAAATTGAACAATCGCTAGAACATCATGAGCTGATCAAAGTTAAAATTGCAACTGAAGATCGGGATGCTAAGTCATTGATTGTTGAAGCCATTATCCGCGAAACCGGTACCTGCAACGTTCAGGTTATCGGCCATACGCTGGTTCTGTATCGCCCGTCGAAAGAACGTAAAATTGTGTTAACCAAGTAACCAATTATATCACCGTGTTTCACATTTAACGAAACGGTGCCACGCCTGTTCGTTAGAGAAAAGGCCGCATGCGGCCTTTTGCTTTTCTTTACACAATTTGCCGATTTAATCGGCGAAATTACAGATAGGCGACTTTCAGGATCTCATATTCGACCAGACCACCGGGCGTCCTGATGGTCACGACATCATCCTGCTCTTTGCCAATCAACCCACGGGCAATAGGCGAATTCACAGAAATCAGGTTTTGTTTGAAATCCGCTTCATCATCGCCCACGATGCGATAGGTTTGTTCTTCTTCCGTGTCCAGGTTCATCACGGACACGGTTGCACCAAAAATAACGCGCCCATTGGCTGGCATTTTTGTCACATCAATCACTTGTGCATTGGACAACTTGGCTTCGATTTCCTGAATGCGGCCTTCGCAAAAGCCCTGCTGCTCGCGCGCCGCATGGTATTCAGCATTCTCTTTTAAATCACCGTGTTCACGAGCATCAGCAATCGCCGCAATGATTTCCGGACGGCGAGTGCCTTTCAAGAATTCTAGCTCTTCACGTAGTTTTTCTGCACCACGCAATGTCATCGGAAATTGTTTCATATCTTCAAACCTCTAAGAAACTTGTAAGACGTTCATTATCGTCATCCTGACGCTTCAACGAACAATGCGACAGACGGTCGGTATGCCAGCGCTCCCTGGCAATAAACAAAAGTAACCTGACCCGGAACAAGGTTTCAGGTCAGGAGCGATTTTGCATTTTGATACGTATTTTAACCCAGAGTTCCATAAGGGTCACCGTTTACTTTAGACCGCATTGCGCCGTAGTATGACCCCACGTTACCCTGTTGTAAGCTGAGATTATGCGTTTTTTATCGACTTTTTCCGGACTTGCCTGCGCGGTTGTGCTACAGAGCTCTGTGTTACCGGCTCACGCAGCAAGCATTAACGATCACATTCAATACCTGCCGGATGGCGCTAATTTGGCGTTTTTGGCACAAAAAATAGGCGCCAGTAGTCCCGCAGTGGCTTACAACAGTGAACAAATGGCATTACCCGCCAGTACCCAGAAAGTGTTGACGGCTTTAGCCGCTTTGCTACAGCTAGGTCCAGATTACCGTTTCGTCACCACGCTGGAAAGCCATGGTGCAGTGAATGCTGGAAAATTGAACGGTAATTTGGTGGTACGCTTCAGCGGCGACCCGACACTGAAGCGCCAGCAGATCCGTAATATGGTCGCCGAATTGAAAAAACGCGGCGTACAAAGTATCGCTGGTGATGTGATCATCGATACCTCGGTGTTCGCCAGCCATGACAAAGCACCGGGCTGGCCATGGAACGATATGACACAGTGCTTTAGCGCACCGCCGGGCGCTGCCATTGTCGATCGCAACTGCTTTTCCGTCTCCCTCTACAGTGCGCCTAAAGCGGGTGACAACGCGTTTATTCGCGTTGCCTCCTACTACCCGGTCCAGATGTTCAGCGAAGTGCGCACGCTAGCCAAAGGCTCGTCTGACGCGCAATATTGCGAACTGGACGTGGTACCGGGCGAATTGAACCGTTTCACACTGACCGGCTGTCTGATGCAACGCGCCGAACCGTTACCGTTGGCTTTCGCTATTCAGGATGGTGCCAGCTACGCCGGCGCCATCGTTAAAGATGAGATGTTACAGGCGGATATCCGTATCACGGGCAGCTTACGTCGCCAAACGCTGTCAAGCCCTGCGGGCACCGTGCTGGTTCAGACGCAATCCGCACCGCTGCATGACCTGCTCACCATCATGCTGAAAAAATCAGATAACATGATTGCAGATACGGTTTTTCGTACCATCGGACATGAACGCTTCAGCGTGCCAGGCACCTGGCGTGCTGGAGCCGATGCGGTGCGTCAGGTACTACGACACAAAGCGGGCGTCAATCTGGATAACAGCATTGTTGTTGACGGCTCTGGCCTGTCGCGCCACAACCTGATTTCGCCCGCCACCATGATGCAGGCGCTGCAATACATCGCTCAGCACGATAACGAATTGAAATTCATTGATATGCTGCCGCTGGCTGGTTACAACGGTACCTTACAGTACCGTGCCGGACTGCATGAAGCCGGCGTTGACGGCAAGGTTTCCGCCAAAACCGGTGCGCTGCAAGGGGTGTATAACCTTGCAGGCTTTATCACTACGGCCAGCGGCCAGCGCATGGCTTTCGTGCAATTCCTGTCGGGCTATGCGGTCCCCCCTGAAGATCAGCGCGCACGACGTGTGCCGCTGGCGCGCTTTGAAAGTCGTCTTTACAAAGATCTTTATCAGAGCAACTAACATAAAAAAGTACGATCCCAAAAAAGGGATCGTGCCAAGGGTCGCGTAATCAAGATCCTCCGTCAGCGGAGGATCTTCGCCTGAGCATTACTTCTGGTAAATGATCTCGACGCCTTCGTCGTCATCCTCGTCCCAGTCGTCATCCCACTCTTCTTCGGCTTCATTTTCGACGGCGGCCAGCTGCTCACGGTGGTAGTCATCCCACATGAACTCGACTTTTTCAGGCCCTTTCTCTTCGATAGCCATGGCTTTCGGCTGTGTTTCCAAGAAGTTAATCACATCCCAGCACAGTGCGTTGACGCCAGAACGGTTAGCCGCAGAGATCAGGTAGTATTTACCTTCCCAACCTAATGCGTCGGCAATCGCTTTAGCGCGCTGCTCTGCTTCCTCTTTCTCGATCAGATCGACCTTGTTGAACACCAACCAACGCGGTTTTTCTGCCAGAGAAGCACGGTATTGCTGCAACTCATTGACGATCACTTTGGCATTTTCTACCGGATCTGATTCGTCGATCGGCGCAAGGTCGATCAGGTGCAGCAGTACGCGACAGCGTTCCAGGTGTTTGAGAAAACGAATCCCCAGACCTGCACCTTCGGAAGCGCCTTCGATCAGCCCAGGAATATCGGCCACGACGAAGCTTTTCTCGCTGTCCATGCGCACCACGCCCAGGCTAGGCACCAGTGTGGTGAAAGGATAATCCGCCACCTTGGGCTTAGCGGCAGACACCGCGCGAATAAACGTCGATTTACCGGCATTCGGCAACCCCAGCATCCCGACATCTGCCAGCAGCAACAATTCCAGCATCAGAGAACGTTCTTCGCCTGCTGTACCACTGGTTTTCTGACGCGGTGCACGGTTAACCGACGATTTGAAACGGGTATTACCCAGTCCGTGCCAGCCGCCTTTCGCCACCATCAAACGCTGCTCGTGGCGCGTCATATCACCCAGCACCTCTCCGGTGCTTTCGTCCAGCACGCGCGTACCAATCGGCACCTTGATGGTAATATCTTTACCGCGCTTGCCGGTACAATCACGGCTTTGCCCGTTCTGGCCGCGCTCGGCGCGATACGATTTTTCAAAGCGAAAATCGATCAACGTATTCAGGCTTTCATCCGCCAACAGATAAACGTCACCGCCGTCGCCACCATCACCGCCGTCCGGACCACCATTGGGGATATATTTTTCACGGCGGAAGCTAACACAGCCATTACCGCCATCACCAGCCACCACCAGAATGGTCGCTTCATCTACAAACTTCATTCACTCTCTCCGCAACAACCTTTAGAGATTACCTATCATCAGACGCCATGCATCAGGACATTGTCGGTTCTCTTTGGCGTGATGCTTTCATGGCATGACGCGTAAATAACCGCCGCGCATCATGCAAAAAACGGAACGTAACAGAACCAGCCTCGCAAGGGAGCGGCATTGTACCCGCTTCCCGCACTGATTTCATCTGTATTAAAAATAAACAGTACACACCACCATCGATAGCCTCAGGCTAGCGTGCATTACTTTGGCACAGGTATGACATTATCGCGTTTTCTTCCCGGAAAAAAACGGTGCCCAATCGAGGAAAACATCGCCCCGGAGACCACGACAAACGCCCCTATATAACCAACAAGATTTAACGCCGGGGTGGCAAAATAGAGCGGCCACAGGATTGCCAACAGGTCAGAGAACAACAACGTAAACAGCGGCGTCAAGGTAATAATGGCACTCACCTGGGCCGCCTGCCAGCGCGCCATCGCCTCAGCCAATGCGCCATAGCCAACCAATGTATTCACACCGCAGAAAAGCAAACAAATCAACTGCCAGCGGGTCAGTTGAAAAATGGTCTCGGGGTGCGCCCACGGCGTAATACACAATACACACAGGACGTACAGCAGCAGCAAAGTCTGTTGTGACGACAGGCGGCGCAGTAATACTTTTTGCGCCACGCCGTAACTCACCCACACCGTAGCGGCGCCCATTCCCAACAACACACCCAGGGTGTAATCCGTCAGTCGGGTAAAAATTTCAATCAGACTGGCGTTGAAAAACAACAGCATACCGCACAGCAACATCATGGCTCCGATAATCTGCGTGCCACGCATTTTCTCTTTCAGAATAAGCACGCTGGCGAACATCATTCCCACCAGGGAAAGTTGTCCAATCACTTGCGATGTGGTGGGGCTTAAAAACTTGAGTGAGGAACTGAACAGCACAAAGTTACCCAGCAGCCCACCCGTGGCAATCAACAACAGCACCCACCAGCGCCGATGGCGAAAAAGACGCAGCGGCGGCAACTGACGACGAGAGAAAAGAATGATCCCAAGCCCAATCGAGGCCATAAAAAACCGATACCACACCACGGTATAGGGCTCCATGACAACAAGCACCTGCTTCATGGCGATGGGCAGCGCGCCCCAGCATACTGCCGCCGTCAAGGCCAGGCTCAGCCCGATGCCAGCCTGCTGTTTCGTCTGCATGGTTCTCTCAGTTTATTGCGGGTGGTGAAGGGATATGGAAATGTAAAAAGCCCCGCAACGAATTGCGGGGCTTTATATCTGTAAGACCTAGCTCGAAAATTACTCAGCTACGATGCTGATGTATTTACGGTTTTTCGGGCCTTTAACTTCGAACTGGACTTTACCGTCAGCCAAAGCAAACAGAGTGTGGTCTTTACCGCAACCTACGTTGGTGCCCGCTTGGAATTTAGTACCACGTTGACGAACGATGATGTTGCCAGCCAGAACGCTTTCACCGCCGAAACGTTTTACGCCCAGACGTTGTGCGTTGGAGTCGCGGCCGTTACGAGTCGAGCCGCCAGCTTTTTTGTGTGCCATTTAATCCGCTCTCCTAAGTCTTAAGCGCTGATGCCAGTAATTTTCACGTCAGTGAACCACTGACGGTGGCCCGCTTGCTTACGGTATTGTTTACGGCGACGGAATTTAACAATCGTTACTTTCTCACCGCGACCATGGGCAACAACTTCTGCCTTGATCTTGCCACCATCGACGAAAGGAACGCCGATTTTGATTTCTTCACCATCTGCAACCATCAGAACCTGGTCAAATTCAACAACTTCACCAGTTGCGATGTCCAGCTTTTCCAAGCGAACGGTTTGACCTTCGCTTACTCGGTGTTGTTTGCCACCACTTTGGAAAACTGCGTACATATAAAACTCCGCTTTCCGCGTACTCATATTGAGTATTCGAGCACGCTATAAATATTCACAATAGGGCGCGAATTCTACGCAAAAAACCTACCGATGACAAGTGCAGATTCGAGAGAATTGAAGAAAAAGAGTACAGGTTCTACACGACCATTTATCTGTGCCATTTTTCAAGTACAATCAGTCCACAATAACCATTGAAGCCGGTATGGAACCGACCCTAACCACGGCGTACAGAAAAAGCACTGGCACAGATATGAATCTAGAACAGATCACAGCATTAGCGGCCCATGATATGAATGACGTCAATGGCGTTATTCTGGCAAAACTTAATTCAGATGTTGTACTTATCAACCAGATTGGCAATTACATTATCGGTGGTGGCGGTAAGCGTATTCGGCCCATGATAGCCGTACTGGCCGCCCGCGCGCTGGCATATGAAGGTGATAAACATGTGACAGTCGCCGCATTGATTGAGTTTATCCACACCGCCACGCTGCTGCATGACGATGTAGTGGATGAATCCGATATGCGTCGTGGCAAGGAAACGGCCAATGCCGCTTTCGGCAATGCAGCCAGTGTACTGGTTGGCGATTTCATCTATACGCGCGCGTTCCAGATGATGACCAGCCTGGGCTCGCTGCGCGTACTGGCGCTGATGTCTGAAGCGGTCAACGTCATCGCTGAAGGCGAAGTACTGCAACTGATGAACTGTAACGATCCGGATATCACCGAAGAAAGTTATATGCGCGTCATCTACAGTAAGACGGCGCGCCTGTTCGAAGCGGCAGCACAAGCCTCTGGGATCCTGGCGGGTGCTACCGATGAGCAAGAAAAAGCGTTACAGGAATATGGGCGTTATCTCGGCACGGCATTCCAACTGATTGACGATTTGCTGGATTACAGCGCCGACGGTAAAACCTTAGGCAAAAATACCGGTGACGACCTGAACGAAGGCAAACCCACGCTGCCGCTGCTACACGCCATGCGTAACGGCAATAGTGAGCAATGTGCAATGATCCGCAAGGCTATCGAAGAGGGCAATGGTCGCCATCTTTTGGAACCGGTGCTTGCTGCCATGCAGCAGTGCGGCTCGCTGGAATACACCCGGCAGCGTGCAGAGCAAGAGGCGGATAAAGCCATTTCCGCGCTTCAAGCGCTGCCACCGACCCCGTTCCGTGAGGCACTGGAAGGCCTGGCTCATATTGCCGTGCAACGCGATTATTAAGGCGTCCGTGCGCTATGTTGTCGATGCGTTGGGAACGCTTGCGATCTCAAGGCGTGACAACATGGCAATCGCGCCTTCGCGTAGCACAAAATCGATCAACGCTTCCTGCTCACTGATAGAGAGTTTTTCAAATATCTGAATCCAGGAAGCCAACAGCGGCTTGACAAGCGTCGTATAGGCCGGTGGTGATATTTCAGTCATCTCCCGAATCTGGAGCCGCTTGCGCACCTCCTGAGGTAAACTCTCTCGCGCATATTCAACGGCTCGCCCCTGCACCCCTTTTCGTTTACGTTTTTCCCAGCCTTCTTCTCTGGCGCGTTTGTTAAGGCCTTGTCTCGATTTTGGCAAACCTGCTATGCCCAGTAGCTCCTGGGGCGTCAACCATGCTTTTTCCATTCGCAACATCCTCCATAAACGGCATTAACGCACGCCAAGGTGACGATCGATGTTCCACACCGCCGCCTCGGTTTCCAATAATGAAAATAAAAAAACAACAATAAACTTCCTAATAACACATAACGGTTACCGATTAAATTAGCGATTAGGTGTTATATATTGGACTAAAACGCACGCTGACGTTGAAACGGGAACTGAACAAAGAAGGGAAAAAAAATGACAGGCAAGCGGAGTGTACACCATCCGCAAAAGAGGACATCAGCACAGATTCAGGCAGCGGATGGGTCATCAGGTACGGCGTCATCTGACGATGAAATCCGCAACTGAGACAACACAGAGGCCATACCATAACGCAAGATATGCGCGACCAGCGCCTCTCTTTCATGCTCAGAACACTGTTGATAGATCTGAATCCAGACGGCCAGCATATCGGCCTGACGTACCGCGTAGGATGAAGGGGTTTCTTGCAGTGAAAGCGAATGCTGCACCTGCGCTGGCAGACTATAGAGGGAGTATTCAACGCAGCGCCCTTGAACCCCTTTATGACGGCGCTTTTCCCACCCGTCTTCCCGAGCACGTTTATTTACGCCTTGCCGTGTTTTAGGCAATCCCGCCATCCCCAGCAATTCAGCAGTGGTGAACCACTCTTTTTTCATAGCCTTTCATCCTGATAGTGCGATGCATTACAAAATTTAATTTATTAGGAGCGTCGTTAGGAAAATTATTGGAAATATCATGGTATATTTTTTCCTAATTCCGTTAACGCATTCCATGCGTTTAACTGACAAGCGTTATTTATACCACCAATGGACCATTATCTTGTAGCAAGAAGGAAAGATTATGAGCGCAAGGAAACACGACTGGCACCCTGCGGATATCATTGCCGCACTCCGTAAAAAAGGCACCACACTGGCGGCAGTCTCACGAGAAGCGGGATTGGCTCCTCCACCCTGGCCAATGCGATATCACGCCCCTGGCCCAAGGGTGAATGGCTTATCGCCAAGGCAATCAGCATTCATCCCGCTGAAATCTGGCCCAGCCGTTACTACGATCCGAAAAGTATAGCTAAACGACTTAATTTTGATTACATTATTTAAATGAGCTATTCAATTGATTTTAGACGTAAAGTGATATAGCCAACCGACTTAAAAATGATTACATCCTATGCCCTGATATGCGGCAAAGAAGCATAGCTGGCTGTTATCAAAATAATGTCGCTTGGCTATATCTACACGGAAAAACGAAGGGTTGAGTATCCGAGAAACAGCGAAGCAATTTCGGATTGGCCCTGCCTCTGTATCGCGTTGGATTAATCAAATAGAGTCAAAAGCATCGACCACGCGTCAGCGAAAGATCGATAAATCCGAGTTGATAAAAGATGTTGAACAATATCCAGATGCTTACCAAAAAGAACGTGCAGAGCGTTTTGGCGTTTGTCAGAAGGCCATTTGGCAAGCGCTTAAAAAGCTGGGATTGACCTATAAAAAAAACTCTACGTCATCCGAAAGCCGACGAAAACGCCCGGCAGGGATTTCAACAAAAAAAACAACAGTATGAAAAAGAAGGTAAACCTATTGTTTTTATTGATGAAAGTGGTTTTTCACACGATGCCCCACGGACTCACGGCTATTCCCCAAAAGGTCAACGGTGTTTTGGCCTGAAGAACTGGGGAGCTAGGGGAAGAACAAATGTTATCGGCGCTTTATTAGGCACAACGCTGTTTGCTATCGGATTATTTGATATCAATATTAACAGCGATGTTTTCTATGCCTGGGTCACACAAGTCCTTATCCCAGTACTCCCTAAAAACAGTGTAATCATGATGGACAATGCCACTTTTCACAAAAAACATAATATTCAACAAGTCATCATCGATGCAGGGTATATGGTGGAGTATTTGCCTACATATTCGCCAGATCTTAACCCAATTGAGCATAAATGGGCACAAGCAAAAAGCAAAAAAAGAGAGATGGGTTGCGATACAGAGAGTTTGTTCTCAGTCCATATGGTGTAATCAAAATTAAGTCGCTTGGCTATAACATGCTGATTGACAGGAGAAAATTGATCAGACCTGACGATCCTCACCCAAAATCCTGATATAAAAAAGCCGGAGCACCTTCTCTCCGGCTTATTACGATCTGGCGTTTAAACACCGATTAACCGCGTACTGAGCCACTCACAAAGGATTCGCCCAATTCGATATCCTGTCTCAGGGTGCCCAGCATGTTCTCCAGGGCCTGTTTTTCAAACGGGCTCAGTGCGCCAATCGCTTTACGTTCAACGATGCCGGATTTGCCCAACAACAGCGGCTGTGCGAAGAAGCGGGCATGCTCGCCGTCACCTTCCACATAGGCGCATTCCACGACCCCTTCGTCGCCTTGCAGAGCGCGTACCAGAGAGAGCCCAAAACGCGCCGCCGCCTGCCCCATGGAGAGGGTTGCCGATCCGCCACCGGCCTTGGCTTCCACCACTTCCGTACCCGCATTCTGGATACGCTTGGTAAGATCCGCCACTTCCTGCTCGCTGAACGTTACGCCAGGAATTTGCGACAGCAGGGGTAGGATCGTGACACCAGAGTGACCGCCAATCACAGGGACTTCAACCTGTTGCGGCAGCTTACCCTTCAGTTCCGCCACAAAGGTGTTGGAGCGGATAATATCCAGCGTGGTTACGCCAAACAGCTTGTTCTTGTCGTACACACCGGCTTTTTTCAGTACGTCCGCGGCGATCGCTACCGTCGTGTTAACCGGGTTAGTAATAATACCAATGCAGGCTTTCGGGCTGGTGCGGGCAATCTGTTCTACCAGATTGCGCACAATCCCCGCATTCACGTTGAACAGGTCAGAACGGTCCATGCCCGGCTTGCGAGCGACACCGGCCGAGATCAGGACGATGTCCGCGCCGACCAGCGCTGGGGTGGCGTCTTCGCCGCAAAAGCCTTTGATAGATACTGCTGTAGGGATATGGCTCAGATCAACGGCGACGCCCGGCGTCACCGGAGCAATGTCATAAAGAGATAATTCTGAACCTGAAGGAAGCTGGGTTTTGAGCAGGAGCGCGAGAGCCTGACCGATACCGCCTGCTGCTCCGAGAACTGCAACTTTCATCCTAAACTCCTTATTATCGTAAAAGTAAAAATGCCGTGAATTTGTGCAATAAACCACCAGACATGCGTAAAATCAGGAGGTTTAAACGGCTTACGGCGCGGATGCCGGCCATGCCGAGACCTCGATATCAGGTCATGAAAAAGAAAAAACTATGTAATTAATAATAAATCAAAATCTGTCGGGTGATTTGTAAGGTAAGTAAAGTTATAAGTAAGTGAGTAAATAATGCAGCGCTCATCACGTTGAGTACGATGGCGGCTACATTACACCGAACCGCAGCCAGTAAACAACCTCATTCTGATAACATTTGATTTACTTTTATGTGACTAAACACACGTTTTTTTTTCATCAACCACGCCATTTAAACATTTTAGTGCGGTTATCGTACTGAAACATGTCTAGCCACTTCTTTAAGCGCCCATATTGCATAAAAATTCACCCAACTGCATAATGCACGCATCAACGATCACAACAAACGGTGCAGAATGCGTAACTCCACGAAACAGGAAGATTTGGTCAAGGCGTTCAAGGCGCTGTTAAAGGAAGAGAAGTTTAGTTCTCAAAGCGAGATCGTATTGGCGTTACAAGACGACGGTTTTGAAAATATAAACCAATCGAAAGTATCACGTATGCTGACCAAGTTTGGTGCGGTGCGCACGCGCAATGCCAAAATGGAGATGGTCTATTGCCTGCCAGCAGAACTGGGGGTGCCCACCACCACCAGTCCGCTGAAAAATCTGGTGCTGGATGTCGATTATAACGATGCGGTTGTGGTTATTCACACCAGCCCGGGCGCTGCGCAGTTGATTGCCCGTTTGCTGGATTCACTGGGGAAATCGGAGGGGATTCTGGGCACTATTGCCGGGGATGACACCATTTTCACCACGCCAGCGCGCGGCTTTAGCGTTAAACAGCTGTTCGACGCTATTTTAGCGCTGTTCGAACAAGAACTGTAGTGACCCGCGAAGGGTGCAGATGCAGTGACGCACGCCAGATAAGGGTATCTGGCGTGGGACTGGATCAAACGGCAGGCAACTCCGCCAATGGCCAACGTGGACGCACGCTCACGCCTAGCTCCTGAGTTTCGTTGTGCAACAGCCTCACACTGCCCGCATACGCAATCATCGCGCCATTATCGGTACAAAACTCAGGCCGCGCATAAAACACCGCCCCACCCCGTTTGGCCATAATCTCTGTCAGGCGAGCGCGCAGTGTGCGGTTAGCACTGACTCCACCGGCCATCACCAGACGTTTAAAGCCAGTATCATCCAACGCTCGGCGACATTTTATCGCTAACGTATCAACCACCGCATCTTCGAACGCGCGCGCAATATCAGCACGGGTTTGATCATCGTTGCCATTGGCACGAATGGTATTGGCGGCAAAGGTTTTCAAACCGGAAAAGCTAAAATCCAACCCTTGTCTGTCGGTCATTGGGCGAGGAAAGGTAAAACGTGAGGCATCTCCACCCTGTGCCAGTTTGGACAACATCGGGCCTCCTGGGTAGTCCAGTCCCAGCAGCTTTGCCGTTTTATCAAAGGCTTCACCGGCTGCATCGTCAACAGACTCTCCCAGCAAGCGGTACTCACCGATACCAGTGACGCTGATTAACTGCGTGTGACCGCCAGAGACCAAGAGCGCCACAAAGGGAAATTCCGGCGGATTATCCTCCAGCATTGGGGCCAGCAAATGCCCTTCCATGTGGTGAACCGGAATCGCCGGCACGCCCCAGGCAAACGCCAACGCGCGCCCAACCGTCGCACCGACCAGCAGTGCGCCCACCAGCCCAGGGCCGGCGGTGTAGGCCACACCATCGATGTCCGATGCGGACAGCGTTGCCTCTTTTAGTGCAGCCTGAATCAGGGGAACAGTTTTACGCACGTGATCGCGCGAGGCCAGTTCCGGCACGACACCACCATAATCAGCATGTAATTTTACTTGGCTATACAGTTGGTTAGCCAATAACCCGGCATCCGTGTCATAAATCGCCACCCCGGTTTCATCACAGGAGGTTTCAATACCCAATATGCGCATCGTTCTACCTAACGTTCGTTGCCACGCAAGCCGACATCCACTTGCCACTTGCTTCATACAACAGATAGTCTACCATTAACTGTTTGGATTTTCTGCTCTGCGTGCGCGTTGGGTGTTTTATGATCGCCGCAATGCTTTACAAGCGCATCACGTTTGCAGTAGAATTTGGCACCATTTTGAAAAGGCTGGCACAAGGCCAGCACATACCGAATTATTAAGGTGAGAGGCACATGCCGGTAATTAAAGTACGTGAAAACGAGCCGTTCGATGTAGCGCTGCGTCGCTTCAAACGTTCCTGTGAAAAAGCGGGTGTTCTGGCTGAAGTTCGTCGTCGTGAGTTCTATGAAAAACCGACAACCGAACGTAAACGCGCTAAAGCTTCTGCGGTGAAACGTCACGCGAAGAAACTGGCTCGAGAAAACGCACGCCGCACTCGTCTTTATTAATTTCTGGAGGCCTGGCCTCCACCGCGTGATTAATCCGCAGACTTAGCAGTTGCATACGAAGGCCGTGCTTTCCGAAAGGAAGCGCGGCCTGCTGTCGTTTATAAGCTATCGTTTATTTGTATTAAAAATAGGGGCTTATGGCTGGACGAATCCCACGCGTCTTTATCAATGACCTGCTGGCACGCACTGATATCGTCGATTTGATCGACGCGCGCGTGAAGCTCAAGAAGCAGGGCAAGAACTTCCACGCGTGCTGTCCGTTTCACCATGAGAAAACCCCGTCTTTCACCGTAAACGGTGATAAGCAGTTTTACCATTGTTTCGGTTGTGGCGCGCACGGCAATGCCATCGATTTTTTAATGAACTACGATCGCCTGGAGTTCGTTGAAAGTATCGAAGAATTGGCATCCATGCACAGTCTGGAAGTGCCTTATGAATCCGGCACTGGCACCACAGCGCTTGAGCGCCATCAGCGTCAAAGCCTGTATGAACTGATGGGACAACTGAGCGAGTTTTATCAGCAGGCGTTAAACCAGCCAACGGCCGCCGCCGCCCAAGGTTATCTGACACAACGCGGCCTGAGTGCGGAAGTGATTAGCCATTTTGCTATTGGCTTCGCCCCGGCGGGCTGGGACAACGTGTTAAAGCGCTTTGGTCGTCACGATGAAGATCGTGAAACCCTGAGCGATGCGGGAATGCTGGTTAAAAATGAGCAAGGGCGTACCTATGACCGCTTCCGTGAGCGCGTCATGTTCCCGATCCGCGATAAACGCGGCCGTGTTATCGCCTTTGGCGGACGCGTGCTGGGAGACGGATTGCCCAAATACCTGAACTCGCCGGAAACTGAAATTTTTCATAAAGGCCGCCAATTGTATGGCCTTTACGAAGCGCAACAAAATAACACGGAACTAAAACGCCTTCTTGTGGTTGAAGGTTATATGGACGTGGTGGCGCTGGCGCAATTCGGTATTGATTATGCCGTCGCGTCACTGGGCACTGCCACGACGGCAGACCATATTCAAATGATGTTCCGCGTTACCGATCAGGTGATTTGCTGCTATGACGGTGACCGCGCAGGCCGAGATGCCGCCTGGCGCGCCTTGGAAACGGCGCTACCCTATTTGAATGATGGTCGTCAGTTGCGCTTTATGTTTCTCCCTTACGGGGAGGATCCGGATACTCTGGTGCGTAAAGAGGGTAAACAAGCGTTTGAACAGAGAATGGAGCAGGCGCTGCCGCTCTCCACGTTCTTGTTTGATACCCTGCAACAGCAAGTGGATATGAGCTCTCCAGAGGGCAGAACCAAGCTCGGAAGAGATGCATTGCCGTTGATTGGTCAGGTGCCGGGAGAAACCCTGCGTCTGTATCTACGTCAACAGCTCGGCAACAAACTGGGGATTCTTGACGATCGCCAACTGGATAAACTGCTGCCAAAAACGGCAGAACAGGCGCAGCCCTACCAGCCGCCCCAACTAAAACGCACAACCATACGTATACTAATAGGGTTGTTGGTACAAAATCCGCAGTTGGCAGCATTGGTGACGGCACCTGATGGGCTGGCATCATCAAAGATGGCTGGCGTGCAGCTGTTTATTGAGCTGGTGAAAACCTGTCAGGCGCAACCCGGTCTGACCGCAGGGCAGCTTCTGGAGTTTTACCGGGAGAATAAATCAGGCCCACAGCTTGAAACCATGGCAACCTGGAACCACATGATCGTTGAGGACAAGGTAGAAGAGACGTTTATCGATACCTTGACTACCCTATATAACCATATGTTAGAGGAGCGACTGGAAGCATTGATAGCGCAGTCACGTTTGCGGGGATTGACCGCAGAAGAACGTAACGAAGTGCACATGCTGAACCAGGCGCTTACAAGAAAGAACTGATTACAGAGGCTTAATTGCCGATAACCAGCAGGGTGAAGCCCTGCCAAAGCCGCTAGAAGGGGCTGCGGCGAGAAGAAGAAATACCCCGAATGTTATTGTTGGCTATACCCAATAGCTTTCAACGACCAGGCGAGCGAAAGGCACCTGCATCGTGAAAGATGACCGGTATAATTATGCCGACCGACACCAACCTAATACTCTGAAGTGTGGATACCGTCTTATGGAGCAAAACCCGCAGTCACAGCTGAAGCTACTTGTCACCCGTGGTAAGGAGCAAGGCTACCTGACCTATGCTGAGGTCAATGACCATCTGCCGGAAGATATCATCGATTCCGATCAGATCGAAGACATCATCCAGATGATTAATGACATGGGCATCCAGGTGATGGAAGAAGCACCGGATGCGGATGACCTGCTGTTGGCAGAAACAACATCTGACACCGATGAAGATGCCGCAGAAGCCGCTGCTCAGGTGCTCTCAAGCGTAGAGTCCGAAATTGGGCGTACTACCGACCCGGTGCGCATGTACATGCGTGAAATGGGCACCGTTGAGCTGCTCACCCGCGAAGGTGAAATCGACATCGCCAAGCGGATCGAAGACGGTATCAACCAGGTTCAGTGCTCTGTTGCCGAATATCCTGAAGCGATCACTTATCTGTTGGAACAATACGATCGCGTCGAGGCCGAAGAAAGCCGCCTCTCCGATCTGATCACCGGGTTTGTCGATCCCAACGCCGAAGAAGATCTTGCGCCTACCGCAACCCACGTCGGCTCTGAATTGTCCAGCGAAGAGATGGACGATGATGATGACGAAGAGAGCGAAGACGACGACGATGCGGAAGAAGACAACAGCATCGATGCAGAGCTGGCACGTCAGAAATTTACCGAGCTGCGTGAACAGTACGAAGTCACGCGTCAAACGATCAAAGCCCATGGCCGTAACCACGCTAAGGCCGCGGAAGAGATCCTGAAGCTCTCTGACATTTTCAAGCAGTTCCGTTTGGTGCCGAAACAGTTCGATTTCCTGGTCAACAGCATGCGCACCATGATGGATCGCGTTCGCACGCAAGAGCGTTTGATCATGAAACTGTGCGTTGAACAGTGCAAAATGCCGAAGAAAAACTTCGTCACGCTGTTCACCGGTAACGAAACCAATGACACCTGGTTCTCCGCCGCCAAGGCCATGAACAAGCCCTGGAGCGAGAAGCTGGTTGAAGTGGAAGAAGACTTGCAGCGCAGCTTGCAGAAACTGCATCAGATCGAAGAAGAAACCGGCTTGACTATCGAGCAGGTGAAAGACATCAACCGTCGCATGTCGATCGGTGAAGCCAAGGCACGCCGCGCCAAGAAAGAGATGGTCGAGGCGAACCTGCGTCTGGTCATTTCTATCGCCAAGAAGTACACCAACCGCGGTCTGCAATTCCTGGATCTGATTCAGGAAGGTAACATCGGTCTGATGAAAGCGGTAGACAAGTTTGAATACCGTCGTGGCTATAAGTTTTCTACTTATGCCACCTGGTGGATCCGTCAGGCGATCACCCGCTCTATCGCCGATCAGGCGCGGACTATCCGTATTCCCGTCCACATGATCGAAACGATTAACAAGCTGAACCGCATTTCGCGTCAGATGTTGCAGGAAATGGGCCGTGAGCCGACGCCAGAGGAACTTGCCGAACGCATGCTGATGCCGGAAGACAAGATCCGCAAGGTGCTGAAGATCGCTAAAGAGCCGATCTCCATGGAAACGCCGATCGGTGATGATGAAGATTCACATCTGGGCGACTTCATCGAAGATACCACGCTGGAGCTGCCGCTGGACTCTGCAACGTCAGAGAGCCTGCGTTCAGCCACCCACGATGTGCTGGCTGGCCTGACCGCGCGCGAAGCCAAAGTACTGCGTATGCGTTTTGGTATCGACATGAACACCGACCACACGCTGGAAGAGGTGGGCAAACAGTTTGACGTTACACGTGAACGTATTCGTCAGATTGAAGCCAAGGCGCTACGCAAGCTGCGTCACCCAAGCCGCTCCGAAGTGTTGCGCAGCTTCCTGGATGATTAACAGCATCTAAATGGAAATAGGAAAAAGCCCTCAACATTGAGGGTTTTTTTATGGTAATTATAACGATAACAATGGACTAGACTGCATACAAAACCAGCACATGGGCAACGTTGCTCTAGACCTGCCCCGCCATGTTACCGTATAATTCACGCCCACATGGCCCCTTAGCTCAGTGGTTAGAGCAGGCGACTCATAATCGCTTGGTCGTTGGTTCAAACCCAACAGGGGCCACCAAAATTTAGCTGATAAATCAGATGATTAAGCCACTTCTTGCGAGGTGGCTTTTTTGTTGCTTGTGGCTAGTGTCTCCTTTTTGTCTCCCCAAAAAGCCCACTTGCAGCCAGCCGAGAATTTCAGCACTTTGTCTGTATTAAACCATCTGCCTAAATAGCTTTCTCTCTCATTCACTGAAAAGAAAATCCTTTCCTACAGACCTTTCCATTTAACCTGACCCACAAAAAGCCATTACTTATCAGTTTGATAAAAATATTCATGGCTCCATAAGCTATCCTTCAAACTGAAAAATATCCCTGTTCCAAAAAACGCTGGCAGTGACGGTAAATAGATCGCTTGTTACCCGGTGTTGAAAAGAGCGTAAGCATAATGGTCGCTCCTTTGTCAGATAATTAAAGCAGAGCCCCTTATATGACCGTCCACCGCTCAGCAGATGTCAACGTAATTTAAACAGGATTAACCCTATTGTTAAAAAGGAAAAAAATGATTCGGATGAAAAACAGGGTATCGAAAGAAATCACAATCCCCGTGCTTTTTCTGTCCGGATGTGCGCCCATCCCACAGACCATTATGAAGAAAACATCTCCTCCGACTGAAACACATAAACGAAAAGGTTGTTCCGTTCAAAAGGGAACGGTATTCCTGATCGCAAGCTCGTCGAAATATGATGAAAGCGTTATTCCGGAGATTGAGACAGCACTTTCTCGCGAGTGCTACTCGGTTGACAAACGATATCTCGACCAGAAGCCTACCAGGCTGGGTTGTCAATACCGATTGAATTCTGAACCACCCTGCCAAAGTAAAACTGACCCACCCCCTTTGAATTACTCGAGCGTAGCTGCTTTAGTTTTCTTCTGGATCTGACCGCTTTTCAGCTTATCTTTCAGTCGATAGCTTTGACCGCTGATTTGCGCGATATGCGCATGGTGAAGCAGCCGATCCAGCATCGCCGCCGTCAGCGTTTCATCATCTCCGAATGTCCCCGACCACTGGGTAAACGGCAGGTTGCTGGTCAGGACCACGCTGCCTGACTCATACCGTTTAGCGATAACCTGGAAGAACAGATTGGCTTCCATTTTACCGAAGGGAAGGTAGCCAACCTCATCTATGATCAACAACTTAGGCTTACCCACAACGCGATTAAGATAGCTTTTTAACTCCCCCTGACGATGTGATGCGAGCAGCTGTAGCATCAGATCTGCGGCTGTGACGAACCGAATACTCATTCCGGCCATCGCGGCTCTGTAGCCGAGTGCTGTCGCCAGGTGCGTTTTACCTACCCCGGACGGACCCAGCAAGACCAGGTTCTCCTGACGCTCGATAAACGCCAGCCCGGCCAACTCCTGGATATGACTGCGAGGTACGCCACTCGCAAAGGCGAAATCAAACTGCTCCAGCGTCTTGATCACCGGTAGGCCTGATAAACGCAAAATAGTCTGCCGGCGCCGTTCGTTCAGCCCATCATGCTGAAGCTGTAAAGCAGCTTCAAGGAAGTCGGCATGAGTGCCGTTGCTGTCGATCGTCGTCTGAGCAACGGCGGGCCACTCAGCCGGTAATCTATCGAGCTTAAGCTGCTCGCAGAGCGCTGCGATACGATCATGCTGGAGGTTCATGCTTCTACCTCCAGTAGCGCCTGATACGTAAAGCGTGTTGCTTAATAGTGAAATAAGGGTGTTTCGGTGATTGAAGTAAATTTTACGCTGTTCTGAGATGGAAATTCCAAAGACCGGCGCTAAGGAGTAAGAAGGTATCATCAATAAAGGGTCTACGATTCCGTAAAATTTGGGTCATGCAACCGAGGCGCTTGATACCCGCGATGGCGTGTTCAACTGTAATACGGATGCCCGAGATTATTTTATTTTCTTGTTTTTGTTCAGGCGATAAAGGTCTTTTTCGAGTTCCTTTTTTTGGGATTTGTGTATTAGGATGCTGTTTATCTATACCTTGAAAACCGGTATCTGCCCAGATGGTTACCTCAGGAGGAATATGGCGAATTATATCGACTTTATCGAGTAAGCGTTTATCGTGACGGCGCCCATTTTTGCTCATGGGGATAAATCCAATTTGCCTTGTTTCGTCAGTCATAATAAGCCCTTTTCGAGTGGTCTGTCTTTTCTTTCCCGAATACATTTTTTTTCGCCGACGCAGATTCTTAGGCTTTTGGACAGGTCGCTCTGTCCCATCAATAAAGACGTCTTTAACTCCAGGAAAGGCGCGAAAAAATTCCTCAGCAGAGCGAATTTGACGAGCGGGCAAAACACATTCTCGCCCCAAGGTCATCTCTAAAACCGGCAATAATATTTTTACCCAGCGACGGCTTTGTTGAATAATTTAAGATACTGATTTATATAAGCATTATAAAATTTCAACGACTAATTTTTCCTCTCGGAATGCTTTTTATTGTGCTAACTATTTGATTTGTCGTTCTAACAAAATACATTCTCTGTAAATGCATTCTAACTAAAGAAGATGTAAATCAAACGGTTAAATTATTCAACAAAGCCCCCAGCGACATACCCGTGTTCTATCTAAACCAAAAAGAAGTCCTTGCAAATCATAGGTCGGATAACATTTTAAATACAATAAAATAGAGACTGTAAAATAATCTGTGTAAATGGCATTTTGAGGAAAACCTTCAAAGGATAACAAAATGCCTATCAGCAACGAACTTATTGACCAACTGCTTCAAGATTGTCACTCCCCTCAGGATCTGCTGGGTGAATCAGGCCTACTCAAGGTGCTGACTAAAAGACTGGCGGAACGGGTTCTTGAAGCTGAGATGGAGATGCACCTTGGGTATGCTAAGCATGACCCGGCTGGTAATCATTCAGGCAACTCACGCAATGGCAAGACATCCAAGAGCGTACGTAGCCAAAATGGGGAGATCGAGCTCGATATTCCGCGCGACCGCAACAGTACCTTCGAGCCGACACTGATCGGTAAGCACGAAAAACAGCTTAACGGCTTCGATGACCGCATTATTTCTCTCTATTCCAGAGGGTTATCAACCCGTGATATTCAGGCACACTTTAAAGAAGTCTACGGGGTCGATGTTTCCGCTGGCTTCATTTCTCAAGTGACCAATGCTGTGATGGATGAAGTTAAGCGCTGGCAGCAACGGCCGCTGGATGCGCTTTATCCCATTGTTTACCTTGACTGTATTGTTGTCAAAAGCCAGGACGGCGGAGCCGTGGCCAACAAGTCTGTTTATCTGGCCCTCGGCGTCAACGGCCAGGGCGAAAAAGAGCTGCTGGGGCTATGGATAGCCAAAACTGAGGGGGCCAAGTTCTGGTTATCTGTGATGACAGAACTGAAAAATCGTGGGCTAAAGGACATCTTCGTCGCCTGCTGCGATGGCCTGAAAGGCTTTCCTGATGCCATTGAAGCTGTTTACCCGCATACGCGGGTACAGCTCTGCATTGTGCATCAGGTGCGGAACTCGCTGCGCTACGTCGGCTGGAAAGAGCGTAAGGCCGTTGCTGCTGACCTGCGCACCATCTATAGTTCCGCAACGCTAGAGGGCGCTGAAGAGGCCCTGGATGCCTTCGCGGCCAAATGGGATGAACAGTTCCCGACGATCAGCCCGTCGTGGAGAAATAATTGGGAACGTCTCATCGTCATTTTTGACTTTCCGCCGGAGATCCGCAAGGTTATCTACACCACCAACGCGATAGAGTCGTTAAATGCTTCATTGCGCAAGATAACGAAAACGCGACGAATATTTCCAACGGATGACTCGGTGATAAAATTACTCTATCTAGCCTTGCATAATATCTCTGCTAAATGGACCTTGCCAATCAGAGACTGGAAACCTGCTATGAGCCAATTCATGTTGATGTATGGAGAACGAATCTCCGGTTAAGCAATGGAGCCATTTACACAAAATTCTTTACAGACTCTTATCTTGCGCAATAAGCGTGTTGCTTAATAGTGAAATAAGGGTGTTTCGGTGATTGAAGTAAATTTTATGCTGTTCTGAGATGGAAATTCCAAAGACCGGCGCTAAGGAGTAAGAAGGTATCATCAATAAAGGGTCTACGATTCCGTAAAATTTGGGTCATGCAACCGAGGCGCTTGATACCCGCGATGGCGTGTTCAACTGTAATACGGATGCCCGAGATTATTTTATTTTCTTGTTTTTGTTCAGGCGATAAAGGTCTTTTTCGAGTTCCTTTTTTTGGGATTTGTGTATTAGGATGCTGTTTATCTATACCTTGAAAACCGGTATCTGCCCAGATGGTTACCTCAGGAGGAATATGGCGAATTATATCGACTTTATCGAGTAAGCGTTTATCGTGACGGCGCCCATTTTTGCTCATGGGGATAAATCCAATTTGCCTTGTTTCGTCAGTCATAATAAGCCCTTTTCGAGTGGTCTGTCTTTTCTTTCCCGAATACATTTTTTTTCGCCGACGCAGATTCTTAGGCTTTTGGACAGGTCGCTCTGTCCCATCAATAAAGACGTCTTTAACTCCAGGAAAGGCGCGAAAAAATTCCTCAGCAGAGCGAATTTGACGAGCGGGCAAAACACATTCTCGCCCCAAGGTCATCTCTAAAACCGGCAATAATATTTTTACCCAGCGACATACCCGTGTTCTATCTAAACCAAAAAGAAGTCCTTGCAAATCATAGGTCGGATAACATTTTAAATACAATAAAATAAAAAGCAGTTTATCTAATGGGGTTGGGATAAATCCTTTCTGCCCTGCACCCATCTGCCGCTCGTGATCTTTTCGATTCTTTTTCCGATAAATCAAATAACAAGCTGAAAATTCAGCGGCTAAATTTTTCAATTCTTCGACTGATAATCCAATGATTGCTTTACATAAACGATTATCTCGTAACAACCGCTCTTTGTTGATCATTTCAAACCTTTATTCTCTAAGTTAAACCTCTTTTTATTCTCAATAGCCTGACAAAAAATGCAAGTCTCTATTCAGCAACTAGTTTAATGAAGCATTTAACGACTCTATCGCGTTGGTGGTGTAGATAACCTTGCGGATCTCCGGCGGAAAGTCAAAAATGACGATGAGACGTTCCCAATTATTTCTCCACGACGGGCTGATCGTCGGGAACTGTTCATCCCATTTGGCCGCGAAGGCATCCAGGGCCTCTTCAGCGCCCTCTAGCGTTGCGGAACTATAGATGGTGCGCAGGTCAGCAGCAACGGCCTTACGCTCTTTCCAGCCGACGTAGCGCAGCGAGTTCCGCACCTGATGCACAATGCAGAGCTGTACCCGCGTATGCGGGTAAACAGCTTCAATGGCATCAGGAAAGCCTTTCAGGCCATCGCAGCAGGCGACGAAGATGTCCTTTAGCCCACGATTTTTCAGTTCTGTCATCACAGATAACCAGAACTTGGCCCCCTCAGTTTTGGCTATCCATAGCCCCAGCAGCTCTTTTTCGCCCTGGCCGTTGACGCCGAGGGCCAGATAAACAGACTTGTTGGCCACGGCTCCGCCGTCCTGGCTTTTGACAACAATACAGTCAAGGTAAACAATGGGATAAAGCGCATCCAGCGGCCGTTGCTGCCAGCGCTTAACTTCATCCATCACAGCATTGGTCACTTGAGAAATGAAGCCAGCGGAAACATCGACCCCGTAGACTTCTTTAAAGTGTGCCTGAATATCACGGGTTGATAACCCTCTGGAATAGAGAGAAATAATGCGGTCATCGAAGCCGTTAAGCTGTTTTTCGTGCTTACCGATCAGTGTCGGCTCGAAGGTACTGTTGCGGTCGCGCGGAATATCGAGCTCGATCTCCCCATTTTGGCTACGTACGCTCTTGGATGTCTTGCCATTGCGTGAGTTGCCTGAATGATTACCAGCCGGGTCATGCTTAGCATACCCAAGGTGCATCTCCATCTCAGCTTCAAGAACCCGTTCCGCCAGTCTTTTAGTCAGCACCTTGAGTAGGCCTGATTCACCCAGCAGATCCTGAGGGGAGTGACAATCTTGAAGCAGTTGGTCAATAAGTTCGTTGCTGATAGGCATTTTGTTATCCTTTGAAGGTTTTCCTCAAAATGCCATTTACACAGATTATTTTACAGTCTCTTTATCCCAACCCCATTAGATACACTGCTTTTTATTTTATTGGGCTTTGTTGAATAAATCAGAATTAGCCGACAGGATGACTCCCTCTGCTACACCTGTTATCCTATCCTGACGCTGTGTGGCATACCCAACAACGTCATACGGTTCAGCGCTTTGACCATCGCTATGGCTTCACCTACTTGAGCCTCATAGTCACGCAGGCTCAGATGGCCACCCAGCAAAGTTTTTATGCGGAACATCGCTGTTTCTGCCACTGAACGCCGGTGATAACCCACTTTCTTTTTCCACATATCATTACTCCCGCTCAGACGCTGATTCGCCACCGCATGGTTACGTTCATGGTACTTGTCCGGCCAGTATTTGGCTCCGCTTCGCGGCGGGATAAGGGGCCTGATTTTCTTTCTTAGCAACGCATCGTGGCAGTAACGGGCGTCATAAGCACCGTCTGCTGACACTTGCCTGATTTTTCGGTGGGTTTGGTTAATCAGGCCCGGCAGTGCCTGCGCATCTGTCGTTCCGCTGAGCGATAAGTCGGCACAGATAATCTCATGCGTCGCACTGTCTGCTGCCAGATGAAGCTTGCGCCACACTCTTCGTCTGTCAGCCCCATGCTGCCTGACTTTCCATTCACCTTCGCCAAAGACCTTCAGACCGGTACTGTCGATGACCAGATGCGAGATTTCACCACGCGTTGGCGTTTTTATGCTGATACTGACGGTTTTTGCCCGCCTACTGACCAGAGAGTAGTCCGGGCAGCGCAGTGGCAGGCTCATCAGTGTAAAAACCGAGTCGACAAAGCCCTGTAATGCCCGGAGCGACAGGTTAAACACGCGCTTTATCATCAAAACCGTGGTAACAGCCATATCGGTGTAGTAAAGCGGCCGACCACGACCTTGAGGCGAAGAACTGTCAGTCCATGCAGCGATGGCCGACTCATCAAGCCAGACCGTCAGGGAGCCGCGTTGTCTGAGTGCTTTGTTGTAGGTGGGCCAGTTGGTGATTTTAAACTTTTGCTTTGCCATGGGGAGCTGCTATCGGGAGCGATGATAGTGCTTTGATCCGGCGATCCCCTGAAAGTTCGATTTATTCAACAAAGCCATTTTATTGTATTTAAAATGTTATCCGACCTATGATTTGCAAGGACTTCTTTTTGGTTTAGATAGAACACGGGTATGTCGCTGGGTAAAAATATTATTGCCGGTTTTAGAGATGACCTTGGGGCGAGAATGTGTTTTGCCCGCTCGTCAAATTCGCTCTGCTGAGGAATTTTTTCGCGCCTTTCCTGGAGTTAAAGACGTCTTTATTGATGGGACAGAGCGACCTGTCCAAAAGCCTAAGAATCTGCGTCGGCGAAAAAAAATGTATTCGGGAAAGAAAAGACAGACCACTCGAAAAGGGCTTATTATGACTGACGAAACAAGGCAAATTGGATTTATCCCCATGAGCAAAAATGGGCGCCGTCACGATAAACGCTTACTCGATAAAGTCGATATAATTCGCCATATTCCTCCTGAGGTAACCATCTGGGCAGATACCGGTTTTCAAGGTATAGATAAACAGCATCCTAATACACAAATCCCAAAAAAAGGAACTCGAAAAAGACCTTTATCGCGGCTTTGTTGAATAAATCAGAATTAGCCGACAGGATGACTCCCTCTGCTACACCTGTTATCCTATCCTGACGCTGTGTGGCATACCCAACAACGTCATACGGTTCAGCGCTTTGACCATCGCTATGGCTTCACCTACTTGAGCCTCATAGTCACGCAGGCTCAGATGGCCACCCAGCAAAGTTTTTATGCGGAACATCGCTGTTTCTGCCACTGAACGCCGGTGATAACCCACTTTCTTTTTCCACATATCATTACTCCCGCTCAGACGCTGATTCGCCACCGCATGGTTACGTTCATGGTACTTGTCCGGCCAGTATTTGGCTCCGCTTCGCGGCGGGATAAGGGGCCTGATTTTCTTTCTTAGCAACGCATCGTGGCAGTAACGGGCGTCATAAGCACCGTCTGCTGACACTTCCCTGATTTTT
This sequence comes from Symbiopectobacterium purcellii, assembly GCF_052050035.1. GTDB lineage: Bacteria > Pseudomonadota > Gammaproteobacteria > Enterobacterales > Enterobacteriaceae > Symbiopectobacterium > Symbiopectobacterium purcellii_A. The sequence continues at coordinate 887,408 of NZ_CP189882.1, forward strand.
CGGTGGGTTTGGCTAATCAGGCCCGGCAGTGCCTGCGCATCTGTCGTTCCGCTGAGCGATAAGTCGGCACAGATAATCTCATGCGTCGCACTGTCTGCTGCCAGATGAAGCTTGCGCCACACTCTTCGTCTGTCAGCCCCATGCTGCCTGACTTTCCATTCACCTTCGCCAAAGACCTTCAGACCGGTACTGTCGATGACCAGATGCGAGATTTCACCACGCGTTGGCGTTTTTATGCTGATATAGCTAAACGACTTAATTTTGATTACATTATTTAAATGAGCTATTCAATTGATTTTAGACGTAAAGTGATATCTACACGGAAAAACGAAGGGTTGAGTATCCGAGAAACAGCGAAGCAATTTCGGATTGGCCCTGCCTCTGTATCGCGTTGGATTAATCAAATAGAGTCAAAAGCATCGACCACGCGTCAGCGAAAGATCGATAAATCCGAGTTGATAAAAGATGTTGAACAATATCCAGATGCTTACCAAAAAGAACGTGCAGAGCGTTTTGGCGTTTGTCAGAAGGCCATTTGGCAAGCGCTTAAAAAGCTGGGATTGACCTATAAAAAAAACTCTACGTCATCCGAAAGCCGACGAAAACGCCCGGCAGGGATTTCAACAAAAAAAACAACAGTATGAAAAAGAAGGTAAACCTATTGTTTTTATTGATGAAAGTGGTTTTTCACACGATGCCCCACGGACTCACGGCTATTCCCCAAAAGGTCAACGGTGTTTTGGCCTGAAGAACTGGGGAGCTAGGGGAAGAACAAATGTTATCGGCGCTTTATTAGGCACAACGCTGTTTGCTATCGGATTATTTGATATCAATATTAACAGCGATGTTTTCTATGCCTGGGTCACACAAGTCCTTATCCCAGTACTCCCTAAAAACAGTGTAATCATGATGGACAATGCCACTTTTCACAAAAAACATAATATTCAACAAGTCATCATCGATGCAGGGTATATGGTGGAGTATTTGCCTACATATTCGCCAGATCTTAACCCAATTGAGCATAAATGGGCACAAGCAAAAAGCAAAAAAAGAGAGATGGGTTGCGATACAGAGAGTTTGTTCTCAGTCCATATGGTGTAATCAAAATTAAGTCGCTTGGCTATACTGACGGTTTTTGCCCGCCGACTGACCAGAGAGTAGTCCGGGCAGCGCAGTGGCAGGCTCATCAGTGTAAAAACCGAGTCGACAAAGCCCTGTAATGCCCGGAGCGACAGGTTAAACACGCGCTTTATCATCAAAACCGTGGTAACAGCCATATCGGTGTAGTAAAGCGGCCGACCACGACCTTCAGGCGAAGCACTGTCAGTCCATGCAGCGATGGCCGACTCATCAAGCCAGACCGTCAGGGAGCCGCGTTGTCTGAGTGCTTTGTTGTAGGTGGGCCAGTTGGTGATTTTAAACTTTTGCTTTGCCATGGGGAGCTGCTATCGGGAGCGATGATAGTGCTTTGATCCGGCGATCCCCTGAAAGTTCGATTTATTCAACAAAGCCCTTTATCGCCTGAACAAAAACAAGAAAATAAAATAATCTCGGGCATCCGTATTACAGTTGAACACGCCATCGCGGGTATCAAGCGCCTCGGTTGCATGACCCAAATTTTACGGAATCGTAGACCCTTTATTGATGATACCTTCTTACTCCTTAGCGCCGGTCTTTGGAATTTCCATCTCAGAACAGCGTAAAATTTACTTCAATCACCGAAACACCCTTATTTCACTATTAAGCAACACGCTTATAGTGACCAAGGAAGCCATTACACCAGTCGTCAGTATAGGCAGCCATTGTGGCGTTATCAGATGACCCAAAGTATGAGTCGCAGAGGAAATTGTTGGGATAATAGTCCGATGGAGCGATTCTTCCGTAGTCTGAAGACTGAATGGGTGCCAACGACTGGCTACCAAAGCTTTAGTACTGCTCAATCATCCATTATTCGCTACATAACCCATTATTATAGCGATGTCAGACCTCACTGGTATAACGGTGGGTTAACACCAAATGAATCAGAACGGCTGTTCCATCAACAGTCAGGTAGGGTGGCCAAATTTAGTTGACCACTACATCTGGAGCGCCGCTGCCATGTTGCACGCTGCGGTCGGCACCGTGGTCGGTTTTGCTATTGTGCGCGTCATCCTTGGACTGGGGGAATCGGCCAACTTCCCGGCAGCGATGAAAGTCATCGCCGACTGGCACCCCAAGAAAGAGCGCACGCTGGCTACGGGGATTCTTGGCGTCGCCGTTAACCTTGGCGTGGTGGTCTCTCCCGCCTTGATTCCGTTTATCGCCATTCATTACGGCTGGCACGGGGCGTTTCTGATTCTTGGCGCGGTGGGCTTTGTCTGGCTTATCCCGTGGTTTTTCCTGTTTGGCAAACCGCAAGATAAAGCCTCTGCCGAAGAGCTGGCCTGGATCCGTCAGGACAAAGAAGAGCACGTCAGCGTGGAATCCATCAAATGGACGCACCTGCTGCGCTACCGTCAACTCTGGGCCTTTGCACTGGGCAAGATGCTGACCGACCACCATCTGGTGGTTCTTCCTGTTCTGGCTGCCAAAATGGCTGAACGAAACCCGTGATATCAATATGGCCGGATTGGGTGTGCCATTGATCATGATCTATCTGTTTGCCATCGGCGGCAGTCTGGGCGCAGGCTGGTTGCCCGGCAAGCTGATGAATATGGGATTCAGCGCGGCGAAAGCGCGAAAAACCACCATGTTGATTTGCGCCTGTGCGGTCATCCCGATTTTTGCCGCAACGCAGGTGGAAAGCCTGTGGGTGGCCGTTGCCCTCGTCGGGTTGGCTGCTGCTGCACACCAGGGCTGGTCTGCAAACCTGCTGACATCAGTGTCCGATCTGTTCCCCAACGCGGCGGTGGGTTCGGTCGTCGGCATCGGCAGCACCTTTTGCATGATCGGCAGCGTGATCTTCTCCACGGTGATCGGTGCTGTACTCGAAGCATCAGGCAATTATTGGGCGCTGTTCGCCATCAGTTCTGTGGCCTATCTGGTCGCCTGGGGCGTGATCTACCTGCTGCTGATCCCTACAATGGAACGGGCGAAATTCAAATAACCGCGTAACAAGTGCGATACCGCATCATGAGGGCAAATGCCCTCATGATGCGTTTAACACGCCCACTGACTGACGCTCGACCATGGCACACGCCAACTCGATACGCCGGGGGATCGTCACGTTGCCAGCAATAATGTCCTGCAACAGTTCCAGCGCAATAACACCGATTTCCTGCACTGGCAAATGCACGGTAGTCAGCGGCGGCGATGCAAATTCGGCCTGTGGCAAATCGTTCATCCCCACCACCGAGATATCCCCTGGCACCTCCAGACCTAAGCGCTGTAACCCGTTAATGGCCCCTAATTCCAAAGAGTCATTGGCACACAGGATCGCGGTACAGGTACGTTTTTTTTCGCGAAACCACGATACCACCGCCTGCTCAGCCAGTTCGGGAAGCCAATCGGCCACGCTGATCACCTGCTGTTCGGAGCAGGGCAGCTGAAAATAACGCATCGACTCCTGCCAGCCCTCATGCCGTTGTTCAATGGTGCGTCGGCCGGGATGGGTCAAAAACAGGATATCGCGATGCCCATGCGACACCAGATAGTCAGCCGCCATCCGGGTTGCCGAGCGGTTACACGGCATCACGCTGGAGAGTCGCATCAGTGGATCTTCGCTGTTTACCAGCACCGCAGGTTTTTTCAGGTTTACCACAACGTCTAAAATCGCCGGATCGTCGACGGTGAGTGCCAGCATGCCGCCGATATCCTCCTGGTTAAGCAGATCGGTCAGCGCCTGTGTGCCCTTGTCGGACAGCGGGTGGGTCACCAAATCCAGTCCCAGCACTTTGGCGCGCTCTTTCAGCCCTTGCAGCACATACCAACTGAATTGATAACGGTGATAATCCAGCATCGCGACCTGCGAGACGGCCAGCACGATACGGGAGCCCCCCATTTCCACGGCGGGGCTGTAGCGCACCGCCCGCGCCACTTCCAGTATCTGCGCGCGCAGAGCCTGACTCACCCCTTTTTCACCGCTCAGCGCACGAGACACAGTGCTTAACGACGTACCACAGCGCGCGGCGATATCTTCCAGCCGTACACGGCGCGCACCGCCGTCAAGTTTTTCTGTGCCAGCCGAGTCTTTTTCGTGATTGTTTTTCATAATCTTACACAGTCGTCAAGGATTAAGATGCACACTTACTCTACTGTGAAGCCATGAAGCCTGTCAGCGTCTTTCAGATTGATTTGTTAGTCTTTAGCGTGAATAAGGAGAAAAATCGCTATGATCGAGACGGAAAGATTGATCCTGCGCCAATGGCGCGATCAATATTACCCCATTTTTGCACAATTGAATGCCGACCCGACGGTGATGCGTTATTTCCCTGAACTGATGACACAAGAACAAAGCGATGCGCAGGCCGGCCGTATCAGCAGACATATTGCCAACAAGGGCTGGGGCTTCTGGGCCGCGGAACTGAAATCAAGCGGCGAATTTATCGGCTTTATTGGTTTGCATAAACAGCCAGAGGAGAGCGGAATTCCTCATGCGCCGCTTATCGAAGCGGGCTGGCGCTTGCAGGCCCAGCATTGGGGAAACGGCTATGCCACGGAAGGGGCAAAACGCGCCATTCGCTATGCCTTTGAAGATCTCGACGCCCCAGAGGTCTACGCCTATACCCCACTGCAACATATGGCTTCACAGCGCGTGATGATAAAGGCAGGCATGACCAATACCGGTGAAGACTTTACTTATCCCAAAATACCGGCGGGTCATGCGCTGGAGCGGTTCTGTTTATACAAGATCGCGCGATAGCCGCATCACACCTCAATATCCGCCCGATCGCCCTTCTCTTGCAGCCAGTTGCGGCGATCTTCCGAGCGTTTCTTCGCCAGCAGCATATCCATCATCGCCAGCGTTTCGGTCACATTATCTTCACTGATGGTGAGCTGCACCAGACGGCGCGTATTGGGATCAAGCGTGGTTTCGCGCAGTTGTAGCGGGTTCATCTCTCCCAGCCCTTTAAAGCGCTGAACGTTAGGCATGCCCTTCTTGCGCTTCAGTTGCTCCAGTACGCCGGCTTTTTCTTCTTCATCCAGCGCGTAGAACACCTCTTTACCCAGATCGATGCGGTAGAGCGGCGGCATGGCGACATACACATGGCCGCCCGCGACCAACGGGCGGAAATGGCGCACAAATAGCGCACACAACAGCGTGGCGATGTGCAAACCGTCCGAGTCGGCATCCGCCAGAATACAGATCTTACCGTAGCGCAACTGGCTGAGATCGTCGCTGTCTGGATCCATTCCGATCGCGACAGAGATGTCATGCACTTCCTGCGACGCCAACACTTCATCAGACGAGACTTCCCACGTATTGAGGATCTTGCCCTTGAGCGGCATGATGGCCTGAAACTCACGCTCACGCGCCTGCTTGGCCGAGCCGCCCGCAGAATCCCCTTCCACCAGAAACAGTTCGGTTTTATTCAAATCCTGTGAGGTGCAGTCTGCCAGTTTCCCCGGTAACGCCGGGCCGCTGGTCAATTTTTTGCGCACCACTTTTTTAGCCGCGCGCATGCGGCGTTGGGCGCTGGAAATTGCCAATTCGGCCAGCATTTCAGCCGCTTGCACGTTCTGGTTCAGCCACAGGCTAAACGCATCCTTCACCACGCTAGACACAAACGCGGCGCACTGACGTGAAGAAAGGCGCTCTTTGGTCTGCCCGGCAAACTGCGGGTCTTGCATCTTCACCGACAGCACATAGGCACAGCGTTCCCAGATATCTTCCGCGCTGAGCTTCACGCCGCGCGGCAGAATATTGCGGAATTCGCAAAACTCACGCATGGCATCGAGTAAACCCTGACGCAGGCCGTTAACGTGCGTCCCGCCTTGCACCGTCGGGATCAGGTTGACGTAACTTTCCGTCAGCAGTTCGCCCCCTTCCGGCAGCCACAGCAGCGCCCAGTCCACCGCCTCGGTATCGCCAGCAATAGCGCCGATAAACGGTTTTTCCGGCAGCGTCTGCAGACCGTTAACCGCTTCGCACAGGTAGTCGTTCAGACCATCCTGATAGCACCAACGCTGTTCGGTATTGTTGACCTTGTCTTTAAACGTGATTTCCACGCCGGGGCACAGCACCGCTTTAGCTTTCAATAAATGCGTCAGGCGAGAGACAGAAAAACGCGGGCTGTCAAAAAAGCTGGCATCCGGCCAGAAATGCACACGGGTGCCGGTGTTGCGTCGTCCGCAGGTTCCGCTCACCGTTAGCGCCTGCACCTTTTCGCCGTTTTCAAAGGCAATATCATAAACCTGCCCATCGCGGCGCACGGTCACTTCCACGCGTGAAGATAACGCGTTCACCACCGAGATGCCCACGCCGTGCAAACCGCCGGAGAACTGGTAGTTCTTGTTGGAGAATTTCCCGCCAGCGTGCAGGCGACACAGAATCAGCTCAACAGCAGGCACCCCTTCTTCCGGGTGGATATCCACGGGCATGCCACGGCCATCGTCAATCACTTCAAGTGACTGATCTTCATGCAGGATCACGTCGACACGGCGCGCATGGCCCGCCAGCGCTTCATCGACGCTGTTATCAATCACTTCCTGCCCCAAATGGTTAGGGCGAGTGGTATCGGTGTACATCCCCGGACGGCGGCGCACCGGTTCTAAGCCGCTGAGCACCTCAATGGCGTCAGCGTTATAACTTGATTGACTCATATTCGCGTTAGTCGTTGTTTAAATGTGTAAAACGGAATGGCGCTGAGAGGATACACTGTCCGCGGACGGCGCGTTGTCGTTGCCCGTGTCAGTAAGGACAGTGCAGTACAGAACGGATCAATCGTCGCTCAATCCCAGGAAACGCACAATAGGGTCAAAATGGTGTTCAAACCCAACAAAACTGTGGTTCCCGCCCGATTCCACCGTCTGGCGACACGCCGTGTAATACGCCACAGCCTGCCGATAATCCAGCACTTCATCCCCTGTCTGGAGCAGACACCACAGTAAATCCGGCGCCTCGAGTGATTCAATCTGCATCACTTTCAGGTCGTAAATATGCCGAGACTCTAGCACATATTCTTCACCTGTATAGGGGTTACGATATTCGCCGAGATGTCCCAGCAACAGTTCGAAGGGTTTCACCGCCGGATTGACGACGACGGCGGGCAAGGTAAAGCATTGCGACAGCCATGTGGCATAATAGCCGCCCAGCGATGAGCCCACCAAGCCGATCGGATGCCCCGCGCGCTCCATCACCAGCGACTCCAACAGTTCGGCCGCCTCCGCCGGATAAGGCGGCAGTTGCGGCACCAGCATCTCTATCTGGGGGTGATGCTGCGCCAACCATGCGGCCAGCGCCGTCGCTTTGGCCGATTTCGGCGTGCTGTTGAATCCGTGAAGGTAGAGTAGCGTAGGCATTAATAGCCGTCCGAATCCATATCAGGCAAAAATTCACTGCCGTTCAGGCGGTAAACGCGCGTCTCCAGCGAACCGTCCGATAACAGATCCAAATAACGCCAGCCGGGCCCGACATCGTCAATGGTAAAATTGGTGCAGTGCGGTTTGAACTGCACACAGGTGGAAGGCGTCGCCATCAGTCTGCGTCCGTTCCAGTCAAGATCCAGCTCCTGATGAATATGTCCACACAGCACATTTTTCACCTGCGAATAACGCGCCAGCACCGCGTCCAGATGGTGCGCGTTACTCAGGCTGTGCTGATCGAGCCAGGTACAACCTGAAGCCAGCGGATGGTGATGTAACAGCAACAGCGTATGACGCTCTGGAAAACGTAGCAGGCTGCGCTCCAGCCATTCGAGCTGATATTCACTCAACTCACCGTGGGGCACGCCAAATACCTGGCTGTCTAACAAAATAATCTGCCAGGCATCGCCCAACAGCACGTGCTTGGAAGGCGCAATGCCAGCCTGTGCCAGCACATCCACCATCGCAGGCTGGAAATCATGGTTTCCCGGCAGCCACACGCAAGGCGCGGGTAACTGCGCAATGCCGCGCGTGAAGTGATGGTAGGCCTCCTGCGAATGGTCCTGAGCAAGATCTCCCGTTGCCACAATAAGGTCAACATCCTGCCCCTGCGCCTGAATAGCAGACAGCACGGCATGGTAACTACGGTATGTGTTCACGCCGAGCAGTGTCTCGTGCTCGCCAGCAAACAAGTGGGTATCGGTTATTTGTAAAATCCTGATTCTGGCCCCACTCGCCACAGGAACTTTCAGCAGACTTTCCAAAAAATAGTATCCTTGGTTACTGAAATCTGTCTAACAAACTGGAATAGGAATTTAACGGTGCCGATGTAAAACCATACGCCAGGCAGTACCTTAGCCAATCAGCAAGAAACTGATTAATTTGATGCTTTTCATCACGTTGATGTAATTTTTTATTCGGGTAATCATAACGTGCTTTAAAACGGTAGATCTGCTGACTGGCACACACTTCCGCAACCAGCGCGTCGTGGTAAAGCCGCACGCTCAACGTTGGCAGGCTCCAATAGCTGACGGCAGGCGCAATCTGCTGGATTTCAACCAATGAGGTATAACGCGTGGATTCCACTATCGTTAAGCGATAGCTTGCATTATTTACATGATAAACCGCACTTTCTCCGACTTCATCCTTTCGCGGCAATAAACGGCGTAATTGTGCGAAATTCATTTCGCACAGCCGCATCATGGCCGGAAAATCCGGGGTGTAGCGTTTCATCAGCTTACTCCGTCCACGCCTGTCTCAATTGCGTATGGTGCAACGCCAACCATTGCAGCGCAATGACAGATGCCGCGTTATCAATAATTCCACTTTCCACCCAGGCATAGCTCTGTTCGCGGCTGACAACATGCACCCGAATGTCTTCATTCTCTTCGGCTAGACCGTGAATGCCCTGTGCGGCACGGGCATCCACTTCGCCCACCATTACCGCCAGACGCTCACTGGTGCCTCCCGGGCTCGCCAGATAGTTGATAATCGGTTTACAGCGCCCGACGTTAAGACCGGCTTCCTCCTGCGCTTCCCGTCGCGCCACCGCTTCCAGAGACTCACCCGGCTCAATCATGCCCGCCACCAGTTCAAACAGCCACGGACTCGGGCTGGTGTCATAAGCGGCAATGCGGATCTGTTCAATCAGCACCACCTCGTCCCGTACCGGATCGTAGGGCAGCAACACAACTGCATGACCACGCTCCAAAATTTCCCTGCTGACTTCGCCGCTCATCTCACCGTTAAACAACCGATGACGAAAACGGTAGCGCTCCAGCGAAAAAAAACCCTCGTACAGCGACTCTCGTGCAATAATTTCTACATCGTCTTTATGGAAAGTCGCCGGATGGGACACAGACACAGCCATACCTTAACTCCTTGCGAGCAACAGCAGGTACCTGGACGTGTCTCATGTATCAAGATGGACATCATACTTGCGATGCTTTGTGATAAATTGGATTAATATACCCTAAATAATTCGAGTTGCATGAAGGCGGCAAGGGAGTGACAAATTTGTCTGGAACAAATTTGAACAGCGCTTGCGCTGGCCCGTAGGGTGAATCTCAGGGATGAGATTCATTAATCCCGATGCGCTTACTCAGGTAAGTGATTCGGGTGAACGCGCGCAGCCAACACACAGGCAACTTGAAGTATGACGGGTATAGAACACCTATTTGACCAAACGTTAGGGTCTGAGAGCAAATTAAACCCTCTAATGGGGTCTGTCAGGGGGAAGATGGCACGTTCAGCCAACTTATCCTATTGGCACATTCTGATAGAATCTGCCGGATTCGTTTTTTGACAACGCTATCTCCGCTACATCGTTGCCTTAGCTGCACAACAAGGAATGCACATGAAGAAATTGCTCCCTCTTCTTATTGGTCTAAGCCTGAGCGGCTTTAGCGCCGTGGGTCACGCGGAAAATCTGTTACAGGTCTATCAACAAGCAAAAACCACCAACCCGGATTTGCGCAGCTCGGCAGCCACCCGTGATGCGGCTTTCGAGAAAATCAACGAGGCGCGCAGCCCCCTGTTGCCACAACTCGGACTCGGTGCTGACTACGGTTACACCAACAACTTTCGCGGCTCTCAAGACGGCGTCAACAGCAATGCTACCAGCGGTTCCTTGCAGTTGACCCAGACCTTGTTTGATATGTCGAAATGGCGCGCCCTAACGCTGCAAGAAAAGCAGGCGGGCATTCAAGATGTGACCTACCAGACGGCCCAACAGTCGTTGATTCTGGATACGGCTACCGCTTATTTTAACGTGCTGCGCGCCATTGATGCGCTCTCCTACGTTAACGCCCAGAAACAGGCCATTTACCGCCAGCTCGATCAAACCACCCAGCGCTTTAATGTCGGCTTGGTGGCTATCACTGACGTACAAAACGCCCGTGCCCAATACGACAGCGTATTGGCCAACGAAGTGTCTGCGCGCAACACGTTGGATAACGCGCTGGAAAATCTGCGTCAGGTCAGCGGCAACTTCTACCCGCAACTGGCAGAGTTGAACATCACCCGTTTCTCTACTGAGAAACCGGGAGCGATCGCCACCTTACTGAAAGATGCGGAAAGCCATAACCTGAGCCTGTTGTCCGCGCGACTCAGCCAGGATCTGGCGCGTGAGCAGATCCGCTCAGCGGAAACCGGCCATATGCCAACGTTGGATCTGACGGCTTCCTCCGGTGTCAGCAATACGCGCAATTCTGGTGCAAATAAGACAGCGGCAGAGGTCGATGCAGGCCAAAACAAAATCGGCCTGTCATTAACCGTGCCGCTCTACAGTGGTGGTGACACCAGTTCACGCGTGAAACAGGCGCAACACAGCTTCGTCAGTTCCAGCGAGCTACTGGAAAGCGCACACCGTTCCGTGGTGCAGACCGTGCGTTCCTCGTTTAACAATATTTCTGCCTCGATCAGCAGCATCAACGCTTATAAGCAGGCCGAAGTATCAGCGCAAAGCTCTCTGGATGCGATGGAAGCGGGCTATCAGGTCGGTACACGTACCATTGTCGACGTGTTGGATGCCACCACCACGTTGTTTAACGCCAAGCAGCAGCTGTCTAACGCGCGTTACGACTACCTGATCAACCAGTTGAACATCAAGTCAGCGTTGGGCACCTTGAATGAAAACGACTTGCAGGCGCTGAACGGCACGTTAGGCCAGGACGTTTCCACGTCACCGGTCTTTACTGACAACAGCGCGCCGGAGCCGAAAGCACCGCGCAGCTAATGACGTCGTCCCCGTCAGGCAGTTAATGACCTTAAGGAGATACCCAGCGTATCTCCTTTTTGTTTGGCTCTGATTTATTCCAAGCCGTCCAGGCACGCAATAAAATGTATAGCAACGTAAAGAGCAGGCGTTCTGACAGGCGTAATGCTTTAAATTCAGCCAGCCATCCCCTATGCTAATGCACACTTGGCATACCTTTGGCATTGACGCATTACCCTCTGGGATAATCACATGAAACGTACAGAAAACATACAGAAGGACGCTTTCCGAAAAGGGTGGCGCACTTATAGTCTGGCACCGGTCGCACTGGCGATCAGCGCCGCGTTTATTCTGGCCGGTTGCGAGCAGACTGACGAAACCGTGTCGATGTATCAAAATGCGGATGACTGCTCAGCAGCGAACCCATCCATGAGCGCGCAGTGCACTACGGCGTACAATAACGCGCTAAAAGAAGCCGAAAAAACTGCACCGAAATATGCCAGCAAAGAAGACTGCGTCGCAGAATTTGGCGAAGCGCAATGTACGCCAGTCCCTGCGCAGGCAGGCACCGCCGCTCAGCCAACACAAACCAGCAGTTCCTGGATGCCGCTGATGGCCGGTTACATGATGGGCCGTATGATGAGCGGTGGCGCAGGCTTTGCCCAGCAGCCGCTGTTCTCCTCCCGCTCTCCGGCAAGCCCGGCTAACGGCCAGTTCGTTGACGCCAGCGGTAAAAGCTACGGGGCTGCCACCTCCGGTCGTAGCGTCACGGTTCCCAAAACAGCGCTGGCTCCTAAACCCGCCACCACTAACACCATCACCCGCGGTGGTTTTGGCGAAAGTGTCGCCAAGCAGACCACGATGCAACGTAGCAGCGCCAGCACCGGTTCCAGCTCCTCTGCTCGCAGTATGGGCGGCTAAGGGACATAAGCATGAAGCGCGTTGATATTGCCGAACGCCCGGATTGGCGTGAAAAGGCGACAGAGTTTGGTTTCAACTTTCACACCATGTACGGCGAGCCCTACTGGTGTGAAAATGCTTACTATCAGTTCACGTTGGCGCAGATCGAGGAGTTGGAAGCAGCAACCGCCGAACTGCACCAGATGTGTCTGCAAGTGGTCGAAAAGGTAGTCAGCAGCGATGCGTTGCTGACCAAATTCTGCATTCCCAAGCATACCTGGGAATTTGTCAGAAGCTCCTGGCGCAGCCAGCAGCCCTCGCTCTACTCACGCCTCGATCTGGCCTATGACGGAAAAGGCCCGGCCAAGCTGTTGGAAAACAATGCCGATACGCCGACATCGCTGTATGAAGCGGCCTTTTTTCAATGGTTGTGGCTGGAAGATCAGAAAGAGGCTGGTAAGCTGCCGCAGAATGCCGATCAGTACAACAGCATTCAGGAAGCACTGATCGCCCGGTTTGAAGAACTGCGCCTCAATCATGGCTTCGGTCTGCTGCATATGGCGTGCTGTCAGGACACCGAAGAAGATCGCGGCACGGTGCAATACCTTCAGGATTGCGCGTTGGAAGCGGGCCTGCCCACAGAATTTCTCTTTATGGAAGAGATTGGGCTGGGTGAAAAAGGCCAGTTCACCGATATGCAAAATCAGGTGATCGGCAACCTGTTCAAGCTCTACCCGTGGGAATTCATGCTGCGCGAAATATTTTCCACCAAGTTGGAAGATGCGGGAGTACGTTGGTTAGAGCCGGCCTGGAAAAGCATTATCTCCAACAAAGCGCTGCTGCCAATGCTGTGGGAAATGTTCCCCAACCACCCCAACCTGCTACCGGCCTATTTTGCCGATGACGACCATCCACCACTTGACAGCTACATGGTCAAACCGCTGTTCTCACGTGAAGGTGCCAATATTCAGATCGTGAAAAATGGCCAGCAGATCGCTGCTGTTGACGGCCCTTACGGCGAAGAAGGCAAGATCGTTCAGCAATATCACCCGCTGCCAACCTTTGGCGACAGTCATACAGTGATCGGCAGTTGGTTGGTCAACGATCAGCCGTGCGGGATTGGTCTGCGCGAAGATCGCGAACTGATCACTCAGGATCTGTCACGCTTTTACCCGCAAATCATTCTGGACTGATTCTCGTTGCCAGGAAAAGCCACTAAACCCAGTGGCTTTTTTATTAGCATTACTGCACTAATACCATGATGTAATTGAGTTAATTCCTGAAAATATTAAAGAACAGACTCTGTTCGCCGATATTTAACAACGTTATTTACCTCATGGAAAAAGGACTTTTATGAAAAAGCGACTTCTGTCTGCGTTGCTGCTTTGCGCCGTCAGCACCCTGTTTACCGTCCATGCCGCCGACACCGCCTCTCTGCCTCCCGATGTTAAAGCCATCTACGATGAAGATACCGATCTGGTAAAACGAGCAGAACAAGGCGATCGCCCCATTCCCACTCGAAACGCAACAAAGTGACCCACTTGCCAGAGTCGGATAAAATCACCGTTCTGGCCATACTGGAGAGCCTGTTGCATGCAGGGAAAACATCTGACTCAGAAAGAACGGTTCTACATCGAAAAGCGGCGTGGTGAAGGTGTCAACCAAGCTACCATCGCCAGAGAGCTTGCTCTGCCTCGCTCGACCATCAGCAGGGAACTCAGACGCAATATCGACCCTACTTTCAATGGTGTCTACTGCTGTAGCAGGGCGGACACTCTGGCCCGGGAACGCCGTCATAACACTCTGCCAAACAATGCTTTTTACCCGTTGGAGCCACACATTCAGAACTTCATCAGGCAGGCGCTTTCCACTCACTCTTCACCTGAAATCATCAGTGGCCGTTTGCACCTGGAATTCGGTATATCTGTCAGCAAGAATACGCTATATCGCTATATCCTGCAGGAGAGACAGGCTGGCGGGGAGCTATATCAGCAACTTCCTCATCGGGGAAAACGTTACAGGTACAATGCCGAAAACCTCAAATCAGGCCCTATTCCCAACCGTGTTGGTATTGAGTATCGCCCAGCTCAAGCCGAGCTTAAACAGGAGCCTGGCCACTTCGAAATTGACACTATTTTTGGCAAAGACCAGAAGTCATTCTTGTTAACCATCGTAGATAACGCATTGAAAACCGTCATCATTCGCAAGCTGCCTAATAAGCGTGCGGAGACTGTGGTTGCTGCTTTCAGGGACATTGAAGCTAATACCTTTTGCAAGTTTAAGACCCTAACAGCTGATAACGGCCCTGAATTCGCTCTGCACGAGCAAATTACTCAAATCACAGGGGCGCAGGTCTACTTTGCCCATCCTTATCATTCCTGGGAGAGGGGCTTGAATGAGCACACCAACGGGCTGATACGACGTTTTTACCCAAAGGGAACAGACTTCAGTCAGGTCAGTCATCGTAAGATTGCCGAACTCGAACACATACTCAATACAAGGGGCAGAAAATCGCTGGGCTATCGTTCCCCCAATGAGGTATTTTTAACGCACTTACTGGTGGCATAAGCCTCTACCGTTTTGTTGCGTTTCGAGTGGGAATGGGGCTCTGGAAGCACAGAACCGCCTGGCGTACAACCTGACCACCAGCGGTTCAGACAGCGCCTGGAAAGAAGGGTTTGTGTGGCTAAAACGCGCAGCAGATGATGGACATGTGCCATCGCAGTTTGCGGTAGGCAAAACCGAAAAGAATTCCACACGATCCACAGCAGGGGCAGACGTACCTGACCAAAGCGGCTGATGCTAATTTACCCGTCGCGCAAATGGCGCTGGCCAGCCTGCTCGCCGATGGCACCGTGATGGACTCTTTGCCATCCCAACTGCCCAGCACATAGAGCAGCGGTAAAAAGTGGTCGGGCGTCGGGTTCGACAACGCCGCTCCTTTATGTTGCATAAAGTCCACCAGCGGGTGGTTATCTCCCTGATAGTTCATGTTGTCTTTGACAAACTGATTGAAGGAAACCGCCCAGTCATAAGGCGTGGCATCGCCATCCCATTTCACCATGCGCAGGTTATGCACCACGTTGCCGCTGGCGACAATCATGTAGCCTTCATCACGCAGCGCTGCCAGTTTGGTCCCTAACTGGTAGTGATACTCTGCCGATTGCGTACCGTCCACGCTCAGTTGCACCACAGAAATATCCGCATCCGGGTACATTTTAATCAACACGCCCCAAGAACCATGGTCAAACCCCCATTGCTCGTGGTCAGCAATCACCGGCAGCGGTGCCAGAGCCTGTTGAATGCGCTCCGCCAATTCAGGCGATCCCGGTGCCGGATACTGCGTATCAAACAGCGCCTGCGGGAAACCGCCGAAATCGTGGATGGTGCGCGGTTTCTCCATCGCTGTCACCGCCGTACCACGGGTATACCAGTGTGCCGAGACCGCGATAATGCCTTTCGGACGCGCCAGGGTTTCACCTAACTGACGCAATGCACGCGTATATTCATTTTCTTCCAACACGTTCATCGGGCTACCATGGCCGAGAAACAGTGCGGGCATCCGGGAAGTGTTCATAGAAGTATCCTTAGTGAGCCATATTGATGTGCCAGTGCACTCGATAGGATTACTCTACGCCCTTTTTCATCGGGAGAAAGTCACCGGCGCGTGATGAAGAACATCAATAAATTTGAATCATCACGTTGCATGCCCGCCACCTTAAAGCCAGCACTTCGCTCCCCTCATTCATAATGCCACCCCGTTTCCCGCCATTCGAGGCTGTGCGTAAGCCTCAAACCAGAAAGAAAAGCTTCATCGTGTGATACAACAATCATTGCCCCCGGAAACGTAGATAACGCAGCCTCAATCGCCTGTGTTGATGTCAGATCGAGATGGTTGGTGGGTTCATCCAGCAACAGCAATTGTGCGGCATCGCGACGCCAAAGCACGCAAGCCAGAGCCGCCTTCAGACGCTCCCCGCCGCTCAATGCCGCCAGAGGTAGAGTAATTTTATTCGCATCCAGTTGCAGTTGCGCCAGCCGGGTACGCAATACGCCTTCTTCCAGCGGCGTATCGTCGGCATTAAGATGCGCCAGTACCGACAAGGAGAGATCCAACCGCGACAAATGCTGGTCGAGATAAGCGGTGGTGACTGAAACACGACAGTCACCCGACACCGGCGTTTCGTCTCCCATCATCACTTTGAGCAGGGTCGATTTGCCACAGCCATTTGGCCCACGCAGCGCTACCCGCATCGGGCCATCTATCCTCCAGTTGAAAGGAACCTTCACGATGTGGGGCAAAACCAGATTATCCATCACCAACACCGGTTTATTGGGGGCGACATGGCTACCTGGCAGCGTAAATAATATCGGGCTATCTTCATCGACTTTTCCCCGCATCTCACAGACAGCAGCATTAAGCACATCGTTTTGCTCACGGTGCTGTTTACGCAGCGTGCCTAAACGCGCTTTTGCCGCCGCTTTGTATTGCACCCGCTCAAACGACGCGATATTCAGTGAATCAACGGTACGTAAGGTCTGTGCCGAGCGTCGCTGGCTGGCATCATGCGCTTTTTGCAAACGCATTCGGGTGCGCCGACGCTCGGTTGTAGCATGTTCCAATGCCGCCTGAGCAGCCTGCTGCTCGGCCTGACGCTGCCGCTGATAGTCATCATAATTGCCGCCATAGTTGCGCAACCCCGTCGGGGTCAGTTCCAAAATGCGCGGCATCATCACCAAGAGTTCACGATCGTGCGTTGCCACCAATGCGCCGCCACGTCGCTGGGAAAGCTTGTCGTAAAACCACGCTCTCGCCTGTCGATCGAGGTGGTTCGTCGGCTCATCAAGCAGTAAATAGTCAGCATCAGCCATAAATGCCGCGCACAGCAGTGCCCGCACGCGTTCACCACCGCTCAGTTCAGCAGCACGTTTATCAGGAACAAATGCCGGCAAGCGGGCTTCGGCAAACGCCGCCGCCAAGCGTTCTTGTAAATCCCAGGCCCCCTCCAGAAGTTCGAGATCTTCCAACTGATAGTCACCTGATTCGACGCGCTGACGCGCGGCAAAAATGGCCTGGTAACCCAGCAAATCAGCCAGCGTTGTCGTTGATAAAATTTTATGCAGCTGAGCAACATAAGCCAGAGAGCCCGCACGCTCAATATGACCGAAAGCGGGAACCTCGAGCCCTGCCAGCAAACGCAGCAGCGACGTTTTTCCGCAGCCGTTACGCCCGACCAAGCCAGACAATGAGGGATCAAGCGAAAGATTAAGTGGACCGAAAAGCGTCAAGCCGGTCGCAAATTGACAGGTGACCTGATGCAAAAGAAAAGCAGGGGATTGCGCACAATTAGCCATAAGCACTCCTGAATGAAATCAATAACCATCCCCGATAACGCATTCGCGTTAGCAAGGATCCGAATTCATCAGTCGTGTTTGTTCATTTTCCGTGTGTGCTCCGTTGGGACGAGAAGTTCGTCGCAGTAAAGGTTAACGGGACCCCAAGCCCTGACTCAAGGTTAATTTTTATCCCGTTTAAGAACCTGATATAAAAATGCCGTGTATTGGTGTGAGCAGGGATGGTGTAATTCAGGCCAGCAGAGCTGCTGACACTAAAAACTAGTTGCTGAATAGAGACTTGCATTTTTTGTCAGGCTATTGAGAATAAAAAGAGGTTTAACTTAGAGAATAAAGGTTTGAAATGATCAACAAAGAGCGGTTGTTACGAGATAATCGTTTATGTAAAGCAATCATTGGATTATCAGTCGAAGAATTGAAAAATTTAGCCGCTGAATTTTCAGCTTGTTATTTGATTTATCGGAAAAAGAATCGAAAAGATCACGAGCGGCAGATGGGTGCAGGGCAGAAAGGATTTATCCCAACCCCATTAGATAAACTGCTTTTTATTTTATTGTATTTAAAATGTTATCCGACCTATGATTTGCAAGGACTTCTTTTTGGTTTAGATAGAACACGGGTATGTCGCTGGGTAAAAATATTATTGCCGGTTTTAGAGATGACCTTGGGGCGAGAATGTGTTTTGCCCGCTCGTCAAATTCGCTCTGCTGAGGAATTTTTTCGCGCCTTTCCTGGAGTTAAAGACGTCTTTATTGATGGGACAGAGCGACCTGTCCAAAAGCCTAAGAATCTGCGTCGGCGAAAAAAAATGTATTCGGGAAAGAAAAGACAGACCACTCGAAAAGGGCTTATTATGACTGACGAAACAAGGCAAATTGGATTTATCCCCATGAGCAAAAATGGGCGCCGTCACGATAAACGCTTACTCGATAAAGTCGATATAATTCGCCATATTCCTCCTGAGGTAACCATCTGGGCAGATACCGGTTTTCAAGGTATAGATAAACAGCATCCTAATACACAAATCCCAAAAAAAGGAACTCGAAAAAGACCTTTATCGCCTGAACAAAAACAAGAAAATAAAATAATCTCGGGCATCCGTATTACAGTTGAACACGCCATCGCGGGTATCAAGCGCCTCGAGACTGTAAAATAATCTGTGTAAATGGCATTTTGAGGAAAACCTTCAAAGGATAACAAAATGCCTATCAGCAACGAACTTATTGACCAACTGCTTCAAGATTGTAACTCCCCTCAGGATCTGCTGGGTGAATCAGGCCTACTCAAGGTGCTGACTAAAAGACTGGCGGAACGGGTTCTTGAAGCTGAGATGGAGATGCACCTTGGGTATGCTAAGCATGACCCGGCTGGTAATCATTCAGGCAACTCACGCAATGGCAAGACATCCAAGAGCGTACGTAGCCAAAATGGGGAGATCGAGCTCGATATTCCGCGCGACCGCAACAGTACCTTCGAGCCGACACTGATCGGTAAGCACGAAAAACAGCTTAACGGCTTCGATGACCGCATTATTTCTCTCTATTCCAGAGGGTTATCAACCCGTGATATTCAGGCACACTTTAAAGAAGTCTACGGGGTCGATGTTTCCGCTGGCTTCATTTCTCAAGTGACCAATGCTGTGATGGATGAAGTTAAGCGCTGGCAGCAACGGCCGCTGGATGCGCTTTATCCCATTGTTTACCTTGACTGTATTGTTGTCAAAAGCCAGGACGGCGGAGCCGTGGCCAACAAGTCTGTTTATCTGGCCCTCGGCGTCAACGGCCAGGGCGAAAAAGAGCTGCTGGGGCTATGGATAGCCAAAACTGAGGGGGCCAAGTTCTGGTTATCTGTGATGACAGAACTGAAAAATCGTGGGCTAAAGGACATCTTCGTCGCCTGCTGCGATGGCCTGAAAGGCTTTCCTGATGCCATTGAAGCTGTTTACCCGCATACGCGGGTACAGCTCTGCATTGTGCATCAGGTGCGGAACTCGCTGCGCTACGTCGGCTGGAAAGAGCGTAAGGCCGTTGCTGCTGACCTGCGCACCATCTATAGTTCCGCAACGCTAGAGGGCGCTGAAGAGGCCCTGGATGCCTTCGCGGCCAAATGGGATGAACAGTTCCCGACGATCAGCCCGTCGTGGAGAAATAATTGGGAACGTCTCATCGTCATTTTTGACTTTCCGCCGGAGATCCGCAAGGTTATCTACACCACCAACGCGATAGAGTCGTTAAATGCTTCATTGCGCAAGATAACGAAAACGCGACGAATATTTCCAACGGATGACTCGGTGATAAAATTACTCTATCTAGCCTTGCATAATATCTCTGCTAAATGGACCTTGCCAATCAGAGACTGGAAACCTGCTATGAGCCAATTCATGTTGATGTATGGAGAACGAATCTCCGGTTAAGCAATGGAGCCATTTACACAAAATTCTTTACAGACTCAGCGCCTCGGTTGCATGACCCAAATTTTACGGAATCGTAGACCCTTTATTGATGATACCTTCTTACTCCTTAGCGCCGGTCTTTGGAATTTCCATCTCAGAACAGCATAAAATTTACTTCAATCACCGAAACACCCTTATTTCACTATTAAGCAACACGCTTTAAGAAAAACTAAGCATAAACATTAATCTTGTGACCGCTGTTGCTCATCCGTTTTTGCGATGAACCATCCTGACGCGTCGTGGTAGCGGGAGAGACCATGCTGTTCTTTTCAGCCTTCTGCCTTTGTAATTGTCGCTACCGATGTAAAACTGGCCCACCTGCCGATGTAAATCTGACCCACCTAGGGTAAAAATGGCAGTTTTAAGGCACTGCCAATGATGACATTGGAGACCAGAGTGGAGATTCACGTTTTACACCGTCAAGGCATGTCCATCCGCGCCATCGCGCGGCAGCTTTCATGCTCCCGCGAGACCGTTCGACGATATATCCGTAGTCCACTACCGGTGGCTGACATGCGTTACAAGCCGCGTATGCCTACAACATGCAAGCTTGACCCGTTCAAGCCGTATGTTCTCGAGCGCGTTGCTGCTGCCAGACCACAGTGGATACCGGCCAGTGTGCTGCTGCGCGAGATAGGCCAACGGGGATATGATGGCGGCTATAGCATGCTTACCGCATTTCTACACCCCATGAAGCAGCCCGTTACTGAGGCGGTCACGCGCTTTGAGACCGAACCCGGCGTACAGATGCAGGTTGATTTCACCATCGTCAGGCAGGGCCATAACCCGTTGCTGGCCTTCGTCGCTACGCTGGGCTGGAGCCGGGCGACTTTCGTCAAGTTCTACAGCAACCAGGAGTCCGCAGCCTGGTGTGACGGCATTGAGTCTGCACTTAAGTTCTTTGGCGGAACTCCGCATCAGTTGCTGTTCGACAACGCCAAGGCCATCATTATTGAGCGTGATGTCTACGGGCCCGGCAAGCATCGCTGGAACCCACAGCTTATGCAACTGGCTGAGAAGTATGACTTTACGCCTAAAGTTTGCCGTCCCTACCGCGCCAAGACTAAGGGCAAGGTCGAACGCTTCAACCATTACCTCAAGAACAGCTTTGTTGTGCCGCTTGCCGCCACGTTTCGCCAGGCTGGGCTGATACTGGACGTCCCCGCGGCTAATGCACGCATTGGTGAGTGGTTGATCACCGTTGCCAACACCCGTAAACATGGCACCACCGGTATTCCGCCTGAACAACGCATGCCGCGTGAGCGGGCTGCGTTGTTGCCATTGCCGAAGATAACACTGGCATTGCCTCCACCGGACCGGTACCGGCGAGTTGCTCGCGCCCCATACCCACAGAGAGTCTCCAGCACCCGTTGACTACGTATCAGGCGCTACTGGAGGTAGAAGCATGAACCTCCAGCATGATCGTATCGCAGCGCTCTGCGAGCAGCTTAAGCTCGATAGATTACCGGCTGAGTGGCCCGCCGTTGCTCAGACGACGAGACAGCAACGGCACTCATGCCGACTTCCTTGAAGCTGCTTTACAGCTTCAGCATGATGGGCTGAACGAACGGCGCCGGCAAACTATAGCCAAGCGACTTAATTTTGATTACACCATATGGACTGAGAACAAACTCTCTGTATCGCAACCCATCTCTCTTTTTTTGCTTTTTGCTTGTGCCCATTTATGCTCAATTGGGTTAAGATCTGGCGAATATGTAGGCAAATACTCCACCATATACCCTGCATCGATGATGACTTGTTGAATATTATGTTTTTTGTGAAAAGTGGCATTGTCCATCATGATTACACTGTTTTTAGGGAGTACTGGGATAAGGACTTGTGTGACCCAGGCATAGAAAACATCGCTGTTAATATTGATATCAAATAATCCGATAGCAAACAGCGTTGTGCCTAATAAAGCGCCGATAACATTTGTTCTTCCCCTAGCTCCCCAGTTCTTCAGGCCAAAACACCGTTGACCTTTTGGGGAATAGCCGTGAGTCCGTGGGGCATCGTGTGAAAAACCACTTTCATCAATAAAAACAATAGGTTTACCTTCTTTTTCATACTGTTGTTTTTTTTGTTGAAATCCCTGCCGGGCGTTTTCGTCGGCTTTCGGATGACGTAGAGTTTTTTTTATAGGTCAATCCCAGCTTTTTAAGCGCTTGCCAAATGGCCTTCTGACAAACGCCAAAACGCTCTGCACGTTCTTTTTGGTAAGCATCTGGATATTGTTCAACATCTTTTATCAACTCGGATTTATCGATCTTTCGCTGACGCGTGGTCGATGCTTTTGACTCTATTTGATTAATCCAACGCGATACAGAGGCAGGGCCAATCCGAAATTGCTTCGCTGTTTCTCGGATACTCAACCCTTCGTTTTTCCGTGTAGATATCACTTTACGTCTAAAATCAATTGAATAGCTCATTTAAATAATGTAATCAAAATTAAGTCGTTTAGCTATATTTTGCGTTTATCAGGCCTACCGGTGATCAAGACGCTGGAGCAGTTTGATTTCGCCTTTGCGAGTGGCGTACCTCGCAGTCAGATCCAGGAGTTGGCCGGGCTGGCGTTTATCGAGCGTCAGGAGAACCTGGTCTTGCTGGGTCCGTCCGGGGTAGGTAAAACGCACCTGGCGACAGCACTCGGCTACAGAGCCGCGATGGCCGGAATGAGTATTCGGTTCGTCACAGCCGCAGATCTGATGCTACAGCTGCTCGCATCACATCGTCAGGGGGAGTTAAAAAGCTATCTTAATCGCGTTGTGGGTAAGCCTAAGTTGTTGATCATAGATGAGGTTGGCTACCTTCCCTTCGGTAAAATGGAAGCCAATCTGTTCTTCCAGGTTATCGCTAAACGGTATGAATCAGGCAGCGTGGTCCTGACCAGCAACCTGCCGTTTACCCAGTGGTCGGGGACATTCGGAGATGATGAAACGCTGACGGCGGCGATGCTGGATCGGCTGCTTCACCATGCGCATATCGCGCAAATCAGCGGTCAAAGCTATCGACTGAAAGATAAGCTGAAAAGCGGTCAGATCCAGAAGAAAACTAAAGCAGCTACGCTCGAGTAATTCAAAGGGGGTGGGTCAGTTTTACTTTGGCAGGGTGGGTCAGAATTCAATCGGTATTGACATGTAATCGAGCAATCTCCGCGTAAAGCGCCTGGATTTGCTGTTGAATAAGCGCTCTTTGTTTTTTCAACATATCAGATTCTTTAACCGATCCCGCATTAGCCGCTTTCCCGTTCAACGCTTTCAGCGATTTGGTTAGCTTAACGATCTGTTTTTGTAAATGTTGAATACTTTGCTCTACCGTACTTCCGTTTGACGAAGCCTGAGTATTTAGCATACCAAGAGTAATGCTGCCTAAGGTTACGCTCATTACACCTCCACGCGAAGATAGGGGTTATTGACCGATCGCAACCTGCCGTCGGTGAACGAGCCTATTTTAGCGTGAATATTGTACAGCAAATACAAAGAAAAGCGCTCAGCCAAGCTGCTGTGACACGGAGTATGGTTAACATGCAAAACCCCGCAGAAGCGGGGTTTTTAATCACTGGCTTTACTTGGATTAATTACAATGAGTTAATCACTGATTGGGGCCTCCTGATTAACGCTAATCACCCAAGGATGTGGATGAAATGTGGATGTTCCCCCTCAGTGGATTGAGTGCTATGGCGTCTTGCAGATAGTCCGGTGCAAGATGTGCATAGGTCATGGTCTGCTGAATATTTGCGTGTCCCATTATCTTCTGCAACGTCAGAATATTGCCCCCGTTAATCATAAAGTGCGCAGCAAATGTATGACGTAGTACATGTACGGCCTGGCCTTTAGGCAAGTCGGGTTTGGCCTGACGTAGCGTTTGTCTGTACTCGTTATAATTCACATTAAACAATATCCCCGATGCCTTGATTTTTACGGCGTGAACCACTTCATCAGAGATGGGAACAGCGCGCACCTTGCCGTTTTTGGTTTCAGTAAAAGTAACCCTATTATGCTGGATGTGCTCAGCTTTTAGGCTCGTAGCCTCACCCCATCTTGAGCCAGTGCTGAGGCATAAGATTGTTAGCCGCTTTGCATCGCCCTCTGTTAGTTCTAGCAAGCGTGCTATTTCCTCGCTCGTAAGATAAGACATTTCAGGCGTTTTTTCTTTGAGCGCTGAAAGTGCTCGTATCGGGTTATCGGCATGATATTCACCCGCATCGATAAGTACGCGAAACATACCGCTCAAGATCGTTTCGTCACGATTGACGGTAGATGCTTTGACACCATCTTGAAGCCGCTGAGTACGCCATTCTTTTATGAAGCGTTGGTTCAAGCTGCTTGCCCTTGGGTTATGCATGCTTCTTATGATTCCTAGTAAAGCGACTTTGCGCTTTTCTGCATACTTAAGACTGCGACCTTCAATCTGCCACCACAACTCCATTAACTCAGATAACCGCCGTTGATCGGCTGGCTTTTCAAGCCATTCTTTATCGTGCATGTTGCTAACAACATAGCGCTCGTAGGCAACTGCATCCGCTTTTTTCTTGAATATCTTCTGGATCCGGCGGCCATCCCGACCACGGGGTCTTACATCTACTTTGTATCGTCCACCATCGAGCGTTTTAATCGTCATGATTACGCCCTCCGGTCATATAGCCAAGCGACATTATTTTGATAACAGCCAGCTATGCTTCTTTGCCGCATATCAGGGCATAGGATGTAATCATTTTTAAGTCGGTTGGCTATACCTTGAAAACCGGTATCTGCCCAGATGGTTACCTCAGGAGGAATATGGCGAATTATATCGACTTTATCGAGTAAGCGTTTATCGTGACCGCGCCCATTTTTGCTCATGGGGATAAATCCAATTTGCCTTGTTTCGTCAGTCATAATAAGCCCTTTTCGAGTGGTCTGTCTTTTCTTTCCCGAATACATTTTTTTTCGCCGACGCAGATTCTTAGGCTTTTGGACAGGTCGCTCTGTCCCATCAATAAAGACGTCTTTAACTCCAGGAAAGGCGCGAAAAAATTCCTCAGCAGAGCGAATTTGACGAGCGGGCAAAACACATTCTCGCCCCAAGGTCATCTCTAAAACCGGCAATAATATTTTTACCCAGCGACATACCCGTGTTCTATCTAAACCAAAAAGAAGTCCTTGCAAATCATAGGTCGGATAACATTTTAAATACAATAAAATAAAAAGCAGTTTATCTAATGGGGTTGGGATAAATCCTTTCTGCCCTGCACCCATCTGCCGCTCGTGATCTTTTCGATTCTTTTTCCGATAAATCAAATAACAAGCTGAAAATTCAGCGGCTAAATTTTTCAATTCTTCGACTGATAATCCAATGATTGCTTTACATAAACGATTATCTCGTAACAACCGCTCTTTGTTGATCATTTCAAACCTTTATTCTCTAAGTTAAACCTCTTTTTATTCTCAATAGCCTGACAAAAAATGCAAGTCTCTATTCAGCAACTAGTTTTCTGTTTAAACACAAAACCACCTGGTTCATGATTCTGGGGAACTTCTCCATCATGTTCACCATTTCGGTGTACCTGACCTGGTTGCCAAGTTATCTGGAGAGATCGCTCGGCTTCAGCCTGATGAAAACCGGCTGGGTGGCGTCCATTCCGTTCTTTGCCGGGATTATGGGGGTGTTGGTGGGGGGCGTGATTTCCGACCGGTTGATTCGTCGCGGTACCAACACCATTACCGCACGTAACATCCCGATTGTGTGCGGTGCTGCACTGGCCGCCTGCTTTGTGGCACCGATCCCCTTCGTACACGACACCACCTTGTGTATCGCCGCGCTGCTGTCGCTGGGCTATTTCTGTTCTCAGATGCCGTCAGGTGTTATCTGGACGCTGGCGACGGATATTGCACCGAAATCGCAGGTGGCTTCACTGGGTGCTATCCAGAACTTCGGCGGATTCCTCGGCGCGGCCAGCGCCCCGATCGTCACGGGGATTATTCTTGATACAACGGGCACCTTCACCAACGCCTTCCTGTTTGGTGCCTTCCTGCTCATGCTGGGGGCTATCAGCTACGGCTTCTTTGTGAAAAAGCCGATTCAGGCTGTGGAATAACCTTGCCCTATCCCGACGCGTCATGGCGTCGGGATGTCCCGCTTCACGCGTTGTCCGACGCTGATGCCACATCTTGCGGAAAATCGCGCTGCCAGGCGTCATAGCCGCCATCCACGCTGTATACCGCCTCAAATCCCAGGCTCAACAGATACTGTGCCGCATTGCGGCTGCTAATGCCGTGATAACACATCACCATCACCGGCTGATCGAATTCGGCGTCACGCACAAAATCAGACAGCGTTTCATTCGTCAGGTGCAGCGCCTGCGGCACATGCCCGGTGGCGTAACTTTGCGCATCGCGGATATCCACCATCACGCCGTGTTTCTGCCAGCGCTCATGGGCTTGCTCAATGCTGAGACACTCAAACTGTTCCATACAAATACCACCTCGGGACAAAGGAAAAAGGCATTACGGCACAGCGCACGCCAATGTGAGAGAGATGCTACTGTTTCAGTAAGGTAAGTCAATCGTCACATTTCTGTAATAAAATATTTTTCGTTATGCGAAAAAAAGAGCCATGATGGAGAGTGTAAAAAGATCTGTGTAAATGGCATTTTGAGGAAAACCTTCAGAGGACAAAAAATGCCTATCAGCAACGAACTTATTGACCAACTGCTTCAGGATTGCCACTCCCCTCAGGAGCTTTTGGGTGAATCAGGCCTACTCAAGGAGCTGACTAAAAGACTGGCGGAACGGGTTCTTCAAGCTGAGATGGAGATACACCTTGGATATGCTAAGCATGACCCGGCTGGTAATAATTCAGGCAACTCCCGCAATGGCAAGACATCCAAGAGCGTACGTAGCCAAAATGGGGCGCTCGAGCTCGATATTCCGCGCGACCGCAACAGTACCTTCGAGCCGACACTGATCGGTAAGCACGAAAAGCAGCTTAACGGCTTCGATGACCGCATTATTTCTCTCTATTCCAGAGGGCTATCAACCCGTGATATTCAGGCTCACTTTAAAGAAGTCTACGGGGTCGATGTTTCCGCTGGCTTCATTTCTCAAGTGACCAATGCCGTGATGGATGACGTTAAGCGCTGGCAGCAACGGCCGCTGGATGCGTTTTATCCCATTGTTTACCTTGACTGTATTGTGGTCAAAAGCCAGGACGGCGGAGCCGTGACCAACAAGTCTGTTTACTTGGCTCTAGGCATCAACGGCCAGGGCGAAAAAGAGCTGCTGGGGCTATGGATAGCCAAAACCGAGGGGGCCAAGTTCTGGTTATCTGTAATGACAGAACTGAAAAATCGTGGGCTACAGGACATCTTCATCGCCTGCTGCGATGGCCTGAAGGGCTTTCCTGATGCCATTGAAGCTGTTTACCCGCATACGCGGGTACAGCTTTGCATCGTGCATCAGGTGCGGAACTCGCTGCGCTATAGCTAAACGACTTAATTTTGATTACATTATTTAAATGAGCTATTCAATTGATTTTAGACGTAAAGTGATATCTACACGGAAAAACGAAGGGTTGAGTATCCGAGAAACAGCGAAGCAATTTCGGATTGGCCCTGCCTCTGTATCGCGTTGGATTAATCAAATAGAGTCAAAAGCATCGACCACGCGTCAGCGAAAGATCGATAAATCCGAGTTGATAAAAGATGTTGAACAATATCCAGATGCTTACCAAAAAGAACGTGCAGAGCGTTTTGGCGTTTGTCAGAAGGCCATTTGGCAAGCGCTTAAAAAGCTGGGATTGACCTATAAAAAAAACTCTACGTCATCCGAAAGCCGACGAAAACGCCCGGCAGGGATTTCAACAAAAAAAACAACAGTATGAAAAAAGAAGGTAAACCTATTGTTTTTATTGATGAAAGTGGTTTTTCACACGATACCCCACGGACTCACGGCTATTCCCCACGGACTCACGGCTATTCCCCAAAAGGTCAACGGTGTTTTGGCCTGAAGAACTGGGGAGCTAGGGGAAGAACAAATGTTATCGGCGCTTTATTAGGCACAACGCTGTTTGCTATCGGATTATTTGATATCAATATTAACAGCGATGTTTTCTATGCCTGGGTCACACAAGTCCTTATCCCAGTACTCCCTAAAAACAGTGTAATCATGATGGACAATGCCACTTTTCACAAAAAACATAATATTCAACAAGTCATCATCGATGCAGGGTATATGGTGGAGTATTTGCCTACATATTCGCCAGATCTTAACCCAATTGAGCATAAATGGGCACAAGCAAAAAGCAAAAAAAGAGAGATGGGTTGCGATACAGAGAGTTTGTTCTCAGTCCATATGGTGTAATCAAAATTAAGTCGCTTGGCTATACGTCGGCTGGAAAGAGCGTAAAGCCGTTGCTGCTGACCTCCGCACTATCTATAGTTCCGCAACGCTAGAGGGCGCTGAAGAGGCCCTGGATGCCTTCGCGGCCAAATGGGATGAGCAGTTCCCGACGATCAGCCCATCGTGGAGAAATAATTGGGAACGTCTCATCGTCATTTTTGATTTTCCGCCGGAGATCCGCAAGGTTATCTACACCACCAACGCGATAGAGTCGTTAAATGCTTCATTGCGCAAGATAACGAAAACGCGACGAATATTTCCAACGGATGACTCGGTGCTAAAATTATTCTATCTAGCCTTGCATAATATCTCGGCTAAATGGACCCTACCAATCAGAGACTGGAGCCCCATTCCCACTCGAAACGCAACAAAGTGACCCACTTGCCAGAGTCGGATAAAATCACCGTTCTGGCCATACTGGAGAGCCTGTTGCATGCAGGGAAAACATCTGACTCAGAAAGAACGGTTCTACATCGAAAAGCGGCGTGGTGAAGGTGTCAACCAAGCTACCATCGCCAGAGAGCTTGCTCTGCCTCGCTCGACCATCAGCAGGGAACTCAGACGCAATACCGACCCTACTTTCAATGGTGTCTACTGCTGTAGAAGGGCGGACACTCTGGCCCGGGAACGCCGTCATAAGCCTCTGCCAAACAATAAACTAGTTGCTGAATAGAGACTTGCATTTTTTGTCAGGCTATTGAGAATAAAAAGAGGTTTAACTTAGAGAATAAAGGTTTGAAATGATCAACAAAGAGCGGTTGTTACGAGATAATCGTTTATGTAAAGCAATCATTGGATTATCAGTCGAAGAATTGAAAAATTTAGCCGCTGAATTTTCAGCTTGTTATTTGATTTATCGGAAAAAGAATCGAAAAGATCACGAGCGGCAGATGGGTGCAGGGCAGAAAGGATTTATCCCGAGACTGTAAAATAATCTGTGTAAATGAGACTGTAAAATAATCTGTGTAAATGGCATTTTGAGGAAAACCTTCAAAGGATAACAAAATGCCTATCAGCAACGAACTTATTGACCAACTGCTTCAAGATTGTCACTCCCCTCAGGATCTGCTGGGTGAATCAGGCCTACTCAAGGTGCTGACTAAAAGACTGGCGGAACGGGTTCTTCAAGCTGAGATGGAGATGCACCTTGGGTATGCTAAGCATGACCCGGCAGGTAATCATTCAGGCAACTCCCGCAATGGCAAGACATCCAAGAGCGTACGTAGCCAAAATGGGGAGATCGAGCTCGATATTCCGCGCGACCGCAACAGTACCTTCGAGCCGACACTGATCGGTAAGAACGAAAAACAGCTTAACGGCTTCGATGACCGCATTATTTCTCTCTATTCCAGAGGGTTATCAACCCGTGATATTCAGGCACACTTTAAAGAAGTCTACGGGGTCGATGTTTCCGCTGGCTTCATTTCTCAAGTGACCAATGCTGTGATGGATGAAGTTAAGCGCTGGCAGCAACGGCCGCTGGATGCGCTTTATCCCATTGTTTACCTTGACTGTATTGTTGTCAAAAGCCAGGACGGCGGAGCCGTGGCCAACAAGTCTGTTTATCTGGCCCTCGGCGTCAACGGCCAGGGCGAAAAAGAGCTGCTGGGGCTATGGATAGCCAAAACTGAGGGGGCCAAGTTCTGGTTATCTGTGATGACAGAACTGAAAAATCGTGGGCTAAAGGACATCTTCGTCGCCTGCTGCGATGGCCTGAAAGGCTTTCCTGATGCCATTGAAGCTGTTTACCCGCATACGCGGGTACAGCTCTGCATTGTGCATCAGGTGCGGAACTCGCTGCGCTACGTCGGCTGGAAAGAGCGTAAGGCCGTTGCTGCTGACCTGCGCACCATCTATAGTTCCGCAACGCTAGAGGGCGCTGAAGAGGCCCTGGATGCCTTCGCGGCCAAATGGGATGAACAGTTCCCGACGATCAGCCCGTCGTGGAGAAATAATTGGGAACGTCTCATCGTCATTTTTGACTTTCCGCCGGAGATCCGCAAGGTTATCTACACCACCAACGCGATAGAGTCGTTAAATGGCTTTGTTGAATAATTTAACCGTTTGATTTACATCTTCTTTAGTTAGAATGCATTTACAGAGAATGTATTTTGTTAGAACGACAAATCAAATAGTTAGCACAATAAAAAGCATTCCGAGAGGAAAAATTAGTCGTTGAAATTTTATAATGCTTATATAAATCAGTATCTTAAATTATTCAACAAAGCCTCGTTAAATGCTTCATTGCGCAAGATAACGAAAACGCGACGAATATTTCCAACGGATGACTCGGTGATAAAATTACTCTATCTAGCCTTGCATAATATCTCTGCTAAATGGACCTTGCCAATCAGAGACTGGAAACCTGCTATGAGCCAATTCATGTTGATGTATGGAGAACGAATCTCCGGTTAAGCAATGGAGCCATTTACACAAAATTCTTTACAGACTCGTGTAAATGGCATTTTGAGGGGCTTTGTTGAATAAATCAGAATTAGCCGACAGGATGACTCCCTCTGCTACACCTGTTATCCTATCCTGACGCTGTGTGGCATACCCAACAACGTCATACGGTTCAGCGCTTTGACCATCGCTATGGCTTCACCTACTTGAGCCTCATAGTCACGCAGGCTCAGATGGCCACCCAGCAAAGTTTTTATGCGGAACATCGCTGTTTCTGCCACTGAACGCCGGTGATAACCCACTTTCTTTTTCCACATATCATTACTCCCGCTCAGACGCTGATTCGCCACCGCATGGTTACGTTCATGGTACTTGTCCGGCCAGTATTTGGCTCCGCTTCGCGGCGGGATAAGGGGCCTGATTTTCTTTCTTAGCAACGCATCGTGGCAGTAACGGGCGTCATAAGCACCGTCTGCTGACACTTCCCTGATTTTTCGGTGGGTTTGGTTAATCAGGCCCGGCAGTGCCTGCGCATCTGTCGTTCCGCTGAGCGATAAGTCGGCACAGATAATCTCATGCGTCGCACTGTCTGCTGCCAGATGAAGCTTGCGCCACACTCTTCGTCTGTCAGCCCCATGCTGCCTGACTTTCCATTCACCTTCGCCAAAGACCTTCAGACCGGTACTGTCGATGACCAGATGCGATATTTCACCACGCGTTGGCGTTTTTATGCTGATACTGACGGTTTTTGCCCGCCGACTGACCAGAGAGTAGTCCGGGCAGCGCAGTGGCAGGCTCATCAGTGTAAAAACCGAGTCGACAAAGCCCTGTAATGCCCGGAGCGACAGGTTAAACACGCGCTTTATCATCAAAACCGTGGTATAGCCAAGCGACATTATTTTGATAACAGCCAGCTATGCTTCTTTGCCGCATATCAGGGCATAGGATGTAATCATTTTTAAGTCGGTTGGCTATAACAGCCATATCGGTGTAGTAAAGCGGCCGACCACGACCTTCAGGCGAAGCACTGTCAGTCCATGCAGCGATGGCGGACTCATCAAGCCAGACCGTCAGGGAGCCGCGTTGTCTGAGTGCGTTGTTGTAGGTGGGCCAGTTGGTGATTTTAAACTTTTGCTTTGCCATGGGGAGCTGCTATCGGGAGCGATGATAGTGCTTTGATCCGGCGATCCCCTGAAAGTTCGATTTATTCAACAAAGCCCTAATGGAGTTGGGATAAATCCTTTCTGCCCTGCACCCATCTGCCGCTCGTGATCTTTTCGATTCTTTTTCCGATAAATCAAATAACAAGCTGAAAATTCAGCGGCTAAATTTTTCAATTCTTCGACTGATAATCCAATGATTGCTTTACATAAACGATTATCTCGTAACAACCGCTCTTTCATTTCAAACCTTTATTCTCTAAGTTAAACCTCTTTTTATTCTCAATAGCCTGACAAAAAATGCAAGTCTCTATTCAGCAACTAGTTTAGAGACTGGAAACCGGCTATGAGCCAATTCATGTTGATGTATGGAGATCGGATTTCCGGTTAAGCGATGGAGCCATTTACACGAAATTCTTTACAGACTCGTCGGATGCCGTAAACCGCAATAAAAAAGGAGGCAAACGCCTCCTTTTCTTTCTTATGCCTTCAGATTAGGCATCTTCAAGGTAAGTGTAGCCATACAGCCCGCTTTCGAACTCATCCAGGAACTGCGACTGAATGTCGGCAGGCAGATTGGTTTCCTTCACCTGATCGCGGAAACGGGCCATCAGGACTTCGGGATCCAACTGGACGTATTCCAGCATGTCTGCCACCGTATTCCCTTCATCAGACTCTTCCAGTTCAATGGAGCCGTCTTGGAACACGTAAACATCCACCGTCGCCGTATCGCCAAACAGATTATGCATGTTGCCCAGGATTTCCTGATAGGCACCAATAATAAAGAAGCCCAGCAGCGGCGGGTTTTCCGGATCATAAGGCGGCATCGGCATGGTGGTCGCGATACCATCACCATCGATGTAATGATCGATCGTCCCATCCGAGTCACAGGTAATATCCAGCAGTACAGCGCGGCGCTCAGGCAGTTTGTCCAGACCTTCTAGCGGCAGCACCGGGAACAGTTGATCGATCCCCCACGCATCCGGCATCGACTGGAACAGCGAAAAATTCACATACAATTTATCCGCCATGCGCTCCTGCAATTCGTCAATGATCGGACGGTGCGCACGGTTGCTGGGATCAAGCTGTTGCTGAATCTGCTGGCAGATGCTGAGATAAAGTTGCTCCGCTTTTGCCCGCTGCGTCAGAGTTAACATTCCGTGCGTATATTGAGTATGCACATCATGCAAATCCATCTGGCTATCGTGCAACCATTCACGCAAGGAACGCCGCGTTCCCGGCATTTTGATCTCCTGCCAGGTTGACCACAGGCTTTCCAACGCACGAGGATCGTCCTCTTCCGGCGGCGTCGGCTCGCTGAATTCGTTGCGCTCTACCCCAATGATATTGGACACCAGCACCGTGTGGTGTGCAGTCACCGCACGCCCGGATTCAGTGATCACCATCGGGTGCGGCAGGCCGTGCTCGTTACAGGCATCGCCAATGCCCCAAATCACGTTATTGGCGTATTCGTTCAGGCCATAGTTTACCGAGCAGTCGGACTGAGAACGGGTGCCCTCATAATCCACACCCAATCCACCACCGACGTCGAAACACTGAATGTTGACGCCCAGCTTGTGCAGCTCCACATAGAAACGGGCGGATTCACGCACGCCCGTGGCGATATCGCGAATATTGGCCAACTGAGAGCCGAGATGGAAGTGCAACAGTTGCAGGCTGTCCAAACGCCCTGCTTCGCGCAGCATCTCGACCAGTTGCAGAACCTGCACGGCGGCCAGACCAAATTTGGATTTCTCGCCGCCGCTGGATTGCCACTTGCCCGAACCTTGCGAGGCCAGACGCGCACGCACGCCAAGGCGTGGCACTACGTTGAGTTGCTCGGCCTCTTCCAGCACCAGTTTAATCTCGGACATCTTCTCGATGACCAGATACACTTTGTGCCCCAATTTCTCGCCGATCAGCGCCAGACGGATGTATTCGCGATCTTTATAACCGTTACACACGATCACCGTGCGCGTCATACCCGCATGTCCCAACACTGCCATCAATTCAGCTTTTGAGCCCGCTTCCAGCCCCAGCGGTTCACCTGAATTCACCAGCGATTCAATCACACGCCGATGCTGGTTAACCTTGATGGGATACACCAGGAAATAGCCGCCTTCATAGCCGAAGGACTCACGCGCACGACGAAACGCGGCGTTAATCGAACGCAAACGGTGTTGCAGAATTTGCGGAAAACAGAACAGCGCAGGCAAACGCTGATTGTCCTGCTGCATCTCTTTCACCAGCCGCGCCAAATCGACGCGGGCTTCCGGCACGTCAGGATCCGGGCAAACGCTGATATGTCCCAACTCGTTCACGTCGTAATAGTTGTTGCCCCACCAGGCAATGTTGTACGTCCGTAGCATCTCGCTGGCATTGCGGTCATTCATGGCCACCTCTTGCATAGAGCGCAAATATTCACGTTTACCCGTCGCTGACGAGCCATTTTGAAGCATATCGTCAGACATAACGAACCTCTTTATTCATTCCACTAATCACATTACGACCTGTCCCAAAACGCTGTCTTACGTCCATCCACGTTGATGGCAACAGCAGTGAAAAAACTGGCTGCATGCAGTATGCCGCCGTTATGTGACCTTTATTAGTGTAGTAAAACACGCTTGCAGACTCCGTCGCACCCGCGAGAGAAAACGTAACAATCCGTGCCTGCGCGACTAAGGCAGCAGCACACGCGTTGGGTTACACACCTAAAAAACGAGAAAGACAACGCACGAAAACGCGGCAAAAACCCTGAACATAGGCGTATCAGCCTGCCCGGGAGTCCTGCGTTAATCTCATGGACACGCGACTTCGGGAAACAGCAGAGTGAGAAGAAAAAAAGAAAGGCTGAGTATTTGACGCCGATACGTCAAAAGAAACCTGTTGCGATTGCAACGGACTCGGCAAACCGTGGATCATTAAACCTATCACCTCCGTGCCGCCGCAACGATTGCGGTCAGGCTATGGGTAAAAACAGGGAGCGTACACCCTTTCCGCTACGCATTACGGCGCACTGCGACCGCTCGCCGTTTATACCGATATGTGGGGGGAAAAGCAAAATGAAAATCACTTTTCAACCTTTTGTACCCTAAATAATTCGAGTTGCCGGAAGGCAGCAAGTAAGGAACAAATTTGAACAGCGCCTGCGCTGGCCCGTAGTGTGAACCTCAGGGATGAGGTGGCTTTGTTGAATAATTTAACCGTTTGATTTACATCTTCTTTAGTTAGAATGCATTTACAGAGAATGTATTTTGTTAGAACGACAAATCAAATAGTTAGCACAATAAAAAGCATTCCGAGAGGAAAAATTAGTCGTTGAAATTTTATAATGCTTATATAAATCAGTATCTTAAATTATTCAACAAAGCCGGATGAGGTTCATTCATCCCGATGAGTGTAGTGGTTGAATAATCAGGACACTAAACTTACATCCAAAACGGAGGTGTTTAGTGAACCATAAACGACAATTTACCCCTGAGTTTAAAAAGGAAGCCGTTGCCCTGGTAACAGAGCAGGGCTATACGATAGCCAGGGCAGCAGCATCGCTGGGCATAAGCAACAAAACCCTGCATACATGGGTCTCGCTGGCACGCGAGCAGAGCAACGGCGTACTCAGCGATGATGAACGTGCAGAGTTAAAACGGTTACAAAAGGAAAACAAAGAGTTACGTACAGAGAAGGAGATACTAAAAAAGGCGAGTGCCTTCTTCGCGAAACATATGTCGTGAGATACGAGTCTGTAAAGAATTTTGTGTAAATGGCTCCATTGCTTAACCGGAGATTCGTTCTCCATACATCAACATGAATTGGCTCATAGCAGGTTTCCAGTCTCTGATTGGCAAGGTCCATTTAGCAGAGATATTATGCAAGGCTAGATAGAGTAATTTTATCACCGAGTCATCCGTTGGAAATATTCGTCGCGTTTTCGTTATCTTGCGCAATGAAGCATTTAACGACTCTATCGCGTTGGTGGTGTAGATAACCTTGCGGATCTCCGGCGGAAAGTCAAAAATGACGATGAGACGTTCCCAATTATTTCTCCACGATGGGCTGATCGTCGGGAACTGTTCATCCCATTTGGCCGCGAAGGCATCCAGGGCCTCTTCAGCGCCCTCTAGCGTTGCGGAACTATAGATGGTGCGCAGGTCAGCAGCAACGGCCTTACGCTCTTTCCAGCCGACGTAGCGCAGCGAGTTCCGCACCTGATGCACAATGCAGAGCTGTACCCGCGTATGCGGGTAAACAGCTTCAATGGCATCAGGAAAGCCTTTCAGGCCATCGCAGCAGGCGACGAAGATGTCCTTTAGCCCACGATTTTTCAGTTCTGTCATCACAGATAACCAGAACTTGGCCCCCTCAGTTTTGGCTATCCATAGCCCCAGCAGCTCTTTTTCGCCCTGGCCGTTGACGCCGAGGGCCAGATAAACAGACTTGTTGGCCACGGCTCCGCCGTCCTGGCTTTTGACAACAATACAGTCAAGGTAAACAATGGGATAAAGCGCATCCAGCGGCCGTTGCTGCCAGCGCTTAACTTCATCCATCACAGCATTGGTCACTTGAGAAATGAAGCCAGCGGAAACATCGACCCCGTAGACTTCTTTAAAGTGTGCCTGAATATCACGGGTTGATAACCCTCTGGAATAGAGAGAAATAATGCGGTCATCGAAGCCGTTAAGCTGTTTTTCGTGCTTACCGATCAGTGTCGGCTCGAAGGTACTGTTGCGGTCGCGCGGAATATCGAGCTCGATCTCCCCATTTTGGCTACGTACGCTCTTGGATGTCTTGCCATTGCGTGAGTTGCCTGAATGATTACCAGCCGGGTCATGCTTAGCATACCCAAGGTGCATCTCCATCTCAGCTTCAAGAACCCGTTCCGCCAGTCTTTTAGTCAGCACCTTGAGTAGGCCTGATTCACCCAGCAGATCCTGAGGGGAGTGACAATCTTGAAGCAGTTGGTCAATAAGTTCGTTGCTGATAGGCATTTTGTTATCCTTTGAAGGTTTTCCTCAAAATGCCATTTACACAGATTATTTTACAGTCTCTGCTGTTTATCTATACCTTGAAAACCGGTATCTGCCCAGATGGTTACCCCAGGAGGAATATGGCGAATTATATCGACTTTATCGAGTAAGCGTTTATCGTGACGGCGCCCATTTTTGCTCATGGGGATAAATCCAATTTGCCTTGTTTCGTCAGTCATAATAAGCCCTTTTCGAGTGGTCTGTCTTTTCTTTCCCGAATACATTTTTTTTCGCCGACGCAGATTCTTAGGCTTTTGGACAGGTCGCTCTGTCCCATCAATAAAGACGTCTTTAACTCCAGGAAAGGCGCGAAAAAATTCCTCAGCAGAGCGAATTTGACGAGCGGGCAAAACACATTCTCGCCCCAAGGTCATCTCTAAAACCGGCAATAATATTTTTACCCAGCGACATACCCGTGTTCTATCTAAACCAAAAAGAAGTCCTTGCAAATCATAGGTCGGATAACATTTTAAATACAATAAAATAAAAAGCAGTTTATCTAATGGGGTTGGGATAAATCCTTTCTGCCATGCACCCATCTGCCGCTCGTGATCTTTTCGATTCTTTTTCCGATAAATCAAATAACAAGCTGAAAATTCAGCGGCTAAATTTTTCAATTCTTCGACTGATAATCCAATGATTGCTTTACATAAACGATTATCTCGTAACAACCGCTCTTTGTTGATCATTTCAAACCTTTATTCTCTAAGTTAAACCTCTTTTTATTCTCAATAGCCTGACAAAAAATGCAAGTCTCTATTCAGCAACTAGTTTATTGAAACAGATATCAGTAACCAGTGCGGGCGGCTGATTTCCAACGCGATCGTGTATTACAACTCGGCGATCCTGTCGCGATTGCTGGAGCGGCTGGAAGCGGAAGGTATAGCCAACCGACTTAAAAATGATTACAGCCGATGCCCTGATATGTGGCAAAGAAGCATAGCTGGCTGTTATCAAAATAATGTCGCTTAGCTATAATGCCAGGAGCATTGAGGCTCTGACCCGGGTATCACCGGTGGCCTGGCAACACATTTTGCTGAACGGACATTATACCTTCCAGAGAAGCGATGAGATTATTGACCTGGATACGCTGGTTGCCGGGCTGAAGCTGGGGTATAGCTAAACGACTTAATTTTGATTACATTATTTAAATGAGCTATTCAATTGATTTTAGACGTAAAGTGATATCTACACGGAAAAACGAAGGGTTGAGTATCCGAGAAACAGCGAAGCAATTTCGGATTGGCCCTGCCTCTGTATCGCGTTGGATTAATCAAATAGAGTCAAAAGCATCGACCACGCGTCAGCGAAAGATCGATAAATCCGAGTTGATAAAAGATGTTGAACAATATCCAGATGCTTACCAAAAAGAACGTGCAGAGCGTTTTGGCGTTTGTCAGAAGGCCATTTGGCAAGCGCTTAAAAAGCTGGGATTGACCTATAAAAAAAACTCTACGTCATCCGAAAGCCGACGAAAACTCCCGGCAGGGATTTCAACAAAAAAAACAACAGTATGAAAAAGAAGGTAAACCTATTGTTTTTATTGATGAAAGTGGTTTTTCACACGATGCCCCACGGACTCACGGCTATTCCCCAAAAGGTCAACGGTGTTTTGGCCTGAAGAACTGGGGAGCTAGGGGAAGAACAAATGTTATCGGCGCTTTATTAGGCACAACGCTGTTTGCTATCGGATTATTTGATATCAATATTAACAGCGATGTTTTCTATGCCTGGGTCACACAAGTCCTTATCCCAGTACTCCCTAAAAACAGTGTAATCATGATGGACAATGCCACTTTTCACAAAAAACATAATATTCAACAAGTCATCATCGATGCAGGGTATATGGTGGAGTATTTGCCTACATATTCGCCAGATCTTAACCCAATTGAGCATAAATGGGCACAAGCAAAAAGCAAAAAAAGAGAGATGGGTTGCGATACAGAGAGTTTGTTCTCAGTCCATATGGTGTAATCAAAATTAAGTCGCTTGGCTATAACGGAAATTTCGGCGTTTCCGGCTTAGAACCCCCAATAGCGATAACTGCTTCGGTGAACATTAAAAATA
The DNA here is from genome assembly GCF_052050035.1 of Symbiopectobacterium purcellii. Taxonomy (GTDB): domain Bacteria; phylum Pseudomonadota; class Gammaproteobacteria; order Enterobacterales; family Enterobacteriaceae; genus Symbiopectobacterium; species Symbiopectobacterium purcellii_A. Next base: position 926,365 of record NZ_CP189882.1, read on the forward strand.
CGACACAACGATTTCACTGGATAAAGCGCTCTTAGCTTTTCAACTATAGCCAACCGACTTAAAAATGATTACATCCTATGCCCTGATATGCGGCAAAGAAGCATAGCTGGCTGTTATCAAAATAATGTCGCTTGGCTATACCGAGAATTTTTCAGTGAGTCGGACATTAAGAGCGCAGTAGCCTTTTTTAAGATGGCATTCTCCATTTCCAGTCGGTGGATTTTTTTCTTCATTTCTCTGAACTCAATTTGTTCAGGTGTTAATGGCAGACCAGGCGATGTTTTCCCTTGACGTTCTAAACGAAGGGCTCTTACCCACCGGCTAATCGCTGAAAGACTGACGTTCATGGCTTTCGCGGCTTCCTGGTAGGTATAATTTTGGTCAAGGACTAATTTGGCGGTTTCACATTTAAATTCAGCAGTAATTATTTTACTCATTTTGGCACCTATAAAAATTATGAGGTAAGCATATCACCTCTACTTAGGTGGCCAAATTCAGTATGCCACTACAACCTGTACGAAACCGAAGCGGAGATGCTCTCCGATGACCCGCACGGATGATACCGGCATACAGCCCCGCCCCATGAAGACGCTGTTTCAGCGCAACAGGGCATGGGCTGACATCATGGAGGCATACCCGCTCCGGCCTGTAGAGATTGAGGTTGTATAGCCAACCGACTTAAAAATGATTACATCCTATGCCCTGATATGCGGCAAAGAAGCATAGCTGGCTGTTATCAAAATAATGTCGCTTGGCTATATCACTTTACGTCTAAAATCAATTGAATAGCTCATTTAAATAATGTAATCAAAATTAAGTCGTTTAGCTATACAATGCCGAAAACCTCAAATCAGGCCCTATTCCCAACCGTGTTGGTATTGAGTATCGCCCAGCTCAAGCCGAGCTTAAACAGGAGCCTGGCCACTTCGAAATTGACACTATTTTTGGCAAAGACCAGAAGTCATTCTTGTTAACCATCGTAGATAAAGCATTGAAAACCGTCATCATTCGCAAACTGCCTAATAAGCGTGCGGAGACTGTGGTTGCTGCTTTCAGGGACATTGAAGCTAATACCTTTTGCAAGTTTAAGACCCTAACAGCTGATAACGGCCCTGAATTCGCTCTGCACGAGCAAATTACTCAAATCACAGGGGCGCAGGTCTACTTTGCCCATCCTTATCATTCCTGGGAGAGGGGCTTGAATGAGCACACCAACGGGCTGATACGACGTTTTTACCCAAAGGGAACAGACTTCAGTCAGGTCAGTCATCGTAAGATTGCCGAACTCGAACACATACTCAATACAAGGGGCAGAAAATCGCTGGGCTATCGTTCCCCCAATGAGGTATTTTTAACGCACTTACTGGTGGCATAAGCCTCTACCGTTTTGTTGCGTTTCGAGTGGGAATGGGGCAATGGACCCTACCAATCAGAGACCGGAAACCGGCTATGAGCCAATTCATGTTGATGTATGGAGATCGGATTTCCGGTTAAGCGATGGAGCCATTTACACGAAATTCTTTACAGACTCATCTTAAGTGCCATGAGAATTGCGAGTTTAATCACAAACAATCAACAAAAATCTCAATACAATTACTAATGATTACTGAAGTCCCTACGCCCGGTTATGTCAGCCACAACGTTGCTCCCCGTAAGCAGCCGTGATGGCAGGAAAGATCAGTAAAACGGTAACAATAAAAAATCGATTGGAGTGTTCCATGGAAACTCTCTACAACATCTTCACCATTTTCTTTGATCAGGTCATGACTAATGCCCCCTTGCTGCTGGGCATTGTGACCTTTCTCGGCTACCTGCTGTTGCGCAAAAGCGCCACGGTGATCATCAAAGGCACCATCAAGACGATCATCGGCTTTATGCTATTGCAGGCGGGCTCCGGCATCCTGACCGGCACCTTCAAACCCGTGGTCGCCAAGATGTCCGAGGTGTATCAGATTAATGGTGCTATCTCTGACACCTACGCCTCGATGATGGCCACTATCGAACGCATGGGAGACGCCTACAGTTGGGTCGGCTATGCGGTGCTGCTGGCGCTGGCACTGAACATTGTGTATGTCCTGCTGCGCCGTATTACCGGCATTCGCACCATTATGCTCACCGGCCATATCATGTTTCAGCAGGCGGGTTTGCTGGCGATGTTCTTCTATATTCTCGGTTACCCGATGTGGACCACCATCCTGTGCAGCGCCGTGCTGGTGTCGCTCTATTGGGGGATCACCTCCAACATGATGTACAAGCCGACGCAGGAAGTGACCGACGGCTGTGGTTTCTCCATCGGCCACCAGCAGCAGTTCGCCTCATGGTTGGCCTACAAACTCGCCCCCTATCTGGGTAAAAAAGAAGAGAGCGTCGAAGATCTGAAGCTGCCCGACTGGCTGAATATCTTCCATGACAACATCGTCTCTACCGCCATCGTGATGACCGTGTTCTTTGGCGCAATCCTTCTGTCATTCGGTATCGATACGGTGCAGAAGATGGCAGGCAAAACCCACTGGACTGTCTATATCCTGCAAACCGGTTTCCAGTTCGCCGTTGCCATTTTCATCATCGTGCAGGGCGTGCGCATGTTCGTTGCCGAACTGTCCGAAGCCTTCAACGGCATCTCTCAACGTCTGATCCCTGGTGCCGTGCTGGCTATCGACTGCGCTGCCATCTACAGCTTCGCCCCGAATGCAGTGGTATGGGGCTTTATGTGGGGCACTATCGGCCAACTGATCGCCGTTGGCATTTTGATTGGGATCGGCTCGCCCATCATGATCATCCCCGGCTTTATCCCGATGTTCTTCTCCAACGCCACCATCGGCGTGTTTGCCAACCACTTTGGCGGCTGGCGCGCGGCGCTGAAAATCTGTCTGGTGATGGGGATGATTGAGATTTTTGGCTGCGTATGGGCGGTAAAACTCACCGGACTGTCGGCTTGGATGGGCATGGCGGACTGGTCAATTCTGGCACCGCCGCTGATGCAAGGCATGACGCTGGGCCTGTGGTTTATGGGCGTGGTGATCCTTATCGCGGTGGCCTACATGTACTTTGCCAGCCGCACCTTGCGGGCTGAAGAAGATGCAGAAAAACAACTCGCGCAAACCACCGCGCAATGACGCTGGAGAAAGCACCATGACAGTTCGGATTCTGGCCGTATGCGGCTGTGGGCAAGGCAGTTCCATGATCATGAAGATGAAGGTGGATCAGTTCCTGACCCAACAAGGGGTGGTACACACCGTCAACAGTTGTGCCGTCGGAGAATATAAAGCAGAGCTGAGCGGCGCGGACATCATTATCGCCTCGACCCACGTGGCGGATGAGATAACCGTAAGCGGCAACAAATATGTCGTCGGCGTGCGCAATATGCTCTCTGCCGCTGAGTTTGGTCCCAAGCTGATGGAGGTGATCAATGCCCACTTTCCTAAGAATGCTAAAGCGTAAGGAGTGTCCATGAAGCTGCGCGATTCTCTGCTGGAAAACCGGTCAATCCGCCTGCAAGCGGAGGCCAGCACCTGGCAAGAAGCGGTCAAAATCGGTGTCGATCTGTTGGTAGCCGCTGATGTGGTCGAGCCGCGCTACTACCAGGCGATTCTCGATGGCGTAGAACGTTTTGGCCCCTACTTTGTGATAGCTCCCGGGCTTGCCATGCCCCATGGCCGCCCGGAGGAAGGGGTGAAAAAAACCGGCTTCGCGCTGGTAACACTAAAAACCCCACTGCCGTTCAACCATGAAGATAACGATCCGGTGGATCTGCTGATCACGCTGGCCGCCGAAGATGCTACTGCACACCAAGAGGTGGGCATTATGCAGATCGTTAATCTGTTTGAGGATGAGGCGAATTTCGATCGCCTGCGCGCCTGCCGCACGGAGCAGGATGTTTTAGATCTGATTGATCGCGCCACGCTGGCCGCGACGGAATAAGGAGTCCCCGATGCCACAGTTACCGATGTTACAAGTTGCGCTGGATAACCAGACGCTGTCCGATGCCTACAACACCACCCGACTGATCGCAGAAGAGGTGGACATTATCGAAGTCGGCACCATTTTATGCGTGGGCGAAGGGGTGCGTGCCGTGCGCGATCTGAAAGCACTCTATCCGCACAAGATCGTGCTGGCCGATGCCAAGATCGCCGACGCGGGGAAAATCCTGTCACGCATGTGTTTTGAAGCCAATGCCGACTGGGTCACGGTGATCTGCTGCGCGGACATCAACACCGCAGCGGGCGCCCTGGCGGTAGCGCGCGAATTCGACGGCGATGTGCAGATCGAACTTACCGGCTTCTGGACCTGGGAACAGGCGGAAGCCTGGCGTGCGGCAGGGATTCAGCAAGTGGTGTATCACCGCAGCCGGGATGCACAGGCCGCTGGCGTCGCCTGGAGCGAAACCGACATCAGCGCCATCAAGCGCCTGGCTGAAATGGGCTTTAAAGTCACTGTCACCGGCGGTCTGGCGCTGGACGATCTGCAGCTGTTTCAGGGCATCCCGATTCACGTCTTTATCGCCGGACGCAGTATCCGCGATGCGGCAAGCCCGGTCGATGCTGCCCGTGAGTTTAAACGCCGTATTGCCCAACTGTGGGGCTAAGGGAAGTAACATGCTGACAAAAGCGGTGCCGCTGGGCATCTACGAAAAAGCGTTACCTCCCGGCGAGGATTGGCTGGCACGCTTACAACTGGTCCATGAGTTGGGCTTTGATTTCGTCGAAATGTCGGTGGATGAAACCGATGAGCGCTTAGCCCGGCTGGATTGGGATCGGGAACAGCGTCTGGCGTTAGTCAATGCCATCGCGGCTACCGGTATTCGGGTGCCTTCCATGTGCCTGAGCGCGCACCGCCGCTTCCCACTGGGCTCACAGGATGACGCTATTCGCGATCAGGGGCTCACCATCATGCATAAAGCTATTGCGCTGGCGCAGGATGTGGGGATTCGTGTGATTCAGTTGGCCGGTTACGATGTCTATTATCAGGAGGCCAATGAGATAACACGTGAGCGTTTTCGCGACGGCCTGCAACACGCGGTAGAAATGGCGAGCCGCGCACAGGTCACACTGGCGATGGAGATCATGGATTACCCCCTGATGAACTCCATCAGCAAAGCGCTAGGCTATGCCAACTACCTCAACAACCCGTGGTTCCAGCTCTATCCCGATATCGGTAACCTCTCGGCCTGGGATAATGATGTGCAGATGGAGTTGCGCGCAGGCCAAGGCCACATTGTCGCGGTGCACGTGAAAGATACCCGCCCCGGCGTCTTCAAAAACGTGCCCTTCGGCACGGGCGTCGTGGATTTCGAACGCTGTTTTACCACGCTGAAAGAGAGCGGCTACCGTGGTCCTTATCTGATTGAGATGTGGAGCGAGAATGCCCCCGATCCCATCAAAGAAGTGCTCGCAGCGCGCGACTGGGTGAAACAGCGCATGGAACGCGCCGGTTTGCACGTGGAGGAAGCCGCATGATAGCGCAACTGAAACAACGCGTCTTTGAAGCCAATATGGCCCTGCCTCAGCACGGTCTGGTGACGTACACCTGGGGGAATGTGAGTGCTGTCGAACGCGAACGCGGTCTGGTGGTTATCAAACCCAGCGGCGTCGCCTATGAAGTGATGCGGGCCGAGGATATGGTGGTGGTCGATGTACAGGGCAATCTGGTTGAAGGACATTATCGCCCTTCCTCGGATACCCCCACGCATCTGGAGCTGTATCGCCGCTATCCGCAAATGGGCGGGATTGTGCACACTCACTCCACCCACGCCACCGCCTGGGCACAGGCCGGGTTAGATATTCCTGCGCTCGGCACAACGCACGCCGACTATTTTTTTGGCGACATTCCCTGCACCCGTCCGCTGACGGCGCACGAAGTGGAGCATGAGTACGAAAAAAATACCGGTGTGGTCATTGCCCAGACGCTGGGAGATCGCAATCCACTGCACACCCCCGGCATGATTGCCTACCAGCATGGGCCGTTCTGCTGGGGCAAAGATGCGGAAGAAGCGGTACACAATGCGGTGGTGCTGGAAGAAGTGGCGCGCATGGCCTGGCTCGCCTGCACACTGAACCCTCATCTGCGCGCGCTCGACAGCGCATTGCAGCACAAGCATTTTAATCGCAAACACGGCCCGAACGCCTACTACGGGCAAAAATAACGCCCCGACGGTCATTCCTCGCCAACGCGAGAAATGACCGTATTCTCTGCCAATTACGCGCCCTTCTTCGCACAAATCCCCTATACTTTATGTGACAACCTTCAACAATATGTTACCTGCATCACGCCTAAATATTTTTATTTGGTTAATCCTTGGCTGTGGTGTTTGTTTTCGATTATGATAATGCTCGAAAACGAACATTTTGACCTTTTTTTGGACACGGAGGAGAACGCGTGGAAACCAAAGACCTTATCGTGATCGGTGGGGGCATCAACGGCGCTGGGATTGCAGCCGATGCAGCGGGCCGTGGATTGTCGGTGCTACTGTTAGAAGCACAGGATCTTGCCAGCGCTACCTCCTCTGCCAGTTCAAAATTGATCCACGGCGGCCTACGCTACCTGGAACATTACGAGTTTCGTTTGGTGAGCGAAGCGCTCTCCGAGCGTGAAAAATTGCTGAAGATGGCACCGCACATCATCTTCCCAATGCGCTTCCGTTTGCCCCATAAGCCGCACCTGCGCCCGGCCTGGATGATTCGTATCGGGCTATTTATGTATGACAATCTGGGCAAACGCGTCAGCCTGCCCGCCAGCCACGGCCTGAAATTCGGCAAGGACTCGGTGCTGAAACCCGAATTAACGCGCGGTTTCGAATATTCCGACTGCTGGGTAGACGATGCGCGTCTGGTGGTATTGAACGCGCAGGAAGTGGTGAAACGCGGCGGCGAAGTGCGCACCCGCACCAAAGTGACGCGGGCGCGTCGCGAAGGCGATCTGTGGATCATCGATGCCGTTGACAGCGTTACCGGAGAAACCCATACCTGGCAGGCGAAAGGACTGGTCAACGCCACGGGCCCTTGGGTGAAAGAGTTCTTCGATCACGGGCTGGAGCTAAAATCCCCTTATGGCATTCGTCTGATCAAAGGCAGCCACATCGTTGTGCCTCGCGTACACGACGAACCACAGTCCTACATTCTGCAAAACAAAGATAATCGCATTGTGTTTGTGATCCCGTGGCAGGATGAGTTCTCGATCATCGGCACCACCGATGTGGAATACCACGGCGACCCGCATGACGTGAAGATCGACGACAAAGAAACGGCCTACTTGCTGGACGTCTACAACGATCACTTCAAAAAGACGCTGACACGCGACGATATCGTATGGACCTATTCCGGCGTGCGCCCGCTGTGCGATGATGAGTCGGATTCTCCGCAGGCCATTACCCGTGATTACACGCTATCGGTGGCGGACGAGCACGGTAAAGCGCCTCTGCTGTCGGTGTTTGGCGGCAAGCTGACCACCTACCGCAAGCTGGCAGAGCATGCGATGGAGAAACTGGCAAAATACTATCCGCACAGCGGTCAGGCCTGGACGCAAAACGCGGTGCTGCCCGGCGGCGATTTGGCCGGTACGCGCGACGAATACGCCGCTGCGCTGCGCCGCCGTTTTAACCTGCCGGAATCGCTGGCGCGTCGCTATGCCCGCACCTACGGTTCCCACAGCGAACTGATCCTGACGAACGCCACAGGCATTCACGATATCGGCGAAAACTTCGGACACGACCTCTACGAAGCGGAATTGCGCTATCTGGCCGACAAAGAGTGGGTTGTCAGCGTGGAGGATGCCATCTGGCGTCGTACCAAGCTGGGCATGTGGCTGAATGATGATCAAAAACAACGCGTCGCTGACTGGTTAAGTGCCTATCGCCAATCCAAGGTTACCGCACAGTAATTTTCCTGCCAGACCGCTCCCACCACAACAGGTTGCCTAAAGGTAACCTGTTCGTTTTTTACACGAAAGAAACGTTAACATTTCGCGGAATACAACGCCCATTACCCACTAAAAAAGTGTGGTTAATCATTTTTTCCCTCTTCACGCTAATCTGCTCTCACAGACGCAAGTCAAAGCAGCGTCATCCCAAGAAAATAAACCGGGCCAGTAACAGTAAATAATAAACGAATGATAATAAACATTGCGCACAATGTTATTTATTATGTTAATGGAATTTAAAATCAGGGAATATATTTACCACAAGAAGGAAAGCGATGGATAAAATATATGTCTGATATAATGTAAATAAGAATAATAATCAATACCCATAAAAATAAATGGTTATTTGTTTTTCTAAGAGATAGCTCACAGAATAAATACAATAAAATACCCATTCTTATTAATGATTAACGGAGTAATAAATTGCATCTCAAGTACTCTATTATTAGTACTGATAGCCAATCATGACCTCCGTCCTATTCAACATTGCATCGTAATGTCAGTTCGCAAAACAGACGCGGGTAATAAGCCGTTGTGATGAGATATCGTTATTAAGTATTTTATACAATGGTTAGTGTTTACTGTCACGTTATTTCTTATCGTCTTGTTGCGTGTTTTGTTCTGCGTTGATTTCCGTGCTCATGTATTCGCCCCATTCCCACTCGAAACGCAACAAAGTGACCCACTTGCCAGAGTCGGATAAAATCACCGTTCTGGCCATACTGGAGAGCCTGTTGCATGCAGGGAAAACATCTGACTCAGAAAGAACGGTTCTACATCGAAAAGCGGCGTGGTGAAGGTGTCAACCAAGCTACCATCGCCAGAGAGCTTGCTCTGCCTCGCTCGACCATCAGCAGGGAACTCAGACGCAATACCGACCCTACTTTCAATAAGCGTGTTGCTTAATAGTGAAATAAGGGTGTTTCGGTGATTGAAGTAAATTTTACGCTGTTCTGAGATGGAAATTCCAAAGACCGGCGCTAAGGAGTAAGAAGGTATCATCAATAAAGGGTCTACGATTCCGTAAAATTTGGGTCATGCAACCGAGGCGCTTGATACCCGCGATGGCGTGTTCAACTGTAATACGGATGCCCGAGATTATTTTATTTTCTTGTTTTTGTTCAGGCGATAAAGGTCTTTTTCGAGTTCCTTTTTTTGGGATTTGTGTATTAGGATGCTGTTTATCTATACCTTGAAAACCGGTATCTGCCCAGATGGTTACCTCAGGAGGAATATGGCGAATTATATCGACTTTATCGAGTAAGCGTTTATCGTGACGGCGCCCATTTTTGCTCATGGGGATAAATCCAATTTGCCTTGTTTCGTCAGTCATAATAAGCCCTTTTCGAGTGGTCTGTCTTTTCTTTCCCGAATACATTTTTTTCGCCGACGCAGATTCTTAGGCTTTTGGACAGGTCGCTCTGTCCCATCAATAAAGACGTCTTTAACTCCAGGAAAGGCGCGAAAAAATTCCTCAGCAGAGCGAATTTGACGAGCGGGCAAAACACATTCTCGCCCCAAGGTCATCTCTAAAACCGGCAATAATATTTTTACCCAGCGACATACCCGTGTTCTATCTAAACCAAAAAGAAGTCCTTGCAAATCATAGGTCGGATAACATTTTAAATACAATAAAATAAAAAGCAGTTTATCTAATGGGGTTGGGATAAATCCTTTCTGCCCTGCACCCATCTGCCGCTCGTGATCTTTTCGATTCTTTTTCCGATAAATCAAATATAGCCAAGCGACTTAATTTTGATTACACCATATGGACTGAGAACAAACTCTCTGTATCGCAACCCATCTCTCTTTTTTTGCTTTTTGCTTGTGCCCATTTATGCTCAATTGGGTTAAGATCTGGCGAATATGTAGGCAAATACTCCACCATATACCCTGCATCGATGATGACTTGTTGAATATTATGTTTTTTGTGAAAAGTGGCATTGTCCATCATGATTACACTGTTTTTAGGGAGTACTGGGATAAGGACTTGTGTGACCCAGGCATAGAAAACATCGCTGTTAATATTGATATCAAATAATCCTATAGCAAACAGCGTTGTGCCTAATAAAGCGCCGATAACATTTGTTCTTCCCCTAGCTCCCCAGTTCTTCAGGCCAAAACACCGTTGACCTTTTGGGGAATAGCCGTGAGTCCGTGGGGCATCGTGTGAAAAACCACTTTCATCAATAAAAACAATAGATTTACCTTCTTTTTCATACTGTTGTTTTTTTTGTTGAAATCCCTGCCGGGCGTTTTCGTCGGCTTTCGGATGGCTTTGTGGAATAATTTAACCGTTTGATTTACATCTTCTTTAGTTAGAATGCATTTACAGAGAATGTATTTTGTTAGAACGACAAATCAAATAGTTAGCACAATAAAAAGCATTCCGAGAGGAAAAATTAGTCGTTGAAATTTTATAATGCTTATATAAATCAGTATCTTAAATTATTCAACAAAGCCCTTTCGGATGACGTAGAGTTTTTTTTATAGGTCAATCCCAGCTTTTTAAGCGCTTGCCAAATGGCCTTCTGACAAACGCCAAAACGCTCTGCACGTTCTTTTTGGTAAGCATCTGGATATTGTTCAACATCTTTTATCAACTCGGATTTATCGATCTTTCGCTGACGCGTGGTCGATGCTTTTGACTCTATTTGATTAATCCAACGCGATACAGAGGCAGGGCAAATCCGAAATTGCTTCGCTGTTTCTCGGATACTCAACCCTTCGTTTTTCCGTGTAGATATCACTTTACGTCTAAAATCAATTGAATAGCTCATTTAAATAATGTAATCAAAATTAAGTCGTTTAGCTATAGCTATCGCCGCGCCAAAGGTCGAGTTTGCTGATCGTGTTGGTGAGGCTGCTGGCGTGCTCATCGGCAACTACGCGAAAACCGTAGGACTCGGCCCCAACAAGCTCTTTGCGTGGCTGCGCGATAACCGGGTGCTGATCGCCTCTGGCGCTCGCCGCAACGTCCCGATGCAGGAGTACATGGGCTTTGTTGAATAATTTAAGATACTGATTTATATAAGCATTATAAAATTTCAACGACTAATTTTTCCTCTCGGAATGCTTTTTATTGTGCTAACTATTTGATTTGTCGTTCTAACAAAATACATTCTCTGTAAATGCATTCTAACTAAAGAAGATGTAAATCAAACGGTTAAATTATTCAACAAAGCCGAGTACATGGATAGAGGTTATTTCACTGTCCGTGAGACGCCTGTAGACACCAATCACGGCATTCAAATCTCATTCACGACGAAGATCACCGGCAAGGGCCAGCAATGGCTGACGCGGAAGATGCTTGATGCGGGTCTTCTGAAAGCAGTGGGGAGCGCCGCATGAACACTGCTGAGATATATCAATTCCCCGACCCCGAGCAGGGGCAACAGGAGCATCGCGTGGCTGACACTGATGATGGCTTCATCATGCTGGCGATGGAGCTTTACGAAGAACTTATCGGCGCTAATTTGACACGCAATCAAGCCAAGGTGGCACACGCTGTATGCCGAAAGACATACGGCTTCAAGAAGAAAATGGATCGCATTGCTGACAGTCAATTAGCCGAGCTTTGCAGAATCAGCAGACCAAAGGCCAGCATTGCCAAAAATGAGCTTATCGCCATGAAAGTTCTGGTGAAAGACGGAAGCAAAATTGGCCCAAACAAAAACATATCAGAATGGGAGATCCCGGAGTGTTCCCAAATAGATAACATTGTTACCAAATCGGGAATAAAAAACGTTACCAAATTGGATACACCGAGTGTTATAGCCAAGCGACTTAATTTTGATTGAGACTGTAAAATAATCTGTGTAAATGGCATTTTGAGGAAAACCTTCAAAGGATAACAAAATGCCTATCAGCAACGAACTTATTGACCAACTGCTTCAAGATTGTCACTCCCCTCAGGATCTGCTGGGTGAATCAGGCCTACTCAAGGTGCTGACTAAAAGACTGGCGGAACGGGTTCTTGAAGCTGAGATGGAGATGCACCTTGGGTATGCTAAGCATGACCCGGCTGGTAATCATTCAGGCAACTCCCGCAATGGCAAGACATCCAAGAGCGTACGTAGCCAAAATGGGGAGATCGAGCTCGATATTCCGCGCGACCGCAACAGTACCTTCGAGCCGACACTGATCGGTAAGAACGAAAAACAGCTTAACGGCTTCGATGACCGCATTATTTCTCTCTATTCCAGAGGGTTATCAACCCGTGATATTCAGGCACACTTTAAAGAAGTCTACGGGGTCGATGTTTCCGCTGGCTTCATTTCTCAAGTGACCAATGCTGTGATGGATGAAGTTAAGCGCTGGCAGCAACGGCCGCTGGATGCGCTTTATCCCATTGTTTACCTTGACTGTATTGTTGTCAAAAGCCAGGACGGCGGAGCCGTGGCCAACAAGTCTGTTTATCTGGCCCTCGGCGTCAACGGCCAGGGCGAAAAAGAGCTGCTGGGGCTATGGATAGCCAAAACTGAGGGGGCCAAGTTCTGGTTATCTGTGATGACAGAACTGAAAAATCGTGGGCTAAAGGACATCTTCGTCGCCTGCTGCGATGGCCTGAAAGGCTTTCCTGATGCCATTGAAGCTGTTTACCCGCATACGCGGGTACAGCTCTGCATTGTGCATCAGGTGCGGAACTCGCTGCGCTACGTCGGCTGGAAAGAGCGTAAGGCCGTTGCTGCTGACCTGCGCACCATCTATAGTTCCGCAACGATAGAGGGCGCTGAAGAGGCCCTGGATGCCTTCGCGGCCAAATGGGATGAGCAGTTCCCGACGATCAGCCCGTCGTGGAGAAATAATTGGGAACGTCTCATCGTCATTTTTGACTTTCCGCCGGAGATCCGCAAGGTTATCTACACCACCAACGCAATAGAGTCGTTAAATGCTTCATTGCGCAAGATAACGAAAACGCGACGAATATTTCCAACGGATGACTCGGTGATAAAATTACTCTATCTAGCCTTGCATAATATCTCTGCTAAATGGACCTTGCCAATCAGAGACTGGAAACCTGCTATGAGCCAATTCATGTTGATGTATGGAGAACGAATCTCCGGTTAAGCAATGGAGCCATTTACACAAAATTCTTTACAGACTCTTTTGATTACACCATATGGACTGAGAACAAACTCTCTGTATCGCAACCCATCTCTCTTTTTTTGCTTTTTGCTTGTGCCCATTTATGCTCAATTGGGTTAAGATCTGGCGAATATGTAGGCAAATACTCCACCATATACCCTGCATCGATGATGACTTGTTGAATATTATGTTTTTTGTGAAAAGTGGCATTGTCCATCATGATTACACTGTTTTTAGGGAGTACTGGGATAAGGACTTGTGTGACCCAGGCATAGAAAACATCGCTGTTAATATTGATATCAAATAATCCGATAGCAAACAGCGTTGTGCCTAATAAAGCGCCGATAACATTTGTTCTTCCCCTAGCTCCCCAGTTCTTCAGGCCAAAACACCGTTGACCTTTTGGGGAATAGCCGTGAGTCCGTGGGCATCGTGTGAAAAACCACTTTCATCAATAAAAACAATAGGTTTACCTTCTTTTTCATACTGTTGTTTTTTTTGTTGAAATCCCTGCCGGGCGTTTTCGTCGGCTTTCGGATGACGTAGAGTTTTTTTTATAGGTCAATCCCAGCTTTTTAAGCGCTTGCCAAATGGCCTTCTGACAAACGCCAAAACGCTCTGCACGTTCTTTTTGGTAAGCATCTGGATATTGTTCAACATCTTTTATCAACTCGGATTTATCGATCTTTCGCTGACGCGTGGTCGATGCTTTTGACTCTATTTGATTAATCCAACGCGATACAGAGGCAGGGCCAATCCGAAATTGCTTCGCTGTTTCTCGGATACTCAACCCTTCGTTTTTCCGTGTAGATATCACTTTACGTCTAAAATCAATTGAATAGCTCATTTAAATAATGTAATCAAAATTAAGTCGTTTAGCTATATAGCTAAGCGACATTATTTTGATAACAGCCAGCTATGCTTCTTTGCCACATATCAGGGCATCGGCTGTAATCATTTTTAAGTCGGTTGGCTATAACAAGCTGAAAATTCAGCGGCTAAATTTTTCAATTCTTCGACTGATAATCCAATGATTGCTTTACATAAACGATTATCTCGTAACAACCGCTCTTTGTTGATCATTTCAAACCTTTATTCTCTAAGTTAAACCTCTTTTTATTCTCAATAGCCTGACAAAAAATGCAAGTCTCTATTCAGCAACTAGTTTATTCCATACCCAGCGCGCCCTGACCTTCGGCAGGGCAAACGACAGTTTTTTCCAGGCACCGTGCTCATTTATGCCGCCGGAGGTCCACGACAGGTGAATATGGCAGTTCCAGTTAAGCTGGCGACCATACGTGTGAAGAGCGCCGAAAATACCGGTGGTCAGGCCCCGCTGCTCCGCAGCGTACAGCAGGTTGTCCGCCGCCAGCGCAAAGAGGCCATTCAGCAGCCAGCGGTTGGCTTCAAACAATGGCCACAGGGTATCCGGCATCGTGAATGTGCCGTGCTGGCACGGCGTATCCGGCAGGCGGGCCATCATGGTGGCAATCCACAGGTCGGTGGCCTTTTTGCCGCAGGTCGGACATCCGCGTCCGTGGCAGCTCTGATGGATGTAACGGTGGTGAGTGCAGTCGGGGTTGCTGCAGCGAAATTCCCGGCTGCCCGTCAGTGGGGTGCCGCAGGCCAGCATCTTTGTGACAACCTCAATCTCTACAGGCCGGAGCGGGTATGCCTCCATGATGTCAGCCCATGCCCTGTTGCGCTGAAACAGCGTCTTCATGGGGCGGGGCTGTATGCCGGAATCATCCGTGCGGGTCATCGGAGAGCATCTCCGCTTCGGTTTCGTACAGGTCAAACCGGCGACAGGTATGGCAGAAGGCAACGTAGTGGTACGGAGAATCAGGGAATTCACTGTAGAAGGTGGTCCAGAACCACTCTGTGCAGTCAGGATCGTTGTCAACGAAAAGGCGGAATTGCTGGTAAGGGAGGTTGCCCTGTCGGGCCACCGTTTTGAAAATCTGCTTAACCATTTTTGTATGAACGCGCTGATGCTCAGGGGAATGTGACACGGGATAATCTTCGGCTGGCGGGTTTCAGAATATCGCTATTCTGCCACACTTCGATTTGCAGCCGCCAGGCTGCTTCGTTCTGAGCGACCTAGGCTGTTATCGTTGGTAATATCGGGATGTTTTTTTGAGCGCCAGCCGCACATTTGAGCGCACGGATATTGCTGCCATCCAGCGCAGTGGCTGACCAGAACAAGTCCATGAGCATCAAGAAATGAAAGTAACTTATTAAAAATAATGTTAATAACTCCAGACTTTGACCATCTATTGAAACGGTTATAAACGGTTTTCCATGGGCCGTAACGTTCAGGTAAATCACGCCATGGGGCACCTGAACACAGTATCCAGAACATGCCGTTGACGATTTTGCGATGTTCTGCCCATGGCCGGCCTGCCTGCGGAGATGTCAAAACGGTTGGTAACAAGTGCTCAATGATTGCCCATGCTTCATCAGAAAGATCGTAGCGAGCCATAATCCAAAGTGTCTTAGAAACAGATGGATACTATAGCTCAAGCAATTAAGGGACACAGCCTAATCAGGTTGAGCGTCCTTTATTGGATCTGGGACTAAGAACCTATCCCAATAGGATTTTATTCCAGACAATGATGCCGCAGGTAAAATGCAGCATCGCCTCATAATTTTCGACTTTCTTCTCCCAGCCAGTCAGAACCCGACGGCTTTGTTGAATAAATCAGAATTAGCCGACAGGATGACTCCCTCTGCTACACCTGTTATCCGATCCTGACGCTGTGTGGCATACCCAACAACGTCATACGGTTCAGCGCTTTGACCATCGCTATGGCTTCACCTACTTGAGCCTCATAGTCACGCAGGCTCAGATGGCCACCCAGCAAAGTTTTTATGCGGAACATCGCTGTTTCTGCCACTGAACGCCGGTGATAACCCACTTTCTTTTTCCACATATCATTACTCCCGCTCAGACGCTGATTCGCCACCGCATGGTTACGTTCATGGTACTTGTCCGGCCAGTATTTGGCTCCGCTTCGCGGCGGGATAAGGGGCCTGATTTTCTTTCTTAGCAACGCATCGTGGCAGTATAGCCAACCGACTTAAAAATGATTACATCCTATGCCCTGATATGCGGCAAAGAAGCATAGCTGGCTGTTATCAAAATAATGTCGCTTGGCTATACCTGGGTAAGCTCTTCGGGATTAATGCATCTCATCCCTGAGATTCGCCCTTCGGGCCAGTGTATACGCTGTTCAAATCGGTTCCAGACAGATTTGTCTCTTCCTTGCCGCCTTCCCGCAACTTAGGGTATAAGGCTTACTTCAGCAACGCGCTGGCTTTTGCCACCACGTTATCCACCGTAAAGCCAAACACCTCGAACAGTTTTTCCGCCGGAGCCGATTCGCCGAAGCTGGTCATGCCCACAATCGCGCCGTTCAGGCCGACATATTTGTACCAGTAGTCTGCAATGCCTGCTTCGATCGCCACGCGAGCGCTCACCGCTTTCGGCAGCACTGCTTCACGGTAGGCCGCATCCTGCTTGTCGAATGCATCGGTAGACGGCATGGAGACCACGCGTACCTTGTGGCCCTGCGCGCTCAGCACGTCGTAGGCCGCCACTGCAAGCTCCACTTCTGAACCGGTAGCAATCAGGATCAGGTCCGGTTGGCCGTCGCTGTCTTTCAGTACGTAAGCTCCTTTCGCCACGTCCGCCAGTTGCTGCGCGGTGCGTGCCTGTTGGGCCAGGTTTTGACGCGACAGGATCAGCGCCGTCGGGCCATCCTTACGCTCGATGGCGTATTTCCATGCCACCGCGGTTTCTACCTGATCCGCCGGACGCCAGGTGCTCATGTTTGGCGTCACACGCAAGCTTGCCATTTGCTCTACCGGCTGGTGCGTCGGGCCGTCTTCACCCAGACCGATGGAGTCATGGGTATAGACGTAGATGCTGCGGATTTTCATCAGCGCGGCCATGCGCAGCGCGTTACGGGCATATTCCACAAACATCAGGAAGGTCGCGGTATACGGCAGGAAGCCGCCGTACAGCGCCAGACCGTTGGCGATGGCGGTCATGCCGAACTCGCGCACCCCGTAGTGGATGTAGTTGCCTGCCGGGTCTTTATCCAGCGAGACCGAGCCGGACCAGATGGTCAGGTTGCTCGGTGCCAGGTCGGCAGAGCCACCGAGGAATTCCGGCAGCAGCTTGCCGTAGGCTTCCAGCGCGTTCTGCGAGGCTTTGCGGCTGGCAATTTTTGCCGGGTTGGCTTGCAGTTCTTCAATGAATTTCTGAGCATCAGCCTGCCAGTTGGTCGGCAGGTCGCCAACGGTGCGGCGTTTGAATTCGGCAGCCAGTTCCGGATAGGCCTTGGCATAGGCGGCAAACGTCTCGCTCCAGGCGCTTTCTTTCTGCGCGCCAGCGGCCTTGGCATCCCAGGCGGCATAGATTTCAGCAGGGATTTCAAACGGCGGGTATTTCCAGCCCAGTTGTTCGCGTGAAGCGGCCACTTCAGCGTCACCCAGCGGCGCACCGTGGGAATCGTGAGTACCGGCCTTGTTCGGTGAACCAAAACCAATCACGGTTTTGCACATCAGCAGGGACGGTTTGTCCGTTACAGCGCGTGCTTGTTCGACAGCGCGGGTGATGGCATCGGCGTCATGGCCGTCGACGCCGCGCACCACGTGCCAGCCGTACGCTTCAAAGCGTGCTGCGGTGTCATCGGTAAACCAGCCTTCCACATGACCGTCAATGGAGATGCCGTTGTCATCATAGAACGCCACCAGCTTGCCCAGCTTCAGGGTTCCGGCCAGCGAGCACACCTCGTGGGAGATGCCTTCCATCATGCAGCCATCACCCATGAACACGTAGGTGAAGTGGTCAACGATATCGTGACCCGGGCGGTTGAACTGCGCCGCCAGCGTGCGTTCCGCCAGGGCCATGCCGACCGCGTTGGCGATACCCTGCCCGAGTGGGCCGGTGGTGGTTTCCACGCCGTCGGTGTAACCGTACTCCGGGTGCCCCGGGGTTTTGGAATGCAGTTGGCGGAAATTCTTGAGCTCTTCAATCGGCAGGTTGTAGCCGGTGAGGTGCAGCAGGCTGTAGATGAGCATGGAAGCGTGACCGTTGGAGAGAACGAAACGGTCGCGGTTGGCCCAGTGCGGGTTAGCCGGGTTGTGATTAAGGTAATCGCGCCACACGACTTCGGCGATATCTGCCATACCCATGGGTGCGCCCGGGTGACCGGATTTGGCTTTTTGCACGCAATCCATGCTGAGTGCACGGATTGCGTTGGCAAGTTCTTTACGAGAGGACATGCTTTACTCCGGATCGAATTGAACAGATGTCTCACCAAACATACGTTTAATAATCAATACGTTAGCCAGAAAGACCTAAGAGAGATAGCTATAAATGTACATGAAAATGCAGGCGATTGCACATGGAACCATTGGCGAAATAACAGGATTTCATGGCTATTTTGCGCCAAACAGGATTTTAACTATCATACATGCAACAAAGCCTGCTGAAAGTACGAGTGAATTCGCCGTTTTCTGATATTAAGACCATTCGCTTTCCTCTATTTTGAAACCGAGTTTCATCATAGTGGCCGATTAAAAAGAACATCGTTTCTGCCCTACCGTCAGCAGAACCTGCATGTGTCTAGAAACCAGTGAGGAAAATAAGGGTATGAGGATCAGAACACCGCTGTTAGCTCTGACTATCACCAGCCTGCTGAGCGGCTGTCAAAATCTGGATAACAACACGCTGATGCAATCTGGGTTGCAAGCGTTTCAGGCGGCAACGCTGAACGATGCGCAAGTCAAAACGCTCAGCGAACAGTCTTGTGCACAAATGGATAAAGAGGCCAACATCGCCCCCGCCGATAGCAGCTATACGAAACGACTGAACAACATCGCCGATGCGCTCGGGCACGACATCAATGGCACTCCCGCCAACTATAAGGTGTACCTGACCAAAGACGTGAATGCCTGGGCAATGGCCAATGGCTGCATTCGCGTCTACAGCGGATTGATGGATATCATGACGGACAATGAAGTCGAAGGTGTGCTGGGGCATGAAATGGGGCATGTGGCCTTGGGTCATAGCCGTAAGGCGATGCAGGTGGCCTATGCCACCTGCGCGGCCCGCACTGCTGTCGCCTCGGCAGGCGGCGTGGCAACATCGTTATCACAATCCCAGTTGGCTGATATGGGAGAACAGTTGGTGAATGCTCAGTTTTCTCAAACGCAAGAGCGTCAGGCCGACGACTACTCTTTCGACTTACTAAAACGGCGTAACATCGACCAACAAGGGTTAGCCAGTAGCTTTGAGAAATTGGCCAAACTGGATGCGGGCCGACAAAGCAGTATGTTTGATTCACACCCTGCCGCCGAAGAACGCGCGCAACATATTCGCGATCGTATCGCCGCAGGCAAGTAACCTAATCGATACACTCACCGCAGCGAGGTATCACCTCAGTACGTCGCTGCAATTATATGCTGAAGGGATTGCGCCTACGTGATTGTTTTATCCTTAACAGAGAGACCATTTAACTGATAGGGATAATTCATAATAACGATGCTGCCCCTTCTGACGGTATAAGAAATAAAAGATGTTCACCTTCATCAATATCCCACCATTATTCAAATAAATAAAAGTAATTAATCACCAAAATTCAATCAATTATACCAATTAATATTTTCGCCAATACCTATTAATTCAATAGCGTAACACGCTGTATTTTCAATGCATTATATTTTTTAATAGGAAAATTCCCTAAATTTGATATGATAGCCTCGCGAGAGTTGTAGAAATTTGTCAATTTTATCATTGAGATAGGATGATTATTTTCTTTAGTCCTATTTTTGAGATAGTGGATCCGTAAAACAGATAAATATTTCAGATTATTTCACAGTGATTTTTGGATGACTAACCCGACGAGCGCAATATTGACAACAATATTTGAGATATGTTTTTTTTAAATAAACTCATAAAGTCAAAACACCATGGATGTGAGAATTTTTAGCAAATGCAACTTTACGCTTGTCGGCTTACGTGAAATTTTTTCACGTGTTTCTACGCTGCATGTAAAGTCCGCAAACCGATTTACATTGATACCCCAGGGAAGAAAAAAATGCATTTTTATCATCGATGGCGCGAGTGGAGGCCCCATTCCCACTCGAAACGCAACAAAACGGTAGAGGCTTATGCCACCAGTAAGTGCGTTAAAAATACCTCATTGGGGGAACGATAGCCCAGCGATTTTCTGCCCCTTGTATTGAGTATGTGTTCGAGTTCGGCAATCTTACGATGACTGACCTGACTGAAGTCTGTTCCCTTTGGGTAAAAACGTCGTATCAGCCCGTTGGTGTGCTCATTCAAGCCCCTCTCCCAGGAATGATAAGGATGGGCAAAGTAGACCTGCGCCCCTGTGATTTGAGTAATTTGCTCGTGCAGAGCGAATTCAGGGCCGTTATCAGCTGTTAGGGTCTTAAACTTGCAAAAGGTATTAGCTTCAATGTCCCTGAAAGCAGCAACCACAGTCTCCGCGCGCTTATTAGGCAGTTTGCGAATGATGACGGTTTTCAATGCGTTATCTACGATGGTTAACAAGAATGACTTCTGGTCTTTGCCAAAAATAGTGTCAATTTCGAAGTGGCCAGGCTCCTGTTTAAGCTCGGCTTGAGCTGGGCGATACTCAATACCAACACGGTTGGGAATAGGGCCTGATTTGAGGTTTTCGGCATTGTACCTGTAACGTTTTCCCCGATGAGGAAGTTGCTGATATAGCTCCCCGCCAGCCTGTCTCTCCTGCAGGATATAGCGATATAGCCAACCGACTTAAAAATGATTACATCCTATGCCCTGATATGCGGCAAAGAAGCATAGCTGGCTGTTATCAAAATAATGTCGCTTGGCTATATAGCGTATTCTTGCTGACAGATATACCGAATTCCAGGTGCAAACGGCCACTGATGATTTCAGGTGAAGAGTGAGTGGAAAGCGCCTGACTGATGAAGTTCTGAATGTGTGGCTCCAACGGGTAAAAAGCATTGTTTGGCAGAGGCTTATGACGGCGTTCCCGGGCCAGAGTGTCCGCCCTTCTACAGCAGTAGACACCATTGAAAGTAGGGTCGGTATTGCGTCTGAGTTCCCTGCTGATGGTCGAGCGAGGCAGAGCAAGCTCTCTGGCGATGGTAGCTTGGTTGACACCTTCACCACGCCGCTTTTCGATGTAGAACCGTTCTTTCTGAGTCAGATGTTTTCCCTGCATGCAACAGGCTCTCCAGTATGGCCAGAACGGTGATTTTATCCGACTCTGGCAAGTGGGTCACTTTGTTGAGTTTCGAGTGGGAATGGGCCTGTTGACTGGTCAGCCACTGCGCTGGATGGCAGCAATATCCTTGCGCTCAAATGTGCGGCTGGCGCTCAAAAAAACATCCCGATATTGGCTTTGTTGAATAAATCGAACTTTCAGGGGATCGCCGGATCAGAGCACTATCATCGCTCCCGATAGCAAGCTCCCCATGGCAAAGCAAAAGTTTAAAATCACCAACTGGCCCACCTACAACAAAGCACTCAGACAACGCGGCTCCCTGACGGTCTGGCTTGATGAGTCCGCCATCGCTGCATGGACTGACAGTAAACTAGTTGCTGAATAGAGACTTGCATTTTTTGTCAGGCTATTGAGAATAAAAAGAGGTTTAACTTAGAGAATAAAGGTTTGAAATGATCAACAAAGAGCGGTTGTTACGAGATAATCGTTTATGGCTTTGTTGAATAATTTAAGATACTGATTTATATAAGCATTATAAAATTTCAACGACTAATTTTTCCTCTCGGAATGCTTTTTATTGTGCTAACTATTTGATTTGTCGTTCTAACAAAATACATTCTCTGTAAATGCATTCTAACTAAAGAAGATGTAAATCAAACGGTTAAATTATTCAACAAAGCCATCGTTTATGTAAAGCAATCATTGGATTATCAGTCGAAGAATTGAAAAATTTAGCCGCTGAATTTTCAGCTTGTTATTTGATTTATCGGAAAAAGAATCGAAAAGATCACGAGCGGCAGATGGGTGCAGGGCAGAAAGGATTTATCCCAACCCCATTAGATAAACTGCTTTTTATTTTATTGTATTTAAAATGTTATCCGACCTATGATTTGCAAGGACTTCTTTTTGGTTTAGATAGAACACGGGTATGTCGCTGGGTAAAAATATTATTGCCGGTTTTAGAGATGACCTTGGGGCGAGAATGTGTTTTGCCCGCTCGTCAAATTCGCTCTACTGAGGAATTTTTTCGCGCCTTTCCTGGAGTTAAAGACGTCTTTATTGATGGGACAGAGCGACCTGTCCAAAAGCCTAAGAATCTGCGTCGGCGAAAAAAAATGTATTCGGGAAAGAAAAGACAGACCACTCGAAAAGGGCTTATTATGACTGACGAAACAAGGCAAATTGGATTTATCCCCATGAGCAAAAATGGGCGCCGTCACGATAAACGCTTACTCGATAAAGTCGATATAATTCGCCATATTCCTCCTGAGGTAACCATCTGGGCAGATACCGGTTTTCAAGGTATAGATAAACAGCATCCTAATACACAAATCCCAAAAAAAGGAACTCGAAAAAGACCTTTATCGCCTGAACAAAAACAAGAAAATAAAATAATCTCGGGCATCCGTATTACAGTTGAACACGCCATCGCGGGTATCAAGCGCCTCGGTTGCATGACCCAAATTTTACGGAATCGTAGACCCTTTATTGATGATATAGCCAACCGACTTAAAAATGATTACATCCTATGCCCTGATATGCGGCAAAGAAGCATAGCTGGCTGTTATCAAAATAATGTCGCTTGGCTATACCTTCTTACTCCTTAGCGCCGGTCTTTGGAATTTCCATCTCAGAACAGCGTAAAATTTACTTCAATCACCGAAACACCCTTATTTCACTATTAAGCAACACGCTTAGTGCTTCGCCTGAAGGTCGCGGTCGGCCGCTTTACTACACCGATATGGCTGTTACCACGGTTTTGATGATAAAGCGCGTGTTTAACCTGTCGCTCCGGGCATTACAGGGCTTTGTCGACTCGGTTTTTACACTGATGAGCGGCTTTGTTGAATAATTTAAGATACTGATTTATATAAGCATTATAAAATTTCAACGACTAATTTTTCCTCTCGGAATGCTTTTTATTGTGCTAACTATTTGATTTGTCGTTCTAACAAAATACATTCTCTGTAAATGCATTCTAACTAAAGAAGATGTAAATCAAACGGTTAAATTATTCAACAAAGCCCTGATGAGCCTGCCACTGCGCTGCCCGGACTACTCTCTGGTCAGTCGGCGGGCAAAAACCGTCAGTATCAGCATAAAAACGCCAACGCGTGGTGAAATCTCGCATCTGGTCATCGACAGTACCGGTCTGAAGGTCTTTGGCGAAGGTGAATGGAAAGTCAGGCAGCATGGGGCTGACAGACGAAGAGTGTGGCGCAAGCTTCATCTGGCAGCAGACAGTGCGACGCATGAGATTATCTGTGCCGACTTATCGCTCAGCGGAACGACAGATGCGCAGGCACTGCCGGGCCTGATTAACCAAACCCACCGGAAAATCAGGGAAGTGTCAGCAGACGGTGCTTATGACGCCCGTTATAGCTAAGCGACATTATTTTGATAACAGCCAGCTATGCTTCTTTGCCACATATCAGGGCATCGGCTGTAATCATTTTTAAGTCGGTTGGCTATACTGCCACGATGCGTTGCTGAGAAAGAAAATCAGGCCCCTTATCCCGCCGCGAAGCGGAGCCAAATACTGGCCGGACAAGTACCATGAACGTAACCATGCGGTGGCGAATCAGCGTCTGAGCGGGAGTAATGATATGTGGAAAAAGAAAGTGGGTTATCACCGGCGTTCAGTGGCAGAAACAGCGATGTTCCGCATAAAAACTTTGCTGGGTGGCCATCTGAGCCTGCGTGACTATGAGGCTCAAGTAGGTGAAGCCATAGCGATGGTCAAAGCGCTGAACCGTATGACGTTGTTGGGTATGCCACACAGCGTCAGGATCGGATAACAGGTGTAGCAGAGGGAGTCATCCTGTCGGCTAATTCTGATTTATTCAACAAAGCCCCCGATATTACCAACGATAACAGCCTGGGTCGCTCACGAGGTGGTTATGGCACCAAAATCCACATGGCGACTGACGCAAGCGGCATCCCGCTAAATATCGTACTGAGTGCTGTGCAGGCTCACGAAAGCCTGTTCGCGTTACGACTCCTGGACGGCATTTGCGTGCAACGGCAGAACGGTAGCATGAAGCGTCGTGGTCATGCGGTACTGGCTGACAAAGCCTACTCTGGCAATGCACTCCGTAACGAGTTGAAAAGAAAAGGGATAAGAGCGGTTATTCCCCGAAAATCAAATGAAAAACTGGCTTCAGATGGACGCTCACAACTTTATCGTGATGCTTATCGCCGTCGCAACGTTGTAGAAAGATGTTTTGGCCGTTTAAAGGAATATAGACGGATTGCCACACGTTATGAAAAAACGGCAAGAAACTATCTAGCAATGGTGAAACTGGGCTGCATCCGCTTGTTTTACGCCCGGTTACGTAATTAAGGGACACAGCCTAGCACAATGTGCATCGAGTGCCAAACGATCTGGCCACTCCTCGATGAAGATGAAGTGCCCGATGTCTTTCTCGTCGACATACAAATCGTAGGCAATGCCCAGCTGCTCTTTCTTGGTGGCCTCAACCAGCTCACGATACAGCGGGAGGACGGTTTCAATCGCCTCTGGCTTGATAAAATCTTTTAGCATGTAGGTTCTCGGTTTTGGGGCTGCGGTGGGGATCGTTCATTGTGGCACTGACCTTATGTTACTTATCTCTTCTTTACACGCTATGACCGATAAATTTGTATTTAACGCCTATAGCGTGTAATTCTTGTTTTACCTGCCAAAGCGTGTAATAATTATCTTACCGTCTACAACCGGTAGGATAAGATAATGAAGGTCACCAACAGCAAGCAGCTTAGCAGCTATCTAAAAGATGTTCGTATTATGCAGAAGCTATCACAAGGGAAAGTAGCCAACAAAGTGGGGATTCGTCAGGACACGGTATCCAGCTTTGAACAACACCCTGATTCTACCAAGCTGGAAACCTTCTTTAAAATCCTGTCGGCATTGAATTTAGAACTGACTGTGACGCCTAGAAACGCAACGGCTGCCAATAACGAAGACCCTGTTGTAACACCATCGTGGAAGGAAGAATGGTAATGGCGGCGCTCGATGTTTACATGAACAGCTATCGAGTGGGGATACTGACCAAAACCTGTAGCGGCGCCCATCATTTTTCCTATGATGCGGACTGGCTTGGGTTGCCGGGCAGTCGCCCCATCTCGCTCTCGATGCCGCTACGCCATCAGCCTTACCAAGGTGATGAAGTTTATAACTTCTTCGACAATTTGTTGCCAGACAACCAGGATATCAGAAGACGCATTATTGCCAGGCACCGGGCGGATTCCACCCAGCCGTTTGATCTGCTGGCTAAAGTAGGGAAGGACAGCGTCGGGGCATTGCAATTGATGCCGCAGGGTACTGCGGCTGGCAAAATAAAACAGATAGAATACAAAACCTTATCCGAGCAACAGCTTGAAAACATACTGGAGCGATATCTGTCTGATGCCCCGCTAGGAATGATTGACGCAGAAGATGATTTTCGCATCTCTATCGCAGGCGCACAGGAAAAGACGGCACTGCTCTATCGGGGTGATAGCTGGTGCCTGCCCTTTAATACCACACCCACTACCCACATCATCAAGTTACCGATTGGTAAAATCGAGAGTCACTCTTACTCAATCGATATGTCTGACAGCGTTGAGAATGAATATCTGTGCATGCTCATTGCCAAGGCGTTTGGGCTGCCGGTACCGCACTGTTTTATGATAAAAACTGGCAAGATAAAAGCGCTGGCGGTAGAACGTTTTGATCGTAAATATGCCTCGGATGGCCGTTGGATTATGCGGTTGCCTCAGGAGGATTTTTGCCAGGTATTAAACGTGCCTTCCGCACGGAAATACGAAAATCATGGTGGGCCGGGCATTTCCGCCATTATGGCGTATCTGTTGGGTTCGGTCGATCCAGCACAGGATCGCTATCGCTTTATGAAGACCCAGGTGCTGTTTTGGCTATTGGCGGCCACGGATGGGCATGCGAAAAACTTTTCCCTGTTTATTGAATCTGAGGGGCGCTATCGCCTCACGCCTTTCTATGACATTCTTTCTATAAGCGTGTTGCTTAATAGTGAAATAAGGGTGTTTCGGTGATTGAAGTAAATTTTACGCTGTTCTGAGATGGAAATTCCAAAGACCGGCGCTAAGGAGTAAGAAGGTATCATCAATAAAGGGTCTACGATTCCGTAAAATTTGGGTCATGCAACCGAGGCGCTTGATACCCGCGATGGCGTGTTCAACTGTAATACGGATGCCCGAGATTATTTTATTTTCTTGTTTTTGTTCAGGCGATAAAGGTCTTTTTCGAGTTCCTTTTTTTGGAATTTGTGTATTAGGATGCTGTTTATCTATACCTTGAAAACCGGTATCTGCCCAGATGGTTACCTCAGGAGGAATATGGCGAATTATATCGACTTTATCGAGTAAGCGTTTATCGTGACGGCGCCCATTTTTGCTCATGGGGATAAATCCAATTTGCCTTGTTTCGTCAGTCATAATAAGCCCTTTTCGAGTGGTCTGTCTTTTCTTTCCCGAATACATTTTTTTTCGCCGACGCAGATTCTTAGGCTTTTGGACAGGTCGCTCTGTCCCATCAATAAAGACGTCTTTAACTCCAGGAAAGGCGCGAAAAAATTCCTCAGCAGAGCGAATTTGACGAGCGGGCAAAACACATTCTCGCCCCAAGGTCATCTCTAAAACCGGCAATAATATTTTTACCCAGCGACATACCCGTGTTCTATCTAAACCAAAAAGAAGTCCTTGCAAATCATAGGTCGGATAACATTTTAAATACAATAAAATAAAAAGCAGTTTATCTAATGGGGTTGGGATAAATCCTTTCTGCCCTGCACCCATCTGCCGCTCGTGATCTTTTCGATTCTTTTTCCGATAAATCAAATAACAAGCTGAAAATTCAGCGGCTAAATTTTTCAATTCTTCGACTGATAATCCAATGATTGCTTTACATAAACGATTATCTCGTAACAACCGCTCTTTGTTGATCATTTCAAACCTTTATTCTCTAAGTTAAACCTCTTTTTATTCTCAATAGCCTGACAAAAAATGCAAGTCTCTATTCAGCAACTAGTTTTATGTACCCGGCGATGGGGGAGCGGGGAATTGATCGCAGCGAGGCTACACTGGCGATGGGGTTGGCTGGCTCAAAAGGCAAAAAATACGCCATTGAGCACATCTTTCCACGGCACTTTTTCCAAACGGCGCAGGCCGTAGGCTTTGCCAGAGAATCGATGGAAAACATTCTGACGGAATTTGCACAATCGATGGATGCGGTTGTGGCGAAAGCCAGAAACCAACTGTCTGCTGATTTTCCTGCATTAATTCGTGATGCGATTCTCGAAAGCATGCAGGCGAGAGCAAGGCGATTAATGACCGGGTGGGAATAGGCACCCGATTGGGGGCCTTTTGCGCGTCTAGGCCGACTACTTCCCAATACAAAAACTCGAGAAAATCCGTCCCAACAAGTCATCGGAAGTAAATTCCCCGGTGATCTCACTCAGTGCCTGCTGCGCCAGCCGCAGCTCTTCTGCCAGCAGTTCACCTGCGTAAGCGCTCACTAACTGTTCTTTGCCCTGTTCCAGATGCTGTGCGGCGGTTTCCAGCGCTTGCAGGTGGCGGCGGCGTGCCAGGAAGCCCCCTTCGGTGTTGCTGGTAAAGCCCATGCTCTGTTTTAGATGGTTACGCAGGATATCGACACCATCACCGGTTTTGGCGGACAGGCGAATCAGTGAGTAAGTGTTTACCTCTTCAATGCCTTGTTGCTCGCCCGTAATATCGGCTTTATTGCGCACGACGGTAATCGGCAGTGTGGTGGGCAAGCGCGCCATAAACTCTGGCCAGATTTCGGCAGGCGATGTGGCATCGGTGGTGGTGCTATCGACCATAAACAGTACGCGATCCGCCTGTTCAATCTCTTGCCAGGCGCGTTCAATGCCGATGCGCTCCACTTCGTCGCTGGCATCGCGCAGCCCGGCGGTGTCGATGATATGCAGCGGCATGCCGTCGATATGAATATGCTCGCGCAGTACGTCGCGTGTGGTGCCCGCGATAGCGGTCACGATTGCCGCCTCACGCCCGGCCAGTGCGTTGAGCAGGCTTGATTTTCCCGCATTGGGGCGACCTGCAATCACTACCTTCATGCCTTCACGCAGCAGACTGCCTTGATGCGCTTCGGCCTGAACATCCGCCAGATCGGCCATCACGCCGTTGAGTTCCGCTTCAATCTTGCCGTCAGAAAGGAAATCGATCTCTTCATCAGGAAAATCAATGGCCGCCTCAACATAGATGCGCAGGTGAATCAGCGCTTCCACCAGACGGTGAATGCGGGTAGAGAAGGCGCCTTGCAAGGAGTTCAGCGCAGATCGTGCCGCTTGCTCGGAGCTGGCATCGATCAGGTCTGCGATAGCTTCGGCCTGCGCCAGATCGAGCTTGTCATTGAGAAACGCGCGCTCGGAGAACTCGCCGGGGCGTGCAATGCGCAGGCCGGGCAGTGCCAGAATGCGCTGCATCAGCAAATCAAGGATAACCGGGCCACCGTGCCCTTGCAGTTCCAGCACGTCCTCGCCGGTGAATGAGTTGGGGCCAGGAAACCAGATGGCAATACCCTGATCCAGCGCGCTACCGTCGGCATCGCGAAACGGCAGATAATCCGCATGGCGCGGTTTGGGTAATTTACCCAGCACGGCGCGCGCCACTTCGGCAGCCTGCTTGCCGGACACGCGCAAAATACCTACGCCGCCGCGTCCGGGGGGTGTGGCTTGGGCTACGATGGTATCGGTATGGCTCATGATGGCTTCTCTGTGGCAATTAAACAAAAAAATAAGGCGGCCCATAGCCGCCTTATTCTCAGACTAGGCTGTGTCCCTTAATTAATTTTCACTGATTGGAAATGAGAAAAACACATCGAATCTGTTCGTTTTTTGGACTGATTTTGGTTTTTTTTACTGTCAAAAACAGCCTGCTTTGTACGATTTTTCATCTATCGTGCAATTAAGGGACACAGCCTAGTGCAGTCCGCTTATTTCTTCTCTTTCTTGTCGCGGCTGTGCAGGCCTTTCTTCTCCAGCCCACGGTAAATCAACTGCTGCTGGATAATGGTGACCAGGTTGCTGACGATATAGTACAGCACCAGACCTGACGGGAACCACAGGAAGAACACGGTAAAGATAACCGGCATGTAGGTCATGATCTTCTGCTGCATCGGGTCGGTCACGGTGGTTGGCGACATCTTCTGAATGAAGAACATCGTGATACCCATCAGGATCGGCAGAATGTAGAACGGGTCTTGTGCAGAGAGGTCAGTGATCCACAGGATGAACGGCGCATGGCGCAGCTCAACCGAGCTCATCAGCATGTAGTACAACGCCAGGAAGATAGGCATCTGGATCAGCAGCGGGAAGCAGCCGCCCAGCGGGTTCACTTTCTCCGCTTTGTACAGCTCCATCATCTCTTGGCTCATGCGCTGCTTGTCATCACCGATACGCTCGCGCATGGCTTGCATTTTCGGTTGCAGCATACGCATTTTCGCCATCGAGGTGTACTGTGCCTTAGTCAGCGGGTACATGATACCGCGCACGATAAAGGTGATGGCAATGATGGAGAAGCCCCAGTTACCGATGAAGCCGTGCAGGAATTTCAGCAGTTTGAACAGCGGCTGGGAGATAAACCATAACCAACCGTAATCCACTGACAGGTCCAGATGCGGTGCAATCGCCGCCATCTTGTCCTGAATTTCCGGACCAACCCACAGTACTGCGCTGATGTCTTTCTGGGCGCCAGCGTCAACCGTTACCGGCGTGGCTTTAAAGGCAATGGCGGCCAAACCGTTACCCAACTGTGAGGTATAGAAGGTGTTGGCACCCGCGGTGGTCGGAATCCATGCGGTAGCAAAATACTGCTGCAACATGGCAACCCAGCCACCCTCAGTGGTGACGTTCAGGTTTTCTTTCATGTCGCTGAAGCTGTATTTCTTGTACTTATCGTCGCTGGAGGAGAACGCGGCGCCACGATAGGTATGAAGTGCAAAGTTATTGCTGCCAGTGTCGCGGTGTTTCGGCAGGTCAATAGACTGTTTCAACTGACCAAACAGCGTCAACTCCAACGGCTTCTCGCTGGTGTTGTTCACGTTGTAGTTTACGTTCAGCGCATAGTTGCCACGTTTAAGCACGAACGTTTTGGTGAAGGTCACGCCGTCAGCGTTGGTGTAGGTCAACGGAATGGTCAGTGCGTCCTGTCCGTCAGCCAGTTCAAAGTGATCCTGTGCAGCAGTAAACAGCGGACGTGCGCCGTTCGACGGGTTATCCGGACCGTGTTTACCCTTCAATCCACTCTGTGCCTGATACACAAATTCCGGCGTGGTTTCCAGCAGCAGGAATGGCGTAGCAGAGTGCAGTTTGTCAGGGAACGCCAGCAGATTGGCTTGTTCGATATCGCCGCCGCGCGTATTGATAGTCAACGACAGTACGTCGGTTTTCACCTTGATCAGTTTACCCTGACCGCTGTTAGGCACGCCCTGGCTGGCGTTATCACCGTTGACTGCGTTCGTCGCTTGCTGGATGGCTTGCGTTGAAGCGGCAGGCGGATTTTTGTCCGTCTCCCACGTCTGCCAGATCAGAAAGCTTACGAATAGCAGAGCGATGAGAAGAAGATTGCGTTGCGAATCCATCGTTAATGTTCTCTGTTATTGTCGGGTTTTGGCGGTACGGGATGATCACCACCAGGGTTCAAAGGGTGGCATTTTAATACGCGTTTAAGCGTCAACAAACTGCCTTTTATCATGCCGAACCTGCGTATCGCCTCAATGCCGTATTGTGAACAGGTTGGGCGAAAACGGCAATGAGGCCCTAACAACGGACTTATAACGAGCTGATAACCGCGTATCAGCCCGATCAGGAGGCGCGAGCCAAGCGACAGTGCCGTTGCCATAAATTTTCCAATGCTTCCGTCAACGCGCGATTATCCAGGTCGGCTACCCCTTTTTTGGCGATCACCACAAAATCCATCGCAGGTAGGGTATGTTGATGTAAACGAAAGCTTTCCCGCGTCAGACGTTTAATCCGATTGCGTTCATGCGCCCGTTTGACATGCTTTTTAGCGACAGTAAGACCGATGCGAGGATGCCCCAGCGAATTCAGGCGGCCGAGGATGGTGATTTGCGGCGTGCCAGCCCGATGCGGCTGCTGGAAGACGAAAGTGAAATGGCTGGGAGTTAACAAACGTAACTCCCTGGGAAAAGCGAGATTAACCACTAGGAGGGTTAGCTTTTATTACTTACAAACAGTCAGACGAGTACGGCCTTTTGCACGACGGCGGGCCAGAACCTGACGACCATTTTTAGTGGCCATACGAGCACGGAAACCGTGGCTACGGTTACGCTTCAATACGGACGGTTGGAAAGTGCGTTTCATGGCGATTTCTACCTAAACTTGGATAATTGACTTCACAGTAAACGCGTTTGGCGCTCCGGCGTGAACACTGACCGACGCCTCAATCGCATACATCAAAGATAAAGAGGCGGGATTGTAATAATTGTACAGTCCCGAGTCAATTGACATCACACGCCTATGGAGCCCTTTCCGCAATAAATTTGGGGAATTTTCTGTCTGAAATAGCACAGAAGAGCATCAACGCGTCGGGCTGATGATTATACGTACTCTGCATTAAATCGCAAGGATCCTGACACGATTCTTAATGCAGGATCATGATCGCTGTCACTCCAGCGTGAATGTTGATTCAGTTATGCTAGGTGTCCGCATGATACAAGCCTGCGACATCGTTGTGCGGCACGTGGCGGCCATGAATGATAAGAATAGCCTGTGGATAAAAAGGATCGAAACTGTGCAGAAAGGGAAGATCTCTGCCGAGGATTAGGTTATGATTCGCCGTCCCGTGAACGATCCTTCTTCGGGATCGTCTCGGCAACCGCATGGACATCATCAGATGCGCGGTGCACCCAGGGGACTGCCATTGCAGCTTCCGGGTCATAATCATGAATTACACTAAATAACGTATCTTATTCTTTTCTATTTTAATCTTGTTCGAGTGGAGTCCGCCGTGTCACTTTCGCTTTGGCAGCAGTGTCTTGCCCGTTTGCAGGATGAGTTACCTGCCACAGAATTCAGCATGTGGATACGTCCGTTGCAGGCGGAACTGAACGACAACACGTTGGCGCTCTACGCGCCGAACCGTTTTGTGCTGGATTGGGTAAGAGACAAGTACCTCAATAACATTAATGGCCTGCTGAACGATTTCTGCGGTATGGATGCGCCTTTGCTGCGTTTTGAAGTGGGCAGCAAGCCGCTGGCTGCGGTGGCGGTCAGCCAGCCTGCCAGCCCGCAGGCGGCGGTGGCGGTCAGCCAGCCTGCCAGCCCGCAGGCGGCGGTGCAGCCGGTCAGGCAGGCACCCGTGCGCCCCAGCTGGGACACACCGGCGACGCAAACGGAGCATACCTACCGTTCCAACGTCAATCCGAAGCATTCGTTCGACAACTTCGTTGAAGGTAAGTCTAACCAACTGGCGCGCGCGGCGGCGCGTCAGGTCGCTGACAACCCTGGCGGAGCCTATAATCCCCTGTTTCTTTACGGTGGCACCGGTTTGGGGAAAACCCACCTGCTGCACGCGGTGGGTAATGGCATTATTGCGCGCAATAATGCCAAAGTGGTCTATATGCATTCTGAACGCTTTGTACAGGATATGGTCAAAGCCTTACAGAACAATGCGATTGAAGAATTTAAGCGCTATTACCGCTCCGTCGATGCCTTGTTGATCGATGATATTCAGTTTTTTGCCAACAAAGAGCGCTCCCAGGAGGAGTTTTTCCACACCTTCAATGCGTTGCTGGAAGGCAATCAGCAAATCATCCTGACCTCCGATCGTTATCCAAAAGAGATCAATGGGGTAGAGGATCGTCTGAAATCACGCTTTGGCTGGGGATTGACGGTCGCGATCGAACCGCCGGAACTGGAAACGCGCGTGGCGATCCTGATGAAAAAAGCGGATGAAAATGATATTCGTCTGCCGGGTGAAGTGGCCTTTTTTATTGCCAAGCGGCTGCGCTCTAACGTGCGTGAGCTGGAAGGTGCGCTGAACCGTGTGATCGCTAACGCCAATTTTACCGGCCGCGCCATTACCATTGATTTCGTGCGCGAAGCGTTGCGCGATCTGTTGGCGTTGCAGGAAAAGTTGGTGACCATCGACAATATTCAAAAGACGGTCGCGGAGTACTACAAGATCAAAGTCGCCGATCTGCTGTCCAAACGGCGATCCCGATCGGTGGCACGCCCGCGCCAGATGGCGATGGCGCTGGCAAAAGAGCTGACAAACCACAGCTTACCGGAAATTGGTGATGCGTTTGGCGGTCGTGACCATACCACCGTGCTGCATGCGTGCCGCAAGATTGAGCAGCTGCGTGAGGAAAGCCACGACATCAAGGAAGATTTCTCTAATTTAATCAGAACATTATCTTCATAATATTATGAAATTCATTATTGAACGCGAGCATCTGCTAAAACCGTTACAACAAGTGAGTGGCCCGTTAGGTGGCCGTCCCACATTGCCTATTCTGGGCAATCTGTTGTTGCAAGTGACGGACGGCGCATTGTCGCTGACCGGCACCGATCTGGAAATGGAGATGGTGGCGAAGATCCCCCTGTCTCAGGCCCATGAACCCGGTGCGACCACGGTGCCAGCGCGTAAACTGTTTGATATATGCCGTGGCTTGCCGGACGGTGCAGAAATTACCATCACGCTGGAAGGCGACCGGATGCTGGTGCGTTCCGGCCGTAGCCGTTTCTCGCTTTCCACGCTCCCGGCGTCTGATTTCCCGAACCTGGATGACTGGCAGAGCGAAGTAGCATTCTCGTTGCCGCAGGCGACGCTGAAACGTCTGATTGAAGCCACGCAGTTTTCCATGGCGCATCAAGATGTGCGCTATTACCTCAACGGCATGTTGTTTGAAACCGAAGGGGAAGAGCTGCGCACCGTCGCGACCGATGGCCACCGTCTTGCGGTATGCGCCATGCCGATTGGTCAGTCGCTGCCGTCCCACTCGGTGATCGTGCCGCGTAAAGGGGTGATTGAGCTGCTGCGACTGCTGGACGGTGGTGATACGCCATTGCAGTTACAGATCGGCACCAACAACATTCGCGCCCACGTCGGGGATTTCATCTTTACGTCCAAGCTGGTCGATGGGCGTTTTCCTGACTACCGCCGCGTATTGCCGAAAAACCCGGACAAGGCGCTGGAAGCAAGCTGCGATTTGTTGAAACAGGCATTTGCGCGTGCGGCGATCCTGTCAAACGAGAAGTTTCGCGGCGTGCGCCTGCACCTGATTGAAAATCAGTTGAAAATTACCGCGAATAACCCGGAGCAGGAAGAAGCGGAAGAGATTCTGGACGTGCAGTACAACGGCACGGAAATGGAAATCGGCTTTAACGTCAGCTACGTGCTGGATGTGTTGAATGCGCTGAAGTGCGAAGATGTTCGTTTGCTGCTGACCGATTCTGTCTCTAGCGTGCAGATTGAAGACGGTGCCAGCAAGGCGGCGGCATACGTTGTCATGCCGATGCGTCTGTAGTAGGACGCGCGTGGTCTGCCCTCTTTTTTGCGTGAATGCCGACGCTTGCCGTCGGCATTTGTGCAGGTTGTCGCGTACAGGATCTGGTTGTCCATGGCACTCACCCGCCTTCTGATTAAAGATTTCCGTAATATCGCCTCTGCCGATTTGGCGCTCATCCCCGGATTCAATTTTTTGGTGGGGGATAATGGCAGCGGAAAAACCAGCGTGCTGGAGGCCATCTACACGTTGGGGCACGGTCGCGCGTTTCGCTCTATCCAGGCGGCGCGCGTGATTCGGCATGAACAGCCCGAATTTATTCTGCACGGTCGGTTGGAGGGTATGGAGCGCGAACGCTCGATAGGTCTGAGTAAAAACCGGCTGGGCGACAGTACCGTGCGTATTGATGGCAGTGATGGTCACAAGGTGGCGGATCTGGCGCAGTTACTGCCGATTCAGCTCATCACGCCGGAGGGTTTCACGCTGCTCAACGGTGGGCCAAAATACCGCCGTGCCTTTCTCGATTGGGGCTGTTTTCATCATGAGCCCGGCTTTTTCGCGGCCTGGAGCAACCTGAAACGGTTATTGCGCCAGCGTAATGCCGCGCTGCGTCAGATGGGGCAGTATCGTCAACTGCGTGCCTGGGATCAGGAACTTATTCCGCTGGCCGAGCGCATCAGCGCCTGGCGGGCGGAGTACACCGCTGCGATTACCGCAGACATTACCGCGACCTGCGCACAGTTTTTGCCGGAGTTTTCGTTGAGATTCTCTTTCCAGCGCGGCTGGGACAAAGAGAGCGACTATGCCGAATTGCTGGAAAGGCAGTTTGAGCGCGACCGGCAGTTAGGCTATACCGCGCTGGGGCCGCACAAAGCGGATTTTCGTATCCGTGCAGGCGGCGTGGCGGTGGAGGATATGCTGTCGCGTGGACAGTTGAAGTTATTGATGTGTGCGTTGCGATTGGCGCAGGGGGAGTTCCTCACTCGCCATAGCGGTGCCAAGTGTATTTATCTGATAGATGATTTTGCTTCCGAACTGGACAGTACACGCCGCCGTTTGTTGGCTGAACGGTTAAAAGCTACCGAGGCTCAGGTATTTGTCAGCGCGATCAGCGCTGAACAGATAGATGACATGATTGGTGAAAAGGGCAAGATGTTCCGCGTGGAACAGGGTAAAATAACGGTTCAATTACAGGACTAAAATGAGCGAGAAACGTTGATGTCGAATTCTTATGACTCCTCAAGTATCAAAGTATTGAAAGGGCTGGATGCGGTACGTAAACGCCCGGGTATGTACATCGGTGATACGGATGACGGCACAGGCCTGCATCACATGGTATTCGAGGTTGTGGACAACGCTATCGACGAGGCGCTCGCAGGCTTCTGCAAAGACATTGTTATTACCATTCATAAAGATAACTCGGTTTCGGTGCAGGATGATGGCCGTGGCATTCCTACCGGTATTCATGAAGAAGAGGGTGTCTCTGCGGCCGAAGTGATCATGACCGTGCTGCATGCAGGCGGTAAGTTTGACGATAACTCCTATAAAGTGTCCGGCGGTCTGCACGGCG
Organism: Symbiopectobacterium purcellii; assembly: GCF_052050035.1. Taxonomy (GTDB): domain Bacteria; phylum Pseudomonadota; class Gammaproteobacteria; order Enterobacterales; family Enterobacteriaceae; genus Symbiopectobacterium; species Symbiopectobacterium purcellii_A. The sequence continues at coordinate 962,714 of NZ_CP189882.1, forward strand.
TAGGGGTTTCCGTGGTCAACGCCCTGTCTGAAAAGCTGGAACTGACCATTTATCGTGAGGGTAAGACTCACCACCAAATTTATCGCCACGGTGAGCCACAGGCGCCGCTGGCCGTCGTCGGTGACACTGAACGCACCGGTACCACCGTGCGTTTCTGGCCGAGCATGGAAACCTTCAGCAACGTGACCGATTTCGAATACGAAATTCTGGCCAAGCGCCTGCGTGAACTGTCGTTCCTGAACTCGGGCGTTTCCATCCGTCTCAGTGACGAGCGTGAGCAGGGTAAGGCCGATCACTTCCACTATGAAGGCGGCATCAAGGCGTTTGTTGACTACCTGAACCGCAACAAGACGCCGATTCATTCGCAGGTGTTCTATTTCAGCGCAGAAAAAGACGATATCGGCGTCGAAATTGCCATGCAGTGGAACGACGGGTTCCAGGAAAATATCTACTGCTTTACCAACAACATTCCGCAGCGCGATGGTGGAACACACCTGGCCGGTTTCCGTGGCGCGATGACGCGTACGCTGAACAGCTACATGGAAAAAGAAGGCTACAGCAAAAAGGCCAAAGTCAGCGCTACCGGTGACGATGCGCGTGAGGGGCTGATTGCCGTGGTGTCGGTGAAAGTACCGGACCCGAAATTCTCTTCTCAGACCAAAGATAAACTGGTCTCTTCCGAGGTGAAAACCGCGGTGGAATCGCTGATGAACGAGCGTCTGGTCGATTACCTGATGGAAAATCCGGGTGATGCCAAAATCGTGGTCGGCAAAATTATTGATGCAGCGCGCGCGCGCGAAGCGGCACGCAAGGCTCGTGAAATGACACGACGCAAAGGGGCGCTCGATCTGGCTGGCTTGCCGGGCAAGTTGGCGGATTGTCAGGAACGCGATCCGGCGCTGTCTGAACTCTACCTGGTGGAAGGGGACTCGGCGGGCGGCTCTGCCAAGCAGGGGCGTAACCGTAAGAATCAGGCCATTCTGCCTCTGAAAGGTAAAATCCTTAACGTGGAGAAAGCGCGCTTTGACAAGATGCTCTCTTCTCAGGAAGTGGGCACGCTGATCACCGCGCTGGGCTGTGGCATTGGCCGCGATGAATATAATCCGGACAAGCTGCGTTACCACAATATCATCATCATGACCGATGCCGACGTCGATGGTGCGCACATCCGTACGTTGCTGCTGACCTTCTTCTACCGTCAGATGCCGGAAATCATCGAACGTGGCCATGTTTTTATTGCTCAACCACCGTTGTACAAAGTGAAGAAAGGCAAGCAAGAACAGTATATTAAAGATGATGAAGCGATGGACCAGTATCAGATTGCACTGGCACTGGATGGATCGGCGCTGCACATCAATGCTCAGGCACCTGCGTTGCAAAGCGAGCAAGTGGAACTGCTGGTGAAAGATCACCACGGCGTACAGCGGTTGATCGATCGTATGGAACGTCGTTATCCGCGTGCGTTGTTGAATGCCTTGATTTACCAGGACACGCTGACAGAAGACCACCTACAAGACCGTGCCAAAGTAGAAAGCTGGCTGGCGACGTTGGTAAAAACCCTCAATGAAGATGATGTGCACGGCAGCAGCTACAGCGGAACGTTGAGCGATAACCCAGAGTTTGCCGAACCGGTACTGCGCGTGCGTACTCATGGGGTAGATACCGATTATGTGCTGGATGCCAACTTTGTGCGTGGCAGCGAATACCGCAAAATCGTACTGCTGGGTGAGAAGCTGCGTGGCCTGTTCGAAGAGGGGGCGTACATCGAACGCGGTGAGCGCAAACAGCCGATTAGCAGCTTTGAACAAGCGCTGGAGTGGCTGGTGAAAGAGTCACGCCGTGGTTTGAACATCCAGCGTTACAAAGGTCTGGGCGAAATGAACCCGGAACAGTTGTGGGAAACCACCATGGATCCGGAAAGTCGTCGCATGCTGCGCGTGACAGTTAAAGACGCCATGGCGGCGGATGAGCTGTTTACTACGCTGATGGGTGATGCGGTTGAGCCGCGCCGTGCCTTTATCGAAGAGAACGCGTTGAAAGCAGCTAACATTGATATCTGATGATGGATATCGAATAGGGTGTAGTGAAACAAACAACCGCCGCGCAGCCTGAGCTACGCGGCGGTTTTTTTTAGTGGTCAGACGGCGGCGGCGGCGCGACGCTTGCTGGCCCGCATTTCCTGCACCAGCGTGATAGCGGCGGTGATCAGCATGAAAATGACCGCAGACCAGAAAATAAGCGTGTTGCTTAATAGTGAAATAAGGGTGTTTCGGTGATTGAAGTAAATTTTACGCTGTTCTGAGATGGAAATTCCAAAGACCGGCGCTAAGGAGTAAGAAGGTATAGCCAACCGACTTAAAAATGATTACAGCCGATGCCCTGATATATGGCAAAGAAGCATAGCTGGCTGTTATCAAAATAATGTCGCTTAGCTATATAGATAAACAGCATCCTAATACACAAATCCCAAAAAAAGGAACTCGAAAAAGACCTTTATCGCCTGAACAAAAACAAGAAAATAAAATAATCTCGGGCATCCGTATTACAGTTGAACACGCCATCGCGGGTATCAAGCGCCTCGGTTGCATGACCCAAATTTTACGGAATCGTAGACCCTTTATTGATGATACCTTCTTACTCCTTAGCGCCGGTCTTTGGAATTTCCATCTCAGAACAGCGTAAAATTTACTTCAATCACCGAAACACCCTTATTTCACTATTAAGCAACACGCTTAATGCTTTTTACCAGTTGGAGCCACACATTCAGAACTTCATCAGGCAGGCGCTTTCCACTCACTCTTCACGGCTTTGTTGAATAATTTAAGATACTGATTTATATAAGCATTATAAAATTTCAACGACTAATTTTTCCTCTCGGAATGCTTTTTATTGTGCTAACTATTTGATTTGTCGTTCTAACAAAATACATTCTCTGTAAATGCATTCTAACTAAAGAAGATGTAAATCAAACGGTTAAATTATTCAACAAAGCCACTCTTCACCTGAAATTATCAGTGGCCGTTTGCACCTGGAATTCGGTATATCTGTCAGCAAGAATACGCTATAGCTAAACGACTTAATTTTGATTACATTATTTAAATGAGCTATTCAATTGATTTTAGACGTAAAGTGATATCTACACGGAAAAACGAAGGGTTGAGTATCCGAGAAACAGCGAAGCAATTTCGGATTGGCCCTGCCTCTGTATCGCGTTGGATTAATCAAATAGAGTCAAAAGCATCGACCACGCGTCAGCGAAAGATCGATAAATCCGAGTTGATAAAAGATGTTGAACAATATCCAGATGCTTACCAAAAAGAACGTGCAGAGCGTTTTGGCGTTTGTCAGAAGGCCATTTGGCAAGCGCTTAAAAAGCTGGGATTGACCTATAAAAAAAACTCTACGTCATCCGAAAGCCGACGAAAACGCCCGGCAGGGATTTCAACAAAAAAAACAACAGTATGAAAAAGAAGGTAAACCTATTGTTTTTATTGATGAAAGTGGTTTTTCACACGATACCCCACGGACTCACGGCTATTCCCCAAAAGGTCAACGGTGTTTTGGCCTGAAGAACTGGGGAGCTAGGGGAAGAACAAATGTTATCGGCGCTTTATTAGGCACAACGCTGTTTGCTATCGGATTATTTGATATCAATATTAACAGCGATGTTTTCTATGCCTGGGTCACACAAGTCCTTATCCCAGTACTCCCTAAAAACAGTGTAATCATGATGGACAATGCCACTTTTCACAAAAAACATAATATTCAACAAGTCATCATCGATGCAGGGTATATGGTGGAGTATTTGCCTACATATTCGCCAGATCTTAACCCAATTGAGCATAAATGGGCACAAGCAAAAAGCAAAAAAAGAGAGATGGGTTGCGATACAGAGAGTTTGTTCTCAGTCCATATGGTGTAATCAAAATTAAGTCGCTTGGCTATACTGACGGTTTTTGCCCGCCGACTGACCAGAGAGTAGTCCGGGCAGCGCAGTGGCAGGCTCATCAGTGTAAAAACCGAGTCGACAAAGCCCTGTAATGCCCGGAGCGACAGGTTAAACACGGCTTTGTTGAATAATTTAAGAGTCTGTAAAGAATTTTGTGTAAATGGCTCCATTGCTTAACCGGAGATTCGTTCTCCATACATCAACATGAATTGGCTCATAGCAGGTTTCCAGTCTCTGATTGGCAAGGTCCATTTAGCAGAGATATTATGCAAGGCTAGATAGAGTAATTTTATCACCGAGTCATCCGTTGGAAATATTCGTCGCGTTTTCGTTATCTTGCGCAATGAAGCATTTAACGACTCTATCGCGTTGGTGGTGTAGATAACCTTGCGGATCTCCGGCGGAAAGTCAAAAATGACGATGAGACGTTCCCAATTATTTCTCCACGACGGGCTGATCGTCGGGAACTGTTCATCCCATTTGGCCGCGAAGGCATCCAGGGCCTCTTCAGCGCCCTCTAGCGTTGCGGAACTATAGATGGTGCGCAGGTCAGCAGCAACGGCCTTACGCTCTTTCCAGCCGACGTAGCGCAGCGAGTTCCGCACCTGATGCACAATGCAGAGCTGTACCCGCGTATGCGGGTAAACAGCTTCAATGGCATCAGGAAAGCCTTTCAGGCCATCGCAGCAGGCGACGAAGATGTCCTTTAGCCCACGATTTTTCAGTTCTGTCATCACAGATAACCAGAACTTGGCCCCCTCAGTTTTGGCTATCCATAGCCCCAGCAGCTCTTTTTCGCCCTGGCCGTTGACGCCGAGGGCCAGATAAACAGACTTGTTGGCCACGGCTCCGCCGTCCTGGCTTTTGACAACAATACAGTCAAGGTAAACAATGGGATAAAGCGCATCCAGCGGCCGTTGCTGCCAGCGCTTAACTTCATCCATCACAGCATTGGTCACTTGAGAAATGAAGCCAGCGGAAACATCGACCCCGTAGACTTCTTTAAAGTGTGCCTGAATATCACGGGTTGATAACCCTCTGGAATAGAGAGAAATAATGCGGTCATCGAAGCCGTTAAGCTGTTTTTCGTGCTTACCGATCAGTGTCGGCTCGAAGGTACTGTTGCGGTCGCGCGGAATATCGAGCTCGATCTCCCCATTTTGGCTACGTACGCTCTTGGATGTCTTGCCATTGCGTGAGTTGCCTGAATGATTACCAGCCGGGTCATGCTTAGCATACCCAAGGTGCATCTCCATCTCAGCTTCAAGAACCCGTTCCGCCAGTCTTTTAGTCAGCACCTTGAGTAGGCCTGATTCACCCAGCAGATCCTGAGGGGAGTGACAATCTTGAAGCAGTTGGTCAATAAGTTCGTTGCTGATAGGCATTTTGTTATCCTTTGAAGGTTTTCCTCAAAATGCCATTTACACAGATTATTTTACAGTCTCTAATTTAACCGTTTGATTTACATCTTCTTTAGTTAGAATGCATTTACAGAGAATGTATTTTGTTAGAACGACAAATCAAATAGTTATAGCCAAGCGACTTAATTTTGATTACACCATATGGACTGAGAACAAACTCTCTGTATCGCAACCCATCTCTCTTTTTTTGCTTTTTGCTTGTGCCCATTTATGCTCAATTGGGTTAAGATCTGGCGAATATGTAGGCAAATACTCCACCATATACCCTGCATCGATGATGACTTGTTGAATATTATGTTTTTTGTGAAAAGTGGCATTGTCCATCATGATTACACTAAGCGTGTTGCTTAATAGTGAAATAAGGGTGTTTCGGTGATTGAAGTAAATTTTACGCTGTTCTGAGATGGAAATTCCAAAGACCGGCGCTAAGGAGTAAGAAGGTATCATCAATAAAGGGTCTACGATTCCGTAAAATTTGGGTCATGCAACCGAGGCGCTTGATACCCGCGATGGCGTGTTCAACTGTAATACGGATGCCCGAGATTATTTTATTTTCTTGTTTTTGTTCAGGCGATAAAGGTCTTTTTCGAGTTCCTTTTTTTGGAATTTGTGTATTAGGATGCTGTTTATCTATACCTTGAAAACCGGTATCTGCCCAGATGGTTACCTCAGGAGGAATATGGCGAATTATATCGACTTTATCGAGTAAGCGTTTATCGTGACCGCGCCCATTTTTGCTCATGGGGATAAATCCAATTTGCCTTGTTTCGTCAGTCATAATAAGCCCTTTTCGAGTGGTCTGTCTTTTCTTTCCCGAATACATTTTTTTTCGCCGACGCAGATTCTTAGGCTTTTGGACAGGTCGCTCTGTCCCATCAATAAAGACGTCTTTAACTCCAGGAAAGGCGCGAAAAAATTCCTCAGCAGAGCGAATTTGACGAGCGGGCAAAACACATTCTCGCCCCAAGGTCATCTCTAAAACCGGCAATAATATTTTTACCCAGCGACATACCCGTGTTCTATCTAAACCAAAAAGAAGTCCTTGCAAATCATAGGTCGGATAACATTTTAAATACAATAAAATAAAAAGCAGTTTATCTAATGGGGTTGGGATAAATCCTTTCTGCCCTGCACCCATCTGCCGCTCGTGATCTTTTCGATTCTTTTTCCGATAAATCAAATAACAAGCTGAAAATTCAGCGGCTAAATTTTTCAATTCTTCGACTGATAATCCAATGATTGCTTTACATAAACGATTATCTCGTAACAACCGCTCTTTGTTGATCATTTCAAACCTTTATTCTCTAAGTTAAACCTCTTTTTATTCTCAATAGCCTGACAAAAAATGCAAGTCTCTATTCAGCAACTAGTTTACTGTTTTTAGGGAGTACTGGGATAAGGACTTGTGTGACCCAGGCATAGAAAACATCGCTGTTAATATTGATATCAAATAATCCGATAGCAAACAGCGTTGTGCCTAATAAAGCGCCGATAACATTTGTTCTTCCCCTAGCTCCCCAGTTCTTCAGGCCAAAACACCGTTGACCTTTTGGGGAATAGCCGTGAGTCCGTGGGGCATCGTGTGAAAAACCACTTTCATCAATAAAAACAATAGGTTTACCTTCTTTTTCATACTGTTGTTTTTTTTGTTGAAATCCCTGCCGGGCGTTTTCGTCGGCTTTCGGATGACGTAGAGTTTTTTTTATAGGTCAATCCCAGCTTTTTAAGCGCTTGCCAAATGGCCTTCTGACAAACGCCAAAACGCTCTGCACGTTCTTTTTGGTAAGCATCTGGATATTGTTCAACATCTTTTATCAACTCGGATTTATCGATCTTTCGCTGACGCGTGGTCGATGCTTTTGACTCTATTTGATTAATCCAACGCGATACAGAGGCAGGGCCAATCCGAAATTGCTTCGCTGTTTCTCGGATACTCAACCCTTCGTTTTTCCGTGTAGATATCACTTTACGTCTAAAATCAATTGAATAGCTCATTTAAATAATGTAATCAAAATTAAGTCGTTTAGCTATAGCACAATAAAAAGCATTCCGAGAGGAAAAATTAGTCGTTGAAATTTTATAATACTTATATAAATCAGTATCTTAAATTATTCAACAAAGCCGTTAAACACGCGCTTTATCATCAAAACCGTGGTAACAGCCATATCGGTGTAGTAAAGCAGCCGACCACGACCTTCAGGCGAAGCACTGTCAGTCCATGCAGCGATGGCCGACTCATCAAGCCAGACCGTCAGGGAGCCGCGTTGTCTGAGTGCTTTGTTGTAGGTGGGCCAGTTGGTGATTTTAAACTTTTGCTTTGCCATGGGGAGCTGCTATCGGGAGCGATGATAGTGCTTTGATCCGGCGATCCCCTGAAAGTTCGATTTATTCAACAAAGCCACTGCACTCCTCCAGTTACTAAAGTTAATTAAGTTAAATTAAAAATAATATATTCGATTCGTTAATCTCTATTTCCCACCGAACGCTTTCTGTAATTCATCGATATTTAAAGCAATTCGCGGACACATATTAAGAATAGCTAAACCTATATTTTTTGTGTGGAAATGATTATACCGAATTATGAGTAGGTGAAATTTGATGTGATCCAGAATTTTGTTTTTTTTATTGTGTTTTGGTTTTGGCAATAACAGCATGATGGTTAACGCTATTGCCGGATAAATAACACTTTTATTTCTTTAATAAGGAACTGGCTCACGGTAATTGCACATAATGTTCTGAATCTCGGTATCAAAGGGTCCGTGCAGGGGCAACCCTGGGAATGAGAAGCGGCGGGAGAGACCGTGCGTGATTGTAGCGGCGTTGAATTGTTTGCAGGCGAATATGCGGGTAGACTGCATCCCCTGTTTGCGTTAGGAGTAAAGAAACATGTGCGAAGGCGCACTCTGGCAGCCCACCGCCACCATTGAAAACTTATTGAAGCGTGCAGCCATCGTCTCTGAAATTCGGCGATTCTTCTCCGATCGCGGCGTATTGGAAGTGGAAACACCGGCCATGAGTCAGGCAACGGTGACCGATGTACATATGGTACCGTTCCAAACGCGTTTTGTCGGACCTGGCGTATCGGAAGGGATGACACTCTACCTGATGACCAGCCCTGAATACCATATGAAGCGCTTGCTTGCCGCAGGCAGCGGACCTGTCTTTCAACTGTGCCGTAGTTTCCGTAATGAAGAGTCTGGACGATACCACAATCCTGAATTCACCATGCTCGAGTGGTATCGCCCCCACTACGATATGTATCGTTTGATGGACGAAGTGGACGATTTATTACAGCAAGTACTGGAGTGTGAAAGCGCAGAGCGTCTCTCGTACCAGCAGGCTTTTCAGCGTCATCTGGACGTGGACCCGCTTTCTGCGGATAAGGCGCAACTGCGAGACGCGGCGGATAAGCTCGGCATGGGCGATCTTGCCAGCCGTGAAGAGGATCGCGACACGTTGCTGCAAATGCTGTTCACCTTTGGGGTGGAACCGCACATCGGGCATGATAAACCGGCCTTTGTGTATCACTTCCCAGCGTCACAGGCTTCGCTTGCGGAAATCAGCTCTGAGGATCACCGGGTGGCAGAGCGCTTTGAGGCTTATTTCAAAGGTATCGAGCTGGCAAACGGTTTTCGCGAATTGACGGACAGCGATGAGCAGCGTCAGCGTTTTGAGCAGGATAACCGCAAACGTGCCGCAAACGGGCTTTCTCAGCAGCCGATTGATGAATATCTGCTCGCGGCGTTGAAACAGGGAATGCCTGCCTGTTCTGGCGTCGCGTTAGGGGTGGATCGTTTGATTATGTTGGCGTTAAAAGCAGAAACCATTGGTGAGGTGATGGCCTTTACCGTCGGGCGTTCGTAATTACCAAACACACCGTTCCTTCGCGTGCGGAGGAACGGCGATGTGGTGCCCCATTCCCACTCGAAACGCAACAAAGTGACCCACTTGCCAGAGTCGGATAAAATCACCGTTCTGGCCATACTGGAGAGCCTGTTGCATGCAGGGAAAACATCTGACTTAGAAAGAACGGTTCTACATCGAAAAGCGGCGTGGTGAAGGTGTCAACCAAGCTACCATCGCCAGAGAGCGTGCTCTGCCTCGCTCGACCATCAGCAGGGAACTCAGACGCAATACCGACCCTACTTTCAATGGTGTCTACTGCTGTAGAAGGGCGGACACTCTGGCCCGGGAACGCCGTCATAAGCCTCTGCCAAACAATGCTTTTTACCCGTTGGAGCCACACATTCAGAACTTCATCAGGCAGGCGCTTTCCACTCACTCTTCACCTGAAATCATCAGTGGCCGTTTGCACCTGGAATTCGGTATATCTGTCAGCAAGAATACGCTATATAGCCAACCGACTTAAAAATGATTACAGCCGATGCCCTGATATGTGGCAAAGAAGCATAGCTGGCTGTTATCAAAATAATGTCGCTTAGCTATATCGCTATATCCTGCAGGAGAGACAGGCTGGCGGGGAGCTATATCAGCAACTTCCTCATCTGGGAAAACGTTACAGGTACAATGGGCTTTGTTGAATAATTTAACCGTTTGATTTACATCTTCTTTAGTTAGAATGCATTTACAGAGAATGTATTTTGTTAGAACGACAAATCAAATAGTTAGCACAATAAAAAGCATTACGGTAGTAAAATTTAGTCGTTAAAATTTTATAATGAGACTGTAAAATAATCTGTGTAAATGGCATTTTGAGGAAAACCTTCAAAGGATAACAAAATGCCTATCAGCAACGAACTTATTGACCAACTGCTTCAAGATTGTCACTCCCCTCAGGATCTGCTGGGTGAATCAGGCCTACTCAAGGTGCTGACTAAAAGACTGGCGGAACGGGTTCTTGAAGCTGAGATGGAGATGCACCTTGGGTATGCTAAGCATGACCCGGCTGGTAATCATTCAGGCAACTCACGCAATGGCAAGACATCCAAGAGCGTACGTAGCCAAAATGGGGAGATCGAGCTCGATATTCCGCGCGACCGCAACAGTACCTTCGAGCCGACACTGATCGGTAAGCACGAAAAACAGCTTAACGGCTTCGATGACCGCATTATTTCTCTCTATTCCAGAGGGTTATCAACCCGTGATATTCAGGCACACTTTAAAGAAGTCTACGGGGTCGATGTTTCCGCTGGCTTCATTTCTCAAGTGACCAATGCTGTGATGGATGAAGTTAAGCGCTGGCAGCAACGGCCGCTGGATGCGCTTTATCCCATTGTTTACCTTGACTGTATTGTTGTCAAAAGCCAGGACGGCGGAGCCGTGGCCAACAAGTCTGTTTATCTGGCCCTCGGCGTCAACGGCCAGGGCGAAAAAGAGCTGCTGGGGCTATGGATAGCCAAAACTGAGGGGGCCAAGTTCTGGTTATCTGTGATGACAGAACTGAAAAATCGTGGGCTAAAGGACATCTTCGTCGCCTGCTGCGATGGCCTGAAAGGCTTTCCTGATGCCATTGAAGCTGTTTACCCGCATACGCGGGTACAGCTCTGCATTGTGCATCAGGTGCGGAACTCGCTGCGCTACGTCGGCTGGAAAGAGCGTAAGGCCGTTGCTGCTGACCTGCGCACCATCTATAGTTCCGCAACGATAGAGGGCGCTGAAGAGGCCCTGGATGCCTTCGCGGCCAAATGGGATGAGCAGTTCCCGACGATCAGCCCGTCGTGGAGAAATAATTGGGAACGTCTCATCGTCATTTTTGACTTTCCGCCGGAGATCCGCAAGGTTATCTACACCACCAACGCAATAGAGTCGTTAAATGCTTCATTGCGCAAGATAACGAAAACGCGACGAATATTTCCAACGGATGACTCGGTGATAAAATTACTCTATCTAGCCTTGCATAATATCTCTGCTAAATGGACCTTGCCAATCAGAGACTGGAAACCTGCTATGAGCCAATTCATGTTGATGTATGGAGAACGAATCTCCGGTTAAGCAATGGAGCCATTTACACAAAATTCTTTACAGACTCTTTATAATACCCATTTAAATCAGTATTTTAAATTATTCAACAAAGCCCATTGAAGCTAATACCTTTTGCAAGTTTAAGACCCTAACAGCTGATAACGGCCCTGAATTCGCTCTGCACGAGCAAATTACTCAAATCACAGGGGCGCAGGTCTACTTTGCCCATCCTTATCATTCCTGGGAGAGGGGCTTGAATGAGCACACCAACGGGCTGATACGACGTTTTTACCCAAAGGGAACAGACTTCAGTCAGGTCAGTCATCGTAAGATTGCCGAACTCGAACACATACTCAATACAAGGGGCAGAAAATCGCTGGGCTATCGTTCCCCCAATGAGGTATTTTTAACGCACTTACTGGTGGCATAAGCCTCTACCGTTTTGTTGCGTTTCGAGTGGGAATGGGGCCTTGATCTTCAGTTTCTTCGGGTTTTCCGCGATATCTTTCGGCGTTGCCTGATCCTTGGCTGGATCGCTGTAGCCCGGTTTCAGTTTCACCAGACCCTGACTTTGTAATAAATACAGCGCGCGACTGAGGTTGGTGACATTGTTTGGCACGGCCACCGTGCCGCCTTCCGGCACCTCGCTAAAGCTTTTGTGCTTACGTGAGTAAATACCCAACGGTTCCACATGCACGGTAGCAGCGACCACAAACTGTTTCCCCAACGCTTTTTCCTGATCGCGCAGATAGGGAACGTGTTGGAAATAGTTGGCATCCACATCGCCATGCGCCAGCAGTTCATTGGCGTTTACGCAACTGGTCAGTTCGATCACTTTCATGGTGTTCTGTGGATCAATTTTCTGCACCTGCGCCAGGATCTCACTGTGGGGTACGGGATCAGCAGCCACGCGCAGCGCCTGCGACGCGGAGGCAGAGAAGGTCACGCTAACGGCCAATGCAACACTGCTAACAAAAAATGCGACACGCTTATTCATACGGGCTTCCTTTTATCGCTTCGTTTTAGGTATTGGGGTTTATGCCTGCCGCAAAGGCAGAGACGGAAAAGCGTCAGTGAGCGGCGTGTTCCGCTTTCGCTACCACATCGGCGTAATAACGCTGTGCAACATCAGGATGCGAACGCAGTCGCCCTTTCAGGTAGTTCCAACCCACATCACGCAACAACGGATTGTGCGGATCGCTGGTAGGCCCCTGCGCCAGACGCGCCACCTGCGGAGGCAATTGATAAACCGGTACCACCGCATCCAGCTGTGCACCGAGGAAAAAGGCGATAGAGAGACGCTCTTGCCCGGCAGGCGGTGAAACCACACGGTGTACCGTGGCACGCAAATAGCCATTGGTCGCCAGTTCCAGCAATTCACCGATATTCACAACAAAGGATCCCGGCAGCGGCGGCGCATCAATCCAGCGATCGGGGGCCACCTCGACCTGTAAACCGGCCTGCTCATCCTGCAACAGGAAACTCAGAAAGCCAGAGTCCTTGTGCCCGCCCACGCCTTGCTGGCTACCCTGCGCCGATTGCCCCGGATAGCGAATCAGCTTGATATGTTCGTTAGGCTTTTCACCAAGCGTGTTGCTTAATAGTGAAATAAGGGTGTTTCGGTGATTGAAGTAAATTTTACGCTGTTCTGAGATGGAAATTCCAAAGACCTGCGCTAAGGAGTAAGGAGGTATCATCAATAAAGGGTCTACGATTCCGTAAAATTTGGGTCATGCAACCGAGGCGCTTGATACCCGCGATGGCGTGTTCAACTGTAATACGGATGCCCGAGATTATTTTATTTTCTTGTTTTTGTTCAGGCGATAAAGGTCTTTTTCGAGTTCCTTTTTTTGGGATTTGTGTATTAGGATGCTGTTTATCTATACCTTGAAAACCGGTATCTGCCCAGATGGTTACCTCAGGAGGAATATGGCGAATTATATCGACTTTATCGAGTAAGCGTTTATCGTGACGGCGCCCATTTTTGCTCATGGGGATAAATCCAATTTGCCTTGTTTCGTCAGTCATAATAAGCCCTTTTCGAGTGGTCTGTCTTTTCTTTCCCGAATACATTTTTTTTCGCCGACGCAGATTCTTAGGCTTTTGGACAGGTCGCTCTGTCCCATCAATAAAGACGTCTTTAACTCCAGGAAAGGCGCGAAAAAATTCCTCAGCAGAGCGAATTTGACGAGCGGGCAAAACACATTCTCGCCCCAAGGTCATCTCTAAAACCGGCAATAATATTTTTACCCAGCGACATACCCGTGTTCTATCTAAACCAAAAAGAAGTCCTTGCAAATCATAGGTCGGATAACATTTTAAATACAATAAAATAAAAAGCAGTTTATCTAATGGGAGTCTGTAAAGAATTTCGTGTAAATGGCTCCATCGCTTAACCGGAAATCCGATCTCCATACATCAACATGAATTGGCTCATAGCCGGTTTCCAGTCTCTGATTGGTAGGGTCCATTTAGCCGAGATATTATGCAAGGCTAGATAGAATAATTTTAGCACCGAGTCATCCGTTGGAAATATTCGTCGCGTTTTCGTTATCTTGCGCAATGAAGCATTTAACGACTCTATCGCGTTGGTGGTGTAGATAACCTTGCGAATCTCCGGCGGAAAATCAAAAATGACGATGAGACGTTCCCAATTATTTCTCCACGATGGGCTGATCGTCGGGAACTGCTCATCCCATTTGTCCGCGAAGGCATCCAGGGCCTCTTCAGCGCCCTCTAGCGTTGCGGAACTATAGATAGTGCGGAGGTCAGCAGCAACGGCTTTACGCTCTTTCCAGCCGACGTAGCGCAGCGAGTTCCGCACCTGATGCACGATGCAGAGCTGTACCCGCGTATGCGGGTAAACAACTTCAATGGCATCAGGAAAGCCCTTCAGGCCATCGCAGCAGGCGATGAAGATGTCCTGTAGCCCACGATTTTTCAGTTCTGTCATTACAGATAACCAGAACTTGGCCTCCTCAGTTTTGGCTATCCATAGCCCCAGCAGCTCTTTTTCGCCCTGGCCGTTGATGCCTAGAGCCAAGTAAACAGACTTGTTGGTCACGGCTCCGCCGTCCTGGCTTTTGACCACAATACAGTCAAGGTAAACAATGAGATAAAACGCATCCAGCGGCCGTTGCTGCCAGCGCTTAACGTCATCCATCACGGCATTGGTCACTTGAGAAATGAAGCCAGCGGAAACATCGACCCCGTAGACTTCTTTAAAGTGAGCCTGAATATCACGGGTTGATAGCCCTCTGGAATAGAGAAAAATAATGCGGTCATCGAAGCCGTTAAGCTGCTTTTCGTGCTTACCGATCAGTGTCGGCTCGAAGGTACTGTTGCGGTCGCGCGGAATATCGAGCTCGAGCGCCCCATTTTGGCTACGTACGCTCTTGGATGTCTTGCCATTGCGGGAGTTGCCTGAATTATTACCAGCCGGGTCATGCTTAGCATACCCAAGGTGTATCTCCATCTCAGCTTCAAGAACCCGTTCCGCCAGTCTTTTAGTCAGTTCCTTGAGTAGGCCTGATTCACCCAGAAGCTCCTGAGGGGAGTGGCAATCCTGAAGCAGTTGGTCAATAAGTTCGTTGCTGATAGGCATTTTTTGTCCTCTGAAGGTTTTCCTCAAAATGCCATTTACACAGATCTTTTTACACTCTCTCTAATGGGGTTGGGATAAATCCTTTCTGCCCTGCACCCATCTGCCGCTCGTGATCTTTTCGATTCTTTTTCCGATAAATCAAATAACAAGCTGAAAATTCAGCGGCTAAATTTTTCAATTCTTCGACTGATAATCCAATGATTGCTTTACATAAACGATTATCTCGT
Organism: Symbiopectobacterium purcellii; assembly: GCF_052050035.1. GTDB lineage: Bacteria > Pseudomonadota > Gammaproteobacteria > Enterobacterales > Enterobacteriaceae > Symbiopectobacterium > Symbiopectobacterium purcellii_A. Next base: position 977,837 of record NZ_CP189882.1, read on the forward strand.
AACAACCGCTCTTTGTTGATCATTTCAAACCTTTATTCTCTAAGTTAAACCTCTTTTTATTCTCAATAGCCTGACAAAAAATGCAAGTCTCTATTCAGCAACTAGTTTACCGTACAACGCATCAAAGGTATGTGGCGCTAACGCCAGCGCTTCAGCAAAAGCACGCAGCAGTTGCTGGGACATGGCAGTCATCGCTTGTTGCCAGGTCAGCAGCGTGGTTTTCAGTGTAGGCTGCGCGTCCGGCCACAAATTGGGGCCTTGTAACTGCCACCAACGCGGATCCTGTGGTGTCAATTGCAGGGCGGCGCGTTCAGCGCCAATGTCAAACTGCTCGCGCCAGCCGGGCTGGTTGCGCGTCAATTCGGCCCCGGCACGGTTGTAGCCGCGAAAATGGGGAGAATGGATCATGGCTACGCGCTGTTTTTCCTCATCAGGCAAGGCAAAGAAAGCGAGAGCCTGCTGCTGCAACTGCTGCTGTAGCGTTTCGGGAATACCGTGGTGAGTGAGATAAAAGAAACCGACATCGCGCGCGGCCTCATTGAGTGAGGTTAAAAACGGCTTTGTTGAATAAATCGAACTTTCAGGGGATCGCCGGATCAAAGCACTATCATCGCTCCCGATAGCAGCTCCCCATGGCAAAGCAAAAGTTTAAAATCACCAACTGGCCCACCTACAACAAAGCACTCAGACAACGCGGCTCCCTGACGGTCTGGCTTGATGAGTCCGCCATCGCTGCATGGACTGACAGTGCTTCGCCTGAAGGTCGTGGTCGGCCGCTTTACTACACCGATATGGCTGTTACCACGGTTTTGATGATAAAGCGCGTGTTTAACCTGTCGCTCCGGGCATTACAGGGCTTTGTCGACTCGGTTTTTACACTGATGAGCCTGCCACTGCGCTGCCCGGACTACTCTCTGGTCAGTCGGCGGGCAAAAACCGTCAGTATCAGCATAAAAACGCCAACGCGTGGTGAAATCTCGCATCTGGTCATCGACAGTACCGGTCTGAAGGTCTTTGGCGAAGGTGAATGGAAAGTCAGGCAGCATGGGGCTGACAGACGAAGAGTGTGGCGCAAGCTTCATCTGGCAGCAGACAGTGCGACGCATGAGATTATCTGTGCCGACTTATCGCTCAGCGGAACGACAGATGCGCAGGCACTGCCGGGCCTGATTAACCAAACCCACCGAAAAATCAGGGAAGTGTCAGCAGACGGTGCTTATGACGCCCGTTACTGCCACGATGCGTTGCTAAGAAAGAAAATCAGGCCCCTTATCCCGCCGCGAAGCGGAGCCAAATACTGGCCGGACAAGTACCATGAACGTAACCATGCGGTGGCGAATCAGCGTCTGAGCGGGAGTAATGATATGTGGAAAAAGAAAGTGGGTTATCACCGGCGTTCAGTGGCAGAAACAGCGATGTTCCGCATAAAAACTTTGCTGGGTGGCCATCTGAGCCTGCGTGACTATGAGGCTCAAGTAGGTGAAGCCATAGCGATGGTCAAAGCGCTGAACCGTATGACGTTGTTGGGTATGCCACACAGCGTCAGGATAGGATAACAGGTGTAGCAGAGGGAGTCATCCTGTCGGCTAATTCTGATTTATTCAACAAAGCCGTTAAAAACGCCCGCCGCTGCTCGGGGTTGCCGTGCAGGTGTGATAAATCAAGGAGAGGTAATCTGTTTATGGTACTCATTGCGTACTCCATCAATTATTCCATGCTCAACCGGAAAATAAATGCAGGAGCCGCAACAACAACGATAGCCCGTCATGGTTCACCTCATCAGGAAGCGGAGTGATTTGAAAGCGTTCATCTGTACCAGCGCAACGCCCCAATCATCACAAGGTAAAGTAACCGATGTTTTTCGACATCTGATGCTATTAACCCTGAATTACAGCGACGGGTAAAATACAAAGAGTGGCAAAGTTAAGCTGCGCTTTAGCTATGCGACCAACTTTGCCATGGTGGAGAGTGTGATAACCACATGTCACCAGGCATTGTCGGGAGACAACGCCCGGTCTCGTATAGGGCTACACCTGTTCCTACGGCTTAGCTAGCGCCTTCAACAATCTCTGGATATCCTGCGGCGTAGGCGTCTCACAGGTGAATAAAATGCGGTACATCAGCGGGGCAATAATGCGCTCAATGATCTGTTGCGCACTGGCAGGCGTTTCCTGCCGCGCCAGTGCACGCTCGCGGATAACCTCCAACTGCTGCGCGATGAAACCGGCACACTTGCCCGAGCTTTCATGCCCCGGCGTGCCCAACACATCGCGCAGCATCGCACGGCCCGGCGCCGAGGCCATCTCTTCGATGTAGGTATTCAGCCAGATCTCAAGATCGCCGGTGAAAGAACCGGTATCCTGTGGCTCCGCATCCGGACGCAGCTTTTCTACAGCCACATCGGCCAGCAGTTGGGGCAAATCCCCCCAACGCCGGTAAAGCGTAGACGGCGTCACGCCCGCGCGTGTCGCAATGGCGGGAATGGTGAGCGCCTGACGCCCCATCTCCTGTTCCAATTCGCGGACCGCCCGGTGAATCGCCGCCTGCACGCACGCGCTGCGCCCCCCCGGTCGCACACCTTGTGTGATCGCCATCTGATACTCCCTGCTCGAACCAAAAACGTTTATTTATACAACTAAAGCAAAATATTTGCTTTAGTGAAAAAATCGCTGTAGCGTTGTTAACGCATAATCTTAGCTTTTATACCACAGGACACACCATGACGGTTATCAGCAATACCGTGATACGCACCACACCCCGGCGCGATGCACTCACACTCGCATTACATAGCCTCACGCTGATAGCCTTTATGGCAGCCTCCAGCGTGCCGACGCCGCTCTATCGGCTATACCAGCACGAGTGGGGATTTTCCGCGACGCTGCTCACTGTCATCTTCGCCGCCTATGCTTTTGCCCTACTGTGCGCCCTGCTGATCGCTGGCCGACTTTCTGACCACGTGGGGCGACGTCCGGTGATTGCGGTGGCGTTACTACTTAACATCGCCGCCATGCTCTGTTTTCTCTTTGCATCGCATCCTTATGGGCTTGTCGCGGCGCGCATCGTGCAAGGCTTTGCGACCGGGCTTGCAACCGCTGCGGTGGGTGCCGCTCTGCTGGATGTGCATCCCGAACGCGGATCGTTGGTCAACAGCATTGCGCCACTGACCGGTATGGCCGCCGGTGCGATGTTGAGCTGCGCCCTGCTAGCGTATCAACTGGCACCGCTCCACAGCGGCTATCTGTTGCTGATCTGCGTCTTTGTGCTGCTGTTGGCAGGTCTGGCATGTACGCCGGAAACCGGCCTGCGCCGCATCGGAGCCTGGGCCAGCCTGCAACCCAGCGTTGCCGTACCGCCACAGGCCAGAACGGCTTTTTGGCGTGTGATGCCGGGTAACGTTGCAGTGTGGATGGTGGGCGGTTTCTATCTATCGCTGATGCCCTCGTTGCTGGCGCAAAATACGCCGACGGTTTCCCGCTGGCTAAGTGGCATATCCGTCGCAGCCCTGACGCTAAGCGGTGCCGTGGCGATTCTGCTGGCACGGCGCACTGCCGCGACACCGACACTGCGCGCGGGCGCACTCTGCCTGATCGTAGGCATGACGCTGATGCTGTTCGCGGTCCATCTCGCCAGCACCGGTTGGCTGCTGGCGGGGGCATGTATTACCGGGCTGGGGTTTGGCATGGCATTCCTCGGCGCGCTACGCAGCGTACTTCCGCTGGCAAAACCGCACGAACGCGCGGGCCTCACCGCCGTGTTCTACATCGAAAGCTATTTGGCCAACAGCGTGCCCGTGATCATCGCAGGCTATCTGACGCAGCATTTAGGGCTGATCGACACCACCTATGTATACGGTAGCGTGATCCTTACGCTGGCGACGTTAGCCATCGTGCTAACGTTTATCCCACGGTTAACCAAAGTGAAATAAAATTAACAAAATCATAATACTAAACAACCTGACAGCATAAGATATAAAGAATTCGTCTTGCGATTTATCCCTGTAAAGCAAATGGTTATGGTCTACCTCTTTTGCGGAGAATATCCATGACCACATTATCCATATTCCAACTGCCGCACACGACACAGCCCGCAGAGCAACTCGCCGCCTTTGGCGATATCGCCGAGCTGCTGGCGGGGGCCGGAATCCAGCTCGAACGCTGGGAGATTGGCTCGCTGCCCGCAACGGCGGACAGCGACAGCCTGCTCAGTCATTTTCAGCAGGATATTGAACGCCTTAAACAGCAAGAGGGTTACACCGCCGCCGATGTGATTCGCATTACGCCCGATCACCCCGACAAACAGGCGCTGCGTGAAAAGTTTTTACAAGAACATACTCACAGCGAAGATGAGGTACGTTTTTTTGTCACGGGTAGGGGCACGTTCTTCGTTCCGCTGGGCGATAAGGTGTTCCGTTTAACCTGCGAAGCGGCTGACCTGCTGCGTGTTCCGGCCAACACCCGACACTGGTTTGACTGCGGTGCACAGCCGGACTTCACCGCCATCCGTATTTTCACCAATCCGACAGGATGGGTGTGGCATTTCACCGGTCAGAAAACCTTCTATAGCCAACCGACTTAAAAATGATTACATCCTATGCCCTGATATGCGGCAAAGAAGCATAGCTGGCTGTTATCAAAATAATGTCGCTTGGCTATATCTACACGGAAAAACGAAGGGTTGAGTATCCGAGAAACAGCGAAGCAATTTCGGATTGGCCCTGCCTCTGTATCGCGTTGGATTAATCAAATAGAGTCAAAAGCATCGACCACGCGTCAGCGAAAGATCGATAAATCCGAGTTGATAAAAGATGTTGAACAATATCCAGATGCTTACCAAAAAGAACGTGCAGAGCGTTTTGGCGTTTGTCAGAAGGCCATTTGGCAAGCGCTTAAAAAGCTGGGATTGACCTATAAAAAAAACTCTACGTCATCCGAAAGCCGACGAAAACGCCCGGCAGGGATTTCAACAAAAAAAACAACAGTATGAAAAAGAAGGTAAACCTATTGTTTTTATTGATGAAAGTGGTTTTTCACACGATGCCCCACGGACTCACGGCTATTCCCCAAAAGGTCAACGGTGTTTTGGCCTGAAGAACTGGGGAGCTAGGGGAAGAACAAGTGTTATCGCCGCTTTATTAGGCACAACGCTGTTTGCTATCGGATTATTTGATATCAATATTAACAGCGATGTTTTCTATGCCTGGGTCACACAAGTCCTTATCCCAGTACTCCCTAAAAACAGTGTAATCATGATGGACAATGCCACTTTTCACAAAAAACATAATATTCAACAAGTCATCATCGATGCAGGGTATATGGTGGAGTATTTGCCTACATATTCGCCAGATCTTAACCCAATTGAGCATAAATGGGCACAAGCAAAAAGCAAAAAAAGAGAGATGGGTTGCGATACAGAGAGTTTGTTCTCAGTCCATATGGTGTAATCAAAATTAAGTCGCTTGGCTATATTAGCCCACACCGAACCATCGCACTCACCAATAACGACCTTCTTCTGTAACGCCACCAACAACCCCGCGTGGCGTTTTCTGATAGCAAACATCAGCTATTTACCCTATTGCTAGCAAACCCCCTTACGGCGAATCTGAAATAAAGCAACGAGCACCGCATCGTTTGGGCAATGTTTAAAATTCACGCACGCACGCTCTCTATACTGTCCCCGGATTTTTTCAGGCGAATTTAACATGATGAAATGTACTATCGCGGGCACCGGTTACGTCGGGTTGTCGAACGCTGTGCTATTGGCCCAGCATAATCAGGTGGTGGCTATCGACGTTGTCGAACACAGGGTGGCACTTTTGAACCAGAACCTGCCGCCGATCGTTGATAAAGATATTGACCATTATCTCAAAGAAAAACCGCTCAATCTGGTGGCAACAACGGATAAACAGGTGGCCTATCAGGATGCGGATATCGTGATTATCGCCACGCCGAACAACTACGATCCAATCACCAATGCGTTCGATACCCAGTCGATTGAATCCGTGGTGCAGGATGTGTTGTCCATCAATCCCGATGCGCTTAATCGTCATAAAATCAACGGTTCCCGTGGGATACACCCAGCAACTGCGGCGCACCTTTGCCACGGATAACATTATTTTCTCCCCCGAGTTTCTGCGCGAGGGAAAAGCACTGCATGACAATCTCTACCCATCACGCATTGTCATTGGGGAACGCTCACCGCGCGCACAACGTTTTGCCGCCTTGCTGCTGCAAGGGGCTATCAAGAAAACGGCCCCCGTGCTCTACACCGATGCCACGGAGGCGGAGGGCCCCATTCCCACTCGAAACGCAACAAAACGGTAGAGGCTTATGCCACCAGTAAGTGCGTTAAAAATACCTCATTGGGGGAACGATAGCCCAGCGATTTTCTGCCCCTTGTATTGAGTATGTGTTCGAGTTCGGCAATCTTACGATGACTGACCTGACTGAAGTCTGTTCCCTTTGGGTAAAAACGTCGTATCAGCCCGTTGGTGTGCTCATTCAAGCCCCTCTCCCAGGAATGATAAGGATGGGCAAAGTAGACCTGCACCCCTGTGATTTGAGTAATTTGCTCGTGCAGAGCGAATTCAGGGCCGTTATCAGCTGTTAGGGTCTTAAACTTGCAAAAGGTATTAGCTTCAATGTCCCTGAAAGCAGCAACCACAGTCTCCGCACGCTTATTAGGCAGTTTGCGAATAATGGCGGTTTTCAATGCTTTATCTACGATAGTTAACAAGAATGACTTCTGGTCTTTGCCAAAAATAGTGTCAATTTCGAAGTGGCCAGGTTCCTGTTTAAGCTCGGCTTGAGCTGGGCGATACTCAATACCAACACGGTTGGGAATAGGGCCTGATTTGAGGTTTTCGGCATTGTACCTGTAACGTTTTCCCCGATGAGGAAGTTGCTGATATAGCTCCCCGCCAGCCTGTCTCTCCTGCAGGATATAGCGATATAGCGTATTCTTGCTGACAGATATACCGAATTCCAGGTGCAAACGGCCACTGATGATTTCAGGTGAAGAGTGAGTGGAAAGCGCCTGCCTGATGAAGTTCTGAATGTGTGGCTCCAACGGGTAAAAAGCATTGTTTGGCAGAGGCTTATGACGGCGTTCCCGGGCCAGAGTGTCCGCCCTTCTACAGCAGTAGACACCATTGAAAGTAGGGTCGGTATTGCGTCTGAGTTCCCTGGTGATGGTCGAGCGAGGCAGAGCAAGCTCTCTGGCAATGGTAGCTTGGTTGACACCTTCACCACGCCGCTTTTCGATGTAGAACCGTTCTTTCTGAGTCAGAGGTTTTCCCTGCATGCAACAGGCTCTCCAGTATGGCCAGAACGGTGATTTTATCCGACTCTGGCAAGTGGGTCACTTTGTTGCGTTTCGAGTGGGAATGGGGCCTGTTCCGCTTGAGATAGCCGGGGTTGCGCGTCACGAGCGTAACGCGCGAGTCAGTGCGTTGCTGGAATGGGTGGGACTCAGTAAACTAGTTGCTGAATAGAGACTTGCATTTTTTGTCAGGCTATTGAGAATAAAAAGAGGTTTAACTTAGGCTTTGTTGAATAATTTAACGTTTTGATTTACACCTTCTTTAGGTGGGATGCATGTACAGAAAATGTATTTTGTTAGAGCGATAAATCAAATAGTTAGCACAATAAAAAGCATTACGGTAGTAAAATTTAGTCGTTAAAATTTTATAATACCCATTTAAATCAGTATTTTAAATTATTCAACAAAGCCTTTAACTTAGAGAATAAAGGTGGCTTTGTTGAATAATTTAACCGTTTGATTTACATCTTCTTTAGTTAGAATGCATTTACAGAGAATGTATTTTGTTAGAACGACAAATCAAATAGTTAGCACAATAAAAAGCATTCCGAGAGGAAAAACTAGTCGTTGAAATTTTATAATGCTTATATAAATCAGTATCTTAAATTATTCAACAAAGCCAATAAAGGTTTGAAATGATCAACAAAGAGCGGTTGTTACGAGATAATCGTTTATGTAAAGCAATCATTGGATTATCAGTCGAAGAATTGAAAAATTTAGCCGCTGAATTTTCAGCTTGTTATTTGATTTATCGGAAAAAGAATCGAAAAGATCACGAGCGGCAGATGGGTGCAGGGCAGAAAGGATTTATCCCAACCCGGCTTTGTTGAATAATTTAACGTTTTGATTTACAACTTCTTTAGGTGGGATGCATGTACAGAAAATGTATTTTGTTAGAGCGATAAATCAAATAGTTAGCACAATAAAAAGCATTACGGTAGTAAAATTTAGGAGACTGTAAAATAATCTGTGTAAATGGCATTTTGAGGAAAACCTTCAAAGGATAACAAAATGCCTATCAGCAACGAACTTATTGACCAACTGCTTCAAGATTGTCACTCCCCTCAGGATCTGCTGGGTGAATCAGGCCTACTCAAGGTGCTGACTAAAAGACTGGCGGAACGGGTTCTTGAAGCTGAGATGGAGATGCACCTTGGGTATGCTAAGCATGACCCGGCTGGTAATCATTCAGGCAACTCACGCAATGGCAAGACATCCAAGAGCGTACGTAGCCAAAATGGGGAGATCGAGCTCGATATTCCGCGCGACCGCAACAGTACCTTCGAGCCGACACTGATCGGTAAGCACGAAAAACAGCTTAACGGCTTCGATGACCGCATTATTTCTCTCTATTCCAGAGGGTTATCAACCCGTGATATTCAGGCACACTTTAAAGAAGTCTACGGGGTCGATGTTTCCGCTGGCTTCATTTCTCAAGTGACCAATGCTGTGATGGATGAAGTTAAGCGCTGGCAGCAACGGCCGCTGGATGCGCTTTATCCCATTGTTTACCTTGACTGTATTGTTGTCAAAAGCCAGGACGGCGGAGCCGTGGCCAACAAGTCTGTTTATCTGGCCCTCGGCGTCAACGGCCAGGGCGAAAAAGAGCTGCTGGGGCTATGGATAGCCAAAACTGAGGGGGCCAAGTTCTGGTTATCTGTGATGACAGAACTGAAAAATCGTGGGCTAAAGGACATCTTCGTCGCCTGCTGCGATGGCCTGAAAGGCTTTCCTGATGCCATTGAAGCTGTTTACCCGCATACCCGGGTACAGCTCTGCATTGTGCATCAGGTGCGGAACTCGCTGCGCTACGTCGGCTGGAAAGAGCGTAAGGCCGTTGCTGCTGACCTGCGCACCATCTATAGTTCCGCAACGCTAGAGGGCGCTGAAGAGGCCCTGGATGCCTTCGCGGCCAAATGGGATGAACAGTTCCCGACGATCAGCCCGTCGTGGAGAAATAATTGGGAACGTCTCATCGTCATTTTTGACTTTCCGCCGGAGATCCGCAAGGTTATCTACACCACCAACGCGATAGAGTCGTTAAATGCTTCATTGCGCAAGATAACGAAAACGCGACGAATATTTCCAACGGATGACTCGGTGATAAAATTACTCTATCTAGCCTTGCATAATATCTCTGCTAAATGGACCTTGCCAATCAGAGACTGGAAACCTGCTATGAGCCAATTCATGTTGATGTATGGAGAACGAATCTCCGGTTAAGCAATGGAGCCATTTACACAAAATTCTTTACAGACTCAAATTTAGTCGTTAAAATTTTATAATACCCATTTAAATCAGTATTTTAAATTATTCAACAAAGCCGCATAGGATGTAATCATTTTTAAGTCGGTTGGCTATATCGCTCTAACAAAATACATTTTCTGTACATGCATCCCACCTAAAGAAGTTGTAAATCAAAACGTTAAATTATTCAACAAAGCCCTTTTTATTGTGCTCACTATTTGATTTATCGCTCTAACAAAATACATTTTCTGTACATGCATCCCACCTAAAGAAGTTGTAAATCAAAACGTTAAATTATTCAACAAAGCCCTTTTTATTGTGCTAACTATTTGATTTGTCGTTCTAACAAAATACATTCTCTGTAAATGCATTCTAACTAAAGAAGATGTAAATCAAACGGTTAAATTATTCAACAAAGCCCGTTAAAATTTTATAATACCCATTTAAATCAGTATTTTAAATTATTCAACAAAGCCCATTCCGAGAGGAAAAATTAGTCGTTGAAATTTTATAATGCTTATATAAATCAGTATCTTAAATTATTCAACAAAGCCCGTGACGGCGCCCATTTTTGCTCATGGGGATAAATCCAATTTGCCTTGTTTCGTCAGTCATAATAAGCCCTTTTCGAGTGGTCTGTCTTTTCTTTCCCGAATACATTTTTTTTCGCCGACGCAGATTCTTAGGCTTTTGGACAGGTCGCTCTGTCCCATCAATAAAGACGTCTTTAACTCCAGGAAAGGCGCGAAAAAATTCCTCAGCAGAGCGAATTTGACGAGCGGGCAAAACACATTCTCGCCCCAAGGTCATCTCTAAAACCGGCAATAATATTTTTACCCAGCGACATACCCGTGTTCTATCTAAACCAAAAAGAAGTCCTTGCAAATCATAGGTCGGATAACATTTTAAATACAATAAAATAAAAAGCAGTTTATCTAATGGGGTTGGGATAAATCCTTTCTGCCCTGCACCCATCTGCCGCTCGTGATCTTTTCGATTCTTTTTCCGATAAATCAAATAACAAGCTGAAAATTCAGCGGCTAAATTTTTCAATTCTTCGACTGATAATCCAATGATTGCTTTACATAAACGATTATCTCGTAACAACCGCTCTTTGTTGATCATTTCAAACCTTTATTCTCTAAGTTAAACCTCTTTTTATTCTCAATAGCCTGACAAAAAATGCAAGTCTCTATTCAGCAACTAGTTTATTGAGTCTGCACTTAAGTTCTTTGGCGGAACTCCGCATCAGTTGCTGTTCGACAACGCCAAGGCCATCATTATTGAGCGTGATGTCTACGGATTGAGCGTGATGTCTACGGGCCCGGCAGGCTTTGTTGAATAATTTAAGATACTGATTTATATAAGCATTATAAAATTTCAACGACTAATTTTTCCTCTCGGAATGCTTTTTATTGTGCTAACTATTTGATTTGTCGTTCTAACAAAATACATTCTCTGTAAATGCATTCTAACTAAAGAAGATGTAAATCAAACGGTTAAATTATTCAACAAAGCCGGCCCGGCAAGCATCGCTGGAACCCACAGTTGATGCAACTGGCTGAGAAGTATGCCTTTACGCCTAAAGTTTGCCGTCCCTACCGCGCCAAGACTAAGGGCAAGGTCGAACGCTTCAACCATTACCTCAAGAACAGCTTTGTTGTGCCGCTTGCCGCCACGTTTCGCCAGGCTGGGCTGATACTGGACGTCCCCGCGGCTAATGCACGCATTGGTGAGTGGTTGATCACCGTTGCCAACACCCGTAAACATGGCACCACCGGTATTCCGCCTGAACAACGCATGCCGCGTGAGCGGGCTGCGTTGTTGCCATTGCCGAAGATAACACTGGCATTGCCTCCACCGGTACTGTAGTGGCATACTGAATTTGGCCACCTAAGTAGAGGTGATATGCTTACCTCATAATTTTTATAGGTGCCAAAATGAGTAAAATAATTACTGCTGAATTTAAATGTGAAACCGCCAAATTAGTCCTTGACCAAAATTATACCTACCAGGAAGCCGCGAAAGCCATGAACGTCAGTCTTTCAGCGATTAGCCGGTGGGTAAGAGCCCTTCGTTTAGAACGTCAAGGGAAAACATCGCCTGGTCTGCCATTAACACCTGAACAAATTGAGTTCAGAGAAATGAAGAAAAAAATCCACCGACTGGAAATGGAGAATGCCATCTTAAAAAAGGCTACTGCGCTCTTAATGTCCGACTCACTGAAAAATTCTCGGTAGTTGAAAAGCTAAGAGCGCTTTATCCAGTGAAAGCGTTGTGTCGTATTTTTAATGTTCACCGAAGCAGTTATCGCTATTGGTGTCGACCTAAGGAGCCAGATATTGAGCGGACGATAAAACGTAGCCTGGTCAGCGAAGCGTGGAACGTTAGTGGCGGGTCTGCGGGCGCAAGGACTATCGCTACGATGGTTACCAATACACACGACGTGAAACTTGGGCGGTGGTTAGCGGGTAAGTTGATGAAAGAATTAACCCTCGTTAGTTGCCAAACAAGAAAACATCAATACAACAGCGGTGGAAATGAACGTATTGATATTCCAAATCTGCTCAATAGGCAGTTCGCTGTTACCAAGCCTGACCAGGTTTGGTGCGGCGATGTAACCTATATTTGGACAGGCGACCGATGGGCGTATCTGGCGGTGGTATTAGATTTATTTGCCCGAAAACCCGTGGGTTGGGCAATGTCGTTTTCGCCAGATTCAGAATTAACAGCCAAAGCACTACAAATGGATTGGGAACTGCGTGGGCATCCCAAACAAGTCATGTTTCATAGTGACCAAGGAAGCCATTACACCAGTCTTCAGTATAGGCAGGCATTGTGGCGTTATCAGATGACCCAAAGTATGAGTCGCAGAGGAAATTGTTGGGATAATAGTCCGATGGAGCGATTCTTCCGTAGTCTGAAGACTGAATGGGTGCCAACGACTGGCTACCAAAGCTTTAGTACTGCTCAATCATCCATTATTCGCTACATAACCCATTATTATAGCGATGTCAGACCTCACTGGTATAACGGTGGGTTAACACCAAATGAATCAGAACGGCTGTTCCATCAACAGTCAGGTAGGGTGGCCAAATTTAGTTGACCACTACATACCGGCGAGTTGCTCGCGCCCCATACCCACAGAGAGTCTCCAGCACCCGTTGGCTACGTATCAGGCGCTACTGGAGGTAGAAGCATGAACCTCCAGCATGATCGTATCGCAGCGCTCTGCGAGCAGCTTAAGCTCGATAGATTACCGGCTGAGTGGCCCGCCGTTGCTCAGACGACGATCGACAGCAACGGCACTCATGCCGACTTCCTTGAAGCTGCTTTACAGCTTCAGCATGATGGGCTGAACGAACGGCGCCGGCAGACTATTTTGCGTTTATCAGGCCTACCGGTGATCAAGACGCTGGAGCAGTTTGATTTCGCCTTTGCGAGTGGCGTACCTCGCAGTCAGATCTAGGAGTTGGCCGGGCTGGCGTTTATCGAGCGTCAGGAGAACCTGGTCTTGCTGGGTACGTCCGGGGTAGGTAAAACGCACCTGGCGACAGCACTCGGCTACAGAGCCGCGATGGCCGGAATGAGTATTCGGTTCGTCACAGCCGCAGATCTGATGCTACAGCTGCTCGCATCACATCGTCAGGGTGAGTTAAAAAGCTATCTTAATCGCGTTGTGGGTAAGCCTAAGTTGTTGATCATAGATGAGGTTGGCTACCTTCCCTTCGGTAAAATGGAAGCCAATCTGTTCTTCCAGGTTATCGCTAAACGGTATGAGTCAGGCAGCGTGGTCCTGACCAGCAACCTGCCGTTTACCCAGTGGTCGGGGACATTCGGAGATGATGAAACGCTGACGGCGGCGATGCTGGATCGGCTGCTTCACCATGCGCATATCGCGCAAATCAGCGGTCAAAGCTATCGACTGAAAGATAAGCTGAAAAGCGGTCAGATCCAGAAGAAAACTAAAGCAGCTACGCTCGAGTAATTCAAAGGGGGTGGGTCAGTTGTACTTTGGCAGGGTGGGTCAGAATTCAATCGGTATTGACAGGTAACCATCGTGGCGATAGTCCTTGCGCCCGCAGACCCGCCACTAACGTTCCACGCTTCGCTGACCAGGCTACGTTTTATCGTCCGCTCAATATCTGGCTCCTTAGGTCGACACCAATAGCGATAACTGCTTCGGTGAACATTAAAAATACGACACAACGCTTTCACTGGATAAAGCGCTCTTAGCTTTTCAACTACCGAGAATTTTTCAGTGAGTCGGACATTAAGAGCGCAGTAGCCTTTTTTAAGATGGCATTCTCCATTTCCAGTCGGTGGATTTTTTTCTTCATTTCTCTGAACTCAATTTGTTCAGGTGTTAATGGCAGACCAGGCGATGTTTTCCCTTGACGTTCTAAACGAAGGGCTCTTACCCACCGGCTAATCGCTGAAAGACTGACGTTCATGGCTTTCGCGGCTTCCTGGTAGGTATAATTTTGGTCAAGGACTAATTTGACGGTTTCACATTTAAATTCAGCAGTAATTATTTTACTCATTTTGGCACCTATAAAAATTATGAGGTAAGCATATCACCTCTACTTAGGTGGCCAAATTCAGTATGCCACTACACTCATCGCTGGTCTGCGGGGCCCTGATGAAGGCATATAACGGCTTTGTTGAATAATTTAACATGCTGATTTACATAATTATTATAACACTTCAACAACTAAGTTTTCCAGCCGTAATGCTTTTTATTGTGCTAACTACTTGATTTGTCGTTCTAACAAAATACAGTCTCTGTACATGCATTCTACCTAAAGAAGATGTAAATCAAACGGTTAAATTATTCAACAAAGCCGCATATAACCTGCGAACTCCCCCGCCGGGCCTGGTGGTGCATACGGACAGGGGGGCGCAGTACACGGGACAACGCTTTCAGGCGCTGCTGAGCAGCTACAGGCTGAGGAGCAGTATGGAAGACGTGGGTGCCTGCTGGGATAATGCGGTGATGGAGCGCTTCTGGGGCAGTCTGAAACATGAATGGTTGCTGCTGGTACCCCAGCCAACACGGGCTTACATGGAGCAGGATGTGGCGACGTATGTCCGCTACTACAACCTAGACAGGCATCATGCCGCTAACGGGGATCTGTCTCCGGTGCGTTATGAACAAATGGCTGAGAAAAAAGTGTCCTGATTTACTTGACCAGTGCAATTTCGATGATATAGCTAAACGACTTAATTTTGATTACATTATTTAAATGAGCTATAGCTAAACGACTTAATTTTGATTACATTATTTAAATGAGCTATTCAATTGATTTTAGACGTAAAGTGATATCTACACGGAAAAACGAAGGGTTGAGTATCCGAGAAACAGCGAAGCAATTTCGGATTGGCCCTGCCTCTGTATCGCGTTGGATTAATCAAATAGAGTCAAAAGCATCGACCACGCGTCAGCGAAAGATCGATAAATCCGAGTTGATAAAAGATGTTGAACAATATCCAGATGCTTACCAAAAAGAACGTGCAGAGCGTTTTGGCGTTTGTCAGAAGGCCATTTGGCAAGCGCTTAAAAAGCTGGGATTGACCTATAAAAAAAACTCTACGTCATCCGAAAGCCGACGAAAACGCCCGGCAGGGATTTCAACAAAAAAAACAACAGTATGAAAAAGAAGGTAAACCTATTGTTTTTATTGATGAAAGTGGTTTTTCACACGATGCCCCACGGACTCACGGCTATTCCCCAAAAGGTCAACGGTGTTTTGGCCTGAAGAACTGGGGAGCTAGGGGAGCTAGGGGAAGAACAAATGTTATCGGCGCTTTATTAGGCACAACGCTGTTTGCTATCGGATTATTTGATATCAATATTAACAGCGATGTTTTCTATGCCTGGGTCACACAAGTCCTTATCCCAGTACTCCCTAAAAACAGTGTAATCATGATGGACAATGCCACTTTTCACAAAAAACATAATATTCAACAAGTCATCATCGATGCAGGGTATATGGGGCTTTGTTGAATAATTTAACCGTTTGATTTAAATCTTCTTTAGGTAGAATGCATGTACAGAGACTGTATTTTGTTAGAACGACAAATCAAGTAGTTAGCACAATAAAAAGCATTACGGCTGGAAAACTTAGTTGTTGAAGTGTTATAATAATTATGTAAATCAGCATGTTAAATTATTCAACAAAGCCGGTATATGGTGGAGTATTTGCCTACATATTCGCCAGATCTTAACCCAATTGAGCATAAATGGGCACAAGCAAAAAGCAAAAAAAGAGAGATGGGTTGCGATACAGAGAGTTTGTTCTCAGTCCATATGGTGTAATCAAAATTAAGTCGCTTGGCTATAGCTGCCCTGAAACAAAAAACCGCTGGTAATCCGTCCGCCAAGTGACCTAGAATAGCCATCCAGATGTTAATCCATCTATACTGTTTTACTGACACATCGCGACTACTACAGCATTTGCTTTGAAGGTATAAAAACGCATGGCTAAACACCTTTTTACGTCGGAATCCGTTTCTGAAGGGCATCCGGACAAGATTGCAGACCAGATCTCTGATGCGGTTCTTGACGCCATTTTGGAACAAGACCCCAAGGCGCGCGTCGCCTGTGAGACTTACGTGAAAACCGGTATGGTGTTAGTGGGCGGTGAGATCACCACCAGCGCCTGGGTGGATATTGAAGAGATCACGCGTCGTACGGTACGTGAGATTGGTTACGTCAACTCAGAGATGGGGTTTGATGCCAACTCCTGCGCCGTGTTAAGCGCCATCGGCAAACAATCGCCGGATATCAATCAGGGCGTCGATCGCAGCAATCCGCTGGAACAAGGTGCGGGCGATCAGGGTCTGATGTTCGGTTATGCAACCAATGAAACCGATGTACTGATGCCAGCGCCTATCACCTACGCTCACCGTTTAGTACAGCGTCAGGCTGAAGTACGCAAGAACGGCACGCTGCCGTGGCTGCGCCCGGATGCAAAAAGCCAGGTTACCTTCCAATATGATGACGGAAAAATTGTCGGTATTGACGCGGTAGTCCTGTCAACACAGCACGCAGAAGACATTGCGCAAAGCGATTTGCATGAAGCGGTGATGGAAGAGATCATCAAGCCGGTTCTGCCGTCTGAATGGCTCTCTGCCAGCACCAAATTCTTTATCAACCCAACAGGCCGTTTTGTTATTGGTGGCCCGATGGGTGACTGCGGTTTGACCGGTCGCAAAATTATCGTGGATACCTACGGCGGTGCCGCGCGTCACGGCGGCGGTGCGTTTTCCGGTAAGGATCCATCTAAGGTGGACCGCTCTGCGGCCTATGCCGCGCGTTACGTGGCGAAGAACATCGTTGCTGCAGGTTTGGCCGATCGCTGTGAGATTCAGGTTTCCTACGCCATCGGTGTTGCCGAACCGACCTCGATCATGATCGAAACCTTTGGCACAGAAAAAATCCCGGCAGAGCGCCTCACTCAGTTAGTACGCGAATTATTCGATCTGCGTCCTTACGGGTTGATCCAGATGCTCGATCTGCTGCACCCGATTTATCAGGAAACTGCCGCTTACGGTCACTTCGGCCGCGAACACTTCCCGTGGGAGAAAACCGACAAGGCTGCACAACTGCGCGCTTCTGCCGGTCTGTAACCACCGCAAGGCATTCCTATCGCGCTCCACCACGCTGTCATGCACTGTCTGCGTGAACGCCTGTAATTCGCCAATCAAGCCTTAGGCAGCCAGTATTCGGAGCCCAGCGTCAGCTATCAGCAGCGCGGCGCAACCGCCGGAACCGCCTGGCTACAACAATGGGAAATCCGTCTGAACCCGGTGCTGTTGCTGGAAAACCAGCAGGCTTTCATCGATGAGGTCGTCCCCCACGAACTGGCTCATCTGCTGGTGTATGCCCGATTCGGTCGCGTAGCGCCTTATGGCAAAGAATGGCGCTGGATGATGGAACAGATTCTGCAAACCCCGGCGAAACGCACACACCGATTCGCCACGGCCTCAGTACAGGGCAAAACCTACCCTTATCGTTGCGCCTGTCAGCAGCATCAGCTAAGCGTACGTCGTCATTACCGTGCCCAACGTGGCGATGCCACCTATCGCTGCCTGAAGTGCGGTAAACCACTCCAGTTTGATGCCGTGCCACAGACCTGAGCTTTTCGCCCTCACGGCGGCTTTGTTGAATAATTTAAAATACTGATTTAAATGAGTATTATAAAATTTTAACGACTAAATTTTACTACCGTAATGCTTTTTATTGTGCTAACGGCTTTGTTGAATAAATCAGAATTAGCCGACAGGATGACTCCCTCTGCTACACCTGTTATCCTATCCTGACGATGTGTGGCATACCCAACAACGTCATACGGTTCAGCGCTTTGACCATCGCTATGGCTTCACCTACTTGAGCCTCATAGTCACGCAGGCTCAGATGGCCACCCAGCAAAGTTTTTATGCGGAACATCGCTGTTTCTGCCACTGAACGCCGGTGATAACCCACTTTCTTTTTCCACATATCATTACTCCCGCTCAGACGCTGATTCGCTACCGCATGGTTACGTTCATGGTACTTGTCCGGCCAGTATTTGGCTCCGCTTCGCGGCGGGATAAGGGGCCTGATTTTCTTTCTTAGCAACGCATCGTGGCAGTAACGGGCGTCATAAGCACCGTCTGCTGACACTTCCCTGATTTTTCGGTGGGTTTGGTTAATCAGGCCCGGCAGTGCCTGCGCATCTGTCGTTCCGCTGAGCGATAAGTCGGCACAGATAATCTCATGCGTCGCACTGTCTGCTGCCAGATGAAGCTTGCGCCACACTCTTCGTCTGTCAGCCCCATGCTGCCTGACTTTCCATTCACCTTCGCCAAAGACCTTCAGACCGGTACTGTCGATGACCAGATGCGATATTTCACCACGCGTTGGCGTTTTTATGCTGATACTGACGGTTTTTGCCCGCCGACTGACCAGAGAGTAGTCCGGGCAGCGCAGTGGCAGGCTCATCAGTGTAAAAACCGAGTCGACAAAGCCCTGTAATGCCCGGAGCGACAGGTTAAACACGCGCTTTATCATCAAAACCGTGGTAACAGCCATATCGGTGTAGTAAAGCGGCCGACCACGACCTTCAGGCGAAGCACTGTCAGTCCATGCAGCGATGGCGGACTCATCAAGCCAGACCGTCAGGGAGCCGCGTTGTCTGAGTGCGTTGTTGTAGGTGGGCCAGTTGGTGATTTTAAACTTTTGCTTTGCCATGGGGAGCTGCTATCGGGAGCGATGATAGTGCTTTGATCCGGCGATCCCCTGAAAGTTCGATTTATTCAACAAAGCCTGTGCTAACTATTTGATTTATCGCTCTAACAAAATACATTTTCTGTACATGCATCCCACCTAAAGAAGTTGTAAATCAAAACGTTAAATTATTCAACAAAGCCCCTCACGGCGCAACAAAACGCACAAAACTAGTTGCTGAATAGAGACTTGCATTTTTTGTCAGGCTATTGAGAATAAAAAGAGGTTTAACTTAGAGAATAAAGGTTTGAAATGATCAACAAAGAGCGGTTGTTACGAGATAATCGTTTATGTAAAGCAATCATTGGATTATCAGTCGAAGAATTGAAAAATTTAGCCGCTGAATTTTCAGCTTGTTATTTGATTTATCGGAAAAAGAATCGAAAAGATCACGAGCGGCAGATGGGTGCAGGGCAGAAAGGATTTATCCCAACCCCATTAGATAAACTGCTTTTTATTTTATTGTATTTAAAATGTTATCCGACCTATGATTTGCAAGGACTTCTTTTTGGTTTAGATAGAACACGGGTATGTCGCTGGGTAAAAATATTATTGCCGGTTTTAGAGATGACCTTGGGGCGAGAATGTGTTTTGCCCGCTCGTCAAATTCGCTCTGCTGAGGAATTTTTTCGCGCCTTTCCTGGAGTTAAAGACGTCTTTATTGATGGGACAGAGCGACCTGTCCAAAAGCCTAAGAATCTGCGTCGGCGAAAAAAATGTATTCGGGAAAGAAAAGACAGACCACTCGAAAAGGGCTTATTATGACTGACGAAACAAGGCAAATTGGATTTATCCCCATGAGCAAAAATGGGCGCCGTCACGATAAACGCTTACTCGATAAAGTCGATATAATTCGCCATATTCCTCCTGAGGTAACCATCTGGGCAGATAGAGTCTGTAAAGAATTTTGTGTAAATGGCTCCATTGCTTAACCGGAGATTCGTTCTCCATACATCAACATGAATTGGCTCATAGCAGGTTTCCAGTCTCTGATTGGCAAGGTCCATTTAGCAGAGATATTATGCAAGGCTAGATAGAGTAATTTTATCACCGAGTCATCCGTTGGAAATATTCGTCGCGTTTTCGTTATCTTGCGCAATGAAGCATTTAACGACTCTATCGCGTTGGTGGTGTAGATAACCTTGCGGATCTCCGGCGGAAAGTCAAAAATGACGATGAGACGTTCCCAATTATTTCTCCACGACGGGCTGATCGTCGGGAACTGTTCATCCCATTTGGCCGCGAAGGCATCCAGGGCCTCTTCAGCGCCCTCTAGCGTTGCGGAACTATAGATGGTGCGCAGGTCAGCAGCAACGGCCTTACGCTCTTTCCAGCCGACGTAGCGCAGCGAGTTCCGCACCTGATGCACAATGCAGAGCTGTACCCGCGTATGCGGGTAAACAGCTTCAATGGCATCAGGAAAGCCTTTCAGGCCATCGCAGCAGGCGACGAAGATGTCCTTTAGCCCACGATTTTTCAGTTCTGTCATCACAGATAACCAGAACTTGGCCCCCTCAGTTTTGGCTATCCATAGCCCCAGCAGCTCTTTTTCGCCCTGGCCGTTGACGCCGAGGGCCAGATAAACAGACTTGTTGGCCACGGCTCCGCCGTCCTGGCTTTTGACAACAATACAGTCAAGGTAAACAATGGGATAAAGCGCATCCAGCGGCCGTTGCTGCCAGCGCTTAACTTCATCCATCACAGCATTGGTCACTTGAGAAATGAAGCCAGCGGAAACATCGACCCCGTAGACTTCTTTAAAGTGTGCCTGAATATCACGGGTTGATAACCCTCTGGAATAGAGAGAAATAATGCGGTCATCGAAGCCGTTAAGCTGTTTTTCGTGCTTACCGATCAGTGTCGGCTCGAAGGTACTGTTGCGGTCGCGCGGAATATCGAGCTCGATCTCCCCATTTTGGCTACGTACGCTCTTGGATGTCTTGCCATTGCGTGAGTTGCCTGAATGATTACCAGCCGGGTCATGCTTAGCATACCCAAGGTGCATCTCCATCTCAGCTTCAAGAACCCGTTCCGCCAGTCTTTTAGTCAGCACCTTGAGTAGGCCTGATTCACCCAGCAGATCCTGAGGGGAGTGACAATCTTGAAGCAGTTGGTCAATAAGTTCGTTGCTGATAGGCATTTTGTTATCCTTTGAAGGTTTTCCTCAAAATGCCATTTACACAGATTATTTTACAGTCTCGGCAGATACCGGTTTTCAAGGTATAGATAAACAGCATCCTAATACACAAATCCCAAAAAAAGGAACTCGAAAAAGACCTTTATCGCCTGAACAAAAACAAGAAAATAAAATAATCTCGGGCATCCGTATTACAGTTGAACACGCCATCGCGGGTATCAAGCGCCTCGGTTGCATGACCCAAATTTTACGGAATCGTAGACCCTTTATTGATGATACCTTCTTACTCCTTAGCGCCGGTCTTTGGAATTTCCATCTCAGAACAGCGTAAAATTTACTTCAATCACCGAAACACCCTTATTTCACTATTAAGCAACACGCTTACAGTATCCATTTGCGCGAGAGGTCGACGTTCGCTACTCTGCGCGTTTTACGCCAATGAGTAGATTTGGAACATGCTTCGCAACATTCTTGTTATTTCCACACTGAGTGGTGCACTGTTTTCGGCGTTTGCCGCAGCTCAAACCATCAACAACTTCACTCAGGCCAAAGCCGTTGCCGCGCAAATTCATCAGGACGCCCCCGGCTCCTTCTATTGCGGTTGTCGCATCGCTTGGGACGGCAAAAAAGGTACCCCTGACCTCGCCTCCTGCGGTTATGCCGTGCGCAAAAATGCCGATCGTGCCCAGCGTATCGAGTGGGAACACGTGGTGCCTGCCTGGCAGTTCGGCCATCAACGTCAATGCTGGCAAGAAGGTGGTAGAAAGAACTGTACCCGCGATGAGGTGTATCGCGACATGGAAACCGACCTGCGCAACCTACAACCCAGTGTTGGTGAGATGAATGGCGATCGCGGTAACTTTATGTATGGCCAATGGAACGGTGGCGAAGGCCAATACGGCCAATGCGCGATGAAGATTGATTTCAAAAACAAGCTGGCAGAACCGCCCGAGCGGGCACGCGGAGCCATCGCCCGGACCTATTTTTATATGCGCGATCGCTACCAACTGCTGCTTTCCAGTCAGCAAACTCAGTTGTTTACCGCGTGGGACAAGCGCTATCCGGTCACCCCCTGGGAATGCACCCGTGACCAGCGTATTGCCGAGCAGCAGGGGAATCATAATCCTTACGTTCAGCAGGCTTGCCAGCGCTAGTTCCACTACCTACTATAGAGCGTTCAACCAACGCCGCTGACCATGACATTTGCGGCGGCGATAACGTAGCAACATCGCCGCCAGACACGCGCTTGTGAATCACCGAAGGGCTTTGTTGAATAATTTAACGTTTTGATTTACAAATTCTTTAGGTGGGATGCATGTACAGAAAATGTATTTTGTTAGAGCGATAAATCAAATAGTTAGCACAATAAAAAGCATTACGGTAGTAAAATTTAGTCGTTAAAATTTTATAATACCCATTTAAATCAGTATTTTAAATTATTCAACAAAGCCTCACCGAAGGCCAAGATAGACCTATGCGAATACCGCGTATTTTTCACCCCGCGACCGTGCCGCTCACGGGGGATGACATCGAATTAAGCGACGATGCCGCCAATCATGTGGGCCGCGTGCTGCGCATGAATCCGGGCGAAGCAGTGCAACTTTTTGACGGCAGCAACCATGTTTTTGCCGCCGAGATCCTATCGGTCAGTAAAAAACAGGTTATCGTCCGCACGCAGCCTGGCGTTTGGCAGGACAAAGAGTCACCGCTCCATCTGCATCTGGATCAGGTGATGTCGCGCGGCGAGAAGATGGAGTTCACCGTGCAAAAATCCATTGAGCTCGGGGTTAATGTCATCACACCGCTGTTTTCTGAACGTTGCGGCGTGAAGCTGGACGGTGAGCGACTGGAGAAAAAAATCGCGCAGTGGCAAAAAATCGCCATCGCCGCCTGTGAACAGTGTGGCCGAAACCAGATCCCTGAAATCCGGCCCGCCATGTCCCTCGAAGCGTGGTGTACCGAGCACGATGAAGCGCTGAAATTGAATTTACACCCGCGCGCGACGCACAGAATTAATACGCTGCCTGCACCGCTCTCGCGCGTTCGGTAACTCATTGGTCCCGAAGGGGGCCTGTCTGCCGATGAGATCGCTATGACGGCCCAGCACCACTTCACTGACATTCTGTTGGGGCCGCGCGTTTTACGTACTGAAACGACTGCACTTACCGCCATTACCGCCTTACAGGTGCGTTTCGGCGATGTGGGGTAAAGGAGAAAAACCATGATCAAGCTCGGCATCGTGATGGATCCTATCGATTCCATCAACATCAAGAAAGACACTAGCTTTGCCATGCTGTTAGAAGCGCAACGCCGCGGTTATGAGCTGCATTACATGGAGATGAACGACCTCTATCTTCATGCCGGTGAAGCCCGTGCCACCACGCGTCGCCTCAGCGTACAGTACGACTATGACGGCTGGTACGATTTTCACGGTGAGCAGGATATTGCCCTGCACGAACTGGATGCGGTCCTGATGCGTAAGGATCCGCCGTTCGATACCGAATTCATCTATGCCACCTATATTCTGGAACGGGCAGAAGAAAAAGGCACGCTGATCGTCAACAAACCGCAAAGCCTGCGTGACTGTAACGAGAAGCTGTTTACCGCCTGGTTCCCACACCTGACGCCGGATACGCTGGTCACGCGCCGCGCCGACAAACTGCGTCAGTTCCACCAGCAGCATGATGATGTGATCCTCAAACCGCTGGATGGTATGGGCGGCGCGTCAATTTTCCGGTTGAAACAGGATGACGCTAACGTTTCGGTTATCATCGAAACCCTGACAGAACACGGCCAGCGCTATTGCATGGCGCAAAACTACCTGCCGGCCATCAAAGACGGTGACAAACGCATTCTGGTGGTGGACGGCGAACCTGTGCCCTATTGCCTGGCGCGTATCCCGAAAAGCGGTGAAACGCGCGGTAATCTGGCCGCAGGCGGACGCGGTGAAGCACGTCCGCTGACGGAAAGCGATTGGCAAATCGCTCGCGCGGTAGTTCCTACGTTGAAACAGAAAGGGCTGATTTTTGTCGGTCTTGATGTCATTGGCGATCGACTGACCGAAATCAACGTGACCAGCCCTACCTGCGTGCGGGAAATCGAAGCGGCATTTCCTGATGTTTCCATCACCGGTATGCTGATGGATGCCATTGAGCACCGACTGGCCGATCGCCAGCGTTAATGTTCTGAACGTTAAGGTTCTTGGCAGTAATGTGCTCTACGTTAAGGCACTTCGCGTTAAGGTATCTTGAATTGCGGTGCCCAGCATGAGGGATACCCACCGATACCAGCCCGTGGAAACACGGGCTTCCCCTTCTCCCTGACAAGAGCGAATAACCACGCACAATGAATTTACAGCATCATTTTCTTATCACCATGCCAGCCGTTCAGGACCCGGTGTTCAAATGCGCCCTGATCTATATTTTCGAGCACAACGAAGACGGCGCAATGGGGCTTATCGTCAACAAACCGATGGACCAATTTTCGGTTGAAGATATCCTGAGCAAGCTGCATATCGAACCAACACCGCGCGATCCCGATATTCGTCTGGATAAACCGGTGTTCTCCGGTGGTCCACTGGCGGACGATCGTGGTTTTATTCTGCACACGCCGCAGTCGGGTTTTGGCTCCAGCATCAGTATTTCGAGCGATGTGATGGTTACCACGTCAAAAGATGTGCTGGAGAACGTGTGGCTCACCGCCCCGGCAGAAGCCGATATCCTGTTCCATACCCCGATAGCCGAGCGTTGGCGCATGGCGGCCAAAAGGATCGGTATCGATATCCACAATATCGTCGCCGATGCGGGGCATGCCTGATGACCAACCGAACCCTGATGGCCTTCGATTTTGGCACCAAAAGCATCGGCGTAGCCATCGGCCAAGAGGTCACCGGCACCGCGCGACCGCTTACCGCGTTCAAGGCGCAGGATGGCGTGCCTGACTGGAACCATGTAGAAAAAGTGATCAACGAGTGGCAGCCTGATTTGCTGGTGGTGGGATTACCGCTGAACATGGATGGCAGCGAGCAGGAGCTGACAGCAAGAGCGCGCAAGTTCGCCAACCGCTTACACGGTCGTTTCGGCAAACCGGTCGAACTACAGGATGAACGTCTGAGCACCGTAGAAGCACGGGCAGACCTGTTTGAACGCGGCGGGTTTCGCGCATTGAATAAAGGCCAGGTGGATGCCACCTCGGCCGTCATTATTCTGGAAAGCTGGTTCAGTCGTCAAACGCCGGGGCAGTAAAGCGATACCCAGTCAGTTTCACGCAGCAAGGATATTGGCCACGCGAAGCCGCTAGGGTATGGCAATACCTCTCAGCGGCGTTCGTGCAAACCGTAGCTATTCGTCCGGGAACTCAGCGATAAAATGTTCCACGTCGTTCACCATGGATTCGGTGCCGACAAAGAACGGGCAGCGCTGGTGCAATTTCTCCGGCACAATATCAAGAATACGGCGTGCGCCATCGCTGGCTTTACCGCCCGCCTGTTCTGCCAGGAATGCCATCGGGTTGCATTCGTACAGTAAGCGTAGTTTTCCTTTCGGATAGCTTGCGGTGCTCGGATACAAGTAGATGCCGCCTTTCAGCAGGTTACGGTGAAAATCCGCCACCAGTGAGCCGATATAGCGCGAGGTGTAAGGACGCTGCGTTGCTTCATCCTGCTCCTGGCAATACTTGATGTATTTCTTCACGCCCTGCGGGAATTTGATGTAGTTCCCTTCGTTAATCGAGTACATGTTCCCTTTTTCCGGGAAATGCACACGCTCGTGCGACAGGCAGAAAACGCCCAGGGAAGGATCATAGGTAAAGGCATGCACGCCGTGACCGGTGGTATACACCAGCATGGTCGAGGAACCGTACACGATATACCCTGCTGCCACTTGTTTGTTACCCGGTTGCAGGAAATCAGCTTCCGTAACCGGCGTACCCAATGGGGTAATACGACGATAAATGGAGAAGATGGTGCCAACAGATACGTTAACATCAATGTTGGAAGAACCATCCAGCGGATCCATTAACACCACATATTTGGCGTTTAGACCACGGTCGCCTTCAAAAACGACGATCTCATCTTCTTCTTCGGAGGCAATCCCCGCTACTTCACCACGCGCTTTCAGTGCCGCTTTCAGTTTTTCATTGGCATACAGATCCAGCTTCATCTGCACTTCGCCCTGAACGTTCGACACGCCGCTGGTTCCCAGGATATCAACCAATCCAGCTTTGTTGATATCACGGTGAATAATTTTGGCGCCAAGTTTGAGTGCGGACAACAGCGCGGTCAGTTCACCGGTTGCGTGAGAGAAATCGTGCTGTTTTTCGACGATAAATTCGCCTAACGTTTTCATAACACTATTCCAGAATCTACGAATGAAAAGCGGTTTCAATTTTCACCGCTCATGTTTGCGCATGCAGTGTAGCCCAAACAGAAAGCCGCACCTAGTCAAATCCATTTCTTATGCGTAATCCAGGCGCTAGAATACGCGAAGACTTTCAGGAACTGATGGAAAATGTATGCGTATTCATATTTTGGGCATCTGCGGCACCTTTATGGGCGGTTTGGCACTGCTCGCACGTTCACTGGGACATGAGGTTACCGGTTCGGATGCCAACGTCTATCCTCCGATGAGCACGTTGCTGGAAGAACAAGGCATCAGCCTCATTCAGGGATATGATCCCGCACAGCTAGACCCTGCGCCAGATTTGGTGATCATCGGCAACGCCATGAGCCGCGGCAACCCCTGCGTTGAAGCGGTGCTGGAAAAAAACATTCCCTACGTTTCCGGGCCGCAGTGGCTGCATGACGCCGTGCTGCGTGAACGCTGGGTGATTGCCGTTGCGGGCACACACGGTAAAACCACCACTGCCGGAATGGTAACCTGGATTCTGGAAGCCTGCGGCTACCAGCCCGGATTCGTCATCGGTGGGGTACCCGGCAACTTCACCGTGTCTGCCCGTCTGGGCTGCGGCACCTTTATGGTAGTGGAAGCCGACGAATATGACTGTGCGTTCTTCGACAAACGTTCAAAATTCGTGCACTACGCGCCGCGCACGCTGATTCTGAACAACCTGGAATTCGATCATGCCGATATCTTTGACGATCTGAAAGCCATTCAGAAACAGTTCCACCATCTGGTTCGCCTGGTGCCGGGAACCGGAAAAATAATATTACCTGACAATGACTTACAGCTTAAGCAGGTGATGGGCATGGGCTGTTGGAGCGAGCAGGAACTGGTGGGCGACGACGGTGTGTGGAACGCGAAGAAGGTCACGACCGATGCCAGTGAATTTCAGGTTTATCTGAATGATGAGTGGGTCGGCGAAGTGCGCTGGAAGCTGGTGGGCGAGCACAACATGCACAACGCGCTGATGGCCATCGCGGCGGCGCGCCATGTCGGCGTACCCGCGTCCGAAGCCTGCCGTGCTCTGGGTGGATTTATTAACGCCCGCCGCCGCCTGGAACTGCGCGGTACCGTCAACAATATCAGCGTCTATGACGATTTTGCGCACCACCCGACGGCGATCCTCGCCACGCTGGCGGCATTACGCAGTAAAGTGGGTGGAACGGCACGCATTCTGGCCGTGCTGGAGCCGCGCTCAAACACCATGAAAATGGGGGTTATCAAGAATGAGCTGGCGCCGTCATTAGGCCGTGCTGATGCGGTATTCCTGTTCCAGCCGCAGCATATTCCGTGGCAAGTGGTTGAAGTGGCTGATGCCTGTGTGCAGCCGGCACACTGGAGCGCGGATATCGACACGCTGGTAGAGATGATCGCCAAAACCGCTCAACCGGGCGACCATATTCTGGTGATGAGTAACGGTGGGTTCGGGAATATTCACAACACACTGTTGGCAGCGTTGGAGAAGAAAGCAGCATCTGCTCAGGGAGAAAGCGACGCGCTGTAAAATATAACAAAAAAGGACGGTTTCCGCCCCATTCCCACTCGAAACGCAACAAAACGGTAGAGGCTTATGCCACCAGTAAGTGCGTTAAAAATACCTCATTGGGGGAACGATAGCCCAGCGATTTTCTGCCCCTTGTATTGAGTATGTGTTCGAGTTCGGCAATCTTACGATGACTGACCTGACTGAAGTCTGTTCCCTTTGGGTAAAAACGTCGTATCAGCCCGTTGGTGTGCTCATTCAAGCCCCTCTCCCAGGAATGATAAGGATGGGCAAAGTAGACCTGCGCCCCTGTGATTTGAGTAATTTGCTCGTGCAGAGCGAATTCAGGGCCGTTATCAGCTGTTAGGGTCTTAAACTTGCAAAAGGTATTAGCTTCAATGTCCCTGAAAGCAGCAACCACAGTCTCCGCACGCTTATTAGGCAGTTTGCGAATAATGGCGGTTTTCAATGCTTTATCTACGATAGTTAACAAGAATGACTTCTGGTCTTTGCCAAAAATAGTGTCAATTTCGAAGTGGCCAGGCTCCTGTTTAAGCTCGGCTTGAGCTGGGCGATACTCAATACCAACACGGTTGGGAATAGGGCCTGATTTGAGGTTTGCGGCATTGTACCTGTAACGTTTTCCCCGATGAGGAAGTTGCTGATATAGCTCCCCGCCAGCCTGTCTCTCCTGCAGGATATAGCGATATAGCGTATTCTTGCTGACAGATATACCGAATTCCAGGTGCAAACGGCCACTGATGATTTCAGGTGAAGAGTGAGTGGAAAGCGCCTGACTGATGAAGTTCTGAATGTGTGGCTCCAACGGGTAAAAAGCATTGTTTGGCAGAGGCTTATGACGGCGTTCCCGGACCAGAGTGTCCGCCCTTCTACAGCAGTAGACACCATTGAAAGTAGGGTCGGTATTGCGTCTGAGTTCCCTGCTGATGGTCGAGCGAGGCAGAGCAAGCTCTCTGGCGATGGTAGCTTGGTTGACACCTTCACCACGCCGCTTTTCGATGTAGAACCGTTCTTTCTGAGTCAGATGTTTTCCCTGCATGCAACAGGCTCTCCAGTATGGCCAGAACGGTGATTTTATCCGACTCTGGCAGGTGGGTCACTTTGTTGCGTTTCGAGTGGGAATGGGGCTCCCCGTCCTTTTTTCGTTTATGCGCGTAGTGTTACTTACGCATCAAACGGATCGCGCAGGATCATGGTTTCTCTACGGTCAGGACCGGTGGAGATAATATCAACCGGCACACCGGTGACTTCTTCCACGCGCTTGATGTAGTCCAGCGCAGCCTGCGGCAGTTTGCTGTGATCTTGCACACCAAAGGTGCTTTCCGTCCAGCCCGGCAGGGTTTCATAGATAGGCTCGATGCCTTCCCAACCTTCAGCCGCCAGCGGCGTCACATCCACTTCGTCGCCGTTCGGCATACGATAGCCAACGCAGATCTTCACTTCTTTCAGACCATCCAGCACATCCAGTTTGGTCATGCAGAAACCGGACAGGGAGTTGATCTGTACCGCACGGCGCACAGCAACCGCATCCAGCCAACCGGTACGGCGACGACGTCCAGTGGTTGCACCAAACTCGTTGCCTTTCTGCGATAGATGTTCACCAACATCATCAAACAGTTCAGTAGGGAATGGGCCAGCGCCCACGCGGGTAGAGTAAGCTTTGACGATACCCAGCACGTAATACACGTAACGCGGACCCAGGCCAGAACCGGTAGCAACGCCGCCCGCCGTGGTGTTAGAGGAGGTGACGTACGGATAGGTACCGTGGTCAATGTCCAGCAGCGTGCCTTGCGCGCCTTCGAACATCACCAGATCGCCACGTTGATGCGCTTTGAACAGCAGATCGGAGACATCTACCACCATTGCAGTGAGAATATCGGCAATCGCCAGCACGTCATCCAGCACTTTCTGGTAGTCCACGGCTTCCACTTTGTAATAGTTAACCAACTGGAAGTTGTGATACTCGACGATCTCTTTCAGTTTGACAGCAAACGTCTGCTTGTCGAACAGATCGCCCACACGCAAACCACGGCGTGCCACTTTATCTTCATACGCCGGGCCGATACCACGACCAGTAGTACCGATAGCTTTCTCGCCACGTGCTTTTTCGCGCGCGTTATCCAACGCAACGTGATAAGGAAGAATCAGCGGACAAGCTTCAGAAAGCAGCAGACGTTCGCGTACCGGAACACCGCGCGCTTCCAATGCGGTCATCTCTTTCATCAATGCATCAGGGGCCAGCACAACACCGTTACCGATGATGCTAACCACGTTTTCACGCAGGATGCCAGAGGGGATTAAGTGGAGGACGGTTTTCTCACCGTTGATAACCAGAGTGTGACCAGCATTGTGACCCCCCTGGTAGCGCACAACATACTTAGCCCGTTCAGTCAGCAGGTCAACGACCTTGCCTTTACCTTCGTCACCCCATTGGGTGCCCAGTACGACGACGTTCTTACCCATTTCAAGAATCACCAGGTTGCTTAAAAATGGATTCTATCATCTCACTTGGTTGCTTTCAGTACTTTTAGCATACGTTTGCGCACATTTTTTGAGACCATTTAGCTTCCCGCGCGATGACGCAACATGTAGTAGATCACAATGCCGGCAACCACTAATCCACCGCCAAAACGACGTAAAATCGTGTCTGGCTGCTGAGCCATTGCCAGAATCATGCGCCGCCAAATACGGGGAAACAGCAGCGGACCCAGCCCTTCAACAATCAAGACCAGGCCCAGTGCCAGCCAAATGGTGATACTCATACCCACTCCAATGGAAAAATTTGCCATTAAAAAAGCCCGTATAACCATACGGGCTTTTGATGAAAAACGGTAAGACTAATCAGCGTGCAAGCGAGGTCGCGGGTGAACGCATATAGCGGAAGAAATCGCTATCCGGGCTCAGCACCATTACGTCCTGATTGTCGTTGAAGCTGGCTTCATAGGCACGCAGACTACGGATAAAGGCATAGAAGTTCGGATCTTCGCCAAACGCGTTGGCAAACAACCGGGCCGCTTCCGCATCCCCTTCACCGCGCATGATCAGCGCTTCACGTTCCGCTTCGGCCAAGGTACGCGTCACCAAATAATCTGCCGCCGCTTTGAGTTTCTCAGCCTGTTCCTGACCTTGAGAACGGTGACGACGGGCAACCGCTTCACGTTCTGCACGCATACGGGCGAAGATCGCATTCGACACTTCCGTCGGCAGGTTGATCTGCTTGATACGCACATCCATCACTTCGATACCGAGAGCCGCCATACTGTTCGGGTTGATATGAGGCTGAGCACCCTTGGTCTCTTGCTCCACGCGTGCGGCAGCAGAGGCAATGGCGCTATCCGCTTCGGTGGTTTCACCGGTACCGGTATTCAGCGCATCACGCACGTCCAACATCAGTCGACCGCGGGAATCGGTCACAATACCACGCACGTCCAAACGACCGATTTCAGAACGCAAGCGGTCACTGAACTTACGTTTGAGCAGCACTTCTGCCTGAGAAATATCACCACCGCCCGTTGTCAGGTAGTAGCGGCTGAAATCACTGATACGCCATTTGATGTAAGAATCCACGATCAGGTCTTTCTGCTCCGAAGTGATGAAGCGATCGGCCTGGTTTTCCATGGTCTGAATGCGCGCATCCAGCATCTTCACGGTATCAATAAACGGTACTTTAAACTGCAAACCTGGCGCATAGATAACAGGCTTGTTCTCATCATCGCGCAATACTTTGCCAAAGCGCATCACAATGCCGCGCTGGCCTTCCTGCACCACAAACACTGAGGCATACAGCGCCATCAGCACCAGGACGAGGATAAAAACGATAGACTTACGCATTATTATTCTCTCCCAAAATCACGCTGCGCATTTGCGCGACGCTGGTCCATGACGGTTCCACGCGTGCTGGTACGGGTTTGTCCGGTGGTTGCTCCGTTGTTGTTCGGTGCAGAGGGCAGACGCATCGGCGCAGCCGTAGTGTTACTGGTCGCGTTACCGCTGGCATTGCCTGTCTGACCGCGCATCAGTTGATCCAACGGCAGCACCATCAGGCTGTTGCCTTTGTCATTAACCAACACTTTCCGGGTATGCCCCAGTACGCGCTCCATGCTTTCGATATAGAGACGTTCGCGGGTAATTTCTGGCGCGGCTTTGTATTCCGGCAGAATCTTGGCAAAACGAGCCACTTCACCCTGAGCTTCAAGCGTGATGCGCGCGCGATAAGCACGGGCCTCTTCCAGCACACGCTGTGCCTGACCGTTCGCACGCGGCTGCACTTCGTTGGCGTAGGCTTCTGCTTCACGAATGTATTGCTGTTCGTTCTCGCGTGCCGCGATAGCGTCATCAAACGCGGCTTTCACTTCCTCCGGCGGACGCGCCGCCTGGAAGTTAACGTCCAACAGGGTTAACCCCATGTTGTACGGACGAATGGTTTCTTCCAATACGCGTTGCGTGTCAGTACGCACGATGGAACGCCCCTCAGTGAGGATTTTGTCCATGGTGTATTTACCGATAACGCCGCGCAGGGCGCTGTCAGTGGCCTGACTCAGACTGTAGTCGGCATTGGTAACGCTAAACAGATAGCGCTCAGGCTCCGTGACACGATACTGAACGTTCATCTCCACGCGCACCACGTTTTCATCCGACGTCAACATCACGCCAGAGGTGGCCAATTCACGCACCGATTCCACGTTTACCGCACGAACCGAATCGATAAATGTCGGTTTCCAGTTCAGACCCGGCCCTACCAGGTGGCTGAACTTGCCAAAGCGTGTCACTACGCCGCGCTCGGCTTCTCGGATGGTGTAAAAGCCGCTCGCAGCCCAAATCACCACGGCCGCTACCGCGACAATACCCACGACCCGACCACCCAGGCCGCTGCCAGAGGTGACGCCGCCGTTACCTGAATTCCTGCTTCCGCCCAGTTCGCCCAGCTTCTTGCTCAGCTTGCGGAAGATATCATACAGATCGGGAGGACCTTGATCACGGCCGCCTTTATTATTGTTTCCGCCAGAGTTGCCGCCTTGATTATTGCTGCTCCCCCACGGGTCGCGGTCCTGTCCGTTATTACCGGGCTGATTCCACGCCATGTTTTAGCTCCATTCTTTTATGATTGGTGTTCTTCAGGTTCAATATCCCAGAGTCCGCAGAACAGTGCCGAGATTGACCAAGAGGTCAGTCTCAAACCACATAATCCGCGAGTTCTTGCTCTTGTTTGCAAAGACGACGCCAGTCCACCATCGGCATACGCACGATAAGCCGCATGCGGCCGTCTTCCTCAATCCATTCTTTTTCTATTGCCTGAAGCTGGTAAAAACGACTACGAAGGCGTCCTGCCTGCGGAGGAAGGCTCAGAGAATAATGTGCGATGTCCCCTGATAGCCACTCCGTCAATGCCTGAAATAACAACGAAATTCCGTCACCTGTCTGAGCAGAAAGCCACACCCTGACCGGCACATTCTCTTCGTTGCGATCGATACGCGGAACGAAACCGTCCAGCATGTCGATTTTGTTCATCACGAGCAGCACAGGAATCTCATCAGCCTCGATTTCTGCCAACACCTCGTTTACCGCTGCAATATTCTCGTCGATACGAGGATCGGCAGCATCCACTAAGTGCAGCAACAACGACGCCTGACGCGTCTCCTGCAATGTCGCTTTAAACGCCGCCACCAAATCGTGCGGCAAGTGACGAATAAACCCTACGGTATCGGCAAACACCGTGTCCCCGACATCCACAACATTAATCCGTCGCAGCGTAGGATCCAGGGTGGCAAACAGCTGATCGGCAGCATAAACGCCTGCTGCTGTCATTTCGTTAAACAGGGTGGATTTTCCGGCGTTGGTATAGCCAACCAGCGCAACCGTAGGCACATCCGCACGCGTTCTGGCACGACGCCCTTGTTCACGCTGCTTCTGCACGCGCTCAAGGCGAGAGAGGATCTGGCTGATACGGTTACGCAACAAGCGACGGTCAGTTTCGAGCTGGGTTTCACCCGGCCCACGCAGGCCAATCCCCCCTTTCTGACGCTCAAGGTGCGTCCATCCCCTCACCAAACGCGTGGCAAGGTGACGCAACTGCGCCAGTTCAACCTGCAATTTCCCCTCGTGCGTACGCGCACGCTGGGCAAAAATATCCAGAATCAATCCGGTTCTGTTGATAACACGGCATTCGCACAAACGCTCAAGGTTACGCTCCTGAGCAGGCGTCAGCGCATGATTGAACAGCACGACAAAGGCATCGGTGGCTTTCACCGCCTGTGCAATTTCTTCCGCCTTGCCTTCACCCACAAAATATTTGGAGTGCGGTGCCTTGCGGCTACCGGTGATCACCTGCAATGACTCGATACCGGCGGAGGAAACCAGAGATTCAAACTCCAGCAAATCGTCCGTATCTCTGTCTTGCGAAAAATAAATATGAACCAATACGGCCCGTTCACCGGCTTCATAACGGTCAAACAAACGTGCGACCTCTCAAACAAACGAAAAACACCCTGGTGGCAAGCGCTAGCGATGTGTACAAACTCCCAACCGGGGTGAAAGCGCAATACGCGTTATTCCGCGTCATCACTATCCTGCGCCGACGACTGCTGATTTGCAGACGAACCA
Source organism: Symbiopectobacterium purcellii (assembly GCF_052050035.1). Lineage (GTDB taxonomy): Bacteria > Pseudomonadota > Gammaproteobacteria > Enterobacterales > Enterobacteriaceae > Symbiopectobacterium > Symbiopectobacterium purcellii_A. The sequence goes on from NZ_CP189882.1 coordinate 1,012,312, forward strand.
CCATGGTAGTTGCTGGTGCCAGGGTTATTGCTGTGATGAGAAACCGGACGAGACGGCACCACGGTGGAGATAGCGTGCTTATACACCATCTGGCTAACCGTGTTTTTCAACAAGATAACGAACTGATCGAAAGACTCGATCTGGCCCTGCAACTTGATACCATTCACCAAATAAATAGAAACCGGAACACGTTCGCGACGCAGCGCGTTCAGGAACGGGTCTTGCAAAGATTGCCCCTTAGCCATTCTATATTTTCCTTATTTGCTTGTTGTTTGTAACAAAGAACCCCAAGGCTCTAAAATAATGATGTAAAAAAATTGTGCGCTGAGACTCGCCAATTGTACACAATCGGCCACCCTATGCACTAACTATGCGCGTATAATAAACCCGCACATCAAGGTGCCTGTACCACCGCCATCACACGTTCAAACGCATCCTGCGGTTTTTCACTATCCAACCAATGAACTCCGTCCCAACCGCGCAGCCAGGTCATTTGACGTTTCGCCAACTGACGTGTTGCACAGATACCACGGAACACCATGTCATCGTAATCACACTCGCCGGATAAATATGACCACATCTGGCGATAACCAACGCAACGAACAGACGGCAAATCCTGATGTAAATCGCCCCGGGCAAAGAGCGAACGGACTTCCGTCTCAAATCCTGCCGCCAGCATCTGCTGAAAGCGCAGCGCAATGCGTTCGTGCAACAGCTCGCGCGTCACCGGTGCAATGGCAAACTGATGCACACGGTAAGGCAACGCCTCACCCGCTGTTTTTGTCAGCTCTGTTAAAGTGTTACCTGAAACGAAAAAAACTTCCAGTGCCCGGCACAGTCTCTGCGGATCATTTGGATGAATCCGAGCCGCTGCAACGGGATCAATCTCACACAATTGGCGGTGAAGTGCTTCCCACCCTTGCTCACGCGCCAGCGCTTCGATGCGCTGGCGCACGGCCATGTCGGCTGACGGCAGCGGTGAAAACCCCTCCAGCAGCGCCTTGAAGTACAGCATGGTTCCCCCCACCAACAGGGGAATGCGCCCGGCAGCGGTAATTTCCGACATCTCCCACAACGCATCGCGGCGAAAATACGCGGCGGAATAAGCCTGCGTCGGATCAAGAATATTGATCAAACGGTGCGGCGCCTGCGCCAGCTCATCAGCGCTGGGTTTGGCACTGCCGATATCCATTCCTTTATAGATAAGGGCGGAGTCCACACTAATCAACTCAACGGGCAACGATTGTCGCAACGCCATCGCCAGCGCGGTTTTTCCTGACGCCGTAGGCCCCATGATAAAAATCGCCGGGGGAAGGGGCGCGCTCGATAATTCAGTCATACTTTCAAAGCCTTAATGGCATCTTCCACGCTAACCGGCTGCAACAGCGATGCGGGCGACTGTTTCGCCAGCCCCGGACAAAGCCGCTCTATTTCCGTCAACAGTTGTATCGCCTGCGCCTGGCTCCAACGCTCGTGGTCGCTGTGCAGTTGTTCCGACAACCAGGTCGCCAGTTGCTCAGGCGTGCACGCAGGTTGCAGCGCAAGATAGCCTAACAGTTCAGAGATCAAGTTTTGTAAATTTTGTTGGCGCAATGGTAAAGGTACAGCGCGCAGTAGCGCTCTCTGAGACTCCAGCGTGATATCGATACCAAACTGAGCCAATAACGCCTGATGATGCCGCAGCGCTTCGCGTTCATTTTTTTCCACGGTCAAACGCTGTGGAATCAATAATGGCTGGGGACGCAACCCTTGTTCCGGCGGTAACAGCTGCGCGCGCTTGAGGTAACGCTCGGCGTGCGTCAGTGACACCATCGCCAACCCGTGCTGATATTCCACCAGCGCGAAGCTGGGCGGAAACACAGTTAACAGACGACCAAAGCCTTGAGTCACGCTGGCCAGTTCAAAATCCGGCACAGATGCTGCCACGGCGGGGTTGCTGGGTTCTTGAACCGCCTCCGCAACCGACGCGGGTTTCAAGAGTGTCTGGTAAAGCTCACCCTGCTTTTTCTGATAGGGCGCGCCAGCAGTGGGCACTGGTCCCCGCCCTTGTGTTTGAGCACCGCGTGACTGATAGGCCGGGGCACTCTCCTTCATCTGGCGTGCAGGAACGCTTACTGCTTGCGGCGGTGCATGCTCCACCGGTCGTGCGAGCTGCGCAAACTGGTTTTCTCCTGCGGCGATGCGAGTTTCCGGCTGCCACGCGATGGCTTCGGTTGCCGCGTCAGAGGTCACCGTCGCCAACGGCAGCTCAGACGCCTGCTGTAATACACTCACCACCGCCTGATAGATAAAATCGTGCACCAGACGCGACTCATGGAAACGCACTTCGTGCTTAGCCGGATGCACATTGACGTCAACCTGATGCGGATCCACTTCAAGAAACAGCAGGTAGGCGGGCTGCTGTTCACCGTGCAAACTGTCCTGGTAAGCCTGACGGATAGCGTGATTGATTAGCCGATCGCGCATCATGCGTTGATTGACATAGCAATACTGCATGTCGGTCAGTTGCTTTGCGCCCTCGGGATCGACCACCCACCCGTGAATGGATAAATCGCCGTGATGCCAGGAAATACGCAGCGCGTGTTGCAAAAACAGCGGCCCACAAACGCTGCCGACGCGGCGCTCATGCTGTGAGGCGTCCGTCGCGGCACGGTATTGGCGGATCGTTTTACCATTATGGTTGAGGGTGATCGCCACATCGAAGCGCGCCAGCGCGATGCGGCGCACCACTTCATCGATATGTGCGAATTCTGTCTTTTCTGTGCGCATGAATTTGCGCCGCGCGGGGGTGTTGTAGAACAGATCGAGCACTTCCAGCGTAGTACCCACCGGGTGTGCCGCCGGTTTTACCGTCACCGCCATATCACGGCCTTCCGCATAGGCCTGCCACGCTTCATTCTGATCCGCCGTGCGGGACGTCAGCGTTAAGCGTGAAACCGAACTGATACTCGCCAGCGCCTCGCCGCGAAAACCCAAGCTGATAATCGCTTCGAGATCGTCCAGCGTGGCAATTTTGCTGGTCGCATGACGTGCCAGCGCTAAGGCCAGGTCGTCTTTGCCAATTCCTGTGCCGTTATCACGAATCCGAATACGTTTTACCCCGCCGCGATCAATATCGATATCAATTCGGGTCGCCCCGGCATCGAGACTGTTCTCCACCAGTTCCTTCACCACAGAAGCAGGGCGTTCCACCACTTCTCCGGCGGCAATCTGGTTAGCCAGTTGGGGAGGCAAAACCTGAATCGGCATGCAAGTTCCTCTGTTATTGACGCACGCGCGTCGCGAACGGCATCAGGCTGACGGGATAATCAGCGTCTGCCCAAGTTGTACCGTGCCGGACGTCATGTAATTGGCACGTTGGATCTCCTTCATACTTACACCATATCGCATGGCGATGGCACTCAGGCTATCTCCTTTTACCACTTTATGTTTGACAGGAACGGCGGTACGCGGCGCCGGGGCCGTCGATGTGCGAGCCCCCGCAGGGATACGCAATTTCTGCCCCACCCAGATGCCGTCTTTTTTCAGATTATTCTCACTACGCAATGCCGCCATACTGACGCCGTAACGCGCTGCAATACCCGAAAGAGACTCACCGCGCGCCACAGAATGGTTCGTAACCGCGGTACTACTCGATGCCGAGGTTATGGGCGTCGCTGCCTTACGGTTGACCGGCTGTACGACCGGTCGGTTTTCCTGCTTTGGGACGGATTGTACTGGATGCGCCTGGAAATAGCTGCGCAACCCCCGGTAGATCGCCGTGGCGATTTTATCCTGATAATCGCTGCTTCCCAGCAGACGCTCCTCGGTCAGGTTGCTGATAAAGCCCGTTTCCACCAGCAATGAGGGAATATCCGGCGAGCGCAGTACACCCAGGCTGGCGTGTTCCGGGCGGCGTTTGTGCAACGACCCGACGCGCTGCATTTCCTGCAACACTTTGACCGCCACATCATAACCGACGCGCTGAGAGTTACCGAACTGCAAATCCAGTACTGCCTGACTCAGGTAAGGATCGGCACTGTTGTTTGCCAGCAGATCCCCTGCGCCACCCAGCAGTTCAGACTGCTTCTCGTGTTGTTCCAGCCAGTTGGCCATCTCACTGTTAGCACGCCGGTTGGAGAGCACCCATACGGAAGCACCGGAAGCCCCACTGTTTGGCGCGGCATCCGCGTGAATGGAGACCAGCAGGTTGGCACCTTGCTTGCGCGCCACATCGGAGCGTCCCATGACAGAGATAAAGTAATCGCCGTCACGCGTCATTACGCCTTTAAAATTAGGATCGCTATTCAGCAGGGTGTGCAATTTGCGCCCAATCGCCAGCGTCACGTTTTTCTCGCGCAAGCCAGAAGGCCCAATGGCACCGGGGTCCTGTCCACCGTGTCCGGCATCAATGGCGACGATCACCGGTTCGCTGGCACTGCCAGAACGCGGCGCTGCTGCACGCGCTGAGGCATTGCTGTTCACCACCACGGTAGGTTTGTTGTTAAACGGATTGCCACCCGATTCAACCGGTGCCGTGTTGCGGGTTTCACGCGTCACGGGAGCCGCTGTCGGCGCTTTAGCCACCTTCGCTTTCTGCTGCCCGGCAACGGTAAACACCACGTTAAAGCCCGCGCCAGCTTTCTGTGTCGAAGCGCGCGTTTTGGCCGGTTGGGTCAAATCCAGCACCAGTCGCAGGCTCTGTGCATCCTTCGCCTGACTGGTACGAATGCGTTTGATAATGTTTTGCCCACTGAACTCCAGCGGCAACCCTTGAACCACACCCGTCTGCCGGATGTCGATCACCACCCGATCCGGGTTATTTAGCGGGAAAAAGGCATAGATCGGCTGTCCGCTGAAATTCAGGCTGACCGTTGCCTGATTATCACCGTTTTCAACCTTGATATCAGAAAGGTTGGCGGCCCAACCCGTACTGGCCAGCAGCAGCCCAGGCCACATCACCAGAGCGAGCACGCGTTTCATCATGGCGTTTCACTCTCCGGCAGAGAAGGAATCTGCGCCAGAATACGCTCACCCAGCGCCGATATGGCGATCAGCTGCGCATGCCGCCCTTGCGCTTCATAGTTCAGATGCACTTCAAGATCGGCACTGGGGAGAATACCGTCTCCCTGCTGCGGCCACTCAATCAGGCAGATGGCATCCTGCGTCACGTAGTCGCGGATCCCCATAAACTCTAGCTCTTCAGGATCTGCCAGGCGGTAAAGGTCAAAATGATACACCGCCAACGGTGACAGCGCGTACGGCTCTACCAGCGTATACGTGGGGCTTTTCACATTGCCCTGGTGACCGCGTGCCTGAAGGAAACCACGACTGAACGTGGTTTTACCGGCACCCAGATCGCCAAAAAGATAAATACTGCATGCGCTGTCACAGGCCTGCGCCAACGATGCCCCTAATGCGATGGTAGCTGCCTCATCCGGCAGCGGAAAATCTACTTTTTTCATTCTGTCTTTTCTAAGGGTATCCACTCAGGATTAACATAGCGGGAAAATACTGGCATCAAATCGGTTGCCAACATCCCTCGCGTGCCGTGCTGCTCAGCCAGCGCATCGGCCGCTGCACAGTGCACCACACAGCCAGCGCAAGCTGCCGCATAGCGTGACAATTTTTGTCCAAGCAATGCGCCAATAATACCAGACAATACGTCGCCCATACCGCCGCTCGCCATGCCAGGATTGCCGACGTCAGCCAGCGCCAGCGCATCAGATTCATCGGCAATCACGGTACCCGCCCCTTTTAGCACGACCGTACCGCCATAGCGTTGTACCAGTTTCTGGGCAGCAAGTAAGCGATCACTTTCAATCTCCGCCACTCGACAATTCAGCAGGCGGGCCGCTTCCCCCGGATGTGGGGTTAAAATACGATTTTGACGTTTAAAAGGGCTCATTGCCAGCAGGTTTAGCGCATCCGCGTCCCACAGCATGGGTTTGTTACAATTTTCCACGGCGCGCAGGGCGCTTTTCGCCCAGCTATCTTGCCCCAGTCCCGGCCCAATCACCACCACGTCGGCCCAGTCAAGCCCTTCACGCAGGGTGGTATCACTCAGCGCTTGCACCATCAGTTCCGGGCGCGCCATTAACAGCGCCGCGGCGTATTGTGTGTGAGTGAGTACTCGCACCAATCCCGCACCGCTGCGCAATGCCGCTTCTCCCGCTATCGCAATAGCCCCGCCCATCCCGGCATTGCCCCCACCAGCAGCAATCGACCGTGTTCGCCTTTGTGCGCGAGCGGCGAACGCGGCGTTAGCCAGCCCGGTAAGTGTTCACGGGATAAACGTCGCATCGGCGCGGGGTGCTGCTGCAACCAGGTGGACAGGCCCAAATCCGTACAGTGTAACGCACCGACACAAGCACGCGCCCTGCCCGTTAACAGCCCGGGTTTTAGCGCAATAAAGGTAACGGTGCAGGCAGCGACGATCGCCTCTCCGGCACAGGCGCCAGTTTGCGCATTCAAGCCGGAGGGAATATCCAGCGCCAGTACCGGCGCAGCGTGAGCATTAGCGAGTGCGATCAACGCCTCATACGGGGCACGCGGCGCGGAGGATAACCCAGTCCCCAGCAGGCCGTCGATAATCAAATCGATTCCGTCAGGCCAGGGGGCGTCGGGCGTTAATGCCACATCCCCCGCCTTCTGCCATGCCGCGTAGGCACACTGCGCTTCCTCTGGCAGAGGCCGTGCAGACCGGCACGCGACCACGGTGGTGTCAATCCCTGCGGCGCGAGCCAGCGTAGCCACCACATAGCCATCGCCGCCGTTGTTACCCTGTCCGCACAGCACTAGCCAACGGCGCGCATTCGGGTAGCAGCGACGGGCATGCTGGTAAGCGACTTCGCCGGCACGTTGCATCAACGCATAGAGCGTGATCCCCGCTTGCTGCGCGGCATCAGGCTCTTCACGGCGCAGCCAGTCGGGTGGATAAACGCGGTCTGGTAGCCTTCGCTGATGAGCAGGTACGGTATGGGGCATGAGTTCCTCCCGGGCAACATAAGCGCTTGTAGCAAAAACGGATAACGCATGGTTATCTTTATAGCCAACCGACTTAAAAATGATTACATCCTATGCCCTGATATGCGGCAAAGAAGCATAGCTGGCTGTTATCAAAATAATGTCGCTTGGCTATATGTCTCAACTTAGCAAGGTCTGATACCGGTCGCCAGAAACCTGTAGGGTAAATGTCGCATGGCATCGGTGATCTTCAGCGCACAGACGTCCGTCAGTCGATGTGATAAAATAGCCGTGTTTATCTTTACCAAATGGTTTCTCATGACTTATCCCTACGACCTTAACCAACTCGCCCACCTCATCAAACAGTGGGGACGTGAATTGGGCTTTCAGCAGGTAGGGATCTGCGATACCGATCTTTCCCATGAAGAACCGCTGCTTCAGGCATGGCTGGATAAGCAGTATCACGGTGAAATGGCGTGGATGGCGCGCCACGGTATGCTACGCGCGCGCCCACATGAACTGTTGCCCGGCACGCTACGCGTTATCAGCGTGCGCATGAACTATCTGCCCGCCAAAGAGGCCTTTGCCAAGACCCTGAATAACCCGACGCTCGGTTATGTCAGCCGCTACGCGCTGGGGCGTGATTACCACAAACTGTTGCGTCAGCGGCTGAAAAAGTTGGGTGACCGGATACAGGAACATTGCGACAGCCTGCAATTCCGCCCTTTCGTCGATTCCGCACCGATTATGGAGCGCCCACTGGCGGCCAAGGCTGGGTTAGGTTGGGTGGGTAAACACTCGCTGATCCTCAATCGGGAAGCGGGCTCCTGGTTTTTCCTCGGGGAACTGCTTATCGACCTGCCGTTACCGGTCGATCAACCGCTGGAAGAACAGTGCGGACGCTGTGTCGCCTGCATGACAACCTGCCCAACGGGGGCTATCGTGGCACCGTACACCGTGGATGCCCGGCGCTGCATCTCCTACCTGACCATTGAGCTGGAAGGTGCCATTCCCGAAGCGTTACGTCCACTGATGGGTAACCGTATTTACGGCTGTGATGATTGCCAACTGATTTGCCCTTGGAACCGCTTTTCACAGTTGACCGATGAAGATGATTTTAGCCCGCGCGCCGCGCTGCATACGCCTTCGCTGCTGGACCTGTTTCAGTGGGATGAAGCGAAATTCCTGCGCATCACGGAAGGTTCAGCCATTCGCCGCATCGGTCACCAGCGCTGGCTGCGTAATATCGCCGTGGCGCTGGGGAATGCCCCCTATGAGGAAAATGTTGTTCCAGCTTTACAAGCGCGACTCGGGCAGAGCGCGCTGATCGATGAGCATATTCACTGGGCGATTGAACAGCAATTGGCACGCCGCGCCGCTCACGCTATCGACGTGCAGTTGCCACAGAAAAAACGGCTTATTCGTGCTATTGAAAAAGGATTACCGCGCGATGCCTGAAGTGTTTCCAGCCTGCCATATCATCCTGGCCCGCCCTGTGCATAAATATAAAACTCCTTGCCAATCAATCCGTGAAGAAAGTGCAAGTGATCGTCTTAACATTTTGATAAGTTATTTTTATCAATAAATATCAGCAAGATACAAATATAGTTTTGACAATCCTGCCACAGTTCATTTTATGCAGGCCAAGAGAAGCCTGTAGATAAGTCTGTTAAGAAAATTATGAGATTTTATATTACATGAAACGCAAAAGAGAGGAGTAAACACTTCGACACCTGCAAACTCGCTGAACAAAAAATAGCCTATTACGCGAGCGGGACGCAATTGTGGACTGGTTAGTCTCGGAGCACAAGTAATTTATCTTTCATCTGCGATTGAACGCTTAAAATATAATCACAGAACCGATCTTGCGCCACAGCAACGATCGATCATCGTCGATGGGATAACGCGCGCACCAAACGATCGCCGATCGATTGCACACCCTGAACTAAAATCACCAGAACCACCACCGTACCCGCCATCACCTGATCGTTAAAACGCTGATAGCCATAGCGGATCGCCAAATCACCCAACCCACCGCCGCCGATCACGCCCGCCATGTAAGAGAACCCGATCAACAACACTACCGTTAGGGTCACACCAGCCAGAATGGTTGGCAGCGCTTCTGGCAGCAACACTTTGCCGATCACGTGCCAGAGCGATCCCCCCATTGACTGGATCGCCTCAATACGCCCGCGCTCCACCTCATCCAACGCATTTTCCACTACGCGGGCAAAAAAGGGAAAAGCCCCGATGGTGATCGGTACGATCGCCGCCGTACTTCCCAACGTGGTGCCCACGATCAGACGGGTTAACGGGATCAGCGCAATCAACAACGCCACAAACGGTAACGAGCGACCAACGTTGATCACCGCGCCCAGCCCCCGATTTAACCAAGGCAAGGGCGCAACCCCGTCAGATCGCGTGATAAACAACACCACGCCCAACGGCAGGCCAATCAGCACGGTAAACAGCGCTGCCAGCCCCACCATGTAGCCCGTCTATAATGTGGCATTCCACATCAACGCAATAAACTCATCCCAGCTCAGGCGACCTTGCATAAGGCACTCCCCTCAATGATGCCGTGACGGCGAAGAAACGCCTGTTCTGCCGCATAATCGGGCAGCAACGCTCTACGCAGTTGGGAATCAGGCGTCGCAAGCAGCGTCGACAGCGCCCCGCTTTCCACAATCTTGCCTTGCTCCATCAGCGCCGCGTGATCGCAAATGGCTTTTACCACCGCCAGTTCGTGCGTGATCAACACGATCGTCACACCTAACTGACGGTTAGTGTCTGCCAGCAGCGCCAGCACCGATTCCGTGGTTTCAGGATCGAGCGCGCTGGTCGCCTCGTCGCACAGCAAATACTTCGGCTTTGCCGCCAACGCACGCGCAATACCGACACGCTGTTGCTGCCCACCGGATAACTGAGAGGGGAAGGCGCGCGCTTTATCACTAAGCGTGTTGCTTAATAGTGAAATAAGGGTGTTTCGGTGATTGAAGTAAATTTTACGCTGTTCTGAGATGGAAATTGGCTTTGTTGAATAATTTAAAATACTGATTTAAATGAGTATTATAAAATTTTAACGACTAAATTTTACTACCGTAATGCTTTTTATTGTGCTAACTATTTGATTTATCGCTCTAACAAAATACATTTTCTGTACATGCATCCCACCTAAAGAAGTTGTAAATCAAAACGTTAAATTATTCAACAAAGCCCCGCTGGATGCGCTTTATCCCATTGTTTATAGCTAAACGACTTAATTTTGATTACATTATTTAAATGAGCTATTCAATTGATTTTAGACGTAAAGTGATATCTACACGGAAAAACGAAGGGTTGAGTATCCGAGAAACAGCGAAGCAATTTCGGATTGGCCCTGCCTCTGTATAGCCAAGCGACATTATTTTGATAACAGCCAGCTATGCTTCTTTGCCGCATATCAGGGCATAGGATGTAATCATTTTTAAGTCGGTTGGCTATATCGCGTTGGATTAATCAAATAGAGTCAAAAGCATCGACCACGCGTCAGCGAAAGATCGATAAATCCGAGTTGATAAAAGATGTTGAACAATATCCAGATGCTTACCAAAAAGAACGTGCAGAGCGTTTTGGCGTTTGTCAGAAGGCCATTTGGCAAGCGCTTAAAAAGCTGGGATTGACCTATAAAAAAAACTCTACGTCATCCGAAAGCCGACGAAAACGCCCGGCAGGGATTTCAACAAAAAAAACAACAGTATGAAAAAGAAGGTAAACCTATTGTTTTTATTGATGAAAGTGGTTTTTCACACGATGCCCCACGGACTCACGGCTATTCCCCAAAAGGTCAACGGTGTTTTGGCCTGAAGAACTGGGGAACTAGGGGAAGAACAAATGTTATCGGCGCTTTATTAGGCACAACGCTGTTTGCTATCGGATTATTTGATATCAATATTAACAGCGATGTTTTCTATGCCTGGGTCACACAAGTCCTTATCCCAGTACTCCCTAAAAACAGTGTAATCATGATGGACAATGCCACTTTTCACAAAAAACATAATATTCAACAAGTCATCATCGATGCAGGGTATATGGTGGAGTATTTGCCTACATATTCGCCAGATCTTAACCCAATTGAGCATAAATGGGCACAAGCAAAAAGCAAAAAAAGAGAGATGGGTTGCGATACAGAGAGTTTGTTCTCAGTCCATATGGTGTAATCAAAATTAAGTCGCTTGGCTATACCTTGACTGTATTGTGGTCAAAAGCCAGGACGGCGGAGCCGTGGCCAACAAGTCTGTTTATCTGGCCCTCGGCGTCAACGGCCAGGGCGAAAAAGAGCTGCTGGGGCTATGGATAGCCAAAACTGAGGGGGCCAAGTTCTGGTTATCTGTGATGACAGAACTGAAAAATCGTGGGCTAAAGGACATCTTCGTCGCCTGCTGCGATGGCCTGAAAGGCTTTCCTGATGCCATTGAAGCTGTTTACCCGCATACGCGGGTACAGCTCTGCATTGTGCATCAGGTACGGAACTCGCTGCGCTACGTCGGCTGGAAAGAGCGTAAGGCCGTTGCTGCTGACCTGCGCACCATCTATAGTTCCGCAACGCTAGAGGGCGCTGAAGAGGCCCTGGATGCCTTCGCGGCCAAATGGGATGAGCAGTTCACGACGATCAGCCCGTCGTGGAGAAATAATTGGGAACGTCTCATCGTCATTTTTGACTTTCCGCCGGAGATCCGCAAGGTTATCTACACCACCAACGCGATAGAGTCGTTAAATGCTTCATTGCGCAAGATAACGAAAACGCGACGAATATTTCCAACGGATGACTCGGTGATAAAATTACTCTATCTAGCCTTGCATAATATCTCTGCTAAATGGACCTTGCCAATCAGAGACTGGAAACCTGCTATGAGCCAATTCATGTTGATGTATGGAGAACGAATCTCCGGTTAAGCAATGGAGCCATTTACACAAAATTCTTTACAGACTCTTTCTGCTCTGCACCCATCTGCCGCTCGTGATCTTTTCGATTCTTTTTCCGATAAATCAAATAACAAGCTGAAAATTCAGCGGCTAAATCTTTCAATTCTTCGACTGATAATCCAATGATTGCTTTACATAAACGATTATCTCGTAACAACCGCTCTTTGTTGATCATTTCAAACCTTTATTCTCTAAGTTAAACCTCTTTTTATTCTCAATAGCCTGACAAAAAATGCAAGTCTCTATTCAGCAACTAGTTTACTGACTTGAGTCAGCGCATCGGGGTGAATGAATCTCATCCCTGAGATTCACCCTTCGGGCCAACGCAAGCGCTGTTCAAATTCGCTCCAGACAAATTTGTCCCTCGCTTACCGCCTTCCTGTAACTCGAAGTATTTAGGGTATCCAAAAAACTAACGTTTTTTAAATGCGGCGGCCAGTGCATCGCTCATGGCGCTATTGCCTGTTGAGCTCTGCGGCTGTTTTGCACGCGGTGTATGATTAGCAGGGCGAGATCCGGTGTTGCGTTGAGCACCGCTGGCGCTACGGCGTGACGTGGTGTCACCCGGCTGTTCATCGAGACGTAGGGTCAGCGCGATGCGCTTACGTTGCAGATCGACCTCCAACACTTTGACCTTCACGATATCCCCGGCTTTCACCACCTTGTGCGGATCGTCGACATAGCGATCGGACAGCGACGAGATGTGTACCAAACCATCCTGGTGTACGCCGATATCCACGAAAGCGCCAAAGTTGGTGACGTTGGTGACTGCACCTTCTAACACCATGCCCGGTAACAGATCGTTGAGCGTTTCCACCCCTTCGGCGAACGCAGCGGTTTTAAACTCCGGTCGCGGATCGCGCCCAGGTTTTTCCAGCTCTTTCACGATGTCCGTCACCGTGGGTAAACCGAAGCGTGCGTCGGTGAAATCCACGGCCTTGAGTTTGCGCAGCTCGGTCGTATCACCCATCAGATCGCGCAGCGTCTGGCGTGTGGCTTCCAGAATGCGTTCGACCACCGGGTAGGCCTCAGGGTGAACCGTTGAGGCATCCAGTGGGTTATCACCCTGGTTGATACGCAGGAATCCGGCGCACTGTTCGAACGCTTTTGGCCCCAGGCGACTGACCTTGAGCAACTGCTGACGGTTGTCAAAGCGCCCGTTCTCATCACGCCAGTTGACGATATTCTGGGCCATCATTTTACTGAGGCCGGCAACACGCGTTAGCAGCGCCACCGAGGCAGTATTCAGATCGACACCCACGGCGTTAACGCAGTCTTCTACCACCGCATCGAGCTTTTTCGCCAGTTGCATCTGGCTCACATCGTGTTGGTATTGGCCGACACCAATGGATTTGGGATCGATCTTCACCAGCTCTGCCAGTGGATCTTGCAAGCGACGGGCAATAGAAACCGCACCGCGCAGGGAAACATCCAGACTGGGGAATTCCAGCGCCGCCAGCTCGGAGGCTGAATACACTGAAGCACCCGCTTCACTGACAATCACTTTCTGAGCCTTAATTGCCGGGAACCGTTTTTGCGTATCAAGGAAGAAACGTTCGGTTTCACGTGATGCGGTGCCATTGCCGATCGCCACGAGTTCTACCTGATGTTTGACGCACAGCGCCGCAATGGTCGGCGCAGCCTTAGCGGCCTGCCCGGTATGCGGATAAATCGTATCCGTGGCAACCAGTTTTCCGGTTGCATCCACCACCGCAACTTTCACGCCGGTGCGCAGGCCTGGATCGAGCCCCATGGTGGCTCGCATTCCGGCCGGTGCTGCCATCAGCAGATCGTGCAGGTTGCGCGCAAACACATTGATGGCTTCTTCTTCGGACTTTTCACGCACGGTACCCATCAGCTCGGTTTCCAAATGCAACAGCACCTTGATACGCCAGGTCCAGTTGATCACCGCACGGCGCCAGTTGTCGGCAGGGGCGTTGTTTAGCCGCAAATTCAGGTGTGAAAGGATGATCTGTTCACCGTGGCTTTCGCGCGGTGGCTCGTCAAACTGTGGGTCGGCGTTCAGGGCGAGTTGCAGCACCCCTTCGTTGCGGCCGCGAAACATCGCCAATGCACGGTGCGAGGGCACGCTGGCGATCGGTTCTTGGTGGGCAAAGTAGTCGCGGAACTTCGCGCCTTCATCTTCTTTACCTTCGACCACGCGTGCCACCAAATGAGCATTTTTCCACAAGTAGTCACGCACCTTGGCCAGCAAGACGGCATCTTCGGCGAAACGCTCCATCAGAATGTAGCGTGCACCGTCCAGCGCGGCTTTGACATCGGCAACGCCTTTGTCTTCGGCGACATAGGCCAACGCCGCCTCTTCGGGCACCTGGCTCGGCTCTTGCCACAGGCTGTCTGCGAGCGGCTCGAACCCCGCTTCGATGGCAATTTGTCCACGAGTACGGCGTTTAGGTTTGTACGGCAGATAGAGATCTTCCAGTTCAGTCTTACTCAGGGTGCCATTAATCGCCAAAGCCAGCGGTGGTGTTAATTTTCCCTGCTCTTCGATCGATTTCAGAATGGTCTGACGCCGTTCTTCCAGTTCGCGCAAGTAACCGAGGCGGGTTTCCAACTGGCGCAGTTGGGTATCATCCAACCCGCCAGTCACTTCCTTACGGTAACGAGCGATGAACGGTACGGTGTTCCCTTCGTCCAGCAGTCGGACGGCGGCGTCAACCTGCTCCTTTCGCGCCTGCAATTCGCTGGCGATAATCTGGCTCAATGCATCATTCATAATCGGAATTCAATCATCATCAAGGGGTGAGTTAACTAATCGGGGACAGTTATACGGATTGCGTAGCAAAAATGCCAGTCGGCATTATGGCCTCTCAGAAAATTTACCTATGTCAATTTTTCAGCGAATTGTTCGAATTTAAAGCCTTTTTTCGCGTATTAAGGAAAGGTGCGGTACGGAGTGTGCTCTGGCTGTGTTACGGTAATGCGGCGCAGATTCGCGTTATGGGGTGTCATGTTGGTGAAAGGCGCATTCGGACGGGAGAAAGAATAATGACAGTCAAGAAATCCATCCTGACGATGGAAGAAAAAAAGAACATTGCGCTCAACGTGCGCGCGGGCGTGTTAGGCAAAGAGGCCGTAGACATTCGTCCGTTATGTGCGCAGGGGCTGTGCAGCTACGATCCGGGGTTCAATAACACAGCCGGGTGTGAATCCGCCATCACCTACATTGACGCTGCCAATAGCGTGCTGCTGCATCGCGGGTTTCCGGTGGAGCAACTGGCTGAGAAGTGTGATTTTACCGAAGTGTTTTACATCATGCTGCACGGTGATGCGCCGAATCGTGAAGAGTACGATCAGTTTGTCAACAGCATCACACGGAATACCATGATTCATGAGCAAATCTCGCGTATGGTCAGCGGGTTTCGTCGCGACTCGCACCCGATGGCGCTGATGTGCGCAGTGGTCGGGGCGCTGGCGGCGTTTTATCACGACGTGCTGGATATTCACAACGAAGAGCACCGCGAGCTGGCGGCGCTGCGCCTGTTGTCGAAGATGCCGACGCTGGCCGCCATGAGCTACAAATTTTCCATTGAGCAACCGGCGGCTTATCCGCGCAACAGCCTCTCATATACTGGCAGTTTCCTGCATATGCTGTTTTCCGTTCCGGCGGAAAAGTATGAAGTCAACCCGGTGCTGGAACGTGCAATGAACCGGGTGCTGATTCTGCACGCCGATCACGGCCAATGTCCCTCTACCACCGCAGTGAGAGCTGTAGTGGTTGAATAATCAGGACACTAAACTTACATCCAAAACGGAGGTGTTTAGTGAACCATAAACGACAATTTACCCCTGAGTTTAAAAAGGAAGCCGTTGCCCTGGTAACAGAGCAGGGCTATACGATAGCCAGGGCAGCAGCATCGCTGGGCATAAGCAACAAAACCCTGCATACATGGGTCTCGCTGGCACGCGAGCAGAGCAACGGCGTACTCAGCGATGATGAACGTGCAGAGTTAAAACGGTTACAAAAGGAAAACAAAGAGTTACGTACAGAGAAGGAGATACTAAAAAAGGCGAGTGCCTTCTTCGCGAAACATATGTGGTGAGATACCGGTTCATTCTCGACAATGCCACTGACTTCAGCGTTCGTACACTCTGTCGGGTCATGCGTGTGACGGCCTCTGCCTGGTATGCATGGCGAAAAAAGCCCGCCGAACCGCTGCAAAAAGACGGCTTTGTTGAATAAATCGAACTTTCAGGGGATCGCCGGATCAAAGCACTATCATCGCTCACGATAGCAGCTCCCCATGGCAAAGCAAAAGTTTAAAATCACCAACTGGCCCACCTACAACAAAGCACTCAGACAACGCGGCTCCCTGACGGTCTGGCTTGATGAGTCGGCCATCGCTGCATGGACTGACAGTTCTTCGCATGAAGGTCGTGGTCGGCCGCTTTACTACACCGATATGGCTGTTACCACGGTTTTGATGATAAAGCGCGTGTTTAATCTGTCGCTCCGGGCATTACAGGGCTTTGTCGACTCGGTTTTTACACTGATGAGCCTGCCACTGCGCTGCCCGGACTACTCTCTGGTCAGTCGGCGGGCAAAAACCGTCAGTATCAGCATAAAAACGCCAACGCGTGGTGAAATCTCGCATCTGGTCATCGACAGTACCGGTCTGAAGGTCTTTGGCGAAGGTGAATGGAAAGTCAGGCAGCATGGGGCTGACAGACGAAGAGTGTGGCGCAAGCTTCATCTGGCAGCAGACAGTGCGACGCATGAGATTATCTGTGCCGACTTATCGCTCAGCGGAACGACAGATGCGCAGGCACTGCCGGGCCTGATTAACCAAACCCACCGAAAAATCAGGGAAGTGTCAGCAGACGGTGCTTATGACGCCCGTTACTGCCACGATGCGTTGCTAAGAAAGAAAATCAGGCCCCTTATCCCGCCGCGAAGCGGAGCCAAATACTGGCCGGACAAGTACCATGAACGTAACCATGCGGTGGCGAATCAGCGTCTGAGCGGGAGTAATGATATGTGGAAAAAGAAAGTGGGTTATCACCGGCGTTCAGTGGCAGAAACAGCGATGTTCCGCATAAAAACTTTGCTGGGTGGCCATCTGAGCCTGCGTGACTATGAGGCTCAAGTAGGTGAAGCCATGGCGATGGTCACTGAACCGTATGACGTTGTTGGGTATGCCACACAGCGTCAGGATAGGATAACAGGTGTAGCAGAGGGAGTCATCCTGTCGGCTAATTCTGATTTATTCAACAAAGCCCAAAAAGACGTGAAGGTCCGGATCAGGTTAAAGGCGCTGTTCGCCGCCAGCATACAGGGAGCAGGAAGCCGGACGCTGGTCAAAAGGCTTCGTGGAGAAGGCATCATAATCAGCCGCTGGCGGGTGAGGAAACTCATGCAGGAAGAGGGGCTGGTCTGCCGACAGCGCCGGACTTATAAGGTCACGACAAAACACCGCCCGGGTGCAGAGGTGGCCCCAAACCTGCTGAACCAGAATTTTAACCCGCCGGGGCCAAATCAGGTGTGGGCGCGTGACATCACGTATCTGAAGACCGGTGAAGGCTGGCTGTATCTGGCGGCTATTATGGATTTGTACTCCCGGCAGATAGTGGGCTGGCAGGTGGACAGACGGATGACCTCATCGCTGGTCTGCGGGGCCCTGATGAAGGCATATAACCTGCGAACTCCCCCGCCGGGCCTGGTGGTGCATACGGACAGGGGGGCGCAGTACACGGGACAACGCTTTCAGGCGCTGCTGAGCAGCTACAGGCTGAGGAGCAGTATGGGAGACGTGGGTGCCTGCTGGGATAATGCGGTGATGGAGCGCTTCTGGGGCAGTCTGAAACATGAATGGTTGCTGCTGGTACCCCAGCCAACACGGGCTTACATGGAGCAGGATGTGGCGACGTATATCCGCTACTACAACCTACACAGGCATCATGCCGCTAACGGGGATCTGTCTCCGGTGCGTTATGAACAAATGGCTGAGAAAAAAGTGTCCTGATTTACTTGACCAGTGCAAGCATCCGGTTCCTCCGGCGCCAACCCCTTTGCGTGCATTGCCGCCGGGCTGGCAACCATGTGGGGAACCAACCATGGCGGTGCTAATGAAGCCTGTATGCGCATGCTGGAAGAGATCAATACCGTTGAGCGTGTTCCCGATTTTGTACGCCGGGCCAAAGATCGCCGCGATTCGTTCCGTTTGCTGGGCTTTGGTAACTCGGTGTATCACCATTTTGACCCGCGTGCGGCCGTGCTGCGAAAAACCTGCCATGAAGTGCTCAATGATATGGGGCCGAAAGATAATCTGATGCAGGTGGCGATGGAACTGGAACATATCGCCATGACCGATCCCTATTTCCTTGAGCACCGGCTCTATCCGAGCGTGGATTTCTACACGGCGGTGATCCTGAAAGCCATGGGCCTGCCGCCCTCCATGTTCCCGGTTATTTCTGCGGTAGGCCTCACTATCGGCTGGATTGCCCACTGGAAGGAACTGCATACTCAGGAACCCAAAATCTATCGTCCCTGCCAGATTTATATCGGGCAACCACGTCGGGACTACGCATCACAGTTGAAATAATGCGTCCGCCATCCTCCGTGAAAACGGAGGATGGCAATAACAAAGAAGGGCGATGGCTACGCGTGCTCTTGCGGAGTCGGCTGTGGCTCCGGTAGGAGGGGAGCCACATAGCGCTGGTAGCGAGACGGTTTGAGCTGTGTCATATCCACCAGCACCAGGCCATCGATGCAATTGTTAAAATCAGGGTCGATACCGAAATCGATAAACTGTACACCGCCGGTTTCACAAACCTCAGAATATTGCTTGTACAGTGTGGGAATCGCGCATCCCATGTTGTTGAGCATGCTTTTTAGCCGCGTCAGATCTTGTTGATAGTCGGTGCCTTCAAACTGTTTTAACACATCGGGCAACGAGGCCGGATAAGGCCGACGTGAGGTAGCCATTGGCTGACTCGGTGAGAAGTACAGGCGATAAAAGGCAACCAGCAGATCCCGCGCGTGCGGTGGCAGGGTGCCGGAAAGCGACACCGGACCGAACAAATAGCGATATTGCGGGTAACGGGCCAGATACGCGCCGATCCCCAGCCACAGATAGTCGAGCCCACGTTTTCCCCAATATTTGTGCTGAATAAAGCTGCGCCCTAATTCAATGCCCTGCGCCAGAATCGGATCCATCTCTGCCCCATACTGAAACAGGCTGTGGCTATACAGACCGTTAAGGCCTTTGTGGGCAATTTGCTGCGCGGTAGGCTCCGACAATTTCCAACTCCTTTTCATCCCATAAAATCAGATGCAGGTAGTCGTCGTCATAGCTGTCCAGATCGCGCCGCTTGCCTGAGCCTTCTCCGACGGCGCGGAACGCGATTTCGCGCAACCGTCCCAGCTCGCGCAGAATCGGCACATATCCCTCTTCACCGCGTCGATAGAGGTAAACGACCTTACCGTCAGGGGTGGTGCCTAAGGTTTCACACACGGCTAGCGCGTGCTTCAGCGCGGCGCGATCTTCCGCCAGAGCAATCGGTTTTTCTCCCAGAAAAGTGCCGGGTTTACCCAAGCCCAGTCGATAGACATGGCGGCGGAAACGGGCTGCAACATCGTTGGCATTCCACTCTCCGTGGCTCCAGGTATAGCCAACCGACTTAAAAATGATTACATCCTATGCCCTGATATGCGGCAAAGAAGCATAGCTGGCTGTTATCAAAATAATGTCGCTTGGCTATAGCATAGGGAATGCGGGCGCCAATACGGATTTTGAGCTTCTGGCTGCGTTGTTGAAACATTTCTCGGACCAACAGCAGCGTTGAGAGCGGCCGGTAGAGTAAAGAAGAGAGGTAGAACAAGCTGCTGTTGCGCCCGCTGATGTGAATCGGAACGACGGGCGCACGGGCTTTGCTTGCCATGCGAATATAGCCAAGCGACTTAATTTTGATTACACCATATGGACTGAGAACAAACTCTCTGTATCGCAACCCATCTCTCTTTTTTTGCTTTTTGCTTGTGCCCATTTATGCTCAATTGGGTTAAGATCTGGCGAATATGTAGGCAAATACTCCACCATATACCCTGCATCGATGATGACTTGTTGAATATTATGTTTTTTGTGAAAAGTGGCATTGTCCATCATGATTACACTGTTTTTAGGGAGTACTGGGATAAGGACTTGTGTGACCCAGGCATAGAAAACATCGCTGTTAATATTGATATCAAATAATCCGATAGCAAACAGCGTTGTGCCTAATAAAGCGCCGATAACATTTGTTCTTCCCCTAGCTCCCCAGTTCTTCAGGCCAAAACACCGTTGACCTTTTGGGGAATAGCCGTGAGTCCGTGGGGTATCGTGTGAAAAACCACTTTCATCAATAAAAACAATAGGTTTACCTTCTTTTTCATACTGTTGTTTTTTTTGTTGAAATCCCTGCCGGGCGTTTTCGTCGGCTTTCGGATGACGTAGAGTTTTTTTTATAGGTCAATCCCAGCTTTTTAAGCGCTTGCCAAATGGCCTTCTGACAAACGCCAAAACGCTCTGCACGTTCTTTTTGGTAAGCATCTGGATATTGTTCAACATCTTTTATCAACTCGGATTTATCGATCTTTCGCTGACGCGTGGTCGATGCTTTTGACTCTATTTGATTAATCCAACGCGATACAGAGGCAGGGCCAATCCGAAATTGCTTCGCTGTTTCTCGGATACTCAACCCTTCGTTTTTCCGTGTAGATATCACTTTACGTCTAAAATCAATTGAATAGCTCATTTAAATAATGTAATCAAAATTAAGTCGTTTAGCTATAAAACCGCTGTGCCAATGCCCATCGCGAATCCCTTGTAGGCTAATGCGTGACACTTCGCCTGCCGGAAACAGAATGATGGCACCCTCCTGACTAAGGTGCTGCTGTATCGCATTGATTTGTGAACGCTTGGTGCGGTTGTTAACGTTATCGACGGCGAGCAGCACCCCTTTTAATGGGGTAATTTAGGAGAGCACTTGGCTGGCTAGAATACGCACGTCAGGGCGAACGCTCGCCACCGCGCGCAGCAGTGCCAGACCATCCAGTGAGCCGATCGGGTGGTTGGCGACCAGCACCACCGGCCCCTGGCTAGGGATGTTTTCTAAATCCCCCTCCACCATTTCACAGTTGAAATTAAACTAGTTGCTGAATAGAGACTTGCATTTTTTGTCAGGCTATTGAGAATAAAAAGAGGTTTAACTTAGAGAATAAAGGTTTGAAATGATCAACAAAGAGCGGTTGTTACGAGATAATCGTTTATGTAAAGCAATCATTGGATTATCAGTCGAAGAATTGAAAAATTTAGCCGCTGAATTTTCAGCTTGTTATTTGATTTATCGGAAAAAGAATCGAAAAGATCACGAGCGGCAGATGGGTGCAGGGCAGAAAGGATTTATCCCAACCCCATTAGATAAACTGCTTTTTATTTTATTGTATTTAAAATGTTATCCGACCTATGATTTGCAAGGACTTCTTTTTGGTTTAGATAGAACACGGGTATGTCGCTGGGTAAAAATATTATTGCCGGTTTTAGAGATGACCTTGGGGCGAGAATGTGTTTTGCCCGCTCGTCAAATTCGCTCTGCTGAGGAATTTTTTCGCGCCTTTCCTGGAGTTAAAGACGTCTTTATTGATGGGACAGAGCGACCTGTCCAAAAGCCTAAGAATCTGCGTCGGCGAAAAAAAATGTATTCGGGAAAGAAAAGACAGACCACTCGAAAAGGGCTTATTATGACTGACGAAACAAGGCAAATTGGATTTATCCCCATGAGCAAAAATGGGCGCGGTCACGATAAACGCTTACTCGATAAAGTCGATATAATTCGCCATATTCCTCCTGAGGTAACCATCTGGGCAGATACCGGTTTTCAAGGTATAGATAAACAGCATCCTAATACACAAATCCCAAAAAAAGGAACTCGAAAAAGACCTTTATCGCCTGAACAAAAACAAGAAAATAAAATAATCTCGGGCATCCGTATTACAGTTGAACACGCCATCGCGGGTATCAAGCGCCTCGGTTGCATGACCCAAATTTTACGGAATCGTAGACCCTTTATTGATGATACCTTCTTACTCCTTAGCGCCGGTCTTTGGAATTTCCATCTCAGAACAGCGTAAAATTTACTTCAATCACCGAAACACCCTTATTTCACTATTAAGCAACACGCTTAACGTGCTGGCAACGGCGATCCTGGACAGGTTGCTGCATCACTCAACGACGCTGAATATCAAGGGGGAGAGCTACCGGCTAAGAGAGAAACGTAAGGCAGGCGTACTGAGCAAGAATCGTGCGCCAGAAAACAATGTAGTGGCATACTGAATTTGGCCACCTAAGTAGAGGTGATATGCTTACCTCATAATTTTTATAGGTGCCAAAATGAGTAAAATAATTACTGCTGAATTTAAATGTGAAACCGCCAAATTAGTCCTTGACCAAAATTATATAGCTAAACGACTTAATTTTGATTACATTATTTAAATGAGCTATTCAATTGATTTTAGACGTAAAGTGATATCTACACGGAAAAACGAAGGGTTGAGTATCCGAGAAACAGCGAAGCAATTTCGGATTGGCCCTGCCTCTGTATCGCGTTGGATTAATCAAATAGAGGCTTTGTTGAATAATTTAACCGTTTGATTTACATCTTCTTTAGTTAGAATGCATTTACAGAGAATGTATTTTGTTAGAACGACAAATCAAATAGTTAGCACAATAAAAAGCATTCCGAGAGGAAAAATTAGTCGTTGGAATTTTATAATGCTTATATAAATCAGTATCTTAAATTATTCAACAAAGCCGGTCTGCGGGCGCAAGGACTATCGCCACGATGGTTACCAATACACACGACGTGAAACTTGGGCGGTGGTTAGCGGGTAAGTTGATGAAAGAATTAACCCTCGTTAGTTGCCAAACAAGAAAACATCAATACAACCGCGGTGGAAATGAACGTATTGATATTCCAAATCTGCTCAATAGGCAGTTTCCTGTTACCAAGCCTGACCAGGTTTGGTGCGGCGATGTAACCTATATTTGGACAGGCGACCGATGGGCGTATCTGGCGGTGGTATTAGATTTATTTGCCCGAAAACCCGTGGGTTGGGCAATGTCGTTTTCGCCAGATTCAGAATTAACAGCCAAAGCACTACAAATGGCTTGGGAACTGCGTGGGCATCCCAAACAAGTCATGTTTCATAGTGACCAAGGAGGCCATTACACCAGTCGTCAGTATAGGCAGGCATTGTGGCGTTATAGCCAAGCGACATTATTTTGATAACAGCCAGCTATGCTTCTTTGCCGCATATCAGGGCATAGGATGTAATCATTTTTAAGTCGGTTGGCTATATCAGATGACCCAAAGTATGAGTCGCAGAGGAAATTGTTGGGATAATAGTCCGATGGAGCGATTCTTCCGTAGTCTGAAGACTGAATGGGTGCCAACGACTGGCTACCAAAGCTTTAGTACTGCTCAATCATCCATTATTCGCTACATAACCCATTATTATAGCGATGTCAGACCTCACTGGTATAACGGTGGGTTAACACCAAATGAATCAGAACGGCTGTTCCATCAACAGTCAGGTAGGGTGGCCAAATTTAGTTGACCACTACAAATAGCCGCCAGATACAGCCAGCCTTCACCGGTCTTCAGATACGTGATGTCACTCGCCCATACCTGATTTGGCCCCGGCGGGTTAAAATTCTGGTTCAGCAGGTTTGGTGCCACCTCTGCACCCGGGCGGGGTTTTGTCGTGACCTTATAAGTCCGGCGCTGTCGGCAGACCAGCCCCTCTTCCTGCATGAGTTTCCTCACCCGCCAGCGGCTGATTATGATGCCTTCTCCACGAAGCCTTTTGACCAGGGTCCGGCTTCCTGCTCCCTGCCTGCTGGCGGCGAACAGCGCCTTTAACCTGACCCGGACCTCCACGTCTTTTTGCAGCGGTTCGGCGGGCTTTTTTCGCCATGCATACCAGGCAGAGGCCGTCACACGCATGACCCGACAGAGTGTACGAACGCTGAAGTCAGTGGCATTGTCGAGAATGAACCGGTATAGCCAACCGACTTAAAAATGATTACATCCTATGCCCTGATATGCGGCAAAGAAGCATAGCTGGCTGTTATCAAAATAATGTCGCTTGGCTATATCTCACGACATATGTTTCGCGAAGAAGGCACTCGCCTTTTTTAGTATCTCCTTCTCTGTACGTAACTCTTTGTTTTCCTTTTGTAACCGTTTTAACTCTGCACGTTCATCATCGCTGAGTACGCCGTTGCTCTGCTCGCGTGCCAGCGAGACCCATGTATGCAGGGTTTTGTTGCTTATGCCCAGCGATGCTGCTGCCCTGGCTATCGTATAGCCCTGCTCTGTTACCAGGGCAACGGCTTCCTTTTTAAACTCAGGGGTAAATTGTCGTTTATGGTTCACTAAACACCTCCGTTTTGGATGTAAGTTTAGTGTCCTGATTATTCAACCACTACAGGGCTTCCCCTCTCTCTGGTTGTCTCAGGGGCAAATACCCACGACATAAAGCTGGTTGCTGATACTCTCGACGCCCTTCAGACGGGCAGACCCGGCAGAAAGCTCCGCCTCTGTCTGGACAAAGGCTATGAAGCCGGATGGCTGGAGGCCTGTCTGAAAAGTCGTCGTTACGAACCTCATATCCAGTCAAGGAAAGAGGAGTCGGAAGCCATCAAAAACACGGATTTTAAAGCTCACCGCTGGGTAGTGGAGGCTTTGTTGAATAATTTAAGATACTGATTTATATAAGCATTATAAAATTTCAACGACTAATTTTTCCTCTCGGAATGCTTTTTATTGTGCTAACTATTTGATTTGTCGTTCTAACAAAATACATTCTCTGTAAATGCATTCTAACTAAAGAAGATGTAAATCAAACGGTTAAATTATTCAACAAAGCCGGTAGTGGAGAGAACGCACAGCTGGATGAATCGCTTTCGTCGGGTTCTGACTCGCTGGGAGAAGAAAGTCGAAAATTATTAGGCGATGCTGCATTTTACCTGCGGCATCATTGTCTGGAATAAAATCCTATTGGGATAGGCTCTAAGTTTCTGGGTTATAGTTTACCTGTGTTATTGTTCATCGCGGTATTTACAGGTAACCTCTTTTTTCAAATCGTAAAATTTGTTTTTTATTGTTTATAGGCTAAAGCTTGAATTGATATCGTTTTAATAGGTTTAATGTATCGCCTTACAGCGAAGAGCGTGGCCCTATTCATTTTCGATGTTCACTATGTTCAAGAGGTTAGTGTTTTTTTATTTTTTTTGTTTATCTTCGATTGGCATAGGGTTAATCGTATTTTCTTTCAAAAAACGTGCTTGTGTTTTTTATGGGAAATAACAATCTAAAACAGCTTTAAATAATCTTTGACAATAAACGAGCAAATTTTTATGCTACGGCTCAACTCTTTTTATGTCGTCGTGTAAAGGTATGGCGTAAAGGTATTGTTTAAACCAATATTCTCATGGGTGTTAATGAGCGATCTAAGATATATATCGCAGGATTTCCATTTCCTATGCTTCGTGTAAATAAACATATCATCAATAGGGTTAGGTTATCTTTAAAATAATACTTGCTTATCCCAGAGGTTTTTATGGCCTACTTGATTAATCAAACCATCATTTTCAATGATGGACAGGGAACTTTATCTTGGCGCGATCGTGAAGGTGAAGCTATTTCATTGAGCGCGCCTATTGCACGCATACTCGCTACTCTGATTGATAATCCGGGGGTTACATTAAGCCGTGAGTTGTTGCTGCGAGAGGCACTAGAAAAGTATTCACTTTCTCCTTCTATTAGTAATCTCAATAATTATATCTCATTGCTTAGAAAGGTATTACGTAATTTTGGCTTAGCGGAATCTATTGTCACTGTCCCGAAATCAGGTATTGTTTTTCATGTCGACAGCATTGAAGCCTATGTCAAACAACAAACAGATGTTCGCACGACAGAGAAGACGGTGGAGACATCGATGAACGAGCCGGCCCGTGGTGTAAATCCCCGATTGGCTGCGCCAGAAAATACGTCTCATCGGTTCCAGATAGGCTATACGACCAAGATTATTTTTATCATCGGTATGATTCTGTTATTTATTTTGATTATGGTGTCATTTTCTGGTCATTTCCCTTATCGCCCTTTTGTCAGAGTCAATATGATTAATAAATGTGATGTTTTTGCATTACAGGATGAGGTCAACCGCGACTCGATCGCGGATTATCAGGAACTCTGTGAGGATCATGTTTTGTTTATTTCATCAAAAACGATACCGTTGCACAGTTTAGGAATGAAAAAAAATCGCATCATCATTGCATGTAGCAAACGCGGAAAAGGATGTACGACCTATGTTGAAAAATAATCTTGGCAATAAAATGGTATGGTTTAGCCTGTTATTATTGGTGGTGGTTCTATTAGTGGGGCCCTATTATTTTAAACGTCAGTCTTTTCACAAACCGGTGATTTGTTGTGGCGAGGTGAGGGTCAGTGAGGGGAATGAAAAATATAAAATAAGGAAAGAATATGATGTCAATGTTTATTTAAGCGATAAAAATCGTGCATTAATTTTTATTGATGGTGTGTTTATTGGTGAAGATGATATTCCCCGGACCATACAGCGCACGTTCAGTTTTGACTCTGTCTGGAATGAAAATCGCCTGTTGGTCAAGAATGTCGCACTGGATAAAAATCCGGAGGACAATGCACCCGATGATGCTTTCTCGATGATCGGAGAAAATGATATTCTGGAGTTCGAAATGCTGACGCGTGATGTCTACCTTATCAGCACCGCGTGGTCAAAATTGGCCTGCAATATCCGTTGATGTCACCCCTGCAGCCCGCAACACCGTGGTGACGGTGTGGGTAAATACGCGGCCAGGCGATCACTCGGCGGGCGCATTATAGGTTATCTGGTTTACGTACCACGTTTTTTCGCCCGAAGGTGTTGTTACTTTCACCTCTTCGTCGCGTTCTTTTTTCAGCAATGCCCGCGCCATGGGGGCGTCGATTGAAATATAGTCTTTACGCCCATAGATCTCATCAGGGCCAACGATGCGAAAGCGCATCTGGTCGCCTTGCTCGTTTTCTACTTCAACCCAGGCACCGAAGAACACTTTGCCTTCTTGCTGAGGGGAGTAATCGACGACACGAACGATTTCCAGACGTTTGCGTAAGTAGCATACCCGGCGGTCTATTTCCCGCAACAGCCGCTTGTTATATTGGTAGTCGGCATTTTCACTGCGATCGCCTAAACTTGCCGCCCAAGCCACTTTTTCTGTAATTTCTGGACGACGTTCTTTCCAAAGATAGTTAAGCTCTTTGTAGAGCATGTAGTAACCTTCACGGGTGATAAGATCGGTTGTCATCGTTTGCTGCCATCATCGGTTATTACGAGTACGCATAGCGCGGCGTTGATACAACGTGAGCAGTATAGGCGTTGCTACATCCTAAGGCGATTGCGCTTGTAAAATGAAGGAAATGATTGATTAATCACTATTTTATTATGCTTTGTAACAATTTTGCCTGCAATATATACCAGAAACGACTGTCAGTAATTCATGGGTTTTTGAACAATACGGGCATCGGCAGCGATTACGCTTTTGGAGAATGAAAATGCAAGAGAATTATAAAATTCTGGTAGTAGATGATGATATGCGCCTGCGCGCACTGCTGGAGCGTTACCTGATGGAGCAAGGTTTTCAAGTACGTAGCATAGCCAATGCTGAACAGATGGATCGTTTACTGACGCGTGAGTCCTTTCACCTGATGGTGCTGGACCTGATGTTGCCGGGCGAAGATGGCCTCTCGATTTGCCGCCGCCTGCGCAGCCAAAGCAACCCGATGCCCATCATTATGGTGACGGCGAAAGGGGAAGAGGTGGATCGTATCGTTGGCCTGGAAATTGGCGCCGATGACTACATTCCTAAACCGTTTAACCCGCGTGAGCTGCTGGCGCGCATCCGTGCTGTTCTGCGCCGTCAGGCGAACGAGTTGCCGGGGGCGCCGTCACAGGAAGAGGCGTTGATCGCCTTTGGCAAGTTCAAGCTTAACCTTGGCACGCGCGAAATGTTTCGCGATGACGAGCCGATGCCGTTAACCAGCGGGGAGTTTGCGGTGTTGAAAGCGTTGGTCAGCCACCCGCGTGAACCCTTATCTCGCGATAAACTGATGAACCTGGCGCGTGGTCGTGAATACAGCGCCATGGAACGTTCCATCGACGTGCAAATCTCGCGGCTGCGTCGCATGGTAGAGGAAGATCCGGCGCATCCGCGCTATATCCAAACCGTCTGGGGCCTGGGATACGTCTTTGTGCCGGACGGCAGTAAAGCATGAGACGATGGCGCTTTTCTCCGCGCAGTTCGTTTGCCCGGACGCTGTTGCTGATTGTTACCCTGTTGTTTGTCAGCCTGGTCACCACCTATCTGGTGGTGCTCAACTTCGCCATTTTGCCAAGCTTGCAGCAGTTCAACAAAGTCTTGGCCTACGAAGTGCGTATGCTGATGACCGACAGGCTGCAACTGGAGGATGGCTCTTCGCTGGAAGTGCCACCGGCGTTCCGGCGTGAAATCTATCGCGAGCTGGGGATTTCCCTGTATACCAATGCCGCGGCGGAGGAAAGTGGCCTGCGTTGGGCGCAGCACTACAAGTTTTTGAGCCAGCAAATGGCACAACAGCTTGGCGGCCCGACGGATGTACGCGTTGAAGTCAGCAAAAATACCCCCGTGGTGTGGTTGAAGACCTGGCTTTCACCCGATATCTGGGTAAGGGTGCCCCTGACGGAAATTCATCAGGGCGATTTTTCTCCGCTATTCAGGTACACGCTGGCGATTATGCTGCTCGTTATCGGCGGGGCGTGGCTGTTTATACGTTTGCAAAACCGGCCGCTGGTGGAGCTGGAGTATGCTGCGCTGCAAGTGGGGAAAGGCATTATTCCGCCCGCGTTGCGTGAATATGGTGCTTCCGAGGTGCGCTCGGTAACGCGCGCTTTTAACCAGATGGCGTCGGGAGTCAAACTGCTGGCCGACGATCGTACGCTCTTGATGGCGGGCGTCAGCCACGATTTACGGACGCCGTTAACACGTATCCGGCTGGCGACCGAGATGATGAGCAAGGATGATGACTATCTGGCTGAGTCCATCAACAAGGATATTGAAGAGTGTAATGCCATCATCGAACAGTTTATCGACTATCTGCGTACGGGCCAGGAGATGCAGATGGAAGCGGCGGATCTCAACAGTATTCTGGGCGAAGTCGTGGCGGCTGAGAGCGGCTATGAGCGCCAGATTGACAGCGATTTCTCCGACGGTGAACTGATGGTGCGTATCAGCCCGCTCTCCATCAAACGCGCGGCGCTGAATCTGGTGGTCAATTCGACGCTCTATGGTAATGGTTGGATCAAGGTGAGCAGCGGACGAGAACTGCAACGCGTCTGGTTCCAGGTGGAGGATGATGGTCCGGGTATCGATCCTGCTCAGTTGGCGCATATATTCCAACCGTTTGTGCGCGGCGACAGCGCGCGTACTACCAGCGGTACAGGATTAGGGCTGGCAATCGTGCAGCGTATCATTGATGCGCATGACGGGGCGTTAGACGTGGGCACCAGCGAGCGTGGTGGGCTGTGCGTGCGCGCTTATTTGCCTTTACCCTACGAGCAGGCCAAAGAAGGGCCGTCAACGGTTGAAAAAGAGACGTCAGAAGGGTGAAGCAGGGCGGTTAACGCAGAAGAAAAAAGCGCGGACAAGCCCGCGCTTTTGCGTTTTATGGCGTGATTTCCGCCCCAATTTCTGGCCCGGCGCTCACCAGCGCCTGACCGGCAGGGGTATCGGTATATTTGTCGAAGTTGGTGCAGAAACGCTGCGCCAAATCTTCGGCTTTTTCTTGCCACTTCGCCCGGCTGGCGTAAGTGTTGCGTGGATCCAAAATCTGAACATCGACGCCAGGCAGCGAGCGCGGGATATCCAGATTGAAGATCGGCAACGTATGCATTTCGGCATCATCAATGCTGCCATTCAGAATGGCATCAATGATGGCACGGGTGTCTTTAATCGAGATGCGTTTTCCCGAACCGTTCCAGCCAGTGTTGACCAGATAGGCCTGTGCACCCGCGGCTTTCATACGTTTTACCAGCACTTCGGCATAACGTGTGGGATGGAGCGACAGAAACGCCGCACCAAAGCAGGCGGAAAATGTCGGGGTAGGCTCGGTGATCCCGCGCTCTGTGCCTGCCAGTTTGGCGGTGAAGCCGGACAGGAAATGATACTGTGTCTGGTCGGGCGTAAGGCGTGATACCGGCGGCAGCACGCCGAAGGCATCGGCCGTCAGGAAAATCACCTTACGGGCGTGTCCCGCTTTGGAAACCGGTTTGACGATGTTATGAATGTGGTAAATGGGGTAGGAGACGCGGGTGTTCTCCGTTTTACTGCCATCGTTGAAATCCACGCTGCCATCTTCCCGTACCGTGACATTCTCCAGCAGTGCATCGCGTTTGATGGCACCGTAAATATCCGGTTCCGCTTCTTTCGACAGCTTGATGGTTTTTGCGTAGCAGCCACCTTCAAAGTTGAACACGCCGTCATCATCCCAGCCGTGCTCGTCGTCGCCAATCAACTGACGTTTCGGATCGGTGGACAGCGTGGTTTTTCCGGTGCCGGACAGGCCGAAGAAGATGGCCACATCCCCTTTTTTACCGACGTTGGCGGAGCAGTGCATGGAGGCGATGCCCTTGAGCGGCAGCAGGTAGTTCATGATAGAGAACATCCCTTTTTTCATTTCGCCGCCGTACCAGGTGCCGCCGATCAGTTTGATCCGCTCCGTCAGGTTGAAAGCGACAAAGTTCTCTGAGTTTAGCCCCTGCTCCTGCCATTGCGGATTGGTACATTTCGCCCCATTCATCACGATGAAATCGGGCTCAAACTGCGTGAGTTCATCCTCTTGTGGGCGAATAAACATGCTTTTGACGAAGTGGGCCTGCCAGGCAACCTCAGTGATAAAACGCACTTTCAGGCGGGTATCGGGGTTGGCACCGCAGAAGGCATCGATGACAAACAGACGTTTGCCAGACAGTTGCTCGGTCACCAACTGTTTCAGGTGACTCCAGACTTCTTGCGTCATGGGGTGGTTATCGTTCTTGCCTTTGCCTTGATCCGACCACCACACGTGTTCACGTGAGGTGTCATCACGAACGATATATTTATCTTTGGGCGAACGACCGGTAAAAACCCCGGTGTCGACGGCGATAGCGCCCAGTTTAGTTTCTCGACCGCGTTCATATCCCTTCAGGTCGGGAGCAACCTCCTCCTGGAAAAGTACTTCATAACTCGGATTGTAGACAATCTCGCTGACATCGCGGATTCCATAAGCGGCGAGGGCTTGTGGTGCAATACCTTTGATCTGCATATCGCTACTCCTCAATAGTTATAGTCATACTAATAATCATTGTACGGAGTAAGCCTATTTTAGCTGGGATAACAATCATAAAATTAAATAATTTAAGACATGGGTTTGTTTAATTTTCGTTAAGTGAAACGATTCTTCTCCTGTGAGGGCGAAAAATGAAAACGGGCACCGAAGTGCCCGTTTAGTCAGTAACATGCTGTCAATGTCTTATGCGATCAATGCCTTGTAGCATCTGGGCTGCCGTGACGAATATCACTGATTTCGCTGGCGCTAAACAGGTAGTGAGTACCGCAGTAATCGCAATGCATATCGATTTCTTGTTCCTGTTCCAGCATCTCATGCAGATCGGCATCCGACAGCGTCATTAATGCATCTGCGCAACGTTCACGCGAGCAGTGACAGTGAAACGATACGGCCTGCGGCTCGTAAAGCGTCACCGATTCCTGATGGTAAAGGCGGTACAACACCTCGTTCGCAGGCAGGGTAAACAGCTCTTCGTTTTTGATGGTGATTGTCAATTGCACCAGATGATCAAAATCGTCGTGGCCGACGTGCTGCGCCGGCAGCACTTGCAGCAGGATGCCTGCGGCAACCGGGCGGCCTTCATGCTCCCCGCTGCGAATAAACAGTCGGGTAGGCAACTGCTCGGATTGTAGGAAATAGTTCTCCAGACAAATGGCAACCGAATCCCCCTCCAGACCGACCACCCCTTGGTAACGCTCACCTTCCTCGGGGGTAATGGTGATCACCAGATAACCATTGCCGACCATGTCACGCAGCGTTGCGTCGGGTGTAATCTCACCCTGCAAGCGGGCAACACCTCGCATTTGCTGCTGGTTATTACCGTTAATGACGGCGAGTTTCAGCGGACCGTCGCCCTGAAGCTGTACGGTGATATCGCCATTGAACTTCAACGTCGCCGTCAACAGGCTGGTGGCGGCAAGCATATCACCCAGAATCAGGCGCACAGGCGCCGGGTAGTCGTGGTTGTCCAAAATTTGTTGGTAGGTATTACTGACCGTCACCAACTCGCCGCGAACGGCATGATTTTCAAACAGATAACGGTGCAGTTGGTCATGGTTAGACATGGTTTCTCTCTTTATGGTCAGGAACTACTCTGAATTGCTGCGACCGTCATATTTCACGTGGCTGCATGCGTTCACCCAAATCATTTACCCGAGGACGCTCATCGGGATTAGTGACTCTCATCCCTGAGATTCACCCTTCGGGTCAGCGCTTGCCGCCTTCCTGCAACTCTAATTATTTAGGGCGTGTATTTAAATTTTATCAGATCGCGCCGTTCTTTTTTATCAGGACGACGATCCGGGTGCGGCATCGTCAGGGCGTTCATCTTGCGTGCCAAGGCGACCTTTTCGCGTTTTTCGACGCTTTGCTCGGTCTCTCGATACAGCAATTGCGCTTCAGGTGCCGAACGACGTTGTGAACTGAGGGCACAGACCAGCACGGTTCGTTCGTCGTTGCCCTGACGCAGTTTGATTTCAGCATCCAGTTCTACCAGCTTGCTCGGCTTGGCTCGTTGCCCATTGTAATGCACCTTGCCGCCATCGATGGCTTCGCGCGCGACAGCACGGGTTTTGTAGAATCGAGCGGCCCAGAGCCATTTGTCCAGGCGAATACTGTCATCTGACTCGGTCTTCTCTTTCATATTAACCTCTTGCTCATAAACGCCTTGAACATAGACACATTATCAGGACGCGCGTTGCGCCATGTGTAAGGCGGGCAGGAACGCCAGATAATCATTCATGGCCGGATGGCGATCAAAAGATTTCTCCTGCTGGCCTGAGTCCGGGTTGGTGACCCCAAGACAGTAACGCAGGCCAAACGCTTTGGCCGCATACAGAATCGGTTCGCTGTCATCGATAAATAACGTGCGTTCTGGATCAAACCCCACCTGCGCGTGCACCTGTTGCCACAGTTGCTGATGCTCCTTCGGATACCCATACGTATGGGTGGAAAGTAATAAATCAAGGTGTCTGTCGAGCCCGGTATGCGCCATTTTTACCGCCAGGCCGTGCGGATGGGCGTTGGTGAGCAATACGCGCTGTTTGCCACTGGCGGCCAATGCGGTGAGAAACGGCTCGGTATCGGCTCGCAAACGGGCGCGTGCGCCTATCTCACTGGTCATTTGATAGATATCAAGACCGAGGCGTTCACTCCAGTAATCAAAGCAGTACCAGTTCAATGTGTGTTGGACGGCGTGATACACTTTCTCTATCACTTTTTTTGCTTCACTCAGGGAAATATTTCTCTCAACGCTGAGTTGTTCTGGCACCCGTTGCAGCCAGAAGTAGCTGTCAAAAGCCAGGTCCAGCAGGGTGCCATCCATGTCCAGTATAACGGTATCGATATCATTCCAATTGAGATTTTGCGGCATCGGTAGGGCGGTGGGCATGGTGCAAGAAAACAACGCATCGCATGGAGTCGGTGGCATGTTCTCTGCGGTCGTCAGCAACGGGTCGTGTTTAGACGCGCCTAGTCATTCATCCGGTAGGCGCGGCCTTCAATCAAGATAGGCGTAGCGAGTCGGGTTGAAAAGCACGTATCGTAGTACTGCTTGATATCGCGTTCGCGCTGCTGGCTTTTGCGCATTTTTATCAGCATCAGCGCCAAATTGGCAACCAGTACTACCGAGAGCACCAGCATCAATAAACAGGTGCCGAAGTAGCGCCACAGCGTGATGGCGTCAGGATCGCTGCGTAAATTGATGTGCTGCGTTCCGTTGGCATCGGTGGATAGTTGCGTGATGACCCCTTTAGCGCTAAATGGGGTGTGCAGCAGCATGGCGGAAAGCCGCTGCAACTCTTGCCATTGCTCTGTTGCATGATATTCATTAAACGGTTTGGGCGGCAGCGGGTAGTTTACGAGCTGGCGGCCTTCGTCACTGCGGATAAGAAAGCCGCTGGGTGGCGGGCTATTTAGCAAATCGGTGGCGGCGTTAATCTTTTGATAGAAAAAAGACTCCGTGGCGCTGACCACCAGCGTTTCCAGGGATTCAGCATTAACCGAGCGCAGCAGTACGTTCATCCCCTTAAGCGATCCTGATTTTGCGCGTCTGACCAAGGCATCCCAGGTTTTCACATTGCCCAGATTGACCAGCGCATTTTTCAGCCGAGTACAATCCTCTTCACGGGTGCACAGCTCCTGGGTTTTCAGCACAATATCAGAGAAATTGTTGAGCAGTACCATGCCTGATTTCTGAATGGCGGACGCGAGCTGCGTGCTGACTTTGCCTTCATCGTTGGTCACGGGATGCAACTGTGCGTTCACCACGGACAGTAGCGCTGAGGCTTTTTCGATTACGTCCGATTCAGGTAGCGGTAACGACCCGGCCTTGTTCCAGTAGATGGCAGAGCAATCAAACGGGGTAAAGGCATAAGGCTTTACGTTGCCCGGATAGCGGTTGCCCGCAGGCACATCGCACATGCCGGTGCTCTGAATATCCAATTTATCGCCGATTTTCAGGTGAGCGTTTTGCAATTCGTCAACCTGCACCACTTTGATATTCTGCGCGCCTTGCAGCCAGCTCATGCTCAGGTTGAGCGGTAATTCCAACGGTAAGAAACTGAGCAGCAGGATAAGCGGAAGTAGCGCACCCGCAGAGAGAATCAGGTTTTTTCCAAAGCTCTGGAGCGGGAAGCGACTAACTTCCTCGTGGAGCGAGAGAAATTCGCCCTGACGAACCACCTGACGATTCAGATAGATATCGACCTGAGTCTTCTGCGCCAGATCGTAGGCGATATAAGGTTGCCAATGGGGCGGATAGATAAGATCGATATTGCCCAGCGAAATATTGCCAATCTGCTCCTGGTTCGATTCACCGAACAGTCCGAGGCACTGTGGCGTACCATTAAGACAATGTACTTCTTGCAGTTCACGCTCAGAGGGCGCGCGAAACAGCTGCCAGCCGCTCCAGGCCGCCAGCAGCAAAGCGGCGGCGGCAAGCCAGGGCATCACCGTCAACGACGTCATCAGGCTGATAAACAGCAGCAGAAAAGCCAGTGAAATCAACAGCGCTTCCCGAATGCCCGAAGCGTGATGCACCGCGTACTCTTCTCGCGTCTCCTTACGAACGGCAACCAGCTCGGCGCGTTCATTCCCCTCTTCGCGAATCGAGGCATTACGCTCAGGTATTAACGGCGGCGGTAAAATACTCTGATCGCTGTGCTCAACGCATTCACTCAGGGAATGTCCGTTGAGCGCAACGACCAGCGGAATTGAGCGGGTGCTAATCAGCTCAATATGGTTGTTTTCGGTGATGTACTGTTCCCAGTCAGCAGGCAGGTGTATCTCTTGTGTATCAATGAAATAACGCCATTTATTCGCGGCGCTGGTATTGAGGCCATAACGCGTAATGCTGTGGGTGAGCACATAGACGCGCGGATCCTGTCGTGCCCGTTGTAACACGGGCAATGCGCTGAATGCTGACAGTTGCAGATTGGCGAGTGTCAAATAGCGCTCAAGGGCGGCACGCTCATCGTGCGTTAATGTACGTTCTCGCGCGTGCATGACGGCGAAGGACGATTTTGTAAAGGGCAAATGGCGACGCATACGGTATCCAGTGTAACTTCCGATGAAGATAAGACAGGCAAACAATAGGGATAAAAGAATAACTATTGTGCTCATGCCATCCTCATTCCAACGCTGATAATTCGGATACTAGCAAACTTATCCCGAGAGTGATAATCCGTATGTCATTGTTAATCAGCTTGAATCACTTATTAACGCAATAAATTTTTCCAATATTTTGTCAATCTTACCAAGAAAAAATCATAAGAAAACATGGGGAAAATCTGAATTTATTGTGATGTGTTGACTTTTATTTTTATCGGGGAAAAACCGTAATGTTTGTTATTTGTTGCGATTGCGTAAATTGAGTCGTATCGGAGTTGCGGTAAGATAGCCTGTTAACGCACAATGTGAGCAATATCAAAAAAGAAAATTAACGTTTTTTTTGCATTCTGCGGCGTTCCCGTTACGGAAAAGTGGTGTCAGCTCTTTGCGTTCCTCATCGCTTTTCTTTGACGGGTCTCAGATTTTTTTTGTTGCTACAGGAATGCCTCGTAGGGCGAATAGAGTTATGAATAATAATCTGAAAAAACCGAAAATTTTGAACGTGGAGACGGTGGCCCGCTCGCGCCTGTTTAACGTGGAATCGGTTGATCTTGAGTTCAGCAACGGCGTGCGCCGGGTGTACGAACGGATGCGCCCCTCAGGGCGAGAAGCGGTGATGATTGTGCCGATTATCGACAATCAGCTGGTGTTGGTGCGTGAATACGCCGTCGGTATCGAGCAGTATGAATTGGGATTCCCCAAAGGGCTCATCGATCCGGGGGAAAGCGTTTTTGAAGCAGCGAATCGCGAATTGATGGAAGAAGCGGGATTCGGCGCACACCAGATGTCGCTGCTGGCGACGCTGACGTTGGCGCCGTCCTATTTCTCCAGCCGCATGAATATTGTTGTCGCGCGTGACCTTTATCCGCAGACGCGAGAAGGGGATGAACCTGAGCCGCTGATTCCGGTGCGCTGGCCGTTGGATAATCTGCTGGGCCTGTTGCAGGAACCGGATTTTCGCGAAGCGCGTAACGTTAGTGCACTGTTTTTAACGCGCGAGTGGCTGGCCGGACAGACACCTCCGGCGTCCCCGGCGTAGGCCGGGGATGTCTTGCAGAAATAACACGTTTCGTCTGTAAGCGATTCCCGCCTGCGCGGGAATGACGGGAAGGTGCTCGTTCGTGGCGACGCGTTAGAACAGTTCTTCGCTCTGACCGTTTTCCATCAAGGTGGTGCCTGCCTCATGGACTTCGAATTCCGTAGGCTGCGTGCCATCGATAAAATATTCCGAACGGCTGTTGCTGCCGCCGCTGGAGAGTTTACCGGTGTAGCGATCGATGGTGACGGTCACAACGCCCGGCGGCGGCGTCAGCGGCTGTTCTGCTACGCCTTGCAGGGCGACTTTCATATAGTCATCCCACGCGGGTTGGGCGCTTTTTGCCCCTCCCTCATAACCCGAGATCTGATCCTTAATCGCACCAGAAACCGTGCTGCGCCCCAGATCGCGACGATGGTCATCAAAGCCAATCCACACCGAGGTGACAAGGTTGGGCCCGTAGCCGGAGAACCAGGCATCTTTGTAACTGTTGGTGGTGCCGGTTTTACCGCCGATGTCATGGCGTTGCAAATCTTTACCGGCACGCCAGCCTGTTCCCATCCAGCCAGGTTCGCCAAAGACGTTACTGTTAAGCGCACTTTTCATCAGAAATGACAACGGCGTACTGATGACATGCGGTGCATACGGTAGCGTACTCACCTGCGCTTCAGTCGGCGTGACGGCATCAATCTGTGGCTGAGGCACCGTACCTTGCTGCTCTAGCGGAGTGGCGACGTTTTCCATGTTGTCCGTTGAGAGCAAGGCAGAACGCGGTGTTTCACCATAAACCAGCGGCAGATTGCAGGTGTCGCACACTGTTTTCGGCGTTGCGTTAAAAAGCGTGTTGCCCGTGTCATTCTCGATACGGGAAATGAAGTAAGGGTCAACCAGGTAGCCCCCGTTGGCCATCACCGCATAGCCTCTGACCACTTGGAGCGGCGTGAAGGACGCTGCGCCCAGCGCCAGCGATTCGGTGCGCACAATGTTTTGCTGAGGGAAACCGAAACGCTGTAGGTAATCAGCCGCATAATCAACGCCCATCGCGCGCATCGCACGCACCATCACCACGTTTTTAGACTGACCCAGCCCTTGACGTAAGCGAATCGGACCGTCGTAGGTTGCCGGAGAGTTCTTCGGACTCCAGTCTGAGCCTGCACCGGCATCCCAGCGTGTGATCGGCACGTCGTTAAGGATAGTGGCCAGCGTCAGTCCCTTATCCATGGCGGCGGTATACAGGAAAGGTTTGATATTGGAACCAATCTGGCGCAGCGCCTGCGTGGCACGGTTGAACTTGCTCTGATTGAAATCAAAGCCGCCCACCAGCGCTTCAATGGCACCGTTGGTTGGGTTCATGGACACCAGCGCGGAGTTGACGTCCGGCGCTTGTCCCAGCCACCAGTCGTTACCTACCTTACGCACCCATACCTGCTGGCCGGTTTTCACCACATCGGTGACGCGGCGCGGCATCGCCCCTTGCAGTACGTCGGATTTAAACGGACGCGCCCATTTCATACCCGCCAGCGGCAGCACAACGCTGCTGCCATCGGCCATCAACGCGGTGGCCTTGTCGGCATCGCTTTGGGTGATAACGGCAGGGTTTAGCGGGCCGTAATTGGGCGTGTTTTTCAGTTCATTGGTGATGCGCGTTTGGTCCCAGGCGCTTTCACCCACTTTCCACAGCACTTTTTCCGGGCCGCGGTAGCCATGGCGCATATCATAGGCCATGACGTTATTGCGCAGCGCCTCTTCCGCGGCGAGCTGACGTTTCTTGGTGATTGTGGTGTAGACCTTGTAGCCATCGTTATAAGCGTCTTCACCGTAGCGTTTCACCATCTCCTGACGCACCATTTCGGCCAGATATGACGCGGAGAAGGCAATCTCCGGTGCGTGGTAGTCGGCCACCAGCTTCTCGTTACGCGCCTGATCGTACTGGGCCTGCGTGATGTAATTTTCATCGCGCATACGAGCCAGCACCGCATTGCGGCGCGCCACGGCGCGATCGTAGGAGTAGAGCGGGTTAAAGGTGGACGGTGCTTTAGGTAAACCGGCGATGGTGGCCATTTGGCTTAGCGTCAGTTGTTCAACTGAGCGGCCAAAGTAGACGTGCGCGGCAGCCCCCACGCCATAGGCGCGATACCCGAGATAAATCTTGTTGAGATAAAGCTCAAGGATCTCGTCTTTGGTCAGCAACTGCTCGATACGGATCGCCAGAAACACTTCTTTGATCTTACGGATCAGCGTGCGTTCCGGGCTTAAAAAGAAGTTACGCGCCAACTGCTGCGTGATGGTGCTCGCCCCTTGCGATGCATGTCCAGAGGTCAACGCGATAGTTGCGGCACGCACAATCCCTATCGGATCGACGCCGTGGTGCTCGTAGAAGCGGCTGTCTTCAGTCGCGATAAACGCGTGGACCATTTCAGGCGAAATCTGGCCCAACTTTAGCGGAATGCGGTGTTTCTCACCGAACTGGGCAATCAGCTCACCGTCGGCGCTGAGCACCTGAATCGGCGTTTGTAAACGGACATCTTTCAACGTTGCGACATCGGGCAACTGAGGCTCGATATAACGATATAGCCCATATATCGATGCGGCTCCAAGCAGAATGCAAGTCACTGCAAGGATGAATAAATACTTTACGAACTTCACCGGGAATTTTCCATTCAGTAGCGTGTGGACAGTTTCTAAACAATTGCCCGCTAGTATAAAGGTAAGCCTGCACTGTGGATACGTTCTTTTATTCAGCACACGTTTTCAGCAACGCGTGCTCTTCTTAACGACGAGGGAGAGGTCGCATTGAACATGGCTTATCACCATTGGCAGGTAGGATTAGATATACAAAACGGATGTCTGCGTGCCCTGGCCGTACAGCGCCGCCGCCGTGGCTGGCAACTGCGTCAGTGGTGGCAAATCCCACTGCCTGCGTACACATTAAGGGAGGGGAGTTTACAGCATTCCGACGCATTGTGCGATGTCCTGACGCAATGGCGACGGGTGCTACCGCGCCGAATATCGCTGCGCGTTGGCTTTCCGGCCCAGCGGGTGTTGCAGCAGATTATGGCGGCCCCTGACAGCCGTCTGCGGGAGCCGGATCGCAACTGGTATATTGACCATCAAGCGGCGCGCCAGTTTCCCATTGGCCGCGAATCGTTGGTGCTCGACTATCGCAGTGAGCCTCAGTCTCCGGCGTCCTTGCTGATCACCGCGGCCAAACGTGAAGAGGTGGCGCAGTGGCAGCGCTGCCTGCATCGTGCTGGGCTAACGCCTGATGTGCTGGATATCGTGCCTTGCGCGTTGCGTACCATGGGCCAACTGGCGGGGGTAGCTTTCGGTTCTCTGCTGCTGCATCGCCTTGATACCGATCACTGGCTGTGGGTTTCACCGTTATCCCAGCCGCTGTCGTTTGGTGTTATGTCGCAAGAGGTGGTGACATAGTGTGGCGATATCGTTACCTGTGTGAGCAATCACTACCCGGGTCAACGCGGTGAAATAACGTATTACAGTGGTGAATGCGGCGAGGACATCCCGCGCTCTGTGCATCCGTTGGCATCGTGGTCGCCGTTTGACATTTTGCATCAAGCCTATCCGCCGCTGCCGCTTAATCCGTCCCAGTTTGTGGTGGCGGGCGGTTTGGCCCTGCGGGCGGACGATTAATGCACACCTTTCACGTCAATCTATTGCCATGGCGTCAACGGCGATGGGTTCGAGATACTCGCCGTTGGTGGCTGTGGCTGTTGTTTTTCTCGGTGGGTTTGTTGATCGCGCTGGGAGTGTGCCGTGGGAGGCTTGACCAACAACGTGGTGAGATGGAGGAGACGCTGCACACATTGCAACAAAGGCACCTCGCTGACAGCACACAATTGCGCGAGGTTCAACGGTTGATGGACGCCCTGCAACAATGGCAAGCCCAGCAGCAGGCAGACAATAACACGCGAACGCACAACCGG
Source organism: Symbiopectobacterium purcellii (assembly GCF_052050035.1). Classification (GTDB taxonomy): domain Bacteria; phylum Pseudomonadota; class Gammaproteobacteria; order Enterobacterales; family Enterobacteriaceae; genus Symbiopectobacterium; species Symbiopectobacterium purcellii_A. The sequence goes on from NZ_CP189882.1 coordinate 1,053,250, forward strand.
GGTTATGAACAGTTGTTAAAGCAACTGGCGCAGTGGGTGCCTGATGGGCTGTGGCTTACCGCTATCAAGGTGCAGGATGGCAAGGTCCATCTCACGGGCAGAAGCCATGATTACGCCGACATCGTGCACTTCAGTTCCCGGCTCGAAACTGAAACGGCGCTGACATCAGTACGCCTGATGCAAACACGGCAGGAAATCATGGCGTCACCGGAGGGGGACGTGCCGGTGTTGACGTTTCTCCTTCAGGCGGATTGGCGCGTTGAGCGGTTCTCTTTGCAGGACGTTCCCAATGATGAGTAGTGTGCGTTCCCTGTGGCTGACGTTTATGGCGACCTCGCGCTGGGTGCAGTGGTTAGTGCAAGGTCTGGTGATGGGGATGCTCGCCGCGTTGGGATATACCACCGTGCTGCAACCGGAACGGGCCGCCGTGGAGCGCTTGCGACAACACCTTGTGTACTCGAGCGAGGCACACGCGGCGCTAGTACAGCGTTTAGAGGATTTCCCGGCGCTGGCAACGTTGCAACAAGAGTGGAACACCATGCCGGATAAACCGGTTCATCACACGGCGGTGGCACTGACAGAGCGCCTGCTGTTGCCGCTCTCTGCGTCGAATGCCGCGTTAATGGCATTGCAACCACCGATTCCTTCCCACCTACAAACGTGGAAAATGATAGTGAGCACTGACTTTTCTGGTGCGTTGACGCTCATTCAACACCTCACTGCGTCTATGCAGCCACTGCATATTCACGCACTCTCGATTGATGTGCACCACGAGGTATTGCATTTGGAAATGCAGCTTGCCGTTCCTGACTCGGGTAAGGAGGCGCAGCGGTGAAAACGACTCATGGCTGGATGCTGGTGCTGGCGCTGTACTCACCGGTAGCACTCAGCGATAGTGCATGCGCAGGGCGCGATCCCTTTCAGCCAGCCGCCAGGCACGCAGCCGGTGGGGATGACATTACGCGATGGCGACTAGAAGGTGTGATTGGGGATAGCGCAGGGTGGTCTGGCTGGCTTTCTGTGCCGGGGGAACGTTGGCTCATGGTGAGAGTGGGCGATGCACTGGTCTCTTCGGGGTGGACGGTTAGCGCCATCGACGAGCACGGTGTTCAGGTGGAAAAATCGGTAGTGGATGCAACGGGACAAGCGCGCCGCTGTGTGAGGATGCTGCCTGCGACGCGGGCATCGCACAGTGGCGCGATACGCTGAGTTTTGCCGCGCTACACACGGAGGAAAGCAAGATGATAAGGCCAGGGAAGCTGAACGGGGCCGGGGTGTTACTGTGTGCCTTGCTGGGTGGGCATACTGTATTTGCCAAGGTGCCGATGTCGACCATATAGCCAAGCGACTTAATTTTGATTACACCATATGGACTGAGAACAAACTCTCTGTATCGCAACCCATCTCTCTTTTTTTGCTTTTTGCTTGTGCCCATTTATGCTCAATTGGGTTAAGATCTGGCGAATATGTAGGCAAATACTCCACCATATACCCTGCATCGATGATGACTTGTTGAATATTATGTTTTTTGTGAAAAGTGGCATTGTCCATCATGATTACACTGTTTTTAGGGAGTACTGGGATAAGGACTTGTGTGACCCAGGCATAGAAAACATCGCTGTTAATATTGATATCAAATAATCCGATAGCAAACAGCGTTGTGCCTAATAAAGCGCCGATAACATTTGTTCTTCCCCTAGCTCCCCAGTTCTTCAGGCCAAAACACCGTTGACCTTTTGGGGAATAGCCGTGAGTCCGTGGGGCATCGTGTGAAAAACCACTTTCATCAATAAAAACAATAGGTTTACCTTCTTTTTCATACTGTTGTTTTTTTTGTTGAAATCCCTGCCGGGCGTTTTCGTCGGCTTTCGGATGACGTAGAGTTTTTTTTATAGGTCAATCCCAGCTTTTTAAGCGCTTGCCAAATGGCCTTCTGACAAACGCCAAAACGCTCTGCACGTTCTTTTTGGTAAGCATCTGGATATTGTTCAACATCTTTTATCAACTCGGATTTATCGATCTTTCGCTGACGCGTGGTCGATGCTTTTGACTCTATTTGATTAATCCAACGCGATACAGAGGCAGGGCCAATCCGAAATTGCTTCGCTGTTTCTCGGATACTCAACCCTTCGTTTTTCCGTGTAGATATCACTTTACGTCTAAAATCAATTGAATAGCTCATTTAAATAATGTAATCAAAATTAAGTCGTTTAGCTATATCATTAGCGTTTGACGATGCGCCCGTGCAGAAAATCGTGCAGGCGCTCGCTGAGCACCAACGGTTGAATGTGGTGATTGCGCCGGAGGTTAGCGGTGTAATGAGCCTGCGTTTGCACCAGGTTCCTTGGCAACAGGCGTTAGACATTGTTGCGCGTCAGGGCGCGCTGTAGATTGAGCGTAAAGGCGATGTGTTACTGGTGTCGTCACCGGTGACCGACACTCGCCAAACGGCGTTGGAAAATCGCTTTTTTACCCTGCAATACGCCGATGCGCAAGAGGTTGCCACCAGCGTGCTGGCGCAGCGCAGTACGTTGTTATCGGAACAGGGGAGCGTGAGTGCGGATACGCGTACCAATACCCTCTTGGTACGCGACGTCCCGGCGATAGTGCAGCCGCTACAGACATGGAGATAGGCCTGTTGCTCAAGTGCAATTAGCCGCACACATTGTCACCATCAGCAGCGACAGTTTACGGGAATTAGGGGTGAGTTGGGGCATGGGCGAACCGACGCAACCGTGTCGAACGCTGCACCTCAATGACTTCAACGTTAACCTGCCGGTGGAGTCGCCTGCGGGCAACGTTGGGTTCAATCTGGCCCGCTTAAATGGCCGACTGCTCGATTTAGAATTGTCAGCGCTTGAGCATGAGAACCAAGTTGAGATCATCGCCAGTCCACGTCTTTTCACCGCACACAAGCAGATGGCCAGCATCAAGCAGGGCACAGAAATTCCCTATCAGGTATCCAGCGGTACCCGCGGTGCGACCGCCATTCAGTTCAAAGAAGCCGTATTGGGGATGGAGGTGACGCCTACGGTGCTGCGTGAGGGCAAAATTACGCTTAATTTAAAAATCAGCCAAAACATGCCAGGGCTGGTGATTAAACAGCGCGACAATGGCGAAACACTCGCGATCGATAAACAAGAAATTCAAACCCAGGTTACGGTGTCTGATGGTGAGACAATTGTGTTGGGCGGGATTTTTCAACAACAAAAAAATCGAGGGGAACGAAAAGTGCCGCTGCTGGGGGATGTGCCGCTATTGGGTTCACTGTTTCAACACCAAAGAACGGAGCGTAAGCGGCGTGAACTGGTGATTTTTATCACGCCAACCTTAGTCTCCGCCTCGTCGTAAGAGGCCTATAACGGTGTGCTCGGCGATCCAAGTTTTAACCGTTTCCGCTTTCTCAGTTTGACGCTGCGCTGGATTTAGCATACAAGGTTAGCCCATTGAGCGCTGCGGTCTGTCGAAGCGGAATTATCTTACCGGAAGATGCCTAATTTATACGCTTTTTGCTGTTTGACGCGGGGCGAGACATTTTATTCGGTTGCCAAATGCCCCTGAGTATTGAGATAATTTTCTGTCTGATTCTCGAACTATCGCTCATGAGGTTTCAGTTTAGGTCCCGCCGCTGGGTTGATTGGCGGGGCGGGTTATCATTAACGAATAGTCTTAGTAACACCAAAAAAACATGGCAGAGAAACGCAATATCTTTCTGGTTGGGCCTATGGGTGCCGGCAAAAGCACTATTGGCCGTCAGTTAGCTCAGCAACTCAATATGGAGTTTTTCGACTCCGATCAAGAAATTGAGCGACGCACCGGGGCTGATGTGGGCTGGGTTTTTGATCTCGAAGGCGAAGAAGGTTTTCGCGAACGCGAAGAAAAAGTCATCAACGAATTGACCGAAAAACAGGGTATCGTACTGGCTACCGGAGGTGGCTCAGTAAAATCACGCGAGACGCGCAATCGCCTGTCTGCGCGCGGCGTTGTGGTCTATTTGGAAACCACCATTGAAAAACAGTTGGCGCGCACGCAGCGTGATAAAAAGCGTCCTTTGCTTCAGGTAGAGGATCCGCCGCGCGAAGTGTTGGAGGCGTTAGCAAGAGAGCGTAACCCGCTGTACGAAGAAATTGCTGATGTCACCATTCGTACGGATGAGCAGAGCGCCAAGGTGCTTGCCAACCAGATTATCAGTATGTTGGATGGCAACTGAGTAACAACATCGCCCTGAGCTCCGGGGCCAAGCGGATGAACCACGCGCATGGAAAGTATTACCGTAACATTAGGGGAACGTAGCTATCCCATTACGATAGCCGCTGGGTTGTTTGCTGACCCGGCTTCTTTTATGCCGCTGACCGCGGGCGAACAGGTGATGTTAGTGACCAACCAGACGTTGGCCCCGCTCTATCTTGAAGCGGTGAGCCGTGTGCTGGAGCAGGCTGGCGTAAAAGTCGACCATGTCATATTGCCAGACGGCGAGCAGTATAAATCGCTAACGGTATTGGACGACGTCTTTACCGCATTGCTGCAAAAACCCCATGGCCGAGACACGACGATCGTTGCTCTGGGTGGTGGTGTAATTGGCGATCTGGCGGGCTTTGCTGCCGCCAGCTATCAGCGTGGCGTGCGCTTTATTCAGGTACCCACAACGCTGCTATCGCAGGTTGACTCTTCTGTCGGCGGTAAGACGGCGGTCAATCATCCGTTCGGTAAAAACATGATTGGCGCGTTCTATCAACCCGCTTGTGTGATTATCGATTTGGATTGTCTTCGCACCTTACCGGCCCGGGAGTTCTCCTCCGGCCTGGCCGAGGTGATCAAATATGGGATTATTCTTGATGGCGAGTTCTTCGTTTGGTTGGAGAATAATCTTGACGCTGTCCGTGCGCTGGAGCCTGCGGCGCTCTCTTACTGCATTCGCCGCTGTTGTGAACTGAAAGCCGAGTTAGTGGCTGCGGATGAACGCGAAAGCGGGGTGCGTGCGCTGCTTAACCTAGGTCATACTTATGGTCATGCTATCGAAGCTGAAATGGGGTATGGCAACTGGTTACACGGTGAAGCGGTGGCGGCAGGTATGATGATGGCCGCACATGCGGCGAGAAGGCTCGGTCAGTTCAGCGTGTCGGACATCGATCGTATTCGCGCATTACTGGCGCGTGCAGGGTTGCCGGTTCAGGGCCCGGATGCGATGTCACCAGAATCTTATCTTCCTCATATGATGCGTGATAAAAAGGTACATGCAGGCCAGCTGCGACTGGTTTTACCCACTGCGATTGGGCGCTCGGAAGTACGTGGCGGCGTATCACACGATATTGTGTTGGCGTCGATCGCCGATTGCAGGGCGTGAGAGCAGTTTTTCGGGTATTTGCAGACATATTCACGCTGATGGTTTATGGTTAATAGAAAATAATGTCTTATAATTCAACAATTCGCTTCGCTTACTGCGCAGCGGGTATGTGTTTTTTATAGTTGGAGGGGTTTAAATGGACGAATTTAAACCAGAAGATGCGTTAAAACCGGATACCAGCGATCGGCGGACACAACGTCAGCAACGCAGTCCCCGTCTTTCTGCGCCGCAGTTAGCGCTCTCTCGTCAACATTTGATGATTGGCATCGGGATCGTGGTGCTGGTGTTGTTGATCATTGGTGTGGGTTCCGCCTTGCAATCACCGTCTAAATCGACGGAAGCTGTGCCAACGGCTGCATCGGGTAATGGTGAGAAGAGTATCGATTTATCCTCTTCTTCCTCGATGACGCAGGGGACTTCCGCTCAGGGAGACGCCGCATCAGTAAATGCTACCGCGCCAGTGCAACCTCAAACCTTGAATGCGCCGCCGGTTGCAAGTTCACCGACACAAGCGCAAGTCACGCCTCAGCCTGCTGGGCAGCAGCGTGTTGAACTGCCGGGTAACATGACAGATGCGCTTTCGACGCAGCAAGAAAAGGTTAACGCCTTCTCGCAAGGGGCGACATCGGGCTCCGCGCCGGTAACCACATTGCCGATTGCGCCTGCTACGGTGGCTCCTTCAGCGAAAAATCCACAGCACGTCTCAGAGAAGACGGCGCAGGAGAAAGCTGCACATGCTAAAAACGTTCAAGATAAGGCCGCACAGAGCAAATCAACCCTAACGCCAGCGCAAAAAGTGCCGATGACATCAGGCAAGCCGACATCCTCTGGGGACAAGGCGACGGTTTCAGGGCAGAGGGGATCGATTCAGAATGCGCCCGCCAGCCATTTCACACTGCAATTAAGCAGTGCATCACGTTCAGATACGCTGAAAGCTTACGCCACACAGCACAACCTACCCAACGCTTGGGTTTATGAAACTAAGCGAGACGGTAAGCCCTGGTATGTATTGGTGAACGGTGTTTACGCTTCTTCCGCAGAAGCGAAGCAGGCGGCGTCATCGCTTCCTGCGGCCGTGCAGGCACAAAAACCATGGGTTAAGCCGATCCGTCAGGTGAAGCAGGACTTGAATAAGTAACACCAATTTTAGCACTGATGTGCTGTCTGACACAGAGTACAATCCGCGGCTCTGAAATGTAATGAGTAACTAACGACGGCATGAAGAAGAACCGCGCTTTTTTAAAATGGGCTGGTGGGAAGTACCCGCTGGTAGAAGAGATTCGCCGCTATCTACCAGAAGGAGACTGTTTGATTGAGCCGTTTGTCGGGGCCGGTTCGGTGTTTTTGAATACGGAATACGACCGTTACATCCTGGCCGACATTAACAGTGACCTCATCAATCTCTACGATATCGTTAAGACGCAAACCGACGATTTCATTCGTGACGCGCGTGAACTGTTCACTGGCGAATACAACGTGGCTGAAGTGTTTTATCAGCTGCGTGATGAATTTAATCTTTGTGCGGTGCCCTATCGTCGTGCGGTACTGTTTTTGTATCTGAATCGCCACTGTTATAACGGATTATGCCGCTATAACATGCGGGGCGAATTCAACGTGCCCTTTGGCCGTTACAAAAAGCCGTATTTTCCCGAAGAAGAGTTACGCTGGTTCGCGCTCAAAGCGCGCAATGCCACTTTTGTTTGTGAGCATTATCAGCAGACGTTACTCAAAGCGACGCAAGGTGCAGTGGTCTATTGCGATCCTCCTTACGCTCCGCTTTCCGCAACGGCGAATTTTACGGCGTATCACACGAATAATTTCAACAACATCGATCAACAGAGCCTGGCGACGCTGGCGTATCGGTTGTCGATGGAGAGTGCCATTCCCGTGCTGATATCCAACCATGATACCGAGCTGACTCGAGCCTGGTATCAGGATGCGGCGCTGTATGTGGTGAGGGCGAGACGCACCATCAGCCGCAATATCATGGGGCGGAGCAAGGTTAATGAGCTGTTGGCGCTCTACGGTGCGCCGTTGCGTTAATACCTGATGCGCGCGTATCGCGCTGGTTATCCTACAAACTGTTTGGAGATACGAATGAAGCCTTTCTTGATCGCTCCGTCCATCTTATCGGCCGACTTTGCCCGGTTGGGGGAAGACACCGCCAGTGTGCTGGCAGCCGGAGCCGATGTGGTTCACTTCGATGTCATGGATAACCACTATGTTCCCAACCTGACCATCGGGCCGCTGGTGCTTAAAGCACTGCGCAACTACGGCATTACGGCCCCTATCGATGTTCACCTGATGGTGAAACCGGTAGACCGTCTTATTCCTGATTTTGCCGAAGCCGGTGCCAGCTTTATCACCTTCCATCCGGAAGCTTCCGAGCATGTCGATCGTTCGCTTCAACTGATCAATGATCACGGCTGTAAAGCCGGGCTGGTGCTGAACCCGGCAACGCCGCTCAGTTGCCTTGATTACGTGATGGATAAGCTGGATATCATTCTGCTGATGTCGGTCAACCCTGGCTTTGGTGGGCAATCTTTTATTCCCGGCACCTTAGATAAGCTGCGTCAGGTGCGTCAACGCATCGATGAGAGCGGCTATGACATTCGGCTGGAAGTGGATGGCGGTGTGAAAGTCGACAACATTGCCCAGATTGCGCAAGCCGGCGCAGATATGTTCGTGGCGGGTTCTGCCATTTTCGGTCACCCCGATTACCGCGCTGTCATTGATAACATGCGCAGTGAATTGAGTAAGGTATCTCATGGCTAACATCAGTACGGTTCGCGGGTTGGCGTTCGATCTGGATGGTACGCTGGTCGACAGCGCGCCGGGGTTGGCGGACGCCGTTGATATGGCGCTGCAAGCGCTGAATCTGCCTGCGGCGGGTAAAGCGCGCGTTGCTACCTGGATCGGCAACGGTGCTGATGTGCTGGTAGAGCGGGCGTTGCGCTGGGCGGGAATGACGCCCACGGCGCAAGATACCCGCACGGCGCGCGAGCTGTTTGATCACTACTATGCGCAAACGGTGGACAGCGGCAGCACGTTGTTTCCTGAGGTGCATGCCACACTGACCCAACTGGCTGGCTGGGGCTACCCATTGGCGCTGGTCACCAATAAGCCGACGCCTTTTGTCGCGCCGCTGCTCGAGACGCTGGGTATTGCCGGGTTGTTTAGCCAGATTGTCGGCGGTGATGATGTAAAAATGAAAAAGCCGCATCTTGCGCCGCTCTATCTGGTATTGGCTCAACAGGGACTGCTGGCATCAGAATTGCTGTTTGTCGGCGATTCGCGCAACGATATTCAGGCGGCACAGGCCGCAGGGTGTCCGAACGTGGGCATGACTTACGGCTATAACTACGGAGAAGCCATTGCGCTGAGTCAACCTGACGTGGTGCTTGAGCGTTTCTCACAACTTTTGCCCCTGGTGGGGCCACTTATGTCAAAAAATCAGGAAGCGTCAGCATGAATAAGCCCATCGTTTTTAGCGGCGCACAGCCGTCTGGTGAACTTACCATTGGTAACTACATGGGTGCATTACGTCAGTGGGTGAACATGCAGGATGATTACGATTGCATATATTGCATCGTTGACCTGCATGCCATCACCGTGCGTCAGGATCCCCAGCAGTTGCGTAAAGCAACGCTGGATACGCTGGCACTTTATCTGGCCTGCGGTATTGATCCGCAGAAAAGCACCATCTTCGTTCAGTCTCATGTGCCAGAGCACACGCAGCTGAGCTGGGTGCTAAACTGCTACTCCTACTTCGGCGAACTGAGCCGCATGACGCAGTTCAAAGATAAATCAGCGCGCTATTCGGACAACATCACTGCCGGTTTGTTTGACTATCCGGTGCTGATGGCAGCCGATATCCTGCTGTATCAAACCCATCAGGTGCCGGTGGGTGAAGATCAGAAACAGCACCTGGAATTGAGCCGCGATATTGCTCAGCGCTTCAATGCGCTCTACGGTGACGTTTTCAAAGTACCAGAACCGTTTATTCCTAAATCCGGCGCGCGCGTGATGTCACTGTTGGACCCTACAAAAAAAATGTCCAAGTCAGATGACAACCGCAACAACGTGATTGGATTGCTGGAAGATCCGAAAGCAGTAGTGAAAAAGATCAAACGTGCGGTGACGGATTCTGATGAGCCGCCAGTGGTGCGTTATGACATTGCCAATAAAGCGGGGGTATCCAACCTGCTGGATATTCTGTCCGGGGTGACGGGAAAACCGATTCCTGAACTGGAAAAAGCCTTTGAAGGCCAGATGTATGGTCACCTTAAGGGCGTGGTCGCTGACGCCGTTTCCGGCATGCTGACCGAGTTGCAGGCGCGCTATCATCATTTCCGCAACGATGAAGCTTTCTTGCAGCAGGTGATGCTTGACGGTGCTGAAAAAGCGCGTCTCAAAGCCACTGCGACGCTGAAAAAAGTGTACGACGCGGTAGGCTTCGTGGCTCATCCGTAATCTGTAAGCCGGGCGGGTTTATCCGCTCGGCTGCATTATTCCTCTCTTTTATCTGCCATCCTTGCCCGTGCAAGAGCTGCTTTATTGTGCGTGGCATTATTTAATGTACCCGTCTAGAGTAGTTTCTGTTATTTATAAACAAATATATAAAGTAATGTTCATTCATCTTCCCATGCGTTGAATCGCAGGGTTATGCATTTAAAAAGAAATATTTTTATTGTTAAAGCAATCTAATAAGTAAGCGTCTCATCTGAACCGTCTGTCCTGTGACCGTCCGTTCCGGGAAAATAGTGTCCATCATTTTTTAATGGACACTATCCCATGAAACACCGGACATGGATCCTTGAAGCACTCCGACTCCATTTTGATGAAAAGCTGCCGCGTATTGAGGCAGGCAGACGGCTCGGCATTCCCAAAACCACAGTATGTGAGCTGTTCGCTCGCTTCAGTAAGGCCGGGCTGCCCTGGCCCCTGCCGGCCAGGATCAGCGCCCGGAGTCTGGAGAAGCGTCTTTACCGGCCGGCATCACGTAAAGCCGCCGTTCTGCCCGCAGCACCGGAGCCGGCTGAGACACCCGCACCCCGCAGGCGGCCACGTCGCCCCAACTTCCCCCGTGACTTCAAAATCTCCCTGGTGGAGCACCATTCCCACTCGAAACGCAACAAAGTGACCCACTTGCCAGAGTCGGATAAAATCACCGTTCTGGCCATACTGGAGAGCCTGTTGCATGCAGGGAAAACCTCTGACTCAGAAAGAACGGTTCTACATCGAAAAGCGGCGTGGTGAAGGTGTCAACCAAGCTACCATTGCCAGAGAGCTTGCTCTGCCTCGCTCGACCATCACCAGGGAACTCAGACGCAATACCGACCCTACTTTCAATGGTGTCTACTGCTGTAGAAGGGCGGACACTCTGGCCCGGGAACGCCGTCATAAGCCTCTGCCAAACAATGCTTTTTACCCGTTGGAGCCACACATTCAGAACTTCATCAGGCAGGCGCTTTCCACTCACTCTTCACCTGAAATCATCAGTGGCCGTTTGCACCTGGAATTCGGTATATCTGTCAGCAAGAATACGCTATATCGCTATATCCTGCAGGAGAGACAGGCTGGCGGGGAGCTATATCAGCAACTTCCTCATCGGGGAAAACGTTACAGGTACAATGCCGAAAACCTCAAATCAGGCCCTATTCCCAACCGTGTTGGTATTGAGTATCGCCCAGCTCAAGCCGAGCTTAAACAGGAGCCTGGCCACTTCGAAATTGACACTATTTTTGGCAAAGACCAGAAGTCATTCTTGTTAACCATCGTAGATAAAGCATTGAAAACCGTCATCATTCGCAAACTGCCTAATAAGCGTGCGGAGACTGTGGTTGCTGCTTTCAGGGACATTGAAGCTAATACCTTTTGCAAGTTTAAGACCCTAACAGCTGATAACGGCCCTGAATTCGCTCTGCACGAGCAAATTACTCAAATCACAGGGGCGCAGGTCTACTTTGCCCATCCTTATCATTCCTGGGAGAGGGGCTTGAATGAGCACACCAACGGGCTGATACGACGTTTTTACCCAAAGGGAACAGACTTCAGTCAGGTCAGTCATCGTAAGATTGCCGAACTCGAACACATACTCAATACAAGGGGCAGAAAATCGCTGGGCTATCGTTCCCCCAATGAGGTATTTTTAACGCACTTACTGGTGGCATAAGCCTCTACCGTTTTGTTGCGTTTCGAGTGGGAATGGGGCGTAGCAGTCGATGCAGCCCGGCGTCAGCGTGGCACAGCTGGCCCGCGAAAATAACATCAATGACAACCTGCTGTTCAACTGGCGGCGTCTTTATCAGCAGGGGCTGCTCGCTGCACCATCAGGCGCTCCGGCGATGCTGCCGGTCACGCTCACTGCAGAAGGTGGCTGTCACCCTTTGCGCCCTGCCGTTCAGACCGGAGATCCTGTTGCGAGCTGGTTCTGCCCGCAGGGACGCTTCGTATCAGTGGAAAGCTGACGCCGGAGATGCTGCAGACGCTCATCCGGGAAATGCAGGGAGGATGCCGGTGATATCACTCCCTGCGGGAGCCCGCATCTGGCTGGTTGCCGGCGTCACGGACATGCGGAACGGCTTCAATGGCCTTGCTTCCAGGGTGCAGAACACGTTACGGGATGACCCGTTCAGCGGCCACCTGTTTATCTTCCGCGGCCGGCGCGGTGACATGATAAAAGTGCTGTGGGCGGACCGGGACGGTCTGTGCCTGTTCATCAAACGCCTGGAGCGGGGGCGCTTCGTGTGGCCGGTGACGCGTGACGGTAAGGTTCATCTGACGCCGGCACAGCTGTCCATGCTGCTGGAAGGCATTAACTGGAAACATCCGCAGCGGACGGAACGCCCTGGTCTGAGAATATAACCTGCTGTAAAGTGGGGTTATGGACACCTCATACACCGATGAAAATGCCCGTCTCAGCGCGCAGCTGCTGGAGCAGCAGACCACCATCCGCAAAATGGCGGAGTATAACCGCCTGCTCTCGCAGCGGGTGGCGGCGTACGCCAGCGAAATCAACCGGCTGAAGGCGCTGGTCGCGAAGCTGCAGCGCATGCAGTAAACTAGTTGCTGAATAGAGACTTGCATTTTTTGTCAGGCTATTGAGAATAAAAAGAGGTTTAACTTAGAGAATAAAGGTTTGAAATGATCAACAAAGAGCGGTTGTTACGAGATAATCGTTTATGTAAAGCAATCATTGGATTATCAGTCGAAGAATTGAAAAATTTAGCCGCTGAATTTTCAGCTTGTTATTTGATTTATCGGAAAAAGAATCGAAAAGATCACGAGCGGCAGATGGGTGCAGGGCAGAAAGGATTTATCCCAACCCCATTAGATAAACTGCTTTTTATTTTATTGTATTTAAAATGTTATCCGACCTATGATTTGCAAGGACTTCTTTTTGGTTTAGATAGAACACGGGTATGTCGCTGGGTAAAAATATTATTGCCGGTTTTAGAGATGACCTTGGGGCGAGAATGTGTTTTGCCCGCTCGTCAAATTCGCTCTGCTGAGGAATTTTTTCGCGCCTTTCCTGGAGTTAAAGACGTCTTTATTGATGGGACAGAGCGACCTGTCCAAAAGCCTAAGAATCTGCGTCGGCGAAAAAAAATGTATTCGGGAAAGAAAAGACAGACCACTCGAAAAGGGCTTATTATGACTGACGAAACAAGGCAAATTGGATTTATCCCCATGAGCAAAAATGGGCGCGGTCACGATAAACGCTTACTCGATAAAGTCGATATAATTCGCCATATTCCTCCTGAGGTAACCATCTGGGCAGATACCGGTTTTCAAGGTATAGATAAACAGCATCCTAATACACAAATCCCAAAAAAAGGAACTCGAAAAAGACCTTTATCGCCTGAACAAAAACAAGAAAATAAAATAATCTCGGGCATCCGTATTACAGTTGAACACGCCATCGCGGGTATCAAGCGCCTCGGTTGCATGACCCAAATTTTACGGAATCGTAGACCCTTTATTGATGATATAGCCAAGCGACTTAATTTTGATTACACCATATGGACTGAGAACAAACTCTCTGTATCGCAACCCATCTCTCTTTTTTTGCTTTTTGCTTGTGCCCATTTATGCTCAATTGGGTTAAGATCTGGCGAATATGTAGGCAAATACTCCACCATATACCCTGCATCGATGATGACTTGTTGAATATTATGTTTTTTGTGAAAAGTGGCATTGTCCATCATGATTACACTGTTTTTAGGGAGTACTGGGATAAGGACTTGTGTGACCCAGGCATAGAAAACATCGCTGTTGGCTTTGTTGAATAATTTAAGATACTGATTTATATAAGCATTATAAAATTTCAACGACTAATTTTTCCTCTCGGAATGCTTTTTATTGTGCTAACTATTTGATTTGTCGTTCTAACAAAATACATTCTCTGTAAATGCATTCTAACTAAAGAAGATGTAAATCAAACGGTTAAATTATTCAACAAAGCCATCGCTGTTAATATTGATATCAAATAATCCGATAGCAAACAGCGTTGTGCCTAATAAAGCGCCGATAACATTTGTTCTTCCCCTAGCTCCCCAGTTCTTCAGGCCAAAACACCGTTGACCTTTTGGGGAATAGCCGTGAGTCCGTGGGGTATCGTGTGAAAAACCACTTTCATCAATAAAAACAATAGGTTTACCTTCTTTTTCATACTGTTGTTTTTTTTGTTGAAATCCCTGCCGGGCGTTTTCGTCGGCTTTCGGATGACGTAGAGTTTTTTTTATAGGTCAATCCCAGCTTTTTAAGCGCTTGCCAAATGGCCTTCTGACAAACGCCAAAACGCTCTGCACGTTCTTTTTGGTAAGCATCTGGATATTGTTCAACATCTTTTATCAACTCGGATTTATCGATCTTTCGCTGACGCGTGGTCGATGCTTTTGACTCTATTTGATTAATCCAACGCGATACAGAGGCAGGGCCAATCCGAAATTGCTTCGCTGTTTCTCGGATACTCAACCCTTCGTTTTTCCGTGTAGATATCACTTTACGTCTAAAATCAATTGAATAGCTCATTTAAATAATGTAATCAAAATTAAGTCGTTTAGCTATAAGGGTGTTTCGGTGATTGAAGTAAATTTTACGCTGTTCTGAGATGGAAATTCCAAAGACCGGCGCTAAGGAGTAAGAAGGTATCATCAATAAAGGGTCTACGATTCCGTAAAATTTGGGTCATGCAACCGAGGCGCTTGATACCCGCGATGGCGTGTTCAACTGTAATACGGATGCCCGAGATTATTTTATTTTCTTGTTTTTGTTCAGGCGATAAAGGTCTTTTTCGAGTTCCTTTTTTTGGGATTTGTGTATTAGGATGCTGTTTATCTATACCTTGAAAACCGGTATCTGCCCAGATGGTTACCTCAGGAGGAATATGGCGAATTATATCGACTTTATCGAGTAAGCGTTTATCGTGACCGCGCCCATTTTTGCTCATGGGGATAAATCCAATTTGCCTTGTTTCGTCAGTCATAATAAGCCCTTTTCGAGTGGTCTGTCTTTTCTTTCCCGAATACATTTTTTTTCGCCGACGCAGATTCTTAGGCTTTTGGACAGGTCGCTCTGTCCCATCAATAAAGACGTCTTTAACTCCAGGAAAGGCGCGAAAAAATTCCTCAGCAGAGCGAATTTGACGAGCGGGCAAAACACATTCTCGCCCCAAGGTCATCTCTAAAACCGGCAATAATATTTTTACCCAGCGACAGGCTTTGTTGAATAATTTAACCGTTTGATTTACATCTTCTTTAGTTAGAATGCATTTACAGAGAATGTATAGCTAAACGACTTAATTTTGATTACATTATTTAAATGAGCTATTCAATTGATTTTAGACGTAAAGTGATATCTACACGGAAAAACGAAGGGTTGAGTATCCGAGAAACAGCGAAGCAATTTCGGATTGGCCCTGCCTCTGTATCGCGTTGGATTAATCAAATAGAGTCAAAAGCATCGACCACGCGTCAGCGAAAGATCGATAAATCCGAGTTGATAAAAGATGTTGAACAATATCCAGATGCTTACCAAAAAGAACGTGCAGAGCGTTTTGGCGTTTGTCAGAAGGCCATTTGGCAAGCGCTTAAAAAGCTGGGATTGACCTATAAAAAAAACTCTACGTCATCCGAAAGCCGACGAAAACGCCCGGCAGGGATTTCAACAAAAAAAACAACAGTATGAAAAAGAAGGTAAACCTATTGTTTTTATTGATGAAAGTGGTTTTTCACACGATGCCCCACGGACTCACGGCTATTCCCCAAAAGGTCAACGGTGTTTTGGCCTGAAGAACTGGGGAGCTAGGGGAAGAACAAATGTTATCGGCGCTTTATTAGGCACAACGCTGTTTGCTATCGGATTATTTGATATCAATATTAACAGCGATGTTTTCTATGCCTGGGTCACACAAGTCCTTATCCCAGTACTCCCTAAAAACAGTGTAATCATGATGGACAATGCCACTTTTCACAAAAAACATAATATTCAACAAGTCATCATCGATGCAGGGTATATGGTGGAGTATTTGCCTACATATTCGCCAGATCTTAACCCAATTGAGCATAAATGGGCACAAGCAAAAAGCAAAAAAAGAGAGATGGGTTGCGATACAGAGAGTTTGTTCTCAGTCCATATGGTGTAATCAAAATTAAGTCGCTTGGCTATATTTTGTTAGAACGACAAATCAAATAGTTAGCACAATAAAAAGCATTCCGAGAGGAAAAATTAGTCGTTGAAACTTTATAATGCTTATATAAATCAGTATCTTAAATTATTCAACAAAGCCCCAGCGACATACCCGTGTTCTATCTAAACCAAAAAGAAGTCCTTGCAAATCATAGGTCGGATAACATTTTAAATACAATAAAATAAAAAGCAGTTTATCTAATGGGGTTGGGATAAATCCTTTCTGCCCTGCACCCATCTGCCGCTCGTGATCTTTTCGATTCTTTTTCCGATAAATCAAATAACAAGCTGAAAATTCAGCGGCTAAATTTTTCAATTCTTCGACTGATAATCCAATGATTGCTTTACATAAACGATTATCTCGTAACAACCGCTCTTTGTTGATCATTTCAAACCTTTATTCTCTAAGTGGCTTTGTTGAATAAATCGAACTTTCAGGGGATCGCCGGATCAGAGCACTATCATCGCTCCCGATAGCAGCTCCCCATGGCAAAGCAAAAGTTTAAAATCACCAACTGGCCCACATACAACAAAGCACTCAGACAACGCGGCTCCCTGACGGTCTGGCTTGATGAGTCGGCCATCGCTGCATTGTAGTGGTCAACTAAATTTGGCCACCCTACCTGACTGTTGATGGAACAGCCGTTCTGATTCATTTGGTGTTAACCCACCGTTATACCAGTGAGGTCTGACATCGCTATAATAATGGGTTATGTAGCGAATAATGGATGATTGAGCAGTACTAAAGCTTTGGTAGCCAGTCGTTGGCACCCATTCAGTCTTCAGACTACGGAAGAATCGCTCCATCGGACTATTATCCCAACAATTTCCTCTGCGACCCATACTTTGGGTCATCTGATAACGCCACAATGCCTGCCTATACTGAAGACTGGTGTAATGGCTTCCTTGGTCACTATGAAACATGACTTGTTTGGGATGCCCACGCAGTTCCCAAGCCATTTGTAGTGCTTTGGCTGTTAATTCTGAATCTGGCGAAAACGACATTGCCCAACCCACGGGTTTTCGGGCAAATAAATCTAATACCACCGCCAGATACGCCCATCGGTCGCCTGTCCAAATATAGGTTACATCGCCGCACCAAACCTGGTCAGGCTTGGTAACAGCGAACTGCTTATTGAGCAGATTTGGAATATCAATACGTTCATTTCCACCGCGGTTGTATTGATGTTTTCTTGTTTGGCAACTAACGAGGGTTAATTCTTTCATAAACTTACCCGCTAACCACCGCCCAAGTTTCACGTCGTGTGTATTGGTAACCACCGTGGCGATAGTCCTTGCGCCCGCAGACCCGCCACTAACGTTCCACGCTTCGCTGACCAGGCTACGTTTTATCGTCCGCTCAATATCTGGCTCCTTAGGTCGACACCAATAGCGATAACTGCTTCGGTGAACGGCTTTGTTGAATAAATCAGAATTAGCCGACAGGATGACTCCCTCTGCTACACCTGTTATCCTATCCTGACGCTGTGTGGCATACCCAACAACGTCATACGGTTCAGCGCTTTGACCATCGCTATGGCTTCACCTACTTGAGCCTCATAGTCACGCAGGCTCAGATGGCCACCCAGCAAAGTTTTTATGCGGAACATCGCTGTTTCTGCCACTGAACGCCGGTGATAACCCACTTTCTTTTTCCACATATCATTACTCCCGCTCAGACGCTGATTCGCCACCGCATGGTTACGTTCATGGTACTTGTCCGGCCAGTATTTGGCTCCGCTTCGCGGCGGGATAAGGGGCCTGATTTTCTTTCTTAGCAACGCATCGTGGCAGTAACGGGCGTCATAAGCACCGTCTGCTGACACTTCCCTGATTTTTCGGTGGGTTTGGTTAATCAGGCCCGGCAGTGCCTGCGCATCTGTCGTTCCGCTGAGCGATAAGTCGGCACAGATAATCTCATGCGTCGCACTGTCTGCTGCCAGATGAAGCTTGCGCCACACTCTTCGTCTGTCAGCCCCATGCTGCCTGACTTTCCATTCACCTTCGCCAAAGACCTTCAGACCGGTACTGTCGATGACCAGATGCGAGATTTCACCACGCGTTGGCGTTTTTATGCTGATACTGACGGTTTTTGCCCGCCGACTGACCAGAGAGTAGTCCGGGCAGCGCAGTGGCAGGCTCATCAGTGTAAAAACCGAGTCGACAAAGCCCTGTAATGCCCGGAGCGACAGGTTAAACACGCGCTTTATCATCAAAACCGTGGTAACAGCCATATCGGTGTAGTAAAGCGGCCGACCACGACCTTCATGCGAAGAACTGTCAGTCCATGCAGCGATGGCCGACTCATCAAGCCAGACCGTCAGGGAGCCGCGTTGTCTGAGTGCTTTGTTGTAGGTGGGCCAGTTGGTGATTTTAAACTTTTGCTTTGCCATGGGGAGCTGCTATCGGGAGCGATGATAGTGCTTTGATCCGGCGATCCCCTGAAAGTTCGATTTATTCAACAAAGCCCATCTGGCTTTGTTGAATAATTTAACCGTTTGATTTACATCTTCTTTAGTTAGAATGCATTTACAGAGAATGTATTTTGTTAGAACGACAAATCAAATAGTTAGCACAATAAAAAGCATTCCGAGAGGAAAAATTAGTCGTTGAAATTTTATAATGCTTATATAAATCAGTATCTTAAATTATTCAACAAAGCCAGCCCATCTGAGAATGTCGAGATGATTTTTTCTATCTCTCGTTGTCCTGATTCGCTGATTTTCATATCGGGTTCCCCTTTTGGTTAACCGTTGCAATAAGCTGCTCGAATAACCGTTGCAGCCAGCTTTTGTTTTTGAAGCTCTGGCTCGTGACGATATTTGAGCGGTGATGTTCGATTGACCGAATAGGGTCAAATTGTGTTTCCGAGCGGCCAGCAATAGGCCACCCTGCAAAGGCATATTGCATGGCGTTCTCCGTTTAACTATTTGTATTGATGTATTAATGATGCCGAGGGATATCGGCGAAGGTATAAAGAGGCAGTTCAGTGTTATCTATATTCAACGTACTTCAAGATGCATCCGCACATTCAGCAGAAGGCAGGTGCAGTAAGCCTATCTTGAGGCCTTGCCGAGCATCTTGAAGTTTATTGAGTATATATTATCAGTGTGATGTATACGTCTGCTTTGCTCTGGCGGTAATGCCATATTCCGTTTTCGGCTTGCTGTACCAGATGCGATGGTTAAGACGCTTAACCATGTCGTACATTTCGGCGAAACGATTAATTTTCTCTCTGAACTTAGCTAGTAAATTGAAATTAATCCTTGGCGCACGTTTGCGCTTGAAGGCCAATTCAATTCGGTTAAGCGCTTTGCGTCTTTCTGGCTTCTGACCTAAAGCTTTATCGATACGGGATGACACCAGTTCACGCCGGATGGCCTCTGCCTTGCGTCTGGTATGACGGCGAATAGCGGCGTTTGTTTTGCTAACAGGATTAACGGATTTACGGTAAATGATAGTAGCCATGCTCCCCTCCAATAGATGGTTTTGGTGGTGTGGTGAGCCAGTAGTTGCCCTTGTGTTGGCTATAATTTTTATTCAGCCCACCACACCCCAAAAACATCTGGGCAAAGGTTCGGCACGTTGTCGGTGCCTTCCGTAGAGCGCGAGGCTCGTTGTAAAAAGAGCGGTTAAAACAGAGCAGACTCGGCTTTGTTGAATAATTTAACCGTTTGATTTACATCTTCTTTAGTTAGAATGCATTTACAGAGAATGTATTTTGTTAGAACGACAAATCAAATAGTTAGCACAATAAAAAGCATTCCGAGAGGAAAAATTAGTCGTTGAAATTTTATAATGCTTATATAAATCAGTATCTTAAATTATTCAACAAAGCCAGTAGACTCATTAATCTGCTTTGGTTTAATGCCTGGTTTACTTCTCCACCTCAGGCGGCAGTGGTATCTTGGGAGCTCTCACGCAACCAAGAAAGGGATCCAAATGAGCGATATCAGTTGTTTATGGAACGAAATTAGCAGCGATATTTGTGAACGATACAATATTTCTGAATCATCCTTTTCGATGAAAGTCAGTACGATATTGCAGATGTAGCCACTGCAAGAACGCATGCTTATCTAATTCTGATGCTGGAATTAATTCTTCAGCATCATCGGAATAAATATGCCACTCCCTTTGAAAATCTTCCCGGTGCGACTGCCTTGCATCACAACATTTTTCTCAAAACAAAGTGGTATCCAAAAACAATTAAGGAATTGGACTATGAAGACTGTTTACTTGTCTGTAGTGGCATACTGAATTTGGCCACCTAAGTAGAGGTGATATGCTTACCTCATAATTTTTATAGGTGCCAAAATGAGTAAAATAATTACTGCTGAATTTAAATGTGAAACCGCCAAATTAGTCCTTGACCAAAATTATACCTACCAGGAAGCCGCGAAAGCCATTAACGTCAGTCTTTCAGCGATTAGCCGGTGGGTAAGAGCCCTTCGTTTAGAACGTCAAGGGAAAACATCGCCTGGTCTGCCATTAACACCTGAACAAATTGAGTTCAGAGAAATGAAGAAAAAAATCCACCGACTGGAAATGGAGAATGCCATCTTAAAAAAGGCTACTGCGCTCTTAATGTCCGACTCACTGAAAAATTCTCGGTAGTTGAAAAGCTAAGAGCGCTTTATCCAGTGAAAGCGTTGTGTCGTATTTTTAATGTTCACCGAGGCTTTGTTGAATAAATCGAACTTTCAGGGGATCGCCGGATCAAAGCACTATCATCGCTCCCGATAGCAGCTCCCCATGGCAAAGCAAAAGTTTAAAATCACCAACTGGCCCACCTACAACAAAGCACTCAGACAACGCGGCTCCCTGACGGTCTGGCTTGATGAGTCGGCCATCGCTGCATGGACTGACAGTTCTTCGCATGAAGGTCGTGGTCGGCCGCTTTACTACACCGATATGGCTGTTACCACGGTTTTGATGATAAAGCGCGTGTTTAACCTGTCGCTCCGGGCATTACAGGGCTTTGTCGACTCGGTTTTTACACTGATGAGCCTGCCACTGCGCTGCCCGGACTACTCTCTGGTCAGTCGGCGGGCAAAAACCGTCAGTATCAGCATAAAAACGCCAACGCGTGGTGAAATCTCGCATCTGGTCATCGACAGTACCGGTCTGAAGGTCTTTGGCGAAGGTGAATGGAAAGTCAGGCAGCATGGGGCTGACAGACGAAGAGTGTGGCGCAAGCTTCATCTGGCAGCAGACAGTGCGACGCATGAGATTATCTGTGCCGACTTATCGCTCAGCGGAACGACAGATGCGCAGGCACTGCCGGGCCTGATTAACCAAACCCACCGAAAAATCAGGGAAGTGTCAGCAGACGGTGCTTATGACGCCCGTTACTGCCACGATGCGTTGCTAAGAAAGAAAATCAGGCCCCTTATCCCGCCGCGAAGCGGAGCCAAATACTGGCCGGACAAGTACCATGAACGTAACCATGCGGTGGCGAATCAGCGTCTGAGCGGGAGTAATGATATGTGGAAAAAGAAAGTGGGTTATCACCGGCGTTCAGTGGCAGAAACAGCGATGTTCCGCATAAAAACTTTGCTGGGTGGCCATCTGAGCCTGCGTGACTATGAGGCTCAAGTAGGTGAAGCCATAGCGATGGTCAAAGCGCTGAACCGTATGACGTTGTTGGGTATGCCACACAGCGTCAGGATAGGATAACAGGTGTAGCAGAGGGAGTCATCCTGTCGGCTAATTCTGATTTATTCAACAAAGCCTCTCAGATGCCGATTTAGATGTGGTTAATACGGGCTTTGTTGAATAATTTAACCGTTTGATTTAGATCTTCTTTAGGTAGAATGCATGTACAGAGACTGTATTTTGTTAGAACGACAAATCAAGTAGTTAGCACAATAAAAAGCATTACGGCTGGAAAACTTAGTTGTTGAAGTGTTATAATAATTATGTAAATCAGCATGTTAAATTATTCAACAAAGCCGTTAATACGTATTACGCGTTTGCGGATAAACGGGTAAAGCAAGATGAAATTTTTACTGCTATTCGCCGAATGACCGGCATTGACGAAAGCGTGGTTGACATTCTGCGAATGACCCTGACCAGCAAATAGCCCTTGAGACATTCACGGATAAATTTATTCAGCTGCTTGCAAAATACGAATACGCCACCGAGTTGTGGCTGAGAATGAGCGATGGGGAGGATGCAGCATGAGCACAGCATTAGCAACAATGGCTGGAAAACTGGCTGAACGCCTTGGCATGGCACCAGGCACCGAAGTAATGAGCACGCTGAAGAATACGGCCTTCAAGGGGGGGAGCGTAACGGACGAGCAATTTACCGCCCTGCTCATTGTTGCCAACCAGTACGGACTCAACCCGTGGACGAAAGAGATTTATGCCTTTCCTGACAAGGGAGGTATTGTTCCGGTTGTGGGTGTCGATGGATGGGCGCGGATCATTAACGAACATCCGCAATTCGATGGCATGGAATTCAGCTACGACAAAGAGGAAGGCGCTTGCACCTGCAAGATTTACCGCAAAGATCGCACACACCCCACTGTCGTTACCGAATACATGGGCGAGTGTAAGCGTAATACCCAGCCGTGGCAGTCACACCCGACCCTTATGCTACGCCACAAGTCACTTATTCAGTAAACTAGTTGCTGAATAGAGACTTGCATTTTTTGTCAGGCTATTGAGAATAAAAAGAGGTTTAACTTAGAGAATAAAGGTTTGAAATGATCAACAAAGAGCGGTTGTTACGAGATAATCGTTTATGTAAAGCAATCATTGGATTATCAGTCGAAGAATTGAAAAATTTAGCCGCTGAATTTTCAGCTTGTTATTTGATTTATCGGAAAAAGAATCGAAAAGATCACGAGCGGCAGATGGGTGCAGGGCAGAAAGGATTTATCCCAACCCCATTAGATAAACTGCTTTTTATTTTATTGTATTTAAAATGTTATCCGACCTATGATTTGCAAGGACTTCTTTTTGGTTTAGATAGAACACGGGTATGTCGCTGGGTAAAAATATTATTGCCGGTTTTAGAGATGACCTTGGGGCGAGAATGTGTTTTGCCCGCTCGTCAAATTCGCTCTGCTGAGGAATTTTTTCGCGCCTTTCCTGGAGTTAAAGACGTCTTTATTGATGGGACAGAGCGACCTGTCCAAAAGCCTAAGAATCTGCGTCGGCGAAAAAAAATGTATTCGGGAAAGAAAAGACAGACCACTCGAAAAGGGCTTATTATGACTGACGAAACAAGGCAAATTGGATTTATCCCCATGAGCAAAAATGTGCGCCGTCACGATAAACGCTTACTCGATAAAGTCGATATAATTCGCCATATTCCTCCTGAGGTAACCATCTGGGCAGATACCGGTTTTCAAGGTATAGATAAACAGCATCCTAATACACAAATCCCAAAAAAAGGAACTCGAAAAAGACCTTTATCGCCTGAACAAAAACAAGAAAATAAAATAATCTCGGGCATCCGTATTACAGTTGAACACGCCATCGCGGGTATCAAGCGCCTCGGTTGCATGACCCAAATTTTACGGAATCGTAGACCCTTTATTGATGATACCTTCTTACTCCTTAGCGCCGGTCTTTGGAATTTCCATCTCAGAACAGCATAAAATTTACTTCAATCACCGAAACACCCTTATTTCACTATTAAGCAACACGCTTAGTGCGCTCGAATGGCATTTGGGTTTGCTGGAATTTACGACAGCGACGAGGCAGAGCGGATTATTGAAAGCACGCCAGCAAGTGTTCTCGTCGGAAAGGAAACCGACGAACGTCGCCCCGCCCTGATCGCCAGATGCGAAGAGGCGGCGCAACTGAGCATGGAAGTCTTCGCTGAAACGTGGAAGCGCCTCTCTCAGGAAGAGCGCCAGATTATCGGCAATGCAGAGAAGGAGCGCATCAAGGAAAGCATTCCCGTCGACGCAGAATACAGCGAGGTGGATCATGCAACAGCGCAGTGATGAATGGTTTGCCGCCCGGTGCGGCAACGTGACCGCCAGTCGCCTGTCTGACGTGATGGCAAAAACCAAATCGGGCTATTCCGCCTGCCGCCAGAACTACATGGCAGAGCTTATATGCCAGCGCCTAACCGGAAAGGTGGAAGAAAGTTACTCAAACGCTGCCATGCAGCGCGGCACTGAACTTGAACCGGTAGCGCGGGAGATGTACCTGCTTAACCAGTTCGACGCAGAAGTCACAGAGGTTGGATTTATTCTACACCCTGAAATAGTTGGTTTTGGCGCATCACCTGACGGCCTTGTAGGTAATGATGGACTGATCGAAATAAAATGCCCAAACACATGGACGCATTTAGAGACCATTAAGACAGGCAAACCAAAACAGCAGTACATCCTACAGATGCACGCCCAAATGATGTGTACGGGCAGGAAATGGTGTGATTTTGTCAGCTATGACGACAGGCTACCGCCAGACCTTGCCTATTACCAGTTGAGAATTCATCAGGACGATAAACGGGTTGCCGAAATAGAGGAGGCGTTAACGCAGTTCCTGGCTGAACTTGAAAGAGAGCTTGAGGTTATTAGAAATTTAGCCAAGGTGGCGGCATGAGTACCTGCACGTCGTTGGGCGGCTACACAATCACGTTCCGCCTGACCCAAGGGATATAGTGTACCGTCACATTTTGAGAATGGCAGCAATGATGCTCACGGCAGCGGCAACCATTAGCCCAAGCCGGATGGTCATCTGCATGCCAAGCGTCTCAAATTTATCGTTAATTTTATCGAAACCGGCAGTCATATCCTTACGGACATCGGCTATCTCTGCGGATAAGTCCTTACGGACATCGGCTATCTGCGCGTCGGTCTTCTCGAAGCGGGCTTGCATCTCTTTACGCACGTCCTCAAGGTCAAGCTTGGTAGTCACATCCGCCACCTCATGAGATTTACGAACGACGAGCGAAATCGCCTTGGCTTGCTCACTGGTAAGCCCGGCGGTTTGAAGCTCTTCTGACGCCTGCAACGTATCAAATGCAACCTGGCCCATGGGGGATCCTCCTGTTTAGGGCAAGTGTAGCGTATCCACCGCATCAACGGAAGGAAGAGTTTTCGATGGATAACAGTACCAAAGAAATCAGTATGTTATACTGCTCGCACCTTATGGCACATGAAATTGAACTTAAGGAATCCACCTATTGAAATTTATTAAATATAATTGCTTTTTCCCTCTGAAATAACAACAGTTGCTTGCATATTAGTCATGAAAGGTTTAAAGCTAAACTTATTCCAACGCTGAAGTATGAACCAAATACGAAATATCATAAAATTATGAAACCTGACATCTAGGATATCACTATCATCTAACCCAAAATGATCTTGTGCCTGAAAATTAATTGTAGCATAATATTTATCCTCTTTAACAAAAATTGATTGAACTGTAATAATAAGTGAACTTATTCCGTGGACCGCAAGGCCAAGCCCATTGAAAGTATCTTTTAGTCTAGTAAATTCTAGTGATTTAGCTGCCGCAATACTTTTAGTTATATATTCTTTTTTATTATCCGGAAAAAAACCCTGATCCCAATCGATATGTTCATTAATTGTAGATTTAATTTTATTAAAAATACTATCATTTCTTTTGTCATTGAGTATTAATTCATTCAATGCCTTATCAAGAAGTGGAGAAGAAAATGAATCACCCTTATTGTTTCTAAAATTTAGTATCATCTTTTGTATTATGCCTGAATAAGGACCAAACGATAATACTCTAGCATAAAATCGGAATTCATCAAATAACTCTGTAATAAGCTGTTCGTCGGAAATACTCTTACTTTTAGCAAAAATACATTTCCTTTCATTCTTGTAAGGGTCTACTCTAAAAGAAACAAATGATAATTTAAAATCATTTTTCAATTGAATTTCTGTAAGATCACCACATTTCATATCTGGAGCTGAATAATCATTCATTGGCATCTCACTACAAAAAGCTGTAAAAGGGAAAGATAAGGGTGTTAAGTGGCTCATGATTATCTCCTCAAAAATTAAAAATAATCTCCATATAAAAAATTGTAACATGTACCGTTTCATAGGCTTTGTTGAATCACAGGTAATTGTGCTGTTTTACATTATTTTTCGGCAAAAAATGCTTGTTACCTTATGTGTACTCGCTTTCTTACACGAGCTAACTACATGATTTTACGTTACTAGGATCAGCAGTTTCACTGAAGAGGCAGCATAAAATCTGTTGATTCAACAAAGCCCGTTTCATACTGCTAATTAACTGTTTTTAATACCACTACACCTGAGGTTTTATGGCAGGTGACGGCTTTGTTGAATAATTTAAGATACTGATTTATATAAGCATTATAAAATTTCAACGACTAATTTTTCCTCTCGGAATGCTTTTTATTGTGCTAACTATTTGATTTGTCGTTCTAACAAAATACATTCTCTGTAAATGCATTCTAACTAAAGAAGATGTAAATCAAACGATTAAATTATTCAACAAAGCCGCAGGTGACAGCCGAGGTTAAGTCAATATACATCGCAAGCCAGATGTAATACAGCTTTACGGTGTAAAGTGCTGTAATTCGTTGCCTTACTAAGGGCAAGCCCAAAGTGTAGCACTATTCGGAACAGTTAACAGTTATTTAGTTGACGCAAGGAGAACCCATGCGCTATAGTCGCTCTGCATCTGCAAATTCAGGTGCCGGGTTTCGCAGCCCGCCAGATACAACCGCGACAGAATGGCACGCCGCGAGCGTGTTTTTTTATGTCGCAATTTAGCCGCATCTCAATGGTGGACTGGATAGGGGAGCTGAAAGGCTCGCCGGTTGGTTGTATCCGGTACTGCGAACCCTGTTCAGTTCACCACCAGTAAGTTTCGCAGCTTCGGTGGTGGATAGTTTAAATACAACCATCGGAGGCTACTATGGCCCTTCCAGCATTAGCAGAAAACCTGCACACTGAAGAACCTCGCGTATTTATCAACAATGGTAAAGCCCTAACCACATCTAAAAACGTTGCTGATTACTTTGGCAAGCGCCATGAGCGTGTTCTGGATAAAATTCGTAACTTAGATTGTTCGCCAAAATTCACTAAGCGTGTTGCTTAATAGTGAAATAAGGGTGTTTCGGTGATTGAAGTAAATTTTACGCTGTTCTGAGATGGAAATTCCAAAGACCGGCGCTAAGGAGTAAGAAGGTATCATCAATAAAGGGTCTACGATTCCGTAAAATTTGGGTCATGCAACCGAGGCGCTTGATACCCGCGATGGCGTGTTCAACTGTAATACGGATGCCCGAGATTATTTTATTTTCTTGTTTTTGTTCAGGCGATAAAGGTCTTTTTCGAGTTCCTTTTTTTGGGATTTGTGTATTAGGATGCTGTTTATCTATACCTTGAAAACCGGTATCTGCCCAGATGGTTACCTCAGGAGGAATATGGCGAATTATATCGACTTTATCGAGTAAGCGTTTATCGTGACCGCGCCCATTTTTGCTCATGGGGATAAATCCAATTTGCCTTGTTTCGTCAGTCATAATAAGCCCTTTTCGAGTGGTCTGTCTTTTCTTTCCCGAATACATTTTTTTTCGCCGACGCAGATTCTTAGGCTTTTGGACAGGTCGCTCTGTCCCATCAATAAAGACGTCTTTAACTCCAGGAAAGGCGCGAAAAAATTCCTCAGCAGAGCGAATTTGACGAGCGGGCAAAACACATTCTCGCCCCAAGGTCATCTCTAAAACCGGCAATAATATTTTTACCCAGCGACATACCCGTGTTCTATCTAAACCAAAAAGAAGTCCTTGCAAATCATAGGTCGGATGGCTTTGTTGAGGCTTTGTTGAATAATTTAAAATACTGATTTAAATGGGTATTATAAAATTTTAACGACTAAATTTTACTACCGTAATGCTTTTTATTGTGCTAACTATTTGATTTATCGCTCTAACAAAATACATTTTCTGTACATGCATCCCACCTAAAGAAGTTGTAAATCAAAACGTTAAATTATTCAACAAAGCCCTTTGTTGAATAATTTAAGATACTGATTTATATAAGCATTATAAAATTTCAACGACTAATTTTTCCTCTCGGAATGCTTTTTATTGTGCTAACTATTTGATTTGTCGTTCTAACAAAATACATTCTCTGTAAATGCATTCTAACTAAAGAAGATGTAAATCAAACGGTTAAATTATTCAACAAAGCCAGGTCGGATAACATTTTAAATACAATAAAATAAAAAGCAGTTTATCTAATGGGGTTGGGATAAATCCTTTCTGCCCTGCACCCATCTGCCGCTCGTGATCTTTTCGATTCTTTTTCCGATAAATCAAATAACAAGCTGAAAATTCAGCGGCTAAATTTTTCAATTCTTCGACTGATAATCCAATGATTGCTTTACATAAACGATTATCTCGTAACAACCGCTCTTTGTTGATCATTTCAAACCTTTATTCTCTAAGTTAAACCTCTTTTTATTCTCAATAGCCTGACAAAAAATGCAAGTCTCTATTCAGCAACTAGTTTACTGAACACAATTTTGTGTCGAGTGAATACACCGACAGCAGAGGCCGCAAACTACCGATGTATACCATGACCAAGGACGGCTTCGTCTTCCTCGTCATGGGCTTTACCGGCAAAAAGGCAGCAGCGTTTAAGGAAGCTTACATCGCGGAGTTTAACCGCATGGAAGAGCGGCTTCATGGAGCAGTTGCCGTCAGTGGCGTAACCAACGAAATACTACTTACCCTTCAAGATAATAAAGTCATCAGCTCCCGGCCAATCGCTAATGACGAATACGTTGCCAGTCTCGATACATTGTTCGAGATTGCGCGTCGAGCTGACTATCTCGTCATACACAAAGACGATCTAATTAAAAAACTCGGTAGCTAATCATCCCGCCCCGGTATCGTGCCGGGTTCCATTATCGTTTTAACCAACGAGGTATACCTGTATGCAAAATTTGACCATTGCACAAACATTAACCATGTCCAGCCGTGAGATTGCTGAACTGACAGAAAAGCGCCATCCAGATGTAAAACGAGACATTGAACGAATGATTTTTGACCTACAGGGAGATGTGAGCAAATTTGCGCACATCTATCTGGACTCCATGAATCGCCAGCAGACTGAGTACCTACTCGACCGCGACCACACCGAATGCCTGCTTACCGGCTATAGCGCTGTTCACCGTATGCGCGTTATCAAACGCTGGCATGACCTCGAAAAACTGGCGGCTACACCTGCCTTGCCGGAAAACTACATCTCTGCGCTGGAAGCACTGCTGGAATCGAAAAAGAGTGAAGCTGCACTGGTACTGGTCAACAAAGAACAAGAAGCAGAAATTCACGACCTCAAAAGTCTGTTCAAGGAGGAGAGTGTAAAAAGATCTGTGTAAATGGCATTTTGAGGAAAACCTTCAAAGGATAACAAAATGCCTATCAGCAACGAACTTATTGACCAACTGCTTCAAGATTGTCACTCCCCTCAGGATCTGCTGGGTGAATCAGGCCTACTCAAGGTGCTGACTAAAAGACTGGCGGAACGGGTTCTGGAAGCTGAGATGGAGATGCACCTTGGGTATGCTAAGCATGACCCGGCAGGTAATCATTCAGGCAACTCCCGCAATGGCAAGACATCCAAAAGCGTACGTAGCCAAAATGGGGAGATCGAGCTCGATATTCCGCGCGACCGCAACAGTATAGCCAACCGACTTAAAAATGATTACAGCCGATGCCCTGATATGTGGCAAAGAAGCATAGCTGGCTGTTATCAAAATAATGTCGCTTAGCTATACCTTCGAGCCGACACTGATCGGTAAGAACGAAAAACAGCTTAACGGCTTCGATGCCCCATTCCCACTCGAAACGCAACAAAGTGACCCACTTGCCAGAGTCGGATAAAATCACCGTTCTGGCCATACTGGAGAGCCTGTTGCATGCAGGGAAAACATCTGACTCAGAAAGAACGGTTCTACATCGAAAAGCGGCGTGGTGAAGGTGTCAACCAAGCTACCATCGCCAGAGAGCGTGCTCTGCCTCGCTCGACCATCAGCAGGGAACTCAGACGCAATACCGACCCTACTTTCAATGGTGTCTACTGCTGTAGAAGGGCGGACACTCTGGCCCGGGAACGCCGTCATAAGCCTCTGCCAAACAATGCTTTTTACCCGTTGGAGCCACACATTCAGAACTTCATCAGGCAGGCGCTTTCCACTCACTCTTCACCTGAAATCATCAGTGGCCGTTTGCACCTGGAATTCGGTATATCTGTCAGCAAGAATACGCTCTATCGCTATATCCTGCAGGAGAGACAGGCTGGCGGGGAGCTATATCAGCAACTTCCTCATCGGGGAAAACGTTACAGGTACAATGCCGAAAACCTCAAATCAGGCCCTATTCCCAACCGTGTTGGTATTGAGTATCGCCCAGCTCAAGCCGAGCTTAAACAGGAGCCTGGCCACTTCGAAATTGACACTATTTTTGGCAAAGACCAGAAGTCATTCTTGTTAACCATCGTAGATAACGCATTGAAAACCGTCATTATTCGCAAACTACCTAATAAGCGTGCGGAGACTGTGGTTGCTGCTTTCAGGGACATTGAAGCTAATACCTTTTGCAAGTTTAAGACCCTAACAGCTGATAACGGCCCTGAATTCGCTCTGCACGAGCAAATTACTCAAATCACAGGGGCGCAGGTCTACTTTGCCCATCCTTATCATTCCTGGGAGAGGGGCTTGAATGAGCACACCAACGGGCTGATACGACGTTTTTACCCAAAGGGAACAGACTTCAGTCAGGTCAGTCATCGTAAGATTGCCGAACTCGAACACATACTCAATACAAGGGGCAGAAAATCGCTGGGCTATCGTTCTCCCAATGAGGTATTTTTAACGCACTTACTGGTGGCATAAGCCTCTACCGTTTTGTTGCGTTTCGAGTGGGAATGGGGCGATGACCGCATTATTTCTCTCTATTCCAGAGGGTTATCAACCCGTGATATTCAGGCACACTTTAAAGAAGTCTACGGGGTCGATGTTTCCGCTGGCTTCATTTCTCAAGTGACCAATGCTGTGATGGATGAAGTTAAGCGCTGGCAGCAACGGCCGCTGGATGCGCTTTATCCCATTGTTTACCTTGACTGTATTGTTGTCAAAAGCCAGGACGGCGGAGCCGTGGCCAACAAGTCTGTTTATCTGGCCCTCGGCGTCAACGGCCAGGGCGAAAAAGAGCTGCTGGGGCTATGGATAGCCAAAACTGAGGGGGCCAAGTTCTGGTTATCTGTGATGACAGAACTGAAAAGTCGTGGGCTAAAGGACATCTTCGTCGCCTGCTGCGATGGCCTGAAAGGCTTTCCTGATGCCATTGAAGCTGTTTACCCGCATACGCGGGTACAGCTCTGCATTGTGCATCAGGTGCGGAACTCGCTGCGCTACGTCGGCTGGAAAGAGCGTAAGGCCGTTGCTGCTGACCTGCGCACCATCTATAGTTCCGCAACGCTAGAGGGCTCTGAAGAGGCCCTGGATGCCTTCGCGGCCAAATGGGATGAGCAGTTCCCGACGTTCAGCCCGTCGTGGAGAAATAATTGGGAACGTCTCATCGTCATTTTTGACTTTCCGCCGGAGATCCGCAAGGTTATCTACACCACCAACGCGATAGAGTCGTTAAATGCTTCATTGCGCAAGATAACGAAAACGCGACGAATATTTCCAACGGATGACTCGGTGATAAAATTACTCTATCTAGCCTTGCATAATATCTCTGCTAAATGGACCTTGCCAATCAGAGACTGGAAACCTGCTATGAGCCAATTCATGTTGATGTATGGAGAACGAATCTCCGGTTAAGCAATGGAGCCATTTACACAAAATTCTTTACAGACTCGAGTAATTCGATCGATTGCTTGTAACCCATTGAATAAAAATGCTGATATTTCTCCGCCGCTGTATAACTACCAGCGTCGTTCCAAGATCCTGGTGATTGACCTGTAGTCCTCGCGTATCACGCCGGTATGCAACCCCGTATACCGGCATTGCCATTATCTCCCCCCGATCAATCGCGCAGAGACTTATCGCGCCTCAGCGCGTAGAATGTTCACGTTATGCACGTCACGTCACGGCCCAGCCCTCACAGCGGCCATACAGGACAGCAACACCGGTACAGGAATACCATGATCAAAGCACTCTTTATGCTGCTCGGCATGGGGCTGATGTTTCAGGCCGCTTGCGCCACGCCGCTGCACATTGACGAAATCACGGTCAAAACAGGCCACTATTACGTTGGTCCGGTTTTTGGCCAGCAGGCCTACGCCGAGCACGCCAACACCTCACTTACTGCTTATAACATCATGACCACCGCAGTCACCTATCGCTTTTATCACGATCTGCTGGCATGGGCGACAGAGCAAGGCTACACGATTGAAGGTGGATGCAACGGCGCACACTTCGAAGACTGCCTTGCGCCAGAACAAGACGATGGCCAACATCCTGTCACCAATGTCTCCTGGTGGGATGCCATTATTTTTGCCAATGCGTTGAGTGCTCGACAGGGATTAACGCCCTACTATCTGGCCGGCGATGGGCAACCGCTTAAACAGCAGCCTGAGCCAGACGCAGAGCAAACCCTTCGCACTGCTCCTCATGCCTCAGGCTATCGTTTGCCATCACGCAATGAATGGGAGGTGGCGGCCAGAGGCGGCGCGCCCGGTTTGGCGAACAGAAGCTATGGCTTCTATTATGCTGGCAGTAACACGCCAGAGAACGTTGCCCATTTCGCCTCTGAAGAGGCCACCACGTTCGGTACTCGCCTCGTTGCATCAAAACAGCCTAATGCTCTTGGTCTGTATGACATGAGCGGCAATGTGTCTCAGTGGCTTAACGATACCGTTGCGGTTGAAGGCGGTAAAACGCTCTACCTGTTTTGTGGCGTGAGCTATATGGCACAAGGCAACCTGCGCAGCGGGTGTGATGCACACACGCCGGGTTTTATGATGTCAGATATCGGTTTTCGCTTAGTAAGGACACGGTATGAACCTTAAATACGCGCTGCTCCTTTTATTATCCTGGGCTGCATTGTTCCCAGGCAGCCTTTGGGCACAGCCTACAAACGCTGACTATCAGCGGGCATTACGTGACTATTTTGCCGGAGAGCCTGCGCATTGCCTCGGCGTAAAACAATGGCCGGTATATAGCCACGCCCAGGATGCGCCCTGGATCACCGGGCGCATGCAGGCACTGGTAGATGCCGGATTGGCGCGGGAGACACGTCAGGGAGAGAACATTGTCTATCAGTTAACGCCGCAAGCCGAGCAAGCGTGGCGTACCGCAGGCGATCTCTGCTTTGGGCGCATGGAACTTGACCACATCCTCACGATTGAGCCAGTGGCACAGGGGATGAATGCGGTCTATTTCACCTACCGCTTAACCCAACTAGCACCTTGGGCCAGCAATGCCTCGCTGCGTTTTGCGTTTAGCGAAATGGATAACCTGATCGCTGGCAGCGCCAAAATGCGCTATTCCGCTACGTTTCGCATAACAAAACAGAGCAAGCTGATGCTTCACAGCCCCCCGATTCCGGTAGAGCTGGATTTCTAACGTTTCAAGTACCGGAAAGTATGCGTGTTTCCAGCCCGCTAAAGCGACGCGTCGGTGTTCTCACCGCGCGACATAAGATGCTTATCTCTGCGTAGAGCGACAGTTGCGCGCGCGCGCGTGTAACCGCGGTGTACACCAATTCGCGCGTCAACACCGTTAAAAAGCCGTTCGGCAATACCAGTGCGGTATGATCGAATTCCGAACCTTGAGATTTGTGCACGGTCATGGCGTAGGCGGTTTCATGCGGTGGCAAGCGGCTCGGGCTGACCGGTTTCATTTGACCATCCGGCAGTTGGAAATAAACGCGCAGCTCCCCCGCCTCATTCGGCATGGCGATCCCAATATCGCCGTTAAACACGCCAAGCAGCGCATCATTACGTGCAATCATGACCGGTCGGCCAGAATACCAGGGATTCGTCGGATTACGACCGCGATGAATCAACCCGGCCTGTTGCAGCGCCTGCTCAATACGCGCATTTAAACCGGCGACGCCAAACGGGCCGTCACGCAGCGCGCATAACAAACGAAAACGGTTAAATGCCGCCAGCACCTGTGCGGCGTCGTGCTCCTGTGCTACCGCCTGCAAATAGTCGCTATACCCCGCTACACACTGCGCCACCATCTGCTGGTAATCCTCTTCCTGCGCCAGCGGCATGCAGTGCAAATCGTCATGTTTATTCTGCAACACCTGCCGAACCTGACGTTCATCGCCACCGTTTACCGCGCGCGCGATGATGCCAATGCCGGAGTGTTGATCGAATCGGTAGCTCTTTTTCAGCAGGCACAAACTGTCTGCCACCACAGGACTCACATCGGATGACGCTACCAACCGGTAGCCCGTCAGCTTTTCGAGCGCCTCAACGCGTTGCGCACTATAGCCACGCGCGGCAAAACGGCAGATATCGCCCAATACCGCCCCAGCCTCAACGGAGGCCAACTGATCGCGATCGCCAAGGAAAATCACCCGTGCTGTCGCAGGCAGTGCCAATACCAGGTTTGCCATCATCGGCAGATCCACCATCGAGGCTTCATCCACCACCAGCACATCAAGATGGAGCGGATTGCCCTGATGATAGCGCAAGCGTTGGCTGTCCGGCACCGCGCCCAACAGACGGTGCAGCGTAGTCGCTTCCCGCGGCAAATGACGCTGCTGTGCCTCTTCAAGCGGAAGTTTGCTTAACGCACTGCGCAGCGATTCCGTCAACCGCGCGGCAGCTTTTCCTGTCGGGGCCGCCAGTTGTATGCGCAACGGCCTATCCCCTTCATGCAGCAACAGCATGGCGGCCAGCAGTTTAGCCACCGTCGTGGTTTTTCCCGTGCCTGGCCCGCCGGAAATCACCGAGACCCGGCGCGTCAGCGCTACGGCAGCAGCCACCTTTTGCCAGTCAACCTCGGCATCAAGCGGTGAAAACAAGCGGTCTAACACGCGGCGTATGGCACGGGGATCGGTATAAATATCAACGACATGATTCTCGGTAAAAAAGGCCGCCACCTGTACTTCACTCAGCCAATTGCGTTGCAAATAAAGCCGTTGGTGCTGCAACACCAGCGGCGTGGTCTCACGACCATCGCTCACGACGGGCGAAGCCAGCAGGTGTTGCTGCCACGCCGCACTATCCGACAGCCCAGCGAGCTCCCACAGCGCATGCGCCAATGCAGGATCGCGACCATCAAACAGGAAATCAGGGTGCAATTCCGTTAACGGTAAACAGACGTTGCCCGCGCCCGCCGCCGCGCTTACCAACGCCGCAGCCAGTTGCACCGGTGCGGGTTGTCCATCGGTCAGCATACCCGCGAACTGTACATCCAGCGGGCGCAGCAGTTGGCGCTCCATCGCCGTCGCCAGCAAGTCCATCATAGGCGTTCTCCTGA
Source organism: Symbiopectobacterium purcellii (assembly GCF_052050035.1). GTDB lineage: Bacteria > Pseudomonadota > Gammaproteobacteria > Enterobacterales > Enterobacteriaceae > Symbiopectobacterium > Symbiopectobacterium purcellii_A. Next base: position 1,088,710 of record NZ_CP189882.1, read on the forward strand.
CAGTGCCACTTCACCGCTGAACAAGCGATCGAGGTGTTCAACAAAGGCTCGCGGGAGGCGCTGGGTGAAAATACCATTCGTGGGAAGAACTGGTTCGACACCGCGTAAAAACAGGTAGATAGCGCCACCAATGTGGCGGTCATAATCATAATCCGGCATCCGATGGCGCAGATAGCGATGCAGAGCCAACGTATAAAGCTGATACTGCAAATCATAGCGGTGCGCCATCATTGCCGCTTGCATAGCAGGCTGCGTGTAGGCACTGGCGCTTTCGCCCAACCAGTTCGACTTATAATCCAGCAGGTAATAACGTCCCTGCCAGCAAAACACCAGGTCGATAAAGCCTTTCAACATCCCCTGCACCTGCTGAAAGGAGAGTGGTGGGCAATTCGCTGACAGCGGATCATAACGTTTTGCCAGAGCATCCAGCGCGGTTGCCTGTAGCGGGGCATCGATTGGCAGATAAAAGGCGAGCTCAGCAATCCGATGCTGTGCGGGTACGCTTGCCAACGTCAATGGGGCATCAGAAGCGGCCATATCCGCATTCAGCGGCGCATGCAGCAAAGCCGAAAACCACACCTGCAAGGTGGGTGCCCAACCGCTTGCCATGCCATGAGCGGTCAACTGATCTTCCAGCCATTCAACGCTGACGGGTTGGGTAAAATCCAATGTCTCAAACAGACTATGCAAGAAGGTTCCCAGCACTGCACCTTTGGGGAAAGTATGCGGGGTGAGCGCTTGCTCACTCTCTTCAGGGGCAAGGTTGCGGGGGTCCAACGCGGCATCAACATCCAGGCGGGGAAACAGCTCTTGCGCCATCGCCCCTCCCAGCTGTAGAGGATGTTGTTGAGCACCATGCTGTTGTAAACCGGAATAGCTGGTCACTCGCCAATTATTGGTAAGCAGGCGCTTACATTCACTGGCGCGCAGTACCGCTGGCTTCTCTACGCTGTCTTGCCAGGGAATGCCATCCCATTCACGCACAGCGCTTACCGCAACGCCATCGCCTTCCAACGCATGCAGTGCAGCGACCAAAGTCTCCGCATCCGCCTCCTTGCAGCGTTGCAGCAAATAGCCGAGCGCATTAAGGTGCATGTCAGTCGTTTCACTCTTGCGTCTGGTGCGCTGTAGCGGTGCCACCCCCACGCTACAGTGGTAAATCGACCGCGTCAGCGCCACGTACAGCAGCCGTAGATCTTCCGCCAGCCGCTCTTCCTCAGCCAACTGCTGGCTTTCTTCCCCACTATTGACGTCGAGCAGCGCCTGAAAGGTGCGTCTGTCATGGTAGACGCCATCAGGCTGAGGTCGAAAGTGACAAATAAAGGGCAACCAGACCAGCGGATACTCCAGCCCTTTAGATTTGTGGATAGTGACAATTTGCACCAGATGGCGATCGCTCTCTAACCGCAGTTGCTGGTTTTCTGCTTGAGGATTGGGCTGCAAAATCTGCTGCGACAACCAACGCACCAATGCATGCTCACTGTCGAGCGTAGCCCCGGCGTGTTGCAACAGCTCGCCCAGGTGAAAAAAATCGGTTAACCGGCGTTCACCTTCACGGCTAGCCAGTAGGTTTTCCGCCAAATGATAATGCGACATGAGCGAGCGCAGCATCGGGAGCACGCCACGCCGCTGCCAAAGATCACGAAATTCGGCGAAGGTATCGACCTGTGCATCCCAATCCGCCTCACTCTGGTTTAGCGCATCAATCTGCTGCGCGCTGAATCCCAGTAAGGAGGTCGCCAGCGCGCTGCGCAACGTGCGTTCTTGTTCTGGTGCCAGCACCGCCTGCAACAACCACAGCACCTCACGCGCTTCCGGTGTAGTAAAAACGCTGTCACGGTTGGAGAGATAAACGGAGGGAATAGCAAGGCGGCGCAGCGCATCACGCACCAACGCCGCTTCATGGCGGCTGCGTACCAAAACACAAATATCGGATGCCTGCACGGGAGAGCGCTGGCAACCATTATCCAGCCAGGCAGTACGCCGTTGACCCGCTTGCAACCAGTCGCGAATTTGCATGGCACACTGCTGCGCCATCAGTTGTTGATACTCGCCTGTCCCCAATGCCGACGAGCCCGATAGACAAAATTGCAGTGCAGGCTGCGACACGCCGTCCAGCTCAAAACGCAGTCCCTGTTTACTCGGTGCAGGCTTAACCGGCAAAAAAGGGATCGCCGAAAAAATAAATGGATTATCGATGCATTGAAACAGGCGATTGACACCGCTAACCATGTCATGGGAAGAGCGCCAGTTGGTTTCTAGCGTGTAGTGCGCCTTAACATCGGCACGCGCCCGCATATAAGTGAAAATATCCGCGCCGCGAAAGGCATAGATAGCTTGTTTCGGATCGCCGATTAATAGCATACCGCTGTCGGGCTGTTCACCATAGATAGCGCGGAAAATACGATACTGCTGCGGATCGGTATCCTGAAACTCATCGATCATCGCCACCGGATGGCGCTGACGTATCGAGGCCGCCAATTGCTCACCCAGCGGCTGGCGCAGTGCCTCATCCAGACGGCTCAGCAGGTCGTCAAACCCCAAGGCTGCGCGACGCAATTTTTCGCTGCGCACCGTGGCGCGAATATCATGTAACGCCCGGTCGATAACAATATCGCGCAGTGACAACGGCGTGGTAAGCAGCATTTCAATCGCCGAAAACACCGGAAGCACAGGGGATGCACCCTTTTTGGTTTTCTCGTTTAGCGCCGATTGAGCGAACCGTTCCAGCGCTTTTGGCAAGGTATAATCGGTGGTTTGCGCTTCGGCCCAAAGGCTAACGCCTTCTACCCAGCCCGGTAGATAACGGTTACTGTAGCTGCGCTTATCTACATCCGATTCGAGAATGCACGTCTCCACCTGCGCCGCCACCTGCCGCCACTGCTGCTTGATATCATCAATGCGTGCCAGAATCTGCTGATGACGCTGTAACAGCGTCTCGTCCGGAGCAGGAGGGTTATGCAATTGTGGCGCTTCGCCGTGTAAATAGGGGGCAAGTTCGCGCTGTAACGCATCCGGCCCCCGCCAAAGTTGATCAATGACGCTAACCACATCGAAGGGCAAGGGGTAACAGTAACGCCGCCAGAAATCGGCACAGGCCTGCCGAGTAAGAAGCTGTTCATCTTCGATCAATTCCTGATCGAACAACGAACCGGACTCAAAGGCATGGCTTCCTAGCATGCGTTGACAAAAACCATGGATGGTGTAGATGGCGGCTTCATCCATTTGTCGCTCAGCATCGAGCAACAGTTGTGCTGCAGACGGCTTATCGGGAAGCTGCGCCAGCAGTGCCGAGAAAAGCGGATTTTCACTTTCGCCACACAGGCAAGCCAGGCGCAACGCATGAATATTGGAACGAATACGTTCGCGCAGTTCCTCAGTCGCCGCCTCGGTAAAGGTCACCACCAGGATTTCTTCCACCAACAGAGGTTTAGGATACGCCGCCTCGCCGCCCAGCCCTAGTAACAGGCGCAGATAGAGCCCGGCCAGCGTATAGGTTTTACCCGTACCGGCAGACGCTTCAATCAACCGCTCCCCAAACAGGGGAAGCGTAAGCACATCAAGCGTACGCGGCGTATCCTGACTCATGGAACAACCTTCTCAACCACGTTTTTTTTCTCAACCGCCGAGACTTTTTCAGCAGACAACACGCCGCTGCGTGGTTTTTCAATCACGCGCTGTTTCACTGGCAGCGTCTGTTGCAGCGTTGACGCATTGGGATAAAGCGTCCAACCTTTCGGTGCAGCGTAATCAGCCTTACCGTGATGGCTGCCCGAAATTTGCGACAACACCGCCAGCCCTTGCGGTGCCAGAGCCTGTTCGAAGAAGCGCGCAAGTTGCTCGACCGTCAGCGGTTTTAGCGCTTCAATCAGTTTCTCACGGGTGTTGAAGGCAAAGTTTTCACGATCGAGATCGTTACGCAACCGCCCAACTTCTTCGTTCATCGTTTGTGGACGCTCACTCAATTCGGTAATCAACGCCTGTTTGTACTGCTCAAACTCATCGGCTTTGATGGCACGCAGGCGCGGCTTGGCTTTCTGGAAGAAATCCAGATAACGTTGGTACAGGTAAGCAGGCTGCTGGCTGTTACTTTGCAGCAAGAACCCAATACCGAACTGACGGCCAACAATGGTCGGGAAGGAGAACACCGCATAGCCGAGTTGCTCTTCCGTTCTCAGCTTGTTATAGAACCAAGGCTGAATAATCTGATTGAGCAGCGAACTGTACGCCATGCCCTGCACTTCACCGTAACCGGTCGGGATATACACCGCAGCCAACGCCGAATCGGTGCTGCTTCCTGCACGTTGCAGGTTGGCAAGCTGAGTACGCGCCACGTCCACGCTCGGGGAACGCCACCAGACTTGCCCTGAACACGCCAGACGCGCTTTGATATCCTGTGCCAGTTTCGTTACCTGACTTTCGGTGAGGTTACCGACTGCCAGCATTTCCGGTGCAGCATCACGCAACAGAGCATCACGGAAGGCCATCACATCGTCCAGCGAAATATCTTTAAGCAGGGCGCGTCGCTCTTCTCGCTCGGTATAAGGCAGCGAAGAGATCGCCTGAACAGGCTCCAGTGCCTGCTCATACGCTTTGGCATTTTCAGCGGCATCCAACTGCTGGATATACCAGGATTTGGCTTGCTCAAACTGTGCAGGGGTTGCCGTATAGCTTGCGTACCCTTCAACGAGCGCCAGCATGAGTTTAGGCAAATGCTGCGTATAGCCATTGGCATTGATGGTTAGCCCATCATTCCCACGGGTGGAGAAGCTGATCCCACCTACCGAAGCTTGATAGCTCAACTCATCCAGCGCTAACCCCGCCAGATAGTCATTCAGCAGGAACATCACCTGATGACGAGCCGTATCCTGCGCCATCGGGTTACGCAGCAACACTGTGACATTCGCCTTCGGTTCATCGGCAAAATAGCGACTCGGCATATAGAGCACACGCAACCCTGGTTGCTGTAACACCATTTTCGGGTAGTTCTGCGCTTCACCGCGCTTGATCAGCGAGAAATCAGTCGGGATATACGGGTTAGGCGTCGGCAGCGTGAGCGCCATTTTTTCGCCCAGCGTTTGCCAGCGGGTAAACTGAGCCGGGGCTATTTTGTCGACCTGATACGGCGCATTAACAAAATAAGCTTCTTTGTTGTGCGGTGCATCAGGGCTTATCAGCCAGATACGCGCACGCTCCGGCGTCATGCTGGCCAAACGTTGCTTAATCGCATCGGGATCAAAGCGATCGGCCAGATAGGCGGCATCCAGCGTATGTTCCACCGGCACGCGCATCATGGTATCCACCAGCCATTCGATATAGCCCATGTCACGCTTAACGGACTGATAGCGGAAATCGAGCGCCATCACGCGAGAGATTTCATCAAAATAGCGCTGCTGGATGCCTTCTTGCTGCAACAGTTGCAGATAGTGGAAAATGGCAGCCACTACCACGTCATACCGCTCAAGGCCTTTATCTGTCAGGGTAACATAGATAGCAAACAGGCCACCGTTACGATCCACAATGGGATCAGCACCTGCGCCCAAAGACTCTATCAACCCTTGCTTTTGCAGCCAGTCCGACAGCGTATTTTGGCTGCGATTGCCAATCAAATAGCTGATATAGGTGTTGGTTTGGCTGCGGAATGCCTGACTGGTAGGGTCGGTCTGTTCCATGACATCACCGCGAAACTCAATACGCAATTGCTTGCGCGGCTGCGCTGGCACGTAATGAATCATGATACCGCGCTGATCGTCCGTCACTGACGGCGCAGTGATAGCGGGCACCTTGGCCTGACAGTTAGCAATACGCCCGAAGGTCTCTACCGCCATTTTCGCCAATTCCGTCAAGGGTTGATTGCTGTAAATCACCCCTTTCATCAGGTTAGCCGAGTAGTAACGCTGATAGAACGCCAACAGTTCGTCATGCAACTTGCTGCCGGGCTTGTCCTTCAGGGTTTCCAGATTCCCGCCAGAAAAACGTGACGCCGGGTGCGCTGGATTTAAGATTTCCGCGCCCACCTGCACCATGCGATGCCCGTCGCGCGAGCGCGCCATGGTCAATTCCGCATTGACTGCATTGCGTTCGCGATCCGCATTAACCGGATCAAGCAGCGGCTCGGCAATGGCATCTGCCAGGCGATCGAGTGCGGGCTGTAATGCCGCATTTTCTACTTCAAGATAATACGCAGTGCGGTACGGTGCAGTACTCGCATTATGGCTGCCACCGTGTTTTTTCAGGAATTCAGCCAACGCATCCGCCTGCGGATAGCGTTTGGACCCCATCAGGACCATGTGTTCCAGATAGTGGGCCAATCCCAATTGACTGTTGGGATCGTCGAGTGAACCGATAGGCAGCGCCAGCGATGCCAACGAACGGGTTGCCTGAGGATCGGACACCAGCAATACCGTCATGCCGTTATCCAACGTTATCGCCTGATAATTACGCGGATCGTTTTCTCCCTTGCGAATAACCTGCTCCAAAGGACGCCACCCTGCGGTTTGCGCCCACGCTGAGGACACACCGCTCAGCAGCAACATCATCATGCCGATACAACAGGCAAACTGTTTACGCCATTCTCTCTTCATTACCGTCCTTTCTCTCACGTCAATCTCGCCGTTCTTGATTCACTGCCATCACATCCGTTCGCTTATGCCTGATTGGCGCGCAGGATCGGCAACAGCCAGGTTTTTGCCGCTGTAACAATCGCTTCAATGCGGACTTCATCCAGTTCCGGCACGATACGCTGCAAATAGAAGTCGTCGCCCTCACCGGGCAACATCATGTTGCCAGCCCAGCTTTGTTGCAGCTTGTTCAACGCTTTCTGCACCACATCGGGGGCATCGTTCAACGTGCCACTTGATGCATCGTAGCATGCTTGCAGCCAAGCCCCTCCGCTCTGGTGCAGTAATAATAGTGGGGCATTCATGCCTTGTTGATATCCTTCAATCATATGCGCCATCTGGCGTTGTGCTTCCTCCACAGAAATCGCAGCAAAGCGCCAGACCGTCTCTTCACGGCCATACATGCGGCTCTCTCCCGAACCTCCCGCCAGGCAGTAAGCCAGATGATCTAACCACAAGGCCACGCCATCTTTCATGCCTAAACGCGCTGGGCGCCAGCGCAACAGACCATCGCGCTGAACCTGCATCACCCAGCCACTCAGACGTACACCGTCTAGCGTCATGTCCACTTCCAGGCTGGTCATTCCCGCCGCATCACGCTCCGCGCTGACGCTGTAAGCCAGTGCTTGCATCTCCTGGCGCTGTTTTTGCCAATACAACTCACCGAAAGCGCCATAGGGAAGCTCGCCCGCCGCGCGGGCGCGGTGTAGCAGTTCATCCGCATCCTCTTGCGCAATCAGCACATTCAGTAATTGCGCATTCAACTGATAGCGACTGAGGTTATCCAAAGCGAATGGCTCCTTATCGAGCAGTTCATCGTTCTGCACGACAAAGTTCACGCCCAAACGCGCTTGGAAAAAGGTTTTGACAGTGTGACGATAAAAACGTTTCAACGCATCCAGCGTAATATCAGGGTAAGTGATAGGCTCCAGTGGCGTATCAAACTGCGGCTGCGGCAATCCAGCTCGCCCAGCCGCGGCCAGCCATTCACTGGCGAAGCTGCACGGTTGAGCGTGTTCAAGGAAGTTATCCTTGTCAAACGGCATACGGGTATGTTCGCAGCACAGATGCGCACATACGTGTGCCGCGCTGGTATCCAGATCCTGCGCCTCATCCCCTGGCAAATGGTAACTTTGCGCCAAATACTCCATCAGTTCGCTCACCAACACGGATGGATAGCGCTGCGTGTTATCCTGAATGGCGCGACCGATGTAACTGATATAGAGGCGCTGTTGCGCCGAGATTAGCGCTTCCAGAAACAAATAGCGGTCATCATCACGACGGCTGCGGTCACCGCGCTGCCCCTTCTGCGCCATCAGATCAAACCCCAACCGGGGCAGCGTGCGCGGATACACCCCATCGTTCATCCCCAGCAGACAGACCACTTTGAAGGGTATCGAACACATCGGCATCAGCGTACAGAAGTTAATGGCACCGGCGAGAAAGCGTTGACTCAGTTTTTCCCGATCCAAGCGTTGGGACAAGTCGTCACGCAACAATGCCACCGGGATCGCTTCCTCAAACGCATTGGCGACTGCCGCCCCCAGCATCGCTTGCCATTGCTGCTCAATCAACGACAGCGCGGCATCGCTGTCGCTATCCGCAATGAAAAGATCGTCCAACAGTTGCCGACACAGCGGCAACCATTGCGCTGGCGTGCGCGCTACCCGTAAACGCTGACGCCATTGGGTGAGTTGCGCCAATAACTCAGCCAATTGCCCCACCAGTTGGGCAATCAGCCCACTCGATTCATCGTAGGGCAACACGCCCTGCCAGGCCCCCGAACTGCTGTTCATCGCATAGCCCAACAGCATGCGTGTCAAACCAAAACGCCAGGTATGCTGACCGGTGACTGGCAAATCAAGATCGCGCACGTTGTCATCATCAAGCCCCCAGCGCACACCAGATTCCATCACCCACAGCTGCAAACGACGCAGCCCTTCTTCGTCGATACCAAAACGGGCAGAAAGCGTAGGGACTTCAAGCAGCGACAGCACCTGCTCGGCGGTAAAACGACTGTGTGGCAACTCCAGCAGGCTGAGAAATGCAGGCAAAACCGGGTGCGCGTGGCGGGCTCGCTGGTCGGAGATGGCGAAAGGCAAATAGCGCGCTGTCGGCGCATTACCAAACACCGCCTGAATGAAAGGCGTATAACTATCAATGTCCGCCATCATAACGATAACATCACGCGGCGTGAGTGTTTCATCCTCCGCCATCATCGCCAGCAGTTGGTCGTGCAATACTTCGACCTCACGCTGCGGACTGTGGCAGGAGTGAAAGGTGAGAGAAGCATCCTGCGGCGCAAGCAGGCGCTTACGTTCACTGCTGGCCTGCGCTTGTGCGCTATCGGCAATCACGCTGCCGTCATCAAGCTCCAGAATATCGCGCTGCACTTGTTGCAATAGCGTTGTACCATCAAGCTCGACAAAGGCTTCAATATCATCGACCTCGTCGATCTGCGCCAACTGATAGAGATGGTCACGCCCCAGTTCTCCCCAGCTTGCCAGCAGCGGATTCACAATGCGCTGTTCGCCCTCATCGTTGAATAACCCATCAACATTGGCAGGATCGCGAAACAGCGGACGATAGTGTTCCTCGGCGCTGTGGCTGTTGCTGTGCAAGCGACGCTGACGACTTTTCAGCTTTGCTAAAAAATGGCGATCCTGAATATCACTCCAGTAATCCCGGCATGGGTTAGTAAACAGCAGATGCACATCAATATGCTTTGCCAATGCACGCAGCGCGTGCAAATAAACCGGCGGTAGCGCTGAAATACCGCAGATAAACACGCGTGGCGGTAACCCTTGTGGGCAGGTAGTGGCCTGCTCCAGTACCTCGGTAAAGCGCTGATAGAGGCGAGCGTGGTGCCACTCTTTCTGTTCAAGTTGCGCGCTGTATTGCAAAAGTGCACGCCACAGCTCGGCTTGCCACACCTGCGCCTCCCCCAAACCGTCCACCAGCGCACCGGCTTGCCACTGTTTGATCCACTCAGGCCGATAAATCAGGTATTGATCGAACAGATCCGCAACTCGCCCAGCGAGTTGATGCCGCTTGCGTTTATCGGCGTCATCTTGCAAATAGTGACTCAACGGCAAGAATGACGGATTATCCTGCTGCTGAGGCAGAATATGCATTAACTTCCAAGTCATCGCTTCTTTGCTAAAGGTGTTTTCCGCCGGAATATCCGGTAACACGCGCCGACACATGTCCCACAAAAAAACACCGGGCAAAGGAAAATGCAAATTGGCAGCAATACCAAAGTGAGTGGCAAGTTCGATCTGCAACCATTGCGCCATACCAGGGCTTTGAACCAGGATCGTTTCAGGCTGAAACGGGTCCTGTAACGGTTGGCGCGCTATCAGCGTCACCATCAGCGTTTTCAAAATATCTAACTGATTTGAGTGATAAACCCTGAACATGATGATTCCCGTTTCGGTGCCCGCAAACCCCGCTCACCGTCAATTGCCCTCAGGCACGGTTCGCCGATTTGTATCAGTAAAACAAAACCAACGGTACAAGCACGCCTGATAGTGCTGCGGCGTTGTCACCGTCGAGGAGACGCGCAGGCACGCTGCCGTCTGGTACTGCTCTGTCAACGCTAACTGCCATCCAGGAGGAAGATCGCGTTAAAGCAACGTTAATGCCTCCCCTCCCCGACCGGCAGCATAAATGGCAAACTGTTGATATGCCAGATGCCATGCCTGCCTTTGCTGACATTGATGTACAAAGGCCTGTTGCAACCTCTGATGATATTGCAGTAATCCTAACACCGATACAGCAAAAAACAGCGCGGCAATGGCGGTTTCCACCAACCCAAACCCTTGTTGATGCTGCCTTTGTCGGCACCTTCCACACGGCATTCTCCGGCTATCCGCCACAAATGGCCTCGTGCCTTTCGGGGCAAAAATCCAGCCAACCTCCTGAGATTGGCTTCAACGGGCTGGTTTCGCCGTCTGGCTCAACGGCTACCACACGCTGATAGAGCACCATCACTGATGAAGAACGAGGAAGATGTCCCTCACCGCGCAGCAACATATAGTGCTCACCGGGTACCTGGCGTAAACAGACTTGCAGTCCTTCTGCGGCATAGCCGAGACATTGCTCGTCGGAACGATTGCCCATGAGCCACACTTGCCCAAGACCCCATTGTAACGACGATTCGGCCAACACCCGCGTTCGCCAATAGCGGCGCTCATCATGGGCAAGAGAGAGCACACTGTCCAACTGCCGTTGCATCCCCGTCATTAACAGCAACCCCGAGACTGCCAACAACATCACCATTAAGAGTGCACCATTGCCCTGCTGGCACCAGCGTTTCATGCGTTATGCCCTGCAATCCAGCGCACCGTATGGCGTGCGATATCAGGGCGGCGAAACCAGTGTCCCGCCAGATGCACTTCATAAAGCGTCAGTCCTGTCACATTACGCCATGCAATCACTTCAAAACGCGTTACCGTCACTTCCTGCGGATCAAGCCGTCGCTCCCATCCGCCGCCTCCACAATCGGCAATGCTGACTTGTGTTTCCCATGCTCCTGCACGCAACCGGTATCCAAACGTTTACCGACGCTGCGGCGCACCGCCACGTCGATTAAAATCATAGGCAACAATTGCGCAACTGTTCGCCACCTCACCGGGAAATTGCCCTAAGGTTACGACATTATCGTGACAGTGACTGGTGCAAAAACCCGCGCTGCGCAGATCTTTTTCCAACGCAAACAGTGCCTGATGAATACGCTGTTCTAACCAGAAATGGCGTAGCGTATTCTGACTATGCCTGCGCAGCGTAGGGTAAATCTGCATAGAGCCGATGACCATCACGCAGCCAACCAGCATTGCCAGCAGCACCTCCATCAGGCTAAACCCGCCGATTCTGCGGCTTAACAACGCGGAATTCCTAAAACTGGCGGCGTATCGCTGCATAACCGTATCCTCCCCCAGATCGATATCACGATACGCAGACGACCGGCATCATTCTCCAACACCAGGTGTCCTGCCTGCGCCGTATTGCGCAGACCATAAAAGATGACCGTCCGCCGCGCCATTGCGGCAATGCGTACATCGCGAGCAGAGGGCAATAAACGCCCGCCAGTGCCCTCATGACAGCTCAACGCCTCGCCTGTACCTTCGCGCAAACACCACGTCCCATCGGCTTGTATTACACTCACCGTGCGTGCGTCGTTATACCGGTAGACATTGGCCTGCACGCGTTGCAGAAACAACATCACCAACTGCGTCTGTTGCTCGAGACGCACAGCCTGTTGATAGGCGGTCCAGCCCTGAATTCCGCCTGAGGATAACAAGGCGATAAGCGTCAGTGCAATCAGCAATTCCGGCAGGGTAAAACCCGCATCAACAAAAAGCGTGTTGCTTAATAGTGAAATAAGGGTGTTTCGGTGATTGAAGTAAATTTTACGCTGTTCTGAGATGGAAATTCCAAAGACCGGCGCTAAGGAGTAAGAAGGTATCATCAATAAAGGGTCTACGATTCCGTAAAATTTGGGTCATGCAACCGAGGCGCTTGATACCCGCGATGGCGTGTTCAACTGTAATACGGATGCCCGAGATTATTTTATTTTCTTGTTTTTGTTCAGGCGATAAAGGTCTTTTTCGAGTTCCTTTTTTTGGGATTTGTGTATTAGGATGCTGTTTATCTATACCTTGAAAACCGGTATCTGCCCAGATGGTTACCTCAGGAGGAATATGGCGAATTATATCGACTTTATCGAGTAAGCGTTTATCGTGACGGCGCCCATTTTTGCTCATGGGGATAAATCCAATTTGCCTTGTTTCGTCAGTAATAATAAGCCCTTTTCGAGTGGTCTGTCTTTTCTTTCCCGAATACATTTTTTTTCGCCGACGCAGATTCTTAGGCTTTTGGACAGGTCGCTCTGTCCCATCAATAAAGACGTCTTTAACTCCAGGAAAGGCGCGAAAAAATTCCTCAGCAGAGCGAATTTGACGAGCGGGCAAAACACATTCTCGCCCCAAGGTCATCTCTAAAACCGGCAATAATATTTTTACCCAGCAACATACCCGTGTTCTATATAAACCAAAAAGAAGTCCTTGCAAATCATAGATCGGATAACATTTTAAATACAATAAAATAAAAAGCAGTTTATCTAATGGGGTTGGGATAAATCCTTTCTGCCCTGCACCCATCTGCCGCTCGAGATCTTTTCGATTCTTTTTCCGATAAATCAAATAACAAGCTGAAAATTCAGCGGCTAAATTTTTCAATTCTTCGACTGATAATCCAATGATTGCTTTATAGCCAACCGACTTAAAAATGATTACATCCTATGCCCTGATATGCGGCAAAGAAGCATAGCTGGCTGTTATCAAAATAATGTCGCTTGGCTATACATAAACGATTATCTCGTAACAACCGCTCTGTGTTGATCATTTCAAACCTTTATTCTCTAAGTTAAACCTCTTTTTATTCTCAATAGCCTGACAAAAAATGCAAGTCTCTATTCAGCAACTAGTTTAAAGGTGCTTTTATCCATGACGGCAGTGTAGCCAGAATCGGGCAGCGACCTGGCAAAAAAAAGTGGGAATGCCTGCCTGTTCGCAACAAAACGGGCTTGGTAGGACGGCGTTACAAGGCAGATACAATGCGGGTTGAAGAAATGCGGGTTGAACAACTATAGGTGAACATAACCGGTAAAAAAGGCCGCAGAAGCAGCCTTGATAGCAGAAAGGCAGAATCGCCGATTAAATAGCCACCGGTGCCTTAATGGCAGGATGCGGATCGTAGCCTTCAATTTCAAAATCGTCGAACTGGTAGTCAAACAGCGAAGCAGGACGACGCTTAATGATCAACTTCGGCAGCACTTTTGGCTCACGGCTCAGTTGCAGATGCGTCTGCTCCATATGGTTGTTGTACAGATGGGTATCACCACCGGTCCAGACAAAGTCACCGACTTCAAGGTCGCACTGCTGCGCCATCATATGCACCAGCAGTGCATAGCTGGCAATATTGAACGGCAGGCCGAGGAACACATCACACGAGCGTTGGTAAAGCTGGCAGGAAAGTTTGCCATCCGCCACGTAGAACTGGAAAAATGCGTGGCAGGGTGCCAACGCCATTTGTTCTAACTCACCCACGTTCCAGGCAGAAACGATGATACGGCGTGAATTCGGGTCCTGTTTTAACTGTTGCAGCACGGTTTGCAGTTGGTCAATCTCGCGACCATCTGCCGCACCCCAGGCGCGCCACTGCTTGCCGTATACTGGCCCAAGATCGCCGTTTTCATCAGCCCATTCATCCCAAATGCTAACTTTATTGTCATGCAGATAGCTAACGTTGGTGTCACCGTTGAGGAACCATAGCAGCTCATGGATGATGAACCGCAGATGACAGCGCTTGGTGGTCACCAGCGGAAAGCCGTCTTGCAGGTTGAAACGCATCTGATGGCCAAAAATCGATAAGGTTCCGGTGCCGGTTCTGTCTCCCTTCGGCGTTCCCTCATCAAGCACTTTCTGCATCAATTCCAGATACTGTTTCATTTCACCCTCACTACACGATTAAAAAATTTACCGCGTGGCCTCCCGCTGATGTCAGCTAGGAGACCGCTCACGGCAAGCAATTGCTGTTTTTACGCCTTGCGGCGATAGGCCCAGACCATCATCAGAATACCGGCAAACACCATCGGCAGCGACAGAATCTGCCCCATACTGATGAAATTACCGAACAGGCCAAGCTGAGCGTCCGGTTGGCGGAAAAATTCGGTGATAATGCGGAACACACCGTAGCCAATCAAAAACAAGCCGGAAACGCTGCCCATCGGGCGCGGTTTACGAATAAACAGGTTTAACAAGATAAACAGCGCAATGCCTTCCAGCGTCATCTGATAAAGCTGCGACGGGTGGCGCGGCAACATGCCGTACTGATTAAAAATTGTCTGCCATTGTGGGTTGGTGACCGCCAGCATCAAATCTTCGTTGCGTGCGCCGGGGAACAGCATTGCCCATGGCGTATCGGTAGTGACGCGACCCCACAGTTCCCCGTTGATAAAGTTACCCAAGCGCCCTGCACCCAGCCCGAAAGGAATCAGCGGTGCGATAAAATCGGCAACCTGAAAGAAGTGGCGCTTGGTGCGATGGGCAAACCACAGCATGACGCAAATCACCCCAACCAGACCGCCGTGGAATGACATACCGCCATCCCACACTTTGAACAGGTAAAGCGGGTTACTGATGAACGAGCGAAAGGCATAGAACAGGACATACCCCAGACGGCCGCCCACGAACACCCCGAGGAATCCGAGGTAGAGCAGGTTTTCCACTTCTTCTTTGGTCAAGCCGCTGCCCGGTTTATTCGCCCGGCGCACAGCCAACCACATGGCAAACACAAATCCCACCAAGTACATCAATCCATACCAATGGAGAGAGACGGGACCAAGGGAGAAAATCACCGGATCAAATTGAGGAAACGCCAAGTAACTCGTTGTCATCGATCACCACATGCTTGTTTGTTTTATCTCACGACGTTGTTTATCCCACGGTATGGGAAGTCGGAAAAGGGGAAACCTTGTTTGCCAGCGCACTCTCGGCATTAACGCCTTACGCACTGGCGGCGGTTGCGCATGATAGCACACAGCAGCCGCTACGCAGCGTGCAAGCTCAGGAAAAGTTATGTAAACAGGATGTTACCGTTGACACACTTTGTCAGCGACCACCGCGGACTAATCCGCCCAAGCCGCGTTCTTCGAGGAAAAGCGCAATCCACTGACGCACTTCGCTGGCGCTGCGCGCCGCCAAAAGGCGTTGAGTCAGCGTTTGCACCTCTGTCAGTACCAATTGGCGCAGCAGGTATTTTACCCGCGCTACGCTACGACCATTCATACTGAACGTGCGATAGCCCAGCCCGGTTAATACCAGCGATCCCATCGCCTCGCCGGCCATTTCACCACAGACAGAGACTTCAAGATCAAGACGTTGGCATTCACGTGCAATACCGGCCAACGCCTGCAACATGGACGGGTGCAGGCTGTCATAAAGTGATGCGACGTGCGGGTTGTTGCGATCCACTGCCAGCAAATATTGGGTCAGATCGTTAGTGCCTACCGAGACAAAATCGATACGAGAGGCCAGATGCGGCAGCAAAAACAGCATAGACGGGACTTCGATCATCACCCCGATGCGCGGTTCCGGCAAGGCATGTCCCACCAGTTCCCGTACCTCAGCGGCGGCCTGAGCGATAAGCCGACACGCTTCGTCCACTTCTTCCAGGCTGCTGACCATCGGTAACAAAATGCGCAGGTTGCCGGTTTCAGCATTCGCGCGCAGCATCGCGCGCACCTGGATCAAGAAGATCTCCGGTTGATCGAGCGTAACGCGAAGACCGCGCCACCCCAAGCAGGGGTTTTCTTCTCTGATCGGCAAATAGGGAAGCTGTTTATCGGCACCGATATCCAACGTGCGCAACACCACCGGGCGGGAAGGATAAAGCTGCAACATGCCCCGGTACTGCTCCATCTGTTCATCTTCAGACGGAAAGCCGCTCTGTAGCATGAAAGGCACTTCGGTACGGTACAGCCCCACGCCATCAACCAGGTTGATAAAACGCTGCTCATGTTCGGCGCTGAGCCCGGCATTGAGCATCACTTGCATGCTCTCTCCGCTTTTCAGCACCGCAGGCCGTTGCATATCGTCTTCGGCCAGGCGCGTCAGCGCATTATCTTCACTCAACAGGCGTTGATATTCTTGCAACAGCGTCGGCTCGGGATCCACCAGCAGTTCACCCCGATAACCATCAAGGATCAAGGTGCGCTGGTGCAATAACTCCGGCTGAATATCCGCGCCCATCAGGGTGGGGATCCCCATCGCCCGCACCATGATCGCCGCATGTGAGTTGGCGGCACCGTCGTGTACGACCACACCAGCCAGTCGGTCTTGCGGCACATCCGCCAGCAGCGTTGCCGTCAGTTCATCAGCCACCAGAATAAAATGGGGCGGCCAGCGATCGCTGCTGGTCACACTATCATCAAGATGAAACAACAGACGCTGGCCCAACGCGCGGAAATCCCCGGCGCGTTCACGCAAATAGGCATCCTGAAGCACAGCAAACTGCGCAGCAAAACGCTCGATTACCAGTTTTACCGCCCACTCGGCGACATTCCCGTCATCCACTTCCTGAAACAGTTCGCGCTTGAGGCGTGCATCGCTCAGCAAATGGGAATAAAGATCGAAAATCGCTGCACTCTCTTTTTGCGCGCTGGCACTGAAGCGTTTACTGAAACGGCGGAATTCGGCATTGGCCTCTTCCAGCGCCTGCGTCAAACGCGAGCGCTCGCGTTCGCTGTCCAGGCTTGAAGCAGGGAAAACCAATTCCAGTGAAGGCTGGCTGCTGTCCATCCAGCCTGGCGCAATCGCCACGCCGCTCGATGCCACCAGCGCTTTGAGCCGTGTTTGCCGATATTGACCAAACAGCGCCTTGATTTGCGTCAGAGAGAGAATTGCGGCCATTTGCGTCGCCAGCGTGACCATGAAAGACTCTTCATTCTTATCAAACTGGCGATGTTCGCGCTGTTGCACCACCAACACACCCAGCAGTTGTCGACGATGAATAATGGGCACACCAAGGAAAGAACGAAAGTGCTGCTCTTTAACGGAAGGGATAAATTTAAAACTGGGGTGGGCTTGCGCATCGGCCAGGTTGATGGGTTCAGCACGCTGCCCCACCAATCCGACAATTCCTTGACCAAAAGCCAGCGTGATAAGACGTCCACGCGGCTTTTTCAAACCGCGTGTCGCCATCAGGTAGTAACATTGGCGATCGTGATCGGCCAGATAGATAGAACAGACTTCCGTATCCATCGCCTGGCAGGTCTCATTGACAAACAGATCCAGCGCATCATTTAAGCGCGATGCCTCCGCCACTTTCTCAACTATTTCTAGCAAACGCGTGAGCATGATGAGCGCGACTTATCCTCTTTTGCGCCGAGGCACCGAAGGCGCCCTCGCCGCGGCGTTCTCTTGCAGTTGTATAACCGGGCTGATAAATTCCTTCATCACACGACGGTAAACGTCGCGTTTAAACGACACCACCTGACGCACAGGATACCAGTAACTCACCCAGCGCCAGCCGTCAAACTCCGGCGTGCCGCTGCTTTGCATATTGATATCAGATTCGTTGCACATTAACTGTAGCAGAAACCACTTCTGCTTTTGACCGATACAAACCGGTTTTGTATCCCAACGCACCAAACGTTTTGGTAATTTGTAACGTAACCAGCTACGGGTTGAAGCCAGAATACGGACATCCTTTTTCCTGAGTCCCACTTCTTCAAACAGTTCGCGATACATGGCCTGTTCAGGGCTTTCCCCCGGGTTGATGCCCCCTTGCGGGAACTGCCAGGAGTGCTGACCATAACGACGCGCCCAGAGCACTTCACCAAGCAGATTGCAAATTACAATACCAACGTTAGGGCGGTAGCCATCATCATCGATCACCGGACTACCTCGAAAACTTTCAATGCAAAGATGACCTGATTGTTTCACACTCCCGCCACCCGGTAAACTCCTGCTTAACAGCATTGATTCTACGAATAACCTGCCGCTAACCCACAGAAAGGGGAAGAGTTATAAACAGCATGCGTCAAGCATCGCGCTTTTATTCACTATTTTTGTGGATATCACTGTGCAGAACCAAATGAAAGCATGCGGAAAATATTTTCTCCATTTTTGAAACCACATCGCACCACAAAAAAAATCTTCCTTTATTTTCAAAAAAATACCGATTTAACCCACGACATATTCACCGCCATTACACGGCGCAGAAAACCGGTGCACGGCAGAGTGGTGAAAGATTGCTCCACGACGGTTTTATCCACAACCACGACGCAAAAATCGGATAATAAAATAACAAAAATCGCAAAAAATCGTGACGTCAAGGCTGTAAATCAAACCAGTAGTGAGGACTTACCCCGGTTATCCCAAAAATCTGTGGATAACCTGGTGTAAGATCCTGTTTATTGTCGGTGTCTATCCGGCTTTGTTGAATAATTTAACAGTTTGATTTACATCTTCTTTAGTTAGAATGCATTTACAGAGAATGTATTTTGTTAGAACGACAAATCAAATAGTTAGCACAATAAAAAGCATTCCGAGAGGAAAAATTAGTCGTTGAAATTTTATAATGCTTATATAAATCAGTATCTTAAATTATTCAACAAAGCCTGTCTATCCTTGAACAACGATAAAACCGACGTGATACCTTGGTGGAATAAATAAAAAAACACGCTATGAATCATGCTATTATTGTTTTCTTTTTAGCACGGCACCGCCCTGTTGAAAAACCTGATGAATGCTGTACTTTTTTTTAGTCAATCTGACAACCTGTTTTCATAGGTGAATATGCCCAACCCGATTGCAACGCCACCTGCCGATGAGCATACCCTACTTGAACGCGCGCAAGCGCTTGCCGGTTATACGCTGGCGGAACTTGTCGCACGGGCAAACCTGCCGCTGCCAGCCAACCTCAAACGCGACAAGGGGTGGATAGGCGTGTTGCTTGAGCGCTTTCTCGGTGCCAGCGCAGGCAGCAAACCGGAACAGGATTTTCCAGATATTGGCGTAGAGCTAAAAACCATTCCGATTGATGATCGGGGCAGGCCGCTCGAAACCACCTTCGTGTCAGTGGCACCGCTAACCGGCAACAGCGGTGTGACATGGGAGAGCAGCCATGTGCGGCATAAGTTGGCACGGGTACTGTGGATCCCGGTGGAAGGATTACGTGAAATTCCTCTCGGCGAACGCCATATCGGCACGCCGCTTATCTGGAGCCCCTCTCCCGAGGAGGAGGAACTGCTGCGGCGGGATTGGGAAGAACTGATGGACCTGATTGTGCTCGGCAAAGTGGAGAGCATCACCGCGCGTCACGGCGAGGTACTACAATTACGCCCCAAAGGGGCCAACAGCAAGGCGCTGACGCAAGCCATCGGCGAGTTTGGTCGGCCCATCATGACCTTGCCGCGCGGTTTCTATTTGAAGAAGACCTTTACCGGCCCGCTGTTAGCGCGCCATTTTCATCTTTAAATGCCAGAGATAATGCGTATCGTTTTTTCTTGCCAGAAAACCGAATGTGAAGCGTATAATCTACGTTTGCATTTCGTTTAGGTTTGATTGATATAATGTTTGATTGGATTGTTGATCCGAATGCATGGCTGGCGCTCGGCACGCTGACCATTTTGGAGATCGTACTAGGTATCGACAACATCATCTTCCTTTCTCTCGTTGTCGCCAAGTTACCCAAAGCCCAACAAAATAAAGCGCGCCGTATCGGCCTTCTGGGTGCCATGTTGATGCGCCTTGGCCTGTTCGCCTCGATCGCCTGGGTGATTCGTCTGACCAACCCGCTGTTTACGCTGATGGATAATGAAATTTCCGTGCGCGATCTGATCCTGTTTTTCGGCGGCTTGTTCCTGATCTGGAAATCCAGCCGCGAAGTTCATGAGACGATCGAAGGCGGTTCAGAGGCACATGCCAGCCAGGTGCATTCCTTTTTCGGGGCTATTGTGCAGATCATGCTGTTAGACATCATCTTCAGCCTCGACTCCGTCATTACCGCCGTCGGCCTTTCCGACCATCTGTTTATCATGATGGCCGCCGTGGTGATTGCCGTAGGGGTGATGATGTTTTCAGCCCGCGCCATCGGTGAGTTTGTCGATCGTCATCCATCGGTGAAAATGCTGGCACTCTCTTTCCTGATTCTGGTGGGATTTACGCTGATTCTGGAAAGCGTCGATGTTCACGTTCCCAAAGGCTATATCTATTTCGCGATGTTCTTCTCAATGTCGGTTGAAGCGCTGAATCTGATGCGCAGCAAAAAAGCGACAAACGCAGAGTAATTCCCCAGCGGGTAGCCTTGGCTGCCCGCTCCCCCCTTCTCGGGTGAATCACTGATTATTTCCATTATTCCTACATTCTTCTTTTTCCCGCTTTGCTAGAGTTCATCTTGTATATTCATGTTTTTTGATAGAGATTAGGTCCTAAAAAGAACCATCGCCCATTTTTTTACTATTTGAGTGGATTACCTGATGACGATTCGACACAAAGCCATCGCGTTATGCTTTTTTGCCTTGTTGGCGAGTGGGTTTAGCAGCAACTATGTGATTGCGACCAAAGAGGGGCAGATGTTGCTGACAAAAAAACAAGCCGGCGTTGGATAAAGATACCGGCCTGCTCAGTTATAGCCAACCGACTTAAAAATGATTACATCCTATGCGGCTTTGTTGAATAATTTAAGATACTGATTTATATAAGCATTATAAAATTTCAACGACTAATTTTTCCTCTCGGAATGCTTTTTATTGTGCTAACTATTTGATTTGTCGTTCTAACAAAATACATTCTCTGTAAATGCATTCTAACTAAAGAAGATGTAAATCAAACGGTTAAATTATTCAACAAAGCCATCCTATGCCCTGATATGCGGCAAAGAAGCATAGCTGGCTGTTATCAAAATAATGTCGCTTGGCTATATCTTGATGAAGATGGGCGAGAGTGTAAAAAGATCTGTGTAAATGGCATTTTGAGGAAAACCTTCAGAGGACAAAAAATGCCTATCAGCAACGAACTTATTGACCAACTGCTTCAGGATTGCCACTCCCCTCAGGAGCTTCTGGGTGAATCAGGCCTACTCAAGGTGCTGACTAAAAGACTGGCGGAACGGGTTCTTCAAGCTGAGATGGAGATACACCTTGGGTATGCTAAGCATGACCCGGCTGGTAATAATTCAGGCAACTCCCGCAATGGCAAGACATCCAAGAGCGTACGTAGCCAAAATGGGGCGCTCGAGCTCGATATTCCGCGCGACCGCAACAGTACCTTCGAGCCGACACTGATCGGTAAGCACGAAAAGCAGCTTAACGGCTTCGATGACCGCATTATTTCTCTCTATTCCAGAGGGCTATCAACCCGTGATATTCAGGCTCACTTTAAAGAAGTCTACGGGGTCGATGTTTCCGCTGGCTTCATTTCTCAAGTGACCAATGCCGTGATGGATGACGTTAAGCGCTGGCAGCAACGGCCGCTGGATGCGTTTTATCCCATTGTTTACCTTGACTGTATTGTGGTCAAAAGCAAGGACGGCGGAGCCGTGACCAACAAGTCTGTTTACTTGGCTCTAGGCATCAACGGCCAGGGCGAAAAAGAGCTGCTGGGGCTATGGATAGCCAAAACCGAGGGGGCCAAGTTCTGGTTATCTGTAATGACAGAACTGAAAAATCGTGGGCTACAGGACATCTTCATCGCCTGCTGCGATGGCCTGAAGGGCTTTCCTGATGCCATTGAAGCTGTTTACCCGCATACGCGGGTACAGCTCTGCATCGTGCATCAGGTGCGGAACTCGCTGCGCTACGTCGGCTGGAAAGAGCGTAAAGCCGTTGCTGCTGACCTCCGCACTATCTATAGTTCCGCAACGCTAGAGGGCGCTGAAGAGGCCCTGGATGCCTTCGCGGCCAAATGGGATGAGCAGTTCCCGACGATCAGCCCATCGTGGAGAAATAATTGGGAACGTCTCATCGTCATTTTTGATTTTCCGCCGGAGATCCGCAAGGTTATAGCCAAGCGACTTAATTTTGATTACACCATATGGACTGAGAACAAACTCTCTGTATCGCAACCCATCTCTCTTTTTTTGCTTTTTGCTTGTGCCCATTTATGCTCAATTGGGTTAAGATCTGGCGAATATGTAGGCAAATACTCCACCATATACCCTGCATCGATGATGACTTGTTGAATATTATGTTTTTTGTGAAAAGTGGCATTGTCCATCATGATTACACTGTTTTTAGGGAGTACTGGGATAAGGACTTGTGTGACCCAGGCATAGAAAACATCGCTGTTAATATTGATATCAAATAATCCGATAGCAAACAGCGTTGTGCCTAATAAAGCGCCGATAACATTTGTTCTTCCCCTAGCTCCCCAGTTCTTCAGGCCAAAACACCGTTGACCTTTTGGGGAATAGCCGTGAGTCCGTGGGGCATCGTGTGAAAAACCACTTTCATCAATAAAAACAATAGGTTTACCTTCTTTTTCATACTGTTGTTTTTTTTGTTGAAATCCCTGCCGGGCGTTTTCGTCGGCTTTCGGATGACGTAGAGTTTTTTTTATAGGTCAATCCCAGCTTTTTAAGCGCTTGCCAAATGGCCTTCTGACAAACGCCAAAACGCTCTGCACGTTCTTTTTGGTAAGCATCTGGATATTGTTCAACATCTTTTATCAACTCGGATTTATCGATCTTTCGCTGACGCGTGGTCGATGCTTTTGACTCTATTTGATTAATCCAACGCGATACAGAGGCAGGGCCAATCCGAAATTGCTTCGCTGTTTCTCGGATACTCAACCCTTCGTTTTTCCGTGTAGATATCACTTTACGTCTAAAATCAATTGAATAGCTCATTTAAATAATGTAATCAAAATTAAGTCGTTTAGCTATATAGCCAAGCGACATTATTTTGATAACAGCCAGCTATGCTTCTTTGCCGCATATCAGGGCATAGGATGTAATCATTTTTAAGTCGGTTGGCTATAACGAAAACGCGACGAATATTTCCAACGGATGACTCGGTGCGGCTTTGTTGAATAAATCGAACTTTCAGGGGATCGCCGGATCAAAGCACTATCATCGCTCCCGATAGCAGCTCCCCATGGCAAAGCAAAAGTTTAAAATCACCAACTGGCCCACCTACAACAAAGCACTCAGACAACGCGGCTCCCTGACGGTCTGGCTTGATGAGTCGGCCATCGCTGCATGGACTGACAGTTCTTCGCCTGAAGGTCGTGGTCGGCCGCTTTACTACACCGATATGGCTGTTACCACGGTTTTGATGATAAAGCGCGTGTTTAACCTTTCGCTCCGGGCATTACAGGGCTTTGTCGACTCGGTTTTTACACTGATGAGCCTGCCACTGCGCTGCCCGGACTACTCTCTGGTCAGTCGGCGGGCAAAAACCGTCAGTATCAGCATAAAAACGCCAACGCGTGGTGAAATCTCGCATCTGGTCATCGACAGTACCGGTCTGAAGGTCTTTGGCGAAGGTGAATGGAAAGTCAGGCAGCATGGGGCTGACAGACGAAGAGTGTGGCGCAAGCTTCATCTGGCAGCAGACAGTGCGACGCATGAGATTATCTGTGCCGACTTATCGCTCAGCGGAACGACAGATGCGCAGGCACTGCCGTGCCTGATTAACCAAACCCACCGAAAAATCAGGGAAGTGTCAGCAGACGGTGCTTATGACGCCCGTTACTGCCACGATGCGTTGCTAAGAAAGAAAATCAGGCCCCTTATCCCGCCGCGAAGCGGAGCCAAATACTGGCCGGACAAGTACCATGAACGTAACCATGCGGTGGCGAATCAGCGTCTGAGCGGGAGTAATGATATGTGGAAAAAGAAAGTGGGTTATCACCGGCGTTCAGTGGCAGAAACAGCGATGTTCCGCATAAAAACTTTGCTGGGTGGCCATCTGAGCCTGCGTGACTATGAGGCTCAAGTAGGTGAAGCCATAGCGATGGTCAAAGCGCTGAACCGTATGACGTTGTTGGGTATGCCACACAGCGTCAGGATAGGATAACAGGTGTAGCAGAGGGAGTCATCCTGTCGGCTAATTCTGATTTATTCAACAAAGCCACTCGGTGCTAAAATTATTCTATCTAGCCTTGCATAATATCTCGGCTAAATGGACCCTACCAATCAGAGACTGGAAACCGGCTATGAGCCAATTCATGTTGATGTATGGAGATCGAATTTCCGGTTAAGCGATGGAGCCATTTACACGAAATTCTTTACAGACTCATCCTGAGTGAAAAACTGCGTATGCTGGGCGGGTTGTTTAAGGATTATGCTTCAACACTGCGTGTGCGTGCCTTTAGAAAACACCTGGTTATTTATTTGTTCTCCTTCACGGCTAAATATGTCTACAACACCGGCTTTGTTGAATAATTTAACCGTTTGATTTACATCTTCTTTAGTTAGAATGCATTTACAGAGAATGTATTTTGTTAGAACGACAAATCAAATAGTTAGCACAATAAAAAGCATTCCGAGAGGAAAAATTAGTCGTTGAAATTTTATAATGCTTATATAAATCAGTATCTTAAATTATTCAACAAAGCCTACAACACCGTGTTTGTGTTCTTCTGTGTCAACTGCCTGATCGTCTCCTCGGCGTTTGCCGGAAGCCCGCTCTCGATGAGTATTGTCGGGCTGCCAGTGACGTTGCTGTCCGGGTTGGCGATCATTAAATATGGCCCATCGCGCCTGTATATCTTTGCCTACACGCTGATGATGCTGTGTCTGGCCGGGTTCTTCTATGTCTACCGTTTCCCGGTAGAAAACAAGATGGTGATGCTGGTTGCGCTGGCCGGTTTCTATCAGGTAGGTCGCTGCGTGCTGGAGTTCACTCAGTGGAACGTGTTCCCGTTCATTCCTGATATTAAGCGTGTTGCTTAATAGTGAAATAAGGGTGTTTCGGTGATTGAAGTAAATTTTACGCTGTTCTGAGATGGAAATTCCAAAGACCGGCGCTAAGGAGTAAGAAGGTATCATCGGCTTTGTTGAATAAATCAGAATTAGCCGACAGGATGACTCCCTCTGCTACACCTGTTATCCTATCCTGACGCTGTGTGGCATACCCAACAACGTCATACGGTTCAGCGCTTTGACCATCGCTATGGCTTCACCTACTTGAGCCTCATAGTCACGCAGGCTCAGATGGCCACCCAGCAAAGTTTTTATGCGGAACATCGCTGTTTCTGCCACTGAACGCCGGTGATAACCCACTTTCTTTTTCCACATATCATTACTCCCGCTCAGACGCTGATTCGCCACCGCATGGTTACGTTCATGGTACTTGTCCGGCCAGTATTTGGCTCCGCTTCGCGGCGGGATAAGGGGCCTGATTTTCTTTCTTAGCAACGCATCGTGGCAGTAACGGGCGTCATAAGCACCGTCTGCTGACACTTCCCTGATTTTTCGGTGGGTTTGGTTAATCAGGCCCGGCAGTGCCTGCGCATCTGTCGTTCCGCTGAGCGATAAGTCGGCACAGATAATCTCATGCGTCGCACTGTCTGCTGCCAGATGAAGCTTGCGCCACACTCTTCGTCTGTCAGCCCCATGCTGCCTGACTTTCCATTCACCTTCGCCAAAGACCTTCAGACCGGTACTGTCGATGACCAGATGCGAGATTTCACCACGCGTTGGCGTTTTTATGCTGATACTGACGGTTTTTGCCCGCCGACTGACCAGAGAGTAGTCCGGGCAGCGCAGTGGCAGGCTCATCAGTGTAAAAACCGAGTCGACAAAGCCCTGTAATGCCCGGAGCGAAAGGTTAAACACGCGCTTTATCATCAAAACCGTGGTAACAGCCATATCGGTGTAGTAAAGCGGCCGACCACGACCTTCAGGCGAAGAACTGTCAGTCCATGCAGCGATGGCCGACTCATCAAGCCAGACCGTCAGGGAGCCGCGTTGTCTGAGTGCTTTGTTGTAGGTGGGCCAGTTGGTGATTTTAAACTTTTGCTTTGCCATGGGGAGCTGCTATCGGGAGCGATGATAGTGCTTTGATCCGGCGATCCCCTGAAAGTTCGATTTATTCAACAAAGCCGGTATCATCAATAAAGGGTCTACGATTCCGTAAAATTTGGGTCATGCAACCGAGGCGCTTGATACCCGCGATGGCGTGTTCAACTGTAATACGGATGCCCGAGATTATTTTATTTTCTTGTTTTTGTTCAGGCGATAAAGGTCTTTTTCGAGTTCCTTTTTTTGGGATTTGTGTATTAGGATGCTGTTTATCTATACCTTGAAAACCGGTATCTGCCCAGATGGTTACCTCAGGAGGAATATGGCGAATTATATCGACTTTATCGAGTAAGCGTTTATCGTGACGGCGCCCATTTTTGCTCATGGGGATAAATCCAATTTGCCTTGTTTCGTCAGTCATAATAAGCGCTTTTCGAGTGGTCTGTCTTTTCTTTCCCGAATACATTTTTTTTCGCCGACGCAGATTCTTAGGCTTTTGGACAGGTCGCTCTGTCCCATCAATAAAGACGTCTTTAACTCCAGGAAAGGCGCGAAAAAATTCCTCAGCAGAGCGAATTTGACGAGCGGGCAAAACACATTCTCGCCCCAAGGTCATCTCTAAAACCGGCAATAATATTTTTACCCAGCGACATACCCGTGTTCTATCTAAACCAAAAAGAAGTCCTTGCAAATCATAGGTCGGATAACATTTTAAATACAATAAAATAAAAAGCAGTTTATCTAATGGGGTTGGGATAAATCCTTTCTGCCCTGCACCCATCTGCCGCTCGTGATCTTTTCGATTCTTTTTCCGATAAATCAAATAACAAGCTGAAAATTCAGCGGCTAAATTTTTCAATTCTTCGACTCATAATCCAATGATTGCTTTACATAAACGATTATCTCGTAACAACCGCTCTTTGTTGATCATTTCAAACCTTTATTCTCTAAGTTAAACCTCTTTTTATTCTCAATAGCCTGACAAAAAATGCAAGTCTCTATTCAGCAACTAGTTTATTGATGAAATGATCACCCATCAGCTTCGTGAAGGGCTGTTTGCTGCGGTAATGACCTTCTCACGTAAAACCACGGTCGCGATTGCCACCTTTATTGTCGGCCTGCTGTTGCAGTGGGGCGGTTTTATGAAAGGCAGCCAAGAACAACCGCAGGAAGCGATTCAAACCATTGCCGCGTTGATGTTTATTGGCACCACCAGTCTATTGCTGATAGCGCTGTGGCAGGCACTGACCTTCCATCTGAATAAACCCACGCACAAGGTGTTTGTGGACGAAGTGGAACGCTTGAAAGCCGATGGCAGAAAAGAGGATGTGACACCAGAAACACGCCGTATCGTCGAGGATTTAACCGGCCATCCTTATAGCCAAGCGACATTATTTTGATAACAGCCAGCTATGCTTCTTTGCCGCATATCAGGGCATAGGATGTAATCATTTTTAAGTCGGTTGGCTATATGACACGCTGTGGCATCAAAAGGATGCGTCATCGGTGAAAGGCTCACGGACAGCTTCGCCGGTGGGTGAGTAAATGTAATCGGATGCGCAAGCGTCTACGTTGGGAAAAACTGTTATGACAAGCTCTCTTTTACAGGCAAAAGCCGCGGTGCCTGAATATGACCGCAGCAAACTGGTTGCACGTATTGCCCATATTGGTTTCGGCGCATTTCACCGCGCCCACCAGGCGGTGTGTGCCGACAAACTGGCCGCACAGTTCGGCAGCGATTGGGGCTATTGCGAAATCAATCTGATTGGCGGTGAACAACAGATTCAGGATATTCGCCAGCAGGATCTGCTGTGGTCGGTATCTGAAATGGCGGGGCTTTGTTGAATAATTTAACCGTTTGATTTACATCTTCTTTAGGTAGAATGCATGTACAGAGACTGTATTTTGTTAGAACGACAAATCAAGTAGTTAGCACAATAAAAAGCATTACGGCTGGAAAACTTAGTTGTTGAAGTGTTATAATAATTATGTAAATCAGCATGTTAAATTATTCAACAAAGCCAAATGGCGGACGACGGCTGGACCAGCCGCATTGTCGGTGTTGCCAAAACCGCTTTGCACGCGGAGTTGGACGGCATCGAGGTGGTGCTGGAGGCATTAAGCGCACCGGATATTGCTATCGTATCCATCACGGTGACAGAAAAAGGCTACTGCCACCATCCGGCGACCGGGTAGCTTAACGCAGAGCATCCGCTGATTGCGCACGATCTCCAGCATCCGGATCAACCGCGCTCTTTGCCGGGTGTCATTCTGGCTGCGATCAAACGCCGTATAGCGCGTGGTGTGTCGCCATTTAGCGTGATGTCGTGCGACAACATGCCGGAAAATGGCCATGTGACACGCAACGTGATAACCCAACTGGCGCTGTGGGTCGCACAACATGTGACGTTCCCTTCCACCATGGTGGATCGTACCGGCGATGACGCCGGAAACGCTGGAGCAGGTCACCGAACTGCTGGGCGTGAACGACCCGGCGGGCATTGCTTGCGAGCCGTTCTTTCAGTGGGTGATTGAAGACAACTTCGTCAACGGGCGTCCCTCATGGGAAAAGGCGGGAGCAGAACTGGTACAGGACGTACTGCCGTATGAAGAGATGAAATTGCGCATGTTGAATGGCAGTCACTCTTTCCTGGCGTACCTCGGTTATCTGGCGGCTTATGCCGACGCACTGTTGCAGCGTTACCGTAACCGTGCGCTGAAACACCGTACCTGGCAAATTGCCATGGACGGCTCTCAGAAATTGCCACAGCGCATGCTGGATTCGATTCGCTGGCATCTGGCACACGGCAGCCGTTTTGACATGCTGGCGCTCGGTGTGGCTGGGTGGATGCGCTATGTTGGCGGCGTGGACGAGCAAGGGAACGCGATTGATATCAGCGATCCGTTACGTGATCTGCTGGCTGATGTGGTGCGTAACAGTGCTCAAGGAGAAGCCCGCGTACCGGCCTTGCTGGGGATGGAGGCTATAGCCAAGCGACATTATTTTGATAACAGCCAGCTATGCTTCTTTGCCGCATATCAGGGCATAGGATGTAATCATTTTTAAGTCGGTTGGCTATATCTTTGGACAAGACTTGCCGCAGCAGCGCGAGTTTGTCGCGACAGTGACCCGCTACTATCAGTCACTGCTTCAGCATGGGGTGAAACAGACGCTGCGCACGCTGGTTTGGTGATCCCTGCTTTCGGACTGATGACAAAGTCACTTCACGCCTTCACGGGAATGACCGTGGGATTAGGGCAATTTGTTAGCAACCTCCAACGTTATCCGCACGGCGGATAACGTTTTTACGTTTAGCGCCGAGAAAAATATGATGGAAAAGGGGGGTAGGCAAAGCATTAGCATGTATAGCCAAGCGACATTATTTTGATAACAGCCAGCTATGCTTCTTTGCCGCATATCAGGGCATAGGATGTAATCATTTTTAAGTCGGTTGGCTATATCATGACGGGTAATACTTTCGAATAGTTAAAAGCGATGTATGGAAACTTCCTTTCAGATCAACAGCAATGAGCCGGTCAATTAGCAAATCTATCGTATCTTGCGTAAGGATATCGTGGAGTGCGCGATTCCGCCGGGTAAGTTACTGTCAGAAAAAGAGATATCAACCCGTTTTTCCGTTTCGCGCCAGCCGGTGCGTGAGGCGTTTATCAAACTGGCGGAAGCGGGACTGGTGCAGGTATAGCCAACCGACTTAAAAATGATTACATCCTATGCCCTGATATGCGGCAAAGAATCATAGCTGGCTGTTATCAAAATAATGTCGCTTGGCTATATTGCCGCAGCGCGGTACTTTCGTGATGAAAATTTCGGAACAACGGGTGGCAGACGCGCGTTTTATTCGCCAGGCGTTAGAGTGCGCCATTGCGCGTCGGGCCGCAGAGTTTGTGACCGATGAGCAATTGCTGGTGCTGGAGCATAATCTACACCGGCAGGAATTGGCCGCGCAGAATGAGCAGATTCGTGAGTTTCTCAGCCTGGATGACGATTTTCACCAACTGCTGACGCAGGTGGCGCGCTGTCCATTGGCGTGGGAAACCATCGAATCAATCAAAGCAACCATGGACCGGTTACGCTTTCTCAGTTTGAGTCAGGTTTCTCCACCGCTGAATCTGATCAAGCAACACTACCTGATTTTTAATAGCCTGAAAGCACACGATCCTGATGCGGCAGAAGCAGCAATCGGCGAGCATCTGCAAGAGATGATCTATTCGATCACGCCGATAGCCGAGCAAAACCGCGATTGGTTCGATCACCCTTAACGGGGAGATAAAGAGCGTATTCGTGCATCGGGCGTGCTAACACGCCCGAAGGGAGACGAAAGCCTTGTTAGGCGCGGCCCAAACGCATCAGCTCATCAGGGGAAAAGTATTCGCTGACCCCGTTGAGTTGCACGCATTTGGCTTTACGAACGTCTTCTCGTTTCAGCTTATCTGCATGAATGGCGGCAATGGTACCCACCAGACGAGAACCGTTTTGCATTACACGACAGCCCGTTTCAAGTGGGTTTCTGTATCTGTCATACGCTGTGTACATAATAACCTCCTTCGTTGACCACAAAAAACCGCTATCGATCCTACTGCCGAACGGCGGCCATCGCCAAGGTAAAGGGGGGTTTATGCATAATCCGTATATAAATCCTGGCGTTATTTCCTGAGGTAAATAACGCCAGGAGATAACGGCGGAGCGATCAGGGTTTGGCGGGGATTTGTCGAAAGCGCCAGGCGATATGCAGCGTGTTCACCAACACCAGCAACGCGGTGATGATGAACACCCAGCGAAATCCTATTATGGCGGACACGCCGGAGCCGAGTAACGGACCTGCGACATTACCCAGATACATAAAGGATTGGTTGTAACCAAAAATCCGCCCGGTCACCTGCTGGCTGCTGTATTTCAGCAGCAGCGCCTGTGTGGCTGGCATCAGTGCGCCATCGGCGAAGCCTAGCAGGAAACGCAATATCCCCAACTGTAGCGAATCACTGATGGTGGACATCAAACAAAACAGCAGCACGCAGGCTCCCAGTGCGGCGATCAGGATGCGATGTGCGCCGATTTTGTCGCCCAGACGGCCCAACCGCGGTGCTGACAGCAGCGCTGAAACGCCGGGAACGGCAGCGATCACGCCGCTGAGAAACGCGAGATTATTGGTGTCTGGCGTAAGTTCGCGAATAAACAGCGTCAGTATTGGGCTGATGGAGCCGTTAGCGAGCTGAATCATCATGGTGGTGATGAACAGGCTGACAATCAACGCCGGGTAGGGTAGGGAAGAAAACACGGCTTTGCCACTAAGACGATTCGCTTTGGTGACCTTGGTAACGCCTTCTTTGATGGAGAACAAGGTGATCAAAAAGCACATGAACAGCAAGGTGGCTGTGATAAAGAACACCACGCGCAGCCCGACGTGGTCGGCGAGAAAGCCGCCGATCAGCGGGCCGATAATCACGCCAGCCACCTGACCGGTGGAAAGCGTACCCAACGCCCAGCCGCTTTTTTCACGCGGGACTTGCGAGGCGATCAAAGCCATGGCATTGGGAATATAGCCAGAGGTCAGCCCCATCAGGGTTCGCAGAATAAACAGGTGCCAGACGTTGCTGGCCATGCCCTGTAGCGCCATGACGATCGCCATGCCGAGCGCAGCGCGCAGCAGCATCAGCTTGCGCCCTTTGCGATCCGCCAGACTACCCCACAGCGGCGCGACGATGGCCGAGACCAGAAACGAAGAGCTGAAAATCAGCCCGGACCACAAACTCAGTGATGCGTGGTCGGTGACGCCGAGCTGTTCAATATAGAGCGGCAGGAACGGCAGTATCTGGCTCATGGCAAGGCCAGTAAAAAAGCATCCTACCCAGGCGGCGTATAAGTTGAGTTTCCAGGTTTCCATGGCGTCCTGCATGCCGTCGCAGCGCGGCAGCGTTACGGGTAAAACGGCGATATCGGCCGTTGAGCGAACTTGCCTTCACGGCGACAGCCGGGAAACTATCACACTAGGTGATTAAAAGTTCATCATATTTTAATACGATAACATAACGAACGCCGAGATGAGCTATTTGCACGTGTGAATATAGCCAGTTTCTGAACGCCGTGTTGCGTATACAAAAAAATTTTGTGATGTGCGTCACAAAAACTTGCGTGTGGATTATGACGAGCGTACACTCTGTCAACAGAAGACAACATCACCTGCAACTTCATTATCGGTAACGTTAAAAAGGCCAAAAATCGTGCGTAAATTCCTGAAAAGAATCCTGGCTGCTTATGTTCTTGCCCACAAAGATGTTCAGCCGGGCGCTATGTACTGATAGCCATCGTAAATTAAAAAAAGCCGTGAGAACGGCTTTTTTTATTGCTCCATCCTTAACGTTATTTACACATCTCGTAGAGACGAATGATTGATTTTTGCTCAGCTTTAACCAAGGATTACCTGTAGGGTAATTCGATGTTTTCTTGAATTACTCTCCAAAATTATTCTGTCTGAACGTCAAAAAGTCACACCGTAAAGGCTCTATGCCACAACAATTGCTGAACCCGGCCAGAGTAACCGAGGTCATTCCCGCTGGGATATGACTCTATGATTGGCGATATTGGTAGCACCCTTTCAGGAGGACAGCGTCAACGTATTTCTATCGCCAGGGCGCTGTATAGACAACCCGGGATTTTGCTGCTTGATGAGGCAACAAGCGATCTCGATATCGATAACGAACAAAAAATCACGCGCTCTATTAGTCGTCTGCCAATAACCCGTATTTTTGTTGCTCATCGACTGGGAATGGGGCGCCGGGCATAACTGTCTGGTGCTGCGCCAGTATGAAAGCGATTATGCGATGTGGCATTAAAGCGGTTGAAGGTTTTGGTGAAGTGCGCCTGATCGGCAAAGCCAAGACTAAGTGTCGCTACCGATGTAAAACTGGCCCACCTGCCGATGTAAATCTGACCCACCTAGGGTAAAAATGGCAGTTTTAAGGCACTGCCAATGATGACATTGGAGACCAGAGTGGAGATTCACGTTTTACACCGTCAAGGCATGTCCATCCGCGCCATCGCGCGGCAGCTTTCATGCTCCCGCGAGACCGTTCGACGATATATCCGTAGTCCACTACCGGTGGCTGACATGCGTTACAAGCCGCGTATGCCTAGAACATGCAAGCTTGACCCGTTCAAGCCGTATGTTCTCGAGCGCGTTGCTGCTGCAAGACCACAGTGGATACCGGCCAGTGTGCTGCTGCGCGAGATAGGCCAACGGGGATATGATGGCGGCTATAGCATGCTTACCGCATTTCTACACCCCATGAAGCAGCCCGTTACTGAGGCGGTCACGCGCTTTGAGACCGAACCCGGCGTACAGATGCAGGTTGATTTCACCATCAAACTAGTTGCTGAATAGAGACTTGCATTTTTTGTCAGGCTATTGAGAATAAAAAGAGGTTTAACTTAGAGAATAAAGGTTTGAAATGATCACCAAAGAGCGGTTGTTACGAGATAATCGTTTATGTAAAGCAATCATTGGATTATCAGTCGAAGAATTGAAAAATTTAGCCGCTGAATTTTCAGCTTGTTATTTGATTTATCGGAAAAAGAATCGAAAAGATCACGAGCGGCAGATGGGTGCAGGGCAGAAAGGATTTATCCCAACCCCATTAGATAAACTGCTTTTTATTTTGTTGTATTTAAAATGTTATCCGACCTATGATTTGCAAGGACTTCTTTTTGGTTTAGATAGAACACGGGTATGTCGCTGGGTAAAAATATTATTGCCGGTTTTAGAGATGACCTTGGGGCGAGAATGTGTTTTGCCCGCTCGTCAAATTCGCTCTGCTGAGGAATTTTTTCGCGCCTTTCCTGGAGTTAAAGACGTCTTTATTGATGGGACAGAGCGACCTGTCCAAAAGCCTAAGAATCTGCGTCGGCGAAAAAAAATGTATTCGGGAAAGAAAAGACAGACCACTCGAAAAGGGCTTATTATGACTGACGAAACAAGGCAAATTGGATTTATCCCCATGAGCAAAAATGGGCGCCGTCACGATAAACGCTTACTCGATAAAGTCGATATAATTCGCCATATTCCTCCTGAGGTAACCATCTGGGCAGATACCGGTTTTCAAGGTATAGATAAACAGCATCCTAATACACAAATCCCAAAAAAAGGAACTCGAAAAAGACCTTTATCGCCTGAACAAAAACAAGAAAATAAAATAATCTCGGGCATCCGTATTACAGTTGAACACGCCATCGCGGGTATCAAGCGCCTCGGTTGCATGACCCAAATTTTACGGAATCGTAGACCCTTTATTGATGATACCTTCTTACTCCTTAGCGCCGGTCTTTGGAATTTCGGCTTTGTTGAATAACTTAAGATACTGATTTATATAAGCATTATAAAATTTCAACGACTAATTTTTCCTCTCGGAATGCTTTTTATTGTGCTAACTATTTGATTTGTCGTTCTAACAAAATACATTCTCTGTAAATGCATTCTAACTAAAGAAGATGTAAATCAAACGGTTAAATTATTCAACAAAGCCTGGAATTTCCATCTCAGAACAGCGTAAAATTTACTTCAATCACCGAAACACCCTTATTTCACTATTAAGCAACACGCTTAAAGCACTACAAATGGCTTGGGAACTGCGTGGGCATCCCAAACAAGTCATGTTTCATAGTGACCAAGGAAGCCATTACACCAGTCGTCAGTATAGGCAGGCATTGTGGCGTTATCAGATGACCCAAAGTATGAGTCGCAGAGGAAATTGTTGGGATAATAGTCCGATGGAGCGATTCTTCCGTAGTCTGAAGACTGAATGGGTGCCAACGACTGGCTACCAAAGCTTTAGTACTGCTCAATCATCCATTATTCGCTACATAACCCATTATTATAGCGATGTCAGACCTCACTGGTATAACGGTGGGTTAACACCAAATGAATCAGAACGGCTGTTCCATCAACAGTCAGGTAGGGTGGCCAAATTTAGTTGACCACTACACTGAATCACCCCCTGACTGACCAGAAACAGCGCCATCAGCAGCGACAGCGGCAACAACACAAACAGTGTGATGCGCGTCAGATCTTGCCAGACGTTGCCAAGTGCGTCAGTGCTCTGACGGGAAAAGCCACGCATCAGGGCAAACAGCACCGCGATCCCTGTGGCAGCCGATAAGAAATTCTGTACCGCAAGCCCCACCATCTGGCTGAAATAGCTCAGCGTGGATTCTCCGGCGTAGGATTGCCAGTTAGTGTTACTGACAAAGCTGATGGCGGTGTTCAGCGCCAAATGTCAGGACAAGCCGGGCAACTGCTGGGGGTTATAGGGCAAGCTCCCCTGCGCCATCAACAGTACCACCAGAAAAAACAGCCCAAGGGTGTTAAACAGCAGAATGGCGCACAGATACTGACGCCAGTTCATCTCGCTGTCTGACACGCCGCACACGCGCCAAACCCCATGTTCGAACGCCGCCACGCCGGGTAAAGCACGATCGAGCACCATGCACGTCATCAACCGACCTAACGGCTGGGCCAGCACCAATAATACGGCCAGAAAGCTGGCCAGAAGTAAAAACGCATTGGCCGCCATCAGAATTCCTCCGCCCGAAACAGGGCGTAAAACAGGTAGCCCAATAATAGAAATACCAGCACGATGCCGGTCATCAGTCCCACATTCACGGTTTATCTCCCCGCGTTTATTGAATGTGGTTCGAGTGTAAGAATCAGGGCGTAAAAATGTCGTTAATATCGCAGGCGGGGGTGTAAAAAAGGTATAAAAATGCCGAGGGCATAACCAGCTCAATCAGCATCGATGAGCAGGCCTGGTTAACACGAAGGGGTCACAGCAGGCCTTGCAGCGCAGGGGCCGTCATACTGGCATCAAACGGAATGATGTCTGCGTTGGCCAGCCCCAGTTTCTGAAACGGATCCTGACTAAGGCGCGCCTGCAACTGTTCGAGGCTGTCACTTTTCTCCAAAATGATGCCGCCAGTGCGCGGAATACGGCGGCCTGAAGCGAGAAAAATACCGTCGGCATAGCCCTGTTTTAACCATTCAACATGGGCAGGAATCTGTTGATCAATCGCTTCAAGCGGCTGCACATAGGTCAGTACCACCACATAAACCACTCTCATTGTAAATTCCATGTATAGCCAACCGACTTAAAAATGATTACATCCTATGCCCTGATATGCGGCAAAGAAGCATAGCTGGCTGTTATCAAAATAATGTCGCTTGGCTATATTACGTAAGGGATAACGCAAGGCTACTCCTCGACAGGAGAGGGATGAAGCGATTTTTTGATAAAGCGTGTTGCTTAATAGTAAAATAAGGGTGTTTCGGTGATTGAAGTAAATTTTACGCTGTTCTGAGATGGAAATTCCAAAGACCGGCGCTAAGGAGTAAGAAGGTATCATCAATAAAGGGTCTACGATTCCGTAAAATTTGGGTCATGCAACCGAGGCGCTTGATACCCGCGATGGCGTGTTCAACTGTAATACGGATGCCCGAGATTATTTTATTTTCTTGTTTTTGTTCAGGCGATAAAGGTCTTTTTCGAGTTCCTTTTTTTGGGCTTTGTTGAATAATTTAACGTTTTGATTTACAACTTCTTTAGGTGGGATGCATGTACAGAAAATGTATTTTGTTAGAGCGATAAATCAAATAGTTAGCACAATAAAAAGCGGCTTTGTTGAATAATTTAACCGTTTGATTTACATCTTCTTTAGTTAGAATGCATTTACAGAGAATGTATTTTGTTAGAACGACAAATCAAATAGTTAGCACAATAAAAAGCATTCCGAGAGGAAAAATTAGTCGTTGAAATTTTATAATGCTTATATAAATCAGTATCTTAAATTATTCAACAAAGCCATAAAAAGCATTACGGTAGTAAAATTTAGTCGTTAAAATTTTATAATACCCATTTAAATCAGTATTTTAAATTATTCAACAAAGCCCTTTTTTTGGGATTTGTGTATTAGGATGCTGTTTATCTATACCTTGAAAACCGGTATCTGCCCAGATGGTTACCTCAGGAGGAATATGGCGAATTATATCGACTTTATCGAGTAAGCGTTTATCGTGACGGCGCCCATTTTTGCTCATGGGGATAAATCCAATTTGCCTTGTTTCGTCAGTCATAATAAGCCCTTTTCGAGTGGTCTGTCTTTTCTTTCCCGAATACATTTTTTTTCGCCGACGCAGATTCTTAGGCTTTTGGACAGGTCGCTCTGTCCCATCAATAAAGACGTCTTTAACTCCAGGAAAGGCGCGAAAAAATTCCTCAGCAGAGCGAATTTGACGAGCGGGCAAAACACATTCTCGCCCCAAGGTCATCTCTAAAACCGGCAATAATATTTTTACCCAGCGACATACCCGTGTTCTATCTAAACCAAAAAGAAGTCCTTGCAAATCATAGGTCGGATAACATTTTAAATACAATAAAATAAAAAGCAGTTTATCTAATGGGGTTGGGATAAATCCTTTCTGCCCTGCACCCATCTGCCGCTCGTGATCTTTTCGATTCTTTTTCCGATAAATCAAATAACAAGCTGAAAATTCAGCGGCTAAATTTTTCAATTCTTCGACTGATAATCCAATGATTGCTTTGCATAAACGATTATCTCGTAACAACCGCTCTTTGTTGATCATTTCAAACCTTTATTCTCTAAGTTAAACCTCTTTTTATTCTCAATAGCCTGACAAAAAATGCAAGTCTCTATTCAGCAACTAGTTTATAGAGAGTCAGGGTATATGCCACTCTTTGTGGGCTAATAGCGCGAAGGCCAAATCTCTTCTGGCCGTTTGCTCAACGCCTTGGCAATCAGCCGCTCGCCTTTGGGCCAGCGTCGCACCAACGCATTTGCCAGTGTTGATGACGCCAATCCCGCTTCTCGGGAAAGCGCTGACAGCGTCGTGCCACGCTTTTTCAAACCCGCTACGATATCTGCCGGGTGCCAGTCCTTACCGTCCATTACCA
The DNA here is from genome assembly GCF_052050035.1 of Symbiopectobacterium purcellii. GTDB lineage: Bacteria > Pseudomonadota > Gammaproteobacteria > Enterobacterales > Enterobacteriaceae > Symbiopectobacterium > Symbiopectobacterium purcellii_A. The sequence continues at coordinate 1,126,839 of NZ_CP189882.1, forward strand.
TACCCCGCTGTTATTATAGCCAACCGACTTAAAAATGATTACATCCTATGCCCTGATATGCGGCAAAGAAGCATAGCTGGCTGTTATCAAAATAATGTCGCTTGGCTATATGTGCAAATGTTCAGCATATCTAAACAACGGCGATGTTAAGTAATGCTAAACACTAAGTCAATATCGATTATCGATGGTGCCATGATGCTACCTGCTCGCCTTAAATCCGCCCGCCTGCATGCCAAGTTGACTCAGGAAAAACTGGGAGTGCTCGCGGGCATCGAAGAAGCGACCGCGCGATCGCGTGTCTCACAGTATGAAAGCGGCACCTATCGCCCCACATTTGAGATGATGTGCGCCTTTGCTCGTGTACTCGGCGTACCGGAAAGCTATTTTTATACCGTCGATGATGACTTCGCAGAACGCATTTTGCAGTTGTATGAAAGTGACCGCATACAGCACGCAAAGAATGCATAGGACTGCGTAAAAAAAATGCGCTAAACAGGGGAAGGAACCACAGTGCAATTACCTGACAGGGATGCGTTTTCTGATTTTTTTGCTGCTGAGGATGATGAAGGGGCCTGCGCCAGACGTCATGCATTTTTCAACAACCATGAAGATACCGCGCAAGCAGCGTCCTCACGAGATGACTATCAGTCAACCTTTATGAGCGTCTACGGCATCCATATCGACTGGCGGGAGGGGATTTTCAGCCTGCTGGAAGGGATCTCGCACGGACTGGGAGACGCGGCGTTTTCTACTGAATTTGACTACGACAGCGACGTTGAAACCGCTACGGCCAACGTTGCTGGCGTTCAGCATGTATTTCACCATTATTCGCTGGGATCAGAGGAGTATGATGCGGAGCAGGCGCGCATTGAACATCTACTACTTACCTGCGGATATGACTTGCGCGTGCATACCGAAAGCCTGATGAGCGACACGCTGTCTTTTTTGTTGATTCCCGTCAGTGCATGGCAATACGTTGAGCAGCAGTTCGGTATTGAATCAGTATCGAAATACTTCGTCCCGTATGCCAGCCAGTGCGCTGCGCCAGACAGTGAGCCCCCCGCCCCGACGCTCCTCCTTAATGCATCACCACGTCCCGTACCGTTCGAAATACGCCTCGCCCTCATCGGTTTTTGGTGTGGATTTCCGGTACTCGTCGGGTCCTTCTTTATGTCCTGTGGGGGGTATTAACGAGAACGGAACCGCTGCCCCCACATCAGCCTAAAGGCTGTGAAAACGTGGAAAAAATACACGCACGCTTACGCCCAGAAGTGGCAGAACCGCTCAAAGCACACATGCGTAAAAGTTTAGGGTGTGAAGCTGTGGAGAGTGAGCAGCAGCAATAATCACATTATGCCAGTGGAGGGCTCATGTCAGGATTACAGGCAAAAAAAAAGACCTTTCGGTCTATTTTTTAATGCGTTGCAGAATCATTGAGCATTCCACACATCGCATTTTGGAGCGGGAAACGAGACTCGAACTCGCGACCCCGACCTTGGCAAGGTCGTGCTCTACCAACTGAGCTATTCCCGCTTAGGAAGTGTATTTCAACCAACGGTAACATATTGAATATATTAAAATTATTTAATACTTTGTGTTAGCGGTGAGCATTATGTACCAATCATTTCAGGCTGGCAAGCCCTTTTCAGTGAAAATGCGCGCAAGTGGTCATTCCCTGCGCGCTGGTGCTCAATACCTTGCGAACTCAGTACTCGCGCGAAAAATCAACCTCGCCGCGCAACGCCGCACCCTGAGAGTAACGTTGCAAGTTATCCAAGAACAGATCAGCCGATCAGCGCGGGCACCATTGGACCGGCGATATGCGGCGTCAAGGTCAGTTGAGGCGTTAGCCAAAAAGGGTGTTCCGGCGGCAGCGGCTCCTGACGAAAAACATCCAGCACCGCTCTCGCCAGTTTTCCTTCACGCAACGCCGCCAGATCGTCATCCACCACAGACGTGCCGCGCCCCACGTTGATAAATACCGTGGAGGGCTTCATGCATGCAAACAAATCTGCGTTATACAGATTCTGCGTTTTCGGAGTATCCGGCAGCAGGTTCACTACATAGTCGGCCTGCGCCGCGTCGTGCGCCAGCGCGTCAATTCCCGACACGCGTGCAAAACCGGGCAACGCCCGCGGTGTATTGACGATCCCCTGTAGCGTTACGCCAAAGGACCGCAACATGGCGGCCACCTCGGCGCCAATATCGCCCGCACCAACGATCAATAAAGTTTTGCCCGTCAACAGCCCGGACAGCTGGCGATCCCATTCCTGACGTTGCTGCTGTGCCTGCAATGCGAATAAACGCTGCTCGTGCGCCAACAGATGCGCCAGGATATATTGTGCAATCGGCTGGCCACCCCCCCTACGGCGCGACTCAAACGGTAATCTTGCGGGAGACCCGCTGCAAGCAGCGGCTTGAAACCAGCCCAGGTAGATTGCAGCCATGCCGGGCGATGCCCAGCAGCCAGCAACGAAACCGCCCGGTCCGGCTCACCAAGCCAAATATCACAGCGCGCGACGGCGTCATATCCGTCATCAGGAAGGCAATAGGCCAACCCCGATGCTTTCGTGCTTAACAGCGCACGCAGTTCCTCTGCCCGAGATTCCAATAAAAGAATCGCCCCCATGTCTCCCCCTCGCGTTATCAACGGTAGCCGTAAAAAAACCACAACTACCCTACTCGTAGCGAGAAGCCTGTGGCAACCCTTTCAGCATGCAGGACCGTTTTCTAACAGAGGCCACTCTTCTTCTTCTTGTGATTCGCCAATGTGGTTAACCATGTCCAGCAACATGGTGGTGACGTGGTGATCCGCCACGGTATAAAAAACCTGCCGTGATCGGCGCTCCCGCTTCACCAAACGCGCACCGCGTAGCAGACGTAAATGATGGCTCACCAGTGACGGTGAAAGCGCCAGGTTTTGCGCAATGTCACCGACAGCATGTGGCCCCGTCAGGCAGAAATGCAAAATGCGCAAACGGGTAGGATCGCCCATCAGACGAAACGTTTCTGACAGGATGGTAGTTTCATGCAGAGAAAGCATGGCATGACGACTCAATGTGCGTGCCCTCGCGTAACAGATATGTCCGTATCATGATGAGAATGATCGTCATGATGTTGATGTATTTCCTTCAAAGGTGACAGGCTGCACCTACAGGCCGCCTCATCTTCATCACCCCAGTCAATGGCAACCGTTGCGTGTTCTACGTGAAAACGGTCATAAAGCTCACGCTCTACCTGCCGAACCACCTGACGCACGTCCGCCCACTCGTTGGCGCGTACATGCAATGTGGCCAGGGTGCGCCCCGACGTGATCATCCACACGTGCACATGGTGGATGTCTGCCACTCCCGCTACGCTGCCTTTAAGATAGCGTTCAATCTCTTGCGGCATGGCATTGGCGGGTGCCCCTTCCAAGAGTATGTGCAGCGATTTTTTCAATAACGCCCACGCGCTGCGCAAAATCAGCACGGACACCACCAGCGACAGGATAGGATCGATGGGGGTCCAGCCGGTAAAATAGACCACAATAGCCGCCGCGATAGCACCGATGGAACCGAGCAGATCGCCCATCACATGCAGTGCAGCGCCTTTGATATTGACATGCTCGCTGTCGCCGCGCGTCAATATCCAGAACACCACAATATTCACCAGCAGCCCGATCGCTGCCACAACCAGCATCGGCCCCGCCAACACCTCGTGCGGCTGGCGAAAACGCAACCACGCTTCGTAGGCTATCCAAATGACAATAGCAAACAGCGTCAGCGCATTGATAAACCCGGCAATGACTTCGAAACGCAAATAGCCAAAAGTGCGCTTGGTATCAGCATGACGACGGCCAAAACGAAAGGCGGCATAGGACAACGCCAGCGCAGCGGCATCCGTCAGCATATGTCCCGCATCCGCCAGCAGCGCCAGCGAACCGGAGAGCACACCGCCCACGACTTCTACCAACATAAAGGTAAAAGTAATCACAAAAGCGATCAGAACCTTACGCTCATTCGATCGCGTTACCGTCGGCGCATGGTCGTGAGCATGATCGTGGTGAGAATGGGACATCGTACCTCTCCTGCCTTTAGATAATTTCAATATATCAATACCTATTCATATATTGAAATTCAAGTAATACAAACAGGTCACCGGCCGCAATGATCACCGTACTCAACCGCGCTATTCTCATGCCGGGCAGGCATCAAGATCTCACTTCAAGGCGTGCAGCTGTTGATGGATCTCCGCCAACACGCCGTTGGCACGTTGATACTCTGCCCGTTTTTTACTAGAAACGTCGTCGAGACTTTTGCGTACAATACGCAGCGGCAACTGACACACGCCATCGGGTCGCAATTGCCCCCCGACGGAGAGCCAAAAGCTTTCATAATCGGCATGAAAACTGGTTTTCTTTTTACGCCAGTAGCGCCAATTCTGATAAACATGGGTATGATTTCCCACTGCTATCATGCGCTCAATCCCTAACAATTCGCCCAGTACACAGGCCGTTTCCAGCACCAGCCGTTTAGGAAACAATCCATGGCAATCACGCGTCACCTGCGAGATGCGCGCCTTCTGCTGTTGCAAGTGCCGCGTCGGCCCTTGTAATCCGCCGATAAATAACGCTCTTTGTCCTTCGAACTGCACTACGGTCATGGTCATTCGCGCCAGCGGCATCCCCTCAGAACAGAACTGAAGCGTTATCTCGCCCTCTTTACCCAGTGAGGAGTGGGACCCCAATAGCAACGCATAAGCCGCACCACTTTTGCCCTGAAAATTGACGATCGGTATACCGCCAGGTGTCAACATCAGGCGACGTAACCTTGGGTTGGCGCAAGCCACGGCATCATAGTGATAACAAAGTGCAGCCAAGGCGTCGCGCGCAGAAAAGTGGCTGGAGAGGTACGGCCGTTGAAGTTTATCGGGCAGCGCCATTTGGGCATACAACATCTGCGCCCGCTGCGGGTGACTGGCAATGTAGTGCAGCCAGTTCAGCGTCAAAACAGGGTGAAGGAGCGAGCGCGCCAGAAATTTAAGACGGTAGGCGGGCTTTAGCCAAACGCTCTTCTCATCAGGGTGAATATCCCCGCGCAGCAGATGGCTCAGTAACTGCCAGCGGCTCATCGGGGATGATATTTCATCAAAGGTTGCAAGTGCCATAAGAGATAACAATGTTGATTCGGAAACAGACCCCTATCTCTATCAGCTGTTGACTAAACCGTTATGCAATCATCTTTCAGGAAGTAACACAATCCCAGCTTTTTTTATGATTGGTTTATTAAAAAGCCAATCCCGAAACGGTTAACGTCGGGATCGGCCTTTTTACAGAATCTGATGCGATACACCAATGATAGCGTTTCTCGGTTAATCCAGATCCTGGCCGTTGCTGGCGATCACTTTCTGGTACCAGACAAAAGATTTTTTCTTGCGCCGTTCCAACGTGCCGTTGCCAAGATCGTCACGATCGACATACACAAAACCGTAGCGTTTGCTCATTTCCCCGGTCGACGCCGCGACCAGATCGATGCAACCCCACGTGGTGTAGCCGATGACTGGGATACCGTCATCGATCGCATCGCCCATGGCGCAGATGTGTTCACGTAAATAGCTGATACGGTAATCGTCTTCGATCTCACCGTTGGCATTTATTTCATCGCGCGCACCCAGACCGTTTTCCACCAGAAACAGTGGCTTCTGGTAACGGTCGTACATCATATTCATGGTGATGCGCAGGCCGAGCGGATCGATGCCCCAGCCCCATTCACTTAGGGTAATGTGCGGATTGGTAAGGGATTTAACGATATTGGCTGCACTGCTGTTGTGCTCATTCATCTCCGCCGAGGCACAGCGTGAGGCGTAGTAACTGAAAGAGACAAAATCGACGGTGTTTTTCAGAATTTCCGCATCGCCATCCTGCATCTCAATATGGACACCTTTCTCACGGAACACCCGCGCGGAATAGGACGGGTAAGCACCGCGCGCCTGCACATCGATAAAGAACAGGTTTTCCCGATCTTTTTCCAGTGCCGCCCACACATCTTCTGGCTTACAGGACCATGGATAAAAGTTGCCTCCCGCTAGCATGCAGCCCACCTGATTTTCAGGATTGACCTCGTGCGCAATTTGGGTCGCCAACGCACTGGCAATCAACTCATGGTGCGTAGCCTGATACTTCACCTGATCCTGATTTTCACCCGGTTCGAACACCAGACCGGCACCTGAGAACGGGCTGTGCAGCAGGATATTGATCTCGTTGAACGTCAGCCAGTATTTCACCAGCCCGTCGAACGCTTCAAAGCAGGTGCGCGCATAGCGGGTGAAAAACTCCACCATCTTGCGGTTGCGCCATGAGCCATACTCGGTAACCAGATGCATCGGTACATCGAAATGGCACAGCGTCACCAGCGGTTCAATACCGTATTTGCGGCATTCGCTGAACACCGCATGGTAAAAGGCGATACCTTCCGGATTCGGCGTCATCTCATCGCCCTTCGGATAGAGACGGCTCCAAGCGATAGAGGTGCGGAACACGGTATAGCTAAACGACTTAATTTTGATTACATTATTTAAATGAGCTATTCAATTGATTTTAGACGTAAAGTGATATCTACACGGAAAAACGAAGGGTTGAGTATCCGAGAAACAGCGAAGCAATTTCGGATTGGCCCTGCCTCTGTATCGCGTTGGATTAATCAAATAGAGTCAAAAGCATCGACCACGCGTCAGCGAAAGATCGATAAATCCGAGTTGATAAAAGATGTTGAACAATATCCAGATGCTTACCAAAAAGAACGTGCAGAGCGTTTTGGCGTTTGTCAGAAGGCCATTTGGCAAGCGCTTAAAAAGCTGGGATTGACCTATAAAAAAAACTCTACGTCATCCGAAAGCCGACGAAAACGCCCGGCAGGGATTTCAACAAAAAAAACAACAGTATGAAAAAGAAGGTAAACCTATTGTTTTTATTGATGAAAGTGGTTTTTCACACGATGCCCCACGGACTCACGGCTATTCCCCAAAAGGTCAACGGTGTTTTGGCCTGAAGAACTGGGGAGCTAGGGGAAGAACAAATGTTATCGGCGCTTTATTAGGCACAACGCTGTTTGCTATCGGATTATTTGATATCAATATTAACAGCGATGTTTTCTATGCCTGGGTCACACAAGTCCTTATCCCAGTACTCCCTAAAAACAGTGTAATCATGATGGACAATGCCACTTTTCACAAAAAACATAATATTCAACAAGTCATCATCGATGCAGGGTATATGGTGGAGTATTTGCCTACATATTCGCCAGATCTTAACCCAATTGAGCATAAATGGGCACAAGCAAAAAGCAAAAAAAGAGAGATGGGTTGCGATACAGAGAGTTTGTTCTCAGTCCATATGGTGTAATCAAAATTAAGTCGCTTGGCTATAAATCCCATCTCTGCCATCAACGCGATGTCTTCTTTGTAGCGATGATAGGCTTTGTTGAATAATTTAAGATACTGATTTATATAAGCATTATAAAATTTCAACGACTAATTTTTCCTCTCGGAATGCTTTTTATTGTGCTAACTATTTGATTTGTCGTTCTAACAAAATACATTCTCTGTAAATGCATTCTAACTAAAGAAGATGTAAATCAAACGGTTAAATTATTCAACAAAGCCGCGATGATAAAAATCGATCGCCTGATGGCTGGGATAGAACTCGTCGTCACGCAGCGTAAAACGCTTCTCCTGCCCCAGCTTTACCGGCAAACGGGCGGGACCGTGAGGGATCATATCCACGGTGGTCAACCCTTTGCCACTGTACTGGTTGAATAATCAGGACACTAAACTTACATCCAAAACGGAGGTGTTTAGTGAACCATAAACGACAATTTACCCCTGAGTTTAAAAAGGAAGCCGTTGCCCTGGTAACAGAGCAGGGCTATACGATAGCCAGGGCAGCAGCATCGCTGGGCATAAGCAACAAAACCCTGCATACATGGGTCTCGCTGGCACGCGAGCAGAGCAACGGCGTACTCAGCGATGATGAACGTGCAGAGTTAAAACGGTTACAAAAGGAAAACAAAGAGTTACGTACAGAGAAGGAGATACTAAAAAAGGCGAGTGCCTTCTTCGCGAAACATATGTCGTGAGATACCGGTTCATTCTCGACAATGCCACTGACTTCAGCGTTCGTAAAACTAGTTGCTGAATAGAGACTTGCATTTTTTGTCAGGCTATTGAGAATAAAAAGAGGTTTAACTTAGAGAATAAAGGTTTGAAATGATCAACAAAGAGCGGTTGTTACGAGATAATCGTTTATGTAAAGCAATCATTGGATTATCAGTCGAAGAATTGAAAAATTTAGCCGCTGAATTTTCAGCTTGTTATTTGATTTATCGGAAAAAGAATCGAAAAGATCACGAGCGGCAGATGGGTGCAGGGCAGAAAGGATTTATCCCAACCCCATTAGATAAACTGCTTTTTATTTTATTGTATTTAAAATGTTATCCGACCTATGATTTGCAAGGACTTCTTTTTGGTTTAGATAGAACACGGGTATGTCGCTGGGTAAAAATATTATTGCCGGTTTTAGAGATGACCTTGGGGCGAGAATGTGTTTTGCCCGCTCGTCAAATTCGCTCTACTGAGGAATTTTTTCGCGCCTTTCCTGGAGTTAAAGACGTCTTTATTGATGGGACAGAGCGACCTGTCCAAAAGCCTAAGAATCTGCGTCGGCGAAAAAAAATGTATTCGGGAAAGAAAAGACAGACCACTCGAAAAGCGCTTATTATGACTGACGAAACAAGGCAAATTGGATTTATCCCCATGAGCAAAAATGGGCGCCGTCACGATAAACGCTTACTCGATAAAGTCGATATAATTCGCCATATTCCTCCTGAGGTAACCATCTGGGCAGATACCGGTTTTCAAGGTATAGATAAACAGCATCCTAATACACAAATCCCAAAAAAAGGAACTCGAAAAAGACCTTTATCGCCTGAACAAAAACAAGAAAATAAAATAATCTCGGGCATCCGTATTACAGTTGAACACGCCATCGCGGGTATCAAGCGCCTCGGTTGCATGACCCAAATTTTACGGAATCGTAGACCCTTTATTGATGATACCTTCTTACTCCTTAGCGCCGGTCTTTGGAATTTCCATCTCAGAACAGCGTAAAATTTACTTCAATCACCGAAACACCCTTATTTCACTATTAAGCAACACGCTTGTACACTCTGTCGGGTCATGCGTGTGGCGGCCTCTGCCTGGTATGCATGGCGAAAAAAGCCCGCCGAACCGCTGCAAAAAGACGTGGAGGTCCGGGTCAGGTTAAAGGCGCTGTTCGCCGCCAGCAGGCAGGGAGCAGGAAGCCGGACGCTGGTCAAAAGGCTTCGTGGAGAAGGCATCATAATCAGCCGCTGGCGGGTGAGGAAACTCATGCAGGAAGAGGCCCCATTCCCACTCGAAACGCAACAAAGTGACACACTGGCCAGAGTCGGATAAAATCACCGTTCTGGCCCTACTGGAGATCCCGTTGCATGCAGGGAAAACATCTGACTCACAAAGAACGGTTCTACATCGAAAAGCGGCGTGGTGATGGGGTTAACCAGGCCACCATCGCCCGGGAACTGGAGCTTCCTCGTTCTACCATCAGCAGGGAACTCAGACGCAATACCGACGCCGCTTTCAACGGGGTCTATTCCTGCAGAAGGGCCGAAACGTTGGCCAGAGGGCGGCGGCAGAAAACACGGCCGGACAGCGTGATTAACCAGCTTGAACCGCACATTCAGGACGTTATCAGAACGGCGCTGTCTACCCACACCTCACCTGAGGTCATCAGTGGGCGCCTGGTCCTGGAATTTGGCCTGTCCGTCAGCAAGAACTCGCTCTATCGCTATATCCAGCAGGAGCGCCGGGCCGGCGGTGAGCTGTATCAGCAGCTCCCTCATCGGGGTAAACGGTATAACTATCAGACCGATGAGAACAAACGCGGTCCTATTCCCAACCGTGTTGGCATTGAGCAGCGGCCGGCCGTTGCTGACCTCAAGCAGGAACCCGGGCATTTCGAGATTGACACCATCTTTGGCAAAGATCAGAAATCATTCCTGCTGACGGTGGTCGATAAAGCCGTCAAGCTGGTCATCATTCGCAAACTGCCCAACAAGCGAGCAGAGACAGTGGTAGCGGCCTTCAGGGACATCGTTGCCAATACCTTCTGCGAGTTTAAAACCCTGACTGCTGACAACGGTTCTGAATTTTCCCAGCACGGGGAAATTACAAAAGTCACGGGGGCACCGGTCTACTTTGCCCGGCCATATCATTCCTGGGAACGCGGGTTGAATGAGCATACCAACGGGCTGATACGGCGTTTTTACGCGAAGGGAACGGACTTCAATTATGTCACCCATCGCAAGGTTGCAGCACTCGAACACCTGCTCAATACGCGAGGCAGAAAATCGCTGGGTTATCGTTCTCCAAATGAGGTATTTTTAACGCACTTACAGGCGGCATAATGCCCTACCGTTTTGTTGCGTTTCGACTGGGAATGGGGCCTGAGAACAAACTCTCTGTATCGCAACCCATCTCTCTTTTTTTGCTTTTTGCTTGTGCCCATTTATGCTCAATTGGGTTAAGATCTGGCGAATATGTAGGCAAATACTCCACCATATACCCTGCATCGATGATGACTTGTTGAATATTATGTTTTTTGTGAAAAGTGGCATTGTCCATCATGATTACACTGTTTTTAGGGAGTACTGGGATAAGGACTTGTGTGACCCAGGCATAGAAAACATCGCTGTTAATATTGATATCAAATAATCCGATAGCAAACAGCGTTGTGCCTAATAAAGCGCCGATAACATTTGTTCTTCCCCTAGCTCCCCAGTTCTTCAGGCCAAAACACCGTTGACCTTTTGGGGAATAGCCGTGAGTCCGTGGGGCATCGTGTGAAAAACCACTTTCATCAATAAAAACAATAGGTTTACCTTCTTTTTCATACTGTTGTTTTTTTTGTTGAAATCCCTGCCGGGCGTTTTCGTCGGCTTTCGGATGACGTAGAGTTTTTTTTATAGGTCAATCCCAGCTTTTTAAGCGCTTGCCAAATGGCCTTCTGACAAACGCCAAAACGCTCTGCACGTTCTTTTTGGTAAGCATCTGGATATTGTTCAACATCTTTTATCAACTCGGATTTATCGATCTTTCGCTGACGCGTGGTCGATGCTTTTGACTCTATTTGATTAATCCAACGCGATACAGAGGCAGGGCCAATCCGAAATTGCTTCGCTGTTTCTCGGATACTCAACCCTTCGTTTTTCCGTGTAGATATCACTTTACGTCTAAAATCAATTGAATAGCTCATTTAAATAATGTAATCAAAATTAAGTCTTTTAGCTATATTCCAGCAGCGCGTCGCGCTTTATCTGTTTATCGATGACTTCACCGGTATAGCCAACCGACTTAAAAATGATTACATCCTATGCCCTGATATGCGGCAAAGAAGCATAGCTGGCTGTTATCAAAATAATGTCGCTTGGCTATATGTTCATTAATGAAATGAACCTGCATCAGATGTTTTGCGATATCGACGCCAACAGGGGTATATTTCATGTCGTGGATCCTCCAGTTATCAGGGAGCTTTATGCATCCCGTGTTGGGCACAATGATGCCGTAAGTCTGCGAGGATCCACACCTTACCTGCCGAACCCTTCGCTGCTCTCAAATGTGTGGGATGCGTTCATCTCATTCTCCTGATAAGCGTAAGTGCCAGTGTGCCGCCTATTTTCGGTGACACCGGAACAAAAAACGCTTATCGCGGCAGGATTGACTACGCTTACTGAAGGCGATGGCGATCGCCTTGATAGTATTACTTTCCCTTTTACCTCTCCCTTGAGAAGGAAAATAACCATGTTCAAGAAAAGCGTGCTTATTCTTGCCTCATTGTTGATGCTCTCCGCGTTGACCGCGTGCAATACCACCCGTGGTATTGGTCAGGATGTCGAAGCGGGTGGGAAAGCCATTCAACGCAGTGCGCAGTAGTAAAGGGTCCGAACATTGCACTACAGGGTGATGAAAGGACGCTGATCGGCGTCATCCTATAGACACCTGCCCGCCGCAGTGATATATCCGTGATCTTTCTGCACGCCACTCTGGTGGGCGGCAGAAAGCGGGTATTTTGCGTAGCGGAATGGATGGAGAAGTACGATGTCGCCGTTGTTTATTACTGTAGGCATGCTGACCCTGAGCAATGTGTTTATGACGTTCGCCTGGTATGGTCATTTGCGTTATTTCAGTGGACGTACCTGGCTGATTGCAGCGCTGGTCAGTTGGGGAATCGCGTTGTTTGAATACCTGTTGCAGGTGCCGGCCAACCGCATCGGCTATCAGGTAGCCTCTGCGGGGCAACTGAAGATTTTGCAGGAAGTGATCAGCCTGACGGTGTTTATTCCGTTTTCAATGATCATTCTGAAAGAGCCGTTCCGTACCGATTTCATCTGGGCCGGTCTCTGCTTGTTGGGCGCGGTGTTTTTCATGTTCAAAGATAAAATTCTGGGATAATTGTTGCTGCATTTACCCTATCGCTATGGCTGGCTGGTGTAACCAGCCATGACTGACCTTAGGTTAATTTCCTCACTACCGCCGTTGCTGGCATTAACACAGAACCATCCTCTGCATGCGGCACCATGTAGGGAATCGGGTTGCCCGTGCGCGTATCAATCAGATCTGAGTGCCGCTCACCGGGCTTGAACCGATGCTGTTCACCCCACTGTCGTAGCGCCACTATCACCGGAAACAGCGTTTCTCCCTCAGACGTCAGTACGTACTCCTGATAAGCCGTACCGTCTGAGGCGTCCCGCATCTCTAGAATGCTTGCATTAACCAGCTTGCGCAGACGATCGGACAGGATGTTGCGCGCCACGCCCAGGCTGCGTTGAAAATCACCGAAACGGCGCACGCCATCAAAGGCATCACGCACAATGAGCAGCGACCAGCGATCGCCAACCACATCGACGCAACGTGCAACGGGACAAGGTTCGTTGTTTATGGTTTCACGGTTTGGCATGGCATTTCCTGGCCGTTTGGTGTGGAACTGCAATCAAGTTGCATTTTAAAACCAGATAACCTAGCATTCAATCGGTTTCATTTTGCAACTGGATTGTGTGGCATTATATGATGAAGCGTTCCCTCACATCACCATTGAGTCAAAAGCCCCATTCCCACTCGAAACGCAACAAAGTGACCCACTTGCCAGAGTCGGATAAAATCACCGTTCTGGCCCTACTGGAGAGCCTGTTGCATGCAGGGAAAACATCTGACTCAGAAAGAACGGTTCTACATCGAAAAGCGGCGTGGTGAAGGTGTCAACCAAGCTACCATCGCCAGAGAGCTTGCTCTGCCTCGCTCGACCATCAGCAGGGAACTCAGACGCAATACCGACCCTACTTTCAATGGTGTCTACTGCTGTAGAAGGGCGGACACTCTGGCCCGGGAACGCCGTCATAAGCCTCTGCCAAACAATGCTTTTTACCCGTTGGAGCCACACATTCAGAACTTCATCAGGCAGGCGCTTTCCACTCACTCTTCACCTGAAATCATCAGTGGCCGTTTGCACCTGGAATTCGGTATATCTGTCAGCAAGAATACGCTATATCGCTATATCGCTATATCGCTATATCCTGCAGGAGAGACAGGCTGGCGGGGAGCTATATCAGCAACTTCCTCATCGGGGAAAACGTTACAGGTACAATGCCGCAAACCTCAAATCAGGCCCTATTCCCAACCGTGTTGGTATTGAGTATCGCCCAGCTCAAGCCGAGCTTAAACAGGAGCCTGGCCACTTCGAAATTGACACTATTTTTGGCAAAGACCAGAAGTCATTCTTGTTAACTATCGTAGATAAAGCATTGAAAACCGCCATTATTCGCAAACTGCCTAATAAGCGTGCGGAGACTGTGGTTGCTGCTTTCAGGGACATTGAAGCTAATACCTTTTGCAAGTTTAAGACCCTAACAGCTGATAACGGCCCTGAATTCGCTCTGCACGAGCAAATTACTCAAATCACAGGGGTGCAGGTCTACTTTGCCCATCCTTATCATTCCTGGGAGAGGGGCTTGAATGAGCACACCAACGGGCTGATACGACGTTTTTACCCAAAGGGAACAGACTTCAGTCAGGTCAGTCATCGTAAGATTGCCGAACTCGAACACATACTCAATACAAGGGGCAGACAATCGCTGGGCTATCGTTCCCCCAATGAGGTATTTTTAACGCACTTACTGGTGGCATAAGCCTCTACCGTTTTGTTGCGTTTCGAGTGGGAATGGGGAGCATAATGCCCTACCGTTTTGTTGCGTTTCGACTGGGAATGGGGCCAGCGCCCCCGCCTGGCACTCCGCCGTGATTTTTGTCGCCACCATCGTCTCCATTGTGGCTAACGTGCTGCCCATTGGTGCCATCGGCATCATCAGCATGACGCTGTTTGCACTGACGGCCGCCGCAGGCGATACCAGCGCCAGCGGTGCTATCCAAACGGCATTGAGCGATCTGAACAGCTCCCTGATTTGGCTGATCGTCGTGGCATTTATGATCGCGCGCGGCTTTATCAAAACCGGGCTGTGCCGACGCATCGCATTGCAGATGATTCGCCTGCTGGGAAAGAGAACGCTGGGGCTGGCCTACGGCCTGGCCTTTGCCGATCTGGTGTTATCCCCCTCAATGCCAAGCAATACGGCACGCTGCGGCGGTGTGATCTACCCGATTGCTGACTCACTGGCGCGCAGTTTCGATTCCAAGCCGGAAGATGCCTCGCGCAGTAAGATCGGGACATTTCTGGTGGTCTGCATCGGCAACGTCAACGATATTACCGCCGCGCTGTTTATGACCGCCTATACCGGCAACCTGCTGGCCGTAAAACTGGCTGCCAATGCCGGCGTGCACATTAAGCGTTTTGCTTAATAGTGAAATAAGGGTGTTTCGGTGATTGAAGTAAATTTTACGCTGTTCTGAGATGGAAATTCCAAAGACCGGCGCTAAGGAGTAAGAAGGTATCATCAATAAAGGGTCTACGATTCCGTAAAATTTGGGTCATGCAACCGAGGCGCTTGATACCCGCGATGGCGTGTTCAACTGTAATACGGATGCCCGAGATTATTTTATTTTCTTGTTTTTGTTCAGGCGATAAAGGTCTTTTTCGAGTTCCTTTTTTTGGGATTTGTGTATTAGGATGCTGTTTATCTATACCTTGAAAACCGGTATCTGCCCAGATGGTTACCTCAGGAGGAATATGGCGAATTATATCGACTTTATCGAGTAAGCGTTTATCGTGACGGCGCCCATTTTTGCTCATGGGGATAAATCCAATTTGCCTTGTTTCGTCAGTCATAATAAGCCCTTTTCGAGTGGTCTGTCTTTTCTTTCCCGAATACATTTTTTTTCGCCGACGCAGATTCTTAGGCTTTTGGACAGGTCGCTCTGTCCCATCAATAAAGACGTCTTTAACTCCAGGAAAGGCGCGAAAAAATTCCTCAGCAGAGCGAATTTGACGAGCGGGCAAAACACATTCTCGCCCCAAGGTCATCTCTAAAACCGGCAATAATATTTTTACCCAGCGACATACCCGTGTTCTATCTAAACCGGCTTTGTTGAATAATTTAACCGTTTGATTTACATCTTCTTTAGTTAGAATGCATTGGCTTTGTTGAATAATTTAACATGCTGATTTACATAATTATTATAACACTTCAACAACTAAGTTTTCCAGCCGTAATGCTTTTTATTGTGCTAACTACTTGATTTGTCGTTCTAACAAAATACAGTCTCTGTACATGCATTCTACCTAAAGAAGATGTAAATCAAACGGTTAAATTATTCAACAAAGCCGAATGCATTTACAGAGAATGTATTTTGTTAGAACGACAAATCAAATAGTTAGCACAATAAAAAGCATTCCGAGAGGAAAAATTAGTCGTTGAAATTTTATAATGCTTATATAAATCAGTATCTTAAATTATTCAACAAAGCCATCTAAACCAAAAAGAAGTCCTTGCAAATCATAGGTCGGATAACATTTTAAATACAATAAAATAAAAAGCAGTTTATCTAATGGGGTTGGGATAAATCCTTTCTGCCCTGCACCCATCTGCCGCTCGTGATCTTTTCGATTCTTTTTCCGATAAATCAAATAACAAGCTGAAAATTCAGCGGCTAAATTTTTCAATTCTTCGACTGATAATCCAATGATTGCTTTACATAAACGATTATCTCGTAACAACCGCTCTTTGTTGATCATTTCAAACCTTTATTCTCTAAGTTAAACCTCTTTTTATTCTCAATAGCCTGACAAAAAATGCAAGTCTCTATTCAGCAACTAGTTTATTACCTGGGGCAGTTGGTTTCTGGCCGCCGTGGTGCCGTGCATGATCTCCCTGATGATTGTTCCACCTCTGGTGCTGTGGCTGACCAAACCGGAAATCCGCCACATGCCTGATGCGCCTAAACTTGCGATAAGCGAACTGGAAAAAATGGGACCGATGGCGCGTGGTGAGTGGCTGATGGCCTTTACCGTGCTGCTGCTGTTGGTACTGTGGATTTTTGGCGATACACTGGGCGTAGACGCGACCACGGCGTCCTTTGTGGGCCTCTCTTTCCTGCTGTTGAGCGGTGTGCTGCGCTGGGAAGACATCAAAAGCGAAAAAGGGGCCTGGGATACGTTGATCTGGTTCGCAGCACTGCTGATGATGGCCAACCAGCTTAAAAAGTTGGGCTTCACCACCTGGTTTGGCGATCTGATTGGCGGCAGCGTCGGTCATTTGATGGCCGGAACCAGTTGGGTTCTGGTATTACTGTTGCTAAACGCTGCCTACTTTTATACCCACTATTTCTTTGCCAGCGGCGATGCGCAGATTGCCGCGCTCTATGCCGTATTTCTCAGCGTGGGGATTAATCTCGGTATTCCGCCCGTGCCGATGGCGTTGATGCTGGCATTCACCAGCAGCCTGTACTGCTCTCTGACACAATATACCCACGCGCGTGGTCCGATACTGTTCGGCGCAGGTTATGTGCCTACCGCCGTGTGGTGGAGCTCCGGGTTCATTATCAGTCTGGTGAATCAGGCGGTATTTATGACCGCGGGCTTACTGTGGTGGAAAGCCGTCGGGCTTTATTAGTTGCATGGTATCCCTGTCACATGGCGTGGCAGGGAACATCCCTAGCACGGTGCTATAGCTCACCGCGTAATATTGAATCGCATTCCTGTTGGTTGAGTTCACCTCGACTACCCGCCACATCGAACACCACCTCGCCACTGGGATGAACCTTTAAGCCCAGAGCCCCCGCTATAGCCAAGCGACATTATTTTGATAACAGCCAGCTATGCTTCTTTGCCGCATATCAGGGCATAGGATGTAATCATTTTTAAGTCGGTTGGCTATATCATCATTTAGGTTCCCGGCAGGGTGAGCAGCTCTTGTAGCGGTTTGTGCCCTTCAGCATCTGTCTGGTGAATGCTGATGTTAAGCGAAATATCTGAGGCGCAATCGATGCCTCCAACGAAAATAACCTTCCCCCCCATGTCAGGGTAGTTGTCGCCTCTGAGTGAAAAAAATCTAGGGGGCTGGAGAAGCTGTTCATGGGAAGCTATTCGCCAGAACGTAAAGCGGCTGTGATCGCCAGAATGTTGCCGCCGCATAGTCAGTCTATTTACCAGATATCCCGCCAATACGCTTTATGGCTGGCGGTCTCAGGCTGGAATTCCGACTCAGTCGGCAGCCAGTGAGAGTAAACTCCACCTGGAGTGGTCTCAGGATGCGCGCTTCGCCGTTATCGTTGAAACCGCGCCGCTTTCTGCTCATGCTGTGGCTGAATACTGTCGCCGTAAAGGCCTCTATCCTGAACAGATTCAGCAGTGGAAGGACGAGTTTATGCAGCCAGGTCAGCGTGCAGAAAGAGCCTTAATAAAGAAACAGCAAAAAGAAATTCAGCAGCTTAATCGTGAAATAGCCCGTGTAGTGGTCAACTAAATTTGGCCACCCTACCTGACTGTTGATGGAACAGCCGTTCTGATTCATTTGGTGTTAACCCACCGTTATACCAGTGAGGTCTGACATCGCTATAATAATGGGTTATGTAGCGAATAATGGATGATTGAGCAGTACTAAAGCTTTGGTAGCCAGTCGTTGGCACCCATTCAGTCTTCAGACTACGGAAGAATCGCTCCATCGGACTATTATCCCAACAATTTCCTCTGCGACTCATACTTTGGGTCATCTGATAACGCCACAATGCCTGCCTATACTGACGACTGGTGTAATGGCTTCCTTGGTCACTATGAAACATGACTTGTTTGGGATGCCCACGCAGTTCCCAAGCCATTTGTAGTGCTTTGGCTGTTAATTCTGAATCTGGCGAAAACGACATTGCCCAACCCACGGGTTTTCGGGCAAATAAAGGCTTTGTTGAATAATTTAAGATACTGATTTATATAAGCATTATAAAATTTCAACGACTAATTTTTCCTCTCGGAATGCTTTTTATTGTGCTAACTATTTGATTTGTCGTTCTAACAAAATACATTCTCTGTAAATGCATTCTAACTAAAGAAGATGTAAATCAAACGGTTAAATTATTCAACAAAGCCGCAAATAAATCTAATACCACCGCCAGATACGCCCATCGGTCGCCTGTCCAAATATAGGTTACATCGCCGCACCAAACCTGGTCAGGCTTGGTAACAGCGAACTGCCTATTGAGCAGATTTGGAATATCAATACGTTCATTTCCACCGCGGTTGTATTGATGTTTTCTTGTTTGGCAACTAACGAGGGTTAATTCTTTCATCAACTTACCCGCTAACCACCGCCCAAGTTTCACGTCGTGTGTATTGGTAACCATCGTGGCGATAGTCCTTGCGCCCGCAGACCCGCCACTAACGTTCCACGCTTCGCTGACCAGGCTACGTTTTATCGTCCGCTCAATATCTGGCTCCTTAGGTCGACACCAATAGCGATAACTGCTTCGGTGAACATTAAAAATACGACACAACGCTTTCACTGGATAAAGCGCTCTTAGCTTTTCAACTACCGAGAATTTTTCAGTGAGTCGGACATTAAGAGCGCAGTAGCCTTTTTTAAGATGGCATTCTCCATTTCCAGTCGGTGGATTTTTTTCTTCATTTCTCTGAACTCAATTTGTTCAGGTGTTAATGGCAGACCAGGCGATGTTTTCCCTTGACGTTCTAAACGAAGGGCTCTTACCCACCGGCTAATCGCTGAAAGACTGACGTTAATGGCTTTCGCGGCTTCCTGGTAGGTATAATTTTGGTCAAGGACTAATTTGGCGGTTTCACATTTAAATTCAGCAGTAATTATTTTACTCATTTTGGCACCTATAAAAATTATGAGGTAAGCATATCACCTCTACTTAGGTGGCCAAATTCAGTATGCCACTACAGGTTGATTCAGCGAGAGTGTAAAAAGATCTGTGTAAATGGCATTTTGAGGAAAACCTTCAGAGGACAAAAAATGCCTATCAGCAACGAACTTATTGACCAACTGCTTCAGGATTGCCACTCCCCTCAGGAGCTTCTGGGTGAATCAGGCCTACTCAAGGTGCTGACTAAAAGACTGGCGGAACGGGTTCTTCAAGCTGAGATGGAGATACACCTTGGGTATGCTAAGCATGACCCGGCTGGTAATAATTCAGGCAACTCCCGCAATGGCAAGACATCCAAGAGCGTACGTAGCCAAAATGGGGCGCTCGAGCTCGATATTCCGCGCGACCGCAACAGTATAGCCAAGCGACTTAATTTTGATTACACCATATAGACTGAGAACAAACTCTCTGTATCGCAACCCATCTCTCTTTTTTTGCTTTTTGCTTTTTGCTTGTGCCCATTTATGCTCAATTGGGTTAAGATCTGGCGAATATGTAGGCAAATACTCCACCATATACCCTGCATCGATGATGACTTGTTGAATATTATGTTTTTTGTGAAAAGTGGCATTGTCCATCATGATTACACTGTTTTTAGGGAGTACTGGGATAAGGACTTGTGTGACCCAGGCATAGAAAACATCGCTGTTAATATTGATATCAAATAATCCGATAGCAAACAGCGTTGTGCCTAATAAAGCGCCGATAACATTTGTTCTTCCCCTAGCTCCCCAGTTCTTCAGGCCAAAACACCGTTGACCTTTTGGGGAATAGCCGTGAGTCCGTGGGGCATCGTGTGAAAAACCACTTTCATCAATAAAAACAATAGGTTTACCTTCTTTTTCATACTGTTGTTTTTTTTGTTGAAATCCCTGCCGGGCGTTTTCGTCGGCTTTCGGATGACGTAGAGTTTTTTTTATAGGTCAATCCCAGCTTTTTAAGCGCTTGCCAAATGGCCTTCTGACAAACGCCAAAACGCTCTGCACGTTCTTTTTGGTAAGCATCTGGATATTGTTCAACATCTTTTATCAACTCGGATTTATCGATCTTTCGCTGACGCGTGGTCGATGCTTTTGACTCTATTTGATTAATCCAACGCGATACAGAGGCAGGGCCAATCCGAAATTGCTTCGCTGTTTCTCGGATACTCAACCCTTCGTTTTTCCGTGTAGAGGCTTTGTTGAATAATTTAACCGTTTGATTTACATCTTCTTTAGTTAGAATGCATTTACAGAGAATGTATTTTGTTAGAACGACAAATCAAATAGTTAGCACAATAAAAAGCATTCCGAGAGGAAAAATTAGTCGTTGAAATTTTATAATGCTTATATAAATCAGTATCTTAAATTATTCAACAAAGCCCCGTGTAGATATCACTTTACGTCTAAAATCAATTGAATAGCTCATTTAAATAATGTAATCAAAATTAAGTCGTTTAGCTATAAATCAGTATCTTAAATTATTCAACAAAGCCCTGAAAAGCATGTTATTAGACGGTGGGATTGAGCCTAAAGCAGGCTGGTATACTGTGCCGCTGACGTTGACCCATGAGGAGTACGGTCAAATCATCAACGTGACTCGCGTCACCATCTCCAGAATACTGGCACTGTGGCAAAGTGAAGGGCTGATATGTCGGGAAAATAAAACGATTATTGTCCATCATCAGCTGTTTGATGATGTGTATGACTGGCTTAGCTATTTTTCTGAAAAATAACGTTTCAGTAGCGCGTAAAAAGCACCGCGTGGCCTAACCGGCCAGGCAGTGGTAAGCCAGCCACACCAAATCCTCTTACCAATAATGCTCACTGGTAATATGCCCCGGACGGCGACGCAGGTGCTTGGTCATTTCCCGTTGCTCTTTCAGGCATTGCTGGGTATCACGTACCATTTGTGGGTTACCGCACAGCATCACATGGCTGGTTTGCGCATTGAGGGGCAATCCGACCGCATTCTCCAACGCCCCGCTGCTGATAAGCGCCGGAACGCGCCCTGTCAGGGAGCCGACCTGCGTTTCCCGGCTGATGACCGTTTGTATCCGCAGTTTGTCGCCGTAGCGCTGCTGTAGCTGCTGCATCTTGGGTAAGTAGCTAAGGTCATTGGCAAAGCGCGCTGCGTGCACTAATACGATGTGCTGGAAACGCTCCAGATCCTTCCCTTCCTCTAAAATCGACAAATAAGGGCCGATGGCGGTGCCGGTCGCGAGCATCCACAGCGTGTCGCAGTCAGGAACTTCTTCCAGCACAAAGAAACCCGCTGCATCTTTGGTGATTTCCAGTGGCATTCCGGGTTGCAGAGCGTGCAAATGAGGGCTGAGCTTGCCATCCTGCACCGTGACCAGATAAAACTCAAGAGTGGGATTACTGGGGGCATTCACGTAAGAATAGCCGCGCTGAATGCGCTCGCCGTCAATTTCCAACCCCAGCTTGGCGTACTGACCCGCCGTAAACGCGGCAATCGGCGCCTGAACCTGAATGCTGAAAAGGCTGTCCGTCCAATTTGTTACCTGAATAACGTTACCGGTTACCCACTCTGCCATAGTGCTCTGCTCCTGATGTTTTTCGGCCATTCAGGCCATCCCCCTTACGAAACAGTGCGCTAGGGGAGAGGGCCTTTACGATACGCGATTTTTTAACAACAGTGAAACAATCAATGCAATAGACGTTGTGACGTCATGCGATTAGAGCAGGAAGTCATGCAACGCGGGATCTTTGCGATCGAGATAGTGTGTTGAACGAATACGCCGGATAGTGCGTGATTTGCCGCGAATCAGCAGCGTTTCGGTGGTGGCGATGTTACCCCGACGGGCAATCCCTTCCAACAGGTCGCCTTTGGTGATACCGGTCGCCGAGAAGATCACGTTGTCATTACGCGCCATATCGCTCAACGTGAGTACGCGTCCGGCTTCAATCCCCATTTCTGCACAGCGTTCCAGCTCACGCTCGCCTAAACGACGGTTTTCCTCGTTGTCCCCTTTAACCTGATGGCGTGCCAGCAGTCGACCTTGCATATCGCCATCCAGTGCGCGGATCACCGCAGCGGAAATCACCCCTTCTGGGGCACCGCCGATGCCATACAGCACATCGACTTCGCTGTCAGGCATACAGGTCAGAATCGAGGCGGCGACATCACCGTCGGGAATGGCAAACACTTTCACGCCCAGTTGCTGCATTTCGGCAATCACGCCATCGTGACGCGGTTTTGCCAATGTGATCACTGTAAGCTGCTGTAACGGCTTGCCAATTTTAATAGCAATATTGCGCAGGTTATCCGCCAGTGGCAGCGCCAGGTTGATAGCCCCTTTTGCCTGAGGACCGAGGATCAGCTTTTCCATGTACATGTCGGGCGCGTGCAGAAAGGTATCTTTCTCGCCGACGGCCAGTACGGCGAGCGCATTGGCTTGTCCCATCGCAGTCATTCGTGTGCATTCAATTGGATCGACGGCGATATCCACGGCATCGCCAACGCCGGTGCCTACCTGCTCACCGATGTAAAGCATGGGAGCTTCGTCGATCTCGCCTTCACCGATCACGATTTGCCCGTTGATATCAACCTGATTGAGCATGATGCGCATGGCCTGCACCGCCACGCCATCGGCGGCATTTTTATCGCCACGGCCAAGCCATTTGTAGCCTGCCAGCGCAGCAGCTTCTGTCACGCGGGAAAACTCAATCGCCAATTCACGTTTCATGGATACCTGTCTGTTGTGTAATAGGAAAAGGGGGAATTGAGCGCGATTTTACCACACTCGCTGCGGGCGGCAGTAGGATGATATCAAGGGAGCAGCGAATGCGCGGCGATGAGGTCGTCGCAGCGTGAGCCGCCGACGTGCCCCTCGTTGTGATTCGCCGGGGACACACGGACATGCATAAAAGGGGGGTGGGCCGTGACCGTTGACACCGCTCTGCTGAGCGGCGTCATTCGTATTAACGGTGTGACGTGGCGAATTGCGCTTTTTTCTCACTGCCCGGTGCTTTCACCGTAATGGTTAATATAGCCAAGCGACTTAATTTTGATTACACCATATGGACTGAGAACAAACTCTCTGTATCGCAACCCATCTCTCTTTTTTTGCTTTTTGCTTGTGCCCATTTATGCTCAATTGGGTTAAGATCTGGCGAATATGTAGGCAAATACTCCACCATATACCCTGCATCGATGATGACTTGTTGAATATTATGTTTTTTGTGAAAAGTGGCATTGTCCATCATGATTACACTGTTTTTAGGGAGTACTGGGATAAGGACTTGTGTGACCCAGGCATAGAAAACATCGCTGTTAATATTGATATCAAATAATCCGATAGCAAACAGCGTTGTGCCTAATAAAGCGCCGATAACATTTGTTCTTCCCCTAGCTCCCCAGTTCTTCAGGCCAAAACACCGTTGACCTTTTGGGGAATAGCCGTGAGTCCGTGGGGCATCGTGTGAAAAACCACTTTCATCAATAAAAACAATAGGTTTACCTTCTTTTTCATACTGTTGTTTTTTTTGTTGAAATCCCTGCCGGGCGTTTTCGTCGGCTTTCGGATGACGTAGAGTTTTTTTTATAGGTCAATCCCAGCTTTTTAAGCGCTTGCCAAATGGCCTTCTGACAAACGCCAAAACGCTCTGCACGTTCTTTTTGGTAAGCATCTGGATATTGTTCAACATCTTTTATCAACTCGGATTTATCGATCTTTCGCTGACGCGTGGTCGATGCTTTTGACTCTATTTGATTAATCCAACGCGATACAGAGGCAGGGCCAATCCGAAATTGCTTCGCTGTTTCTCGGATACTCAACCCGGCTTTGTTGAATAATTTAAAATACTGATTTAAATGGGTATTATAAAATTTTAACGGGCTTTGTTGAATAATTTAACCGTTTGATTTACATCTTCTTTAGTTAGAATGCATTTACAGAGAATGTATTTTGTTAGAACGACAAATCAAATAGTTAGCACAATAAAAAGCATTCCGAGAGGAAAAATTAGTCGTTGAAATTTTATAATGCTTATATAAATCAGTATCTTAAATTATTCAACAAAGCCATTTTAACGACTAAATTTTACTACCGTAATGCTTTTTATTGTGCTAACTATTTGATTTATCGCTCTAACAAAATACATTTTCTGTACATGCATCCCACCTAAAGAAGTTGTAAATCAAAACGTTAAATTATTCAACAAAGCCACTCAACCCTTCGTTTTTCCGTGTAGATATCACTTTACGTCTAAAATCAATTGAATAGCTCATTTAAATAATGTAATCAAAATTAAGTCGTTTAGCTATAGTACCGAGAGCAGCAAGGCAACGGCCATAAAGCTATAGGACATGCTCGGGTTGCCGGTAATGCCTTTGAGGTAACCAACCAGCCAGGCGCCGAGGAATGCGCACAGCGCGCCAAAGCTGTTGATCAAACCAATCGATACCCCAGAAACGTTTTTAGGCAGCAGTTCAGGAATCAGCGCGAAGAACGGGCCATAGGGAGCATACATGCAGGCGGCCGCAACCACTAACAGCGCATAAGACACCCAGAAATGTTGCGCACCGATGGCGTAAGAAGTGAAGAAGGCTAACGACGCGATCAACAGCAGAGGCCAGATATAGAGCTTACGGTTTTGCATTTTGTACGACAGCCAGGAGACCGTCAGCATCAGCACAATGGCGGCGAAGTAAGGCAGTGCCGAGAGCCAGCCGACGGAGACGATATCCAGTGAGGCCGCAGATTTGAGGATCGACGGCATCCACATCATAACGCCGTAAACCCCGATGCTCCAGAAGGCATGTACAGCACACAGAATAATCACGTTGCGTGAACGCAAGGCCTCACCGTAGTTGCGTACCGGTTTGATGTTCTTTTGTTCCGCATCCATCACCGCCTGGAAGTCCGCTTTTTCCTGCGCACTCATCCAGGTGACTTCGGACGGCTTATCGCGCACCAGGAACCACCAGATAAACGCCCAGATAATCGCCGGCGCACCTTCGATAATGAACATTTCAAGCCAGCCGAACGCATTGATCAGGTAGCCGGAAACGATGGACATCCACAGCACGGTGACCGGATTGCCCAATACCAGGAAGGTGTTGGCGCGTGAGCGTTCCTCTTTGGTGAACCAGGTGCTGATGTAGATCAGCATGGAGGGCATCACCGCGGCTTCTACCACGCCGAGGATGAAACGGATCACCATCAGCATCGGGATATTATTGACCAATCCGGTGGTGGCGGCACACAACCCCCACAAGATCAGGCTGACAAAAATCAGTTTGCGCACGCTGCGTTTAACCGCGTAAATGGAGCCCGGTACCTGAAAGAAGAAATAACCGAGAAAGAACAGCGCGCCAATCAGTGAAGACGTTCCCTTGCTGATGCCCAAATCCACCTCGATACCTGACGCGGCCGCGAAACCATAATTGGCGCGATCGAGATAGGCGAGGCTGTAGGTAATAAAAATGATGGGCATTAAATACCACCAACGCTGAACAGCTAATTTTTTAGTCGTCATCATGGTTACCTGGGCTTTGTTGAATAAATCAGAATTAGCCGACAGGATGACTCCCTCTGCTACACCTGTTATCCTATCCTGACGCTGTGTGGCATACCCAACAACGTCATACGGTTCAGCGCTTTGACCATCGCTATGGCTTCACCTACTTGAGCCTCATAGTCACGCAGGCTCAGATGGCCACCCAGCAAAGTTTTTATGCGGAACATCGCTGTTTCTGCCACTGAACGCCGGTGATAACCCACTTTCTTTTTCCACATATCATTACTCCCGCTCAGACGCTGATTCGCCACCGCATGGTTACGTTCATGGTACTTGTCCGGCCAGTATTTGGCTCCGCTTCGCGGCGGGATAAGGGGCCTGATTTTCTTTCTTAGCAACGCATCGTGGCAGTAACGGGCGTCATAAGCACCGTCTGCTGACACTTCCCTGATTTTTCGGTGGGTTTGGTTAATCAGGCCCGGCAGTGCCTGCGCATCTGTCGTTCCGCTGAGCGATAAGTCGGCACAGATAATCTCATGCGTCGCACTGTCTGCTGCCAGATGAAGCTTGCGCCACACTCTTCGTCTGTCAGCCCCATGCTGCCTGACTTTCCATTCACCTTCGCCAAAGACCTTCAGACCGGTACTGTCGATGACCAGATGCGAGATTTCACCACGCGTTGGCGTTTTTATGCTGATACTGACGGTTTTTGCCCGCCGACTGACCAGAGAGTAGTCCGGGCAGCGCAGTGGCAGGCTCATCAGTGTAAAAACCGAGTCGGCAAAGCCCTGTAATGCCCGGAGCGACAGGTTAAACACGCGCTTTATCATCAAAACCGTGGTAACAGCCATATCGGTGTAGTAAAGCGGCCGACCACGACCTTCAGGCGAAGCACTGTCAGTCCATGCAGCGATGGCCGACTCATCAAGCCAGACCGTCAGGGAGCCGCGTTGTCTGAGTGCTTTGTTGTAGGTGGGCCAGTTGGTGATTTTAAACTTTTGCTTTGCCATGGGGAGCTGCTATCGGGAGCGATGATAGTGCTTTGATCCGGCGATCCCCTGAAAGTTCGATTTATTCAACAAAGCCCTGCTGAATCTGTTCAGGATAGAGGCCTTTACGGCGACAGTATTCAGCCACAGCATGAGCAGAAAGCGGCGCGGTTTCAACGATAACGGCGAAGCGCGCATCCTGAGACCACTCCAGGTGGAGTTTACTCTCACTGGCTGCCGACTGAGTCGGAATTCCAGCCTGAGACCGCCAGCCATAAAGCGTATTGGCGGGAATGCCTTCCAGGCGGGATATCTGGTAAATAGACTGACTATGCGGCGGCAACATTCTGGCGATCACAGCCGCTTTACGTTCTGGCGAATAGCTTCCCATGGGATTTGTTGAATAAATCGAACTTTCAGGGGATCGCCGGATCAAAGCACTATCATCGCTCCCGATAGCAGCTCCCCATGGCAAAGCAAAAGTTTAAAATCACCAACTGGCCCACCTACAACAAAGCACTCAGACAACGCGGCTCCCTGACGGTCTGGCTTGATGAGTCGGCCATCGCTGCATGGACTGACAGTGCTTCGCCTGAAGGTCGTGGTCGGCCGCTTTACTACACCGATATGGCTGTTAACACGGTTTTGATGATAAAGCGCGTGTTTAACCTGTCGCTCCGGGCATTACAGGGCTTTGTCGACTCGGTTTTTACACTGATGAGCCTGCCACTGCGCTGCCCGGACTACTCTCTGGTCAGTCGGCGGGCAAAAACCGTCAGTATCAGCATAAAAACGCCAACGCGTGGTGAAATCTCGCATCTGGTCATCGACAGTACCGGTCTGAAGGTCTTTGGCGAAGGTGAATGGAAAGTCAGGCAGCATGGGTCTGACAGACGAAGAGTGTGGCGCAAGCTTCATCTGGCAGCAGACAGTGCGACGCATGAGATTATCTGTGCCGACTTATCGCTCAGCGGAACGACAGATGCGCAGGCACTGCCGGGCCTGATTAGCCAAACCCACCGAAAAATCAGGGAAGTGTCAGCAGACGGTGCTTATGACGCCCGTTACTGCCACGATGCGTTGCTAAGAAAGAAAATCAGGCCCCTTATCCCGCCGCGAAGCGGAGCCAAATACTGGCCGGACAAGTACCATGAACGTAACCATGCGGTGGCGAATCAGCGTCTGAGCGGGAGTAATGATATGTGGAAAAAGAAAGTGGGTTATCACCGGCGTTCAGTGGCAGAAACAGCGATGTTCCGCATAAAAACTTTGCTGGGTGGCCATCTGAGCCTGCGTGACTATGAGGCTCAAGTAGGTGAAGCCATAGCGATGGTCAAAGCGCTGAACCGTATGACGTTGTTGGGTATGCCACAGGCTTTGTTGAATAATTTAAAATACTGATTTAAATGGGTATTATAAAATTTTAACGACTAAATTTTACTACCGTAATGCTTTTTATTGTGCTAACTATTTGATTTATCGCTCTAACAAAATACATTTTCTGTACATGCATCCCACCTAAAGAAGTTGTAAATCAAAACGTTAAATTATTCAACAAAGCCTATGCCACACAGCGTCAGGATAGGATAGGATAGGATAGGATAGGATAGGATAGGATAGGATAGGATAGGATAGGATAGGATAGGATAGGATAACAGGTGTAGCAGAGGGAGTCATCCTGTCGGCTAATTCTGATTTATTCAACAAAGCCCTTCCCATGAACAGCTTCTCCAGCCCCCTAGATTTTTTTCACTCAGAGGCGACAACTACCCTGACATGGGGGGAGAACGCACAGCTGGATGAATCGCTTTCGTCGGGTTCTGACTCGCTGGGAGAAGAAAGTCGAAAATTATGAGGCGATGCTGCATTTTACCTGCAGCATCATTGTCTGGAATAAAATCCTATTGGGATAGGTTCTTATTATAAACGTTACTGTCATCAGGCCTTGTTGACGTTGTAAATATGAGAACCTTTTTCCGATTTTATTTTTGTGACATACATATAGCCAAGCGACATTATTTTGATAACAGCCAGCTATGCTTCTTTGCCGCATATCAGGGCATAGGATGTAATCATTTTTAAGTCGGTTGGCTATAACTGTAAATCATGTTAAAAAAAGATGTTACCGGCAACGTGATCGGCCTGATATTTGGCGGCGAGTCACGCCGCATGTTGGTGGCTATTAAGTTGTTGGCGGGCGGCTATAGCGTGCCGCCCAGAGACAGGCGATAATGCAAATCAACGTATTCTATCGTTGGCAGCTTATTGATTTTTTTGATTAATATTTCTGTTGCCACTTTACCCATTTCAAAACGGGGCGTGACAACGCTGGCAATAGACGGTGTGGTGGCTTGCCCAATATCTAAACCGTGGAAACCGGAAATCGCGATGTGACCCGGTATGTTAAGCGACAGGCGCAGGCACTCTTGCAGTACCCCAACGGCGATATCGTCGTTGGTACAGAAGATGGCATCAACCTGTGGATACATCTGACGTATCAGTGCCAGCATATCAGCGCCAATGGATACCGATGAGACCTTGTTGGGCGAAATTTGCATCGGTTCTAATCCCGCTTCCTGCATGGCGCGGCTATAGCCCTGATAGCGCTTACGGTCGCGCACATCGGACATGGAACCAAAGTAGAGCACGTGGCGTTTACCGCTAGCCAGAATTGCTACCGTCATATCATAGGCGGCCTGCGTATTGTTGAACCCGACCACAATGCGGCCTGGCAGCGGCTCCAGATCCATCACCTGAGCGACGGGGATATTGGTGGAATCGAGGTATTTGTTGGCGCACAGCGTGTGCTCGGAGTCGGTGAGAATTAAGCCGGCGATGTTACAAGACAGCAGGTTAACGATCTGCTGTTCTTCCCGTGTCTTGTCGTAGTTGTAATTGACCACCAACGTTTGGTAGCTGCTTAGCGCGGTAACCGATTCAATCCCGGCCAACAGATCGGAGAAAATCTGGTTATTAAAAGAGGGCACCAGAATGCCGATGCGCGGTGCGGGCGCTTGTGTTGCCTCTTTGCGCTCATCGTGGGTGTAATTCACTTCTGCCATCACCTGGGCGATGCGCTGGGCGGTTTCAGGCGAGACTTTATCCGGCGTACGCAGATAACGACTGACGGTCATCTTGGTGACGCCTGATAATTGTGCGATGTCCTGTAACGTAACGCGTTGGTTCTTCATGCAGGAAAGCCCGAATGTCGCCTGATTCAAAACGAGGATTATGCACTGCCGCTCTGGAAAAAGGAAAGCGTGTTACTGGAATACCTCTCGTAACATGGCGATGAGAGCGAAAATAATAAGTGTTTTTCGTGTGTTAGCCTGTGGGAAACAAACGGTAGCCGATATTCCAGTGGAAATACGCGCAGCGGATCACGTAAAGAGTAACCTCCTTTCGTAACATGATGTTGAGTGATCTTCCTCACAGTTTTGCTGGCAATAAACCGGTTTGATAATAAGGCGTCTGGCATTGGCGATGTTATTTGTGCCGCTGTTATTTTTCATGACAGCGGTGCTCCACATTATCACTTATTGAGCCCTCTTCTCAGTGGGTTTTGAGTTCCTTATCGCTATCAATAGGACATGCCGTTCTATTATTTATCGGGAAAGCATAATGAAAGATCTTTTTTCGTTAACGAATAAAAAAGTCCTTATTACCGGCTCAGCACAAGGTATTGGTTTTCTGTTGGCCAAAGGGTTAGCCGAGCAAGGTACCGATATTATTATCAATGATATAGCTAAACGACTTAATTTTGATTACATTATTTAAATGAGCTATTCAATTGATTTTAGACGTAAAGTGATATCTACACGGAAAAACGAAGGGTTGAGTATCCGAGAAACAGCGAAGCAATTTCGGATTGGCCCTGCCTCTGTATCGCGTTGGATTAATCAAATAGAGTCAAAAGCATCGACCACGCGTCAGCGAAAGATCGATAAATCCGAGTTGATAAAAGATGTTGAACAATATCCAGATGCTTACCAAAAAGAACGTGCAGAGCGTTTTGGCGTTTGTCAGAAGGCCATTTGGCAAGCGCTTAAAAAGCTGGGATTGACCTATAAAAAAAACTCTACGTCATCCGAAAGCCGACGAAAACGCCCGGCAGGGATTTCAACAAAAAAAACAACAGTATGAAAAAGAAGGTAAACCTATTGTTTTTATTGATGAAAGTGGTTTTTCACACGATGCCCCACGGACTCACGGCTATTCCCCAAAAGGTCAACGGTGTTTTGGCCTGAAGAACTGGGGAGCTAGGGGAAGAACAAATGTTATCGGCGCTTTATTAGGCACAACGCTGTTTGCTATCGGATTATTTGATATCAATATTAACAGCGATGTTTTCTATGCCTGGGTCACACAAGTCCTTATCCCAGTACTCCCTAAAAACAGTGTAATCATGATGGACAATGCCACTTTTCACAAAAAACATAATATTCAACAAGTCATCATCGATGCAGGGTATATGGTGGAGTATTTGCCTACATATTCGCCAGATCTTAACCCAATTGAGCATAAATGGGCACAAGCAAAAAGCAAAAAAAGAGAGATGGGTTGCGATACAGAGAGTTTGTTCTCAATCCATATGGTGTAATCAAAATTAAGTCGCTTGGCTATATTACCGACGATCGTGCTGAACATGCTGCCAGCCAATTACGTGATGCCGGATTTGTGGCCTATGCCTGTGCTTTTGATGTGACCAACGGTCAGGCAGTTAATAACGCCATTGCTGATATTGAAGAAAATATTGGCGCAATCGACGTGCTGATTAATAATGCGGGTATCCAACGCCGTCACCCTTTCACTGAGTTTCCTGAAAATGAGTGGGATGCGGTGATCGACGTCAATCAGAAATCCGTGTTTCTGGTGTCTCAGGCTGTATCTCGCTTTATGGTGAAACGGCAACGCGGCAAAATTATTAATATCTGTTCAATGCAGAGTGAGCTTGGGCGAGACACTATTACGCCTTACGCTGCCTCAAAAGGGGCGGTAAAAATGCTGACGCGCGGGATGTGCGTTGAGCTTGCGCGTTATAACATTCAGGTCAATGGCATTGCGCCGGGTTATTTCAAAACCGACATGACCAAAGCGCTGGTCGAGGATGAAGCCTTTACCCAATGGCTGTGTAAACGTACCCCCGCGGCGCGCTGGGGTAATCCGGAAGAGCTGATCGGCGCGGCGGTTTATCTCTCTTCACGCGCCTCTGATTTTGTTAACGGACATTTGTTGTTTGTGGATGGCGGCATGCTGGTTGCCGTTTAAACACGCAATGTAACAAGGAGCCGTTATGGCAGGACAATGCGTGGTGATCATGGGCGTATCCAGCACGGGAAAATCGAGCGTGGGTGCGCGTTTGGCACAGCGGTTAGGGGCCAAGTTCATCGATGGTGACGATTTGCATCCGCGTCACAATATACTCAAGATGTCGCAAGGGCAGGCGCTGAATGATGATGACCGTGAGCCTTGGCTCGAGCGGTTAAACGATGTGATCTTTAGCCTGCAACAAAAGAATGAGACAGGTATTTTGGTCTGCTCATCGCTGAAAAAGCGCTACCGCGATCGGCTTAGAAAGGATAATCACGGCATCACCTTTCTTTGGCTGACAGGCGATTACGCGCTGGTGCTAGCACGTATGCAGCAGCGCGAAGTCCATTTCATGCAGGAAAGTTTGCTCAAAAGCCAGTTTATGGCGCTGGAAACGCCACTGGCGGACGAAACGGATGTGGTAGCGGTCGATATTGCCCCACCCGTCGACGGCGTGGTACAGCGCTGCATCAATGCGCTGACGCCTGAGCGATTACCCGTTGCCGGTTAATAAAAAAGGGCGCAGCTACCGCTGCGCCCTTTTTGTTTT
Source organism: Symbiopectobacterium purcellii (assembly GCF_052050035.1). Lineage (GTDB taxonomy): Bacteria > Pseudomonadota > Gammaproteobacteria > Enterobacterales > Enterobacteriaceae > Symbiopectobacterium > Symbiopectobacterium purcellii_A. The sequence goes on from NZ_CP189882.1 coordinate 1,159,547, forward strand.
CCCTACGGGAATTATTCGTGATGTTCCCACGCTTGAGCACGCGCCACGGCTTTCTTCCAGCCGCTGTAACGATAGTTACGCTCCACGGTTTCAATGCTGGGGCGGAATTCACGTTCAATCGTTGCCTTGCTCTTCACTTCATCCAAATCATTCCAGAAGCCAGTAGCCAGACCTGCCAGGAACGCGGCACCCAGTGCGGTAGATTCGCGCATTTCAGGGCGTTCTACGCGGGTGCCGAGGATATCGGACTGGAACTGCATCAGGAAGTTGTTAGCAACGGCACCGCCATCAACGCGCAGTGATTGCAGACGTGTGCCTGAATCCGCCTGCATCGCATCCAGCACGTCACGCGTTTGATAAGCAATGGATTCCAACGTAGCACGGATGATGTGGTTGGAATTCACGCCGCGCGTCAGACCGAAGATGGCACCACGGGCATAAGGGTCCCAATAAGGTGCGCCCAGTCCGGTAAAGGCCGGGACAACGTAGACACCGTTAGAATCTTTCACCTTGGTGGCGAAATATTCGGAGTCCATGGATTCACCGATCAGTTTCAGCTCATCACGCAGCCATTGGATAGAGGCACCGCCCACGAATACAGAACCTTCCAGCGCGTAGTTCACTTCGCCACGCGGGCCGCAAGCGATGGTGGTCAGCAGGCCATGCTGGGATTTCACCGGCTCTTTGCCCGTGTTCATCAGCAGGAAGCAGCCTGTACCGTAGGTATTTTTCGCCATGCCCGGCTGAACGCAAAGCTGGCCGTACAGTGCAGCTTGCTGGTCACCGGCGATACCTGCGATAGGAATACGCGTGCCGCCTTTACCGCCAATGTTGGTTTGACCATAGACTTCGGAAGAAGGACGCACTTGCGGCAGCATAATACGCGGGATATCCAGCGCTTCCAGCATGCGGTCGTCCCAGTCCAACGTCTTGATGTTGAACAGCATGGTACGTGAGGCGTTGGTGTAATCGGTCACGTGTACGCGACCCTGGGTCATTTTCCAAATCAGCCAGGTATCAATGGTGCCGAACAGCAGTTCGCCACGTTTGGCGCGCTCGCGTGCCCCTTCCACGTTGTCAAGAATCCACTTCACCTTGGTGCCGGAGAAGTAAGGGTCAACCACCAGGCCCGTGTTGGTACGGATATAATCTTCCAGGCCTTGTTTTTTCAGGGTTTCACAAATATCAGCGGTACGACGGCATTGCCATACGATAGCGTTGTAAATCGGTTTGCCTGTCTCTTTTTCCCACACCACCGTGGTTTCACGCTGGTTGGTGATACCAATACCGGCGACTTCATCGGAGCTGATATCGGCTTTGGCCAGCACTTCAACCAGGGTAGCGCTTTGCGTTGCCCAGATTTCCATCGGGTCGTGTTCAACCCAGCCCGCTTTGGGGTAAATCTGGGTGAATTCGCGCTGGGAGATGGCGATGATGTTGGCATCATGATCGAGTATGACGGCGCGGGAGCTGGTAGTACCCTGATCCAGCGCGACAATGTATTTTTTTTCCGGTGTCATAGGTTCTAATCCTGTTGTGTAGCGGGTAAAAAAGCGTATGCCGTGGGCGTCGCTTAGCGTGCTTCAGTGCGCTGCGTTTCTTTGTCTTCTACTTCGCAGACATCGCAAGGCAAGTTACGGCCGATCAGAGCGCGGTAGCCGAAGGCACCCAAACATGCCCCAACGATCGGTCCGAAAATCGGCACGAGGAAATAAGGAATATCACGCGCGCCGGTGAAGGCCACTTGTCCCCAGCCTGCCAGATAGGCGAACAGTTTTGGACCGAAGTCGCGTGCTGGGTTTAACGCAAACCCGGTCAACGGCCCCATAGAGGCACCGATTACTGCGATCAGGATACCGATCAGCAGCGGCGCTAACGGACCGCGTGGCACGCCGTTGCCATCGTCGGTGAGCGCCAGGATCAAACACATCAGTACGGCGGTGATAACCATTTCCACCACGAAGGCCTGGAATACGGAAATCTGCGGATGCGGATAGGTTGAGAACGTGCCCGCCAGATTTAAACTTTCCACACTACCGCGCACGATGTTGTGAGTCTGTTCAAAATCTGCGAACAAATTGTGATAAAGGCCATACACCAACGCGGCAGAGCAGAAGGCACCCGCCACCTGTGCAATGATGTAAGGAACCACTTTGCGTCCGTCAAAGCAGGCGAACAGCCACAGGGCGATAGTGACCGCCGGGTTGAGGTGGGCACCGGAAATAGCCGCGGTCAGGTAGACCGCCATGGCGACGCCTAAACCCCAGACGGCGCTGATTTCCCATTGACCAAAGCTGGCACCGGCAAGTTTTAACGCTGCCACGCAACCCACTCCAAAGAAGATTAGCAGACCGGTGCCGAGAAACTCGGCGATACATTGGCCTTTTAAGGTTGGCACTCTTGATTGACTCATAATGGTTTCCTGTTTACGGGGCTACAGAGTAATGTTCAGGCCGCTGACATAGAGCGACCCTGTATAAATGTGTGGACGATGTGAATTTATCGTTAATGTTAGAAAACGAGAAATATCGAAATCAAAATGTGTGTTGTTCGTCATAAAAATGAGCGTATTCGCCTATCAAAGCGCCACTGTACGGTTACTTACGCCCGTTTCATGTTAATGACGGCGTTAACGTTGTTAACATGAGCGCGGGTGGGCAGAAAGGTAGCGTGCAAATTATGATACAAGCAAGCACGTAATTTCAGTTTGCACTGATTGTGGTGGCAAAAAAACGATCAAGACTCCCATCAGAGTGGATGCCTGCTAGACAGCGCCCTGACAGCCCCATACAATTTACCGATACACTGAACGAAAGAGACGTGCTGGTGGAGTGCCATCCTTAACGCAAGCGTGATAGCGAGCGTATGTGAAACGGGATTGGCATGGGAAGGGGAGATAGTACGCCTCATTGGTGCCTTGCGATTAAAAGGGGTTAAAGAATGTCATTTGAAGTGTTTGAGAAACTGGAAGCCAAAGTTCAGCAGGCGATTGATACCATTACATTATTGCAAATGGAAATCGAAGAGCTGAAAGAAAAGAACGGTCAGTTGAGCCAGGAAGTACAGCAGGCCGCTGAATCCCGTGAAACCCTGGTGCGTGAAAACGAACACTTGAAAGAAGAACAGGTTGTCTGGCAGGAACGCCTGCGCGCGCTGCTGGGCAAGATGGAAGAAGTCTAAGCGAGAAACGCAAAAGTCAAAAAAGGGCGCATTGCGCCCTTTTTTATTAATACGCGCTTGCCGAACTATTCGATATCCAGCGGATCTTCCGACAGGATAATGCCGGTATTATCGGCATACAGATGATCGCCGGAGAAGAAGGTCACGCCGCCGAAATTGACGCGAATATCGCTTTCGCCAACCCCTTCACTGGCGGCACCCACTGGAATGGCGGCCATGGCCTGAATGCCGATATCCAACTCTTCCAGATCGTCCACCTGGCGCACCGCACCGTAGACGACAATGCCTTCCCAGGCGCTTTGTGTTGCCAGACGGGCCAATTCGGCATCGATCAAGGCACGACGCAAAGAACCGCCGCCATCCACCAGAAGTACACGGCCTACGCCGCTCTCTTCCAGCACATCGTAGAGGATGCCGTTATCCTCAAAGCATTTCACCGTGGTGATTTTGCCACCAAAGGAAGTGCGTCCTCCAAAGTTGGAAAACAGAGGTTCAACAACGTTCACCTCTTCGTGATAGATATCGCACAGCTCGGAAGTATCGTATTTCATCGGATTAACGTCAGTTTGCCGCCGGGATCCTGAGTATATCCCTTAAAGGCAAGTGTTGGCAAAATCATCAAATGTTAACTTGATGCGTATCAGTATAGCTAAACGACTTAATTTTGATTACATTATTTAAATGAGCTATTCAATTGATTTTAGACGTAAAGTGATATCTACACGGAAAAACGAAGGGTTGAGTATCCGAGAAACAGCGAAGCAATTTCGGATTGGCCCTGCCTCTGTATCGCGTTGGATTAATCAAATATAGCCAAGCGACTTAATTTTGATTACACCATATGGACTGAGAACAAACTCTCTGTATCGCAACCCATCTCTCTTTTTTTGCTTTTTGCTTGTGCCCATTTATGCTCAATTGGGTTAAGATCTGGCGAATATGTAGGCAAATACTCCACCATATACCCTGCATCGATGATGACTTGTTGAATATTATGTTTTTTGTGAAAAGTGGCATTGTCCATCATGATTACACTGTTTTTAGGGAGTACTGGGATAAGGACTTGTGTGACCCAGGCATAGAAAACATCGCTGTTAATATTGATATCAAATAATCCGATAGCAAACAGCGTTGTGCCTAATAAAGCGCCGATAACATTTGTTCTTCCCCTAGCTCCCCAGTTCTTCAGGCCAAAACACCGTTGACCTTTTGGGGAATAGCCGTGAGTCCGTGGGGCATCGTGTGAAAAACCACTTTCATCAATAAAAACAATAGGTTTACCTTCTTTTTCATACTGTTGTTTTTTTTGTTGAAATCCCTGCCGGGCGTTTTCGTCGGCTTTCGGATGACGTAGAGTTTTTTTTATAGGTCAATCCCAGCTTTTTAAGCGCTTGCCAAATGGCCTTCTGACAAACGCCAAAACGCTCTGCACGTTCTTTTTGGTAAGCATCTGGATATTGTTCAACATCTTTTATCAACTCGGATTTATCGATCTTTCGCTGACGCGTGGTCGATGCTTTTGACTCTATTTGATTAATCCAACGCGATACAGAGGCAGGGCCAATCCGAAATTGCTTCGCTGTTTCTCGGATACTCAACCCTTCGTTTTTCCGTGTAGATATCACTTTACGTCTAAAATCAATTGAATAGCTCATTTAAATAATGTAATCAAAATTAAGTCGTTTAGCTATAGAGTCAAAAGCATCGACCACGCGTCAGCGAAAGATCGATAAATCCGAGTTGATAAAAGATGTTGAACAATATCCAGATGCTTACCAAAAAGAACGTGCAGAGCGTTTTGGCGTTTGTCAGAAGGCCATTTGGCAAGCGCTTAAAAAGCTGGGATTGACCTATAAAAAAAACTCTACGTCATCCGAAAGCCGACGAAAACGCCCGGCAGGGATTTCAACAAAAAAAACAACAGTATGAAAAAGAAGGTAAACCTATTGTTTTTATTGATGAAAGTGGTTTTTCACACGATGCCCCACGGACTCACGGCTATTCCCCAAAAGGTCAACGGTGTTTTGGCCTGAAGAACTGGGGAGCTAGGGGAAGAACAAATGTTATCGGCGCTTTATTAGGCACAACGCTGTTTGCTATCGGATTATTTGATATCAATATTAACAGCGATGTTTTCTATGCCTGGGTCACACAAGTCCTTATCCCAGTACTCCCTAAAAACAGTGTAATCATGATGGACAATGCCACTTTTCACAAAAAACATAATATTCAACAAGTCATCATCGATGCAGGGTATATGGTGGAGTATTTGCCTACATATTCGCCAGATCTTAACCCAATTGAGCATAAATGGGCACAAGCAAAAAGCAAAAAAAGAGAGATGGGTTGCGATACAGAGAGTTTGTTCTCAGTCCATATGGTGTAATCAAAATTAAGTCGCTTGGCTATAATGGAAGCGTTTTCGGACGCAAGCTGTCCAGCCAGGCTTTGGTTTTGCTGCTTTGGGTTGATAAGGTCATGATACGTGTCGTTTTTTCAATGCAATGTCTGTCGCATGAATGTGTGAATGAAAATTCCAGTCCATGAGCGCTGGCCAGAAACGCAGATGGGAGGCATCAGCCTCTCGATGATTATGTTTAAAATCAGTAAATTGATTTTATTACAATACATTGCTCTGTAATTGAAGGCAATCTAAATCCAACAAAACCGATGTGTTTGGGCCATTTTGTGGACGTTTTTTTTACGCTCACCACGGCTATTTTTATTGTAGTTTGTTATCACGTTATTTTCATCAGTGGGTTAAATTTTACTGCGTCGTTTAGATAATCAGGGGCAAAATGAGCATATACCATGGTTTGTTCTATTTGGCTGTGACCTAGGATTTTCTGTAGCGCTAGGATATTACCTCCGTTCATCATAAAGTGACTGGCGAATGTATGTCGAAGTACGTGAGTCCCTTGGCCATCAGGCAGATGCGGGGCAACATTTTTTATAGTTCTGCGTACTTCTTGGTAGTTTGCGTTTGGGAACAGGACATGTCTGCGGTCTTTTGTAATTTCTTTTGCCATTTCTGGAGATATTGGTACGGTGCGATTAGTTCCATTCTTAGTGCGGATGAATGTAACTTTTTCGTGAATTACACGATCTGCGGTCATTGACGCGGACTCGCTCCAGCGTGCCCCCGTAGCTAGGCATAGCTTTGTGACCCGTTGATTATCTCCTTCAAGACGAGATAACAGATCTGCAATTTCACTTGAGTCTGTAAAGAATTTTGTGTAAATGGCTCCATTGCTTAACCGGAGATTCGTTCTCCATACATCAACATGAATTGGCTCATAGCAGGTTTCCAGTCTCTGATTGGCAAGGTCCATTTAGCAGAGATATTATGCAAGGCTAGATAGAGTAATTTTATCACCGAGTCATCCGTTGGAAATATTCGTCGCGTTTTCGTTATCTTGCGCAATGAAGCATTTAACGACTCTATCGCGTTGGTGGTGTAGATAACCTTGCGGATCTCCGGCGGAAAGTCAAAAATGACGATGAGACGTTCCCAATTATTTCTCCACGACGGGCTGATCGTCGGGAACTGTTCATCCCATTTGGCCGCGAAGGCATCCAGGGCCTCTTCAGCGCCCTCTAGCGTTGCGGAACTATAGATGGTGCGCAGGTCAGCAGCAACGGCCTTACGCTCTTTCCAGCCGACGTAGCGCAGCGAGTTCCGCACCTGATGCACAATGCAGAGCTGTACCCGCGTATGCGGGTAAACAGCTTCAATGGCATCAGGAAAGCCTTTCAGGCCATCGCAGCAGGCGACGAAGATGTCCTTTAGCCCACGATTTTTCAGTTCTGTCATCACAGATAACCAGAACTTGGCCCCCTCAGTTTTGGCTATCCATAGCCCCAGCAGCTCTTTTTCGCCCTGGCCGTTGACGCCGAGGGCCAGATAAACAGACTTGTTGGCCACGGCTCCGCCGTCCTGGCTTTTGACAACAATACAGTCAAGGTAAACAATGGGATAAAGCGCATCCAGCGGCCGTTGCTGCCAGCGCTTAACTTCATCCATCACAGCATTGGTCACTTGAGAAATGAAGCCAGCGGAAACATCGACCCCGTAGACTTCTTTAAAGTGTGCCTGAATATCACGGGTTGATAACCCTCTGGAATAGAGAGAAATAATGCGGTCATCGAAGCCGTTAAGCTGTTTTTCGTGCTTACCGATCAGTGTCGGCTCGAAGGTACTGTTGCGGTCGCGCGGAATATCGAGCTCGATCTCCCCATTTTGGCTACGTACGCTCTTGGATATCTTGCCATTGCGTGAGTTGCCTGAATGATTACCAGCCGGGTCATGCTTAGCATACCCAAGGTGCATCTCCATCTCAGCTTCAAGAACCCGTTCCGCCAGTCTTTTAGTCAGCACCTTGAGTAGGCCTGATTCACCCAGCAGATCCTGAGGGGAGTGACAATCTTGAAGCAGTTGGTCAATAAGTTCGTTGCTGATAGGCATTTTGTTATCCTTTGAAGGTTTTCCTCAAAATGCCATTTACACAGATTATTTTACAGTCTCTTTCACTTAGGTGCAAAAATCCCATTTCTTTTTTTAACTAGCTTGATTTTTTTCATTCCAGCCAGTGGATTCTCACAGTGGTAATGCCCCAGGGTAATGAGGGTTGAGAAAACATTGCCAAGAAACTCTTGCTCTATGTTAATCGTTTTTGGCTTTATCCCTTGCTCTAGCCTCAGTGCTCTATAGTCAGAGAAAGTAGCAGGGCTAATCTTATCTGCCGTGGTGTGCTTCATTCTTTGATCCAGCGCAATAAGTTTTCGATGCAGTCGAGGGCCATCTCTGAGTAACTGCCCTTTGTGCTTCCACCATAATTCAATTAACACTGACAATGGCCGACGATCTGTGGGTTTATCTAGCCAATCCTTGTTATTCAGTGTTGCAATGGCCCAACGTTCATATTGTTGAGCCTCTGACTTCGTAGAAAATTTTTTGCGAATACGCTTCCCAGTACGTCCTTGGGGGCGAACATCAACCAGCCAGCCGTCGGTTCCTAGTGATTTAATGCTCATGCTTCCTGCTTTTAAAAAAAGTTTCTTTTCATCTTGTTATTGATCATTAGTCATTATCTAACCAATGTGTTTTTTCGCTGCATATGCCGCCGATAGACCATTTCTTCATGATCTTCAAGGCGATCAGCCAGCCTTTTTGATTCTTTGGTTGTTGGATGTTTTGCTGTACCCATCAGGGGAGAGAGATGGAGATATTTGTCCGGATTCTGGAGCTATTTGATCAGACATTAACCACAGCGTGTATTTCATGAATCGTGAGTGGTGGGTTATCTTCGTTAAGGCTGTTCCGCCGGGTTCAAATTTCCCCATTTCATATTTTTCCATGGTACTTGTTGATATTTCAATAAGTTGGCAAAACTCTGCCATGGTTAAACCTTCAGCTTTTCTAATCGCCTTCATTTTTTCACTTAGAGTCATTGACAGTCCGCCTATATAGGAGTTAGGATTATTTAACCTCCTATATCGGAGGTTGTTTAAGCCAATCTAAACCGATCTAAGAGGATAGCGTATGACGGCAACACATAAAAGCACCCCCGTTAGGGCAGCGACATCAAATGCCAGAAATGTGGTGAGATTGCCGGTCTGCGGCGCTCGCGAGCGTGAGGCTATGGAGCTTGCTCTTACCCATCTGATTGAAAAAAAAATCAAGCCTAAAATGAAGCTTAAAGAGTTTGCTGACTTTTACGAAACGACCTTGAAGCGGGTTCAAGACGATGTTGAGGGAGGGTATCTGCCAATGGCACCACGAATGATTCCCAACAGAAGAGAATTACTTCAAGTAAACATGGTGGCTTATTACGCTCTTATGTATCTGGATGGGTTTAACCATCTTGATAAAAGCTCAACCTTTGGAGAAAGAAGGAGGGGAGCTTGCCGCCAATGAGTGATTTCACCCTCGTGCTACTCAGCATGATCCCTGTTGGCTTCATACTCTATGCATTCTTCGACAGAGAGATAGACAGGATCCGGCAGAAACGTGCCGAAGCCATGCGCAAAGCTTATCGGGCGCGCAAAGCAGACGTAGAGCGCCAGGCTCGCCGACGTTTGTAGAGGAAAGACAATGCAGCCGATCTACGCCACATTGATAAACGAACTAATGCAGGGCTATCAAGCCAAGTTGGCAAATCTCCGTGCTGCGACGGCTATAGCCCTTGAGCTACGCCAGTGGTTAATTAACGACTACGCCTACCGTCTGAGTATTGATCTGGAAGATGCATTAGACGATGCCTATACCACCGGAGATATAGCCAGTGCCAAGCAGATTGATAGTGTTATCCGGCTGTTTTACACCGGTCAGGGCATGACAGAGGGCCAGAACCAAAGCGAATATTGATGTGGTAAAGAAAATCTGAATCAAGGGGACTCATAAGAAGGGCAAGAAGTAATAAATCAATAAAATATCGCGAGGGTAGAAATGGAATTAATACAGCTAAATGAGCATATTTCATTCCATCGCGGATTCACGATTTGGAAATTACCGCGAAAAAAACCTTATAAGGTTAGACGTTATCAAATAACACGCGGAAGCGATTATTTAGGGTTGGCTTTTTCTTCACTCGAAGCTCGTAGAATAATTGATGAGATTCTTAATCATGCAAAATGAACCCGTAATTAGCGTTGCGCCTTTTCTCAAATATCAGTCACCCGCACCTAAGCATGGCGTTTACGCAACATGCCGTAATGCTGGGTGGTTTGAACATTCTAACGGGCGTCGTTGCTCACCTAAACCACAGCAAGTTTATTTTCATCCACAAAGCAACAAACCTTACATACCGGAACGCAAGCGCCGCAGTTGGTTTGCGCATCTGATAGGTATTAAGGCGTAGCGCCATGGCTAACACAGAATCCGCCCGCGCCATTGAGATTGGCATAAGCGCCAGGGTTGAGGGGCTAAACCATATTGCAGCGTTACGGGGTAAGTTCTTCCCGGCAAGTGGTGAAAGGGATATGTGTCGCTTTATCGATGATATGCGCGATAAATACGAGCCGGGTTATCAAGATAACATTCGCGTTCTGTCAGCTCTGTTTGATTTGGCTGATATTGATAAGGAACGGCAGCGTTTGAAATTTAATGAACTGACAACTGACGAGAAAGAAAGGCTGATTAAAGCAATGAATAAGCTCAAGGCAGTTGTGAGTTTATTCCCCAAGAATCTAATTTTACCACTGTAATAAATCCGGCGTTTTAAGGCGTAAACCCGCCAGGACTTCTATTACCTGAAAAAAGGAAATCACCATGAGAAATGCAGAAGTTAAACCAATGCGAGTAGCAGATAACAATGCGCTCGTTGGCCTGCTAACCAAAGCGCGTCTGGAAGAAAAAAAAGACCAGCATTTAGCCTTTTCAGTTCGCCTTGCCACCCTGTCTATTCATGCACAGAAAAAAGAGTATTCCTCCGTAGAAATCATTGAACTGCTGCGCAAAGAGTCTGAACGCTTCGAAAACTCGGCACGGGAGATCATCGCATGAACCACGTAATGATTGACCTTGAAACGTTGGGGACAAATCCTAACGCGCCAATTGCTTCCATTGGCGCTGTGTTCTTCGATCCGAACACCGGTGGATTGGGCGAACAATTCTATTGCCACGTCGATTTTGAAAGCGACATGAAGAACGGCGCAGCGCCAGATGGCGACACTATAAAATGGTGGCTGCGTCAATCCGCTGAGGCACGCGCAGAATTAATCAGAGACGATATGTGCCCGATTTGGGCCGCGGTCAGTAAGTTTAGCGACTGGCTGACAGAGAACGCTGAAAGTCTTGACACATTGCAGGTATGGGCAAATAGCCCTTCATTTGATTGCATCATTTTGAAATCAGCATTTGAGCGTACAGATACAGATATTCCATGGAATTATCGGAATGAGCGGGACGTAAGGACAATTAAAGAAGTTGGCTTCGCGTTGGGGGTGGATGTTCGATCATATTTCGGCATACCGCATAACGCCATATATGATGCTATCAATCAGGCTGTATTGGTTTCTGCTATCGTGTTTCGGTTGGCTCAGAATCAAGGCGGTGAATTATGATCCGCCCGTTCCTCAAATGGGCGGGGGGTAAAACCCGCGTCCTGCCTGAGTTACTCCAGCATTTGCCGAAAGGTGATTGCCTTATAGAGCCATTCGTTGGCGGTGCGTCTGCATTCCTGAATACGGATTATCCCCGCTATGTACTGGCTGATATCAATGCTGATTTGATTAATTGTTATCGTGTTGCGACTACTGAAACGGAAGCGTTAATTTCAGTGGCAAAAACTTTATTTCAGCATAGCAACAGCAAAGATGAATATACGGCACGCCGTCGCAGTTTTAACTATCAGCGCAATGCGGGATACGGTACAAACATAGAGCTTGCCGCATTGTTTTTGTATCTGAACAGGCACGGCTATAACGGTATGTGCCGCTATAACAATAATGGGGATTTTAATATCCCATACGGGAAATACAAAAATCCCTATTTTCCTGAACAGGAAATCAGACAGTTTGCGGAAAAAGCCAACGACACTAAAGCTGCTTTTGTCGTGGCAGATTTCCGCAAAACTCTGACAAGCACAGCGATAAACAAAAACAGCGCTATCTATTGCGATCCGCCATACCTGCCTGCCAGTGATACCGCCAATTTCACGCAATATCATCATTCTGCCTTTACGCGTGAACATCACCGCCAACTGGCTAAATACTTAAAGTGTGTGCGTTATGAAACTGACGCAGCAGTGGTTATCTCAAATAGCGACACCCCCGCAACGCGTGAAATTTACCAGCATTACCAATTCCATGAAGTCAGCGTAAGCCGTTCGCTGGGCGCTGCCGTTGCATCGAGGAAAAAGGCCGGGGAAGTGATCGGTGTGCTGAATGTGCGGAGGTTTCGCTATGCGTAAAGCCCCTACAAAAATGCCTGAAGGGCTAACACGGCCTGACTGCGGCTTGGTCATGGGCGATACGACATACAGCTAGATGATTATCACAGTGATGTAAAACCAAAAGGAATCAATGAAATGACTTTATATACAGAGAAGTATCAATTCAAAAACGACAGGCTGCTTATGAAATTGCTACGGCAGAAAGGCGCGGAAAATTACGTGAAAAAATACCTTGCCAAAGCACGGTAGTGAAAGGCGGCTCACGCCGCCTTCGCTTATTTCTTGAAAACAAACAACGAATCATATTTACCGGGAAAGGGATTATCAGCATGCAGATCGACAAGCCCCAAACCAGTGATACCCATAGCGAGGCGTTTAACAGCACTGAATATCTGGAAGGCACAGAATGACCACGGCAACCCGTGGCCGTCACGCTCCATCCCCCCCACTGCCTTACCCCGGAAACGCTGAGGCGTTCACCGGGGTTTATTCATGGAATGCCCCCCGCGCCGCCATTGAACCGCCACCAGGACTTATCCGCGACAATCAACGTCTCAGGCTCCAGTTAGCAGAGCAATTAGCCCGCGCTCAGGAAACACTTAATCGTCAGCCCGGTTTTGTACAGCGCCGGATACGCGAAAAGATGGACTGGATCGAGCGCGGAGCGAAGACCAAACCCGAAGGGATTCGGCGAGCTAATAACTTTTTGATGAATACCTTCATCAAGAGGGTAATGCCACGCCTGGATCAGATAAATGGCCGCATGGCGGTATCCGTGCACGTCAGTGATACCGCTCCGCTGGCAATAGACTTTAACTGCCTGCCGGGCAGTGGGCGCAGAAGCATAAATACACTGGCCCGCGCGATTGTTGATTTTATTCAAGCCGAGGTCAGGCTGATTATCGGTGACGACGATTTCAACCTTACCAGCAACGATGCAATACCCGACAGCCTTTATGCGCAACAGCTACTTGATGCCTACCGCCGCGCAGCGGTCATCACCCAGCGTTTTCGCCGTACGCCACCGGGCCAGGCTGTTTTTGATAAAGCCGATATCCATGATGAAAGCATTGGCGACATTCTGGATAAATTGATTGGCGATATCTTTCGCATGTGCAGTGAAAAATGGTGGCTTAGCCAACTGACTATTCACGCCAAACGCTGGCGCGAGGCGTTGTTTATCGCCCTGGGTGAAGTCAGTAAGAAAAAAGGTAAAGCCGCATACGCCAGTCATGACGCCAGATGTAACCACCGCGAACAAAAACGCCGTAATCATGAATTCCTTAAAGAAATGGAACTGGAGGATGAAAACGGCGAACGCGCTTCACTGATTGACAAGGTGTACGCCAGTGTTGCCAATCCAACAATCCGCCGTCATGAACTGATGGTGCGCGTTCGCGGCTATAACGATGTGGCTGATCAGTTGGGTTACGAAGGGGTATTCCTGACACTGACTGCACCGTCTAAGTATCACGCCACTACCCGGCACGGGCACTTTAACCCCAAATGGCGTGGCGCACTGCCCAATGAGACACAGCGCTATTTTTCCCTGCTGTGGGGGAAAATCCGCGCCAAACTGGGGCGCAAAAAACTGCCTTATTTTGGTGTCCGTGTCGCGGAAGCCCATCATGACGGCACGCCCCACTGGCATATGCTGCTTTTTATCCAGCCGGAACACCGAGGCCTGATAGTTAGCATTTTTGATGACTACGCCTGCGAGGAAGATGATCACGAGCTGATCAATGCCAAAGCGCGTAAAGCGCGTTTTTACTGCGAAGTTATCGACAAGAAAAAAGGCTCTGCCACTGGCTATATCGCCAAATACATCGCAAAGAATATTGATGGTTATGCCCTGGACGGCCTGCTGGATGACGAAACGCACCAACCTATGACAGAAAGCGCCCGCGCAATCGGGGCATGGGCTTCCCTGTGGGGCATAAAACAGTTCCAGTTTTTGGGAAGCGTCCCGGTCAGCCCCTGGCGGGAATTTCGCAAACTCAATGATCATGATACGGCGATGGGGCTGAGTGCCGAGTGTGCCGTCGTGCACGATGCCGCCAATGCACCCGACTGGGCTGCTTATGTTATGGCTCAGGGTGGCCCTTTCGTTAGACGCGCCGATCTTACCGTGCGCCCCTGGTATGAAGCGCGAGAAAAGCCCAACGACTACGGCGAGATCGTCAAGCGCATACGTGGCATTTACATGCCCGAGATAGGCGAGGCTTGCCCCATCGTCACTCACATAAATGAATACAAAATCGTCCCCAAAAAGCGCACCGGCGACGATGGTGTTACGCCATCGGGTTTAGCCGTTGACGTGGCTCTTGACGTTGGGGGCGTCTCTGCGCCCTCTCGGAGTACTGTCAATAACTGTACGGTGCAACAAAAAATTAACAAATCAGTGCCACCCGACAATAACGCCGTGATCGATGATTTTGACCGTCTTGATCATAAAGAACGGCACCACCTACGCCTGCGATTGCGCACTGCACCTCGTGAAAAAGTGAAAAATCCCCTGTTACAAGCTGCGTTGGCGCTTACTACCCCGCTGAAGGATGACGCCTGGCCGAAAGTGCGAGCGAACACCTCAGCGGAGCGGATGATGTTTTTGAGATCGCAAGGGGATAACAGATCGCCGGGAGAACTTGAAAAAGCCTGGGCTGGCAAAGTGGCAGCAGCGCGAGAGGCTACCGCCCGCATCTACCGTGAAGTCGCTACGCAGTGGGAGCGAGAGCAGCGATCAATTACCCGTAAAGAAACACCGGGAGAGGCCATGTTGTCACGCGGTCTGACACCGCTGGAATACCAGCTAGATACGTTTGCCTCATCAATCGGCCTGTCTGTTACCGAAACACAACTAAAAGCGTTGACGGCGGGGGCGGTTCTGCTGGTTGAGGGCACGCGCTATCGGGCCAGAAAAGATGGTGTGCTTTATATCGTCGGCACGCCTGAAAAACCGAACAAACAAGAGGGCGCGCTCTTCCAGCGCCTGAAGGAACAGTTCGGACGGCAAAAGGTACTCAAGCGCCTAATTGACCGTCATTGCCTGCCGGAAGAAGAAACACCTGATGATCCGATTGTTTGGAGCGGCCCTTATGCCCGCTAAATACCGTGTTCGTCAGCCTCAAACCAGCCGGAATGCACAGACAGAAATGTCTGTTCTGGCCAACGCATCGAGCACAGTCAGAAATGACGTCGCTGAAGCACAGTTAAAAACATCTATGTGGTACCACAGGGGGATAAATGAGCTATCTGGGAAGCAAGGCAGCATCTGGCGCGTATCAGAAAATCATTGCCAATATGCCGCCGCATGATACTTACATTGAAACTCATCTGGGCAGTGGCGCAGTGATGTTCCATAAACCGCAAGCATTGCGGAACTATGGCGCAGATTTGGATGAAACCGCGCGTACACAGACGTTGCAGCGTTGGAAAGACCGTGGAATTAAGCCGCCTAGCCTTGATTTTTTTCACGGTGATGCAGCCTATTTTCTGGAAAGCCTGAAACAGAACGGGTCGATAACTGGTGTGCCAGCTTTTACCAAACTGGGGAGGGTGCTGGTCTATTGCGATCCGCCTTATATGCCTGAGACTCGCACCAGTCGCGCCCGCTACCGTTATGAATATACCGTTGCCGATCATGGGCGCTTGTTGGCCTGCCTTATGGGTCTGCCGGAAAACGTCAGCGTAATTCTGTCTGGTTATCCATCACCGTTTTACGACGAGACGTTAACAGGCTGGCGCAGTATGGAATTTCAGGTCATGACGCGCGGCGGGCCGCGCACGGAACAATTATGGATGAACTACCCTGACGGTGCGGCGTACAGTGCGGCTTTTGCGGGAAAAGACTATATCGATCGGCAACGCATCAAGCGCAAGGCGGAACGGTGGAAATCCAAATATGCCGCGTTGCCCCCGGCGGAACGGCTGGCGATCATGACTGCGCTCAATGAAGTAGATGGATAATAAACGGGTGTTTTATCTATTTTGCTGTCGAAATCACTATAAAATCGGCAGCTAGGTGATTTTGTTGTATGATTTACGATGAAAATGAGCAACAAAATACAAAAAAGGGTACTCACATGAAAAGCCTGATACACATCCCGCCAAAGCGCAGTGAACTGATACATGACCTGAATCAGTGCCTGAACATTCTTGATCCCGAGTTCAGGGATGGTCTCGCGGCTTATAATATTCGCGGACTGACAGACGATGCCATACTCGACCACAAAGGGCGTTACCTTCACTGGGATGACATAAAAAACAGGCACCAGGAATACGACATAGCCCTGGCAAAATGGTCAATTATCAAAATAGCCCGTAAACCCTTTTTTGCGCCAGCTTTCGGCTATGGTGTCAGTTACATTGCAACGCCCAACCTCACCCGCATCGCCTCACTGGTGGATCAACGCTGCACAACCCCAGGGCTGAATGCGCTTATTGCCACCTACAGGGTAACCGATGACAGCATTCTGGATTTTGCTGATGAGGAAAGTATTGCCTCCAGTCAGTTGGAAGGGGCGGCAACAACCCGCGTGATCGCAAAAAAAATGCTGAGGGATGGCAGAAAGCCACGCACAGAAGGCGAACAGATGATTATATGCAATCGTCGCCTGATGAATATGGCCTGGTCACACAGACATGAAGACATGTCACTCGATCTGCTACTTGATTTTCACCGGGAAGCAACCACGGGCGTTGATGATAAAAACTATCACCCGGGAGAACTCCGCACGACTGATGATGTATGGGTCGGGGATGATATGGGAAATGTTATCCATCGCCCACCGGAAGCCGCTGAAGTCATGGAAGCTCTCCGTTCGTTGCTATTGTGGGCGAATATGCCACACGAAAAAGAGACGGCATGGAAAAGCTACATGCACCCCATGACCAAGGCGATCATCCTTCATTTTTATATTGGATACATACACCCGTTCTACTACGGTAACGGCAGGGTTGCACGCGCGCTGTGTTACTGGATGCTGTTCAGAACGGGTTATTCCGCTTTCCGCTATATATCCATCTCAAAACTGTTGAAAGAGGCCCCAAAAGAATACGCGCGGGCATACCTGAGAACTGAAACCGATGATATGGATCTGACCTACTTCATTGAATATCAGACCAGGATTATCGCGCGGGCCGTTAACGACCTTGTCGCTCATGTTGAAACTTCAGCGTTCCGGCTTCAGGAGCTGCGCACGTGGATGGCAGACACGGGGCTGTTGACGCACCTGAGCGATTTACAGATGAGTATCGTCACCTCGGTGATCTACTTCCCTGAACGTGAACACACAATAAAAAGCGTGACCGAAAAATACGGCGTTGCCAGAAGCACCGCTCAGGTTGCCCTTGAGTCCCTGGTCAACGCCGGAATAATGACAAAAGCAGGAGGTTCGGGGAGAACGCCGGCAACCTATACCGGGCGAAAATCACCGGAAAAACTGAAAGCGGGCTTGCTTAACTTGCAGCACGATTAGCCTGATGACATACGGTGGAACGGCTGGCGATCATGACTGCGCTCAATGAAGTAGATGGATAATGTTACTGGCGTTTTTTTTTTGCTTCTCGATATGACAATTCTCACTGCACAATGCCGCACAATTTCGCACAAATTTTTTGATGCTATTTTGACCCTTTTCGCCCTGTGTCGGCGCGGTTTGGGCTGAGATCTGCACGTGCACAAAAACACGCAGGTTTGCTGCGCGCAGGTGACGGGGGAAGAGCCCCCGCGAAAGGGGGTGGGTAGGGTCGGCTTGATCCCTCAATATGCTGATGGATTTCCGCCATGCTGCGTGATTGTTTCGCGTTTGGAGAGACCGCGCGCAGACTCACACCATCGCCTCACAGCGTGGCGTTGAGGCGCATTTGTGCGTGGGTGTTTTATAGGGGAAATGCGGGTACTTCAGCGGGCTTGCGCTATAGCTAAACGACTTAATTTTGATTACATTATTTAAATGAGCTATTCAATTGATTTTAGACGTAAAGTGATATCTACACGGAAAAACGAAGGGTTGAGTATCCGAGAAACAGCGAAGCAATTTCGGATTGGCCCTGCCTCTGTATCGCGTTGGATTAATCAAATAGAGTCAAAAGCATCGACCACGCGTCAGCGAAAGATCGATAAATCCGAGTTGATAAAAGATGTTGAACAATATCCAGATGCTTACCAAAAAGAACGTGCAGAGCGTTTTGGCGTTTGTCAGAAGGCCATTTGGCAAGCGCTTAAAAAGCTGGGATTGACCTATAAAAAAAACTCTACGTCATCCGAAAGCCGACGAAAACGCCCGGCAGGGATTTCAACAAAAAAAACAACAGTATGAAAAAGAAGGTAAACCTATTGTTTTTATTGATGAAAGTGGTTTTTCACACGATGCCCCACGGACTCACGGCTATTCCCCAAAAGGTCAACGGTGTTTTGGCCTGAAGAACTGGGGAGCTAGGGGAAGAACAAATGTTATCGGCGCTTTATTAGGCACAACGCTGTTTGCTATCGGATTATTTGATATCAATATTAACAGCGATGTTTTCTATGCCTGGGTCACACAAGTCCTTATCCCAGTACTCCCTAAAAACAGTGTAATCATGATGGACAATGCCACTTTTCACAAAAAACATAATATTCAACAAGTCATCATCGATGCAGGGTATATGGTGGAGTATTTGCCTACATATTCGCCAGATCTTAACCCAATTGAGCATAAATGGGCACAAGCAAAAAGCAAAAAAAGAGAGATGGGTTGCGATACAGAGAGTTTGTTCTCAGTCCATATGGTGTAATCAAAATTAAGTCGCTTGGCTATATCGCTGGCGTCAATACTTTTGAAGGAAAAACCGCCACAGGGCGCGGCGGTGAAGTGGGTGATTATTCAGCCTTCAGCAAGGCGTAAGGGTTGAAGCGGATCACTTCCATACCCAGCCAGTCATTCACATGCTTCAACGCTTCCATGACCGGCATCAGTTCGTTGATGGCAAACACCCGCGCCGCTTTTTCAACGTCACCGAATGAGCCGTTGCCCTCCGGCATGGCCCCCATCAGTTGCGGCGGCACACGGTGCGCGGCAAGGATGTCATCGCGGGTAACCGATTTGATATTCAGGAATTCATCCTTGGCCGATATCTGACTGAACGGGATGATTTGTACCCCCTTCTCTCCCCCGCCAGGCGCGTGCAATAGCAGGTTTTTAAAAGCCCCTTTGCCGCGCGCGTCGGTCAGCGTCTTTTTCACGTTATCCATGCTCTTGTCATCAACCTGCGATGCACCGATGTAGATGATGCACCCGGCGTGCGATCCATTGTCGTAGTAGAGTTTGCGGAACATGTCGGCGGAGTGTGACAAGCTGGCCGACAGCATGGCCCCGATGTACTCCGGCATGCCGTAGATTTCCTGATGAATATCCGGGTTGATCACATGGCACACGCTGCCGGTATCAAACTGATGTTCGTCTTTCCACTGACGGATAAACCAATAGGTTTCCAGGTCACTGCCACGCCGGGTGTACTTGGCCGGGACATGGCGCAATGACAGCACACCGCCGAGGCGGTTGATCCTGCGCTCAAGGTAGCCATTGCCAAACACGAACCAGTCCAGCACAAAGGCGGAGAACGCCTGCCGCGATAACAACGGGTGCGGAATAAAACACCCGGTCAGCGCATTGCGTTTGAAATAAAGCGCTGACTGATGCCAGGACGCGCTACCGAATGAACGCGCCAGCCCGTACCAGTCAATCGGGGTTTCGTAATAACGCCCGTTATCCGCGCAATACATGTTGTCCAGCAGGTCATAGCTGTCACGCACCGGATAAGGGCCGTCGAACGTGAACGCGCTTAAACCGGGTTCGCTTTTCAGTGCGGTAGCAACGTCCGGTTGCGTGGCCGTGTCGGAAATGGCTGTGCTGGCCGTCCGTGTGTAGTGCTGTTTCTTGCCCATCAGAACTCCATAGCAAAACCGCCGCCGAATTCCTGGCCGAGCGGTTCATTGATGATTGATAGCATGGTTGACCAGGCCAGATCGCCGTGATTTGAACCGCGCGTGCGGTCAGAGTCATAGGTAATAATGCCGCCGGGGGTGGTGATGCGGCGCACAGTGTTAAAGGCTTTGATAAGGGCTTGTTCGCTGCGGTCATACTCCCAGCGCCCCGCGCGGATCACCTGCAACATCTTCAACACCAACGCGCGTTTTGACGACACCGACATCAGATAACAGACAGCCGCCGGAAAGAACTTTTTCACCAACTGCCAGACCGCTTCCCCGATGCCGGTGCCGTCAATGGCAATGTGCTGTACGTTGTATTTGAAGGTCAGCGCCTCGATCACTTTGGCTTGTTCTTCAAACTCAAGCCCGCGTATCTGCTGGGTTTCGATGGTGCGGAATTTTCCCCCGGCTACCAGTGGCGGCACGGTCACAGTAATGCCACCGCTGTCACCGTTACCGCTGCCGCCGTTGGCGTCATAACCAATCCACACCCCGCGATCGGCCATGGGGCGGGAAGCAAACGACTTCCAGTCCGGCCACTCGTCGTAACCGTCTGCGCCGCAACTGAACAGCAGGTTAAGGTTAAAGGCGCTCTCCCCATCACGCACGAAGTCACAGCAATACAGATTCTGATATTCGTCCGGGCTCTTCTCATCCTTGATTTCTTCAATATCGGTGTATTCCCAGCCGTGATCGATAACGTCTTGCAAGGTAACAATCTGCCGCCAGGTTTTATCGGGGCACAGCAAGCCGCTGTTAAGTGCTTTCCAGGACACATCAAATTCAGCTTTTTGTGCTTTGCTGCGTTTTTCATTCCAGCGTGCGCCGGTCCAGAGCGGGTAGGCCTCATGGGTTTCACTGGAGGGGGTAGAAAAATAGGTGCGGGTGAGTCCTTTCAGGGTTGCCATGGCCCCGGCGACACTGCTCAGGTTGGCAAAGTTGCTTGTCCAGAAGAATTCATCAAAGAACAGGTTGCCGGTATAAGACTGTGCGCTAGCAGCAGCGGTGCCGAGAAAATGCAACTCCGCACCGTTACTCAATACAATTTTATCGCCGCCTTTTAATTCAACATCGACCTCTTGCGCCGCCTGTTGAATAAAGCCCCGGAACTGAAGCGCCTGGCGGCGAGACGCCGACAAAAAGATTTGGTTGCGCTGATAGCCGTATTTCACATCATCACGCAGCGCTTGCAACAGGGCTTCACGGGCAAAATACCAGGTTGCGCCAATCTGGCGCGACTTCAGGATCATCCGGTTACGGCGTGCGCGTTCTGCGTACCACCCCGTTTGATGCCAGGCCAGCGAACCCAATATCTTTTCACGCAATGCGGCGATCTGCGCTTCTGAAAAATGGTTCTTGGCCTTGCGCTGGCGCGGTTTCTTGCCGCCTGCGGCTTCTGCTGGCTGGCCGTCGCTCAGCGTTTTCAACTGCCGCGTTAGGGCGTCCATTTCTTTCAGGTCGCCGCCGGTCTTATTCGGCTTTTGCGCAAGCTGGCACAGGCGTGTATCGATGGATTGGCTAACACGCTGGATGGTCGGCGTTTCGTCCCATTCGTCGCGTTTCTTCCAGGCATACACCGTGTTTTGATTGATACCCATCAGGCGCGAGATTTCCGCCGGTGGGTAACCCTGCCAGTAAAGTTGTTTTGCTCTTAGCCTTACAAAAGCGTCCTGGATCATGCGCTTTCCCCCTTTGCCGGGAAAGATTACCGCGCGCGCGATCCTGTCTGCGCTGCCTTTCGGGTCTGGCGCGTCTGCGACAACAAAACCGCGTTGAGACAGCAAGTTACGCTCTGCCATCATGATGCCACTGACACCACATGACAGGACAAACAGGCATGAGCGCAACAACCAAACCCGCCCGTAAAAAATTCCGGGTCGCTGTCTCCGGCTCGACCGTTGACGGCCGCGAAATCAGCCCCGAACACTTGCGCGACGCCGCCGCCAGTTACCGCACTGATGTGTATGGCGCACGCGTCAACGTAGAGCACTACCTTTCGATGCTACCTAATAGTGACTTTGGCGCGATGGGGGATGTGACCGCGTTAAGCACGGAAGATATTAGTGAGGGGCCGCTTGCCGGACGCACCGCACTCTATGCGGAAATCGAACCTTCAGCGCGCATGAAGCAACTGACCGATGAAGGCAAAAAGGTTTACTCCAGTATTGAGTTACATCCTCAGTTTGCGCTCAACGGCAAGGCGTATGTTGTGGGGCTTGCCATGACCGACACCCCGGCCAGCCTTGGCACTGAGCGCCTCAAATTTGCCACCCAGCAACGCGCCCAAATCCAGGCATTCAACCAGCAGCAAGGTGAAGCGCCGCTGTTTTCTGACGCCCTCGAGGCGGACATCGTTGAACTTGCCAGCCAGCACAGCGATGAGGGGAAGCAGTGGTTTTCCCGCATGATGCAGATCATTGGCAAGGGCCGTAAATCTGACAGCGAACACTTCACCCAGGTACGTGAAGTGGTGGAGAACGTCGCGCAATCCCATGCTGACCTGCTGGATAAATTCAACGATCTGACGACGCAGCGCCAGCAGGACGGCCAGACAATCCAAAAACTGACCAGTGACCTCGCCGATTTGCGGAAAACGCTGGGCAACACCGATGCCAATTTCAGTCAACGGCAACCGGCTAGCGGCGGCGAAAGCGCGCAACTGGCTGATTACTGATACTCACAACGAGAACAGAGAACATGGAAAATAATACCCGCCAACTGTTTGATCAGTACATCGCACGGCAGGCACAACTGAACGGCGTATCCACTGCTGCCATTGCCGCAAAATTTGCAGTAGATCCAGCCAGCCAACAGCGCCTGGAAACGAAAGCGCAGGAGAGTGATTCTTTCCTGAGCAAAATTAACGTTTTCCCCGTTAATCAGCAGATCGGACAGAAAATACTTATTGGTAGTAAAGGCCCGATGGCTGGCGTTAACAACAGCACTACCCATCGTCGTAACCCTGGCTCAAATCATTCAATGGAGCCATTCGACTATACATGTCGAAAGGTTAACTACGACTACGGGATTGGCTATGAGCAATTGGATGCGTGGGCGCATATGCCGAACTTCCAGCCGCTGATTAGTCAGGCAATGGCCCGACAGATGTCACTTGACCGCATCATGATTGGTTTTAACGGTACTAAATACAGCGATCCTTCTGACCGTGTAGCTAACCCTCTTTTGCAGGACTGCGGTATCGGTTGGCTGCAAAAAATTCGCGCCGAAGCCCCGCACCGCGTCATTTCCGGTGTGACGGTCACCGCACGTGATGAAGATAACAAAATTATCGCCAAAGGCACCTACGGCAACCTGACGGCTGCTGTGTATGACGCCAAAAACAGCCTGATGGATGAATGGCATAAGCGTAACCCGGATAACGTCGTGATCCTTGCGGGCGATTTGCTGACTACCAACAACTTCCCGGCAGTCAATGCCATGAGTCAGACAAACCCAAATACCGAAATGTTGGCCGGTCAGCTGATTGTTGCACAGGAGCGTGTAGGCAATATGCCGACCTTCATCGCGCCTTACTTCCCGGTAAATGGTGTGCTGATCACACCATTCAAGAACCTGTCAGTTTACTACCAGCGTGGTGGCCTGCGCCGAACGATTAAGGAAGAGCCGGAATACAACCGCATCGCAACGTACCAATCATCCAATGATGACTTTGTGATCGAAGATTACGGCAACGTAGCCTTTATCGACGGCATTAAGTTTGCGCAGGCGCAGTCACAAAACGGCGGTGAGTAACAGCCAGGCGGGGGAAACCCGGCCCTAACGGGAGATAACGCGATGCTGACACCAGCGCAGCGACATTTTCAGCGAGTAATGGCCGAACGGCGCGGGCAGGTTGATGAGCAATCGGACATCGCACGCACGGCCCATGAAGAGATATTGCACCGCCTGCGCCTTGATATGGCGTCACTGAGCCGGGTGCAGTCGGACGTCACCAAAGCCGACATGAAGAAAGCCATGCTGCCCGCCTATGCGGGCTGGATTGACGGCACGATCGAGGGTGACAGTGGGCGTCAGGATGAAGTGATCGCCACCTTGATGGTATGGGCGGTTGACTGTCAGGACAACGCACTGGCGCTGAAGCTGGGGCGCTATGTGGTGAGGCATGGCCTGTCTTTGCCTGCCGACCGGTTCCGCCGCGATGCGGTCACCGTATTGGTTGAGGAAATGAGTAACCCGGTGCTGGCACTGGCAACCACCGACGCAGAGGCCGACCTGAGCGGCTATACCGCGCCGCTGGATGAGGTCGCGGAAATTGTCACCGGCAAAGATATGCCCGATGAAGTGCGCGCCAAGCTGTGCAAAGCCCGTGCGTTCTCGCGTCGCGCAACCCGCGATGCCGAAACCAAGGGCGAAGTGCTGAAGTTGTTCCGTGAGGCTATCAGCCTCAACCCTAACGCCGGGGTGAAAAAAGAGATCGCCGGGCTGGCACGTGAGCTTAAGACGCTGATGCCCGCCGGTGATCAAACGGCTACGGATGACGCAGGCCAGGAGGACGCCACGGTAACCGATACCGTTGATGCCTCCCGCATCGCGCCAACGGCAGCCAGTGAAAACACGGCGGCGGCCAAACGCACCACGGTGCGTAAAGGTACGCGCAAAACGGCAACGGGGAAAACACCCCGGCCAGGTAAAACCACCAAACAGCATTAACGACTTCGGCCCCGTCCGACAGGCGGCGCGCGCGGTTTCCTGCCCGTTACGGTCTTTTGACCGCGCGCCCACCGCCTGACTTTTGGGAGATGTGATCATGAGCCTGGTAGCACAAAAACGCGTTACCCCTGCGGACAGTGACGTGCCAGACATTGACGATGGCGAGGCCAGCGTGAGCGCCGGTGATTTCTGGCCGCCTATCCTGCTGCGTGAATTGCGTCTTGCGGTGCGTATCACGGGCGGTATTACCACCACGCGCCTGATGCATGTTGCTACAGAAGCGGTGATCCACGTTACCGATCAACTGGCTGACTGGCAGCACGTGCAGGTATCCGCCGGTTATCCCACGTTGCAGGCCGTACCAGCGCGTGAGGTCAATAGCGAAAACGTGAAGGTATACCGCTACAAGAATGCGGTTTACGCCCTCAGTCGTGCGGCATTGTTAGAGCGTCATCGCGATGTGGATACCACGCCAAAAGGTGACAAGGAAACGGACACCTTCGAAAAGCAGGTTGACGATCTGTGGCGTGATGCGCGCTGGAGCATTGCCGATATTCGCGATGCGCAACGACTGTTTGCCGAGTTGTGCTGATGAGGGTTAACGCGCTTCAGGGTGACACGGTGGATCTGCTGTGTTACCGCCATTACGGCACGTCGCAAGGGGTTACCGAGCAGGTGATTGCCGCCAATCCGGGCCTGAGCCGTCAGATTTTCCTTAACGCCGGTCAGGCGGTGGAGTTGCCGGACATTACCCGCAAAGCAGAACAGGAAACGGTGCAGTTATGGGATTAAGTGATTTGCAACGCCTGAATGACTGGGTGACCTTCGCCATGTCAGCCATGGTCACCGGTATAGGCGTGATGACCGTCAGTGAAAAAGTGGCGCTCGCTGGCCTGATTGTCGGTGTGATCACCGCCTGGCGCGCCTGGCTGTTCCGGCGTCGTATCGAGCAGGCACAACGCCGCCGTAATGATTTGATTGAGCAGATATTACGCCAGGCTGAACACCGCAGCATGACAGAGTCAGAACGCCGTGCCGTTGCCATTTTGCATCAGGGAGACGTTGACGATGAAAGCCATTGTTAAACGTTGCTCTATCGCCCTGATTGTTGCACTCGGCGTCACGCTCACCCCTGGCGCTTTGCGCACCTCGCCGGAAGCGCAGCAAAAAACCGCCCGTTGGGAAGATTGCCGCCAGTCGGCCTATTACTGCCCGGCGGGTGTGCTGACGGTGGGGATTGGCGCTACCGGCAAGGTGCAAAAACGCGAGTACAGCAACGAAGAGATTGCACGACGCTGGGTGAACGATATGCAGCGGGCAGAAAACTGCATCAACAGCAGTTTTGAGGGGCAAGCCATGCCGCAATCGCCCTTTGATGCAATGACCGATGCGGCGTTCAACGTCGGGTGTACCGGCCTGATGTGGTTTACCAACGCGCAGGGCAGCAAGCAGCGCACCACGATGTGGAAACATGCGCAGGCGCATGAGTGGGTCGCGATGTGCGGCCGGTTAACCGACTTTGTTAACAGCGGCGGCCAGCGCTCCACGGGTCTGGTGGATCGCCGTACCGACTTCAAAGCCTGGTGCCTGCGCGATGTGAGTACCACGCCATGAAGCGGGTTGCCGAGCTTGGCGTGTTGCTGGCATTGGCCGTTGCCGGTTTGCTGTGGCAGACCTACCAGCGCGGCATTGATAGCGCCACCCGTGAGGCGTTGATGACCCGCGCTAACCGGCAGAGGGCAGTCCTGGCAGAAGTGCGGGCGCTGAGTACCGACACGCAAAAGAGGCTGGCCGAGATACGCGCCCGTGACCAACAACGCAATGCACAAGGGGAAGAACGCCGTGAACAGATGGGCTCTGCTATGCAAGCCGATACGTGCGCTAACACTGTTGTGCCTGCTGCTGTCAGCGACAGCCTGCAACAACGTGCCGCACTCCACCGCGGGAAGCATCGTGGCGGAGCCGATACTGGAAAGCCTGACCAACCCGACGCCGACACCCGCACTGCGCACGCCGGTGACCTGGGGCGGGATCGCACTGTGGAGTGATCAGTTGCGTGACGCGCTGGACACCTGCAACGACGACAAAGCCGCTATCGGCGATCTGTATCTGCGCCGGTTACAGCGTATCAATGCCGCAGCGCAAAGCGCCCACTAGGAGAACACCATGCTGAAAATTGATTCATTGCGCGATGCGCTGACCACGGCTAACACCTGGTGCCGTGCCAATCCTGAAGGGTTTACCGTCTTTGTTGAAGAGGGCGGCATTGAAACCACGGGTGAAACACCGTCCTTTGTCTATCGCTATTCACTGGTGCTGTTTGTGATGAATTTCACCGGCGACATTGACGATGTTGTTTTGCCGCTGATGGCCTGGCTATGGCAAAACCAGCCTGATTTGCTGCTTAACCCGGAAAAAAACCGTGATGTGAAATTCACTACGCTTATCAACAACGACGACAGCGCCGATGTGCTCTTTGAAATCCCGGTACGGGAACGGGTAAAAGTCGTGCGTGCCGATGATGGCACCTTGAACGCTGAGCACTTACCGGAACCCCGTCCGAGACGAGGTAGTAGCGAATGGGATGCGGTACTTCAGGATGTGAAACGGAGCGATCCGGTATGACAGATAACCGCTTTCACGCACTGGATGCCGTCTTTGATGACATGCTTTCCGGGGTATCTGCCGCTGGCCGCCAGAAAACAGCGCGCCAGATAGGCCAGGCGCTGCGCCGTAGCCAGCAACAACGCATCAAAGCACAGCAAAACCCCGACGGATCCGCCTATCCGACTCGCCGCCGCAAGGTATTGCGTGCCCAGCAAGGGATCTCGTTTGTCTGGCAAGGCCAGGTGCGCCACCTGAAAAACTGGCACGGCGCGCGCGGCAAGTATGGCCGCACCCTGACCGGTTTTGATACTGAGCGCAACGATATTCGCACCTTCTACCGCAGTGACATTGAGCGTTATATCGACATCAACACCCAGGCGGTACGGCGCACAACCACCCAAAAAGCCCCTATGTTTCAGCGCCTGCGCGGTTATCGCTTTCTGAAGATGCGCGCGGATAGCAACGGGGTGCGCGTCGGCTTTGACGGCGTTGCCGCCCGTATCGCACGGGTACACCAGTTCGGCCAGCACGATCAGATTGGCCCCGGCACCTTTGCCAAATACCCGGTGCGTGAATTGCTGGGCCTGTCACCCGCCGACCGACAGGTGATTGAACACGCCGCGATCAACAGCCTAGGGAATGCCGCCCGATGAGTGCCGAATTAATGCGCCTGCTGGCGAATATCTTACGTGTTGGCGTGGTAGCGGAAGTGAACCCGGAAACCTGGCGCGTGCGTGTCAAAAGCGGCGAGTTGCTCACCGACTGGTTACGCTGGAATACCCAACGCGCCGGTGCGTTCAAGGTCTGGATCCCGCCGTCGATTGGCGAGCAGGTCTGGTTAGGGTGTCTCGGCGGTAACCCGGAAACCGCCGTCATTATCGGCAGCCTGTACAGCGACGAGAACCCCGCGCCGGGTAGCAGTCTGCAAGAGATTGTCATTACCGCGCCGGACGGTGCCCGCTTTCGCTATGACGCTGCCGCCGGTGCACTGGAAGCCGTCGGCATGAAAACCGCACGGGTGAGCGCAGCAACCCGTATTACCCTGGATACGCCGGAAGTGATTTGCACCAACAAGCTGACGACCGGCACGCTGGAAGTACAAAAAGGCGGAGAAATGCGCGGCAGCATTGCACACAGCGGCGGTGCGTTTACCTCCAACGGCGTGCAGATTGACAATCACGGGCATGGCGCAGTGCAGCGCGGTGGCAGTTGGACGGAGGGCACCCAATGAGCGCGCGTTATACCGGCATGAACCCCGACGGCGTTGGCGTGCTGACGGATACCGATCAGCTATGGCATTCCGTGCGCGACATTCTCACCACGCCGCTGGCGTCTCGCATCATGCGCCGTGAATACGGCAGTCTGGTGCCTGATTTGCTGGATGCGCCGCAGAACGCCACAACACGACTGCAATTGATGAGCGCGTGCGTGATTGCCCTGGCGCGCTGGGAGTCGCGGATCGCGCTGAATGCAGTCGATATCCGGTTTTCACCCACGGGCGCAACAGAGGTGGAACTGTCCGGCCTGATCACCGAAAGCATGCAAACCGTGCGCACCACAGTGCCGCTCAAGGGGGCATCCAATGGCAACCGTTGACCTGTCGCAACTGCCCCAACCGCAGATCATTGAAACGCTAGATTTTGAAGTGATCCTTCAGGAGGTTAACGCGGTGATGATTGCGGCGTTTCCGGTGGAGCAACGCGCCTCAGTGGCGGCCGCGCTTGAACGGGAATCCGAGCCGTTAAACGTGATCGCGCAGGTCATCGCCTACCGTGAAATGATGTTGCGCCAGCGGATTAACGAAGGGGCGGCGGCGTGCATGCTCAGCCACGCGGTGTCCTCGGATCTGGATAATCTGGCGGTGAATCTTGACACCCAACGCCTGACCATCACCGAAGCCACTGATACTGCTGATGCGGTGATGGAAAGCGACAGCGCATTCCGTCTGCGCGCGCAATCTGCCTTTGAAGGGTTAAGCGTGGCGGGCCCGACCGGTGCCTATGAATTTTTTGCCAAGAGTGTGAGCGGCCAGGTGGCCGACGCTAAAGCAATCAGCCCGTCACCGGCCACGGTAGTGGTATCCGTTCTCTCGACGCAAGGGGATGGCAGTGCGTCAGACGGGTTGCTGACACAGGTTAACGCGGCGCTCTCTGCGGAAGATAAACGCCCGGTGGCTGATCGGCTGACGGTACAGAGCGCAGAGATCATCAGCTACGCGATAAACGCGCGGCTCTACCTCTACCCCGGCTCGGGCTCGGAGCCCATCACCCATGCCGCACAGGATTCACTGCGTGACTGGGTGAGTAACCAGGGCAAGATTGGGCGTGATGTGGCCCGCTCCGCGATAATGGCCGCCTTGCATGTGCAAGGTGTTCAGCGCGTTGAAATCATCACGCCTGCACAGGACATGGTGATCGGTGACACTCAGGCGGCGTATTGCACGGGTTTCACCCTGCTGGAAGGGGGCACGGATGAATAACGATCTGTTGCCCCCCTCTGCCAGTGCCTTTATGCGCCATGCCGCAGCGGCCAGCCACATCCTGACGGAAATGGCGGTCGATCTGAATACCTTGTGGGATGCGGAGAAATGCCCGCTAGATCTGCTGCCCTTTCTGGCCTGGGCGTTGTCTGTTGACCGCTGGGATAAACGCTGGTCAGAGCAAACCAAGCGACAAGTGATTAAGTCTGCCTGGTTGATACACCGCCAGAAAGGCACCATTGCCGCGCTGCGCCGGGTGGTCGAGCCGTTTGGTTACTTGCTGCGCGTGATCGAATGGTGGCAAACCGGCGGCGTGCCGGGAACCTTTCACCTTGATATCGGTGTGCAAGACAGCGGTATTACTGAAGAAACCTTTTTAGAGATTGAGCGGCTGATTGCTGACGCCAAGCCGCTTAGCCGTCACTTGCTGGGACTCAATATCACGTTGGATACGCAAGGTGCGGCCTATGTCGCGGCCAGCGTTTACGACGGCAATGATTTGACCGTATACCCCTATTTCCCTGAAACCATCACCGTGTTTTCACCGGACTGCATCGGTGCAGGCATTCACGTGATTGATACGATGAGCGTAACCGTATGAGTACAAAATTTTTTGCCCTGTTAACCAACATTGGCGCGGCCAGGCTGGCAAACGCGACAGCGATCGGATCACGTCTGGATATCACCCATATGGCCGTCGGTGACGGCGGCGGCGTATTACCGACGCCAAACCCGGCACAGACCACGCTGATTAACGAGAAACGCCGTGCGGCCATCAATAGCCTGCGCGTCGATCCCGACAACGCCAATCAGATTATTGCCGAGCAGGTGATCCCGGAAAACGAAGGGGGTTTCTGGATCCGTGAACTCGGTCTGTTTGATGCCGAGGGAAATCTGATTGCGGTTGCCAACTGTGCCGAAACCTATAAGCCGCAGTTGCAGGAAGGCAGCGGACGCATTCAGACCGTGCGCATGATTTTGATTGTCTCCAGCACAGAAACGGTATCACTCAAGATTGATCCGGCGGTAGTGCTGGCAACGCGTGGCTATGTGGATGAGGCCATCGCTACCCATGAAAAAAGCCGTAAACACCCGGATGCCACGTTGAAAGAAAAAGGTCTGGTGCAACTGAGCAGTGCCACCGATAGCGCCAGCGAAACGCTGGCCGCCACGCCCAAAGCCGTGAAAGCGGCGAACGATAATGCCAATGGGCGCGTACCGTCTGGACGCACGGTAAATGGTAAAGCGCTGTCGGCAGATATTGCGCTGGGCGCTGCTGATGTTGGGGCGTATACCAAGGCGGAAACCGACACGAAAGTCAATGCGGCTACTGATGCGGCCAATAATGCCGCGACGGCTGCTGCCAGTGCCAACGATAACGCTGATAGCCGTGTACCCGCACGGCGCAAGGTGAACGGCAAGGCGCTGAACGCAGATATCACGCTGGCTGCTGGCGATGTCGGGGCATACTCCAAGGCGGAAACCAACACCGAATTAGAGAAGAAGGTAGATACCACTCAGTTGCAGAAGTCGCAAGATGACACAACAGCGGGCGCATTGGTTATCAATGGTGGGCATGGACTTGGTGCAAATGCTCGCCCTCGTGCTGCTGGTGCAACTGGCGGCGCTGCGGGTTGCGGGTTCT
The DNA here is from genome assembly GCF_052050035.1 of Symbiopectobacterium purcellii. GTDB lineage: Bacteria > Pseudomonadota > Gammaproteobacteria > Enterobacterales > Enterobacteriaceae > Symbiopectobacterium > Symbiopectobacterium purcellii_A. The sequence continues at coordinate 1,190,995 of NZ_CP189882.1, forward strand.
TTAGCTATCAAGCTAACAACGCCGATAATCCCTTTGGTGGCACGGGAGCATCGGGGATTCATGTGCAGGAGTCCACAACCTACGGTTGGGATTTGCTCGGGCGTGATGGTGGTGGCATGGATTTCAGGCTGCGCCAGATAAATAACGGCGTTGCAAGTGCATGGTCTACGCTGTGGACAAGCGCAAATCTTGTTAAGCAATCAAGCGCATTTGACGGAACAACGGGTTCTGTGATGCTTAACGGCGCGTGGGGCTGGGGCGGTAATGGTCAAGCCGTTAATTATAATGAAGCCACATTGTTAGCTTGGTTTAGAAGCGCCAGCACAGGAAGCCGTGTTTTTAGAAATGAATCAGGCGCGAACCCGTACAGCAAAAGGTATTCTCCTTCATTCATAATTAGATCCGGTGACACATGGGCTGCAATGTCTATTGGGTATGCCGTCTCTGGGGACTCAGGCGGAATTGTTGTTACCTCCGGGAACGTTCTTGGTACTGCAACCATCAGCCAAGAATTGTGGACAAACCAAAACCTACCAAACCCTATATCAGCATCGGAGTTTGCAGGTATTCCGCTCCCGTTCCCTGGGGCTGTTGCTCCATCGGGTTTTCTGAAATGCAACGGACAGGCGTTTGATAAAACAACCTATCCGATTCTCGCGGAGCTCTACCCATCCGGTCATTTACCTGACCTGCGCGGCGAATTTATTCGTGGCTGGGATGATGGGCGCAAGGTTGATACCGGACGAGCGTTGCTGTCATCTCAGGGCGATGCGATTAGAAACATCACAGCCACCAGGAACGGCGTTGCGGAATGGTCCGACGGCGAAGACATGGGGGCATTCTCAACAGTATTTAAACATGAAACCCAACTCGCTAAGGGATCCGGTTTTTGCCAATGGGGTAGCCTGACTTTTGACGCATCAAAGGTTGTCCCTACGGCAGCAGAAAATCGCCCACGCAATATTGCCTTTAACTACATTGTGAGAGCAGCATAATGAGCAACTATTCCACTGATATTGAGACTGCCGAATTAGGCGAAAACGGACTCAGCAAAAAAGCTGGCTGGATCACTGTCTATCATGTCAATCAATACACTGGTGAATACCAAAGCGCGAGCATGGAATACCTCATGCTCGGTGTAGGCCTTCCCGCACACAGTTACCCCGATAAGCCAGAGTTACCGCCTGCTGGGCAAGCTCTACGTCGCACGGTGGATGGCAAGTCGTGGGAGTTCTTGCCAGATTATCGCGGACAAACGGTTTACAGCACGGAAATGCGACAGGAGCAGACGGTTACTCAATTCGGCGAACTGCCGGATAATGTCACGCCGCTGAAGCCAGAAAGTGAGTTTGATACGTGGGACGGTAAAAAGTGGGTGACAGACACGCAAGCCCAGCAAGCGGCAGAATCACACGCTGCGCAGCAGGCAGCGCAACAAGCGTTAACCTCACGCCTTGCCGTGGCGAATGCGCGTATTCTGACATTGAGTGATGCGCTGGATCTGGATATGGCAACTGACGAAGAGAAAGCAGCGTTAACGAAATGGAAAACCTACCGGGTGATGTTGAACCGTATTGATGTCAGTACTGCGCCTGATATTGACTGGCCGCCTGTGCCACAGAAGTAATATTCCGCACGTAAAAGCCCGCCACACTCGGCGGGCTCTGTTTATCGAGTACAGTTATTTTTATCTATGCTTCAGCACGGTCAATACCGACTGTGCTGGCCATCAAAATAACCCTTTCACCGCGTTCACCGCATCGTTAGCGCTACTGCGTGCATTGTCCATCAGATCGCTGAATGACGAGGATTGCAGCCGCTCGCGCAAATCTTCATCACAGCGCTGAAAGCTCAGCGAAAACGCTATCTTTTTCGCCTTGCCATAGCGGTCAAGTTCGGTGCGCGTTGTCTGCATGCCGGTGAGCACATACATGCCATAAATCTGCCCGGTGCCCTCAATCAACGGCCAGGGGCGGCCGCTGTACGCCTGGGTATTCAGAGCGGTTAATGACAGCTCGCCGCCGGTGATTTCCGGGTACAGAACGCCGTCCAGCGTGATCTGATCTTCCCCCGCGCCGATGTACTGCCACTTTGCCGAGCGGTTAATACGCTCATTTTTAACGTGCCGCCATTGCTTTGACTGGCGTAGCTGCTGGTGTGGCAAGGTTTTCAGTTCAAACACAAACAGCCCGTAAACCATCATCATGGTGACTTTCTCCAGTTAATCCGCGTCTCTGAAACTGCCGCGCTTCATCCGCTCAAAGCGCGCCAATTCAGCGTTAAGTTTTTCACTGACAATGCGCCCGATTTCGCGCGCGTCCTGCCGCTCTGCGCCGTGCAGATGGACATGGATTTCAGGCGGGAGCGCGCCCACTGCGGAAGGTAACGCCGGTGCGCGGTTGACGGGGGCCACCGGGGGAAGCGCTGCCTGAAGCACGGGTTGCGATGCGGCAACCACCACGGGGCGCGAGGCGATCGCCGCAATATCAGCATTAGGTTGCATTGCCAATGTGGCGGGGCTGGCACCGGTTTTAACCGTTGGCAGGCTGGCAAGCCGGGATCCCTGCCACTCACCCCGCACCGCCAGTGCGCGCGGCAGGTTTTTAAAGATGATATCGCCGGGGCCGATCTTCTTCGTGTTGTCAGCTGTCGCTTTGGTGTTGCTGTCAATATTCTGCAACCGCCGCATTGTGCCGTTATCACCGGTTAGCGGCGGTTTGTATCCGGGGGGGAGAGGGGGCCCAACAAACGGACTATTTCCGTCTGGTTTGGGTGACCCGTTCCAGCCCTTTTGCACCATTTTTTTCTGCTGCGGATCCCATTCCCACATAACGGGATCCTTCTTCAGGCTTTCCGCCTTGATGCGCGCCGCTTCCAAACCGGACGGGATAAGGTCGAGTTTTTCCAGTACCCAGCCGATCCCCTCCATCAGTTTTTGCAACGGCCACAACAACACAGTGAGTGCGGCACCTAACACCCGGCCAAAGGTTTCACCGGCTGACGTGCATTTTTCCAATGCCTGACGGCTGCTATCCACCGGTGTGAACAGTTTCATAAACCCGTCCCACACTCGGCTAACCGCATCACCAATGGCACCGAAAACCAGCGTCAGGGTAAAAAACGCATCGCGGAACGGCGCAAGCTGCTGCATGATGCCGCTGAACATACCGCTGAAAAAGGCTTTGATAGGCTCCCAGTTACGCCAGATAAGCACACCGACACCGACGAACGCGGCACCAATCAGCCCTATCGGGCTTAACAGCGCCGACAGCGCACCACCCAGCAGGGACACCGCACCGGTGATAATGCCCCCTATCGCAGGCAAACCGGTGAGCCGCAACAACAGACCGCCAATGCCTTTACCCAGCGACGCCAACGCCGAAAGCGGTGAGGTGAATACAGAAAACAGCATGCCGCGCACCGGTGCCAACAGCGCAGGCAACCGGGAAAAGCCGCCCGATAGCGTTTTCATTATCTGCGACCAGTCGCCAACGCGCGCCATTGAACCGCCCGCCACGCCGCCCAGCGTTTGAAACATCGTGATCGCGCCGCCAATGCCGCGCCCACCGGTCAATAACGTAAAACCTAATTGCAGCTTTGCCAGCGGCCCCAGCAATAAACCCGTAGCGAGCGAGGTGGCCCCAATAGCCGCCGTCAAGGCTAAAGCACTGCCGCCAACAATCAGCAGTGTCTGTGTCAGCTTGGGGTTTTCTTTGGCCCATAGCATCATGCGGTTAATAACTTCACTCAGGCCTTGGGAGAGTTGGCGCAATGGCCCATCAATCGTCTCTGCTATTTGAATGCGAAACCCTTCCCAGGCGCTATCCAGTTCTTTTAGATCGCCACCCAGGTTATCAGCCATCACCTTGGCGGCTTTTTTTGCTTCACCGCTGGCGTTTTTCAGTTCTTCCAGCAATTTCTGTAATTCACCCTTTCCGGCTGACATCACCAACGCCTGAAATGATTTTGCGGCTTCTTCACCGGCAATATCTTTAAAGAAGGAGAGTTTATCGGTATCGCCGTACTGACTGATTTTTTTGTATAGGTCAGTAAGAACCACTTCGGCAGGTCGCATTTTTCCTGCTGTGTCAGCGACTTCTACTCCCAACTCTTTAAGTGCATTTTTTGCCTTGCCAGTGGGTGCAGCAAGACGTGAAAAAGTAGTCTGTAAGCCCGTACCGGCAAGACTTCCGCGCAGGCCCACATTAGCCATAACGCCGATCATGGCTGTGGTCTGTTCTACGCTGACGCCAAGATTAGAAAGACCCGTACCGGCGTATTTCATCGCCTCACCGATATTCCGTAAGTCGGTATTGGTACGAGTGAAAGCGCCGGTTAGCACGTCACTGACGCGATCCATTTCTTTAGGATCAAGGCGGAACTGAGAAAGAATATTTGAGCTAATATCGGCGGACTCGCCTAAACCCATACCGCCGGCCAGCGCCATATTGAGCACGCCAGGCAAGGCCGCCTGGATAGCCTGTGGGGTAAAACCGGACATGGCAAGGAACGCCTGGCCGCTGGCCGCGTCGCGGGTGGTAAAGGCCGTTTCTGCACCGAGTTTTTTCGCCTGGGCCCGCAAGGCTGACAGTTGCCGATCGTTCTTATCCAGCCGCGTGAGCGCCTGGACGCGTGACATTTCCTCATCAAAGCCCACCGCAGGCGCTAGGAACTGCCCGCCCATATAACCGCCCGCCGTTGCACCCGCTACCGCCATGGTGCCGCCATTACGCCTCTTTTGCGCGGTCTGCTGCATGCGGTCATAGCGTGCGCGCGCCTGCGTTACCGCGGCCAGTTGCCGCCGCTCTCGCTCTAACGTTTTATTGTATTGTTCAGTGCGCCGGATGGCGCTTTGAATGGTGGCCGTGCTTCCTGTCAGCGATACGCCATGACCGCGCAACGCCTGCGCGCTGGCACGCAATTTAACCATTTCCTGATCGCGCGTCGCATTAAGGCGTTCCATTTTCGCCGCCAGGGCGGCCATCTGTTCGCGCTGTTTGTCTGTCAGTACGGTGCCGTTGCGTTGGGCCTTGTTGAGTCCGTCCAGAGAACGGCCCGCCTCATCAATCTGACGCGAGGTTTTTTGCACGCTGTCGCGCAGGCGGTTAAAGGTTTTTGACTGCTTGTCCAGATCGTTAATGGCGGACTGGGTTTTCTTGAGGGATTCAGTCAGACCGCCCGCACTCTGGCGGGCGGCATTGACCGGGCGGGTTAAACGGTCTATCGCGCTGAACGCAACGCGGATATCAAGGCTTTTCATCGTCACTGGCTCCACTGCGGATAGCCGCCCGTTCGCGCCAGGCTATCACCTCGCCCAGATCCATGCTGAAGAGTTCAGAGGGCGGCCAGTTAAAAACAACGGCAATATCGGCGACCAGATCGTCAATCTGGTCAAACAGCAGCAGGGTTATGCTGTCTCCGTCTCCGCCTCGCTCGCTTCGCCAGGCACCGGCGGTACCAAAAAAGGCGTCAACGTCTCCGCCAGTTGGAAAAAATCGCGGGTATCCATGGCGTTGATTTCTGCCAGCTTCAGCCTGGGAGACGTGACACGGGTTAACAGCGTGGTGACTGAATCCGCATCCATATTCAGCACATTGACCAGACGCAGGCCACGCAGTGAACCGGCCTGTTTGATCTCGTCGGTAATGGCGACGCGGGTGATTTTATCGGCATCCCGTACAATCGGGGTGAGCAGTGTTACGGCGTTATCGTTTTTCTTACTCATCGTTCTGTTCTCCAGGCGGCCAGAGTGACCGCCATCAGTGCGGTTAATCAGCTACCGAGGCCCAGCGCAGAGGTAATGCGATCCGGGTAAATGTTTTTGCCGTCTTTCTTGTAGATAAAGTTCAGCAAATCAATTTCGATAATCGGTTGATCGTCAATCGACAGTTTGTAGTAGGTGTTCTTCAGCGCGTAGGTGACAGCGGTGTCATCACCTTGTTTGGCTTCTCCGCTGTCAATTTCAGTCACACGCCCGCGCATTTCCACTTCCACTAACAGGCTTTCCCCGTCGGTGTAATATTCACCGGCAAAGCGCAAACGGGTTTCATCAATACCGCCGCCGTATTCCTGCAACAGCGTCTTGACCATACCGCCAACCACCATTGATGCATCCAGCGCGCCACCCTCCAGACCGAGATCGACGGCCGCCGATCCAATCATGCCGCCGCCCTGAAAATCTTCCGTCTTGCGGGTCAGTTTGGGCAGCGTGACAGACGTCACTTTACCGATTTGGTTATTGCCGTTCACAAAGACGGTGAACAGGCGCAATTTATGCGGGATTGCCATTATTCACCTCCCAGCGATGAAAACGCGCGGGCAAAGTAGTCATCCGTGAAGGTCTGGTACAGCGTCAAATCTTCCAGCGGCGGCACGGGCGTGTATTTATAGCGCACGCGGACTTGACCCTGACGCAACCCCGTTGTGGGGTTGTCCTCAATGTCAAACCAGCAAGCCGCGCCGATCAGTTGCCCTTTTGTCACCAATGAACGGAGTTTGCCTGAAATACCGCTGACCACGTCTTTTACGTTAGCCGGGGTAAGGGGTTCATCCACGCTTTCAAACTGCGCTTCCGCAACACTGTCCGCGAGAATTTGCGCCGTGCGGGTATACACTTCAAAGCGGTATTTACTGGTGTCCGTGGTGCGGTTGCCCCAAAACCGAAAACCGTTGCGCTTGATAAGCGTAGTGACCTCTTTGCTGTTCAGCGCGTTGGCGTCGCTATCTTCTGCCTGCAATGACCAGAACACATCACGGGAAATGCCCAGCACGTTATTCACCGGCACGTTGGACAGTGACTTATGCCAGCCCTGATCGTTGTCGATGGCCGAACGCAAACCGCAGGCATACGCCGGGGCCGGAAAGGTTTCATTCTCACCGGTCAGCGGGTTATAGGCGATAAAGTCCGGCCAAATCAGCATTAACTCGCGATAGGCAAATTTCGCACGATAGGCGATAGCCTCCGCCATTGTGGTGCAGCCATGGCACCCGGCATAAACAAAGGCCCGCAGGTTCTGCGCAATGCCGCACAGTGCTGCGGTCACTTCCTCAGCGTCATAGTCGGGAACGGCCAGCACGCGCGGGCGGTAGTCCACTTTTGCCTCAGCTGTCAGCAAGGCATACATACCGGTGTAGCTGCCGTCAGCCAGCGTGCCGCCGATAATCAATTGCGATTGCGTCTTTTCGCCGTCTTCCGTTGCTGCCGCGACACGCACCACAATGACTTTGGGGCTGGTCTGGTCAGAAATGGCTTTCAGCGTTTTGTACAGGGAGCCGGTTTTACCCGCCTTACCAAGTACCGCATTAACCCGTGTCAGTAGCACGGGGGTATTCAGGGGAAAGGTATCCGGGTCTGCATCATCCGCCACACACACCACGCCAACCACACTGGAATCAATGTCATTGATTGCGGTAACGAGGTCGGTATTTTCGCGAACGCGGGCACCGTGGAAACGTGTCTCGGACATGTTAACCACCATTACGTTGTTGAGTTCGCGGTGATAATCCCCCATGTTTGGCGGCGACTCACGCCGTTTGCGGTCTGACAAGCGGGCGACAACAAAAAGCCATTTTTCCCCGCTCGCGCGCGTGAAATCATGCGACAAAACACGGGGGCGATATGGCACTTTCAGGATTGGCAGACACGTTGACCAGCAAGGTCACGGATTTCAACAACACCCTTACCGATGCGGTAAAAGTCCCGGCGTTTAACGTGATGCTGGGCGGAAAATCGCTTACAGCATTAAGCGACCGTCTAATGTCGCTCTCTCTTACCGATAATCGCGGGTTTGATGCTGACCAGGTGACGATCTCACTCGATGACACCGACGGTCTGCTTGGTCTGCCCTCACGTGGGGCAGAGATTGCGCTGTCCATTGGCTGGATGGGTGAACCGTTGATTTACAAGGGGCTGTATACCGTTGATGAGATAGCCCATGAAGGCCCACCGGATGTACTTAACATCACGGCACGCAGCGCCGATTTTCGTGATGAATTTAACGTTAAGCGTGAGGTGTCCTGGCACGATGTGACCGTTGAGCGTGTGGTGTCTGCTATCGCGCACCGTTACGGGCTGAAAGCGCAAATCAGCGACATGCTGATGAGCATTGAGATTGACCACGCCGATCAGACACAAGAAAGCGATATGTCGTTTTTAACCCGCATGGCCGAAATGTTAGGCGCGATTGCCACGGTTAAAAATGGGGCGCTGTTATTTATTCTGCCTGGCGGCGGGGTAACGGCATCCGGTAAAGCGCTGCCATCATTCAGTATTACCCGCAGCAGCGGTGACGGGCACCGCTTTCGCATTGCGGATCGTGATGCTTACACCGGCGTGCGCGCCTACTGGCTGGATCTTAACTTTGGCAAAAAAAAGAAAGTCAGTGTAAAACGGCGCACAACCCAGGCCAAACCGAAAAAGGAGAAAAGCAGCAGCCGTGAGGGCGAATACATGGAAGGGGCCGACGGCAACGTGTATGTGCTGCGTAAAACCTATCAAAATGAAACCGCCGCCAAACGCGCAGCGGCGGCAAAATGGCAACAGCTTCAACGGGGAGCCGCCGAGTTCTCTATTACCCTGGCGCGTGGCCGCGCTGACCTGTACCCGGAAATGCACGGCACCGTCACCGGCTTTAAAGCAGAGATTGATAATCAGGAATGGATTATTTCACGCGCGGAGCATGTGATTGACGGCAGCGGTTTTACCACGCGTCTGGAGCTGGAAGCGAAAATATCTGACTGGATTGCAGAAAGTGAATAGAATAACCGTGAGTTCAACTCCCGCAGGGGAGCATATTATGTTCAGATGTCCATTTTGCGGCGCTATGGCCCGCACCCGTACCAGTCGTAAAATCACAGATATGACAATCCGGCAATATCACCAGTGCCAAAATCTGGAATGTAGCCGGTCATTCACCACACTAAACAGCGTGGAAAGGGAGGTAACCAAGCGTGCAGGTACAGCGCCGTTACCGCCTGACTTCATCCCGCAGGATGCTTTTCCGGCGTCGCACTATGGGCGCGATCAGTTAAATTTAGCGCTTTGACATTTAACCCCCGCAACAGCGTATTTGCGGGGGTTATTGTTTTAGCGACAACCTGATGCGCTATCTTGTTAATTCATCATTCAACTCTGGTATAGCCAACCGACTTAAAAATGATTACATCCTATGCCCTGATATGCGGCAAAGAAGCATAGCTGGCTGTTATCAAAATAATGTCGCTTGGCTATATAACGAGGTGGCTTTTGACGCGTAAATAAAAGGATTGCATGAAAGTGAAATTCCGCGTTGATGCGTGGTCATTTTGTGGTAAATAAATAAGATAAATACTTTAAAATCAATGTATTATTGGTGGTTGATGGGAGGCATCAGCCTCCCATCATTTGCCAAACAGAGCGTTTTCGCAACAGGACAATCCGAATTGTAGGGATTATAAGATAAAACGGCTCAGATCTTCATCTGCTACGAGCTCGTCAAGATGACTACGCACGTATTCTGCGTCCACGGTAACAGTTTGGCAGCCCATTTCGCTCGCATCGTAAGAGACCTCTTCGATTAAACGCTCCAAAACAGTATGCAGACGACGTGCGCCGATGTTCTCGGTACGCTCGTTGACCTGCCAGGCCGCTTCGGCAATACGGCGAATGCCGTCCGTGGTGAAGACGATATCCACACCTTCGGTTGCCAGCAACGCTTTGTACTGCTCCGTCAGTGATGCGCTCGGCTCCGTCAGGATGCGTTCGAAGTCTTCCGTGGTCAGCGCTTGCAGCTCAACGCGGATAGGTAAACGCCCTTGCAGCTCGGGGATCAGATCCGACGGGCTGGAGACCTGGAATGCACCGGAGGCGATAAACAGGATGTGATCGGTTTTCACCATCCCGTGTTTGGTCGTGACTGTACAGCCTTCCACCAGCGGCAGCAGATCGCGTTGTACCCCTTCACGAGAGACGTCCGGGCCGGAGGTTTCCCCGCGTTTGCAGATTTTATCGATCTCATCGATAAACACGATACCGTGTTGCTCTACGGACTCGATAGCCTGCTGTTTCAGCTCTTCCGGGTTCACCAGTTTGGCAGCCTCTTCTTCGATAAGCAGCTTGAAGGCGTCTTTGATTTTCATCTTATGCGCTTTCTGCTTTTGACCTGCCAGATTCTGGAACATGGACTGCAACTGATTGGTCATTTCTTCCATACCGGGAGGGGCAATGATTTCAACGCCCATCGGGGTAGCCGCCAGATTGATTTCAATTGCTTTGTCATCGAGCTGCCCTTCACGCAGTTTTTTGCGGAAGGCCTGACGTGCAGCGGAAGGTTCTTGCGGCTCTTCCGGCTGGCCCCAGTTATTTTTTGCCGGGGGAATCAGCGCATCCAAAATGCGTTCTTCGGCCATTTCTTCAGCGCGGAAGCGGTTTTTTTCCAGCGATTGCTGGCGCATCATCTTGATGGCCGCATCCGTCAGATCGCGGATGATGGAGTCCACTTCTTTACCAACATAGCCGACTTCGGTGAATTTAGTGGCTTCCACTTTGATAAATGGAGCATTGGCCAGTTTGGCCAGACGACGGGCAATTTCTGTTTTACCGACGCCCGTCGGGCCGATCATCAGGATATTCTTGGGTGTCACTTCATGGCGTAACGCGTCGGAAAGTTGCATACGGCGCCAGCGGTTACGCAATGCGATTGCCACCGCACGTTTGGCCTTGTGCTGACCGATGATGTAGCTGTCGAGCTCGCTAACGATTTCGCGCGGGGTCATTTCAGACATGATGTCATTCCTTACGCCTTGGAGGCTAATTCTTCAATCGTGTGGAACTGATTGGTGTAGATGCAGATATCGCCTGCGATACCCAGCGACTTTTCAACAATCTCGCGCGCGCTGAGCTCGGTGTTCTCCAGCAGCGCTCTGGCTGCGGCTTGCGCATACGGGCCGCCAGAACCGATAGCAATCAAATCGTTTTCCGGTTGAATTACATCGCCGTTACCGGTGATGATAAGCGACGCGTTTTCGTCTGCGACGGCCAGCAGCGCTTCCAGACGGCGCAGCATGCGGTCGGTGCGCCAGTCTTTTGCCAATTCCACAGCGGCCTTGACCAGATGGCCTTGATGCAATTCCAGCTTGCGTTCAAACAGCTCGAACAGCGTAAAGGCGTCAGCGGTGCCGCCCGCAAAGCCTGCGATAACATTGTCGTTGTACAGACGACGTACTTTACGCACGTTGCCCTTCATGACCGTGTTTCCCAATGTGGCTTGGCCGTCGCCGCCAATCACCACGTGGCCGTTGCGACGTACACTTACTATAGTTGTCACGTGTCCATCCCCGCTAGATAAGGAAAAAGAACCCCACAGTGCTGTGGGGCATATTGATGTTGTAGATGGGGGACCGCTTAGGAGTTTTCAACCCCCGGCAGCGAGAGGAATGCAGTTTGCTACGCCAGCGTCTTTCAGGCGCGATAGCATTTTGTCGGCGGTAGCGCGATCTTTATACGGCCCTAAGGTGATGCGATTCCAACCGCCACTGCTGGCGATGCGGCTTTCAATACCGGCAAAAGCCAGCTGCGCGCGCACCGATTCTGCCGGCTCCAGCGTTTTAAACGAACCACACTGCACCATCCAGCGCTGTGCTTTTTCTGGTTTGGGCGTTTCTGGCTGTTTCGCGGTTTCCACCGGTTTTGGCGTTTCCTGCCTCGGCGTGGCGGGCTGTGTCACGGGAGCGGCGACGGGCGCACGCGTACTCACGGGCGGCGGTGTCACGGTCGGCGTGGTTGCTACCGGCGGTATCACCACGATTTTGGGCGTAGTGATGGTAACCTGAGAGCGTGGCACCGGCGTTTGATCGTTATAAGGCACTTCTGACAACTGCGTCGGCGCACGGCGCATATCTGCCTGCATCTGCTCGAGCAGTTGGCGCTGTTCTTGCGTGAGTTGGACCGGTGATTTGATTTCTCCACCGGAATTGGGGGCCGTCGGCTCAGGAACACCCAACTGACGGTTCTCCAGCTCTTTAATATAACGCCAGCGCTCTTCCGGCTTCGGTGGCAGACCATTGCCGTTGTTGGTGGCGCTGCGCGGTAGCACGGGCGACTCGGCAGGCTTGTTGTTGGCAATAAAATAGAGCCCACTCGCAAAGGTCACCAGCACGGCAACGGCCAGCATTATCATGAACTTAGAGACGCCCGACGAAGAACCTCCTCTTCGACTGGTTGTCTTTTTTCGTCGCGCGCCTGAGCGCCCACGGCTGACGTAATCTCGTTGTGCCACTGTCGTTTCGCTACAAATGAAATGAAAGATTTAGGGAGCATGTTACTGAACCCTAAAAACTTTGACCAGCACCGGAATTCTTAAACCCGATAACGAGCGTAATTTGGCGTGGCCGTGCTGTCACGAATAACCAGCTTGCTGTTGAGTAGCCGTGACCCGCTGGGCACCGTATGACCCTGCAACTGTTCTAATAGCAAGTGCATGGATTCACACCCTAATTCATAGCGGGGTTGCGCGACGGTAGTGAGCGGTGGAAAACAGTATTGCGCCTGCTCGATATCATCAAAACCCACCAGCGACAGGTCTTTTGGAACATCCAACTTCATTTTTTTCTCTTGAGAGAGCACGCCCATTGCCATTATGTCGCTGTGGCAAAATATGGCGCTGGGCGGTGCCGGGTGCTTCATCAGCATTATCAGTCCGTTCACGCCGGTTTCATAACTGAAATTGCCGCGATAGATATACTGATTATACACTTGAATGCCGCTGCGGCGCAGCGCCTGAATATACCCTTGCAAGCGGTATTCGCTCAGATGAATGTTTTCGGGACCCGCGATACAGGCAATCCGGCGGTGTCCGAGTCGGTGCAGATAATAAACGGCATCAAAGGCGGCGGTGAGGTTATCGATGTGCACCGTCGGCAATTCCAGGTCGGGCGAGAATTCGTTGACCATCACCATCGGCGGCAGGTTGCGCCGCTCCTCTTTGCTGGCGCTAAACGGCAGATTGGCCCCGAGCAGCAACATGCCATCAATCTGCTTGGTGATAATTAAATCGACGAAAGATTTTTCTTTGTGATGCTGGTGGGCGCAATCACCAATCAGTACCAGATAGCCTTGTTTTGCAGCGGTTTCTTCGATACCGCGCAGGACATCGGTAAAGAAGGGATCGCAAATATCCGGCACAATCGCGAGCAGCGTGCGTGACTCGCTGCGTTTTACGTGACGGGCAAGCGCATGCGGCGCGTAACCCACGGTGAGCACGGCTTGTTCAACCCGCTTACGCGTTTGGCTCGAGACCTTCTCCGGATTCATCAGCGTTCTGGAGACCGTGGCCGTCGACACACCTGCGACCTCTGCAACGTATTTCATCGTCGCCGGCGTGGTGTCATTTTTATAGTCCAACGCGGTTCTCCTTGCATCGTATGCGATTGTCGAACAGGACGGCGGCACGCACACCGCCCGATTTTTTTGCCCGACAGGCTTATACCACCCATTTTGCTAAGGATACTGTTTCTCTGCCTACGCTTAACAGATGGCGCGCAAGTTTTGCTGCTCAGATTGCATAAAAGATGTGACGAATGTCGTTATTTCGGCACCGTTCGCATTTTTTCGTGGTGTGTTAACGACGGCGATCAGTTATCGGTAGGGTCGACATCCAACACCCATTTCATTTTTCGCGCTTCGGGCAGTAGCGGGATGAGCGGCAGTGAGGCCTTAACGACACGCTGAAGCGTGGCGCGGGAAGGGTGCTGCAACAGCAATTGCCAGCGGAAGCGCCCGGCGCGTTTGGGTTGCAATGCAGGAACCGGGCCGAGCAGCCAGAGCGCATCATCCTTGAGTGGGCTGCTTTCCAGCAGGTTGCGCAGTTGCTGGAGGAAAAGCGGCGCATGCTGGTTATCGTGATCGTCGGCGCGGAACAGAATGTGGCTGGTGTAGGGCGGTAGGAATACGCTCTGGCGCTCTTTCAGCGTCTGACTGGCGAAGGCGTCGTAGCCCTTTTGTAGCAGCAATTGCAGTAACGGGTGGTCGGGGTGGTGAGTTTGCAGCACCACTTCGCCGCTCTTCCCGGCGCGTCCGGCGCGTCCGGAAACTTGCGTATACAACTGGGCAAAACGTTCCGTGGCACGAAAATCGGCAGAAAACAGCGAGCTGTCGACATCCAGCAGTGCTACCAGCGTGACATCAGGGAAATGGTGCCCTTTTGCCAGCATCTGCGTGCCGATAAGAATGCGTGCGTCTCCTTGACGCACTTGCGCCAGTTGCTGTTCCAGCATGCCTTTGCGGCTGGTGGTATCGCGATCGATACGGGTAATGGGTACATCAGTGAACAGCGAGGTCAGCGATTCCTCCAACTGCTCGGTGCCCAGGCCAACCGGCACCAAATGTGTTGAACCGCAGTGGGGGCACTGCTGTGGCACCGGGCGTTGGCTGTCACAATGGTGGCAGCGGAGCTGACGCTGCTGCTGGTGATAGGTGTAATAGTGCTCGCAGCGCTGGCATTCCGCGATCCAACCGCATTCGTGACATATCACCACCGGTGAAAAACCCCGACGATTAAGGAACAGGATGACCTGGTTATTGTGTTCCAAATGGTGGCGAATGCGGGTAATCAGCGGTTGTGACAACCCGCTGGTGAGCGGTAATCCTTTGACATCAAGGATATGCTGGCGTGCAGGTTGCGCGTTACCCGCGCGTTTGCGCAGCGTGAGTTGCCGGTATTTACCGTTTTGTACGTTGTAGAGCGTTTCCAGCGCGGGTGTGGCGGAGCCCAGCACGATGGGAATATTTTCCTCTCTGGCGCGGAACACGGCCAAATCACGTGCGTGATAGCGCCATCCTTCGTGTTGTTTGTATGAGCCGTCGTGCTCTTCATCGATGATGATCATCCCCAGACGGGCAAACGGGGTAAACAGCGCGGACCGGGTGCCAATGACAATCGCGGATTCTCCGCTGCGTGCGCGTAGCCACACGGCCAAACGTTCGCTGTCGTTCAGTCCCGAGTGCAGCACATCCACTGGCGCGATGAAACGTGCGCGAAAACGGGCAATGGTTTGCGGCGTCAGGCCGATCTCGGGCACCAGCACCAGCGCCTGCTTGCCTTGTGATAACACGTTTTCCAGCGCACTCAGGTACACCTCGGTTTTGCCGGAGCCGGTGATCCCTGCCAGCAACCAGGTGGCAAAATGGTTGTCTTCGCTGCGGATGGCACCCACGGCGGTCGCCTGCTCGGTATTGAGGCGCAGTCGTTCATCATGAGTGATGGGCTGGTGACGCCAGTCCTGCACTTCCGCATCGATGGCCTTGAGATCGCACAACCCTTTGGTGCGCAGTGCCTGCAATGCGGTCTCTGTCAGACCGGATTCATTCACCTGATGGCGGTACAGCGCACCTTGTATCAGGGCCGCCAGTGCCTGTTGCTGTTTGCGCGCACGCGCCAACGTGGCGAGCGGTGTGGATTTGCCCTGTTCGGTGGCGAACCACTGCCAGAGCGGCGCGCGATGGGCTGGTTTACCCTGTCGCAGCAAAATCGGCAAGGCGTGGAACAACACCTCGCCAATCGGGTAGTGATAGTAGCCCACGGCCCAGAGCAGAATACGCCACAGGCTGTCAGGGAAAAGAGGCTGCGCATCAAGCACATCGTGAATGGATTTGAGCTGTTCTACCGGAAGTTCGCTGCGATCGCTGCACGCAACGACAATACCAATCGCCTTGCGGTTGCCAAAAGGCACGCTGACGCGTACGCCCGGCGATGGCGTCATGCCTGCGGGCAGCAGGTAATCGAATGTGCGTGCCAGCGGCACGGGCAATGCGACCTGAACGATGGACATGCTTTCTCCGGCTGATAACTCTGGCGCTAGATGGTTTTCCCTGCACAGCGCAGTCCGACGGTACGATATGTTACCGCTCAGTGCACGTCATGGGGGGCTTGCGCCGCCAGTGTACAGGTTGCAGGCTAAAATGTGTTACCTGATTGCATCGGCTGGCTAATTTCTGTATGATTCGCCGCCTTTATACGACTTTGCTATGCGTGGTGTAATGGCCGGCGCGGTGGTGAAGCGTATACTGATCCGTAGAGCGTCAATGTACAGTGCTGTGCTTACAGTGCTTAACTTCGTGTGGTGTCTGGCGAAACAGGGTTGGATAGCGACACGGCCTTAACAGAGGTTTGCCATGAAAAAAGGTATTCACCCGAATTATGTAGCGATTACTGCAACATGTTCTTGCGGTAACGTTATCAAAACCCATTCTACCGTGGGTCACGATCTGAACCTGGACGTTTGTGGCGAATGCCACCCGTTCTATACCGGTAAACAACGTGTTGTTGACACCGGTGGTCGTGTTGAGCGCTTCAACAAGCGTTTCAGCGTGCCGGGCAGCAAAAAATAAGCGTCCGAGCATAAACAATAAAGGCACCCAAGGGTGCCTTTATTGTTTCTATCGCCAGAGCCGTAGATCGTCCGATCAACAGATCAATATTCCCACGTATCCGGGTCAATCCCCATCTCACGCATGATCGCCTTGGCCACCTCAGGGATTTCATCGCTGCGCTCTTTACGCAAATCGTGGTCATCCGGTAGTGGCTGGCCGGTAAATGCGTGCAGAAACGCTTCGCACAATAATTCACTGTTGGTTGCATGGCGCAGGTTATTGACCTGACGTCGGGTGCGCTCATCAGTCAGGATTTTCAGCACTTTAAGCGGAATCGAGACAGTGATCTTTTTAACTTGCTCGCTCTTTTTACCGTGTTCAGCGTAAGGGCTGACATACTCGCCGTTCCACTCAGCCATGGGATACCTTAAAAATATAGTCGTCAGGAAGATAAAACCGTCATGATATGAGGGTAATTCTAACGGGATTTCCGTCAATGCTCAATCTATACGCAAAGAAGTTTAGAAGTCTAGATGTATTGACGTCCGTTGAGCTTGGGATTACTCTTGACAGCCTATACCCTGCCGCCAGTTAGGAAAATGAACATGACGCGTAAACAAGCAACGATTGCCGTTCGTAGCGGACTTAATGATGATGAACAATACGGCTGTGTGGTTCCGCCGATTCATCTCTCCAGCACCTACAACTTCACCGGTTTCAACCAGCCCAGAGCCCATGACTACTCGCGTCGCGGTAACCCGACGCGTGATGTGGTACAGCGTGCGTTGGCGGAGTTGGAAGGCGGTGCTGGGTCGGTGATGACCAGCAGTGGCATGTCAGCCATTTTGTTGGTGTGCACCGTTTTTCTGCGTCCGGGTGATTTGCTGGTTGCGCCTCATGATTGCTATGGCGGCAGTTACCGTTTGTTTGACAGCTTGAACAAGCGCGGCGCATTTCGCGTAAAATTTGTCGATCAGGGCGATGCGGCTGCGTTGGCGGCGGCACTGGAAGAGAAACCGAAACTGGTGCTGGTGGAAAGCCCCAGCAATCCGCTGCTGCGCGTGGTGGATATCGCCGCCATTTGTCAGGCTGCGCGTGAAGCTGGTGCGGTCAGCGTGGTGGATAACACCTTCCTGAGCCCGGCGTTGCAGCGTCCGCTGGCATTGGGGGCCGATTTGGTGGTGCACTCCTGCACCAAGTATCTCAATGGACACTCCGATGTGGTGGCAGGCACGGTGATTGCCAAAGATCCGGCGCTGGTGACGGAGCTGGCCTGGTGGGCGAACAATATCGGTGTGACGGGGGCGGCGTTTGACAGCTATCTGCTGCTGCGTGGGTTGCGTACCCTTGGCCCTCGTATGGCCGCTGCGCAAAAAAATGCGCTGCAACTGATTGATTACCTGCAAACACAGCCGCTGGTAAAAAAACTTTATCATCCTTCGCTGCCGAACAACCCCGGCCATGAGATTGCGCGTCGTCAGCAGTCCGGCTTCGGTGCCATGTTGAGTTTTGAACTGGACGGCGATGAAGACACACTGCGCCGTTTCCTGGGAGAGCTGGAACTGTTTACGCTGGCAGAATCGCTGGGCGGCGTGGAAAGCCTGATTTCTCATGCGGCCACCATGACCCACGCAGGCATGGCACCGGAAGCGCGTGCGGCAGCAGGCATCTCCGAAACCCTGCTGCGTATTTCGGTCGGCATTGAAGACGGTGACGATCTGGTGGCCGATCTGGATCGGGCATTCCGGGTGGCAACTGAGGGAGCAGCATGAGTGCGTTAGGCGTATCAGCGGCAGTGTCTGGCCGCCAACTGCATAAATTTGGCGGTAGCAGTCTGGCAGATGTGAAGTGTTATCAACGCGTCGCGGGGATTATGGCAGAATACAGCCGCCCCGGCGATTTGATGGTGGTGTCAGCTGCGGGCGGTACCACCAATCAGCTGATTAGCTGGCTGAAGCTGAGCCAGAGCGATCGCCTTTCTGCCCATCAGGTGCAGCAGGCGCTGCGGCGTTACCAAAGCGATTTGATTGCCGGTTTGCTGCCTGCGGATGCCGCAGAGCGGCTGACCACCCTTTTTATCCGCGATCTAGAGCGTCTGGCGGCGCTGCTGGATGGCGGCGTGACCGATGCAGTTTATGCCGAAGTGGTGGGGCACGGCGAAATTTGGTCCGCACGCCTGATGGCGGCGGTGTTGAACTTGAGCAACATCGATGCCAGCTGGTTGGATGCGCGCGATTTCTTACTCTCTGAACGAGCTGCACAACCGCAGGTGGAAGAAGGGCGTTCCTGGCCACTGCTGCAACAGCTGTTAACGCAGCATGCGGGGCAACGGCTGGTGGTGACCGGTTTTATCAGCCGTAACGAGGCCGGTGAAACGGTATTGTTGGGGCGCAACGGCAGTGACTATTCGGCTACGCAGATCGGTGCGCTGGCGGGTGTGGAACGCGTGACCATTTGGAGCGATGTGGCTGGGGTTTACAGTGCCGACCCGCGTAAGGTGAAAGATGCCTGTCTGCTGCCTCTGCTGCGCCTTGATGAGGCCAGCGAGCTGGCGCGTCTGGCGGCACCGGTGCTGCATGCGCGCACCTTGCAGCCGGTGTCTGCGAGCGATATCGATCTGCAACTGCGTTGCAGTTACAGCCCGGAGCAAGGCTCTACGCGTATCGAGCGTGTGTTAGCGTCGGGCACGGGGGCAAAGATTGTCACCAGCCACGATGACGTGTGCCTGATCGACGTACAGATTCCTACACAGCATGATTTTGCGCGCGTACACAAAGAGATCGAACAATACGTCAGCCGTGCGCAAGTGCGTCCGCTGGCGATTGGCGTGCATGCCGATCGCAATCTGGTGCAGCTGTGTTACACCTCGGAAGTGGTGGATAGCGCCTGGCATGCATTGGAACAGGCCGGATTGCCCGTGACGTTCGCGTTGCGTGAAGGATTAGCACTGGTGGCCATGGTCGGGGCTGGCGTGTGCCGTAACCCGCTGCACAGCCACCGTTTTTATCAGCAGTTAAAAGATCAGCCCATCGAGTTTGTCTGGCAGTCCGACGATGGCATCAGCCTGGTGGCGGTGCTGCGCGTGGGACCGACGGAGCATTTGATTCGCGGTTTGCACCACTCATTGTTCCGCGCGGAAAAGCGGATCGGGTTGGTGCTGTTTGGCAAGGGCAATATTGGTTCCCGCTGGTTGGAGCTGTTTGCCCGCGAGCAGGCGCTGATTTCGGCACGTACCGGCTTTGAGTTTGTGCTGGCGGGCGTGGTAGACAGCACGCGTAGCCTGCTGAACTACGACGGTCTGGAAGCCAGTCGCGTGCTGGCCTTCTTTGATGATGAAGCGCAGGAGCGCGATGGTGAAGACCTGTTCCTGTGGATGCGTGCTCACCCCTACGATGACCTGGTGGTGTTGGATGTGACAGCCAGTGAAGCGGTGTGGGATCTCTATCTTGATTTCGCCAGCTACGGTTTTCACGTGATCAGCGCCAACAATATTGCGGGCGCATCCAGCGGCGATCGCTATCGCCAGATCCGCGATGCCTTTGCCAAAACGGGCCGCCACTGGCTGTATAACGCCACGGTGGGGGCAGGGCTACCGGTGAACTATGCGGTGCACGATCTGCGTGACAGCGGTGACAGTATTTTGGCCATCAGCGGTATCTTCTCCGGCACCTTGTCGTGGCTGTTCCTGCAATTTGATGGTAGCGTACCGTTCACCGAACTGGTGGATCAGGCCTGGCAGCAGGGGCTGACGGAGCCGGATCCGCGCGTCGATCTTTCCGGGCAGGATGTGATGCGCAAATTGGTGATTTTGGCGCGCGAAGCGGGTTATGACATCGAACCCAATCAGGTGCGGGTGGAATCACTGGTGCCTTCGGGCTGTGAAGCGGGTTCTATCGATCAGTTTTTCGAAAATGGCGATTCGCTGAACGAGCAGATGGTACAGCGTCTGGAAGCGGCACAGGAGATGGGATTGGTGCTGCGTCACGTAGCCCGTTTCGATGTCAGCGGCAAAGCGCGCGTGGGCGTGGAAGCGGTGCGACCGGACCATCCGCTGGCTTCTCTGCTGCCGTGTGACAATGTGTTCGCGATCGAAAGCCGCTGGTATCGCGACAACCCGTTGGTGATTCGCGGACCGGGCGCCGGACGCGATGTAACGGCTGGGGCGATTCAGTCGGATCTCAACCGATTGGCTCAGCTGCTGTAAGGCCTCTTCTCTTGCTAGCGGTGGTTTTTGACCACCGCTATTCCACTTCACCCTGTCACTGAAATGTCATGGCGTTAACACGTCGTTGACATCATTACCCCGGACAATCGGCTTCATCGAAAGGTTTGTTTGGGTGCACAGGTGTGCAAAATAGAACGTCGTCTTCCGCTGCGTTAACGCCGCACATTATAGCCAAACGACATTATTTTGATAACAGCCAGCTATGATTCTTTGCCGCATATCAGGGCATAGGATGTAATCATTTTTAAGTCGGTTGGCTATATAGCCAAGCGACTTAAAAATGATTACACCATATGGACTGAGAACAAACTCTCTGTATCGCAACCCATCTCTCTTTTTTTGCTTTTTGCTTGTGCCCATTTATGCTCAATTGGGTTAAGATCTGGCGAATATGTAGGCAAATACTCCACCATATACCCTGCATCGATGATGACTTGTTGAATATTATGTTTTTTGTGAAAAGTGGCATTGTCCATCATGATTACACTGTTTTTAGGGAGTACTGGGATAAGGACTTGTGTGACCCAGGCATAGAAAACATCGCTGTTAATATTGATATCAAATAATCCGATAGCAAACAGCGTTGTGCCTAATAAAGCGCCGATAACATTTGTTCTTCCCCTAGCTCCCCAGTTCTTCAGGCCAAAACACCGTTGACCTTTTGGGGAATAGCCGTGAGTCCGTGGGGCATCGTGTGAAAAACCACTTTCATCAATAAAAACAATAGGTTTACCTTCTTTTTCATACTGTTGTTTTTTTTGTTGAAATCCCTGCCGGGCGTTTTCGTCGGCTTTCGGATGACGTAGAGTTTTTTTTATAGGTCAATCCCAGCTTTTTAAGCGCTTGCCAAATGGCCTTCTGACAAACGCCAAAACGCTCTGCGCCCCATTCCCAGTCGAAATGCAACAAAGTGACCCACTGGCCAGAGTCGGATAAAATCACCGTTCTGGCCCTACTGGAGATCCCGTTGCATGCAGGGAAAACATCTGACTCACAAAGAACGGTTCTACATCGAAAAGCGGCGTGGTGATGGGGTTAACCAGGCCACCATCGCCCGGGAACTGGAGCTTCCTCGTTCTACCATCAGCAGGGAACTCAGACGCAATACCGACGCCGCTTTCAACGGGGTCTATTCCTGCAGAAGGGCCGAAACGTTGGCCAGAGGGCGGCGGCAGAAAACACGGCCGGACAGCGTGATTAACCAGCTTGAACCGCACATTCAGGACTTTATCAGAACGGCGCTGTCTACCCACACCTCACCTGAGGTCATCAGTGGGCGCCTGGTCCTGGAATTTGGCCTGTCCGTCAGCAAGAACTCGCTCTATCGCTATATCCAGCAGGAGCGCCGGGCCGGCGGTGAGCTGTATCAGCAGCTCCCTCATCGGGGTAAACGGTATAACTATCAGACCGATGAGAACAAACGCGGTCCTATTCCCAACCGTGTTGGCATTGAGCAGCGGCCGGCCGTTGCTGACCTCAAGCAGGAACCCGGGCATTTCGAGATTGACACCATCTTTGGCAAAGATCAGAAATCATTCCTGCTGACGGTGGTCGATAAAGCCGTCAAGCTGGTCATCATTCGCAAACTGCCCAACAAGCGAGCAGAGACAGTGGTAGCGGCCTTCAGGGACATCGTTGCCAATACCTTCTGCGAGTTTAAAACCCTGACTGCTGACAACGGTTCTGAATTTTCCCAGCACGGGGAAATTACAAAAGTCACGGGGGCACCGGTCTACTTTGCCCGGCCATATCATTCCTGGGAACGCGGGTTGAATGAGCATACCAACGGGCTGATACGGCGTTTTTACCCGAAGGGAACGGACTTCAATTATGTCACCCATCGCAAGGTTGCAGCACTCGAACACCTGCTCAATACGCGAGGCAGAAAATCGCTGGGTTATCGTTCTCCAAATGAGGTATTTTTAACGCACTTACAGGCGGCATAATGCCCTACCGTTTTGTTGCGTTTCGACTGGGAATGGGGCTAGAGCTGGGCTGCGTCGGCACGAAAGCGCGCCTCTACCGTGCCGGGTTGCAATGTCGCATTCCGAGGCACCAGCGCCGCCCCCTGCTCGTCGCCACGCAGCGTCAACCTATCGCCGTCATAATAGGCCTCCAGCATCAGTTGGTTTTCAGCCCCCATAAACGCCGCGACAAAGGCACTGGCTGGGTGGTGGTAAACCTGTTGCGGGCTGCCCGCCTGCATCACGCGCCCTTGATGCAGGATGACGATGCGATCCGCCATCACCATGGCTTCTTCGCGATCGTGGGTTACGTGAATGGCCGTAAGGCCCAGACGTTGCTGCAAGGCACGAATCTCGTCGCGCAGTTGCAAACGAATGCGGGTATCCAGATTGGAGAGGGGTTCATCGAGCAGCAAGATATAGCTAAACGACTTAATTTTGATTACATTATTTAAATGAGCTATTCAATTGATTTTAGACGTAAAGTGATATCTACACGGAAAAACGAAGGGTTGAGTATCCGAGAAACAGCGAAGCAATTTCGGATTGGCCCTGCCTCTGTATCGCGTTGGATTAATCAAATAGAGTCAAAAGCATCGACCACGCGTCAGCGAAAGATCGATAAATCCGAGTTGATAAAAGATGTTGAACAATATCCAGATGCTTACCAAAAAGAACGTGCAGAGCGTTTTGGCGTTTGTCAGAAGGCCATTTGGCAAGCGCTTAAAAAGCTGGGATTGACCTATAAAAAAAACTCTACGTCATCCGAAAGCCGACGAAAACGCCCGGCAGGGATTTCAACAAAAAAAACAACAGTATGAAAAAGAAGGTAAACCTATTGTTTTTATTGATGAAAGTGGTTTTTCACACGATGCCCCACGGACTCACGGCTATTCCCCAAAAGGTCAACGGTGTTTTGGCCTGAAGAACTGGGGAGCTAGGGGAAGAACAAATGTTATCGGCGCTTTATTAGGCACAACGCTGTTTGCTATCGGATTATTTGATATCAATATTAACAGCGATGTTTTCTATGCCTGGGTCACACAAGTCCTTATCCCAGTACTCCCTAAAAACAGTGTAATCATGATGGACAATGCCACTTTTCACAAAAAACATAATATTCAACAAGTCATCATCGATGCAGGGTATATGGTGGAGTATTTGCCTACATATTCGCCAGATCTTAACCCAATTGAGCATAAATGGGCACAAGCAAAAAGCAAAAAGCAAAAAGCAAAAAGCAAAAAAAGAGAGATGGGTTGCGATACAGAGAGTTTGTTCTCAGTCCATATGGTGTAATCAAAATTAAGTCGCTTGGCTATAAAACTTCGATTTATTCAACAAAGCCAAACAGACCCCAAATTTATCAGGTTAAAATCCGATTTTTGATGTAAATGTAAAAAAAGTTTAATATATTAATGGTGCTGTTGAATAAATAGAGATTATGCTGCGAACCTACACAGACGTTGAACTCACCTAATCTAAAATCAGTAGGTTAAAGTCAGAATTGGAAGGAGCACGCAAAGGTGACAAGCATGTTTGACCAAAACAGGCATATCAAAACAGCATGACTCCCTATTATTCAACAAAGCCAATATTAATTAATGTGACTGTAGGTTGCTCCAATGCTAATTAACACATAACGAAGCTCCATTACTCATCAAGTTCACAGATAAGGGCGACGTCGGCGTGAGCAACGGGAGAAGACGTTATCCGGCGGGGCGAGAGCTTTTTAAAGCCCTGATGATCGTATTGATGCTGATTTTCAACGTTCTGGCAGTATTGCGAACACCGGCACCGTTGAAGGTCATATCAGCGATCTGCTCTTTAACTCCCGGCTTTCGCGCTTCATAGCGGCAGGTAAGCTGGAATACACGGGCTTTGTTGAATAATTTAAGATACTGATTTATATAAGCATTATAAAATTTCAGCGACTAATTTTTCCTCTCGGAATGCTTTTTATTGTGCTAACTATTTGATTTGTCGTTCTAACAAAATACATTCTCTGTAAATGCATTCTAACTAAAGAAGATGTAAATCAAACGGTTAAATTATTCAACAAAGCCGAATACACGGCGACAGCACTGACACCGGAAGCGTTCACGCTTAGTTGGACTAAGGCCATGTCGATAAATTTCATCTGAATGGCAGCGAGGACAATGAACAGAAACTGTAACCACTTGGAAACCTCAAATGGCGGCAGAATATCACAAAAGCCAACTATTTTAAGGCATTACCGTACCTTTTAAGTTGAGAGAGCGTTTGTATAAAATGAGAATAGAAGATTTGAGCGGAAGAGGCGCACTGGCCCCAATAGATGCATTTGAAGAAAATGACATTGTAGAGAAATTACGTTCCGAACTTTCTATAGAAGAACGCCAAGTTCTTCTTAACCGATTGATTGCATTGAAGCATGGGGATTTAAAAGAGTTTTCAGCTGCATTGATTAACCTTGAAGGTGTTAACATGAAGGACATGCAGCTACCTCAAACTGAAATTATTCATTCCTATTTGAATAATATTAATGCAATTAACTCTGATTTCCAAAACGCTAATTTTAGTCATTCTGAATTCAAACATTCCATATTAAGGAATGTAAAATTTCAAAAAGCTAACTTGATAGGCGTTAATTTTAAGGAGGCTATTCTTGAGGATGCAGATTTGACTGAATCCATTTTAAAAAGTGCTAATCTTAAAAAAGCTGTATTAAGCTACGCTAATTTAAAGCGCGCTAATTTAGAAAAGGCTGATTTATACGAAGCTGTTCTGGAATTTGCTGATTTTGAAGATGCAAACTTAGAAAAAGCTAATATTCAAGATGCGTCTATGTCTAATGCAAATTTAGAGTATGCTAATCTAGAGGATGCTATTTTATCAAGCTCCGATTTAGATTATGCCAATTTCACTGAAGCGAATTTGGAAGGGGCTGATTTAAGTTTTTGCAGGCTAAAGAATGCAAGCTTCGATGGTACTGCATTGAGCAATGCTAAGATAAATGATGCGTATTTAGTTGGGGCTTCATTTTCTGGCGCAACACTGGATGATACTTCTATATCTTTTGAATTACCCGATGAATGGAATGATGAGACCCTTGATATATATATAAATCATATAACCAATGATGATACTGGTAGCATTCTAACTACATTAGATAGCATTGGAAATGAGTATTTTAATCTAAAGATAAACTTAGCGAATGATTTAATTGATTCACTCCGAAAAGCAAATGCCAATATTACATCAGTTGCCGAGCCACTTATTGATGTTTTATCTAGAGAAGTATACCAGACGGATGAAAACATTTCCAATTTCATTCAAGAAGTATGTCATGGATATTTTTCTAGGTATAATATGAATATCTTACTCGAGCCAAAAGAATCTATTCTTAATGCTGCAATTAA
This sequence comes from Symbiopectobacterium purcellii, assembly GCF_052050035.1. GTDB lineage: Bacteria > Pseudomonadota > Gammaproteobacteria > Enterobacterales > Enterobacteriaceae > Symbiopectobacterium > Symbiopectobacterium purcellii_A. The sequence continues at coordinate 1,216,930 of NZ_CP189882.1, forward strand.
CTTTTTCAATCGCGATTTATCTTTGTCGACCTCTAGTGAATTTAATGCTTCTTTTATACAGTGCATTCAAGAAGCAATCGATATTCCTGAAATGAAAGAAAAAGCGACTGAATTGTATGATGGATATCTTTCCCAAACCCCGATAAGGCAGTTATTAACAAGAGAAACAGATTTAAAATTATTCTTTGGAAATTATTCAGGTCAACCTAACTGGTCAGACATTGATAGTAATAATTATGTTTTGCTATCTCCAGTAAATAATCAAAGGTCAATGATGTTGTCATCTAGTAATCTCGCTAAAATGCGTAACCCAAAGGAAATCATAAGTTGGAGTAATTTCTATCTATTTGATAATGGCAATAGTTTTCCAATAGATGACTTGAATTTTGAAAATGTGTTTAAATTACAATTTCCGCTTTTTTCGGGGCCTTACTCTTATTCTTTGCGGAGTGTAAATTTTAGAAACTTACTGGACTCACTGGAGCTCGGCGAAGCGCTTAATCAAAAGTTTTTATTAGCACTAAATCAGCGTATCATCACTAATGTTAATGATAAAATGGTTAGTATTGTAAAACAAAATCAATTAAGCGAGATTTTTAATGAAAAACTTGATTTTGATGAAAACGGCAGTCCTTTTTTAAAAGAGGAGTATTATAATCAAATATTGGGAGTGTATCATTTGACCAGTGATAGCGAACAAGAAAAAGCAAAAAAGCTTTTATCCCTTAGCGCTATTTTTAGTCGTTATTCATCTAGCGAGGTATTTGGTACAGAACTCGATTCCCCATTGGCACTACGGTATTATAGCTCAGCAATTATGCGTAAGGCTCATGAACTCAGTTCAGTAGTTTTTATTGGGGGTAGAGACAACGTAGACCAATTCGTAGACTGGAATAATAGACTTATTGCCAGAGGGGATGTGTTCTCTTGCACCTCAATCTTATCAAATATGATGATAGAACATGCACAAGCTAAATTTCCTAGTGTCATAAATTCTCTACTACCGCCAGCATGGAACTGAGCATTTCACTGTACTGGCAGTTGTTGAATATTTTTCTGCTGAAGACCACATTATTATGAACTTCAGGCATTACAATATATACCGGTCATAATTCAATATGCATCTGCATATTCAGCAGAAGGCAGGTGAAGTAAGCTTACCTGGTGGCCTTGCCGAGCATCTCAGAAGTACGTTGAGTATATTGGTGTAACGAATCAACAGACAATCCGGTAATCAACTGAATATAGGCTTTGCTGAATAAATCGAACTTTTAGGTGACTGGCGGATCTGATCACTACAGTCATTTCAGCATAGGGTTCCCATGGCAAAGCAAACGTTTAAAATCACCAACTGGTCCGTCTACAACAATGCTCTCAGGCAGCGCGGTTCATTGACAGTCTGGCTTGATGCCCAATTCCCCCTCGAAAGGCGGCTGAGGGGTGAACTCATGCATAAATCATCTCCCCGGAGAGTTGAGTCAGTGGTGCTTCGTTCAGCATGACGGCAAAGCTGCAGGCTGTTGTGGCTCTATTTTTATCTATCATTGTTTCTTTTTTAAGCCAATAGACATAGCGAATAGCTAATGCAGGTACAACCCAAATGCCTGATTCAACGCCGCCATGCATTGTCTTTAATGCGTTATAGCCAAGCGACATTATTTTGATAACAGCCAGCTATGCTTCTTTGCCGCATATCAGGGCATAGGATGTAATCATTTTTAAGTCGGTTGGCTATATTACCTAACGATTTTGCTATCTTACGAGTCCCCTTGCTTTTGAAAAAAGCCGAAGGTCTCTGTGATTTAGTCGCTCTACCTTGTGCAACGGCTGCGCGATGTAAATCATTCAGGCAGTAACGCCCGAAAGCATCTTGACGGACGACGGTATTTTCAATGACAACTAATTTAGACATAACAATTTCTCCATAATTAAACGGATGTGGGCTTTGTTGAATAAATCAGAATTAGCCGACAGGATGACTCCCTCTGCTACACCTGTTATCCTATCCTGACGCTGTGTGGCATACCCAACAACGTCATACGGTTCAGCGCTTTGACCATCGCTATGGCTTCACCTACTTGAGCCTCATAGTCACGCAGGCTCAGATGGCCACCCAGCAAAGTTTTTATGCGGAACATCGCTGTTTCTGCCACTGAACGCCGGTGATAACCCACTTTCTTTTTCCACATATCATTACTCCCGCTCAGACGCTGATTCGCCACCGCATGGTTACGTTCATGGTACTTGTCCGGCCAGTATTTGGCTCCGCTTCGCGGCGGGATAAGGGGCCTGATTTTCTTTCTTAGCAACGCATCGTGGCAGTAACGGGCGTCATAAGCACCGTCTGCTGACACTTCCCTGATTTTTCGGTGGGTTTGGTTAATCAGGCCCGGCAGTGCCTGCGCATCTGTCGTTCCGCTGAGCGATAAGTCGGCACAGATAATCTCATGCGTCGCACTGTCTGCTGCCAGATGAAGCTTGCGCCACACTCTTCGTCTGTCAGCCCCATGCTGCCTGACTTTCCATTCACCTTCGCCAAAGACCTTCAGACCGGTACTGTCGATGACCAGATGCGAGATTTCACCACGCGTTGGCGTTTTTATGCTGATACTGACGGTTTTTGCCCGCCGACTGACCAGAGAGTAGTCCGGGCAGCGCAGTGGCAGGCTCATCAGTGTAAAAACCGAGTCGACAAAGCCCTGTAATGCCCGGAGCGACAGGTTAAACACGCGCTTTATCATCAAAACCGTGGTAACAGCCATATCGGTGTAGTAAAGCGGCCGACCACGACCTTCAGGCGAAGAACTGTCAGTCCATGCAGCGATGGCGGACTCATCAAGCCAGACCGTCAGGGAGCCGCGTTGTCTGAGTGCTTTGTTGTAGGTGGGCCAGTTGGTGATTTTAAACTTTTGCTTTGCCATGGGGAGCTGCTATCGGGAGCGATGATAGTGCTTTGATCCGGCGATCCCCTGAAAGTTCGATTTATTCAACAAAGCCGGTACAATGCCGAAAACCTCAAATCAGGCCCTATTCCCAACCGTGTTGGTATTGAGTATCGCCCAGCTCAAGCCGAGCTTAAACAGGAGCCTGGCCACTTCGAAATTGACACTATTTTTGGCAAAGACCAGAAGTCATTCTTGTTAACTATCGTAGATAAAGCATTGAAAACCGTCATTATTCGCAAACTGCCTAATAAGCGTGCGGAGACTGTGGTTGCTGCTTTCAGGGACATTGAAGCTAATACCTTTTGCAAGTTTAAGACCCTAACAGCTGATAACGGCCCTGAATTCGCTCTGCACGAGCAAATTACTCAAATCACAGGGGCGCAGGTCTACTTTGCCCATCCTTATCATTCCTGGGAGAGGGGCTTGAATGAGCACACCAACGGGCTGATACGACGTTTTTACCCAAAGGGAACAGACTTCAGTCAGGTCAGTCATCGTAAGATTGCCGAACTCGAACACATACTCAATACAAGGGGCAGAAAATCGCTGGGCTATCGTTCCCCCAATGAGGTATTTTTAACGCACTTACTGGTAGCATAAGCCTCTACCGTTTTGTTGCGTTTCGAGTGGGAATGGGGCGGGTATACCTAAGAAACACACTATGGAATATTCGATGACAGAAGGCACTCAACAGAGATATGTTTAAGTGAGAAGCCTTTTAATAACTAACAGGCCTGAATTATCAACAAAAGGACTCGTGATGGCGCAAAGACATTTTCAGGATTTGCTCAGTAAACTTGAGCTACCACAGGACGATGCAGCACTACGCTGGGTTACCGAACAAAACCACAGAACTATGGCGCAATTTGCCCGGAGCGGGCGTTTTCAACAGATGCAGCAGGTCATCCTGACGTCGTTAAATGATCAGGCGAACATTCCCTGGGGTGACCATTATCACAATATCGTTTATAACTTCTGGCAGGATGACCATCATCCTCGCGGCATCTGGCGGCGCACTCATGAAGCATTGTATTTGACCGCGGAGCCAGAATGGGAAATTGTGCTGGATATTGATCGCCTGAATGAAGATGAAGACGCAAACTGGAGTTTCAGTGGGGCCGATCTGCTTTATCCTGATTTCTCGCGGGCGCTGGTTTTTTTATCGAGCGGTGGCGATGCCTGCGAAATCCGCGAGTTCGATCTGCTCAGCAAGAGCTTTATCAGCGACGGTTTTTTTCTCCCGGAGAGCAAAAGTTCGGTTGCCTGGCTCGACGAAAGTACCTTGTTACTGGCACTGGATGCAGGGGGAGATACCCTCACCACATCAGGTTATCCGCGTTGTGTTCGTCGATGGCTGCGTGGCACTTCCCCCTTGGATGCCGCTCTGATTTACGTTGGCGAAACTACCGATATGATGGTTTCGGCCTGGCATGATCATACTCCGGGTTTCGAAAAAACCCTGGTACATTGCAGCCGGGATTTTTATCGCAGCTGCACATACCAGCTCACTGTACAGGGCAGGCTGGAACCCATCGATATCCCGGAGGATGCATCCTCCGGTTTTTTTAATGACTGGTTGCTTGTCACACTCACCACCCCATGGCAAATAGCGGATAAAACTTATCCGGCCGGGGCTTTGCTGGCGACAGATTTCATTGCTTTTCAACAGGGCCAGCGCAACTTCACCGCCCTGTTCACGCCGGATATGCAGACTACATTACAGGGTTACAGTTCGACCCGTGATTATCTTCTCCTCAACCTGACCCGGGATGTGGTCGGAAGAGTTGACGTTTTAAAAACAGAGAACGAGCAGTGGAGCTGCGTTCAGACACTGGCATTACCTGACTTCACGACGATTTCGGCTTCAGGTATTGATATGGAGAGCAACCGTTATCAGCTGGTGAGTTATGGATTTTTGCAATCCTGTAGTCTGAGTTATGGCGATCTGGATGACAAAACGCTCCGTGTGGTAAAGCAGGGCCCGGAATGTTTTGATAAGACGGATTTTCAGGTTACCCAGCATTTTACCCAATCACTGGATGGCACCCGTATCCCCTATTTTCAGATAGCCACTAAAGAGATTGCGCCCACTGGGCTGCATCCTACTCTGCTGTATGGCTACGGAGGTTTCGAAGTCTCTTTAACCCCCGAATATCTGGGCACTAAAGGGATCACCTGGTTGCAAAAAGGGGGGATCTACGTGATGGCCAATATTCGCGGTGGCGGTGAATATGGTCCGGAGTGGCACCAGGCGGCACTTAAACAGTATCGATATCGCGCCTATGAAGATTTTGCGGCAGTGGCTAATGATTTGATTAGACGCGGGGTGACCTGTGCAGCCAGATTGGCAGCACAGGGGGGGAGCAACGGTGGATTGCTGATTGGCAACATGCTGACAGACTACCCCACACAGTTTGGCGCTCTGGTATGTGAAGTTCCGCTTCTGGATATGACCAACTATCATCGCTGGCTGGCGGGCCCCTCATGGATTGCTGAATATGGAGATCCGGATGTTGTTGAAGAAAGACAATGGCTGCAAAGCTATTCACCATTCGACAAAGTATCTTCCGGTGAATGCTACCCGCCAGTGTTGTTTACCACAGGTACGCAGGACGACCGTGTCAGTCCTGCACATGCGCGGAAAATGGTGGCCCTGATGCAGCAGCAGGGCCATAACAATGTCTGGCTGTATGAAGAAACCGAGGCAGGCCACGGTAGCGCGCCAGAGAATAGCCAGGTCGCATTTTACCATGCGATGACCGAAGAGTTCTTGTGGCAAATGCTTACTGAACGATAACAAGGGTTACCTACAACCAGGATGATGCTGAGTGGCAGTTATTGTGAGCCCGGTGAAATGGATTGCGGGCCGCTACATACTCTCCTATAACTCTGCTTACAGAAAAAAATCGCTGATGAGTGATTTTCACAACAACCAATGGGGGTGTAAACCACCCTGTGTGTTCAAGAAATGAACTTAGCGTACGTTTTCGTACGGTTGGGCTTCAGACCCCGCTAACAGGCAAGCTGTTAGCCCTCTCACGATTCCGATCTGAATGCCCCGCGCTTTAGCGTGGGGAGCTACTTTTGGGGCGCTTGCGCCGATGCTGTTCGGTTATCCACTTTTCAAAGGGGATAACCGTAATGTTTTTCTTTTTTTTGGTTTATCTTTTAATACGTAAGTAATTAAAAGATAAACCAAAAGAGTAATTGCGGCATATGGTTTGCACTTCATTGTGACTTACCCACAAGCTATACAGCAGTTGTAGAAGGTCTACGCCGGAACCGCCGAAAAATCCGTCATTCAGACAGGGAGGATGGGTTGGATCTCGAAAATTATTGTACGTTTAGGCTGTTTTTTGTACTGAGGTTTATTGCAGACGAGCAGAATCCCCGCCAGCTAAGGCGGTAGTTTGTGGAGGTCAGGCAAAGGTTGGTGAGTAGTATTCCTGTTTGCGCTGGCGAGCTGCGTCACGCCTCGCTTTCATCCTGGCTAATCCGGCTGCGGCCTTGCGCGTCCAGTTTTCAACCCTGATTGCGATTAACCGCACATCCCCGGAGGATATGATTTCATTAGGGTCGGCCTTAAGCAGCCTGGCGCGTTCACGGTAGGGTGACCGTAAGGATTCGTTAATTTCTGGCAATAAGCCTAAAAGTTATATCTAAATATTTTATATAACCATTAGACTGCATCTTTTGCTAAAGATACGTACCTGAAGAATGTCGCCCGGGAAATTTTTAACGTTTCACAAATCTCATTGATACTTAAAGATTTATCCTGATACATACGCCAGCTCATCATCACTTTTGGTGCGCTTTTGCTGACCGCCCTGCGTCCCCCTTTTCGCCCCCGGGCGCGTGCAGCCGCGAGGCCTGCCCTGGTTCGCTCCTGGAGGAGGCGTCTCTCAAACTGGGCCAGGGACGAAAAAATGTTAAGCACCAGTTCACCCGATGCGGTGGTGGTATCAATGGCACCATCGCACGTAAACTAGTTGCTGAATAGAGACTTGCATTTTTTGTCAGGCTATTGAGAATAAAAAGAGGTTTAACTGGCTTTGTTGAATAATTTAACCGTTTGATTTACATCTTCTTTAGTTAGAATGCATTTACAGAGAATGTATTTTGTTAGAACGACAAATCAAATAGTTAGCACAATAAAAAGCATTCCGAGAGGAAAAATTAGTCGTTGAAATTTTATAATGCTTATATAAATCAGTATCTTAAATTATTCAACAAAGCCGGTTTAACTTAGAGAATAAAGGTTTGAAATGATCAACAAAGAGCGGTTGTTACGAGATAATCGTTTATGTAAAGCAATCATTGGATTATCAGTCGAAGAATTGAAAAATTTAGCCGCTGAATTTTCAGCTTGTTATTTGATTTATCGGAAAAAGAATCGAAAAGATCACGAGCGGCAGATGGGTGCAGGGCAGAAAGGATTTATCCCAACCCCATTAGATAAACTGCTTTTTATTTTATTGTATTTAAAATGGGCTTTGTTGAATAATTTAAGATACTGATTTATATAAGCATTATAAAATTTCAACGACTAATTTTTCCTCTCGGAATGCTTTTTATTGTGCTAACTATTTGATTTGTCGTTCTAACAAAATACATTCTCTGTAAATGCATTCTAACTAAAGAAGATGTAAATCAAACGGTTAAATTATTCAACAAAGCCTTTAAAATGTTATCCGACCTATGATTTGCAAGGACTCCTTTTTGGTTTAGATAGAACACGGGTATGTCGCTGGGTAAAAATATTATTGCCGGTTTTAGAGATGACCTTGGGGCGAGAATGTGTTTTGCCCGCTCGTCAAATTCGCTCTGCTGAGGAATTTTTTCGCGCCTTTCCTGGAGTTAAAGACGTCTTTATTGATGGGACAGAGCGACCTGTCCAAAAGCCTAAGAATCTGCGTCGGCGAAAAAAAATGTATTCGGGAAAGAAAAGACAGACCACTCGAAAAGGGCTTATTATGACTGACGAAACAAGGCAAATTGGATTTATCCCCATGAGCAAAAATGGGCGCCGTCACGATAAACGCTTACTCGATAAAGTCGATATAATTCGCCATATTCCTCCTGAGGTAACCATCTGGGCAGATACCGGTTTTCAAGGTATAGATAAACAGCATCCTAATACACAAATCCCAAAAAAAGGAACTCGAAAAAGACCTTTATCGCCTGAACAAAAACAAGAAAATAAAATAATCTCGTGAGTCTGTAAAGAATTTTGTGTAAATGGCTCCATTGCTTAACCGGAGATTCGTTCTCCATACATCAACATGAATTGGCTCATAGCAGGTTTACAGTCTCTGATTGGCAAGGTCCATTTAGCAGAGATATTATGCAAGGCTAGATAGAGTAATTTTATCACCGAGTCATCCGTTGGAAATATTCGTCGCGTTTTCGTTATCTTGCGCAATGAAGCATTTAACGACTCTATCGCGTTGGTGGTGTAGATAACCTTGCGGATCTCCGGCGGAAAGTCAAAAATGACGATGAGACGTTCCCCAATTATTTCTCCACGACGGGCTGATCGTCGGGAACTGCTCATCCCATTTGGCCGCGAAGGCATCCAGGGCCTCTTCAGCGCCCTCTAGCGTTGCGGAACTATAGATGGTGCGCAGGTCAGCAGCAACGGCCTTACGCTCTTTCCAGCCGACGTAGCGCAGCGAGTTCCGCACCTGATGCACAATGCAGAGCTGTACCCGCGTATGCGGGTAAACAGCTTCAATGGCACCAGGAAAGCCTTTCAGGCCATCGCAGCAGGCGACGAAGATGTCCTTTAGCCCACGATTTTTCAGTTCTGTCATCACAGATATAGCTAAACGACTTAATTTTGATTACATTATTTAAATGAGCTATTCAATTGATTTTAGACGTAAAGTGATATCTACACGGAAAAACGAAGGGTTGAGTATCCGAGAAACAGCGAAGCAATTTCGGATTGGCCCTGCCTCTGTATCGCGTTGGATTAATCAAATAGAGTCAAAAGCATCGACCACGCGTCAGCGAAAGATCGATAAATCCGAGTTGATAAAAGATGTTGAACAATATCCAGATGCTTACCAAAAAGAACGTGCAGAGCGTTTTGGCGTTTGTCAGAAGGCCATTTGGCAAGCGCTTAAAAAGCTGGGATTGACCTATAAAAAAAACTCTACGTCATCCGAAAGCCGACGAAAACGCCCGGCAGGGATTTCAACAAAAAAAACAACAGTATGAAAAAGAAGGTAAACCTATTGTTTTTATTGATGAAAGTGGTTTTTCACACGATGCCCCACGGACTCACGGCTATTCCCCAAAAGGTCAACGGTGTTTTGGCCTGAAGAACTGGGGAGCTAGGGGAAGAACAAATGTTATCGGCGCTTTATTAGGCACAACGCTGTTTGCTATCGGATTATTTGATATCAATATTAACAGCGATGTTTTCTATGCCTGGGTCACACAAGTCCTTATCCCAGTACTCCCTAAAAACAGTGTAATCATGATGGACAATGCCACTTTTCACAAAAAACATAATATTCAACAAGTCATCATCGATGCAGGGTATATGGTGGAGTATTTGCCTACATATTCGCCAGATCTTAACCCAATTGAGCATAAATGGGCACAAGCAAAAAGCAAAAAAAGAGAGATGGGTTGCGATACAGAGAGTTTGTTCTCAGTCCATATGGTGTAATCAAAATTAAGTCGCTTGGCTATATTTGACGCCATATTCCACCGGGTGAAAGTTGAGCGGGCGTTTTGGATTTATAACAGGCAGAACAGCGCGGAGGATGCAGCATGAGCACGGCATTAGCAACCATGGCTGGAAAACTGGCTGAACGCCTTGGCATGGCACCAGGCACCGAATTAATGAGCACGCTGAAGAATACGGCCTTCAAGGGGGGGAGCGTAACGGACGAGCAATTTACCGCCCTGCTCATTGTTGCCAACCAGTACGGACTCAACCCGTGGACGAAAGAGATTTATGCCTTTCCTGACAAGGGCGGTATTGTTCCGGTTGTGGGTGTCGATGGATGGGCGCGGATCATTAACGAACATCCGCAATTCGATGGCATGGAATTCAGCTACGACAAAGAGGAAGGCGCCTGCACCTGCAAGATTTACCGCAAAGATCGCAAACACCCCACTGTCGTTACCGAATACATGGGCGAGTGTAAGCGTAATACCCAGCCGTGGCAGTCACACCCCACCCGTATGCTACGCCACAAGTCACTTATTCAGTGCGCTCGAATGGCATTTGGGTTTGCTGGAATTTACGACAGCGACGAGGCAGAGCGGATTATTGAAAGCACGCCAGCAAGTGTTCTCGTCGGAAAGGAAACCGACGAACGTCGCCCCGCCCTGATCGCCAGATGCGAAGAGGCGGCGCAACTGAGCATGGAAGTCTTCGCTGAAACGTGGAAGCGCCTCTCTCAGGAAGAGCGCCAGATTATCGGCAATGCAGAGAAGGAGCGCATCAAGGAAAGCATTCCCGTCGACGCAGAATACAGCGAGGTAAATCATGCAACAGCGCAGTGATGAATGGTTTGCCGCCCGGTGCGGAAACGTCACCGCCAGTCGCCTGTCTGACGTAATGGCAAAAACCAAATCGGGCTATTCCGCCTGCCGCCAGAACTACATGGCAGAGCTTATCTGCCAGCGCCTGACCGGAAAACTCGAAGGAGGTTATGCCAGCGCCGCCATGCAGCGGGGTACTGAACTTGAACCGGTGGCGCGGGAAATGTACCTGCTTAACCAGTTCGATGCGGAAGTGACGGAAGTCGGGTTTATTCTTCACCCCGATATCGCAGGATTTGGCGCATCGCCTGATGGTCTTGTGGGGGATGATGGTCTGATTGAAATCAAGTGCCCCAATACATGGACGCATTTAGAGACCATTAAGACCGGTAAGCCGAAAAACCAATACCTCCTACAGATGCACGCCCAAATGATGTGTACGGGCCGAAAATGGTGTGATTTTGTCAGCTATGACGACAGGCTACCGCCAGACCTTGCCTATTACCAGTTGAGAATTCATCAGGACGATAAACGGGTTACTGAAATACAGGAGGCGTTAAGGCAGTTTCTGGCTGAGCTTGAAAATGAACTTGAGGCTATAGCCAAGCGACATTATTTTGATAACAGCCAGCTATGCTTCTTTGCCGCATATCAGGGCATAGGATGTAATCATTTTTAAGTCGGTTGGCTATACCGTTCCATGTGCTGGAAACCACATACGAAGAGTACCTCCGCCTGGCGTCACTGGTCACGGCCAACGACGGCATCACCGATGCCATAGAGGCACTGCCGATTTTTCCGCACTATTCGTTTGATCCGGAAACGCTTTATGGTGCCGTTGACGGACAGAAGTTTGGCGTCGAGCGATCAACAGTAAAGGCCCGACATTCGCGTAAATACTTCGGCAGCGGTAAAGGCATGGTCGCCTACACGCTGCTGTGTAACCACATCCCGATCAACGGCTACCTGATTGGCACAAACGACTATGAAGCCCACCATGTCTTTGATATCTGGTACCGCAATATAGCCAAGCGACATTATTTTGATAACAGCCAGCTATGCTTCTTTGCCGCATATCAGGGCATAGGATGTAATCATTTTTAAGTCGGTTGGCTATATCAGGAAATTATCCAGGGTAGCCGCATGAGTGCATGCACGTCGTCGGGCGGCCGTGCAATCAGGTTCAGCCTGACGCAAGGGGTAGCATGGTGGGTTGTGCAGGATTCGAACCTGCGACCTATGGATTAAGAGTCCAGAGCTGTACCAACTGAGCTAACAATCCGTAGTGGCATCACATTTTGAGAATGGCAGCAATGATGCTCACGGCAGCGGCGACCATTAGACCAAGCCGGATGGTCATCTGCATGCCAAGTTTATCAAAACCGGCAGTCATATCCTTACGGACATCGGCTATCTCTGCGGATAAGTCCTTGCGGACATCGGCTATCTCTGCGGACAGGTCCTTGCGGACATTGGCTATCTGCGCGTCGGTCTTCTCGAAGCGGGCTTGCATCTCTTTACGCACGTCCTCAAGGTCACGCTTGGTAGCGACATCAGCCACCTCATGAGACTTGCGTACGACGAGCGAAATCGCCTTGGCCTGTTCTCTGGAAATACCAGCAGTCTCAAGCTCTTCTGATGCCTGCAATGTATCAAATGCGACTTGGCCCATGGGAAATCCTCCTGTGTTAAGCCAAGTGTAAGCGATCTGACCGCCAATCTGCAAAATTTTACCCGTTAGCCCCTTCTAACCACAGCCGTTTAACTATGGAGAAATTGTTATGTCTAAATTAGTTGTCATTGAAAATACCATTGTTCGTCAAGACGCTTTCGGGCGTTACTGCCTGAATGACCTGCACCGCGCTGCCGTTGCACAAGGTAAAGCGACAGAATCACAGAGACCTTCTAACTTTCTTAAATCAGAGGGAGTAAGTGGCTTTGTACAAAAAACAAGCGAAGCTACAAAAATAGCTTCGGTCAATATCATCAAAGGTGGGCTTGAATCGGGAAGCTGGGCAGTTGAAATTATTGCTATCCGCTATGCTGCATGGATTGAGCCAGATTTTGAGGTGCAAGTGTATGAGCAATTCCGTGACTCAGTGAAGCAGAGCAATGGCGTACTGGTAGAAAAAGTCCAAGCGGGATTAGCCTTGCTCGCTTTCTACAAGCAAGAGCTGCGCATAGCGCCTTCCGCAATGCTGGGCGCAATGAAAAAGCTGCAATCTTCTCTCGGTATGCCGGATATCCTACCAGCCTACGCCGTAGATGCCCCAGAGGGCAGCACCACCGGCTCAAGTGAAGTAACGCATTCCTTGACTGAACTGCTAATGCTGCACGGAAAGCCCTACACCGCACAGTCAGGTTTCAAGCGCCTGCAATTGCTCGGACTCGCTGAGCGCAAGTCACGTCCCAGCAGCAAGCATCCCGACAAAGAGAAACTGTTCTGGTCGCTAACAGAAAAAGGCTTGCAGTTTGGCAAGAATCTCACTGACCCAGCTAATCCTCGCCAGACGCAGCCACATTTCTACGACAGCCTATTTCCGCTGCTCTTAGGCGTCATGATGAACGGTGTAGCGGCATAAACCAACGTATTGACGCAAGGAGAACCCATGCGCTATAGTCGCTCGCAGGTGCTTGAAACCACCTTCTCAGAGCGGATATCCGCACCCGACAGTCTTGCGGTTTTTTTACGTCCATAGATTATGGTCGGGTAGCGAGCAGAACATACAACACCCACGCCTGATGGGGAAAACTGCTGGCCGTCTCTGAGCGGGTTTCAAGTACCCGACCGCCCTACTGAAACTAGGGTTCTATAAATCTCAGAGGACGTAAAAATGACCATCCCAGCATTGGCGATCAACGCCACTACTCCAAGTGTATTCATCCACGATGGTAAAGCCGTGACTACGTCGCAGGCTGTCGCCGAATACTTCAATAAGCGCCACGACGATGTGTTGAAGAAGTTACGCACTCTCGACTGTTCTGCGGAATTCAACGCCCGCAATTTTGCGGAGGTTGGTTATACCGATGCAAAAGGCGAAAAACGCCCGATGTTCGAGATGACCAAAGACGGCTTCGTCTTCCTCGTCATGGGTTTCACCGGCAAAAAAGCAGCAGCATTCAAGGAAGCTTACATCGCGGAGTTTAACCGCATGGAGGCTGAGCTTTGCTCGATATAGCTAAACGACTTAATTTTGATTACATTATTTAAATGAGCTATTCAATTGATTTTAGACGTAAAGTGATATCTACACGGAAAAACGAAGGGTTGAGTATCCGAGAAACAGCGAAGCAATTTCGGATTGGCCCTGCCTCTGTATCGCGTTGGATTAATCAAATAGAGTCAAAAGCATCGACCACGCGTCAGCGAAAGATCGATAAATCCGAGTTGATAAAAGATGTTGAACAATATCCAGATGCTTACCAAAAAGAACGTGCAGAGCGTTTTGGCGTTTGTCAGAAGGCCATTTGGCAAGCGCTTAAAAAGCTGGGATTGACCTATAAAAAAAACTCTACGTCATCCGAAAGCCGACGAAAACGCCCGGCAGGGATTTCAACAAAAAAAACAACAGTATGAAAAAGAAGGTAAACCTATTGTTTTTATTGATGAAAGTGGTTTTTCACACGATGCCCCACGGACTCACGGCTATTCCCCAAAAGGTCAACGGTGTTTTGGCCTGAAGAACTGGGGAGCTAGGGGAAGAACAAATGTTATCGGCGCTTTATTAGGCACAACGCTGTTTGCTATCGGATTATTTGATATCAATATTAACAGCGATGTTTTCTATGCCTGGGTCACACAAGTCCTTATCCCAGTACTCCCTAAAAACAGTGTAATCATGATGGACAATGCCACTTTTCACAAAAAACATAATATTCAACAAGTCATCATCGATGCAGGGTATATGGTGGAGTATTTGCCTACATATTCGCCAGATCTTAACCCAATTGAGCATAAATGGGCACAAGCAAAAAGCAAAAAAAGAGAGATGGGTTGCGATACAGAGAGTTTGTTCTCAGTCCATATGGTGTAATCAAAATTAAGTCGCTTGGCTATACCAGTTGATAGCAAAAGTGCCGATTGTGCAGACCATACCGACAATAATCGCCCAGTCGCCAAGGCTTAACCCGGCAACCTTATCTGCAAGCAGCAGGACGCTCTCTTTAGTCGATGCGGCGTAGGCTCTAGCTGATGCACCAAGGCCCATTAAGCCCGTCCCGGTTCCATATGAAAGCCTGCTGTAGAGAGTGCTCATTCGTGTCATAGCCTCACACGCTAAGTGGGCGCTGTGTGTGATTTTAGGGAATAAAAAAAGCCACGCCGGAGCGTAGCCTTGAGAGTATTCGACAACACGCCCATCCTGAGCGTGGCCTGCTGTACAGGTCTTACAAGTCCCATGGGGGTACCAGATAGCAAAAAGCCCCAGCGGTTAGGCTAGGGCTTGAATTCGATAAGTATCATGACGCAGTAGTCGCTTTTATCATCGCAGCCTTGAAAAGAGATTTGTCAGTGTACCATCAGTATATTCAAATAGAGTACGCTACAAACTGAATCAAGGATTATTTGAATACTTGATCATATTATCTAATGCAACCCTATGATTATAGGGATATGGATCTTTATTTGGTTCGTCATGTCCAAATGGACATCTTAATCCATATTCTTTCGCCTGCTTATCTACAGCACGTCTATATTCTTTTTTATAAATAGACATTTTCTCTGCACTACGAAGACCTTTTCCAACCATATAATAGGTTACTTTCTCATCGAATCTTACAGATTTATTACTGATGTTTGTAATTTGTAATATTTCCGCCCACACATGAAGTACTTCTCTCGCTTCTTAATGGTAACTGCATCGATGACACAGAGGAGAGATTACCATTTAAATTACCATTTAAATTACCATTTAAATTACCATTTAAATTACCATTTAAATTACCATTTAAATTAACATTCATATCAATATACCAATATAGTTAATATTCGTGTTTATTATTATGAAATATCCATCGATAGTAATACGTAAAAAGCCCCAATCACCTGAGGGAGTTGAGGCTTCATTTCCTGCGCGCTGTTTGCCGCACCATAGGAGTATTATGTGTCCGGACGTCCGGACAGTCAAGGATTTTAGCTGATCTTTTGATCAGTTAATCAGCCTCATCAAATTCTCTTTGACGAATTTTCGGCGTCCATCTTCGTTGGTAAGCACAACGACACCACGCTTTTCCAAGTATTGGAATAGTGTTTCAACATTCCCTATAAAACAATTAGAGGCGACCACTTCTGTCCGTGTCAAAGTGCCATCTTCATAGTCAAGAACAATTCTGCCAGAGATAGCGGGCAAGCTGTTTTGTGAAGATGCTCTGTCGATAAATTCACCCTCAATCGGTACACGAGCGGCGAGAGATAACGCCTCGGTAAAATTATCTTCGCGAATTTCTTTATAGCTGCAACCAAAGTGGCTTTTTAGTGCTGACCACAGCGTGATGGTTGCTTTTGCCTGATGCTCTTGCGGAACGCTTCGACCACGAGTAATCACTAACTGTTTGATGGCTTCTTGCTGTTCGATGGGGCTTTGTTGAATAATTTAACATACTGATTTACATAATTATTATAACACTTCAACAACTAAGTTTTCCAGCCGTAATGCTTTTTATTGTGCTAACTACTTGATTTGTCGTTCTAACAAAATACAGTCTCTGTACATGCATTCTACCTAAAGAAGATGTAAATCAAACGGTTAAATTATTCAACAAAGCCGTTCGATGGTTAATTTGCCCGGTAATGATTTTGTTTTGCACGTTAGATGTTTCGATTCTTTCAGATTGAAGTAACAATCTTCCAGTTGCTCGAATACTTCCCATGCCTGATCAGTTTCGAGCATCTTGGCATGTCTTGCGGCTCCGCGTTCTGTCCAGAGGATGAGATGACGAACATTCGGTGCTATTTTCACAAAGTCACTATCAGTGACCTTGCACTTAAATGGGCTTTGTTGAATAATTTAAGATACTGATTTATATAAGCATTATAAAATTTCAACGACTAATTTTTCCTCTCGGAATGCTTTTTATTGTGCTAACTATTTGATTTGTCGTTCTAACAAAATACATTCTCTGTAAATGCATTCTAACTAAAGAAGATGTAAATCAAACGGTTAAATTATTCAACAAAGCCACTTAAATGCTCTTAATTCATCATCTTGGATTTTGAAGTAATGCTTCCCTTCGGCAAATCTGCTCGCGTTTGCTCGATGATTTTTAGTGATAGAGTGTGCGATCGTACCGTATAAATCAGCAAGGAGTTCTGTTGTAACAACAGCAATATTTTTGTATGTGATCGGTGAAATTGTTTCTACACAAATTTGAGTAGCCATATGGCCTCCACAGAATTTAAGTTAAAATCGCCAGTTAGTTGCTGGTGATCGGGTGTCAACTAGAGCTTCTGTGAGGCTCCGGGCATATTCCCCTCGCGGGTGTTGTATTACGCCTCTCCACCCGATCTTTGTCTGGATGTAGTTATGCCAAATCGCAGGCATAAAAAAGCCGCAAAGCTATCGGGTGCGGGCTGCCGCACAGAAATTCTAGTGCATTCAGTATCTCGATAGCCGAGCGCGTTGTCAAGCCGCCTCCAAAAGTTCAGCCACACGACCTGCTACGTAGGCCTCAGCGCGAGCAAGGCATGCTGTAACGTAATCTGGACGATTTTCAAGCTTTCTGGCTATCGCCCTGCACGATACCTTCCCTTTGTAATACGCCACCACGATATCGTAGCCCAGCGGGTCGAAGTGCTTGAGCCGCCCTACCGCCCGGTCAACTATCTCACCGTCCTCATCGGACAGCATGGGCAGGATATCGCTACTGGCCGTAACGAGGGGCCATGCTGCCTTGTACTCGGTGCCAATACGTGAGCCGCTCCAGTTTCCCCATGCCGTTAACAGGTATCGAATATCTCTCATTTCACCGCCCCCCAGTTTTTGCCATTCCTGATGCTGTAGATATGCTGCTTGCTGGTCTCGAATTTCCTCGCCACCTCAGCCACCGGCATACCGGAGGCCAGCAGCGCTCGGATAAGCGGGATATCGCTCGCAGTAAGTCGCCCTCGCTGTCTAATGCTTCCCCCAATTCGCTGATGACGATATCCAGACTGCCTCCGCGCTCTTGCTGCCCGCGTTTTACCCTGAAATCGTCTATCTGTTCGTCGTCCAGCATGAAGCCCGCATGCGTGAGTGAATCGAAAACCGCCTTTTGCAGGTTGTCGAGGTCACGGCGTCGTTTGTCCGGAGAATTAGCGATGATGGCGATTTTCAGTCTTGCGGGAGTGTTGATATCGAGGTGTTGCTGCTGGATTATCTGGATGATGCTTTGACGGTATTCTTTGCCTTTCTCGCTGATGTAGTGCCGATGTCGTGCGTGTCGCCAGTAGGTATTGAGGCTCGGCGGCCACGGCAGTTTCAGGTGATATTCGGTCATCGCTTTATCTTCCCCTGCGCCAGTAAAATCCCCTGTGTGCGGATGACGCCTTCCAGATGATGCAGCCGCGCATAGTCGGCATCGGTGATACGCGTGCGGCGGTCTATTTCGTCGTGACAGGCAGAACAGGCCCATGCGCCAAAAAGGTCGTCAGGCTTCATGCCGATGCCGCAAATGCCGGACATTCGGTAATGGGCCAGTACCACAGTTTCCGCGTTGCCGTTACAGATACCCGAGAGCCTCACCTGACACTCTCGACCTCTCGCCTCTTTTCTAAGATTCGCCATATCACCCCCACATCCTGTTAATCAGCGCGTGTTTGCTTTACCGTGGTCATCCCTTTTGGGGTTGCACGCCACGGTCGCCAGATGAACAACACGCTGCCCTTGCTGTTACCCGCCTTGCCTTTTTTGCCCGTTTCGGCGCTAATAAACGACAATCGTCCTTCGGTGATGAAACGCACCTCATCAACCGTTTTCCGTGCCTGTGCGAACCATCCCGTCGAGGTATCAGCAGGCAGCAGCATAACGACCGTTTTATTCTGCTTGCGGCTCTGCTCAGCAGCTTTATCAACCCAGGGGAGGATAGTGCTGTACGGGGGATTGCAGAAGATGGCTCCGTTGCTACTCCAATCACAGGAAAGGGCATCATCCTCTTGCGTCAGATACAGACGGCACAGGGTATTGTCGTGGTCAGCGGCGGCATCGAGGTAGAAGCCAAACTCCGCATCCAGCGCCTGGAAGACCTCGGGCGGGGTTCGCCATGTGTCCTTGTGTTCTGGTCTGGTGTGTGATTTTAGTGTCATATCTACCCCCACATCTTGTTGAGCATTGAGCGTGGTGTTGGTTTGAGGTACTGCTGTTCGGGAAGGGTGACAACGACATCCCAATATTTGGGGTCGCTGCTCAGTGACCTGGCCGCGCGATAGCCGTTGTCTTTGTAGTGTCTGACGACGAGCTCCGCCTCTTCACCGGTTAACCCGTCGTACCTGAAACTGGTTTTCTTCATCCGACTCTCCCGAAATAATCCCCTGAATAACGCACCTCGCGCAGCCTGACGCCGTTGCCGACCGACCAAGCCTGGGCGTACTCAATCAAACTGTTCATGCGCTTTACGCCCATCTGAGCCGTGCTCTCGCGGAGGCTGCAAAACTCCCCCTCCAGCCCGGTAACCACCTCCCCCTGCCTGCCGGTAGCGATGGCATGTCCCGAGACAAACAGCGCCTTCCAATCCAGCAGCGGGCGTGGTTTATCTGCCCACACCAACTGACGCGAGACATCGGTGCATAACGCATGGAACAGGTCGTTCTGCGGTAATGTCCGTTTAGCATCGTTGATGGTAATTTCGAGGGGGCGGTGTGGGTCGGTGGGCAGGGAATCAATAAACGCTTTCAGGTTTTTTCGTATTCGTTCATCACGCAGCAGGAAGCATGTTTTTTCCATCACCCACCTCTGAATTTACCCACCCAAACAAAAAGGGCTGCCATTGCCAGCAGCCCCACGATGCATTCTGTTAGATATGCCGTCATTCGTATTTCCCTCGCTGTTTGCGTTAAACCGCCATACGGCGCATTTCAGATATCACCGCACTTTGTGACTGCCCACGGGCGTAGTTGAAAGGAATACTCTTTCTGTCGGCCAGAAACTGATTACTCAGCAAGTTGAACACCAGGGGGATTTTCCCCTGCCAGCCTTCGCCGTTACGCTGCTTGTCGAGCAATAACAGCGTTCCAGGCGCTTCCAGTAGCTTTTGCTCTTTTTCCGATAAAACCTCGTTGCCAAACTTCCTCGCTTTCTCTACCACGGCTTCACGCGCCTTGTTGCGCCAGACGATGATCAGGTTATCGGTCAAATCCGTGATAGCGCCGCTTCCCTTGACATCCATCTTGCCGACCGGCTTTTCTTCGTTTTCGCCTTTTCGGGGATGAGTTATAGCCAAGCGACATTATTTTGATAACAGCCAGCTATGCTTCTTTGCCGCATATCAGGGCATAGGATGTAATCATTTTTAAGTCGGTTGGCTATACCAACAGCACATGCACCGGGTAAGTCAGCTTGAACTCGCATAAGGCTTCCATAAACGCCTTCTGGCCGTTGTAATCATCCTCATTGAGTCCGCACATCATCAGCGAGTCCACGACAAACAGTTTCACGCCATAGCGCTTGTGCGCATATTTGAACACGGACAAAATCCGTTCTCCCTTGGCTTTACCCGTCACGTTGAACAACCACATCCGCGCATCGAGCAGGTCCATCATCCGGTCTACATCCTCCGGTGAGGTATAGCCAACCGACTTAAAAATGATTACATCCTATGCCCTGATATGCGGCAAAGAAGCATAGCTGGCTGTTATCAAAATAATGTCGCTTGGCTATATGTGTTCGAGTTCGGCAATCTTACGATGACTGACCTGACTGAAGTCTGTTCCCTTTGGGTAAAAACGTCGTATCAGCCCGTTGGTGTGCTCATTCAAGCCCCTCTCCCAGGAATGATAAGGATGGGCAAAGTAGACCTGCGCCCCTGTGATTTGAGTAATTTGCTCGTGCAGAGCGAATTCAGGGCCGTTATCAGCTGTTAGGGTCTTAAACTTGCAAAAGGTATTAGCTTCAATGTCCCTGAAAGCAGCAACCACAGTCTCAGCACGCTTATTAGGCAGTTTGCGAATGATGAATTTTTTCAATGCTTTATCTACGATTCTTAACAAGAATGACTTCTGGTTTTTGCCAAAAATAGTGTCAATTTCGAAGTGGCCAGGCTCCTGTTTAAGCTCGGCTTGAGCTGGGCGATACTCAATACCAACACGGTTGGGAATAGGGCCTGATTTGAGGTTTTCGGCATTGTACCTGTAACGTTTTCCCCGATGAGGAAGTTGCTGATATAGCTCCCCGCCAGCCTGTCTCTCCTGCAGGATATAGCGATATAGCGTATTCTTGCTGACAGATATACCGAATTCCAGGTGCAAACGGCCACTGATGATTTTAGGTGAAGAGTGAGTGGAAAGCGCCTGCCTGATGAAGTTCTGAATGTGTGGCTCCAACGGGTAAAAAGCATTGTTTGGCAGAGGCTTATGACGGCGTCCCCGGGCCAGAGTGTCCGCCCTTCTACAGCAGTAGACACCATTGAAAGTAGGGTCGGTATTGCGTCTGAGTTCCCTGCTGATGGTCGAGCGAGGCAGAGCAAGCTCTCTGGCAATGGTAGCTTGGTTGACACCTTCACCACGCCGCTTTTCGATGTAGAACCGTTCTTTCTGAGTCAGATGTTTTCCCTGCATGCAACAGGCTCTCCAGTATGGCCAGAACGGTGATTTTATCCGACTCTGGCAAGTGGGTCACTTTGTTGCGTTTCGAGTGGGAATGGGCCCAATGGCCTTCTGACAAACGCCAAAACGCTCTGCACGTTCTTTTTGGTAAGCATCTGGATATTGTTCAACATCTTTTATCAACTCGGATTTATCGATCTTTCGCTGACGCGTGGTCGATGCTTTTGACTCTATTTGATTAATCCAACGCGATACAGAGGCAGGGCCAATCCGAAATTGCTTCGCTGTTTCTCGGATACTCAACCCTTCGTTTTTCCGTGTGGATATCACTTTACGTCTAAAATCAATTGAATAGCTCATTTAAATAATGTAATCAAAATTAAGTCGTTTAGCTATATCCCCCGTACATACGGCTTGTCGAATCATCCGTTTCAGCAGGATAGCAGGCCGTAGCTCCATCGAGGCGATGCAGGCAGACACCCCCTGGTACGTCGCCTCAAGCGACAGATACCCCACAAACTGCGATTTGCCGTGACCGTTAACGCCGTTGACCAAGGTCAGTTCGTGCGTCCTGAATCTGAAATTCTGCTCCAGCGTGGGCCACGGACTGGTGAACAGACCGGGAGCGGGTGAAAAAAAAGCCGCATGGACTTCCTGACGGAATTCGCCCGCCCGTTTGAGTTCTGTGGGGTCGAACGTCTCAGCGTCCATGAAGAGGCGTTGAAACTGCTCCACTGAAATATTGTTGACCAGGCATTCGTTAGCGTCCTTGTGGGGTAACTTCATGAAGCTGCAACGATGAATACCCAGCCGGGTAGCAATCTCGTTGGCGGCGGATTGCCCGGCGGCGTCCATATCCATGCACAGGAATATCTCTTCGAAACGTGACAGATTTTCGTACTCATGCTCAATCCACTGCTGCTTGGCCCCCGTCCCGCCACCGAAGGGAACCGACAGTGCCGGGAGGCCGTACTGGTGGAGGCTCATCGCGTCAATTTCGCCTTCACAAATCACCACCAAACTGCGCTCTTTGGGGTTGATGGCCTGCCAGCCAAACAGACAGGGTTCACAATCGGACTCTGCCATGATGATTTTTTTACCGTCATGACGCTCAATCCCCAACCGTTTGATTTGTTTCAACTCACCGTCGCGCAGGTAGGGGAAGTCGATGGCAAGGACTTCCTGCTTGGTCTCGTGGTTGAATATCACCGCGTCGGTCACTTTGAACGCTTGTGCCGTCTCGTGGGAGATCCCCCTTGAGGCCAGATACGCGAAACAGTCGCGGGAGCCTTTGACGCCCTTGCGCTCAGGCTTCTTGAAGATTTTTGGCTGTTTCGGCAGGAACTCATTGCTCTCGTCCTTGACACCCAGAAACACTTTGGCCTCCTGCATGGCCTGATGGAGTTGGATACCGCACACCGCTACCCACAAGTCCAGCAAGTCGCCACCCTGTCCACCGTTGAACTCACACCAGACCTGCTTGCCGGTGAGATTGACCTTGAGCGATTGCCCCTTGTTGCCGTGCAAATCACCGACAACCCATTCCCCATTGACGCGCCGACCGTTGGGGAGTAAGTGAGCCACCACCTGCTCCACCCGCTGCCACAACAGGCCGGATAATTCCTGGATAGTCATACTGCCTCCAATCGAAAAATCTTAAAGCCCAGCGTCACTGCCGATATCGGCATAACCCCGTGGCAGTAACCGGCAATCAAAACCCGTTTCAGCCATGATTTCATCGCCCCTCAAGAAGTTCATACAGTGCCAGTTCACGCCGCTGCTCTTCGGTCAACCGGGAGGCATAGAACGCGGGCGTGATATTGGCTGGCTCGGTGATTTTTTCGGGGAACAAGCCCTGCCAACCGCGCTCGATGGACAAGCCAATCACCGCATCGGGGTTGACATGGTTTTCCAGCATCGACCTGATGCGCTTGCAGGTGGTCGGGGTGAGTGGGTGACGAATTTCTTTCCGGTGACTCACCCAGTCGGCCCAAACCTCTGCCGACACGTTCGACGGTTTTTCGGTTAGCGGGTCAAATTTGTTTTTCTTGTCGGCAAGGGGTAAGGGGATATTCTTTACCGGTTCTATGACTGGTTCAAAAGAGTGACTGGTTCTGGGTGCAGCAGATGCACCATCCCCTGGTGCAGTATTTGCACCATGTGGTGCAGGAGATTCACCATAGGGTGCAGGAGATTCACCATAGGGTGCAGCAGATGCACCATCAGAGGGGTCAGGAATATCACCCCTGTTCTGTGATTCATTTTCCCCTTTATCTAAAGTAAGGTGATAAATATTTGACTGATTAATCCCGTTGCTTCCCTTGCGTTTTTCTATCCAGAGGAAGCCACTCTTTTGCAGAGCCTGAACATGGCCCTGAACGGTGCGTTCTGCCATTTCACATTGTTGAGCAATATGGGGGATGGACGGCCATGCCTCCCCTTTGTCGTTGGCATTATCAGCCAGCTTAAGGAGAACCAGCTTGCGTAGCGGATTGCCAACCTTGATACTCATGGCCTTAGCCATCAATGACATGCTCATTTGCGTTTCTCCTCGGACTCATGCTGAGCCAGGTAAAGTTGTTGTTGCAGGCGGAAGAGTTCGGCGAATTTCTTCGCCGCATCCTCCGGCATCAGTGTTTGGGGTTCAGGATGAGGGCGACAGGCGCCCTTTTGCTTGAAATTCCGGCGGTTTCGTGCCATAATTCCTCCTGAAATTAATGAGTTATTTGCGTTTCTAAGCCGAAAAAGTGTTCGCGCACTGTTCGGCTTTTTCTTTTGTGCTTGCATCATGTTCTCCTCCTATGCAGCAAGGCATTCGTCGCCTGATACAGATTCAGCCGCTTCCAGTTGATACTTCGCGAATTCCATCGCTGAACGAAGCAGATAGCGGTATTCATCCAGCGGCATCTTCTTCTCGCCCTCGAAGACAAAATCCTGCACACCACTGGCGGCTAAGATATCCATCGTCTCGGTGAGCTTCTCTGAGCGGCGCAGGACGGTTGAATCGGCGACACCCAGCATTTTTGCGATGTTGGTCTGGCGTACCCGGGCAATCGCCTGATATGCTGTTGTAACGAGGTGACGGCTAATGAACTCAACCGCAGAATTTTTGCGTGTTTTTGCACGTTCCATTTGTGATACTTTCCTTGTTGAATGAATAGGTTATCGGATGCACATGTAGATACACGGCACCTGTGGTGTAATTGGGTAATCAACAGACGTGACGAAGCCGTGAGGCAGTCACACTCAGTTTATTTCTGTGGGATGTTGCGTTCGCCACGTTGTCGGTGGCTTCCGTAGGACGACTGTCCGTTGTGAAGAGCGGTATTGCTGGTTAGGCTGCGAAATCTGCCTGATGGCGTTGGTTCGGGAACGGCTTGATTTCTTCTGCACTAACTTCGCCATTAGGGTACACAGTGACTGTTATCTGCCTTGCTGTTTTTAATGCTTTACAGATTGCACTTTGATAAACGCCTAATGCTTTAGCTGTTTTTTCTTGCCCATGCAGAGCCACATATTGATGTAATGTTAATCGGGTCATGAAGATCTCCCTACTTGTTCACTAGTCATTATCACCCTGGGAGATTTTATTGTCAATACCGCTAGAGATTTTAATATTACCCCTGTAGGTGATAAAATCATGGTTATGAAAAAGAGGCCTCTTAATGACGAACAAATTGCAGATGCGAAGCGTCTCAAAGCGCTATATAACGCCAAGAAAAAAGAACTGGGACTATCTCAAGCAATAGTCGCTGATCATTTAGGGGTTGTGCAAAGTGCAGTTAATTCACTACTAAATGCTATCAATGCTCTTAATGTGCATAATGCAACCAGTTTTGCTCGTCTTCTAAGGGTATCTGTTAATGATTTCAGCCCTTCTCTTGCAAAAGAGATAGCGTCTATGTACGAGACTATCGAGCTTTACCCATCAACATTAAGCCCTCTCGACACACTGTCGACTCAAGAGAAACAACTGCTTGAAATTTTTAATGATTTACCAAAAAAAGAACAAGATAAGTTTGTGAAAGAAATTAGTGCGCGTAAAAACGAGCTTGATCAGCTTTATGAAGAAATGAAGGCTGTGAAGGAAAAACGAGCCAGCTAATACATCCTCATTCCCTCCTCAATACATTAAAAATCCTTAAAAACCCCCCTTATCACTGAGAATAATAAAATTAACTCTCTTGCGGTGTTGACATAAAAATCTCTAGCGGTGATAATTACCCCGTCAACCCACCAGACAGCCTCCAGCCGGACGGTGGACCAGCAACCCGCAACGGCAATACCCCGGCAGGCAAGACCTCGAATTACCCGCCGATTGCCTGAGCGTAAGTAGCCAGCCCGAGGCTCACGAACATGACGGCGGTTGGTGCAGACTCAGATACATGCTCCTTTAAAACGAGCCTCGTGCTCTACGGAAGGCACCGACAACGTGCCGAACCTTTACCCAGATGTTGGCTTTGTTGAATAATTTAACCGTTTGATTTACATCTTCTTTAGTTAGAATGCATTTACAGAGAATGTATTTTGTTAGAACGACAAATCAAATAGTTAGCACAATAAAAAGCATTCCGAGAGGAAAAATTAGTCGTTGAAATTTTATAATGCTTATATAAATCAGTATCTTAAATTATTCAACAAAGCCCGGCAACACCTGAAAAAATATCCATTTCAATCACTCTCAATCTGTAGGGGTGATTAGAGTTTATCCGATTTCTCGCTGTAGGGGTACACGAGGAAAGCACGCGCCGGGCGTGGATAAACATCCCGGCACATATAAAAACCGACCGTTAAAACCGATCGTTAAAACCGAACGTTACGCTTAAAGTGATCGTTATAGCCAACCGACTTAAAAATGATTACATCCTATGCCCTGATATGCGGCAAAGAAGCATAGCTGGCTGTTATCAAAATAATGTCGCTTGGCTATAGTAACGATCTGACTACCAACCACAAGACGGATAAGATTTTATGTTCATGAAATCGACAAGAACCCAACATTATGAAACGTATCACTCTATCTGCCAGACTATTTCTGATATCAATCGCAGCCGCTCTCGCATGGGTGATATACGAGATATGGTGCGCGGTATGAGTACAATCAGATTGCCAACATGGTCACTGGTTTGCTTATCGTTACTAACTGTCATCCTGTTTTCTTGGGGAATGGAAAGTAAAAATATTTGGTGTGCATTTGTGGGAGTTACGCTATTCGTTTTATTTCTTGGGCAACTGGTCAACAGATTGGTTGAGTATTTCAGAAATAAAAGATAATCACCGTAAATGCAGACTAACCAATAAGCCGCCTAGAGCGGCTTTTTTATTACATCATCGCATCAGAAGATGCGTAAGGAGTGAGAGGTGAACGAGCAAGCACGAAAAGTATTGGCTGATTTACTGAAAAAAGCTAGTGACGGCATTGATTCTGCCGTTGTATAGCTAAACGACTTAATTTTGATTACATTATTTAAATGAGCTATTCAATTGATTTTAGACGTAAAGTGATATCTACACGGAAAAACGAAGGGTTGAGTATCCGAGAAACAGCGAAGCAATTTCGGATTGGCCCTGCCTCTGTATCGCGTTGGATTAATCAAATAGAGTCAAAAGCATCGACCACGCGTCAGCGAAAGATCGATAAATCCGAGTTGATAAAAGATGTTGAACAATATCCAGATGCTTACCAAAAAGAACGTGCAGAGCGTTTTGGCGTTTGTCAGAAGGCCATTTGGCAAGCGCTTAAAAAGCTGGGATTGACCTATAAAAAAAACTCTACGTCATCCGAAAGCCGACGAAAACGCCCGGCAGGGATTTCAACAAAAAAAACAACAGTATGAAAAAGAAGGTAAACCTATTGTTTTTATTGATGAAAGTGGTTTTTCACACGATGCCCCACGGACTCACGGCTATTCCCCAAAAGGTCAACGGTGTTTTGGCCTGAAGAACTGGGGAGCTAGGGGAAGAACAAATGTTATCGGCGCTTTATTAGGCACAACGCTGTTTGCTATCGGATTATTTGATATCAATATTAACAGCGATGTTTTCTATGCCTGGGTCACACAAGTCCTTATCCCAGTACTCCCTAAAAACAGTGTAATCATGATGGACAATGCCACTTTTCACAAAAAACATAATATTCAACAAGTCATCATCGATGCAGGGTATATGGTGGAGTATTTGCCTACATATTCGCCAGATCTTAACCCAATTGAGCATAAATGGGCACAAGCAAAAAGCAAAAAAAGAGAGATGGGTTGCGATACAGAGAGTTTGTTCTCAGTCCATATGGTGTAATCAAAATTAAGTCGCTTGGCTATATTTAGTCAGCAACAGATGCCTGATGTTATCCATCAGTTGTTAATGTGGAATATTGTTTCATCCGCTTTAGTGCAGGTTTTATGTGTTTTTATTATAGCATTTAGCATCGTGATGATAGTAAAGGCGTGGGGCACTGACGATGTCGACAATGTCATGGCTGCGGGGATGGTGTTTGGCATTGCCATTTTAATTACGATAGTAGTGTTTTTTAATCACTTTGACTGGCTAAAAATTTGGATATCACCAAAACTTTACCTTATTGAGTACGCCGCAAAACTAATTAAATAATAACCCCACCAACACCAGAGAATACCACGCCGCAATAGCGGTTTTTTTACGACTAAATTCAGGAATACATCATGAAAAAATTTGAACTCACCGCCGAAGTGAAGAAGTTTTTCGGCATCAAATTATTCCGCATTAAAGCGCTTGTCGCCTTCGGTAATGTTGATGAGGGAGAGCTTGGCGGATGGGTAGAGAAAGAATCGAATCTGGCTCAGGACGGCGATGCGTGGGTGTACGGCAATGCTCGGGTGGCTTTGTTGAATAATTTAAGATACTGATTTATATAAGCATTATAAAATTTCAACGACTAATTTTTCCTCTCGGAATGCTTTTTATTGTGCTAACTATTTGATTTGTCGTTCTAACAAAATACATTCTCTGTAAATGCATTCTAACTAAAGAAGATGTAAATCAAACGGTTAAATTATTCAACAAAGCCCTGGTGTACGGCAATGCGCGGGTGTCCGGCAATGCGGACTGGATCACCATATCCCCCATTGGCTCAGAAAACGGACTACTAACCGCATTCAAGCAGAAAGACGGAAGCGTCATTGTTCGACGGGGATGCTTCTCAGGAACCATTGAAGAATTTGAATCAGCAGTTAATAAGCGACATGGCGATAATAAGCACGGTGAAATTTATCGTCATGTCATTTCGTTGCTGAAATTACGCTTTAACCTGTCATAAAGAAATGAATAGTTAACCCTCGCCGATATTCCTCGGCATCATTAATACATCAATCCCAATAGTTAAACGGAGAACGCCATGCAATATGCCTTTGCAGGGTGGCCTATTGCTGGCCGCTCGGAAACACAATTTGACCCGATTCGGTCAATCGAACATCACCGCTCAAATATCGTCACGGGCCAGAGCTTCAAAAACAAAAGCTGGCTGCAACGGTTATTCGAGCAGCTTATAGCAACGGTTAATCAAAAGGGTCATCCATGAAACGCGACCTCGTTATTTTCATGCACCGGCACTGCATGGTATCTGCCGCTGCAAACAGGCGGGCTGGCGTGATGGATAAGGCTGCGAACATGCTTATCTGCGCCAGAGACTACCGAACGTCATTGCGGCGTGACGCCGACCTTCCAGCGGGAGTGCTGGCTATCTTTCTCAGGGAAGAGAAAACAAGCGAATCCGAATGTTCAGAAATTCACAGCGATGAGCCTATTTCATGGGATGAATTCGCTGGCAATCACATGTGAGGTGAGCAATGGACTTATCACAATTAGACGCGCCGTTCCCGGTAGATGATATCGAATGGCGTGTGCAGCGGTGTGGAATAGCGAAAAGCAACCCGTGGGCCATGGTTCTGGCCTACGTGACTAACCGCGCCATCATGAAGCGCTTGGATGACGTATGCGGGAAAGAGAACTGGAAGAATGAATTCACCCCGGGGCCGGATGGTGGCGTGATGTGTGGCATATACATTCGGATCGGAGACCAATGGGTGGCTAAGTGGGACGGTGCAGATAAAACTCAGGTTGAAGCCGTTAAGGGCGGCATGTCTGGTTCAATGAAGCGGGCCGCTGTTCAGTGGGGTATTGGTCGTTACCTCTACTCACTGGAAGAGAATTTTGCCATCTGCTCGATTGAGAAAAAAGATGGCTGGAACAAGGCTTCATTCAAGGATACAGACAACAAATACAAGAACATCTGGTGGCAAACTCCGCCATTACCTGAATGGGCTATGCCAACGCCTCCTGATGCGGCACAGGGCGAATCCGACGATGCCAATGCCGATGAATCCAACAAGGACGAGCTGCTTAAATCATTCACTGAATCCGCAACGTCAGCAAAGAATGTTGATCAGCTAAAAGCTGCGTTTGAGGAAGCGTGGCGAGCTTTGCGCGGAACGCCGCAGCAGGCCGACGCGAAAGGCGTGTATGACATTCGTAAGTCAGAACTGGAAGAGGCGGCATAAATGGGACAGAGAGGCGTCAACAAAGTCATTCTTGTAGGTCATTTGGGGCAAGGCCCCGAAGTGCGCTACATGCCGAACGGTGGCGCGGTAGCAAACCTGACCGTAGCCACATCGGATACGTGGCGAGATAAGCAATCAGGCGAGCAGAAGGAGCGCACCGAATGGCACCGCGTCACGCTGTACGGCAAGTTGGCAGAGGTGGCTGGCGAGTATCTCCGCAAAGGCTCACAGGTCTATATCGAGGGCCAGTTACGCACACGGAAGTGGCAAGACCAGTCAGGGCAAGACCGATACACAACGGAGGTTGTTGTCGATATTGGCGGATCAATGCAGATGATCGGCGGCAAGCAGGATGGCGGGCAGCAAAACAATCAGCGCCAGCAATCAAGCGGCAATGGTCGGCAGCAACAACAGGCACCCAACAATGAGCCGCCGATGAATTTCGACGAAGAGCCGCCATTCTGATTTAACCCAACCATCACCGCAGCGCTATATCCAACATGGAAGGATTTGTGCTGCCTAAATTTCAGGTGACGTTATGACCTACGAAGAATTAACGCCTGACGAAAAACACTATTACAACCGATTAGACTCGTGGGGAAAGGAACGCTACCTAAAGACTATTCCTATAGTCAGAGGCGCAATGGAAGCGGTAGACGCTGGCGAAAAAGGATTGTCTCACCCACGGTTAATTAATTGGGAAGAAAAGCGGCTGGCATGGGAAAATCGCGTGATATTAGCCGAAGAGAAGCGGAGCGGAAGCCAATAGAGTTTATGCCAAAGTAGAAATTGACCCCTCTAAAGACGAACGCTTTAAGAATTACATAGGGCGTTACGGTGCTGTCAGAAGCGACTAATCCCCAATATTGTGGGTTGTGCAGGATTTGAACATGCGACCTATGGATTAAGAGTCCAGAGCTGTACCAACTGAGCTAACAATCCGTAGTGGCATCACATTTTGAGAATGGCAGCAATGATGCTCACGGCAGCGGCGACCATTAGACCAAGCCGGATGGTCATCTGCATGCCAAGTTTATCAAAACCGGCAGTCATATCCTTACGGACATCGGCGACATTTCGGTTTACTTCGGCGATATCAGCCTTGGTAGCGACATCCGCCACTTCATGAGATTTACGTACGACGAGCGAAATTGCCCTGGCCTGTTCTCTAGAGATGCCAGCAGTTTCAAGCTCTTCTGACGCCTGCAATGTATCAAATGCAACCTGGCCCATAGGGATCCTCCTGTGTTAAGCCAAGTGTAAGCGATCTGACCGCCAATCTGCAAAATTTTACCGTTAGCCCTCTGATAACCACATCCGTTTAATTATGGAGAAATTGTTATGTCTAAATTAGTTGTCATTGAAAATGCCACGATGCGTTGCTGAGAGGCTTTGTTGAATAATAGGGAATAATCCTGTTATGACACGCGTGTTTTGGATTAAAA
Organism: Symbiopectobacterium purcellii; assembly: GCF_052050035.1. Lineage (GTDB taxonomy): Bacteria > Pseudomonadota > Gammaproteobacteria > Enterobacterales > Enterobacteriaceae > Symbiopectobacterium > Symbiopectobacterium purcellii_A. The sequence continues at coordinate 1,248,086 of NZ_CP189882.1, forward strand.
TGCTGATCGCTCCGGGATGCATCATCACGTTCTGTATGTAACGTAACATACTGATTTTTTTGTCAAGGGAATCCGCAGCCTTTATGGCTGCGCAGCATAATATCTATTTATTCAATAAAGCCTCTCAACCTTTCAAAGTCATGTGCCAGACCAAGTCGCGACTAATACAACTTAAAGCCGTGGCCTGCTTAACTAACGCTGACTCATTTTCTCGTTGATTTTTCTGGGGTAATAAATCCAGACCCAGTTTCGGGGGGATAAAATTTTACCCCTTCTTTTTGTATGTGTTTAGACTCTGTCACATGCTTATTTTCAGAAGTGCTTCCTTCAGCAGGCTTTTTCGCCATAACTTGTGTTGAGAAAATCGCGGCGGTTATTACTGACAAAAAAAATAATTTTTTCATGGGAAATGGTCCTTCGGAGGTTTGTTGATTGAGTAATAAAATGCAACGTTTTTTATCACTTTATTGAGTGTAAAATTTTCCATCTCATCTTAAATAGCTGTTCCGAATAGTAGATCACTTGGTAATCATCAGTTATTATTTTGCTGCTTATCACTACCACTCCTGAGCTTTGATATAAAAAGCTTTTGGGGCTGTAAGCTGACTATCCCTTGTGCCACAAGCCCCATTCCCACTCGAAACGCAACAAAACGGTAGAGTGTTATGCCACCAGTAAGTGCGTTAAAAATACCTCATTGGGAGAACGATAGCCCAGCGATTTTCTGCCCCTTGTATTGAGTATGTGTTCGAGTTCGGCAATCTTACGATGACTGACCTGACTGAAGTCTGTTCCCTTTGGGCTTTGTTGAATAATTTAAGGTACTGATTTATATAAGCATTATAAAATTTCAACGACTAATTTTTCCTCTCGGAATGCTTTTTATTGTGCTAACTATTTGATTTGTCGTTCTAACAAAATACATTCTCTGTAAATGCATTCTAACTAAAGAAGATGTAAATCAAACGGTTAAATTATTCAACAAAGCCTTCCCTTTGGGTAAAAACGTCGTATCAGCCCGTTGGTGTGCTCATTCAAGCCCCTCTCCCAGGAATGATAAGGATGGGCAAAGTAGACCTGCGCCCCTGTGATTTGAGTAATTTGCTCGTGCAGAGCGAATTCAGGGCCGTTATCAGCTGTTAGGGTCTTAAACTTGCAAAAGGTATTAGCTTCAATGTCCCTGAAAGCAGCAACCACAGTCTCAGCACGCTTATTAGGCAGTTTGCGAATGATGACGGTTTTCAATGCATTATCTACGATGGTTAACAAGAATGACTTCTGGTCTTTGCCAAAAATAGTGTCAATTTCGAAGTGGCCAGGCTCCTGTTTAAGCTCGGCTTGAGCTGGGCGATACTCAATAGCAACACGGTTGGGAATAGTGCCTGATTTGAGGTTTTCGGCATTGTACCTGTAACGTTTTCCCCGATGAGGAAGTTGCTGATATAGCTCCCCGCCAGCCTGTCTCTCCTGCCGGATATAGCGATATAGCGTATTCTTGCTGACAGATATACCGAATTCCAGGTGCAAACGGCCACTGATGATTTCAGGTGAAGAGTGAGTGGAAAGCGCCTGCCTGATGAAGTTCTGAATGTGTGGCTCCAACGGGTAAAAAGCATTGTTTGGCAGAGGCTTATGACGGCGTTCCTGGACCAGAGTGTCCGCCCTTCTACAGCAGTAGACACCATTGAAAGTAGGGTCGGTATTGCGTCTGAGTTCCCTGCTGATGGTCGAGCGAGGCAGAGCAAGCTCTCTGGCGATGGTAGCTTGGTTGACACCTTCACCACGCCGTTTTTCGATGTAGAACCGTTCTTTCTGAGTCAGATGTTTTCCCTGCATGCAACAGGCTCTCCAGTATGGCCAGAACGGTGATTTTATCCGACTCTGGCAAGTGGGTCACTTTGTTGCGTTTCGAGTGGGAATGGGGCTGACCCACGCGCTCGAAAAATGGCAACAGGCGAACGTTAGCCAGTTCCTGCAACGCCACTAACCCAGTAATCCCGCCCCGGTATCGCGCCGGGGTTTTTGTGCCCTATTCCCAGCATTTCGAACTACCTCAAATTCCTGGGTAGTTGCCCAATCGATTTAGGTACCACCAATTTCATCGTAACTCACTGATTATAGAGTGCAGGATCTGCACGCCTCCCGATATGGGTACCACCTGCACATTTTCTCTACTCCTGCATATTTACCATGGTAGATTCTGAGTACTAGGCTCGTAATTCCCTGCTATGCCTCCCGCCCGGCCCCGCGCCGGTTTTTTTTCACCACTAATCACCAATCACGCCCCGGTATCGTGCCGGGGTTTCATTAATCACATTGACTTGTGAGGACCTTACTATGTCTAAAGAACATGAACTAATCACTATAGCCAAGCGACATTATTTTGATAACAGCCAGCTATGCTTCTTTGCCGCATATCAGGGCATAGGATGTAATCATTTTTAAGTCGGTTGGCTATATCGAAACCAATAGCATCAATGGAGAAGCCATCCAGACGGTCAATGCCCGTGACCTGCACGAGTTCCTGAAGATCGGCAAAGACTTCTCCAACTGGATTAAAGACCGCATCAAGCAGTACGGATTTGTCGAAAATATCGACTATGTAGTTTTCGCCAATTCTGGCGAAAACCCCAACGGTGGCCGCCCTTCCATGAAATACGCCATCAGCATCGACATGGCGAAAGAGCTTTCGATGGTTGAGCGCAACGAGAAAGGCAAGGAGGCACGTCAGTACTTTATCCAGTGTGAGAAGCGCATCAAGTCCCTGCCTGCCGATCCCGTTCAGATGCTCAATGACCCAGCGGCCATGCGTGGCATCCTGCTTACCTACACCGAAAAGGTTATCGCACTCGAAAGCAAAGTTGAGGAGATGGCCCCAGACGTGAAAGCCCTGCACCGCATCGCCAAATCTGACGGCGGCATGTGCATCACCAACGCCGCCAAGGAGTTACAGGTACGCCCCAAAGATCTGTTCGCTTTCCTCCGTGAGCGTGGCTGGATTTATCGCCGTATCGGCATCAAGAACTGGATAGCCTACCAGAGCAAAATCCAGTCAGGCTACCTCGAGCATAAAATATCACTTATCCCCTGTGACGACGGCACCGACAAAATTCGCGAGCAGGTGCTGGTGACACCGAAGGGACTGGCGAAGCTGTCTCAAGCGTTCTGCCTCGAACCGGCGTAATTAAATGTCCTTTCACCGCCCCGGTAATACACCGGGGTGACATTTTCTTCATCGTTTTTACTAACGAGGACTTTACGCATGCAAAATTTAACCATTGCACAAACATTAACCATGTCCAGCCGCGAGATTGCGGAGCTGACAGAAAAGCGCCATCCAGATGTAAGAGGGGCTACAAATGAAACCTAAAATACCTAACAGGATAAGAGAGAGGGAGAAGTTATTTAAGCGCTTATACCGTGAAGGACTTATCCATGCAAGACGCATACGACGAACCGGTTATTTATCAATACGGCTCTCCCTCTACTGGCGCATGTTATCCAAAGATAACGGCCTGAGCTGGAAGACCATGAGCCACGCCAAGTACGACACCCAAATAACACTATAAAAACAGGAGCACCCATGAATTATGCATTCGCGGGTCATGCTGCCCTCATGGGGAGCTATCACCCGCAAGAAACCCACCTGGATAAATGGGTTCAATGGCTGCGAAGCGGATACCGAAAGCTTATCGATATCCTCGAACAGCAAGGCAAGCCTCTACGACCTGCATCAGTACGTTAATCAAGGCTGTTACAGCCTGAAATCACCTGCATCACCGCATTTCTTAGATTGGTCATTCCCCCGCCTGCCCGCCGTCATGACGAACGGCGCAGCGGCTTAATTTTAGCAGAGGTCAATGATGGCATACATCACCTTATCCGAGTGGAATCGGCGGCAACCCCGTCCGCGCTGTATGGAAACCGTCAGGCGATTGGTCAGGAGCGGAATGATTTTTCCCGCACCGATACGAGATGGGCGCGAGTATCTGTTTGAGGAAAACGCCTGCAAACTCAACCGAAACAATACGTTCCACCCATCTACCCCCCTTCATCCAACCTTGTTATCGAGGATAAAACATGGCACGCCGGAGAAGCCATAAGAACCGTGATTTGCCGCCAAACCTGCAACCGCGCAATGGCGGCTATTTTTGCTACCGTGACCCGCGCACCGGAAAAGAATACGGCCTGGGCCGCCATCGACAGGAGGCCATTACACAAGCCATAGCCGCCAATATGGCAATTTATGGCTCATCAAAACAATCACCGCTCGTTGACCGCATCAACGGCACACAGGCAACCACAGTTAGCGAATGGACTGAACGCTATCTGACGATACTCGAAGGACGGAAACTCAAGCCGAAAACGATGAGCGAATACAATAAATACCTGAAAGCCGTTAACGCCAATTTAGGTGAATTTGCTATTCAGAAAGTAGAAACCAAAGACATTGCTTCGCTCCTTAATCAGTGGGTAAACGCAGGAAAAGTGACAATGGCGAACCGAATCAGAGCATTGCTACTTGACTTGTTTCGTGAGGCCATTGCCGAGGGGCTACTCAAAAGCAATCCAGCCGGAGTTACGCGTAATCAGCGGGTGGACATTCAGAGGGAACGTATAAAGCTGGATGAGTGGAGGCTTATACGTAAGGCAGCGGATACATTACCCGCATGGGTTGGGCCCTGTCTTGACCTTGCTCTGGTTACAGGTCAACGACTGGGCGACATACAGGCGCTACGCTGGGGGGATTTCAAAGACGGACGCCTTTACATAAAGCAAGCGAAAACAGGCATGATGATTGCTTTCTCCGAGACAACCCGAATCGACTGCCTCAACTTATGCCTTTCTGATGTGTTAAAACAGTTTAGTGCATTAAACAACGGTGGAGCACATCTTGTCGCAGATGCCAAACACGAGCAATTTTCTCAGGACACGATTTCCAGAGCATTTTTGAAAGCACGTCGATTATCAGGACTAACATGGGAACGTAACGCTCCTTCATTTCACGAAATCAGGAGCCTTGCAGCGCGTCTATACACTAATGAGAAAGGGAGGGATTATGCGCAAAAACTGCTAGGACATAAGTCATCCGAGATGACCGATAAGTACCGTGATGTAAGAGGGGCGGAGTGGGCTGAGATTGAATAATTTCGATCGAATTTCGAGTAATTTCGATCGATTGCTTGTAACTCTATGAATCTAAATGCCGTAATTTTCATCCCGCTGTTACGCGACCAGCCGACGGCACTCTCTGACTATATATGCATCGATGTTCCCTGAAGCGCTCAGGGGAGAAAACGTTGGAAGGGCGCAGCATAATCCACAATGCCACTCACGCCTTCAAAATGGTTATCGGAAAGCGGATACATCTGGAAGGCATCATCGCTATCAGGCCAGCGGCAGCGTAACTGCTGCTCCCGCGCAGGCACAAAGCCAAAACGGGCATAATACGCGGGAGAACCAAGCACCACCACGGCGGTGTAGCCAAACTCGTTTAGCGCATCCAACCCTTCGTAAACCAGTTTTTCGCCCCACCCTTGGCAGCGCAGCGTTTCATCTATCGCCAACGGCCCCAAAGCGACCCATTGTCGGTCTTCCTCTGCGATGGTTACCGGGCTAAAAGCGACGTGTCCCATCACTACGCCTTCGTCATCCGTCGCGACAACGCCAAGCGTTAACAGCCCGTCTTCCCGCAGTTGATGAACCAGTTCGGCCTCTGCCGAGGTGGGAAACGCACGACGCAGCAACGCATCAATACCTGCTGCATCTACCGGAATTTCCACCCGTACTAACATGTCGTGGCCGCGCGATCGTCAGCGTGCATCGCGCCCTCATGTAATCCCGCCTCAACGAAATCGGCCAAACGCAGCAGGCCAATACGCAACGGCGCAGGCATGGCATCCAGATCGATAGAATCCATCAGGTTTTTAACATACAGACCCAGTTCGGTGTCACCCTCAATGCGCAAGCGACGCTGGAAAAACAGCGTATCGGGATCTTCACGACGTGCGGCGATCAGCACCAGATCGTTGGCTTCGGCACTGAAACTGACGTCTTCCACTTCATGCTGGCTCACTACCAGGCGATCGTCTCGCAAGGTGACAAACCAGGTCAGCCCAACATCACGGACTTCCACTTTCAGCCAGCGTTCTGTCAGAAATGACAGCTCGCCTTCATACAACGCCTGCTGAAACTGCCAGCTCAGCACCCGTTCCAACACCTGCCGCTGTATGGCAAATGGGGTAAACTTCAGAGGCTTACCTAACAAGCCCGGACCTTGACGCACAATCTGTGCCCGTAGTTTTTCCAACACTGATGTACCCCTTATAAAGCAAACCGTTCAATCCAAGCCACTCACCCGCCGAACGCAGGCTCCACTCAGGCCATGCGCACCGCATGTGCTGCTTTTCTCATCAGGCTATTTTGCCACAGCCCAGTAAAGCAGAAGCGATGCCGGGTCAATAATTTCATTATTATGCACGGAAATCTCGGTAATGCATGCAAGCAATCCCTATTCATTACACGATAAGCTGGCCTAAATCAAAGTCCTGCACCAGCGGGTTAATTAAGATTCCCTAACGTTAAAGAAGGGTCATGCGTTGATAATCGATTGTTATACCCATTTTCCGCATGTCCCCGCCCTGCATCAGCCCCGACATGACATCAGGCAGCCTGATGAATGAGGAAACCCGTATGGAATTACTGTGCCCCGCAGGGAACCTGCCCGCACTGAAAGCGGCAATTGATAACGGTGCCGACGCTGTTTACATCGGGCTAAAAGACGATACCAACGCACGCCACTTCGCCGGGTTGAACTTCACGGACAAAAAGTTGCAGGAGGCGAGCGACTATGTGCATCGCCATCAGCGCAAATTACATATCGCCATCAATACCTTCGCCCATCCCAACGGCTATCAACGCTGGGAGCGCGCTGTCGATATGGCCGCCAACATGGGGGCCGATGCGCTGATCCTGGCTGACCTTGCCATGCTTGAGTATGCCGCAGAGCGCTATCCGCATATTGAACGGCACGTCTCTGTACAAGCATCTGCCACTAACGAAGAGGCAATTCGTTTTTATCAGCGCCATTTTGCGGTTCACCGCATCGTACTGCCTCGCGTGCTGTCAACCCATCAGGTTAAACAGTTGGCGCGAACCAGCCCGATGCCGCTGGAAGTGTTCGCGTTCGGCAGCCTGTGCATCATGGCTGAAGGTCGCTGTTATAGCTAAACGACTTAATTTTGATTACATTATTTAAATGAGCTATTCAATTGATTTTAGACGTAAAGTGATATCTACACGGAAAAACGAAGGGTTGAGTATCCGAGAAACAGCGAAGCAATTTCGGATTGGCCCTGCCTCTGTATCGCGTTGGATTAATCAAATAGAGTCAAAAGCATCGACCACGCGTCAGCGAAAGATCGATAAATCCGAGTTGATAAAAGATGTTGAACAATATCCAGATGCTTACCAAAAAGAACGTGCAGAGCGTTTTGGCGTTTGTCAGAAGGCCATTTGGCAAGCGCTTAAAAAGCTGGGATTGACCTATAAAAAAAACTCTACGTCATCCGAAAGCCGACGAAAACGCCCGGCAGGGATTTCAACAAAAAAAACAACAGTATGAAAAAGAAGGCAAACCTATTGTTTTTATTGATGAAAGTGGTTTTTCACACGATGCCCCACGGACTCACGGCTATTCCCCAAAAGGTCAACGGTGTTTTGGCCTGAAGAACTGGGGAGCTAGGGGAAGAACAAATGTTATCGGCGCTTTATTAGGCACAACGCTGTTTGCTATCGGATTATTTGATATCAATATTAACAGCGATGTTTTCTATGCCTGGGTCACACAAGTCCTTATCCCAGTACTCCCTAAAAACAGTGTAATCATGATGGACAATGCCACTTTTCACAAAAAACATAATATTCAACAAGTCATCATCGATGCAGGGTATATGGTGGAGTATTTGCCTACATATTCGCCAGATCTTAACCCAATTGAGCATAAATGGGCACAAGCAAAAAGCAAAAAAAGAGAGATGGGTTGCGATACAGAGAGTTTGTTCTCAGTCCATATGGTGTAATCAAAATTAAGTCGCTTGGCTATAACTCTCCTCCTACCTGACGGGAGAATCCCCCAATACCGTGGGTGCCTGTTCGCCTGCTCGTTTTGTACGCTGGCAGCAAACCGAAAAAGGGATGGAATCGCGCTTGAACAATGTCCTGATCGACAGATATCAGGACGATGAAAATGCCGGTTATCCTACCCTGTGAAAAGGGCGTTATCTGGTCGGCGGCGAGCGTTACCACGCGCTGGAAGAGCCAACCAGCCTGAACACGCTGGAGTTACTGACGGAGCTGATGGCGGCCAACATTGCCTCAGTGAAAATATAAGGACGCCAGCGCAGCCCAGCCTACGTCAGCCAAATCACCCGCGTCTGGCGACAAGCCATTGACCGTTGCCTCGCGTCTCCCAGCACCTTCACCCCGAGTGCGGAGTGGATGTCGGCGCTCGGGGCAGTGGCAGAAGGCACGCAGACCACGCTGGGTGCGTACCACCGTAAATGGCATTTTGAGGAAAACCTTCAGAGGACAAAAAATGCCTATCAGCAACGAACTTATTGACCAACTGCTTCAGGATTGCCACTCCCCCTCAGGAGCTTCTGGGTGAATCAGGCCTACTCAAGGAGCTGACTAAAAGACTGGCGGAACGGGTTCTTCAAGCTGAGATGGAGATACACCTTGGGTATGCTAAGCATGACCCGGCTGGTAATAATTCAGGCAACTCCCGCAATGGCAAGACATCCAAGAGCGTACGTAGCCAAAATGGGGCGCTCGAGCTCGATATTCCGCGCGACCGCAACAGTACCTTCGAGCCGACACTGATCGGTAAGCACGAAAAGCAGCTTAACGGCTTCGATGACCGCATTATTTCTCTCTATTCCAGAGGGCTATCAACCCGTGATATTCAGGCTCACTTTAAAGAAGTCTACGGGGTCGATGTTTCCGCTGGCTTCATTTCTCAAGTGACCAATGCCGTGATGGATGACGTTAAGCGCTGGCAGCAACGGCCGCTGGATGCGTTTTATCCCATTGTTTACCTTGACTGTATTGTGGTCAAAAGCCAGGACGGCGGAGCCGTGACCAACAAGTCTGTTTACTTGGCTCTAGGAATCAACGGCCAGGGCGAAAAAGAGCTGCTGGGGCTATGGATAGCCAAAACCGAGGGGGCCAAGTTCTGGTTATCTGTAATGACAGAACTGAAAAATCGTGGGCTACAGGACATCTTCATCGCCTGCTGCGATGGCCTGAAGGGCTTTCCTGATGCCATTGAAGCTGTTTACCCGCATACGCGTGTAGTGGTCAACTAAATTTGGCCACCCTACCTGACTGTTGATGGAACAGCCGTTCTGATTCATTTGGTGTTAACCCACCGTTATATAGCCAACCGACTTAAAAATGATTACATCCTATGCCCTGATATGCGGCAAAGAAGCATAGCTGGCTGTTATCAAAATAATGTCGCTTGGCTATACCAGTGAGGTCTGACATCGCTATAATAATGGGTTATGTAGCGAATAATGGATGATTGAGCAGTACTAAAGCTTTGGTAGCCAGTCGTTGGCACCCATTCAGTCTTCAGACTACGGAAGAATCGCTCCATCGGACTATTATCCCAACAATTTCCTCTGCGACTCATACTTTGGGTCATCTGATAACGCCACAATGCCTGCCTATACTGACGACTGGTGTAATGGCTTCCTTGGTCACTATGAAACATGACTTGTTTGGGATGCCCACGCAGTTCCCAAGCCATTTGTAGTGCTTTGGCTGTTAATTCTGAATCTGGCGAAAACGACATTGCCCAACCCACGGGTTTTCGGGCAAATAAATCTAATACCACCGCCAGATACGCCCATCGGTCGCCTGTACAAATATAGGTTACATCGCCGCACCAAACCTGGTCAGGCTTGGTAACAGCGAACTGCCTATTGAGCAGATTTGGAATATCAATACGTTCATTTCCACCGCGGTTGTATTGATGTTTTCTTGTTTGGCAACTAACGAGGGTTAATTCTTTCATCAACTTACCCGCTAACCACCGCCCAAGTTTCACGTCGTGTGTATTGGTAACCATCGTGGCGATAGTCCTTGCGCCCGCAGACCCGCCACTAACGTTCCACGCTTCGCTGACCAGGCTACGTTTTATCGTCCGCTCAATATCTGGCTCCTTAGGTCGACACCAATAGCGATATAGCCAAGCGACTTAATTTTGATTACACCATATGGACTGAGAACAAACTCTCTGTATCGCAACCCATCTCTCTTTTTTTGCTTTTTGCTTGTGCCCATTTATGCTCAATTGGGTTAAGATCTGGCGAATATGTAGGCAAATACTCCACCATATACCCTGCATCGATGATGACTTGTTGAATATTATGTTTTTTGTGAAAAGTGGCATTGTCCATCATGATTACACTGTTTTTAGGGAGTACTGGGATAAGGACTTGTGTGACCCAGGCATAGAAAACATCGCTGTTAATATTGATATCAAATAATCCGATAGCAAACAGCGTTGTGCCTAATAAAGCGCCGATAACATTTGTTCTTCCCCTAGCTCCCCAGTTCTTCAGGCCAAAACACCGTTGACCTTTTGGGGAATAGCCGTGAGTCCGTGGGGCATCGTGTGAAAAACCACTTTCATCAATAAAAACAATAGGTTTACCTTCTTTTTCATACTGTTGTTTTTTTTGTTGAAATCCCTGCCGGGCGTTTTCGTCGGCTTTCGGATGACGTAGAGTTTTTTTTATAGGTCAATCCCAGCTTTTTAAGCGCTTGCCAAATGGCCTTCTGACAAACGCCAAAACGCTCTGCACGTTCTTTTTGGTAAGCATCTGGATATTGTTCAACATCTTTTATCAACTCGGATTTATCGATCTTTCGCTGACGCGTGGTCGATGCTTTTGACTCTATTTGATTAATCCAACGCGATACAGAGGCAGGGCCAATCCGAAATTGCTTCGCTGTTTCTCGGATACTCAACCCTTCGTTTTTCCGTGTAGATATCACTTTACGTCTAAAATCAATTGAATAGCTCATTTAAATAATGTAATCAAAATTAAGTCGTTTAGCTATAATGCGGTCATCGAAGCCGTTAAGCTGCTTTTCGTGCTTACCGATCAGTGTCGGCTCGAAGGTACTGTTGCGGTCGCGCGGAATATCGAGCTCGAGCGCCCCATTTTGGCTACGTACGCTCTTGGATGTCTTGTGTAGTGGCATACTGAATTTGGCCACCTAAGTAGAGGTGATATGCTTACCTCATAATTTTTATAGGTGCCAAAATGAGTAAAATAATTACTGCTGAATTTAAATGTGAAACCGCCAAATTAGTCCTTGACCAAAATTATACCTACCAGGAGGCCCATTCCCAGTCGAAACGCAACAAAACGGTAGGGCATTATGCCGCCTGTAAGTGCGTTAAAAATACCTCATTTGGAGAACGATAACCCAGCGATTTTCGGCCTCGCGTATTGAGCAGGTGTTCGAGTGCTGCAACCTTGCGATGGGTGACATAATTGAAGTCCGTTCCCTTCGGGTAAAAACGCCGTATCAGCCCGTTGGTATGCTCATTCAACCCGCGTTCCCAGGAATGATATGGCCGGGCAAAGTAGACCGGTGCCCCCGTGACTTTTGTAATTTCCCCGTGCTGGGAAAATTCAGAACCGTTGTCAGCAGTCAGGGTTTTAAACTCGCAGAAGGTATTGGCAACGATGTCCCTGAAGGCCGCTACCACTGTCTCTGCTCGCTTGTTGGGCAGTTTGCGAATGATGACCAGCTTGACGGCTTTATCGACCACCGTCAGCAGGAATGATTTCTGATCTTTGCCAAAGATGGTGTCAATCTCGAAATGCCCGGGTTCCTGCTTGAGGTCAGCAACGGCCGGCCGCTGCTCAATGCCAACACGGTTGGGAATAGGACCGCGTTTGTTCTCATCGGTCTGATAGTTATACCGTTTACCCCGATGAGGGAGCTGCTGATACAGCTCACCGCCGGCCCGGCGCTCCTGCTGGATATAGCGATAGAGCGAGTTCTTGCTGACGGACAGGCCAAATTCCAGGACCAGGCGCCCACTGATGACCTCAGGTGAGGTGTGGGTAGACAGCGCCGTTATGATAAAGTCCTGAATGTGCGGTTCAAGCTGGTTAATCACGCTGTCCGGCCGTGTTTTCTGCCGCCGCCCTCTGGCCAACGTTTCGGCCCTTCTGCAGGAATAGACCCCGTTGAAAGCGGCGTCGGTATTGCGTCTGAGTTCCCTGCTGATGGTAGAACGAGGAAGCTCCAGTTCCCGGGCGATGGTGGCCTGGTTAACCCCATCACCACGCCGCTTTTCGATGTAGAACCGTTCTTTGTGAGTCAGATGTTTTCCCTGCATGCAACGGGATCTCCAGTAGGGCCAGAACGGTGATTTTATCCGACTCTGGCCAGTGGGTCACTTTGTTGCATTTCGACTGGGAATGGGGCGGAAGCCGCGAAAGCCATGAACGTCAGTCTTTCAGCGATTAGCCGGTGGGTAAGAGCCCTTCGTTTAGAACGTCAAGGGAAAACATCGCCTGGTCTGCCATTAACACCTGAACAAATTGAGTTCAGAGAAATGAAGAAAAAAATCCACCGACTGGAAATGGAGAATGCCATCTTAAAAAAGGCTACTGCGCTCTTAATGTCCGACTCACTAAGCGTGTTGCTTAATAGTGAAATAAGGGTGTTTCGGTGATTGAAGTAAATTTTACGCTGTTCTGAGATGGAAATTCCAAAGACCGGCGCTAAGGAGTAAGAAGGTATCATCAATAAAGGGTCTACGATTCCGTAAAATTTGGGTCATGCAACCGAGGCGCTTGATACCCGCGATGGCGGCTTTGTTGAATAATTTAAAATACTGATTTAAATGGGTATTATAAAATTTTAACGACTAAATTTTACTACCGTAATGCTTTTTATTGTGCTAACTATTTGATTTATCGCTCTAACAAAATACATTTTCTGTACATGCATCCCACCTAAAGAAGTTGTAAATCAAAACGTTAAATTATTCAACAAAGCCCGCGATGGCGTGTTCAACTGTAATACGGATGCCCGAGATTATTTTATTTTCTTGTTTTTGTTCAGGCGATAAAGGTCTTTTTCGAGTTCCTTTTTTTGGGATTTGTGTATTAGGATGCTGTTTATCTATACCTTGAAAACCGGTATCTGCCCAGATGGTTACCTCAGGAGGAATATGGCGAATTATATCGACTTTATCGAGTAAGCGTTTATCGTGACGGCGCCCATTTTTGCTCATGGGGATAAATCCAATTTGCCTTGTTTCGTCAGTCATAATAAGCCCTTTTCGAGTGGTCTGTCTTTTCTTTCCCGAATACATTTTTTTTCGCCGACGCAGATTCTTAGGCTTTTGGACAGGTCGCTCTGTCCCATCAATAAAGACGTCTTTAACTCCAGGAAAGGCGCGAAAAAATTCCTCAGCAGAGCGAATTTGACGAGCGGGCAAAACGGCTTTGTTGAATAAATCGAACTTTCAGGGGATCGCCGGATCAAAGCACTATCATCGCTCCCGATAGCAGCTCCCCATGGCAAAGCAAAAGTTTAAAATCACCAACTGGCCCACCTACAACAAAGCACTCAGACAACGCGGCTCCCTGACGGTCTGGCTTGATGAGTCCGCCATCGCTGCATGGACTGACAGTTCTTCGCCTGAAGGTCGTGGTCGGCCGCTTTACTACACCGATATGGCTGTTACCACGGTTTTGATGATAAAGCGCGTGTTTAACCTGTCGCTCCGGGCATTACAGGGCTTTGTCGACTCGGTTTTTACACTGATGAGCCTGCCACTGCGCTGCCCGGACTACTCTCTGGTCAGTCGGCGGGCAAAAACCGTCAGTATCAGCATAAAAACGCCAACGCGTGGTGAAATCTCGCATCTGGTCATCGACAGTACCGGTCTGAAGGTCTTTGGCGAAGGTGAATGGAAAGTCAGGCAGCATGGGGCTGACAGACGAAGAGTGTGGCGCAAGCTTCATCTGGCAGCAGACAGTGCGACGCATGAGATTATCTGTGCCGACTTATCGCTCAGCGGAACGACAGATGCGCAGGCACTGCCGGGCCTGATTAACCAAACCCACCGAAAAATCAGGGAAGTGTCAGCAGACGGTGCTTATGACGCCCGTTACTGCCACGATGCGTTGCTAAGAAAGAAAATCAGGCCCCTTATCCCGCCGCGAAGCGGAGCCAAATACTGGCCGGACAAGTACCATGAACGTAACCATGCGGTGGCGAATCAGCGTCTGAGCGGGAGTAATGATATGTGGAAAAAGAAAGTGGGTTATCACCGGCGTTCAGTGGCAGAAACAGCGATGTTCTGCAGGCTTTGTTGAATAATTTAAGATACTGATTTATATAAGCATTATAAAATTTCAACGACTAATTTTTCCTCTCGGAATGCTTTTTATTGTGCTAACTATTTGATTTGTCGTTCTAACAAAATACATTCTCTGTAAATGCATTCTAACTAAAGAAGATGTAAATCAAACGGTTAAATTATTCAACAAAGCCTGTTCCGCATAAAAACTTTGCTGGGTGGCCATCTGAGCCTGCGTGACTATGAGGCTCAAGTAGGTGAAGCCATAGCGATGGTCAAAGCGCTGAACCGTATGACGTTGTTGGGTATGCCACACAGCGTCAGGATAGGATAACAGGTGTAGCAGAGGGAGTCATCCTGTCGGCTAATTCTGATTTATTCAACAAAGCCATGGTGAGGGTGAAAAATACCAAGGGTAAACAGGATTTAATGTCATTTTTCTATGTGTCGTCTGGATTTATCTCCGTTTATAGAAAAAATGAAGATATTCTTCTTGGGCATCTACACGCCCCTGTGTTTTTAGGTGTTAATTTTTTATACGATGCCTACTTTTCCGTTTATTTTACTGGAGGCCATGAAACTGTTATTTATCAAGGTGACGTTAATACGCTACAGAAAATAATTAAAGAGAACCATCTGGAGGAGTGCCTTATCTACGCGATGATCGCCAACCTGAATGAATTATATCGAAGAGATTTGATATCTGGAAAGTTTGACAGTTATCAGGTGATAAGAAGCATATTATTGCATTATATTGATAAGCCTTTGGGTTTTAGAATGCAATTTGGTATAGCCTCAATTATTATCAAGTTAACAGGGCTGTCCCGTAGCCATGTCATGAGAATTCTGTCTGAGTTGAAAAAAGGGGGGTATATTGAAACTAAAGAGGGTAAACTTATCTCTGTTTCCGATTTACCAGAAAAATTTTGAATGAAAATAAGATAACTTGTTTGTATTATAGCCACTATAACGCGTTGTAATTTCAAGTTAATGTGTTTTTAATCAACTGGTTATGATTTTTTATCTTTTGCTTTTTACTTTTAACCTCATGGATAGGTTGAGTCATTTTTTGAAAGAGTCGCCGCTGAATTTGTTTTATTCTCTCTGTGAAAAATTACTGATAAGTCTCGATAACAAGACACGATTGTAAGAATAGTTTCTGGCGTGATGGTGACGCATTCCTATTTTTATTTTTCTGTCGTCTCCTGTATTGGTTATTTTCAGAATTACAGTTGAAATACATGTTTATGCGTGATTTCTTGTGCCATTCATTCTGGTTTTTGAGAGTAAATCCTATTTACTTATTGGGCGTTTTCTTGTGCGTGCTCACTGTGAGTTTTTCGCCTCTCTCTTCTCATGCACAATCCACTCATCAAATTTTCAATGATGCTGAGGACCTTACTTCCCTACCCACTATGCTATATACGCTGAAAACGGGGGAGTCACCGCCATCCGTGGCAAAAAAACTGCATATCAGTTTGGAGAAATTGCGACAATTAAATGAGTCGCGGAGCTCATTATATGAATTTGATGATCTTCAACCTGGTGAAAAACTGATTATCCCAGCATTACCTTTAGTATCAGACAGTAAAAATTATCAACGTGATGAGTCTTCCCTGCTAATTCCAGATAATGAACGGTCGCATAAGGTTGCCCAATTAGCCCTCCGGATTGGCCCTTTTCTTGCTGACGATCCAAAGCGCGATACTGCGATTACTGAACTGCATCGCATTGCTATCGATCAGGCAGGTAGTGGGTTTCAGCAGTGGCTAAGCCGTTTTGGTACTGCTCGAGTGCAACTCGATGCGAATAATTCCTCTTTGCTTAAAAAATCGCAGGTTGATTTACTGCTTCCTTTGCGGGACCAGCAGGACAATCTGATTTTCACCCAGGGCAGTATCCACCATATCGATAAACGTGTGCAGGCAAACCTGGGTTTAGGCATGCGTCACGTCACGCCTAGTGCTGTGCTGGGGGGCAACGGCTTTCTTGACTACGATTTTTCTCATCATCATGTGCGTGCGGGGATTGGCGTAGAGTACTGGCGTGATTTCCTGAAGCTGGGTGTGAACAGTTACCTGCGCCTTAGCAATTGGAAAGCGCCGTATGGTAATGAACGGGAGCGTCCTGCGAATGGGTGGGACATTCGCACAGAAGCTTATTTACCGGATTGGCCCCAACTTGGTGTAAGACTATCGTATGAACAATTTTATGGCGAGCAGGTGGTCCTGTTTGGTAAAGACGATCGCCAACATAACCCTCATGCCATGGGGGTGGGCGTAAGCTACACCCCCTTTCCACTAATGACGTTGAGTGCAGAGCAGCGCAGTGGAAAAGCAGGAAGCGGTGATATGCGCTTTGGCCTGCAATTTCACTATCAGCTTAATTTGCCTTGGGAACGGCAACTTGATCCTGAAGCAGTTCGTTCGATTCGCCATTTGCCGAGGCAGCGTTACGATCTTGTCACTCGCAAAAATCATCTGGTACTTGAGTACCGTAAGATACATCACCTCTTTTTGAGTATGATTCGAACGGTAGATGGGTATTCCGGAGAGCAAAAACCGCTTAATGTTGAAGTGAATGCCACCGATAGGCTCGCTCGTCTTGAGTGGTCTGCCCCGGCGTTGATCGCTGCTGGCGGAAAAATTTTGCCGCGTGGCTACCAAAATTATGCGGTCGTGTTACCCAACTATAATGAAGACGGTCAGCCCCAGAACTGTTATCGCGTTTGTGCCGTTGCCGTAGATACACAGGGACATCGCTCCAATCAGTGGAGATCCTGGGTACGCGTTCATGCGCCTGCAATGACCATGATGCGTATAGCCTCGGATACCCCCCGTGGCACGTTATCGGTGATGCCGGTTTCAGCCGTGGCAAACAATACGAGCAGTATCAACATCGTTCTCACGATAAAAGACAGTAACGATAGACCCCTGCGCAACATGGCCGGTCATCTTTCCTTTCTGCTACAAAACCAGCAGGGAGGTGACCCCTCTGCCAGTGAAGTGGCTCTCAGTGCAATTCGTGAAAGCGGGGAGACTGGCCGTTATATTGCTACGGTAAGGGGAACGAAAGCGGGGGTTTATTCCATAACGCCACGGCTTGATGGCGTGGCGATGGCATCATTATCGGCAAGATTCGCACTTAAGGCTGATGTGACGACGGCTAGGGTCGAGTCTCTGTCTGCGGATAAATCCTTACTGACAGGTGATGGCATTGATTATGTTCAGTTTACCGCCTTGATTAGCGATGCGCACGGCAACCCTGTCCCCAATGCGGTGGTGCAATGGCGGCATTCATTTGGTCACTTGTCCGCCAGCAAGACCCTAACATCTGCGCAGGGTATCGCCAGTGCCAGCTTAAAAAGTGTTGATAAAGGTAAGGTGACGGTTACCGCCGCTATTAACCACTCCAGCGTGAGTGATGTCAGCGTCAAGACCATCGGATTTATTGAAGATTCCTGGGATATTGCGAGTGAAGGTGTCAGATATCGCTCGGTACCGGTCAAGGGGTATTCATCACTAGGGTTTGTCGCAAAAGCGCCGACCCTTGGCCCCCAGCAATTGGTCTGGTCATCGCGTAGCGATCAGGCTTTAGTCGTGGCATTGACCAATCTCGCGGATGAAAATCGCTATACGGTGAAATTCAGAGGATATCGCCATTCTGGTTGTAAGCTCAGGCCGATCAATGATGCGATTGGCTGTGCCAAGGCCGGGAATGGTATGGATGCTGAACTGGTGTTCTCGGCAGACGATAATGCGACTTTACCGCCAGGGCGTTATGTGGGCGATATCCATTTTTCTGCGAGAAGCGGCTCGGGAGATTTTGAGGTGGAATACCTGCTGCATGTGTCGTTGCAGGTGGTTAAACAGTTGCCTGCCAAAGGCTGTCAGCGCGCCATTACAACTACAGGCACTTAACGAGCCGGGATAACATTCTCCGCTACATCACCTAAATGCGGTGCTACCGTCTCGCGGAGTGATATAGCCAACCGACTTAAAAATGATTACAGCCGATGCCCTGATATGTGGCAAAGAAGCATAGCTGGCTGTTATCAAAATAATGTCGCTTAGCTATATCAAGCGGTTCGCCATGCGTGGCCGCATCCAATACCTCTGAAATCTTGGTCCGTGCCTGCGTTGAGGTCTAAGTCCGCATGTTATAGCCAAGCGACTTAATTTTGATTACACTATATGGACTGAGAGCAAACTCTCTGTATCGCAACCCATCTCTCTTTTTTTGCTTTTTGCTTGTGCCCATTTATGCTCAATTGGGTTAAGATCTGGCGAATATGTAGGCAAATACTCCACCATATACCCTGCATCGATGATGACTTGTTGAATATTATGTTTTTTGTGAAAAGTGGCATTGTCCATCATGATTACACTGTTTTTAGGGAGTACTGGGATAAGGACTTGTGTGACCCAGGCATAGAAAACATCGCTGTTAATATTGATATCAAATAATCCGATAGCAAACAGCGTTGTGCCTAATAAAGCGGCGATAACATTTGTTCTTCCCCTAGCTCCCCAGTTCTTCAGGCCAAAACACCGTTGACCTTTTGGGGAATAGCCGTGAGTCCGTGGGGCATCGTGTGAAAAACCACTTTCATCAATAAAAACAATAGGTTTACCTTCTTTTTCATACTGTTGTTTTTTTTGTTGAAATCCCTGCCGGGCGTTTTCGTCGGCTTTCGGATGACGTAGAGTTTTTTTTATAGGTCAATCCCAGCTTTTTAAGCGCTTGCCAAATGGCCTTCTGACAAACGCCAAAACGCTCTGCACGTTCTTTTTGGTAAGCATCTGGATATTGTTCAACATCTTTTATCAACTCGGATTTATCGATCTTTCGCTGACGCGTGGTCGATGCTTTTGACTCTATTTGATTAATCCAACGCGATACAGAGGCAGGGCCAATCCGAAATTGCTTCGCTGTTTCTCGGATACTCAACCCTTCGTTTTTCCGTGTAGATATCACTTTACGTCTAAAATCAATTGAATAGCTCATTTAAATAATGTAATCAAAATTAAGTCGTTTAGCTATATGTATCCTGGCATGTACATTTCAGTTGTACGCGTAACGCTATGTCATTCAATGATAAAAACGATATGGCTAGTCCTGAGCGTCCCTTCCCGTTGTCCGAGAAACGATCTTCGGAAACGATCAGAACAGCTTGCTTCATTTGTCTTCTAACGATGGGGTTGCTGGCAATAAAAACGCCCTGAAAAGGGCGTTGTGGAATTCAATGTGTGCTATTTGAGATTACTCGATGTTCTGGATTTATTTACCGATTTTTGTTTTTATTTTATTGATTTTAATCATATTTAAACGGTTTTATTCATAGCTTGTTTTGTTCTGTGTACACTCTTGTGTACATCAAGAATCTGAGTGCTCGAATTAAAGCCAATGTATAGTTAATGTGCACATAATTATTTATAACACGTTTTGGCATACATCACTTTCCTCTGCGCGTGTAGCCCAGCCAAAGAGAGAATGCACACCGGGGGCTCATGTCTACCAAGCTCACACATGGCTGCACAAAATCTCCTCAGCCCTCGTGCTATGCGGATTCTGCTGGGCATACCCCACGACCTACAAAAATATTGTAGGTCTTCGTGAAGCGTACAGCAGTTGGATAGAGGTAATTTGGGAGGTCATTCTCTTACCCAGTGCGCCGTAAAGCACCGTCCTTTAGGGCGAAGACATAGTGATCGGGGTGAACATTTTGGAGAGGACATGGCACAAAAAACCCGGCGCGGGAGGCATATCAGGGAATTACGAGCCTAGTGCTCAGAATCTACCATGGTAAATATGCAGGAGTGACGAAAATACGCAGGAGTAACGAAAACATGCAGGTGGTGCCCATATCGGGAGGCGTGCAGATCCTGCACTCTATAATCAGTGAGTTACGATGAAATTGGTGGTACCTAAATCGATTGGGCAACTACCCAGGAATTTGAGGTAGTTCGAAATGCTGTTTGATGGGTATTTAAATCGAATTGGGTTGTCGAGCTGTTCGCTCAATTCTCTGTTAATATAAAGTTTTATTCTGTCACACCCATCAAATTGACGAGTCGCGCCGACGCTTTATCTGGATGGAAAAAACAGGAGGAGTGATGAAAAGGTGCGGGAGATGGTTAACGATGTCACTCTTGGTAAACGGTTTACCAGTTGTGTAGCGTTCACCTAATGAGTCATAAAGCTCCGTTCTTCAGGGCGGGGAAGATGTCAACTGAAAAACTTATTTATTTAGATAGGCGAAAAGTATGGGTTTCATGGGTTTCAGTGGTTTCAAAAAATACATGATATTGATTTATAATGAATTTAATAATAAATTTGAAACCCATACCCCCCATTTTGAAACCCATCAGCCCAATCTTGAAACCACTGGACCATCGACGATTGAGAGAGAAAATCCCCCTCTCTAGCTGGACTATGCGCTGGAGAACTGCCCCAGAAGCCTTGTCAGCAGAGGCTTTTGCTGAACACGACCTCTTATGTCACCACGTGAAAGTGGACTTCATCGGCAGCTTTTACCGGATTTTTGCAAAACTCAGTACCGAGCAATCGTGGATGCTGATTTTTGCTTAAAAGTTGAACTACAAAATTTTAGTCCGAACTCGAGCATAGAGCGGGTAGCGATGGGTTGACGGTATTTGGTGGGGGTCGGGATGAGGTGAGTGAACTGATTCAGGAAACGTGGTGATCGGCAGACGATGGGTTCAATTGATGTGAGTGAAAGAGCCCAGCATCATCGTCGGGCGCTCTTGTTTAGTTTGCTACAGTGTTGCAGTAAACATTACTGTGAATTACCTTCGGGTTAGGCTCCGCACGTTCTGGCATTTGCACGCGCATAGATATGAAGGTGTCACGCGGGATATCTATCGGGTCGCCGTTGGCGTATCCCTCTATCTCATTGCGAGCGAAAACAGGCGCATCCGGGTGTGGGCGGTGATAGGTGCGAATAACTATCGAGCCATCCGGGTTTATCTGCTCACTTCCATCATCACCACCGTAGTCCACCCACAGGCGCGGTAACTTGTTGCGGCACATCGGCACATCGATACCGCCCTCATCACCGCCCCAGGCGCGATCGGCATTCAGGCCCAAACAGCCGGAAATGCGGTACACACCTTCACTCAGACGTTCGGTGGTGATGTCCTCAGCTTCGCTGGTCAACTCGCTGGTACCATCGGCGAACAGCTTCACAACCGGGCTTGCTGTTTTCCAGAAGCCGTTGGAGTCGGTTACGGCGTTATTGCCAGTAACAAGCACGTTGCCGGACGCAGCGCTCGGGAACGTTACAACGGTTTGTCCTGTTGCTGATCCAGTGCCGTCCCGTCTTATTATTTTAAGTTGTCCGTTCTCAGCGGAAATAAGAACCCTGCGCCCAACTGTTGCCTGTGTGACCGTAGTCGATTCAAGGTATATCGCAGGGTATTGCCTAAGAATAAAGAAATCGTTAGTTAAGGTTTTTAGCCCGGATATTGTCTGTGCGCTGTCGAGCGTAGCCAACTCATGCCACGCACCAACGGCGTTGTTCTCGATTGTTCTAAAACGGTACGATGGCGTGCTATTTCTCACATCGATCCAAACTTGAGCGCCATAGGTGCTGCTTGGATTGCCGAACAGATTTTGTAAATAGCCGCTATTAGGAACATCAGACTGTTCAGCTGACCGGGCATACCAAACGCCATTTGCTCGGTGATCAGATGCAAGGGTTGCGCCGGGCAACACTTGCGATGTGTTACTGCCAATACCACCAGCTAACCCGGCAACCAACACCTGACCAGCAGTAGCCAATGACGCTGTCTGCTTAGCAAGATTTTTGTCGGTCCAAAAGTTATGGATCACCGTAGCCGTTCCGGCTTCGTTACCTACAGTTGCCCTAATACCAAAAGACGGCGCTCCCACAACGGCTTCATGACCAAAAGACATTGAAGCCCACAAATCGCCCGTTTTTAGAAGAACGGACGGCGCATATCTGAGGCCATAAGAAACACGGCTTGTGTCATTACGGTATATGCGACTCCCTGTGTCGGAAGCCCTAAGCCACGCAATCATTGCCGCATCATCACGGTTGAAAGCCTGCCCTTTCGCCCCCCAACCCCAAGCCCCGTTTATCAATAGCGAGCCTGCGGTAGCATCAAACTGGCCAGTCTGCTTAACCCCTGTTACCTTCCCATTCAGCGCATCATCCCATGCCTTTTGCGAGCGAACGGTGACAGTCTGGCCGTCGGGCGTAGTTAAGGTAACGTTTCCCGCTCCGGTTAATATCTGCTGCCAGCCTGATAGTTGCTGCTGGTAATAGGCCAGCGTTGATGCAAACTCATGGGCAAACTGTTCA
Organism: Symbiopectobacterium purcellii; assembly: GCF_052050035.1. GTDB lineage: Bacteria > Pseudomonadota > Gammaproteobacteria > Enterobacterales > Enterobacteriaceae > Symbiopectobacterium > Symbiopectobacterium purcellii_A. The sequence continues at coordinate 1,270,840 of NZ_CP189882.1, forward strand.
ACCGAAACAGCCGGTGAGGTGGGAATAGCATAAGCTTTGCCTGTTCCCGTTGTGCCATTGAACGCCGATACCAGCGTTAATTGTGTATCGGATTGCACAGACTCAATTTCATAAATCTGAACAGTGCCAGCAGCAGGCAACAATAACATCCGGCCCGCTGATACACCGTTTAATGGATGAGTGAATTGGGTTCCTGTGCCCGTAATGATTTTGCTGCCATTAGTGGCAGTTAGCGTTCCGGTTTTATACCAAGACATATTTTCACCACACACAAAAAAACCGCAGAATGCGGTTTATGGTTTTCGATAGCATTGGTTGATATAGCCAACCGACTTAAAAATGATTACAGCCGATGCCCTGATATGTGGCAAAGAAGCATAGCTGGCTGTTATCAAAATAATGTCGCTTAGCTATATACCAACATGATAGATATTTTTACTTTCTAAAGATCACCGGTTGTAACTAGCAACTACAAATATTAGATAGCACCCGTTGTGTGCCATGCTTTCATACGTTTACCCTGCTTTATTGCCAATTCATTATCGGCGTAATCGAACTTGATTGCCGAAAAGCAGCAACGTCGAATTTGAACACAACCTTGTGAACCATCGTTCCACCACTCGATGGGCTTCTATGCATCTTTATTGAAACGACAGAAAATCCCTCACCGGCTGGGATAGTGAGAATTATTTTTCGAGGACGGATATAGGGTGCTAATGCGGCGCGACCCCACATATTTATGACTAAATCATCATCAATATATAATCCACCGTACCCCCCAGCGCCGGTTTGTCCGTTGAAAAACCAAATTTCATTAGTTTCCCTGTATATGGGAGGATTGAAAGCGCGGGTCCTCTCGTCGGTCGAGCCAATCATAATGATTGTTTTATCAAATAATTCTCTTTTTATTTTAAATAATTGATAGCTATAATCGCCACCATCTAAACCAATAATGCCGGTATATTCTCCGGCAAAGCTGTAGGTGTAATCATAAACATCACCAACAATTTTTCCAGCATAGACAGTCCCGTAGAAACTACCGTCATGAAATTCAGCATCCCCGTTCTTAGATATCTTCCATCCACGCACATCTTTAGCATAATTATTTGATTGTAGGTCGCCTCTAAACAACATGTCGTTGAACTCAGCAGTACCGTCTTTATTGATCATCCACCCTGAAACACCAGCAGAATAGTTTTTTGACTTGATGAGATCGCCAATCATCAGGTCAGTGATTGTGCCCTTACCAATAATCGCAGAATTAATAATTACCTGATCCCCCTGCGTGGTGAATATGAGTTGTGGATTTCCCCCGGCTGCATTCATGATCGAGAATCGGTCTTGCAGGAATATAGTATTCGACTGCATACCCTGGTCCGAGTCCTCAATGCTCTGCGTCATGCCGGCCACATAGTGGCACCCATTTGCATCAACCTTAATGCGCAGTGTGCGATAGGCCGACAACTTCACATCTGTGCCATTCACAATGCTGCTGATATCGCTGATTTCCGTTGTGACACCGTTAACCGTGGAGGTGAGTTGGGTGAGCTGCGTAGCTTGCGCTGTAAGCTGCCCGTCAATGTTGGTGACAGAGGTTTGCAGCCCCTGCACCGCCGTCGCATTCGCTGTAAGGCCAGTAGCAGGATCGTTCATCTGACTGTTGAGATCGGTCAGCTGCTGCGATGTGGTTTCGTTTTGCGTTGCCACTGTCTGCTGCAACTGCGTCAGATTACTGTTCGTCGTGCCGATACTTGACTGCATTTCCAGCATCGCAATCGTTCTGGCCTCAACTTCATTTGCTATTACTGCACGCGTTTCCGTGATTTCTGCCGCTCTATCACCGTTCTGCGCGCGCCAGCGTCGTGTTTCAGCATCGTTAGCCAGGCTGTTACGGATAATCGCTTTGGCCTGTTCAATGCTGTTCAGCATGCCGTCCGATATTTGCAGGGTATTGTTCTCAACCTCACCAACCAGAGATTTCCATGCATCGGTTTCAGTGATTTCACCCACAATCACATCCGTAATATCGCTTACGTCTGTGCTGGATCCCCCGCGTATCCAGTTCGTCCACGGTCCCTGATTGCCTGACTTGTCAACAATACGGGCACGGTAAAAGAACGCCTGACCGACACTGAGCCCCATTTGCTGATAGGTGCGAGTGGGGTAAGCCACATCGGCCAGCAGCAACGCAGTCTGCCCGTCGCTCGTAGGGGAATACTGAATCTCCGTTTTCAGGGTATCGTCTGTGTCAGCAGGAAAACTCCAGTTAAGCTGAATGCCGAAAACGAGTGGCACTGTGATGAAACTCGCCAGCGCAGGCGGGTTGCCCTCTTTGCCGTTAAGCCGGGTCTCCTGCGCGTTAGCCCACATGCTGGAGATTTCAGCCGCATTAATAGCCCGGACGCGAGCCTGATATTGCCCGGCGTAAATGCCTGGTACTTCAAAACCCAACGCAGAAGTACGCGCTGCATTTATCCAGTTGCCATTATCACGTCGCCATTGCGCCTCATAAGCGATTGCGCTTTCAGCCCGATCCCACGTTACCCGAAGTGTCGTAACGTTTATGCCCTGATCGACAGTGTTGTAACTGCCAATCTCGACACTTTCGGGGGCAGGTTGTACTGAAGGCGGAATAACGCTGATCGGACGCGATTCAATGCGTGCGCCGTTATCAATATTGTCCCATTTGTCCGGGTCATACTCGACGCCGGTGATATCAAATGACAGACCACCATCAGCCTCGGCCACACCAACAATGCGGTACAGTTGCAAAGCCAAATCAGTGGCATCTATCGCCCATACAGATTCTGCGATCGGCGTTTCGCTGTAGTCTGTTGTGACCGTAATGATGTTGTCGTTTACCGCTTCAATGGTGCGCCCTTCCGCTTTCCCACTCGGCAGGTTAACAATCAGGCGCTCACCAATGGCCGCAGACGATACGCGATCAAGTGTGATGTTACGCCCGTCAACCGCACTGATGCGACCCCCCAGGGGACGCCCTGCCAGTAACGAATCAGCTACCCCAACAATTGAGCCAGGCACCGGAATATCGCCATCCAGCCCCATTGTGTACGCAATGGCCCTGTCCGCATCATTGGTGTGCAAAATCCATTTACCACGGCGGATCGCCTCCGTCTGACGAATACAACCAATCGCCGTCACTTCGGCCTGTTTAATCCCGTAACGTTTAACCAACTTGTTATCATTGACGGCTTCAACGGCATCCTGATAGCTGTTGGCAGGATCGGACCATGACACCATGGCCTGGCTATAATGTGTTTTCTCGCTGGCGTTGCTGTAGGTGAATTTCCCGTCTTTCACGTTGGCGCGCGTCACGATGTAATCAATATCGCGCGGCATATCGGCGATCACATTCATCTGGTTGTTGCCCCAGAACGTGGCACCGCGAAAGATTGCAGCCAGATCATTAAGCACGGTCCAGGCTTCTTCCTGCGACTGGATATACACATCGCATAAAAAACGTGGTTCAGTGCCATTACCGCCCCGGCCATCCGGTACTAACTGATCGCAATACTGTGCAATCTGATACAGCGACCATTTTGAAACGGAGAGGTTTTCAGCCTTGATGCGGTTGCCAAGGCCAAAGCGATCGCTGATCTGGATGTCGTAATACACCCAGGCAGGGTTATTGGTGAATGCCCATTTAAAGGTGCCGTTCCATGCCCCGCTGTAAGTTCGGGCTACCGGATCATAATTTGAGGGGACGCGGATAATGCGCCCATCGGGCTCACAGGAAATGACCGGGATATTCTGGAACTGTTTCGCATCAAACTGAATAAACAGCAGCGCGGTTTCCGGGTAACGCAATTTCGCATCAATGATTTCCGTAACGGCATCAATAACCATTTTATCGGCAATGCGGTTGCTCGTTGAATTCGGCGTAATGCGACGCACACGGATTTGCCAGCCGGTTGTTGCATCAGGTAAGTCAATACGGTGGCTACGCTCATATTTCGTCGTAGTCTTACCGTCGACCGCTGTTTTCAGCAGTTCCTGATAGCTGCCGCCATCCGTGGCCACATCAATCGCATACTCAATGCGATAACCACCAACATCGCCGTTATCCTGTTGTTGCTGGAGTGCAGACCACGAAAAGCGTAGACGTACCGCTGAAAGCTGAGTATTGGTGAGTGACCGCACCCAGGCTGTCTGACTGGTTAATTCTGTGCTGACGGTAATTTCATTCTCAACGCCAGGGAAGCCGGGTATATAGGATTGATCGGGCGTGCCGGAGCGAAACTCCCACGTCACGCCTGAAAAGTTTGCGTTGCCGTGCGCATCAGTGATCGGTGTGCCGTCCAGAAAAACCCGCGAGCCATCCAGCCCACCGCTAAATTCCCCCTCCCCCAACGCCAGCAGAATTTTTGCGTAGGACGTAGACTGAATAGAATCAGGTGACTCAACCGGTGTGCGGGCATTACCGCCGCCACCTTTACGACCACGAATCGTCATGAATGCTCCAAAAACAAAAAAACCGCTAAGCGCGGCTTAAACGTGTGAAGGGATAATGATTACTGCTGATCTTCTGCGTAAATACCCGCAGAGATAATCGCGCCACCGATTCGGCGACGGCCATAGAGGATCGGCACCGGATCCCCCTGAGCAATGGAGTTAACCGGCCCACCGAAAGCGTATGAGGGTTTGTTGTCGGGAGATTCACGCATAGCAATCCCGCCCTGAACGGGCGTTAGCATCTGCACCACTCCGCCAAGCATCATCGATGCCCCCATCATTCCCATACCGAACGCTAGTTTGGGCCAGAGAAACCCAATTCCATACGCAGGGCCAAGAATAAGAGAACTGGCTAGTAATACGGCCCCAAAAATCGTTTGAAACATTCCCGCCTTCTTGCTCCCGATAATGACGGGAGCAATACGGATTTCATGACTGACATTAAAATCCAGCTCATCACGCGTAAGATTTCGCTTACCGTCAAATACCGCATAGGTCAGCCCCCGCGCTTTACTCGTCAGTAGAAACTTCTCAAAGCCGGGGATGACTATGCTTAGCGCCTTGATAGCCTCCTGACGGCTTTCAACCGCCAGACGGTGCACGCGCCCAAACGTTGCACCCAGGACGCCATAGAGACGGATGTTTTTTAGGGGTTGGTACTCAATGGCTACCGACATTAACACCTCCTGTATAGCGCAAGCGGGTTATGGTTCTGTCAAACCAGTAACCGCCATAGGGGATTTTTTGGCTCAACTGGTTATACATATGATGGAGCATTTCACCGTTTCCAACATAAACCCCTGCGTGGTTTGGCTCGCTGGCGCGTACTTGCATAATGATCACGTCACCGGGTTGTAGTTCACCACTGACAGCAGTAAATCCCGCCTCGGCGTAATGTTTCATGTAAAGGTTTTCGCTACGGTTCCACCATCCATCGGCGCGTTCAAAATTGGGCAGCGTTATGCCTCGTTCCAACAGATACCAGTCACGCACAATGGCATAGCAATCCCAGATGCCATGCACAAAAGGACGCCCCAGCAACGGCTTGATACTCTCCGCAGGCATAATGGTGCGAATATCCCCCTCCGGCCAACTGGCGATCACCCAAGGCAGTTGCGACACATCACACTCAGCCTGATCAACATGACTAGGTTGTGTGGTGGCATCCGGGTGACTGTGGACAATGGCAATGATGGCCCCGCTATCTTCCGCCTCTGCGTAATCCTCCGGGTTCATCGTGAAATGTTCTTCTGGCTCCAGCGCCTGATTACGGCAGCGCACATAGCGTTGTTTCCGCCCGGTCTGGATAATTAATCCGCACGCCTCATAGGGATAGACGTGCTCAGCATGTGCCAGTATTTCTGTAATGATTAATTTGCTGAGTTTCACTATTCACCTCTTAATCAGCGCGGAGCCGGGAAAACCGCCGAAGGGCAATTCGGCATCTTCACCAAATCGCAACTTACAGCCTGTCGATAGCAACCCCGAGCATTCATCCAGCGCCGGATCGTCAACAGGATTGCCATCCGCATCAAAAAAGTTTGTGCCGGTATAACCACATGATGCCCCGCGATACTGACCACGCATGCACCAGGTGCACAGACTGTGTATCTGCCGGGTGGGGATCATGATGCCTTGCAGGTCTGCCGGGGATGACAATTTAAAGGTCACTGACTCATCATCCTCTGCGGTCTTGCTGTCGATGTACCAGACCTCTAATCGTTCCTGCGTTGGATCTGCGTCGGCATTACCTTTGGGGAAATTACGCGCATCAAGATAGTGGGCAAACGTAGTGTGAACGCGCACCGTGGCTTGTGCCAGATTCTGATAAGCCAGACAGAGCGCCGTAATGGTGCCATCGATATTACCCACCGTCAGTGTGGGCGTGGGGGCGCTGCCGTCGCTGGTCATTTCCAGCCCTTCGACCTGCGTTGGCCAGGCTTTGTATTCTTTGCCCTGCCACCAGATCGATTTTGCGAGTATCTTTGCTGCATCGTCACCCGCTTCCTCAATTTCCTCCGAGGTATGAGCGATAGCATGACTGTGGAAGTACAATTCCGGGCCATCAAATGCGGTGCAATCCACTTCAAATAGACGCACGCGATCGCCCGGCTCCAGTTTTTGGGAGTCGGTGTTTATAGCCATGATTAGCCTTGATTACGGATGATAGGCGGTGACAAACGTTGCGGTGAGTTGAAATACCTGGTCGCCACGACTGTTTTTACCCAGCGCCGTAACGTTAAATCCGTCAGGGCAGCAATACAGCCCTAACTCAGAGAATGGGTTTACCCATTGAAATGCGGTATAGCCCTTGTGACGTCGCAGGAATGCAATAATTGGCTGAACATGGACATTATCGCCAACAAACGTTAACGGCCAGCTTTGTGACTCGCTGTTAATCCCATCGCCTGCCCGCTGGGTGTACCCATCATCGAACTGTATCGATCGGGTTCGTTGTGTAAATGCGCCCTCCGGGTTAACGCGAGGGCAAAAATTAAAGGTTTCCATCATCCTCCCCTACGCCCATTTCTTGCTGCTGATAAAACGCCACCTTGTCCCAAATCCTTTTCACGCAACTTACGGTATTCTTCCTGAATTATTTTCGTGAATGTACGAGCGAAATCCTGATTACCATTACCCGCAACAGATGTTGTGCCGTTTTCATTAATGGTTACGTAGACGTTGCCGCCATTACTAACGGTAGATGTATCTGGCATGATCGCCCTGACACCGAGCGAACCATTTGCAGCACGAGTGAGTGGCATGATGGCTTCTGGTCCTGCCTCAGCAAACACCCCTGCGCCTTTAGCAAAAGCAAAAAGCTGTGGTGTACTGTATACACCTCCACTGTAGGCGCTGAGAGATGGAGAGTCATAAACTCCGCCCTTAGCATTGGGGACATAGGACTGCCACCCCGTACCCATCCCCATTGCCCCGGTACTGCCAGCGCTTGCAGCGCCTGCAATTCCCGAAGCAGCAGAGAGTCCGATGCCAAATAAACTGCCGATTGAGCTGGCTGCGTTGGCAACCATCATATTCACCAAAACGTTCTCGATAATTTTAAGAACGCTAACACCCCAGTCTTTCCAACTATCAACGTTGCCATTGAGCATTTCAGTGATTGACCCCACCGCACCGCTCATGGCTGTCTTCATCCCTTGAGATGCCTGAGTAGTATAATCGGTAGCCTCATCAGCCCAATCGGCAAAACCATCACGCATGCCGCCCATCCAGTTATTGCGCTGGTCATCAAGCGAGGAGTAATACACCTGCTGGTCACTCAGGCGTTTATCGAGATAGCGCTTATTCAGGGAAATGGCTCGATTGAAAAATTCGTCATCAATTTCACCCGCCTGATGCTGACGCCGTAGCTCATCATCTTTCTGGATAAACTCGCGGCGAATGCTGATCATTTCCTGCATACGTTCACGAACGCGGGAGCCCTCACCAAAACCAATAAAGTTCGCGTCATTAGCTGCTTTAGCGTTGGCATTGGAATCAATCAGACCATTTTCGTATTCAGTAGCCTTCTTACGTATTTCTGCCTGGTCTATCAATGCAGCATTGCGTAAAATCTCCTGCTTTTGAAGACTGGAAAGGGTCGATAATTCACCCTGAGAGGTTTGATACGCCATTTTTGCCAGTTCTGTGTTTGAACTCCCCAGCGCCAGCCGTTCACGTTGTTGCTTAATCAGGCGGTCATAGGTATCAACCGCTTTTTCTTCTTCACTTTTTGGCCCTTTTGCTGTGGGTTTATTGGCCTCGATATTTTTCCACTCCGCCACACCATTATTGATATATTCCTGCCGTGCTTTTTGGTCTGAGGGAATATGAGTAAACCCAAGCGAATCGGCGGCATAAGCAAGACGTTGCCGCTCTCTTGCTTCACCTTTAAGTTTTGATATTTCCAGATCCTGACGACTTTTTTCCAGCGCATCCGTTTGCTTGTCTGTTAAGGTAGCGTCAGGAACTCGAAACGGGAATGACGCGCTACCCTGACGAGCGGATAATAGGACATTACCCAGAGATAGCAGACGGTTAAATTCGGTGTGCTGTCCATTCATTCGCAGAAGAGATTGATAAGCAGCATTCTGCTCAGCAGCTTGTTGTTGAATTAAAACCACGCGGCGATGTTCTAATCTTGCCAAAACACTTTGAATGTCTTGAGATTTATTCTGAAGACGAGAAAGACGATCCTGCTCAACGGATAAATTGTCTGTTGCCGCTGACAGTCCATTAGTTGCCTCTTCAACGCTCATCAAGTGGTTAATCATATAACCATTGATGGTTAGCCCTGCGTTTGCCAGCATTTGCTGATAACCCTCAATCTCCACTTTGATTAACCGAACCTTTTCTTTTTGCTCATCAATCAACCGGTTCTGTTCGGATAACGATGACTTTGCTTTATCATAATTATCTACCGTATCGGCTAAAGACATAGCGCCTGATCGCTGGCGAATTTCTTCAATAGTAGTAGCGTATTCCTGCGCAGATCGTCGGGCTTGTTCTTGGTTTTGGTACATTGAATACCAGGAGCCGCCAGCCAATAGAAGCGCGGCTGGCCACCCCCCGATAAGTCGCAACATGCCACCAGCCAATCTTGAGCCTACAGCGGTAATGCCATTTAATGCAGTTTGAGCTGTTGTACGCGCAGCTATGTTTCGTGACAGTGAATTTTGCGCAGCATTCAATCGGACCTCTGCCGCCGCCTGAGCATCAGTTCCGCGCGCAGCGACTAATGCCTGCTGAGCGCGGTAAACAGCAGCACGAGCGCGAGCGATAGCTATTTGAGTTCCTCGAAGTTGCGCTTCAGCTAAAGCAACCTCACTTTTTGCGGCTGAAATAATGCCCGCCGTAGCGCTGTATGCTCCGTTAGCCATATTCCCAAAATAGCGGGCGGCACCGACAGCCACCAGCGCCCCGGCTGCGGTTGCTACATCGTCAATATTACCTGCAAGTTTATCCAGCGTACCGGAGAGCGTGGCCGTCACGCCGGATGTCTGATTAACACCACCTACCCATTGCTGAAAAGCATTTTGCACTTTCGTTACCGATCCACCAACGGTGGCTGGCATTGCCTCAAACTCTTTTTGCATCGCTCCAAGCTGGCTAATGAGCGCAGGGACAACTTTGTCGGCCGTGAGCTTTCCGTCATCAGCCATCGCTTTAAGGTCTTTACGCGCAACACCCATCCCTGCCGCCAGAGCACGAATGACGCGATCACCATTTTCGTTTACAGAGTTGAACTCTTCACCGCGTAGGACGCCTTGCGCCAGCGCCTGGCTGAATTGGGTAATAACAGAACTGGATTCCTGAACACCAGCACCAGAAAGTTTAAGGCCGGTAGCCAATGCCTCAGTAACCTTTAATGCGTCCTGCGATGAGTAACCGTATTCGCGCAGTGAAGCCGCAGAACGGGCAAATAACCCTGCATTATCTGCAAAAGCGGTTCCTGTTCTTTGGCTAAGAGCCATTAACGCAGACTGGTTACTGGTAAAATCCTGCGTAGACGTTGATGCTTGTTTCAGGCGGGCATTAACCAAATTCCACTGATCAGCAAGATTAATCAGATGCCCGGTAGCGAATGCGCCAGCGAGTGCACCGGTCATGCTCAACGCCGTAGATTTAACCGACGCAAGCTGTGCATTGACTTCTGCCAATGCGCGTTGACTTTCACGCGACGCTGCCGCCGCTTGTCGCCCACCATTTTGCATGGTTTTGTAATAGTTTTCGCCCATACGCGAAGCACGGGCGATCTCGGACTGAAATGATTGTGAATTGGCTGAGATTTTTATGATTAATTCGCGCAGGGTTGCCATTTTTTCTCCGGCTGTAAAAAAACCCGCCGAAGCAGGTTTATTCTCTCACGTAATTATTACTTAGGTTAAGTATTCCCTCGCTAGATCTTTTTTTGTTCACTTGCTTTAGAAATTTATTCTTAACAGGAATGTCATAACCAGCTGATGCACAATTTGAAGATATTATATCTTGATCATACTGCTCACCTGTCAATTTATTAAAATCCATAGTCGGCGCAACGATAATACCGTCATTATTTCTCACTACAAAGTTAGAGAACAACTGCTTACCAGTAAAAGCACCAAATGAATTTTTAGCATTCATGTATCCGCAATATATCCCTGTTTTATCTGGATAAGGGTAATCTCCATGATAAAACTTAACAGAGTCAGGATCTTTCAAGTTTTCTTTTACTAACTCCTCGACTGCTAATATTTCTTCTTCTGTGATTGGTCTGCTATTTGCGAATGGTAAATAAATAGTAAAAATGAATAAAGCAAAAAAAATCTTCATCTCTATAGTCATCAGTAACAAGTGGTTACAAACTACCACCAGTTGACGTAGGGATCTATACATGAACGCTAACTCGCCGCCATAGAAAGAAACGCCTCCAGATTGCCAAACGGATCGGCCTCATCCTCTTCCCTGCCTGACCAGTCGAGCATTGCGTCAGTGAGAGGCACTTTTACACCCTGAGCCCCCCAAACAGCACTGACAATCTGCGCCGCTTGAATGTCGCCACGCGTATCACTGATGGGGGAAAGTTTGTCGTACTCAATCCACATCATCAGTTCGCTGGCCGTCATCGTCTGGCGCATTTCTGACAGCGTGCGCCCCATGCGGAGCGCCAGCGCCATCAAAAACTGCATGCCAGGCTGAGCTACTTTTTTTTGGCTATCTCCGCGTCGTTGATGATGTCCAGCGCCTGACGCAGCAAGCGACTGTGTACAGGACCATAAACGCATTCCACCTCTTCGAGATCATCGACTGAAAATACAGGCTCACCCTCTTCATCGCGCAGAATATCGATAAACAGCGTGGCATCAGCGTGAAGATTACGGCGGGCGCGCTCAGATATACACAGAGTTTCTTTGTCGTCGTCGGTTTTCAGTGCATCCTGCCAGCGCAGCCAGGCTTCGGCGGTGGGTTCGCGTAGCATGACTTTCACCCCCTCCCACTCTGGCACCTCGATAGCCTTGGTGAGAAAGCCAGCACCGGGAGCCAGAGCCAGAGATTTAATGCTTTTCTTTGCCATGCGTTTGTTGCTCCGGGTTAGCTGATGGTGACAGTGCAGGATGCGGAGGTGATTGTTACCGGGGATGGTGCCGAGTCTGTAACTTCACAGGTATAGACGCCTGCATCTCCTGATTCGGCCGCTGCCTTATTGAATGATGCAGATGTGCGACCACTGATCGCGGAACCACCTTTCAGCCATTTGTAGGAATACGGCGCGATACCACCATTCACCGCAACGGCCATCGCCAACGCAGCACCCTCAGCCACCGTTTTTGTCGATGGAAGATTAGTTGTAAACGCCAGTGGACCGGGCGCAATGTTTGTTGGCTTGCCCTTTAGCCGCAGGGAGAACGTTGCAGCCACCACGTTGTTGGTGCCTGACGACCAGGTGTGCTGGCGCACCTCTGCCAAAAACTGGAAGCCGTTACCGGACGGGAAAATCACCTGGAAGGCATAGCGCGTGTCATTGTCGTAGGCATCTCGCAGGGCATCCTGCGCTGGATTACGGTAAAAGTTACCGGACAATGAAATTTCAGACGGCGCAGGCAGGCCGTTGATGTTCTCCGTTTCGTCCGAACACAACGTTGTTACGTCGATATCGTTTTTCTGTCCACCAGTGAACTGAATTTCTTTAATGGTGCAAGTCAGATCGAGAAATGTGGCGGTATCAATCCCCTCCAGCGTGGTTGGCGCTGACGAGATTCGGATCACCGTTTTCTGTGACTTTTCATACAGTGATGACATGGCTGTCTCCAAAATAAAAAACCCGCTCTATGGCGGGTCTGGATGATGAGGATGTAGGGTTAGTCGATAAACTGTAGTTCTACTGTAGCCCGGTACAATGCTGTTTCGGTGTCAAATTCCTGAGTGAGCATTTGATGGGCAGGTGCAAGGGGTGATACTGCGGCAATAACAGCACTGCGTATATCCCGCGCCTGGGCGATGGTTGTGGCGTAAACATCAAACTGAACGGACGATGCGGTTTCTGCTGGGCCACACAGCACATCAGCGGATAGTTGGGACACAAACGAGAACACCACCCACGGCGGCGAAATCGCGGGCTCTCCTTCGCTATTCAGCGGAATGATATAGGGATAAACATTACCGTTTGCTATTCCGGTTATTAGTGGATGAATATCGGTTTCTGTCATTTACTCAATGCCTCGTCGATAGCGGTATTCATGCGTTTGATAGCCGCCTCTGCCGCCATTTCTTGTGCTGTATCGAATGCAGGGCGCACAAAAGGATGCGCAGGCATATTCACTGTACCCATTTCAACAAAGCGCCAGTAAAAGACATTGCGTGGGTTTTTCGCCTTCATAGTATTATCGCTGTTACCCGTTCGGGGATTAACACCGCGAATATGTACGCCAGATGATATTTCCCCTTTTCGCCGTGATTTCTGAGTAACCACCACAACGTTTTTGCGCATTTTCCCAGTGCGAACCGGGGCGCGGGCAATAACCTCCTCTTTCAGCACTTCGGCACCGGCGCGAGTAGCATCACGCAGTACCTTGTTGTTTTCGGCCCGACTCAGTTTTTCCAAATCCCTTGCAATATCGTCCAGGCCGGAAAAATCAAGACCAAAATCAATCACGTTTCACCCCCAGCTTGCACAATATTTCCAGTCGGGTGCACTTACCGTCTGGGATGGGTGGCCCGATAACGTCCAGTGTTAAGCCTTTAAACGGCCCGTTCAGGCACAGTAACCGTGACGCCGCCGATACATCACGGCGGTGACGCATCCACACACGAATTGTCGCCTCAGCAGATACCGCCCCTGAAGCCACCAGCTCACGTCCGCTTATAGGTGCGACCTCGGCCCACACAGTAGCAGCATCAAACCACGTCTTGATGAGTTGCCCGCTGGCATCGCGTGTTGTGGTGAAGTTCTGGATGGTGACGCGGTGGCGCATTTTTCCGATGTTCATAGCGGAATAAACCTGTAAGGTTGCAGTATTGAGAAAAATCCCGCTGGCAGGCTCTGCGCCTCACGATTTTCATACCAAAACCCAACCGCAAGCATCAGCGCCAGTTTAATATCCGACGAGATCACCAGCCCCTCACTTTCGTTTTCAGGCACCGCAGCATCATATAACTTACGGTTAATATAATTCTCGGCCCTTCCCTTTGCCGCCAAACAGTAAAGCGTAAGCATCTGGTCTTCGGTAGCGTCATCGCTGTCTATTCGGCACTGATTGCGCAATTCATCAATCGTTGGGACCATAGAAAGCACTCCGCCCGCAACCCGTTACCAGATTGCGGTCATGAAAAAACCGCCTAAGCGGTAAACGTTGTCAGTACAGTGATTGTGCCTTATGCGGGCTTGCCCACCAGCGCCTTAATAGCCGCGACATCTTCCAGTACGCAGTCAAAGCGATGGAACGCGAGGAATGCAGTCTGGTCGTACTCAGCGTAGCGTTCAACCAGGCGCTTAAGCGTCATGTACGTGATTCGGCGGATGATGAAGCGGTTAAAATCTCCCAGGAATGCGAACTTTTTACCCGCTGCAATGCTGCCGATAGCCTGATCGATAACGTATGGAATGTTCAGAATCGTAGCGGGAGAACCGCCGACGATATCAGGAAGCCATAGCGGGCGCTTCTGATCATCAACCATCTCTTCGATGATTTGGAGTGTTGAATCGTTGAACGCCCAGCGGTATTTAGGTCCACCTCGATACGCGGGGTCAATGGCGTGCTTGAGGCTATTCATCTCTTTCCATGTAAATGCAGCAGCGGCAGCGGTATTAACCGTCCCCGTCACGGACGTTACAAGTCCTTTCGGTTGAACCGGAGCACCAGCGCCCGTCCCTTGTACCAGATATTTGGCCTCACCGCGCCCAATGCGCTGCCCGATGCGCCCAGCTAAATAGGCTTCAATATCAACACCGCTATCTTGCAGTAATTCATTAGAGACGCGAATGATTTTGGATGACAGTTTTTTTGCACCCAAGATCGCTGTACCAAAGCTCACATCTTCTTCCGATGCCTCGGTATTTTCACCCAGCAATTCGCCTTCTTCAGAAGTGCCGTCAGACGTTGACCAGGTGATGTCCTGACCATTAGATGTGTTGAGAATCTGCGCTACGCTGGCAATGCCGCCGTAAGCCTTCATTGAATCGACAATCTTATTCAGCATCTGCGTTGGGACGGTGTAGCCACCCTTTGCATCTGGCGTAGTGCCCTGAGCGCGCAATTCTTTCAATGCCTGGCGTTCTTCACTGGTTAATTCGGCAAAACCATTACGCAGGAAGCGATCGAACGCAGCAACGCGTTTTTCTTGAGCTTGCGCAGCCGGATCGCCATTATTTTGCTGGCGCTGTTCCTGCTCGTTGTCATTAACATACAACTGATCTTGACGGCGCAACTCGTCTTCACGAGCAATCTGCGCATCCAGACCGTCCAGTTCAGACTTGGCTTTATTCCACTCAGTACGCTGCTCATCAGTCCATGTGTTTTCACCGATTTTGTCATGCAGGGCGCGCATATCGGTGGCGATGGTGTTACGTTTTTGCTTCAGTTCATGATATTTCATGTCTTTCCTCACGCATTTATCAAATTAAGGAGACGCTCACGCGCCATTTTTTCATTGATAGCTTTCTGTATTGCGCCGCTATCACGCGCCTCCTGCCATGCCGCCATAGAACGCAGCGCGGAATCGGCCTCTTGATACGCCGGGTACGTCACCGGGCTGACATCGAATAGTCGGGAAACCTTGGTGATTTCACGAAGAACAATCCCCTCTTCGTCTTCGTACCAGTGCTCCCCGTCACGAGCGACACGGAAAGCAAAGGAGGACTGGCTGATATCGCCGCGAGCCATGGGTGACAAAACCAGATCGCGGATCGTCTGCGTATCGGGCGCGGTAATGTCATAGCGCAACCCTTTATCATCAACAGCCACAAACAGTGTTCCTGCTGTTGAGCGACCAAGAATAAAATTGGCATCGTGGTTGAACAGCGCTCGCACATCGTCGTTCAGCACATCGTCAAACGCCCCCGGCTTGATGATTTCCCGAAAACCCCATAGCGGTTCGGATCGGGAATTGAAAACAGAGCCGTAACCGATAATGTATGCTGGTCCGTCCCCCGTCTGTTCGGTGCGAACTTCGCCGCTATAGCAACGCAATTCACGATCATTCATTGGTGTTATCCCCATCATCATTTTTCGTGGTTTTAAAATCGCTGGCAGGGTTGGCTGCATTAACGTTCACCAGCATTTCGTCCAGCCCATCCACAGGGTTCATGTCTTCAAAGGCACGGGCTTCGTTACGACTCATCCAGCCATCAGTGATAGCAAAGTGATAGAACTGCGCACGCTCTTGCGGAGTACCGCGAAGCAGGCCAGTGAGGTTAAAACGGGTGTAATATCCGGCAGCTCTCTCGGAACGCGTAAACAAACGTCTGTTTAGCTCCTGCTCCCAGTTCGTCACCCAGGGCAGCATGGTGTAACGCACAAACTGGATGGCTTGCTGGGTGATGTTGGAAAATGTCGCCTTTTCCAGATCGTTAATCATGTGTGCGGGTACGTTATATATCCCGGCGATCATCGAGCGATTGAGCTTCAGCATGTCGATGATCTGGGCATCGACCGGAGAAATGGTCAGCGCTTTATAGTCAAGGTCAGCAGGCAGCAGCATAGTTTTATTTTCCTGGCTGCGCAGCATGGCAGTGGCCTTCTGCCACTGGTCTTTCAGCCACCCCCAGCTGTCTTTATTCAGTGGCCCTTTAACCGACACGATCCCGGCAGGGCGGGCATTTCCACTGAAGAAATTTTCGGTATATTTCTGCCCACTCATGCCCATGCCGATGGTTTCAGCATGCTGTAGTACAGGGCTGACGCCCATCTTCTGATCGTTGCCCAGCGCCCGAATATGCACCATATCTTCCGGACTAATAGCAAATGAACCTTCGTCGTTATAAACACCGTAGGTGTAGCGCCCGCCAGTATTCAGCAGCGTGGTTTCCCACGGCATGCACGCTTCAAGCTGGATAACTTCGCCCCTGCGATTGCGCTTTATGTGGGTATAGCCATTTCCCCAACCGAGGATATGGCGCTGTTTCAGCTCGCGCCATTTGTAGCTGGTCTGCCAGTCGTTCGGCTCATCATGTACCAGGTGAAAAACAGGATGATCTCGCGCTGGCTCCACCTTGTTATTTGATTTGCGCATCACATGCAGGGGCATCTGCGCAATGTTTGATGAGATGACGTAGATACAGGCATAAACCGCAGCCAGTTTCATGGCCGTTTCGGGACTCACAAAAACGTCACGGCCAAAAATATTGTCTGTTTCTGCTGCATCACCGGTGATCGGTGTCGCAGGACTCTCCAGCGGTTCGTTGCGAAACAAGGCATCAAGCAGCATTTCTCCCCCTTGCAGCCAGCAGCGCAAAAATAAGCAACAGGACACCAGTCAGCATCAATGCCACGGACACCCCAAATTGCAAATACACGCCAGCGGTGAGCGAACCGAAACCGGCTAGCCCGATAACATCAGTAATCAGTGATTTCATAGCATCAACAGGTCTTCATCAGGATCGAGCGTTGAAAGGAAGTCGATTTCATTACCACCATTGACCAGTAGCCGACTCATCGCAGTAAACAATGCGGCGGGACCGTCAATTTTGGCTTCGGGTGTCGATTTGTTGGGGAAAATGTTGTCATGTTTATCCGGCTTAACGGTCACGTTCGACATCATCCAGTTCATGACCGGGTGATTGCTGTGGTGAAAACGTTCACCGTAAACCAGCGCTTCAACCTCTTTCATCGCTTCAGAGAAATTTTTGACCGTTTGAGGGACTTCCACCATCGCTACACCATCATCACGCATCGCAATGCTGAATTGCAGGGCGCTCCACGGGTCAAAACCTGTCTCTCTCAGGTTTTCTCCATTAATCCATTCCAGAAGGTCGGCTTTGATTTGTGCATGGTCAATAACGTCGCCGTCAGTCAGCGCTAACTTGCTGAGATCTGCCCACTTGCGATACATCTGCGCCATTTGTGCAGAGCATCGCTCCAACCGCCCTTCGGGTAACCAGAACTTAAAATCAGCATGCACATGGCCATTGTTTGCCCGCCAGAGTTTGACGGCGGCACAAATATCGATTTTATGCGCCAGATCGACCCCCACCCACATCGGGTAGGTCTTCAGTTCGTGTTGTGGGGCAAGGTATTCACACTTCTCCCACTTAATCATGTCCATCCAGGCAGACTCAGCGGTCACCCAGATATTCATGTGCTTGGTGAAAAAGTTAACGCGGGCTGAAACCTGCTCTTTGGCTTTTTTAGCCAGCCGCCGCAGGTCATCCCAGCGCTTGCAGATGCCAAGTCCGGGATTGGCTTTCTGCCAGACGGTCTCATCAAAGGGATCGTCGTCTTTATCCAGGGTGTAGATAATGGCAAAAAACGTATCGTCCTTTACTGCACCCTCGACCGCGCTGTTATAGCCGTGCAACACCTTGATGGCGTAATCACGCAGTTCGTAACAGATACCTTCTTTATTGAACCCCGCCGTGGTGATGCCAAACAGTAATGATTGCAGGCGAGCGCCGGTTGCCGTCTCCAGAACGTCCCACACGTCGCGGGTTTTGTGCGCGTGCAACTCATCGACAATGCCACAATGAATATTGAGTCCGTCGAGGTTGTTGGCATCCGATGAGAGCGGCTCAAACTTTGACGCTGTTTGTTCCTGGTAAATGGCAAGTTTGTTGAATTCAAACAACCTGCCGAGCGTCGCCTTGGCCTTTTTGACCATGTTTTTCGCATCTTCAAACACAATGCGGGCCTGATCGCGCGTGGTGGCCGCTGAATAGACCTCGGCACCCCCTTCGCTGTCAGCGCCAGTCATATACAGGCCAATACCGGAGGACAGCGTTGATTTGGCGTTTTTGCGCGCCACCTCGTTATAGGCAGTGCGGAAGCGGCGTACCATCACCGGGCGTCCGCTGCCATCGTTGCGTAACACGACCTCCCCGGTCTGCTCATCCATCAGCGGTATAACAAAGCCGAAGATATTGATCAGAATAAACACATGCCAGTCCATCAATTCGATGGGCTGTCCAGCCAGATTGCCCTTAACGTGTGGTACGAACTTATAAAAATTGAGGATGTGTTGTGCGCGTGGCTCGCTGAAATAAATGTTACGGGCTTCGCCATGCTTTAAGTCATCAAGAAAACGCTGGCATGCCAGGCGCACGTACTCGCAGGCAATAATATCCCCCGCCACGACACGTTCAGCGTAGCGAATACCATCAGCAACGTTTGCCATTAATCCCTCGCGTTAAGAAATTCAGCAAGAGGATCACTCTCGCCCGGATCACCCACATTTACTTTTGATCGGCTGGATGGCGTCATGCCAAATTCCTGAAGCCAACCTCGGACTTCTTTTCTGGCTTCTCGGCTCTCACCAAAAAAATCGCTCGGCTTAACCCTGACATCACCAGTAGTGGTGGTGATTTCTTTTGTCGCGCCCTCGCGCTCCAGCGTTTCTTTAATAAGTCGATAGTCAACGTAGGCGTCGACCAACATTTCAAGCGCCTTTCCATCAAGCGCTGTGAGTACGCCGATCCCTGCTAATTGATCGCCCAATCGCTTAAACCAGTACTTACCTTGCTTGGTAAAATGCTTCGGCGTTGGGGGGACCCCTTTTGTCGGTTGCGGCTCATTTTTGTTGATCGGGCGTTTTGATGGGTTACCCCTCACCAAACGTAGATGGGTCGGGGTTTTCGGTGGTCCAGACATAATCGAAAACTCCTATTAATCATCGTATGGGGAACCCCAAAAAAAAGTTTCTAACCTGCGGCGATGTGAAGAAAGGCTAGGCGGCGGTACTGGAGCGACAGGGCTGTAGAGATTTCCCCTCCCCCTCCCCTTGATGAGAATCGCTATCATTTGAAGCGTTCACGCCCTGTTTTCGAGTGATGGCAGGACCAGCAAAGTGATTCAAGATTGCTATCATCATCGGTACCCCCATGCGCCTTAGCGTTGATGTGGTCAACCGTCTTAGCCTCTACTGCACGGCCATTGCGTAGGCATTCTTGACACAGATGATTGTCACGCTTCAGGATGCGAGCACGAATGATATCCCACGGGCGACCATAACCACGCTCATGCCTGCTCTTGCCTTGTTGGTGTTGCTGCCAACCTTCATGCCTATGCTTCTCGCAGTAGCCTGAGCGATCAGTTGTTGTGCCTGGGCAACCCCGCTTACGGCAGGCACGAGGTATTAGCGCTGGCATGAGAGACCTCATAAAGAAAAGCCCGGCAGATGCCAGGCGCTAATGGACAGATACAACAAAAGCTATTCGCTCTTTATTCGTTTTACCTTTTCTCTTTTTCGCCATACACCATGGAAACCCGCCTGTTATTTTTTTTGGCGGGTTTTTCTTTTAGTAACAGTGACTTTGGTGATTGTTTAGCCCTCAATACGCACCGCCAGTTCTATAATCAATGGCATAGGCCCGATAAATTTCAGGGATTTATGCCTGTGCCGGGTGGGGGTAACCGGATGCACCACCTCAAACGCCTGACCTTGGGTTAACTGTCTGTTTTTGGGGGTAAAGGATAGGGTGGTTCCCACATGACCCAAATCACAGTCGAAGGTGCCGCCCAGCAGATGCACCCGCATCATGGCATTGGGTAAGCGGTTTCCATGATATTGATAACTGGCGCGTAGAATTTCCCCGCTTATCTCCGGGGTTACTGTCATGTGCCAGCTTCCGTTCTGCTCATGGGCAGAAGGGTGTCCGTGCAAATCCCAGCGTAAGGTACGCATGTCTTTTGGCCATTCGTCTCGATAGACAAAAGAAATCTGATAGTCATATTTATCATATTGAATCTGATGCTTAAAATAGGGCTGCAGGACAGTGACCCAGTGAGATTTAACATTAAATTCGCCATTATTGACATTGTCTTCAATCGGCAAGCCTAACTGTTCAATCACAGAGCCATCGTCACGTAAATCACGGGAATATTCTTCACCAACACCCTCTTCTGTGGATTTGTCATACCATGATAAATCTAGTTTTAATCCCATACCCCACCTCACAGATATTTTTTAATGTTACGTCCCGGTACTGCGGGTTTACTTTGCTGACCGGTTTTAGGGTCAAAGCTGCCCAGATGCTCACCGTCACTGGCCCGATACCCTTCCAGCTCGCCATGTTGATAGTCCCATTCATAAATCGTTCTTTTTTTTGCATCCATCCAGCGTCTTCTTTCTCCTGAACCACCCTGTTTTGGGGTGTTGCCTTTTTTCTTAATAAGCCCGGAAAATCCAGTGATTTCTTCTGTTTCAGGATGCGGATGATAATCATGCCCGGCGGGTTTTGCGCCTTTTCGGGGCTTGTTGAACATCACATAGACCGGCTCCATCCCCGCATCGTCGGGATAGACCAGTATAATATCCCGGTTGACTGAATCAAAGGCATCCGGAAAGGGGGTGATGGGCACCGCAGGGGGATGGCTTTCGCCGCCGGTATGCACGGTGACGGGCACGTCAGCGATTGGCGTTATCAACGGTCCCAATGAGGGAATATCGGCCATTACCGGTGGTGTTGTCACCAGTTTTCCACCCGGTACCTCGACAACGTCATGGACATACAGTCCGGTACTGACATCGTATTTTGCTTTCACCACCTTGACAGGCTGTACGGTAGGATGTCTGACCACCTTGATGTCAATCGCTTTTTCAGCGGTTAATACACCGCGTACCGGCATATTGACGGTACCTGCGGTATTTGCCGCCTGCGCCAGGGCTGCTTTATCTGGTAAATTCATTACCTGAGCGGGGAGCGCCAGTGAAAAGAAATTTTCAGGGGTTCTGCCCGGCACCTTGTCACTGCCGATACCGACCTTTGGCGAATAAAAAGCTGAAGCGACCAAAAATCCCATTGGTGTCGCTGCGGCGATTTCCGCGCCTGCGCTCGCTAATGCACTGATAGCAGAGCGCAATCCAGCCAGCAAAGCCGCGGCAGAGATGTCGGTGAGGGCAATGCTGCCCACTCCGGCGACCGAGAAAACCGGGACAGGGTGGGCCAGTGCCTCAGGCGTTATCATCGCCCCGGACAGGGAAAGTGTCTTTACCTGACTCAACAAGGCGTGAGCCTGCTGATAACGCGCCCGTTGAGCCGCTATCTCGGCGTTATTCGGGCCTTGATGTCGATGTCGGTCTCCACGCTCGCCACCATTGCCACCGCCACGGTGAGTATGACTGCTAGAGCGGCGATCACTGCCGGAATAGTGGCTTATTGAGCCACGATTATCGGTTGTGGTGGCGGTACCGTCACCATGATGCGTGGTATGGCCCCCGAGATTATGACTATCATAACCGCGAGAATTATCTCGCCCGCCGAATCCGGTCCAACTGGGACTGCGTTTTTTCCTCGTGGTTTTTTCTTCTTCGTCAGCCATCAGATAACGCTCCTTATATTGATGCTGTATATTTGTACAGAAACCCTGTTCTGACACGACGTCAACGCCAGGTTTTCGGTGTTTTTAGATGCGCTATTGGTGCGCGGGGATATTGCGGACACAAAAAGGCCAGGATTAACCGAGCCTCATGTTTCGCAGCATTGCCGCGTCTCTCGACGTTGCGCCGCCACTTGCTGTCATCACAGCCATTAAGAATTGATCACCTGCCTTTGCGGTTGAACAAATCTGTATCTACTTGTCGGGTAAATTCTTTCTCTCCACCTCAATCTGCCGAATGCCTGCCAATTGGCTATTCGCCTGGTCAATCGCAGTCAGCAGCGGATCAATCCAGTAAACAGCCTGCGCGTATGTCAATCGGCAGGCGGTGGCAATGGCGCTAACACTGGTTGTGTCAGGTTTGCCGGTATCGCCGTGCATGGCGCTGGCACGTAAATGGTACGTATACTCGAGCAACCGGCCAGCAACATCATCAGGTACGCACCGGCCGCTAACTGGGTCTTTCCTGACCACCGTCCGAATAATGATTTGTCGCTCATCTGATTTGGCCTTGATGTTGGTAGCGCATTGGCTGGCTTGCTGGGATATCTGGTTGAAGCGGTTAAATTCGAAAGCCTGCTTAGCGATTACTGACGATTGGCCCGCCGTTTCTTGCGTCAGCCTTTCTGTTTTGCCTTGTTCGGTGCTGTATTTGCTGTGGTAGTAGTAGACGCCGAAAGACAATGCAGCAATAAGGGCAGCGAGAGCGGCGTAGAAATATAGCCTCATGCGCCCAATCCCCAGCACGAAAGCTCTGACTCCTGGTCACGCCGTTCTATCTGCCCGTAACAGTTGTTTGAGCGGATACGGCAATCTTTCCCACCGTCCCAAATCCAACGCTTTATCTCTTTACAGGCACCGATAAGGTCACCAGCATTCAATTTGCGGTAGAACGTTGAAGGAAAGCAGTTACCGGGTCCAATGCTCCACGGACAGAAGGAAGCGATGCCGACTTTCTGAGTCTCAGTGAGCGGCACGTTAACGTTGCGGTCCACCCAATCGAGCGCCTTCCTCTGCTCAATGGCGTCAATCTTTGCGCACTGCTCAGCGGTCAGCTTCATCCCCTTCACTACCGGCTTGCCCTCGACCCGTGTCACGCCACCGCAAATCGTCCAGATACCGCCGCCGTCAAGATAAGCGTTTATGCGCATACCCTCTTTTTCCGACTGGAAGTGCGCCATCATCACGGAGGCAGTCGCGCCGGCAGCGATTAGCGCCAACATTACCGCACTGAGTTTGCTTGCTTTTGACATCATGCACCGCCTCTTTCCCTCAGTTGGTATTCCTTCCTGCGGTAGTACCAGTTGATAGCAAAGGTGCCGATTGTGCAGACCATACCGACAATAATCGCCCAGTCGCCAAGGCTTAACCCGGCAACCTTATCTGCAAGCAGCAGGACGCTCTCTTTAGTCGATGCGGCGTAGGCTCTAGCTGATGCACCAAGGCCCATTAAGCCCGTCCCGGTTCCATATGAAAGCCTGCTGTAGAGAGTGCTCATTCGTGTCATAGCCTCACCCGCTAAGTGGGCGCTGTGTGTGATTGAAAGGGGAAATAAAAAAAGGCCACGCATTAGCGCAGCCTGAAATGTGGCGAGACAGGAAGGATTCGAACCTTCGACCATTCGGTTAACAGCCGAACGCACAACCGCTATGCTTCTGACCCTGAAATAGAAAAACCCCAGCGGTTAACTGGGGTCTTATCGCACATCTTAACCAAACTGATATAGAGGGAACAACAAGCGAGATGTGCGACACAATCATCTTATTCAGCAATCAGTCGCTGTCAATAGTCACGTCAACCTTAAGTAAGGAATTTAAATTTATGGCAGCATATCAAATATGCCGAAAATATAGTCCATAAAGTTCGGTTTTGCAAGCGCTATGTTGCAAAATATGCCAAACGTGATTCACTTCGCCGTGTTTTTACGGCTAACAATGCGTCACTGTCCAGACATGATACGCAAGCAATCAGCCCCTGCCAGTGATGACGATAATTCTCTGACCACGTTGATTTAGTGACACCGGATAAAACTGCCAGTTCACTATCACTGTAATCAGGACATGCCTTCGGACAGCCACATTCAGACGCATAACGTTGTACAGCTAACCATACCAGAGATTCGATACGACGGCGGGCTTTATCCTTTGTGCCCTTGCCGACGAGTGTTTCCCGGTATTCTTTCCAGACGTGCTGGCAAATGATTACCTGGTAGTCGTAGTTCAAATCGTTGCCATAGCAGTACCGTATCCATGCCTCTTGATGGGGTTCAAGATGCCCTAAAGCCCTGCGCCATGAAGCTGTGCCGTAGGTGATAGGGTCTATCGGGGGCATCGGCTTTCTTCTGCTGCGTGTTTCCGGGCAGTGCATGGCGTCGGTTGTCGCACAAACTTTACGTCCCTTAAGCTGAACCAGGCGGGGGCGCTTACGGGTGTGTACCGTTGCTCTGGCCATCGCAGCACCGTTAAATGTATCCAGTTGGCCCCTCCCGGTTTGCCGAACGTCTGCCAGTGCGGTACTGACACAGCCACGCAAATATTCAACATATTGCTGATTCATCAGGCAACCCCCATAATTATTTTGACAGCATCAGAAATAAAGGCGTTGAACCAAAAGTAATTCAACGTTCATAGCCGATTATTTTTTATTTTCTGATAGATTAATTATCGCATAATAAATCGCGGTCAGTAAGCCTTACTGGGTCTGATGCTGAGCAATAAGCTTAAGATAAGCCTGCTCAACTTTTATCCCTTTATTTAATAGTGTCTGAAATTCAGCGTTAATTAGTTTTATTTCAACTGCCGATAATCTTCTATTCCTGTCTCCTTTTGGTTAGGTGTTCAATAACGTATAGCCAACCGACTTAAAAATGATTACAGCCGGAGCCCTGATATGTGGCAAAGAAGCATAGCTGTCTGTTATCAAAATAATGTCGCTTGGCTATCTCCCTGAGTCGTCTGCAAGCTGGCTAGGCCAGCCAGGAAAAGAAGGTTTTTCCTTTGGCTGGCGTATTGGCTTAGCTGACGTGCCAGCATCAACGGTAGATCAGCCATCTCTGGCCTGAAAAACTTATTTATTTAGATAGGCAAAAAGTGGTAGTTTCAAAAAAATCATCTTATTGATATTTAATTATTTTATAAAAAACCCTGAAACCACTGCCCCCCATTTTGAAACTACCCATCCCAGCATTGAAACTACCTGACCAATAGAGCCTTTTCTCTTTACAAGCATATATGTTTTGCATTCAGTGGTTTCAAATCCCGCTAAATGGGTTTCACATGGGTTTCAGAGAGAAATAATAAAGCTATAAATATCATGATATTATATAAAATATTTACATTTGAAACCCATGAAACCCATGAAACCCATACTTTTTGCTCACGTGAAAAACTATTCTTTTTCCTCCTCAGCTGTGAGCGGAACAATCAGATAGGCTTTTTGTTGAATGCCACCTAAGTGCTCAAGACGAGGAGTAAGTACTTGATAGCGCTTTCCATTGGCTGGCTTCTTCAAACGCCCTGACTCGTGAAGCGTTTTGGCAAATTGCGTCGAGTCATATCCTTTTGCCATCTCTTCCTTGAACGGCTTGGGCAGCACGTAGAACACCACAGGGTCGCCATAGCGCTTAGAGACGCGGTATCCGGCAAGATTGGGGATAATTAGTGCCTGCTCGTTATAATCCAGCGGCGCAAAGCGGCTCATGCCGTATGCACTCAGAAACGCCTCCGCTTGCTCGATGATCTGTTCGAACTCTTTGTTACCCGTCCCGAATGCCGCAATCCATTCATTGAAAACATGCTGTAATGCATCGCGGCAATCCTGCGCATCCCACCCGGTTATGACTTTTCCCATGATCAATGCTGCCTCGATGACGGCAAAACGGTCGGTCACGCGATGCACCTGTTCACCGTAGCTTTCCGGGATAAGTGATAGCCAGCGTCGTTTAGCCTCTTGGTACGCTTCGATAGCTTCTTGCTTACGGGTTGATAGGTATTGGATCCACTCACGACCCGCCGCCCCGTGATGCTGTTTCCACGCGTCTTTCAACGCATCCGCATGCGCCTTACCACTTTCGTATCCGTGTAACTTCGTCGGACGTGTCACCGGGATATTGAGCAACCGCACCAGTTGCCCGGCGTTAACCTTGATACCTGCACTTTTCAGGTAGGTTTCCAGATCACGCTCTCCGGTACTTATTACCGCGGTTTTCCAGTATTTTTGCTCACGGTTGCCGCCTTCCGGGGAACCCTGCAATTTCCCCTTACCGTTGAACAGCGTATAGGCTGCGGTGTACACATGCTTGGGCGCGGCCCCCTGGTCTACCTCATCGAGCGATAGCAGACCGTGGTTATGCGCCTCCGCCTCGTTTGCTACACCAAGTGCCGTGCCGTACCACGTTAACCGCTGGCGCTCTGGCTCACCGTACAGGCTGGCGGCTAAATCCTCCGCGGTCGTCTTACCGGCGGTAGACTGTGCATACAGATGAACGCCGAACCCATCAGCCCCCACCAAGGGCAGCATCGGGGCGGCAAGGGCAACACCCACGGTGAGCATCTGGAAAGGATTACCAGAAGCCAGACGAGCCACATTATCCCGCCAGCTTTCAGGCGTTCCCGCGACGCTGTAGGCTTCTGAGGCGGCGGTGCTTCCGTTAAACAGAATCGGCTGTTCTGGATCCCCGATAATTGAACCATCGGGCATGATATAGGCCCCTTTATGCCAGCCAGAGCGCGGGGTTATGCGCCACATTTCTTCTCCTGCTGAACGTTGCAGCCAGTCGCCGAGCGTTGCCCGCAATCCTGATTTCGTCGTGACATCAACGCCGCCCGCTTTCAGGGTGCGCCATCCTTCACGCTCACCAATGTCAGCAGCCCGTATTGCCCGAGTCACCGCTTTTTGCTTACCCTTGCGCCATTCCAGAATCAGGTAACGCTCTTTTTTATCCTCTCCCTTGCCGATAACCGTGAGAGGCGAGCATAACCACTGCTCCCTGTTAACGATTTCACCACTGTCTTTATCCATTTTAGGCTCGACCCAATACACGCCTTCATCGCGGCTCTCAATCCGGGGCTTAAGCGGATCTGGCGTTTTCTTCGCTTTCTTTCCGCCTTCAATGACAGTTAATGTTGTTGGTGACACGACACTTTCCTCAACCTGCTCTCCCCCCTCCGCTATCAGTATTTCTGGCACCGCTGTACTTGCCACAAAAGCCCGCTGTAGCGCCTCTACGCCGTTCTGTTGGCGGTAATCGTTCCAGTCTGCCTTGTGGTCAGTTGGCGGCACGGCAACCAGGCAACCGGCAGCACGTGCGGCTTCCTCGGCAGCATGCTTACCGACGTTTTCACCCTCCGGGGTCACATCGTTATCTCCGGCTATGATGATCGGCGTTTGGGGCCAGCGCTCCCGCACGACTTGAGCGACAGATAGCAGATTGCCCGCATCAATGGCCGCCAGTATGACCTCAGCGCCACACGCAGCCAGACTCAACCCAGTGGCATAGCCCTCGGTGATCACCACGTTATCGGGGTTCTCGGGGATATCGCCGACGGGAATAAAGGCCCCTTTCTTTTTCGTACCCGCGAGTAGACGCTTTTCTCCCGTGGGCCGTATGGTTTGAGCGCCCGTTACCGTGCCTGCCATCGTGCGCAGTACCAGCAGTAGCGAACCATCGTCAAGCAATGGATGGGGGCCTTTCAGCCCCTTATTGTTGAGATAGACGGACTCGTCCCTATGGGTAGCTTTCACCAATGCCGCCACACGTTCAGCTATCGGGCGTAGAGGCTTCTCTTTGGCGGGCTGCTTCTCCGGCAGCGGCATAGACATAACCTCCGCCACCATCGCGGTTGCCTCGGGGGCAGTGCATTGCTTGACCTTCATCACCAAATCCAGCCCGGTTCCTGAGCCACAGTGGGAACACAGGTAAGTTCCACGCCCCTCTAAATCATCAAAGCGGTAGCGGGTCTTGCCGCCACAGCTCGGGCACTCGCTTTCCTTGCGGTTGGTCGATATGCCAAGGCGCTCCAGAATTGGCTCCCAATGGCCGTTTGCCTTGGCGCGGACTTCATCGACAAAGGAGGGCATTATTTCCCCCTCGCGATAACGGTCGCACCCATGTCGTTGACCATGCTTTGCCATATTTCCCGCCCGGCCTTTGTCAGCCGTTTACCTTTCAAGGATTTGGTAA
Organism: Symbiopectobacterium purcellii; assembly: GCF_052050035.1. Taxonomy (GTDB): domain Bacteria; phylum Pseudomonadota; class Gammaproteobacteria; order Enterobacterales; family Enterobacteriaceae; genus Symbiopectobacterium; species Symbiopectobacterium purcellii_A. The sequence goes on from NZ_CP189882.1 coordinate 1,298,998, forward strand.
GCAGCGCGATTGCCAATGATTCCCACTGCGGGTAATTCAGCTTCATGGCTTCCAGCCCGTAAGCGTCTATCAGCTCACGCACCCCGGATACACCACCGATAATGTCAACGCGGATGTCCTGCTCACCTGCGTTTACGGTAAACCAATCGCCGCCGTTCTCTTTTTGTATCGCGGCATACACCGCGGCAGAGTACTGGTTAGCCAGCGAATTAAGACGGAAGTCTTTTGTTACCAGTGCCATATTTCCCCCTTAATGTGCGGTCGGCGCTTCCGGCATCCCGGAATCGTAAATTTGCTGAATGAAGCCATCATGCAACTCGGATAGCACTTCGCGTCCCATCTCGGAGAGGCCGCCGTTTTCATCCCGCATGGCGGCATAGAACTCGATGGCGTTTAGCGTTCCCTGTTCCGCGCCGTATTTCTTAATCAACGCCCCCTCAATGTTGTTAGCCATCGCGAAACGTTCAGTGGACAGATAAAGGTTCATTGCGCCATATTCGCCCTGATAAACCGCACATTCGCGGAACTCGCCCGGCCTCCACTCAACCGTCACGGTGCCGTTGGCTTCCCGCTGCTCATGGTTAAAGGCAAAGGCAATCACCCAGCGCCACAGCAGTAGCACGTCATTGTGGGTATAGTCGTAGTCGGACTGCCCCCATTTGCGGGTGATCTCAAACGCCAAATCAAGGTCGTCATCCCACTCACCAGCGTCAAGGCGCGTCATGGTCTCGGCGTAGGGAATAAGGTCTACATGTTCGTACAGGCGCTCGGCGGTGTGCTGCGATATATTGATACCGTCCGGGGTATTCTCGACGTGATAACGGCTCATGCGGCATCCTCCGTTTTAGCTTTGCAGGATGCAGGCAGACCTTCACGGCACCGGAGTTCAAAATCTGCATCGATTTCATTAAATTTGAGCGCTTCAGCAAAGCGCGGGAGGTACATCAATGATTCAGCGACTGCCCGTAAATCTTCAAGGGCCAGATCATCGCCATATTCCTCACTGCTGCGCGCCCAGAATGCCATGCTGCCCATCGTGCGCAGTGCTGCCATAATGCCATCGAACGCATCGCTGTACTGGTTACGGGCCTCCCTCAGGCTATCCGTGTCCATCTGCTGAAAATCGTGGCGAATAAGTTGGTTGTAGATATCAGCCATGATGTTCCCCCTCCGTCACAGCATCCAACGAGCGACTGATTTCAAAGTTTATGTCACAAGCCAGACTGATTAAGTCGATGAGTACAGGTGAAGATTTCTCATCATTAGCCTTATCAAGAATGACCTCGTACAGCGAACAGGCCACGCTTGCCCGGTATGCGGCGGTATCGAGAGGGATGGGGGTATTACGCATGGTGCACCTCCAGCTTTACCGTCCTGGCTGTGTAGCCGGTTAGTTGTTGTCCATCGATGCGGATGCGTTTTTTCTTCAGTAAGCGGATGTGGTCGGCATAGACATACAGCCATTTACCATCAACGGGGATGCGTTTGAAGCCGAAGCGCTCACGTTCAGATGCCTGCACAAATGGAATAAAAGTATTTTTAGACAATTGGTTATCTGCACACACCCCCACATCTAGCAATCCCTTTCCCCTGATGCGGTGTACCCAGAAGCTCTCAAAGCGCCCGGTGATTTTTCGGGTGCGGATGCTTACATACCCTAAGCGGGTCATCAATCGGCTGAATTCAGCATCGTTCCTGAAGATGCCGGTCAGGTAGTCTATAGCGTGCCGATGCCAGCCCAAGCGCTGATAATTTTTGGCGAGGCCCGAATAGCGCTTTGTATCCAGCAATTCGTACTTATCCGATTGGCGTGGGTTCTGAAATATCAACCAGCCATCCGTTGCCTTTCGCCGCACATCTGGATTGATTTGCAGGGCAAATGTTAATAGCTGCTTGCCATTGCGCCGCTGCTCAAAATGAGTACATGCGGAGCTACTAATGAGGATATTCAGACAGTAATCATCAAGCTTACGTGGATGCACAAAAGACAATAAATTCTTACCTTTCAGTTTATTATCTGCACATACCCCCCAGTGGTACTCATGTGATATCTTGCCGCTTCCTGCCAGCCCGGTATCGCTATCAGCCTCATGCACAGAGACGCCGGAATGCAGCCAGACAAGGCCGTTACCGTTATGCCGCAAGCCAAGGTCGGTCAGCGTGCATGTGCCGTTGTTGATGGGCACCCAGTCACCAGAGATGACCTGACGGCGTAATGTGGCGTTATACATGGTGGACCTCACCAAACAGTTCGGGCAGATTGATACCGTGAACCGTTATCCACGCTTCAGCAGGCCATGAATTGACGGTACCGTAACGTGCATCCAGGACGCGGATAACCGCGACATCATGCTCGGCACACCATTTGCGCAGCGGACGCCACGGGTATTCCTTGCCGGTTTTGTTCATGACCGCCACAATCGTTGCGTGACGGATACATTCACCCAGACGGGCTGCCAGCTTATTGCGCTCCCGCACGGCTACAGAAGCGGTTGCCATCGCGCTTGCTTCACGGCGGCTGCCAATCTCAGCTTTGGTGCGGATAGCTTCGTCACGCTCGAAGGAAATCAGTTGTACGGTCTTGCGCTCTTTGCTCCATGCGATCGCCGCTTCTGCCGGGTCAAGGAAGTTCGGCAGGCCGAGTTCGACGGGGGAACGCAATGTGCGTTCAGATTCCAGTACAAACCAGCGGTCGATGACGGCGGCACGACGCTGTACGTCATATCCGGTAATGAGAATTTCAGTATGGCGGCGGTCGAGAAGGAACTCGCTGACGTAACCGCGTGCATCAATGCAGGCAATGACACCGTTATTAAGTTTAACTTGTTGATTTTCTTTATGGCTCAAGTCTGAGCCATCTTTTGAAATACCGTAAAGCTGCTCCAGCATTTCCCAGATATCACGAATGACGTTTTTGTTAAGCTTATGTACCAGCTCCCCTATTTCACGGCTGGACATCATGGGTTCGTTTTTTATTATCTGTAATTCCGTCATAACTCTTTCCTTAATGAATTTGTTTAGATTTAGGTGTGTCGATAAATGAATCCAGCATTTCTTCGGCGCAGGCGATTAACACCTCGTCGATAAAGTCAACCAGCCAAGGGGATGTGCTACGCTTCCAATTAATTTCATCCCGTTTATAAAATTTCATGACGGAGATATATTTATCCTCGGGCTCCTCATCTATCAGAACATCTTCAATCTGCGTCTTGAGCAGCTTTTCAATAACCGTCTTGTCGATTTCCACCACAGTATTTTCATGACAAAAAATAAATTGTCCGTTTGGGCCACGACCAAATCGTTTAATACACTCACCGATATAGTAGAGTGCAGCACAGGACCTTAGTTGAATGCTGTGAATTTCCGCGAACTCTACTTGCTGCTCACGTGTCAGTGGGCGTTGTTTTTCTCCCTGCTTCATATCGATTAACCATTGAGGCATCACTACACCGCTCTTTCTGATAAATTCAACGAGTTCTTTTCCACTCATTTCATCAATATTCATGGATATAATTCCTGATTAATTAATAACCCTTACGCTCAGAGCAACGCTTGATGGCGTTAATGCAGATATCTTGCTTTTCGCTCGAGGGGGACAGCGGTACAGCCCGACGCCATAGCGTGACAGCCCGACGGTAAAGCCCTCTGCCCTCCAGCCTCTCAGCGGCCTCGGCAAGGCATGTCCAACCGTTCATGAGGCGTTCTCCTCGCAAAGATGGGCTTGCAAAGCTCTCTCGATGACTTTCTTTTCTTTTTTCTCAGCATGTAATCGCTGAGCTTCCAGCTTCAACAGCCAATAACGTTCGTACAGCGAATGACGTTTATTGTTTAGCGTTACCCTTGCCAAAGCATATGCCTTGTTTTTAGGATTTTTGGCATATTCCGCCGCCCGCTTCCATGCATACTCAGCCACTTTGTACTGCCGTTGCTTTTCCATCTCTACGGCATGATTGGCCTCTTGATAATAGAGTTCGTTCATCGCATATCCTGTATTTAGTTAAGGGAATCCCCTGCGGCTATTTCCGCATCATTTAAAATTATTGATTCATTTTAAGTGTTAATACCTGCCGCTCATGGCACCCTGTTTTATTTTATTCTGATGTTTTCACCTTTGGAAAAAATGTGAATTTCGCCACCCGATTAGAATACTCCACCCGTCTTTATAATCCCTAAGTGTTAGTAACGATCAAACTATTCATACCCATCGATATAAACAGTTAGGTGTTATTTATTACCTTGCCAAAGTCGCCTAAATCGCAGATAGAAATCTGATGCAGGTCAATGAGTGTCTTTATTGCCGGGCGTATCTGCTTTAATTCCTTGCGGCGTAATGTCATGGCAGCACTACCGGGTTTACCGTGACCGTGAGAGGATTCCTTTTCAGCCTTGGCAACAATATGCTGGGCTTTCTCTGCTGGCATTTGGCTTAACTCTTCGAGGCTGGGGATCTCGACGTGGCGGAGTTCGCCCAGAGTGTTGCGGCGGAAGTAGGTTTCGACCATCTGAATTTGTACGTTCCATGCCAAAGGGTCATTGAACGGCTTGACCAATATCAGATAGCCGCGTTCTGTTACGAGGATCCCCCTCGGTGTACGCGATGGAAAAGCGCCCTTCAACGACTCGGTACGTATAACGTCCTGAGTCACATCGAAGAAGTCCACTCCTTCAACAAAGCGATCACGATGCAAGGTAAAGGTACGTTTTGCTGTGCCTTTCTTTCGACCGTGGGCCTTATCAATCATGGCAAATGTGACGACACGCTTACCTTGGTATTCGACTACCGGCATGGCGGTGTTCTGGATGGCGACAAAGTTAGACATGTGCCACCCCCTGAACGGTAACGATTTCCGTTATGGTTAAAGGTGGGGTGATTTTGACCATACCTTGAGAAATAGAGATTTCCTCTATGCCTTCATGCGACCTCGTATGTTTTCCATACGTGGTTGAGCCCACAGGTTGACGTCCAGCCCATATCAGGCGGCTGTCTTTGAACAGGGCGATGAAGGTACCGCGATCTTGGCGTGTGAACGACACTTTGCCGTAGGGCGTGGTGGAGTATTCTGGGATAATCCAGTAGGTATCAATAAACTCAGAGCGAGTTTGGGTAAAGCTCGGCTTGCCCCTGCCGAGAAGGGCGGTATAGTTACTCATAGCTACCTCGATAATAATGCTATCGTTGGTGGTCAGAGGCCCGGTTAGTGTTGTCGCACTGCCGGGCTTCGTTGTTTGAGGTAAGCACTTGTCGTACACTTGGCTTACAACTTCACTATATACAGGAGTATACCAAGTGTCAACCATGAGTATCCAAGGTAAGGGAAGCAAGCAAATTGCTTTGCGTGTCGAAGCACCACTTGAAGAAGGGATTAAAAAAGCTCTTTCACAAGATGGTGACGCTTCTGTTTCAGCTTGGATAAAGCGAATTATCAGAAAAGAATTGCAGTCACGAGGCATCGACCCCAAAGCCTGACTAGTCTGTTGGCATTGAGCAAAGCCAGTAGCTTGCAAGTAGGAATTGTGGTGTGATTCGTTCGCTTCCTCACAAGTGAGCAACTGCATGACTCGAAGGGCCGGACGTGGCCCTTTTTCTTTGCCTGTCGTCTGCACAAATGCCGATTCAGGCTTTATATTCAATAGGTTATCTGAGCGCAACCTCCCCAAAGGGGCGGAAGCTAACCCATTGATTTCATTGCGAGAGGTCACGGTGACCCCCTGCATGAGGCTGCAACCTGCCGAATCCTCCGAGGTCATCGATACAGTGACCTCGGCGCTATCCGTTGCTGTCACTTTGACGGAGCTAAATATTAAGCTCAGTGGGCCAGCCAAGGGGAAGGCTTCTTTCTGGCTGGCCTTCCCCAAGTCAATTAATCCCTCCGTTTCAAAGGGAGGAATACCGCATTGGAATATATCGCCCACTGGATTTAAGGCGCAGGGGAACCCATCACGGCCATTAGCCATGTTTGACATTTTCATATTTAAACCTCGGTTACTTAACTATGTTGTTGCACTATTAATCAGCCTGTTGGGTTAATTTTTTCCGAGTCTCATACCACTGACGTACAGCAGCGGCATCGAAAACTGTCGCACGTTCGGATAATTTGATGGGTTTGGGGAAGTCCGGCTTTTTGGTATAGCGCCAAATGGTTACTTCACTAACAGCAAGAAACTGAGCAACACTTTTTATGCGAGCATTGCCGGTGGTGGGGAATGATACGGATGTTACCTCATGTGTCTTCATCTAATTTCCTGCCAGTTGATGATGTGTAATTGGCAGGCACTCTAGCCTAAAAAATTTTCCGGTATAAGGGAGAGTAGACGTACTCTCCCTCTATAGTAAGTTACTATCCCCCTTGCTTTGTTCCGAAGTTTATAGCCGCCCTCAGGTGTTTCAATATCACTTCATCGTTAGCTATATGTAATATTGGAATTTCTGAAATGTGGTTTTTAATTGCACTAAGCCATTTTTCTGTGCTAATTTCTTTCATCTTTCCCCTACATTCATCAGGGTAAGCACTTAGTATATGTATTGCCGCCTTGTATAACTTTTCTCTATTTATCGCGAACCTCTCTTTGTTTGGATGGGGAGGAATTAAATAAAATGGATTTGCATCAGCATCTTTAAATCCTGTGCTAAATAAAGGAACGTCTTCTTGTCTTTTATTATATAAAAATTCAATGTCATCCTTTAATATCCAAAGATGACTTTTTTCAATCGCTTTATTCAACCATACACTATTACATTTGTCATTTTCAGGAACAGCTATACCAAAAAGTTTTTTATGCACACCATTTATACATAGACGCATACTATAGTTTTTAAATTCTTGCTTCAAAAATGGGAGTAAGCGAACATCTTCCATCAGTCTTTCACGTCCAAACTCTAGATCCATTAAAACACACAAGTCTATTTCCCAAAATCCTCTTGTTGCACCACGTAGTAGAAAATACATTCTATCCTCATCCACCTCATAGCCATCTTTATTTTCATTTACATAAAAAATTGAATGTATTATAGTTGGATGCTCATCAATCTCTGGAGAACAAAATAAATCCACTAGATTTTCATTGTCCTTAAATACTTGTAATGTACAACTGTGTTCATCCAAGTAAACACCTAGTTTTATCGCACCAATAGCCCCAAAATGGAGAACATCATCAATATCACACGAAAGAAGCTTTGCCGCTTTCTCGATAGAGCAATACTCCATTGCAGGTATATTACCCCATAACTCAAGCTTTTTGGAATTCATGTCATCTATACCTTTAATTAGACTCAATAAACGTCAAGATACACGGCAAGGCAGCGATAAAGACTTACTGCCCATGTAGTGGTCAACTAATACTGGCCACCGCATTAGACTATATGTAGAACAGTCGCTCAGATTCGTTTGGCGTTAAGCCGCCGTTATACCAGTGAGGCCGAATAGCGCTGTAATACCCGTGATGTAGCGGATAATCGCGTCCTGGGCTTCGCTGAAGCTGTTGTAACCCTTTGTCGGCACCCATTCTGTCTTCAGGCTGCGGAAGAACCGCTCCATTGGCGCATTATCCCAGCAGTTACCCCGCCGACTCATACTCTGCTTTATCCGGCAGCGCCACAGGGCTTGCCGGTATTGACGGCTGGTATAGTGACCCCCTTGGTCGCTGTGGAACATGACGCCTGTTGGCTGCCCCCTGAGTTCCCAGGCCATCTGCAACGCTTTTACTGTCAGCGCCAAGTCCGGCGACGTCGACATGGCCCAGCCCACCGGTTTGCGGGCGAACAGGTCCAGCACCACCGCAAGGTAAGCCCAGCATTTGCCCGTCCAGATGTAGGTCACATCTCTGCACCAGACTTGATCCGGCGCGGTAACCGCGAACTGGCGGTTGAGATGGTTTGGTATTTCAACATGTTCATTGCCGCCGCGTTTGTATTTGTGAGCCGGTCGCTGGCAGCTGGCGATACCCAGCTCCTTCATCAGCTTACCGGCCAGCCAGCGCCCCATTTTAACGCCAGAGCTACTGGTGACGATGGTCGCGATGCTTCGAGCGCCGGCAGAGCCGCCGCTGGCGTTCCAGGCTTCCATGACGCGGCTACGATTAACCACGCGCTCACCGTCAGGTTCATTAGCGGAAGCTTGCCAGTGCCTGTAGCTGCTGCGATGTACCTCAAAAGTTTGGCACAACGCTGTGACCGGGTATAGCGCTCTCAGTCTGTCGACTATCGTGAACCGTTGAGTGAGTCCGACATTAAGAGCGCCGTAGCCTTTTTTAGAATTTCATTCTCCATTTCAAGGCGTTGGACTTTCTTCTTTATCTCACTCAGCTCGAGCTGCTCAGCGGTAAGAGGAAGTCCCGCTGGCGTTTTTCCCTGTCGTTCAAGGCGAAGCTTATTGACCCAGCGCGTAATAGCAGAATGGCTGACATTAACCGCCTCCGCCGCCTTAACGTATGTGTAGCCGTGGTCGACAACCAGCTTTGCGGCTTCGAGCTTGAATTCCGCCGTAAAATGTTTACGCATGAGGTTACCTGTCGTGTTGGTGAGGTGAGCATATCACCTCCGATCAGGTGGCCAGTATCAGTGTGCCACTACACCACCCCTTCTACTGGATAGGCAGATGCATCTTGAAGTACGTTGAGTATAATCATATATAATAATTCTGGCCTTAGCCGTTTTCTAATGAAATCAACAGCTCTGCCCATTTATCCAAAGCTATCCTTCTCTCATTTAAGTACTGATGACGATTGTAAATGCCTTCAACACCTTTTATCCGATGGTTTAGGCACCGTTCCGCAACAACAGGATCTATGCCTAATGCGGCAAGATGAGTGCGGGCTGTGCGTCGGAAATCGTGAATGGTGAAGTTTGGCACTTCTGGCATTTCTGCTCGTACTTTTGCCAGTGCGACGGGTAGAGTGCTTTCTTGGATATGGGGGATCATTCTGTTTTGCATTTTTCTAGCTGGCAAAATCCAAGGACTGTTACAGGAAAATGACAGCAACTCTTTAAGCCACTCAATGACCGGAGGGGCCAACGGTATATCTATAGCATCGCCATTTTTAATCCGTTCTTCCGGCAAGTGCCATATGGCGTTATCTAAGTCGAACTCCTCCCACCGAGCCGCGCATAGCTCCATCTTTCGTACACATAGAGCCAATAAGAGCTTGAATGTAATCTCATTTTGACGACTAAACCCCTTCGCCTTTCTCATGGCTTGAAATAGTTTGATAAGCTCATCTTTAGTCAACCAGCGATCTCGTGCAATTTCTTTACCTCCTGCATCTGCCACTTCAAATGCTGAGCAAGGATTAATATCTAAGGCATGTCTTTTTATACCATAATCGAATATGCGCCTAGTCCAGCGTAAAACATCCGTTGCTATAGTGGGCGCTCCACGGTCCACAATGCTTTTTAGCATGTCGTCGATGTGCCGCGGCTTGACGTCTTCAACTTTCATGTTACCTATGTGGGGATTGATATCTTTGTCTATACGACGGCGCAATATATCTGGATGCTTCCAGCGTGGCAGTATCTGGCGCTCAAAGTATTCAGCTGCAAGCTCTGATACACGCATGGCGTTTTTCTCGGTTTCTATTTTTTCCAAGGCTTCAGCTTTACGCCCCTGCTTCTCGGCTGCAACGTCGTAGCCCAGCGCAACACGTGCTGATAACTCTTTTGCCGCTTCTCTTGCTTTGGCAAGAGATAGCTCTGAGTATGATGCTATCAGCATAACGCGTGACTTCCCCGCAAATTTATACCGAAAACGCCATGTTGGTGATCTATCTGTTTCTCTGTATCTGAGATACAGCCCATTACCATCCGATCTTCCCTCGAATCTTTCGCTTGCCTTTATCCACGAGCGAATTTGTATATCTGTAAGTCTTGGCATAACGGATACCTAAATTTTGAATTTTATGGTGTACCCAAGGCGATGTACACAAAAGCCATTGGGTACACATCTGGGTACACCATAATCATGCGTTTTAGTGAATCCTCATGATAGCTCCTGATAACAAAAAAGCCCGAAAAAATCGGGCCTGATTGGGTTTGTGAAGCTTATTGATAGTTCTTGAATCCTTACTCGATATTCTGGATTTGTTCCCGCATCTGCTCAATCAGCACCTTCAGCTCAATGGCGCTGGCAGTGACGTCGGCGTTGATGGATTTGGAGGCCAAGGTATTAGATTCGCGGTTGAATTCTTGCATCATGAAGTCCAGACGGCGGCCAACGGCTTCCGGCTTTTTCAGGATGTTGTAGGTCTCTTTAACGTGCGCTTCGAGCCGGTCCAGCTCTTCGGCAACGTCAACACGCTGTGCCAACAGCACCAATTCCTGTTCCAGTCGGTTGTTTTCCAACTGAACCTGCGCTTCTTCCAGCTTGTTGAGCAGGCGTTCGCGCTGCCATTGCAGAATGGTTGGCATGTGTGCGCGTACTTTCACCACTTCGGCACTCACGCCCGCAAGGCGTTGTTCAATTAGCAGTTTCAGCGCGGCACCTTCGGTTTCGCGCGCGGTAATAAAATCATCCAGCGCGTTTTCCAGTGCGGTCATTAACTCCTTGCTGATCGCATCAAGGTCTTGATCTTGAGCGGACATCACGCCCGGCCAACGCAAAATATCAACGGGATTGACTTCCCCTTCATCGCTCTGCATTTTGACCCAGTTGGCGGCTTCAACCAGCTGTTTTGCCAGTTTTTCATTCAGGATCAGACTGCCTTGCGCACTCGGATCGAGTTCAAAACGCAGGTTGCATTCGATTTTTCCGCGCGTCAGACGGGCGCGAATACGCTCACGAATCATCGGCTCCAGGCTGCGGAACTGTTCCGGTAAGCGGATGTATGTTTCAAGATAACGCTGGTTAACGGAGCGAAGCTCCCACGCGGCGTTACCCCAGCCGCCCTTGATGTCACGGCGGGCGTAGGCGGTCATACTGCGGATCATCGGTATTTACCTGTTTAGCAAGTGATAGGGCGAGTATAACGCGCCCGTGGTTTTGCAGGGTAGGATAAAATCGGTTGTGCCGTCGGCGCGCAGCAGGATTTCAGAGCGCGACCGCATTATGCGGCGTGAAACAGACCTTCGTTTTGTCGGGCAATTTCCCAGCACTTGTTTTTCATCAGTTGCTTCAATTGCAATGCGGCGCGTGATTGTGGGTTGTCGCGACGGCTAATCAGCGTCACCTCGAACGGCAGCGGCTTTGCGATTGGTACAATTTTCAACGTATCGGCGTAGCGATGCGCGGTAAACAGATCGACGATACCCGCCCCGCCGCCTGCCAGTACCATGTCGGCAATCACCGAGTAGGTTTTGATATACACCGATGACATCGGCGTGAGCCCTTTGGCGCGCAACGCACGGTGCAGCACCTGGTCTAACGGGTCTTGCTGCTGCATCATCAGCAGGTTATTGGAACAGAGCCACTCCAGCGATACCGGACCATTCTGCGGGCTGTCTTTAGGCAACACGGCGACCATATAGGCTTGAAACAGCGGCTCAGCCAGCAGGGCAGCGGGCACTTGTTGACCAAAGACCAGCGCAAAATCGAGTTGATCTTGCAGGATATTTTGACACAACATGGAGAAATGTTCGGTCACCAACTCTACGTTGACACGCGCTTCTTGCTTGTGAAATTCCACCATGGTGGGGCAACCACCATTTGGCTAAACGCGTGCGCCGCCCCCAGCCGCACCGTTTGTACCCGATTGCGTCTCATCTGTTCCGTCAGTGAACCAATGGCTTGCAGATGGATGTAAAGCTCCTGTACTTCAGGGATCAGACGTCGTCCTTCGCGTGTTGCCACCATGCCCTGCGCGCCGCGTTCAAACAGGGCAAATCCCAGCTGTTGCTCAGCATGATTGAGCACCCGGCTGACGTTCGGCTGCGAAACGTTCAGCAAGCGGGCAGCACCACTGATGGTGCCAGCCTGAAGAATAGCCTGAAAGATTTCGATGTGGCGTAAACGCATGGACAGGTGCTCCGTGTTGGTTAGGTCATCATTTCACCTTGAGCAAATTCCATGCAATATCCACGCCACCCGATGCTTTGGCCTGTGGTTATTTACCCCAGGTGGCTTCCAGTACAAGCAACCAGTTGCCGTAGCAGATTTTTTCCAGCAATGGGCGATCGTATCCGCGTCGCGTCAGTGCTTCGACCAGGCGCGGCAGCCCTGCGACATCATGCAGGTCTGGCGGCACGGTGGTGCCATCGAAATCGGAACCGAAGCCGACGCCGTCTTCTCCCAGCTTGTTCAGCAGGTAATCGACGTGGCGGACAATCTCTTCCACCGTGGCGTTCACGCCTAGGAATTTCAAACTTTTTGGAGCCTCTGATTTCGGGGGCTGGCAACGATGAAAACCGGCTTTTTTATCGTGAATGCCTCTGTGTTTGGGTGATTTTTGAAAACATTGCGCGTTTTTTGATTACATCGCCGAATTCCAGGCAGAGTTTCCCCGCATTATCCAACGTAACGCATTCGCGCTATCTCCCCGGCGTTCGCGATTAGCTTCTCCAGGGCCGTTGCCGGCAGCGCCCGGCTGAACGCCATTTTTGCCCCGCACAGCAGGCAGGCAAACGGGTCTGTATTCAGTAATCCCTGACTCAGCGTTGTGTATGTCACTGGCGCTGCTTTTTTCACATTATCCTGCCCCAGGGCTTTTCTCACCAGAGGCAACAGTTTTCCCACTACGCGGTTAGCCAGAAAACCAAAGTAACGCACCATCCGGAAATGCTTCTCCGGTATATGCTTTATCAGCCGCAGTATCAGCTCACGCTGACTGAGCGCCAGGTCTTCATGCCTCCCCGTCCGGTGATCCAGAAAACGCAGGGTGATGCGGCTTCCCCCGTCGTAGTGTGCCAGTCGCGCACCCGACACAGGCAGTTTTTTCAGGTACCGGCCCAGGTACTTTGCTGTCTGCCGGGGATGTTTCGTCGGCTTCGCAAAATACACGTGCCAGTAAATCTCTCCCTGCTCATTTTTCCCCTGGCTGAGGATAAAGCGCTTCCATTCATCATAATCCCGGATGTGAGCCAGCTGCGGCGGCAGAACAAGAGACTCCCATGCAGACAGCAGATACTGGCGTACATTCCATACCCAGCGCGCCCTGACCTTCGGCAGGGCAAACGACAGTTTTTTCCAGGCACCGTGCTCATTTATGCCGCCGGAGGTCCACGACAGGTGAATATGGCAGTTCCAGTTAAGCTGGCGGCCATACGTGTGAAGAGCGCCGAAAATACCGGTGGTCAGGCCCCGCTGCTCTGCAGCGTACAGCAGGTTGTCCGCCGCCAGCGCAAAGAGGCCATTCAGCAGCCAGCGGTTGGTTTCAAACAATGGCCACAGGGTATCCGGCATCGTGAATGTGCCGTGCTGGCACGGCGTATCCGGCAGGCGGGCCATCATGGTGGCAATCCACAGGTCGGTGGCCTTTTTGCCGCAGGTCGGACATCCGCGTCCGTGGCAGCTCTGATGGATGTAACGGTGGTGAGTGCAGTCGGGGTTGCTGCAGCGAAATTCCCGGCTGCCCGTCAGTGGGGTGCCGCAGGCCAGCATCTTTGTGACAACCTCAATCTCTACAGGCCGGAGCGGGTATGCCTCCATGATGTCAGCCCATGCCCTGTTGCGCTGAAACAGCGTCTTCATGGGGCGGGGCTGTATGCCGGTATCATCCGTGCGGGTCATCTGAGATCATCTCCGCTTCGGTTTCGTACAGGTCAAACTGGCGACAGGTATGGCAGAAGGCAACGTAGTGGTACGGAGAATCAGGGAATTCACTGTAGAAGGTGGTCCAGAACCACTCTGTGCAGTCAGGATCGTTGTCAACGAAAAGGCGGAATTGCTGGTAAGGGAGGTTGCCCTGTCGGGCCACCGTTTTGAAAATCTGCTTAACCATTTTTGTATGAACGCGCTGATGCTCAGGGGAGTGTGACACGGGATAACCTTCGGCTTGTCAACGCCACGATCTTTGACCGTTTTTCACCATTTTTAATGTCCGCTATTCATCAACCAGGTTGTAGTGGTCAACTAAATTTGGCCACCCTACCTGACTGTTGATGGAACAGCCGTTCTGATTCATTTGGTGTTAACCCACCGTTATACCAGTGAGGTCTGACATCGCTATAATAATGGGTTATGTAGCGAATAATGGATGATTGAGCAGTACTAAAGCTTTGGTAGCCAGTCGTTGGCACCCATTCAGTCTTCAGACTACGGAAGAATCGCTCCATCGGACTATTATCCCAACAATTTCCTCTGCGACTCATACTTTGGGTCATCTGATAACGCCACAATGCCCGCCTATACTGACGACTGGTGTAATGGCTTCCTTGGTCACTATGAAACATGACTTCTTTGGGATGCCCACGCAGTTCCCAAGCCATTTGTAGTGCTTTGGCTGTTAATTCTGAATCTGGCGAAAACGACATTGCCCAACCCACGGGTTTTCGGGCAAATAAATCTAATACCACCGCCAGATACGCCCATCGGTCGCCTGTCCAAATATAGGTTACATCGCCGCACCAAACCTGGTCAGGCTTGGTAACAGCGAACTGCCTATTGAGCAGATTTGGAATATCAATACGTTCATTTCCACCGCTGTTGTATTGATGTTTTCTTGTTTGGCAACTAACGAGGGTTAATTCTTTCATCAACTTACCCGCTAACCACCGCCCAAGTTTCACGTCGTGTGTATTGGTAACCATCGTGGCGATAGTCCTTGCGCCCGCAGACCCGCCACTATAGCTAAGCGACATTATTTTGATAACAGCCAGCTATGCTTCTTTGCCACATATCAGGGCATCGGCTGTAATCATTTTTAAGTCGGTTGGCTATAACGTTCCACGCTTCGCTGACCAGGCTACGTTTTATCGTCCGCTCAATATCTGGCTCCTTAGGTCGACACCAATAGCGATAACTGCTTCGGTGAACATTAAAAATACGACACAACGCTTTCACTGGATAAAGCGCTCTTAGCTTTTCAACTACCGAGAATTTTTCAGTGAGTCGGGGCTTTGTTGAATAACTTAACCGTTTGATTTACATCTTCTTTAGTTAGAATGCATTTACAGAGAATGTATTTTGTTAGAACGACAAATCAAATAGTTAGCACAATAAAAAGCATTCCGAGAGGAAAAATTAGTCGTTGAAATTTTATAATGCTTATATAAATCAGTATCTTAAATTATTCAACAAAGCCGTGAGTCGGACATTAAGAGCGCAGTAGCCTTTTTTAAGATGGCATTCTCCATTTCCAGTCGGTGGATTTTTTTCTTCATTTCTCTGAACTCAATTTGTTCAGGTGTTAATGGCAGACCAGGCGATGTTTTCCCTTGACGTTCTAAACGAAGGGCTCTTACCCACCGGCTAATCGCTGAAAGACTGACGTTCATGGCTTTCGCGGCTTCCTGGTAGGTATAATTTTGGTCAAGGACTAATTTGGCGGTTTCACATTTAAATTCAGCAGTAATTATTTTACTCATTTTGGCACCTATAAAAATTATGAGGTAAGCATATCACCTCTACTTAGGTGGCCAAATTCAGTATGCCACTACATACAGCCCCGCCCCATGAAGACGCTGTTTCAGCGCAACAGGGCATGGGCTGACATCATGGAGACATACCCGCTCCGGCCTGTAGAGATTGAGGTTGTCACAAAGATGCTGGCCTGCGGCACCCCACTGACGGGCAGCCGGGAATTTCGCTGCAGCAACACCCCGACTGCACTCACCACCGTTACATCCATCAGAGCTGCCACGGACGCGGATGTCCGACCTGCGGCAAAAAGGCCACCGACCTGTGGATTGCCACCATGATGGCCCGCCTGCCGGATACGCCGTGCCAGCACGGCACATTCACGATGCCGGATACCCTGTGGCCATTGTTTGAAGCCAATCGCTGGCTGCTGAATGGCCTCTTTGCACTGTTCAAGTAAATCAGGACACTTTTTTCTCAGCCATTTGTTCATAACGCACCGGAGACAGATCCCCGTTAGCGGCATGATGCCTGTCTAGGTTGTAGTAGCGGATATACGTCGCCACATCCTGCTCCATGTAAGCCCGTGTTGGCTGGGGTACCAGCAGCAACCATTCATGTTTCAGACTGCCCCAGAAGCGCTCCATCACCGCATTATCCCAGCAGGCACCCACGTCTCCCATACTGCTCCTCAGCCTGTATAGCTAAACGACTTAATTTTGATTACATTATTTAAATGAGCTATTCAATTGATTTTAGACGTAAAGTGATATCTACACGGAAAAACGAAGGGTTGAGTATCCGAGAAACAGCGAAGCAATTTCGGATTGGCCCTGCCTCTGTATCGCGTTGGATTAATCAAATAGAGTCAAAAGCATCGACCACGCGTCAGCGAAAGATCGATAAATCCGAGTTGATAAAAGATGTTGAACAATATCCAGATGCTTACCAAAAAGAACGTGCAGAGCGTTTTGGCGTTTGTCAGAAGGCCATTTGGCAAGCGCTTAAAAAGCTGGGATTGACCTATAAAAAAAACTCTACGTCATCCGAAAGCCGACGAAAACGCCCGGCAGGGATTTCAACAAAAAAAACAACAGTATGAAAAAGAAGGTAAACCTATTGTTTTTATTGATGAAAGTGGTTTTTCACACGATGCCCCACGGACTCACGGCTATTCCCAAAAAGGTCAACGGTGTTTTGGCCTGAAGAACTGGGGAGCTAGGGGAAGAACAAATGTTATCGGCGCTTTATTAGGCACAACGCTGTTTGCTATCGGATTATTTGATATCAATATTAACAGCGATGTTTTCTATGCCTGGGTCACACAAGTCCTTATCCCAGTACTCCCTAAAAACAGTGTAATCATGATGGACAATGCCACTTTTCACAAAAAACATGATATTCAACAAGTCATCATCGATGCAGGGTATATGGTGGAGTATTTGCCTACATATTCGCCAGATCTTAACCCAATTGAGCATAAATGGGCACAAGCAAAAAGCAAAAAAAGAGAGATGGGTTGCGATACAGAGAGTTTGTTCTCAGTCCATATGGTGTAATCAAAATTAAGTCGCTTGGCTATAGCTGCTCAGCAGCGCCTGAAAGCGTTGTCCCGTGTACTGCGCCCCCCTGTCCGTATGCACCACCAGGCCCGGCGGGGGAGTTCGCAGGTTATATGCCTTCATCAGGGCCCCGCAGACCAGCGATGAGGTCATCCGTCTGTCCACCTGCCAGCCCACTATCTGCCGGGAGTACAAATCCATAATAGCCGCCAGATACAGCCAGCCTTCACCGGTCTTCAGATACGTGATGTCACTCGCCCACACCTGATTTGGCCCCGGCGGGTTAAAATTCTGGTTCAGCAGGTCTGGGGCCACCTCTGCACCCGGGCGGGGTTTTGTCGTGACCTTATAAGTCCGGCGCTGTCGGCAGACCAGCCCCTCTTCCTGCATGAGTTTCCTCACCCGCCAGCGGCTGATTATGATGCCTTCTCCACGAAGCCTTTTGACCAGCGTCCGGCTTCCTGCTCCCTGCCTGCTGGCGGCGAACAGCGCCTTTAACCTGACCCGGACCTCCACGTCTTTTTGCAGCGGTTCGGCGGGCTTTTTTCGCCATGCATACCAGGCAGAGGCCGTCACACGCATGACCCGACAGAGTGTACGAACGCTGAAGTCAGTGGCATTGTCGAGAATGAACCGGTATCTCACGACATATGTTTCGCGAAGAAGGCTCTCGCCTTTTTTAGCATCTCCTTCTCTGTACGTAACTCTTTGTTTTCCTTTTGTAACCGTTTTAACTCTGCACGTTCATCATCGCTGAGTACGCCGTTGCTCTGCTCGCGTGCCAGCGAGACCCATGTATGCAGGGTTTTGTTGCTTATGTGTCAATACCGATTGAATTCTGACCCACCCTGCCAAAGTAAAACTGACCCACCCCCTTTGAATTACTCGAGCGTAGCTGCTTTAGTTTTCTTCTGGATCTGACCGCTTTTCAGCTTATCTTTCAGTCGATAGCTTTGACCGCTGATTTGCGCGATATGCGCATGGTGAAGCAGCCGATCCAGCATCGCCGCCGTCAGCGTTTCATCATCTCCGAATGTCCCCGACCACTGGGTAAACGGCAGGTTGCTGGTCAGGACCACGCTGCCTGACTCATACCGTTTAGCGATAACCTGGAAGAACAGATTGGCTTCCATTTTACCGAAGGGAAGGTAGCCAACCTCATCTATGATCAACAACTTAGGCGTACCCACAACGCGATTAAGATAGCTTTTTAACTCCCCCTGACGATGTGATGCGAGCAGCTGTAGCATCAGATCTGCGGCTGTGACGAACCGAATACTCATTCCGGCCATCGAGGCTCTGTAGCCGAGTGCTGTCGCCAGGTGCGTTTTACCTACCCCGGACGGACCCAGCAAGACCAGGCTCTCCTGACGCTCGATAAACGCCAGCCCGGCCAACTCCTGGATCTGACTGCGAGATACGCCACTCGCAAAGGCGAAATCAAACTGCTCCAGCGTCTTGATCACCGGTAGGCCTGATAAACGCAAAATAGTCTGCCGGCGCCGTTCGTTCAGCCCATCATGCTGAAGCTGTAAAGCAGCTTCAAGGAAGTCGGCATGAGTGCCGTTGCTGTCGATCGTCGTCTGAGCAACGGCGGGCCACTCAGCCGGTAATCTATCGAGCTTAAGCTGCTCGCAGAGCGCTGCGATACGATCATGCTGGAGGTTCATGCTCCTACCTCCAGTAGCGCCTGATACGTAGCCAACGGGTGCTGGAGACTCTCTGTAGGTATGGGGCGCGAGCAACTCGCCGGTACCGGTGGAGGCAATGCCAGTGTTATCTTCGGCAATGGCAACAACGCAGCCCGCTCACGCGGCATGCGTTGTTCAGGCGGAATACCGGTGGTGCCATGTTTACGGGTGTTGGCAACGGTGATCAACCACTCACCAATGCGTGCATTAGCCGCGGGGACGTCCAGTATCAGCCCAGCCTGGCGAAACGTGGCGGCAAGCGGCACAACAAAGCTGTTCTTGAGGTAATGGTTGAAGCGTTCGACCTTGCCCTTAGTCTTGGCGCGGTAGGGACGGCAAACTTTAGGCGTAAAGGCATACTTCTCAGCCAGTTGCATCAACTGTGGGTTCCAGCGATGCTTGCCGGGCCCGTAGACATCACGCTCAATAATGATGGCCTTGGCGTTGTCGAACAGCAACTGATGCGGAGTTCCGCAAAAGAACTTAAGTGCAGACTCAATGCCGTCACACCAGGCTGCAGACTCCTGGTTGCTGTAGAACTTGACGAAAGTCGCCCGGCTCCAGCCCAGCGTAGCGACGAAGGCCAGCAACGGGTTATGGCCCTGCCTGACGATGGTGAAATCAACCTGCATCTGTACGCCGGGTTCGGTCTCAAAGCGCGTGACCGCCTCAGTAACGGGCTGCTTCATGGGGTGTAGAAATGCGGTAAGCATGCTATAGCCGCCATCATATCCCCGTTGGCCTATCTCGCGCAGCAGCACACTGGCCGGTATCCACTGTGGTCTGGCAGCAGCAACGCGCTCGAGAACATACGGCTTGAACGGGTCAAGCTTGCATGTTCTAGGCATACGCGGCTTGTAACGCATGTCAGCCACCGGTAGTGGACTACGGATATATCGTCGAACGGTCTCGCGGGAGCATGAAAGCTGCCGCGCGATGGCGCGGATGGACATGCCTTGACGGTGTAAAACGTGAATCTCCACTCTGGTCTCCAATGTCATCATTGGCAGTGCCTTAAAACTGCCATTTTTACCCTAGGTGGGTCAGATTTACATCGGCAGGTGGGCCAGTTTTACATCGGTAGCGACACTTATGCCCAGCGATGCTGCTGCCCTGGCTATCGTATAGCCCTGCTCTGTTACCAGGGCAACGGCTTCCTTTTTAAACTCAGGGGTAAATTGTCGTTTATGGTTCACTAAACACCTCCGTTTTGGATGTAAGTTTAGTGTCCTGATTATTCAACCACTACAGTACGCCAGTATCTGCTGTCTGCATGGGAGTCTCTTGTTCTGCCGCCGCAGCTGGCTCACATACGGGATTATGATGAATGGAAGCGCTTTATCCTCAGCCAGGGGAAAAATGAGCAGGGAGAGATTTACTGGCACGTGTATTTTGCGAAGCCGACGAAACATCCCCGGCAGACAGCAAAGGCCCCATTCCCACTCGAAACGCAACAAAGTGACCCACTGGCCAGAGTCGGATAAAATCACCGTTCTGGCCCTACTGGAGATCCCGTTGCATGCAGGGAAAACATCTGACTCACAAAGAACGGTTCTACATCGAAAAGCGGCGTGGTGATGGGGTTAACCAGGCCACCATCGCCCGGGAACTGGAGCTTCCTCGTTCTACCATCAGCAGGGAACTCAGACGCAATACCGACGCCGCTTTCAACGGGGTCTATTCCTGCAGAAGGGCCGAAACGTTGGCCAGAGGGCGGCGGCAGAAAACACGGCCGGACAGCGTGATTAACCAGCTTGAACCGCACATTCAGGACTTTATCAGAACGGCGCTGTCTACCCACACCTCACCTGAGGTCATCAGTGGGCGCCTGGTCCTGGAATTTGGCCTGTCCGTCAGCAAGAACTCGCTCTATCGCTATATCCAGCAGGAGCGCCGGGCCGGCGGTGAGCTGTATCAGCAGCTCCCTCATCGGGGTAAACGGTATAACTATCAGACCGATGAGAACAAACGCGGTCCTATTCCCAACCGTGTTGGCATTGAGCAGCGGCCGGCCGTTGCTGACCTCAAGCAGGAACCCGGGCATTTCGAGATTGACACCATCTTTGGCAAAGATCAGAAATCATTCCTGCTGACGGTGGTCGATAAAGCCGTCAAGCTGGTCATCATTCGCAAACTGCCCAACAAGCGAGCAGAGACAGTGGTAGCGGCCTTCAGGGACATCGTTGCCAATACCTTCTGCGAGTTTAAAACCCTGACTGCTGACAACGGTTCTGAATTTTCCCAGCACGGGGAAATTACAAAAGTCACGGGGGCACCGGTCTACTTTGCCCGGCCATATCATTCCTGGGAACGCGGGTTGAATGAGCATACCAACGGGCTGATACGGCGTTTTTACGCGAAGGGAACGGACTTCAATTATGTCACCCATCGCAAGGTTGCAGCACTCGAACACCTGCTCAATACGCGAGGCAGAAAATCGCTGGGTTATCGTTCTCCAAATGAGGTATTTTTAACGCACTTACAGGCGGCATAATGCCCTACCGTTTTGTTGCGTTTCGACTGGGAATGGGGCAAGTACCTGGGCCGGTACCTGAAAAAACTGCCTGTGTCGGGTGCGCGACTGGCACACTACGACGGGGGAAGCCGCATCACCCTGCGTTTTCTGGATCACCGGGCGGGGAGGCATGAAGACCTGGCGCTCAGTCATCGTGAGCTGATACTGCGGCTGATAAAGCATATACCGGAGAAGCATTTCCGGATGGTGCGTTACTTTGGTTTCTGTCTAACCGCGTAGTGGGAAAACTGTTGCCTCTGGTGAGAAAAGCCCTGGGGCAGGATAATGTGAAAAAAGCAGCGCCAGTGGCATACACAACGCTGAGTCAGGGATTACTGAATACAGACCCGTTTGCCTGCCTGCTGTGCGGGGCAAAAATGGCGTTCAGCCGGGCGCTGCCGGCAACGGCCCTGGAGAAGCGAATCGCGAACGCCGGGGAGATAGCGCGAATGCGTTACGTTGGATAATGCGGGGAAACTCTGCCTGGAATTCGGCGATGTAATCAAAAAACGCGCAATGTGTTCAAAAATCACCCAAACACAGAGGCATTCACGATAAAAAAGCCGGTTTTCATCGTTGCCAGCCCCCGAAATCAGGGGCCCCAAAAAGTTTGAAATTCCTAGGCGTTAAATGTAACAAACGACACTCAATAGCAACATATAAAAAAGCCCAGCCAACATACATGGCCAGGCTTTTATCTCTTTACCTGCTTGTCAGTTACTCTACCGTCACCGATTTCGCCAGGTTACGCGGTTGGTCAACGTCAGTGCCTTTGATCAGGGCCACGTGGTAGGAGAGCAACTGCAACGGCACGGTGTAGAAGATCGGTGCAATCACCTCTTCCACATGCGGCAACGGAATGATGCGCATGTTTTCGCTGCTGGTAAAGCCGGCTTCTTCATCGGCAAATACATAGAGCTCACCGCCGCGTGCGCGCACTTCTTCGATGTTGGATTTCAATTTTTCCAACAGCTCATTGTTGGGCGCCACCACCACCACAGGCATATCCGCATCAATCAACGCCAGCGGACCGTGCTTCAACTCACCCGCCGCATACGCTTCTGCATGAATGTAGGAGATCTCTTTAAGCTTCAGCGCCCCTTCCATTGCGATAGGGTACTGATCGCCGCGCCCCAGGAACAGCGCATGGTTCTTATCAGAGAAACCTTCTGCTAGAGACTCAATCAGCTTGTCCTGTGACAGCATCTGCTCAATACGTGCAGGCAGCGCTTGCAGGCCGTGAACAATATCGTGCTCAATCTGGGCATCCATACCGCGCAGACGGCCAATACGCGCCACCAGCATCAGCAATACCGTTAACTGGGTGGTAAAGGCCTTGGTAGACGCCACGCCAATTTCCGTACCGGCTTTGGTCATCAGCGCCAAATCGGATTCACGGACCAGCGAAGATCCGGCCACGTTACAAATAGCCAGCGATCCCAGATACCCCAGCTCTTTGGACAAACGCAGCGCTGCTAACGTATCCGCCGTTTCACCGGACTGAGATAGGGTGATCATCAGGCTATTGGCACGCACTGCTGGTTTGCGATAGCGGAATTCAGAGGCGATTTCCACATCACAAGGCACACCTGCCAATGCTTCAAACCAGTAACGCGATACCATGCCTGAGTTGTAGGACGTGCCGCAGGCAATAATCTGGATATGCTGCACCTTGGCCAGCAGTTCATCCGCCTTAGGACCCAGTTCAGACAGATTCACTTCACCGTAGCTAAAACGCCCTTCCAGGGTGTTTTTGATCGCCAGCGGCTGTTCGTAAATCTCTTTCTGCATGTAATGGCGGTAAGCACCTTTGTCACCAGCGTCGTAATTAACTTTGGATTCAATCTCTTCGCGCTCAACGACATCGCCCGCACGGTTGAAAATACGCACAGTGCGGCGCGTCACCTTAGCCACATCGCCTTCTTCCAAGAACATAAAGCGGCGGGTAACCGGCAGCAGAGCCAGTTGGTCAGACGCGAGGAAGTTTTCACCGACACCACGGCCAATCACCAGCGGGCTCCCAGAACGGGCAGCCACCAGCACGCTCGGATCGCGACTGTCCATCACTACCATGCCGTAAGCACCACGCAGTTGAGGGATAACGCGTTTAACCACGTCAACCAGCGCACCGCCGGTTTGTTGCTGTTCCCAGTGCACCAGGTGCGCAACCACTTCGGTATCGGTTTCAGAAACAAAGCGATAGCCATGCCCGATCAGCGTTTCACGCAGCGGTTCATGGTTTTCGATAATGCCATTGTGAACGATGATAATAGGGCCGGAAACGTGCGGGTGCGCATTCTCTTCTGACGGCTCACCGTGCGTTGCCCAACGGGTATGGGCAATGCCCGTACCGCCCGCCAGCGGATGCTCTTCCACCGCTTGCGCCAGCATCTGTACCTTACCCAAGCGACGCACGCGGGCAACGTGCCCCTCAGCGTCAACCACCGCCAGCCCCGCAGAGTCATAACCACGGTACTCAAGGCGGCGAAGCCCTTCTAACAGAATTTCAGAAATATCGCGTTGCGCAACTGCGCCTACAATTCCACACATGGATGTGTATTCCTATACGCGTGACATATTGTGTAACTTTCGACGTCTTAGACCTGATCGTGCCGGTTTTTCCGGCGTCCCCGAGCCTTGTAGAGAGTTGGGGATTATTATGTTTTGCGGAGTGCTTTAGCCTAAAACACTGCGCAAAACCGCCTCCACGAAATGGGAGGCGACATCAGTTATTTTTTCTTAACGGGCCGCGTCCAACCTGAAATATGGCGCTGTTTTACCCGGCTTATCACCAGCGCGTTTTCTTCCACATCGCGTGTTACCGTGGTGCCAGCGCCGATGGTCACGTCACTGGCTACGGTCACAGGGGCCACCAGTTGACTGTCAGAGCCGACAAACACCCGATCGCCAATCACGGTTTTGTGCTTGTTGGCACCGTCATAATTACAGGTGATGGTGCCTGCACCAATATTCACATCATCACCAATTTCTGCATCGCCAAGATAGGTCAAATGGCCCGCTTTGGAACCTTTGCCCAGACGCGTCTTTTTCAGCTCAACAAAATTACCAACGTGTGCACCCTGTGCCAGCTCGGCCCCCGGCCGCAAACGCGCAAACGGCCCTACCGTGCACTCAGCGTCCAGAACCGCATTTTCTAACACCGTGTACGGGCTGAGGATACAGCCATCGCCAATCACGCTGTCTTTAATGATACAGCCCGCACCAATCTCAACCCGGTTCCCCAAAGAAACCCGGCCTTCAATGATCACATTAGCATCAATACTCACATCGCGTCCGTGCGTCAATGTCCCACGCAGATCAAAACGCGCGGGATCGAGTAACATGACGCCCGCCAGCAGCAACTTATTGGCATGTTCCCGCTGATAGACACGTTCCAGCGTCGCCAGTTGCAGGCGATTATTAACCCCTTCCACTTCGCTCAGATTATCAGGATGCACAGCTTCAACACGGCGACCTTCTGAAGCGGCCATAGCGATAATGTCGGTGATGTAATACTCGCCTTGCGCGTTGTTATTGTTTAACTGGCTCAGCCAGCGTTTCAGATCCTGACCGTTTGCGGCCAGAATGCCGGTGTTGATCTCGTTAATCTGACGCTGCTGTTCCGTCGCGTCCTTGTGCTCGACAATTCCGACCACAGACCCGTTATTATCGCGCACAATGCGGCCATAACCGTTGGGGTCGTCCAGTTTCACCGTCAGAAGCGCAATTCCACCCTGTGGCTTATCCGCCAGCAAGCGTGCCAGCGTGGCGGGTGATATCAAAGGAACATCACCGTACAGCATCAAAATATCTTCATCATCAGCAAAAAACGGCGCGGCCTGCTGCATGGCATGCCCGGTACCGAGTTGCTCTGCTTGCAGAACCCAATTCAAATCCGGGTTGGTTAACCTGTCTTTCAGTAAATCGCCACCGTGTCCGTAGACCAAATGCACCTGTTTGGCACCCGTTTCCATAGCCGCATCAATCACATGCTGAACCATCGGCTTGCCTGCGAGCGGATGAAGTACTTTTGGAAGATCGGAATACACACGTGTTCCTTTGCCAGCGGCAAGGATAACCACGCTCATGACACTGTTAGACATGCACCACCCTGATGAAACGAATTGATAACCCACGGATTCAATTGGATGAAAGTAAACCCGTTATCGCTGCGGATTACTACATATTTTTCAACGAAAAATACCACAATGCCGCGCGTGGCAAGGAAAAAGAAAGTGTACCCAAGTCTAAACCTTACTGGTGGTTTTTTTAATTCATCTTTTCCGAAAAATAGCTAAAACGCGACGGTGGATAGTGAATTCCGGTTTCAGGAAAAACAGACTTTTGTTTTATATTTTACCATTTGTGATAAACACAAAAGAAACAGTGTTTCATTTTTGTCATCATGGCCCCACAACTCAATAAACAATACCCAAGGAGATACAATAAACTAGTTGCTGAATAGAGACTTGCATTTTTTGTCAGGCTATTGAGAATAAAAAGAGGTTTAACTTAGAGAATAAAGGTTTGAAATGATCAACAAAGAGCGGTTGTTACGAGATAATCGTTTATGTAAAGCAATCATTGGATTATCAGTCGAAGAATTGAAAAATTTAGCCGCTGAATTTTCAGCTTGTTATTTGATTTATCGGAAAAAGAATCGAAAAGATCACGAGCGGCAGATGGGTGCAGAGTCTGTAAAGAATTTTGTGTAAATGGCTCCATTGCTTAACCGGAGATTCGTTCTCCATACATCAACATGAATTGGCTCATAGCAGGTTTCCAGTCTCTGATTGGCAAGGTCCATTTAGCAGAGATATTATGCAAGGCTAGATAGAGTAATTTTATCACCGAGTCATCCGTTGGAAATATTCGTCGCGTTTTCGTTATCTTGCGCAATGAAGCATTTAACGACTCTATCGCGTTGGTGGTGTAGATAACCTTGCGGATCTCCGGCGGAAAGTCAAAAATGACGATGAGACGTTCCCAATTATTTCTCCACGACGGGCTGATCGTCGGGAACTGTTCATCCCATTTGGCCGCGAAGGCATCCAGGGCCTCTTCAGCGCCCTCTAGCGTTGCGGAACTATAGATGGTGCGCAGGTCAGCAGCAACGGCCTTACTCTCTTTCCAGCCGACGTAGCGCAGCGAGTTCCGCACCTGATGCACAATGCAGAGCTGTACCCGCGTATGCGGGTAAACAGCTTCAATGGCATCAGGAAAGCCTTTCAGGCCATCGCAGCAGGCGACGAAGATGTCCTTTAGCCCACGATTTTTCAGTTCTGTCATCACAGATAACCAGAACTTGGCCCCCTCAGTTTTGGCTATCCATAGCCCCAGCAGCTCTTTTTCGCCCTGGCCGTTGACGCCGAGGGCCAGATAAACAGACTTGTTGGCCACGGCTCCGCCGTCCTGGCTTTTGACAACAATACAGTCAAGGTAAACAATGGGATAAAGCGCATCCAGCGGCCGTTGCTGCCAGCGCTTAACTTCATCCATCACAGCATTGGTCACTTGAGAAATGAAGCCAGCGGAAACATCGACCCCGTAGACTTCTTTAAAGTGTGCCTGAATATCACGGGTTGATAACCCTCTGGAATAGAGAGAAATAATGCGGTCATCGAAGCCGTTAAGCTGTTTTTCGTGCTTACCGATCAGTGTCGGCTCGAAGGTACTGTTGCGGTCGCGCGGAATATCGAGCTCGATCTCCCCATTTTGGCTACGTACGCTCTTGGATGTCTTGCCATTGCGTGAGTTGCCTGAATGATTACCAGCCGGGTCATGCTTAGCATACCCAAGGTGCATCTCCATCTCAGCTTCAAGAACCCGTTCCGCCAGTCTTTTAGTCAGCACCTTGAGTAGGCCTGATTCACCCAGCAGATCCTGAGGGGAGTGACAATCTTGAAGCAGTTGGTCAATAAGTTCGTTGCTGATAGGCATTTTGTTATCCTTTGAAGGTTTTCCTCAAAATGCCATTTACACAGATTATTTTACAGTCTCTGGGTGCAGGGCAGAAAGGATTTATCCCAACCCCATTAGATAAACTGCTTTTTATTTTATTGTATTTAAAATGTTATCCGACCTATGATTTGCAAGGACTTCTTTTTGGTTTAGATAGAACACGGGTATGTCGCTGGGTAAAAATATTATTGCCGGTTTTAGAGATGACCTTGGGGCGAGAATGTGTTTTGCCCGCTCGTCAAATTCGCTCTGCTGAGGAATTTTTTCGCGCCTTTCCTGGAGTTAAAGACGTCTTTATAGCTAAACGACTTAATTTTGATTACATTATTTAAATGAGCTATTCAATTGATTTTAGACGTAAAGTGATATCTACACGGGCCTTTGTTGAATAATTTAACCGTTTGATTTACATCTTCTTTAGTTAGAATGCATTTACAGAGAATGTATTTTGTTAGAACGACAAATCAAATAGTTAGCACAATAAAAAGCATTCCGAGAGGAAAAATTAGTCGTTGAAATTTTATAATGCTTATATAAATCAGTATCTTAAATTATTCAACAAAGCCTCTACACGGAAAAACGAAGGGTTGAGTATCCGAGAAACAGCGAAGCAATTTCGGATTGGCCCTGCCTCTGTATCGCGTTGGATTAATCAAATAGAGTCAAAAGCATCGACCACGCGTCAGCGAAAGATCGATAAATCCGAGTTGATAAAAGATGTTGAACAATATCCAGATGCTTACCAAAAAGAACGTGCAGAGCGTTTTGGCGTTTGTCAGAAGGCCATTTGGCAAGCGCTTAAAAAGCTGGGATTGACCTATAAAAAAAACTCTACGTCATCCGAAAGCCGACGAAAACGCCCGGCAGGGATTTCAACAAAAAAAACAACAGTATGAAAAAGAAGGTAAACCTATTGTTTTTATTGATGAAAGTGGTTTTTCACACGATGCACCACGGACTCACGGCTATTCCCCAAAAGGTCAACGGTGTTTTGGCCTGAAGAACTGGGGAGCTAGGGGAAGAACAAATGTTATCGGCGCTTTATTAGGCACAACGCTGTTTGCTATCGGATTATTTGATATCAATATTAACAGCGATGTTTTCTATGCCTGGGTCACACAAGTCCTTATCCCAGTACTCCCTAAAAACAGTGTAATCATGATGGACAATTCCACTTTTCACAAAAAACATAATATTCAACAAGTCATCATCGATGCAGGGTATATGGTGGAGTATTTGCCTACATATTCGCCAGATCTTAACCCAATTGAGCATAAATGGGCACAAGCAAAAAGCAAAAAAAGAGAGATGGGTTGCGATACAGAGAGTTTGTTCTCAGTCCATATGGTGTAATCAAAATTAAGTCGCTTGGCTATATTGATGGGACAGAGTGACCTGTCCAAAAGCCTAAGAATCTGCGTCGGCGAAAAAAAATGTATTCGGGAAAGAAAAGACAGACCACTCGAAAAGGGCTTATTATGACTGACGAAACAAGGCAAATTGGATTTATCCCCATGAGCAAAAATGGGCGCCGTCACGATAAACGCTTACTCGATAAAGTCGATATAATTCGCCATATTCCTCCTGAGGTAACCATCTGGGCAGATACCGGTTTTCAAGGTATAGATAAACAGCATCCTAATACACAAATCCCAAAAAAAGGAACTCGAAAAAGACCTTTATCGCGGCTTTGTTGAATAATTTAACCGTTTGATTTACATCTTCTTTAGTTAGAATGCATTTACAGAGAATGTATTTTGTTAGAACGACAAATCAAATAGTTAGCACAATAAAAAGCATTCCGAGAGGAAAAATTAGTCGTTGAAATTTTATAATGCTTATATAAATCAGTATCTTAAATTATTCAACAAAGTCCTCCATTGCTTAACCGGAGATTCGTTCTCCATACATCAACATGAATTGGCTCATAGCAGGTTTCCAGTCTCTGATTGGCAAGGTCCATTTAGCAGAGATATTATGCAAGGCTAGATAGAGTAATTTTATCACCGAGTCATCCGTTGGAAATATTCGTCGCGTTTTCGTTATCTTGCGCAATGAAGCATTTAACGACTCTATCGCGTTGGTGGTGTAGATAACCTTGCGGATCTCCGGCGGAAAGTCAAAAATGACGATGAGACGTTCCCAATTATTTCTCCACGACGGGCTGATCGTCGGGAACTGCTCATCCCATTTGGCCGCGAAGGCATCCAGGGCCTCTTCAGAGCCCTCTAGCGTTGCGGAACTATAGATGGTGCGCAGGTCAGCAGCAACGGCCTTACGCTCTTTCCAGCCGACGTAGCGCAGCGAGTTCCGCACCTGATGCACAATGCAGAGCTGTACCCGCGTATGCGGGTAAACAGCATCAATGGCATCAGGAAAGCCTTTCAGGCCATCGCAGCAGGCGACGAAGATGTCCTTTAGCCCACGATTTTTCAGTTCTGTCATCACAGATAACCAGAACTTGGCCCCCTCAGTTTTGGCTATCCATAGCCCCAGCAGCTCTTTTTCGCCCTGGCCGTTGACGCCGAGGGCCAGATAAACAGACTTGTTGGCCACGGCTCCGCCGTCCTGGCTTTTGACAACAATACAGTCAAGGTAAACAATGGGATAAAGCGCATCCAGCGGCCGTTGCTGCCAGCGCTTAACTTCATCCATCACAGCATTGGTCACTTGAGAAATGAAGCCAGCGGAAACATCGACCCCGTAGACTTCTTTAAAGTGTGCTTGAATATCACGGGTTGATAACCCTCTGGAATAGAGAGAAATAATGCGGTCATCGAAGCCGTTAAGCTGTTTTTCGTTCTTACCGATCAGTGTCGGCTCGAAGGTACTGTTGCGGTCGCGCGGAATATCGAGCTCGATCTCCCCATTTTGGCTACGTACGCTCTTGGATGTCTTGCCATTGCGGGAGTTGCCTGAATGATTACCTGCCGGGTCATGCTTAGCATACCCAAGGTGCATCTCCATCTCAGCTTCAAGAAACCGTTCCGCCAGTCTTTTAGTCAGTACCGGCTTTGTTGAATAATTTAACCGTTTGATTTACATCTTCTTTAGTTAGAATGCATTTACAGAGAATGTATTTACAGAGAATGTATTTACAGAGAATGTATTTTGTTAGAACGACAAATCAAATAGTTAGCACAATAAAAAGCATTCCGAGAGGAAAAATTAGTCGTTGAAATTTTATAATGCTTATATAAATCAGTATCTTAAATTATTCAACAAAGCCGTCAGCACCTTGAGTAGGCCTGATTCACCCAGCAGATCCTGAGGGGAGTGACAATCTTGAAGCCGTTGGTCAATAAGTTCGTTGCTGATAGGCATTTTGTTATCCTTTGAAGGTTTTCCTCAAAATGCCATTTACACAGATTATTTTACAGTCTCGTTGAACACGCCATCGCGGGTATCAAGCGCCTCGGTTGCATGACCCAAATTTTACGGAATCGTAGACCCTTTATTGATGATACCTTCTTACTCCTTAGCGCCGGTCTTTGGAATTTCCATCTCAGAACAGCGTAAAATTTACTTCAATCACCGAAACACCCTTATTTCACTATTAAGCAACACGCTTATCGCATCAGGGGTTGTATCAACCGGCCAATCGCGAGTGCTATCTATTTGATAATCTGGCTAACTTTGGTTTTAAATCACAGCTGATGATGGATCACTCCGGCGTGTTCGGTAACTATAGCCAAGCGACTTAATTTTGATTACACCATATGGACTGAGAACAAACTCTCTGTATCGCAACCCATCTCTCTTTTTTTGCTTTTTGCTTGTGCCCATTTATGCTCAATTGGGTTAAGATCTGGCGAATATGTAGGCAAATACTCCACCATATACCCTGCATCGATGATGACTTGTTGAATATTATGTTTTTTGTGAAAAGTGGCATTGTCCATCATGATTACACTGTTTTTAGGGAGTACTGGGATAAGGACTTGTGTGACCCAGGCATAGAAAACATCGCTGTTAATATTGATATCAAATAATCCGATAGCAAACAGCGTTGTGCCTAATAAAGCGCCGATAACATTTGTTCTTCCCCTAGCTCCCCAGTTCCGGCCAAAACACCGTTGACCTTTTGGGGAATAGCCGTGAGTCCGTGGGGCATCGTGTGAAAAACCACTTTCATCAATAAAAACAATAGGTTTACCTTCTTTTTCATACTGTTGTTTTTTTTGTTGAAATCCCTGCCGGGCGTTTTCGTCGGCTTTCGGATGACGTAGAGTTTTTTTTATAGGTCAATCCCAGCTTTTTAAGCGCTTGCCAAATGGCCTTCTGACAAACGCCAAAACGCTCTGCACGTTCTTTTTGGTAAGCATCTGGATATTGTTCAACATCTTTTATCAACTCGGATTTATCGATCTTTCGCTGACGCGTGGTCGATGCTTTTGACTCTATTTGATTAATCCAACGCGATACAGAGGCAGGGCCAATCCGAAATTGCTTCGCTGTTTCTCGGATACTCAACCCTTCGTTTTTCCGTGTAGATATAGCCAACCGACTTAAAAATGATTACATCCTATGCCCTGATATGCGGCAAAGAAGCATAGCTGGCTGTTATCAAAATAATGTCGCTTGGCTATACCTCAAAGAGGTGCGCGAAGAGGGTGACATGCAGTCGCAGCTGTTGTCACAGCACGGTATCAGCCATCAGATCACCTCGTTCGACGGCGAACCGATTTATAACGATCTGGAATTGCTCAACCGCTGGCTCTCGGGCACCACACAACAAGGTGCGGCGCGCAGTGCTACCTTCTTCAACGTTATTCCCTTACACGATGGCAACCGTCTGGTGGGCACCAACACCTCGGCGGACTTTGCGCCACGCGCCAAGACGTTTTTCGATCAGTTGAATGCGTTCTTTGACGTGCTGGAAAAATCGGGGCGCAAGGTGCTGGTGGTGGTGGTGCCGGAGCACGGCGCTGCGTTGGAAGGGGATAAGATGCAGATGTCCGGATTGCGTGATATCCCAAGCCCCAGCATTACCCATATTCCGGTCGGCGGCTTTGTTGAATAATTTAACCGTTTGATTTACATCTTCTTTAGTTAGAATGCATTTACAGAGAATGTATTTTGTTAGAACGACAAATCAAATAGTTAGCACAATAAAAAGCATTCCGAGAGGAAAAATTAGTCGTTGAAATTTTATAATGCTTATATAAATCAGTATCTTAAATCATTCAACAAAGCCCCGGTCGGCATGAAACTGTTTGGCGCGGCGGCACCGCATCAGGGTGCACCGCTTGAAATCAAAACGCCGAGCAGCTATTTAGCCGTTTCGACGCTGGTGTCTCGTCTGGTGGACGGTAAAAACTTTGTGGCTCCAAGCATTGATTGGGCTGCATTGACGCAGGAGCTTCCCCAAACCGAAGCCATCTCTGAAAACGAAAATGCCATCGTTATGCCTTATCAGGACAAGGTCTATATCCGCCTCAACGGCGGTGATTGGGTGCCTTACCCGCAGTAATACTCGGTCAATCAGGCAGACTCGCCTTGGGTCTGCCGCCCGTCCTTCTTGCGCGCTTCTTCCCCTCTGCGCTAGTGCGCCACAGTTCGGATAAAGATGAAATCCAATTGGGGTTATAAAAGGGCATTGAGACGCGCTTAAGCTGGCCTATACTAGCGCGATCGTGCCCGATGCACCGGGCTACAACTACACAAGCGCCATCGACGGAGAAAAGGTTTGCGGCTGAGAAGCTCTTTGACAATCAAACAGATGACGGCGGTTTCCTCTGTGGCGGTGGTGACGCTCAGTCTGTTTATTGTGATACAACTTTTTCACTTCGTGCAGCAGCGGCGTGACGATTATGCCAGGCAACTGGAGAGCATCGCTTTTTCCGTGCGTGAACCATTAGCGGAGGCGGTGTTGCGCGGCGATGTGGTTCGCGTTGAAGCGATCCTCGATAACCTGTTGCCCGTGGCATTTCTGAGCCGCGCCGACGTGATGTTGCCCGGCTACCTGCAAACGTTACACGCACGCTTCCCGAGCGAACGCCCGGTGCCGGCGTGGCTGGCGCGCGTGTTCAAATTACCCATTCGTATCGCCGTGCCGCTTTATGCGCTGCCGCAGGCACCGGCATCGGCGCAGTTGGCGACGCTGGTGCTGCAAGCGGATTCGTACCGTATGTTTCAGTTTATCGTCAGCACCTTTTCCATGCTGCTGGCGACTTACTTCTTGCTGGCGTTGATCCTCTCTGTCGCCGTGACCTGGTGCATCAACCGCTTGATGATTCATCCGCTGCGGGCGGTGATCGCCGAGTTGCAGGCGGTACCTACGGAGCAGCTATTACAACATCGTCTGACGCCGCCAAAACATCATCAGGATGATGAACTGGGTGCGTTGGTGCGCAGCTATAACCTCAATCAGCAGTGGTTAGCGCAGCAGATAACGGATGCGGATGACGCCGCTCAATCTAACACGGATGCTGTGACGCCTCCCCCCAAATCGCAGCGATAATCGCGCACATTCCTGTTACCGTCTGATAATACTAACTATTAACCCTACAAAGAAAAGGTATTTTAATATTTCAATTGTATTTTAAGGATTTTTTGACTTATCAGTAACAGTGGACTGGTTGTATTAGCGTTATATGTTGCAAAAAAATGGCTTGTACGTTTGTTTTTTGCATTCTCGCTGATGTGATTCATCTCTTATTTTTAACCTGACGTTCACAAACTAAAGTTATAAAACATTTCCACTCTGTTACCGCAATGTTACTCTTCGCCGCAGTCACAGAGGCGTCGTTTGCGACCCTATGTGTTTCCCTACCATAGGATAAGTATATGAAAGCGTCTATTTTAAAAAACCTTTATTTTCAAGTTATTACAGCGATTGTGATAGGGATCCTACTAGGACATTTCTACCCGGAACTGGGTGCGCAAATGAAACCGCTGGGCGATGGATTTGTTAAACTGATCAAGATGGTGATTGCCCCCGTCATCTTCTGTACCGTGGTGACCGGTATTGCCGGTATGGAAAGCATGAAGTCGGTAGGCCGCACTGCCGCTGTCGCTCTGCTCTACTTTGAAGTTGTCAGCACCGTGGCACTGATTATCGGCCTGCTGGTGGTCAATATCATGCAGCCGGGTGCAGGCATGAACGTCGATGCGTCCACACTGGATGCCTCTGCGGTAGCGGTCTACACCCAACAGGCACAACAGCAGGGCGTGGTCGCGTTTCTGATGGATGTGATTCCTGCGAGCGTGGTGGGTGCGTTCGCCAGTGGTAACATTTTGCAGGTGTTGCTGTTTGCGGTGATGTTTGGTTTTGCGCTGCATCGTTTGGGTGAGAAAGGGCGCGTCATTTGCAACGTGATTGACAGCTTCTCACACGCCATTTTCGGCGTGATCAATATGATCATGAGTTTGGCTCCGATCGGCGCATTCGGGGCGATGGCGTTCACCATTGGTAAATACGGTGTCGGCTCACTGGTGCAATTGGGCCAGTTGATCATCTGCTTCTATATTACGTGCCTGCTGTTTGTTTTCCTGGTGCTGGGCAGCATTGCCCGCGCTACCGGATTCAGCATTTTCAAATTTATCCGCTATATCCGTGAAGAACTGCTGATTGTACTGGGCACCTCCTCGTCAGAATCCGTGCTGCCGCGCATGCTGAACAAGATGGAAAAAGTGGGGTGTAAAAAATCGGTAGTGGGTCTGGTGATTCCTACTGGCTACTCCTTCAATCTGGATGGCACCTCTATCTACCTGACCATGGCGGCGGTGTTTATTGCGCAGGCTACTAACAGTCATATGGATATCTGGCACCAGATTACGTTGCTGGTGGTGCTGCTGCTCTCCTCGAAAGGTGCCGCTGGCGTCACCGGTAGCGGGTTTATCGTGCTGGCCGCGACCATTTCTGCTGTTGGGCATCTGCCGCTGGCGGGTCTGGCGCTGATTCTGGGTATGGACCGCTTTATGTCAGAAGCGCGTGCCCTGACCAACCTGGTGGGTAACGGCGTGGCGACCATCGTAGTTGCCAAGTGGGTGGGCAAGTTGGATGAAAAGCAACTGGAAAGCGAACTTTCCGGGAATAAAAAAGACGATACGTCTGCTCCTACTGTACTTTCATAACGTGGTTTTACCCTGCGCCATCCCCCGGTGGTGCAGTGATAACGGGCTATCCCGTTCTCGCTTCTCATGATTCCCCGTGATTGCGGCTTGCCATCACGGGGAATTTTTCATAAGGTTGCGGCCAGGCAATCGCGTTGTGCACGGTCTGTATCGGGGGCATAACGATCAAAAACCGCTTATTGGTCATCATTTCGTCTCTATTTCCAAAATTATTTCATCGTATTGAGTGACATAGGCAAAAGTGTGCGGTCTAACGTAAGGGTAAACTGATCGCTCTGATTTCCCCGTAATACCTCCGCTGGCGCATCCTGAAAGGGACAGGCGTATTGGGCGGTGAGAGAGTGCACAGGCCTTATTGTAACAATCATCTTTTACTGTGTTGGATAGTCAGTTAAGTAGGGGTTCACATGCAGGGCACCAAAATAGGGTTCTTAGTTGGTGGAGTGTTGCTGGCGTTGGCTGGTGGCAGCGTGCAAGCTGAAACACTACAACCCGATCCTGCCTGGCAGCAGGGAAAGCTGGATAATGGCTTCACGTGGCAGCTACTGACCACGCCGCAGCGTCCTGGGGATCGGATTGAATTACGTTTAGTGGTTAACGCAGGTTCGCTGGCTGAGAGCGCTCAGCAGTCGGGCTTTGCACACCTTATTTCTCGTTTGGCACTGACGCCGGGCGATAATTTACCGGTTGCACAGCTTCCTTCGTTGCTGATACCGGAGGCTAACGGTGCTAAGCCGCTGCCGCCCGTTTTCGTCTCGTATGATTACACCTCCTACAACCTCAGTTTGCCCAATAATCGGCCTGAATTGCTTAAAGATGCGCTGAATTGGCTGGCAGAAATGGCAGGGGGCGTCAAGATTGATGATGGCAGTATCGCTAACGCGTTACGTATCCCCGATCAGGTAGTCAGCGTTCCCGCCGATCCGCAGAATGCAACATGGCGCTATCGCTTGAAAGGATCGTCTCTGCTGGCGCACGATCCAGCACAGAACGTCAAAGCACGGCCAACGGCTGAAATGATGTCGCAGTTTTACAAGGCCTGGTATACCCCTGATGCGATGACGTTGTACGTGGTAGGGCATGTAGAAAGTCGCCAGATAAACGAGCTTATCAGTAAAGCGTTTGTCTCGCTGGAAGGCAAACGCGCGGCACCGGCTCCTATGCCGACGCTCGCACCGCTGCCTGCGGAGCCGATTGGCTTTATGCTCGATAAGGCGAAACGCGATACGCTTTCGCTGGTCTGGGATATGCCCTGGCACCCTATCCGCGAATCGCATGCGCTCACCCGCTATTGGCACAGCGATGTGGCGCGTGAAGCGCTGTTCTGGCATGTGCAGCAGGCATTGGAAAAGAGCGGGCTTAAAGAAACCAGCGTGCGCGTTAACTGCGATGTGTACTATACCCGCGCGCAGTGTGGCATCCATTTGGACAGCCCCAACAGCGAGAACGCCGAGGCCGCGGTGACCTTCCTGGCAAAAGAGCTGGTGACCTTGCGTGACAAGGGGCTTACGCAGCAAGCGTTTGATGCGCTGGTAGCGCGCAAGAGTGACGAGCTCAGTAAACTGTTTGCGACCTATGCCCGTACCAGTACCGATGTGTTGATGCAGCAGCGCTTGCGCTCACAGCGTAAAGGCGTGGTGGATATTGCACCGGAACAGTATCAGAAGTTGCGTCAGGCTTATCTCTCTGAACTGACGCTACCGTTGCTGAATCAGGAACTGCACCAGCAGCTTTCTCAGGAAACCACGCTGATGCTCAAACAGCAAAAGGGTGAGCAGGAAGTAAACACCAAGGCGTTGTATGAGGCGTACAGTAAAATCATGACCCCTCCGGTTGCGGTGGAGGCTGCATCGACCGCACCGTCGGAAGCGGTGCAGACAAAACCAGTGCAGTAATGAGCCTGGTTGTTATCTCGCCCAATAAAAAGGGAAGCCATCTGGCTTCCCTTTTTCGCGGTAGCGCCCTGTTATCAGGCTGGCATGGCATCCTGCGGGATGATGGCACCACGGTACTGAATCACCGTGCTGGCCGTCAGGTGACCGCGCTTGGCCGCCGCTTCCGTCGAGCCGCCGCACAGACGCACTGACAGATAGCCTGCGCTGAAGGAGTCACCCGCCGCAGTGGTATCCACTACGCGCTCTTTCGGCAATTTCACCGCCGGAACATCCACTAAAGGCTGGCCGTTTTCAGAAATCAGGCAGGAGTCTGCGCCGCGTTTAATTACCACTTCAGATACACCGAAACCGTGTGTGCGTGCCAGCACGGCATCCACCGGCTGTTCGCCCCACAGCATGTCTTCGTCATCCAGTGTCAGGAAGGCGATATCGGTACACGCGAGGATGTCACTGTAGGCTTGCTGTGTCTCTTCTTTGCTTTGCCACAAGCGCGGACGGTAGTTGTTGTCGAAAATAACCTTGCCGCCGTTGGCACGGCAGGTACGCAGCAACGTCAGCAAACGCTGGCGGCTGGCAGGGTTAAGGATCGCCACGCTGATACCGCTCAGGTAGAGATAGTCAAAGGTGGCCAAACGCGCGCAGATTGCATCGGCATCTTTGCCGTCCAGCCAGAAACGCGCGGCGGCATCATTACGCCAGTAGTAGAAGGTACGCTCACCGGTATCGTCGGTTTTAATGAAGTACAGGCCCGGCAGCTTGTTGTCCAGACGCTGAATCAGTGATGTGCCAACCTTCTCTTTTTCCCAGGCCGTCATCATTTCCGTGCTGAAGCTGTCCGTGCCCAGTGCGGTCACGTAGTGGACGCCCAGAGCGTCGGTATTCACCTGGCGAGCGACATACACGGCGGTGTTCAGGGTGTCGCCACCAAAGCCGCGGCTGAGATCCGCGCCCTTTTGCGACAGTTCAATCATGCATTCGCCAATCACGACAATGTTTTTAGTGGTCATCAGAAGCTGGCCCGTTCGAAAAAGTGAAGAAAAAGGTCATCAAAAAAGAGAGCAATGGGCTCCAGTCTTAACGTTCGCAGGCATTGAGTCAATAGTCTTAAAGCGATGTTTTATTTTTTCATGACCTGGATCGGGAAAATTGACCACTCCCGATCCTTCTGGCGCTCAACGCATGAAATATCAGGACTTCGGCTTGCGCAATTCGGTGACGCTTTCACCGCCCAATCCCCAGTTGTCGGTATCCACTTCATCAATAAGCGTGTTGCTTAATAGTGAAATAAGGGTGTTTCGGTGATTGAAGTAAATTTTACGCTGTTCTGAGATGGAAATTCCAAAGACCGGCGCTAAGGAGTAAGAAGGTATCATCAATAAAGGGTCTACGATTCCGTAAAATTTGGGTCATGCAACCGAGGCGCTTGATGAGTCTGTAAAGAATTTTGTGTAAATGGCTCCATTGCTTAACCGGAGATTCGTTCTCCATACATCAACATGAATTGGCTCATAGCAGGTTTCCAGTCTCTGATTGGCAAGGTCCATTTAGCAGAGATATTATGCAAGGCTAGATAGAGTAATTTTATCACCGAGTCATCCGTTGGAAATATTCGTCGCGTTTTCGTTATCTTGCGCAATGAAGCATTTAACGACTCTATCGCGTTGGTGGTGTAGATAACCTTGCGGATCTCCGGCGGAAAGTCAAAAATGACGATGAGACGTTCCCAATTATTTCTCCACGACGGGCTGATCGTCGGGAACTGTTCATCCCATTTGGCCGCGAAGGCATCCAGGGCCTCTTCAGCGCCCTCTAGCGTTGCGGAACTATAGATGGTGCGCAGGTCAGCAGCAACGGCCTTACGCTCTTTCCAGCCGACGTAGCGCAGCGAGTTCCGCACCTGATGCACAATGCAGAGCT
Organism: Symbiopectobacterium purcellii; assembly: GCF_052050035.1. GTDB lineage: Bacteria > Pseudomonadota > Gammaproteobacteria > Enterobacterales > Enterobacteriaceae > Symbiopectobacterium > Symbiopectobacterium purcellii_A. Next base: position 1,338,058 of record NZ_CP189882.1, read on the forward strand.
GTACCCGCGTATGCGGGTAAACAGCTTCAATGGCATCAGGAAAGCCTTTCAGGCCATCGCAGCAGGCGACGAAGATGTCCTTTAGCCCACGATTTTTCAGTTCTGTCATCACAGATAACCAGAACTTGGCCCCCTCAGTTTTGGCTATCCATAGCCCCAGCAGCTCTTTTTCGCCCTGGCCGTTGACGCCGAGGGCCAGATAAACAGACTTGTTGGCCACGGCTCCGCCGTCCTGGCTTTTGACAACAATACAGTCAAGGTAAACAATGGGATAAAGCGCATCCAGCGGCCGTTGCTGCCAGCGCTTAACTTCATCCATCACAGCATTGGTCACTTGAGAAATGAAGCCAGCGGAAACATCGACCCCGTAGACTTCTTTAAAGTGTGCCTGAATATCACGGGTTGATAACCCTCTGGAATAGAGAGAAATAATGCGGTCATCGAAGCCGTTAAGCTGTTTTTCGTGCTTACCGATCAGTGTCGGCTCGAAGGTACTGTTGCGGTCGCGCGGAATATCGAGCTCGATCTCCCCATTTTGGCTACGTACGCTCTTGGATGTCTTGCCATTGCGTGAGTTGCCTGAATGATTACCAGCCGGGTCATGCTTAGCATACCCAAGGTGCATCTCCATCTCAGCTTCAAGAACCCGTTCCGCCAGTCTTTTAGTCAGCACCTTGAGTAGGCCTGATTCACCCAGCAGATCCTGAGGGGAGTGACAATCTTGAAGCAGTTGGTCAATAAGTTCGTTGCTGATAGGCATTTTGTTATCCTTTGAAGGTTTTCCTCAAAATGCCATTTACACAGATTATTTTACAGTCTCCGCTTGATACCCGCGATGGCGTGTTCAACTGTAATACGGATGCCCGAGATTATTTTATTTTCTTGTTTTTGTTCAGGCGATAAAGGTCTTTTTCGAGTTCCTTTTTTTGGGATTTGTGTATTAGGATGCTGTTTATCTATACCTTGAAAACCGGTATCTGCCCAGATGGTTACCTCAGGAGGAATATGGCGAATTATATCGACTTTATCGAGTAAGCGTTTATCGTGACCGCGCCCATTTTTGCTCATGGGGATAAATCCAATTTGCCTTGTTTCGTCAGTCATAATAAGCCCTTTTCGAGTGGTCTGTCTTTTCTTTCCCGAATACATTTTTTTTCGCCGACGCAGATTCTTAGGCTTTTGGACAGGTCGCTCTGTCCCATCAATAAAGACGTCTTTAACTCCAGGAAAGGCGCGAAAAAATTCCTCAGCAGAGCGAATTTGACGAGCGGGCAAAACACATTCTCGCCCCAAGGTCATCTCTAAAACCGGCAATAATATTTTTACCCAGCGACATACCCGTGTTCTATCTAAACCAAAAAGAAGTCCTTGCAAATCATAGGTCGGATAACATTTTAAATACAATAAAATAAAAAGCAGTTTATCTAATGGGGTTGGGATAAATCCTTTCTGCCCTGCACCCATCTGCCGCTCGTGATCTTTTCGATTCTTTTTCCGATAAATCAAATAACAAGCTGAAAATTCAGCGGCTAAATTTTTCAATTCTTCGACTGATAATCCAATGATTGCTTTACATAAACGATTATCTCGTAACAACCGCTCTTTGTTGATCATTTCAAACCTTTATTCTCTAAGTTAAACCTCTTTTTATTCTCAATAGCCTGACAAAAAATGCAAGTCTCTATTCAGCAACTAGTTTAATGATAACGGTGGTGGTGGCCGGATTTTTACCCATAACGTCGACCAATAATTGGGTGACGCCTGCAATCAACTGGCGCTTTTGCTCTGTGGTGGCGCCATCGCGCGTGATTTTAATGTTAACAAATGGCATGGGATCTCCCGTTATTGGTTAGCGTGGTGTGTCATCTGTTGATTTATCGCCTTTATAGTTCGCCGTTGCAATCCATGCCGCACAAAACAGCGTGAGGCGAGCAAAGAAGTAGAAGAAGGCCATCAGGCCAATCACCGAGCCAAAAGCGGCACCGGACGGGGTGCTGGCGAGTTTTGGCAATGCGACCGTCATGGCGAATTTGATGGCCTCAAACCCCACGGCGGCGAGCAGCGTGCCGCGCAGCAGTGCTTTGTGCTTCGGCTTGTGGCGCGGCAATATCATGAAAATCCAAAGGAAAACTAAATAGTTAGCGGATATAGAGATGGTGAGTGTGATCACGCGCAGCAGGGGCCGCAGCCATTCGATGCCTTCTAGCCCGAGTGCAGAAACGATGGCACTTTGTGCCGTACCTGCCGCCGAAGTGAGAAACATCGTAATGGTCAGCGCGATCAACAGCCCTATCAGGGAGAGAAAATCCCGCACGTACTGCAAATAGATTTTTTCTTCTTCGTGCGGCTTGCGTTCCCATACGTCACGGGATTGGGCGCGGATCGCTTCACGCAAATTGCCCATCCAACTGATACCGGAATAGAGCGCGATCAGCAGTCCGGTGACACCAACGGTGGTGCGCTGTTCAACGGCGGTCTTTACCGTATTTTTTAACGTCAGCGCCAGGTTGGGATCGCTGATGCTGTTGACGATGCGGTCAATCAACTGCGTCAGCATATCGGGGTTGGAGGCAAGCACGAAACCGACAGTAGCGAAGGAAACCATCAAAATGGGGATCAGCGACAGAAAGGAAAAATAGGTGATGGCGGCGCCAAACTGGTTTCCCATGCGATCGTTGAAACGCTTTCCGGCACGGATCAGGTGTGCAATGCTAGGGATGGCCTGAACCCGTTGTGCAATGCGCTTACATCGGGAAAGCCATGAAGACGTAGCCTTCTGTGCCGATGACGCGGTGGATGTTGAACGATGCGGATCGACCGGTGTGGGCATCCGTTTCCTCCTGTTCAATGAAAAGCCGACGTGCTGATGAAGCTTTTAATCAACGGGTTATATAAAAAAATTTAACCGCAAACGTCGTACAGCGATGGATTGATTATAACCAACAATCGGCAGAGGAAGGCGTTCTTTGTGTCTTTGATATGTCTGATGCATAAGCTGAAGGATAACCATGCGCAGAGAAAAAAATCAGGATGACCTGCGCCATAATTCAATCCGCAAAAGATTTTTCACTGAATAATCACTTAGGTGATGATATGGCGCGCATTTACGATGAAAGCGTGTTGACGCTTGTTTATATAGCCAAGCGACATTATTTTGATAACAGCCAGCTATGCTTCTTTGCCGCATATCAGGGCATAGGATGTAATCATTTTTAAGTCGGTTGGCTATACTCATTAAAGACCGCTTGAGGTCTGTTTGGTTGGCGCTATTGCGCTGATGCTGCCACGCCGTTAATCGAGTAAAACCTTTCATGCCTGCTTCAGCAGTCTGCGCCAAGCGCGTTGCGCCTTAATTTAACGCCTAGGAATTTCAAACTTTTTGGGGCCCCTGATTTCGGGGGCTGGCAACGATGAAAACCGGCTTTTTTATCGTGAATGCCTCTGTGTTTGGGTGATTTTTGAACACATTGCGCGTTTTTTGATTACATCGCCGAATTCCAGGCAGAGTTTCCCCGCATTATCCAACGTAACGCATTCGCGCTATCTCCCCGGCGTTCGCGATTAGCTTCTCCAGGGCCGTTGCCGGCAGCGCCCGGCTGAACGCCATTTTTGCCCCGCACAGCAGGCAGGCAAACGGGTCTGTATTCAGTAATCCCTGACTCAGCGTTGTGTATAGCTAAACGACTTAATTTTGATTACATTATTTAAATGAGCTATTCAATTGATTTTAGACGTAAAGTGATATCTACACGGAAAAACGAAGGGTTGAGTATCCGAGAAACAGCGAAGCAATTTCGGATTGGCCCTGCCTCTGTATCGCGTTGGATTAATCAAATAGAGTCAAAAGCATCGACCACGCGTCAGCGAAAGATCGATAAATCCGAGTTGGGCTTTGTTGAATAATTTAAGATACTGATTTATATAAGCATTATAAAATTTCAACGACTAATTTTTCCTCTCGGAATGCTTTTTATTGTGCTAACTATTTGATTTGTCGTTCTAACAAAATACATTCTCTGTAAATGCATTCTAACTAAAGAAGATGTAAATCAAACGGTTAAATTATTCAACAAAGCCTCCGAGTTGATAAAAGATGTTGAACAATATCCAGATGCTTACCAAAAAGAACGTGCAGAGCGTTTTGGCGTTTGTCAGAAGGCCATTTGGCAAGCGCTTAAAAAGCTGGGATTGACCTATAAAAAAAACTCTACGTCATCCGAAAGCCGACGAAAACGCCCGGCAGGGATTTCAACAAAAAAAACAACAGTATGAAAAAGAAGGTAAACCTATTGTTTTTATTGATGAAAGTGGTTTTTCACACGATACCCCACGGACTCACGGCTATTCCCCAAAAGGTCAACGGTGTTTTGGCCTGAAGAACTGGGGAGCTAGGGGAAGAACAAATGTTATCGGCGCTTTATTAGGCACAACGCTGTTTGCTATCGGATTATTTGATATCAATATTAACAGCGATGTTTTCTATGCCTGGGTCACACAAGTCCTTATCCCAGTACTCCCTAAAAACAGTGTAATCATGATGGACAATGCCACTTTTCACAAAAAACATAATATTCAACAAGTCATCATCGATGCAGGGTATATGGTGGAGTATTTGCCTACATATTCGCCAGATCTTAACCCAATTGAGCATAAATGGGCACAAGCAAAAAGCAAAAAAAGAGAGATGGGTTGCGATACAGAGAGTTTGTTCTCAGTCCATATGGTGTAATCAAAATTAAGTCGCTGCCCCATTCCCAGTCGAAACGCAACAAAACGGTAGGGCATTATGCCGCCTGTAAGTGCGTTAAAAATACCTCATTTGGAGAACGATAACCCAGCGATTTTCTGCCTCGCGTATTGAGCAGGTGTTCGAGTGCTGCAACCTTGCGATGGGTGACATAATTGAAGTCCGTTCCCTTCGCGTAAAAACGCCGTATCAGCCCGTTGGTATGCTCATTCAACCCGCGTTCCCAGGAATGATATGGCCGGGCAAAGTAGACCGGTGCCCCCGTGACTTTTGTAATTTCCCCGTGCTGGGAAAATTCAGAACCGTTGTCAGCAGTCAGGGTTTTAAACTCGCAGAAGGTATTGGCAACGATGTCCCTGAAGGCCGCTACCACTGTCTCTGCTCGCTTGTTGGGCAGTTTGCGAATGATGACCAGCTTGACGGCTTTATCGACCACCGTCAGCAGGAATGATTTCTGATCTTTGCCAAAGATGGTGTCAATCTCGAAATGCCCGGGTTCCTGCTTGAGGTCAGCAACGGCCGGCCGCTGCTCAATGCCAACACGGTTGGGAATAGGACCGCGTTTGTTCTCATCGGTCTGATAGTTATACCGTTTACCCCGATGAGGGAGCTGCTGATACAGCTCACCGCCGGCCCGGCGCTCCTGCTGGATATAGCGATAGAGCGAGTTCTTGCTGACGGACAGGCCAAATTCCAGGACCAGGCGCCCACTGATGACCTCAGGTGAGGTGTGGGTAGACAGCGCCGTTATGATAAAGTCCTGAATGTGCGGTTCAAGCTGGTTAATCACGCTGTCCGGCCGTGTTTTCTGCCGCCGCCCTCTGGCCAACGTTTCGGCCCTTCTGCAGGAATAGACCCCGTTGAAAGCGGCGTCGGTATTGCGTCTGAGTTCCCTGCTGATGGTAGAACGAGGAAGCTCCAGTTCCCGGGCGATGGTGGCCTGGTTAACCCCATCACCACGCCGCTTTTCGATGTAGAACCGTTCTTTGTGAGTCAGATGTTTTCCCTGCATGCAACGGGATCTCCAGTAGGGCCAGAACGGTGATTTTATCCGACTCTGGCCAGTGGGTCACTTTGTTGCGTTTCGAGTGGGAATGGGGCGCTTCATCTAGCCGCAGACAGTGCAACGCATGAAATTATCTGTGCTGATTTATCGCTGAGCGGGACGACAGATGCGCAGGCCCTACCAACTCTGATAAACTAAACCCACCGAAAAATCAGGGATACAATAAACAATAATATCGCTGTTATTGGCGAGCAATAATCGATTGCTCCTCTCCATCTCATGAAAGGTTTGATTACCAATAACCAGCGCATTACGGTATTCTCCTCTACGCTTTAGCTTTTTCTCGTTGTAGTGATCGAATACATCCACATCAGGATTGCCGTCGAATTTTTTATAAAAAAGTTCGCTCAGCCCTTTTATAACGATAATAGAGTATATCCGCAATAACAATTGTTCTCATATCCCTCCCAAATACGGACGAAGCCTATCGATTAAAAACGACTTTTATCGATAAAGTTTATTCTCTCTTTTTTATATACTTTTGTTAGTATATTCACCAGGCTTAGATAATCATTCGCAACAAAAGCATTATCGTCTCCAACACAGAACTCTCTCCAAAACTTAATATGTCTATCATCGCCTTTTGTGGAGCTCAATGAAATGTAAAAGATATCTACCTCGTTTGTCTTATAGATTTTATTATAAGTTAATAAACCCTCTTTTATTCTTTTACAAATTTTGTAATCCTTATGGAGCTTGCTGGATAAACTTTTCGGACCCCTATAGGTATCATCCCCATCAGTAACCATGATAATGACCTTTTTAGCATTATGACCCTTCGCAATCACAGGTAGCGATCGCAGCAAACCACTGATAGTGTCAGTGTATCCTCCCATAACACTCATTTTCTCAAATTGAGAGATAACTTCAGGATTAGAGGTTAATTCAATTAAATAAGAGGGCGGCGACTGCCTATATTTCATTTCCTTAACAAAATCATTCAGCTTATGTGAATTAATAGTATTTCTTCCTGGTCGATAAAAGGTAAAATAGTTAACATATTCACACATGTGATGAAACATGGGATGATACTCATTATGAAGACGATAAGGAAAGTAGGTATAAGTAGTGACTGAACTGTCAGAAAACAAATTTTTATCCTTCAAAGCTTCATTGAAATCAATAGTTTCAGAATTTACAATACTCAAATATTCATCTGCTATTTTGTTTAATTTTTTAACATGATCATAATGAAGATTATATTCATCAGTATGCGCCCGCAAATTAGCACGAGAATCAGCATCACAGCTGTAAAAAGGAATATTTTTCTCCGAATATGTAGTGCACCATTTTTTATCAACCATTTGCGGCATGGTAAGATGCAAAACAACTGCAACGGTTTTTTCATAAAAAGAGGTGATTAGCTCATCCTGTTTTTTGATGTTATTTACTTTATCATCTAAATATTTGTTATACCAAAAATTGAAATCAACACTTTTACTTCTGAACTCCGTATACTGTTTTTTGAGCTTCCCGGCAAAAGAACAGCCTGTTTCTTTTCCACCAAAAAGGTTTGTTTTACTCAATTTAACAGGAACACCAACATTAAAAGGAACAATGCCAATGGTATTTTTCTTGTTATTATTAAAAATAGCTTGGGAAATATCCACTATCGCCTTTTTTAAAATATCGTATTTAATATCATCATCAGACCCACTAATCTTCTCGCGCATTGACTCAGAAACGTCTACAATAAAAACGAAATCCGTAGGAATATTGTGATTTTCCACCAATTTTCTTACCGTACCGGCGGAACTGTCTGCACGAACGATGACATCATCGCTAAATCCAACTCCGTTATATTTTTTGAAGATAGGATGTAATTTCGCAATCCCTGTTCCATTATAATCAATTGACGTTAATTCTTTTGCATTGTTACGGTTTAGATTGACAATAACGTCCAGATCGTTATCGGTAAAAGTTATGTTGGGAAAATAATAATTCAAATAGTGACTCAGAAGTTTTTTATTGGCTTCCTTATTTCTATGCTTAACAGCACATTCTTTATCCGCTACGTAATCGCAGCGATCGTTTATCGCAATGGCTAATGTCCCCTGATTCATCGCATCTGCCAATCGGGCACGGGTTGACTGGAAATACGCCCCATCAAGTGCAAAAGAAAAAAACATCAATAACATTGGAAACATAATAGCAAACGGCAATATCATTACACCAGACTCTCTGCGGAATACCAACAGAAAGATATCAAGAGAGTATTTTATCTTCATGACGCTTCCTGACATAATTATCGAACTCCAAAAACTCACCGAGGGATTACCGCGTTACTCACAGAGATATTTTTTACTGATAGCCTATTGCAAGCATCCCTTTTATTTTATCCCTCGATTATACCAGAGGCTTATATACTCAACGTACTTCAAGATGCATCTGCATATTCAGCAGAAGGCAGGTGAAGTAAGCCTGTCTGGTGGCCTTGCCGAGCATATCAGAAGTACGTTGAGTATATTGGTGTAACGAATCAACAGACAATCCGGTAATCAACTGAATATAGGCTTTGCTGAATAAATCGAACTTTTAGGTGACTGGCGGATCTGATCACTAGGCTGTGTCCCTTAATTGAGAGTGTAAAAAGATCTGTGTAAATGGCATTTTGAGGAAAACCTTCAGAGGACAAAAAATGCCTATCAGCAACGAACTTATTGAACGCCTAGGAATTTCAAACTTTTTGGGGCCCCTGATTTCGGGGGCTGGCAACGATGAAAACCGGCTTTTTTATCGTGAATGCCTCTGTGTTTGGGTGATTTTTGAACACATTGCGCGTTTTTTGATTACATCGCCGAATTCCAGGCAGAGTTTCCCCGCATTATCCAACGTAACGCATTCGCGCTATCTCCCCGGCGTTCGCGATTCGCTTCTCCATGGCCGTTGCCGGCAGCGCCCGGCTGAACGCCATTTTTGCCCCGCACAGCAGGCAGGCAAACGGGTCTGTATTCAGTAATCCCTGACTCAGCGTTGTGTATGTCACTGGCGCTGCTTTTTTCACATTATCCTGCCCCAGGGCTTTTCTCACCAGAGGCAACAGTTTTCCCACTACGCGGTTAGCCAGAAAACCAAAGTAACGCACCATCCGGAAATGCTTCTCCGGTATATGGGCTTTGTTGAATAATTTAACCGTTTGATTTACATCTTCTTTAGTTAGAATGCATTTACAGAGAATGTATTTTGTTAGAACGACAAATCAAATAGTTAGCACAATAAAAAGCATTCCGAGAGGAAAAATTAGTCGTTGAAATTTTATAATGCTTATATAAATCAGTATCTTAAATTATTCAACAAAGCCCGGTATATGCTTTATCAGCCGCAGTATCAGCGCCCCATTCACAGTCGAAACGCAACAAAACGGTAGGGCATTATGCCGCCTGTAAGTGCGTTAAAAATACCTCATTTGGAGAACGATAACCCAGCGATTTTCTGCCCCTTGTATTGAGTATGTGTTCGAGTTCGGCAATCTTACGATGACTGACCTGACTGAAGTCTGTTCCCTTTGTGTAAAAACGTCGTATCAGCCCGTTGGTGTGCTCATTCAAGCCCCTCTCCCAGGAATGATAAGGATGGGCAAAGTAGACCTGCGCCCCTGTGATTTGAGTAATTTGCTCGTGCAGAGCGAATTCAGGGCCGTTATCAGCTGTTAGGGTCTTAAACTTGCAAAAGGTATTAGCTTCAATGTCCCTGAAAGCAGCAACCACAGTCTCCGCACGCTTATTAGGCAGTTTGCGAATGATGACGGTTTTCAATGCGTTATCTACGATGGTTAACAAGAATGACTTCTGGTCTTTGCCAAAAATAGTGTCAATTTCGAAGTGGCCAGGCTCCTGTTTAAGCTCGGCTTGAGCTGGGCGATACTCAATATAGCCAAGCGACTTAATTTTGATTACACCATATGGACTGAGAACAAACTCTCTGTATCGCAACCCATCTCTCTTTTTTTGCTTTTTGCTTGTGCCCATTTATGCTCAATTGGGTTAAGATCTGGCGAATATGTAGGCAAATACTCCACCATATACCCTGCATCGATGATGACTTGTTGAATATTATGTTTTTTGTGAAAAGTGGCATTGTCCATCATGATTACACTGTTTTTAGGGAGTACTGGGATAAGGACTTGTGTGACCCAGGCATAGAAAACATCGCTGTTAATATTGATATCAAATAATCCGATAGCAAACAGCGTTGTGCCTAATAAAGCGCCGATAACATTTGTTCTTCCCCTAGCTCCCCAGTTCTTCAGGCCAAAACACCGTTGACCTTTTGGGGAATAGCCGTGAGTCCGTGGGGTATCGTGTGAAAAACCACTTTCATCAATAAAAACAATAGGTTTACCTTCTTTTTCATACTGTTGTTTTTTTTGTTGAAATCCCTGCCGGGCGTTTTCGTCGGCTTTCGGATGACGTAGAGTTTTTTTTATAGGTCAATCCCAGCTTTTTAAGCGCTTGCCAAATGGCCTTCTGACAAACGCCAAAACGCTCTGCACGTTCTTTTTGGTAAGCATCTGGATATTGTTCAACATCTTTTATCAACTCGGATTTATCGATCTTGCGCTGACGCGTGGTCGATGCTTTTGACTCTATTTGATTAATCCAACGCGATACAGAGGCAGGGCCAATCCGAAATTGCTTCGCTGTTTCTCGGATACTCAACCCTTCGTTTTTCCGTGTAGATATCACTTTACGTCTAAAATCAATTGAATAGCTCATTTAAATAATGTAATCAAAATTAAGTCGTTTAGCTATACCACCATGCTGGTGGATGCCAGCCTACAATACAGCCGCGATTTGGCCGTGCGTTCGGAGCGAATGGGGTAATAGTTCGGGTAAAAGCTGCATGATGTGCTAACAAGACGGGTTATTTACCCGTCTTTTTTTACGATCGTCGCCGATACTGCGCTGGTATGCTATACCTAATGGCCGTAACGTTGTGGCATACCCTTAAGTAAAAAAAAGTAAAAGGGTCGCGTTAAGGAGTGCGGGTATTTACAATCGTTACGCTTTCTTGTAGCCCCCGATCAAAAAGGAATTCTCATGTTCAAACGTACTCTGGTTGCTGCGGCAGCCCTGGTTTCACTGACAATGTTTTCATCTTCGGTCATGGTGTCATCGGCGATCGCTGCCCCTGCCACCACCACGCGCGTTTTGCTAACCACGTCTGAAGGCAACATCGAGTTAGCGCTGGATAACCAGAAAGCGCCGGTGTCAGTGAAAAATTTCGTTGAGTACGTGAATAGTGGCTTCTACAACGGCACCACCTTTCACCGCGTGATCCCTGGTTTTATGGTTCAGGGCGGCGGCTTTGTGGATGAGATGAAGCAAAAAGCCACTAACCCACCGATCAAGAACGAAGCAGACAACGGTTTGCGCAACGTGCGTGGCACTATCGCCATGGCGCGCACCGCTGAAAAAGACAGTGCCACCAGTCAGTTCTTTATTAATGTTGCAGATAATGCTTTCCTCGATCACGGTCAGCGCGATTTTGGCTATGCGGTGTTTGGTAAAGTGGTGAAAGGGATGGATGTTGCAGACAAAATCTCTCAAGTGCAAACCAGCAACGTTGGCCCTTACCAGAATGTGCCAAGCAAACCGATCGTGATTAAATCGGCTAAAGTGCTGCCATAAACGTTGTTGAGAATTTCTGGGATTGCTTTCAAGGCCACATTGTGTGGCCTTGATGGTTGCCCCATTCCCACTCGAAACGCAACAAAACGGTAGAGGCTTATGACACCAGTAAGTGCGTTAAAAATACCTCATTGGGGGAACGATAGCCCAGCGATTTTCTGCCCCTTGTATTGAGTATGTGTTCGAGTTCGGCAATCTTACGATGACTGACCTGACTGAAGTCTGTTCCCTTTGGGTAAAAACGTCGTATCAGCCCGTTGGTGTGCTCATTCAAGCCCCTCTCCCAGGAATGATAAGGATGGGCAAAGTAGACCTGCGCCCCTGTGATTTGAGTAATTTGCTCGTGCAGAGCGAATTCAGGGCCGTTATCAGCTGTTAGGGTCTTAAACTTGCAAAAGGTATTAGCTTCAATGTCCCTGAAAGCAGCAACCACAGTCTCCGCACGCTTATTAGGCAGTTTGCGAATGATGACGGTTTTCAATGCTTTATCTACGATGGTTAACAAGAATGACTTCTGGTCTTTGCCAAAAATAGTGTCAATTTCGAAGTGGCCAGGCTCCTGTTTAAGCTCGGCTTGAGCTGGGCGATACTCAATACCAACACGGTTGGGAATAGGGCCTGATTTGAGGTTTTCGGCATTGTACCTGTAACGTTTTCCCCGATGAGGAAGTTGCTGATATAGCTCCCCGCCAGCCTGTCTCTCCTGCAGGATATAGCGATAGAGCGTATTCTTGCTGACAGATATACCGAATTCCAGGTGCAAACGGCCACTGATGATTTCAGGTGAAGAGTGAGTGGAAAGCGCCTGCCTGATGAAGTTCTGAATGTGTGGCTCCAACGGGTAAAAAGCATTGTTTGGCAGAGGCTTATGACGGCGTTCCCGGGCCAGAGTGTCCGCCCTTCTACAGCAGTAGACACCATTGAAAGTAGGGTCGATATTGCGTCTGAGTTCCCTGCTGATGGTCGAGCGAGGCAGAGCAAGCTCTCTGGCGATGGTAGCTTGGTTGACACCTTCACCACGCCGCTTTTCGATGTAGAACCGTTCTTTCTGAGTCAGAGGTTTTCCCTGCATGCAACAGGCTCTCCAGTATGGCCAGAACGGTGATTTTATCCGACTCTGGCAAGTGGGTCACTTTGTTGCGTTTCGAGTGGGAATGGGGCGTTTCCGGTAAGTTATATGGAATCGTAGTCATGTGGTGCTATGGTTGATTATTATTTATTTGGCTAATTATTATGATACTTAGAATCTATCCCAATAGGATTTTATTCCAGACAATGATGCCGCAGGTAAAATGCAGCATCGCCTCATAATTTTCGACTTTCTTCTCCCAGCGAGTCAGAACCCGACGAAAGCGATTCATCCAGCTGTGCGTTCTCTCCACTACCCAGCGGTGAGCTTTAAAATCCGTGTTTTTGATGGCTTCCGACTCCTCTTTCCTTGACTGGATATGAGGTTCGTAACGACGACTTTTCAGACAGGCCTCCAGCCATCCGGCTTCATAGCCTTTGTCCAGACAGAGGCGGAGCTTTCTGCCGCGTCTGCCCGTCTGAAGGGCGTCGAGAGTATCAGCAACCAGCTTTATGTCGTGGGTATTTGCCCCTGAGACAACCAGAGAGAGGGGAAGCCCGTTCGCATCGGTCATCAGGCTACGCTTTACACCCTGTTTCCCCCGGTCTGTGGGATTCCGTCCTGTTTTTTTGAGCCTGCCAGCGGTGACTTCGTCATACAACCATCCATCGACAGCCATGACCAGTCGATAGCATCCAGCTGCTCGCAGGCCAGCAACCCGTTCTGCCAGAACCGTTCAAAAACTCCTGCATCCCGCCACTCCTGGAAGCGGCGGTGAGCGGAGCTTGACGAGCATATCCCGGTGGCATTCAGGGCATTCCACTGGCAACCCGTTCTGAGCACAAAGAGAATGGCGTTCATTGCGGCACGATTATCAACCCGCCTGCGATGCGTACCCAGCGGATGGTGGGTTTTGTGCTCCGGGAGCAACGGAACCATTTTCCCCCAGAGTTCATCGCTGATCTGCCACTTATTGCTTGCCATACTTCCCTCAGAAATTGCCATTACTTATTAACTGACAATTCCTTTTGGGATAGGTTCTTACTCCGCCTTCGACGTTAACTTCATTGGTGGTGGTGGCGAGACGGAAAATCCGGCGCCGTGGTCTCCGAATAACGTGTTTTATCCTGTGGACGTTTATGTTTCGCACAAGGGGGGGGTTATCGCTGCCGGAGCGCGCATACATCCAATAGCGGCTGGGCACCAGGAGTTGCCTTTACCCTTTGGGTTTATGTCAGGCCGATGGTTTAGATCATCGTATTTCACACCACACTTGCAAACCGGGCACTGAGGTGTCCGGTTTTTTGTTAATTGCATAATATATTGAAAAATAATAATAAAAAGTTATTCATTGCCTAATCACCTACAAGCACAGTAGCCTACAGCATCTCTTTTTCGCGTAAACTTGCCCCATGCTACTACTCATCGACAACTACGACTCCTTCACCTACAACCTCTACCAGTACTTTTGTGAACTGGGCGCCGCAGTGTTGGTGAAACGCAACGACACCCTGACGCTGGCGGACATTGAAACGCTGGCTCCTACACATCTGGTGATCTCCCCCGGTCCTTGTACACCGGATGACGCGGGTATTTCTCTGGCGGCGATTCGCCATTTTGCAGGCAAACTGCCCATTCTGGGCGTGTGTCTCGGCCATCAGGCGATGGGGCAGGCATTTGGTGCGCGCGTAGTGCGGGCACGTCAGGTGATGCACGGCAAAACCTCCGTGATCCAGCACACCGGGAGCGGCGTTTTTAGCGGGCTGGCGCTGCCTTTGACGGTGACGCGCTACCACTCTCTGGTGATCGACCCCACCTCTTTGCCCGCTGATTTTGATGTTACGGCCTGGACGGAGCGTGACGGCGAGCGTGATGAAATCATGGGAATACGCCACCGTATCTTGCCGTTAGAAGGGGTGCAGTTTCACCCGGAGAGTATTCTGAGTGAGCAAGGGCATCAATTGTTGCAGAATTTCCTTAATACCTGAGGTTATCAGCACCGGTTGCGATAAAACGGACTGTCATAACGCGCTATTTTATAACCTTGCGTATTGATTTTTTATGCATATTTTATGATTATATTTTCACCTTCAAGCGATATGGACGGAAGCAAATGACAACAGATTCAAAGGCGGTAACCCGTGCGACGCATGACAAGGTGATTCTACCCGTATACGCACCGGCGCAATTTGTGCCTGTTAAAGGCAAGGGGAGTCGCGTATGGGATCAGCAAGCGCGCGAGTATATCGACTTTGCTGGTGGGATTGCGGTAACGGCATTAGGCCACTGCCACCCGGCTCTGGTGGCGGCGTTAAAGCAGCAGGGCGAAACTCTGTGGCACACCAGCAATATCTTCACCAATGAGCCCGCGCTGCGTCTGGCCAGCAAATTGATCGACGCCACCTTTGCCGAGCGCGTGTTCTTTGTTAACTCTGGAGCGGAAGCCAACGAAGCGGCTTTCAAACTAGCTCGTCACTATGCGATTAAGCGCCACAGCCCGTATAAAACCAAAATCATTGCGTTCTACAATGCGTTTCACGGTCGCACCTTGTTCACTGTGTCGGTCGGTGGCCAGGCGAAATACGCGGATGGCTTCGGACCAAAACCGGCCGATATCGTGCACGTGCCGTTCAACGATCTGGCCGCAGTAAAAGCGGTGATGGATGACCACACCTGTGCCGTGGTGCTGGAGCCGATTCAGGGGGAAGGTGGCATTACACCGGCCACGCCGGAATTCCTCAAAGGCGTGCGTGAACTGTGCGATCAGCATCACGCGCTGCTGGTGTTTGATGAAGTGCAAAGCGGCATGGGGCGTTCCGGCAAGCTGTTTACCTACATGCACTATGGCGTGACGCCGGATATTCTCACCACGGCGAAAGCGTTGGGCGGCGGTTTCCCCATCAGCGCCATGCTGACCACTGAAGACGTCGCCTCTGTAATGACCGTCGGCGTACACGGTACTACCTACGGCGGTAACCCGCTGGCTTGTGCGGTGGCTGAAGCTGCATTGGACACCATCAATACCCCACAGGTGCTTTCCGGTGTACAAGCACGCCACGAGCGTTTCGTCTCGATTCTTCAGGCGATTAATGAAGAGCACGGTATTTTTGAACAGATTCGCGGTATGGGCCTGCTGATGGGCGCCGAACTGAAGCCGAAATGGCACGGTCAGGCGGGTAAGTTCCTTGCCGCAGCCGCAGAGCAAGGCGTGATGGTGCTGGTCGCCGGGCCTAACGTGGTGCGTTTTGTGCCGTCGCTGGTGATTGATCTGGAAGATATCGATCAGGGCATGGCGCGGTTCGCGCGGGCGGTCGAAGCGGTGGTGAAAGCGGAGTAGCCTAGGCTGTGTACCTTAATTACGTAACCGGGCGTAAAACAAGCGGATGCAGCCCAGTTTCACCATTGCTAGATAGTTTCTTGCCGTTTTTTCATAACGTGTGGCAATCCGTCTATATTCCTTTAAACGGCCAAAACATCTTTCTACAACGTTGCGACGGCGATAAGCATCACGATAAAGTTGTGAGCGTCCATCTGAAGCCAGTTTTTCATTTGATTTTCGGGGAATAACCGCTCTTATCCCTTTTCTTTTCAACTCGTTACGGAGTGCATTGCCAGAGTAGGCTTTGTCAGCCAGTACCGCATGACCACGACGCTTCATGCTACCGTTCTGCCGTTGCACGCCAATGCCGTCCAGGAGTCGTAACGCGAACAGGCTTTCGTGAGCCTGCCCAGCACTCAGTACGATATTTAGCGGGATGCCGCTTCCGTCAGTCGCCATGTGGATTTTGGTGCCATAACCACCTCGTGAGCGACCCAGGCTGTTATCGTTGGTAATATCGGGGGCTTTGTTGAATAACTTAAGATACTGATTTATATAAGCATTATAAAATTTCAACGACTAATTTTTCCTCTCGGAATGCTTTTTATTGTGCTAACTATTTGATTTGTCGTTCTAACAAAATACATTCTCTGTAAATGCATTCTAACTAAAGAAGATGTAAATCAAACGGTTAAATTATTCAACAAAGCCAATATCGGGATGTTTTTTTGAGCGCCAGCCGCACATTTGAGCGCACGGATATTGCTGCCATCCAGCGCAGTGGCTGACCAGTCAACAAGTCCATGAGCATCAAGAAATGAAAGTAACCTATTAAAAATAATGTTAATAATTCCAGACTTTGACCATCTATTGAAACGGTTATAAGCGGTTTTCCATGGGCCGTAACGTTCAGGTAAATCACGCCATGGGGCACCTGAACACAGTATCCAGAACATGCCGTTGACGATTTTGCGATGTTCTGCCCATGGCCGGCCTGCCTGCGGAGATGTCAAAACGGTTGGTAACAAGGGCTCAATGATTGCCCATGCTTCATCAGAAAGATCGTAGCGAGCCATAATCCAAAGTGTCTTAGAAACAGATGGATACTATAGCTCAAGCAATTAAGGGACACAGCCTAGACTTATCAAAAGCACGCTGCGCAGTGCACAACGTGCTTTTGTCTCAACGGCGCTGAGGGTATCAGCGTGTGCCGTATACCACGATAGTTTTGCCGTGTGCCGAGATCAGGTTCTGATCTTCCAGCATTTTCAGAATACGGCCTACCGTTTCGCGGGAACAGCCAACAATCTGACCAATTTCCTGACGCGTGATCTTGATTTGCATCCCATCCGGGTGCGTCATGGCATCGGGTTGCTTCGCCAGGTTCAACAACGTCTGTGCAATGCGGCCGGTGACATCCAGGAAGGCCAGATTGCCCACTTTCTGGGAAGTCACCTGGAGGCGACGCGCCATCTGTGAGGAAAGACGCATCAGAATATCCGGGTTGACCTGGATCAGTTGACGGAATTTTTTGTAGGAGATTTCAGCGACTTCACAGGCAGTTTTTGCCCTTACCCATGCGCTGCGTTCCTGGCCCTCTTCGAACAGGCCCAGTTCTCCAATAAAATCCCCCTGGTTGAGGTAGGAGAGGATCATTTCCTTGCCTTCTTCATCCTTGATCAGCACAGCTACTGAGCCTTTCACGATGTAGTAAAGCGTTTCTGCCTTTTCACCTTGGTGAATTAGCGTGCTCTTCGATGGATACTTGTGAATATGACAATGAGAAAGGAACCATTCAAGAGTCGGGTCTGTCTGCGGTTTGCCGAGAACCATTCGCTGTTATCCTCTGTTGTAATTCACTGCGCAAATTACAGGGTTCAGAGTTCCCTGTACGGCGTATTAACGTGCTAGTAGTAAAAATTCCGTGTTGGCGGACTGACGTCAGGTAATATACTGGCCTCTGTATGGCCACGTCACGACCCGTTCTGACCGTCAGCATAAAACTTAAGGAACGAATTCTATTCCCGTTTGTAACACATCTTGACGAGCCTGTCTTGTGTTGTCTCGCTTCAGCATGATTAATCTCTAGTTATCGGCGGTTTTTATATATAACAGTGAGTAATTTTCAAATAAATTTGAGGAGTTGTGGATGCAAGCGCGCGTAAAGTGGGTCGAAGATCTGACCTTTCTCGGTGAGTCGTCATCCGGGCATCAGATCTTGATGGATGGCAATGCTGGCGATAAAGCGCCCAGTCCGATGGAGATGGTGTTAATGGCGGCAGGTGGCTGTAGCGCCATTGATGTGGTGTCCATTTTGCAAAAGGGCCGCAATACAATTACCGGGTGTGAAGTCAAATTATCCTCTACGCGTCGTGAAGAAGCGCCGCGTCTGTTTACCCATATCAACCTGCATTTTGTCGTAACGGGCGTAGGGCTGACGGATAAGGTGGTTGAACGGGCAATATCGCTGTCGGCGGAGAAGTATTGTTCAGTGGCGCTAATGTTAGAAAAGGCGGTGAAAGTCACGCATAGCCACGAAATCATCGCTGTCGAGTCTGTAAAGAATTTCGTGTAAATGGCTCCATCGCTTAACCGGAAATCCGATCTCCATACATCAACATGAATTGGCTCATAGCCGGTTTCCAGTCTCTGATTGGTAGGGTCCATTTAGCCGAGATATTATGCAAGGCTAGATAGAATAATTTTAGCACCGAGTCATCCGTTGGAAATAGGCTTTGTTGAATAATTTAACCGTTTGATTTACATCTTCTTTAGGTAGAATGCATGTACAGAGACTGTATTTTGTTAGAACGACAAATCAAGTAGTTAGCACAATAAAAAGCATTACGGCTGGAAAACTTAGTTGTTGAAGTGTTATAATAATTATGTAAATCAGCATGTTAAATTATTCAACAAAGCCTTGGAAATATTCGTCGCGTTTTCGTTATCTTGCGCAATGAATCATTTAACGACTCTATCGCGTTGGTGGTGTAGATAACCTTGCGGATCTCCGGCGGAAAATCAAAAATGACGATGAGACGTTCCCAATTATTTCTCCACGATGGGCTGATCGTCGGGAACTGTTCATCCCATTTGGCCGCGAAGGCATCCAGGGCCTCTTCAGCGCCCTCTAGCGTTGCGGAACTATAGATAGTGCGGAGGTCAGCAGCAACGGCTTTACGCTCTTTCCAGCCGACGTAGCGCAGCGAGTTCCGCACCTGATGCACGATGCAGAGCTGTACCCGCGTATGCGGGTAAACAGCTTCAATGGCATCAGGAAAGCCCTTCAGGCCATCGCAGCAGGCGATAAAGATGTCCTGTAGCCCACGATTTTTCAGTTCTGTCATTACAGATAACCAGAACTTGGCCCCCTCGGTTTTGGCTATCCATAGCCCCAGCAGCTCTTTTTCGCCCTGGCCGTTGATGCCTAGAGCCAAGTAAACAGACTTGTTGGTCACGGCTCCGCCGTCCTGGCTTTTGACCACAATACAGTCAAGGTAAACAATGGGATAAAACGCATCCAGCGGCCGTTGCTGCCAGCGCTTAACGTCATCCATCACGGCATTGGTCACTTGAGAAATGAAGCCAGCGGAAACATCGACCCCGTAGACTTCTTTAAAGTGAGCCTGAATATCACGGGTTGATAGCCCTCTGGAATAGAGAGAAATAATGCGGTCATCGAAGCCGTTAAGCTGCTTTTCGTGCTTACCGATCAGTGTCGGCTCGAAGGTACTGTTGCGGTCGCGCGGAATATCGAGCTCGAGCGCCCCATTTTGGCTACGTACGCTCTTGGATGTCTTGCCATTGCGGGAGTTGCCTGAATTATTACCAGCCGGGTCATGTTTAGCATACCCAAGGTGTATCTCCATCTCAGCTTGAAGAACCCGTTCCGCCAGTCTTTTAGTCAGCTGCTTGAGTAGGCCTGATTCACCCAGAAGCTCCTGAGGGGAGTGGCAATCCTGAAGCAGTTGGTCAATAAGTTCGTTGCTGATAGGCATTTTTTGTCCTCTGAAGGTTTTCCTCAAAATGCCATTTACACAGATCTTTTTACACTCTCATCTGAAGCCAGTTTTTCATTTGATTTTCGGGGAGTAACCGTTTTTATCCCTTTTCTTTTCAACTTATTACGGAGTGCATTGCCAGAGTAGGCTTTGTCAGCCAGTACCGCATGACCACGACGCTTCATGCTACCGTTCTGCCGTTGCACGCCAATGCCGTCCAGGAGTCGTAACGCGAACAGGCTTTCGTGAGCCTGCCCAGCACTCAGTACGATATTTAGCGGGATGCCGCTTCCGTCAGTCGCCATGTGGATTTTGGTGCCATAACCACCTCGTGGGCGACCCAGGCTGTTATCGTTGGTAATATCGGGATGTTTTTTTGAGCGCCAGCCGCACATTTGAGCGCACGGATATTGCTGCCATCCAGCGCAATGGCTGACCAGTCAACAAGTCCATGAGCATCAAGAAATGAAAGTAACCTATTAAAAATAATGTTAATAACTCCAGACTTTGACCATCTATTGAAACGGTTATAAACGGTTTTCCATAGGCCGTAACGTTCAGGTAAATCACGCCATGGGGCACCTGAACACAGTATCCAGAACATGCCGTTGACGATTTTGCGATGTTCTGCCCATGGCCGGCCTGCCTGCGGAGATGTCAAAACGGTTGGTAACAAGGGCTCAATGATTGCCCATGCTTCATCAGAAAGATCGTAGCGAGCCATAATCCAAAGTGTCTTAGAAACAGATGGATACTATAGCTCAAGCAATTAAGGGACACAGCCTAGAACTGGCGCAGCGCATTGCACAAGGCGATCTCTCTGTGGTGGTAGGCCAGGTTCGTCGTGACGAACTGGGGATGCTGACGCATGCCATGATGGAGATGACGCAAAAGCTGTGTGGGTTGATGGTGGACATTCGAGACAGTGCGCATCAGGTGGCGACGGCCTCTTCTGCCATTGCCGACGGTAACCGTCATTTGTTCTCACGTACCGATCAACAAGCAGCCGCAATGGTGGAAACCGCTGCCAGTATGGAAGAGTTGACCGCGACGGTGACCAACAATGCGCATAACGCGCGGCACGCTGGACAACTGGCGCGTCAGGCATCGGGCAACGCCAACCGCGGTGGTGAGATCATTAAGCAGGTAGTAACAACGATGTCTGATATTACCGGTAGCTCGCGGAAAATCGCGGATATCACGTCGGTTATCAATAGCATTGCTTTTCAAACCAACATATTGGCGCTAAATGCGGCGGTGGAAGCGGCACGGGCCGGAGAACAGGGGCGTGGTTTTGCCGTGGTCGCCAGTGAAGTGCGTAATCTGGCGCAGCGCAGTTCACAAGCGGCCAGAGAGATTGAAGCCTTGATTGCAGAGTCAGTGACCCGAGTGGATGAAGGTTCTGTGTTGGTAGAAAAAGCGGGTAGTGCCATGCATGACATTGTGACGTCAATTGGCGCTGTCGATCGCATCATGAACGATATTTCGGTGGCGTCAGACGAGCAGAGTCGCGGTATTGCGCAAATTGGTGATGCCGTGACGGACATGGATCGTACCATTCAGGAAAATGCAACGATGGTCAGTGATTCCACCTCAGCGGCTTTAGCATTGGAAGCACAGGTCGCACGGCTTGCCGCGTTGATTGCCGTATTCCGTTTACCCGGGAACGATATTTGCGAGCCAGAAACCGCACAGCGGCCAGCCCGTTTTGCGGCTTTGCCCGTTCAGGTAACGCAAGGCGAGTGGGTGTAACTCACCTGAAGCGCGTGCATTAGCGGGCTGCGTTGGCCCGCTAATGCATCAGTGATTACCTGAGCGGTGCGCTGGAACTGCGTGGAATAAGGCTTGGCATCACGCGCCGAATGGTATCGACGGGTTCGGTGCCCGCCAGTAGCAATTCAACAGCAATCGAGGCAACGTGGTCGAACGGAATATGCACCGACGTGAGCGGAACCGGCAAACGGGCGGACAGCGGAATATCGTTATAGCCGACCAGTGATAAATCTTGGCCGATTGCCAGTCCCAATCGATGGGCCGCTGCCATAACGCCGAAGGCCAAATCGTCGTTGATGGCGAAAATGGCAGTGGGCCTGCGTGCTCCACTCAGCAGCGCCATCCCTTCACTTTCCCCTGACTCAATGTTGAAACCGGATTCCCGAATCCAGGCGGGATTGGGCGTGAGTCCGGCCTCGCGCATTGCGCGATGGAATCCTTCCCGGCGATAGGTCGCACCGGAAGAAAAGCTGGATCCCGCGACCATACCGATATCGCGGTGACCGAGATCGATAAGATGTCGGGTTGCCAGATAGCCCCCCTGTTCATCGTCACCAATGGCAGAGCGGCTGACACCGTCGGTACGCAGCGCCAGAACGTGAGCAACATTTTGCTGACGCAGTTCCGCCGGCAAATGGTCATCCAGTCGACTGGTGGCCAGAATCAGTCCATCAACGCGTCGATCGAGTAGGGAGGCTGCCGCCTGTTTTTCTTGCACCGGATCGTCGCCACAGGTCGCAACAATCGCGAAATAACCGTAGCGTTCTGCTACGCGGCAGATAGCCTCATACAACAGCGCCATCACCATATCGCTCAGCCGCGGCACCAGTACGCCGATGGTGCGCGTGCCGCCACGACGCAGGCTGGAGGCCATGATGTCGCGTCGGTAACCCAATTCTTGTGCAACCTGACGTACACGTTCCGCCGCTTTGCTGCGTGACGGCGGTAAACGTTCATCCAGAACGCGGGAAACGGTGGAAACGCTCACCCCGGCTGCCGTGGCGACATCCTGTAAGGTGACGGGTTTGCTTCCCAACTTACGGCTTGTGCCGTTGGGCGGAAAGGTATTAGGGTCCATGTAATCCCTTGATTTTTATTTTTAAAAAAAGGCACAGTGTGTTGCCAATAACATCCGCGCGGCGTTTACGAATTTATTATGTAATGGTTCCCAGGCTTTGGCTACACCTCGGAATTTTAAATCTGCGCCACGGCAGAATAATCAGGGATTACTATGCAAAAGCATACAATAATGCGCAACATCTGCGTTTGATTGCGCTAACAAGCGTGGGGAGTTGGATGCCGTTTAGATCGGTAATAGGCCCGCCGTTCAGGGTATGAAGGCGGGCGTACCCGTCATGTCAGCGTCGGTGTGGTGGTATTAGCCAACGAATGACAGTTCAGCAGCGCGAATAGCGGCGTTGATTTCCTCTTCTGCGCCGGGTTCCAATGGCAGCAGCGGAGAACGCACTGTCGCGTGGTCCAGAATGCCACGCGCTACCAGCGCATGCTTCAGCGCTACCGTTCCTTCCATGTGCGAGCCACGGTGATACACGCTTTTGGTCACGGGCAACAGGCGGTCATGGATCTCACGGGCTTTTTTGTAATCCTTCGCCTTGCCGGCTTTGATCATCTCTACCAGCAGTTCCGGCGCAATGTTGCCATAGCCCACCAGGAAACCGTCTACATCAAAAGCCGTCGAGAGCAGATATTCGTCATGGCAGCTCAGGATTTGCAGGTCTGGGCGTTCACGACGGATTACCGGAATCTCTGTGTCCCAGCGACGCATATTGCTCACGCCGTTCTTCATGTCAAACACACCGGGTTGAGCCGAAATTTCCAGCAATGTTTCCAGGTTATAGGTGCACTTGGTGGCATCCGGATACTGGAACAGGATCAGCGGCAGGCCACTTTCTTCATAAAGCGTGTTGCTTAATAGTGAAATAAGGGTGTTTCGGTGATTGAAGTAAATTTTACGCTGTTCTGAGATGGAAATTCCAAAGACCGGCGCTAAGGAGTAAGAAGGTATAGCCAACCGACTTAAAAATGATTACATCCTATGCCCTGATATGCGGCAAAGAAGCATAGCTGGCTGTTATCAAAATAATGTCGCTTGGCTATATCATCAATAAAGGGTCTACGATTCCGTAAAATTTGGGTCATGCAACCGAGGCGCTTGATACCCGCGATGGCGTGTTCAACTGTAATACGGATGCCCGAGATTATTTTATTTTCTTGTTTTTGTTCAGGCGATAAAGGTCTTTTTCGAGTTCCTTTTTTTGGGATTTGTGTATTAGGATGCTGTTTCTCTATACCTTGAAAACCGGTATCTGCCCAGATGGTTACCTCAGGAGGAATATGGCGAATTATATCGACTTTATCGAGTAAGCGTTTATCGTGACGGCGCCCATTTTTGCTCATGGGGATAAATCCAATTTGCCTTGTTTCGTCAGTCATAATAAGCGCTTTTCGAGTGGTCTGTCTTTTCTTTCCCGAATACATTTTTTTTCGCCGACGCAGATTCTTAGGCTTTTGGACAGGTCGCTCTGTCCCATCAATAAAGACGTCTTTAACTCCAGAAAAGGCGCGAAAAAATTCCTCAGCAGAGCGAATTTGACGAGCGGGCAAAACACATTCTCGCCCCAAGGTCATCTCTAAAACCGGCAATAATATTTTTACCGGCTTTGTTGAATAATTTAAGATACTGATTTATATAAGCATTATAAAATTTCAACGACTAATTTTTCCTCTCGGAATGCTTTTTATTGTGCTAACTATTTGATTTGTCGTTCTAACAAAATACATTCTCTGTAAATGCATTCTAACTAAAGAAGATGTAAATCAAACGGTTAAATTATTCAACAAAGCCATTTTTACCCAGCGACATACCCGTGTTCTATCTAAACCAAAAAGAAGTCCTTGCAAATCATAGGTCGGATAACATTTTAAATACAATAAAATAAAAAGCAGTTTATCTAATGGGGTTGGGATAAATCCTTTCTGCCCTGCACCCATCTGCCGCTCGTGATCTTTTCGATTCTTTTTCCGATAAATCAAATAACAAGCTGAAAATTCAGCGGCTAAATTTTTCAATTCTTCGACTAATAATCCAATGATTGCTTTACATAAACGATTATCTCGTAACAACCGCTCTTTGTTGATCATTTCAAACCTTTATTCTCTAAGTTAAACCTCTTTTTATTCTCAATAGCCTGACAAAAAATGCAAGTCTCTATTCAGCAACTATAGCCAAGCGACATTATTTTGATAACAGCCAGCTATGCTTCTTTGCCGCATATCAGGGCATAGGATGTAATCATTTTTAAGTCGGTTGGCTATAGTTTATAGACCTGACGGTATTTATCCTGCGGTGCCCCTTTCTGATAGCCAAAACGCAGCCAGCCGTGAGAAGGATACAGCAGGCCCGCAGAGGCCCCCGCACTGATGGCGCGCTTGGCTTCTTCGGCTGCCACTTCGGTGCCTTCGAGCCTAATACCCGCGATGATTGGAATGGCACCGTTCACGGACTCCGCGAACGCTTCAATCACTTTCATCTGCTCGCTCTGAGACATAAAGGTGCCTTCACCGGCGTGGCCCAATACGGTCAGACTTTTAACGCCATCGATGCTGGCAAGCCAGGCACCCAGTTTTTTACACGCGGCGTAATCAACGGAACCATCGCGGTTGAAAGGTGTAACGGGGGCAGGGTTCAGGCCACGTAAATCGATATTAATTTTGGTCATGATGTTCTCTTTTTAGTGTCATCGGAAAAATGAAAGAATAATTAATAACGTTCTCGGGAACCTTTTCGTTTTTGGTTTTTCTAAAGAGACTGTCAAGAGCGATTTGCTATCAGGGTTTTGACTTACGGTAAGGAATTGTCAGTTTAGATGATTAAAATCAATTGGTTATTTGTTATTCTGGCGGGTGGAAAACCGTGCGGAACGCCTGAAATGATGTGATAAATGTGATCTGGCGCATCCGTGGCGGTACGGATGCGCCAGCGTTATCGGCTAATAGTGTGGCGGTGGTGTCTCTTCGGACTGTGAGGCGAGAAGAGAAGGGGATGTTGCTTTCAATTTTTCGGCTAACAGGCGCAGGTGCTCACGAATTTTCGCCATTTCCAATTCATGCTGGACGACCGTTTGGTTCAACTCATCAATGGTGAGCTCCTGAAAAGCCAGCTTGCTTTCAAGCATTTCAATACGTTGCTCGAGTTGCGTATGGGGCATTACGATTCCTCTGTATTTTGTCGTATCTAGCCAAATATTCGGAACCTCCGGACATCGACGAGGTCGGAAAATGGGCCTATGAATAATTCAGGGAATTTTATCAAAGGATTGTTGTGTGTGTCGTTGTGTTGTCTCGATACCCTCAGTTATAGTAGTCGCGCATTTACGATTAATGTTTCTGGAGCCTGTCGTTCCAGACCGGGAGATGATAGATGAGATCACTATTTAAAGTAACGCTGTTAGCGACGACGATGGCACTGACGCTGAATGCTAACCTGGTAATGGCAGCGGAAGCGGCGAAAGCGTCCGATTCGGCCCCAGCGGCAAAATTCAAGAGCGATGAGGATGCCGCCGCTTATGCGCTGGGTGCTTCCTTGGGGCGTTACATGGATAACTCACTGAAAGAGCAAGAAAAACTGGGTATCACCTTAAATAAAGATCAGTTGATTGCTGGCGTTCAGGACGCGTTTGCTGACAAGAGCAAGCTGAGCGACGAAGAGATTGAGAAGACCCTGCAAGGTTTCGAAACGCGCGTGAAAACCGCAGCAGAAGCGAAAATGAAGCAGGATGCTAAAGAAAGCGCTGAGAAAGGCACTAAATTCCGTGATGCATTCGCCAAAGAAAAAGGCGTGAAGAAAACGGAATCTGGCCTGCTGTATCAGGTAGAGAAAGAGGGTACGGGCGCAGCGCCGAAAGAGAGCGATACCGTAGTGGTTAACTACAAAGGTACGCTGGTTGACGGTAGCGAGTTTGATAACTCTTACAAACGTGGCGAACCTCTCTCTTTCCGTCTTGACGGGGTTATTCCTGGTTGGACTGAAGGGCTGAGGCAGGTTAAAAAAGGCGGGAAAATCAAACTGGTTATTCCGCCAGAGTTAGCTTACGGCGAAAATGGCGTCCCGGGCATTCCGGCGAACTCTACGCTGGTGTTTGAATTGGAACTGCTGGATATCAAGGCAGACGCTGATGCCAAACCGGCCGCTAAAGCAGAAAAACCTGCTGCCGAGAAAAGCGCTAAATAACTTGCGCTAGCGTTGTCGCTGATTCAGCCGTGGGGCAACCCGCGGCTTTTTTTATGGTATGGCGTCACGTCAGGAAAGCAGCGGTGGAAAGGTGACCTCCGCCAGCGTGCCGTTGCCCTCACGTAGGTTGCTGAGCGTCAATGCCCCATGGTGCAGTTGCGCCACGCGGGTGACAATACTCAACCCCAGCCCGATGCCGCCGTAGCGTGTGTCCATACGGACAAATGCCTTACTCAATTCGCCGACTTTACTTTCATCAATACCAGGCCCTTGGTCACGCACCTGCAAGGTGATTTGCGGGTCGGCGGTAAGCCGCACAGTGATCGTGCTCTCTGGGGGACTGTAACGGTGGGCGTTCTCGATCAAATTACGCAGCAGCAGTTGCAGTAACGTGGCATCGCCCTGTATCGCCACCTCTCCCTCACTGATTTGCCAGTCGATGCGCTGGTTGCGCTGACTGGCCATCTCTTCCACCATATCCTGTATGGGGACAATCACATCCTGAGCCAGCGAAACCTGTTGGTAGTGGCCGGAGTAAAACGCCACGGCGGCGCGCGCCAACTGAAGCAGCTGTTCAACGGTTCGTGTCATGGTATCGATGCGTGCAATCAGCGGCTGGCAATCGACCCCATGACGTTGCTGTTGGAGTTCCAGATGCAGCCGTATGCCTGCCAGTGGGGTACGTAGTTCGTGTGCGACGTCAGCGGTAAATTGGCGCTCTCGTTCCAGCGTTTCATTCAGGCGCACAAAGAGTTGGTTCATGGAGCGTGTCACGGCGGCGATCTCTTCCATCTGCTGATAATCTGCGATAGGTTCCAAATTTTCCGCACTGCGGTTGCCTAATTCCGCAGCAAGGCGCGACAGGGGCCGCGTAATCCAGTTCACGGCCTGAATAGAAAGAAACAGGGAAGCCAGCACCATTACCAGGCTGGGTATGCTGAGTGAGGCGATCGATTCGCGTATTTCCTTGGCGATATGCTCGTTGCGTGCGTGTTCACTCAGCGTTTTATCCACCATAAACTCGATCTGTTCCTTACTTTCATGCCATAGCAAGGCGACGCTGATAAGCTGATACGTCAACAAAATACATCCCAGCGCTATGATAAGCCGCCAGCGCATGCTGGCCGCAGGGGGAGACATCGAGCTGAAAATGTGTTTCATGCGTCATCCTCGGTCGTGAACAGGTAGCCAAAGCCGCGCAGGGTACGGATGCGCGCTTTGCCGATTTTCTGTCGTAAATGATGGACGTGAACTTCAAGTGAGTTTGAGGCGGGATCGTCATTCCAACTGTAAATATCCTGATGCAGCAGTTCGCGGTGAACGGGCTGCCCGGCTTTCAATACCAGCCTTGCGAGAATCGCAAACTCTTTGGGCGTCAGAATAACCGATTCTTGCTTCAGGCTCACCTGCTGAGTCGTGAGGTCAAGGCAAAGATCGCCCACCACAACCAGGTTGTCGCTTGCGCCTTGGTGGCGGCGGATCAGGGCTCGGACCCGAGCCAACAGCTCTGTCAGCGCAAACGGCTTGACCAGATAGTCATCGGCACCGGAGTCCAGCCCGCTGACGCGATCGTCGATGGTGTCGCGGGCGGTCAGGATCAACACTGGCATATGCTGGTGCTGTTTGCGCCAGCGCGCCAGCAGTTGCAAACCATCACCGTCCGGTAGACCGAGATCCAGCACCACCAGACTGTATGGCGCGCTGTTTAACAGCGCATCGGCCTGTTTGGCCCCGCCTGCGCAGTCGCAGGCGTATCCTTCCTGGCTGAGCGCCAGTAACAATCCCTCTTGCAGTAAGGCATCATCTTCTACAATCAACAATCTCATGCACGTCGATCCCGACATTCCTTGAGGATATCCCATTCAGGCTGATATTCGTTGGTAGTAACATTAAGCATTCCCAGTATGGTGTGAAACAGATTGTCTTGCGAATAACTTTGCGTTTGCGCGCGTTGTCGCAAACATGTCTCTTGTACGGCAAATTGCTGCTGGTAGTCGTGCGACAGCCACATCAACATTGGAATATGCGTTTGTTGTGAAGGAGCGACGGCATAGGGCATGCTGTGTAAATAAACACCGTCTTCCCCCAATGATTCTCCATGATCGGAGAGATAAACCAATGCGGTGTTGAACTTATCCTGGTGGTGTTTCAGCAGCTCTATCGCGTTATTTACTGTGTTATCCAGATAAAGCAGCGTGTTGTCATAGGTGTTGGTTAACGCATCTCGGGAACAGTTCTGAATCTGGTTGGTGTCGCAGGTCGGGGTAAATTGTTTGAACGCGTCCGGATAACGTCTGTAATAGGCAGGCCCGTGACTGCCAATCATGTGCAGCACGATAATGGCATCGCTATTCAGTTGATTGATATGATCTTCCACACCGGTAAACAACGCCTCATCGTAGCATTCTCCGCCGCTGCATAAGCCCGGAGCCGCGATGCTGGGAACGTCTTTGTTGGGAACCCGGTTACAGACGCCTTTGCATCCGCCGTCATTTTCCTGCCACAGCACATTGATGCCTGCGCGTTGAACAATATCCAACAGCCCTTCTTGATGGCTGGCCAGTGCGGCATCGTATTGCGTGCGTGGCATGTTAGAGAACATGCAAGGCACCGAAACGCCGGTTGAGGTGCCACACGACTGGGTATGGGGAAAATAGATTACATTGGCCTTTTTCAACTGCGGGTTCGTCTCTTTGCCATACCCACCCAGGGAGAAGTTTTCGGCGCGGGCGGTTTCTCCTACCACCAAAATGATCAGGTTTTTCTTACCATTAGCATTAGCAGGACGGGGGCCTTGATGT
Organism: Symbiopectobacterium purcellii; assembly: GCF_052050035.1. Taxonomy (GTDB): domain Bacteria; phylum Pseudomonadota; class Gammaproteobacteria; order Enterobacterales; family Enterobacteriaceae; genus Symbiopectobacterium; species Symbiopectobacterium purcellii_A. Next base: position 1,367,715 of record NZ_CP189882.1, read on the forward strand.
GCATCCAGGCCGATTTGCACTAACGGCTGGTTAGCCAGCGCCCGATGCTTAACGTAGGAAAGATTGGCGGCGATCACGTTGCTGGGGGTAATAGATTTCACCAACTCCTTATTATTTCGCATTAATGACGCGTAATCTTTGTAAAATAGCGCGGCGACGAGCAATATTGTCAGCAGTGACAGTGCGATAATCAAAAAGCGCTGACCGATGCTGATCGCGGTTAATGCCGTCGGTTTTATTTTTACCCATAGCGCGAATCCAGCAGGCAAGACCCCGACGAGCAATACCCAAAGCGCCAGTTGCGGTGTAAACAGATCGACAGATTCCGACACGTTGGTTTCCATCACGTTCTGTATCATGGTGCGATCGATAATAATGCTGTAGTTCAGCATGAAATATTGTACTGAAGCACCCGCGATCAGCAGCGCAGCAATTGCCCATTGGCGCAGGTAGGGAATGGCGAACAGGGTAAAGACGATATTCAGTACGGCGAAAATCACCAATGGCATACTCAGGAAAAAAGGCAGCGTTGTACGCTGGCTGAAATCTAACAGGTGCAACGTTTGACGGTAGTAGGCAATGTTTTGCGCCAGCGTGATAAAGGCGGAGAAAAACAGCACGTAGCCGATGCTTGTCCACTCGGGGCGGGAAAGGGTAAAACGAATTTTCATGGCTATCTCAATGAATAAAGACAAAATGAGTGAGTGATAGCGCGTGACGTTAAGCTATTAAAATTAAGCCAAACTTAAGACGGTGTTCAGATGTCGTGTAAAAGGGGGGGTAGAACCGTGAAATGCGGGGACGGGAGAAAGGACATTTGGTAGACTACACCCTAAATAATTCACGTTGCAGGAAGGCGGCAAGGCAGTGACAAATTTGTCTGGAACAAATTTGAACAACGCTTGCGCTGGCCCGTAGGGTGAATCTCAGGGATGAGATTCATTAATCCCGATGCGCTTACTTAGGTAAGTGATTCGGGTGAGCGAGCGTAGCCAACGCGTCTGCGACGTGAAGTATGACGGGTAATGTCCTGTGGATGGTGAGTGCCTAAACATTTAAGGCAATTAAATAGATGATGTCGAGGATGGTGTCAGCCATGTCAAATTCGCTTGTGTCTGGCGAATCAAATGAAATTGATTTGCTGGAGGAACGGCCGTTTAACTCGACGGACCATGAGATCCTGAAATCTTACGAGGCGGTGGTAGACGGTCTGGCGATGCTGATCGGTGAACACTGTGAAATCGTGTTGCACGCGTTAGAAGATCTTAAATGCTCAGCGGTGCGCATTGCCAACGGCGAACACACTGGGCGTAAAATCGGTTCGCCGATTACCGATCTGGCGCTGCGTATGCTGCATGATATGGCGGGGGAGGACAGTAGCGTATCCAAAGCGTACTTCACGCGAGCCAAAAGTGGCGTGCTGATGAAATCGGTCACTATCGCCATTCGTAACCGCGAGCAGCGTTTGATAGGCCTGTTGTGCATCAACATGAACCTTGATGTGCCTTTTTCCCAGATTGTGCAGACATTTATTCCGCCGGAAACCCATGAAGTGGCTTCCTCGGTGAACTTCGCTTCCTCCGTAGACGATCTCGTTGCGCAGACGCTCGAGTTCTCTATTGAAGAAGTGAACGCGGATCGCAACGTTTCTAACAATGCCAAGAACCGGCAAATTGTGCTGAACCTCTATGAAAAGGGTATTTTCGATATCAAGGACGCGATCAATCAGGTGGCGGATCGCCTGAATATTTCCAAGCACACCGTTTATCTCTACATTCGCCAGTTTAAAAACGGTGACTTCAGCGGGCACGATCGCTGATGTTGCGTTATTGCCTCTTGGTGACAGGCCCGGCATACGGTACGCAGCAGGCGAGTAGCGCGCTGCTGTTTGCCCGGGCGTTGATTGCGCAAGGGCACAGCCTGGAAAGCATTTTTTTTTATCGGGAAGGGGTGCTGAACGCCAGTCAACTGACGTCCCCGGCTAATGATGAGTTCGATGTGACGCGAGCGTGGCAGCAGTTGGGGGCAACGTATCAGGTGGCACTCAATGTGTGCGTGGCCGCCGCACTGCGTCGCGGCGTCACGGACAGCGAACAGGCAAGGCTGCTCGCACTGCCCACTGCCAATCTGCAACCGGGTTTTTCACTGAGCGGTTTAGGTGAACTGGCCCAGTCTGTATTGACGTGCGACCGCGTCATACAATTTTAAGGAGCGATAATGAAGCGCATCGCTTTCTTGTTTACCCATGCTCCGCACGGTGACGCGTCGGGGCGAGAAGGGTTGGATGCCTTATTGGCAACTTCCGCGCTGACCGATGATATTGGCGTGTTTTTTATCGGTGACGGTGTGCTGCAACTGTTGCCCGGTCAGCAGCCTGACGTCATTCTGATGCGTAACTACATTGCAACGTTTGGCGTGTTGCCGCTGTACGACATTGAGCGCTGCTATCTGTGTGCGGCGTCTGCCGATCAGCGCGGCCTGCACGCGGATACCGCATGGGTGGTTGACTTTGAACGGCTCGCGCCGGATGCCCTGCGTGCAACGCTTGCCGACTATGACACTGTGCTTACGTTTTAATTTGAAAGTGTTTTATTTGAGAGTGCTACGCTTATGCAGCCTGTGACCCCACCTCTGAAAACGCGCTTGCACACGTTTTCCCGTTCGCCCTATCACACCGATATCGACGCGATGTTGCGTTGCGTGCTGCCACAGGATGCGCTGCTACTGCTGCAAGACGGCGTGATTGCTGCGCTGAGGCAGGGGCCTGTAGCGGCGCGCCTGCTGACGTTGGGCATTCCCGTCTACGCCTTGCAGGAAGATGTGGTCGCTCGAGGGTTGGCAGAACAAATTTCAACCAGTATTCTACTGGTCGACTATACTGAATTTGTCCGGCTGACCGCCCAACACGCAGTGCAACTGGCGTGGTGATGCTGGAATTTTGACTATTTCTTGACTCCTTTCGCCGTCAGCCCTAAAATTCTTCGTCCCCATATTTTACTCTGTAATATATGGGGCGACTTATCACGTGTTTACGAAGCGAAATAAAAACCAGGAGTTTTTAATGGCAACAATTAACCAGCTGGTTCGCAAACCGCGCTCTCTGAAGGTTGCAAAAAGCAACGTTCCTGCGCTGGAAGCGTGCCCGCAAAAACGTGGTGTATGTACTCGCGTATATACTACCACTCCGAAAAAACCAAACTCTGCACTGCGTAAAGTATGCCGTGTACGTTTGACTAACGGTTTTGAAGTGACTTCCTACATCGGTGGTGAAGGTCACAACCTGCAGGAGCACTCCGTGATCCTGATCCGTGGCGGTCGTGTTAAAGACCTCCCGGGTGTGCGTTACCACACCGTACGTGGTGCACTGGACTGCTCTGGTGTTAAAGATCGTAAGCAGAGCCGTTCCAAGTACGGCGTTAAGCGTCCCAAGGCTTAATGGTTCTCCGTTAAGTAAGGCCAAACGTTTTAACTTAAATGTCAAACTAAACTCGTAGAGTTTTGGACAATCCTGAATTAACAACGGAGTATTTCCATGCCACGTCGTCGCGTCATTGGTCAACGTAAAATTCTGCCGGATCCTAAGTTCGGATCTGAATTACTGGCCAAATTTGTAAACATTCTGATGGTAGACGGTAAAAAATCTACCGCAGAAGCAATCGTCTATACCGCGCTGGAAACCCTGGCACAGCGTTCTGGTAAAAACGAACTGGAAGCTTTCGAAGTCGCTCTGGACAACGTTCGTCCGACTGTCGAAGTTAAGTCCCGCCGTGTTGGTGGTTCAACTTACCAGGTTCCGGTTGAAGTCCGTCCGGTCCGTCGTAATGCCTTGGCAATGCGTTGGATCGTTGAAGCTGCTCGTAAACGCGGTGATAAATCGATGGCTTTGCGCCTGGCGAACGAACTTTCTGATGCAGCAGACAACAAAGGTACTGCTGTTAAGAAACGTGAAGACGTTCACCGCATGGCCGAAGCCAACAAGGCGTTCGCTCACTACCGCTGGTAATTCCCGCGGGCTAACCAGGCGGGCGTGCTTTACGGCCCGCCCGTTTGTGTTAACTGATGAATTGAACGTCCGAAGATATAGAGGAAACAAATGGCTCGTACAACACCCATTGCACGCTACCGTAACATCGGTATCAGTGCACACATCGACGCCGGTAAAACCACCACGACTGAACGTATTCTGTTCTACACAGGTGTAAACCACAAAATCGGTGAAGTTCACGACGGCGCCGCCACGATGGACTGGATGGAGCAGGAGCAAGAGCGTGGGATTACCATTACCTCCGCTGCGACTACTGCGTTCTGGTCTGGTATGGCGAAGCAGTTTGAGCCGCACCGCGTAAACATCATCGACACCCCGGGACACGTTGACTTCACTATCGAAGTAGAACGTTCCATGCGTGTTCTTGATGGTGCAGTCATGGTTTACTGTGCTGTTGGTGGTGTTCAGCCGCAGTCTGAAACCGTATGGCGTCAGGCTAACAAATACAAGGTTCCGCGCATCGCGTTCGTTAACAAAATGGACCGTATGGGCGCGAACTTCCTGAAGGTCGTTGGTCAGATCAAATCCCGTTTGGGCGCGAACCCGGTTCCGCTGCAATTGGCGATTGGTGCTGAAGAAGGTTTCACCGGTGTTGTTGACCTGGTGAAAATGAAAGCGATCAACTGGAACGAAGCCGACCAAGGCGTCACCTTCGAATACGAAGACATCCCTGCTGATATGCTGGAACTGGCTGACGAATGGTACCAGAACCTGATCGAATCCGCTGCGGAAGCTTCCGAAGAGCTGATGGAGAAATACCTGGGCGGTGAAGAACTGACTGAAGAAGAGATCAAAAAAGCTCTGCGTCAGCGCGTTCTGAACAACGAGATCATTCTGGTTACCTGTGGTTCAGCCTTTAAAAACAAAGGCGTACAGGCAATGCTGGATGCAGTCATTGATTACCTGCCATCTCCGGTTGATGTACCGGCGATCAACGGTATGCTGGATGACGGTAAAGACACACCGGCTCAACGTCACGCAAGTGATGACGAGCCGTTTGCTGCGCTGGCATTCAAAATTGCTACCGACCCGTTTGTGGGTAACCTGACGTTCTTCCGCGTGTACTCCGGTGTGGTTAACTCCGGTGATACCGTGCTGAACTCCGTGAAAGCAGCGCGTGAGCGTTTTGGCCGTATCGTTCAGATGCACGCCAACAAACGTGAAGAGATCAAAGAAGTTCGCGCAGGCGACATCGCGGCAGCTATCGGTCTGAAAGACGTAACGACAGGTGATACCCTGTGTAATCCGGATGCTCCGATTATTCTGGAACGTATGGAATTCCCTGAGCCGGTTATCTCTATCGCCGTTGAACCGAAAACCAAAGCTGACCAGGAAAAAATGGGTCTGGCTCTGGGCCGTCTGGCGAAAGAAGACCCGTCGTTCCGCGTATGGACTGACGAAGAAACGAATCAGACCATCATCGCTGGTATGGGTGAGCTGCACCTCGACATCATCGTTGACCGTATGAAGCGTGAATTCAACGTTGAAGCGAACGTGGGTAAACCTCAGGTTGCTTACCGTGAAGCGATTCGCGCGAAAGTTACCGATATCGAAGGTAAACACGCCAAGCAGTCTGGTGGTCGCGGTCAGTATGGTCACGTGGTTATCGACATGTACCCGCTGGAGCCGGGCTCAAATCCGAAAGGTTATGAGTTCATCAACGACATCAAGGGTGGTGTAATTCCTGGCGAATACATCCCTGCCGTTGATAAAGGCATTCAGGAACAGCTGAAAGCGGGCCCGCTGGCGGGTTACCCGGTGGTTGATCTCGGCGTGCGTCTGCACTTCGGTTCTTACCATGACGTTGACTCCTCTGAACTGGCGTTTAAACTGGCTGCGTCTATCGCCTTTAAAGATGGCTTCAAAAAAGCAAAACCTGTTCTGCTTGAGCCTATGATGAAGGTTGAAGTAGAAACGCCGGAAGAGAACACCGGTGACGTAATCGGTGACCTTAGCCGTCGTCGTGGTATGCTGCGTGGTCAGGAATCTAACGTCACTGGCGTTGTGATTCATGCTGAAGTTCCGCTGTCTGAAATGTTCGGATACGCAACTCAATTGCGTTCTCTGACCAAAGGCCGTGCTTCTTACTCCATGGAGTTTCTGAAGTACGATGATGCGCCGAACAACGTTGCTCAGGCCGTTATTGAAGCTCGTGGTAAATAATTACCAAGCCTAATACATTGATCCCATGCCCTCTCCTCAGGGGAAGGTATTTGAGTAAGGAATATAGCCGTGTCTAGAGAAAAATTTGAACGTACTAAACCCCACGTTAACGTCGGTACTATCGGCCACGTTGACCATGGTAAAACCACGCTGACCGCAGCGATCACCACCGTACTGGCTAAAACCTACGGCGGTAGCGCGCGTGCATTCGATCAGATCGATAACGCACCGGAAGAAAAAGCACGTGGTATCACCATCAACACCTCTCACGTTGAATACGACACCCCGACCCGTCACTACGCACACGTTGACTGCCCGGGACACGCCGACTACGTGAAAAACATGATCACCGGTGCTGCCCAGATGGACGGCGCGATCCTGGTAGTTGCTGCGACTGACGGCCCGATGCCGCAGACTCGTGAGCACATCCTGCTGGGTCGTCAGGTTGGCGTTCCGTACATCATAGTGTTCCTGAACAAATGTGACATGGTTGATGACGAAGAACTGCTGGAACTGGTTGAGATGGAAGTGCGTGAGCTGCTGTCTCAGTACGACTTCCCGGGTGATGACACGCCGATCGTTCGTGGTTCAGCGCTGAAAGCACTGGAAGGCGAAGCTGAGTGGGAAGCTAAAATCATCGAACTGGCTGGCTACCTGGATTCCTACATCCCAGAACCAGAGCGTGCGATTGACCGTCCGTTCCTGCTGCCTATCGAAGACGTATTCTCCATCTCCGGCCGTGGTACTGTAGTGACCGGTCGTGTAGAGCGCGGTATCGTTAAAGTCGGTGAAGAAGTTGAAATCGTTGGTATCAAAGACACCGCGAAATCAACTTGTACTGGCGTTGAAATGTTCCGCAAACTGCTGGACGAAGGCCGTGCGGGTGAGAACGTTGGTGTTCTGCTGCGTGGTATCAAACGTGAAGAAATCGAACGTGGTCAGGTACTGGCTAAGCCGGGTTCCATCAAGCCGCACACCCAGTTCGAATCTGAAGTGTATATCCTGAGCAAATATGAAGGTGGCCGTCATACGCCGTTCTTCAAAGGCTACCGTCCTCAGTTCTACTTCCGTACTACTGACGTAACGGGTACCATCGAACTGCCGGAAGGCGTTGAAATGGTAATGCCGGGCGACAACATCAAAATGGTTGTTACCCTGATCCACCCGATCGCGATGGACGACGGTTTGCGTTTCGCAATCCGTGAAGGCGGCCGTACCGTTGGTGCGGGCGTTGTTGCTAAAGTTATGGCTTAATCGCCACTACGCAAGTAACACACATACGCTAGTGATAGCGTAAGAAAAAGGACACTTCGGTGTCCTTTTTTTATACGCGTTGACAAAACTGTAATTGAAATAGAAACCATTCTTATTTACACTCTCATTGACTATTTTATCGTCACTTTTGTGACTGCCGTGCGGAAGGCAGCAACGAAAGAGAGTGTGGGTTCGCGACTGAGAGAATGAGTTATCCTGTATGTCTGTATGTCTGTATGTCTGTATGTCTGTATGTCTGTATGTCTGTATGTCTGTGTAATGCCATTTCCGATAAAGTTATTCGGCACGCCGTTCGCCAGTATCAACCCCGTTCGCTCAATCAACTGCGCCAGTTAATGCCGATCGGCAGTGACTGCGGCAAATGTATTCGCCAGGCTCGCCTGATTATGGAAGAAGAGCAGGCCATGTTGTCACCCATTTCTGACGTTGCGTAATCGCTGTCTTTATTGAAACCGCACAAAATGTAGGCGATTTCGTTGACTCTCCCCCCTCCAGTTCTACACTTTTAAGACCTGGAGCGAAGGAGCAATGTCATGAAAGGTGATAAAAAGTCATAGCACATCTAAATAAGTTGCTGGGTAATGGCCCCATTCCCACTCAAAACGCAACAAAACGGTAGAGGGTTATGCCACCAGTATAGCCAACCGACTTAAAAATGATTACATCCTATGCCCTGATATGCGGCAAAGAAGCATAGCTGGCTGTTATCAAAATAATGTCGCTTGGCTATAAGTGCGTTAAAAATACCTCATTGGGGAAACGATAGCCCAGCGATTTTCTGCCCCTTGTATTGAGTATGTGTTCGAGTTCGGCAATCTTACGATGACTGACCTGACTGAAGTCTGTTCCCTTTGGGTAAAAACGTCGTATCAGCCCGTTGGTGTGCTCATTCAAGCCCCTCTCCCAGGAATGATAAGGATGGGCAAAGTAGACCTGCGCCCCTGTGATTTGAGTAATTTGCTCGTGCAGAGCGAATTCAGGGCCGTTATCAGCTGTTAGGGTCTTAAACTTGCAAAAGGTATTAGCTTCAATGTCCCTGAAAGCAGCAACCACAGTCTCCGCACGCTTATTAGGCAGTTTGCGAATGATGACGGTTTTCAATGCTTTATCTACGATGGTTAACAAGAATGACTTCTGGTCTTTGCCAAAAATAGTGTCAATTTCGAAGTGGCCAGGCTCCTGTTTAAGCTCGGCTTGAGCTGGGCGATACTCAATACCAACACGGTTGGGAATAGGGCCTGATTTGAGGTTTTCGGCATTGTACCTGTAACGTTTTCCCCGATGAGGAAGTTGCTGATATAGCTCCCCGCCAGCCTGTCTCTCCTGCAGGATATAGCGATATAGCGTATTCTTGCTGACAGATATACCGAATTCCAGGTGCAAACGGCCACTGATGATTTCAGGTGAAGAGTGAGTGGAAAGCGCCTGCCTGATGAAGTTCTGAATGTGTGGCTCCAACTGGTAAAAAGCATTAAACTAGTTGCTGAATAGAGACTTGCATTTTTTGTCAGGCTATTGAGAATAAAAAGAGGTTTAACTTAGAGAATAAAGGTTTGAAATGATCAACAAAGAGCGGTTGTTACGAGATAATCGTTTATGTAAAGCAATCATTGGATTATCAGTCGAAGAATTGAAAAATTTAGCCGCTGAATTTTCAGCTTGTTATTTGATTTATCGGAAAAAGAATCGAAAAGATCACGAGCGGCAGATGGGTGCAGGGCAGAAAGGATTTATCCCAACCCCATTAGATAAACTGCTTTTTATTTTATTGTATTTAAAATGTTATCCGACCTATGATTTGCAAGGACTTCTTTTTGGTTTAGATAGAACACGCGTATGTCGCTGGGTAAAAATATTATTGCCGGTTTTAGAGATGACCTTGGGGCGAGAATGTGTTTTGCCCGCTCGTCAAATTCGCTCTGCTGAGGAATTTTTTCGCGCCTTTCCTGGAGTTAAAGACGTCTTTATTGATGGGACAGAGCGACCTGTCCAAAAGCCTAAGAATCTGCGTCGGCGAAAAAAAATGTATTCGGGAAAGAAAAGACAGACCACTCGAAAAGGGCTTATTATGACTGACGAAACAAGGCAAATTGGATTTATCCCCATGAGCAAAAATGGGCGCCGTCACGATAAACGCTTACTCGATAAAGTCGATATAATTCGCCATATTCCTCCTGAGGTAACCATCTGGGCAGATACCGGTTTTCAAGGTATAGATAAACAGCATCCTAATACACAAATCCCAAAAAAAGGAACTCGAAAAAGACCTTTATCGCCTGAACAAAAACAAGAAAATAAAATAATCTCGGGCATCCGTATTACAGTTGAACAGAGTCTGTAAAGAATTTTGTGTAAATGGCTCCATTGCTTAACCGGAGATTCGTTCTCCATACATCAACATGAATTGGCTCATAGCAGGTTTCCAGTCTCTGATTGGCAAGGTCCATTTAGCAGAGATATTATGCAAGGCTAGATAGAGTAATTTTATCACCGAGTCATCCGTTGGAAATATTCGTCGCGTTTTCGTTATCTTGCGCAATGAAGCATTTAACGACTCTATTGCGTTGGTGGTGTAGATAACCTTGCGGATCTCCGGCGGAAAGTCAAAAATGACGATGAGACGTTCCCAATTATTTCTCCACGACGGGCTGATCGTCGGGAACTGCTCATCCCATTTGGCCGCGAAGGCATCCAGGGCCTCTTCAGCGCCCTCTAGCGTTGCGGAACTATAGATGGTGCGCAGGTCAGCAGCAACGGCCTTACGCTCTTTCCAGCCGACGTAGCGCAGCGAGTTCCGCACCTGATGCACAATGCAGAGCTGTACCCGCGTATGCGGGTAAACAGCTTCAATGGCATCAGGAAAGCCTTTCAGGCCATCGCAGCAGGCGACGAAGATGTCCTTTAGCCCACGATTTTTCAGTTCTGTCATCACAGATAACCAGAACTTGGCCCCCTCAGTTTTGGCTATCCATAGCCCCAGCAGCTCTTTTTCGCCCTGGCCGTTGACGCCGAGGGCCAGATAAACAGACTTGTTGGCCACGGCTCCGCCGTCCTGGCTTTTGACAACAATACAGTCAAGGTAAACAATGGGATAAAGCGCATCCAGCGGCCGTTGCTGCCAGCGCTTAACTTCATCCATCACAGCATTGGTCACTTGAGAAATGAAGCCAGCGGAAACATCGACCCCGTAGACTTCTTTAAAGTGTGCCTGAATATCACGGGTTGATAACCCTCTGGAATAGAGAGAAATAATGCGGTCATCGAAGCCGTTAAGCTGTTTTTCGTTCTTACCGATCAGTGTCGGCTCGAAGGTACTGTTGCGGTCGCGCGGAATATCGAGCTCGATCTCCCCATTTTGGCTACGTACGCTCTTGGATGTCTTGCCATTGCGTGAGTTGCCTGAATGATTACCAGCCGGGTCATGCTTAGCATACCCAAGGTGCATCTCCATCTCAGCTTCAAGAAACCGTTCCGCCAGTCTTTTAGTCAGCACCTTGAGTAGGCCTGATTCACCCAGCAGATCCTGAGGGGAGTGACAATCTTGAAGCAGTTGGTCAATAAGTTCGTTGCTGATAGGCATTTTGTTATCCTTTGAAGGTTTTCCTCAAAATGCCATTTACACAGATTATTTTACAGTCTCGTTGAACACGCCATCGCGGGTATCAAGCGCCTCGGTTGCATGACCCAAATTTTACGGAATCGTAGACCCTTTATTGATGATACCTTCTTACTCCTTAGCGCCGGTCTTTGGAATTTCCATCTCAGAACAGCGTAAAATTTACTTCAATCAGGCTTTGTTGAATAAATCAGAATTAGCCGACAGGATGACTCCCTCTGCTACACCTGTTATCCTATCCTGACGCTGTGTGGCATACCCAACAACGTCATACGGTTCAGCGCTTTGACCATCGCTATGGCTTCACCTACTTGAGCCTCATAGTCACGCAGGCTCAGATGGCCACCCAGCAAAGTTTTTATGCGGAACATCGCTGTTTCTGCCACTGAACGCCGGTGATAACCCACTTTCTTTTTCCACATATCATTACTCCCGCTCAGACGCTGATTCGCCACCGCATGGTTACGTTCATGGTACTTGTCCGGCCAGTATTTGGCTCCGCTTCGCGGCGGGATAAGGGGCCTGATTTTCTTTCTTAGCAACGCATCGTGGCAGTAACGGCCGTCATAAGCACCGTCTGCTGACACTTCCCTGATTTTTCGGTGGGTTTGGTTAATCAGGCCCGGCAGTGCCTGCGCATCTGTCGTTCCGCTGAGCGATAAGTCGGCACAGATAATCTCATGCGTCGCACTGTCTGCTGCCAGATGAAGCTTGCGCCACACTCTTCGTCTGTCAGCCCCATGCTGCCTGACTTTCCATTCACCTTCGCCAAAGACCTTCAGACCGGTACTGTCGATGACCAGATGCGAGATTTCACCACGCGTTGGCGTTTTTATGCTGATACTGACGGTTTTTGCCCGCCGACTGACCAGAGAGTAGTCCGGGCAGCGCAGTGGCAGGCTCATCAGTGTAAAAACCGAGTCGACAAAGCCCTGTAATGCCCGGAGCGACAGGTTAAACACGCGCTTTATCATCAAAACCGTGGTAACAGCCATATCGGTGTAGTAAAGCGGCCGACCACGACCTTCAGGCGAAGAACTGTCAGTCCATGCAGCGATGGCCGACTCATCAAGCCAGACCGTCAGGGAGCCGCGTTGTCTGAGTGCTTTGTTGTAGGTGGGCCAGTTGGTGATTTTAAACTTTTGCTTTGCCATGGGGAGCTGCTATCGGGAGCGATGATAGTGCTTTGATCCGGCGATCCCCTGAAAGTTAGATTTATTCAACAAAGCCCTTCAATCACCGAAACACCCTTATTTCACTATTAAGCAACACGCTTAATGGCCACAGGGTATCCGGCATCATGAATGTGCCGTGCTGGCACGGCGTATCCGGCAGGCGGGCCATCATGGTGGCAATCCACAGGTCGGTGGCCTTTTTGCCGCAGGTCGGACATCCGCGTCCGTGGCAGCTCTGATGGATGTATAGCCAAGCGACATTATTTTGATAACAGCCAGCTATGCTTCTTTGCCGCATATCAGGGCATAGGATGTAATCATTTTTAAGTCGGTTGGCTATAACGGTGGTGAGTGCAGTCGGGGTTGCTGCAGCGAAATTCCCGGCTGCCCGTCAGTGGGGTGCCGCAGGCCAGCATCTTTGTGACAACCTCAATCTCTACAGGCCGGAGCGGGTATGTCTCCATGATGTCAGCCCATGCCCTGTTGCGCTGAAACAGCGTCTTCATGGGGCGGGTCTGTATGCCGGTATCATCCGTGCGGGTCATCGGAGAGCATCTCCGCTTCGGTTTCGTACAGGTCAAACCGGCGACAGGTATGGCAGAAGGTATAGCCAACCGACTTAAAAATGATTACATCCTATGCCCTGATATGCGGCAAAGAAGCATAGCTGGCTGTTATCAAAATAATGTCGCTTGGCTATAACGTAGTGGTACGGAGAATCAGGGAATTCACTGTAGAAGGTGGTCCAGAACCACTCTGTGCAGTCAGGATCGTTGTCAACGAAAAGGCGGAATTGCTGGTAAGGGAGGTTGCCCTGTCGGGCCACCGTTTTGAAAATCTGCTTAACCATTTTTGTATGAACGCGCTGATGCTCAGGGGAATGTGACACGGGATAACCTTCGGCTGGCGGGTTTCAGAATATCGCTATTCTGCCACACTTCGATTTGCAGCCGCCAGGCTGCTTCGTTCGCGCGTGGTTGACGCGAAAACACACAACCGCCTATTCCATCAACGCGACGGTAATGCACACCAGTTATTGCTGGCATTAATGCCACCGTCGGTCGAACGATAGCCCAGACAGCCCAATATGGAATCAAACAACGCTTCATGACGATGGGGTGTCCCCACCCGCTGCTGCGCTTTCAATTGTTCAAACAGCTGCGTATTTTGCTGCTGTGCCAGGAACTTGTCTGACGCCCACACCAGTATCGGCGAACGGAACTGTTCCGGCGGAGCAACATCTCGTGGCGTACCGTGCAAATCGTAGTTTTCATCAATCGACTCACCGTGATCTGAGGCATAAAACACCAGCGCTTTCTTGTCACGCACCTGATCCAACACCTTTTTAATAAAGGTGTCGGTATACAACACGCTGTTATCAAACGCGTTAATCAGTTACTCACGTGAGCAGGAGGCGTCAACCCCCATACATTCAGGCTGATAACGCGCAAAACTGCGCGGATAGCGCATCGAAAGAGGTAATGGGAGCCTTTGGTGTGCAGCATAATCAAATGCTTACCTTTAGGATAACGCGCTAATGACCCCTTCACCTCGTCGACCAATAGCATGTCGTCAACCGATTTGCCTTCATTACGCTCTTCGGAAGCGATCATTTCGCGGAATGAGTAGTTATTGGCATTAATGCTGTTATAAAACCAGACCTCACTTTGCATCGCGAACAGTTCTGAGGTGAACCCCAGTGAACGCAGCACAGGCTTTGTTGAATAATTTAACCGTTTGATTTACATCTTCTTTAGTTAGAATGCATTTACAGAGAATGTATTTTGTTAGAACGACAAATCAAATAGTTAGCACAATAAAAAGCATTCCGAGAGGAAAAATTAGTCGTTGAAATTTTATAATGCTTATATAAATCAGTATCTTAAATTATTCAACAAAGCCACCAGCGCGACGACAGCAAGCAGGATCGCCACGGGTTTAATGCGCTTCCCAGGTGTTTTTAATTGTTCGATAAGGGTATTGCGCAAATCGGCTTTCCAGATTATCGCCAAAGGCATTGCGCTGACGCACAGCGTCCAGACGATAAATTGCAAGCCGATCACCTCCTTTGACAAATCAATATCCGTGGTCATCACGGCCGCAATTATCCCGTAGCCAATAACCACATTAAAAAACGTCATGTAGTAACTGGCAGCCACAGAAACCAACACTAACAATAAGCGTGTTGCTTAATAGTGAAATAAGGGTGTTTCGGTGATTGAAGTAAATTTTACGCTGTTCTGAGATGGAAATTCCAAAGACCCGCGCTAAGGAGTAAGAAGGTATCATCAATAAAGGGTCTACGATTCCGTAAAATTTGGGTCATGCAACCGAGGCGCTTGATACCCGCGATGGCGTGTTCAACTGTAATACGGATGCCCGAGATTATTTTATTTTCTTGTTTTTGTTCAGGCGATAAAGGTCTTTTTCGAGTTCCTTTTTTTGGGATTTGTGTATTAGGATGCTGTTTATCTATACCTTGAAAACCGGTATCTGCCCAGATGGTTACCTCAGGAGGAATATGGCGAATTATATCGACTTTATCGAGTAAGCGTTTATCGTGACGGCGCCCATTTTTGCTCATGGGGATAAATCCAATTTGCCTTGTTTCGTCAGTCATAATAAGCCCTTTTCGAGTGGTCTGTCTTTTCTTTCCCGAATACATTTTTTTTCGCCGACGCAGATTCTTAGGCTTTTGGACAGGTCGCTCTGTCCCATCAATAAAGACGTCTTTAACTCCAGAAAAGGCGCGAAAAAATTCCTCAGCAGAGCGAATTTGACGAGCGGGCAAAACACATTCTCGCCCCAAGGTCATCTCTAAAACCGGCAATAATATTTTTACCCAGCGACATACCCGTGTTCTATCTAAACCAAAAAGAAGTCCTTGCAAATCATAGGTCGGATAACATTTTAAATACAATAAAATAAAAAGCAGTTTATCTAATGGGGTTGGGATAAGTGCTTTCTGCCCTGCACCCATCTGCCGCTCGTGATCTTTTCGATTCTTTTTCCGATAAATCAAATAACAAGCTGAAAATTCAGCGGCTAAATTTTTCAATTCTTCGACTGATAATCCAATGATTGCTTTACATAAACGATTATCTCGTAACAACCGCTCTTTGTTGATCATTTCAAACCTTTATTCTCTAAGTTAAACCTCTTTTTATTCTCAATAGCCTGACAAAAAATTCAAGTCTCTATTCAGCAACTAGTTTAATGAGGCGATAAGTCGGTAGAAATAACGACCACCCAGTGAGATTAATCGCATCAGAAAAAAGGTGAGCATCACACTGAGCGATAATTCAATCAACGCAGACAGGTATTTGGCAAGAGCAGATCCAGAAGGGGAAGCGACATCATCAAAGCGGCGGTAATAGACGGAGACGTTGAGGAACAATCCAATATACACGGCAAGAAACAATGACAAAGCAGACTGCGAAAAAGAGGTAATCACCGACATCTTACTTTGGCTCCAGCATAAACCAAGGCTTCTTTAAAAAAATCAGGGCACAGAAATAATTGATGAGTTCATGAATAATATACTTTTTTAACGCTTTCTTTGATTTTCTCAAACAGCGAGTTGTTAAACGTAAACAGCGCTAATGTTTTTATTAGAGGCATAGATTAGTGGTTAACACGCTGCAGCCGTGATAAGATCAGACTGAGGGGGATAGCCATTTACCGCCGCAATGAAATTTTATGAATACAGCGGATCGTTTTCGTTCCTTGCTTAATCCAGCGCGTTATTATTTTCACCACTTGCAAAGAGTGCTGGTGAGGTATTGGTTTTTTTGTCCTATCCGGCGCGGATTCAAGTCTCTTTTCCAGCCGATGCCACCAGGAAAAACAGCACGGTGCCGTATTGGAGAACGGATTGTCTCATAAGCGCATCCTTTACGTTTCTGCCGTTATGCTGGCACACACCAAAACGCCTCAGAAACCAAAAAACGCGCGAAAAATGCATAACACATAAAAATTTAAGCAAACTATCGAAAGCGATCACGAATCAGGTCATCACACGATGCGCCATCAGGTAACGCGACGGTAAAGATGAGTGCGTGTATAATGCAAAATTCGCACAACTGCGACAGTCAACCGATTCCATCACATTCACGATATATTACGTTCATCACTATGGCTCAAGGTACGTTATACATTGTTTCCGCCCCCAGCGGCGCGGGAAAATCCAGTTTAATAAATGCGTTACTGAAAACGCAGCCGTTGTATGACACCCAGGTGTCGATTTCCCACACCACCCGCGCCAAACGGCCGGGCGAAAACCACGCAGAACACTATTTCTTCGTTTCTGTGGATGAATTTAAGCTTATGATTCAGGAAGATGCTTTCCTTGAGTACGCCGAGGTGTTTGGCAACTACTACGGTACGTCCAAAGCCGCCATTGAGCAGGTGCTGGCAACCGGCGTAGATATTTTTCTGGATATCGATTGGCAGGGCGCAGAGCAAATCCGCCGCCGGATGCCGCAGGCGCGCAGTATCTTTATTCTGCCGCCGTCCAAAGAAGAGTTGGGGCGCCGTTTGCGCGGACGCGGTCAAGACAGCGATGAGGTGATTGCGCGACGTATGGCGCAAGCGGTGGCAGAAATGACACACTACGCGGAATACGATTATCTGATCGTCAACGATGATTTCGATCTGGCGCTGTCCGATCTGAAAACCATCATCCGCGCTGAACGCCTATTGCTGAGCCGTCAGGCATTGCGGCATGATGCATTAATCACCAAACTATTGGCAGACTGACATCACTTTCAGTATGATGCGCAGTCATTTTATTTCCTGTGGAGTAGCACATTATGGCACGCGTAACTGTTCAAGACGCTGTTGAGAAAATTGGTAACCGTTTTGACCTGGTGTTGGTCGCTGCTCGCCGCGCCCGCCAGATGCAAGCCGGCGGAAAAGATCCGCTGGTCCCTGAAGAGAACGACAAATACACCGTGATCGCGCTGCGCGAGATCGAAGAAGGCCTGATCAACAACCAGATTCTGGATGTGCGTGAGCGTCAGGAACAGCAAGAGCAAGAAGCCGCAGAGATCCAGGCGGTCACCGCGATTGCTGAAGGTCGTCGTTAATCTCGCTACGGGTCGCCCTTGTATATCTTCGAAAGCCTCAATCTGCTGATTCAGCGCTATCTGCCGGAAGACCAGATCAAGCGCCTTCAGCAGGCTTATATTGTTGCACGTGATGCTCACGAGGGGCAGACTCGCTCCAGCGGTGAACCTTACATCACCCATACCGTCGCCGTAGCCGGTATTTTGGCGGAGATGCGTCTTGACTATGAGACGCTGATGGCCGCGCTGTTGCATGACACCATCGAAGATACCCCGACCACTTACCAGGATATTGAACAACAATTCGGCAAGAGTGTCGCCGAACTGGTAGATGGCGTCTCGAAGCTGGACAAGCTGAAATTCCGCGATAAGAAAGAAGCGCAGGCGGAGAACTTCCGCAAGATGATTATGGCGATGGTGCAAGACATCCGCGTCATTCTCATCAAACTGGCTGACCGCACACATAACATGCGCACGCTGGGTTCACTGCGCCCTGATAAGCGTCGCCGCATAGCGCGTGAAACGCTGGAGATTTACAGCCCGCTGGCGCACCGTTTGGGTATTCATCATCTGAAAACCGAGTTGGAAGAGCTGGGTTTTGAGGCGCTGTATCCAAACCGTTATCGGGTCATTAAAGAGGTGGTCAAAGCCGCGCGCGGCAACCGCAAGGAAATGATTCAAAAAATCCTTTCCGAAATTGAAGGGCGGTCGAACGAAGCTGGCATTCCCTGTCGCGTCAGCGGACGCGAAAAGCACCTCTATTCCATCTACTGCAAAATGCACCTGAAAGAGCAGCGTTTCCATTCCATCATGGATATCTACGCGTTTCGGGTGATCGTTAAAGAGCTGGATACCTGCTATCGCGTACTCGGTCAGGTGCACAGCCTGTACAAACCGCGTCCCGGCCGCGTCAAAGATTACATCGCCATTCCGAAGGCGAACGGCTACCAATCGCTGCATACCTCGTTGATTGGGCCGCACGGCGTGCCGGTCGAGGTACAGATCCGCACCGAAGACATGGACCAGATGGCCGAAATGGGTGTGGCAGCGCATTGGGCTTATAAAGAAGGTGAAAGCAGCACCACGGCTCAAGTCCGCGCTCAACGCTGGATGCAGAGCCTGCTGGAACTGCAACAAAGTGCGGGCAGCTCGTTCGAGTTTATCGAGAGCGTCAAATCCGATCTCTTCCCCGATGAAATGTACGTGTTCACCCCGGAAGGGCGCATCATCGAGCTACCGGCTGGCGCGACACCGGTCGATTTTGCCTACGCGGTACATACGGATATCGGGCATGCCTGCGTCGGCGCACGCGTCGACAGACAGCCCTACCCGCTCTCCCAATCGCTCAACAGTGGGCAGACGGTAGAAATCATTACCGCACCTGGTGCACGCCCCAATGCGGCATGGTTAAACTTTGTCGTCAGTTCGCGCGCTCGCGCCAAAATTCGCCAAATGCTGAAGAACCTCAAACGTGACGATTCGGTGAGTCTGGGTCGCCGTTTATTGAATCACGCGTTAGGCAGTAGCAGAAAACTCAGCGATATTCCACAAACCAGCATCCAGCTTGAACTGGATCGCATGAAACTCACCTCACTGGATGATCTGCTGGCTGAGATTGGCCTCGGTAACGCCATGAGCATCGTGGTGGCGAAAAACCTGTTGGATGAGCAACCGTTGCAGCAACAGCACACCGGTTTGCGCAAGCTGCCGATCAAAGGTGCAGATGGCGTATTGATTACGTTTGCCAAATGCTGCCGCCCGATCCCCGGTGACCCGATTGTGGCGCACGTCAGTCCCGGTAAAGGTTTGGTGATTCACCATGAGTCTTGCCGAAATATTCGCGGCTACCAGAAAGAGCCAGAAAAATTCATGGCGGTCGAGTGGGATAAGGTTACCGAACAAGAGTTTATCGCTGAGATTAAAGTCGACATGTTCAACCATCAGGGGGCATTGGCCAACCTGACCGCAGCGAT
The DNA here is from genome assembly GCF_052050035.1 of Symbiopectobacterium purcellii. GTDB lineage: Bacteria > Pseudomonadota > Gammaproteobacteria > Enterobacterales > Enterobacteriaceae > Symbiopectobacterium > Symbiopectobacterium purcellii_A. The sequence goes on from NZ_CP189882.1 coordinate 1,387,028, forward strand.
TAATGCCGCCAACTCCAATATTCAGAGTATCAATACGGAAGAACGGGATGGTCGCGTGTATAGCGCCTTTATCCGTTTGACCACGCGCGATCGGGTACATCTGGCTAACGTCATGCGCAAAATCCGCGTGATGCCGGATGTCATCAAAGTGACCCGTAATCGCAACTGATTGCCACCGTACCTGTGATAGCCCTGACGATCCCGGTCGCACACATGGCACCGGGATAACGCAAGAGACATCGTATGACACCAGAACGCTACGCCCGCATCAAAGAGATGCTGACCAGCCGTCAACCCGATTTGACGGTGTGTATGGAGCAGGTGCACAGACCCCACAATATTTCCGCTGTGATTCGTACCGCAGATGCCGTTGGCGTACACGAAGTCCATACCGTTTGGCCCACCAGCCGCATGCGTACACTGGTGTCATCGGCGGCGGGTAGCAACAGTTGGGTACAGGTCAAAACACACCGCACTATCGCCGATGCCGTCTCGCATTTAAAGACGCAAGGCATGCAGATTCTGGCAACCAATCTGTCTGCCAAGGCGGTCGATTTTCGTGAGGTCGATTACACGCGACCAACCTGTATCCTGCTCGGTCAGGAAAAAACCGGCATCACTCAGGAAGCACTCGCGCTGGCCGATCAGGACATCATTATCCCGATGATCGGTATGGTGCAATCCCTGAACGTGTCGGTCGCTTCTGCGCTGATCCTGTACGAAGCCCAGCGCCAACGTCAAAACGCGGGTATGTATCAACGTGACAAAGGCATGCTGGATGACGATGCGCAGCAACGCTTGCTGTTCGAAGGGGGTTATCCGGTACTGGCGCGCGTAGCAACGCGGAAAAAACTTCCGAGTCCGCGCATAGACCATCAGGGCCAGATCATTGCCGACACGGCATGGTGGGCGGCTATGCAATCCGCCGCCGAATAGCGAGGCATCCCCATGAAAAGTCACCTGCTGAATAACCAACCGTTGAACACCCTCACGGGGGTCGGTACCAGTCAGGCGGCTAAACTCGCACGCCTTGGGTTGGAAACCGTACAGGACGTGCTGCTGCACCTGCCGCTGCGTTATGAAGATCGCACCCACCTCTACGCTATTGGCGACCTGCTGCCCGGCATCTATGCCACGGTGGAGGGTGAGGTACTGCGCAACGACATCGTCTTTGGCCGCAAACGCATGCTGACCTGCCAGATCAGTGACGGCAGTGGCGTGCTGACGATGCGCTTCTTCAATTTCAATGCCGCAATGAAAAACAGCCTGGCACCGGGCCAGAACGTTATCGCCTACGGTGAAATCAAACGTGGCAAGAACGGGGCTGAGATTATCCACCCCGAATACCGCGTGCAGGGTGACGCACAGCAACCGGTAGAATTACAAGCCTCCCTGACGCCGGTTTACCCGACCACAGAAGGGGTGCGTCAGGCAACACTGCGCAAATTGACAGATCAGGCGCTGGAGCGTCTGGATGCACAGCCGATAGAAGAGCTGCTGCCGCAGGAGCTAAGCCGCGGCATGATGGGGCTGCCTGAAGCGTTACATACTCTGCATCGTCCCCCGGCGGGTACGCAACTGAGTGAGCTTGAGCACGGCAAACACCCGGCACAAGTGCGTTTAATCATGGAAGAGCTGCTGGCGCATCACTTAAGCATGCTGGCGGTACGCGCCGGTGCGCAGCGTCACCGAGCCCTTTCACTGCATGCGCAGGACGCCTTAAAAACGCAGTTGTTGGCCGCCCTCCCGTTTGCGCTTACCCAGGCACAAACACGCGTAATCAAAGACATTGAAGCCGATATGGAGAAACCGTTCCCCATGATGCGTCTGGTACAAGGGAATGTTGGCTCGGGAAAAACGCTGGTGGCGGCGATGGCGGCATTGCGCGCCATTGCCAACGGCAAACAGGTGGCCTTAATGGCACCCACAGAGCTGCTCGCGGAACAACACGTCATCAACTTTCGTCATTGGTTTGAACCCCTTGGCATTGAGGTCGGCTGGCTGGCTGGTAAGCAAAAGGGCAAAGCCCGCGTTGCGCAACAAGAGGCCATCGCCAATGGTCAGGTCAGTATGATTGTGGGCACGCACGCTATTTTTCAGCAACAGGTGCAATTTAGTGGGTTAGCGCTGGTGATTATTGATGAACAGCACCGCTTCGGTGTACATCAACGGTTAGCGCTGTGGGAAAAAGGGGTGGAACAGGGCTTTCATCCTCACCAGTTAATCATGACGGCAACACCTATACCACGCACGCTGGCAATGACGGCCTATGCCGATCTGGACACGTCAGTCATCGATGAGCTGCCGCCAGGCAGAACGCCGGTAACAACGGTCGCCATCCCCGATTCTCGCCGTGAGGATATTATCACCCGCGTCGATCGTGCCTGCCGGGAAGAAGAACGACAGGCCTACTGGGTCTGCACGCTGATTGAAGAGTCCGACCTGCTGGAAGCACAAGCGGCTGAAGCCACCTGTGAAGGGCTGAAAGTCACGCTGCCAGATCTGCGCATCGGATTAGTACATGGCCGGATGAAAGCGCAAGAGAAACAGGCGGTGATGCATGCATTCAAACAGGGTGAACTGCAACTGCTGGTGGCGACCACGGTTATCGAAGTGGGCGTAGATGTGCCCAATGCCAGCCTGATGATCGTCGAAAACCCAGAGCGGCTGGGCCTGGCACAACTGCACCAGTTGCGCGGTCGCGTCGGACGCGGCGCCATCGCGTCTCACTGCGTGTTGCTCTATAAGACGCCGCTGAGTAAAACGGCGCAGCAGCGCTTGCAGGTGATGCGCGACAGCAACGACGGCTTTGTTATTGCGCAACGGGATTTAGAGATTCGCGGTCCCGGCGAACTGCTGGGAACGCGACAAACCGGCAGCGCCGAATTTAAAGTGGCGGATTTACTGCGCGATCAGGCATTGATCCCCGAAGTACAGCGGGTAGCACGCCATCTTCATGCCCATTATCCCGAACATGCCAAAGCGCTGATTGAACGCTGGTTACCGGAGCGGGTGCGCTATTCCAATGCCTAACAGCAGAAAAAGGTGCGCAGATAGCCCTTGTCGCGCGGCATGCGTATGTAAAGCCCCCCACCTTCGCGACACGTTAAATTGCGCGTTATAGCCAAGCGACATTATTTTGATAACAGCCAGCTATGCTTCTTTGCCGCATATCAGGGCATAGGATGTAATCATTTTTAAGTCGGTTGGCTATAGTGTCAATTTCGAAGTGGCCAGGCTCTTGTTTAAGCTCGGCTTGAGCTGGGCGATACTCAATACCAACACGGTTGGGAATAGGGCCTGATTTGAGGTTTTCGGCATTGTACCTGTAACGTTTTCCCTGATGAGGAAGTTGCTGATATAGCTAAACGACTTAATTTTGATTACATTATTTAAATGAGCTATTCAATTGATTTTAGACGTAAAGTGATATCTACACGGAAAAACGAAGGGTTGAGTATCCGAGAAACAGCGAAGCAATTTCGGATTGGCCCTGCCTCTGTATCGCGTTGGATTAATCAAATAGAGTCAAAAGCATCGACCACGCGTCAGCGAAAGATCGATAAATCCGAGTTGATAAAAGATGTTGAACAATATCCAGATGCTTACCAAAAAGAACGTGCAGAGCGTTTTGGCGTTTGTCAGAAGGCCATTTGGCAAGCGCTTAAAAAGCTGGGATTGACCTATAAAAAAAACTCTACGTCATCCGAAAGCCGACGAAAACGCCCGGCAGGGATTTCAACAAAAAAAACAACAGTATGAAAAAGAAGGTAAACCTATTGTTTTTATTGATGAAAGTGGTTTTTCACACGATACCCCACGGACTCACGGCTATTCCCCAAAAGGTCAACGGTGTTTTGGCCTGAAGAACTGGGGAGCTAGGGGAAGAACAAATGTTATCGGCGCTTTATTAGGCACAACGCTGTTTGCTATCGGATTATTTGATATCAATATTAACAGCGATGTTTTCTATGCCTGGGTCACACAAGTCCTTATCCCAGTACTCCCTAAAAACAGTGTAATCATGATGGACAATGCCACTTTTCACAAAAAACATAATATTCAACAAGTCATCATCGATGCAGGGTATATGGTGGAGTATTTGCCTACATATTCGCCAGATCTTAACCCAATTGAGCATAAATGGGCACAAGCAAAAAGCAAAAAAAGAGAGATGGGTTGCGATACAGAGAGTTTGTTCTCAGTCCATATGGTGTAATCAAAATTAAGTCGCTTGGCTACACCACGATAAAATAATCTGTACTAGCTCAGACCTGATCTGACAGTTACCGGTTATTTATACAGGTGTCTGTCAGATTACATCCGGTTCAGATCCTTTTCTGCCCAGACCCGTTTTCCATCAAGTAACGTGGCCATTGGCGTTCGCCCGCAGCACTCTGCATAGCGCGGGTTCTGTTCCAGAAACGGCCACAGGGTAGAGAAAACTTCCCTGACCGCCTGAGAAAATTCCGGCTGATGCGGGTCGCGCTGCTGAACCTGATTGAGAAAACTTTCCAGAGAGACTAATTGAGCCATTACCAACTCCTGCAAAAAAGAAAAAGCGTCCGGTGGACTGTGCTTTTTTTATCTCGCACCCTTTCACGCGCAGCAAAGTGCCTGGCCGCGTGGAAACGGTGAAAGTTATAGCCAAGCGACTTAATTTTGATTACACCATATGGACTGAGAACAAACTCTCTGTATCGCAACCCATCTCTCTTTTTTTGCTTTTTGCTTGTGCCCATTTATGCTCAATTGGGTTAAGATCTGGCGAATATGTAGGCAAATACTCCACCATATACCCTGCATCGATGATGACTTGTTGAATATTATGTTTTTTGTGAAAAGTGGCATTGTCCATCATGATTACACTGTTTTTAGGGAGTACTGGGATAAGGACTTGTGTGACCCAGGCATAGAAAACATCGCTGTTAATATTGATATCAAATAATCCGATAGCAAACAGCGTTGTGCCTAATAAAGCGCCGATAACATTTGTTCTTCCCCTAGCTCCCCAGTTCTTCAGGCCAAAACACCGTTGACCTTTTGGGGAATAGCCGTGAGTCCGTGGGGCATCGTGTGAAAAACCACTTTCATCAATAAAAACAATAGGTTTACCTTCTTTTTCATACTGTTGTTTTTTTTGTTGAAATCCCTGCCGGGCGTTTTCGTCGGCTTTCGGATGACGTAGAGTTTTTTTTATAGGTCAATCCCAGCTTTTTAAGCGCTTGCCAAATGGCCTTCTGACAAACGCCAAAACGCTCTGCACGTTCTTTTTGGTAAGCATCTGGATATTGTTCAACATCTTTTATCAACTCGGATTTATCGATCTTTCGCTGACGCGTGGTCGATGCTTTTGACTCTATTTGATTAATCCAACGCGATACAGAGGCAGGGCCAATCCGAAATTGCTTCGCTGTTTCTCGGATACTCAACCCTTCGTTTTTCCGTGTAGATATCACTTTACGTCTAAAATCAATTGAATAGCTCATTTAAATAATGTAATCAAAATTAAGTCGTTTAGCTATACAGTACAGTTCCTGCAACTGCCGGTTCAGATCCGTGAAATGAGGTTCAAAGCGCAGGCCAAACCAGTGCAGGATCGCAAAGTTGGCTTTGTTGATGCTGTGCATGTCGCCGGTGATGGCCGTAGGTTTCACCTCTGAGGTATAGCCAACCGACTTAAAAATGATTACATCCTATGCCCTGATATGCGGCAAAGAAGCATAGCTGGCTGTTATCAAAATAATGTCGCTTGGCTATATCGAGCTCGAGCGCCCCATTTTGGCTACGTACGCTCTTGGATGTCTTGCCATTGCGGGAGTTGCCTGAATTATTACCAGCCGGGTCATGCTTAGCATACCCAAGGTGTATCTCCATCTCAGCTTGAAGAACCCGTTCCGCCAGTCTTTTAGTCAGCACCTTGAGTAGGCCTGATTCACCCAGAAGCTCCTGAGGGGAGTGGCAATCCTGAAGCAGTTGGTCAATAAGTTCGTTGCTGATAGGCATTTTTTGTCCTCTGAAGGTTTTCCTCAAAATGCCATTTACACAGATCTTTTTACACTCTCACCACGATCACCCTGGGTATTTATTCTGCTTGGGCAACGGTGCGCTCCCGTCGTTATTTTTATGGCAATACTGAGATTAATGGCGATCGTTTTGATTATCATGCCGAGCACATCCAGATCCTGAAAGGGCGCATCATCGTGATTGGTGCGCTGGCACTGCTGTATATTTTACTGCTGTTTACACCTTTGGTTGGGTTGACGGTATTGCTGGTGTTTACCGCGCTGCTGCCGATGCTGATTATTCGTAACTGGCGCTATAACGCCATTATGACCAGTTATCGCGGCGTGCGTTTTAACTATTTGGGCAGAGTAAAACGCGGCTATTGGACGTTTTTTTGCGGTTCCGTTATTAATGGTCGCGGTGCTGGTGCTGTTAATGACCACTGTCGGCAGTTTTTCTTCATTTATCAGCAATGCGACCCCGCGCATTGTGGCTGCACTGCTTTACATCCCCGCGTTGATTGCGTTGGGTGGCGTGATGAAGTATATGATTGCCGATCTTTATGTGAATAACCTGCGGTTTGGCACCGCGGCATTTAATGCTGCAATCAGCAAAGCGGCATTTATTAAAATTGCTTTTTGCAGCCTGTTGGCTTTCCTTCCCTTCCTGATATGGACACTGTGGTTTTCAGGGGCTGTACTGCTTTCAGTGATGGAATATGTACAAACGGGCGGGCATATCACACACCGCGTGGACTACACGTCGCCCTATGAAGGTATTTTCAAACGGATCGCAGCGTATGTGTCGTTGATTATTGGTGGCTTGGTTGCCAAGTGCTATATCGTGGTGGCGGAACGCAACTATATCTTTGGCAATACCACGCTCAGTGACAATGTGCAGGTGCACTCCAACCTAAAATTGGGTGCTTACCTGATGCTGTTATTTACCAACACACTGATTACGTTATTTTCTTTGGGACTGGCCGTACCGGTAGGACAGGTACGCTACGCGCGCTTTATGGCGAATGCCACGCAAGTGAGCGGTGACCTTTCTCTGCTGAACGTGCAGGCGCACGGTGATACCGCGCGTTCGGCGGTGGCGGAAGAGGCTATCAGCGCGCTGGATCTTAACGTGGGCATCTAAGGCGACCTGATGATTATCGAGGGATACTATCAGTATCCGGGGCGAGCCGCACAGGAGGCGGCTCGCGTGACGCTTGGTGAGCTGGATGCCTCGTTGGTACTGGCGCGCCACGACGCGGATTCACAGGCGTTTATGCTGGCGCACGTTGAGGTCTCGCAAGCGTTAGGGTCGATACCGTTGACGTTGACGTTGACCTTCCCTGATGGTGGGCGCTTTCGCCCTGCTGATGATGCCGTGTTTCGTGCCTGGGTTGCGCAGCATCAGTCTCCCGGCCTGGTGTATCGGCTGGAGAAGTACAAACGGGGCGCGCTGTTTGCTCTACTGGCGACGGTGTTGGTGGCGCTGAGCTATGTGTATGTGGTGCTGCCTTGGCTGAGTGCCACCGTCGCGTTGCATATCCCCACCGCCGTGGAGCAGCAGCTTGGGGAGCATACGCTTGCTTTTCTGGAGCGAACCGAACTCGCGCCATCAACCCTTCCTGACGCGCGCCAGCAAGCGTTGCAGCGCTTGTTTGAGCAAGTGCAACCGCCGGAAATGCGTCAGGCGCGCACCCCGTTGCGTCTGCGTGTGATGAGTGCGCCGGGCATTGGTCCAAATGCGTTTATGCTGGCATATGGCACGCTGAACGTCAGCGATGAGTTGGTTAAGCTGTCGCGCCACTATGATGGGCTGGCTGCTGTGATGCTGCATGAAATGGGGCACCATGCATACCGCCATCCAATGCGCATGCTGGTGCGTTCCTCATTGGTGTAATTGACGTTTATGTGGATCACCGGTGATGTCAGCGGTGTGGGGGATACGCTGTTACAGTCCGCAGCCTTCGTGAATGAACTGCAATTCTCCCGTGACATGGAGCGTGAAGCCGATGCGTGGGCGATAGCGGAAATGCAGCGGCAGGGGCGCTCGCTGCAGGCGATGCAGGACATCTATAGCCAAGCGACTTAATTTTGATTACACCATATGGACTGAGAACAAACTCTCTGTATCGCAACCCATCTCTCTTTTTTTGCTTTTTGCTTGTGCCCATTTATGCTCAATTGGGTTAAGATCTGGCGAATATGTAGGCAAATACTCCACCATATACCCTGCATCGATGATGACTTGTTGAATATTATGTTTTTTGTGAAAAGTGGCATTGTCCATCATGATTACACTGTTTTTAGGGAGTACTGGGATAAGGACTTGTGTGACCCAGGCATAGAAAACATCGCTGTTAATATTGATATCAAATAATCCGATAGCAAACAGCGTTGTGCCTAATAAAGCGCCGATAACATTTGTTCTTCCCCTAGCTCCCCAGTTCTTCAGGCCAAAACACCGTTGACCTTTTGGGGAATAGCCGTGAGTCCGTGGGGCATCGTGTGAAAAACCACTTTCATCAATAAAAACAATAGGTTTACCTTCTTTTTCATACTGTTGTTTTTTTTGTTGAAATCCCTGCCGGGCGTTTTCGTCGGCTTTCGGATGACGTAGAGTTTTTTTTATAGGTCAATCCCAGCTTTTTAAGCGCTTGCCAAATGGCCTTCTGACAAACGCCAAAACGCTCTGCACGTTCTTTTTGGTAAGCATCTGGATATTGTTCAACATCTTTTATCAACTCGGATTTATCGATCTTTCGCTGACGCGTGGTCGATGCTTTTGACTCTATTTGATTAATCCAACGCGATACAGAGGCAGGGCCAATCCGAAATTGCTTCGCTGTTTCTCGGATACTCAACCCTTCGTTTTTCCGTGTAGATATCACTTTACGTCTAAAATCAATTGAATAGCTCATTTAAATAATGTAATCAAAATTAAGTCGTTTAGCTATACCTTGACACGCACCGAATGCTGGATTCATGAAATGCAGTCCAGACTGTTTTCCCGGAAGCCTCAAGCGATATGCGGTGCTTTTTAAGTGCTGGGAAAAGTTGTTCCGCATTCCTCAAGGGAAAGTATCCAGTGGTCTGAACCGTGTTGAACCAGTTCCATGATAGCTGCGTCCCTGCGCTATCATGCGGATGAATAATTGCACTGTATTTTGGCTTCAAAAAATAAGCCAACCGCACGCTTATTTCCCCATCACTTAGTTTCGAATAGTCCATACTCACCTCAGAAGAAATTCTGTAGCCTGTTGAGAATGTTCTCGTCTCTCGTTCCGGCGAAAACGTGTTTGATGGCAGCGTTAATCATCGCGCTGTAGCAGCGTTCGAAATCGTCTTGTTCCATACTCCCGAATGACAAGCTTTTTGCCCTTACCCTGACCTCTCCGCGTATAGTCGTGACGGTCTCAAAGAACCCGGCAAGTATCGTCAGGTTCTTTCTGAACTCTTCAAACTGCGTTGCCTCGTCACTGCATTCGTAGCCCGCGTTCTCACCGCTCCAGTGCTGAAAGCAGAAGTGGAAAAACACGAACATTTTTTTGTGAAAAATGGGATGGCGGGTTAGCTTTAATTCGGCGGTGTACATCTCGCCGTTTTTAAATTTCGTCAGGCGGGGCAAATCATGTTCGAAAGCTGGACAGAAAACGCCACCGGCATTTTTGACCATTTCAATTTGCAATCACTCATCCCTCACAGTTATACCGGCTGCACGGAGTGCGGCTTTAGCTTCAGTGACTTAGATAACTTCAGCCGTGCCGTAAGCGCCCATTTCAACTTCAAATTTCTCTGGCAACTCCACCACTAGCGCCGCCCTGCTTGATTGCCAAGCAACCCATGGCATGGCCATGTCCAATGACATGTATTCCTTATCGCCATTCAATGCGCGGCGGCGATCGACCAAATCACCAAAACGCTCTTCCATGAATTTTTCAAAAGCCGCCCTACTCTGCTCTGTGCTCATTTTCCCAGTGCTCCATATTTACCCACCCAAACAAAAAGGGCCGCCATTGCCAGCAGCCCCACGATGAATTCTGTTAGATATGCGGTCATTAAGCGTGTTGCTTAATAGTGAAATAAGGGTGTTTCGGTGATTGAAGTAAATTTTACGCTGTTCTGAGATGGAAATTCCAAAGACCGGCGCTAAGGAGTAAGAAGGTATAGCCAAGCGACTTAATTTTGATTACACCATATGGACTGAGAACAAACTCTCTGTATCGCAACCCATCTCTCTTTTTTTGCTTTTTGCTTTTTGCTTGTGCCCATTTATGCTCAATTGGGTTAAGATCTGGCGAATATGTAGGCAAATACTCCACCATATACCCTGCATCGATGATGACTTGTTGAATATCATGTTTTTTGTGAAAAGTGGCATTGTCCATCATGATTACACTGTTTTTAGGGAGTACTGGGATAAGGACTTGTGTGACCCAGGCATAGAAAACATCGCTGTTAATATTGATATCAAATAATCCGATAGCAAACAGCGTTGTGCCTAATAAAGCGCCGATAACATTTGTTCTTCCCCTAGCTCCCCAGTTCTTCAGGCCAAAACACCGTTGACCTTTTGGGGAATAGCCGTGAGTCCGTGGGGCATAGTGTGAAAAACCACTTTCATCAATAAAAACAATAGGTTTACCTTCTTTTTCATACTGTTGTTTTTTTTGTTGAAATCCCTGCCGGGCGTTTTCGTCGGCTTTCGGATGACGTAGAGTTTTTTTTATAGGTCAATCCCAGCTTTTTAAGCGCTTGCCAAATGGCCTTCTGACAAACGCCAAAACGCTCTGCACGTTCTTTTTGGTAAGCATCTGGATATTGTTCAACATCTTTTATCAACTCGGATTTATCGATCTTTCGCTGACGCGTGGTCGATGCTTTTGACTCTATTTGATTAATCCAACGCGATACAGAGGCAGGGCCAATCCGAAATTGCTTCGCTGTTTCTCGGATACTCAACCCTTCGTTTTTCCGTGTAGATATCACTTTACGTCTAAAATCAATTGAATAGCTCATTTAAATAATGTAATCAAAATTAAGTCGTTTAGCTATAGCAGCTCCCCATGGCAAAGCAAAAGTTTAAAATCACCAACTGGCCCACCTACAACAAAGCACTCAGACAACGCGGCTCCCTGACGGTCTGGCTTGATGAGTCGGCCATCGCTGCATGGACTGACAGTTCTTCGCGGCTTTGTTGAATAATTTAAGATACTGATTTATATAAGCATTATAAAATTTCAACGACTAATTTTTCCTCTCGGAATGCTTTTTATTGTGCTAACTATTTGATTTGTCGTTCTAACAAAATACATTCTCTGTAAATGCATTCTAACTAAAGAAGATGTAAATCAAACGGTTAAATTATTCAACAAAGCCGTTCTTCGCCTGAAGGTCGTGGTCGGCCGCTTTACTACACCGATATGGCTGTTACCACGGTTTTGATGATAAAGCGCGTGTTTAACCTGTCGCTCCGGGCATTACAGGGCTTTGTCGACTCGGTTTTTACACTGATGAGCCTGCCACTGCGCTGCCCGGACTACTCTCTGGTCAGTCGGCGGGCAAAAACCGTCAGTATCAGCATAAAAACGCCAACGCGTGGTGAAATCTCGCATCTGGTCATCGACAGTACCGGTCTGAAGGTCTTTGGCGAAGGTGAATGGAAAGTCAGGCAGCATGGGGCTGACAGACGAAGAGTGTGGCGCAAGCTTCATCTGGCAGCAGACAGTGCGACGCATGAGATTATCTGTGCCGACTTATCGCTCAGCGGAACGACAGATGCGCAGGCACTGCCGGGCCTGATTAACCAAACCCACCGAAAAATCAGGGAAGTGTCAGCAGACGGTGCTTATGACGCCCGTTACTGCCACGATGCGTTGCTAAGAAAGAAAATCAGGCCCCTTATCCCGCCGCGAAGCGGAGCCAAATACTGGCCGGACAAGTACCATGAACGTAACCATGCGGTGGCGAATCAGCGTCTGAGCGGGAGTAATGATATGTGGAAAAAGAAAGTGGGTTATCACCGGCGTTCAGTGGCAGAAACAGCGATGTTCCGCATAAAAACTTTGCTGGGTGGCCATCTGAGCCTGCGTGACTATGAGGCTCAAGTAGGTGAAGCCATAGCGATGGTCAAAGCGCTGAACCGTATGACGTTGTTGGGTATGCCACACAGCGTCAGGATAGGATAACAGGTGTAGCAGAGGGAGTCATCCTGTCGGCTAATTCTGATTTATTCAACAAAGCCTGATTGAAGTAAATTTTACGCTGTTCTGAGATGGAAATTCCAAAGACCGGCGCTAAGGAGTAAGAAGGTATCATCAATAAAGGGTCTACGATTCCGTAAAATTTGGGTCATGCAACCGAGGCGCTTGATACCCGCGATGGAGAGTGTAAAAAGATCTGTGTAAATGGCATTTTGAGGAAAACCTTCAGAGGACAAAAAATGCCTATCAGCAACGAACTTATTGACCAACTGCTTCAGGATTGCCACTCCCCTCAGGAGCTTCCGGGTGAATCAGGCCTACTCAAGGAGCTGACTAAAAGACTGGCGGAACGGGTTCTTCAAGCTGAGATGGAGATACACCTTGGGTATGCTAAGCATGACCCGGCTGGTAATCATTCAGGCAACTCCCGCAATGGCAAGACATCCAAGAGCGTACGTAGCCAAAATGGGGCGCTCGAGCTCGATATTCCGCGCGACCGCAACAGTATAGCTAAGCGACATTATTTTGATAACAGCCAGCTATGCTTCTTTGCCACATATCAGGGCATCGGCTGTAATCATTTTTAAGTCGGTTGGCTATATAACTCCTTCTTTCCGCCGACCTTGGCCACTGCGGCACGCAGCTGGTGATAAGATTCAATCCGGTTCTGGGAACGTCGGATGTTGCGCTCCAGCTGCGGATCGCGCAGATACTTCAGCGTGTAGATGCTGCGTACCAACCGGTCATATTCAAAGAGGGCCTGCCGGGTCGGATTGGCCGTGGTGTACGTGCACAGTTTGCGGACCAGCGTCCCCTGCGTCATTTCTTTCAGCCCCAGCGTGGCGACAATACGATAGAGACTGTTTTTTTCGCGGATGATAAGGTCCCGGTCAATCTGTCCGGCAGGCTGGAACAAGCATTTTTTATAGGCCGATGGAGCTCTGATACAGTACAGTTCCTGCAACTGCCGGTTCAGATCCGTGAAATGAGGTTCAAAGCGCAGGCCAAACCAGTGCAGGATCGCAAAGTTGGCTTTGTTGATGCTGTGCATGTCGCCGGTGATGGCCGTAGGTTTCACCTCTGAGGTATAGCCAACCGACTTAAAAATGATTACATCCTATGCCCTGATATGCGGCAAAGAAGCATAGCTGGCTGTTATCAAAATAATGTCGCTTGGCTATACCTTCGAGCCGACACTGATCGGTAAGCACGAAAAGCAGCTTAACGGCTTCGATGACCGCATTATTTCTCTCTATTCCAGAGGGTTATCAACCCGTGATATTCAGGCACACTTTAAAGAAGTCTACGGGGTCGATGTTTCCGCTGGCTTCATTTCTCAAGTGACCAATGCTGTGATGGATGAAGTTAAGCGCTGGCAGCAACGGCCGCTGGATGCGCTTTATCCCATTGTTTACCTTGACTGTATTGTTGTCAAAAGCCAGGACGGCGGAGCCGTGGCCAACAAGTCTGTTTATCTGGCCCTCGGCGTCAACGGCCAGGGCGAAAAAGAGCTGCTGGGGCTATGGATAGCCAAAACTGAGGGGGCCAAGTTCTGGTTATCTGTAATGACAGAACTGAAAAATCGTGGGCTACAGGACATCTTCATCGCCTGCTGCGATGGCCTGAAGGGCTTTTCTGATGCCATTGAAGCTGTTTACCCGCATACGCGGGTACAGCTCTGCATCGTGCATCAGGTGCGGAACTCGCTGCGCTACGTCGGCTGGAAAGAGCGTAAAGCCGTTGCTGCTGACCTCCGCACTATCTATAGTTCCGCAACGCTAGAGGGCGCTGAAGAGGCCCTGGATGCCTTCGCGGCCAAATGGGATGAACAGTTCCCGACGATCAGCCCATCGTGGAGAAATATAGCCAACCGACTTAAAAATGATTACATCCTATGCCCTGATATGCGGCAAAGAAGCATAGCTGGCTGTTATCAAAATAATGTCGCTTGGCTATAATTGGGAACGTCTCATCGTCATTTTTGATTTTCCGCCGGGAGTCTGTAAAGAATTTTGTGTAAATGGCTCCATTGCTTAACCGGAGATTCGTTCTCCATACATCAACATGAATTGGCTCATAGCAGGTTTCCAGTCTCTGATTGGCAAGGTCCATTTAGCAGAGATATTATGCAAGGCTAGATAGAGTAATTTTATCACCGAGTCATCCGTTGGAAATATTCGTCGCGTTTTCGTTATCTTGCGCAATGAAGCATTTAACGACTCTATCGCGTTGGTGGTGTAGATAACCTTGCGGATCTCCGGCGGAAAGTCAAAAATGACGATGAGACGTTCCCAATTATTTCTCCACGATGGGCTGATCGTCGGGAACTGTTCATCCCATTTGGCCGCGAAGGCATCCAGGGCCTCTTCAGCGCCCTCTAGCGTTGCGGAACTATAGATGGTGCGCAGGTCAGCAGCAACGGCCTTACGCTCTTTCCAGCCGACGTAGCGCAGCGAGTTCCGCACCTGATGCACAATGCAGAGCTGTACCCGCGTATGCGGGTAAACAGCTTCAATGGCATCAGGAAAGCCTTTCAGGCCATCGCAGCAGGCGACGAAGATGTCCTTTAGCCCACGATTTTTCAGTTCTGTCATCACAGATAACCAGAACTTGGCCCCCTCAGTTTTGGCTATCCATAGCCCCAGCAGCTCTTTTTCGCCCTGGCCGTTGACGCCGAGGGCCAGATAAACAGACTTGTTGGCCACGGCTCCGCCGTCCTGGCTTTTGACAACAATACAGTCAAGGTAAACAATGGGATAAAGCGCATCCAGCGGCCGTTGCTGCCAGCGCTTAACTTCATCCATCACAGCATTGGTCACTTGAGAAATGAAGCCAGCGGAAACATCGACCCCGTAGACTTCTTTAAAGTGTGCCTGAATATCACGGGTTGATAACCCTCTGGAATAGAGAGAAATAATGCGGTCATCGAAGCCGTTAAGCTGTTTTTCGTGCTTACCGATCAGTGTCGGCTCGAAGGTACTGTTGCGGTCGCGCGGAATATCGAGTTCGATCTCCCCATTTTGGCTACGTACGCTCTTGGATGTCTTGCCATTGCGTGAGTTGCCTGAATGATTACCAGCCGGGTCATGCTTAGCATACCCAAGGTGCATCTCCATCTCAGCTTCAAGAACCCGTTCCGCCAGTCTTTTAGTCAGCACCTTGAGTAGGCCTGATTCACCCAGCAGATCCTGAGGGGAGTGACAATCTTGAAGCAGTTGGTCAATAAGTTCGTTGCTGATAGGCATTTTGTTATCCTTTGAAGGTTTTCCTCAAAATGCCATTTACACAGATTATTTTACAGTCTCTCCGCCGGAGATCCGCAAGGTTATCTACACCACCAACGCGATAGAGTCGTTAAATGCTTCATTGCGCAAGATAACGAAAACGCGACGAATATTTCCAACGGATGACTCGGTGCTAAAATTATTCTATCTAGCCTTGCATAATATCTCGGCTAAATGGACCCTACCAATCAGAGACTGGAAACCGGCTATGAGCCAATTCATGTTGATGTATGGAGATCGGATTTCCGGTTAAGCGATGGAGCCATTTACACGAAATTCTTTACAGACTCGGAAATTTTTTATTTTTTTATAAAATGTTGCTTGCTTTATTCCATCAAGTGATATATTTCTTTCCTGACATAACGAAACAATATCATTATAAATTACACTTAGATCTTTATAGTTAGCTTTCCCATGCTTACTCAAAAGCTCTACCAGCAATGCAATTAGTTTCCAATTATTATTATCCTCATCCTCTTTCCTGTATTGCCCGGCTTTGTTGAATAAATCAGAATTAGCCGACAGGATGACTCCCTCTGCTACACCTGTTATCCTATCCTGACGCTGTGTGGCATACCCAACAACGTCATACGGTTCAGCGCTTTGACCATCGCTATGGCTTCACCTACTTGAGCCTCATAGTCACGCAGGCTCAGATGGCCACCCAGCAAAGTTTTTATGCGGAACATCGCTGTTTCTGCCACTGAACGCCGGTGATAACCCACTTTCTTTTTCCACATATCATTACTCCCGCTCAGACGCTGATTCGCCACCGCATGGTTACGTTCATGGTACTTGTCCGGCCAGTATTTGGCTCCGCTTCGCGGCGGGATAAGGGGCCTGATTTTCTTTCTTAGCAACGCATCGTGGCAGTAACGGGCGTCATAAGCACCGTCTGCTGACACTTCCCTGATTTTTCGGTGGGTTTGGTTAATCAGGCCCGGCAGTGCCTGCGCATCTGTCGTTCCGCTGAGCGATAAGTCGGCACAGATAATCTCATGCGTCGCACTGTCTGCTGCCAGATGAAGCTTGCGCCACACTCTTCGTCTGTCAGCCCCATGCTGCCTGACTTTCCATTCACCTTCGCCAAAGACCTTCAGACCGGTACTGTCGATGACCAGATGCGAGATTTCACCACGCGTTGGCGTTTTTATGCTGATACTGACGGTTTTTGCCCGCCGACTGACCAGAGAGTAGTCCGGGCAGCGCAGTGGCAGGCTCATCAGTGTAAAAACCGAGTCGACAAAGCCCTGTAATGCCCGGAGCGACAGGTTAAACACGCGCTTTATCATCAAAACCGTGGTAACAGCCATATCGGTGTAGTAAAGCGGCCGACCACGACCTTCAGGCGAAGCACTGTCAGTCCATGCAGCGATGGCGGACTCATCAAGCCAGACCGTCAGGGAGCCGCGTTGTCTGAGTGCTTTGTTGTAGGTGGGCCAGTTGGTGATTTTAAACTTTTGCTTTGCCATGGGGAGCTGCTATCGGGAGCGATGATAGTGCTTTGATCCGGCGATCCCCTGAAAGTTCGATTTATTCAACAAAGCCGTATTGCCCTCTAGCATTATTTCGGATTCTTTTCCCTATTTCATATAACTCACCACCACCTAGCTTTGTTAAAATATTAGCCCAATCTTTATTTTTAACCTGCTGTTGTAAAGCAACATAAATCCTTTCTTTAACTTCAATAGGAACAATGCCTTCTCGCTGAAAAATATAAACCGCCGTTAATACTAAATCTGCCTCTACTCTTTTTTTTTGCACTTGCATTTTTATACTCATCAAATAACTGTAGGTTTCTTGTTATAGCAGATCTTAACTTATGTATATTTTTTAACTGCTCAGCCGATAACTCTTTTTCGTTAATATCATAATCAAAGCCATACATTACCAGTGCAACTTCATGCGGCATAAGATAGGTTAAACGCTTAAAGTAAAAATATTTATCTTCTGTATTTACATTATCCATTTATCACCTCACCTATAGCTAACAATTAATTAAGCACTCAATCTACTTCCCATGAATACGTGCAAAATCATATGGCGAAGTCGGGTTTGCCTTATTTACATCTATATAATCAGCCCACCATTGAAGCATTAATTTCCTTTCTTCTATGTATTCAGATGTATGCATGTATGAACCTTTAACATGTTTACGTTCAACGTGGCTTAATTGTCTTGCAATAGCATCATCATTCCACAGCTTTGATTCACTTAAAACACCTCGCGCCATCGTTCTAAATCCATGTCCGCAAACTTCAGTTTTGGTTTCATATCCCATAACACGTAAAGCACTATTTATAGTATTCTCGCTCATTACTTTTTTTGGGTCATGGTCACTTGGAAATATAACCTCACCATTGCCACTCAATGTATATAGCTGTTTAAAT
Organism: Symbiopectobacterium purcellii; assembly: GCF_052050035.1. GTDB lineage: Bacteria > Pseudomonadota > Gammaproteobacteria > Enterobacterales > Enterobacteriaceae > Symbiopectobacterium > Symbiopectobacterium purcellii_A. Next base: position 1,404,907 of record NZ_CP189882.1, read on the forward strand.
ACATTTAAAGCCTGCTTACTGAGAGGAACGATATATTCAGTTTTCATTTTCATTCCACGTTCAGAATGCTTTACGCCGGGTATGGGTTTACGGATACCGGGTATAGTCCATTCACTGCGATCAAAATCAATTTCATTCCACCGAGCAAACCGCATCTCACTTGAACGAATAAAAGTTAGCAATGTTAATTCAACTGCAAGCCGCGTGATTAATCGCCCTCTGTAGTTCGATAGTCGTTCTAGAAGTTCAGGTATTCTTTTTGGGGGTAGTGCGGCTTTGTTGAATAATTTAACCGTTTGATTTACATCTTCTTTAGTTAGAATGCATTTACAGAGAATGTATTTTGTTAGAACGACAAATCAAATAGTTAGCACAATAAAAAGCATTCCGAGAGGAAAAATTAGTCGTTGAAATTTTATAATGCTTATATAAATCAGTATCTTAAATTATTCAACAAAGCCGGGTAGTGCTGGATGATGGGTTGATTTAACGCTTAAAAGCGCTCCAGCCATATCACACCAAAACGCATAATTGCCGTCACACGCTGTTGAAGTCGCTGCGCAACGTCATGCTTACCAGCGGCATCGACAGCTTTAACCGGCATAAGGAGCTGGCTGGTTCTCAACGTTCGGGCATCAAGCTGACCAATCGAAGGGAAAACATACTGCTCGAGTGTCAGCAGTACACGGCGGCGGTGGTCTTCACTCCATGTGAGATTACATGCATGCCATTGTCTAGCGATGGTTTCAAATAAATATGCCCCCTCAATTTCAGCTTGTGTCCCCTTCTGTTCAACTTTTGGATCGATTCCCTGTGACAGTAGTTTTTTCGCAGCATCACGCTTTACTCGTGCCTCTGCGAGCGTAATTGTAGGGTAGACACCAAAAGCAAGCCTATCCTCTTTTTTATCCGATGGGCGGCGGTACTTCATGCGCCAGTATTTGGAACCTTTGGGGGATACCTCAAGATACAAACCACCGCCATCAGCCATTTTGTAGACTTTATCCTTTGGCTTTGCGGTCTCTATCTGGCGGGCATTGAGTTTCATTTTGGGGGCACAAATCCTAATCGAAGTGAAGTGCCCCGATTATGCCCCCTAAAGGGGGTAGACTACAAGAAACCTAAAAAGACCTCAAAAAACCGTGATACCGCGACACCACTGGATTTCAGGCATAAAAAAAGACGTCCGTGGACGTCTTTTTACATACTAATGGTGCCGAAGGCCGGACTCGAACCGGCACGTCTTTCAACGGTTGATTTTGAATCAACTGCGTCTACCGATTTCGCCACTTCGGCACTGAAGTAGTATGCGGAAAACGAGGTGCATTATACCGTTTGAGATTGATGACACAACACTATTCCGCACTCTGGCGCGTTGAATGCTGAAAAAAAAGCGCCAGCAAACTTTTTTGCGCATTTTCCCGGCACACAGTGGCGTGCCGGATGCACTCAGCGCCGTTTTAACAGCAGCAGCAGACTGATAACCATAAACAGCAGGCTCGGCACCAATGCCCCCAGCACCGGCGGCAAGCCATACACCAGGCTGAGTTGACCAAATACCTTGTCCAGCACGTAAAACAGGAAGCCAAAGCTGATACCGGTGACGATACGCACGCCCGCAGGCACATTGCGCAGTGGCCCAAAGATAAAGGAGAGCGCCATCAGCATCATTACCGCTACCGAAAGTGGGGCGAACGTCTTGTTCCACATATTCAACTTATAGCGGCCCGCCTCCTGCCCGCTTTGTTTCAGGTAGTTGACGTAGTCGTACAGACCGCGGATCGAGAGCGCATCCGGATCCAGCGCCACTACGCTGAGTTTGTCCGGCGTCAATGTGGTTTTCCACTCTCCGCTGATGGTCTGGCTGCCCGAAATCTGTTTGCCATCGCGCAGGTCTGATTCATCAACTTGAGACAGCCGCCACAGCTTGGCGTCATCATCAAATTCCGCGGATGCCGCGTAGCGTACGGAGAGCAATTTCTGTTCCGGGTCGAACTGGTAGATATTCACCCCCGCCAGCTCTTTATCCCCCACCACGCGTTCAATATAAATAAAGTCGTTGCCATCTTTCGCCCACAGCCCGTTCTGGGTCGAGAGCATCGAGCCGCCGTACATCATCTGCGAACGGTAGTTGCGCGCCATCTGTTCACCGGCAGGTGAAATCCATTCGCCAATCGCCATGGTAAGCAGCACCAAAGGAATGGCGGTTTTCATCACTGCGCCAGCAATCTGTAAGCGGGTAAAGCCAGAGGCCTGCATCACCACCAGTTCACTGCGTGTCGCCAGCGTCCCCAACCCCAGCAGCGCACCGAGCAACGCCGCCATTGGGAAAAAGATTTCAATATCCTTTGGCACGCTCAGCAAGGTATAGAGACCCGCTCCCAGCGCGGTATAGTCGCCGCGCCCAACTCTGCGCAACTGGTCGACAAACTTGATGATGCCAGAGAGAGAAACCAGCATGAATAGCGTCATCATGATGGTGTTAAAGATAGTTTTGCCGATATAGCGATCCAGTACGCCAAACATCAGGCTGCTCCTTGTACTTTCATCCGCGCGCGCAATCGGCGCAGAGGCACGCTGTCCCAGACATTGAGCAGCAGCGCAATCCCGATATAGGCCAGATTGGTCAGCCAGATCCACACCACAGGATCGGTTCTTCCCTTACTGCCATTGGAACGCAGCGAACTTTGCAACAGGAAGAAAATCAGATAAAGCAACATGGCGGGCAGCATGCTCAGTACGCGCCCTTGGCGTGGGTTTACCGCACTGAGCGGCACCACGATAATTGCCATGATCAGCACCGAAAGCACCAGCGTAATGCGCCAATGAAACTCGGCTCGCGCGGCATTATCATCCGACTGCCACAGTTGGTGCATCGTCATCTGTTCTACGCCAGTATTCTGGATCGACACGTTCTGATGCCCGATAATTGCCTGATAGTTGGTGAAGTCCGTGATGCGGAAATCCCTCAACATCGCCGTACCTTCGTAGCGAGAGCCTTTATTGAGCGTCACCACCTGTGTGCCATTTTGGTCAACATCCACACGCCCACGATCGGCAATGACCACCGAAGGACGCGCGTTGCCGCTCGGGCGCAGTTGGGCCAGAAACACATGCTCAAACTCCTGCCCTTTGACATCGCCGACAAACAGCACGGCATTGCCGCCCTGCGCCGATTGAAACTGCCCTTCCACCAGCGCCGCGACGCTTGGGTTGGCTTTGGCTTCTGCCATCACGATGTCCTGATGACGAGAAGACCACGGGCTGACCCACAGCTCATTGATCATCGCCATCACACCGGTTATCACCGCCAGAGTAAGGGCAGCCTTGAGCAGCACCGTTTTGCCCAATCCACAGGCATACATCACGGTGATTTCGCTCTCGGTATACATGCGGCTGAACGTCATCAGCAGCCCTAAAAACAGGCTCAAGGGCAGAATGAGCTGCGCCATTTCAGGCACGCCCAGCCCCAGCAGGGAGAGCACTAAGTTTGTCGGAATTTCCCCATCAACCGCCGCACCCAGTATTCGCACCAGCTTCTGACAAAAGAAGATCAGTAACAGAATAAACAGGATGGCCAGTTGGCTCTTAAAGGTTTCCCGTACCAGATATCGAATGACGATCACGCTTAATTAAACCTGTGAAAACTTGTCTTTTTGCAGGAAAGTCGATAATTTCATCGCTAACTCGCCATTTATATGCATTTGTGGCAACCTTTGTCGCTATGATGCATTACAGCATACTGCGCACCCGGCGTTGTATCAGAACCTGCTTATCATCACCAAAACAGATTCGCCGCGCCGTTAAGATTAACACAGGTTAGATAAGTGTAACGGCGGGAAAGTATTACGGAGTGTCACATTCTAGCCGTTGGCCCCGTCTTTGTCTTTAAGATTCAGGAGAGTACATGGAGTTCAGTGTAAAAAGCGGTAGCCCGGAAAAACAACGCAGTGCCTGCATTGTCGTCGGCGTGTTTGAGCCTCGCCGCCTGTCCCCTATTGCCGAACAATTGGACAAAATCAGCGACGGTTATATCAGCGCACTCCTGCGCCGCGGCGAGTTGGAAGGCAAAGTGGGGCAATTCCTGCTGTTGCACTACGTGCCGAATATTCTGTCAGAACGTATTCTGCTGATTGGCTGCGGGAAAGAGCGTGAACTGGATGAGCGTCAATATAAGCAAATCATCCAGAAAACCATCAATGCATTGAATGATACCGGTTCAATGGAAGCCGTTTGCTTCCTCACCGAGCTGCATGTCAAAGGACGCAACACCTACTGGAAAGTGCGTCAGGCGGTAGAGACAGCAAAAGAGACGCTCTATACCTTCGATCAGCTGAAAAGCAATAAGGTCGAACTGCGCCGTCCGCTGCGCAAACTGGTGTTCAATGTCCCCACGCGCCGTGAACTCACCAGCGGCGAGCGCGCCATCCAGCACGGACTTGCCATTGCCGCAGGCATCAAAGCCGCGAAAGATCTCGGCAACATGCCGCCGAATATCTGCAATGCGGGCTATCTGGCCTCGCAGGCACGTCAACTGGCGGATACCTACAGCCCGAACATCGTGACGCGCGTGATTGGCGAACAGCAGATGAAAGAGCTGGGCATGAACGCCTATCTGGCCGTTGGGCAAGGCTCGCAAAATGAATCACTGATGTCGGTGATTGAGTACAAAGGCGACCCCAATCCGGAAAATCGTCCTATTGTGCTGGTTGGCAAAGGCCTCACCTTTGACTCCGGCGGTATCTCGATCAAGCCTGCTGACAGCATGGATGAAATGAAATACGACATGTGCGGTGCCGCAACGGTATACGGCGTAATGCGCATGGCCGCCGAGCTGGCGCTGGCGCTGAATATTGTCGGGGTGTTGGCCGGCTGTGAAAACATGGTTGATGGCCGTGCCTATCGTCCAGGTGATGTGTTAACCACCATGTCGGGTCAAACGGTTGAAGTGCTGAATACCGATGCCGAAGGCCGTTTGGTGCTGTGCGATGCGCTGACCTATGTGGAACGCTACGAGCCGGAGCTGGTAATTGATATCGCGACCCTGACCGGTGCCTGTGTGATTGCGCTCGGACATCACCTCACCGGGTTGATGTCAAACCATAACCCGCTGGCGCACGAGTTGCTCGGGGCATCAGAGCAAGCGGGCGACCGCGCCTGGCGCTTGCCGTTGGCCGATGAGTTTCAGGAGCAGTTGGAGTCGAACTTCGCTGATATGGCGAACATCGGCGGTCGTCCGGGCGGTGCCATTACTGCCGCCTGCTTCCTGTCGCGCTTTACCCGCAAATATAACTGGGCGCACCTGGATATCGCGGGCACGGCCTGGCGTTCCGGTAAGGCCAAAGGGGCAACGGGCCGTCCGGTGGCCATGCTGTCGCAGTTCCTGCTTAATCGCGCCGGGTTAAATGACGTAGAATAAACTATGCCTGCTAACGCGCCCATGGCCGTGAGCATTGATAGTCATCACCGTGGGCCGGGGTTATCCCGGCCCTTATCGTCAGGCTTTTCGGCCCTGATCAATAGTGTAAACAATGAAAAACGCAACGTTCTACCTTCTCGAACACAGTGACGATGTCGATGGGCTTAGCGCCTGTGAGGCGCTGGCCTGCGAGCTGGCGGCGGAACGTTGGCGCAACGGGCAGCGTGTGCTTATTGCCTGTGAAGACGAGCAGCAAGCGTTGCGGCTGGACGATGCGCTGTGGCAGCGCGACGCCAGCGCCTTTGTGCCACATAACCTCGCTGGCGAAGGCCCACGACAAGGTGCGCCCGTCGAGCTGGCCTGGCCTCAACGCCGGGGCAGCACCTCACGCGATGTGCTGATCAGCCTCCTGCCGCAGTTCGCAGATTTTGCCACCGCTTTCCATGAAGTGATAGACTTTGTCCCTCATGAAGAATCCCTGAAACCGTTGGCGCGAGATCGCTACAAAGCGTATCGCAGCGTCGGCTTTGAATTGACTACGGCGACGCAGCCAACGCACTGAATAGTAGACATAATGGATACCAAATATAACCCGAAAGATATCGAACAGCCGCTCTATGAGCGCTGGGAACAGCAAGGCTACTTTAAGCCAAACGGTGACACGAGCCAGGAAAGCTTCAGCATCATGATCCCGCCGCCGAACGTCACCGGCAGCTTGCATATGGGCCATGCGTTCCAGCAAACCATTATGGATACCCTGATTCGCTATCAGCGTATGCAAGGGAAAAACACGCTGTGGCAGGCGGGTACTGACCACGCGGGCATCGCCACGCAGATGGTGGTTGAGCGTAAAATCGCCGCCGAAGAGGGCAAAACGCGCCACGATTATGGCCGCGACGCCTTTATCGAAAAAATCTGGCAGTGGAAAGCTGAATCTGGCGGCACCATTACCCGCCAAATGCGCCGTCTGGGCAACTCGGTAGACTGGGAGCGCGAGCGCTTCACCATGGATGAAGGCCTGTCCAACGCGGTGAAAGAGGTGTTCGTGCGCCTGTATAAAGAAGACCTGATCTACCGTGGCAAGCGCCTGGTGAACTGGGACCCGAAACTGCGCACCGCCATCTCCGATCTGGAAGTGGAAAACCGCGAGAGCAAAGGCTCGATGTGGCACCTGCGCTATCCGCTGGCCGATGGCGCAAAAACCGCTGATGGCAAAGACTACCTGGTGGTCGCCACCACGCGTCCGGAAACCGTGTTGGGGGATACCGGTGTTGCGGTCAACCCGGAAGATCCGCGCTACAAAGATCTGATCGGCAAGTTCCTGATCCTGCCGCTGATGGATCGTCGTATTCCGATCGTCGCCGATGAACACGCCGACATGGAAAAGGGCACGGGCTGCGTGAAGATCACCCCGGCACACGATTTTAACGACTACGAAGTCGGTAAACGTCACCAGTTGCCAATGATCAATATCCTGACGTTCGATGGCGACATTCGTCAGGAAACAGAAGTGTTTGATACCAATGGCGAAGCCAGCACGGTATACAGCAATGACATTCCTGATTTCCTGCGCGGCGTCGAGCGTTTTACCGCTCGTAAAGCGGTAGTTGCCAAGCTCGATGAGCTGGGCTTGCTCGATGAGATCAAACCGCACGATCTGACCGTGCCCTACGGCGATCGCGGTGGTGTGGTCATCGAACCGATGCTGACCGACCAGTGGTACGTGCGCGCTGTCGTACTGGCGAAACCGGCGGTGGAAGCGGTGGAAGATGGCCGTATCCAGTTTGTGCCGAAGCAGTACGAGAACATGTATTTTAGCTGGATGCGTGACATTCAGGACTGGTGTATCTCGCGCCAATTATGGTGGGGCCACCGTATTCCTGCATGGTACGACAACAGCGGCAAGGTTTACGTAGGCCGTGATGAAGCGGAAGTGCGCCGCGACTATCAGCTCGCCGACACGGTTGAACTGCGCCAGGACGAAGACGTACTGGACACCTGGTTCTCCTCCGGGCTATGGACCTTCTCCACCCTCGGCTGGCCGGAACAGACGCCGGAGCTGAAAGCATTCCATCCGAGCAGCGTGATGGTGAGCGGCTTCGATATCATCTTCTTCTGGATTGCGCGCATGATCATGCTGACCATGCACTTCGTGAAAGATGACGAAGGCAAACCGCAGGTGCCGTTCCACACGGTCTACATGACCGGGCTTATCCGCGATGATGAAGGACAGAAGATGTCCAAGTCCAAAGGGAACGTGATCGACCCGCTGGACATGGTGGACGGTATCTCGTTGCCTGAGCTGCTGGAGAAACGCACCGGCAACATGATGCAACCGCAGTTGGCGGAGAAAATCCGTAAACGCACCGAGAAGCAATTCCCTAACGGTATTGAACCGCACGGTACGGATGCTCTGCGCTTCACGCTGGCGGCACTGGCGTCGACCGGTCGTGATATCAACTGGGACATGAAGCGTCTGGAAGGTTACCGCAACTTCTGTAACAAGCTGTGGAACGCCAGCCGTTTTGTGTTGATGAACACCGAAGGGCAAGATTGTGGCTTTAATGGCGGCGAGAAAGTGCTGTCACTGGCCGATCGTTGGATTCTGGCCGAATTCAACCGCACGGTGAAAGCCTTCCGCGACGCGCTGGACGGTTACCGCTTCGATATTGCCGCCGGTATCCTGTATGAGTTCACCTGGAACCAGTTCTGCGACTGGTATCTGGAGCTGGCTAAACCGGTAATGAACGGCGGTAGCGCGGCGGAACTGCGCGGTACGCGTCACACGCTGGTCACGGTGTTGGAAGCGCTGCTGCGTCTGGCACACCCGATCATTCCGTTCATTACCGAAACCATCTGGCAGAAGGTCAAAGTGTTGAAGGGCGTTACTGGCGATACCATCATGCTGCAACCGTTCCCGACCTACGATGCCGCCGCAGAAGATGCGCAGGCGCTGGCCGATCTGGAATGGATCAAGCAGGCGATCACCGCCGTACGTAATATTCGCGCTGAGATGAACATAGCGCCGGGCAAACCGCTCGATGTGCTGTTGCGTGATGCAACGCCGGAAACGCAACGTCGCGTGGAAGCGAACCGCAGCTTTATCCAAACCCTGGCGCGTCTGGCAAGAGTTCAACTGCTGCCGGCTGGCGAAAAAGGCCCGGTGGCGGTCACTTCCCTGCTGGACGGCGCGGAGCTGCTGATCCCGATGCTGGATCTGGTCGACAAAGACGCAGAGCTGGAGCGTTTGGCCAAGGAAGTTGCCAAGGTTGAAGCGGAAATTAACCGCATCGACAGCAAGCTCTCCAATGAAGGCTTTGTTGCGCGCGCACCGGAGGCGGTTATTGCCAAAGAGCGTGAAAAACGTGACGGCTATGCGGTAGCGAAAGCCAAACTGTTGGAACAGCAGGCCACCATTGCCGCGCTGTAATCCATAGTTATTGCGTGCGAATAAAAAGCCCGGACCGCTAAGTCCGGGCTTTTTTTATGAAATGAACTACTTTTCTTGTGCCTTGATGGCATCAAGACCCTGTTGCATGTCGGGATGTGTACTGAACCAATCCGGCATAACGCGCCCGATGTGATGCTCTTTTTCTGAGGCCGCCATCAATTGCTGATATAGCTAAACGACTTAATTTTGATTACATTATTTAAATGAGCTATTCAATTGATTTTAGACGTAAAGTGATATCTACACGGAAAAACGAAGGGTTGAGTATCCGAGAAACAGCGAAGCAATTTCGGATTGGCCCTGCCTCTGTATCGCGTTGGATTAATCAAATAGAGTCAAAAGCATCGACCACGCGTCAGCGAAAGATCGATAAATCCGAGTTGATAAAAGATGTTGAACAATATCCAGATGCTTACCAAAAAGAACGTGCAGAGCGTTTTGGCGTTTGTCAGAAGGCCATTTGGCAAGCGCTTAAAAAGCTGGGATTGACCTATAAAAAAAACTCTACGTCATCCGAAAGCCGACGAAAACGCCCGGCAGGGATTTCAACAAAAAAAACAACAGTATGAAAAAGAAGGTAAACCTATTGTTTTTATTGATGAAAGTGGTTTTTCACACGATGCCCCACGGACTCACGGCTATTCCCCAAAAGGTCAACGGTGTTTTGGCCTGAAGAACTGGGGAGCTAGGGGAAGAACAAATGTTATCGGCGCTTTATTAGGCACAACGCTGTTTGCTATCGGATTATTTGATATCAATATTAACAGCGATGTTTTCTATGCCTGGGTCACACAAGTCCTTATCCCAGTACTCCCTAAAAACAGTGTAATCATGATGGACAATGCCACTTTTCACAAAAAACATAATATTCAACAAGTCATCATCGATGCAGGGTATATGGTGGAGTATTTGCCTACATATTCGCCAGATCTTAACCCAATTGAGCATAAATGGGCACAAGCAAAAAGCAAAAAAAGAGAGATGGGTTGCGATACAGAGAGTTTGTTCTCAGTCCATATGGTGTAATCAAAATTAAGTCGCTTGGCTATAGTTGTCGCCCCAGTTGATTCATACGGCCTGTTTTTCCCGTTCCGGATTTAGCCACACTTCGTCCTGCCGCTCCCAGTTTCTTGTTGGCCCTGACCAACGATGCGGGTTCTGCATTTTTGCTGCCTCATACACCGATTTTCGCTTTACCAGCAACTGGCTGTCTTCGCCTCTGTGCCGCTGGCCCGGCGTGACATACCGGATACCGCTATGGCGATGTTACTCGTTGTACCAGCCGACGAAGGTTTCCACCCAGGCTCGCGCATCTTCCAGCGTTGCAAAGCCTTTTTCAGACCATGCAGGCACGTATTTCAGCATCCTGAACAGCGATTCCACGTGGGCGTTGTCGTTGCTTACCCGCGGCCGACTGTGTGACGGGGTTATCTTCAGCTCCGCAAGCTTCACCTGCAGCACCTGTGACTTCATCGGTGCACCGTTATCCGCATGCAGTACCAGCGGCTCCTGCCAGCAGCGCTCGCTCAGCACCGTTCGCTTCAGCAGTTCTGCTGCATACTCGCCGCTTTCGACCGGGTACACCTCATAACCCACTATTTTGCGACTGAACACATCTTCTATGAGATACAGGTAGAACCAGTGACCCGCCGTCAGCGACTTCAGCCAGGTGATGTCCCACGACCACACCTGGTTCGGCGCGATCGCCTTCCATGTCGACAGCGGCTTACTTTGCGGGGCCTGCTGACGCCCGCGATGACTGACCTCTCCGGCACGGCGCAACACCCGGTAAAACGTCGATTCACTGGCAACGTAACGCCCCTCATCGGCTAGTGCCGGTACGATTTGCGCCGGCGACAGACTGGCGAATCGTGGCTCATGGCAGATGGCCAGCACCTGCTGTTCCTCTTCAGCACTGAGCCTGTTTTTCGGCATCGGCCGTGATGCCGTCGGTCGCCGGTCGTCAGGACTTAGCCGCCAGCGCTGGAACGTCCGCTCGCTAATACCTACAGACCTGCAGGCATCGCTTTGCCGGACGCCGGCAGTGGCAGCCTCCTCCAGCATCTTCATCAGCCGTAACCTGTCGGCTGTGCGCGTCATTCGACCTCGCGTTCTTCGTCGAAGAACGCCTTGAGCTTTTTTTCCAGGATGAGCAGTGCCGCCGCTTCGGCGAGGGCTTTGTCCTTGCGGGCTATTTCACGATTAAGCTGCTGAATTTCTTTTTGCTGTTTCTTTATTAAGGCTCTTTCTGCACGCTGACCTGGCTGCATAAACTCGTCCTTCCACTGCTGAATCTGTTCAGGATAGAGGCCTTTACGGCGACAGTATTCAGCCACAGCATGAGCAGAAAGCGGCGCGGTTTCAACGATAACGGCGAAGCGCGCATCCTGAGACCACTCCAGGTGGAGTTTACTCTCACTGGCTGCCGACTGAGTCGGAATTCCAGCCTGAGACCGCCAGCCATAAAGCGTATTGGCGGGAATGCCTTCCAGGCGGGATATCTGGTAAATAGACTGACTATGCGGCGGCAACATTCTGGCGATCACAGCCGCTTTACGTTCTGGCGAATAGCTTCCCATGAACAGCTTCTCCAGCCCCCTAGATTTTTTTCACTCAGAGGCGACAACTACCCTGACATGGGGGGCATTGGAGCCACTCATCAAAATCCACTAAGGGCGATTGCGATTTTTTTCCTGATGATCCAGGAGGAATTGAATGCTGACTCCCGATGACATAACCGACTATCAAAAAGGCTGCCTGCATCGCTCATGGGGCGTTAGCTACGAGGGCTACCCGCTTTGTTGTGCCTGCAACGCGCCAATGGTTAACGGTGAGGTATACGCACATGCAGAATGCGCGGATCGGCTGCTTGAGGATGAAGCAACTGAGAGAGTGAGGAGCGAAAACGATGGCGAATCTTAGAAAAGAGGCCAGAGGGCGCGAGTGTCAGGTGCGCTTACCGGGCATCTGTAACGGCAACGCTGAAACTGTAGTGCTGGCGCATTATCGGATGTCAGGCATTTGTGGCACCGGAATGAAGCCTGACGACCTGTTCGGGGCTTGGACATGTTCATCATGTCATGACGAGATAGACCGACGCACGCGCCTTACCGGCGCCGATAGCGCACACCTTGCTCACCTTGAGGGCGTAATCAGGACGCAGGCTGTTTTACTGGCAGAGGGGAAGATACGGCGATGACTGAATATCACCTCAAATTGCCGTGGCCGCCCAGAGTTATAGCCAAGCGACATTATTTTGATAACAGCCAGCTATGCTTCTTTGCCGCATATCAGGGCATAGGATGTAATCATTTTTAAGTCGGTTGGCTATAACACATATTGGCGACACGCAAGGGGTAGGCACTAGATCAGCAAGAAAGGCACAGAATACCGACAAAGCATCATCCAGATAATCCAGCATCAAAGCCTCGATATCAACACTCCCGCAAGACTGAAAATCGCCATCATCGCTAATTCTCCAGACAAACGACGCCGTGGCCTTGACAAACTGCAAAAGGCGGTTTTCGATGCGCTCACGCATGCAGGCTTCATGCTGGACGACGAACAGATAGACGATTTCAGGGTAAGGCGCGGGCAGCAGGAGAAAGGCGGGAGTCTGGATATCGTCATCACCGAATTGGAGGCGGCATGAGACAGCGTGTGCGACTGACGGCGGAAGATATTCCGCTTATCCGGGCACTGCTGGCCTCCGGTATGGCGGTGGCTGAGGTTGCGAGGAAATTCGAGACCAGCAAGCAGCATATCTACAGCATCAGGAACGGCAAAAACTGGGGGGCGGTGAAATGAGAGATATTCGATACCTGTTGACGGCATGGGGAAACTGGAGTGGCTCACGTATTGGCACCGAGTACAAGGCAGCATGGCCCCTCGTTACGGCCAGTAGCGATATCCGGCCCATGCTGTCGGATGAGGACGGGGAGACCGTCGACCGTGCGGTAGGGAGGCTCAAGTACTTCGACCCTCTGGGCTACGATATCGTGGTGGCGTATTACAAGGGCAAGGTGTCGTGTAGAGCGATAGGTGAGGGCATGGAGCCACATCGTCACCATTCCGTTGTGAGCAAGGTGCTCGAAAGGGCTGAAGCCTACATTGCCGGTCGCGTGGCTGAAATTTTGGAGGCGGCTTGATGTTACACGGATACTACAAAAAACGCCTTGATGATTAGCGAAATCATACCAGCAATAAGTGCGCTAAGCATCCAGCGTATGAGTTTTTGCTCGGAGCGGATACCTGCCATTTCAAGCTGTAAGTCCTTTCGAACCAGAGCTATTTGAGAATCTATTTTGGTGTCGACTTTCTCAAAACGAGCTGCCATATCTTTGCGCACATCTTCAAGGTCACGCTTGGTAGCTACATCCGCGACCTCGTGCGACTTACGGACGGCAATAGAAATCGCCTTGGCTTGCTCTTTCTTCAAGCCCGATTTTTCCAGCGTTTCTACGAACTCTTGAGTATCAAATGCAACTTGGCCCATGAGAAATCCTCCTGTTTAGGCCAAGTGTAACCCAGTAATCCCGTTGACGGAAGAACAACCCATGCGCTACAGTCAACTCGCACCGGCTTTGTTGAATAATTTAACCGTTTGATTTACATCTTCTTTAGTTAGAATGCATTTACAGAGAATGTATTTTGTTAGAACGACAAATCAAATAGTTAGCACAATAAAAAGCATTCCGAGAGGAAAAATTAGTCGTTGAAATTTTATAATGCTTATATAAATCAGTATCTTAAATTATTCAACAAAGCCACTCGCACCTGTAAATCCAGGTGCCGGGATTGGCGTCCCGGACAGACATCGCGACACAGGCACGCCGCGAGCGTGTTTTTTTATGTCGCACACATGAGCACATCTAAATTATGGTGGCTCAGGTGGGGGAGCCGTAAGGCTCGCCGGTGATGTCCCGGTACGCCAACCTTACCTGGGTCACCACCCTGAAATTGGCGTTTCTGGTGGTGGCGATACATTGACATCACTGGAGAGAGTCATTATGACCACTCAAATTTCTGCTAAAACCCTTTCTCTGATTACCCATAATCGGATCCCCGTAATTACCACAGAATTATTGGCGAAGCTGTATGGGACAACTGCACACTCAATTACTAAAAACCATCGCAATAATGTTGAACGTTTCATCGTTGGAAAGCACTATTACAAAGTTGTAGGGCACGAGTTGGTAAATTTGCGAATCACTTTGGGTGACTTACAAATATAGCCAAGCGACTTAATTTTGATTACACCATATGGACTGAGAACAAACTCTCTGTATCGCAACCCATCTCTCTTTTTTTGCTTTTTGCTTGTGCCCATTTATGCTCAATTGGGTTAAGATCTGGCGAATATGTAGGCAAATACTCCACCATATACCCTGCATCGATGATGACTTGTTGAATATTATGTTTTTTGTGAAAAGTGGCATTGTCCATCATGATTACACTGTTTTTAGGGAGTACTGGGATAAGGACTTGTGTGACCCAGGCATAGAAAACATCGCTGTTAATATTGATATCAAATAATCCGATAGCAAACAGCGTTGTGCCTAATAAAGCGCCGATAACATTTGTTCTTCCCCTAGCTCCCCAGTTCTTCAGGCCAAAACACCGTTGACCTTTTGGGGAATAGCCGTGAGTCCGTGGGGCATCGTGTGAAAAACCACTTTCATCAATAAAAACAATAGGTTTACCTTCTTTTTCATACTGTTGTTTTTTTTGTTGAAATCCCTGCCGGGCGTTTTCGTCGGCTTTCGGATGACGTAGAGTTTTTTTTATAGGTCAATCCCAGCTTTTTAAGCGCTTGCCAAATGGCCTTCTGACAAACGCCAAAACGGTCTGCACGTTCTTTTTGGTAAGCATCTGGATATTGTTCAACATCTTTTATCAACTCGGATTTATCGATCTTTCGCTGACGCGTGGTCGATGCTTTTGACTCTATTTGATTAATCCAACGCGATACAGAGGCAGGGCCAATCCGAAATTGCTTCGCTGTTTCTCGGATACTCAACCCTTCGTTTTTCCGTGTAGATATCACTTTACGTCTAAAATCAATTGAATAGCTCATTTAAATAATGTAATCAAAATTAAGTCGTTTAGCTATACAGCAGCGGTCTGAAAATACCGTGGTTTACATCCGTGAAAAGTTATCGACTGATGAATGTGCTATTCGGCCTGTTTGTAGTGGTCAACTAAATTTGGCCACCCTACCTGACTGTTGATGGAACAGCCGTTCTGATTCATTTGGTGTTAACCCACCGTTATACCAGTGAGGTCTGACATCGCTATAATAATGGGTTATGTAGCGAATAATGGATGATTGAGCAGTACTAAAGCTTTGGTAGCCAGTCGTTGGCACCCATTCAGTCTTCAGACTACGGAAGAATCGCTCCATCGGACTATTATCCCAACAATTTCCTCTGCGACTCATACTTTGGGTCATCTGATAACGCCACAATGCCTGCCTATACTGACGACTGGTGTAATGGCTTCCTTGGTCACTATGAAACATGACTTGTTTGGGATGCCAACGCAGTTCCCAGGCCAGAGACTGTAAAATAATCTGTGTAAATGGCATTTTGAGGAAAACCTTCAAAGGATAACAAAATGCCTATCAGCAACGAACTTATTGACCAACTGCTTCAAGATTGTCACTCCCCTCAGGATCTGCTGGGTGAATCAGGCCTACTCAAGGTGCTGACTAAAAGACTGGCGGAACGGGTTCTTGAAGCTGAGATGGAGATGCACCTTGGGTATGCTAAGCATGACCCGGCTGGTAATCATTCAGGCAACTCACGCAATGGCAAGACATCCAAGAGCGTACGTAGCCAAAATGGGGAGATCGAGCTCGATATTCCGCGCGACCGCAACAGTACCTTCGAGCCGACACTGATCGGTAAGCACGAAAAACAGCTTAACGGCTTCGATGACCGCATTATTTCTCTCTATTTCCAGAGGGTTATCAACCCGTGATATTCAGGCACACTTTAAAGAAGTCTACGGGGTCGATGTTTCCGCTGGCTTCATTTCTCAAGTGACCAATGCTGTGATGGATGACGTTAAGCGCTGGCAGCAACGGCCGCTGGATGCGCTTTATCCCATTGTTTACCTTGACTGTATTGTTGTCAAAAGCCAGGACGGCGGAGCCGTGGCCAACAAGTCTGTTTATCTGGCCCTCGGCGTCAACGGCCAGGGCGAAAAAGAGCTGCTGGGGCTATGGATAGCCAAAACTGAGGGGGCCAAGTTCTGGTTATCTGTGATGACAGAACTGAAAAATCGTGGGCTAAAGGACATCTTCGTCGCCTGCTGCGATGGCCTGAAAGGCTTTCCTGATGCCATTGAAGCTGTTTACCCGCATACCCGGGTACAGCTCTGCATTGTGCATCAGGTGCGGAACTCGCTGCGCTACGTCGGCTGGAAAGAGCGTAAGGCCGTTGCTGCTGACCTGCGCACCATCTATAGTTCCGCAACGCTAGAGGGCGCTGAAGAGGCCCTGGATGCCTTCGCGGCCAAATGGGATGAGCAGTTCCCGACGATCAGCCCGTCGTGGAGAAATAATTGGGAACGTCTCATCGTCATTTTTGACTTTCCGCCGGAGATCCGCAAGGTTATCTACACCACCAACGCGATAGAGTCGTTAAATGCTTCATTGCGCAAGATAACGAAAACGCGACGAATATTTCCAACGGATGACTCGGTGCTAAAATTATTCTATCTAGCCTTGCATAATATCTCGGCTAAATGGACCCTACCAATCAGAGACTGGAAACCGGCTATGAGCCAATTCATGTTGATGTATGGAGATCGAATTTCCGGTTAAGCAATGGAGCCATTTACACAAAATTCTTTACAGACTCTGCAGGTCCGTTTTTCTCTTTTTCCAGCAGTTTTTCCAACGCATCACCGCCTATATGGCGGAAATCCTGCCCTTTAACGAAGTAGAAAATAAACTCGCAGATGTTCTGGCAACGGTCACCAATGCGTTCGATTGAACGGGCGCAAAACAGCGCAGTCAATACGCTCGGAATGGTGCGTGAGTCTTCCATCATGTGCGTCATCAGTTGGCGCACAATGCCTTCATACTCTTTATCCACCTTTTTGTCTTCGCGATAAATACGGATAGCTTCATCCAGATCCATGCGCGCAAAGGCGTCCAGTACGTCATGCAGCATTTCTACCGTATGGCGACCCAACGACTCAAGGCTAACCAGCAACGGCTGATGCTGATGCGAATATTTCTCCAACGCAGTGCGACAGATTTTATCCGCAACGTCACCAATACGCTCCAGTTCAGAAATGGTCTTGATGATTGCCATCACCAGACGCAAATCACTCGCCGTTGGCTGGCGCTTGGCGATGATACGCACGCAGGTTTCATCGATGGTCACCTCCATCAAGTTCACCTTGGCATCACCTTCAATCACGCGCTGGGCCAATTCCGCGTCACGGTTGTGCATTGCCGTAATGGCATCCGTCAGTTGCTGCTCGACCAAGCCGCCCATGGTCATCACCTGGGTGCGAATGTGCTCAAGCTCAGCGTTGAACTGCCCGGAAATGTGTTTGTTCAGATTCAGATTGTCCATGATGCTTCCTGTAATCAACCATAGCGACCGGTAATGTAGTCTTCGGTCTGTTTCTGTTTGGGCGCGGTAAACAGGGTATCTGTATCGCTAAATTCGATCAGTTCGCCCAGGTACATAAATGCCGTATGATCCGAACAGCGTGCTGCCTGTTGCATGTTATGGGTGACGATCACCACGGTATAATCTTTTTTCAATTCGGAAATCAGCTCTTCGATGCGTCCCGTAGAAATAGGGTCCAGCGCCGAACAAGGTTCATCAAGCAGCAAAACATCGGGACGGATAGCGATACCGCGCGCAATGCACAAACGCTGCTGCTGACCACCCGAGAGGCTGTATCCGCTCTCGTGCAGCTTATCTTTGGTTTCCTGCCACAATGCGGCTTTGGTCAAAGCCCACTGCACACGCTCATCCATATCAGCGCGGGAAAGTTTTTCGAACAAGCGCACACCAAAGGCAATATTGTCATAAATCGACATCGGGAAGGGGGTTGGCTTCTGGAACACCATGCCCACCTTGGCGCGTAGCAGCGCCACATCCTGCTTGTCGGTAAGAATATTGTTGCCATCTAGCAAAATATCCCCTTCCGCACGCTGCTCCGGATACAGTTGATACATTTTATTCAGCGTACGCAACAGCGTGGATTTGCCGCAGCCAGACGGGCCGATAAACGCGGTCACCTGATTGGTGGCAATATCCAGCGTAATATCTTTCAGCGCATGGAATTTTCCGTAATAGAAATTCAGATTGCGCACCTGGATTTTGTGGTTGGATGTCTCGGTAGCAATACTCATTAAGATTTCTCTCTTTTAACTGGCGCGTCGTCCGACACACCGTTGAATCCATTAATATTTTTTGTTCGCAAACAGAATGCGCGCCACAATGTTCAACAACAGCACGCACAGCGTAATCAGCAGCACTCCCGCCCACGCCAACTGTTGCCACTCGACAAACGGGCTCATGGCAAATTTGAAGATAGTCACTGGCAGGTTGGCGATCGGGTGCATCATGTCGGTGTTCCAGAACTGGTTGGACAGCGACGTAAACAGCAACGGTGCGGTTTCCCCGGCGATGCGGGCGATTGCCAGCAGCACGCCAGTGATAATGCCGGAAACAGAGGCTTTTAATGTGATGGCCGAAATCATTTTCCACTTCGGCGTTCCCAGCGCATAGGCCGCTTCACGCAGGCTATCGGGGACCAGTTTCAGCATGTTCTCCGTGGTACGAATCACGATAGGCACCTGCAGCAGCGCCAGCGCAATCACCCCCGCCCACCCCGAGAAGTGCTGCATCTTGGTCACGACAATCGAGTAGACAAACAGGCCAACCACAATGGAAGGTGCCGACAACAAGATATCGTTAATAAAGCGAATTACTTCGGAAATAATGGATTTACGACCATATTCCGCCAGGTAGATACCCGCCATAATGCCGAGCGGTGTACCCAATACGGTGGCCCAGAAAATCAGCAATCCGCTGCCGACAATGGCGTTGGCAAGCCCACCGCCTGCGGTATTGGGCGGTGGCGTCATTTCGGTAAACAGCGCCATCGACATGCCATCGATCCCTCTCACCACGGTGGAGAACAGGATCCACACCAGCCAGAACAGGCCAAACGCCATGGTGGTCATGGAGAGGCACAGCGTAATGCGGTTCTTCTGGCGACGCCAGGCCTGCATTTTCTGCCGGGTACGTGCCAGCGTGGCTTCTTGTTCCATTCCTAACGCTGCCATTAGCGTGCCCCCTCATTTTTTGCCAAACGCATAATCGTCAACTTAGACAGCGCCAGCACGATAAAGGTAATCACAAACAGGATAAGACCAAGCTGCATCAATGCCGCCGTGTGCAGGCCAGATTCTGCTTCAGCAAATTCGTTCGCCAGAGCGGAAGTGATACTGTTGCCGGGCATAAACAGCGACAGGCTGTCCAACTGGTAGGTGTTACCGATAATAAAGGTTACTGCCATGGTTTCACCCAGTGCGCGCCCCAATCCCAGCATGACGCCGCCAATCACCCCGTTTTTGGTGTAAGGCAATACAATGCGCCAAATCACTTCCCAGGTAGTACAACCAATGCCGTAGGCTGACTCTTTCATCATTACCGGTGTTTGCTCAAACACGTCGCGCATTACGGCAGCGATATAAGGAATGATCATGATAGCCAGAATCACACCGGCGGCCAGAATGCCGATACCAAACGCCGGGCCAGAAAACAGCGTGCCCAAAATAGGAATGCCGGACAGGATACTCCCGACCGGTTGCTGGAAGTATTTGGCAAACAACGGTGCGAAGATAAACAGACCCCACATCCCGTAAACGATACTCGGAATGGCGGCCAATAATTCGATGGCAACGCCCAGCGGACGTTTTAACCAGTCCGGTGCCAGCTCGGTCAGGAACAAGGCGATACCGAAGCTGATAGGAATAGCGATGATCAGGGCAATCAGCGAGGTCACGACGGTACCGTAAATCGGCACCAGCGCACCAAACTGCCCGGCAGGCGCGTCCCACTCTTTAGTCCACAGAAACGCAAAGCCAAACTTCTCAATGCTCGGCCAGGATGCCACGATCAGCGATACGATGATGCCGCCCAGCAGCAGCAGCGTCAGCAGCGCGGAGAATCTCACAAGTGCGCTAAAGATGACGTCGCCCAGCTTTCCGGGGGCTTTCATGGTTGGCTTATACTCAGCCATAGGGCTCTCTTCTTCAGTGTTAATCATTTGACAGGCAAAGGCGGACGGGCTTCCCGCCCATCCGCCATAACTTATGTCAGTGCCTTGTTAACCGCACAAGGGCTTGCATAGCGTTTCAATGCTTATTTAAACAGCGCGTTACCGCTGCTGTCTTTTACACTGGTTTTCCATGCGGCACGAATCTGCTCAACCACTTCGGTTGGCAGCGTAGAGTAATCCAGCGCTACCGCTTGATCACCGCCTTTCTTGAACGCCCAGTCAAAGAACTTCAGCACTTCAGCGCCCTGCTCTGGTTTGTCTTGTTTCTGGTGAACCAGAATGAAGGTGGTAGAGGTGATTGGCCATGCGTCAGCACCGTGCTGGTTGGTCAGGTCCTGAGCGAAAGATTTGCTCCAGTCGATGCCCTTGGCCGCGTTGCTGAATGATTGGCCGGTCGGTTGAACGGCTTTACCGTCGGCAGAAATCAGCTTGGTGTAAGCCAGGTTATTCTGCTTGGCATAAGCGTATTCAACATAACCGATTGAGCCTGGCAGACGCTGAACGAATGCGGCAATACCGTCGTTACCTTTACCGCCCAGACCGGTCGGCCAGTTAACCGTAGAACCAGCACCAATTTTCTCTTTCCATTCAGCGTTCACTTTCGCCAGATAGCTGGTGAACACGAAAGAGGTACCGGAACCGTCAGCGCGACGAACGACGGCGATATCCTGATCCGGCAGTTTGACGCTCGGGTTCAGTTTAGTGATGGCCGCATCATTCCATTTTTTGATTTTACCCAGGTAGATATCACCCAGCGTTTTACCATCCAACGTCAATTCGCCAGATTTAATGCCCGGGACGTTTACCGCCAATACCACACCACCGATTACGGTAGGGAACTGGAACAGGCCATCTTCAGCCAGCTTCTCATCAGCCAGTGGTGCATCAGATGCACCGAAATCAACGGTTTTTGCTTGAATCTGCTTAACGCCGCCAGAAGAACCAATACCTTGATAGTTAACTTTATTGCCCGTTTCTTTCTGGTAAGAGTCTGCCCACTTGGCGTAGACCGGCGCTGGGAACGTAGCACCTGCACCGGTAAGGTTAACGGCAGCTGAGGCGTTGACCACCGTCAGGGAGAAGGTTGCCATAACGAGACCGGCAATCGTGGTACGCATCAGTTTCATAATCCCTCCTGTGGGATTTTTTAAAGGTGTCGACCCAGATTCTTTATTGATCAGAGTGTAGTTCGCAGGAGGAAAAATAGGACAATTACATGACAGTAAAATGTATTGAATGTGACAGTTTTATGACACACAAAATTTGTTCACGATCAATTGCATTAAACGCGGCATTTTACCTGAACGCGCGCGGCGTTGATTCAGGCCATAGCGCGCAACCAGGCCAATAAATCTGCCTGAAAAGTATCAGGAAATAATGGGGAGGGCGATAGCAGACAGTAACAGGAGCTCTCCTCAATGAACCCTAACGGCGCAGCCAGAACGCCACTGGCAATATCATCTCTGACCAGTTGCCACGGCCCAATCGCAACCCCTAATCCGGCAACGGCAGCCTGTAAGCTAAAATAAAAATGCTCGAACGTTTGCCCACTATTGTCATGAAACGGGTGTTGTGTGACCGCACTCCATGTTTGCCAGGCGTTTAAGCGCGTGCGGCTGTGTAAACGAAGCGCCGTGGTTCGCAATGACAACCCGTTTTCCTCAGGAGAAAACCAGTCAACCACGTTATCAGAGACTGTAAAATAATCTGTGTAAATGGCATTTTGAGGAAAACCTTCAAAGGATAACAAAATGCCTATCAGCAACGAACTTATTAAGCGTGTTGCTTAATAGTGAAATAAGGGTGTTTCGGTGATTGAAGTAAATTTTACGCTGTTCTGAGATGGAAATTCCAAAGACCGGCGCTAAGGAGTAAGAAGGTATCATCAATAAAGGGTCTACGATTCCGTAAAATTTGGGTCATGCAACCGAGGCGCTTGATACCCGCGATGGCGTGTTCAACTGTAATACGGATGCCCGAGATTATTTTATTTTCTTGTTTTTGTTCAGGCGATAAAGGTCTTTTTCGAGTTCCTTTTTTTGGGATTTGTGTATTAGGATGCTGTTTATCTATACCTTGAAAACCGGTATCTGCCCAGATGGTTACCTCAGGAGGAATATGGCGAATTATATCGACTTTATCGAGTAAGCGTTTATCGTGACGGCGCCCATTTTTGCTCATGGGGATAAATCCAATTTGCCTTGTTTCGTCAGTCATAATAAGCCCTTTTCGAGTGGTCTGTCTTTTCTTTCCCGAATATAGCCAAGCGACTTAATTTTGATTACACCATATGGACTGAGAACAAACTCTCTGTATCGCAACCCATCTCTCTTTTTTTGCTTTTTGCTTGTGCCCATTTATGCTCAATTGGGTTAAGATCTGGCGAATATGTAGGCAAATACTCCACCATATACCCTGCATCGATGATGACTTGTTGAATATTATGTTTTTTGTGAAAAGTGGCATTGTCCATCATGATTACACTGTTTTTAGGGAGTACTGGGATAAGGACTTGTGTGACCCAGGCATAGAAAACATCGCTGTTAATATTGATATCAAATAATCCGATAGCAAACAGCGTTGTGCCTAATAAAGCGCCGATAACATTTGTTCTTCCCCTAGCTCCCCAGTTCTTCAGGCCAAAACACCGTTGACCTTTTGGGGAATAGCCGTGAGTCCGTGGGGCATCGTGTGAAAAACCACTTTCATCAATAAAAACAATAGGTTTACCTTCTTTTTCATACTGTTGTTTTTTTTGTTGAAATCCCTGCCGGGCGTTTTCGTCGGCTTTCGGATGACGTAGAGTTTTTTTTATAGGTCAATCCCAGCTTTTTAAGCGCTTGCCAAATGGCCTTCTGACAAACGCCAAAACGCTCTGCACGTTCTTTTTGGTAAGCATCTGGATATTGTTCAACATCTTTTATCAACTCGGATTTATCGATCTTTCGCTGACGCGTGGTCGATGCTTTTGACTCTATTTGATTAATCCAACGCGATACAGAGGCAGGGCCAATCCGAAATTGCTTCGCTGTTTCTCGGATACTCAACCCTTCGTTTTTCCGTGTAGATATCACTTTACGTCTAAAATCAATTGAATAGCTCATTTAAATAATGTAATCAAAATTAAGTCGTTTAGCTATACATTTTTTTTCGCCGACGCAGATTCTTAGGCTTTTGGACAGGTCGCTCTGTCCCATCAATAAAGACGTCTTTAACTCCAGGAAAGGCGCGAAAAAATTCCTCAGCAGAGCGAATTTGACGAGCGGGCAAAACACATTCTCGCCCCAAGGTCATCTCTAAAACCGGCAATAATATTTTTACCCAGCGACATACCCGTGTTCTATCTAAACCAAAAAGAAGTCCTTGCAAATCATAGGTCGGATAACATTTTAAATACAATAAAATAAAAAGCAGTTTATCTAATGGGGTTGGGATAAAGAGTCTGTAAAGAATTTCGTGTAAATGGCTCCATCGCTTAACCGGAAATCCGATCTCCATACATCAACATGAATTGGCTCATAGCCGGTTTCCAGTCTCTGATTGGTAGGGTCCATTTAGCCGAGATATTATGCAAGGCTAGATAGAATAATTTTAGCACCGAGTCATCCGTTGGAAATATTCGTCGCGTTTTCGTTATCTTGCGCAATGAAGCATTTAACGACTCTATCGCGTTGGTGGTGTAGATAACCTTGCGAATCTCCGGCGGAAAATCAAAAATGACGATGAGACGTTCCCAATTATTTCTCCACGATGGGCTGATCGTCGGGAACTGTTCATCCCATTTGGCCGCGAAGGCATCCAGGACCTCTTCAGCGCCCTCTAGCGTTGCGGAACTATAGATAGTGCGGAGGTCAGCAGCAACGGCTTTACGTTCTTTCCAGCCGACGTAGCGCAGCGAGTTCCGCACCTGATGCACGATGCAGAGCTGTACGGCTTTGTTGAATAATTTAAGATACTGATTTATATAAGCATTATAAAATTTCAACGACTAATTTTTCCTCTCGGAATGCTTTTTATTGTGCTAACTATTTGATTTGTCGTTCTAACAAAATACATTCTCTGTAAATGCATTCTAACTAAAGAAGATGTAAATCAAACGGTTAAATTATTCAACAAAGCCGAGCTGTACCCGCGTATGCGGGTAAACAGCTTCAATGGCATCAGGAAAGCCCTTCAGGCCATCGCAGCAGGCGATGAAGATGTCCTGTAGCCCACGATTTTTCAGTTCTGTCATTACAGATAACCAGAACTTGGCCCCCTCGGCTTTGGCTATCCATAGCCCCAGCAGCTCTTTTTCGCCCTGGCCGTTGATGCCTAGAGCCAAGTAAACAGACTTGTTGGCCACGGCTCCGCCGTCCTGGCTTTTGACCACAATACAGTCAAGGTAAACAATGGGATAAAACGCATCCAGCGGCCGTTGCTGCCAGCGCTTAACGTCATCCATCACGGCATTGGTCACTTGAGAAATGAAGCCAGCGGAAACATCGACCCCGTAGACTTCTTTAAAGTGAGCCTGAATATCACGGGTTGATAGCCCTCTGGAATAGAGAGAAATAATGCGGTCATCGAAGCCGTTAAGCTGCTTTTCGTGCTTACCGATCAGTGTCGGCTCGAAGGTACTGTTGCGGTCGCGCGGAATATCGAGCTCGAGCGCCCCATTTTGGCTACGTACGCTCTTGGATGTCTTGCCATTGCGGGAGTTGCCTGAATTATTACCAGCCGGGTCATGCTTAGCATACCCAAGGTGTATCTCCATCTCAGCTTGAAGAACCCGTTCCGCCAGTCTTTTAGTCAGCACCTTGAGTAGGCCTGATTCACCCAGAAGCTCCTGAGGGGAGTGGCAATCCTGAAGCAGTTGGTCAATAAGTTCGTTGCTGATAGGCATTTTTTGTCCTCTGAAGGTTTTCCTCAAAATGCCATTTACACAGATCTTTTTACACTCTCGGGATAAATCCTTTCTGCCCTGCACCCATCTGCCGCTCGTGATCTTTTCGATTCTTTTTCCGATAAATCAAATAACAAGCTGAAAATTCAGCGGCTAAATTTTTCAATTCTTCGACTGATAATCCAATGATTGCTTTACATAAACGATTATCTCGTAACAACCGCTCTTTGTTGATCATTTCAAACCTTTATTCTCTAAGTTAAACCTCTTTTTATTCTCAATAGCCTGACAAAAAATGCAAGTCTCTATTCAGCAACTAGTTTATTGGCAAAGGTGAGGGTGAATGCTGAGTCTGCCCGTTCAATACTCAGGAGTTCACTGCGTAGACGAAACTGCACGTTGCCGATTTCGCATTCGCGCATCAGCATGTCCACAATCTGCTGCGCGCTGTCATCACAGAACAACTGCCCAAGGGTTTTCTCGTGATAGGCAATACCGTAACGATTGACCAGATCGATAAAATCCCACTGGGTGTAACGTGCCAGTGCAGATTTGCAAAAATGCGGATTTCCAGACAGGTAAGCCGCTGGTTCGGCGTACATGTTGGTGAAATTGCAGCGGCCACCGCCTGACATAAATATTTTGCGACCCGGTTTTTTTACCGTTATCCACCAGCAGAACGCGCAATCCGCGTTGTCCGGCCTGGGCGGCGCAAAACAGACCAGCAGCCCGCCCCATTCCCACTCGAAACGCAACAAAGTGACCCACTTGCCAGAGTCGGATAAAATCACCGTTCTGGCCCTACTGGAGAGCCTGTTGCATGCAGGGAAAACATCTGACTCAGAAAGAACGGTTCTACATCGAAAAGCGGCGTGGTGAAGGTGTCAACCAAGCTACCATCGCCAGAGAGCTTGCTCTGCCTCGCTCGACCATCAGCAGGGAACTCAGACGCAATACCGACCCTACTTTCAATGGTGTCTACTGCTGTATAGCTAAACGACTTAATTTTGATTACATTATTTAAATGAGCTATTCAATTGATTTTAGACGTAAAGTGATATCTACACGGAAAAACGAAGGGTTGAGTATCCGAGAAACAGCGAAGCAATTTCGGATTGGCCCTGCCTCTGTATCGCGTTGGATTAATCAAATAGAGTCAAAAGCATCGACCACGCGTCAGCGAAAGATCGATAAATCCGAGTTGATAAAAGATGTTGAACAATATCCAGATGCTTACCAAAAAGAACGTGCAGAGCGTTTTGGCGTTTGTCAGAAGGCCATTTGGCAAGCGCTTAAAAAGCTGGGATTGACCTATAAAAAAAACTCTACGTCATCCGAAAGCCGACGAAAACGCCCGGCAGGGATTTCAACAAAAAAAACAACAGTATGAAAAAGAAGGTAAACCTATTGTTTTTATTGATGAAAGTGGTTTTTCACACGATACCCCACGGACTCACGGCTATTCCCCAAAAGGTCAACGGTGTTTTGGCCTGAAGAACTGGGGAGCTAGGGGAAGAACAAATGTTATCGGCGCTTTATTAGGCACAACGCTGTTTGCTATCGGATTATTTGATATCAATATTAACAGCGATGTTTTCTATGCCTGGGTCACACAAGTCCTTATCTCAGTACTCCCTAAAAACAGTGTAATCATGATGGACAATGCCACTTTTCACAAAAAACATAATATTCAACAAGTCATCATCGATGCAGGGTATATGGTGGAGTATTTGCCTACATATTCGCCAGATCTTAACCCAATTGAGCATAAATGGGCACAAGCAAAAAGCAAAAAAAGAGAGATGGGTTGCGATACAGAGAGTTTGTTCTCAGTCCATATGGTGTAATCAAAATTAAGTCGCTTGGCTATAACATCTCCAGCAAATAGGCAAGGGAAACCATAGTTCGCCGAGAATAACAAAGATTCATCCTTTAAATAAAACATTGTTTTATTATTTGGTTTTCCGTCGCGTAAATCGATTTTAGCCGCTGGATTGGCAGTGAAATGCCCCATTCCCACTCGAAACGCAACAAAGTGACCCACTGGCCAGAGTCGGATAAAATCACCGTTCTGGCCCTACTGGAGATCCCGTTGCATGCAGGGAAAACATCTGACTCACAAAGAACGGTTCTACATCGAAAAGCGGCGTGGTGATGGGGTTAACCAGGCCACCATCGCCCGGGAACTGGAGCTTCCTCGTTCTACCATCAGCAGGGAACTCAGACGCAATACCGACGCCGCTTTCAACGGGGTCTATTCCTGCAGAAGGGCCGAAACGTTGGCCAGAGGGCGGCGGCAGAAAACTCGGCCGGACAGCGTGATTAACCAGCTTGAACCGCACATTCAGGACTTTATCAGAACGGCGCTGTCTACCCACACCTCACCTGAGGTCATCAGTGGGCGCCTGGTCCTGGAATTTGGCCTGTCCGTCAGCAAGAACTCGCTCTATCGCTATATCCAGCAGGAGCGCCGGGCCGGCGGTGAGCTGTATCAGCAGCTCCCTCATCGGGGTAAACGGTATAACTATCAGACCGATGAGAACAAACGCGGTCCTATTCCCAACCGTGTTGGCATTGAGCAGCGGCCGGCCGTTGCTGACCTCAAGCAGGAACCCGGGCATTTCGAGATTGACACCATCTTTGGCAAAGATCAGAAATCATTCCTGCTGACGGTGGTCGATAAAGCCGTCAAGCTGGTCATCATTCGCAAACTGCCCAACAAGCGAGCAGAGACAGTGGTAGCGGCCTTCAGGGACATCGTTGCCAATACCTTCTGCGAGTTTAAAACCCTGACTGCTGACAACGGTTCTGAATTTTCCCAGCACGGGGAAATTACAAAAGTCACGGGGGCACCGGTCTACTTTGCCCGGCCATATCATTCCTGGGAACGCGGGTTGAATGAGCATACCAACGGGCTGATACGGCGTTTTTACCCGAAGGGAACGGACTTCAATTATGTCACCCATCGCAAGGTTGCAGCACTCGAACACCTGCTCAATACGCGAGGCCGAAAATCGCTGGGTTATAGCCAAGCGACATTATTTTGATAACAGCCAGCTATGCTTCTTTGCCGCATATCAGGGCATAGGATGTAATCATTTTTAAGTCGGTTGGCTATATTACTGGCGATGGAACAGTCACGGAAGGATGAGTCAGAAGCCATCAAAAATACGGATTTTAAGGCTCACCGCTGGGTTGTAGAGAGAACGCATAGCTGGATGAATCGCTACCGCCGGGTCCTGACGCGCTGGGAAAAGAAGGTAGAAAATTATGAAGCAATGCTGCAGAGACTGTAAAATAATCTGTGTAAATGGCATTTTGAGGAAAACCTTCAAAGGATATAGCCAAGCGACATTATTTTGATAACAGCCAGCTATGCTTCTTTGCCGCATATCAGGGCATAGGATGTAATCATTTTTAAGTCGGTTGGCTATATCGTTCTCCAAATGAGGTATTTTTAACGCACTTACAGGCGGCATAATGCCCTACCGTTTTGTTGCGTTTCGACTGGGAATGGGGCAATGGCGGTATAATTGCCTGCTGCGTTTGTTTTCTCTCCGAGCTGTTCTTCATTGCCTATTCTTTGTGGTAGAAATCCAGAGTTACCGTTACATTCAAAGGCGGCTTAGCGACATCGACGGTTTTTTGCAGAAATCATCACTCGGCTCTTCCCGTCGCGGCAAAAAGATGTTTAAATTATAACTCATTTATTTTGCATAAATATGCATTTATTGGATAGCAAACAGTATCGGTACATGAGCGTGCCGCCACGCGCATAACGATCTGATTTTTTCTCATCAATGCATGGCGTAACATATCGTGGTGTGGCTGTTAAGCTTCTCTCCATAAGTCTATCGAGCAGGGATTTATTTTATGACGACGATTCTCAAGCACCTTCCGGCAGGTCAACGTATTGGTATTGCGTTCTCCGGAGGCCTGGATACCAGTGCAGCATTGCTGTGGATGCGTAAAAAAGGGGCGGTTCCTTATGCTTACACCGCAAACCTGGGACAACCGGATGAGGATGACTATGAAGAGATCCCTCGTCGTGCAATGGAGTACGGCGCAGAAAATGCCCGTCTTATTGACTGCCGCAAGCAGATGGTTGCGGAAGGTATTGCCGCTATTCAGTGTGGTGCTTTCCATAACACCACGGGTGGCCTGACCTACTTTAACACCACTCCGCTGGGCCGTGCGGTAACGGGCACCATGCTGGTCGCAGCCATGAAAGAAGATGGCGTGAATATCTGGGGTGACGGTAGTACTTATAAAGGTAACGATATTGAGCGTTTCTATCGTTATGGTCTGCTGACCAATGCTGAACTGAAAATCTATAAGCCGTGGCTGGATACGGATTTTATCGATGAACTGGGCGGCCGTCAGGAGATGTCCGAATTTATGGTGCAGTCCGGCTTTAACTATAAGATGTCCGCAGAAAAAGCCTACTCGACTGACTCCAACATGCTGGGCGCAACGCACGAAGCGAAAGATTTGGAGTTCCTGAACTCCAGCGTGAAGATCGTTAACCCGATCATGGGCGTCAAGTTCTGGGATGAGAACGTCAAGATTGCGGCAGAAGAGATCACGGTACGTTTTGAGCGCGGCTATCCGGTGGCGCTGAACGGCAAAACCTATGCCGATGATGTTGAACTGATGCTGGAAGCCAACCGCATTGGCGGTCGTCACGGTTTAGGCATGAGCGATCAGATTGAAAACCGTATTATCGAAGCGAAGAGCCGTGGCATCTATGAAGCCCCCGGCATGGCGCTGCTGCACATTGCCTACGAACGTTTGGTTACCGGTATTCATAACGAAGATACCATTGAGCAATACCATGCACACGGTCGTCAGTTGGGCCGTCTGCTGTATCAGGGTCGCTGGTTCGATCCGCAAGCCTTGATGCTGCGTGATGGGCTGCAACGCTGGGTGGCCAGTGCCGTCACTGGTGAAGTGACGCTGGAACTGCGTCGCGGCAATGACTACTCCATCCTGAATACGGTGTCGGATAACCTGACCTACAAGCCGGAACGTCTGACGATGGAAAAAGGCGATTCCGTGTTCTCACCGGATGACCGTATTGGTCAGTTGACGATGCGTAATCTGGATATCATTGATACGCGTGAAAAACTGTTCAACTATGTTGAAACCGGGTTGCTGTCCTCCTCGGCGACAATGGGCTTACCGCAGATGGAAGGTCTTGAGCAGTTGCAGGACAAGAGCAGCAAATAACGCGCTGCTGGTTGCATTCCTTTGCAAAAGGGTACCTTCGGGTACCCTTTTTTGTTTGCTTTTTTTCGTTACCACATGCTGGTCAACAAACGACCGCTGTCACACTTCCCGTCGAGCCACCTGTGACGGTTATCACACAAAAAACGTTGATTATGTGAGTGGTTGCAACTTTATCCCAATAAGCGTGTTGCTTAATAGTGAAATAAGGGTGTTTCGGTGATTGAAGTAAATTTTACGCTGTTCTGAGATGGAAATTCCAAAGACCGGCGCTAAGGAGTAAGAAGGTATCATCAATAAAGGGTCTACGATTCCGTAAAATTTGGGTCATGCAACCGAGGCGCTTGATACCCGCGATGGCGTGTTCAACTGTAATACGGATGCCCGAGATTATTTTATTTTCTTGTTTTTGTTCAGGCGATAAAGGTCTTTTTCGAGTTCCTTTTTTTGGGATTTGTGTATTAGGATGCTGTTTATCTATACCTTGAAAACCGGTATCTGCCCAGATGGTTACCTCAGGAGGAATATGGCGAATTATATCGACTTTATCGAGTAAGCGTTTATCGTGACGGCGCCCATTTTTGCTCATGGGGATAAATCCAATTTGCCTTGTTTCGTCAGTCATAATAAGCCCTTTTCGAGTGGTCTGTCTTTTCTTTCCCGAATACATTTTTTTTCGCCGACGCAGATTCTTAGGCTTTTGGACAGGTCGCTCTGTCCCATCAATAAAGACGTCTTTAACTCCAGGAAAGGCGCGAAAAAATTCCTCAGCAGAGCGAATTTGACGAGCGGGCAAAACGGCTTTGTTGAATAATTTAACCGTTTGATTTACATCTTCTTTAGTTAGAATGCATTTACAGAGAATGTATTTTGTTAGAACGACAAATCAAATAGTTAGCACAATAAAAAGCATTCCGAGAGGAAAAATTAGTCGTTGAAATTTTATAATGCTTATATAAATCAGTATCTTAAATTATTCAACAAAGCCGGGCAAAACACATTCTCGCCCCAAAGTCATCTCTAAAACCGGCAATAATATTTTTACCCAGCGACATACCCGTGTTCTATCTAAACCAAAAAGAAGTCCTTGCAAATCATAGGTCGGATAACATTTTAAATACAATAAAATAAAAAGCAGTTTATCTAATGGGGTTGGGATAAATCCTTTCTGGAGACTGTAAAATAATCTGTGTAAATGGCATTTTGAGGAAAACCTTCAAAGGATAACAAAATGCCTATCAGCAACGAACTTATTGACCAACTGCTTCAAGATTGTCACTCCCCTCAGGATCTGCTGGGTGAATCAGGCCTACTCAAGGTGCTGACTAAAAGACTGGCGGAACGGGTTCTTCAAGCTGAGATGGAGATGCACCTTGGGTATGCTAAGCATGACCCGGCAGGTAATCATTCAGGCAACTCCCGCAATGGCAAGACATCCAAGAGCGTACGTAGCCAAAATGGGGAGATCGAGCTCGATATTCCGCGCGACCGCAACAGTATAGCCAACCGACTTAAAAATGATTACATCCTATGCCCTGATATAGCCAAGCGACTTAATTTTGATTACACCATATGGACTGAGAACAAACTCTCTGTATCGCAACCCATCTCTCTTTTTTTGCTTTTTGCTTGTGCCCATTTATGCTCAATTGGGTTAAGATCTGGCGAATATGTAGGCAAATACTCCACCATATACCCTGCATCGATGATGACTTGTTGAATATTATGTTTTTTGTGAAAAGTGGCATTGTCCATCATGATTACACTGTTTTTAGGGAGTACTGGGATAAGGACTTGTGTGACCCAGGCATAGAAAACATCGCTGTTAATATTGATATCAAATAATCCGATAGCAAACAGCGTTGTGCCTAATAAAGCGCCGATAACATTTGTTCTTCCCCTAGCTCCCCAGTTCTTCAGGCCAAAACACCGTTGACCTTTTGGGGAATAGCCGTGAGTCCGTGGGGCATCGTGTGAAAAACCACTTTCATCAATAAAAACAATAGGTTTACCTTCTTTTTCATACTGTTGTTTTTTTTGTTGAAATCCCTGCCGGGCGTTTTCGTCGGCTTTCGGATGACGTAGAGTTTTTTTTATAGGTCAATCCCAGCTTTTTAAGCGCTTGCCAAATGGCCTTCTGACAAACGCCAAAACGCTCTGCACGTTCTTTTTGGTAAGCATCTGGATATTGTTCAACATCTTTTATCAACTCGGATTTATCGATCTTTCGCTGACGCGTGGTCGATGCTTTTGACTCTATTTGATTAATCCAACGCGATACAGAGGCAGGGCCAATCCGAAATTGCTTCGCTGTTTCTCGGATACTCAACCCTTCGTTTTTCCGTGTAGATATCACTTTACGTCTAAAATCAATTGAATAGCTCGGCTTTGTTGAATAATTTAATATACTGATTTATATAAGCATTATAAAATTTCAACGACTAATTTTTCCTCTCGGAATGCTTTTTATTGTGCTAACTATTTGATTTGTCGTTCTAACAAAATACATTCTCTGTAAATTCATTCTAACTAAAGAAGATGTAAATCAAACGGTTAAATTATTCAACAAAGCCGAATAGCTCATTTAAATAATGTAATCAAAATTAAGTCGTTTAGCTATATGCGGCAAAGAAGCATAGCTGGCTGTTATCAAAATAATGTCGCTTGGCTATACCTTCGAGCCGACACTGATCGGTAAGAACGAAAAACAGCTTAACGGCTTCGATGACCGCATTATTTCTCTCTATTCCAGAGGGTTATCAACCCGTGATATTCAGGCACACTTTAAAGAAGTCTACGGGGTCGATGTTTCCGCTGGCTTCATTTCTCAAGTGACCAATGCTGTGATGGATGAAGTTAAGCGCGGCTTTGTTGAATAATTTAACCGTTTGATTTACATCTTCTTTAGTTAGAATGCATTTACAGAGAATGTATTTTGTTAGAACGACAAATCAAATAGTTAGCACAATAAAAAGCATTCCGAGAGGAAAAATTAGTCGTTGAAATTTTATAATGCTTATATAAATCAGTATCTTAAATTATTCAACAAAGCCGTTAAGCGCTGGCAGCAACGGCCGCTGGATGCGCTTTATCCCATTGTTTACCTTGACTGTATTGTTGTCAAAAGCCAGGACGGCGGAGCCGTGGCCAACAAGTCTGTTTATCTGGCCCTCGGCGTCAACGGCCAGGGCGAAAAAGAGCTGCTGGGGCTATGGATAGCCAAAACTGAGGGGGCCAAGTTCTGGTTATCTGTGATGACAGAACTGAAAAATCGTGGGCTAAAGGACATCTTCGTCGCCTGCTGCGATGGCCTGAAAGGCTTTCCTGATGCCATTGATGCTGTTTACCCGCATACGCGGGTACAGCTCTGCATTGTGCATCAGGTGCGGAACTCGCTGCGCTACGTCGGCTGGAAAGAGCGTAAGGCCGTTGCTGCTGACCTGCGCACCATCTATAGTTCCGCAACGCTAGAGGGCGCTGAAGAGGCCCTGGATGCCTTCGCGGCCAAATGGGATGAGCAGTTCCCGACGATCAGCCCGTCGTGGAGAAATAATTGGGAACGTCTCATCGTCATTTTTGACTTTCCGCCGGAGATCCGCAAGGTTATCTACACCACCAACGCGATAGAGTCGTTAAATGCTTCATTGCGCAAGATAACGAAAACGCGACGAATATTTCCAACGGATGACTCGGTGATAAAATTACTCTATCTAGCCTTGCATAATATCTCTGCTAAATGGACCTTGCCAATCAGAGACTGGAAACCTGCTATGAGCCAATTCATGTTGATGTATGGAGAACGAATCTCCGGTTAAGCAATGGAGCCATTTACACAAAATTCTTTACAGACTCAAATCAGGGGCCCCAAAAAGTTTGAAATTCCTAGGCGTTAAATCAGGACACTTTTTTCTCAGCCATTTGTTCATAACGCACCGGAGACAGATCCCCGTTAGCGGCATTATGCCTGTCTAGGTTGTAGTAGCGGATATACGTCGCCACATCCTGCTCCATGTAAGCCCGTGTTGGCTGGGGTACCAGCAGCAACCATTCATGTTTCAGACTGCCCCAGAAGCGCTCCATCACCGCATTATCCCAGCAGGCACCCACGTCTCCCATACTGCTCCTCAGCCTGTAGCTGCTCAGCAGCGCCTGAAAGCGTTGTCCCGTGTACTGCGCCCCCCTGTCCGTATGCACCACCAGGCCCGGCGGGGGAGTTCGCAGGTTATATGCCTTCATCAGGGCCCCGCAGACCAGCGATGAGGTCATCCGTCTGTCCACCTGCCAGCCCACTATAGCTAAACGACTTAATTTTGATTACATTATTTAAATGAGCTATTCAATTGATTTTAGACGTAAAGTGATATCTACACGGAAAAACGAAGGGTTGAGTATCCGAGAAACAGCGAAGCAATTTCGGATTGGCCCTGCCTCTGTATCGCGTTGGATTAATCAAATAGAGTCAAAAGCATCGACCACGCGTCAGCGAAAGATCGATAAATCCGAGTTGATAAAAGATGTTGAACAATATCCAGATGCTTACCAAAAAGAACGTGCAGAGCGTTTTGGCGTTTGTCAGAAGGCCATTTGGCAAGCGCTTAAAAAGCTGGGATTGACCTATAAAAAAAACTCTACGTCATCCGAAAGCCGACGAAAACGCCCGGCAGGGATTTCAACAAAAAAAACAACAGTATGAAAAAGAAGGTAAACCTATTGTTTTTATTGATGAAAGTGGTTTTTCACACGATGCCCCACGGACTCACGGCTATTCCCCAAAAGGTCAACGGTGTTTTGGCCTGAAGAACTGGGGAGCTAGGGGAAGAACAAATGTTATCGGCGCTTTATTAGGCACAACGCTGTTTGCTATCGGATTATTTGATATCAATATTAACAGCTATGTTTTCTATGCCTGGGTCACACAAGTCCTTATCCCAGTACTCCCTAAAAACAGTGTAATCATGATGGACAATGCCACTTTTCACAAAAAACATAATATTCAACAAGTCATCATCGATGCAGGGTATATGGTGGAGTATTTGCCTACATATTCGCCAGATCTTAACCCAATTGAGCATAAATGGGCACAAGCAAAAAGCAAAAAAAGAGAGATGGGTTGCGATACAGAGAGTTTGTTCTCAGTCCATATGGTGTAATCAAAATTAAGTCGCTTGGCTATATCTGCCGGGAGTACAAATCCATAATAGCCGCCAGATACAGCCAGCCTTCACCGGTCTTCAGATACGTGATGTCACTCGCCCACACCTGATTTGGCCCCGGCGGGTTAAAATTCTGGTTCAGCAGGTTTGGGGCCACCTCTGCACCCGGGCGGGGTTTTGTCGTGACCTTA
Organism: Symbiopectobacterium purcellii; assembly: GCF_052050035.1. Taxonomy (GTDB): domain Bacteria; phylum Pseudomonadota; class Gammaproteobacteria; order Enterobacterales; family Enterobacteriaceae; genus Symbiopectobacterium; species Symbiopectobacterium purcellii_A. Next base: position 1,440,551 of record NZ_CP189882.1, read on the forward strand.
TAAGTCCGGCGCTGTCGGCAGACCAGCCCCTCTTCCTGCATGAGTTTCCTCACCCGCCAGCGGCTGATTATGATGCCTTCTCCACGAAGCCTTTTGACCAGCGTCCGGCTTCCTGCTCCCTGCCTGCTGGCGGCGAACAGCGCCTTTAACCTGACCCGGACCTCCACGTCTTTTTGCAGCGGTTCGGCGGGCTTTTTTCGCCATGCATACCAGGCAGAGGCCGTCACACGCATGACCCGACAGAGTGTACGAACGCTGAAGTCAGTGGCATTGTCGAGAATGAACCGGTATCTCACCACATATGTTTCGCGAAGAAGGCACTCGCCTTTTTTAGTATCTCCTTCTCTGTACGTAACTCTTTGTTTTCTTTTTGTAACCGTTTTAACTCTGCACGTTCATCCTCGCTGAGTACGCCGTTGCTCTGCTCGCGTGCCAGCGAGACCCATGTATGCAGGGTTTTGTTGCTTATGCCCAGCGATGCTGCTGCCCTGGCTATCGTATAGCCCTGCTCTGTTACCAGGGCAACGGCTTCCTTTTTAAACTCAGGGGTAAATTGTCGTTTATGGTTCACTAAACACCTCCGTTTTGGATGTAAGTTTAGTGTCCTGATTATTCAACCACTACATTTTGCGTCAGCTTTGGCCGCCAGAACGGAACGGGCTTCGGCGGTTGCTGAGTGATGATTTTTGCCTGCGGAAACGAGGAACGGAGTGCTTCACGCGCGGCAAAGGTCTGCTCCGATGAAGCCAGTCTGACAATCAGACTGTCCGGCGCAGGGGTAATGCTTTTGATAGCGATACCACGTTCATTAAGACGCTGGTAAACGTAAAAACCATCAGGGAGCGGCGCACCCTGATGGTGAGGAAAAATGTGCAGCAGCGTTTCATCCTGTTGATAACTCGGTGACTGGGTCAGCAGAATAATCGGCAGCATCACCAGAATCATCATACGCCAGATGGCTTTCAGATAACGCCAACCGAATAACACGTTAGTTCCCTTTTGCTGCATTATCTGCGCTTTTCTTACGCCACAAAACTAACAGTGAACAGAACAGGCCGACTAACAACAACACCAGCGGTAACATAATCAGGCAAAACATCACCTGATCTTCATACTTCATGAAAACCGGCGTTTTGCCAATCGCGAACCCGAGCGAAACCAGAATTAGCACCCACAGCAGTCCGCTCATCCAGTTGAAAAACTGAAAGCGGGTATTGTCCAGCCCCGAGAGCCCGGCAATGGTAGGCAGCAGCGTGCGAACAAAGGCGAGAAAGCGGCCAATCAGCAACGCGGACAATCCATGACGGTGGAACAACAGGTGCGCACGCTGGTGATAGTGTGCGGGGAGATGAGAGAGCCAACCTTGTACTACCCGGGTATTCCCCAGCCACTTCCCTTGAATATAGCTCACCCAGCAACCCAGGCTGGCAGCGGTAGTCAGCAATGCGATAGTGAATGCATAATTCATCGTGCCTTTGGCAACCAGCACGCCAACCAATACCAGCAGACTGTCACCGGGCAGAAAGGCGGCGGGTAACAGACCATTTTCCAAAAACAGGATCATGAACAGAATAAAATAGAGCGTCCAAACCAGTTTAGGGTCAGCGAGAATATCGAAATTTTGGTGCCAAAGCGCATTAACAAGTTCTTTAATTAATTCCATTCGGTATTCCTAACACAACAGCATGCTACGTGGCCCATCGGCGATGAAAGACACCGACTACAAGGGTCATTATGTACACCGGCTCGCCATGGTGAGCGCTGTTAGAGTAGAACATACCGATGTTCACATATCTCCACTTAATCCATTTTTCCCGACGAGCCTGCATTGTTGCGGTTTGGCGGCAGTAACGCGGGAAATACCAGATTAAGCGTTAAAAAGAGCTTCTAACTGTAACAAAAGCCTAAGGATTGAGATAGGGAATTATCGCAGGAAAATGTGAGATTTATCGCTGCTATTTGAGCGAAAAGGTTTTTTTGCGCCTGATTTTACATTTTTTGACACAAACGGGCGTTTTCAGACGTTTTGGCCTCTGTTAAGTGACAGAGGCGATAGGGTTTTTTGTTCGGGTGGTCAGGATTTGTGCACGGTGATCGGCTCAAGATGCACGACGGGATTTTCGGCAAACATATAGCGATCAACGTTGAATTCGAAGTCATCGGTGGTGGCGAGGAACAGCATTTGCTTGGTGTTTTCCAGGTGCTGCCACATCGCCAGTTTGGCGGCGTAGGGATCTTTACGAATCAGCGCTTTAAGGATTTGATCGTGCTCTTCGCACCAGCTTTCGATTGAGCGATCGTCAATGTTTTCATGCAGTTTGAGCCAATAGGGGTTGTGGATACGCTGACTCCACATTTTTTCCACGATAGTGGCCATGGCCGAGTTCTGTGTCGCCAGCGCCACCTGAATATGAAACTTCAGATCCCACTCGGAATCACGGAAACGGTCCTCCTGACGCGCATATTCCTGAATCTCCATCAGTTGGACGATGTCTTGGCGCGTCACCTGAGTCGCCGCAAATTCGGCAATATTACTTTCGATTAACTGGCGAGCTTGCAGCAGTTCAAACGGTCCGGCGGTGATAAACTCGATATCACCACCACTGGGCACGCGATGGCTTTGCTGATTGGAAATGACATGAATGCCTGAGCCTTTACGCACCTCGACGTAGCCTTCGACTTCCAGCATGATGATCGCCTCGCGTACTACTGTACGGTTGACGTTCATCTCTTCAGAAATGTAGCGTTCGGCGGGTAACTTCTCACCAACAAGGTAAACGCCACTTTCGATGCGCTGCTTAAGTTCTGCGGCTAACTGTTGGTATAGTCGACGGGGCTCAGTGAGTGCCATATCTTTGCTCTTTTATAGATGACGGTCCGTAAATGGGGAACCTTTCCCTGCGACTTTCCTGCGCCGCAACCTCACCACAGGGGCGAAAAAAGGCTGAGAAAACCATCGCGTCAAGATTTGTTATACCACTTATTCGTGAAGCCGACCAACATCAAGGTCACAGTTATGCATTATCAGCCTGCAATAAAAATGCCCGATAACCGGGGTTATCGGGCGTCAAGGCAGGTCTAGCCGCGAGACAGGCAATGATTAATGCTGCTGTGCCGTCTCGAGCGTTGTCGGTTGTTCTGCTTGCACCGCTGGACGGTCTTGCAGAATGACCCAAATCAGAATGGCACCCAGTACGTCAAAGGCTGCCAGCACCGCGAACAGCGGGCCAAAGCCGATGGTGTCTGCCAATGCGCCAACCACCAGAGCGAACAGGGTGCTCGCCAGCCAACCTGCGCCGCCGGTCAACCCGTTGGCGGTAGCCACTTCGTTACGACCGAACACATCAGAAGAGAGCGTGATCAGGGCACCGGACAGCGACTGGTGCGCAAATCCACCTACGCACAGCAGCGCGATGGCGATATAAGGACTGGTGAACAGGCCGATAATCCCTGTGCCAATCATCAACAACGCACCCAGCGTCACCACCATTTTGCGCGAAACGATCAGGTTCACTTTGAAATATTTCTGGAACAGCATCGGCATGTAACCACCCAGTACGCAGCCCAGGTCAGCAAACAGCATCGGCAGCCAGGCGAACATGGCGATTTCTTTCAGGTTAAAGCCGTAGACTTTGAACATGAACAGCGGGATCCAGGCGTTGATGGTGCCCCATGCCGGTTCAGCCAGAAAACGCGGTAACGCGATGCCCCAAAACTGGCGGTTACACACGATCTGCCAGGCAGACATTTTCTTACCGTTATCAGCCTGATGCTGAGACTCTTGACCGCTCAGAATGTAATCGCGTTCTTCATCGGTCAACTTTTTCTGGTCTTTCGGGTGTTTATAAAACGCCAGCCAGCACTGTGCCCAAATCATGCTCAAGGCACCGGTGATGATAAAGGCCATTTCCCAACTGTGCATCACGATGGCCCAAACCACCAATAAACTAGTTGCTGAATAGAGACTTGCATTTTTTGTCAGGCTATTGAGAATAAAAAGAGGTTTAACTTAGAGAATAAAGGTTTGAAATGATCAACAAAGAGCGGTTGTTACGAGATAATCGTTTATGTAAAGCAATCATTGGATTATCAGTCGAAGAATTGAAAAATTTAGCCGCTGAATTTTCAGCTTGTTATTTGATTTATCGGAAAAAGAATCGAAAAGATCACGAGCGGCAGATGGGTGCAGGGCAGAAAGGATTTATCCCAACCCCATTAGATAAACTGCTTTTTATTTTATTGTATTTAAAATGTTATCCGACCTATGATTTGCAAGGACTTCTTTTTGGTTTAGATAGAACACGGGTATGTCGCTGGGTAAAAATATTATTGCCGGTTTTAGAGATGACCTTGGGGCGAGAATGTGTTTTGCCCGCTCGTCAAATTCGCTCTGCTGAGGAATTTTTTCGCGCCTTTCCTGGAGTTAAAGACGTCTTTATTGATGGGACAGAGCGACCTGTCCAAAAGCCTAAGAATCTGCGTCGGCGAAAATAAATGTATTCGGGAAAGAAAAGACAGACCACTCGAAAAGGGCTTATTATGACTGACGAAACAAGGCAAATTGGATTTATCCCCATGAGCAAAAATGGGCGCCGTCACGATAAACGCTTACTCGATAAAGTCGATATAATTCGCCATATTCCTCCTGAGGTAACCATCTGGGCAGATACCGGTTTTCAAGGTATAGATAAACAGCATCCTAATACACAAATCCCAAAAAAAGGAACTCGAAAAAGACCTTTATCGCCTGAACAAAAACAAGAAAATAAAATAATCTCGGGCATCCGTATTACAGTTGAACACGCCATCGCGGGTATCAAGCGCCTCGGTTGCATGACCCAAATTTTACGGAATCGTAGACCCTTTATTGATGATACCTTCTTACTCCTTAGCGCCGGTCTTTGGAATTTCCATCTCAGAACAGCATAAAATTTACTTCAATCACCGAAACACCCTTATTTCACTATTAAGCAACACGCTTAATGGCGGCGCGATCATGGCACCGATCGAGGAACCGACGTTGAAGTAACCTACGGCTACGGAACGCTCTTTAGCCGGGAACCATTCACTGCTCGCTTTCAGGCCCGCGGGGATCATGGCGGCTTCGGCCATGCCGACCAGACCACGTGAAATGGCCAGACCTTGCCAGCTGTTTGCCATCGCTTTGCTGGCACAGAAAATGGCCCACAGGATAGCGAACATGGCGTAGCCCACTTTGGTGCCCAACAGGTCCAGTAAGTAACCGGCGATGGGTTGCATAACGGTATTATAGCAGGCGGCCCCATTCCCAGTCGAAACGCAACAAAACGGTAGGGCATTATGCCGCCTGTAAGTGCGTTAAAAATACCTCATTTGGAGAACGATAACCCAGCGATTTTCTGCCTCGCGTATTGAGCAGGTGTTCGAGTGCTGCAACCTTGCGATGGGTGACATAATTGAAGTCCGTTCCCTTCGGGTAAAAACGCCGTATCAGCCCGTTGGTATGCTCATTCAACCCGCGTTCCCAGGAATGATATGGCCGGGCAAAGTAGACCGGTGCCCCCGTGACTTTTGTAATTTCCCCGTGCTGGGAAAATTCAGAACCGTTGTCAGCAGTCAGGGTTTTAAACTCGCAGAAGGTATTGGCAACGATGTCCCTGAAGGCCGCTACCACTGTCTCTGCTCGCTTGTTGGGCAGTTTGCGAATGATGACCAGCTTGACGGCTTTATCGACCACCGTCAGCAGGAATGATTTCTGATCTTTGCCAAAGATGGTGTCAATCTCGAAATGCCCGGGTTCCTGCTTGAGGTCAGCAACGGCCGGCCGCTGCTCAATGCCAACACGGTTGGGAATAGGACCGCGTTTGTTCTCATCGGTCTGATAGTTATACCGTTTACCCCGATGAGGGAGCTGCTGATACAGCTCACCGCCGGCCCGGCGCTCCTGCTGGATATAGCGATAGAGCGAGTTCTTGCTGACGGACAGGCCAAATTCCAGGACCAGGCGCCCACTGATGACCTCAGGTGAGGTGTGGGTAGACAGCGCCGTTCTGATAAAGTCCTGAATGTGCGGTTCAAGCTGGTTAATCACGCTGTCCGGCCGAGTTTTCTGCCGCCGCCCTCTGGCCAACGTTTCGGCCCTTCTGCAGGAATAGACCCCGTTGAAAGCGGCGTCGGTATTGCGTCTGAGCTCCCTGCTGATGGTATAGCCAAGCGACTTAATTTTGATTACACCATATGGACTGAGAACAAACTCTCTGTATCGCAACCCATCTCTCTTTTTTTGCTTTTTGCTTGTGCCCATTTATGCTCAATTGGGTTAAGATCTGGCGAATATGTAGGCAAATACTCCACCATATACCCTGCATCGATGATGACTTGTTGAATATTATGTTTTTTGTGAAAAGTGGCATTGTCCATCATGATTACACTGTTTTTAGGGAGTACTGGGATAAGGACTTGTGTGACCCAGGCATAGAAAACATCGCTGTTAATATTGATATCAAATAATCCGATAGCAAACAGCGTTGTGCCTAATAAAGCGCCGATAACATTTGTTCTTCCCCTAGCTCCCCAGTTCTTCAGGCCAAAACACCGTTGACCTTTTGGGGAATAGCCGTGAGTCCGTGGGGCATCGTGTGAAAAACCACTTTCATCAATAAAAACAATAGGTTTACCTTCTTTTTCATACTGTTGTTTTTTTTGTTGAAATCCCTGCCGGGCGTTTTCGTCGGCTTTCGGATGACGTAGAGTTTTTTTTATAGGTCAATCCCAGCTTTTTAAGCGCTTGCCAAATGGCCTTCTGACAAACGCCAAAACGCTCTGCGCCCCATTCCCAGTCGAAATGCAACAAAGTGACCCACTGGCCAGAGTCGGATAAAATCACCGTTCTGGCCCTACTGGAGATCCCGTTGCATGCAGGGAAAACATCTGACTCACAAAGAACGGTTCTACATCGAAAAGCGGCGTGGTGATGGGGTTAACCAGGCCAACATCGCCCGGGAACTGGAGCTTCCTCGTTCTACCATCAGCAGGGAACTCAGACGCAATACCGATGCCGCTTTCAACGGGGTCTATTCCTGCAGAAGGGCCGAAACGTTGGCCAGAGGGCGGCGGCAGAAAACACGGCCGGACAGCGTGATTAACCAGCTTGAACCGCACATTCAGGACTTTATCAGAACGGCGCTGTCTACCCACACCTCACCTGAGGTCATCAGTGGGCGCCTGGTCCTGGAATTTGGCCTGTCCGTCAGCAAGAACTCGCTCTATCGCTATATCCAGCAGGAGCGCCGGGCCGGCGGTGAGCTGTATCAGCAGCTCCCTCATCGGGGTAAACGGTATAACTATCAGACCGATGAGAACAAACGCGGTCCTATTCCCAACCGTGTTGGCATTGAGCAGCGGCCGGCCGTTGCTGACCTCAAGCAGGAACCCGGGCATTTCGAGATTGACACCATCTTTGGCAAAGATCAGAAATCATTCCTGCTGACGGTGGTCGATAAAGCCGTCAAGCTGGTCATCATTCGCAAACTGCCCAACAAGCGAGCAGAGACAGTGGTAGCGGCCTTCAGGGACATCGTTGCCAATACCTTCTGCGAGTTTAAAACCCTGACTGCTGACAACGGTTCTGAATTTTCCCAGCACGGGGAAATTACAAAAGTCACGGGGGCACCGGTCTACTTTGCCCGGCCATATCATTCCTGGGAACGCGGGTTGAATGAGCATACCAACGGGCTGATACGGCGTTTTTACCCGAAGGGAACGGACTTCAATTATGTCACCCATCGCAAGGTTGCAGCACTCGAACACCTGCTCAATACGCGAGGCAGAAAATCGCTGGGTTATCGTTCTCCAAATGAGGTATTTTTAACGCACTTACAGGCGGCATAATGCCCTACCGTTTTGTTGCGTTTCGACTGGGAATGGGCCGCGACCAGCGCGGCCGAAAAGGTGCAGATGCCGTACAGGACCAGAATGGGGCGGATATTGGTTTTCTGTCCTTGCTGATGATTGGTGATGGACGCCATCACCAGAACCAGTACTAAAACAGGCGCAACGGCTTTCAAGCCTCCGACAAACAGCGTACCGAGCAGGCCGACGGCCAAGGCCGCCGAAGGGGAGCAGCGCGAGGAGAATACCTAACGCTAACCCGACAACGATTTGCTGCACCAGACTGCCTCGCACTGTATAGCGGAGAATCGCAGAGTATGTATTTTTCATAAAATAGACGGTGTTTCCGTAACTTAACAAGGGTTGTGTGGTAGCACGTTGCAGTATGAAAACCTCTGGAGAATGCAATGGTTTTTTTTCATAACCTGTAACAAAGTGTTTGCGCAGAGCAGTATAGGGAAAAGAGGCATTAAAAAAAGCAATGGCACACGAATTTGTGCGGCGGGTCATTCACAAATCGCCTCCTTTTACGGAGGCGATAAGCGGTTTAGCGAGCGGCGCGCTGATTCACCCACAGGTTAATCAGCAACGTGATGGCCAGAATGCTGGCTACAACGCCCAGAGAGATAGCGATAGGAATATGGAACAGGTCGATCAGCATCATCTTGGTGCCGATAAACACCAGAATGACGGCCAGACCATACTTGAGCAGCGAGAACTTCTCCGCCACGCCAGCCAGCAGGAAATACATGGTGCGCAGGCCCAGAATGGCGAACAGGTTGGAGGTCAGCACAATAAACGGGTCGGTGGTAACCGCAAAAATAGCCGGGATACTGTCAATGGCAAAGATAACATCGCTTATCTCAACCAGAATCAAGACTAAAAACAGCGGGGTGGCATACAGAATACCGTTGCGCCGCAAGAAGAAGCGTTCGTTTTCGATGGTATCCGTCATCCGCAGGTGCCCACGTAGCCAACGCACTAGCGGCTTGTCACCAAGATCGCCACCATCGTATTTGGAGAACGCCATTTTCAGGCCCGTAAACAGCAAGAACGCGCCAAATACGTAGAGTAACCACTGGAACTGCGTCACCAGCCAACTACCACCAAACACCATCAGCGTTCGCAGGATGATGGCTCCCAGCACGCCATACACCAGTACGCGTCGCTGATAGTGGGCAGGCACGCCGAAATAGCTGAACAGCATTAGCCAGACGAAGACGTTATCGACAGCGAGCGCTTTTTCAATCAGATAACCGGTGAGGAAGGCGAGTGCTTGCGTGTTGGCGACTTCTACGCCTAGCGTGCCTTTCAGATAACACCAGAATCCGGCATTGAAGGCGAGCGACAGTGTAACCCAAATCAATGACCAGGCGGCAGCCTGGCGAAAGGTCATTGTGGTGGCAACCTTACGCCCTTGATAGAGCAGATCTACCGCCAGCATGGCGATAACGATGACAGCGAAGCTGCCCCACAACCACGGCGTACCGATGGAGTTCATAACAGGTTCCTTGCAACAAAAATTAACACCGTCAGGCCTCATTTTTATCTGGCGCGATGGCGAGCCAGGTAAAAAAAAACGACATGTATCGGAAGACACAGGTCGTTTGGTCACTCGCGTTGCAAATGTACCTCGCCTTCAGGCAAGGTCTCACTTACAACGCCAATGCGGAATGCTCATTGGTATTGCCCGATAACCGGAAGCATATCTCCACTTACTTTATAGCAAGCTTGACACATGGCTTCGTAATGACGATTAATCGGCGGAAAAGTTACTCCCCTTTGCATCAGCAAAGATAGGTGAAAAGTCGATCCAGGTCAAATTCTGTGAACACTTTTCACCAGCTCCGTTATTGGGGGCCGCTTGGAAAACGGAAAATAAACCATGCTAAGACTACTTTTAACCAAAACGCCTTTGGGTGTTGCCTAAACGACGTAGCTGCGGTATTTCTGTGTCCGAAACCGAACCCTTGATGACGATGCACTCAGGTGACGGGCGCAGGATTTCAGCACCGATACATGTAGTGGTTGAATAATCAGGACACTAAACTTACATCCAAAACGGAGGTGTTTAGTGAACCATAAACGACAATTTACCCCTGAGTTTAAAAAGGAAGCCGTTGCCCTGGTAACAGAGCAGGGCTATACGATAGCCAGGGCAGCAGCATCGCTGGGCATAAGCAACAAAACCCTGCATACATGGGTCTCGCTGGCACGCGAGCAGAGCAACGGCGTACTCAGCGATGATGAACGTGCAGAGTTAAAACGGTTACAAAAGGAAAACAAAGAGTTACGTACAGAGAAGGAGATACTAAAAAAGGCGAGTGCCTTCTTCGCGAAACATATGTCGTGAGATACCGGTTCATTCTCGACAATGCCACTGACTTCAGCGTTCGTACACTCTGTCGGGTCATGCGTGTGACGGCCTCTGCCTGGTATGCATGGCGAAAAAAGCCCGCCGAACCGCTGCAAAAAGACGTGGAGGTCCGGGTCAGGTTAAAGGCGCTGTTCGCCGCCAGCAGGCAGGGAGCAGGAAGCCGGACGCTGGTCAAAAGGCTTCGTGGAGAAGGCATCATAATCAGCCGCTGGCGGGTGAGGAAACTCATGCAGGAAGAGGGGCTGGTCTGCCGACAGCGCCGGACTTATAAGGTCACGACAAAACCCCGCCCGGGTGCAGAGGTGGCCCCAAACCTGCTGAACCAGAATTTTAACCCGCCGGGGCCAAATCAGGTGTGGGCGAGTGACATCACGTATCTGAAGACCGGTGAAGGCTGGCTGTATCTGGCGGCTATTATGGATTTGTACTCCCGGCAGATAGTGGGCTGGCAGGTGGACAGACGGATGACCTCATCGCTGGTCTGCGGGGCCCTGATGAAGGCATATAACCTGCGAACTCCCCCGCCGGGCCTGGTGGTGCATACGGACAGGGGGGCGCAGTACACGGGACAACGCTTTCAGGCGCTGCTGAGCAGCTACAGGCTGAGGAGCAGTATGGGAGACGTGGGTGCCTGCTGGGATAATGCGGTGATGGAGCGCTTCTGGGGCAGTCTGAAACATGAATGGTTGCTGCTGGTACCACAGCCAACACGGGCTTACATGGAGCAGGATGTGGCGACGTATATCCGCTACTACAACCTACACAGGCATCATGCCGCTAACGGGGATCTGTCTCCGGTGCGTTATGAACAAATGGCTGAGAAAAAAGTGTCCTGATTTACTTGACCAGTGCACGCTTTATCCTCAGCCAGGGAAAAAATGAGCAGGGAGAGATTTACTGGCACGTGTATTTTGCGAAGCCGACGAAACATCCCCGGCAGACAGCAAAGTACCTGGGCCGGTACCTGAAAAAACTGCCTGTGTCGGGTGCGCGACTGGCACACTACGACGGGGGAAGCCGGTGCGTGTCAAGGTAGTTGTCGCCCCAGTTGATTCATACGGCCTGTTTTTCCCGTTCCGGATTTAGCCACACTTCGTCCTGCAGCTCCCAGTTTCTTGTTGGCACTGACCAACGATGCGGGTTCTGCATTTTTGCTGCCTCATACACCGATTTTCGCTTTATAGCTAAGCGACATTATTTTGATAACAGCCAGCTATGCTTCTTTGCCACATATCAGGGCATCGGCTGTAATCATTTTTAAGTCGGTTGGCTATAACGGGCGTCATAAGCACCGTCTGCTGACACTTCCCTGATTTTTCGGTGGGTTTGGTTAATCAGGCCCGGCAGTGCCTGCGCATCTGTCGTTCCGCTGAGCGATAAGTCGGCACAGATAATCTCATGCGTCGCACTGTCTGCTGCCAGATGAAGCTTGCGCCACACTCTTCGTCTGTCAGCCCCATGCTGCCTGACTTTCCATTCACCTTCGCTAAAGACCTTCAGACCGGTACTGTCGATGACCAGATGCGAGATTTCACCACGCGTTGGCGTTTTTATGCTGATACTGACGGTTTTTGCCCGCCGACTGACCAGAGAGTAGTCCGGGCAGCGCAGTGGCAGGCTCATCAGTGTAAAAACCGAGTCGACAAAGCCCTGTAATGCCCGGAGCGACAGGTTAAACACGCGCTTTATCATCAAAACCGTGGTAACAGCCATATCGGTGTAGTAAAGCGGCCGACCACGACCTTCAGGCGAAGCACTGTCAGTCCATGCAGCGATGGCGGACTCATCAAGCCAGACCGTCAGGGAGCCGCGTTGTCTGAGTGCTTTGTTGTAGGTGGGCCAGTTGGTGATTTTAAACTTGTGCTTTGCCATGGGGAGCTGCTATCGGGAGCGATGATATAGCCAACCGACTTAAAAATGATTACATCCTATGCCCTGATATGCGGCAAAGAAGCATAGCTGGCTGTTATCAAAATAATGTCGCTTGGCTATATCTTCAGCTCCGCAAGCTTCACCTGCAGCACCTGTGACTTCATCGGTGCACCGTTATCCGCATGCAGTACCAGCGGCTCCTGCCAGCAGCGCTCGCTCAGCACCGTTCGCTTCAGCAGTTCTGCTGCATACTCGCCGCTTTCGACCGGGTACACCTCATAACCCACTATTTTGCGACTGAACACATCTTCTATGAGATACAGGTAGAACCAGTGACCCGCCGTCAGCGACTTCAGCCAGGTGATGTCCCACGACCACACCTGGTTCGGCGCGATCGCCTTCCATGTCGACAGCGGCTTACTTTGCGGGGCCTGCTGACGCCCGCGATGACTGACCTCTCCGGCACGGCGCAACACCCGGTAAAACGTCGATTCACTGGCAACGTAACGCCCCTCATCGGCTAGTGCCGGTACGATTTGCGCCGGCGACAGACTGGCGAATCGTGGCTCATGGCAGATGGCCAGCACCTGCTGTTCCTCTTCAGCACTGAGCCTGTTTTTCGGCATCGGCCGTGATGCCGTCGGTCGCCGGTCGTCAGGACTTAGCCGCCAGCGCTGGAACGTCCGCTCGCTAATACCTACAGACCTGCAGGCATCGCTTTGCCGGACGCCGGCAGTGGCAGCCTCCTCCAGCATCTTCATCAGCCGTAACCTGTCGGCTGTGCGCGTCATTCGACCTCGCGTTCTTCGTCGAAGAACGCCTTGAGCTTTTTTTCCAGGATGAGCAGTGCCGCCGCTTCGGCGAGGGCTTTGTCCTTGCGGGCTATTTCACGATTAAGCTGCTGAATTTCTTTTTGTTGTTTCTTTATTAAGGCTCTTTCTGCACGCTGACCTGGCTGCATAAACTCGTCCTTCCACTGCTGAATCTGTTCAGGATAGAGGCCTTTACGGCGACAGTATTCAGCCACAGCATGAGCAGAAAGCGGCGCGGTTTCAACGATAACGGCGAAGCGCGCATCCTGAGACCACTCCAGGTGGAGTTTACTCTCACTGGCTGCCGACTGAGTCGGAATTCCAGCCTGAGACCGCCAGCCATAAAGCGTATTGGCGGGAATGCCTTCCAGGCGGGATATCTGGTAAATAGACTGACTATGCGGCGGCAACATTCTGGCGATCACAGCCGCTTTACGTTCTGGCGAATAGCTTCACATGAACAGCTTCTCCAGCCCCCTAGATTTTTTTCACTCAGAGGCGACAACTACCCTGACATGGGGGGTTCACGATAAAAAAGCCGGTTTTCATCGTTGCCAGCCCCCGAAATCAGGGGCCCAAAAAAGTTTGAAATTCCTAGGCGTGAACTCCCCCGTCGGGCCTGGTGGTGCATACGGACAGGGGGGCGCAGTACACGGGACAACGCTTTCAGGCGCTGCTGAGCAGCTACAGGCTGAGGAGCAGTATGGGAGACGTGGGTGCCTGCTGGGATAATGCGGTGATGGAGCGCTTCTGGGGCAGTCTGAAACATGAATGGTTGCTGCTGGTACCACAGCCAACACGGGCTTACATGGAGCAGGATGTGGCGACGTATATCCGCTACTACAACCTACACAGGCATCATGCCGCTAACGGGGATCTGTCTCCGGTGCGTTATGAACAAATGGCTGAGAAAAAAGTGTCCTGATTTACTTGACCAGTGCACATATAGCTAAACGACTTAATTTTGATTACATTATTTAAATGAGCTATTCAATTGATTTTAGACGTAAAGTGATATAGCCAAGCGACATTATTTTGATAACAGCCAGCTATGCTTCTTTGCCGCATATCAGGGCATAGGATGTAATCATTTTTAAGTCGGTTGGCTATATCTACACGGAAAAACGAAGGGTTGAGTATCCGAGAAACAGCGAAGCAATTTCGGATTGGCCCTGCCTCTGTATCGCGTTGGATTAATCAAATAGAGTCAAAAGCATCGACCACGCGTCAGCGAAAGATCGATAAATCCGAGTTGATAAAAGATGTTGAACAATATCCAGATGCTTACCAAAAAGAACGTGCAGAGCGTTTTGGCGTTTGTCAGAAGGCCATTTGGCAAGCGCTTAAAAAGCTGGGATTGACCTATAAAAAAAACTCTACGTCATCCGAAAGCCGACGAAAACGCCCGGCAGGGATTTCAACAAAAAAAACAACAGTATGAAAAAGAAGGTAAACCTATTGTTTTTATTGATGAAAGTGGTTTTTCACACGATGCCCCACGGACTCACGGCTATTCCCCAAAAGGTCAACGGTGTTTTGGCCTGAAGAACTGGGGAGCTAGGGGAAGAACAAATGTTATCGGCGCTTTATTAGGCACAACGCTGTTTGCTATCGGATTATTTGATATCAATATTAACAGCGATGTTTTCTATGCCTGGGTCACACAAGTCCTTATCCCAGTACTCCCTAAAAACAGTGTAATCATGATGGACAATGCCACTTTTCACAAAAAACATAATATTCAACAAGTCATCATCGATGCAGGGTATATGGTGGAGTATTTGCCTACATATTCGCCAGATATTAACCCAATTGAGCATAAATGGGCACAAGCAAAAAGCAAAAAAAGAGAGATGGGTTGCGATACAGAGAGTTTGTTCTCAGTCCATATGGTGTAATCAAAATTAAGTCGCTTGGCTATATATAGCCAAGCGACATTATTTTGATAACAGCCAGCTATGCTTCTTTGCCGCATATCAGGGCATAGGATGTAATCATTTTTAAGTCGGTTGGCTATACCGGAGAAGCATTTCCGGATGGTGCGTTACTTTGGTTTTCTGGCTAACCGCGTAGTGGGAAAACTGTTGCCTCTGGTGAGAAAAGCCCTGGGGCAGGATAATGTGAAAAAAGCAGCGCCAGTGGCATACACAACGCTGAGTCAGGGATTACTGAATACAGACCCGTTTGCCTGCCTGCTGTGCGGGGCAAAAATGGCGTTCAGCCGGGCGCTGCCGGCAACGGCCCTGGAGAAGCTAATCGCGAACGCCGGGGAGATAGCGCGAATGCGTTACGTTGGATAATGCGGGGAAACTCTGCCTGGAATTCGGCGATGTAATCAAAAAACGCGCAATGTGTTCAAAAATCACCCAAACGCAGAGGCATTCACGATAAAAAAGCCGGTTTTCATCGTTGCCAGCCCCCGAAATCAGGGGCCCCAAAAAGTTTGAAATTCCTAGGCGTTAAAAAAGGCCGATCGCTAGATCGGCCTTTTTGACTGAATGCGCACGTTACATCGCTTTTTTGGTCAGCTCAATAACACGCAGCTTCGCAATTGCTTTCGACAATTCTGCGGAAGCCTGTGCGAAATCCACATCGCCATGGGAATTGCGAATGTGATCTTCAGCTTTACGCTTGGATTCCAGCGCGCGCGCTTCATCAAGGTCCTGCCCACGGATGGCGGTATCGGACAGCACGGTCACGGAGTTCGGTTGCACCTCAAGGACTCCGCCGGACAGATAGATATACTCTTCTTCGCCGTGTTGCTTAACGATACGCACCATACCAGGTTTAATGGCAGTGAGCAGCGGGGCGTGGCCAGGGTAAATCCCCAGCTCACCCTCACTCCCCGTCACCTGGATCTTTTGCACCAGGCCGGAGAACATTTCCTGTTCTGCGCTAACGACATCCAGATGGTAAGTCATAGCCATATCAACCTCCTAACAGACGTTACAGTTTCTTGGCTTTTTCCACTGCTTCGTCAATGGAGCCAACCATGTAGAACGCCTGCTCCGGCAGATGGTCGTATTCACCGTCTATGATGCCTTTAAAGCCGCGGATGGTGTCTTTCAGTGACACGTATTTGCCCGGAGAACCGGTAAATACTTCTGCCACGAAGAACGGCTGCGACAGGAAGCGCTGGATTTTACGCGCACGGGCAACGACCAGTTTGTCTTCTTCAGACAGCTCGTCCATACCCAGGATCGCGATGATATCCTTCAGTTCCTGATAGCGTTGCAGAATAGACTGCACGCCACGCGCAACGTCGTAGTGTTCCTGACCAACCACCAGCGGATCCAATTGACGGCTGGTGGAATCCAGGGGGTCAACGGCCGGGTAGATACCCAGAGACGCGATTTGACGGCTCAGTACCACGGTCGCATCCAAGTGGGCGAAGGTGGTGGCTGGCGACGGGTCAGTCAAGTCATCCGCAGGGACGTATACGGCCTGTACAGACGTAATAGAACCGGTTTTGGTGGAGGTGATACGTTCTTGC
Source organism: Symbiopectobacterium purcellii (assembly GCF_052050035.1). Taxonomy (GTDB): domain Bacteria; phylum Pseudomonadota; class Gammaproteobacteria; order Enterobacterales; family Enterobacteriaceae; genus Symbiopectobacterium; species Symbiopectobacterium purcellii_A. Next base: position 1,456,974 of record NZ_CP189882.1, read on the forward strand.
AGCACGCCCATCTCTTCCGCCAGCGTCGGCTGATAACCTACCGCAGAAGGCATACGACCCAGCAGTGCGGATACTTCCGTACCGGCCAGGGTATAACGGTAGATGTTATCGACGAACAGCAGTACGTCACGGCCTTCATCACGGAATTTTTCCGCCATGGTCAGGCCTGTCAGAGCTACGCGCAGACGGTTACCTGGCGGCTCATTCATCTGGCCATAGACCAATGATACTTTGTCGATAACGTTGGAGTCGGTCATTTCATGGTAGAAGTCGTTACCTTCACGGGTACGTTCCCCTACACCGGCAAATACGGAATAACCGGAGTGCTCGATCGCGATGTTACGGATCAGCTCCATCATGTTTACCGTTTTACCTACACCAGCACCACCGAACAGGCCCACTTTACCGCCCTTGGCGAACGGACACATCAGGTCGATAACCTTGATACCCGTTTCCAGCAGTTCCTGGGAGTTGGAGAGCTCTTCGTAGCTCGGCGCCTGGCGGTGAATAGCCCAACGCTCTTCTTCGCCAATCTCGCCTTTCATATCGACCGGTTCGCCCAGTACGTTCATGATACGGCCCAGCGTGGCTTTACCTACCGGGACTTCGATCGGATGGCCCAGGCTGTTCACTTTCAGCCCACGACGCAAACCATCAGAAGAACCCATTGCAATACAACGAACAACGCCGCCGCCCAACTGTTGCTGCGTTTCCAGCACCAGTTTTTCAGCACCGTTTTCAACCTCAAGCGCATCGTACACGTTAGGTACGGCATCTTGCGGGAACTCGACGTCGACCACGGCGCCGATTACCTGGATGATCTTTCCAGTTGCCATATTGAATCCTCTACGTAATTCGACAATACGTAATTCGTAAAACTGGTTTAAACCGCGGAGGCTCCCGATACGATCTCGGTGAGTTCCTGCGTGATGCTGGCCTGACGAGCCTTGTTGTAAACCAACTGCAACTCTTTGATCAGGCTACCGCCGTTGTCCGTTGCGGCTTTCATCGCAACCATACGAGCGGCCTGTTCACTGGCCAGGTTTTCTACGACGCCCTGATAAACCTGAGACTCCACATAGCGGCGCAACAGGGTATCCAGCAGCGACTTAGGATCGGGTTCATACAGGTAATCCCAGGATTTCTTCTTCAGTTCGCCATCGTCCGCAGGCGGCAGAGGCAGAGGCAGAGGCAGAAGATGAACCACTTGGGGTTCCTGAGACATGGTATTGATGAACTTGTTACTCACGATGTACAGCTTGTCCAGACGACCTTCGTCATAGGCTTGCAGCATCACTTTTACCGGCCCGATCAGTTCGGACAGGCTAGGGTTATCCCCCATGCCGGTAACCTGAGCAACAACGTTACCGCCCACAGAACAGAAGAACGAAACCCCTTTGGAACCGATCATCGCAATATCGCTCTGTACGCCTTTATCGCTCCAGGCTTTCATGTCTGCCAGCAGTTTTTTGAACAGGTTAATGTTCAAACCACCACACAGTCCACGGTCCGTGGACACCACCAAATACCCGACGCGCTTAACGTCACGCTCTTCCAGGTACGGATGTTTATATTCCAGATTCCCTAACGCCAGGTGACCAATCACCGTGCGGATGGTCTCTGCATAAGGACGGCTGGCCGCCATACGATCCTGCGATTTACGCATTTTGGAAGCGGCGACCATTTCCATCGCTTTAGTGATCTTCTGCGTGTTCTGGACGCTTGCGATCTTACTACGTATCTCTTTTGCGCCGGCCATCTTTGCATCTCCTCAATGCCTGAAGGCCTGCCATCAGGCAGGCCTACGGGCGTTACCAGGACTGGGTTGCCTTGAAGGTATCAAGGATAGTTTTGAACTTACCCTCGATCTCATCGTTATAAGCGCCAGTCTGGTCGATTTGTTGCAGAAGATCGCCGTGCTCGCGGTCGGCATACGCCAACAGCGCCGCTTCGAAGCTGCCTACTTTCGCCAGTTCTACATCAGCCAGATAGCCACGTTCCGCAGCGAACAGCACCAGAGACTGCTGCGCAACCGACATCGGCGCATACTGTTTCTGTTTCAGCAGTTCAGTTACTTTCTGACCGTGATTCAGCTGCTTACGCGTTGCATCATCCAGATCCGAAGCAAACTGGGAGAACGCCGCCAGTTCACGATACTGTGCCAGCGCGGTACGGATACCACCGGACAGTTTTTTCATGATCTTGGTCTGTGCTACACCACCCACGCGGGATACGGAAATCCCTGGGTTAACCGCAGGACGGATACCGGCGTTGAACAGGTTCGATTCCAGGAAGATCTGACCATCGGTAATCGAGATTACGTTGGTCGGAACGAACGCGGAAACATCACCCGCCTGAGTTTCGATGATCGGCAGCGCCGTCAATGAACCGGTTTGCCCTTTAACTTCACCCTTGGTAAACGCTTCTACGTAATCGGCGTTAACGCGTGCCGCGCGCTCCAGCAAACGGGAGTGGAGGTAGAAAACGTCGCCTGGGTAAGCTTCACGACCTGGCGGACGACGGAGCAGCAGGGAAATTTGACGATAAGCGACGGCCTGTTTGGACAAGTCATCGTAAATGATCAGTGCATCTTCACCGCGGTCACGGAAGTATTCACCCATCGCACAACCGGCATACGGCGCCAGATATTGCAGTGCGGCAGATTCAGACGCCGTTGCGACCACAACAATGGTGTTGGCCAATGCGCCGTGCTCTTCCAGTTTACGCACCACGTTGGAGATAGTGGAGGCTTTCTGGCCGATGGCAACGTACACGCACTTGATGCCGGAATCGCGCTGGTTGATGATGGCGTCGATAGCCAGTGCGGTTTTACCCGTCTGACGGTCGCCGATAATCAATTCACGCTGACCACGACCAATCGGGATCATGGCGTCAACGGACTTGTAGCCCGTCTGTACCGGCTGATCAACGGATTGACGTTCGATAACGCCCGGTGCGATCGCTTCTACCGGAGAGAACCCGTCGTTCTCAACCGGGCCTTTGCCGTCGATAGGTGCACCCAGGGTGTTCACCACGCGGCCCAGCAGACCACGGCCAACCGGCACTTCCAGAATACGGCCGGTACACTTGACCTTCATGCCTTCGGCGAGGTCAGCGTACGGACCCATCACCACCGCACCAACGGAGTCGCGCTCCAGGTTCAGGGCGATAGCGTAACGGTTGCCAGGCAGGGAGATCATCTCCCCCTGCATTACATCGGCCAGACCGTGTACGCGAATGATCCCGTCACTGACGGAAACAATAGTACCTTCATTGTGAGCTTCGCTCACCACATTGAACTGAGCAATGCGCTGCTTGATCAGTTCGCTGATTTCGGTGGAATTCAGTTGCATGCTCCAGTCCCCTTAAGACTGCAAGACGTCTGCGAGGCGTTCCAGACGGCCGCGAATACTGCCATCTATCACCATGTCGCCCGCGCGGATCACCACGCCTGCGACAACAGACTTATCAATTTTGCAATTCAGCTTCACTTTGCGTGACAGGCGTTTTTCCATGGCGGAAGTAATCTTGTCCAGCTGCGGTTCACTCAGTGCGCTCGCGGAAGTGACTTCGACGTCAACCGTCGACTCCTGCGCGGCGCGGAGTTGCGCAAACTGTTCCAGAACTTCAGGAAGCACCAGTAAACGCCCATTTTCTGCCATCACCTTAATCAGGTTCTGGCCGGGCTCATCCAGCTGATCGCCACACACGTGAATGAACGTGCTCGCCAACAGATTCGGTGCCATAGCACCGGACAGCAGAGCGGCAGCCTGTTCATTACGTGTGACCTCAGCGGCAAACGCCAGCATATTCTGCCAGCGTTCAACGGCCTGATGTTCAACCGCAAAGTCAAAAGCTGCTTTGGCGTAGGGGCGAGCTACCGTGACAAATTCAGACATCGGCCCCTCCCTCCTTACAGTTCAGCGACCAGTTTATCAACGATGTCGCTGTTAGCAGCTTCATCCACGGAACGTTCAATAATCTTCTCGGCACCGGCAATCGCCAGCATGGCAACCTGTTTACGCAGCTCTTCACGAGCACGTTTACGTTCGGCTTCAATTTCAGCCTGCGCCTGCGCCACGATTTTGCTACGTTCAGCTTCTGCTTCCGCTTTAGCCTCATCCAGGATCTGAGCACGGCGTTTATTGGCTTGCTCGGCGATCACCTTAGCTTCCGCTTTGGCTTTTTTCAGCTGATCGGTGGCATTGGCCTGCGCTAAGTTCAAATCTTTTTTGCCACGTTCCGCAGAAGCTAAACCGTCAGCAATCTCTTTCTGACGCTTCTCGATGGCAGCCATCAACGGCGGCCATACAAACTTCATGCAAAACCAGACAAACAGGACGAACGCAATGGCTTGGCCGAGGATTGTTGCATTAATATTCACAGCACAATGCCTCTTTTAAGTTAAATAATTGATGTTGAATACCTAACCGGCGTTACCGGTTTAGGCGACCGCAAACATCACATACAGGCCCAGACCAACAGCAATCATCGGGATGGCGTCAACCAGACCCATAACGATAAAGAACTGTGTACGCAGCAGAGGAATCAGGTCAGGCTGGCGAGCCGCGCCTTCCAAGAATTTACCACCCAGAATGCCGATACCGATCGCAGCACCGATCGCAGCCAGACCCATCATCAACGCGGCAGCCATGTACAGCAGATCCACACTCAGGTTTTCCATGACAGTCTCCAGTTTGTTTCAGTTAGAACGTTATTATGTTGAAAGAAAAATCAATGTTCTTCATATGCCATCGAGAGATAAACAACCGTCAGAACCATGAAAATAAAGGCCTGAAGCGTAATGATCAGGATGTGGAATATTGCCCAAGGCACATTCAACAACCATTGCGACCACCACGGCAGCAAACCGGCAATCAGGATGAAGATCAACTCACCCGCATACATGTTGCCAAACAGTCGCAAGCCGAGTGAAACCGGTTTGGACAGCAGGCTGACACCTTCAAGAATCAGGTTGATGGGAATAAAGACCGGATGGTTGAAAGGTTGCATGGTCAGTTCTTTAACAAAACCGCCAACGCCTTTCATTTTGATGCTGTAGAACAGCACCAGGATAAACACGCCCAACGCCATTGACAGAGTGATGTTGACATCCGCTGTCGGTACTACGCGCAGGTAAGGTAATCCAATCCAATGCTCACCGATAAAGGGAAGAAGATCGATCGGCAGCAGGTCCATGGCGTTCATCAGGAACACCCAAACGAAAATGGTCAACGCCAAAGGGGCGATAAGTTTGCTTTTGCCATGGAACATGTCACGCACGTTGCCATCAACAAAACCGATGATCATCTCCACAAAGGTTTGCAGTTTACCGGGCACACCGCTGGTCGCGTTCTTTGCAACCCTGCGGAAAATGACCAGAAACAGGATCCCAAGTGCGATTGAGAAAAACATCGAATCGACGTTAATCGACCATAACCCCGAACCTACCTGTAAATGTTTCAGGTGATGACCGATATATTCTTGGGGAGTAGATGCAGACATGATGTTCCTTACCCTGTTGTTGTTAATACGGTAACGGTTAACGATGGCTGGCGCCACTATCTGCATTATCAGCACCGCCAGGTAGGTCAGACCAAGGGGAACAAACGCCGCCTTGAACAACCCTAACGCCACCACCAGCAACGCGATGGTGATAAATACTTTTAACGCTTCGCCAATGGCAAACGACCAGGCAACGCGCCCCGCTATGGGCTCACCCGCCTGATGACGCAAGGCGAACAGCACAAAACACACGTTCGGCAGCCACACCGCCAGTCCCCCGGCTAAAGCGGAAACTCCCGCCTCAACGCTCCGCAGGCAAAAAACGGCGCTGACCAAAATGAACGTAGCCGCCTGTAGCATCAACCCCAAAAAGGCCGGTTTTCCACTGTAAAGGGAGACAGACATGCGTTTTGCTCTTCATTCCTGTTCCAGAGGCTGACTGACGTATAAAACTGCCTTTATTCCATCGAGTCAAGCGGCAAAAAACGAGCAAATTATACGGTTCACGCCTGCGAATTCAATCGATAAGTAGCAAAAAGGTGAATAATAATTTAAATTTCTTATTCAAGCCCTATTTTTACTAACAATCCTGACAGCAGCCGCGGCCCGCAAGCCTTTCAATAACCCGATAATATGTGACATCAATCACATAAAAATGACATATAGGCTTTATATCAGATCTGATTTTTTTAAGTCTTTAGCAAAAATAGCTATTTATCTTAATTAAATTCAAATAGTTAAATAACGACTCTTTTTAAAACGCCTCGAAAACATCCCGTGCACTGCGTATTGACATCATTAACATTATTTCTTTATGTCTTTAATATCTGGATTTTTCATTCGCAATCTACAACGACAATTAATTTCTCAGGTTACTATTCGAAGAAAAACAAATAGTGTGCAAGGCGGCCAGGTTTTGTAAAAAAATGGTGATCTGTGTCCATTTTTCCGCAAATAATACCCTTCTGACTTAAAAGGTCTCTCTGATACAATTAGTTATAATTTATTTGATAAAACGCAAAATTAGTTTGCTTTAAGAATCACCAAATGGCGTTCACCGTCCAATTCAGGTACCGATAAACGCACAATACGCTCTACCACTATCGATGCAGGTAATGCGGTTAATTCCTCTTCCGGCACTACCCCTTTCAGGGCATAAAAACGTCCGTTTGCCGATGCAGGCAGATGTTTGCACCACTCCAGCATATCAAGCAAAGAGGCAAAAGCACGGCTGATAACGCCATCGAAAGGCGGTTCGGCGGTGAATTCTTCAACCCGAGACTGCACCGGAAAGACATTATCCAGCTTAAGTTCATGCTGAACCTGACGCAGAAAACGCACGCGTTTTCCCAAGCTATCCAGCAGAGTGAATGACGCTGACGGACGTACAATCGCCAGTGGAATACCCGGTAATCCCGGCCCGGTTCCCACATCGATAAACCGATCGCCCTGCAAATGCGGTTCAACCACGATGCTATCCATGATGTGCCGAACCAGCATCTCCTGCGGGTCGCGCACTGACGTGAGATTATAAGCCTTGTTCCATTTGTGTAGCATTTCGACATACTGGATTAGCGAATTTTTTTGTTGTTCACTGACCAAAATGCCAGCCCGCTGCAACAGAGCGTCTAATTTGTGTTTCACGCGCTTATCCTGCCATATCTGATGAAACGTGGCTGTCAGGAACAGCCACCAAATGACACACCGTAGTGCGCTATCCGCACCGGTTATAAGGCGCTGCGGCGCAGCAGCCCTTGTTTTTTCAGCCAAACCAGTAGAATAGAGATAGCTGCTGGGGTAATTCCCGAAATACGCGATGCCTGACCAATAGATCCCGGTTTGTGGTCGTTGAGTTTGGCTTTAACTTCGTTAGAAAGCCCACTCACCTGGCCATAATCCAGATCCGCTGGCAGCACGGAACTCTCATTGCGCAGCTGTTTTTCAATCTCATCCTGCTGGCGCGCAATGTACCCTTCGTACTTAACCTGAATTTCAACCTGCTCTGCCGCCTGAACATCCGTCAACGCAGGCGAGAACATCGGTAACGAGGTCAGGGTGGCGTAATCCATCTCAGGGCGACGCAGCAGTTCCTCACCGGTCGCTTCACGCGACAGCGGCGTTTTCAGCAACGCATTCACGGCTTCTCGCTGCTCACTGTGATGATGAACGCGAATTTCGCGCAGGCGCTGGCGTTCCTGCTCAATCTGTTCCAGCTTCTCGTTAAAGCGCGCCCAGCGATAATCGTCCACCATACCGAGTTCACGGCCAATTTCAGTGAGACGCAGATCGGCATTGTCTTCACGCAGCATCAGACGGTATTCAGCACGCGAGGTGAACATGCGGTAGGGTTCTTTGGTGCCGAGCGTGCACAGGTCGTCCACCAGCACGCCCAGATACGCCTGATCGCGACGTGGGAACCAACCGTCCTGATCGAACGCCAGACGTGCCGCGTTTAAGCCAGCCAGCATGCCCTGAGCAGCGGCTTCTTCGTAACCGGTTGTGCCGTTTATCTGTCCTGCAAAGAACAAACCGTGGATAAATTTGCTCTCCAGCGTGGGTTTAAGATCGCGCGGATCGAAGAAATCGTATTCGATAGCATAGCCGGGGCGCACGATTTTAGCGTTTTCCATGCCTTGCATCGAACGGACGATTTGCCACTGTACGTCGAAGGGCAGGCTGGTTGAAATGCCGTTGGGATAGATCTCGTTACTGGTCAACCCTTCAGGCTCAAGGAAAATCTGATGCGCATTGCGATCGGCAAAGCGCATCACCTTGTCTTCGATCGATGGGCAATAACGTGGGCCAATCCCCTCGATCACACCGGCATACATCGGGCTGCGATCCAGGTTATTGCGGATCACCTCATGGGTTTTTTCATTGGTGTGCGTGATGTAGCACGGCATCTGTGCCGGATGCTCGCTGGCATTCCCCAGGAACGAGAACACTGGCATTGGGTCATCACCGTGCTGTTGCGCCAGTACGCTGAAATCAATGGTGCGCGCATCGATACGCGGTGGCGTACCGGTTTTAAGACGGCTGACACGCAGCGGCAGCTCACGCAGTCTGCGCGATAGCGGAATGGAGGGCGGATCGCCAGCACGTCCACCGCTGTAGTTATCCAGGCCGATGTGAATTTTGCCGTCAAGGAATGTCCCAACGGTCAGCACCACCGTTTTGGCACGGAATTTCAGTCCCATTTGGGTGACAGCACCGACCACACGATCGTTCTCAACAATAAGATCATCAACCGCCTGTTGGAAGATCGTCAGGTTCGGCTGATTCTCCAGCGCAGTGCGTACTGCCTGACGATAAAGCACGCGATCCGCCTGTGCACGGGTGGCGCGAACGGCAGGGCCTTTACTGTTGTTTAGTATTCTAAACTGAATACCGCCCCGATCGACCGCGCGAGCCATCAAGCCGCCCATGGCGTCGATCTCTTTAACCAGATGTCCCTTTCCGATCCCACCAATAGCCGGATTGCAGGACATTTGTCCCAGCGTATCGATATTGTGTGTCAATAACAGGGTTTGACGCCCCATGAGTGCCGCTGCCATGGCGGCTTCTGTGCCCGCATGACCACCGCCGAGCACGATGACGTCAAAAGGATCTGGATAAAACATGGTACTGCACCTCGCGTGGTGTTAACGAGAATAGTCGGGTTAACGATGTGTGCCTAAGATCATTGCTTGCCTTGGGGAAGGGGATTCTACTCAAGTTACGCAAACGACAAGCCCGTTGGATCGTCGGTAGTTAAAGAAAGATCTTTTTATATAGAGATCTTTTTATTGGATCTATTATTAGGATCCATACTGCTTGTGAATAAGTACTTTTTCCAGATGAAGATCAACAGATTGTTGACGATCGTTTGCTGTGAATGATCGGTGATCCTGCACCGTATAGCCTGGGATCAAAACAGGCTGTTATTCACATGTCAAAAAACGAACAGCGGTTGTTATTGGGGTAACTACCGGTTTTCACCCGGATATACATAAAGTTATACACAATTAAGTGGATAAATAAACCGCTTAATTGAGTAATTCTACCAACGGAGCCAACCAAATTTCTGCTGGATCCTCGGGAATATCGTGCTCGGTGATGTCGATCTGCAACATCTCGCCGATCCTTTTTGCGCCACGATCCGCAAGAATACGATCCACGGTAACGATCGCTCCGCAGAAGGTGTCGTACTCTTTACTGCCGATCCCGATTGCACCGTAACGAACCTGCGAAAGATCTGCTTTGCGATCGCTGATCTGCTTAAACAGTGGTTGCAGGTTATCCGGTAATTCACCGGCACCGTGGGTTGAGCTCACCAGTAGCCATATTCCGCTCTGCGGGAGGTCGTCCAGTTGCGGGCCATGCTGAATATCAGTGGAAAAGCCTTGCTGTTCCAGTAACTCTGCCAGATGTTCTGCTACATACTCCGCACTGCCTAACGTACTGCCGCTGATAAGCGTAATGTCTGCCATGCTCGATCCCGCCCGAATAAAAGATGCTGTATTGTACGCTGTGATCGAGCTGTTATCTACCTGTGAATAATAGGGATATACCTGTTGACGTTTACGGGGTGATCGTCCACGCCTAGGAATTTCAAACTTTTTGGGGCCCCTGATTTCGGGGGCTGGCAACGATGAAAACCGGCTTTTTTATCGTGAATGCCTCTGTGTTTGGGTGATTTTTGAACACATTGCGCGTTTTTTGATTACATCGCCGAATTCCAGGCAGAGTTTCCCCGCATTATCCAACGTAACGCATTCGCGCTATATCCCCGGCGTTCGCGATTAGCTTCTCCAGGGCCGTTGCCGGCAGCGCCCTGCTGAACGCCATTTTTGCCCCGCACAGCAGGCAGGCAAACGCCCCATTCCCAGTCGAAACGCAACAAAACGGTAGGGCATTATGCCGCCTGTAAGTGCGTTAAAAATACCTCATTTGGAGAACGATAACCCAGCGATTTTCGGCCTCGCGTATTGAGCAGGTGTTCGAGTGCTGCAACCTTGCGATGGGTGACATAATTGAAGTCCGTTCCCTTCGGGTAAAAACGCCGTATCAGCCCGTTGGTATGCTCATTCAACCCGCGTTCCCAGGAATGATATGGCCGGGCAAAGTAGACCGGTGCCCCCGTGACTTTTGTAATTTCCCCGTGCTGGGAAAATTCAGAACCGTTGTCAGCAGTCAGGGTTTTAAACTCGCAGAAGGTATTGGCAACGATGTCCCTGAAGGCCGCTACCACTGTCTCTGCTCGCTTGTTGGGCAGTTTGCGAATGATGACCAGCTTGACGGCTTTATCGACCACCGTCAGCAGGAATGATTTCTGATCTTTGCCAAAGATGGTGTCAATCTCGAAATGCCCGGGTTCCTGCTTGAGGTCAGCAACGGCCGGCCGCTGCTCAATGCCAACACGGTTGGGAATAGGACCGCGTTTGTTCTCATCGGTCTGATAGTTATACCGTTTACCCCGATGAGGGAGCTGCTGATACAGCTCACCGCCGGCCCGGCGCTCCTGCTGGATATAGCGATAGAGCGAGTTCTTGCTGACGGACAGGCCAAATTCCAGGACCAGGCGCCCACTGATGACCTCAGGTGAGGTGTGGGTAGACAGCGCCGTTCTGATAACGTCCTGAATGTGCGGTTCAAGCTGGTTAATCACGCTGTCCGGCCGAGTTTTCTGCCGCCGCCCTCTGGCCAACGTTTCGGCCCTTCTGCAGGAATAGACCCCGTTGAAAGCGGCGTCGGTATTGCGTCTGAGCTCCCTGCTGATGGTAGAACGAGGAAGCTCCAGTTCCCGGGCGATGGTGGCCTGGTTAACCCCATCACCACGCCGTTTTTCGATGTAGAACCGCTCTTTGTGAGTCAGATGTTTTCCCTGCATGCAACGGGATCTCCAGTAGGGCCAGAACGGTGATTTTATCCGGGTCTGGCCAGTGGGTCACTTTGTTGCATTTCGACTGGGAATGGGGCAACGGGTCTGTATTCTGTAATCCCTGACTCAGCGTTGTGTATGTCACTGGCGCTGCTTTTTTCACATTATCCTGCCCCAGGGCTTTTCTCACCAGAGGCAACAGTTTTCCCACTACGCGGTTAGCCAGAAAACCAAAGTAACGCACCATCCGGAAATGCTTCTCCGGTATATGCTTTATCAGCCGCAGTATAGCCAAGCGACATTATTTTGATAACAGCCAGCTATGCTTCTTTGCCGCATATCAGGGCATAGGATGTAATCATTTTTAAGTCGGTTGGCTATATCAGCTCACGCTGACTGAGCGCCAGGTCTTCATGCCTCCCCGTCCGGTGATCCAGAAAACGCAGGGTGATGCGGCTTCCCCCGTCGTAGTGTGCCAGTCGCGCACCCGACACAGGCAGTTTTTTCAGGTACCGGCCCAGGTACTTTGCTGTCTGCCGGGGATGTTTCGTCGGCTTCGCAAAATACACGTGCCAGTAAATCTCTCCCTGCTCATTTTTCCCCTGGCTGAGGATAAAGCGCTTCCATTCATCATATAGCCAAGCGACTTAATTTTGATTACACCATATGGACTGAGAACAAACTCTCTGTATCGCAACCCATCTCTCTTTTTTTGCTTTTTGCTTGTGCCCATTTATGCTCAATTGGGTTAAGATCTGGCGAATATGTAGGCAAATACTCCACCATATACCCTGCATCGATGATGACTTGTTGAATATCATGTTTTTTGTGAAAAGTGGCATTGTCCATCATGATTACACTGTTTTTAGGGAGTACTGGGATAAGGACTTGTGTGACCCAGGCATAGAAAACATCGCTGTTAATATTGATATCAAATAATCCGATAGCAAACAGCGTTGTGCCTAATAAAGCGCCGATAACATTTGTTCTTCCCCTAGCTCCCCAGTTCTTCAGGCCAAAACACCGTTGACCTTTTGGGGAATAGCCGTGAGTCCGTGGGGCATCGTGTGAAAAACCACTTTCATCAATAAAAACAATAGGTTTACCTTCTTTTTCATACTGTTGTTTTTTTTGTTGAAATCCCTGCCGGGCGTTTTCGTCGGCTTTCGGATGACGTAGAGTTTTTTTTATAGGTCAATCCCAGCTTTTTAAGCGCTTGCCAAATGGCCTTCTGACAAACGCCAAAACGCTCTGCACGTTCTTTTTGGTAAGCATCTGGATATTGTTCAACATCTTTTATCAACTCGGATTTATCGATCTTTCGCTGACGCGTGGTCGATGCTTTTGACTCTATTTGATTAATCCAACGCGATACAGAGGCAGGGCCAATCCGAAATTGCTTCGCTGTTTCTCGGATACTCAACCCTTCGTTTTTCCGTGTAGATATCACTTTACGTCTAAAATCAATTGAATAGCTCATTTAAATAATGTAATCAAAATTAAGTCGTTTAGCTATAATCCCGGATGTGAGCCAGCTGCGGCGGCAGAACAAGAGACTCCCATGCAGACAGCAGATACTGGCGTACATTCCATACCCAGCGCGCCCTGACCTTCGGCAGGGCAAACGACAGTTTTTTCCAGGCACCGTGCTCATTTATGCCGCCGGTGGTCCACGACAGGTGAATATGGCAGTTCCAGTTAAGCTGGCGACCATACGTGTGAAGAGCGCCGAAAATACCGGTGGTCAGGCCCCGCTGCTCCGCAGCGTACAGCAGGTTGTCCGCCGCCAGCGCAAAGAGGCCATTCAGCAGCCAGCGGTTGGCTTCAAACAATGGCCACAGGGTATCCGGCATCGTGAATGTGCCGTGCTGGCACGGCGTATCCGGCAGGCGGGCCATCATGGTGGCAATCCACAGGTCGGTGGCCTTTTTGCCGCAGGTCGGACATCCGCGTCCGTGGCAGCTCTGATGGGGCTTTGTTGAATAATTTAACGTTTTGATTTACAACTTCTTTAGGTGGGATGCATGTACAGAAAATGTATTTTGTTAGAGCGATAAATCAAATAGTTAGCACAATAAAAAGCATTACGGTAGTAAAATTTAGTCGTTAAAATTTTATAATACCCATTTAAATCAGTGTTTTAAATTATTCAACAAAGCCCTCTGATGGATGTAACGGTGGTGAGTGCAGTCGGGGTTGCTGCAGCGAAATTCCCGGCTGCCCGTCAGTGGGGTGCCGCAGGCCAGCATCTTTGTGACAACCTCAATCTCTACAGGCCGGAGCGGGTATGCCTCCATGATGTCAGCCCATGCCCTGTTGCGCTGAAACAGCGTCTTCATGGGGCGGGGCTGTATGCCGGTATCATCCGTGCGGGTCATCGGAGAGCATCTCCGCTTCGGTTTCGTACAGGTCAAACCGGCGACAGGTATTGCAGAAGGCAACGTAGTGGTACGGAGAATCAGGGAATTCACTGTAGAAGGTGGTCCAGAACCACTCTGTGCAGTCAGGATCGTTGTCAACGAAAAGGCGGAATTGCTGGTAAGGGAGGTTGCCCTGTCGGACCACCGTTTTGAAAATCTGCTTAACCATTTTTGTATGAACGCGCTGATGCTCAGGGGAATGTGACACGGGATAACCTTCGGCTGGCGGGTTTCAGAATATAGCTATTCTGCCACACTTCGATTTGCAGCCGCCAGGCTGCTTCGTTCTCACGATCATGACAAAATTTAGCTGTATATGCAACCAGTTGCTTGTGTGCGTGCTCACAAGAAATCAATAAGATCGGCGCGTGAAAGGCACTGCACAGGTTATAAACTACTACACATTGCAAGCGGGGAAGGGGAAGCACATGGCTATTGAGTGGATCGTTGCCTATCTGGTGTTGGGCGGCGTTGTCGGGTTTGTGGCGGGGCTGTTGGGGATTGGCGGCGGCGGTATCATGGTGCCGATTTTAACGGCACTGTTTGCTGCGCAGGGTGTGCAAGGCGAGCATCTGGTGCATTTGGCGCTGGGCACCTCAATGGCGGCGATTGTCATTACTGCGATATCCAGCTTGCGCACCCATCATCAGCATCAGGCGGTGCTGTGGCCTGTGGTGCTGCGTATCACGCCTGCGATTCTTATCGGCACCTTTGCCGCCACCTGGTTGGCTACACTGCTGCCTACGCGGGCGCTGGCGATCTTCTTTTCCTGCTTTATGGCCTATGTTGCCGTGCAGATGGTACTCAACATCAAACCCAAAGTGCAGCGCCAAATGCCGGGTGTCGCTGGGGTATCGTTGGCGGGTCTGATCATCGGCGGTATTTCTGCGCTGGTGGCGATTGGAGGGGGCTCGCTCACCGTACCGTTTCTGACCTGGTGTAATGTGCGCATTCAGCAGGCGATCGGCACATCGGCGGCAGTAGGGCTGCCTATCGCGCTGGCGGGGGCGCTGGGCTATATGATTAACGGCTGGTCCACGGCGGGGATGCCTGCCTATACGTTGGGCTATGTTTCAGTGCCTGCTGTGCTGCTGATCTCGGCGGTGAGATTCTTTACCGCACCGTTTGGTGCGCGTTTGTCGCATCGTTTGCCGGTGGCTACCCTGAAAAAAATCTTTGCTGCACTGCTGCTGCTGCTGGTGCTGAGCCTGAAAATGCTGCAAACGGTGTTCAGCGCGTGATCCGCTGGGCGCGGCCAGCCACGGGCCGCGCCGTGTGAAACTGACCTCAACATCAATAAAGTGCCCCTGAAGTGAAGTTGTTGCAGCATTCTGGCTGTATATCTTGCACTCACAGGGTATACTGGCGCATTCCATATAAATCCACATGTATCGCGTGAATCTGACATGCAAAAGTTTGATACCAAGACCTTTCAGGGCCTGATCCTGACGTTGCAGGATTACTGGGCTCGCCAAGGCTGCACCATTATCCAACCTTTGGATATGGAAGTCGGCGCTGGCACTTCTCATCCGATGACCTGTCTACGCGCGCTGGGGCCAGAGCCTATTGCCGCTGCCTATGTCCAGCCGTCGCGTCGTCCTACCGACGGTCGTTACGGGGAAAACCCGAACCGCCTGCAGCACTATTATCAATTTCAGGTCATCATCAAGCCGTCACCCGACAACATTCAAGAACTGTATCTCGGTTCGCTGAAAGCGCTGGGGCTGGACCCGACTATCCACGATATTCGTTTCGTGGAAGATAACTGGGAGAACCCGACGCTGGGTGCCTGGGGGCTGGGTTGGGAAGTGTGGTTGAACGGTATGGAAGTCACGCAGTTTACCTACTTCCAGCAGGTGGGCGGTCTTGAGTGCAAGCCGGTCACTGGCGAGATCACCTATGGTCTGGAACGTCTGGCAATGTACATTCAGGGCGTAGACAGCGTCTATGACCTGGTGTGGAGCGATGGCCCGCTGGGTAAAACCACCTACGGTGATGTGTACCATCAAAACGAGGTGGAACAATCCACCTATAACTTCGAATACGCCGACGTTGATTTCCTGTTTACCTGCTTTGAGCAGTACGAGAAAGAAGCGCAACAGCTGCTGGCGCTGGAAAAACCGCTGCCGCTGCCTGCCTACGAGCGCATTCTGAAAGCGGCGCACAGCTTTAACCTGCTGGACGCGCGTAAAGCCATTTCCGTTACCGAACGTCAGCGCTACATCCTGCGCATTCGCACGCTGACCAAAGCGGTGGCTGAAGCCTACTACGCTTCCCGTGAAGCGCTGGGCTTCCCGATGTGTAACAAGAAAGAGAGCTAACAGCAATGACTGACAAGACTTTTCTGGTGGAAATCGGCACGGAAGAGCTGCCGCCAAAGGCGCTGCGTTCTCTGGCGGAGTCCTTTGCCGCCAACTTCACCACTGAACTGGATAATGCCGGGCTGACACACGGTGACGTGAGCTGGTTTGCCGCGCCGCGTCGTTTGGCGCTGAAAGTGGCGCAACTGAGCGCTGCACAGCCGGATCGTGAAGTCGAAAAACGTGGCCCGGCCATTGCTCAGGCGTATGACGCTGAGGGCAAACCGACCAAAGCGGCCGAATGCTGGGCGCGCGGCTGCGGTATCACTGTCGATCAGGCAGAACGTTTGACGACCGACAAAGGCGAGTGGCTGCTGTATCGCGCGCTGGTAAAAGGCGGCAGCGCGCAGGCGCTGTTGGCGGATATGGTCGCGAACGCGCTGGCTAAACTGCCAATCCCGAAACTGATGCACTGGGGCTATAAAGAGACCCAGTTTGTGCGTCCGGTGCATACGGTAACGATGCTGCTGGGTGATGAACTGATCCCCGGTCAGGTGCTGGGCATTGAATCCGCTCGCACCGAGCGCGGCCATCGCTTTATGGGCGAGCCCGAATTCACCATCGATAACGCTGACCAATACCCGAGCATCCTGCTGGAGCGCGGCAAGGTTATCGCCGATTATGAAGCACGTAAGGCGTTGATCAAAGCCGATGCGCAAGCGGCTGCGCGTCAGATCGGGGGTAATGCCGATCTGAGCGAAAGCCTGCTGGAAGAAGTGACCTCACTGGTTGAATGGCCAGTGGTGCTGACTGCGCGCTTTGACGAGAAATTCCTGGCGGTGCCTGCCGAAGCGCTGGTTTACACCATGAAGGGCGACCAGAAGTATTTCCCGGTGTATGACAACGCCCGAAAGCTGCTGCCGAATTTCATCTTTGTTGCCAACATTGAATCCAAAGATCCACAGCAGATTATTTCGGGTAACGAGAAAGTGGTGCGCCCACGTCTGGCGGATGCCGAATTCTTCTTTAACACCGACCGTAAAAAACGTCTGGAAGATCATCTGCCGCGTCTTCAAACCGTGCTGTTCCAACAGCAACTGGGTACGCTGCGTGACAAGACCGATCGCATTCAGGCCTTAGCGGGCTGGGTGGCGGAGAAAATCGGTGCCGACGTCGCTCACGCGCAACGTGCCGGTTTGCTCTCCAAGTGCGACCTGATGACCAACATGGTGTTCGAATTTACCGACACTCAGGGCGTAATGGGGATGCACTACGCGCGTCACGACGGTGAAGCCGAAGACGTTGCCGTTGCCCTTAACGAACAGTACCAGCCGCGTTTTGCCGGGGATGCACTGCCTGCATCTGGCGTTGCCTGCGCGTTGGCGATCGCTGACAAGATGGACACGCTGGCGGGGATTTTCGGTATCGGTCAACACCCGAAAGGGGATAAAGACCCGTTCGCGCTGCGCCGTGCTGCGCTGGGTGTGCTGCGTATTATCGTTGAGAAACAGCTGCCGCTCGATCTGCAAACGCTGACGGAAGAAGCGGTACGCCTGTATGGCGACAAGCTGACCAACGCTAATGTGGTCGATGACGTGATCGAATTCATGCTGGGCCGTTTCCGCGCCTGGTATCAGGAAGAAGGTCATAGCGTGGACACTATCCAAGCGGTACTGGCCCGTCGCCCGACCCGCCCGGCAGATTTTGATGCCCGTGTGAAAGCGGTGAGCCACTTCCGTTCGCTGGAGGCTGCCACCGCGCTGGCGGCGGCCAACAAGCGTGTGTCTAACATTCTGGCGAAAGCTACGGATACGCTGAACGCCAACGTTGATGCTGCTCTGCTCAAAGAGAAAGAGGAAGTTCAACTGGCCACCTACGTTATCGCGTTGGAAAGCAAGCTGGCACCGTGGTTCGCTGAAGGGCGTTATCAAGAAGCGTTGGCCGAGCTGGCCGAACTGCGTGAACCGGTTGATAACTTCTTTGATAAGGTGATGGTTAACGCGGAAGACGAAAGCGTGCGCCTGAACCGTCTGACGCTGCTCAACCAACTGCGTAATCTGTTCCTGAAAGTGGCGGATATTTCCGTATTGCAGTAAGCGGACAGCGCGACGCGTAGCATCTAAACAAATAAGGGCCGTTCATGCAGGAACGGCCCTTTTTTCTACGGCTGCCTTGCTACCGGTCTTCCTTCTCAAACGCGGTTTGCAGTGCCAGCACCAGCGTATCGCATCCGGCTTTATCGATGGTTAACGGCGGTGCCAACACCAGTCTCGGTCCTACCGGACGTACTACCGCGCCAGCATTGCGTGCCGCTTCTGCAATACGGAATGCCAGCCCGTTATCCGGCGCTAATGCGCGCTTGCTCACTTTGTCCTCCACCAGATCCAGCGCCAGCATCAGCCCTTTGCCACGTACGTTGCCTACGGAGCGGAAACGTGACTCAAACGGCAGCAGTTGACCCAGCAAGTATTCCCCCTGATGCGCGGCATTGGCTGGCAGATTCTCCCGCTCAACAATATCCAACACTGCCAGCCCGGCGGCGCAGGCTAACGGGTGGCCGCCGTAGGTAAAGCCAGTCATCAGTAACCCACGCGCATTGCGGTTGTCCAGATAGGCCGCTTCGATACGCTGATTCAGCACGGTCGCCGACAGCGGCACATATCCGGCGGTGAGCGCTTTGGCAAACACCATGATGTCTGGTTTTACGCCCCAACCGCGTGAACCAAACATCGCCCCGCTGCGGCCAAATCCGGTGACGACTTCATCGGCGATCAACAGTACGCCGTATTTAACGCCTAGGAATTTCAAACTTTTTGGGGCCCCTGATTTCGGGGGCTGGCAACGATGAAAACCGGCTTTTTTATCGTGAATGCCTCTGTGTTTGGGTGATTTTTGAACACATTGCGCGTTTTTTGATTACATCGCCGAATTCCAGGCAGAGCTTCCCCGCATTATCCAACGTAACGCATTCGCGCTATCTCCCCGGCGTTCGCGATTAGCTTCTCCAGGGCCGTTGCCGGCAGCGCCCGGCTGAACGCCATTTTTGCCCCGCACAGCAGGCAGGCAAACGGGTCTGTATTCAGTAATCCCTGACTCAGCGTTGTGTATGTCACTGGCGCTGCTTTTTTCACATTATCCTGCCCCAGGGCTTTTCTCACCAGAGGCAACAGTTTTCCCACTACGCGGTTAGCCAGAAAACCAAAGTAACGCACCATCCGGAAATGCTTCTCCGGTATATGCTTTATCAGCCGCAGTATCAGCTCACGCTGACTGAGCGCCAGGTCTTCATGCCTCCCCGTCCGGTGATCCAGAAAACGCAGGTTGATGCGGCTTCCCCCCATGTCAGGGTAGTTGTCGCCTCTGAGTGAAAAAAATCTAGGGGGCTGGAGAAGCTGTTCATGGGAAGCTATTCGCCAGAACGTAAAGCGGCTGTGATCGCCAGAATGTTGCCGCCGCATAGTCAGTCTATTTACCAGATATCCCGCCTGGAAGGCATTCCCGTCAATACGCTTTATGGCTGGCGGTCTCAGGCTGGAATTCCGACTCAGTCGGCAGCCAGTGAGAGTAAACTCCACCTGGAGTGGTCTCAGGATGCGCGCTTCGCCGTTATCGTTGAAACCGCGCCGCTTTCTGCTCATGCTGTGGCTGAATATAGCCAAGCGACTTAATTTTGATTACACCATATGGACTGAGAACAAACTCTCTGTATCGCAACCCATCTCTCTTTTTTTGCTTTTTGCTTTTTGCTTGTGCCCATTTATGCTCAATTGGGTTAAGATCTGGCGAATATGTAGGCAAATACTCCACCATATACCCTGCATCGATGATGACTTGTTGAATATTATGTTTTTTGTGAAAAGTGGCATTGTCCATCATGATTACACTGTTTTTAGGGAGTACTGGGATAAGGACTTGTGTGACCCAGGCATAGAAAACATCGCTGTTAATATTGATATCAAATAATCCGATAGCAAACAGCGTTGTGCCTAATAAAGCGCCGATAACATTTGTTCTTCCCCTAGCTCCCCAGTTCTTCAGGCCAAAACACCGTTGACCTTTTGGGGAATAGCCGTGAGTCCGTGGGGCATCGTGTGAAAAACCACTTTCATCAATAAAAACAATAGGTTTACCTTCTTTTTCATACTGTTGTTTTTTTTGTTGAAATCCCTGCCGGGCGTTTTCGTCGGCTTTCGGATGACGTAGAGTTTTTTTTATAGGTCAATCCCAGCTTTTTAAGCGCTTGCCAAATGGCCTTCTGACAAACGCCAAAACGCTCTGCACGTTCTTTTTGGTAAGCATCTGGATATTGTTCAACATCTTTTATCAACTCGGATTTATCGATCTTTCGCTGACGCGTGGTCGATGCTTTTGACTCTATTTGATTAATCCAACGCGATACAGAGGCAGGGCCAATCCGAAATTGCTTCGCTGTTTCTCGGATACTCAACCCTTCGTTTTTCCGTGTAGATATCACTTTACGTCTAAAATCAATTGAATAGCTCATTTAAATAATGTAATCAAAATTAAGTCGTTTAGCTATACCCGCTGACTCTCGGCTTCCTGATATAGCCAAGCGACATTATTTTGATAACAGCCAGCTATGCTTCTTTGCCGCATATCAGGGCATAGGATGTAATCATTTTTAAGTCGGTTGGCTATAGATGGTGCGCAGGTCAGCAGCAACGGCCTTACGCTCTTTCCAGCCGACGTAGCGCAGCGAGTTCCGCACCTGATGCACAATGCAGAGCTGTACCCGCGTATGCGGGTAAACAGCTTCAATGGCATCAGGAAAGCCTTTCAGGCCATCGCAGCAGGCGACGAAGATGTCCTTTAGCCCACGATTTTTCAGTTCTGTCATCACAGATAACCAGAACTTGGCCCCCTCAGTTTTGGCTATCCATAGCCCCAGCAGCTCTTTTTCGCGCTGGCCGTTGACGCCGAGGGCCAGATAAACAGACTTGTTGGCCACGGCTCCGCCGTCCTGGCTTTTGACAACAATACAGTCAAGGTAAACAATGGGATAAAGCGCATCCAGCGGCCGTTGCTGCCAGCGCTTAACGTCATCCATCACAGCATTGGTCACTTGAGAAATGAAGCCAGCGGAAACATCGACCCCGTAGACTTCTTTAAAGTGTGCCTGAATATCACGGGTTGATAACCCTCTGGAATAGAGAGAAATAATGCGGTCATCGAAGCCGTTAAGCTGTTTTTCGTTCTTACCGATCAGTGTCGGCTCGAAGGTACTGTTGCGGTCGCGCGGAATATCGAGCTCGATCTCCCCATTTTGGCTACGTACGCTCTTGGATGTCTTGCCATTGCGGGAGTTGCCTGAATGATTACCAGCCGGGTCATGCTTAGCATACCCAAGGTGCATCTCCATCTCAGCTTCAAGAACCCGTTCCGCCAGTCTTTTAGTCAGCACCTTGAGTAGGCCTGATTCACCCAGCAGATCCTGAGGGGAGTGACAATCTTGAAGCAGTTGGTCAATAAGTTCGTTGCTGATAGGCATTTTGTTATCCTTTGAAGGTTTTCCTCAAAATGCCATTTACACAGATTATTTTACAGTCTCTTTATCTCCCAACCCCATTAGATAAACTGCTTTTTATTTTATTGTATTTAAAATGTTATCCGACCTATGATTTGCAAGGACTTCTTTTTGGTTTAGATAGAACACGGGTATGTCGCTGGGTAAAAATATTATTGCCGGTTTTAGAGATGACCTTGGGGCGAGAATGTGTTTTGCCCGCTCGTCAAATTCGCTCTGCTGAGGAATTTTTTCGCGCCTTTCCTGGAGTTAAAGACGTCTTTATTGATGGGACAGAGCGACCTGTCCAAAAGCCTAAGAATCTGCGTCGGCGAAAATAAATGTATTCGGGAAAGAAAAGACAGACCACTCGAAAAGGGCTTATTATGACTGACGAAACAAGGCAAATTGGATTTATCCCCATGAGCAAAAATGGGCGCCGTCACGATAAACGCTTACTCGATAAAGTCTGATCCGGCCCAGAGATCGTGGACACGCTGTTAAGTGAGTAAAATTGCTGACAGAGGTGGAAAATGACTCAATCGAACGGTCGTAAAATGAGCAACAATCGCTATCCGGACGAGTTTCGGGAGAATGCTCTGCTACTTGCTCAGCGGATTGGCGTAGCCAAAGCAGCCAGTGAGTTGAATCTTCACGAATCGCAGCTTTATGCCTGGCGTAAAAAACAGCAAATGGCGCTATCCTGCTCCGAACGTGAACAGCAGCAATCTGTTGAAATTGTCAGGCTTAAACGTCAACTGGCTGATCAGGCTGAGGAGTTAGCCATCCTCCAAAAGGCCGCGACGTACTTCGCCAGACGCCTGAAGTGAGGTACGTCTTTATGCAACAATATCAGGCTGAGTTTCGGGTTAAGTCTATGGCGCGTGTTCTGGTCGTCAGCCGCAGCGGATTTTATGCCTGGAGCCGACGATGTGGGCAGAAAACGGTTTCACAGCAGCGACGGGAGCTTTGCGATACCCGGGTAGCCAGCGCCTTTACGGAACAGAAAGGACGCAACGGTGCCCGCAGGCTGCGCCTGGACCTGCAGGATGCCGGTTATCATTACAATCGCAAAACCATCGCTGCCAGCCTGCGCCGGCAGGGGCTGAAGGCGAAAGCGGCAAAAAAATTCAGGGTGACAACAGATTCGAAGCATAATCGTCCGGTGGCGCCGAATCTGCTACAGCAGGATTTCACAGCATCAGCCCCGAACCAGAAATGGGTCGGTGACATCACTTACTTATGGACGGAAGCGGGTTGGGTTTATCTGGCTGTAATAATTGATTTATTTTCACGAGCCGTTGTGGGATGGTCAATGTCGGTAAGGATGAAGTCGGGCCTGGTCTGCGATGCCCTGCAGATGGCCCTGAGCCGACGGGGTTCCCCAGAGGGCGTCATCGTCCACTCGGATCGTGGCAGTCAGTACTGTTCTGATGATTATCAGAAGTTAATTAAAATCAGTAAATTAACATGTAGCATGAGTGGAAAAGGCAACTATTATGATAACGCGTGTGCTGAAAGTTTTTTTCACAGTTTGAAGGTGGAGCTGATCCACGGCGAACACTTTCCTGACCGGGAAACCATGAAATCTGAGGTGTTTAACTACATTGAGGTGGATTACAATCAGAAACGGCGGCATAGCACGCTGGGCTATGTCAGCCCGATGGTATTTGAACGACAAGTCCTCTCTTAAGGGCGTGTCCACCAAGTCTGGGCCAGATCAGTCGATATAATTCGCCATATTCCTCCTGAGGTAACCATCTGGGCAGATACCGGTTTTCAAGGTATAGATAAACAGCATCTTAATACACAAATCCCAAAAAAAGGAACTCGAAAAAGACCTTTATCGCCTGAACAAAAACAAGAAAATAAAATAATCTCGGGCATCCGTATTACAGTTGAACACGCCATCGCGGGTATCAAGCGCCTCGGTTGCATGACCCAAATTTTACGGAATCGTAGACCCTTTATTGATGATACCTTCTTACTCCTTAGGGCTTTGTTGAATAAATCGAACTTTCAGGGGATCGCCGGATCAAAGCACTATCATCGCTCCCGATAGCAGCTCCCCATGGCAAAGCAAAAGTTTAAAATCACCAACTGGCCCACCTACAACAAAGCACTCAGACAACGCGGCTCCCTGACGGTCTGGCTTGATGAGTCGGCCATCGCTGCATGGACTGACAGTTCTTCGCCTGAAGGTCGTGGTCGGCCGCTTTACTACACCGATATGGCTGTTACCACGGTTTTGATGATAAAGCGCGTGTTTAACCTGTCGCTCCGGGCATTAAAGGGCTTTGTCGACTCGGTTTTTACACTGATGAGCCTGCCACTGCGCTGCCCGGACTACTCTCTGGTCAGTCGGCGGGCAAAAACCGTCAGTATCAGCATAAAAACGCCAACGCGTGGTGAAATCTCGCATCTGGTCATCGACAGTACCGGTCTGAAGGTCTTTGGCGAAGGTGAATGGAAAGTCAGGCAGCATGGGGCTGACAGACGAAGAGTGTGGCGCAAGCTTCATCTGGCAGCAGACAGTGCGACGCATGAGATTATCTGTGCCGACTTATCGCTCAGCGGAACGACAGATGCGCAGGCACTGCCGGGCCTGATTAACCAAACCCACCGGAAAATCAGGGAAGTGTCAGCAGACGGTGCTTATGACGCCCGTTACTGCCACGATGCGTTGCTGAGAAAGAAAATCAGGCCCCTTATCCCGCCGCGAAGCGGAGCGAAATACTGGCCGGACAAGTACTATGAACGTAACCATGCGGTGGCGAATCAGCGTCTGAGCGGGAGTAATGATATAGCCAACCGACTTAAAAATGATTACATCCTATGCCCTGATATGCGGCAAAGAAGCATAGCTGGCTGTTATCAAAATAATGTCGCTTGGCTATACTGTCGCCGTAAAGGCCTCTATCCTGAACAGATTCAGCAGTGGAAGGACGAGTTTATGCAGCCAGGTCAGCGTGCAGAAAGAGCCTTAATAAAGAAACAACAAAAAGAAATTCAGCAGCTTAATCGTGAAATAGCCCGCAAGGACAAAGCCCTCGCCGAAGCGGCGGCACTGCTCATCCTGGAAAAAAAGCTCAAGGCGTTCTTCGACGAAGAACGCGAGGTCGAATGACGCGCACAGCCGACAGGTTACGGCTGATGAAGATGCTGGAGGAGGCTGCCACTGCCGGCGTCCGGCAAAGCGATGCCTGCAGGTCTGTAGGGGCTTTGTTGAATAATTTAAGATACTGATTTATATAAGCATTATAAAATTTCAACGACTAATTTTTCCTCTCGGAATGCTTTTTATTGTGCTAACTATTTGATTTGTCGTTCTAACAAAATACATTCTCTGTAAATGCATTCTAACTAAAGAAGATGTAAATCAAACGGTTAAATTATTCAACAAAGCCGTCTGTAGGTATTAGCGAGCGGACGTTCCAGCGCTGGCGGCTAAGTCCTGACGACCGGCGACCGACGGCATCACGGCCGATGCCGAAAAACAGGCTCAGTGCTGAAGCGGAACAGCAGGTGCTGGCCATCTGCCATGAGCCACGATTCGCCAGTCTGTCGCCGGCGCAAATCGTACCGGCACTAGCCGATGAGGGGCGTTACGTTGCCAGTGAATCGACGTTTTACCGGGTGTTGCGCCGTGCCGGAGAGGTCAGTCATCGCGGGCGTCAGCAGGCCCCGCAAAGTAAGCCGCTGTCGACATGGAAGGCGATCGCGCCGAACCAGGTGTGGTCGTGGGACATCACCTGGCTGAAGTCGCTGACGGCGGGTCACTGGTTCTACCTGTATAGCCAAGCGACATTATTTTGATAACAGCCAGCTATGCTTCTTTGCCGCATATCAGGGCATAGGATGTAATCATTTTTAAGTCGGTTGGCTATAAGGAAGAAATATATCTGATCCGCTATTCAGAGGATGCCCTTTCTTAGTAGAAGAAGCGATTTTTAAAGAGGGTGCAATGAGCGGCTTATAGGGATGGGCAATACCAGTACGCGTCGGTTGTGCCATCACGCGTACTGGTTCGGCATGACTTTGCTCTGCTGCCGTATTGGAGCGTCATGCCATTTGTTAGCGGTTAACTTCGGGTGTAGAGCCACCCTCCTGACACCGGAAAGAATCCACAGCTTTCCATAAAGCGGTCCAGCACGGTCTCATTAACGCCAGCATGATCGGCTGCTGTCAGCCAAAATTCCTTCACGTCCGGTAGTTGACGCACGACTTCCTGAATCAGGTGAAGGCCAACGCCACGGCGGCGCGTAGCCTCTCTGACCATCAGATCATCGAGTTCCGCGTATTCGCCATCAATTTCCACCATTACCGCTGCCAGCAGGCGGCCATTGAAACGTGACGCGAACAGGCGCTGGTGCAGATCAAGGCTCTGTTCCAGTAGGTCGAGATTCTGGTGGGGCCAAATCTTGGCGAGATCAATTCTATCCTGGTCGCTGAATAACGAGAGACATTCGACGGCGAGCTTCATTTCGATAACCCTCTCAATGCGTTTGCATAAAGCATAGCTGTAGCCTAAAGCATAATGTAGTAGCGATGTAGATAAACAGTTGTGTAAGTTTTTCTGTACGGTTAATAGGGAAAATGTTTTCCTCGCCGATGATTTTTCGAGTATTGAGTTGCCCATTGCCGCATAAAGCAGCATAACTGACTATCTATAAAATAAATAGTGGCTTATAAGGCTGGTGTTTTATGCTGTTTACACCGCTTTTTTCTGATTGCGGTAGTTGATTTGCAGCATAAAATTCCTGTTTAATGACATGAAAAATAACGCCTTATTAGCGAAGTATAGCTAATAAAAAGCCTAACCTGTTCTTACTTATAAGAAAAAGATTGAGTACGGCGGGTTGATACAGGTTTTCAGGCGAACTCCATAACGACAGATAGGGTGAATCGAATGAAAGTAGCTAAAGGTAAAGTCGTACTGTTAGGGTGTATGGCAGCAGCGTTCGCACACATGGCCCATGCAAAAGACATAAAGGTTGCCGTTGTCGGTGCCATGTCCGGCCCGGTTGCCCAGTATGGCGACAGGCTTTGTTGAATAATTTAAGATACTGATTTATATAAGCATTATAAAATTTCAACGACTAATTTTTCCTCTCGGAATGCTTTTTATTGTGCTAACTATTTGATTTGTCGTTCTAACAAAATACATTCTCTGTAAATGCATTCTAACTAAAGAAGATGTAAATCAAACGGTTAAATTATTCAACAAAGCCATGGCGACATGGAATTTATCGGTGCGCGTCAGGCGATTGCTGACATCAACGCCAAAGGTGGCGTGAAGGGCAACAAATTGGTTGCCGTGGAATATGATGATGCTTGTGACCCGAAACAGGCGGTTGCCGTTGCCAACAAAGTGATTAACGATGGTATTCGTTACGTGATTGGTCACCTGTGCTCCTCTTCCACCCAGCCGGCCTCTGATATCTATGAAGACGAAGGCGTGCTGATGATTACGCCAGCGGCGACTGCACCGGATCTGACCACCCGTGGTTACAAGCTGGTGTTACGCACCACCGGTCTGGATTCCGATCAGGGCCCGACCGCCGCTAACTATATTGTGTAGTGGCATACTGAATTTGGCCACCTAAGTAGAGGTGATATGCTTACCTCATAATTTTTATAGGTGCCAAAATGAGTAAAATAATTACTGCTGAATTTAAATGTGAAACCGCCAAATTAGTCCTTGACCAAAATTATACCTACCAGGAAGCCGCGAAAGCCATGAACGTCAGTCTTTCAGCGATTAGCCGGTGGGTAAGAGCCCTTCGTTTAGAACGTCAAGGGAAAACATCGCCTGGTCTGCCATTAACACCTGAACAAATTGAGTTCAGAGAAATGAAGAACAAAATCCACCGACTGGAAATGGAGAATGCCATCTTAAAAAAGGCTACTGCGCTCTTAATGTCCGACTCACTGAAAAATTCTCGGTAGTTGAAAAGCTAAGAGCGCTTTATCCAGTGAAAGCGTTGTGTCGTATTTTTAATGTTCACCGAAGCAGTTATCGCTATTGGTGTCGACCTAAGGAGCCAGATATTGAGCGGACGATAAAACGTAGCCTGGTCAGCGAAGCGTGGAACGTTAGTGGCGGGTCTGCGGGCGCAAGGACTATCGCCACGATGGTTACCAATACACACGACGTGAAACTTGGGCGGTGGTTAGCGGGTAAGTTGATGAAAGAATTAACCCTCGTTAGTTGCCAAACAAGAAAACATCAATACAACCGCGGTGGAAATGAACGTATTGATATTCCAAATCTGCTCAATAGGCAGTTCGCTGTTACCAAGCCTGACCAGGTTTGGTGCGGCGATGTAACCTATATTTGGACAGGCGACCGATGGGCGTATCTGGCGGTGGTATTAGATTTATTTGCCCGAAAACCCGTGTGTTGGGCAATGTCGTTTTCGCCAGATTCAGAATTAACAGCCAAAGCACTACAAATGGCTTGGGAACTGCGTGGGCATCCCAAACAAGTCATGTTTCATAGTGACCAAGGAAGCCATTACACCAGTCGTCAGTATAGGCAGACATTGTGGCGTTATCAGATGACCCAAAGTATGAGTCGCAGAGGAAATTGTTGGGATAATAGTCCGATGGAGCGATTCTTCCGTAGTCTGAAGACTGAATGGGTGCCAACGACTGGCTACCAAAGCTTTAGTACTGCTCAATCATCCATTATTCGCTACATAACCCATTATTATAGCGATGTCAGACCTCACTGGTATAACGGTGGGTTAACACCAAATGAATCAGAACGGCTGTTCCATCAACAGTCAGGTAGGGTGGCCAAATTTAGTTGACCACTACAGTCTGGCTTATCTGCTCCATCGAGGCCGCCGTTTGTTGCAGACTGGCGGCCTGTTCTTCGGTGCGCTGGCTGAGATCGGTGCTGCCAGCGGCGATTTCACTGGCACCGGTCGAGATAGACTCGCTGCTTTCCCGCACCTGAATCACCAGTTTGCTCAGGCTGTCACGCATATGGTTCATGGCGGCCAGCAGGCTGCTGTTATCCGCGTCGGCGAGCGTTACCGGAACGGCCAGATTACCCTGCGCAATTTCTTGTACCACTTGCATCGCGTAGAGCGGTTCGCCGCCCAGCAGCTTTTTAATATGGCGGGTGATAAACCAGGCGATAACGGCGGCTAACAGCGCGGAAATGGCCGCAAGCATCAGCAGGCTGTTACCATCCTCCTCGGCCTCAGCCACGGCATTGGTCGCTATCTGGGTCGTGAGATCTTTTTGCAGTTTGATCATGGTGTTGAGGTTGCCGAACATGGCCGTTTGCACCGGCTCCAACTGACCTTTCACCAGCACCGCCGCTTCTGTCTGAAGATCGGTCAGCGTCATGCCGATCGCTTCACGTCCCAGTTTGGCAAAGGCGACGCGATTTTGCTGAAGCTCTCCCAAGATGGCGCGTATCTCTTTGGCATGCAGATTGGCTTCCAGTTGCTCCACCAGTTTGCCGTTTTGCGCGCTGGTTTTTTCAATCAATGCCTGGCTGTCGCTCAGCTCATTTTTGTCTGTCATCAGCAGCATGCGCAGCGTGGCTTTAATGGTGACGTTCAGGTTGTCTTTCAGTTCCTGTAATACAAACAGGTTGTTCAGGTGCTGTTTGGCCAGGCCGTCAGTGGTTTGGCCCAAACCGGCAAGATGCATGCGGCCAAAACCCGCGACCAGTACGCCGATAATGATCACAGCAGCAAACCCACTGCCGAGTAATGTTCCCAATTTGATGTTGCGTATGCGCTGCATATGTTCCCCATTTTTTTTCGAGTTTGTCGGGGCTTTGTTGAATAATTTAAGATACTGATTTATATAAGCATTATAAAATTTCAACGACTAATTTTTCCTCTCGGAATGCTTTTTATTGTGCTAACTATTTGATTTGTCGTTCTAACAAAATACATTCTCTGTAAATGCATTCTAACTAAAGAAGATGTAAATCAAACGGTTAAATTATTCAACAAAGCCGTTTGTCGGTAAAGCAGGTTCGCCTCTGCACGGCATAAGAAGAGGTGAGTCACCCTGGCATTGCTCAATGCGTCCATTCACGAGAACGGTGTTACGAACGCACAGTGATAGTTATGCTTGCATCATCAATGGGTTATTTACTTTATTATTCGTTTGCTGTGTGATTTCACGCGGTAAATGAGTAAAAAAACAGATGATATCTTTGGTATCGGCACTCCGTCGGTAAACATTTATTCCGGACCGCGATATGGGCCACAAATCTTGTCGGTAATTCTGCTACGCAAGCGTGACGGGCAGGGTGTCATGCGGGTGTCATCGTTTGGTCATCTTGCTGTCATGCGTCCGTGCCATGTTACCCCTCGACCAAGAAACGCACCCCTTTGCACAGGTGCTCACCTTTATGGCAGGAGACAGGCATGTTTAACGCGCTTAAGACACGGACGCTGCGTAATGCGGCAGTTCTGGTGGCGCTGACGTTGGCGTATCAGGCTAACGCCAACGCAGTGACCGAGATCCCTTTCTGGCATTCGATGGAAGGCGAACTGGGGAAAACGGTGGATTCACTGGCGACGCGTTTTAACCAATCGCACCCCGATGTCAAAATTGTGCCGGTATACAAAGGCAACTACGAGCAGAGCCTGGCGGCAGGGATTGCGGCTTACCGCACCGGTAACGCGCCCGCCATCCTTCAGGTGTATGAAGTGGGCACCGCCACCATGATGGCGAGCAAGGCGATCAAACCGGTGTATCAGGTATTTAAAGATGCCGGGATCGATTTTGATGAGAGCGTGTTTGTGCCAACCGTCTCCGGTTACTACGCCGACGCGAAAACGGGGCACCTGCTGTCACAGCCGTTCAACAGCTCAACGCCGGTGCTTTATTACAACAAAGACGCTTTCCAAAAAGCCGGGCTGGACCCGGAACAACCACCGAAAACCTGGCAGCAAATGGCGGAGTACACGGCCAAACTGCGCGCCGCAGGCATGAAGTGTGGCTACGCCAGCGGCTGGCAGGGTTGGATTCAGATTGAAAACTTCAGCGCCTGGCATGCCTTGCCGATTGCCAGTAAGAATAACGGCTTCGACGGCACGGATGCGGTGCTGGAATTCAACAAGCCGACGCAAATCAAACATATCCAGCTGTTGCAGGACATGAACAAGAAAGGGGACTTCACCTACTACGGTCGCAAGGATAAGCGTGTTGCTTAATAGTGAAATAAGGGTGTTTCGGTGATTGAAGTAAATTTTACGCTGTTCTGAGATGGAAATTCCAAAGACCGGCGCTAAGGAGTAAGAAGGTATCATCAATAAAGGGTCTACGATTCCGTAAAATTTGGGTCATGCAACCGGAGACTGTAAAATAATCTGTGTAAATGGCATTTTGAGGAAAACCTTCAAAGGATAACAAAATGCCTATCAGCAACGAACTTATTGACCAACTGCTTCAAGATTGTCACTCCCCTCAGGATCTGCTGGGTGAATCAGGCCTACTCAAGGTGCTGACTAAAAGACTGGCGGAACGGGTTCTTGAAGCTGAGATGGAGATGCACCTTGGGTATGCTAAGCATGACCCGGCTGGTAATCATTCAGGCAACTCACGCAATGGCAAGACATCCAAGAGCGTACGTAGCCAAAATGGGGAGATCGAGCTCGATATTCCGCGCGACCGCAACAGTACCTTCGAGCCGACACTGATCGGTAAGCACGAAAAACAGCTTAACGGCTTCGATGACCGCATTATTTCTCTCTATTCCAGAGGGTTATCAACCCGTGATATTCAGGCACACTTTAAAGAAGTCTACGGGGTCGATGTTTCCGCTGGCTTCATTTCTCAAGTGACCAATGCTGTGATGGATGAAGTTAAGCGCTGGCAGCAACGGCCGCTGGATGCGCTTTATCCCATTGTTTACCTTGACTGTATTGTTGTCAAAAGCCAGGACGGCGGAGCCGTGGCCAACAAGTCTGTTTATCTGGCCCTCGGCGTCAACGGCCAGGGCGAAAAAGAGCTGCTGGGGCTATGGATAGCCAAAACTGAGGGGGCCAAGTTCTGGTTATCTGTGATGACAGAACTGAAAAATCGTGGGCTAAAGGACATCTTCGTCGCCTGCTGCGATGGCCTGAAAGGCTTTCCTGATGCCATTGAAGCTGTTTACCCGCATACGCGGGTACAGCTCTGCATTGTGCATCAGGTGCGGAACTCGCTGCGCTACGTCGGCTGGAAAGAGCGTAAGGCCGTTGCTGCTGACCTGCGCACCATCTATAGTTCCGCAACGCTAGAGGGCGCTGAAGAGGCCCTGGATGCCTTCGCGGCCAAATGGGATGAACAGTTCCCGACGATCAGCCCGTCGTGGAGAAATAATTGGGAACGTCTCATCGTCATTTTTGACTTTCCGCCGGAGATCCGCAAGGTTATCTACACCACCAACGCGATAGAGTCGTTAAATGCTTCATTGCGCAAGATAACGAAAACGCGACGAATATTTCCAACGGATGACTCGGTGATAAAATTACTCTATCTAGCCTTGCATAATATCTCTGCTAAATGGACCTTGCCAATCAGAGACTGGAAACCTGCTATGAGCCAATTCATGTTGATGTATGGAGAACGAATCTCCGGTTAAGCAATGGAGCCATTTACACAAAATTCTTTACAGACTCTGCAACCGAGGCGCTTGATACCCGCGATGGCGTGTTCAACTGTAATACGGATGCCCGAGATTATTTTATTTTCTTGTTTTTGTTCAGGCGATAAAGGTCTTTTTCGAGTTCCTTTTTTTGGGATTTGTGTATTAGGATGCTGTTTATCTATACCTTGAAAACCGGTATCTGCCCAGATGGTTACCTCAGGAGGAATATGGCGAATTATATCGACTTTATCGAGTAAGCGTTTATCGTGACGGCGCCCATTTTTGCTCATGGGGATAAATCCAATTTGCCTTGTTTCGTCAGTAATAATAAGCCCTTTTCGAGTGGTCTGTCTTTTCTTTCCCGAATACATTTTTTTTCGCCGACGCAGATTCTTAGGCTTTTGGACAGGTCGCTCTGTCCCATCAATAAAGACGTCTTTAACTCCAGGAAAGGCGCGAAAAAATTCCTCAGCAGAGCGAATTTGACGAGCGGGCAAAACACATTCTCGCCCCAAGGTCATCTCTAAAACCGGCAATAATATTTTTACCCAGCGACATACCCGTGTTCTATCTAAACCAAAAAGAAGTCCTTGCAAATCATAGGTCGGATAACATTTTAAATACAATAAAATAAAAAGCAGTTTATCTAATGGGGTTGGGATAAATCCTTTCTGCCCTGCACCCATCTGCCGCTCGTGATCTTTTCGATTCTTTTTCCGATAAATCAAATAACAAGCTGAAAATTCAGCGGCTAAATTTTTCAATTCTTCGACTGATAATCCAATGATTGCTTTACATAAACGATTATCTCGTAACAACCGCTCTTTGTTGCTCATTTCAAACCTTTATTCTCTAAGTTAAACCTCTTTTTATTCTCAATAGCCTGACAAAAAATGCAAGTCTCTATTCAGCAACTAGTTTGATGAGTCGACTGAGAAGTTCTACAACGGTGATTGCGCCATTACCACGGCATCGTCCGGTTCGTTGGCTAACATCCGCGCTCACGCTAAATTCAACTATGGCGTAGGAATGATGCCGTATGACGCTGAGGTGCCGAACGCGCCGCAGAACGCCATTATTGGCGGTGCCAGCCTGTGGGTTATGGGCGGCAAAGACGATGCCACTTACAAAGGCGTCGCGCAGTTTATGCAGTTCCTGGCGCAGCCGGAAATGGCCGCCGAATGGCACCAGAAGACCGGCTATCTGCCGATCACTACCGCCGCGTATGAGCTGACTAAGCAGCAGGGTTTTTATGAGAAGAACCCCGGTGCGGACATTGCGACGCGTCAGATGCTGAACAAGCCGCCGTTGGCGTTCACCAAAGGGTTGCGCTTAGGCAATATGCCGCAGATCCGTACCATCGTGGATGAAGAGTTGGAAAGCGTCTGGACCGGTAAGAAAACGCCGCAGCAAGCGTTGGATACCGCGGTTGAACGCGGCAACGTGTTGTTGCGTCGCTTCGAGCAGTCCACCAAGTAAGGTTTCAGGCACTTTCTCGTCATTCCCGCGCAGGCGGGAATGACGGAGGGCGACTTCTGTTGCCCTGTTTTCCCCTTCATTGATTGAGTATGTGGCATGACCTCATCCCGCCCTGTCTTTGGCCGTAGCTGGTTATAGCCAAGCGACTTAATTTTGATTACACCATATGGACTGAGAACAAACTCTCTGTATCGCAACCCATCTCTCTTTTTTTGCTTTTTGCTTGTGCCCATTTATGCTCAATTGGGTCAAGATCTGGCGAATATGTAGGCAAATACTCCACCATATACCCTGCATCGATGATGACTTGTTGAATATTATGTTTTTTGTGAAAAGTGGCATTGTCCATCATGATTACACTGTTTTTAGGGAGTACTGGGATAAGGACTTGTGTGACCCAGGCATAGAAAACATCGCTGTTAATATTGATATCAAATAATCCGATAGCAAACAGCGTTGTGCCTAATAAAGCGCCGATAACATTTGTTCTTCCCCTAGCTCCCCAGTTCTTCAGGCCAAAACACCGTTGACCTTTTGGGGAATAGCCGTGAGTCCGTGGGGCATCGTGTGAAAAACCACTTTCATCAATAAAAACAATAGGTTTACCTTCTTTTTCATACTGTTGTTTTTTTTGTTGAAATCCCTGCCGGGCGTTTTCGTCGGCTTTCGGATGACGTAGAGTTTTTTTTATAGGTCAATCCCAGCTTTTTAAGCGCTTGCCAAATGGCCTTCTGACAAACGCCAAAACGCTCTGCACGTTCTTTTTGGTAAGCATCTGGATATTGTTCAACATCTTTTATCAACTCGGATTTATCGATCTTTCGCTGACGCGTGGTCGATGCTTTTGACTCTATTTGATTAATCCAACGCGATACAGAGGCAGGGCCAATCCGAAATTGCTTCGCTGTTTCTCGGATACTCAACCCTTCGTTTTTCCGTGTAGATATCACTTTACGTCTAAAATCAATTGAATAGCTCATTTAAATAATGTAATCAAAATTAAGTCGTTTAGCTATACCTTATGCGTTAGTGTTTCCCCAACTGGCTATTACGGTGATTTTCTTTATCTGGCCTGCTGGTCAGGCGCTGTTGTACTCCACGCAACGTATTGATCCCTTTGGCCTCTCTAGCGAGTTTGTCGGTCTGGAAAACTTCCGCAACCTGATGAACGACAGTTACTATCTGGACGCGTTCTATACCACACTGGTGTTTAGTTCACTGGTAACGGTGTGCGGCATGGGCGTGTCGTTACTGCTGGCGGCGTTGGTGGATTATGTGCTGCGCTGTCGCCGCCTCTACCAAACCCTGTTTATTCTGCCTTACGCGGTAGCGCCTGTGGTAGCGGCCGCACTGTGGATGTTTTTGTTCAGCCCCGGCGGATTAATCACCTATGGCTTAAGTCAGTGGGGTTATGACTGGAATCACGCCACCCACAGTGGACAGGCGATGTTTCTGGTGGTGTTGGCGTCTATCTGGAAGCAGATAAGCTATAACTTTCTGTCTTTTCTGGCTGCGTTGCAGTCCATTCCGCGCTCTCTGGTGGAAGCGGCGGCCATTGACGGCGCAGGCCCGGTGCGCCGTTTCTTCAATCTGGTGCTGCCGCTGATTTCTCCGGTTAGCTTCTTTCTGCTGGTGGTCAATCTGGTCTATGCCTTTTTCGACACCTTTCCCATCATCGATGCCGCCACGGCGGGTGGTCCGATGCAGGCCACGACTACCCTGATTTTCAAAATCTACCGTGAAGGGTTTGCCGGTCTGGATCTTTCCAGCTCTGCGGCGCAGTCGGTGGTGTTGATGCTGCTGGTGGTGGGTTTGACAGTCCTTCAGTTCCGCTTTGTGGAACGCAAGGTCAATTATTAAGGGGGAACCGATGATCGAAAATCGTCGTGGGCTGGATATGTTCAGCCACTTGATGTTGATATAGCCAAGCGACTTAATTTTGATTACACCATATGGACTGAGAACAAACTCTCTGTATCGCAACCCATCTCTCTTTTTTTGCTTTTTGCTTGTGCCCATTTATGCTCAATTGGGTTAAGATCTGGCGAATATGTAGGCAAATACTCCACCATATACCCTGCATCGATGATGACTTGTTGAATATTATGTTTTTTGTGAAAAGTGGCATTGTCCATCATGATTACACTGTTTTTAGGGAGTACTGGGATAAGGACTTGTGTGACCCAGGCATAGAAAACATCGCTGTTAATATTGATATCAAATAATCCGATAGCAAACAGCGTTGTGCCTAATAAAGCGCCGATAACATTTGTTCTTCCCCTAGCTCCCCAGTTCTTCAGGCCAAAACACCGTTGACCTTTTGGGGAATAGCCGTGAGTCCGTGGGGCATCGTGTGAAAAACCACTTTCATCAATAAAAACAATAGGTTTACCTTCTTTTTCATACTGTTGTTTTTTTTGTTGAAATCCCTGCCGGGCGTTTTCGTCGGCTTTCGGATGACGTAGAGTTTTTTTTATAGGTCAATCCCAGCTTTTTAAGCGCTTGCCAAATGGCCTTCTGACAAACGCCAAAACGCTCTGCACGTTCTTTTTGGTAAGCATCTGGATATTGTTCAACATCTTTTATCAACTCGGATTTATCGATCTTTCGCTGACGCGTGGTCGATGCTTTTGACTCTATTTGATTAATCCAACGCGATACAGAGGCAGGGCCAATCCGAAATTGCTTCGCTGTTTCTCGGATACTCAACCCTTCGTTTTTCCGTGTAGATATCACTTTACGTCTAAAATCAATTGAATAGCTCATTTAAATAATGTAATCAAAATTAAGTCGTTTAGCTATATCTCTGGCCGCTGCTGATCGTCAACGACGTTAATCTTGGCACCGCCATGGCCGGGCTGAAAAGCATGATCGCCTCTGGCGATGTTGCCACCCAGTGGAACCACGTGATGGCGGCGATGTTGATGACGTTGTTGCCGCCGCTGTTGGTAGTGCTGTTGATGCAGCGCTGGTTTGTGCGTGGTCTGGTGGATAGTGAGAAATAAAACGATATGGCTGGTTTAAAACTTCAGGCCGTCACCAAATCCTATGACGGTAAAACACAGGTAATTCAGCCCATCGATCTGGATGTGGCAGACGGTGAGTTTGTGGTGATGGTGGGGCCTTCTGGCTGCGGGAAATCAACCCTGCTGCGCATGGTGGCCGGATTGGAACGCAACACCAGCGGTGATATTTATATTGATGGCGAACGGGTGACCGAGCGGGAACCGAAAGATCGCGGTATCGCCATGGTATTCCAGAACTACGCGCTGTACCCGCACATGAGTGTCTATGACAACATGGCCTATGGACTGAAAATCCGCGGGTTTGGTAAGGCGCAAATCCGCCAGCGTGTTGAAGATGCTGCGCGTATTCTCGAGCTTTTGCCACTGTTGCAGCGTAAACCGCGCGAGCTTTCCGGCGGACAGCGTCAGCGTGTCGCCATGGGCCGCGCTATCGTGCGCGAGCCCGCAGTATTTTTGTTCGATGAACCGCTCTCCAACCTGGATGCTAAACTGCGTGTGCAGATGCGGCTTGAGCTCCAGCAACTGCATCAGCGCTTGCGCACCACCAGTCTGTATGTCACACACGATCAGGTGGAAGCCATGACGCTGGCAGAACGCGTGATTGTGATGAACAAAGGGATTGCCGAACAGATTGGGCCGCCGACGGAAATTTATCGCCGCCCGGCCTCGCTGTTCGTCGCCAGTTTCATCGGCTCTCCCGCCATGAACTTGTGGGCTGGGCGCATTAGCGATGACGGCACGCAGTTTATGTTCAGCGCGGAGTTTGTCTTGCCGTTACCGGTGGCAAAACACGCGTGGGGCGGACGGGCATTGACGTTGGGCGTCAGACCGGAGCATATTCAGTTGACCACGCGTGAGGCGGGTGGCATACCGCTATTGCTGACCACCCTTGAGCTGCTGGGCGCGGATAACCTGGCGCACGGTGCATGGGGGGAACAGCGGGTAGTGGTGCGCCTTTCCCACGAGCAGTGCCCGGCGCGCGGCGACACCTTGTGGCTGGCTCTGCCAGCGCAGGCGTGGCATTTCTTTGATACTGAAAGCGGATTGCGGGTGGAATAATGGAAAAACAGTGGCCTTATCCGGCAATTGTCGCCCATCGCGGCGGCGGCGCATTGGCACCGGAGAACACGCTGGCCGCCATCGATATG
Organism: Symbiopectobacterium purcellii; assembly: GCF_052050035.1. Lineage (GTDB taxonomy): Bacteria > Pseudomonadota > Gammaproteobacteria > Enterobacterales > Enterobacteriaceae > Symbiopectobacterium > Symbiopectobacterium purcellii_A. Next base: position 1,494,848 of record NZ_CP189882.1, read on the forward strand.
GGGGCGCATCACGGGCATAAAATGATCGAGTTTGATGCCAAGCTCTCTCAGGATGGCGAAATCTTTTTGCTGCATGATGATACGTTGGAGAGAACCACTAACGGCTGGGGCGTGGCGGGCGATTTGCCTTGGGATAAGCTGGTGGGGTTGGACGCGGGTGTGTGGTACAACACGCAATTTGTTGGTGAGCGCTTACCTCTGTTATCCGAAGTGGCGTCGCGCTGCAAGCAGTAGGCTTAGCGGCCAATATCGAGATCAAACCTACTACCGGGCAAGAAACCCTCACCGGTCGCATGGTCGCGCAAGCGGCGGCGCAGTTGTGGCGCGATCACCCGATTGAGCCGCTGCTCTCTTCTTTCTCCGTTGACGCACTGGCCGCCGCACAGCAGGCGGTGCCAGCGCTGCCGCGCGGGCTGTTGCTGGATGAATGGGAAGAAGACTGGCTGCGTCTGACGCGCGATCTTGGCTGCGTTTCTATTCACCTCAACCATGAGCTGCTGGATGCGCAACGGGTGGCGCTACTGAAAGCGGCTGGACTGCGCATTTTGGTCTATACCGTGAACGCGCCAGCGCGCGCGTGATTTGCTGGCCTGGGGCGTTGACTGTATCTGTACAGACCGGATAGATTTAATCGGCGCGGAATTTGTCGCCGGCTAAATCCGCCCACATCCCCTGAGCGATGCTCAGGGGAGATAATAATTCGTCTAACAAGCCGGTGATGGCGCCCCTTTCCGTATGCGCGAGGTTGCCTGAGGTGTCCGGACTTGTTAGTGGGCGCTTACATTAATCAGGCTATCTGGCGCTGCTGAGTGAGGCATTGAAGTATTACCCTATGCCCCCCTTTGTACTCTCCTTTTGGCACCAGGTGGTGATTTCACTGCCGCTGTTTGTATTGATTATTCTTGGCTACAGCCTGATCCGGTTTGCCAAATGGCCCACTGCCTTTACCGATGGCGTCAGTCGCTTTGTCTTCTCTGTCGCCCTGCCTGCCATGCTGTTCCGCATGATGAGTGATTTTTCCAAACGCCCCCCGGTGGATGCCCGGTTGCTGATCGCGTTTTTCGGCAGTTGCCTGATCGTGTTCGTGATTGGCCGTATCGTTGCCCGCAAGGTGTTTGATTTGGATGGCGTCTCCGGCTCGGTTTTTGCGCTGAGCGGTATCTTTTCCAACAACGTTATGCTGGGGTTGCCGCTGGCGACCACGATTCTTGGCGAAGAAGCAGTGCCTTCCGTGGCGCTGGTGTTGGTGTTTAACGGCCTGATTTTGTGGACGCTCGTCACCGTGTCGGTGGAGTGGGCGCGCAACGGCTCGCTGTCGCTGCAAGGATTTGGCAAAACGGCGGTCGGGGTGCTGAAAAACCCGCTGATCATCGGTATCTTGTCCGGCACGCTGTTCAGCCTGACCGGGTTCTCCCTACCGGACTTTGTCGATCAGCCGGTAGGGATGTTGTCACAGGCGGCGGTGCCGCTCTCGTTGATTTCACTCGGTATGGGGTTGGCGGAATACCGGGTGCGCGATGGCTGGCAAATCAGCGCCGTAGTATAGCCAAGCGACATTATTTTGATAACAGCCAGCTATGCTTCTTTGCCGCATATCAGGGCATAGGATGTAATCATTTTTAAGTCGGTTGGCTATATGTGTGCTCAAACTGCTGGTGCAGCCTTTGGTTATCTGGGGGCTGGCGGTAATGCTTGGGCTGCCGGAAATGGAAACCCGCGTGGTGGTTCTGCTGGGCTCAATGGCGGTAGGGGTTAACCTCTACCTGATGTCGTGCCAGTTTAACGTGCTGGGCGGCCCCATTGCCGCCAGCCTGCTGCTATCGACAGCGCTGATTCTGGCGCTGATGGGGGTGAGTCTGTAGCGTATCAGTAGCGGGGCTGATTTTGCTGCTGCGTCCGCTGCTGATTTTGCTGGAGCTGACGCCGCAACTCTTGCTGTTGCTGCTCGCTACGGCGCTGAATATCCTGATTCAACTGCTGTTTCTGCAACTGTTGGTTCTGCTGCATTTGCTGTTGCAGGCGTTGCTGGCTGGGGATAGTGTTTTCAAGCTGTTGTTGCTGGGTGGTGAGCCTTTGGGTATTTGCCTGCGTGCCCAGCGACACCAAGGCCAGGCAAACTATCGGAATCAGATAACGGGTCATGATGCGTACCTCCTGTATACAGTGTACGCGTCCGGCCGAAAAACGTCGCGGTATGTTGTCTGAATTCCTGCTTAGGGGTCAGGGGCGGCGTGTTATATACTGGCGGCCTGAAAACGCTTTTGTTGACCAATTCTTATGTTTCATATTGCGCTCTATGAGCCACAAATTGCCCCGAACACCGGTAATATCATCCGTCTGGTTGCCAATAATGGCTGCAAACTGCATCTGATTGAACCGATGGGTTTCGATCTGGATGAGAAAAAGGTGCGTCGCGCCGGACTGGATTATCACGATCTGGCGAATGTCAGCCGCCATAAAAATTATCAGGATTTTCTGGCTGCCGTAGCCGGTCAGCGCATTTTTGCCTGCACCACCAAAGGCAGCCGTCCTTACGATCAACCGGACTATCAGCCGGGGGATGTGCTGCTGTTCGGTTCGGAGACCGCCGGATTACCGGATGCGATTCGTAACGGTTTTACGCCGGAACAGCGTATTCGCATTCCCATGCAATCGAACAATCGCAGCCTCAACCTCTCGAATGCGGTTGCCATCATCAGCTACGAAGCGTGGCGGCAAAACGGATTTGGCGGCGGCAGCTAACGCGCCGCTATTTAACGCCTAGGAATTTCAAACTTTTTGGGGCCCCTGATTTCGGGGGCTGGCAACGATGAAAACCGGCTTTTTTATCGTGAATGCCTCTGTGTTTGGGTGATTTTTGAACACATTGCGCGTTTTTTGATTACATCGCCGAATTCCAGGCAGAGTTTCCCCGCATTATCCAACGTAACGCATTCGCGCTATCTCCCCGGCGTTCGCGATTAGCTTCTCCAGGGCCGTTGCCGGCAGCGCCCGGCTGAACGCCATTTTTGCCCCGCACAGCAGGCAGGCAAACGGGTCTGTATTCAGTAATCCCTGACTCAGCGTTGTGTATGTCACTGGCGCTGCTTTTTTCACATTATCCTGCCCCAGGGCTTTTCTCACCAGAGGCAACAGTTTTCCCACTACGCGGTTAGCTGTCAATACCGATTGAATTCTGACCCACCCTGCCAAAGTAAAACTGACCCACCCCCTTTGAATTACTCGAGCGTAGCTGCTTTAGTTTTCTTCTGGATCTGACCGCTTTTCAGCTTATCTTTCAGTCGATAGCTTTGACCGCTGATTTGCGCTATATGCGCATGGTGAAGCAGCCGATCCAGCATCGCCGCCGTCAGCGTTTCATCATCTCCGAATGTCCCCGACCACTGGGTAAACGGCAGGTTGCTGGTCAGGACCACGCTGCCTGACTCATACCGTTTAGCGATAACCTGGAAGAACAGATTGGCTTCCATTTTACCGAAGGGAAGGTAGCCAACCTCATCTATGATCAACAACTTAGGCTTACCCATAACGCGATTAAGATAGCTTTTTAACTCCCCCTGACGATGTGATGCGAGCAGCTGTAGCATCAGATCTGCGGCTGTGACGAACCGAATACTCATTCCTGCCATCGCGGCTCTGTAGCCGAGTGCTGTCGCCAGGTGCGTTTTACCTACCCCGGACGGACCCAGCAAGACCAGGTTCTCCTGACGCTCGATAAACGCCAGCCCGGCCAACTCCTGGATCTGATTGCGAGGTACGCCACTCGCAAAGGCGAAATCAAACTGCTCCAGCGTCTTGATCACCGGTAGGCCTGATATAGCCAAGCGACTTAATTTTGATTACACCATATGGACTGAGAACAAACTCTCTGTATCGCAACCCATCTCTCTTTTTTTGCTTTTTGCTTGTGCCCATTTATGCTCAATTGGGTTAAGATCTGGCGAATATAGCCAACCGACTTAAAAATGATTACATCCTATGCCCTGATATGCGGCAAAGAAGCATAGCTGGCTGTTATCAAAATAATGTCGCTTGGCTATATGTAGGCAAATACTCCACCATATACCCTGCATCGATGATGACTTGTTGAATATTATGTTTTTTGTGAAAAGTGGCATTGTCCATCATGATTACACTGTTTTTAGGGAGTACTGGGATAAGGACTTGTGTGACCCAGGCATAGAAAACATCGCTGTTAATATTGATATCAAATAATCCGATAGCAAACAGCGTTGTGCCTAATAAAGCGCCGATAACATTTGTTCTTCCCCTAGCTCCCCAGTTCTTCAGGCCAAAACACCGTTGACCTTTTGGGGAATAGCCGTGAGTCCGTGGGGCATCGTGTGAAAAACCACTTTCATCAATAAAAACAATAGGTTTACCTTCTTTTTCATACTGTTGTTTTTTTTGTTGAAATCCCTGCCGGGCGTTTTCGTCGGCTTTCGGATGACGTAGAGTTTTTTTTATAGGTCAATCCCAGCTTTTTAAGCGCTTGCCAAATGGCCTTCTGACAAACGCCAAAACGCTCTGCACGTTCTTTTTGGTAAGCATCTGGATATTGTTCAACATCTTTTATCAACTCGGATTTATCGATCTTTCGCTGACGCGTGGTCGATGCTTTGCTCCATTCCCACTCGAAACGCAACAAAGTGACCCACTGGCCAGAGTCGGATAAAATCACCGTTCTGGCCCTACTGGAGATCCCGTTGCATGCAGGGAAAACATCTGACTCACAAAGAACGGTTCTACATCGAAAAGCGGCGTGGTGATGGGGTTAACCAGGCCACCATCGCCCGGGAACTGGAGCTTCCTCGTTCTACCATCAGCAGGGAACTCAGACGCAATACCGACGCCGCTTTCAACGGGGTCTATTCCTGCAGAAGGGCCGAAACGTTGGCCAGAGGGCGGCGGCAGAAAACACGGCCGGACAGCGTGATTAACCAGCTTGAACCGCACATTCAGGACTTTATCAGAACGGCGCTGTCTACCCACACCTCACCTGAGGTCATCAGTGGGCGCCTGGTCCTGGAATTTGGCCTGTCCGTCAGCAAGAACTCGCTCTATCGCTATATCCAGCAGGAGCGCCGGGCCGGCGGTGAGCTTTATCAGCAGCTCCCTCATCGGGGTAAACGGTATAACTATCAGACCGATGAGAACAAACGCGGTCCTATTCCCAACCGTGTTGGCATTGAGCAGCGGCCGGCCGTTGCTGACCTCAAGCAGGAACCCGGTCATTTCGAGATTGACACCATCTTTGGCAAAGATCAGAAATCATTCCTGCTGACGGTGGTCGATAAAGCCGTCAAGCTGGTCATCATTCGCAAACTGCCCAACAAGCGAGCAGAGACAGTGGTAGCGGCCTTCAGGGACATCGTTGCCAATACCTTCTGCGAGTTTAAAACCCTGACTGCTGACAACGGTTCTGAATTTTCCCAGCACGGGGAAATTACAAAAGTCACGGGGGCACCGGTCTACTTTGCCCGGCCATATCATTCCTGGGAACGCGGGTTGAATGAGCATACCAACGGGCTGATACGGCGTTTTTACCCGAAGGGAACGGACTTCAATTATGTCACCCATCGCAAGGTTGCAGCACTCGAACACCTGCTCAATACGCGAGGCAGAAAATCGCTGGGTTATCGTTCTCCAAATGAGGTATTTTTAACGCACTTACAGGCGGCATAATGCCCTACCGTTTTGTTGCGTTTCGACTGGGAATGGGGCTTTTGACTCTATTTGATTAATCCAACGCGATACAGAGGCAGGGCCAATCCGAAATTGCTTCGCTGTTTCTCGGATACTCAACCCTTCGTTTTTCCGTGTAGATATCACTTTACGTCTAAAATCAATTGAATAGCTCATTTAAATAATGTAATCAAAATTAAGTCGTTTAGCTATAACGGTTTTTTGACCATTTTTGTCAGAACAGGCCGGTCGTTGGTTATGGTGAAGTACGAATTAGCCATATAACCCCGGTCAACGCTGTCAGCCACCTCTTTCAGTCGAGTCTGTAAATGCCCGACGAAGGATTTACCCTCCACTGGCAGGCCGACCAGTCCACCATATTCAGCCTGTGTTTCTGTGCATTTTTCCATAGGTAAAAGCTGAGCATGGGTATCGGAATAACTATCCCCTCCGGGTACGCAAATATCTGCAGATTTCAGTTCCTGAACCAGCTGGCGGCAAACGCAAACCTCAAAAACTCGTCGATTCAGTCTGTGTGGAGTGTTATTACGCTTTGTTTCTCCGGTAACCAGTCCCCACCATTTATCAGGGATCCAGTCAAGATCCCGGGCGGTCAGCATGCCATTTTCCTTACTCCCGAGACGCAACCATTCACTGTGCCGGTGTTTGTTGGCCAGAACGAAGCAGCCTGGCGGCTGCAAATCGAAGTGTGGCAGGATAGCGATATTCTGAAACCCGCCAGCCGAAGGTTATCCCGTGTCACATTCCCCTGAGCATCAGCGCGTTCATACAAAAATGGTTAAGCAGATTTTCAAAACGGTGGTCCGACAGGGCAACCTCCCTTACCAGCAATTCCGCCTTTTCGTTGACAACGATCCTGACTGCACAGAGTGGTTCTGGACCACCTTCTACAGTGAATTCCCTGATTCTCCGTACCACTACGTTGCCTTCTGCCATACCTGTCGCCGGTTTGACCTGTACGAAACCGAAGCGGAGATGCTCTCCGATGACCCGCACGGATGATACCGGCATACAGCCCCGCCCCATGAAGACGCTGTTTCAGCGCAACAGGGCATGGGCTGACATCATGGAGGCATACCCGCTCCGGCCTGTAGAGATTGAGGTTGTCACAAAGATGCTGGCCTGCGGCACCCCACTGACGGGCAGCCGGGAATTTCGCTGCAGCAACCCCGACTGCACTCACCACCGTTACATCCATCAGAGCTGCCACGGACGCGGATGTCCGACCTGCGGCAAAAAGGCCACCGACCTGTGGATTGCCACCATGATGGCCCGCCTGCCGGATACGCCGTGCCAGCACGGCACATTCACGATGCCGGATACCCTGTGGCCATTGTTTGAAGCCAACCGCTGGCTGCTGAATGGCCTCTTTGCGCTGGCGGCGGACAACCTGCTGTACGCTGCGGAGCAGCGGGGCCTGACCACCGGTATTTTCGGCGCTCTTCACACGTATGGTCGCCAGCTTAACTGGAACTGCCATATTCACCTGTCGTGGACCTCCGGCGGCATAAATGAGCACGGTGCCTGGAAAAAACTGTCGTTTGCCCTGCCGAAGGTCAGGGCGCGCTGGGTATGGAATGTACGCCAGTATAGCCAAGCGACATTATTTTGATAACAGCCAGCTATGCTTCTTTGCCGCATATCAGGGCATAGGATGTAATCATTTTTAAGTCGGTTGGCTATAATGCTAGTAATGTCGGCGATTTTACGTGAACTGTCGTCAATATCATCCATAATGCTGACGACTTGCCCTACGATGGTATTCCCCTGATGAGCGATGTCGGTCGCGTTTTTCGTCAGTGCGGTGGCGCTGTGCGCATTGTCGGCATTAAGTTTTACCGTCGCGGTGATCTGCTCCATGCTTGCGGCTGTCTGCTGTAATGCGGCGGTTTGTTGTTCGGTACGTGAGGCCAGGTCGATATTGCCTGCGGCGATTTCTGTGGCGGCGAGACTCACCGATTCGCTGGTGGTCAGCAATTGCTGAGCGATATCGCGCAACTGGTTTTGCATGGTGTGAATCGCATAGAACAGGCTGCGGGTGTCTTTGGGCTGCACCGGGATGGTGTTGGTGAGTTGCCCATTGGACACGGACAACGCGATGCGTGCCGCTTCTGCCGGTTCGCCACCGATGGGGCGCAACACTTTCCGTGTAAAGATGATGCCCAGTGCGGCAGAGACCACAACAATGCTGATGACCATCAGCAGTAACGCGATATTGCGCTGGCGCTCCGTTGCGGCAAGCACGGCATCAATGGGAGCCGACAGCCCCAATAGCCACGGCGTGCCGGTGTTGCCAATGGTCACCGGAATGGTGAGGTCGTAGGATGCCGTTTTGAGTACCGGGTTTTCAGCGCTGGTGCGTATCGAGACCCCTTCAGACGCTGATTTTAGCAGGCTATCAGCATGGGCGGCGGGTTTGGTTACCTGCGCCTTATCGGGGTAGGCGATATAGGCACCGGATTGTGATAACAGCTCGGCGTAGCCGGTGCCTTTATAGGGCTTGATGGCATTGATAAGCTGTTGCAGCGTATCCAATGAAAAATCTGCCGTTACCGAGCCAAGAAAGTTGCCGTCAACCACGATGGACACCGCCATCGAGGTGAGCAGCACCTCTACGCCATTATAGGGATAGCTGTAGGGTTCAAGAATCACCTCCTGTTTCATCTTGCGCGGCAGTAGATATAGCCAACCGACTTAAAAATGATTACATCCTATGCCCTGATATGCGGCAAAGAAGCATAGCTGGCTGTTATCAAAATAATGTCGCTTGACGCCTAGGAATTTCAAACTTTTTGGGGCCCCTGATTTCGGGGGCTGGCAACGATGAAAACCGGCTTTTTTATCGTGAATGCCTCTGTGTTTGGGTGATTTTTGAACACATTGCGCGTTTTTTGATTACATCGCCGAATTCCAGGCAGAGTTTCCCCGCATTATCCAACGTAACGCATTCGCGCTATCTCCCCGGCGTTCGCGATTAGCTTCTCCAGGGCCGTTGCCGGCAGCGCCCGGCTGAACGCCATTTTTGCCCCGCACAGCAGGCAGGCAAACGGGTCTGTATTCAGTAATCCCTGACTCAGCGTTGTGTATGTCACTGGCGCTGCTTTTTTCACATTATCCTGCCCCAGGGCTTTTCTCACCAGAGGCAACAGTTTTCCCACTACGCGGTTAGCCAGAAAACCAAAGTAACGCACCATCCGGAAATGCTTCTCCGGTATATGCTTTATCAGCCGCAGTATCAGCTCACGCTGACTGAGCGCCAGGTCTTCATGCCTCCCCGTCCGGTGATCCAGAAAACGCAGGGTGATGCGGCTTCCCCCGTCGTAGTGTGCCAGTCGCGCACCCGACACAGGCAGTTTTTTCAGGTACCGGCCCAGGTACTTTGCTGTCTGCCGGGGATGTTTCGTCGGCTTCGCAAAATACACGTGCCAGTAAATCTCTCCCTGCTCATTTTTCCCCTGGCTGAGGATAAAGCGCTTCCATTCATCATAATCCCGGATGTGAGCCAGCTGCGGCGGCAGAACAAGAGACTCCCATGCAGACAGCAGATACTGGCGTACATTCCATACCCAGCGCGCCCTGACCTTCGGCAGGGCAAACGACAGTTTTTTCCAGGCACCGTGCTCATTTATGCCGCCGGAGGTCCACGACAGGTGAATATGGCAGTTCCAGTTAAGCTGGCGACCATACGTGTGAAGAGCGCCGAAAATACCGGTGGTCAGGCCCCGCTGCTCCGCAGCGTACAGCAGGTTGTCCGCCGCCAGCGCAAAGAGGCCATTCAGCAGCCAGCGGTTGGCTTCAAACAATGGCCACAGGGTATCCGGCATCGTGAATGTGCCGTGCTGGCACGGCGTATCCGGCAGGCGGGCCATCATGGTGGCAATCCACAGGTCGGTGGCCTTTTTGCCGCAGGTCGGACATCCGCGTCCGTGGCAGCTCTGATGGATGTAACGGTGGTGAGTGCAGTCGGGGTTGCTGCAGCGAAATTCCCGGCTGCCCGTCAGTGGGGTGCCGCAGGCCAGCATCTTTGTGACAACCTCAATCTCTACAGGCCGGAGCGGGTATGCCTCCATGATGTCAGCCCATGCCCTGTTGCGCTGAAACAGCGTCTTCATGGGGCGGGGCTGTATGCCGGTATCATCCGTGCGGGTCATCGGAGAGCATCTCCGCTTCGGTTTCGTACAGTTCAAACCGGCGACAGGTATGGCAGAAGGCAACGTAGTGGTACGGAGAATCAGGGAATTCACTGTAGAAGGTGGTCCAGAACCACTCTGTGCAGTCAGGATCGTTGTCAACGAAAAGGCGGAATTGCTGGTAAGGGAGGTTGCCCTGTCGGACCACCGTTTTGAAAATCTGCTTAACCATTTTTGTATGAACGCGCTGATGCTCAGGGGAATGTGACACGGGATAATCTTCGGCTGGCGGGTTTCAGAATATCGCTATTCTGCCACACTTCGATTTGCAGCCGCCAGGCTGCTTCGTTCGCTATAGTAGTCGCCGCTGCCGGGGGTTTCATAGTCAGTCAGATTGTGCAGCACCACGGTGCCCGCCGTGTCGCGATCGACATAGCGCACATAGCGGCCGTTCGGATCGTGCTCTGGTTGTCCGGCAAATTGCGCATCTTTGCCATCAAAGGCGTTCGGCTCCCATGCCAGTGACATCGACAGAAAATCAGGGTTATTTTGCAGGGCATTTTTCAGCAGGGTGTCCGCCATGTCGCGATCGGCGTGGCCGCTATTGCGCAGGCTGAGTACGCTTTGCCCCAGATTGCGCGCCACCGTTAACGCCAGATCCAGTTTGCGTTGCACCAGATAGCTATTGGTATAGGCGCTTTGGGCCAGATACTGCTGTGCATCGTTTTTTTGCTGCTGTGTCGACTGCCAAATCAATAAACCGATGGTGATGGCAAAGCCAAGGCCGATAGTCACGATACCTGCCAACAGCATGATCATCGGCAGAATTCCGTAAATCTTTATCCTTCACTGGCTCACGGCGATAACTCGCGTTAGCATGCAAAAAAACCATTACGGCAGGATGAAGCATGACGATAAAGCTGATTGCAATTGATATGGATGGCACGTTGCTTAACCCGCAACACCAGATTTCGCCCGCAGTAAGTGCGGCGATTGCGGCGGCGCGGAATCAGGGAGTGCACGTGGTGCTGGCCACCGGGCGGCCCTTTATTGGGGTAAAACGCTATCTGGAGATACTTGGGCTGGATAAAACCGGCGGCTATTGCATTACCAACAACGGCGCGTTGGTTCAGCGTACCGATACCGGAGAATGTGTGGCGCAAACGCCGCTGAGTTTTGACGATTATCTCTACTGCGAAGCACTTTCCCGCACCTTGAACGTGCACCTGCACGCGTTAGACTTCAACACCGTCTATACCGCCAATAAAGACATCAGTCGCTATACCGTTTATGAATCTCACCTGACAGGCATGCCGTTGAAATATCGGGCCGTTGAGGAGATGGACAGCACCCTGACCTTCCCGAAAGTGATGATGATTGATGAGCCAGAGCTTCTGGATAACGCGATTCGCCATATTCCTGACGAAGCGCGAGCGCGTTACACCATTATCAAGAGCGCCCCCTACTATTTAGAAATTATGGATAAGCGGGTTAACAAAGGTGAGGGGGTGCGTTTGCTGGCGGAGTATCTTGGACTGACAGCGGAAAACGTGATGGCGATTGGCGATCATGAAAACGATCTGGCCATGATTAGCTATGCAGGCACTGGGGTTGCCATGGGGAACGCCATTGATGAGGTCAAGGCGATCAGCCAGTTTGTCACCCGTCCCAATACGGAAGACGGTGTGGCCTACGCGATTGAAAAATTTGTTCTGAAAACAACGAACTGAGTTTTTCTGGTTATAAAAAAAAGGCGCTTTTCCTCACGGAGAAGCGCCTTTTTTTGGCTATCGCAGGTGATTATTTGTAGATAATCGCCGTGCCGCGCAGCAGGTCGCTACCGGTGGTGTTGGTGATAGAGAAGGCTTTCGCGCCTGCTTTATCTGCTTTTTCAGCCAGTTGTTCTTGAAGTGAACTCAGGTCATGCGCACCGCTTACGGAAATGACGCCGAATTCCTGGTATTTAGTGGCTTGTTGAGCGCTAACGCTTTCAGCAGCAAAAGCACCAAAGGAAAGGGAAGCAAGTACGGCAGCAGCAGCGATGGTTTTTACGTTTTTCATGATGTCTTATCCTGTTTTTGAATGTGTTGTTGAAAGACCATGTCTTTCGATGAAGGGAATGTTACACCCATGCTAAGAGAGTGTAAAAAGATCTGTATAAATGGCATTTTGAGGAAAACCTTCAGAGGACAAAAAATGCCTATCAGCAACGAACTTATTGACCAACTGCTTCAGGATTGCCACTCCCCTCAGGAGCTTCTGGGTGAATCAGGCCTACTCAAGGAGCTGACTAAAAGACTGGCGGAACGGGTTCTTCAAGCTGAGATGGAGATACACCTTGGGTATGCTAAGCATGACCCTGCTGGTATAGCCAAGCGACATTATTTTGATAACAGCCAGCTATGCTTCTTTGCCGCATATCAGGGCATAGGATGTAATCATTTTTAAGTCGGTTGGCTATATCTGCTGTCTGCATGGGAGTCTCTTGTTCTGCCGCCGCAGCTGGCTCACATCCGGGATTATGATGAATGGAAGCGCTTTATCCTCAGCCAGGGGAAAAATGAGCAGGGAGAGATTTACTGGCACGTGTATTTTGCGAAGCCGACGAAACATCCCCGGCAGACAGCAAAGTACCTGGGCCGGTACCTGAAAAAACTGCCTGTGTCGGGTGCGCGACTGGCACACTACGACGGGGGAAGCCGCATCACCCTGCGTTTTCTGGATCACCGGACGGGGAGGCATGAAGACCTGGCGCTCAGTCAGCGTGAGCTGATACTGCGGCTGATAAAGCATATACCGGAGAAGCATTTCCGGATGGTGCGTTACTTTGGTTTTCTGGCTAACCGCGTAGTGGGAAAACTGTTGCCTCTGGTGAGAAAAGCCCTGGGGCAGGATAATGTGAAAAAAGCAGCGCCAGTGACATACACAACGCTGAGTCAGGGATTACAGAATACAGACCCGTTTGCCTGCCTGCTGTGCGGGGCAAAAATGGCGTTCAGCAGGGCGCTGCCGGCAACGGCCCTGGAGAAGCTAATCGCGAACGCCGGGGATATAGCGCGAATGCGTTACGTTGGATAATGCGGGGAAACTCTGCCTGGAATTCGGCGATGTAATCAAAAAACGCGCAATGTGTTCAAAAATCACCCAAACACAGAGGCATTCACGATAAAAAAGCCGGTTTTCATCGTTGCCAGCCCCCGAAATCAGGGGCCCCAAAAAGTTTGAAATTCCTAGGCGTCAAGGCGGTCAGGCAGAATAATAAACTAACAGCCGAGAGAAACCTTATGACATTAACGCAATCTTGGCGTTATACTGACATAATATTTACGTTTTAAGGCCGGTGGAGCAAAAGCAGATGGATCCTTTTAAATTTAGATGGACGAAACGTCACGACGATTTTTGCATCTCAGAAAATATTTTTCTTCAGCAGCCATTCAATATTAAAGGTGTTTATAAAACCAGAAATCTGCTGTTATTTCAAAAAGGCTCGAGCGTTAAAATAACCCAGAATGTTTGGGTTGAAAGCTTTGCCACTATGCACCAACGTAGTTTTTGCTCAATGGGTGCGTTTTCCTATGCTAGGCTGTGTCCCTTAATTGCACGATAGATGAAAAATCGTAAAAAGCAGGCTGTTTTTGACAGTAAAAAAAACCAAAATCAGTCCAAAAAACGAACAGATTCGATGTGTTTTTCTCATTTCCAATGGCTTTGTTGAATAAATCAGAATTAGCCGACAGGATGACTCCCTCTGCTACACCTGTTATCCGATCCTGACGCTGTGTGGCATACCCAACAACGTCATACGATTCAGCGCTTTGACCATCGCCATGGCTTCACCCACCTGAGCATCGTAGTCACGCAGGCTCAGGTGGCCACCCAGCAAAGTTTTTATGCGGAACATCGCTGTTTCTGCCACTGAACGCCGGTGATAACCCACTTTCTTTTTCCACATATCATTACTCCCGCTCAGACGCTGATTCGCCACCGCATGGTTACGTTCATAGTACTTGTCCGGCCAGTATTTGGCTCCGCTTCGCGGCGGGATAAGGGGCCTGATTTTCTTTCTCAGCAACGCATCGTGGCAGTAACGGGCGTCATAAGCACTGTCTGCTGACACTTCCCTGATTTTCCGGTGGGTTTGGTTAATCAGGCCCGGCAGTGCCTGCGCATCTGTCGTTCCGCTGAGCGATAAGTCGGCACAGATAATCTCATGCGTCGCACTGTCTGCTGCCAGATGAAGCTTGCGCCACACTCTTCGTCTGTCAGCCCCATGCTGCCTGACTTTCCATTCACCTTCGCCAAAGACCTTCAGACCGGTACTGTCGATGACCAGATGCGAGATTTCACCACGCGTTGGCGTTTTTATGCTGATACTGACGGTTTTTGCCCGCCGACTGACCAGAGAGTAGTCCGGGCAGCGCAGTGGCAGGCTCATCAGTGTAAAAACCGAGTCGGCAAAGCCCTGTAATGCCCGGAGCGACAGGTTAAACACGCGCTTTATCATCAAAACCGTGGTAACAGCCATATCGGTGTAGTAAAGCGGCCGACCACGACCTTCAGGCGAAGAACTGTCAGTCCATGCAGCGATGGCCGACTCATCAAGCCAGACCGTCAGGGAGCCGCGTTGTCTGAGTGCTTTGTTGTAGGTGGGCCAGTTGGTGATTTTAAACTTTTGCTTTGCCATGGGGAGCTGCTATCGGGAGCGATGATAGTGCTCTGATCCGGCGATCCCCTGAAAGTTCGATTTATTCAACAAAGCCATTTCCAATCAGTGAAAATTAATTAAGGGACACAGCCTAACAGTCGGTTACGTGGTGACACTCAGATAGGCCGATTCTGTAGCATCGCAGGGGGAGTAAAAGTAATGGGGCCTGACCACCCCACCGATCGATTTACCAGTCATTTGTTTACCTATATAGGTGTTGAAGCCAAAATGGCCAATGTAACGCCAACTGAATATGATAAATTACATCGGCCCGCACCAATAATCGGCAACGATGTGTGGATTGGTGAAGATGTGACCTTGAAAACAGGGATTACAATTGGTCATGGGGCTGTTATTGCTGCGAGATCTGTGGTCACGAAAGATGTTCCCCCCTATGCTATTGTTGGTGGAGTTCCAGCAAGAGTAATTCGATTTAGATTTGAGAATGATGTCATTCAAAAGTTATTATCGCTCGAATAGTGGAATTACAAACCCTATGACCTTCGTCATCAAAAAATGGATATCAATGAATTCGTGGAGAGCCTTGAAAAGAAAATCTCCATGGGTGATATATCTAAGCAAGAATACAAAAAAATCCATTTATCAGATGTTTTTAAATCATTGTGTTAATTTTTCTTTTAGGAACGAGTCAGAAGTATGCGTACGAGAAGGCGATTAGCGCACAGAAGATAACGAAGAATATCCGTATTGATGGTGGTAAAACCGGGAGGGGGCTACTCCAGCGATGGCGACAGGGAGAGCCCTACAGCCCCGTACATAGCCAGAGCATCGGTGGAATTAAGGGTAAAGTAGAACGGTGTAAAGGGCTTGAAGTATCGATATTAGCTATTATTCGATCATCGCTGGGGGGAGTAAACGGTGGCTGGCGGTAAAAGCGTTAAATATGTCATCATAAAACATCTTCAATGCGCCAATATAACGCCTCACATTTTTCGCAGGGTAATCATTTTTCTAAATGATTAATATCAGTCATGATTGTTTTGACCATATAATCAGCGCTGTATTTATTCGCTATTGAATCTAAAGTAGGCGTCGTTTTTGCGTTGAGGAAGTTAGGTAATGATTTTATATCATCGTGTGATAATATAAAAAATCTGTCTGGATTATAAAAATCATATTCCATAATGTGTACATTATTGGTTATTGATTTTTTATCAAAGACCAGCGCTTCTATGGCACGTAAAGTGACACCCTTCTGCCCTGCATGATTTATTTCTATGATGACGTCGCTTCTAATCACTTTTTTTACATTCTCATCATAGCTCAGAGATTCATTTTTACAGAATGACGGGTAATTCTTAGATTGTTTTTTCTTGTCGACTAAATAAAAATCAGATTGGTAATTGACACTGTTTAAACAATCATGGATTTCATTAAGATAAGTTTCTCTTTCCTCTCTATATTCACCAATAAAAAAACAAGATTTCTCATTCGAGAGAATTTGTGTCTTTCAAAATATCCGAGATATTTTTGTTCGTGTAGGGTAAAAATTGATTTAGAAAGGTTAGATTGAATTTTTTGCAGTCATCAGGATCGAAACTATAGATTATATCAAATTGATTCCGAACGGTATTGATAAAATCATCTTTTGGAAGGAGCCATTTTTTGTTTTCCTTCATCCCTTTTTCAAGATGAATGATGGTATCACGAATGATCAACACTTTCTTGCAGTCGATGCTTTTTATTAAATCCAGACAACCTAAAACACTAAAGCCATTGCAAATAATCAAATCATCGTGCTTTATTTCTCGCAGCTTTAGAAAATGATGTATTTTTACGAATAATTTATTGCTGATGCCGAGTTTTTTTAATTTAATATTGTTTTTTGTGAAGTGTTTCATCACATTGTTTTTTTCTTTTATGCCAAGTTTTGATAAATTTGCAATCATTAATTTTTCATAATTAGCATTCCACTCAATAAAGTAGATATTCATAAAATATTATCTGGAGTGAAAAATTATTTTAAATAGTAATAGGCAATTCTAGCGAGAATACCATCCAGAAAGTGATATTTTCTAAATGCATGCTTAGATTTTTTCTTCCATTGTAATGCATTTGCTGGCGTTAGCAGTTTGACATCATGCCATGTGGATGCCTTGTAGGCGGTTTGGAAATAGATCGTTGATGGATATTGTCCCCATGCGCTCCACGGTTTTGTCGTACCGACATAATGGATAAATACACTTTCGTCATTAATAATATTTTTAAATTTTAGGTGTGTTTTATCTTGAAGCTCGCTTTTTATACTGTAGATACAATTGAACTTTCGCGGTAAGAGAACAGTTTTACCACACAACAGAATATTAAGGGCATCTTGATCTGGATATTTTAGGGTTGTGTTTTCTTTAATAAACGCCAGGGTTCTTTCAGTGAGTTGATTCGCTGTCCAGTTTTTCAGGTGCGTAAACATTACGCCTGAATTGAAGTAATCAGTCTTCATTGCTGGGTTTTCTAAGCGAAGTGCACATTGTTCCCGGATGGTACTAATATCTGGAACTACTGCGCATATGTTAGTTTTAAAATCGAGAGTGGATAATTCTGCCAGGTTGTTCTTACACATCACATCAGCATCAAGATACAGCAAGGTATCTAGCTTCTCTGCAAGATAATCAAAGGCTGTAAGGCGAAAATACGCAGAGCAAGGCCATTTATCTTGTGGTAGATCAGCTAATAACTTGGTATTGACTTTATAGATGTGAATATTGACATGATACCGATTCGCCATGGCTTCAAAGCGGGATGTGGTCTCACTGTCAATATAGTATGTGAAAAAATGAAATGCCAACGGAATAGTAGTATTGATGACAATCGACGTTGCGGAAATAGCGGCACCTAGCATAAAGTTTTTATCTATGCCATAGGCGATATTAAAGAACGTGACCGCTGAATTGTTACCAATAATATCAACCGTTCTCTCTACAATGGCTGATTTATCAAAATACATGTTCGCTCTCTTACGTAATTATCGGGCTAGTAATTTCTTCGTAAAATACTTAGCGTAGCTTATCAACGAAGGGAATATATTCCCTTTGTGAGCATAATGTTTGGCGCAGTATCTTAGTTGAGTTGACGATCTTGCCTTTTCCAGCGGTGAATTTGCCCAAGGAGAATGCGATTTCGCGATTTGAAAACAGTGACTATTAGGATAATCAGCCCATTCATGCCAAGGTTTTGTTGGCCCGATATAATGAATAAAGATGGCGTTATCTGTAATAAAATGTGTCGTGTCTTTATTTTTATTTAGTTCGTAGTTAATGCTATATTGGTTATTGTATTTCTTTGAAAGGAACAAAACTTTATCAACAAATAGCATATTTAGAATGTCTTGATCTAAAAACGAAATTCTATTTTTGACCTCATCATTGTCAAGCATCGTCATGGCTTGACGACTAATGTCTTCTTTTCCCCATTGAGCAACATTGATCAACAGAAAACCTGCATTAAAATAACCTGCGCTGATTCTATCATCTCGCAGCGCCTGCGCCCGCTTGGTCCACCAAGGGCTCTCGCCTTCAGTGACTACCGCAGCAAGATAATTGTCCAATTCTAGTTCAACTAATTCATCTACATTGCCGTTACAGATGATATCGGCATCGAGATAAAGAATTTTGTCTTTTAATTCGTAAAAATAGTCGGCAATGATAAATCTGAAGTATGTGGCGTAGGACCAATTCTTGGTGCTGGGAAGTGACTTGAGTTCGTCACAATTCACAATGTAAATTATGATTTGAGCATTGTACTGATGACTTAGTTTAGTGAATTCCTCTCTATTTTTTTTATCAAAAAAATCAGTGAAAACATGAAATGTGAAATTCGTTTGCTTATTGTTCAGTAAAATAGAGGCTATAGATATCCCGCAACCAAAGATGAAATTTTTGTCAATTCCATAGGCGATGTTTAGCGTTTTTTTCGACGCGTCTAACGATATATTTTCGTTTAAAACCAGCTTCTTGATAATCACTGTTTGAGGGGTAAAATACATACTTTCACCATTTTACGTTGTTCAATTTAATTATTTTTGTGATGCGGTAGTTATGACCTTTTTAAAGGTGCGATAATACTTATCATCATAAAAATCATGAATAGAGGCTTTTATTGTTTCTACATCAGATATTTCTCTACTCACAATAATGGAAGAGAGGATAGCTTGTAAATTATTCAAATCCTTCACGGGATATAGCTGCCCATTAACCCCATTGCGAATGATATCTCCCGGCCCAGACGGACAGTCACTGCTCACACAATAGACACCATAGGACATAGCTTCGAGCAGTGTCATCGGGAGTCCTTCAAAGGCGGAACTCATGACAAACGCAGAAACGGTTTTGATATGGTTCTGAATGTAACCCCAAGGGTCTGCCTGCCAGCCATGCCAATATATCTGTTGATGAATACCGAGTTGCTGCGCATAGGCTTTACACGTCTCGGCATCTGATCCATCACCAATAAAATGGCATTCCCACTTGTCCGTTACGCCAGCAAAGGCATCCAGCATGTCTTTCAGGCGTTTTTGCCCTTCAAACTTCAGTCGGCCCACATAGATAAACACCGCATTTTCGCCGTGTGCGGGGCGAGGGATGACAATGGTTTGTGGCGTGACCGGATTGAAAATCACAGAGATGCGTTCGGCAGGAACACCGCGCTTTATTAATTGCTGCTTGATACCGGAGCTGATCGCCAAGTGATGATCTGCGACCAGTGCCTGTTCTGCATGTTTTTTATGATCGAGTGAGTAGTGCAGCCATGAAATTAGCGGCAGCGTTTTCTTGCTGTGACGGATCGCTTGTGCCGCAATTCGACAGGATGGTGCATCAAAAGCAATAACCGTATCCGGTTGGTTCTGTTTAATGAAGCGCGTCAGCGCAAACGCGTGACTCATTCTACGCAGAAAGGAGATCTTGATGGCGGAATGATGGCAAATAAAGTGCTTTCCTTCCAACCAGGCTTTATCCATGCGGTTATCGCGGCAGAGGAAATACAGGGTATAGGTGTTTTTAGTGTCTTGGTCACTTTCCAAAAAGCGGGTGACTTTTTTTATTACTGTTTCAATCCCGCCGAAACCGGATGTGGCCTCACCGACGAAAACTATATTCATAATGTTATTCAGGGCTCGGGTTAAAGTGCCTTACGCTCCGTTCTCTCTCGAATCTTTTCTGCTTTGGTAAACGCTTCGTGAAATAGCGCTTGTTCCTGATGCAGCGTAGTACGTAATGGTTGATGATCAAAGTAGATCTTAAGGAAAAACAAAAGATCGTGTTTGCTCAGTCCAATATCGAGTGAGGAGAAATAGAGGCCGATAAGATCTTTATTACGCCATCTCAGAGGAACACGCTTGCGGAGTTGCGCCCGATGCAGATCAATAACCGAAAGTGTAAATTGTTTATCAGTCGGCTGGTAAGGCTGGCGTAGGAAGAAATGGCAAATGTAGCAATCGCGATGATTAACGCCGCCGGCATGCATCTTTCTCACCATTTCAGCCACACGGCGAATCAGTCGCCGTTTTTCGGCATGCATTGGCGGATTTTTCGGCCAGTTGGCGCAATAATCTTCCAGACTGATGGCTGGGCTTAAATCCTCAGTAATGATAAAAGATTCGCGCTGTAGCGGGTTTACTCCCCGCTGGCCAAATGCTGCGCCAGTCATGGTGTCTACACCGAGTTCGTGCAAGCGGTGAATCGCGTTCCATTCGCGATCGGCGCCCAATACGGGCAGACGCAATGAAAACAGGTTTTTTAGGGCATCTTTCAATGCCGTGCCGCGATGTATTTTGATAAACCACGAACGTCCGGCCAAGGTAAAACGTAATGTTTTACGGCTCTCTAATGCGCGAAAGACCTCACCATCCAGTTTTTTGACTTCTTCGAACGGGTCGTGTTTCTGCCAGAGTGAGGCGAACGGCTCTTTTAACGTAATGACACTTTTCATTTAGTGACGATCCTGGCCCGAAATCAGCAGGGCGGCTTTTTCCGGTAAGCTGTAAAGATCTTCCGTATCGGCATAATGCCGGGCATTCTCCGACCAGTGATGCAAGGTTTCCGTTTGTCCTAATGCCTTGTGCAGCGCAGCGTTCAGCGCTTGCTGACTGAAGGGGGCGGCGATAACCTGGCCCGCTTGTGCTTTATCAATATGGAACGCGTAGCCACAGACTTCCGTCACGATAACCGGTAGCCCGGCAGTAATCGCTTCAAGGAGCACAATGCCTGCGGCCTCCTGATGTGCAGGATGGAGCAGCACGTCTGCGGCGGCCATAAAATCAGGAACATCGCTACGCCCAGCGAAAAAACGCACCTGTTTATCAATCCCTAACTGACCCGCCAGCGTCTGATAACGGTCGGGTTTATCTTGGCCTACAACCAGGAACACGACCTTTTTCCGCAGGTCTTCCGGCAGGCTGGCAACGGCGCGCAGGCTACGCTCGACACCCTTGCGCTTGAAATCTGAGCCGACTTGCAGCAGTACCAGCGCGTTTTCTGGGATATTTTGCGCATGACGAAAGGTTTGGCGAACGCCGGGTGTCTGCTGGTCATATTTTCTGTCCAGCGCAATGCCCGGCGGTAGAATCAGGAAACGCGCATCCTGCGTACCATAATGTTTTTTAAAATCTGCAATCTGGCGCTGAGTCAGCATTAGCATTTTGGTTTTCACATCCGGGCTGAACACCGCTTTTTCAAAAGCGGCATAGTGCTTATAGCGCGGCGTTAAGCGATAGAAAAATCCTTTCTCCTGCTCGACTTTTTCTGCATAGCACACATCGGCGGCGTAATAAAAATCCAGTCCCGGCATTTTGTTAAACCCCACCACGCGATCGGCAGGGTGTAATTGCAGATGGTGTTGCACCCATTCACTGTAGCGCTGATGCCGCGTGTTATTGCTAATACCCACCGTGGGCACCAAAATGATCTCAAGATTTTCTGGCTCTTCTCCCTGCCAGGACAAGACATACACGCGCACGCGGTGACCATGCCTGACACAGGCCTGAGCAATACTGAGAAAATCGCGTTGCAAGCCGGCAAAGGGGAAATATTTATACAAGCAGAAGGCAATATTCATGCAAAATTCCTTATCTTTCTGCGGTATTTAGCGGAGCACCCGTAGTGTGGGTCAGCAACTTTTCTGCGGCGTGAATAACGTCCTGAGCAGGGATACATGACAGGTATTTTTTATTTCTATCGAGATGTTCTCTTTCAGGCATCGCGGTGTAGTCCCCTGCCCACAGAACAATATGGTTATCTGACCAGGGACTCCATTTACGGTGATCCGTCGGCCCAAACAGACAAACCGTTGGCGTCGCGAGCGCTGCCGCCATGTGCATTGGTGCTGAGTCGACGCCGATATAAAGTACGGCCTTGTCGATTAACTCGGCCAGTTCGAGAAAATGCGTTTTACCGGCAAGCGACAGAGTAGGTTTGTGTTCGCACAGGGTATGGATCTCATTCACCACCGCCAAATCTTCGGCTCCAGGGCCACAGGTAAGGACGACCTCTAATCCTTGCTGTTTCAGATGATCAATGACCTGTGCAAATTTATCGTTATCCCAGCATTTAAAATACTGTCGGGCAGTCGGCTGAATGACCACATAAGGCGTTGCCGTTAACGCAGGCGCGAGGGCAAAAACGCGTTCAGCGTCTTCCGGGCCATAGTACAGCGACAGCGGCCGTGTCCTGTCTTCTTCTGGCACATCCAGGGGGGCGAGCAAAGAGAAGTTCTGCTCAACGATATGCTGCCCTGTTGGTTCCAGACAGCGGGTGAAACAGGCGCGCCATAGTAACTGCCGGGCCCCTCCGCGTTGGATGGAGAGACTGTAAGGGCAGTTCAATGACTTAATCAGCAGCGCTATTGGCCATTGGTCGGCCAGGTTCACAATCAGGTTATAGCTGTTGCGTTTGAGGGTGTTGCGCATGGTGATAAAATCACTGATTTTCTCCATTGCGCCAGCGGTTTTTCTTTTCAAACCGTATAACCGGTGGATATCCGGATGCTTGGAAAGGATAGGGCTGGTATCCTCGTAGAGCAGTACATCAATAGCGGCTTCTGGGTAGCGCGCTTTTAGCGTGCTGATAAGCGGCGTAGTCAACAGCATATCCCCATGAAAACGCAGCTTTACGATCAAGATCCGGTTATAGGTTAGGGTTTTGAGGCTCACTCGCTTTCCTTCAGTTAACGCACTTAAACGGCTTTGTTGAATAATTTAACCGTTTGATTTACATCTTCTTTAGTTAGAATGCATTTACAGAGAATGTATTTTGTTAGAACGACAAATCAAATAGTTAGCACAATAAAAAGCATTCCGAGAGGAAAAATTAGTCGTTGAAATTTTATAATGCTTATATAAATCAGTATCTTAAATTATTCAACAAAGCCCACTTAAACCAGAAAATGACCACGCTACCGCCCCTGGCTTTCCAGCTACCAGTGGACTTTGCGCTATTATCCGGATTGTTATCAGGCGTAACGTAAATAAATACACACGCTCTACTATGTTATACCGCTATGGTACTAAAAGCTGTATGCCTCTCACAGCGATAATTACGCTAGGCTGAGGGGGCGTCTGTGCGGGGGGGACGGGTCCATTTTCCTGTCAGCGTCATGCCAAGGCAGAATGTGACCAGCCACGCCATCAACATATCCCGCGCAAAGAGAATGACATCACTCAAGCCAAACATAAGTAAGGCAAATAACAGCGCAATGGAGAAGTGGCTGCGCAGCACAAAAATCGAAAAATAAGAGAGTGCGACATAAAACAAAATAACCAGTAGCGCTCCGGGCCAGCCTTTCAGAGAAAAAGCCTCAATGACATCGTTATGAAGATGCACGTTCAAGTAGCTTACCGCCCCCTTCATGGCTGGCGTCTGCTGAGCGACGGCGGTGATCTCTTCCGCGCGCTGCTCGGCGGATTGCCCGAAGGGTGCAACAAGCCCTGCGTCCATGCCGGATTGCACCATGGCAAACCGTGCGCCTACCGAGGTTTGACTGTTGTTCTGGCTGTAGCTGCGCATGTCATTGATCAAATCGTTGGCGCGTTTATGGATCGTGTCGTGGAACAGCGCGATGCAGAGCATTAGCGTGACGAAGGAGCCCAGCATGCCCTTAAGCAATTTACGTTTATTATGACGTACTTCCGATAACAGGATCAGCGCCCCAATCAGGGGATAAACAAAAATGGCCGCCCGTGTCTGGGTCAGAATAATGGCGCTGGTTACCAGCAAGAAATGGAGTAAATAGAGATAATATTTGTAGCGCACCTTCAACGTGAGTAATGCCTGTGCACTCAAGGCACCGATAAACGTCATAAAATAGGCTGCGCTGGTTGCCGGACCAAAGATCAGACTCACACGGTGCATTTCGTGAAAAACTGACTGAAATAGCACATAAACCAGCGTCATTATGCAGATTGCCAGGCAGCCAACTTGCAGCATAGGCTGATTTTTATGTGGCAAGTGGCATGCGGCTAACAGAATAAATGCACCGAGAATCGCCGCATGCCCGGCGGTGCGATAGGCGGAGTAGACATCGGTAAACAGTGTGTCGGGTTGATAGTAAAGTGAAAACCAAACGAGGTTGAGGCAGCCCATCAGTAGCAACAACAGGGGCAATATCAACAGCCGTTTTGCGGCTAAGATCTGTTTCACATGCGTAACGACATACAGAGCAGCAGACACCCCGGTCAAATAAAACAGCCATCCTGCGATAATGGTGCTAAACGGCATAACGGCCAGGGTCAGCATGCACCCCGGAAACAGCGTATTTGTGGTTAACGAAGCGCTTACTGCGGGGTATTTTGCCCAGCTGTATCTTAAATCATTCAACATATCATTGAGTCACGTAGCAAGGGCTATCCCCGTTATCCCGACCATCAGGAATGGCACGAGTGTAGCCCCGGTGCGAACCTTTACGGAAGCGCGCTTTGCACCGGTGTGTGCAGGGAGGTCGCGTCGAGAGGCTGTAAGTCTACCAACTCTGACAGCTTTTGCCGGACCGCATCGGCAGAGATAGCGCTCATGTGATGATTTTCAGATTGTTCTACCACCTGATTGAGACCATATCCGCCAATAAGCCCAGGATCAGTAGGGCCATAGAGTGTGATGTTGGGGCGATCCAATGCGGCCGTCAGGTGACTCAGGCCGGTATCGACGGATACAACCGCCTGTGCTTGCGCCAGCACGGCGGCTACCTGCTGCAAACTCAGGCGCGGTAACACGTCGACGTGTGGAAATTCAGCGGCAAGGCGCTGCGCACGCTGGTGTTCATGTTCTGCGCCCCAGGGGAGTTTGATGCGCAATCCTGACGATTGCAGGCTGGCGATCAGGGCGAGCCAGTGAGATTCGGGCCAATGTTTTTCATCACGGGTGGTGGCGTGCAGAAATACCAGATAGCGTCCGGCATCTTCCGACGGTGCTGCCAGAAAATGCTGGGCAATACCGTAGTCCCCTCGCTCACTGGGCTTGCGATAGCTCAGGCTGGCCGCGAAAAGTTCACGAATGCGCTCGACAGCGTGCTGCTGGCGTGCAATGCGGTGCCGATAGTTATAGAAAATGCTGGCCAGAGGCTCACGCGCGTTGCTGCTGTCTAAACCATGCTTTTTCCCACGCGCAAGACGTGTGACTAACAGTGCACTTTTTAGCAAACCCTGAGCGTCAATGACCGCATCGTACTGACGTTCTCGCAGTTGTTGCTTAAATTGCGCGCGTTCACGCCGCATTTCTGCGCTGAACCAGCTTTTACGCCAGCGGCGGATGGCAACGGGGATCACACGGTCAACGGCGACGTGCCAGGTAGGGATCTGGGCAAACCCTTCTTCCACCACCCAGTCGAACCGCAAATTGGGGATGATGCGCATGGCGTCCGTCAAGGCAGGCAGCGTATGCAAGACATCACCCATGGAAGAGGTTTTAACGATCAGCAACCGCATTAGCGATGTTCCTGTGTCTGGAGGTAAGGCGTCAAGGCTTCCAACACGCGCTCGGGTTGAATATCAATCAGGCTTTGGTGATATCCCTGCTCACCATCGCCTTTACGCACGCGATGATAGCCGGTAATCAGGCGGATAACGTTGGCCTGGTGTGACAACGGTGGTGTGAAATCCGGACTGCTGGGGCCGTAGAGTGCTACCAGAGGGCGGTTTAGCGCGGCGGCCACGTGCATTAATCCGGAGTCATTGCTGACCACTGCGTGGCAGGCGGCGATCAGCACCACGGCTTGATCCAGTGACGTTTTGCCTGCCAGATTGCTGCAAAAGGCGCGCAGCGGTTCGGGTAACGTATCGCGTATCGCTTCTCCCGCCTCGTTATCCTTGGCTGAGCCGAACAGTACAACCTGATGACCGCGTTCGATCAGCGTTTGTGCTAGACTGGCATAGTGATAGTGCGGCCAGCGCTTGGCGGGACCAAATTCAGCGCCGGGGCAGAAACCAATAAGTGAGCGCTCGCTTACTAAATCAAACGAGGGGAGCACGGCGTCGATTTCTGCCTGTGCAACCTGTAGTTGCGGCCATAACAGCGGCTGAGGAAGATCTTCAGCACGGTGAATCTGGTCGCGTGGATAGGCCAGCGCGACATAGCGCTGCACCATCAGGGGAAACGCGGTTTTGTCCAATATCCGCACATCGTTCAGTAAGCCATAACGCATTTCGCCGCGCCAACCGGTGCGCGTTGGCACCTTGGCAAAGAAAGGCACCAGCGCGGATTTAAATGAGTTCGACAGCACATAGGCACGATCGTAGCCTTGCTCACGCAGCGACACCCCTAAACGCCTACGTTCACCCAGCGCCAGCGCCCCGTGACCAAGCGGCATTGCCAGCGCCTGACGGATTTCCGGCATCCGGTCCAACAGCGGACGGCACCAGGCTGGCGCCATGACATCAATCTGTGCATCCGGGTACTGTGCTTTGAGCGAACGATACAGGCTGTGGGACATCATCATGTCACCCACCCACGATGGGCCAATCACCAGGATTTTCATAGAGTTTATCTTTTATGTTCTGTTGCTTGGCGGCCAGAAAAATGCCATCGAAGGATGCAATCCAGTGCCTGCTGCTTACCGGGAACGTGCGGCCATACCCCTGCGTGCGGCCGCACATTGTTGTGGCATTTACGCGGAGCGATTCAGCCAGGTCAGGTAGTCGCTGACACCTTCAGCTACCGTTTTGAAGGGCTTGTAATAGCCCGCCGCGCGCAGTTTGGTCAAATCGGCTTGCGTGAAGGCCTGATAACGGCCTTTCAGTTTTTCAGGGAAAGGAATGTATTCCACCTGGCCTTTCTGGTGGAAATCCAACACGGCATCGGCGACAGCCTGGAACGACTCAGCACGGCCCGTACCGCAGTTGAAAATACCGGAAACACCGTGCTGCCAGAACCACAGATTAACCGCAGCCACATCACCAACATAGATAAAGTCACGTTGGAAATTTTCACTGCCGCAGAACAGTTTCGAATTTTCGCCCTGATTGATCTGATTATTCAGATGAAACGCGACGCTTGCCATGCTGCCTTTGTGCCCTTCGCGCGGGCCGTAGACGTTGAAGTAGCGGAAGCCGCAAATCTGCGAGTCTGCTTGCGGCAGAATGTCGCGCACGTACTGGTCGAACAGGAATTTGGAATAGCCGTAAACGTTCAGCGGCTGTTCGTATTGACGTTCTTCAATAAAATCGCTGGTGCGCCCACCATACGTGGCGGCGGAAGAGGCATACAGGAACGGGATGCTACGTTCCAGACAGTAGTGCAGCACCTCTTTCGAGTACTGATAGTTATTGTCCATCATGTACTTGCCGTCCCACTCCGTGGTGGAGGAGCATGCACCTTCATGGAAGATGGCATCGATATCGCCCAGATCGTCGCCTGCAACGATACTGGCGATGAAGTCTTCCTTGTCCATGTAATCGGTAATATCCAGATCGACCAGATTGACAAACTTGGTGCCGTCTTTCAGGTTATCCACCACCAAAATGTCTCGATAACCGATGTCATTCAATGATTTAACAATATTGCTGCCGATAAAGCCGGCTCCGCCTGTGACGATGATCATGGGAGTAACCCTTGTAAATCTCGTGGGTGAAGCACCACGCTCCACACTATTTATGACTGCTATCATAACATTTCGTTGCACTACAGACAGTACACCATTTTGCGCTGCCGCAAGGTTTTACCGAGTTGGTGTTGTGGCATGTCGTGACCCGTCTGGCATTTTTCAGATTCTGTGGCGTTATCTGTCACCGTAATAAACAGGATTGATTAAGCTGTGTACGGGCTTACACAAAGGAGTAACATCATGCCTGCATCGTTTTATCAGCGTCTCTCCGCGCAACTGATGGCGGCGCGAACCGACGGTATGTTTAAAGAAGAAAGGATTATCACTACTGCGCAACGTGCGGATATCGAGGTGGCCGACGGCGGCCCTTTGCCCCATTCCCAGTCGAAACGCAACAAAACGGTAGGGCATTATGCCGCCTGTAAGTGCGTTAAAAATACCTCATTTGGAGAACGATAACCCAGCGATTTTCGGCCTCGCGTATTGAGCAGGTGTTCGAGTGCTGCAACCTTGCGATGGGTGACATAATTGAAGTCCGTTCCCTTCGGGTAAAAACGGGCTTTGTTGAATAATTTAACCGTTTGATTTACATCTTCTTTAGTTAGAATGCATTTACAGAGAATGTATTTTGTTAGAACGACAAATCAAATAGTTAGCACAATAAAAAGCATTCCGAGAGGAAAAATTAGTCGTTGAAATTTTATAATGCTTATATAAATCAGTATCTTAAATTATTCAACAAAGCCGTAAAAACGCCGTATCAGCCCGTTGGTATGCTCATTCAACCCGCGTTCCCAGGAATGATATGGCCGGGCAAAGTAGACCGGTGCCCCCGTGACTTTTGTATAGCCAAGCGACTTAATTTTGATTACACCATATGGACTGAGAACAAACTCTCTGTATCGCAACCCATCTCTCTTTTTTTGCTTTTTGCTTGTGCCCATTTATGCTCAATTGGGTTAAGATCTGGCGAATATGTAGGCAAATACTCCACCATATACCCTGCATCGATGATGACTTGTTGAATATTATGTTTTTTGTGAAAAGTGGCATTGTCCATCATGATTACACTGTTTTTAGGGAGTACTGGGATAAGGACTTGTGTGACCCAGGCATAGAAAACATCGCTGTTAATATTGATATCAAATAATCCGATAGCAAACAGCGTTGTGCCTAATAAAGCGCCGATAACATTTGTTCTTCCCCTAGCTCCCCAGTTCTTCAGGCCAAAACACCGTTGACCTTTTGGGGAATAGCCGTGAGTCCGTGGGGTATCGTGTGAAAAACCACTTTCATCAATAAAAACAATAGGTTTACCTTCTTTTTCATACTGTTGTTTTTTTTGTTGAAATCCCTGCCGGGCGTTTTCGTCGGCTTTCGGATGACGTAGCGTTTTTTTTTATAGGTCAATCCCAGCTTTTTAAGCGCTTGCCAAATGGCCTTCTGACAAACGCCAAAACGCTCTGCACGTTCTTTTTGGTAAGCATCTGGATATTGTTCAACATCTTTTATCAACTCGGATTTATCGATCTTTCGCTGACGCGTGGTCGATGCTTTTGACTCTATTTGATTAATCCAACGCGATACAGAGGCAGGGCCAATCCGAAATTGCTTCGCTGTTTCTCGGATACTCAACCCTTCGTTTTTCCGTGTAGATATCACTTTACGTCTAAAATCAATTGAATAGCTCATTTAAATAATGTAATCAAAATTAAGTCGTTTAGCTATAATTTCCCCGTGCTGGGAAAATTCAGAACCGTTGTCAGCAGTCAGGGTTTTAAACTCGCAGAAGGTATTGGCAACGATGTCCCTGAAGGCCGCTACCACTGTCTCTGCTCGCTTGTTGGGCAGTTTGCGAATGATGACCAGCTTGACGGCTTTATCGACCACCGTCAGCAGGAATGATTTCTGATCTTTGCCAAAGATGGTGTCAATCTCGAAATGCCCGGGTTCCTGCTTGAGGTCAGCAACGGCCGGCCGCTGCTCAATGCCAACACGGTTGGGAATAGGACCGCGTTTGTTCTCATCGGTCTGATAGTTATACCGTTTACCCCGATGAGGGAGCTGCTGATACAGCTCACCGCCGGCCCGGCGCTCCTGCTGGATATAGCGATAGAGCGAGTTCTTGCTGACGGACAGGCCAAATTCCAGGACCAGGCGCCCACTAATGACCTCAGGTGAGGTGTGGGTAGACAGCGCCGTTCTGATAAAGTCCTGAATGTGCGGTTCAAGCTGGTTAATCACGCTGTCCGGCCGAGTTTTCTGCCGCCGCCCTCTGGCCAACGTTTCGGCCCTTCTGCAGGAATAGACCCCGTTGAAAGCGGCGTCGGTATTGCGTCTGAGTTCCCTGCTGATGGTAGAACGAGGAAGCTCCAGTTCCCGGGCGATGGTGGCCTGGTTAACCCCATCACCAAGCCGTTTTTCGATGTAGAACCGCTCTTTGTGAGTCAGATGTTTTCCCTGCATGCAACGGGATCTCCAGTAGGGCCAGAACGGTGATTTTATCCGGGTCTGGCCAGTGGGTCACTTTGTTGCATTTCGACTGGGAATGGGGCATCGCGGTTGAATGATGTTGTGCTGCTTCGACTATAGCACTGCTGGTGGATATTCAAGCAAGCGTTTTTTAACGTTTTATATGCTTAAAAACCAATGAGATAGGCACTTATAGCCAACCGACTTAAAAATGATTACATCCTATGCCCTGATATGCGGCAAAGAAGCATAGCTGGCTGTTATCAAAATAATGTCGCTTGGCTATATCTTTGCATGGAAAATGACAAAAACAGGTCATAAGTTTATGTTATATAACAAAAGAAAGCGCAATTCAGTGCACAAAAAAGCGGTTTGCAGCGGGGAGGTAAAAAAATGCGATCGACTAAAAAATCGGTCAACTTGCAAAAAAATGCACTGGCTGAAAAGGCTCCCCGGCCTTAACCGGGGAGAGAACGAGGGTGTTACTCTTCGTCATCACGCAACGGAACGATAAGCATGTCAACATGCACGGTGTTGATCAGTTGACGCGCGGAAGACATCAGCTTGCTCCAGAAGTCCTGGTGGTGCCCACATAACACCAGGTCAGCATCATATTTCTTGATAGCATCCACCAATACCTGCCCAAGATCGCCACTGCCACTCAAGGTTTCCGTGATCGGATAACCGGCGTTTTTAGAGAGATCGGTTAACGCGTTTTGCGTTTCTTCAGAAATACGCTGCTGCATGTCGCCCAGATTCACGTCAATCAGGCCGGTGTAGAGATCGGAGTAATTGACATCGACATGGATCAACGAGACTTTGGCATTGTACGGCCTTGCCATCGAGACCGCCTTTTCAACTAACACTTTACTTTCTGGAGAAAGGTCAACAGCAATCAGGATATGTTTATAAGCCATAATAAGCTTCTTCCGTAAAGACACATTAATGGTTCAGCAGATTTTTCCGCCTGCTAATCTGATACTTAACGGCTTGGCTATAGAATACCACCCCTGCCGATTTTTGTTATGTTCAGCAGATCACACCGCCACATATTTACCGCATTTTGCGAGATATAGCCAAGCGACATTATTTTGATAACAGCCAGCTATGCTTCTTTGCCGCATATCAGGGCATAGGATGTAATCATTTTTAAGTCGGTTGGCTATAACCCGCACAGCGCCCGCGCTACGTGCAAGCGATTATTGCACAACGGCTCACGGGAACGGCAATCTGACCGTAAAATTCTCGTACTCATTGATAAGTGTAGTAGAAACGGCTCCCTATCACGTCTGGATTCACGACAATCCGCTACAAAACCGGGAAAAAGAGTAGGGAAAATCGTCAAAATTATTTGATATCGGTCACTCTGTGGCAAAAATCTGTTTTCCTCTTCTACAATAACAGTGAGGGGGATATCAGCGTGCCATTCGGTTGCTGAGCCTCTCATTCAGGGTGAGGCGAGCGGTGTTCCGTTGCGGTGCTTGAGGTCTTTCGATTACCGTACTGCATACCGCCCGGTAGAGCAAAAGACAAGGGCGATTTACCCTTTCTTCGCCCGCTTAATAAAATCGCGTAATGAACGTGTGGCAAAACGATTCGCAGAAACGCCGTAGGATGTTCACCACATCCTCGTTCTGACGAATAACATAATCCGGGAGGGGAGCATGATCAGTACATTTGCGCTTTTCTGGGCCTTGTGCATCGTCTGTGTCATCAACATGGCGCGCTATTATTCTTCTTTGCGCGTACTGCTGACGATCCTGCGCGATTGAGACCCGCTGTTGTACCAGTATGTGGATGGCGGAGGATTTTTCACTTCCCACGGACAACCCAGTAAGCAGATTCGGCTGGTTCGCTACATTTACGCACAGCGCTATCTGGAGCATCACGATGAAGCATTTATGCGCCGCTGTGAGCGAGTACGAGGCCAGTTTATGCTGACCTCCGCACTGTGCGGGCTGATACTGGTAAGTTTGCTGTCCATGATGATTTGGTATTTAGCGATTGGGTACTTAACAATGTGTAATCTAGAAATATAAAAGGCGATTCTCTCGAATCGCCTTTTTATTACGTGCAGTATCAATCCTGACGGATTAAATCAGTTTCAGCGCCAACCAATACAGCACGCCAGACATCACCAGAGAAACCGGCAGCGTAAACACCCATGCCAACAGGATGTTCTTAACCGTTTTACCCTGTACGCCGCCGCCATCCACGATCATGGTGCCCGCAACCGCAGAGGAGAGCACATGGGTGGTGGACACCGGCATACCGGTATAGCTCGCCACACCAATTGACAGCGCAGCCGTCACCTGTGCAGACACCCCTTGTGCGTAGGTCATGCCACGTTTACCGATCTTCTCGCCGATAGTTACCGCGACGCGACGCCAGCCCACCATGGTGCCCAATGAGAGCGCCAATGCGACGGCAACGATAATCCATAACGGCGCGTACTCAACGGTTTTCAACATATCCTGACGCAGGTTGTTCAGAAAACGGCGATCTTCCGACGTGGTTTCCGGCAATTTTGCCACCTTGTCCATGGTATCCGCGATGCACATCAGTAAGCGACGCACGCGACCGCGATCCTCGGCATTCAACTGATCATAACTCTTCAGGTTATTCAGCAGGCCCAGTGAACGTTCGATGGCGATCATTACGCGCGAACTGTCGCAGTGGAACTCTTTAACGCCATTATCAGGCAACACCGTTTCTGTCGCCGCTACCGGCGTAGAGAGGTCGATAACATGTTTGAGCGCATCGCCGTGCTGCTGGTAGAACTCCTGCAAATTGACAACTGCATCACGCGTGCGGCTGATCTCATAGCCGGAAGCGCTCATGTTGACAACAAAGCCAGCCGGTCCAACGCCAATCAGCACCAGCATGATCAGGCCGATACCTTTCTGACCATCGTTAGCGCCGTGGGAGAAGCTGACGCCAATAGCAGAGATAATCAGCGCGGTACGCGTCCAGAACGGCGGCTTACGTTTGCCATCCAGCTTTTCACGATCGGCTGGCGTTAAGTGAACGCGTTTACGTTTCTTGTTGCTATTCCAAAAGCGCAACAGCACAAACAACACCAAGCCCGCGACCACCATCCCCACAATCGGAGAAAGAATCAGTGACAGGAAAATACTGATCATTTTGGGAACGTTGAGCGCATCCACGACAGAGGTGTCGGTGAGCAGGGCGTTGGTTAAACCAATCCCGATGATAGAACCAATCAAGGTGTGGGAACTGGAGGCTGGCAAACCAAAGTACCAGGTGCCCAGGTTCCAGATAATCGCCGCCAGCAGCATGGAGAACACCATGGCCAGGCCGTGCGCAGAACTGACGTTAAGCAGCAAATCAGTAGGCAGCAAATGCACGATGGCATAAGCCACGCTCAACCCACCTAGCATCACGCCGAAAAAGTTAAACAGTCCGGCCATGACAACCGCATATTCCGCCCGCATCGCGCGCGTATATATAACGGTGGCAACAGCATTCGCCGTATCGTGAAAGCCGTTGATGGCTTCATAGAACAGAACAAATACCAGTGCCAAAATCAGCATCAGACCGGTATGAAAATCAACCCCGGTAAATAAATGTAGCATAAGCGTTAGGCCATTTGTGGTCATGAACGCGGCGCATTATCTGCGACAAGCCTAAACGGGAAAAGGAAAATATGACTTTTTTTGACGAAAAGATGACCAATTCGGCTATTGATCGGATTTATCTTAATAAAATTTAAAAAATACATATTCTTGTATAAATATACATTTTGTTACACTGGCATCCCTTCGTGCCTGACACTACAATCAGCCGCCCGTAGGTTATCGGGAAAAATGCTTATTTTTTATATCACCATTGGTAGGAGAACGCACTGTGGAATCGTTTGATGTTGTCATTGTGGGTGCAGGGGGCCCCATTCCCAGTCGAAACGCAACAAAACGGTAGGGCATTATGCCGCCTGTAAGTGCGTTAAAAATACCTCATTTGGAGAACGATAACCCAGCGATTTTCTGCCTCGCGTATTGAGCAGGTGTTCGAGTGCTGCAACCTTGCGATGGGTGACATAATTGAAGTCCGTTCCCTTCGGGTAAAAACGCCGTATCAGCCCGTTGGTATGCTCATTCAACCCGCGTTCCCAGGAATGATATGGCCGGGCAAAGTAGACCGGTGCCCCCGTGACTTTTGTAATTTCCCCGTGCTGGGAAAATTCAGAACCGTTGTCAGCAGTCAGGGTTTTAAACTCGCAGAAGGTATTGGCAACGATGTCCCTGAAGGCCGCTACCACTGTCTCTGCTCGCTTGTTGGGCAGTTTGCGAATGATGACCAGCTTGACGGCTTTATCGACCACCGTCAGCAGGAATGATTTCTGATCTTTGCCAAAGATGGTGTCAATCTCGAAATGCCCGGGTTCCTGCTTGAGGTCAGCAACGGCCGGCCGCTGCTCAATGCCAACACGGTTGGGAATAGGACCGCGTTTGTTCTCATCGGTCTGATAGTTATACCGTTTACCCCGATGAGGGAGCTGCTGATACAGCTCACCGCAGGCCCGGCGCTCCTGCTGGATATAGCGATAGAGCGAGTTCTTGCTGACGGACAGGCCAAATTCCAGGACCAGGCGCCCACTGATGACCTCAGGTGAGGTGTGGGTAGACAGCGCCGTTCTGATAAAGTCCTGAATGTGCGGTTCAAGCTGGTTAATCACGCTGTCCGGCCGTGTTTTCTGCCGCCGCCCTCTGGCCAACGTTTCGGCCCTTCTGCAGGAATAGACCCCGTTGAAAGCGGCGTCGGTATTGCGTCTGAGTTCCCTGCTGATGGTAGAACGAGGAAGCTCCAGTTCCCGGGCGATGGTGGCCTGGTTAACCCCATCATCACGCCGTTTTTCGATGTAGAACCGCTCTTTGTGAGTCAGATGTTTTCCCTGCATGCAACGGGATCTCCAGTAGGGCCAGAACGGTGATTTTATCCGGGTCTGGCCAGTGGGTCACTTTGTTGCATTTCGACTGGGAATGGGGCCTCGTCATACAACACAAACATTGTTCCCCCCTGGTTTTCCAAGGCATTACCAGCAAAGGGCCTCTGTTCGATATTGGCTTCGTTGGTGAATCGTTCGTCCTTGGTGTTTAGCCACAAGTGGGGCTGTTTGGCAGAAGCCGCGTAATGGTTGGTGGTGGACTCTTTTGATGGCCCCGGACGATAGGACATATTGATAAATTCACGGCCATCTTTTGCTGCGCCGGCTGCCCAGGCCATTTTAATACCGTCACCCACTTTCCCCGGAATACCAACCACTTCCACATCGGGAAAGCGCGTATACTCCGTTAGCATCTCTTTATTGCTGCCGAAACCACCGGTGGCAATAACCACGGTTTTGGCATTGATACGAATGGCTTCGCCGGCAGAGCTTTCGGCCATGAGTCCTACGACTTTTCCTTTTTCATCGGTAATGAGCTGTTTGCCTGCTGTTTTCACCAGCAGTTTCCCTCCCTTGTCGGCAAAATGCTGTTGCAGAACATCAATCACTGCGCGCCCACGGCCCTGATAAATATGCCAGGTATAGCCAACCGACTTAAAAATGATTACAGCCGATGCCCTGATATATGGCAAAGAAGCATAGCTGGCTGTTATCAAAATAATGTCGCTTAGCTATATAATAGCCACCGGGATAATTCGAGGTCAGTTTCTCAAAGGCTTTGTTGAATAAATCAGAATTAGCCGACAGGATGACTCCCTCTGCTACACCTGTTATCCTATCCTGACGCTGTGTGGCATACCCAACAACGTCATACGGTTCAGCGCTTTGACCATCGCTATGGCTTCACCTACTTGAGCCTCATAGTCACGCAGGCTCAGATGGCCACCCAGCAAAGTTTTTATGCGGAACATCGCTGTTTCTGCCACTGAACGCCGGTGATAACCCACTTTCTTTTTCCACATATCATTACTCCCGCTCAGACGCTGATTCGCCACCGCATGGTTACGTTCATGGTACTTGTCCGGCCAGTATTTGGCTCCGCTTCGCGGCGGGATAAGGGGCCTGATTTTCTTTCTTAGCAACGCATCGTGGCAGTAACGGGCGTCATAAGCACCGTCTGCTGACACTTCCCTGATTTTTCGGTGGGTTTGGTTAATCAGGCCCGGCAGTGCCTGCGCATCTGTCGTTCCGCTGAGCGATAAGTCGGCACAGATAATCGGCTTTGTTGAATAATTTAACCGTTTGATTTACATCTTCTTTAGTTAGAATGCATTTACAGAGAATGTATTTTGTTAGAACGACAAATCAAATAGTTAGCACAATAAAAAGCATTCCGAGAGGAAAAATTAGTCGTTGAAATTTTATAATGCTTATATAAATCAGTATCTTAAATTATTCAACAAAGCCCAGATAATCTCATGCGTCGCACTGTCTGCTGCCAGATGAAGCTTGCGCCACACTCTTCGTCTGTCAGCCCCATGCTGCCTGACTTTCCATTCACCTTCGCCAAAGACCTTCAGACCGGTACTGTCGATGACCAGATGCGATATTTCACCACGCGTTGGCGTTTTTATGCTGATACTGACGGTTTTTGCCCGCCGACTGACCAGAGAGTAGTCCGGGCAGCGCAGTGGCAGGCTCATCAGTGTAAAAACCGAGTCGACAAAGCCCTGTAATGCCCGGAGCGACAGGTTAAACACGCGCTTTATCATCAAAACCGTGGTAACAGCCATATCGGTGTAGTAAAGCGGCCGACCACGACCTTCAGGCGAAGAACTGTCAGTCCATGCAGCGATGGCCGACTCATCAAGCCAGACCGTCAGGGAGCCGCGTTGTCTGAGTGCTTTGTTGTAGGTGGGCCAGTTGGTGATTTTAAACTTTTGCTTTGCCATGGGGAGCTGCTATCGGGAGCGATGATAGTGCTTTGATCCGGCGATCCCCTGAAAGTTCGATTTATTCAACAAAGCCTTTCTCAAAATGAGGCTTTGTTGAATAATTTAACCGTTTGATTTACATCTTCTTTAGTTATAGCTAAACGACTTAATTTTGATTACATTATTTAAATGAGCTATTCAATTGATTTTAGACGTAAAGTGATATCTACACGGAAAAACGAAGGGTTGAGTATCCGAGAAACAGCGAAGCAATTTCGGATTGGCCCTGCCTCTGTATCGCGTTGGATTAATCAAATAGAGTCAAAAGCATCGACCACGCGTCAGCGAAAGATCGATAAATCCGAGTTGATAAAAGATGTTGAACAATATCCAGATGCTTACCAAAAAGAACGTGCAGAGCGTTTTGGCGTTTGTCAGAAGGCCATTTGGCAAGCGCTTAAAAAGCTGGGATTGACCTATAAAAAAAACTCTACGTCATCCGAAAGCCGACGAAAACGCCCGGCAGGGATTTCAACAAAAAAAACAACAGTATGAAAAAGAAGGTAAACCTATTGTTTTTATTGATGAAAGTGGTTTTTCACACGATGCCCCACGGACTCACGGCTATTCCCCAAAAGGTCAACGGTGTTTTGGCCTGAAGAACTGGGGAGCTAGGGGAAGAACAAATGTTATCGGCGCTTTATTAGGCACAACGCTGTTTGCTATCGGATTATTTGATATCAATATTAACAGCGATGTTTTCTATGCCTGGGTCACACAAGTCCTTATCCCAGTACTCCCTAAAAACAGTGTAATCATGATGGACAATGCCACTTTTCACAAAAAACATAATATTCAACAAGTCATCATCGATGCAGGGTATATGGTGGAGTATTTGCCTACATATTCGCCAGATCTTAACCCAATTGAGCATAAATGGGCACAAGCAAAAAGCAAAAAAAGAGAGATGGGTTGCGATACAGAGAGTTTGTTCTCAGTCCATATGGTGTAATCAAAATTAAGTCGCTTGGCTATAGAATGCATTTACAGAGAATGTATTTTGTTAGAACGACAAATCAAATAGTTAGCACAATAAAAAGCATTCCGAGAGGAAAAATTAGTCGTTGAAATTTTATAATGCTTATATAAATCAGTATGTTAAGTTATTCAACAAAGCCTCAAAATGAACGCCGAGCGCTTGTAGCCAATCGATGGTATCCGCTGATTTATTAATATAATTGCGTACCAGCTTGGCATTAGGTCGCCAGTGGCTGTAATCCATCACTAACTTAAAGGCATGATCGCGAGTAAATACATGGTTATTTTCCCGCGGTATTTTACTTTCTACCGCAAATATCCCTTCCGAAAATTGTCCGGTTCCCCCGGTCTGCGGAAGTTTCTCCAGATTAATGACCTTCAGCCCGGCTTTGTTGAATAATTTAAGATACTGATTTATATAAGCATTATAAAATTTCAACGACTAATTTTTCCTCTCGGAATGCTTTTTATTGTGCTAACTATTTGATTTGTCGTTCTAACAAAATACATTCTCTGTAAATGCATTCTAACTAAAGAAGATGTAAATCAAACGGTTAAATTATTCAACAAAGCCCTTCAGCCCCTGTTCGGTTAATGCATAGGCTGCCGCAGACCCTGATGCCCCGCCCCCCCACCACCACATCCGTGTCCATGACTTGTTCCGCATGGGCGGTCATCCCAAAACACGAAAGAATAGCGGCAGTTAATATTGATTTTACGCTCATTTCGCTCCCCTCAATACTCTATATTATTATGTTGAAACCGATGTAATTTACACAAAGCTTAACGGGTTATATATCAAGAGAAATCGTCACTTACGTATACCGTGATACATTATCGCGAATATTTTAAATACTGTTAATAATCTCTCATTTTGGTCGATAATATTTATTCACCCTACAACCACAAATAAACAACAATGCGTAATATAACGCTAACAAAGAAAAGATATTGTATCTTCTCTCATCAGCACATTTATTCTCAAGGTGAATACCGCTTACTGACAGAAGGGGTCAACAAGGGTGTGCCAGCACGAGCCTTTTGACAATCACGCCCAAATCCCGCTTTAATGAGACAAGCGCCCGTTGTCAGAGCCTCCCTTCTTGCTCTGATAACGCTCTCTTTTGAAAACGGAACACTTCAATAGCGGAACTATGAATATACGGCTCGTTGCCCCAGCGTTACTCCTGCTCTTACTGACGTCTGGACCGGAGGTTCACGCGCAACCCCTTGTGCCGTCAAAAGACGCCATGGTGGCACCGTACCTGCTGCCCGACGCGCCCACGTTCGACCAGACTATCCCACAATTTCGCACGCGCTATAACCTCAGCAACCCCTCATTACCGATCGTGGAATTCCGCGCGGTGGATACCGGCGAGCCCGCCGGACCGCTGACGCGGGCTGCGAGCAGAATCAATGCCCAACTCTACGCGTCAACGGCCCTGGAGCGAGGCACTGGCAAAATAAAAACCATGCAGCTGACCTACCACCCTCAGGTGGGCGATCCTGAAACCGGTGCGCGCCGCGCGCAGTCTATCCAGTATATGGCCGCGCTGCTGCGCCACTTTATTCCTTCGCTCTCCGAAGAACAAAGCAGCAAGAAGATCACGGAATTGCTGGATATCGGCAAACGTCAGGGCTTTTACCAACAAACGGAAGGCGCATTGCGATATGTAGTGGCAGATAATGGGGAAAACGGGATAACATTCGCTGTTGAACCGATTAAGCTAACGTTATCTGAACCGTGATCGCGCTGGCATTGAGTGATGAAAATCCGAGTTTCTCGCGGCTTTGGTCTCTATACTGTCTGAAAAATAAAATTACTTGCTATCCCTATTCGGAGGAAAAAAGATGCGTCATCCATTAGTAATGGGTAACTGGAAGCTGAACGGCAGCACGCACATGGTTATCGAGCTGATCGCCGGTTTGCGTAAAGAACTCAGCACAGTGACTGGCTGCAACGTCGCCATCGCGCCGCCCGAGCTGTATCTGGATCAGGCAAATCATCAATTGGCCGGTGGTCGCATTGCCCTCGGCGCACAGAACGTCGATGTTAACCTGTCCGGCGCCTACACGGGCGAAACCTCTGCCACCATGTTGAAAGACATCGGTGCAAAATACATCATCATCGGCCACTCCGAACGCCGCACCTACCACAAAGAAAGCGATGCATTCATTGCGAAAAAATTTGGCGTGTTGAAAGAAGCCGGATTGATCCCCGTGCTGTGCATCGGTGAAACCGAAGCCGAAAACGAAGCCGGTGAAACTGAAGCGGTTGTCTCCCGTCAGTTGGATGCGGTATTGAGCACATTGGGTGCCACCGCTTTTAACGGTGCGGTTATCGCCTACGAACCCGTATGGGCGATTGGCACCGGCAAATCAGCAACACCTGCTCAGGCACAAGCGGTGCATAAGTTTATCCGTGACCATATCGCCAAGCAGGACAAAGCAGTCGCCGACCAGGTCATCATTCAGTACGGCGGCTCGGTCAACGCGGCCAACGCGGCTGAACTCTTTACGCAGCCGGACATCGACGGCGCACTGGTAGGTGGCGCGTCGCTGAAAGCAGATGCTTTTGCCGTGATCGTAAAAGCCGCCGCAGAAGCCAAGCGCGCGTAATACGGTAATACTGCAACAGCGTGTCTGTTTTACAGATGCGCTGTTTTACCCTCTCGTTCCCGCCCCTCGCTGTACTCCTTTTCTGAAACTCTTATGCCGCCTCACACCAGGCACGGCTTTGTTGAATAAATCAGAATTAGCCGACAGGATGACTCCCTCTGCTACACCTGTTATCCTATCCTGACGCTGTGTGGCATACCCAACAACGTCATACGGTTCAGCGCTTTGACCATCGCTATGGCTTCACCTACTTGAGCCTCATAGTCACGCAGGCTCAGATGGCCACCCAGCAAAGTTTTTATGCGGAACATCGCTGTTTCTGCCACTGAACGCCGGTGATAACCCACTTTCTTTTTCCACATATCATTACTCCCGCTCAGACGCTGATTCGCCACCGCATGGTTACGTTCATGGTACTTGTCCGGCCAGTATTTGGCTCCGCTTCGCGGCGGGATAAGGGGCCTGATTTTCTTTCTTAGCAACGCATCGTGGCAGTAACGGGCGTCATAAGCACCGTCTGCTGACACTTCCCTGATTTTTCGGTGGGTTTGGTTAATCAGGCCCGGCAGTGCCTGCGCATCTGTCGTTCCGCTGAGCGATAAGTCGGCACAGATAATCTCATGCGTCGCACTGTCTGCTGCCAGATGAAGCTTGCGCCACACTCTTCGTCTGTCAGCCCCATGCTGCCTGACTTTCCATTCACCTTCGCCAAAGACCTTCAGACCGGTACTGTCGATGACCAGATGCGATATTTCACCACGCGTTGGCGTTTTTATGCTGATACTGACGGTTTTTGCCCGCCGACTGACCAGAGAGTAGTCCGGGCAGCGCAGTGGCAGGCTCATCAGTGTAAAAACCGAGTCGACAAAGCCCTGTAATGCCCGGAGCGACAGGTTAAACACGCGCTTTATCATCAAAACCGTGGTAACAGCCATATCGGTGTAGTAAAGCGGCCGACCACGACCTTCAGGCGAAGAACTGTCAGTCCATGCAGCGATGGCCGACTCATCAAGCCAGACCGTCAGGGAGCCGCGTTGTCTGAGTGCTTTGTTGTAGGTGGGCCAGTTGGTGATTTTAAACTTTTGCTTTGCCATGGGGA
This sequence comes from Symbiopectobacterium purcellii, assembly GCF_052050035.1. GTDB lineage: Bacteria > Pseudomonadota > Gammaproteobacteria > Enterobacterales > Enterobacteriaceae > Symbiopectobacterium > Symbiopectobacterium purcellii_A. Next base: position 1,536,501 of record NZ_CP189882.1, read on the forward strand.
GCTGCTATCGGGAGCGATGATAGTGCTTTGATCCGGCGATCCCCTGAAAGTTCGATTTATTCAACAAAGCCGATGGATACTATAGCTCAAGCAATTAAGGGACACAGCCTAACTCTCATGCTTCATACGACTTTGTTAAATAAATCAAACTATTAGGAGATTGGCGCATCTGATCGCTATATCCTTTTCAATATAGCTATGACCACTAATAAATAGACGTTTCTTTAAGGGGCTGTCCATAGCATTTTCTAATATAATCAATGTATAGCGCCATGCATTAAAAATAATTTTGACTATTTATTAATGGGTAGCGCTTTACCTTGTGCAACGGCGGCGCGGTGCAAATCGTTAAGGCAGTAAAGCCAAAAAGCGTCCTGACGGACGACCGTATTTTCAATGACAACTAATTTAGACATAACGATTTCTCCATAATGAAACGGATGTGGTTAAAGGTATTAGCAGACTCACTTGTAAAATTTTGCAGATTGGCGGTCAGATCGCTTACACTTGGCTTAACACAGGAGGATTTCCCATGGGCCAGGTTGCATTTGATACATTGCAGGCGTCAGAAGAGCTTCAAACCGCCGGGCTTACCAGTGAGCAAGCCAAGGCGATTTCGCTCGTCGTTCGTAAATCTCATGAGGTGGCGGATGTAGCTACCAAGCGTGACCTTGAGGACGTGCGTAAAGAGATGCAAGCCCGCTTCGAGAAGACCGACGCGCAGATAGCCGATGTCCGTAAGGACTTATCCGCAGAGATCGCCGATGTCCGTAAGGATATTGACGCTCGCTTCGAGAAGAACGAAGCTCAGATGCAGGCTCGCTTCGAGAAAACTGAAGCGCAGATATCTTTAGTCCGCAAAGACTTGCAGCTTGAGATGGCCGGTATCCGCTCTGAGCAGAAGTTAATTCGCTGGATGCTGAGTGCTGGAATTTTGGGTATTCTCTCTCTGGTTGTGAAAGCTTTTCTCGTCACTGCCCTCTAATTAATTATGCCACTACGGGTTGTTAGCTCAGTTGGTAGAGCAGTGGACTCTTAATCCATCGGTCGCGAGTCTGTAAAGAATTTCGTGTAAATGGCTCCATCGCTTAACCGGAAATCCGATCTCCATACATCAACATGAATTGGCTCATAGCCGGTTTCCAGTCTCTGATTGGTAGGGTCCATTTAGCCGAGATATTATGCAAGGCTAGATAGAATAATTTTAGCACCGAGTCATCCGTTGGAAATATTCGTCGCGTTTTCGTTATCTTGCGCAATGAAGCATTTAACGACTCTATCGCGTTGGTGGTGTAGATAACCTTGCGGATCTCCGGCGGAAAATCAAAAATGACGATGAGACGTTCCCAATTATTTCTCCACGATGGGCTGATCGTCGGGAACTGCTCATCCCATTTGGCCGCGAAGGCATCCAGGGCCTCTTCAGCGCCCTCTAGCGTTGCGGAACTATAGATAGTGCGGAGGTCAGCAGCAACGGCTTTACGCTCTTTCCAGCCGACGTAGCGCAGCGAGTTCCGCACCTGATGCACGATGCAGAGCTGTACCCGCGTATGCGGGTAAACAGCTTCAATGGCATCAGGAAAGCCCTGTAGTGGTTGAATAATCAGGACACTAAACTTACATCCAAAACGGAGGTGTTTAGTGAACCATAAACGACAATTTACCCCTGAGTTTAAAAAGGAAGCCGTTGCCCTGGTAACAGAGCAGGGCTATACGATAGCCAGGGCAGCAGCATCGCTGGGCATAAGCAACAAAACCCTGCATACATGGGTCTCGCTGGCACGCGAGCAAAGCAACGGCGTACTCAGCGATGATGAACGTGCAGAGTTAAAACGGTTACAAAAGGAAAACAAAGAGTTACGTACAGAGAAGGAGATACTAAAAAAGGCGAGTGCCTTCTTCGCGAAACATATGTCGTGAGATACCGGTTCATTCTCGACAATGCCACTGACTTCAGCGTTCGTACACTCTGTCGGGTCATGCGTGTGACGGCCTCTGCCTGGTATGCATGGCGAAAAAAGCCCGCCGAACCGCTGCAAAAAGACGTGGAGGTCCGGGTCAGGTTAAAGGCGCTGTTCGCCGCCAGCAGGCAGGGAGCAGGAAGCCGGACGCTGGTCAAAAGGCTTCGTGGAGAAGGCATCATAATCAGCCGCTGGCGGGTGAGGAAAATCATGCAGGAAGAGGGGCTGGTCTGCCGACAGCGCCGGACTTATAAGGTCACGACAAAACCCCGCCCGGGTGCAGAGGTGGCCCCAGACCTGCTGAACCAGAATTTTAACCCGCCGGGGCCAAATCAGGTGTGGGCGAGTGACATCACGTATCTGAAGACCGGTGAAGGCTGGCTGTATCTGGCGGCTATTATGGATTTGTACTCCCGGCAGATAGTGGGCTGGCAGGTGGACAGACGGATGACCTCATCGCTGGTCTGCGGGGCCCTGATGAAGGCATATAACCTGCGAACTCCCCCGCCGGGCCTGGTGGTGCATACGGACAGGGGGGCGCAGTACACGGGACAACGCTTTCAGGCGCTGCTGAGCAGCTACAGGCTGAGGAGCAGTATGGGAGACGTGGGTGCCTGCTGGGATAATGCGGTGATGGAGCGCTTCTGGGGCAGTCTGAAACATGAATGGTTGCTGCTGGTACCCCAGCCAACACGGGCTTACATGGAGCAGGATGTGGCGACGTATATCCGCTACTACAACCTAGACAGGCATCATGCCGCTAACGGGGATCTGTCTCCGGTGCGTTATGAACAAATGGCTGAGAAAAAAGTGTCCTGATTTACTTGACCAGTGCACCCTTCAGGCCATCGCAGCAGGCGATGAAGATGTCCTGTAGCCCACGATTTTTCAGTTCTGTCATTACAGATAACCAGAACTTGGCCCCCTCGGTTTTGGCTATCCATAGCCCCAGCAGCTCTTTTTCGCCCTGGCCGTTGATGCCTAGAGCCAAGTAAACAGACTTGTTGGTCACGGCTCCGCCGTCCTGGCTTTTGACCACAATACAGTCAAGGTAAACAATGGGATAAAACGCATCCAGCGGCCGTTGCTGCCAGCGCTTAACGTCATCCATCACGGCATTGGTCACTTGAGAAATGAAGCCAGCGGAAACATCGACCCCGTAGACTTCTTTAAAGTGAGCCTGAATCTCACGGGTTGATAGCCCTCTGCCCCATTCCCACTCGAAACGCAACAAAGTGACCCACTTGCCAGAGTCGGATAAAATCACCGTTCTGGCCATACTGGAGAGCCTGTTGCATGCAGGGAAAACATCTGACTCAGAAAGAACGGTTCTACATCGAAAAGCGGCGTGGTGAAGGTGTCAACCAAGCTACCATCGCCAGAGAGCTTGCTCTGCCTCGCTCGACCATCAGCAGGGAACTCAGACGCAATACCGACCCTACTTTCAATGGTGTCTACTGCTGTAGAAGGGCGGACACTCTGGCGCGGGAACGCCGTCATAAGCCTCTGCCAAACAATGCTTTTTACCAGTTGGAGCCACACATTCAGAACTTCATCAGGCAGGCGCTTTCCACTCACTCTTCACCTGAAATCATCAGTGGCCGTTTGCACCTGGAATTCGGTATATCTGTCAGCAAGAATACGCTATATCGCTATATCCTGCAGGAGAGACAGGCTGGCGGGGAGCTATATAGCCAAGCGACATTATTTTGATAACAGCCAGCTATGCTTCTTTGCCGCATATCAGGGCATAGGATGTAATCATTTTTAAGTCGGTTGGCTATATCAGCAACTTCCTCATCGGGGAAAACGTTACAGGTACAATGCCGAAAACCTCAAATCAGGCCCTATTCCCAACCGTGTTGGTATTGAGTATCGCCCAGCTCAAGCCGAGCTTAAACAGGAGCCTGGCCACTTCGAAATTGACACTATTTTTGGCAAAGACCAGAAGTCATTCTTGTTAACCATCGTAGATAAAGCATTGAAAACCGTCATCATTCGCAAACTGCCTAATAAGCGTGCGGAGACTGTGGTTGCTGCTTTCAGGGACATTGAAGCTAATACCTTTTGCAAGTTTAAGACCCTAACAGCTGATAACGGCCCTGAATTCGCTCTGCACGAGCAAATTACTCAAATCACAGGGGCGCAGGTCTACTTTGCCCATCCTTATCATTCCTGGGAGAGGGGCTTGAATGAGCACACCAACGGGCTGATACGACGTTTTTACCCAAAGGGAACAGACTTCAGTCAGGTCAGTCATCGTATAGCCAAGCGACATTATTTTGATAACAGCCAGCTATGCTTCTTTGCCGCATATCAGGGCATAGGATGTAATCATTTTTAAGTCGGTTGGCTATACTACCGGCAAACATCTCTTGATGTCGAATCACACGGTGCTGATTATCGAGAAATAGCACGGTAAAAATCTCTCGCGCCTGATGAGCCAACGCCGATTGCAGGTATCGCAGGGTCAGATCGGGATTCAGCATCGCTTTTTCTTTCACCAAACGCGTGGCGTATAGTCGCCGCGCCAACTCCGCTACCGCCTGAAATTGCACAAATTTAACAACGCCCATCCCTTTCACGGCGCAAAATGTTCGTTGCTCTGCCATCATGACATGGTAGAGGGAGCCAAAATGATGCAGCAGTTGCTCTGACAAGGCCATCACGTGAACTCCCGGCAACCCAGTGCGCAGAAAAATGGCCAGCAGTTCCACATCCGTAAGCGCTTCAGCCCCCGAAACAATAAGCTTTTCACGTGGAGCCTGATCGTCAATCCACACCGTTGCGCCGGCTTTGTTGAATAATTTAAGATACTGATTTATATAAGCATTATAAAATTTCAACGACTAATTTTTCCTCTCGGAATGCTTTTTATTGTGCTAACTATTTGATTTGTCGTTCTAACAAAATACATTCTCTGTAAATGCATTCTAACTAAAGAAGATGTAAATCAAACGGTTAAATTATTCAACAAAGCCCGTTGCGCCTCCTTTCCATCGTTACCCTATCATGGCAGGCTCGCGGTGGCGCGGCGAGGGCTCAAGCAAACACCTGCATAACCTCACGCAAGACGTCCTGCAACAAAGCGTCATGAGCATACACAAACGCGAGCAAGATTCCGCTCATCCGGCAAGGTTATGATAAAATGTTTCCTCTTAGGCGTTAATCGGACAAAGATGATGACGGGATTTTCCAATCAGCCTGGGCTCTCCGGTAAAAAAATCGTGCTCGGCATCAGCGGCGGTATCGCCGCTTACAAGTGCCCAGAAATTGTCAGTCGTCTGCGCGATCGCGGTGCAGAAGTCCGCGTGGTAATGACACCTGCCGCCAAGGCATTTATTACACCGCTCACGCTTCAGGCGGTTTCAGGATACCCAGTATCAGACGATCTGCTCGATCCTGCAGCCGAAGCGTCGATGGGGCACATTGAGCTGGGAAAATGGGCGGACCTGGTTATTCTTGCTCCCGCAACGGCAGATGTGATTGCACGTTTAGCCGCTGGCATGGCTAACGATTTGCTCACCACGCTTTGTCTGGCAACGGCAGCCTCCGTCGCTATTGCACCTGCCATGAATCAGCAGATGTATCGTGCGACACCAACACAGGATAATCTCGCCACATTGGCACGGCGCGGTGGCCTGGTGTGGGGCCCCGACAGCGGCAGTCAGGCCTGCGGTGATGTGGGTCCTGGTAGAATGATTGATCCGTCGGCGATCGTTGAACTTGCCGACGGGTATTTCTCGCGCGTCAACGATCTGCAACATCTCAACATTATGATCACGGCGGGACCAACGCGTGAGGCGCTTGATCCGGTACGTTTCATTACCAATCACAGTTCCGGCAAGATGGGATTTGCCATCGCTCAAGCAGCGGCAGAGCGTGGCGCTCACGTGACGCTGGTCACCGGTCCTGTGTCATTACCCACACCCGCTGGCGTTCAGCGCATTGACGTAACCAGCGCGTTGGACATGCAGCAGGCGGTGATGTCTCATGCGGCACAGCAGCAGATTGTCATCGGCTGTGCCGCCGTATCCGATTACCGGGCTAAACAGATAGCCAACGACAAAATTAAAAAACAGGGTGATGAAATCAGTATCACACTGGTTAAAAACCCAGATATTATTGCCGGGGTTGCGGCCATGTCAGCGGGTCGCCCTTTCGTCGTTGGATTTGCTGCCGAAACCCAGAATGTGGAAGAATACGCGCGACAAAAACTGACGCGTAAGAATCTGGATCTGATTTGCGCGAATGATGTGTCCCTTTCAGGGCAGGGATTCAACAGTGACACCAACGCGTTGCAGCTGTTTTGGCCGGAGGGTGACACCCGTTTACCTCTGTGCGAAAAGCGCCTCCTTGGCCAACATTTAATCGATGAGATTGTCCGCCGTTATGATGAAAAAAATCGACGTAAAAATTCTTGATGCACGCATTGGTCAACAGTTCCCGTTACCGACCTATGCCACCGCAGGCTCGGCTGGCCTTGACCTTCGAGCCTGTATTGATGAAGGGATCGCGCTAGCCGCAGGCGAGACGATACTGGTGCCAACGGGTATCGCTATCCATATCGCCGATCCCAGCCTGGCTGCTGTGATCCTCCCTCGCTCAGGGCTGGGGCATAAGCACGGTGTGGTATTAGGTAATCTGGTCGGGCTTATCGACTCTGATTATCAGGGACAACTGATGGTTTCCGTTTGGAACCGTAGCCAGCAAGCTTTCACTATCGAACCCGGTGAACGCCTCGCACAGATGGTATTTGTTCCCGTCGTTCAGGCCGAATTCAACATTGTCGATGATTTTGTAGGAACAGAACGCGGAGAAGGCGGCTTCGGCCATTCAGGTCGTCGTTGATTCGAAAAGGGGTATACCCTGCGTTACCCCTTGGACACGCGGTCAATCGCGTGTCTTTGTAGCGTTTATTCAAGACGTTGCCCTAAATAATTCTAAATAGTTGTCAGCTTCTTTTTGATCAAGGGTCTTTTCTGACATGGCAGAGAAAGAGAATACGAAAAGGAATCGCCGCGAGGAAATCTTGCAAGCGTTGGCGCAAATGCTGGAATCCAGTGATGGCAGCCAACGCATCACTACCGCAAAGCTTGCCGCAATGGTCGGGGTTTCCGAAGCCGCACTCTATCGGCACTTTCCCAGCAAAACGCGGATGTTTGACAGCCTTATCGAGTTTATTGAGGATTCGCTGACAACACGTATCAATCTGATCCTGCAAGATGAGAAAGATACGTTCCAACGCTTGCGGTTGATTTTGTTACTCATGTTGGGTTTTGCTGAACGCAACCCCGGCCTGACGCGCATCTTGACTGGTCATGCGCTGATGTTCGAACAGGATCGTTTACAAGGACGCATCAACCAGCTGTTTGAGCGCATTGAATCGCAGCTTAAGCAAGTGCTGCGTGAGCACAAACTGCGAGAGGGGAAAACCCTTGTCCATGACGAGTCACTGCTTGCCAGCCAACTGCTCGCCTTCTGTGAAGGGATGCTGTCACGCTATGTGCGCTCAGAATTTCGCTTTCGGCCTACGCAGGATTTTGAGACACGTTGGCCACTGCTTGCCGCCCAACTCTATTAACTTCACCTCGCTTTTGCCTAAGAGCCTCTGCACCAAGGCCTGTTTACACAAGTAACAGGCTGGCCAGAAACCTCTCAGGCAACATCAACACCTGTGCACCGGTGACTACGCCGTTATACCATACCGATCGCGATAAGCCTTCACCGCATCCAGATGCACGGCCATCTCTGGTTTTTCGGCCAAAAAGCTGATCAGGTCTTGCAGCGCAATGATGGAAATCACCTGACACTGGTAATCGCGTTCCACTTCCTGAATGGCCGAAATGGCTCCTGTACCGCGCTCTTGGCGATCCAGTGCAATTAACACCCCGGCAAGCGTCGCGCCATTTGCCGCGATAATCCCCATGGATTCACGAATGGCGGTACCTGCGGTAATCACATCATCGACCAGCATGATTCGGCCTTGCAGCGCGCTACCGACCAGATTGCCCCCTTCCCCGTGATCTTTGGCTTCTTTACGGTTAAAGCAGTAAGGCACATCGGTTTCATGATGTTCAGCCAGCGCCACCGCGGTGGTCGTGGCGATCGGAATCCCCTTGTAAGCCGGCCCAAACAGCACATCAAAGGTGATACTGGCATCCACTAACGCTTCAGCATAAAAACGGCCCAAAAGTGCCAGGTCGCGCCCGGTATTGAACAGCCCGGCATTGAAGAAATAGGGGCTGACACGCCCGGACTTCAATGTGAATTCGCCGAATTTTAATACCTGTTTGCTAAGCGCGAATTCAATAAATTGGCGCTGATAGGCTTTCATTACTGTATCTCCTCGTATCACGGTGAGTATGGTTATGGCTGGAATTCCAGCCATAAAAAAAGCGACGCCGGGGTCGCTTTGCAAAAATGGACAACGCCGCTGCCAGGCAACGGCTAATGAGATGACAGGCGGTTTATGCCAATCATGTTTACTTGAGGTCCGCGACCGGCGCTTGCGTCAATGCCGCTTTCTGCGCCTCGACGATAGTGTCAATGCCACCACGCGCCAGAGCGAGCAGCGCCAGCAGCTCTTCATGGCTGAACGGCTCGCCTTCGGCGGTGCCCTGCACCTCAATCATGCGGCCATCTTCGGTCATGACCACGTTCATGTCCGTTTCCGCGGCAGAATCTTCCACATATTCGAGATCGCACACAGCTTCACCGGCAACAATCCCCACGGAAACCGCCGCGACCATGCCTTTGAGCGGGCTGGATTTGAGTTGGCCTTTTGCCACCATGCGATTGAACGCATCCGCCAGCGCAACACACGCGCCAGTAATGGAAGCGGTACGCGTGCCGCCATCAGCCTGCAACACATCGCAATCCAGCGTGATGGTGTATTCACCGAGCTTTTCCAGATCAACGGCAGCGCGCAGAGAACGTGCAATAAGGCGCTGAATTTCCAGCGTTCTTCCGCCTTGTTTCCCCCTGGCAGCCTCACGCGCATTGCGGCTATGGGTCGCACGCGGCAGCATGCCGTATTCAGCGGTTACCCAGCCTTTTCCCTGCCCTTTCAGAAAGCGTGGTACGCCTTCTTCTACCGTCGCGTTACACAGTACTTTCGTGTCGCCGAACGCTACTAACACGGAACCTTCCGCATGCTTGGTATAGCCACGCGTTAGCGTGATGGGACGCACCTGTTGTGCACTTCGGCCTGACGGACGCATGAGATTCTCCGGGTTATGCGCTGTTGATTGGCGCGCATTATACGGCCTTCGGACAACAATTCCTACTTTAGCTGCCGCGCGTTTCGCGATATCGGCAAGGGAATGTTGGCGTCTGCATCAAGGCATAGCCTGAGGTTATACCCTCCCGACAAACAAGTATTCGTCAGCGATTACCCTGCATGAAATAGTTTTGATTATTCATTCACCAGAGGGATACACGAGATGCGCCAGATGCAGGTTGAGACCGTCAAACTCTCTCTGGCACGCCCGTGCAAGCGTGCGCAGGAATTGCGCAATGCCGTAAGCGTAGTCAGGATCACCGTTGAAGAACAGGGATTTATCGGTTTAGGCGAATGTACGCCCGCGTTTGAATATCAAGAATCTGCCGCCAGCGTCTGCCGTCAACTTGACGCCGTGCGTGGTGCGGTTACACGCGGCGCGTCGAGGGATGAAATCCAAACGCTGCTCCCTCCTGGTGCGGCACGCAACGCACTCGATTGCGCACTGTGGCGCTTAAGTGCACGCCTAGGAATTTCAAACTTTTTTGGGCCCCTGATTTCGGGGGCTGGCAACGATGAAAACCGGCTTTTTTATCGTGAATGCCTCTGTGTTTGGGTGATTTTTGAACACATTGCGCGTTTTTTGATTACATCGCCGAATTCCAGGCAGAGTTTCCCCGCATTATCCAACGTAACGCATTCGCGCTATCTCCCCGGCGTTCGCGATTAGCTTCTCCAGGGCCGTTGCCGGCAGCGCCCGGCTGAACGCCATTTTTGCCCCGCACAGCAGGCAGGCAAACGGGTCTGTATTCAGTAATCCCTGACTCAGCGTTGTGTATGTCACTGGCGCTGCTTTTTTCACATTATCCTGCCCCAGGGCTTTTCTCACCAGAGGCAACAGTTTTCCCACTACGCGGTTAGCCAGAAAACCAAAGTAACGCACCATCCGGAAATGCTTCTCCGGTATATGCTTTATCAGCCGCAGTATCAGCTCACGCTGACTGAGCGCCAGGTCTTCATGCCTCCCCGTCCGGTGATCCAGAAAACGCAGGGTGATGCGGCTTCCCCCGTCGTAGTGTGCCAGTCGCGCACCCGACACAGGCAGTTTTTTCAGGTACCGGCCCAGGTACTTTGCTGTCTGCCGGGGATGTTTCGTCGGCTTCGCAAAATACACGTGCCAGTAAATCTCTCCCTGCTCATTTTTCCCCTGGCTGAGGATAAAGCGCTTCCATTCATCATAATCCCGGATGTGAGCCAGCTGCGGCGGCAGAACAAGAGACTCCCATGCAGACAGCAGATGACTGGCGTACATTCCATACCCAGCGCGCCCTGACCTTCGGCAGGGCGAACGACAGTTTTTTCCAGGCACCGTGCTCATTTATGCCGCCGGAGGTCCACGACAGGTGAATATGGCAGTTCCAGTTAAGCTGGCGACCATACGTGTGAAGAGCGCCGAAAATACCGGTGGTCAGGCCCCGCTGCTCCGCAGCGTACAGCAGGTTGTCCGCCGCCAGCGCAAAGAGGCCATTCAGCAGCCAGCGGTTGGCTTCAAACAATAAGCGTGTTGCTTAATAGTGAAATAAGGGTGTTTCGGTGATTGAAGTAAATTTTACGCTGTTCTGAGATGGAAATTCCAAAGACCGGCGCTAAGGAGTAAGAAGGTATCATCAATAAAGGGTCTACGATTCCGTAAAATTTGGGTCATGCAACCGAGGCGCTTGATACCCGCGATGGCGTGTTCAACTGTAATACGGATGCCCGAGATTATTTTATTTTCTTGTTTTTGTTCAGGCGATAAAGGTCTTTTTCGAGTTCCTTTTTTTGGGATTTGTGTATTAGGATGCTGTTTATCTATACCTTGAAAACCGGTATCTGCCCAGATGGTTACCTCAGGAGGAATATGGCGAATTATATCGACTTTATCGAGTAAGCGTTTATCGGCTTTGTTGAATAATTTAACCGTTTGATTTACATCTTCTTTAGTTAGAATGCATTTACAGAGAATGTATTTTGTTAGAACGACAAATCAAATAGTTAGCACAATAAAAAGCATTCCGAGAGGAAAAATTAGTCGTTGAAATTTTATAATGCTTATATAAATCAGTATCTTAAATTATTCAACAAAGCCGCGTTTATCGTGACGGCGCCCATTTTTGCTCATGGGGATAAATCCAATTTGCCTTGTTTCGTCAGTCATAATAAGCGCTTTTCGAGTGGTCTGTCTTTTCTTTCCCGAATACATTTTTTTTCGCCGACGCAGATTCTTAGGCTTTTGGACAGGTCGCTCTGTCCCATCAATAAAGACGTCTTTAACTCCAGGAAAGGCGCGAAAAAATTCCTCAGCAGAGCGAATTTGACGAGCGGGCAAAACACATTCTCGCCCCAAAGTCATCTCTAAAACCGGCAATAATATTTTTACCCAGCGACATACCCGTGTTCTATCTAAACCAAAAAGAAGTCCTTGCAAATCATAGGTCGGATAACATTTTAAATACAATAAAATAAAAAGCAGTTTATCTAATGGGGTTGGGATAAATCCTTTCTGCCCTGCACCCATCTGCCGCTCGTGATCTTTTCGATTCTTTTTCCGATAAATCAAATAACAAGCTGAAAATTCAGCGGCTAAATTTTTCAATTCTTCGACTGATAATCCAATGATTGCTTTACATAAACGATTATCTCGTAACAACCGCTCTTTGTTGATCATTTCAAACCTTTATTCTCTAAGTTAAACCTCTTTTTATTCTCAATAGCCTGACAAAAAATGCAAGTCTCTATTCAGCAACTAGTTTAATGGCCACAGGGTATCCGGCATCGTGAATGTGCCGTGCTGGCACGGCGTATCCGGCAGGCGGGCCATCATGGTGGCAATCCACAGGTCGGTGGCCTTTTTGCCGCAGGTCGGACATCCGCGTCCGTGGCAGCTCTGATGGATGTAACGGTGGTGAGTGCAGTCGGGGTTGCTGCAGCGAAATTCCCGGCTGCCCGTCAGTGGGGTGCCGCAGGCCAGCATCTTTGTGACAACCTCAATCTCTACAGGCCGGAGCGGGTATGCCTCCATGATGTCAGCCCATGCCCTGTTGCGCTGAAACAGCGTCTTCATGGGGCGGGGCTGTATGCCGGTATCATCCGTGCGGGTCATCGGAGAGCATCTCCGCTTCGGTTTCGTACAGGTCAAACCGGCGACAGGTATGGCAGAAGGCAACGTAGTGGTACGGAGAATCAGGGAATTCACTGTAGAAGGTGGTCCAGAACCACTCTGTGCAGTCAGGATCGTTGTCAACGAAAAGGCGGAATTGCTGGTAAGGGAGGTTGCCCTGTCGGACCACCGTTTTGAAAATCTGCTTAACCATTTTTGTATGAACGCGCTGATGCTCAGGGGAATGTGACACGGGATAACCTTCGGCTGGCGGGTTTCAGAATATCGCTATTCTGCCACACTTCGATTTGCAGCCGCCAGGCTGCTTCGTTCCAGAGAGGCAGGAGAACAGGTAAATACGTTGCTGAAGTGTTTTTAATGTATATGAGATGTCCAGAGGATGCTAGAGACATCCTCTGGACTTTAAAGTCCCGTGTTCAACATATGTGTGGTAAGCATATTTACCAACATTGTGCTGAGGGGACCCTCTGTCTTGCCCGTTAAGGATCTCATCTCTTAACGAACAGGCTCTGAAGAGTGGTGCCCGAACCCGGAATCGAACCAGGGACACGGGGATTTTCAATCCCCTGCTCTACCGACTGAGCTATCCGGGCAACGGGGCGCATTAAACCGTATTGGCCGCTTGCCGTCAACGGATTTGTGCAGGAAAAGCATCAAAACCACATTGATTGCCGACTTTTCAGTCAGGATGACGCATTTCTCAGCGTCGCGCCCCGTATTCTGTCAGGTCAGCGCACCGTTTTTGCGGCATAACGCAAAACGCAGTACATCCTCTGCCAGGCGGCGGGCGGTTGAGATGTCATCAGCATGGTGTTTGACCATTAACCGGCTCAGGCACCCTTCGAGAATCAATTCCATCTGCTGAGCGACCATTTCTGGATCGTCCGTCTCCAACTGCGTCAGCAGTTCTCGCGTGTAGAAAAGCGATGCCTGTTTTTGACGCTCTGCAATCTGGTGAATGGGGTGATGGATATCAGGGTAGAAACTGCATGCGGCAATAAACAAGCAGCCGGGATAGCGTTGGTTTTGCAACGCTTCATGCAATACCTGATAGCGTGCCAGCAGCTTTTCCTCAACGGAGAGCGTTTCATCCAGTAATAGCTGGCGCCGCCAGGTATCCACCTGCTGACTATGGTGCCGCAGGCAATCATAGAGAAGTGCCTCACGATCTGGCCAGAAATCGGTCATGGCCTCGGCGGTGATGCTGTGCTTCTCAGCCAAGGTGTCTAACGTTAAGGCGGCAACGCCCTGTTGTTCCAGTAAGATCAGCGCGTTCTCAAGTACCTCGTCCCGCTGTAGTTGCATGATATTCCCCTTGATTCAGACTGGGACCGCCACCGTCGCAGTGGCTTATACCCGTCATACTTCAAGTTGCATGTGCGTTGGCTGCTCTCGTTATTCGGCCCATCCTTGGGCCTCACCGTTTACGAGGCCGCCGCACGCGGCGTTTAGATCAGCTCCCGGCAGATTTGTCACCCGGATCACTGACTTGAGTAAGCGCATCGGGGGTCCTTCATGTGCCGCCTTCCTGCAACTCGAATTATTTAAGGTGTATTGCCCAGTTTTTGCAAATGTGTCCGGAACGCCTCGGCATCCATAAAACCCGTAATGCGTGACTCGGGAATCTCCCGGCCGTTACTGTCAAAAAAGAGTATGGTTGGTAACCCCATAACCTGAAATTTTTTTAGCAATGCATTTTGCTGCGCATTGTTGGCGGTCACATCCGCCTGAAGAAGTTGAAAACCAGCCAGCGCCTGTTTAACGCTCGCATCGCTGAAGGTGTACTTCTCAAACTCTTTGCAGGCGACACACCAGTCGGCATATAAATCCAGCATAGCAGGGCGCTGACTGCTGGTGAGGGATTGGTTCAACCCCTCCAGATGATGAACAGGTATAAACGGCAGGGTTGATGTATGAACGGTGCTGGCTTGGCTTGATGAAGGCATTAGCCATTCTTGCAATGGACGAGCCACGGTCACGGCACCAATCAAAAGCAGCAGTTGTATCAAACGCATTCCGCGCCAATGGCTGCGCAAACCCAGCATGATCAGCCATGCCAGGAAGGAAATTATCAGCAGGCTCCACAGGCGAGCCCCCCAGATATCGCCTACAACGCGTTCCAGCAGAAAAACCGGCAAGGCCAAAATGACAAACCCAAAAGCCGTTTTGATGTGCTGCATCCAGGGGCCGCTGCGGGGTAAAAAGCGATTGCCGAACAGCGTTACCGCGATAAGCGGCAAGCCCATACCGAGCGCATAGAGATAAAGGATGCCGCCGCCAGCGACGCTATTACCGCTTTGCGCAATGTAGAGCAGGATGGCGCTGAGAGGCGCGGTGGTGCAAGGCGAGCAAATCAGCCCTGCTAGTGCCCCCATGCAAAAGACCCCGCCAAGAGAGCCGCTTTGTTGTCGATTGCTCCACAGCGCCAGACGTGTTTGCAGGGCGGAGGGCATTTGTAGGTTATAGAGACCAAACATCGACAGCGCGAGTGCGATAAACAGCAGTGACAAACCGATTAACACGGCCGGATGCTGTAGCGCCGCCTGAAAGCGCAGCCCCGCTGCCGCGATGACAATGCCGAGCAACGTGTAGGTCAGGGCCATGCCTTGCACATAGGTGAACGCCAGCAGCAGGGTGCGGCGCGCGGATAATTGCTGTTTCCGGCCAAGAATCAGCCCGGAAATCAGTGGGTACATCGGGAGCACGCAGGGGGTGAAGGCAACACCGATACCGATCAACAGCGCCCAAAGTGGAGAAAACGGCAGCGGCGCAGGTGCTACCGGTGCTGTGACGGGGGAAATCGTATTGCTGTGCGTTGGCTGCTGGTCTGCGGTCACGGCACTTAACGGAATTTCCCGCGTTTTAGGTGGGTAGCAAAAACCCGCATCGGCACAGCCCTGATAGGTAACACGCACGGTGGCGCCCGCCGTGCTCTGCCTAATAGGGACGGTTACCGTGAGGCTATCGCGAAAGATTGCCACTTCGCCAAAAAAATCGTCTTTGTGCGGCAGGCCGGCGGGTATGGATATGTCGCCTAACACGGCTTGGCCGGGAGCCAGCGTGATTTTGTCGCGATAGAGGTAATAGCCCGGGTGGATTTGCCAGCGTAGCGTCAGCGTCTCTTGCTGTTGCTGAAAATCGAAAGCAAATGCGCGATCCACCGTCAAAAAACGGCTGTTTTGCACCGCAGATGACGGCGAAAACAGGGATGCGCCTGCCAGTTGAGGGCAGATCAGCGTGCTTAACAGCAGGATCAGCGTAAGGATGCGGTTAGCCATGTCAGGTAATCTTTGTCGCCATCAGTGATCGTAACCACCAGCAGTTCCGGCGTTTGATAAGGGTGTTGCTGTTTCAGGCGTTGCAGCAGCGCATGTTGATGCAAGGTATAGCTCTTGATCACCAGTTGCACTTCCCTTTGCTGCTCCAACTTACCTTCCCAGACATAGAAAGAGTGCGCGCCAGCCAGTACTGTGACACAGGCTGCCAGCCCGGCAGTGAGCACATCCGTTGCCAACTGTTGTGCTATGGGTTCGTCAGGTGCAGTACACAGGACAACGATGGCGGTGCAGCTTGCAGGATTTTCCATGGTCACCCCAGTGAAAGAGGAACTGGGGGTACTATACCCTGCTTTGGGGGCCGAGGGGAATGGATGCCGGGCGGTGGCGCACCGCACGGGGTGAATACCGGAGGGACGTTACAGCACCATATTTCCCAGAACAAAGCCAAAGATAACGGATAGCGTAATCGCCAGAACGCCAGGCACCAGGAACGCGTGGTTGAAGACGTACTTGCCGATGCGCGTTGAACCGGTGTCATCCATTTCCACAGCGGCGAGCAGCGTGGGATAAGTGGGCAACACGAACAGCGCTGATACCGCGGCAAAAGACGCCACGGCAGTGACTGGCGTTACACTGTAGTGGTCAACTAAATTTGGCCACCCTACCTGACTGTTGATGGAACAGCCGTTCTGATTCATTTGGTGTTATAGCCAAGCGACATTATTTTGATAACAGCCAGCTATGCTTCTTTGCCGCATATCAGGGCATAGGATGTAATCATTTTTAAGTCGGTTGGCTATAACCCACCGTTATACCAGTGAGGTCTGACATCGCTATAATAATGAGTTATGTAGCGAATAATGGATGATTGAGCAGTACTAAAGCTTTGGTAGCCAGTCGTTGGCACCCATTCAGTCTTCAGACTACGGAAGAATCGCTCCATCGGACTATTATCCCAACAATTTCCTCTGCGACTCATACTTTGGGTCATCTGATAACGCCACAATGCCTGCCTATACTGACGACTGGTGTAATGGCTTCCTTGGTCACTATGAAACATGACTTGTTTGGGATGCCCACGCAGTTCCCAAGCCATTTGTAGTGCTTTGGCTGTTAATTCTGAATCTGGCGAAAACGACATTGCCCAACCCACGGGTTTTCGGGCAAATAAATCTAATACCACCGCCAGATACGCCCATCGGTCGCCTGTCCAAATATAGGTTACATCGCCGCACCAAACCTGGTCAGGCTTGGTAACAGGAAACTGCCTATTGAGCAGATTTGGAATATCAATACGTTCATTTCCACCGCTGTTGTATTGATGTTTTCTTGTTTGGCAACTAACGAGGGTTAATTCTTTCATCAACTTACCCGCTAACCACCGCCCAAGTTTCACGTCGTGTGTATTGGTAACCATCGTGGCGATAGTCCTTGCGCCCGCAGACCCGCCACTAACGTTCCACGCTTCGCTGACCAGGCTACGTTTTATCGTCCGCTCAATATCTGGCTCCTTAGGTCGACACCAATAGCGATAACTGCTTCGGTGAACATTAAAAATACGACACAACGCTTTCACTAAACTAGTTGCTGAATAGAGACTTGCATTTTTTGTCAGGCTATTGAGAATAAAAAGAGGTTTAACTTAGAGAATAAAGGTTTGAAATGATCAACAAAGAGCGGTTGTTACGAGATAATCGTTTATGTAAAGCAATCATTGGATTATCAGTCGAAGAATTGAAAAATTTAGCCGCTGAATTTTCAGCTTGTTATTTGATTTATCGGAAAAAGAATCGAAAAGATCACGAGCGGCAGATGGGTGCAGGGCAGAAAGGATTTATCCCAACCCCATTAGATAAACTGCTTTTTATTTTATTGTATTTAAAATGTTATCCGACCTATGATTTGCAAGGACTTCTTTTTGGGTTAGATAGAACACGGGTATGTCGCTGGGTAAAAATATTATTGCCGGTTTTAGAGATGACCTTGGGGCGAGAATGTGTTTTGCCCGCTCGTCAAATTCGCTCTGCTGAGGAATTTTTTCGCGCCTTTCCTGGAGTTAAAGACGTCTTTATTGATGGGACAGAGCGACCTGTCCAAAAGCCTAAGAATCTGCGTCGGCGAAAAAAAATGTATTCGGGAAAGAAAAGACAGACCACTCGAAAAGGGCTTATTATGACTGACGAAACAAGGCAAATTGGATTTATCCCCATGAGCAAAAATGGGCGCCGTCACGATAAACGCTTACTCGATAAAGTCGATATAATTCGCCATATTCCTCCTGAGGTAACCATCTGGGCAGATACCGGTTTTCAAGGTATAGATAAACAGCATCCTAATACACAAATCCCAAAAAAAGGAACTCGAAAAAGACCTTTATCGCCTGAACAAAAACAAGAAAATAAAATAATCTCGGGCATCCGTATTACAGTTGAACACGCCATCGCGGGTATCAAGCGCCTCGAGTCTGTAAAGAATTTTGTGTAAATGGCTCCATTGCTTAACCGGAGATTCGTTCTCCATACATCAACATGAATTGGCTCATAGCAGGTTTCCAGTCTCTGATTGGCAAGGTCCATTTAGCAGAGATATTATGCAAGGCTAGATAGAGTAATTTTATCACCGAGTCATCCGTTGGAAATATTCGTCGCGTTTTCGTTATCTTGCGCAATGAAGCATTTAACGACTCTATCGCGTTGGTGGTGTAGATAACCTTGCGGATCTCCGGCGGAAAGTCAAAAATGACGATGAGACGTTCCCAATTATTTCTCCACGACGGGCTGATCGTCGGGAACTGTTCATCCCATTTGGCCGCGAAGGCATCCAGGGCCTCTTCAGCGCCCTCTAGCGTTGCGGAACTATAGATGGTGCGCAGGTCAGCAGCAACGGCCTTACGCTCTTTCCAGCCGACGTAGCGCAGCGAGTTCCGCACCTGATGCACAATGCAGAGCTGTACCCGCGTATGCGGGTAAACAGCTTCAATGGCATCAGGAAAGCCTTTCAGGCCATCGCAGCAGGCGACGAAGATGTCCTTTAGCCCACGATTTTTCAGTTCTGTCATCACAGATAACCAGAACTTGGCCCCCTCAGTTTTGGCTATCCATAGCCCCAGCAGCTCTTTTTCGCCCTGGCCGTTGACGCCGAGGGCCAGATAAACAGACTTGTTGGCCACGGCTCCGCCGTCCTGGCTTTTGACAACAATACAGTCAAGGTAAACAATGGGATAAAGCGCATCCAGCGGCCGTTGCTGCCAGCGCTTAACTTCATCCATCACAGCATTGGTCACTTGAGAAATGAAGCCAGCGGAAACATCGACCCCGTAGACTTCTTTAAAGTGTGCCTGAATATCACGGGTTGATAACCCTCTGGAATAGAGAGAAATAATGCGGTCATCGAAGCCGTTAAGCTGTTTTTCGTGCTTACCGATCAGTGTCGGCTCGAAGGTACTGTTGCGGTCGCGCGGAATATCGAGCTCGATCTCCCCATTTTGGCTACGTACGCTCTTGGATGTCTTGCCATTGCGGGAGTTGCCTGAATTATTACCAGCCGGGTCATGCTTAGCATACCCAAGGTGCATCTCCATCTCAGCTTCAAGAACCCGTTCCGCCAGTCTTTTAGTCAGCACCTTGAGTAGGCCTGATTCACCCAGCAGATCCTGAGGGGAGTGACAATCTTGAAGCAGTTGGTCAATAAGTTCGTTGCTGATAGGCATTTTGTTATCCTTTGAAGGTTTTCCTCAAAATGCCATTTACACAGATTATTTTACAGTCTCAGCGCCTCGGTTGCATGACCCAAATTTTACGGAATCGTAGACCCTTTATTGATGATACCTTCTTACTCCTTAGCGCCGGTCTTTGGAATTTCCATCTCAGAACAGCGTAAAATTTACTTCAATCACCGAAACACCCTTATTTCACTATTAAGCAACACGCTTACTGGATAAAGCGCTCTTAGCTTTTCAACTACCGAGAATTTTTCAGTGAGTCGGACATTAAGAGCGCAGTAGCCTTTTTTAAGATGGCATTCTCCATTTCCAGTCGGTGGATTTTTTTCTTCATTTCTCTGAACTCAATTTGTTCAGGTGTTAATGGCAGACCAGGCGATGTTTTCCCTTGACGTTCTAAACGAAGGGCTCTTACCCACCGGCTAATCGCTGAAAGACTGACGTTAATGGCTTTCGCGGCTTCCTGGTAGGTATAATTTTGGTCAAGGACTAATTTGGCGGTTTCACATTTAAATTCAGCAGTAATTATTTTACTCATTTTGGCACCTATAAAAATTATGAGGTAAGCATATCACCTCTACTTAGGTGGCCAAATTCAGTATGCCACTACACTACAGTGCGAATAACCGGTTCGGGTAACGTTCCTCCACGACGTATAGCCAAGCGACATTATTTTGATAACAGCCAGCTATGCTTCTTTGCCGCATATCAGGGCATAGGATGTAATCATTTTTAAGTCGGTTGGCTATAGCACCTCATTCTCCAGTTTACTCACCACTTTATCGGCTTCGGCCAAACGGCCTTTCGAGGCTAACCACCGTGGCGATTCAGGCATTAACCAACGCAGGGGAACGGTGATTATTGACGGAATAAGGCCGACGATGAACATGGCTTTCCAGCCATAAACAGGGACCAGAAAATACCCTGCAATTCCCGCAAACATCATACCGATAGGGAAAATCACCTCGTAGAGTAGGAAGAAACGCCCACGCTTTTTGGCACCAACAAACTCATTGATATAGGAGCTCGCCACGGGCACTTCCGCACCAATCCCCACCCCTTGTAAAAAGCGGAAGACCATCATTGACAGCCCACTCCAGGCAAACAGACAGGCCGCATCCATAATCACAAACAGGATGATGGTGATCTTCAACACGCCCAAACGCCCGATTTTCTCGGCCAGAGAACCGAAGAAAACGGCACCAAACAGTTGCCCAACATAGCTGGCAGCAATAATCAGGCCGATATCTGCTGCGCTCAGCCCCCATTCCGCGGCGAGCTGTGGCATGGCGAAGGCGATAGCCAGTACGGTGTAAGCATCGAAAAAGGTAGAAAGACCGACCACCACGCGGATGGTCAGCAGTTGGCGCGTGATCGGCATCCGTTCAAGACGGGCGACCAATTCAGCATTGGATGTCCCGCTTGCGGTGACAGTACTGGCGTCTGCATTGATCACACCGGCACTCATGTCATGCGTTGACATAGTTTGTTCTCCAAAAAGGATAGTGTGTTAGCCGCGATACGCTTGCGCAGCGGCTTGCATGCCATTAGCCGACGCGCGGCAGTTGAGCATCACGATGAAGGGGCGTGAAGGAGGTGGGGATCAGGCCACGTAACTCGATATTCATGTAGGTCATGGTAGAGGTTCTCTTTCCTGGATGTTCTAGGGTGTATCTTATAAAGATAACGCTCTCGGGAACGTTTGCACATTGTTCACCAAAGCACCGATAAGTGTCAATAAGCCCCCCGCGGCTTTTAACCGGTTATGTGATGAATATCCCTAGTTGGGCAGAAAGGCAGGAAAGCGTGATACGAAAATAACACGATGAAAGACGGGTAAAATCAACGCGTTCAGCGCTAATGGCGTTGTTTGCAGCACGAAAAAAAACCGGTCGCGCCTGGCACTCCGGGTTTTTAGCGGTGAGGTCTCGCCTCACAGGCATAAGCCGAAAATCAATGGCAACCGCAGCCGCCGTGACCGCCCCAGCCGCCTTTACCATGTTAGTGATCGTGGTCGTGACCATGACCGCCACAGCAACCGTCACCGTGCTCATGGTGGTGATCGTGCTCGCCGTGAACATGGCCGTGAGCAAGCTCTTCTTCCGTTGCTTCACGGATAGCAACCACTTCCACGTTGAACTTCAGGTTTTGGCCTGCCAGCATGTGGTTACCGTCAACCACCACGTGGTCATCTTCCACTTCGGTGATCTCAACCGGCACCTGACCCTGATCGGTGTCAGCCAGGAAGCGCATGCCCACTTGCAGCTCATCAACGCCCATAAAGACGTCTTTCGACACGCGTTGCACCAGGTTTTCGTCGTATTCGCCGTAGGCGTCGTTAGAGCCAACAGCAACGTCAAACTTCTCACCCACTTCGCGGCCTTCAAGCGCTTTTTCCAGACCAGAAATCAGGGAACCTTGACCGTGCAGGTAGTCCAACGGCGCGCTCACCGGAGACTCATCAACCAATACACCATCTTCTGTACGTACCTGGTAGGCCAAGCTGACCACCAGATTTTTTGCAACTTTCATGACATCTCCTACCGTTGGAAATCAAAACTGGCGCAAATTGTAGCTGAAAAAAATCCCCATGTACCGTCTGGGATAAAAAAATGACCCAACGATCAATCAGGATGAAAAATGCCGATGATATGCTCATCCTGCCGCTCTGGCGCGGCAGGCGGTGGATCGGACTGACGCTGACGATAGCCGCACTTGACACAGGTAAACACATCTTCCTGATCTTCCTGCCCTACGGCCAGCGTATCCTGCGCCTGACACTGAGGACACACAGCACCCGCGATAAACCGTTTACGTTGCATCTTGCCTTCCTCGCTGCACGCGGTGCGTGCTATTCGTACTCATCCCAGTCATCCAGACGACGGCGTTCGTGCTGCATTTCGCGTTGGAAAATGTCTTCCAGCTCCCGTCGAGCCTCCTTGACGCGCGAAACCTGCGCCACATCGGCATCGCCCTGACGTATCGGCATCAATTCACGCAGCATACGCATATCCAAACGCCGAAAATGTTGCTGTGCCCGGTAAGCCTGATGAGGATGCATCCCCACCGACGTCAACGTTTTACGCCCCAACTCCAGCGCACTCGAAAAGGTTTCACGCGCGAAATGTTTGACCCCAGACTGCAATAACTCATGGGCTTCAACGCGTCCGCGTGCCCGCGCCAGAATTTCCAGATTGGGAAAATGCTTTTGGCACAGATGCACAATGGCCATGGTGTCTTCCGGATCATTGCAGGTAACCAGAATCGCGCGCGCCTGTTCAGCACCAGCCGCGCGCAGCAGTTCCAGTTCAGTGGCATCACCGTAGTATACTTTGTAACCATAGCTGCGCATCAAACTGACGGCGCTGATATCACGTTCCAGTACCGTGATGCGCATTTTGTTTGCCATCAGCAAACGCCCGATCACCTGCCCAAAACGTCCAAACCCGACAATAATCACCTGCGGCTCATCATCTTGCACATAGGGTTTTTCGTCATGTTCTTCCGTGGCGTTATAACGGTGCGCCAGAATGCGGTCTATCCCCTGCATCAACAGCGGTGTGGTCATCATGGAGAGGGTTACCGTGACCAGCAGCAACGGGAGCTGTTCGCCCTGTAGCACCTTGTGCGCCGCTGCCGCAGAAAACAGCACAAAGGCAAACTCCCCGCCCTGGCTGAGCACCCCGGCAAACTGAAGCCGTTCAGAGCGCCGCATCCGGTTTACACGCGCCAATACGTACAGCACAACCCCCTTCACCGTGACCAGAAGGAAGACCCCCAGCAACACTTCGTCGATGTGGGTAAACAGCACGCCCAGATCGAGCGCCATGCCGACGGAGATAAAAAACAGCCCGAGCAGCAGCCCTTTAAAAGGCTCGATGGAAATTTCCAGTTCGTGGCGATACTCACTCTCCGCCAGCAACACGCCTGCGATAAAGGTGCCCAGTGCCATGGAGAAACCCAGCGCATCCATAAAGACCGCAGAGCCAAGCACCAACAGCAGCGCCGCCGCGGTAAATACCTCACGCACGCCGGAAGCGGCGATAAAGCGGAACAGCGGGCGCACCAGATAGCGTCCACCGATCAACATACCGATAAAGGCAGCGACCTTAATGGCAACGTCTTTCCAGTCGGTCACTTCGCCCTGCACACCGGCCAACACCGGCACCAGCGCCAAAGCCGGGATAACTGCCAAGTCCTGAAACAGCAGCACCGCGAAACCCAACTGACCGGATTCGCTGCGGTTCATTCCCTTCTCGCGCATCAGTTGCAGCGCCATCGCGGTGGAAGACATCGCCAACCCAACGCCACCAATCAGCGCCGACTGCCAGGAAAAGCCGGTCAGGTAGAGCAAGCCGCCAAGTACCGCAGCACTCAGCCCAACCTGCGCGGCACCAATCCCGAAGATGGAGCGCCGCAGTGTCCATAACTTTTGCGGATTCAGCTCCAGCCCGATGATAAACATCAGGAACACCACGCCAAGCTCGGAGAAATGCAGGATAGCGTCAACATCGCGGATAAAGCCCAGCCCCCAAGGACCGATGGCGATACCCGCAATCAAATACCCCAATACCGCACCAATACCCAACCGACTGGCAATGGGCACCATCAACACCGCGACAAATAAAAATAGAATACCCGCACTCAACAGGGGGGAACTCTCCATCACTCACCCTCCATTTTGGGTAACGGGGACGCCAGCCACTCGCTATACGCTTCAGCATAGCTTGCCAGCACATCGGCGGGCAGTCTGCGCGCCCAATAGACCATCAGCGACGGTAGCCAATGCATACGACACATGGCCGCCGTCATTTCAAACGGACGCAGCACGTCTTCCATGGTGTAACGGTTATTGCCTTCCAGGTGATAGCTCTCTTCCGGCTCACCCGTGGTGATCACCGAACGCCAATATTTACCTGCCAGCGCATTACCGCCAATGCCATTAGCAAACCCGCGTGATAGCACGCGATCAAACCACTCCTTTAGCAGCGCCGGACAGCTATAGGTATAGAGTGGATGCTGAAACACAATCACCTGATGTTCGCGCAGCAACTGTTGCTCGTAGTGAATATCAAGAAAAAAGTCCGGATAGTGAGCGTACAGATCGTGTACGGTAACATGGGCTAACTGGTGCGCCGGTTGCAGCAAAATCCGGTTCGCGACTGAGTCTTGCGATTCCGGATGGGCATACAGCAGCAAAATCTTAGGTGGCTGCGACATCATTCCCCTCCAAAGCGTCGTCATGAGCGCGGTTTTCCGCTACCATGCTGCGCGATAACGATACGACAAACAGGACGTTCGCGGTCCCGAGATAACCGTGATAATTTAACATACTCTGAAGATGTGACGCTTTATGATTGTTTTCTCCGCTTTGCAAATTCGGCGCGGCGTGCGCGTCTTGCTTGATAACGCCAGTGCCACCATCAATCCAGGCCAAAAGGTCGGGTTAGTCGGTAAAAACGGCTGCGGCAAATCCACGCTACTCTCGTTGTTAAAAGGCGAGATAAGTGCCGATTGCGGCAGCGCCATGTTTCCGAATAACTGGGCATTGGCCTGGGTCAATCAGGAAACGCCCGCGCTGGATGTGCCTGCCATTGACTATGTTATTGACGGCGATCGTGAATTTCGCCAGTTAGAAGCTGAACTTCAGCACGCCAACGACATTAACGATGGTAATGCCATCGCCCGTGCACACGGCAAACTGGATGCGATTCAAGCCTGGAGCATTTCTGCGCGTGCCGCCAGCTTGCTCGATGGCCTTGGCTTTACCCAGACCCAATTACAGCAGCCAGTACGTGATTTTTCCGGCGGATGGCGCATGCGCCTTAACTTGGCCCAAGCGCTGATTTGCCGCTCCGATCTGCTGCTGCTCGACGAACCGACCAACCACCTCGATCTGGACGCGGTGATCTGGCTGGAGAAATGGCTGAAAAGCTATCCGGGCACGCTAGTGCTGATCTCCCACGATCGCGACTTCCTCGATCCCATCGTCAACAAGATCCTGCACATTGAGCAAGAGACGCTGTTCGAATACACCGGTAACTACTCCTCGTTCGAACGTCAGCGCGCTACACGTTTAGCACAACAGCAGGCATTGTATGAACACCAGCAAGAGCGCGTGGCGCACTTGCAACACTATATCGACCGCTTCCGTGCACAGGCCACCAAAGCCAAGCAGGCGCAAAGCCGGATTAAAATGCTTGAACGCATGGAGCTTATCGCCCCGGCACACGTCGACAATCCGTTCCGCTTCAGTTTCCGCGCGCCAGAATCGCTGCCGAATCCGCTGCTGCGCATGGAAAAGGTGAGCGCAGGCTACGGTGACAAACTGATTCTTGAATCCATCAATCTCAACCTGGTTCCTGGTTCACGCATTGGCCTGCTTGGGCACAACGGTGCCGGTAAATCGACACTGATCAAGCTGTTAGCGGGTGAATTGGCCCCGTTGCACGGCGAAATCGGGCTGGCGAAGGGCGTAAAACTTGGCTATTTTGCCCAGCATCAGCTTGAGTTTCTGCGTGCGGATGAATCTCCGTTGCAACACCTCGTCCGTTTGGCAGAACGGGAAACCGAGCAGCAGCTGCGCGATTATCTCGGCGGCTTCGGTTTTCAAGGCGATAAAGTGACGGAAGTGACCGAGCGTTTCTCGGGTGGCGAAAAAGCCCGCCTGGTGCTGGCACTGGTCGTGTGGCAACGCCCTAACCTGCTGCTGCTCGATGAACCGACCAACCACCTCGATTTGGACATGCGCCAGGCACTGACAGAAGCGTTGATCGATTTCGAAGGCGCGCTGGTGGTGGTCTCCCACGATCGACACCTGATCCGATCCACCACGGACGATCTCTATCTGGTGCACGATCGCAAAGTGGAGCCGTTTGATGGCGATCTGGAGGATTACCAGCAATGGCTGACGGACGTGCAGCGGCAAAACAGCGCCGCTGAATCCATCGATAAGACCACATCAACCAACAACGCACAGGCGCGCAAGGACCAAAAGCGGCGCGAAGCAGAGTTGCGCACCCAAACCCAGCCGTTGCGTAAAAAGATTGCTCAGTATGAGCAGCAGATGGAGAAACTCGCCGAGGCGTTGGCAAAAGTCGAAGCGCGTTTATCGGACAGCGAACTGTACGACCAAAGCCGCAAAGCTGAACTGACGGAATGTCTGCAACAACAGGCCAAACTCAAAGGCGAACAGGAAGCGGCAGAAATGGCCTGGCTGGACGCACAAGAGCAGTTAGAACAGATGCTTAATGAGGGGTAGTTCAGGTTCCCTGAAAGGGGATATCGGTTAACACAGTGCATCTTTCGTGCGCGTTAACAGGCTCTGGTTTCTGCTACCCCTGTAGCAGCGCCCGATACGAGGCGCATAATCGCCGTCGCCTCGTGGCTCCAGCCTTTTCGCGAGGAATCACGCCGCTACACGGTCCCCTCGGCGTTCGTGTCCGAATCTCGGGCCACCAGCGACGCGCTCCCGGCGCGGCGCTGCTTTTCGCGGCATCCAGGCCGCTCACCCGGGGGACACGCCCACCCCAGCGCGATTCTGAACGCGATTAATGGCAAAAACCAACAGGCTAAAATCAGGCCATCATCAGTGCCAGATCAGCAGTACACAGGCCGCGGTAAGCGGCCCCATTCCCAGTCGAAATGCAACAAAGTGACCCACTGGCCAGACCCGGATAAAATCACCGTTCTGGCCCCCCCCATGTCAGGGTAGTTGTCGCCTCTGAGTGAAAAAAATCTAGGGGGCTGGAGAAGCTGTTCATGGGAAGCTATTCGCCAGAACGTAAAGCGGCTGTGATCGCCAGAATGTTGCCGCCGCATAGTCAGTCTATTTACCAGATATCCCGCCTGGAAGGCATTCCCGCCAATACGCTTTATGGCTGGCGGTCTCAGGCTGGAATTCCGACTCAGTCGGCAGCCAGTGAGAGTAAACTCCACCTGGAGTGGTCTCAGGATGCGCGCTTCGCCGTTATCGTTGAAACCGCGCCGCTTTCTGCTCATGCTGTGGCTGAATACTGTCGCCGTAAAGGCCTCTATCCTGAACAGATTCAGCAGTGGAAGGACGAGTTTATGCAGCCAGGTCAGCGTGCAGAAAGAGCCTTAATAAAGAAACAACAAAAAGAAATTCAGCAGCTTAATCGTGAAATAGCCCGCAAGGACAAAGCCCTCGCCGAAGCGGCGGCACTGCTCATTCTGGAAAAAAAGCTCAAGGCGTTCTTCGACGAAGAACGCGAGGTCGAATGACGCGCACAGCCGACAGGTTACGGCTGATGAAGATGCTGGAGGAGGCTGCCACTGCCGGCGTCCGGCAAAGCGATGCCTGCAGGTCTGTAGGTATTAGCGAGCGGACGTTCCAGCGCTGGCGGCTAAGTCCTGACGACCGGCGACCGACGGCATCACGGCCGATGCCGAAAAACAGGCTCAGTGCTGAAGCGGAACAGCAGGTGCTGGCCATCTGCCATGAGCCACGATTCGCCAGTCTGTCGCCGGCGCAAATCGTACCGGCACTAGCCGATGAGGGGCGTTACGTTGCCAGTGAATCGACGTTTTACCGGGTGTTGCGCCGTGCCGGAGAGGTCAGTCATCGCGGGCGTCAGCAGGCCCCGCAAAGTAAGCCGCTGTCGACATGGAAGGCGATCGCGCCGAACCAGGTGTGGTCGTGGGACATCACCTGGCTGAAGTCGCTGACGGCGGGTCACTGGTTCTATAGCCAAGCGACATTATTTTGATAACAGCCAGCTATGCTTCTTTGCCGCATATCAGGGCATAGGATGTAATCATTTTTAAGTCGGTTGGCTATACCTGTATCTCATAGAAGATGTGTTCAGTCGCAAAATAGTGGGTTATGAGGTGTACCCGGTCGAAAGCGGCGAGTATGCAGCAGAACTGCTGAAGCGAACGGTTCTGAGCGAGCGCTGCTGGCAGGAGCCGCTGGTACTGCATGCGGATAACGGTGCACCGATGAAGTCACAGGTGCTGCAGGTGAAGCTTGCGGAGCTGAAGATAACCCCGTCACACAGTCGGCCGCGGGTAAGCAACGACAACGCCCACGTGGAATCGCTGTTCAGGATGCTGAAATACGTGCCTGCATGGTCTGAAAAAGGCTTTGCAACGCTGGAAGATGCGCGAGCCTGGGTGGAAACCTTCGTCGGCTGGTACAACGAGGAACATCGCCATAGCGGTATCCGGTATGTCACGCCGGGCCAGCGGCACAGAGGCGAAGACAGCCAGTTGCTGGTATAGCTAAACGACTTAATTTTGATTACATTATTTAAATGAGCTATTCAATTGATTTTAGACGTAAAGTGATATCTACACGGAAAAACGAAGGGTTGAGTATCCGAGAAACAGCGAAGCAATTTCGGATTGGCCCTGCCTCTGTATCGCGTTGGATTAATCAAATAGAGTCAAAAGCATCGACCACGCGTCAGCGAAAGATCGATAAATCCGAGTTGATAAAAGATGTTGAACAATATCCAGATGCTTACCAAAAAGAACGTGCAGAGCGTTTTGGCGTTTGTCAGAAGGCCATTTGGCAAGCGCTTAAAAAGCTGGGATTGACCTATAAAAAAAACTCTACGTCATCCGAAAGCCGACGAAAACGCCCGGCAGGGATTTCAACAAAAAAAACAACAGTATGAAAAAGAAGGTAAACCTATTGTTTTTATTGATGAAAGTGGTTTTTCACACGATGCCCCACGGACTCACGGCTATTCCCCAAAAGGTCAACGGTGTTTTGGCCTGAAGAACTGGGGAGCTAGGGGAAGAACAAATGTTATCGGCGCTTTATTAGGCACAACGCTGTTTGCTATCGGATTATTTGATATCAATATTAACAGCGATGTTTTCTATGCCTGGGTCACACAAGTCCTTATCCCAGTACTCCCTAAAAACAGTGTAATCATGATGGACAATGCCACTTTTCACAAAAAACATAATATTCAACAAGTCATCATCGATGCAGGGTATATGGTGGAGTATTTGCCTACATATTCGCCAGATCTTAACCCAATTGAGCATAAATGGGCACAAGCAAAAAGCAAAAAAAGAGAGATGGGTTGCGATACAGAGAGTTTGTTCTCAGTCCATATGGTGTAATCAAAATTAAGTCGCTTGGCTATAAAGCGAAAATCGGTGTATGAGGCAGCAAAAATGCAGAACCCGCATCGTTGGTCAGGGCCAACAAGAAACTGGGAGCGGCAGGACGAAGTGTGGCTAAATCCGGAACGGGAAAAACAGGCCGTATGAATCAACTGGGGCGACAACTACCTTGACACGCACCGGCCCTACTGGAGATCCCGTTGCATGCAGGGAAAACATCTGACTCACAAAGAGCGGTTCTACATCGAAAAACGGCGTGGTGATGGGGTTAACCAGGCCACCATCGCCCGGGAACTGGAGCTTCCTCGTTCTACCATCAGCAGGGAACTCAGACGCAATACCGACGCCGCTTTCAACGGGGTCTATTCCTGCAGAAGGGCCGAAACGTTGGCCAGAGGGCGGCGGCAGAAAACACGGCCGGACAGCGTGATTAACCAGCTTGAACCGCACATTCAGGACTTTATCAGAACGGCGCTGTCTACCCACACCTCATCTGAGGCCATCAGTGTGCGCCTGGTCCTGGAATTTGGCCTGTCCGTCAGCAAGAACTCGCTCTATCGCTATATCCAGCAGGAGCGCCGGGCCGGCGGTGAGCTAAGCGTGTTGCTTAATAGTGAAATAAGGGTGTTTCGGTGATTGAAGTAAATTTTACGCTGTTCTGAGATGGAAATTCCAAAGACCGGCGCTAAGGAGTAAGAAGGTAACATCAATAAAGGGTCTACGATTCCGTAAAATTTGGGTCATGCAACCGAGGCGCTTGATACCCGCGATGGCGTGTTCAACTGTAATACGGATGCCCGAGATTATTTTATTTTCTTGTTTTTGTTCAGGCGATAAAGGTCTTTTTCGAGTTCCTTTTTTTGGGGTTTGTGTATTAGGATGCTGTTTATCTATACCTTGAAAACCGGTATCTGCCCAGATGGTTACCTCAGGAGGAATATGGCGAATTATATCGACTTTATCGAGTAAGCGTTTATCGTGACGGCGCCCATTTTTGCTCATGGGGATAAATCCAATTTGCCTTGTTTCGTCAGTAATAATAAGCCCTTTTCGAGTGGTCTGTCTTTTCTTTCCCGAATACATTTTTTTTCGCCGACGCAGATTCTTAGGCTTTTGGACAGGTCGCTCTGTCCCATCAATAAAGACGTCTTTAACTCCAGGAAAGGCGCGAAAAAATTCCTCAGCAGAGCGAATTTGACGAGCGGGCAAAACACATTCTCGCCCCAAGGTCATCTCTAAAACCGGCAATAATATTTTTACCCAGCGACATACCCGTGTTCTATCTAAACCAAAAAGAAGTCCTTGCAAATCATAGGTCGGATAACATTTTAAATACAATAAAATAAAAAGCAGTTTATCTAATGGGGTTGGGATAAATCCTTTCTGCCCTGCACCCATCTGTCGCTCGTGATCTTTTCGATTCTTTTTCCGATAAATCAAATAACAAGCTGAAAATTCAGCGGCTAAATTTTTCAATTCTTCGACTGATAATCCAATGATTGCTTTACATAAACGATTATCTCGTAACAACCGCTCTTTGTTGATCATTTCAAACCTTTATTCTCTAAGTTAAACCTCTTTTTATTCTCAATAGCCTGACAAAAAATGCAAGTCTCTATTCAGCAACTAGTTTCTTGTCCCCACCGTTACGGTATGATTTATTGACCTGACTGAGCGTTAGCCCGTCTGTTACACCGCAATGCTCGCTGAGCGGCGCAAGCAGGTTAGCGCAGTGTGATCAATATCGCACAATTATTTCCCGAGGTCGTTTCGATTCCCATGCTGTGCTCAACATTTCGCCCGTTACGCGGGGCTGATAACCCGCATGTACAAACGCTGTTGCCGCGCTTGATTCGCCGCCGTGCTCGCTTGCAACCGGTGTGGCAACAACTCGATCTGCCTGACGGCGATTTTGTCGATCTGGCTTGGAGCGAAGCGCCGCAAGGCGCATGCCATAAACCCCGCGTGGTGCTGTTTCACGGTCTGGAAGGCAGCTTTCACAGTCCCTATGCACACGGTTTGTTGCAAGCGTGCCGTCAACAAGGCTGGCTGGCGGTGATTATGCATTTTCGCGGCTGTAGCGGACGTCCCAACCGTCTGAATCGTATCTACCATTCGGGTGAAACGGACGATGGCAGCTATCTGCTACGCTGGATGCGAGATACGCTAGGCGACGTGCCAACCGCGGCCATCGGCATTTCTCTGGGCGGCAACATGTTGGCTTGCCTGCTGGCTAAACGGGAAGAAGCCCGGTTGCTCTGCGCTGCGGCGATTGTCTCCGCGCCGTTTCATCTCGACGCCTGTAGCCGCAGAATCGAGCAGGGATTTTCCCGTATTTATCAGCGTTATCTGGTAGGGCAGTTGAAACAGAATGCCCGGCGTAAGCTGGCGCGCTACCCGGGTTCGTTACCGATTATTCCGGCACAGTTGCAAGGTATCAAAGGATTGCGTGAGTTTGATGATGCAATCACCGCCCGTATTCATGGTTTTCAGGATGCTGCCGACTACTACCATCAGTGCAGTGCACTGGCGTTGCTGCCCACCATTCGCACGCCAACGCTGATCATCCATGCGCAGGACGATCCTTTCATGACACCCGAGGTGATCCCAGACATCAGCCACCTGCCCGACACTATCGAATACCAACTGACAGCGCACGGCGGACACGTCGGGTTTGTCGGCGGTACATTACTGAAACCGGAAATGTGGCTGGAACAACGCATTACGGCCTGGTTCACGCGCTTTCTATCGGCGGACACCGCAGAGGCAATAGCATGATGATTCCCTGGCAGCAGCTTGATAGCGATACCCTGCAAAATATTATTGAATCCTTTGTGTTACGTGAAGGCACGGATTACGGCGAGCAGGAGCGCTCACTGGAGGAAAAGGTCAGGGATATACGCCGCCAGCTTGCCTCCGGCGATGTGGTGCTGGTGTGGTCAGAGCTGCATGAAACGCTGAATATCATGCCGCGCACCCAGCTAAATGAAAATACGCCGTAACGTGATAAATCACCGTTTCCTGACTTGCGGGGGGTCGTCTTGCGTCACCGGGTCTGTTATACAGTGAGAGCCATGTTAGCCAAATGCCTAATCCGACGGAGTGCAACCGCATGTCGCAACAACACCCGATCATTGCCGTTACCGGCTCCAGTGGAGCAGGCACCACCACGACCAGCCTCGCGTTCAGGAAGATCTTCCAGCAGTTGCAGATAAAAGCCGCTTCACTGGAAGGTGATAGCTTTCATCGTTATACCCGGCCAGAGATGGACATGGCGATTCGCAAAGCGAAAGATTTGGGTCGCCATATCAGCTATTTCGGCACAGAGGCCAATAATTTCAGCCTGCTTGAGCAGGCGTTTATCGAATATGGCCGCAACGGTACCGGAATAACGCGCAAATACCTGCACACTTATGATGAGGCGATCCCCTACAATCAGGTGCCCGGCACCTTTACCCCATGGGAGCCGATGCAGCATCCTACCGATATGCTGTTTTATGAGGGGCTGCACGGTGCCGTGGTCACTGACCAGTACGATGTTGCCCAGCACGTTGACCTACTGGTCGGTGTGGTTCCCATCGTCAATCTGGAATGGATTCAAAAGCTGGTGCGCGATATCAACGAACGCGGTCACTCGCGTGAAGCCGTGATGGATTCGGTGGTGCGTTCCATGGAGGATTACATTACCTACATCACGCCGCAGTTTTCTCGCACCCACATCAACTTCCAGCGCGTACCGACTATCGATACCTCAAACCCCTTTGCGGCCAAGGCGATCCCTTCGCTGGACGAGAGCTTTGTAGTGATCCATTTCCAGGGCGTCGAGCATATTGACTATCCCTACCTGCTGGCCATGCTGCAAGGCTCGTTTATTTCACACATCAATACGTTGGTGGTGCCGGGGGGAAAAATGGGGCTCGCCATGGAGCTGATCATGGCACCGTTGGTAAAACGGCTGGCAGAAGGGCGTAGCGCGGGCTGAGATTAAACACACGCAGCCCGCTGTAGTGGCATACTGAATTTGGCCACCTAAGTAGAGGTGATATGCTT
Organism: Symbiopectobacterium purcellii; assembly: GCF_052050035.1. Taxonomy (GTDB): domain Bacteria; phylum Pseudomonadota; class Gammaproteobacteria; order Enterobacterales; family Enterobacteriaceae; genus Symbiopectobacterium; species Symbiopectobacterium purcellii_A. The sequence goes on from NZ_CP189882.1 coordinate 1,569,994, forward strand.
ACCTCATAATTTTTATAGGTGCCAAAATGAGTAAAATAATTACTGCTGAATTTAAATGTGAAACCGCCAAATTAGTCCTTGACCAAAATTATACCTACCAGGAAGCCGCGAAAGCCATTAACGTCAGTCTTTCAGCGATTAGCCGGTGGGTAAGAGCCCTTCGTTTAGAACGTCAAGGGAAAACATCGCCTGGTCTGCCATTAACACCTGAACAAATTGAGTTCAGAGAAATGAAGAAAAAAATCCACCGACTGGAAATGGAGAATGCCATCTTAAAAAAGGCTACTGCGCTCTTAATGTCCGACTCACTGAAAAATTCTCGGTAGTTGAAAAGCTAAGAGCGCTTTATCCAGTGAAAGCGTTGTGTCGTATTTTTAATGTTCACCGAAGCAGTTATCGCTATTGGTGTCGACCTAAGGAGCCAGATATTGAGCGGACGATAAAACGTAGCCTGGTCAGCGAAGCGTGGAACGTTAGTGGCGGGTCTGCGGGCGCAAGGACTATCGCCACGATGGTTACCAATGGCTTTGTTGAATAATTTAACCGTTTGATTTACATCTTCTTTAGTTAGAAGCCCCATTCCCAGTCGAAATGCAACAAAGTGACCCACTGGCCAGACCCGGATAAAATCACAGTTCTGGCCCTACTGGAGATCCCGTTGCATGCAGGGAAAACATCTGACTCACAAAGAGCGGTTCTACATCGAAAAACGGCGTGGTGATGGGGTTAACCAGGCCACCATCGCCCGGGAACTGGAGCTTCCTCGTTCTACCATCAGCAGGGAGCTCAGACGCAATACCGACGCCGCTTTCAACGGGGTCTATTCCTGCAGAAGGGCCGAAACGTTGGCCAGAGGGCGGCGGCAGAAAACTCGGCCGGACAGCGTGATTAACCAGCTTGAACCGCACATTCAGGACGTTATCAGAACGGCGCTGTCTACCCACACCTCACCTGAGGTCATCAGTGGGCGCCTGGTCCTGGAATTTGGCCTGTCCGTCAGCAAGAACTCGCTCTATCGCTATATCCAGCAGGAGCGCCGGGCCGGCGGTGAGCTGTATCAGCAGCTCCCTCATCGGGGTAAACGGTATAACTATCAGACCGATGAGAACAAACGCGGTCCTATTCCCAACCGTGTTGGCATTGAGCAGCGGCCGGCCGTTGCTGACCTCAAGCAGGAACCCGGGCATTTCGAGATTGACACCATCTTTGGCAAAGATCAGAAATCATTCCTGCTGACGGTGGTCGATAAAGCCGTCAAGCTGGTCATCATTCGCAAACTGCCCAACAAGCGAGCAGAGACAGTGGTAGCGGCCTTCAGGGACATCGTTGCCAATACCTTCTGCGAGTTTAAAACCCTGACTGCTGACAACGGTTCTGAATTTTCCCAGCACGGGGAAATTACAAAAGTCACGGGGGCACCGGTCTACTTTGCCCGGCCATATCATTCCTGGGAACGCGGGTTGAATGAGCATACCAACGGGCTGATACGGCGTTTTTACCCGAAGGGAACGGACTTCAATTATGTCACCCATCGCAAGGTTGCAGCACTCGAACACCTGCTCAATACGCGAGGCCGAAAATCGCTGGGTTATCGTTCTCCAAATGAGGTATTTTTAACGCACTTACAGGCGGCATAATGCCCTACCGTTTTGTTGCGTTTCGACTGGGAATGGGGCGAATGCATTTACAGAGAATGTATTTTGTTAGAACGACAAATCAAATAGTTAGCACAATAAAAAGCATTCCGAGAGGAAAAATTAGTCGTTGAAATTTTATAATGCTTATATAAATCAGTATCTTAAATTATTCAACAAAGCCGTTACCAATAGACACGACGTGAAACTTGGGCGGTGGTTAGCGGGTAAGTTGATGAAAGAATTAACCCTCGTTAGTTGCCAAACAAGAAAACATCAATACAACCGCGGTGGAAATGAACGTATAGCCAACCGACTTAAAAATGATTACATCCTATGCCCTGATATGCGGCAAAGAAGCATAGCTGGCTGTTATCAAAATAATGTCGCTTGGCTATACAGAGAGTTTGTTCTCAGTCCATATGGTGTAATCAAAATTAAGTCGCTTGGCTATATTGATATTCCAAATCTGCTCAATAGGCAGTTCGCTGTTACCAAGCCTGACCAGGTTTGGTGCGGCGATGTAACCTATATTTGGACAGGCGACCGATGGGCGTATCTGGCGGTGGTATTAGATTTATTTGCCCGAAAACCCGTGGGTTGGGCAATGTCGTTTTCGCCAGATTCAGAATTAACAGCCAAAGCACTACAAATGGCTTGGGAACTGCGTGGGCATCCCAAACAAGTCATGTTTCATAGTGACCAAGGAAGCCATTACACCAGTCGTGAGTATAGGCAGGCATTGTGGCGTTATCAGATGACCCAAAGTATGAGTCGCAGAGGAAATTGTTGGGATAATAGTCCGATGGAGCGATTCTTCCGTAGTCTGAAGACTGAATGGGTGCCAACGACTGGCTACCAAAGCTTTAGTACTGCTCAATCATCCATTATTCGCTACATAACCCATTATTATAGCGATGTCAGACCTCACTGGTATAACGGTGGGTTAACACCAAGTGAATCAGAACGGCTGTTCCATCAACAGTCAGGTAGGGTGGCCAAATTTAGTTGACCACTACAGATTTTACCTCAAGGGAATCCGCAGCCTTTATGGCTGCGCAGAATAATATCTATTTATTCAACAAAGCCGTTTTGGTAGCCAGTCGTTGGCACCCATTCAGTCTTCAGACTACGGAAGAATAGCTCCATCGGACTATTATCCCAACAATTTCCTCTGCGACTCATACTTTGGGTCATCTGATAACGCCACAATGCCTGCCTATACTGAAGACTGGTGTAATGGCTTCCTTGGTCACTATGAAACATGACTTGTTTGGGATGCCCACGCAGTTCCCAAGCCATTTGTAGTGCTTTGGCTGTTAATTCTGAATCTGGCGAAAACGACATTGCCCAACCCACGGGTTTTCGGGCAAATAAATCTAATACCACCGCCAGATACGCCCATCGGTCGCCTGTCCAAATATAGGTTACATCGCCGCACCAAACCTGGTCAGGCTTGGTAACAGCGAACTGCCTATTGAGCAGATTTGGAATATCAATACGTTCATTTCCACCGCGGTTGTATTGATGTTTTCTTGTTTGGCAACTAACGAGGGTTAATTCTTTCATCAACTTACCCGCTAACCACCGCCCAAGTTTCACGTCGTGTGTATTGGTAACCATCGTGGCGATAGTCCTTGCGCCCGCAGACCCGCCACTAACGTTCCACGCTTCGCTGACCAGGCTACGTTTTATCGTCCGCTCAATATCTGGCTCCTTAGGTCGACACCAATAGCGATAACTGCTTCGGTGAACATTAAAAATACGACACAACGCTTTCACTGGATAAAGCGCTCTTAGCTTTTCAACTACCGAGAATTTTTCAGTGAGTCGGACATTAAGGGCGCAGTAGCCTTTTTTAAGATGGCATTCTCCATTTCCAGTCGGTGGATTTTTTTCTTCATTTCTCTGAACTCAATTTGTTCAGGTGTTAATGGCAGACCAGGCGATGTTTTCCCTTGACGTTCTAAACGAAGGGCTCTTACCCACCGGCTAATCGCTGAAAGACTGACGTTCATGGCTTTCGCGGCTTCCTGGTAGGTATAATTTTGGTCAAGGACTAATTTGGCGGTTTCACATTTAAATTCAGCAGTAATTATTTTACTCATTTTGGCACCTATAAAAATTATGAGGTAAGCATATCACCTCTACTTAGGTGGCCAAATTCAGTATGCCACTACAAACTCAACATAACGGTTTTTGTTCCGGTGAAATAAGCAGGGTGCCCGAAGGCAAGATCATGTCCCGCACAGTATAAACGTTCTGCCGCAGAAAATATCACCGGAAAACCATAACGCAATCCTCTTGCAATCCCCCTTGCCGAAAGGGCCGATCGATCGTTATATTATTGAATATATAACGGTAGTAAGTGGAGATCATCATGGCAAACCCCTTTGGCGACGGCGTTATGGACGGGCTTAAGGCCCAGACGCCACAACCCTTGAGCGAAATTCAGCACCACGGTCTCGAATATCGACGCGGTTATATCTGTGGAGGCTTTGTTGAATAAATCGAACTTTCAGGGGATCGCCGGATCAAAGCACTATCATCGCTCCCGATAGCAGCTCCCCATGGCAAAGCAAAAGTTTAAAATCACCAACTGGCCCACCTACAACAAAGCACTCAGACAACGCGGCTCCCTGACGGTCTGGCTTGATGAGTCGGCCATCGCTGCATGGACTGACAGTTCTTCGCCTGAAGGTCGTGGTCGGCCGCTTTACTACACCGATATGGCTGTTACCACGGTTTTGATGATAAAGCGCGTGTTTAACCTGTCGCTCCGGGCATTACAGGGCTTTGTCGACTCGGTTTTTACACTGATGAGCCTGCCACTGCGCTGCCCGGACTACTCTCTGGTCAGTCGGCGGGCAAAAACCGTCAGTATCAGCATAAAAACGCCAACGCGTGGTGAAATCTCGCATCTGGTCATCGACAGTACCGGTCTGAAGGTCTTTGGCGAAGGTGAATGGAAAGTCAGGCAGCATGGGGCTGACAGACGAAGAGTGTGGCGCAAGCTTCATCTGGCAGCAGACAGTGCGACGCATGAGATTATCTGTGCCGACTTATCGCTCAGCGGAACGACAGATGCGCAGGCACTGCCGGGCCTGATTAACCAAACCCACCGAAAAATCAGGGAAGTGTCAGCAGACGGTGCTTATGACGCCCGTTACTGCCACGATGCGTTGCTAAGAAAGAAAATCAGGCCCCTTATCCCGCCGCGAAGCGGAGCCAAATACTGGCCGGACAAGTACCATGAACGTAACCATGCGGTGGCGAATCAGCGTCTGAGCGGGAGTAATGATATGTGGAAAAAGAAAGTGGGTTATCACCGGCGTTCAGTGGCAGAAACAGCGATGTTCCGCATAAAAACTTTGCTGGGTGGCCATCTGAGCCTGCGTGACTATGAGGCTCAAGTAGGTGAAGCCATAGCGATGGTCAAAGCGCTGAACCGTATGACGTTGTTGGGTATGCCACACAGCGTCAGGATAGGATAACAGGTGTAGCAGAGGGAGTCATCCTGTCGGCTAATTCTGATTTATTCAACAAAGCCATCTGTGGATATGCGTATAACCTGGCGGAGGCGGTGGGCGATCGGCAAAAAGCCGCGTTTGAGGCAGGTCTGCTCTCACGGCGCTATGGGCTGGAGCGTGACCGTATCGCTGAGTTTTTTAGTGAATACGGCAATCAACAAACCGTGGTCTATTTTTATGCCGGTTATGATACGCCGGGAGGGAATGAGGCAGTACGTATGGCACGTTAAACACCATGCCGTCCTCTTCACACTGTCCGCCACACCGCGGTGAAACCTCTGCGCAGTACCCCATGCTAACGTGTGCAATACGCGCGGTTTTCTCATGCTCAGGGAATTTTCCACCGTTCATTGATTTTTGCCCTTTCTGGCCTCATGTTAATCAATAATTCGCTTTTTTTGCCAGCGCTGCCGCTCGCGCGACTGCCCTTATCGCTGGCTGACACATAACGATAGGACCGTGATATGACGAATCCATTATTGACCCCGTTTACCCTGCCCCCGTTTTCCGCCATTAACATTGATGACATCGTCCCCGCCGTTCAATCTGCGCTGGCAGACTGCCGCAGTGCGGTTGAGCGCGTCGTCGCGCAGGGGGCACCGTTCACCTGGGAAAATCTGTGTCAACCGCTGGCAGAGAGCGACGATCGTTTGGGTCGCCTGTTTTCCCCGATCGGCCATCTCAATGCCGTGAAAAATAGCCCTGAGCTGCGTACTGCCTATGAGCAATGTTTGCCGCTGCTCTCTGAATACAGGACCTGGGTTGGACAACACACCGGGTTGTATCAGGCGTATCGCGACCTTAAAGAAGGGGCCCACTACGCGGCATTGAGCGTCGCGGAGAAAAAAGCGGTGGATAATACGCTGCGTGACTTCGAACTGTCCGGTATCGGTTTGCCGCCGGAAAAACAGAAGCGCTATGGCGAAATTGCCGCGCGCCTGTCTGAACTGGGCGCGCAGTACAGTAACAATGTACTCGACGCCACCATGGGTTGGAATAAGCACATCACTGACGTCGCGCAGCTTGAAGGAATGCCGGAAAGCGCGCTGGCCGCCGCTGCTGCACAAGCCGAGGCAAAAGGGCTGGAAGGTTGGCTGCTGACGCTGGATATCCCCAGCTATCTGCCTGTCATGACCTACTGCGCCAATCAGGCGCTGCGTGAAGAGATGTATCGCGCCTATGCAACCCGCGCCTCCGATCAGGGGCCGAACGCAGGTCAATGGGACAACAGCGAAGTGATGGCAGAGGAACTGGCGCTGCGCCATGAACTGGCACAACTGTTGGGTTTTGGCAGCTTCGCGGATAAATCCCTTGCTACCAAAATGGCAGAAAACCCGCAGCAGGTGCTGGATTTCCTCAACGATCTGGCAACGCGTGCTCGCCCACAAGGGGAAGCGGAACTGGCACAGCTGCGCGCCTTCGCCAAAGCGCATTATGGCGCTGGCGAACTGCAACCGTGGGACATTACTTACTACAGCGAATTGCAAAAGCAGCACCTCTACACCATCAGCGATGAGCAACTGCGCCCTTATTTCCCGGAACAACGCGCGGTTGAAGGGCTGTTTGAAGTGGTGAAGCGCATTTACGGCATTACCGCCAAAGAGCGCCACGACGTAGACGTGTGGCACCCCGAAGTGCGTTTCTTCGACCTGTTTGATGAAAACGGCGGGCTGCGCGGCAGTTTCTACCTCGATCTCTATGCACGGGAACACAAGCGTGGCGGTGCCTGGATGGATGACTGCGCGGGACGCCTGCGCAAGAGTAACGGCGAACTGCAAAAACCGGTGGCCTATCTGGTATGTAACTTCAACCGTCCAGTCAACGGCAAACCCGCGCTGTTCACCCACGATGAAGTCACCACCCTGTTCCATGAGTTTGGTCACGGCCTGCACCATATGCTGACGCAGATCGATACCGCTGGGGTGGCTGGCATTAGCGGTGTGCCATGGGATGCCGTCGAATTGCCGAGCCAGTTTATGGAAAACTGGTGCTGGGAACCGGAGGCGCTGGCATTTATCTCCGGTCACTACGAAACCGGCGAACCGTTGCCACAAGCCATGTTGGACAAAATGCTGGCGGCAAAAAACTATCAGGCAGCGCTGTTTATCCTGCGCCAGCTTGAGTTCGGCCTGTTCGATTTCCGTCTGCACGCGGAATACGATCCGGCAAAAGGGGCACAAATTCTGCCGACACTGGCCGATGTCAAAGCCAAGGTCGCCGTCGTGCCCAGCCCAAGCTGGAATCGCTTCCCGCACGCTTTCAGCCATATCTTCGCAGGCGGCTATGCCGCAGGCTACTACAGCTACCTGTGGGCGGATGTTCTGGCAGCGGACGCCTACTCGCGCTTTGAAGAAGAAGGCATTTTCAACCGCACTACCGGCCAGTCTTTCTTGGATAACATTCTGTCGCGCGGCGGTTCCGAAGCGCCGATGGATCTGTTCAAGCGCTTCCGTGGCCGTGAACCACAGCTTGATGCCATGCTGCACCATTATGGCATTAAAGGGTGAACATCAGCCTGCTGACAGAAGGGGGCGCCGATAGAGGCGACCTTGATGCACTAGCGGCACGCTGGGGGTTGCAGGACGACACCAGCGCGACGCTGGCGCTGGTGCTAACGCCAGAACGTCTGGAGCTGCGCAAGCAGGATGAAGAGAAGCTCGGCGCTATCTATGTCGATTTCGTCACTGGCACAATGGCCCACCGCCGTCGTTTTGGCGGCGGACGTGGTGAAGCGGTTGCCAAAGCGGTGGGCATCAAAAAGGATTATCTGCCGGACGTCGTGGATGCTACCGCCGGGTTGGGCCGTGACGCGTTTGTGCTGGCCTCGTTAGGCTGTCGTGTACGCATGCTGGAACGTAAACCGGTAGTTGCCGCACTGCTCGACGATGGCTTGCGCCGCGGCTATGAAGATGCCGAGATAGGCGCGTGGCTACGCGAAAGATTGACGCTGATTCATGCCTCAAGCCACACCGCCCTAAGCGATATCACACCGCCACCGGATGTGGTCTATCTCGATCCCATGTTTCCTCATCGGCAAAAAAGTGCGCTGGTAAAGAAAGAGATGCGGGTGTTTCAATCGCTGGTGGGCGCGGACGACGATGCGGATGCCCTACTGGCTCCCGCGCGGGCGTTGGCGAAAAAGCGCGTGGTGGTAAAACGCCCCGACTACGCTCCGCCGCTGGCAGGCATTGCCGCCCAATCGATGCTGACCACCAAAAGCCACCGCTTTGATTTTTATTTGCCGCTGTAGTTCATCGTCTTTATTTTGTCTTTTTACCGTTAAGCGCTCATATATGAGCGCTTAACGAGTATTAGCAATTATCCATGATCGCTTATCCCTTTATGCATTGATTAAAAAATATAGCCAAGCGACATTATTTTGATAACAGCCAGCTATGCTTCTTTGCCGCATATCAGGGCATAGGATGTAATCATTTTTAAGTCGGTTGGCTATAACGACTGCTACACTTGGGGAAAGAAATGCGAAAACTTTTTAAGCGCTCACATATGCGCGCTTAACTTTATTAAGAGGAAATATGTGAGCGCTAAACCTAATAATCGGTCGCTTTCTGCTCCTGCCGTTCGGGCACTCAAAAAGCTGGGCACTGATCTCGCTTTGGCACGGCGGCGACGGCATATTACACAGGTATCCATGGCAGAACGCCTTGGCATCTCCGTCGCTACATTACGTCGTTTGGAAAAGGGCGATCCGCGTATCTCGATGGGAACGCTGGCTCAGTCGCTGCTGATACTGGGCGAATTAGAGAAAATAAACGGATTACTGGACACCGCCACGGATGACATTGGTCTGATGATGATGAACGATGCACTTCCTCAACGTGTACGCACCAAACGCCTCACGTCAGGTTCGGGAGGGTTATAGTAATGTCGGCAAAACAGCAGGCCGTCCGGGTCGCCATCGGCCAATCAGCACTGCCGGTAGGAGAATTGGTATAGCCAACCGACTTAAAAATGATTACAGCCGATGCCCTGATATGTGGCAAAGAAGCATAGCTGGCTGTTATCAAAATAATGTCGCTTAGCTATATATAGCAAGGAAGGGCGCAGAGAATTTTCCGCGTTTTCTTATGATGATACATGGTTGGCGGCGGCCAACCGTTTTGAAATATCTCCCGACCTCGCGCTGATTGCAGGCTATCAATACCGTAAAGCGCCCAGCAAGGAAGACTCTCTGTTCCATTTTGCTTTTGCCGACACGGAACCTGACGGATGGGGCTGCCGTGTGATTGCACGCGATCACGCTAAACGCCGCAAGATCGCACAGGGGAGCCTGGGCGCAAGTCCTGCTCTGACAGAAATGGATTTTCTATTAGGTGTGGATGATGCGAGCCGTATCGGTGCACTGCGACTAATAGATGCTGACGGTAATTTTTTACGTTCCGCGATAGACGGTGGTCTAGGTACACCACCGCTACTTGAATTACAGCAACTGATTGGTGCTACACGCGCTGTCGAAATGAACCAAGAAACGACCGCCGATCTGAAATACCTACGAGGAAGAGGGACTTCACTGGGTGGCATGCGCCCAAAATGTTCCGTCATGGATGATGACGGGCATCTGGCTATCGGTAAATTTCCCAGCGTACAGGACGATCGCAGCGTCACGCGGGGTGAAGTGTTAGCACTACAACTCGCGGCAACGGCAGGTATTCGGGTGGCCGAATCACGCGTCGTTATGTCTGAGGATATTCCAGTGGCGTTAATACGTCGCTTTGATCGTATCCCAAATGGTGGTCGAATTCCTTACCTTTCCGCAGGTTCCATGCTGCAAGCCACGCGCACGGAAGACTATGCCTACAGCCAAATTGCCGACGTTATTCTCACGTACAGCATCTCACCGTGGCTTTGTTGAATAATTTAACCGTTTGATTTACATCTTCTTTAGTTAGAATGCATTTACAGAGAATGTATTTTGTTAGAACGACAAATCAAATAGTTAGCACAATAAAAAGCATTCCGAGAGGAAAAATTAGTCGTTGAAATTTTATAATGCTTATATAAATCAGTATCTTAAATTATTCAACAAAGCCTCTCACCGTTAGAAGATTTGGCAGAATTATGGCGGCGCATTGTCTTTAATCTGCTGATCACCAATGTGGACGACCATCTACAAAATCACGGTTTTCTGCACGTTGAACACGGGCAATGGCGACTGGCTCCTGCCTTTGACGTCAATCCGTTCCCAGATAAGGATCAAGAATTAAAACTTTGGCTCGATGAAGACTACGGCACCGTCGATTCGATCGACGCCGTTCTGGCAAAAGCCACTGACTTCCGTTTATCACCGCAGCAGGCTAATGCGATCCTTGCGCAAGTCTACCATACGGTGGATAACTGGAGAGCATCAGCAATCCTCAACACCGTAGGCATGACCAAAACGGATATCGACGCCTTTATCCCCGCATTCGAGAATCCACAAATGCAGCGCGCCGCGCAGTTGATAAGATAACGCACGGCCAGTCAACACCTGAAAACCGCTTAGCAACTTTACGCCGACAACGCCTCAACCCGCTCGATGGCGCCACGCAGGCTTTCTGCACTCAGCGGCACAGACAGCGCGTGGATCAATTCGAACGGTGCCAGCGTGCGCGCAATCACTTTCTCCACATCGGCGTGATTATGGATATCAACACCGAGCGCCTTCAAGCTGGTGGGCAGGTTGAAACGCGCAAACGCCGCAATCAGTTGCTCGGTCACGTCGCGCTGTCCGAGCAGTTCACTCTGCACCAGAATGCCATAAGCCACTTTGGTGCCGTGCAGGAAATGCTCGGTTTGCGGTAAGGTGGTCAGCCCGTTATGCACCGCTGCCACGCGGGTGTAGCGTTCACCTAAGCCGCCGACCATACCCCCACCAGCGACAATCGCATCGACCACATCAAGGAAGGCCTGCGTCAGTTCGCCATGCCGTTGATCGGCCAGCGCCTGTTCACTGCTGTTGAGCAGCACATTACGAATAGAGAGCGCCGCTTCAATCCCCAAACGCACCGTTAGCGGCAGATTTTCTGGTTGTGGGCTCAACACCACCGCCTCATACCATTTCGCCAGCGTATCGCCGATCCCTGCCAGCAAATATTCCTGCGGCGCGCGCAGAATGATAGTGGGTTCCACCAGCACCAGATGGTTGGCATCGTTGAAAATTTCAAAACGCAGCGCCTGACCTTCATCGTTATACCACACGGAAAGCGGCGTCCAAGCGGCACAGGTCGCGGCGATGGTAGGGATAGCCACCAGCGGTAAACCGAGGCGACGCGCCACCACTTTAGCAGTGTCCAACAGCGCACCGCCACCGACACCAATCACCACCTGACGATCGTCACCCGCTTGTGCACAGAGTTGCGCCACCGCGCTTTCGCTGCAATGGCCGCCAAAAGCAATGTGCTTTGCACCGGCCAGGGTGAATGCCGCAGGCAAAAACGAGGTAGCTGCCGCAATCGCCCGTTCACCATAAATCCAGACCGCGCTTCCCAGCTGTGCCGGGGTATAAAGGGTTTCCAACTCCTGCAATGCGCCGGGGTAGGAGTAATAGTTGGCGGGGCCGGTTACCACGCGAATTGCGGTGCTGGTCATGATGCTACGTCCTGTTGTGTGTTGATTGTCATCGGTGAATAATCACTACCTTACCACAAAAAGACTTCTAGATGGCTATAAACATCGAAAGCATCATGATGCATTTTTTTCATGTTGCTCGGTAAGCGCCTGTTTTATGAATTATCTTCATGTTACGTCTGGACATCTGGACGGCTAATAACATTTTGCTTTATCTTATTCTTATGCGTTTTCGTTCATTGCCAGGCGTTATCACCCCGTGAAAGATCTGGCCGATCAGATGTCTTTTTTCCTGGGATAACCGCCATGACGCACACACATCCGCCAACGCCACACAAACTGGAAATGCGTGGGATTTCCATTGCCTTTTCCGGCTTCGCTGCGCTGACGCAGGTCGATTTCACGCTAGAAGGCGGCTCTATCCACGCGCTGACCGGTGCCAATGGCGCAGGCAAATCCACGCTGATGGCGGTACTTTCCGGTGCGCATGAGCACTATAGCCAAGCGACTTAATTTTGATTACACCATATGGACTGAGAACAAACTCTCTGTATCGCAACCCATCTCTCTTTTTTTGCTTTTTGCTTGTGCCCATTTATGCTCAATTGGGTTAAGATCTGGCGAATATGTAGGCAAATACTCCACCATATACCCTGCATCGATGATGACTTGTTGAATATTATGTTTTTTGTGAAAAGTGGCATTGTCCATCATGATTACACTGTTTTTAGGGAGTACTGGGATAAGGACTTGTGTGACCCAGGCATAGAAAACATCGCTGTTAATATTGATATCAAATAATCCGATAGCAAACAGCGTTGTGCCTAATAAAGCGCCGATAACATTTGTTCTTCCCCTAGCTCCCCAGTTCTTCAGGCCAAAACACCGTTGACCTTTTGGGGAATAGCCGTGAGTCCGTGGGGCATCGTGTGAAAAACCACTTTCATCAATAAAAACAATAGGTTTACCTTCTTTTTCATACTGTTGTTTTTTTTGTTGAAATCCCTGCCGGGCGTTTTCGTCGGCTTTCGGATGACGTAGAGTTTTTTTTATAGGTCAATCCCAGCTTTTTAAGCGCTTGCCAAATGGCCTTCTGACAAACGCCAAAACGCTCTGCACGTTCTTTTTGGTAAGCATCTGGATATTGTTCAACATCTTTTATCAACTCGGATTTATCGATCTTTCGCTGACGCGTGGTCGATGCTTTTGACTCTATTTGATTAATCCAACGCGATACAGAGGCAGGGCCAATCCGAAATTGCTTCGCTGTTTCTCGGATACTCAACCCTTCGTTTTTCCGTGTAGATATAGCCAACCGACTTAAAAATGATTACATCCTATGCCCTGATATGCGGCAAAGAAGCATAGCTGGCTGTTATCAAAATAATGTCGCTTGGCTATATCACTTTACGTCTAAAATCAATTGAATAGCTCATTTAAATAATGTAATCAAAATTAAGTCGTTTAGCTATATATCGCTATATCCTGCAGGAGAGACAGGCTGGCGGGGAGCTATATCAGCAACTTCCTCATCGGGGAAAACGTTACAGGTACAATGCCGAAAACCTCAAATCAGGCCCTATTCCCAACCGTGTTGGTATTGAGTATCGCCCAGCTCAAGCCGAGCTTAAACAGGAGCCTGGCCACTTCGAAATTGACACTATTTTTGGCAAAGACCAGAAGTCATTCTTGTTAACCATCGTAGATAAAGCATTGAAAACCGTCATCATTCGCAAACTGCCTAATAAGCGTGCGGAGACTGTGGTTGCTGCTTTCAGGGACATTGAAGCTAATACCTTTTGCAAGTTTAAGACCCTAACAGCTGATAACGGCCCTGAATTCGCTCTGCACGAGCAAATTACTCAAATCACAGGGGCGCAGGTCTACTTTGCCCATCCTTATCATTCCTGGGAGAGGGGCTTGAATGAGCACACCAACGGGCTGATACGACGTTTTTACCCAAAGGGAACAGACTTCAGTCAGGTCAGTCATCGTAAGATTGCCGAACTCGAACACATACTCAATACAAGGGGCAGAAAATCGCTGGGCTATCGTTCCCCCAATGAGGTATTTTTAACGCACTTACTGGTGGCATAAGCCTCTACCGTTTTGTTGCGTTTCGAGTGGGGATGGGGCTGTAGGTATTAGCGAGCGGACGTTCCAGCGCTGGCGGCTAAGTCCTGACGACCGGCGACCGACGGCATCACGGCCGATGCCGAAAAACAGGCTCAGTGCTGAAGAGGAACAGCAGGTGCTGGCCATCTGCCATGAGCCACGATTCGCCAGTCTGTCGCCGGCGCAAATCGTACCGGCACTAGCCGATGAGGGGCGTTACGTTGCCAGTGAATCGACGTTTTACCGGGTGTTGCGCCGTGCCGGAGAGGTCAGTCATCGCGGGCGTCAGCAGGCCCCGCAAAGTAAGCCGCTGTCGACATGGAAGGCGATCGCGCCGAACCAGGTGTGGTCGTGGGACATCACCTGGCTGAAGTCGCTGACGGCGGGTCACTGGTTCTACCTGTATCTCATAGAAGATGTGTTCAGTCGCAAAATAGTGGGTTATGAGGTGTACCCGGTCGAAAGCGGCGAGTATGCAGCAGAACTGCTGAAGCGAACGGTGCTGAGCGAGCGCTGCTGGCAGGAGCCGCTGGTACTGCATGCGGATAACGGTGCACCGATGAAGTCACAGGTGCTGCAGGTGAAGCTTGCGGAGCTGAAGATAACCCCGTCACACAGTCGGCCGCGGGTAAGCAACGACAACGCCCACGCGGAATCGCTGTTCAGGATGCAGAAATACGTGCCTGCATGGTCTGAAAAAGGCTTTGCAACGCTGGAAGATGCGCGAGCCTGGGTGGAAACCTTCGTCGGCTGGTACAACGAGGAACATCGCCATAGCGGTATCCGGTATGTCACGCCGGGCCAGCGGCACAGAGGCGAAGACAGCCAGTTGCTGGTAAAGCGAAAATCGGTGTATGAGGCAGCAAAAATGCAGAACCCGCATCGTTGGTCAGGGCCAACAAGAAACTGGGAGCGGCAGGACGAAGTGTGGCTAAATCCGGAACGGGAAAAACAGGCCGTATGAATCAACTGGGGCGACAACTACCTTGACACGCACCGAGGCTTTTATCAGTGTTAGATGGCGATGCATACAGGCTGGCAGTGTTATGCCTGAGCACTGGCGCACGATGGGGTGAGGCCAGCTCACTACGGGCTGAACAAGTGATAAACAGCAGGGTAACATTCATGGAAACGAAAAACGGCAAGAACCGAACGATCCCCATATCGGAGGAAGTTTCACAGATCATCAAAACCAGTGAAACCGGAAAGCTGTTTAAAGTGGATTATCCGGCGTTCTGTGAGCAAATCAGGGCAGTAAAGCCAGACATTCCAAAAGGCCAGGCATCACACATTTTGCGCCACACGTTTGCCAGTCATTTTGTGATGAATGGAGGGAACTTGGTAGCGTTACAGCAGATCTTAGGGCACGCCAGCATACAGCAAACTATGACGTATGCTCACCTTGCCCCGGACTACCTGCAACATGCAATTACCCTCAACCCATTGCGAGGGAAAATTGATGTTTAAGATCAAACTAGTTGCTGAATAGAGACTTGCATTTTTTGTCAGGCTATTGAGAATAAAAAGAGGTTTAACTTAGAGAATAAAGGTTTGAAATGATCAACAAAGAGCGGTTGTTACGAGATAATCGTTTATGTAAAGCAATCATTGGATTATCAGTCGAAGAATTGAAAAATTTAGCCGCTGAATTTTCAGCTTGTTATTTGATTTATCGGAAAAAGAATCGAAAAGATCACGAGCGACAGATGGGTGCAGGGCAGAAAGGATTTATCCCAACCCCATTAGATAAACTGCTTTTTATTTTATTGTATTTAAAATGTTATCCGACCTATGATTTGCAAGGACTTCTTTTTGGTTTAGATAGAACACGGGTATGTCGCTGGGTAAAAATATTATTGCCGGTTTTAGAGGGCTTTGTTGAATAATTTAACCGTTTGATTTACATCTTCTTTAGTTAGAATGCATTTACAGAGAATGTATTTTGTTAGAACGACAAATCAAATAGTTAGCACAATAAAAAGCATTCCGAGAGGAAAAATTAGTCGTTGAAATTTTATAATGCTTATATAAATCAGTATCTTAAATTATTCAACAAAGCCGTTTTAGAGATGACCTTGGGGCGAGAATGTGTTTTGCCCGCTCGTCAAATTCGCTCTGCTGAGGAATTTTTTCGCGCCTTTCCTGGAGTTAAAGACGTCTTTATTGATGGGACAGAGCGACCTGTCCAAAAGCCTAAGAATCTGCGTCGGCGAAAAAAAATGTATTCGGGAAAGAAAAGACAGACCACTCGAAAAGAGCTTATTATGACTGACGAAACAAGGCAAATTGGATTTATCCCCATGAGCAAAAATGGGCGCCGTCACGATAAACGCTTACTCGATAAAGTCGATATAATTCGCCATATTCCTCCTGAGGTAACCATCTGGGCAGATACCGGTTTTCAAGGTATAGATAAACAGCATCCTAATACACAAATCCCAAAAAAAGGAACTCGAAAAAGACCTTTATCGCCTGAACAAAAACAAGAAAATAAAATAATCTCGGGCATCCGTATTACAGTTGAACACGCCATCGCGGGTATCAAGCGCCTCGGTTGCATGACCCAAATTTTACGGAATCGTAGACCCTTTATTGATGATACCTTCTTACTCCTTAGCGCCGGTCTTTGGAATTTCCATCTCAGAACAGCGTAAAATTTACTTCAATCACCGAAACACCCTTATTTCACTATTAAGCAACACGCTTATCGTCCACATGTCGTCCACACTTGCGGAAAATGGCCCATTACTGACCACTATTTAACCGCTTGTGATTGCTTGTAATCGCTTAACAGGCAATTGTTTTTGAAAGCATTATCTGAAAAACCGCAAAAAAAAGGCCCTCCATCATGGAGGGCTAAAAGACAGGGATTGTGTCTATGGCAAGGAAATCAACTTCTTACTACTCTCACTACAGGGTTACTCAGGGATTCGGTTCACTGTTCAGCGCCCCAGAGGGGGGACATGGATGCTTCAGCCTGGGATAACTGCTGCCGCATCTCGTTCATTCGCTGTTGATATCGCTGTTCAAGAACTAATTTTTTGTCTTAATTCAGCAAGTTATACATTTTATTTCGCACACGTGTCATTTCTATCTTGCGCTCAACCTGCGCTTGCATCATCTGCGAAATCTGTTTTCTGACGGCCGCTTCATCAAATTTCTCAGCGGTCACCAAAGTATGCATTTTTTCTATATCATTTAAGTGCAGCACGGGCGCGTCTTGCCTTTCCTGTTGCATCAGGTCACGCATGTGTTTACGCTGTTGCTACGTCAGTTTCACACCGTCAAACAGACCGCGCTGACTGATGGCGTTTCGCAAGGCTGCATCGCCATGGTGCCAACCGGGTAGTGACGCACTATCGCTATCGGCTACTGATACGTTAACGACACCGAACATCAGCAATGAAATGAGAGAGATTTTTATGCGCCGTAGCATCATCACCCCCCGGTATAATGCGCCAATCTGTGAATCAATGAACACAAGTCTAAACACCTTGCTGCAAACATGCGTCAGAGGATGTAAAACTACGTAAAGTCATGGAATAGCGTCGATCTATGACGTATTTTTCCCCTGGAGGTAGCCTAATCATGAACAAGATTCTGTTGGTGGATGACGACAAAGAACTCACCGCTTTGTTGAAAGAGTTGCTCGAAATGGAAGGCTTTAACGTTGTCGTTGCCCACGATGGCGAACAGGCATTAAACGTATTGGACAGTACGGTAGATTTGCTGCTGTTGGACGTCATGATGCCGAAGAAAAACGGCATCGACACCTTGAAAGAGGTGCGGCAGCAGCATCAGACGCCCGTCATCATGCTAACCGCTCGCGGTAGCGAACTGGATCGCGTTCTGGGGCTGGAACTGGGGGCAGATGACTATCTGCCTAAACCGTTTAACGATCGTGAACTGGTGGCCCGCATTCGCGCCATTTTACGCCGCTCATCGTGGACTGAGCAGCAGCAGACCACGGATAACGGTTCACCGACCCTTGAAGTGGACGGTCTGCGCCTCAATCCGGGGCGTCAGGAAGCGAGCTTCGACACCGAAGTTCTGGATTTCACTGGCACCGAGTTTACGCTGCTCTACCTGCTAGCGCAGCGGTTGGGACAAGTGGTGTCGCGCGAACATCTCAGTCAGGAAGTGCTGGGTAAACGTCTGACGCCGTTCGATCGTGCGATAGACATGCACATTTCCAACCTGCGACGTAAACTGCCGGAACGTAAGGACGGGCAACCCTGGTTTAAGACGCTGCGTGGACGTGGTTATTTAATGGTATCAACAAGTTAAGATAGGTATCTGCGGCGTGATCGACAGTTTGACTTCGCGCATTTTCGCCATTTTCTGGCTGACGCTGGCGTTGGTACTAATGCTGGTGCTGATGTTGCCCAAGCTGGACTCACGCCAGATGACGGCGCTGCTGGAAAATGAGTATCGTCAGGGCGTGATGCTGGAGCAGCATATCGAAGCCGATCTTGCCGCCGATCCGCCCAACGATCTGTTTTGGTGGCGACGCCTGTTTCGCGTGATCGAAAAATGGTCACCGCCGGGGCAGCGTCTGGTTTTCGTCACAAGCGAAGGGCGCATTTTCGGTACGCTGCAAAAAACCGAAATGCAGATTGTGCGTAACTTTATCGGCCAGTCCGATAATGCCGACCATCCGCAGAAGAAAAATTATGGCCGGCTCGAGCTGCTTGGGCCGTTTTCCGTGCGCGACGGTGAGGATAATTACCAGGTTTACCTGATCCGCATGGCCAACAGCCCGCAGTCCGATTTTATCAATTTGCTGCTGGACCGCCCGCTGCTGTTACTGATTGTCACCATGCTAATCAGCACACCGCTGCTGCTCTGGTTGGCCTGGAGCCTGGCAAAACCGGCACGTAAGCTGAAAATTGCTGCGGATGAAGTGGCGCAAGGCAACCTGCGCCAGCACCCCGAACTGGAAGCCGGGCCGCAAGAGTTCCTTGCCACTGGCGTCAGCTTTAACCAAATGGTCAGCGCGCTGGAACGCATGGTGACCGCGCAACAACGTCTGCTTTCTGATATTTCCCATGAGCTGCGCACGCCGTTGACACGCTTGCAATTGGCTTCCGCGTTACTGCGCCGTCGCCAGGGCGAGAACAACGAGCTGAACCGCATTGAAACCGAAACGCAGCGGCTGGACAGCATGATCAACGACCTGTTGGTGTTATCGCGTAATCAGCACAAGAACGAGCTGGGGCGTGAATATATCCGTGCCGACGAACTGTGGGGAGATGTGCTGGACGATGCCCGTTTTGAAGCCGAGCAAATGGGCAAAACGCTGGACGTGCCCTATCCACCCGGCCCCTGGCCGCTGTTCGGTAACCGTTCCGCACTGGAAAGCGCCTTCGAAAACGTGGTGCGCAACGCCCTGCGTTACTCAAACACGCATATCAGCGTCGCCTTTGCCGTTGATAATCAAGGATTCACCATTAACGTTGACGATGATGGCCCTGGCGTTAACCCTGAAGATCGCGAGCAAATCTTCCGTCCGTTCTATCGCACCGATGAAGCGCGCGATCGGGCATCGGGCGGCACGGGGCTAGGGTTGGCGATTGTGGAGAATGCGATTACGCAACATAAAGGCTGGGTTAAAGCAGGAGACAGCCCGTTAGGGGGGTTGCGTCTGACCATCTGGCTGCCGCTAAACGAACGCTAAGCACAAAATAACGAACTGGGGTACGGCGCGTATGCGCCGCCCCGCTAGCGCATACGCTGAATCACTTGCAGCAGTTCTGCTATCGCGTCTTCCCCGCCATCGTCCAATACCGCCTTACGCACGCAACCGTTGGTGTGATCGGCCAGCAATTGGTTGGCGACAGCGTTAAGGGCGGAACGCGCCGCAGAAATCTGATTAAGGATATCAACGCAATAACGGTCTTGCTCGATCATCTGACCGATACCGTTAACCTGACCGTTGATCCGGTTGAGCCGGTTCAGCAGCGCTTTCTTACGCGGCTGAACCACACGGCGCACGCCCGGTTCATCGGCAGAATTGGCCGCTTCCGTGTCAGCGGCACAAAACTCGCATTTACGCGACGACGTCAAAGACGAGTCCTTCGACAGTGTCGCGGAAGACGTCTGGGTTGGCTTTTTCTGTCTCATTGTACTCCACGTTTACCAGACCGGTTTCCAGCGTGACCTGCACACCCTGAACCCCATTGAGCGCTTCCAGCGCGTTCTTGACCTTACTGGCGCAGCCGCCGCAGGACATATAGCCAAGCGACATTATTTTGATAACAGCCAACTATGCTTCTTTGCCGCATATCAGGGCATAGGATGTAATCATTTTTAAGTCGGTTGGCTATACCTTCGACGTTGATTGTAGCATAGGACATAAAATACTCTCCATTTCACATTGTGTGACACCGGGCGGAGCGGTAAGGCTCAGAATATCAATCGCGCCGGGTCGGTTTCCAATGACGTAACAGCAATGAATTGCTCAGCACCGAAATCGAACTGAGCGCCATGGCACTCCCGGCAATAACCGGATTCAGTAACGACAACGCCGCCAGCGGAATGCCCAGCACGTTGTAGAAAAACGCAAAAAACAGATTCTGTTTCACCTTGCCAAGCGTCGCACGCGACAGGCTGATGGCATCCAGCAGGCTATCAAGACGGTTACGCATCAGCACCACATCCGCCGTATCCAGCGCAATGTCCGAGCCCGCGCCAATGGCGAAGCCCACATCCGCCGCCGCCAATGCGGGCGCATCATTGATACCGTCGCCCACCATACCGACACAGCGTCCACTGGCCTGAAGGCGCTGTATCTCCGCCGCTTTGTGCTCCGGCAGCACCTGAGCCACCACGTTGGTGATCCCCACCTGTTTGGCGATTACCGCCGCGGCACGGGGATTGTCTCCCGTCAACATCATGACCTCGATGCCTTGATGTTGCAGGTCGGCGATCGCAGTGCGTGCATCGTCGCGCACCTTGTCTGCCAGCGCAATGTACCCCAACAGAAGGCCAGCGCGAGCCACAGCAATCACCGTTTTTCTCTGCGCTTCCAGTGTGGCAATCTGCGCCTGATCGAGCACGATGTCATTTTCATCCAGAAAACGCGGTGACCCCAACAGCCAGGTTTCACCGGCGACTTCACCTTTTACTCCCCGGCCAATCACCGCCTGAAACGCACTCACCTCGACGGCTTCCACACCGGCATCCCGCGCATGCTGTACTAGCGCTTGTCCGAGCGGGTGCTCAGAATACTGTTCCAGAGAAAGCGCGACACGCAGCAGCTCGGCGTCGGCCACCGCAGCGTCTGGCAGTACATCGCTGACCGAAGGCTTACCCTCTGTGATGGTGCCCGTTTTATCCAACACCAGCACTTGCAAGCGTTGTACTTGCTCTAACGCATTGGCATTGCGGAACAAGATACCGGCACGCGCCCCTTGCCCAGTACCCACCATTATCGCCGTCGGCGTCGCCAACCCGAGTGCACAAGGGCAGGCAATCACCAGCACCGCCACCGCACTCACCAAACTGGAGGCCAAATCCCCGCTGATAAACCAGTGTGTCAACCAGGTCAGCAGCGCGATGGCGACTACCACCGGCACAAACACCGATGAAATTTTATCCGCCAGACGCTGTACTGCTGCTTTAGAACCCTGTGCATCTTCTACCATGCGAATAATGCGTGCCAGTGCCGTATTGCTCCCCACCCCGGTGGCTTTGACGCGCAGCATACCGCTTTGATTTATAGCCAAGCGACATTATTTTGATAACAGCCAGCTATGCTTCTTTGCCGCATATCAGGGCATAGGATGTAATCATTTTTAAGTCGGTTGGCTATAGCGTCGCACCAAACACCTCGGCACCCACCGCTTTCACCACTGGCACACTTTCACCGGTGAGCATCGATTCATTGACCTCTGAGAGACCATCAAGAATGACGCCGTCGACAGGAATACTCTCACCGGGACGCACCACAAAGATATCGCCACTGTGCAGACTGGCCACATCGCGATCCTCAATCTCACCGTCCACTTCCACATGGGCGATGGACGGTTGCAGGTTGAGCAAGCCTTCAATGGCGGCACCGGTTTTGGTTTTCGCTCTGCTTTCCAGCAGCTTACCCAACAGCACCAGCGTAATGATCGCGGCGCTGGCTTCAAAATAGAGATGATCGTGCGGCGTGGTCAGTAATGTAAACAGACTGAACAGATAAGCTACGCTGGTCCCCAGCGTGACCAGTACGTCCATGTTGGAGGTGCCGCTGCGTAATGCGCTCCAGGCGCGGTGGTAGAAATGACGTCCGCTCCAGAACTGCACCGGCGTTGCCAACAAGGCTTGCAGCCAGCCGGGCAGTAGATGCCCACTGCCGAAAAACATCCCGACCATTTCCGCCATCAGCGGCACAGTGAGCACAGCCGCAATCAGAAACTCGCGGCGTTCGCGCTGCCAGGCACGTTCGCGCCATTCGCGTTCCTCACCGCGCTGAGCGCCATCGACCACATGAGCCTGAAAGCCACCTTGCTCAATCGCGCGCACCATCTGTTCCGGGCTAACCACGCCGGGACGATAGCGCACACTGGCTCGGCTGCTGGCAAACAGTACCGTCGCATGTACATCCGGCAGGGCTTCGAGTGCCGCCTGAATACGTTCAGCACAGAGCTCGCTGCTCATGCCGGAGAGTTCCAACGTGAGATTCTGTTCCACCACGTCAAAACCGACCTTATGAATCGCCGCGACCACATCCTGCACCGTACTGCTTTCCCCTTGCAGCCGGACACGCGCACGCTCGCTGGCGAAATTAACGTTGGCTTCCACCCCCGGCAAGCGGTTCAACACACGCTCAAGGCGTACTGCACAGGCCGCGCAGGACATGCCGCTAATGGGAAGGTGCAATGAGAGAGGATCGCTAGCATTATTCATTTCGTTGTTATCCTTAGACTTTCCGTTAAAAGGCGTCTATATCAGCCTTGTCGGTGAGGGGATAACACTCCCCCTGATGTTGCTAACAATATACCCCATACGGGTATATTGTTAGCAACATAGTGCTAAATATATTTATACCCTAAATAATTCGAGTTGCAGGAAGGCGGTACGTTCAGCCCCATCACGCCAGCGGACAGAGGCAAATCATCACAGTACACAGAAGCCTGCCGTGACTCGAATTTCAGTCATCTGCCTGTTGTGTTTTGCTGCTCCTTCAGTAGAGTGAGCGGTATTTCCCGCTATTTATCAGGGCAGTCAGTGGCTTTGTTGAATAAATCAGAATTAGCCGACAGGATGACTCCCTCTGCTACACCTGTTATCCTATCCTGACGCTGTGTGGCATACCCAACAACGTCATACGGTTCAGCGCTTTGACCATCGCTATGGCTTCACCTACTTGAGCCTCATAGTCACGCAGGCTCAGATGGCCACCCAGCAAAGTTTTTATGCGGAACATCGCTGTTTCTGCCACTGAACGCCGGTGATAACCCACTTTCTTTTTCCACATATCATTATTCCCGCTCAGACGCTGATTCGCCACCGCATGGTTACGTTCATGGTACTTGTCCGGCCAGTATTTGGCTCCGCTTCGCGGCGGGATAAGGGGCCTGATTTTCTTTCTTAGCAACGCATCGTGGCAGTAACGGGCGTCATAAGCACCGTCTGCTGACACTTCCCTGATTTTTCGGTGGGTTTGGTTAATCAGGCCCGGCAGTGCCTGCGCATCTGTCGTTCCGCTGAGCGATAAGTCGGCACAGATAATCTCATGCGTCGCACTGTCTGCTGCCAGATGAAGCTTGCGCCACACTCGTCGTCTGTCAGCCCCATGCTGCCTGACTTTCCATTCACCTTCGCCAAAGACCTTCAGACCGGTACTGTCGATGACCAGATGCGAGATTTCACCACGCGTTGGCGTTTTTATGCTGATAGGCTTTGTTGAATAATTTAAGATACTGATTTATATAAGCATTATAAAATTTCAACGACTAATTTTTCCTCTCGGAATGCTTTTTATTGTGCTAACTATTTGATTTGTCGTTCTAACAAAATACATTCTCTGTAAATGCATTCTAACTAAAGAAGATGTAAATCAAACGGTTAAATTATTCAACAAAGCCATGCTGATACTGACGGTTTTTGCCCGCCGACTGACCAGAGAGTAGTCCGGGCAGCGCAGTGGCAGGCTCATCAGTGTAAAAACCGAGTCGACAAAGCCCTGTAATGCCCGGAGCGACAGGTTAAACACGCGCTTTATCATCAAAACCGTGGTAACAGCCATATCGGTGTAGTAAAGCGGCCGACCACGACCTTCAGGCGAAGCACTGTCAGTCCATGCAGCGATGGCGGACTCATCAAGCCAGACCGTCAGGGAGCCGCGTTGTCTGAGTGCTTTGTTGTAGGTGGGCCAGTTGGTGATTTTAAACTTTTGCTTTGCCATGGGGAGCTGCTATCGGGAGCGATGATAGTGCTTTGATCCGGCGATCCCCTGAAAGTTCGATTTATTCAACAAAGCCGCAGTCAGTTTGAGTAACGCGTGGTGCGACCGCGTTGCTCCTTGTCCGTCAAACAGGAAGTGATAATGAAAGGTGTTTCCTTATTGGCTGGCGCACTTGCACTTCTTTTCAGCGGCCAGGCGTTGAGTTCAGGTGATGATGTATGCGGATTTTCCGATGCCGAATGCGGCATTGCGGCGCTGCCTTATCTGGAGCCCAATAACGACACCCGCGTCAATCTGATCCTACTGCAAAGCAGCCGCCACCATTTGGCCATTCCACTGCCACAGCCATTGCCCGATCAGACACGAACCCGCGTGAACCCGTTTACCGCCTATCGCGTCATGGGGCTGACAGCCAGTGAGACCAGCGAGGACGACGCCACGGCGGACAGTGTGAATAAACTCTCACCGCTGGCAGCCAAAGCCAAACAGCTAAACCTTCCTGCCGAGGTGCAAGCGCAGATGGATACGCTGGCACCAGAGGAAAACGAAGGGCGTCATATCTCCAACGATACCAGCGCAGTCGAAGCCTTTTTTGATGTATAGCCAAGCGACATTATTTTGATAACAGCCAGCTATGCTTCTTTGCCGCATATCAGGGCATAGGATGTAATCATTTTTAAGTCGGTTGGCTATACTGCTGGCAAATACCCAACTCACCGAACCGCAGCGCATCACGTTGGCACAAGCCCGTATCAATATGCTCTCTTCCGCAACCACCTTAGCCACCATGACCGGCTACCTCGCGACGCTGCCTGCGGACGGCCATGTCGGATAGCTCAAGCAGTATTTGATTAACGCGGTGGCCTTTTATCAGGGTCTGTTTGAACAGGCCAACAGTGGCTTTCAATCGCTCACCACAGCCAACCAGCCGTGGGTGGCCGAAACCGCGCGCTACATGTTGATTCGCGTGTCGCTGAATCAAGCGATGGAAAATGCGCTGGATGAATACAACATGTTCAATGTCGATAAGGCGGATAAAGAGCAAGGTTGTCGCGCGGTCGAACGTATTGACGCCTATCTGCAAGCCTAACCGAAGGGCCGTTATGCCGATTCTGCCCGTGGACTTTATCGACGCGCCTACTGGGTGATCGGCGATGAAAATGCCTTGTCGGCACGCTATCAGCGCGTAATCGCCGCGCAGAAAGATCTGGATGCGTTACATACCATCAATAACGAAATCGACAATAAACTAGTTGCTGAATAGAGACTTGCATTTTTTGTCAGGCTATTGAGAATAAAAAGAGGTTTAACTTATAGCTAAACGACTTAATTTTGATTACATTATTTAAATGAGCTATTCAATTGATTTTAGACGTAAAGTGATATCTACACGGAAAAACGAAGGGTTGAGTATCCGAGAAACAGCGAAGCAATTTCGGATTGGCCCTGCCTCTGTATCGCGTTGGATTAATCAAATAGAGTCAAAAGCATCGACCACGCGTCAGCGAAAGATCGATAAATCCGAGTTGATAAAAGATGTTGAACAATATCCAGATGCTTACCAAAAAGAACGTGCAGAGCGTTTTGGCGTTTGTCAGAAGGCCATTTGGCAAGCGCTTAAAAAGCTGGGATTGACCTATAAAAAAAACTCTACGTCATCCGAAAGCCGACGAAAACGCCCGGCAGGGATTTCAACAAAAAAAACAACAGTATGAAAAAGAAGGTAAACCTATTGTTTTTATTGATGAAAGTGGTTTTTCACACGATGCCCCACGGACTCACGGCTATTCCCCAAAAGGTCAACGGTGTTTTGGCCTGAAGAACTGGGGAGCTAGGGGAAGAACAAATGTTATCGGCGCTTTATTAGGCACAACGCTGTTTGCTATCGGATTATTTGATATCAATATTAACAGCGATGTTTTCTATGCCTGGGTCACACAAGTCCTTATCCCAGTACTCCCTAAAAACAGTGTAATCATGATGGACAATGCCACTTTTCACAAAAAACATAATATTCAACAAGTCATCATCGATGCAGGGTATATGGTGGAGTATTTGCCTACATATTCGCCAGATCTTAACCCAATTGAGCATAAATGGGCACAAGCAAAAAGCAAAAAAAGAGAGATGGGTTGCGATACAGAGAGTTTGTTCTCAGTCCATATGGTGTAATCAAAATTAAGTCGCTTGGCTATAGAGAATAAAGGTTTGAAATGATCAACAAAGAGCGGTTGTTACGAGATAATCGTTTATGTAAAGCAATCATTGGATTATCAGTCGAAGAATTGAAAAATTTAGCCGCTGAATTTTCAGCTTGTTATTTGATTTATCGGAAAAAGAATCGAAAAGATCACGAGCGGCAGATGGGTGCAGGGCAGAAAGGATTTATCCCAACCCCATTAGAGAGACTGTAAAATAATCTGTGTAAATGGCATTTTGAGGAAAACCTTCAAAGGATAACAAAATGCCTATCAGCAACGAACTTATTGACCAACTGCTTCAAGATTGTCACTCCCCTCAGGATCTGCTGGGTGAATCAGGCCTACTCAAGGTGCTGACTAAAAGACTGGCGGAACGGGTTCTTGAAGCTGAGATGGAGATGCACCTTGGGTATGCTAAGCATGACCCGGCTGGTAATCATTCAGGCAACTCACGCAATGGCAAGACATCCAAGAGCGTACGTAGCCAAAATGGGGAGATCGAGCTCGATATTCCGCGCGACCGCAACAGTACCTTCGAGCCGACACTGATCGGTAAGCACGAAAAACAGCTTAACGGCTTCGATGACCGCATTATTTCTCTCTATTCCAGAGGGTTATCAACCCGTGATATTCAGGCACACTTTAAAGAAGTCTACGGGGTCGATGTTTCCGCTGGCTTCATTTCTCAAGTGACCAATGCTGTGATGGATGAAGTTAAGCGCTGGCAGCAACGGCCGCTGGATGCGCTTTATCCCATTGTTTACCTTGACTGTATTGTTGTCAAAAGCCAGGACGGCGGAGCCGTGGCCAACAAGTCTGTTTATCTGGCCCTCGGCGTCAACGGCCAGGGCGAAAAAGAGCTGCTGGGGCTATGGATAGCCAAAACTGAGGGGGCCAAGTTCTGGTTATCTGTGATGACAGAACTGAAAAATCGTGGGCTAAAGGACATCTTCGTCGCCTGCTGCGATGGCCTGAAAGGCTTTCCTGATGCCATTGAAGCTGTTTACCCGCATACGCGGGTACAGCTCTGCATTGTGCATCAGGTGCGGAACTCGCTGCGCTACGTCGGCTGGAAAGAGCGTAAGGCCGTTGCTGCTGACCTGCGCACCATCTATAGTTCCGCAACGCTAGAGGGCGCTGAAGAGGCCCTGGATGCCTTCGCGGCCAAATGGGATGAACAGTTCCCGACGATCAGCCCGTCGTGGAGAAATAATTGGGAACGTCTCATCGTCATTTTTGACTTTCCGCCGGAGATCCGCAAGGTTATCTACACCACCAACGCGATAGAGTCGTTAAATGCTTCATTGCGCAAGATAACGAAAACGCGACGAATATTTCCAACGGATGACTCGGTGATAAAATTACTCTATCTAGCCTTGCATAATATCTCTGCTAAATGGACCTTGCCAATCAGAGACTGGAAACCTGCTATGAGCCAATTCATGTTGATGTATGGAGAACGAATCTCCGGTTAAGCAATGGAGCCATTTACACAAAATTCTTTACAGACTCCCATTAGATAAACTGCTTTTTATTTTATTGTATTTAAAATGTTATCCGACCTATGATTTGCAAGGACTTCTTTTTGGTTTAGATAGAACACGGGTATGTCGCTGGGTATAGCCAAGCGACTTAATTTTGATTACACCATATGGACTGAGAACAAACTCTCTGTATCGCAACCCATCTCTCTTTTTTTGCTTTTTGCTTGTGCCCATTTATGCTCAATTGGGTTAAGATCTGGCGAATATGTAGGCAAATACTCCACCATATACCCTGCATCGATGATGACTTGTTGAATATTATGTTTTTTGTGAAAAGTGGCATTGTCCATCATGATTACACTGTTTTTAGGGAGTACTGGGATAAGGACTTGTGTGACCCAGGCATAGAAAACATCGCTGTTAATATTGATATCAAATAATCCGATAGCAAACAGCGTTGTGCCTAATAAAGCGCCGATAACATTTGTTCTTCCCCTAGCTCCCCAGTTCTTCAGGCCAAAACACCGTTGACCTTTTGGGGAATAGCCGTGAGTCCGTGGGGCATCGTGTGAAAAACCACTTTCATCAATAAAAACAATAGGTTTACCTTCTTTTTCATACTGTTGTTTTTTTTGTTGAAATCCCTGCCGGGCGTTTTCGTCGGCTTTCGGATGACGTAGAGTTTTTTTTATAGGTCAATCCCAGCTTTTTAAGCGCTTGCCAAATGGCCTTCTGACAAACGCCAAAACGCTCTGCACGTTCTTTTTGGTAAGCATCTGGATATTGTTCAACATCTTTTATCAACTCGGATTTATCGATCTTTCGCTGACGCGTGGTCGATGCTTTTGACTCTATTTGATTAATCCAACGCGATACAGAGGCAGGGCCAATCCGAAATTGCTTCGCTGTTTCTCGGATACTCAACCCTTCGTTTTTCCGTGTAGATATCACTTTACGTCTAAAATCAATTGAATAGCTCATTTAAATAATGTAATCAAAATTAAGTCGTTTAGCTATAAAAATATTATTGCCGGTTTTAGAGATGACCTTGGGGCGAGAATGTGTTTTGCCCGCTCGTCAAATTCGCTCTGCTGAGGAATTTTTTCGCGCCTTTCCTGGAGTTAAAGACGTCTTTATTGATGGGACAGAGCGACCTGTCCAAAAGCCTAAGAACCTATCCCAAAAGGAATTGTCAGTTAATAAGTAATGGCAATTTCTGAGGGCAGTATGGCAAGCAATAAGTGGCAGATCAGCGATGAACCCTGGGGGAAAATGGTTCCGTTGCTCCCGGAACACAAAACCCACCATCCGCTGGGTACGCATCGCAGGCGGGTTGATAATCGTGCCGCAATGAACGCCATTCTCTTTGTGCTCAGAACGGGTTGCCAGTGGAATGCCCTGAATGCCACCGGGATATGCTCGTCAAGCTCCGCTCACCGCCGCTTCCAGGAGTGGCGGGATGCAGGAGTTTTTGAACGGTTCTGGCAGAACGGGTTGCTGGCCTGCGAGCAGCTGGATGCTATCGACTGGTCATGGCTGTCGATGGATGGTTGTATGACGAAGTCACCGCTGGCAGGCTCAAAAAAACAGGACGGAATCCCACAGACCGGGGGAAACAGGGTGTAAAGCGTAGCCTGATGACCGATGCGAACGGGCTTCCCCTCTCTCTGGTTGTCTCAGGGGCTTTGTTGAATAATTTAACCGTTTGATTTACATCTTCTTTAGTTAGAATGCATTTACAGAGAATGCATTTACAGAGAATGTATTTTGTTAGAACGACAAATCAAATAGTTAGCACAATAAAAAGCATTCCGAGAGGAAAAATTAGTCGTTGAAATTTTATAATGCTTATATAAATCAGTATCTTAAATTATTCAACAAAGCCTGTCTCAGGGGCAAATACCCACGACATAAAGCTGGTTGCTGATACTCTCGACGCCCTTCAGACGGGCAGACGCGGCAGAAAGCTCCGCCTCTGTCTGGACAAAGGCTATGAAGCCGGATGGCAGGAGGCCTGTCTGAAAAGTCGTCGTTACGAACCTCATATCCAGTCAAGGAAAGAGGAGTCGGAAGCCATCAAAAACACGGATTTTAAAGCTCACCGCTGGGTAGTGGAGAGAACGCACAGCTGGATGAATCGCTTTCGTCGGGTTCTGACTCGCTGGGAGAAGAAAGTCGAAAATTATGAGGCGATGCTGCATTTTACCTGCGGCATCATTGTCTGGAATAAAATCCTATTGGGATAGATTCTAAGAATCTGCGTCGGCGAAAAAAAATGTATTCGGGAAAGAAAAGACAGACCACTCGAAAAGGGCTTATTATGACTGACGAAACAAGGCAAATTGGATTTATCCCCATGAGCAAAAATGGGCGCCGTCACGATAAACGCTTACTCGATAAAGTCGATATAATTCGCCATATTCCTCCTGAGGTAACCATCTGGGCAGATACCGGTTTTCAAGGTATAGATAAACAGCATCCTAATACACAAATCCCAAAAAAAGGAACTCGAAAAAGACCTTTATCGCCTGAACAAAAACAAGAAAATAAAATAATCTCGGGCATCCGTATTACAGTTGAACACGCCATCGCGGGTATCAAGCGCCTCGGTTGCATGACCCAAATTTTACGGAATCGTAGACCCTTTATTGATGATACCTTCTTACTCCTTAGCGCGGGTCTTTGGAATTTCCATCTCAGAACAGCGTAAAATTTACTTCAATCACCGAAACACCCTTATTTCACTATTAAGCAACACGCTTAATAAATTGCTGGAAAGCAGCAGCTTTATTCAGACGCCAGACGCACCGTTGCTGATGCTGGTGCAAGATCTGAAACGGCTGCGCAGTGATAAAGGCTAGATGCAGTGGCCTGCATTGTCAGAAGCCGAACTGTTCGCCCAGCAGGCGATGTTTGACGATGCCGGTATGCAGCAGCAGTATCGCTACCTGCACGCCGCCTTCCACTATTATCAGCAGCGGGATGCGGTGGCCACGCTGGCGTTGATTCCGGAAGAAACGGGCAAGGATCTGACGGACACCACCCATTTCAGCCTCCAGGTACTGCGCGGTTTGGCGCTGGAGGCCGAACACGGCTGGCAGGCGGCAGAAACGCACTGGCGGCACCTGCTGACGTTGAAAACCAACGAAACTCAGCAGCAGTATCTGCAACTGTCGCTGGCAGAAACGCTGGTCAAAGCAGGCCACCCTGAGGCTATTTTTGCGCCTGACAGCCCGGTTAAAAATCTGCGTTTCCGCTCAGCGGTGCTGAAAAGCGCTGCCAATGCCGACCTGCTGCGCCAACAAACCGGCGAACAACAGACCCATGAAGAACGCGCCGTGGCACTGCACACGCTGCTGACCCAATCGCTGGTACACCGTGACTATGCGGCCTATCTCAAAGACAGCGAGCTGTTACGCACCATTGCGCCGTTGAAAAGCGCAGAAAACGCCAGTTGGAATATGGAAGACCTCACCGCGTTCACCTGGGATGGCAGCGATACCGAAGAGGGGTATCAATGCACAGCGCTGACCACGGTGGTATCCACGTTAAATAAGCGGCCGAATGACGCTCACGCCACCAATTGTCTGGGGGCCCCATTCCCACTCGAAACGCAACAAAACGGTAGAGGCTTATGCCACCAGTAAGTGCGTTAAAAATACCTCATTGGGAGAACGATAGCCCAGCGATTTTCTGCCCCTTGTATTGAGTATGTGTTCGAGTTCGGCAATCTTACGATGACTGACCTGACTGAAGTCTGTTCCCTTTGGGTAAAAACGTCGTATCAGCCCGTTGGTGTGCTCATTCAAGCCCCTCTCCCAGGAATGATAAGGATGGGCAAAGTAGACCTGCGCCCCTGTGATTTGAGTAATTTGCTCGTGCAGAGCGAATTCAGGGCCGTTATCAGCTGTTAGGGTCTTAAACTTGCAAAAGGTATTAGCTTCAATAAACTAGTTGCTGAATAGAGACTTGCATTTTTTGTCAGGCTATTGAGAATAAAAAGAGGTTTAACTTAGAGAATAAAGGTTTGAAATGATCAACAAAGAGCGGTTGTTACGAGATAATCGTTTATGTAAAGCAATCATTGGATTATCAGTCGAAGAATTGAAAAATTTAGCCGCTGAATTTTCAGCTTGTTATTTGATTTATCGGAAAAAGAATCGAAAAGATCACGAGCGGCAGATGGGTGCAGGGCAGAAAGGATTTATCCCAACCCCATTAGATAAACTGCTTTTTATTTTATTGTATTTAAAATGTTATCCGACCTATGATTTGCAAGGACTTCTTTTTGGTTTAGATAGAACACGGGTATGTCGCTGGGTAAAAATATTATTGCCGGTTTTAGAGATGACCTTGGGGCGAGAATGTGTTTTGCCCGCTCGTCAAATTCGCTCTGCTGAGGAATTTTTTCGCGCCTTTCCTGGAGTTAAAGACGTCTTTATTGATGGGACAGAGCGACCTGTCCAAAAGCCTAAGAATCTGCGTCGGCGAAAAAAAATGTATTCGGGAAAGAAAAGACAGACCACTCGAAAAGGGCTTATTATGACTGACGAAACAAGGCAAATTGGATTTATCCCCATGAGCAAAAATGGGCGCCGTCACGATAAACGCTTACTCGATAAAGTCGATATAATTCGCCATATTCCTCCTGAGGTAACCATCTGGGCAGATACCGGTTTTCAAGGTATAGATAAACAGCATCCTAATACACAAATTCCAAAAAAAGGAACTCGAAAAAGACCTTTATCGCCTGAACAAAAACAAGAAAATAAAATAATCTCGGGCATCCGTATTACAGTTGAACACGCCATCGCGGGTATCAAGCGCCTCGGTTGCATGACCCAAATTTTACGGAATCGTAGACCCTTTATTGATGATACCTTCTTACTCCTTAGCGCCGGTCTTTGGAATTTCCATCTCAGAACAGCGTAAAATTTACTTCAATCACCGAAACACCCTTATTTCACTATTAAGCAACACGCTTAATGTCCCTGAAAGCAGCAACCACAGTCTCCGCACGCTTATTAGACAGTTTGCGAATGATGACGGTTTTCAATGCTTTATCTACGATGGTTAACAAGAATGACTTCTGGTCTTTGCCAAAAATAGTGTCAATTTCGAAGTGGCCAGGCTCCTGTTTAAGCTCGGCTTGAGCTGGGCGATACTCAATACCAACACGGTTGGGAATAGGGCCTGATTTGAGGTTTTCGGCATTGTACCTGTAACGTTTTCCCCGATGAGGAAGTTGCTGATATAGCTCTCCGCCAGCCTGTCTCTCCTGCAGGATATAGCGATATAGCGTATTCTTGCTGACAGATATACCGAATTCCAGGTGCAAACGGCCACTGATGATTTCAGGTGAAGAGTGAGTGGAAAGCGCCTGCCTGATGAAGTTCTGAATGTGTGGCTCCAACGGGTAAAAAGCATTGTTTGGCAGAGGCTTATGACGGCGTTCCCGGGCCAGAGTGTCCGCCCTTCTACAGCAGTAGACACCATTGAAAGTAGGGTCGGTATTGCGTCTGAGTTCCCTGCTGATGGTCGAGCGAGGCAGAGCAAGCTCTCTGGCGATGGTAGCTTGGTTGACACCTTCACCACGCCGCTTTTCGATGTAGAACCGTTCTTTCTGAGTCAGATGTTTTCCCTGCATGCAACAGGCTCTCCAGTATGGCCAGAACGGTGATTTTATCCGACTCTGGCAAGTGGGTCACTTTGTTGCGTTTCGAGTGGGAATGGGGCCAGAACCACTCTGTGCAGTCAGGATCGTTGTCAACGAAAAGGCGGAATTGCTGGTAAGGGAGGTTGCCCTGTCGGACCACCGTTTTGAAAATCTGCTTAACCATTTTTGTATGAACGCGCTGATGCTCAGGGGAATGTGACACGGGATAACCTTCGGCTGGCGGGTTTCAGAATATCGCTATTCTGCCACACTTCGATTTGCAGCCGCCAGGCTGCTTCGTTCGCATATTTCCCGCGATCCTTAGAGATCTTTCGCTGCTCGGGACTTGAGCACATCCGCGCTAGAGCGTATACTACGCCACCTTTGAGAATCTTGGGTGTGGCGTTAAGAGCCTATCTCAGCAGGTTTACCCTGATGACAGCATCTTTACTTGTAAAGCTGCTGAGATGGGCTCTAAAGCCTGACGAGGCGGCCAACATCCTCTACGAAGCTCGAGCTGATTTGATTTTTGGAGAATAGACATGTCCCGAGTCTGCCAAGTTACTGGCAAGCGTCCGGTGACCGGTAATAACCGTTCCCACGCACTGAATGCGACCAAACGCCGTTTTCTGCCGAACCTGCATTCCCATCGTTTCTGGGTTGAAGGCGAAAAACGCTTTGTAACGCTGCGCGTATCTGCTAAAGGTATGCGTGTTATCGATAAGAAGGGTATCGAAGCGGTCCTGGCCGATCTGCGTACCCGTGGTGAAAAGTACTAAGGAACTGAATCATGGCTAAAGGTGTTCGCGAGAAGATCAAGCTGGTTTCTTCTGCCGGTACTGGTCATTACTACACGACGACGAAGAACAAGCGCACTAAGCCGGAAAAACTGGAACTGAAGAAATTCGATCCGGTTGTCCGTCAGCATGTGATCTATAAAGAAGCTAAAATCAAGTAATTTTAGTGGACTTATTAAAAACCCGGCCAAGGCCGGGTTTTTTTATGCTACGTTAGCCGCGGGAGTGTTCAGGAGGAGAAAATGCCGGAATTACCAGAGGTTGAAACGAGCCGCCGCGGGATATCCCCCTATCTTGTCGGACACACCATCCTGCACGTTGACGTGCGTAATCCCCGCTTGCGTTGGCCAGTGTCCAACGAGATCCTCGCGTTGAGTGACCAGCCTATTTTGAGCATAGCGCGCCGGGCAAAATACCTGCTGTTTGCACTGCCTGACGGCTGGATTATTGTACATTTGGGCATGTCTGGCAGCTTACGCATTCTGCCGGAATATCTCCCTCCCGATAAGCACGATCATGTGGATATGGTCATGGACAACGGCCATGTCCTGCGTTATACCGATCCCCGACGTTTTGGTGCCTGGTTGTGGACGACGGATCTTGAAACCAGCAGCGTACTTGCTCATCTTGGCCCGGAACCCTTGAGTGAGGAATTCTCCCCCGACTATCTCTATCAACGTTCTCGCGGTAAACACACGGCGATTAAGCAGTGGGTGATGGATAACAAGGTGGTGGTTGGCGTAGGAAACATTTATGCCAGCGAATCCCTTTTTATGGCGGGCATTCATCCCGATCGTGCGGCAGGTTCGCTGAGCGAATCAGAATCTGCGCATTTCGTTCAGTCGATAAAGCAGGTACTACAGCGTTCGATTGAGCAAGGCGGGACGACGTTAAGGGATTTTTTACAATCAGATGGTAAACCGGGGTATTTTGCGCAGGAATTGCAGGTTTATGGTCGTGCGGGGGAACGTTGCCGCGTATGCGGAACACCGTTGTTAACGAAAAAACATGGGCAGCGTAGTACATTTTATTGTCGTTGCTGCCAGAAGTGATGCTGGATAAATAACGCCAGGTTGCCGTTTAAAGGGCGAATCTGGAAAAGCACCAACAAGATTACAAAACTGAGGATTTTATCGGTGAACCACGAGTACGCTACTGCCGCACGGCATCCGCTTGATAAGCAGCATATAAAGTTAACCTACGTTACGCACTTTTACTGCAATCAGGACAATATGGATTCCGTATTTTCGTTGCTGCGGCTGTATGAGCAGTTGCCGGAAAATATCAGAACTGCGGTTGAGTTCGTTATTGTTGATGACGGTTCACCGATTAAGTACGACATTGGCACGTTTGACCTGAACATCACCTGGCTGCGTATTAATGAAGATATTCCATGGAACCAGGCTGGCGCGCGCAATTTAGGGGTGACTTACGCGAAGTCTGACAAAATTTTTATCACCGATCTTGACCACGAATTGCCGGAATCCTCATTCCGCTATTTGATCAATTGCCGTAACCCAGGCCGCAATTTTTACAAAATCTATCGGGAAAGTCGTGAAGACGGCATCAAAAAACGCGGCCAAGTGTGTAACGTGGGCGACAGGTATTATGGTCATCCGAACACGTTCTTTATGTCGCGTGCGCGCCTTATGCGTTTCTTTGGCTATGACGAGGAGTTTGCCGGAAATTATGGCTCAGAAGATTTCCGCTTCGTGAAATACCAGAAATACCAAGGTTCGCGCCAACATTACCTGCCGAAGAACATTCGTTGTTTTGAACGGGATGTGGACCGGGAAGAGAGTTACCATACGTTACACCGCGACCTTTCCGCCAATACGCCGATTGATAAGCGTAAGAAGCAAGAGTGTAGCTTGTTCGGTGATGAATATGGGCAAAGCCGTATTTTTCTCAACTTTACCTGGGAAATTAAATACCGTAACAACGTAATGCCAGCGGCATTGCCTCCGTTAAAGACATGGTGGCGCCCACTGTGGTGGTTCCGCTATCTATGCGGTGCTATGGCGCGTTAATCATGTTGCCATTTTCCGGCGGAAGAACCCATCTGCCCGCCGGATGATGCCTTACTTACCCTGCGCCAGCTTTTGCTTAAGTGCTGAGCCAATCGCATCGGGAAGAAAGTGCGAGACATCCCCTCCGTGGCGGGCAACCTCTTTGACCAGAGAAGAAGAGATAAATGACCATGCTTCCGATGGCATCAGGAACACGCTCTCCAGGGTTGGCATTAAGTGAGTATTCATTTTTGCCAACTGAAGCTCATATTCAAAATCCGATACTGCGCGCAACCCGCGAATTAGCACATTCGCTTGCTGCTGTTGGGCGAAATGCACCATAAGATCGGAAAACCCCACTACCTCAACATTCGTCAAATGTTGCGTTGCCTGCCGTGCTAATGCGACACGCTCATCCAAACTGAACATCGTGTTTTTACTGGGGCTGGCGGCAATGGCTAACACGAGATGATCAAACAAACGCGAAGCGCGGGTGAGCAGGTCCAGATGCCCATTGGTTAAGGGATCGAAGGTACCTGGGTAGATTGCTTTGGTCGCCATGGGAATCCTTAACACCAGTGGGTTAGATAGATGAGTTTGCACGCGGAGGAAGATAGGGCTCCAGCAGTGTGAGCAAGCGCTGAAGTGCTCCCTGATTCTGGTGCAGCACTTCTACGGCGTGTCGCCCATAATAGAGCCGGTAATCTTCATCCGTCAGCAAGCTGTTCACTTCTTTGACAATACTGTCAGTATCTTTCACGGTGATCAAACCGCCCGCTTCTGACAATTTAAGGCAAATATCTTTGAAGTTAAACGTATGCGGGCCCATGAGTACAGGGATGGCATGTGCTGTAGGTTCCAGGGGATTATGACCTCCCCGTTCCACCAGGCTTCCACCGACAAAAGCGATGTCTGCGATGCCATACAGCATCATCAACTCACCCATGGTATCGCCAATCACCACTTGTGTGTCCGCCGCAGGGACGTCGCCACTGCTGCGCAGGGTGTAGCTAAACCCCAGACTCTGGGTAAGTGCCTGAGTTGTCGGGAAACGCTCTGGATGACGAGGTACCAGAATCAACAGCAAATCAGGAAACCGGTTTAGCAATTCACGGTGCGCGGCCAAAATAATCGCCTCTTCACCGTCATGAGTGCTGGTTGCAATCCACACCGGGCGTCGCGAAGCCCATTGGCGCCGTAGTGCCACGGCTCTCGCCGCTAATTCCGGTGTGACAGAAATATCAAATTTCAAACTGCCAGTGACAGCTAGGTGTGAGCGCGGTAAACCGAGGTCGATAAAGCGCTCACCGTCTTCTTGGTTTTGAGCGGCGATCAAGGTCGTTCGACGCAAAATTCGGCGTGTCAGCGATCCGATTTTTTTATAGCCTGCCGCTGAGCGTTCAGAAAGCCGTGCGTTAGCGATAACCAGCGGGATATCACGGCGATGCAGTTCAGTGATCAGGTTTGGCCACAGTTCGGTCTCCATGATGATCACCAGTTTTGGGTTCACCTGATCGAAGAAGCGCTTAAGGGCGCAGGGGAGATCGTAAGGCAGATACACATGATAGACATCATTGCCGAAGGCGGAGCGGACACGCTCTGAACCGGTCGGCGTCATGGTGGTGACTGTAATCGGCAAAGAAGGGTAGCGGTGACGAAGCGCTCTGACCAAGGGAATGGCCGCCAATGTTTCACCAACAGAGACCGAATGCAGCATGATACCGTTGGGTTTGACCTTCTCCGCACAGAATCCATAGCGTTCACTCCAGCGGCGACGATATGCAGGCGCTTTGCGTCCTCTTAGCCACAGACGGAGCCAGATTAATGGTTGAATGAGGTAAAGCAAGATGGTGTAAAGGGTTTGTAGCATCTCTAGTGGCTATTATTAGGTTATCGCTGGGGGGGGATTTTATCGCGTAAATAAGAGCAAGGCTATGGATTTATTGAGATATCCCTGTTAATTAAGCTGTAAATACACATGAAAATGTAAACTGGTGACAAAAGTATGATAAATATACCTGAGGTGGTTAGTTGATTATTTGCATAAAATAACTATTTATGCTGCAAATCCGAAATTCTTTTCTGGAAATATTTCTTTATCGCCTTAATTAACATTGGGATTTTAAATCTCTGGTGTTATCACCACGCTCCAATTTTAAATTATTGACTTGTAAGTAACGGGGGCAGGGTATTTTTTTATGGCAGTGTGGGCGGTGGCGTTATTCTTAAATGTGCCTACTCGCGAGTTCTGGTAACGTCTTCTTAGTTATCAGTAACGTTGATGATAGCGTTGTTGCGCTGTATTATCGACGATACCTATCGTTTTGAACGAAGCAGCCTGGCGGCTGCAAATCGAAGTGTGGCAGAATAGCGATATTCTGAAACCCGCCAGCCGAAGGTTATCCCGTGTCACATTCCCCTGAGCATCAGCGCGTTCATACAAAAATGGTTAAGCAGATTTTCAAAACGGTGGTCCGACAGGGCAACCTCCCTTACCAGCAATTCCGCCTTTTCGTTGACAACGATCCTGACTGCACAGAGTGGTTCTGGACCACCTTCTACAGTGAATTCCCTGATTCTCCGTACCACTACGTTGCCTTCTGCCATACCTGTCGCCGGTTTGACCTGTACGAAACCGAAGCGGAGATGTGTAGTGGTTGAATAATCAGGACACTAAACTTACATCCAAAACGGAGGTGTTTAGTGAACCATAAACGACAATTTACCCCTGAGTTTAAAAAGGAAGCCGTTGCCCTGGTAACAGAGCAGGGCTATACGATAGCCAGGGCAGCAGCATCGCTGGGCATAAGCAACAAAACCCTGCATACATGGGTCTCGCTGGCACGCGAGCAGAGCAACGGCGTACTCAGCGATGATGAACGTGCAGAGTTAAAACGGTTACAAAAGGAAAACAAAGAGTTACGTACAGAGAAGGAGATACTAAAAAAGGCGAGTGCCTTCTTCGCGAAACATATGTCGTGAGATACCGGTTCATTCTCGACAATGCCACTGACTTCAGCGTTCGTACACTCTGTCGGGTCATGCGTGTGACGGCCTCTGCCTGGTATGCATGGCGAAAAAAGCCCGCCGAACCGCTGCAAAAAGACGTGGAGGTCCGGGTCAGGTTAAAGGCGCTGTTCGCCGCCAGCAGGCAGGGAGCAGGAAGCCGGACGCTGGTCAAAAGGCTTCGTGGAGAAGGCATCATAATCAGCCGCTGGCGGGTGAGGAAACTCATGCAGGAAGAGGGGCTGGTCTGCCGACAGCGCCGGACTTATAAGGTCACGACAAAACCCCGCCCGGGTGCAGAGGTGGCCCCAAACCTGCTGAACCAGAATTTTAACCCGCCGAGGCCAAATCAGGTGTGGGCGAGTGACATCACGTATCTGAAGACCGGTGAAGGCTGGCTGTATCTGGCGGCTATTATGGATTTGTACTCCCGGCAGATAGTGGGCTGGCAGGTGGACAGACGGATGACCTCATCGCTGGTCTGCGGGGCCCTGATGAAGGCATATATAGCCAACCGACTTAAAAATGATTACAGCCGATGCCCTGATATGTGGCAAAGAAGCATAGCTGGCTGTTATCAAAATAATGTCGCTTAGCTATAACCTGCGAACTCCCCCGCCGGGCCTGGTGGTGCATACGGACAGGGGGGCGCAGTACACGGGACAACGCTTTCAGGCGCTGCTGAGCAGCTACAGGGGCTTTATTGAATAATTTAAAATACTGATTTAAATGGGTATTATAAAATTTTAACGACTAAATTTTACTACCGTAATGCTTTTTATTGTGCTAACTATTTGATTTATCGCTCTAACAAAATACATTTTCTGTACATGCATCCCACCTAAAGAAGTTGTAAATCAAAACGTTAAATTATTCAACAAAGCCAGCTACAGGCTGAGGAGCAGTATGGGAGACGTGGGTGCCTGCTGGGATAATGCGGTGATGGAGCGCTTTTGGGGCAGTCTGAAACATGAATGGTTGCTGCTGGTACCCCAGCCAACACGGGCTTACATGGAGCATGATGTGGCGACGTATATCCGCTACTACAACCTAGACAGGCATCATGCCGCTAACGGTGATCTGTCTCCGGTGCGTTATGAACAAATGGCTGAGAAAAAAGTGTCCTGATTTACTTGACCAGTGCAGTTTGAAGCCAACCGCTGGCTGCTGAATGGCCTCTTTGCGCTGGCGGCGGACAACCTGCTGTACGCTGCGGAGCAGCGGGGCCTGACCACCGGTATTTTCGGCGCTCTTCACACGTATGGTCGCCAGCTTAACTGGAACTGCCATATTCACCTGTCGTGGACCACCGGCGGCATAAATGAGCACGGTGCCTGGAAAAAACTGTCGTTTGCCCTGCCGAAGGTCAGGGCGCGCTGGGTATGGAATGTACGCCAGTATCTGCTGTCTGCATGGGAGTCTCTTGTTCTGCCGCCGCAGCTGGCTCACATCCGGGATTATGATGAATGGAAGCGCTTTATGCTCAGCCAGGGGAAAAATGAGCAGGGAGAGATTTACTGGCACGTGTATTTTGCGAAGCCGACGAAACATCCCCGGCAGACAGCAAAGTACCTGGGCCGGTACCTGAAAAAAACTGCCTGTGTCGGGTGCGCGACTGGCACACTACGACGGGGGAAGCCGCATCACCCTGCGTTTTCTGGATCACCGGACGGGGAGGCATGAAGACCTGGCGCTCAGTCAGCGTGAGCTGATATAGCCAAGCGACATTATTTTGATAACAGCCAGCTATGCTTCTTTGCCGCATATCAGGGCATAGGATGTAATCATTTTTAAGTCGGTTGGCTATACTGCGGCTGATAAAGCATATACCGGAGAAGCATTTCCGGATGGTGCGTTACTTTGGTTTTCTGGCTAACCGCGTAGTGGGAAAACTGTTGCCTCTGGTGAGAAAAGCCCTGGGGCAGGATAATAAGCGTGTTGCTTAATAGTGAAATAAGGGTGTTTCGGTGATTGAAGTAAATTTTACGCTGTTCTGAGATGGAAATTCCAAAGAACGGCGCTAAGGAGTAAGAAGGTATCATCAATAAAGGGTCTACGATTCCGTAAAATTTGGGTCATGCAACCGAGGCGCTTGATACCCGCGATGGCGTGTTCAACTGTAATACGGATGCCCGAGATTATTTTATTTTCTTGTTTTTGTTCAGGCGATAAAGGTCTTTTTCGAGTTCCTTTTTTTGGGATTTGTGTATTAGGATGCTGTTTATCTATACCTTGAAAACCGGTATCTGCCCAGATGGTTACCTCAGGAGGAATATGGCGAATTATATCGACTTTATCGAGTAAGCGTTTATCGTGACGGCGCCCATTTTTGCTCATGGGGATAAATCCAATTTGCCTTGTTTCGTCAGTCATAATAAGCCCTTTTCGAGTGGTCTGTCTTTTCTTTCCCGAATACATTTTTTTTCGCCGACGCAGATTCTTAGGCTTTTGGACAGGTCGCTCTGTCCCATCAATAAAGACGTCTTTAACTCCAGGAAAGGCGCGAAAAAATTCCTCAGCAGAGCGAATTTGACGAGCGGGCAAAACACATTCTCGCCCCAAGGTCATCTCTAAAACCGGCAATAATATTTTTACCCAGCGACATACCCGTGTTCTATCTAAACCAAAAAGAAGTCCTTGCAAATCATAGGTCGGATAACATTTTAAATACAATAAAATAAAAAGCAGTTTATCTAATGGGGTTGGGATAAATCCTTTCTGGAGACTGTAAAATAATCTGTGTAAATGGCATTTTGAGGAAAACCTTCAAAGGATAACAAAATGCCTATCAGCAACGAACTTATTGACCAACTGCTTCAAGATTGTCACTCCCCTCAGGATCTGCTGGGTGAATCAGGCCTACTCAAGGTGCTGACTAAAAGACTGGCGGAACGGGGCTTTGTTGAATAATTTAACCGTTTGATTTACATCTTCTTTAGTTAGAATGCATTTACAGAGAATGTATTTTGTTAGAACGACAAATCAAATAGTTAGCACAATAAAAAGCATTCCGAGAGGAAAAACTAGTCGTTGAAATTTTATAATGCTTATATAAATCAGTATCTTAAATTATTCAACAAAGCCGCGGAACGGGTTCTTGAAGCTGAGATGGAGATGCACCTTGGGTATGCTAAGCATGACCCGGCAGGTAATCATTCAGGCAACTCCCGCAATGGCAAGACATCCAAGAGCGTACGTAGCCAAAATGGGGAGATCGAGCTCGATATTCCGCGCGACCGCAACAGTACCTTGGAGCCGACACTGATCGGTAAGAACGAAAAACAGCTTAACGGCTTCGATGACCGCATTATTTCTCTCTATTCCAGAGGGTTATCAACCCGTGATATTCAGGCACACTTTAAAGAAGTCTACGGGGTCGATGTTTCCGCTGGCTTCATTTCTCAAGTGACCAATGCTGTGATGGATGAAGTTAAGCGCTGGCAGCAACGGCCGCTGGATGCGCTTTATCCCATTGTTTACCTTGACTGTATTGTTGTCAAAAGCCAGGACGGCGGAGCCGTGGCCAACAAGTCTGTTTATCTGGCCCTCGGCGTCAACGGCCAGGGCGAAAAAGAGCTGCTGGGGCTATGGATAGCCAAAACTGAGGGGGCCAAGTTCTGGTTATCTGTGATGACAGAACTGAAAAATCGTGGGCTAAAGGACATCTTCGTCGCCTGCTGCGATGGCCTGAAAGGCTTTCCTGATGCCATTGAAGCTGTTTACCCGCATACGCGGGTACAGCTCTGCATTGTGCATCAGGTGCGGAACTCGCTGCGCTACGTCGGCTGGAAAGAGCGTAAGGCCGTTGCTGCTGACCTGCGCACCATCTATAGTTCCGCAACGCTAGAGGGCGCTGAAGAGGCCCTGGATGCCTTCGCGGCCAAATGGGATGAGCAGTTCCCGACGATCAGCCCGTCGTGGAGAAATAATTGGGAACGTCTCATCGTCATTTTTGACTTTCCGCCGGAGATCCGCAAGGTTATCTACACCACCAACGGGCTTTGTTGAATAATTTAAGATACTGATTTATATAAGCATTATAAAAT
Organism: Symbiopectobacterium purcellii; assembly: GCF_052050035.1. Classification (GTDB taxonomy): domain Bacteria; phylum Pseudomonadota; class Gammaproteobacteria; order Enterobacterales; family Enterobacteriaceae; genus Symbiopectobacterium; species Symbiopectobacterium purcellii_A. The sequence continues at coordinate 1,613,435 of NZ_CP189882.1, forward strand.
TTCAACGACTAATTTTTCCTCTCGGAATGCTTTTTATTGTGCTAACTATTTGATTTGTCGTTCTAACAAAATACATTCTCTGTAAATGCATTCTAACTAAAGAAGATGTAAATCAAACGGTTAAATTATTCAACAAAGCCTTGATTATCAAAAACTTCTGGATGACAGAACGGTTCAGGAGGCTCTTGGCGGTGATTCTCGACAGGTACTGATGGATATGGATAAATCGCTGCGATTTATCCATGCACTCCAGCACATACAGGATAAACATGCCAGTGTGATAGATAAACTGGCAGGGCTTTGATTTTAAGGAAACAGTGATTGCAAAGAATGATTTTTTACCGTTTGCTACCGCAGATGGCGCTAACGTATTGTCTGCTGATGAGTATCAAAAATTAACCTCGCGCAGCAATGGATTTAGCGCAGGTGTGGCGCGTTCTCAGGAACTGAATACTGTCTGGCGGCAGGCGTCAGTCATTGCACATGTGGTGGCGCAGTTTATTGCGGATACCAATATAGCCAAGCGACATTATTTTGATAACAGCCAGCTATGCTTCTTTGCCGCATATCAGGGCATAGGATGTAATCATTTTTAAGTCGGTTGGCTATAACAGCGATGTGGCTGATATAGCTAAAAGACTTAATTTTGATTACATTATTTAAATGAGCTATTCAATTGATTTTAGACGTAAAGTGATATCTACACGGAAAAACGAAGGGTTGAGTATCCGAGAAACAGCGAAGCAATTTCGGATTGGCCCTGCCTCTGTATCGCGTTGGATTAATCAAATAGAGTCAAAAGCATCGACCACGCGTCAGCGAAAGATCGATAAATCCGAGTTGATAAAAGATGTTGAACAATATCCAGATGCTTACCAAAAAGAACGTGCAGAGCGTTTTGGCGTTTGTCAGAAGGCCATTTGGCAAGCGCTTAAAAAGCTGGGATTGACCTATAAAAAAAACGCTACGTCATCCGAAAGCCGACGAAAACGCCCGGCAGGGATTTCAACAAAAAAAACAACAGTATGAAAAAGAAGGTAAACCTATTGTTTTTATTGATGAAAGTGGTTTTTCACACGATACCCCACGGACTCACGGCTATTCCCCAAAAGGTCAACGGTGTTTTGGCCTGAAGAACTGGGGAGCTAGGGGAAGAACAAATGTTATCGGCGCTTTATTAGGCACAACGCTGTTTGCTATCGGATTATTTGATATCAATATTAACAGCGATGTTTTCTATGCCTGGGTCACACAAGTCCTTATCCCAGTACTCCCTAAAAACAGTGTAATCATGATGGACAATGCCACTTTTCACAAAAAACATAATATTCAACAAGTCATCATCGATGCAGGGTATATGGTGGAGTATTTGCCTACATATTCGCCAGATCTTAACCCAATTGAGCATAAATGGGCACAAGCAAAAAGCAAAAAAAGAGAGATGGGTTGCGATACAGAGAGTTTGTTCTCAGTCCATATGGTGTAATCAAAATTAAGTCGCTTGGCTATAATGGTGATTTGGACGCGCTTAAAACGGGCTTGATAAGTGCGCTTTCGAAAAACGTCAGTAACACTGTGCCAGCAGCGTCAACCACGGTAGCCGGTATTACCAAACTCAGCAGCGCAACCAACAGTAACGATGAAACGATGGCCGCAACACCGAAAGCGGTAAAGGCTGCCAACGATAATGCCAATGGGCGCGTACCGTCCGGGCGCACGGTAAACGGTAAGGCGCTGTCGGCAGATATCACGCTGGGCGCTGGCGATGTCGGGGCATACTCCAAGCAGGAAATCGACACCGCGCTGAATTCAAAGGTAGCCGGGGTTAAGCAAACAGGCCCGTTTGACGCAACAGCTGGCGCGCTATTGATAAATGGTGCGTGGGGTTGGGGCGGGTCTGGCTACAATCAAGTGTGGACCGCTGAAACATTTCTCACATGGGCGAGAAATGCGGCAAATGGCAGTAGGGTTTTTCGCAACGACACGCCTACACCATACAGCAAACGATACGGCTCAGGCGTTTTTATGAGGGCTGGTGATACATGGTCCCTAATTTCTGTAGGAGCTATCGCGGGCGGTCCTGATGTAAACGGCGTAAGAATATCGAGCGGGAATAACAGCGGTTCGGAAACTCAATCTTATGAATTGTGGACAAACCAAAACCTACCAAACCCTATATCAGCATCGGAGTTTGCAGGTATTCCGCTCCCGTTCCCTGGGGCCGTTGCGCCACCGGGTTTTCTGACATGCAACGGGCAGGCCTTTAACAAAACAACCTATCCGATTCTCGCGGAGCTCTACCCATCCGGTCATTTACCTGACCTGCGCGGTGAGTTTATTCGTGGTGCTGATGATGGACGCGGGGTTGATGCCGGACGTGCCTTACTCAGTGCACAGGGAGATGCGATGCAACCGATAACAGCAAAATGGACGATGAACGATATGACCGCTGATAAATTTGTCAATTATCCCCCTGCAGGGGCCTTATACATCGACCGCACCGCGCTGGTTAATTTCGACGCAACATCAACGCGCACTAATACTGGTGCCCGTGCTGTTTTTGATTCATCACGCCAAACGCGAACCGCGAACGAAACCCGCCCACGCAACATTGCCTTTAACTACATCGTGAGAGCCGCATAATGAACACCTATTCAACTGATATTGAAAATGCCGAATTAGGCGAAAACGGCCTCAGCAAAAAGGCGGGTTGGATCACTGTTTATCAAGCGCACCCGGTCACGCGCGAATACCAAAGCGCCAGCATGGAATACCTCATGTTCGATGTAGGCCTTCCAGCCCACAGTTACCCCGATAAGCCAGAGTTACCGCCTGTTGGGCAAGCGCTATGTCGCGCGGCAGATGGCAAGTCATGGGAGCACGTGGAGGATAATCGCGGCCAGACAGTTTACAGTACCGAAGCACGGCAGGAACAGATTGTCACCCAATTCGGCGAACTGCCGGATAACCTCACGTTACTGAAACCACAAACCGAATTTGATGTGCGGAACGGGAAAAAATGGGTGACAGACACGCAAGCCCAGCAAGCGGCTGAATCACGAGCTGCGCAGCAGGAGGCACAACAGGCGTTAACCTCACGTCTTACCGTGGCGAATACGCGTATTCAGCCACTTCAGGATGCGGTAGACCTCGATATGGCCACGGAGACAGAAAGGGCGCAACTTGTTGCGTGGAAGAAATACCGCGTGCTGCTTAATCGGCTGGATATAAGCAAAGCGGCGGATATAAACTGGCCTGAGCCGCCGGACGCGGAAAAGGCGGGGATTAATGCCCGTGGTTGAACAGGGAAGCCAGTTCATCATCGGACAGGCCGGTATAGCGCTTGATGGCTGATTTTCCTACACCATCAGCAAGAAGTTGCCTTGCAATTTTGAGCGAGGCGCTATGCTCGCCTTCTTGGCGACCTTCTTGGCGACCTTCTTGGCGACCTTCTTGGCGACCGAGTTGTACGCCTTCATGAACACCATCCTGTCGGCCTAACTGGTAGCCTTCCTGCTTGCCCTTCTGGATGCCCTTGGCTTCAAGCTGCTCTGCAATGGTCATGATGTCCTCCCGATAGTCAATGGCTGTGGCGGCGATATATTGTAGGAATTGCTCTTCATCCGACGTATTTCCCCGCTCTGCAATATAGTATATCAGGCTACGGAACTGCTCTTTCGGTATCGCCCATAGATTGAGTAGGCGGGCGATATCGGTTGCCAGTCCCAGCATGTCCCGTGTACGGATGTGTTTTTGCACCAATTCTAGCAGGGCTACCCGCCGATGGGACAGTATTTCATCATCCGGCATAGCGGTGATATCAACCAACGGGAATGCCTGTGTATAGACTGATTCTGCCAGTTCAGGGTCAGCAAAGCAATCGAGCCATTGGGTGCTGTAGGGGTAGGGCGACGTGGTGCCGTGGTAGAACAGGAGCGGGATGACCACGGGCAAGGTCTCGTTACCTTGCTCAAGGTGCCGCTGCATGGCTGCCACACTGTACCGTAGCAGCCTGAATGCCATGAGCTTTTCTGGCCTGCTCTGGTGCTCGATGAGTGTATAAATGTAGCCTTTCCCCGCATTCGTCTGCACGGAATAGAGCATATCCGAACACTGGGTGCGCAGGTCGTCTTCGATAAAGCTGCCCGACTCCATTGCCAACGTACTGAAGTCGCAGCGTTCACGCAGGTGGGGCGGCAGATGGATTTCCAAAAAGTCTCGTGCCACAGCGATATCGCCGAGAAACTTTTTGAACAGCGAATCGTGTTGTGAGAGTGAGGATGTTGTCATTGGCGCAGTATACCTTGCTCAGGTTAGGCTACGCCATCGAAATCCCCTCCTTCAAGTCTGTCAAATCTGGGCGATTCTGGCGTAGTTGGCAAGTCGAAATGGACGGTAACGTATTGATAAAAATGTTGTGTATTGTCGTGCTTTGTTGTGTTTTGTTGCCTATTTTTTGAACGATAAATTCAGTCAATGCATTGATATTAATAGTTTTTATGTTCTTTTGCTCTGCTGTGCATGCCATAGCGGCATAAAAATACCGAGATTATTATTCAATAAGTTATCGCGTATCGGTCGAAATTACTCGAAATTCGATCGAAATTATTGAATCTCAGTCCACTCAGCGCCCCTGACATTTCGGTATTTATCCGTCATCTCTGAGGACTTATGTCCGAGCAATTTTTGCGCATAATCCTTCCCTTTCTCATCAGTGTAGAGTCGCGCCGCCAAACTTCTGATTTCATGAAATGAGGGAGCGTTACGTTCCCATGTTAACCCTGATGCGTTGCGTGCCTCACGAAATGCAGGGCTTTGTTGAATAAATCGAACTTTCAGGGGATCGCCGGATCAAAGCACTATAGCCAAGCGACTTAATTTTGATTACACCATATGGACTGAGAACAAACTCTCTGTATCGCAACCCATCTCTCTTTTTTTGCTTTTTGCTTGTGCCCATTTATGCTCAATTGGGTTAAGATCTGGCGAATATGTAGGCAAATACTCCACCATATACCCTGCATCGATGATGACTTGTTGAATATTATGTTTTTTGTGAAAAGTGGCATTGTCCATCATGATTACACTGTTTTTAGGGAGTACTGGGATAAGGACTTGTGTGACCCAGGCATAGAAAACATCGCTGTTAATATTGATATCAAATAATCCGATAGCAAACAGCGTTGTGCCTAATAAAGCGCCGATAACATTTGTTCTTCCCCTAGCTCCCCAGTTCTTCAGGCCAAAACACCGTTGACCTTTTGGGGAATAGCCGTGAGTCCGTGGGGCATCGTGTGAAAAACCACTTTCATCAATAAAAACAATAGGTTTACCTTCTTTTTCATACTGTTGTTTTTTTTGTTGAAATCCCTGCCGGGCGTTTTCGTCGGCTTTCGGATGACGTAGAGTTTTTTTTATAGGTCAATCCCAGCTTTTTAAGCGCTTGCCAAATGGCCTTCTGACAAACGCCAAAACGCTCTGCACGTTCTTTTTGGTAAGCATCTGGATATTGTTCAACATCTTTTATCAACTCGGATTTATCGATCTTTCGCTGACGCGTGGTCGGCCGCTTTACTACACCGATATGGCTGTTACCACGGTTTTGATGATAAAGCGCGTGTTTAACCTGTCGCTCCGGGCATTACAGGGCTTTGTCGACTCGGTTTTTACACTGATGAGCCTGCCACTGCGCTGCCCGGACTACTCTCTGGTCAGTCGGCGGGCAAAAACCGTCAGTATCAGCATAAAAACGCCAACGCGTGGTGAAATCTCGCATCTGGTCATCGACAGTACCGGTCTGAAGGTCTTTGGCGAAGGTGAATGGAAAGTCAGGCAGCATGGGGCTGACAGACGAAGAGTGTGGCGCAAGCTTCATCTGGCAGCAGACAGTGCGACGCATGAGATTATCTGTGCCGACTTATCGCTCAGCGGAACGACAGATGCGCAGGCACTGCCGGGCCTGATTAACCAAACCCACCGAAAAATCAGGGAAGTGTCAGCAGACGGTGCTTATGACGCCCGTTACTGCCACGATGCGTTGCTAAGAAAGAAAATCAGGCCCCTTATCCCGCCGCGAAGCGGAGCCAAATACTGGCCGGACAAGTACCATGAACGTAACCATGCGGTGGCGAATCAGCGTCTGAGCGGGAGTAATGATATGTGGAAAAAGAAAGTGGGTTATCACCGGCGTTCAGTGGCAGAAACAGCGATGTTCCGCATAAAAACTTTGCTGGGTGGCCATCTGAGCCTGCGTGACTATGAGGCTCAAGTAGGTGAAGCCATAGCGATGGTCAAAGCGCTGAACCGTATGACGTTGTTGGGTATGCCACACAGCGTCAGGATAGGATAACAGGTGTAGCAGAGTGAGTCATCCTGTCGGCTAATTCTGATTTATTCAACAAAGCCGTCCTTCACGGTATAAGCGCTTAAATAACTTCTCCCGCTCTCTTATTCTGACAGGTATTTTAGGTTTCATTCGTTGCTCCTCTTACGATGCAAGGCTGACGTGCTTCTGGTGGGTAAAATCGCCGTTCCAGTTGAGTTTCATAGGCACTTTGCCACCACGGTATAAGTCATAGATGCGCTCAGCGCCTTTGCGAAGGAGTACCGGCTGGTGCTTAATGAAGTCATCGGAACCATGAACGCTAATCAGATGCTGGTGCTCAGTCAGGTATTTGTCGCGAGAGTACGACGTGGCGCGCCAGCGGGTACCGGATTGACTTTCGTTGTATAGCCAGTTGCGCTCAGCGAGCCAGCCGTTAACCTTTTGGGTGTTAACACCGTTGAGCATTTTGCAAAACTGGGTAGGGGTCATACCCTCCTTGAACAAGCTCTTGAGGTCGTGGATTTCGGCCTCCTGTTCTTTGTTGACCAGTATAGCCAACCGACTTAAAAATGATTACATCCTATGCCCTGATATGCGGCAAAAAAGCATAGCTGGCTGTTATCAAAATAATGTCGCTTGGCTATATCAGTGCAGCTTCACTCTAAGCGTGTTGCTTAATAGTGAAATAAGGGTGTTTCGGTGATTGAAGTAAATTTTACGCTGTTCTGAGAGGCTTTGTTGAATAAATCAGAATTAGCCGACAGGATGACTCCCTCTGCTACACCTGTTATCCTATCCTGACGCTGTGTGGCATACCCAACAACGTCATACGGTTCAGCGCTTTGACCATCGCTATGGCTTCACCTACTTGAGCCTCATAGTCACGCAGGCTCAGATGGCCACCCAGCAAAGTTTTTATGCGGAACATCGCTGTTTCTGCCACTGAACGCCGGTGATAACCCACTTTCTTTTTCCACATATCATTACTCCCGCTCAGACGCTGATTCGCCACCGCATGGTTACGTTCATGGTACTTGTCCGGCCAGTATTTGGCTCCGCTTCGCGGCGGGATAAGGGGCCTGATTTTCTTTCTTAGCAACGCATCGTGGCAGTAACGGGCGTCATAAGCACCGTCTGCTGACACTTCCCTGATTTTTCGGTGGGTTTGGTTAATCAGGCCCGGCAGTGCCTGCGCATCTGTCGTTCCGCTGAGCGATAAGTCGGCACAGATAATCTCATGCGTCGCACTGTCTGCTGCCAGATGAAGCTTGCGCCACACTCTTCGTCTGTCAGCCCCATGCTGCCTGACTTTCCATTCACCTTCGCCAAAGACCTTCAGACCGGTACTGTCGATGACCAGATGCGAGATTTCACCACGCGTTGGCGTTTTTATGCTGATACTGACGGTTTTTGCCCGCCGACTGACCAGAGAGTAGTCCGGGCAGCGCAGTGGCAGGCTCATCAGTGTAAAAACCGAGTCGGCAAAGCCCTGTAATGCCCGGAGCGACAGGTTAAACACGCGCTTTATCATCAAAACCGTGGTAACAGCCATATCGGTGTAGTAAAGCGGCCGACCACGACCTTCAGGCGAAGCACTGTCAGTCCATGCAGCGATGGCCGACTCATCAAGCCAGACCGTCAGGGAGCCGCGTTGTCTGAGTGCTTTGTTGTAGGTGGGCCAGTTGGTGATTTTAAACTTTTGCTTTGCCATGGGGAGCTGCTATCGTGAGCGATGATAGTGCTTTGATCCGGCGATCCCCTGAAAGTTCGATTTATTCAACAAAGCCATTCAGGCTCACTTTAAAGAAGTCTGCGGGGTCGATGTTTCCGCTGGCTTCATTTCTCAAGTGACCAATGCCGTGATGGATGACGTTAAGCGCTGGCAGCAACGGCCGCTGGATGCGTTTTATCCCATTGTTTACCTTGACTGTATTGTGGTCAAAAGCCAGGACGACGGAGCCGTGACCAACAAGTCTGTTTACTTGGCTCTAGGCATCAACGGCCAGGGCGAAAAAGAGCTGCTGGGGCTATGGATAGCCAAAACCGAGGGGGCCAAGTTCTGGTTATCTGTAATGACAGAACTGAAAAATCGTGGGCTACAGGACATCTTCATCGCCTGCTGCGATGGCCTGAAGGGCTTTCCTGATGCCATTGAAGCTGTTTACCCGCATACGCGGGTACAGCTCTGCATCGTGCATCAGGTGCGGAACTCGCTGCGCTACGTCGGCTGGAAAGAGCGTAAAGCCGTTGCTGCTGACCTCCGCACTATCTATAGTTCCGCAACGCTAGAGGGCGCTGAAGAGGCCCTGGATGCCTTCGCGGCCAAATGGGATGAACAGTTCCCGACGATCAGCCCATCGTGGAGAAATAATTGGGAACGTCTCATCGTCATTTTTGATTTTCCGCCGGAGATTCGCAAGGTTATCTACACCACCAACGCGATAGAGTCGTTAAATGCTTCATTGCGCAAGATAACGAAAACGCGACGAATATTTCCAACGGATGACTCGGTGCTAAAATTATTCTATCTAGCCTTGCATAATATCTCGGCTAAATGGACCCTACCAATCAGAGACTGGAAACCGGCTATGAGCCAATTCATGTTGATGTATGGAGATCGGATTTCCGGTTAAGCGATGGAGCCATTTACACGAAATTTTTTACAGACTCAATATTGTGGGTTGTGCAGGATCTGCACACCTCCCGATATGGGCACCACCTGCATATTTTCATTGCTCCTGCATATGAGCTAACAACCCGTAGTGGCATAATTAATTAGAGGGCCGTAACGAGAAAAGCTTTCACAACCAGAGAGAGAATACCCAAAATTCCAGCACTCAGCATCCAGCGAATTAACCTCTGCTCAGAGCGGATACCGGCCATCTCAAGCTGCAAGTCTTTGCGGACTAAAGATATCTGCGCTTCAGTTTTCTCGAAGCGAGCCTGTATCTGAGCTTCGTTCTTCTCGAAGCGAGCGTCAATATCCTTGCGGACATCGGCGATCTCTGCGGATAGGTCCTTGCGGACATCGGCTATCTGCGCGTCGGTCTTCTCGAAGCGAGCTTGCATCTCTTTACGAACGTCAGTGATTTGGATAGTGAAGTCTTTACGCACATCCATTATTTTGGATTCAGTTTTTTCAAAACAGATAGGTAACTGAGCATCATGATTTTGAATAACTGCTTTTAAGTCTTTGCGCACGTCCTCGAGATCACGCTTAGTAGCCACATCAGCCACCTCATGAGACTTGAGTACGACGAGAGAAATCGCCTTGGCCTGCTCACTGGTAAGCCCGGCGGTTTGAAGCTCTTCTGACGCCTGCAATGTATCAAATGCTATTTGTCCCATAGCGGATCCTCCTGTGTTAAGCCAAGTGTAAGCGATCTGACCGCCAATCTGCAAAAAGACGCTTTCGGGCGTTACTGCCTGAATGATTTACATCGCGCAGCCGTTGCACAAGGTAGAGCGCCCCATTCCCACTCGAAACGCAACAAAACGGTAGAGGCTTATGCCACCAGTAAGTGCGTTAAAAATACCTCATTGGGAGAACGATAGCCCAGCGATTTTCTGCCCCTTGTATTGAGTATGTGTTCGAGTTCGGCAATCTTACGATGACTGACCTGACTGAAGTCTGTTCCCTTTGGGTAAAAACGTCGTATCAGCCCGTTGGTGTGCTCATTCAAGCCCCTCTCCCAGGAATGATAAGGATGGGCAAAGTAGACCTGCGCCCCTGTGATTTGAGTAATTTGCTCGTGCAGAGCGAATTCAGGGCCGTTATCAGCTGTTAGGGTCTTAAACTTGCAAAAGGTATTAGCTTCAATGTCCCTGAAAGCAGCAACCACAGTCTCCGCACGCTTATTAGGCAGTTTGCGAATGATGACGGTTTTCAATGCTTTATCTACGATGGTTAACAAGAATGACTTCTGGTCTTTGCCAAAAATAGTGTCAATTTCGAAGTGGCCAGGCTCCTGTTTAAGCTCGGCTTGAGCTGGGCGATACTCAATACCAACACGGTTGGGAATAGGGCCTGATTTGAGGTTTTCGGCATTGTACCTGTAACGTTTTCCCCGATGAGGAAGTTGCTGATATAGCTCCCCGCCAGCCTGTCTCTCCTGCAGGATATAGCGATATAGCGTATTCTTGCTGACAGGTATACCGAATTCCAGGTGCAAACGGCCACTAAACTAGTTGCTGAATAGAGACTTGCATTTTTTGTCAGGCTATTGAGAATAAAAAGAGGTTTAACTTAGAGAATAAAGGTTTGAAATGATCAACAAAGAGCGGTTGTTACGAGATAATCGTTTATGTAAAGCAATCATTGGATTATCAGTCGAAGAATTGAAAAATTTAGCCGCTGAATTTTCAGCTTGTTATTTGATTTATCGGAAAAAGAATCGAAAAGATCACGAGCGGCAGATGGGTGCAGGGCAGAAAGGATTTATCCCAACCCCATTAGATAAACTGCTTTTTATTTTATTGTATTTAAAATGTTATCCGACCTATGATTTGCAAGGACTTCTTTTTGGTTTAGATAGAACACGGGTATGTCGCTGGGTAAAAATATTATTGCCGGTTTTAGAGATGACCTTGGGGCGAGAATGTGTTTTGCCCGCTCGTCAAATTCGCTCTGCTGAGGAATTTTTTCGCGCCTTTCCTGGAGTTAAAGACGTCTTTATTGATGGGACAGAGCGACCTGTCCAAAAGCCTAAGAATCTGCGTCGGCGAAAAAAAATGTATTCGGGAAAGAAAAGACAGACCACTCGAAAAGCGCTTATTATGACTGACGAAACAAGGCAAATTGGATTTATCCTCATGAGCAAAAATGGGCGCCGTCACGATAAACGCTTACTCGATAAAGTCGATATAATTCGCCATATTCCTCCTGAGGTAACCATCTGGGCAGATACCGGTTTTCAAGGTATAGATAAGCAGCATCCTAATACACAAATTCCAAAAAAAGGAACTCGAAAAAGACCTTTATCGCCTGAACAAAAACAAGAAAATAAAATAATCTCGGGCATCCGTATTACAGTTGAACACGCCATCGCGGGTATCAAGCGCCTCGGTTGCATGACCCAAATTTTACGGAATCGTAGACCCTTTATTGATGATACCTTCTTACTCCTTAGCGCCGGTCTTTGGAATTTCCATCTCAGAACAGCGTAAAATTTACTTCAATCACCGAAACACCCTTATTTCACTATTAAGCAACACGCTTACTGATGATTTCAGGTGAAGAGTGAGTGGAAAGCGCCTGCCTGATGAAGTTCTGAATGTGTGGCTCCAACGGGTAAAAAGCATTGTTTGGCAGAGGCTTATGACGGCGTTCCCGGGCTAGCGTGTCCGCCCTTCTACAGCAGTAGACACCATTGAAAGTAGGGTCGGTATTGCGTCTGAGTTCCCTGCTGATGGTCGAGCGAGGCAGAGCAAGCTCTCTGGCGATGGTAGCTTGGTTGACACCTTCACCACGCCGCTTTTCGATGTAGAACCGTTCTTTCTGAGTCAGAGGTTTTCCCTGCATGCAACAGGCTCTCCAGTATGGCCAGAACGGTGATTTTATCCGACTCTGGCGAGTGGGTCACTTTGTTGCGTTTCGAGTGGGAATGGGGCCTTACGCTCTTTCCAGCCGACGTAGCGCAGCGAGTTCCGCACCTGATGCACAATGCAGAGCTGTACCCGCGTATGCGGGTAAACAGCTTCAATGGCATCAGGAAAGCCTTTCAGGCCATCGCAGCAGGCGACGAAGATGTCCTTTAGCCCACGATTTTTCAGTTCTGTCATCACAGATAACCAGAACTTGGCCCCCTCAGTTTTGGCTATCCATAGCCCCAGCAGCTCTTTTTCGCCCTGGCCGTTGACGCCGAGGGCCAGATAAACAGACTTGTTGGCCACGGCTCCGCCGTCCTGGCTTTTGACAACAATACAGTCAAGGTAAACAATGGGATAAAGCGCATCCAGCGGCCGTTGCTGCCAGCGCTTAACTTCATCCATCACAGCATTGGTCACTTGAGAAATGAAGCCAGCGGAAACATCGACCCCGTAGACTTCTTTAAAGTGTGCCTGAATATCACGGGTTGATAACCCTCTGGAATAGAGAGAAATAATGCGGTCATCGAAGCCGTTAAGCTGTTTTTCGTGCTTACCGATCAGTGTCGGCTCGAAGGTACTGTTGCGGTCGCGCGGAATATCGAGCTCGATCTCCCCATTTTGGCTACGTACGCTCTTGGATGTCTTGCCATTGCGTGAGTTGCCTGAATGATTACCAGCCGGGTCATGCTTAGCATACCCAAGGTGCATCTCCATCTCAGCTTCAAGAACCCGTTCCGCCAGTCTTTTAGTCAGCACCTTGAGTAGGCCTGATTCACCCAGCAGATCCTGAGGGGAGTGACAATCTTGAAGCAGTTGGTCAATAAGTTCGTTGCTGATAGGCATTTTGTTATCCTTTGAAGGTTTTCCTCAAAATGCCATTTACACAGATTATTTTACAGTCTCGGATAAATCCTTTCTGCCCTGCACCCATCTGCCGCTCGTGATCTTTTCGATTCTTTTTCCGATAAATCAAATAACAAGCTGAAAATTCAGCGGCTAAATTTTTCAATTCTTCGACTGATAATCCAATGATTGCTTTACATAAACGATTATCTCGTAACAACCGCTCTTTGTTGATCATTTCAAACCTTTATTCTCTAAGTTAAACCTCTTTTTATTCTCAATAGCCTGACAAAAAATGCAAGTCTCTATTCAGCAACTAGTTTATTGATGGGACAGAGCGACCTGTCCAAAAGCCTAAGAATCTGCGTCGGCGAAAAAAAATGTATTCGGGAAAGAAAAGACAGACCACTCGAAAAGGGCTTATTATGACTGACGAAACAAGGCAAATTGGATTTATCCCCATGAGCAAAAATGGGCGCCGTCACGATAAACGCTTACTCGATAAAGTCGATATAATTCGCCATATTCCTCCTGAGGTAACCATCTGGGCAGATACCGGTTTTCAAGGTATAGATAAACAGCATCCTAATACACAAATTCCAAAAAAAGGAACTCGAAAAAGACCTTTATCGCCTGAACAAAAACAAGAAAATAAAATAATCTCGGGCATCCGTATTACAGTTGAACACGCCATCGCGGGTATCAAGCGCCTCGGTTGCATGACCCAAATTTTACGGAATCGTAGACCCTTTATTGATGATACCTTCTTACTCCTTAGCGCCGGTCTTTGGAATTTCCATCTCAGAACAGCGTAAAATTTACTTCAATCACCGAAACACCCTTATTTCACTATTAAGCACCACGCTTAATGCATGGCGGCGTTGAATCAGGCATTTGGGTTGTACCTGCATTAGCTATTCGCTATGTCTATTGGCTTAAAAAAGAAACAATTATAGGGCTTTGTTGAATAATTTAAGATACTGATTTATATAAGCATTATAAAATTTCAACGACTAATTTTTCCTCTCGGAATGCTTTTTATTGTGCTAACTATTTGATTTGTCGTTCTAACAAAATACATTCTCTGTAAATGCATTCTAACTAAAGAAGATGTAAATCAAACGGTTAAATTATTCAACAAAGCCCAATTATAGATAAAAATAGAGCCACAACAGCCTGCAGCTTTGCCGTCATGATGAACGAAGCACCACTGACTCAACTCTCCGGGGAGATGATTTATGCATGAGTTCACCCCTCAGCCGCCTTTCGAGGGGGAATTGGGCATCAAGCCAGACTGTCAATGACCCGCGCAGCCTGAAAGCATTGTTGTAGATGGACCCGTTGGTGATTTTAAACGTTTGCTTTGCCATGGCGAGCTGCTATCGGGAGCGATAATAGTGCTCTGATCCGGCGATCCCCTGAAAGTTCGATTTATTCAACAAAGCCAGGTAGCCATGTATCGTATAACCAGCTTCCTCTCTCTCCGATATTCCACAATTTTAACAATGTGGTATTTCCAACTTTTATATGAGATAATTCCCTATGGAAAATCTCCTTTTCTTTTTCGTCAAAATAGAGGTTACTTTGTGTGAAATGGTAATACACAACATTGTCCGTAATAGTTCGTTTAAATAAGCTATCTTGCTCAGTCAGATGATTGCTTAATATTAGTTCATTCAAATTTTTATAATTACCGTTCTCTAAAATACGTCTTAGCGTCAATCCACGTAATTCAGAATTAATAGGCGCAATGTTGGAGAATTCTATTTCTTTTTCGTTACTAAAGCGAGCTACAAACGTTTGTTTTTTATTGTTGCTCTTACCAAAACCAATAAAATTTTCGTTGCTATAAGTAGAGTCGTATAAATTTTCTTTCAATATTTTTTTAGCCTCTTCATCGCCTATCATATCTTTAATTTTAGAGGTAATAAAAGATTCTTTATTTTCTAAATTTTCTTTGAATTTATTATAGTTTCTTTCAGCTTCTATCATAATTTTTTTCGCACAAAAAATCGGAAGATTGGCTTTTTCTTCGTAAGAATGAGTTTTTTCAAAAACCTTATCACATTCATACAATGTTAAACCATCTATCTTTAACTTATAACCCCAATCGGTGTTAACATCTTTTTCACCTATTTCTAATGTAAATTTACCTTGATGTTCTGGGTTTGCTAAACTTCTAAGTTCCATGAATTTTTTTAAACGATTAGATTCGGGATTAATTTCATCTTTATTTTTAATATCTTGAATGGAAAAGAATAAATTTTTTATTGCTTGATGTTTTACTCCTCCTTTAAACCAGTCAATGATTTTATCAATAAAATCAGATAAATTATTTATTTTGGTTGCTTCTTCTAAGCTATTAGCGTTCAAAACTTGATGAAGTTTTGAGTCATTCATTGTTAGGTTTATATGTTGTGTTGAAAACGTGATGGACATAAGAATCCTTTCAGGAATAAATTTATTATTAGTAATATCGTATTTTATCTTTAGAATTAAAATCAGCTAAAAACCTTGATTTTTATACTCGTAATCATCACTGAAAATGCTTGATTTTCCATAAGCAATGCCCATTTTATAGATATGAACGGCTTTGTTGAATAAATAGATATTATGCTGCACAGTCATAAAGGCTGCGGATTCCCTTAACGTAAAATCAGTATGTTACATCCATAGTGTGGTGATGCATGCCAGAGTGAGCAGCATTTTAATCCAAATCAGAGTTAGCGACAGGATGCTTCCCGCCGGAACCCTGTACACAATTCTGTGTAAATGCCTTTTCTTAAACGTTTAAAATCACCAACTGGTCCATCTACAACAATGCTCTCAGGCAGCCCGGTTCATTGACAGTTTAGTTTCAAACGCCTGCAATTGCTCGGACTCGCTGAGCGCTAGTCACGTCCCAGCAGCAAGCATCCCGACAAAGAGAAGCTTTTCTGGTCGCTAACGGAGAAAGGCTTGCAGTTTGGCAAGAATCTCACTTACCCAGCTAATCCGCGCCAGACGCAGCCCCATTTCTACGACAGCCTGTTTCCACGGCTCTTAGGCGTCATGATGAACGGTGTAGCGGCATAAACAACCTGAGAGAGACTTAATGTACAAAATAACGGCAACGATCAAAAAGCCCGGCGGCTCGGATGTTCAGTGGATACGGTTCTCTGAGGTGAAACTCACCATGTCAGAATGCGAAAAATTGCTCTTTAAGCCTAAGGAGGCAGGTAAGTCGTTCGGCGATAAGGTGAAACTGAAGGATTTCCTCTGCATCAAGGTGAAAAACAGGGACACGTGGTAAATATAGCCAACCGACTTAAAAATGATTACATCCTATGCCCTGATATGCGGCAAAGAATCATAGCTGGCTGTTATCAAAATAATGTCGTTTGGCTATACTGTCGGCTAAATCTGATTTATTCAACACAGCCCTAGATCTGGACAACGGGTTCTGGCATTACAATGATGAGGGCTTTGTTGAATAAATCGAACTTTCAGGGGATCGCCGGATCAAAGCACTATCATCGCTCCCGATAGCAGCTCCCCATGGCAAAGCAAAAGTTTAAAATCACCAACTGGCCCACCTACAACAAAGCACTCAGACAACGCAGCTCCCTGACGGTCTGGCTTGATGAGTCGGCCATCGCTGCATGGACTGACAGTTCTTCGCCTGAAGGTCGTGGTCGGCCGCTTTACTACACCGATATGGCTGTTACCACGGTTTTGATGATAAAGCGCGTGTTTAACCTGTCGCTCCGGGCATTACAGGGCTTTGTCGACTCGGTTTTTACACTGATGAGCCTGCCACTGCGCTGCCCGGACTACTCTCTGGTCAGTCGGCGGGCAAAAACCGTCAGTATCAGCATAAAAACGCCAACGCGTGTTGAAATCTCGCATCTGGTCATCGACAGTACCGGTCTGAAGGTCTTTGGCGAAGGTGAATGGAAAGTCAGGCAGCATGGGGCTGACAGACGAAGAGTGTGGCGCAAGCTTCATCTGGCAGCAGACAGTGCGACGCATGAGATTATCTGTGCCGACTTATCGCTCAGCGGAACGACAGATGCGCAGGCACTGCCGGGCCTGATTAACCAAACCCACCGAAAAATCAGGGAAGTGTCAGCAGACGGTGCTTATGACGGCCGTTACTGCCACGATGCGTTGCTAAGAAAGAAAATCAGGCCCCTTATCCCGCCGCGAAGCGGAGCCAAATACTGGCCGGACAAGTACCATGAACGTAACCATGCGGTGGCGAATCAGCGTCTGAGCGGGAGTAATGATATGTGGAAAAAGAAAGTGGGTTATCACCGGCGTTCAGTGGCAGAAACAGCGATGTTCCGCATAAAAACTTTGCTGGGTGGCCATCTGAGCCTGCGTGACTATGAGGCTCAAGTAGGTGAAGCCATAGCGATGGTCAAAGCGCTGAACCGTATGACGTTGTTGGGTATGCCACACAGCGTCAGGATAGGATAACAGGTGTAGCAGAGGGAGTCATCCTGTCGGCTAATTCTGATTTATTCAACAAAGCCCATTGTACCTGTAACGTTTTCCCCGATGAGGAAGTTGCTGATATAGCCCCCCGCCAGCCTGTCTCTCCTGCAGGATATAGCGATATAGCGTATTCTTGCTGACAGATATACCGAATTCCAGGTGCAAACGGCCACTGATGATTTCAGGTGAAGAGTGAGTGGAAAGCGCCTGACTGATGAAGTTCTGAATGTGTGGCTCCAACTGGTAAAAAGCATTGTTTGGCAGAGGCTTATGACGGCGTTCCCGGGCCAGAGTGTCCGCCCTTCTACAGCAGTAGACACCATTGAAAGTAGGGTCGGTATTGCGTCTGAGTTCCCTGCTGATGGTCGAGCGAGGCAGAGCAAGCTCTCTGGCGATGGTAGCTTGGTTGACACCTTCACCACGCCGCTTTTCGATGTAGAACCGTTCTTTGTGAGTCAGATGTTTTCCCTGCATGCAACAGGCTCTCCAGTAGGGCCAGAACGGTGATTTTATCCGACTCTGGCAAGTGGGTCACTTTGTTGCGTTTCGAGTGGGAATGGGGCTTCCTGATTTCAGCCTGGCCTATGCAGTCAATACTGCTTAGCGAAGAGGGGAAAGTGGGGATTGATATCGAGATTGTCCATCTGCGTCCCGCCCATGTCGCATCGATCCATACACAAAGCGTGTTGCTTAATAGTGAAATAAGGGTGTTTCGGGCTTTGTTGAATAATTTAACATGCTGATTTACATAATTATTATAACACTTCAACAACTAAGTTTTCCAGCCGTAATGCTTTTTATTGTGCTAACTACTTGATTTGTCGTTCTAACAAAATACAGTCTCTGTACATGCATTCTACCTAAAGAAGATGTAAATCAAACGGTTAAATTATTCAACAAAGGGCTTTGTTGAATAATTTAAGATACTGATTTATATAAGCATTATAAAATTTCAACGACTAATTTTTCCTCTCGGAATGCTTTTTATTGTGCTAACTATTTGATTTGTCGTTCTAACAAAATACATTCTCTGTAAATGCATTCTATAGCCAAGCGACTTAATTTTGATTACACCATATGGACTGAGAACAAACTCTCTGTATCGCAACCCATCTCTCTTTTTTTGCTTTTTGCTTGTGCCCATTTATGCTCAATTGGGTTAAGATCTGGCGAATATGTAGGCAAATACTCCACCATATACCCTGCATCGATGATGACTTGTTGAATATTATGTTTTTTGTGAAAAGTGGCATTGTCCATCATGATTACACTGTTTTTAGGGAGTACTGGGATAAGGACTTGTGTGACCCAGGCATAGAAAACATCGCTGTTAATATTGATATCAAATAATCCGATAGCAAACAGCGTTGTGCCTAATAAAGCGCCGATAACATTTGTTCTTCCCCTAGCTCCCCAGTTCTTCAGGCCAAAACACCGTTGACCTTTTGGGGAATAGCCGTGAGTCCGTGGGGTATCGTGTGAAAAACCACTTTCATCAATAAAAACAATAGGTTTACCTTCTTTTTCATACTGTTGTTTTTTTTGTTGAAATCCCTGCCGGGCGTTTTCGTCGGCTTTCGGATGACGTAGAGTTTTTTTTATAGGTCAATCCCAGCTTTTTAAGCGCTTGCCAAATGGCCTTCTGACAAACGCCAAAACGCTCTGCACGTTCTTTTTGGTAAGCATCTGGATATTGTTCAACATCTTTTATCAACTCGGGTTTATCGATCTTTCGCTGACGCGTGGTCGATGCTTTTGACTCTATTTGATTAATCCAACGCGATACAGAGGCAGGGCCAATCCGAAATTGCTTCGCTGTTTCTCGGATACTCAACCCTTCGTTTTTCCGTGTAGATATCACTTTACGTCTAAAATCAATTGAATAGCTCATTTAAATAATGTAATCAAAATTAAGTCGTTTAGCTATAACTAAAGAAGATGTAAATCAAACGGTTAAATTATTCAACAAAGCCTCAACAAAGCCGGTGTTTCGGTGATTGAAGTAAATTTTACGCTGTTCTGAGATGGAAATTCCAAAGACCCGCGCTAAGGAGTAAGAAGGTATCATCAATAAAGGGTCTACGATTCCGTAAAATTTGGGTCATGCAACCGAGGCGCTTGATACCCGCGATGGCGTGTTCAACTGTAATACGGATGCCCGAGATTATTTTATTTTCTTGTTTTTGTTCAGGCGATAAAGGTCTTTTTCGAGTTCCTTTTTTTGGGATTTGTGTATTAGGATGCTGTTTATCTATACCTTGAAAACCGGTATCTGCCCAGATGGTTACCTCAGGAGGAATATGGCGAATTATATCGACTTTATCGAGTAAGCGTTTATCGTGACGGCGCCCATTTTTGCTCATGGGGATAAATCCAATTTGCCTTGTTTCGTCAGTCATAATAAGCCCTTTTCGAGTGGTCTGTCTTTTCTTTCCCGAATACATTTTTTTTCGCCGACGCAGATTCTTAGGCTTTTGGAAAGGTCGCTCTGTCCCATCAATAAAGACGTCTTTAACTCCAGGAAAGGCGCGAAAAAATTCCTCAGCAGAGCGAATTTGACGAGCGGGCAAAACACATTCTCGCCCCAAGGTCATCTCTAAAACCGGCAATAATATTTTTACCCAGCGACATACCCGTGTTCTATCTAAACCAAAAAGAAGTCCTTGCAAATCATAGGTCGGATAACATTTTAAATACAATAAAATAAAAAGCAGTTTATCTAATGGGGTTGGGATAAATCCTTTCTGCCCTGCACCCATCTGCCGCTCGTGATCTTTTCGATTCTTTTTCCGATAAATCAAATAACAAGCTGAAAATTCAGCGGCTAAATTTTTCAATTCTTCGACTGATAATCCAATGATTGCTTTACATAAACGATTATCTCGTAACAACCGCTCTTTGTTGATCATTTCAAACCTTTATTCTCTAAGTTAAACCTCTTTTTATCCTCAATAGCCTGACAAAAAATGCAAGTCTCTATTCAGCAACTAGTTTACAGACGAAAACGCCAGCAGAAACCGCCTGGATCAACGCCCAAAGCGATCCCTTAGAAGCTGCAACACAGCTCTGTACCCTCCGACAAGCCATCACGAAAATATCGGACCCTGAGTTTAGCCATGGCGATAACCTGCCGCTGCACCCTGCCTCCGGTCGATTACGCTCAACCTATAGCCAAGCGACATTATTTTGATAACAGCCAGCTATGCTTCTTTGCCGCATATCAGGGCATAGGATGTAATCATTTTTAAGTCGGTTGGCTATACTTCCCCTCACTGGAAGCCATCAGTGATATCGATGGCTATCTGGCCTGGGCCTGCGCGCGGACGCCGACCATAAACCATTTAATGACCTGGCGTTATCAGGGGAACGGCGTGATGCATAAAACCGGTGAGATAATCCAGCAGCAACGACAATCGCGCAGTTACATCAAGCTCACCAGCCACGTCACTGAGAAAGTCCCTTCAGCTTGACATAAAAAAAGCCCCGCAAGCGGGGCTTTTTATCACTGGCTACGCGTGCAATTAATGCGCGTCGATAAAGATAAATTTCAGCAGGAACAGCGCAGCAACCACCACCACACAAGGGCTGATTTCACGCCAGCGTCCAGTCGCTGCTTTCATCACCACATAGGAGATAAAGCCCAGGGCAATCCCTTCCGTGATGGAGAAGCTGAACGGCATCATTACCGCAGTAATAAACGCAGGCACCGCTTCGGTAAGATCGTCCCATTTCACGCGCGCCAGGCTTGAGGTCATCAACACCCCGACATAAATCAGCGCGCCAGCCGCCGCATAAGCAGGCACCATACTGGCCAATGGAGAGAGGAAAATCACCAGCAGGAACAGAAGACCAACCACAACCGCCGTCAGCCCAGTGCGCCCACCAACTGAAACACCGGAAGAACTTTCGATATACGCGGTCACGGAGGAGGTACCGATAAAGGAACCGGCCACCGAGCTAATGCTATCAACGTAAAGCGCCTGCTTCATACGCGGGAATTTACCGCGTGCGTCGACGAGCCCGGCTTTATCCGTCACACCAATCAGGGTGCCGGAGGAATCGAACAGGTTGACCAACATAAAGGAGAAAATCACGCCGGAAAGCGCCAAATTCAGCGATCCCGCCAGATCGACATGACCAACCACGGACGTGACGCTTGGCGGCATAGAAAACACGCCAGAAAATTTCACATCACCCAGCAACAGGCCAATAAACGTGGTCACCACAATGGAAATCAGCACAGCGGCGTGAATGTTACGTGAGGCCAGTACCGCAATGATAAAGAAGCCCAGCGCGCCCAGCAGAACGCTATGAGACGTCAGATTACCGATGGTCACCAGCGTTTCCGGGTTAGCAACAATGATACCGGCGTTTTTCAAGCCCATCATGCCAATAAAAAAACCGATACCGCTGGCAATCCCTAAACGCAAGCTGATCGGGATATTAGCGATCATCCAGTAGCGAATTTGGAAAAGGGTCAGTATCAAAAAGCCGGCTGCGCCCCAGAAGATAGCGCCCATCGCGACCTGCCAGGAAATCCCCATGGCGCCGACGACGACGAACGCAAAAAAGGCATTCAGCCCCATGGCAGGAGCCAATGCAACCGGCAGGTTAGCCACCAGTCCCATCAAAATACTGCCAAACGCAGCAATCAGACAGGTGGTCACAAATACCGCTTGGGTATCCATGCCCGCGACACCCAGAATCTGCGGGTTTACGAAAAGGATATACACCATGGTAAGAAAGGTCGTGAACCCAGCAATCGTTTCCGTACGCGCCGTAGTGCCATGTTGGCGCAGTTTGAATACGCGCTCCAATAAGCCTTGCTCTCCCGCAAGCTCGGGTTGTGATGTTTTCATTATCAACGTTCCAGATAAGGAATTATGGTCGGTGGGTATCCTATAACAAAATGTACAGAGATTAACGCCATTGGCCGGTTTTTTTTCTTGCTATAAGCAGACGTTATCGCAACCGTCGCCTTCAACGGCATCAGGTAGCCTTTTTCCTGCAAATACGCGAGAAAAACAGCGAACGAGCCATATCTCTAAGCCTTCAGAACAAAAGATGAAAACCAGGTGAAAAACAGGCTTTTATCGTGTTTATGCCCAGTAAGGTCAAAATACTGACGCCGTGGGGTAAAGTAGTGGATGAACCACACGCGTTACCAATAAGGAACCCCATGTCTTCGATTGATTGTGTTTTTTTCGATTGTGATGGCACGCTGGTCGACAGCGAAGTGATTTGTTGCCAGGCCTATGTGAATATTTTTATTCCGTATGGCTTACAGTTGTCGCTTGAAGAGGTCATCAAGACCTACAAAGGCGTCAAGCTCTACGACATTATCGACCGTGTAAGTGCACAATATGGTCTGACGGTGGTGCCTGAAACGCTGGAAAAACACTTCCGTGCAGAGATCGCCCGGCTGTTTGAAGAATCTCTGCAACCTATTGACGGCATTCCAGAACTGCTTGCCGCGATTACCGTGCCAATGGGCGTGGTGTCGAACGGTCCGGTCAGCAAAATGCACCACTCGCTCGGATTAACCGGGCTGCGTGAGCATTTCGCCGATCGTCTGTATAGCGGTTACGATTTGAAAAAATGGAAACCCGATCCTGCCGTTATTTATCACGCCGCTCAGCAGATGCAGGTCAATCTGGAGAACTGCCTACTAGTGGAAGATTCATTTTCAGGCGTGGAAGCGGGTATCGCGGCGGGCATTCCGGTGTACTACTACTGCGCCGACCCGCACAATCCGCCCATCGATCACCCGCTGGTCACCACCTTCCACAATATGGGTGACTTACCGCAACTGTGGCGCGAAAAAGGCTGGAACATCACCGCCTGACGGGAGCAGGCCGCGCTACGCTGGGCGCGGCCGCCAGCGCCACCAAAACCGACGTTTTGGCGCTTCAACCCGCGCATGCACCGCATAGCGCTGGCTAACGCGATGCGCCAGCAGCTCCAATGCCACACAGATAATAAAGTAAACCAGCGCCACAAACAGGAACACCTCAGTGGGGTAGACCATACTGCGGTTGTTAACCTGCGTGGCCAGAAACGTCAATTCGCCCACACCCACGATATACGCCAGCGACGTATCCTTGATTAAGGAAATCCACTGGTTGATAAACGATGGCACCATCATGCGTAGTGCCTGAGGCAGCACGATAAACCAGAGTACGCGCCAGCGACTGAAACCCAACGACAGCCCGGCCTGCCACTGCCCCTGACTGATAGCGACAATCCCCGCCTTGACGCCATGCGCCAGATAGGCCGCGCCAATAAACGCCAGCGCACACACCACGGTGGTGATTTCAGGAATATCGACACCAAATACGATGGGCAGCAGGAAGTAAGTCCAGAAAATCAGCATGATCACTGGAATAGCGCGGAAAAAACCCAGCACCAGCGCCAACAGCGCGCCCAGCCAGCCGCGAAACATCGCCAGCGCCACCCCCAGCACCGTGCCCAAAACCGCAGAAGCGATACCGGCCAATGCACTGATGACGAGCGTCAATGCAGCGCCACCAAGCGGCCCCTCAGGAAAGGTGCCCCACAGCAGATAGCTGAGGTTATCGCTGATAATCGTAAAATCCACGTTAGTGCCCTCGCGCCAATTGACGTTGTTGCCGCCACATGCCCCAGCCCTCAATCAGCGCAATGACAGCGATATACAACACCGTCGCCACACCGAACGCCTGAAAGGTTCGCAAGGTTTCGGTCTCTACCTGACGTGAGGCGTAAGAGAGTTCAGCTACGCCAATCGCCATCGTTAGAGAGGAATTCTTGATGATATTCATGTATTGCCCCAGCAGCGGTGGCATAGCAATTTTCAGCGCCTGAGGCAGCACCACATAACGCATGGCTTGCCAGGGCGTCAGCCCCAATGCCAGCGATGCGTGTTTTTGTCCACGCGCGACGCCACCTATTCCTGCCCGAATCTCTTCGGCAATAAACGCGCTAGAATAGAGCGTCAGGCCAATCAATCCAGCAAGAAACTCGAAAGAGGGCCAACTCAAAACATGGCAGGCAATGGCCACATCATGGGGTGAATTCAGCCATTGCAACAGTGCGCCCGGCAGCAACTGCGCCGCACCGAAATACCAAAAGAACAGCTGCACCAGCAACGGCGTATTGCGAAACAAAGCACTGTAAGCGATTACCGGCCAGCGCAAGAGGTTACGTTGGCTGTCTCTTGCCGCGGCAAGCACCATTCCCAGCAGTGTTGATAGCACAACCACACACAGTGAAAGCCACAGTGTCAGCAAAAAACCGTGCCACAACCATGACAGATAACGAGGTGCCAGCAGCCAGTTTTCCAAAAAAGAAGCAACGCTTTCAGTCAATGTCATACCCTATTCGCGGTAGTAAAAACGCTTTGTTGCAGAAACGACAATGACCTCTGGTCGACAGAGGGCAGAATGCAGTGTTACCTGAAACGTCCTGTAGCCTCACGTTGGCACGTGTGGACGAATAATGGCATCAGGCTTTAGGTTGTTTATCCAACGGCGCAAAGGTGAAATCACCACGCGGTTGAGCAAATTTTGTGGTCGGCCCAAACCAGCGATCGTAGGTCTGTTTCGCTTCACCGGTTTTTTCCAGTTGCAGCAGCGTTTCATCCATCTTTTTTGTCAGGCGATCTTCGCCCTTAGGTACGCCCACCCCTTGGTATTCCTTGGTGATGCTAAACGGAGAGATCTCAAACTCGGCTTTTTGCGCATCTGGCACGTTGGCCAGTAAGCCAACCAGCTTGGCATCATCCTGAGTAATGGCCTGTACGTTACCATTGCGCAAGGCGGCGAAAGCAAGAGGTGTGTCGTCATAAGAGATGACTTTTGCCGTCGGGTAATGTTCACGCAACGTGATCTCTTGCACGGTCCCTTTATCCGCACCGATACGCAGCGCTTTAATATCTTCTGGCGTTTTCAGCACGCCTTTACGGGCGATAAATTTCTGTCCGGTAGCGAAGTAAGGAATACTGAAATTAACCTGCTTGGCGCGCTCATCGGTAATGGTGAAATTGGCGGCGATCAAATCAACTTTCTGCGAGGTCAGCAAGGGAATACGGTTAGCCGGGTTGGTAGCACGCAGTTCGACTTTCACACCCAGTGCTTTGCCGATGGCCTCCGCGATATCCACATCATAACCCACCAGCTTTTTGGTTTGCGGATCGACAAAGCCAAACGGCGGGTTGCTGTCAAACACCGCAATTTTTACTACGCCCGCTTTCTGAATATCATCCAGCTTGTCCGCCTGAGCGATACCGGAAACAGAAATCAAACCCGCCAATAACGTTAATGTAACAACTTGTTTTTTCGCCATTTCCCTTATCACCCTTCTACGTTTTGTTAGCCAGCACGCTAACAGCCCGCGAGGCAATCAGGAAATAATAAAAATGGATAATATTATAATCTTATTTCACATAGCCGAGTTTCAGACTCGAAGAAGGCGTTTGAGCAAAGAGAAAACCCAGGTGATGAAGGACAAAATCGGACGATTCGTCCGGGGCGTGGGTTTAGATCGTGTATTGCACACTGAAATCACCACCGAGCCAGTCAGCCTCGTTCAGGTAACCATCGCGGTTGGAAATCGACTATGCTTTCAACATGTAAAAAAATTCCGTTGCCCTATTACACACCGTCCAATCAAGGCGCCCCATACTTAAGAATAAGTCTAATTATCGCAAACCAAAGAATTGTTTATATACTGTTTAAGTTAATAGCAATAGAATTTTCAAAAAAAATTCAGCAAACAGGAATAAAAATGCCTCTAAGCAATGAAAAAATAACCCAAATAGCATCAGCTTTGTTTATCAAGCGTGACCGGATGTGATTATCTGTAAAAGAACCAGCGTGAAACACCAAATAATAAAAGAGACGGGACGGTTCTCGAAACGAGTATCGAAGATGATATTGTCATTCTGGTCGTGATAAACAACAAAACATTAAACTTTCTCGTTGATACCAGTGCCAGCGTAACCTTTATTGATGAGAAAATAGCGAACACGATAACTCGCCCCTTACTCTCATCAGAAATCCCACAGAATTATCGCCAGGAATTTTCAAATGTCTCAACGGTTTCCGGACGCTTAGAAGGCCATCGATTCTCCCTATTGAAACCAACCGCTTTCGTCATTGGCACAAAAGAGATCAATGACAGCGACATATGGGTTTCACTCGATTTGTCACTGCTGACGCAATCGATGGGAACAAAGATAGACGGCATCATCGGCATCGATACCTTTAGGCGTTTCAATTGGAAAGTCGATAATGACAAGAAAAAGGTGATTATTTCAGACACGCTCCCCTCCGCATCGGATTATCAAGCGTGAACCGGCTATGATGACAGTTACAACCGAATGCCACAACTCTGGTTTAAATATAAAAATAATGATGTGGCCTTTCGCATGGATACCGGTGCCGATCACAGTTTCGTTTCCAATGAATTCCTCAATTATGTCAAAGAGAACAAGCTATCGCTTGAATTATTGTTTAGCAATAAACCGATGGCTGAGGCGGGTGGCTTAACAAAAAGCAACCAATAAACTAGTTGCTGAATAGAGACTTGCATTTTTTGTCAGGCTATTGAGAATAAAAAGAGGTTTAACTTAGAGAATAAAGGTTTGAAATGATCAACAAAGAGCGGTTGTTACGAGATAATCGTTTATGTAAAGCAATCATTGGATTATCAGTCGAAGAATTGAAAAATTTAGCCGCTGAATTTTCAGCTTGTTATTTGACTTATCGGAAAAAGAATCGAAAAGATCACGAGCGGCAGATGGGTGCAGGGCAGAAAGGATTTATCCCAACCCCATTAGATAAACTGCTTTTTATTTTATTGTATTTAAAATGTTATCCGACCTATGATTTGTAAGGACTTCTTTTTGGTTTAGATAGAACACGGGTATGTCGCTGGGTAAAAATATTATTGCCGGTTTTAGAAATGACCTTGGGGCGAGAATGTGTTTTGCCCGCTCGTCAAATTCGCTCTGCTGAGGAATTTTTTCGCGCCTTTCCTGGAGTTAAAGACGTCTTTATTGATGGGACAGAGCGACCTGTCCAAAAGCCTAAGAATCTGCGTCGGCGAAAAAAAATGTATTCGGGAAAGAAAAGACAGACCACTCGAAAAGGGCTTATTATGACTGACGAAACAAGGCAAATTGGATTTATCCCCATGAGCAAAAATGGGCGCCGTCACGATAAACGCTTACTCGATAAAGTCGATATAATTCGCCATATTCCTCCTGAGGTAACCATCTGGGCAGATACCGGTTTTCAAGGTATAGATAAACAGCATCCTAATACACAAATCCCAAAAAAAGGAACTCGAAAAAGACCTTTATCGCCTGCACAAAAACAAGAAAATAAAATAATCTCGGGCATCCGTATTACAGTTGAACACGCCATCGCGGGTATCAAGCGCCTCGGTTGCATGACCCAAATTTTACGGAATCGTAGACCCTTTATTGATGATACCTTCTTACTCCTTAGCGCCGGTCTTTGGAATTTCCATCTCAGAACAGGAGACTGTAAAATAATCTGTGTAAATGGCATTTTGAGGAAAACCTTCAAAGGATAACAAAATGCCTATCAGCAACGAACTTATTGACCAACTGCTTCAAGATTGTCACTCCCCTCAGGATCTGCTGGGTGAATCAGGCCTACTCAAGGTGCTGACTAAAAGACTGGCGGAACGGGTTCTTCAAGCTGAGATGGAGATGCACCTTGGGTATGCTAAGCATGACCCGGTAGGTAATCATTCAGGCAACTCCCGCAATGGCAAGACATCCAAGAGCGTACGTAGCCAAAATGGGGAGATCGAGCTCGATATTCCGCGCGACCGCAACAGTATAGCCAAGCGACATTATTTTGATAACAGCCAGCTATGCTTCTTTGCCGCATATCAGGGCATAGGATGTAATCATTTTTAAGTCGGTTGGCTATACCTTCGAGCCGACACTGATCGGTAAGAACGAAAAACAGCTTAACGGCTTCGATGACCGCATTATTTCTCTCTATTCCAGAGGGTTATCAACCCGTGATATTCAGGCACACTTTAAAGAAGTCTACGGGGTCGATGTTTCCGCTGGCTTCATTTCTCAAGTGACCAATGCTGTGATGGATGAAGTTAAGCGCTGGCAGCAACGGCCGCTGGATGCGCTTTATCCCATTGTTTACCTTGACTGTATTGTTGTCAAAAGCCAGGACGGCGGAGCCGTGGCCAACAAGTCTGTTTATCTGGCCCTCGGCGTCAACGGCCAGGGCGAAAAAGAGCTGCTGGGGCTATGGATAGCCAAAACTGAGGGGGCCAAGTTCTGGTTATCTGTGATGACAGAACTGAAAAATCGTGGGCTAAAGGACATCTTCGTCGCCTGCTGCGATGGCCTGAAAGGCTTTCCTGATGCCATTGAAGCTGTTTACCCGCATACGCGGGTACAGCTCTGCATTGTGCATCAGGTGCGGAACTCGCTGCGCTACGTCGGCTGGAAAGAGCGTAAGGCCGTTGCTGCTGACCTGCGCACCATCTATAGTTCCGCAACGCTAGAGGGCGCTGAAGAGGCCCTGGATGCCTTCGCGGACAAATGGGATGAGCAGTTCCCGACGATCAGCCCGTCGTGGAGAAATATAGCCAAGCGACTTAATTTTGATTACACCATATGGACTGAGAACAAACTCTCTGTATCGCAACCCATCTCTCTTTTTTTGCTTTTTGCTTGTGCCCATTTATGCTCAATTGGGTTAAGATCTGGCGAATATGTAGGCAAATACTCCACCATATACCCTGCATCGATGATGACTTGTTGAATATTATGTTTTTTGTGAAAAGTGGCATTGTCCATCATGATTACACTGTTTTTAGGGAGTACTGGGATAAGGACTTGTGTGACCCAGGCATAGAAAACATCGCTGTTAATATTGATATCAAATAATCCGATAGCAAACAGCGTTGTGCCTAATAAAGCGCCGATAACATTTGTTCTTCCCCTAGCTCCCCAGTTCTTCAGGCCAAAACACCGTTGACCTTTTGGGGAATAGCCGTGAGTCCGTGGGGCATCGTGTGAAAAACCACTTTCATCAATAAAAACAATAGGTTTACCTTCTTTTTCATACTGTTGTTTTTTTTGTTGAAATCCCTGCCGGGCGTTTTCGTCGGCTTTCGGATGACGTAGAGTTTTTTTTATAGGTCAATCCCAGCTTTTTAAGCGCTTGCCAAATGGCCTTCTGACAAACGCCAAAACGCTCTGCACGTTCTTTTTGGTAAGCATCTGGATATTGTTCAACATCTTTTATCAACTCGGATTTATCGATCTTTCGCTGACGCGTGGTCGATGCTTTTGACTCTATTTGATTAATCCAACGCGATACAGAGGCAGGGCCAATCCGAAATTGCTTCGCTGTTTCTCGGATACTCAACCCTTCGTTTTTCCGTGTAGATATCACTTTACGTCTAAAATCAATTGAATAGCTCATTTAAATAATGTAATCAAAATTAAGTCGTTTAGCTATAATTGGGAACGTCTCATCGTCATTTTTGACTTTCCGCCGGAGATCCGCAAGGTTATCTACACCACCAACGCGATAGAGTCGTTAAATGCTTCATTGCGCAAGATAACGAAAACGCGACGAATATTTCCAACGGATGACTCGGTGATAAAATTACTCTATCTAGCCTTGCATAATATCTCTGCTAAATGGACCTTGCCAATCAGAGACTGGAAACCTGCTATGAGCCAATTCATGTTGATGTATGGAGAGGCTTTGTTGAATAATTTAAGATACTGATTTATATAAGCATTATAAAATTTCAACGACTAATTTTTCCTCTCGGAATGCTTTTTATTGTGCTAACTATTTGATTTGTCGTTCTAACAAAATACATTCTCTGTAAATGCATTCTAACTAAAGAAGATGTAAATCAAACGGTTAAATTATTAAATAAAGCCGTATGGAGAACGAATCTCCGGTTAAGCAATGGAGCCATTTACACAAAATTCTTTACAGACTCCGCTATTCTGCCACACTTCGATTTGCAGCCGCCAGGCTGCTTCGTTCGGCAGCACAAATCCTTCCATGTTGGATATAGCGCTGCGGTGATGGTTGGGTTAAATCAGAATGGTGGCTCGTCGTCGAATTTCATCGGCGGTTCGTTATTAGGCGGCGGTGTTTGCTGGTGGCGTCCATTGCCGTTTGTTTTCTGGCGGGCTTTGTTGAATAAATCAGAATTAGCCGACAGGATGACTCCCTCTGCTACACCTGTTATCCTATCCTGACGCTGTGTGGCATACCCAACAACGTCATACGGTTCAGCGCTTTGACCATCGCTATGGCTTCACCTACTTGAGCCTCATAGTCACGCAGGCTCAGATGGCCACCCAGCAAAGTTTTTATGCGGAACATCGCTGTTTCTGCCACTGAACGCCGGTGATAACCCACTTTCTTTTTCCACATATCATTACTCCCGCTCAGACGCTGATTCGCCACCGCATGGTTACGTTCATGGTACTTGTCCGGCCAGTATTTGGCTCCGCTTCGCGGCGGGATAAGGGGCCTGATTTTCTTTCTTAGCAACGCATCGTGGCAGTAACGGGCGTCATAAGCACCGTCTGCTGACACTTCCCTGATTTTTCGGTGGGTTTGGTTAATCAGGCCCGGCAGTGCCTGCGCATCTGTCGTTCCGCTGAGCGATAAGTCGGCACAGATAATCTCATGCGTCGCACTGTCTGTGTAGTGGCATACTGAATTTGGCCACCTAAGTAGAGGTGATATGCTTACCTCATAATTTTTATAGGTGCCAAAATGAGTAAAATAATTACTGCTGAATTTAAATGTGAAACCGCCAAATTAGTCCTTGACCAAAATTATACCTACCAGGAAGCCGCGAAAGCCATTAACGTCAGTCTTTCAGCGATTAGCCGGTGGGTAAGAGCCCTTCGTTTAGAACGTCAAGGGAAAACATCGCCTGGTCTGCCATTAACACCTGAACAAATTGAGTTCAGAGAAATGAAGAAAAAAATCCACCGACTGGAAATGGAGAATGCCATCTTAAAAAAGGCTACTGCGCTCTTAATGTCCGACTCACTGAAAAATTCTCGGTAGTTGAAAAGCTAAGAGCGCTTTATCCAGTGAAAGCGTTGTGTCGTATTTTTAATGTTCACCGAAGCAGTTATCGCTATTGGTGTCGACCTAAGGAGCCAGATATTGAGCGGACGATAAAACGTAGCCTGGTCAGCGAAGCGTGGAACGTTAGTGGCGGGTCTGCGGGCGCAAGGACTATCGCCACGATGGTTACCAATACACACGACGTGAAACTTGGGCGGTGGTTAGCGGGTAAGTTGATGAAAGAATTAACCCTCGTTAGTTGCCAAACAAGAAAACATCAATACAACCGCGGTGGAAATGAACGTATTGATATTCCAAATCTGCTCAATAGGCAGTTCGCTGTTACCAAGCCTGACCAGGTTTGGTGCGGCGATGTAACCTATATTTGGACAGGCGACCGATGGGCGTATCTGGCGGTGGTATTAGATTTATTTGCCCGAAAACCCGTGGGTTGGGCAATGTCGTTTTCGCCAGATTCAGAATTAACAGCCAAAGCACTACAAATGGCTTGGGAACTGCGTGGGCATCCCAAACAAGTCATGTTTCATAGTGACCAAGGAAGCCATTACACCAGTCGTCAGTATAGGCAGGCATTGTGGCGTTATCAGATGACCCAAAGTATGAGTCGCAGAGGAAATTGTTGGGATAATAGTCCGATGGAGCGATTCTTCCGTAGTCTGAAGACTGAATGGGTGCCAACGACTGGCTACCAAAGCTTTAGTACTGCTCAATCATCCATTATTCGCTACATAACCCATTATTATAGCGATGTCAGACCTCACTGGTATAACGGTGGGTTAACACCAAATGAATCAGAACGGCTGTTCCATCAACAGTCAGGTAGGGTGGCCAAATTTAGTTGACCACTACACTGCTGCCAGATGAAGCTTGCGCCACACTCTTCGTCTGTCAGCCCCATGCTGCCTGACTTTCCATTCACCTTCGCCAAAGACCTTCAGACCGGTACTGTCGATGACCAGATGCGAGATTTCACCACGCGTTGGCGTTTTTATGCTGATACTGACGGTTTTTGCCCGCCTACTGACCAGAGAGTAGTCCGGGCAGCGCAGTGGCAGGCTCATCAGTGTAAAAACCGAGTCGACAAAGCCCTGTAATGCCCGGAGCGACAGGTTAAACACGCGCTTTATCATCAAAACCGAGGTAACAGCCATATCGGTGTAGTAAAGCGGCCGACCACGACCTTCAGGCGAAGAACTGTCAGTCCATGCAGCGATGGCCGACTCATCAAGCCAGGCCCCATTCCCACTCGAAACGCAACAAAGTGACCCACTTGCCAGAGTCGGATAAAATCACCGTTCTGGCCATACTGGAGAGCCTGTTGCATGCAGGGAAAACATCTGACTCAGAAAGAACGGTTCTACATCGAAAAGCGGCGTGGTGAAGGTGTCAACCAAGCTACCATCGCCAGAGAGCTTGCTCTGCCTCGCTCGACCATCAGCAGGGAACTCAGACGCAATACTGACCCTACTTTCAATGGTGTCTACTGCTGTAGAAGGGCGGACACTCTGGCCCGGGAACGCCGTCATAAGCCTCTGCCAAACAATGCTTTTTACCCGTTGGAGCCACACCTTCAGAACGAAGCAGCCTGGCGGCTGCAAATCGAAGTGTGGCAGAATAGCGATATTCTGAAACCCGCCAGCCGAAGGTTATCCCGTGTCACATTCCCCTGAGCATCAGCGCGTTCATACAAAAATGGTTAAGCAGATTTTCAAAACGGTGGTCCGACAGGGCAACCTCCCTTACCAGCAATTCCGCCTTTTCGTTGACAACGATCCTGACTGCACAGAGTGGTTCTGGACCACCTTCTACAGTGAATTCCCTGATTCTCCGTACCACTACGTTGCCTTCTGCCATACCTGTCGCCGGTTTGACCTGTACGAAACCGAAGCGGAGATGCTCTCCGATGACCCGCACGGATGATACCGGCATACAGCCCCGCCCCATGAAGACGCTGTTTCAGCGCAACAGGGCATGGGCTGACATCATGGAGGCATACCCGCTCCGGCCTGTAGAGATTGAGGTTGTCACAAAGATGCTGGCCTGCGGCACCCCACTGACGGGCAGCCGGGAATTTCGCTGCAGCAACCCCGACTGCACTCACCACCGTTACATCCATCAGAGCTGCCACGGACGCGGATGTCCGACCTGCGGCAAAAAGGCCACCGACCTGTGGATTGCCACCATGATGGCCCGCCTGCCGGATACGCCGTGCCAGCACGGCACATTCACGATGCCGGATACCCTGTGGCCATTGTTTGAAGCCAACCGCTGGCTGCTGAATGGCCTCTTTGCGCTGGCGGCGGACAACCTGCTGTACGCTGCGGAGCAGCGGGGCCTGACCACCGGTATTTTCGGCGCTCTTCACACGTATGGTCGCCAGCTTAACTGGAACTGCCATATTCACCTGTCGTGGACCTCCGGCGGCATAAATGAGCACGGTGCCTGGAAAAAACTGTCGTTTGCCCTGCCGAAGGTCAGGGCGCGCTGGGTATGGAATGTACGCCAGTATCTGCTGTCTGCATGGGAGTCTCTTGTTCTGCCGCCGCAGCTGGCTCACATCCGGGATTATGATGAATGGAAGCGCTTTATCCTCAGCCAGGGGAAAAATGAGCAGGGAGAGATTTACTGGCACGTGTATTTTGCGAAGCCGACGAAACATCCCCGGCAGACAGCAAAGTACCTGGGCCGGTACCTGAAAAAACTGCCTGTGTCGGGTGCGCGACTGGCACACTACGACGGGGGAAGCCGCATCACCCTGCGTTTTCTGGATCACCGGACGGGGAGGCATGAAGACCTGGCGCTCAGTCAGCGTGAGCTGATATAGCCAACCGACTTAAAAATGATTACATCCTATGCCCTGATATGCGGCAAAGAAGCATAGCTGGCTGTTATCAAAATAATGTCGCTTGGCTATACTGCGGCTGATAAAGCATATACCGGAGAAGCATTTCCGGATGGTGCGTTACTTTGGTTTTCTGGCTAACCGCGTAGTGGGAAAACTGTTGCCTCTGGTGAGAAAAGCCCTGGGGCAGGATAATGTGAAAAAAGCAGCGCCAGTGACATACACAACGCTGAGTCAGGGATTACTGAATACAGACCCGTTTGCCTGCCTGCCTGCCTGCCTGCTGTGCGGGGCAAAAATGGCGTTCAGCCGGGCGCTGCCGGCAACGGCCCTGGAGAAGCGAATCGCGAACGCCGGGGAGATAGCGCGAATGCGTTACGTTGGATAATGCGGGGCTTTGTTGAATAATTTAACCGTTTGATTTACATCTTCTTTAGGTAGAATGCATGTACAGAGACTGTATTTTGTTAGAACGACAAATCAAGTAGTTAGCACAATAAAAAGCATTACGGCTGGAAAACTTAGTTGTTGAAGTGTTATAATAATTATGTAAATCAGCATGTTAAATTATTCAACAAAGCCATAATGCGGGGAAACTCTGCCTGGAATTCGGCGATGTAATCAAAAAACGCGCAATGTGTTCAAAAATCACCCAAACACAGAGGCATTCACGATAAAAAAGCCGGTTTTCATCGTTGCCAGCCCCCGAAATCAGGGGCCCCAAAAAGTTTGAAATTCCTAGGCGTTAAAAAGTGGTAACACCGTAGTTTTATACCAACCTAGTTTGATGCCAACACCAGGCATAACCCTCGCACCAGCGGCGCAGCACTCTGTGCCCTGGTTTTTACATTGATGATGGAGGACTCATGGGACAACTAATCGATGGCGTATGGCACGATACCTGGTATGACACCAGCAAGACAGGCGGTCACTTCAAACGTACCACGGCACAATTTCGCCACTGGATAACCCCGGATGGTACACCTGGCATCACGGGCGAAGGTGGCTTTGAAGCCCAAACTAATCGCTACCACCTGTATGTTTCGCTCGCCTGCCCCTGGGCGCACCGCACCTTGATCATGCGCCAGCTTAAAGGGTTACAGGAACACATCGGTGTATCCGTAGTGCATCCGTTGATGTTGGATCAGGGCTGGACTTTCGGCATCGATTTTCCTGACACCACCGGTGATTCGCTCTATCAGCATGAATTTCTCTATCAGCTCTACCTGCATGCCAATGCCGATTACAGTGGACGCGTTACCGTTCCGGTACTGTGGGACAAAGCGCGCCATACCATCGTCAGTAATGAATCCGCCGATATTATCCGCATGTTTAATTCGGCGTTTGATGGAATGTGGGCCACGCCCGGCGATTACTACCCGGAGGCGCTGTGCACGCAGATTGATGCGTTAAACGAATGGATTTATCCCACCATCAATAACGGCGTATACAAAGCGGGATTTGCAACCTCACAAAGCGCCTATGATGAAGCGGTCAAGGGCGTATTTGAGGCATTGGACACACTGGAGGTCCGTCTGGCGCAGCAGCGTTACCTGACAGGCAACGCACTGACCGAAGCGGATATTCGTCTGTGGACCACGTTACTGCGTTTCGATCCGGTTTATCATACCCACTTCAAGTGTGACAAACGTCGGCTGGCCGACTATCCGAATCTGTTTGGCTTCCTGCGCGATATTTACCAGCTTCCTGGCATTGCAGAAACCGTGAACATCCCGCATATCCGCCATCACTACTACCGCAGTCACGGCACAATCAATCCGCACGGCATTATTTCCATCGGGCCAGAAAACGACCTGAGTGCGCCGCACGGACGTGACAGGTTTAATCAGCGGACGAATTAATCAGTAACAGACCGTCGCGAGCATCACATCACGCCTGGTTCAGCGCTTTGGGCAATTCGCGCAAGAACCAGGATTTTGCCTCGCCCATGCTGTCACGACGCCAGGCCATGATAATCTGGCTCTCCATGGAATATTCCGGGCTGACAACCCGCAAGCGACCTTCAGCAATATCCTGGGCGACCATCGGATAAGGCATGGTCGCCACGCCCAATCCCGCCAATAGCGCACGGCGTTTATCATCAATAGAACTCACCGTTAAACGCTGCTGCTTATCCAGCAGTTGCACCGTTAATACCGGTCGTTCGCGCGCGGTATCCGCCACGGCAATCCCGCGATATTTAATGCGTGTCACATCCGACAGCGGCTCAGGCTCCTGATGAATAGGGTGATCCGGACTGGCGACGTAAACGTTGTTCATGGTGTATAGCTTGCGCGTATTCACTTCAGACGAAGCGCGAAAGTGCATATCAGGCGCAATCACGATATCGGCCCGCCCCTGCTCCAAACGCTCCCAGGCACCGGCCAGTACCTCGGTCAGCAATGACACCTGGGTATTGGCCTTCAGCGCCAGCTTATCCAACAGGGGAGACAATTTCTCGGTAGGGATCAGCGCTTCAACGACAATGGTAATATGGGTTTCCCAGCCACGCGCCAGCGCTTCCGCATCGGTGGTCAGTTTATCGGCAGCTTCAAGCAGGATTCGCCCCCGTTCGAGCAACATACGCCCCACGTTGGTAAATTTTGTGCGGTGCCCTGAGCGATCAAAAAGCACGACGTCGAGCTCTTCTTCTAGCTTCTGCATGGTGTAGCTCAGCGCCGACGGCACGCGCCCCAACTCATCAGCCGCTGCCGCAAAGCTGCCACGGCGATCGATGGCACCCATAACTCGCAGCGCTTCCAGCGTTAATGCCCGTTCTTTTGCCATTTATTCACTCATTCAGGAATTTTGAATATACCGACCAGATTAACTAGCTAACAAT
Organism: Symbiopectobacterium purcellii; assembly: GCF_052050035.1. Classification (GTDB taxonomy): domain Bacteria; phylum Pseudomonadota; class Gammaproteobacteria; order Enterobacterales; family Enterobacteriaceae; genus Symbiopectobacterium; species Symbiopectobacterium purcellii_A. The sequence goes on from NZ_CP189882.1 coordinate 1,650,475, forward strand.
CCAACGTCCACACAATTACTATTTGTTTAGTGTAATTTTTGAGGTGCAGAACCATGATCATATGCAGAACAGCGGAACAGTGCGGTCAAGCTGACTACGGCTGGCTGCAAGCGCGCTACACCTTCTCCTTCGGCCATTATTTCGATCCTGAGCTGTTAGGCTTTGCCTCACTGCGCGTGTTGAATCAGGAAGTCCTCAAGCCTGGCTCGGCATTTCAGCCACGCACCTACCCGCAGGTCGATATTTTAAATATTCTGCTGCAAGGTGAAGCGGAATATCGCGACAGCAACGGAGGCCATATCCGCGCAAAAGCGGGCGACGTCCTGCTATTAGCCGCACAGCCTGCGGTGAGTTACAGCGAGCACAGTATCAGCGATACAACGCCGCTGACACGTTTGCAGCTGTGGTTCAACGCCTGCCCGTCACGGGAAAACAGCGCGCTGCAACGGCTTGCACTGTGCGATGCAAAGGTCAAACTGCTCGCCTCACCGGAAGGTGAAAACGGCATCCTGCAACTTCGCCAGCAGGTTTGGGTACACCATCTGCAATTGGAAGAAGGCGAACAGCACACGTTTACGCTCAACGGCAATCGCGCCTATTTTCAGGTGATTCACGGTGCAATGGAAGCCATGACGCCGCAAGAGAACGCAACGATGTTACAGTGTGGAGACGGCGCCTTCATTCAGCAGGAAAAACAGCTGACTATCCGCGCCAAAGCCCCGCTGCGTGCGCTGCTTATCGATCTGGTTGCCTGAGGCGCATTAAACCCACTGATGGATTATCACAGCGCGATCCATGCCTTACATGGTAAGATGGACAACATGTTCATCATCATGCGGTAGGATCAGGCCAATGGATTCAAGCGACCAAGACAAACTCCTTGCCCAGGCGGAAAGCATTTGCCAACAGCGCAACGTACGCCTTACGCCACAGCGACTCGAAGTGCTTCGGCTGATGGCGCAGCAACACGGCGCGATCAGTGCATACGATCTGTTGGATCTGCTGCGCGCTTCAGAACCGCAAGCCAAGCCCCCTACCGTCTATCGCGCACTGGATTTTCTGCTGGAGCAAGGGTTTATCCACCGCGTGGAATCGACCAACAGCTATGTCATGTGTCACCACATTGAAGAGCATAGCCATACTTCAGCGCTGTTTATTTGCGATCGCTGCGGACAAGTGACAGAACGTCAGACGGAAGGCATTGAAGCCATTCTTCAGCAATTGGCACAAAGCGCCAATTTTACGCTGCGCCACAGCGTGGTGGAAGCGCATGGCCTGTGCGAGGCCTGTCAGCAAGTAGCTGATTGCCGTGAACACGGGCACTGCCACCACGACCATACGGTGCCCATCAAAAATGCGAAACCCGGTCGTTGATCTGAAAGTGCATCACGTCCCCGACAAGGCTTTTCCTGAAAAGAAACGCCCTGTCGGTTAACGGGATTTAACTCCACTCACCGTTGCGGATAACGCCGACGGCCAGCCCTTCGATACTGAAGCTCTGCTCACGCAAATCAACCACGATGGGAGCAAAGGCCTCATTCTCCGCCAGAAGTTGTACGGTATTACCTTGACGCTTCAAGCGCTTAACCGTCACTTCATCTTCAATGCGCGCCACCACTACCTGTCCGTTACGCACTTCTTGCGTTTTATGCACGGCAAGCAAATCACCGTCCAGTATCCCGATGTCCTTCATCGACATACCGCTGACACGCAGCAGAAAGTCTGCGTGCGGCTTGAACATGGCCGGATCGACCTGATAGTGGCACTCGATGTGTTCTTGCGCCAGCAGCGGTTCACCCGCAGCAACACGACCAATCAGCGGCAGGCCGGCATTTTCTTCTTCCATCAGCAGGCGGATCCCGCGTGATGCACCGGAGACGATTTCAATTACGCCTTTACGCGCCAGCGCCTTCAGATGCTCTTCCGCCGAGTTCGGTGAGCGGAAACCCAGTCGCTGGGCAATCTCGGCACGCGTTGGCGGCATGCCGGACTGCGCAATATGATCGCGAATCAGATCATAGACCTGCTGCTGTCTGGTTGTTAATGCTTTCATCCCGCCCCCTGGTTGTTTATACAGTCTACCTGTGAGTATATACAGGTCATCGCGGCTTGGGAATGACAGAGAGGCAAATACCCGTGTTTTTATGAGCATTGCCCCAAAATTATGCTGAAATCACCCCAGTACCAGAGGCCAGAGAATGCTCACCCAGACAACGGCGGCAAAGACCAAGGCCACAAACACAGCCGCCGATCCGATATCCTTGGCGCGCCCGGACAGTTCATGGTGCTCCGTCCCCACGCGATCGACTACTGCCTCAATCGCGCTGTTGACTAACTCCATTAGCACCACCACCACCACCACGCCAATCAGCAATAGCCGCTCCAGCAGTGATACGGTGAACCAACACGCAACCAACACCGCCACCACCAGCAGCATCAGTTCTTGCCGAAATGCAGCTTCGTGCTGCCATGCCTGTTTCAGCCCTTTGAGAGAGTACCCGGTTGCCTTGATAATCCGAGTTACCCCGGTAGCCTTATTCATGTTTTTTCACCCGTTTATCAGAGATTTTTTGCAATTTTCCCGTAACACCGTTGTCTCACACCACAGATCTCCCGTGTACTTTCTGGTATCCTTGCGGCGCATTGCTACTCATGAGGCTTCTGGTTGTTATGTCCGGCTGGCGTAAAATTTACTATAAATTACTGAATTTCCGACTTAAATTGTTAGTGAAAAGCAAGATAATTCCTAACGATCCCGTGGCGGAGTTAGGGCTAGATCCGTCTCGCCCCATCCTTTATGTGCTGCCCTATAACTCACAGGCGGATTTACTGACGCTGCGCGCAAAATGCAAAGCGTTAGAACTGCCCGATCCGCTGGAACCGACTGAAATTGACGGTGTATCACTGCCCAGCCACGTGTTTATTAACGATGGCCCGCGCGTGTTCCGCTATTACACGCCCAAGCAGGAATCCGTCAAACTGTTCCATGATTATCTGGATCTGCACCGTAACAATCCCTATCTCGATGTACAGATGGTGCCCGTTTCTGTCATGTTTGGCCGCTCTCCGGGCCGCGAAGGACAGCACGGCGCAACGCCGCACCTGCGTCTGTTGAATGGCATTGAGAAGTTTTTTGCGGTGCTCTGGCTGGGACGCGACAGCTTTGTGCGCTTCTCCAGCATCGTGTCGCTGCGGCACATGGCCACCGAACACGGCACTGACAAAACCATAGCGCACAAACTGGCGCGTGTCGCCCGCATGCACTTTGCCCGTCAGCGTCTGGCCGCCGTTGGCCCACGCTTGCCAGTACGTCAAGAGTTATTCCACAAGCTGCTGGATTCTAAGGCCATCAAGAAAGCCGTTGAAGATGAGGCACGCAGCAAGAAAATCTCCCATGAGAAAGCGCAGCAAAATGCCATCGCCCTGATGGAAGAGATCGCCGCGAACTTCTCTTATGAAGCCGTGCGACTTTCCGATCGCATTCTGAGCTGGACCTGGAACCGCCTGTATCAAGGCATCAATGTGCATAATGCCGAGCGCGTGCGCCAGTTGGCACAGGATGGCCATGAACTGGTTTACGTGCCTTGTCACCGTAGCCACATGGACTACCTGCTGCTCTCTTATGTGCTGTATCATCAAGGTCTGGTTCCTCCCCATATCGCGGCCGGTATCAACCTGAATTTCTGGCCCGTAGGTCCTATTTTCCGCCGCCTGGGGGCTTTCTTTATTCGCCGGACCTTCAAAGGCAACAAACTCTACTCCACCATTTTCCGCGAATATCTCGGCGAACTGTTCTCACGCGGCTACTCCGTTGAGTACTTTATGGAAGGGGGACGTTCGCGTACGGGTCGATTGCTGGAGCCCAAGACCGGCACGCTGGCCATGACCCTTCAGGCAATGCTGCGCGGCGGTACCCGCCCTATCACGCTGGTGCCGATCTATGTGGGTTATGAGCATGTGATGGAAGTGGGCACCTATGCGAAAGAACTGCGCGGTGCCACCAAAGAGAAAGAGGGCTTCATGAAGATGGTGCGAGGGTTACGCAAGCTGCGCAACCTGGGGCAAGGCTATGTGAATTTTGGCGAACCGCTGTCTTTGACGCCTTACCTCAACCACCACGTGCCGCAATGGCGCGAAGCTATCGATCCGATTGAAGCACAGCGCCCTACCTGGCTCACGCCTACCGTGCAGGATATTGCCGATATCATCATGGTGCGCATTAACAATGCTGCCGCCGCGAACGCCATGAACCTGTGTTCCACGGCACTGCTGGCGTCACGTCAGCGTGCGCTGACCCGTGAGCAAATGCATGAGCAACTGGACTGCTATTTGCAACTGCTGCGCAATGTGCCTTACAGCAAAGATGTCACCGCACCGAAAAAGACCGCGCCGGAACTGCTGGAACACGCGCTGGCGATGAATAAATTCGAAGTCGAGCAAGACAATATTGGCGAGATCATCATTCTGCCGCGTGAACAGGCCGTGTTGATGACTTATTATCGCAATAACATCCAGCACTTGCTGGTGCTGCCATCGATGATTGCCAGCATTGTCATGCACCGCGGAAGGATCACGCCGGGTGAATTAACACGACAGATGTCGTTGATTTACCCATTAATTCAAGCCGAACTGTTCTTGCATTACAGCAAAGAAGCGCTGCCTGCCGTCATTGAAACGTTGACCGCTGAGCTGGTGCGTCAGGAACTGATTGTCATCAAGCAAGATACGCTGGTGCTGAACCCGCTGCGTATTCGCACACTCCAACTGCTGGCTGCCGGCGTGCGGGAAACCCTGCAACGCTACGCGATTACGCTGTCATTGCTCGGTTCTAACCCGGAAATGAACCGCGGTACGTTGGAAAAAGAGAGCCGCAATATGGCGCAGCGTCTGTCCGTGCTGCATGGCATTAACGCGCCTGAGTTCTTTGATAAGGCGGTGTTCTCAACGCTGGTTGCCACGCTGCGTCAAGAGGGTTACATCAGCGACAGCAGCAGCGTGGATACGCGCAATACCTTGGAACTCTACCGCACCCTTAGCGATTTGATCACACCGGAAGTCAGGTTGACAATTGAAAGTGCCAGCACACCGGCCAGCGCTGAATCGGAAGACGAGAAGCAGGAAGTAACGCAAGCTTAGTTACGCTACTGCGCGGTTTATTGCCGCTTTACTCCGGCATCACACGCCATGTGTGATGCCGGGTACCATCACAGCCCCAGCACAATCCCCGCAAACAACACCATCCCCACAAAGTTATTGTTGTGGAACGCACGGAAACAGGCATCACGCTCACACCCGGCGGTCAGCCATTGCTGATAGCCGAACAGCCCCGCCGCCATCAGCACGCTGAGGTAAAATACCGCCCCCAGTTTCATCTGCATGCCTAGCACCACCATCAACGCCAGCATGCTCGCCTGCAACAAGCCGATGATCAAGGTATCAAAGCGCCCGAACAGAATCGCGGTGGATTTAATGCCAATTTTGAGGTCATCATCGCGATCGACCATGGCATATTGCGTGTCATAGGCGACAGTCCAGCAGATGTAGGCTAAAAACATAATCCAAGCGCTGGCCGGCAGGGATTCGCTCACGGCGGCATAGGCCATGGGGATCGACCAGCCAAATGCCGCACCCAACACAAACTGCGGCAGGTGGCTGACGCGTTTCATGAAAGGGTATATCCATGCCAATGCCAACGCCGCCACGGAGAGCCAAATGGTCATCCGATTCAATGTCAGCACCAGCGCAAACGCCATCAGCACCAGAACAACAAACAGTACTTTTGCCGATTGCTCGCTCACCAGGCCGCTGGGTAAGGGACGAGACGCGGTACGTTTTACATGCCCATCAAAATGGCGGTCAGCGTAATCATTGATCACACAACCTGCCGCACGCATCAGAAATACCCCCGCGACGAAGACCAACAGCGTCCACGGTCTCGGTACGTCGCCACCCGCCAACCATAATGCCCAGAGGGTTGGCCAGAGCAACAGCAGGGAACCAATCGGCTTATCAATTCGCATTAACCGACAATAAGCGCCCCATTTTCCCGCTGTCATACTTCGTTCCAACGTCATTTCTCCTTAACGGTTACCCTGGTCAACGCCTTGAAAATGATACGCAGGCGACGAGGGCAAAAACAATTCTGTCAGCAGTATTGGCTGATTAAACAAACGCAGGCGGGATCGCCGAGCCCACAGGTTTTCACAGCGTCCAATGTGAATGTAATCGCGTTGCAGGGAATCCTGTTTGAACAGATAGCGCCCAAGCGGTGTATCACCAAGCGTTGTCAACGCCGACACCGAGGTGTCCATGGCCGAGGGTGGAATCAAGGTTCTGGCGGCCACCCAGGGCTGTCCATCACCGTAGATTATCACCTCTCGCAACCAATAACGCGCGCTGTCGGGTAACTCACGCTGTTCATCACCCAGCATCTCAGTCGCAATGTAACCATTATAGTACGGCACCACCGTCAACTGCGTGCAATGTCGTTCCAGCCGCTGCGTCATTGAACCGGTCTCTTTTAGCCAGGTATCGACGGGGGATGGCAACGCCATCGGAGTTTCTTTTAACCAATCGGTCGCGTGCAACCATTCAATGGTGCGCAGCAGTGTTAGCGCTGCATCGGACATATCCCTACTCCAATGGTGGCTGTTGATGCATGACGATGGCCTCGATACCGTTGCGATATGTTGCACTCTCATCATTCACGCCGGTAGCGTTAGTCTTGCTCGCCGGGTTTGGTGAAATGCATACTGCGGCACCTATTGTAGCGCACAACCATCACGCCTCGGCACACCCCGCCACCGTTGAGTGCGCAATATGATAACATTTTTTTAATCTTTGATAGCGCACAGGCAAGATTTGATCGCCATTTGCTCAGAAAAAAACGAAAACAGGGACATAAAAAAACACTATCTGGCGATATACCAGATAGTGTTCATGTTGAGCGTAATAGCGTGTTGATGCTATCTATCCGGGCCTCAGCGCAACGCGCCTGTGCCCGGCGTTGATTACATCATGCCGCCCATACCACCCATACCGCCCATGCCGCCCATACCGCTAGCAGCACCTAAGTCGCCTTTATCTTCTTTCGGCAACTCGGTCACCATACATTCGGTGGTGATCATCAGGCCAGCAATGGATGCAGCATATTGCAGTGCAGAACGAGTTACTTTGGTCGGATCCAAAATACCCATGTCGATCATGTTGCCGTAAACTTCTGTTGCGGCGTTGTAACCGTAGTTACCTTCGCCTGCTTTCACGTTGTTAGCCACAACGGAAGGTTCTTCACCGGCATTTTCCACGATTTGACGCAGCGGTGCTTCCATTGCGCGCAGCGCAACACGAATACCGACGTTCTGATCTTCGTTTTCAGCTTGCAGATGGCGAATGGCATTAGCGACGCGAATCAGCGCCACACCACCACCGGCAACCACGCCTTCTTCAACGGCAGCACGGGTCGCGTGCAGCGCATCTTCAACGCGTGCTTTCTTCTCTTTCATTTCCACTTCAGTGGCTGCGCCAACCTTGATAACGGCAACGCCGCCTGCCAGTTTGGCAACGCGTTCTTGCAGTTTTTCGCGATCGTAATCAGAAGTCGCGTCTTCGATCTGCTGACGAATCTGACCAACACGACCTTGAATCACCACTTCATCACCCACACCGTCGATGATGATGGTGGTGTCTTTGTTGATCACAACGCGTTTTGCCTGACCCAGGTCTTCCAACTTGGCTTTTTCCAGTTCCAGACCGATCTCTTCAGAGATAACAGTACCGGCAGTCAGGGTTGCGATATCTTGCAGCATGGCTTTACGACGATCGCCGAAGCCCGGTGCTTTCACCGCGGCAACTTTAACGATACCGCGCATGGTGTTCACCACCAGCGTCGCCAACGCTTCACCTTCAACATCTTCTGCAATGATCAGCAGCGGTTTGCCTGCTTTGGCAACAGCTTCCAGCACTGGCAGCATTTCACGGATGTTGGAGATCTTTTTGTCAGCCAGCAGGATGAACGGGCTTTCCAGCTCAACGGAACCGGTTTCTGGTTTGTTGATGAAATACGGGGAGAGATAACCGCGATCGAACTGCATCCCTTCCACAACGGCCAGTTCATCTTGTAAGCCGGAGCCTTCTTCTACAGTGATAACGCCTTCTTTGCCCACTTTTTCCATGGCTTCAGCGATCAGTTTACCCACTGTGTCATCAGAGTTGGCAGAGATGGTACCGACCTGAGCAATGGCTTTGGTATCAGCACAAGGTACGGACAGTTTTTTCAGTTCTTCAACCGCAGCGATAACCGCTTTATCGATACCGCGTTTCAGATCCATCGGGTTCATGCCTGCGGCAACGGCCTTCAGACCTTCATTAACGATAGACTGTGCCAGTACGGTTGCCGTGGTGGTGCCGTCGCCCGCCGCGTCGTTCGCTTTGGAGGCCACTTCTTTCACCATCTGCGCGCCCATGTTTTCGAACTTGTCTTCCAGCTCGATTTCACGCGCTACGGACACACCGTCTTTGGTAATGACCGGAGAACCAAAAGATTTATCCAGAACGACGTTGCGGCCTTTCGGGCCTAAGGTCACTTTTACTGCGTTAGCAAGAACGTTCACGCCGCGCAGCATTTTTACGCGCGCGTCATTGCCGAATTTTACGTCTTTAGCTGCCATGGTTTATTTCCCTTAAATTCGTTCGATTCAGATGATTACGCTTCAACAATCGCCAGGATGTCGCTTTCAGACATGATCAGGACTTCTTCGTTGTCGATCTTCTCGGCTTTTACGCCATAGCCATCATTGAAAATGACGATATCGCCAACTTTCACATCCAGCGGTTTTACGTCGCCGTTTTCCAGAATGCGACCATGTCCCACTGCCAGTACTTCACCACGGGTAGATTTAGCCGCAGCAGAACCGGTCAGAACAATACCGCCAGCAGATTTGGACTCGACTTCTTTACGCTTGACGATCAAGCGGTCATGCAATGGACGAATTTTCATTGATAGCTCTCCTTTGATAAAGTCCATATCAGTTTGGGATTAACGCCGGGTAAATTCTCATACACGCCTTGTGCATTTCTAAGTGGGGACGATTCGGTTCCCTTCAAGGGAGAAAAAAGTTTTTTTTGCGATAGCGATGAAAATCTGATGAGGTGAAATTAAAAAAAGATAAAAAAGACATATAGTTAAAATCTTTTTCTCAACCAACATCATTTGTCTTGATCATCTTTATGTTCGAGGTTATTGCGCTCGTCATCTTTGCGGTAGAACTCACCGTCAAAGGTATTACCGTTACTGCCGGACGAGGTCGTGCCAGCGCCGCGCCAAATGTGCAGATGAGGCATCAGTTTGACCGTCAAGCGCTTTTGCACCGGAGGCAACAGCAGCAGCAATCCGAGGAAGTCGGTGAAAAAACCGGGCAGCAGCAGCAAAAAACCCGCCAATACCAGCGATACGCTTTTGACCATCTCCGCCGCAGGGCTCTCTCCTGCCGCAATTTTCTGCTGCATTTGAATAAACGTTTTCACGCCCTGATTGCGCACCAGAGAAACGCCAATACAGGAGGTAAACACCACCAGCAGCAACGTGACCGCGACGCCCAGCACTTCCGCAACGCGGATGAACAGCGAAATTTCAATGTAGGCAAAAAGAAAGAGTAGGAATAGCGGTAACCAGCGCACTGGATTCTCCTGATTTATTTAACTGATTGTTATAAAAGAAACTAGTACGAACGATGCCCGCCTGATTGACAGGCTGCCGTCATCTATTGTGTATCCGGCCATCATGAAGACATATCACCGGAGATCCAACATCAACCCTTATAATTTAATGAAGTGGTAGCGCAAGCGAGCATTTTCAACCTGTAGACATAAATTTCATTGCGCAATAAGAGACTGTAAAATAATCTGTGTAAATGGCATTTTGAGGAAAACCTTCAAAGGATAACAAAATGCCTATCAGCAACGAACTTATTGACCAACTGCTTCAAGATTGTCACTCCCCTCAGGATCTGCTGGGTGAATCAGGCCTACTCAAGGTGCTGACTAAAAGACTGGCGGAACGGGTTCTTGAAGCTGAGATGGAGATGCACCTTGGGTATGCTAAGCATGACCCGGCAGGTAATCATTCAGGCAACTCCCGCAATGGCAAGACATCCAAGAGCGTACGTAGCCAAAATGGGGAGATCGAGCTCGATATTCCGCGCGACCGCAACAGTACCTTCGAACCGACACTGATCGGTAAGAACGAAAAACAGCTTAACGGCTTCGATGACCGCATTATTTCTCTCTATTCCAGAGGGTTATCAACCCGTGATATTCAGGCACACTTTAAAGAAGTCTACGGGGTCGATGTTTCCGCTGGCTTCATTTCTCAAGTGACCAATGCTGTGATGGATGAAGTTAAGCGCTGGCAGCAACGGCCGCTGGATGCGCTTTATCCCATTGTTTACCTTGACTGTATTGTTGTCAAAAGCCAGGACGGCGGAGCCGTGGCCAACAAGTCTGTTTATCTGGCCCTCGGCGTCAACGGCCAGGGGGCTTTGTTGAATAATTTAACCGTTTGATTTACATCTTCTTTAGTTAGAATGCATTTACAGAGAATGTATTTTGTTAGAACGACAAATCAAATAGTTAGCACAATAAAAAGCATTCCGAGAGGAAAAATTAGTCGTTGAAATTTTATAATGCTTATATAAATCAGTATCTTAAATTATTCAACAAAGCCCGGCCAGGGCGAAAAAGAGCTGCTGGGGCTATGGATAGCCAAAACTGAGGGGGCCAAGTTCTGGTTATCTGTGATGACAGAACTGAAAAATCGTGGGCTAAAGGACATATTCGTCGCCTGCTGCGATGGCCTGAAAGGCTTTCCTGATGCCATTGAAGCTGTTTACCCGCATACGCGGGTACAGCTCTGCATTGTGCATCAGGTGCGGAACTCGCTGCGCTACGTCGGCTGGAAAGAGCGTAAGGCCGTTGCTGCTGACCTGCGCACCATCTATAGTTCCGCAACGCTAGAGGGCGCTGAAGAGGCCCTGGATGCCTTCGCGGCCAAATGGGATGAGCAGTTCCCGACGATCAGCCCGTCGTGGAGAAATAATTGGGAACGTCTCATCGTCATTTTTGACTTTCCGCCGGAGATCCGCAAGGTTATCTACACCACCAACGCGATAGAGTCGTTAAATGCTTCATTGCGCAAGATAACGAAAACGCGACGAATATTTCCAACGGATGACTCGGTGATAAAATTACTCTATCTAGCCTTGCATAATATCTCTGCTAAATGGACCTTGCCAATCAGAGACTGGAAACCTGCTATGAGCCAATTCATGTTGATGTATGGAGAACGAATCTCCGGTTAAGCAATGGAGCCATTTACACAAAATTCTTTACAGACTCTGCATTAACACCAGACTCAATAGGCGCATTGTCCATCCGTGAGATTGCAGGCATTCCACTGCCGTATCCCGGTGACGTTGCGCCATCTGGTTGGCTGAAATGCAACGGACAGGCGTTTGATAAAACAGCCTATCCGATTCTCGCGGAGCTCTACCCATCCGGTCATTTACCTGACCTGCGCGGTGAGTTTATTCGTGGTGCTGATGATGGACGCGGGGTTGATGCCGGACGTGCCTTACTCAGTGCACAGGGAGATGCGATGCAACCGATAACAGCAAAATGGACGATATGACCGCTGATAAATTTGTCAATTATCCCCCTGCAGGGGCCTTATACATCGACCGCACCGCGCTGGTTAATTTCGACGCAACATCAACGCGCACTAATACGGGTGCCCGTGCTGTTTTTGATTCATCACGCCAAACGCGAACCGCGAACGAAACCCGCCCACGCAACATTGCCTTTAACTACATCGTGAGAGCCGCATAATGAGCATCTATTCAACTGATATTGAAACCGCAGAATTAGGCGCAAACGGCATCAGCAAAAAGGCGGGTTGGATCACTGTTTATCAAGCGCACCCGGTCACGCGCGAATACCAAAGCGCCAGCATGGAATACCTCATGTTCGATGTAGGCCTTCCAGCCCACAGTTACCCCGATAAGCCAGAGTTACCGCCTGTTGGGCAAGCGCTATGTCGCGCGGCAGATGGCAAGTCATGGGAGCACGTGGAGGATAATCGCGGCCAGACAGTTTACAGTACCGAAACACGTCAGGAACAGATTGTTTCCCAATTCGGCGAACTGCCGGATAACCTCACGTTACTGAAACCACAAACCGAATTTGATGTGCGGAACGGGAAAAAATGGGTGACAGACACGCAAGCCCAGCAAGCGGCTGAATCACGAGCTGCGCAGCAGGAGGCACAACAGGCGTTAACCTCACGTCTTACCGTGGCGAATACGCGTATTCAGCCACTTCAGGATGCGGTAGACCTCGATATGGCCACGGAGACAGAAAGGGCGCAACTTGTTGCGTGGAAGAAATACCGCGTGCTGCTTAATCGGCTGGATATAAGCAAAGCGGCGGATATAAACTGGCCTGAGCCGCCGGACGCGGAAAAGGCGGGGATTAATGCCCGTGGTTGAACAGGGAAGCCAGTTCATCATCGGACAGGCCGGTATAGCGCTTGATGGCTGATTTTCCTACACCATCAGCAAGAAGTTGCCTTGCAATTTTGAGCGAGGCGCTATGCTCGCCTTCTTGGCGACCTTCTTGGCGACCTTCTTGGCGACCTTCTTGGCGACCTTCTTGGCGACCTTCCTGGCGACCTTCCTGGCGACCGAGAAGAATTCCCTTTTCGATGCCGCGCTGTTCGCCTTTAGCTTCAAGCTGTTCTGCGATAGTCATCACGTCCTCCCGGTAATCCGTGGTTTTGGTGGCGATCCCCTGCAAGAATTGTTCGGCGTTCGAGGTATTGCCACGTTCGAGAATATAATACATCAAGCCCCGGAACTGCTCTTTTGGTACGGCCCACTGCTCGAGCAATCCGGCCAGTTCGTTAACCAGTTCCAGCATATCACGGGTACGAATGTGCTTCTGCACCAGTTCCAGCAACGCCACGCGCCGATGGGTCAGGATTTCGTCATCCGGCATAGCGGTGATATCAACGAGCGGGAATGCCTGCGTATAGACTGATTCTGCCAGTTCAGGGTCAGCAAAGCAATCGAGCCATTGGGTGCTGTAGGGGTAGGGCGACGTGGTGCCGTGGTAGAACAGGAGCGGGATGACCACGGGTAAGGTCTCGTTACCTTGCTCAAGGTGCCGCTGCATGGCTGCCACACTGTACCGTAGCAGCCTGAATGCCATGAGCTTTTCTGGCCTGCTCTGGTGCTCGATGAGTGTATAAATGTAGCCTTTCCCCGCATTCGTCTGCACGGAATAGAGCATATCCGAACACTGGGTGCGCAGGTCGTCTTCGATAAAGCTGCCCGACTCCATTGCCAACGTACTGAAGTCGCAGCGTTCACGCAGGTGGGGCGGCAGATGGATTTCCAAAAAGTCTCGTGCCACAGCGATATCGCCGAGAAACTTTTTGAACAGCGAATCGTGTTGTGAGAGTGAGGATGTTGTCATTGGCGCAGTATACGGGCTTTGTTGAATAAATCGAACTTTCAGGGGATCGCCGGATCAAAGCACTATCATCGCTCCCGATAGCAGCTCCCCATGGCAAAGCAAAAGTTTAAAATCACCAACTGGCCCACCTACAACAAAGCACTCAGACAACGCGGCTCCGGCTTTGTTGAATAATTTAAGATACTGATTTATATAAGCATTATAAAATTTCAACGACTAATTTTTCCTCTCGGAATGCTTTTTATTGTGCTAACTATTTGATTTGTCGTTCTAACAAAATACATTCTCTGTAAATGCATTCTAACTAAAGAAGATGTAAATCAAACGGTTAAATTATTCAACAAAGCCCGCGGCTCCCTGACGGTCTGGCTTGATGAGTCGGCCATCGCTGCATGGACTGACAGTTCTTCGCCTGAAGGTCGTGGTCGGCCGCTTTACTACACCGATATGGCTGTTACCACGGTTTTGATGATAAAGCGCGTGTTTAACCTGTCGCTCCGGGCATTACAGGGCTTTGTCGACTCGGTTTTTACACTGATGAGCCTGCCACTGCGCTGCCCGGACTACTCTCTGGTCAGTCGGCGGGCAAAAACCGTCAGTATCAGCATAAAAACGCCAACGCGTGGTGAAATCTCGCATCTGGTCATCGACAGTACCGGTCTGAAGGTCTTTGGCGAAGGTGAATGGAAAGTCAGGCAGCATGGGGCTGACAGACGAAGAGTGTGGCGCAAGCTTCATCTGGCAGCAGACAGTGCGACGCATGAGATTATCTGTGCCGACTTATCGCTCAGCGGAACGACAGATGCGCAGGCACTGCCGGGCCTGATTAACCAAACCCACCGAAAAATCAGGGAAGTGTCAGCAGACGGTGCTTATGACGCCCGTTATGAGACTGTAAAATAATCTGTGTAAATGGCATTTTGAGGAAAACCTTCAAAGGATAACAAAATGCCTATCAGCAACGAACTTATTGACCAACTGCTTCAAGATTGTCACTCCCCTCAGGATCTGCTGGGTGAATCAGGCCTACTCAAGGTGCTGACTAAAAGACTGGCGGAACGGGTTCTTGAAGCTGAGATGGAGATGCACCTTGGGTATGCTAAGCATGACCCGGCTGGTAATCATTCAGGCAACTCACGCAATGGCAAGACATCCAAGAGCGTACGTAGCCAAAATGGGGAGATCGAGCTCGATATTCCGCGCGACCGCAACAGTACCTTCGAGCCGACACTGATCGGTAAGAACGAAAAACAGCTTAACGGCTTCGATGACCGCATTATTTCTCTCTATTCCAGAGGGTTATCAACCCGTGATATTCAGGCACACTTTAAAGAAGTCTACGGGGTCGATGTTTCCGCTGGCTTCATTTCTCAAGTGACCAATGCTGTGATGGATGACGTTAAGCGCTGGCAGCAACGGCCGCTGGATGCGCTTTATCCCATTGTTTACCTTGACTGTATTGTTGTCAAAAGCCAGGACGGCGGAGCCGTGGCCAACAAGTCTGTTTATCTGGCCCTCGGCGTCAACGGCCAGGGCGAAAAAGAGCTGCTGGGGCTATGGATAGCCAAAACTGAGGGGGCCAAGTTCTGGTTATCTGTGATGACAGAACTGAAAAATCGTGGGCTAAAGGACATCTTCGTCGCCTGCTGCGATGGCCTGAAAGGCTTTCCTGATGCCATTGAAGCTGTTTACCCGCATACGCGGGTACAGCTCTGCATTGTGCATCAGGTGCGGAACTCGCTGCGCTACGTCGGCTGGAAAGAGCGTAAGGCCGTTGCTGCTGACCTGCGCACCATCTATAGTTCCGCAACGCTAGAGGGCGCTGAAGAGGCCCTGGATGCCTTCGCGGCCAAATGGGATGAGCAGTTCCCGACGATCAGCCCGTCGTGGAGAAATAATTGGGAACGTCTCATCGTCATTTTTGACTTTCCGCCGGAGATCCGCAAGGTTATCTACACCACCAACGCAATAGAGTCGTTAAATGCTTCATTGCGCAAGATAACGAAAACGCGACGAATATTTCCAACGGATGACTCGGTGATAAAATTACTCTATCTAGCCTTGCATAATATCTCTGCTAAATGGACCTTGCCAATCAGAGACTGGAAACCTGCTATGAGCCAATTCATGTTGATGTATGGAGAACGAATCTCCGGTTAAGCAATGGAGCCATTTACACAAAATTCTTTACAGACTCCGCCATCGCGGGTATCAAGCGCCTCGGTTGCATGACCCAAATTTTACGGAATCGTAGACCCTTTATTGATGATACCTTCTTACTCCTTAGCGCCGGTCTTTGGAATTTCCATCTCAGAACAGCGTAAAATTTACTTCAATCACCGAAACACCCTTATTTCACTATTAAGCAACACGCTTATTGTTTACCTTGACTGTATTGTGGTCAAAAGCCAGGACGGCGGAGCCGTGACCAACAAGTCTGTTGCCCCATTCCCACTCGAAACGCAACAAAGTGACCCACTGGCCAGAGTCGGATAAAATCACCGTTCTGGCCCTACTGGAGATCCCGTTGCATGCAGGGAAAACATCTGACTCACAAAGAACGGTTCTACATCGAAAAGCGGCGTGGTGATGGGGTTAACCAGGCCACCATCGCCCGGGAACTGGAGCTTCCTCGTTCTACCATCAGCAGGGAACTCAGACGCAATACCGACGCCGCTTTCAACGGGGTCTATTCCTGCAGAAGGGCCGAAACGTTGGCCAGAGGGCGGCGGCAGAAAACACGGCCGGACAGCGTGATTAACCAGCTTGAACCGCACATTCAGGACTTTATCAGAACGGCGCTGTCTACCCACACCTCACCTGAGGTCATCAGTGGGCGCCTGGTCCTGGAATTTGGCCTGTCCGTCAGCAAGAACTCGCTCTATCGCTATATCCAGCAGGAGCGCCGGGCCGGCGGTGAGCTGTATCAGCAGCTCCCTCATCGGGGTAAACGGTATAACTATCAGACCGATGAGAACAAACGCGGTCCTATTCCCAACCGTGTTGGCATTGAGCAGCGGCCGGCCGTTGCTGACCTCAAGCAGGAACCCGGGCATTTCGAGATTGACACCATCTTTGGCAAAGATCAGAAATCATTCCTGCTGACGGTGGTCGATAAAGCCGTCAAGCTGGTCATCATTCGCAAACTGCCCAACAAGCGAGCAGAGACAGTGGTAGCGGCCTTCAGGGACATCGTTGCCAATACCTTCTGCGAGTTTAAAACCCTGACTGCTGACAACGGTTCTGAATTTTCCCAGCACGGGGAAATTACAAAAGTCACGGGGGCACCGGTCTACTTTGCCCGGCCATATCATTCCTGGGAACGCGGGTTGAATGAGCATACCAACGGGCTGATACGGCGTTTTTACCCGAAGGGAACGGACTTCAATTATGTCACCCATCGCAAGGTTGCAGCACTCGAACACCTGCTCAATACGCGAGGCAGAAAATCGCTGGGTTATCGTTCTCCAAATGAGGTATTTTTAACGCACTTACAGGCGGCATAATGCCCTACCGTTTTGTTGCGTTTCGACTGGGAATGGTGCGTTTACTTGGCTCTAGGCATCAACGGCCAGGGCGAAAAAGAGCTGCTGGGGCTATGGATAGCCAAAACCGAGGGGGCCAAGTTCTGGTTATCTGTATAGCCAAGCGACATTATTTTGATAACAGCCAGCTATGCTTCTTTGCCGCATATCAGGGCATAGGATGTAATCATTTTTAAGTCGGTTGGCTATAATGACAGAACTGAAAAATCGTGGGCTACAGGACATCTTCATCGCCTGCTGCGATGGCCTGAAGGGCTTTCCTGATGCCATTGAAGCTGTTTACCCGCATACGCGGGTACAGCTCTGCATCGTGCATCAGGTGCGGAACTCGCTGCGCTACGTCGGCTGGAAAGAGCGTAAAGCCGTTGCTGCTGACCTCCGCACTATCTATAGTTCCGCAACGCTAGAGGGCGCTGAAGAGGCCATGGATGCCTTCGCGGCCAAATGGGATGAGCAGTTCCCGACGATCAGCCCATCGTGGAGAAATAATTGGGAACGTCTCATCGTCATTTTTGATTTTCCGCCGGAGATCCGCAAGGTTATCTACACCACCAACGCGATAGAGTCGTTAAATGCTTCATTGCGCAAGATAACGAAAACGCGACGAATATTTCCAACGGATGACTCGGTGCTAAAATTATTCTATCTAGCCTTGCATAATATCTCGGCTAAATGGACCCTACCAATCAGAGACTGGAAACCGGCTATGAGCCAATTCATGTTGATGTATGGAGATCGGATTTCCGGTTAAGCGATGGAGCCATTTACACGAAATTCTTTACAGACTCCTAACCAGCAAACCGCGCTCGAGTTCCTCCTTGACTAACCAGTAGGGCACCCTGCCGAGACCGTATCCAGCCTTGATAGCGTTGACGGTCAGTAGTGCGCCATCCAGTAATAAACGGGTATCGGGCGTCATCACCCGATGTGTTTTGTCCGCCAACTGAAAGTGCCAGGGAGCGGCGTAGCCCTCTTTCAGCGTGCCAATCAGGGTGTGGCGGGCTTTGTTGAATAATTTAACCGTTTGATTTACATCTTCTTTAGTTAGAATGCATTTACAGAGAATGTATTTTGTTAGAACGACAAATCAAATAGTTAGCACAATAAAAAGCATTCCGAGAGGAAAAATTAGTCGTTGAAATTTTATAATGCTTATATAAATCAGTATCTTAAATTATTCAACAAAGTCGGTGTGGCGCTGAAGATCGTCGATGCCGTGAAGCGGTGGCGAGTGAGCAAAGTAACCCGGCGTACCGCACAGGACGATGCGTTGCGTACCCAATCTTTTTGCGACAATCCTTGCCGCATCCGGCAATTCTCCTACACGTACGGCAAGATCGACAGACCCATCGAACAGGTCAGCCATTTCGACAGAGGCCGAGACACTGATACTCAATTGCGGCCACTGCTGGCACAGCGCCAACAGAGCGGGTGTGATGACCTGTGCGCCGAGCAGCGGCGGTACGCTTACCGCTAGCTGGCCTGCGGGTTCTGCTGTGATACTGGCAAGCAGCATTTCGACGCGATCAACCTCGAGTCTTGCTGCTCGGCAGGCATCCCGATAAATCACACCCTCTGCCGTTATGGTCTGCTGCCGGGTGGTGCGGGTAAATAATGGCGTTTTCAGGCGGTTTTCCAATCGCTGAATGGCTTTGGTGACCGCTGAAGGGGTGAGCCCAAGCAGGTCTGCTGCTGCGGTGAAGTTGCCGCTGTCACAGACGGCCAGAAATACGCCGATGTCATCTCCAGGGTAATGTCGCATAGCGCCTATTGCTGAATATCAGGAATAAATGTTGATAGTTTATTTCATTTTACCGGAATGATATTCGCCAATAAGAGCCTATCCCAATAGGATTTTATTCCAGACAATGATGCCGCAGGTAAAATGCAGCATCGCCTCATAATTTTCGACTTTCTTCTCCCAGCGAGTCAGAACCCGACGAAAGCGATTCATCCAGCTGTGCGTTCTCTCCACTACCCAGCGGTGAGCTTTAAAATCCGTGTTTTTGATGGCTTCCGACTCCTCTTTCCTTGACTGGATATGAGGTTCGTAACGACGACTTTTCAGACAGGCCTCCAGCCATCCGGCTTCATAGCCTTTGTCCAGACAGAGGCGGAGCTTTCTGCCGGGTCTGCCCGTCTGAAGGGCGTCGAGAGTATCAGCAACCAGCTTTATGTCGTGGGTATTTGCCCCTGAGACAACCAGAGAGAGGGGAAGCCCGTTCGCATCGGTCATCAGGCTACGCTTTACACCCTGTTTCCCCCGGTCTGTGGGATTCCGTCCTGTTTTTTTGAGCCTGCCAGCGGTGACTTCGTCATACAACCATCCATCGACAGCCATGACCAGTCGATAGCATCCAGCTGCTCGCAGGCCAGCAACCCGTTCTGCCAGAACCGTTCAAAAACTCCTGCATCCCGCCACTCCTGGAAGCGGCGGTGAGCGGAGCTTGACGAGCATATCCCGGTGGCATTCAGGGCATTCCACTGGCAACCCGTTCTGAGCACAAAGAGAATGGCGTTCATTGCGGCACGATTATCAACCCGCCTGCGATGCGTACCCAGCGGATGGTGGGTTTTGTGTTCCGGGAGCAACGGAACCATTTTCCCCCAGAGTTCATCGCTGATCTGCCACTTATTGATTGCCATACTTCCGGCTTTGTTGAATAATTTAAGATACTGATTTATATAAGCATTATAAAATTTCAACGACTAGTTTTTCCTCTCGGAATGCTTTTTATTGTGCTAACTATTTGATTTGTCGTTCTAACAAAATACATTCTCTGTAAATGCATTCTAACTAAAGGAGATGTAAATCAAACGGTTAAATTATTCAACAAAGCCCATACTTCCCTCAGAAATTGCCATTACTTATTAACTGACAATTCCTTTTGGGATAGGTTCTAAGCTCTGTGTTATGAAAAATATACAAACTTACGCCATCCTGGGTGGCACTTCAGGCATTAAGCGTGTTGCTTAATAGTGAAATAAGGGTGTTTCGGTGATTGAAGTAAATTTTACGCTGTTCTGAGATGGAAATTCCAAAGACCGGCGCTAAGGAGTAAGAAGGTATAGCCAAGCGACATTATTTTGATAACAGCCAGCTATGCTTCTTTGCCGCATATCAGGGCATAGGATGTAATCATTTTTAAGTCGGTTGGCTATATCATCAATAAAGGGTCTACGATTCCGTGAAATTTGGGTCATGCAACCGAGGCGCTTGATACCCGCGATGGGAGACTGTAAAATAATCTGTGTAAATGGCATTTTGAGGAAAACCTTCAAAGGATAACAAAATGCCTATCAGCAACGAACTTATTGACCAACTGCTTCAAGATTGTCACTCCCCTCAGGATCTGCTGGGTGAATCAGGCCTACTCAAGGTGCTGACTAAAAGACTGGCGGAACGGGTTCTTGAAGCTGAGATGGAGATGCACCTTGGGTATGCTAAGCATGACCCGGCTGGTAATCATTCAGGCAACTCACGCAATGGCAAGACATCCAAGAGCGTACGTAGCCAAAATGGGGAGATCGAGCTCGATATTCCGCGCGACCGCAACAGTACCTTCGAGCCGACACTGATCGGTAAGAACGAAAAACAGCTTAACGGCTTCGATGACCGCATTATTTCTCTCTATTCCAGAGGGTTATCAACCCGTGATATTCAGGCACACTTTAAAGAAGTCTACGGGGTCGATGTTTCCGCTGGCTTCATTTCTCAAGTGACCAATGCTGTGATGGATGAAGTTAAGCGCTGGCAGCAACGGCCGCTGGATGCGCTTTATCCCATTGTTTACCTTGACTGTATTGTTGTCAAAAGCCAGGACGGCGGAGCCGTGGCCAACAAGTCTGTTTATCTGGCCCTCGGCGTCAACGGCCAGGGCGAAAAAGAGCTGCTGGGGCTATGGATAGCCAAAACTGAGGGGGCCAAGTTCTGGTTATCTGTGATGACAGAACTGAAAAATCGTGGGCTAAAGGACATCTTCGTCGCCTGCTGCGATGGCCTGAAAGGCTTTCCTGATGCCATTGAAGCTGTTTACCCGCATACGCGGGTACAGCTCTGCATTGTGCATCAGGTGCGGAACTCGCTGCGCTACGTCGGCTGGAAAGAGCGTAAGGCCGTTGCTGCTGACCTGCGCACCATCTATAGTTCCGCAACGCTAGAGGGCGCTGAAGAGGCCCTGGATGCCTTCGCGGCCAAATGGGATGAACAGTTCCCGACGATCAGCCCGTCGTGGAGAAATAATTGGGAACGTCTCATCGTCATTTTTGACTTTCCGCCGGAGATCCGCAAGGTTATCTACACCACCAACGCGATAGAGTCGTTAAATGCTTCATTGCGCAAGATAACGAAAACGCGACGAATATTTCCAACGGATGACTCGGTGATAAAATTACTCTATCTAGCCTTGCATAATATCTCTGCTAAATGGACCTTGCCAATCAGAGACTGGAAACCTGCTATGAGCCAATTCATGTTGATGTATGGAGAACGAATCTCCGGTTAAGCAATGGAGCCATTTACACAAAATTCTTTACAGACTCCGCGATGGCGTGTTCAACTGTAATACGGATGCCCGAGATTATTTTATTTTCTTGTTTTTGTTCAGGCGATAAAGGTCTTTTTCGAGTTCCTTTTTTTGGGATTTGTGTATTAGGATGCTGTTTATCTATACCTTGAAAACCGGTATCTGCCCAGATGGTTACCCCAGGAGGAATATGGCGAATTATATCGACTTTATCGAGTAAGCGTTTATCGTGACGGCGCCCATTTTTGCTCATGGGGATAAATCCAATTTGCCTTGTTTCGTCAGTCATAATAAGCCCTTTTCGAGTGGTCTGTCTTTTCTTTCCCGAATACATTTTTTTTCGCCGACGCAGATTCTTAGGCTTTTGGACAGGTCGCTCTGTCCCATCAATAAAGACGTCTTTAACTCCAGGAAAGGCGCGAAAAAATTCCTCAGCAGAGCGAATTTGACGAGCGGGCAAAACACATTCTCGCCCCAAGGTCATCTCTAAAACCGGCAATAATATTTTTACCCAGCGACATACCCGTGTTCTATCTAAACCAAAAAGAAGTCCTTGCAAATCATAGGTCGGATAACATTTTAAATACAATAAAATAAAAAGCAGTTTATCTAATGGGGTTGGGATAAATCCTTTCTGCCCTGCACCCATCTGCCGCTCGTGATCTTTTCGATTCTTTTTCCGATAAATCAAATAACAAGCTGAAAATTCAGCGGCTAAATTTTTCAATTCTTCGACTGATAATCCAATGATTGCTTTACATAAACGATTATCTCGTAACAACCGCTCTTTGTTGATCATTTCAAACCTTTATTCTCTAAGTTAAACCTCTTTTTATTCTCAATAGCCTGACAAAAAATGCAAGTCTCTATTCAGCAACTAGTTTATTGGATTCGCTCTGGCTCAGCGACTGGTCGCTCGCGGCGATCGCGTGGTAATTGGTGGGCGTTCGGCAGAAAAGCGGGCTACTGCGCTCAGAGCGCTGGGCGATCGGGCATCTGCCTATGTTGTCGACGTTACCGATCGCGCTTCTCTGGCCGCCTTCTTTGCGCAAACTTCCTCGCTTGCCGGGCTGTTTACGCCCGCCGCATCCTACACCACGGGCGCGTTTCAGGAGGGAAGCCTGGAGACCAGCGAAGCGCTGTTTCAGGCAAAATTTTGGGGTCAATATTGGGCGGTTTATGCCGCGTTGCCCTCGTTGTTGCCGGATGCGGCGGTGGTATTGATGTCAGGTGCCGCTTATGCGCGTCCCCTTGGCGCGCCCGCTTATGCCGCGTGCAATGCTGCCCTTGAGGGCTTGGCGCGCGGACTGGCTGTTGAACTGGCGCCACGCAGGGTAAATTGCTTATCACCGGGAACGACCGACAGCACATTGTGGCAGCAACGTCCGGCGCAGGTGCGCGAAGCGGCTTACCAACAGTGGTGCAAACTCAATGTATTGCAACGCCCTGCTACGGTCGAAGAGCAGGCCGACGCGGCGCTGTTTCTGATCGACAATACGCACATGACGGGCAACACGCTCTATTGTTATGGTGGGTATACCTTACGTTAAGCGTGGGCAACGTCAATTCTCTGGCGTTGCCCTTGCCGTGTCTGCGTTGCTTGCTTTTCTCGTCAACACTGCTGCCTGTGTCGGGGTAGCGCCTTTTAACAAATTCCGTCGTGTAGCGGGCTGGCAACGTGATATGTGGCGTTTTATGTACCGAAACCGTTTAGAGAAATTGCATTGGGCCGTACTGGAACAGGATAGACTCTTGCTGGAAAACCTGGCACCGGACGCGAACGCTTACGAATACCTCTACCAACATGATGTTGGGCTCTCTCGCTTGCGTCGAATGATGCAGAAAACGGCAAAAGCACAGGTGGCTGAGCGGGAAACTCAGCACGCGTTGCGATAATCGATTCAGACGCCGGACGGGGCCCTGATCGCGAACTGTAAATGGAATATTACCCATCGATCACCTTATAGCATTTCCGCTGAATTTAGTAATGTAAGGGTATCAGCGGTAATGATAAGTATCTCGACAGTAAACAGTAATCAAACCAGTGCGGCCCATAGAGAAATCACAACCAGTGCCAAAACGGTCCGTATGAAGGATATCGTGGGATTGAGAAAAGCCGTGAAATACGTTGAAAATCAGGTGACGACGTTTAATTGCGATTTGCGAAATCCGACACTCTGGCAGCGTCCTAATGCAAAGAGTCTTATGCAGGTGTTAAACGACATAGATACGGTAAATGCGCGTACAAAGCAACTGACCAATAAAATAGAAACCTCTTCTTACCCGCATCATGAATCATAAATGGCTAACTTGGAAAAGATCAAGGCAACCATTGATACGTTGAGTAAAAGCACCTGTGCCAGCTTTAATCGGTCAAAAAAAACATGCAAGTTATACGCCAACGAGAAGAGAAATATCTGGAAGAGCGCGCGAAGAGTGCGAGAGCTCGTTCTGAGCGTCGGCAGCATGTTGACGAAATGATTAATTCGGGAAGAGGTGATGAGCTGTATAACGGGGGAATGGTGAAATAGTAGAGAGGGCGCGGTGTCGTGCAGTTATGCATTTTAACATGAATCCTTCAACCATAACGTCCTGCTTTAGCAGGACGTTATGGTTTTGCTGAACCAAAAACTTAGAACGGAATATCGTCGTCAAAGTCCATCGGCGGTTCATTGCCGCCAGGCATCGGGGCATTGTTCTGCTGGCGCGGTGCTTGCTGTGCACCACCGCTGAAAGCCTGACCGCCCTGAGGCTGCTGCGGTTGTCCCCAGCCACCTTGCGGTGCGCTGTTGCCTGCGTTGCCGCCTGCTGGTGCGCCAGCGCCTTGACGGCCGCCCAGCATCTGCATGGAGCCGGAAATGTCTACTACCACTTCCGTGGTGTAACGATCCTGCCCGCCCTGATCCTGCCATTTACGCGTGCGCAGTTGACCTTCGACATACACCTGCGAGCCTTTACGCAGGTATTCTCCAGCCACTTCAGCCAGCTTGCCGTACAGCGTGACGCGGTGCCATTCTGTGCGCTCTTTCTGCTCGCCGGTCTGCTTGTCGCGCCAGGTATCCGACGTGGCCAGAGTCAGGTTAGCAACGGCACCACCGTTCGGCAGATAACGGACTTCCGGGTCTTGCCCCAGATTCCCGACAAGAATCACTTTATTAACGCCTCTGCTGGCCATGCTTGTGTCTCCTGATGAGTCAATACGTAAAGTCTAAGCCAGAAATCATAACATGCCAGCACTGTGCTGAGTACCCGCGATGTTGCATCCACACTTTTTTTATTGGTTACATTGTTGCATCAGAGCGCTGGATGTTTATTCAGTTTTTTGTTAGCGTATTTCTTCTGCATGTCCCCCACTGAGCCGCCATCTGCGGTGCTAAAAAACGCAGCGGGTGTTTTTTTGTGTCATAATTGCACGTTTCGTACCGGTTATCTCCGCCTGCGGGATGATGAAAATAGCGTTAACTTCGGGATGTATGTGAATGGATAAGATCGAAGTTCGTGGTGCCCGTACTCATAACCTCAAAAATATCAATCTGGTAATTCCCCGCGATAAACTGATTGTGGTCACCGGGTTGTCGGGATCCGGTAAATCGTCGCTGGCGTTTGATACCCTGTATGCGGAAGGTCAGCGGCGCTACGTTGAATCGTTGTCTGCCTATGCGCGCCAGTTTCTCTCGTTAATGGAGAAGCCGGACGTCGATCATATCGAAGGGTTGTCACCGGCGATTTCCATCGAGCAAAAATCCACATCTCATAACCCGCGCTCAACTGTGGGTACCATCACCGAGATTCACGACTATTTGCGCCTGCTCTTTGCCCGCGTGGGTGAGCCGCGCTGTCCGGATCACGACGTGCCACTGGCGGCACAGACTGTCAGCCAGATGGTGGATAACGTGCTGGCGCTGCCGGAAGGAACTCGCCTGATGCTGCTCGCCCCCATTGTTAAAGATCGCAAAGGGGAGCACACCAAAACGCTGGAAAACCTGGCGACACAAGGCTATATCCGCGCCCGTATCGACGGCGAAGTGTGCGATCTTTCCGATCCGCCCAAGCTGGAATTACAGAAGAAACACACCATTGAAGTGGTGGTCGATCGTTTCAAGGTGCGTGAAGATTTGGCACAGCGTCTGGCGGAATCGTTTGAAACCGCGCTGGAGCTTTCCGGCGGTAGCGCCATCGTGGCGGATATGGATGACAGCAAGTTGCCCGAGCTGCTGTTCTCCGCCAACTTTGCTTGTCCGCAGTGTGGCTACAGCATGCATGAGCTGGAGCCGCGCATGTTCTCCTTTAACAATCCGGCTGGCGCTTGTCCGAGCTGTGATGGGTTGGGCGTGCAACAGTTCTTCGATCCAGCGCGTGTGGTGCAAAACGGTGAGCTGTCGCTGGCGGGTGGTGCAATTCGCGGCTGGGATCGACGCAACTTTTACTATTTTCAGATGCTGCGTTCACTGGCGGAGCATTACCGTTTTGATGTCGAGGCACCCTACGACAGCCTGAGTGAAAAAATTCGTCACGTCATTCTTTACGGCTCCGGTAAAGACACTATCGAGTTCAAATACATCAACGATCGTGGCGATACGTCGGTGCGACGCCATCCTTTCGAGGGCGTGTTGAACAACATGGAGCGGCGTTACAAGGAAACCGAATCAAGCGCGGTGCGCGAAGAGCTGGCCAAGTTCATCAGCAATCGTCCCTGTGCCAGTTGCAGCGGCACGCGCCTGCGTAAGGAAGCGCGCCATGTGTTTGTCGAACAGACTACGCTGCCGCAGATTTCCGACATGAGTATCGGCCATGCGATGAAGTTCTTCCAAAACATGAAGCTAAGTGGTCAGCGCGCGCAGATTGCTGAAAAGGTGTTGAAGGAGATAGGCGATCGTCTGAAGTTCCTGGTGAACGTAGGATTGAACTACCTGTCGCTGTCGCGTTCTGCCGAAACGCTTTCTGGCGGTGAAGCGCAGCGTATCCGACTGGCGAGCCAAATTGGTGCCGGGCTGGTCGGGGTGATGTACGTATTGGATGAACCTTCCATTGGCTTGCACCAGCGAGATAATGAACGCCTGCTGGAAACCTTGATCCACCTGCGCAATCTGGGTAACACGGTGATTGTGGTGGAACACGATGAAGACGCCATTCGCGCGGCAGATCATGTGATTGATATCGGACCGGGTGCCGGGGTGCATGGCGGCCAGGTGGTAGCGGAAGGTTCGGTAGAACAGATTATGGCGGTGCCTGAATCGCTGACCGGACAATACCTGAGCGGTGAGCGAAAAATCTCAGTGCCGTCGCAACGGGTGCCTGCCGATCCTACCAAAGTGCTGAAGCTGGTGGGTGCGAAGGGCAACAACCTGAAAGATGTCGCGCTGACGCTGCCTGTCGGGTTGTTCACTTGTATCACCGGTGTCTCTGGCTCCGGCAAATCGACGCTGATTAACGATACGCTGTTTCCGCTGGCGCAACGTCAGCTCAATGGCGCAACGCTGGCGGAACCGGCGCCGTACCGTGAAATTCATGGCCTTGAGCATTTTGATAAAGTGATCGATATCGATCAGAGCCCGATTGGGCGCACACCGCGTTCCAACCCGGCGACTTATACGGGCGTATTTACCCCTATCCGTGAACTGTTTGCTGGCGTACCAGAAGCGAGAAGCCGTGGATACAACCCGGGGCGCTTTAGTTTCAACGTGCGCGGTGGGCGCTGTGAGGCCTGTCAGGGCGATGGCGTCATCAAAGTGGAGATGCACTTCTTGCCGGATATCTATGTTCCGTGCGATCAGTGCAAAGGCAAACGCTACAACCGTGAAACGCTGGAAATCAAATATAAGGGTAAAAGCATCCACGAAGTATTGGAAATGACCATTGAGGAGGCGCGTGACTTCTTTGATGCCATTCCTGCGTTGGCGCGCAAGCTGCAAACCCTTATCGACGTGGGGCTTTCCTATATTCGTCTTGGCCAGTCGGCAACCACGCTCTCCGGCGGTGAAGCACAACGTGTGAAGCTGTCCCGTGAGCTGTCCAAGCGAGGAACGGGTCAAACACTGTATATTCTTGATGAGCCAACCACCGGGTTGCATTTCGCCGATATTCAGCAATTGTTGGACGTGTTGCACCAGCTGCGCGATCAGGGGAACACCATTGTGGTGATTGAGCATAATCTGGATGTGATTAAAACCGCAGACTGGATTGTGGATCTTGGTCCGGAAGGGGGCAGCGGTGGCGGTCAAATACTGGTGTCCGGCACCCCGGAGACGGTAGCCAATTGCGACGCATCGCACACTGCCCGTTTCCTCAAGCCGATATTGGCACGCAGGTAGTGCTGTTCACGACGCCTGGTATTGCGCCGGGCGTCGTGATTATAAGGACATCCACGTTAACCTTTTATTTCGATACGCCCGCCCCATTCCCACTCGAAACGCAACAAAACGGTAGAGGGTTATGCCACCAGTAAGTGCGTTAAAAATACCTCATTGGGGGAACGATAGCCCAGCGATTTTCTGCCCCTTGTATTGAGTATGTGTTCGAGTTCGGCAATCTTACGATGACTGACCTGACTGAAGTCTGTTCCCTTTGGGTAAAAACGTCGTATCAGCCCGTTGGTGTGCTCATTCAAGCCCCTCTCCCAGGAATGATAAGGATGGGCAAAGTAGACCTGCGCCCCTGTGATTTGAGTAATTTGCTCGTGCAGAGCGAATTCAGGGCCGTTATCAGCTGTTAGGGTCTTAAACTTGCAAAAGGTATTAGCTTCAATGTCCCTGAAAGCAGCAACCACAGTCTCAGCACGCTTATTAGGCAGTTTGCGAATGATGAATTTTTTCAATGCTTTATCTACGATTCTTAACAAGAATGACTTCTGGTTTTTGCCAAAAATAGTGTCAATTTCGAAGTGGCCAGGCTCCTGTTTAAGCTCGGCTTGAGCTGGGCGATACTCAATACCAACACGGTTGGGAATAGGGCCTGATTTGAGGTTTTCGGCATTGTACCTGTAACGTTTTCCCCGATGAGGAAGTTGCTGATATAGCTCCCCGCCAGCCTGTCTCTCCTGCAGGATATAGCGATATAGCGTATTCTTGCTGACAGATATACCGAATTCCAGGTGCAAACGGCCACTGATGATTTCAGGTGAAGAGTGAGTGGAAAGCGCCTGACTGATGAAGTTCTGAATGTGTGGCTCCAACGGGTAAAAAGCATTGTTTGGCAGAGGCTTATGACGGCGTTCCCGGACCAGAGTGTCCGCCCTTCTACAGCAGTAGACACCATTGAAAGTAGGGTCGGTATTGCGTCTGAGTTCCCTGCTGATGGTCGAGCGAGGCAGAGCAAGCTCTCTGGCGATGGTAGCTTGGTTGACACCTTCACCACGCCGCTTTTCGATGTAGAACCGTTCTTTCTGAGTCAGAGGTTTTCCCTGCATGCAACAGGCTCTCCAGTATGGCCAGAACGGTGATTTTATCCGACTCTGGCAAGTGGGTCACTTTGTTGCGTTTCGAGTGGGAATGGGGCTTGAAGCTAATACCTTTTGCAAGTTTAAGACCCTAACAGCTGATAACGGCCCTGAATTCGCTCTGCACGAGCAAATTACTCAAATCATAGGGGCGCAGGTCTACTTTGCCCATCCTTATCATTACTGGGAGAGGGGCTTGAATGAGCACACCAACGGGCTGATACGACGTTTTTACCCAAAGGGAACAGACTTCAGTCAGGTCAGTCATCGTAAGATTGCCGAACTCGAACACATACTCAATACAAGGGGCAGAAAATCGCTGGGCTATCGTTCCCCCAATGAGGTATTTTTAACGCACTTACTGGTGGCATAAGCCTCTAAACTAGTTGCTGAATAGAGACTTGCATTTTTTGTCAGGCTATTGAGAATAAAAAGGGCTTTGTTGAATAATTTAAGATACTGATTTATATAAGCATTATAAAATTTCAACGACTAATTTTTCCTCTCGGAATGCTTTTTATTGGCTTTGTTGAATAATTTAACCGTTTGATTTACATCTTCTTTAGTTAGAATGCATTTACAGAGAATGTATTTTGTTAGAACGACAAATCAAATAGTTAGCACAATAAAAAGCATTCCGAGAGGAAAAATTAGTCGTTGAAATTTTATAATGCTTATATAAATCAGTATCTTAAATTATTCAACAAAGCCCTTTTTATTGTGCTAACTATTTGATTTGTCGTTCTAACAAAATACATTCTCTGTAAATGCATTCTAACTAAAGAAGATGTAAATCAAACGGTTAAATTATTCAACAAAGCCAATAAAAAGAGGTTTAACTTAGAGAATAAAGGTTTGAAATGATCAACAAAGAGCGGTTGTTACGAGATAATCGTTTATGTAAAGCAATCATTGGATTATCAGTCGAAGAATTGAAAAATTTAGCCGCTGAATTTTCAGCTTGTTATTTGATTTATCGGAAAAAGAATCGAAAAGATCACGAGCGGCAGATGGGTGCAGGGCAGAAAGGATTTATCCCAACCCCATTAGATAAACTGCTTTTTATTTTATTGTATTTAAAATGTTATCCGACCTATGATTTGCAAGGACTTCTTTTTGGTTTAGATAGAACACGGGTATGTCGCTGGGTAAAAATATTATTGCCGGTTTTAGAGATGACCTTGGGGCGAGAATGTGTTTTGCCCGCTCGTCAAATTCGCTCTGCTGAGGAATTTTTTCGCGCCTTTCCTGGAGTTAAAGACGTCTTTATTGATGGGACAGAGCGACCTGTCCAAAAGCCTAAGAATCTGCGTCGGCGAAAAAAAATGTATTCGGGAAAGAAAAGACAGACCACTCGAAAAGAGCTTATTATGACTGACGAAACAAGGCAAATTGGATTTATCCCCATGAGCAAAAATGGGCGCCGTCACGATAAACGCTTACTCGATAAAGTCGATATAATTCGCCATATTCCTCCTGAGGTAACCATCTGGGCAGATACCGGTTTTCAAGGTATAGATAAACAGCATCCTAATACACAAATCCCAAAAAAAGGAACTCGAAACAGACCTTTATCGCCTGAACAAAAACAAGAAAATAAAATAATCTCGGGCATCCGTATTACAGTTGAACACGCCATCGCGGGTATCAAGCGCCTCGGTTGTATGACCCAAATTTTACGGAATCGTAGACCCTTTATTGATGATACCTTCATACTCCTTAGCGCCGGTCTTTGGAATTTCCATCTCAGAACAGCGTAAAATTTACTTCAATCACCGAAACACCCTTATTTCACTATTAAGCAACACGCTTTCTACCGTTTTGTTGCGTTTCGAGTGGGAATGGGGCGTTGGTGGTGTAGATAACCTTGCGGATCTCCGGCGGAAAATCAAAAATGACGATGAGACGTTCCCAATTATTTCTCCACGATGGGCTGATCGTCGGGAACTGCTCATCCCATTTGGCCGCGAAGGCATCCAGGGCCTCTTCAGCGCCCTCTAGCGTTGCGGAACTATAGATGGTGCGCAGGTCAGCAGCAACGGCCTTACGCTCTTTCCAGCCGACGTAGCGCAGCGAGTTCCGCACCTGATGCACGATGCAGAGCTGTACCCGCGTATGCGGGTAAACAGCTTCAATGGCATCAGGAAAGCCCTTCAGGCCATCGCAGCAGGCGATGAAGATGTCCTGTAGCCCACGATTTTTCAGTTCTGTCATTACAGATAACCAGAACTTGGCCCCCTCGGTTTTGGCTATCCATAGCCCCAGCAGCTCTTTTTCGCCCTGGCCGTTGATGCCTAGAGCCAAGTAAACAGACTTGTTGGTCACGGCTCCGCCGTCCTGGCTTTTGACCACAATACAGTCAAGGTAAACAATGGGATAAAACGCATCCAGCGGCCGTTGCTGCCAGCGCTTAACGTCATCCATCACGGCATTGGTCACTTGATAAATGAAGCCAGCGGAAACATCGACCCCGTAGACTTCTTTAAAGTGAGCCTGAATATCACGGGTTGATAGCCCTCTGGAATAGAGAGAAATAATACGGTCATCGAAGCCGTTAAGCTGCTTTTCGTGCTTACCGATCAGTGTCGGCTCGAAGGTACTGTTGCGGTCGCGCGGAATATCGAGCTCGAGCGCCCCATTTTGGCTACGTACGCTCTTGGATGTCTTGCCATTGCGGGAGTTGCCTGAATGGTTACCAGCCGGGTCATGCTTAGCATACCCAAGGTGTATCTCCATCTCAGCTTGAAGAACCCGTTCCGCCAGTCTTTTAGTCAGCTGCTTGAGTAGTCCTGATTCACCCAGAAGCTCCTGAGGGAAGTGGCAATCCTGAAGCAGTTGGTCAATAAGTTCGTTGCTGATAGGCATTTTTTGTCCTCTGAAGGTTTTCCTCAAAATGCCATTTACACAGATCTTTTTACACTCTCCGGGCGCACTTTTCTTTATCACATCAATCATTACGTTATTTAATGCCTGAGTGACAATTTGTTCTGTTTGTAGTGTAAGAATAATCCAATCCGCGCGTTTAACTTTGGCGAACCCGGCTAAAAATGTTGCTCCTTGTGAATCGGTCAGACGAAAATTGCCTTTATTCCCCAATAGCGCCATCTGTTTTAATGAGTTGTCGTCTATTTTTTGCCCAATGCGGCTTTTATCATGATGATAAATAATTGTTCCATCTTTATTGAGGACATAGGTATCGTAATTATCGTCATCAAACTGCGAATTCATAAATTCATTTGTCGCATTGCGGTTGTTGAGATAAATAGAACCGCCGACGTACCCTAGCTGTTCACCTTCAGCATTGTGGATAGGCACAGAAATATAGACAATCAGGTTACCAATCAGAGAAACATAGGGCTGACTGATAAAAAAGGTGTTGGCCTGAACGGTGGCCGCATGGGAAGGGGAAGTTAGTCGCGCATCAATCACCCCAGGCTGCAATGGGGAGAACGCGCGAATGTAGCCCTGCTTGTCAATAAGCGTGTTGCTTAATAGTGAAATAAGGGTGTTTCGGTGATTGAAGTAAATTTTACGCTGTTCTGAGATGGAAATTCCAAAGACCGGCGCTAAGGAGTAAGAAGGTATCATCAATAAAGGGTCTACGATTCCGTAAAATTTGGGTCATGCAACGGCTTTGTTGAATAAATCGAACTTTCAGGGGATCGCCGGATCAAAGCACTATCATCGCTCCCGATAGCAGCTCCCCATGGCAAAGCAAAAGTTTAAAATCACCAACTGGCCCACCTACAACAAAGCACTCAGACAACGCGGCTCCCTGACGGTCTGGCTTGATGAGTCGGCCATCGCTGCATGGACTGACAGTTCTTCGCCTGAAGGTCGTGGTCGGCCGCTTTACTACACCGATATGGCTGTTACCACGGTTTTGATGATAAAGCGCGTGTTTAACCTGTCGCTCCGGGCATTACAGGGCTTTGTCGACTCGGTTTTTACACTGATGAGCCTGCCACTGCGCTGCCCGGACTACTCTCTGGTCAGTAGGCGGGCAAAAACCGTCAGTATCAGCATAAAAACGCCAACGCGTGGTGAAATCTCGCATCTGGTCATCGACAGTACCGGTCTGAAGGTCTTTGGCGAAGGTGAATGGAAAGTCAGGCAGCATGGGGCTGACAGACGAAGAGTGTGGCGCAAGCTTCATCTGGCAGCAGACAGTGCGACGCATGAGATTATCTGTGCCGACTTATCGCTCAGCGGAACGACAGATGCGCAGGCACTGTCGGGCCTGATTAACCAAACCCACCGAAAAATCAGGGAAGTGTCAGCAGACGGTGCTTATGACGCCCGTTACTGCCACGATGCGTTGCTAAGAAAGAAAATCAGGCCCCTTATCCCGCCGCGAAGCGGAGCCAAATACTGGCCGGACAAGTACCATGAACGTAACCATGCGGTGGCGAATCAGCGTCTGAGCGGGAGTAATGATATGTGGAAAAAGAAAGTGGGTTATCACCGGCGTTCAGTGGCAGAAACAGCGATGTTCCGCATAAAAACTTTGCTGGGTGGCCATCTGAGCCTGCGTGACTATGAGGCTCAAGTAGGTGAAGCCATAGCGATGGTCAAAGCGCTGAACCGTATGACGTTGTTGGGTATGCCACACAGCGTCAGGATGGCTTTGTTGAATAATTTAAGATACTGATTTATATAAGCATTATAAAATTTCAACGACTAATTTTTCCTCTCGGAATGCTTTTTATTGTGCTAACTATTTGATTTGTCGTTCTAACAAAATACATTCTCTGTAAATGCATTCTAACTAAAGAAGATGTAAATCAAACGGTTAAATTATTCAACAAAGCCCGTCAGGATAGGATAACAGGTGTAGCAGAGGGAGTCATCCTGTCGGCTAATTCTGATTTATTCAACAAAGCCTCATGCAACCGGAGAGTGTAAAAAGATCTGTGTAAATGGCATTTTGAGGAAAACCTTCAGAGGACAAAAAATGCCTATCAGCAACGAACTTATTGACCAACTGCTTCAGGATTGCCACTCCCCTCAGGAGCTTCTGGGTGAATCAGGCCTACTCAAGGAGCTGACTAAAAGACTGGCGGAACGGGTTCTTCAAGCTGAGATGGAGATACACCTTGGGTATGCTAAGCATGACCCGGCTGGTAATAATTCAGGCAACTCCCGCAATGGCAAGACATCCAAGAGCGTACGTAGCCAAAATGGGGCGCTCGAGCTCGATATTCCGCGCGACCGCAACAGTACCTTCGAGCCGACACTGATCGGTAAGCACGAAAAGCAGCTTAACGGCTTCGATGACCGCATTATTTCTCTCTATTCCAGAGGGCTATCAACCCGTGATATTCAGGCTCACTTTAAAGAAGTCTACGGGGTCGATGTTTCCGCTGGCTTCATTTCTCAAGTGACCAATGCCGTGATGGATGACGTTAAGCGCTGGCAGCAACGGCCGCTGGATGAGTTTTATCCCATTGTTTACCTTGACTGTATTGTGGTCAAAAGCCAGGACGGCGGAGCCGTGACCAACAAGTCTGTTTACTTGGCTCTAGGCATCAACGGCCAGGGCGAAAAAGAGCTGCTGGGGCTATGGATAGCCAAAACCGAGGGGGCCAAGTTCTGGTTATCTGTAATGACAGAACTGAAAAATCGTGGGCTACAGGACATCTTCATCGCCTGCTGCGATGGCCTGAAGGGCTTTCCTGATGCCATTGAAGCTGTTTACCCGCATACGCGGGTACAGCTCTGCATCGTGCATCAGGTGCGGAACTCGTTGCGCTACGTCGGCTGGAAAGAGCGTAAAGCCGTTGCTGCTGAACTCCGCACTATCTATAGCCAAGCGACATTATTTTGATAACAGCCAGCTATGCTTCTTTGCCGCATATCAGGGCATAGGATGTAATCATTTTTAAGTCGGTTGGCTATATAGTTCCGCAACGCTAGAGGGCGCTGAAGAGGCCCTGGATGCCTTCGCGGCCAAATGGGATGAGCAGTTCCCGACGATCAGCCCATCGTGGAGAAATAATTGGGAACGTCTCATCGTCATTTTTGATTTTCCGCCGGAGATTCGCAAGGTTATCTACACCACCAACGCGATAGAGTCGTTAAATGCTTCATTGCGCAAGATAACGAAAACGCGACGAATATTTCCAACGGATGACTCGGTGCTAAAATTATTCTATCTAGCCTTGCATAATATCTCGGCTAAATGGACCCTACCAATCAGAGACTGGAAACCGGCTATGAGCCAATTCATGTTGATGTATGGAGATCGGATTTCCGGTTAAGCGATGGAGCCATTTACACGAAATTCTTTACAGACTCGGCTTTGTTGAATAATTTAACCGTTTGATTTACATCTTCTTTAGGTAGAATGCATGTACAGAGACTGTATTTTGTTAGAACGACAAATCAAGTAGTTAGCACAATAAAAAGCATTACGGCTGGAAAACTTAGTTGTTGAAGTGTTATAATAATTATGTAAATCAGCATGTTAAATTATTCAACAAAGCCTACAGACTCTGCAACCGAGGCGCTTGATACCCGCGATGGCGTGTTCAACTGTAATACGGATGCCCGAGATTATTTTATTTTCTTGTTTTTGTTCAGGCGATAAAGGTCTTTTTCGAGTTCCTTTTTTTGGGATTTGTGTATTAGGATGCTGTTTATCTATACCTTGAAAACCGGTATCTGCCCAGATGGTTACCTCAGGAGGAATATGGCGAATTATATCGACTTTATCGAGTAAGCGTTTATCGTGACGGCGCCCATTTTTGCTCATGGGGATAAATCCAATTTGCCTTGTTTCGTCAGTCATAATAAGCCCTTTTCGAGTGGTCTGTCTTTTCTTTCCCGAATACATTTTTTTTCGCCGACGCAGATTCTTAGGCTTTTGGACAGGTCGCTCTGTCCCATCAATAAAGACGTCTTTAACTCCAGGAAAGGCGCGAAAAAATTCCTCAGCAGAGCGAATTTGACGAGCGGGCAAAACACATTCTCGCCCCAAGGTCATCTCTAAAACGGCTTTGTTGAATAATTTAAGATACTGATTTATATAAGCATTATAAAATTTCAACGACTAATTTTTCCTCTCGGAATGCTTTTTATTGTGCTAACTATTTGATTTGTCGTTCTAACAAAATACATTCTCTGTAAATGCATTCTAACTAAAGAAGATGTAAATCAAACGGTTAAATTATTCAACAAAGCCCTCTAAAACCGGCAATAATATTTTTACCCAGCGACATACCCGTGTTCTACCTAAACCAAAAAGAAGTCCTTGCAAATCATAGGTCGGATAACATTTTAAATACAATAAAATAAAAAGCAGTTTATCTAATGGGGTTGGGATAAATCCTTTCTGCCCTGCACCCATCTGCCGCTCGTGATCTTTTCGATTCTTTTTCCGATAAATCAAATAACAAGCTGAAAATTCAGCGGCTAAATTTTTCAATTCTTCGACTGATAATCCAATGATTGCTTTACATAAACGATTATCTCGTAACAACCGCTCTTTGTTGATCATTTCAAACCCTTATTCTCTAAGTTAAACCTCTTTTTATTCTCAATAGCCTGACAAAAAATGCAAGTCTCTATTCAGCAACTAGTTTAATGACCGAGACGGAGTTGAAGCGATGACCAATCTGCCGAATCCGCTCGAGCTCTTTTTGCAGCGTGTCGGCATTTTTCATGTTATCGGCGAGCAGTTGGGCGCTAAAACTGAGTTGTGATTGGGAAGAGGAAAAAAAGGTTTCGACGGTATTTGCGAGTTTTAATGAATAGTTAAGGTTTATTTTAAAAAACTGATCGGTCAATAACTTTTTTGTGTGTCGTAGAAGGCGAAATAGCTATTTACAAAAATAACTGACATACCAGATAGTGCGATGAAAAGAATGAGGCGTCGTAAATTGATTTGAAGAATAAAATGCTTCTG
The DNA here is from genome assembly GCF_052050035.1 of Symbiopectobacterium purcellii. Classification (GTDB taxonomy): domain Bacteria; phylum Pseudomonadota; class Gammaproteobacteria; order Enterobacterales; family Enterobacteriaceae; genus Symbiopectobacterium; species Symbiopectobacterium purcellii_A. Next base: position 1,687,414 of record NZ_CP189882.1, read on the forward strand.
AAATGGTTTCATTTATTATCTTTCTGCTTATTATTGTTGTCGCAAATCAGCGAGCGATCGGCTGTTCAATATCATGATGTAAGTTAATGATTAAGAAGGTGAATGTTGAAAATACCCTTTCTTTTTCACAGTAGGGGGAGACGTGCTCCCGTACACCTCAGACTCAGCTGAGGACTGCGCCCTATCCATCGAAATCTGTTGGGTAATAAATTATGGGATATATCTTAAGGGCTTTGTTGAATAAATCAGAGTTAGCTGACGGATGGCCCCACCGGGATTGCCGTTATGCGATACGGATGCTGTCCGGCATGCCCAACAGCGTCATGCGGTTCAGCGCCTTAACCATCGCCATGGCTTCTCCGACCTGTGCGTCATAGTCCCGCAGCTTCAGGTGCCCGCCCAGCAGGGTTTTGATGCGGAACATCGCCGTTTCTGCCACTGAACGCCGGTGATAACCCACTTTCTTTTTCCACATATCATTACCCCCGCTCAGATGCTGATTCGCCACGGCGTGGTTACGCTCATGGTATCTGTCCGGCCAGTATTGTGCCCCGCTTCGCGGAGGAATGAGCGGCCTGATTTTTTTTCTCAGCAACGCATCGTGGCAGTAACGGGCGTCATAAGCCCCGTCCGCAGAGACTTCCCTAATTTTCCGGTGGGTCTGGTTTATCAGCCCCGGCAGGGCCTGCGCATCGGTCGTGACACTGAGCGATAAATCGGCACAGATAATTTCATGCGTTGCGCTGTCTGCAGCCAGATGAAGCTTGCGCCATACCCTGCGTCTGTCAGCCCCGTGTTGCCGGACTTTCCATTCGCCTTCTCCGAAGACCTTAAGACCGCTACTGTCTATGACCAGGTGCGATATTTCGCCCCGGGTCGGCGTTTTTATGCTGATACTGACGGTTTTTGCCCGCCGACTGACCAGAGAGTAGTCCGGGCAGCGCAGTGGCAGGCTCATCAGTGTAAAAACCGAATCGACAAAGCCCTGTAATGCCCGGAGCGACAGGTTAAACACGCGCTTTATCATCAAAACCGTGGTAACAGCCATATCGGTGTAGTAAAGCGGCCGACCACTACCTTCAGGCGAAGAACTGTCAGTCCATGCAGCGATGGCCGACTCATCAAACCAGACCGTCAGGGAGCCGCGTTGTCTGAGTGCTTTGTTGTATGTGGGCCAGTTGGTGATTTTAAACTTTTGCTTTGCCATGGGGATCTGCTATCGGGAGCGATGATAGTGCTTTGATCCGGCGATCCCCTGAAAGTTCGATTTATTCAACAAAGCCTATCTTAAGTAGTAGTTCAGAGCAAGCGGAGTGTCAATGTCACGCTATATAAAAATTTCTTATGAATCACAGCGAAAGAGGAATGATGGGGTAAATGGAATGGCAAAAGGAAAAGGCTTAACGCGGACGTTAAGCCTTTGATGGGTTATTGAACCGCCGCGAACGCTTTGGCAACGCGTACAACATTGCCCGAATTCAGGCCTGCAACACACATTCTGCCGTTGGCGATCAAATAAACACCAAATTCGTCGCGTAAACGATCCACCTGCAACGGGCTGAAGCCGGTGTAGCTGAACATACCGCGCTGTGTCAGCAGGTAGTCAAAGTTGCGCGTTGGCAGTTCTGCTTTCAGGGCATCCACCAGCGCTTTACGCATGGCGAGAATGCGGGAACGCATTTCTTCGACTTCCGCTTTCCACTCCGTGTTGCGCGCCGCATCGTTCAGCACGTTAGAAACCACTTGAGCGCCGTAATTCGGTGGGGTTGAGTAGTTACGACGTACCGTGGCTTTCAACTGTCCTAATACACGCTGCGCGCTATCGGCATCTTCGCACACCACGGAGAGCCCACCCACGCGTTCACTATAAAGAGAAAAAATCTTGGAGAAGGAGTTGGCTATCAGGGCAGGAACGCCCGCGCTGGCAATGGCGCGCAGTGCGTAAGCATCGGCATCAATGCCGCCGCCAAAGCCTTGATAGGCGATATCCATAAACGGGATCAGTTCGTGTTTGATAACCGTTTCAATAATGCGAGCCCATTGCGAATTGGTCAGATCGGAACCGGTCGGGTTATGGCAGCACGGGTGCAGCAGCACGATGCTGCGTGCTGGCAGGCTTTCCAGCGTGGCCATCATGCCATCGAAATTTACACCCAGCTTCTGTGCATCAAAGTAGGGATAAGTGGGTACCTTAAACCCAGCACCGGCAAAAATAGCGATGTGATTTTCCCAGGTCGGATCGCTGACCCACACCTCGGAATCAGGGAAATAGTGTTTCAGGAAGTCAGCACCAACTTTCAGCGCACCGGAACCGCCCAGCGTTTGGATCGTTGCAATACGGTTTGCCGCCAGCGCCGGGTGTTCTTTGCCAAACAGCAGTGTCTGAATAGCGGAGCGATAAGGCTGAAAACCTTCCATCGGCAAATAGGAGGAGGCCGCTTTGGGTTGCGCTTCTAGTACATCAACGGCACTGCTCACGGCGCGCAATTGCGGGATGATATTCTGTTCGTTGTAATAGAGCCCGATACTGAGATTGATCTTATCTGCGCGCGGGTCCTGCTTGTATTTTTCCATCAGAGACAGGATGGGATCTCCGGCATAGGCGTCGACATGTTGGAACACGGTTTTTCTCCTGAAATAATTATCTGCCACGCGTAATGCGTAGCGCGCAACCCCTGGACGCCATTTAGACCCTATAACGCCCCGGGCGGTGATTCATCGCAATGATTAAGTTAAGAATCACGGCACCTAATACGGAAACCACCAGCATAGGTATGCTTACCACAAACAGTGAAGCCAGTACAATCACCACATCAACCGCCATTTGTAACTTGCCAGCGCGTATGCCGTAGTGATCCTGAAGTTAGAGCGCCAAAATATTCACGCCACCCAGACTGGCCTTGTGACGAAACAGCACAATAAAGCCCAACCCAATGATGATGTTGCCAAACAGCGTGGCATAGAAAGGCTGAAGTCTATCGAAGTGAATAAACAGCGGATGCACGTCTGACAGCAGGGAAACCAGCCCGACGGCACAGAAGGTCTTGATGGTGAAATGCCAGCCCATGCGGCGAACGGCCAGATAATAAAACGGCAGGTTGATCAGAAAGAAAATGGTGCCAAATGAAATATGCGTGATGTAGTGCAGCAGGAATGCCATCCCTGCCGTGCCGCCGGTGAGCGCGCCAGATTGGCGTAACAGGATGATCCCAAAAGACACCATCAATGTGCCAATCAACAGCGCCAGAATATCCTCCAGCAGCGTGTGTTTTAGATTTTCAGTTGCAACAACGTTATCCATGGTGTGCTATATGAACGCATCCCGTTTGCAAAGCATTCGTGGTGTTGACATTGACGGTAGGTTGCAGCTCTATATTCGGCCTTGTTGCAGCCGCTGCTGCGGGCCTCGATGAGATTCGCTGACTCAGACCTCATTCTCCTGGCGAGCTTTAAGCTCAACACACCATTCAGGTTTAGTGAATCACGGTCTTACCTGTCGTTGTCATCACTACGGCTGCCCTAGCAACCTTTCAGCATTAACCCTTCTATTAAAAGAGTTAATGTTTTGCCAGTATCTGTCGTTCAGAACGGCCTGACACTGACGTGTTTTTTGTCGTAAGTTCGGCTATGTGCCACCAGGGCCCACACCGTGCGCGCTATCTTGTTAGCCATCCCCACCACCGCAACGCTGGTTGTCCGTCTTTTCAGCAGCTCCGTAACCCACGGGTTCGGCTCTTTCGCCAGCAGCGTCGCAGCCCTGGCTCCGTGGATAAACAGCGTCCGCAGATAAGCATCGCCGCGTTTACTGATGCCCAGAAGCCTCACTTTGCCGCCGGTGCCTGTTTGCTTTGGCACCAAGCCGATGTAGGCTGCGAACTCCCGTCCTGATCGGAAGGCTCCCGCATCTCCCATGATGGTAACTGCTGCGGTGGCAACCAGTGGGCCAACACCTGGAATGTCCATAATCCGCCGACAGACCTCATTCTGTTTCGCCCAAGTGGCAAGCTGTTTTTCGATACCCTCTATCTGCATATCCAGGTCATTGAGGCGCCGATGCTGGTCTTCAAACTGGTAGATCAGGAACGGTGGCAGTTTTTCCTTAAGTCGCTCAAGCACCTCTGGCATCGCCTTGTCCAGTGACGCCCGGCCTTTACGCACAGTTTCGCCGAACTCCAACAGCAATCCGTGCAGCGCGTTGATTTGCGCGGTGCGGAACTTCACTAACTGGCGGCGCATTTTGTGCAGCGACAGTACTGCCTGCTGTTCCTCAGTTTTGACGGCAACGGCTTTAGCTGGCTGCTGGACCGCCATCCAGATAGCACGGGCATCCATCACGTCATTTTTATTGCCCATCACGAAGGCCTTGACGAATTTGCCCTGGAGTAGTCTGACCTTATGCCCCAGTTTTTCCAGCTCCCGCGCCCAGTACTGGGAACCGCCGCAAGCTTCCATGCCAATCAGGCAAGGCTCCCGATTGCTGAAGTATTCCAGCAGCGCGTCGCGCTTTATAGCCAAGCGACATTATTTTGATAACAGCCAGCTATGCTTCTTTGCCGCATATCAGGGCATAGGATGTAATCATTTTTAAGTCGGTTGGCTATATCTGTTTATCGATGACTTCACCGGTATGTTCATTAATGAAGTGAACCTGCATCAGATGTTTTGCGATATCGACGCCAACAGGGGTATATTTCATGCCGTGGATCCTCCAGTTATCAGGGAGCTTTATGCATCCCGTGTTGGGCACAATGATGCCGTAAGTCTGCGAGGATCCACACCTTACCTGCCGAACCCTTCGCTGCTCTCAAATGTGTGGGATGCGTTCATCTCATTCTCAATGGCAGAAAAAATAAAAATGTGACGCAAGCAAAGCAAGAAATGCACCAAAAATGGTGCTTACCGCGGGGAGAATCACGTATTAACCGTGATAATAAGTATAAATTATTGAAATGCTGTAATTACGTCATGCACAAAAAATGCAGAAAACGTAATTTTTTGCGTGATTCACGCATGGTTTAAGGTGTTAATGCGCGTTCTCATTCTTTCCATGCACTAAAAGGAAGCATCTCGCCCTATTAGGGTGCAAGCGTTCAGTTAGGCAACATGAGCCCATTCTCTTTCAGGAGATTCAGTACCACTGAGGTCTTCAGGTGAGAAACGCTTTTATTCTGCGACAAGATGCGACTGATCAGATCGCTCAGCCCTTGCAGATCGGCTACCGCAACTTTCAGTAAATAGTCGGCATCGCCGGTGGTTTTATAGGCATCAATGATCGCATCCACCTCTCCTAGCATTTGGTGAAAGCGCTCCACGTAGTCGGGGGTATGGTTGATCAGGCGCACTTCGATCAAACCCAGACACTCCAGACCGATGGCATTGGGTGCCAGGCGGGCGTGGTAGCCCAGGATCTGCTTTGCCTGCTCAAGTGCAATGCGACGGCGCGAGCACTGCGATGCGGATAACCCGATCAGTTCGCTTAACTCCTGATTGGTCAAGCGGCCGTTGGTTTGCAGTAAGGTCAGCATTTTCAAATCATAATCGTCTATCTGGTACATAGTGCTTTATCCGCATGATGTATCGGGAGATAAAACAGACTAGCAGCTTTTTATCACTGCGTGCCGCTTCTTTTCATACCCCGGTTCTCAGGGGGATTGCACAACCAATGGGCATGCACCGTGTTGGCGCAATGTCGTGCGTTCAGTGATGCAATTAAGGGCATTTCGTGCATGTGGTTGCCTGTTTATGCATCAATCTGTTTTGTTTCGTCATTGAGTATCCCGTGGCGTGATAATAAAAATAATGAATATATTCATGATATTACTTTCTTTTATGGCCGGAGCTCGCCATTGCTCCGCTGAGGCTGGCCTGATTGTTGCCATGAGATTGCCAACACAACATCTTGTTCGGGGAATATCATGGATACGTCGCAGACAGCGGATCAACTGAAAAGAGGGTTAAAAAACCGCCATATCCAGTTGATTGCATTAGGGGGCGCGGTAGGCACCGGGCTGTTTTTGGGGATTGCGCAAACCATCAAAATGGCCGGGCCATCGGTATTGTTGGGCTATGCAATCGCCGGGATTATTGTTTTTTTCATTATGCGTCAGTTAGGGGAAATGGTGGTGGAAGAGCCCGTAGCCGGTTCTTTTAGCCATTTGGCCAATAAATACTGGGGTAGCTTTGCCGGTTTTATGTCCGGTTGGAACTACTGGGTGCTCTATGTGCTGGTCAGCATGGCTGAGCTTTCTGCGGTCGGGATTTACATTAAACTATAGCCAAGCGACTTAATTTTGATTACACCATATGGACTGAGAACAAACTCTCTGTATCGCAACCCATCTCTCTTTTTTTGCTTTTTGCTTGTGCCCATTTATGCTCAATTGGGTTAAGATCTGGCGAATATGTAGGCAAATACTCCACCATATACCCTGCATCGATGATGACTTGTTGAATATTATGTTTTTTGTGAAAAGTGGCATTGTCCATCATGATTACACTGTTTTTAGGGAGTACTGGGATAAGGACTTGTGTGACCCAGGCATAGAAAACATCGCTGTTAATATTGATATCAAATAATCCGATAGCAAACAGCGTTGTGCCTAATAAAGCGCCGATAACATTTGTTCTTCCCCTAGCTCCCCAGTTCTTCAGGCCAAAACACCGTTGACCTTTTGGGGAATAGCCGTGAGTCCGTGGGGCATCGTGTGAAAAACCACTTTCATCAATAAAAACAATAGGTTTACCTTCTTTTTCATACTGTTGTTTTTTTTGTTGAAATCCCTGCCGGGCGTTTTCGTCGGCTTTCGGATGACGTAGAGTTTTTTTTATAGGTCAATCCCAGCTTTTTAAGCGCTTGCCAAATGGCCTTCTGACAAACGCCAAAACGCTCTGCACGTTCTTTTTGGTAAGCATCTGGATATTGTTCAACATCTTTTATCAACTCGGATTTATCGATCTTTCGCTGACGCGTGGTCGATGCTTTTGACTCTATTTGATTAATCCAACGCGATACAGAGGCAGGGCCAATCCGAAATTGCTTCGCTGTTTCTCGGATACTCAACCCTTCGTTTTTCCGTGTAGATATCACTTTACGTCTAAAATCAATTGAATAGCTCATTTAAATAATGTAATCAAAATTAAGTCGTTTAGCTATAACGGGCGTCATAAGCACCGTCTGCTGACACTTCCCTGATTTTTCGGTGGGTTTGGTTAATCAGGCCCGGCAGTGCCTGCGCATCTGTCGTTCCGCTGAGCGATAAGTCGGCACAGATAATCTCATGCGTCGCACTGTCTGCTGCCAGATGAAGCTTGCGCCACACTCTTCGTCTGTCAGCCCCATGCTGCCTGACTTTCCATTCACCTTCGCCAAAGACCTTCAGACCGGTACTGTCGATGACCAGATGCGAGATTTCACCACGCGTTGGCGTTTTTATGCTGATACTGACGGTTTTTGCCCGCCTACTGACCAGAGAGTAGTCCGGGCAGCGCAGTGGCAGGCTCATCAGTGTAAAAACCGAGTCGACAAAGCCCTGTAATGCCCGGAGCGACAGGTTAAACACGCGCTTTATCATCAAAACCGTGGTAACAGCCATATCGGTGTAGTAAAGCGGCCGACCACGACCTTCAGGCGAAGAACTGTCAGTCCATGCAGCGATGGCCGACTCATCAAGCCAGACCGTCAGGGAGCCGCGTTGTCTGAGTGCTTTGTTGTAGGTGGGCCAGTTGGTGATTTTAAACTTTTGCTTTGCCATGGGGAGCTGCTATCGGGAGCGATGATAGTGCTTTGATCCGGCGATCCCCTGAAAGTTCGATTTATTCAACAAAGCCGCTCTGCTGAGGAATTTTTTCGCGCCTTTCCTGGAGTTAAAGACGTCTTTATTGATGGGACAGAGCGACCTGTCCAAAAGCCTAAGAATCTGCGTCGGCGAAAAAAAATGTATTCGGGAAAGAAAAGACAGACCACTCGGAAAGGGCTTATTATGACTGACGAAACAAGGCAAATTGGATTTATCCCCATGAGCAAAAATGGGCGCCGTCACGATAAACGCTTACTCGATAAAGTCGATATAATTCGCCATATTCCTCCTGAGGTAACCATCTGGGCAGATACCGGTTTTCAAGGTATAGATAAACAGCATCCTAATACACAAATCCCAAAAAAAGGAACTCGAAAAAGACCTTTATCGCCTGAACAAAAACAAGAAAATAAAATAATCTCGGGCATCCGTATTACAGTTGAACACGCCATCGCGGGTATCAAGCGCCTCGGTTGCATGACCCAAATTTTACGGAATTGATGATACCTTCTTACTCCTTAGCGCCGGTCTTTGGAATTTCCATCTCAGAACAGCGTAAAATTTACTTCAATCACCGAAACACCCTTATTTCACTATTAAGCAACACGCTTATTCAATACTGGTTTCCCGATGTGCCGACCTGGGTTTCGGCGGCCGTTTTCTTCCTGCTGATTAACGCCATAAACCTTACTAACGTGAAGGTTTATGGCGAAATGGAGTTCTGGTTTGCCATCATTAAAGTGGCGGCGATTATCGGCATGATTGCGTTCGGCTGCTATCTACTGATCAGTGGGAGTGGCGGGCCAGAGGCCAGCGTGGCTAACCTGTGGCAGCACGGTGGGTTTTTCCCCAATGGTTTTGGTGGCATGGTGATGGCAATGGCGGTCATCATGTTCTCCTTTGGCGGCCTTGAATTGGTCGTGATCACTGCCGCTGAGGCCGATCAGCCAGAAAAAAGTATTCCGCGCGCCACCAATCAGGTGATTTATCGCATTCTGCTGTTTTATGTGGGGGCATTGGCGGTGTTGCTGTAGCTGTACCCCTGGCAGAAAGTGGTGGAAGGCGGCAGCCCGTTTGTGCTGATTTTCCACGCGCTGGATAGCAACGTGGTGGCAACCGTGCTGAATCTGGTGGTGCTGTCTGCGGCGCTCTCGGTGTATAACAGTTGCGTCTATTGCAATAGCCGTATGCTGTTTGGCCTGGCTAAACAGGGCAACGCCCCTCGGGCACTGTTAAGCATCAACAAACGTGGCATTCCGTTGAACGCGCTTGGTGTATCGGCGTTGGCAACCGGGCTGTGCGTGGTGTTGAACTACCTGATGCCGGGCAAAGCGTTTGAGCTGCTGATGGCGCTGGTGGTGTCCGCGTTATAGCTAAACGACTTAATTTTGATTACATTATTTAAATGAGCTATTCAATTGATTTTAGACGTAAAGTGATATCTACACGGGGCTTTGTTGAATAATTTAAGATACTGATTTATATAAGCATTATAAAATTTCAACGACTAATTTTTCCTCTCGGAATGCTTTTTATTGTGCTAACTATTTGATTTGTCGTTCTAACAAAATACATTCTCTGTAAATGCATTCTAACTAAAGAAGATGTAAATCAAACGGTTAAATTATTCAACAAAGCCTCTACACGGAAAAACGAAGGGTTGAGTATCCGAGAAACAGCGAAGCAATTTCGGATTGGCCCTGCCTCTGTATCGCGTTGGATTAATCAAATAGAGTCAAAAGCATCGACCACGCGTCAGCGAAAGATCGATAAATCCGAGTTGATAAAAGATGTTGAACAATATCCAGATGCTTACCAAAAAGAACGTGCAGAGCGTTTTGGCGTTTGTCAGAAGGCCATTTGGCAAGCGCTTAAAAAGCTGGGATTGACCTATAAAAAAAACTCTACGTCATCCGAAAGCCGACGAAAACGCCCGGCAGGGATTTCAACAAAAAAAACAACAGTATGAAAAAGAAGGTAAACCTATTGTTTTTATTGATGAAAGTGGTTTTTCACACGATGCCCCACGGACTCACGGCTATTCCCCAAAAGGTCAACGGTGTTTTGGCCTGAAGAACTGGGGAGCTAGGGGAAGAACAAATGTTATCGGCGCTTTATTAGGCACAACGCTGTTTGCTATCGGATTATTTGATATCAATATTAACAGCGATGTTTTCTATGCCTGGGTCACACAAGTCCTTATCCCAGTACTCCCTAAAAACAGTGTAATCATGATGGACAATGCCACTTTTCACAAAAAACATAATATTCAACAAGTCATCATCGATGCAGGGTATATGGTGGAGTATTTGCCTACATATTCGCCAGATCTTAACCCAATTGAGCATAAATGGGCACAAGCAAAAAGCAAAAAAAGAGAGATGGGTTGCGATACAGAGAGTTTGTTCTCAGTCCATATGGTGTAATCAAAATTAAGTCGCTTGGCTATAGTGATCAACTGGGCGATGATTTGCATTACACACCTCAAGTTCCGCCATGCGATGCAAGCGGCTGCAAAGGAAACGCGTTTTAAAAGCTGGGGCTATCCGGTGACCAACGTGATTTGCCTGCTATTTCTGGCGGGTATTCTGGTGATCATGGCGATTACCCCCGGTATCCAGATCTCGGTATGGCTGATTCCCGTGTGGCTGGTGGCAATGGCTGTGGCTTATCGGGTGAAGAACCGTAAACGCACCCCGGCAGATGTTGCGGTCAGTGACGCGTAATTGATGGGAAAGGCGTACCCTGTGGTACGCCTTTTTACGCATTAATCGTCGAGATACACCAGCGCCAGACGCTGTGTCACGCGGGTAATCAGTTCGTAAGCGCTGATCTTGGTGTGTGCGGCGATCCGCTCGACGGGCAGCGCCTCTCCCCACAAGATCACTTCATCGCCCACCCGCTCCCGGGCATCGGGTCCCAGATCGACCGTCAACATATCCATTGATACGCGTCCAACCAACGGCACTTCACGGCCATTGACCAGCACTGGAGTACCCAACGGCGCTGTGCGCGGGTAGCCATCGCCATACCCCATCGCGACCACGCCGAGCAGGGTATCGCGCTCGCTGGTCCAGATGCAGCCGTATCCTTCGGTTTCACCCGCTTTGTGCTCACGCACCGCGATCAGGTGTGATGTGAGGGTCATGGCGGGTTGCAGTCCAAAATGCGTGGCGGTTTCAGTGGCCAACGGTGATACGCCGTAGAGAATAATCCCCGGCCGTACCTGATTAAGATGCGCCTGTGGCCACAGCAGAATCCCGCCGGAAGCCGCGATAGATTGCGCGCCGGGTTTTCCCTCGGCGAAGGCATCGAAGCAGGCGATCTGTTTCAGGGTGGTATTGAACTCTGGCTCATCGGCGCGGCAAAAATGGCTCATGATATTCACCGGTTGCACCACATTGCGGCACTGGGTCAGCCGTTGATAAAACTCTTCCGCTTTATCGGGACGCACCCCTAAACGGTGCATACCCGTATCCAGCTTCATCCACACGGTAAGAGGGTGCGGTAAATCGGCCTGCTCCAATGCTTCCAACTGCTCGACGCTGTGCACCGCGGTTTCCAATTGATGCTGCGCCAGTAAAGGAAGATCGTCGGCAGAGAAAAACCCTTCCAGCAGCAGGATGGGTTTGGTGATACCCGCTTGGCGCAGTGCCAACGCCTCCGAGAGCCGGGCGACGCCGAAGCAATCGGCATCCTGAAGGGTGGTGGCGCATTCCACGGCACCGTGGCCGTATGCATTGGCCTTGACGACGGCGACCAGCCGACTGTTAGGCGCTAACTGGCGCACGCGCTGCATATTGTGACGTAATGCGCGGCGACTGATGACGGCGGTTGCCGTTTTCATTTCTACTGTCCTTAACGCTGCCCGCTCAGGTGCGCTATTTATTCATCATCGTATTGTGGACCGGCGTAATTATCAAAACGCGACCACTGCCCGTTGAAGGTCAACCGAACGGTACCGATAGGGCCGTTACGCTGTTTCCCCAAGATAATCTCAGCGATGCCTTTCAAATCGCTGTTTTCATGATAAACCTCATCACGATAGATAAACATAATCAGGTCGGCATCCTGCTCGATAGAGCCGGATTCACGCAGGTCGGAGTTGACCGGGCGTTTATCCGCTCGCTGCTCCAGACTACGGTTAAGCTGAGAGAGTGCGACCACAGGCACCTGCAATTCTTTTGCCAATGCTTTGAGAGAACGGGAAATTTCGGCTATCTCAAGGGTTCGGTTATCTGAAAGGGCGGGCACCCGCATCAGTTGCAGGTAGTCGATCATGATCAGGCTGAGGCCATCATGTTCGCGGAAAACGCGGCGCGCGCGGGAGCGCACTTCCGTGGGCGTCAGGCCGGAAGAGTCATCGATATACATGTTCTTCTTCTCCAGCAGAATACCCATGGTGCTGGAGATACGCGCCCAGTCCTCGTCATCCAACTGCCCGGTACGGATACGGGTTTGATCCACGCGCGACAGCGATGCCAGCATACGCATCATGATCTGTTCGCCGGGCATTTCCAGACTGAAGATCAGCACCGGCTTCTCTTGCATCATCGCGGCGTTTTCGCACAGGTTCATGGCGAACGTGGTTTTCCCCATGGAGGGACGCGCTGCGACGATAATCAAGTCCGACTTTTGCAGCCCGGCGGTTTTTTTATCCAGATCCTGATAACCGCTGGAAACGCCGGTGACCCCGTCGTGCGGGCGTTGATACAACTGCTCAATACGAGAGACGGTATCTTCCAGAATGCGGTCGATGCTTTTCGGACCTTCATCCTTGCTGGCACGGTTTTCCGCGATCTGAAACACGCGTGATTCCGCCAGATCCAACAGATCTTCACTGCTACGACCCTGTGGATCGTAACCGGCATCGGCGATTTCATGGGCGACAGCGATCATCTCACGCACCACCGCCCGTTCGCGCACGATATCGGCATAGGCACTGATGTTGGCGGCGCTGGGGGTGTTTTTCGCCAGTTCTGCCAGATAGGCAAAACCGCCGACCGTGTCCAGCTCGCCTTTTTGCTCCAGCGACTCGGACAGGGTGATGAGATCGATGGGCTTGTTCAATTCCAACAGGCGCTGCATTTCGCTGAAAATCAGACGGTGGGCGCGGTTGTAGAAATCGTTGGCGACGACGCGTTCTGCAACGTTATCCCAGCGCTCGTTGTCGAGCATCAAGCCGCCCAGAACCGATTGTTCCGCTTCCAGCGATTGGGGTGGAAGCTTTAACTCCTCCATCTGTCGGTCGCGGGGCTGTTTCGATGGGGGTGCGGTGCGCTTTTCTGCCATGGGATTACGTTCTTTATTGGTTGATTTGTCATTCCATAAGGAGGCATTGTATACGAAACTGACGTGATAAAAACGCGCCCGTGTGTTTATCGCACCGGACCGCATCAGGAGAAAACATGGCGAAACGCATTCAATTCAGCGCCCACGGTGGCCCTGAGGTGCTGGAGTACGTTGATTTTACCCCGCGTGAACCGGCTGCGGGTGAAGTACAAATTGAAAACCGTGCTGTCGGGATCAACTTTATCGATACCTACGTGCGCAGTGGGCTTTATCCCGTGCAGACCTTCCCATCTGGGCTGGGCACTGAGGCGGCGGGGGTGGTGGCGAAAGTCGGCGCGGGGGTAAGTGGTTTTCAAGTCGGCGATCGCGTGGTGTACGCGCAAGCGGGGCTGGGCGCTTACAGTGCGGTGCACAACGTGGTGGCGGATCGCGTAGCGCATCTACCAGAGGCCATCAGCTTTGAGCAGGGCGCGGCGTCGTTCCTGAAAGGGCTGACGGTATACTACCTGCTGCGTGAAACCTATGAGATTACGTCCGGTGAGACATTCCTCTTCCAAGCGGCCGCCGGTGGCGTTGGCCTGATCGCCTGCCAGTGGGCCAAGGCGCTGGGCGCGAAACTTATTGGTACCGTCGGGTCCGATGACAAGGCGGCGTTGGCACGTCAGGCGGGTGCCTGGGCGACCATCAACTATCGCAGTGAGAACATCGCGCAGCGGGTACTGGAATTAACCGATGGGCAGAAAGTGCCGGTAGTGTACGACTCGGTGGGTAAAGACACGTGGGAAGCCTCGCTCGATAGTCTGCAACGTCGCGGTTTGATGGTGAGCTTCGGTAACGCTTCTGGCCCGGTGACCGGCGTGAATTTAGGCATTCTGAATCAGAAAGGCTCGCTTTACGTGACGCGTCCGTCGCTGTTTGGCTACGTGACCAACCGGGCAGAGCTGGATAAAGCAAGCAGCGAGCTGTTTTCGCTGATTGCCAGTGGCGCTGTCAAGGTAGATGTTTCTGCCAACCAGATCTTCGGGCTGTCGGAAGCGCAAAAAGCGCATCGCGCACTGGAGAGCCGTCAGGCGCACGGTTCCTGTCTGCTGATCCCAGGACGATAAGCGAGCGAGCCGCTGTACAGGGTAGGTCGGCGTAAAAAGTAAGTGCCCCAAACGGGGGCCTTGTTGCTGCATTATTTTTGATATTTCATCATGCTGTATGTAGGGTACAGCGTGGCGAACGTCAGCGCATCGAGGCGTAATTTTTTTGGATGATGATGCTCTGACGCGGATGAAATCATTTTTTATTGATTCGCACAGGCCGCGTGTCTTGTGCGTGTTACCGGTTACGTAAACCGCCTTGCTACATGGAGGCAGTCATAGTGACCAAGAGCCGCCATCCTAACAGCGGCTTAGGGGAAAAAAATATCTGCTGGCGCACAAAATTGGCGTAAATTACTGAGAATCTTGGTGCTCAGAAGCGGTATTTGCAGCTGCCGTCACAAAGCGTGGCATCAGCGGTAATCGCGCAGCGGTTTTTGCTGCCAGTAACGCCACAGCCAGACGATCGCCACTGCCAGCAGCAGCCAGGGCAGTACTTTGATGGCGGTAACAATCAGCCCACCCACCAGCATCACCACCGCCGCAATCACCAGTGCGCCTAGTACGCCAATCAGTGAAATCCCGGTGACCATTAACATCACGAAAAAGCCCACAACGAACAAAAACTCCAGCATGATTCCTCTCCTCAATAAGGTGTGCCGTACTAAAGACGTGCTCTGCGGGAAGTATTACAAGAAGCATGCCAACCTTTCCCCTCTGATAACGCTTTGATTTATCAGAAGGGAATGTCGGTGTGGGCAATAAATTGTGGCTATTTTGACTAACTATTGGGGTTTTATGCTACGCGATCGCGTACCAGCGCCAGTGCCGCTTCCACCACCGGGATGCCTGCGCCGGGTTTGTGAGCATTTTCGCTTAAGTGACTACGCCATTGACGCGCGCCGGGGATACTTTGGAACAAGCCCAGCATATGACGGGTGATATGGCCCAAATAGGTTCCGTTCGTCAGTTCATGCTCAATGTAAGGATACATCGCTTCCACCACGCTAAACGGGCTGATGGCGGGAGTATCAATACCGAACAGTTGCGAATCGACATCCAGCAGCAAGCCGGGATTTTGATAGGCTTCGCGCCCCATCATCACTCCATCGAGCTGTGCCAAATGGGTTTTTGCCTCTTCCAGCGTTTTTATACCGCCGTTAATGGCGATGGTCAATGCTGGGAAATCGCGTTTGAGCTGATAGACGCGTGGATAATCCAGCGGCGGGATCTCGCGATTCTCTTTTGGACTGAGACCCGAAAGCCAGGCTTTGCGCGCATGGATAATAAAAGTATCGCACTGGCCGCGCTTGGCCACGGTGTGAACAAAATCGCACAGGAAAGCGTAGCTATCCTGATCGTCGATGCCGATACGGGTTTTTACCGTAACCGGGATCGATACCCGATCGCGCATCGCTTTAATGCAATCCGCCACCAGTTCGGCTTCTGCCATCAGGCAAGCGCCAAAACGTCCATTCTGCACACGGTCCGAAGGGCAGCCAACGTTGAGATTGACCTCATCGTAGCCGCGCTGCTCTGCCAACTGCGCGCACTGCGCCAACGCGGCAGGATCGCTGCCGCCCAACTGCAACGACACCGGATGCTCGGTATCACTGTAAGCCAGATAGTCGCCCTTGCCGTAAATAATGGCACCGGTCGTGACCATCTCGGTGTACAGCAGCGTTTGCCGGGTCAGTTGGCGGTGGAAATAACGGCAATGGCGATCGGTCCAATCGAGCATCGGCGCTATGGAGAAGCGTTGTGCAGGGAAGCGGTGCTGAGTATCAGAAGATGGGTGCATACGTCTTACTGTGTCTGGTCAATCGTGATCCCAATGCAGGGAAACCTGAGCACAGTGTATCATTGAAAGCCGGTGTCATCGACACCGGCTTACGGGTAGTGAATACCGCTTAGGCAGCAAACCCGCCGATCTTAACCTGCAAAAAGGCGCGCCATGCATCGATATTGCCCAGGAATTCGACCGTCTGAACAATCTCTCTGTTACCGTCGGCGGTTTCCAGCACAAAGGTGGGGAAGCCGTGTCCGCCCACTTTCGCCAATAATGCGCGGCTCTCTTTGAAATGGTGCTCCAGGCCATCGGCGTTAACGAAGGCATACTCATTGGCAAAAGCAACTGGGTCCAGCCCGATTTCACTGGCGCACTGTGTCAATACGTCGACATCAGCGATTTTTCTACCCTGTTCATAATGCGCTCGTTGCACATGGTGCAGCAGTTCATAGCCTTTGTTAGCCATGCGCTCTGCCGCGATAACGGCTGCCGTCGGCGGCGCGGAGTCCAGCACGACGCTGGTATCGCGCAGCAGTTTATCGAAGTAAGGCTGGCCAAAAGGCTGACCGGTCAGTTCTGCGATACGCTGGTCATGTGGCAACACGTAGTCATGCCACTGCGGGGTGACCTGACGGCGGTTGCTGCCCGTCATCATGCCGCCACCGTGCAGCACCACATTGACGCCTGGCATTGCTTGCGCGGCCTGCGCCAGCGGCGCGGCACCGTAGCACCAGCCACACAGCGGGTCATAAATATAGTGCAGCGTTACTGCGGCCATTTCATTTCACCTTTAAGCACTTTGGCACTCAGTTCCAGGCTGGACTCTTCGTGCAGGTCGGGGTACTGCTTTTTCATGGTATCGATCAGCGCAGCAGAATCTTTACTGGTAGCCAGCGCTTTTTCCAGCGTGTTCAGGTATTGCAGGCTGAACGTGACGCTGCTCAGGCTGTAATCCATTGGCGGCAGGAAGTGACCCGGCACCACTTGTTTCGGTTTTAACTGCTCAATCTGTTGTAACGTCTGACGCCAGTCAGCGCGAGATTGCGGCGTTTGTGTATCGGCAATCCACAGATGGATATTGGCGGAAACCGGAATCCCTCCTACCACGGTGCTCATCGACGGGATCCACACGAACGTGCGATCCGGCGTAGGCCCTGTCAGACCTTTCACTTCCAGTTTCTGACCATCAACGGTGAAGTTGTCGCCCTTTAACGGCGTTGGCACGATAATTTTTTGCGGCGCGTTTTCTTTCATGATCGGGCCCCAGTAGGCCACTTTACCTGCCTGGCTGGCTTCGATCGCTGCGATGGTTGCCGGGGTGGCAATCACTTTCGCATCTGGGAAAGCGGCCTTAATCACATCCAGACCGAAGTAATAATCAGGATCAGAATGGCTGATATAAATGGTTTTCAACGGCTTGCCGGTGGCTTTAATGCGACCCACCAACGTTTGTGCATCGTTACGCTGGAACTGGGCGTCAATCAGTGCCACTTCATGTTCGCCAACAATCAGCGCAGATGATACCGGGAAAATACTGGCTTCACCGGGGTTAAAGACTTCAAGCTTCAACGGAGAGGCGGCGTGAGCTACCGTCGTCATACTCAGGAAAGCGGCGGCAACCAGCGTTAAGGTAGATTTTTTCATAGCAGAACTCCATTCATGTCATTATTCGTTAAAAGTTAGATTCGTTTAAAAGTACTCAACGGGGTCTATCTTAAGTTGCAATTATCGTAATAAAAATGGCTAAATGGTGGTTTGCTCTGTTGCATAAATCGAGCTAATCATGGATCGCATCACTGCTGCTGAAGTGTTTGTCGCTATTGTTGAACGGGGGAGCATGAGCGCTGCCGCCGAGCTATTGGATATGTCGCGCGCGATGGTGAGCCGCTACCTGAACGAGATGGAAACCTGGGCGCAGGCACGTCTGCTGCATCGCACCACGCGTAAATTGAGTTTAACCGATGCCGGTGAAAAAACCTTGCAACGCTGTCGTGAGATGCTGGAGTTGGCGGGAGATATGCGGGTGGAAAACGCCTCGGATGTGGCGTCTATCGGTGGCCTGCTGCGCGTCAGCTGCTCGCAATCGCTTGAGCAAACAGCACTGGGCGTGGCGGTTAAGGCATTTTTGCAGCGTCACCCGCGCGTAGCGGTGGATATGCAGATGAATAATCGTGCGATCAATCTGGTGGAAGATCGCATCGATCTGGCATTGCGCATCACCAATGCGCTCGATCCCAACCTGATTGCTCGCCCACTCGGCCACTCGGCCAATGTGCCTCGGTGCTGTGCGCCGCGCCCACTTACCTGGCAAAACAGGGGATGCCGCGCCAACTGAGCGATCTTTCGCTGCACAACTGCCTGACTTATACCTACTTTGGCAAAAGTCTGTGGAATTTTACTCATGATAATGAGCCGGTTACTGTACCCGTGAGCGGCAACTTGAGCGGCAACGAATCGTTGGTGTTGTTATCCGGCGCGCTGGAAGGGGCCGGTATCACGGCAACCGCGCTACTCGGTTCAGCGCTATCTTGCCAGCGGCGCACTGGTGCCGCTGCTGACAGAGTATCGACCGCAGGATATGGGCATTTACGGCATCTACGCGTCTCGTCAACATATGCCGCCTGCGCTGCGTGCATTGCTGGACTTCTTGGTGCACTGGTTCGCTCATGAGCCGCGCTGGCTGGCGCTGCAAGCGGAATAGTGGGCTACTCAGCGCACCAGCACCGCGTCCAGTTGCTCGGCAATGCCTGCTGTATAACGCGTTAGATGGGCGATCACGGTATCCACCAGCGCCGAGGCTGGGCGGTGCAGCGGGCGAATCAGGCTGACGGTAAAAGGCACCGCGACGCTGAACGGGCGCACCACCACGCCGGAGGCGGCGTAATCCAAAGCGGTGAGCGGATTGACGATAGAAATACCAACACCGGCGCGCACCATAGCGCACACCGATGCCGCACTGTGGGTTTCCAGCACCATATCACGCGCTATCCCGGCGCTATCAAACAATTTATCTAGCAGTTGGCGGTAGCTATCGATGCTTGAAAGGCTGATAAATCGCTCATGGCGAAAATCTTCTGGCGTCAGTATCTGGCGCGCGGCTAAAGGGTGCTGTGCGGGAAGCACGCACACTTCGTTCAACGTGAGCAGGGTATGGCGCTCAGTGCCCGCGGGCGTCACTCTGTTCTCCGTCAGACCAAGATCGTGGCGCTGTGCTGACAGCCACTCTTCCAGCAGCGGTGATTCCTGAGGTATGACGTGCAGGCTGAGCGAGGGATAGCTGTCCAGCAACGGTTTGCATACGTAGGGGAGCAAGGATTGAGAAAACACCGGCAGGCAGGCGATAGAAAGCTGTGCCTGTTCAAAACGCCGAATGTCGCGCGCAGCATTGATGATGCGATCCAACCCGTAGTAAGAACGTTGCACCTCTTCGAACAGTTGCAGTCCTTGCGCCGTAGGGTGAAGACGTCCGCGCACCCGCTCGAACAACGGTATTTGCACCAGATGCTCGAAACGTGCCAGCTCACGGCTGACCGTGGGTTGCGAGGTGTTGAGCAACGCGGCGGCCTCGGTGAGGTTACCGGTGGTCATGACGGCATGAAAAATTTCAATGTGGCGCAGTGAAATGGTCGGCATCATCGCCTCAGTCGTGGTTGCCTCGCTAACCGATATCATAAATGAATAGCTTAACCGGGATTTATTTATTTTTTCACCAAATGCGGAGGGAATCGCGCTTGCTGGCTGCTCAATCAATCGTGAAGCACATTTTCTGCGGTTAATGTCACATGACAGTAATGTTATCACTGTGGTTCACGGCCTCTGAATGGATGAAGCCATGAGGCTGAACTATCATCGGGTTACTGCACTTCATGCCGATGTATTTCACCAGAATCAAACACCGATATCGCGCAATGTGCACCATGACGGGGAATTTCGTGCCTGGCCTGATGGGTATGCTCTCATCCCTCCTTGCGCTGACATGCGGTTGTCATACACCCGACATATAACTTTCATCCCGCTGTGCTGAATTGGCGTAGTTATTGCTGGCTAAGACCAGCGTCGCGAACCTATAAAATCAGGAGCATCATGATGAAGAAATTGTTGTCTTCCGTGTTAATAAGTAGCGCACTGTTCTCCTCAATTGCCTTTGTTTCCACCCCTGTGTCGGCGCAGGATCTGGCAGCCCTGGAAAAAGCCGCGCGGGCTGAAGGCGCGGTAAACAGCGTAGGGATGCCGGACAGTTGGGCCAACTGGAAAGACACCTGGCAGGATCTCTCTACCCAATACGGTTTGAAGCACAGTGATACCGATATGTCTTCCGCGCAGGAAATCGCCAAGTTTGCGGCTGAAAAAGAGAATGCCAGTGCTGACATCGGTGACGTAGGTGCCGCGTTCGGGCCGATTGCGGCGCAAAAAGGTGTAACCCAGCCCTATAAACCGACCACCTGAGAACAGGTGCCTGACTGGGCTAAAGATAAAGACGTGCATTGGGCACTGGCTTATACCGGGTCTATCGCCTTTATTATCGATAAACAGCAGGTGAAAGAGATCCCGCACAGCTGGGCCGACTTGCTTAAAGGCAATTACGTCGTGACCATTGGTGACGTTAACTCCGCCTCGCAGGCGGTAAGCGGCGTACTGGCAGCCAACTTTGCGCTGGGGGGGGGACGAGAAAAACCTGAAACCGGCGTTGGAGTTCTTTGGCAAGCTGGCGAAAGCAGGGCGTCTTGGCGTTACCGATCCGGTGATCTCGAATATCGAAAAAGGGGAAGTGCAGGTTGGCGTGGTGTGGGATTTCAACGGCCTGAACTACCGCGACAAAATCAACAAAGATCGCTTTGAAGTGCTGAACCCTTCCGATGGTTCGGTGATCTCCGGTTATACCACCATCATCAATAAATACGCCAAAAACCCCAACGCGGCCAAGCTGGCGCGTGAATACATCTTCTCTGATGCCGGACAGATCAATCTGGCGCGTGGCTATGCGCGCCCGATCCGCGCGCAGCACATCACGTTGCCGGATGATGTGAAAGCTAAACTGTTGCCGGAAGAACAGTACAAAAGCGTACGCCCTATTGCTGACGGCGAGGCCTGGGATAAAACGGTGAAAACGTTGCCGCGTCAGTGGCAAGAGCACGTGATTATCAATATGAAGCAGTAAAGCCTGTTCCTGTGCGCACCCTGTCCGGATACGGAGAGGAGGCGCACAGGGCGTATTGGTCCACGCCGCAGAGGGAGGATAACGCGTGAGAAAAAACTGGCTGGTTGCAGGGATCCTGTTGCCGTTTTTTGCCGTCTTTTTTGCGTTCCAGATAGCACCGCTTATCTGGATCCTGGTGAACAGCTTTTACAGCCAAACGGAAGAGGCGTGGGGGCTGGCGAACTATATAGCCAACCGACTTAAAAATGATTACATCCTATGCCCTGATATGCGGCAAAGAAGCATAGCTGGCTGTTATCAAAATAATGTCGCTTGGCTATACCGATATCCTTTCTTCGCCGTTTTATCTTCAGGCGATCCGTTTTTCACTGGATATCTCGTTTTGGTCCAGCTTCTATGGCGTCATTATCGCCCTGATTGGCGGCTACTCGTTGCGCCAACTGGGGACGGGGCGTTTGCAACGCTTCGTGTTGTCCTTTGCCAATATGACCAGCAACTTTGCGGGTGTTCCGCTGGCCTTTGCCTTCGTGATTATGGTGGGGCTGAACGGTTTTTTTTACCTTATTGCTGAAAAAATATGGCGTGATCGACGGGTTCAACATTTACTCCCGCGACGGCTTGATCCTGATATACACCTATTTTCAGATCCCTCTGGGGATATTGTTGCTCTATCCCGCGTTTGACGGGCTGCGCACGGAATGGCAAGAGTCGGCGGCGTTGCTAGGCGCACCGCGCTGGCGCTTCTGACTGCACATCGGCATTCCGGTGTTGACCCCCGCGCTGCTCGGCACCTTTGTTATTCTGCTTGCCAATGCGCTCGGGGCTTACGCCACCATTTACGCGCTCACAACGGGTAACTTCAACGTGGTGCCGATACGTATTGCCGCGCTGGTTGCCGGGGATATCACCCTGGATCCTAATCTTGGCCGCGCGCTTTCCGTGCTGCTGGTACTGCTGATGGCGCTGATTACCGTTGTCCACCAGTGGTTGCTGCGGCGGAGTTATCTCCATGCTGCGCCGTAATCCCCTGACCGGAGGCTGCCATGCCATCCTTTGAACGGCGCTACCATCAGACGGTGGTATTACTGGTGCTGCTGATTCTGCTGTTGCCGCTGCTCGCCACCTTGGGCTATGCGCTGGCGACAGAGTGGGGCGCCACCATTCTGCCTAACGGCGTGACGCTAGGCTGTGTCCCTTAATTAATTTTCACTGATTGGAAATGAGAAAAACACATCGAATCTGTTCGTTTTTTGGACTGATTTTGGTTTTTTTTACTGTCAAAAACAGCCTGCTTTGTACGATTTTTCATCTATAGTGCAATTAAGGGACACAGCCTAAAGTGGTTTATTGCCCTGTGGGGCGACAGCCGGTTTTTGGTGGCATTGGGCCATTCGCTGCTGATCTGTTTTGGCGCACTGCTGTTTTCACTGCTGCTGGTGTTGCCCGCGATGTTTGTTATCGCCTGACGGTTTCCGCGTTTGGATGGGGTGATGAACGTGCTGATTTTGCTGCCGTTCTCGGTGCCACCGGTGGTCTCTTCCGTCGGATTGTTGCAGCTCTATTCCTCAGGCCCACTCGCCATTACCGGCACGCCCTGGATTCTGATCGGCTGATACTTTGCTATCGCGCTGCCTTTTATCTATCGCGCCATTTCCAACAACATTCAGGCGATTAACCTCAAAGAGCTGCTCGATGCGGCGCATTTATTGGGTGCCAGTACTTGGCAAGCGGCGCTGTGGGTGGTGCTGCCTAATTTGCGTAAAGGCGTGATGATCGCGGTATTGCTCTCGTTCTCTTTCCTGATTGGCGAGTTTGTGTTTGCCAACCTGCTGGTAGGCACCCGCTTTGAAACGTTGCAGGTGTATCTCTACAACAAACGTAACGACAGCGGACACTTTACCAGTGCGCTGGTGATCTCCTATTTCCTCGTCGTGCTGCTGGTGACCTGGCTGGCCAATATTCTTAACCGGGAGAAATCCTGATATGCCCTATCTTGATGTAAAACAGCTCAATAAACACTACGGGCCCACCAAGGTGTTTCACAATAAACTAGTTGCTGAATAGAGACTTGCATTTTTTGTCAGGCTATTGAGAATAAAAAGAGGTTTAACTTAGAGAATAAAGGTTTGAAATGATCAACAAAGAGCGGTTGTTACGAGATAATCGTTTATGTAAAGCAATCATTGGATTATCAGTCGAAGAATTGAAAAATTTAGCCGCTGAATTTTCAGCTTGTTATTTGATTTATCGGAAAAAGAATCGAAAAGATCACGAGCGGCAGATGGGTGCAGGGCAGAAAGGATTTATCCCAACCCCATTAGATAAACTGCTTTTTATTTTATTGTATTTAAAATGTTATCCGACCTATGATTTGCAAGGACTTCTTTTTGGTTTAGATAGAACACGGGTATGTCGCTGGGTAAAAATATTATTGCCGGTTTTAGAGATGACCTTGGGGCGAGAATGTGTTTTGCCCGCTCGTCAAATTCGCTCTGCTGAGGAATTTTTTCGCGCCTTTCCTGGAGTTAAAGACGTCTTTATTGATGGGACAGAGCGACCTGTCCAAAAGCCTAAGAATCTGCGTCGGCGAAAAAAAATGTATTCGGGAAAGAAAAGACAGACCACTCGAAAAGGGCTTATTATGACTGACGAAACAAGGCAAATTGGATTTATCCCCATGAGCAAAAATGGGCGCCGTCACGATAAACGCTTACTCGATAAAGTCGATATAATTCGCCATATTCCTCCTGAGGTAACCATCTGGGCAGATACCGGTTTTCAAGGTATAGATAAACAGCATCCTAATACACAAATCCCAAAAAAAGGAACTCGAAAAAGACCTTTATCGCCTGAACAAAAACAAGAAAATAAAATAATCTCGGGCATCCGTAGGCTTTGTTGAATAATTTAAGATACTGATTTATATAAGCATTAGAGACTGTAAAATAATCTGTGTAAATGGCATTTTGAGGAAAACCTTCAAAGGATAACAAAATGCCTATCAGCAACGAACTTATTGACCAACTGCTTCAAGATTGTCACTCCCCTCAGGATCTGCTGGGTGAATCAGGCCTACTCAAGGTGCTGACTAAAAGACTGGCGGAACGGGTTCTTGAAGCTGAGATGGAGATGCACCTTGGGTATGCTAAGCATGACCCGGCTGGTAATCATTCAGGCAACTCACGCAATGGCAAGACATCCAAGAGCGTACGTAGCCAAAATGGGGAGATCGAGCTCGATATTCCGCGCGACCGCAACAGTACCTTCGAGCCGACACTGATCGGTAAGCACGAAAAACAGCTTAACGGCTTCGATGACCGCATTATTTCTCTCTATTCCAGAGGGTTATCAACCCGTGATATTCAGGCACACTTTAAAGAAGTCTACGGGGTCGATGTTTCCGCTGGCTTCATTTCTCAAGTGACCAATGCTGTGATGGATGAAGTTAAGCGCTGGCAGCAACGGCCGCTGGATGCGCTTTATCCCATTGTTTACCTTGACTGTATTGTTGTCAAAAGCCAGGACGGCGGAGCCGTGGCCAACAAGTCTGTTTATCTGGCCCTCGGCGTCAACGGCCAGGGCGAAAAAGAGCTGCTGGGGCTATGGATAGCCAAAACTGAGGGGGCCAAGTTCTGGTTATCTGTGATGACAGAACTGAAAAATCGTGGGCTAAAGGACATCTTCGTCGCCTGCTGCGATGGCCTGAAAGGCTTTCCTGATGCCATTGAAGCTGTTTACCCGCATACGCGGGTACAGCTCTGCATTGTGCATCAGGTGCGGAACTCGCTGCGCTACGTCGGCTGGAAAGAGCGTAAGGCCGTTGCTGCTGACCTGCGCACCATCTATAGTTCCGCAACGCTAGAGGGCGCTGAAGAGGCCCTGGATGCCTTCGCGGCCAAATGGGATGAACAGTTCCCGACGATCAGCCCGTCGTGGAGAAATAATTGGGAACGTCTCATCGTCATTTTTGACTTTCCGCCGGAGATCCGCAAGGTTATCTACACCACCAACGCGATAGAGTCGTTAAATGCTTCATTGCGCAAGATAACGAAAACGCGACGAATATTTCCAACGGATGACTCGGTGATAAAATTACTCTATCTAGCCTTGCATAATATCTCTGCTAAATGGACCTTGCCAATCAGAGACTGGAAACCTGCTATGAGCCAATTCATGTTGATGTATGGAGAACGAATCTCCGGTTAAGCAATGGAGCCATTTACACAAAATTCTTTACAGACTCAAGCATTATAAAATTTCAACGACTAATTTTTCCTCTCGGAATGCTTTTTATTGTGCTAACTATTTGATTTGTCGTTCTAACAAAATACATTCTCTGTAAATGCATTCTAACTAAAGAAGATGTAAATCAAACGGTTAAATTATTCAACAAAGCCGCATCCGTATTACAGTTGAACACGCCATCGCGGGTATCAAGCGCCTCGGTTGCATGACCCAAATTTTACGGAATCGTAGACCCTTTATTGATGATATAGCCAAGCGACATTATTTTGATAACAGCCAGCTATGCTTCTTTGCCGCATATAGCCAAGCGACATTATTTTGATAACAGCCAGCTATGCTTCTTTGCCGCATATAGCCAAGCGACATTATTTTGATAACAGCCAGCTATGCTTCTTTGCCGCATATCAGGGCATAGGATGTAATCATTTTTAAGTCGGTTGGCTATATCAGGGCATAGGATGTAATCATTTTTAAGTCGGTTGGCTATACCTTCTTACTCCTTAGCGCCGGTCTTTGGAATTTCCATCTCAGAACAGCGTAAAATTTACTTCAATCACCGAAACACCCTTATTTTACTATTAAGCAACACGCTTAATATCGATTTCTCAGCGGCAGAAGGGGCGTTTGTTACCCTGCTGGGGCCGAGTGGCTGCGGCAAATCGACGCTGTTGCGTTGTCTGGCTGGTTTGACGCCCGTGGACAGCGGACAGATCCTGTTACAGGGACAGGATATCGTGCCGGTGTCTCCGCAAAAGCGCGGCATTGGCATGGTGTTCCAGAACTACGCGCTGTTCCCCAATATGACGGCAGAAGGGAACGTGGCGTTTGGGTTAAAAATGCAGAAGCTCGGCGCAGGGGAGATTCGCCAGCGGGTGGCCGAGGTGCTGGCGCTGGTGGAACTGAATGAATTTGCCCACCGTTATCCACATCAGCTTTCTGGCGGTCAGTGTCAGCGCGTGGCTCTGGCGCGTTCGTTGGTTACGCGCCCGCGTTTGCTGTTACTGGACGATCCGCTTTCCGCGCTGGATGCCCGTATTCGTCGCCACCTGCGTGAACAAATCCGTCGCATTCAGCGTGAACTGAATCTGACGGCCATCTTTGTTACCCACGATCAGGAAGAGGCGCTGACGCTCTCCGATCGTATCGTGCTGATGAACAAGGGGGAAATTGTACAGGATGGCGATGCGGTATCGCTGTATACCCAGCCTGCCAATCTGTTTGCCGCCAGCTTTATCGGCAGCTATAGCCAACCGACTTAAAAATGATTACAGCCGATGCCCTGATATAGCTAAGCGACATTATTTTGATAACAGCCAGCTATGCTTCTTTGCCATATATCAGGGCATCGGCTGTAATCATTTTTAAGTCGGTTGGCTATATGTGGCAAAGAAGCATAGCTGGCTGTTATCAAAATAATGTCGCTTAGCTATATAACCTGCTGAGTGCCGCGCAAGCGCAACAGTTGACGGGAGAACACTTCACTGGTCAGGTGGCACTTCGCCCTGAATCTATCACGCTGGGCGCACCTGAACAGGGCATTGCTGGGAAGATCCTTAACCACAGCCTGTTAGGGAACGTGGTGCGATACCGTATCGTGGTGAATGGCGTAGAGCTGGCTGTGGATGTACTGAATCGTGCACCGGGCGATTTGTACCATGCGGGCAGTGTAGTGGGCGTGCATATTACTGCTGACGCGCTGCGTGAAGTGGCTTAGCCAACCCATATCATGTATGAATAGAGTATGCGAAAACCGATATTTGTTTAAATCGGTGCAGCCCGTTACCGTGTGGTCATTGCTCCCTTTTTTTGCACGGAACCCCTATGCCGTACGATCTGAATGACCTTACCCACGCGCTTAACGCGCATAGCCTGCGTGAATTACCTGCTCGTTTTGGATGTCCGGTGTGGGCGTATGATGCGCACACCATTGTGGCGCGTATCGCACAACTCTGTCAGTTTGACACCATCCGTTTTGCGCAAAAAGCCTGCTCCAACACCCATATTCTGCGTCTGATGCGGGCACAAGGTGTAAAAGTGGATTCGGTATCGCTGGGGGAAATTGAGCGTGCTCTGGTGGCCGGCTTTGTGCCGGGTACGGCAGATCATGAGATTGTGTTCACCTCTGACATGCTGGATGCGCCGACGCTGGCACGCGTGGTGGAACTGAATATTCCGGTTAACGCCGGTTCAGTGGATATTCTGGCGCAGTTGGGGGCAGCCCAGCCGGGTCATCCGGTGTGGTTGCGCGTCAATCCGGGGTTTGGTCACGGTCACAGCCAGAAAACCAACACCGGCGGTGAGAACAGCAAACACGGTATCTGGTATGCCGATTTACCACTGGCGCTGGCACAAATCCAGCGCTACTCCTTGAAGCTGGTCGGCATTCATATGCATATCGGTTCCGGCGTGGACTACGGCCATCTGGAGCAAGTGTGTGATGCCATGGTGCGTCAGGTGGTTGAGTTTGGTCAGGATGTTGAGGCCATTTCCGCAGGCGGCGGGCTTTCCATTCCTTATCGCGCGGGTGAACCGGTTATTGATACTGAGCACTACTTTGGCCTGTGGCACGCAGCGCGTCAGCGTATTGAGACGCACCTTGGTCACCCCGTGACGCTGGAAATCGAACCGGGACGTTTTCTGGTGGCGGAGTCTGGCGTCTTAGTGGCGCAGGTGCATGCCGTCAAAAATATGGGTAGCCGTCACTTCGTGTTGGTGGATGCCGGGTTTAACGATTTGATGCGCCCCGCCATGTACGGTAGCTATCACCACATTTCGTTGTTGCCGGCAGATGAGCGTTCTCTCGCTGGCGCACCGTTGCGCGATACCGTAGTGGCAGGGCCATTGTGTGAATCCGGTGATGTGTTTACGCAACAGGCTGGCGGCGGCGTGGAAACGGTGGCGTTACCTGCGGTACAGGTCGGCGACTATCTGGTGTTCCACGACACCGGGGCTTACGGTGCCTCTATGTCTTCCAACTACAACAGCCGCACCCTGCTGCCGGAAGTGTTGTTCGAAGACGGTGAAGCACGTCTGATTCGCCGCCGTCAGAGCATCGAAGAATTGCTGGCGCTCGAGGCCCTGTAACCGTCCTTTATGGTTGCAGGCAAACAGCCTACTCCCACAGTCATTCCCGCGAAGACGAGAATCTCTTGCTGGTGAAACGCGTTTCTTCTGGCCGAGATCCGCGGCTTTCGCCGGGGATGACGAAGTAAAGTGGCTTTGTCATCAGTCTGAATCCGCCCCTCCTCCCTGTGCAATGTGATAAACCTCTCGCTTTCTTGTTCTGCAACACAAAAATATTTATACAAATGCCCAGTTTTTTCGTGTTGCGACACATAGGTTATTTTATTGCCAAGTCATAGAATAATTCCCAATCCATAAGAGCATGTGATAAGGAATTATTTATCGGTTCTGATTTTTTCCCAAAGAAAATTATTTAGAACAGCGTAATTTATTACCACATTAAATAATGCAGATTCCACCAGGAATGTATTTGCATTAGCACCCTATTGTCGAAGACATATAAAATATAAGAGGTCTCATTATGCATACCATAGAACCCTTGGCATGGTACGGGGCGTTGATTGGTCTTTTTATTGCCATTGCGCTCATCCTGAAAAAAATTAATCCCGTGTACTCCTTGTTCCTCGGCGCCATTCTCGGTGCGGTGATCGGCGGGGGGAATCTTGAACAGACCATCGGGCTGCTGACATCTGGCACGCAGAGTGTAATGGGCACGGTGATCCGCGTGCTGGCTGCGGGTGTACTGGCTGGCGTGATGATGGAATCGGGCGCGGCAGAAACCATCGCTCAGGCCATTGTGAGGAAGATGGGGGAGAGCAAAGCGATTTTAGCGCTGGCACTGGCCACCATGATCATCACTGCGGTGGGCATATTTATCCCCGTTGCCGTATTAATTGTTGCACCGATTGCGTTATCGGTGGGTAATAAAATGGGGATTTCCAAACTGGCATTATTACTGGCGCTTTCCAACGGCGGTAAAGCTGGGAATATTATATCGCCGAACCCCAATACCATTGCCGCAGCAAACGGTTTTTACCTGAATTTAAGCGATGTAATGATCGCCGGTTTTATTTCTGCTGTATTCGGTTTGATTATGACTGTCGTTGTCGCCTCAATGTTGAAAAATAAAGGGATCATGGTAAGTGGTGAAGAAGCCGCCGCAGCCTACGGCACCCAGAGCGCGAAAAATGACAAAACCTACCCGATGTTGGGCAAGGCCATCGTCGCGCCAGCGGTTGCCGTTATCTTATTGATGATAAACCCGATTGGTTCCATTTTTCACATCAGCGCGCTGACCGCGTTCAAGCTGGATGCCATGTATGTATTGCCGATTGCCGGTATCGTCGGGCTGATTGCCATGGGGCAAAAGCACAAGGTGATTGCCTACACTGCTTCCGGTCTGGAAAAAATGACCGCCACCGTGCTTATCCTGATTGGTGCAGGTGCAATTGCGGGCCTGATCGCTGCCTCCAATCTGTCTGCTCAGGTGGTACAACTGATTGACCTCATGGGTATTTCCGGCACCTTCCTCGCACCTATCTCCGGTATTTTGATGGCGGCAGCCACGGCGTCCACCTCCACCGGGACCATTCTGGCGACCGGGACCTTCGGTAACGCCATCGCCACTATCGGCATTGCGCCGATTGCCTCTGCGGTCATGGTGCATACCGGTGCGACCGTTATCGACTCCTTGCCGCAGGGCAACTATTTCCACGTTACAGCGCAGAGCATGAACATGACCATCAGACAGCGTATGGGCCTGCTGCCTTACGAAGCGATTGTCGGTGGCACCATGACCCTTGTCGCTACCGTGCTGTATGCACCATTCCCACTCGAAACGCAACAAAACGGTAGAGTGTTATGCCACCAGTAAGTGCGTTAAAAATACCTCATTGGGGGAACGATAGCCCAGCGATTTTCTGCCCCTTGTATTGAGTATGTGTTCGAGTTCGGCAATCTTACGATGACTGACCTGACTGAAGTGTGTTCCCTTTGGGTAAAAACGTCGTATCAGCCCGTTGGTGTGCTCATTCAAGCCCCTCTCCCAGTAATGATAAGGATGGGCAAAGTAGACCTGCGCCCCTGTGATTTGAGTAATTTGCTCGTGCAGAGCGAATTCAGGGCCGTTATCAGCTGTTAGGGTCTTAAACTTGCAAAAGGTATTAGCTTCAATGTCCCTGAAAGCAGCAACCACAGTCTCCGCACGCTTATTAGGCAGTTTGCGAATGATGACGGTTTTCAATGCTTTATCTACGATGGTTAACAAGAATGACTTCTGGTCTTTGCCAAAAATATAGCCAAGCGACATTATTTTGATAACAGCCAGCTATGCTTCTTTGCCGCATATCAGGGCATAGGATGTAATCATTTTTAAGTCGGTTGGCTATAGTGTCAATTTCGAAGTGGCCAGGCTCTTGTTTAAGCTCGGCTTGAGCTGGGCGATACTCAATACCAACACGGTTGGGAATAGGGCCTGATTTGAGGTTTTCGGCATTGTACCTGTAACGTTTTCCCTGATGAGGAAGTTGCTGATATAGCTAAACGACTTAATTTTGATTACATTATTTAAATGAGCTATTCAATTGATTTTAGACGTAAAGTGATATAGCCAACCGACTTAAAAATGATTACATCCTATGCCCTGATATGCGGCAAAGAAGCATAGCTGGCTGTTATCAAAATAATGTCGCTTGGCTATAATGGCAGACCAGGCGATGTTTTCCCTTGACGTTCTAAACGAAGGGCTCTTACCCACCGGCTAATCGCTGAAAGACTGACGTTCATGGCTTTCGCGGCTTCCTGGTAGATATAATTTTGGTCAAGGACTAATTTGGCGGTTTCACATTTAAATTCAGCAGTAATTATTTTACTCATTTTGGCACCTATAAAAATTATGAGGTAAGCATATAGCCAACCGACTTAAAAATGATTACAGCCGATGCCCTGATATGTGGCAAAGAAGCATAGCTGGCTGTTATCAAAATAATGTCGCTTAGCTATATCTACACGGAAAAACGAAGGGTTGAGTATCCGAGAAACAGCGAAGCAATTTCGGATTGGCCCTGCCTCTGTATCGCGTTGGATTAATCAAATAGAGTCAAAAGCATCGACCACGCGTCAGCGAAAGATCGATAAATCCGAGTTGATAAAAGATGTTGAACAATATCCAGATGCTTACCAAAAAGAACGTGCAGAGCGTTTTGGCGTTTGTCAGAAGGCCATTTGGCAAGCGCTTAAAAAGCTGGGATTGACCTATAAAAAAAACTCTACGTCATCCGAAAGCCGACGAAAACGCCCGGCAGGGATTTCAACAAAAAAAACAACAGTATGAAAAAGAAGGTAAACCTATTGTTTTTATTGATGAAAGTGGTTTTTCACACGATGCCCCACGGACTCACGGCTATTCCCCAAAAGGTCAACGGTGTTTTGGCCTGAAGAACTGGGGAGCTAGGGG
Organism: Symbiopectobacterium purcellii; assembly: GCF_052050035.1. GTDB lineage: Bacteria > Pseudomonadota > Gammaproteobacteria > Enterobacterales > Enterobacteriaceae > Symbiopectobacterium > Symbiopectobacterium purcellii_A. Next base: position 1,719,257 of record NZ_CP189882.1, read on the forward strand.
AAGAACAAATGTTATCGGCGCTTTATTAGGCACAACGCTGTTTGCTATCGGATTATTTGATATCAATATTAACAGCGATGTTTTCTATGCCTGGGTCACACAAGTCCTTATCCCAGTACTCCCTAAAAACAGTGTAATCATGATGGACAATGCCACTTTTCACAAAAAACATAATATTCAACAAGTCATCATCGATGCAGGGTATATGGTGGAGTATTTGCCTACATATTCGCCAGATCTTAACCCAATTGAGCATAAATGGGCACAAGCAAAAAGCAAAAAAAGAGAGATGGGTTGCGATACAGAGAGTTTGTTCTCAGTCCATATGGTGTAATCAAAATTAAGTCGCTTGGCTATAACCTTGCGGATCTCCGGCGGAAAGTCAAAAATGACGATGAGACGTTCCCAATTATTTCTCCACGACGGGCTGATCGTCGGGAACTGCTCATCCCACTTGGCCGCGAAGGCATCCAGGGCCTCTTCAGCGCCCTCTAGCGTTGAGGAACTATAGCCAACCGACTTAAAAATGATTACATCCTATGCCCTGATATGCGGCAAAGAAGCATAGCTGGCTGTTATCAAAATAATGTCGCTTGGCTATATAGATGGTGCGCAGATCAGCAGCAACGGCCTTACGCTCTTTCCAGCCGACGTAGCGCAGCGAGTTCCGCACCTGATGCACAATGCAGAGCTGTACCCGCGTATGCGGGTAAACAGCTTCAATGGCATCAGGAAAGCCTTTCAGGCCATCGCAGCAGGCGACGAAGATGTCCTTTAGCCCACGATTTTTCAGTTCTGTCATCACAGATAACCAGAACTTGGCCCCCTCAGTTTTGGCTATCCATAGCCCCAGCAGCTCTTTTTCGCCCTGGCCGTTGACGCCGAGGGCCAGATAAACAGACTTGTTGGCCACGGCTCCGCCGTCCTGGCTTTTGACAACAATACAGTCAAGGTAAACAATGGGATAAAGCGCATCCAGCGGCCGTTGCTGCCAGCGCTTAACGTCATCCATCACAGCATTGGTCACTTGAGAAATGAAGCCAGCGGAAACATCGACCCCGTAGACTTCTTTAAAGTGTGCCTGAATATCACGGGTTGATAACCCTCTGGAATAGAGAGAAATAATGCGGTCATCGAAGCCGTTAAGCTGTTTTTCGTTCTTACCGATCAGTGTCGGCTCGAAGGTATAGCTAAACGACTTAATTTTGATTACATTATTTAAATGAGCTATTCAATTGATTTTAGACGTAAAGTGATATCTACACGGAAAAACGAAGGGTTGAGTATCCGAGAAACAGCGAAGCAATTTCGGATTGGCCCTGCCTCTGTATCGCGTTGGATTAATCAAATAGAGTCAAAAGCATCGACCACGCGTCAGCGAAAGATCGATAAATCCGAGTTGATAAAAGATGTTGAACAATATCCAGATGCTTACCAAAAAGAACGTGCAGAGCGTTTTGGCGTTTGTCAGAAGGCCATTTGGCAAGCGCTTAAAAAGCTGGGATTGACCTATAAAAAAAACTCTACGTCATCCGAAAGCCGACGAAAACGCCCGGCAGGGATTTCAACAAAAAAAACAACAGTATGAAAAAGAAGGTAAACCTATTGTTTTTATTGATGAAAGTGGTTTTTCACACGATGCCCCACGGACTCACGGCTATTCCCCAAAAGGTCAACGGTGTTTTGGCCTGAAGAACTGGGGAGCTAGGGGAAGAACAAATGTTATCGGCGCTTTATTAGGCACAACGCTGTTTGCTATCGGATTATTTGATATCAATATTAACAGCGATGTTTTCTATGCCTGGGTCACACAAGTCCTTATCCCAGTACTCCCTAAAAACAGTGTAATCATGATGGACAATGCCACTTTTCACAAAAAACATGATATTCAACAAGTCATCATCGATGCAGGGTATATGGTGGAGTATTTGCCTACATATTCGCCAGATCTTAACCCAATTGAGCATAAATGGGCACAAGCAAAAAGCAAAAAAAGAGAGATGGGTTGCGATACAGAGAGTTTGTTCTCAGTCCATATGGTGTAATCAAAATTAAGTCGCTTGGCTATACTGTTGCGGTCGCGCGGAATATCGAGCTCGATCTCCCCATTTTGGCTACGTACGCTCTTGGATGTCTTGCCATTGCGGGAGTTGCCTGAATGATTACCTGCCGGGTCATGCTTAGCATACCCAAGGTGCATCTCCATCTCAGCTTGAAGAACCCGTTCCGCCAGTCTTTTAGTCAGCACCTTGAGTAGGCCTGATTCACCCAGCAGATCCTGAGGGGAGTGACAATCTTGAAGCAGTTGGTCAATAAGTTCGTTGCTGATAGGCATTTTGTTATCCTTTGAAGGTTTTCCTCAAAATGCCATTTACACAGATTATTTTACAGTCTCACGATTCCGTAAAATTTGGGTCATGCAACCGAGGCGCTTGATACCCGCGATGGCGTGTTCACGGTGCGTGTCAAGGTAGTTGTCGCCCCAGTTGATTCATACGGCCTGTTTTTCCCGTTCCGGATTTAGCCACACTTCGTCCTGCCGCTCCCAGTTTCTTGTTGGCCCTGACCAACGATGCGGGTTCTGCATTTTTGCTGCCTCATACACCGATTTTCGCTTTACCAGCAACTGGCTGTCTTCGCCTCTGTGCCGCTGGCCCGGCGTGACATACCGGATACCGCTATGGCGATGTTCCTCGTTGTACCAGCCGACGAAGGTTTCCACCCAGGCTCGCGCATCTTCCAGCGTTGCAAAGCCTTTTTCAGACCATGCAGGCACGTATTTCAGCATCCTGAACAGCGATTCCACGTGGGCGTTGTCGTTGCTTACCCGCGGCCGACTGTGTGACGGGGTTATCTTCAGCTCCGCAAGCTTCACCTGCAGCACCTGTGACTTCATCGGTGCACCGTTATCCGCATGCAGTACCAGCGGCTCCTGCCAGCAGCGCTCGCTCAGCACCGTTCGCTTCAGCAGTTCTGCTGCATACTCGCCGCTTTCGACCGGGTACACCTCATAACCCACTATTTTGCGACTGAACACATCTTCTATAAACTAGTTGCTGAATAGAGACTTGCATTTTTTGTCAGGCTATTGAGAATAAAAAGAGGTTTAACTTAGAGAATAAAGGTTTGAAATGATCAACAAAGAGCGGTTGTTACGAGATAATCGTTTATGTAAAGCAATCATTGGATTATCAGTCGAAGAATTGAAAAATTTAGCCGCTGAATTTTCAGCTTGTTATTTGATTTATCGGAAAAAGAATCGAAAAGATCACGAGCGGCAGATGGGTGCAGGGCAGAAAGGATTTATCCCAACCCCATTAGATAAACTGCTTTTTATTTTATTGTATTTAAAATGTTATCCGACCTATGATTTGCAAGGACTTCTTTTTGGTTTAGATAGAACACGGGTATGTCGCTGGGTAAAAATATTATTGCCGGTTTTAGAGATGACCTTGGGGCGAGAATGTGTTTTGCCCGCTCGTCAAATTCGCTCTGCTGAGGAATTTTTTCGCGCCTTTCCTGGAGTTAAAGACGTCTTTATTGATGGGACAGAGCGACCTGTCCAAAAGCCTAAGAATCTGCGTCGGCGAAAAAAAATGTATTCGGGAAAGAAAAGACAGACCACTCGAAAAGGGCTTATTATGACTGACGAAACAAGGCAAATTGGATTTATCCCCATGAGCAAAAATGGGCGCCGTCACGATAAACGCTTACTCGATAAAGTCGATATAATTCGCCATATTCCTCCTGAGGTAACCATCTGGGCAGATACCGGTTTTCAAGGTATAGATAAACAGCATCCTAATACACAAATCCCAAAAAAAGGAACTCGAAAAAGACCTTTATCGCCTGAACAAAAACAAGAAAATAAAATAATCTCGGGCATCCGTATTACAGTTGAACACGCCATCGCGGGTATCAAGCGCCTCGGTTGCATGACCCAAATTTTACGGAATCGTAGACCCTTTATTGATGATACCTTCTTACTCCTTAGCGCCGGTCTTTGGAATTTCCATCTCAGAACAGCATAAAATTTACTTCAATCACCGAAACACCCTTATTTCACTATTAAGCAACACGCTTAATGAGATACAGGTAGAACCAGTGACCCGCCGTCAGCGACTTCAGCCAGGTGATGTCCCACGACCACACCTGGTTCGGCGCGATCGCCTTCCATGTCGACAGCGGCTTACTTTGCGGGGCCTGCTGACGCCCGCGATGACTGACCTCTCCGGCACGGCGCAACACCCGGTAAAACGTCGATTCACTGGCAACGTAACGCCCCTCATCGGCTAGTGCCGGTACGATTTGCGCCGGCGACAGACTGGCGAATCGTGGCTCATGGCAGATGGCCAGCACCTGCTGTTCCTCTTCAGCACTGAGCCTGTTTTTCGGCATCGGCCGTGATGCCGTCGGTCGCCGGTCGTCAGGACTTAGCCGCCAGCGCTGGAACGTCCGCTCGCTAATACCTACAGACCTGCAGGCATCGCTTTGCCGGACGCCGGCAGTGGCAGCCTCCTCCAGCATCTTCATCAGCCGTAACCTGTCGGCTGTGCGCGTCATTCGACCTCGCGTTCTTCGTCGAAGAACGCCTTGAGCTTTTTTTCCAGGATGAGCAGTGCCGCCGCTTCGGCGAGGGCTTTGTCCTTGCGGGCTATTTCACGATTAAGCTGCTGAATTTCTTTTTGTTGTTTCTTTATTAAGGCTCTTTCTGCACGCTGACCTGGCTGCATAAACTCGTCCTTCCACTGCTGAATCTGTTCAGGATAGAGGCGGCTTTGTTGAATAAATCGAACTTTCAGGGGATCGCCGGATCAGAGCACTATCATCGCTCCCGATAGCAGCTCCCCATGGCAAAGCAAAAGTTTAAAATCACCAACTGGCCCACCTACAACAAAGCACTCAGACAACGCGGCTCCCTGACGGTCTGGCTTGATGAGTCGGCCATCGCTGCATGGACTGACAGTGCTTCGCCTGAAGGTCGTGGTCGGCCGCTTTACTACACCGATATGGCTGTTACCACGGTTTTGATGATAAAGCGCGTGTTTAACCTGTCGCTCCGGGCATTACAGGGCTTTGTCGACTCGGTTTTTACACTGATGAGCCTGCCACTGCGCTGCCCGGACTACTCTCTGGTCAGTCGGCGGGCAAAAACCGTCAGTATCAGCATAAAAACGCCAACGCGTGGTGAAATCTCGCATCTGGTCATCGACAGTACCGGTCTGAAGGTCTTTGGCGAAGGTGAATGGAAAGTCAGGCAGCATGGGGCTGACAGACGAAGAGTGTGGCGCAAGCTTCATCTGGCAGCAGACAGTGCGACGCATGAGATTATCTGTGCCGACTTATCGCTCAGCGGAACGACAGATGCGCAGGCACTGCCGGGCCTGATTAACCAAACCCACCGGAAAATCAGGGAAGTGTCAGCAGACGGTGCTTATGACGCCCGTTACTGCCACGATGCGTTGCTGAGAAAGAAAATCAGGCCCCTTATCCCGCCGCGAAGCGGAGCGAAATACTGGCCGGACAAGTACTATGAACGTAACCATGCGGTGGCGAATCAGCGTCTGAGCGGGAGTAATGATATGTGGAAAAAGAAAGTGGGTTATCACCGGCGTTCAGTGGCAGAAACAGCGATGTTCCGCATAAAAACTTTGCTGGGTGGCCACCTGAGCCTGCGTGACTACGATGCTCAGGTGGGTGAAGCCATGGCGATGGTCAAAGCGCTGAATCGTATGACGTTGTTGGTTATGCCACACAGCGTCAGGATCGGATAACAGGTGTAGCAGAGGGAGTCATCCTGTCGGCTAATTCTGATTTATTCAACAAAGCCACCTTTATTCTCTAAGTTAAACCTCTTTTTATTCTCAATAGCCTGACAAAAAATGCAAGTCTCTATTCAGCAACTAGTTTAATGGGATAAAACGCATCCAGCGGCCGTTGCTGCCAGCGCTTAACGTCATCCATCACGGCATTGGTCACTTGAGAAATGAAGCCAGCGGAAACATCGACCCCGTAGACTTCTTTAAAGTGAGCCTGAATATCACGGGTTGATAGCCCTCTGGAATAGAGAGAAATAATGCGGTCATCGAAGCCGTTAAGCTGCTTTTCGTGCTTACCGATCAGTGTCGGCTCGAAGGTATAGCTAAACGACTTAATTTTGATTACATTATTTAAATGAGCTATTCAATTGATTTTAGACGTAAAGTGATATCTACACGGAAAAACGAAGGGTTGAGTATCCGAGAAACAGCGAAGCAATTTCGGATTGGCCCTGCCTCTGTATCGCGTTGGATTAATCAAATAGAGTCAAAAGCATCGACCACGCGTCAGCGAAAGATCGATAAATCCGAGTTGATAAAAGATGTTGAACAATATCCAGATGCTTACCAAAAAGAGCGTGCAGAGCGTTTTGGCGTTTGTCATAAGGCCATTTGGCAAGCGCTTAAAAAGCTGGGATTGACCTATAAAAAAAACTCTACGTCATCCGAAAGCCGACGAAAACGCCCGGCAGGGATTTCAACAAAAAAAACAACAGTATGAAAAAGAAGGTAAACCTATTGTTTTTATTGATGAAAGTGGTTTTTCACACGATGCCCCACGGACTCACGGCTATTCCCCAAAAGGTCAACGGTGTTTTGGCCTGAAGAACTGGGGAGCTAGGGGAAGAACAAATGTTATCTGCGCTTTATTAGGCACAACGCTGTTTGCTATCGGATTATTTGATATCAATATTAACAGCGATGTTTTCTATGCCTGGGTCACACAAGTCCTTATCCCAGTACTCCCTAAAAACAGTGTAATCATGATGGACAATGCCACTTTTCACAAAAAACATAATATTCAACAAGTCATCATCGATGCAGGGTATATGGTGGAGTATTTGCCTACATATTCGCCAGATCTTAACCCAATTGAGCATAAATGGGCACAAGCAAAAAGCAAAAAGCAAAAAAAGAGAGATGGGTTGCGATACAGAGAGTTTGTTCTCAGTCCATATGGTGTAATCAAAATTAAGTCGCTTGGCTATACTGTTGCGGTCGCGCGGAATATCGAGCTCGAGCGCCCCATTTTGGCTACGTACGCTCTTGGATGTCTTGCCATTGCGGGAGTTGCCTGAATTATTACCAGCCGGGTCATGCTTAGCATACCCAAGGTGTATCTCCATCTCAGCTTGAAGAACCCGTTCCGCCAGTCATTTAGTCAGCTCCTTGAGTAGGCCTGATTCACCCAGAAGCTCCTGAGGGGAGTGGCAATCCTGAAGCAGTTGGTCAATAAGTTCGTTGCTGATAGGCATTTTTTGTCCTCTGAAGGTTTTCCTCAAAATGCCATTTACACAGATCTTTTTACACTCTCCTGGTTAGCGTGCTGGACGAGGTTATTGCCGGACATTTGCCCATTCATGCCTTATGGCGGGCAACGCCAGTAATGTTGCCCTGCTTACGTCTTGCAATAGATGCGCTGATCGCGGCCACCGCTTCACGCTTTTAGCGAGCATCAGGCGAGTGCGTTAAGACATTTCACCGACTCTCTCACCACCAAATGCCCAGCCAATTCAACATATTGTGTCACCCCCAGCGACTGTGCGGGAACCAACTGCTGGGTTAATAGTTGCAGTGCGGCTCTGGCAACCGCATCAAGCGGCATGTGCACCGTGGTCAGTGACACCGGCAGCATATCCAGCGGCAAGATATTATCCATTCCCACCAACGACATATCATTCGGAACGCGAATGCCACGCTGCGCCAACGCATCCACTCCCCCCACCGCCTGATTGTCCGCCGCGCAAAAAATCGCGGTCACACCAAGGCGGTCAGCATGTGCGGAAAGCCAACGCAGCATGGCATCGCGTGCAGTAAGGGAGTGAAAATCAGGCAAAGCAAGAATCAGTGACTCATCGACAGCAATCCCTGCCTCCAGCAAAGCATCACGGTAACCGCGCTCCCGCTGCTTAATGGTGATGCACGACGACCAGGTTAAATGCAGAATTCGCCGGTGCCCGTGTTCTATCAGATGACGAACGGCACAAGCAGCGGCGGAATAATTAGCCGGTGTGACGCGGTTTAAACACATGGCGGGATCTTCACCGTTGATCAATACGGCAGGTATTCCACTTTTCACCACCGCCTGCAATAAGGGGATATGCGCGTCATTGACGATCACAATGCCACTCTGTCGCACACCTTGCAGCGATGCAATCATTTGATCTTCCGTCATGGCCTCATGCTCCGAGAGAAATGGGAGCATCCGTATATTGCGCTGTAAGCACAAGGTTTTGAGCGCATTGATCAATGACAGGGAAACCAGATTGTAATCACTCTCCAGCATCAGGTTGCGCGGTGCTGCCAGCAGAACATGGCGCAAGGGATCCAAGGCTTCCGCCACCGGTTTCGCCAATTTATGCAGCGGATAGCCCTGTTCTGTGGCAATCGCCAGGATCTGCTGTTTGACTTTGGCACTGATCGGCGCAGTGCCATTTAATACACGAGAAACCGTACTGGATAGAGACGCCTGCACACTCCGCAATATCCTTTAATGTTGCCATTATTCCTTCATCCCTGTGTTTGCGGGGCTCACGATAGACTGTTTTAGCAATACATCACTCAACGCATCAGCCCCCTTTCCTACCGCTTATCTCTACACTGTCGAGGGTTAACGCAATAACAACCACGAGAACATTTGCACACAGACAGGCGCTAAAGCCGCCATGTCACATTCTCTTACGCCTTTCTGCTAGCATTTTTTTGTTATATTATAACATAATAATACATTCTCTCTGTATGGCACTTGCGAGTGAGATTCTATTATCTTTCCGCCTGGACGCGCATCAGCATTGCGTTGGCGCTGTTAGCATTGTTATGGGCGCTGGTCGTCTGGGGGGTATCGCTGCCATGATCGCAGTGCATAACGTCACATTTGGCTACACGTCCTCTTCGCCGCTGGGCACGCTGAGTGGCAGCTTCAACGCAGGTTCGTTGACAGCCATCGTCGGTGAAAACGGCAGCGGTAAATCGACGCTGTTAAAAACCCTTGCCGGACTGATCCCCCCCTTGGTAGGCTCGCTGACGCACGATGGCAACACTCTGCCGCGCATTGGCTATTTGCCACAGCTGTCGGAGTTCGATCGCCAGTTTCCGTTGAGCGTCATGGAGTTGGTGCTGATGGGCAGCCTGCCGCAACGCGGTCTGTTCGGTGGCCTCAATAGTAGCTGGCGGCGCAGTGCGTATGCCGCGCTGGAGGCAGTCGCAATGACCGCGTTCGCCACTCGCCCTATCGGCCATCTATCGGGAGGCCAGCTACAGCGCGTCCTGTTTGCCCGCCTGCTGCTGATGGATGCGCCAGTGCTGCTGCTGGACGAGCCGTTTACCGGCGTAGATGCCGAAACAACGCAGGCTCTGCTGGCGTTGATCCACCAACGTCATCAGCAAGGATGCACCATTCTGGCGGTGCTGCACGATCGTGACATTGTCGAGCGCCATTTTCCGCTGGTGCTACAGCTCAGCGCCGCAGGACATCGCTGGGGCGCAACCCACGATATATTCACCGCGGCGCGCAGGCGCGAGTCAGGGCGGTAATATGATGACAATGATTCTCCTTTCACCGCTGGTGGAATTCGGGTTTATGCGGCGCGCGCTGGTGGGATGTATCGCGCTTACGCTCAGTGCCACACCGTTAGGTTGCTTTTTGTTGCTACGCCGCATGAGTTTGATCGGCGATGCGCTGTCGCACGCGATATTGCCCGGCGTCGCCATCGGGTATCTGCTCTCTGGCATGTCGCTGTTGGCAATGGGAACCGGCGGATTTATCGCTGGACTGACCGTGGCGCTGCTTTCCGGTTTTGTCAGCCGCAACACGACATTAAAAGAGGACGCCAGCTTCGCCGGACTCTATCTGGGTTCGCTGGCGCTCGGCGTCACGTTAGTGTCACTGCGCGGCTCCAGCGTCGATCTGTTGCACCTGCTGTTTGGATCAATTTTGGCGGTCGATCGCGGCGCACTGATCGATATCGGCCTGATCTGTTCGGCCTCGATACTGCTGTTGGCGTGGCTCTATCGTGCGCTGGTGATCGAATCGTTTGATGCCACCTTTATGCAACTCGCCTCACCGCGAGGACGCACGCTGATCCACGCATTATTTCTCGCATTGGTGGTGCTCAATCTGGTGGCTGGGTTTCAACTACTGGGCACGCTGATGACAGTCGGCATGATGATGCTACCCGCGACCTGCGCCCGCTTCTGGACAGCCCGTTTGCCGGTCATGCTGGCAGTCTCGGTACTGGTGGGTATCGCATCCAGCCTTATCGGCCTGCTGTGGTCCTACTATGCCTCACTGCCCGCCGGGCCCGCCATCATCCTGACCGCCACGCTATTTTTTGCGTTCTCGGCCGCTTTCGGCGCTGAGGGCGGCATGTTTCGCCTGCGCCGCTAATATCATCCACATATCATCAATGAGGACATCATGAAACACCCTGTTATCGCACTGGCACTTTCCAGCATGTTATTCAGCACGTTTGCGATGGCGAAGCCGTTGCAGGTTGTCGCTAGCTTTTCCGTTTTAGGCGATATGGTCAGCCACATTGGCGGCGATCGCATCATCGTTACCGATTTGGTTAAGCCCAACAGCGATCCCCATGAATTCGAACCCTCACCGCAAGACAGCAAAACGCTGGCGAGCGCAGATCTGGTTTTTGTTAACGGGCTGGGTCTGGAGGGCTGGCTGACACGTCTGGTATCCGCTTCCGGTTATCAAGGGAAAGTGGTGACCGCCTCGCAAGGCATCCACACGTTGGCGATGGAAGAAGAGGGAAAAACCCAGACCGATCCGCACGCCTGGAACAGCGCTGCGAATGGGGTTATCTACGCGCAGAATATCATCGATGCGCTAGCCAGTGCGGCACCGCAGGATGCTGACTATTTTCGCCAGCAGGGAAAAGCCTATATTCAACAGCTTCAGGCGCTGGATGATTATGCCAAGAAAACCTTCGCCGCCATTGCGCCCGAAAAACGCAAAGTGCTCACCAGCCACGATGCGTTTGGCTATTTCAGCCAGGCCTATGGCGTAACCTTCCTGGCACCGCTGGGTTTTTCAACGGAAGCGGAAGCCAGCAGTAAACAGGTTGCCACGCTCATCCGCCAGATCAAGCAAGAGAAGGTCGCCAGCTACTTTATCGAGAACCAGACCGATCCTCGTTTGGTGAAACAGATAGCTAACGCCAGCGGCGCACAGCCGGGCGGTGAACTCTACCCGGAAGCGTTAACCGACAGCACGGGCCCGGCCGCCAGCTACACCGCCGCGTTCAAACACAATGTGGACACCCTTGCCGCCAGCATGAAGTAAACAGGGCATCTGGCGCGTGGGCTATTTCGCCCCGTGCGCCAGATATTTCTGCATCTCGGCATCAGGCACCATGCCACCGCCCGTCGCCCACACCAGATGCGTTGCCTGTTGCATCGCCGACGCGGATAACGACAAGCGCGACAGGTATTCCGCGTTGCCCGCTACGCGGCCCGGCCATTCCGGCCAACGTCGAGGGTTCCAAACAGAGCGTTTCGGTGTGCGCCAACATCGCCAACAAGCGATACATTTCGTCGTCGCTCAGGGTGTAGTACCCGTCAATCAGCCGCGCCATGGCACGTCCAACAAAACCGGATGGACGCCCCACCGCCAGCCCATCGGCAGCGGTCAGGTTGTCGATACCCAAATCCTGCACCGCAATGCCGTCGTGCAGGCCGGTGTACACGCCCAGCAGCATACAGGGCGAGTGCGTCGGCTCAGCAAAAATACAGTGTACGTGATCGCCAAATGCCAGCTTCAGACCGAACGCCACCCCGCCCGGCCCACCGCCCAAGCCGCACGGCAGGTAGACAAACAGGGGATGATCCGCATCGACCACCATGCCACGTTCAGCAAACTGGGCTTTGAGCCGGTCACCGGCAACCGCATAGCCAAGAAACAGCGAGTGTGAATTCTCGTCATCAATAAAAAAGCAGTAGGGATCGTCCTGCGCGGCTTTGCGCCCTTGTGCGACGGCAACCCCGTAATCCTGTTGATATTCCACGACGTCAACGCCGTGTGCGCGCAATCTGTCCTTTTTCCATTGGCGCGCATCCGCCGACATGTGTACCGAGACGTTGAAGCCCAGGGTCGCCCCCATAATCCCGATCGACATACCGAGATTGCCGGTCGACCCCACGGCAATGCGGTATTGGCTAAAGAAGTGCCGCGCGGCTTCGCTTGCCAGTTGACGATAGTCATCGGTGGGAGCAATCAATCCCGCCTGTAACGCCAATTGCTCCGCGTGTACCAGCACTTCATAGATACCGCCGCGCGCTTTGATCGAACCGGAAATCGGCAGGTGGCTGTCTTTTTTCAGCCACAGTTTGCCGGGTAATACCTTGCCATAACGCGCATCCAGCGCGGTTTGCATCGCGGCGATGTCAACCATATAGCTAAACGACTTAATTTTGATTACATTATTTAAATGAGCTATTCAATTGATTTTAGACGTAAAGTGATATCTACACGGAAAAACGAAGGGTTGAGTATCCGAGAAACAGCGAAGCAATTTCGGATTGGCCCTGCCTCTGTATCGCGTTGGATTAATCAAATAGAGTCAAAAGCATCGACCACGCGTCAGCGAAAGATCGATAAATCCGAGTTGATAAAAGATGTTGAACAATATCCAGATGCTTACCAAAAAGAACGTGCAGAGCGTTTTGGCGTTTGTCAGAAGGCCATTTGGCAAGCGCTTAAAAAGCTGGGATTGACCTATAAAAAAAACTCTACGTCATCCGAAAGCCGACGAAAACGCCCGGCAGGGATTTCAACAAAAAAAACAACAGTATGAAAAAGAAGGTAAACCTATTGTTTTTATTGATGAAAGTGGTTTTTCACACGATGCCCCACGGACTCACGGCTATTCCCCAAAAGGTCAACGGTGTTTTGGCCTGAAGAACTGGGGAGCTAGGGGAAGAACAAATGTTATCGGCGCTTTATTAGGCACAACGCTGTTTGCTATCGGATTATTTGATATCAATATTAACAGCGATGTTTTCTATGCCTGGGTCACACAAGTCCTTATCCCAGTACTCCCTAAAAACAGTGTAATCATGATGGACAATGCCACTTTTCACAAAAAACATAATATTCAACAAGTCATCATCGATGCAGGGTATATGGTGGAGTATTTGCCTACATATTCGCCAGATCTTAACCCAATTGAGCATAAATGGGCACAAGCAAAAAGCAAAAAAAGAGAGATGGGTTGCGATACAGAGAGTTTGTTCTCAGTCCATATGGTGTAATCAAAATTGAGTCTGTAAAGAATTTTGTGTAAATGGCTCCATTGCTTAACCGGAGATTCGTTCTCCATACATCAACATGAATTGGCTCATAGCAGGTTTCCAGTCTCTGATTGGCAAGGTCCATTTAGCAGAGATATTATGCAAGGCTAGATAGAGTAATTTTATCACCGAGTCATCCGTTGGAAATATTCGTCGCGTTTTCGTTATCTTGCGCAATGAAGCATTTAACGACTCTATCGCGTTGGTGGTGTAGATAACCTTGCGGATCTCCGGCGGAAAGTCAAAAATGACGATGAGACGTTCCCAATTATTTCTCCACGACGGGCTGATCGTCGGGAACTGTTCATCCCATTTGGCCGCGAAGGCATCCAGGGCCTCTTCAGCGCCCTCTAGCGTTGCGGAACTATAGATGGTGCGCAGGTCAGCAGCAACGGCCTTACGCTCTTTCCAGCCGACGTAGCGCAGCGAGTTCCGCACCTGATGCACAATGCAGAGCTGTACCCGCGTATGCGGGTAAACAGCTTCAATGGCATCAGGAAAGCCTTTCAGGCCATCGCAGCAGGCGACGAAGATGTCCTTTAGCCCACGATTTTTCAGTTCTGTCATCACAGATAACCAGAACTTGGCCCCCTCAGTTTTGGCTATCCATAGCCCCAGCAGCTCTTTTTCGCCCTGGCCGTTGACGCCGAGGGCCAGATAAACAGACTTGTTGGCCACGGCTCCGCCGTCCTGGCTTTTGACAACAATACAGTCAAGGTAAACAATGGGATAAAGCGCATCCAGCGGCCGTTGCTGCCAGCGCTTAACGTCATCCATCACAGCATTGGTCACTTGAGAAATGAAGCCAGCGGAAACATCGACCCCGTAGACTTCTTTAAAGTGTGCCTGAATATCACGGGTTGATAACCCTCTGGAATAGAGAGAAATAATGCGGTCATCGAAGCCGTTAAGCTGTTTTTCGTGCTTACCGATCAGTGTCGGCTCGAAGGTACTGTTGCGGTCGCGCGGAATATCGAGCTCGATCTCCCCATTTTGGCTACGTACGCTCTTGGATGTCTTGCCATTGCGTGAGTTGCCTGAATGATTACCAGCCGGGTCATGCTTAGCATACCCAAGGTGCATCTCCATCTCAGCTTCAAGAACCCGTTCCGCCAGTCTTTTAGTCAGCACCTTGAGTAGGCCTGATTCACCCAGCAGATCCTGAGGGGAGTGACAATCTTGAAGCAGTTGGTCAATAAGTTCGTTGCTGATAGGCATTTTGTTATCCTTTGAAGGTTTTCCTCAAAATGCCATTTACACAGATTATTTTACAGTCTCTTTATATAAGCATTATAAAATTTCAACGACTAATTTTTCCTCTCGGAATGCTTTTTATTGTGCTAACTATTTGATTTGTCGTTCTAACAAAATACATTCTCTGTAAATGCATTCTAACTAAAGAAGATGTAAATCAAACGGTTAAATTATTCAACAAAGCCTGCTTAATAGTGAAATAAGGGTGTTTCGGTGATTGAAGTAAATTTTACGCTGTTCTGAGATGGAAATTCCAAAGACCGGCGCTAAGGAGTAAGAAGGTATCATCAATAAAGGGTCTACGATTCCGTAAAATTTGGGTCATGCAACCGAGGCGCTTGATACCCGCGATGGCGTGTTCAACTGTAATACGGATGCCCGAGATTATTTTATTTTCTTGTTTTTGTTCAGGCGATAAAGGTCTTTTTCGAGTTCCTTTTTTTGGGATTTGTGTATTAGGATGCTGTTTATCTATATAGCCAAGCGACTTAATTTTGATTACACCATATGGACTGAGAACAAACTCTCTGTATCGCAACCCATCTCTCTTTTTTTGCTTTTTGCTTGTGCCCATTTATGCTCAATTGGGTTAAGATCTGGCGAATATGTAGGCAAATACTCCACCATATACCCTGCATCGATGATGACTTGTTGAATATTATGTTTTTTGTGAAAAGTGGCATTGTCCATCATGATTACACTGTTTTTAGGGAGTACTGGGATAAGGACTTGTGTGACCCAGGCATAGAAAACATCGCTGTTAATATTGATATCAAATAATCCGATAGCAAACAGCGTTGTGCCTAATAAAGCGCCGATAACATTTGTTCTTCCCCTAGCTCCCCAGTTCTTCAGGCCAAAACACCGTTGACCTTTTGGGGAATAGCCGTGAGTCCGTGGGGTATCGTGTGAAAAACCACTTTCATCAATAAAAACAATAGGTTTACCTTCTTTTTCATACTGTTGTTTTTTTTGTTGAAATCCCTGCCGGGCGTTTTCGTCGGCTTTCGGATGACGTAGAGTTTTTTTTATAGGTCAATCCCAGCTTTTTAAGCGCTTGCCAAATGGCCTTCTGACAAACGCCAAAACGCTCTGCACGTTCTTTTTGGTAAGCATCTGGATATTGTTCAACATCTTTTATCAACTCGGATTTATCGATCTTTCGCTGACGCGTGGTCGATGCTTTTGACTCTATTTGATTAATCCAACGCGATACAGAGGCAGGGCCAATCCGAAATTGCTTCGCTGTTTCTCGGATACTCAACCCTTCGTTTTTCCGTGTAGATATCACTTTACGTCTAAAATCAATTGAATAGCTCATTTAAATAATGTAATCAAAATTAAGTCGTTTAGCTATACCTTGAAAACCGGTATCTGCCCAGATGGTTACCTCAGGAGGAATATGGCGAATTATATCGACTTTATCGAGTAAGCGTTTATCGTGACGGCGCCCATTTTTGCTCATGGGGATAAAGGCTTTGTTGAATAATTTAACCGTTTGATTTACATCTTCTTTAGTTAGAATGCATTTACAGAGAATGTATTTTGTTAGAACGACAAATCAAATAGTTAGCACAATAAAAAGCATTCCGAGAGGAAAAATTAGTCGTTGAAATTTTATAATGCTTATATAAATCAGTATCTTAAATTATTCAACAAAGCCGGGGATAAATCCAATTTGCCTTGTTTCGTCAGTCATAATAAGCCCTTTTCGAGTGGTCTGTCTTTTCTTTCCCGAATACATTTTTTTTCGCCGACGCAGATTCTTAGGCTTTTGGACAGGTCGCTCTGTCCCATCAATAAAGACGTCTTTAACTCCAGGAAAGGCGCGAAAAAATTCCTCAGCAGAGCGAATTTGACGAGCGGGCAAAACACATTCTCGCCCCAAGGTCATCTCTAAAACCGGCAATAATATTTTTACCCAGCGACATACCCGTGTTCTATCTAAACCAAAAAGAAGTCCTTGCAAATCATAGGTCGGATAAGAGACTGTAAAATAATCTGTGTAAATGGCATTTTGAGGAAAACCTTCAAAGGATAACAAAATGCCTATCAGCAACGAACTTATTGACCAACTGCTTCAAGATTGTCACTCCCCTCAGGATCTGCTGGGTGAATCAGGCCTACTCAAGGTGCTGACTAAAAGACTGGCGGAACGGGTTCTTGAAGCTGAGATGGAGATGCACCTTGGGTATGCTAAGCATGACCCGGCTGGTAATCATTCAGGCAACTCACGCAATGGCAAGACATCCAAGAGCGTACGTAGCCAAAATGGGGAGATCGAGCTCGATATTCCGCGCGACCGCAACAGTACCTTCGAGCCGACACTGATCGGTAAGCACGAAAAACAGCTTAACGGCTTCGATGACCGCATTATTTCTCTCTATTCCAGAGGGTTATCAACCCGTGATATTCAGGCACACTTTAAATAAGTCTACGGGGTCGATGTTTCCGCTGGCTTCATTTCTCAAGTGACCAATGCTGTGATGGATGAAGTTAAGCGCTGGCAGCAACGGCCGCTGGATGCGCTTTATCCCATTGTTTACCTTGACTGTATTGTTGTCAAAAGCCAGGACGGCGGAGCCGTGGCCAACAAGTCTGTTTATCTGGCCCTCGGCGTCAACGGCCAGGGCGAAAAAGAGCTGCTGGGGCTATGGATAGCCAAAACTGAGGGGGCCAAGTTCTGGTTATCTGTGATGACAGAACTGAAAAATCGTGGGCTAAAGGACATCTTCGTCGCCTGCTGCGATGGCCTGAAAGGCTTTCCTGATGCCATTGAAGCTGTTTACCCGCATACGCGGGTACAGCTCTGCATTGTGCATCAGGTGCGGAACTCGCTGCGCTACGTCGGCTGGAAAGAGCGTAAGGCCGTTGCTGCTGACCTGCGCACCATCTATAGTTCCGCAACGCTAGAGGGCGCTGAAGAGGCCCTGGATGCCTTCGCGGCCAAATGGGATGAACAGTTCCCGACGATCAGCCCGTCGTGGAGAAATAATTGGGAACGTCTCATCGTCATTTTTGACTTTCCGCCGGAGATCCGCAAGGTTATCTACACCACCAACGCGATAGAGTCGTTAAATGCTTCATTGCGCAAGATAACGAAAACGCGACGAATATTTCCAACGGATGACTCGGTGATAAAATTACTCTATCTAGCCTTGCATAATATCTCTGCTAAATGGACCTTGCCAATCAGAGACTGGAAACCTGCTATGAGCCAATTCATGTTGATGTATGGAGAACGAATCTCCGGTTAAGCAATGGAGCCATTTACACAAAATTCTTTACAGACTCTCTAATGGGGTTGGGATAAATCCTTTCTGCCCTGCACCCATCTGCCGCTCGTGATCTTTTCGATTCTTTTTCCGATAAATCAAATAACAAGCTGAAAATTCAGCGGCTAAATTTTTCAATTCTTCGACTGATAATCCAATGATTGCTTTACATAAACGATTATCTCGTAACAACCGCTCTTTGTTGATCATTTCAAACCTTTATTCTCTAAGTTAAACCTCTTTTTATTCTCAATAGCCTGACAAAAAATGCAAGTCTCTATTCAGCAACTAGTTTTCTGAAAGAAACCAACAATAAATACTGTTACAATGCGTCAGCCGCTTGCCCCGGCTGAAAAAAGGAATCCTTTACGCTCGCCAGACACGAAATACGAGATGGAGCCACAATATGGATATACCTGGCGTAGCCACGGGCGGCGTCTCGCCGAGAGACGACCGTATTTATGAGGATTCAAAGGGAAGAACAGTTGGCATAGCCACCATGTTCAACCGCATCACCAATACCCTTGAGCGCCCTGAGATGACACCGTCAATGACACCGGAGGATAAACGCATGCTGGACACGTTGTTTAAGCGTTGCATCGGCCATGCAGAAGCCTACCTGCGTGCTCAACGGCGATCGGACAAAAAAAAGAGCCCATATCATCATGGACTCTTGTCGTATTTATCACACACAGAAATCAGACAGCGCTTTGGAAAATCACCCCGTCCGCTTTCGCCGTATACTGATCTAATCGATCAAAATTCAGGTAGCGATAAGTATCCTGCGCGGTTTTATCCACCTGGGCCATCGCGGCGAGATATTCGTCAGGCGTCGGCAGTTTACCCAGCAGTGACGCCACCGCCGCCAGCTCCGCAGACGCCAGATAGACATTAGCGCCAGTGCCCAAGCGGTTCGGGAAGTTACGGGTAGAAGTCGACACCACCGTTGCGCCATCGGCTACGCGCGCCTGGTTACCCATACACAACGAGCAGCCTGGGATTTCTACGCGCGCGCCGCTCTTGCCAAACACGCTGTAGTAGCCCTCTTCTGTCAGTTGCGCGGCATCCATCTTGGTCGGCGGCGCAACCCACAGACGCGTCGGCAGTTGGCCTTTATGCTGATCCAGCAGTTTACCCGCCGCACGGAAGTGACCGATGTTGGTCATGCAGGAGCCGATAAACACCTCGTCAATCTTCTCACCCTGCACATCCGACAGCCAGCGCGCATCGTCCGGATCGTTCGGCGCACACAGAATCGGCTCTTTGATATCCGCCAGATCGATATCGATCACCGCGGCATATTCCGCATCGGGATCGGCTTCCAGCAGTTGCGGATCGGCCAGCCATTTTTCCATGCCCTGCACGCGACGCTCCAGCGTACGCCGATCGCCGTAACCTTCGGCGATCATCCACTTGAGCAGCACGATATTAGAATTCAGGTACTCGATGATCGGGGCTTTATCCAGCTTGATGGTACACCCGGCGGCAGAACGCTCTGCTGACGCATCGGTCAGTTCAAACGCCTGCTCCACCTTCAGGTCGGGTAACCCTTCGATTTCCAGAATGCGGCCAGAGAAAATGTTCTTCTTGCCTTTCTTCTCTACGGTCAGCAGCCCCTGTTTAATGGCGTACAGGGGGATTGCATGCACCAGATCGCGCAGGGTAATCCCCGGTTGCATCTTGCCTTTAAAGCGTACCAGCACCGACTCCGGCATATCCAGCGGCATCACGCCCGTAGCGGCAGCAAACGCCACCAGCCCGGAGCCCGCCGGGAAGGAGATACCGATAGGGAAACGGGTATGGGAGTCACCGCCGGTGCCTACCATATCCGGCAACAACATGCGGTTGAGCCAGGAGTGGATAACGCCATCGCCCGGGCGCAGGGAGACACCGCCACGGTTCATGATAAAGTCCGGCAGCGTATGATGCGTGGTGACGTCAACGGGCTTCGGATAGGCGGCCGTGTGGCAGAATGACTGCATCACCAGGTCGGCAGAGAAGCCAAGGCAAGCCAGATCTTTCAGTTCGTCACGGGTCATCGGACCGGTGGTGTCCTGAGAACCGACGGAGGTCATCTTGGGTTCGCAATACTGATCGGGACGAATCCCGGCAACGCCACAGGCGCTCCCCACCATCTTCTGCGCCAGCGAGAAGCCGCGCGTACTCTGCGCCACATCCTTCGCCTGGCTGAAGATATCACTCGCTGGCAATCCCAGCGCTTCACGTGCTTTAGTGGTCAGACCGCGACCAATGATCAGAGGAATACGCCCACCCGCCCGCACTTCATCAAGCAGTACGTCAGTTTTCAGCGCAAACGTTGCCAACACGGTATCGCTGTCGTGCAGGCGAATTTCCCCTTTGTAGGGGTAGATGTCGATCACATCGCCCATGTTTAATTCGTTCACATCGACTTCGATCGGCAATGCGCCCTCATCTTCCATGGTGTTGAAGAAAATAGGCGCGATTTTGCCGCCCAGCACCACGCCACCACCGCGTTTGTTCGGTACATGGGGAATATCGTCGCCCATAAACCACAGCACCGAGTTGGTAGCGGATTTACGCGAAGAACCGGTGCCCACCACATCCCCCACGTAGGCCAACGGGTACCCTTTCTGGCTGAGCGCTTCGATCTGTTTGATCGGGCCAACAGCGCCGGGTTGATCCGGCGTAATGCCATCGCGGGCATTTTTCAACATCGCCAACGCATGTAACGGGATATCCGGGCGAGACCAGGCATCAGGTGCCGGAGAGAGGTCATCGGTATTGGTTTCGCCGGTGACTTTAAAAACGGTGACGGTAATTTTCTCCGCCAGTTTGGGGCGAGACAGGAACCAGTCGGCATCAGCCCAGGATTGCACCACGCGTTTAGCGTGCACGTTGCCAGCTTTGGCCTTCTCTTCTACATCGTAGAAGTTATCGAACATCAGCAGCGTATGCGACAGCGCATCAGCAGCGATGGGAGACAGCGTCTCATTGTCCAGCGCGTCAATCAGCGGATGAATGTTATAACCGCCTTGCATGGTGCCAAGCAGTTCAACGGCTTTTTCCGGGCTGACCAACGGAGAATGTGCTTCTCCTTTCGCGACAGCCGCCAGAAAACCGGCTTTTACATAGGCGGCTTCATCAACGCCCGGCGGTACGCGGTTTACCAGCAGATCCAGCAACGCCTCTTCTTCGCCAACAGGCGGTTTCTTCAGCGCATCGACCAGCGCTGCCATCTGTGAAGCGTCTAACGGCTTGGGTACGATGCCCTGTGCAGCCCGGTCGGCCACGTGCTTGCGATATTCTTCTAGCACGATTCTCTCCTCGCTCTCATTGTCTTCGTTATGTACGGCGCTCTCGCTCCCGGTGGTGATGTCCATACCCGGTTACGCGTCAGGCGATGTGTCCTCCGCCTGTGAAAATGTAGGGTGGCGTACCCGGCAGTAAGATCGTCATGCACTCCAGTATATCAATTTTTGAACGTTTTGTTAATTCCATTTACATAAAAGCAACATAAATAACGCAGTATTGCCTGGCCGCGCAAAGTAACACGCCCTGAAAACCATGATGGGAATAAACGTTTTTTACTTGAGCATACCACGTGCGCCCCTTATCGACATATCCCCTGCGCGCGATTGGGGTTTACATTGGGTAACTTTCAACAATTTCAGTTTGTTATATTGCCCTCGACCTATAAAAAAGACGTATGTAAGAATTCCCGTATCTTGCCGTAGCTTAACATCACCAGGGGTTGGAAAATGGATAGGTATCATCATGTCTTTTTTACGCAATATGACCATCAGAAAGGTGTTGCTGATGGTGTTGACGCTGTTTCTTTTGCTGTGGGGAGGTGTGGCGTGGTTTACGCTCTCCGCCCTTAGAACCCATCCCAAAAGGAATTGTCAGTTAATAAGTAATGGCAATTTCTGAGGGAAATATGGTAAGCTATAAGTGGCAGATCAGCGATGAACTCTGGGGGAAAATGGTGCACTGGTCAAGTAAATCAGGACACTTTTTTCTCAGCCATTTGTTCATAACGCACCGGAGACAGATCCCCGTTAGCGGCATGATGCCTGTCTAGGTTGTAGTAGCGGATATACGTCGCCACATCCTGCTCCATGTAAGCCCGTGTTGGCTGGGGTACCAGCAGCAACCATTCATGTTTCAGACTGCCCCAGAAGCGCTCCATCACCGCATTATCCCAGCAGGCACCCACGTCTCCCATACTGCTCCTCAGCCTGTAGCTGCTCAGCAGCGCCTGAAAGCGTTGTCCCGTGTACTGCGCCCCCCTGTCCGTATGCACCACCAGGCCCGGCGGGGGAGTTCGCAGGTTATATGCCTTCATCAGGGCCCCGCAGACCAGCGATGAGGTCATCCGTCTGTCCACCTGCCAGCCCACTATCTGCCGGGAGTACAAATCCATAATAGCCGCCAGATACAGCCAGCCTTCACCGGTCTTCAGATACGTGATGTCACTCGCCCACACCTGATTTGGCCCCGGAGGGTTAAAATTCTGGTTCAGCAGGTTTGGGGCCACCTCTGCACCCGGGCGGGGTTTTGTCGTGACCTTATAAGTCCGGCGCTGTCGGCAGACCAGCCCCTCTTCCTGCATGAGTTTCCTCACCCGCCAGCGGCTGATTATGATGCCTTCTCCACGAAGCCTTTTGACCAGCGTCCGGCTTCCTGCTCCCTGCCTGCTGGCGGCGAACAGCGCCTTTAACCTGACCCGGACCTCCACGTCTTTTTGCAGCGGTTCGGCGGGCTTTTTTCGCCATGCATACCAGGCAGAGGCCGTCACACGCATGACCCGACAGAGTGTACGAACGCTGAAGTCAGTGGCATTGTCGAGAATGAACCGGTATCTCACGTGTAGTGGTCAACTAAATTTGGCCACCCTACCTGACTGTTGATGGAACAGCCGTTCTGATTCATTTGGTGTTAACCCACCGTTATACCAGTGAGGTCTGACATCGCTATAATAATGGGTTATGTAGCGAATAATGGATGATTGAGCAGTACTAAAGCTTTGGTAGCCAGTCGTTGGCACCCATTCAGTCTTCAGACTACGGAAGAATCGCTCCATCGGACTATTATCCCAACAATTTCCTCTGCGACTCATACTTTGGGTCATCTGATAACGCCACAATGCCTGCCTATACTGACGACTGGTGTAATGGCTTCCTTGGTCACTATGAAACATGACTTGTTTGGGATGCCCACGCAGTTCCCAAGCCATTTGTAGTGCTTTGGCTGTTAATTCTGAATCTGGCGAAAACGACATTGCCCAACACACGGGTTTTCGGGCAAATAAATCTAATACCACCGCCAGATACGCCCATCGGTCGCCTGTCCAAATATAGGTTACATCGCCGCACCAAACCTGGTCAGGCTTGGTAACAGCGAACTGCCTATTGAGCAGATTTGTAATATCAATACGTTCATTTCCACCGCGGTTGTATTGATGTTTTCTTGTTTGGCAACTAACGAGGGTTAATTCTTTCATCAACTTACCCGCTAACCACCGCCCAAGTTTCACGTCGTGTGTATTGGTATAGCCAAGCGACATTATTTTGATAACAGCCAGCTATGCTTCTTTGCCGCATATCAGGGCATAGGATGTAATCATTTTTAAGTCGGTTGGCTATAACCATCGTGGCGATAGTCCTTGCGCCCGCAGACCCGCCACTAACGTTCCACGCTTCGCTGACCAGGCTACGTTTTATCGTCCGCTCAATATCTGGCTCCTTAGGTCGACACCAATAGCGATAACTGCTTCGGTGAACATTAAAAATACGACACAACGCTTTCACTAAGCGTGTTGCTTAATAGTGAAATAAGGGTGTTTCGGTGATTGAAGTAAATTTTACGCTGTTCTGAGATGGAAATTCCAAAGACCGGCGCTAAGGAGTAAGAAGGTATCATCAATAAAGGGTCTACGATTCCGTAAAATTTGGGTCATGCAACCGAGGCGCTTGATACCCGCGATGGCGTGTTCAACTGTAATACGGATGCCCGAGATTATTTTATTTTCTTGTTTTTGTTCAGGCGATAAAGGTCTTTTTCGAGTTCCTTTTTTTGGGATTTGTGTATTAGGATGCTGTTTATCTATACCTTGAAAACCG
Organism: Symbiopectobacterium purcellii; assembly: GCF_052050035.1. GTDB lineage: Bacteria > Pseudomonadota > Gammaproteobacteria > Enterobacterales > Enterobacteriaceae > Symbiopectobacterium > Symbiopectobacterium purcellii_A. The sequence goes on from NZ_CP189882.1 coordinate 1,743,230, forward strand.
GTATCTGCCCAGATGGTTACCTCAGGAGGAATATGGCGAATTATATCGACTTTATCGAGTAAGCGTTTATCGTGACGGCGCCCATTTTTGCTCATGGGGATAAATCCAATTTGCCTTGTTTCGTCAGTCATAATAAGCCCTTTTCGAGTGGTCTGTCTTTTCTTTCCCGAATACATTTTTTTTCGCCGACGCAGATTCTTAGGCTTTTGGACAGGTCGCTCTGTCCCATCAATAAAGACGTCTTTAACTCCAGGAAAGGCGCGAAAAAATTCCTCAGCAGAGCTAATTTGACGAGCGGGCAAAACACATTCTCGCCCCAAGGTCATCTCTAAAACCGGCAATAATATTTTTACCCAGCGACATACCCGTGTTCTATCTAAACCAAAAAGAAGTGCTTGCAAATCATAGGTCGGATAACATTTTAAATACAATAAAATAAAAAGCAGTTTATCTAATGGGGTTGGGATAAATCCTTTCTGCCCTGCACCCATCTGCCGCTCGTGATCTTTTCGATTCTTTTTCCGATAAATCAAATAACAAGCTGAAAATTCAGCGGCTAAATTTTTCAATTCTTCGACTGATAATCCAATGATTGCTTTACATAAACGATTATCTCGTATAGCTAAACGACTTAATTTTGATTACATTATTTAAATGAGCTATTCAATTGATTTTAGACGTAAAGTGATATCTACACGGAAAAACGAAGGGTTGAGTATCCGAGAAACAGCGAAGCAATTTCGGATTGGCCCTGCCTCTGTATCGCGTTGGATTAATCAAATAGAGTCAAAAGCATCGACCACGCGTCAGCGAAAGATCGATAAATCCGAGTTGATAAAAGATGTTGAACAATATCCAGATGCTTACCAAAAAGAACGTGCAGAGCGTTTTGGCGTTTGTCAGAAGGCCATTTGGCAAGCGCTTAAAAAGCTGGGATTGACCTATAAAAAAAACTCTACGTCATCCGAAAGCCGACGAAAACGCCCGGCAGGGATTTCAACAAAAAAAACAACAGTATGAAAAAGAAGGTAAACCTATTGTTTTTATTGATGAAAGTGGTTTTTCACACGATGCCCCACGGACTCACGGCTATTCCCCAAAAGGTCAACGGTGTTTTGGCCTGAAGAACTGGGGAGCTAGGGGAAGAACAAATGTTATCGGCGCTTTATTAGGCACAACGCTGTTTGCTATCGGATTATTTGATATCAATATTAACAGCGATGTTTTCTATGCCTGGGTCACACAAGTCCTTATCCCAGTACTCCCTAAAAACAGTGTAATCATGATGGACAATGCCATTTTTCACAAAAAACATAATATTCAACAAGTCATCATCGATGCAGGGTATATGGTGGAGTATTTGCCTACATATTCGCCAGATCTTAACCCAATTGAGCATAAATGGGCACAAGCAAAAAGCAAAAAAAGAGAGATGGGTTGCGATACAGAGAGTTTGTTCTCAGTCCATATGGTGTAATCAAAATTAAGTCGCTTGGCTATAACAACCGCTCTTTGTTGATCATTTCAAACCTTTATTCTCTAAGTTAAACCTCTTTTTATTCTCAATAGCCTGACAAAAAATGCAAGTCTCTATTCAGCAACTGGTTTACTGAATACAGACCCGTTTGCCTGCCTGCTGTGCGGGGCAAAAATGGCGTTCAGCCGGGCGCTGCCGGCAACGGCACTGGAGAAGCTAATCGCGAACGCCGGGGAGATAGCACGAATGCGTTACGTTGGATAATGCGGGGAAACTCTGCCTGGAATTTGGCGATGTAATCAAAAAACGCGCAATGTGTTCAAAAATCACCCAAACACAGAGGCATTCACGATAAAAAAGCCGGTTTTCATCGTTGCCAGCCCCCGAAATCAGGGGCCCCAAAAAGTTTGAAATTCCTAGGCGTTGAAGAGGCGGTCTCTCGCGCCATCACGATATTTCTGCTCGCTTATCGCGCTGAAGCGTCGAGGCCGTAAACCGTAGAGTGCCACCAATAAAAAAGAAGCTCGCGATTGAGCTTCTTTTAGGGCATTGGAGAAGCGGTTAGGCAGCAGCCTTAGCGCATCGTCACAAACTCTTCCGACGCGGTCGGGTGAATCGCCACGGTATTGTCGAAGTCGCGTTTGGTCGCGCCCATTTTCACCGCCACGGCAAAGCCTTGTAGCATTTCATCCATGCCAAAACCGATGCCATGTATACCCACGATCTTCTCTTCCGGTCCGACACACACCAGCTTCATGCGGCACGGTTGGTGGTGCTGCGTTACGGCGGTATACATCGCGGTGAAAGAAGAGGTGTAAACGTTAACCTGATCATCACCGAATTTTTCCCGCGCTTGCGGTTCGGTCAACCCGACAGTGCCAATCGGCGGATGGCTGAACACCACGGTGGGAATATTGGTGTAATCCAGATGCTCTTCCGGCTTGTTGTTAAACAGCCGTTCTGAGAGGCGGCGCCCCGCCGCAACAGCCACTGGCGTCAGTTCGACGGCGCCAGTGTTGCCGCCCACCGCATAAACCCCCGGCACGTTGGTGTTTTGGTATTTATCCACCTTGATAAAACCACGCTCGTCTTTGATGACACCCGCGGCTTCAATATTGAGGTTATCGGTTGCTGGCTCACGGCCAATCGCCCAAATCAGGCAATCCACGGTATAAGATTCACCGTTGATCAGATGCAGAGTCAGGCTACCATCGGCGTTTTTCTCCACGGACTGCGGCGAGGATTCGGTATGCAGCATCGGCCCTTCTGCCTTCATCACCTCCACCAGCGTAGTGAAGATCAGCGGGTCAAAGCCGCGCAACGGCGCGTGCTTGCGCACAAACAGATGGGTTTCGGAACCGAGCGCGTTCACAACACCGGCGATCTCAACGGCGATATAGCCCGCACCGACAATTGCCGTGCGCTTTGGCAAACCGTCAAGCGCAAAAAAACCGTCGGAATCGATACCGTACTCAGCCCCGGGAATCGAAGGACGCGTCGGCCGGCCTCCCGTTGCGATCACAATATGGTCGGCAGTAATGGTTTCGCCATTCACTTCAATGGTATGCGCATCGACAAAACGCGCAAAACCGTGGATAACGTCCACCTTGTTTTTGCCCAGCACATTGTTGTAGGACTGATGAATGCGATCGATATAGGCACTGCGGTTCTTCACCAGGACATCCCAGTTAAAGGCATTAACGGTGGTATCAAAACCATAGTCTGGCCCATACAGATGGATCGCTTCGGCAATCTGCGCCGCGTGCCACATGACCTTTTTCGGTACGCAGCCGACATTAACGCAGGTACCGCCCAGATACTTTGCTTCAATCAACGCACATTTTTGCCCATACATTGCCGCACGGTTAATGGACGCAATACCGCCACTGCCGCCACCGATGGCGAGATAGTCATAATGCTTTGTCATGAGAAGATCCATGGTTAAGTGAAGAGAATAAAACGCAGTGTAACCCCTGAACCCGGTCTGCGGCAAAACCGTTAACGTTGGTTTTGCCGATGGGTGCAACAGGTAAAACCTCTCAGGTTATTCTGGCACCACTTGCTCAATCAGCGTATGCCCAGTGCCATTATGCGCAAGCACGCCGTGCAACCACGGCAGCAGCGTTTGCATTTGCGCGTGCAGTTTCCACGGCGGGTTGATGACAATCATGCCTGACGCCGTCATGCCATAGCGATCGCTGTCAGGCAGCATTGCCAGTTCAATTTGCAGAATATTACGGATACCAGTGGCTTCCAGATCTTTGAGCATACGTTTGATTTGTTGGCGTAATACCACAGGATACCACAGCGCGTACACGCCGGTGGCAAAACGTTTGTAACTTTCCTGAATCCCTTTGACCACTGCCTGATAGTCGGTTTTTAATTCGTAGGGAGGGTCTATCAGGATAAATCCACGGCGAGAGGCGGGTGGCAATTGGGATTTCAACTGCTGATAGCCATCTTCACGCACCACTTTAGCTCGCGAATCACGTTGAAACTCACCGCGCAGCAACGGGAAGTCGCTCGGGTGCAACTCCGTCAGGTGAATACTGTCCTGCTCGCGCAGCAGTTGGCGCGCTATCAGCGGCGAACCGGGGTAGAAACGTAGCGTACCGTTACTGTTGTAGGCTTTAACCGCATTCAGGTAAGGGGTCAACGCTTCGGGAATGTCGTCCCGCTGCCACAGTTTGGCAATACCCTCCAGATACTCCCCGGTGCGCTCCGCATGTTCACCGCTAAGCTGATAACGCCCGGCCCCTGCATGGGTATCCAGATACAGAAACGGTTTCTCTTTTTCTTTGAGCGCAGTAATGATCAGGCTCTGAACGGTGTGCTTCAGTACGTCGGTATGGTTGCCGGCATGGAAACTGTGGCGATAACTCAACATAGTGTTTTTTTGTTTCCGTATTCTTTTTCATTTAATATAAAAAAATCAGCAAGTTAACAAAATTTTATACTGTTTATTTTTCCAGTATTTTTTTGCTGTTTTGCCGCTTTTGCGTTAACCTGTGATGTACGTGGTGATGTACGTGGAAACAGAGAACGCAGCTATGGCATCCAGTATAAACCGATTCACTGATAAAAAGTTAAAAGCCCTTTTTGCAGCGCCAAGGGATAAAGAATCAATCCTATCTGACGGGGGTGGGTTGATAGTACGGATTAGTACGAGTGGCGTGATCAGTTTGTATTTCCAATATCGTCTGGGTGGGCGAGAGTCTCCAATATCCAGGGCCAAGATTGGCAGATATCCAGAGATGACTCTGGCGAAGGCTCGTGAAATGCGTGACCAGTGCCGCCGATGGCTGGCAGAAGGGCGCGATCCACAAAGAATGATGAAACTTGACCGCGAAACCACGCTCAAACCCGTTACAGTGAAAGATGCGATAGATTACTGGCTGGCTGAATACGTAGATGGAAACCTTGTTAATGATGCCCGGTATCGGGAACGGTTTAATAACCATGTGTTTCCGTTTATCGGTGATATGGCACTTTCAGACTGTGAAACACACCATTGGCTAACCTGCCTTACAAGAGCGAAAAAGAAAGCACCTAGCGTTGCTGGGATGCTGCTGCAAATGTCACAGCAGGCGTTTAAATTTTGCTGTGTGCGTCGCTTTGCTGTGTGCCACGCTCTCGATGGCTTAACGAGGCTTTGTTGAATAAATCGAACTTTCAGGGGATCGCCGGATCAAAGCACTATCATCGCTCCCGATAGCAGCTCCCCATGGCAAAGCAAAAGTTTAAAATCACCAACTGGCCCACCTACAACAAAGCACTCAGACAACGCGGCTCCCTGACGGTCTGGCTTGATGAGTCGGCCATCGCTGCATGGACTGACAGTTCTTCGCCTGAAGGTCGTGGTCGGCCGCTTTACTACACCGATATGGCTGTTACCACGGTTTTGATGATAAAGCGCGTGTTTAACCTGTCGCTCCGGGCATTACAGGGCTTTGTCGACTCGGTTTTTACACTGATGAGCCTGCCACTGCGCTGCCCGGACTACTCTCTGGTCAGTAGGCGGGCAAAAACCGTCAGTATCAGCATAAAAACGCCAACGCGTGGTGAAATCTCGCATCTGGTCATCGACAGTACCGGTCTGAAGGTCTTTGGCGAAGGTGAATGGAAAGTCAGGCAGCATGGGGCTGACAGACGAAGAGTGTGGCGCAAGCTTCGGCTTTGTTGAATAATTTAAGATACTGATTTATATAAGCATTATAAAATTTCAACGACTAATTTTTCCTCTCGGAATGCTTTTTATTGTGCTAACTATTTGATTTGTCGTTCTAACAAAATACATTCTCTGTAAATGCATTCTACCTAAAGAAGATGTAAATCAAACGGTTAAATTATTCAACAAAGCCGCAAGCTTCATCTGGCAGCAGACAGTGCGACGCATGAGATTATCTGTGCCGACTTATCGCTCAGCGGAACGACAGATGCGCAGGCACTGCCGTGCCTGATTAACCAAACCCACCGAAAAATCAGGGAAGTGTCAGCAGACGGTGCTTATGACGCCCGTTACTGCCACGATGCGTTGCTAAGAAAGAAAATCAGGCCCCTTATCCCGCCGCGAAGCGGAGCCAAATACTGGCCGGACAAGTACCATGAACGTAACCATGCGGTGGCGAATCAGCGTCTGAGCGGGAGTAATGATATGTGGAAAAAGAAAGTGGGTTATCACCGGCGTTCAGTGGCAGAAACAGCGATGTTCCGCATAAAAACTTTGCTGGGTGGCCATCTGAGCCTGCGTGACTATGAGGCTCAAGTAGGTGAAGCCATAGCGATGGTCAAAGCGCTGAACCGTATGACGGGCTTTGTTGAATAATTTAACCGTTTGATTTACATCTTCTTTAGTTAGAATGCATTTACAGAGAATGTATTTTGTTAGAACGACAAATCAAATAGTTAGCACAATAAAAAGCATTACGGCTGGAAAACTTAGTTGTTGAAGTGTTATAATAATTATGTAAATCAGCATGTTAAATTATTCAACAAAGCCCAAAGCCGCTTAACGATGCAAGATATCGGCGTTAAGATAAATAGACGTAAGCGGCTTCTTTCAAACACGGAGCTAACGGAGTTATTACAGGCGATAAACAGCAATTTTTTCTCCCCCTATTATGAAAATCTTATTTATCTGCTGGTGATTTTTGGTTCCCGTACCGTAGAGGTTCGATTATCGAATATTGATGAGTGGGATTTAAAATCGCGTTTATGGACTGTTCCAGAACAGCACAGCAAGACGGGTGAAAAAATAGTAAGACCGATCCCTGATAGAATATGTCCGCTGATTGAGCGATTGGTAGAGCAGAATAAAAAAACGGGCTATTTGCTTGGTGAATTAAAAGAGAATACAGCGGTAAGTGCCACTGGCAGCAGGATTTATCAACGATTGGGGCATTCTGAGCCGTGGACACTTCACGATCTGCGCCGCACGTTCTCAACGGACATGAATGATTTGGGCATACCGCCCCACATAGTTGAATTGCTTCTTGGTCACTCGTTGGGCGGCGTCATGGCGGTATACAACCGTAGTCTATACCTGCCGGAAAAGCTGAACGCACTGAATAAGTGGTATGACCGCTTAGAACTTCTTGCGGGTAATCATCAAAATGTGGTTCTGTTACCTGTAGCGAATAGAGATTAAACTGGTCTTGCGAGTCTAGGTCGGCCAACCGAAAAGCGGGAAACCCTACCCGCCTGGCTCGCAAGTTAATTAGGGGCGTTGAGGGTAACGTAATGAGTAAAGAGCTTTCATTTACAACAGAACTGCCGGAATGCCCCATTCCCACTCGAAACGCAACAAAACGGTAGAGGCTTAGAGACTGTAAAATAATCTGTGTAAATGGCATTTTGAGGAAAACCTTCAAAGGATAACAAAATGCCTATCAGCAACGAACTTATTGACCAACTGCTTCAAGATTGTCACTCCCCTCAGGATCTGCTGGGTGAATCAGGCCTACTCAAGGTGCTGACTAAAAGACTGGCGGAACGGGTTCTTGAAGCTGAGATGGAGATGCACCTTGGGTATGCTAAGCATGACCCGGCTGGTAATCATTCAGGCAACTCACGCAATGGCAAGACATCCAAGAGCGTACGTAGCCAAAATGGGGAGATCGAGCTCGATATTCCGCGCGACCGCAACAGTACCTTCGAGCCGACACTGATCGGTAAGCACGAAAAACAGCTTAACGGCTTCGATGACCGCATTATTTCTCTCTATTCCAGAGGGTTATCAACCCGTGATATTCAGGCACACTTTAAAGAAGTCTACGGGGTCGATGTTTCCGCTGGCTTCATTTCTCAAGTGACCAATGCTGTGATGGATGAAGTTAAGCGCTGGCAGCAACGGCCGCTGGATGCGCTTTATCCCATTGTTTACCTTGACTGTATTGTTGTCAAAAGCCAGGACGGCGGAGCCGTGGCCAACAAGTCTGTTTATCTGGCCCTCGGCGTCAACGGCCAGGGCGAAAAAGAGCTGCTGGGGCTATGGATAGCCAAAACTGAGGGGGCCAAGTTCTGGTTATCTGTGATGACAGAACTGAAAAATCGTGGGCTAAAGGACATCTTCGTCGCCTGCTGCGATGGCCTGAAAGGCTTTCCTGATGCCATTGAAGCTGTTTACCCGCATACGCGGGTACAGCTCTGCATTGTGCATCAGGTGCGGAACTCGCTGCGCTACGTCGGCTGGAAAGAGCGTAAGGCCGTTGCTGCTGACCTGCGCACCATCTATAGTTCCGCAACGCTAGAGGGCGCTGAAGAGGCCCTGGATGCCTTCGCGGCCAAATGGGATGAACAGTTCCCGACGATCAGCCCGTCGTGGAGAAATAATTGGGAACGTCTCATCGTCATTTTTGACTTTCCGCCGGAGATCCGCAAGGTTATCTACACCACCAACGCGATAGAGTCGTTAAATGCTTCATTGCGCAAGATAACGAAAACGCGACGAATATTTCCAACGGATGACTCGGTGATAAAATTACTCTATCTAGCCTTGCATAATATCTCTGCTAAATGGACCTTGCCAATCAGAGACTGGAAACCTGCTATGAGCCAATTCATGTTGATGTATGGAGAACGAATCTCCGGTTAAGCAATGGAGCCATTTACACAAAATTCTTTACAGACTCGAGGCTTATGCCACCAGTAAGTGCGTTAAAAATACCTCATTGGGGGAACGATAGCCCAGCGATTTTCTGCCCCTTGTATTGAGTATGTGTTCGAGTTCGGCAATCTTACGATGACTGACCTGACTGAAGTCTGTTCCCTTTGGGTAAAAACGTCGTATCAGCCCGTTGGTGTGCTCATTCAAGCCCCTCTCCCAGGAATGATAAGGATGGGCAAAGTAGACCTGCGCCCCTGTGATTTGAGTAATTTGCTCGTGCAGAGCGAATTCAGGGCCGTTATCAGCTGTTAGGGTCTTAAACTTGCAAAAGGTATTAGCTTCAATGTCCCTGAAAGCAGCAACCACAGTCTCCGCACGCTTATTAGGCAGTTTGCGAATGATGACGGTTTTCAATAAGCGTGTGGCTTTGTTGAATAATTTAAAATACTGATTTAAATGGGTATTATAAAATTTTAACGACTAAATTTTACTACCGTAATGCTTTTTATTGTGCTAACTATTTGATTTATCGCTCTAACAAAATACATTTTCTGTACATGCATCCCACCTAAAGAAGTTGTAAATCAAAACGTTAAATTATTCAACAAAGCCTAAGCGTGTTGCTTAATAGTGAAATAAGGGTGTTTCGGTGATTGAAGTAAATTTTACGCTGTTCTGAGATGGAAATTCCAAAGACCGGCGCTAAGGAGTAAGAAGGTATCATCAATTCCGTAAAATTTGGGTCATGCAACCGAGGCGCTTGATACCCGCGATGGCGTGTTCAACTGTAATACGGATGCCCGAGATTATTTTATTTTCTTGTTTTTGTTCAGGCGATAAAGGTCTTTTTCGAGTTCCTTTTTTTGGGATTTGTGTATTAGGATGCTGTTTATCTATACCTTGAAAACCGGTATCTGCCCAGATGGTTACCTCAGGAGGAATATGGCGAATTATATCGACTTTATCGAGTAAGCGTTTATCGTGACGGCGCCCATTTTTACTCATGGGGATAAATCCAATTTGCCTTGTTTCGTCAGTCATAATAAGCGCTTTTCGAGTGGTCTGTCTTTTCTTTCCCGAATACATTTTTTTTCGCCGACGCAGATTCTTAGGCTTTTGGACAGGTCGCTCTGTCCCATCAATAAAGACGTCTTTAACTCCAGGAAAGGCGCGAAAAAATTCCTCAGCAGAGCGAATTTGACGAGCGGGCAAAACACATTCTCGCCCCAAGGTCATCTCTAAAACCGGCAATAATATTTTTACCCAGCGACATACCCGTGTTCTATCTAAACCAAAAAGAAGTGCTTGCAAATCATAGGTCGGATAACATTTTAAATACAATAAAATAAAAAGCAGTTTATCTAATGGGGTTGGGATAAATCCTTTCTGCCCTGCACCCATCTGCCGCTCGTGATCTTTTCGATTCTTTTTCCGATAAATCAAATAACAAGCTGAAAATTCAGCGGCTAAATTTTTCAATTCTTCGACTGATAATCCAATGATTGCTTTACATAAACGATTATCTCGTAACAACCGCTCTTTCATTTCAAACCTTTATTCTCTAAGTTAAACCTCTTTTTATTCTCAATAGCCTGACAAAAAATGCAAGTCTCTATTCAGCAACTAGTTTACTGAAAAATTCTCGGTAGTTGAAAAGCTAAGAGCGCTTTATCCAGTGAAAGCGTTGTGTCGTATTTTTAATGTTCACCGAAGCAGTTATCGCTATTGGTGTCGACCTAAGGAGCCAGATATTGAGCGGACGATAAAACGTAGCCTGGTCAGCGAAGCGTGGAACGTTAGTGGCGGGTCTGCGGGCGCAAGGACTATCGCCACGATGGTTACCAATACACACGACGGCTTTGTTGAATAATTTAACATGCTGATTTATATAAGCATTATAAAATTTCAACGACTAATTTTTCCTCTCGGAATGCTTTTTATTGTGCTAACTATTTGATTTGTCGTTCTAACAAAATACATTCTCTGTAAATGCATTCTAACTAAAGAAGATGTAAATCAAACGGTTAAATTATTCAACAAAGCCACACACGACGTGAAACTTGGGCGGTGGTTAGCGGGTAAGTTGATGAAAGAATTAACCCTCGTTAGTTGCCAAACAAGAAAACATCAATACAACCGCGGTGGAAATGAACGTATTGATATTCCAAATCTGCTCAATAGGCAGTTCGCTGTTACCAAGCCTGACCAGGTTTGGTGCGGCGATGTAACCTATATTTGGACAGGCGACCGATGGGCGTATCTGGCGGTGGTATTAGATTTATTTGCCCGAAAACCCGTGGGTTGGGCAATGTCGTTTTCGCCAGATTCAGAATTAACAGCCAAAGCACTACAAATGGGCTTTGTTGAATAATTTAACCGTTTGATTTACATCTTCTTTAGTTAGAATGCATTTACAGAGAATGTATTTTGTTAGAACGACAAATCAAATAGTTAGCACAATAAAAAGCATTCCGAGAGGAAAAATTAGTCGTTGAAATTTTATAATGCTTATATAAATCAGTATCTTAAATTATTCAACAAAGCCCTACAAATGGCTTGGGAACTGCGTGGGCATCCCAAACAAGTCATGTTTCATAGTGACCAAGGAAGCCATTACACCAGTCGTCAGTATAGGCAGGCATTGTGGCGTTATCAGATGACCCAAAGTATGAGTCGCAGAGGAAATTGTTGGGATAATAGTCCGATGGAGCGATTCTTCCGTAGTCTGAAGACTGAATGGGTGCCAACGACTGGCTACCAAAGCGAGACTGTAAAATAATCTGTGTAAATGGCATTTTGAGGAAAACCTTCAAAGGATAACAAAATGCCTATCAGCAACGAACTTATTGACCAACTGCTTCAAGATTGTCACTCCCCTCAGGATCTGCTGGGTGAATCAGGCCTACTCAAGGTGCTGACTAAAAGACTGGCGGAACGGGTTCTTGAAGCTGAGATGGAGATGCACCTTGGGTATGCTAAGCATGACCCGGCTGGTAATCATTCAGGCAACTCACGCAATGGCAAGACATCCAAGAGCGTACGTAGCGGCTTTGTTGAATAAATCAGAATTAGCCGACAGGATGACTCCCTCTGCTACACCTGTTATCCTATCCTGACGCTGTGTGGCATACCCAACAACGTCATACGGTTCAGCGCTTTGACCATCGCTATGGCTTCACCTACTTGAGCCTCATAGTCACGCAGGCTCAGATGGCCACCCAGCAAAGTTTTTATGCGGAACATCGCTGTTTCTGCCACTGAACGCCGGTGATAACCCACTTTCTTTTTCCACATATCATTACTCCCGCTCAGACGCTGATTCGCCACCGCATGGTTACGTTCATAGTACTTGTCCTGCCAGTATTTGGCTCCGCTTCGCGGCGGGATAAGGGGCCTGATTTTCTTTCTTAGCAACGCATCGTGGCAGTAACGGGCGTCATAAGCACCGTCTGCTGACACTTCCCTGATTTTTCGGTGGGTTTGGTTAATCAGGCCCGGCAGTGCCTGCGCATCTGTCGTTCCGCTGAGCGATAAGTCGGCACAGATAATCTCATGCGTCGCACTGTCTGCTGCCAGATGAAGCTTGCGCCACACTCTTCGTCTGTCAGCCGCATGCTGCCTGACTTTCCATTCACCTTCGCCAAAGACCTTCAGACCGGTACTGTCGATGACCAGATGCGAGATTTCACCACGCGTTGGCGTTTTTATGCTGATACTGACGGTTTTTGCCCGCCGACTGACCAGAGAGTAGTCCGGGCAGCGCAGTGGCAGGCTCATCAGTGTAAAAACCGAGTCGACAAAGCCCTGTAATGCCCGGAGCGACAGGTTAAACACGCGCTTTATCATCAAAACCGTGGTAACAGCCATATCGGTGTAGTAAAGCGGCCGACCACGACCTTCAGGCGAAGCACTGTCAGTCCATGCAGCGATGGCGGACTCATCAAGCCAGACCGTCAGGGAGCCGCGTTGTCTGAGTGCTTTGTTGTAGGTGGGCCAGTTGGTGATTTTAAACTTTTGCTTTGCCATGGGGAGCTGCTATCGGGAGCGATGATAGTGCTTTGATCCGGCGATCCCCTGAAAGTTCGATTTATTCAACAAAGCCGAAAAATTGACGATAATTTTTCACATGTACATGTTGAATGTTTTTTTCAGCAAAATGTCAGATACGTCTTACAAAAAAAGGAATCTTGACCAAAGAGCAAGACATTATTTATTACCATAACCCCTCCGCTACGTATTTATCGCGAGATTTAACTTTCCCGCTTGCCGTACAGGCTTAACGTTGATCATCCTAAAGTTACCTATCCAACAAAGGGCAACCAAACCGATATCATGAAAAGATGCGAATGAACATCTACAGGGCTTTGTTGAATAATTTAAGATACTGATTTATATAAGCATTATAAAATTTCAACGACTGATTTTTCCTCTCGGAATGCTTTTTATTGTGCTAACTATTTGATTTGTCGTTCTAACAAAATACATTCTCTGTAAATGCATTCTAACTAAAGAAGATGTAAATCAAACGGTTAAATTATTCAACAAAGCCGCGTGACACTTTCACTCATTGTTATTATAAACATGATCCTAAAGAGTACTGCGTTTACATGATCCCCCACCCTTGGCAAACCTCGAATCGCATATAACTATGGTTCTTATCACTCCGTTAAAAAGCTAATTTACGGCACGTCATTTCACGACGTTGTGGTAAGCCGCTTTTATACCGAGCAGTAGATGCCATTCGCTAAACACACATAGCTTCATTCACTACATTCCGCCCTTTAGCAAAAACGCCAACATTTTCCCGGCTTTGTTGAATAATTTAACATGCTGATTTACATAATTATTATAACACTTCAACAACTAAGTTTTCCAGCCGTAATGCTTTTTATTGTGCTAACTACTTGATTTGTCGTTCTAACAAAATACAGTCTCTGTACATGTATTCTACCTAAAGAAGATGTAAATCAAACGGTTAAATTATTCAACAAAGCCCATTTTCCCTAATCTCAATAATGCCTTGCTGGGCGGCTTTCCTCTTTTCGTCTTCAACACAACGGCGTCCGGTGATAAGGGCAACGTTAATGCGAGGCTTTCCTGACACTCAAGAAGCCAACACGCTCATTCGCAGCACGAACAACACCAGCCAAGGTGTGATGCCATATCACAGAAGAATAACATATGAATTCAGATAATTCTTGATTTTAATACCTGCTCATATCAGGTTAGGTATTCGAGACTTTCATCTATATCCTGAAAAAATCAGCGGATGTCAAAAAATACAGATTTTTACATTCAATAAAATCAAAACCAAATCGATTTTACCTGTCTGATCCTACTGGGTCACTGTCTCATTTAAGACACAAAAAAAGAAAAATATACCACATCCTTGACGATAAAAATGCGCATTGAAAACACATCAATCGGCTAGACGAGCACTTTACTCTCTGGCTGACAATGGCTTTGTTGAATAATTTAACCGTTTGATTTACATCTTCTTTAGGTAGAATGCATGTACAGAGACTGTATTTTGTTAGAACGACAAATCAAGTAGTTAGCACAATAAAAAGCATTACGGCTGGAAAACTTAGTTGTTGAAGTGTTATAATAATTATGTAAATCAGCATGTTAAATTATTCAACAAAGCCGCTGACAATTACAACCATTATTAAACAGTAAATAAACAAACCAATAACAATCGCTAAACTGATGACTATTTCCCTATAAAAATTTGCAATTAATTGAACGAAAAATGACAAAAAATGACGAAAAAAAGTTTATATTAACGACCATAAAAAATACAAACACAGAGGGTTGCCCATTCAGAACGCCTCAATAATATAAAATATATCATATGGTTAGCGTTAACTTGCGGGAAGGACCCTCTTTGCGAATCGGTTATTTTTAACAAGTATGATAACGAGATTCATTTCTCATACCAACCCTACAAAATATAAAGGTTCACAGTTCGCTATCAGTCGGCAACCGGCTTTGTTGAATAATTTAACCGTTTGATTTACATCTTCTTTAGTTAGAATGCATTTACAGAGAATGTATTTTGTTAGAACGACAAATCAAATAGTTAGCACAATAAAAAGCATTCCGAGAGGAAAAATTAGTCGTTGAAATTTTATAATGCTTATATAAATCAGTATCTTAAATTATTCAACAAAGCCTCGGCAACCCAGAAAAAACCTTACCACCAAGGCCATAAGATGAAAGAGCCACATTCTATATCCAACGTTTTTGATGCAGCGTTATTACGCCTTGATATCGTTTTCAGGGATCATGAAGAAGTGTGTATCTCCTTATCTGGAGGAAAAAGCTCAACGGTATTATTACATCTTGCGGCTACGGTTGCTAAATCTCACGGTAAAAAAATCACCGTGTTATTTATTGATCAGGAAGCTCAACATACGCAAACCATTTCGCATATACAACGCTTGAAACAGCTATATTGCGAGGTCATCGAACATTTTTATTGGATTGCGCTACCGCTCACAACTGAAAATAATCAACGCTATCCTTCACGCACCTGGATATCTTGGGAAGATAATGTTGAGTGGTGGAGAATTCCGCCGGCAGACGCCATTACGGATAAAAAGCACTTTCCGTTTTACCATTATGCAATGATGGAGAGCAACTTTACCTCTGCGTTTCTCAATTGGCTCTCCTCTGGAAAAACACTCGCTTTCGTCATGGGAACGCTGTCCAATGAATATGCCAACACCGACAGTCAACCGACACAAACAAGCTATGGCGTAGGCCGCAATAAACGCCTCTCTACATCAGAGACCAGCAGCCAGATTCAAACGCTCTATCCTCTGTTTGATTGGCAATCGCAAGACGTATGGTTATTTAACAGCCTGTCAAAAGCGACTTATAACCCCTTGTATGACCTCATGTATCGCTCAGGTGCACCACGTACCAGCATGAAAATACAAGAACCGTTCGAACAACAAACCGCAGAAATTTTTCGGTGTAAGGCAGACTATGCGCAACCGGCCACGTCTAGTTGTGCTGGACCCTGTGATAACGCCCGAAAACCCGGCGAGAGGACATGGCAAAACCATGCCACATTCCTTTTGAACTCAATGCCGCAGAAAATGGCAGATCAATTCCGCGTCAATATCGCTCAGTACCTGAGTTGGCACCGTTCGCGCGGCTTTCTGACGTGCATACCGGATGAAGAGGCATGCGCTAGCGAGGAGCATGATATCGTGTCGTGGGAAAGGATATGCGCCATGATCCTGAGTAACGATTATCGCAGCCTGGCCCTGACCGCCTCATCCTCACCTTCAGAGGACGCGACGCTTTGCTGTAGCAAAAAGAAATCACGTAGAAGGCGCAGTAATAGCAATGAAGCCATCTTTCTGTGATATCCATTCTCGTCATTCAGGCACCCAATCGCCACGGGGTATGCGCTACGAGTTATAGACGTGCGCCCAGACTTTGATCAATACATACGCAGAAGCGCTCCAACAGGCCACTGCGGATAACAATGCCAATGGCAGCTTCATGGATGCGGTAAAATAGTAGAGTGATATCAGGTAAATCAGATAGGGAATGATCGACCAGATGCCAAAGAGGATGGTGGCTCGCAGCGCTTCTGTACCGCGCTCTGTTCCTACGATGTAGTGAGCAATTAAGGCAAAGGTAGGAAACAGCGGGATCAGCCCCGAAATATAGTAGTGTCTGGTCTTAGCCAAAATACCAATCAGCACAACAATGACAGAGCCAAGAATGGCTTTGATTAACAGAGACATTGCAGATTTACCGTGCGGTGACAAGACCATCAGATGTAACAGAAAAGGAAGAAAAAATACAGAAACAACCGCAGTGTCGCTAAACCGATAGAGACTGTAAAATAATCTGTGTAAATGGCATTTTGAGGAAAACCTTCAAAGGATAACAAAATGCCTATCAGCAACGAACTTATTGACCAACTGCTTCAAGATTGTCACTCCCCTCAGGAGCTTCTGGGTGAATCAGGCCTACTCAAGGTGCTGACGGCTTTGTTGAATAATTTAACCGTTTGATTTACATCTTCTTTAGTTAGAATGCATTTACAGAGAATGTATTTTGTTAGAACGACAAATCAAATAGTTAGCACAATAAAAAGCATTCCGAGAGGAAAAATTAGTCGTTGAAATTTTATAATGCTTATATAAATCAGTATCTTAAATTATTCAACAAAGCCGGTGCTGACTAAAAGACTGGCGGAACGGGTTCTTGAAGCTGAGATGGAGATGCACCTTGGGTATGCTAAGCATGACCCGGCAGGTAATCATTCAGGCAACTCCCGCAATGGCAAGACATCCAAGAGCGTACGTAGCCAAAATGGGGAGATCGAGCTCGATATTCCGCGTGACCGCAACAGTACCTTCGAGCCGACACTGATCGGTAAGAACGAAAAACAGCTTAACGGCTTCGATGACCGCATTATTTCTCTATATTCCAGAGGGTTATCAACTGTAGTGGCATACTGAATTTGGCCACCTAAGTAGAGGTGATATGCTTACCTCATAATTTTTATAGGTGCCAAAATGAGTAAAATAATTACTGCTGAATTTAAATGTGAAACCGCCAAATTAGTCCTTGACCAAAATTATACCTACCAGGAAGCCGCGAAAGCCATTAACGTCAGTCTTTCAGCGATTAGCCGGTGGGTAAGAGCCCTTCGTTTAGAACGTCAAGGGAAAACATCGCCTGGTCTGCCATTAACACCTGAACAAATTGAGTTCAGAGAAATGAAGAAAAAAATCCACCGACTGGAAATGGAGAATGCCATCTTAAAAAAGGCTACTGCGCTCTTAATGTCCGACTCACTGAAAAATTCTCGGTAGTTGAAAAGCTAAGAGCGCTTTATCCAGTGAAAGCGTTGTGTCGTATTTTTAATGTTCACCGAAGCAGTTATCGCTATTGGTGTCGACCTAAGGAGCCAGATATTGAGCGGACGATAAAACGTAGCCTGGTCAGCGAAGCGTGGAACGTTAGTGGCGGGTCTGCGGGCGCAAGGACTATCGCCACGATGGTTACCAATACACACGACGTGAAACTTGGGCGGTGGTTAGCGGGTAAGTTGATGAAAGAATTAACCCTCGTTAGTTGCCAAACAAGAAAACATCAATACAACCGCGGTGGAAATGAACGTATTGATATTACAAATCTGCTCAATAGGCAGTTCGCTGTTACCAAGCCTGACCAGGTTTGGTGCGGCGATGTAACCTATATTTGGACAGGCGACCGATGGGCGTATCTGGCGGTGGTATTAGATTTATTTGCCCGAAAACCCGTGGGTTGGGCAATGTCGTTTTCGCCAGATTCAGAATTAACAGCCAAAGCACGGCTTTGTTGAATAATTTAAGATACTGATTTATATAAGCATTATAAAATTTCAACGACTAATTTTTCCTCTCGGAATGCTTTTTATTGTGCTAACTATTTGATTTGTCGTTCTAACAAAATACATTCTCTGTAAATGCATTCTAACTAAAGAAGATGTAAATCAAACGGTTAAATTATTCAACAAAGCCCCAAAGCACTACAAATGGCTTGGGAACTGCGTGGGCATCCCAAACAAGTCATGTTTCATAGTGACCAAGGAAGCCATTACACCAGTCGTCAGTATAGGCGGGCATTGTGGCGTTATCAGATGACCCAAAGTATGAGTCGCAGAGGAAATTGTTGGGATAATAGTCCGATGGAGCGATTCTTCCGTAGTCTGAAGACTGAATGGGTGCCAACGACTGGCTACCAAAGCTTTAGTACTGCTCAATCATCCATTATTCGCTACATAACCCATTATTATAGCGATGTCAGACCTCACTGGTATAACGGTGGGTTAACACCAAATGAATCAGAACGGCTGTTCCATCAACAGTCAGGTAGGGTGGCCAAATTTAGTTGACCACTACAAAGTGACCAATGCTGTGATGGATGACGTTAAGCGCTGGCAGCAACGGCCGCTGGATGCGCTTTATCCCATTGTTTACCTTGACTGTATTGTTGTCAAAAGCCAGGACGGCGGAGCCGTGGCCAACAAGTCTGTTTATCTGGCCCTCGGCGTCAACGGCCAGGGCGAAAAAGAGCTGCTGGGGCTATGGATAGCCAAAACTGAGGGGGCCAAGTTCTGGTTATCTGTGATGACAGAACTGAAAAATCGTGGGCTAAAGGACATCTTCGTCGCCTGCTGCGATGGCCTGAAAGGCTTTCCTGATGCCATTGAAGCTGTTTACCCGCATACGCGGGTACAGCTCTGCATTGTGCATCAGGTGCGGAACTCGCTGCGCTACGTCGGCTGGAAAGAGCGTAAGGCCGTTGCTGCTGACCTGCGCACCATCTATAGTTCCGCAACGCTAGAGGGCGCGGAAGAGGCCCTGGACGCCTTCGCGGCCAAATGGTATGAGCAGTTCCCGACGATCAGCCCGTCGTGGAGAAATATAGCTAAACGACTTAATTTTGATTACATTATTTAAATGAGCTATTCAGTTGATTTTAGACGTAAAGTGATATCTACACGGAAAAACGAAGGGTTGAGTATCCGAGAAACAGCGAAGCAATTTCGGATTGGCCCTGCCTCTGTATCGCGTTGGATTAATCAAATAGAGTCAAAAGCATCGACCACGCGTCAGCGAAAGATCGATAAATCCGAGTTGATAAAAGATGTTGAACAATATCCAGATGCTTACCAAAAAGAACGTGCAGAGCGTTTTGGCGTTTGTCAGAAGGCCATTTGGCAAGCGCTTAAAAAGCTGGGATTGACCTATAAAAAAAACTCTACGTCATCCGAAAGCCGACGAAAACGCCCGGCAGGGATTTCAACAAAAAAAACAACAGTATGAAAAAGAAGGTAAACCTATTGTTTTTATTGATGAAAGTGGTTTTTCACACGATGCCCCACGGACTCACGGCTATTCCCCAAAAGGTCAACGGTGTTTTGGCCTGAAGCCCCATTCCCAGTCGAAACGCAACAAAACGGTAGGGCATTATGCCGCCTGTAAGTGCGTTAAAAATACCTCATTTGGAGAACGATAACCCAGCGATTTTCTGCCTCGCGTATTGAGCAGGTGTTCGAGTGCTGCAACCTTGCGATGGGTGACATAATTGAAGTCCGTTCCCTTCGGGTAAAAACGCCGTATCAGCCCGTTGGTATGCTCATTCAACCCGCGTTCCCAGGAATGATATGGCCGGGCAAAGTAGACCGGTGCCCCCGTGACTTTTGTAATTTCCCCGTGCTGGGAAAATTCAGAACCGTTGTCAGCAGTCAGGGTTTTAAACTCGCAGAAGGTATTGGCAACGATGTCCCTGAAGGCCGCTACCACTGTCTCTGCTCGCTTGTTGGGCAGTTTGCGAATGATGACCAGCTTGACGGCTTTATCGACCACCGTCAGCAGGAATGATTTCTGATCTTTGCCAAAGATGGTGTCAATCTCGAAATGCCCGGGTTCCTGCTTGAGGTCAGCAACGGCCGGCCGCTGCTCAATGCCAACACGGTTGGGAATAGGACCGCGTTTGTTCTCATCGGTCTGATAGTTATACCGTTTACCCCGATGAGGGAGCTGCTGATACAGCTCACCGCCGGCCCGGCGCTCCTGCTGGATATAGCGATAGAGCGAGTTCTTGCTGACGGACAGGCCAAATTCCAGGACCAGGCGCCCACTGATGACCTCAGGTGAGGTGTGGGTAGACAGCGCCGTTCTGATAAAGTCCTGAATGTGCGGTTCAAGCTGGTTAATCACGCTGTCCGGCCGTGTTTTCTGCCGCCGCCCTCTGGCCAACGTTTCGGCCCTTCTGCAGGAATAGACCCCGTTGAAAGCGGCGTCGGTATTGCGTCTGAGTTCCCTGCTGATGGTAGAACGAGGAAGCTCCAGTTCCCGGGCGATGGTGGCCTGGTTAACCCCATCACCACGCCGCTTTTCGATGTAGAACCGTTCTTTGTGAGTCAGATGTTTTCCCTGCATGCAACGGGATCTCCAGTAGGGCCAGAACGGTGATTTTATCCGACTCTGGCCAGTGGGTCACTTTGTTGCGTTTCGAGTGGGAATGGGGCGTTCGCGAACCATCACGCGAAACGCTTCGCGCGGCGCTTCGGTGGAGATAATCGATTTGGTTTCCCGACTGCGGCCTAAACGCTCGGCGAGGCGCTGCAATGAAGGCTGTTTTTGCAGAAAGTCGCAGAAGTTAATCAGGGTTTGCAGCTCGGTTTTTATCAATTTTCCCGCGCTGAGATCCCATAATCGTCCGGCCGCTGTCTCGTTCTCTGCCAGAACGGCTTCCAGTTTGCCGGTCAGCGTTAGCCGCTGTTGTAATTCATCGAGCAGGATCTCTTTTTCGGCCTCCATCAATTGATGGTGCAAGGAGACCGTTTGCAAAGAGAGGCTCATTTTCCAGCGCTGCAAGAACAAGGCATGGAAGGCGTTGCTAAACCGCTGTCCAAGCGTCGGTTCTGTCTGTGCGATCAGCTTGTTGGCCTGAGAAAGAAAAGGCGAGTCCACCGTTTGCAGCGTATTAACGATACGTGGAATGCGTGACTGAAAGGTCAGATTGTCGACGGTCTGGGTATTTTGATAGCAGGTAAATTCCCGCTCCAGATCGGCGGGTGCCACGGTTGCACGCAGGCGCTGCTTGAGTGACGCTTTCCATTCGGGCAGATCGTGCAGCAGCGCCGCTTTCATTCTCGGGTGCTGTTCAAGAAAGACCGCAAGCTGCGGAGTTGCCAACAGCGCGAGAACCAGGTCGTCCAAGAGCTCGTTTTCGTCAATGGACAACAGCATTTCCAGCGATTCCAACGTCAACATTCGATCAATCCTGTAACGAGAGCTGTATCTGTTCGTCGACCTGTTGCAGGCTGTCTTCTATTTTTGACAGCCAGTCGGCAGGGATGAACAAACACGGCTGATGGTGGTGAAACAGACGTCGCTGCTCGCGCAGTTGTTGACGCAATTTCTCATATTCATCAGTAAGTTCTGTCGGTAGGGTACAGTCTTGTTTTTCAGGTAAAGAAAGAATGGTGGTCTGTAGGCTGATATCGCGCATCGCAAGATGAAGGTGGTCATCAACGTACATGTCGAGGTGCTGGGTAAACCCGATGCCATTGAGTTTTCCCCTGATTTCGCCTTCTCCGCCTTTTTGCAGCCATGACTGCAAGGCGTTTTTTTCTAACACGATATGTGTCACATCAATATTATTCAGTACCAGTGGACGCTGTAACACCACGGTTAGCGTCTCTTTGTTCAGCGCCTCTGGCAGCAGGTAGTGGGCTTTACGGCTGAGGAATGCCCCCTGTTTTTCGACCGTTATCGCCTGCGACTCGCTCTGTTGCTGCTGATATTGCTGTCGTTTCACGTTTAATTGCTGCAAGAGGAACAGCAGAGCCTGTTGCTGATAGGCATGTGCGGTGATGAGTTGCTCGGTGTGCTGTTCCACCAGCGTTTGTGAATCCCTGTCATGCCACAGGCAATCTTTCAGCAAGATGATATCAAGCGGAACAATGCTTTCACGGCCAGAGAATAACGCACAGGCTTGCAGCAGTCGCAGCGCTTTCTTCCAGCGTCGATCGGAAACGTACGGCGCATTGTCAGTGGTATTCAACTGTTGGCGCAGTGCGTAAATCAGTTCAAAGCAGGTATCCGGAAAGGCGATGCGATCGATGGCGCTTTGCCATGCCTGATACTCTTCATCGCTGACGCTCAGCGACAGCGGCACTGGGTTGTCGCGATCGTTGCCGGTATGCGTCAACAATGCGCGGAAGTTTTGTTTTTCCTGCACTTTATCCAGCCACAGGCGAATAAGCATGCGGTCATAGAGTGCTTCTAAGCTGCTGTCTGATTCGGGCAGTTCGTTGGAGGCGGTAACCAGCAGCCGCATGGGAATGGTTTCTTCATGGCTGCCGTTGCGAAAGCGCCGTTCATTGATGGCTGTCAGCAGAGTATTGAGAATGGCCGGGCCCGCTTTCCAGATTTCATCCAGAAAGACGATTTCCGCCTCCGGCAAATAGCCGCCGGTAAGACGCTGATAACGCCCTTCATCTTTCAGCGCCTGAATCGACAGCGGGCCAAACACCTCTTCCGGAGTGGAGAAGCGTGTCATCAGGTATTCGAAAGCACGGGCGCCACGAAACGCGAACTTCAGACGACGCGCGATCATGCTCTTGGCGATGCCCGGCTGCCCCAGCAAAAACACGCTTTCGCCGCTGAGCGCGGCGAGCAGGCACAGGCGAATAGTGTGCTGACGTTCATACAAGCCGTGTTCAAGGGCTTGGCTGAGGCGTGTAATACGATCGGCCAAAGAGGCTGATTGAAGCATAAGAGATCCGTTTTTACTCTGATGGGGCAAAACAGGGCGGCAAGCGATAAAGTCATCAACGATGATGCAATAATATACGGCAGATCACAGATTTTTTTAATCGTATCTGCATCGATTATTGCCATCTTTGGCTATGTTAATCAATAAACCAGTTTATTTCTGGATGTTTCGATACGGCGTGAAGGGATGGGTTTTTGCATGAATATATGCATACTGTGCGCTTTCGGGCTAAGTCTACGAAAAACGCGTTGCTCTGTACGCAGTGAAAACATCGGAAGTCGCAAAGTGAAAACAACAGAAGATAGGCGCTATGAGCTCAGAGCATAAGCAATCGCTTCCTGCCATTACCTTGGCAGCTATTGGCGTGGTGTACGGGGATATCGGCACCAGCCCACTTTATACATTAAGGGAATGTCTTTCCGGACAGTTTGGGTTTGGCGTCGAGCAGCATTCAGTATTTGGTTTTCTCTCGCTGATCTTCTGGCTGCTGGTGCTGGTGGTGTCGCTCAAGTATCTCTCCTATGTGATGCGAGCTGACAACGCCGGAGAAGGGGGGATTTTGACCCTGATGTCACTGGCCGGACGCCACACCAGCGATCGCATGACATCCATCGTGTTGAGCATGGGGCTGATTGGCGGCGGTTTTTTTTATGGGGAAGTGGTGATCACCCCGGCGATGTCGGTGCTTTCCGCCATGGAAGGGATTGAGATTGCTGCCCCCGAGTTAGATAGCTACATCGTGCCGCTGTCGGTGATTGTGCTGACCTTGCTGTTTGCCATTCAGAAACACGGCACCAGCAGCGTGGGTAAGCTGTTTGCGCCGGTGATGCTGATTTGGTTTTTGACGCTGGCGGTGCTGGGCGTGCGCAGTATCATGGACACGCCGCAAGTGCTTCAGGCATTGAACCCGGTTTACGCCGTGCGTTTCTTTATAGAGTACAAGTTTATCTCTTTCTTCGCGCTGGGTGCTGTGGTGCTGGCGATAACTGGGGTGGAGGCGCTCTACGCGGATATGGGGCACTTTGGTAAATTCCCTATTCGCTTGGCGTGGTTTACCGTGGTGTTGCCGTCATTGGTGCTCAACTACTTTGGCCAGGGGGCGTTGCTGCTGCGTAACCCGGAAGCCATCAAAAACCCCTTCTTTTTGCTGGCTCCGGATTGGGCGTTGATTCCGCTGCTGATCCTGGCAACGCTGGCGACTATCATCGCGTCTCAGGCCGTTATCTCCGGCGTCTTCTCGCTG
Organism: Symbiopectobacterium purcellii; assembly: GCF_052050035.1. Taxonomy (GTDB): domain Bacteria; phylum Pseudomonadota; class Gammaproteobacteria; order Enterobacterales; family Enterobacteriaceae; genus Symbiopectobacterium; species Symbiopectobacterium purcellii_A. Next base: position 1,767,362 of record NZ_CP189882.1, read on the forward strand.
ACGCGCCAGGCGGTGCGTTTGGGGTATCTGCCGCCAATGCGTATTGTGCATACGTCAGACATGGAGTCCGGGCAGATTTATATTCCTGCGATAAACTGGCTGCTGTATACCGCGGTGGTGATTGTCATCGTCAGCTTCGAGCATTCTGGCAATCTGGCGGCGGCTTACGGTATTGCGGTGACCGGAACCATGGTGTTGACCAGCATTCTTTCTGCGACCGTGGCGGTAAAAAACTGGCACTGGTACCGCTATTTGGTGTGGCTGCTGCTGGTGGCGATGTTGTTGATTGATATCCCGCTGTTTCTGGCCAACGTGGTCAAGATCCTTTCCGGCGGTTGGTTGCCGCTGGCGCTGGGATTAATCATGTTCACCATTATGACCACCTGGAAAAGCGAGCGTTTCCGGTTGCTGCGCCGTTTGCATGAGCATGGTAATTCACTGGATGCGATGATTGTCTCACTCGAGAAAAACCAGCCGGTGCGTGTGCCGGGTACGGCGGTCTATCTCTCGCGCGCTACGCACGTCATCCCGTTTGCATTACTGCATAATCTCAAGCACAACAAAGTGTTGCATGAAAGGGTAGTGCTGCTGACCATGCGCACCGAGGCGGTTCCCTATGTGCATAACGTGCAGCGCGTTACGGTTGAGCAGCTTTCCCCCACCTTTTGGCGCGTGATTGCCAACTACGGCTGGCGGGAAACGCCCAACGTGGAAGAGGTGTTTCACCGCTGTTGGCAGGAGGGATTAGCTTGCCAAATGATGGAAACGTCGTTTTTCATGTCCAATGAGTCGCTGACCATGGGTAAACGACCCTGGTATCTGCGCGTGCGCGGCAAGGTGTTTATGATGCTGAGTCGTAATGCATTACGCGCGGCCGATCAGTTTGAGATACCGCCGAACCGGCTGATAGAGCTGGGGATTCAGGTAGAAATTTAGTGTATGACGCCCTCGAAACCGAGGGCGTCATTTTGCGGGATTATTTACCGTTCAATTTTAAGATTTCCCCTTCCTTCAGGGCAAACAGCTCATCATCACGGGTGGATACGCGGGCGCTGCCGTCCGGCATGCGATAAGCCCCTTCGGTGAAGCCGGAGCCGTTAAGGAACGGGGCAACGGCCTGCGGTTTGTTCTTCAGCGTGGCTTCGAGTGCCAGCAGTGCGTAAGGGTCGATGCTATCAATGGACGCATATTGATATTTGGCTGAGTTCATAAAGAAGCCGTTGTGCAGATTATTGCTAACAATAAGCGTGTTGCTTAATAGTGAAATAAGGGTGTTTCGGTGATTGAAGTAAATTTTACGCTGTTCTGAGATGGAAATTCCAAAGACCGGCGCTAAGGAGTAAGAAGGTATCATCAATAAAGGGGCTTTGTTGAATAATTTAAGATACTGATTTATATAAGCATTATAAAATTTCAACGACTAATTTTTCCTCTCGGAATGCTTTTTATTGTGCTAACTATTTGATTTGTCGTTCTAACAAAATACATTCTCTGTAAATGCATTCTAACTAAAGAAGATGTAAATCAAACGGTTAATTTATTCAACAAAGCCCAATAAAGGGTCTACGATTCCGTAAAATTTGGGTCATGCAACCGAGGCGCTTGATACCCGCGATGGAGACTGTAAAATAATCTGTGTAAATGGCATTTTGAGGAAAACCTTCAAAGGATAACAAAATGCCTATCAGCAACGAACTTATTGACCAACTGCTTCAAGATTGTCACTCCCCTCAGGATCTGCTGGGTGAATCAGGCCTACTCAAGGTGCTGACTAAAAGACTGGCGGAACGGGTTCTTGAAGCTGAGATGGAGATGCACCTTGGGTATGCTAAGCATGACCCGGCTGGTAATCATTCAGGCAACTCACGCAATGGCAAGACATCCAAGAGCGTACGTAGCCAAAATGGGGAGATCGAGCTCGATATTCCGCGCGACCGCAACAGTACCTTCGAGCCGACACTGATCGGTAAGCACGAAAAACAGCTTAACGGCTTCGATGACCGCATTATTTCTCTCTATTCCAGAGGGTTATCAACCCGTGATATTCAGGCACACTTTAAAGAAGTCTACGGGGTCGATGTTTCCGCTGGCTTCATTTCTCAAGTGACCAATGCTGTGATGGATGAAGTTAAGCGCTGGCAGCAACGGCCGCTGGATGCGCTTTATCCCATTGTTTACCTTGACTGTATTGTTGTCAAAAGCCAGGACGGCGGAGCCGTGGCCAACAAGTCTGTTTATCTGGCCCTCGGCGTCAACGGCCAGGGCGAAAAAGAGCTGCTGGGGCTATGGATAGCCAAAACTGAGGGGGCCAAGTTCTGGTTATCTGTGATGACAGAACTGAAAAATCGTGGGCTAAAGGACATCTTCGTCGCCTGCTGCGATGGCCTGAAAGGCTTTCCTGATGCCATTGAAGCTGTTTACCCGCATACGCGGGTACAGCTCTGCATTGTGCATCAGGTGCGGAACTCGCTGCGCTACGTCGGCTGGAAAGAGCGTAAGGCCGTTGCTGCTGACCTGCGCACCATCTATAGTTCCGCAACGCTAGAGGGCGCTGAAGAGGCCCTGGATGCCTTCGCGGCCAAATGGGATGAACAGTTCCCGACGATCAGCCCGTCGTGGAGAAATAATTGGGAACGTCTCATCGTCATTTTTGACTTTCCGCCGGAGATCCGCAAGGTTATCTACACCACCAACGCGATAGAGTCGTTAAATGCTTCATTGCGCAAGATAACGAAAACGCGACGAATATTTCCAACGGATGACTCGGTGATAAAATTACTCTATCTAGCCTTGCATAATATCTCTGCTAAATGGACCTTGCCAATCAGAGACTGGAAACCTGCTATGAGCCAATTCATGTTGATGTATGGAGAACGAATCTCCGGTTAAGCAATGGAGCCATTTACACAAAATTCTTTACAGACTCCCGCGATGGCGTGTTCAACTGTAATACGGATGCCCGAGATTATTTTATTTTCTTGTTTTTGTTCAGGCGATAAAGGTCTTTTTCGAGTTCCTTTTTTTGGGATTTGTGTATTAGGATGCTGTTTATCTATACCTTGAAAACCGGTATCTGCCCAGATGGTTACCTCAGGAGGAATATGGCGAATTATATCGACTTTATCGAGTAAGCGTTTATCGTGACGGCGCCCATTTTTGCTCATGGGGATAAATCCAATTTGCCTTGTTTCGTCAGTCATAATAAGCCCTTTTCGAGTGGTCTGTCTTTTCTTTCCCGAATACATTTTTTTTCGCCGACGCAGATTCTTAGGCTTTTGGACAGGTCGCTCTGTCCCATCAATAAAGACGTCTTTAACTCCAGGAAAGGCGCGAAAAAATTCCTCAGCAGAGCTAATTTGACGAGCGGGCAAAACACATTCTCGCCCCAAGGTCATCTCTAAAACCGGCAATAATATTTTTACCCAGCGACATACCCGTGTTCTATCTAAACCAAAAAGAAGTGCTTGCAAATCATAGGTCGGATAACATTTTAAATACAATAAAATAAAAAGCAGTTTATCTAATGGGGTTGGGATAAATCCTTTCTGCCCTGCACCCATCTGCCGCTCGTGATCTTTTCGATTCTTTTTCCGATAAATCAAATAACAAGCTGAAAATTCAGCGGCTAAATTTTTCAATTCTTCGACTGATAATCCAATGATTGCTTTACATAAACGATTATCTCGTAACAACCGCTCTTTGTTGATCATTTCAAACCTTTATTCTCTAAGTTAAACCTCTTTTTATTCTCAATAGCCTGACAAAAAATGCAAGTCTCTATTCAGCAACTAGTTTATTGACAGCATCTTTGGCAAAGATCAGAAATCATTCCTGCTGACGGTGGTCGATAAAGCCGTCAAGCTGGTCATCATTCGCAAACTGCCCAACAAGCGAGCAGAGACAGTGGTAGCGGCCTTCAGGGACATCGTTGCCAATACCTTCTGCGAGTTTAAAACCGGCTTTGTTGAATAATTTAACCGTTTGATTTACATCTTCTTTAGTTAGAATGCATTTACAGAGAATGTATTTTGTTAGAACGACAAATCAAATAGTTAGCACAATAAAAAGCATTCCGAGAGGAAAAATTAGTCGTTGAAATTTTATAATGCTTATATAAATCAGTATCTTAAATTATTCAACAAAGCCTTTAAAACCCTGACTGCTGACAACGGTTCTGAATTTTCCCAGCACGGGGAAATTACAAAAGTCACGGGGGCACCGGTCTACTTTGCCCGGCCATATCATTCCTGGGAACGCGGGTTGAATGAGCATACCAACGGGCTGATACGGCGTTTTTACCCGAAGGGAACGGACTTCAATTATGTCACCCATCGCAAGGTTGCAGCACTCGAACACCTGCTCAATACGCGAGGCCGAAAATCGCTGGGTTATCGTTCTCCAAATGAGGTATTTTTAACGCACTTACAGGCGGCATAATGCCCTACCGTTTTGTTGCGTTTCGACTGGGAATGGGGCCGCGCGACCGCAACAGTACCTTCGAGCCGACACTGATCGGTAAGCACGAAAAGCAGCTTAAGGGCTTCGATGACCGCATTATTTCTCTCTATTCCAGAGGGCTATCAACCCGTGATATTCAGGCTCACTTTAAAGAAGTCTACTGGGTCGATGTTTCCGCTGGCTTCATTTCTCAAGTGACCAATGCCGTGATGGATGACGTTAAGCGCTGGCAGCAACGGCCGCTGGATGCGTTTTATCCCATTGTTTACCTTGACTGTATTGTGGTCAAAAGCCAGGACGGCGGAGCCGTGACCAACAAGTCTGTTTACTTGGCTCTAGGCATCAACGGCCAGGGCGAAAAAGAGCTGCTGGGGCTATGGATAGCCAAAACCGAGGGGGCCAAGTTCTGGTTATCTGTAATGACAGAACTGAAAAATCGTGGGCTACAGGACATCTTCATCGCCTGCTTCAATGGCATCAGGTGCGGAACTCGCTGCGCTACGTCGGCTGGAAAGAGCGTAAAGCCGTTGCTGCTGACCTCCGTACTATCTATAGTTCCGCAACGCTAGAGGGGCTTTGTTGAATAATTTAACCGTTTGATTTACATCTTCTTTAGTTAGAATGCATTTACAGAGAATGTATTTTGTTAGAACGACAAATCAAATAGTTAGCACAATAAAAAGCATTCCGAGAGGAAAAATTAGTCGTTGAAATTTTATAATGCTTATATAAATCAGTATCTTAAATTATTCAACAAAGCCCGCTAGAGGGCGCTGAAGAGGCCCTGGATGCCTTCGCGGACAAATGGGATGAGCAGTTCCCGACGATCAGCCCATCGTGGAGAAATAATTGGGAACGTCTCATCGTCATTTTTGATTTTCCGCCGGAGATCCGCAAGGTTATCTACACCACCAACGCGATAGAGTCGTTAAATGCTTCATTGCGCAAGATAACGAAAACGCGACGAATATTTCCAACGAGTCTGTAAAGAATTTTGTGTAAATGGCTCCATTGCTTAACCGGAGATTCGTTCTCCATACATCAACATGAATTGGCTCATAGCAGGTTTCCAGTCTCTGATTGGCAAGGTCCATTTAGCAGAGATATTATGCAAGGCTAGATAGAGTAATTTTATCACCGAGTCATCCGTTGGAAATATTCGTCGCGTTTTCGTTATCTTGCGCAATGAAGCATTTAACGACTCTATCGCGTTGGTGGTGTAGATAACCTTGCGGATCTCCGGCGGAAAGTCAAAAATGACGATGAGACGTTCCCAATTATTTCTCCACGACGGGCTGATCGTCGGGAACTGTTCATCCCATTTGGCCGCGAAGGCATCCAGGGCCTCTTCAGCGCCCTCTAGCGTTGCGGAACTATAGATGGTGCGCAGGTCAGCAGCAACGGCCTTACGCTCTTTCCAGCCGACGTAGCGCAGCGAGTTCCGCACCTGATGCACAATGCAGAGCTGTACCCGCGTATGCGGGTAAACAGCTTCAATGGCATCAGGAAAGCCTTTCAGGCCATCGCAGCAGGCGACGAAGATGTCCTTTAGCCCACGATTTTTCAGTTCTGTCATCACAGATAACCAGAACTTGGCCCCCTCAGTTTTGGCTATCCATAGCCCCAGCAGCTCTTTTTCGCCCTGGCCGTTGACGCCGAGGGCCAGATAAACAGACTTGTTGGCCACGGCTCCGCCGTCCTGGCTTTTGACAACAATACAGTCAAGGTAAACAATGGGATAAAGCGCATCCAGCGGCCGTTGCTGCCAGCGCTTAACTTCATCCATCACAGCATTGGTCACTTGAGAAATGAAGCCAGCGGAAACATCGACCCCGTAGACTTCTTTAAAGTGTGCCTGAATATCACGGGTTGATAACCCTCTGGAATAGAGAGAAATAATGCGGTCATCGAAGCCGTTAAGCTGTTTTTCGTGCTTACCGATCAGTGTCGGCTCGAAGGTACTGTTGCGGTCGCGCGGAATATCGAGCTCGATCTCCCCATTTTGGCTACGTACGCTCTTGGATGTCTTGCCATTGCGTGAGTTGCCTGAATGATTACCAGCCGGGTCATGCTTAGCATACCCAAGGTGCATCTCCATCTCAGCTTCAAGAACCCGTTCCGCCAGTCTTTTAGTCAGCACCTTGAGTAGGCCTGATTCACCCAGCAGATCCTGAGGGGAGTGACAATCTTGAAGCAGTTGGTCAATAAGTTCGTTGCTGATAGGCATTTTGTTATCCTTTGAAGGTTTTCCTCAAAATGCCATTTACACAGATTATTTTACAGTCTCTTTCCAACGGATGACTCGGTGCTAAAATTATTCTATCTAGCCTTGCATAATATCTCGGCTAAATGGACCCTACCAATCAGAGACTTGAAACCGGCTATGAGCCAATTCATGTTGATGTATGGAGATCGGATTTCCGGTTAAGCGATGGAGCCATTTACACGAAATTCTTTACAGACTCCAGGGTGCCGTTATTGTTTAAATTGTGAGCTTTAGGAAGTGATGTGAATCATACGAAAAAAGAAACGATGTTTTAATAAATGTATCATCTGGTTTCATTGTTTGTTTTTCATTTGTGATAGCGATCAATCTTCCTAAACCCTGGTCAACGGCTATTTTCTAACCCAATGTTTTTCTTATCTCTCTTTTTTGTGATAGCGAAACGTTTCGATGACGATCACAATTCTGCAAACTCTTTTTTGCTTTATCAGGACTTCTTCTTAAACTTTACTACAAGCGAAACGTTTCGCTGTCGTTATCAAAACGAGTGAAATAATGAAAAAAGGCGCATTACTCAATTCCGAAGTCTCGAGCGTGATTGCCCGACTTGGGCACACAGACCAAGTGGTGGTGTGTGATGCAGGGTTACCCATTCCTGCCACCACCGCCCGTGTCGATCTGGCGTTAACACACAATGTGCCTACCTTTATACAGGTGCTGAGTGTGATTACGCAGGAGATGCAGGTGGAAGCGGCGATTGTTGCTCAAGAGATTATCGAGAAGAACCCAGTGCTCCATGACGCTATACGTGAGCATTTGCAAAAACTTGAACAACACCAGGGAAACACCATTGCGTTGCACTATGTCAGTCATGAGGCATTCAAGACGCAAAGCGGGCAGAGCAGGGCCGTTTTTCGCAGCGGTGAATGCTCGCCCTATGCCAATATTATTTTGTGTGCTGGCGTAACCTTCTGAGGCCGAGATGGAACCTTTATTACAGTTGCAGGGGATAGTAAAAACCTTTCCCGGTGTAAAAGCGCTGTCCGGTGCTGCCCTGAATGTCTATCCCGGCAAGGTGATGGCGCTGGTGGGGGAGAATGGTGCCGGTAAATCGACCCTGATGAAGGTGCTCACCGGTATTTACCGCAAAGATGCCGGTCATGTTCGCTTTCTCGGGCAAGAGGTTGCCTTTAACGGGCCAAAATCATCACAGCACGCGGGTATCGGTATTATTCATCAGGAACTTAACCTGATTCCTCAACTGACGATTGCTGAAAATATTTTCCTTGGCCGTGAGTTTACCGGAGCCTTGGGGCGCATTGATTGGCAAAAGATGTACGCCGAAGCCGACAAGTTGTTGAAAAAGCTCAACCTGCGCTACAATAGCCGCCGACTGGTCGGCGAGTTGTCCATTGGTGACCAGCAAATGGTCGAGATTGCCAAGGTGCTGAGTTTTGAATCCAAAGTGATCATCATGGATGAACCCACCGATGCACTGACGGATACCGAAACCGCTTCCTTATTTACCATGATTAAAGAACTGACCGCACAGGGCTGCGGTATCGTCTATATCTCCCACCGCCTGAAAGAGATCTTTGAGATTTGTGATGACGTGACCGTGCTGCGCGACGGTCAGTTTATCGGTGAGCGCCCGGTCAACCAACTGCATGAAGAGCAGCTCATTGAAATGATGGTAGGGCGCAAGCTGGAAGAGCAGTACCCAAGGTTGAATACCGTGCCGGGCGATATTCGCTTGAGCGTTACAGACCTGACGGGGCCGGGCGTTAAAGGCGTCAGCTTTACGCTGCGGCAGGGGGAAATTCTCGGTGTTTCCGGCTTGATGTGCGCAGGTCGTACAGAACTGATGAAGATCCTGTATGGCGCACTTCCTCGTACGCACGGAGACGTGGCGCTGGATGGCCGTGAGGTGGTGACGCGCAGTCCGCAGGATGGGTTGGCAAACGGCATCGTTTATATCTCCGAAGATCGCAAACGTGATGGTCTGGTGTTGGGGATGTCCGTCAAAGAGAACATGTCGCTGACGGCGTTGCGTTATTTCAGCCGTGATTTTGGCGCACTCAAACATGAAGACGAACGCACCGCGGTCAGTGATTTTATCCGTTTATTCAATATTAAAACTCCCTCAATGGCACAGCCCATTGGCCTGTTGTCCGGCGGAAATCAGCAGAAGGTTGCGATTGCCCGCGGTCTGATGACGCGGCCGAAAGTGCTGATTCTTGATGAACCTACGCGCGGCGTCGATGTGGGGGCCAAGAAGGAGATCTACCAGTTAATCAACCAGTTCAAAGAAGAAGGCCTCAGCATCATTTTGGTGTCATCGGAAATGCCGGAAGTGTTGGGTATGAGCGATCGCATTTTGGTGATGCATGAAGGCCGCTTGAGCGGTGAATTTTCCATTGAGCAGGCCACTCAGGAAGTGCTGATGGCGGCGGCGGTTGGCAAGCAATATAGCGTAAAGCAGGAGTAAGTCAGACATGAGTTCCGAATCTATCACGGCAAAGCGCTGGTTCAGTAAAGAGTGGCTGTTGGAGCAAAAGTCGCTGATTGCCCTGCTGATCCTGATCGCATTGGTCTCGTCCATGAGCCCTAACTTTTTCACGGTCAATAACCTGTTCAATATCCTGCAACAGACATCGGTGAACGCCATTATGGCGGTAGGAATGACGCTGGTGATTCTGATATCGGGTATCGATTTATCGGTTGGATCTCTACTGGCGCTGACCGGCGCGGTGGCGGCATCGATTGTTGGCCTGGAAGTGAATGCGCTTCTGGCGGTGTTTGGCGCGTTGGCGCTCGGTGCGGCCATCGGGGCAGGTACTGGCGTGATTGTGGCGAAAGGCAAAGTGCAGGCGTTTATCGCCACGCTGGTGATGATGTTGCTGCTGCGCGGCGTCACCATGGTGTACACCAACGGCAGCCCAATCAACACCGGTTTTTCTGACGTCGCTGATACCTTTGGCTGGTTTGGTATTGGTCGCCCTCTGGGGATTCCTACACCAATCTGGTTGATGGTTATCGTTTTTATCGCGGCCTGGTACATGCTGCACCACACGCGGCTTGGGCGTTATATCTATGCGCTGGGCGGCAATGAAGCGGCGACGCGCTTGTCGGGCATCAGCGTCGATAAAGTCAAAATTATCGTCTACGGCTTGTGTGGGTTGTTGTCTGCACTGGCTGGGATTATCGAAGTCGCGCGTTTGTCATCGGCACAGCCGACGGCGGGCACGGGGTATGAACTGGATGCGATTGCGGCAGTAGTGCTGGGCGGAACCAGTTTGGCGGGCGGTAAAGGGCGCATTGTCGGCACGCTTATCGGCGCGCTGATTCTTGGGTTCCTCAACAATGGACTGAATCTGTTAGGTGTTTCTTCTTACTACCAAATGATCGTGAAGGCAGCCGTTATTTTGCTGGCGGTTTTGGTAGATAACAAAAGCAGTAAATAACCTTCATTCTCACGCATAGGAATTGGATTATGAATATGAAAAAACTGGCTACGCTGGTTTCTGCTGTTGCATTAAGTGCTACGGTGAGCGCCAATGCGCTGGCTAAAGAGTCGATAGCATTAGTGGTTTCAACCCTGAATAACCCGTTCTTCGTGTCACTGAAAGACGGCGCGCAAAAAGAAGCGGATAAATTGGGCTACGACCTGGTGGTGTTAGATTCGCAAAACAACCCGGCAAAAGAGCTCTCCAACGTTCAGGATCTGACCGTGCGCGGTACCAAACTGCTACTCATCAACCCGACAGACTCTGATGCCGTAGGTAACGCGGTGAAACTGGCGAATCAGGCCAACATTCCGGTGATTACGCTGGATCGCGTGGCGGGCAGCGGCGCGGTGGTAAGCCACGTGGCGTCTGACAATGCGTTTGGTGGCAAAGTTGCCGGCGATTTCATCGCGAAAAAATTGGGTGAAGGTGCAAAGGTGATTCAGTTGGAAGGTATCGCTGGAACCTCTGCCGCCCGTGAACGCGGCGCTGGCTTTATGAAATCCGCTGAGAAGAACAAATTTGTCATGCTGGCCAGTCAGCCCGCCGATTTCGATCGTACCAAAGGGCTGAACGTGATGCAGAACCTGCTCACCGCACACCCTGATGTAAAAGCCGTGTTCGCACAAAACGATGAAATGGCACTGGGTGCGCTGCGTGCTCTGCAAACGGCGGGTAAAACTGATGTCATGGTGGTCGGTTTTGATGGCACGCAGGATGGCGTAAAAGCCGTAGAGGGCGGGAAACTGGCTGCCACTGTTGCACAACGTCCTGAAAAAATAGGTGAAATTGGCGTACAAACCGCTGACAAGGTCATCAAGGGTGAAAAGGTACAGGCGATTATCCCGGTTGATCTGAAACTGGTTGCCAAAGAATAACGAATAACAACGACAAGCAGCGCAGCCGAAATAAGGCGGCGCTTTTAATCACTTTTGGGGCGATTTTATGAAAACGGGCAAACTCGTGGTGTTGGGCAGTATTAATGCCGACCATATCCTCAATCTGACACACTTCCCTCAACCGGGCGAAACGGTGATCGGTAAGCAATACCAGGTCGCTTTTGGTGGTAAAGGGGCTAATCAGGCGGTTGCTGCCGGGCGCAGTGGTGCCGATATCGCCTTTATTGCTGGCGTGGGTGAGGATGATATTGGCGCACGCATTCGCGAGCAGTTGTCTCGTGACCAGATAGATGTTTCTGCCGTTGAAACCGTTGCCGATGAAACCACGGGCGTTGCGCTGATTTTTGTCAATGGCGACGCTGAGAATATGATTGGTATTAACGCGGGTGCCAATGCGGCGATCACTCCCGATGTTCTGGCTCGTCACCGCCAAAAAATCATTGATGCTTCTGCCTTATTAATGCAGCTTGAGTCTCCGCTGGAGACGGTTATTGCCGCTGCGCAGTTGGCGCATCAGCACCAAACGCGTGTAATTTTAAACCCGGCTCCCGCCTGTGACTTGCCGGATGAGCTGCTGGCGCTGGTGGATATGATCACGCCGAATGAAACGGAAGCGCAGCGTCTGACCGGTGTCACTGTGCAGAATGAGCAAGATGCAGCACGGGCTGCGCAACTATTGCATAATAAAGGCATTACTACCGTGCTGATTACATTGGGTAGCCGCGGCGTCTGGCTGAGTGAAAACGGTCAGGGTCAGCGCATTCCCGGTTTCCAGGTTCAGGCCGTAGATACGATTGCGGCGGGAGATACCTTTAATGGTGCGCTGGTAACGGCTCTTTTGGAACATCAACCGATGCAAACCGCCGTGAAGTTTGCTCATGCTGCCGCTGCCATTGCGGTAAGGCGCGCTGGTGCTCAATCTTCCGTGCCGTGGCGCAATGAGATCGATGCATTTTTACACTCTCAGGGGTGACTTGTGGCCACAATGAAGGATGTTGCTCGTCTGGCGGGCGTGTCGACGTCAACCGTTTCACATGTAATTAATAACAATCGCTTTGTTAGCGACACGGTGCGTGAACGGGTATTGGCGACCGTTGATGCGCTCAATTACGCACCGTCTGCGCTGGCGCGCAGTTTGAAGATCAATCAGACGCAAACTATTGGTATGTTGCTAACGGCCAGTAGTAACCCGTTTTATGCTGAAGTGGTGCGTGGCGTTGAGCGTAGCTGCTACGAGCGCGGCTATAGCCTGATCCTGTGCAATACCGAAGGTGACCATAATCGGCTGGATCGCAGTCTGGAAACCTTGATGCAAAAGCGGGTTGATGGCTTGCTCCTGATGTGTACCGAGAACCACCGCCCCTCTCCGGAAACCATCAGCCGTTACCCGTCAATTCCACTGGTGATGATGGACTGGTCGCCGTTTGAAGGCGTCAGTGATGTTATCAAGGACAATTCTCTGCTTGGCGGCGATATTGCAACCCGCCATCTGATCGACAGCGGATACCGTAACATCGCTTGTATCGCTGGCCCACAGGATAAAACAACGGCCTATAACCGACTGTTAGGCTATCGGCAGGCGATGCAGCGTGCCGGTTTGCCCGTTCCTGATGATTACGTGGTGTTAGGGGATTTCGAGTTTGAAACCGGGTACCAGGCGATGCGTAAACTGCTGTCGCTGGCGAAAAGGCCGGAGGCGGTGTTCTGTAGTAATGATGCAATGGCCGTTGGGGTTTATCACGCGCTCTATCAGGCGGGGTTATCTATTCCAAGGGATATGGCCGTGGTGGGTTATGACGATATAGAACTGGCGCGCTATATGTCTCCGCCGTTAACAACCATTCATCAACCAAAAGATGAATTGGGGGAACTGGCGGTGGATACGCTGTTATACCGTTTGGAACATCCTGAAACCGAGCCAACGGTACTGGTATTAACGCCCGAGTTGGTGCCGCGTGAATCGGTTGCTCACCGGTAAATAGGATTTACGACGCAGTAAAATGGGGTGTTTAGGATGAAATAGCGTCATCTATGCTGGTTTGCTATGCGATTCGCCGAAAAAACACCCACTCAGAAATAAAATTGAAGTTAGCCCTTGTCAGGGCGCGAGAAGTGTCTATACTGCGCCTCCACTGACACCGCAACAGCGACACGCAGTTGCGGTAACAGTCGGAAAGTTAGACGCGAAATTGAAAAATTAACGTTGACTTTTCAGCGGTGCAGCGTAATATACGCCTCCCGCGCCACGGTAGATGTGGTAACGCTCTTTAACAATTAATCAGACAATCTGTGTGGGCACTCACAGGACTTTATCGTAAAGCCTACAGGCTTAAAAAATAAAAGTCTTGAAGAGTGAACAACAGTTAATTCATTACGAACTAACAGTAATAATTCTTTGAGCATCGCTTCTCTTGCAGAAGCAAATCAAACTTTAAATTGAAGAGTTTGATCATGGCTCAGATTGAACGCTGGCGGCAGGCCTAACACATGCAAGTCGAGCGGTAGCACAGGAGAGCTTGCTCTCTGGGTGACGAGCGGCGGACGGGTGAGTAATGTCTGGGAAACTGCCTGATGGAGGGGGATAACTACTGGAAACGGTAGCTAATACCGCATAACGTCGCAAGACCAAAGTGGGGGACCTTCGGGCCTCACGCCATCAGATGTGCCCAGATGGGATTAGCTAGTAGGTGGGGTAATGGCTCACCTAGGCGACGATCCCTAGCTGGTCTGAGAGGATGACCAGCCACACTGGAACTGAGACACGGTCCAGACTCCTACGGGAGGCAGCAGTGGGGAATATTGCACAATGGGCGCAAGCCTGATGCAGCCATGCCGCGTGTGTGAAGAAGGCCTTCGGGTTGTAAAGCACTTTCAGCGAGGAGGAAGGCAGTAAGGTTAATAACCTTGCTGATTGACGTTACTCGCAGAAGAAGCACCGGCTAACTCCGTGCCAGCAGCCGCGGTAATACGGAGGGTGCAAGCGTTAATCGGAATGACTGGGCGTAAAGCGCACGCAGGCGGTTTGTTAAGTTGGATGTGAAATCCCCGGGCTTAACCTGGGAACTGCATTCAAAACTGGCAAGCTAGAGTCTCGTAGAGGGGGGTAGAATTCCAGGTGTAGCGGTGAAATGCGTAGAGATCTGGAGGAATACCGGTGGCGAAGGCGGCCCCCTGGACGAAGACTGACGCTCAGGTGCGAAAGCGTGGGGAGCAAACAGGATTAGATACCCTGGTAGTCCACGCTGTAAACGATGTCGATTTGGAGGTTGTGCCCTTGAGGCGTGGCTTCCGGAGCTAACGCGTTAAATCGACCGCCTGGGGAGTACGGCCGCAAGGTTAAAACTCAAATGAATTGACGGGGGCCCGCACAAGCGGTGGAGCATGTGGTTTAATTCGATGCAACGCGAAGAACCTTACCTACTCTTGACATCCAGAGAACTTGGCAGAGATGCCTTGGTGCCTTCGGGAACTCTGAGACAGGTGCTGCATGGCTGTCGTCAGCTCGTGTTGTGAAATGTTGGGTTAAGTCCCGCAACGAGCGCAACCCTTATCCTTTGTTGCCAGCGATTCGGTCGGGAACTCAAAGGAGACTGCCAGTGATAAACTGGAGGAAGGTGGGGATGACGTCAAGTCATCATGGCCCTTACGAGTAGGGCTACACACGTGCTACAATGGCGTATACAAAGAGAAGCGACCTCGCGAGAGCAAGCGGACCTCATAAAGTACGTCGTAGTCCGGATTGGAGTCTGCAACTCGACTCCATGAAGTCGGAATCGCTAGTAATCGTAGATCAGAATGCTACGGTGAATACGTTCCCGGGCCTTGTACACACCGCCCGTCACACCATGGGAGTGGGTTGCAAAAGAAGTAGGTAGCTTAACCTTCGGGAGGGCGCTTACCACTTTGTGATTCATGACTGGGGTGAAGTCGTAACAAGGTAACCGTAGGGGAACCTGCGGTTGGATCACCTCCTTACCTAATGATACTGATTCTGCGAAGTGTTCACACAGATTGTCTGATGAAAATGCTGAGCAAAAAGCACCTGTTGATGAATGAGTCTCTGACTCATGCTGATACGAACCGATTAGAGCTGTTATGTTAATCGGGTTTTCGTGTCCCCATCGTCTAGAGGCCTAGGACACTGCCCTTTCACGGCTGTAACAGGGGTTCGAATCCCCTTGGGGACGCCATACCGATAATGAGTGAAAGACATTATCACCGGTTCTGCGGAACCGACAATAACGTAAAGATGACTTACGAGTCGTGTTTACGTTATTTGCTCTTTAACAATCTAGAACAAGCTGAAAATTAAAACGAGCAATATTGGCTCACTACCAATATTGTGATTCTCTCAAGCTTTCACACCCGAAACATTTTCGGGTTGTGAGGTTAAGTGAATAAGCGTACACGGTGGATGCCTAGGCAGTCAGAGGCGATGAAGGGCGTGCTAATCTGCGAAAAGCGTCGGTAAGCTGATATGAAGCGTTACAACCGACGATACCCGAATGGGGAAACCCAGTGCAATTCGTTGCACTATCATGTCATGAATACATAGTGGCATGAGGCGAACCGGGGGAACTGAAACATCTCAGTACCCCGAGGAAAAGAAATCAACCGAGATTCCCCCAGTAGCGGCGAGCGAACGGGGAAAAGCCCAGAGTCTGAATCAGCTTGTGTGTCAGTGGAAGCGTCTGGAAAGTCGCACAGTAAAGGGTGATAGTCCCGTACACGAAGATGCACAGGTTGTGAGCTCGATAAGTAGGGCGGGACACGTGACATCCTGTCTGAATATGGGGGGACCATCCTCCAAGGCTAAATACTCCTGACTGACCGATAGTGAACCAGTACCGTGAGGGAAAGGCGAAAAGAACCCCGGCGAGGGGAGTGAAATAGAACCTGAAACCGTGTACGTACAAGCAGTGGGAGCACTCTTTATGGGTGTGACTGCGTACCTTTTGTATAATGGGTCAGCGACTTATATTCTGTAGCAAGGTTAACCGTATAGGGGAGCCGTAGGGAAACCGAGTCTTAACTGGGCGTTAAGTTGCAGGGTATAGACCCGAAACCCGGTGATCTAGCCATGGGCAGGTTGAAGGTTGGGTAACACTAACTGGAGGACCGAACCGACTAATGTTGAAAAATTAGCGGATGACTTGTGGCTGGGGGTGAAAGGCCAATCAAACCGGGAGATAGCTGGTTCTCCCCGAAAGCTATTTAGGTAGCGCCTCGTGAATTCATCTTCGGGGGTAGAGCACTGTTTCGGCTAGGGGGTCATCCCGACTTACCAACCCGATGCAAACTACAAATACCGAAGAATGTTATCACGGGAGACACACGGCGGGTGCTAACGTTCGTCGTGAAGAGGGAAACAACCCAGACCGCCAGCTAAGGTCCCAAAGTCATGGTTAAGTGGGAAACGATGTGGGAAGGCATAGACAGCCAGGATGTTGGCTTAGAAGCAGCCATCATTTAAAGAAAGCGTAATAGCTCACTGGTCGAGTCGGCCTGCGCGGAAGATGTAACGGGGCTAAACCATGCACCGAAGCTGCGGCAGCGACGCTTAGGCGTTGTTGGGTAGGGGAGCGTTCTGTAAGCCGTTGAAGGTGAACTGTGAGGTTTGCTGGAGGTATCAGAAGTGCGAATGCTGACATAAGTAACGATAAAGCGGGTGAAAAGCCCGCTCGCCGGAAGACCAAGGGTTCCTGTCCAACGTTAATCGGGGCAGGGTGAGTCGACCCCTAAGGCGAGGCCGAAAGGCGTAGTCGATGGGAAACAGGTTAATATTCCTGTACTTGGTGTTACTGCGAAGGGGGGACGGAGAAGGCTATGTCATCCGGGCGACGGTTGTCCCGGTTTAAGCGTGTAGGTGGGTGACTTTGGTAAATCCGGGTCGCTATTAACACTGAGGCGTGATGACGAGGTACTACGGTACTGAAGTGACAGATGCCCAGCTTCCAGGAAAAGCCTCTAAGCATCAGGTAACATTGAATCGTACCCCAAACCGACACAGGTGGTCAGGTAGAGAATACCAAGGCGCTTGAGAGAACTCGGGTGAAGGAACTAGGCAAAATGGTGCCGTAACTTCGGGAGAAGGCACGCTGTGCGAGGTGAAGAGACTTGCTCTCCGAGCTTTGCGCAGTCGCAGATACCAGCTGGCTGCAACTGTTTAATAAAAACACAGCACTGTGCAAACACGAAAGTGGACGTATACGGTGTGACGCCTGCCCGGTGCTGGAAGGTTAATTGATGGGGTTATCCGTAAGGAGAAGCTCTTGATCGAAGCCCCAGTAAACGGCGGCCGTAACTATAACGGTCCTAAGGTAGCGAAATTCCTTGTCGGGTAAGTTCCGACCTGCACGAATGGCGTAATGATGGCCAGGCTGTCTCCACCCGAGACTCAGTGAAATTGAACTCGCTGTGAAGATGCAGTGTACCCGCGGCAAGACGGAAAGACCCCGTGAACCTTTACTATAGCTTGACACTGAACCTTGAGCCTTGATGTGTAGGATAGGTGGGAGGCTTTGAAGTGTGGACGCCAGTCTGCATGGAGCCAACCTTGAAATACCACCCTTTAATGTTTGATGTTCTAACCTGGGCCCATAATCTGGGCTGGGGACAGTGTCTGGTGGGTAGTTTGACTGGGGCGGTCTCCTCCCAAAGAGTAACGGAGGAGCACGAAGGTTAGCTAATCCTGGTCGGACATCAGGAGGTTAGTGCAAAGGCATAAGCTAGCTTGACTGCGAGAGTGACGGCTCGAGCAGGTACGAAAGTAGGTCTTAGTGATCCGGTGGTTCTGAATGGAAGGGCCATCGCTCAACGGATAAAAGGTACTCCGGGGATAACAGGCTGATACCGCCCAAGAGTTCATATCGACGGCGGTGTTTGGCACCTCGATGTCGGCTCATCACATCCTGGGGCTGAAGTAGGTCCCAAGGGTATGGCTGTTCGCCATTTAAAGTGGTACGCGAGCTGGGTTTAGAACGTCGTGAGACAGTTCGGTCCCTATCTGCCGTGGGCGTTGGAGAATTGAGGGGGGTTGCTCCTAGTACGAGAGGACCGGAGTGAACGCACCACTGGTGTTCGGGTTGTCATGCCAATGGCATTGCCCGGTAGCTACGTGCGGAAGAGATAAGTGCTGAAAGCATCTAAGCACGAAACTTGCCCCGAGATGAGTTCTCCCTTGTCCCTAGAGGACGCTGAAAGGCCGTTGAAGACGACGACGTAGATAGGCTGGGTGTGTAAGTGCAGCGATGCATTGAGCTAACCAGTACTAATGACCTGTGAGGCTTAACCTTACAACGCCGAAGATGTTTTGGTGTTGGTGTAGAGAATCAGAACTCGTGAAGTTCAGCTTGTTGACAGATTGGTCTTGCTGGCTCGAAAGGGCGGGTGAGATGAAACAGAATATGCCTGGCGGCGATAGCGCGGTGGTCCCACCTGACCCCATGCCGAACTCAGAAGTGAAACGCCGTAGCGCCGATGGTAGTGTGGGGCTTCCCCATGTGAGAGTAGGGAACTGCCAGGTTTTTATGTCGATTATCAGACGGTGTCTGGTAATGAAAAAGTATCGGTGGAGCGGTAGTTCAGTCGGTTAGAATACCTGCCTGTCACGCAGGGGGTCGCGGGTTCGAGTCCCGTCCGTTCCGCCACCCTATTTAGGGGCGTAGTTCAATTGGTAGAGCACCGGTCTCCAAAACCGGGTGTTGGGAGTTCGAGTCTCTCCGCCCCTGCCAGATAGATCAAAAAGCCTTCCATCGAAAGATGGAAGGCTTTTTTGTTTGCTTATCGATCAGGATCAAACGGTTACGTTTTGGGAAAGGAATCTTTAAATGAACGCTATTACCGCTTTTCGTTTACGCTGGCTTGCTGCTAGTGCATTAAACTAGTTGCTGAATAGAGACTTGCATTTTTTGTCAGGCTATTGAGAATAAAAAGAGGTTTAACTTAGAGAATAAAGGTTTGAAATGATCAACAAAGAGCGGTTGTTACGAGATAATCGTTTATGTAAAGCAATCATTGGATTATCAGTCGAAGAATTGAAAAATTTAGCCGCTGAATTTTCAGCTTGTTATTTGATTTATCGGAAAAAGAATCGAAAAGATCACGAGCGGCAGATGGGTGCAGGGCAGAAAGGATTTATCCCGAGTCTGTAAAGAATTTTGTGTAAATGGCTCCATTGCTTAACCGGAGATTCGTTCTCCATACATCAACATGAATTGGCTCATAGCAGGTTTCCAGTCTCTGATTGGCAAGGTCCATTTAGCAGAGATATTATGCAAGGCTAGATAGAGTAATTTTATCACCGAGTCATCCGTTGGAAATATTCGTCGCGTTTTCGTTATCTTGCGCAATGAAGCATTTAACGACTCTATCGCGTTGGTGGTGTAGATAACCTTGCGGATCTCCGGCGGAAAGTCAAAAATGACGATGAGACGTTCCCAATTATTTCTCCACGACGGGCTGATCGTCGGGAACTGTTCATCCCATTTGGCCGCGAAGGCATCCAGGGCCTCTTCAGCGCCCTCTAGCGTTGCGGAACTATAGATGGTGCGCAGGTCAGCAGCAACGGCCTTACGCTCTTTCCAGCCGACGTAGCGCAGCGAGTTCCGCACCTGATGCACAATGCAGAGCTGTACCCGCGTATGCGGGTAAACAGCTTCAATGGCATCAGGAAAGCCTTTCAGGCCATCGCAGCAGGCGACGAAGATGTCCTTTAGCCCACGATTTTTCAGTTCTGTCATCACAGATAACCAGAACTTGGCCCCCTCAGTTTTGGCTATCCATAGCCCCAGCAGCTCTTTTTCGCCCTGGCCGTTGACGCCGAGGGCCAGATAAACAGACTTGTTGGCCACGGCTCCGCCGTCCTGGCTTTTGACAACAATACAGTCAAGGTAAACAATGGGATAAAGCGCATCCAGCGGCCGTTGCTGCCAGCGCTTAACTTCATCCATCACAGCATTGGTCACTTGAGAAATGAAGCCAGCGGAAACATCGACCCCGTAGACTTCTTTAAAGTGTGCCTGAATATCACGGGTTGATAACCCTCTGGAATAGAGAGAAATAATGCGGTCATCGAAGCCGTTAAGCTGTTTTTCGTGCTTACCGATCAGTGTCGGCTCGAAGGTACTGTTGCGGTCGCGCGGAATATCGAGCTCGATCTCCCCATTTTGGCTACGTACGCTCTTGGATGTCTTGCCATTGCGTGAGTTGCCTGAATGATTACCAGCCGGGTCATGCTTAGCATACCCAAGGTGCATCTCCATCTCAGCTTCAAGAACCCGTTCCGCCAGTCTTTTAGTCAGCACCTTGAGTAGGCCTGATTCACCCAGCAGATCCTGAGGGGAGTGACAATCTTGAAGCAGTTGGTCAATAAGTTCGTTGCTGATAGGCATTTTGTTATCCTTTGAAGGTTTTCCTCAAAATGCCATTTACACAGATTATTTTACAGTCTCTTTATCCCAACCCCATTAGATAAACTGCTTTTTATTTTATTGTATTTAAAATGTTATCCGACCTATGATTTGCAAGGACTTCTTTTTGGTTTAGATAGAACACGGGTATGTCGCTGGGTAAAAATATTATTGCCGGTTTTAGAGATGACCTTGGGGCGAGAATGTGTTTTGCCCGCTCGTCAAATTCGCTCTGCTGAGGAATTTTTTCGCGCCTTTCCTGGAGTTAAAGACGTCTTTATTGATGGGACAGAGCGACCTGTCCAAAAGCCTAAGAATCTGCGTCGGCGAAAAAAAATGTATTCGGGAAAGAAAAGACAGACCACTCGAAAAGCGCTTATTATGACTGACGAAACAAGGCAAATTGGATTTATCCCCATGAGCAAAAATGGGCGCGGTCACGATAAACGCTTACTCGATAAAGTCGATATAATTCGCCATATTCCTCCTGAGGTAACCATCTGGGCAGATACCGGTTTTCAAGGTATAGATAAGCAGCATCCTAATACACAAATTCCAAAAAAAGGAACTCGAAAAAGACCTTTATCGCCTGAACAAAAACAAGAAAATAAAATAATCTCGGGCATCCGTATTACAGTTGAACACGCCATCGCGGGTATCAAGCGCCTCGGTTGCATGACCCAAATTTTACGGAATCGTAGACCCTTTATTGATGATACCTTCTTACTCCTTAGCGCCGGTCTTTGGAATTTCCATCTCAGAACAGCGTAAAATTTACTTCAATCACCGAAACACCCTTATTTCACTATTAAGCAACACGCTTATTGTTTATATTGAATTTTATATTTTCGTGGGCACGCGCCGAATAATCGCTGACCTTCTTCTCTCACAAGCGCTGGGACTTGACATGTGACAACACCTTGACCTGCCGGGCAGAAGGATATTCCCCGGGAAACGAACGCTACAATGTAGCAGTGCTGCTGACCCGCGATGCAGGTGCAGGCACACCGGTTGACAACCAAGTGATGCTCACCTATTTGCTAGACAATGAAGGGGCATTGCCGTATCGGGGTACGCCACAATTGCTGATTGATGGTCACGCATTGGGTTCACTGCAAGTGGCTGATGTCGCTACCGATGTAAAACTGGCCCACCTGCCGATGTAAATCTGACCCACCTAGGGTAAAAATGGCAGTTTTAAGGCACTGCCAATGATGACATTGGAGACCAGAGTGGAGATTCACGTTTTACACCGTCAAGGCATGTCCATCCGCGCCATCGCGCGGCAGCTTTCATGCTCCCGCGAGACCGTTCGACGATATATCCGTAGTCCACTACCGGTGGCTGACATGCGTTACAAGCCGCGTATGCCTAGAACATGCAAGCTTGACCCGTTCAAGCCGTATGTTCTCGAGCGCGTTGCTGCTGCCAGACCACAGTGGATACCGGCCAGTGTGCTGCTGCGCGAGATAGGCCAACGGGGATATGATGGCGGCTATAGCATGCTTACCGCATTTCTACACCCCATGAAGCAGCCCGTTACTGAGGCGGTCACGCGCTTTGAGACCGAACCCGGCGTACAGATGCAGGTTGATTTCACCATCGTCAGGCAGGGCCATAACCCGTTGCTGGCCTTCGTCGCTACGCTGGGCTGGAGCCGGGCGACTTTCGTCAAGTTCTACAGCAACCAGGAGTCCGCAGCCTGGTGTGACGGCATTGAGTCTGCACTTAAGTTCTTTGGCGGAACTCCGCATCAGTTGCTGTTCGACAACGCCAAGGCCCTTTGCCAAACAATGCTTTTTACCCGTTGGAGCCACACATTCAGAACTTCATCAGGCAGGCGCTTTCCACTCACTCTTCACCTGAAATCATCAGTGGCCGTTTGCACCTGGAATTCGGTATACCTGTCAGCAAGAATACGCTATATCGCTATATCCTGCAGGAGAGACAGGCTGGCGGGGAGCTATATCAGCAACTTCCTCATCGGGGAAAACGTTACAGGTACAATGCCGAAAACCTCAAATCAGGCCCTATTCCCAACCGTGTTGGTATTGAGTATCGCCCAGCTCAAGCCGAGCTTAAACAGGAGCCTGGCCACTTCGAAATTGACACTATTTTTGGCAAAGACCAGAAGTCATTCTTGTTAACCATCGTAGATAAAGCATTGAAAACCGTCATCATTCGCAAACTGCCTAATAAGCGTGCGGAGACTGTGGTTGCTGCTTTCAGGGACATTGAAGCTAATACCTTTTGCAAGTTTAAGACCCTAACAGCTGATAACGGCCCTGAATTCGCTCTGCACGAGCAAATTACTCAAATCACAGGGGCGCAGGTCTACTTTGCCCATCCTTATCATTCCTGGGAGAGGGGCTTGAATGAGCACACCAACGGGCTGATACGACGTTTTTACCCAAAGGGAACAGACTTCAGTCAGGTCAGTCATCGTAAGATTGCCGAACTCGAACACATACTCAATACAAGGGGCAGAAAATCGCTGGGCTATCGTTCCCCCAATGAGGTATTTTTAACGCACTTACTGGTGGCATAAGCCTCTACCGTTTTGTTGCGTTTCGAGTGGGAATGGGGCCACCTGACTGTTGATGGAACAGCCGTTCTGATTCATTTGGTGTTAACCCACCGTTATACCAGTGAGGTCTGACATCGCTATAATAATGGGTTATGTAGCGAATAATGGATGATTGAGCAGTACTAAAGCTTTGGTAGCCAGTCGTTGGCACCCATTCAGTCTTCAGACTACGGAAGAATCGCTCCATCGGACTATTATCCCAACAATTTCCTCTGCGACTCATACTTTGGGTCATCTGATAACGCCACAATGCCTGCCTATACTGACGACTGGTGTAATGGCTTCCTTGGTCACTATGAAACATGACTTGTTTGGGATGCCCACGCAGTTCCCAAGCCATTTGTAGTGCTTTGGCTGTTAATTCTGAATCTGGCGAAAACGACATTGCCCAACCCACGGGTTTTCGGGCAAATAAATCTAATACCACCGCCAGATACGCCCATCGGTCGCCTGTCCAAATATAGGTTACATCGCCGCACCAAACCTGGTCAGGCTTGGTAACAGCGAACTGCCTATTGAGCAGATTTGGAATATCAATACGTTCATTTCCACCGCGGTTGTATTGATGTTTTCTTGTTTGGCAACTAACGAGGGTTAATTCTTTCATCAACTTACCCGCTAACCACCGCCCAAGTTTCACGTCGTGTGTATTGGTAACCATCGTGGCGATAGTCCTTGCGCCCGCAGACCCGCCACTAACGTTCCACGCTTCGCTGACCAGGCTACGTTTTATCGTCCGCTCAATATCTGGCTCCTTAGGTCGACACCAATAGCGATAACTGCTTCGGTGAACATTAAAAATACGACACAACGCTTTCACTGGATAAAGCGCTCTTAGCTTTTCAACTACCGAGAATTTTTCAGTGAGTCGGACATTAAGAGCGCAGTAGCCTTTTTTAAGATGGCATTCTCCATTTCCAGTCGGTGGATTTTTTTCTTCATTTCTCTGAACTCAATTTGTTCAGGTGTTAATGGCAGACCAGGCGATGTTTTCCCTTGACGTTCTAAACGAAGGGATCTTACCCACCGGCTAATCGCTGAAAGACTGACGTTCATGGCTTTCGCGGCTTCCTGGTAGGTATAATTTTGGTCAAGGACTAATTTGGCGGTTTCACATTTAAATTCAGAAGTAATTATTTTACTCATTTTGGCACCTATAAAAATTATGAGGTAAGCATATCACCTCTACTTAGGTGGCCAAATTCAGTATGCCACTACACATCTGGCCTGATAGCCAGTTCTGGCCCAGCGTGGGGGCGATCGATGACAGTTGATTTCCGGTTGCAGTCGAACCAAGGCCGCCCGTAGCCTGAGCGGAGCGTAAAATCTGGTTTCTAGCCTGGTCAGACAAGCCCTGATATTGATCTGAATTGTATAGCCAAGCGACATTATTTTGATAACAGCCAGCTATGCTTCTTTGCCGCATATCAGGGCATAGGATGTAATCATTTTTAAGTCGGTTGGCTATACCATCGCCAGAGAGCTTGCTCTGCCTCGCTCGACCATCAGCAGGGAACTCAGACGCAATACCGACCCTACTTTCAATGGTGTCTACTGCTGTAGAAGGGCGGACACTCTGGCCCGGGAACGCCGTCATAAGCCTCTGCCAAACAATGCTTTTTACCCGTTGGAGCCACACATTCAGAACTTCATCAGGCAGGCGCTTTCCACTCACTCTTCACCTGAAATCATCAGTGGCCGTTTGCACCTGGAATTCGGTATATAGCCAACCGACTTAAAAATGATTACATCCTATGCCCTGATATGCGGCAAAGAAGCATAGCTGGCTGTTATCAAAATAATGTCGCTTGGCTATAATATTCATTCAGCGCTTTATTCTGGCCGTCCAGCGTTGAGTAGTCTTGTAACTGAGTGACGTATTGCTGAGCTAATGGCGTGAATGGAGCAAGATTACCCATCACCGTTTGCCACTGTTCGCGCTGCAAATCTGTAGCTCGATTCATGGCGTCAGCTTGAGCGCCTGCGCCGTTATCACTGCTGCCACCCTTACCGCCTTTTTCAGGGCAAAATGGTTCCTCGCCGCGCAGTTTCCTGCCCAGCGCAAATGCGTATATAGCCAAGCGACATTATTTTGATAACAGCCAGCTATGCTTCTTTGCCGCATATCAGGGCATAGGATGTAATCATTTTTAAGTCGGTTGGCTATAGCATGGTTATCTCCGGTTATTGAGGAAGTCGGTTAGTTCTTCGCGAGTGGCTGAATAAAAGGTGACGTCATCAACGCCTTTGAAGTATTTCTTGATGGTGCCGATTCGATTTAATCCGATCATCGCGCAGTAGATTTGACCGTGACGAAACTTGCGAGCCGCGAACGATGTGACACACTGGACATTCGTTTCTGACAGGATGAACCTCCAGAACGCCAGACCAATATCTTTGCTAAACCCTCGCGCCTCCGGCAGATACATTGCATGGCAATCGAAAGTGAGCGGCTGAATCTCGTGGTAATAAACAACTCCGCCGAATTGACCATGTGCATTTACCTCGAAATACCTGCAC
Organism: Symbiopectobacterium purcellii; assembly: GCF_052050035.1. Classification (GTDB taxonomy): domain Bacteria; phylum Pseudomonadota; class Gammaproteobacteria; order Enterobacterales; family Enterobacteriaceae; genus Symbiopectobacterium; species Symbiopectobacterium purcellii_A. Next base: position 1,792,966 of record NZ_CP189882.1, read on the forward strand.
TCCGGCCTGTGATCGTATCCGTCGCCGTTATTGCTTCCTGCAATGATGTCAGGGTGATTACCCACCGCTTCTATCAGGTCGATGTTGCGTGTTGGTTTTAAGCTAATCATATTCACGCCTCAGTCAATGAGTCCGTGCGACCTCAATGCATCCTCAAGCGCCTTTGTTCGCTGTCTTTCAGCGACTAGCGCGGCAGCGATGACCTGAATTTCGGATTGCGTGTAAGTGGCGCTGACAGTGAATGCGAGATCGGCATTGAATGCGCCTTTGTTCGCCGTACCGGTTGCGGCCGTCCATCCTGTTTGCCGAGGGCCTATAACTTTGGTTCCGTTGACTGAGTAGGACGTAGCGACGCTTATCGGGCTCGCGAGCGTTTGTGATGCTGTAGCAGACTTGGATACATAATCGGCCTGTATGGCACCAACGCGCGTTTGTATGGCTGTGATATTGCCCTCTGCCGTGGTTAATCGCGCCCCTTGGCTGGCAATATTTGCCTCGGATGCGGCAATCCGCGTCTCATGGTTAGCCAGCGTAGCTTCTGCTGCCGTGATGCGCGTTTCATGATTGGCTAGGCTTTGTTGAATAATTTAACCGTTTGATTTACATCTTCTTTAGTTAGAATGCATTTACAGAGAATGTATTTTGTTAGAACGACAAATCAAATAGTTAGCACAATAAAAAGCATTCCGAGAGGAAAAATTAGTCGTTGAAATTTTATAATGCTTATATAAATCAGTATCTTAAATTATTCAACAAAGCCGATTGGCTAACGTAGTCTCTGCAATATCTAACCGCTGCTCATGGTCTTCCAGTATCACATCCTGCTCGTCATTCCTGGCCTGCGCATCGTATGCACCACCCGCCGCTTGGTTGGCTTTACCTGCAACGTTGGTGAAGTCGAGCGCCTGACTGAGCACGTATTGCTGATACGCTGGAGAGAAACCTACGGGGAGCGATACGGCTTTGATGCTGATGTCGCGGACGCGAACAGGCGTTTTTAGTTTGTCATCAGCCACTCTTCAACCCTCACCTGTAGGCCTGATAACGTCACCGGGCTTTTGGTAATAATCCTGAATTTGAACCCGACGTTCTTGCGCACCCGCCCAATACGCCGCCATAGCGCCCGCTGGTCATAGCGGAACGGGGCATTCCACGGCACCATTTGTTCGCGGCCGTAGTTGATCCCTTCAGTGGTGGCAGAGATAAACAGCCGTTCAGCAAATTGAGCAACGCCCGTCGATACCTCTAATTCGAGATCGAAAAGTCTCGCGTTATCCGCCTTGATGAGCGGGGAATAGAGTAGGTGCTCTTGTTGTTTCCCGTGCTGCGCAGATGATGCAAAATTAAGCTGTCCGGTCACAGATCCCAGCTTATCGCCGCAAGCGATAGCGCCACCTTCGTAGATGAAATCAATCACTCGATAGATATCATCAAACAGGCCCGTTTTCAGGATGGCCCATTGCGGCCCGTTCTCGCTCACTGACGCATCAAACACCAATACATGGCGCGGCAGGTGGATAATCAGCAGTTCGTGAGAGTCAAACCGTAGTGACTCCATGATTCCCGTCTCCAACTCAGCGTTGGAGTACTCACGTAGTGTTTTCTCAACCGTGGCTGATGCGATGGGTTTAGACTGACCGGAGTCAATCAGGTAGACAGAAGGAGCACCTGTGGCGGGGTTGCTGATGATTGCGAACGCATCCATGTACGAACATTTGCAGAACGTTCCGGCAATGCCTTTCGTGACCATGTACGCAGGGTTAGCGATGTATACCGCCTGACCTGCGCCAGTGTTGCCAGTAAGAGAGAAATACTCAATCGTGGTGGTGCCGAAACAAACCACCATGTCACGCCATGAACCAACACCAATGATGCCGTCCGGCTGTGATTCAGCTCGGTATTCAGCGCTATACTTGTCTGGAAAAGCCTCGTCATCTAAGTCAGAGATGAAAAACGAGTCGGTGCCATCCTTCGACCACACGTAGTTACCGCGTGACCAGCAGATATCCCGCGCAGAGCCCAATTCATACTGCGTGTTGCCACTCGATACAGGCCAGTTTGCAACGGTTTTCACCGCGCCATCGTAGCCATACTGCACAACCTGTCCGCCGACAATCACCGCCTGATATGCCCGACTATGCGCCATTGGCACACGACCTGAACCGGACACCGAACCCACCACTGATTGACCACGATACAGACTACCACCACAAACGCGGTAGACGGCATTCTGAGCGGTGTTGAACTGACCGCCACGCGATACACCTGCAACGTCAGATCGCTTGTCTATGCCGGGGAATGAGCGCAAATATCCGTTACTGTTGAGCACCTGCTTAGGTGTCGCCAGCATATTGACCGGAAGCAAGTCAACATAGTCTGCATCACGGAAGTTTTTACCGTTACCTTTCATTAACGGAAGCTGTTGGATTGGCATGATTACCTACTTATTCGGCGTGTCTTTCTCGATGTAGAAACGGCCCCACGTAAATGCAGAACGGTTTCCCTCACCTACTGGCATGTCGTTACGGCGCTGTAATGGGGGGATCGTGGTTAGAGCGATGCAAATTGATTGATATGCGGTATCGGCGGCGGTCAGCAGCGCATCTGATGGCTGTATCACGTTATCCATGCAGATTTGAACTGCTAATTTCAGCGATACGCCGTCATATGCCCATGCCGGAATGCCAGACTCGTCATCTGGTAGCGGGAACTCACCGTTTTCCACATCAGCGAACAGATAGCCAAGGTCAATGCCCACCGCTAACCACTGAGCCATCATGTCTTCGAGGTCTTGAATTGAGTCCTCAACGGCTTGTGGTTCGGCGTCTGTTAGCGTGGCGTTGGAGTACAGTCCGGCTTTACGCAACGCCTTTAGAACCAAATCACCCTTTGTTCTCGCCATCTTGTGCCACCTTTGGTTTTGGCCCCGGCTTCTTTTTCTGCTCGTCAGTTTCAGCCGGAGTTTTTACCCAACCCTCAGCCAACTTTCCCTGAATATCACCATCACCCACGATGATGTAGTCCAGCGAGAACGGGCCGCATTTGATGGTCGTTCCTCGCTTATATAGCCAAGCGACTTAATTTTGATTACACCATATGGACTGAGAACAAACTCTCTGTATCGCAACCCATCTCTCTTTTTTTGCTTTTTGCTTGTGCCCATTTATGCTCAATTGGGTTAAGATCTGGCGAATATGTAGGCAAATACTCCACCATATACCCTGCATCGATGATGACTTGTTGAATATTATGTTTTTTGTGAAAAGTGGCATTGTCCATCATGATTACACTGTTTTTAGGGAGTACTGGGATAAGGACTTGTGTGACCCAGGCATAGAAAACATCGCTGTTAATATTGATATCAAATAATCCGATAGCAAACAGCGTTGTGCCTAATAAAGCGCCGATAACATTTGTTCTTCCCCTAGCTCCCCAGTTCTTCAGGCCAAAACACCGTTGACCTTTTGGGGAATAGCCGTGAGTCCGTGGGGCATCGTGTGAAAAACCACTTTCATCAATAAAAACAATAGGTTTACCTTCTTTTTCATACTGTTGTTTTTTTTGTTGAAATCCCTGCCGGGCGTTTTCGTCGGCTTTCGGATGACGTAGAGTTTTTTTTATAGGTCAATCCCAGCTTTTTAAGCGCTTGCCAAATGGCCTTCTGACAAACGCCAAAACGCTCTGCACGTTCTTTTTGGTAAGCATCTGGATATTGTTCAACATCTTTTATCAACTCGGATTTATCGATCTTTCGCTGACGCGTGGTCGATGCTTTTGACTCTATTTGATTAATCCAACGCGATACAGAGGCAGGGCCAATCCGAAATTGCTTCGCTGTTTCTCGGATACTCAACCCTTCGTTTTTCCGTGTAGATATCACTTTACGTCTAAAATCAATTGAATAGCTCATTTAAATAATAAGCGTGTTGCTTAATAGTGAAATAAGGGTGTTTCGGTGATTGAAGTAAATTTTATGCTGTTCTGAGATGGAAATTCCAAAGACCGGCGCTAAGGAGTAAGAAGGTATCATCAATAAAGGGTCTACGATTCCGTAAAATTTGGGTCATGCAACCGAGGCGCTTGATACCCGCGATGGCGTGTTCAACTGTAATACGGATGCCCGAGATTATTTTATTTTCTTGTTTTTGTTCAGGCGATAAAGGTCTTTTTCGAGTTCCTTTTTTTGGGATTTGTGTATTAGGATGCTGTTTATCTATACCTTGAAAACCGGTATCTGCCCAGATGGTTACCTCAGGAGGAATATGGCGAATTATATCGACTTTATCGAGTAAGCGTTTATCGTGACGGCGCCCATTTTTGCTCATGGGGATAAATCCAATTTGCCTTGTTTCGTCAGTCATAATAAGCCCTTTTCGAGTGGTCTGTCTTTTCTTTCCCGAATACATTTTTTTTCGCCGACGCAGATTCTTAGGCTTTTGGACAGGTCGCTCTGTCCCATCAATAAAGACGTCTTTAACTCCAGGAAAGGCGCGAAAAAATTCCTCAGCAGAGCGAATTTGACGAGCGGGCAAAACACATTCTCGCCCCAAGGTCATCTCTAAAACCGGCAATAATATTTTTACCCAGCGACATACCCGTGTTCTATCTAAACCAAAAAGAAGTCCTTGCAAATCATAGGTCGGATAACATTTTAAATACAATAAAATAAAAAGCAGTTTATCTAATGGGGTTGGGATAAATCCTTTCTGCCCTGCACCCATCTGCCGCTCGTGATCTTTTCGATTCTTTTTCCGATAAATCAAATAACAAGCTGAAAATTCAGCGGCTAAATTTTTCAATTCTTCGACTGATAATCCAATGATTGCTTTACATAAACGATTATCTCGTAACAACCGCTCTTTGTTGATCATTTCAAACCTTTATTCTCTAAGTTAAACCTCTTTTTATTCTCAATAGCCTGACAAAAAATGCAAGTCTCTATTCAGCAACTAGTTTAATGTAATCAAAATTAAGTCGTTTAGCTATAGAGCATGGTTTCTGACATGGTGTTCTCCAAAAAAAGAAAGGGGCCGAAGCCCCTAACTGTTACTGCTTGCCAAACACGATCCCGACATACTCAGGAACCAGCACAGAGCAACCGTACAGCGTGGTGAAACGCGCCGTTGTGGTGCCTTTGATGTGGTCGAACGCATACGACATGATGAGCGTAGCGCCCTGCTCAGTCGTTGCAGTCATGACCTGTGGCCCCTGCCCGGTAGGGAATGCCAACTTGCCGTACATCAACTCAACTGAGCCGTCAGCCCAGAAGATGTTGGTTGGCGCTGCGTTAGCGTTCAGGATGGTGATAGCTGCGCCGTTTGCCGCGTTTGCGTTAACGTTCGCATACGGACGGCTCGCTACGTCTGCGTTGTTCGGCGGCAAAATCTGCGGGGTGATGGTCGCAGTGACACCGCTCACAGCCAGAACGCGGAACACCTGCAACTGATCCGTATAGCTAAACGACTTAATTTTGATTACATTATTTAAATGAGCTATTCAATTGATTTTAGACGTAAAGTGATATCTACACGGAAAAACGAAGGGTTGAGTATCCGAGAAACAGCGAAGCAATTTCGGATTGGCCCTGCCTCTGTATCGCGTTGGATTAATCAAATAGAGTCAAAAGCATCGACCACGCGTCAGCGAAAGATCGATAAATCCGAGTTGATAAAAGATGTTGAACAATATCCAGATGCTTACAAAAAAGAACGTGCAGAGCGTTTTGGCGTTTGTCAGAAGGCCATTTGGCAAGCGCTTAAAAAGCTGGGATTGACCTATAAAAAAAACTCTACGTCATCCGAAAGCCGACGAAAACGCCCGGCAGGGATTTCAACAAAAAAAACAACAGTATGAAAAAGAAGGTAAACCTATTGTTTTTATTGATGAAAGTGGTTTTTCACACGATGCCCCACGGACTCACGGCTATTCCCCAAAAGGTCAACGGTGTTTTGGCCTGAAGAACTGGGGAGCTAGGGGAAGAACAAATGTTATCGGCGCTTTATTAGGCACAACGCTGTTTGCTATCGGATTATTTGATATCAATATTAACAGCGATGTTTTCTATGCCTGGGTCACACAAGTCCTTATCCCAGTACTCCCTAAAAACAGTGTAATCATGATGGACAATGCCACTTTTCACAAAAAACATAATATTCAACAAGTCATCATCGATGCAGGGTATATGGTGGAGTATTTGCCTACATATTCGCCAGATCTTAACCCAATTGAGCATAAATGGGCACAAGCAAAAAGCAAAAAAAGAGAGATGGGTTGCGATACAGAGAGTTTGTTCTCAGTCCATATGGTGTAATCAAAATTAAGTCGCTTGGCTATATTTGGCGTTTTCTTCTGACCATTCACTGAGCCTTTGCTGAAAAACAGCCTCGTCATAGTCAATGCCATCATCAGACAACTGAGGCATGCGCGGTGCTTGCGTTGGGGCTTGCTGCTGCGGTTGCGGAGATTTGGTGCGCAACTCTTTTAGCTCGCGGTCTTTCTCCCTGATGGTGTTACGCAGATGCCGAACTAATGCCGGATCTTTCTCTTCTTCACTGGTAGGCGATTCCAGTTTTTCATCACCGAAATAGAACTCTTCTTCGTCATCGCCTTCATCTTCTGGCTGTTGCTCGGTGCCTTGACCTTGCTCGTCATCGACGTCTGGTTGCTGACCTGCATCATCTGGAATTTGCTCAGGTGATTGCTCTTCGATTTCCACTTCTGGTGATTGGTTTTCTGCCTGTTGTTCCATGATTACCCCTGATTTACTCGATTGTTATGCCCATCGGAAGGCAATAGAGTGCCGTGCCTCATGGTGACGGTGTGGCGTGGTGATTTGGTTGGATCACTGTTGAGGTTGTTGCGTTTGCGCAGTTCGGAGAGCGTTAGCTACATCCATCTGCTGGTTATGGCCCTGCGATTGAGTTTTCAGGACTAATTCAGCATCAGCACGGGCATTGTCTCCTTGCTTATTCTGGAAGTCTGAAAGCATTTTGAGGGCTTCACGAATATCTTGTTTCTGCTGGCTATCCGCCTGAGCGAGAATCTTAACCACATTGGCGGCGGCGACTTGCGCGTCGGTCTGCGCTTGGAATGCCTTGACCTGAATCGATAGCTGCTCATTCTGCGCTTTCTGCAATTCAGCTTGGCCTTGCATGAGGACGCCCTGAGCCTGAACCATTGCCGGGTCTGGTTGTTGCTGTTGTTGCTGCTGAGCCTGTGCAACCGTCTGCTCTTCTTCCGGCGTCTTCGGCTTGACAGCGCCAGACAGTAGCATTTGGTTCCTGTTGAACTCTTTCAGGTCGCTAATACCTTCGCCATCCATGTTATCCAGAATCATACTGGTAACGATGTCGTGTTTCGGTGTGCCAGGCGGTAACAGCGAGAGCATATTGAGTAATGATTTCACTGTAGCATCGCGGCGCGTGGCGAATGACTGCCCAACATCAACGGTCACTTCGTACTTACCCTGCGATAGGTCGTTTAGCGCTACCTCTCGGCCCGATTGACGATCAACTACCGAGCCATTCAGTAACACCATGTCGTCGCTACCGTCTTCATTGACTACACGCATCGGCGTATCACTACCGTACACCTCGCGAGCCATGCTCAACCAGACCACACCAGCACGCCGCATAGACTTAGCCATGTTGTCCATGTAGACATATGACTGCGTGTCCATGCGGTTAAATATCGAATCGACGGTTTCCGAGGCTACGTTGCTCGGCATATTCTCCATCTGATTCGCGCCTGTTATTTGCTGGATGGCTGTTCCGGTGTACTGGAGAAGCCCAGCTAACGCAGGTGGCATCTGAGTTGGCGGCGTGTATCCGCTGACCTCTGCCTGTGCCACTACCTGCCCGTCTTTAGAGCGCATGCTCTTCATGGGGAGATACGCAGGACGTTTCTTGTTACGCTCTGCCCAATGTGGCGCTAGCGGGCTGGGAATGAATTCAACATCGACGATAGGAATGCCGTCACCACCTGCTTGCGTAGCGTTATCAGCGATCATCGACACCATCAGGTTTTCTAACCTCTGAGCATCCATCGCTTTAGCTGCGTGTCCTTCGATGCGCTCCATGTTGTCAACGAATGAGCGACGACCGTAGACAGGGATTAGCGGGATGTGTTCACCGGGGATGCGTTTAGGTTCTTCCAGCCATTCCGCGCCGTCCATCAAACCACAGTAAACGCGACGTTTCTTAACCTCACGTTTACCGATTTCCTCAAAGCCGCCCTCTGCCAGTTCGTCAATCACATCGGCTATCTGGTCACTATCGTATGTCGCTGCTTCGTTCGTGATCGGATTGCGGTAAGCGGTAAGAGTGACTTTCTCAATGCGCACCTCATAGTAACGCGCAACATAGATGGCATCAGGCGTACACCAGTCAAACTGTGTGCCAGTGTCGCTCCTGTCCATGCTTGCCATCAAAGCCTTTGGATACTCAGCTTTGAATGCAACTGGCGTCATGGAGAACATCTCAAGCGCCCACATCGCATCGCTGCGGTCATACTGCTTGCTGTCGAGGTCAAAGAACACGCAGGTTGCCGCGTCGTACACAGGCAATAGGCTAATGCGTCGCTGCTCGTTTGACGGATCCATTTCGTCTTCATAGTCAGCACACATGCGGAAACATCCAAACCCGCCCACTACAGCATCATCGAATGCGTTATCACACGCCTCGCCGCCTGATGTTTCCGAGTAATCAGCGCGGAACTTGCCGTTCATCTTCTCCGCGAGTTCTTCCGATGCTTGGCTTTGTTGAATAATTTAACCGTTTGATTTACATCTTCTTTAGTTAGAATGCATTTACAGAGAATGTATTTTGTTAGAACGACAAATCAAATAGTTAGCACAATAAAAAGCATTCCGAGAGGAAAAATTAGTCGTTGAAATTTTATAATGCTTATATAAATCAGTATCTTAAATTATTCAACAAAGCCCCGATGCTTGCCCGTCTTTCGGCCTGAACCTGACACTGATACGGTTCTGTCGGTACTCGCTGATAATGCGATCGCACTCTCGCGCAACCTTATTCAGTTCAAACCGTGGGTAGTGCTCGAATCGCCCTTCTTCAAATGAATACCCGGCATTCGTCGAACCTTCCCACTGTGCGCCAGCGACACGAACAAACCGTTGCGCCTCGACAATCTTCTCGCGCACTTTCTGACTACCAGACCACGCTTTATCAAAGTGGGTTCTGGCCTGAACGTGCCACTTAGCCAATTTGTCAGTTGATTGTTTTTTATCTGCCATATCAGCCTACCCCACAGGGGATTGAATAGTTTGAATAGTCCGGTTCTATCGCCACAGAAGGGCAATGCATGCACATCATCAGGGAGTCGGCCAGGTTAGGTGATGGAATGCCGAGCTTATTTTTCATATCGACTTTCGTCATAAGCTCCAACTTACCGTTGCCATTAAACTTGCGCTGAATCTGCGTTAACTCTGCGAATAATTTCTCAAGCATCTGATCGCCTATCGCCTCTTTGTCGAAGCTCAGCATGTCATCAGGGTTTGCGTAATCGCCATGCACTACTGCGCGATATGTCAGATAAAGCCTGTCAGCCAGCGCGTAATAGAATTGTGCTCTCTTATTACGGAACACGTCGCCGATGGTACGGATGTTGTCACCATCGACCACCTCATCAGACCACGCGCCAGACTGATACGGAGCGTCCTCATCGAATGGGGATTCGCTCCCCTTGAACATGGTCGCGGTGATTTTCTTGCCAGTAAATGCGTCTGTAACCTGCCTGCGTAGTCCAGCGCCGAGCCCGTCACCATCCCAAAGGAAGTGATCTGCGCCATCGGCAATCGCTAAATCAGTGGCCCAATCAGCACCATCGTTAACATCAAGAGGCGTAGGCTGCGAGGCAAGAGGCGTAGGCGGCGAGGCAACACGCTTAACTACCGAGCCATGCCGCATCGCATAACCCTTATCATCTGGCCCCGTATCTGATGGGTCATGCGCAGCAACAACAGCGCCCTTAGCCTTCCAGCCAAGCTCAATGTGTGCGTCGGTGGCAGCCTCTAGCCATTCGCGCTTGATGATTGCCATTTCGCTTGCACTTACTGGCTCACCCAGCCAGATATGACGATACAGCGTTGGATTGCGCCGCTTGCATTCCTCCATCTCCAACCGAAGAACTTCGGGAAAGTGCGGATTGTCCGTGTAGTTGACCGTAAGCAAACCAATGTCATCAGGAGGCGTAACAACAAACCGCTGATAGGTATCATCAAGGATGTTTTTCGGGTTGAAGCTCACCCATATTTCAGACCCAGGCTTTCGGATAGTCGGGACTAAAATGTCCCATGACTCTTTAGTTACGGCTTCAGCCTCTTCCACCCAACAGATGTCTATCCCTTCGAGAGATTTAATCTTTGTCGGATTGTTCTTGATGCCGTAGAACATGAACTCAGCATTAGTGCCAAGGTGCCGTATCATTGAGCGCTGGATTTCGAACTCAGCCGTGTAGCCTTCACGCTCTATCGTGTCCTCAAGCAAGCGGATAACTGAATCGCTGATGCTGTTTTGTAACTCACGCGCACACAGAATGCGAATTGATTGGCGCCTTGCACCTTCAACAAGAAGCCGCGCTATTGCCCATGACTTACCGCTACCTCGACCGCCCTTAGCGACCTTATAGCGATGCGCCTTGATGAACGGTTGAAAGATAGGGTTAATCGTTGTCATTTTCCGAATAGCGTGCTCATAGGAGAGGTTTCAATTTGGATAGCGCCGCCGTCTTTTCCGACCAGTTCATTAGTTACCTTGTCGCCATACTTGCGGGGATTCATTCTGGCCAGCGCCCACTTGCGAGTGTCAACGCGAAGCCTTGCCTTGGCCACTTCAGAGGCTTCTGGAATCGCACTGTCAGCAATTTGGAATATCTCTTCGAAAATATAATCCGCTCGCGCCTCTGTTGCCTTCGCGTACTTGTCTCTAAACTCTTCATACTCTGACAGCCAGCGAAATACAGTAGCCTTTGCTGGCATCGAGGGTCGATTGCAAACCTTGACCAGGCTTTCTCCGGAGGCAAGCAGCGCACAGATATCATCAGCCACCTCCGGCATGTAATCGGACGGGCGACCGACTTTATTTTTTGTCTTTGTCGCCATAATCATTCCCTCAGAAAAGTGTCAGCGCTTCTTTAGCGTCCTGAATTGCCTTGAGTGTACGGGCCACAACTTCACGTTCAGTCGTTGCTAGCTTGTACTGGTCTTTGAACAGTTCCAGTTTCAGCAGGTCATCACCGACAAATTCAATTGCCGCTTGAGCTGCTGCGGTATCGTTCATGACTGGGCGCAACAATTCGAGACGAGTTGATTGTTGTGCTGTGAGTGACGCTGTACCGCCAACGCTTCCGCTTACTAATTCTGTCATTTAGAACAATCCTCTGAATAAAAAATGCCAGCCCGGTAGATCAGGATACTGGCATGGGATAAAACCTATATAAAATTCTGTCAATACAGTGATTCATGTGCTTTTTTACCGCATTTGGCATAGAGAAGTACGATGATGGAGGCTAACGCTTTTTCTGTAAGCCCAACCCCTACCTGAACTCTGCCATCAGAAAGGTATCCATGGCTTTGTTGAATAATTTAACCGTTTGATTTACATCTTCTTTAGTTAGAATGCATTTACAGAGAATGTATTTTGTTAGAACGACAAATCAAATAGTTAGCACAATAAAAAGCATTCCGAGAGGAAAAATTAGTCGTTGAAATTTTATAATGCTTATATAAATCAGTATCTTAAATTATTCAACAAAGCCAATGCCTTGTGCAACAGCGCAAGACGTGGTTACTAAGTCAAATTTTTTTATTTCGACTAATTGCATTGTGTATTCCTTTTGGAAATGACCCTCAGCGCCCAGAAATGACAGCCCATAGAAGCTCACCAGCTATACTGGCATTCCTCTGAGAGTCATTTCCAAACAGGATCTATGGTGGGTTATCGCCGGGCTTGGCGGATTTACTTTCTTGCTTACTTTTTTACTGCGACGTTACTTTAAGAGCTTCTATTTCTTCTCTCGCTAAATCTCTGGCTAGCTTTTCACATTCTTTGTAGACCGCACGCGATACATGCTTTTTAAGTTCTTTTACCAGGTATTTTCTCATAAGAATGCTACGCGATAATTTGGGCTTTGTTGAATAATTTAACATGCTGATTTACATAATTATTATAACACTTCAACAACTAAGTTTTCCAGCCGTAATGCTTTTTATTGTGCTAACTACTTGATTTGTCGTTCTAACAAAATACAGTCTCTGTACATGCATTCTACCTAAAGAAGATGTAAATCAAACGGTTAAATTATTCAACAAAGCCGATAATTTGACGTTTTTTTTCTCGGGCCTTAAATATTGAAAGCCTTTCCCGGATCCTTGCAATCAACCAAGTCCATCTCTTATGCGCTGCATTAGCTCTATATTTCCAATCATCGCTACCTCCTATAGATGAAGTCAATTGCTCCTCAATTCCAGCTAATGCTCGTTGAGCAATAGAGAGTGCGTAAAGATGCTCTTCTCGATTAACCAAAGCCTCTAAATTTATATGCCCGTCTTCTGTATAAAAGTTTTCTGGTACTACATCGGAAAAATCATGTTTCATTGTTAATTTCCTTCGTAAAGAACCTGCCGGATAAATATTAGTAAGGTTCTGCTGTGGTTATCGCATTTTGATGCGCGTTGGATTTACTGCATAAAAAGGCCCGGATTAACCGAGCCTCATTGTTTTGTTGATTTATTTTTCAAGCCGATCAAGTATAATCGCTACGCGATTGCATCAATCCTCAGCCTTGCCACTTCTTCATAGAGTTGCGCCGTGTCAGTGGTGGCGTGACTCTTCGATTTCCCGAATGCTTTGCTTATCGGCGGGCTTTGTTCAATAATTTAAGATACTGATTTATATAAGCATTATAAAATTTCAACGACTAATTTTTCCTCTCGGAATGCTTTTTATTGTGCTAACTATTTGATTTGTCGTTCTAACAAAATACATTCTCTGTAAATGCATTCTAACTAAAGAAGATGTATAGCCAAGCGACATTATTTTGATAACAGCCAGCTATGCTTCTTTGCCGCATATCAGGGCATAGGATGTAATCATTTTTAAGTCGGTTGGCTATAAATCAAACGGTTAAATTATTCAACAAAGCCGATTAAAATGCTTATCGCTCCGGGATGTATCACCACGCTCTGGATGTGCCTTTGTTGAATAATAGGGAATCGGCTTTGTTGAATAATTTAAGATACTGATTTATATAAGCATTATAAAATTTCAACGACTAATTTTTCCTCTCGGAATGCTTTTTATTGTGCTAACTATTTGATTTGTCGTTCTAACAAAATACATTCTCTGTAAATGCATTCTAACTAAAGAAGATGTAAATCAAACGGTTAAATTATTCAACAAAGCCTAGGGAATCATGCTGTTTTGACATGCCTGTTTTGGTCAAAGATGTTTTTCACCTTTGCGTGCTCCTTCCAATTCTGACTTTAACCTACTGATTTTACATTAGGGGCGTCCGACGTCTGTGTAGGTTCGCAGCGGCTTTGTTGAATAAATCGAACTTTTAGGTGATTGGCCGCTCTGATCACTACAGTCATTTCAGTATCGGGTTCCCATGGCAAAGCAAACGTTTAAAATCACCAACTGGTCCGTCTACAAAAATGCTCTCAGGCAGCGCGGTGCATTGACAGTCTGGTTTCAAGCGCCTGCAATTGCTCGGACTCGCTGAGCGCAAGTCACGTCCCAGCAGCAAGCATCCCGACAGAGAAAAGCTGTTCTGGTCGCTAACGGAGAAAGGTTTGCAGTTTGGTAAGAACCTGACTGACCCGAATAATCCGCGCCAGACACAGCCACACTTCTACGACAGCCTGTTTCCACGTCTCTTAGGCGTCATGATGAACGGTGTAGCGGCATAAACCACCCCATTGACGCAAGGATAACCCATGCGCTATAGTCACGCTGCATCTGCAAATTCAGGTGCCGGGTGTAGCAACTCGACGATACAACCGCGACAGAATGACACGCCGCGAGCGTGTTTTTTTATGTCGCACATTTAGGCGCATCAGATCAATGGTGGGCTGGATGGGGCAACCGAAAGGTTGGCCGGTTGGTTGTATCCGGTATTGCTACCCCCGTTCAGTTCACCACCAGTAGGCGTAGCAACTTCGGTGGTGGATAGTTTAAATACAACCATCGGAGGCTACTATGGCTCTTCCAGCATTAGCGGAAAATCGTCACACTGAAGAACCTCGCGTATTTATCAACAATGGTAAAGCCCTGACCACATCCAAAGACGTCGCTGAATACTTTGGCAAGCGCCATGAACGTGTTCTGGATAAAATTCGTAACTTAGATTGTTCGTCAAAATTCACTGAACACAATTTTGTGCCGAGTGAATATACCGACAGCACAGGCCGCAAACTCCCAATGTATACCATGACAAAAGACGGCTTCGTCTTCCTCGTCATGGGCTTCACGGGCAAAAAGGCAGCAGCGTTCAAGGAAGCTTACATCGCGGAGTTTAACCGCATGGAGGCTGAGCTTTATGCGATACCGAAATACAAACCCCAAACCGCCGAACTGTTCAACGATGATGATACCCGTTGCCTGACCCATCTGGTCTGGAGCATGGCTAACGGCTTTCATTTTGACCGGGCATGGACACAGGCCATCTGGTATGCCCTGCGCCGTGTAACCGGCGTCCCCTCCCCTCAGCACTTCGAAATCCGGCAACTCCCACTGCTGGCCGAAGAGTGCCGCCGTATCTACAGCATTACCAACACGCTCAAGGGTGCCATCTTCGACGCTGAGAAGCAGACGATACGCCGCGTTCTGCGTCACCGTGAAGATGAAGCTATCGTACTGGGCGAAATGCAACAGATGCTTGAAGAGAGCACGCAGCAGCATTACGGCGTCATGACCCACGCGCTCGAAAAATGGCAACAGGCGAACGTTAACCAGTTCCTGCAACGCCACTAATCCAGTAATCCCGCCCCGTTATCGTGCCGGGGTTCCATTAATCACATTAACTTGTGAGGACCTTACTATGTCTAAAGAACATGAACTGATCACTATCGAAACTAATAGCATCAATGGCGAAACCATCAAGACGGTGAATGCCCGTGACCTGCATGAGTTCCTGAAGGTCGGCAAAGACTTCTCCAACTGGATTAAAGACCGCATCAAGCAGTACGAATTTGTCGAAAATCAGGACTACGTAATTGTTGATAATTTGAGCTCGCCAAAATCGGCGAGTGCAAAATCTCGCCAACGCCCAATGAAAGATTACTACATCAGCATCGACATGGCGAAAGAGCTTTCGATGGTTGAGCGCAACGAGAAAGGCAAGGAGGCACGTCAGTACTTTATCCAGTGTGAGAAGCGCATCAAGTCCCTGCCTGCCGATCCCGTTCAGATGCTCAATGACCCAGCGGCCATGCGTGGCATCCTGCTTACCTACACCGAAAAGGTTATCGCCCTCGAAAGCAAAGTTGAGGAGATGGCCCCAGACGTGAAAGCCCTGCACCGCATCGCCAAATCTGACGGCGGCATGTGCATCACCAACGCCGCCAAGGAGTTACAGGTACGCCCCAAAGATCTGTTCGCTTTCCTCCGTGAGCGTGGCTGGATTTATCGCCGTATCGGCATCAAGAACTGGATAGCCTACCAGAGCAAAATCCAGTCAGGCTACCTCGAGCATAAAATATCACTTATCCCCTGTGACGACGGCACCGACAAAATTCGCGAGCAGGTGCTGGTGACACCGAAGGGACTGGCGAAGCTGTCTCAAGCGTTCTGCCTCGAACCGGCGTAATTATAGCCAAGCGACATTATTTTGATAACAGCCAGCTATGCTTCTTTGCCGCATATCAGGGCATAGGATGTAATCATTTTTAAGTCGGTTGGCTATAAATGTCCTTTCACCGCCCCGGTAATACACCGGGGTTACATTTTCTTCATCGTTTTTACTGACGAGGACTTTACGCATGCAAAATTTAACCATTGCACAAACATTAACCATGTCCAGCCGCGAGATTGCGGAGCTGACAGAAAAGCGCCATCCAGATGTAAGAGGGGCCACAAATGAAACCTAAAATACCTAACAGGATAAGAGAGCGGGAGAAGTTATTTAAGCGCTTATACCGTGAAGGACTTATCCATGCAAGACGCATACGACGAACCGGTTATTTATCAATACGGCTCTCCCTCTACTGGCGCATGTTATCCAAAGATAATGGCCTGAGTTGGAAGACCATGAGCCATGCAAAATACGACACCCAAATAACACAATAAAAACAGGAACTCCCATGAATTATGCATTCGCGGGTCATGCTGCCCTCATGGGGAGCTATCACCCGGAAGAAACCCAATTGGATAAAATTGTAAAATGGCTGAGAAACGGATACCGAAAGCTTATCGATATCCTTGAACAGCAAGGCAAGCCTCTACGACCTGCATCAGTACGTTAACCAAGGCTGTTACAGCCTGAAATCACCTGCATCACCGCATTTCTTAGATTGGTCATTCCCCCACCTGCTCGCCGTCATGACGAACGGCGCAGCGGCTTAATTTTAGCAGAGGTCAATGATGGCATACATCACCTTATCCGAGTGGAATCGGCGGCAACCCCGTCCGCGTTGTATGGAAACCGTCAGGCGATTGGTCAGGAGCGGAATGATTTTTCCCGCACCGATACGAGATGGGCGCGAGTATCTGTTTGACGAAAATGCCTGCAAGCTCACCCAGAATAAAAACCTTAGCTCATCAAGTTACCTTCATCCCACCCTGTTATCGAGGATAAGACATGGCACGCCGGAGAAGCCATAAGAACCGCGACTTGCCGCCAAACCTGCAACCGCGCAATGGCGGCTATTTTTGCTACCGTGACCCGCGCACCGGGAAAGAATACGGCCTGGGCCGCCATCGTCAGATAGCCATTACACAAGCCATCGCCGCCAATATGGCAATTTATGGCTCATCAAAACCCTCACCGCTCGTTGACCGCATCAACGGCACACAGGTGACTACAGTGAGTGAATGGACTGAGCGTTATATGACGGTACTCGAGGGACGGAAACTCAAACCGAAAACGATGAGCGAGTACAATAAATACCTGAAAGCCGTTATAGCCAAGCGACTTAATTTTGATTACACCATATGGACTGAGAACAAACTCTCTGTATCGCAACCCATCTCTCTTTTTTTGCTTTTTGCTTGTGCCCATTTATGCTCAATTGGGTTAAGATCTGGCGAATATGTAGGCAAATACTCCACCATATACCCTGCATCGATGATGACTTGTTGAATATTATGTTTTTTGTGAAAAGTGGCATTGTCCATCATGATTACACTGTTTTTAGGGAGTACTGGGATAAGGACTTGTGTGACCCAGGCATAGAAAACATCGCTGTTAATATTGATATCAAATAATCCGATAGCAAACAGCGTTGTGCCTAATAAAGCGCCGATAACATTTGTTCTTCCCCTAGCTCCCCAGTTCTTCAGGCCAAAACACCGTTGACCTTTTGGGGAATAGCCGTGAGTCCGTGGGGCATCGTGTGAAAAACCACTTTCATCAATAAAAACAATAGGCTTACCTTCTTTTTCATACTGTTGTTTTTTTTGTTGAAATCCCTGCCGGGCGTTTTCGTCGGCTTTCGGATGACGTAGAGTTTTTTTTATAGGTCAATCCCAGCTTTTTAAGCGCTTGCCAAATGGCCTTCTGACAAACGCCAAAACGCTCTGCACGTTCTTTTTGGTAAGCATCTGGATATTGTTCAACATCTTTTATCAACTCGGATTTATCGATCTTTCGCTGACGCGTGGTCGATGCTTTTGACTCTATTTGATTAATCCAACGCGATACAGAGGCAGGGCCAATCCGAAATTGCTTCGCTGTTTCTCGGATACTCAACCCTTCGTTTTTCCGTGTAGATATCACTTTACGTCTAAAATCAATTGAATAGCTCATTTAAATAATGTAATCAAAATTAAGTCGTTTAGCTATAACGCCCATTTAGGCGAATTTGCTCTTCAGAAAGTAGAAACCAAAGACATTGCCTCGTTCCTTAATCAGTGGGTAAAAGCAGGGAAAGTGACAATGGCGAACTGCATAAGAGCGTTGTTACGTGACCTGTTTCGTGAAGCGATTGCGGAGGGGTTACTCAAAAGCAATCCAGCCGAAGCTACGCGCAACCAGCGTGTAGAAATTCAACGTGAGCGCATAACGCTGGATGAGTGGAGGCTTATACGCAAGGCAGCGGATACATTACCCGCCTGGGTTGGGCCCTGCCTTGACCTTGCTTTAGTCACCGGTCAACGTTTAGGGGATATACAGGCACTACGCTGGGAGGATATCAAAGACGGACGTCTTTACATTAAGCAGGCGAAAACAGGCACGATGCTTGCGTTCTCCGAGGCAACCCGCATCGACTGCCTCAATTTATGCCTTGCTGATGTATTGAACCAGTTTAGGGGATTAAACAACGGGGTAGCACATATCGTCGCAGACGCCAAATACAAGCAATTTGCCGCAAAAACGATATCTGCCGCTTTTTTGAAGGCGCGTCGTATATCAGGATTAATATGGGAACGTAACCCTCCCTCATTTCATGAAATCAGAAGCCTGGCTGCAAGACTCTACACCGATGAGAAAGGGGAAGAATATGCACAAAAATTGTTAGGTCACAAAAGCTCTACCATGACAGATAGGTACCGCGATGTCCGGGGGGCTGAATGGAAGCAGATTGAATAATTTCGATCGAATTTCGAGTAATTTCGATCTATACCCTATAACTTATTGAATAATAATCTGGGTATTTTTATGGCGCTATGGCATGCACAGCAGAGCAAAAGAACATAAAAACTATTAATATCAATGCATTGACTGAATTTATCGTTCAAAAAATAGGCAACAAAACACAACAAAGCACGACAATACACAACATTTTTATCAATACGTTACCGTCCATTTCGACTTGCCAACTACGCCAGAATCGCCCAGATTTGACAGACTTGAAGGAGGGGATTTCGATGGCGTAGCCTAACCTGAGCAAGGTATACTGCGCCAATGACAACATCCTCACTCTCACAACACGATTCGCTGTTCAAAAAGTTTCTCGGCGATATCGCTGTGGCACGAGACTTTTTGGAAATCCATCTGCCGCCCCACCTGCGTGAACGCTGCGACTTCAGTACGTTGGCAATGGAGTCGGGCAGCTTTATCGAAGACGACCTGCGCACCCAGTGTTCGGATATGCCCTATTCCGTGCAGACGAATGCGGGGAAAGGCTACATTTATACACTCATCGAGCACCAGAGCAGGCCAGAAAAGCTCATGGCATTCAGGCTGCTACGGTACAGTGTGGCAGCCATGCAGCGGCACCTTGAGCAAGGTAACGAGACCTTACCCGTGGTCATCCCGCTCATGTTCTACCACGGCACCACGTCGCCCTACCCCTACAGCACCCAATGGCTCGATTGCTTTGCTGACCCTGAACTGGCAGAATCAGTCTATACGCAGGCATTCCCGCTCGTTGATATCACCGCTGTGCCGGATGATGAAATCCTGACGCATAGGCGGGTGGCGTTGCTAGAGTTAGTACAGAAGCACATCAAAACGCGCGATATGCTGGAACTGGCAGCCGATATCGCCCGCCTACTCAATCTATGGGCGATACCTAAAGAGCAGTTTCGTAGCCTGATGTACTATATTGTAGGTCGAGGTGAAACCTCAGACACCAGACAGTTTTTGCACACCATCGCGGTACAGACACAAGATTATCAGGAGGATGTCATGACGATTGCAGAACAGCTACGGCAGGAAGGGCGCCAAGAAGGCATCCACCTCGGTCGCCAAGAAGGTCGCCAAGAAGGTCGCCAAGAAGGTCGCCAAGAAGGCGAGCATAGCGCCTCGCTCAAAATTGCAAGGCAACTTCTTGCTGATGGTGTAGGAAAATCAGCCATCAAGCGCTATACCGGCCTGTCCGATGATGAACTGGCTTCCCTGTTCAACCACGGGCATTAATCCCCGCCTTTTCCGCGTCCGGCGGCTCAGGCCAGTTTATAGCCGCCGCTTTGCTTATATCCAGCCGATTAAGCAGCACGCGGTATTTCTTCCACGCAACAAGTTGCGCCCTTTCTGTCTCCGTGGCCATATCGAGGTCTACCGCATCCTGAAGTGGCTGAATACGCGTATTCGCCACGGTAAGACGTGAGGTTAACGCCTGTTGTGCCTCCTGCTGCGCAGCTCGTGATTCAGCCGCTTGCTGGGCTTGCGTGTCTGTCACCCATTTTTTCCCGTTCCACACATCAAATTCGGTTTGTGGTTTCAGTAACGTGAGGTTATCCGGCAGTTCGCCGAATTGGGTGACAATCTGTTCCTGCCGTGTTTCGGTACTGTAAACTGTCTGGCCGTGATTATCCTCCACGTGCTCCCATGACTTGCCATCTGCCGCGCGACATAGCGCTTGCCCAACAGGCGGTAACTCTGGCTTATCGGGGTAACTGTGGGCTGGAAGGCCTACATCGAACATGAGGTATTCCATGCTGGCGCTTTGGTATTCGCGCGTGACCGGGTGCGCTTGATAAACAGTGATCCAACCCGCCTTTTTGCTGAGGCCGTTTGCGCCTAATTCGGCATTTTCAATATCAGTTGAATAGGTGCTCATTATGCTGCTCTCACTATGTAGTTAAAGGCGATGTTGCGTGGGCGGGTTTCGGTAGCGGTTCGCGTTTGGCGTGATGAATCAAAAACAGCACGGGCACCCGTATTCGTGCGACTTGATGTCGCGTCGTAATTCACCGGTGCTGAACTATCGATGTATAAAGCACCTGTCGGGGGATAATTGACGCCAGGGTCAGCCGTTTGGTCATCAAGCGTCCATCATCCCACCCACGAATAAACTCACCGCGCAGGTCAGGTAAATGACCGGATGGGTAGAGCTCCGCGAGAATGGGGTAAGCCGTTTTGTTAAATGCCTGTCCGTTGCATTTCAGCCAACCAGCTGGCGCAACGGCGCCGGGGTAAGGCAGTGGAATGCCTGCAATCTCACGGATGGACAATGCGCATATTGAGTCTGGTGTTAATGCAGGGCTTTCAGGCGTCTTCCATAAGCCGTTTGCGTCGGCTACAGCGTTATTCCGGCTTTGTTGAATAATTTAACCGTTTGATTTACATCTTCTTTAGTTAGAATGCATTTACAGAGAATGTATTTTGTTAGAACGACAAATCAAATAGTTAGCACAATAAAAAGCATTCCGAGAGGAAAAATTAGTCGTTGAAATTTTATAATGCTTATATAAATCAGTATCTTAAATTATTCAACAAAGCCCGTTATTCCCTGAAACAAGAACGGTTCCAGTGGCTGTGGTAGGAAAACTTATATAAGTTCGTCCTGTTGTCGATGATAATGACGGGTCACGAAATATTCTTAAAACTCCGCCGTTATTGGTTATTCTAAACGTTCGCCCAATCGTTCCGGTTGCAACGTTTGAATCATCCAATATCACGTTACTATTACTTGCCGTTATTATTGGCGATGTTGTAAACGTTTTTTGCCCGGATATTGTTTGCGTAGTATCAAGCGTTGCCGGGTTTGCGAGGTTTTTATCAGTCCACAAATAGTGATCTCTTGTATTACTACCCGATGCATTGCCGCCTGATATTTTTACTCCGTCCTGATTACCATATCCAACTGACAGAACGCCCCATGTATCAACAGACCTAAATAAAAGGCTTGCGCCATAGGGCTGTGTATATTTTGTATTTAAAGTATTGCGAAAAACACGCGATCCATTATTTATATTTCTGGCCCATGATATAGCCAACCGACTTAAAAATGATTACATCCTATGCCCTGATATGCGGCAAAGAAGCATAGCTGGCTGTTATCAAAATAATGTCGCTTGGCTATATGAAATCCGCCTCTGATTTTTCAAAATCCTCGCCCCGACCTCCCCAACCCCAAGCCCCATTTATCAATAGCGAGCCTGCTGTTGCGTCAAACGGTTCTGTTTGCTTAACCCCGGTTACCTTCTCATTGATATTTTGCAGCAAATACGACAGCGTGCCCGCGGTCATTATGTTGGCAACGAGATCATTGGCAGACCAGATGCGCGCAACGCTACCTTCGGCTTTGTTGAATAATTTAACCGTTTGATTTACATCTTCTTTAGTTAGAATGCATTTACAGAGAATGTATTTTGTTAGAACGACAAATCAAATAGTTAGCACAATAAAAAGCATTCCGAGAGGAAAAATTAGTCGTTGAAATTTTATAATGCTTATATAAATCAGTATCTTAAATTATTCAACAAAGCCGATTTGTGTATTAGGATGCTGTTTATCTATACCTTGAAAACCGGTATCTGCCCAGATGGTTACCTCAGGAGGAATATGGCGAATTATATCGACTTTATCGAGTAAGCGTTTATCGTGACGGTGCCCATTTTTGCTCATGGGGATACATCCAATTTGCCTTGTTTCGTCAGTCATAATAAGCCCTTTTCGAGTGGTCTGTCTTTTCTTTCCCGAATACATTTTTTTTCGCCGACGCAGATTCTTAGGCTTTTGGACAGGTCGCTCTGTCCCATCAATAAAGACGTCTTTAACTCCAGGAAAGGCGCGAAAAAATTCCTCAGCAGAGCGAATTTGACGAGCGGGCAAAACACATTCTCGCCCCAAAGTCATCTCTAAAACCGGCAATAATATTTTTACCCAGCGACATACCCGTGTTCTATCTAAACCCAAAAGAAGTCCTTGCAAATCATAGGTCGGATAACATTTTAAATACAATAAAATAAAAAGCAGTTTATCTAATGGGGTTGGGATAAATCCTTTCTGCCCTGCACCCATCTGCCGCTCGTGATCTTTTCGATTCTTTTTCCGATAAATCAAATCACAAGCTGAAAATTCAGCGGCTAAATTTTTCAATTCTTCGACTGATAATCCAATGATTGCTTTACATAAACGATTATCTCGTAACAACCGCTCTTTGTTGATCATTTCAAACCTTTATTCTCTAAGTTAAACCTCTTTTTATTCTCAATAGCCTGACAAAAAATGCAAGTCTCTATTCAGCAACTAGTTTAGTGAAAGCGTTGTGTCGTATTTTTAATGTTCACCGAAGCAGTTATCGCTATTGGTTTCGACCTAAGGAGCCAGATATTGAGCGGACGATAAAACGTAGCCTGGTCAGCGAAGCGTGGAACGTTAGTGGCGGGTCTGCGGGCGCAAGGACTATCGCCACGATGGTTACCAATACACACGACGTGAAACTTGGGCGGTGGTTAGCGGGTAAGTTGATGAAAGAATTAACCCTCGTTAGTTGCCAAACAAGAAAACATCAATACAACCGCGGTGGAAATGAACGTATTGATATTCCAAATCTGCTCAATAGGCAGTTCGCTGTTACCAAGCCTGACCAGGTTTGGTGCGGCGATGTAACCTATATTTGGACAGGCGACCGATGGGCGTATCTGGCGGTGGTATTAGATTTATTTGCCCGAAAACCCGTGGGTTGGGCAATGTCGTTTTCGCCAGATTCAGAATTAACAGCCAAAGCACTACAAATGGCTTGGGAACTGCGTGGGCATCCCAAACAAGTCATGTTTCATAGTGACCAAGGAAGCCATTACACCAGTCGTGAGTATAGGCAGGCATTGTGGCGTTATCAGATGACCCAAAGTATGAGTCGCAGAGGAAATTGTTGGGATAATAGTCCGATGGAGCGATTCTTCCGTAGTCTGAAGACTGAATGGGTGCCAACGACTGGCTACCAAAGCTTTAGTACTGCTCAATCATCCATTATTCGCTACATAACCCATTATTATAGCGATGTCAGACCTCACTGGTATAACGGTGGGTTAACACCAAATGAATCAGAACGGCTGTTCCATCAACAGTCAGGTAGGGTGGCCAAATTTAGTTGACCACTACACCGCTGACAGGCTCAAAAAAACAGGACGGAATCCCACAGACCGGGGGAAACAGGGTGTAAAGCGTAGCCTGATGACCGATGCGAACGGGCTTCCCCTCTCTCTGGTTGTCTCAGGGGCAAATACCCACGACATAAAGCTGGTTGCTGATACTCTCGACGCCCTTCAGACGGGCAGACCCGGCAGAAAGCTCCGCCTCTGTCTAGACAAAGGCTATGAAGCCGGATAGCTGGAGGCCTGTCTGAAAAGTCGTCGTTACGAACCTCATATCCAGTCAGGGAAAGAGGAGTCGGAAGCCATCAAAAACAAGGATTTTAAAGCTCACCGCTGGGTAGTGGAGAGAACGCACAGCTGGATGAATCGCTTTCGTCGGGTTCTGACTCGCTGGGAGAAGAAAGTCGAAAATTATGAGGCGATGCTGCATTTTACCTGCGGCATCATTGTCTCGAATAAAATCCTATTGGGATAGGTTCTTAGCATCATCGGCGATTATTTATTTATAGAAAATACTTCTTTATTGAGCCTTGATTGAAATATAAAAAGAGGAAAATGCTGTGTGGAGATACCAATAACAAACCGATGATAATGCGTGAATAAAATAGAAAGAACAGGATGGTATCAACATCGCGCTATCGTCTACACGATAGCGCGAGGAGAGAAGCAGCACACTACTCGCAATACTGGCGCAGTGAGTCTTGTTTCTCGGGCAGCAGGCGGTAAAGGTATACAGGGCGGCCGGTCGATCCGTAGAGGATATTGGTGGCAAGAATATTAGTATCAGCGAGATATATTAGATACTTACGGCAAGATACGCGAGAGATTCCAATCGCGTTCGCCAGCATTTCCGTGGAAAACTCAGCCCCTTGGTTGCCTTCAATCCATTCGCAGACGGTGCGTAGCGTCAGGCTGGTCAGCCCTTTCGGCAGTTTTTTACGCTCGCCGGCCACGCCGCCGCTGGTGCGACGAATCAGGCTATCAATATCCGACTGAGCAACAAATTCTCGATGTTCCAGTTCTCTCGCTTCTTCGCGGTAGGCAGTCAGCGCCTGCTCAAAGCGAGAGAACTGGAACGGTTTGAGCAGGTAATCGACTACGCCGTAATGCAGTGCTTTCTTGATGGTATACACATCACTGGCGGAGGAGATGATAATCACGTCCGTTTGTTCGCTGAACTCACGAATGGTCGGCAGCAGATCCAACCCGTTATCCTGCTGCATATAGATATCGAGCAGCACCAGATCGATCTCGGAATCGGGTTGCATCAGTAAATTTCGCGCCTGCTGTAAGGTTGGCATCGTTGCGTAACAGTTGAAACCGGGCACCTGGCTCAGATAGGAACGGTTAAGTTCTGCAACCATGGCATCGTCATCAACAATCAGTACATTTATCATGGTTAAACAGCCTTGGCTTGATAAGGGATATTCACGAAAAACTGGGTATACACCTCAGCTTTCGACTCAAAATCGATACTGCCGCCCACTTTTTCCAGGCTTTGCTTGGTCAGGTAAAGACCGATTCCGCGCCCGGATCCCTTGGTGGAGAATCCTTGTTCATAAATACGGTGCTGATTTTCCAGCGTAATACCCGGGCCATCATCGCCCACTATGCAGTGCAAGCGCCCATCCTGATGATGGAAACTCACGCTGATTTCTCCGTTTTCCATGTTACTCATTGCATCCATGGCATTCTCAATCAGGTTGCCCAAAACGATGATCAACTCATTGGTGGCATCCATATCGTCGGTTTCGGGCAACAGGCTCTCTTCGGTTATTGACAGCTGTATGCCGAGATCGCGCGCCCGGTTGATTTTACCCAGTAAGAACCCGGCAATCACTGGCGATTTCACCTTGCGAATAATCGAGCCAATTTCTGCCTGATAGTTGTTCGCCGTTTTTAAAATATAGTCTTCCAACTGCGAATAGTATTTCAAATGCAGCATGCCCAAAATCACATGCAGCTTGTTCATAAACTCGTGGGACTGTGCCCGTAACGCATCGGCGTAATAGGACATCCCCGTCAAGCGCTGCAACAACTGGCCAATTTCAGTCTTGTCGCGGAACGTGGCGATAGCACCAATCACGTTACCTTTCACCGTCACTGGCACGGTATTGGTTAGCAGCAAGTTGCCGTTGATATTGATCTCTTCATCACGCTGAGCGATACCACTTTCCAGCACTTGCCTGAGGCGAAGGTGCTCCATCCACTGCTCGCTGATGGTTTCTGCCGACGCATTGGCCGCCATATTGCCTTGTCGGAACAGCCTGCGCGCTTCATCGTTAATCACCGTAATACGGCCGCTGTCATCCACGGCAACCACCCCTTCCTTGATCTGTTTCAGCATAGCGTTGCGCTGCTCAAACAGATTGGAAATCTCATAGGGTTCAAACCCCAGCATGATGCGCTTGTGGATTTTCACCAGCACCAGTGTGCCGAGTCCGCCAACCAATGCACCGGCCAGCAGCGCCCAGGGGATCATCCAACGGTTTTCACTGATCACTTTCTGCACGCTGGTCAGCGCAATGCCTAACGCCACAACGCCGACCTGCTTGCCATCATTATTAAAAACCGGTGTAAACACCCGCAACGCCGGGTCTAGCGTGCCGCGGTTGATCGAAGTATTTTCCAGCCCAAACAGCGCAGGGTAAATGTCGCGCCCGGCAAAATGTTCACCGATGCGCTCGCGTTCCGGGTGGGTCTGACGCACCGTGTCCATGTCGGTCACGGTGACAAACAGCAGCTGATTGCGGTGAGTGATGGTCTCAGCGGCGCGCTGCACCGCTTCGGGGTTACCCAACCCTTGCAACTCATCAATCACCACCGGGGAAGCGGCAAAGGTGCGCGCGATGGCAAACGCCTTGTCGCGTAGGCTGTCTTCGGAGAGTTGGTTAATGCGGAAAAACAGCAGAGCATAGACCACCAGCAACACCGCGCCTAGCACGACAGAGACCATCAAAAAAACGGATGTTCCCAGCTTCATCGGTGCTTTTGTCCTGCTCATGTCTTGCTCCGGAATCACCTTGGATATCCTTATCTTAATCTGTTTTGCCGTATTTATCGTCCTGCGTTATTGCCCCGCGTTACTGGGCAACGAAAATCGCAGTCTGACGGGGATTACCAGAATCCCAATACCTTCCACCACATGCCGCCAATACCCAGCCAGATAGGAATCACGACCAGGCTGATCAAGAAGCCAATTTTCCACCAGGTTGACAGCGGCATATAACCACATCCAAACAGGATCGGTGCCGGGCCGCTTGAATAGTGCGTGGTGGACATGAACAGGTTACTGAAGATACCAAATGCCAGCACGGTCAACATCGGCGGTGCGCCTGCCGCTAAGGCAATGGAAACAAAGATGGGCTTTGTTGAATAATTTAAGATACTGATTTATATAAGCATTATAAAATTTCAACGACTAATTTTTCCTCTCGGAATGCTTTTTATTGTGCTAACTATTTGATTTGTCGTTCTAACAAAATACATTCTCTGTAAATGCATTCTAACTAAAGAAGATGTAAATCAAACGGTTAAATTATTCAACAAAGCCACAAAGATGGCATACATGGCGCTGATATGGGCAATCGCACTCGCCATCAGGTAGTGGCTGTAGTAGTAAACCAGCAGCAAGATGCCAAGCATCGGTAACCAGTGGAACCCGCTGACAGCGTTGCCTGCCAGTTGGCCTAACCAGGCAATCAGCCCCATCTTGTTCAGTTGCCCTGCCAGCGTCATCAGCACGGCGAACCATACCACGGTGTGCCAGGCTTCTTTCTCGCCGACCACGTCATTGTAGTGGTCAACTAAATTTGGCCACCCTACCTGACTGTTGATGGAACAGCCGTTCTGATTCATTTGGTGTTAACCCACCGTTATACCAGTGAGGTCTGACATCGCTATAATAATGGGTTATGTAGCGAATAATGGATGATTGAGCAGTACTAAAGCTTTGGTAGCCAGTCGTTGGCACCCATTCAGTCTTCAGACTACGGAAGAATCGCTCCATCGGACTATTATCCCAACAATTTCCTCTGCGACTCATACTTTGGGTCATCTGATAACGCCACAATGCCTGCCTATACTGACGACTGGTGTAATGGCTTCCTTGGTCACTATGAAACATGACTTGTTTGGGATGCCCACGCAGTTCCCAAGCCATTTGTAGTGCTTTGGCTGTTAATTCTGAATCTGGCGAAAACGACATTGCCCAACCCACGGGTTTTCGGGCAAATAAATCTAATACCACCGCCAGATACGCCCATCGGTCGCCTGTCCAAATATAGGTTACATCGCCGCACCAAACCTGGTCAGGCTTGGTAACAGCGAACTGCCTATTGAGCAGATTTGGAATATCAATACGTTCATTTCCACCGCGGTTGTATTGATGTTTTCTTGTTTGGCAACTAACGAGGGTTAATTCTTTCATCAACTTACCCGCTAACCACCGCCCAAGTTTCACGTCGTGTGTATTGGTAACCATCGTGGTGATAGTCCTTGCGCCCGCAGACCCGCCACTATAGCTAAACGACTTAATTTTGATTACATTATTTAAATGAGCTATTCAATTGATTTTAGACGTAAAGTGATATCTACACGGAAAAACGAAGGGTTGAGTATCCGAGAAACAGCGAAGCAATTTCGGATTGGCCCTGCCTCTGTATCGCGTTGGATTAATCAAATAGAGTCAAAAGCATCGACCACGCGTCAGCGAAAGATCGATAAATCCGAGTTGATAAAAGATGTTGAACAATATCCAGATGCTTACCAAAAAGAACGTGCAGAGCGTTTTGGCGTTTGTCAGAAGGCCATTTGGCAAGCGCTTAAAAAGCTGGGATTGACCTATAAAAAAAACTCTACGTCATCCGAAAGCCGACGAAAACGCCCGGCAGGGATTTCAACAAAAAAAACAACAGTATGAAAAAGAAGGTAAACCTATTGTTTTTATTGATGAAAGTGGTTTTTCACACGATGCCCCACGGACTCACGGCTATTCCCCAAAAGGTCAACGGTGTTTTGGCCTGAAGAACTGGGGAGCTAGGGGAAGAACAAATGTTATCGGCGCTTTATTAGGCACAACGCTGTTTGCTATCGGATTATTTGATATCAATATTAACAGCGATGTTTTCTATGCCTGGGTCACACAAGTCCTTATCCCAGTACTCCCTAAAAACAGTGTAATCATGATGGACAATGCCATTTTTCACAAAAAACATAATATTCAACAAGTCATCATCGATGCAGGGTATATGGGGCTTTGTTGAATAAATCGAACTTTCAGGGGATCGCCGGATCAAAGCACTATCATCGCTCCCGATAGCAGCTCCCCATGGCAAAGCAAAAGTTTAAAATCACCAACTGGCCCACCTACAACAAAGCACTCAGACAACGCGGCTCCCTGACGGTCTGGCTTGATGAGTCGGCCATCGCTGCATGGACTGACAGTGCTTCGCCTGAAGGTCGTGGTCGGCCGCTTTACTACACCGATATGGCTGTTACCACGGTTTTGATGATAAAGCGCGTGTTTAACCTGTCGCTCCGGGCATTACAGGGCTTTGTCGACTCGGTTTTTACACTGATGAGCCTGCCACTGCGCTGCCCGGACTACTCTCTGGTCAGTCGGCGGGCAAAAACCGTCAGTATCAGCATAAAAACGCCAACGCGTGGTGAAATCTCGCATCTGGTCATCGACAGTACCGGTCTGAAGGTCTTTGGCGAAGGTGAATGGAAAGTCAGGCAGCATGGGGCTGACAGACGAAGAGTGTGGCGCAAGCTTCATCTGGCAGCAGACAGTGCGACGCATGAGATTATCTGTGCCGACTTATCGCTCAGCGGAACGACAGATGCGCAGGCACTGCCGGGCCTGATTAACCAAACCCACCGAAAAATCAGGGAAGTGTCAGCAGACGGTGCTTATGACGCCCGTTACTGCCACGATGCGTTGCTAAGAAAGAAAATCAGGCCCCTTATCCCGCCGCGAAGCGGAGCCAAATACTGGCCGGACAAGTACCATGAACGTAACCATGCGGTGGCGAATCAGCGTCTGAGCGGGAGTAATGATATGTGGAAAAAGAAAGTGGGTTATCACCGGCGTTCAGTGGCAGAAACAGCGATGTTCCGCATAAAAACTTTGCTGGGTGGCCATCTGAGCCTGCGTGACTATGAGGCTCAAGTAGGTGAAGCCATAGCGATGGTCAAAGCGCTGAACCGTATGACGTTGTTGGGTATGCCACACAGCGTCAGGATAGGATAACAGGTGTAGCAGAGGGAGTCATCCTGTCGGCTAATTCTGATTTATTCAACAAAGCCGGTATATGGTGGAGTATTTGCCTACATATTCGCCAGATCTTAACCCAATTGAGCATAAATGGGCACAAGCAAAAAGCAAAAAAAGAGAGATGGGTTGCGATACAGAGAGTTTGTTCTCAGTCCATATGGTGTAATCAAAATTAAGTCGCTTGGCTATACAACCTAGACAGGCATCATGCCGCTAACGGGGATCTGTCTCCGGTGCGTTATGAACAAATGGCTGAGAAAAAAGTGTCCTGATTTACTTGACCAGTGCATTATTCTTCTGCTTTGTGCTGCTGGCGCGTCACCAGCTTATTGCAACCGTAGAAATAGCACAGGCGATGACAAAACGGGATATGGACATAAAGCGACAACGGTCGCTCTGGGTAACGTGCTATCGCCTGGGAGACTGTAAAATAATCTGTGTAAATGGCATTTTGAGGAAAACCTTCAAAGGATAACAAAATGCCTATCAGCAACGAACTTATTGACCAACTGCTTCAAGATTGTCACTCCCCTCAGGATCTGCTGGGTGAATCAGGCCTACTCAAGGTGCTGACTAAAAGACTGGCGGAACGGGTTCTTGAAGCTGAGATGGAGATGCACCTTGGGTATGCTAAGCATGACCCGGCTGGTAATCATTCAGGCAACTCACGCAATGGCAAGACATCCAAGAGCGTACGTAGCCAAAATGGGGAGATCGAGCTCGATATTCCGCGCGACCGCAACAGTACCTTCGAGCCGACACTGATCGGTAAGCACGAAAAACAGCTTAACGGCTTCGATGACCGCATTATTTCTCTCTATTCCAGAGGGTTATCAACCCGTGATATTCAGGCACACTTTAAAGAAGTCTACGGGGTCGATGTTTCCGCTGGCTTCATTTCTCAAGTGACCAATGCTGTGATGGATGAAGTTAAGCGCTGGCAGCAACGGCCGCTGGATGCGCTTTATCCCATTGTTTACCTTGACTGTATTGTTGTCAAAAGCCAGGACGGCGGAGCCGTGGCCAACAAGTCTGTTTATCTGGCCCTCGGCGTCAACGGCCAGGGCGAAAAAGAGCTGCTGGGGCTATGGATAGCCAAAACTGAGGGGGCCAAGTTCTGGTTATCTGTGATGACAGAACTGAAAAATCGTGGGCTAAAGGACATCTTCGTCGCCTGCTGCGATGGCCTGAAAGGCTTTCCTGATGCCATTGAAGCTGTTTACCCGCATACGCGGGTACAGCTCTGCATTGTGCATCAGGTGCGGAACTCGCTGCGCTACGTCGGCTGGAAAGAGCGTAAGGCCGTTGCTGCTGACCTGCGCACCATCTATAGTTCCGCAACGCTAGAGGGCGCTGAAGAGGCCCTGGATGCCTTCGCGGCCAAATGGGATGAACAGTTCCCGACGATCAGCCCGTCGTGGAGAAATAATTGGGAACGTCTCATCGTCATTTTTGACTTTCCGCCGGAGATCCGCAAGGTTATCTACACCACCAACGCGATAGAGTCGTTAAATGCTTCATTGCGCAAGATAACGAAAACGCGACGAATATTTCCAACGGATGACTCGGTGATAAAATTACTCTATCTAGCCTTGCATAATATCTCTGCTAAATGGACCTTGCCAATCAGAGACTGGAAACCTGCTATGAGCCAATTCATGTTGATGTATGGAGAACGAATCTCCGGTTAAGCAATGGAGCCATTTACACAAAATTCTTTACAGACTCTCGCCTGGCGGAATGCCGCATCGTCATACTGTTCGTTAAACTCGAGCGCCGTGGGATACGAGGTGTAACGCGGCCCAGAATAGTTGTATTTTTGAATCAGGGCTAAACCCCAATCGACGTGTTGATCTTGCATGCTGTTACTCCTTCCGCTTGTATTTCCCGACGGCGCTTTTCAGCGGCAGCTTACGCTGCCCTGTCCCGAACACGGTGCGCTGTATTCGCGTTTTACGCCGGGAAAGCAGCCACAGTTTAACCAACAGACACAGCAGATAACAGACAACCAACACCAAGATGAGAGACAGTAGCCCTTTCATCTATCAGAATACGTCTTTCGGGTTATTACGCTTGAGGAGCTGCATCATGTCTTCCTGCTGCGTTTCCTCTTCCTCGTCATCCATTTCAATGCCCTGTTCATCCATCAGGGCATTGATACGATCGAGCGTGCTGCCCACCCATTTTTGCTCGTCTTTACTCAGCGTTTCGCCGTTATCCAGACGTTCCAGCAGCGCATCGAGACGATCGTCATTTTCCAGCAGCGCCAGTTCCTGATCAGGGGTTAGCCGTGTTTCAGCCAGCGTTTCTGGTTTAGCAGATACGGCCGCTTTCGCGGGCTTTGCGCTTTTCGGCGTGTCATCACTGACAATCAGCGCGACCGGTTTTTTACTCCCAAGACGAGGATCAAGTTTCTTACTCTGACCGGATTTGCCTGCATCCAGCGTCTCTGGGTGCGCGCGGCTACCGGCCGCACGACCACTATGTTTTTTCTGACGTTTACGCTCCCAGCCTTCGCTGTTAAGCTCGGCGCGCGTCTTTTTATTTGCTTTCGATGTCGACGCCTTCGCGCCTGGGGCTTTAGTGCCCGAATTTTTCACCGGCTGTTTCATAACAACACTCTCAGGTAAACAGAAGACAATTGCGGCGGAATCTAGCAGAAAGGCCAGCAATAAAAAAGGGTTGGTGCGGCTAACTCGGCGAATTCGCTTTGTGCTTTACAAGCAGCGACCGATAA
Organism: Symbiopectobacterium purcellii; assembly: GCF_052050035.1. Taxonomy (GTDB): domain Bacteria; phylum Pseudomonadota; class Gammaproteobacteria; order Enterobacterales; family Enterobacteriaceae; genus Symbiopectobacterium; species Symbiopectobacterium purcellii_A. The sequence goes on from NZ_CP189882.1 coordinate 1,825,925, forward strand.
CCCCGCGTTTCGGGCCAGTTATAGGTATAATAGACCCAAAACCCCCTATCCAGACAGAGATAACCATTGTGACCGAACAACAGAACCCGAACGTGACGCATAACTACAATGTGACGCATTTTGTCACCAGCGCGCCCGATATTCGTCACCTGCGTGCCGATAGCGGTATTGAAGTGGCGTTTGCCGGACGCTCGAACGCGGGAAAATCCAGCGCCCTGAACACACTGACCAACCAAAAAAGTCTGGCACGTACCAGTAAAACACCGGGACGAACCCAACTTATCAACCTGTTTGAAGTCACAGACGGCGTACGTCTGGTTGACCTCCCCGGCTATGGCTATGCCGAAGTTCCGGAAGAGATGAAGCGGAAATGGCAGAAAGCGCTGGGGGAATATCTGCAAAAACGTGCCTGTCTGCAAGGACTGGTGGTGTTGATGGATATCCGTCATCCGCTGAAAGATCTTGATCAGCAAATGATTGAATGGGCAGTGGATGTGGATCTGCCAGTGCTCATTCTGCTCACCAAATCCGACAAACTGGCTTCCGGTGCGCGCAAAGCACAACTGAATGCCGTGCGTGAAGCCGTGCTCGCGTTTGGCGGAGATATTCAGGTTGAAGCCTTCTCCTCCTTGAAAAAAGAAGGGGTGGATAAATTGCGGCAAAAACTCGATCTGTGGTTCAACAACCGCCCTTCAGTAAACTAGTTGCTGAATAGAGACTTGCATTTTTTGTCAGGCTATTGAGAATAAAAAGAGGTTTAACTTAGAGAATAAAGGTTTGAAATGATCAACAAAGAGCGGTTGTTACGAGATAATCGTTTATGTAAAGCAATCATTGGATTATCAGTCGAAGAATTGAAAAATTTAGCCGCTGAATTTTCAGCTTGTTATTTGATTTATCGGAAAAAGAATCGAAAAGATCACGAGCGGCAGATGGGTGCAGGGCAGAAAGGATTTATCCCAACCCCATTAGATAAACTGCTTTTTATTTTATTGTATTTAAAATGTTATCCGACCTATGATTTGCAAGGACTTCTTTTTGGTTTAGATAGAACACGGGTATGTCGCTGGGTAAAAATATTATTGCCGGTTTTAGAGATGACCTTGGGGCGAGAATGTGTTTTGCCCGCTCGTCAAATTCGCTCTGCTGAGGAATTTTTTCGCGCCTTTCCTGGAGTTAAAGACGTCTTTATTGATGGGACAGAGCGACCTGTCCAAAAGCCTAAGAATCTGCGTCGGCGAAAAAAAATGTATTCGGGAAAGAAAAGACAGACCACTCGAAAAGGGCTTATTATGACTGACGAAACAAGGCAAATTGGATTTATCCCCATGAGCAAAAATGGGCGCCGTCACGATAAACGCTTACTCGATAAAGTCGATATAATTCGCCATATTCCTCCTGAGGTAACCATCTGGGCAGATACCGGTTTTCAAGGTATAGATAAACAGCATCCTAATACACAAATCCCAAAAAAAGGAACTCGAAAAAGACCTTTATCGCCTGAACAAAAACAAGAAAATAAAATAATCTCGGGCATCCGTATTACAGTTGAACACGCCATCGCGGGTATCAAGCGCCTCGGTTGCATGACCCAAATTTTACGGAATCGTAGACCCTTTATTGATGATACCTTCTTACTCCTTAGCGCCGGTCTTTGGAATTTCCATCTCAGAACAGCGTAAAATTTACTTCAATCACCGAAACACCCTTATTTCACTATTAAGCAACACGCTTAGTGCAAGAAGACGTCGATAATTGAGATCAACCGCCGCGATCGTTAGCGATCTTGCGGCATTTTTCTGACTTTCGCCCAATAAAAAACGCCCAGTCACCGAAGTGACCGGGGCGGCTAATATTCAGCCAAATCCGATTACGTGAAGTAAAAGGTCTGAAAGATAGAACATCTTACCTCTGTACCCTACGTAGTTAACTCTACCCTATTTTTTCGCCAGAACAAAGTTTTTTTGTTGTTTAGTTTCATAAAAAATGGCTATGGGTCACACAAAGTCAAGCGAGTCAGCCAATCCTGTAGTTTAATTACAGAAATGAATAACGTAATGCGCATTAAACATTCAGTTGCAACATCCTGTTTTTCTGTATATTAATGCGCCTCATCCCAGTTTTTACCTTCGCCTACATCCACACGTAACGGAACGTTTAGTGACATACACCCTTCCATCAGGGTAACGATCTTTTGTTTTGCCGCATCCAGTACCGACGCATGTACTTCAAACACCAATTCATCGTGTACCTGCATGATCATATTTACCTGCGGCTGCTCTTGCTGTAGCCAACTATCGATGGCAATCATCGCCTTCTTGATAATATCAGCGGCCGTGCCCTGCATCGGGGCGTTAATGGCAGCACGTCCCGCCGCCTTGCGGCTCATCGCATTGCGTGAGTGGATATCCGGCAAATAGAGGCGGCGTCCATCCAGCGTCTGCACGTACCCTTTCTCGGCGGCTTCCTGCCGGGTTCTTTCCATGTAATCCTGCACGCCAGGATAGCGCTCGAAATAGAGGTTCATATAGCGCTGCGACTCGGCGCGCGGGATGCCCAACTGGCGCGACAGGCCAAAGGCACTCATGCCATAAATCAAACCAAAGTTGATGGCTTTCGCACTGCGGCGCTGCTCTCCCGTAACGTTTTCCAGCGGCAAGCCAAAAACTTCTTCGGCGGTGGCACTATGAATATCCAGCCCTTCGGCAAACGCGTTGAGCAACCCGGCATCACCGGAAAGGTGCGCCATAATACGCAGTTCGATCTGCGAGTAGTCCGCCGCCACAATGCGGTAGCCTTCTGGAGCAATAAACGCCTGACGGATGCGCCGCCCTTCATCGTTGCGTACCGGGATGTTTTGCAGATTAGGATCGCTGGAGGAAAGACGCCCCGTTGCCGTGACCGCTTGATGGTATGACGTATGCACCCGCTGGGTCAGCGGATTGATCATCAGCGGCAGCTTATCGGTGTACGTCGATTTCAGTTTCGCCAGTCCACGATATTCCAGAATGCGTTTGGGCAGCGGATAGTCATGTGCCAACTCTTCCAATACTTCTTCATTAGTAGAAGGGGCACCTTTCGGCGTTTTCTTTAACACCGGCAGTTTCAGCTTATCGTACAAGATCACCTTCAACTGCTTGGTGGAAGCAAGATTAAACGCTTCACCGGCCATTTCATGCACTTCAGTTTCAAGTTCGGCCAGGCGCGCCGTCAATTCCTGAGAATGTTGTGCCAAAATGCCAGCATCAATCAGCACACCCTGGCGTTCAATGCGAGACAGCACCGGCACCAACGGCATATCGATATCACGGAACACCGTCACCAGTTCCCCATGCTGTTGCAGCTTTTCCCACAGGGTTTGATGCAAATGCAAAGTGACATCCGCATCTTCTGCGGCATAGGTACTGGCCTGTTCGACAGGAATCTGATTAAAGGTAAGTTGGTTCTTACCCTTACCCGCAATCTCTTCAAACGAAATGGTTTTATGTTGCAGATAGCGGTCGGCAAGGCTGTCCATGTCATGACGACCCGCCACGCTGTTTAACACGTAAGACTCCACCATGGTGTCATAGGCGATACCACGTAGCTCAATGTCATAGCGCTTCATCACGCCCTGATCGAACTTCAGGTTCTGCCCGATTTTGCGCAGCGCGTTGTCTTCCAGCAGGGGTTTTAGCAATTCCAAAGCGCGAGCTCTGTCGATTTGATCTGGCGCATCCAGATAATCATGCGCCAGCGGCAGATATGCCGCTTCCCCCGGCGTCACCGCGAATGACATACCAATCAGGTTGGCGCTCAGCGTATCCAAGCCGTCCGTTTCGGTATCAAACGCAAACGCCCCTGCATTTTGGATACGGGTAATCCACGACAGTAAGGTCTCTTCATCCTGAATAGTGACATAGCCTTCGCGGCTCAAGGCAACGGTTGCTTCCTCTGGGGGCTGCGCTTGTGCCGCCGGAGCTGGCTGCGAAACCGCAGAGTGCCCCTTGCGACCTTGCATCCAGGTGCCGCTTTCCACATCGGCGATCCAGCGTTTGAAATCATAACGCTTAAACAGTCCGTGCAGTGCATCCACATCGGGTTCATTCACCGTCAGTTCGGTGCAGGTCTGCTCCAACTCGACGTCAGTTTTGATGGTCGCCAGTTGATAAGAGAGATACGCCGCTTCTTTATGCTGTTCCAGCTTTTGCGCCATGGTCTTTGCGCCGCGAAACGACTGCGTGGCGATCTTATCCAGATTACTGTACAGGGTATCTAATCCCCCCAGCCCCTGAAGTAACGCTTGCGCCGTTTTTTCACCCACGCCAGGTACGCCCGGAATGTTATCCGATGCATCCCCCATCAGGGCCAGAAAATCGATAATCAGCTCCGGCGGAATACCGTATTTGTCGCAGACTTCTTGCGGCCCAAGCACTGTATTGTTAATGGTGTTGATAAGCGTGATCGTTGGTGACACCAGTTGCGCCATGTCTTTATCACCGGTGCTGATCAGTACTGGCGTACCTGCGCTTTCTGCCTGACGCGCCAGCGTACCGATCACGTCATCCGCTTCCACACCGCTTACGGCCAACAAAGGCAGCCCCATGGCACGCACCATAGCGTGCAACGGCTCAATCTGCGCGCGCAGATCGTCCGGCATCGGTGGGCGATGCGCCTTGTAGTTTTCGAACAGTTCGTCGCGGAACGTTTTTCCTTTGGCATCAAAGACCACAGCGACGTGGCTGGGAGAAAACTGAAGCAGCAGGCTGCGCAGCATATTCAGCACGCCATACATGGCACCTGTCGGCTCACCGGCGTTGTTTGTCAAAGGAGGGAATGCGTGGTAGGCACGGTATAAATACGACGAGCCATCGACCAAAATTAACGGGTTTTGCGGGATCTGCACCATGTTCTGTCATGACCTATGTCGTTCATCATGGCGCTAAGCATGCCATAGCGCCATAAAAATACCGAGATTATTATTCAATAAGTTATAGGGTATAGATCGAAATTACTCGAAATTCGATCGAAATTATTCAATCTGCTTCCATTCAGCCCCCCGGACATCGCGGTACCTATCTGTCATGGTAGAGCTTTTGTGACCTAACAATTTTTGTGCATATTCTTCCCCTTTCTCATCGGTGTAGAGTCTTGCAGCCAGGCTTCTGATTTCATGAAATGAGGGAGGGTTACGTTCCCATATTAATCCTGATATACGACGCGCCTTCAAAAAAGCGGCAGATATCGTTTTTGCGGCAAATTGCTTGTATTTGGCGTCTGCGACGATATGTGCTACCCCGTTGTTTAATCCCCTAAACTGGTTCAATACATCAGCAAGGCATAAATTGAGGCAGTCGATGCGGGTTGCCTCGGAGAACGCAAGCATCGTGCCTGTTTTCGCCTGCTTAATGTAAAGACGTCCGTCTTTGATATCCTCCCAGCGTAGTGCCTGTATATCCCCTAAACGTTGACCGGTGACTAAAGCAAGGTCAAGGCAGGGCCCAACCCAGGCGGGTAATGTATCCGCTGCCTTGCGTATAAGCCTCCACTCATCCAGCGTTATGCGCTCACGTTGAATTTCTACACGCTGGTTGCGCGTAGCTTCGGCTGGATTGCTTTTGAGTAACCCCTCCGCAATCGCTTCACGAAACAGGTCACGTAACAACGCTCTTATGCAGTTCGCCATTGTCACTTTCCCTGCTTTTACCCACTGATTAAGGAACGAGGCAATGTCTTTGGTTTCTACTTTCTGAAGAGCAAATTCGCCTAAATGGGCGTTAACGGCTTTCAGGTATTTATTGTACTCGCTCATCGTTTTCGGTTTGAGTTTCCGTCCCTCGAGTACCGTCATATAACGCTCAGTCCATTCACTCACTGTAGTCACCTGTGTGCCGTTGATGCGGTCAACGAGCGGTGAGGGTTTTGATGAGCCATAAATTGCCATATTGGCGGCGATGGCTTGTGTAATGGCTATCTGACGATGGCGGCCCAGGCCGTATTCTTTCCCGGTGCGCGGGTCACGGTAGCAAAAATAGCCGCCATTGCGCGGTTGCAGGTTTGGCGGCAAGTCGCGGTTCTTATGGCTTCTCCGGCGTGCCATGTCTTATCCTCGATAACAGGGTGGGATGAAGGTAACTTGATGAGCTAAGGTTTTTATTCTGGGTGAGCTTGCAGGCATTTTCGTCAAACAGATACTCGCGCCCATCTCGTATCGGTGCGGGAAAAATCATTCCGCTCCTGACCAATCGCCTGACGGTTTCCATACAACGCGGACGGGGTTGCCGCCGATTCCACTCGGATAAGGTGATGTATGCCATCATTGACCTCTGCTAAAATTAAGCCGCTGCGCCGTTCGTCATGACGGCGAGCGGGTGGGGGAATGACCAATCTAAGAAATGCGGTGATGCAGGTGATTTCAGGCTGTAACAGCCTTGGTTAACGTACTGATGCAGGTCGTAGAGGCTTGCCTTGCTGTTCGAGGATATCGATAAGCTTTCGGTATCCGTTTCTCAGCCATTTTACAATTTTATCCAATTGGGTTTCTTCCGGGTGATAGCTCCCCATGAGGGCAGCATGACCCGCGAATGCATAATTCATGGGAGTTCCTGTTTTTATTGTGTTATTTGGGTGTCGTATTTTGCATGGCTCATGGTCTTCCAACTCAGGCCATTATCTTTGGATAACATGCGCCAGTAGAGGGAGAGCCGTATTGATAAATAACCGGTTCGTCGTATGCGTCTTGCATGGATAAGTCCTTCACGGTATAAGCGCTTAAATAACTTCTCCCGCTCTCTTATCCTGTTAGGTATTTTAGGTTTCATTTGTGGCCCCTCTTACATCTGGATGGCGCTTTTCTGTCAGCTCCGCAATCTCGCGGCTGGACATGGTTAATGTTTGTGCAATGGTTAAATTTTGCATGCGTAAAGTCCTCGTCAGTAAAAACGATGAAGAAAATGTAACCCCGGTGTATTACCGGGGCGGTGAAAGGACATTTATAGCCAACCGACTTAAAAATGATTACATCCTATGCCCTGATATGCGGCAAAGAAGCATAGCTGGCTGTTATCAAAATAATGTCGCTTGGCTATAATTACGCCGGTTCGAGGCAGAACGCTTGAGACAGCTTCGCCAGTCCCTTCGGTGTCACCAGCACCTGCTCGCGAATTTTGTCGGTGCCGTCGTCACAGGGGATAAGTGATATTTTATGCTCGAGGTAGCCTGACTGGATTTTGCTCTGGTAGGCTATCCAGTTCTTGATGCCGATACGGCGATAAATCCAGCCACGCTCACGGAGGAAAGCGAACAGATCTTTGGGGCGTACCTGTAACTCCTTGGCGGCGTTGGTGATGCACATGCCGCCGTCAGATTTGGCGATGCGGTGCAGGGCTTTCACGTCTGGGGCCATCTCCTCAACTTTGCTTTCGAGGGCGATAACCTTTTCGGTGTAGGTAAGCAGGATGCCACGCATGGCCGCTGGGTCATTGAGCATCTGAACGGGATCGGCAGGCAGGGACTTGATGCGCTTCTCACACTGGATAAAGTACTGACGTGCCTCCTTGCCTTTCTCGTTGCGCTCAACCATCGAAAGCTCTTTCGCCATGTCGATGCTGATGGCGTATTTAATGGAAGGGCGGCCACCGTTGGGGTTTTCGCCAGAATTGGCGAAAACTACATAGTCGATATTTTCGACAAATCCGTACTGCTTGATGCGGTCTTTAATCCAGTTGGAGAAGTCTTTGCCGACCTTCAGGAACTCATGCAGGTCACGGGCATTCACCGTCTTGATGGTTTCGCCATTGATGCTATTAGTTTCGATAGTGATCAGTTCATGTTCTTTAGACATAGTAAGGTCCTCACAAGTTAATGTGATTAATGGAACCCCGGCACGATACCGGGGCGGGATTGATGATTAGTGGTGAAAAAAAACCGGCGCGGGGCCGGGCGGCAGGCATAGCAGGGAATTACGAGCCTAGTACTCAGAATCTACCATGGTAAATATGCAGGAGTAACGAAAATGCGCAGGAGTAGATAAAATATGCAGGAGTGGGGAAAATGTGCAGGTGGTGCCCATATCGGGAGGCGTGCAGATCCTGCACTCTATAATCAGTGAGTTACGATGAAATTGGTGGTACCTAAATCGATTGGGCAACTACCCAGGAATTTGAGGTAGTTCGAAATGCTGGGAATAGGGCACAAAAACCCCGGCGCGATACCGGGGCGGGATTGGTGATTAGCTAGCGAGCTTTTTAATCAGATCGTCTTTGTGTATGACGAGATAGTCAGCTCGGCGCGCAATCTCGAACAATGTATCGAGACTGGCAACATACTCGTTGTCAGCGATGGGCCGGGAGCTGATGATTTTATTATCTTGAAGGGTAAGCAGGATTTCGTTGGTTACACCACTGACGGCAACTGCACCATTAAGCTGCTCTTCCATGCGGTTAAACTCCGCAATGTAAGCTTCCTTGAACGCTGCTGCTTTTTTGCCGGTAAAGCCCATAACGAGGAAGACGAAGCCGTCTTTTGTTATGGTGTAGTATTTCTGGGATTTGCCATTCTGTAATTTATTGTTTTTATAGCAAACCTCAAAATTGAGGTTTGTAAATTGCGGTGAACACTCAAGCTGTTCAATGGTGCGTAATACGTTATCGTGCCGTTTATGAAAATACTCAGCGACAGAAAGTGAAGTAGTAACGGCCTTACCGTTATAGATGGTGACTTCAGGTGCGGAAAGGGATAGCTGAAGTGTCATAATGACCTCCGATAGTAGACTTTAATCGGTCACCACAGGAGTTGATAATCTCGTTGGTGGTGAGCTGAGCAGGGTTATCAACACCGGGTCTACCATCCGGCCAGCCTTTCGGCTGCCCCATCCAGCTCACCATAGAGGTGCAGCTTTCAGGCAACAAAAAACACGCTCGCGGCGTGTTGTTGTCGCGGTAGATACTCCGGGTTGATAATCCCGGCACCTGAATTTGCAGATGCATAGTGACTATAGCGCATGGGTTATCCTTGGGTCAATGGGGTGGTTGATTGTGCGATTTACCACGTGTGCCTGTTTATCACCCTGACGCAGCGAAAATCCTCCAGTTTCACCTTATCGCCGAACGACTTACCTGCCTCCTGAGGCTTAAAGAGCAGTTTTTCGCATTCTGACATGGTGAGTTCCACCTCAGAGAACCGTAGCCACTTAACATCGACCCCGCCGGGCTGTTTGATCGTTGCCGTTATTTTGTACATAAGTTTCTCTCAGGTTGTTTATGCTGCTACAACGTTCATCATGATGGCTAAAAGCCGTGGAAACAGGCTGTCGTAGAAGTGTGGCTGCGTCTGGCGCGGGTTATTCGGGTCGGTCAGGTTTTTACCAAACTGTAAACCTTTCTCGGTTAGCGAGCAGAACAATTTTTCTTTGAGGGATGCTTGCTGCTGGAACGTGACTTGCGCTGAGTGAGTCCGAGCAATTGCAGGCGCTTGAAACCAGACTGTCAATGAACCGCGCTGCCTCAGAGCATCGTTGTAGACGGATCAGTGGGTGATTTTAAACGTTTGCTTTGCCATGGGAACCCGATGCTAAAATGACTGTAGTGATCAGCCAATCTCCTAACAGTTCGATTGATTCAACAAAGCCAACCATATCGCAAAGTTATCAGGTTAAACCCCCATGGATGATGTAAAAAAGTTTAAATAGTATTGATTAATATCACTTAATATGAATATGGATTTACACAATGCTAAGTAACACATCACCAAGCTCTCTATTACAAAATGTATCCGCATCAGTGACAAATGGTTCCATAGAAGATATAACTTCACCAAGAGGTATTCTTGAACACATCATTAATTTCATTACTTTTGTTGTGGTTTTTAAAGGTAAGGAGATTTTACATAATCAAATAATGGAAAAAATGGAAATCGCTGTTAACGGAGTAACAGCTAGAGATATGGAAGATGGCATAAAAATAGACTTAGATGACATTCATGGATGTAAAATATCATTTTATTACACAGGCTCAACAAAAAAAGTTACTGTAGAAGTAAAAAACAACAAAAAATTAGAAACACAAGAAATTGATTATGAAAGATTTTTTAATGTATTTCAAGCGATAAAATTGAAGGCATTGCTCAACATTACCTGTATTAAAGATATATTAACCGATGATGGGATTCTCAACCTGAAAGGAGTTAACCTGAGCGGGGATAAACTGTACGGTGCTTATCTGGTAGATGCAGATCTAAGCGATGCTAACCTGAGCAACGCTTACTTGGAAAACTCTATACTATGCAATGCTAAGCTGAGCAACGCTAACATGGAAAACGTTGACCTGACTAATGTTAGCCTAGAGCATGCTAACCTGAGCGGCGCTAACCTGAGCAATGCTAGCCTGAGTTGGGTTGACCTGGACCATGCTGACCTGAGCGGCGCTAACCTGAGCAATGCTAGCCTGAATTGGGTTTGCATGGAGCATGCTGACCTGAGCGGCGCTAACTTGGAAAACGCTGACCTGACTAATGTTAGCTTGGAGCATGCTAATCTGAGCAACCTTAACCTAAGCGATTTTAATCTAGAACATGGTTACCTTCCGCATGCTAACCTAAGCAACGCTAACCTGAGCAGAACTAATCTAAGGCACGCTAACCTGAGCAACGCTAACCTGAGAGCCGCTAACCTGAGCAATGCTGACCTGATCAACGCTAACCTGGACTTCGCTGACCTGAGCCACGCTGACCTGAGCCACGCTAACCTGAGGTTCGCTGACATGATGAACGCTAACTTGGTCAAATTTGACCTGACGAACTGTCCGTAAGGACTTATCCGCAGAGATAGCTGATGTCCGTAAGGATATGGCTGCCGGTTTTGATAAAATTAACGATAAATTTGAAAAGCTAGGCATGCAGATGACTATTCGGCTCGGGCTAATGGTCGCCGCTGCCGTGAGCATCATTGCTGCCATTCTCAAAATGTAATGCCACTACGGATTGTTAGCTCAGTTGGTACAGCTGTGGACTCTTAATCCATCGGTCGCATGTTAAAATCCTGCACAACCCACAATATTGGGGATTAGTCGCTTCTGAGAGTCTGTAAAGAATTTTGTGTAAATGGCTCCATTGCTTAACCGGAGATTCGTTCTCCATACATCAACATGAATTGGCTCATAGCAGGTTTCCAGTCTCTGATTGGCAAGGTCCATTTAGCAGAGATATTATGCAAGGCTAGATAGAGTAATTTTATCACCGAGTCATCCGTTGGAAATATTCGTCGCGTTTTCGTTATCTTGCGCAATGAAGCATTTAACGACTCTATTGCGTTGGTGGTGTAGATAACCTTGCGGATCTCCGGCGGAAAGTCAAAAATGACGATGAGACGTTCCCAATTATTTCTCCACGACGGGCTGATCGTCGGGAACTGCTCATCCCATTTGGCCGCGAAGGCATCCAGGGCCTCTTCAGCGCCCTCTAGCGTTGCGGAACTATAGATGGTGCGCAGGTCAGCAGCAACGGCCTTACGCTCTTTCCAGCCGACGTAGCGCAGCGAGTTCCGCACCTGATGCACAATGCAGAGCTGTACCCGCGTATGCGGGTAAACAGCTTCAATGGCATCAGGAAAGCCTTTCAGGCCATCGCAGCAGGCGACGAAGATGTCCTTTAGCCCACGATTTTTCAGTTCTGTCATCACAGATAACCAGAACTTGGCCCCCTCAGTTTTGGCTATCCATAGCCCCAGCAGCTCTTTTTCGCCCTGGCCGTTGACGCCGAGGGCCAGATAAACAGACTTGTTGGCCACGGCTCCGCCGTCCTGGCTTTTGACAACAATACAGTCAAGGTAAACAATGGGATAAAGCGCATCCAGCGGCCGTTGCTGCCAGCGCTTAACTTCATCCATCACAGCATTGGTCACTTGAGAAATGAAGCCAGCGGAAACATCGACCCCGTAGACTTCTTTAAAGTGTGCCTGAATATCACGGGTTGATAACCCTCTGGAATAGAGAGAAATAATGCGGTCATCGAAGCCGTTAAGCTGTTTTTCGTTCTTACCGATCAGTGTCGGCTCGAAGGTACTGTTGCGGTCGCGCGGAATATCGAGCTCGATCTCCCCATTTTGGCTACGTACGCTCTTGGATGTCTTGCCATTGCGTGAGTTGCCTGAATGATTACCAGCCGGGTCATGCTTAGCATACCCAAGGTGCATCTCCATCTCAGCTTCAAGAACCCGTTCCGCCAGTCTTTTAGTCAGCACCTTGAGTAGGCCTGATTCACCCAGCAGATCCTGAGGGGAGTGACAATCTTGAAGCAGTTGGTCAATAAGTTCGTTGCTGATAGGCATTTTGTTATCCTTTGAAGGTTTTCCTCAAAATGCCATTTACACAGATTATTTTACAGTCTCGCTTCTGACAGCACCGTAACGCCCTATGTAATTCTTAAAGCGTTCGTCTTTAGAGGGGGCAATTTCTACTTTGGCATAAACTCTATTTGCTTGGGCTGCGATCCGCTTCTCTTCGGCTAATATCACGCGATTTTCCCATGCCAGCCGCTTTTCTTCCCAATTAATTAACCGTGGGTGAGGCTGTCCTTTTTCTCCAGCGTCTACCGCTTCCATTGCTCCTCTGACTATAGGAATAGTCTTTAGGTATCGCTCCTTTTTCCACGAGTCTAATCGGTTGTAATAGTGTTTTTCGTCAGGCGTTAATTCTTCGTAGGTCATAACGTAACCTGAAATTTAGGCAGCACAAATCCTTCCATGTTGGATATAGCGCTGCGGTGATGGTTGGGTTAAATCAGAATGGTGGCTCGTCGTCGAAATTCATCGGCGGTTCGTTATTAGGCGGCGGTGTTTGCTGCCGACCATTGCCGCTTGATTGCTGGTGCTGATTGTTTTGCTGCCCGCCATCCTGCTTGCCGCCGATCATCTGCATTGATCCGCCAATATCGACAACAACCTCCGTTGTGTATCGGTCTTGCCCTGACTGGTCTTGCCACTTCCGTGTGCGTAACTGGCCCTCGATATAGACCTGTGAGCCTTTGCGGAGATATTCGCCAGCCACCTCTGCCAACTTGCCGTACAGCGTGACGCGGTGCCATTCGGTGCGCTCCTTCTGCTCGCCTGATTGCTTATCTCGCCACGTATCCGATGTGGCTACGGTCAGGTTTGCTACCGCGCCACCGTTCGGCATGTAGCGCACTTCGGGGTCTTGCCCCAAATGTCCGACAAGAATGACTTTGTTGACGCCTCTCTGTCCCATTTATGCCGCCTCTTCCAGTTCTGACTTACGAATGTCATACACGCCTTTCGCGTCGGCCTGCTGCGGCGTTCCGCGCAAAGCTCGCCACGCTTCCTCAAACGCCGCTTTTAGCTGATCAACATTCTTTGCTGACGTTGCGGATTCAGTGAATGATTTAAGCAGCTCGTCCTTGTTGGATTCATCGGCATTGGCATCGTCGGATTCGCCCTGTGCCGCATCAGGAGGCGTTGGCATAGCCCATTCAGGTAATGGCGGAGTTTGCCACCAGATGTTCTTGTATTGGTTGTCTGTATCCTTGAATGAAGCCTTGTTCCAGCCATTTTTTTTCTCAATCGAGCAGATGGCAAAATTCTCTTCCAGTGAGTAGAGGTAACGACCAATACCCCACTGAACAGCGGCCCGCTTCATTGAACCAGACATGCCGCCCTTAACGGCTTCAACCTGAGTTTTATCTGCACCGTCCCACTTAGCCACCCATTGGTCTCTGATCCGAATGTATATGCCACACATCACGCCACCATCCGGCCCCGGGGTGAATTCATTCTTCCAGTTCTCTTTCCCGCATACGTCATCCAAGCGCTTCATGATGGCGCGGTTAGTCACGTAGGCCAGAACCATGGCCCACGGGTTGTTTTTCGCTATTCCACACCGCTGCACACGCCATTCGATATCATCTACCGGGAACGGCGCGTCTAATTGTGATAAGTCCATTGCTCACCTCACATGTGATTGCCAGCGAATTCATCCCATGAAATAGGCTCATCGCTGTGAATTTCTGAACATTCGGATTCGCTTGTTTTCTCTTCCCTGAGAAAGATAGCCAGCACTCCCGCTGGAAGGTCGGCGTCACGCCGCAATGACGTTCGGTAGTCTCTGGCGCAGATAAGCATGTTCGCAGCCTTATCCATCACGCCAGCCCGCCTGTTTGCAGCGGCAGATACCATGCAGTGCCGGTGCATGAAAATAACGAGGTCGCGTTTCATGGATGACCCTTTTGATTAACCGTTGCTATAAGCTGCTCGAATAACCGTTGCAGCCAGCTTTTGTTTTTGAAGCTCTGGCCCGTGACGATATTTGAGCGGTGATGTTCGATTGACCGAATCGGGTCAAATGTAATTTCAGGACGCACGATGGGTGCGCCCGCGATAGCAAGTTCCATCGTGGCTTTCCTTAATTTAAATTGATGTATTAATGATGCCGAGGAATATCGGCGCGGGTATAAAGAGGCAGTTCAGTGTTATATATTATTAGTGTGATGTTGATTGCGGCGATAAGCGGATGATGGGAATGCTGAAAGTGTTTCAGTCATACACTGGCGTTAATTTTTTCACTTGCTTTTTGAGCCACTTATTTTCTTCCGTCAGATAGAAAATAGTTGACTTGTATACTCTTGTCTCATTGTCATCACAAGGGAGGATGTCAATGCTCATCAAATAACGTGAATCATTAATATTATTGCTGCCGTTGGTGACAGCGACCATGTCACCGAAATTAGGGTGATTGAAGGTCGTGATATGAGGTTTATTAAGTTGCATCATTCAATCCTCCGTTGGCTCGTCACAATTATAGCAACGGCTGGTGAGGTGTAATTGCTGCTCCCGATAATGGGTAATGAGATGTTGGCGAAAGGCTTCTTCGTTTTGGCTGGCTATATCTACATTATCTGCCATAACGCTATTTCATGCTCCTCAATCATTTAATAATTTCCGGGTATTGTCCGTGAGTTGTGCTTGATATTTCTCAACCATCCTCGCGGCATAAGCGAGTGCGTGCTCACGGTCGGAGAAGTCGCCAATGGTCTGTAGCAAGCCGTCGCCGCCACGGATGTAAACACGAAAGAAATCAGGATTATCATTCTCTTGTATGAGATAACCACAGTCGTCTACAACGCCCGACAGGATGATTTGAGTCACAATCGTCCCTGGCTCTATCAGGTGGTCGAATTCGTCAATGAGCTTTTGCATGGTGGCCTCTGTGTTAAGGCCTGCTTTGGTGACCCTCTCAGGCGGCGAGGGTTCCTGCATTCCCCAATGCAAAGGAATCGGTTAAAATATGCTTACCCCAATGCAATAGAAGGACAAGCAGATGTCTAAAAAGCAAACGGTCACACCTACCGAAAGGCTGGCCTATGACCATTTACCCGAAAAGAATGTAAGACCCGAGCCACAACCTAAGGCTCCGCCGCCACCGCCACCGAAGAAAACCGGAGGCTGACAACCATAAGGAATCGCTATGAGCCGAGATGAAATTAAAGACCACATCCTTTATGGATATTATCTAGAACAGTTGTACTCCACCGCGACGGGACGGATTGACCGACTCTTTTCGGTGTTAACGTTGATTTTCGGCTCAGCGATAGTGCTAAAAGCGAACCCATTTCTCTTCGGGGTGATGATCGTGATCATTTCAGCGGTGCAATCGACTTACCAATTTGGCAAGCAGTCCGCAGGAGCCGCGAAACAATCCTTTGAGTATCTTCGATTATTCACAAATGAAGCCCGGTTCAGTGATGCAGACCTGAAAGCAAAACTTATTGAACTTGATAGTGCCGATAACAACATCTGGTCCTGTCTGAAGCCTATAGCATTGCGGAAAACGCAAATAAAAATTGATCTGCCTGTTGAAAATCAAGAAAAGCTTTCCAGGCTATCAATGTTGTTACGGTTACTTTGTGGGTAATCAGTGCTGCCAAGTTAATACGTCTGCCTTGCTTTGGCGGTAATGCCATACTCGGTTTTCGGCTTGCTGTACCAGATGCGATGGTTAAGACGCTTAACCCTGTCGTACATTTCGGCGAAACGATTAATTTTCTCTCTGAACTTAGCCAGTAAATTGAAATTAATCCTTGGCGCACGTTTGCGCTTGAAGGCTAATTCAATGCGGTTAAGCGCTTTGCGTCTTTCTGGCTTCTGACCTAAAGCTTTATCAATACGGGATGATACCAGTTCACGCCGGATGGCTTCTGCCTTGCGTCTGGCATGACGGCGAATAGCGGCGTTTGTTTTGCTAACACAATTAACAGGATTAACGGATTTACGGTAAATGATAGTAGCCATGCTCCCCTCCAATAGATGGTTTTGGTGGTGTGGTGAGCCAGTGGTGGCCCTGGTGTTGGCTATAATTTTTATTCAGCCCACCACACCCCAAAAACATCTGGGTAAAGGTTCGCCACGTTGTCGGTGGCTTCCGTAGAGCACGAGGCTCGTTTTGAAAGAGCGGTTAAAACAGAGCAGACTCATTAATCTGCTGTGGTTTAATGCCTGGTTTACTTCTCCACCTCAGGCGGCAGTGGTTCCCTCCTTTCCACAGGCTAGAGAATCTGATAATTTAGTGACTCCACAGGCAATCAAGAGCAATTATTGTTATGGCATCCAACAAAGATACTTATGTTGATTTTTTGGAAACTGCGGTAAAAGCAGCAGCTCAAATTAATATCCCATTAATTGCAATATCATATATTGATGGTAGTAATAATATTACACAGCCCGCTTTAGCGATGATCGATTCTGTGCGTAATCATGTTCCAGATACAAAATTCACCTCTGTCGATATCGAAGATACACGCTCAGAAATTATCTCATTGATTAAAAAAAATATTTCTCTTCCGCGAAAAACGGGGTTTCAGACTGAAGTAAAAATGTAGATTTCATTTCAATAATTCGTATCGTTTTAAGAAACACGTCCGGATCACCTGATACGTATAGCGTTATTTTCTTAGTTTTGGGGCATGTGGAGAAAAACGCTTTTTCTATCATGTGCCCTGTTTCATCTGCTTGCTCACAGGCTGCCATGATAAGGTGGCATCCTGGCGTAAAGCTGTTAGCATCACGCATCACATTGTTCTTCCAATTCAAGTAATCTTGGTTATTCCCTCGAATCTGCATGATTTTCATCTCTCATCCTCTCTCGTTAGCTATCCCAACCGCCGTCATGTTCCTGTGCCTCGGGCTGGCTACTTACGCTCAGGCAATCGGCGGGTAACTCGAGGTCTTGCCTGCCGGGGTATTGCCGTTGCGGGTTGGTGTTCCACCGTCTGGCTGTAGGCTGTCTGGTGGGTTGATGAGATAAATTTAATATTACTTAAAAATAAAGTCAACCTGATTTTTCATATCTTAATTTTAGAAATTTAAGATTAGGTGACGCAGGAGGGGAAGAGCAACGTGTGACTATGATCGTGGAAATAAGGCGTCCTACCAAACATGAACGGCGGGAAAAGTTCAGCTTGCTTTAGGCTTAGATTTTATGGCTCGCCTAGCTAGGACTTCTTCAACAATGAGATCAATTTCGTTCTTTCTATCACTAATTTCCTTCAAGAACTTTTTCCTGTCTGTTGAAGGTAGGCTAGTAAACATATCGAGTAGCATCCGCCTCTCTCGTTCAAGCTCTTCATCTTGAAAATCAATAGGTTCAGGTGTTTTTCTACTGATAATTTCTTGGGAGTCGTCTTCGACAGAACCGTACACTAAATAGCCGGGTTGGCACCTTAACGCTTTTGCTAGGGCTAAAAGATTTTCTCCACTAGGTTCGGTTTCGCCTCTTTCCCACTGGGATATAGAGACATGAGAAACCCCCACAGATCTGCTTAACTCCTGCTGTGTTAGTTTTAGTTCTTTTCTGCGTAGTTTGATCCGCTCGCCAGCAGAATTGTTGTTCATAGTTAAGCGATCTTAAAAGATATTGACTAAAACTTCCTTTAGTGTCAGAATTTAAGTTTTCTTTAATTGGAGGTGTTGATGCTGAAAAAAACAGTAGTGAAACACTTCAGGACACAAAGAGCTGTAGCGCAAGCACTCGGTTTAAGCGATGCAGCTATTTCTCAATGGAAAGACGTTATTCCAGAAAAGGACGCTTACCGATTGGAAGTCGTCACTAATGGTGCTCTGAAGTATCGAAATGATTTGTATAGGCATCCTTGTGCCATAGGTCTACCAGACCCAGTAGCCTAACCAGCAGTACCGCTCTTCACAACGGACACCCGTCCTACGGAAGCCACCGACAACGTGGCGAACGCAACATCCCACAGTAACACACTCACTGTGACTGCCTCACGGCTTCGTCACGTCTGTTGATTACCTAATTACACCACAGGTGCCGTGTATCTACATGTGCATCCGATAACCTATTCTTTCAACAAGGAAAGTATCACAAATGGAACGTGCAAAAACACGCAAAAATTCTGCGGTTGAGTTCATTAGCCGTCACCTCGTTACAACAGCATATCAGGCGATTGCCCGGGTACGCCAGACCAACATCGCAAAAATGCTGGGTGTCGCCGATTCAACCGTCCTGCGCCGCTCAGAGAAGCTCACCGAGACGATGGATATCTTAGCCGCCAGTGGTGTGCAGGATTTTGTCTTCGAGGGCGAGAAGAAGATGCCGCTGGATGAATACCGCTATCTGCTTCGTTCAGCGATGGAGTTCGCGAAGTATCAACTGGAAGCGGCTGAATCTGTATCAGGCGACGAATGCCTTGCTGCATAGGAGGAGAACATGATGCAAGCACAAAAGAAAAAGCCGGTCAGTGCGCGAACACTTTTCCGGCTTAAAACTGCAATAACTCATTAATTTCAGGAGAAATTATGGCACTAAACCGCCGGAATTTCAAGCAAAAGGGCGCCTGTCGCCCTCATCCTGAACCCCAAACACTGATGCCGGAGGATGCGGCGAAGAAATTCGCCGAACTCTTCCGCCTGCAACAACAACTTTACCTGGCTCAGCATGAGTCCGAGGAGAAACGCAAATGAGCACAAGCCGTTTACTTATCCACGAAAATCCGTTGCAGGTACTCCCGTCTCTGGCCTGCACCATTGGCCTGAATGAAGCGATGGTACTGCAACAAATCCATTACTGGCTGGGCAACTCTCGTCACGTTCATAACGGCCGTAAGTGGGTCTATAACAGCGTTGCTGAATGGCAAACTCAATTTCCATTTTGGAGTGAAACTACCGTTAAACGTGCGCTTACCAGCCTGGAAAAGCAAGGGCTACTGCTTACGGCGAATTATAACAAAGACCAGCGCGATCGGAGCAAATGGTACAGCATCAACTATGACGCGCTGAAATCTCTGGAGGTTAAAAATGTGGACGATGCATCAGGTCAAATTGACCCAAATGCATCAGGTCAAATTGACCAAATGCAAATGGTAAGTTTGACCCAATGTATAGATAAGGATACAGAGACTACTACAGAGATTACTACAGAGATTAAAAACAAAACCCCCTTACCCCTTACCGACAAGAAAAACAAATTTGACCCGCTAACCGAAAAACCGTCGAACGTGTCGGCAGAGGTTTGGGCCGATTGGGTGGAGCACCGGAAAGAAATTCGTCACCCACTCACCCCGACCACCTGCAAGCGCATCAGGTCGATGCTGGAGAACCATGTCAACCCCGATGCGGTGATTGGTTTGTCCATCGAGCGCGGTTGGCAGGGCTTGTTCCCCGAAAAAATCACCGAGCCAGCCAATACCACGCCCGCGTTCGATGCCTCCCGGTTGACCGAAGAGCAGCGGCGTGAACTGGCACTGTATGAACTTCTGGAGGGTCGATGAAATCATGGCTGAAACCGGTTTTGATTGCCGGTTACTGCCACGGGGTTATGCCGATATCGGCAGTGACGCTGGGCTTTAAGATTTTTCGATTGGAGGCAGTATGACTATCCAGGAATTATCCGGCCTGTTGTGGCAGCGGGTGGAGCAGGTGGTGGCTCACTTACTCCCCAACGGTCGGCGCGTCAATGGGGAATGGGTTGTCGGTGATTTGGACGGCAACAAGGGGCAATCGCTCAAGGTCAATCTCACCGGCAAGCAGGTCTGGTGTGAGTTCAACGGCGGACAGGGTGGCGACTTGCTGGACTTGTGGGTAGCGGTGTGCGGTATCCAATTCCATCAGGCCATGCAGGAGGCCAAAGTGTTTCTGGGTGTCAAGGACGAGAGCAATGAGTTCCTGCCGAAACAGCCAAAAATCTTCAAGAGGCCTGAGCGCAAGGGCGTCAAAGGCTCCCGCGACTGTTTCGCGTATCTGGCCTCAAGGGGGATCTCCCACGAGACGGCACAAGCGTTCAAAGTGACCGACGCGGTGATATTCAACCACGAGACCAAGCAGGAAGTCCCTGCCATCGCCTTCCCCTACCTGCGCGACGGTGAGTTGAAACAAATCAAGCGGTTGGGGATTGAGCGTCATGACGGTAAAAAAATCATCATGGTGGAGTCTGATTGTGAACCCTGTCTGTTTGGCTGGCAGGCCATCAACCCCAAAGAGCGCAATCTGGTGGTGATTTGTGAAGGCGAAATTGACGCGATGAGCCTCCACCAGTACGGCCTCCCGGCACTGTCGGTTCCCTTCGGTGGAGGGACGGGGGCCAAGCAGCAGTGGATTGAGCATGAGTACGAAAATCTATCACGTTTCGGAGAGATATTCCTGTGCATGGACATGGACGCCGCCGGGCAATCCGCCGCCAAGGAAATTGCTACCCGGCTGGGTATTCATCGTTGCAGCTTCGTGAAGTTACCCCACAAGGACGCTAACGAATGCCTGGTCAATAATATTTCCGTGGAGCAGTTTCAACGCCTCTTCATGAACGCTGAGACGTTCGACCCCACAGAACTCAAACGGGCGGGCGAATTCCGTCAGGAAGTCCATGCGGCTTTTTTTTCACCCGCTCCCGGTCTGTTCACCAGTCCGTGGCCCACGCTGGAGCAGAATTTCAGATTCAGGACGCACGAACTGACCTTGGTCAACGGCGTTAACGGTCACGGCAAATCGCAGTTTGTGGGGCATCTGTCGCTTGAGGCGACGTACCAGGGGGTGTCTGCCTGCATCGCCTCGATGGAGCTACGGCCTGCTATCCTGCTGAAACGGATGATTCGACAAGCCGTATCTACGGGGGATACCTCACCGGAGGATGTAGACCGGATGATGGACCTGCTCGATGCGCGGATGTGGTTGTTCAACGTGACGGGTAAAGCCAAGGGAGAACGGATTTTGTCCGTGTTCAAATATGCGCACAAGCGCTATGGCGTGAAACTGTTTGTCGTGGACTCGCTGATGATGTGCGGACTCAATGAGGATGATTACAACGGCCAGAAGGCGTTTATGGAAGCCTTATGCGAGTTCAAGCTGACTTACCCGGTGCATGTGCTGTTGGTAACTCATCCCCGAAAAGGCGAAAACGAAGAAAAGCCGGTCGGCAAGATGGATGTCAAGGGAAGCGGCGCTATCACGGATTTGACCGATAACCTGATCACCGTCTGGCGCAACAAGGCGCGTGAAGCCGTGGTAGAGAAAGCGAGGAAGTTTGGCAACGAGGTTTTATCGGAAAAAGAGCAAAAGCTACTGGAAGCGCCTGGAACGCTGTTATTGCTCGACAAGCAGCGTAACGGCGAAGGCTGGCAGGGGAAAATCCCCCTGGTGTTCAACTTGCTGAGTAATCAGTTTCTGGCCGACAGAAAGAGTATTCCTTTCAACTACGCCCGTGGGCAGTCACAAAGTGCGGTGATATCTGAAATGCGCCGTATGGCGGTTTAACGCAAACAGCGAGGGAAATACGAATGACGGCATATCTAACAGAATGCATCGTGGGGCTGCTGGCAATGGCAGCCCTTTTTGTTTGGGTGGGTAAATTCAGAGGTGGGTGATGGAAAAAACATGCTTCCTGCTGCGTGATGAACGAATACGAAAAAACCTGAAAGCGTTTATTGATTCCCTGCCCACCGACTCACAACGCCCCCTCGAAATTATAGCTAAACGACTTAATTTTGATTACATTATTTAAATGAGCTATTCAATTGATTTTAGACGTAAAGTGATATCTACACGGAAAAACGAAGGGTTGAGTATCCGAGAAACAGCGAAGCAATTTCGGATTGGCCCTGCCTCTGTATCGCGTTGGATTAATCAAATAGAGTCAAAAGCATCGACCACGCGTCAGCGAAAGATCGATAAATCCGAGTTGATAAAAGATGTTGAACAATATCCAGATGCTTACCAAAAAGAACGTGCAGAGCGTTTTGGCGTTTGTCAGAAGGCCATTTGGCAAGCGCTTAAAAAGCTGGGATTGACCTATAAAAAAAACTCTACGTCATCCGAAAGCCGACGAAAACGCCCGGCAGGGATTTCAACAAAAAAAACAACAGTATGAAAAAGAAGGTAAACCTATTGTTTTTATTGATGAAAGTGGTTTTTCACACGATACCCCACGGACTCACGGCTATTCCCCAAAAGGTCAACGGTGTTTTGGCCTGAAGAACTGGGGAGCTAGGGGAAGAACAAATGTTATCGGCGCTTTATTAGGCACAACGCTGTTTGCTATCGGATTATTTGATATCAATATTAACAGCGATGTTTTCTATGCCTGGGTCACACAAGTCCTTATCCCAGTACTCCCTAAAAACAGTGTAATCATGATGGACAATGCCACTTTTCACAAAAAACATAATATTCAACAAGTCATCATCGATGCAGGGTATATGGTGGAGTATTTGCCTACATATTCGCCAGATCTTAACCCAATTGAGCATAAATGGGCACAAGCAAAAAGCAAAAAAAGAGAGATGGGTTGCGATACAGAGAGTTTGTTCTCAGTCCATATGGTGTAATCAAAATTAAGTCGCTTGGCTATAACTCTGCACGTTCATCATCGCTGAGTACGCCGTTGCTCTGCTCGCGTGCCAGCGAGACCCATGTATGCAGGGTTTTGTTGCTTATGCCCAGCGATGCTGCTGCCCTGGCTATCGTATAGCCCTGCTCTGTTACCAGGGCAACGGCTTCCTTTTTAAACTCAGGGGTAAATTGTCGTTTATGGTTCACTAAACACCTCCGTTTTGGATGTAAGTTTAGTGTCCTGATTATTCAACCACTACAAAGCATTTCCGGATGGTGCGTTACTTTGGTTTTCTGGCTAACCGCGTAGTGGGAAAACTGTTGCCTCTGGTGAGAAAAGCCCTGGGGCAGGATAATGTGAAAAAAGCAGCGCCAGTGACATACACAACGCTGAGTCAGGGATTACTGAATACAGACCCGTTTGCCTGCCTGCTGTGCGGGGCAAAAATGGCGTTCAGCCGGGCGCTGCCGGCAACGGCCCTGGAGAAGCTAATCGCGAACGCCGGGGAGATAGCGCGAATGCGTTACGTTGGATAATGCGGGGAAGCTCTGCCTGGAATTCGGCGATGTAATCAAAAAACGCGCAATGTGTTCAAAAATCACCCAAACACAGAGGCATTCACGATAAAAAAGCCGGTTTTCATCGTTGCCAGCCCCCGAAATCAGGGGCCCCAAAAAGTTTGAAATTCCTAGGCGTCTAGGCGTCTAGGCGTCGAGCGTGCGCTTTTGTGAAAAAAGGATTGACGCTTTTTGGAGGGCGCAGTAAGATGCGCCCCGCATTCGGCGAGTAGCGCAGCCTGGTAGCGCAACACGTTCGGGACGTGTGGGTCGGAGGTTCAAATCCTCTCTCGCCGACCAAATTCCCCGCGTTTTGTCTGATACCTTTTGTTTGCGTTTTTGTTTAGATAGATTTTGTTTACTTTCTACAATATCTATTGCGTTATTCATTTATTTAAAAAAAACAATAATGCATCTAAAAAGATAATAAAAATATATCTTATAACGTGTTGATAATAATTGCATTAACTATGCGATAAGGTATTTCACTGATTTACACGCCAGGCGTCAACTGACATTTTACGCTCTGTCTTTGGGATGTTACATATCATAAAAGGAGCGTGTGAAAGTGAATATCAATAAAAAGCTATTGGCATTATCTGTGGTATTGGCTGCAATGGGGGGGGGGGCTATCGCTCAAGCGGATACGTATACCATCAGTCTGGGCTATTCTCATGGAAAGGTGACTGATTTTAAAAATCTCCACGGCGTCACAGGGAAATATCACTATCAACCCGACGGTTCATTGGGCTTTATCAGCTCGCTGACCTATATGGGTGGAGAGGAAAAATTTAATTTCGAGGGAAATAAGGAAAAGACTCAGCTGAAATATTATTCGCTGTTAGTGGGCACCTCTTATCGCTTCAATGAATTTGTGAGCCTTTATGGCTTAGCGGGCGTCGCGCAGAGTAAAGTTAAACCTTCTGACACTTTCGCTAATGGCGATAATATATCTTTCAAGAAAAAAACATCAGGTTTTGCTTATGGTGCCGGTGTTCAGATCTCTCCAGCAGCAAACTGGAGTATCGATCTGGGTTATGAGGGCGCGACAGCCAAAAATATAAAAATCAACGGATTCAATATCGGCCTTGGCTATCGCTTCTGATACTCAATAGCGTGATTACGCCGAAGAAGACTTCGGCGTTTCCTTTCCCTCCAGAGAATCTGTCATAGCATGCGCGTCGTCGGGCGAAAACTGTAGTGGCATACTGAATTTGGCCACCTAAGTAGAGGTGATATGCTTACCTCATAATTTTTATAGGTGCCAAAATGAGTAAAATAATTACTGCTGAATTTAAATGTGAAACCGCCAAATTAGTCCTTGACCAAAATTATACCTACCAGGAAGCCGCGAAAGCCATGAACGTCAGTCTTTCAGCGATTAGCCGGTGGGTAAGAGCCCTTCGTTTAGAACGTCAAGGGAAAACATCGCCTGGTCTGCCATTAACACCTGAACAAATTGAGTTCAGAGAAATGAAGAAAAAAATCCACCGACTGGAAATGGAGAATGCCATCTTAAAAAAGGCTACTGCGCTCTTAATGTCCGACTCACTGAAAAATTCTCGGTAGTTGAAAAGCTAAGAGCGCTTTATCCAGTGAAAGCGTTGTGTCGTATTTTTAATGTTCACCGAAGCAGTTATCGCTATTGGTGTCGACCTAAGGAGCCAGATATTGAGCGGACGATAAAACGTAGCCTGGTCAGCGAAGCGTGGAACGTTAGTGGCGGGTCTGCGGGCGCAAGGACTATCGCCACGATGGTTACCAATACACACGACGTGAAACTTGGGCGGTGGTTAGCGGGTAAGTTGATGAAAGAATTAACCCTCGTTAGTTGCCAAACAAGAAAACATCAATACAACCGCGGTGGAAATGAACGTATTGATATTCCAAATCTGCTCAATAGGCAGTTCGCTGTTACCAAGCCTGACCAGGTTTGGTGCGGCGATGTAACCTATATTTGGACAGGCGACCGATGGGCGTATCTGGCGGTGGTATTAGATTTATTTGCCCGAAAACCCGTGGGTTGGGCAATGTCGTTTTCGCCAGATTCAGAATTAACAGCCAAAGCACTACAAATGGCTTGGGAACTGCGTGGGCATCCCAAACAAGTCATGTTTCATAGTGACCAAGGAAGCCATTACACCAGTCGTGAGTATAGGCAGGCATTGTGGCGTTATCAGATGACCCAAAGTATGAGTCGCAGAGGAAATTGTTGGGATAATAGTCCGATGGAGCGATTCTTCCGTAGTCTGAAGACTGAATGGGTGCCAACGACTGGCTACCAAAGCTTTAGTACTGCTCAATCATCCATTATTCGCTACATAACCCATTATTATAGCGATGTCAGACCTCACTGGTATAACGGTGGGTTAACACCAAATGAATCAGAACGGCTGTTCCATCAACAGTCAGGTAGGGTGGCCAAATTTAGTTGACCACTACACTGTCGGCTGATTCGTACCGGGGGAACCTGGGACTTACCTATCTATGTTGCTACCGTTGTGCAGCCGTGACGGCAATAGAATACGGCCCACGCTTGGCGCGGGCCGTAAAAAGGATTAGTACAGGATCTGTGACAGGAACGTGCGTGTACGTTCTGAACGCGGATTGCTGAAGAAGGCTTCCGGTGCGGCCTGTTCCACAATCTCCCCCTGATCCATAAAGATCACCCGGTCGGCTACCGTTTTGGCAAAACCCATTTCGTGCGTTACACACAACATGGTCATGCCGTCTTGCGCCAACCCGAGCATGGTATCCAGCACTTCCTTTACCATTTCCGGATCGAGCGCTGAAGTGGGCTCATCGAACAGCATGATTTTCGGCTTCATGCACAGAGAGCGGGCAATCGCTACGCGCTGCTGCTGTCCACCGGAAAGCTGGCCTGGGAACTTATGGGCATGTGCGGCAATGCGTACACGCTCCAGATAATGCATCGCCAGTTCTTCCGCTTCTTTCTTCGGCATATGGCGTACCCAGCTAGGGGCCAGCGTGCAGTTTTGCAGTACAGTCAGGTGTGGGAACAGGTTAAAGTGCTGAAATACCATTCCCACTTCGGCGCGGATCTTCTCGATATTGCGCAGATCTCCGTCCAATTCGGTACCATCAACCATGATCTTGCCTTGCTGATGTTCTTCCAGGTGGTTGATGCAGCGAATGGTGGTCGATTTTCCAGAGCCCGACGGCCCGCACAACACAATGCGCTCCCCCTGCTTCACGTGCAGGTTGATGTTTTTCAGAACGTGGAATTGGTCATACCACTTGTTCACATTGTCCAGTGTGATCATATAGTTATCAGATTTTAATGCATTCTGGTTCATAAGAGCCTCAATGTGACTTGTGTCCGGTGTTAAAACGTTTTTCCAGATGCTGGCTGTAGCGCGACATGCTGAAACAGAAGATCCAATAGATCATGGCGGCAAAAACATAGCCTTCGGTGGACATCCCCAGCCAAGTCGTGTCAACGGTCGCCTGCTGGATACTACTAAACAGATCGAACAGGCCGATGATGATGACCAGACTGGTGTCCTTGAACAGCGCGATGATGGTATTCACCAGACCTGGAATGACCAGATTCAGTGCCTGAGGCAGGATAACCAGCCCCTGCATGCGCCAGTAGCCCAGCCCTAATGCAGCGGACGCTTCATACTGCCCTTTCGGCAATGCCTGAAGCCCGCCTCTGACCACCTCTGCCACATAGGCTGACTGGAACAAAATGACGCCGACCAGCGCGCGCACCAGTTTATCGATGCTGGTACCTTCAGTGAGAAACAGCGGCAGCATCACCGAGGACATAAACAACACGGTGATCAGCGGCACGCCGCGCCAGAATTCGATAAACACCACGCACAGGATACGTACCACGGGCATGGTTGAACGTCGTCCCAGCGCCAGCAGAATTCCCAACGGTAACGCACCTGCGATACCAATTGCCGCGATGATCAGGGTAAGCGTCAGCCCACCCCACTGGCGCGTTTCTACGCGCGTCAGTCCGCCGAATCTACCATACAGCAGCCACCAGGCCAGTAATGGGTACCACACCGCCCAGATAGCGATATAGCGCCCACGGCGCGGCATGCGACGCCAGAACATCGGCAGGATACTGAGTAGGCCTAAAACCAGCGCAAAGTTGATGCGCCAGATCTCTTCCGCCGGATACAGTCCGTACATGAAGTGGCCGAAGCGTGCCTGAATAAACACCCAGCAAGCGCCGTCGCGGGTGCAGTCAGCGCGAGTTTCACCGACCCAGTTCGCCTGAAGCAGCGTCCAATTGAGTAGCGGGGGCAGAATGTTCCACAGCAACCAGAAGCAGAACAGCGTAAGCAGGCCGTTCGGGACGCTGGAAAACAGGTTCTTTTTGGCCCAGTGCCACAGTGCAAACAGTGGCGCCTGACGGTGTGGTTGTGACAATGTCGTCATAGCGGCCTCTAGCGTTCCACGAGCGCGATTTTGCGGTTATACAGGTTCATCAGCAGGGAGATGATCAGGCTGATAATCAGGTATACCAACATGGTAATAGCAATGGTTTCAATCGCTTGACCGGTCTGGTTGAGCACGGTACCGGCAAACAGGGAAACCATATCCGGATAACCAATCGCTGCAGCGAGCGACGAGTTCTTCACGATATTCAAGTACTGGCTGGTCAACGGCGGAATGATAACGCGCAACGCCTGAGGCAAAATCACCTTACGCAGCGTGATCGGGTTGGGTAACCCCAGGGAGCGAGCGGCCTCATGTTGCCCGTATGACACCGACTGAATGCCGGAACGGATGATCTCTGCGATAAACGCGGAGGTGTAGACTGACAGTGCCAGCGTCAACGCCGCCAGTTCAGGGATCAGTACCATGCCACCCTGGAAGTTAAACCCTTTTAACTGCGGGATATCCCAGTGCAGGGCAGGACCAAACAGCGCGTGGCTCACGCCAAGGAGTACCACCAACAGTGCCAGAACGATAGGCCAGGTGCGGTGATATTGTCCGGTAAGCGTGTGAATCTGTTTATTGCGCCGATACAGAATAATGCCGACCACCAACGGAATGAGCAACGCGAAGAGCGCGCCCAGAGCGCCGGGGCTCCATTCTCCGGCGGGAAGGTACAACCCGCGGTTACTCAGGAACGCAATATCAAGCGTGTTAAGTGCCTGGCGCGGACCGGGAAGGTTGCGCAGCACGGCAAAATACCAGAAGAAGATCTGCAAAATCGGTGGGATATTACGAAACGTTTCGATATAAATCGTGGACAGTTTGCGTAACAACCAGTTATCCGAAAGCCGCGCCAGCCCGAGCATAAAACCCAGCACCGAAGCGAAAACAATACAGAGCGCTGAAACCAACAGCGTGTTGAGCAGCCCTACCAGAAACACGCGGGCATAGGTATCGCCCTGCTGGTAGTCGATAAGGTGCTGGACAATACCGAAGCCTGCGCTGTTATTCAGAAACGCGAAGCCGGAGGTAATACCACGCTGGGCCAGGTTGGTTACGGTGTTGTGCAACAGATAACCCGCCACGGCAATCACAATAACGATGACGAGAAGTTGATACAGCCAGGCGCGCATCGCTGGATTTGATAGTGAAAAATCACGTTTCACGGTTGGGCGTTGTTGCATGCGAGTGCCTCAATAGCAGGAACACGGAAAAAGCGGGAATACCGAGGTGCCGCACACTGGCGCTGCACCCGCTTTCTGTTAGCGATTAACGCACTGCTGGTGCGTACTGGATACCGCCTTTGTTCCACAGCTCATTCAGGCCACGTTTGATTTTCAGCTCGCTGTCCATACCGACATTGCGTTCGAAAATCTCACCGTAGTTACCAACTTGCTTGATGATTTTGAACGCCCAATCGGCAGGCAGTTTCAGATCTTTGCCGTAGTTGCCTTCGTGGCCCAGCAGGTGAGACATGTCCGGCGTGGTCGGCTTGGCGGCCAGCGCGTCAACGTTCTTCGAGGTCACACCCATTTCTTCCGCATTCAACATGGCGAACAGGTTCCAACGTACGATAGAGAACCACTCTTCATCACCGCGACGTACCACCGGTCCCAGCGGCTCCTTGGAGATAACTTCCGGTAATACGATAAATTCAGCCGGTTTGCTCAGCTTGATACGCAGTGCGTACAGTTGAGACTGGTCGGACGCCAGGGTATCGCAGCGGCCAGATTCCAGCGCCTTGGCGCTTTCGTCAGAGCGGTCGAAGGTCACCGGGGTGTATTTCATATTGTGGGTTTTGAAGTAATCCGCCACGTTCAGTTCGGTATCGGTACCGGCCTGAATACAAACGGTCGCACCGTCCAACTCTTTCGCGCTGGTCAGGCCCGCTTTGTTGTGGGTCAGGAAGCCGATGCCATCGTAGTACGTCACGCCAGTAAAGAGCATACCCATCCCGGCATCACGGGAAGAGGTCCAGGTGGTGTTACGCGACAGAATATCAACTTCACCCGATTGCAGTGCGGTGAAACGCTCTTTGGCGGTCAGCGGGGTGTATTTCACTTTGCTGGCATCGCCAAACACAGCGGCAGCCACGCCGCGGCACACGTCTACGTCAATACCGGAGTATTTCCCGCTGGCATCTGCATAGGAGAAGCCAGGCAAGCCGTCACTGATACCACACTGAACAAATCCTTTTTTCTGAATGGCATCCAATGTTGCACCCGCATGGGCTTGATTAATGGCGGCGAAGAGGGATGCGCCGGCAACCAGCGTGGAAAGTAGCATTCTTTTCATAATGATCCTATTTAGCTCAGTCGTTGTGTGTTGCTGTGCGGTAGCAGCCATCCGGCTGCACCATTCCTGTCTGTCGGCACCGTTGTTTTGTCAGACGGTAGCGTGCCGTGACAGGGTTATGCAAAACCGATGCCAATAATTTATTTTTATGATAAATAACAAGAAAATAGAAAAATTGCCGGGCCGCGATAAGGATTATTCGGTTGATGTGCACTTAAATGGCTCTTTGCTGCAAAAGATGCGCTATTTGAGTGCAAAGTGCCCACTTTCGGGTGAAAGAACGGCGCGCGGAAAAGCCACCTGCCCCAAGACGAGGCAGGAAGGCGAAATCAGTGGGGAATGTGGCGTTGGTAGTAGGTTTCGAGCCGGGTTTGCAGCTTGCTCAGTACCGTACTGAACAGCAAATAGATCAGCGCTGCTTCCACATACAGGATCAAGGGTTCGTAAGTGACAGAAACGATACGCTGGGCGGCCAGAAACATCTCCGGCACTGTGATGACGGCGGCGAGCGAGGTGTCTTTGATCAGCGAAATAAAGGTATTGGAGAGTGGCGGGATAGAGACAAAAATTGACTGTGGAATAATCACCCAGCGCAGCGTTTGACGCCGATTCATGCCTAGCGACGCCGCGGCATTCCACTGGCCTTTCGCCACGGAAAGGATCGCCCCGCGCACGATCTCAGAACTGTAAGCACCCACATTGAGCGTGAAGCCAATCAGCGCCGCCGGAAAGGCATCCAGCGTGATGCCCGCATTAGGCAGCCCATAGAAAATTAAAAACAGCTGCACCAGCAACGGCGTGCCGCGAATCACCCACACGTAAAAATCCGCCACCCATTTCAGCGGCTTGGGGCCATAGAGACGGATCAACGCCACCAGAATGCCCAATGCTAACCCGAGCACAAAGGAGAGGATGGCGAGTGGAACGGTAAACTGTAGTCCAGCAGAAAGCAGACTCCAGAAGGAGTCTGCCATAAGTTGTAGCCATGGTGGCATCAATAGTGACCTCGAACGCGACGATTATTGGGAAACATCTTCCCCAAAGTATCGCACCGCTATCGTTTTATAGGTACCGTCCGCTTTGATTTCATCCAACGCTTTATTCAAGGCAGCCACCAATTCCGGTTGGTTTTTGCGTACCAGAATCCCTGAAGGATCACCTTCAGTAGCGGTTGCTGCCACTTTGACCTTGGCATCGGGCTTCTGTTTTTTGAAGTCCAGGTATGACAGATTGTCATTCAACGTCGCTTCTGCCCGACCGCTCAACACCAGTTCCAGCGATTGGTTGAAACCGTCGGTAGGAACAATTTCAGCACCGTGGCTGCTGGCCAGTTTGGAGAAATTGCTGGTCAGGCTTTGTGCCGACTTACGGCCTTTCAGGTCAGCAAAGCTTTTGATGGTATCGTTGTCACTACGCACCACCAGTACCGCTTTGGAATCGATATAGGGTTTGGAGAAATCAAATTTGGTCTGACGCTCTTGCGTGATACCCACCTGGTTAATTACCGCGTCATAGCGTTTTGCGTCCGCGCCGGCAATCAAACCGTCCCAGCGACCTTCCACAAACTCGGCTTTTACCCCCAGTTTTTCAGCAACAGCACGGCCGATATCCACATCGAAGCCCTGAAGTTTTCCTGATTTATCATGGAAAGAGTAGGGCGCATAGGTACCTTCTGTACCGATCTTGAGTACGCCAGCAGCCTTAATGGCGCTGAGGGAGTCTTGTGCCTGTGCGGCGGTACCCGCCATCAACAGTGCGCCAGTGAATGCTGCCAAAGCCAGTGTTTTCATTGCGTTTACCTATCGTGTAGTGGAGAACGTTTTATACCCGTCATACGTCAAGTTGCCGGTGCGTTGGCTGCGCTCGTTATTCGGCCCATTCCTGGGCCTCACCGCTTACGAGGCCGCCGCCAGCGGCGTTCAAAACGTTAACGTTTTGTCCTGCAAAGCGAATTATTTAGGGTAGATAGCGTTCGATGCTAAATAATCTACGACGTAAGCCATAAGGTTCTAAATCACATTCGACGATGATTTAGAACTGAAATGAATATAGCCCAGATGCTGATTTCTGCGTTTTAGCCGTACTTTTTGCGATTGATATAGCGCTTTGAGTGAGGAAAGCGTTAAGCAATGTAAAGTCGCGTCAGGCACCGTGTAATTAGGAATAAAGGAGATATTCGCGCGTGAGGTGTAGTGGTCAACTAAATTTGGCCACCCTACCTGACTGTTGAGAGTCTGTAAAGAATTTTGTGTAAATGGCTCCATTGCTTAACCGTTTGATTTACATCTTCTTTAGTTAGAATGCATTTACAGAGAATGTATTTTGTTAGAACGACAAATCAAATAGTTAGCACAATAAAAAGCATTCCGAGAGGAAAAATTAGTCGTTGAAATTTTATAATGCTTATATAAATCAGTATCTTAAATTATTCAACAAAGCCGTCTCATGGGTGCAGGGCAGAAAGGATTTATCCCAACCCCATTAGATAAACTGCTTTTTATTTTATTGTATTTAAAATGTTATCCGACCTATGATTTGCAAGGACTTCTTTTTGGTTTAGATAGAACACGGGTATGTCGCTGGGTAAAAATATTATTGCCGGTTTTAGAGATGACCTTGGGGCGAGAATGTGTTTTGCCCGCTCGTCAAATTCGCTCTGCTGAGGAATTTTTTCGCGCCTTTCCTGGAGTTAAAGACGTCTTTATTGATGGGACAGAGCGACCTGTCCAAAAGCCTAAGAATCTGCGTCGGCGAAAAAAAATGTATTCGGGAAAGAAAAGACAGACCACTCGAAAAGGGCTTATTATGACTGACGAAACAAGGCAAATTGGATTTATCCCCATGAGCAAAAATGGGCGCCGTCACGATAAACGCTTACTCGATAAAGTCGATATAATTCGCCATATTCCTCCTGAGGTAACCATCTGGGCAGATACCGGTTTTCAAGGTATAGATAAACAGCATCCTAATACACAAATCCCAAAAAAAGGAACTCGAAAAAGACCTTTATCGCCTGAACAAAAACAAGAAAATAAAATAATCTCGGGCATCCGTATTACAGTTGAACACGCCATCGCGGGTATCAAGCGCCTCGGTTGCATGACCCAAATTTTACGGAATCGTAGACCCTTTATTGATGATACCTTCTTACTCCTTAGCGCCGGTCTTTGGAATTTCCATCTCAGAACAGCGTAAAATTTACTTCAATCACCGAAACACCCTTATTTCACTATTAAGCAACACGCTTAGTAATCCCTGACTCAGCGTTGTGTATGTCACTGGCGCTGCTTTTTTCACATTATCCTGCCCCAGGGCTTTTCTCACCAGAGGCAACAGTTTTCCCACTACGCGGTTAGCCAGAAAACCAAAGTAACGCACCATCCGGAAATGCTTCTCCGGTATATGCTTTATCAGCCGCAGTATCAGCTCACGCTGACTGAGCGCCAGGTCTTCATGCCTCCCCGTCCGGTGATCCAGAAAACGCAGGGTGATGCGGCTTCCCCCGTCGTAGTGTGCCAGTCGCGCACCCGACACAGGCAGTTTTTTCAGGTACCGGCCCAGGTACTTTGCTGTCTGCCGGGGATGTTTCGTCGGCTTCGCAAAATACACGTGCCAGTAAATCTCTCCCTGCTCATTTTTCCCCTGGCTGAGGATAAAGCGCTTCCATTCATCATAATCCCGGATGTGAGCCAGCTGCGGCGGCAGAACAAGAGACTCCCATGCAGACAGCAGATACTGGCGTACATTCCATACCCAGCGCGCCCTGACCTTCGGCAGGGCAAACGACAGTTTTTTTCCAGGCACCGTGCTCATTTATGCCGCCGGTGGTCCACGACAGGTGAATATGGCAGTTCCAGTTAAGCTGGCGACCATACGTGTGAAGAGCGCCGAAAATACCGGTGGTCAGGCCCCGCTGCTCTGCAGCGTACAGCAGGTTGTCCGCCGCCAGCGCAAAGAGGCCATTCAGCAACCAGCGGTTGGCTTCAAACAATAAGCGTGTTGCTTAATAGTGAAATAAGGGTGTTTCGGTGATTGAAGTAAATTTTACGCTGTTCTGAGATGGAAATTCCAAAGACCGGCGCTAAGGAGTAAGAAGGTATCATCAATAAAGGGTCTACGATTCCGTAAAATTTGGGTCATGCAACCGAGGCGCTTGATACCCGCGATGGCGAGAGTGTAAAAAGATCTGTGTAAATGGCATTTTGAGGAAAACCTTCAGAGGACAAAAAATGCCTATCAGCAACGAACTTATTGACCAACTGCTTCAGGATTGCCACTCCCCTCAGGAGCTTCTGGGTGAATCAGGCCTACTCAAGGTGCTGACTAAAAGACTGGCGGAACGGGTTCTTCAAGCTGAGATGGAGATACACCTTGGGTATGCTAAGCATGACCCGGCTGGTAATAATTCAGGCAACTCCCGCAATGGCAAGACATCCAAGAGCGTACGTAGGCTTTGTTGAATAATTTAAGATACTGATTTATATAAGCATTATAAAATTTCAACGACTAATTTTTCCTCTCGGAATGCTTTTTATTGTGCTAACTATTTGATTTGTCGTTCTAACAAAATACATTCTCTGTAAATGCATTCTAACTAAAGAAGATGTAAATCAAACGGTTAAATTATTCAACAAAGCCGCGTACGTAGCCAAAATGGGGAGATCGAGCTCGATATTCCGCGCGACCGCAACAGTATAGCCAAGCGACTTAATTTTGATTACACCATATGGACTGAGAACAAACTCTCTGTATCGCAACCCATCTCTCTTTTTTTGCTTTTTGCTTTTTGCTTGTGCCCATTTATGCTCAATTGGGTTAAGATCTGACGAATATGTAGGCAAATACTCCACCATATACCCTGCATCGATGATGACTTGTTGAATATTATGTTTTTTGTGAAAAGTGGCATTGTCCATCATGATTACACTGTTTTTAGGGAGTACTGGGATAAGGACTTGTGTGACCCAGGCATAGAAAACATCGCTGTTAATATTGATATCAAATAATCCGATAGCAAACAGCGTTGTGCCTAATAAAGCGCCGATAACATTTGTTCTTCCCCTAGCTCCCCAGTTCTTCAGGCCAAAACACCGTTGACCTTTTGGGGAATAGCCGTGAGTCCGTGGGGCATCGTGTGAAAAACCACTTTCATCAATAAAAACAATAGGTTTACCTTCTTTTTCATACTGTTGTTTTTTTTGTTGAAATCCCTGCCGGGCGTTTTCGTCGGCTTTCGGATGACGTAGAGTTTTTTTTATAGGTCAATCCCAGCTTTTTAAGCGCTTGCCAAATGGCCTTCTGACAAACGCCAAAACGCTCTGCACGTTCTTTTTGGTAAGCATCTGGATATTGTTCAACATCTTTTATCAACTCGGATTTATCGATCTTTCGCTGACGCGTGGTCGATGCTTTTGACTCTATTTGATTAATCCAACGCGATACAGAGGCAGGGCCAATCCGAAATAGCTTCGCTGTTTCTCGGATACTCAACCCTTCGTTTTTCCGTGTAGATATCACTTTACGTCTAAAATCAATTGAATAGCTCATTTAAATAATGTAATCAAAATTAAGTCGTTTAGCTATACCTTCGAGCCGACACTGATCGGTAAGCACGAAAAGCAGCTTAACGGCTTCGATGACCGCATTATTTCTCTCTATTCCAGAGGGCTATCAACCCGTGATATTCAGGCTCACTTTAAAGAAGTCTACGGGGTCGATGGGCTTTGTTGAATAAATCAGAATTAGCCGACAGGATGACTCCCTCTGCTACACCTGTTATCCTATCCTGACGCTGTGTGGCATACCCAACAACGTCATACGGTTCAGCGCTTTGACCATCGCTATGGCTTCACCTACTTGAGCCTCATAGTCACGCAGGCTCAGATGGCCACCCAGCAAAGTTTTTATGCGGAACATCGCTGTTTCTGCCACTGAACGCCGGTGATAACCCACTTTCTTTTTCCACATATCATTACTCCCGCTCAGACGCTGATTCGCCACCGCATGGTTACGTTCATGGTACTTGTCCGGCCAGTATTTGGCTCCGCTTCGCGGCGGGATAAGGGGCCTGATTTTCTTTCTTAGCAACGCATCGTGGCAGTAACGGGCGTCATAAGCACCGTCTGCTGACACTTCCCTGATTTTTCGGTGGGTTTGGTTAATCAGGCCCGGCAGTGCCTGCGCATCTGTCGTTCCGCTGAGCGATAAGTCGGCACAGATAATCTCATGCGTCGCACTGTCTGCTGCCAGATGAAGCTTGCGCCACACTCTTCGTCTGTCAGCCCCATGCTGCCTGACTTTCCATTCACCTTCGCCAAAGACCTTCAGACCGGTACTGTCGATGACCAGATGCGAGATTTCACCACGCGTTGGCGTTTTTATGCTGATACTGACGGTTTTTGCCCGCCGACTGACCAGAGAGTAGTCCGGGCAGCGCAGTGGCAGGCTCATCAGTGTAAAAACCGAGTCGACAAAGCCCTGTAATGCCCGGAGCGACAGGTTAAACACGCGCTTTATCATCAAAACCGTGGTAACAGCCATATCGGTGTAGTAAAGCGGCCGACCACGACCTTCAGGCGAAGCACTGTCAGTCCATGCAGCGATGGCCGACTCATCAAGCCAGACCGTCAGGGAGCCGCGTTGTCTGAGTGCTTTGTTGTAGGTGGGCCAGTTGGTGATTTTAAACTTTTGCTTTGCCATGGGGAGCTGCTATCGGGAGCGATGATAGTGCTTTGATCCGGCGATCCCCTGAAAGTTCGATTTATTCAACAAAGCCGGGTCGATGTTTCCGCTGGCTTCATTTCTCAAGTGACCAATGCCGCGATGGATGACGTTAAGCGCTGGCAGCAACGGCCGCTGGATGCGTTTTATCCCATTGTTTACCTTGACTGTATTGTGGTCAAAAGCCAGGACGGCGGAGCCGTGACCAACAAGTCTGTTTACTTGGCTCTAGGCATCAACGGCCAGGGCGAAAAAGAGCTGCTGGGGCTATGGATAGGCAAAACCGAGGGGGCCAAGTTCTGGTTATCTGTAATGACAGAACTGAAAAATCGTGGGCTACAGGACATCTTCATCGCCTGCTGCGATGGCCTGAAGGGCTTTTCTGATGCCATTAAGCGTGTTGCTTAATAGTGAAATAAGGGTGTTTCGGTGATTGAAGTAAATTTTACGCTGTTCTGAGATGGAAATTCCAAAGACCGGCGCTAAGGAGTAAGAAGGTATCATCAATAAAGGGTCTACGATTCCGTAAAATTTGGGTCATGCAACCGAGGCGCTTGATACCCGCGATGGCGTGTTCAACTGTAATACGGATGCCCGAGATTATTTTATTTTCTTGTTTTTGTTCAGGCGATAAAGGTCTTTTTCGAGTTCCTTTTTTTGGGATTTGTGTATTAGGATGCTGTTTATCTATACCTTGAAAACCGGTATCTGCCCAGATGGTTACCTCAGGAGGAATATGGCGAATTATATCGACTTTATCGAGTAAGCGTTTATCGTGACGGCGCCCATTTTTGCTCATGGGGATAAATCCAATTTGCCTTGTTTCGTCAGTCATAATAAGCCCTTTTCGAGTGGTCTGTCTTTTCTTTCCCGAATACATTTTTTTTCGCCGACGCAGATTCTTAGGCTTTTGGACAGGTCGCTCTGTCCCATCAATAAAGACGTCTTTAACTCCAGGAAAGGCGCGAAAAAATTCCTCAGCAGAGCGAATTTGACGAGCGGGCAAAACACATTCTCGCCCCAAGGTCATCTCTAAAACCGGCAATAATATTTTTACCCAGCGACATACCCGTGTTCTATCTAAACCAAAAAGAAGTCCTTGCAAATCATAGGTCGGATAACATTTTAAATACAATAAAATAAAAAGCAGTTTATCTAATGGGGTTGGGATAAATCCTTTCTGCCCTGCACCCATCTGCCGCTCGTGATCTTTTCGATTCTTTTTCCGATAAATCAAATAACAAGCTGAAAATTCAGCGGCTAAATTTTTCAATTCTTCGACTGATAATCCAATGATTGCTTTACATAAACGATTATCTCGTAACAACCGCTCTTTGTTGATCATTTCAAACCTTTATTCTCTAAGTTAAACCTCTTTTTATTCTCAATAGCCTGACAAAAAATGCAAGTCTCTATTCAGCAACTAGTTTATTGAAGCTGTTTACCCGCATACGCGGGTACAGCTCTGCATCGTGCATCAGGTGCGGAACTCGCTGCGCTACGTCGGCTGGAAAGAGCGTAAAGCCGTTGCTGCTGACCTCCGCACTATCTATATAGCCAACCGACTTAAAAATGATTACATCCTATGCCGTGATATGCGGCAAAGAAGCATAGCTGGCTGTTATCAAAATAATGTCGCTTGGCTATACAACAAAGCACTCAGACAACGCGGCTCCCTGACGGTCTGGCTTGATGAGTCCGCCATCGCTGCATGGACTGACAGTTCTTCGCCTGAAGGTCGTGGTCGGCCGCTTTACTACACCGATATGGCTGTTACCACGGTTTTGATGATAAAGCGCGTGTTTAACCTGTCGCTCCGGGCATTACAGGGCTTTGTCGACTCGGTTTTTACACTGATGAGCCTGCCACTGCGCTGCCCGGACTACTCTCTGGTCAGTCGGCGGGCAAAAACCGTCAGTATCAGCATAAAAACGCCAACGCGTGGTGAAATCTCGCATCTGGTCATCGACAGTACCGGTCTGAAGGTCTTTGGCGAAGGTGAATGGAAAGTCAGGCAGCATGGGGCTGACAGACGAAGAGTGTGGCGCAAGCTTCATCTGGCAGCAGACAGTGCGACGCATGAGATTATCTGTGCCGACTTATCGCTCAGCGGAACGACAGATGCGCAGGCACTGCCGGGCCTGATTAACCAAACCCACCGAAAAATCAGGGAAGTGTCAGCAGACGGTGCTTATGACGCCCGTTACTGCCACGATGCGTTGCTAAGAAAGAAAATCAGGCCCCTTATCCCGCCGCGAAGCGGAGCCAAATACTGGCCGGACAAGTACCATGAACGTAACCATGCGGTGGCGAATCAGCGTCTGAGCGGGAGTAATGATATGTGGAAAAAGAAAGTGGGTTATCACCGGCGTTCAGTGGCAGAAACAGCGATGTTCCGCATAAAAACTTTGCTGGGTGGCCATCTGAGCCTGCGTGACTATGAGGCTCAAGTAGGTGAAGCCATAGCGATGGTCAAAGCGCTGAACCGTATGACGTTGTTGGGTATGCCACACAGCGTCAGGATAGGATAACAGGTGTAGCAGAGGGAGTCATCCTGTCGGCTAATTCTGATTTATTCAACAAAGCCGCGATCATCTGAAATGATAAATATAACTCGCATCGATAATGTTCATCTCGCCGGGACAGCATCCACCCCCCAGCGTTGATTTTTATTTCGACACACATAGGTTATCCCTTTCCTGCGAATCTTACCCAGAGAACGCCGCCGCGTTTTATAGCCAACCGACTTAAAAATGATTACATCCTATGCCCTGATATGCGGCAAAGAAGCATAGCTGGCTGTTATCAAAATAATGTCGCTTGGCTATATCAAAATAATGTCGCTTGGCTATACCGGCCGCTGATCGAGAAGGTGGAAGCCTATCTTGCCGAGCTATCGCACCGCGATGACGCGTCCGCAACCGAAATCGAAGTGCATATTTCGCTGAGCTATTTCAACAGTTCCAGCACCAAGATGCTTTTCAGCCTGCTCAATATCCTGCACCTGGCGGCGCAGGACGCGTTCACCATCGCTCTGCACTGGTATCACGATTGTGAGGATGATATCGCGCAAGAGTTTGGCGAAGAGTTGCATATCGACTTCCCCGCGTTGGATTTTCACAGCCATATCATGGAGTAATCATGAGCACCTTTGAGCTGTTCACCCCGGAATATGACATCCTGCTCGCCGCGCGCAACGTGGCGGCTCAGCCTGACCGCCCCGCGGAAGTCTACCGGGATAGCCTGCTGGCACTGACCGAGCACTATCATCGTCTGGTGCGTGAATCCCACCGGCTAATCTCACGCAGCGATCGGGCGGAGCGCGAATTGACGCGCTTAAACCATCAGCTCCATCAGTTGGCCGATGAACTGGCTTACAAAGCGACACACGATCCGCTCACGGACGTCTACAACCGTGGTGCCATTATCGACATCATCAGTACGGTGCTCACCCAACGCCAGGCGTCGCTGATTGTGTTGGATATCGACCACTTCAAGCGGGTGAACGACAACTTTGGTCACCCCACTGGCGATGCGGTGATCTGCGATTTGATTACCCGCGTGCGTCACGCATTGGGCGGTGTCGGCAGCATTGGGCGCGTGGGTGGGGAAGAGTTCACGATTTTGCTGGATAACGTTGCCCTGCAACAGGCCGTCCTGTATGCACAGCGCATTCATGCCTACCTGAACCGTTCAAACCTGGCCGCGTTGCCCGCGTATCCGGTGACA
The DNA here is from genome assembly GCF_052050035.1 of Symbiopectobacterium purcellii. Taxonomy (GTDB): domain Bacteria; phylum Pseudomonadota; class Gammaproteobacteria; order Enterobacterales; family Enterobacteriaceae; genus Symbiopectobacterium; species Symbiopectobacterium purcellii_A. The sequence goes on from NZ_CP189882.1 coordinate 1,866,462, forward strand.
GCCAGCTTTGGCGTCAGTTGGGCCCCGGCAACTACGGGATTTGATACGCTGTACAACGCCGCCGATGCCGCGCTGTATAAAGCCAAACAGCAAGGGCGTAATCGTGTAATGTTTCGCTGAGTCGGTACCTACGTTCTCCAACGTAAAAAAAGGTAAAAATGGCGAGAAACGCCAGAGCGCATTAGCGCGGCGTTGAGTCACTTTTGCTACAGTGATGAGAGCCCGTGTTGGATGGGTTGCCAAAGGAGAGCGTATCGCCATGCCACGTCTTACTGCACAAGATTTCCAACCTGAACTGCTCGAACTGTATGACTACTACGCGCATGGGAAACTCACCAAGCGAGAGTTTCTGGAGCGCGCGGGTAAATATGCAGTGGGCGGCCTGACCGCCATGACCCTGCTGTCGCTACTTAGCCCCAACTACGCCCTGGCACAACAGGTCGAGTTCACGGACCCGGATATCCTCCCTGAATACATCACCTATCCGTCACCCAATGGGCACGGCAGCGTGCGCGGTTATCTGGTGAAACCCGCCAACCTGACCGGCCCAGTGCCTGCGGTGGTGGTGGTGCACGAAAACCGCGGCCTCAATCCCTATATCGAAGACGTTGCACGACGGCTGGCAAAAGCCGGTTTTATCGCGCTGGCCCCTGACGGGCTCAGCAGCGTCGGCGGTTATCCCGGCAATGACGAAAAAGGGCGGGAACTGCAACAGAAGGTCGATCCCACTAAGCTGATGAACGACTTTTTCGCCGCTATCGAATTTATGCTCAAGCACCCGGACAGCACCGGTAAAGTAGGCATCACTGGATTCTGCTACGGCGGCGGCGTCGCCAATGCGGCGGCAGTGGCCTACCCGGAGCTGGCAGCCGCGGTGCCTTTCTATGGCCGACAGCCTAAACCGGAAGACGTTGAGCGCATAAAGGCTCCGCTGCTGATCCACTACGCCGAACGCGATGAGCGTATTAACGAAGGGTGGCCCACCTACGAAAACGCGCTGATTGCCGGAAAAAAGGTGTATCAGGCGCACATTTACCCCAACACCAACCACGGCTTTCACAATGACTCCACCCCGCGCTATGACAAAGCGGCCGCCGATCTGGCCTGGGAACGCACCCTGGCATGGTTCCGGCGCTATCTGGTCTAGCATATGCTCAGGATAAACCATGGCCCCATTCCCACTCGAAACGCAACAAAGTGACCCACTTGCCAGAGTCGGATAAAATCACCGTTCTGGCCATACTGGAGAGCCTGTTGCATGCAGGGAAAACATCTGACTCAGAAATAACGGTTCTACATCGAAAAGCGGCGTGGTGAAGGTGTCAACCAAGCTATAGCCAAGCGACATTATTTTGATATAGCCAAGCGACATTATTTTGATAACAGCCAGCTATGCTTCTTTGCCGCATATCAGGGCATAGGATGTAATCATTTTTAAGTCGGTTGGCTATAGTTCCGCAACGCTAGAGGGCGCTGAAGAGGCCCTGGATGCCTTCGCGGACAAATGGGATGAGCAGTTCCCGACGATCAGCCCATCGTGGAGAAATAATTGGGAACGTCTCATCGTCATTTTTGATTTTCCGCCGGAGATCCGCAAGGTTATCTACACCACCAACGCGATAGAGTCGTTAAATGCTTCATTGCGCAAGATAACGAAAACGCGACGAATATTTCCAACGGATGACTCGGTGCTAAAATTATTCTATCTAGCCTTGCATAATATCTCGGCTAAATGGACCCTACCAATCAGAGACTGGAAACCGGCTATGAGCCAATTCATGTTGATGTATGGAGATCGGATTTCCGGTTAAGCGATGGAGCCATTTACACGAAATTCTTTACAGACTCGCGATGGCGTGTTCAACTGTAATACGGATGCCCGAGATTATTTTATTTTCTTGTTTTTGTTCAGGCGATAAAGGTCTTTTTCGAGTTCCTTTTTTTGGGATTTGTGTATTAGGATGCTGTTTATCTATACCTTGAAAACCGGTATCTGCCCAGATGGTTACCTCAGGAGGAATATGGCGAATTATATCGACTTTATCGAGTAAGCGTTTATCGTGACGGCGCCCATTTTTGCTCATGGGGATAAATCCAATTTGCCTTTTTTCGTCAGTCATAATAAGCCCTTTTCGAGTGGTCTGTCTTTTCTTTCCCGAATACATTTTTTTCGCCGACGCAGATTCTTAGGCTTTTGGACAGGTCGCTCTGTCCCATCAATAAAGACGTCTTTAACTCCAGGAAAGGCGCGAAAAAATTCCTCAGCAGAGCGAATTTGACGAGCGGGCAAAACACATTCTCGCCCCAAGGTCATCTCTAAAACCGGCAATAATATTTTTACCCAGCGACATACCCGTGTTCTATCTAAACCAAAAGGAAGTCCTTGCAAATCATAGGTCGGATAACATTTTAAATACAATAAAATAAAAAGCAGTTTATCTAATGGGGTTGGGATAAATCCTTTCTGCCCTGCACCCATCTGCCGCTCGTGATCTTTTCGATTCTTTTTCCGATAAATCAAATAACAAGCTGAAAATTCAGCGGCTAAATTTTTCAATTCTTCGACTGATAATCCAATGATTGCTTTACATAAACGATTATCTCGTAACAACCGCTCTTTGTTGATCATTTCAAACCTTTATTCTCTAAGTTAAACCTCTTTTTATTCTCAATAGCCTGACAAAAAATGCAAGTCTCTATTCAGCAACTAGTTTAATGGCCACAGGGTATCCGGCATCGTGAATGTGCCGTGCTGGCACGGCGTATCCGGCAGGCGGGCCATCATGGTGGCAATCCACAGGTCGGTGGCCTTTTTGCCGCAGGTCGGACATCCGCGTCCGTGGCAGCTCTGATGGATGTAACGGTGGTGAGTGCAGTCGGGGTTGCTGCAGCGAAATTCCCGGCTGCCCGTCAGTGGGGTGCCGCAGGCCAGCATCTTTGTTATAGCCAAGCGACATTATTTTGATAACAGCCAGCTATGCTTCTTTGCCGCATATCAGGGCATAGGATGTAATCATTTTTAAGTCGGTTGGCTATACAACCTCAATCTCTACAGGCCGGAGCGGGTATGCCTCCATGATGTCAGCCCATGCCCTGTTGCGCTGAAACAGCGTCTTCATGGGGCGGGGCTGTATGCCGGTATCATCCGTGCGGGTCATCGGAGAGCATCTCCGCTTCGGTTTCGTACAGGTCAAACCGGCGACAGGTATGGCAGAAGGCAACGTAGTGGTACGGAGAATCAGGGAATTCACTGTAGAAGGTGGTCCAGAACCACTCTGTGCAGTCAGGATCGTTGTCAACGAAAAGGCGGAATTGCTGGTAAGGGAGGTTGCCCTGTCGGACCACCGTTTTGAAAATCTGCTTAACCATTTTTGTATAGCCAAGCGACTTAATTTTGATTACACCATATGGACTGAGAACAAACTCTCTGTATCGCAACCCATCTCTCTTTTTTTGCTTTTTGCTTGTGCCCATTTATGCTCAATTGGGTTAAGATCTGGCGAATATGTAGGCAAATACTCCACCATATACCCTGCATCGATGATGACTTGTTGAATATTATGTTTTTTGTGAAAAGTGGCATTGTCCATCATGATTACACTGTTTTTAGGGAGTACTGGGATAAGGACTTGTGTGACCCAGGCATAGAAAACATCGCTGTTAATATTGATATCAAATAATCCGATAGCAAACAGCGTTGTGCCTAATAAAGCGCCGATATAGCTAAACGACTTAATTTTGATTACATTATTTAAATGAGCTATTCAATTGATTTTAGACGTAAAGTGATATCTACACGGAAAAACGAAGGGTTGAGTATCCGAGAAACAGCGAAGCAATTTCGGATTGGCCCTGCCTCTGTATCGCGTTGGATTAATCAAATAGAGTCAAAAGCATCGACCACGCGTCAGCGAAAGATCGATAAATCCGAGTTGATAAAAGATGTTGAACAATATCCAGATGCTTACCAAAAAGAACGTGCAGAGCGTTTTGGCGTTTGTCAGAAGGCCATTTGGCAAGCGCTTAAAAAGCTGGGATTGACCTATAAAAAAAAACGCTACGTCATCCGAAAGCCGACGAAAACGCCCGGCAGGGATTTCAACAAAAAAAACAACAGTATGAAAAAGAAGGTAAACCTATTGTTTTTATTGATGAAAGTGGTTTTTCACACGATACCCCACGGACTCACGGCTATTCCCCAAAAGGTCAACGGTGTTTTGGCCTGAAGAACTGGGGAGCTAGGGGAAGAACAAATGTTATCGGCGCTTTATTAGGCACAACGCTGTTTGCTATCGGATTATTTGATATCAATATTAACAGCGATGTTTTCTATGCCTGGGTCACACAAGTCCTTATCCCAGTACTCCCTAAAAACAGTGTAATCATGATGGACAATGCCACTTTTCACAAAAAACATAATATTCAACAAGTCATCATCGATGCAGGGTATATGGTGGAGTATTTGCCTACATATTCGCCAGATCTTAACCCAATTGAGCATAAATGGGCACAAGCAAAAAGCAAAAAAAGAGAGATGGGTTGCGATACAGAGAGTTTGTTCTCAGTCCATATGGTGTAATCAAAATTAAGTCGCTTGGCTATAACATTGAGTCTGTAAAGAATTTTGTGTAAATGGCTCCATTGCTTAACCGGAGATTCGTTCTCCATACATCAACATGAATTGGCTCATAGCAGGTTTCCAGTCTCTGATTGGCAAGGTCCATTTAGCAGAGATATTATGCAAGGCTAGATAGAGTAATTTTATCACCGAGTCATCCGTTGGAAATATTCGTCGCGTTTTCGTTATCTTGCGCAATGAAGCATTTAACGACTCTATCGCGTTGGTGGTGTAGATAACCTTGCGGATCTCCGGCGGAAAGTCAAAAATGACGATGAGACGTTCCCAATTATTTCTCCACGACGGGCTGATCGTCGGGAACTGTTCATCCCATTTGGCCGCGAAGGCATCCAGGGCCTCTTCAGCGCCCTCTAGCGTTGCGGAACTATAGATGGTGCGCAGGTCAGCAGCAACGGCCTTACGCTCTTTCCAGCCGACGTAGCGCAGCGAGTTCCGCACCTGATGCACAATGCAGAGCTGTACCCGCGTATGCGGGTAAACAGCTTCAATGGCATCAGGAAAGCCTTTCAGGCCATCGCAGCAGGCGACGAAGATGTCCTTTAGCCCACGATTTTTCAGTTCTGTCATCACAGATAACCAGAACTTGGCCCCCTCAGTTTTGGCTATCCATAGCCCCAGCAGCTCTTTTTCGCCCTGGCCGTTGACGCCGAGGGCCAGATAAACAGACTTGTTGGCCACGGCTCCGCCGTCCTGGCTTTTGACAACAATACAGTCAAGGTAAACAATGGGATAAAGCGCATCCAGCGGCCGTTGCTGCCAGCGCTTAACTTCATCCATCACAGCATTGGTCACTTGAGAAATGAAGCCAGCGGAAACATCGACCCCGTAGACTTCTTTAAAGTGTGCCTGAATATCACGGGTTGATAACCCTCTGGAATAGAGAGAAATAATGCGGTCATCGAAGCCGTTAAGCTGTTTTTCGTGCTTACCGATCAGTGTCGGCTCGAAGGTACTGTTGCGGTCGCGCGGAATATCGAGCTCGATCTCCCCATTTTGGCTACGTACGCTCTTGGATGTCTTGCCATTGCGTGAGTTGCCTGAATGATTACCAGCCGGGTCATGCTTAGCATACCCAAGGTGCATCTCCATCTCAGCTTCAAGAACCCGTTCCGCCAGTCTTTTAGTCAGCACCTTGAGTAGGCCTGATTCACCCAGCAGATCCTGAGGGGAGTGACAATCTTGAAGCAGTTGGTCAATAAGTTCGTTGCTGATAGGCATTTTGTTATCCTTTGAAGGTTTTCCTCAAAATGCCATTTACACAGATTATTTTACAGTCTCATAACATTTGTTCTTCCCCTAGCTCCCCAGTTCTTCAGGCCAAAACACCGTTGACCTTTTGGGGAATAGCCGTGAGTCCGTGGGGCATCGTGTGAAAAACCACTTTCATCAATAAAAACAATAGGTTTACCTTCTTTTTCATACTGTTGTTTTTTTTGTTGAAATCCCTGCCGGGCGTTTTCGTCGGCTTTCGGATGACGTAGAGTTTTTTTTTATAGGTCAATCCCAGCTTTTTAAGCGCTTGCCAAATGGCCTTCTGACAAACGCCAAAACGCTCTGCACGTTCTTTTTGGTAAGCATCTGGATATTGTTCAACATCTTTTATCAACTCGGATTTATCGATCTTTCGCTGACGCGTGGTCGATGCTTTTGACTCTATTTGATTAATCCAACGCGATACAGAGGCAGGGCCAATCCGAAATTGCTTCGCTGTTTCTCGGATACTCAACCCTTCGTTTTTCCGTGTAGATATCACTTTACGTCTAAAATCAATTGAATAGCTCATTTAAATAATGTAATCAAAATTAAGTCGTTTAGCTATATGAACGCGCTGATGCGCAGGGGAATGTGACACGGGATAACCTTCGGCTGGCGGGTTTCAGAATATCGCTATCCTGCCACACTTCGATTTGCAGCCGCCAGGCTGCTTCGTTCAAGGCAGCGTGCGCCGCAAAGGAGGCAGCACAAAACACAGCATGATTTCGGCGAGTTAACCCTGGCAGCATAAATGAAAAACGCGCCTTTAAAAAATTTTTAATTGTTTAAATGTAAGAAAGATGAATCGAGTCAGCGGGGAAAAAGCAAAAAAAAACCGAAATAACATTTTGTTATTTCGGTTTCATGCGTTTTATACCGTCAGGACAAATTATTTGGCAGCAGCAAAACGTGCAGCCGCTTCGTCCCAGTTCACCACTTTCCAGAACGCTTTGATGTAATCCGGACGACGGTTTTGATATTTCAGGTAGTAAGCGTGTTCCCACACGTCCAGCGCGACGATCGGGTAACCGGATGCGCCAGACACCGCTTCACCCATCAGTGGACTATCTTGGTTAGCCGTAGAAACCACGGCCAGTTTGCCGTCTTCTTTCAATACCAGCCACGCCCAGCCTGAGCCGAAACGAGTAGCTGCCGCTTGCTCAAATTTTTCTTTGAAAGCATCAACGCTGCCGAAATCGCGTTCGATAGCCGCTTTCAGGGAGCCGCCCAGCGTGGTGCCCAGTTTCAGGCCTTTCCAGAACAGGCTGTGGTTAGCATGGCCGCCGGCGTTGTTACGCAGTACCGCTTTCTTCTCGGCCGGTACTTTATCCAGTTTGGCGATCAGTTCTTCTGCGGAGAGGCTAGCGAATTCCGGCAGACTTTCCAGCGCTGCGTTAGCGTTATTGACGTAAGCCTGGTGGTGCTTGGAGTGATGGATTTCAATCGTTTGTTTGTCGAAATGCGGTTCCAGCGCGTCATAAGCGTAAGGCAGGGATGGCAGTGAATAACTCATATTTATCATCTCCATAGTTATACTACTAAATAATCGCGAGCGTGCTTGGTCTTGGTTGTGGCGCGCGCGTGATAGTGAGGTACGGCACGCCTCAAGCGGTAGTGGTTAACAAACAACCGTTTGTTAGCGTCGCGTAATCATGAGGTTCATTATAGTTAATTAAATGATCTTGAAAACGATTATTCGCGTCGCCATCACACGGCGTTCTCACGTTTACCCCCGGAAAACAGACGGTTATATCATTGTTGCCTAAGCTAAAAACAGATTAATCTATCCGCAGTGGCCTCATGCGCTGTCGAGCAGGCGCTGTGGATGGGTATAAACGGTTGCCCGGCCTGGGCGGCAAAAGCACGCCAGCGTCAGGTTGCAGCGCTCAGCCACATCAATGGCGAGCGACGTCGCCGCTGAAACGGCAAACAGGATCTCGACGCCGCACATCGCGGCTTTTTGCACCATCTCATAGCTGGCACGGCTGGAAACCAACACGGCACCTGAGTGCCAGGGGCGCGTAGTGCGCACGCCCAGCAGTTTATCGAGCGCCACGTGGCGGCCAACATCTTCGCAGCCGCCCAAAATAGTCCCTTCAGCGGAAAGCCAGGCCGCCGCATGGGTAGAACCGGTCAATTGGCCAATATGCTGCACGTCTTTGAGTTGTTTTAATGCACCGTCCAGGTGATTTAGCGAGAAGGTTTGCGTGAAGGGCAGCGGTGTGACCGGCTTGCCGATCTCTTCTAACTGTTCGACACCACACACGCCGCAGCCGGTGCGACCGTTCATGGCGCGGCGGCGCTCTTTTAGCCCCGAAAAGCGGCGGCTGGAGAGCTCTATCTGGACTTCAATACCATTACAGACCGGCTGCACGTCCATGCCGTAAATCTCTTGCGGTGACGTGATGATGCCTTCCGACAGGGAAAAACCTAACGCAAAGGCTTCCAGATCTTTTGGCGTAGCCATCATCACCACATGGGAAATGCCGTTGTACACCAGTGCGACCGGCAATTCTTCCGCCAACCAGTCAGTTTTGGCCTCAGACAGGCTGCCTTGATGGCGTACCGTTCGTTGGCATGCGCCCTCGAGCGCAGGGATCGCTTCTTCCACGTATTATCCCTATAATGTGTTCATTCTGGAGTAGAATGCCATTATTTCACTCCACCGGGTGCGATGCGAGTTTTATCGTGGCACGCGGTGTGTTGCCTGTTGTCCAGGGCACAAAAAGGGAGGCAAAGTGTGCGTTTCCTCGAAGAGTCGCTAAACAGCGCGGCAGGAAAGCCGATTTGTGTATACGCTTGGTAGACCGTCCTTGATGTTAGCAATTTTTTGCATATTGGCTCTGTTTTCATCGCGGCCTGGCCGCGTAACCCTACGCCGAAGAACAGGAGACCGCAATGGCACATCACACCGCTGAAGACCGGGTCGCGCCCGGCAACTATGCTTATCCCCTCAATGGCTTTGTTGAATAATTTAAGATACTGATTTATATAAGCATTATAAAATTTCAACGACTAATTTTTCCTCTCGGAATGCTTTTTATTGTGCTAACTATTTGATTTGTCGTTCTAACAAAATACATTCTCTGTAAATGCATTCTAACTAAAGAAGATGTAAATCAAACGGTTAAGTTATTCAACAAAGCCCCCCTCAATCTGAAAAAACGCTATGACAACTTTATCGGCGGCACCTGGGTGCCTCCGGTCAGTGGCGACTATTTCGTTAACCTGACGCCTGTCACTGGGCAACCCCTGTGTGAAGTCGCCAGCTCCGGTATGCGTGATGTCGACCATGCGCTGGATGCCGCCCATAACGCCAAGGCAGAGTGGGGCGAGATGTCGGTACAGGAGCGCGCCTTGCTGCTGAACCGGATTGCGGATCGTATGGAGGAGAACCTGGAACTGCTGGCGTATGCGGAAACTTGGGATAACGGCAAACCGATTGTGGCCCAATTCCCACTCGAAACGCAACAAAACGGTAGAGGCTTATGCCACCAGTAAGTGCGTTAAAAATACCTCATTGGGGGAACGATAGCCCAGCGATTTTCTGCCCCTTGTATTGAGTATGTGTTCGAGTTCGGCAATCTTACGATGACTGACCTGACTGAAGTCTGTTCCCTTTGGGTAAAAACGTCGTATCAGCCCGTTGGTGTGCTCATTCAAGCCCCTCTCCCAGGAATGATAAGGATGGGCAAAGTAGACCTGCGCCCCTGTGATTTGAGTAATTTGCTCGTGCAGAGCGAATTCAGGGCCGTTATAGCTAAACGACTTAATTTTGATTACATTATTTAAATGAGCTATTCAATTGATTTTAGACGTAAAGTGATATCTACACGGAAAAACGAAGGGTTGAGTATCCGAGAAACAGCGAAGCAATTTCGGATTTGCCCTGCCTCTGTATCGCGTTGGATTAATCAAATAGAGTCAAAAGCATCGACCACGCGTCAGCGAAAGATCGATAAATCCGAGTTGATAAAAGATGTTGAACAATATCCAGATGCTTACCAAAAAGAACGTGCAGAGCGTTTTGGCGTTTGTCAGAAGGCCATTTGGCAAGCGCTTAAAAAGCTGGGATTGACCTATAAAAAAAACTCTACGTCATCCGAAAGCCGACGAAAACGCCCGGCAGGGATTTCAACAAAAAAAACAACAGTATGAAAAAGAAGGTAAACCTATTGTTTTTATTGATGAAAGTGGTTTTTCACACGATGCCCCACGGACTCACGGCTATTCCCCAAAAGGTCAACGGTGTTTTGGCCTGAAGAACTGGGGAGCTAGGGGAAGAACAAATGTTATCGGCGCTTTATTAGGCACAACGCTGTTTGCTATCGGATTATTTGATATCAATATTAACAGCGATGTTTTCTATGCCTGGGTCACACAAGTCCTTATCCCAGTACTCCCTAAAAACAGTGTAATCATGATGGACAATGCCACTTTTCACAAAAAACATAATATTCAACAAGTCATCATCGATGCAGGGTATATGGTGGAGTATTTGCCTACATATTCGCCAGATCTTAACCCAATTGAGCATAAATGGGCACAAGCAAAAAGCAAAAAAAGAGAGATGGGTTGCGATACAGAGAGTTTGTTCTCAGTCCATATGGTGTAATCAAAATTAAGTCGCTTGGCTATAGTAAGGTCCTCACAAGTCAATGTGATTAATGAAACCCCGGCACGATACCGGGGCGGGATTGATGATTAGTGGTGAAAAAAAACCGGCGCGGGGCCGGGCGGCAGGCATAGCAGGGAATTACGAGCCTAGTACTCAGAATCTACCATGGTAAATATGCAGGAGTAACGAAAATGCGCAGGAGTAGATAAAATATGCAGGAGTGGGGAAAATGTGCAGGTGGTGCCCATATCGGGAGGCGTGCAGATCCTGCACTCTATAATCAGTGAGTTACGATGAAATTGGTGGTACCTAAATCGATTGGGCAACTACCCAGGAATTTGAGGTAGTTCGAAATGCTGGGAATAGGGCACAAAAACCCCGGCGCGATACCGGGGCGGGATTGGTGATTAGCTAGCGAGCTTTTTAATCAGATCGTCTTTGTGTATGACGAGATAGTCAGCTCGGCGCGCAATCTCGAACAATGTATCGAGACTGGCAACATACTCGTTGTCAGCGATGGGCCGGGAGCTGATGATTTTATTATCTTGAAGGGTAAGTAAGATTTCGCTGGTTACACCACTGACGGCAACTGCTCCATGAAGCCGCTCTTCCATGCGGTTAAACTCCGCGATGTAAGCTTCCTTGAACGCTGCTGCTTTCTTGCCCGTGAAGCCCATGACGAGGAAGACGAAGCCGTCTTTAGTCATTTTATACATCGGGAGTTTGCGGCCTGTGCTGTCGGTATATTCACTCGGCTCAAAATTGAGCTCAGTGAATTTAGGTGAACAATCGAGCGATTCGATGCTACGGATAACGTTCTTGTGGAGCTTGCAAAAATAACCAGCAACGTCTAGTGACGTAGTAACAGCTTTACCGTTATGGATGGTAACTTTTGGTGTGGTAACAGATGGTTGAAGCGTCATGGTGACCTCCAGATAGTGAACTTATAATCACCACCATGAGGTCTCAAACTCATATTTGGTGGTGAACTGAACAGGGTTGAGACTACCGGGATCACCGTCCGGCCAGCCTTACGGCTGCCCCATCCAGCTCACCATGGAAGTGTAGCTAGATTGCGACATAAAAAAACACGCTCGCGGCGTGTCAGTTTGTCGCGGTGAATCTCGGCGGGGTCTCAAACCCGGCACCTGAATTTGCAGATGCAGCTTGACTATAGCGCATGGGTTCTCCTTGCGTCAATAACCGCCGTTCAGTGGCAGAAACAGTGATGTTCCGCATCAAAACTCTGTTGGGTGGCCACCTGAGCCTGCGTGACTATGAGGCTCAGGTAGGTGAAGCAATGGCGATGGTCAAAGCGCTGAACCGTATGACGTTGTTGGGTATGCCACACAGCGTCAGGATCGGATAACAGGTGTAGCAGAGGGAGCCATCCTGTCGGCTAATTCTGATTTATTCAACAAAGCCCTAGGCAATTAAGGGACGCCGCCTAGAGTTAACAACATTTTAATCCAAAATAGGCATGCCATGATAGCATTATTCCCTGTGATTCATAAAATCTGTGGCGAGCTCTGCTAATTAACCTCAACATTTAATTTTATTAACAAATGGTAATATATATGTAATACTATTTTAATAATTGCCAATTAATATGAAACCTCTGGATATGTTTGCCATTTATGGGGGTTTCATGTCAAGTATTAAAAAATCACTTATTACTTACCTAGTGTTTATGTGCTTAGGGGCTCTAAATCCTGTTTATGCACTTACTAACCAACAGTACAAGACACTTATATACGGCGCTGCTGCCGGGGGGGCTTGGGCTGGCTGGGGAACATTAAATTCAGTGTTAGCTTATGTTGCCAGAGGAGGTGGACCTTTAACTAACGGTGATGGAGCAAATGTTATTGCAACCATCTGTGGTGCAAATGCAGCTGCTTGGTTGAGAGCATGGAGTCCACCGACGGACCCCATAAGTACAGCTAACGTCATACTTGCGGCAACTAAAGCGGGCGCAGTAACGGGTGTAGCCTCTACCTGTCGTTGGGTTAGTAATGCGTTTCTCGAACTTTACTACAGTCAACAGCAGACATCGGCTAATCACTTACCAGCAAATACAAGAAGAAATCTTGCTCATGAGGGATATGAGCTAGATTTATTGCAAATAAAGCTTGCTGAAGCTATAGACAGAGCAGGCGGTTTTAAACGGACAATTGATAATCTTACCGCTACATATAAACACGAATGTACTGGTCTCTATAGCATACACTGCGTAAAGCAGGCGCAAGAAATTCTGCGTTATTCAGACATGCTAAAAGCAGCACAATTAAATGTTAGACAAATAGCATGGGATATCGCTAATGTCGCTGAACATGTTGCAAATGAGGAGCATGTTACTATTGCCCTTGGCAAGAAGAAGAGTCCACGGCCAAGTTAAATACTTATCTGTATTAGTCGTGACTTGAGCTGACACTGGACCTTGAAAGGTTGAGAGTTACCGGTTTTGATATGGGTGTGCAATCCTTAAACAAAACACGAGCTAACTCTCATGCTTCATACGGCTTTGTTAAATAAATCAAACTATTAGGAGATTGGCGCATCTGATCGCTATATCCTTTTCAATATAGCTATGACCACTAATAAATAGACGTTTCTTTAAGGGGCTGTCCATAGCATTTTCTAATATAATCAATGTATAGCGCCATGCATTAAAAATAATTTTGACTATTTATTAATGGGTAGCGCTTTACCTTGTGCAACGGCGGCGCGGTGCAAATCGTTAAGGCAGTAAAGCCCAAAAGCGTCCTGACGGACGACCGTATTTTCAATGACAACTAATTTAGACATAACGATTTCTCCATAATTAAACGGATGTGGTTATCAGAGGGCTAACGGGTAAAATTTTGCAGATTGGCGGTCAGATCGCTTACACTTGGCTTAACACAGGAGGATCCCTATGGGCCAAGTTGCATTTGATACTCAAGAGTTCGTTGAAACGCTGGAAAACGCCGGATTGCCGAAAGACCAGGCTAAGGCGATATCTCTTGTTGTGCGAAAATCACACGAGGTAGCAGATCTTGCAACAAAGCGCGATCTCGACGATGTGCGCAAAGACCTGTCCGCTGATATCGCCGAGGTGAAGCGTGAGATAGCCGATGTCCGTAAGGATATTGACGCTCGCTTCGAGAAGAACGAAGCTCAGATGCAGGCACGCTTCGAGAAAACTGAAGCTCAGATAGCCGATGTCCGTAAGGATATGCAATTAGTCCGCAAAGACTTACAGCTTGAGATGGCCGGTATCCGATCTGAGCAGAAGTTAATTCGCTGGATGCTGAGTGCTGGAATTTTGGGTATTCTCTCTCTGGTTGTGAAAGCTTTTCTCGTCACGGCCCTCTAATTAATTATGCCACTACGGGTTGTTAGCTCATATGCAGGATCAACTAAAACACGCAGGATCAACTAAAATATGCAGTAGAAAGAAAAATGAGCAGGAGCAATGAAAATATGCAGGTGGTGCCCATATCGGGAGGTGTGCAGATCCTGCACAACCCACAATATTGGGGATTAGTCGCGAGACTGTAAAATAATCTGTGTAAATGGCATTTTGAGGAAAACCTTCAAAGGATAACAAAATGCCTATCAGCAACGAACTTATTGACCAACTGCTTCAAGATTGTCACTCCCCTCAGGATCTGCTGGGTGAATCAGGCCTACTCAAGGTGCTGACTAAAAGACTGGCGGAACGGGTTCTTGAAGCTGAGATGGAGATGCACCTTGGGTATGCTAAGCATGACCCGGCTGGTAATCATTCAGGCAACTCACGCAATGGCAAGACATCCAAGAGCGTACGTAGCCAAAATGGGGAGATCGAGCTCGATATTCCGCGCGACCGCAACAGTACCTTCGAGCCGACACTGATCGGTAAGCACGAAAAACAGCTTAACGGCTTCGATGACCGCATTATTTCTCTCTATTCCAGAGGGTTATCAACCCGTGATATTCAGGCACACTTTAAAGAAGTCTACGGGGTCGATGTTTCCGCTGGCTTCATTTCTCAAGTGACCAATGCTGTGATGGATGAAGTTAAGCGCTGGCAGCAACGGCCGCTGGATGCGCTTTATCCCATTGTTTACCTTGACTGTATTGTTGTCAAAAGCCAGGACGGCGGAGCCGTGGCCAACAAGTCTGTTTATCTGGCCCTCGGCGTCAACGGCCAGGGCGAAAAAGAGCTGCTGGGGCTATGGATAGCCAAAACTGAGGGGGCCAAGTTCTGGTTATCTGTGATGACAGAACTGAAAAATCGTGGGCTAAAGGACATCTTCGTCGCCTGCTGCGATGGCCTGAAAGGCTTTCCTGATGCCATTGAAGCTGTTTACCCGCATACGCGGGTACAGCTCTGCATTGTGCATCAGGTGCGGAACTCGCTGCGCTACGTCGGCTGGAAAGAGCGTAAGGCCGTTGCTGCTGACCTGCGCACCATCTATAGTTCCGCAACGCTAGAGGGCGCTGAAGAGGCCCTGGATGCCTTCGCGGCCAAATGGGATGAACAGTTCCCGACGATCAGCCCGTCGTGGAGAAATAATTGGGAACGTCTCATCGTCATTTTTGACTTTCCGCCGGAGATCCGCAAGGTTATCTACACCACCAACGCGATAGAGTCGTTAAATGCTTCATTGCGCAAGATAACGAAAACGCGACGAATATTTCCAACGGATGACTCGGTGATAAAATTACTCTATCTAGCCTTGCATAATATCTCTGCTAAATGGACCTTGCCAATCAGAGACTGGAAACCTGCTATGAGCCAATTCATGTTGATGTATGGAGAACGAATCTCCGGTTAAGCAATGGAGCCATTTACACAAAATTCTTTACAGACTCTTAGTCGCTTCTGACAGCACCGTAACGCCCTATGTAATTCTTAAAGCGTTCGTCTTTAGAGGGGTCAATTTCTACTTTGACATAAACTCTATTGGCTTCCGCTGCGCTCCGCTTCTCTTCGGCTAATATCACGCGATTTTCCCATGCCAGCCGTTTTTCTTCCCAGTTAATTAACCGTGGGTGAGACAATCCTTTTTCGCCAGCGTCTACCGCTTCCATTGCGCCTCTGACTATAGGAATAGTCTTTAGGTAGCGTTCCTTTCCCCACGAGTCTAATCGGTTGTAATAGTGTTTTTCGTCAGGCGTTAATTCTTCGTAGGTCATAACGTCACCTGAAATTTAGGCAGCACAAATCCTTCCATGTTGGATATAGCGCTGCGGTGATGGTTGGGTTAAATCAGAATGGCGGCTCGTCGTCGAAATTCATCGGCGGCTCATTGTTGGGTGCCTGTTGTTGCTGCCGACCATTGCCGCTTGATTGCTGGCGCTGATTGTTTTGCTGCCCGCCATCCTGCTTGCCGCCGATCATCTGCATTGATCCGCCAATATCGACAACAACCTCCGTTGTGTATCGGTCTTGCCCTGGCTGGTCTTGCCACTTCCGTGTGCGTAACTGGCCCTCGATATAGACCTGTGAGCCTTTGCGGAGATACTCGCCAGCCACCTCTGCCAACTTGCCGTACAGCGTGACGCGGTGCCATTCGGTGCGCTCCTTCTGCTCGCCTGATTGCTTATCTCGCCACGTATCCGATGTGGCTACGGTCAGGTTTGCTACCGCGCCACCGTTCGGCATGTAGCGCACTTCGGGGCCTTGCCCCAAATGACCTACAAGAATGACTTTGTTGACGCCTCTCTGTCCCATTTATGCCGCCTCTTCCAGTTCTGACTTACGAATGTCATACACGCCTTTCGCGTCGGCCTGCTGCGGCGTTCCGCGCAAAGCTCGCCACGCTTCCTCAAACGCCGCTTTTAGCTGATCAACATTCTTTGCTGACGTTGCGGATTCAGTGAATGATTTAAGCAGCTCGTCCTTGTTGGATTCATCGGCATTGGCATCGTCGGATTCGCCCTGTGCCGCATCAGGAGGCGTTGGCATAGCCCATTCAGGTAATGGCGGAGTTTGCCACCAGATGTTCTTGTATTGGTTGTCTGTATCCTTGAATGAAGCCTTGTTCCAGCCATTTTTTTTCTCAATCGAGCAGATGGCAAAATTCTCTTCCAGTGAGTAGAGGTAACGACCAATACCCCACTGAACAGCGGCCCGCTTCATTGAACCAGACATGCCGCCCTTAACGGCTTCAACCTGAGTTTTATCTGCACCGTCCCACTTAGCCACCCATTGGTCTCTGATCCGAATGTATATGCCACACATCACGCCACCATCCGGCCCCGGGGTGAATTCATTCTTCCAGTTCTCTTTCCCGCATACGTCATCCAAGCGCTTCATGATGGCGCGGTTAGTCACGTAGGCCAGAACCATGGCCCACGGGTTGTTTTTCGCTATTCCACACCGCTGCACACGCCATTCGATATCATCTACCGGGAACGGCGCGTCTAATTGTGATAAGTCCATTGCTCACCTCACATGTGATTGCCAGCGAATTCATCCCATGAAATAGGCTCATCGCTGTGAATTTCTGAACATTCGGATTCGCTTGTTTTCTCTTCCCTGAGAAAGATAGCCAGCACTCCCGCTGGAAGGTCGGCGTCACGCCGCAATGACGTTCGGTAGTCTCTGGCGCAGATAAGCATGTTCGCAGCCTTATCCATCACGCCAGCCCGCCTGTTTGCAGCGGCAGATACCATGCAGTGCCGGTGCATGAAAATAACGAGGTCGCGTTTCATGGATGACCCTTTTGATTAACCGTTGCTATAAGCTGCTCGAATAACCGTTGCAGCCAGCTTTTGTTTTTGAAGCTCTGGCCCGTGACGATATTTGAGCGGTGATGTTCGATTGACCGAATCGGGTCAAATTGTGTTTCCGAGCGGCCAGCAATAGGCCACCCTGCAAAGGCATATTGCATGGCGTTCTCCGTTTAACTATTGGGATCGGCGAGGGTATAAATCGGTAGTGTGATATTATCTATTGTTGTCACTGTCATGTTAATTACAGCGATAAGCACGATGATTGGAATGCTGAAAGTGTTTCAGTCATGGATGCCCGTTAATTTTTTCACCTGCTTTTTGAGCCACTTATTTTCTTCCACCAGAAAGGCGATGGTTGATTTGTATAGCCAAGCGACATTATTTTGATAACAGCCAGCTATGCTTCTTTGCCGCATATCAGGGCATAGGATGTAATCATTTTTAAGTCGGTTGGCTATATACCATTGTCTCGTGGTCGTCATATGGGTGAGTATTGATGCTCATCAAATAACGTGAATCATTAATATTATTACTGCCGTTGGTGACAGCGACCATGTCACCGAAATTAGGGTGATTAAAGGTTGTGATATGAGGTTTATTAAGTTGCATCATTCAATTCTCCTCAAATTCAATGAACGCGCCGCGATATATGCGTCTGTCTTGCTCTGGCGGTAATGCCATACTCGGTTTTCGGCTTGCTGTACCAGATGCGATGACTAATACGCTTAATCGTGTCGTACATTTCGGCGAAACGATTAATTTTCTCTCTGAACTTAGCCAGTAAATTGAAATTAATCCTTGGCGCACGTTTGCTCTTGAATGCTAATTCAATTCGATTAAGCGCTTTGCGTCTTTCTGGCTTCTGACCTAAAGCTTTATCGATACGGGATGACACCAGTTCACGCCGGATGGCCTCTGCCTTGCGTCTGGCATGACGGCGAATAGCGGCGTTTGTTTTGCTAACACAATTAACAGGATTAATAGATTTACGGTAAATGATGGTAGCCATGCTCCCCTCCAATAGATGGTTTTGGTGGTGTGGTGAGCCAGTGGTGGCCCTGGTGTTGGCTATAATTTTTATTCAGCCCACCACACCCCAAAAACATCTGGGTAAAGGTTCGCCACGTTGTCGGTGGCTTCCGTAGAGCACGAGGCTCGTTTTGAAAGAGCGGTTAAAACAGAGCAGACTCATTAATCTGCTGTGGTTTAATGCCTGGTTTACTTCTCCACCTCAGGCGGCAGTGGTTCCCTCCTTTCCACAGGCTAGAGAATCTGATAATTTAGTGACTCCACAGGCAATCAAGAGCAATTATTGTTATGGCATCCAACAAAGATATTTATGTTGATTTTTTGGAAACTGCGGTAAAAGCAGCAGCTCAAATTAATATCCCATTAATTGCAATATCATATATTGATGGTAGTAATAACATTACACAGCCCGCTTTAGCGATGATCGATTCTGTGCGTAATCATGTTCCAGATACAAAATTCACCTCTGTCGATATCGAAGATACACGCTCAGAAATTATCTCATTGATTAAAAAAAATATTTCTCTTCCGCGAAAAACGGGGTTTCAGACTGAAGTAAAAATGTAGATTTCATTTCAATAATTCGTATCGTTTTAAGAAACACGTCCGGATCACCTGATACGTATAGCGTTATTTTCTTAGTTTTGGGGCATGTGGAGAAAAACGCTTTTTCTATCATGTGCCCTGTTTCATCTGCTTGCTCACAGGCTGCCATGATAAGGTGGCATCCTGGCGTAAAGCTGTTAGCATCACGCATCACATTGTTCTTCCAATTCAAGTAATCTTGGTTATTCCCTCGAATCTGCATGATTTTCATCTCTCATCCTCTCTCGTTAGCTATCCCAACCGCCGTCATGTTCCTGTGCCTCGGGCTGGCTACTTACGCTCAGGCAATCGGCGGGTAACTCGAGGTCTTGCCTGCCGGGGTATTGCCGTTGCGGGTTGGTGTTCCACCGTCTGGCTGTAGGCTGTCTGGTGGGTTGATGGGAGGAATAATAGGCTTTTAGATTGCACCAAGTCAATCGTAAATACGATTATTTTTTTGCGAAAACCAATGGATAATTGATGCGTAGATGATTATTTTTTTATTTTGCGATTTTTTATGAACTGTTCTTTAGGAGTAAATAGAAAGGAGGATGAAATTGCGGTAGGGATAGCAGTTACCTAGGGCAGAGAAAGAAATAGCTAGCCCATCAATGAAATTGAGCTAACTACATGGTTATTAATCAAAAATACCTGCCACGTAGTAAATTTTCCCTATTATGATTAGATCAGATATGGATACTATGTCTTCAGGATAATCATGAGGTTTATTATTCTTTAACCGAACCTTGCCTTCAGGCAACTGATAAAGTGTACGAAGCATATACACCCCCCCGTACGATACGGCGTAAGTTTTACCATTTCTGACTTCCTTTAAGCTTCTATCTAGTATAACGATAGCACCTTCTTCTATGTTAGGAGACATACTGTCGTCTGGAGCGATGACAGCCACAGACAAATCGACAGAAGCATTTGTTTTGTAAGCAATATTTTTAGGTAACCAAAACATGGATTCAGGATCCTTTTCACCCCTTTCGCTAGGGGAGAGCACCCACTCTATGCGGTTATATATTTTTATCGCAAAAACATCACTGCTTATCGTTTCCTTGTTATCATATAAAGATACTGCATCAGAAAAAAATTGATAATCTTTATTGTTATAGTTAGCTTGCATTTCTCCAATGCCATCTGAAAGCCACTCAGGATTGACGCCTAAAACTTTGGCTATCTTGAAAAGTTTTTTAGTTCCTGATGCACCTCCACTGGTTAGCCTCCATACGCTAGATTGCGCCATGCCTACAGCACGAGCCAAGGAGCCTTGTGTGTGCCCTGTTGCTTTCATTGCAATTTGAAGCCTTTCTGAAAAACTCACATGAATAACCCTTTGAACTAATTTATAAAATTATATCGCAGAAGCGATAATTTCTCAAAATAGCAATAACGATTGACTGCGTAACTAAACTTGCCTAAAATCGTATTTGCTTATAGGAGATTCGATTTATGAAGAATTTGGGAGTAAAACAGGCAATAGCAATCGTTGGTAGCCAGATGGCATTGGCAAAAAAGTGCGGTAGAGCACAATCAACAATCTGTGACTGGCTAAATGGCAAAATACAGATCTCCCCTGAATATGTGCCTGATCTGGTAGAAGCCACAGGAGGACTGGTTCCTGCTTACGAATTTCGGCCAGACTTACCTAAGCTGTTCCCGCACCCGGAGCAGGCTGCTTAACCAGCAGTACCGCTCTTCACAACGGACAGTCGTCCTACGGAAGCCACCGACAACGTGGCGAACGCAACATCCCACAGTAACACACTCACTGTGACTGCCTCACGGCTTCGTCACGTCTGTTGATTACCACATTACACCACAGGTGCCGTGTATCTACACGTGCATCCGATAACCTGTTTTTTTCAATAAGGAAAGTATCACACATGAACCACGCAACACAAAGCAAGAAAGCTCGCCAGATTGAATCGCAGCTTTTGAACAAGCTGGCAATATTCGGACAGCGAAAGTTTGCTGACTTTCTGAGCGTAGACGAATCACAAGTAAGCCGGATGAAGGTAGCCAGAGGAACGGAGAAGCATTCGTTTTTCGGGCTGATGAGTTTGGCGCTGGCAATTTTGGAATGGGGAGTTAACGACGACGAGCTGGCGCATCTGGAAAATCTTTAAATTTCATAATTACCTCACTTTTGAACATGAAACGGATTTTTAGGCTTACTGCGATGTCCAGCTCGAAAGAGCGCTACATCAGGTATGCATACTGAGCCAACTGTTTCTTGCTGCTTTCTGTCGCGCAACTGAATTACGAGCTGAGCCAGTACATCAGCCGTTCCGACTCTCTTACATACCGTAAGTTGGCCTGTAGCTATTGCTTCTTTCTTCTCCGCACGGTGCGCGATGGCACGAGCTAGATTCTTGTGCCTGTTTCTTGGCATTTGAATTCTCCAACTGGTTAGCTTTGGTGATGATGTCTACACCTGAATAGCGGCGGTGTTTTTCGCACGGTTCACTCCTCTGCAAGGAGTGTTTTTACACCACACTTTCGTGTCATCATCCCAAAGCAAACCACTTTGGCGGGGTGAATCACCCACAAGTCTATTGTTAAAGAGCACACATCCGTTTGAGTTACCCAGCGTCCTGCTGATGGACTAACTATGCAATAAAGAATAATATAAGTCAATATGGAATTTATTAAATAATTCTAAAGGGCATTTTATCGGTGATTCGCAAGAGAATTTTTTTTACTGGAATAGTAAATTTTACGGTCATATACTGTATGAAAACACAGTAATGTATGGTTTTTGTCAGGAGGGAGTATGGGGGAACTGTATGTAAGAGTTGGGCCTGGTAGCTATTACAGCGCTCAGGCAAAAGATCTAATGGTTGTTTACTTATTCAATTCTGGAATGAAAACCTGGACGATTGGACCAAGCACTGAGGAGAGATCCGAAACTGGTGCTAGAGGAACTCGTGAATCATCTACTGACAAATATCCCTTACCATCACCACCTATGTGATAACGAAAAACGGAGATTGTATCTTTTAGTAGGATCAAAACTAAATCTTCGGATGCCGGTAGCTCTTCTGGGTCAACGATAACAATAGCTCCGGCAGGAGCCTGTGATATACCCGTCCTCCCTTTAATTTCGTAGGCTCTAAAGTGTTCTGGTAATGTGCTAAACCACGAAACATGGTTTCCTGTAAAACCATTAAAATCGAAAACTTTTACATTTTTTGAAACATCAATTGCTTGTATGGTTTGGTTTGCTTCACCAAAAATGGAACCTGTGCCGTTGATTAACCAATCAGCACTAACTCCAAGAGCTGCCGCTAGCTTTCCTGTATGGCGCGATGTTTCGCTATTCCCCCGTAGTATTTTTGATATGGAAGATTGAGGTGCACCGGCTTGTCGTCCCAGTTCAGTCTGGTTGTTTTTCCCGGTCGTATGCATGGCATAAGCCAGTCTTTCTTTGAGTGTTTTCATATTACGAAAAATATTCCCTAAAGAATTTTATGTCAAAGTCTAAAATGACTTGACTATTTCAATTCTCTAAAGAATAATTCATTCTTATTTATGTAAAAGGGAATACCGCTATGAATGCCGTTATCAAAAGGGCTATTGAGATTGCTGGCTCCCAGTCTGAGTTGGCTCGCCGAGTAGGAACGGGCCAGCCATCAATTAGCAAGTGGCTTAAAGGTTCAGAGATAAGCGCACGCTTCATATCCTCAATCGTGATGGCGACTGACGGAAAGATTAGTGCTGCTGAGCTTCTCAACTCAATGGCAAAAGCAAAAAACCAATAATCTTCACCGCTCTTTACAAACTTAACCGGTGGGTGCTTCACCCCCAATAACACGGTGGCACCCCACAGGGTTGTCATGCCTTAACAATACGGAGAAGTATCACAAATGAACCCTGCAACACAAAGCAAGAAAGCTGCTCACATCGAGTCGGCGCTACTCAACAAGTTAGCCCTGATGGGACAGAAAGCCTTTGCCGCCGCCATGAACGTACCGGAGTACCAGGTCAGTCGCTGGAAGAACGGTCTGTTTCGCCAAGTGAGCCTGATGCTGGCCGTGCTGAACTACGGCATTGCTGATGATGAAATGGCTGAATTAGCCAAACGGTTGGCGGGGTATTTGACCAAAGAAAAAGCCGAACAGTGCGCGAACACTTTTTCGGCTTAGAAATGCAAATAACTCATTAATTTCAGGAGGAATTATGGCACGAAACCGCCGGAATTTCAAGCAAAAGGGCGCCTGTCGCCCTCATCCTGAACCCCAAACACTGATGCCGGAGGATGCGGCGAAGAAATTCGCCGAACTCTTCCGCCTGCAACAACAACTTTACCTGGCTCAGCATGAGTCCGAGGAGAAACGCAAATGAGCATGTCATTGATGGCTAAGGCCATGAATATCAAAGTCGGTAACCCGATACGTAAGCTGGTTCTCCTGAAGCTGGCTGATAATACCAACGACAAAGGGGAGTGCTGGCCTTCGTATCAGCATATTGCCGATCATTGTGAATGCAGTAAAAGCACTGTTCGAGATCACATTGATGCACTGGAAAAGGCGGGTTTGTTGGTAAAAGAAAATCGTACCGGTACGAATAATGGCAAGGGTAATGCATCCAATGTTTACTATCTGAAATTGGATAACCCTATGCCGACTACCAGCACACCCCCTGTGCCGGGAAATGGCACCCCTATGCCGGTAGGCGGCACACCCCCTGTGCCGACAGGCGGCACCAGAACCAGTCACTCTTTTGAACCAGTCATAGAACCGGTAAAGAATATCCCCTTACCCCTTGCCGACAAGAAAAACAAATTTGACCCGCTAACCGAAAAACCGTCTAACGTGTCGGCAGAGGTTTGGGCCGATTGGGTGGAGCACCGGAAAGAAATTCGTCACCCACTCACCCCGACCACCTGCAAGCGCATCAGGTCGATGCTGGAGAACCATGTCAACCCCGATGCGGTGATTGGCTTGTCCATCGAGCGCGGTTGGCAGGGCTTGTTCCCCGAAAAAATCACCGAGCCAGCCAATACCACGCCCGCGTTCGATGCCTCCCGGTTGACCGAAGAGCAGCGGCGTGAACTGGCACTGTATGAACTTCTGGAGGGTCGATGAAATCATGGCTGAAACCGGTTTTGATTGCCGGTTACTGCCACGGGGTTATGCCGATATCGGCAGTGACGCTGGGCTTTAAGATTTTTCGATTGGAGGCAGTATGACTATCCAGGAATTATCCGGCCTGTTGTGGCAGCGGGTGGAGCAGGTGGTGGCTCACTTACTCCCCAACGGTCGGCGCGTCAATGGGGAATGGGTTGTCGGTGATTTGGACGGCAACAAGGGGCAATCGCTCAAGGTCAATCTCACCGGCAAGCAGGTCTGGTGTGAGTTCAACGGCGGACAGGGTGGCGACTTGCTGGACTTGTGGGTAGCGGTGTGCGGTATCCAACTCCATCAGGCCATGCAGGAGGCCAAAGTGTTTCTGGGTGTCAAGGACGAGAGCAATGAGTTCCTGCCGAAACAGCCAAAAATCTTCAAGAGGCCTGAGCGCAAGGGCGTCAAAGGCTCCCGCGACTGTTTCGCGTATCTGGCCTCAAGGGGGATCTCCCACGAGACGGCACAAGCGTTCAAAGTGACCGACGCGGTGATATTCAACCACGAGACCAAGCAGGAAGTCCCTGCCATCGCCTTCCCCTACCTGCGCGACGGTGAGTTGAAACAAATCAAGCGGTTGGGGATTGAGCGTCATGACGGTAAAAAAATCATCATGGTGGAGTCTGATTGTGAACCCTGTCTGTTTGGCTGGCAGGCCATCAACCCCAAAGAGCGCAATCTGGTGGTGATTTGTGAAGGCGAAATTGACGCGATGAGCCTCCACCAGTACGGCCTCCCGGCACTGTCGGTTCCCTTCGGTGGAGGGACGGGGGCCAAGCAGCAGTGGATTGAGCATGAGTACGAAAATCTATCACGTTTCGGAGAGATATTCCTGTGCATGGACATGGACGCCGCCGGGCAATCCGCCGCCAAGGAAATTGCTACCCGGCTGGGTATCCATCGTTGCAACTTTGTGAAACTCCCTCACAAGGACGCTAACGAATGCCTGGTCAACAATATTTCAGTGGAGCAGTTTCAACGCCTCTTCATGAACGCTGAGACGTTCGACCCCACAGAACTCAAACGGGCGGGCGAATTCCGTCAGGAAGTCCATGCGGCTTTTTTTTCACCCGCTCCCGGTCTGTTCACCAGTCCGTGGCCCACGCTGGAGCAGAATTTCAGATTCAGGACGCACGAACTGACCTTGGTCAACGGCGTTAACGGTCACGGCAAATCGCAGTTTGTGGGGCATCTGTCGCTTGAGGCGACGTACCAGGGGGTGTCTGCCTGCATCGCCTCGATGGAGCTACGGCCTGCTATCCTGCTGAAACGGATGATTCGACAAGCCGTATCTACGGGGGATACCTCACCGGAGGATGTAGACCGGATGATGGACCTGCTCGATGCGCGGATGTGGTTGTTCAACGTGACGGGTAAAGCCAAGGGAGAACGGATTTTGTCCGTGTTCAAATATGCGCACAAGCGCTATGGCGTGAAACTGTTTGTCGTGGACTCGCTGATGATGTGCGGACTCAATGAGGATGATTACAACGGCCAGAAGGCGTTTATGGAAGCCTTATGCGAGTTCAAGCTGACTTACCCGGTGCATGTGCTGTTGGTAACTCATCCCCGAAAAGGCGAAAACGAAGAAAAGCCGGTCGGCAAGATGGATGTCAAGGGAAGCGGCGCTATAGCCAAGCGACTTAATTTTGATTACACCATATGGACTGAGAACAAACTCTCTGTATCGCAACCCATCTCTCTTTTTTTGCTTTTTGCTTGTGCCCATTTATGCTCAATTGGGTTAAGATCTGGCGAATATGTAGGCAAATACTCCACCATATACCCTGCATCGATGATGACTTGTTGAATATTATGTTTTTTGTGAAAAGTGGCATTGTCCATCATGATTACACTGTTTTTAGGGAGTACTGGGATAAGGACTTGTGTGACCCAGGCATAGAAAACATCGCTGTTAATATTGATATCAAATAATCCGATAGCAAACAGCGTTGTGCCTAATAAAGCGCCGATAACATTTGTTCTTCCCCTAGCTCCCCAGTTCTTCAGGCCAAAACACCGTTGACCTTTTGGGGAATAGCCGTGAGTCCGTGGGGCATCGTGTGAAAAACCACTTTCATCAATAAAAACAATAGGTTTACCTTCTTTTTCATACTGTTGTTTTTTTTGTTGAAATCCCTGCCGGGCGTTTTCGTCGGCTTTCGGATGACGTAGAGTTTTTTTTATAGGTCAATCCCAGCTTTTTAAGCGCTTGCCAAATGGCCTTCTGACAAACGCCAAAACGCTCTGCACGTTCTTTTTGGTAAGCATCTGGATATTGTTCAACATCTTTTATCAACTCGGATTTATCGATCTTTCGCTGACGCGTGGTCGATGCTTTTGACTCTATTTGATTAATCCAACGCGATACAGAGGCAGGGCCAATCCGAAATTGCTTCGCTGTTTCTCGGATACTCAACCCTTCGTTTTTCCGTGTAGATATCACTTTACGTCTAAAATCAATTGAATAGCTCATTTAAATAATGTAATCAAAATTAAGTCGTTTAGCTATACCAGTCAGAATAAGAGAGCGTGAGAAGCGATTTAAGCGCTTATACCGTGAAGGACTTATCCACGCAATACGCATACGACGAACCGGTTATTTATCAATACGACTCTCCCTCTACTGGCGCATGTTATCCAAAGATAATGGCCTGAGTTGGAAGACCATGAGCCACGCCAAGTACGACACCCAAATAACACTATAAAAACAGGAGAATGAGATGAACGCATCCCACACATTTGAGAGCAGCGAAGGGTTCGGCAGGTAAGGTGTGGATCCTCGCAGACTTCCGGCATCATTGTGCCCAACACGGGATGCATAAAGCTCCCTGATAACTGGAGGATCCACGACATGAAATATACCCCTGTTGGCGTCGATATCGCAAAACATCTGATGCAGGTTCATTTCATTAATGAACATACCGGTGAAGTCATCGATAAACAGATAAAGCGCGACGCGCTGCTGGAATACTTCAGCAATCGTGAGCCTTGCCTGATTGGCATGGAAGCTTGCGGCGGTTCCCAGCACTGGGCGCGGGAGCTGGAAAAACTGGGGCATAAGGTCAGACTACTCCAGGGCAAATTCGTCAAGGCCTTCGTGATGGGCAATAAAAATGACGTGATGGATGCCCGTGCTATCTGGATGGCGGTCCAGCAGCCAGCTAAAGCCGTTGCCGTCAAAACTGAGGAACAGCAGGCAGTACTGTCGCTGCACAAAATGCGCCGCCAGTTAGTGAAGTTCCGCACCGCGCAAATCAACTCGCTACACGGATTGCTGTTGGAGTTCGGCGAAACTGTGCGTAAAGGCCGGGCGTCACTGGACAAGGCGATGCCAGAGGTGCTTGAGCGACTTAAGGAAAAGCTGCCACCGTTCCTGAACTACCAGTTTGAAGACCAGCATCGGCGCCTCAATGACCTGGATATGCAGATAGAGGGTATCGAAAAACAGCTTGCCACTTGGGCGAAACAGAATGAGGCCTGTCGGCGGATTATGGACATTCCAGGTGTTGGCCCACTGGTTGCCACCGCAGCAATTATAGCCAACCGACTTAAAAATGATTACATCCTATGCCCTGATATGCGGCAAAGAAGCATAGCTGGCTGTTATCAAAATAATGTCGCTTGGCTATAACCTGCGAACTCCCCCGCCGGGCCTGGTGGTGCATACGGACAGGGGGGCGCAGTACACGGGACAACGCTTTCAGGCGCTGCTGAGCAGCTACAGGCTGAGGAGCAGTATGGGAGACGTGGGTGCCTGCTGGGATAATGCGGTGATGGAGCGCTTCTGGGGCAGTCTGAAACATGAATGGTTGCTGCTGGTACCCCAGCCAACACGGGCTTACATGGAGCATGATGTGGCGACGTATATCCGCTACTACAACCTAGACAGGCATCATGCCGCTAACGGTGATCTGTCTCCGGTGCGTTATGAACAAATGGCTGAGAAAAAAGTGTCCTGATTTACTTGACCAGTGCACTCAACATTGGCGAGGATGTCGAAGAGATACTGAGTTCTGACCTGAAGCTGGAGTTAGATGGCGCCAAGGATTTGCGCGAGGGGATCGCGTACACGGATTCGGTGCGCGATTATGTCAGTCGCGACCTGCTGATTGAAATCCTGGCTGATGAAGAAGGGCACATCGACTGGATTGAGACAGAACTTGACCTGATAGCGCGCCTTGGGGTGCCTAATTATTTGCAAGCACAGCTAAAACAAGCGTGATTGTGTAAAACGCGGTTGCTTCCTGAACAGATTTACGTATAATGCGCGGGCCCGTCTGAATTAAGTCGGGCCTGTTACGTTAAATGTGGTGCATGTATGTGCAGTACGTTTACGAGCAGAGACGCCATGCAATAGGCATGGGTCAACAATACTCCCGATTTGGGAGTTATGGCCGAACGATTACACTCCCCCATCAATCGAAATGGGTGTGAGGAGTAATCATTTACGTTTATAAATAATTGGAGCTCTGGTCTCATGCAGAACCAAAGAATCCGTATCCGCCTGAAAGCGTTTGATCATCGTCTGATCGATCAAGCAACCGCGGAAATCGTTGAGACGGCCAAGCGCACTGGTGCGCAAGTAAGTGGTCCGATCCCGCTGCCGACCCGCAAAGAGCGCTTTACCGTTCTGATCTCCCCGCACGTCAACAAAGACGCGCGCGATCAGTACGAAATTCGCACTCACAAGCGTCTGGTTGACATCGTTGAGCCAACCGAGAAAACCGTTGATGCTCTGATGCGTCTGGACCTGGCTGCCGGTGTAGATGTGCAGATCAGCCTGGGTTAATCAGGTCATCAAGCGATTGAGAGGTTGATACAATGATTGGTTTAGTCGGTAAAAAAGTGGGCATGACCCGCATCTTCACTGAAGACGGCGTTTCTATCCCTGTAACCGTTATCGAAATTGAAGCAAACCGCGTTACTCAGGTTAAATACCTGGCTAATGACGGCTACCAGGCTGTACAGGTAACTACCGGTGCTAAAAAAGCAAACCGTGTTACCAAGCCGGAAGCAGGTCATTTTGCTAAAGCGGGTGTTGAAGCTGGCCGCGTCCTGCGCGAATTCCGCCTGTCTGAAGGCGAAGAGTTCACCGTAGGCCAAAGCATCAGCGTTGAAATTTTCGCTGACGTGAAAAAAGTTGACGTTACTGGTACGTCCAAAGGTAAAGGTTTCGCGGGTACTGTTAAACGCTGGAACTTCCGTACTCAGGATGCTACTCACGGTAACTCCTTGTCTCACCGCGTTCCGGGTTCTATCGGTCAGAACCAGACTCCGGGCAAAGTGTTCAAAGGCAAGAAAATGGCTGGTCAGCTGGGCAACGAGCGTGTCACCGTTCAGAGTCTGGACGTAGTACGCGTTGACGCTGAGCGCAACCTGCTGCTGGTGAAAGGTGCTGTCCCGGGTGCAACCGGTAGCGACCTGATCGTTAAACCGGCTGTGAAGGCGTAAGGGGATAGCAATGGAATTAGTATTGAAAGACGCGCAAAGCGCGCTGACTGTTTCCGAAACTACCTTCGGTCGTGATTTCAACGAAGCGCTGGTACACCAGGTTGTTGTTGCTTATGCAGCTGGTGCACGTCAAGGGACTCGTGCTCAGAAGACCCGTGCTGAAGTAACTGGTTCCGGTAAAAAACCGTGGCGTCAGAAAGGTACTGGCCGTGCGCGTTCAGGTTCTATCAAGAGCCCGATCTGGCGTTCCGGTGGTGTGACCTTTGCTGCCAAGCCTCAGGACCACAGTCAAAAAGTAAACAAAAAGATGTACCGCGGCGCGCTGAAAAGCATTCTGTCCGAGCTGGTACGTCAGGATCGTTTGATCGTTGTCGAGCAGTTCTCTGTTGAAGCACCGAAAACCAAGCTGCTGGCACAGAAACTGAAAAACCTGGCGCTGGACGACGTGCTGATCATCACCGGTGAACTGGATGAGAATCTGTTCCTGGCTGCACGCAACCTGTACAAGGTTGACGTACGCGATGTAGCAGGTATCGATCCGGTTAGCCTGATCGCCTTCGACAAAGTCGTAATGACGGCTGACGCTGTTAAGCAAGTTGAGGAGATGCTGGCATGATCCGTGAAGAACGTCTGCTTAAGGTGCTGACTGCACCTCACGTTTCTGAAAAAGCGTCTACTGCGATGGAAAAACACAACACCATCGTGCTCAAAGTTGCTAAAGACGCGACCAAAGCAGAAATCAAAGCTGCTGTGCAGAAACTGTTTGAAGTCGAAGTCAATGAAGTTCGTACCCTGCTGGTTAAAGGGAAAACGAAGCGTCATGGACAGCGTATCGGTCGTCGTAGCGACTGGAAAAAAGCTTACGTCACCCTGAAAGAAGGCCAGAATCTGGACTTCATCGGCGGCGCAGAGTAAGTCGGAGGAGTAAAGAACAATGGCAATTGTTAAATGTAAACCGACATCTCCGGGTCGTCGCCACGTTGTTAAAGTGGTTAACCCTGAGCTGCACAAGGGCAAACCTTATGCCCCGTTGCTGGAAAAAAACAGCAAATCCGGTGGCCGTAACAACAATGGCCGCATCACTACCCGTCATATCGGTGGTGGCCACAAACAGCAATACCGTATTGTTGACTTCAAACGCAACAAAGATGGTATCCCTGCTGTTGTAGAACGTTTGGAATATGATCCAAACCGTTCCGCCAACATCGCTCTGGTTCTGTACAAAGACGGTGAACGCCGTTATATCCTGGCGCCGAAAGGCCTGAAAGCCGGTGATCAGATCCAGTCTGGCGTTGATGCTGCTATCAAAGCTGGCAACACGTTGCCGATGCGCAATATTCCGGTTGGTTCCACCGTTCATAACGTGGAAATGAAACCGGGTAAAGGCGGTCAGTTGGCGCGTTCTGCTGGTACTTACGTGCAAATCGTTGCACGTGACGGCGCGTATGTGACCCTGCGTCTGCGTTCTGGCGAAATGCGTAAAGTCGAATCTGACTGCCGCGCGACGCTGGGCGAAGTAGGTAACTCGGAGCATATGCTGCGCGTTCTGGGTAAAGCTGGTGCTGCACGCTGGCGTGGTGTTCGTCCTACCGTTCGCGGTACGGCAATGAACCCAGTCGACCACCCGCACGGTGGTGGTGAAGGTCGTAACTTTGGTAAGCACCCGGTTTCACCGTGGGGCATTCAGACCAAAGGTAAGAAGACTCGCAGCAACAAGCGTACTGATAAATTCATCGTACGTCGCCGTACTAAATAATATTAGAGGATAAACCATGCCACGTTCTCTCAAGAAAGGTCCTTTTATTCACCTGCACTTGCTGAAGAAGGTAGAGAAAGCGGTGGAAAGCGGTGACAAGAAGCCTCTGCGCACTTGGTCCCGTCGTTCAACGATCTTTCCAACTATGATCGGTTTGACCATCGCTGTCCATAATGGTCGTCAGCACGTTCCGGTGTTTGTTTCCGATGAAATGGTCGGTCACAAACTGGGTGAATTCGCGCTGACTCGTACTTATCGCGGCCACGCGGCTGATAAAAAAGCCAAGAAAAAATAAGGTAGGAGGAAGAGATGGAAACTATCGCTAAACATCTTCATGCTCGTTCTTCTGCTCAAAAGGTTCGCCTGGTGGCTGACCTGATTCGCGGTAAGAAAGTGTCGCAAGCTCTGGAAATTCTGACCTACACCAACAAGAAAGCTGCTGGTCTGGTTAAAAAAGTACTGAAGTCTGCCATTGCCAACGCAGAGCACAACGATGGCGCTGACATTGATGATCTGAAAGTTGCGAAAATCTTCGTAGACGAAGGCCCGAGCATGAAGCGCATTATGCCGCGTGCTAAAAGTCGTGCGGATCGCATCCTGAAGCGTACCAGCCACATTTCTGTGGTTGTGTCCGATCGCTGAGACTCTGGAGACTAGCAATGGGTCAGAAAGTACATCCTAATGGTATTCGCCTGGGTATTGTCAAACCTTGGAACTCTACCTGGTATGCGAATACCAAAGAATTCGCTGACAACCTGGACAGCGATTTTAAAGTTCGTAAATACCTGACGAAAGAACTGGAGAAAGCCTCCGTCTCTCGTATCGTTATCGAACGTCCGGCCAAGAGCATCCGTGTGACCATTCACACCGCTCGTCCGGGCATCGTTATCGGTAAAAAAGGTGAAGATGTTGAAAAACTGCGCAAAGTCGTAGCGGATATCGCTGGCGTGCCTACACAGATAAACATCGCAGAAGTTCGCAAACCGGAACTGGACGCGAAACTGGTTGCTGACAGCATCACTTCTCAGCTGGAACGTCGTGTGATGTTCCGTCGTGCGATGAAGCGTGCCGTTCAGAACGCCATGCGTCTGGGTGCCAAGGGCATTAAAGTTGAAGTCAGTGGCCGCCTGGGCGGTGCTGAAATCGCACGTACCGAATGGTACCGCGAAGGTCGCGTTCCGTTGCACACGCTGCGTGCGGATATCGACTACAACACGTCCGAAGCACACACCACTTACGGTGTGATCGGTGTGAAAGTGTGGATCTTCAAAGGTGAGATCCTGGGTGGTATGGCTGCCGTTGAACAACCGGAAAAACCGGCTGCTCAACCTAAAAAGCAGCAGCGTAAAGGCCGCAAGTAAGGAGAGTCGCTGATGTTACAACCAAAGCGTACAAAATTCCGTAAGATGCACAAAGGCCGTAACCGCGGTCTGGCTGCCGGTACGGATGTCAGCTTCGGTACTTTCGGTCTGAAAGCTGTTGGTCGTGGTCGCCTGACCGCTCGCCAAATCGAAGCTGCACGTCGTGCCATGACCCGTGCTGTTAAGCGTCAAGGTAAAATTTGGATCCGAGTATTCCCGGACAAACCAATTACCGAGAAACCGCTTGAAGTACGTATGGGTAAAGGTAAAGGTAACGTGGAATATTGGGTTGCCTTGATTCAGCCAGGTAAAGTCCTGTACGAAATGGACGGTGTGCCGGAAGAATTAGCCCGTGAGGCATTCCAACTGGCAGCAGCGAAACTGCCGATCAAAACCACCTTTGTAACTAAGACGGTGATGTAATGAAAGCAAATGAGCTGCGTGAAAAGAGCGTTGAAGAGCTGAACACCGAGCTGCTCGAACTGCTGCGCGAGCAATTTAACTTGCGTATGCAAGCGGCCAGTGGTCAGTTGCAACAGACTCACCTGGTAAAACAAGTGCGTCGCAATATTGCACGTGTTAAGACTTTACTGACTCAGAAGGCGGGTGCGTAATGAGCGATAATATCCGTACTCTGCAAGGTCGTGTTGTGAGCGACAAAATGGAGAAATCCATGGTTGTTGCAATCGAACGTTTTGTGAAACACCCTCTGTATAGGAAATTCATCAAACGTACGACCAAACTGCACGTACATGATGAGAACAACGAATGCGGTATCGGTGACGTGGTTGAAATCCGCGAATGCCGTCCGCTGTCCAAAACTAAGTCTTGGACGTTGGTTCGCGTTGTAGAGAAAGCGATTCTGTAATACAGTATTGCTCTTCTTGAAAACGATAAACGGCTCTGCAAAGGGCCGTTTATTTTTTCTACCCTTGGTCGAAGAGCGGTGTTATAATACTGCGCCCTCGATTCTGGGCTATTAATGACCCGTAAGGGTTCGAAAAACGACCCGTAAGGGTTTGAAAAGTAGTAGTTGACATTAGCGGAGCACTAAAATGATCCAAGAACAGACTATGCTGAACGTGGCCGATAACTCCGGTGCACGTCGCGTAATGTGTATCAAGGTTCTAGGTGGCTCGCACCGTCGCTACGCAGGCGTCGGCGATATCATCAAAATTACCATCAAGGAAGCAATTCCTCGCGGTAAGGTGAAAAAAGGCGATGTTCTGAAGGCGGTAGTGGTGCGCACCAAGAAGGGTGTTCGTCGCCCGGACGGTTCTGTCATTCGCTTCGATGGCAATGCATGCGTTATTCTGAACAATAACAGTGAGCAGCCTATCGGTACGCGTATTTTTGGGCCGGTAACTCGTGAACTTCGTTCTGAAAAGTTCATGAAAATTATTTCTCTGGCACCAGAAGTACTCTAAGGAGCGAACCATGGCAGCGAAAATCCGTCGTGATGACGAAGTTATCGTGCTGACCGGAAAAGATAAAGGTAAGCGCGGTAAAGTTAAAAATGTTCTGTCTTCCAGCAAGATCGTTGTTGAAGGTATCAACCTGGTTAAGAAACATCAGAAACCGGTTCCGGCCCTGAACCAACCGGGTGGCATCGTTGAAAAAGAAGCTGCAATCCAGCTTTCCAACGTTGCACTGTTCAATGCGGCAACTGGCAAGGCTGACCGTGTAGGCTTTAGATTCGAAGACGGCAAAAAAGTCCGTTTCTTTAAATCTACTAGCGAAACTATCAAGTAATTTGGAGTAGTACGATGGCGAAACTGCATGATTACTACAAAGACGAAGTGGTTAGCAAACTGATGACTCAGTTTAGCTACAATTCTGTCATGCAAGTCCCTCGGGTCGAGAAGATCACCCTGAATATGGGTGTTGGTGAAGCGATTGCTGACAAGAAGCTGCTGGATAACGCCGCAGCAGATCTGGCAGCTATCTCCGGTCAAAAGCCGTTGATTACCAAAGCACGCAAATCTGTTGCAGGCTTCAAAATCCGCCAGGGCTATCCGATCGGCTGTAAAGTAACTCTGCGTGGCGAACGCATGTGGGAGTTCCTTGAGCGCCTGATTTCCATTGCTGTACCGCGTATTCGTGACTTCCGCGGTCTGTCTGCCAAGTCCTTCGATGGCCGTGGCAACTACAGCATGGGCGTGCGTGAGCAGATCATCTTCCCGGAAATCGACTATGACAAAGTCGATCGCGTTCGTGGTTTGGACATTACCATTACCACCACTGCGAAATCCGATGATGAAGGCCGCGCGCTTCTGGCCGCCTTTAACTTCCCGTTCCGCAAGTAAGGTAGGGTTACTAATGGCTAAGCAATCCATGAAAGCACGCGAAGTCAAACGCGTGAAATTGGCTAACAAATTCTTTGCTAAACGCATTGAATTAAAAGCTATCATCTCCAATGTTAACTCATCCGACGAAGATCGTTGGGATGCTGTTCTCAAGCTGCAGACTCTGCCGCGTGATTCCAGCCCGTCCCGTCAGCGTAACCGCTGCCGCCAGACAGGTCGTCCGCACGCTTTCCTGCGGAAGTTCGGGTTGAGCCGTATCAAGGTCCGTGAAGCCGCCATGCGCGGTGAAATTCCGGGTCTGAAAAAGGCTAGCTGGTAATTGTCACCAATTGAATCACGGGAGTAAAGACAGATGAGCATGCAAGATCCGATCGCGGACATGCTGACCCGTATACGCAACGGTCAGGCCGCGAACAAAGTTGCGATCACCATGCCTTCCTCCAAGCTGAAAGTGGCAATTGCCAAAGTGCTTAAGGAAGAAGGTTATATTCAAGATTACAAAATCGAAGGCGATACCAAGCCTGAACTGGAAATTTCTCTGAAATACTTCCAGGGCAAGGCAGTGGTAGAAAGCATTCAGCGTATCAGCCGCCCAAGTCTGCGCATCTATAAGAAAAAAGATGAGCTGCCTAAAGTTATGGCTGGTTTAGGAATCGCGGTTGTTTCTACCTCTAAAGGTGTTATGACCGATCGTGCAGCGCGCCAAGCTGGTCTTGGTGGCGAGATTATCTGCTACGTAGCTTAATCGGAGGAAAGAATGTCTCGTGTTGCTAAAGCACCCGTCGTTATTCCTGCCGGCGTAGAGGTAAAACTCAACGGTCAGGTTATTTCGATCAAGGGTAAAAACGGCGAGCTGACTTGCACCATCAACGACGCTGTTGAAGTTACTGTGGCTGACAACGCTCTGAATTTCGCTCCGCGCGAAGGTTTTTCAGACTGTTGGGCACAGGCAGGCACCGCGCGTGCACTGCTGAACGCAGTCGTTATCGGTGTTACCGAAGGCTTCACCAAGAAGCTTCAACTGGTTGGCGTAGGTTACCGTGCCGCAGTTAAAGGCAATGTCGTGAATTTGTCTCTGGGGTACTCACACCCGATTGACCACGCGCTGCCGGCTGGTATCACAGCTGAATGCCCGACTCAAACTGAAATCGTACTGAAAGGTGCTGATAAGCAGGTTATCGGTCAGGTTGCAGCTGATCTGCGCGCTTACCGTCGTCCTGAGCCTTATAAAGGCAAGGGTGTCCGTTACGCCGACGAAGTCGTGCGTATCAAAGAGGCTAAGAAGAAGTAAGGTAACACTATGGATAAGAAATCAGCTCGTATCCGTCGTGCAACCCGCGCACGTCGCAAACTCCAGGAATTGGGAGCGACTCGCCTGGTGGTACATCGTACCCCTCGCCATATTTATGCGCAGGTTATCGCACCGAACGGTTCTGAAATCCTGGTAGCCGCTTCTACTGTAGAAAAAGCTATCGCAGAACAACTGAAGTACACCGGCAACAAAGATGCCGCTGCTGCTGTAGGTAAAGCAGTCGCTGAGCGCGCATTGGAAAAAGGCATTAAAGATGTGTCCTTTGACCGTTCCGGGTTCCAATATCATGGTCGCGTCCAGGCACTGGCAGATGCTGCTCGTGAAGCTGGCCTTCAGTTCTAAGGTAGAGGTGTAAGATGGCACACATCGAAAAACAAGCTGGCGAACTGCAGGAAAAGCTGATCGCGGTAAATCGCGTATCTAAAACCGTTAAAGGTGGTCGTATTTTCAGCTTCACCGCACTGACTGTAGTGGGTGATGGCAACGGCCGCGTTGGTTTTGGTTACGGGAAAGCGCGTGAAGTTCCGGCAGCAATCCAGAAAGCGATGGAAAAAGCCCGTCGCAACATGTTGAATGTCGCGCTGAATGGCGGCACCCTGCAGCACCCGGTTAAAGGTGCTCACACTGGGTCTCGCGTATTCATGCAGCCGGCTTCCGAAGGTACCGGTATCATTGCCGGCGGTGCAATGCGCGCCGTTCTGGAAGTTGCTGGGGTTCATAACGTATTGGCTAAAGCCTATGGTTCCACCAACCCGATTAACGTGGTTCGTGCAACTATCGATGGCTTGGGTAATATGAATTCCCCGGAAATGGTTGCTGCCAAGCGTGGCAAATCCGTTGACGACATTCTGGGATAATTGACCATGGCTAAGACTATTAAGATTACTCAAACCCGTAGTGCAATCGGTCGTCTGCCGAAACATAAGGCAACACTGCTTGGCCTGGGTCTGCGTCGTATTGGTCATACCGTTGAGCGTGAAGATACGCCTGCTGTACGCGGTATGGTCAACGCGGTTTACTACATGGTTAAAGTGGAGGAGTAACAGATGCGTTTGAATACTCTGTCTCCGGCCGAAGGCGCGAAGCACGCGCCGAAGCGTTTGGGTCGTGGTATCGGTTCTGCCCTCGGTAAAACCGGCGGTCGTGGTCACAAAGGTCAGAAGTCTCGTTCTGGTGGTGGCGTACGTCGTGGGTTCGAAGGTGGTCAGATGCCGTTGTATCGTCGTCTGCCGAAATTCGGCTTTACCTCTCGCAAAGCGATGATCACAGCGGAAATCCGTCTGTCCGATCTGGCTCGCGTTGATGGCGACGTCGTTGACCTGAACATGCTGAAGGCTGCTAACGTTATTGGCGTTCAGATCGAGTTCGCGAAAGTGATCCTGTCTGGTGAAGTTTCCCGCCCGGTAACGATTCGTGGTCTGCGTGTGACCAAAGGCGCGCGTGCTGCTATCGAAGCTGCTGGCGGTAACATTGAGGAATAAGTAGCAGATGGCTAAGCAACCAGGATTAGATTTTCAAAGTGCTAAGGGTGGCGTTGGCGAGCTGAAACGCAGACTGCTGTTTGTAATCGGCGCGCTCATCGTTTTCCGTATCGGCTCTTTTATTCCGATCCCTGGTATTGATGCCACTGTGCTTGCCAAATTGCTCGAACAACAGCGTGGCACCATCATTGAAATGTTTAACATGTTCTCTGGTGGTGCTCTCAGCCGTGCTTCTATCTTCGCGCTGGGTATTATGCCGTACATTTCGGCCTCTATTATTATCCAGTTGCTGACAGTGGTTCACCCCACGTTGGCGGAAATCAAGAAAGAAGGGGAGGCTGGCCGTCGCAAGATTAGCCAGTACACCCGTTACGGTACGTTGGTACTGGCCATATTCCAGTCAATCGGTATTGCTACCGGTTTACCGAATATGCCAGGAATGCAGGGACTGGTGATTAATCTGGGCTTTGCATTTTACTTTACGGCTGTTGTAAGTCTGGTGACCGGGACCATGTTCCTGATGTGGCTGGGCGAACAGATTACTGAGCGCGGTATCGGTAACGGTATCTCTATCTTGATCTTTGCGGGTATCGTTGCGGGCTTACCGCCGGCAATTGCCCACACTATCGAGCAAGCTCGGCAAGGCGACCTGAACTTCCTCGTGCTGCTGTTGGTTGCAGTTTTAGTGTTTGCAGTAACCTTCTTCGTTGTTTTCATTGAACGTGGTCAGCGTCGTATCGTCGTTAACTACGCCAAGCGTCAGCAAGGTCGTCGGGTTTATGCAGCACAGAGTACGCACTTACCGCTGAAAGTGAATATGGCAGGGGTTATCCCGGCAATTTTCGCCTCCAGCATCATCCTGTTCCCTGCGACGATTGCATCGTGGTTTGGGGGCGGTACCGGTTGGAACTGGCTGACAACTATTTCGATGTATTTGCAGCCCGGACAACCGCTTTATGTGCTACTCTATGCGACTGCAATCATCTTCTTCTGTTTCTTCTACACGGCGTTGGTTTTCAACCCGCGCGAAACAGCAGATAACCTGAAGAAGTCCGGTGCATTCGTGCCAGGAATTCGTCCGGGAGAGCAAACGGCGAAATACATCGATAAGGTGATGACCCTCCTGACTCTGGTCGGCGCAATGTACATTACCTTTATCTGCCTGATCCCGGAGTTCATGCGTGATGCGATGAAGGTCCCCTTCTATTTTGGGGGTACATCCCTGTTGATCGTCGTCGTGGTCATCATGGACTTTATGGCTCAAGTGCAAACTCTGATGATGTCGAGTCAGTATGAGTCTGCATTGAAGAAAGCAAATCTGAAAGGCTATAACCGCTAATTGGATTGCTTGAGAAGTTACGGAGAGTAAAAATGAAAGTTCGTGCTTCCGTCAAGAAATTATGTCGTAACTGCAAAATCGTTAAGCGTAACGGTGTCGTTCGTGTGATTTGCAGCGCCGAGCCGAAGCATAAACAGCGCCAAGGCTGATTATCTCGCATATTTTTCTTGCAAAGTTGGATTGAGCTGGCTAGATTAGCCAGCCAATCTTTTGTATGTCTGTGCGTTTCCATTTGAGTATCCTGAAAACGGGCTTTTCAGCATGGAGCGTACATATTGAATAATAGGAGTGCATAGTGGCCCGTATAGCAGGCATTAACATTCCTGATCAGAAACATGCCGTGATCGCGTTAACCTCGATCTATGGCGTCGGTAAGACTCGTTCCAAGGCCATTTGTGCTGCGGCGGGTATTGCTGAAGATGTTAAGATCAGTGAGCTGTCTGAAGAGCAAATCGAAACGCTGCGTGTAGAAGTTGCCAAATTCGTTGTCGAAGGTGATCTGCGCCGTGAAATCAGCATGAGCATCAAGCGTCTGATGGACCTTGGTTGCTATCGCGGTTTGCGTCATCGTCGTGGTCTGCCAGTGCGCGGTCAGCGTACTAAGACCAACGCCCGTACCCGTAAGGGTCCGCGTAAACCGATCAAGAAATAATCGGGGTGATTGAATAATGGCAAAAGCACCTATTCGTGCACGTAAGCGTGTAAGAAAACAAGTTTCTGACGGTGTGGCTCATATCCATGCTTCTTTTAACAACACCATCGTGACCATTACCGATCGTCAGGGTAACGCGCTGGGTTGGGCAACAGCCGGTGGTTCCGGTTTCCGTGGTTCTCGTAAATCTACGCCGTTCGCTGCTCAGGTTGCTGCTGAACGTTGCGCTGAAGCCGTGAAAGAATGCGGTATCAAGAACTTGGAAGTTATGGTTAAAGGACCTGGTCCGGGCCGTGAGTCTACTATCCGCGCTCTGAACGCGGCTGGTTTCCGCATCACTAATATTACTGATGTGACTCCGATCCCCCATAACGGTTGTCGTCCGCCGAAAAAGCGTCGCGTATAACGCCGCTTTTAGGATAGTTGGAGAAAGAAAATGGCTAGATATTTGGGTCCTAAGCTCAAGCTGAGCCGTCGTGAAGGCACCGACCTGTTCCTTAAGTCCGGTGTTCGCGCGATCGATTCCAAGTGTAAGATCGATGGTCAGCACGGTGCGCGTAAACCGCGTCTGTCTGATTACGGCGTGCAGTTGCGTGAGAAACAAAAAGTTCGCCGTATCTACGGTGTTCTGGAGCGTCAATTCCGTAACTACTATAAAGAAGCTGCTCGTCTGAAAGGCAACACAGGTGCAAACCTGCTGCAACTGCTTGAAGGGCGTCTGGATAACGTGGTTTATCGTATGGGCTTCGGCGCCACTCGTGCGGAAGCGCGTCAGTTGGTAAGCCACAAAGCTGTTATGGTAAACGGTCGCGTTGTCAGCATCGCTTCTTATCAGGTATCACCGAATGATGTCGTCAGCATCCGTGAGAAAGCTAAAAAGCAATCTCGCGTGAAAGCAGCATTGGAGCTGGCTGAACAGCGTGAAAAGCCGACTTGGCTGGAAGTTGATGCTGCCAAGATGGAAGGTGTGTTCAAACGTATTCCTGAACGTACCGATCTGTCTGCGGACATTAATGAACACCTGATCGTCGAGCTTTACTCCAAGTAAAGCTTAGTACCAAAGAGAGGACACAATGCAGGGTTCTGTGACAGAGTTTCTAAAACCGCGCCTGGTCGATATCGAGCAAGTAAGTTCGACGCACGCCAAGGTCACCCTTGAGCCGTTAGAGCGTGGTTTCGGCCATACGCTTGGCAACGCACTGCGCCGTATTCTGCTTTCATCCATGCCAGGTTGCGCGGTGACAGAGGTTGATATTGATGGTGTACTGCACGAGTACAGCACCAAAGAAGGCGTACAGGAAGATATCCTGGAAATCCTGCTCAACCTGAAAGGGCTGGCGGTGAAAGTTCAGGGCAAAGATGAAGTTATCCTTTCCCTGAATAAATCTGGCATTGGCCCTGTGACTGCAGCAGACATCACCCATGATGGTGATGTCGAAATCGTCAAGCCGCAGCACGTGATCTGCCATCTGACCGATGAAAACGCAGCTATCAGCATGCGTATCAAAGTTCAACGTGGTCGTGGTTATGTGCCGGCTTCTGCCCGTATTCATACGGATGAAGATGAGCGCCCGATTGGCCGTTTGTTGGTCGATGCTTGCTACAGCCCGGTAGAGCGTATTGCCTACAATGTTGAAGCAGCTCGTGTTGAACAACGTACCGACCTGGACAAGCTGGTCATCGAAATGGAAACCAATGGCACGATCGATCCTGAAGAGGCGATGCGCCGTGCGGCAACCATTCTGGCTGAACAACTGGAAGCTTTTGTTGATTTACGTGATGTACGTCAGCCTGAAGTGAAAGAAGATAAACCAGAATTCGATCCGATCCTGCTGCGCCCTGTTGACGATCTGGAATTGACTGTCCGCTCTGCTAACTGCCTCAAGGCAGAAGCTATCCACTACATCGGTGATCTGGTACAGCGTACCGAGGTTGAATTGCTGAAAACGCCTAACCTGGGTAAAAAATCTCTTACCGAGATTAAAGATGTGCTCGCCTCACGTGGTCTTTCTCTGGGCATGCGCCTGGAAAACTGGCCGCCGGCAAGCATTGCTGATGAATAACCCGGTCACAGGTTAAGGTTTTACTGAGAAGGATAAGGTCATGCGCCATCGTAAGAGTGGTCGTCAACTGAACCGTAACAGCAGCCATCGTCAGGCTATGTTCCGTAACATGGCTGGCTCTTTGGTTCGTCATGAGATCATCAAGACGACCCTGCCAAAAGCAAAAGAGCTGCGCCGTGTTGTTGAACCGCTGATTACTCTTGCCAAGACCGACAGCGTTGCTAATCGTCGTCTGGCATTCGCCCGTACTCGTGATAACGAGATCGTGGGAAAACTGTTTAATGAACTGGGCCCGCGTTTCGCGAGCCGTACCGGTGGTTACACTCGCATTCTGAAGTGTGGCTTCCGTGCAGGCGACAACGCGCCGATGGCTTACATCGAGCTGGTTGATCGTTCAGTTGCACAAGCAGAAGAAACCGCTGCTGCTGAGTAATCATCAGCGGTGGGTTAAAAAAACCGGGGCAACCCGGTTTTTTTACGTCTATTGTTTAGCAAATGACGGCTTTGTTAACGTATGACATTAAACTAGTTGCTGAATAGAGACTTGCATTTTTTGTCAGGCTATTGAGAATAAAAAGAGGTTTAACTTAGAGAATAAAGGTTTGAAATGATCAACAAAGAGCGGTTGTTACGAGATAATCGTTTATGTAAAGCAATCATTGGATTATCAGTCGAAGAATTGAAAAATTTAGCCGCTGAATTTTCAGCTTGTTATTTGATTTATCGGAAAAAGAATCGAAAAGATCACGAG
Source organism: Symbiopectobacterium purcellii (assembly GCF_052050035.1). Lineage (GTDB taxonomy): Bacteria > Pseudomonadota > Gammaproteobacteria > Enterobacterales > Enterobacteriaceae > Symbiopectobacterium > Symbiopectobacterium purcellii_A. Next base: position 1,908,899 of record NZ_CP189882.1, read on the forward strand.
CGGCAGATGGGTGCAGGGCAGAAAGGGAGTCTGTAAAGAATTTTGTGTAAATGGCTCCATTGCTTAACCGGAGATTCGTTCTCCATACATCAACATGAATTGGCTCATAGCAGGTTTCCAGTCTCTGATTGGCAAGGTCCATTTAGCAGAGATATTATGCAAGGCTAGATAGAGTAATTTTATCACCGAGTCATCCGTTGGAAATATTCGTCGCGTTTTCGTTATCTTGCGCAATGAAGCATTTAACGACTCTATCGCGTTGGTGGTGTAGATAACCTTGCGGATCTCCGGCGGAAAGTCAAAAATGACGATGAGACGTTCCCAATTATTTCTCCACGACGGGCTGATCGTCGGGAACTGTTCATCCCATTTGGCCGCGAAGGCATCCAGGGCCTCTTCAGCGCCCTCTAGCGTTGCGGAACTATAGATGGTGCGCAGGTCAGCAGCAACGGCCTTACGCTCTTTCCAGCCGACGTAGCGCAGCGAGTTCCGCACCTGATGCACAATGCAGAGCTGTACCCGCGTATGCGGGTAAACAGCTTCAATGGCATCAGGAAAGCCTTTCAGGCCATCGCAGCAGGCGACGAAGATGTCCTTTAGCCCACGATTTTTCAGTTCTGTCATCACAGATAACCAGAACTTGGCCCCCTCAGTTTTGGCTATCCATAGCCCCAGCAGCTCTTTTTCGCCCTGGCCGTTGACGCCGAGGGCCAGATAAACAGACTTGTTGGCCACGGCTCCGCCGTCCTGGCTTTTGACAACAATACAGTCAAGGTAAACAATGGGATAAAGCGCATCCAGCGGCCGTTGCTGCCAGCGCTTAACTTCATCCATCACAGCATTGGTCACTTGAGAAATGAAGCCAGCGGAAACATCGACCCCGTAGACTTCTTTAAAGTGTGCCTGAATATCACGGGTTGATAACCCTCTGGAATAGAGAGAAATAATGCGGTCATCGAAGCCGTTAAGCTGTTTTTCGTGCTTACCGATCAGTGTCGGCTCGAAGGTACTGTTGCGGTCGCGCGGAATATCGAGCTCGATCTCCCCATTTTGGCTACGTACGCTCTTGGATGTCTTGCCATTGCGTGAGTTGCCTGAATGATTACCAGCCGGGTCATGCTTAGCATACCCAAGGTGCATCTCCATCTCAGCTTCAAGAACCCGTTCCGCCAGTCTTTTAGTCAGCACCTTGAGTAGGCCTGATTCACCCAGCAGATCCTGAGGGGAGTGACAATCTTGAAGCAGTTGGTCAATAAGTTCGTTGCTGATAGGCATTTTGTTATCCTTTGAAGGTTTTCCTCAAAATGCCATTTACACAGATTATTTTACAGTCTCCAGAAAGGATTTATCCCAACCCCATTAGATAAACTGCTTTTTATTTTATTGTATTTAAAATGTTATCCGACCTATGATTTGCAAGGACTTCTTTTTGGTTTAGATAGAACACGGGTATGTCGCTGGGTAAAAATATTATTGCCGGTTTTAGAGATGACCTTGGGGCGAGAATGTGTTTTGCCCGCTCGTCAAATTCGCTCTGCTGAGGAATTTTTTCGCGCCTTTCCTGGGGTTAAAGACGTCTTTATTGATGGGACAGAGCGACCTGTCCAAAAGCCTAAGAATCTGCGTCGGCGAAAAAAAATATATTCGGGAAAGAAAAGACAGACCACTCGAAAAGGGCTTATTATGACTGACGAAACAAGGCAAATTGGATTTATCCCCATGAGCAAAAATGGGCGCCGTCACGATAAACGCTTACTCGATAAAGTCGATATAATTCGCCATATTCCTCCTGATGTAACCATCTGGGCAGATACCGGTTTTCAAGGTATATAGCCAACCGACTTAAAAATGATTACATCCTATGCCCTGATATGCGGCAAAGAAGCATAGCTGGCTGTTATCAAAATAATGTCGCTTGGCTATAGATAAACAGCATCCTAATACACAAATCCCAAAAAAAGGAACTCGAAAAAGACCTTTATCGCCTGAACAAAAACAAGAAAATAAAATAATCTCGGGCATCCGTATTACAGTTGAACACGCCATCGCGGGTATCAAGCGCCTCGGTTGCATGACCCAAATTTTACGGAATCGTAGACCCTTTATTGATGATATAGCTAAACGACTTAATTTTGATTACATTATTTAAATGAGCTATTCAATTGATTTTAGACGTAAAGTGATATCTACACGGAAAAACGAAGGGTTGAGTATCCGAGAAACAGCGAAGCAATTTCGGATTGGCCCTGCCTCTGTATCGCGTTGGATTAATCAAATAGAGTCAAAAGCATCGACCACGCGTCAGCGAAAGATCGATAAATCCGAGTTGATAAAAGATGTTGAACAATATCCAGATGCTTACCAAAAAGAACGTGCAGAGCGTTTTGGCGTTTGTCAGAAGGCCATTTGGCAAGCGCTTAAAAAGCTGGGATTGACCTATAAAAAAAACTCTACGTCATCCGAAAGCCGACGAAAACGCCCGGCAGGGATTTCAACAAAAAAAACAACAGTATGAAAAAGAAGGTAAACCTATTGTTTTTATTGATGAAAGTGGTTTTTCACACGATGCCCCACGGACTCACGGCTATTCCCCAAAAGGTCAACGGTGTTTTGGCCTGAAGAACTGGGGAGCTAGGGGAAGAACAAATGTTATCGGCGCTTTATTAGGCACAACGCTGTTTGCTATCGGATTATTTGATATCAATATTAACAGCGATGTTTTCTATGCCTGGGTCACACAAGTCCTTATCCCAGTACTCCCTAAAAACAGTGTAATCATGATGGACAATGCCACTTTTCACAAAAAACATAATATTCAACAAGTCATCATCGATGCAGGGTATATGGTGGAGTATTTGCCTACATATTCGCCAGATCTTAACCCAATTGAGCATAAATGGGCACAAGCAAAAAGCAAAAAAAGAGAGATGGGTTGCGATACAGAGAGTTTGTTCTCAGTCCATATGGTGTAATCAAAATTAAGTCGCTTGGCTATACCTTATCAACGGATGCGGGGCGCTCGTTTGGTGTCTGTTAATGTTGGAGGGGATTCTGATTGTTATTTTATAGCGATCTTTAGAAGGCAGGTTAGAGCCGCGGAAAAAAGGATTTCCGCCACACGCAGTGGCGGAAACTACATTAGTCTTTAGTCGGAAACGTGGTGCGTGGAACATCCGGATCGGGTCCCAGTCGTTTGCCCGCATCCAGCTTGGCGATTTCGCACAGTTCGTCTTTGTCGAGACGGAAATCGAACACATCGAAATTTTCACGGATGCGCGTGGAGGTAACGGATTTGGGGATCACCACCAGACCGGAATCCAGATGCCAGCGGATCACGATTTGCGCAGGCGTTTTGCCGTATTTCAGCGCAAGCTGACGGATCAGCGGCTGATCGAATACTCCTTCTCCTCCTTGTGCAGCGGACTCCATGACTCAGTTTGAATCTGGTGCGTGGCATTCCAGGCGTGTAATTGGCGTTGCTGGAACAGGGGGTGTAGCTCAACCTGATTGATGACGGGGAATACGCAGGTTTCTGCTTTCAGGCGTTGTAAATGGTGTGGATGAAAATTGCTCACGCCAATGCTTTTCACCAGCCCCTGCTCCTGTAAACGCAGCAGGCCGCGCCAGGCATCAACGTAAGTATCCTGATCCGGCACTGGCCAGTGGATCAGATAGAGATCGACAAAATCCAGCCGCAGCTTTTGCAGGCTCTCTTCCAGCGCTTTTTGCGGATCGGACTGATCGGTATTCCACAGTTTGGTGGTGATAAACTGCTGGTCGCGGGGCAGCGTGCTGGCCTGTAGCGCCTCTCCGACGCCTGCTTCGTTTTTGTAAATCGCGGCGGTATCAATGGCCCGGTAACCGCTGTGTAGCGCATCGCTCACTGCGGCCATCGTTTGATCGTGTGTCGCTTGCCACACGCCCAGGCCGAGCTGCGGCATAATGTTGCCGTCGGCCAGTTTGATCATGGGTTGCGTTGTCATGTCATTCTCCTTTATAGCCAAGCGACATTATTTTGATAACAGCCAGCTATGCTTCTTTGCCGCATATCAGGGCATAGGATGTAATCATTTTTAAGTCGGTTGGCTATATTCGAGAATCTTCCCTGCCGGGGTCGGCAAGGGCTCGGTTGGATTTCAGCCACCGGATACGGTGATGAATGGTATCCCTTCAACCCTGTTCGTAATGGACAGGACATGTCGGTTAAGTCTAGCCGAAAATAGCAGCAAAGCGGCGAGGAGATATAACGGCACCTGCTTTTCTTGCGCGTAACATCAAGAAAATCAGAGAGTAGCGGGTACCGTTGAAGAAGAGCCTGGAGAGGTACTGTGTTAGGCAGCGGAGCGCCTTCTGTGCCACAACATCACCAGCATGCCAACTAATCCACTGATCAGCAAAACAATGGGGAGAATGATCAGGGCGGTCATCACCTGGTCTTCATAGCGTTTGACCAGCGGTACATGGCTGAGGGCATAACCCAGTGTGACAATACCAAACACCCACAGAAAGCCGCTTAGCCAGTTAAACAGCTGAAAACGCAGGCTGTTGAGGCCAGAAATGCCTGCCATGGTTGGCAATAGGGTGCGGATAAAAGCCAGAAAACGCCCAATCAGCAACGCCACGAGACCGTGACGGTGGAACATATGGTAGGCGCGTTGATGATAATGTGCAGGCAGTTGCAGCAGCCACCCTTTCACGATACGCGTATCTCCCAGCCAGCGACCTTGCAGGTAGCTGAGCCAGCAGCCTAGACTGGCTGCGACGGTAAGCAGAAACATGGTAGGCACGAAGCTCATCACGCCTTTGGCGATCATGGCCCCGGTGAGCAGCAGCAGGCTGTCTCCCGGCAGAAACGAGGCCGGTAGCAAGCCATTTTCCAGAAATAATGTCGCAAACAGAATGCCGTAGATAACCCAGATAACATTGGGATCGGCCAACGCACTGAAATCTTGTTGCCACAGCGCCTGAATGATGTCGTGAACCACACTCATATTACTTCCTGCCAGGTGTAGGGGCCCAAAGTACAATTCTGCTCGCACAAATGTCGAACGGATCAATCTGTGTCGCTAAGCAATAGCGTAGGGCCAAGATCTTAGTGTCGCCAATACGAACGCCTTTCGGCGACAGACATAAGCTCTGTTATTCGTGTAAAGCGGTTTTTTTGTCTTGCTTATTCCGTTCATCATACACGCTTTACACACACCACCGCAGCCATATCAAGGGATATCGCAGTCACACTTTGTGAATTCTGTTGAATCCGGCCGTCAAATCATCGATCAGATCATCGCAGTCTTCAAGCCCGATATGTAACCGAATAAGTGTGCCGGTGAAGTCAACGCCACCCGCGGGACGAATCGAAGCCAGATCCTCCGGCTGATTAGCCAGGATAAGGGATTCGAAACCACCCCAGGAATAGGCAATGCTGAAATGCGAAAAATTATCCAGATAATCGGACAACTGCTCCTTGCTCAGCTTTTGCTTTAGCACAAAGGAAAACAATCCGTTACATCCGGTGAAATCACGCACATAAAACTCATGTCCTTTACAGCTCGGCAGTGCCGGATGGTTGACGACGGCGACTTCTGGCCGTTGGGCGAGCCAGTGGGCGATGCGCAGGCTGCTCTCCTGATGCTGCTTGAGGCGGATTCCGAGAGTGCGCAGGCCACGACTGGCGACGTACGCGGTATCGGCATCGACCATTTGTCCCATCAGATAGGAGTGCTCACGCAACTGATCCCAGCAGCGTGCGTTGGCAACGGCGGTACCCAGCATGGCATCTGAGTGGCCAACGATATATTTGGTGCCGGATTGCACGGAGATATCGATCCCAAACTCGAGTGCTTTAAACAGAATGCCCGCCGCCCAGGTGTTATCCATGATGATGACGATGTCGGGGTTAACGCGACGCACTGCGCTGACGATGGCTGGCACATCGTGTACTTCCATGGTGATGGAACCGGGTGATTCGAGGAACATCACTTTGGTGTTTTCCTGAATCAGGTCGGCAATACCGGCACCGATAAGTGGATCAAAGTAGCTGGTAGCAACATTGAATTTGCTCAGCACGTTATCGCAGAACGCCTGGGTCGGTTCGTAGACGGAACCGGTCACCAGTACATGATCACCGCCTGAAACAAATGAGAGGAACGCATTGGCGATCGCCGCTGCGCCGCATGGATACAGCGCACAGCCCGCGCCGCCTTCCAGTTCCGTCATCGCATCCTGCAAGGAGAAGTGTGTCAGGGTGCCGCGACGTCCGTAAAACAGGCCACCTTTGGTCCGGTTGAGGGTGGCCTGTTTCTTGTCGGCAACCGTCTCAAAAATCAGCGATGAGGCGCGTTGGATAACGCTGTTGACCGATCCCTGTGTGTATCTTTTGCTGCGTCCTGCTGAAACTAGCGCCGTTGCTGTTTTCTTGCTGCTCATATCTGTTTCACCAAAGAGAATGGAAGCGGTTACGTTAGCATGGTGTGAAGACGAGGGGGATGGCGTTTTTTTCATCTGGGAGAAAAATGGTCAGAGTCACTGTTTTTGAAGAGGTAGAAATGATGTCATGCTGGAGAAAGTAGGGAAGTGCCAGCCCCTCTTACCAGAAGGGCTGGCGGCATTGAAACCGAGTTATAGCCAACCGACTTAAAAATGATTACATCCTATGCCCTGATATGCGGCAAAGAAGCATAGCTGGCTGTTATCAAAATAATGTCGCTTGGCTATACCCGGTATGAACGCAGAAAAATTTAGGCAGCCACAGGGAAATGGCGGGAATGTAGGTGACCAGCATCAAGACGAAGAACAGGCCACAGTAGAACGGCACCATCGCCTTTACCACCTGCTCTATTTTCTGTTTACTTACGGCACTGGCAACAAACAGCACGGAACCCACCGGCGGTGTGATCAAACCAATCCCTAAGTTAACCAACATGATCATCCCGAAATGCACCGGATCGACCCCGAGTGAAATGGCGACAGGCAACAGTACCGGCGTCAGGATCAGGATCAGCGGGGCCATATCCATCAGCGTGCCGACCAGCAGCATGATGTTGATCCACATCAGAATGACGTATTTGTTATCCGAGATAGAGGTGAAGAAGTCGGTAATGCGACTCGGTAACTGCATGTAGGTCATGATAGCGCCGAAGGCCGCAGCAAAACCGATCAGGATCATCACGATGGTGACGGTTTTCACGGTGCGGTACATCAGCTTCGGCAGCTCTGCCCAGGTATAATCTTTGTAGATAAACATGGTGACAAAGAACGACCATACGCAGGCAATCGCCGCGGATTCGGTGGCGGTGAAGATCCCTGAGAGGATCCCCCCCCATGATGATGACCACGGTCATCAGCCCCCACAGCGTATCAACAAAGATTTTCAGCGCCTGCTTGAAAGGCACCCGCTCACCTTTGGGATAGCCGCGTTTATGGGCAAACCCGACGCACATCACCATAATGGTAAAGCTCAGCAGCAGCCCAGGCATGATACCCGCGATAAACAACGAGACGATGGATACGGTGCCGCCGGTGGCCAGCGAGTAGATGACCGAGTTATGGCTAGGCGGCGTTAGGATAGCCTGTACCGAACCGCTGGCGGTCACGGCGGCGGCAAAATCACGCGGATACCCTTTTTTCTCCATTTCAGGAATCATTACTGAGCCGATGGAGGCGGTGTCTGCAACCGACGGGCGATACCGCCTTCCGCGCATGCTGGCTCCGGCCAGAATAAAGAACGGAATGGCTAACAGGGAGAATTTGTTCACCCCATTGGTTATCTGGATCATCACCGCTTCAAGCGGCAGATCAATCCAGAATGCGCCGACAATGGCGCTAAGCCCCACGGCATAGGCGACGGGTACGCCAACGGCGAGAAGCACCGCCAGCGCGGCAACTAAAATAAATGCATCCATGGTAATGCCTCCGAATTAAGCGCTGCCCAGCATCACGACAGGACGTTTATCCTGTGGACCAAAGCATATTCTTTCGACAATAAACAGCAGCGTGATTAAAGAGCCGATCGGCAGCGGCAGATAGGTCTCGCCGGCTGTCAGTACCCGAAATTCAGCCACGGGCTGTTCCCACAGTTCGATGCAAAGTTGCGTGCTGTAATAGAGGATAAACCCGCTGATCAGTAGCATCAGCATATTGGTCAGAAAGCTGCATAGGCGCTTGCCGCTTTCAGGCAGGCGAAAGGTCACCATGCTCACGGCAATATGCGAACAGGCGCGGTAACTGACGGCGGCACCGACAAAGGTAAAGGTCACCATACAGATAATGGCAACCGGCTCCGGCCAGGAGAGCGCGGAGTTCAAGACATAAAGCGTGTTGCTTAATAGTGAAATAAGGGTGTTTCGGTGATTGAAGTAAATTTTACGCTGTTCTGAGATGGAAATTCCAAAGACCGGCGCTAAGGAGTAAGAAGGTATCATCAATAAAGAGACTGTAAAATAATCTGTGTAAATGGCATTTTGAGGAAAACCTTCAAAGGATAACAAAATGCCTATCAGCAACGAACTTATTGACCAACTGCTTCAAGATTGTCACTCCCCTCAGGATCTGCTGGGTGAATCAGGCCTACTCAAGGTGCTGACTAAAAGACTGGCGGAACGGGTTCTTGAAGCTGAGATGGAGATGCACCTTGGGTATGCTAAGCATGACCCGGCTGGTAATCATTCAGGCAACTCACGCAATGGCAAGACATCCAAGAGCGTACGTAGCCAAAATGGGGAGATCGAGCTCGATATTCCGCGCGACCGCAACAGTACCTTCGAGCCGACACTGATCGGTAAGCACGAAAAACAGCTTAACGGCTTCGATGACCGCATTATTTCTCTCTATTCCAGAGGGTTATCAACCCGTGATATTCAGGCACACTTTAAAGAAGTCTACGGGGTCGATGTTTCCGCTGGCTTCATTTCTCAAGTGACCAATGCTGTGATGGATGAAGTTAAGCGCTGGCAGCAACGGCCGCTGGATGCGCTTTATCCCATTGTTTACCTTGACTGTATTGTTGTCAAAAGCCAGGACGGCGGAGCCGTGGCCAACAAGTCTGTTTATCTGGCCCTCGGCGTCAACGGCCAGGGCGAAAAAGAGCTGCTGGGGCTATGGATAGCCAAAACTGAGGGGGCCAAGTTCTGGTTATCTGTGATGACAGAACTGAAAAATCGTGGGCTAAAGGACATCTTCGTCGCCTGCTGCGATGGCCTGAAAGGCTTTCCTGATGCCATTGAAGCTGTTTACCCGCATACGCGGGTACAGCTCTGCATTGTGCATCAGGTGCGGAACTCGCTGCGCTACGTCGGCTGGAAAGAGCGTAAGGCCGTTGCTGCTGACCTGCGCACCATCTATAGTTCCGCAACGCTAGAGGGCGCTGAAGAGGCCCTGGATGCCTTCGCGGCCAAATGGGATGAACAGTTCCCGACGATCAGCCCGTCGTGGAGAAATAATTGGGAACGTCTCATCGTCATTTTTGACTTTCCGCCGGAGATCCGCAAGGTTATCTACACCACCAACGCGATAGAGTCGTTAAATGCTTCATTGCGCAAGATAACGAAAACGCGACGAATATTTCCAACGGATGACTCGGTGATAAAATTACTCTATCTAGCCTTGCATAATATCTCTGCTAAATGGACCTTGCCAATCAGAGACTGGAAACCTGCTATGAGCCAATTCATGTTGATGTATGGAGAACGAATCTCCGGTTAAGCAATGGAGCCATTTACACAAAATTCTTTACAGACTCTCAATAAAGGGTCTACGATTCCGTAAAATTTGGGTCATGCAACCGAGGCGCTTGATACCCGCGATGGCGTGTTCAACTGTAATACGGATGCCCGAGATTATTTTATTTTCTTGTTTTTGTTCAGGCGATAAAGGTCTTTTTCGAGTTCCTTTTTTTGGGATTTGTGTATTAGGATGCTGTTTATCTATACCTTGAAAACCGGTATCTGCCCAGATGGTTACCTCAGGAGGAATATGGCGAATTATATCGACTTTATCGAGTAAGCGTTTATCGTGACGGCGCCCATTTTTGCTCATGGGGATAAATCCAATTTGCCTTGTTTCGTCAGTCATAATAAGCCCTTTTCGAGTGGTCTGTCTTTTCTTTCCCGAATACATTTTTTTCGCCGACGCAGATTCTTAGGCTTTTGGACGGCTTTGTTGAATAAATCAGAATTAGCCGACAGGATGACTCCCTCTGCTACACCTGTTATCCTATCCTGACGCTGTGTGGCATACCCAACAACGTCATACGGTTCAGCGCTTTGACCATCGCTATGGCTTCACCTACTTGAGCCTCATAGTCACGCAGGCTCAGATGGCCACCCAGCAAAGTTTTTATGCGGAACATCGCTGTTTCTGCCACTGAACGCCGGTGATAACCCACTTTCTTTTTCCACATATCATTACTCCCGCTCAGACGCTGATTCGCCACCGCATGGTTACGTTCATGGTACTTGTCCGGCCAGTATTTGGCTCCGCTTCGCGGCGGGATAAGGGGCATGATTTTCTTTCTTAGCAACGCATCGTGGCAGTAACGGGCGTCATAAGCACCGTCTGCTGACACTTCCCTGATTTTTCGGTGGGTTTGGTTAATCAGGCCCGGCAGTGCCTGCGCATCTGTCGTTCCGCTGAGCGATAAGTCGGCACAGATAATCTCATGCGTCGCACTGTCTGCTGCCAGATGAAGCTTGCGCCACACTCTTCGTCTGTCAGCCCCATGCTGCCTGACTTTCCATTCACCTTCGCCAAAGACCTTCAGACCGGTACTGTCGATGACCAGATGCGAGATTTCACCACGCGTTGGCGTTTTTATGCTGATATAGCCAACCGACTTAAAAATGATTACAGCCGATGCCCTGATATGTGGCAAAGAAGCATAGCTGGCTGTTATCAAAATAATGTCGCTTAGCTATACTGACGGTTTTTGCCCGCCGACTGACCAGAGAGTAGTCCGGGCAGCGCAGTGGCAGGCTCATCAGTGTAAAAACCGAGTCGACAAAGCCCTGTAATGCCCGGAGCGACAGGTTAAACACGCGCTTTATCATCAAAACCGTGGTAACAGCCATATCGGTGTAGTAAAGCGGCCGACCACGACCTTCATGCGAAGCACTGTCAGTCCATGCAGCGATGGCCGACTCATCAAGCCAGACCGTCAGGGAGCCGCGTTGTCTGAGTGCTTTGTTGTAGGTGGGCCAGTTGGTGATTTTAAACTTTTGCTTTGCCATGGGGAGCTGCTATCGGGAGCGATGATAGTGCTTTGATCCGGCGATCCCCTGAAAGTTCGATTTATTCAACAAAGCCCGTTCTCTACGCAACAATGGTGTAATAACTCAAAGTCGATCACAGAATGCGACTTTTGTTGTTTCAGCACTGGCAAATTGGCAGACCCGTCGAAGACGTCATACCAAATCAGTGTTTTCCCTTATTGATATAGCCAAGCGACTTAATTTTGATTACACCATATGGACTGAGAACAAACTCTCTGTATCGCAACCCATCTCTCTTTTTTTGCTTTTTGCTTGTGCCCATTTATGCTCAATTGGGTTAAGATCTGGCGAATATGTAGGCAAATACTCCACCATATACCCTGCATCGATGATGACTTGTTGAATATTATGTTTTTTGTGAAAAGTGGCATTGTCCATCATGATTACACTGTTTTTAGGGAGTACTGGGATAAGGACTTGTGTGACCCAGGCATAGAAAACATCGCTGTTAATATTGATATCAAATAATCCGATAGCAAACAGCGTTGTGCCTAATAAAGCGCCGATAACATTTGTTCTTCCCCTAGCTCCCCAGTTCTTCAGGCCAAAACACCGTTGACCTTTTGGGGAATAGCCGTGAGTCCGTGGGGCATCGTGTGAAAAACCACTTTCATCAATAAAAACAATAGATTTACCTTCTTTTTCATACTGTTGTTTTTTTTGTTGAAATCCCTGCCGGGCGTTTTCGTCGGCTTTCGGATGACGTAGAGTTTTTTTTATAGGTCAATCCCAGCTTTTTAAGCGCTTGCCAAATGGCCTTCTGACAAACGCCAAAACGCTCTGCACGTTCTTTTTGGTAAGCATCTGGATATTGTTCAACATCTTTTATCAACTCGGATTTATCGATCTTTCGCTGACGCGTGGTCGATGCTTTTGACTCTATTTGATTAATCCAACTCGATACAGAGGCAGGGCCAATCCGAAATTGCTTCGCTGTTTCTCGGATACTCAACCCTTCGTTTTTCCGTGTAGATATCACTTTACGTCTAAAATCAATTGAATAGCTCATTTAAATAATGTAATCAAAATTAAGTCGTTTAGCTATATCATGGTTTTTGTGCTCAAAACACATAAATAATAATGAGAACTACTATCAATTCGTGCTCAGTTTGATATAATTTCCCGTCGATTCGTTACACTGCTCATTGGTGTTGTACTATTCATTGGTATAGGTGGAGGCACAGCGTGAAAACGGCTGTCGGTCATATTACTTTCCAGGCATTGCCAGCCTGGCTTACACATCGCGGCGCGTTCAGCGCATTTTCCCGTAGCATGTTGACGGCTGTGGTTTTAACGGCGGGGCTGGTCACGTCAGCAGGACTAAGTGGAAATGCGTTCGCGGCACCTGCCTCTACGCCCGTTACTAATACGCCCGCAGCGAACAAGGCTACCGCCAGCCCCGCTGCGGCATCGACGCCTTTGTCGGCAGAACCCGTCGTTGCAGATGCTGCGGCGGCGCCTGTATCGCCGTTGGCTCTGCCGCAGGGCAGTGCGGGCAACATCATGAAAACTGATCTTTCCGTCTGGGGCATGTATCAGCACGCGGATGTGGTGGTGAAAACCGTCATGATCGGTTTGCTGCTGGCTTCCGTGATCACCTGGGCAATCTTTTTTGGTAAAAGCGTCGAGCTGGTGGGTGCCAAACGTCGCCTGCGTCGTGAATACACGGCGTTGGAGCAGGCGCGCACCTTAGATGATGCGGCAGATATCGTTGAGGCCTTCAAAGTCGACAGCACAGCGGCGATATTGCTGGCCGATGCGCAAAATGAGTTAACCCTTTCTGCACGTTCTGATGACAATAATGGCATCAAAGAACGTACCGCCTTCCGTCTGGAGCGTCGCGTAGCGGCGGCCGGTCGCCATATGGGGCGCGGTAACGGCTATCTGGCAACGGTCGGAGCGGTAGCCCCCTTTGTTGGGCTGTTCGGTACGGTCTGGGGCATCATGAACAGCTTTATCGGTATTGCGCAAACGCAAACCACCAATCTGGCCGTCGTCGCGCCGGGGATCGCTGAGGCGCTGTTGGCCACCGCGATTGGTCTGGTTGCCGCCATCCCGGCAGTAGTGATTTACAACGTGTTTGCTCGCGGTATCGGCAGCTATAAAGCGCTGATGGGTGATGTGGCGGCACAGGTGCTTTTGCTGGTGAGCCGCGATTTAGATGTGGCCGCGAGTAACGGTAACCGTTTGACCGCCGCTAATCAAAAACTGCGGGTGGGTTAAGTTATGGCGATGCATTTGCACGATGATACGAGCGGTGACAGCGAGATGCATGACATCAACGTCACGCCGTTCATTGACGTGATGCTGGTGCTGCTGATCATCTTCATGGTGGCAGCGCCGCTGGCGACCGTCGATATTCGTGTCGACTTGCCAGCGTCCACGGCAGTGCCGCAACCTCGTCCGGAAAAGCCGGTATATTTGACGGTGAAGGCGGACAAGCAGCTGTATGTGGGTGATATTGCCGTGAGCGAGACAGGGCTCACGACTCTGCTGGATGAGCAAACGGGTGCTAACAAAGAGACCACCATTTTCTTCCAGGCCGACAAAACCGTTGATTACGAAACCATGATGCGTGTTATGGATACCTTGCGCAAAGCGGGCTATCTGAAAGTCGGATTGGTGGGTATGGAGTCAGCGGGTAAATAATTGCCTGTACCGTCCCGCGCTTCTGGAGGGACGGCTTGTCATTCTGTGTGCTCAGGTAAAAGGCGGATATTGCCCCTTTGCCTACGGCGTCCCCGTATAACCCCATCAACGTCAAACTCTCTCCCCAACACATCGTGTAAAGTGTGCCGTCAGCAACGTGCCTAGGTCATTCACGATTTCACACCGGCTTTTTATCTTGAAGACATGGCTTGCGCTTTCGGCAGCGGTGACGCTGCTTGTTTGCACTACAGCACGGTGTAATGATTACAACAGGTTGATTTTTCACCGCCATGACGCATTATGAGAGGTTACGAGTAACTTATCGAACTAAGATAAGGTTTTACCGTGCAATCACGCATAGCACAGGGAATATAGCGGTGGAATTGGTAATGCGTAATATTCTGATTTTTGTTTTAACGCGCGCGGGTGTGTCATGCGTGTCATAGCACCAGGAGAGGCCTGATGAGCAAAGGAAATGAGCTGTCTATTATTTCCCGCTATATGAAAAAGCTGCATGTGTTGACGCTATGCGTAGGGAGATATTCGGAATTATGGTGTGCGAGCTGCTTCTATACTTATGACAAAAATGAGGTCGCTTTCTACATCATGACAGAAACCTCGACGCGCCATGGTGAAATGATGCTGCGCTACCCGGCAATTGCCGGGACGATTGCTGGTCAACCCAAAACCGTCATGCTGATCAAAGGGGTGCAGTTCAGCGGTCAGGCCTTACTGCTACAGGGCGAAGATGCCGTGTCGGCCCGCGAACGCTACACCCAGCGTTTCCCCATCGCGCGAGGGGCCACCTCACCCGTTTGGCGCCTGGGGATCGATACCCTGAAGATGACGGACAACACGCTGGGTTTTGGCACCAAGCGCCATTGGCATCGCGATGAGGAAAACGACGAGTAACTGAATGCATCCGGCAACAGGAGGAGCCATGAGTCGAGTAGTGCTGCTAGGCGCGACAGGATTGATTGGGCAGGAATTGCTGAAGCTGCTGCAAGCCAATAGCCGGGTAGAGGTTATCTACGCGCCCACGCGCAGGCCGCTGCCCACACAGGACAAACTGGTCAATCCTTGTCATGAAGATGTGCGCGTTGCGCTGGCGCAATTGCATGAGCCGGTCGATATCGTGTTTTGCTGCCTGGGGACCACGCGCAAGCAGGCGGGCAGCAAACAGGCGTTTCGCTTTGTGGATTACACGCTGGTGGTCGACAGTGCTGCGCATGCCAAGGCGCTGGGAGCAACTCACCTGCTCACGGTGAGCGCCATGAGAGCCAATGCCACGTCACCGTTTTTCTATTCACGCATCAAAGGTGAAATGGAAGCGGCGCTGCGTCAGCAAGGTTGGCGACATTTGACCCTGGTACGCCCTTCACTGCTGTTGGGTGAGCGCACAACGCCGCGGCCGCTGGAGCACTTGTCAGCGCCGTTGTTCAAATTGTTACCGGCCAAATGGCGAGCGATAGAAGGTAAAGCCGTAGCGCGGGCACTGATGAATCACGCCTTTTCACCCGAACCGAAAGCCAGTGTGACGGTGCTCGAAGCCGAGGAGCTGCGCGTCTGGGGCAGTCCGCCGCTTGCGCCGGAACTGCACGGTTAACTCTGCGTCTGTTATCGCAGACGATGGACAACCTGATTGCTGCTGCCGCGCCAGATTAACGCAGGATCTTTGAGATCCTGTACAAATTTACCGTCCACCAGTACGTTGATCAGTGACACAACCTGTTGTTGTTCGGGCGTAAGCTCAGCGAGCAGGTAGCCAGTCCACATCCAGATGTCTTTTCCGGGGCATTCGGCATGAATGCGCTCCACCAGACGCAGCACATCCGGTACGTTTTGCGGATGGAGCGGATCGCCGCCGGAAAGCGTCAAGCCCTGGCGCGGAATCTGTGTATCCTGCAAATCGGCAATGATCTGGTCTTCCAGTGCCTGAGTAAAAGGCTGGCCGGAATTGAGCCGCCAGGTGCTTTTGTTGTAGCAACCTGGGCATTGGTGCACGCAACCGGAAACAAACTGTCAATACCGATTGAATTCTGACCCACCCTGCCAAAGTAAAACTGACCCACCCCCTTTGAATTACTCGAGCGTAGCTGCTTTAGTTTTCTTCTGGATCTGACCGCTTTTCAGCTTATCTTTCAGTCGATAGCTTTGACCGCTGATTTGCGCGATATGCGCATGGTGAAGCAGCCGATCCAGCATCGCCGCCGTCAGAGTTTCATCATCTCCGAATGTCCCCGACCACTGGGTAAACGGCAGGTTGCTGGTCAGGACCACGCTGCCTGATTCATACCGTTTAGCGATAACCTGGAAGAACAGATTGGCTTCCATTTTACCGAAGGGAAGGTAGCCAACCTCATCTATGATCAACAACTTAGGCTTACCCACAACGCGATTAAGATAGCTTTTTAACTCCCCCTGACGATGTGATGCGAGCAGCTGTAGCATCAGATCTGCGGCTGTGACGAACCGAATACTCATTCCGGCCATCGCGGCTCTGTAGCCGAGTGCTGTCGCCAGGTGCGTTTTACCTACCCCGGACGGACCCAGCAAGACCAGGTTCTCCTGACGCTCGATAAACGCCAGCCCGGCCAACTCCTGGATCTGACTGCGAGGTACGCCACTCGCAAAGGCGAAATCAAACTGCTCCAGCGTCTTGATCACCGGTAGGCCTGATAAACGCAAAATAGTCTGCCGGCGCCGTTCGTTCAGCCCATCATGCTGAAGCTGTAAAGCAGCTTCA
This sequence comes from Symbiopectobacterium purcellii, assembly GCF_052050035.1. GTDB lineage: Bacteria > Pseudomonadota > Gammaproteobacteria > Enterobacterales > Enterobacteriaceae > Symbiopectobacterium > Symbiopectobacterium purcellii_A. The sequence goes on from NZ_CP189882.1 coordinate 1,925,558, forward strand.
AGGAAGTCGGCATGAGTGCCGTTGCTGTCGATCGTCGTCTGAGCAACGGCGGGCCACTCAGCCGGTAATCTATCGAGCTTAAGCTGCTCGCAGAGCGCTGCGATACGATCATGCTGGAGGTTCATGCTTCTACCTCCAGTAGCGCCTGATACGTAGCCAACGGGTGCTGGAGACTCTCTGTGGGTATGGGGCGCGAGCAACTCGCCGGTACCGGTGGAGGCAATGCCAGTGTTATCTTCGGCAATGGCAACAACGCAGCCCGCTCACGCGGCATGCGTTGTTCAGGCGGAATACCGGTGGTGCCATGTTTACGGGTGTTGGCAACGGTGATCAACCACTCACCAATGCGTGCATTAGCCGCGGGGACGTCCAGTATCAGCCCAGCCTGGCGAAACGTGGCGGCAAGCGGCACAACAAAGCTGTTCTTGAGGTAATGGTTGAAGCGTTCGATCTTGCCCTTAGTCTTGGCGCGGTAGGGATGGCAAACTTTAGGCGTAAAGGCATACTTCTCAGCCAGTTGCGTCAACTGTGGGTTCCAGCGATGCTTGCCGGGCCCGTAGACATCACGCTCAATAATGATGGCCTTGGCGTTGTCGAACAGCAACTGATGCGGAGTTCCGCCAAAGAACTTAAGTGCAGACTCAATGCCGTCACACCAGGCTGCGGACTCCTGGTTGCTGTAGAACTTGACGAAAGTCGCCCGACTCCAGCCCAGCGTAGCGACGAAGGCCAGCAACGGGTTATGGCCCTGCCTGACGATGGTGAAATCAACCTGCATCTGTACGCCGGGTTCGGTCTCAAAGCGCGTGACCGCCTCAGTATAGCCAACCGACTTAAAAATGATTACAGCCGATGCCCTGATATGTGGCAAAGAAGCATAGCTGGCTGTTATCAAAATAATGTCGCTTAGCTATAACGGGCTGCTTCATGGGGTGTAGAAATGCGGTAAGCATGCTATAGCCGCCATCATATCCCCGTTGGCCTATCTCGCGCAGCAGCACACTGGCCGGTATCCACTGTGGTCTGGCAGCAGCAACGCGCTCGAGAACATACGGCTTGAACGGGTCAAGCTTGCATGTTCTAGGCATACGCGGCTTGTAACGCATGTCAGCCACCGGTAGTGGACTACGGATATATCGTCGAACGGTCTCGCGGGAGCATGAAAGCTGCCGCGCGATGGCGCGGATGGACATGCCTTGACGGTGTAAAACGTGAATCTCCACTCTGGTCTCCAATAAACTAGTTGCTGAATAGAGACTTGCATTTTTTGTCAGGCTATTGAGAATAAAAAGAGGTTTAACTTAGAGAATAAAGGTTTGAAATGATCAACAAAGAGCGGTTGTTACGAGATAATCGTTTATGTAAAGCAATCATTGGATTATCAGTCGAAGAATTGAAAAATTTAGCCGCTGAATTTTCAGCTTGTTATTTGATTTATCGGAAAAAGAATCGAAAAGATCACGAGCGGCAGATGGGTGCAGGGCAGAAAGGATTTATCCCAACCCCATTAGATAAACTGCTTTTTATTTTATTGTATTTAAAATGTTATCCGACCTATGATTTGCAAGGACTTCTTTTTGGTTTAGATAGAACACGGGTATGTCGCTGGGTAAAAATATTATTGCCGGTTTTAGAGATGACCTTGGGGCGAGAATGTGTTTTGCCCGCTCGTCAAATTCGCTCTGCTGAGGAATTTTTTCGCGCCTTTCCTGGAGTTAAAGACGTCTTTATTGATGGGACAGAGCGACCTGTCCAAAAGGGCTTTGTTGAATAAATCGAACTTTCAGGGGATCGCCGGATCAAAGCACTATCATCGCTCCCGATAGCAGCTCCCCATGGCAAAGCAAAAGTTTAAAATCACCAACTGGCCCACCTACAACAAAGCACTCAGACAACGCGGCTCCCTGACGGTCTGGCTTGATGAGTCGGCCATCGCTGCATGGACTGACAGTTCTTCGCCTGAAGGTCGTGGTCGGCCGCTTTACTACACCGATATGGCTGTTACCACGGTTTTGATGATAAAGCGCGTGTTTAACCTGTCGCTCCGGGCATTACAGGGCTTTGTCGACTCGGTTTTTACACTGATGAGCCTGCCACTGCGCTGCCCGGACTACTCTCTGGTCAGTCGGCGGGCAAAAACCGTCAGTATCAGCATAAAAACGCCAACGCGTGGTGAAATCTCGCATCTGGTCATCGACAGTACCGGTCTGAAGGTCTTTGGCGAAGGTGAATGGAAAGTCAGGCAGCATGGGGCTGACAGACGAAGAGTGTGGCGCAAGCTTCATCTGGCAGCAGACAGTGCGACGCATGAGATTATCTGTGCCGACTTATCGCTCAGCGGAACGACAGATGCGCAGGCACTGCCGTGCCTGATTAACCAAACCCACCGAAAAATCAGGGAAGTGTCAGCAGACGGTGCTTATGACGCCCGTTACTGCCACGATGCGTTGCTAAGAAAGAAAATCAGGCCCCTTATCCCGCCGCGAAGCGGAGCCAAATACTGGCCGGACAAGTACCATGAACGTAACCATGCGGTGGCGAATCAGCGTCTGAGCGGGAGTAATGATATGTGGAAAAAGAAAGTGGGTTATCACCGGCGTTCAGTGGCAGAAACAGCGATGTTCCGCATAAAAACTTTGCTGGGTGGCCATCTGAGCCTGCGTGACTATGAGGCTCAAGTAGGTGAAGCCATAGCGATGGTCAAAGCGCTGAACCGTATGACGTTGTTGGGTATGCCACACAGCGTCAGGATAGGATAACAGGTGTAGCAGAGGGAGTCATCCTGTCGGCTAATTCTGATTTATTCAACAAAGCCTAGAGAACGATAAGTTGTCTTACAGGAAAAACCTTATCAGCAATAATTAATAGCACTAAAAACAATTCCATAGACATTAAAATGACAATTTAGAAATCAATTACCATCAATTGTTTCATTCAGTTACCTACATCTTTTGTGATACGAGTCATTCCGTAAAGTGGTATAATAGGTTAGTTTACCCCTGAATATGAGGGGAAATTATTTTGACTTAATTTTTTAATTCCCTTCATTACGCACCGGGTTTTATTTATAGAGCAATAATAGTCGCACCACGAATATATCTTCGAGACTTCTGGAGACCCGAATGAAGCTATCCAAAACACTGATAGGCATCTGCCTAAGCTCCGCCACGCTGTTTATGAGTTATTCAGCCAGTGCATTGCAAATCAAAGCATCCGATGTTCACCCCGAAGGCTATCCCAATGTGGTAGCCGTACAAAAAATGGGAGAGAAATTAAAAGCCGCCACGGATGGAAAACTGGAAATAAAAACCTTTCCAGGCGGGGTGTTAGGTGATGAGAAGCAAATGATTGAGCAGGCACAATTGGGTGCCATCGATATTATTCGTGTATCCATGACCCCCGTTGCCGCCATTTTGCCAGAAATCGAAGTGTTTACCCTGCCCTATATTTTCCGTGATGAAGATCATATGCACAAAGTGCTAGACGGAAAAATTGGTCAGGAAATTGGTGACAAGATTACCAATAACAGGCTTTGTTGAATAATTTAACATGCTGATTTACATAATTATTATAACACTTCAACAACTAAGTTTTCCAGCCGTAATGCTTTTTATTGTGCTAACTACTTGATTTGTCGTTCTAACAAAATACAGTCTCTGTACATGCATTCTACCTAAAGAAGATGTAAATCAAACGGTTAAATTATTCAACAAAGCCCCAATAACAGCAAATCCAAGCTGGTGTTCCTTGGCTGGATGGATGCCGGTACACGTAACCTGATCACCAAAGCCCCGGTCGCCAAACCAGAAGACCTCAAAGGCATGAAGATTCGTGTCCAGAGCAGCCCGGTAGCACTGGCTACGCTGAAAGCCATGGGTGCCAACTCTATCGCTATGGGGACCAGTGAAGTGTTCAGCGGCATGCAAACCTGCGTTATCGATGGCACGGAAAACAATCCGCCCACATTCGTCGCGCACAACTACATGCCGGTCGCTAAAAACTTTACCTGGAGCCGTCATTTTATTATTCCGGAACTGTTCCTCTATTCAAAAACCAAATGGGATAAACTCACCAAAGATCAACAGGAATTGATTCTTAAATTAGCGAAAGAAGCACAACTTGAACAGCGTGAATTGTGGAATGCCTATAACCATCAGTCGTTAGATAAAATGAAGGCTGGCGGCGTGAATTTCTACGACATTGATACCGATTACTATTACAAAGCGACACAACCGGTACGCGATCAGTTTGGCGCAAAATACCAAGACCTGATCAAAGCTGTGGAAGCTGTGAAATAGTTTATCGTTAATAATGCGAGCCGAGTCTGTAAAGAATTTCGTGTAAATGGCTCCATCGCTTAACCGGAAATCCGATCTCCATACATCAACATGAATTGGCTCATAGCCGGTTTCCAGTCTCTGATTGGTAGGGTCCATTTAGCCGAGATATTATGCAAGGCTAGGCTGTGTCCCTTAATTGCTTGAGCTATAGTATCCATCTGTTTCTAAGACACTTTGGATTATGGCTCGCTACGATCTTTCTGATGAAGCATGGGCAATCATTGAGCCCTTGTTACCAACCGTTTTGACATCTCCGCAGGCAGGCCGGCCATGGGCAGAACATCGCAAAATCGTCAACGGCATGTTCTGGATACTGTGTTCAGGTGCCCCATGGCGTGATTTACCTGAACGTTACGGCCCATGGAAAACCGTTTATAACCGTTTCAATAGATGGTCAAAGTCTGGAGTTATTAACATTATTTTTAATAAGTTACTTTCATTTTTTGATGCTCATGGACTTGTTGACTGGTCAGCCACTGCGCTGGATGGCAGCAATATCCGTGCGCTCAAATGTGCGGCTGGCGCTCAAAAAAACATCCCGATATTACCAACGATAACAGCCTGGGTCGCTCACGAGGTGGTTATGGCACCAAAATCCACATGGCGACTGACGGAAGCGGCATCCCGCTAAATATCGTACTGAGTGCTGGGCAGGCTCACGAAAGCCTGTTCGCGTTACGACTCCTGGACGGCATTGGCGTGCAACGGCAGAACGGTAGCATGAAGCGTCGTGGTCATGCGGTACTGGCTGACAAAGCCTACTCTGGCAATGCACTCCGTAACGAGTTGAAAAGAAAAGGGATAAGAGCGGTTATTCCCCGAAAATCAAATGAAAAACTGGCTTCAGATGGACGCTCACAACTTTATCGTGATGCTTATCGCCGTCGCAACGTTGTAGAAAGATGTTTTGGCCGTTTAAAGGAATATAGACGAATTGCCACACGTTATGAAAAAACGGCAAGAAACTATCTAGCAATGGTGAAACTGGGCTGCATCCGCTTGTTTTACGCCCGGTTACGTAATTAAGGGACACAACCTAGATAGAATAATTTTAGCACCGAATCATCCGTTGGAAATATTCGTCGCGTTTTCGTTATCTTGCGCAATGAAGCATTTAACGACTCTATCGCGTTGGTGGTGTAGATAACCTTGCGAATCTCCTGCGGAAAATCAAACATGACGATGAGACGTTCCCAATTATTTCTCCACGATGGGCTGATCGTCGGGAACTGCTCATCCCATTTGGCCGCGAAGGCATCCAGGGCCTCTTCAGCGCCCTCTAGCGTTGCGGAACTATAGATATAGCCAAGCGACATTATTTTGATAACAGCCAGCTATGCTTCTTTGCCGCATATCAGGGCATAGGATGTAATCATTTTTAAGTCGGTTGGCTATAGTGCGGAGGTCAGCAGCAACGGCTTTACGCTCTTTCCAGCCGACGTAGCGCAGCGAGTTCCGCACCTGATGCACGATGCAAAGCTGTACCCGCGTATGCGGGTAAACAGCTTCAATGGCATCAGGAAAGCCCTTCAGGCCATCGCAGCAGGCGATGAAGATGTCCTGTAGCCCACGATTTTTCAGTTCTGTCATTACAGATAACCAGAACTTGGCCCCCTCGGTTTTGGCTATCCATAGCCCCAGCAGCTCTTTTTCGCCCTGGCCGTTGATGCCTAGAGCCAAGTAAACAGACTTGTTGGTCACGGCTCCGCCGTCCTGGCTTTTGACCACAATACAGTCAAGGTAAACAATGGGATAAAACGCATCCAGCGACCGTTGCTGCCAGCGCTTAACGTCATCCATCACGGCATTGGTCACTTGAGAAATGAAGTCAGCGGAAACATCGACCCCGTAGACTTCTTTAAAGTGATCCTGAATATCACGGGTTGATAGCCCTCTGGAATAGAGAGAAATAATGCGGTCATCGAAGCCGTTATAGCCAACCGACTTAAAAATGATTACAGCCGATGCCCTGATATGTGGCAAAGAAGCATAGCTGGCTGTTATCAAAATAATGTCGCTTAGCTATAAGCTGCTTTTCGTGCTTACCGATCAGTGTCGGCTCGAAGGTATAGCCAAGCGACATTATTTTGATAACAGCCAGCTATGCTTCTTTGCCACATATCAGGGCATCGGCTGTAATCATTTTTAAGTCGGTTGGCTATACTGTTGCGGTCGCGCGGAATATCGAGCTCGATCTCCCCATTTTGGCTACGTACGCTCTTAGATGTCTTGCCATTGCGGGAGTTGCCTGAATTATTACCAGCCGGGTCATGCTTAGCATACCCATCGCGGGTATCAAGCGCCTCGGTTGCATGACCCAAATTTTACGGAATCGTAGACCCTTTATTGATGATATAGCCAAGCGACTTAATTTTGATTACACCATATGGACTGAGAACAAACTCTCTGTATCGCAACCCATCTCTCTTTTTTTGCTTTTTGCTTGTGCCCATTTATGCTCAATTGGGTTAAGATCTGGCGAATATGTAGGCAAATACTCCACCATATATAGCCAACCGACTTAAAAATGATTACATCCTATGCCCTGATATGCGGCAAAGAAGCATAGCTGGCTGTTATCAAAATAATGTCGCTTGGCTATATCCCCGCATGACGCGCCATTATCGCTTGGCTCGAGTATCACCACAGGAATCGTGGTTTCTTTCGCTTCTGGCTCAGGTGCAGCAGGCGGCGTGATAACCACTTCCGGTGCCCGTGGCTGCGGTTTGGCAACGCCAACCGTGTCTGCTGAATGCGTGATGGCTTCAATCCCTTCAGCGGTGCGCGCAGTCACCTTATGGGCGTAGACCTGCCCCACTTTGGCCGCTGCAATCGCGGCATTGACGGCCCCCACTTCCCCTTCCAGCTTCACGGTGACCATGCCGTCGCCTTTTGTCAGCTCATAGCCAACCAGATTGACATTAGCAGATTTCACCGCCGCATCCGCTGCCTCAACGGCCGCGGCAAGCCCCACGGTTTCTATCAGACCCAAACTTTGCTTACCCATAAGCGATTCCTGTTTATCGTTATATCAATGAAGCCGCGCTCTGTAACAACGCGGCTTTATCGGTGAATTCCCAGGGAAAATCGGATCGCCCGAAATGCCCGTAACATGCTGTGTGGCGATAACGCGGCGCCAGTAAATCAAGCGACGTAATCATGCCGTAAACGCTGAGATCGAAATGCGCGTCCACCAGTTGCTGCAACCGGGCGCTACTCACCCGCACGGTACCAAACGTGTTGATGCGCACCGCTACCGGACGCGCGACGCCGATAGCCCAGGCCAACTGCACTTCACAGCGCGCCGCTAATCCGGCGGCTACGATGTTCTTGGCCACGTAGCGTGCCGCATAGGCCGCTGAGCGATCGACTTTGGAAGGGTCTTTCCCCGAAAATGCACCGCCACCGTGGCACGCAGCGCCGCCATAGGTATCAACGATAATCTTGCGCCCGGTCAGTCCGCAGTCATCCACCAGCCCCCGTGACAAACGCCCCGGCCGGATTGACCAGAATGCGGGTGTGTGGCGTCAGCCAGCGTGTGGGAAGTACGGGTTTGACGATCTCTTCGATCACCACTTCGCGCAGTGTTTCAAGCGAGACGTCGGGTGCGTGCTGTGTGGAAATGACGATGGTGTCCGCCGCAATCACCTGACGATCGCGGTAGCGCAGCGTCACCTGACTTTTAGCATCTGGACGTAAAAAGGGCAGGCGATCGGATTTACGCAATTGGGCCTGACGCGCCATCAATTGATGTGCATAGACCAGGGTGGCAGGCATCAATTCCGGCGTTTCATCCGTGGCGTAGCCAAAGGTAATGCCATGATCGCCAGCGCCCAGCTCAGTTAACGCCGCCCCCTGAATGCCGCTGGCAATATCCGGCGACTGCCGCCCGATCAGGTTGAGCACGCCGCAGGTATTGCCGTCGTAGCCGAGCGAAGAGTGGTTATAACCGATCTGTTTGATGGCGTGGCGCACCACGCTTTCCACATCAATCGATGCGGTAGTGGTGATCTCTCCAGCCACAATGGCGACGCCGGTCTTCACCAGGCATTCGAACGCCACGCGGCCCCAGGGATCTTGTAGCAACACCGCATCCAAAATCGCGTCGGAAATCTGATCGGCGATTTTGTCCGGATGGCCTTCCGCCACCGATTCGGAAGTAAACAGGTACTCGTCCACACACGCCTCGCCCCACTGAGAGTATCCCGCTATTTTACGCGGTGGGGCGATCGGCTCTGGTGAACTTTCTTGCTGTCAGATTGGACTATTTTGCGTTATCACCGCGCGGGTAGCACTACGCTGCTACCCGCTTCCGGTGGGGTCACCTGCGGGTTAAACACCATCAGTTTGCGGTAGTCGGAAGGTGACATATTGGTCTCTCTCTTGAAGATGCGGCAGAAATAATTCGCATCCTGATACGCCAATTCCAGCGCAATGGTATTGACCTTTAACTCACTGAATTGCAGCAGAGATTTGGCAATTTTAATTTTTCTATTTGCCACATAGGTAGAAAAACCGGTGCCGGTAGCCTTCTTAAAGGCACGGCTCAGATAACAGGCGCTGACAAAAGCGCGTTCGGCGATATCATCCAGGGTGATGTTACTGAAAATATTCTTCTCGATGTGATAGCGCGCGCGTTCGATAAAATCCCCCTGCGGTGCAACGCTTTTAAACGCCCGCTCAAACAGGGCTTCGCTTAGCGTAAAAACACCGCGCAAAATACGGTAGTAAAGCCCTTCCGTCAGCCCACGGCTGGCAACGTCGCGCATCACCCCTTTCAGCGCCGCAGAATGAGAAGCGGCGAACTTGTCGCCTTGCGCCGTCACGTATTGGTCAAGCAGCGCAAGAAAATCCACGACCGTCTGACGGCGATCGCCAGACTTATCCCAGTAGGCACCGTCGATGGTCTGAAACACCAGCTCATGCCAGGCGGGATAATCGCCGTCGTCGATCAGGGCAAACACTTTTTGTTTTAGTTCACGTGTTACCTGATTATCCTGCTCATCGTAATGCAGCACCCTTTTGATCACATCGGTCATGATGCTCTGTTTGACCGGTTTGAGCAGGTAATCATCCACTTTCAGGCTGAGCATACTGCGCACAATATAGCCAACCGACTTAAAAATGATTACATCCTATGCCCTGATATGCGGCAAAGAAGCATAGCTGGCTGTTATCAAAATAATGTCGCTTGGCTATACCCTGCATCGATGATGACTTGTTGAATATTATGTTTTTTGTGAAAAGTGGCATTGTCCATCATGATTACACTGTTTTTAGGGAGTACTGGGATAAGGACTTGTGTGACCCAGGCATAGAAAACATCGCTGTTAATATTGATATCAAATAATCCGATAGCAAACAGCGTTGTGCCTAATAAAGCGCCGATAACATTTGTTCTTCCCCTAGCTCCCCAGTTCTTCAGGCCAAAACACCGTTGACCTTTTGGGGAATAGCCGTGAGTCCGTGGTGTATCGTGTGAAAAACCACTTTCATCAATAAAAACAATAGGTTTACCTTCTTTTTCATACTGTTGTTTTTTTTGTTGAAATCCCTGCCGGGCGTTTTCGTCGGCTTTCGGATGACGTAGAGTTTTTTTTATATAGCCAAGCGACATTATTTTGATAACAGCCAGCTATGCTTCTTTGCCGCATATCAGGGCATAGGATGTAATCATTTTTAAGTCGGTTGGCTATAGGTCAATCCCAGCTTTTTAAGCGCTTGCCAAATGGCCTTCTGACAAACGCCAAAACGCTCTGCACGTTCTTTTTGGTAAGCATCTGGATATTGTTCAACATCTTTTATCAACTCGGATTTATCGATCTTTCGCTGACGCGTGGTCGATGCTTTTGACTCTATTTGATTAATCCAACGCGATACAGAGGCAGGGCCAATCCGAAATTGCTTCGCTGTTTCTCGGATACTCAACCCTTCGTTTTTCCGTGTAGATATCACTTTACGTCTAAAATCAATTGAATAGCTCATTTAAATAATGTAATCAAAATTAAGTCGTTTAGCTATACCTTCTTACTCCTTAGCGCCGGTCTTTGGAATTTCCATCTCAGAACAGCGTAAAATTTACTTCAATCACCGAAACACCCTTATTTCACTATTAAGCAACACGCTTATTGTGCGGATCGAGCAGCAGGTTACCGTATTTACCACTGTCTGCCGACAGATCGGTTTTGCCCGTGTAAGCCAGTGTCGCTTTGCCGGAGACTTCCGCTTCGCCCCCGCTGCCAGCACCTGCGCCGCGAGCGCTGATGTTGCCCGCAAAGTGGGTATGCTTATCTGACCACACAACAACATTACCGCCGTTGCCATCGGTGGTTGCATCCGCTTTTACCACGGTGGTGGCATAAAGCGTGGTGGTCGTGGCGCGCTGTGTACTGCCTTTGCCTTGGCGTTCACCGCCAATGTTAACGGTGCCACCGCCCGTTTTACCGGAGACATCCACCGTGGCGCCCGCCAGAGCAATCGAATCGCCGGTAATGTTCACCTTACCGCCATTGCCCTGCGCCGAAGTGGCGGTCACGGTACCCGATACGGTAACGGTACCACCTTCGCCGCCGCCAATGGTGATCGCGCCGTTTTGGCCGCCCACGCTGTTGGCCTCAACAACGCCGGAGAGGTTGATGGCGTTGCGGACGGCATTGCGTGCGGTTGCAGCCGTCATGATAACGGCTCCGCCGTCAGCGGATACGGTCCCGTTATTCTGAATTAACGCCTCTTTCACTCCGGAGGTGCTTGGTACGGCAACTTGAAGGAAACCATCGCCAGAGAGATCGAACGTGGCTTTCTCGGCGGCTCCCAAGCCCACTTTGCCTACCGGTATAGCTAAACGACTTAATTTTGATTACATTATTTAAATGAGCTATTCAATTGATTTTAGACGTAAAGTGATATCTACACGGAAAAACGAAGGGTTGAGTATCCGAGAAACAGCGAAGCAATTTCGGATTGGCCCTGCCTCTGTATCGCGTTGGATTAATCAAATAGAGTCAAAAGCATCGACCACGCGTCAGCGAAAGATCGATAAATCCGAGTTGATAAAAGATGTTGAACAATATCCAGATGCTTACCAAAAAGAACGTGCAGAGCGTTTTGGCGTTTGTCAGAAGGCCATTTGGCAAGCGCTTAAAAAGCTGGGATTGACCTATAAAAAAAACTCTACGTCATCCGAAAGCCGACGAAAACGCCCGGCAGGGATTTCAACAAAAAAAACAACAGTATGAAAAAGAAGGTAAACCTATTGTTTTTATTGATGAAAGTGGTTTTTCACACGATGCCCCACGGACTCACGGCTATTCCCCAAAAGGTCAACGGTGTTTTGGCCTGAAGAACTGGGGAGCTAGGGGAAGAACAAATGTTATCGGCGCTTTATTAGGCACAACGCTGTTTGCTATCGGATTATTTGATATCAATATTAACAGCGATGTTTTCTATGCCTGGGTCACACAAGTCCTTATCCCAGTACTCCCTAAAAACAGTGTAATCATGATGGACAATGCCACTTTTCACAAAAAACATAATATTCAACAAGTCATCATCGATGCAGGGTATATGGTGGAGTATTTGCCTACATATTCGCCAGATCTTAACCCAATTGAGCATAAATGGGCACAAGCAAAAAGCAAAAAAAGAGAGATGGGTTGCGATACAGAGAGTTTGTTCTCAGTCCATATGGTGTAATCAAAATTAAGTCGCTTGGCTATACATTGATAAGCCCGTCATTTTTACGCTGCCACCCATCAAGGCCGCATATCCGCCGCGCCCTACGCTGATGATCCCGGCATTACTCACCTCTGCTGAGTTTCCGTTTCCGGTAAACTGGCTTTTTCCTTTAAGGAAATCCTCATCTTTGATGTCCAGCGTTGAGGCGACAAATCCACCGCCCACTTTTACTGAGCCGGAGGAGGTGATCGCAATACCGTTCGGGTTGATCAGATAAACCTACCCGTTCCCTGTTACCGTGCCCGCGATCGAGGAGCGTGTGGAGCCGGTTACCCGATTGAGGATCGCCGAGGAACTGCTCGGTTGGATAAAATTAACGGATTGGCCCTGACCGACAGAAAAACTGTTCCAGTTAACAATGGCAGTATTGGATTGCTGAGTTACCGTCATCGCATTGCCGTTGCCGCCAATAGATACGTTACCCGCAGCGACCGTGGCACCGCCAGGCAACGTTGCACCTAGGCTGTGTCCCTTAATTACGTAACCGGGCGTAAAACAAGCGGATGCAGCCCAGTTTCACCATTGCTAGATAGTTTCTTGCCGTTTTTTCATAACGTGTGGCAATCCGTCTATATTCCTTTAAACGGCCAAAACATCTTTCTACAACGCTGCGACGGCGATAAGCATCACGATAAAGTTGTGAGCGTCCATCTGAAGCCAGTTTTTCATTTGATTTTCGGGGAATAACCGTTTTATCCCTTTTCTTTTCAACTTGTTACGGAGTGCATTGCCAGAGTAGGCTTTGTCAGCCAGTACCGCATGACCACGACGCTTCATTCTACCGTTCTGCCGTTGCACGCCAATGCCGTCCAGGAGTCGTAACGCGAACAGGCTTTCGTGAGCCTGCCCAGCACTCAGTACGATATTTAGCAGGATGCCGCTTCCGTCAGTCGCCATGTGGATTTTGGTGCCATAACCACCTCGTGAGCGACCCAGGCTGTTATCGTTGGTAATATCGGGATGTTTTTTTTGAGCGCCAGCCGCACATTTGAGCGCACGGATATTGCTGCCATCCAGCGCAGTGGCTGACCAGTCAACAAGTCCATGAGCATCAAGAAATGAAAGTAACCTATTAAAAATAATGTTAATAATTCCAGACTTTGACCATCTATTGAAACGGTTATAAACGGTTTTCCATGGGCCGTAACGTTCAGGTAAATCACGCCATGGGGCACCTGAACACAGTATCCAGAACATGCCGTTGACGATTTTGCGATGTTCTGCCCATGGCCGGCCTGCCTGCGGAGATGTCAAAACGGTTGGTAACAAGGGCTCAATGATTGCCCATGCTTCATCAGAAAGATCGTAGCGAGCCATAATCCAAAGTGTCTTAGAAACAGATGGATACTATAGCTCAAGCAATTAAGGGACACAGCCTAGCGTGGGGGCGGTGATAGCGGTGCTTACCACGAGTGCGATGATGCGTTTATTAAACTTGGTGTTAATTTTGCTGTGCTGCGCATAACAAGATGTTACTAAAAAAGGCGATGTCATTAGCATCTTTCCTAAAAATAGTGGTAGTTGTAAATTTCGTTTCCTTATTACCATACTCTAATTTTACGGTAAATTTACATTTTCACTCAGTAGGTTACAAAGTGAGCGGGTGAGCGGCGTGTAAGGATTAAATGCTGATGAGGTGAGCTATTTGTTGTTTTAAATGGTGAGTTTCATCACAATAAGGAGCGTTTTTTGCTAATTGAGTTTCTTAAAAAAGGGATACGACTTAAACGCTGTTTTTTTCAGCGTTTTTGCGCTGAATTAAGACGTTTCTCTCTGTTTTTGTGCGCGCTCGACGGGCTGTTTTTCAAGGGTTGACAACTGTCTTTTCTTTTCAATATAATAGAGAAAGATTTCAGATCTTGTCCTCGCATCATCTCTGATTCATAGCTTGCTTTTTCACGCTTGGCGGCGTACTATTTGCCACGTTTTCGGACGCGGGGTGGAGCAGCCTGGTAGCTCGTCGGGCTCATAACCCGAAGGTCGTCGGTTCAAATCCGGCCCCCGCAACCAAATCACTTCTTTCGCTTAAGTTTTTTTTCAAATGAGCTGTGAGTGGCGGTTATGACACCCACAGCGGTTTTTTGAAAAAATCCTTGCGAGAAGTAATGCCGCAGACTGTTGCGGTATATAGGGTCCAGTTGCATAAAGCCCCGATATTTCGGGGTTTTTTGTTATTTGGCAACAACATAACTGGGCTTTTAGCCCTTTTTTTATGTCTTGGGGGTGCGCTTGTTCACATTAGAACAGAAATTGACAGAGATGATCTCGGCACCCGTTGAAGCATTAGGCTACGAATTGGTGGGCGTTGAGTTTATCCGTGGTCGCCAATCGACGCTGCGTATCTATATTGATAGTGAAGACGGCATCACAGTTGATGATTGTGCTGATGTCAGCCACCAGGTGAGTGCGGTGCTGGATGTTGAAGATCCCATTACGGTTGCCTATAACCTGGAAGTGTCATCACCTGGCCTGGATCGTCCTTTATTCATCGCAGAACATTACGTGCGTTTCCTCGGCGAAGAAGTGACCCTGGTGCTGCGCATGGCGGTACAAAACCGTCGTAAATGGGCGGGAATTATCAAATCCGTTGAAGGTGAGATGATTACCGTAACAGTGGAAGGCAAAGATGAAGTGTTCGCACTGAGCAACATCCACAAGGCGAACCTGGTACCCCACTTTTAAAGTTTGGATGAGGCAACTAGGATGAACAAAGAGATTCTGGCTGTTGTTGAAGCAGTTTCCAACGAAAAAGCCGTTCCGCGCGAAAAAATTTTTGAAGCACTGGAAACTGCGTTAGCGACAGCAACAAAGAAAAAATACGAACAGGAAATTGACGTTCGGGTTTGCATCGATCGCAAAACCGGCGATTTCGATACCTTTCGTCGTTGGGTTGCCGTCAATGAAGTGACGCAACCGACGCGTGAAATTACGTTGGAAGCGGCTCAATTTGAAGATCCGAGCATCGACCTCGGCGGCTACATTGAAGATCAGATTGAATCCGTCACGTTTGACCGTATCACCACGCAAACGGCTAAACAGGTTATCGTGCAGAAAGTACGTGAAGCTGAACGTGCCATGGTGGTCGATCAGTTCCGTGAGCAGGAAGGCGATATCGTCACGGGCGTGGTAAAAAAGGTGAACCGCGACAACATTTCGTTGGATCTGGGCAACAACGCAGAAGCGGTGATTGGCCGTGAAGATATGCTGCCGCGTGAAAACTTCCGTCCGGGCGACCGCATTCGCGGCGTGCTGTACTCAGTAAGACCGGAAGCGCGTGGCGCACAGCTGTTTGTCAGCCGTTCACGCCCTGAGATGCTGGTGGAGCTGTTCCGCATTGAAGTACCGGAAATTAGCGAAGAAGTTATCGAGATCAAAGCGGCGGCTCGCGATCCGGGTTCTCGCGCTAAAATCGCGGTGAAAACCAATGACAAGCGTATCGATCCGGTGGGTGCATGCGTGGGTATGCGCGGTGCGCGTGTACAGGCCGTATCCAGCGAACTGGGCGGCGAACGCATTGATATCATTCTGTGGGACGATCATCCGGCACAGTTCGTCATCAACGCCATGGCACCGGCAGATGTTGTTTCCATCGTGGTTGATGAAGATACCTGCACCATGGATATCGCGGTGGAATCCAGCAATCTGGCACAGGCGATCGGCCGTAACGGGCAGAACGTACGTCTGGCTTCTCAGCTGCTGAAACAGCACCGTTCAGATGACCGCTGGGAACTGAACGTGATGACCGTTGAAGACCTGCAAGCCAAGCATCAGGCGGAAGCACACGCGGCGATCGACGTATTTACCAAGCACCTGGATATCGACGAAGAGTTCGCTACTGTGCTGGTTGAAGAAGGTTTCTCCTCACTTGAAGAACTGGCCTATGTGCCTATCAAGGAACTTCAGGAGATCGATGGTCTGGATGAGGAAACCATCGAAGCACTGCGTGAACGTGCCAAAGCGGCATTGACCACGTTGGCGTTAGCGCAGGAAGAAAGCCGTGGCAGTGGCCAACCGGCGGAAGATCTGCTCAGTTTACCGGGTTTACCGCGCGAGTTGGCGTTCACTCTCGCCGCGCGTGGAGTATGTACGCTGGAAGATCTTGCTGAGCAGGGCGTTGACGATCTGACAGATATTGAAGGGCTGAACGATGAGAAGGCCGGTGAGCTGATCATGGCCGCCCGTAATATCTGCTGGTTCGGCGACGAAAACGAATAACGACACTGTAGCAGGAAAGGAACAGCATGACAGAAGTGACCATACAATCGCTGGCCGTTGAGATTCAGACTCCGGTAGACCGCCTGATACAGCAGTTTGCTGATGCGGGAATTACTAAGTCTGCATCGGACAACGTGTCTCAGCAGGAAAAGGAGACGCTGCTGGCGCATTTGAACCGCGAACGCGGTTCTGCGGCCGGTAAGTTGACTCTACAACGTAAAACGCGCAGTACCTTGAATATTCCGAGCACTGGCGGAAAAAGTAAATCAGTGCAGATTGAAGTTCGCAAAAAACGCACGTATGTTCAGCGCGATCCGCTGAGCAGTCAGCAGGCTGAAGAAGAAGAGCGTGCACGGCAGGAAGCGGAAGAACTGGCTCAACGTGAAGCTGAAGAGCAGGCCCAACGCGAAGCTGAAGCAAAAGCTCAGCGTGAGGCGGCTGAAAAAGCGAAACGTGAAGCTGAAGAGCAAGCCAAGCGAGAGGCCGCTGAAAAAGCCAAGCGTGACACAGCGGAAAAAGAAAAAGTGAGCAACCAACATAATCATAGTACGAAAAAGTCTGTTCCTGCGACAGATAAGGCCCGCCGTGAAGCTGAGGCTGCTGAACTGAAGCGTAAATCTGAAGATGCTGTTCGCAGCAAAGTCGAAGAAGATGCGCGCCGTGTTGCAGAAGAAGCACGCCGTATGGCGGAAGAAAATGCCGCCAAATGGGCCAGTGAGACACCGCGGGAAGAAGAGGATAGCACTGACTATCACATCACTACGTCGCACCATGCCCGCGTCGCTGAAGATGAAAACGATCGCGAAGTCGAAAGTAATTCTCGTAGCCGCACCCGGACAGCTAAAGCTCCCAAGCAGAAGAAAGGCAACCGCCTGTCTGAAAATAAAGCTGACCGTGAAGAAGCGCGTGCCGCAACCCGTGGTGGTAAAGGCAAGCGTAAGACCAGCACGTTGCAGCAAAGCTTTAATAAGCCAGCTCAGGCAGTTAACCGCGACGTGATAATCGGTGAAACCGTGACGGTTGCCGAATTGGCGAACAAAATGGCGGTGAAAGGCTCTCAGGTCATTAAGACCATGATGAAGCTGGGTGCCATGGCGACCATCAACCAGGTCATCGATCAGGAAACGGCCCAGTTAGTGGCGGAAGAAATGGGCCACAAGGTTATCCTGCGTCGCGAAAACGAGCTTGAAGAAGCGGTAATGAGCGACCGTGATATGGGTGTTGCGGCAGAGTCGCGCGCACCGGTCGTGACCATCATGGGTCACGTTGACCACGGTAAAACGTCACTGCTGGACTACATTCGCTCCACCAAAGTGGCTGCAGGCGAAGCGGGCGGGATCACCCAGCACATCGGTGCCTACCACGTTGAAACTGAAAATGGCATGATCACCTTCCTGGATACCCCGGGCCACGCCGCGTTTACCGCGATGCGTGCACGTGGTGCTCAGGCAACGGATATCGTGGTGCTGGTGGTTGCTGCCGATGACGGTGTGATGCCGCAGACCATCGAAGCCGTCCAACACGCCAAAGCGGCCAAGGTGCCGGTGGTGGTTGCGGTCAACAAAATTGACAAGCCAGAAGCCGATCCGGATCGCGTCAAAAATGAACTGACGCAATACGGCATCATCCCTGAAGAGTGGGGCGGTGATTGCCAGTTTGTCCCTGTGTCATCCAAAGCCGGTACCGGTATTGATGATTTGCTCAATGCCATTCTGCTGCAAGCAGAAGTGTTGGAACTGACGGCCGTTCGCAAAGGCATGGCAAGCGGCGTGGTGATTGAATCCTTCTTGGACAAAGGCCGTGGCCCGGTTGCTACGGTTCTGGTGCGTGAAGGTACCCTCAACAAGGGTGATATCGTGCTGTGCGGTTTCGAATATGGCCGCGTGCGTGCCATGCGTGATGAACTGGGCCGTGAAATTACCGAAGCGGGTCCGTCCATTCCGGTAGAAATCCTCGGTATGTCCGGTGTTCCGGCTGCTGGTGATGAAGCCACCGTGGTGCGTGACGAGAAGAAAGCCCGTGAAGTGGCGCTCTATCGTCAAGGTAAATTCCGCGAAGTGAAACTGGCGCGTCAGCAGAAATCCAAACTGGAAAACATGTTCGCCAACATGACCGAAGGCGAAGTGTCCGAACTGAACATCGTGATGAAAGCCGACGTTCAGGGGTCCGTGGAAGCGATTGCCGATTCGTTGCAGAAACTCTCCACCGACGAAGTGAAAGTGAAGATTGTTGGCTCCGGCGTCGGTGGGATCACAGAAACCGACGCGACGCTGGCCGCAGCATCCAACGCTATCATTCTGGGCTTTAACGTTCGTGCCGATGCGTCTGCCCGTCGCGTTGTCGAAGCAGAAAGTCTGGATCTGCGTTACTACTCCGTTATCTATGATCTGATCGACGAAGTGAAGCAGGCGATGAGCGGTATGCTGGCACCGGAATACAGGCAAGAGATCATCGGCTTGGCCGAAGTTCGCGATGTGTTCAAATCACCGAAGTTTGGCGCGATCGCTGGCTGTATGGTGACGGAAGGTATCGTGAAACGTCACAACCCTATCCGTGTGCTGCGTGACAACGTGGTTATCTATGAAGGCGAGTTGGAATCTCTGCGCCGCTTCAAAGATGACGTTAACGAAGTACGTAACGGCATGGAATGTGGTATCGGCGTGAAGAACTACAACGACGTGCGTGTTGGCGATAACATCGAAGTGTTCGAAATTATCGAGATCAAACGTACTATCGCTTAACCGGTCACGGTATGGCGAGACGCGCAACGTTTGCACGTCGTATTGACTTATAGGGGGCCTAGTGCCCCCTGATTTTTCCTTGAGGACTCGATTATGGCTAGAGAATTCAGTCGCACTCAGCGCGTATCGCAAGAGATGCAGAAAGAGATCGCCATTATTCTTCAGCGTGAAGTGAAGGATCCGCGCATTGGCATGGCGACGGTTTCTGGTGTCGATCTGTCACGTGATTTGGCGTATGCCAAGGTATTTGTGACGTTTCTGAACGATAACGAACCCGAGCAGGTGAAAGCGGGCATCAAAGCATTGCAGGATGCTTCTGGTTTTATTCGTGTGCTGCTAGGTAAGGCCATGCGTTTGCGCGTGGTGCCGGAATTGACTTTCGCCTACGACAACTCGTTGGTGGAAGGGATGCGGATGTCCAACCTGGTGACCAACGTCTTGCGCAGCGATGCCGAGAAGCGTTCTGCCAACGGTGACGACGATCGGGAGGATTGATGAGTCGTCCTCGTCGTCGCGGCCGTGATATCCACGGCGTGTTATTGCTGGATAAACCACAAGGTGCGTCATCCAACGACGTGCTGCAAAAGGTAAAGCGCATTTTTAATGCCAACCGGGCCGGACACACCGGAGCACTGGATCCGCTGGCGACCGGAATGCTGCCGATCTGCCTGGGGGAAGCCACCAAGTTCTCCCAGTATTTGCTGGATTCGGATAAACGCTACCGGGTGATCGCTCGTCTGGGCCAGCGTACTGACACCTCAGATGCCGATGGCAATGTGGTGGAAACGCGTGCGGTGACCTTTACCGAGCAGGCGTTGGCGGAGGCACTGGAACGCTTTCGTGGTACCACGCAGCAGGTGCCATCGATGTATTCCGCGCTGAAGCACCAGGGCCGCCCATTGTACGAGTATGCGCGCCAGGGGATCACGGTCCCACTTGAAGCTCGTGATATCACCGTGTACGAACTGCTGTTTATTCGTCACGATGCAGATGAGCTGGAACTGGAAATTCACTGTTCCAAAGGCACCTACATTCGCACCATCATCGACGATCTCGGTGAAATGCTCGGCTGTGGTGCCCATGTGACTTATCTGCGCCGCGTGCAGGTTGCCACTTATCCGGCAGAGCGCATGGTCACCTTGGATCAATTGCAAGCCCTGTTGGCGCAAGCGCAAACGGAAGGGCAATCCCTTGAAGCGGTGCTGGATCCGCTGCTGATGCCTATGGACAGCCCCGTCAGCAATTATCCTGAGGTGAATCTGCCGCCAGCCGTGGCAGGTTATCTCAAACTTGGGCAGGCTGTTGCGGCGGCTAACGCTCCTGTTGAAGGGATGGTTCGTATCACCGAAGGCGATGCCCGTGCGTTTATTGGTATGGGGATTATCGATGATGCCGGACGCGTGGCACCCAAGCGTTTGGTGGCCGAATTCTCGGAATAAGGCTTACCGTGTCTGCCTTGCGATCGGCCATGGCTGAGAGTAGAATGGTGCGGCCTATTTTTAATAGGTTACTTAGGTTGCTGAATTAGAGATCGGCACCTGTTTTTTTATCTATACTGTTTTGGAGTATTACAATGTCTCTAAGCGTTGAAGCTAAAGCAAAAATCGTCGCAGACTTCGGTCGTGGCACTAACGACAGTGGTTCTACCGAAGTGCAGGTTGCTCTGTTGACCGCGCAGATTAACCATCTGCAAGGCCACTTCTCCGAGCACAAAAAGGATCACCACAGCCGTCGTGGTCTTCTGCGTATGGTTTCTCAGCGCCGTAAGCTGCTGGACTACCTGAAGCGTAAAGATGTAGCGCGTTATGCTACCCTGATCGAGCGTCTGGGTCTGCGTCGCTAATCTGGCGAGTTTCAGTGGAAAGGGGCCTCATAGGGCCCCTTTCTTCTAGGAAGTGCTTGCAAAACAGAGTAATGTATTACCGACTTTGTCGTCGCCGTTCGCTACAGAGGTTCGCGCGGCTAATGAGAAACTTCATGTCTCTTTTTGGACTTGTTCCCGCATGACGTGAGGGTTGTCATTAGTCGCGAGGATGTAGTGAGATGGTTTGTAATCAACGGGGAGACGCTGTGCCGAACATAACGACATCGGCTGGCATCTGGTAAACCCGAGAATGATAAACCCTGAGTAAAGGATATTATTTTGCTAAATCCTATCGTACGTAAGTTTCAATACGGTCAGAATACTGTCACGCTCGAAACGGGCATGATGGCACGTCAGGCCACTGCTGCCGTTATGGTCAGCATGGATGACACCGCTGTTTTCGTAACCGTTGTCGGGGCGAAAAAGGCTAAAACCGGTCAGGACTTTTTCCCACTGACCGTTAACTATCAAGAACGTACTTATGCTGCGGGCCGTTTCCCTGGCGGTTTTTTCCGTCGTGAAGGCCGTCCGAGCGAAGGCGAAACCCTGATTTCGCGTCTGATTGACCGCCCGATCCGTCCGCTGTTTGCCGATGGCTTTGTCAATGAAGTGCAGGTTATCGCAACGGTGGTTTCTGTAAATCCGCAGATCAACCCAGATATCGTAGCGATGATCGGTGCGTCTTCGGCGTTGAGCCTGTCCGGTCTGCCGTTTAACGGGCCGATTGGTGCCGCACGCGTTGGTTACATCAACGACCAGTTTGTACTGAACCCGACCATTGATGAACTGAAACAGAGCCGTCTGGATCTGGTGGTTGCCGGTACCGAAGGTGCTGTGTTGATGGTGGAATCCGAAGCGGATCTGCTGAGCGAAGATCAAATGTTGGGTGCGGTGGTGTTTGGCCACGAGCAGCAACAGGTGGTTATCGACAACATCAATGAGCTGGTGAAAGAAGCGGGTAAACCGCGTTGGGATTGGCAGGCACCGGCCGTCAACGTTGCGTTGTTGGAACGCGTGCAGGCACTGTCTGAGGCGCGCTTGGGCGATGCTTATCGCATCACCGAGAAGCAAGAACGTTACGAACAAATCAACGTCATCAAAGCTGACGTTGAAGCCCAATTGTTGGCTGCGGACGACACGCTGGATGCGGGTGAGATTCAGGACGTTCTGGGCAGCATAGAGAAAAATGTGGTGCGCAGCCGCGTACTGCGTGGTGAACCGCGTATCGACGGCCGTGAAAAAGACATGATCCGTGCGCTGGATGTGCGTACTGGCGTGCTGCCGAGAACCCACGGTTCTGCGCTGTTCACTCGCGGTGAAACTCAGGCGCTGGTAACGGCGACGCTGGGCACCGAGCGTGATGCACAGAATATTGATGGATTGACCGGTGAAACCACCGATCGCTTCCTGCTGCACTACAACTTCCCTCCGTACTCTGTGGGTGAAACCGGTATGGTTGGCTCGCCGAAGCGTCGTGAAATTGGTCACGGTCGTCTGGCGAAACGTGGTGTGTTGGCTGTGATGCCTACTGCCGCTCAGTTCCCGTATACGGTGCGTGTGGTATCTGAAATCACAGAATCCAACGGATCTTCTTCCATGGCTTCTGTCTGCGGTGCCTCTCTGGCGCTGATGGATGCTGGCGTGCCGATCAAAGCCGCCGTTGCGGGTATCGCAATGGGTCTGGTTAAAGAAGGCGATAACTTTGTGGTGCTGTCCGACATTCTGGGTGACGAAGATCACCTGGGCGATATGGACTTCAAAGTGGCCGGTAGCCGCGAAGGCGTTACCGCACTGCAAATGGATATCAAAATTGAAGGTATCACCCGCGAAATCATGCAGGTTGCACTGAATCAGGCCAAGGGTGCGCGTCTGCACATTCTGGGTGTGATGGAACAGGCTATCGGCGCGCCGCGTGGTGATATTTCTCAGTTTGCACCGCGTATCCACACCATCAAGATCAGCGTCGACAAGATCAAAGACGTTATCGGTAAAGGTGGTTCTGTGATCCGTGCGCTGACCGAAGAAACCGGCACTACCATCGAGATCGAAGATGACGGTACGGTGAAAATCGCCGCCACCGACGGCGAGAAAGTGCGTCATGCTATTCGTCGTATCGAAGAGATCACCGCAGAAATCGAAGTCGGTCGTGTCTACCAGGGTAAGGTAACGCGCATCGTTGATTTCGGCGCGTTCGTTGCCATTGGCGGCGGCAAAGAAGGTCTGGTACACATTTCTCAAATTGCTGACAAGCGCGTTGAGAAAGTCACTGACTACCTGCAAATGGGTCAGGAAGTTCCGGTTAAAGTACTGGAAGTTGACCGTCAGGGCCGTGTACGTTTGAGTATCAAGGAAGCAACTGCTCAGTCTCAGGATGCCGCTGCTACAGCGCCTTCTGAGGAAGAATAACAGCCGTTTTGCTGTTATTTTGCCACTCCCTGCCACGGCGGGGAGTTGGGCATTTGTGAGGCGCGGATAGCCTCACATTGAGCGTGCGGGGACAGGATGTTCATCCAATGTTTGTCTTCGGGAGTGGGAAATGAAGCCTTTCTTACGCTGGTGTTATGTTGCGACAGCACTTATGCTGGCAGGATGCAGCAACACGGATTGGCGTAAAAACGCGGTATTGGCAATTCCAGTGCAGTCTGCTTTACAGCTGGAAGTCATTTTGGCACGCATGGAACAAATTTTTGCCAGTCGGGCGTTAACCGATGACGAACGCGCACAGCTATTATATGAGCGCGGAGTGCTGTATGATAGTCTCGGACTGAGAGCGTTAGCGCGTAATGATTTTTCACAAGCTCTATCAATCCGTCCGGATATGCCGGAGGTGTTTAACTACCTCGGCATTTATTTAACGCAGGCAGGCAATTTTGATGCTGCCTATGAAGCGTTTGATTCTGTACTAGAGCTTGATCCAACTTACAATTATGCGCGTTTGAACCGGGGCATCGCCTTGTATTATGGCGGTCGTTACCTGTTAGCGCAGCATGATCTGCTGGCGTTTTATCGAGACGATCCGAACGATCCTTTCCGTACGTTATGGCTGTATTTGGCTGAGCGGGAGATAGATCCCAATGCTGCCAAGGCCGCTCTGAAGAAGCGTTATGACAGTGCAGAAAGAGGTCCTTGGGGATGGAATATTGTCGAATTCTACCTGGGCAACATCAGTGAAGCTGTGCTTATGGAGCGCCTGAAGGCAGAAGCAACGGATAACACTTCGCTCGCTGAGCATCTCAGTGAAACCGACTTCTATTTAGGTAAGCACTACCTAAGTCTGGGGGACAAGAACAACGCCATGGCGCTGTTCAAGCTGACGGTCGCCAACAACGTACATAACTTTGTTGAGCACCGCTATGCATTGTTGGAATTGGCATTGTTAGGCCAAGAGCAAGACGACCTATCAGGATCGGACCAGCAATAGCTGACGAACGTAATCAGCCGGGAACCAGCGTTTCCTACGCCTTAACGGGCGAGGGCTTTTTTGTTCGTTTTTTTAATCTAATTTGAGCCGGTTCACACTTTTCAATGAAAATGACTGAGTATTTTCTCGACAAGTTACGTGTAGACTGGCCGCCATTTCACTATGAGGCACGTTTACATGGCAGAGTTTGAAACCTCTTTTGCTGACCTGGGGCTGTCCGCTCCTATTTTGAATGCACTGTCGGATCTGGGATATGAGAAGCCCTCTCCCATCCAGGCAGAATGTATTCCTCATTTGCTTAATGGCCGCGACGTGCTGGGTATGGCCCAGACCGGTAGCGGCAAGACGGCGGCGTTTTCATTACCGCTGCTGCACAATATCAAGCCTGAACTGAAAGCGCCGCAAATGCTGGTGCTGGCACCGACCCGTGAGTTGGCGGTGCAGGTGGCTGAAGCCTGTAATGATTTCTCTAAACACATGCACGGTGTGAGTGTGGTAGCGCTCTATGGCGGCCAGCGCTACGACGTTCAGTTGCGTGCGCTGCGCCAGGGTGCGCAAATTGTTGTTGGTACACCGGGACGCCTGCTGGATCACCTGAAACGCGGTACGCTCGATCTCTCCAACCTGAGTGGTCTGGTGCTAGATGAAGCTGACGAAATGTTGCGTATGGGCTTCATTGACGATGTTGAAAACATCATGGCCCAGATCCCGGCTCAGCACCAAACGGCGTTGTTCTCAGCAACCATGCCGGAAGCGATTCGCCGTATTACGCGCCGCTTTATGAAAGATCCGCAGGAAGTGCGCATTCAATCAAGCGTGACGACGCGTCCGGATATCAGCCAGAGCTACTGGACTGTGCACGGCATGCGTAAGAACGAAGCGCTGGTGCGTTTCCTGGAAGCGGAAGATTTTGACGCCGCCATTATTTTCGTGCGTACCAAGAACGCAACGCTGGAAGTGGCTGAAGCGCTGGAGCGTAGCGGTTACAACAGCGCGGCACTGAACGGTGACATGAACCAGGCACTGCGTGAGCAGACGCTGGAGCGCTTGAAAGATGGCCGTCTGGATATTCTGATCGCCACTGACGTTGCGGCGCGCGGTCTGGATGTGGAACGTATCAGCCTGGTGGTGAACTACGATATTCCGATGGATGCAGAATCCTACGTGCACCGTATTGGCCGTACTGGCCGCGCCGGTCGTGCTGGTCGTGCATTACTGTTTGTGGAAAACCGTGAACGTCGCCTGCTGCGCAACGTTGAACGCACCATGAAGCTGACAATCCCTGAAGTCGATTTGCCGAACGTTGAACTGTTAGGCGAGCGCCGTCTGGCGAAGTTTGCCGCCAAAGTGCAGTCACAGCTCGAAAGCAGCGATCTGGATATGTACCGCGCGTTGCTGGCTAAACTGCAACCGGCTGAAGAGCTGGATATCGAAACGCTGGCAGCGGCATTGTTGAAAATGGCGCAAGGTGAGCGTCCGCTGATCCTGCCGCCGGAACCGGCGATTGAGCGTCGTCCGCGCCGTGAATTCCGCGATCGTGATGAGCGTAATGACCGTGGCGATCGTCGCCCGAGTAATGACGGTGAACGTCCGCAGCGTCGTGAGCGCCGTGATGTGGGTGAGATGCAACTGTATCGCATCGAAGTGGGTCGTGATGACGGTGTTGAAGTTCGCCATATCGTTGGCGCTATTGCCAACGAAGGGGATATCAGCAGCCGCTACATCGGTAACATCAAGCTGTTCGCATCGCACTCCACCATCGAATTGCCGAAGGGAATGCCGGGCGATCTGCTGACACACTTTACCCGCACGCGCATCCTGAACAAGCCGATGAACATGCAACTGATCGGTGATGCACAGCCGTTCGAACGTCGTGAACGCAGTGACAGCCGTGGCGCACTGCGTTCTGGTGCTGGCGATCGTCGTGACGGTGGCCGTCGTTCATTCGGTGGGCAGGGTGATGCTCGTCGTGAAGGTCAGGGCGAACGTCGCGAACGCAATTTCAACCTTGATGGTCAACGCAGTGAAGGGCAACGCGCTCCGCGTCGCCGTCCTGCGGACGTTGGTCAATAAAAATAACAGTGGGTAGCTGACGTATTGGCTTATCTTTGGGGCGAAGTTCAACACTTCGCTTCAAAACCTAAAATAGTCCCTTACATAACTTTTACCCTTGTTTTTTTTTGACTCACCGGCTGAACTTAATTTTGTTTTAAGGTTTTAAAGGGATAGTCCACCTCTTCGGCGTGGTTATTACGGTGCCGGAAGATAGGTACTAAAAAAAGAGACCTCATTAAAGTAGTGCTATTTGGCGCTGCATAAAAAATAACAACGTTGTGTGGAATTAAATATGTCTGAACGCTTTGTTAAGGAACGCTTTAGTTGGCGCTCGCTCGGGTGGCTTTTGCTCTATTTTTGGTTTTTCTCCTGCGCACTCCAGCTTGTCATTGTTCTGACCGGTCATAGCGGCACTACAGGATTACGCGATTCGTTACTTTACAGCTTGCTATGGCTGATCCCGGTTTTTGTTTTCCCTGCCAGAACCAAAATCATTAGCAGCGTACTGGGTATTCTGTTATGGACTACCTCTCTGATCGCCTTGGGTTATTACTCGATATATAAACAAGAGTTTTCACAAAGCGTTATGTTTGTGATGTTCGAGTCTAATAGCAAAGAAACCGGTGAATATGTAAGTCAATATTTCAGTCTGAAAGTTTTGGCTATATTGCTTTTTTATACGGCGATAGTTGGGTTCCTGTGGCGTAAAGTGCGACCAGTTTACCTGCCGTTTAAATATAAAGTGACGGTATGTACCTTAATTGCCGTGGTGCTGTTTGGTGTACCCCTTTATAAAAAAATGCATAACGAGGGCGAAACACTGGAAGAGGCCAGCGGTTATCTGGCAAGCCGTATGTCCACCACTGCGCCGTGGCAGTATATTGCGGGTTACGTTGAGTACCGCCAGCAGTTGGCAAGAATGACAGAAATGCTCAAGCAGAATGCGGCCTTACCTCCGCTGGCAAATCTGAAAGACGCGAACGGCGATACGCCGCGCACGCTGGTGCTGGTGATCGGTGAGTCAACCACCAGTAGTCGTATGAGCCTGTATGGCTATGGTCGTGAGACCACGCCCCGTCTGGACGCGCTGCGTAAAAGCGATCCCAATCTGGTGGTGTTCAACGATGTCGTGACCTCACGTCCGTACACCATTGAAATCTTGCAGCAGGCGCTGACGTTTGCCGATGAGTTGCAGCCGGATCTCTATCTGACCAAGCCCTCGCTGATGAACATGATGAAACAGGCCGGATATAAAACGTTCTGGATCACCAATCAGCAGACCATGACTAAACGGAATACCTTGCTGACCGTGTTCTCCCAGCAGACGGACGAACAGTTCTATATGAACAATCAGCGCACGCAAAGCGCGCGTCAGTACGATGACGTGGTGTTCGCCCCGTTTGAAAAGGTATTGGCCGATCCCGCTGAGAAGAAATTCATTGTGGTGCACCTGTTAGGCACTCACATGAAATACAAATTTCGTTATCCGGAAGAGGCAACGAAATTTGTCGGGCGAGAAGGCATTCCTGACGGCGTGAGCGACAGCGATGTCGAAGTCTACAACGATTACGACAATGCCGAGCTGTACAACGATTACGTGGTCGAAACGCTGATCCGCACCTTTGAAAAAACGCGGCCGAATGGCTTCCTGCTTTACTTCTCGGATCACGGTGAAGACGTTTACGAGACGCCGCCGCACAACGTGCTCGGGCGCGATGAATCTGCACCGACGCGTACCATGTACACCGTGCCGTTCATTCTCTGGAACTCGCCACAGTGGCAGAAAGATCACCCGATCGACTATGCCCCTTACGTAGACCGGAAATACAGCAATGCGCATCTACTACATACCTGGTCAACGTTGGCGGGACTGAGCTACGATATTCAGGAACCGGAAAAAAGCCTGGTCAGCCCTGCGTTTCGAGAATCAAAACGTTTGATCGGCGATCCCTACGGTAAGAAGGCACTTCGCACCTTTGACAGCTTGCCTTACACCGCAGGCGAAAAATAACCTTTAGGCTGTCGCTGTGGTAGAGAGGGGATTCCCTCTCTACCAGATGACATGACGTTAGCCGATCACCGACTGACGTATCTGCATGATCCGCTCGAAAGAGTCTCTTCGTGCTTGATGATCAAAGATCTGTCCGTTGATCATTATAGCCAAGCGACATTATTTTGATAACAGCCAGCTATGCTTCTTTGCCGCATATCAGGGCATAGGATGTAATCATTTTTAAGTCGGTTGGCTATATCTCGTCTGATTTAGTCTCTCGCAGCAAGCTGCGCAAACCATGTTGCACTTTACTGTTGTCACCGACGATCGCCAAACGTAGCGCTTGATCCACGCCAAACTGTTCGGCCGGAGACCAGAGTAAATCCATATTTTGCAACGGCTCAGGCAGCGGTCCGGGTTGCCCACGATGCAAATTCAGAAACTGCTGTTGCACCGAGGTGAACAAGAAACGCGCATCGCGTTCAGTTTCAGCCGCAATCACGTTCACGCACACCATGGCATAGGGCTTGTTCAGTGTGCTAGAGGGTTTGAATTTCTCCCGATACAACGTCATCGCCTGAAGCAACATATCCGGGGCGAAATGCGCGGCGAAGGCAAACGGTAACCCCAATGCTGCCGCTAATTGTGCGCTGTAGAGGCTGGAGCCCAACAGCCAAAGCGGTACTTGCAAGCCCTGGCCCGGCACGGCGCGCACCGCCTGGTCTGGTTGAGCATCAGCAAAATAGCGCTGTAATTCCTGTACGTCGCGGGGGAAATCGTCGATTTCCGCATTCTGGTGGCGACGCAGGGCCATCATGGTGCGTTGATCGGTGCCCGGCGAGCGTCCCAAGCCTAAATCGATACGCCCAGGGTAGAGTGATTCCAGCGTGCCGAACTGCTCGGCGATCACCAGTAGGAGTGGTTTGGCAGCATGACGCCACCGGACCCTAGCAGGATGCGTTCTGTGCCAGAAGCAAGATATAGCCAAGCGACATTATTTTGATAACAGCCAGCTATGCTTCTTTGCCGCATATCAGGGCATAGGATGTAATCATTTTTAAGTCGGTTGGCTATAACCGATCAGCACCGAGGTTGCGGCGCTGGCGATACCGGTCATGTTGTGGTGCTCGGCTAACCAATAACGGTGGTAGACCCATTTTTCCGCGTGCTGCGCCAGATCGAGCGAGTGATGAAAGGCGTCTCTGGGCGTGGCGCCTTGTGGGATCGGCGCTAAATACAGAACGGAAAACGGGATATCGTGAGAAAACAGTGTTGTTTGGGTATCGGTTGACATTGCGGCAGGCTCACTGTGTTTTTTTCACAGTATTGCGCACGTTCGCACATTTTTATATTCAAAACGGGCGATCGGGCGGATCACCGCCCGACGTCTGTCAGGATACCAATTCCAGACCGGCGACGCGTCGCCAGTAGCCGTTACAATCGGCATCTTGCGTCAGGGGCAGCGGTGCCTGGCCCTGCTCATTGGCGCGGAAGCTATCGATCAGGGTCAGCGTATCCAGTGACTGCGGCGACAAGCGAACGATATCTACCAAGCCTTGCATCGATGCCAGTTCGTTGCCGAGGTTGTAGCAATAACCACTCATGGTCTGGATACCGTTGAGCACAAACACCTGCTGATTTTCCTACGACAGCATGGCGCGCCGCTGCGGGTACTTGATGCAGCAGGTTTCACATTCATCCTTGGCGCGGTTTTCTGAGCGAGCGGTGAAACAGCGCGCCGAATACGCCAGCGGTAAATGCCCGTAGCCCAGCACTTCTACCTCGAACTGATGGCGAAAACCGAGGGCATCGCATTGGTCGAGCAGGTCGCTTAGCAAGTCGCGGGAGAGTTCTACCGGCATGCACCAGCGCATCATCCCTTGCTTATGTAACAGACGCAGCGTGTGGGCGTTGTAGCAGTTAAGCGCATGGCCCGCGACAAAGGGTAAATGCCGGTCTGCGGCCATGTTCACCGCGCCGAGATCGTTGGCTTCCAGCAAGAATTCACCGTTTTCCACATAGCGTTTCAATTCGCTGAGTTCTGAGGGGGCCTGAATCAATTCCAACGTAGATAACACAATTTGCTTGCCGCTGGCGGCGAGTTGCTTCGCCAGATCGAGCCAGTTACCCACTTTGATGGCGCGCCGCTTGCTGCACACCGTTTCACCCAGATAGACAATATCGGCGCTGCTCTGGCTGGCTTGCCTGATAAAAGGCTTCCACATCCGTTTTTTGCCAATAGTAAAGATGGCACCTACGCTGTGTCCCTTAATTGCTTGAGCTATAGTATCCATCTGTTTCTAAGACACTTTGGATTATGGCTCGCTACGATCTTTCTGATGAAGCATGGGCAATCATTGAGCCCTTGTTACCAACCGTTTTGACATCTCCGAAGGCAGGCCGGCCATGGGCAGAACATCGCAAAATCGTCAACGGCATGTTCTGGATACTGTGTTCAGGTGCCCCATGGCGTGATTTACCTGAACGTTACGGACCATGGAAAACCGTTTATAACCGTTTCAATAGATGGTCAAAGTCTGGAGTTATTAACATTATTTTTAATAGGTTACTTTCATTTCTTGATGCTCATGGACTTGTTGACTGGTCAGCCATTGCGCTGGATGGCAGCAATATCCGTGCGCTCAAATGTGCGGCTGGCGCTCAAAAAAACATCCCGATATTACCAACGATATAGCCAAGCGACATTATTTTGATAACAGCCAGCTATGCTTCTTTGCCGCATATCAGGGCATAGGATGTAATCATTTTTAAGTCGGTTGGCTATACAACCTCAATCTCTACAGGCCGGAGCGGGTATGCCTCCATGATGTCAGCCCATGCCCTGTTGCGCTGAAACAGCGTCTTCATGGGGCGGGGCTGTATGCCGGTATCATCCGTGCGGGTCATCGGAGAGCATCTCCGCTTCGGTTTCGTACAGGTTGTAGTGGCATACTGAATTTGGCCACCTAAGTAGAGGTGATATGCTTACCTCATAATTTTTATAGGTGCCAAAATGAGTAAAATAATTACTGCTGAATTTAAATGTGAAACCGCCAAATTAGTCCTTGACCAAAATTATACCTACCAGGAAGCCGCGAAAGCCATGAACGTCAGTCTTTCAGCGATTAGCCGGTGGGTAAGAGCCCTTCGTTTAGAACGTCAAGGGAAAACATCGCCTGGTCTGCCATTAACACCTGAACAAATTGAGTTCAGAGAAATGAAGAAAAAAATCCACCGACTGGAAATGGAGAATGCCATCTTAAAAAAGGCTACTGCGCTCTTAATGTCCGACTCACTGAAAAATTCTCGGTAGTTGAAAAGCTAAGAGCGCTTTATCCAGTGAAATCGTTGTGTCGTATTTTTAATGTTCACCGAAGCAGTTATCGCTATTGGGGGTTCTAAGCCGGAAACGCCGAAATTTCCGTTACCCCAGCTTCAGCCCGGCAACCAGCGTATCCAGGTCAATAATCTCATCGCTTCTCTGGAAGGTATAATGTCCGTTCAGCAAAATGTGTTGCCAGGCCACCGGTGATACCCGGGTCAGAGCCTCAATGCTCCTGGCATTACCTTCCGGCCCATTCCCAGTCGAAACGCAACAAAACGGTAGGGCATTATGCCGCCTGTAAGTGCGTTAAAAATACCTCATTTGGAGAACGATAACCCAGCGATTTTCGGCCTCGCGTATTGAGCAGGTGTTCGAGTGCTGCAACCTTGCGATGGGTGACATAATTGAAGTCCGTTCCCTTCGGGTAAAAACGCCGTATCAGCCCGTTGGTATGCTCATTCAACCCGCGTTCCCAGGAATGATATGGCCGGGCAAAGTAGACCGGTGCCCCCGTGACTTTTGTAATTTCCCCGTGCTGGGAAAATTCAGAACCGTTGTCAGCAGTCAGGGTTTTAAACTCGCAGAAGGTATTGGCAACGATGTCCCTGAAGGCCGCTACCACTGTCTCTGCTCGCTTGTTGGGCAGTTTGCGAATGATGACCAGCTTGACGGCTTTATCGACCACCGTCAGCAGGAATGATTTCTGATCTTTGCCAAAGATGGTGTCAATCTCGAAATGCCCGGGTTCCTGCTTGAGGTCAGCAACGGCCGGCCGCTGCTCAATGCCAACACGGTTGGGAATAGGACCGCGTTTGTTCTCATCGGTCTGATAGTTATACCGTTTACCCCGATGAGGGAGCTGCTGATACAGCTCACCGCCGGCCCGGCGCTCCTGCTGGATATAGCGATAGAGCGAGTTCTTGCTGACGGACAGGCCAAATTCCAGGACCAGGCGCCCACTGATGACCTCAGGTGAGGTGTGGGTAGACAGCGCCGTTCTGATAAAGTCCTGAATGTGCGGTTCAAGCTGGTTAATCACGCTGTCCGGCCGTGTTTTCTGCCGCCGCCCTCTGGCCAACGTTTCGGCCCTTCTGCAGGAATAGACCCCGTTGAAAGCGGCGTCGGTATTGCGTCTGAGTTCCCTGCTGATGGTAGAACGAGGAAGCTCCAGTTCCCGGGCGATGGTGGCCTGGTTAACCCCATCACCACGCCGCTTTTCGATGTAGAACCGTTCTTTGTGAGTCAGATGTTTTCCCTGCATGCAACGGGATCTCCAGTAGGGCCAGAACGGTGATTTTATCCGACTCTGGCCAGTGGGTCACTTTGTTGCATTTCGACTGGGAATGGGGCGGTTGGCTATACCAGGGCAACGGCTTCCTTTTTAAACTCATGGGTAAATTGTCGTTTATGGTTCACTAAACACCTCCGTTTTGGATGTAAGTTTAGTGTCCTGATTATTCAACCACTACAAAAAGCAGGAAAAGTGACAATGGCGAACCGCATCAGAGCATTGCTACTTGACCTGTTTCGTGAAGCGATTGCTGAGGGGCTGCTCAAAAGCAATCCAGCCGAAGTTACGCGTAATCAGCGGGTGGACATTCAGAGGGAATGATCTGGCCCAGACTTGGTGGACACGCCCTTAAGAGAGGACTTATCGTTCAAATACCATCGGGCTGACATAGCCCAGCGTGCTATGTCGCCGTTTCTGATTGTAATCCACCTCAATGTAGTTAAACACCTCAGATTTCATGGTTTCCCGGTCAGGAAAGTGTTCGCCGTGGATCAGCTCCACCTTCAGGCTGTGAAAAAAACTTTCAGCACACGCGTTATCATAACAGTTGCCTTTCCCACTCATGCTACATGTTAATTTACTGATTTTAATTAACTTCTGATAATCATCAGAACAGTACTGACTGCCACGATCCGAGTGGACGATGACTCCCTCTGGGGAACCCCGTCGGCTCATGGCCATCTGCAGGGCATCGCAGACCAGGCCCGACTTCATACTTACCGACATTGACCATCCCACAACGGCTCGTGAAAATAAATCAATTATTACAGCCAGATAAACCCAGCCCGCTTCCGTCCATAAGTAAGTGATGTCACCGACCCATTTCTGGTTCGGGGCTGATGCTGTGAAATCCTGCTGTAGCAGATTCGGCGCCACCGGACGATTATGCTTCGAATCTGTTGTCACCCTGAATTTTTTTGCCGCTTTCGCCTTCAGCCCCTGCCGGCGCAGGCTGGCAGCGATGGTTTTGCGATTGTAATGATAACCGGCATCCTGCAGGTCCAGGCGCAGCCTGCGGGCACCGTTGCGTCCTTTCTGTTCCGTAAAGGCGCTGGCTACCCGGGTATCGCAAAGCTCCCGTCGCTGCTGTGAAACCGTTTTCTGCCCACATCGTCGGCTCCAGGCATAAAATCCGCTGCGGCTGACGACCAGAACACGCGCCATAGACTTAACCCGAAACTCAGCCTGATATTGTTGCATAAAGACGTACCTCACTTCAGGCGTCTGGCGAAGTAAGTCGCGGCCTTTTGGAGGATGGCTAACTCCTCAGCCTGATCAGCCAGTTGACGTTTAAGCCTGACAATTCCAACAGATTGCTGCTGGCTTTGTTGAATAATTTAAGATACTGATTTATATAAGCATTATAAAATTTCAACGACTAATTTTTCCTCTCGGAATGCTTTTTATTGTGCTAACTATTTGATTTGTCGTTCTAACAAAATACATTCTCTGTAAATGCATTCTAACTAAAGAAGATGTAAATCAAACGGTTAAATTATTCAACAAAGCCATTGCTGCTGTTCACGTTCGGAGCAGGATAGCGCCATTTGCTGTTTTTTACGCCAGGCATAAAGCTGCGATTCGTGAAGATTCAACTCACTGGCTGCTTTGGCTACGCCAATCCGCTGAGCAAGTAGCAGAGCATTCTCCCGAAACTCGTCCGGATAGCGATTGTTGCTCATTTTATGACCGTTCGATTGAGTCATTTTCCACCTCTGTCAGCAATTTTACTCACTTAACAGCGTGTCCACGATCTCTGGGCCGGATCAGGTGGTATCAATGCTTTCCTGCAAACTGCGCAGTCCAACGCACAGCCCGTCCAGCTGTTCAACCAGCTGCAGCAGATTTTTCAGTGAGCGTCCCAGGCTATCCAGCCGCCAGATAACGACGGTATCCCCGGGACGGAATGAGGTTATCAGGTTCGCCAGCCCTTCGCGTTCCGCCTGCGCACAACTGACCCGGTCTTCAAAAATACGTCCACACCCGGCCTGTGTCAGGGCATCACGTTGCAGGTCGAGGTGCTGATCGTCAGTGGAAACCCGTGCGTACCCAATCAGCATGATATGTCTTCCAGTAAGTCACCAGATTTGAGTATAGATGTAAAATGATAAGTGGAATGAGAAAATGCAATCCTGCCCTGCGGGTTGCAGGCCGATCGTTGGCGTCACAGTTAAGGCTCCATAAAACGACCGTTTGTTGGGCTATTTTAATACGATAGTGACTGCCCATCTCCATTGGTTGAAATGCGGTGGCAGACAGACAGTCACATGAGGATTAATTATTTTTCCAGTTGGTGGACACCGGGTTTATCACAGTGTTTTTTTCCTGGGTATAAGTACCGTTCTGCTGCGCAATGGCTTCGCCAGTATCAACAATCGCGTTTTGAATAAACACGTTTTGCTTTTCTCCCCGAACGAAGGTTAACTGATGAAAGGCTGTTTTATTGCCCCAGTCGATGGAAGGTAGCGAAATGAAACGCACTGTGAAGGTTTCATCATCGAACTTGCCCTGCATGGAGTAAACACCGTAGTGGTTTTCGCCCTGTGAAATGATTTTATAGACACCGTTATCGTAATAATAAATCTCGGCATCGGGGAAAGGTTTTTTGTCGTACATTTTACGGTAATGTAGCACCTGCTTAATGGTGGGTTGACCGAAGCTGACGGTTAATTTTTTACTATCCGCTGAGATCGTCAGCCCTTCAGCGTGAGCACTGCTCATGAGCATTAACAGGCTTGCGGTTGCCATTGTGATTACTTTCACTTTAATTCTCCTGCTCTGGTTTTAGAGATCATGTGCGTCAACGCACTGAAAAAACTATACAAACTGTCAAGGTTGCAAACTGCTGTATGGGTAACGCATGCATAAAGGGCAGCCAGAAATCGTTGGCGTATAGACAGAGTCGACGGCAATTTCCTTTACCTGCCGTAATTCAGGCAGATTTTACCTGTTTACGGGCAGAGCGAGCCCCACTGACAACAGAAGCGGTACTGTAACAAAGAGGCTTTGTTGAATAAATCGAACTTTCAGGGGATCGCCGGATCAGAGCACTCTCATCGCTCCCGATGAGAGTGTAAAAAGATCTGTGTAAATGGCATTTTGAGGAAAACCTTCAGAGGACAAAAAATGCCTATCAGCAACGAACTTATTGACCAACTGCTTCAGGATTGCCACTCCCCTCAGGAGCTTCTGGGTGAATCAGGCCTACTCAAGGAGCTGACTAAAAGACTGGCGGAACGGGTTCTTCAAGCTGAGATGGAAATACACCTTGGGTATGCTAAGCATGACCCGGCTGGTAATAATTCAGGCAACTCCGTCAATGGCAAGACATCCAAGAGCGTACGTAGCCAAAATGGGGCGCTCGAGCTCGATATTCCGCGCGACCGCAACAGTACCTTCGAGCCGACACTGATCGGTAAGCACGAAAAGCAGCTTAACGGCTTCGATGACCGCATTATTTCTCTCTATTCCAGAGGGCTATCAACCCGTGATATTCAGGCTCACTTTAAAGAAGTCTACGGGGTCGATGTTTCCGCTGGCTTCATTTCTCAAGTGACCAATGCCGTGATGGATGACGTTAAGCGCTGGCAGCAACGGCCGCTGGATGCGTTTTATCCCATTGTTTACCTTGACTGTATTGTGGTCAAAAGCCAGGACGGCGGAGCCGTGACCAACAAGTCTGTTTACTTGGCTCTAGGCATCAACGGCCAGGGCGAAAAAGAGCTGCTGGGGCTATGGATAGCCAAAACCGAGGGGGCCAAGTTCTGGTTATCTGTAATGACAGAACTGAAAAATCGTGGGCTACAGGACATCTTCATCGCCTGCTGCGATGGCCTGAAGGGCTTTCCTGATGCCATTGAAGCTGTTTACCCGCATACGCGGGTACAGCTCTGCATCGTGCATCAGGTGCGGAACTCGCTGCGCTACGTCGGCTGGAAAGAGCGTAAAGCCGTTGCTGCTGACCTCCGCACTATCTATAGTTCCGCAACGCTAGAGGGCGCTGAAGAGGCCCTGGATGCCTTCGCGGCCAAATGGGATGAACAGTTCCCGACGATCAGCCCATCGTGGAGAAATAATTGGGAACGTCTCATCGTCATTTTTGATTTTCCGCCGGAGATCCGCAAGGTTATCTACACCACCAACGCGATAGAGTCGTTAAATGCTTCATTGCGCAAGATAACGAAAACGCGACGAATATTTCCAACGGATGACTCGGTGCTAAAATTATTCTATCTAGCCTTGCATAATATCTCGGCTAAATGGACCCTACCAATCAGAGACTGGAAACCGGCTATGAGCCAATTCATGTTGATGTATGGAGATCGGATTTCCGGTTAAGCGATGGAGCCATTTACACGAAATTCTTTACAGACTCGAAAGGTAATTACAGTAATCTGTCCCGATAAATCCCCAGTGGTTCCACTAAATCCCATTTATCTCAGATTCTCTTAGTTGTTTATCTCACTTCTGATCACGATTATCACTCATCACTTCCCAATAGATGACTTTCAGCAGGGTTTTGATGTGATGCGCTCTGGGCAATCTGGTAAGGTGATTTTGCACTGGGATTAACGGCATCATTGCGCGCCCTGAGGCCAGGGCGCGCTACACATTTATTTTTCCCCGGATGTCACCCAGGTGCGCCAGCGCTGCTCAATAAAATGCACGGGCGCACTGTCACGTAAGCTTTCCCCAATCAGTTTAAAGAAGACCTCGTTACCCACCGGTGGTAGTGGCTGCTTGATGGTACACAACAGCGGTTTGCGGAACGGTTTACGTGCCGGTTGTGCAGGACGAGGTTCATAAGGCAGCGTCTGGTAGTGAACCGGCTCATTCAATAACTGACTGGGGCGCACCAGAACGATATCAGCATCCAGCGTGGGCAACATCTGTTGCAGTACTTTGATCGTCGCGGGGTGCGGGTGACCGATGGCGATAGCGGAGCCAGTGCGGCGCGCCAGTTGCACCGCTCGATTGAACTGGGTGCGGATATCCGCCTCATTCTGAGTATCGTCTAAAAAGACCTTACGCTTGATCACCTTAACATGGGTGCCCGCCGCAGCCGGAATGGATTGGCTGCTGCCGATGGTCATGCTGTCGAGAAAGTAGAGCTGATAAGCGTTGAGCGCTTGCATCACCTTTTGCATGCCTGGCAGGCTGGAGGTCATGGCGCTGCCCATATGGTTGTTTAACCCGACCGCGTAAGGGACGTTATTTACCGCCTGGCGGATAATACGTTCGATCTCTTCACTGCCCATCTCCGGGCGCAGCGTGTCTTTCTCGAGAGGCTGCTTTCCCATCGGTGCCATCGGCAGGTGGATCAATACCTCGCGCCCTTGCTGGTGGGCCTTTAACGCCATATCACGGGCATAGGGCGCGTTAGGCAACACCGCAATGGAGATGGCCGTTGGCATCGCCAGTATCTGATTTTCGTTGTGGGGCCGATAGCCGAAATCATCAATCACGATCGACAGCTTTCCCTCCATCGCCCATGAACTACATGCCAATAACAAGGTGAAGAGAAGCGGACGGCGTACTTTTCGTAACATCGGTATCAGCAAAATGGTTTCCCTGTTATTTCCCTAACCAAGGCTGTGGGTTTACTGCCTGACCTTGACGGCGGATTTCAAAATAGAGTGCTGGCTGGCTTTGACCGCCGCTGGTGCCTACCAGTGCGATCGGTTGTCCGGCTTTCACCTGTGCGCCAACCGACACCAATGCGCTCTGGTTATAGCCATAGAGGCTCATGTCTCCCTTGCCGTGCTGCAACACCACAACAAGTCCATAGCCTTGCAGCCAATCCGCCATCAGCACCGTGCCATCGGCAATGGCTTTGACATCGGTGCCCTCTGGTGCGGCGATCACCAACCCTTTCCAGCGCAATTCGCCTTGCAAGGGCTCGCCAAAGCGGTGTTCAACCCGTCCTCTCACTGGCCAAATAGCCTGACCTGCGGGTTGGCCCAACCCACCAGTACGCGCCATAAGTGAACGCTCACTTTCTGATGGTTGGTAACGGCTGCCGCTGCGTTTGGCCTGCTCTTCACGCTCACGCACCTTGGCCGCCTCGCGCGCTTCGCGTTCGGCTCGCGCTTTGGCTTCGCGTTCAGCGCGGGCAATCTGGTCACGCAGGCGTGCTTCATTCTGTCGTAATTCTGTCAGTTGCTGCTGATCTTTTTCCAGCGAACTTTCCAGCGTGGAGAGGGTTTGTTTACGTTCGCCCCGCGCTTGCTCTAACGCCTTTTGCTGCGTTTGCTGCTCGGCGAGCAGCGTTTTCTGCGTGGCTTGTTTCTGCTCTACCTGCCGTTTCTGTGCGGCGAGCTCGGTGCGGGTGTGTTGCAACTCAGCAATGTTTTGCTGGCGCGCTTCATTCAGGTAACCAAAGTAGGCCAAAATGCGCTCGCTGCGCTGGCTCTCTTCGCCGCTGAGAATCAGTTGCAAGCCGTTGTGTTGACCCTGACGAAAAGCGGCGTCTAATTGGCGTGCCAACAACGCTTCTTGCTGCTTGCTTTGGCTTTCGAGTTTGGTGATGGAGGTCGCCAGCGCTTTAAGCTCTTCGCTCAGTGTGGCAAGCGTTCCCGTGGTGTCACGCAGTTGACGACTGGCCCGGGCAATGGATTGTTCTTGCTGTTGCAACTGGCTGAGCAGCCTACTGCGCTGCTGTTTCTGCTCTTGAACGCGTTTTTCCTTCTCCGCGATATCCTGTTGCAGCGTCTTGAGCTGTTGCTGATTATCGGCACCGAGCCCGGGCGTCGGCCACGCAAAAGCCCCAACGCAAACCGCGCTGATATATAGCGCGAGCAGCGCATGCAGCGGCGATTTGCCTGAGCGCGAATCCTGAGCTGGCACTTTGCATGGTACTCGGTGCGAGACCACTGACGCTTTCTTATTCATAACGTGGGATTATTTCACGATGGGCAGCCCCTGACCAGTCATCCTACCGCGCTTTTATCTTTCCGGTAATGAACGAACATATTGCAGAGGTGCGCATCTTGGGTAAGGTTTACACAGGATGAACTGCATCAAGCATAGATAAAAAGGGTGTATTATGCATAAAATGGCACAACCGTTAGCGGCGGTCGCTACGATTTTTCTGATTCATGCCACAGATAGAGTTACAGTTTAGCGGCTTACTGGTTGTTACAGGCTGTAATTGCTGTACCGCATAGGTATACTCAGAAACCTTGATTTTTGTTGATTAACTGATTCGGGAGCTGTTACCCCCCATGCAAGAGATTATGTCGTTCGTAAGCATGCATCCGATTATGAGTATCGGCTGGGTTGCACTGTTGGTTGCCGTTATTGTAATGACCGTGAAAAATAAGCTTTCCAAGGTGAAAGAAATCGCGCGTGGCGAAGCCATTCAACTTATCAATAAAGAAGAAGCGGTTATCGTTGATTTGCGCAACCGTGATGATTTCCGTCGTGGCCACATTGCCAACGCCATCAACCTGCTGCCTAACGACATCAAGAATGGCAGTTTGGGCGAGTTGGAGAAGCACAAAGCGCGCCCTGTGATTGTCGTTTGTGTGAACGGTATCAGCTCACGCGAATCCGCCGACCATTTATTAAAAGCCGGTTTTGAACGCGTGTCGGTTCTGAAAGATGGCCTGTCCGGCTGGAGCGGTGAAAATCTTCCGCTGGTGCAGGGCAAATAAGCGCGATGGCGCAAGCCGAATGTCTTTAAAGCATGCCGTAAAGGTATGCTAGGTTGTAACCAGGCGCAGGTTCCCTGCGCGCATTGTTCGATTTTAAATGCACACATTGGCGTCCGCAGCCATACGGTGAATGCGGCGCATTAAAAACGTTAACATTAAAGGTATTAGCCAACATGTCCGAACAAAACTCCGCCGAAATGACTTTTCAGATTCAACGTATTTACACCAAGGATGTATCTTTTGAAGCACCGAACGCCCCTCAGGTGTTTCAACAAGATTGGCAACCGGAAGTTAAACTGGATCTGGATACGGCGTCCAGCCAACTGGCGGAAGACGTGTATGAAGTTGTGCTGCGCGTAACGGTAACCTCGACGCTGGGCGAAAATACCGCATTCCTGTGTGAAGTACAGCAAGCGGGTATTTTCACCGTTGGCGGTCTGGAAGGCACGCAACTGGCACATTGCCTGGGCGCTTACTGCCCGAACATTCTGTTCCCGTACGCGCGTGAATGTGTGACCAGCATGGTGACACGCGGTACATTCCCGCAGTTGAATCTGGCGCCGGTGAACTTCGATGCGCTGTTCATGAACTATCTGCAACAGCAAACGGAAGGGCAGCCCGCAGAAGGTGAAAACGGCGCACCGCGCCTGGATGCCTGATGAGCACAGCGAATGCTTCCATGACAGTGGTCGGTGCCGGTTCGTACGGCACCGCCCTGGCGATTACGTTAGCCCGCAATGGTCACTCCGTGGTGCTGTGGGGACACGATCCTGCGCACATACAGACGTTGCAGGCCGCCCGGTGTAATCAGGCGTTCCTGCCGGATGTGCCTTTCCCCGATACGCTGCACCTCGAGTCTGATTTAGCGCAGGCCCTGGCGGCAAGTCGCGATATTTTGGTGGTGGTTCCGAGCCATGTGTTTGGTGACGTGCTGCGTCAGTTAAAACCGCTGCTGCGTGCCGATGCGCGCTTGGTGTGGGCGACAAAAGGGCTGGAAGCAGAAACCGGACGCTTGTTGCAATATGTGGCGCGGGAAGCATTAGGTGAAGAGATTCCTCTGGCGGTGATTTCTGGCCCGACGTTCGCGAAAGAACTCGCGGCGGGATTACCCACCGCTATTGCGCTGGCCGCGACAGACAAAACGTTTTCTGACGATCTGCAAACGTTGCTGCACTGTGGCAAGAGTTTTCGCGTCTACAGTAACCCCGATCTTATCGGCGTTCAGCTTGGCGGCGCGGTAAAAAATGTGATTGCTATTGGTGCTGGCATGTCCGATGGCATTGGCTTTGGTGCCAATGCGCGCACGGCGCTAATCACGCGTGGGCTAGCGGAAATGACGCGGCTTGGCGTGGCGCTCGGGGCTGACCCCGCCACGTTTATGGGGATGGCTGGGCTGGGCGATCTGGTGTTGACCTGTACCGATAACCAATCCCGTAACCGCCACTTTGGCATGATGCTGGGTCAGGGGCTGGATGTACAAAGCGCTCAGGACCAGATTGGTCAGGTGGTGGAAGGTTATCGCAATACCAAAGAGGTGCTGGCGTTGGCGCAGCGTCATGGGGTAGAAATGCCCATCAGTGAACAACTGTGGCAGGTTTTATACTGTGGCAAGGCCGCGCGCGAAGCTGCGCTTACCCTGCTTGGTAGAACGCGCAAAGACGAAAGCGAGCGCGAATAATATAACGTTATCCTTGAGGCCAACGGCGACGCTGGTCTTCTGGCGTCTTTTGGCTTTTATATCGTATGCTGGCGGCTACGCGAGTCTTTGGCGAGCGTGACGGGCGATAACAATAAATGCAACGTGTCAGCGCATCGCAATGAACGGTGCGGCAGGGGAGTGAAGGCAATGTCGACTGATGAATTGGAATTGGTGTGGGCAAATATCAAAGCAGAAGGCCGGTCGCTGGCTGATTGCGAACCGATGTTGGCCAACTTTTTTCATGCCACATTGCTGAAACATGAAAATCTGGGCAGCGCATTGAGTTATATGCTGGCGAACAAGTTGGCAAATTCCATTATGACTGCGATTGCTATTCGCGAAGTGGTGGAAGAAGCCTACCGTGCCGACCCGCAGATGATTCTGTCGGCCGCGTGCGATATTCGCGCGGTATGTCAGCGTGACCCGGCAGTGGATAAATACTCCACGCCGCTGCTTTACCTGAAAGGGTTTCATGCGCTTCAGGCCTACCGTATTGGTCATTGGCTCTGGTATCAGGGGCGCAAAGCGCTGGCCATTTATTTTCAGAACCAGATTTCGGTCTCGTTTGGCGTCGATATCCACCCGGCTGCGACCATTGGCTGTGGGATCATGCTCGATCATGCCACCGGTATTGTGATCGGCGAGACGGCGGTGGTGGAAAATGACGTGTCTATCCTGCAATCTGTCACCTTGGGCGGGACCGGGAAAACCAGCGGCGATCGCCATCCCAAGATCCGTGAAGGGGTTATGATCGGAGCAGGTGCCAAGATCCTCGGTAACATTGAAGTTGGGCGCGGCGCAAAAATTGGTGCGGGCTCCGTGGTGTTGCAATCGATTCCGGCACATACCACGGCGGCGGGTGTACCAGCGCGCATTGTAGGACGTCCGGAAAGCGACAAACCCTCGATGGACATGGATCAATACTTCAACGGCATCAATCGGGGATTTGAATACGGCGATGGGATTTGAGTTTTCCTATCGCAGGCAATTTTTCAAATGATTGTCCCTACATCTATCGCATATTATCGGAACATTCAGCTGATCTAGGATATTTTCTTATAAGAAATATCTCAAATATTGCCGCTTCACCGACAATTACACGCAATATGGTGTGTCAATCCGTCATAATACCTCTTTGGACAGGCTTCTCCCCGCGGCCTGTTTCCCTAGACCATACTTTCCCTGTCATGTGACGGTTCAAGTCTCGCAACAACATTGATGGTTTACGAGAAGCAAAGATGTATCTGAGACGTGTGATATTTACCCTTTTCCCTTTTCTGTTTTCACTTCCTTCCCTCGCTGCCTCAACGGATTCCCCAGTGGACATGTCGAAGGGGACTGTGCAGAGCAGTGGTCAGGGCAGTTGGTGGCAAAAAGCCAAATTTAATCTATCAGAAACCTGGTCTAACTCGTCAAGTCAGGAACTGTATATCCCGGCTATCACCTGGCATAACCGCTGGACTTACGACAAAGAGAAAACTGACAAGTACAATGAACGTCCTTGGGGCGCGGGCTATGGTGTGTCGCGGCTGGATGCCGACGGTGATTGGCATGGTCTATATCTGATGGCGTTCAAAGACTCCTTTAACAAATGGGAGCCGATCGGCGGTTACGGCTTTGAGAAACGCTGGACTCCAACCACCAACCCGAATTTTCAATTGGGTGCTGGCTTCACCGCTGGCGTCACCATGCGGGATAACTGGCACTATGTCCCGATCCCGGTGCTATTGCCGCTGGTTTCAGTGAACTATCAGCGTCTTTCATTTCAGGCGACTTACATTCCAGGTACCTACAACAACGGCAACGTCTTTTTTGCCTGGTTGCGCTGGCAAATCTGACTGTTCGTATGTAAACCAAATGTAAACCGCATTGATCGAGGATTATGCAGCCAATGCGGTACAATGGCCCCTTATCGTTTTTTGCTAGGGTGTCAGCGTGTTACTACTGGTCATTACCACCATTCTGTGGGCATTTTCATTTAGCCTGATTGGCGAATTTCTGGCGGGGCAGGTCGATAGCTGGTTCTCTGCCATGTTTCGTTTAGTGCTGGCCGCCGTGGTTTTTCTGCCGTTCCTGCGTTGGCGTGGTTATTCAGCCAAGGTATTGGGACTGTATTTGCTGATTGGCGTGATCCAACTCGGCGTGATGTACCTGCTGCTGTTCCGTAGTTATCTCTATCTCGATGTTCCGACCCTGTTGCTGTTTTCGGTGATGACGCCGCTGTACGTCACATTGATTTACGATGTGATTAGCGGGCGGCGCTTGCGCTGGGGCTATGCCTTTAGCGCTTTGCTGGCGGTGTTGGGGGCCGTAGTCATCCACTATCATGGCGTCAGCGCGCATTTTTGGCATGGTTTTCTGCTGATTCAGGCTGCCAATATTTGCTTCGCCGCAGGGCAAGTGGGCTATAAACGCCTGATGGAACTGCACCCAATGCC
Source organism: Symbiopectobacterium purcellii (assembly GCF_052050035.1). Taxonomy (GTDB): domain Bacteria; phylum Pseudomonadota; class Gammaproteobacteria; order Enterobacterales; family Enterobacteriaceae; genus Symbiopectobacterium; species Symbiopectobacterium purcellii_A. The sequence continues at coordinate 1,970,329 of NZ_CP189882.1, forward strand.
GCAGCACAGTGCGTTTTCCTGGTTTTATCTGGGAGCGGGATTGGTGACGTTGGTGGCGTGGGGACTGTTTGGCAACCTCACCAAGCTACCCACTGCCCCGATACAGTGGGGCGTGTTGGTTTTCTTGGGCGCGATTGTCTCCGGCCTGGGCTATTTCATGTGGAACTACGGTGCTACCAAGGTGGATGCGGGTACGCTGAGTATCATGAACAACTTTCACGTCCCTGCCGGATTACTGGTTAACTTCCTCTTCTGGCAAAAGACGCCCGACTGGGGGCGTTTCGCTCTGGGTTCGCTGATTATCCTTGCGGCTTTGTGGGTACACCAGCGCTGGGTCGTGCAGCATCCCGTACGAACGGCAGATGCGAACACGCGTGCTGGCGGGCAGAACGAATAAAGGCTTCAAGCACCGGCTGGCGCTGCTCTCCATCGCGTACCGCAGCGTACAGTCGGCTCCACAGCCCCTCGCCCAGCGTTTTGGTCACCACCAATCCCTGACGTTCAAAACTTTCCACGACCCAGTGTGGCAGCGCGGCAATTCCCATACGTGCCGCCACCATCTGAATCAGCAACAGGGTGTTATCCACGCTCTTTAGCGTTGGACTGATGCCTGCCGGTTGCAGGAAATGACGCCAGATGTCCAGGCGCTGGCGCTGAACCGGATAGATCATCAGGATCTCGCTGGCGAGATCCTCCGGTGAGACAGTCTCTTTATTCGCTAATGCATGGTCCGGCGCCAGCACCAATCTCACTTCAAAATCAAACATCGGTGAATAGTGCAATCCACTGCGCGGCAATATGTCCGATGTCATCACCAGGTCCAGCTCTCCTTGTTGCAGTGCCGGTTGGGGATCAAAGGTGACACCGGATTTGAAATCCATGTTCACCTGTGGCCACTGGCTGTGGAAATGCTCCAGAGCGGGCGTCAGCCACTGAATACAGCTATGGCACTCAATCGCCAGGCGCAGTGTGGTCTGATGCGGTTCGTTGCATGCCTGCAATGCCTGTTGAATCTGGGGCAATACCTGATCGGCCAATTGCAGCAGGATTTCCCCTTGAGGGGTAAAGCGCAGCGGTTGGCTCTTACGGACAAACAGCCGAAAACCCAGACGCTGCTCCAGTTCACTGAACTGGTGGGAAAGCGCCGATTGCGTCTGGTGAAGCTGCGCGGCGGCGGCGGCCAGCGAGCCTGTGCCGCGTAGTGCTTGCAGTGTCCGTAAGTGTTTCAGTTCGATCATGAGAGTCCTTCACAATGACAGTGAATAATTTGCGCTTGTGCATTATACAGTACCTGTTGATTATGGATGTGTAAACATCTGGACGGCTAAATGAGGATCAACGATGGCAATTTTAAATCACACACTGGGTTTTCCGCGCGTCGGACTGCGCCGTGAACTGAAAAAAGCGCAAGAAGGCTATTGTGCAGGCAACCTTACTCAGGCTGAACTGCTGGAAGTGGGCAAATCGCTGCGGGCACGTCACTGGCAACAGCAGAAAGAGGCGGGCGTTGACCTGCTGCCGGTGGGTGATTTTGCCTGGTACGATCACGTTCTGACCACCAGCCTGCTGCTGGGTAACGTGCCTGCGCGTCACCAAAATGCCGATGGCAAGGTTGATATCGACACGCTGTTCCGCATTGGCCGTGGCCGTGCGCCGACGGGTGAACCGGCGGCCGCCGCAGAAATGACCAAATGGTTTAACACCAACTACCACTACATGGTGCCTGAATTCACTCAGGGACAGCGTTTTTCCCTGACCTGGACGCAACTGCTCGACGAAGTGGACGAAGCGCTGGCGCTGGGCCACAAGGTCAAACCTGTGCTGCTGGGTCCGGTGACCTACCTGTGGCTGGGTAAAGTGAAGGGTGATGCGTTCGACCGTCTCTCCCTGCTGAAAGACATTCTGCCTGTGTATCAACAGGTGCTGGCCGAGCTGGCAAAACGGGGTATCGAGTGGGTGCAGATTGATGAACCTGCACTGGTGCTGGAACTGCCGCAAGAGTGGCTGGATGCCTTTAAACCGGCTTACGATGCGTTGCAGGGCTCAGTCAAACTGCTGCTGACCACCTATTTTGACAGTATCGGCCATAACCTGGATACCCTCCGTGCGCTGCCGGTACAAGGGCTGCATGTGGATCTGGTGCACGGCAAGGATGATGCCGCTGCGCTGCTGGCGCAACTTCCGGCTGATTGGCTGGTATCACTGGGTGTGATTAACGGCCGTAACGTGTGGCGTGCGGATCTCAGCACCTGGTTTGAACGCCTGCAACCGCTGGTGGGGCAGCGTCAACTGTGGATTGGTTCTTCCTGTTCTCTGCTGCACAGCCCGATTGACCTGAGCGTTGAAACGCGTCTGGATGACGAAGTGAAAAGCTGGTTCGCCTTCGCCTTGCAGAAGTGTGCTGAACTGTCGCTGCTGACGGCGGCACTGAACAGCTGCGAGGGGGCTGCACTGGTGGAATACAGCGCACCAATTCGTGCGCGCAGCACCAATTCGTGCGTTAACAATGCGGCAGTGACTCAGCGTCTGGCGGCGATCACTGCGCAGGACAGCGAGCGTCAACACGCCTATCCGGTACGCGCCGAGGCACAGCGTGCACGTTTCAACCTGCCCGACTGGCCGACGACCACCATTGGTTCATTCCCGCAAACCACGGAAATTCGTGGTCTGCGTCTGGACTTCAAGCAAGGCCGCCTTGATGGCAACAACTACCGCACGGGCATCGCTGAGCATATCAAACAGGCGATTGTCGAGCAGGAGCGTCTGGGGCTGGATGTGCTGGTGCACGGTGAAGCAGAACGTAACGACATGGTCGAGTACTTTGGTGAACACCTGGACGGCTTTATCTTCACTCAAAACGGGTGGGTACAGAGCTACGGTTCACGCTGCGTGAAGCCGCCCGTGATCATCGGTGATATCAGCCGCCCAGAACCGATCACGGTCGAGTGGGCCAAGTATGCCCAATCCCTGACCGACAAGCCGGTAAAAGGCATGTTGACCGGGCCGGTGACCATCCTGTGCTGGTCGTTCCCACGCGAAGATGTCAGCCGTGAAACTATCGCCAAGCAGATCGCGCTGGCACTGCGTGATGAAGTGGCGGATTTGGAAAGTGCAGGCATCGGTATTATCCAGATTGATGAACCGGCACTGCGCGAAGGGTTGCCGCTGCGCCGTTCTGACTGGCAGGCTTATTTGGCATGGGGCGTTGAGGCATTCCGTCTTAATGCGGCTGTGGTGCGGGATGATACCCAGATTCACACCCACATGTGTTACTGCGAGTTTAACGACATCATGGACTCCATTGCGGCACTGGATGCGGATGTGATCACCATTGAAACCTCGCGTTCCGACATGGAGTTGCTGGAGTCGTTCGAGGAGTTCGAGTATCCGAATGAAATCGGGCCGGGCGTGTACGATATCCACTCACCGAACGTTCCGAGCGTGGAATGGATTGAAGCGCTGTTGCGTAAAGCATCACAGCGTATTCCCGCCGAGCGCCTGTGGGTCAATCCGGACTGCGGCCTGAAAACGCGCGGCTGGCCGGAAACGCGTCAATCACTGGCTAACATGGTCGAAGCGGCACAGCGCTTACGCGCAACCGACGTTTAACCGCATCAGGTTGGTACCAAACGCAGGGCGTTTCTCCCTGCGTTTTTTTTGCTTATTTCACACCATACTGCGCAAACCACGCCAGCATACGCTGCCAGCCATCCTGAGCGGACGCTTGATGATAGCTGGGGCGATAATCTGCATGGAAAGCATGTCCTGCCTCGGGATACACCACAATCTCAGCCGTGGCGTTGGCGGCGCGTAGCGCCTGTCGCATTAGCTCGACCTGATCGAGCGGGATACTGCCATCTTCTGCGCCGTACAAACCGAGCTCGGGCGCACTGAGGTCAGCGGCGATATCCACGGGGTGTTTCGGTGTGGTCAGGGTTTTGTTACCGGAAAATTTGCCGTACCAGGCAACTGCGGCTTTCAACTGTGGATTGTGCGCCGCATACAGCCAACTGATGCGTCCGCCCCAACAGAAACCGGTAATGCCAATTTTGTTGGCATCGCCACCCTGTCGCACGGCCCAGTTGGTTGCGCGATCAAGATCCAACAGCATCTGCGCATCCGGCACCTTGCTGACCAATTCGCTCAGCAACGTTGGGATATCATCATACTGATGTTGGATCTCCCTGACGGAAATACAGTTCTGGCGCGATGGCCAGATAACCCTGTTTAGCCAGCCGACGGCAGACATCCTGAATATGCTGATGCACCCCAAAAATTTCCTGAACCACCAGAATGATGGGGTAAGGTCCGTCACCGGATGCCGGCTTGGCGAGGTAGGCGGGAAGCTGTTCGCCTTGAGACGGAATGGTGGTCTCACCCGCGATAATCCCTTGGCTGTCGGTGAGGATCGTCGACTCGGCATGGGGCGTAACGGCACAGGTCATCGCCCGATCGGTATGTCGGAGTTCCAGCGGTTAGGCCACTTTCATGATGGTTTTTCTCCTCTTGAGCATAAAAGGGATTATCGGTGTGACAACGCGTAATTTATAAGTGTATACCACTGTATTGGTTTCTTTTGGTAGTGAGATATATCACTGCTGTTAGAGTACTGATGCGCTAGGATAATAAACGGTACTATCTTGCCCATGATGAGGAGACGAGTATGTCTGAATCTGATGTGTTCCACCTGGGGTTAACCAAACAGGGGCTGCAAGGGGCGACGTTAGCCATTGTGCCCGGCGATCCGGCGCGGATCGAAAAAATTGCGCGTGAGCTGGATAACCCTGTGTTTCTGGCCGCACACCGTGAATTTACCACCTGGCGTGCTACGCTTGCAGGGCAACCGGTGGTTATCTGTTCCACGGGCATTGGCGGCCCTTCAACCTCTATCGCGGTGGAAGAGCTGGCGCAATTAGGCGTCAGAACCTTTCTGCGCGTGGGCACCACCGCGGCTATCCAGCCTGATATGAATGTGGGGGACGTGCTGGTGACGACGGCGGCTGTGCGTTTGGACGGTGCCAGCCTGCACTTTGCGCCACTGGAGTACCCGGCAGTGGCGGATTTTGCCTGCACCGCCGCGCTGGTGGATGCTGCGAAGGCCTCCGGTTTCCCGCTGCTTATTGGCGTGACCGCCTCTTCGGATACGTTTTACCCGGGGCAAGAGCGCTACGATACCTACTCTGGGCGCGTTGTGCGGCGTTTTCAAGGCTCGATGCAAGAGTGGCAGAGCATGGGCGTGCTGAATTATGAAATGGAATCGGCCACGCTGCTTACCATATGTTCCAGTCAGGGATTGCGGGCGGGTATGGTCGCAGTCGTGATCGTCAACCGTACCCAGCAGGAAACGCCGGATGTCGCGACGATGAAGCTGGCGGAAACCGCTGCCGTTACGGTGGTGCTGGATGCAGCACGCCGGTTATTGAGTGCCTGAGTTTTCCGCCACGTATTGCAAGGAGTTGTATGACAATATCAGCACCACGCCATCCTTCTTTGGTTGCTTTAGAGGGCGGCATCAATTTCCGTGATTTAGGGGGGTTGTATACCGCAGATGGGCAACGTATTCGCCCACGCAAGCTGTTCCGTGCAGGCTCGTTGGATCAACTCAGTGTGGCTGACTGTGAGCACCTGGCCGGTGTTCCCGTATCGCACGTGGTTGACTATCGTGACCCGGATGAAGTGACGGCCAAGCCCGATATTCTGTGGGAAGGCGCGCATTATCACACGTGCCCCGCCAACCCGATTCGCCATGAGGTCACGGCCAATCTGGAGTCGTTGGGGTCAGATCAGCTTTCTGCGTTTGACTCACAGGCCTTTATGCTGGAGCTCTATCGGCGTTTGCCTTTCAACAATCCCGCCTATCGTCAACTGGTTGCTCTGTTGCAGAGACCAGAAGAAGGGGCGCTGGTGCAGCACTGCGCTGTCGGCAAAGATCGTACCGGCATCGGCTCCGCTCTGGTGCTGTTTGCGCTCGGTGTGGATGAAAAGACGGTGATGGAAGATTATCTGGTTACGGACATCACCCTTGCGCCTTTTCGCGAGCAACTGCTGACATCGCTGGCGGATACGCTGAATGAGAATGCGCTGTCGCAATTCTCCTTTGTGCTCTCGGTTCAGGAAGCCTTTCTGGCGACCGCCCTGCGAACTATCAAAGAGCGCTATGGTTCTATAAACCGTTGGCTGGCGACGGACTATGGGCTGGATGATGACGCGCGCTACCAGTTGCAGCGTAAGTATCTGGTTGACTAGGTAGGTAAAGCAAGGTGATCGCCTCAGTGCGAGGCGGGAAGATAAAGCGCGTTGCGGTTAGCCTGTGTTACGCATACCGGCGGCTACGCCGGCAATGGTAACCATCAGCGCCAGTTCCACTTCCGGGCTGGGGTTCTCCTGTTCACGCGAACGGTGTAACAGCTCGGCTTGCAGCACGTTTAACGGGTCGGTATAGACGTTACGCAGCGCGATAGACTCAGCAATCCACGGCAAATCTGCCATCAGATGATCATCGTTGGAAATCCGCAGCACCACGTTGATATCTGCCGCCAACTGGTCGCGCAGCTCTTTGCCCAACGGCCACAGCTTTTCGTCAACCAGACGCTGATCGTAGTATTCCGCCAGCCACAGATCCGCTTTGGCGAACACCATTTCCAGCATCCCGATACGCGTGGAGAAGAACGGCCAGTCGCGGCACATGGTTTCCAGCGCTTTCTGCTGACCGTTTTCGACGATTTTTTGCAATGCAGCGCCCGCACCCAACCAGGCTGGCAGCATCAGGCGGTTTTGCGTCCAGGCAAAAATCCACGGAATGGCGCGCAGGCTTTCTACACCACCGTTAGGACGGCGTTTGGCCGGACGTGAGCCGAGCGGCAGTTTACCCAGTTCCAGCTCCGGCGTTGCGGCGCGGAAGTAGGGCACAAAGTCCTGATTTTCACGCACATAACCGCGATACATATCGCAAGACACGCGAGAAAGTTCATCCATGATGTCGTGCCATTCCGGTTTCGGTTCTGGCGGCGGCAGCAGGTTGGCCTCAAGGATAGCACCGGTATAGAGCGACAAACTGCTGATGGTCACTTCCGGTAAGCCGAACTTGAAGCGGATCATTTCTCCCTGTTCGGTGACGCGCAGGCCGCCTTTCAGGCTACCCGGCGGTTGTGACAGCAGGGCGGCGTGAGCCGGTGCGCCACCGCGACCGATGGAGCCACCGCGTCCGTGGAACAACGTAAGCGCAATGCCTGCTTTTTCGCAGGTTTTGATCAGGGCATCCTGTGCGCGGTATTGCGCCCAGGATGCCGCCATCACGCCCGCATCTTTGGCGGAGTCGGAATAGCCGATCATCACCATCTGCTTGCCTTGGATAAAGCCACGATACCAGTCGATACCCAGCAGTTGCTTCATCACATCGTCGGCGTTGTTCAGGTCATCCAGCGTTTCAAACAGCGGAGCGACCGGCAAGGCAAAGGGGCAGCCCGCTTCTTTTAACAGCAGATGCACGGCCAGCACGTCGGACGGCGTGCGCGCCATGGAGATAACGTACGCGGCGATAGAGCCCTGCTGCGCTTCGGCGATCACCTGGCAGGTATCCAGCACTTCCTTGGTTTCTGCGCTCGGTTCCCACTGACGGGGCAACAGCGGACGTTTGGAGCTTAATTCTCGAATCAGGAACGCCTGCTTGTCGGATTCAGACCAGCTTTCGTAGTCGCCCAGACCAAGGTAGCGGGTGATTTCCGCCAGCGCTTCGGTGTGACGTGTGCTTTCCTGACGCGCATCAATGCGCACCAACGGCACGCCGAAACAGCGCACGCGGCGCAGGGTATCGAGCAGTTGGCCGTCAGCGATAATGCCCATGCCACAGGCATGCAGCGATTGGTAGCACGCGTGCAGCGGTTCCCACAGCTGTTCGTTGTGTTCCAGCAGGTCGTGTGGACGCAGCGTGCGCTCGCCTTTCAGGCTGCCCTCAAGGTAAGTCAGGGTCGCGTTAAGCTGCGCACGCAGGGATTTCATAATAACGCGGTAGGGTTCCTGAACCTCTTCCCCTTCTGCGATACCGGCGCGCTTACGCAGCTCCGGTGTGCATTCCGACATGGAAAGTTCGGAGACCAGCACCTGAATATCACGTAAAAACAGGTCTGCGGCTTTCCAACGGCTTAGCAGCAGGACGTGACGGGTGATTTTGGCGGTCACGTTCGGGTTGCCATCGCGGTCGCCGCCCATCCAAGAGGTGAAGCGTACGGGGACAGAATCCACCGGCAGGCGGAAACCAAACGATTTTTCCAACTGCTCATCCAGCACGCGCAAGAAGGCTGGAACCCCTTCCCACAGGCTGTTTTCCACCACGGCGAAACCCCATTTGGCTTCGTCTACGGGCGTTGGGCGGATCTTACGGATCTCATCCGTATGCCACGACTGGGCGATCAACTGACGCAGGCGGCGGATGATCTGGTTGCGCTCATAGTGTGCCAGATCGTTGTGATCGAGCTGTTTCAGGCAGGTGTTTACTTCAACCAGTTTATGAATCAGCGTGCGACGAGTAATTTCTGTCGGGTGCGCGGTCAGCACCAATTCAATGGAGAGAGTTTCCACGGCGTCACGAATATCGCGTTCGCTTAAGTGTGCCTGCGCTTTCAGACGATCGAACGCCTGAGATAAAATTTCCGGGTTGCTGGCCGCTTCGCCGTGTGGCGAAATTGAGTGATATTGCTCTGCGGTGTTGGTCAGATTAAGAAATTGGCTGAAGGCGCGAGCGACCGGGAGCAACTCCTCATTGGAGAGATTTTGCAGCGTGTTCAACAGCTCCTGACGGTGCTTTTCATTGCCTGCGCGGGACGATTTTGACAGCTTGCGGATCGTCTCGACCTTATCAAGAATACTCTCTCCTAATGCATCCTTGATGGTGTCACCAAGAAGTTTACCCAGCATGCTCACATTACTTCGCATCGCGGAATATTGTTCGTTCATATTTACCCTGACCCATCTCTATTTTTTGTAAGTTTGTTTCATAGAAAGACGCAAAACGCTACCTTCATCTAGCCACGCCCGGCGGGATTCGTCAATTAACGATTGGTTGTTTTATCACACTGCCAGTTTAACCCCCCTGTTGTTGTACCTGCTTTCGTGTGGGATTGGCAATCGGTGAAATTTAATTACATCCGTGCGCAGATTAGGGGCGCTTATTACGCCCCTCTTTTTGCGTTTACTGGCAGAAATGTTGCACCATCTGGGTGATCAATTTATGTGTTGGAGCGATGAATGCGGTGTCGAGATATTCATCTGGCTGGTGGGCCTGTTCAATCGAACCGGGGCCGAGTACCAGCGTCGGGCACAGCGTCTGGATAAACGGTGCTTCGGTGCAATAGTTCACCACATCCGTGGGCACACCCAGCAATTTCTCAATCACACCCACCAAGGCGTGATCCACCGGGCACTCATAGCCGGGGATCGGCGGATGCAGCTCGCTGACGCTTACACGTCCCGGCCAACGCTCGCTCACCGGCGCCAGCGCTTCTGTCACCAGACCGTTTAAATCGTTCAGCGTTAATCCTGGGAGCGGGCGGATATCCATATGCAGTTCACAGCAGGCACAGATGCGATTGGCAGCATCGCCACCGTGGACATGGCCGAAATTCATGGTCGGGTAAGGGATGTGGAACGCCGCGTTGTGATAACGGGTTTGCAGCGTATTGCGCAACACCATCAAGTGGGAGATGGCATCGTGCATCAGTTCGATAGCGTTTGCGCCGCGCGAAGGATCGCTGGAATGGCCGGATTGTCCCTGAATCCGCACCGCGTTTGACATATGACCTTTGTGGGCGCGAATCGGTTGCAATGAGGTTGGTTCGCCGATGATGGCGCAGTCTGGGCGTATTTGCGTAGATTCAGAGAAATACTTGGCACCGGCCATGGTGGTCTCTTCATCGGCCGTCGCTAGCACGTAAATCGGTTTGGTTAGCGTTGCAGGGTCGATATCGCGCAGCGCATCCAGAATAAAGGCGAAGAAGCCTTTCATATCCGCAGTGCCCAGCCCGTAAAGCTTGTTATCGTGTTCCGTCAGGGTAAAGGGATCGCGCGTCCAGCGGCCATCATCAAACGGTACGGTATCGGTATGCCCGGCCAACAACAAGCCACCTTGACCTTGGTCGATACGCGCCAGCAGATTGAATTTATGCCGCGTACCGGGCACTGGCTGCACTTCAACGTGAAAGCCCAAATCAGCAAACCATCCGGCGAGCAGATTGATTAATGCTTCATTGCTCTGATCGAGCGCCTGATCGGTCGCGCTGATGGAAGGCGTCGCGATCAACGCCCGATACAGCTCAATAAATGGGGGTAAATTCATCTTCACTGTTGACAGCCTTATGTTAGGATGGTATCAATATTCATGCATTTATTTTGAATAAAAATACAATAACGCGTAGCGAAAGGAAACTGTTTCTAACCCGTGGATGAGACATTACCTGATAGTCTACACCTGCAACGGTCGAATACCGTTAGCGGGTTTGGTGTTTTGTAGATACCCTGTTTTAACGACACTGTTTTTAACGATGCATTGTTTACATCATTTTAGTGGAAGGTATGCAGATCCCATGCTGAATACGTTGATTGTTGGTGCAAGCGGTTATACTGGCGCTGAACTTGCACTCTATCTGAATCGTCATCCTCAGATGAACCTCACCGCACTTGCGGTATCCGCGCAGAGCGTTGATGCGGGCAAACGCATTTCTGACCTGCACCCTCAACTGAAAGGCATCATCGATTTGCCGGTACAGGCGTTGACGGATGCCGCTGAAGCCGCCAAAGGCATCGATGTGGTGTTTCTGGCGACCGACCACAAAGTGAGCCACGATCTTGCGCCGGTGTTTCTGGCCGCAGGCTGCGTGGTGTTCGATCTCTCCGGCGCGTTTCGCGTGCAGGATGCTGAATTTTATCGCCGCTACTACGGTTTCGAGCATCAACACGCTGACTGGCTGGCGCAGGCAGTGTATGGCCTGGCCGAGTTTCAGGCGGAGCGCGTTAAGCAAGCGCAGCTGATTGCTGTCCCCGGTTGTTACCCGACGGCGTCACAGCTGGCACTGAAACCGCTGGTGGATGCGCAATTGCTCAACAACGACCAGTGGCCGGTTATCAATGCGGTCAGCGGTATGAGCGGAGCCGGGCGTAAAGCGTCGCTCACCAGCAGCTTCTGCGAAGTGAGCTTGCAGCCCTATGGTGTGTTCAATCACCGTCACCAACCCGAAATTGCGACCCACCTGGGCATCCCGGTTATCTTCACGCCGCATCTGGGGAATTTCGCGCGTGGGATTCTGTCGACCATTACCTGCCGCCTGAAACCGGGTGTCAGCGCGCAGGATGTGGCGGAAGCTTACCACAATGCCTATCACGACAAACCGCTGGTGCGCCTCTACGATAAAGGGGTTCCGGCGTTAAAATCGGTTGTCGGCTTGCCGTTTTGCGATATCGGTTTCTCCGTACAGGATGAGCACCTGATTGTGGTCGCTACGGAAGACAACCTGCTTAAAGGTGCGGCGGCGCAAGCTGTACAGTGCCTGAATATTCGTTTTGGTTTCCCTGAAACCCAATCTTTGCTCTGACATAATCCTGAGGCACGAAAGCGATGAATCCGTTAATTATCAAACTGGGCGGTGTGTTATTGGACAGCGAAGAAGCGCTGGAGCGTCTGTTTACGGCGCTGGTTGCCTATCGTGAGCAATACCAGCGCCCGCTGGTCATTGTGCACGGCGGCGGCTGCCTGGTGGATGACCTGATGAAAAAACTGGCGCTACCCGTGGTGAAGAAAAACGGGCTGCGCGTTACACCGGCGAACCAGATCGACATTATCACCGGTGCGTTGGCGGGTTCGGCCAATAAAACGCTGTTGGCCTGGGCGAAGAAACACGCTATCAACGCAGTGGGCCTGTGTCTGGCGGATGGCGGCATGACGACGGTAACGCAGTTGGATGAATCCCTGGGCTACGTCGGCAAAGCACAGGCGGGTTCCGCCGACCTGCCCAATGCGCTGCTAAGCGCCGGGTATTTGCCAATCGTCAGTTCCATCGGCATCACCGAACAAGGCGATTTGATGAACGTTAACGCCGATCAGGCGGCAACCGCGCTCGCAGAGACGCTGGGTGCCGATTTGATCCTGCTGTCGGACGTGAGCGGTATCCTTGATGGCAAGGGACAACGTATTGCGGAAATGACCGCGCAGAAAGCAGAGCAGTTGATTACGCAGGGGATTATTACCGACGGCATGATCGTTAAAGTCAACGCGGCGCTGGATGCAGCTCGCGCGCTGGGGCGCCCGGTAGATATCGCCAGTTGGCGTCATGCAGATCAACTGCCCGCGCTGTTTAACGGCACGCCGATTGGCACGCGGATTCTGGCGTAAATCTGTTAATCTGTAAGGCATTTCCGTTAGTCGAAAGGCAACGGAAGCGAGCATGCGGGCCCGCCCGCATGGTTACAAGACATTGAAGCACATTTTGGGAGTATCGGTTATGGCGTTGTGGGGCGGTCGTTTCAGTCATGCGGCAGATCAGCGGTTCAAACAATTTAATGACTCGCTGCGGTTTGATTACCGTCTGGCGGAGCAAGATATCGTCGGCTCTATCGGCTGGTCAAAAGCGCTGGTGACGGTCAATGTACTCAGCGAACAGGAACAGCAGCAGCTAGAGCAGGCGCTGAATGCGCTGCTGGCCGAGGTGCAAGCCGACCCAGAACAGATTCTGCAAAGCGATGCTGAAGATATTCATAGCTGGGTAGAGCAGAAGCTGATCGACAAAGTGGGCGATTTGGGCAAAAAGCTCCACACCGGCCGCAGCCGTAACGATCAGGTCGCCACCGACCTTAAACTCTGGTGCAAAGCGCAAATCAGCGAACTGCAACTGGCGGTACGCCAACTGCGCGCCGCGTTAGTTGCTACCGCAGAAGTGAATCAGGATGCGGTGATGCCGGGCTACACCCATTTGCAGCGCGCTCAACCGGTGACCTTTGCCCATTGGTGTCTGGCCTACCATGAAATGTTGGCACGCGATGAAAGCCGCCTGGAAGATACGTTAAAACGCCTTGATGTCAGCCCATTGGGCTGCGGCGCGTTGGCTGGCACTGCCTATCCTATCGATCGTGAGCAGCTGGCGGGCTGGTTAGGTTTTGCGTCTGCAACGCGTAACAGTCTGGATACGGTGTCAGATCGTGACCACGTACTGGAACTGCTTTCTAATGCCTCGATTGGCATGGTGCACCTGTCACGCTTTGCTGAAGATCTGATTTTCTTCAACAGCGGTGAATCCGGGGTCGTTGAGCTGTCCGATCGAGTGACTTCCGGTTCCTCCCTGATGCCGCAGAAGAAAAACCCGGATGCGCTGGAGCTGATTCGCGGTAAATCGGGTCGGGTGCAAGGCGCGCTGACCGGTATGATGATGACGCTCAAAGGCTTGCCGCTGGCGTACAACAAGGATATGCAGGAAGACAAAGAAGGGTTGTTCGACGCGCTCGATACCTGGCATGACTGTCTGATGATGGCGGCACTGGTGTTGGAAGGCATTCAGGTTCGCCGTCCACGCTGCCAGGAGGCGGCGCAGCAGGGCTACGCGAATGCGACTGAACTGGCAGACTATCTGGTGGCAAAAGGCGTTCCGTTCCGCGAAGCGCACCACATTGTCGGTGAAGCCGTGGTGGAAGCCATTCGGCAGGGTAAGCCGCTGGAAGCACTGCAGCTGGCAGATTTGCAGAAATTCAGCGCCACCATTGGTGATGATGTTTACCCCATCCTGTCGCTGCAATCCTGTCTGGAAAAACGCGCGGCCAAAGGCGGTGTGTCACCACAGCAGGTGGCGCAGGCGATTACCTATGCCAAAGGGCGTCTGTAATAGCGATAGCGTTCTATCACCTGTATCAGGGCCGGATTGCCGGCCCTTTTTTATTCAGCCAATCACCGAAAGCCATAACGCAAGACGCCTCGTATTTTAACCATTTCACTGCCGACAACGATGTCGCTTTACGTTGGCCTGCGCTATTCTTTCTGGACATACATACAGTATCACTTTACCTTGACGGACAGTGGCGATAACGAAAGGAATACGACGTGGATATCACCCTCTTTTACGGCGTAAGCGGCGGGGCGGTGGGGGTGCTGGCGGGATGGCTCGTTGCCAGCCTGCGTTATCAGCAGCGTCGCGCCCGGCAAGAAACGGAACAACGTATACAAGAACAAGCGTTACAGCAGGCGCAAAGCGCGTTACGCGAGCTTCAACTCGGGCGTGATAAGGACGAGCAACGTCGACGTCAGGATGATATGGAGCTGCGTCTGATGCACGGTAAACTCACCGCTCATCAGGAAAAACTGCTGGTCATGGCCCGGCTGCAAGAGGAGTGCAACCAACTCAACCAGGAACTGCGTGCGCTGCGCGAAGCCAACGGTGCGCAGGAAGCTGAACTGCGTGAAGTGACCATCCGTCTGGAAGAGACGCGCCTTGCCGCTGAGGAAAAACAGCGTCTGTTAATCAACAGCGAGCAACGCCTGACGACGCAGTTTGAAAATCTGGCTAACCGGATTTTTGAGCACAGCGGCCGCCGGGTGGATGAGCAAAATCAACAGAGCCTCGATAAACTGCTGACGCCACTGCGGGAACAGTTGGACGGCTTTCGTCGTCAGGTTCAGGAGGGGTTCGGCAGTGAAGCGCGTGAGCGCCACACGCTGGCGCATGAAATTCGTCAGTTGCAGCAACTTAACGTGCAAATGGCGCGAGAAGCGCTCAACCTGACTAAGGCTCTGAAAGGCGATAATAAAACCCAGGGTAACTGGGGAGAAGTGGTGCTGGGTCGCGTGCTTGAGGCCTCGGGGTTGCGTGAAGGTCATGAATACCAAACGCAGGTCAGTATCCAGACGGGCGCAAACGGGCGCATGCAGCCCGATGTGATCGTGCGCCTCCCGCAGGGCAAAGATGTGGTGATTGATGCCAAGATGTCGCTTGTGGCCTATGAGCGCTACTTCAACAGTGAAGACGACGGGGAACGTGCCAGCGCACTCAACGAGCATATCGCCTCCGTGCGCGGGCATATCCGTCTGCTGAGTCATAAGGACTATCAGCAGTTGCCGGGGCTGCGCTCGTTGGACTATGTGTTGATGTTTATCCCCGTCGAGCCTGCCTTTCTGGTTGCTATCGACCGTCATCCTGAATTGATCAGTGAAGCCCTGCAACACAACATCATGTTGGTAAGCCCTACCACGCTGCTTGTCGCGTTACGTACCATCACCAATCTGTGGCGTTATGAACAGCAAAGCCGCAATGCGCAGCAGATCGCCGATCGTGCCTCTCGCCTGTACGACAAACTGCGTCTCTTTGTGGAAGACATGGCGGCGTTGGGGCAAAGCCTGGATAAATCACAGGCCAGCTATCGGCAGGCCATGAACAAACTGGCTTCCGGGCGCGGTAATCTGATAGCCCAAGTAGAAGGTTTCCGTTCCCTTGGCGTTGAGGTTAAGCGTACCGTAAACCCCAACGTGGCAGAGCAAGCGGTGCTTTCTGCTGAGGCTGACGGTCTGGAAACGCTGTCTGAAACGATTCAAACAGATACCCCGCCGATGGGGGAACACGTGCAAGGCACGGATACAGAAATGTCAGATAGTCGGTGATGCATCACGTATGTTCGCGTTTTACAACTTTATTCAGTGAATCAGAGCGGTGGGTTTTTAAGCCCGGTCTGTTACACTCTCCCCATTAAGGGGTAGTTTCAAAATTCGATGTTCCTCTTAGATTGTTGATGCGAAACGCGTACAGACCGCCAAGCTCGTGTTGCGCATAATGCTCGACAGCGCAATGTGAGCGGTGAGTTGAGCCGATAGTGCGCAAAGGGAATTGACCACAATTCTGATTTGGAAAAGTAGGGCGAAGAACATGACGAACGATCCGGAGAAAACCACGCATTTTGGTTTTCGCACTGTCGATAAAAACGATAAAGATGCCATGGTAGCAGGCGTATTCCACTCGGTAGCGGGAAAATATGACCTGATGAACGATTTGATGTCCTTCGGGATTCATCGTGCCTGGAAACGGTTTACCATTGAATGCAGCGGTGTCCGGCGCGACCAGCGCGTGCTGGATCTGGCGGGCGGGACGGGGGATTTAACCGCTAAATTCTCCCGCCTGGTCGGCGAATCTGGAGAAGTGGTGCTGGCTGATATCAATGCTTCCATGCTGAAAGTGGGACGCGAAAAGCTCCGCAATCTGGGGATTATTGATAACGTCAGCTATGTGCAGGCCAATGCGGAAGCGCTGCCCTTCCCAGATAACTATTTTGACTGTATCACCATTTCTTTCGGTCTACGCAATGTGACGGATAAAGACAAAGCGCTACGCTCCATGTTCCGCGTTTTGAAGCCTGGTGGACGCTTGTTGGTGCTGGAGTTTTCCAAACCGATGTTGAAACCGCTCAGCAAAGTCTACGATTTCTACTCATTCCATGTCTTGCCGCGCATTGGCGATATGGTGACTAAAGATCCGGGCAGCTACCGTTATTTGGCGGAATCGATACGCATGCATCCGGACCAGGAAACGCTGAAGGGCATGATGGTGGATGCGGGCTTTGACAGTGTAAACTACTTCAACCTCACGGGAGGCATTGTCGCGTTACATCGTGGGTTCAAATTTTAAGTTGTTTTATAGTGGGAAACGCTAATGCTGATAACGTCTGTGCTGACTGCCGCGCTGGAAACGGCGTTAAATAGCCTGCTTTTTCGCGAACGTAGCTTGAAAGCGGCGCGCCAGAGACTACAGGGTAAAACGCTCAAAATTGTGTTAGCGGAACTGCCGGTGCCGCTGGTATTGGTCTTTGGTGAGCACCGTGTTGATGTGGTAAGCCAGTGGGCTGATACGGCGGATTGTCAGTTAGAAACCCAGATACCCGCACTGCTCACGTTGCGCGATCGCCAGCAGCTTTCATCGCTGATGCGTCGCGGTGAACTGGTGATTGAAGGGGATATGCAAGTTGTCCAACACTTTGTCAATCTGTTGGATTTGGCGGAATGCGATCCCGCAGAATGGCTTGCGCCTTACACGGGCGACGTTGTCGCGCAAGGCATTGGCCAGACGGTACAAGGTGCATTTCGCGGTGCCACCCGTTTGTTCGATCGCCAGCGGCGCTATTTAACGGAAACCGTAACGGAAGAGTGGCGGCTTGCGCCGGGGCGCTTAGAAGCCGCCTGGTGGTATGATGAAGTGGCCGCGTTGAGCGATGACGTTGATACGCTGGCGGCACGCCTGGCGAAGCTGGAGTCTGCCGCATGACGCCAAGTGAATTGCTGCGCCTTTACCACATTATTCGCGTCATGTTGAGCTACGGGCTCGATGAGCTGATCCCGCATTTGCGCATCACCTTACCGCTGCGTATCTGGCGCAAATTCCTATTCTGGATGCCAAACCGCCATAAGGACAAACCGCTTGGCGAACGTTTGCGTTTGGCGTTGCAGGAACTGGGCCCGGTGTGGATCAAGTTCGGTCAGATGATGTCTACCCGGCGCGATCTTTTTCCACCGGAGATTGCCGATCAACTCGCTATCCTTCAGGATCGCGTCGATCCTTTTGACGGCAAACTGGCCCGTGAACAGATCGAACTCTCGATGGGGAATATTCCTCTCGAAAACTGGTTTGATGATTTTGAGATAGTGCCACTGGCCTCTGCGTCTATCGCACAGGTGCATACCGCGCGGCTCAAAGCAAACGGCCAGGAAGTGGTTATCAAGGTCATTCGTCCTGATATCCTCCCCGTCATCAGGGCGGATATGCGGCTGATGAACCGTTTGGCGGGCTGGCTGCCGATGCTGTTGCCGGATGGACGGCGTCTGCGTCCACGTGAAGTGGTGCGCGAGTACGAGAAAACCCTGCTTGATGAATTAAACCTGCTGCGTGAAGCCGCGAATGCCATTCAATTGCGCCGTAACTTTGATGGCAGCCCGATGCTGTATATTCCTGAAATTTACTCGGATTATTGCAGTGAAAACATGTTGGTCATGGAGCGTATCTACGGCATTCCGGTCTCAGACGTTGAGGCGTTGAAAGCCAACGGCACCAATATGCCACTACTGGCAGAGCGCGGCGTGCAGGTGTTCTTTACTCAGGTGTTCCGCGACAGCTTCTTCCATGCCGATATGCATCCGGGCAATATCTTTATCAGCGAAGAACACCCGGAAGATCCGCAGTACATTGGTATCGATTGCGGCATCGTTGGATCGCTGAATAAGGAAGATAAGCGCTATTTGGCCGAAAACTTCATTGCCTTTTTCAATCGCGATTATCGCCGCGTGGCTGAGCTGCATGTGGATTCCGGCTGGGTGCCTGCCGATACCAATGTTGAAGAGTTTGAGTTTGCGATTCGTACCGTGTGCGAACCCATTTTTGAAAAGCCACTGGCAGAGATTTCCTTTGGGCATGTGTTATTAAACTTGTTCAATACCGCGCGCCGTTTCAACATGGAAGTGCAGCCACAGCTGGTCTTGCTGCAAAAGACGCTGCTCTATGTTGAAGGTGTCGGCCGCCAACTGTACCCGCAGTTGGATTTATGGAAAACGGCCAAGCCCTTTCTGGAGTCGTGGCTGAAAGATCAGATGGGGGTTGCTGCCCTGATTCGCGGATTTAAAGAAAAGGCCCCGTTCTGGGCGGAAAAATTGCCTGAAATTCCCGAGTTGATTTACGATGGTTTGCGACAGCATCGGCTGTTACGCCATAGCGTGACGCAACTGACAGATGAACTGCGTATGCAGCGTGTACGTCAAAGCCAGTCGCGTTATTTATTTGGCGTTGGCGCGACGTTGCTGCTGGCTGGGTTACTCATGTTGGTGGGGCGCCAGGACCTTCCGGAAGTGATTCCGGCGGGGTTAATGGCCGCTGGTGTTGTGAGCTGGGTCATTGGTTGGCGTCGTACACGCTGAAGCAGATCATGACAGGCGCTATTAATAGCCGTATATAATAGTCACGGCTTTGACATTATATGCCTTTCCGCCGCAGGAAAAAGGCGTTGCAGGAAACGCAAACCGAGCGCATCCTCTGGGCATGCATTCTCTAGGCAAGAATAACGCGCGGTGGCTCGTTTTCGGGCAACAATGCACACGCGACCGTGTGCGGTGTGAAAGATGATGGATAACTCCCCTTTGTAGAAAAGAGGTAATTAGTATGGGTGGTATTAGTATTTGGAACTTGTTGATCATTGCGGTGATCGTGGTGCTGCTGTTTGGTACTAACAAGCTGAGAACGCTAGGCTCCGATTTGGGCTCATCGATCAAAGGCTTCAAAAAAGCCATCAGCGATGACCAACCTTCGTCCGCTGACAGCGCATCTGCAAACCAGAATGAAAAAACACAGCAGGATGCCGATTTCACGACGAAGTCCATCACGGAACAACAGGCTGACGTAAAATCAGAAGAAACGAAGAGCCAGCACAAAGAGCAGGTATAATCGGTGTTTGATATCGGATTTGGTGAGCTGATGCTCGTAATGGTGATCGGCCTGGTGGTACTCGGGCCTGAACGCCTGCCCGTTGCGGTTAAAACGATTGCTGGCTGGGTCAGAACGCTGCGCTCGCTGGCGTCTACGGTGCAAAATGAGCTGACCCAAGAGTTGAAGTTGCAAGAGTTGCAGGACAGTTTGAAGAAGGTGGAGCAGGCTAGCCTGAAAAACCTTTCTCCAGAGCTGAAAGCCTCTATGGACGAACTCAAAGACGCGGCGGATGAGATGCGACGCGGTTATGTGAAACCCGGTGACAGCGCTACGGCGCAGTTGGGTGAGGTGCCACATAAACCGCTGGCGGATGCTGAGGCAGCTCATGATGGGGTTATCAGCGCTGAGCAGGCCTCTTCGCCAGCAGCGTTACCCTCTGTCGACCAACCTGCCGCTGCGCCATCCTCATCCTTTGTCGATCTGGCACCGCCTGCGGCAGTGAATAGCTTACCAGAAGCGCCTTCTGCAACGGTGGTGCCTGAAAATACACCAACCGTCGCTGTCGTGGCTCCGACCGATGATGTACCTAATAAGCGCGCAGCGCCTGCCCCGGCTGTCGCGCCTTACCAACCCTCTGCTGATGAACGCTAGTCTATGGCCGTTGAAGATACACAACCGTTAATCAGTCACCTGATTGAGCTTCGCAAGCGCCTATTAAACAGCATTATTTGTGTGCTGGGCGTATTTATCGTGCTGGTTTTTTTTGCTAACGACATCTATCAGATTGTCTCGGCACCGCTTATTGAGCAACTGCCTGCCGGGGCCAGTATGATTGCCACTGATGTGGCCTCCCCGTTCTTTACGCCGATTAAACTCACGATGATCGTGTCGGTGTTTGTCGCTGCACCGTTGGTGTTGTATCAAGTCTGGGCGTTTATCGCTCCGGCGCTGTACAAGCATGAACGTCGCCTGATGATGCCATTGCTGTTTTCCAGCAGCCTGCTGTTCTATGCGGGTATGGCATTTGCCTACTTTGTGGTGTTCCCACTGGCGTTTGGTTTTTTTGCCAAGACAGCACCGCAGGGTGTGCAAATCGCCACCGACATCAATAACTACCTCGATTTCGTGATGGCGCTGTTTATGGCCTTTGGTGTCTCTTTCCAGGTACCTATTGCTATTGTGCTGCTGTGCTGGAGCGGTGTGACCAACACGGAAGATTTGAAGAAAAAGCGGCCTTATGTGCTGGTCGGCGCGTTCGTTGTCGGTATGTTGTTGACGCCGCCGGACGTGTTTTCACAGACGCTGCTAGCGATTCCGATGTATCTGTTGTTTGAAGTTGGCCTGTTCTGCTCACGTTTTTACGTGGGGAAGGGGCGCCGTCAGTATGAGGAACAAGAGCGCGAAGCAGAAGAAAGCAAGGAAGGTCCATCGTCCTGAATCCTGTTATTATCCCCGCTTAGGCGGGGATTTCCTCCAGCCTGCATTTGCTTCCCCTCAAGACACGCGCGTCGCAGCGGGAATGTTATTACCCTTCAGGAATGTCCATGTTTGATATCGGCGTCAATCTGACCAATAGCCAATTTTCTCACGATCGTGCTCTGGTGATTGAGCGTGCTCAGGCGCTTGCAGTGAGCGGAATGATCATAACCGGCACCAACGTGCATGAAAGTGAGCAGGCGCTGGCGCTGGCACAGGAATATCCAGACTATTGCTGGTCGACGGCGGGCGTGCACCCCCATGATGCCAGCAGTTGGTCTACGGCGGTGGCGGAGCGGATTTCTCAGTTGGCGCAACAGCCTGCCGTTGTGGCACTGGGCGAGTGTGGATTGGACTTTAATCGCAATTATTCAACGCCTGATGAGCAGGAACACGCCTTTTCCGCGCAGTTAGCGTTGGCCGCAGAGCTGGCGTTACCCGTCTTCTTGCATTGCCGTGATGCCCATGAGCGTTTTATCGCGCTACTTTTCCCTTGGTTGGATAAGTTACCGGGAGCGGTGCTGCACTGTTTCACGGGGAGCGAATAAGAACTGGATGAGTGCTTACGTCTTGGTCTTTCGATAGGCATCACCGGCTGGGTGTGCGATGAGCGACGCGGAATTGCACTTCGCCATCTGCTATAGCCAACCGACTTAAAAATGATTACATCCTATGCCCTGATATGCGGCAAAGAATCATAGCTGGCTGTTATCAAAATAATGTCGTTTGGCTATAAAACAGATTCCCATCGACCGTCTGTTATTGGAAACAGACGCGCCCTATTTGTTACCCCGGGATTTATCACCAAAACCTGCATCCCGGCGTAATGAACCCTGCTTTTTGCCGCATATCGTTCAGCAGGTTGCTGTCTGGCTCGATGAAGACGCCAGCATGTTGGGGCAAAAAGTGGATGAAAACGCACGCCGGATTTTCCGGCTGCCATGATTCTGGAGAATAATTATGAGCAATGTATTTCCCGGCGCTTTTCCCGGCCGTCGCCTTCGCCGTTTACGCCGTCATGATTTCAGCCGTCGCCTCGTTGCTGAAAACCAGTTGACGGTCAATGACCTGATTTATCCCGTGTTTGTGGTGGAAGGCAAAAATCAGCGTCAGGAAGTGCCTTCGATGCCGGGTGTATACCGCATGACGCTGGATCTGCTGGTGAAAGAGGCGGAAGAACTGGCCAAGCTGGGTATCCCGGTGTTCTCACTGTTTCCGGTGATCGATACGGATAAGAAGTCGCTGAATGCCGAAGAGGCCTACAACCCCGAGGGGCTGGTGCCGCGTGTGATCCGCACGCTCAAAGATGCGGTGCCGGAGTTGGGGCTGCTGACAGACGTTGCCCTGGATCCTTATACCACTCATGGGCAAGACGGCATTATTGACCAAGATGGCTATGTGATAAATGACATCACCAAATCCGTTCTGGTGCGTCAGGCACTGTGTCATGCGCAAGCGGGCGCGGAAATCATTGCACCAAGTGACATGATGGATGGGCGCATTGGTGCCATTCGCACCGAACTGGAAACCCAGAATTTGGTGAACACCCAGATCATGGCGTACTCGGCAAAATATGCCTCTTGCTACTATGGGCCTTTCCGCGACGCGGTCGGCTCGGCAAGCAATCTGAAAGGCGGTAACAAAAAAACCTATCAGATGGACCCGGCCAACGGGGATGAAGCCTTGCAGGAAGTCGCTCAGGATTTGCAGGAAGGCGCTGACATGGTGATGGTGAAACCCGGTATGCCTTATTTGGATGTGCTGCATCGTGTTAAAGAAACGTTTGGCGTGCCGACCTTTGCCTATCAGGTCTCCGGCGAGTATGCCATGCACATGGCGGCCATTCGCAATGGCTGGCTTCAGGAGCAGCCGCTGGTGATGGAATCACTGCTGTGCTTCAAGCGCGCAGGGGCAGACGGCGTGCTGACCTATTTTGCCAAGCAGGTAGCACAATGGCTGCGTGACGAACAGCTTTCCCGCTAATCGTCCTATCCGCTCAACCCTGTCCGTTCGCCGCCTGTGAGTGTTCTCACCGGCGGCGTTTCTTTTATCAGGTACGGCTGACTATAGCTTTTTGAACTGACGATTATCGAGGCTTTGTGGCACCTGCTTGTTGAGAAAATTGAGCAGCAGCATGGAGCGGGCTTCACCATCAGGTTCACTGTAAATCGCCTGTAGTCCGGTAAACACCCCTTCGGTGATCAGCACGGTGTCGCCGGGATACGGGGTTTGTGGATCGTGAATCATCTGCACCTGGTGTTGCGCCAGTTCGGTAATGACGTTCACGGGGATGATGGCAGGCAGCGCGCCGAAACGGATAAAATGGCTGACGCCCCGTGTTGCGGCAATCGTGGTGGTATGGATGCGTTCGGGATCGAACTCAATAAACAGGTAGTTGGGAAACAGAGGCTCGCTGACTTCCGCGCGTTTTCCCCGCACGATCTTTTCCATTTGAATCATCGGGCTCAGGCAGTTAACGGCCTGGCGTTCAAGGTGTTCCTTGGCGCGCAGCAGCTGCCCACGTTTGCAATACAATAAATACCAGGCTTCCATAATGTTTTGTGTCGAGGGTCTGTCAGTCGATGAGCATTGCCGGGAAGCATAACAAAACCCTGTGCGGATAAATAGCAGCATGAAGAAGCGACAGAATTGGCAAGAAACCTTATAATGTCGTTTTCACAGACTGCATTGACAATCAGCATGAAATATCGTGATTTACGTGAATTTCTCGCGCTTCTTGAACAGAAGGAAGAACTGAAACGCATTCGCCACCCTGTCAGCACCCATTTGGAAATGACGGAGATTGCCGACAGAACGCTGCGTGCGGGCGGTCCGGCGTTGCTGTTTGAAAATCCCACCGGTTATACCATGCCTGTGTTGTGCAACCTGTTCGGCACCCCGGAGCGGGTGGCGATGGGCATGGGGCAGGATAGCGTGACGGCGTTGCGTGATGTGGGCAAGCTACTGGCCTTTTTGAAAGAGCCTGAGTCGCCCAAAGGATTCCGAGACTTGATGGAAAACATGCCCAAATTCCGTCAGGTGCTCAATATGCCAACCAAACGGCTCTCATCGGCGCCTTGTCAGGAGCAGGTCTGGTCAGGGGACGACGTCGATCTGACCCGTATTCCTGTGATGCAGTGCTGGCCGGAAGATGCTGCGCCCTTGATCACCTGGGGCTTAACGGTGACGCGCGGGCCGCACAAGGCACGTCAGAATATCGGTATTTATCGCCAGCAGGTGCTCGGTAAAAACAAACTGATCATGCGGTGGTTATCTCATCGTGGCGGCGCGTTGGATTTTCAGGAGTGGTGTCAGGAAAATCGCGGTCAACGCTTCCCGGTGTCTGTGGCGCTCGGTGCCGATCCGGCGACTATCCTTGGTGCGGTAACGCCGGTGCCAGATACGCTTTCCGAATACGCCTTTGCCGGGCTGCTGCGCGGTTATAAAACCGAAGTGGTGAAATGCCTCTCCAATGATCTGGAAGTGCCCGCCAGCGCGGAAATTGTGCTGGAAGGGTACATTGAACCGGGAGAAATGGCGGCGGAAGGCCCGTATGGCGATCACACCGGTTATTACAATGAGGTCGATAATTTCCCGGTGTTTACCGTTACGCATGTGACGCAGCGTCAGGACGCCATTTACCACTCCACCTACACCGGACGCCCACCCGATGAACCTGCCGTATTAGGGGTGGCGCTAAATGAAGTGTTCGTGCCGATTTTGCAAAAGCAATTCCCCGAAATTGTCGATTTTTACCTGCCGCCGGAAGGGTGTTCCTATCGTCTGGCGGTAGTCACCATGAAAAAACAGTACGCGGGTCATGCCAAACGGGTGATGATGGGCGTATGGTCTTTCCTGCGCCAGTTTATGTATACCAAGTTTGTGATTGTCTGCGATGACGATATCAATGCGCGTGACTGGAAAGATGTTATCTGGGCGATTACCACCCGTATGGATCCGGCACGAGATACGGTATTGATGGAAAATACCCCAATTGACTATCTGGATTTCGCATCGCCGGTGTCGGGGCTGGGCTCCAAAATGGGACTTGATGCCACCAATAAGTGGCACGGTGAAACACAGCGCGAGTGGGGGCATCCCATCAAGAAAGATCCCGCGGTGTGTGCCCGTATCGATGCCATATGGGATGAGCTTGCCATTTTTAACGACAGCCCACCGCGTGCTTGATGTAGGGTGTACCGCTGTTATTCGTTTTGCTTTTATCACCCTTAGAGGGAATGCATGACAACATTGAGCTGTAAAGTGACATCCGTAGAGGCGATAACGGATACGGTTTATCGGGTACGTTTGTTGCCGGAAGCACCTTTCTCTTTCCGTGCCGGTCAGTATTTGATGGTGGTAATGGATGAGCGTGATAAGCGCCCGTTCTCGATGGCCTCAACGCCGATGGAACAGCAGTTTATCGAACTGCACGTAGGGGCCTCAGAGCTGAACTTGTATGCGATGGCGGTGATGGATCGTATTCTGAAAGAGCGCGCTCTGACGGTGGATATCCCCCACGGTGAGGCCTGGCTGCGCGAAGAAAGCGATCGTCCGCTGATCCTGATTGCCGGCGGCACGGGGTTCTCTTATGCGCGTTCTATCTTGCTGACGGCGCTAGTGCATCAACCTGAGCGCGAGGTGGCAATCTACTGGGGTGGGCGGGAGATCAAGCACCTGTATGATTTGACCGAGCTACAGGCTCTGGCAAGCCAATACACGAATTTGCAGGTTATACCTGTGGTTGAGCAACCGGAACAAGAGTGGAATGGCAGAACGGGTACGGTGCTCAGCGCGGTATTGCAGGATTACGGCACATTATCAGGCCACGATATCTACATTGCCGGCCGCTTTGAAATGGCAAAAATTGCCCGCGAGCGCTTCTGTAACGAGCGTGGTGCATTGGTTGACCACCTCTATAGCGACGCCTTCTCCTTCATTTGAGTGCCTTAAAAAACGTGCTGTTCCCGGCGGAGTTCATCAACGGATGGAAACAGCACGTGTGCTAAAGGTGCACCAAAGCATCTTACGTTGTGACCAGGCAGACCCGCACCAGTCGCAACGGGATGCGCTACCGATTACTTAAATTCACAGCCTTGTACCGTCCAGCGCCGTGCCTGCTCGTTGATGGTGAAGCCCAATCCCGGGCGGTCAGAGACCCACATCCGACCATCGCGCAGTTCAAGCTGCTCGTTAAACAGCGGGTTCAGCCATTCAAAGTGTTCCAGCCAGGGTTCGATGGGGTAGGCTGCGGCGAGGTGCAGGTGCACTTCCATTGCGAAGTGCGGTGCCAGTTTCTTACCGTGCTTAGCTGCCAGATCCATAATTTTCAGAAACGGCGTCACGCCGCCAACGCGCGGAGCATCTGGTTGAACGAAATCGCAGGCGTTGCCGAGGATTAACTGCTCGTGTTCTCGGAAACTTGGTCAGCATTTCGCCGGTAGCAATCGGAGTGTCCAGCGCCGTTGCCAGCGCCGCATGGCCCTCGACATCATAGGCATCCAGCGGTTCTTCAATCCACACCAGATTGAACGCCTCCATTTTTCTGCCCATACGGATTGCAGTTTCACGATCCCATTGCTGGTTGGCATCGACCATTAACGGGAAGTCATCGCCCAGCGCCTGACGCACGGCGGTGAGGCGACGAATATCCTCTGCGGTATTCGGCTGGCCGACTTTGATTTTAATGCCACCAATGCCATTTTCGCGGGAAATCACCACGTTTTTCAGCACCTGCTCAAGCGGCGTATGCAGGAAACCACGAGAGGTGTTATAGCATTGCACCGAATCGCGGTGTGCACCCAGTAGCTTGGCCAGTGGTAATCTGGCGCGCTTGGCCTTCATGTCCCACAGCGCCATATCAATCGGGGAAATTGCTTGTACTGCCATACCGCTGCGCCCGACGGAAGCACCGGCCCACAGCAGTTTGGTATAAATCTTGTCGATATCGTTAGGGTCTTCGCCGAGCAGATTATCGGCAATCTCTTTGGCGTGTGCATAAATCCCCTGACCTCCCGCGCGTTTGGAGTAGCTGAACCCTACGCCCTCGAAGCCATCCCGCGTGCGGATTTCAGCGAATATTATCGCGACTTCCGTCAATGGCTTTTGGCGCCCCGTCAACACCTTGGCATCGCTCACGGGCGTTGCCAGTGGTAGAAAGGCTAAGGAGATCTTCACCTGTTCAATAAGCGTGTTGCTTAATAGTGAAATAAGGGTGTTTCGGTGATTGAAGTAAATTTTACGCTGTTCTGAGATGGAAATTCCAAAGACCGGCGCTAAGGAGTAAGAAGGTATCATCAATAAAGGGTCTACGATTCCGTAAAATTTGGGTCATGCAACCGAGGCGCTTGATACCCGCGATGGCGTGTTCAACTGTAATACGGATGCCCGAGATTATTTTATTTTCTTGTTTTTGTTCAGGCGATAAAGGTCTTTTTCGAGTTCCTTTTTTTGGGATTTGTGTATTAGGATGCTGTTTATCTATACCTTGAAAACCGGTATCTGCCCAGATGGTTACCTCAGGAGGAATATGGCGAATTATATCGACTTTATCGAGTAAGCGTTTATCGTGACGGCGCCCATTTTTGCTCATGGGGATAAATCCAATTTGCCTTGTTTCGTCAGTCATAATAAGCCCTTTTCGAGTGGTCTGTCTTTTCTTTCCCGAATACATTTTTTTTCGCCGACGCAGATTCTTAGGCTTTTGGACAGGTCGCTCTGTCCCATCAATAAAGACGTCTTTAACTCCAGGAAAGGCGCGAAAAAATTCCTCAGCAGAGCGAATTTGACGAGCGGGCAAAACACATTCTCGCCCCAAGGTCATCTCTAAAACCGGCAATAATATTTTTACCCAGCAACATACCCGTGTTCTATATAAACCAAAAAGAAGTCCTTGCAAATCATAGATCGGATAACATTTTAAATACAATAAAATAAAAAGCAGTTTATCTAATGGGGTTGGGATAAAGAGTCTGTAAAGAATTTCGTGTAAATGGCTCCATCGCTTAACCGGAAATCCGATCTCCATACATCAACATGAATTGGCTCATAGCCGGTTTCCAGTCTCTGATTGGTAGGGTCCATTTAGCCGAGATATTATGCAAGGCTAGATAGAATAATTTTAGCACCGAGTCATCCGTTGGAAATATTCGTCGCGTTTTCGTTATCTTGCGCAATGAAGCATTTAACGACTCTATCGCGTTGGTGGTGTAGATAACCTTGCGGATCTCCGGCGGAAAATCAAAAATGACGATGAGACGTTCCCAATTATTTCTCCACGATGGGCTGATCGTCGGGAACTGTTCATCCCATTTGGCCGCGAAGGCATCCAGGGCCTCTTCAGCGCCCTCTAGCGTTGCGGAACTATAGATAGTGCGGAGGTCAGCAGCAACGGCTTTACGCTCTTTCCAGCCGACGTAGCGCAGCGAGTTCCGCACCTGATGCACGATGCAGAGCTGTACCCGCGTATGCGGGTAAACAGCTTCAATGGCATCATGAAAGCCCTTCAGGCCATCGCAGCAGGCGATGAAGATGTCCTGTAGCCCACGATTTTTCAGTTCTGTCATTACAGATAACCAGAACTTGGCCCCCTCGGTTTTGGCTATCCATAGCCCCAGCAGCTCTTTTTCGCCCTGGCCGTTGATGCCTAGAGCCAAGTAAACAGACTTGTTGGTCACGGCTCCGCCGTCCTGGCTTTTGACCACAATACAGTCAAGGTAAACAATGGGATAAAACGCATCCAGCGGCCGTTGCTGCCAGCGCTTAACGTCATCCATCACGGCATTGGTCACTTGAGAAATGAAGCCAGCGGAAACATCGACCCCGTAGACTTCTTTAAAGTGAGCCTGAATATCACGGGTTGATAGCCCTCTGGAATAGAGAGAAATAATGCGGTCATCGAAGCCGTTAAGCTGCTTTTCGTGCTTACCGATCAGTGTCGGCTCGAAGGTACTGTTGTAGTGGCATACTGAATTTGGCCACCTAAGTAGAGGTGATATGCTTACCTCATAATTTTTATAGGTGCCAAAATGAGTAAAATAATTACTGCTGAATTTAAATGTGAAACCGCCAAATTAGTCCTTGACCAAAATTATACCTACCAGGAAGCCGCGAAAGCCATGAACGTCAGTCTTTCAGCGATTAGCCGGTGGGTAAGAGCCCTTCGTTTAGAACGTCAAGGGAAAACATCGCCTGGTCTGCCATTAACACCTGAACAAATTGAGTTCAGAGAAATGAAGAAAAAAATCCACCGACTGGAAATGGAGAATGCCATCTTAAAAAAGGCTACTGCGCTCTTAATGTCCGACTCACGGCTTTGTTGAATAAATCAGAATTAGCCGACAGGATGACTCCCTCTGCTACACCTGTTATAGCCAACCGACTTAAAAATGATTACATCCTATGCCCTGATATGCGGCAAAGAAGCATAGCTGGCTGTTATCAAAATAATGTCGCTTGGCTATATCCTATCCTGACGCTGTGTGGCATACCCAACAACGTCATACGGTTCAGCGCTTTGACCATCGCTATGGCTTCACCTACTTGAGCCTCATAGTCACGCAGGCTCAGATGGCCACCCAGCAAAGTTTTTATGCGGAACATCGCTGTTTCTGCCACTGAACGCCGGTGATAACCCACTTTCTTTTTCCACATATCATTACTCCCGCTCAGACGCTGATTCGCCACCGCATGGTTACGTTCATGGGCTTTGTTGAATAATTTAACCGTTTGATTTACATCTTCTTTAGTTAGAATGCATTTACAGAGAATGTATTTTGTTAGAACGACAAATCAAATAGTTAGCACAATAAAAAGCATTCCGAGAGGAAAAATTAGTCGTTGAAATTTTATAATGATTATATAAATCAGTATCTTAAATTATTCAACAAAGCCACGTTCATGGTACTTGTCCGGCCAGTATTTGGCTCCGCTTCGCGGCGGGATAAGGGGCCTGATTTTCTTTCTTAGCAACGCATCGTGGCAGTAACGGGCGTCATAAGCACCGTCTGCTGACACTTCCCTGATTTTTCGGTGGGTTTGGTTAATCAGGCCCGGCAGTGCCTGCGCATCTGTCGTTCCGCTGAGCGATAAGTCGGCACAGATAATCTCATGCGTCGCACTGTCTGCTGCCAGATGAAGCTTGCGCCACACTCTTCGTCTGTCAGCCCCATGCTGCCTGACTTTCCATTCAGCTTCGCCAAAGACCTTCAGACCGGTATAGCCAAGCGACTTAATTTTGATTACACCATATGGACTGAGAACAAACTCTCTGTATCGCAACCCATCTCTCTTTTTTTGCTTTTTGCTTGTGCCCATTTATGCTCAATTGGGTTAAGATCTGGCGAATATGTAGGCAAATACTCCACCATATACCCTGCATCGATGATGACTTGTTGAATATTATGTTTTTTGTGAAAAGTGGCATTGTCCATCATGATTACACTGTTTTTAGGGAGTACTGGGATAAGGACTTGTGTGACCCAGGCATAGAAAACATCGCTGTTAATATTGATATCAAATAATCCGATAGCAAACAGCGTTGTACCTAATAAAGCGCCGATAACATTTGTTCTTCCCCTAGCTCCCCAGTTCTTCAGGCCAAAACACCGTTGACCTTTTGGGGAATAGCCGTGAGTCCGTGGGGCATCGTGTGAAAAACCACTTTCATCAATAAAAACAATAGGTTTACCTTCTTTTTCATACTGTTGTTTTTTTTGTTGAAATCCCTGCCGGGCGTTTTCGTCGGCTTTCGGATGACGTAGAGTTTTTTTTATAGGTCAATCCCAGCTTTTTAAGCGCTTGCCAAATGGCCTTCTGACAAACGCCAAAACGCTCTGCACGTTCTTTTTGGTAAGCATCTGGATATTGTTCAACATCTTTTATCAACTCGGATTTATCGATCTTTCGCTGACGCGTGGTCGATGCTTTTGACTCTATTTGATTAATCCAACGCGATACAGAGGCAGGGCCAATCCGAAATTGCTTCGCTGTTTCTCGGATACTCAACCCTTCGTTTTTCCGTGTAGATATCACTTTACGTCTAAAATCAATTGAATAGCTCATTTAAATAATGTAATCAAAATTAAGTCGTTTAGCTATATATCTGTAATGACAGAACTGCAAAATCGTGGGCTACAGGACATCTTCATCGCCTGCTGCGATGGCCTGAAGGGCTTTCCTGATGCCATTGAAGCTGTTTACCCGCATACGCGGGTACAGCTCTGCATCGTGCATCAGGTGCGGAACTCGCTGCGCTACGTCGGCTGGAAAGAGCGTAAAGCCGTTGCTGCTGACCTCCGCACTATCTATAGTTCCGCAACGCTAGAGGGCGCTGAAGAGGCCCTGGATGCCTTCGCGGCCAAATGGGATGAACAGTTCCCGACGATCAGCCCATCGTGGAGAAATAATTGGGAACGTCTCATCGTCATTTTTGATTTTCCGCCGGAGATTCGCAAGGTTATCTACACCACCAACGCGATAGAGTCGTTAAATGCTTCATTGCGCAAGATAACGAAAACGCGACGAATATTTCCAACGGATGACTCGGTGCTAAAATTATTCTATCTAGCCTTGCATAATATCTCGGCTAAATGGACCCTACCAATCAGAGACTGGAAACCGGCTATGAGCCAATTCATGTTGATGTATGGAGATCGGATTTCCGGTTAAGCGATGGAGCCATTTACACGAAATTCTTTACAGACTCTTATTACCAGCCGGGTCATGCTTAGCATACCCAAGGTGTATCTCCATCTCAGCTTGAAGAACCCGTTCCGCCAGTCTTTTAGTCAGCTCCTTGAGTAGGCCTGATTCACCCAGAAGCTCCTGAGGGGAGTGGCAATCCTGAAGCAGTTGGTCAATAAGTTCGTTGCTGATAGGCATTTTTTGTCCTCTGAAGGTTTTCCTCAAAATGCCATTTATACAGATCTTTTTACACTCTCGGGATAAATCCTTTCTGCCCTGCACCCATCTGCCGCTCGTGATCTTTTCGATTCTTTTTCCGATAAATCAAATAACAAGCTGAAAATTCAGCGGCTAAATTTTTCAATTCTTCGACTGATAATCCAATGATTGCTTTACATAAACGATTATCTCGTAACAACCGCTCTTTGTTGATCATTTCAAACCTTTATTCTCTAAGTTAAACCTCTTTTTATTCTCAATAGCCTGACAAAAAATGCAAGTCTCTATTCAGCAACTAGTTTAGTAATCCCTGACTCAGCGTTGTGTATGCCACTGGCGCTGCTTTTTTCACATTATCCTGCCCCAGGGCTTTTCTCACCAGAGGCAACAGTTTTCCCACTACGCGGTTAGCCAGAAAACTGTAGTGGTTGAATAATCAGGACACTAAACTTACATCCAAAACGGAGGTGTTTAGTGAACCATAAACGACAATTTACCCCTGAGTTTAAAAAGGAAGCCGTTGCCCTGGTAACAGAGCAGGGCTATACGATAGCCAGGGCAGCAGCATCGCTGGGCATAAGCAACAAAACCCTGCATACATGGGTCTCGCTGGCACGCGAGCAGAGCAACGGCGTACTCAGCGATGATGAACGTGCAGAGTTAAAACGGTTACAAAAGGAAAACAAAGAGTTACGTACAGAGAAGGAGATACTAAAAAAGGCGAGTGCCTTCTTCGCGAAACATATGTGGTGAGATACCGGTTCATTCTCGACAATGCCACTGACTTCAGCGTTCGTACACTCTGTCGGGTCATGCGTGTGACGGCCTCTGCCTGGTATGCATGGCGAAAAAAGCCCGCCGAACCGCTGCAAAAAGACGTGGAGGTCCGTGTCAGGTTAAAGGCGCTGTTCGCCGCCAGCAGGCAGGGAGCAGGAAGCCGGACGCTGGTCAAAAGGCTTCGTGGAGAAGGCATCATAATCAGCCGCTGGCGGGTGAGGAAACTCATGCAGGAAGAGGGGCTGGTCTGCCGACAGCGCCGGACTTATAAGGTCACGACAAAACCCCGCCCGGGTGCAGAGGTGGCCCCAAACCTGCTGAACCAGAATTTTAACCCGCCGGGGCCAAATCAGGTGTGGGCGAGTGACATCACGTATCTGAAGACCGGTGAAGGCTGGCTGTATCTGGCGGCTATTATGGATTTGTACTCCCGGCAGATAGTGGGCTGGCAGGTGGACAGACGGATGACCTCATCGCTGGTCTGCGGGGCCCTGATGAAGGCATATACCCTGCGAACTCCCCCGCCGGGCCTGGTGGTGCATACGGACAGGGGGGCGCAGTACACGGGACAACGCTTTCAGGCGCTGCTGAGCAGCTACAGGCTGAGGAGCAGTATGGGAGACGTGGGTGCCTGCTGGGATAATGCGGTGATGGAGCGCTTCTGGGGCAGTCTGAAACATGAATGGTTGCTGCTGGTACCCCAGCCAACACGGGCTTACATGGAGCATGATGTGGCGACGTATAGCTAAACGACTTAATTTTGATTACATTATTTAAATGAGCTATTCAATTGATTTTAGACGTAAAGTGATATCTACACGGAAAAACGAAGGGTTGAGTATCCGAGAAACAGCGAAGCAATTTCGGATTGGCCCTGCCTCTGTATCGCGTTGGATTAATCAAATAGAGTCAAAAGCATCGACCACGCGTCAGCGAAAGATCGATAAATCCGAGTTGATAAAAGATGTTGAACAATATCCAGATGCTTACCAAAAAGAACGTGCAGAGCGTTTTGGCGTTTGTCAGAAGGCCATTTGGCAAGCGCTTAAAAAGCTGGGATTGACCTATAAAAAAAACTCTACGTCATCCGAAAGCCGACGAAAACGCCCGGCAGGGATTTCAACAAAAAAAACAACAGTATGAAAAAGAAGGTAAACCTATTGTTTTTATTGATGAAAGTGGTTTTTCACACGATGCCCCACGGACTCACGGCTATTCCCCAAAAGGTCAACGGTGTTTTGGCCTGAAGAACTGGGGAGCTAGGGGAAGAACAAATGTTATCGGCGCTTTATTAGGCACAACGCTGTTTGCTATCGGATTATTTGATATCAATATTAACAGCGATGTTTTCTATGCCTGGGTCACACAAGTCCTTATCCCAGTACTCCCTAAAAACAGTGTAATCATGATGGACAATGCCACTTTTCACAAAAAACATAATATTCAACAAGTCATCATCGATGCAGGGTATATGGTGGAGTATTTGCCTACATATTCGCCAGATCTTAACCCAATTGAGCATAAATGGGCACAAGCAAAAAGCAAAAAAAGAGAGATGGGTTGCGATACAGAGAGTTTGTTCTCAGTCCATATGGTGTAATCAAAATTAAGTCGCTTGGCTATATATCCGCTACTACAACCTAGACAGGCATCATGCCGCTAACGGGGATCTGTCTCCGGTGCGTTATGAACAAATGGCTGAGAAAAAAGTGTCCTGATTTACTTGACCAGTGCAAACTGATCTGGTAAGATAAAATTGGTGGAGTGTGGTTAAATGTTAAATAAATGCAAATAAAAGATTAATTGTTTGCCATTTCGATCACAAAGCGCTCGCCGCTACCCTCCTGCGATCACTGTGATACACTGAGCCTATCATTGCTGTGGTTAATGAGGATCTTCATGGAAAAGCTGGCATCTTTGTTCCACCAGCATCTGGCGACGATGCAACAGCACGCGCAAAACGTACTGACGCAGCATCAGCTTGATGCGGTGTTAATTCATTCCGGGGAGCCCCTGACGCGTTTTCTGGACGATCAGGAATATCCCTTCAAGGTTAACCCCCAGTTCAAAGCCTGGGTTCCGGTGACCCACGTGGCCCATTGTTGGCTGTGGGTGGATGGGGTTAACAAACCCCGACTGTGGTTCTATTCTCCGGTTGATTACTGGCATAACGTTGCGCCCTTGCCGGAGAGCTTCTGGACCAAAGACATCGATGTGAATGTGCTGCGTAACGCGGACGAGATTGGTGCGCTGCTGCCAGCGGCGCGCGAGCGTGTGGCTTATATTGGCTATGTGCCTGCGCGTGCGCTGTCTCTGGGTATTGCCCCGCAGCATATCAACCCGAAAGCCGTGCTCGATTATCTGCACTACCATCGGGCCTATAAAACCGACTATGAACTGTTCTGTATGCGTGAGGCGCAGAAAACGGCGGTGGTCGGGCACCGTGCCGCGCATGAAGCTTTTCTGTCCGGCATGAGCGAATTTGATATCAATCAGGCCTATTTGACCGCGACAGGTAATCGGGATACCGATGTGCCGTATGACAATATCGTCGCGCTCAATGAGCACTCCGCGGTGCTGCACTATACCCAGCTTGAAAAGCGGGTACCGTCAGAGGTCCGCAGTTTCCTGATTGACGCCGGTGCGGAATATCATGGCTATGTTGCCGATTTGACCCGTACCTACGCCGCGCAAAGCGATCACCTGTTTGCGCATCTCATCAAGGATTTGAATCAGGAGCAGCAGGCGCTGATTGAGTCTATGCGAGTTGGCGTGCGTTATACCGACTACCATATCCAGATGCATCAGCGCGTGGCAAAACTGCTGCACCGTCATCACCTGGTGCAGGGGATAAGTGAAGAAGCGATGGTAGCGATCGGGTTGACCGGGGTCTTTTTGCCACACGGATTGGGCCATCCGCTGGGTTTGCAGGTGCACGATGTGGGCGGTTTCATGCAGGACGAACGCGGCACGCATCTGGCAGCGCCAGACGCCCATCCCTACCTGCGCTGCACGCGTGTTATGCAACCCCGTATGGTGCTGACCATTGAGCCGGGTTTCTATTTTATCGAATCGTTGCTTGCGCCGTGGCGCAGTGGGCAATACAGCCAGCATATTGATTGGAAAAAGATCGACATGTTGAAACTGTTTGGTGGGATTCGCATCGAAGACAATATTGTGTTCCATGAGAAACGCGTTGAAAACATGACGCGGGATCTGAATCTCGCCTGATGCAACGCTATAAGATTCCTGCGAGTGAAGTCAGCGTCAGCGAAGAGATTAAGAAGAGCCGCTTTATCACGCTGTTGGCACCGACTGACGGCGTGGCGGCGGCCAAGGCCTATGTGCAACAGGTGCGCGAGCGGTATTCCGATGCCGGGCACCACTGCTGGGCCTTTGTTGCCGGGGCTCAGGATGATTCGCAACAGCTTGGCTTTTCGGATGATGGTGAGCCCTCTGGAACGGCGGGAAAACCCATGCTGGCGCAGTTGATGGGGAGCGGAATCGGTGAGATAACCGCTGTCTCGGTGCGTTACTATGGCGACATTCCGTTAGGTACCGGGGGATTGGTCAAGGCGTATGGCGGTGGTGTCCAGCAAGCATTGAAGCACGTGGAAACGCTGGAAAAAGTGCTGCGCACGGCGTATCGACTACAATGCGACTATACCTTACATGCGCCCGCTAGCGCGTTGATTCGGCAAATGGGCGGTGAAGTGAATCACTGCGATTATGGTGCAGAAGTGACGTTGCAGGTGGCGATCCCTGATAGTGCTTATCACGAGACGGTGCGCCGTTTGCGCGATATAAGCAGGGGAACGTTGCAAATATCCATTATATGATAATAATTCAGCGCTGTTTGATGACTCGTTAAGGATGTTTCTCCATGCACCTGCGCGCCATTACCCGCATTGTAGGGTTACTGGTTATTCTGTTTTCTGGGACCATGTTTATCCCTGGCCTGGTTGCTCTGATTTATCGTGACGGCGCAGGGCGGGCATTCACGCAAACCTTTCTGGTGGCCCTGTTTATCGGCAGCGCGCTCTGGTTCCCCAATCGTAAATACAAGCATGAGTTGGCCTCGCGCGAAGGTTTCTTGATTGTGGTGCTGTTTTGGACCGTACTGGGTAGCGTAGGGGCATTGCCCTTTATCTTCTCTGAACATCCAAACCTCAGCGTGACCGACGCCTTTTTCGAATCGTTCTCCGGCTTAACCACCACGGGCGCGACCACGCTGGTCGGGTTGGATTATTTGCCAAAAGCCATTCTGTTTTACCGGCAGATGTTGCAGTGGTTCGGCGGGATGGGGATCATCGTATTGGCGGTAGCGATTCTGCCTATCCTCGGCGTTGGGGGCATGCAGCTCTACCGCGCTGAGATGCCGGGGCCGTTGAAAGATAATAAAATGCGGCCTCGTATCGCGGAGACCGCGAAAACGTTATGGATGATCTATGTGCTGCTTACCGTGGCCTGTGCGCTAGCACTCTGGTTGGCGGGAATGTCACTGTTTGATGCTATCGGACACAGCTTTTCCACCATTGCCATCGGCGGCTTTTCGACCCATGATGCCAGCATCGGTTATTTCAACAACGCCACCATCAATACCATCATCGCGGTGTTTCTGCTGATTTCCGGCTGTAATTACGGCTTGCACTTTGCCATGTTGAGCGGCAGAAGCCTCAAAGTGTACGGGCGCGATACGGAATTTCGCATGTTCATCTTTGTTCAGATGTCGCTGGTGGCGGTGTGCACGCTGGTGCTGTGGTTCCATAATGTTTACGACAGCGGTATCCAGACGTTGAATCAGGCGTTTTTCCAGGTGGTATCGATGGCGACTACTGCGGGGTTTACCACCAGCAGCTTTGCCGCCTGGCCGCTATTCCTGCCTGTTTTACTGCTGTGCTCTGCCTTTATCGGTGGATGCGCGGGTTCGACGGGCGGCGGGTTAAAAGTGATTCGCATCCTGCTGTTGTTCTTGCAAGGACACCGCGAGCTCAAACGATTGGTACACCCTAATGCGGTCTATACCATCAAACTTGGACGTCGTGCGTTACCGGAGCGGATCCTCGAAGCGGTATGGGGTTTTTTCTCCGCCTATGCATTGGTATTTATTGTCAGCATGCTGGCGGTTATAGCCACCGGTGTGGATGATTTTTCTGCATTTGCCGCTGTCACGGCGACGTTAAACAATCTGGGGCCGGGATTGGGTGTTGTGGCCGATAACTTCACCACCATGAATGACGCAGCGAAATGGATTCTGATTTCAACCATGCTGTTCGGGCGTCTTGAGGTGTTTACCTTGCTGGTGTTGTTTACGCCTACGTTCTGGCGCGCATAACTTAAAACAAAAAGCCAAAGAGCCATGTCCTATGAAAGCGTTGATACTTTTTTCCAGTAAGGATGGTCAAACCAAGGCTATCGCCTCTTATATCGCGACAGTGCTAAAGGGGAAGGTCGAGTGCGATGTGGTGAACATCACGGCCGCTGACAGCATCGAACCTGCGCATTACGATCGCATTCTGATCGGTGCTTCGGTACGTTACGGTCATTTCCAGCCGGAGGTTTATGCTTTTATTAAGCAGCACCTGGGGGAATTGCAGCGTCTGCCAAATGCGTTCTTCTCTGTGAATCTGACTGCGCGTAAGCCAGAAAAGCGTACGGCACAAACCAATCCCTATACCAGGAAGTTTTTGCTGCGTTCCCCGTGGCAGCCAGCCTTGTGCGGTGTGTTCGCCGGTGCACTGCGCTATCCGCGCTATGGCTGGCTCGACCGGGTGATGATTCAGCTTATTATGCGAATGACCGGTGGTGAGACGGACAGCATTAAAGAGATTGAATACACCGATTGGCAACAGGTTGAGCATTTTGCGTATGAATTTGCTCAGCTTGGTGCAAAAAAACGCGTTTAACGCTGATGTTTAGTACGCTCCGCCGAAAAAACACGCACTCAGAAATAAAATTGAAATTAGCCCTTGTCAGGGCGCGAGAAGTGTCTATACTGCGCCTCCACTGACACGGCAACAGCGACACGCAGTTGTGGTAACAGTAAGAAGTAAAACAGGAAAGCCGAACGCGAAATTGAAAAATTAACGTTGACTTTTCAGCGGTGCAGCGTAGTATTACGCCTCCCGCGCCACGGTAGATGTGGCAACGCTCTTTAACAATTAATCAGACAATCTGTGTGGGCACTCACAGGACTTTATCGTAAAGCCTACGGGCTTAAAAAATAAAAGTCTTGAAGAGTGAACAACAGTTAATTCATTACGAACTAACAGTAATAATTCTTTGAGCATCGCTTCTCTTGCAGAAGCAAATCAAACTTTAAATTGAAGAGTTTGATCATGGCTCAGATTGAACGCTGGCGGCAGGCCTAACACATGCAAGTCGAGCGGTAGCACAGGAGAGCTTGCTCTTTGGGTGACGAGCGGCGGACGGGTGAGTAATGTCTGGGAAACTGCCTGATGGAGGGGGATAACTACTGGAAACGGTAGCTAATACCGCATAACGTCGCAAGACCAAAGTGGGGGACCTTCGGGCCTCACGCCATCAGATGTGCCCAGATGGGATTAGCTAGTAGGTGGGGTAATGGCTCACCTAGGCGACGATCCCTAGCTGGTCTGAGAGGATGACCAGCCACACTGGAACTGAGACACGGTCCAGACTCCTACGGGAGGCAGCAGTGGGGAATATTGCACAATGGGCGCAAGCCTGATGCAGCCATGCCGCGTGTGTGAAGAAGGCCTTCGGGTTGTAAAGCACTTTCAGCGAGGAGGAAGGCAGTAAGGTTAATAACCTTGCTGATTGACGTTACTCGCAGAAGAAGCACCGGCTAACTCCGTGCCAGCAGCCGCGGTAATACGGAGGGTGCAAGCGTTAATCGGAATGACTGGGCGTAAAGCGCACGCAGGCGGTTTGTTAAGTTGGATGTGAAATCCCCGGGCTTAACCTGGGAACTGCATTCAAAACTGGCAAGCTAGAGTCTCGTAGAGGGGGGTAGAATTCCAGGTGTAGCGGTGAAATGCGTAGAGATCTGGAGGAATACCGGTGGCGAAGGCGGCCCCCTGGACGAAGACTGACGCTCAGGTGCGAAAGCGTGGGGAGCAAACAGGATTAGATACCCTGGTAGTCCACGCTGTAAACGATGTCGATTTGGAGGTTGTGCCCTTGAGGCGTGGCTTCCGGAGCTAACGCGTTAAATCGACCGCCTGGGGAGTACGGCCGCAAGGTTAAAACTCAAATGAATTGACGGGGGCCCGCACAAGCGGTGGAGCATGTGGTTTAATTCGATGCAACGCGAAGAACCTTACCTACTCTTGACATCCAGAGAACTTGGCAGAGATGCCTTGGTGCCTTCGGGAACTCTGAGACAGGTGCTGCATGGCTGTCGTCAGCTCGTGTTGTGAAATGTTGGGTTAAGTCCCGCAACGAGCGCAACCCTTATCCTTTGTTGCCAGCGGTTCGGTCGGGAACTCAAAGGAGACTGCCAGTGATAAACTGGAGGAAGGTGGGGATGACGTCAAGTCATCATGGCCCTTACGAGTAGGGCTACACACGTGCTACAATGGCGTATACAAAGAGAAGCGACCTCGCGAGAGCAAGCGAACCTCATAAAGTACGTCGTAGTCCGGATTGGAGTCTGCAACTCGACTCCATGAAGTCGGAATCGCTAGTAATCGTAGATCAGAATGCTACGGTGAATACGTTCCCGGGCCTTGTACACACCGCCCGTCACACCATGGGAGTGGGTTGCAAAAGAAGTAGGTAGCTTAACCTTCGGGAGGGCGCTTACCACTTTGTGATTCATGACTGGGGTGAAGTCGTAACAAGGTAACCGTAGGGGAACCTGCGGTTGGATCACCTCCTTACCTAATGATACTGATTCTGTGAAGTGTTCACACAGATTGTCTGATGAAAGAAATCGAGCGGTTAGAAGACCTTATAGGCTTGTAGCTCAGGTGGTTAGAGCGCACCCCTGATAAGGGTGAGGTCGGTGGTTCAAGTCCACTCAGGCCTACCAAAATCGTTCTTGTGCTGCGTTGTGAAACAACTCGCATACTGGTGTATGCGTCGTCATTCCACGCCTTGCTCAAAAACGACTTGGCAAAGGTCTAACATTCGATGGGGCTATAGCTCAGCTGGGAGAGCGCCTGCTTTGCACGCAGGAGGTCTGCGGTTCGATCCCGCATAGCTCCACCATTTACCGTCTCGATACCCAATACTTCAGAGTGTACTGTTTGACAGTATGCTGCGAAGTATTTTGCTCTTTAACAATCTGGAACAAGCTGAAAATTAAAACGAGCAATATTGGCTCACTACCAATATTGTGATTCTCTCAAGCTTTCACACCCGAAACATTTTCGGGTTGTGAGGTTAAGTGAATAAGCGTACACGGTGGATGCCTAGGCAGTCAGAGGCGATGAAGGGCGTGCTAATCTGCGAAAAGCGTCGGTAAGCTGATATGAAGCGTTACAACCGACGATACCCGAATGGGGAAACCCAGTGCAATTCGTTGCACTATCATGTCATGAATACATAGTGGCATGAGGCGAACCGGGGGAACTGAAACATCTCAGTACCCCGAGGAAAAGAAATCAACCGAGATTCCCCCAGTAGCGGCGAGCGAACGGGGAAAAGCCCAGAGTCTGAATCAGCTTGTGTGTCAGTGGAAGCGTCTGGAAAGTCGCACAGTAAAGGGTGATAGTCCCGTACACGAAGATGCACAGGTTGTGAGCTCGATGAGTAGGGCGGGACACGTGACATCCTGTCTGAATATGGGGGGCCCATCCTCCAAGGCTAAATACTCCTGACTGACCGATAGTGAACCAGTACCGTGAGGGAAAGGCGAAAAGAACCCCGGCGAGGGGAGTGAAATAGAACCTGAAACCGTGTACGTACAAGCAGTGGGAGCACTCTTTATGGGTGTGACTGCGTACCTTTTGTATAATGGGTCAGCGACTTATATTCTGTAGCAAGGTTAACCGTATAGGGGAGCCGTAGGGAAACCGAGTCTTAACTGGGCGTTAAGTTGCAGGGTATAGACCCGAAACCCGGTGATCTAGCCATGGGCAGGTTGAAGGTTGGGTAACACTAACTGGAGGACCGAACCGACTAATGTTGAAAAATTAGCGGATGACTTGTGGCTGGGGGTGAAAGGCCAATCAAACCGGGAGATAGCTGGTTCTCCCCGAAAGCTATTTAGGTAGCGCCTCGTGAATTCATCTTCGGGGGTAGAGCACTGTTTCGGCTAGGGGGTCATCCCGACTTACCAACCCGATGCAAACTACAAATACCGAAGAATGTTATCACGGGAGACACACGGCGGGTGCTAACGTTCGTCGTGAAGAGGGAAACAACCCAGACCGCCAGCTAAGGTCCCAAAGTCATGGTTAAGTGGGAAACGATGTGGGAAGGCATAGACAGCCAGGATGTTGGCTTAGAAGCAGCCATCATTTAAAGAAAGCGTAATAGCTCACTGGTCGAGTCGGCCTGCGCGGAAGATGTAACGGGGCTAAACCATGCACCGAAGCTGCGGCAGCGACGCTTAGGCGTTGTTGGGTAGGGGAGCGTTCTGTAAGCCGTTGAAGGTGAACTGTGAGGTTTGCTGGAGGTATCAGAAGTGCGAATGCTGACATAAGTAACGATAAAGCGGGTGAAAAGCCCGCTCGCCGGAAGACCAAGGGTTCCTGTCCAACGTTAATCGGGGCAGGGTGAGTCGACCCCTAAGGCGAGGCCGAAAGGCGTAGTCGATGGGAAACAGGTTAATATTCCTGTACTTGGTGTTACTGCGAAGGGGGGACGGAGAAGGCTATGTCATCCGGGCGACGGTTGTCCCGGTTTAAGCGTGTAGGTGGGTGACTTTGGTAAATCCGGGTCGCTATTAACACTGAGGCGTGATGACGAGGTACTACGGTACTGAAGTGACAGATGCCCAGCTTCCAGGAAAAGCCTCTAAGCATCAGGTAACATTGAATCGTACCCCAAACCGACACAGGTGGTCAGGTAGAGAATACCAAGGCGCTTGAGAGAACTCGGGTGAAGGAACTAGGCAAAATGGTGCCGTAACTTCGGGAGAAGGCACGCTGTGCGAGGTGAAGAGACTTGCTCTCCGAGCTTTGCGCAGTCGCAGATACCAGCTGGCTGCAACTGTTTAATAAAAACACAGCACTGTGCAAACACGAAAGTGGACGTATACGGTGTGACGCCTGCCCGGTGCTGGAAGGTTAACTGATGGGGTTATCCGTAAGGAGAAGCTCTTGATCGAAGCCCCAGTAAACGGCGGCCGTAACTATAACGGTCCTAAGGTAGCGAAATTCCTTGTCGGGTAAGTTCCGACCTGCACGAATGGCGTAATGATGGCCAGGCTGTCTCCACCCGAGACTCAGTGAAATTGAACTCGCTGTGAAGATGCAGTGTACCCGCGGCAAGACGGAAAGACCCCGTGAACCTTTACTATAGCTTGACACTGAACCTTGAGCCTTGATGTGTAGGATAGGTGGGAGGCTTTGAAGTGTGGACGCCAGTCTGCATGGAGCCAACCTTGAAATACCACCCTTTAATGTTTGATGTTCTAACCTGGGCCCATAATCTGGGCTGGGGACAGTGTCTGGTGGGTAGTTTGACTGGGGCGGTCTCCTCCCAAAGAGTAACGGAGGAGCACGAAGGTTAGCTAATCCTGGTCGGACATCAGGAGGTTAGTGCAAAGGCATAAGCTAGCTTGACTGCGAGAGTGACGGCTCGAGCAGGTACGAAAGTAGGTCTTAGTGATCCGGTGGTTCTGAATGGAAGGGCCATCGCTCAACGGATAAAAGGTACTCCGGGGATAACAGGCTGATACCGCCCAAGAGTTCATATCGACGGCGGTGTTTGGCACCTCGATGTCGGCTCATCACATCCTGGGGCTGAAGTAGGTCCCAAGGGTATGGCTGTTCGCCATTTAAAGTGGTACGCGAGCTGGGTTTAGAACGTCGTGAGACAGTTCGGTCCCTATCTGCCGTGGGCGTTGGAGAATTGAGGGGGGTTGCTCCTAGTACGAGAGGACCGGAGTGAACGCACCACTGGTGTTCGGGTTGTCATGCCAATGGCATTGCCCGGTAGCTACGTGCGGAAGAGATAAGTGCTGAAAGCATCTAAGCACGAAACTTGCCCCGAGATGAGTTCTCCCTTGTCCCTAGAGGACGCTGAAAGGCCGTTGAAGACGACGACGTAGATAGGCTGGGTGTGTAAGTGCAGCGATGCATTGAGCTAACCAGTACTAATGACCTGTGAGGCTTAACCTTACAACGCCGAAGATGTTTTGGTGTTGGTGTAGAGAATCAGAACTCGTGAAGTTCAGCTTGTTGACAGATTGGTCTTGCTGGCTCGAAAGGGCGGGTGAGATGAAACAGAATATGCCTGGCGGCGATAGCGCGGTGGTCCCACCTGACCCCATGCCGAACTCAGAAGTGAAACGCCGTAGCGCCGATGGTAGTGTGGGGCTTCCCCATGTGAGAGTAGGGAACTGCCAGGCTTTTATGTCTATTATCAGACGGTGTCTGATGATGAGAAGTAGTGAAGGGGCTGTCCGAAAGGACAGCCCTTTTTGCTGTGCGTAATTTTTGGCACCATAGGGTTTTATAGCCAACCGACTTAAAAATGATTACATCCTATGCCCTGATATGCGGCAAAGAAGCATAGCTGGCTGTT
The DNA here is from genome assembly GCF_052050035.1 of Symbiopectobacterium purcellii. Lineage (GTDB taxonomy): Bacteria > Pseudomonadota > Gammaproteobacteria > Enterobacterales > Enterobacteriaceae > Symbiopectobacterium > Symbiopectobacterium purcellii_A. Next base: position 2,014,584 of record NZ_CP189882.1, read on the forward strand.
ATAGCTAAACGACTTAATTTTGATTACATTATTTAAATGAGCTATTCAATTGATTTTAGACGTAAAGTGATATCTACACGGAAAAACGAAGGGTTGAGTATCCGAGAAACAGCGAAGCAATTTCGGATTGGCCCTGCCTCTGTATCGCGTTGGATTAATCAAATAGAGTCAAAAGCATCGACCACGCGTCAGCGAAAGATCGATAAATCCGAGTTGATAAAAGATGTTGAACAATATCCAGATGCTTACCAAAAAGAACGTGCAGAGCGTTTTGGCGTTTGTCAGAAGGCCATTTGGCAAGCGCTTAAAAAGCTGGGATTGACCTATAAAAAAAACTCTACGTCATCCGAAAGCCGACGAAAACGCCCGGCAGGGATTTCAACAAAAAAAACAACAGTATGAAAAAGAAGGTAAACCTATTGTTTTTATTGATGAAAGTGGTTTTTCACACGATGCCCCACGGACTCACGGCTATTCCCCAAAAGGTCAACGGTGTTTTGGCCTGAAGAACTGGGGAGCTAGGGGAAGAACAAATGTTATCGGCGCTTTATTAGGCACAACGCTGTTTGCTATCGGATTATTTGATATCAATATTAACAGCGATGTTTTCTATGCCTGGGTCACACAAGTCCTTATCCCAGTACTCCCTAAAAACAGTGTAATCATGATGGACAATGCCACTTTTCACAAAAAACATAATATTCAACAAGTCATCATCGATGCAGGGTATATGGTGGAGTATTTGCCTACATATTCGCCAGATCTTAACCCAATTGAGCATAAATGGGCACAAGCAAAAAGCAAAAAAAGAGAGATGGGTTGCGATACAGAGAGTTTGTTCTCAGTCCATATGGTGTAATCAAAATTAAGTCGCTTGGCTATATATCATCAGGAGTGGGGCTTCAGGATGCAGAAATACGTGCCTGCATGGTCTGAAAAAGGCTTTGCAACGCTGGAAGATGCGCGAGCCTGGGTGGAAACCTTCGTCGGCTGGTACAACGAGGAACATCGCCATAGCGGTATCCGGTATGTCACGCCGGGCCAGCGGCACAGAGGCGAAGACAGCCAGTTGCTGGTAAAGCGAAAATCGGTGTATGAGGCAGCAAAAATGCAGAACCCGCATCGTTGGTCAGGGCCAACAAGAAACTGGGAGCGGCAGGACGAAGTGTGGCTAAATCCGGAACGGGAAAAACAGGCCGTATGAATCAACTGGGGCGACAACTACCTTGACACGCACCGTTAACGAGTTGGTCGAATTACTGCATCCTGCCTGGCAAAAAGATCCGGACCTGAATCTGGTCCAATTTTTACAAAAACTTGCACAGGAGGCGGGGTTCCAGGGGCAGCTAAGTGAGCTGACAGATGATATCCTGATCTACCATTTGAAAATGCGTGACTCGGATAAAGAGCAGGTCATTCCTGGCTTGAAAAAGGACTATGAGGAAGATTTCAAAACAGCACTGCTGCGTGCCCGGGGTGTTATAGCTAAGCGACATTATTTTGATAACAGCCAGCTATGCTTCTTTGCCACATATCAGGGCATCGGCTGTAATCATTTTTAAGTCGGTTGGCTATATCAAGGACTGATGCCTTTATCAACAGGCACTGCTTTTCCGCGCTTATTTTGATTCCTATTGCGAGTAATGATGACGGCTATGCAAAGTCCAGTGTTTAATTTTCAGATGCTGTTTCCCTCGCTGATCCTCGATGCACTTTTCGCGGTAGGTATTCGGGTTGATTCCGGTTTGACGGCGCTCAACAGCTATGAAAACCGGGTTTATCAATTTATGGATGAAGACCGGCACCGTTTTGTCGTTAAATTCTACCGTCCTGAACGGTGGACGCAGGCGCAGATTCAGGAAGAACACGATTTCGCCCTCGCATTGGTAGATGATGAGGTGCCGGTCGTTGCACCTTTGAAACTCAATGGTCAAACCCTGCATTGTTATGAGGGTTTTTATTTTGCCGTTTTCCCAAGCGTTGGGGGGCGGCAATATGAAATGGATAATGACGATCAATTGGAAGGCGTTGGCCGTTTTCTGGGGCGTTGGCATCAGAAGGGGCAAAAAGCGCTTTTTCTTGCTCGTCCTACCATCGGGGTTGAGGAATATCTCGACAAGCCGTATCAGTTATTGACGCAAACGCAACGTATTCCTGCCGTGTGCCGAGATTCCTTTTTGCAGTCTACCCAGCAACTTATCGAAATGGTAAAACGCTATTGGACATTGGATGCTTCCTTTCTCCGATTGCATGGCGATTGCCACCCTGGAAATATTCTCTGGCGCGACGGCCCACTATTTGTCGATTTAGATGATGCCCGCAACGGACCCGCAGTGCAGGATTTGTGGATGTTGCTTCATGGCGAGCGTCAGGAACAGAGAATTCAGCTCGATATTCTGCTGGAAGCCTATAGTGAGTTTATGACGTTTCAGGAGAAAGAGCTGGCGTTAATTGAGCCGCTACGTGCGATGCGAATGGTGCATTATTTAGCGTGGATTATTCGCCGTTGGGAAGATCCGGCATTTCCCCCGAGCTTTCCCTGGATAAAAGATGATGATTTCTGGTTCAGGCAAACAGCAATATTTACTGAACAGGTTAAGCTGTTACAGGAGCCTCCTTTACAGCTATTGTCCATGTACTGATGTTTAACGGAGAGACGTGTTATATGAAGAGTGTATTTGCGGCATTATTGGGCCTCATGTTGGCTTTCGGTGCATCAGCGGCAGGTTTTTCTGATGGCAAACAGTACGTTGAAGTGAATAAACCGGTACCTCAATTACCTCAAGTGCTGGAGTTTTTCTCCTTCTATTGCCCACATTGCTATCAGTTTGCTGAGGTTTACCATATTCCTGAAGCTGCCAGTAAAGTGCTGCCAGCGGATACGAAAATTACGCGTTACCACGTCGATTTCCTCGGTTCTTTGGGCAAAGAGCTGACGCAAGCCTGGGCTGTTGCTATCGCTTTGGGTGTAGAAGATAAAGTCACCCCGTTAATGTTTGATGCGGTGCAAAAAAGCCAAACGCTGAAAACCACAGATGATATTCGTAAGGTGTTTGTGGCGGCGGGTGTTAAAGCTGAAGATTATGACGCTGCATTGAATAGCTTCGTGGTTAAGTCGCTGGTTGCTCAGCAAGAAAAAGCAGCCGCTGATTTGCAATTGCGCGGTGTGCCAGCCATGTTTGTTAATGGCAAATATATGGTGAAAAGCGATGGTTTGGATACCAGCTCGATGGATGCCTATGTGAAGCAATATGCCGATGTTGTGAAATTCCTCATCGAGAAAAAATAGCGCTTGTCGTATAACTGCGCCTGATAATCGGCGCAGTTATACCCCATAATATATCCTTTATCCTCTACGACAGTTTCGCCCCAGTGACGTTTAATTAGTGTTTAACTAATATCTATCCACAAAAAATATGTTTTTTGTATTACTGGTATTCACCGGAAACATTTTTTTATCTTGCTGAAAAAAATCCATAATATGTGAATCACTTTTTGATATGACATCAGTATCATTCTCATTTTCTCTTTCTATGCACAAAGTTATCCACAGTGCTTTTGCTTTGCATGTGGCAGATTTGCGGTTTTTTATGCGTTAACGTTCGTCTCTTGCTGTGAGCTATGGCATGCATAGCAGGGAAAAAGAACATAAAAACCATAAATATCAATATATTAACTTAATTTGTCGCTCAAAAAATAGGCGACAAAACACAACAAAGCACGACAATACACGACATTTTTATCAATACGTTACCGTCCATTTCGACTTGCCGACTACGCCAGAATCGCCCAAATTTGACAGACTTGAGGGAGGGGGATTTCGATGGCATACCGTAACCTGAGCAAGGTATACGCCCCATTCCCAGTCGAAATGCAACAAAATGACCCACTGGCCAGAGTCGGATAAAATCACCGTTCTGGCCCTACTGGAGATCCCGTTGCATGCAGGGAAAACATCTGACTCACAAAGAACGGTTCTACATCGAAAAGCGGCGTGGTGATGGGGTTAACCAGGCCACCATCGCCCGGGAACTGGAGCTTCCTCGTTCTACCATCAGCAGGGAACTCAGACGCAATACCGACGCCGCTTTCAACGGGGTCTATTCCTGCAGAAGGGCCGAAACGTTGGCCAGAGGGCGGCGGCAGAAAACACGGCCGGACAGCGTGATTAACCAGCTTGAACCGCACATTCAGGACTTTATCAGAACGGCGCTGTCTACCCACACCTCACCTGAGGTCATCAGTGGGCGCCTGGTCCTGGAATTTGGCCTGTCCGTCAGCAAGAACTCGCTCTATCGCTATATCCAGCAGGAGCGCCGGGCCGGCGGTGAGCTGTATCAGCAGCTCCCTCATCGGGGTAAACGGTATAACTATCAGACCGATGAGAACAAACGCGGTCCTATTCCCAACCGTGTTGGCATTGAGCAGCGGCCGGCCGTTGCTGACCTCAAGCAGGAACCCGGGCATTTCGAGATTGACACCATCTTTGGCAAAGATCAGAAATCATTCCTGCTGACGGTGGTCGATAAAGCCGTCAAGCTGGTCATCATTCGCAAACTGCCCAACAAGCGAGCAGAGACAGTGGTAGCGGCCTTCAGGGACATCGTTGCCAATACCTTCTGCGAGTTTAAAACCCTGACTGCTGACAACGGTTCTGAATTTTCCCAGCACGGGGAAATTACAAAAGTCACGGGGGCACCGGTCTACTTTGCCCGGCCATATCATTCCTGGGAACGCGGGTTGAATGAGCATACCAACGGGCTGATACGGCGTTTTTACCCGAAGGGAACGGACTTCAATTATGTCACCCATCGCAAGGTTGCAGCACTCGAACACCTGCTCAATACGCGAGGCCGAAAATCGCTGGGTTATCGTTCTCCAAATGAGGTATTTTTAACGCACTTACAGGCGGCATAATGCCCTACCGTTTTGTTGCGTTTCGACTGGGAATGGGCCATCCAGAAGGGCAAGCAGGAAGGCTACCAGTTAGGCCGACAGGATGGTGTTCATGAAGGCGTACAACTCGGTCGCCAAGAAGGTCGCCAAGAAGGTCGCCAAGAAGGTCGCCAAGAAGGTCGCCAAGAAGGTCGCCAAGAAGGCGAGCATAGCGCCTCGCTCAAAATTGCAAGGCAACTTCTTGCTGATGGTGTAGGAAAATCAGCCATCAAGCGCTATACCGGCCTGTCCGATGATGAACTGGCTTCCCTGTTCAACCACGGGCATTAATCCCCGCCTTTTCCGCGTCCGGCGGCTCAGGCCAGTTTATATCCGCCGCTTTGCTTATATTCAGCCGATTAAGCAGCACGCGGTATTTCTTCCACGCAACAAGTTGCGCCCTTTCTGTCTCCGTGGCCATATCGAGGTCTACCGCATCCTGAAGTGGCTGAATACGCGTATTCGCCACGGTAAGACGTGAGGTTAACGCCTGTTGTGCCTCCTGCTGCGCAGCTCGTGATTCAGCCGCTTGCTGGGCTTGCGTGTCTGTCACCCATTTTTTCCCGTTCCACACATCAAATTCGGTTTGTGGTTTCAGTAACGTGAGGTTATCCGGCAGTTCGCCGAATTGGGTGACAATCTGTTCCTGCCGTGCTTCGGTACTGTAAACTGTCTGGCCGCGATTATCCTCCACGTGCTCCCATGACTTGCCATCTGCCGCGCGACATATAGCTAAACGACTTAATTTTGATTACATTATTTAAATGAGCTATTCAATTGATTTTAGACGTAAAGTGATATCTACACGGAAAAACGAAGGGTTGAGTATCCGAGAAACAGCGAAGCAATTTCGGATTGGCCCTGCCTCTGTATCGCGTTGGATTAATCAAATAGAGTCAAAAGCATCGACCACGCGTCAGCGAAAGATCGATAAATCCGAGTTGATAAAAGATGTTGAACAATATCCAGATGCTTACCAAAAAGAACGTGCAGAGCGTTTTGGCGTTTGTCAGAAGGCCATTTGGCAAGCGCTTAAAAAGCTGGGATTGACCTATAAAAAAAACTCTACGTCATCCGAAAGCCGACGAAAACGCCCGGCAGGGATTTCAACAAAAAAAACAACAGTATGAAAAAGAAGGTAAACCTATTGTTTTTATTGATGAAAGTGGTTTTTCACACGATGCCCCACGGACTCACGGCTATTCCCCAAAAGGTCAACGGTGTTTTGGCCTGAAGAACTGGGGAGCTAGGGGAAGAACAAATGTTATCGGCGCTTTATTAGGCACAACGCTGTTTGCTATCGGATTATTTGATATCAATATTAACAGCGATGTTTTCTATGCCTGGGTCACACAAGTCCTTATCCCAGTACTCCCTAAAAACAGTGTAATCATGATGGACAATACCACTTTTCACAAAAAACATAATATTCAACAAGTCATCATCGATGCAGGGTATATGGTGGAGTATTTGCCTACATATTCGCCAGATCTTAACCCAATTGAGCATAAATGGGCACAAGCAAAAAGCAAAAAAAGAGAGATGGGTTGCGATACAGAGAGTTTGTTCTCAGTCCATATGGTGTAATCAAAATTAAGTCGCTTGGCTATAGTTTGTAGCCAACGGGTGCTGGAGACTCTCTGTGGGTATGGGGCGCGAGCAACTCGCCGGTACCGGTGGAGGCAATGCCAGTGTTATCTTCGGCAATGGCAACAACGCAGCCCGCTCACGCGGCATGCGTTGTTCAGGCGGAATAGCGGTGGTGCCATGTTTACGGGTGTTGGCAACGGTGATCAACCACTCACCAATGCGTGCATTAGCCGCGGGGACGTCCAGTATCAGCCCAGCCTGGCGAAACGTGGCGGCAAGCGGCACAACAAAGCTGTTCTTGAGGTAATGGTTGAAGCGTTCGACCTTGCCCTTAGTCTTGGCGCGGTAGGGACGGCAAACTTTAGGCGTAAAGGCATACTTCTCAGCCAGTTGCATCAACTGTGGGTTCCAGCGATGCTTGCCGGGCCCGTAGACATCACGCTCAATAATGATGGCCTTGGCGTTGTCGAACAGCAACTGATGCGGAGTTCCGCCAAAGAACTTAAGTGCAGACTCAATGCCGTCACACCAGGCTGCGGACTCCTGGTTGCTGTAGAACTTGACGAAAGTCGCCCGGCTCCAGCCCAGCGTAGCGACGAAGGCCAGCAACGGGTTATGGCCCTGCCTGACGATGGTGAAATCAACCTGCATCTGTACGCCGGGTTCGGTCTCAAAGCGCGTGACCGCCTCAGTAACGGGCTGTGCTTCATGGGGTGTAGAAATGCGGTAAGCATGCTATAGCCGCCATCATATCCCGTTGGCCTATCTCGCGCAGCAGCACACTGGCCGGTATCCACTGTGGTCTGGCAGCAGCAACGCGCTCGAGAACATACAGCTTGAACGGGTCAAGCTTGCATGTTCTAGGCATACGGGGCTTGTAACGCATGTCAGCCACCGGTAGTGGACTACGGATATATCGTCGAACGGTCTCGCGGGAGCATGAAAGCTGCCGCGCGATGGCACGGATGGACATGCCTTGACGGTGTAAAACGTGAATCTCCACTCTGGTCTCCAATGTCATCATTGGCAGTGCCTTAAAACTGCCATTTTTACCCTAGGTGGGTCAGATGTACATCGGCAGGTGGGCCAGTTTTACATCGGTAGCGACAAGTAGTAGCCAATGTCCATGATGGAGCCGTTGGAAAACGCCGGATTAAAGGTGTTGGGATTCTCTCCCGCCAGATAGGGCTGGTAACGGGAAGAATATTGGCAGTAATTCAGAAACACTTTGCGCAGCCGACCAATGCGCGCCAGACCCTGCGTCACCACGGCGTAATTAGGCAAGCTCGCGGTTTTGAAGGCTTCGAATAACACGACCTGATTGGCTTGTGCGCACGCGATCATTCTCTGCGCCTGAGCATGGTTTGACGCTAACGGTTTTTCGCAAACCACGTGTTTGCCATGCTCGAGAAACAGGATGCATTGTTCCGCATGCAGGCTATTCGGACTCGCGATGTAGACCGCATCAATCAGATCGGACTGGGCGAGTGCCTCCAGAGAGGTGAAGCAGTGTTCAACCAGATAGTCCGTTTGAAATTGCTGCGCTTTTTCCTGCGAACGGGAGTAGATGGCGATCAACTTCATCTTGCCGGTTTCATGTGCAGCATCAACAAACTGGCGCGTGATCTGACTGGTTCCTACAATAGCGAAACGAATCATGACGGGTCGATGTTCCTGGCGAGAGCGTAAGAAAAACAGAGTATAGCCAAGCGACTTAATTTTGATTACACCATATGGACTGAGAACAAACTCTCTGTATCGCAACCCATCTCTCTTTTTTTGCTTTTTGCTTGTGCCCATTTATGCTCAATTGGGTTAAGATCTGGCGAATATGTAGGCAAATACTCCACCATATACCCTGCATCGATGATGACTTGTTGAATATTATGTTTTTTGTGAAAAGTGGCATTGTCCATCATGATTACACTGTTTTTAGGGAGTACTGGGATAAGGACTTGTGTGACCCAGGCATAGAAAACATCGCTGTTAATATTGATATCAAATAATCCGATAGCAAACAGCGTTGTGCCTAATAAAGCGCCGATAACATTTGTTCTTCCCCTAGCTCCCCAGTTCTTCAGGCCAAAACACCGTTGACCTTTTGGGGAATAGCCGTGAGTCCGTGGGGCATCGTGTGAAAAACCACTTTCATCAATAAAAACAATAGGTTTACCTTCTTTTTCATACTGTTGTTTTTTTTGTTGAAATCCCTGCCGGGCGTTTTCGTCGGCTTTCGGATGACGTAGAGTTTTTTTTATAGGTCAATCCCAGCTTTTTAAGCGCTTGCCAAATGGCCTTCTGACAAACGCCAAAACGCTCTGCACGTTCTTTTTGGTAAGCATCTGGATATTGTTCAACATCTTTTATCAACTCGGATTTATCGATCTTTCGCTGACGCGTGGTCGATGCTTTTGACTCTATTTGATTAATCCAACGCGATACAGAGGCAGGGCCAATCCGAAATTGCTTCGCTGTTTCTCGGATACTCAACCCTTCGTTTTTCCGTGTAGATATCACTTTACGTCTAAAATCAATTGAATAGCTCATTTAAATAATGTAATCAAAATTAAGTCGTTTAGCTATAACATGATGTGAGCGCAAGGCAATCGTCCTGTCGCGGTTCTGCGTAGGGGAAAACCACGACAACAGGAGGTCGCGCGGCCGGATTCGTCCTGGCTGACGAAAAGCATTTACTGCTCCCCAACGTTACGGGGTACACTGCGCAACCTTTATGACGCGGGAGAGGCCGGTGAGCCAATTGGAACTGGAAACGCGAACGCTCACGTTGGTGCGTTATCCGAAAACGTCTGAGAATTCCACTTTACAAGCCTGGGAAGCAGCAGACGCGTTTTTGCTGAACGAAATTGCTGCCATGGAGCTTGCGCCTGGGCCCGTTGTGATTCTAAACGACACATTCGGTGCATTGGCCTGTGGATTACAGGCGTATGAGCCGCTCTGCGTCAGCGACAGCTACCTGAGCCAACTGGCGACGCGGCATAATCTGTCGCTCAACGGCTTTGCGCCGGAATCCGTCGCGTTGCAAGACAGCCTGACGGCATTACCCGATGCGCCATCGCTGGTGGTTATCAAGGTGCCAAAAACGCTGGCGATGCTGGAGCATCAGCTCCACATGCTGCGCTCGGTCGTCGCCCCGCATACGCGAATTATTGCCGGTGCGAAGGCGCGTGACATTCATACTTCCACGTTGCAATTGTTTGAAAAAATCATTGGCCCGACGCGGATGTCACTGGCGTGGAAAAAGGCGCGTCTGATTCACTGCGACGTGGCGCAAATCAATGTAGGTAAGTATTCACCAACTGTTGAATGGGAACTGGAGGGGTATGGTTACCGTATCCACAACCATGCCAACGTGTTTTCACGCGGCAGCCTGGATATCGGTACGCGTTTTTTTATGCAGCACTTGCCCCATGATATTGACGGCAAGATAATGGATTTAGGCTGCGGTAATGGGATTGTCGGGCTGGTGGCGCTGGCGCAAAATCCTTCAGCGCTGGTCAGCTTCGTCGATGAATCTCATATGGCGCTGGCTTCCAGCCGCATGAACGTGGAAATCAACTGTCCGCACGATCTGCCGCGTGCCAGTTTTGTGGTGAATAATTCGCTGGCCAACATTGCCCCTGATTCGCTGCAAGCGGTGCTGTGTAACCCGCCGTTCCACCAGCAGCAGACCATCACCGACCATCTGGCCTGGAATATGTTCAGCGACGCGCGCCGCTGTCTAGCGCATGGCGGTGAGCTGCGTATCGTAGGCAATCGCCATCTCAACTACTATCAGAAGCTGAAACACCTGTTTGGCAACTGCGAACAGCTGGCAGGCAACAACAAGTTTGTGGTGTTGCGCGCGGTGAAGCTAGCAGCGTCTCGCTGAACGGCGCTTGAGTAACCGGCTACAGCGTTAACGCTAGCCGGGTGGCTTGATCGATGGCCCGCCGGGCATCCAGTTCGGCGGCGACATCCGCACCGCCAATCAGATGCACGACGGCCCCACTGGCCTGTAATGGCGCATAGAGATCGCGCCGTGAATCCTGCCCTGCACAGACGATGACAGTGTCGGCGGCGATGCACCTCTCCTGGCCCTTATGAATAATATGCAGCCCGGCATCGTCAATGCGCTGATATAGCCAAGCGACATTATTTTGATAACAGCCAGCTATGCTTCTTTGCCGCATATCAGGGCATAGGATGTAATCATTTTTAAGTCGGTTGGCTATATTGCACGCCGTCCATAAAGCTCACCCCGTGGCGCAGTAGCTGTGCCCGGTGTATCCATCCGGTGGTTTTACCCAGGTGTTCACCCAGCTTTCCTGCCTTGCGTTGCAGCAGCACGATGTCATGCTGATGCACTGTGCCAGTGGGTGCGCCGGCGGCGAGTGGTAATAGGCCGCCCGGTTTATCAAGCGTGCGATCAATACCCCATTCGGCATAGAAATCGGCTTGCGGTGGCGCGCTCAGGTAATGGGCCACATCAAGACCAATACCGCCTGCACCGATAATTGCCACACGCTTGCCAACAGGAACCTTATCGCGCAGCACCTGTAAGTATAGCCAACCGACTTAAAAATGATTACATCCTATGCCCTGATATGCGGCAAAGAAGCATAGCTGGCTGTTATCAAAATAATGTCGCTTGGCTATAGCTCACTACGCTTGGGTGATCAATGCCGGGAATATCCTGCATGCGCGGCGTTATGCCACACGCCAGAACAACGGAATCAAAGCTTTTAAGATCGTCTACCGTGGCTTTGGTATTGAGGCTTACCAAGACATGAGTGAGCACCAACATACGGCGGTAATAGCGCAGCGTCTCCGTGAATTCATGTTTGCCGGGGATTTGCCGGGCCAGGTTAAACTGACCGCCGATATTACTGTCCGCTTCGAACAACGTTACTGCATGGCCGCGCTGTGCTGCGTTGATGGCAAAAGCGAGCCCTGCCGGGCCAGCACCGACGACGGCAATTCGTTGCTGTGTCTCTGTGGCGACTATGGGGAGCGTTGTTTCGTGGCAGGCGCGCGGGTTGACTAAACATGACGTCACCTTGCCGACAAATATTCTATCGAGACAAGCCTGATTGCAGCCGATACAGGTATTGATTTCATCGCTGCGGCCCGTTTCTGCTTTCTCAAGCAAGTGTTAATCGGCCAGAAAGGGGCGTGCCATGGAAACCATATCGGCGCAGCCCTGTGCCAGCATCTGTTCTGCCTGAGCCGGATCGTTGATGCGGTTGGTCGTGATAAGCGGTATGTTTACCTTGCCCATCAAGCGCTGGGTCACCCAGCCAAAGGCCGCGCGCGGCACCAGCGTTGCGATGGTCGGGATGCGTGCTTCGTGCCAGCCAATACCGGTGTTAAGCAACGTGACGCCAGCGGTTTCCATCTCTTGAGCCAGCGTTTCTATCTCTTGCCATGAGGAACCGGATTACACCAGATCGAGCATCGACAGGCGATAGATGATAATAAAGTGTGGCCCGGCCGCGCGGCTCACAGCACGTACAATCTCCAACGCGAAGCGGCGGCGGTTTTGTGGGTTGCCACCCCAGTCGTCATGCCGCTGCTTGGTGCGTTCGACCAGAAATTGATTAATCAGATACCCTTCAGAGCCCATGATTTCTACACCGTCATAGCCTGCCTGCTGGGCCAGCGCAGCACAGCGCGCAAAATCAGCGATGGTGTGTAAAATTTCCTCATGGGTCATGGCGTGCGGAAGGAAGGGGCTGATCGGTGCCTGAAGGGCGGAAGGTGCAACAGGATCGGGTTGATAGCTGTAGCGTCCGGCATGCAGAATTTGCAGCGCAATTTTCCCTCCCGCTTCATGTACCGCGGTCGTTATTGGGATATGGTGAGCTAGCTGTTCTTCATGTTCAAGCGTCGCACCGCCAGCGACCACTGCACCTTTGGCGTTGGGCGCAATACCACCGGTAACAATCAGCGCCACACCGCCCTGCACGCGTTCTCGATAAAACGCCGCCAACCGTTCAGTGCCTTGTGGATGCTCTTCCAAACCGGTGTGCATTGAACACATGATGACGCGGTTTTTTAACGTGGTGAAGCCCAAATTGAGGGGCGAAAAAAGCTTGGGGTAGGCGTGCATGATGCTCTCCACAGAAACCGCGCAAGAAACTGGTCTGATGAGTTTACTGTAGCGAGTGTTGAATGTTATGTGAAATAAATGTTTATTTATTGTGATTTGTGTCATTCCCCGCGGCGACACTCGTTAATCGGGACGGCATACCAGAAGGTTTGTTGTCCGTGCCAACAATCATTATAATTCGCGGGATCAGAGTGCTAAGGAATCGCTATGTGGGTGGATGAGTGGGAACCGGCGCTGGAAAGTGCGCTGACCGATTTGGAACGTTGTGTCAGGTTGCAGCAGCAAGGCTGGCGTCAGGATCGTGAACGCTGGCAGCAGCAGCTCACGCAGGCCCAACAGCGGGAAGCGGAGCTGTGCGCGCAGATCGAAAGGTTAGTGATTCAGTTAAACTCTATGGATGCGTCGCCGGAACGAAATCCCCTGGTGCAGCGCATTAAAATGATTGGCGCCTATATTGACGCCTTGGCGAAGGATGCCTCCGCCTTTAGTCGTTCACTTCCCTGATCGATTTGATTTGTCCTGTTTTTTCCACTGGTGTTTGGTGCTCGCTGAGCAAACGGCAGAAATCTGCCGTTTGCATGACGCTGCGTGGCTTACAGTAGCGTCAGGGTTACGTCGATATTGCCGCGTGTGGCGTTAGAATACGGGCACACGATATGGGCCTTTTCTACCAGTGCTTGCGCGGTTTCACGCGCCAACCCCGGCAGATCAATTTTCAATTCCACTTCAATGGCAAACCCGGTTGGTGCGGCCCCGATGCCGACACTCCCCGCAATGGTGGTTGCCGCTGGCAGTGCAATTTTTTCTTTGCTGGCGACAAACTTCAACGCACCAAGGAAACAGGCGGAGTAACCTGCCGCAAACAGCTGTTCCGGGTTCGTTCCTTCGCCACCGGCACCGCCCAGTTCACGTGGCGTCGTCAATTTGACGCTCAGTTGCTGATCGGAGGATTAGGCGCGGCCATCGCGTCCGCCGGTGGCTTTTGCGTGAGCGACATACAGTACTTTTTCAATGGACATGGTGTAACTATATGAACGCATCCCGTTTGCAAAGCATTCGTGGTGTTGACATTGGTGGTAGGTTGCAGCTCTATATTCGGCCTTGTTGCAGCCGCTGCTGCGGGCCTCGATGAGATTCGCTGACTCACACCTCATTCTCCTGGCGAGCTTTAAGCTCAACTGTAGTGGTCAACTAAATTTGGCCACCCTACCTGACTGTTGATGGAACAGCCGTTCTGATTCATTTGGTGTTAACCCACCGTTATACCAGTGAGGTCTGACATCGCTATAATAATGGGTTATGTAGCGAATAATGGATGATTGAGCAGTACTAAAGCTTTGGTAGCTAGTCGTTGGCACCCATTCAGTCTTCAGACTACGGAAGAATCGCTCCATCGGACTATTATCCCAACAATTTCCTCTGCGACTCATACTTTGGGTCATCTGATAACGCCACAATGCCTGCCTATACTGACGACTGGTGTAATGGCTTCCTTGGTCACTATGAAACATGACTTGTTTGGGATGCCCACGCAGTTCCCAAGCCATTTGTAGTGCTTTGGCTGTTAATTCTGAATCTGGCGAAAACGACATTGCCCAACCCACGGGTTTTCGGGCAAATATAGCCAAGCGACTTAATTTTGATTACACCATATGGACTGAGAACAAACTCTCTGTATCGCAACCCATCTCTCTTTTTTTGCTTTTTGCTTGTGCCCATTTATGCTCAATTGGGTTAAGATCTGGCGAATATGTAGGCAAATACTCCACCATATACCCTGCATCGATGATGACTTGTTGAATATTATGTTTTTTGTGAAAAGTGGCATTGTCCATCATGATTACACTGTTTTTAGGGAGTACTGGGATAAGGACTTGTGTGACCCAGGCATAGAAAACATCGCTGTTAATATTGATATCAAATAATCCGATAGCAAACAGCGTTGTGCCTAATAAAGCGCCGATAACATTTGTTCTTCCCCTAGCTCCCCAGTTCTTCAGGCCAAAACACCGTTGACCTTTTGGGGAATAGCCGTGAGTCCGTGGGGCATCGTGTGAAAAACCACTTTCATCAATAAAAACAATAGGTTTACCTTCTTTTTCATACTGTTGTTTTTTTTGTTGAAATCCCTGCCGGGCGTTTTCGTCGGCTTTCGGATGACGTAGAGTTTTTTTTATAGGTCAATCCCAGCTTTTTAAGCGCTTGCCAAATGGCCTTCTGACAAACGCCAAAACGCTCTGCACGTTCTTTTTGGTAAGCATCTGGATATTGTTCAACATCTTTTATCAACTCGGATTTATCGATCTTTCGCTGACGCGTGGTCGATGCTTTTGACTCTATTTGATTAATCCAACGCGATACAGAGGCAGGGCCAATCCGAAATTGCTTCGCTGTTTCTCGGATACTCAACCCTTCGTTTTTCCGTGTAGATATCACTTTACGTCTAAAATCAATTGAATAGCTCATTTAAATAATGTAATCAAAATTAAGTCGTTTAGCTATATCAACAAGGGAATTGAACAAAATGCCCGCGCAATCCCCCCTCTTTAGGGGGAGGTCGAGTGGGTGCTAACCAACCTACTATTCTTTGACTTTCGTAAGTGCGAGTGATCGGGCTACGTCTCGCGCTTTTGGTGGGGTGCGCTGGTTGTTAATGTATTCTTTCACCGCTTCCAGCGATGCCGCGCCGCATGAAACAACGCAGTAAGACGGCGACCAAAAATGAGTGCCCCAGAGCATAGTTTTCACGGCATTGCAAAATTCAAGCAGGTCATTTCGGGTAGCGCAGGCTAAACCCGTTCCGCTCAAGCGGAGTGCTTGCTTGTTATGTCATCTCTCGCCATACTTATGCGCATACCTTTGCGCATAGGAGTTTAAAGTATGAGTGTGGTTACAACACCCCGTAACAGCGCCAAAAGAAGCACTAATGTTTACCTGACGGCTTCATTGGTCGATAAGGCTCGTAGCATGGATATGAACCTGTCGGCAACGTTGGATAACCTTCTTGCACAGGCGATAGAAACCAAAATGGAGGAAAGAGAAAAAGAGAAACAGGATATGCTCACCATGAATAAATTCATGGAGAAAGCAGGTTTGCTTACAGACGACGAGTTTTTTGGGAGTCTGTAATGCCGGAGTCTGTAAAGAATTTCGTGTAAATGGCTCCATCGCTTAACCGGAAATCCGATCTCCATACATCAACATGAATTGGCTCATAGCCGGTTTCCAGTCTCTGATTGGTAGGGTCCATTTAGCCGAGATATTATGCAAGGCTAGATAGAATAATTTTAGCACCGAGTCATCCGTTGGAAATATTCGTCGCGTTTTCGTTATCTTGCGCAATGAAGCATTTAACGACTCTATCGCGTTGGTGGTGTAGATAACCTTGCGAATCTCCGGCGGAAAATCAAAAATGACGATGAGACGTTCCCAATTATTTCTCCACGATGGGCTGATCGTCGGGAACTGTTCATCCCATTTGGCCGCGAAGGCATCCAGGGCCTCTTCAGCGCCCTCTAGCGTTGCGGAACTATAGATAGTGCGGAGGTCAGCAGCAACGGCTTTACGCTCTTTCCAGCCGACGTAGCGCAGCGAGTTCCGCACCTGATGCACGATGCAGAGCTGTACCCGCGTATGCGGGTAAACAGCTTCAATGGCATCAGGAAAGCCCTTCAGGCCATCGCAGCAGGCGATGAAGATGTCCTGTAGCCCACGATTTTTCAGTTCTGTCATTACAGATAACCAGAACTTGGCCCCCTCGGTTTTGGCTATCCATAGCCCCAGCAGCTCTTTTTCGCCCTGGCCGTTGATGCCTAGAGCCAAGTAAACAGACTTGTTGGTCACGGCTCCGCAGTCCTTGCTTTTGACCACAATACAGTCAAGGTAAACAATGGGATAAAACGCATCCAGCGGCCGTTGCTGCCAGCGCTTAACGTCATCCATCACGGCATTGGTCACTTGAGAAATGAAGCCAGCGGAAACATCGACCCCGTAGACTTCTTTAAAGTGAGCCTGAATATCACGGGTTGATAGCCCTCTGGAATAGAGAAAAATAATGCGGTCATCGAAGCCGTTAAGCTGCTTTTCGTGCTTACCGATCAGTGTCGGCTCGAAGGTACTGTTGCGGTAGCGCGGAATATCGAGCTCGAGCGCCCCATTTTGGCTACGTACGCTCTTGGATGTCTTGCCATTGCGGGAGTTGCCTGAATGATTACCAGCCGGGTCATGCTTAGCATACCCAAGGTGTATCTCCATCTCAGCTTGAAGAACCCGTTCCGCCAGTCTTTTAGTCAGCTCCTTGAGTAGGCCTGATTCACCCAGAAGCTCCTGAGGGGAGTGGCAATCCTGAAGCAGTTGGTCAATAAGTTCATTGCTTATAGGCATTTTTTGTCCTCTGAAGGTTTTCCTCAAAATGCCATTTACACAGATCTTTTTACACTCTCCATACGCGGGTACAGCTCTGCATCGTGCATCAGGTGCGGAACTCGCTGCGCTACGTCGGCTGGAAAGAGCGTAAAGCCGTTGCTGCTGACCTCCGCACTATCTATAGTTCCGCAACGCTAGAGGGCGCTGAAGAGGCCCTGGATGCCTTCGCGGCCAAATGGGATGAGCAGTTCCCGACGATCAGCCCATCGTGGAGAAATAATTGGGAACGTCTCATCGTCATTTTTGATTTTCCGCCGGAGATTCGCAAGGTTATCTACACCACCAACGCGATAGAGTCGTTAAATGCTTCATTGCGCAAGATAACGAAAACGCGACGAATATTTCCAACGGATGACTCGGTGCTAAAATTATTCTATCTAGCCTTGCATAATATCTCGGCTAAATGGACCCTACCAATCAGAGACTGGAAACCGGCTATGAGCCAATTCATGTTGATGTATGGAGATCGGATTTCCGGTTAAGCGATGGAGCCATTTACACGAAATTCTTTACAGACTCAATGCCATGGGCATTCCGGTTAATGTTTGTCTGGATAGAACGGGCGGGGGCTACTTACTCGGTATTGAAATTTTATCTCACAGACCAACCCGTTAATGTTCTTGCTGTCACACTGCACTTATCCGTCGTCCACGTTTACGGTGAGCAAAACATGGTAGAAAAAAGCAAAAGCTTTAGTGAACAGTTGACCGGTTTCATCACCCAATTAGACCAATCGCTTTATAATAAAAAACGCCAGCCATTTCTGGCAAGCGTTTTTCTAAAAAACCAACGGTAGTGAACCCGTATCAGTTCATGCCGTATTTTTTCAATTTCTTGCGCAGCGTACCGCGGTTGATACCTATCATCAGGGCCGCGCGGGTCTGGTTACCACGGGTGTACTGCATCACCATGTCCAACAGTGGCTGTTCAACTTCAGCCAATACCAGCTCATACAGGTCATTCACATCCTGACCGTTAAGTTGAGCGAAATAGTTCTTCAGTGCCTGTTTAACCGAGTCGCGCAGGGGTTTTTGGGTTACCTGAGCCTGAGAGTTTACTGTAGAAACGGTCAGTACGTCAGAATTCACGCGTTGTTCGAACATAGTTCTGTCAGCTCTTTTTCTGTTTACGCAAGATTTTCAAAATATGCCTCCAACGCCTCCAGCTGTTCGCTGGCATCCTCAATGGCGTTGAATGTGCGCCTAAACTGGTCATTGGGGGCGTTCTCTTGGAGATACCAAGAGACGTACTTACGAGCAATACGGAATCCCTTGCCCGGACCATAAAAGTCGTGCAACTCCCGTATGTGCTTGAAGAGCAAACGCTTCACTTCTGCCAATGGCATCGGTGCCAGTTGCTCCCCCGTGTCCAGATAATGCTGGATTTCCCGAAAGATCCAGGGTCTTCCCTGAGCAGCCCGTCCTATCATCAGGGCATCTGCCCCGGTGTAATCAAGAACCGCTCTGGCTTTACGCGGGCTTGTAATGTCGCCATTCGCGATAACGGGAATGGAAACGGCCTGCTTAACCGCCCGAATGCTGTCGTATTCTGCCTCACCGCTGAACAGGCACGCACGCGTGCGGCCATGTACGGTAAGCGCCTGGATACCACAGGCTTCGGCCAGTCTGGCAATGTCTACACAGTTACGGTGCTCCGGTGCCCAGCCAGTACGAATTTTCAGTGTGACCGGTACGTCCACCGCCTTAACCACGGCGGAGAGGATTTGTTTGACCAAATCCGGATACTGTAACAGCGCAGAGCCCGCCATCTTGCGGTTTACCTTCTTTGCAGGACACCCAATGTTGATATCAATGATTTGCGCGCCGAAATCAGTGTTGATTCTGGCTGCCGCTGCCATCTCATCAGGGTCGCTACCGGCAATCTGCACGGCGCGGATCCCAGGTTCATCGCTGTGTACCATGCGCAGACGCGACTTATCCGAACGCCACACCTCCGGATTGGAGGAGAGCATTTCGGAGACCGTCATCCCAGCCCCCATGTCATGACAAAGCGTCCTGAAAGGGCGATCGCTGACGCCAGCCATGGGGGCGGCGATCAATCGATTAGCTAGCTGAAATTGTCCAATGTGCATAGACAAAGAGTGACCATACTGTGTCTGCAAGGGCGCGTATATTACGCATTTTTTACGCCAGATGAAAGGCCAAACTTTGAGCAATTGAGCGGAACAGATCAAGGAAATGTGTCTTTGCTTGCTGAAATTTCTTAATTGTCTTTTTATTACAGTAAGTTACAAGGCTAATCACTTATTGGTCCAACCATTGCACGATCAAACATTTCTGCGCAACAGTACGCAAATGCCTGGTCAGGCCGCGTCCGATGGCGTTTTCGTGCACAACAACGGGCGGTTTATCGCACAGTGGCTTACGGCAATGGCTATACCCGTCATATAGCTAAACGACTTAATTTTGATTACATTATTTAAATGAGCTATTCAATTGATTTTAGACGTAAAGTGATATCTACACGGAAAAACGAAGGGTTGAGTATCCGAGAAACAGCGAAGCAATTTCGGATTGGCCCTGCCTCTGTATCGCGTTGGATTAATCAAATAGAGTCAAAAGCATCGACCACGCGTCAGCGAAAGATCGATAAATCCGAGTTGATAAAAGATGTTGAACAATATCCAGATGCTTACCAAAAAGAACGTGCAGAGCGTTTTGGCGTTTGTCAGAAGGCCATTTGGCAAGCGCTTAAAAAGCTGGGATTGACCTATAAAAAAAACTCTACGTCATCCGAAAGCCGACGAAAACGCCCGGCAGGGATTTCAACAAAAAAAACAACAGTATGAAAAAGAAGGTAAACCTATTGTTTTTATTGATGAAAGTGGTTTTTCACACGATACCCCACGGACTCACGGCTATTCCCCAAAAGGTCAACGGTGTTTTGGCCTGAAGAACTGGGGAGCTAGGGGAAGAACAAATGTTATCGGCGCTTTATTAGGCACAACGCTGTTTGCTATCGGATTATTTGATATCAATATTAACAGCGATGTTTTCTATGCCTGGGTCACACAAGTCCTTATCCCAGTACTCCCTAAAAACAGTGTAATCATGATGGACAATGCCACTTTTCACAAAAAACATAATATTCAACAAGTCATCATCGATGCAGGGTATATGGTGGAGTATTTGCCTACATATTCGCCAGATCTTAACCCAATTGAGCATAAATGGGCACAAGCAAAAAGCAAAAAAAGAGAGATGGGTTGCGATACAGAGAGTTTGTTCTCAGTCCATATGGTGTAATCAAAATTAAGTCGCTTGGCTATATAACCTCAAACCCTTCAAAAAATTAACACCCTGCGGCTATTCCATTCCCAGCTCTTTGAGCTTGCGCGTCAGGGTGTTACGTCCCCATCCCAACAGGCGAGCCGCTTCTTGCTTATGACCCTGTGTATGACGTAACGCGGTGGTGAGCAGCGTTCTTTCCATCTCCGGTTGCGCTTCGGAGAGCAGATTTTGATGACCGGAACGCAGCGCCCGATCGGCCCATTGCGCCAGCAGGGTTGCCCAACTGTCCGGCAGCATGTGCACCGTGGCATCGGGGGCCGTGGTTTCAAACAGCTCCGGCGGCAGGTCCTGAATCAACACCTCTTGTCCGGCAGCCATCACGGTCAGCCAGCGGCAGGTGTTCTCCAACTGACGCACGTTGCCCTGCCAGGGCAGGCGCGTTAACGCTGTTTCCGTTTCCGGATGCAGATTTTTGGGTTCTACACCCAGCTCTTTGGCGGTTGCCTGCAAGAAGTAGCGGGCCAGCCGTGGAATATCCTCTCGCCGTTCACGCAGTGGAGGCAGATGGACGCGAATCACATTGAGGCGGTGAAACAGGTCTTCGCGAAATTTACCTTCCTGAACGCGCAGTTCCAGATTTTGGTGGGTCGCGGCGATGATACGCACATCCACTTTCACCGCAGCATAGCCACCGACGCGGTAGAACTGACCGTCAGCCAATACGCGCAACAGCCGCGTTTGCACATCCAGAGGCATATCGCCGATTTCATCGAGAAACAGGGTGCCGCCATCGGCCTGCTCAAAGCGTCCCTGGCGAATCTGGTTCGCGCCGGTAAACGCCCCTTTTTCATGACCAAACAGTTCTGACTCGATCAGATCCTTGGGGATGGCCGCCATATTCAAAGCGATAAACGGTGCTTTGGCGCGCGGACTATGGCGATGCAGCGCATGTGCCACCAGCTCTTTACCGGTTCCCGATTCCCCGTTGATCAGCACGCTGATGGATGAACGGGAGAGCCGGCCAATAATGCGAAACACATCCTGCATGGCCGGTGCTTCACCAATGATATCGGTGGTGGGGCCATTGAGCGGTTGCGCGCGGACCGGTTGCTGCTGTTCCAGATAGTGACTGATCGCGCGCTCAACCAAATCGACGGCTTCGTCTATATCGAACGGTTTGGGCAGATAATCAAACGCGCCCTGTTGGTAAGCGCTTACCGCCGCATCCAGATCGGAGTGCGCGGTCATAATGATCACCGGCAGCATCGGATGACGCTGTTTGATCTGTTGCAGCAGTGCCAGACCGTCCATGCCCGGCATGCGAATATCGGACAGCAGCACATCCGGCGTTTGTGTTGCCAGCGCGTGCAGCGCCTGATTTCCGTTATCAAAGGTGGCGCAGGTCAGCCCCGCCCCAGTGAGCGCGCGCTCCAGCACCCAACGGATGGAGCTATCGTCATCGACAATCCAGACTATCCCTCGTTGCATCGTGAACCTCACTGGCGAATGGGCAGGTAAACCGAGAATTCGGTATGGCCTGGCCAACTGTTAAATTCAATTTTTCCCGAATGCTGATCGATCAGGCTGCGTGCGATCGATAATCCCAGCCCAGTACCCCCTTCACGACCGCTTACCATCGGGTAAAACAGCGTGTCTTGCAGCTGAGCGGGGACGCCAGTGCCATCGTCTTCGATATCAATACGCGCCGCCAGGCGATAGCGCACGCAGTGCAGCGTGAGTTGAAAGGCGGTACGCGTGCGCAGCGTAATGGTGCCGCCTTCTTTACCCAGCGCCTGGAGCGCATTGCGGGTAATGTTCAGCAGCACTTGTTCAATCTGGTCTGGGTCGTGGGTCAGCTCAGGCAGGCTGGGATCGTAATCTTTCACCAGCGTCACGTTGTCAGGTTTTTCCAACGAGACCAACTTGCAGACGCGCTCAACGACCTGATGAATACTTTGCGTTACGTGTAAACCCGGCTGCTGCGGCTCTAAGAGCCTGTCCACCAGATTGCGCAGGCGATCGGCCTGCTCAATGATCACCTTGGTGTATTCTGTCAGCGCGGGGTCAGGCAGCGCTTTGGCCAGCAACTGTGCCGCGCCGCGCAATCCGCCGAGCGGATTCTTGATTTCATGTGCCAGGCCGCGTACCAAATCACGTGCAGCCTGCTGCTGGGAATGCTGTAATTGTTCCTGGCTGAGGCGGCGCTGGTTGTCCATGGGCGCCATCTCCAACAGGATAAAACTGTGTTGAATGCGTTGTGCGGTGAGCGACATGATGTGTGCTCTGCCATCGACAACGATAGTCACTTCGTTATCCGTAAATCCTTGACCCGCGTTGAGGCTTTCGCGCATCAGCTCAATATTTAGCGAAAAATAGCTGAGCAGATCCGGCAACGGTGTTCCCGCCAATTTGCGTGAACTTTGCGCCAGCAACTGCTGGGCAGCCGGATTGGAATAGTGGATTGCAAGGTCGTTATCCAGCAATAAAATACTATTGATCAAAGAATTGAGGATCTGCCTAGCATCGGGCAGCGTGCCTGTTGCCATAACGCAGACTCCTGCACCCTCGCGGTGCATTGTAGTGTAAATGATGGATGTTACGTCGCAACGGCCAATGTTGATGATAAAGAAATAAGGCCGATGGTGAAAAAAGCCCATCCGAAGATGGGCTGAAAAGTTTCCATGGCAACAAAAACAAACTTCTTATAATTCTGTTGATGCCCGGTCATGGCAGGGTTCAGCACGCCCACCAGGCCGAGGTAAATCCTAGGTACGCAGTCGTTGATTAAACGCTGTAGTACAGTTCGAACTCAACCGGGTGCGGCGTCATGCGAACGCGATCGTTCTCTTCACGGCGCAGACCGATGTAAGCAT
Source organism: Symbiopectobacterium purcellii (assembly GCF_052050035.1). GTDB lineage: Bacteria > Pseudomonadota > Gammaproteobacteria > Enterobacterales > Enterobacteriaceae > Symbiopectobacterium > Symbiopectobacterium purcellii_A. The sequence continues at coordinate 2,037,767 of NZ_CP189882.1, forward strand.
CGATAGCGTCGTCAGTGAACACGCCGCCTGCCGTCAGGAATGCACGGTCAGCGTCCAGCGCGTTCAGTGCTTCTTCCAGAGAGCCTGCAACCTGCGGGATTTCATTCGCTTCTTCCGGCGGCAGATCGTACAGGTTTTTGTCCATGGCATCGCCAGGGTGGATCTTGTTCTTGATACCATCCAGACCGGCCATCAGCAGTGCGGCGAAGCACAGGTACGGGTTAGCCGCCGGGTCCGGAAAGCGCACTTCGATACGTGCTGCTTTCGGGCTGGAAACGAACGGGATACGGATAGAAGCAGAACGGTTAAGTGCGGAGTACGCCAGCATTACCGGAGCTTCATAACCAGGGACCAGACGCTTGTAGGAGTTGGTGGTCGGGTTGGACAGGGCGTTGATCGCTTTAGCGTGCTTGATGACACCGCCGATGTAGAACAGCGCTTCTTCAGACAGGCCAGCGTATTTGTCGCCGGAGAATTTGTTGGTGCCGCCTTTGGACAAGGACATGTGGCAGTGCATGCCAGAACCGTTGTCACCGAACATTGGTTTCGGCATAAAGGTAGCGGTTTTGCCGTAAGCGTGCGCTACGTTGTGAACAACGTATTTGTAGATCTGAATTTCGTCCGCTTTTTTGGTCATGGTGTTGAAGCGGGTGGCCACTTCGTTCTGACCCGCAGTTGCCACTTCGTGGTGGTGAGATTCAACAACCAGGCCCATTTGTTCCATTACCTGGCACATCTGAGAACGGATGTCTTGTGCGGAGTCAACCGGCGGAACCGGGAAGTAACCGCCTTTCACTGCCGGACGGTGGCCTTTGTTGCCGCCTTCGTATTTGGTGCCGGAGTTCCATGCGCCTTCGATATCATCGATAGCAACGTGAGAGCCGGAGATGCTGCTGCCGAAACGAATGTCGTCAAACAGGAAGAATTCAGGTTCTGGTCCGAACAGAACGGTGTCCGCGATACCGGTGGAACGCAGGTACTCTTCAGCGCGTTTCGCGATGGAACGCGGGTCGCGATCGTAACCCTGCATGGTGTTTGGTTCCAGAATGTCACAACGAATGATCAGCGTCGTGTCTTCATAGAACGGGTCCAGTACTGCGGTGCTTGCGTCAGGCATCAGCACCATGTCGGATTCGTTGATACCTTTCCAGCCACCAATAGAGGAGCCGTCGAACATTTTGCCTTCTTCGAAGAAGTCAGCGCTAACCTGGTGAGCTGGAATGGTGACGTGCTGCTCTTTACCCTTGGTATCGGTAAAGCGTAAGTCGACGAATTTTACTTCGTGCTCGTTCAGCATCGTCAAAACATGTTCTGCGGACATACTTGGATCTCCCGATTTGTCATTTATCGTCGTGGAACGAATATCGTTATGGAATGATGTTTGTTACCGTAATAAGGTTTAAGCTAAAATCATGCCAACTCTACGCGTGGGGTTGGGAGGCGTTGTTTTCAGGCTTTCGTTGAAGGCAGTGCCTGCACCATTAGCGTTCGTTGCACTATTATGGTTCATAATCACCAAAATAGTGCACTTTTTGTGTGCGTTTGTTTACTTTCTCTGCGCCGTTGCACCATGAAAGGGATCACAAAGCAAGCACCCCTGGGTTGTTTATCGCTTAGGAGTGTGATCTTGTTTGGTCCCTCGCTTAATCCGTGTACAATAGCGCGCTATTTCTAAATGCCTGAGGCAAAGCTGTGATCGAGAATTTGCGTAACATTGCTATTATTGCGCACGTTGACCATGGGAAAACAACCCTGGTTGACAAGCTGCTACAACAATCTGGAACATTGGGTGAACGAAATGACGCCACTGAGCGCGTTATGGACTCCAACGATCTGGAAAAAGAACGCGGTATCACCATTCTGGCGAAAAACACCGCCATTAACTGGAGAGATTACCGTATCAATATCGTTGACACCCCAGGACACGCCGATTTCGGTGGTGAAGTGGAGCGTGTAATGTCCATGGCCGATTCAGTGCTGCTGCTGGTAGACGCAATGGACGGCCCGATGCCCCAGACTCGTTTCGTTACCCAAAAAGCTTTTGCCTATGGCATGAAACCGATTGTGGTCATCAACAAAGTTGACCGTCCGGGCGCGCGCCCTGACTGGGTCGTCGATCAGGTGTTCGATCTGTTCGTCAACCTGGGGGCCACCGACGAACAACTGGATTTCCCTATCGTTTACGCGTCTGCGTTGATGGGTATCGCCGGTTTGGATCACGAAGACATGGCGGAAGACATGACGCCGCTGTTTGAAGCGATCGTCAAACACGTTGAAGCTCCGAGCGTCGATCTGGACGGTCCGCTGCAAATGCAAATCTCCCAGCTGGACTACAACAGCTATGTGGGTGTTATCGGTATCGGCCGTATCAAACGTGGCCGTATCAAACCGAACCAGCAAGTGACGATTATCGATGCGGAAGGTAAACGCCGTAACGGTAAAGTGGGTCAGGTGTTGGGCCATTTGGGTTTGCAACGTATCGAAGCTGACGTGGCGGAAGCGGGTGACATCATCGCTATCACCGGTCTGGGTGAACTGAACATCTCTGACACCATCTGTGATACTGCTAACGTAGAAGCTCTGCCGCCGCTGTCCGTGGATGAGCCGACTGTAACCATGTCCTTCGGGGTGAACACCTCGCCGTTCTGCGGTAAAGAAGGCAAGTTCGTGACCTCTCGTCAGATTCTGGATCGTCTGAAGAAAGAGCTGGTGCACAACGTGGCGCTGCGTGTTGAAGAAACCGAAGACCCGGATACCTTCCGTGTGTCTGGCCGTGGCGAACTGCACCTGTCCGTGCTGATCGAAAACATGCGTCGTGAAGGTTTTGAACTGGCCGTGTCTCGTCCGAAAGTTATCTTCCGTGACATCGACGGTCGTCGTCAGGAACCGTTCGAAACCGTGACGCTGGATATCGAAGATCAGCATCAGGGTTCCGTGATGGAAGCGCTGGGTCTGCGTAAAGGTGAACTGCGCGATATGAACCCGGACGGTAAAGGCCGTGTGCGTCTGGATTACATTATCCCAAGCCGTGGTTTGATTGGCTTCCGTACGGATTTCTTGACCATGACCTCCGGTACTGGCTTGCTGTACTCCACCTTTAGTCATTACGACGATGTGCGTCCGGGCGATATCGGCCAGCGTCAGAACGGCGTGCTGATCTCTAACGGCCAGGGTAAAGCAGTAGCCTATGCGCTGTTCAGCTTGCAGGAGCGCGGTAAGTTGTTCCTGGGACACGGTGCAGAAGTGTATGAAGGCCAGGTTATCGGTATTCACACTCGTTCCAATGACCTGACGGTTAACTGCCTGACGGGTAAAAAACTGACCAACATGCGTGCTTCTGGTACTGATGAAGCCACGGTGCTGGTGCCAGCGGTGAAAATGTCGCTGGAGCAAGCGTTGGAATTTATCGATGACGATGAATTGGTTGAAGTGACTCCGCAGTCTATCCGTCTGCGTAAACGTCACCTGACCGAAAACGATCGCCGTCGCGCCAACCGCGGGCCGAAAGAGGGCTAATCCGCCGCTCTTTACAAAACCGTTCCAGGGCGCTTTCAAGCGCCCTGCCTTTTTTCTCGTCGTGTTATTTCCTTCCTGCCTGACCCTGATGATGTGCTTGTTAACGCTCAAGGCGTCGCGTCTGGCTGACGTAATGTCACAAGGCATACCACAGCGGTGAGTGCCGAGAGCACCGCCAATACCGCAAAGATGCTGTGGAAAGCCGACGTGTAGGCATGATTTGCCAGTTCGATAATGATCCCGTCCCTCATGCTATCCGTATTTGAAACAGTACCGTGTCCGGCACTAGCTCCCATTTGATTTGCTATTGCGGTGTCGTTCTTCGGTAATGCAAGTGACTCAACTTCGGCCGCCGCGTGCAGATTCGCTGCCGTCAAACTCATCAACATGGCTCCGATGGCGGTAATGGCGAGGGCTTCTCCGGTTACGCGCATGGTGGTAAAGATACCGGCAGCCATCCCTGCACGTGCTTTTGGAACAACACTGACCGACAAAGCATCCATCAAGCCGCAGGGCAGTCCGTTGCCGATGCCAACCGGCAGCATCGGGAGTGCCATTGACCATAAGCCTCCGTCCGCCGACAAGCGCGTCAACAGCCAGGTACCGAGCGCGGAGATGAGAAAACCCACGCCCGCGGCGCGTGTCAAGGTAGTTGTCGCCTCAGTTATAGCCAAGCGACATTATTTTGATAACAGCCAGCTATGCTTCTTTGCCGCATATCAGGGCATAGGATGTAATCATTTTTAAGTCGGTTGGCTATAACTCATGCAGCCAGCGTTTCCCGCTCCGGATTTAGCCAGACTTCATCCTGTCGGCTCCAGTTGCGCGTTGGCCCGGACCAGCGATGCGGGGTCTGCATTTTTGCTGCTTCATATACCGATTTACGCTGCGCCAGCAGTTCATGATCTTCACCCCTGTGCCGCTGACCCGGTGTGACGTAGCGGATGCCGCTGTGGCGATGTTCTTCGTTGTACCAGCCGACGAAGGTTTCCACCCAGTCGCGCGCATCTTCCAGCGTTGCGAAGCCCTTATCCGGCCAGGCAGGCACGTATTTCAGCGTCCTGAACAGGGATTCAACATGTGCGTTGTCGTTGCTCACCCGCGGCCGGCTGTGCGACGGCGTTATCTTCAGCTCTGCAAGTTTGACCTGCAGCACCTGCGACTTCATTGGCGCACCATTATCCGCATGCAGTACCAGCGGCTCCTGCCAGCAACGCTCGCTCAGCACGGTCCGCTTCAGAAACTCTGCCGCATACTCACCGCTTTCAGCCAGGTGCACCTCGTGACCCACGATTTTGCGGCTGAACACGTCTTCTATCAGATACAGGTATAACCAGTGCCCGGCCGTCAGCGATTTTAACCAGGTTATGTCCCATGACCACACCTGTCTGGCGGCTATCGCCTTCCAGGTCGACAGTGGTTTGCTCTGCCGGGCCTTCTGCCGGCCCCGGTGCGTGGTTTCACCCGCCCGCCGCAGCACCCGGTAGAACGTTGATTCGCTGGCGATATAGCGCTTCTCATCAGCCAGCACCGGAACGATTTGCGATGGCGGCAGGCTGGCGAACCGGGGTTCATGGCAGATGGCCAGCACCTGCTGTTCCTCTTCAGCACTGAGCTTGTTTTTCGGTGCCGGCCGTGGCGTCGAGGTTCGCCGATCGTCCGGTATCTGCTGCCAGCGTTGCAGGGTCCACTCGGCTTTGTTGAATAATTTAACCGTTTGATTTACATCTTCTTTAGTTAGAATGCATTTACAGAGAATGTATTTTGTTAGAACGACAAATCAAATAGTTAGCACAATAAAAAGCATTCCGAGAGGAAAAATTAGTCGTTGAAATTTTATAATGCTTATATAAATCAGTATCTTAAATTATTCAACAAAGTCGGTCCACTCACTCAGCCCAACGCAGCGACAGGCCTCTCTCAGTCGGGCCCCGCCAGCGACGGCTTCCTGCACCATCGCCATCAACTGTAGCCTGCCGGCAGTGCGCGTCATTCGGCCTCGTTTTCTTCGTCGAACAACGCCTTCAGCTTTTTTTCCAGGAGCAACAGAGCGGCAGCTTCGGCAAGCGCTTTATCCTTACGGGCAATTTCACGGTTAAGTTGTTGGTTTTCTTTTCTTAATCGTTTTGTTTCGGCTTTTTCTTCTCGCTGACCGGGTTGCATTAACTCGTCCTTCCACTGCTGAAGTTGCTCAGGATACAGGCACTTACGGCGACAGTATTCAGCTACAGCGTGGGCAGAAAGCGGGGCCGTTTCAACCAGTACAGCAAAACGCGCTTCCTGAGACCACTCACCGGGAGGTGTTTTCTCTGCGGATACAGGCAGAGTGGAAATACCCGCCTCTGAGCGCCAGTGGTAAAGCGTTTTTATCGGGATCGCCTCCTGGCGTGATATAGCCAAGCGACTTAATTTTGATTACACCATATGGACTGAGAACAAACTCTCTGTATCGCAACCCATCTCTCTTTTTTTGCTTTTTGCTTGTGCCCATTTATGCTCAATTGGGTTAAGATCTGGCGAATATGTAGGCAAATACTCCACCATATACCCTGCATCGATGATGACTTGTTGAATATTATGTTTTTTGTGAAAAGTGGCATTGTCCATCATGATTACACTGTTTTTAGGGAGTACTGGGATAAGGACTTGTGTGACCCAGGCATAGAAAACATCGCTGTTAATATTGATATCAAATAATCCGATAGCAAACAGCGTTGTGCCTAATAAAGCGCCGATAACATTTGTTCTTCCCCTAGCTCCCCAGTTCTTCAGGCCAAAACACCGTTGACCTTTTGGGGAATAGCCGTGAGTCCGTGGGGCATCGTGTGAAAAACCACTTTCATCAATAAAAACAATAGGTTTACCTTCTTTTTCATACTGTTGTTTTTTTTGTTGAAATCCCTGCCGGGCGTTTTCGTCGGCTTTCGGATGACGTAGAGTTTTTTTTATAGGTCAATCCCAGCTTTTTAAGCGCTTGCCAAATGGCCTTCTGACAAACGCCAAAACGCTCTGCACGTTCTTTTTGGTAAGCATCTGGATATTGTTCAACATCTTTTATCAACTCGGATTTATCGATCTTTCGCTGACGCGTGGTCGATGCTTTTGACTCTATTTGATTAATCCAACGCGATACAGAGGCAGGGCCAATCCGAAATTGCTTCGCTGTTTCTCGGATACTCAACCCTTCGTTTTTCCGTGTAGATATCACTTTACGTCTAAAATCAATTGAATAGCTCATTTAAATAATGTAATCAAAATTAAGTCGTTTAGCTATAACGTTCCACGCTTCGCTGACCAGGCTACGTTTTATCGTCCGCTCAATATCTGGCTCCTTAGGTCGACACCAATAGCGATAACTGCTTCGGTGAACATTAAAAATACGACACAACGCTTTCACTGGATAAAGCGCTCTTAGCTTTTCAACTACCGAGAATTTTTCAGTGAGTCGGACATTAAGAGCGCAGTAGCCTTTTTTAAGATGGCATTCTCCATTTCCAGTCGGTGGATTTTTTTCTTCATTTCTCTGAACTCAATTTGTTCAGGTGTTAATGGCAGACCAGGCGATGTTTTCCCTTGACGTTCTAAACGAAGGGCTCTTACCCACCGGCTAATCGCTGAAAGACTGACGTTAATGGCTTTCGCGGCTTCCTGGTAGGTATAATTTTGGTCAAGGACTAATTTGGCGGTTTCACATTTAAATTCAGCAGTAATTATTTTACTCATTTTGGCACCTATAAAAATTATGAGGTAAGCATATCACCTCTACTTAGGTGGCCAAATTCAGTATGCCACTACAAAGTGACCAATGCCGTGATGGATGACGTTAAGCGCTGGCAGCAACGGCCGCTGGATGCGTTTTATCCCATTGTTTACCTTGACTGTATTGTTGTCAAAAGCCAGGACGGCGGAGCCGTGACCAACAAGTCTGTTTACTTGGTTCTAGGCATCAACGGCCAGGGCGAAAAAGAGCTGCTGGGGCTATGGATAGCCAAAACCGAGGGGGCCAAGTTCTGGTTATCTGTAATGACAGAACTGAAAAATCGTGGGCTACAGGACATCTTCATCGCCTGCTGCGATGGCCTGAAGGGCTTTCCTGATGCCATTGAAGCTGTTTACCCGCATACGCGGGTACAGCTCTGCATCGTGCATCAGGTGCGGAACTCGCTGCGCTACGTCGGCTGGAAAGAGCGTAAAGCCGTTGCTGCTGACCTCCGCACTATCTATAGTTCCGCAACGCTAGAGGGCGCTGAAGAGGCCCTGGATGCCTTCGCGGCCAAATGGGATGAACAGTTCCCGACGATCAGCCCATCGTGGAGAAATAATTGGGAACGTCTCATCGTCATTTTTGATTTTCCGCCGGAGATTCGCAAGGTTATCTACACCACCAACGCGATAGAGTCGTTAAATGCTTCATTGCGCAAGATAACGAAAACGCGACGAATATTTCCAACGGATGACTCGGTGCTAAAATTATTCTATCTAGCCTTGCATAATATCTCGGCTAAATGGACCCTACCAATCAGAGACTGGAAACCGGCTATGAGCCAATTCATGTTGATGTATGGAGATCGGATTTCCGGTTAAGCGATGGAGCCATTTACACGAAATTCTTTACAGACTAGGAAATCAAGGATGAGATCACATCTTACTCTGACTAAAACGCCCCCTACTTATCCTTCAATATGCGCGACAAAAAAGGCCAACATTCGTTGGCCTTTTCACTATCCGAAATAAGTGCTATTGCATCAGGCTTCAATCGCTGCCCGCAGTTTCTTCATGGCATTTTTCTCTAACTGACGCACACGTTCTGCGGAAACGCCGTATTGATCGGCCAGTTCCTGCAAGGTGGATTTGTTATCATCATCCAACCAGCGCGCCCGGATAATATGCTGGCTACGTTCGTCCAGCCCTTCCAACGCATAGGCAAGCTTGTCCGCTGCGTGGTTATCCCAGTTATCTTCTTCGATGCCATCTGCGAAATCAGACGATTTATCCTGAAGATAGAGCATGGGTGCCATCGCCTGGCCATCATGCGGTTCGTCATCCGGTGTGGGATCGAACGTCATGTCTTGCGCGGCCATACGCGATTCCATCTCACGCACATCTTTGCTGGTAACACCCAATTCACGGGCCACCAGTTCTACTTCGTCCTGATTAAACCAGCCCAGACGCTGTTTGGTCTTACGCAGGTTAAAGAACAGCTTGCGCTGCGCTTTGGTGGTCGCGACCTTGACGATACGCCAGTTACGCAACACATATTCGTGAATTTCAGCTTTGATCCAGTGCACAGCAAAGGACACCAGACGCACACCCATTTCCGGGTTGAAGCGGCGCACCGCTTTCATCAGGCCGATATTGCCTTCTTGAATCAGGTCTGCCTGGGGCAATCCATAACCCGCATAGGTACGGGCCACGTGAATCACAAAGCGCAGATGCGACAGGATCAACGCTTTCGCCGATTCCAGATCGCCCTCGTAATGCAGCCGTTCAGCCAGTGCCCGCTCTTCCTCCGCCGTCAGCATCGGATAGGCGTTGGCGGCACGAATATACCCTTCCAGACTGCCCTGGGGAACTAAGGTGAAAGCTTGCATATCTTTGGTCATTCGACCCCTCTTCAATTAGCGTGAGTGAACAAAGTACAACGTTAAACCTCACATTATGTACAACAAAACCGATGCACCTGACTGCTGCTCCGGCACAAAGCTTTGACTACGCCCTATGCCAAGAGTTCCTTCTGTTCACCGACTGACCCTATTTTATCGCCTGACGGCGACAGATCAAGGCGAACCTGTCGATGATTTTATCCACCCCTCAGCACGCCAAGGCACCAGAAAATCCTACCAGAAAAAACTCACTCTGGTGTAAAGCGACGTAAATGTTGCACGGTTGCCAGCCATGCCGCCAGCCAGCCAATCATCCCGGCAATCAACAGCAGCAGCAGTGATTCATCCCAGGTGAGCCCGGTCACGGCAAAGCGCGTACCAAACACCGTCGCGACCTGATCGACCACGGCAGAGAGCTTCCAGACCAACGCCTGCGACAGAATCAGCGACAGCAGCGCACCGCCGCCGCCCAACAATGCGCCACCGTTGAGGAAGGGACGTAAAATAAAGCCGTCCGTTGCCCCAATCAGCTTCATGACATTGATGGTTTCACGGCGGCTGAAAATACTCAGTCGCACGCTATTACCGATGACCAAGAACACGGCAACAATCATCAGGATACCGATGGTGGCGGCCACCTGACACACCAGAGAGGTCAGCGCCACCAAGCGCGCAAACCAGCTATCGTCCATACGGACTTCACTCACACCGTGCACCGCCGCCACGCGATCGCGCAGCGAGGTCAGCGTCTGTGAGCTTTGGAAATTCAGCTTTGGCGTGATGATGGCAACGGCGGGCAGCGGATTCTCTTCCAGCATGTCCAGCGCACCACCAAAACCGGACCAGTTGCGAAACTCGCCCATCGCTTCATCACGGGACAGGTAGTTGACCTTCTCTACACCATCCTCAGCCGCAAGCGTGTTAATCACGCCCTGCGCCGCATCATTGTCCAACGCTTTGTCCAGATACACCGTCAGTTGCGGCGTGGGATACCACTGCTCCGCGGCCTGACTGACGTTTTTCCACACCAGATAGCAGATACTCGGCAAGGTCAGCGAGATGGCAATTACCATCACGGTCAGCAGCGTCGCCAGCGGCTGACGCAGCATATCCGCAAGCGTATTGTCCCAGGCGTAACGCCACTGTTCTTGCCAGCCACCGCGCAGTGCCTTTTCCTTACTCACGCGGGGTTTCGCGTTACGGGAATTAGTCGCCATAAACGCCTCCCAGCATACGTCCTTGCGACAGCGTCAGTACGCGATACTGACGGCTGGCAATCAGCGTCGTGTCGTGGGTTGCCATCAACACCGTAACGCCAACGCGGTTAAATTCTTCGAACAGACGCAAAATATCCTGAGACAAGGCGTTATCCAGGTTACCGGTCGGTTCATCTGCAAGCAGCACCGTCGGTTTGTTCACCACCGCACGGGCAATGCCCACGCGCTGCTGTTCACCGCCGGACAATTGAATCGGGTAGCTCTTGGCTTTGTCCAGCAAACCCACCTTATCGAGAGCGGCCGACACACGGCGGCGGATATCTTCACTGCTCGCCCCAGCAATAATCAGCGGCATCGCCACGTTATCGTAGACAGTGCGATCCATCAGCAAATGGTGATCCTGAAAGATCATGCCGATCTGGCGTCGCAAGAAGGGCACTTCACGCTTCTTCAAGCGGCTGATATTGTGCCCGCTAAACAAAATCTGGCCCGCGCTCGGGCGCTCTATGCCACAAATCAGTTTCAGCAGGGTACTTTTCCCGGCACCGGAATGGCCCGTCAGAAACGCCATCTCCCCAGGGAGCAGATGGAAATCCACACCCTGCAACGCCTGACGTCCACCGAGATAAGCCTTACTGACTTGTTCAAAGCGAATCATCCGTTTTCATCCTCTCGGGCAAGCTGTTTATCCTCACGAGACATCAGTCTTCGCGGGCAAAAAGCGCCTCAATAAAATCGTCAGCCTTAAAGGGACGCAAATCATCAATACCTTCCCCTACCCCAATATAGCGGATAGGAATCGCAAACTGATCGGCGATGGCGAAGATCACCCCGCCTTTCGCAGTGCCGTCCAGCTTGGTCAGGGTGATGCCGGTCAAGCCGACGGCATCGTTAAACAGTTTCGCCTGGCTGACGGCGTTTTGTCCGGTGCTGGCGTCCAGCGTCAACATGATTTCATGCGGCGCGGACTCATCCAGTTTTTTCATCACGCGGACAATTTTCTTCAACTCTTCCATCAGGTGCGCTTTGTTCTGCAAGCGTCCTGCGGTATCAGCAATCAGCACATCAGCGCCACGCGCTTTTGCCGCCTGAATGGCATCAAAAATCACCGAGGCGGAATCCGCGCCTGTGTGCTGCGCGACCACGGCCACGTTGTTGCGCTGACCCCACACCTGCAACTGCTCCACAGCGGCGGCACGGAAGGTATCCCCGGCAGCCAGCATCACCGATTTCCCCTGCGCCTGGAACTGACGCGCCAGCTTACCGATGGTAGTGGTTTTCCCGACGCCGTTCACACCGACCATCAGGATCACGTAAGGGGTTTTTCCGTCGATGTTGAGCGGCTCGTCCACCTTATTAAGGATAGCGCCCATCTCTTCTTTCAGTTTCACCAACAGCGCATAGGCATCTTTCAGTTGCTTACGGCTGGCGTGCTCTGTCAGGTCGGTAATAATCTTGCGCGTGGTTTCCACGCCGACATCAGCAATCAATAATTGCTCTTCCAGTTCCTCGAACAGATCGTCGTCTATTTTCTTACCGCGAAACAATCCGATAAATCCGGAACCGAGGTTTTCTCGGGTTTTTACCAGACTGCGTTTTAGCCGGGCGAAAAAGCCCTCTTTGGTCGGTCTTTCCTGCTCCTGTGCGACGGGCACCGGCTCTGCAACGTCCGTTATCACTTGCTCATCGGCACTGTCCTGTGATGGCAGAACATCTTGTGATAACAAAACATCTTGTGATGGCAGAATATCCTGCGCTTCAGGACTCGCCTGCACCTCTGCATGGTCTGCCGTCTCAGCGGTTTCAACGACATCAGCGACGCGCTGCAAGTCTGGCGGCGAAACGGTCGGTTGTTCGAGCACCTGCGCGCGGTGAACCTCAGTTTGCACGTCAGGCTCATCGTTTGGCGTTTCGGCGTGAACCTCAGAGACCACAGGCACATCGCTGTTCTGAGGCTGCGCCACATCCTGCTGCTGTTCTGCGTCTTGCGGTTGCTCAGTTCGCTCCTCTTCCTGACGCCCTAATCCCAGCCAGGAAAAGAAACCGCGTTTTTTCTCTTTTGTCATATCGCAATCGCGTCCCATGCTGCTGCTCACAGCAGCGCTTAAATAATTGAAGTCAATAGCCCGGTCTGGGTCGAGCCCAGAGTCTACCACTTTCCGCCCGGCAGCAACACGCACCATGGCAGGGCAGGTGGCGACAATCTCGGTAACGAAGTGGCTTTGTTGAATAATTTAAGATACTGATTTATATAAGCATTATAAAATTTCAACGACTAATTTTTCCTCTCGGAATGCTTTTTATTGTGCTAACTATTTGATTTGTCGTTCTAACAAAATACATTCTCTGTAAATGCATTCTAACTAAAGAAGATGTAAATCAAACGGTTAAATTATTCAACAAAGCCTAACGAAGTATGTCATCGCGATAACCGGAGAGGCCAAAACCACGCGTCACCGCAGAGAAACCTGATATTAACATTCCTTCCCCTCCTAACCCTCGTTAGAATAGCGCCTACCTATTACCAATAGCGAATCTCAGCACCCGGCAACCCGGTGTTCTACAGTAAACAGACGATGGCAAAAAAAAATTCACCTGCACAGGCAGGCCAAATCCGCATTATCGGCGGCCAGTGGCGCGGACGAAAACTTCCCGTGCCAGACAGCCCTGGGCTCCGGCCCACCACCGATCGCGTTCGTGAAACGCTGTTTAACTGGCTGGCGCCGGTCATTCAGCAGGCCCGTTGCCTGGATGGCTTCGCAGGCAGTGGCGCATTAGGGTTTGAAGCGCTGTCGCGCTATGCGGCACATGTCACCCTGCTGGAAAACGAACGCAGCATCGCCCGGCAACTGGAACAGAATGCGGTGCTATTGAAAGCGAGCAACGCCCGCATCATCAATACCAATACGTTGAACTGGCTGGAACAGGCCGGTGAACCTTATGACGTGGTGTTTCTCGATCCCCCCTTTCGCCGGGATTTATTGAACCAGACGCTCTGTTTGCTGGAACAGCAGGGCTGGCTGGCACCCGAGGCGTGGATTTATGTGGAAACCGAGGCCGAAAATGGTGAACTCGAGATTCCCGTAACCTGGACGCTACACCGCGAAAAAGTGGCAGGACAAGTGGCTTATCGGCTGTATATCCGCCAGGCTACGACCACACAGCATGAAGAGGCAGACGATGATTTGGATTAACCTGGGACGGATATTGATGATCGGCGTGTGGGGCTTTTTAATTACCAACCTGATTGCGCCCTTTCCTCGTCCGCTGAACATCTTCATGATGGTCGCGATGGGGTCTACGCTGTTGATGCACGGTTTTCAGGTGCTGTTGTTACGGGCCAGTCATGGTAAAGAGCAGGGGCCACTGAGCCGCGCGCTGGAAGCACGTATTTTCCTGTTCGGGGTGTTTGAACTGCTGGCGTGGCAAAAAAAGATGAAGGGTGTTCAACCCACTGACGGGACAAAAAAATAGCCCTACGCGGGTACGAAGGACACAAAGCGTGAGCCCTGTACCTGCAATCTGCCCGTCATACCTAACGCCAGCGTCTGATATTGGGCCTCGCTCAGACGGCAGATGAGGTTTTCCCCTGCGGGCAATAGCCTAAACGTCGCCGCATAGCGCACGGGAAGATCGGGATTCATCGGCTGCGCGCGCGTGCCCCGCGCCAGCGGTATGGCGCGCAGCGCGGCGATCTCGGCCGTTACCGTACGCAGCGGTGCGGCATCGTCCTCTGCGCGCTGGCGTCGTTGCCGCAAAAACTGCCGCCACCCCAAAAACAGGATCAGGCTGACAACCAAAGACCACCAATGGGATATTTCCCACGACATCAGGGCTTTTTCCCAGAAAAGAAAGGGAAAGCAGTGACATTGTCGCCCAACTCGGAAATACGGGCTGCCCCTTTATCCGTCACGGCATCAATACGGATCACCGCTTGCAGCGGAATAAAGCTGCGATTTACGCCGGAAAACTCCGTTTTCAGCTTCTCGGTGGAAGGATCCACCAGCAGGGTGGAGGGGCCGTGGAAAACAAAATCTGCAATCTCGATAAAACCAAACAGACTGCTTTGCACCAACTCCCGCACGTAAAGCTGATAATTTTTGCCGTTATTCATAAATTGAATCCGGTAGAGCGCTGACTCATTGCTCATGCAAAAACCGTCCCCCCTTCAATGGTATCGCGAAGATATATATACAAAAAAACGATCATTATTTCCGCCAACATAGCATGAAGCGCGTGACTTCGCACTTGTCACACAGCGTGTTGTTCATCCCGCGTGCGATCTCCTACACTCAATAATGAAAAATCCAATAAGGTGATAAGGATACCCTATGCTCTGGTCGTTTATTGCCGTTCTGTTTTCAGGTTGGCTCTACGTCGATGCCAGCTACCGTGGACCTGGCTGGCAACGCTGGCTGTTCAAGCCCATTACCATCGCGCTGCTGCTGGCGCTGGCCTGGCAAACGCCGCTGATGAGCGTCACCGGCTACTTTATCGTGCTCGGCCTGTTAGCCACGCTAGCTGCGGATATCCTGCTGTTGCTGCCCACGCAGCGCATGCTGTTCGCCATCGTGGCCTATTACGCCTGCCATCTGCTCTACACCATCGTGTTTCTGGTGGCAAAAGCGTCACTCACGTTTTTCTGGCCGTTGCCACTGTTGCTGCTAGTCATTATCGTGATACTGCTCGCCATCCTGTGGTCACGGCTCGACACCCTGCGCTGGCCGGTCGTGGCATTTGTCGTGATGAACGCGGTCATGGTGTGGGTCGCCGGAGAACAGTATTTTGCGCTTGGCAGCAGTAATAACCTCTCCTGGTTTGCGGGTAGCGTACTGCTCTTTATCGCCCACAGTGTCTGGCTGATTCACCATTACCGTTTTCCGTTTCGGGCCCATCAGGCGATGGTGGCTGCCGGTTATTTCGCGGGCCATTTTTTAATCGTAAGGGCGCTCTACTTTTAATCAGCGCTGAATATCAAAAGCGCTGTGCAGCTACTGGCAGCAGTGATAAAGTCGTGGATGAGAACCACTATCATCAAATAGGAGAGCATGATGCATTCTCATCACCAGACTCACGCTTGCCACGATCAAGGTACCAACGCTTGCTGCCAGCGCCATGCGCAACACAGTAGCCATGCCGATCGCAGTTGCTGTGCGGTTAAACACAGCACCACAACCATCTCTGCGTGCGACACCACACCCAGCGCGGAACACAGCGCGTCTGACGGTGGAGAGAGCGGCGATTCCGGCGACCCCGACGGCAGCGACAGTGACGCCTCCCCCACTTCCGGCGTGCGCTTCAGCTGGATTATCCGCGGGATGGATTGCCCCAGTTGCGCCAAAAAGATCGAAAACGCCATCACCCCGCTTCCCGGCGTCATTCAAGCAAGCGTTCGCTTCGCCACCGAAAAACTCATTGTTGATGCACAATCCGATATTCGTACACAGATTCAACGCGCCGTAGAGCACGCAGGGTTTACCTGGCAAGATACGTCCCCTGGCGCAACCGTCCCAACAGCCCACGCACCCGCCGAGTCCCCTTTACGCCGTCTCTTGCATGAACACGGTTTTCTCATTCTGTTTGCGATGTTAACCACCGCCAGCGGGATACTTTCGCTGTTTTCACCACGCGCTTCAGAAATAGCCTTTATCGCCACCACGCTGCTGGGGCTGATACCGCTGCTCGGACAGGCGATTAAACTGATTCGCAGCGGCACGCCCTTTGCCATCGAAACGCTGATGAGCGTCGCCGCACTAGGTGCCTTGTTGATTGGTGCCACCAGCGAAGCCACCATGGTTATTTTACTGTTTATGCTGGGAGAGCGTCTGGAAGCCTACGCCGCACAGCGCGCCCGTCGCGGTGTCAGCGCGTTAATGGCGCTAATGCCAGAAACCGCAACGCTGATCCGTGCCGGTCAGCGAACTCAGGTCAGCATTGCAGCACTGCGCACCGGCGATGTGATCGAAGTGGCACCGGGCAGCCGATTGCCCGCCGATGGCGAACTGCTGGTTCCCCATGCCAGCTTCGATGAAAGCGCATTGACCGGGGAATCCCTGCCGGTAGAGCGTGAGCAGGGCGATAAAATCTCGGCAGGCAGCCTGATCGTCGATCGCCTGATACAGTTGCTCGTGATCTCCGAACCGGGCAACAGCGCCATCGACCGCATTTTGCATTTAATTGAAGAAGCGGAGAGCCACCGCGCGCCGATAGAGCGTTTTCTCGATCGCTTTAGCCGCTATTACACCCCGGCCATCATGCTGCTCGCCGCGGCGACCATCGTGATACCGCCACTGTTGTTTGGTGCGCCCTGGCAAGAGTGGATTTATCGCGGCCTGACGCTGTTGCTCATCGGTTGCCCCTGTGCGTTGGTGATCTCCACCCCGGCGGCTATCACTTCTGGCCTGGCGGCCGCTGCCCGGCGCGGTGCGCTGATTAAAGGCGGCGCGGCGCTGGAGATTCTGGGCACCATCAATACCATCGCCTTCGATAAAACCGGCACCCTGACACAGGGCAAGCCTCAGGTGACGGATGCGATACCCGCGCAGGGCGTGAGCACGGCAGCGCTGCTGGCACGCGCGGCAGCGATTGAGGCAGGTTCACACCACCCGCTGGCGAAAGCGATTGTCCAGCATGCCCGTACGGTTGCCCCGATGCTGCCAGTGGCAACGGCACAGCGAGCACTGGCAGGCGTAGGGGTTGAAGGCGTCATCGCAGGCAAAACCCTCAGCGTCAAAGCCCCCGCTAAAATTTCACCCGAGGCGCTCGACGCCGACTGGCGTGATCGCATCCATTCCTTGGAAAACGACGGGAAAACCGTGGTGGTGGTACAGGAAGAAACGCACATCATTGGCTTGCTGGCACTGCGTGATACCTTGCGTGCAGATACCCCGCAAGCGATTGAGGCACTGCGCACACTGGGAATTCGCTGCACCATGCTCACCGGTGATAATCCGCGTTCAGCGGCAGCTATCGCGACCACGTTAGGCATTGACTATAAAGCAGGGCTACTGCCTGCCGACAAAGTCGATGCTGTGCGCGAGATGAACCAGATCCATCCGACGGCAATGGTGGGCGATGGCATTAACGATGCGCCAGCGATGAAATCGGCGGCGATCGGCATTGCTATGGGTGGGGGCAGTGACGTTGCGCTGGAAACCGCCGATGCAGCGCTCACGCATAATCGGTTAAGCGAACTGGCGGGCATGATTCGGCTTTCTCGCGCCACGCGCAACAATATCAGGCAAAACATCACCCTGGCGCTAGGGCTGAAAGCCATCTTTCTGGTGACCAGCCTGTGGGGGATCACCGGGTTGTGGCTCGCCGTGCTGGCTGATTCCGGTGCCACGGCGCTGGTAACCGCCAATGCACTGCGCTTATTGCGCCGCGAAAAACCACAAGACGCGAGGTAACGGCAAAAAAGCTACTTCTTGCGCAGGAGGTAGCGGTAGGGCAGTGATGCCGTCTCCTGTGCCAGAAACTCGTGCTCCATATAGACACAAAAGCCCGGTATATCGCGCGTGGTTGCCGGGTCATCCGCCAGAATAAGTAGCGTCTGCCCTGTCTCCATCTGACGCACGGTTTTACGAACCATCATCACCGGTTCCGGGCAGCGCAGCCCCTGTGCATCGAGGGTTTTATCCGGGTTGGTGAAGGTGTCGGTCATCATTATTCTCGGCAGTGGCGTAAGGGCAAGATAACGACCGCCCGGTGTGGCAGCCGTCAAAACCGCCCTAGTTTACGCCGCAGATTTTCCTGCGCAACCTACGATATCGATTGCGCATAAATTCGCCATTGCAATCCCCGCCTAACAGCGTATCATGCCGCGCGCTGCTCCTTGTGTCGGTCGTATTGACCCCTGTATCAGCCGCATTGAATAAGCAGCATGAATTACGTGCCATAATGTCATTGTTAACGGCACCACTTGGGTTCCCTCACCCCAATCACTAAAAAGGTCACATTGCCATGTTTCATTTTACTGCTCAGCAGCGGCTCAGCGCGCTTGTCTGGCTGTCGTTGTTTCACATTTTGATCATTACCTCCAGTAATTATCTGGTGCAGTTGCCGATATCCATCTTCGGGTTCCACACCACCTGGGGGGCATTCACCTTTCCGTTTATCTTTCTGGCCACCGATCTGACCGTGCGTATCTTTGGCGCACCGTTGGCGCGCCGAATTATTCTAACGGTGATGGTGCCCGCACTGGTGATTTCCTATGTGGTATCCGCGCTGTTTTATCAGGGAGAGTGGCAAGGGTTCAGTGCGCTCGCCAGCGTCAATATCGTGGTTGCGCGTATCGCGTGCGCCAGCTTTATGGCCTACGTGCTGGGGCAAATTCTGGATGTGCATGTGTTTAACCGCCTGCGCCAGCGCAAGGCGTGGTGGGTCGCGCCCACGGTCTCCACGCTGTTTGGTAATTTAAGCGATACGCTGGCCTTCTTCTTCATCGCCTTCTATCGCAGTACCGATGCTTTTATGGCGGCAAACTGGGTGGAGATCGCTTTGGTCGATTACACCTTCAAACTGCTGATTAGTCTATTATTCTTCTTACCGATGTACGGCGTGATGCTCAATATGCTCCTCAAGCGTTTGAGCGAATCCCACAGTCATCCCGCATTGCGCGAGCCGACGTCGGCTGAACAATGGCGCTGATGGCTGATAGCCCCTCCACCGCGTGTGGAAGGGCTATCTCAGGAACCGTCCTAAATAGGTTTTGTGACAACAAAACGCTTGAGTTTCACCAGTGAATAGGGTGCGATATAGCGGTTTACCCGTGCATGCCTGATAACAGAGAAGGACGCTTATGCCGAAGCTAGTGAAATATCTTGGAATTACGTTGCTTGCCGCACTTTTGGCCGCCTGCGACGGTAAGAAAGACGACAATGCAGGACACGATGCCCCGGCCGCGCAAGCCGCCAGTCAAACCATCTCGCTGCTGTCTGGCAACATCACGTTCACGCTGCCTGCGGATATGCATGATCAAAGTGGAAAAGTGGGTTCGCAATCCAACAACATGCATGTCTACGCCAACGATAATGGCCAGCGCGCCGTGATTGTCATTCTGGGCGATAGCAGCAACGAAACCCTGCCGGTATTGACACAGCGCCTTGAAGATCAGCAACGCGCCCGCGATGCCAACTTGCAGGTAGTGACCAATAAAGCCGTTGAGATTAACGGCCATGCGCTGCAACAGCTCGATAGCATCTCCAACAGTGGCAGCGGCAAGCAGGTTTACTCTTCCGTGCTGCTGGGGAACGTGGCGAACCAACTGTTGACGCTGCAAATCACGCTGCCTGCTGATAATCAGCAAGCGGCGCAAACCGAAGCCGAAAGCATCATTCGCACGCTGACGTTGAAGTAATGATGATGAGGCCGCTTACGCGGCCTATCTTCTTGATACGCTCAGATCGCCTTGACCACGTTTTTCCCCGCAATGCGCCCAAACACGATGCAATCCGTCATGGCAACGCTGCCCAGACGCACCGCGCCATGCACCCCTGTAGTGGTCAACTAAATTTGGCCACCCTACCTGACTGTTGATGGAACAGCCGTTCTGATTCATTTGGTGTTAACCCACCGTTATACCAGTGAGGTCTGACATCGCTATAATAATGGGTTATGTAGCGAATAATGGATGATTGAGCAGTACTAAAGCTTTGGTAGCCAGTCGTTGGCACCCATTCAGTCTTCAGACTACGGAAGAATCGCTCCATCGGACTATTATCCCAACAATTTCCTCTGCGACTCATACTTTGGGTCATCTGATAACGCCACAATGCCTGCCTATACTGACGACTGGTGTAATGGCTTCCTTGGTCACTATGAAACATGACTTGTTTGGGCTGCCCACGCAGTTCCCAAGCCATTTGTAGTGCTTTGGCTGTTAATTCTGAATCTGGCGAAAACGACATTGCCCAACCCACGGGTTTTCGGGCAAATAAATCTAATACCACCGCCAGATACGCCCATCGGTCGCCTGTCCAAATATAGGTTACATCGCCGCACCAAACCTGGTCAGGCTTGGTAACAGCGAACTGCCTATTGAGCAGATTTGGAATATCAATACGTTCATTTCCACCGCTGTTGTATTGATGTTTTCTTGTTTGGCAACTAACGAGGGTTAATTCTTTCATCAACTTACCCGCTAACCACCGCCCAAGTTTCACGTCGTGTGTATTGGTAACCATCGTGGCGATAGTCCTTGCGCCCGCAGACCCGCCACTAACGTTCCACGCTTCGCTGACCAGGCTACGTTTTATCGTCCGCTCAATATCTGGCTCCTTAGGTCGACACCAATAGCGATAACTGCTTCGGTGAACATTAAAAATACGACACAACGCTTTCACTGGATAAAGCGCTCTTAGCTTTTCAACTACCGAGAATTTTTCAGTGAGTCGGACATTAAGAGCGCAGTAGCCTTTTTTAAGATGGCATTCTCCATTTCCAGTCGGTGGATTTTTTTCTTCATTTCTCTGAACTCAATTTGTTCAGGTGTTAATGGCAGACCAGGCGATGTTTTCCCTTGACGTTCTAAACGAAGGGCTCTTACCCACCGGCTAATCGCTGAAAGACTGACGTTAATGGCTTTCGCGGCTTCCTGGTAGGTATAATTTTGGTCAAGGACTAATTTGGCGGTTTCACATTTAAATTCAGCAGTAATTATTTTACTCATTTTGGCACCTATAAAAATTATGAGGTAAGCATATCACCTCTACTTAGGTGGCCAAATTCAGTATGCCACTACAGCCGTAACGCAACGCCTTGGGAGAAGCCGCCGGATGCCAGCACCACCCCTTTGGTTGCACGGATAAACGCGACGGAGCCGGAAGCATCATCGGGAAACTTATAGCCACGCCGCACTTCTGCCCCGAGCACACGTCCTTGTTTGTCAATAATCAACCGCTCCAGCTTAGTGCGCTGTTCAATCACCACGCCCAGTGCTTTGGCCTTCTGGTACTGTTTCACCACCAGCCCGGAACCGGAACGCTCCTTCAGTTGGTGGGCGCGCTTCACCGCGTGGCCGCCATGATAGTTGACCCGATCAAACTCAGCGCCGAGGCTTTTGGCCCACTCCAGCGCCTCCACCGAGTGATCGGCGATGGTGCGCGCCAGTTCGGGGTAGTTCAGCCAATTTCCCGCTTTCATCATGTCCTGATACATCAGCTCCGGGGAATCCTTGATGCCCAGCGCCTGCTGCATGCTGGAGCCTGCCGCCGACAGATCCCCGCCGTTGAGTATCGAGTTTCCGCCAAACAGCGCCATTTTCTCGATAATCAGCACATTCGCCTTGGCGTTACGCGCTTCAATGTCGGCGGCTAATCCGGCGAAACCTGTGCCAATAATCAGCACATCCACAGTAGTATCCCAGTTCTGCGGCACCGGTGCGGGTGGTGCAACGGCAGCAGCAGGGCGAGACAGCGCCATGCCCCCTAACGCGCCCATCATGATACCGGTAGATTTAAGGAAATGACGGCGCCCCTGGGGAGTTGGGTCTTGCTTGGTGTTTTTACTCATAAGATTATCTCCATGTTCAGAAACATCGAATCGAGCTGAGAAAAAATACAATACAATCAAAAGATAACGAAAATTGGCGTGGTGCAGCGAGCAGGCAGAATACGACGGGCGCTCGCGCCTTGAGTCGGCGATGATGCGTTATTTCACCATGAAAAGTAAGGGATTAAACGTGAAGCGTCGCCCAATGTAGGGAATCGGTGTCATAAAGAAAAAAACAATTTATCCGATAACGCCTAAAACCCAGTTTCAAGGAAGAAAAATGATAAAAATCAGTTCTGTTATGATGCTTACATTCTGTCTGTTTCTGACGGGATGCCGGTCGTTTGGGGAATTGGGCGCGCGTGCGCAAGACCCGCCCCATTCCCACTCGAAACGCAACAAAGTGACCCACTTGCCAGAGTCGGATAAAATCACCGTTCTGGCCATACTGGAGAGCCTGTTGCATGCAGGGAAAACATCTGACTCAGAAAGAACGGTTCTACATCGAAAAGCGGCGTGGTGAAGGTGTCAACCAAGCTACCATCGCCAGAGAGCGTGCTCTGCCTCGCTCGACCATCAGCAGGGAACTCAGACGCAATACCGACCCTACTTTCAATGGTGTCTACTGCTGTAGAAGGGCGGACACTCTGGCCCGGGAACGCCGTCATAAGCCTCTGCCAAACAATGCTTTTTACCCGTTGGAGCCACACATTCAGAACTTCATCAGGCAGGCGCTTTCCACTCACTCTTCACCTGAAATCATCAGTGGCCGTTTGCACCTGGAATTCGGTATACCTGTCAGCAAGAATACGCTATATCGCTATATCCTGCAGGAGAGACAGGCTGGCGGGGAGCTATATCAGCAACTTCCTCATCGGGGAAAACGTTACAGGTACAATGCCGAAAACCTCAAATCAGGCCCTATTCCCAACCGTGTTGGTATTGAGTATCGCCCAGCTCAAGCCGAGCTTAAACAGGAGCCTGGCCACTTCGAAATTGACACTGTTTTTGGCAAAGACCAGAAGTCATTCTTGTTAACCATCGTAGATAACGCATTGAAAACCGTCATCATTCGCAAACTGCCTAATAAGCGTGCGGAGACTGTGGTTGCTGCTTTCAGGGACATTGAAGCTAATACCTTTTGCAAGTTTAAGACCCTAACAGCTGATAACGGCCCTGAATTCGCTCTGCACGAGCAAATTACTCAAATCACAGGGGCGCAGGTCTACTTTGCCCATCCTTATCATTCCTGGGAGAGGGGCTTGAATGAGCACACCAACGGGCTGATACGACGTTTTTACCCAAAGGGAACAGACTTCAGTCAGGTCAGTCATCGTAAGATTGCCGAACTCGAACACATACTCAATACAAGGGGCAGAAAATCGCTGGGCTATCGTTCCCCCAATGAGGTATTTTTAACGCACTTACTGGTGGCATAACCCTCTACCGTTTTGTTGCGTTTCGAGTGGGAATGGGGCATTTAGCCGAGATATTATGCAAGGCTAGATAGAATAATTTTAGCACCGAGTCATCCGTTGGAAATATTCGTCGCGTTTTCGTTATCTTGCGCAATGAAGCATTTAACGACTCTATCGCGTTGGTGGTGTAGATAACCTTGCGGATCTCCGGCGGAAAATCAAAAATGACGATGAGACGTTCCCAATTATTTCTCCACGATGGGCTGATCGTCGGGAACTGCTCATCCCATTTGGCCGCGAAGGCATCCATGGCCTCTTCAGCGCCCTCTAGCGTTGCGGAACTATAGATAGTGCGGAGGTCAGCAGCAACGGCTTTACGCTCTTTCCAGCCGACGTAGCGCAGCGAGTTCCGCACCTGATGCACGATGCAGAGCTGTACCCGCGTATGCGGGTAAACAGCTTCAATGGCATCAGGAAAGCCCTTCAGGCCATCGCAGCAGGCGATGAAGATGTCCTGTAGCCCACGATTTTTCAGTTCTGTCATTACAGATAACCAGAACTTGGCCCCCTCGGTTTTGGCTATCCATAGCCCCAGCAGCTCTTTTTCGCCCTGGCCGTTGATGCCTAGAGCCAAGTAAACAGACTTGTTGGTCACGGCTCCGCCGTCCTGGCTTTTGACCACAATACAGTCAAGGTAAACAATGGGATAAAACGCATCCAGCGGCCTTTGCTGCCAGCGCTTAACGTCATCCATCACGGCATTGGTGACTTGAGAAATGAAGCCAGCGGAAACATCGACCCCGTAGACTTCTTTAAAGTGAGCCTGAATATCACGGGTTGATAGCCCTCTGGAATAGAGAGAAATAATGCGGTCATCGAAGCCGTTAAGCTGCTTTTCGTGCTTACCGATCAGTGCCGGCTAGAAGGTACTGTTGCGGTCGCGCGGAATATCGAGCTCGAGCGCCCCATTTTGGCTACGTACGCTCTTGGATGTCTTGCCATTGCGGGAGTTGCCTGAATTATTACCAGCCGGGTCATGCTTAGCATACCCAAGGTGTATCTCCATCTCAGCTTGAAGAACCCGTTCCGCCAGTCTTTTAGTCAGCACCTTGAGTAGGCCTGATTCACCCAGAAGCTCCTGAGGGGAGTGGCAATCCTGAAGCAGTTGGTCAATAAGTTCGTTGCTGATAGGCATTTTTTGTCCTCTGAAGGTTTTCCTCAAAATGCCATTTACACAGATCTTTTTACACTCTCCTTAAGATCACTCAGGCTTTGTTGAATAATTTAAGATACTGATTTATATAAGCATTATAAAATTTCAACGACTAATTTTTCCTCTCGGAATGCTTTTTATTGTGCTAACTATTTGATTTGTCGTTCTAACAAAATACATTCTCTGTAAATGCATTCTAACTAAAGAAGATGTAAATCAAACGGTTAAATTATTCAACAAAGCCGATCACTCAATACTCATGTTTTATTTTTTATATATTATTCATTTGGTTGTGTTTTTTATGTTTTGCATTATTTGATCTTGATGTGAATTTTCATGATTCTTTTATCACTTTAAGTGATTGTCAGTGCGATTTAACGGTGATAGATTGGTGTTAAGTTATCGTGTTTAATCTTTTTATGATTACTTGTAATTTTTTAATTGCCGATTAATGATGAGGTCAAGCCATGAGCAAGATAGAAACCATTACCCGCGAATCCTGGATCCTGAGCACCTTCCCGGAATGGGGCACCTGGTTGAATGAAGAGATCGAACAAGAGCAGGTTGCCGCTGGCACCTTCGCCATGTGGTGGCTGGGTTGTACCGGGATTTGGTTGAAATCAGAGGGTGGGGCCAATATTTGTGTCGATTTCTGGTGCGGCACCGGCAAGCAGAGTCACGGTAACCCTTTGATGAAAAACGGGCACCAGATGCAGCGCATGGCGGGGGTGAAAAAATTGCAACCTAACTTGCGCACCACGCCGTTTGTGCTGGATCCGTTCGCTATCTGCCAGGTGGATGCCATTTTGGCGACGCACGACCATAACGACCACATTGACGTCAATGTCGCCGCCGCCGTGCTGAAAAATTGCAGCGCGGAAGTGCCCTTTATTGGTCCTCAGAGCTGCGTGGATCTCTGGGTGGGCTGGGGAGTGCCGCGCGAGCGTTGCATCGTGGTGAAACCGGGCCTGGTTGTCCGTATTAAAGATATTGAGATCCATGCGTTAGATGCGTTTGACCGCACCGCATTGATCACCCTGCCGGTGGAACAAAAAGCAGCGGGCGTGCTGCCGGATAGTATGGATCTGCGCGCGGTGAACTACC
Source organism: Symbiopectobacterium purcellii (assembly GCF_052050035.1). GTDB lineage: Bacteria > Pseudomonadota > Gammaproteobacteria > Enterobacterales > Enterobacteriaceae > Symbiopectobacterium > Symbiopectobacterium purcellii_A. The sequence goes on from NZ_CP189882.1 coordinate 2,063,328, forward strand.
TGTTCAAAACCCCCGGGGGCAATCTGTATCACAGCGGTGATTCCCACTATTCCAACTACTACGCTAAACACGGCAATGAGTATGACATTGACGTGGCGTTGGGCTCATACGGAGAAAACCCGCGCGGTATTACCGACAAGATGACCAGCGCGGATATCCTACGCATGGCCGAGGCGTTAAATGCCAAGGTAGTTATTCCCTTCCACCATGATATTTGGTCGAATTTTCAAGCTGATCCGCAGGAAATTCGCGTGCTGTGGGAGATGAAAAAAGACCGCCTACAATACGGTTTCAAACCCTTTATCTGGCAAGTCGGTGGCAAATTTACCTGGCCGTTGGACAAAGATAATCTGGAATATCACTATCCGCGCGGCTTTGACGACTGCTTCACCACGGAACCCGATCTGCCGTTCAAATCTTTCCTGTAATTTGCGATCGAGTGCGCGACGTGGCAAACACGTCGCGCTATGCCTGTCATACTTCGACGCGAATTATTGCGGGCATATGATGATTGATGCGCATTTATGATAAATTATGATGTAAACTTTTCACGTCGACGCCATGACGCGCCGCTTCTTGTTACCGGACGACCTATGACTGAATCTCAGCGCCATCATGCCATCATTGATTTTCTGCAACGTCAGGGGCAACTCACCGTCTCCGATCTGATCGTGAATTTTGACGTTTCTCCCGCCACTGCGCGTCGCGACATCAACAAACTCAATGAATTGGGCAAATTGCGCAAAGTGCGCAACGGCGCTGAGGCCGTTAACCTGCCGCGCCCGGCCTGGACACCGCTCAATATCTATAAGGCGCAGAATCTGGATGAGAAGATGCGCATCGCGCAGGCGGCCGCCGCGCTGTGCAACCCCGGTGAAAGCGTGGTGATTAACTGTGGGTCAACGGCGTTTTTGCTGGGGCGGGAGATTGTCGGGCGTGATATTCAGGTGATTACCAACTATCTGCCATTGGCGAATTTCCTGATTGAGCAAGAGCACGAAAGCGTAGTGATCATGGGGGGGCAGTACAACAAGAGACAGTCGATCACCCTGGCGCCTCAGGAAGGGGATGCGAGATTGTATGCCGGTCACTGGATGTTCACCAGCGCTAAAGGGCTGACGACGGAAGGGCTGTATAAAACCGATATGCTGACGGCGATGGCGGAGCAAAAGATGCTGAGCTACGTCGGCAAACTGGCGGTGGTCGTGGACAGCAGTAAAGTGGGTCAACGTGCGGGCATGCTGTTTCGCCGTGCCGATCAGATTGACGTGGTGATCACTGGGAAGCAGGCTGACGCCACTATTGTTGAGCAACTGCGAGCACAAGGTGTTGAGGTGATACTGGTGTAATCGCAGGTGCTAAAGAAGACGTTTGTTGTCTTTTGATTGCACTCGCGTAAAAAAATCACGCTGAGGTGCGCGTGGCCGCCGGGTGAGCGGCATGGATGCCGCAAAAGTCCCCGCCGCGTCTGGAACGCGTCGGGGACGGCCCGATAGTGGGCACGAACGCCGAAGGCACCGCGCAGCGGCGTGATGCTCCGCGAAAAGCCTTGAGTCACGAGGCGGCGGTGATTGAGCGCCTCGTGTCGGGCGCGTGCTGCAACGGTTGCAGATAACGACGTTGGCTCACGCGCACGAAATATTCACCTTACTCACAGAGATGCGGCACCAAGGTTTGCCCCAAATAGCTTATTTTGTAAGCGCAGTCGTGATGCGCTCGAAGTCCTCGAACGAACAGAAGCCTTTGTCGTTAGTCGGACACTCGCTAAGCGTTAGCGTCACACGCTGCGGGGGATTGGCACGGTTCAGTGGTGCCAGCGTAGCGAGCTGTTCAGTCGATTGATACACGTATTCCACTTTCAACAGCGCCTTGTTATTGGCGTTATCGCGCCAGCGTTGGAACACTACCTTGCCGCCGATCGGCGTGGTTTCCAATTGGTGCGGCAGGTGGTACGGTTTCACGCCCAGTGCGGAGAGCAGAGACGCGACGTTTGAATCGTGGCCGACCAGGAAGGTGAATTTGGGCTGCTGCTCGCCAAACGAACCGGACAGCGCTTTGACCAGATTGGCCGAGACGGCTTTGGCAACCACCGGTGCACTAAATACTACGCTGTTGTAGTACTCTTTGATCGAGACCAAATCAGCCAGTTGCTTCTCATCTTTGATGCGCCCCCAGCCGATCTGGTTAATCGGTGTGCCTTCGTAGTATTGCAGAATAAAGGCATCAGCAATCGAGGTGCCGGTTCTCAGCGGACCCACAACACCCGGCTCTTTACCTGCCTCAATCTTCACGTCAGTTTCCTGAGCCATCAGGTCGCACTGTTTATCCTGCTTGCAGTTGGCGGAATCCTTGTAGCGAATGATCTCGGCCATCTGCTGATACACCGGTTTCAGCCGTTCATTGAGCCCTTTCACCCCACCTTGACCGGATTTTTGATTAATGGAGTCGATGGCCTGCTGTTTAAACGTGGCGCTGTCATTGCGGATGATGGGGTTAAAGGTGGCATCCATCGTACCCAATTTTTCTTTGTGTACTACCGGCACCAGACAACCGGGGAACGCGCCCACGGCGAAATATTGTGCGGTAGAGATGGTGCGTTGCAGGCTGTTGGCATAGAACGAGACGTCTTTATCCGTCGGGCAGGTATCGGCAGCCAGCAGGCGGTTATCTACCAGCCATTCGCTAAAATAGTGGCCGAAATAGGCTTCCAGCACGCCGCCGCGCGTGGTCAGGTAACTGCTGGGGGTATCCCACTGTGGCCAGGCATCGGGCGTGACCTTGCCGAGTGCGCTGCTCGGGCTGGCTAACGGGGCGCGCAAGCCGTGACGACTAAACACCACGACCTGTTCGAGCGTGTAGCCATCATGTGCGGCGGCTGGGAAAGTGAGCGCTGCGGGCAGTAACAGCGGGAGACAAAACAGTACTTTTCGTTGTAAAGACATAGCGATGCTCCTGTTGAGTGAATAGCATGTGTGCGCCTGACTCGCGTAACGGATGCGTGAAAACGCGATCTTTCTCATCATGGGAGTCTGTAAAGAATTTCGTGTAAATGGTTCCATCGCTTAACCGGAAATCCGATCTCCATACATCAACATGAATTGGCTCATAGCCGGTTTCCAGTCTCTGATTGGTAGGGTCCATTTAGCCGAGATATTATGCAAGGCTAGATAGAATAATTTTAGCACCGAGTCATCCGTTGGAAATATTCGTCGCGTTTTCGTTATCTTGCGCAATGAAGCATTTAACGACTCTATCGCGTTGGTGGTGTAGATAACCTTGCGGATCTCCGGCGGAAAATCAAAAATGACGATGAGACGTTCCCAATTATTTCTCCACGATGGGCTGATCGTCGGGAACTGTTCATCCCATTTGGCCGCGAAGGCATCCAGGGCCTCTTCAGCGCCCTCTAGCGTTGCGGAACTATAGATAGTGCGGAGGTCAGCAGCAACGGCTTTACGCTCTTTCCAGCCGACGTAGCGCAGCGAGTTCCGCACCTGATGCACGATGCAGAGCTGTACCCGCGTATGCGGGTAAACAGCTTCAATGGCATCAGGAAAGCCGTTCAGGCCATCGCAGCAGGCGATGAAGATGTCCTGTAGCCCACGATTTTTCAGTTCTATCATTACAGATAACCAGAACTTGGCCCCCTCGGTTTTGGCTATCCATAGCCCCAGCAGCTCTTTTTCGCCCTTGCCGTTGATGCCTAGAGCCAAGTAAACAGACTTGTTGGTCACGGCTCCGCCGTCCTGGCTTTTGACCACAATACAGTCAAGGTAAACAATGGGATAAAACGCATCCAGCGGCCGTTGCTGCCAGCGCTTAACGTCATCCATCACGGCATTGGTCACTTGAGAAATGAAGCCAGCGGAAACATCGACCCCGTAGACTTCTTTAAAGTGAGCCTGAATATCACGGGTTGATAGCCCTCTGGAATAGAGAGAAATAATGCGGTCATCGAAGCCGTTAAGCTGCTTTTCGTGCTTACCGATCAGTGTCGGCTCGAAGGTACTGTTGCGGTCGCGCGGAATATCGAGCTCGAGCGCCCCATTTTGGCTACGTACGCTCTTGGAGGTCTTGCCATTGCGGGAGTTGCCTGAATGATTACCAGCCGGGTCATGCTTAGCATACCCAAGGTGTATCTCCATCTCAGCTTGAAGAACCCGTTCCGCCAGTCTTTTAGTCAGCTCCTTGAGTAGGCCTGATTCACCCAGAAGCTCCTGAGGGGAGTGGCAATCCTGAAGCAGTTGGTCAATAAGTTCGTTGCTGATAGGCATTTTTTGTCCTCTGAAGGTTTTCCTCAAAATGCCATTTACACAGATCTTTTTACACTCTCATTTCCCTGCGACTCATACTTTGGGTCATCTGATAACGCCACAATGCCTGCCTATACTGACGACTGGTGTAATGGCTTCCTTGGTCACTATGAAACATGACTTGTTTCGGATGCCCACGCAGTTCCCAAGCCATTTGTAGTGCTTTGGCTGTTAATTCTAAATCTGGCGAAAACGACATTGCCCAACCCACGGGTTTTCGGGCAAATAAATCTAATACCACCGCCAGATACGCCCATCGGTCGCCTGTCCAAATATAGGTTACATCGCCGCACCAAACCTGGTCAGGCTTGGTAACAGCGAACTGCCTATTGAGCAGATTTGGAATATCAATACGTTCATTTCCACCGCGGTTGTATTGATGTTTTCTTGTTTGGCAACTAACGAGGGTTAATTCTTTCATCAACTTACCCGCTAACCACCGCCCAAGTTTCACGTCGTGTGTATTGGTAACGGCTTTGTTGAATAAATCGAACTTTCAGGGGATCGCCGGATCAAAGCACTATCATCGCTCCCGATAGCAGCTCCCCATGGCAAAGCAAAAGTTTAAAATCACCAACTGGCCCACCTACAACAAAGCACTCAGACAACGCGGCTCCCTGACGGTCTGGCTTGATGAGTCGGCCATCGCTGCATGGACTGACAGTTCTTCGCCTGAAGGTCGTGGTCGGCCGCTTTACTACACCGATATGGCTGTTATAGCTAAACGACTTAATTTTGATTACATTATTTAAATGAGCTATTCAATTGATTTTAGACGTAAAGTGATATCTACACGGAAAAACGAAGGGTTGAGTATCCGAGAAACAGCGAAGCAATTTCGGATTGGCCCTGCCTCTGTATCGCGTTGGATTAATCAAATAGAGTCAAAAGCATCGACCACGCGTCAGCGAAAGATCGATAAATCCGAGTTGATAAAAGATGTTGAACAATATCCAGATGCTTACCAAAAAGAACGTGCAGAGCGTTTTGGCGTTTGTCAGAAGGCCATTTGGCAAGCGCTTAAAAAGCTGGGATTGACCTATAAAAAAAACTCTACGTCATCCGAAAGCCGACGAAAACGCCCGGCAGGGATTTCAACAAAAAAAACAACAGTATGAAAAAGAAGGTAAACCTATTGTTTTTATTGATGAAAGTGGTTTTTCACACTATGCCCCACGGACTCACGGCTATTCCCCAAAAGGTCAACGGTGTTTTGGCCTGAAGAACTGGGGAGCTAGGGGAAGAACAAATGTTATCGGCGCTTTATTAGGCACAACGCTGTTTGCTATCGGATTATTTGATATCAATATTAACAGCGATGTTTTCTATGCCTGGGTCACACAAGTCCTTATCCCAGTACTCCCTAAAAACAGTGTAATCATGATGGACAATGCCACTTTTCACAAAAAACATAATATTCAACAAGTCATCATCGATGCAGGGTATATGGTGGAGTATTTGCCTACATATTCGCCAGATCTTAACCCAATTGAGCATAAATGGGCACAAGCAAAAAGCAAAAAAAGAGAGATGGGTTGCGATACAGAGAGTTTGTTCTCAGTCCATATGGTGTAATCAAAATTAAGTCGCTTGGCTATACCACGGTTTTGATGATAAAGCGCGTGTTTAACCTGTCGCTCCGGGCATTACAGGGCTTTGTCGACTCGGTTTTTACACTGATGAGCCTGCCACTGCGCTGCCCGGACTACTCTCTGGTCAGTCGGCGGGCAAAAACCGTCAGTATCAGCATAAAAACGCCAACGCGTGGTGAAATATCGCATCTGGTCATCGACAGTACCGGTCTGAAGGTCTTTGGCGAAGGTGAATGGAAAGTCAGGCAGCATGGGGCTGACAGACGAAGAGTGTGGCGCAAGCTTCATCTGGCAGCAGACAGTGCGACGCATGAGATTATCTGTGCCGACTTATCGCTCAGCGGAACGACAGATGCGCAGGCACTGCCGGGCCTGATTAACCAAACCCACCGAAAAATCAGGGAAGTGTCAGCAGACGGTGCTTATGACGCCCGTTACTGCCACGATGCGTTGCTAAGAAAGAAAATCAGGCCCCTTATCCCGCCGCGAAGCGGAGCCAAATACTGGCCGGACAAGTACCATGAACGTAACCATGCGGTGGCGAATCAGCGTCTGAGCGGGAGTAATGATATGTGGAAAAAGAAAGTGGGTTATCACCGGCGTTCAGTGGCAGAAACAGCGATGTTCCGCATAAAAACTTTGCTGGGTGGCCATCTGAGCCTGCGTGACTATGAGGCTCAAGTAGGTGAAGCCATAGCGATGGTCAAAGCGCTGAACCGTATGACGTTGTTGGGTATGCCACACAGCGTCAGGATAGGATAACAGGTGTAGCAGAGGGAGTCATCCTGTCGGCTAATTCTGATTTATTCAACAAAGCCATTGGTAACCATCGTGGCGATAGTCCTTGCGCCCGCAGACCCGACACTAACGTTCCACGCTTCGCTGACCAGGCTACGTTTTATCGTCCGCTCAATATCTGGCTCCTTAGGTCGACACCAATAGCGATAACTGCTTCGGTGAACATTAAAAATACGACACAACGCTTTCACTGGATAAAGCGCTCTTAGCTTTTCAACTACCGAGAATTTTTCAGTGAGTCGGACATTAAGAGCGCAGTAGCCTTTTTTAAGATGGCATTCTCCATTTCCAGTCGGTGGATTTTTTTCTTCATTTCTCTGAACTCAATTTGTTCAGGTGTTAATGGCAGACCAGGCGATGTTTTCCCTTGACGTTCTAAACGAAGGGCTCTTACCCACCGGCTAATCGCTGAAAGACTGACGTTCATGGCTTTCGCGGCTTCCTGGTAGGTATAATTTTGGTCAAGGACTAATTTGGCGGTTTCACATTTAAATTCAGCAGTAATTATTTTACTCATTTTGGCACCTATAAAAATTATGAGGTAAGCATATCACCTCTACTTAGGTGGCCAAATTCAGTATGCCACTACAATAGTGGAGAGAACGCACAGCTGGATGAATCGCTTTCGTCGGGTTCTGACTCGCTGGGAGAAGAAAGTCGAAAATTATGAGGCGATGCTGCATTTTACCTGCGGCATCATTGTCTGGAATAAAATCCTTTTGGGATAGGTTCTAAGCAACATGTGCCCTAAATAATTCGAGTTGCAGGAAGGCGGCAAGTGCAGGAACCCCGATGACCTTACTCAAGTCAGTGATTCGGGTGAGTGAGCGCAGCCAACGCGTCTGCAACTTGAAGTAGGACGGGCATCTTGAACAGTTTGTTTTCAGGAGGTTTACCGTGGGATATGCCACTATCAACCCGTACACGGGTGAAGTCATTAAAACGTTCCCTGACGCCACTGACGCAGAAGTCACTGACGCCATCAGTCAAGCACACAACGCTTTCCTGGCATGGAAAGAAACCCCGTTTTCCACCCGAGGGGCCATTCTACAAAAAGCTGCCACACTGCTACGTCAACATAAAGAAGAAATGGCGCGACTGCTGACGCTGGAAATGGGCAAGCTGGTCGCAGAAGCACGAGCCGAAGTGGAACTATCCGCTCAAATTTTCGAGTACTACGTTAAGCATGCGGAAGGGCTGCTGGCCCCCGAAACGCTGCCCGTCGCCAACCCGAAAGAAGCAAACCGCGCAGATCGTGCACGAACCGCTGGGCGTGCTGCTCGCTATCGAGCCGTGGAATTTCCCTTACTATCAGATCGCTCGCATCATCGCACCGCAACTTTCTGCCGGTAACACCATTCTGTTGAAGCATGCTTCCAACGTGCCACAAAGTGCAGCCCGGTTTGAAAAACTGATGCATGACGCCGGTTTACCTAAAGGGGCATTTACTAATCTGTATGCCACCCGCAAGCACATCGAAATGATCCTCAACGATCCGCGTGTGCAGGGCGTAGCCTTGACCGGTTCAGAAGGCGCGGGCGCCACCGTTGCCCAGCAGGCCGCACTTGCCCTGAAGAAATCCACGCTGGAATTGGGCGGTGCCGATGCTTTCGTGGTGTTGAAAGATGCCGAACTGGAGAAAACCGTCAAGTGGGCCGTGTTTGGCAGCCACTGGAACGGCGGACAGGTGTGCGTCTCTTCCAAACGCATGATCATTGAAGACGCCGTGTATGACGCGTTTCTCGATCGCTACACCCAGGGCGTTGCTGCGTTGCGCACCGGCGATCCGCTGGATGAGAACACCACGCTGGCCCCGCTCTCTTCCCAACAGGCCGCTGATGAAGTAAGACAGAAGATTCAACTGGCGGTGTCGCACGGCGCAACCGCATTGGAAGTAGGCCCGAAAGTGCCGACCAAGGGTGCCTTCGTACAGCCGACTATACTTACCGACGTTACGCCGGACAATCCCGCCTACCATATGGAATTTTTTGGCCCGGTCTCTATGCTGTTCCGTGCTAAAGATGAAGATGATGCGGTACGTATTGCCAACGATTCACAATTCGGTCTCGGGGGTTCAGTGTTCACCCGTAACTGCAAACATGGTGCTGAGGTTGCTGCTCGCCTGTCCACCGGGATGGTGTACGTCAAACACCCAACCCGCGTGAAGGCCGATCTGCCGTTTGGCGGTATCCTCCGTTCTGGGTATGGCCGCGAACTGACCGGACTGGGCATTAAAGAGTTTGTGAACCACAAGCTGATTTCTGTTGTTGATATTGATGCTGAATTTTAAGGAAATACCATGAGCACCCTACGACTATTGGGCATCGCGGGCAGCGCAAGCCGCTGTGCCAGAGGATACCACCCTCGAGATCGCCGATCTGCTGGATGTACCGTTCTACAATGCCGATCTGACCGAGATCCCCGCTGCCGTGCAGCGCATCGCGCGTCAGGCGCAACAGGCTGACGGGTTTGTCTTTGCCTGCACCGAGTACAACTACTCCGTGGCACCGGCATTGAAAAACATCCTCGACTGGCTTTCACGACTGCCAGACAGCCAACCGCTGAGCGGCAAACCCGTAGCGCTGATGGGGGCTGGCGGCGGTATGGGAACCTCGCGCGCGCAGTATCACCTGCGCCAAAGCGCCGTGTTCCTGAATCTGCAACCGCTTATAGCCAACCGACTTAAAAATGATTACAGCCGATGCCCTGATATATGGCAAAGAAGCATAGCTGGCTGTTATCAAAATAATGTCGCTTAGCTATAACAAGCCGGAAGTGTTTGCTAACGCATTGCTGGCGGTTTTGACGATCAGGGCAATTTGCATGACGAAAAAATTGCGGCACTGATCGGCGAACAGATGAACACGTTGGTCGCGGCAATCAAAGCCACCCACTAATCAACGCATTACTGCCTGTACCGTCCTGCTTAAAGGCGGTACAGGCCTATTCACACCCGTCGAGACGTCTTGCCCTGTGTTAACGCTGGTATAAATAGGCTTTGTTGAATAATTTAAGATACTGATTTATATAAGCATTATAAAATTTCAACGACTAATTTTTCCTCTCGGAATGCTTTTTATTGTGCTAACTATTTGATTTGTCGTTCTAACAAAATACATTCTCTGTAAATGCATTCTAACTAAAGAAGATGTAAATCAAACGGTTAAATTATTCAACAAAGCCCTGCAAACGCTGAGTACCATTCGCCTGGTGAACAACATGCTGGATATGGCTCGTATTGAAGGAGAAGGCTTCCGTCTGCAAACCGATTGGGTCGCGCTGGATGAGGTGATTGGCGGCGCGCTGAAATCCCTTGAAGCACTTCTGCCCGCCGAAGCGGTGCAATTGGATCTGCCGCAGGAGATAGTGTTGCTTCAGGCCGATGGTGCGCTGCTGGAACGGGTATTCGCGAACTTGCTGGCAAACGCATTGAAATACGCGGGCAGAACGCGGGCGATAGGCATTCGTGCTCGTGCGTTGCCGGGGAAAATCAGGATCGAGGTATGGGACGATGGCCCCGGAATCACCTCGGGCAGCGAACAGCATATTTTTGAGAAATTCACCCGGGGCAATGAGGAGTCCTCCATTCCGGGCGTAGGGATGGGATTAGCGATTTGTCGTGCGATCGTGATGCTTCATCACGGGGAGATCAGTGCAGCAAATCGGCCAGAAGGGGGAGCCTGTTTTACGGTTCAACTTCCCCTGTCGCCGGTGCCGGAAATGGTGGAATCTTCTTAATAAATAGCCTGTAAATCAATGTAAAATACTTGAACTCATCCAACATTGTCGGTAAAAAGGTGACGGGTGTTAGCCACATGTTGTGGTGAAACAGGTTTGTGCGTTGGTCGGGCCGCCACGCGGAGTGATAACAACCATGAATCGACACCTGTCCCCGCAGGGCATTCCTCGTGCTCAGCGTTTGGCGGAACGTGCTTTCGCCACCCTTGAACGTTTTCTCCATATTGAAGCGGTAAGCGGCATTGTGCTGCTTGTGGCTGCTGCTACGGCATTGGTTTGGGCCAACTCGCCGTGGGCGGAAAGCTACCATGCGCTGTGGCATCTACCGATCTCTTTTAGCATTGGCAACACGGAAATCGCGCATTCACTGCATTTCTGGATCAACGACGCCTTTATGACCCTGTTCTTCTTAGTGGTCGGCATGGAGATCCGTCGTGAAATTCACGAAGGTGCGCTGAGCAGCCTGCGGCAAGCTATGCTTCCGATCGCTGCCGCCGTGGGCGGCGTGATAGTACCCTCGCTGATCTATCTGAGTTTGAACAGCGCGCCGTTGCAGCAACAAGGCTGGGCGGTGCCGACGGCAACGGATATCGCGTTTGCCGTCGGTGTGCTGGCACTGTTGGGGAAAGGCATTCCCGGCAATGTGCGGGTGTTTTTGCTGGCGCTAGCCATTATCGATGACATTATTGCCGTCTTGATTATCGCGTTCTTCTACTCCGGTGGGCTTGAATACCACGGCTTGCTCCCCGTACTGGTGGGCGTATTGCTGGTGTTTGGGCTACAGAAGATTGGTATTGGATCGGCGTGGGCCTATGTCATTCCCGGCATCATCGTCTGGTTGGGCTTTTTGCTCACGGGAGCGCATCCGACATTAGCGGGCGTCGTCTTGGGGCTGATCACCCCGGTGCCCCATTCCCTCTGAGGCTCTCTGCCTGTTACAACCCACCTTCCGGCCGATTGGCTGAACTCGGGCTGCGCCCATCAATCCGCACGGAACTCATCTGCACCTGGAACGGCGGGAACGGCATCTCCATGTTGTTCTCGCGGTAGGCTTCCAGAATCAGCTGGTGAATCTCATGACGCAGCGGCATACGATGCCCCATTTCTGCGGCAAAGATACGCAATTCGAAAATCTGGATACCCTGACGTAAATCCACCAGAAAGGCTTCTGGCGGCGGGTTTTCCAATACCAACGGACAGCGTTTCACCGCATTGAGCAGCAGTTCAGTCACTTTTTGGCTATCGGCATTGACCGGTGCTGGAATGGTCAGCACCACGCGCGTTACAGAATCGGACAGTGACCAGTTGATAAACTGTTCGGTGATAAAGGCCTTGTTGGGCACGATGATCTCTTTTCTGTCCCAATCGGTAATTGTGGTCGCTCGGGTATTGATGCGCATGATGCTGCCGGTGAGATCGCGAATGGTCACGGTGTCGCCAATGCGGATCGGTTTTTCAAACAGAATGATCAGACCGGAGATAAAGTTGGCGAAGATCTCCTGCAAACCAAAGCCCAGACCTACGGTCAGGGCGGCAACCAGCCATTGGAGCTGTGACCACTCAATCCCGATAAATGAGAACCCCACCATGCAGCCAATCAGCATTAGCATGTATTTGCTAACGGTGATAATGGCATAGCCAGAACCGGGGGAGAGATCGAGGTGCTGAAGCAATGCCAGCTCAAGCAGCGCGGGCAGGTTACGCACCACCTGCGTCGTGATACTGAAGATCAGAATCGAGATCAACACCGCCCCGAGGGTAATCGGCTGTAACTTATCGACCCCTTTCACCGTACTGGTGACTTCCCACAGATTGATGTTTTCCAAAAAGCTGAACGCGGAGTGGATTTCTGACCACAGGACAATCACCGACACCAGTGCGATCAGTGTCAGAATGGATCGTACCAGTTGCAGCGATTTGGCGCTGATGGTATCCAGATCGACCAACGGCTCTTCGATGGTGTCTGAGGTGGTTTCCACTAAGATCCCCGATTCTTCTTCACCGCGGGCACGCTGCGCCAATATTTCGGCACGCCGCTGCTTGGCTCTGTCAAACGCGATGCGTCGGCGTTGGATCAGCATCCAGCGCCGTATCACGTGGTACACCACCAGCAGGAAGAACCAGATAGCGACCGAGGTTTCCAAGCGCACCAGCAAGGCTTTCGACGTGGCCAGATAGCCAACACCCGATGCCAGCGCCGCAATCAGGGGGGCACTGATCATCAGGTTCCACAGCGCACGGTTGATGGTGTTTTCTCCTGAACCTTCCTTGTTCAGGTAGAGCGGAATACCGGCCCGTTTCAGGCTGGTGGTCACCAGGCTCAACGCCAGACACAGCAAAATAAAGCACAATCTCCCCAGCGTGCTGGAAAACTCGCGTTCGTTGAGTTTTTCAAACGTGATGATCGCCATGATCAGCGGAACAATAAAAGCGATCGACAATCGGTAGTAGCGCATGGCGCGCGCGACGCGCTCGGGTGACCAGCGTAAGTGAGCAATGAACAGCCCATTCGAATGGGCGAAGGAGGCGCTGACCATCACCAGCCACATCAGCGGGACGGTGGCAGTCACGCTGTCACCAATCGCAACGGCGATGGGGTAGGGCCAGGCGTTTTGCAAGCCGTACCCCAATGCCGCCCACAGCACGGGCAGCGGGAGCGCAATCAGTAGCGAGTAGAACAGAGTACGCAGCGTCAGCGAAAAATGATCGAGGGTGACTTTGCCGATACGGCTGCTGGCGCGTTCTAAAAAGGCGTTGTAGTGACGACGTGAACTGATACCGAAGCCGACCAAAATCAGCGCCCCCATCAGTGGGAACGCGGTTTCCCGACTGGTCACCACCATGATAACGGCGCTGCTGAGCTGCGTGAAGGTATCCAGCGAGAGCAGATGGTAAAGTGCCTGCACTACCTGTACCGGGAAGGCGAAGGAAATAGGGTTCACATCGGCAACCCAGAACAGATAGCGGTGCACCGCCTCGCGGATTTCCAGCAGCGCTTCTTCCAGTTGGCTGGTCGCTACTTTTAGCTTGGTCAGTTCAAGGATCTGCGCATCGGTGCCGGAAATCAGCGATGTGAGTAAATCACGCTGGGTACGAATTTGATCGCCAAGTACACATTGCTGACTGTTGCTATTGGGCGTGCAGTTTTCTTGCCTCGGGCGTTCTGCGGTGCGAGCGGCGCTGAGCAGGTTTTCATAGCGTAACCGTTGTACGCGTAACTGGGCCATGTCGGTGTCCAGCCGTTGCGGTTGCGGCATGTCCGGCAGGCGCGCTACCTGCGCACGCAGTGCTTCACCCAGTACGGTCGATGCCCCAATCCACTGAGCCTGCTCGCGCAACGTGCTGAGCGCTTGCCGCACTTGCTGCGTTTGGGTGGTTGCCTGACGCTGCTGCGAGGCGATCAAATCGAGATGTTGTGCCTGCTGATTCAGTTCCTGCGACAATTCGCGGTTGAGCTTTAGCTGTTCGCTAATGACTGCGGGTAAATCATCACCGCGTTCCACCAACTGCTCAGTGCGTTCGAGCACTTTCTCCGCTTCACGCTGGCGTAAACTGTTGATACTGGAACGTAATGTTTGTAGCTGCTGATCCAGCTTATCGTGGCGCAACTGGTAGAGTTCCACGCGTAAGCGCGAGAGCTCCTGGCGATTACTGGCGGAAAGCTGGGCCAGTTCCAGCTCATCAACCCTGCTTTGGCGCAGCGCCTGCTGGGCTTGCAATAACACTAACTGCGCCTGGACCAGCGGTGTGACAGGGTTGCCTAACGATTGGATTTGACGATCGATTTCATTTAATACCCGGCTGGCTTCGGTTTGCTGTTGCGGCAGTTGGGCCAGAGAATCGATCACTTCACGCAGCCGCTCGCGTTCCTGTTGCAGTTGGCGCGATTGATCCAGCAGTTGGCTGCTGGTTTGCACCACTTTTTGCTCCAGATCGACAACCGAAAGCTTGTCGTTAACGGCGGTGGTTTTATTTTCTTCAGCCGCCAGCAGACGGCGCAGTTCCTGCGTCAGTTTGGGGAAATCGTCAATAACGTGTTGATATTGTTCTGTGCGTGCCAGCGACTCTTTGCGTTCCTGCAAGATGTTTAACGCCAGACGAAACTGCTCGACAATATCCGCTTGATCGGGGGTATTTTTATTGGCTTCTGCCTGTTCCAACTGTTGGCGCACCAGCGCCTCGTTAGGCACAGGTGCCGCCAGCGCGGTGACAGAGAGCAGAACAGCAGCAAAGAAAATCACGAGTTGACGCACGATGGTTCCCCCTCTCTCACGCAGGTTCGCTGGCATACAGGTTACTTAAGGCGTGTTGTGCATTGCGTCATCGCCATGGTCCGCCGCATCCGGCACAGATTCTGCGGCAATGGGGGCTTCTTCTGCGGATTCCACCTGTTTTGACTCGGCAAAGTGCTCGCCCACACGGGTCACGCTCATAGGATTAAGGTGCGTGGCAAATTGCAGCGAGTTAGGTGCAAACAGGTTGATTACCGTAGAGCCCAGTTTGAAACGGCCCATTTCCTCGCCTTTTTGCAGGGCGATAGCACCTTGCTCATCCGCAGCCGGGTAGGTCCAACGCTTGATGATACCTTCACGCGGTGGCGTCACGGTACCAGACCAGACGGTCTCAATGCTGCCGACAATGGTCGCACCCACCAGAATTTGCACCATCGGGCCAAAATCGGTATCGAACAGGCAGATAACGCGCTCGTTGCGGGCAAAAAGATTGGGCACGTTGTCAGCGGTAAACAGATTGACGGAAAACAGCTCGCCCGGCACGTAGATCATTTCACGCAGCACGCCGTCACAGGGCATATGCACTCGGTGATAATCGCGCGGCGAGAGATAAGTGGTGGCGAACAGGCCATCGCGAAAGCGATCGGCCATCACGTAGTTGCCTGCCAGCAGCGCTTCCAGCGAGTAGTCGTGGCCTTTGGCCTGAATCAACTTGCCGTCGACAATGGTGCCCATTTGCGATAACACCCCATCAGCCGGTTGCACCACGCTGTGTGCATGGGGATCAATCGGACGCACGTCCGGGCGTAGCGGGCGGACGAAAAAGTCATTGAAGGTTCGGTAGGCCGCGGTATCCGGGTGTTGTGCTTCCTGCATGTTCACCTTGTAGTAGCGAACGAAAAGATCGATAACCCCTTTGGTCAGCCTGCCGGCCTGCTTGTCTGCACCCCAGCCTGCTAACCGCGTCAGTGCGATTTTCGGTAGCCAGTATTGTAAGGCGATTTTCAGTTTATCCAGCACAGTGAGCCCCTTAGGTTTTTATGCGCCCATCTAAAAAGGGGCGCATTGTAGCGATGGATGCGGTAAAAGTCAGCGGTCCGTATCAGAATCAGAGAAGGTTTTACGCGTTTTTACCTGCGCCATGCTCTCCAGAATACGGTGATAGTTATCGAAACGCGCTTCGGCTATGTCGCCACGCTCCACGGCAGCGCGTAGCGCGCAACCGGGATCGTTATCGTGGCGGCAATCGCGGAATTTACAGGTGCCGAGGTAGGGACGGAAATCGATAAAGCCCTGTGTGACCTGCTCCGGCTCCAGATGCCACAAACCAAATTCGCGCACGCCGGGGGAGTCAATCACATGGCCGCCGTGTGGGAAGTGATACAACCGGGCCGCTGTGGTGGTGTGTTGACCCAACCCGGACACATCGGACACGTAGTTGACCAGAATCTTGGCGGCGTCAGGATAGAGTAATGCGTTCAGCAGGCTGGATTTCCCCACCCCGGATTGACCGGCAAAAATGCTGATTCTGTCCGTTAGGGCGTGCTCCAACGTTTCCATCCCTTGCTGCGTGTGGCTTGATACCAGGATGACGGCATAGTGCAGTGCCCGGTAGATATCCATCAGTTTATCGACAAACGCGCGGCGCTCATCATCCAGCAGGTCGATTTTGTTCAGCACAATCAGGGGCGCGACCTCCAGGGTTTCGCAAGCCACCAGATAGCGGTCAATGATGTTCAATGACAGCTCGGGCAAAATCGCGGAAACGATCACCACCTGATCAATATTGGCGGCGATAGGTTTAACGCCGTCATAAAAATCCGGGCGTGTCAGCACCGACTCGCGCGGGTGCACTGCCTCAACGATACCGCTGATCCCAGCCTGCGTCTCTTTACCGGCACGCCACACCACGCGATCGCCGGTGACCAGTGATTTGATGGTACGACGAATATTACACCGGTGGATAATACCACCCTGGGCTTCCACATCCGCATGCATACCAAAACGGCTGATAATGATGCCTTCTTGCGGCTCTTCCAACTGGTTGTCATCCCACTCGATTTTGCTTTCTCTGTGCTTGAGACGACGTTGGTGGTTCGCTGTAACTCGACGTTGCTGTCCTTTGGACAGTTTATTTTTGCTCACTGAGCCTCGCTTGAACTGTGGTTATCGCCCACAATGGCTGAAGAGACTATAATACACGCTATTTGATTTTAATTAACTGATGCCAGTTATTCCCGCTTCGCTGGGGATGGTTGGAAAAGGAAGTAAATGTATGTCCGTTGAAAATAGTCAGGTAAGTGACAACAATCTTATTTGGATCGACCTGGAAATGACGGGGCTGGACCCAGAGCAGGATCGCATTATTGAAATCGCGACGCTGGTCACCGATGCCCAGCTTAATGTGTTGGCCGAGGGGCCGACAATCGCGGTACACCAATCCGATGCCCAGTTAGCGTTGATGGATGACTGGAACGTGCGTACCCATGGTGCCAGTGGCCTGACTGAGCGGGTTAAAGCCAGTGCTTATGATGAGCGTGCGGCTGAAGCAGAGACCATTGCTTTTTTGCAGCAGTGGGTACCTGCCGGGAAATCTCCGATTTGCGGCAACAGCATAGGTCAGGATCGCCGTTTCCTGTTTCGTTATATGCCTGCGCTTGAAGCCTATTTTCACTACCGCTATCTGGACGTCAGTACGCTGAAAGAGTTGGCGCGCCGTTGGAAACCCGAGATTATGGCTGGGCTTAAAAAACAGGATACGCATCAGGCGATGGACGACATTCGTGATTCTGTGGCAGAACTGGCCTACTACCGCGAGCATTTTATCCGTCTGTAGTCGTTATGGGCGTTTTTTTGCCCGACCGATGGCGAAATTGCTGTTTTTATCGGCAGTCAGTCATTTTTTCGCGGTAAGGTGCTTGCGGCGGCAACGATTTCTCGTATAATTCGCACCCCGTACCGCAGCAGAAGTTGTGGTGCGAGTGAAGATGGTTATTCCTGCGGGAATAGCTCAGTTGGTAGAGCACGACCTTGCCAAGGTCGGGGTCGCGAGTTCGAGTCTCGTTTCCCGCTCCAAACTTTCCAGCGTGAAAGTTTAGGTAACCAGCTTCACGATCGGTTTTCACAGCAGCGCTTGCTAATGTGGCCTTCCTAAGCGGGAATAGCTCAGTTGGTAGAGCACGACCTTGCCAAGGTCGGGGTCGCGAGTTCGAGTCTCGTTTCCCGCTCCAAGTTTTTCTTCTGTCTCTCTCATTATTTTCACCTTCGGTTTTTCTTCATTATTTTCTTATAGTTCATCATGCCGATGAGGCACGCTATGGATCATTTCGTTATCCTTTCCGGGTGTTCAGGCGGTGGCAAAACCACGCTGCTGGCAGCGTTACACCAGCGTGGCTATACCGTTGTGGAGGAACCCGGCCAACGCCTTGTGTGTGAAGCAATGTCTTCGGGTGGTGATGCTGTGCCGTGGAAGAACATGGAAGCGTTTTTACGTCGGGCGATAACGCTTTCAGTGAATGACCATGCTCAGGCGAGAGGTCATGGTCAGTCATGGGTATTTTTTGATCGCGGAGTCATTGATGCGGCGGCAGCACTTCAGGCAGTATAGCTAAACGACTTAATTTTGATTACATTATTTAAATGAGCTATTCAATTGATTTTAGACGTAAAGTGATATCTACACGGAAAAACGAAGGGTTGAGTATCCGAGAAACAGCGAAGCAATTTCGGATTGGCCCTGCCTCTGTATCGCGTTGGATTAATCAAATAGAGTCAAAAGCATCGACCACGCGTCAGCGAAAGATCGATAAATCCGAGTTGATAAAAGATGTTGAACAATATCCAGATGCTTACCAAAAAGAACGTGCAGAGCGTTTTGGCGTTTGTCAGAAGGCCATTTGGCAAGCGCTTAAAAAGCTGGGATTGACCTATAAAAAAAACTCTACGTCATCCGAAAGCCGACGAAAACGCCCGGCAGGGATTTCAACAAAAAAAACAACAGTATGAAAAAGAAGGTAAACCTATTGTTTTTATTGATGAAAGTGGTTTTTCACACGATGCCCCACGGACTCACGGCTATTCCCCAAAAGGTCAACGGTGTTTTGGCCTGAAGAACTGGGGAGCTAGGGGAAGAACAAATGTTATCGGCGCTTTATTAGGCACAACGCTGTTTGCTATCGGATTATTTGATATCAATATTAACAGCGATGTTTTCTATGCCTGGGTCACACAAGTCCTTATCCCAGTACTCCCTAAAAACAGTGTAATCATGATGGACAATGCCACTTTTCACAAAAAACATAATATTCAACAAGTCATCATCGATGCAGGGTATATGGTGGAGTATTTGCCTACATATTCGCCAGATATTAACCCAATTGAGCATAAATGGGCACAAGCAAAAAGCAAAAAAAGAGAGATGGGTTGCGATACAGAGAGTTTGTTCTCAGTCCATATGGTGTAATCAAAATTAAGTCGCTTGGCTATACAAGCCAGCAGCACACCGCGCGGACGCTTGCGAGTGAGCCTGCCGCTGGTCAGCTCGCTGGTACTGCCAGTGCTCAGTGAATTTATGCATACTTATCCAGAGATCGTGTTAGATCTCGATTTCACCGATCAGATCGTCAACGCAATCGAAGAAGGCTTTGATGCGGTGGTACGCACCGGTGAGCCACATGACTCGCGTCTCACCGCTCGTCGGCTTGGAGCCTTCCGCTCATTGCTGGTCGCCTCGCCGGACTATCTGGCGCAGCATGGCACACCGCAAGTGCCTGCCGACCTGCTGCGACACAGTTGCCTGCACTATCGCTTTCCCCACAGCGGCAAGCTGGAACCGTGGGCGCTACGGCTTGCCCCCGGGGAACCGCCGTTGCAACTGCCTACGGCGATGATCTGCAACAACATAGAGGCGCGCGTATGCTTCGCGCTGCAAGGGTTGGGCATCGCCTATCTGCCGGACTTCTCTATCCGCGACCTGCTGGCCAGTGGCCGCTTACAACCCATCCTGGTCGATTATGTGGAGCGCACAAAACTAGTTGCTGAATAGAGACTTGCATTTTTTGTCAGGCTATTGAGAATAAAAAGAGGTTTAACTTAGAGAATAAAGGTTTGAAATGATCAACAAAGAGCGGTTGTTACGAGATAATCGTTTATGTAAAGCAATCATTGGATTATCAGTCGAAGAATTGAAAAATTTAGCCGCTGAATTTTCAGCTTGTTATTTGATTTATCGGAAAAAGAATCGAAAAGATCACGAGCGGCAGATGGGTGCAGGGCAGAAAGGATTTATCCCAACCCCATTAGATAAACTGCTTTTTATTTTATTGTATTTAAAATGTTATCCGACCTATGATTTGCAAGGACTTCTTTTTGGGTTAGATAGAACACGGGTATGTCGCTGGGTAAAAATATTATTGCCGGTTTTAGAGATGACCTTGGGGCGAGAATGTGTTTTGCCCGCTCGTCAAATTCGCTCTGCTGAGGAATTTTTTCGCGCCTTTTCTGGAGTTAAAGACGTCTTTATTGATGGGACAGAGCGACCTGTCCAAAAGCCTAAGAATCTGCGTCGGCGAAAAAAAATGTATTCGGGAAAGAAAAGACAGACCACTCGAAAAGGGCTTATTATGACTGACGAAACAAGGCAAATTGGATTTATCCCCATGAGCAAAAATGGGCGCCGTCACGATAAACGCTTACTCGATAAAGTCGATATAATTCGCCATATTCCTCCTGAGGTAACCATCTGGGCAGATACCGGTTTTCAAGGTATAGATAAACAGCATCCTAATACACAAATCCCAAAAAAAGGAACTCGAAAAAGACCTTTATAGCCAAGCGACATTATTTTGATAACAGCCAGCTATGCTTCTTTGCCGCATATCAGGGCATAGGATGTAATCATTTTTAAGTCGGTTGGCTATATCGCCTGAACAAAAACAAGAAAATAAAATAATCTCGGGCATCCGTATTACAGTTGAACACGCCATCGCGGGTATCAAGCGCCTCGGTTGCATGACCCAAATTTTACGGAATCGTAGACCCTTTATTGATGATACCTTCTTACTCCTTAGCGCCGGTCTTTGGAATTTCCATCTCAGAACAGCGTAAAATTTACTTCAATCACCGAAACACCCTTATTTCACTATTAAGCAACACGCTTACAGGCGTTTTTCACGTGCTATGGCCCGCGAGCAAGCATCCGTCGCCCAAGGTGCGCGTACTGGTAGACTTTCTGAGCGAGCGGGTGTTTCCCGGTTCGTAAGCATTCGCCTTAATGTCTGACGGTGATAAAGCAGAGATCGGCACAGAGCGGGCAGCACACGTTCGCGTAGGCAGGATGCGGGACAAAAAAAACCGCCAGCAAAAGCCGACGGTGTTTTTTTGCAGGGAAATGCTTATTTCACGCGGGAGACGTATTCGCCAGAACGCGTATCCACTTTGATCACTTCGCCAATCTGAACAAACAACGGCACTTTTACCACGGCACCGGTGGTCAAGGTTGCCGGCTTACCGCCAGTCCCTGCTGTATCGCCCTTCAGACCCGGATCGGTTTCCACGATCTCCAGTTCCACGAAGTTTGGCGGCGTTAACGTAATCGGTTGGCCGTTCCACAACGTAACGATACATTCAGCCT
The DNA here is from genome assembly GCF_052050035.1 of Symbiopectobacterium purcellii. Lineage (GTDB taxonomy): Bacteria > Pseudomonadota > Gammaproteobacteria > Enterobacterales > Enterobacteriaceae > Symbiopectobacterium > Symbiopectobacterium purcellii_A. Next base: position 2,084,632 of record NZ_CP189882.1, read on the forward strand.
GATCCAGCAACCATTTGGCGTTGTCGCCAACAGCTTTGGAATCAGCGGCCAGTTGTTCAAACGTTTCATTGTTCATGAAATGCCAGAACTCACCGTCGTTATACAGGTAGGTCAGGTTCATATCGACCACATCAGCACCTTCGGCGCTATCGGTGGATTTGAAGGTTTTTTCAATCAGTTTGCCGGTCAGCAAACGGCGCATTTTCACGCGCGCGAAAGCCTGCCCTTTACCTGGCTTAACTAATTCACTGGATTCGACAGCGTAAGGCTCGCCTTCAAACATGATTTTAAGACCGGAACGAAAATCGTTGCTAAAATAAGTCGCCATAAAGGCCCTCTACTATTTGATACTGGTACTCAGCCAAAAAATGGCACACATTGTAACCCTAAAACCCCATCCCAGAGAAGATTGGTTGCACCAACTTGCGGATGTCATTACCGATCCTCTCCAACTTTTGCACTTTTTGGCGCTGGATAACCACCCTGAGCTACGCAAAGGGGCAGAAGCCCGTGCGCTATTCCCGCTGCGCGTACCCTGGTCCTTTGCCGCACGGATGCGCAAAGGGGACCCTCTCGATCCGCTCTTGCTGCAAGTGCTGACCGCGCAGGACGAATTCGAGGTAACCCCCGGATTCAGCGTCGATCCGCTCGATGAACAGCACAGCGTGGTGCCTGGATTACTGCATAAATACCACAATCGCGCGTTGTTGCTGGTCAAAGGCGGCTGTGCGGTCAACTGTCGCTATTGCTTCCGTCGCCACTTTCCCTATCAGGACAACCAGGGCAACAAGAGCAACTGGCGTCAGGCGCTGGACTACATTCGTCAACATCCTGAACTGGATGAAATTATTTTCTCAGGTGGCGATCCGTTGATGGCGAAGGATAATGAACTGGACTGGCTTATCAGCGAGCTGGAAACCATTCCCCACGTGCAACGCCTGCGTATTCACAGTCGGTTGCCGGTAGTGATCCCGGCGCGAATTACCGAAGCGCTGTGTCAGCGCTTATCGCAAACGCGTCTTCGCGTGCTGCTGGTGACCCATATCAATCATGCCAACGAAATAGACAGCGAACTGCGTGAAAGTATGGCACGTTTGCGTCAGGCTGGCGTTACGCTGCTGAATCAAAGCGTATTGCTGCGCGGCGTGAATGATAACGCTTCGACGCTTGCAGCGCTGAGCAACGCGCTGTTTGACGCGGGCGTACTGCCCTACTACCTGCACGTACTGGACAAAGTGCAAGGCGCGGCGCATTTTCTGGTGAGCGATGAGGAAGCACGCGACATCATGAAAAAAATGCTGTCGCAGGTCTCCGGGTATCAGGTGCCGCGTTTAACGCGCGAGATTGGCGGGGAGGCCAGCAAAACGCTGCTGGATTTGCAGTTGCTAAAGCACAGCTAACAGAAAGCCTTCACAGGCGGCTCTGCAATCATCCGCCTGTGACAGCCTGTCGCTTAGGGGCAGTTATAAACCTGCCCGACCAGCTTGCTATCCAGCGGTGCGAAGCTAGACCAGAAGCTTTCGCTGGAACTGGTGGCACCATAGATAACGTTGCCGCCGAGCGCCGCCGCCTTGTTACGCAGATCGTTGGCCGCACCGCGCTGCGCGTTACCTTCATCGTGACCAGTTAACCAGGTGGACTGTGCGCCTGCCACCTGACCCACCAGACGACATTAGCTACCGGGTTGCTTATCGGTAAACTTGACCGACTGCCCGGCTGAACTCAATTCTGTGCTGGTGCTGCATCCTGCCAGTAAAACCGCCACGGCGATGCCCAGTAAAGCACGTTTCTGCATACGTCCCTCCATGTTGGTGACAAAAGGGGGGATATCCCCCTGTCGGCGTCCACGACTCAGGCACTCCAGTTTTTAAAGCGGTTAATCAAACCGTTGGTAGAACTGTCGTGGCTGCTTATCGGCTGGTCATTTTCCAATTCCGGCAAAATGCGATTGGCCAGCTGTTTGCCCAACTCGACGCCCCACTGATCGAAAGTATAGATGTTAAGAATCGCACCCTGGGTGAAAATCTTGTGTTCATACAGCGCGATAAGCGCGCCTAGGCTGTAAGGCGTTATTTCACGCAACAGGATAGAGTTGGTTGGGCGGTTGCCTTCAAACACTTTGAACGGTGCCACATGCTCAACCTGCTGCGCCGTTTTTCCCTGCGCGGCAAACTCGGCGTCTACCACCTCACGGGATTTACCAAATGCCAACGCTTCGGTCTGGGCAAAGAAGTTGGAGAGCAGCTTACCGTGATGATCGCCGAGCGGGTTGTGACTCACGGCCGGTGCGATGAAATCACACGGCACCAGTTTGGTCCCTTGGTGAATCAACTGATAAAACGCATGCTGCCCGTTAGTGCCCGGTTCGCCCCAGATAATCGGCCCGGTTTGGTAAGTCACCGGATTGCCGGCGCGATCGACATACTTACCGTTGGACTCCATGTTGCCCTGCTGGAAGTAGGCCGCAAAACGGTGCATATACTGATCGTAAGGCAGGATCGCTTCGGTTTCCGCGCCAAAGAAATTGTTGTACCAGATACCGATCAGCGCCAACAGCACCGGCAGGTTTTTCTCGATAGGCGTAGTGGCAAAATGCTGATCCATGGCGTGCGCGCCACTCAGCAACTGCTCAAAGTTATCAAAACCGATGGAGAGGATTATCGACAAGCCGATAGCAGACCATAGCGAGTAGCGTCCGCCAACCCAATCCCAGAATTCAAACATGTTGGCAGTATCAATACCGAACGCGCTGACCGCGCTGGCATTGATGGAGAGCGCGGCGAAATGCTTGGCAATATGCTGCTCATCCTGCGCGGTTTTCAGGAACCAGTCGCGCGCTGAATGGGCGTTGGTCATGGTTTCCTGCGTGGTGAAGGTTTTTGAGGCCACCAGCACCAGCGTGGTTTCCGGGTTCAGCGTTTTCAGGGTTTCAGCGATATGAGTGCCGTCGACGTTGGACACAAAGTGCATGTTAAGGTGATTCTTGAACGGCCGTAGCGCTTCCGTCACCATGAAGGGGCCGAGATCCGAACCGCCGATGCCGATATTCACCACATCGGTGATCGCTTTGCCGGTATAGCCTTTCCAGCTACCGCTGATGATACGCTCGCTAAAGCCTTTCATCTTCTGCAATACCGCATTGACCTCTGGCATGACATCTTTGCCATCCACCACAATCGGTGTGTTGCTACGGTTACGCAGCGCAACGTGCAGAACGGCGCGATCTTCAGTGCGGTTAATTTTCTCACCAGAGAACATCGAGGCAATAGCCTCGCTCAACTGGGTTTCGCGCGCCAGGCTCAGCAACTTATCCAGCGTTTCCTGAGTAATACGGTTCTTGGAGTAGTCCACCAGCATCAGGTCATCAAACGTGGCGGAAAAGCGAGAGAAACGATCTGTGTCCTCTGCAAACAGTTCGCTGATTTTCACCTGTTCCATCGTGGAAAAATGCTGTTGCAGAGCGCGCCATGCGGCAGTTTGGCTGGGATTGATATTTTTCATAACAACACTCTTGTCTCCGATAATAAAATCGCTAAGGCTGAATCGATTGTATCCCTTAAATCACCCGTTGCGCTCCCTTTTCTTGCTATACCCGTCAACTTCACGTTGCAGATGCATTGGCCGCGTTCGTTATTCGGCCCATCCCTGGGCCTCACCTCTTACGAGGCCGCTGCACGCGTCGTTCAAATCTGTTCCAGAAAGATTTGTCCTTCACTTGCCGCCTTCCTGCAACGCGAATTATTTAGAGTATATTACGCATCAACAACGAGTTTGCGGGTTGACAGCCGCAAGATAACCCGTTATTTGTAAGCGTGAACTTATGCAGCCATGCCGAAGGCGGTTGCATAAGCCAGAAGAGGAGCACCGCCCAGGTAATTTATCCGAGGATCCGTAAATCCAGTGACGATAAACCAGGGGGAGCGGTGCCGAGGTGATGGGCAATACGAGAATGCCATCATCGACTACAAGGGCTGAATCCTCTGGGTTGTCACCAGCAACGTGCAAGCTATCAATGTAAACTGCACGTTCAGCAAGGTGGAGCGCTTCTGGGTGTACCGTAGTGACGCTTACTTATCTACGCCTGCTCCCTGCTTACCGCTCTCTCCTTGTGCCAAGGCTGATTTTATGGACGGCTGATGTGCGACAACTATCGCCACAGCGCCCCTGACACGAGGTTTTTTTAGTTATGTATACAACCACTTCTCTGAGAATCGCTAAATTTGGCGGCACCAGCGTGGCCGATTTCGACGCCATGAATCGCAGTGCGGATATTGTGTTGGCCGATCCTGCGGTGCGCGTTGTCGTACTTTCCGCCTCTGCCGGCATCACTAACCTGCTGGTTGCCTTAGCGGAAGGCGTGGCGCAAGAACAGCGCGATGCCCATTTGGGAAAAATTCGTCACATCCAATATGCCATTATCGATCGCCTGAGCCATCCGGACGTGATCCGTGAAGAGATCGATCGCATGCTGGAAAACGTGTCGCGCCTCTCTGAAGCCGCAGTGCTCGCCACCTCTAACGCCTTGACCGATGAGTTGGTCAGCCACGGCGAATTGATGTCGACGCTGCTGTTTGTTGAGATCCTACTCGAACGCCACATCAGCGCCGAGTGGTTCGATGTGCGTAAAATCATGCGTACCAACGATCGCTTTTGCCGCGCAGAGCCGGATTGCGACACGCTGGGCGCATTGACGCGCAGCCAGTTGCAGCCGCGTCTGGCAGAAAGCCTGATCATTACTCAAGGGTTTATTGGCAGTGAGGCCAAAGGCCGCACCACGACGCTAGGCCGCAGCGGCAGCGATTACACCGCCGCGCTGCTGGGCGAAGCATTGAACGTTGACCGCATCGATATCTGGACTGACGTTCCCGGCATCTACACTACCGATCCGCGCGTGGTGCCTACGGCGCACCGTATCGATCAGATCACCTTTGAAGAAGCGGCGGAAATGGCGACCTTTGGTGCCAAGGTGCTACACCCCGCTACGCTGTTGCCCGCCGTGCGCAGCGATATTCCGGTGTTCGTGGGCTCCAGTAAGGATCCCTCTGCCGGCGGCACCCTGGTGTGCAATAAAACAGAAAATCCACCGCTGTTCCGCGCGCTGGCACTGCGCCGTAAACAAACGCTGCTCACCTTGCATAGCCTGAACATGCTGCACGCACGCGGCTTTCTGGCAGAGGTGTTCAGCATTATGGCGCGCCACAATATTTCGGTGGATCTGATAACGACCTCGGAAGTGAACGTTGCTCTGACGCTGGACACCACCGGCTCCACCTCTGCGGGTGACGGCCTGCTCTCCAGCGCCATGCTGACCGAGCTCTCTTCCCTGTGCCGCGTCGAGGTGGAAGAAAACCTGTCGCTGGTCGCGCTGATCGGCAATCAGCTTTCTCAGGCATGCGGCGTAGGCAAAGAGGTGTTTGGCGTGCTGGAGCCGTTTAACATTCGCCTGATTTGCTACGGCGCCAGCAGTCATAACCTGTGTTTCCTGGTGCCGGGCAACGACGCGGAGCGCGTGGTGCATACGCTGCACCACAGCCTGTTTGAATAAAGCCCTGCCATTGCACCAAAAAAAACCGGCGCTTTAGCCGGTTTTTTTATCTGGTCCCTCATCGTGATAAGGATAGACATTTCATGCTCGCTATACTGACTCGGCTGTTTCCGTTATGGGCCGTTTTACTCTCCGTGGCGGCCTATGCCTCACCAGACACTTTTACCGGCATCAGCCCCCATATCAGCACGCTGCTAATGCTCATCATGTTCGCCATGGGCGTGACCCTGCATATCGGGGATTTTAAGCGGGTGCTGACGCGTCCTGCTCCGGTTGCCGCCGGGATATTCCTGCACTACCTGGTGATGCCGCTCGCCGCCTGGGTGTTGGCGCGTGCGTTTAACATGCCGCCTGACCTCTCGGCAGGTATGGTGCTGGTGGGCAGCGTTGCAAGCGGCACGGCATCAAACGTGATGATCTACCTGTCTAAAGGCGATGTCGCCCTGTCAGTCACCATTTCATCCATCTCGACGCTGGTTGGCGTGTTTGCCACACCGCTGCTGACCCGATTGTATAGCCAACCGACTTAAAAATGATTACATCCTATGCCCTGATATGCGGCAAAGAAGCATAGCTGGCTGTTATCAAAATAATGTCGCTTGGCTATATGTGGATGCCGCCATCAGCGTGGACGTGATGGGCATGTTGCTCAGCATCCTGAAGATCGTGGTGATCCCGATCGGCGCTGGCCTGATTGTTCATCACCTTTTCAGCGGTGTGGTAAAGCGCATCGAGCCCTATCTGCCAATGCTTTCGATGGTGTTTATTCTGGCAATTATCAGCGCCGTAGTCGCAGGTAGTCAGAGCCATATCGCATCCGTCGGTTTTATGGTGATCATTGCCGTTATCCTGCACAACGGCATCGGCTTACTGGGCGGGTATTGGGGGGGGCAGGCTGTTCGGCTTTGACGAGTCTACCTGCCGCACGTTGGCTATCGAAGTCGGCATGCAAAACTCCGGCCTTGCTGCCACACTGGGCAAGATGTATAGCCAACCGACTTAAAAATGATTACATCCTATGCCCTGATATGCGGCAAAGAAGCATAGCTGGCTGTTATCAAAATAATGTCGCTTGGCTATATATCTTACGTGTTGGCGTGGTAGCGGAAGTGAACCCGGAAACCTGGCGCGTGCGTGTCAAAAGCGGCGAGTTGCTCACCGACTGGTTACGCTGGAATACCCAACGCGCCGGTGCGTTCAAGGTCTGGATCCCGCCGTCGATTGGCGAGCAGGTCTGGTTAGGGTGTCTCGGCGGTAACCCGGAAACCGCCGTCATTATCGGCAGCCTGTACAGCGACGAGAACCCCGCGCCGGGTAGCAGTCTGCAAGAGATTGTCATTACCGCGCCGGACGGTGCCCGCTTTCGCTATGACGCTGCCGCCGGTGCACTGGAAGCCGTCGGCATGAAAACCGCACGGGTGAGCGCAGCAACCCGTATCACCCTGGATACGCCGGAAGTGATTTGCACCAACAAGCTGACGACCGGCACGCTGGAAGTACAAAAAGGCGGAGAAATGCGCGGCAGCATTGCACACAGCGGCGGTGAGTTTACCTCCAACGGCGTGCAGATTGACAATCACGGGCATGGCGCAGTGCAGCGCGGTGGCAGTTGGACGGAGGGCACCCAATGAGCGCGCGTTATACCGGCATGAACCCCGACGGCGTTGGCGTGCTGACGGATACCGATCAGCTATGGCATTCCGTGCGCGACATTCTCACCACGCCGCTGGCGTCTCGCATCATGCGCCGTGAATACGGCAGTCTGGTGCCTGATTTGCTGGATGCGCCGCAGAACGCCACAACACGACTGCAATTGATGAGCGCGTGCGTGATTGCCCTGGCGCGCTGGGAGTCGCGGATCGCGCTGAATGCAGTCGATATCTGGTTTTCACCCACGGGCGCAACAGATGTGGAACTGTCCGGCCTGATCACCGAAAGCATGCAAACCGTGCGCACCACAGTGCCGCTCAAGGGGGCATCCAATGGCAACCGTTGACCTGTCGCAACTGCCCCAACCGCAGATCATTGAAACGCTGGATTTTGAAGTGATCCTTCAGGAGGTTAACGCGGTGATGATTGCGGCGTTTCCGGTGGAACAACGCGCCTCAGTGGCGGCCGCGCTTGAACGGGAATCCGAGCCGTTAAACGTGATCGCGCAGGTCATCGCCTACCGTGAAATGATGTTGCGCCAGCGGATTAACGAAGGGGCGGCGGCGTGCATGCTCAGCCACGCGGTGTGCTCGGATCTGGATAATCTGGCGGTGAATCTTGACACCCAACGCCTGACCATCACCGAAGCCACTGATACTGCTGATGCGGTGATGGAAAGCGACAGCGCATTCCGTCTGCGCGCGCAATCTGCCTTTGAAGGGTTAAGCGTGGCGGGCCCGACCGGTGCCTATGAATTTTTTGCCAAGAGCGCCAGCGGCCAGGTGGCCGACGCTAAAGCAATCAGCCCGTCACCGGCCACGGTAGTGGTATCCGTTCTCTCGACGGAAGGGGATGGCAGCGCGTCAGACAGGTTGCTGACACAGGTTAACGCGGCGCTCTCTGCGGAAGATATAGCCAACCGACTTAAAAATGATTACAGCCGATGCCCTGATATGTGGCAAAGAAGCATAGCTGGCTGTTATCAAAATAATGTCGCTTAGCTATAAACGCCCGGTGGCTGACCGGCTGACGGTACAGAGCGCAGAGATCATCAGCTACGCGATAAACGCGCGGCTCTACCTTTACCCGGGCCCGGGATCGGAACCCATCACCAAGGCCGCACAGGATTCACTGCGTGACTGGATGGGTCACCAGGGCAAGATTGGGCGTGATGTGGCCCGCTCCGCGATAATGGCCGCCTTGCATGTGCAAGGTGTTCAGCGCGTTGAAATCATTGCGCCTGCACAGGACATGGTGATCGGTGACACTCAGGCGGCGTATTGCACGGGTTTCACCCTGCTGGAAGGGGGCACGGATGAATAACGATCTGTTGCCCCCCTCTGCCAGTGCCTTTATGCGCCATGCCGCAGCGGCCAGCCACATCCTGACGGAAATGGCAGTCGATCTGAATACCTTGTGGGATGCGGAGAAATGCCCGCTAGATCTGCTGCCCTTTCTGGCCTGGGCGCTGTCCGTTGACCGCTGGGATAAACGCTGGTCAGAGCAAACCAAGCGCCAGGTGATTAAGTCTGCCTGGTTGATACACCGCCAGAAAGGCACCATTGCCGCGCTGCGCCGGGTGGTCGAGCCGTTTGGTTACTTGCTGCGCGTGATCGAATGGTGGCAAACCGGCGGCGTGCCGGGAACCTTTCACCTTGATATCGGTGTGCAAAACAACGGTATTACTGAGGAAATCTTTTTAGAGATTGAGCGGCTGATTGCTGACGCTAAGCCGCTTAGCCGTCACTTGCTGGGACTCAATATCACGCTGGATACGCAAGGTGCGACCTATGTCGCGGCCAGCGTTTACGACGGCAATGATTTGACCGTATACCCCTATTTCCCTGAAACCATCACCGTGTTTTCACCGGACTGCATCGGTGCAGGCATTCACGTGATTGATACGATGAGCGTAACCGTATGAGTACAAAATTTTTTGCCCTGTTAACCAACATTGGTGCGGCCAGGCTGGCAAACGCGACAGCGATCGGGTCACGTCTGGATATCACCCATATGGCCGTCGGTGACGGCGGCGGCGTATTACCGACGCCAAACCCGGCACAGACCAAACTGATTAACGAGAAACGCCGTGCGGCCATCAATAGCCTGCGCGTCGATCCCGACAACGCCAATCAGATTATTGCCGAGCAGGTGATCCCGGAAAACGAAGGGGGTTTCTGGATCCGTGAACTCGGTCTGTTTGATGCCGAGGGAAATCTGATTGCGGTTGCCAACTGTGCCGAAACCTATAAGCCGCAGTTGCAGGAAGGCAGCGGACGCATTCAGACCGTGCGCATGATTTTGATTGTCTCCAGCACAGAAACGGTATCACTCAAGATTGATCCGGCGGTAGTGCTGGCAACGCGTGGCTATGTGGATGAAGCCATCGCTACCCATGAAAAAAGCCGTAAACACCCGGATGCCACGTTGAAAGAAAAAGGTCTGGTGCAACTGAGCAGTGCCACCGATAGCGCCAGCGAAACGCTGGCCGCCACGCCCAAAGCCGTGAAAGCGGCGAACGATAATGCCAATGGGCGCGTACCGTCTGGACGCACGGTAAATGGTAAAGCGCTGTCGGCAGATATTGCGCTGGGCGCTGCTGATGTTGGGGCGTATACCAAGGCGGAAACCGACACGAAAGTCAATGCGGCTACTGATGCGGCCAATAATGCCGCGACGGCTGCTGCCAGTGCCAACGATAACGCTGATAGCCGTGTACCCGCACGGCGCAAGGTGAACGGCAAGGCGCTGAACGCAGATATCACGCTGGCTGCTGGCGATGTCGGGGCATACTCCAAGGCGGAAACCAACACCGAATTAGAGAAGAAGGTAGATACCACTCAGTTGCAGAAGTCGCAAGATGACACAACAGCGGGCGCATTGGTTATCAATGGCGGGCATGGACTTGGTGCAAATGCTCGCCCTCGTGCTGCTGGTGCAACTGGCGGCGCTGCGGGTTGCGGGTTCTTTAGCTATCAAGCTAACAACGCCGATAATCCCTTTGGTGGCACGGGAGCATCGGGGATTCATGTGCAGGAGTCCACAACCTACGGTTGGGATTTGCTCGGGCGTGATGGTGGTGGCATGGATTTCAGGCTGCGCCAGATAAATAACGGCGTTGCAAGTGCATGGTCTACGCTGTGGACAAGCGCAAATCTTGTTAAGCAATCAAGCGCATTTGACGGAACAACGGGTTCTGTGATGCTTAACGGCGCGTGGGGCTGGGGCGGTATAGCCAAGCGACTTAATTTTGATTACACCATATGGACTGAGAACAAACTCTCTGTATCGCAACCCATCTCTCTTTTTTTGCTTTTTGCTTGTGCCCATTTATGCTCAATTGGGTTAAGATCTGGCGAATATGTAGGCAAATACTCCACCATATACCCTGCATCGATGATGACTTGTTGAATATTATGTTTTTTGTGAAAAGTGGCATTGTCCATCATGATTACACTGTTTTTAGGGAGTACTGGGATAAGGACTTGTGTGACCCAGGCATAGAAAACATCGCTGTTAATATTGATATCAAATAATCCGATAGCAAACAGCGTTGTGCCTAATAAAGCGCCGATAACATTTGTTCTTCCCCTAGCTCCCCAGTTCTTCAGGCCAAAACACCGTTGACCTTTTGGGGAATAGCCGTGAGTCCGTGGGGCATCGTGTGAAAAACCACTTTCATCAATAAAAACAATAGGTTTACCTTCTTTTTCATACTGTTGTTTTTTTTGTTGAAATCCCTGCCGGGCGTTTTCGTCGGCTTTCGGATGACGTAGAGTTTTTTTTATAGGTCAATCCCAGCTTTTTAAGCGCTTGCCAAATGGCCTTCTGACAAACGCCAAAACGCTCTGCACGTTCTTTTTGGTAAGCATCTGGATATTGTTCAACATCTTTTATCAACTCGGATTTATCGATCTTGCGCTGACGCGTGGTCGATGCTTTTGACTCTATTTGATTAATCCAACGCGATACAGAGGCAGGGCCAATCCGAAATTGCTTCGCTGTTTCTCGGATACTCAACCCTTCGTTTTTCCGTGTAGATATCACTTTACGTCTAAAATCAATTGAATAGCTCATTTAAATAATGTAATCAAAATTAAGTCGTTTAGCTATAATGGTCAAGCCGTTAATTATAATGAAGCCACATTGTTAGCTTGGTTTAGAAGCGCCAGCACAGGAAGCCGTGTTTTTAGAAATGAATCAGGCGCGAACCCGTACAGCAAAAGGTATTCTCCTTCATTCATAATTAGATCCGGTGACACATGGGCTGCAATGTCTATTGGGTATGCCGTCTCTGGGGACTCAGGCGGAATTGTTGTTACCTCCGGGAACGTTCTTGGTACTGCAACCATCAGCCAAGAATTGTGGACAAACCAAAACCTACCAAACCCTATATCAGCATCGGAGTTTGCAGGTATTCCGCTCCCGTTCCCTGGGGCTGTTGCTCCATCGGGTTTTCTGAAATGCAACGGACAGGCGTTTGATAAAACAACCTATCCGATTCTCGCGGAGCTCTACCCATCCGGTCATTTACCTGACCTGCGCGGCGAATTTATTCGTGGCTGGGATGATGGGCGCAAGGTTGATACCGGACGAGCGTTGCTGTCATCTCAGGGCGATGCGATTAGAAACATCACAGCCACCAGGAACGGCGTTGCGGAATGGTCCGACGGCGAAGACATGGGGGCATTCTCAACAGTATTTAAACATGAAACCCAACTCGCTAAGGGATCCGGTTTTTGCCAATGGGGTAGCCTGACTTTTGACGCATCAAAGGTTGTCCCTACGGCAGCAGAAAATCGCCCACGCAATATTGCCTTTAACTACATTGTGAGAGCAGCATAATGAGCAACTATTCCACTGATATTGAGACTGCCGAATTAGGCGAAAACGGACTCAGCAAAAAAGCTGGCTGGATCACTGTCTATCATGTCAATCAATACACTGGTGAATACCAAAGCGCGAGCATGGAATACCTCATGCTCGGTGTAGGCCTTCCCGCACACAGTTACCCCGATAAGCCAGAGTTACCGCCTGCTGGGCAAGCTCTACGTCGCACGGTGGATGGCAAGTCGTGGGAGTTCTTGCCAGATTATCGCGGACAAACGGTTTACAGCACGGAAATGCGACAGAAGCAGACGGTTACTCAATTCGGCGAACTGCCGGATAATGTCACGCCGCTGAAGCCAGAAAGTGAGTTTGATACGTGGGACGGTAAAAAGTGGGTGACAGACACGCAAGCCCAGCAAGCGGCAGAATCACACGCTGCGCAGCAGGCAGCGCAACAAGCGTTAACCTCACGCCTTGCCGTGGCGAATGCGCGTATTCTGACATTGAGTGATGCGCTGGATCTGGATATGGCAACTGACGAAGAGAAAGCAGCGTTAACGAAATGGAAAACCTACCGGGTGATGTTGAACCGTATTGATGTCAGTACTGCGCCTGATATTGACTGGCCGCCTGTGCCACAGAAGTAATATTCCGCACGTAAAAGCCCGCCACACTCGGCGGGCTCTGTTTATCGAGTACAGTTATTTTTATCTATGCTTCAGCACGGTCAATACCGACTGTGCTGGCCATCAAAATAACCCTTTCACCGCGTTCACCGCATCGTTAGCGCTACTGCGTGCATTGTCCATCAGATCGCTGAATGACGAGGATTGCAGCCGCTCGCGCAAATCTTCATCACAGCGCTGAAAGCTCAGCGAAAACGCTATCTTTTTCGCCTTGCCATAGCGGTCAAGCTCGGTGCGCGTTGTCTGCATGCCAGTGAGCACATACATACCATAAATCTGCCCGGTACCCTCAATCAACGGCCAGGGGCGGCCGCTGTACGCCTGGGTATTCAGAGCGGTTAATGACAGCTCGCCGCCGGTGATTTCCGGGTACAAAACGCCGTCCAGCGTGATCTGATCTTCCCCCGCGCCGATGTACTGCCATTTTGCCGAGCGGTTGATACGCTCATTTTTAACGTGCCGCCATTACTTCGACTGGCGTAACTGTTGGTGTGGCAAAGTTTTCAGCTCAAAAACAAACAGCCCGTAAACCATCATCATGGTGATTTTCTCCTGTTAATCCGCGTCTCTGAAACTGCCGCGCTTCATCCGGTCAAGTCGCGCCAACTCAGCGTTAAGTTTTTCACTGACAATGCGCCCGATCTCGCGCGCATCCTGCCACCCTGCGCCGTGCAGATGGACATGGATTTCAGGCGGGAGCGCGCCTACTGCGGAGGGCAGCGACGGCGCTCGGTTGACGGGGGCCACCGGGGAAAGCGCTGCCTGAACTACAGGCTGCGATGCGGCAACCACCACGGGACGTGAGGCGATCGCCGCAATATCGGCATTAGGTTGCATTGCCAGCGTGCTGGGCTTGGCACCGGTTTTTACCGTTGGCAGGCTGGCAAGCCGGGATCCCTGCCACTCACCCCGCACCGCCAGTGCGCGCGGCAGGTTTTTAAAGATGATATCGCCGGGGCCGATCTTCTTCGTGTTGTCAGCTGTCGCTTTGGTGTTGCTGTCAATATTCTGCAACCGCCGCATTGTGCCGTTATCACCGGTTAGCGGCGGTTTGTATCCGGGGGGGAGAGGGGGCCCAACAAACGGACTATTTCCGTCTGGTTTGGGTGACCCGTTCCAGCCCTTTTGCACCATTTTTTTCTGCTGCGGATCCCATTCCCACATAACGGGATCCTTCTTCAGGCTTTCCGCCTTGATGCGCGCCGCTTCCAAACCGGACGGGATAAGGTCGAGTTTTTCCAGTACCCAGCCGATCCCCTCCATCAGTTTTTGCAACGGCCACAACAACACAGTGAGTGCGGCACCTAACACCCGGCCAAAGGTTTCACCGGCTGACGTGCATTTTTCCAATGCCTGACGGCTGCTATCCATCGGTGTGAACAGTTTCATAAACCCGTCCCACACTCGGCTAACCGCATCACCAATGGCACCGAAAACCAGCGTCAGGGTAAAAAACGCATCGCGGAACGGCGCAAGCTGCTGCATGATGCCGCTGAACATACCGCTGAAAAAGGCTTTGATAGGCTCCCAGTTACGCCAGATAAGCGCACCGACACCGGCGAACGCAGCACCAATCAGCCCTATTGGGCTTAACAGCGCCGACAGCGCACCACCCAGCAGGGACACTGCACCGGTGATAATGCCCCCTATCGCAGGCAAGCCCGTTAATCGTAACAACAGGCCGCCAATACCCTTACCCAGCGACGCCAACGCCGAAAGCGGTGAGGTGAATACAGAAAACAGCATGCCGCGCACCGGTGCCAGCAGCGCAGGCAACCGAGTGAGCCCGCCCGATAGCGATTTCATTATTTGCGACCAGCCGCCAACGCGCGCCATGGAGCCGCCCGCCACGCCGCCCAGCGTTTGAAACATCGTGATCGCGCCGCCAATGCCGCGCCCACCGGTCAATAACGTAAAACCTAATTGCAGCTTTGCCAGCGGCCCCAGCAATAAACTCGTAGCGAGCGAGGTGGCCCCAATAGCCGCCGTCAAGGCTAAAGCACTGCCGCCAACAATCATCAGTGTCTGTGTCAGCTTGGGGTTTTCTTTGGCCCATAGCATCATGCGGTTAATAACTTCACTCAGGCCTTGGGTGAGTTGGCGCAATGGCCCATCGATCGTTTCCGCTATCTGAATACGAAACCCTTCCCAGGCGCTATCCAGTTCTTTTAGATCGCCACCCAGGTTATCAGCCATCACCTTGGCGGCTTTTTTTGCTTCACCGCTGGCGTTTTTCAGTTCTTCCAGCAATTTCTGTAATTCACCCTTTCCGGCTGACATCACCAACGCCTGAAATGATTTTGCGGCTTCTTCACCGGCAATATCTTTAAAGAAGGAGAGTTTATCGGTATCGCCGTACTGACTGATTTTTTTGTATAGGTCAGTAAGAACCACTTCGGCAGGTCGCATTTTTCCTGCTGCGTCAGCGACTTCTACTCCCAACTTTTTAAGTGCATCTTTTGCCTTGCCAGTGGGCGCAGCAAGACGTGAAAAAGTAGTCTGTAAGCCCGTACCGGCAAGACTTCCGCGAAGGCCCACATTAGCCATAACGCCGATCATGGCCGTTGTCTGTTCAACGCTGACGCCAAGATTAGAAAGACCCGTACCGGCGTATTTCATCGCCTCACCGATATTCCGTAAGTCGGTATTGGTACGAGTGAAAGCGCCGGTTAGCACGTCACTGACGCGATCCATTTCTTTAGGATCAAGGCGGAACTGTGAAAGAATATTTGAGCTAATATCGGCGGACTCGCCTAAACCCATACCGCCGGCCAGCGCCATATTGAGCACGCCAGGCAAGGCCGCCTGGATAGCCTGTGGGGTAAAACCGGACATGGCAAGGAACGCCTGGCCGCTGGCCGCGTCGCGGGTGGTAAAGGCCGTTTCTGCACCGAGTTTTTTCGCCTGGGCCCGCAAGGCTGACAGTTGCCGATCGTTCTTATCCAGCCGCGTGAGCGCCTGGACGCGTGACATTTCCTCATCAAAGCCCACCGCAGGCGCTAGGAACTGCCCGCCCATATAACCGCCCGCCGTTGCACCCGCTACCGCCATGGTGCCGCCATTACGCCTCTTTTGGGCGGTCTGCTGCATGCGGTCATAGCGTGCGCGCGCCTGCGTTACCGCGGCCAGTTGCCGCCGCTCTCGCTCTAACGTTTGATTGTATTGTTCAGTGCGCCGGATGGCGCTTTGAATGGTGGCTGTGCTTCCTGTCAGCGATACGCCATGACCGCGCAACGCCTGCGCGCTGGCACGCAATTTAACCATTTCCTGATCGCGCGTCGCATTAAGGCGTTGCATTTTCGCCGCCAGGGCGGCCATATGTTCGCGCTGTTTGTCTGTCAGTACGGTGCCGTTGCGCTGGGCCTTGTTGAGTCCGTCCAGAGAACGGCCCGCCTCATCAATCTGACGCGAGGTTTTTTGCACGCTGTCGCGCAGGCGGTTAAAGGTTTTTGACTGCTTGTCCAGATCGTTAATGGCGGACTGGGTTTTCTTGAGGGATTCAGTCAGACCGCCCGCACTCTGGCGGGCGGCATTGACCGGGCGGGTTAAACGGTCTATCGCGCTGAACGCAACGCGGATATCAAGGCTTTTCATCGTCACTGGCTCCACTGCGGATAGCCGCCCGTTCGCGCCAGGCTATCACCTCGCCCAGATCCATGCTGAAGAGTTCAGAGGGCGGCCAGTTAAAAACAACGGCAATATCGGCGACCAGATCGTCAATCTGGTCAAACAGCAGCAGGGTTATGCTGTCTCCGTCTCCGCCTCGCTCGCTTCGCCAGGCACCGGCGGTACCAAAAAAGGCGTCAACGTCTCCGCCAGTTGGAAAAAATCGCGGGTATCCATGGCGTTGATTTCTGCCAGCTTCAGCCTGGGAGACGTGACACGGGTTAACAGCGTGGTGACTGAATCCGCATCCATATTCAGCACATTGACCAGACGCAGGCCACGCAGTGAACCGGCCTGTTTGATCTCGTCGGTAATGGCGACGCGGGTGATTTTATCGGCATCCCGTACAATCGGGGTGAGCAGTGTTACGGCGTTATCGTTTTTCTTACTCATCGTTCTGTTCTCCAGGCGGCCAGAGTGACCGCCATCAGTGCGGTTAATCAGCTACCGAGGCCCAGCGCAGAGGTAATGCGATCCGGGTAAATGTTTTTGCCGTCTTTCTTGTAGATAAAGTTCAGCAAATCAATTTCGATAATCGGTTGATCGTCAATCGACAGTTTGTAGTAGGTGTTCTTCAGCGCGTAGGTGACAGCGGTGTCATCACCTTGTTTGGCTTCTCCGCTGTCAATTTCAGTCACACGCCCGCGCATTTCCACTTCCACTAACAGGCTTTCCCCGTCGGTGTAATATTCACCGGCAAAGCGCAAACGGGTTTCATCAATACCGCCGCCGTATTCCTGCAACAGCGTCTTGACCATACCGCCAACCACCATTGATGCATCCAGCGCGCCAGCATCCAGACCGAGATCGACGGCCGCCGACCCAATCATGCCGCCGCCCTGAAAATCTTCCGTCTTGCGGGTCAGTTTGGGCAGAGTGACAGACGTCACCTTGCCGATTTGGTTATTGCCGTTCACAAAGGCGGTGAACAGGCGCAACTTGTGCGGGATTGCCATTATTCACCTCCCAGCGATGAAAACGCGCGGGCAAAGTAGTCATCCGTGAAGGTCTGGTACAGCGTCAAATCTTCCAGCGGCGGCACGGGCGTGTATTTATAGCGCACGCGGACTTGCCCCTGACGCAACCCCGTTGTGGGGTTGTCCTCAATGTCAAACCAGCAAGCCGCGCCGATCAGTTGCCCTTTTGTCACCAATGAACTGAGTTTGCCTGAAATACCGCTGACCACGTCTTTTATAGCTAAACGACTTAATTTTGATTACATTATTTAAATGAGCTATTCAATTGATTTTAGACGTAAAGTGATATCTACACGGAAAAACGAAGGGTTGAGTATCCGAGAAACAGCGAAGCAATTTCGGATTGGCCCTGCCTCTGTATCGCGTTGGATTAATCAAATAGAGTCAAAAGCATCGACCACGCGTCAGCGCAAGATCGATAAATCAGAGTTGATAAAAGATGTTGAACAATATCCAGATGCTTACCAAAAAGAACGTGCAGAGCGTTTTGGCGTTTGTCAGAAGGCCATTTGGCAAGCGCTTAAAAAGCTGGGATTGACCTATAAAAAAAACTCTACGTCATCCGAAAGCCGACGAAAACGCCCGGCAGGGATTTCAACAAAAAAAACAACAGTATGAAAAAGAAGGTAAACCTATTGTTTTTATTGATGAAAGTGGTTTTTCACACTATGCCCCACGGACTCACGGCTATTCCCCAAAAGGTCAACGGTGTTTTGGCCTGAAGAACTGGGGAGCTAGGGGAAGAACAAATGTTATCGGCGCTTTATTAGGCACAACGCTGTTTGCTATCGGATTATTTGATATCAATATTAACAGCGATGTTTTCTATGCCTGGGTCACACAAGTCCTTATCCCAGTACTCCCTAAAAACAGTGTAATCATGATGGACAATGCCACTTTTCACAAAAAACATAATATTCAACAAGTCATCATCGATGCAGGGTATATGGTGGAGTATTTGCCTACATATTCGCCAGATCTTAACCCAATTGAGCATAAATGGGCACAAGCAAAAAGCAAAAAAAGAGAGATGGGTTGCGATACAGAGAGTTTGTTCTCAGTCCATATGGTGTAATCAAAATTAAGTCGCTTGGCTATACGTTAGCCGGGGTAAGGGGTTCATCCACGCTTTCAAACTGCGCTTCCGCAACACTGTCAGCGAGAATTTGCGCCGTGCGGGTATACACTTCAAAGCGGTATTTACTGGTGTCCGTGGTGCTGTTGCCCCAAAACCGAAAACCGTTGCGCTTGATAAGCGTAGTGACCTCTTTGCTGTTCAGCGCGTTGGCGTCGCTATCTTCTGCCTGCAATGACCAGAACACGTCACGGGAAATACCGAGCACGTTATTCACCGGCACGTTGGACAGTGACTTATGCCAGCCCTGATCGTTGTCGATGGCCGAACGCAAACCGCAGGCATACGCCGGGGCCGGAAAGGTTTCATTCTCACCGGTCAGCGGGTTATAGGCGATAAAGTCCGGCCAAATCAGCATTATAGCCAACCGACTTAAAAATGATTACATCCTATGCCCTGATATGCGGCAAAGAAGCATAGCTGGCTGTTATCAAAATAATGTCGCTTGGCTATAACTCGCGATAGGCAAATTTCGCACGATAGGCGATAGCCTCCGCCATTGTGGTGCAGCCATGGCACCCGGCATAAACAAAGGCCCGCAGGTTCTGCGCAATGCCGCACAGTGCTGCGGTCACTTCCTCAGCGTCATAGTCGGGAACGGCCAGCACGCGCGGGCGGTAGTCCACTTTTGCCTCAGCTGTCAGCAAGGCATACATACCGGTGTAGCTGCCGTCAGCCAGCGTGCCGCCGATAATCAATTGCGATTGCGTCTTTTCGCCGTCTTCCGTTGCTGCCGCGACACGCACCACAATGACTTTGGGGCTGGTCTGGTCAGAAATGGCTTTCAGCGTTTTGTACAGGGAGCCGGTTTTACCCGCCTTACCAAGTACCGCATTAACCCGTGTCAGTAGCACGGGGGTATTCAGGGGAAAGGTATCCGGGTCTGCATCATCCGCCACACACACCACGCCAATCACACTGGAATCAATGTCATTGATTGCGGTAACGAGGTCGGTATTTTCGCGAACGCGGGCACCGTGGAAACGTGTCTCGGACATGTTAACCACCATTACGTTGTTGAGTTCGCGGTGATAATCCCCCATGTTTGGCGGCGACTCACGCCGTTTGCGGTCTGACAAGCGGGCGACAACAAAAAGCCATTTTTCCCCGCTCGCGCGCGTGAAATCATGCGACAAAACACAGGGGGCGATATGGCACTTTCAGGATTGGCAGACACGTTGACCAGCAAGGTCACGGATTTCAACAACACCCTTACCGATGCGGTAAAAGTCCCGGCGTTTAACGTGATGCTGGGCGGAAAATCGCTTACAGCATTAAGCGATCATCTAATGTCGCTCTCTCTTACCGATAATCGCGGGTTTGATGCTGACCAGGTGACGATCTCACTCGATGACACCGACGGTCTGCTTGGTCTGCCCTCACGTGGGGCAGAGATTGCGCTGTCCATTGGCTGGATGGGTGAACCGTTGATTTACAAGGGGCTGTATACCGTTGATGAGATAGCCCATGAAGGCCCACCGGATGTACTTAACATCACGGCACGCAGCGCAGATTTTCGTGATGAATTTAACGTTAAGCGTGAGGTGTCCTGGCACGATGTGACCGTTGAGCGTGTGGTGTCTGCTATCGCGCACCGTTACGGGCTGAAAGCGCAAATCAGCGACATGCTGATGAGCATTGAGATTGACCACGCCGATCAGACACAAGAAAGCGATATGTCGTTTTTAACCCGCATGGCCGAAATGTTAGGCGCGATTGCCACGGTTAAAAATGGGGCGCTGTTATTTATTCTGCCTGGCGGCGGGGTAACGGCATCCGGTAAAGCGCTGCCATCATTCAGTATTACCCGCAGCAGCGGTGACGGGCACCGCTTTCGCATTGCGGATCGTGATGCCTATACCGGTGTGCGCGCCTACTGGCTGGATCTCAACGTTGGTAAAAAAAAGAAAGTCAGCGTAAAACGGCGCAGAACCCAGGCCAAACCGAAAAAGGAGAAAAGCAGCAGCCGTGAGGGCGAATACATGGAAGGGGCCGATGGCAACGTGTATGTGTTGCGTAAAACCTATCAAAATGAAACCGCCGCCAAACGTGCAGCGGCGGCAAAATGGCAACAGCTTCAACGGGGTGCCGCCGAGTTCTCTATCACCCTGGCGCGTGGCCGCGCTGACCTGTACCCGGAAATGCACGGCACCGTCACCGGCTTTAAAGCAGAGATTGATAATCAGGAATGGATTATTTCACGCGCGGAGCATGTGATTGA
This sequence comes from Symbiopectobacterium purcellii, assembly GCF_052050035.1. Taxonomy (GTDB): domain Bacteria; phylum Pseudomonadota; class Gammaproteobacteria; order Enterobacterales; family Enterobacteriaceae; genus Symbiopectobacterium; species Symbiopectobacterium purcellii_A. The sequence goes on from NZ_CP189882.1 coordinate 2,105,342, forward strand.
CGGCAGCGGTTTTACCACGCGTCTGGAGCTGGAAGCGAAAATATCTGACTGGATTGCAGAAAGTGAATAAAATAACCGTGAGTTCAACTCCCGCAGGGGAGCATATTATGTTCAGATGTCCATTTTGCGGCGCTATGGCCCGCACCCGTACCAGTCGTAAAATCACAGATATGACAATCCGGCAATATCACCAGTGCCAGAATCTGGAATGTAGCCGATCATTCACCACGCTTAACAGCGTGGAAAGGGAGGTAACCAAGCGTGCAGGTACAGCGCCGTTACCGCCTGACTTTATCCCGCAGGATGCGTTTCCGGCGTCGCACTATGGGCGCGATCAGTTAAATTTAGCGCTTTGATATTTAACCCCCGCAACGGCGTATAAGGCCCCAAAATTGGGGCCTTGATATTCGATGTGGACGATTTGTGGATGACTGTAGAAATAAATCCTTTTATTTCAATTATTTATATTGCATATAAACCCCGCCGAAGCGGGGTTTTTTAAGAGGTGAAGTCGACCGATAAGCCGGGTTCTGTCGTGGACAGTCATTCATCTAGGCCAGCACTCACGCACTGGCTCAAGCAGCCTACCCGGGTTCAGTACGGGCCGTACCATGTGAACCCCTATTTGGCCTTGCTCCGGGTGGAGTTTACCGTGCCGCGAACGGTTACCCGCCGCGCGGTGCGCTCTTACCGCACCCTTTCACCCTTACCTGATCCCGCTTGCGCGGGCCATCGGCGGTTTGCTCTCTGTTGCACTGGTCGTAGGTTTTACCCTCCCAGGCGTTACCTGGCACCCTGCCCTATGGAGCCCGGACTTTCCTCCCCTCCACGCGTATCCCCCGAAAGGGACAACCATGAAGCGGCGACTGTCTGGTCAACTTCGGCGCGAATGATAGGCGAATTAGTCCTGGTTGTCATCCTCTGCGTCGTCATCCGCCTCATTTTGCGCCAACGCATAGCGATACAACGCATTCTTTTTCACGCCGTGGATTTCCGCCGACAGCGCCGCTGCCTTTTTCAGCGGCAATTCAGCGCGCAGCAGTTCCAGAGTACGCAGCGCTTCCGCTGAAAGCGCACTCTCATCCGGTTGGAAGCCGTCTACGATCAGTACCATCTCACCTTTGCGGCGATTTTCATCTTCTTTCACCCAGGCCAGCAGCTCACCCACCGGTGCACCCTGAATCGACTCCCAGGTTTTGGTCAGTTCGCGCGCCAACACCACATAACGCGATTCCCCCAGCACCGTTGCCATATCGGTCAGGCTGTCAATCAAGCGGTGAGTGGATTCGTAGAAAATCAGCGTGCGCGTCTCTTCAGACAGTTGCAGTAAGCGATCCTGACGCGCTTTGGTTTTCGCCGGCAGAAACCCTTCGTAACAAAAACGATCCGAGGCGATGCCGGCAGCCGACAGCGCCGTGATCGCCGCGCACGGCCCCGGTAATGGCACCACGCGTACGCCCGCTTCACGACAGCGGCGCACCAGATGGTAACCGGGATCGTTAATCAGCGGCGTACCCGCATCGGAGACCAGCGCAATGGATTGTCCTTGCTGAAGCTTAGCCAGCAGATGATCGGCCTTTTGCTGCTCGTTGTGATCGTGCAGTGCAAATAAGCGCGCACTAATGGCAAAATGTTGCAATAACAGCCCGGTATGACGCGTATCCTCCGCGGCAACCACATCCACCCCACGCAGTACGCTTAGCGCACGTTCCGTAATATCGCCCAGATTGCCAATGGGCGTTGGCACAATGTAAAGCGTGGATGCAGAAATGTCTGCTTGTTGTTCATGATTCATTGTTTCATCCGGGTTGCCGATTTAATATTGAGCATCTTTATAAAAAAACCACTGGATACAGTATGCTTCCCAATCATTTCGTCCGTTCGCAAACAGGGCGTATAGCGTCTGTGTTATTCGCGGCGCTGCTTCTTGCGGGATGTCCAGGCCAGGCGCCACAGCAGCCTTTACCTGATGTTCAAGGTCAGGCCGGAGCCTCCTCTTACTACTACCTGCAACAAATGGAGCAAAGCCGAGATAATAACAAGGCTGGCTGGCAATTACTTGCGATTCGTGCCCTTGTTCAGGAAGGAAAACGCCCCCAGGCAACCGAACAGTTCAATGCACTGCCTGCACAGTTGGCACAACCGCAGCAGCGTGAGCAGCAACTGCTGAAAGCGGAAATTGCCGCCGCTAACAACGACAGCAACGGCACCGCCGCCGCACTGCAAGGGCTGGACGTCAGCGCACTCTCCGCCGACCAACAGGCGCGTTACTATCAGGCGCAAATCAACGCACATCAAGGCCAGCACTCTGCTGACTTGCTGCGTGCCTATATCGCCCAAGAGCCGCAGCTTAAAGGCGATGAGCATCAAAAAAATATCGATCAGACCTGGGTTGCCCTGACACAGATGTCTGCGCAGGCAGCCAGTACCGTGCTGATCAACGCCAATGAGAACGTGCTGGCCGGATGGATGGATCTGCTCACCACTTACCAGAACAACCGCGAGTCGAGCGATCAGTTAAAAGCCGCTCTAAGCGACTGGCAGACGCGCTATCCGCGCCACCCGGCGGCACAAACGCTGCCGACACCGCTGGCATCGGGCCAAACCGCCTTACCGGTCGCCGGCGGTGGCGTCGCCCTGCTGCTGCCGCTCAACGGTCAGGCACAGGTGTTCGCCAATGCCATCCAACTGGGCTTTAATGCGGCGAAAAGCGGCCAGGCCAGCATGGCCTACAGCGCGCCTGTCGATACGGCCTCCGCTGCAACAGACAACGGAGCGGTAAAGTCAATCAGTGCCCCGTATGCTACGCCAGCCAGCTTATCACCGGCTCCTGAAGCCGCCAGCGGTGTGTCAGTGAAAGTCTACGATACCACGTCGCAGCCCGTAGCAAATCTGGTCGCACAGGCACAGCGTGACGGCGCGTCGATCATCGTTGGGCCTTTGCTGAAAAATGACGTTGAGCAACTCACCAGCCAACAAACCACGGTGAACATTCTGGCGCTTAATCAGCCCGAGCATGTGCAAAACACCCCCAACATGTGCTTTTTCGCTCTGTCACCGGAGGATGAAGCGCGCGACGCGGCGCAATTTATTCATCGCCAAGGCAAACAACAGCCGTTGCTGCTGGTGCCGCGCGGTGCGTTGGGGGATCGCGTAATTAACGCCTTTGCCCAAGCCTGGCAAAGCCAGGGCGGTAATACGCTGCTGCAACAACGCTTTGGTAATACCGCAGAGCTGAAACAGGCAATCAACAGCGGTGCAGGATTGAGCTTGAACGGTCAACCGGTCAATGTGATGTCCTCGGCGGCACAGCCGGGCACAACCATTGGCGGGTTAACCATCCCGGCACAGATTGAACCCACCGTCAGCACCAGCGGCAGCGGCAATGTCGACGCCGTTTATATTCTGGCGACGCCGGATGAATTGGCGCTGATTAAACCGATGATCGATATGCGCACCACCTCGCAGTCACGCACGGCGTTGTATGCCAGCTCGCGTAGTTTCCAGGCAGGGCTGGGGCCAGACTTCCGTCTTGAAATGGAAGGCCTTCAGTTCAGTGAGATTCCCTTGCTGGCGGGCAGCAACCCGGCGTTGATGCAACAAGTGGCGAGCCAGTTCAAGAATGACTACTCACTGGTACGCCTCTATGCCATGGGGATGGATGCCTGGGCGTTGGCGAACCACTTTACCGATTTACGTCAGTCGTCCAGCCAGCAAATTACTGGCGCAACGGGCACGTTAACGGCCAGCGCAGATTGCGTAATTAATCGCCAATTAACCTGGCTGCAATATCGCCAAGGCCAGTTGGTGCCCGTTCCCTGAATCAGCGAGCGACAGGCACACGCTATGAGCAGCATGCCCGGCACTATCTGGAACAGCAGGCCGGGCTGACGTTCGTTGCCGCCAACGTACATTATCGCGGCGGTGAGCTGGATTTGATTATGCGGGATGAACACACCTGGGTCTTTGTCGAGGTACGTTACCGCAAAAATGCGCAATTTGGTTCGGCAGCAGAGAGTGTGACGTCACGCAAACAACAGCGGTTATTGCAGGCAGCTGCGCTGTGGCTGGCGCAGCGACAGCAGAGTTTTGACACGACAAGCTGCCGATTCGATATACTGGCGATTACCGGCGAACACTATGATTGGTTGCCAAACGCCTTTGGCGCGTAAACACCGCATCTGGACGGTGTCGTTGTCAGAGAAAAGATCGCATTGCTCAATGGATCGCTTGGAAAATAGGTTAATGCACCGTGCTGGATAGAATAAAAGTCTGTTTCACCGAAAGTATTCAAACACAAATCGCCGCAGCGGAAGCCCTACCCGATTCGATCGCCAGAGCCGCCACTGCACTGGTGCACTCATTACTCAACGGTAACAAAATCCTGTGCTGTGGCAATGGGACATCCGCCGCTAACGCACAGCATTTTGCCGCCAGCATGATCAACCGATTCGAAGCGGAGCGCCCCAGTTTACCGGCGATTGCACTAAATGCGGATAATGTAGTCTTAACCGCGATAGCCAACGATCGTCTGCATGAAGAAGTGTATGCAAAACAGGTACGTGCACTGGGGCAAGCGGGCGATATTTTGCTGGCGATCTCCACCCGAGGCAACAGCCGAGATATTGTGAAAGCCGTGGAAGCCGCGGTGACACGTGATATGACGATTGTCGCACTGACCGGTTACGATGGCGGGGAACTGGCCGGTCTGCTTGGCCCGCAAGATGTTGAAATTCGTATACCTTCACATCGCAGTGCGCGTGTGCAGGAGATGCACATGCTGACCGTTAATTGCCTGTGCGATTTGATTGATAATTCCCTTTTCCCACACCAGAACGATTAAGGAGCACCCCATGAGGATATGTTCTGCATTTGCCGTGCTGTCTGTCGCCCTGTTGCTGCAAGGTTGTATTGGCATCGCTGCCGTTGGCGGTGCTGTTGCTACCAAGACTGTGACCGACCCACGCTCAGTTGGCACGCAGGTGGATGATGGTACATTGGAAGTCCGTGTCTCCAACGCCATCAGCAAAGATCAGCAGTTATCCAAAGACGCGCGCATCGTCGCGACAGCCTATCAGGGTAAGGTGTTGCTGACCGGGCAAGCCCCCACCATCGACTTGGCCAGCCGGGCGAAACAGATAGCCATGGGCGTGGATGGTGCGTCGGAAGTCTATAACGAGATCCGTAAAGGCACCCCAGTCTCCATGGGCACCGCTTCCATGGATACCTGGATCACTACCAAAGTGCGCTCCCAGTTGCTTGCCACTGATACGGTAAAATCATCCAACGTCAAAGTGACGACAGAGAACGGTGAAGTCTTCCTGTTGGGTCTGGTCACCCAGCGCGAAGGGCGTTCTGCTGCTGAGATTGCCAGCAAAGTGAGTGGCGTGAAACACGTGACGACGGCGTTCACCTTCTTGGAATGATCGCTCGTCGTAGCAAAAAAAGGGTGCCTCGGCACCCTTTTTCATTTTCCGTCATCCGAATTATGCGCCAGGTGCACTGGCCAGCGATGAGAGCAGCCAAACGTCGCGTCGCGTCTCTTGACCAATGTCGCCACCGATATCCTGCTTGTCACGCGACTTACCGGACAGGAAGGTGGAAAATCCTGCTTTTTCAATACGATTACGGTAGCGCGTATTTCCCTTGGCCTCATCCACCCGCAGCATCAGAGGAATTAACCGCGCGCTTTTTTGATCAAACGATTTGTAAGGCCAGCGGTTATCCTTGTCCAGATAAGGGGCCAGGAAATTAAAGGCATTTGCGATACCGCTGCCTTGCGGCGTGCGATAGCGCCACAGATCTTCACCCACTTTGTCTGCCAATACTGCCATGTTGGTAATGGCTTGCAGGTTGAAATAGCTGTAGTGAAAGGAGCGGGTGCGAGACAGCTCTTCCGGCTGCGCACCGTCATCCTGAATCTGGTGATTCAGCTTGGTACGCTGTAGCGCGGCCATCGCAGAAACGACGTCTTTCTTGTCGAGATACCAGACAATACCGGCCACCTGCGCGGCGTACCAGCTACCGTGGTTGTTCTTCGCTTCCGATTCCCGCTTCGCCAGCTTACTGGTTTGCAACCAGCCCAGATAGGCCGTCATCCACTCACGCATCTGTGCGTCATCCTCTTTTTTCCATCCTCGGTAGCCGCGCAGCATAATCAGCGCATCCACAATGCGGGTGGAGAAGTATAGCCAAGCGACTTAATTTTGATTACACCATATGGACTGAGAACAAACTCTCTGTATCGCAACCCATCTCTCTTTTTTTGCTTTTTGCTTGTGCCCATTTATGCTCAATTGGGTTAAGATCTGGCGAATATGTAGGCAAATACTCCACCATATACCCTGCATCGATGATGACTTGTTGAATATTATGTTTTTTGTGAAAAGTGGCATTGTCCATCATGATTACACTGTTTTTAGGGAGTACTGGGATAAGGACTTGTGTGACCCAGGCATAGAAAACATCGCTGTTAATATTGATATCAAATAATCCGATAGCAAACAGCGTTGTGCCTAATAAAGCGCCGATAACATTTGTTCTTCCCCTAGCTCCCCAGTTCTTCAGGCCAAAACACCGTTGACCTTTTGGGGAATAGCCGTGAGTCCGTGGGGCATCGTGTGAAAAACCACTTTCATCAATAAAAACAATAGGTTTACCTTCTTTTTCATACTGTTGTTTTTTTTGTTGAAATCCCTGCCGGGCGTTTTCGTCGGCTTTCGGATGACGTAGAGTTTTTTTTATAGGTCAATCCCAGCTTTTTAAGCGCTTGCCAAATGGCCTTCTGACAAACGCCAAAACGCTCTGCACGTTCTTTTTGGTAAGCATCTGGATATTGTTCAACATCTTTTATCAACTCGGATTTATCGATCTTTCGCTGACGCGTGGTCGATGCTTTTGACTCTATTTGATTAATCCAACGCGATACAGAGGCAGGGCCAATCCGAAATTGCTTCGCTGTTTCTCGGATACTCAACCCTTCGTTTTTCCGTGTAGATATCACTTTACGTCTAAAATCAATTGAATAGCTCATTTAAATAATGTAATCAAAATTAAGTCGTTTAGCTATAGCGTCCGTCGAGCACGCCCGCCCCGCGTCCTGGCGCAATGCCTGGCACACCCTGGGCGAAATCAAGGTTGGGATTCATGCGGGTTTCTGGGTCGATAAACCAGGTGCGAATCAGCGAAATGGCCTTATCGGCATAGGCAGCGTTATCAGAGAAGTACCAGGCTAACGTCAGTGTGTACACCTGATCGGTAAAATTTTCCAACCGAACGCCGTCGATGCCATCACTCTTGCTGACAGGGTTTATAACGCCGTCACGGCGCACCCAAGGCAATCCATTAGATTTGTTGCTATCGGGCCACCAGTAGACGCTGAGGCTCATATAATCGTGTTTAGAGCCACTGGGTGGCGTCATACCCTTTTCAGTCACGCTCGGGTTGGGTTTGTTGAGTGCTTTTTCTGCCTGAGCGATCAGTTCGGTGTAAGCGAGCCGCGTTTGCGGTTTCTCCGTGCCGTGCCTCAGTTGCTGCTTAACCGTCGTCAGCACCGACTGTTGCAGAAACGCGTAAGGATCGTCGTGACGTTCCTGCGCCTGTGCATGTGCCTGCATAACGACACCGCCAATAACCCACAGCATCAGCGCACACACGCGTGCCAGCCTGTTAAACATCACCACTCGCATAACTTCCCCTTTCAACGATAGCCAAACGCACGAACGGCGCAGGGCAAGCCAGCCTTCAACGCAGTCCGTTAGTCCGCAAAAACGCTTCGCCCCCTATCTGGGACATTTGACGCAGTATCCACTGCTGGCGTTGGCTCACATAGCGTGACGGTGCGTTAACCCGAAAGCGAATCGGATTCGGCAACACCGCCGCCAGCAACGCCGCCTCACCGGCCGTCAAGCGGCTGGCGGGCTTGTTGAAGAAGTGCTGTGCCGCCTGCTGCACGCCGAAAATCCCCGGCCCGAACTCTACAATATTCAGGTAGACCGTCAAAATGCGCCGTTTGGTCCAGACCAGTTCAACCCCCACTGTGATACCTGCTTCCAGCCCTTTACGCAACCAGCTTCGACCATCCCACAGAAACAGGTTTTTCACCATTTGCTGCGTGAGCGTCGAGCCACCGCGCACACGCGCACCGTCACGCTCATTGTGCGCCAGCGCTGCCCGGATAGCGGCCATATCAAACCCGGCGTGTTCCGGGAATTTTTGATCTTCAGCGGCGATCACCGCCAGCGCCATCACGGGCGCTATCTCATCCATCGGCACCCACGTCGAGCGAGCAACGTAAGAAAAATCACCGCTCAGCCAGGCGCTCACCTGCCGCTCCGCCATCACGGCAGAAAACGGAACCGGCAAAAACGCGAACACAAAAATCACCGCCAGCCACAGGCCAAGCAACGAGAGGACGCTGCGTAGTACCCAGCGTTTTATCCCAGGGATCACAACGCGTTTTTTGCCCCACCCTCTCATTCGGTAAAGCCCAGAACACGTTCAACCAGTTTATCGATGCCTTTGGCCGCCTCGCTAATGGAGTTCGCCAGCATGTAAGCAGGCGTTGTCACCACTTTGTGTTGAGCATCCACCACAATATCATCCACCGGACAAACAATGTGCGTACCGCCCATTTCTTCTATACATTCTGCGGTATCGATATCATTTTTAATTGTAACTCTTACAGACTCCCCCAGCAGTTTTGGCAACAGCGCCGGAGCGATGCAAATAAAACCAATTGGTTTGTTCTGCTTATAAATTTCTTGCGTGAGTAATGCCAATGATTCATCAACCTGACACGCCGCGCCTTTGGTCGCGAAATCACTGAGATTCTTCGCTAGGCCAAAACCGCCGGGAACAATTAACGCATCCAATTGGCTGGCATCCGCCTGCGACAGTGGCTGAATGTTTCCACGGGTGATACGCGCGGACTCGACTAAAATATTGCAATTCTCACCAGTTACTTCACCCGTCAGATGATTAACCACATGAAATTGTGGCTGATCAGGGGCAAAACATACCGCCTGAGCCCCCGCACGATCGACGGCAAGCAGCGTCAGCACTGCTTCGTGAATTTCGGCGCCATCATAGACGCCGCAACCGCTCAGAACGATGCCGACTCGTTTCATCATATTTTCCTTCATTTCATTACATCAACTAATTGATTTTTTGATTGACAAACACTAATCTACATCACACATTTTAATGATTCTTGTAACAAAGATTTCTGCATTTGCTATTTTGTTGCTTGAGCGGTTCGTCACCTTACGACGTTGCGAATACACGCACCTGCTAACTGAAACTGCTAATAATTATCAAGCAGGTGCATAGTTTCCCTGGTGTTGGCGCATAATTCGCGCACCCCGGCCTCGGTCGGGGTCATTTTTTTTTAGGCCCCTGAAAATCCTTTTCGCCCCAACCTCACCCTGTTCACACCCCCCCTAAACGCATCGAGCTTACGTGCGCCAGCTATTTGCGGGCGCGTTTTTCCTGTTCAGCCACCCACGCTTTCAATACGTCAATATCGTGCTGCCAGTCGTGTTTCAGTTCGTCAATCCACTCCTGCACGTTGTCCCACCAGGCGGGCAGCGTCGTGGTCTGGATTTGCTGCGCCACCTGCTGTAGATGGCGTAACCCAACGGAACCGGCAGCACCTTTGATTTTGTGCCCCTCTTCCGCAATGCCTTTTTGATCGCGCGCTGTCATGTTGGAATCCAGCACGGCGAGATAGCCGGGCATCATCTGCTCAAACATAGCAACACTCTGATGGATCAGCGATGGCCCGACCAAATCCAGATATTGTTGCAACATGGGAATATCAAGCAACGCTTCTCGAACCGGTTCCTGCTCCGAAACGGTGGGAGTGGCCTGCTCAGGCTCATCCGCATAGTCCCAATACTGTTTAATAACAGCGGTTAATGCCGGCACCGCCAGCGGTTTGCTCAGCACATCTTCCATACCCGCATCGAGATATTCTTTTTTATCGCGCAGCACGTTAGCCGTTAGGGCAATCAGCGGCGGCAAGTCTTGTCCGGCATATTTTTTGCGCAGTTCACGCGCCACATCCAATCCGGTCATGTCCGGCAGTTGGATATCCAGCAGCACCAGATCGAACTCGTCCGGATCGAACATCGTCAGCGCTTCCTGCCCGGTCATCGCCACTTCCACGCTGCTGCCCAGTTTCTCCAACACCGAACGCGCCACAACCACGTTCAGTTCGATGTCCTCCACCAGCAGCACGTTGAGCGCAGGTAACGGCAACTCATCCTCTCCACCGACAATCACCTCATCTTCCAGCGCCGGGGCGGTAACGGTCAGCGTAAAGCAAGAACCTTTGCCCTGCGTACTCGTGACATGGATATCGCCGCCCATGTTCTGCGCCAGACGTTTGGAAACCGCCAGGCCAATACCGGTACCGGTCGCGGGTTTACCACCGTGTTTATCTTTTACCTGATAGTACATGGCGAAGATTTTCTCCAACTCATCCTCGGGGATGCCCATACCGGAGTCTTCGACATCAAAGCGCAGCAGGCTGTCCGCGTCATGCGAAACGCGCACCACGATTTTTCCTTTCTGGGTAAATTTCACCGCGTTGCTGAGCAGGTTCCACAGAATCTGGCGCAGACGCGTGCCATCGGTAATCACCCGTTGTGGTAACGGGGAATGCTGTTCAACGACCAGTTGCAACCCCTTCGGCTGCGCCAGCAAACCGCCCAGATTTTCCAGATCTGCCAGGAAGCCAATAAAATCAATAGGCTGATTATCCAGTTGCACCTTGCGGCGCTCCTGCTTGTCCATCTCGATCACGTCGTTAAAGATATTGCCCAGCGTGATGGCGCTGACATGCAGGGTTTTGAGGTATTTTTCCTGTTCCGCATCCAAATGGGTATCGAGCAAGATGCGGCTAAGGCCAACAATGCCATTAAGCGGCGTACGAAGCTCGTGGCTGATCGTTGAGATAAAAGTGGTCTTATCCCTACTGGCGTTCTCTAACGCGTCCTGATAGCGCTTACGCTCGGTTATATCGCGTCCAAAACCCATTAGCCCGTGTCGTTTGCCCATGCGGTCATAGAAAGGCACCTTGCGCAGTTCAAAACAGGCTTTGCGCCCATCGGGATAGACCAACCACTGCTCATAGGTAAGCGACACGTTGTGACGGAACACTTTCTCATCCGTTTCCATCACTTTTTCTGCCACGTCTGGGGTGTAGACGTCTTTCGGCGTCAAGCCTACCAGTTGTTTCTGGCTGCGGCCCAGCAGCAGTTCCATCGCACGGTTACAGCCGGAAAACTCTTTATTTTCATTGCGGTAGTACACCAGGTCTGGCGAGGCATCCAGAAACGATCGTAACAGCGCAGATTGCTGCTCCAGTTCCACCTGCGCCTGTTCGCGTCCGGCAATCTCCTCTTTGAGCTTGCTCAGCATCATCAGGCGCGCCTCTTCCGCCTTTTCGCGATCGGCAATCTCCTGATTGAGCTGGGCAATATTGCCCTTGAGCTGCTCGTTCAGCGTCTGATCGCGCAGGCGCATCTCCTCCAGCTTCGCCACCAGCTTAGCCAGACGTTGGCGCGACTCCTCCAACTGATCCACCACCACGGAGAGGAAATAGACCGCCCAGGGGGTAATCAATAGCCCCAAAAACACCGAACGGACCACATCGATGTCTTCGACCTTGCCGGTCAGCAACAGCGTAACTGCCATCTGCACGGACATCGCCAATAGCACCAGCACCGAGGCCAGTAACAGTGAAAAACGTACCAGCCCGAGCTTTACCATCAAATCGACGTAGTACTGGGCCAACAACCGGATCTGCTTCATAGAGAATTTCCTTGGATACCCACCGCGCCATCATAACGTAAAACCCAGCACGATGCGGTGAGACAATCACCACAACGCGTTAACATTATCCGAGGATAAACGGTTGATATGGCTGAGAGAGCGCGGAGCCTTGCACCCCGTGAGCATGAAGGTATAAATCCAGTTCCACCATCCCGGTCCAGCGATTTTCGCACCATAGCGGTGCCAGCAGCGTCGGTCGTCGAGCGCTGGCAGAAATACGGTGAAACACCACGTCTGGCGGCATGTGGCGAATCATCTCGGCTGCCGTGGCGACGTAAGTGGCAAGCGGTAATTCGCAGAGGCGTCCGGCGCGCCAGGCCTTAGCCATAATGCTGCCATCAACGATATGCAGAGGGTGAAGTTTGATACCCTCGACGCCGGTATCCACCACGCGTTGCAGCGTCGTCATGCAGTGATCGCGACCCTCGCCCGGCAGCCCGACAATCAGGTGCCAGCACACGCGCAGGCCGCGCTGATGCGCACGCTGCACCGTTCCTGATAGCAGGCAAAATCATGACCGCGATTGATGCGATGCAGCGTTTTATCCCAGGCGCTCTGTAGCCCCAGTTCCAGCCACACCTCATAACCTTGCGCATGGTAACCCGCCAACAGATCCAGCACGCTGTCCGGCACACAATCAGGACGCGTTCCCACGCACAGGCCAACGATTTCGGCTTGTTGCAACGCTTCCTGATAAAGCCGGTCCAGCATCTGCACTTCGCCATAGGTGCTGGTGTAGGCCTGAAAATAGGCCAGATAGCGTTTGGCGCGATTGACCTTGCCCGCCTGCGTGTTGAGTTGCTCCGCAATGCTTTGGCGTTGCATGGTTTCATCGGCAAAAGAGGCCACATTGCAGAACGTGCAGCCACCCCGTCCGAGTGTGGCATCCCGATTTGGGCAGTTAAAGCCGCCGTGCAGCGTCAGTTTATGAATCTTTTCGCCATAACGACGTTGTAAATCCCCGCCAAACATATTGATTAATTTTTGCAATTGCATATTCTAACCTACCCCCTGAGGGAAAGCAGACTACCCTTCTCTTCCAGCGTTCGCGATGACCGCGATCAATCACTCACATTCCAATGAAATGCATTTTTATTCGCTTTTAGTGAAAATAAACTCACATCTACGATGATTAAATTTTCTAATCCCCTACGCGCGCGTCATGAAAAGATGAATCGTTACTTAAAAAGAGTTTCATTAAATCTAAAAGTGGATATCCACAGCAGAATATTCTATAACGTAGAGATAACGCAGCAGAGTGACGAGATATTCACGCTTTTGCATAGTGATACAGCTCACACTTCATTCAGCAGCCGATGTGCTGCCCAACGGGGATTTTTTTTAAAAAAATCATTTATTTTCATAATCATAACTAAAAATTATCCCTTAATCGCACATTTTGCATTGATATTTGACCTGAACTGGCTTTCTCGCTAATTTGGGAGTCCGCTGGAAGCTTTCCCGACGAGTCCACGACTCGTCATATTTATGCAGTTAGAAAAGAAAGACTCCCTCTTAAAGCAAGTCATAGTCCACTTGTAAGACCGTCACGAGAGGCCGAAGAAGAGAACGGCAGGATGCGCGACCCCGCCATCCGCCACCGTTCAACGCCACGGTGCCGAACGAAGTAGGTTGTGAGAGTCATACAGAGCCTGGGGAGGTTCACTGAGATATGTTGTACGATGCATCCCAAGAGAGAGACAACTGTGGTTTCGGATTGATCGCCCATATAGAAGGTGAACCGAGCCACAAGGTCGTGCGTACTGCGATTCACGCACTGGCCCGTATGCAGCACCGTGGCGCGATCCTTGCTGACGGCAAGACCGGCGACGGCTGCGGCTTGTTATTACAAAAACCCGATCGTTTCTACCGACTGGTGGCCGAAGAGCACGGCTGGCGGTTGGCGAAGAACTATGCCGTGGGCATGATGTTCCTCAATCAGGACCAGGATCTGGCCCTGAGATCGCGCCGCATTGTGGAAGAAGAGCTGCAAAACGAAACCTTATCCGTACTGGGATGGCGTGAAGTACCCACCAACCCGGACGTGCTCGGTGAAATTGCCCTCTCCTCACTGCCGCGCATCGAACAGATTTTTGTCAACGCCCCGGCGGGATGGTCGCCGCGCGATATGGAGCGCCGCCTGTTCATGGCACGCCGCCGTATTGAAAAACGGATTCAGGATAAAGAGTTCTACGTTTGTAGTTTCTCCAACCTGATCAATATCTATAAAGGTCTGTGTATGCCGGCGGATCTGCCGCGCTTTTACCTGGACCTGGCGGATTTGCGTCTGGAATCAGCCATCTGCCTGTTCCACCAACGCTTCTCCACCAACACCGTGCCGCGTTGGCCTTTGGCCCAGCCGTTCCGCTATCTGGCGCATAACGGTGAAATCAACACCATTGCCGGTAACCGTCAATGGGCGCGCGCGCGCGCCTACAAGTTTAAAACACCGCTGATCCCCGATCTGCAAGATGCCGCACCGTTCGTTAACGAAACCGGCTCTGACTCCAGTTCGTTGGATAACATGCTGGAGCTGTTCCTGAGCGGCGGGATGGATATCGTGCGCGCCATGCGTTTGCTGGTACCGCCCGCCTGGCAGAATAACCCGGACATGGACCCGGAGCTGCGTTCGTTCTTTGACTTTAACTCCATGCACATGGAGCCGTGGGACGGCCCGGCCGGTATCGTCATGTCCGATGGTCGCTACGCGGCCTGTAACCTGGACCGTAACGGTCTGCGCCCGGCGCGCTACGTCATCACCAAAGACAAACTGATCACCTGTGCGTCTGAAGTGGGGATTTGGGATTATCAGCCGGACGAAGTGGTGGAAAAGGGTCGCGTTGGCCCCGGCGAACTGATGGTTATCGATACCCTCGAAGGCCGCATTCTGCACTCCAACGAAACCGACAACGATCTTAAAGGCCGCCACCCGTACAAAGAGTGGATGGAACGCAACGTCAAGCGTCTGGTGCCGTTTGAAGAACTGCCGGACGATCAGGTTGGCAGCCGTAAGCTGGATGATAACCTGCTGGAAACTTACCAGAAGCAGTTCGGCTACAGCAGCGAAGAGCTGGACCAAATCGTGCGCGTACTGGGCGAAAACGGCCAGGAAGCCACCGGTTCCATGGGTGATGACACCCCGTTTGCCGTGCTCTCCAGCCGTCCGCGTATCATTTACGACTATTTCCGTCAGCAGTTTGCGCAGGTGACCAACCCGCCAATCGATCCGCTGCGTGAAGCGCACGTGATGTCGCTGGCGACCTGTATTGGCCGCGAAATGAACGTATTCTGTGAAGCCGAAGGGCAAGCGCACCGTTTAAGCTTCAAATCGCCGATCCTGTTGTACTCCGACTTTACGCAGTTGCTCACCCAAGATCAGCAGCACTACCGTGCGGAAACGCTGGATCTGACCTTCGATCCGCGCGAGCAATCATTGCAGCAAACCGTTGAGGCGCTGTGTGAAGAGGCCGAACGCAAAGTACGTGAAGGGGCGGTGTTACTGGTGCTTTCCGACCGCGCCATCAGCGATCACCGTTTACCGGTTCCGGCACCGATGGCAGTGGGTGCGATACAACACCGTCTGGTGGAAAAGAGCCTGCGCTGCGATGCCAACCTGATTGTTGAAACCGCCAGCGCCCGTGACCCGCATCACTTCGCCGTGCTGCTGGGCTTCGGCGCTACGGCTATCTATCCGTATCTGGCGTATGAGTCATTGGCGCGATTGGTGGATAACCACACCATCGAGAAGCCTTACCGTACGGTAATGCTCAACTACCGCAACGGCATCAACAAGGGGCTGTACAAGATCATGTCCAAAATGGGCATCTCTACTATCGCCTCGTACCGGTGCTCCAAGCTGTTTGAAGCGGTGGGCCTGCACAAAGAGCTGTCTGCGCTCTGCTTCCACGGTGTGGTGAGCCGTATTGGTGGTGCCAACTTCGGTGATTTCGAGCAAGACCTGCAAAATCTGGCAAAACGCGCCTGGTTGAAGCGCAAAACGCTGGAACAGGGTGGCCTGCTGAAATTCGTTTACGACGGCGAATACCACGCCTACAACCCGGATGTGGTTAACAGCCTGCAACAAGCCGTGAAAAGCGGCGAATACAGTGACTACCTGGAATATGCCAAACACGTCAACGAACGCCCGGTGGCGACGCTGCGCGACCTGCTGGCCATTAAACCGCAGGAAGGCGTAGCCATTCCGGTTGACGACGTAGAACCGGCCAGCGAGCTGTTTAAGCGCTTTGACACCGCCGCCATGTCTATCGGTGCACTGAGCCCTGAAGCCCATGAGTCCCTGGCGGAAGCCATGAACACCATAGGTGGTAACTCCAACTCTGGTGAGGGTGGTGAAGATCCAGCGCGCTACGGCACCAATAAAGTGTCACGTATCAAGCAGGTGGCCTCTGGTCGCTTCGGTGTGACCCCCGCGTATCTGGTCAACGCTGACGTGATTCAGATTAAAGTGGCACAGGGAGCCAAACCGGGTGAAGGCGGCCAGTTACCGGGTGATAAAGTGACGCCGTACATCGCCAGGCTGCGTTATTCCGTGCCGGGCGTAACGCTGATTTCGCCGCCACCGCACCACGATATTTACTCCATCGAAGACTTGGCTCAGTTGATTTTCGACCTGAAGCAGGTCAATCCGAAAGCGATGATTTCGGTCAAGCTGGTTTCCGAACCGGGCGTGGGCACCATTGCGACCGGTGTCGCTAAAGCCTATGCCGACCTGATCACCATCGCCGGGTATGACGGCGGCACCGGTGCCAGCCCGCTCAGTTCAGTGAAATATGCTGGCTGCCCGTGGGAACTGGGGCTGGTGGAAACCCAGCAAGCGCTGGTGGCTAACGGCTTGCGCCACAAAATCCGTCTGCAAGTGGACGGCGGTCTGAAAACCGGCGTCGATATCATCAAAGCGGCGATTCTGGGAGCAGAAAGCTTCGGCTTCGGCACCGGCCCGATGGTAGCACTCGGCTGTAAATACCTGCGTATTTGCCACCTGAACAACTGCGCGACCGGCGTTGCTACACAGGATAACAAACTGCGCCGCGATCACTACCACGGCCTGCCAGAGCGTGTGATCAATTACTTCAACTTTATTGCCCAGGAAACTCGCATGCTGATGGCGGAGCTGGGTGTTAGTCAACTGGTTGATTTGATTGGTCGTACCGATCTGCTGGTGGAGCTGGATGGCTTCACCGCCAAGCAGAACAAGCTGGATCTCTCTGCACTGCTGCAAACCGCGCAGCCGGGCAAAGCGCTGTACTGCACCGAGAGCAACCCGCCGTTCGATGAAGGGCTGTTGAACAAGGCGCTGCTGTCTCAGGCGCAACCGCACATCGCAGCAAAACAGAGTAAAGCGCTCTACTTTGATATCCGCAACACCGACCGTTCCGTCGGCGCAACGCTGTCCGGTGCCATTGCCGCTCAGCACGGCGATCAAGGGCTGGCGAGCGACCCGATCAAAGCCAACTTCTCTGGCACAGCCGGACAAAGCTTTGGTGTATGGAACGCAGGCGGCGTCGAACTGACGTTGACCGGTGACGCCAACGACTATGTGGGCAAAGGCATGGCTGGCGGCTGCATCTCCGTGCGTCCACCGGTCGGCTCCGCGTTCCGCAGCCATGAGGCGAGCATTATTGGCAACACCTGCATGTACGGTGCCACTGGAGGTAAACTGTTTGCCGCAGGCCGCGCGGGCGAACGTTTCGGCGTGCGTAACTCCGGTGCCATCACCGTGGTGGAAGGTATCGGCGACAACGGCTGTGAATACATGACGGGCGGTATCGTCTGCGTATTGGGCCGCACCGGCGTCAACTTTGGTGCAGGCATGACCGGCGGTTTTGCCTACGTACTGGATGAAGACGGCGAGTTCCGTAAACGCGTCAACCCTGAGTTGGTGGAAGTGCTGTCGGTCGATGACCTGGCTATTCACGAAGAGCACTTGCGCGGTCTGATCACCGAGCACGTGCAACACACGGGCTCCCATCGCGGCGAAGATATCCTCGCCAACTGGCCGGTCTGGGCGCCGCGTTTCGCGCTGGTGAAACCCAAATCGAGTGATGTGAAGGCATTATTAGGGCATCGTAGTCGTTCCGCAGCCGAATTGCGGGTTCAGGCGCAGTAAGAGGGCATTATGAGTCAGAACGTTTATCAATTTATCGACTTACAGCGCGTAGATCCGCCGAAGAAGCCGTTAAAGATTCGCAAAATCGAGTTCGTGGAAATCTACGAACCCTTTTCCGAAAGCCAGTCCAAGGCGCAGGCAGACCGCTGCCTCGCCTGCGGTAACCCCTATTGCGAATGGAAGTGCCCGGTACACAACTACATTCCCAACTGGCTGAAGCTGGCGAACGAAGGGCGCATTATCGAAGCGGCTGAGCTGTCACACCAAACCAACAGCTTGCCGGAAGTGTGCGGACGCGTTTGCCCGCAGGACAGACTGTGTGAAGGCTCCTGTACGCTTAATGCGGAGTTTGGCGCGGTCACCATTGGCAATATCGAACGCTACATCAATGATAAAGCGATCGAAATGGGCTGGAAGCCCAACCTGTCTCACGTGAAACCCACCGGCAAGCGTGTTGCTATTGTTGGCGCGGGCCCGGCAGGGTTGGCGTGCTCTGACGTGCTGGCACGCAGCGGTGTGCAGGCTGTGGTGTTCGATCGTCACCCTGAAATTGGCGGATTGCTGACCTTCGGTATTCCGGCCTTCAAGCTGGAGAAAGAGGTGATGATCAAACGCCGCGAAATCTTCAGCGAGATGGGCATTGAGTTCCAGCTTAATACGGAGATTGGCAAAGACATCGCACTGGAGACCCTGCTCGCCGATTACGACGCGGTATTCCTGGGTGTTGGCACCTACCAGTCAATGCGTGGCGGTTTGGAAAACGAGGACGCGCCGGGCGTGTACGACGCCCTGCCGTTCCTGATTGCCAACACCAAGCAACTGATGGGCTTTGAAACCGCGCCGGATGAACCCTATACCGACATGAGCGGCAAGCGCGTGGTAGTGCTGGGTGGCGGTGATACCGCGATGGACTGCGTGCGTACCTCGGTGCGCCACGGTGCAACCCACGTGAGCTGTGCCTACCGTCGTGATGAAGTCAACATGCCCGGCTCCAAGCGCGAAGTGAAAAACGCGCGCGAAGAAGGCGTGGAATTTCTGTTCAATCTGCAACCGCTCAGCATCGAGATCAACGGTGCCGGTAAAGCCTGTGGCGTCAGAATGGCGCGTACTGAAATGGGTGCGCCGGATGCCAATGGCCGCCGTCGTCCTGAAATCGTCGAAGGCTCCGAGCATGTGCTGGAAGCAGACGCCGTGATCATTGCGTTTGGTTTCCGTCCGAACAAGATGGACTGGTTGGCGAAACACGGCGTGGATCTGGACAGCCAGGGACGCATCGTGGCCCCAGAACAGAGCGAGAGCGCGTTCCAGACCAGTAACCCGAAAATCTTCGCTGGTGGCGATGCGGTACGCGGTTCCGATCTGGTGGTGACAGCCATTGCCGAAGGCCGCAAGGCCGCGGATGGCATCATGAACTATCTGGAAGTGTAATCAGAACGCTATCCATCAAGGCGGCGTAAGCCGCCTTTTTCTTGTGCGCAGGTTTAGCTATTGCTATTGAACTGATCGAGGATGTCCTGCTCCGTCAGCATCGGTGTCTGTTGCGCGAAATCATAAAAATCCGGTTTGCTTTCAATATAAATCTGGCTCACCAGCCGCTTGCGATCGTCTGGAAATATCCCCGCAGACAGTTCATAAGTTTGCGTTTCCAGCAGCAGGTAATAGAGATGAGTGCCACAGATTCGGCAGAATGTACGCTCGGCCCACTCTGACGAGCGGTATAGCCAAGCGACATTATTTTGATAACAGCCAGCTATGCTTCTTTGCCGCATATCAGGGCATAGGATGTAATCATTTTTAAGTCGGTTGGCTATAATGCGTAACGTTCTCTTCACCGTGCAGCACCACATCGTGTTTGCACTCAACCGCCAGCAGCGGTCCGCCGCCCCACTGGCGGCACATGTTGCAATGACATACGCTGACGTCATGCACGCACACTTCCGGTACTTCGACGGTGACGGCACCGCATAGGCACTGGCCCTTGGTCATTTTCATCGAGCTCTCCTGCCGCAAACGGTTATCGATGATTCATCAACGCTGTTGCCATAAAAAAGGGGCATACCGACGGTTGCCCCTTTTCTGTGAATGTGGTTATTTCACCACGCGTAACGATGGTCTCCCACCGCGCGGAGCCGGAGGCGGTTCGTCATCAGGTGGGTTAGTTTCCGTCACGTTGTCTTGTTGCTCGTTATCCACAACCGACATCACCACACCCGGCGTCAATGCCTCACCCTGTGTATCCATGAGGTTATCCAGCTCATAGGCAGGCTCAGGCTCAAACATGGTGCCAGCACCGTTTTCACGGGCGTAAATAGCCAGCACTGCGGCCATCGGGACATAAACCTGACGCGGTACGCCCCCAAAGCGGGCGTTAAAACGCACGCTGTCATCAGCTAACTCCAGGCCACCTACCGCACGCTGAGCGATATTCAGTACAATCTGCCCATCGCGGGCGAATTCCATTGGCACCATTACGCCCGGCAGTGATACATCAACCACCAGATGTGGCGTTAATTGATTATCCAGCAGCCAATCATAAAAAGCCCGCAACAGATACGGACGGCGCGGAGACAGTTGAGACAACGCCATACAGGTTTAACCTCGGGTGTGCAAACGGATTTCACGCTCAGCTTCGGTCAGGGATGCCAGGAAAGCATCACGTTCGAAGACAAGCGTCATATAACCTTTCAGCTCTTTCGCCCCTGCGCCCGTCAATTCGATGCCCAGCAGCGGCAAACGCCACAGCAGCGGAGCCAGATAGCAATCGACAAGGCTGAACTCTTCGCTCATGAAATAAGGCGCTTCATTGAACACAGGTGCAACGGCCAGTAACTCTTCGCGCAGTTGTTTACGCGCTGCATCCGCTTCTTGTGCATTCCCCTGCATGATTTTTTTCAGGAGAGAATACCAATCGGACTCAATGCGGTGCATCATCAGACGGCTGGTACCGCGCGCTACCGGGTAAACCGGCATCAGCGGAGGATGAGGAAAACGCTCATCAAGGTACTCCATGATGATACGAGATTCATACAGCGTCAGTTCACGATCGACCAGCGTCGGCACGGAGCCATAGGGATTGAGGTCAATAAGATCCTGTGGCAAGTTATCCATATCCACCAGCTCAATCTCGACACTCACGCCCTTTTCCGCCAAGACAATGCGAACCTGATGGCTAAAAATGTCGGACTGACCAGAAAACAGCGTCATCACCGAACGTTTGTTGGCAGCGACAGCCATGAAAACCTCCAAGTTTATCGAGAAATACGACTAATAACTAAACGGCGCTATCCTGCATAGCCCGGAATCACTGTACGTGATTGTCCACAAGAAAAACGTCTGGCGGCATCAACATTCGGGAAAATTGCCGGCTGGCATACAAGCACAAAATCGGCAAATAGTTTACCAGATTTTGTGCGTTCTGTGGTGAAAGAAGCGCAATTTCATTACTAACCCTCAGAAATGCAGGATTATTTTTTTATCTGATGAGGTGAAATACAGGCAGAATTAGCCCGATGAGCCGAGTGCAAGACAAAAAAAACCCGATGCAAGCACCGGGTTTTTTGCGTTGATTTGCAGCGATAAACGCCAGAAATTAACGTTTGGAGTACTGAGGACGGCGACGTGCTTTACGCAGACCGACTTTCTTACGTTCAACTTCACGTGCGTCACGGGTAACGAAGCCCGCTTTACGCAGTTCAGAACGCAGAGACACATCGTACTCCATCAGCGCACGGGTAATACCATGACGAATGGCACCCGCTTGACCGGAAATACCACCACCTTTAACGGTGATGTACAGATCCAGTTTGCCAACCATGTCGACCAGTTCCAGCGGTTGACGAACTACCATGCGGGCAGTTTCGCGACCAAAGTACTGTTCCAGGCTGCGCTGGTTGATGACGATATTGCCGTTACCCGGTTTGATAAACACGCGAGCAGCGGAACTTTTGCGGCGACCAGTGCCGTAGTATTGATTTTCAGCCATTGCCTATAATCCCGATTAAATGTCCAGAACTTGCGGTTGCTGTGCCGCGTGGTTGTGCTCGTTACCTGCGTAAACTTTCAGTTTACGGTACATAGCACGACCGAGCGGGCCCTTCGGCAGCATGCCTTTAACCGCGATTTCAATCACACGCTCAGGACGGCGGGCAATCATCTCTTCAAAGGTCGCTTGCTTGATACCACCGATGTGGCCGGTGTGGTGATAGTAAATCTTGTCGTTACGCTTGTTGCCAGTTACAGCAACTTTGTCAGCGTTCAGAACGATGATGTAATCACCGGTATCGACGTACGGGGTGTATTCCGCTTTATGCTTACCGCGCAGACGGCGAGCCAGTTCAGTAGCCAGGCGGCCCAGAGTTTTACCGGTCGCGTCAACAACATACCAGTCGCGTTTGACGGTTTCTGGTTTAGCTGTAAAAGTTTTCATTAAAAGCTTACCCAATTTAAGTTACACGTTGGTGAACACCCAAACGCTTCAATAAATTCAGAAAAAAGTGTCGAGGTTCACACGGCATCTAGTCCAGCAAACCTACCCCTTCGAATAGCCATGCCGGCGCGATTAACGTTTCGGGAAAAAAACGTCGTTGTAACGTGGGGTCGCAAGATTATAGAGAAGTCGATAGCAAAGATCGACCTCTTTTCCACCAAAGCGCGATAAATTCCCCGTTGTCCGCTCAGGCAAGGTGCGGTTGGCTCAAATATTCTTCACTTTGCATCTCTTGCAGTCGGGACAGGCAGCGCTGGTATTCAAATTTCAGGTGCTCGCCTTGATACAGCGCGAACATCGAGGTTTGTGCGGCGATCACCAGTTTGACCCGCCGCTCATAAAACTCATCCACCAATGCCAGAAAGCGGCGCGCCGCATTCTCTTCCTTGCTCCCCATCACCGTTACGTTGTGCAGCAGTACCGTGTGGTAGAGGCGCGATAGCGCAATATAGTCATTCTGACTGCGCGCATCGAGACACAGCGTGGCAAAATCGACGGCCAGCACCCCCTCGCCCGCACTGATCGTCGGCATCGGTCGGTGGTTGATCTCCAGCACCGGCCCCGGCGCAGAGAAGGCCCGGCCAGACAAGCGCGAGAACATCTGACGCATCTCAGCATCGGTTTCCGACGACAGCGGCGTCAGATAGAGATGCGCCTGCGTCAGGGTACGCAGGCGATAATCGATACCGGCATCCACATTGCGTACCTCGCAGTACTGCTTGATAAGATCGATAGCCGGCAAAAAGCGACTGCGTTGCAGACCGTTGCGGTAGAGGTTATCCGGAGGAATGTTGGATGTGGCCACTAATGTAACGCCGCGGGCGAACAACGCGCGTAACAGTTCCGCCAACAGCATGGCATCGGTGATATCCGTAACGAAAAACTCATCAAAGCAGAGCACATCGGTCTGCGCTTTAAAGCCATCGGCCACCTGTTCCATCGGGTTCGGTTGTCCCTGTAGCTGGTTCAGTTCCTCGTGCACGCGCAGCATAAACCGATGAAAATGCAGCCGCAGCTTGCGCTCTGTGGGCAGGCTTTGGAAAAACAGATCCATCAGCCAGGTTTTGCCGCGTCCGACGCCCCCCCACATATAAAGCCCCTGCACCGGGACCACCGGCGGTTTATCCGCCAGCCCCAACCAGTGCCGCCAGCGGGTAAAACGGCCATCGGATACGGGAGTCTCCTGCGATGCGTCGCGCCCTTGCAAGGCCTGATAAATACCGTGCAGCGCAATTACCGTTTGCCGTTGTACTTCATCAGGCTGATACTCGCCCGCCGCCACTGCCTGCTGATAGTGCGCCAGTGGCCCAGCAAGCGGCAGCGTTGTCGGTTGTATCATCTCGGATTCTCCTTTCATCCGTCATTTTCCGAAAAAAAGTTAGTCGTGTTTTATCGCCCGTTGACGGCGATTCGCTCCGCGATCGTCGCATTTTTCCATGATATCACCTGAAATAGATCCCAATTACCTTACAGCGTCGCGTTTAGGGACTCCACTCGGGCGGCGTTAGCGGTTATAGTAGCTATTATGAAGTGAAAAAACCCTACGGGACAACGACGTCGAAAGAGGTGTCTTTATGACTTGGGAGTATGCGCTAATAGGATTAGTTGTCGGCATCATCATCGGTGCTGTCGCCATGCGCTTTGGCAACCCTAAACTGCGGCAGCAACAAGCGCTGCAAAGCGAGTTGGAAAAGAGCAAAACCGAACTGGAGACCTATCGTCAGGAGTTGGTGGGCCATTTTGCCCACAGCGCCGAATTGTTGGACAACATGGCAAAAGATTACCGTCAGTTGTACCAGCATATGGCAAAAAGCTCTAGCAGCCTGCTGCCAGATTTGCCGATGCAGGATAACCCGTTTCGCTATCGCTTAACCGAGGCGGAAGCAGACAACGATCAGGCCCCGGTAGGCATGCCGCCGCGCGATTATTCAGACGGAGCCTCAGGACTGCTGCGCGGTGAGCGCCCGCTGCGCAAATAACCCCCTGCGCACCACTGCGTGAAGGACACGATCCTTCACGCAGCCTACATCCCCGATACCCCTTCCCTGCACAGTTTGACGATAGTTACATTCCCTTGACGAAAGAGCAGTGAACTTTACACGTTATTCGCTGGTCGACTCTTCACCAGCCGTTTAAGTTTATATATCATCGTTTTATTCATAATCGACATACTGTCGATGGTTCGCAGGTTGTGAGAGATAACGTCAAATGAAGAAAAAATCATTATTATTCAGCGCACTGGCAGTAAGCATGAGCTTGGCATTGTCATCGCTTCCAGCAGCATTTGCCGCCCTGCCCGCCGTGGTGGAAGGTCAACAGTTACCCAGTCTGGCACCGATGTTGGAAAAGGTGCTGCCTGCTGTGGTCAGCGTGCATGTGGAAGGCACACAAACGCAGCGCCAACGTGTACCGGAAGAGTTTAAATTCTTCTTTGGCCCGAATGCACCGTCAGGCAAGCAGAACAGTCGCCCGTTTGAAGGCCTCGGTTCCGGCGTGATTATCGATGCGGCAAAAGGGTATGTACTGACCAATAACCACGTCATCAACAACGCCGATAAAATTCGCGTGCAGTTGAATGACGGTCGGGAATATGAAGTCAAACTGCTGGGTCGCGATGAGCAAAGCGACATCGCCCTGCTGCAACTGAACGATGCCAAGAATCTGCAAGAAGTTAAAATGGCGGACTCTGACCAACTGCGCGTCGGGGATTTCGCCGTTGCCGTGGGTAACCCGTTCGGACTCGGCCAAACCGCCACCTCGGGTATCATCTCCGCGTTGGGTCGCAGCGGCCTGAATCTGGAAGGGTTAGAAAACTTTATCCAGACCGATGCCTCCATTAACCGCGGAAACTCCGGCGGTGCGCTGGTTAACCTTAACGGCGAGCTGATTGGGATCAACACCGCAATCCTGGCACCGGGCGGCGGCAACATCGGTATCGGTTTTGCTATTCCCAGCAACATGGCGCAAAACCTGGCGCAACAGCTTATCGAGTTCGGTGAAGTGAAACGCGGCCTGCTAGGCATCAAGGGCAGCGAAATGACCGCCGACATGGCTAAAGCTTTCAAGGTGGAAGCGCAACGTGGAGCCTTCGTCAGCGAAGTATTACCAAAATCAGCAGCGGCTAAAGCGGGCATCAAAGCCGGTGATGTGCTGACATCACTGGACGGTAAGCCCATCAACAGCTTTGCTGAACTGCGCGCCAAAATCGGTACTACCGCGCCCGGTAAAACGGTGAAAATTGGCCTGCTGCGTGAAGGTAAACCGCTGGAACTCTCCGTGGTTCTTGATAATAACACCTCTGCCGCCACCAGCGCCGAGAGCCTGTCCCCGGCCTTGCAGGGCGCATCGCTAGCCAATGGTCAGGCGAAAGATGGCAGCAAAGGGGTACAAATCGAAGACGTCACTAAAGACACACCGGCTGCACAGGTGGGCTTGCAGAAAGGCGATATCATTATCGGCGTTAACCGCGAGCGGGTAGAAAACATCACCCAATTGAGCAAAATTCTGGAAAGCAAACCCAGCGTGCTGGCGCTGAACGTGATGCGTGGCGAAGAAACGATTTACCTGCTGTTACGCTAATACAATATATTGTCTCAATACTATAAAATCGGACACGGTACATGCCGTGTCCGGTAAACTCATGTTATCCTCCGCTTACCTATCCACTTCCCTGTGCGTTTTATGCTCGCAAAACTCTTTCGCTCCGCCATTATTGGCGCGATCGTGGCGGGAATTCTGCTCGCGATCATGCCGTTGCTACGGTCAAATACCGCACTGTTTTCCCGCTCACACAGTATCCAGAGCAAGGATGTGCCGCTTAGCTATAATCAGGCCGTTCGCCGCGCAGCGCCTGCGGTGGTTAACGTCTATAGCCGGGAGTCAAGCAGCGAGACCAACGGAGAACTGAATATTCGCCTGCTCGGATCTGGCGTGATCATGAGTGAAAAGGGCTACGTGCTGACCAATAATCACGTGATAAACAATATCGCGCAGTTGGTTATTTCGTTACAGGATGGCCGCGTCTATGAGGCCAGTGTGATTGGCACGGACAAGCTGACCGATCTGGCGGTGGTAAAAGTGGAAGCCGCTAACCTACCGGTTATCACCATCAACGAAAAACGCACGGCGCACATCGGCGATGTAGTGCTGGCTATCGGTAACCCTTACAACCTGGGGCAAACCGTGACTCAAGGCATTATCAGCGCCACCGGCCGCGTGGGGTTGAGTTTGATGGACGGATCGGGTTCCGGCTTTGGTGGGCGTCAGAATTTCCTGCAAACCGATGCCTCCATCAACCACGGTAACTCTGGCGGTGCGTTGGTCAACACGCTAGGTGAACTGGTTGGCATCAACACGCTGACCTTTGATAAAGGTAGCGCCGGAGAAACACCGGAAGGGATTGGCTTCGCCATCCCGGTAGCGCTGGCCACCAAGGTGATGGGAAAACTGATTCGCGATGGTCGCGTGGTGCGCGGCTATATCGGCATTAACGGTGCACAAGCAGAAGGGCTATCACCCAATAGCACGCTGGACGGCAATAAACGCCTGCAAGGTGTGATCGTGATGAATGTCGAACCCGGTGGGCCTGCGGATAAAGGCGGCATGAAAAAAGGTGACGTGCTGCTGACCATGAACGGCAAGCCCGCCGTCTCAGTGATTGAAACCATGGATCAGGTGGCTGAAGTTCGTCCCGGCACTGCCGTTCCGGTAGCCATTCGCCGCGGCGATCAGGAGATGACGCTGTCGGTGACGATTCAGGAGTTTCCGGAAAGCTAACGTTGCCAGTATGAGCAGCAGCACGGCTGCTCATACTGAAACACGATTACGCGTCGTTGCCACTCACACGTTCGATGTTCGCACCTAACCCGCGCAGTTTATCTTCAATGCGTTCGTAGCCACGATCGATGTGATAGATGCGATCGACGAGAGTTGTGCCTTCCGCGATGCAACCCGCCAGCACCAGACTGGCTGATGCGCGCAGATCGGTCGCCATCACCTGAGCGCCAGAAAGCATATCAACACCGTGGCAAATCACGGTGTTACTCTCAATCTCTGCCTGCGCACCCATACGAATCAGTTCCGGCACGTGCATAAAGCGGTTTTCAAAGATGGTTTCGGTGATAACACCGGTGCCTTCCGCCACCAGATTCAGCAGGCTGAACTGCGCCTGCATATCGGTCGGGAAGCCAGGATGCGGAGAGGTACGCACGGTAACCGCTTTCGGGCGTTTACCATGCATATCCAGGCTGATCCAGTCTTCACCCACTTCGATATCCGCGCCTGCGTCACTCAATTTTGCCAGCACGGCATCCAGCGTATCCGGGCGCGTGTTGCGGCACACAATGCTGCCACGAGAGACCGCTGCCGCCACCAGGAACGTACCGGTTTCGATACGGTCTGGCAGCACGCGGTAAACGCCGCCACCCAGACGCTCAACGCCTTCGATAACGATCTTGTCGCTGCCAGCGCCGGTGATTTTGGCACCCATGGCATTCAGGAAGCCTGCCGTATCGACAATTTCCGGCTCGCGCGCGGCGTTTTCGATAATGGTGGTGCCTTCAGCCAGCGTTGCCGCCGTCATGATAGTGACGGTTGCACCGACGCTGACTTTATCCATGACGATATGCGCGCCCTGCAAACGTCCGTCAACCGTGGCTTTGACATAGCCCTCTTCCAGCACGATCTTGGCACCAAGTTGCTCCAGCCCGGTAATGTGCAGATCGACCGGACGTGCGCCAATCGCGCAGCCGCCGGGCAGTGAGACCTGACCCTGACCGAAACGCGCAACCAGCGGACCCAAAGCCCAGATAGAAGCGCGCATGGTTTTCACCAGATCGTAAGGCGCACAAAATACGTTAACGTCACGGGCATCCACATGCACCGAACCATTGCGCATCACGTGAGCACCTAACTGGCTAAGCAGCTTCATCGTGGTATCGATATCACGCAGCTTGGGAATATTTTGGATTTCTACTGGCGCTTCCGCCAGCAGGGCCGCGAACAGGATGGGCAGGGCGGCATTTTTCGCCCCGGAGATAGTGACTTCACCAGTGAGCCGGGTAGGACCCTGCACACGAAATTTGTCCATAGTTACAGGTTCTCAGCTTGCTAAAAATATTCCAGGGCGCACTGCTCTCGCTTAAAAGCCGTTCAGCTTACGATCGCGCTGCCATTCTTCCGGTGTATAGGCCTTGATGGAAAGCGCATGAATGCGGTTGTCCGCAATGTACTCCATCAAGGGCGCGTATACGGTCTGCTGCTGTTTGACACGACGCATACCAGCAAAAATATCCCCCACAGCGACGACCTGAAAGTGGCTGCCATCGCCCGTGACGTGGACTTCTTGCAGTGCGAGTGCCTTCATCAGCACCTCTTCGATCTCGTTATTTTCCATCGCTCTCAATTCTGTGTTCAGGGGGAGGATTATCAGCCGTGTATCTTAGATGAATACGCCGTTTTCTTAAACAAAGAAATCCCTCTTGGCGTAAGCTAAGAGGGCGGTTTTCATCTATACGCGGGAAAGGTAAAGAAAAAAATCAAACGACGGGAATAATATCGTTGAGGTTATACAGCGCAATTAACGTTTTTACCCGTTCACTGGCACCAGAAATGGCGAAGGATGGCGCTGAGCGGCACTGCTGTTGATAGAGATGCACCAACAGCGCCAGCCCGGCGGAATCCACTCGGTCCAGCGCCGCGATATCCAGCGCCTGCTTACCCTTCAGCAAGGTCTCTCGCTGCTGCCAAAACGGCAGCAGGGAATCGCGATCCAAATCGCCGGACAGCGCCAGCGTCGTGTCTTGCGACGTCCAGCGCAGAGCCTCAGCCATTTTTCTGCTCCAGCGTAATCGGCTGACGCGCGGAGGCTTCCAACTGCTTGGTTAACCCATCAACGCCCTGTTGACGCAAAATGGCTGCCCATTCGTTTTGCTTGGTGGTGATCATGCTCACTCCTTCGGCAATCATGTCGTAAGCCTGCCAGTTACCGGTCTGGCTGTTTTTACGCCATTGAAAATCCAGACGCACCGGTGGGCGGCCACCGTTGTCAAGAATGGTCACGCGGATGGGAATGATATCCGCAGTGCCCAGCGGCTGTTCTGGCGCAATCTGGTAGTTCTGCCCGTAATACAGCGCCATCGCCTGACCGTATGCTTGCGCTAAATAGGCTTCGAACGCCTTGAAATAGGCATCCCGCTGCGCCGGCGTCGCTTCTTTGTAGTAGCGGCCCAGAACCAATGCCCCTGCATAGCGAATCTGCACATACGGCAGCAGCTCTTCTTGCACGATTTGACGCAAGTAGTTCGGATCCTGCTTGATGCGCGGCTGTTCCGTTTTCAGACGCGAAAAGGTCTTCTCCGCCGCATCGTTCATCAAACGATAAGGATTGGTTTGATCCGCCGCGCTGGCGAGAGGTGCCACGACCAGCAGTGCCACCATCAGTAAACGTTTTAACATGCAGATGTCCTCTTGATTATTGTGCTGCGCCCGACGCAGGAGCAGACGGCGCTGGCGTCAATGCCGGTTCGTTTTGCGGCACAGATTCCGTTTTCACCGTATTGTCGGCGCTATCTCCTCCGCTCTTATAGAGGAATTGTCCGATTAAGTCCTCCAGTACCATGGCGGATTTGGTGTCCTGAATCACACCGCCATCGGCGAGGATATTGGTGCCCATTTCTTCATCTTCGAAGCCAATATTCAGCGCCAGATACTGTTCGCCCAGCAGCCCGGAGGTGCGGATCGCCAGCGAACTGGTATCAGGAATATGGTCGTACCGGCGTTGGATATCCATGGCAACGCGCGGCAAATAGGTTTTAGTATCCAATGAAATATCGGCAACGCGGCCAATCACCACACCGCCGACTTTGATCGGAGAACGCGCTTTCAGGCCACCGATATTGTCAAACGTGGCGTACAACCGGTAGGTCTGTTCGATACCGATAGACTTCATGTCGGCGACTTTCAAACAGAGAAAAATAATGGCGCCCAGGGCGATCAACAGGAATACGCCAACCCAGATTTCACTTCGCTTTGTTTGCATCGACTCAGTTCCCAAACATCAGTGCTGTCAGCACAAAATCCAATCCCAATACCGCCAATGACGAATGCACTACCGTGCGCGTCGTCGCCCGGCTGATCCCCTCAGAGGTCGGGATCGCATCATAGCCATTGAACAACGCAATCCAGGTCACGGTAATCGCAAATACCACACTTTTGATCACGCAGTTAAGCAGATCTTTGCGCCACTCTACGGCGCCCTGCATCGCTGACCAGAATAAGCCATCATCGATACCCTTCCAGTTCACCCCAACCAACGCCCCGCCCCAGATACCGACCGCCACGAAAATGATCGTCAGCAGCGGCATACTGATAAGTCCGGCCCAGAAACGCGGGGCCACTACGCGCTGCAGTGGGTCTACCGCCATCATCTCCATACTGGAAAGCTGCTCGGTGGCTTTCATCAGGCCGATTTCCGCCGTCAGCGCCGAGCCTGCACGGCCAGCAAACAACAGCGCGGTAACCACCGGCCCCAGTTCGCGCAGCAAAGAGAGCGCCACCATCATGCCCAGGCTGGCCTCAGCGCTGTAGGTAGTCAGAACAAGATACCCTTGCAGCCCCAGCGCCATACCGATAAACAGACCGGATACCAGAATGATCAAGAGTGACTGCACCCCAACGCTGTGCAGCTGCTTAAGCAACAGCGGGCCTTGCTTGCGCAGTTCGGGACGGCCCACCAGCGCATTAAACAACATGAACCCGGCACGACCGAAGGCAGCACAGGACCGGATTCCCTGACGTCCCAACGACGCCAATGCTTCTCGTAGCATGAATTGATTAACTCCCAGAGCCTAACAGGCTGGTTTTGTAGTCACCAGCAGGGAAGCGAAACGGCACGGGACCATCGGCAATGCCGTCAATAAATTGCCGTACCCGAGGATCGGTATTCGCACGCAGCGCCTCCACCGAGCCGTGCGCAACGATGTGTTGATCTGCCACGATATAGGCATAATCTGCGATGCTCAGCACTTCCGGCACGTCATGGGAGACCACCACGCAGGTGATGCCCAGCGCATGGTTCAGTTCATCGATAAGCTTAACCAACACGCCCATGGTGATCGGATCCTGGCCGACAAACGGTTCGTCGAACATGATCATTTGCGGATCGAGCGCAATGGCGCGGGCCAATGCGGCACGGCGAGCCATCCCTCCGGACAGCTCTGAAGGCATCAGGTTGGCCGCACCGCGTAACCCGACCGCCTCCAGTTTCATCAGTACCGTACTACGTAACAGCGCTTCGGGCAGTTGGGTATGTTCCCGCAGCGGCCAGGCAACGTTCTCAAACACGGTAAGATCGGTGAACAGCGCGCCAGACTGAAACAACATGCTCATCTTCTTACGCACGTCATACAATCGGGAACGGGAGAGCGTTGGAATATTCTCTCCGTCAAACCAGATCTCGCCGCTGTCCGGCTGAAGCTGACCGCCAATCAGGCGCAGCAATGTGGTTTTACCGATACCGGAGGGTCCCATGATAGCGGTGACCTTCCCTTTGGGTACGGTTAATGAAACATCGGTGAAAATGGGCCGCTCGCCGCGCAAAAAATTGAGCCCACGAATTTCGACCAGATGAGTAGCATCTTGGTTCATGCGATCTTTTCCTTCACTCACTCCCCTTGACGATCGTCGCTGTTATACGTCCATGACGTGCAACAACCGTTGCATTTCCTATCAAGCTTAACGGCAGGTTTCAGGCAAAGCCCGATTTTTACAAAATATTACCGACAATTCTTACCGAAAAGGGCGGGTTCTGGTCTGCCATAGGTTTTACTTTTTCTGCCCAGACAGACAAAATTACCCCTATACGATGCAACGCAATTTTTGCTCGACATTCGTCCGCGCACCGCTTCATTGCTTTATGAGCCGGTGATTATACCCGAATAAAGGACGCTGCATGCTTTTTGCGATAGTTCTGCTGGTTATTGGCCTGTTTCTTTTGGTTTATGGTGCTGACCGTTTAGTGTATGGCGCAGCCGTTCTTGCCCGTGTGTGGGGCGTTTCTCCTTTGATTATCGGCGTGATGATTGTTGGCATCGGCACCTCACTGCCAGAGTTAGCGGTGTCGGTGACGGCGGGCCTGAACCAGCAAATGGACATGGCGGTCGGTAACGTATTAGGGTCGAATATCGCCAATATCATGCTAATCCTCGGCAGCGCTGCCCTGATTCGCCCCTTGACCTTTCGTTCCGATCTGCTGCGGCGTGAACTACTCCCCATGCTGTTGATCACGCTGTTAAGCGGCGGTGTGCTTTACAATGGCTATCTCAGTCGGCTTGACGGCGTCATGCTGCTCTCGGCGGCGGGTGCCTGGATCGTACTGATGCTGCGCATGGCACGCCAGGCTCAACAGAGCGGCAGCGACAGCCTGACGCGCGAACAACTGGCGGAGCTGCCGCAGGCACAGGCTGACGGTAATCAGACGGTTGCCGTTCTCTGGTTGCTGCTGGGATTGATTATTTTGCCGATGGCGGCACGTATCGTGATTGACAATGCCACGGTGATCGCACGTCATTTCGCATTTGATGAGCTGACCATTGGGCTAACGGTGCTGGCGATCGGCACCAGCCTGCCGGAACTGGCCACAGCCATCGTCGGCACGCTGAAAAAAGAGGATGATATCGCGCTGGGTAACCTGATTGGGTCAAACGTCTTCAATCTGGTTATCGTGCTTGGTGTCCCGGCGCTGCTGTCACCCGGTGCGGTGAACCCACTGGCATTTCAACGCGATTACGGGGTAATGCTGGGAGCCAGTCTGCTGCTGACGCTGCTCTGCCTGCGCAAAAAACGCTCTATCGGGCAAGGTGCTGGCGCGCTGTTACTGTGTATGTTTATTGCTTACCTTGCGACGCTGTTTTTGCTGTATTAGCGGCGCACGACTCGTTTTCTTGGAAAACTCAAATAGTCAGGATTAACCGTTATGTCCAACGTTGAACAACAGCCCGATTTCGATTTCCAACAGGCGGGCCGACACGTGCTCGCTATCGAACGCGACGGGTTGGCCCATCTGGACCAGTATATCGATGACAACTTCACCCGCGCTTGTCGCACCATGTTCCATTGCCAGGGCAAAGTGGTAGTAATGGGAATGGGGAAATCCGGGCATATCGGCTGCAAGATGGCGGCAACCTTCGCCAGCACCGGCACCCCCTCGTTTTTTGTTCATCCCGGTGAGGCCAGCCACGGTGACCTCGGCATGATCACCGCGCAAGATATCGTGATCGCCATATCCAATTCGGGTGAGTCCAATGAAATTCTGGCGCTGATCCCGGTGCTCAAACGTCTGGGTGTGTTTCTGATTTTCATCACCAGCAACCCAGAGAGCACCATGGGTAAAGCGGCCGATATTCATCTCTGTGTCCATGTGCCGCAGGAAGCCTGCCCGTTGGGGCTTGTACCCACTTCCAGCACCACGGCCACGCTGGTGATGGGCGATGCGCTTGCCGTCGCCTTGCTACAGGCGCGGGGTTTCACCGCCGAAGATTTTGCCCTTTCTCACCCCGGTGGCGCACTGGGCCGCAAACTTTTGCTGCGCGTTGCGGATATCATGCATACCGGAGACGAGATCCCCAACGTTACCCGAGACGCCTCGTTGCGTGATGCGCTGGTGGAGATCACCCGCAAGAGTTTCGGTATGACCGTGATTTGCACGCCGGACATGACGATCGAAGGCATCTTCACCGACGGTGACCTGCGCCGCATCTTTGATATGCAGATCAACCTCAATGAAGCGCGTATCGCCGATCTGATGACCGCAGGCGGTATTCGGGTCACTCCCAATACCTTGGCGGTGGATGCGCTCAATCTGATGCAGTCGCGCCATATTACCTCGCTGCTGGTGGCACAATCCGATCGACTGGTCGGTATCGTCCATATGCATGATATGCTGCGCGCTGGCGTGGTGTGACAGTTAACGGGATCGTCTTTCTGGCGATCCCTAAAGAAAGAAGGGTGATATCAAGGATATGTGTTTATGAATAACCCCCAAGCGCAAACCGGCACGTGCTACGGCCCCGTCGCGGATCGGGTATTGGAAAAGGCGCAAGCCATCAAGTTGCTGATTTGCGATGTTGACGGCGTGCTCTCTGACGGCCTTATCTACATGGGCAATCAGGGGGAAGAACTGAAGGCGTTTAACGTGCGCGACGGTTATGGGATTCGCTGTCTGCTAACGTCCGGCATCGAGGTCGCCATCACTACCGGGCGCTCTGCGCCACTGGTGGAAGACCGCTGCCGCACGCTGGGTATCACCCATCTTTATCAGGGACAGTCAGATAAGATTTTGGCCTTCCGTGAACTGTTAGATACACTGTCGCTTAACGCCAATCAGGTTGCCTATATTGGTGACGATTTGATTGACTGGCCGGTGATGGCGCAGGTAGGCCTTAGCGTCGCCGTGGCAGATGCCCACCCTCTGCTGCTGCCCAAGGCGGACTACGTGACCAACATTCCCGGTGGGCGCGGTGCGGTACGCGAACTGTGCGACCTTATTCTGCTGGCGCAGGGTAAGTTGGACGACGCCAAAGGGCTATCGGTATGACAATATCGTCATGGCAAAGGGGCTATCGCCGCCCGTTTGTCAGGGCACGAATTTGCTACGGCATGAGTTTGCGATGACCATGAGTACGTTTTTATTATGAATAAGACGAAGCGTTGGCTAACCGCGCTATTGGCGCTCATTGTATTGATCCTGATTGGCTGGAACCTGACGGATCAGGACAGCGCGCCACAAACGGAAACCCAGGACAATGCGGTGCCGACCTACACCAGCGATGAAACCACCACGCGCGTGTTTAACCCACAGGGTGGCCTGAACTATCGACTCGTGGCGCAAAGAGTAGAGTATTTTAACGCGGAACAGCTTACCTGGTTTACCGCGCCTGTCGCTACGCTGTTCAACGAACAAGGTGTCGCCACCTGGTCGGTGCAAGCCGACCGCGCCAAGCTGACCAAAGATAAAATGTTGTTCTTATACGGGCATGTGGAAGTCAACAGTCTGACCAATGACTCACAATTACGGCAGATAAAAACCGATAATGCGCAAGTTAACCTGGTGACACAGGACATCGCCTCCGATGATGAGGTGACACTGTTTGGAGCAAGTTTCCTCTCGAATGGGATGAAAATGCGAGGTAATTTGCGTAACAAAACTGCCGAATTGATTGAAAAGGTAAAAACCTCTTATGAAATTCAACACCAATAACGTCTGGCGCCACGCGGCCATTGCCAGCGCCCTGTTAGCAGCAAGCCTGCCTGCCCTTGCTGTGACAGGAGACACCAGTCAGCTGATTCACATTGATTCCGCGCAGCAGTCATTGGACATGCAGGGCAATACCGTCACTTTCACCGGCAATGTCACTGTAAAACAAGGCACCATCGATGTGAAGGCCGAAAAAGTTGTGGTCACGCGCCCACAGGGATCGCAGGGCCAGGAAGTGATTGAAGCCTTTGGTAATCCGGTTACCTTCTACCAGATGCAAGATAACGGCAAGCCGGTGAAAGGCCGCGCACAGAAAGTGCGCTATGAACTGGCGCAAGATAAGATCACGCTGACGGGTAATGCGTATCTGGAACAACTGGATAGCAACGTGAAGGGCGATCGCATCACCTATCTGGTGAAACAGCAGCAGATGGAGGCGTTGGGTGATAAAGGCGGGAGTGTAACGACCGTGCTGGTCCCCTCTCAGCTAAAGGAAAAGAACGGCAAGGCCGCCGCACCGTCGTCTCAAAAAGCCAAGCAGCAACCACAGGCAGCTGAATAACCTATGGCAACATTAATCGCAGAAAACCTGGCGAAGGCCTACAAGGGCCGTCGCGTGGTCGAAAACGTAAGTTTAACGGTCAACTCCGGTGAAATTGTCGGGTTGCTCGGGCCGAATGGTGCGGGAAAAACCACGACATTCTATATGGTTGTCGGCATTGTCCAGCGCGATTCCGGGCGGATCGTGATTGATGATGAAGAGATAAGCCTGTTGCCCTTGCACGAACGCGCACGCCGCGGCATCGGCTATTTGCCGCAGGAAGCCTCGATTTTTCGCCGTTTGAGCGTCTATGACAACCTGATGGCCGTCTTGCAGATTCGCAAAGACCTGACGCCGGAACAGCAGGACGATCGCGCCAATGAGTTAATGGAAGAATTCCATATTATTCATTTACGCGATAGTCTGGGACAATCCTTGTCCGGCGGCGAACGTCGTCGCGTAGAGATCGCTCGTGCACTAGCGGCCAATCCCAAATTTATTTTGCTGGATGAACCCTTTGCCGGTGTCGATCCGATCTCGGTGCTCGACATAAAAAAAATTATTGAGCACCTGCGCGACAGCGGCCTGGGCGTGCTGATTACCGATCACAACGTGCGTGAAACGTTGGATGTGTGCGAGCGCGCCTATATCGTCAGTCAGGGGCAGCTTATTTCCCACGGTTCACCCAGCGAAATCCTGGAGGATGAGCAGGTGAAACGCGTCTATCTGGGCGAAGGCTTCCGACTTTGATACTGTAACGTTTGCAATGGGCGTTCCATTTAAGGGAAAGTGACACGAGTTATGAAGCAAGGTTTGCAACTCAGGCTAAGTAAACAACTGGCCATGACGCCACAACTTCAGCAAGCGATTCGTCTGCTTCAGTTGTCTACGCTTGAACTCCAGCAAGAGATCCAACAAGCGCTGGAAAGCAACCCGTTGCTTGAACAAACCGATAGCCACGATGAAATCGATACTCAGGAAACGAGTGACAGCGAATCGCTGGATACGCGCGAAGCCATTGAGCAAAAAGATATGCCGGAAGAGCTGCCGCTGGACGCCACTTGGGATGAAATCTACTCCGCAGGCACGCCTTCAGGCTCCGGCACCGATTACCGCGACGAAGAGCTGCCTGTCTATCAGGGTGAAACCACTCAAACGTTGCAGGATTACCTGATGTGGCAGGTGGAATTGACGCCGTTTTCTGACACCGATGCAGCTATCGCCACGTCGATTGTCGATGCGGTGGACACCACCGGTTATCTGACCGTTCCGCTGGAAGATATTCTCGAGAGCATCGGCGACGATGACGTGACGATTGAGGAAGTGGAAGCGGTGTTAAAACGCGTGCAACGTTTTGACCCGGTCGGCGTGGCAGCGCGTGATTTGCGCGATTGTCTGCAAATCCAACTGTCTCAATTTGCCCCCGAAACCCCGTGGCTGGCGGAAGCCAAACTTATCGTCAATGAATACCTCGACCTTCTGGCCAACCATGATTTTCGTGCGCTGATCCGCGCAAGCCGAATCAAAGAGGATGCGCTGAAAGAGGCACTGGCGTTGATTCAGTCACTCGATCCGCGTCCGGGGCAATCGATCAATACCGGCGAGTCGGAGTATGTGATCCCCGACGTGCTGGTGCGCAAACATCAAGAGCGCTGGGTGGTGGAACTCAACACTGACAGCGTGCCGCGCCTGCAAGTTAACCAGCAGTATGCCGCGCTCGGCCACAGCGCGCGTAACGACAGTGACAGCCAGTTTATCCGCAGCCACCTGCAAGAGGCGCGCTGGCTGATAAAAAGTCTGGAGAGCCGCAACGATACGCTGCTTAAGGTCACGCGCTGCATTGTGGAACAACAGCAGGATTTCTTTGAGAAAGGTGAAGAGTTTATGAAACCCATGGTGCTGGCGGATATCGCTCAGGCTGTTGATATGCATGAATCGACCATCTCACGCGTCACAACCCAGAAATTTCTTCACAGCCCACGTGGCATTTTCGAACTAAAATATTTCTTCTCCAGCCATGTAAATACCGACAGCGGTGGTGAGGCATCATCCACTGCGATTCGGGCGCTGGTGAAAAAACTGATCGCGGCGGAAAACCCCGGCAAACCCTTGAGCGACAGCAAGTTGACAACGCTGCTCTCCGATCAGGGAATCATTGTCGCGCGGCGTACCGTCGCAAAGTACCGAGAGTCTTTATCCATCCCGCCGTCAAACCAACGTAAGCAGTTGGTTTGATTTCTACAGAGAAGGAAGACGCTATGCAGCTGAATATCACCGGACACCACATCGAAATCACACCCGCATTACGCGAGTTCGTTAACACAAAACTTGCCAAGCTGGAGCAATACTTTGATCGCATCAACCAGATCAACGTGGTGCTTAAGGTGGAGAAAGTGGAGCAAATTGCCGATGCTACTCTGTTCGTTAATGGCGGTGAACTGCATGCCACATCCGAATCTGAAGACATGTATGCCGCCATCGATCTGTTGATCGACAAACTGGCGCGTCAGTTAAATAAACACAAGGACAAACTCAAACAGCACTGATCGTCATCTCCGCCTCCGGGCGCAGGGAATACGCCTCTGGCACAGCGCCAGAGGCGTGCAGAGATGAGCGGGCCGTTAAGTGAACACACCATGAATAACGATCCCATTTTGCAACTCAGCGCGGTATTACGCCAAGAGTGCACCCGCAGCACCGTTCATTGCCAAAGCAAGAAACGGGCGTTGGAAATTATCAGCGAATTGGCAGCCAGGCAGTTAAACCTTCCGACCCCGCTGATCTTCGAGGCATTGCTGACGCGCGAAAGAATGGGCAGTACCGGTATTGGCGGCGGTATCGCGATCCCACACGGAAAACTCGATGATGATAACGCCTTGGGCGCCACCGGGGTCTTTATCCAGCTTGAACAGCCAATATCCTTTGATGCTATTGATAATCAAGGCGTAGACTTGCTTTTTGCCTTGCTGGTTCCCGCAGAACAATGTAAAACCCATCTACATACGCTGTCACTTGTCGCCAAACGTCTGGCTGACAAAAGTGTGTGTCGGCGTTTACGGGCAGCACAGAGTGACGAAGAGCTTTACCAAATTATGATTGAAGGGGATTAATCCCCTGTGGAAAGCGCGCGACATTCAGACATTCGCGCTACGATTTGCGTCATACAGATGAATCACTCGGTCAGGGTGTAACAAAAGAAGGCTATAGCCGGAGGGGAGTCGTCGGATGGTGCTGATGATTGTCAGTGGTCGCTCAGGTTCAGGAAAATCTGTGGCCCTGCGCGCCCTGGAAGATATGGGCTTTTATTGCGTGGACAACCTGCCCGTGGTGTTGCTGCCGGAACTGGCCAACACGCTGGCACAACGGGATATCTCGGCAGCAGTCAGCATTGACGTGCGCAACATGCCAGAATCGCCGGAAATCTTCGAGCACGCCATGGATCAGTTGCCGCACAGTTTTGCGCCGCAGCTGCTGTTTCTGGATGCCGATCGCAATACGCTGATTCGCCGTTACAGCGATACGCGCCGTTTGCACCCCCTTTCCAGCAAAAATCTTTCGCTGGAAAGCGCCATCGATGAAGAGAATGACCTGCTGGAACCGTTGCGTTCTCGCGCCGATCTGATCATCGATACGTCTGAAATGTCAGTGCATGAACTGGCGGAAATGCTGCGTACCCGACTGCTGGGCAAACGCGAGCGTGAACTGACCATGGTGTTCGAATCCTTTGGTTACAAGCACGGCATTCCTATCGATGCGGATTACGTGTTTGATGTGCGCTTCCTGCCAAACCCTCACTGGGATCCGAAATTACGTCCGATGACCGGGCTCGACAAGCCGGTTGCCGCATTCCTCGATCGCCATACGGAAGTGCACAATTTTATTTACCAGACACGCAGCTACCTGGAACTATGGCTGCCAATGCTGGAAACCAACAACCGTAGCTACCTGACGGTTGCCATTGGCTGTACCGGCGGCAAACACCGTTCCGTCTATGTGGCTGAGCAACTGGCTGACTACTTCCGCTCGCGCGGCAAAAACGTACAGTCCCGCCACCGCACGCTGGAAAAACGCAAATAGTGGCGGTCAAACAGACGGTCATCGTCAAGAATAAACTGGGTATGCACGCTCGCCCGGCGATGAAGCTGTTTGAGCTGGTGCAAAGCTTTGATGCCGAAGTGATGTTGCGTAACGAAAGCGGCGTTAAGGCGGAAGCCAGCAGCGTGATCGCCATGATTATGTTGGATTCTGCCCAGGGTAAACACATTGAAGTGGAAGCCAGCGGCGCAGATGAAACCGCCGCGCTGGCTGCGGTGGTTGAATTGTTCGAAGCCGGGTTTGACGAAGAGTAACCCGCGACAATAATCCCAAAAATGGACAATGCCATAGGTAATAACGCTGCCTTATGGTATAACTTCGTTACAAGTTATATCTCATTTTTATCAACACCCCCGCGTAACTGGCGCGGGGGTGTTGATAAAAATGCGGTAGACTTTTTCTCT
This sequence comes from Symbiopectobacterium purcellii, assembly GCF_052050035.1. Taxonomy (GTDB): domain Bacteria; phylum Pseudomonadota; class Gammaproteobacteria; order Enterobacterales; family Enterobacteriaceae; genus Symbiopectobacterium; species Symbiopectobacterium purcellii_A. The sequence goes on from NZ_CP189882.1 coordinate 2,146,085, forward strand.
TGATATTGTTTTTCCATATATGCAGTACGTGCTTATATCTCTATGAACCTTGATCTTAGTGCCATGCAGTAACGTTGTTTGTTACCGCTATGCGTTTGAACGGGGGTTATGTTTTACCAACCTATTGGAGAGGAGTATGACGAAACCTAACCTGACTATTAGCGAACTGGATGCGGAGCGCCTGGATCGGCTGTTGGAACAACCTGCATTTGCAGGCACACCGATTGCACAAGCGTTGAATGAGGAGCTGGATCGTGCAGAGATCTTGCCTTCAGAGGACATCGCGTCAGATGTCGTCACCATGAACAGTCGGGTACGCTTTCGCGATTTAAACACTAACGAAGAGCACACCCGAACTCTGGTTTATCCTGCCGCCATGCAGGACAGCAAGGAACAACTGTCTGTTATGGCGCCACTCGGCGCAGCCCTGCTGGGTCTGCGCGTTGGGAATACCATTAACTGGCAGTTGCATAACGGGACGGAAACTCGCGTGGAAGTTCTGGAATTGCTCTACCAGCCTGAGGCCGCTGGCGAATATCATCGCTAAGCACGCGCCCACTGCCCTGATTTCAGGGCAGTCATGATTGCGTCAAAACGGCCACAGTAGCCACCCGTTCGTCAGTTTATCCCCCAAACCTTGCCACCACATGCGTGACATCAGGTGGCCTGCTTTCTTACGCGGTTCGGTGGGTAATTCCCCTTTGGCCGTCAATGCTTCCCAGGCCGCCCAGAGCACATCAAAAACGAAATCCCGCTGCATCATGTCGCGCAAAATCCCCAGACTGCGCGGATCCGGCTCGACACGCAAAAGCGCCACCAGCGCCAGCCGCTTGCGAAAATCCGTTTTATCCTGCGCGAGTTGCTGTGCGAGATCGACATCAAACGCGCTGTCGGGTATTCCCTGCTCCCTAGACATGCCGTTGTGTACGTATACGCCTGATTACATCCCGGCGATATTCATGCTCGGCAAGAGCGCAGAACCGCACTGAATATTGCTGCGGGTTTCAATATCATCCCCCAGCGTCACCATGTCGCGCAGCATGGTTTTCAGGTTACCGGCAATAGTGATTTCACTCACCGGATACTGAATCTCGCCATTTTCTACCCAGAAGCCTGACGCCCCGCGCGAGTAATCCCCCGTTACCGCACTCACGCCCTGTCCCATCAGTTCGGTCACCAGCAAGCCTTTATCCATCTGCTTAAGCATCTGTTGGAAATTCAGCCCTTGCCCCGCAATGCGCCAGTTGTGAATGCCGCCGGCATGACCGGTGCTCTTCATGCCGAGTTTACGCGCCGCATAGCTGGTCAACAGCCAGGTTTGCAGCACGCCGTCTTTAACGATGTCCCGCTGCGTGGTGCGTACCCCTTCACTGTCGAACGGAGTGGACGCCAGTCCTTTACGCAGGTGCGGCAGCTCTTCGATAGTGATCCAATCCGGCAGGATCTGCTGGCCCAGTTTATCGAGCAGGAACGACGATTTACGGTACACGTTGCCACCGCTGATCGCCCCCACCAAGTGGCCGAATAAACCGGTAGCCACTTCGGCCGCAAACATCACCGGTGCTTCCATGGTCGGTAGCTTGCGCGGTGATAAACGCGAGAGCGTGCGGCGAGCGCACTCTTCACCGACCCATTCCGGACTTTGCAAATCGTCCAGCGCACGACCTACGGTGTAAGCGTAATCGCGCTCCATATCACCGTTCACTTCGGCAATCACACAGCTCGACATGGAGTGGCGGCTCGATAAATAACTTTGCAGCATGCCGTGGCTGTTACCGAACACTTTGATACCGTAGTGGCTGTTGAAGCTGCCCCCTTCGGTGTTGGTAATGCGCGTGTCAGCTTTCAGCGCCGCCTGCTCAGCGCGGGCAGCCAGCTCAATGCCCTTTTCCGCATCCAACGCGGCAGGATGAAACAGATCGAGATCGGGTGCGTCAAATGCCAGCAGTTCTTGTTCTGCGGGGCCAGAAAAAGGATCGGGCGAGGTATAACGGGCAATATCCAACGCAGCCTGCACGGTGCGGGCGATGGCCGCCGGGCTCAAGTCGGTCGATGACGCACTGCCTTTACGCTGCTGATGGTATACGGTAATTCCCAATGCACCATCGCTGTTGAATTCCACATTTTCAACCTCGCCGTAGCGCGTACTGACGCTGATCCCTGTGGTTTTGGAAATGGCCACCTCTGCCGCATATGAACCAGCACGCGCCAGCTCCAACGCCTGTGCGACTGCCTGCTCCAATGCTTTACGCTGTTCTGCAACCTGAGTGATTATTGTCATCGTTCTGCCATACTGAGTTAAAAGTCGTTCAGAAGCCGGGAAATGGCGTCTGCCTTGCCCCTCTTCTGCGCCTAAAGTTGTATGCTTGAGTCTAACAGGATATCAGGATAATTTCGCAAAAAGCCCAAACCTGTTAGGATCGGCGTCTTTTTTATGGCGTTAACCGCGTCACATGCCCGAACTGTTACGGAAAGAGATAATGAACAAACACCCTGAAGAGTGGCTCGACGACGTACCGGACCCGCACGCCGAAGATGATGAAGACGATGAGATCATCTGGGTCAGTAAAAGTGAAATCAAACGCGATGCAGAAGCGCTGAAAGATCTTGGCGTTGAGCTGATTGAGCTCGGCAAAAATGCGCTGGAGCGCATCCCGCTGGATGACGATCTGCGTGCTGCGGTTGAGCTGGCGCAGCGCATCAAAAAAGAGGGCCGCCGCCGTCAGGTGCAACTGATCGGTAAGATGCTGCGCGCCCGCGATCCGGAGCCGATTCAAATCGCACTGGATAAGCTAAAGAACCGCCACAACCAACAGGTCGCCCTGTTTCACAAGCTGGAACAACTGCGCGACAGGCTTATTGAGGAAGGGGATGATGCCATTCCGGACATCCTCGGGCTCTATCCGGCCGCCGATCGCCAGCAGTTGCGCTCACTGGTGCGCAATGCGCAAAAAGAAAAAGCCGCGAACAAGCCGCCCAAGTCTTACCGCCAAATTTTCCAATATCTGCGCGAACTGGCTGAAGATCAGGCCTAATCCCTTGAGGTAAATCACCTCGTGGTGGAGTCACCCTCAGCGTTACTCCACCAACGCATGCTGATAGCGGTGCAGTATCTCCGTGATACGTCCAACCGATGCACCGACCTCCGGCGCTATTTGGCGTTGACATAACGCAATCTGATACTCATCCAATAAGGTCAGCAATTGAGTAAAAGCGTGACGGCGGGAAATCTCTCGTCGCGCGTCGCTGACCTGTTCTGCCGCCTGACGAAGACGACGATGAAAAGCCGACAGTTCACTGTCCATCGGCAGCGGCAGATTCCGCATTCGCTGGTGCAGAATAATCAGCGACAGCGCCAGGCGGTATTTGGCAATGTCGTTGGGAAACAGGGTCAACAACAGGTAGATCTGCTGATAGAGCGCAGGTAAGTGGTTCTCACGCCGCTTGGTTGGGTTGGTGGTCAGTGCCGATACCGCGCTGTAAACAAAACGGTTAAGTAGCGCATGCCCGCTGCGTGCACGTGAATTATCGCGAATCAACAAGATAACCAGCCACGCCAGCAAGCAGCCGATAACCTGCCCAATCGCACTATCCAGAAAGTGGCTGAGATTAAACGTCATCGGGTTATCCAACACCAGTATATTGATGGTGCTGGCCAGTGCCCCCAGCGATCCCATACGCCGCTTTTGCACTTCAATGCCGATAATGAAGGCCATAATGCCCAGACTGAGACATAGCAGCAGCATGCTTTGCTGCGTGGATGGCAGTACAAACATGAACAGCAGCGATCCCAACGGCAAGGCATAGACCGTGCCGACCAGGAAATCGACCGCCATGCGTTTTGGGTTGGGCAGGCGCATCGCCAACGCCGTCACTACAGCAATCATCACCATGCAGGCACTGCCCGAGGTCCAACCGGTGATAAGCCAAAATAAACAGCCTACCGCCGTCGCCACGCCGGTGCGCCAGCCGTTGATCATCGCATGATGACGCTCAGCCGAAGCCGCTTTCACCATCACTTCATCACGCAGCAGTTCGCCCTCAACCTGCGTCAACCGGGCGTTGGTCTGAATCACTTTTGCCAGTAACAGGTAGCGCGTTGCGGCCCCCACCCAGCCAATCAGCGTCGGTGGCACGGTCTTGCGTTCACCGGCTGCAATTGCGTGGCGCAGTTGCTTGACCCGTTTACGCACATCGACCATCGAGTCCACCGGTGCATCAATCAGCATCGCCAGGCTGGTTCTGAGCGGTTCGGGTTTATCCTGTAGCACCAGGTAGGTTTCACACGCCTGGGTAATCAGGGTAAATGATTGCGCCAGCAGCGCCTTGATGCGCCGATGGCTATTTTGCCAGCTCGCCGATTCCAGCAGCAGTGGATTGCCCATGCCAGCCAATGCGGTGCTTTTGCGCACCAGCCCGTGCCAGGCAACGTCAATCTCTTCACGCGACGCCCCCCGAATACAGAGTGGCAGCAGGCGATAGTGATCCAGTAGTAGCCCTTCCAGGCTGCTGTCGATATGGTGTTTGATGGAACGCGGAGTGAACAGCAGAGCTGCCACAATGGCACAAACAATGCCCAAAACAATCTCGCTACAGCGCTCAACGGCAAACTGTGGCGTCAGCAACGGCGCGCTTTGGGTAGACACGATAATAATTAATGCGGTATAGCCCGCCAGTCCCCATACGTAAGCGTTTTCCACCTTGACCAGCGATGACACCCAGGTACAAAATCCCGCCCATATGCAGCACAGCAGCAGCATCACTACGGGTGCACGAATGGTCGCGATAATAATCACCAACGCACCGACACAGCCGATAAAGGTGCCCACAATACGCAATATCCCACGGTGCCGAATCGCTCCAGAAAAGGGATCGCCACCAGCAGCAAAAGCAGGACCAGCGGCTACAATGGCCGCAGTGAGCACTGACCAACTAGGCGTTTCTAACTGAAAGTGGAAGCCGAGAAACAGCGACAGTACAACGGCAACGCTGAGTTTGCAGGCAAAACGCCAGTGGGGAAAAGCAGGCATTTTCATCATGAGCTCGTCTTAACCAAACTCACGCAGCCGATAGAGCAAGCGGATCAACGGTGAAGGCTGCTTGTTTTGCGGAGCATCTGCCTGCGCAATCACCACGGTGGCCGTGGTGCCCGCCGGATAAGGAATATCACGCTGTTGATCCAGATGGATTCTTACCGGCACGCGCTGTGCCAGTCGCACCCATTCCAGATTGGCATCCACCGTCGCCAACCCTTTACTGTCTACGTTGGCGCTGCTGTTAGTGATCGCCGCCGCCACGCTGTCAACCGTACCGTAGAACAGCCGATCGCTACCCAGCGGCGTGATCTCGACCCGATCGCCCGCATGAACGCTCGCCAGTTTGGTCTCTTCCATATAGGCCACCAGATAGAACGAGCCCTTTTTCACCAGCGCCACGGCGGTCGCGCCGCGCGTAATATATTCTCCGCGCTGCACATTGAGGTTGGTCACCCAACCGTCCGCTGGCGCGCGAATCTCGGTACGTTCCAGATCCAGCTTCGCCAGCGCCAGCGTCGCTTGCGCCTTGGCTAACTGATGCTGCGCGGTTTCCAGCGCGCTGCCAGACTGATCGATCGCCTCTTGCGACATGGCCTGTACGCCGAGGCGCGCACGCCGCCCAGACTCACGCCGCTTTTCATTGACCAGCGCCAGGTAGTAGTTCACATCCGCCTGTGCTTGCGCCTGTGCTTGCTGAAAACGAGGGGGATCGACCACAAACAGCACATCCCCCTTTTTCACCTGTTGATTGTCATGCACCAACACCTCTGTCAACAACCCGCTGACATCCGGCGCTATCGCTACAACGTCTGCGCTGAACTTCGCGTCTCGCGTCCACGGCGATTCGGTGTAAAACGCCCAAACGCGCAGCAGCGCAACGGCTGCCAGCAACAGCACGCACAGCGTAATACCGACACGCAGTAGCCTTTTGGTTATCAGCGAGACAACAGGAAATTTTATAGCAAGGGTTTTCACAGTAACCTCAAAGGGAGAAGCGAAAGATAAGATAAAACAGGCAGCAAAACAGAGCAGTGTTAAACAGCGCCGGATGCCATACCACGTCATAAACGCCAGTGGGCTGTAAAACACGGTTCAACACAAAAAATAGTGCCAGCGATACCAGCAACACAAAGAATACGGGCGGGAAAGACAGGCCAAACAGCACCATCACCGGGAGTGAGCTCATCCTCTTTTCCTTTTCATTTCAATTGACGAAGATACCCTACATAATTCGAGTTGCAGGACAAAACGTTAACGTTTTGAACAGCGCTTGCGCTGGCCATTTAGAGCGAGACTCATTTATGAGTCTCGTAACGCGGCAAGTGAGTTCATCCCGATGAACTTACTCAGGTCAGTGATTCGGGTGAACGACCGTAGCCAACGCATCTGCGACTTGAAGTATGACGGGTATAAACGATACCAACCGCGTCACCGTAGACACAGGCATGAGGGTTCATAACCAACGACGACACGGACCTGTCAGCCATTAATGCTAAAAGGCATGAAGGGCATTACACTGATCAAGAGAGATGGCAGGTTGTTTAGTAGAAGCGAACGCAACCTGTTACCTTATGGAAACAAGTAGCACGAAGCACACCGGTATTCTTCCCGCCCGATTCGTTCGAATGCAGTGTATTATGGATGTTTATTAGCGTTTCATCTATGATATGTGATCTAAATCACTTTTAAGCCAGAGTGAATAATGGAAAGACTAAAGAGCATGTCGGTCTTTACGCGCGTAGTGCAGTGCGGCTCGTTTACCGCCGCCGCCCGACAATTAAACATGAGCGTTTCCGCTGTCAGCCAAACGGTGACCCGGCTGGAAGAAGAGCTACAGATCAAGCTGCTCAACCGCAGCACACGCAGCATTGGGCTTACTGAAGGCGGCAAGATCTACTACCACGGCTGCCGTCGTATGCTGCATGAGGCACACGAAGCGCACGATCAGCTCTATGCCTTCAATAACACGCCGATCGGCACGCTGCGCATTGGCAGTTCCTCCACCATGGCGCAAAACGTGCTGGCAGCCATGACAGCAGAGATGCTGCTGAAATACCCAGGGCTCTCGGTCAATCTGGTCACCGGCATTCCGGCTCCCGACCTGATCGCAGACGGGTTGGATATTGTTATCCGCGTGGGCGCCTTACAGGACTCCAGCCTGTTTGCCAAACGTCTCGGTTCGATGCCGATGGTGGTGTGCGCCGCCAAACGCTATTTGACCCAGCATGGCACCCCAGAAAAACCGTCAGACGTGGAAAGTTTCTCCTGGCTGGAATACACCGTACGCGCAGACAGTGAGTTTGAACTGATCGCCCCGGAGGGTATATCCACCAAAATCGCACCGCAGGGTCGCTTTGCTACTAACGATCCGCAGACGCTGGTGCGTTGGCTCAAAACCGGCGCAGGTATCGCCTATATTCCACTGATGTGGATTATTGATGAGATTGCACGCGGCGAAGTGGAAATTCTGTTCAGCCGCTATCACTCCGATCCGCGCCCGGTTTACGCATTGTACACACGTAAGGATAATTTGCCGCTCAAAGTACAACTGTGCATCAATTATATGACGGAATATTTTAAGAATGTTGCTCAAATTTATCAAAGCCATAGGCAAGAAACATTAGGAAAATCATAACACTCACACTACGGAATTCACCTGAAAGTTAAATGTGGTATAGATTACCTTCACGTTTAGTCTGTTATACTGTGCTTTCTTTAACCAAGGGGGCATTTATGACAACGGCATTCAATATTTCAGGGAGTTTATTTTCAAGAACGATTACATTTAATGAAATAGAAGAGATAAAAAACAATAAAAAACCAAATAAAATAAAAACACTATGGGATAAGATTGCAGACTGGTTTTGTGGAACCGATAAAGAAAATGCAAAAAAAAATTTATTTAAACTGATGAATAGTGATAATGTCAATAAAAAGATTGAAGCGTTCAATCAACTTAAATCCATGGTATCACCTGCTTTTAAAGAATTTTTTACCTATACCATAGAGGTAGATGATACATCAGATACAAATGACACATCCTTCTCTTTCGTTCTATCGATTGGAGAATTGATATCTACCGAGAAATTATCCACTCAAGGAAAAACCATTGAGATGGACGATAAAATAACGAAATTTACGGAAAGATGTGACAATGAGTGTGATATAAAACTAGGGCAATTGAAATTAGACATCCCAAGAAGTAGTGTTTTTTTACTTAATGGTTCAAAAGAACCTGAGCGAATCACGTTAGAAAACATTGATCACCATCTGGTAAATAAAATATCAGAAGAGCAAAAAAAATCATTAAATGTGGCACTTTCTCAAACGGGCATGATTGATATTTGTGACCAAATATATCAGAATGCCAAAGAAATACCGATGCTCTGCTCACCCAATAAAACCATATCCCTGTTTTTGGATGATCTGAATAACGTCATCATCAGCATGCATTTTTTCAAGAACATTGATGAAAATACGTACGTTGAGTATAAAGAAATTTACCCTGATTTAAGGCACCGTTGCTTTTCAGCAAATGCTACTGTCGAAATAGACAGCAACGGTTACTGTAGCATCACTCGCGTTAACGTAACACATCCAGGCATTGAGTAGTCACCGCCACGCATTTTCACACCCGCATGGCGGTGACAGAGGTGCAGGTTACGCCGTACCGCCTACAGTCATGCTGTCCAGTTTCAGCGTCGGTTGCCCAACGCCAACGGGCAGGCTTTGGCCCTCTTTACCGCATACGCCAACGCCCTTATCGAGCGCCAGATCGTTACCTACCATGGAAATCTGCTGCATGGCTTCGATACCGGAGCCAATCAAGGTCGCCCCTTTAACCGGCATCGTGACTTTACCATTTTCAATCAGATAGGCTTCAGAGGTTGAGAACACAAACTTGCCGGAGGTGATATTCACCTGGCCACCGCCAAAGTTAGGCGCATATAAGCCGTATTCTACGCTGGAAATGATCGATTCCGGCGTCGATTGACTCGCCAACATATAGGTATTGGTCATGCGCGGCATCGGCAAATGGGCATAAGACTCACGGCGGCCATTACCGGTCGGGGCTACGCCCATCAAACGCGCGTTGAGTTTGTCCTGCATATAGCCTTTCAGCACACCGTTCTCAATCAGCACGTTGTATTGTCCGGCCACGCCTTCGTCATCCATCGCCAGCGAACCGCGGCGTCCTTCCAGCGTGCCATCATCCACCACGGTGCACAGTTCAGAGGCGACCAGCTTACCCGTCTGCCCACTGAACACCGACGTGCCACGGCGGTTAAAATCGCCTTCCAACCCGTGCCCGACAGCTTCATGCAGCAGCACGCCCGGCCAACCCGCGCCCAGCACCACCGGCATCGTGCCCGCAGGCGCAGCAACGGCGGACAGATTGACCAGCGCCATACGCACCGCTTCTTTCGCCCAGGCTTCCACCCGCGCTTCACCGTCCACCATTTGCCAAAAGTAGTCGTAACCCACGCGCGCGCCGCCACCGCTGGCACCGCGTTCACGTTTACCGTCCTGCTCGACCAGCACGCTGATCGACAGGCGCACCAGCGGGCGCACATCCGCCGCCAACGTGCCGTCGGTCGCCGCAACCAGCACGTGTTCGTAGACACCGGTCAGGCTGACGCTCACTTCCTGCACGCGGGCGTCGGCCGCGCGCGCTACGCTGTCTGCGCGTTGCAGCAGTGCCAGTTTCTCTTCCCGACTCAGGCTGTCCAGTGGGTTGAGCTGCGGATACAGCGCACGATGAACGTTTTCCCCCAGCGTACGAACGCGGCCAGTGCCCTGCTCACGCACGATACTGCGCGCTGCCTGAGCGCTTTGGTGCAGCGCATTGAGGGTGATCTGGTCCGCATAGGCAAACCCGGTTTTTTCTCCGCTTACCGCACGAATACCGACCCCTTGATCGATATTGTAAGAACCATCTTTAATGATGCGGTCTTCCAGCACCCAGGATTCATGGTAACTGGATTGAAAATAGAGATCGGCATAATCCAGGCGACGTTCATTCAATACCTCTAACACCGAGAACAGGTCTTGCTGGCTCAAGTTGTTAGCAGTGAGTAACTGTTCACTGACAAACGAAAGACTCATATTTTTTCCACTTTAGTTCACATGAAACCGATGAATAAACGGCACGGAGCCATCACTATGCTGGCGTATTAACGCCGCTCCTGCGCCGCATTTTTTTGCGGCTCGCGCAGGACTTCCTTAATCGTAGGCTGATCCAGGCTGCCATGAATCTGGTAGCGAATCAGCGAAATTTTGTTCCAGAGCGGTGCCAGTACCTTACTGGTCGCAAACACAGCAGCACCGATCACCGGGTTGACCACAAAGGCGGTAGCCACCCCCACCGTGGCTGATATCTCCGGTGCAATCACCGCTTCCATGGCAATTTGCCGGTTAGCCAGATCGACACTGCCATTCATGGCAATATCGGCTTCCAATCCATCGACCAGCAGATCGTCGGTATGCAACACGCCGTCTTTAATCCAGGCCGTACTGCGGATGGAATCGAAATAGAAGCCTTTGCCAAAGGTATCTCTGAAATCAAACTGCAATTTGCGCAGCAACGCATCAAAGCTCACCAGACGCAGCAAGCGTCCCGCCTGGCCCGTACCCGCATTGACGATGTCCCCCTTGCCAATACGCGTGTGCAAAATACCGCTCAGGCTCGCCAGATGCGGTGCCCACGGCGAACCGCGCCAATAGAGATCATAGTCAACATCAAAGGTTGCTGCGCGCAGTGGCGTATCAATCCCAAACCAGTCAGCATTTTGCTCCAGGGTGCCGCCCGTTAAACGCCCTTTAAGTGCGGTGCGAACCCCGTCGGCATTCTCCTGCCAACTGCCGCTGGCAGTCAGCTTGGCTTTGCCGGTATCGATCACGCCCTCACTGAGCGTCAGCTTATCTTTTTCTGGTTGCAGCGTCGCCGTGATTTGGCCCAGGTTCTGCCCGGCAATCCAGCATTCCCGGCAGGCAAGCTGCAACGCAGGCCAGTCTTCAAAGCGGATGCTCGGGTCATTAAGCGGTGATTTCTTCTCGGCCAGCGCCACGGGGTTGGTTGCTTCATCCCCTTTCCACTGCGGGTTGTAATAGAGATAGCGAATATCCGCACGCCACATGCCGCTTTGTGGAACCGTCAAATTAGCATCAATCGCACGCCCGGTAGTGTGAATTTCATTGCCCTGCGGCGTGTTGCGGCTATTGAGTACCACGTCATGCCACTGTTGACCGAGCAGTTGTAGCGCAGGTGTGCGCAACGTCACGCTCTCCGGCACATGGAGATTGCTTTGTGCCCCTTTGCGCAAGGCGGTATCGCCACGCAGAGCAGGCAGCAATCCCAACCAGCGCTCCGCATCCAACGCGGGCAGCACCAGCACCAGTTCCGACTGTTCCGGCAGCGCGGGCAGCGTTTGAGCACCTTGTTGCCAGACAGCGCGCGCTAGCGTCAGCGCATCACCGTGCAGCAACCACTGGCTGTTAAACTGTGCGGATTTTCCCAAGCTCCCCGAGAGCGCAAACCCCTTGAGATCCCCTTTGGCGGCGATCTTGAGCGGCACCGCCGTTCCCTGCGCCTTGTTAAAGGGTTCAGGTAAGCGAGTACTTACATTTTTCAGATCGGCATCGACGCTGACCTCATAGGTCTCAACGCCTTTATAGGGCAGATTCACCGTCACATCGCTACGCCAGGCGGCAGTTCCCGACAGTGCGGTTTGCACTGTTTTTGGCAGACCGGGGAACTGCGCGGGTGCCCATTCGCCGTTCAGCCCCACCTTGACCAGAAAAGCTTTTTCCTGCTCTTCGGTGGTGAAACTGAACGTGACGGGTTGCCCTAACCAGTTAGCCGCAATGTCATCGCTGTTCAAGGTGCCATTGCGATAATGGAAGCGCCCTTTGAGCTGTTTCAGCGTGCTATTCAGCGGTTTGATATACAGGCTATTGTTACTGAGTTGAATATCACCACTGGCCTCCACCGTGCCGTGCGACAGGGGAATATCGAGGTGCAGCGTGCCATTGACGCTACCGCCAATTTGCAGTTGTTTTAACGCGCTCCCCACGCTGTCCTTGAGCGGCGTTTGTTCAAAATAGTGCCCAACATCGGCCCCTTCACCTTGAAGTTCGCCATCGATCAGTAACTTTTCTTTACTGTAGTCAGGGATGGCGGCAAGAATATTTCTGCCGGCGACATTCCCTAACTGCGTTGACGGCGCGGACATCCACAGGCCATTGTTGGCAAAATTGAGATCGATATCCAGCGGTGACAGCGCGGGCCAACCGGGTTCAAATTCGAAGGTTGCCGCGCGTAGTGGCACCCATACCTGAAACTGGCCTTCGTTATGTTCAAAGGGGAAATGCGACGGGTTTCCAGCAAAAACCAGCGTGGCGTTGTCGACGTGCCCCCCTTTTAGCGCGCCGGTCAAGTACTTAACCAACTGTGCGCCCATCAGCGGTTCTGGGAAGTAACGCCAGGCTTCAGAGGCATCGGCTAGCCGAATTCCCGCCAGAATATCCAGACGCGGCTCCCCATTCACCGGATGACGGTATTGAAAATCACCCTGCGCCTTTAGCGCACGGGCCTGTACATTGAGCCCTTTACTCCACACTTCCCAACCGTCGGCGGCATTACTCCAGTCTACCGCACCGTTTGCCTGCTGGATCTCGAACGGTGCCCGGAACTGATTACCGCTGGGCAGCACGCTTTGCGGTAACGAGAAGGTGACGCGCCCGCGTTCGACGCTGCCATTCAGCGTGCCAGCCAGCTTTTCACCGCCCGGCAACCATTCCCACGCTTTCCAGCGCAGATCGCGCCATGCCGCTTGAAAACGGATTTTTTCCGGTTGTTTTAAGGGAATATCAAGGGCCAGTTGTGTCAGAAGCCCTTCCGGTTGTAGCGCCTCCCAGCGCGTTTTAAGCTCGGGCGTCACCGTGGACAGCAACGGCAGTAAATCACGCAAACGAGCCAGACTCAGCTCGCTGGCACGCACCAGCAGCATATCTTGCTGATCTGTCGATGGCGCGGGTATCCAGCGCGCCGCCAGACTCCCCTTCGGCCAGGCGACGCCGTCCGTCGCCAGATTCAAGACAGGCACGGCAACCTGCCAGCCTGCACCCTGCTTCGTGGCATGCAGTGCCAGCTCGTCTACGCACAGACGATGGGTGCTGTCTCCTTCTTTCCAGGCTGCCGTGCCCTGCGCCAAAAAGACATCGCTGGCAACCAGCGCTCCGCTGCGCACCTGCAACCAGGCCGCCAGATTGAAATTGGCGCTCTCTAGTCCGGTATTATTTTTTAGCCAGCGGCTGATCCAGGGCTTCATATCAATATTGTCAGCCTGTAGGTACACCGTGCCGTCATTCAGGTGGCCCTGAATAGCCTGCAAATCCATGCGTACCTGCACCACACCGTGCTGCCCATTAAAACTCGACAGGCTGATTTGCCCTTCGGCACGGTGCCGGTTGTTGCGGTTCAACCAGGTCAATTGTGGGATGGCGAGTTCAGCACGATCGCCAGAAGGCGTGAGGAAAGAGAGATGACTGTCGCGCAGATCGAAGAGATCGAATTGCTGGAGGAACAGCGTACTTAGGCGATCGGTTTCGATCAGGCTACCGTCGGCCCGCTGTCCGGTCAATGTGGCATCCAGCGTCAAACGCATGCGGTGGAACGTCAGATCGCGAAACTGCCAGCGCGCATTCAACAATGACTGCCACACATCCAGCGCCAGCGTGATGCGTTCCGCCTGCCAGCGTGCAGCACGCGACTCGCTCGTCAGGCCATCGATCGAAAGCGTCGGCCCAAAAGAGGCCCAACTGCCAGTAAGGCGTTGCGCGTCAACCGATACCCCCGTCGTCGACGTTACCCACGCCATGATTTGCGGCCGAAAACGATCGAGCTGCGGCATCGCTAATCGTAAACCACTGACGATCAGCGCCACGATAACAACAATCGTAGCACCCGTCATCAGCAGTAGGCCGCGCAGTCGCCTCACACTATTCTCCTTGATCTTCGTCGCAGGCGACGCGGGGAAGTCATTCTGTTCGGTTTATCATCGACATGGGATTACATCATCACCACATCAAACTGTTCCTGGCTGTACAACGGCTCAATCTGTACCTTGACCTGTTTGCCGACAAAGATTTCCACCCCTGCCAGGGCGTGGGATTCTTCGCTTTTCAATACCTCAGCCACCGCAGGCGATGCGTACACCAGGAAACGAGCGGTGTCATAGGCATGATGCACCCGCACAATTTCACGCATGATTTCATAGCAAACCGTCTCGACGCTTTTCACCCTGCCGCGACCATGGCACGTCGGGCACTGATGACACAGCACATGTTCAATGCTCTCACGGGTGCGCTTGCGCGTCATCTCCACTAATCCTAGTTGAGAGAAGCCGTTAATACTGGTTTTAACCCGATCTTTGGCGAGCGCCTGCTCCAGAGAGTTCAGTACTCGACGACGGTGGTCCTCATTACTCATGTCGATAAAATCGATAATGATAATACCACCCAGGTTGCGCAGCCGCAGTTGGCGGGCAATGGCCTGCGTCGCTTCGATATTGGTGTTAAAGATGGTCTCATCCAGATTGCGATGACCGACGAAGGCCCCGGTATTGATGTCTATCGTCGTCATCGCCTCAGTTTGATCGATGATCAGATAGCCACCGGATTTCAACTCAACCTTTCTGTCCAGTGAACGCTGAATTTCATTCTCCACGTCATAGAGATCGAAAATCGGTTGGCGTCCGGCGTAATGCTCCAGCTTATTGGTGGTTTCCGGAATATAGTCAGTGGTGAACTCCAGCAACGCGTCATAGGTCAGACGGGAGTCGATGCGGATGCGATCCAACGCCGCACCGGCAAAATCACGCAGGATACGCTGCGCCAGCGCCACTTCACCGTACAGCTTGCATTTGGTCTGATTGCGTTTTTTACGCTCGCTGACCTTGGTCCATAAACGTTTGAGGAACGCCGCGTCAGAAGAAAGCTCATCTTCGCCGCTCCCTTCTGCCGCCGTGCGAATAATAAACCCACCCTGCTCATCGCAGTATTCGCTGACGATTTTCTTCAGGCGTTCGCGTTCCACTTCACTTTCAATGCGCTGTGAAACCCCAACGTGGGCTGCGCCAGGCATAAAAACCAGATAGCGCGATGGCAGGGTAATATCAGTGGTCAATCGGGCACCTTTGGTACCGAGCGGGTCTTTCACCACCTGCACCATCAAGTCCTGCCCTTGGCGCACCAGTTCAGTAATATTGCGCACGTGGAAATTTTTCTGTTCTTCCCCGGCCACGCATTCGGTGTGCGGCATAATGTCTGACGCGTGCAAAAACGCCGCTTTATCCAGCCCGATATCCACGAATGCGGCCTGCATGCCCGGCAAAACCCGGCTGACACGCCCTTTATAAATATTGCCCACGATGCCGCGTTTCGCTTCACGCTCAATGTGGATCTCTTGCAGTATTCCGCCGTCAATGTAGGCAACGCGCGTTTCCGACGGCGTCACGTTGACCAGTAACTCAGCTGTCATTTTCTGCTCCTGCCGTTCGTAACGCTATAATCTGATTATACAATTCATATGTTTCCACCAGCGGCAACCCGACAACCGCGTGGTAACTGCCGGCGATAGCCTTGACGAAACACCCGCCTTTACCTTGAATGCCATAGGCTCCCGCTTTATCCATCGGCTCACCGCTGGCAACGTAGTCGGTAATATCCTGCGGCGTCAGGGCGCGGAACGTCACGTCGGTCACCACCAGCGCGCTGCATTGAGTGCGACGATCGGCCAACGTGACCGCGGTCATCATCTGATGCTGTCGCCCTGAAAGCATCGATAAGATGTGCGCAGCATGGGCTTCGTCACGGGGTTTTTCCAGCACCTGGCCTTCCAGCACCACGATAGTATCGGCCCCCAACACCGGCAAATCATGTGGTGCGGCAGCAACCCCAGCCTGCGCTTTATCCTGCGCCAGACGGCGTACATAGACCTCTGCCGTTTCATGTGCTGCCCGCTGCTCGATAACATCAACCCGCAGCCGTTCAAAAGGGATGTCCAGCAACGTAAGCAGTTCGCGGCGGCGCGGTTAACCCGAGGCCAGATAGAGCGCAGTCATATATCCTCGCTACGTAGTCACTCTACGTATTCTACTGTGGGCGCCCCGGTTAAGGACTACGCCCTTATCGATTATTGTACTGTGAACTGACGGCGAATTTTGCGCATCAACAGGAATAGCCAGGGCCACAACACGCCATCAACCACACAGTTCCACAAATTTTCCGGCTTGAATGACACATTGCTCACCAGAAACTCCGCCCAGAAGACAATCAGATCCATCACGAGCGAAAGCACCATGACGATCAGGGCTTGTTGCCAGAGCGCCATATTGCGGAACAGTTGAAACTTGAAGGCCACCAGATAGGCAACAATGCTGAGCGCCAGCGCACGCACACCAAGCGTGGACCCTAAAATAAGGTCCATCACCATTCCCAACACAAAACCGGTGCCGACGTTGACCCGATGCGGTAACGCCATCACCCAATAAATCAGAAACAGTGAGAGCCACGATGGCCGGAAGTGATAGAACTGATCCGGCCACGGCATGATTTGCAGCACCATGGCGATCAGGAACGATAACCAGATGATCCAGTTGCCGTGACGGCGATAGCGGTTCATTGGCGTCCTCCCTGTGCTGGCGTAGCAGCAGGTGGCGTATTACGTTGAGGTTGCTGGCCTTGAGCTGCACTGCGCGCAGGGGCATTTTTCGGTTGTGCACTCCCCTGCGGCGGTGCGGTGGGTGCGGCAGCCGCAGGCGGTGCCGGCGGGCCCATTTCATCGGGAGAAGGCAGAACCTGCGGCATCATCTGCATCAAACGTTCATTGGCAACGCGGTGCACTTCTTGCGGCGGCAACCCTTTGCCCGACACGTCGTCAACGCCCCATAACAGCAGCAGATAGCGTAAACGTTGTAGACCCGCGGTAGGATGCGCCTTGATAACGGTGTAAGCGCGTTGCGTATCCACCTTCACTTCGGAGACAACGCCCACCGGATACCCTTCAGGGAAACGACCGCCCAGTCCGGAGGTCACCAGCACATCACCGACGCGAATATCGGTGTTGTTGGGCAAATGCTCCAGTTGCAGATCGTCAGTGCAGCCATTACCGGCGGCAATCACACGGATATCATTGCGCAGCACCTGAATCGGCAACGCGTGGGAAACATCGCAGATCAGCAGCACACGGCTGGTCAACTGACCGACCGAGACAACCTGCCCAACCA
Source organism: Symbiopectobacterium purcellii (assembly GCF_052050035.1). Classification (GTDB taxonomy): domain Bacteria; phylum Pseudomonadota; class Gammaproteobacteria; order Enterobacterales; family Enterobacteriaceae; genus Symbiopectobacterium; species Symbiopectobacterium purcellii_A. The sequence continues at coordinate 2,163,408 of NZ_CP189882.1, forward strand.
CCCCTTTATCACTGATAACCGGTTGCCCTTCGTAGACACCGTGCGCCGCCCCTTTATCAATCACCATCTGATCGCTATAGGGGTCGGTGCCAGCGGAAATCACCTGGGTCACCATCTTCTGCTCATCCTGACGCAACGGCGATCCCAACAGTTCGCGCAGGCGCGCATTTTCCTGTTTCAGCTGACCGAGCAGCAGCAGATCGCTGTTGCGCAGTTGCAGTTCCTGGCGTAATGCACGGTTTTCCAGCGCCAGCTGATTTTTGTTCGCCAGCGATTCAGAGACATTATCCAATACTTCACGCGGCCCGTTGGCGAGAAAATAGAACGGGCTGACCGCCGTATCCATATAGGTACGGATCTTGAGGAACGTCCCCAAACGGCTGTCGGCGATAATGATCGCCATCGCCGTGAGGACGGCAAGAAAAAGTCGCAATTGCAGGGAAGGTCCCCTGCTAAAAATCGGCTTCATAAAGGTTGCGTATTCCTCAACGCGAATAAAGAACGCCCGACACGCTCGAAACGAAAGATAACATTCGTATTATTCACCGCCGTCATGCCCGCAGAAACGCTGGGGCTGAGGGGCGTCGGGCGCAGGGAATTACGCTAATGGCGATACCCGTGAAAACGACTCGCCACAGAATAAAAAAAGAGGGGCTACCCTACGGGATGAAAAACAACGCTGTTTCCCCATACGGTTCCCCTTCCTTTTATTCGGCACTCTACTCTTCGCTGAACAGATCACCGCCGTGCATGTCGATCATTTCCAGCGCTTTACCGCCACCGCGAGCCACACAGGTCAGCGGATCTTCGGCAACCACTACCGGGATGCCGGTCTCTTCCATCAGCAGGCGATCCAGGTTACGCAGCAGCGCCCCGCCACCGGTCAACACCATGCCGCGTTCAGAAATGTCGGAAGCCAGTTCTGGAGGACACTGTTCCAACGCAACCATCACCGCGCTCACAATGCCGGTCAACGGCTCTTGCAACGCTTCCAGAATCTCGTTCGAGTTAAGGGTAAAGCCGCGCGGTACGCCCTCAGCCAGGTTACGACCACGCACTTCGATTTCACGCACTTCATCGCCCGGATACGCAGAACCAATTTCGTGCTTGATGCGTTCCGCCGTCGCTTCACCGATCAGCGAGCCGTAGTTACGGCGCACGTAATTGATGATGGCTTCATCGAAGCGGTCACCACCAATACGCACGGAAGAAGAGTAGACCACACCGTTCAGGGAGATAACCGCCACTTCTGTGGTACCGCCCCCGATATCCACCACCATGGAGCCGGTTGCTTCAGAAACCGGCAGTCCGGCACCGATAGCGGCCGCCATCGGTTCTTCAATCAGGAACACTTCGCGCGCCCCGGCCCCTTGCGCAGATTCGCGAATGGCACGGCGTTCAACCTGAGTAGCACCGACCGGCACACACACCAGCACGCGCGGGCTCGGACGCATAAAGCTGTTGCTGTGCACTTGTTTGATAAAGTGCTGCAACATTTTCTCAGTCACGAAAAAGTCAGCGATAACGCCGTCTTTCATCGGGCGGATGGCTGCGATATTACCCGGAGTACGACCAAGCATCTGTTTGGCTTCATGGCCTACGGCGGCGACGCTCTTAGGCGAGCCAGCACGATCCTGACGGATGGCGACCACAGACGGCTCATTCAGTACAATGCCCTGCCCTTTAACATAAATCAGGGTATTGGCGGTACCCAGGTCGATGGACAAGTCGTTGGAAAACATGCCACGAAATTTTTTAAACATAACGAAAGGATAATCCTGCAAGCTGGGGGCGAAAAGAAATCCGCCTACTTTACCAACCACACGGTGCAGCGACAAGGCACGACAGCGCTCTGCATCGGTGAAAAATTCCCCTGTGTCAGATGCATCACGTTCCCCGGAAAAACCGTCGGGGCGATATTTCTTTGTGCGGTAAAGCGAGTTACCGCTTTTTCACGCAGTCGGATGGCATCAACCCAGGACACAAAATCTAACATTTTATCGGCCAGTTCATGCAATAAGCACACACTAACCGATTTATAAACCACGCATTCTACGTCAATTTACCTGCGACATTCACCCTAAACACGACGCCGGGGTGAATATTTTTTCAACTCATCGCTGACAGGGATAGACGCCGCAAAAAAAATCGCCCTGACCACCGTAAACACCGCGACTCGATAGCGTATTTCACTCTTCCTGAGTTCTGACGCCCGCGGCAAACACAGTGGCGGAGGTTCCCTTGCAGGCTTCTATCAGGCTTTGCACAAAAAGCTGATTTTCCGTCCTGCGTTCAAAACGGCGTACCAGACCCGGATGCAACTTGATGATTTCTACCTGCAACGTTCTGATATAGGTCGTACTGACCAAGGTCAGCCCGGCTTGCGTCACCGCCAGTCGACACCCTAACCCCACCAGCGTATTCAGAATAGGACGCAGGCGCTCGATATACTGACACACATCTGACTCAGCAAGTTCAAACAATATGCGTTGACGCTGCTGTTTCGGGCATTGCAATAGCACTTCTTGTAGCCAACGCCAGAAAGGGCGCTGCAACAGAGAATCCACATTGACGGGCATCGCCAGCGTCTCTTGCGGCCAAGAGGCAGACAGCGCGATGATTTGCGCCACCAGCAGCCGGTCATAATTGGGCGTCAGCCCCAATTGCTGCACCAGCGGCATGTATTCGGCGGCCAGCAGTACCTGATCGCCATCGGTGATACGCTGCATGATTTCCCGATGATGCACCCTACCATCGCGCGTCACCGCCGGTTTTTGGTACAGATGCGGGCCACCTTTCGCCAGCGTCTGCTCCAGCAATGTGCGCCATTTCACGCTGCCGCGTCCTTTGTCAGGCACCTGCCGGTTAAATACGCACCAGCCGTTTCCTCCCTGCAATACCGCATTGCGCGTGGCATCCTCCACGCTCTCCATCACCTGCTCGGAACTCTACCCGCTGGCATAGGCGCAGATACCGATATGCAACACGTCCTCACGATCGATAAGCGGCGTGATGGGCAGAATATCCAGCGCTTTGACTAACTGCGCTGCAATAATATCTGCTTCTTTCAGCGAACGGTGTGGCAGCAGCACGGCAAAATCACTGTTGAAATAGCGCGCCAACAGCGCGGAGGGGTAACGCATGACAAAGGTCGACAACATATTGACCAGCGTATTGCGGTACTCACGCAATTCATTGGCATAGCGGTGTGTTTCCTGCAAGGTATCGAAATCCGGCAGGCGAATCATCATGACCACGCCGTGGGTGCCGACATTTTCCGCGTCTTCCAACTGCGTAGTGAGTTGGTTATCGAAAAACAGGCGATTGCTTAATCCGGTTTCCGCATCCTGAGCGGCAAACGCGCGAATCAGCGTATCCAGTCGGCTGCGCTCTTCACGTGCATCGGCGAGATCCGACAGCAACTGATCGAACGCACCGCTGGCGCTATCGGGCCATTCGTGCACTGAACCGCGCGCCACTGATTCGCGTTCACCGCGCAGAATGCGGTTTGCGCGTGTCTCCAACTGTTCGTGCCCTGACACCTTGCGACGAAAACGCCGCACGGCAAACACCAACAGTGCTGGCATGCACGCCATCGCTACCACCATGGCGATGGTAGAGAAAATCCAGCGCGGCGAGCCGAAGAAGGGATCAAGATAGGTCAGGTTGACGCGAAAATCCGCGTTTTGCATCAGCGGCAGTTGCATCACATGGTGCACATAATCGTCTTCTGCGCTCATCAGTTCCGGCAGTCGCAGCGAAAATTGCAGGTTTTGATCAAGGTCCCTGATCTCCAGCAGCACAACCCCCGCCGCCTTCATCATTGAGGGCAGCCAAAAGCGTAACCGTTCAGGAGGTTGCACCAACAGCGCCTGATCGATACTGGTCGCGATAGCGTGAAGCTGGTTATCCACCTGCTGTAAATTATCATCAACAATGGTTACTAACCCTATGATAAATAGCAGGGATATGACGACTACCAGCGCCATCGTCATCAATGAAGAAAATTTCGTCATTCGCCCATCCCTGCATCCTCTCGCCGCACAGGGTCATACCCCGTGCCGTATTCACCGCTGTTGTTAATACTACCTGTTACAAATATAGACACTAAAGGATTTTCCCTGACTTTTCCTCTCCGGTCACAATCACATCGCGATCGTGGCCTGAACGCAACCGATAACCATCGCCCGTTCCCCTGTAGGCTGACCATGCAACACTCTGCAATGAACTCTTTTTTGCTCGGGCCGTCTTATTTTCCATACTTACAATACTCAGCCGTCGTAACCCGTGGAGCATCATCATGTCTGACTCTCATCGTCAACGCCAACCAAGCGCCGCCGACGTTACCCCTGAGGGGATTTTTCACCAGCGCCGCGCCGTGATGAAAGCGCTGGGCATCGCCGCCGCCTCGCTGAGCCTGCCGCTTAGCGCACAGGCGGATGTGCTGGACTGGCTCACTGGCGGCAAAAAAAAAATCGACAGCACCGTCGCCCACGCCGCTCACCTTCACACCGCAAACCAATGCACCAGCGTCACTCACGCTGACGCCCGAGGACAAGGTTACCGGCTACAACAACTTCTATGAGTTCGTGCTAGATAAAGCCGACCCGGCCGCCAATGCCGGAGGGTTGCGTACTGAAGGCTGGAAGATACAAATAGAAGGGGAAATCGCCAAACCCGTCACGCTGGATATCGATGACATTATCAAGCGCTTTCCGCTGGAAGAACGCATCTATCGCTTTCGCTGCGTCGAGGCCTGGTCAATGGTGATTCCCTGGGTGGGATTTCCCTTGGCAAAACTGATTCAGTTCGTAGAGCCCGACCAGCGCCGCGCGCAATGTTGCCTTTCAAACCCTGCACGATCCCGAACAGATGCCGGGGCAGAAAGATCGCTTTCTCGTTGGTGGACTTGACTATCCTTATGTAGAAGGCTTAACCATGGAAGAGGCGCTACATCCCTTGACCCTGCTAGCACTAGGGGTTTATTGCAAAACCTTGCCACCGCAGAACGGCGCGCCCATTCGTCTGGTGACACCGTGGAAATACGGGTTCAAGAACATCAAGTCCATTGTGAAAATCCGCTTTACGCGCGAACGACCGCCTTCAACCTGGAATCTGGCGGCACCCGATGAATATGGTTTTTATGCCAATATGAACCCGGATGTTGACCATCCGCGCTGGTCGCAGGCCAGTGAACGGGTAATTGGTGCGGGCGGATTGCTTAACGTTCAGCGCCAACCAACGCTGCTGTTTAACGGCTATGCCGAACAGGTAGCGCACCTCTATCGTGGTCTGAACCTGCGGGATAACTTCTGAATGCGTCTGACACTCCGCCAGGTGTTCTGGCTAAAAATCGTCTTGCATGCCGCCGCCGTGTTACCGCTGCTGTGGCTGTTTTATGCCATTCAACAAGGGGCGTTAAGCGCCGATCCGGCCAAAGATATCCAGCATTTTACCGGACGAATGGCGCTAAAACTGCTGTTGGCAACGCTGCTGGTTACGCCGTTGGCACGCTACGGCAAACAGCCGCTGTTGATCCGCTGTCGCCGCTTGCTCGGCCTGTGGTGTTTCGCCTGGGCTACGCTGCATCTGAGCAGCTATGCGCTGTTGGAACTGGGGCTCGCCAATCTCGCGTTGTTGGGCCAGGAGCTGATCAACCGGCCTTACCTGACGCTGGGTGCACTCAGTTGGCTGCTGCTGCTGGGCCTGGCGATAACCTCGTTTCAGCCGGCACAACGTGCGCTTGGCAGCAACTGGCAGCGCTTACACAACCTTATCTATGCCATCGCGGTGCTCGCGCCCCTTCATTATGTGTGGTCGGTAAAAATCTTATCGCCGCAACCGGTGATTTATGGGCTAAGTGCGCTGTTCTTGTTAGCTTTGCGTTACAAAAAGTTCCGCCAGTGGTGGCGTTAATACCGGGAAAGCGGCAGTAGCGTGACGCCGCGCGCGACGGGGGCGTCAAAGCCATTTGCGGAGATAAGACCGTATTTAGCTGCTAATTGCCACGATATGGTTATAATGCCCGACCTTATCGCCCGGTGAACAATTTACGTTGCCAAAAGGTGACAAACGATGTGCTTCGCGCTATGTTGTGCGACACGTTTTTCTACAAACTGGGTGTATCGCGGGAGATAGCGGCACAATGGCAGAGAGATTTCACATTTTGCTTTTGAACGGTCCCAACCTGAATCTGCTGGGAACCCGTGAGCCAGAGAAGTACGGCAGCACTACGCTTGCCGAGATCGTCAGCGGTCTGGAACATCAGGCGCAGGCGCTCAATGTACACTTCTCCCATGTCCAATCCAATGCTGAGCATGTGCTGATTGATACTATTCATCAGGCACGCAGCAAGACGGATTTTATTTTAATTAACCCGGCGGCATTCACGCACACCAGCGTTGCATTACGTGATGCGCTACTGGCCGTGGAAATTCCGTTTATAGAGATCCATCTGAGCAACGTGCACGCACGCGAACCGTTCCGCCATCACTCTTACCTGTCCGATGTGGCAGTGGGTGTGATTTGCGGCCTGGGCGCAGATGGATATGGCTATGCGTTACAGACGGCGGTAAAACGCCTGTCCACGTCAAACTAAATAAACCCATTTCAACAAATGAGTACGGAACCACATCCATGGATATTCGTAAAATCAAGAAACTGATCGAACTGGTTGAAGAATCCGGCATCGCCGAACTGGAAATTTCAGAAGGTGAAGAATCAGTACGTATCAGTCGTGCGCCTGTTGCGCCGGCTTACCCGATGATGCAGCAAGCCTACGCGCCCATGATGCAGCAACCAGCCCCCGCATTGGCAACTGCCGTGGCGCCGGCACCGGAAGCTGCTGTTGCCGCTTCACCTGCGGCCGTGAGCGGTCACATCGTGCGCTCTCCCATGGTCGGTACTTTCTACCGTACCCCAAGCCCGGATGCCAAAGCATTCGTTGAAGTTGGGCAGCGCGTTAACGTCGGCGATACCTTGTGCATCGTTGAAGCCATGAAAATGATGAACCAAATCGAAGCCGATAAAGCGGGCGTGGTGAAAGCCGTGCTGGTGGAAAACGGCCAACCGGTTGAGTTTGACGAGCCTTTGGTTGTCATTGAATAACCGGTTGTCATCGAATAACGAGGCTTACCATGCTAGATAAAATCGTTATCGCGAACCGCGGAGAAATTGCGCTGCGCATTTTGCGCGCCTGTAAAGAACTGGGCATCAAAACCGTTGCCGTTCACTCCAGCGCGGACCGCGATCTGAAACACGTGCTGCTGGCCGATGAGACCGTGTGTATCGGCCCGGCTCCGTCGACCAAAAGTTACCTGAACATCCCGGCGATTATTTCCGCCGCAGAGATCACCGGCGCTGTGGCTATCCACCCCGGTTACGGCTTTTTGTCCGAAAATGCGGATTTTGCTGAGCAGGTTGAGAGCTCCGGCTTCATCTTCATTGGTCCACGCGCAGATACCATTCGCCTGATGGGTGACAAAGTGTCTGCCATTTCTGCCATGAAGAAAGCAGGTGTACCGTGCGTGCCAGGCTCTGACGGCCCGCTGGGCGAGGACATGGACAAGAACCGCGCCTTTGGCAAACGCATCGGCTACCCGGTGATTATCAAAGCCTCTGGCGGCGGCGGCGGTCGCGGCATGCGCGTGGTGCGCAACGAGAAAGATCTGGAACAATCCATCCTCATGACCCGTGCGGAAGCAAAAGCCACTTTCAATAACGACATGGTGTATATGGAAAAATACCTGGAGAATCCGCGTCACGTGGAAATTCAGGTATTGGCTGACGGTCAGGGCAACGCCATCTATCTGGCGGAACGCGACTGCTCCATGCAGCGTCGTCACCAGAAAGTGGTGGAAGAAGCGCCTGCGCCAGGCATCACGGCGGATTTGCGTCGCTACATCGGCGATCGCTGCGCGAAAGCCTGCGTGGATATCGGCTATAGCGGTGCCGGTACGTTTGAATTCCTGTTCGAAAACGGTGAATTCTACTTTATCGAAATGAACACCCGTATTCAGGTTGAGCATCCGGTAACGGAGATGATCACTGGCGTCGATCTGATCAAAGAGCAGTTGCGCATCGCTGCTGGTCAGCCGTTGTCGATCAAACAGGAAGAAGTCAACGTGCGCGGTCATGCGGTGGAATGCCGTATCAACGCCGAAGATCCTAACACCTTCCTGCCGAGTCCGGGCAAGATCACCCGTTTCCATGCACCGGGCGGTTTTGGCGTACGATGGGAATCGCACATCTACGCGGGCTATACCGTGCCGCCGTACTACGATTCCATGATCGGCAAGTTGATCACTTACGGTGAAAGCCGCGATATCGCGATTTCCCGAATGAAAAACGCCTTGGCGGAACTGATCATTGATGGTATTAAAACCAACATTGAGTTGCAGTTGAAGATTATGAACGACGAGAACTTCCAGCACGGTGGAACCAATATCCACTATCTGGAGAAAAAGCTCGGTCTGCAATAATCTGCATCGTACAAGCGTATAAAGGCCAGCCATGCTGGCCTTTATACGCTTGCTGGTACCGTTTTACAGGGAAAAACCATGGACAAACGCTTCTCCCAAGCGCACAAAGAGGCGCGATGTGCACTGTTCCTGACGCTATTTTACCTCGTAGGCTGGATAGTCACCGCCTACCTGCCTGACAACACCGCCGGGTTAACCGGGCTGCCACGCTGGTTTGAGTTCTCCTGCCTGCTGCTGCCGCTGGTCTTTATCGTGCTGTGCTGGCTGATGACGCACCTGGTGTTTCGCGATATTCCGTTAGGAGACGATGATGCACAATGATGTGATTCTGCCGCTGGGCGTCTACCTGATACTGGTGTTCGGGCTGTCGATTTACGCTTACCTGCGCCGCCGCGAAGGCAATTTCCTCAACGAGTACTTCCTCGGTAGCCGCTCGATGGGCGGGTTTGTGCTCGCCATGACGCTGATTGGCACCTATGTCAGTGCCAGTTCGTTTATCGGTGGGCCTGGTGCCGCCTATAAATACGGTCTGGGTTGGGTGCTATTGGCGGTGATTCAAGTGCCCACCATGCTGCTTTCTCTCGGCATTCTGGGGAAAAAATTCACCATTCTGGCACGGCGCTACAACGCCATTACCCTGAACGATATGCTGTATGCGCGCTATGGCAGTCGCCTGCTGGTGTGGTTTGCCAGCCTGAGCCTGCTGGTGGCCTTTATCGGGGCGATGGCGGTGCAGTTTATCGGCGGCGCTCGTCTGCTGGAAACCGCCGCTAATGTGCCCTACGACGTTGGCTTGCTGATTTTCGGCGTCACGATAGCGCTTTACACCACCTTCGGCGGTTTTCGCGCCAGCGTGCTCAATGACGCGATGCAAGGCGTTGTGATGCTGATCGGTACGGTATTGCTGCTAGTAGCGATTATCTCTGCCGCTGGTGGGCTGGGCAGCGCGGTAGAAACGCTGCGTCAGATCGATCCGGCACTGGTTGACCCACACGGCAGTGGCCAGACGCTCACCTTCCCGTTTATGGCCTCATTCTGGGTGCTAGTCTGCTTCGGCGTCATCGGCTTGCCTAACACAGCCGTACGCTGTATCTCTTACAAAGACAGCAAAGCACTGCACCGTGGCATCATTATCGGCACTATCGTCATCACCGTGCTGATGCTGGGTATGCACCTGGCAGGCGCACTGGGGCGCGCGATCATGCCCAACCTGACCATTCCCGATCAGGTGCTGCCGGAACTGATGGTGAAAGTACTGCCACCGCTGGCAGCGGGCATCTTCCTCGCGGCGCCCATGTCCGCCATTATGGCCAACATCAATGCGCACCTGCTGCAAGCCTCTGCCACCATCATCAAAGATCTGTATCTGAGCGTAAAACCGCATCAAGCGCAGAACGAACGCCATATCAAATGGCTCTCCAGCGCCACCACGCTGCTGCTGGGCGTCCTGACGCTGCTGGCCTCCTGGCGGCCACCTGAAATGATTATCTGGCTCAATCTGCTGGCATTTGGCGGCCTGGAGGCGGTATTCCTGTGGCCACTGGTGCTTGGGCTTTACTGGGAGCGCGCCAATGCGACCGGTGCGCTCAGCGCCATGATGGTCGGTGCCTTATGCTATACCCTACTTGCCACCTTTAAGCTGAATCTGGCGGGCTTTCACCCGATTGTTCCCGCCCTTTCATTCAGCCTGCTGGCCTTTCTTATTGGTAACCGTTTTGGCAGCAACCCTGCGCCAAACGCTGCCGCAACACCGTCACATTAACGGGAACAGAGGCTGCTATGCCGTGGATTCAACTCAAAATCAATACGACGGGCGCGCAGGCTGAACAACTGGGCGATGCGCTTATCGAGAGCGGTGCGGTGTCCGTCACCTTTCAGGACACCCACGATACCCCAGTATTCGAACCGCTGCCGGGTGAAACCCGTTTATGGGGCGATACCGACGTGATTGGGCTGTACGACGCCGAAACCGAGATGCCGGACGTGATTGCCCAACTGGAGCAAGAACCGCTACTGGGTGCCGGTTTTCGCCATAAAATCGAACAGCTGGAAGATAAAGACTGGGAACGGGAGTGGATGGACAACTTCCACCCGATGCAGTTTGGCAAACGCCTGTGCATCTGCCCGAGCTGGCGTGACATCCCCGATCCGAACGCTGTTAACGTGATGCTGGATCCCGGTCTGGCCTTTGGCACCGGCACGCACCCTACCACGTCCCTGTGTCTGCAATGGATCGACGGTCTGGATTTGGTGGGCAAAACGGTGATCGATTTTGGCTGCGGCTCCGGTATTTTGGCGATTGCCGCATTGAAACTGGGTGCCGCACAGGCGATTGGCATCGATATAGATCCTCAGGCCATTCAAGCCAGCCGCGACAATGCGCAACGTAACGGCGTCTCAGAGCGTCTGTCGCTCTACCTGCCGAAAGACCAGCCCAACGACCTCTCAGCCGACGTCGTGGTTGCCAATATCCTTGCAGGCCCGCTGCGTGAGCTGGCACCGCTGATTAGTACACTGCCCAAGGCGGGAGGGCATTTAGGGTTATCAGGTATTCTGGCGTCACAGGCAGAGAACGTGGCAGCCGCTTACACCGACCTGTTCGAACTCGACCCAACCGTTGAGAAAGAAGAGTGGTGCCGTATTACCGGCATCAAGCGCTAAGCGTTATGGCGAGTGCCCTTAGCCGCTTGACGGCGGTTGGCGGCACTCGTCAAAATCATTGATGTATATACCCTAAATAATTCGAGTCGCAGGACAACACGTTTACGTTTTGAACAGCGCTTGCGCTGGCCCTTTAGGGCGAGCGAAAGAATCCCGATGAGCTTACTCAGGAAAGTGATTCGGGTGACAAATCGGCCGGGAGCAGATTTGAACGCCGCGTGCGGCGGCCTCGTAAGAGGTGAGGCCCAGAGATGGGCCGAATAACGCGTGCAGCCAACGCACCTGCAGCTTGAAGTATAGCCAAGCGACTTAATTTTGATTACACCATATGGACTGAGAACAAACTCTCTGTATCGCAACCCATCTCTCTTTTTTTGCTTTTTGCTTGTGCCCATTTATGCTCAATTGGGTTAAGATCTGGCGAATATGTAGGCAAATACTCCACCATATACCCTGCATCGATGATGACTTGTTGAATATTATGTTTTTTGTGAAAAGTGGCATTGTCCATCATGATTACACTGTTTTTAGGGAGTACTGGGATAAGGACTTGTGTGACCCAGGCATAGAAAACATCGCTGTTAATATTGATATCAAATAATCCGATAGCAAACAGCGTTGTGCCTAATAAAGCGCCGATAACATTTGTTCTTCCCCTAGCTCCCCAGTTCTTCAGGCCAAAACACCGTTGACCTTTTGGGGAATAGCCGTGAGTCCGTGGGGCATCGTGTGAAAAACCACTTTCATCAATAAAAACAATAGGTTTACCTTCTTTTTCATACTGTTGTTTTTTTTGTTGAAATCCCTGCCGGGCGTTTTCGTCGGCTTTCGGATGACGTAGAGTTTTTTTTATAGGTCAATCCCAGCTTTTTAAGCGCTTGCCAAATGGCCTTCTGACAAACGCCAAAACGCTCTGCACGTTCTTTTTGGTAAGCATCTGGATATTGTTCAACATCTTTTATCAACTCGGATTTATCGATCTTTCGCTGACGCGTGGTCGATGCTTTTGACTCTATTTGATTAATCCAACGCGATACAGAGGCAGGGCCAATCCGAAATTGCTTCGCTGTTTCTCGGATACTCAACCCTTCGTTTTTCCGTGTAGATATCACTTTACGTCTAAAATCAATTGAATAGCTCATTTAAATAATGTAATCAAAATTAAGTCGTTTAGCTATAACGCCACAATGCCTGCCTATACTGACGACTGGTGTAATGGCTTCCTTGGTCACTATGAAACATGACTTGTTTGGGATGCCCACGCAGTTCCCAAGCCATTTGTAGTGCTTTGGCTGTTAATTCTGAATCTGGCGAAAACGACATTAAGCGTGTTGCTTAATAGTGAAATAAGGGTGTTGCCCCATTCCCAGTCGAAATGCAACAAAGTGACCCACTGGCCAGACCCGGATAAAATCACCGTTCTGGCCCTACTGGAGATCCCGTTGCATGCAGGGAAAACATCTGACTCACAAAGAGCGGTTCTACATCGAAAAACGGCGTGGTGATGGGGTTAACCAGGCCACCATCGCCCGGGAACTGGAGCTTCCTCGTTCTACCATCAGCAGGGAACTCAGACGCAATACCGACGCCGCTTTCAACGGGGTCTATTCCTGCAGAAGGGCCGAAACGTTGGCCAGAGGGCGGCGGCAGAAAACTCGGCCGGACAGCGTGATTAACCAGCTTGAACCGCACATTCAGGACTTTATCAGAACGGCGCTGTCTACCCACACCTCACCTGAGGTCATCAGTGGGCGCCTGGTCCTGGAATTTGGCCTGTCCGTCAGCAAGAACTCGCTCTATCGCTATATCCAGCAGGAGCGCCGTGCCGGCGGTGAGCTGTATCAGCAGCTCCCTCATCGGGGTAAACGGTATAACTATCAGACCGATGAGAACAAACGCGGTCCTATTCCCAACCGTGTTGGCATTGAGCAGCGGCCGGCCGTTGCTGACCTCAAGCAGGAACCCGGGCATTTCGAGATTGACACCATCTTTGGCAAAGATCAGAAATCATTCCTGCTGACGGTAGTCGATAAAGCCGTCAAGCTGGTCATCATTCGCAAACTGCCCAACAAGCGAGCAGAGACAGTGGTAGCGGCCTTCAGGGACATCGTTGCCAATATAGCCAACCGACTTAAAAATGATTACATCCTATGCCCTGATATGCGGCAAAGAAGCATAGCTGGCTGTTATCAAAATAATGTCGCTTGGCTATACCTTCTGCGAGTTTAAAACCCTGACTGCTGACAACGGTTCTGAATTTTCCCAGCACGGGGAAATTACAAAAGTCACGGGGGCACCGGTCTACTTTGCCCGGCCATATCATTCCTGGGAACGCGGGTTGAATGAGCATACCAACGGCCTGATACGGCGTTTTTACCCGAAGGGAACGGACTTCAATTATGTCACCCATCGCAAGGTTGCAGCACTCGAACACCTGCTCAATACGCGAGGCCGAAAATCGCTGGGTTATCGTTCTCCAAATGAGGTATTTTTAACGCACTTACAGGCGGCATAATGCCCTACCGTTTTGTTGCGTTTCGACTGGGAATGGGGCATGCCGGGCTTCTCACCGGAGTTGCAAGGCGTTTACAGCGTTGAGCAAGCGGATGGCAGCAAGCGCCTGTGCGCACATGTGATTCAGGAATAATCGGTATTAGCGGTATTAACGGCGCGAGGCATAACCCCTCGCGCCGTTTTTTTATTCGGTGGCAGAGGCGGGCGTTGCCTCGATTTCGGCATTAGCCGCAGCGCGATGCTTTTTCAGCCCATACCAACCCACAACCAGTAAGATAGCCAGCACCGGAGTGGAAGCTATGGTCCAGGTGCCGTTCGGGTAGTCAAATGCCATCAGCACCACCACGCCCAGCAAGAACAGCAGTGTCAGCCAGGAGGTAAACGGCGCGCCGGGCATCTTGAATAAAACGGGCTCGGCTTTACCCTGTTTGATGGCCTGGCGCAGCTTCATTTGGCACAAAATAATGAATGCCCAGGAACAGATAATGCCGATAGAAGCCATGTTCAGCACGATCTCAAACACCTGTGACGGCACAATATAGTTGAGGAATACTCCAACGATATGGATTGCCACTGTCACCATGATGCCAGTATAGGGAACAGACTGTGCACTCATTTTCGATAGAAAGTGCGGCGCTGAGCCACCCTGAGACAGTGAGCGCAAAATGCGTCCGGTTGAGTAGAGGCCCGAGTTCAGGCTCGATAACGCTGCCGTGAGCACGACCACGTTCATCACATCTCCCATGTAGGGCACGCCCAGCTTGCTAAAGAAGGTGACAAACGGGCTTTGCCCGGCCTGATAGGCATTCCACGGCAACAGACACACCAAAAGAACGATAGATCCCACGTAAAATAGAGCGATACGCCAGATAACGCTGTTGACGGCTTTAGGCAGAATACGCCGGGCGTCTTTGGCTTCACCGGCAGCAGTGCCGATGATCTCGATGCCGGCGAAGGCGAAGATCACGCCCTGAACCAACACCAATGCGGGCAATAATCCGTGGGGGAACAGGCCGCCGTTATCACTGATGAGATGAAAACCGGTTGGGTTACCCGCAACAGGATGACCGCTTGCCAGAAACACCGTACCGACAATCAGGAACAGTGAAATGGCTGCTACCTTGATCAAGGCAAACCAGAATTCCATCTCGGCGAACCATTTCACACCAATCAGGTTCATGGTGGTAACGATGGATAGCGCACCTAAAGCCAGTACCCACTGCGGCACATCGGCAAACGTTCCCCAGTAGTGCATATAAAGCGCAACCGCCGTGATATCCACAATGCCGGTCATTGCCCAGTTAAGGAAATACATCCAGCCTGCGAGGTACGAACCTTTTTCACCGAGAAACTCTCGCGCATAAGAGACAAAACTGCCGCTGGAAGGGCGATGAACGATCAATTCGCCGAGTGCACGCAAGATAAAGAAAGAGAAGATACCGCAGGTCAGGTACACCAGCGCCAATGAAGGACCTGCCAGTTGCAGGCGAGCTCCTGCGCCTAAAAATAGTCCGGTACCGATAGAGCCGCCAATGGCGATCATCTGCACGTGGCGTTTACTAATGCTTTTTTGATAACCCTTTTCGTGGGAGTCGAGCCAGTTTTTTTTGCTGGTCTGATGCGCCACATCTGTTGTGTTGTTGTGTGTCATGCTCTGTTTGTGTTCCTGCTGGTCTTTCATGCCCGATGGCGTTTGGTTTGACGTTGCGGTCATGCAGGTGCGCGGTGTGCTTCTCCTCGCTCCGCAGTCATAACCCTTTGTTATGTTTGTTTCGGGCAGAGATGCCACCCTTTCTCGTCTGTGCTGGCAAAAAAACGTCAGCGGCGGATAAACGCGTGAAAGCATGGCATGCGGAAAGGGCGTGTGGAACCGGACAAAAGGCTGAAAGGCGTTATCTGAAAAAATCCCCTTTTGGCGAATACTTACGCCAAAAGGGGACATTGATTAACGGCGATAGTTTTTCTGCGTTGCATTGACCTTGTAGAGATAGCGCCGTGATTCGGATGACGGGTGCTTGGTGGTCAATGTATCGTAGACTTCACCCGGCGACATCTGGTTGATCAGGCTAACTGCCCTGTCCTTGTCGCTGGAGAACACACGCATTACGCTGCCCGCACCACCGTTATACGCGGTAATAACGGCATAGCGACGTGATGTGGGGTTCTCGATACCACCCAGATAGGTGTTTTTCAGAATCGCCAGATAGGCCACGCCGGTATCGATGTTATTCTCAGGATCGAACAGATAGCTGCGGCTCGGTTGCCCCCATTTCCCCTTGCTCTTAAACACATCACGTCCGGCGCTGTGCTGCACCACCTGCATCAGCCCTAATGCGTCAGAACGGCTCACCGCGTAAGGGTTGAAGCTGGATTCGGTTTGCATGATTGCCAGAATCAAAGATTCTTCAATGCCATAGCGCTCGGAAGCCTGGCGAATCAGCGGCAGGTATTTATGCGCACGTTTGTCCAGATGGTTTGGCACCAGTTGGAAGGTGACGGACCAGATCACATGCAGCCCGGAGGTCCGTTTCTGCAAGCGGTTTTGCAACAGATAATCGGCAAAGCTGGCGGCGCGTCCTTCCCAACGAATGGGGTGTCCGGTGTTATCTAATACCTGCCCGTAAAGCATAGGTTCACGGCTGATTTGAATATCATTGGCGTCAGAGTAAAGGTCTGTATTGCTGGCGTCGTCGCCCATTAACAGTGTGGTGATGATGGCCTGGCGTAAACTCGGGGCGTAATTGGTCGCTGAAATGGTCTCGATAGTAATCGTACCGGCATCAAAGTTGATGTGACTACGGGTTTGATATTGATCGGTATACTTGACGTAGTCTTTCGGGCCGGCAATCAGCACTTCGTTCAGGCCCCAGATATTCTCGATGTTATGGGCGAACTGCCCCATCAGAATGTCAAAGGCGTTGGTGTCCTTGATGAATTCTTCATTATTGATATCGCCGCGCTTGCCGGAACAGGAGATCAGCAAGGGCGCAACGAGCAACAACGCTAGCAATTTCTTCATAGATGATTCGTTATAAGTATCTTGTTATTAACGGTTCATTAGCAACGCGGTGTCAGCATAAAGAGACAAAAGGGCCATAAGGCCCTGATATCATGCGCTGGGAGGGGTATAGCCTTCTATGTGGGCTTCTTTACCCTCGAACAGGAATTTAATCATCTCTTGTTCCAGCAGTTTGCGGTGCTCCACGTTCATCATGTTGAGTTTTTTTTCGTTGATCAGCATGGTTTGCTTGGTCTGCCATTGCGCCCACGCCTCTTTCGAAATTTCCTGATAGATGCGTTTGCCCAGTTCTCCCGGGTAAAGCTGAAAATCCTGCCCTTCGGCTTCACGTTGTAAATAAGTACAAAAAATGCTTCTGCTCATGCTGATTCCTCTTGAATAACGCGTGCTGGTCAGATCAAACTGCCGCCGGAGTGTACCGTTAACATACGTAATAGTCGTTCCACCGGCGCAGCCAGACCAACGGCGGGCGGTTGCGCCAAGTTATACCAGAGACCGGCCTTTTCCTCCATGCAAGCATCGTGCAAAGCGTGAGGAATGTCAGTGGGTAATGCGAGCCAGAGCGGAACAATATCCAGATGGAAATGGCTAAAGGTGTGGCGAAACGACACCAATTGCTGCACGTCCGTGATTTTCAGACCGCGTTGTTGCAGCCAAGGTTCCACATCATCATGGGTGTTGAATTGTGGAAAGCAAAACAAGCCTCCCCATAGCCCGGTCGCAGGCCGCTGTTGCAGCCATACTTCATCGCCCCGTTGCAGTAATAGGAACCAGGCGCTTTTTTCCGGTAACGTCTGCTTCGGTTTTTTACCCGGATAGCTGGCCCAACTGTTGTTAGCATAAGCGATGCAACCGTTGCTCAGCGGACAAAGTTCGCATTTGGGGCGGCTGCGGGTGCAAACCATCGCGCCTAAATCCATCATCGCCTGATTAAACTGGCTAACGCCCTGCGCGGGCGTAACCTGCTCGCTATGGGTCCAGAGCTGGTGCTCAACCTCTTTCTTACCCGGCCAACCGGCTACCGCGTAGCAGCGTGCCAGCACGCGTTTAACATTGCCATCAAGAATCGGGTGATGCTGACAGAGAGAAAGGGACAGCACTGCGCCTGCAGTGGAACGCCCGACACCCGGCAGTGCACAGACGGCGTCCAATGTGGTAGGAAACGCGCCGCCGTGCTGCTCCATGATGGTTTGCGCGGCTTTGTGCAGGTTGCGCGCACGCGCGTAATAACCCAGCCCGGTCCACAGGTGCAGTACCTCATCCAAGGGGGCGGCGGCAAGGGTGCGCACATCGGGAAAGCGAGCAATAAAACGTTGAAAATAGGGAATGACCGTGGTGACCTGCGTCTGTTGTAACATGATCTCGGAGAGCCATACGGTATAAGGCGTTTTCTCTTGTTGCCACGGCAGTGTCTTGCGGCCATAGCGCTCATACCATGCCAACACCTGCTGCGTGAACGGCTGCGCTTGCATCATAAAAAAGCCACTCTCTTGCCGGGTGAAAAGTCTGACAGCGATTCCAGCACAGAGTGAATGTGCTGTAAACCGGAACTTTCCGAGGTATCCCCCTTGCTAAACCGCGGTATCCTTGCATAATGCGCCTTTATTTGGGCGAATTTGAACAGGCCATCGGCACACGTTTTCTATGATCAATAACATCATTTCACCGGAATTTGATGAGGATGGGCGTCCGCTGCGCCGTATTCGCAGTTTTGTGCGCCGTCAGGGGCGTTTAACCAATGGGCAGCAGCAGGCGCTTGATAACTTCTGGCCCGTTATGGGCGTAGAGTATCAGGCACAGGCGCTCGATTTTACTGCACTTTTCGGTCGTGAAGCACCGACGGTATTGGAAATCGGGTTTGGCATGGGGGCATCACTGGTCACCATGGCAGAGCAACACCCTGAGCAAAATTTTTTAGGGATCGAGGTTCACCTTCCCGGCGTCGGAGCCTGCCTGGCGGCGGCGCAGGAAGCTAACCTGAGCAATCTGCGCGTGATGTGTCATGACGCGGTAGAAGTGCTGGAGCAGATGATCCCCGATGGGTCACTGACCATGGTTCAGCTCTTTTTCCCTGATCCTTGGCATAAAGCGCGCCATAATAAACGTCGTATTGTACAAAAAGCCTTTGCGGAGCGGGTGCTGCGCAAGCTGGCGAAGGGGGTCGTGTTTCATATGGCGACAGACTGGGAGCCTTATGCAGAACATATGCTTGAGGTCATGCGTGATGTGGCGGGATACCGTAATCTCTCTGCCACACAGGACTACGTTCCTCGCCCATCGTCTCGCCCGTTAACCAAGTTCGAAGCGCGCGGCCAGCGGTTAGGCCACGGAGTATGGGATCTTATGTTTGAGAGGATAGAATAATGGCACAACAACGCAGTCGTCGTTTGCGTAAAAAGTTACATATTGAGGAGTTTCAGGAACTGGGCTTTTCGGTAAGCTGGCGTTTCGCTGAGGGCACGTCGGTAGAGACCATCGATGCCATCCTGGATAAGTTTGTTGACGATGTGATTGATCCGGCGGGCCTGGCATTTGAAGGCAGCGGTTATCTGCACTGGGAAGGGTTGATATGCTTGCAGAAGACCGGCCATTGCACTGATGCGCACCGTGAGCAGGTTGCTGCCTGGCTGAAAGCACAGCAGTTGCAAGAAGTTAAAGTGAGCGAACTGTTCGATATCTGGTGGGAACTGCCGGAAAATCTGCTCTCCTGATTCTGTTTTAATAGGAAGACGACATGTTGCGATCGGTAATGCTCTCTCTGCTGGTGTTGTTGTCCTGGCAGGCACAGGCGGCGTATCAATGTGAAGTGAATCCGCAGGATGACATCTTCATTACACCGCAACAGGTGCAGGTGGTTGGCGCAAGTGGCAATCTGGTGATTTCGCCGCAGGGCGATGTCACGCGCAACCAGACGGTGTTAACGCTTACTGCGCCACAGCGTCAGCAGGCGAAAGCGTATCAAGCGGATTTGCGTCAGCAACTGCCGTGGATTGAGCAGGGTGCACAGGTGCATCTGGAAAAAGCGCGTATAGCGCTGGACGGTGTCATTGCTAAGGAACTGGGAAGTGACAGCAATGTGCGTACCCGGCTGACCACGCTGGATACCCAGCTCAAGCAGCAGATTGCGCGCATTCTCGAGCCGCGTAGCGATGGCATTGCGTTTCATCACCAGGCGGTCAAACAGGTGGAGCAGGATGGCCGCCAACTGGTGCAGCAGGCCCTTGGCGGCGTGTTGCAAGACAGCCTGAACGAGATGGGCGTAAAGCAGCTTTCCAGAGGAGGAAATCCGTTGCAGGCAATGATGGGTAACCTTGGTAACCTGCAACAAGCGATTCAAACCGAGTGGAACAGCCAGGAACTCACGTTCCAGCGTTTTGGCAAGGATGTATGCCAGCGGGTTATTGCACTGGAAAACCAGCTTAAGCAGTTGCTTAAATCCCTGCCGTAATCGTAACTACAGCGCCACTCTGATGAAAACACGCATTTCGCCAGAGTGGCTTTTTTTATGCCCCCACTTCATCCCCGGCGCTTGGCAAGTCATATAGCCGATTTGTGAAAGCTAGTTATGGTTATACATATATCATGCTTCTACTCGGTTCTATTTCTTTCATGCCGTTGTAAAAATAAAGAATAATACATGTGAAGTCGTAAGCGGAAGATCTTCAACGGACATTTGCGTTTACAACTGGCTTTGTTGAATAATTTAAGATACTGATTTATATAAGCATTATAAAATTTCAACGACTAATTTTTCCTCTCGGAATGCTTTTTATTGTGCTAACTATTTGATTTGTCGTTCTAACAAAATACATTCTCTGTAAATGCATTCTAACTAAAGAAGATGTAAATCAAACGGTTAAATTATTCAACAAAGCCTTTACAACTTCTCACTTTTGCCTATGCAATACGAAGCGTGATGGATATATATTATTTAACAAAGGACTTAACATGACATTCACCGAACTGTTGCAGGAAATTTCTGCCGATATGCATGTAGATATTAATAAAGCTGTTGATAGCGGAGGCTGTGCTATTCGCTTTGAGAATAATGTCGAATTGAATATTGAGTATCATAATGGCGAGGCCTATCTTTTTTCACCCGTCATGCGTACAGCAGATATTCTCTCCGATGATTTTTTCGCATCGCTGTTACAAATCCATTTATTCGGTGTCGCAACCGAGCGTTGCTGGTTTGGTTTTGATGCCAGCGGTAATCAGGTCATTCTGTTTCATCTGCTCACGTTGGACAATATGGATGCCGAGGCTGCGATAAAACGTATCGATACACTCATTACACAAGTTCACTACTGGCAAGAGCATTTGCCTAAGATTGTCAATCGTGCTTCACGGCCTTCAATTGCGCAAACACCTATCAGCAGAAACAGGTATCAACGTACACGATGAATATTTCCGATGGCGTGAAACTGGCTGCCCGTACGCTAACCTATAAAGCGATGGACAGCAGCAAAGTCGTTAATACGCTGATTAAACGTATCACTTTTGGCTCGGTTACCCGCGATACATTGGCGAAGAATATCCTGTCCGGTACGGTTAACCTTGCACAGCAATACGCGTGTGAACAAAAATTGCTGGGTGAGCGAAGCGCTGAAATTGTCAGCCTTGGCAGAAGCGTATTGTTTGATAATACGATGGCGCAGGTAAAAGAGGGGGCCGGTCCCTTGGTCTCTTTGCTGATGGAATACAATGGCAATAATTCGTGTTCCACCTTCCTGGCGAGTAAAATTGCCGGGCATTTTCTGCCTGATATGTTACAAGACTATGCGCTGGAGCGCATTTTGTGCGCCTGGTCAAAGCAGGAATCAGGCTCACAGGTGATGAAACTGGCAATAGAAAATGCCCTCACCGGTGTTCATGGTGGAAAGATGATTGCCGCGACATTTATGTCGGTATTGAAACGTACAATTTTGGATAAAGCAGAATATCAAAGTAATACGGCATTGCACCGTATTGCGGCAAAAGAGTTGCAGTGGCATTATACGCAAAGCAAAGACGTTGTCCCAGAAATGTCACTGTGCTCAGTGATTTCATCTGTAACCGCAAAAACCTATAACCATGTTTCATCCCTGTGTTTGCAATCAGAAGTGATGCGGAATGTTTGGCAATTGCCGGCCAAAATAAAAGAAGTATTTAATGAATTCAGCACATGTTTACCAACGGGGGCTGCCAATGGAGACAAAAAAACCGTCTCCGATCTGGTTGAACTTGCCATTCTTGCTCATAGAACACAACAGCCTGAACAAGTTGATGAGATGTTCAAGATGATTGCTGAACTGCCTAAAGAGCTTCGCAGTGAATTCCAAAATAAATATGAGCAACTAAAACCATTATTAGAAAAGATGCCGTTGTCTACCATCGCCATAGGTCACAACTGGCTTAATGAGATTGACTCCGTTTCCTTCGAACATCATGGTAAATATGCGGTTTCCCCCGAACTGACGAATTTTATGAAAAACGGTTTTTCTTTGCCAGTGAAACTCCCTGAGGAAGCGGGGGATTATTTCGCCGGCGGTTCGTTTATCAATGAATTGCGGCAGGGAATGGCTCTCCATGTCGATAATAGCCATAAAAGCTATGGTCAAAGAGCGGTTGATGTAGGGGGCAATCTGTTTTCCATTATCAAAGACATGTTCGCGTTACCTGAGGATCTGTCTGAAGGGCAAAAGCGTCAAGTCGGACAACTTTCTGACATGGTCAATCACCATCCTATGAGCCTGTTGGCGTTGACGCACCATATTGCGCCCAAAAATGTTCTGAATAACGTAGGTAACAAGGTACTTAATCAGCTTAATCACCAGTCTGGCGATGTGATTTTTACCGATAATCGATGGATGAAACTGGGGCCGCCTGAAACAAAGGTTACCGTGAGCAAGAGCAACGGTGTTGATATTGCAACCCAGATAGTTTGGCCGGTGGAGCAACTGGGCTCGTCGCGGGATGCCATGCAGCTCTTATCGAGTGGTTCCAGCACGGTTTCCACCACGGTTAACAGTCATCTGACGTTCAATGAGCAAGGCTTGAAAAACAAGAGCGTGACCATTTCAGACATCAATATCGATTTGGCTGAAAAATTAACCTTTAGAACCTATCCCAAAAGGAATTGTCAGTTAATAAGTAATGGCAATTTCTGAGGGAAGTATGGCAATCAATAAGTGGCAGATCAGCGATGAACTCTGGGGGAAAATGGTTCCGTTGCTCGCGGAACACAAAACCCACCATCCGCTGGGTACGCATCGCAGGCGGGTTGATAATCGTGCCGCAATGAACGCCATTCTCTTTGTGCTCAGAACGGGTTGCCAGTGGAATGCCCTGAATGCCACCGGGATATGCTCGTCAAGCTCCGCTCACCGCCGCTTCCAGGAGTGGCGGGATGCAGGAGTTTTTGAACGGTTCTGGCAGAACGGGTTGCTGGCCTGCGAGCAGCTGGATGTGTAGTGGTCAACTAAATTTGGCCACCCTACCTGACTGTTGATGGAACAGCCGTTCTGATTCATTTGGTGTTAACCCACCGTTATACCAGTGAGGTCTGACATCGCTATAATAATGAGTTATGTAGCGAATAATGGATGATTGAGCAGTACTAAAGCTTTGGTAGCCAGTCGTTGGCACCCATTCAGTCTTCAGACTACGGAAGAATCGCTCCATCGGACTATTATCCCAACAATTTCCCTGCGACTCATACTTTGGGTCATCTGATAACGCCACAATGCCTGCCTATACTGACGACTGGTGTAATGGCTTCCTTGGTCACTATGAAACATGACTTGTTTGGGATGCCCACGCAGTTCCCAAGCCATTTGTAGTGCTTTGGCTGTTAATTCTGAATCTGGCGAAAACGACATTGCCCAACCCACGGGTTTTCGGGCAAATAAATCTAATACCACCGCCAGATACGCCCATCGGGCGCCTGTCCAAATATAGCCAAGCGACTTAATTTTGATTACACCATATGGACTGAGAACAAACTCTCTGTATCGCAACCCATCTCTCTTTTTTTGCTTTTTGCTTTTTGCTTTTTGCTTGTGCCCATTTATGCTCAATTGGGTTAAGATCTGGCGAATATGTAGGCAAATACTCCACCATATACCCTGCATCGATGATGACTTGTTGAATATTATGTTTTTTGTGAAAAGTGGCATTGTCCATCATGATTACACTGTTTTTAGGGAGTACTGGGATAAGGACTTGTGTGACCCAGGCATAGAAAACATCGCTGTTAATATTGATATCAAATAATCCGATAGCAAACAGCGTTGTGCCTAATAAAGCGCCGATAACATTTGTTCTTCCCCTAGCTCCCCAGTTCTTCAGGCCAAAACACCGTTGACCTTTTGGGGAATAGCCGTGAGTCCGTGGGGCATCGTGTGAAAAACCACTTTCATCAATAAAAACAATAGGTTTACCTTCTTTTTCATACTGTTGTTTTTTTTGTTGAAATCCCTGCCGGGCGTTTTCGTCGGCTTTCGGATGACGTAGAGTTTTTTTTATAGGTCAATCCCAGCTTTTTAAGCGCTTGCCAAATGGCCTTCTGACAAACGCCAAAACGCTCTGCACGTTCTTTTTGGTAAGCATCTGGATATTGTTCAACATCTTTTATCAACTCGGATTTATCGATCTTCCGCTGACGCGTGGTCGATGCTTTTGACTCTATTTGATTAATCCAACGCGATACAGAGGCAGGGCCAATCCGAAATTGCTTCGCTGTTTCTCGGATACTCAACCCTTCGTTTTTCCGTGTAGATATCACTTTACGTCTAAAATCAATTGAATAGCTCATTTAAATAATGTAATCAAAATTAAGTCGTTTAGCTATAGTGCTTTGATCCGGCGATCCCCTGAAAGTTCGATTTATTCAACAAAGCCCATCTCAGCTTCAAGAACCCGTTCCGCCAGTCTTTTAGTCAGCACCTTGAGTAGGCCTGATTCACCCAGCAGATCCTGAGGGGAGTGACAATCTTGAAGCAGTTGGTCAATAAGTTCGTTGCTGATAGGCATTTTGTTATCCTTTGAAGGTTTTCCTCAAAATGCCATTTACACAGATTATTTTACAGTCTCTCAAGCGCCTCGGTTGCATGACCCAAATTTTACGGAATCGTAGACCCTTTATTGATGATACCTTCTTACTCATTAGCGCCGGTCTTTGGAATTTCCATCTCAGAACAGCGTAAAATTTACTTCAATCACCGAAACACCCTTATTTCACTATTAAGCAACACGCTTAATGTCGGCTCGAAGGTACTGTTGCGGTCGCGCGGAATATCGAGCTCGAGCGCCCCATTTTGGCTACGTACGCTCTTGGATGTCTTGCCATTGCGGGAGTTGCCTGAATTATTACCAGCCGGGTCATGCTTAGCATACCCAAGGTGTATCTCCATCTCAGCTTGAAGAACCCGTTCCGCCAGTCTTTTAGTCAGCTCCTTGAGTAGGCCTGATTGCACCCAGAAGCTCCTGAGGGGGAGTGGCAATCCTGAAGCAGTTGGTCAATAAGTTCGTTGCTGATAGGCATTTTTTGTCCTCTGAAGGTTTTCCTCAAAATGCCATTTACACAGATCTTTTTACACTCTCCTCGAGCGCCCCATTTTGGCTACGTACGCTCTTGGATGTCTTGCCATTGCGGGAGTTGCGGCTTTGTTGAATAATTTAACCGTTTGATTTACATCTTCTTTAGTTAGAATGCATTTACAGAGAATGTATTTTGTTAGAACGACAAATCAAATAGTTAGCACAATAAAAAGCATTCCGAGAGGAAAAATTAGTCGTTGAAATTTTATAATGCTTATATAAATCAGTATCTTAAATTATTCAACAAAGCCGGGAGTTGCCTGAATTATTACCAGCCGGGTCATGCTTAGCATACCCAAGGTGTATCTCCATCTCAGCTTGAAGAACCCGTTCCGCCAGTCTTTTAGTCAGCTCCTTGAGTAGGCCTCATTCACCCAGAAGCTCCTGAGGAGAGTGGCAATCCTGAAGCAGTTGGTCAATAAGTTCGTTGCTGATAGGCATTTTTTGTCCTCTGAAGGTTTTCCTCAAAATGCCATTTACACAGATCTTTTTACACTCTCAAAGATTGCATCACAACTAAATAGTGGGGAACTACAGCTATTGGTAGACAATCTTCATGATAAAGTCACATCATTCAAAGAAAATGCAACATATCTATTGAATAAAATTGATTTTATGAGCACTGGCTATTTTTCTGAGTTTTCGTCAACAATCCCTAATCTCATATTTTATTTTAATGACAAAAAATCCATTTCTTTAACAAAACGTCTTGGCGATATATCATTTGAACATAATAAGGGAAACACAAATCATCCTTCAAGAATAGTTTAGAATCTACATTTTTTGGATTAAAGCTGCCGTGAATGTGACTGACTATCGTGGTACAAACTATTTTTGAAAGACGTCACCCTCGCTGAAAAAAAAACCATTGATTGTGACAGCAATAAGAAGGAAATATTGACTTTACATTTAATTTATAATAAATTTTTGTTACCATTTAAATGCGTGGTTTTTTTTAAATTAAATACCCTCGTAATGCATTACATTAATCGACGCTTGGGATAAAATTCCGTAACCCTTAGAACCTATCCCAAAAGGAATTGTCAGTTAATAAGTAATGGCAATTTCTGAGGGAAGTATGGCAAGCAATAAGTGGCAGATCAGCGATGAACTCTGGGGGAAAATGGTTCCGTTGCTCCCGGAACACAAAACCCACCATCCGCTGGGTACGCATCGCAGGCGGGTTGATAATCGTGCCGCAATGAACGCCATTCTCTTTGTGCTCAGAACGGGTTGCCAGTGGAATGCCCTGAATGCCACCGGGATATGCTCGTCAAGCTCCGCTCACCGCCGCTTCCAGGAGTGGCGGGATGCAGGAGTTTTTGAACGGTTCTGGCAGAACGGGTTGCTGGCCTGCGAGCAGCTGGATGCTATCGACTGGTCATGGCTGTCGATAGATGGTTTGATCCGGCCCAGAGATCGTGGACACGCTGTTAAGTGAGTAAAATTGCTGACAGAGGTGGAAAATGACTCAATCGAACGGTCGTAAAATGAGCAACAATCGCTATCCGGACGAGTTTCGGGAGAATGCTCTGCTACTTGCTCAGCGGATTGGCGTAGCCAAAGCAGCCAGTGAGTTGAATCTTCACGAATCGCAGCTTTATGCCTGGCGTAAAAAACAGCAAATGGCGCTATCCTGCTCCGAACGTGAACAGCAGCAATGGCTTTGTTGAATAATTTAACCGTTTGATTTACATCTTCTTTAGTTAGAATGCATTTACAGAGAATGTATTTTGTTAGAACGACAAATCAAATAGTTAGCACAATAAAAAGCATTCCGAGAGGAAAAATTAGTCGTTGAAATTTTATAATGCTTATATAAATCAGTATCTTAAATTATTCAACAAAGCCAGCAGCAATCTGTTGGAATTGTCAGGCTTAAACGTCAACTGGCTGATCAGGCTGAGGAGTTAGCCATCCTCCAAAAGGCCGCGACTTACTTCGCCAGACGCCTGAAGTGAGGTACGTCTTTATGCAACAATATCAGGCTGAGTTTCGGGTTAAGTCTATGGCGCGTGTTCTGGTCGTCAGCCGCAGCGGATTTTATGCCTGGAGCCGACGATGTGGGCAGAAAACGGTTTCACAGCAGCGACGGGAGCTTTGCGATACCCGGGTAGCCAGCGCCTTTACGGAACAGAAAGGACGCAACGTTGCCCGCAGGCTGCGCCTGGACCTGCAGGATGCCGGTTATCATTACAATCGCAAAACCATCGCTGCCAGCCTGCGCCGGCAGGGGCTGAAGGCGAAAGCGGCAAAAAAATTCAGGGTGACAACAGATTCGAAGCATAATCGTCCGGTGGCGCCGAATCTGCTACAGCAGGATTTCACAGCATCAGCCCCGAACCAGAAATGGGTCGGTGACATCACTTATAGCCAACCGACTTAAAAATGATTACATCCTATGCCCTGATATGCGGCAAAGAAGCATAGCTGGCTGTTATCAAAATAATGTCGCTTGGCTATACTTATGGACGGAAGCGGGTTGGGTTTATCTGGCTGTAATAATTGATTTATTTTCACGAGCCGTTGTGGGATGGTCAATGTCGGTAAGGATGAAGTCGGGCCTGGTCTGCGATGCCCTGCAGATGGCCCTGAGCCGACGGGGTTCCCCAGAGGGCGTCATCGTCCACTCGGATCGTGGCAGTCAGTACTGTTCTGATGATTATCAGAAGTTAATTAAAATCAGTAAATTAACATGTAGCATGAGTGGAAAAGGCAACTATTATGATAACGCGTGTGCTGAAAGTTTTTTTCACAGTTTGAAGGTGGAGCTGATCCACGGCGAACACTTTCCTGACCGGGAAACCATGAAATCTGAGGTGTTTAACTACATTGAGGTGGATTACAATCAGAAACGGCGGCATAGCACGCTGGGCTATGTCAGCCCGATGGTATTTGAACGACAAGTCCTCTCTTAAGGGCGTGTCCACCAAGTCTGGGCCAGATCAGTTGTATGACGAAGTCACCGCTGGCAGGCTCAAAAAAACAGGACGGAATCCCACAGACCGGGGGAAACAGGGTGTAAAGCGTAGCCTGATGACCGATGCGAACGGGCTTCCCCTCTCTCTGGTTGTCTCAGGGGCAAATACCCACGACATAAAGCTGGTTGCTGATACTCTCGACGCCCTTCAGACGGGCAGACCCGGCAGAAAGCTCCGCCTCTGTCTGGACAAAGGCTATGAAGCCGGATGGCTGGAGGCCTGTCTGAAAAGTCGTCGTTACGAACCTCATATCCAGTCAAGGAAAGAGGAGTCGGAAGCCATCAAAAACACGGATTTTAAAGCTCACCGCTGGGTAGTGGAGAGAACTCACAGCTGGATGAATCGCTTTCGTCGGGTTCTGACTCGCTGGGAGAAGAAAGTCGAAAATTATGAGGCGATGCTGCATTTTACCTGCGGCATCATTGTCTGGAATAAAATCCTATTGGGATAGGTTCTTAGGTTGATTATGACAACATTACAACGTTCATCACAGAATGTACCGCGAGCGGTCGCATCGGAACCAATGATGAAAGCACCTGAATTATCACCAGCACGTTCTAATGCGTTACTCAAAAATATCTCTTTTATTCATCATTCAGTGCACACCATCACCACGCAGAAAAAACATTATTGTACTTATCACAACGCACCAGATAACATTAATGAAGACGTTACATTAGTACCGAGCACCATTGATAAAACTAACACTAAGGATTATGTGTTTTTAGGCAGCTGTAGCATGCCTTTGCTTAGCGACATGGGAGTAACGTTGAATCCGGATGGCGATCTTATATTAATAAAAGGTCAGTGCCATAATTTACTCTCTGGTTTATATAGAAAAAATAGCAAAAAAAATGATTACACTCATTACACTATCAGTAAAAACAGCGCCAGCATCGCGTTTGAATCATTATATCTCGATGCGGCGGGTGAACTGACTGCAAAACAAAAAAATAAAGACAATTATTACTCCATTCGATTTAACACCAATACCAGTATCGACACGGAGAAAGAAACGATAAAGTCCATCAACGTGACTTATAAGAAGCAGTATATGCCATTATCAACAGATCTTTCATTTAAAGACTATGATGGAAACACCACTCATTTTTATTTTAAGAATAACAGTTTATACCTCAGTGCCTACTCGGTAGGAAACAAAAAATATGATTACAGCCTCATGGAATATAAAATAAAAGTACTATCTAACACAAAATATCGTATTGCTTCCGTGAAGCGCTGTAGAAACATGTTACAAATAGAGGCCATTAAACTCGATAAGGTAAGGATTTTCTACATTGATCCTAAAAACATATCCAACCCGTTACTCAAAACAGAAAAAGCAAGCCATAAACCCCCTCAAGGACTCTACACATTGTTAGGTGGTGATACGCATGAAAAGTACTATTGTGGTCAACCCTTCTCATCCACCCGGTGGGGAAACTTTAGTTCCCTACCTATCCCCGTAATTTCTCCAATAACGGATGCTATTCGTTTAGCCCTTAAGAAAAACAACGCGAAAAGAAGCAAGACAGAAAAGTTCCTTGAAGGCATAAAATGTGCAGATCCGGGCATCAATGTTGCCATATCGGTAGCCAAGGCTTTACTCAAAAAAACAGAGAAAAAGAAGCAATCAGATATATCATTAGTGAATACGTACATCAAAGATCTTAAGAGTGACCTTTCTCCGTTGATCAACGATCTTCCTGAGTTTATGCCTGGAGATGATACATTCGCCAAAAAAATATTATCGCTATTACTAAGCCTGGAAACAAGTGATGCGCTTACCTTAAGCAAAGAAAATGAATTTTCACTTTTCTTCAGCATATTACAAAGTGGCATACCTTTTCATCCCGGCTGGTTTGCCGGTTCCATCCTCTCAATAACAAAAACGCATCGTCTGATTTTAACCAAGTCAATGACGGGTAATATAAAGCTGGTGTTTACTCGTAAGAAAAAGATCGCCAAGACCTTACTGCTAGGAACCGGCCAGGGCTTTGAATCAACATTACTGAGCCAAGGTGGGGTGAAATTTTTTTCCATTATGCCCTTTGAGGCCAATGCACTCTTTACGTTGCACAAGACCAAAGAAGTAGATTTCTCATTTGAACTAACCCCCTCTCAATTTGAATCACTTTTCGATCAATCATTCAGGATGAATGACCAAAATAGTTTTTTTGAAAAAAACGCGATACTCCTCAATAAGAAGCAGACCAGCGAATATAATACGGCACTTTCTTTAGATTTTAAAATCAATGAATTACGAGCAATGGTGAGTGTAGCCCCCACAGAAAACTTACACCTTAACTTGCCGCGACTAGCCTGTGGTACTGGGGTAAATGCCTCGGCATTCACCTACAACAAGAGGAAAGAAACCCGATATTCAGATACCGCACGGGAACCAACGGTCGACAAAAAAAGCACATTGAAGCTACTTTCCGGCTCTGGCAATTTTTTTGCTGGAGAAAAATACATTATTGTTCCTCACACTATCAACGATAATGGGCCACTCTGTTATGGGCTTGCGCTTATTGAAAGCGGGATGAGCACTAAAATAAACACAAAGAGCGTTTTTAAACATGGCTATACCCAGGTCAGGACTGCGGACCCAAAGTTGTCGATGCCAAAACGACGTCACCATAAGCAGATTAAAAAAATTTACAGCATGTTGGCAGCCATAAAAGAAACCGGGGAAATCATCCGCCCCATGCATAAAATTGAAAATGTAAAAGTGACGCGTAGGTTGCTTAATCCGGTTAATTTATCGCAAAGCAGCTTACTGGCAAGATTTCGATCAACCTCATCACAACCGACAACATTCAAACATGTTTTTGGCAAGGAAGCGCGTTCACAGCCGTTTGCTGATACGTTGCGCGCACTCGCCGACCGGGCATCCAGTAAAAACAGAAATAATTTAAATAAAAAACTGAGCCACAGTCTTGTTGCAAAATACGACATCAAGATTAATGACAAAAAAAGGCTACTGGAATTTAAACACGCGTTAGACGCGCTAGAAAACACCCCGAATGCGCTGAACAGGCATCAAGAGAGAAAAACGCTGAAAGAATTACATCATCAGATTGCAAAATTTAAACGCAAGGTGACATATCAATTGAACACCGTCGATCTCTACAGTGTTGGCGAGATGGTACAGACCAAATCATCACTGACCAATGTGCTGCTGAATTTCCGGCAAACCAACGTGATGGCGTTAAAAAAGCATCTGGGACAACTGACACTTGAATATGCCGATACGCCAATCCCCACGAAAATAACCGGCAACTACCGTTTCTTTTGAATGCACACCTACAAATCGCCGTTCTCGTCAGACAGCCTTCGAGGGCTCAAGACAGAGGAAGGTGGTGACTTTATCAGCCATCATCCGGTATACCCCCTTGAAGCGCCGGCCCGTGGGAAATTCAGGCGTTAGCGTAGTTTGCAATTGCAGTTCGAAAATCGGTTGAGCCTGGTTGAGCACGGTGATTTGCGCATCCAAAAAATCGAAATAATGCTGAACCGAAGGATAGATGGCTTTAAACAAACTCTCCTTGGCAGAAAAGCTCAACGTCAGCGCCTGGCAAAACGGCATATCCACGCCTTTCAACCATTGGCACTCCTCGTCGCCCACGATACCAGGCCAGAGTGAAGCCGCCCGATCGTCACTCATCAGCGTTTCCACATCTACACCCACGCCGCTGAATACGTCGCTGCGACGGTGAATCGCGCACAGCACGCTGTCTTTATTGTGGCTCAAAGAGCCACAGAGATTTTCAGGCCACACCGGCGAGCTATCCTGGCCGCTCAGCAAGGTAAACTGGTTGATACCGAGTTTTTCCAGCACATGGCGCGCCAGATAACGCCCCGCCAGAAATTCAGCGCGACGCTTGGGCACCGAACGCGCCAACTCCGCAGACAAGGGCACATCAATACGATGATAAAGCGTATCGTGGTAAGCCTCTGGGTTGAAACGACAATAGGCGCAGAATCCAGGATACACAGCCTCGCCATTGGGCAAAGGCAGCGTCATCCATTCAATATTGCCGATAAACGCCGAGATGGTCATTAACGTACACTCTCCCCCTGCTGCGGGTCAGGCCTTAAAGCACCAGAAAGAAACCAGCAATAGTCGCACTCATCAGGTTTGAAAGCGTTCCTGCCGCAACCGCTTTCAGCCCAAAACGCGCGATATCCTGCCGACGGTTTGGAGCCATGCTGCCGAGCCCGCCAATCAAAATCGCAATCGATGACAGATTGGCAAAGCCGCACAAGGCAAACGAAATAATGGCTTTCGATTGATCCGAGAGCACCTGTAATCCCAAGGCTGCCACGGCATCATCCGCTTTGAGATGCTGACTAAAATTCAGGTAGGCAACAAACTCATTGAGAATCAGTTTTTGGCCGATAAAGGACCCCGTCACCGTCGACTCCTGCCACGGAATCCCGATAAGGAAAGCCACCGGCGCGAACAACCACCCTAAAATCAGTTCCATCGATAGCTGTGGGGCTTTGTTGAATAATTTAAGATACTGATTTATATAAGCATTATAAAATTTCAACGACTAATTTTTCCTCTCGGAATGCTTTTTATTGTGCTAACTATTTGATTTGTCGTTCTAACAAAATACATTCTCTGTAAATGCATTCTAACTAAAGAAGATGTAAATCAAACGGTTAAATTATTCAACAAAGCCTAGCTGTGGATAATCAAACCATCCGTCAATGCCCCCCAGGATGCCATTGAGCAAGGCAATCAGCGCCACAAACGCCAGCAACATTGCACCGACATTGAGTGCCAGTTGCAACCCAGAAGCCGCACCACTGGCCGCCGCGTCTATCACGTTGGCCGGTTGATCATCGGCGCTGACAAAACCGGAGTGAGTCTCATGATCGTGTGTTTTTTCTGTTTCCGGCACAATCAGCTTGGCAAACAGCAAGCCCCCCGTCGCGGCCATAAAGGAGGCGGCAATTAGATACTCCAACGGCACGCCCATCTGCGCATAACCCGCCATCACCGCCCCGGCAATGTATGCCAGTCCGCCGCACATCACGGCAAACAGCTCTGAACGCGTCATAGTAGCAATGTACGGACGCACCACCAGCGGTGCTTCCGTCTGCCCGACAAAGATATTTGCCGTCGCCGAGAGCGATTCGGTACGCGACGTTTTTAGCAGCTTTTGCAGCGCTCCGCCTAGCAGGCGAATAACCCATTGCATCACACCGATGTAATACAACACGGCAATCAACGAGGAGAAAAAGACAATGATCGGCAACACCCGCAGTGCAAAGACAAAGCCACCGCCACCAAACAGCTCATACATCTTATCGGAAGCCAGGCCACCAAAAATAAACGATACGCCTTCATTTCCGTAACCAATAATCAGGGCAACCCCTTCAGTCATCCCTGCCAGTATAGCCAACCGACTTAAAAATGATTACATCCTATGCCCTGATATGCGGCAAAGAAGCATAGCTGGCTGTTATCAAAATAATGTCGCTTGGCTATATCTTGCGGCCAAGGGGCACATAAAGCACCAATGCGCCAATACCAATCTGGAGCAGGAAAGCACCCAACACTGTGCGCAGGCGAATAGCATTGCGGTTGCTGGAAAGCAAAACGGCGACCAGCACCAACGCAGCCATGCCAATAAGACTCATAATGAGTTGCATAAGAAGTTCCCTTTTATGCTTTGTTGAAAATCAAGGATAGACCATTCATATCGGGCCAGACCGCCCGAAAAACGTCAAAGGCGGATTATAAAGCGGTCACTCGCTAAATACGCATCTTTTGTCACATTTGAATACTTTTTGACATACTCTAATCCTCACCGCTGATATTTCTATCACGTTCTTTTCCCACACCTTATGCACATCCAACGCCGCTGGACTATATCTCCATCGTTTTTTTTATGTCATTTTGGGGAAGCGGTGTGTTAATAATATTGTTTGATGCGATGGTATAGCGTTCATTTTCAGCAACGCTGAGGATAATCGATGATTTTAGCTGAACGATATCGGGTACAACACGCAATTTTATGTTACTCACTCTATGTTATACGTGACGAACAAAAGGCAACACCATGAAAAAAAACATTATCGCCAACCACCGCAGAAGAAAAGTGCACTGACCTCGATAAGTTCGATTACGCCATCCTGCAACTGCTGCAAAAGGATGCTTCGCTCTCCAACGTGGCGCTGGCAGAAGAAGTCAACCTCAGTGCGCCAGCCTGCCTACGGCGGGTAGAGCGTTTAAAGCAAGCTGGCTTAATAAAAGGCACGGTGGCCCTGCTCAACCCGGAAGCGTTGAACGCAGGCATGGTGGTGATTATTGGTGTGGTGTTGGACCGTTCTACGCCTCAGTCGTTTGCGGATTTCGAACTGGCGGCACAAAACATCAGTGGGTGCATGGAGTGCCATGTGGTAACGGGAGAGTTTGATTACATGATGATGCTCCGCACCAAAGATAATCAAAGTTTTAATAAGTTACATGCGGAGCAGTTATTATTTCTGCCCGGAGTACGGCAGATACGTTCCTTTATGGGATTACGCCAGGTGCTCTCAACCACGCAGTTACTTTTTTGATCATGCTGGCCCAACTGGGCCAGCTATCGATAATATAGCTGTAAGCGCTCAGTGCTGGAGCACCGCCCAGGTGGGCGTACAGCACTTTAGAATCTTTAGGAAACTCTCCGCGGCGCACCATGTCTATCATGCCGTGCATGGATTTCCCTTCATAAACCGGGTCGGTCAATACCCCTTCAGTGCGGGCGCACAGACGAATCGCTTCCAGCGTTCCTTCGTTAGGCAGACCGTACTCCGGCCCACCGTAGCGGGTATCCAGCACCACGTCTTCTTCAGTGATCTCGCGGCCCAGTTCCACCAGATTTGCCGTGTTTTGCGCAATACGCAGGATCTGCGCCTTGGTTTGTTCCGGCTTGGCTGAGGCATCAATCCCGATAACGCGGCGAGAGCGCCCGTCAGCAGCAAAGCCTACCACCATCCCTGCCTGAGTGCTGCCGGTGACGGAACAGACCACGATATAATCGAAAGTAAAGCCTAGCTCTTTTTCCTATTGGCGTACTTCTTCGGCAAAACCGACGAAGCCTAATCCCCCCAAGGGATGCTCAGAACAGCCAGCCGGGATCGGGAACGGTTTTCCGCCATCTTGTGCCGCTTCTTCCATCGCTTGCTGCCAGTTTTGACGAATGCCAATGTCGAACCCAGCGGCATCAAGGCGTACATCAGCGCCCATAATGCGTGAGAGTTCGATATTGCCGACCCGATCGTAGACCGCATCCGCATAATTTACCCAGTTCTCTTGAACCAGCACGCACTTCATGCCGAGGTACGCAGCCACAGCAGCCACCTGACGCGTTTGGTTCGACTGAATACCGCCAATCGAGACCAGCGTGTCGCACCCCTGCTCCAGCGCTTCTGGGATCAGGTATTCCAACTTGCGCGTTTTATTGCCACCAAACGCCAGACCACTGTTGCAGTCTTCGCGTTTGGCATAAAGTTCGACATCACCGCCCAGATGTTCGCTCAACCGCTTCAACGGCGTGATGGGAGAGGGACCGAAAGTCAGCGGATAGCGGGGAAATTTCTCCAGATTCATCATCAAGCTCCAAAATAAAGTGGCATTAGGGAAACGGGAGATGGCTATTTCTTAGGAAATATCCTCACGCCGTAAAAACAGACTACCAAATTAATGATGAATTTAAATTGCGTTATTTATTTAAATTTCGACCATTAAAAACATAAAAATTAAAAAAAAGAACCAAAAAACCGAAAAAAACAAAAATAAAGAAATAAAATTAACACAAGTTTTTAGTGTTCTGGCATCCCATAGCGCTGCCGCAATTGGCTGTCCATTTCCGTCAGCGTTTGCTTGAGAAACTGGCTTTGTTGAATAAATCGAACTTTCAGGGGATCGCCGGATCAGAGCACTATCATCGCTCCCGATAGCAGCTCCCCATGGCAAAGCAAAAGTTTAAAATCACCAACTGGCCCACCTACAACAAAGCACTCAGACAACGCGGCTCCCTGACGGTCTGGCTTGATGAGTCGGCCATCGCTGCATGGACTGACAGTGCTTCGCCTGAAGGTCGTGGTCGGCCGCTTTACTACACCGATATGGCTGTTACCACGGTTTTGATGATAAAGCGCGTGTTTAACCTGTCGCTCCGGGCATTACAGGGCTTTGTCGACTCGGTTTTTACACTGATGAGCCTGCCACTGGCTTTGTTGAATAATTTAACCGTTTGATTTACATCTTCTTTAGTTAGAATGCATTTACAGAGAATGTATTTTGTTAGAACGACAAATCAAATAGTTAGCACAATAAAAAGCATTCCGAGAGGAAAAATTAGTCGTTGAAATTTTATAATGCTTATATAAATTAGTATCTTAAATTATTCAACAAAGCCCCTGCCACTGCGCTGCCCGGACTACTCTCTGGTCAGTCGGCGGGCAAAAACCGTCAGTATCAGCATAAAAACGCCAACGCGTGGTGAAATCTCGCATCTGGTCATCGACAGTACCGGTCTGAAGGTCTTTGGCGAAGGTGAATGGAAAGTCAGGCAGCATGGGGCTGACAGACGAAGAGTGTGGCGCAAGCTTCATCTGGCAGCAGACAGTGCGACGCATGAGATTATCTGTGCCGACTTATCGCTCAGCGGAACGACAGATGCGCAGGCACTACCGGGCCTGATTAACCAAACCCACCGGAAAATCAGGGAAGTGTCAGCAGACGGTGCTTATGACGCCCGTTACTGCCACGATGCGTTGCTGAGAAAGAAAATCAGGCCCCTTATCCCGCCGCGAAGCGGAGCGAAATACTGGCCGGACAAGTACTATGAACGTAACCATGCGGTGGCGAATCAGCGTCTGAGCGGGAGTAATGATATAGCCAAGCGACTTAATTTTGATTACACCATATGGACTGAGAACAAACTCTCTGTATCGCAACCCATCTCTCTTTTTTTGCTTTTTGCTTGTGCCCATTTATGCTCAATTGGGTTAAGATCTGGCGAATATGTAGGCAAATACTCCACCATATACCCTGCATCGATGATGACTTGTTGAATATTATGTTTTTTGTGAAAAGTGGCATTGTCCATCATGATTACACTGTTTTTAGGGAGTACTGGGATAAGGACTTGTGTGACCCAGGCAGGCTTTGTTGAATAATTTAAGATACTGATTTATATAAGCATTATAAAATTTCAACGACTAATTTTTCCTCTCGGAATGCTTTTTATTGTGCTAACTATTTGATTTGTCGTTCTAACAAAATACATTCTCTGTAAATGCATTCTAACTAAAGAAGATGTAAATCAAACGGTTAAATTATTCAACAAAGCCACCCAGGCATAGAAAACATCGCTGTTAATATTGATATCAAATAATCCGATAGCAAACAGCGTTGTGCCTAATAAAGCGCCGATAACATTTGTTCTTCCCCTAGCTCCCCAGTTCTTCAGGCCAAAACACCGTTGACCTTTTGGGGAATAGCCGTGAGTCCGTGGGGCATCGTGTGAAAAACCACTTTCATCAATAAAAACAATAGGTTTACCTTCTTTTTCATACTGTTGTTTTTTTTGTTGAAATCCCTGCCGGGCGTTTTCGTCGGCTTTCGGATGACGTAGAGTTTTTTTTATAGGTCAATCCCAGCTTTTTAAGCGCTTGCCAAATGGCCTTCTGACAAACGCCAAAACGCTCTGCACGTTCTTTTTGGTAAGCATCTGGATATTGTTCAACATCTTTTATCAACTCGGATTTATCGATCTTTCGCTGACGCGTGGTCGATGCTTTTGACTCTATTTGATTAATCCAACGCGATACAGAGGCAGGGCCAATCCGAAATTGCTTCGCTGTTTCTCGGATACTCAACCCTTCGTTTTTCCGTGTAGATATCACTTTACGTCTAAAATCAATTGAATAGCTCATTTAAATAATGTAATCAAAATTAAGTCGTTTAGCTATAGCTTGGTTGACACCTTCACCACGCCGCTTTTCGATGTAGAACCGTTCTTTCTGAGTCAGAAGTTTTCCCTGCATGCAACAGGCTCTCCAGTATGGCCAGAACGGTGATTTTATCCGACTCTGGCAAGTGGGTCACTTTGTTGCGTTTCGAGTGGGAATGGGGCATTCTCATTGCTCGCCCGCCGAATGGTCGTGGCGCTGTTTTTGATTTTCGTCACCAGATTCGCGATGCTCTCCAGCGATTGGTTATAGGCACTGTTAAGCCGTGACAGTTCATCCGTTCCTGGCACCGATAGGCGCTGCGTCAAGTCGCCATCCATTTCGGCGATGGTGGTTAAGGTATCCTGCAACTGCCGATTGATGCTGCGCATGATCATCGCCGCCAGCGCCAACCCGATCGCCAGTAGCGTGCCGCTCAGGTAGATAATCCAAGCCCGCATTGCGCTCGCAGACAAACGATGGACATCGCTCAACAGCGTTGTCACCGCCTGTTCTTCGATACGTTTAAGCTGTTCGATTTTCTGTGTTTGCAACGAAAACCATTGCGCACCATCGATATTCCATTCTCCTTGCGGTGCGCCAATCGCCCGTTGGCGCAGTGCCTGCGCGTCTTGCGCTTGGCTGGAACTTATCGCGCGGTCGAACGCCTCACGCAGCGATTTCCATGCCAGGGTTCTGAAGCTGGCAATATAGGCATCGCCGCGTACTATAGCCAACCGACTTAAAAATGATTACATCCTATGCCCTGATATGCGGCAAAGAAGCATAGCTGGCTGTTATCAAAATAATGTCGCTTGGCTATATTTTACTCATTTTGGCACCTATAAAAATTATGAGGTAAGCATATCACCTCTACTTAGGTGGCCAAATTCAGTATGCCACTACAGTTCGGTATCGGATTGATACAGCTTGAAGGCGTGAATATCCGATGACGACAAATGGTCATAGGCAAACTGGCTGAACTGATCGGTGCCGACCTTGGTGACAAAATAGACCTGTGAACCAGCCCGACTGGCGGCCATCGCCTGATTGGCGCCCTTGCCGCCGGGGCCGAGCGCGCTGCCCTGCGCCATGATCGATTCACCGCCTTTGGGAAAACGCGCCACCTTGGCGACGATACCGACGTTGAACGATCCTAAAATACACACCTTGCCGTTCATCTTGTTTCCTTACTGTTTGCTGGTTTGATGCCGGGTCTGCTTTTCCAATCGCTTAAGCAGCACTTCAAAATTTTCACTGCGAGGGGCAATCAGTTCAGACTGCAAGCTGCGCCGCACAATAATTGCACCGCCGTAGCAGCGTTGAACCAGATTCAAGCGCGCCAACTCGTTCAGGTCGCTGCGGATCGTCTCTTTGCTCACGGCAAATGCGGTGGCCAGATAATCAACATCGGCACGTTCGTGTTTGGTTAAATAGGCCAGAATTTGATTACGTCTTTCTTCCAGAAACATGGTCACCTCGCTGCTGGATATGAGCCTAAAGGAGCGGCTATGGTTAAAAAGTGACTATTGTCATAGGATAATGGGCTTTGTTGAATAAATCAGAATTAGCCGACAGGATGACTCCCTCTGCTACACCTGTTATCCGATCCTGACGCTGTGTGGCATACCCAACAACGTCATACGATTCAGCGCTTTGACCATCGCCATGGCTTCACCCACCTGAGCATCGTAGTCACGCAGGCTCAGGTGGCCACCCAGCAAAGTTTTTATGCGGAACATCGCTGTTTCTGCCACTGAACGCCGGTGATAACCCACTTTCTTTTTCCACATATAGCCAAGCGACTTAATTTTGATTACACCATATGGACTGAGAACAAACTCTCTGTATCGCAACCCATCTCTCTTTTTTTGCTTTTTGCTTTTTGCTTGTGCCCATTTATGCTCAATTGGGTTAAGATCTGGCGAATATGTAGGCAAATACTCCACCATATACCCTGCATCGATGATGACTTGTTGAATATCATGTTTTTTGTGAAAAGTGGCATTGTCCATCATGATTACACTGTTTTTAGGGAGTACTGGGATAAGGACTTGTGTGACCCAGGCATAGAAAACATCGCTGTTAATATTGATATCAAATAATCCGATAGCAAACAGCGTTGTGCCTAATAAAGCGCCGATAACATTTGTTCTTCCCCTAGCTCCCCAGTTCTTCAGGCCAAAACACCGTTGACCTTTTGG
Source organism: Symbiopectobacterium purcellii (assembly GCF_052050035.1). Taxonomy (GTDB): domain Bacteria; phylum Pseudomonadota; class Gammaproteobacteria; order Enterobacterales; family Enterobacteriaceae; genus Symbiopectobacterium; species Symbiopectobacterium purcellii_A. The sequence goes on from NZ_CP189882.1 coordinate 2,203,807, forward strand.
GGAATAGCCGTGAGTCCGTGGGGCATCGTGTGAAAAACCACTTTCATCAATAAAAACAATAGGTTTACCTTCTTTTTCATACTGTTGTTTTTTTTGTTGAAATCCCTGCCGGGCGTTTTCGTCGGCTTTCGGATGACGTAGAGTTTTTTTTATAGGTCAATCCCAGCTTTTTAAGCGCTTGCCAAATGGCCTTCTGACAAACGCCAAAACGCTCTGCACGTTCTTTTTGGTAAGCATCTGGATATTGTTCAACATCTTTTATCAACTCGGATTTATCGATCTTTCGCTGACGCGTGGTCGATGCTTTTGACTCTATTTGATTAATCCAACGCGATACAGAGGCAGGGCCAATCCGAAATTGCTTCGCTGTTTCTCGGATACTCAACCCTTCGTTTTTCCGTGTAGATATCACTTTACGTCTAAAATCAATTGAATAGCTCATTTAAATAATGTAATCAAAATTAAGTCGTTTAGCTATATCATTACTCCCGCTCAGACGCTGATTCGCCACCGCATGGTTACGTTCATAGTACTTGTCCGGCCAGTATTTCGCTCCGCTTCGCGGCGGGATAAGGGGCCTGATTTTCTTTCTCAGCAACGCATCGTGGCAGTAACGGGCGTCATAAGCACCGTCTGCTGACACTTCCCTGATTTTCCGGTGTGTTTGGTTAATCAGGCCCGGCAGTGCCTGCGCATCTGTCGTTCCGCTGAGCGATAAGTCGGCACAGATAATCTCATGCGTCGCACTGTCTGCTGCCAGATGAAGCTTGCGCCACACTCTTCGTCTGTCAGCCCCATGCTGCCTGACTTTCCATTCACCTTCGCCAAAGACCTTCAGACCGGTACTGTCGATGACCAGATGCGAGATTTCACCACGCGTTGGCGTTTTTATGCTGATACTGACGGTTTTTGCCCGCCGACTGACCAGAGAGTAGTCCGGGCAGCGCAGTGGCAGGCTCATCAGTGTAAAAACCGAGTCGAGAAAGCCCTGTAATGCCCGGAGCGACAGGTTAAACACGCGCTTTATCATCAAAACCGTGGTAACAGCCATATCGGTGTAGTAAAGCGGCCGACCACGACCTTCAGGCGAAGAACTGTCAGTCCATGCAGCGATGGCCGACTCATCAAGCCAGACCGTCAGGGAGCCGCGTTGTCTGAGTGCTTTGTTGTAGGTGGGCCAGTTGGTGATTTTAAACTTTTGCTTTGCCATGGGGAGCTGCTATCGGGAGCGATGATAGTGCTCTGATCCGGCGATCCCCTGAAAGTTCGATTTATTCAACAAAGCCAGGATAATGGGCAAAACGGAAGTAAACGGAAGTATGTATGTGGATGATGTTTAGCGAATTACCCACGCCAGCGGTGCTCGTGGTGGGGACGTCAGGGTAAACCGCCTGTTTATCAGAACAATATTTCAACCCTCTTAATAAAACGATGTGATATTTTTATGACAAATCAATTTGCTAACGGATAAACCACGATGGCAATTCGCCTAACAGCCTTATCTCAGCCACGCTTGGCACAGGCGTTTGTCGACTATATGCAAACGCAGAATATTCAACTGGAGTTGCGCTTCTCTGGGCAGGAAGCAGAGCTTTGGCTGGACGATGAGTCACGATTGACTGAAGTACAGCAGGCGCTCGAGGTGTTCATTCAGGACCCGATGCACCCGCGTTATCAAGCGGCCAGTTGGCAGGCGGGATCAACGTCTTCGCCCCTGCGCTATGCACGTTTCTCATATTTGCAGACGTTACAGCAGCGCGCCGGACCGCTGACGCTGGGTGTGATGATTACCTGCATTGTCGTTTATCTGTGGATGACGATATTCGGTAACGATCGTGCCATGATGTGGCTCTCTTACCCGGATGTGGGGCAAAAAGGTCAGCTATGGCGCTGGTTTAGCCATGCATTCCTGCATTTCTCCTTGCTGCATATCTTGTTTAACCTGATGTGGTGGTGGTATCTAGGCGGACCGGTAGAAAAAATTTTGGGGACGCGCAAGCTACTGATCTTGGCGCTGCTCTCTGCGGTTGCCAGTGGTTGGATGCAATCATTCTTCAGCGGTATATATTTCGGTGGCCTGTCCGGCGTGGTGTATGCGTTGATGGGCTACGTCTGGCTATACGGTGAACGCGTGCCGTCGGGCCCGCTGTTCATGCAGCGCGGATTGATGGCCTTTGCATTGTTGTGGTTGATCGCCGGATATTTCGATATTTTAGGTTTACGCATTGCTAATGCCGCGCACGTCGTGGGTCTGGTTATTGGGTTGGTGCTGGCTTTTTGGGATACGCAGCAGAAAAAAGCATGATCGCAACCCGGTAGCACCACGGGGTAAGCGTTGCCAGCAGCACAGAGAAGTCTCAACCTGAGGGTTGAGTCGAAACCTGTTTTAGGGGAACAACGTGAGGCAAACACAGCGGCACGACGCCATCATTGAACTGGTGCGTCGGCAGGGATATGTTAGTACCGAAGAGTTGGTAGAGCATTTTGCGGTCAGCCCGCAAACGATTCGCCGGGATCTTAACGATCTGGCGGAGCAGAACAAGATCCATCGCCACCACGGTGGTGCGGCACTGCCTTCCAGCTCGGTGAATACGGCTTACCACGATCGCAAGATGATGTGGTCAGATGAAAAAGCACGTATTGCACGTAAAGTCGCCAGCCAAATCCCGGATGGTGCTACGCTGTTTATAGATATCGGGACAACGCCAGAAGCGGTTGCCTATGCGTTGTTACAGCATAAGGATCTGCGGGTCGTCACCAACAACTTGAATGTGGCGACGCTGTTGATGGGAAAAGAGGATTGCAGGCTGATTCTGGCAGGCGGTGAAGTGCGCACCCGGGACGGCGGCATTATGGGTGAAGCGACGCTGGATTTCATTTCTCAGTTTCGTCTGGATTTTGGCATCCTCGGCATCAGCGGCATTGACATGGATGGCTCCTTGCTGGAGTTTGACTACCATGAAGTGCGCACCAAACGGGCAATTATCGAGAATTCCCGCTGCGTCATGTTGGTCACCGATCACTCCAAATTCGGTCGCAATGCGATGGTGAATCTGGGCAATATGGACCTGATCGACTATCTTTTTACCGATCAGCTACCACCACCCAGCGTAATGAAAATCATTGAACAACATAAGGTGCAGTTGGAGTTGTGCTGAGCCAGACGTGCCTTTTTCTGATTGATAATAGGGGAGAGGCACGATGGGAAAGCTGTCATTCAACCGCACGCTGTTTATTCCTGCATTGCACCGCCAACGAGAACACTATGGCGTGGCGGCGCTGACCTGTCTCAGCGCCCAGCAGCAGTGGCATGCCGTCAGTACTGCACTGGCGGAGCAGCTTGCCGCTCACCCGATAACCCCTCCCTATTCGCCGCCAGGCCGTCATGTTAACTACCTCTCCATGGAATTTTTACCGGGTCGCCTCACCGGCAATAACCTGATTAATCTGGGATGGCACTCTGCCGTTGCAGAGGTTCTGGCAGAGCAGGGGCTTAACCTTAGCGATGTGCTGGAAGGCGAGACTGATCCGGCATTGGGTAACGGAGGATTAGGGCGTCTGGCTTCCTGTTTTCTGGATGCAATGGCGACGGTGGGACAGCCGGCGATGGGTTACGGACTGGACTATCAGTACGGCCTGTTCCGCCAACGTTTCGAAGCATGCCAGCAGCATGAGTACCCGGACGATTGGCAGCGCGATGCGTACCCCTGGGGGCAACCGCAGCCTGAACTGAGCGTGAAGGTCGGTTTCGGGGGAGCCATCGAACAGCGCGATGGAGAGGAAGAAAAATGGCAGCCCGCCTTTTATTTTCGCGGTGAGGCGCGTGACGTGCCGGTGCTAGGCTATCAAAACGGCGTGGTGCAGGCGTTGCGGCTCTGGCACTCTACGGCGGAAACCCCTTTTGATCTCACGGCATTCAACGACGGGCGCTATCTGGATGCGGAGCGCGCCGGTGTGTCAGCGGCGAGCCTGACGAAAGTGCTTTACCCGAATGACAATCATGCTGCTGGCAGGCGTCTGCGTCTGATGCAGCAATATTTTCAGTGTGCCTGCGCTGTAGCGGACATTGTGCGGCGACACCTTCAGGCAGGGTGGGCGTTGTCAGCGCTGCCGGAACGGGAGGTGATTCAGCTCAACGACACGCACCCGACGCTGGCTATTCCGGAATTGTTGCGCGTGTTGTTGGATGAACATCATCTGGGTTGGGACGAGGCGTGGGACATTACCCGACGTATGTTTGCCTATACCAACCATATAGCCAAGCGACTTAATTTTGATTACACCATATGGACTGAGAACAAACTCTCTGTATCGCAACCCATCTCTCTTTTTTTGCTTTTTGCTTGTGCCCATTTATGCTCAATTGGGTTAAGATCTGGCGAATATGTAGGCAAATACTCCACCATATACCCTGCATCGATGATGACTTGTTGAATATTATGTTTTTTGTGAAAAGTGGCATTGTCCATCATGATTACACTGTTTTTAGGGAGTACTGGGATAAGGACTTGTGTGACCCAGGCATAGAAAACATCGCTGTTAATATTGATATCAAATAATCCGATAGCAAACAGCGTTGTGCCTAATAAAGCGCCGATAACATTTGTTCTTCCCCTAGCTCCCCAGTTCTTCAGGCCAAAACACCGTTGACCTTTTGGGGAATAGCCGTGAGTCCGTGGTGCATCGTGTGAAAAACCACTTTCATCAATAAAAACAATAGGTTTACCTTCTTTTTCATACTGTTGTTTTTTTTGTTGAAATCCCTGCCGGGCGTTTTCGTCGGCTTTCGGATGACGTAGAGTTTTTTTTATAGGTCAATCCCAGCTTTTTAAGCGCTTGCCAAATGGCCTTCTGACAAACGCCAAAACGCTCTGCACGTTCTTTTTGGTAAGCATCTGGATATTGTTCAACATCTTTTATCAACTCGGATTTATCGATCTTTCGCTGACGCGTGGTCGATGCTTTTGACTCTATTTGATTAATCCAACGCGATACAGAGGCAGGGCCAATCCGAAATTGCTTCGCTGTTTCTCGGATACTCAACCCTTCGTTTTTCCGTGTAGATATCACTTTACGTCTAAAATCAATTGAATAGCTCATTTAAATAATGTAATCAAAATTAAGTCGTTTAGCTATACTTTGATGCCAGAAGCGCTTGAGCGCTGGCACGACGGCTTGTTCCGTCGCCTGCTGCCGCGCCATTTTGATCTTATCAACACCATTGATACGCATTTCAAAGCGCAGGTGGAACAGCGGTGGGGCGCACAGACAAAGCATATCTGGCCGCGTGTCGCGATTCGCTATCAGCATCAGGTGCGCATGGCAAACCTGTGCGTGGTGGTCTGCTTTGCCGTTAATGGGGTGGCAGCACTGCATTCACGTCTGGTTGTGAGCGATCTGTTTCCTGAATACCACCAACTCTGGCCGCAAAAATTTCATAACGTGACGAACGGCATTACGCCACGCCGCTGGCTTAAGCAGTGCAACCCGGCGCTGTCTGCGCTGCTGGACGAGACGGTTGGAACGGCCTGGACCACGGATTTACCCGTCTTGCGTGCGCTCGAACCGTACGCCAATGACAGCGCGTTTAGGGCGAGTTATCGCGCCATCAAGCAGCAAAATAAAGAAAATCTGACAAACTGGGTGCACCAGAATTTGGGGGTGAAATTGGACCCTCACGCCCTGTTTGACGTGCAGATCAAACGTTTGCATGAGTACAAACGCCAGCACCTGAATGTGCTCCATATTCTTTCACTTTATCGCCAATTGCGTGATAACCCGCATCTGGATATAGTTCCGCGCGTTTTTTTATTCGGGGCCAAGGCTGCACCTGGATATGTGCTGGCAAAAAACATTATCTACGCCATTAATAGCATAGCGGAGAAGATTAATCGGGATAAGCATATTAGAGATCGTTTGTGTATACTGTTTATTCCAGATTATCGTGTGTCGCTGGCAGAGCGAATTATTCCCGCTGCCGATGTGTCGGAGCAGATCTCCACCGCTGGGAAAGAGGCCTCTGGCACCGGCAACATGAAGCTGGCATTAAACGGTGCGCTGACAGTGGGGACGCTGGACGGTGCCAATGTGGAAATGTCGCAGGAAGTCGGGGAAGAAAACCTGTTTATTTTCGGGCATACGGTGGATGAGGTTAAAAGCGTGCTGTCACAGGGTTACGATCCACGTGAGGTGCTTAAGCAGGTGCCACAGTTGACCTCATTGTTGGATGAACTGTGCAGCGGCGCGTTTAGCCACGGTGACAAAACGGCGTTTGCGCCGCTACTTGAAAGCCTGCTGGATAAGGGCGATCCCTATCTGTTGTTGGCCGATTTTGCGCCTTATTGACAGGTGCAGCAGCGTGTGGATGCGCTGTATCGTGAAACGGAGGAATGGACGCGACGGTGTGTGTGTTGAATACCGCGCGAATGGTTTTTTTCAGTGCCGATCGGGCGATTCATGATTATCAGACGCGTATCTGGCACGCGCCCTGTTGAGGAAAGGAAGATGTCATTCAAGGTAGATAACCCGAAGTTCGCTCCTGTCGGCGTTGCCGATACCTATACCGATGCATACGGTAAAACGCACCTTGTCGATATGGCGGTGAAAAAACAGCTGCTGACCATAATGGCGATGAACGGGTGCGAAAAGGCACCGCTGCCCTCGGTTCGGGTTTTTCGTCAGGGCAAGGCGTCGCTGGTTCCCCTCTCAGGCGACGGCGAGTTTGGTTGGACGCTGATGTATGAAAACGGGGGGCAAGTTCAGGGCAGTATCACGGGCGGTAGCGAACTGCTGCTGCCGGATGCTTTACCACTGGGGTACCACGAGCTGATATTGATGCGCGGTGAACAGCGCTGGACCTGCCGCGTGATTGTTGCGCCGCAGCGTGGCTATGAGCCGGAGCACTTAACAAAGGGGAAACGCTGGTGGGGCGTTAACGTGCAGCTCTATACGCTGCGCTCGCAGGATAATTGGGGGATTGGCGACTTCGGCGATCTGCGCCAACTGGTAGAGCAAGTGGCGCGGCGCGGCGGTGCTTTTATCGGCGTAAATCCCCTGCATGCGCTTTACCCTGCCGATCCTGAAGCTGCCAGTCCTTACAGTCCTTCTTCCCGCCACTGGCTGAACATCATTTATATCAACGTCAATCGTATTGATGATTTTCAACAGAGCAAAGAGGCGCAAGCCTGGTGGCGACAGGATGACACACAGCGTCAACTCGCGGCACTGCGTGCCGGACGTTGGGTCGACTACAGCGGTGTGATGGCGCAAAAACTGGCTGCGCTACGCTTGGCCTACGACTATTTTAAGACGCGCAGCGTGCTCGATCCGCGCGTCAGTGCATGTCGCCAATTTGTGGTCAGCGGCGGACAAAGCCTGCAACGGCAAGCGACCTTTGATGCGTTGCAAACTTGGCTCAAACGTCAGGGCGAGAATTATGGCGATTGGCAGCAGTGGCCAACCTGTTATCACGATGTTCATGGCGATACGGTGAAAGCGTTTTGTCAGGAAAATGAGCACGAGATTGCGTTTTACTGCTGGCTGCAATGGGTGGCCAGTGAGCAACTGGCAGAGTGTTTCGCACACAGTAAACAGCTCGGGATGCCTATTGGCCTATACCGGGATATGGCCGTGGGCGTGGCGCAGGGCGGCGCGGAAATCTGGGATGAGCGTCGGCTCTATTGTCTGGATGCCGCCATCGGTGCGCCGCCGGATCCGCTGGGGCCGCAGGGGCAAAACTGGTCGCTGCCACCGATGAACCCGCATGTGATGCAAGCGCAGGGATACCAGCCATTTATTGATGTGCTGCGCAGCAACATGGCGCACTGTGGCGCATTGCGCATCGACCACGTGATGGGGCTGCTGCGTCTGTGGTGGATACCCAAAGCTGAGCCCGCTACGCGCGGTGCCTATGTGCATTATCCGCTGGATGATTTGCTGGCCGTGCTGGCGCTGGAGAGCCAACGTCAGCGCTGTCTGGTCGTGGGGGAAGATCTGGGGACGGTGCCCGCCGAGATTGTGGATAAACTGCGCGACAGCGGCGTTTATTCTTACAAGGTGCTGTTTTTTGAACAGGATGAGCGCAATCACTTTCGAGCTCCGCTTGATTATCCCCGCCAATCGATGGCAACTATCACCACACACGATTTGCCCACGTTGCGCGGCTTTTGGCAAAACGTCGATTTGTCATTGGGCAAAGAGCTTGGCCTTTATCCTGATGAACGCACGTTGCAGCAGCAGATCGAACATCGTGATAACGCTAAGCAGGGCTTGCTCGATGCGCTGCATCAGTATCAGCTATTACCGCAGCGTGTGGGGCGCAATGCCGCGCTAACCGCGATGGGTACGCAACTGAGTCGTGGCGTGCAGCGTTACCTGGCGGACAGCCGCAGTGCCTTGCTGGGGCTGCAACTCGAAGATTGGTTGGATATGGCCACACCGGTCAATATTCCCGGCACCACGCGCGAATATCCCAATTGGCGGCGTAAGCTGAGCAGGACGGTGACATCAATATTCAGCGATCGTCATCTGGAACGCTTGATTCGCGATCTCGATCTACGACGTGGTTTAGCGTTGCCGCCTGAAACGGCGAGTGGGGCTAGCGAGCGTTGATGGGCTAAGAGGTACTCCCCACGGGGACGTGGGGAGTCGGGCGATCGGTGGATCAATAGTATGAATGTTCGCCGCGCTGGTGTTCTGTCAAATCGCGCACACCTTTCAGCTCAGGGAATTTTTCTAACAGTTCTTTCTCGATCCCTTCTTTCAGCGTGTAATCGACCATTGAACAGCCGTTGCAACCGCCGCCGAATTGCAGGATAGCCAAGCAATCATCGGTGATTTCCATCAGCGTTACGCGGCCACCGTGCCCGGCCAACTTGGGGTTGATCTGGGATTGCAGCACATATTCCACGCGTTCCATCAACGGCGCATTGTCACCCACTTTGCGCATTTTTGCGTTGGGTGCTTTCAGCGTCAGTTGAGAACCTAACTGATCGGTGACGAAGTCGATTGCAGCATCTTCCAGGTACGGTGCGCTTAGTTCATCCACGTAGGCAGAAAGCTTCTCGAACTTCAGTTCAGTGTCGGAGGCTTCCACCGCATCCGGCGGACAATAGGAAACGCCACACTCAGCGTTGGGTGTGCCCGGATTGATAACGAAGACGCGAATTTGCGTGCCTTCTTCTTGTTTTACCAGCAGTTTGACAAAGTGGTCTTGTGCAGAGTCGGTAATACGGATCATAGTGGGTTAACTCAATTGTTGACTACGCTTATCGATCATAATACGCCCATCGTGGCGTTAACTCCAATTCATTCACGGTAAATGCCATTTATACCCGTCATACTTCAAGCTGCAGGTGCATTGGCTGCGTTCGTTATTCGGCCCATCCCTGGGCCTCACCTCTTACGAGGCCGCCGCACGCGGCGTTCAAATCAGCTCCCGGCAGATTTGTCACCCGAATCACTTACTCAAGTAAGCTCATCGGGATTCATTCACTTGCCGCATTACGAGACTCATTAATGAGTCTCGCCCTAAAGGGCCAGCGCAAGCGCTGTTCAAAACGTAAACGTTTTGTCCTGCAACTCGAATTATTTAGAGTATATAGCAACAAAGGCGTTCACGCATAGAGCAGCGTACGGCACAGGCACCACACCTGAATATGCACGGCACCCTGCGTCTGTAACACGCGGCAGATCTCCGTCACAGTATTGCCGGTAGTCACTACGTCATCCACCAGCGCAACCCGCAGCCCGGAGAGATCCTGGTCGCAGGCAAACGCACGACGCAGGTTGTAGCGCCGCTCAGAGGCGCACAGGTGCTGTTGCAGCGGCGTATGCCGCACACGCGCGAGCGCGTGAGGCTGATAGCGGCAGCGTAGCCAACGGGCTAAATGCTGCGCCAGCAACTCGGTTTGATTGAAGCCGCGCCGCCAGCGCTGACGGCGGTGCAGCGGTACGGTGAGCAGCACATCGGGTTTCTTAACCTGTTCTGGAGCAAGGCGATATGCGTTAAGCCAGCGCAGTATAGCTAAACGACTTAATTTTGATTACATTATTTAAATGAGCTATTCAATTGATTTTAGACGTAAAGTGATATCTACACGGAAAAACGAAGGGTTGAGTATCCGAGAAACAGCGAAGCAATTTCGGATTGGCCCTGCCTCTGTATCGCGTTGGATTAATCAAATAGAGTCAAAAGCATCGACCACGCGTCAGCGAAAGATCGATAAATCCGAGTTGATAAAAGATGTTGAACAATATCCAGATGCTTACCAAAAAGAACGTGCAGAGCGTTTTGGCGTTTGTCAGAAGGCCATTTGGCAAGCGCTTAAAAAGCTGGGATTGACCTATAAAAAAAACTCTACGTCATCCGAAAGCCGACGAAAACGCCCGGCAGGGATTTCAACAAAAAAAACAACAGTATGAAAAAGAAGGTAAACCTATTGTTTTTATTGATGAAAGTGGTTTTTCACACGATGCACCACGGACTCACGGCTATTCCCCAAAAGGTCAACGGTGTTTTGGCCTGAAGAACTGGGGAGCTAGGGGAAGAACAAATGTTATCGGCGCTTTATTAGGCACAACGCTGTTTGCTATCGGATTATTTGATATCAATATTAACAGCGATGTTTTCTATGCCTGGGTCACACAAGTCCTTATCCCAGTACTCCCTAAAAACAGTGTAATCATGATGGACAATGCCACTTTTCACAAAAAACATAATATTCAACAAGTCATCATCGATGCAGGGTATATGGTGGAGTATTTGCCTACATATTCGCCAGATCTTAACCCAATTGAGCATAAATGGGCACAAGCAAAAAGCAAAAAAAGAGAGATGGGTTGCGATACAGAGAGTTTGTTCTCAGTCCATATGGTGTAATCAAAATTAAGTCGCTTGGCTATAACATCTGTCGCGCGAGTACTTGTCCGAGTTCAATACGCCCGTGGAATTTAAACTGTTTCAATAGCGTTGTGAACGGCGGACGGTAATCGGAGACAAAAACCAGACTGTGCCAGCGCGGCGGGCGATACAGGCAGCGACCGCACTGCAACGTGGCATTGCCCGCGGGTAACCCGCAGCGCGGGCAGCATACGGGTGGCGCTGGAAGATGACGCTGACAGTAGCAGCAAATACCGTGGTGGTAGTGATAAAGCGGCTGTTGGCATAGCCAGCAGTTAGCACTGATGGTTAACATAGTAGCCTCGCAACAAAATATCGAACGACTAGCAGGAAGATAATCGATGACAACGCTCTACTGGCACACCGCAGGGGAAGGGAAACGCGATCTTGTGTTACTGCACGGATGGGGGTTGAACGCGCAGGTATGGCGGGGCATTGCAGCGCGATTGGCTCCGCATTTTCGGCTGCACTGTGTGGGTCTCCCTGGCTATGGCCGCAGCGGGGGATATGGGGCGTTATCGCTTGCTGACATGGCTGACATCGTGCTGGCACAGGCCCCCGAGCAGGCTGTCTGGTTGGGATGGTCGCTGGGCGGACTGGTTGCCAGTCAGGCGGCACTCAGTGAGCCTGCGCGTGTCAGTGCTTTGGTCACGGTCGCGTCCTCCCCCTGTTTCAGCGCCCACGAGGAGTGGCCCGGCATCAAACCTACGGTGTTGCAGGGTTTTCAGCAGCAGCTTAGCGAAGATTTTCAGCGCACCGTCGAGCGTTTCTTGGCATTACAAACCCTGGGCACATGCAGCGCGCGTCAGGATGCACGTCTGCTAAAAAGTGTGGTGCTGGAGCAGCCGATGCCGAGCATTGAGGTGCTTGAGGGGGGCTTGGATATTTTGCGCCAGACCGACTTGCGTGAGGCGATGGCGTCGTTGACGTTGCCGATGCTGCGTATATACGGGGCGCTGGACGGACTGGTACCGCGTAAAGTGGCGACTTTGCTTGATGAACGCTGGCCCGATACTGACTCGGTGGTGATGGCGCAGGCGGCGCATGCACCGTTTATTTCCCATCCGGACACCTTTGCCGAAAAGGTTTGTTCGTTTGCTGGCGTCTCACGCGTTGTTGAGTGAAGGCACAAAAAATGTGTCACCAACGTTAATTTACATATTCTCCTCATTTTCTCCACGATGTTGCGCGTGGTGACAGGGTAAAGTAGTGCGTTATTTAAGATACCTATAAATAATCAACAATATGCGCCACGTATAAAATAGTCTGAAGGAGCGTTGTTTCGATGGCGAATTTTTTTATTGATCGCCCGATCTTTGCCTGGGTACTGGCCATCCTGCTGAGTCTGGGTGGCATGATGGCGATCGCCTCGTTGGCGGTTGAGCAATATCCCGATTTGGCACCGCCCAATGTGCGTATCACCGCTTCCTATCCGGGCGCTTCTGCGCAGACGATGGAAAACACCGTGACGCAGATTATCGAGCAGAGCATGACCGGGCTCGATCACCTGATGTACATGTCATCGCAAAGCAGTTCCGGTCAGACGCGCATTACCTTAAGTTTTGATGCGGGCACCGATCCGGATAACGCGCGTCAGCAGGTGCAGAACCAGTTGCAATCGGCGATGCGAAAATTGCCGCAGGATGTGCAACAACAAGGGGTTACCGTCAACAAGACGGGAGATACCAATATCCTGATGATCGCGTTCGTTTCGACAGACGGCAGCATGGAGAAACAGGATATCTCCGACTACGTCGCCAGTAACGTGCAGGAACCGCTCAGCCGCATCAACGGGGTGGGCAGCGTCGATATTTTTGGTTCGCAGTATGCCATGCGCATCTGGCTCGATCCGTCCAAACTCAAATCCTTTTCCCTGACGGCCAGCGATGTGGTGAGCGCCATTCAATCGCAAAACAGTCAGGTGTCAGTCGGGCAGGTAGGCGGCACGCCAACTGTAGACTATCAGTCACTAAATGCCACGGTAAACGCGCGCTCACTGTTGCAAACGCCCGAACAGTTCCGTGCCATTACTCTGCGTGTGAACCAGGACGGCTCTGCGGTGACGCTGAGCGACGTGGCGAAAATTGAACTGGGTGCAGAAAACTATGACTCTCTGAGCCGCTTTAACTGCCAGTCTGCCTCCGGACTTGGCATCAAGTTGGCGTCCGGGGCCAATGAAATTGAAACCGATAAGCTGGTGCGTGCACGGTTGGCCGAGCTGGCCCCGTTTTTCCCGCACGGGCTGGAAGCGAAAATCGCGTTCGAAACTTCCCCCTTTGTAAAAGCCTCGATTGAGGATGTGGTCAAAACGCTGCTGGAAGCGGTACTGCTGGTGTTTTTGGTGATGTACCTGTTCTTGCAAAATTTCCGCGCTACACTCATCCCCACTATCGCCGTTCCCGTGGTTCTGCTGGGGACGTTTGCCGTGCTCTATGCCTTTGGCTTTAGCCTCAATATGTTGACCATGTTCGCAATGGTGCTTGCCATCGGGCTGCTGGTGGATGATGCCATCGTGGTGGTGGAAAACGTTGAGCGCGTAATGAGTGAGGAAGGGCTGAGCCCCAGAGCTGCGACGCGCAAATCGATGCAACAGATGCAAAGTGCATTGGTGGGTATTGCGCTGGTGCTCTCTGCGGTGTTTGTTCCAATGGCGTTTTTTGGCGGCACGACCGGTGCTATTTACCGCCAGTTCTCCATTACCATCGTTTCAGCGATGGTGCTGTCGGTGTTGGTGGCGTTGATTTTAACCCCCGCACTATGCGCCACGCTGCTGAAACCGCTGGCGAAAGGTGAACACCATGGCAAACGCGGCTTTTTTGGCTGGTTTAACCGCCAGTTTAATCAGCTCTCTGAACGTTACGAGCACGGTGTTGGCAAGATAGTGCTCAAAAGTGGCCGCTGGTTTGTACTCTACCTCGCGATTATTGGCGTGATGGCGTTCCTGTTCCGCACCTTGCCTACCTCGTTTTTACCGCAGGAGGATCGCGGCGTCTTTATGACGCAGATCCAGCTACCGCCCGGCTCGACACAGCAGCAAACGCTGAAAGTGGTCGAAAAGGTGGAAGCCTATTACATGACGCAAGAAAAAGAGAACGTGGTGTCGGTGTTTACCGCTGTCGGTAACGGCCCCGGCGGTAACGGTCAGAACGTGGCACAACTGTTTGTTCGTTTGAAAGACTGGGATGAGCGTCCCGGTGCACAAAACAGCGCAGGTGCCATCGTTGAACGGGCAACGCGAGCTTTTCGCCGTATCAATGAGGCGCGGGTTTTCGCCAGCACACCACCGGCTATTTCCGGTTTGGGTAATGCATCCGGGTTTGATATGGAATTGCAGGATCGCGCAGGGCTGGGGCACGATGCCTTAATGGCGGCGCGTGACACGCTGCTGGCGCAGGCTGCGGGGGACGCGCGGTTGACCCGAGTTCGCCACAACGGTCTGGACGACAGTCCGCAAATGCAAATCACCATCGATCAGCGCAAGGCAGAATCGTTGGGGGTTTCCATCAGCAACATCAACAGTACGCTGAAGATTGGCTGGGGTTCCACTTACGTGAACGATTTTATCGATCGTGGACGGGTGAAAAAGGTGTATGTGCAAGCGGCCGCGCCCTACCGTATGCTGCCAGACGATCTCAACAAATGGTATGTGCGCAATGACAGCGGGGGCATGGTGCCTTTCTCCGCCTTTGCGCAAACGTCGTGGATGACCGGTTCGCCGCGTCTGGAACGCTATAACGGTTTTTCCGCGTTGGAGATCCTTGGTGGGTCTGCACCGTGCGTTAGCACCGGTACGGCCATGGATGTGATGGAGCAACTGGTAGCCAAGTTGCCAGAAGGGTTTGGGCTGGAATGGACCGGCATGTCTCTGCAAGAACGCATGACCGGGGCGCAGGCTCCGGCGCTCTATGCCATCTCCCTGCTGGTGGTGTTTTTGTGTCTGGCGGCACTGTATGAAAGCTGGTCCGTGCCGTTCTCTGTGATGCTGGTAGTGCCGCTGGGCGTGCTGGGCGCATTAATCGCAACCTGGGCGCGCGGGCTGGAAAATGATGTTTATTTTCAGGTCGGCCTGCTGACAGTGATCGGGCTCTCAGCCAAAAACGCCATATTGATTGTAGAGTTTGCCAACGATATGAACCACAAAGGCGTGGATATCGTTAAAGCCACGCTGGAAGCCTCTCGCCAACGCTTGCGCCCTATCCTGATGACGTCACTGGCCTTTGTTTTTGGTGTGTTGCCGATGGCAACCAGCACCGGTGCGGGCTCAGCCAGCCAGCACGCGGTGGGCACCGGCGTGATTGGCGGCATGGTGGCTGCCACCGTGCTGGCGATTTTCTTTGTTCCCCTGTTCTTCGTCGTAGTACGACGTCGCTTCCCATTGAGAGAGAAAACGGAGTAGTGCTTATTGGTCTCTCTTTCCTTATCCCTGTGGGAGTCACGGGGATTTTTTTCCTCGCTATAAACTAACGCGTTACGCTATATAGCCAAACGACATTATTTTGATAACAGCCAGCTATGATTCTTTGCCGCATATCAGGGCATAGGATGTAATCATTTTTAAGTCGGTTGGCTATATCACTCCCACCTGATTATGTGAGGCGGTCTGAGCGATATTATTAGCGCTAAAATGATAATGATTGCTATTCATATTTAATGCTTAATTATCTGTATTTATGAGCATAACCTGTTGAATTGAGACACGAACCGGTTTTTTGATAGCAGCCTTCCTTTATTAAAGGTAAAAATGCGCCGAATTGTAAATTAACGTAAGTATTACGTTTGTTTTGCGTAGGCCTCTTTCCCTTATCTGCCTGTTTGCGTTCGGTATATGTTCTGCTGTAAGTCACGCAGAGCGCATGACGCTAGCCGATCGGGCATTGATTGAACACATAAGATGAGTGGAAAGCTCGAAGTGAAGATCTCTGGTTTTATGGGGAAGATTGTCCTGATGGCATAGTCTGGGTCTACGCAAGCGGATACGTGTCAATACCGATTGAATTCTGACCCACCCTGCCAAAGTATAGCCAAGCGACATTATTTTGATAACAGCCAGCTATGCTTCTTTGCCGCATATCAGGGCATAGGATGTAATCATTTTTAAGTCGGTTGGCTATAAAACTGACCCACCCCCTTTGAATTACTCGAGCGTAGCTGCTTTAGTTTTCTTCTGGATCTGACCGCTTTTCAGCTTATCTTTCAGTCGATAGCTTTGACCGCTGATTTGCGCGATATGCGCATGGTGAAGCAGCCGATCCAGCATCGCCGCCGTCAGCGTTTCATCATCTCCGAATGTCCCCGACCACTGGGTAAACGGCAGGTTGCTGGTCAGGACCACGCTGCCTGACTCATACCGTTTAGCGATAACCTGGAAGAACAGATTGGCTTCCATTTTACCGAAGGGAAGGTAGCCAACCTCATCTATGATCAACAACTTAGGCTTACCCACAACGCGATTAAGATAGCTTTTTAACTCCCCCTGACGATGTGATGCGAGCAGCTGTAGCATCAGATCTGCGGCTGTGACGAACCGAATACTCATTCCGGCCATCGCGGCTCTGTAGCCGAGTGCTGTCGCCAGGTGCGTTTTACCTACCCCGGACGGACCCAGCAAGACCAGGTTCTCCTGACGCTCGATAAACGCCAGCCCGGCCAACTCCTGGATCTGATTGCGAGGTACGCCACTCGCAAAGGCGAAATCAAACTGCTCCAGCGTCTTGATCACCGGTAGGCCTGATAAACGCAAAATAAAACTAGTTGCTGAATAGAGACTTGCATTTTTTGTCAGGCTATTGAGAATAAAAAGAGGTTTAACTTAGAGAATAAAGGTTTGAAATGATCAACAAAGAGCGGTTGTTACGAGATAATCGTTTATGTAAAGCAATCATTGGATTATCAGTCGAAGAATTGAAAAATTTAGCCGCTGAATTTTCAGCTTGTTATTTGATTTATCGGAAAAAGAATCGAAAAGATCACGAGCGGCAGATGGGTGCAGGGCAGAAAGGATTTATCCCAGAGAGTGTAAAAAGATCTGTGTAAATGGCATTTTGAGGAAAACCTTCAGAGGACAAAAAATGCCTATCAGCAACGAACTTATTGACCAACTGCTTCAGGATTGCCACTCCCCTCAGGAGCTTCTGGGTGAATCAGGCCTACTCAAGGAACTGACTAAAAGACTGGCGGAACGGGTTCTTCAAGCTGAGATGGAGATACACCTTGGGTATGCTAAGCATGACCCGGCTGGTAATAATTCAGGCAACTCCCGCAATGGCAAGACATCCAAGAGCGTACGTAGCCAAAATGGGGCGCTCGAGCTCGATATTCCGCGCGACCGCAACAGTACCTTCGAGCCGACACTGATCGGTAAGCACGAAAAGCAGCTTAACGGCTTCGATGACCGCATTATTTCTCTCTATTCCAGAGGGCTATCAACCCGTGATATTCAGGCACACTTTAAAGAAGTCTACGGGGTCGATGTTTCCGCTGGCTTCATTTCTCAAGTGACCAATGCCGTGATGGATGACGTTAAGCGCTGGCAGCAACGGCCGCTGGATGCGTTTTATCCCATTGTTTACCTTGACTGTATTGTGGTCAAAAGCCAGGACGGCGGAGCCGTGGCCAACAAGTCTGTTTACTTGGCTCTAGGCATCAACGGCCAGGGCGAAAAAGAGCTGCTGGGGCTATGGATAGCCAAAACCGAGGGGGCCAAGTTCTGGTTATCTGTAATGACAGAACTGAAAAATCGTGGGCTACAGGACATCTTCATCGCCTGCTGCGATGGCCTGAAGGGCTTTCCTGATGCCATTGAAGCTGTTTACCCGCATACGCGGGTACAGCTCTGCATCGTGCATCAGGTGCGGAACTCGCTGCGCTACGTCGGCTGGAAAGAGCGTAAACCCGTTGCTGCTGACCTCCGCACTATCTATAGTTCCGCAACGCTAGAGGGCGCTGAAGAGGCCCTGGATGCCTTCGCGGCCAAATGGGATGAGCAGTTCCCGACGATCAGCCCATCGTGGAGAAATAATTGGGAACGTCTCATCGTCATTTTTGATTTTCCGCCGCAGATCCGCAAGGTTATCTACACCACCAACGCGATAGAGTCGTTAAATGCTTCATTGCGCAAGATAACGAAAACGCGACGAATATTTCCAACGGATGACTCGGTGCTAAAATTATTCTATCTAGCCTTGCATAATATCTCGGCTAAATGGACCCTACCAATCAGAGACTGGAAACCGGCTATGAGCCAATTCATGTTGATGTATGGAGATCGGATTTCCGGTTAAGCGATGGAGCCATTTACACGAAATTCTTTACAGACTCTTATCCCAACCCCATTAGATAAACTGCTTTTTATTTTATTGTATTTAAAATGTTATCCGACCTATGATTTGCAAGGACTTCTTTTTGGTTTAGATAGAACACGGGTATGTCGCTGGGTAAAAATATTATTGCCGGTTTTAGAGATGACCTTGGGGCGAGAATGTGTTTTGCCCGCTCGTCAAATTCGCTCTGCTGAGGAATTTTTTCGCGCCTTTTCTGGAGTTAAAGACGTCTTTATTGATGGGACAGAGCGACCTGTCCAAAAGCCTAAGAATCTGCGTCGGCGAAAAAAAATGTATTCGGGAAAGAAAAGACAGACCACTCGAAAAGGGCTTATTATGACTGACGAAACAAGGCAAATTGGATTTATCCCCATGAGCAAAAATGGGCGCCGTCACGATAAACGCTTACTCGATAAAGTCGATATAATTCGCCATATTCCTCCTGAGGTAACCATCTGGGCAGATACCGGTTTTCAAGGTATAGATAAACAGCATCCTAATACACAAATCCCAAAAAAAGGAACTCGAAAAAGACCTTTATCGCCTGAACAAAAACAAGAAAATAAAATAATCTCGGGCATCCGTATTACAGTTGAACACGCCATCGCGGGTATCAAGCGTCTCGGTTGCATGACCCAAATTTTACGGAATCGTAGACCCTTTATTGATGATACGGCTTTGTTGAATAATTTAAGATACTGATTTATATAAGCATTATAAAATTTCAACGACTAATTTTTCCTCTCGGAATGCTTTTTATTGTGCTAACTATTTGATTTGTCGTTCTAACAAAATACATTCTCTGTAAATGCATTCTAACTAAAGAAGATGTAAATCAAACGGTTAAATTATTCAACAAAGCCTGATGATACCTTCTTACTCCTTAGCGCCGGTCTTTGGAATTTCCATCTCAGAACAGCGTAAAATTTACTTCAATCACCGAAACACCCTTATTTCACTATTAAGCAACACGCTTATAGTCTGCCGGCGCCGTTCGTTCAGCCCATCATGCTGAAGCTGTAAAGCAGCTTCAAGGAAGTCGGCATGAGTGCCGTTGCTGTCGATCGTCGTCTGAGCAACGGCGGGCCACTCAGCCGATAATCTATCGAGCTTAAGCTGCTCGCAGAGCGCTGCGATACGATCATGCTGGAGGTTCATGCTTCTACCTCCAGTAGCGCCTGATACGTAGCCAACGGGTGCTGGAGACTCTCTGTGGGTATGGGGCGCGAGCAACTCGCCGGTACCGGTGGAGGCAATGCCAGTGTTATCTTCGGCAATGGCAACAACGCAGCCCGCTCACGCGGCATGCGTTGTTCAGGCGGAATAGCGGTGGTGCCATGTTTACGGGTGTTGGCAACGGTGATCAACCACTCACCAATGCGTGCATTAGCCGCGGGGACGTCCAGTATCAGCCCAGCCTGGCGAAACGTGGCGGCAAGCGGCACAACAAAGCTGTTCTTGAGGTAATGGTTGAAGCGTTCGACCTTGCCCTTAGTCTTGGCGCGGTAGGGACGGCAAACTTTAGGCGTAAAGGCATACTTCTCAGCCAGTTGCATCAACTGTGGGTTCCAGCGATGCTTGCCGGGACCGTAGACATCCCGCTCAATAATGATGGCTTTGGCGTTGTCGAACAGCAACTGATGCGGAGTTACGCCAAAGAACTTAAGTGCAGACTCAATGCCGTCACACCAGGCTGCGGACTCCTGGTTGCTGTAGAACTTGACGAAAGTCGCCCGGCTCCAGCCCAGCGTAGCGACGAAGGCCAGCAACGGGTTATGGCCCTGCCTGACGATGGTGAAATCAACCTGCATCTGTACGCCGGGTTCGGTCTCAAAGCGCGTGACCGCCTCAGTAACGGGCTGCTTCATGGGGTGTAGAAATGCGGTAAGCATGCTATAGCCGCCATCATATCCCCGTTGGCCTATCTCGCGCAGCAGCACACTGGCCGGTATCCACTGTGGTCTGGCAGCAGCAACGCGCTCGAGAACATACGGCTTGAACGGGTCAAGCTTGCATGTTGTAGGCATACGCGGCTTGTAACGCATGTCAGCCACCGGTAGTGGACTACGGATATATCGTCGAACGGTCTCGCGGGAGCATGAAAGCTGCCGCGCGATGGCGCGGATGGACATGCCTTGACGGTGTAAAACGTGAATCTCCACTCTGGTCTCCAATGTCATCATTGGCAGTGCCTTAAAACTGCCATTTTTACCCTAGGTGGGTCAGATTTACATCGGCAGGTGGGCCAGTTTTACATCGGTAGCGACATATAGCGAAACGTTCTTGATTCATCCACTGAGGATTTTTCTGTCTTGCGAGGCAGTGAAGGGCAGACACCGGATGCCAGCAACTTACGCGCCGCATCGAGCTTTTCACGGGCTGCTGCCAATGAAATCAACGGGTAAGCGCCAAGGGCTAGGCGGTTCTCTTTACGGTCGAAGGTATATAGCTAAACGACTTAATTTTGATTACATTATTTAAATGAGCTATTCAATTGATTTTAGACGTAAAGTGATATCTACACGGAAAAACGAAGGGGTGAGTATCCGAGAAACAGCGAAGCAATTTCGGATTGGCCCTGCCTCTGTATCGCGTTGGATTAATCAAATAGAGTCAAAAGCATCGACCACGCGTCAGCGAAAGATCGATAAATCCGAGTTGATAAAAGATGTTGAACAATATCCAGATGCTTACCAAAAAGAACGTGCAGAGCGTTTTGGCGTTTGTCAGAAGGCCATTTGGCAAGCGCTTAAAAAGCTGGGATTGACCTATAAAAAAAACTCTACGTCATCCGAAAGCCGACGAAAACGCCCGGCAGGGATTTCAACAAAAAAAACAACAGTATGAAAAAGAAGGTAAACCTATTGTTTTTATTGATGAAAGTGGTTTTTCACACGATGCCCCACGGACTCACGGCTATTCCCCAAAAGGTCAACGGTGTTTTGGCCTGAAGAACTGGGGAGCTAGGGGAAGAACAAATGTTATCGGCGCTTTATTAGGCACAACGCTGTTTGCTATCGGATTATTTGATATCAATATTAACAGCGATGTTTTCTATGCCTGGGTCACACAAGTCCTTATCCCAGTACTCCCTAAAAACAGTGTAATCATGATGGACAATGCCACTTTTCACAAAAAACATAATATTCAACAAGTCATCATCGATGCAGGGTATATGGTGGAGTATTTGCCTACATATTCGCCAGATCTTAACCCAATTGAGCATAAATGGGCACAAGCAAAAAGCAAAAAAAGAGAGATGGGTTGCGATACAGAGAGTTTGTTCTCAGTCCATATGGTGTAATCAAAATTAAGTCGCTTGGCTATAACGGAAATACCACCGCTTAGCACCATGAGTAGATATCGTTAGATAAAGCCCTAACGTATCGGTGAGCTTGTATGATTTTTCGAGGTTTTTGGCCGAGCGGATCTTGCTATCAGTCAACATGGGCGGGTCACTCCGTTCATCGAACTGAATGCACCGTAATTTGACCCACTTTTTTCCGGATACCTAGGGATAACTAAGAATGCATCGGGAAAGATTTCTACGCCACTCTGCTTACATTACAAACACATAGGGATTTATAGGAATATATAGGGAGGCATAAAAAAGGATAGGTGGTGCCCGGACTCGGAATCGAACCAAGGACACGGGGATTTTCAATCCCCTGCTCTACCAACTGAGCTATCCGGGCAACGGGGGGGATTAAACCGTATTGGGTCAATGCCGTCAATGAGTTTATATCACATTCCCGTACGAATGCTGTGAATTCGAGCAGTAACGTGCGTTTTTGCAGCAACAATGCTTTTTTGGGGTTTAGGAGCCCGCCAGGCAAACGTTTTCTTATTAGGCCCCGTCAGTGTAGGGCGTATTGTGTTTGCTGAAAAACCGTGCCACTATGACGCCGTTTTTTACTCTCCATTCACGAGCGGTTAAAGAGGGCGTCACTATGTCAGATTCATTGCGCAAGGTGCTGGTTGTACGCGCCGGGCTGTCTATGATGCCTGCTAGTGGGTTCGGTTTCCGCTTGTCTGCATTCTCTCGATTATCCTCCTTCACCATGCGGTGAGGCGTTCTGATGCTCACTGTTAGGCATGAGTAAGAACAGCGCATCGCTCTGATTTTACTGATGTCTATCGGACGGGGCTGGATCCAGTTTCTCCTTACGTGTTAAGCCGTATAGGCAAAAAGCGGTATTTGTCAGTCGCACCGTCTGGTCTTGTCATAAGATTAATGTATATCTGTTTTAATCTGCGGATATGCCATCTAGGCCTGACAGTGATGACGCTTTACACGGTGCCTTTGCGCCACTACTCATCCTTAAGTGTTTGGGTTTGGTTAAATGAAACAGTTAAAAATTGCAGCGAACGCGACGGTTGCGGGCCGTCTTCATACCCAGCGAGAAATTGTCTCTCTGAGTCAAACCGACTTTACTGATGTGGCCGCGGTTGTCGTTTCTCTTGAAGAGGCGCGATGTGGGGTGTTGGCGCTGTTGCAGCACACCGGTTTCGGCATTCCGGCTTTCGTGGTGAACGAACCGTGGTATTCAGCAGATGACGTGTTGCCATCTGGCAGGAGCTGGCTGCGCGTTGACGGTGCGGGTGAGCACGCCCCGTTGCTGGAGAAAACCGCGGCGGATTATCAGGCCGGGTTATTGCCGCCGTTTTTCGATACGTTGTCCAAATATGTGGGTATGCGTAATTCCACCTTCGCCTGTCCAGGGCATCAAGGTGGCCAATTTTTTCGCAAGCATCCCACCGGGCGTCAATTCTTTGAGTTCTATGGTGAAACGCTCTTCCGTTCCGATATAGCCAACCGACTTAAAAATGATTACATCCTATGCCCTGATATGCGGCAAAGAAGCATAGCTGGCTGTTATCAAAATAATGTCGCTTGGCTATATCTGCAATGCGGATGTGAAACTGGGCGATTTGCTGATTCATGAAGGGGCGGCGAAAAAAGCGCAAAAGTTTGCGGCCAAAAAACTAGTTGCTGAATAGAGACTTGCATTTTTTGTCAGGCTATTGAGAATAAAAAGAGGTTTAACTTAGAGAATAAAGGTTTGAAATGATCAACAAAGAGCGGTTGTTACGAGATAATCGTTTATGTAAAGCAATCATTGGATTATCAGTCGAAGAATTGAAAAATTTAGCCGCTGAATTTTCAGCTTGTTATTTGATTTATCGGCAAAAGAATCGAAAAGATCACGAGCGGCAGATGGGTGCAGGGCAGAAAGGATTTATCCCAACCCCATTAGATAAACTGCTTTTTATTTTATTGTATTTAAAATGTTATCCGACCTATGATTTGCAAGGACTTCTTTTTGGTTTAGATAGAACACGGGTATGTCGCTGGGTAAAAATATTATTGCCGGTTTTAGAGATGACCTTGGGGCGAGAATGTGTTTTGCCCGCTCGTCAAATTCGCTCTGCTGAGGAATTTTTTCGCGCCTTTCCTGGAGTTAAAGACGTCTTTATTGATGGGACAGAGCGACCTGTCCAAAAGCCTAAGAATCTGCGTCGGCGAAAAAAAATGTATTCGGGAAAGAAAAGACAGACCACTCGAAAAGGGCTTATTATAACTGACGAAACAAGGCAAATTGGATTTATCCCCATGAGCAAAAATGGGCGCCGTCACGATAAACGCTTACTCGATAAAGTCGATATAATTCGCCATATTCCTCCTGAGGTAACCATCTGGGCAGATACCGGTTTTCAAGGTATAGATAAACAGCATCCTAATACACAAATCCCAAAAAAAGGAACTCGAAAAAGACCTTTATCGCCTGAACAAAAACAAGAAAATAAAATAATCTCGGGCATCCGTATTACAGTTGAACACGCCATCGCGGGTATCAAGCGCCTCGGTTGCATGACCCAAATTTTACGGAATCGTAGACCCTTTATTGATGATACCTTCTTACTCCTTAGCGCCGGTCTTTGGAATTTCCATCTCAGAACAGCGTAAAATTTACTTCAATCACCGAAACACCCTTATTTCACTATTAAGCAACACGCTTAAAGTGTTTAATGCCGACAAGACCTACTTCGTACTCAACGGCACTTCGTCAGCCAATAAGGTCGTGACCAACGCATTACTGACGCCGGGCGATCTGGTGCTGTTCGATCGTAATAATCATAAATCCAACCACCACGGCGCGCTGATTCAGGCGGGTGCGACGCCTATTTACCTAGAGACAGCACGAAATCCGTTTGGCTTTATTGGCGGGGTAGATGCGCACTGCTTTGATGAAGCTTATCTGCGTGGCTTGATTCGGGAAGAGGCTCCGCATCGCGCGGATGCGCCGCGTCCTTTCCGTATGGCGGTGATCCAGCTCGGTACTTACGATGGCACCATTTACAACGCGTGTCAGGTGGTGGATAGCATCGGCCACCTGTGTGATTACATCCTGTTTGACTCTGCCTGGGTGGGCTACGAGCAGTTTATTCCGATGATGGAGCAGTGCTCGCCACTGTTGCTGGAGCTGAATGAGAACGATCCGGGCATCTTTGTTACCCAATCGGTTCACAAGCAGCAGGCGGGCTTTTCGCAAACCTCGCAGATCCATAAAAAAGACACGCACATTAAAGGACAGAAGCGGTTTTGCAACCACAAGCGTTTTAATCACGCTTTTATGCTGCACGCTTCGACCAGCCCTTTTTATCCGCTGTTTGCCGCGCTCGATGTTAATGCAAAAATGCACGAAGGCAGCAGTGGCCGCCGTTTGTGGCTCGAATGCGTCAAGCAAGGTATCGATACCCGTAAGCAACTGTTGGCCCGCTGTTCGTTGATCAAACCTTTTGTTCCGGATCTGATCGACGGCGTACCTTGGCAGGATCACGCCACGGACGATATTGCGCAAGATGTGCGCTTCTTCAATTTTGAGCCGGGAGCAGCCTGGCATGCGTTTGAGGGATATGCACAAGGCCAGTATGTTATAGCTAAGCGACATTATTTTGATAACAGCCAGCTATGCTTCTTTGCCACATATCAGGGCATCGGCTGTAATCATTTTTAAGTCGGTTGGCTATATCGATCCGTGCAAACTGTTGCTGACGACGCCCGGTATTGATGCCAGCAGCGGTGAATACACTGATTTCGGTATTCCGGCCACCATTTTGGCCAACTACCTGCGTGAACATGGCATTATCCCAGAGAAAAGCGATCTTAACTCGATCCGGTTTCTGCTGACGCCAGCGGAAGATAGCGCCAAGCTGTCTCATCTGGTGGAAGCATTGGTACGATTTGAAACGTTGATTGCGCGCGATGCGCCGTTAAGCGAAGTGTTACCGAATCTCTATCACAAGTATGAACAGCGCTACACGTGCTATACGCTCCGTCAATTGTGTCAGGAAATGCATGATTTCTATGTCAGCCACAACGTGCAGTATTTGCAAAAAGCCATGTTCCGCAAAGCGACATTGCCGCGTGCCGTGATGTTGCCGCAGGCGGCAAACACTGCCTTTGTACGCGGGGATGTGGATCTCATCCCACTGGCTGAGGCTGAAGGGCGTGTCGCTGCAGAAGGGGCGCTGCCTTATCCGCCGGGCGTGCTGTGTGTGGTGCCGGGAGAAATTTGGGGCGGGGAGGTGCTGCGTTACTTCTTGGCGTTAGAGGAAGGCATTAAACGTATGGCCCCATTCCCAGTCGAAATGCAACAAAGTGACCCACTGGCCAGACCCGGATAAAATCACCGTTCTGGCCCTACTGGAGATCCCGTTGCATGCAGGGAAAACATCTGACTCACAAAGAGCGGTTCTACATCGAAAAACGGCGTGGTGATGGGGGCTTTGTTGAATAATTTAAGATACTGATTTATATAAGCATTATAAAATTTCAACGACTAATTTTTCCTCTCGGAATGCTTTTTATTGTGCTAACTATTTGATTTGTCGTTCTAACAAAATACATTCTCTGTAAATGCATTCTAACTAAAGAAGATGTAAATCAAACGGTTAAATTATTCAACAAAGCCGGTGATGGGGTTAACCAGGCCACCATCGCCCGGGAACTGGAGCTTCCTCGTTCTACCATCAGCAGGGAACTCAGACGCAATACCGACGCCGCTTTCAACGGGGTCTATTCCTGCAGAAGGGCCGAAACGTTGGCCAGAGGGCGGCGGCAGAAAACACGGCCGGACAGCGTGATTAACCAGCTTGAACCGCACATTCAGGACTTTATCATAACGGCGCTGTCTACCCACACCTCACCTGAGGTCATCAGTGGGAGCCTGGTCCTGGAATTTGGCCTGTCCGTCAGCAAGAACTCGCTCTATCGCTATAGCCAAGCGACTTAATTTTGATTACACCATATGGACTGAGAACAAACTCTCTGTATCGCAACCCATCTCTCTTTTTTTGCTTTTTGCTTGTGCCCATTTATGCTCAATTGGGTTAAGATCTGGCGAATATGTAGGCAAATACTCCACCATATACCCTGCATCGATGATGACTTGTTGAATATTATGTTTTTTGTGAAAAGTGGCATTGTCCATCATGATTACACTGTTTTTAGGGAGTACTGGGATAAGGACTTGTGTGACCCAGGCATAGAAAACATCGCTGTTAATATTGATATCAAATAATCCGATAGCAAACAGCGTTGTGCCTAATAAAGCGCCGATAACATTTGTTCTTCCCCTAGCTCCCCAGTTCTTCAGGCCAAAACACCGTTGACCTTTTGGGGAATAGCCGTGAGTCCGTGGGGCATCGTGTGAAAAACCACTTTCATCAATAAAAACAATAGGTTTACCTTCTTTTTCATACTGTTGTTTTTTTTGTTGAAATCCCTGCCGGGCGTTTTCGTCGGCTTTCGGATGACGTAGAGTTTTTTTTATAGGTCAATCCCAGCTTTTTAAGCGCTTGCCAAATGGCCTTCTGACAAACGCCAAAACGCTCTGCACGTTCTTTTTGGTAAGCATCTGGATATTGTTCAACATCTTTTATCAACTCGGATTTATCGATCTTTCGCTGACGCGTGGTCGATGCTTTTGACTCTATTTGATTAATCCAACGCGATACAGAGGCAGGGCCAATCCGAAATTGCTTCTCTGTTTCTCGGATACTCAACCCTTCGTTTTTCCGTGTAGATATCACTTTACGTCTAAAATCAATTGAATAGCTCATTTAAATAATGTAATCAAAATTAAGTCGTTTAGCTATATATCCAGCAGGAGCGCCGGGCCGGCGGTGAGCTGTATCAGCAGCTCCCTCATCGGGGTAAACGGTATAACTATCAGACCGATGAGAACAAACGCGGTCCTATTCCCAACCGTGTTGGCATTGAGCAGCGGCCGGCCGTTGCTGACCTCAAGCAGGAACCCGGGCATTTCGAGATTGACACCATCTTTGGCAAAGATCAGAAATCATTCCTGCTGACGGTGGTCGATAAAGCCGTCAAGCTGGTCATCATTCGCAAACTGCCCAACAAGCGAGCAGAGACAGTGGTAGCGGCCTTCAGGGACATCGTTGCCAATACCTTCTGCGAGTTTAAAACCCTGACTGCTGACAACGGTTCTGAATTTTCCCAGCACGGGGAAATTACAAAAGTCACGGGGGCACCGGTCTACTTTGCCCGGCCATATCATTCCTGGGAACGCGGGTTGAATGAGCATACCAACGGGCTGATACGGCGTTTTTACCCGAAGGGAACGGACTTCAATTATGTCACCCATCGCAAGGTTGCAGCACTCGAACACCTGCTCAATACGCGAGGCCGAAAATCGCTGGGTTATCGTTCTCCAAATGAGGTATTTTTAACGCACTTACAGGCGGCATAATGCCCTACCGTTTTGTTGCGTTTCGACTGGGAATGGGGCAGCGGCTTTGTGCAGCACATTCCTGAACCAGTACTGGGCGGCGCGACCATCGTGATGTTCGGCACCATTGCAGCCTCTGGCGTGCGCATTGTTTCACGCGAGCCGCTTAATCGCCGCGCTATCATGATCATTGCACTGTCGCTGGCTGTCGGCCTGGGCGTCTCACAGCAGCCGTTGATTCTGCAATTCGCGCCGGATTGGCTGAAAACCCTGCTTTCCTCCGGCATTGCCGCTGGGGGGATTACCGCGATTGTTCTGAATCTTGTCTTCCCGCACGAAGAAAAATAAAACCAGGCAGAGGCAATAGCGTCATAACTTGGGTATGATAAAACGGCCAGTGTGGAAACACTTGCCGTTTTTTATTGTCTGTAACCACGGTTAAGTATTGAGACGCAGGAAGAATTGCGGCATAACACAAGTACTCACGATGACAAGGCATGGACTGATACGATGAAATTTCTCGGGAAACTACTGCTCACCTTGCTGTTGCTAGCCCTGTTGGCACTGGTCATCGTTTACGTTGTGTTGCAAACCCACTGGGCCGCCAGCCGCGTCACTTCTTGGGTGAATGACAATACCGATTACCAGCTAACGCTCGGAAAAATAGAGCATAACTGGTTAGAAGCCGACCATATTGTGTTTAATGATGTCACTTTTGGTGTCAAAGGGCAGCCGTTGACCCTGGCGGCACGTAAAATGTCCTTTGGTGTAAGCGCACGGCAACTGACAGAACCGAGCCACTTTGCCAGTCTGGAACTGGAAGGCGGTACCTTGAATCTGCTGCCTGGCAGCAACATTGCCGTTCCGTTCATGGCCGATGTGCTGCAATTGCGCACCATGGCGCTGCAATCACAAGACGGTGATTGTTCGCTGAACGGGCAGCAAATTAACGGTGGCATTACCCCCTGGCAGCCGGAGCAGGGGCATCTGCTCGGTACGCAAGGTAATTTTCAACTCAGCGCGCGCTCGCTGCGCCTCAATGAGGTCCCCGCCAGTCAGGTACTGATTCAGGGGGAAATCAACAAAAACCAACTTACGTTAACCACCTTTGGCGCAGACGTTGCGGGCGGTCAGTTAACCGGTAATGCGCGACGTGCAGAAGATGGTAGTTGGCAGGTGGATAGCCTGCGACTGAGCAACGTGCGTTTACAAACCACGAAATCGCTGGAAGATTTCTGGCAACCAGTGGCTGAGCTGCCTTCGGTAGCCGTTTCCCGCTTTGATATGGTGGATGCCCGCATTGAAGGGCCCGGCTGGGCGTTTAGCGATCTCGACGTCACCCTGCAAAATATTACGTTCCGCCAGCACAATTGGGAAAGCGACGACGGCACGCTGTCGTTTAATGCCAGCGACATCGTCAACGGTAGCATGCACCTGATTGATCCTATTGTTAACCTTGCCGTTTCGCCGCAAGGGGTGGGCATCAAACAGTTTACCACCCGCTGGGAAGGCGGTTTGATGCGCACCGATGGCATGTGGACGCGCAATAACCACCGTCTGACCTTGAATGAAGTCGTGGTCGCAGGGATGGAGTATACCCTGCCCACGGATTGGCGTGAGCGCTGGCAGAAGACATTACCGGACTGGCTCAGCGATGTTGAGGTGAAGAAATTCCGCGCTAACCGTAACCTGCTCATCGATATCAACCCGGATTTCCCGTTCCAGCTCACCGCGCTGGATGGCTACGGCAATAATCTGTTGCTGGCGCGTCAGCACCAGTGGGGCGTTTGGCAGGGTACGCTGAATCTTAACGCCAGCGATGCCACCTTCAACAAACTCGATGTGCGCCGTCCTTCTCTCGCGCTAAACGCGAGCGATGCGCAAATAGCCATTACCGAACTGAGTGCGTTTACGCAACGTGGTCTGCTTGAGGCGCAAGCCACGATTGAGCAGCAACCTGGCCGTGCGTTCACGCTGTCATTAAACGGACGTTCAGTGCCGATGGATACCCTGACGCACTGGGGCTGGCAAGGGTCTGAAGCCCTGCCCAGCGCCGACAGCAATCTGCAACTGCGTTTAACGGGAAATCTGGCCGCCAACACGCCGCTGAAACCGACGCTGAGCGGTCTGTTACAGGGGACCACCAGCGATGGCACCGTCGTAAGGCAGCAGATTCAACACGGTGAAGTAAGCACCGCGCACTAATGGCCGTACCGCTACCCCGCTTCCGAGCCGCCTTGTTCCAAGGGATCGGCAGGCTGCGCGGGTAGCACGATATACACCCCTTCAAACACCGCGCCGGATTTATCATCGCCAAACAGCTCGACGTTAAGTTGCACACGCGCTTTAAGCCCGCGCGCAAGACGCGTCAGGTTGCCGCTCAATGAACCTAAATCAGCCACTGCGCTGGGGCGACCGGTGATCGGCGAGCTGTAACGAATATGCGCATCGGCCAGAATAATGGTGCCCCCCAGATGCCGTTCACGCAGTAATAGCCAAATCAGCCCCCATCCGGTCAGCGTCGCCAATGAAAACAGGCTACCGGCAAACAGCGTATGGTGCGGATTCTGATTACCCGTTTCCGGCATGGTGGTAATAAATTTTTGCCCGGTATATTGGTTGATTCGCACACCCATTTTTTCACTGAGTGGGATATGCTCATGCCAGGCTTGCTGCAACTGCACACACCAATCAGGGCGATGCAGGATATCATCCAAAGAAGCAATGGGTTTGGTCATCAGATAATGACGCACAGGTGTCGTTTGCGGTGCGCTGATCTCTCCTTGAAGGGAAAAGCCCAGCTTGGTAAAGAACGCCACAGCATCTTCACGCGCGCTGCATACCACGCGCTTTACACCTTCCTGACGCGCGACGGATTCCAGCGTCATCGCCACCAGCGTACCCAACCCTTTGCACCGAACGCTTGGATGCACCGCCATAAAGCGGATAGCGGCTTCGTTATCGGCATTAATGGAGAGGCGTCCAATCGCCACCAACCGCCCTTGTTCATCCACCACGGTCTGGTGATGCGCCAGCGCGTCATAGGCATCCCGCTCTGAACCTAACGGCTGGTGTAATGGCTTACGCAGCATCTCCCAACGGAACTGATAGTAAGCGTCCATCTGTTCAGCGGTTTCAGGCACTCTCAGGTGATACATTTCCTCCCCCTCCTTCCGATTGGCTGTACTGCGCATCGGTGACAATGGGCGCGCTGACGCGCACGGCATTGTCACACCTGAAGCAAGAACGTGACTGGCCCGTCGTTAACCAACGCAACCTGCATATCAGCCGCAAAGCGGCCGGTTTCCACGTGGGTGCCGCGTTCACGACACTGGGCAGCAAAATACTGATACAGCCTATCCGCCTCGGCAGGTTCCGCACCGCGGGAAAAACTGGGGCGCATGCCTTTCTGCGTATCCGCCGCCAGCGTAAACTGCGATACCACCAACACACTGCCTCCGGTCTGCTGCACGTTAAGGTTCATCTTGCCCTGCTCATCGCTGAAAATACGATAGCCGAGCACGCGCTTACACAGGCGCGCCGCCTTACGTTCATCATCCCCTTGTTCGACGCCTAACAGCACCAGCAATCCGCCTGCAATCTCCCCAACGATGGCATTGTCCACCGTCACACTGGCGCGGGTAACACGCTGAATTAACGCAATCATAAACGACAACCACTCCTGAACCGCTGTTCTTTTAATCGATTTTTTAGCAAAAATGCCAACCGTTTTTATCACAGCTTACCCGCGTTAGCGACGGTATTGTGTGCAGGAGAAATCGGGTGTTCGGCAAAAAATTGTGGCACCGTATCGCGATCGGTCACCAAAACGCTGTGGATCCCCAGCGCTTGCGCGGCGGCAATATTCTGTTCGTTATCATCGAAAAATACCGTTTGCGCTGGCGTTGCCTGCTCTTGCGTCAGCACATACTGATAAACTCTCGCCTCTGGTTTGCGCATCCCGATATCCTGTGACAAATAGAGACGATCGGCGGCCTCGGCCACGTCTGGAAACAGCGCGGGCCAATGCGCACAGTGCAGGCGATTAGTGTTGGATAAAATAACGGCGCGATGCCCTTGTTGGCGCAGTTGCTGCATCACATCCAGTAATTCAGGACGCAGCGCAACAAAAATAGCCTGCCAGCCCGCCGTAAACTGCTCGTAGCTCAGCAGCATGCCCATTTCCTGGCTCAGTCGGGCACCAAATTCTTCATCACTGATCTCGCCCCGCTCATGCAGTTCAAAGGCTTCATCCATGGTAAAGCGCTCTTTCAGCGTGGCGAGTGGGACACCACTCAGCTTACTCCACACGCCCAACACGCGGTTGAAATCGATATCAATGACAACGTTACCCAAATCAAAGATATAAAGCATTTCGCCCTCCAGACGTCATGGTTGTTTTTTCACTGTAGCGGGAAAAATGACGGCTGAATAGGGAAGAACATAACTAAAACGTATACGAAATATAGCCAAGCGACTTAATTTTGATTACACCATATGGACTGAGAACAAACTCTCTGTATCGCAACCCATCTCTCTTTTTTTGCTTTTTGCTTTTTGCTTTTTGCTTTTTGCTTTTTGCTTTTTGCTTTTTGCTTGTGCCCATTTATGCTCAATTGGGTTAAGATCTGGCGAATATGTAGGCAAATACTCCACCATATACCCTGCATCGATGATGACTTGTTGAATATTATGTTTTTTGTGAAAAGTGGCATTGTCCATCATGATTACACTGTTTTTAGGGAGTACTGGGATAAGGACTTGTGTGACCCAGGCATAGAAAACATCGCTGTTAATATTGATATCAAATAATCCGATAGCAAACAGCGTTGTGCCTAATAAAGCGCCGATAACATTTGTTCTTCCCCTAGCTCCCCAGTTCTTCAGGCCAAAACACCGTTGACCTTTTGGGGAATAGCCGTGAGTCCGTGGGGTATCGTGTGAAAAACCACTTTCACCAATAAAAACAATAGGTTTACCTTCTTTTTCATACTGTTGTTTTTTTTGTTGAAATCCCTGCCGGGCGTTTTCGTCGGCTTTCGGATGACGTAGAGTTTTTTTTATAGGTCAATCCCAGCTTTTTAAGCGCTTGCCAAATGGCCTTCTGACAAACGCCAAAACGCTCTGCACGTTCTTTTTGGTAAGCATCTGGATATTGTTCAACATCTTTTATCAACTCGGATTTATCGATCTTTCGCTGACGCGTGGTCGATGCTTTTGACTCTATTTGATTAATCCAACGCGATACAGAGGCAGGGCCAATCCGAAATTGCTTCGCTGTTTCTCGGATACTCAACCCTTCGTTTTTCCGTGTAGATATCACTTTACGTCTAAAATCAATTGAATAGCTCATTTAAATAATGTAATCAAAATTAAGTCGTTTAGCTATACTCACGGCGGACAGTAAGGGGATAGCGATGACCAACCAAAAACAGCAACCCTGCATGGCGCTATTGAACTGGCCTGAGGAGGCCCGTTAGTCAGTGATTTACGGATGCAGCCATGGCCGCGTAGCCAGCACCTGCGCAATCCAACTGCCGAACGCCCGCGTTTTAGCGGGAACCAGTCGCGCGGAGGGATGCACCAAATAGATAGCCTCGTCATTTTCCACGGGATAGTCGGGTAGCACAGGCCCCATTCCCACTCGAAACGCAACAAATGACCCACTTGCCAGAGTCGGATAAAATCACCGTTCTGGCCATACTGGAGAGCCTGTTGCATGCAGGGAAAACATCTGACTCAGAAAGAACGGTTCTACATCGAAAAGCGGCGTGGTGAAGGTGTCAACCAAGCTACCATCGCCAGAGAGCTTGCTCTGCCTCGCTCGACCATCAGCAGGGAACTCAGACGCAATACCGACCCTACTTTCAATGGTGTCTACTGCTGTAGAAGGGCGGACACTCTGGCCCGGGAACGCCGTCATAAGCCTCTGCCAAACAATGCTTTTTACCCGTTGAAGCCACACATTCAGAACTTCATCAGGCAGGCGCTTTCCACTCACTCTTCACCTGAAATCATCAGTGGCCGTTTGCACCTGGAATTCGGTATATCTGTCAGCAAGAATACGCTATATCGCTATATCCTGCAGGAGAGACAGGCTGGCGGGGAGCTATATCAGCAACTTCCTCATCGGGGAAAACGTTACAGGTACAATGCCGAAAACCTCAAATCAGGCCCTATTCCCAACCGTGTTGGTATTGAGTATCGCCCAGCTCAAGCCGAGCTTAAACAGGAGCCTGGCCACTTCGAAATTGACACTATTTTTGGCAAAGACCAGAAGTCATTCTTGTTAACCATCGTAGATAAAGCATTGAAAACCGTCATCATTCGCAAACTGCCTAATAAGCGTGCGGAGACTGTGGTTGCTGCTTTCAGGCACATTGAAGCTAATACCTTTTGCAAGTTTAAGACCCTAACAGCTGATAACGGCCCTGAATTCGCTCTGAACGAGCAAATTACTCAAATCACAGGGGCGCAGGTCTACTTTGCCCATCCTTATCATTCCTGGGAGAGGGGCTTGAATGAGGACACCAACGGGCTGATACGACGTTTTTACCCAAAGGGAACAGACTTCAGTCAGGTCAGTCATCGTAAGATTGCCGAACT
The DNA here is from genome assembly GCF_052050035.1 of Symbiopectobacterium purcellii. Classification (GTDB taxonomy): domain Bacteria; phylum Pseudomonadota; class Gammaproteobacteria; order Enterobacterales; family Enterobacteriaceae; genus Symbiopectobacterium; species Symbiopectobacterium purcellii_A. The sequence goes on from NZ_CP189882.1 coordinate 2,238,390, forward strand.
CGAACACATACTCAATAAGCGTGTTGCTTAATAGTGAAATAAGGGTGTTTCGGTGATTGAAGTAAATTTTACGCTGTTCTGAGATGGAAATTCCAAAGACCGGCGCTAAGGAGTAAGAAGGTATCATCAATAAAGGGTCTACGATTCCGTAAAATTTGGGTCATGCAACCGAGGCGCTTGATACCCGCGATGGCGTGTTCAACTGTAATACGGATGCCCGAGATTATTTTATTTTCTTGTTTTTGTTCAGGCGATATAGCTAAACGACTTAATTTTGATTACATTATTTAAATGAGCTATTCAATTGATTTTAGACGTAAAGTGATATCTACACGGGGCTTTGTTGAATAATTTAACATGCTGATTTACATAATTATTATAACACTTCAACAACTAAGTTTTCCAGCCGTAATGCTTTTTATTGTGCTAACTACTTGATTTGTCGTTCTAACAAAATACAGTCTCTGTACATGCATTCTACCTAAAGAAGATGTAAATCAAACGGTTAAATTATTCAACAAAGCCTCTACACGGAAAAACGAAGGGTTGAGTATCCGAGAAACAGCGAAGCAATTTCGGATTGGCCCTGCCTCTGTATCGCGTTGGATTAATCAAATAGAGTCAAAAGCATCGACCACGCGTCAGCGAAAGATCGATAAATCCGAGTTGATAAAAGATGTTGAACAATATCCAGATGCTTACCAAAAAGAACGTGCAGAGCGTTTTGGCGTTTGTCAGAAGGCCATTTGGCAAGCGCTTAAAAAGCTGGGATTGACCTATAAAAAAAACTCTACGTCATCCGAAAGCCGACGAAAACGCCCGGCAGGGATTTCAACAAAAAAAACAACAGTATGAAAAAGAAGGTAAACCTATTGTTTTTATTGATGAAAGTGGTTTTTCACACGATGCCCCACGGACTCACGGCTATTCCCCAAAAGGTCAACGGTGTTTTGGCCTGAAGAACTGGGGAGCTAGGGGAAGAACAAATGTTATCGGCGCTTTATTAGGCACAACGCTGTTTGCTATCGGATTATTTGATATCAATATTAACAGCGATGTTTTCTATGCCTGGGTCACACAAGTCCTTATCCCAGTACTCCCTAAAAACAGTGTAATCATGATGGACAATGCCACTTTTCACAAAAAACATAATATTCAACAAGTCATCATCGATGCAGGGTATATGGTGGAGTATTTGCCTACATATTCGCCAGATCTTAACCCAATTGAGCATAAATGGGCACAAGCAAAAAGCAAAAAAAGAGAGATGGGTTGCGATACAGAGAGTTTGTTCTCAGTCCATATGGTGTAATCAAAATTAAGTCGCTTGGCTATAAAGGTCTTTTTCGAGTTCCTTTTTTTGGGATTTGTGTATTAGGATGCTGTTTATCTATACCTTGAAAACCGGTATCTGCCCAGATGGTTACCTCAGGAGGAATATGGCGAATTATATCGACTTTATCGAGTAAGCGTTTATCGTGACGGCGCCCATTTTTGCTCATGGGGATAAATCCAGTTTGCCTTGTTTCGTCAGTCATAATAAGCTCTTTTCGAGTGGTCTGTCTTTTCTTTCCCGAATACATTTTTTTTCGCCGACGCAGATTCTTAGGCTTTTGGACAGGTCGCTCTGTCCCATCAATAAAGACGTCTTTAACTCCAGGAAAGGCGCGAAAAAATTCCTCAGCAGAGCGAATTTGACGAGCGGGCAAAACACATTCTCGCCCCAAGGTCATCTCTAAAACCGGCAATAATATTTTTACCCAGCGACATACCCGTGTTCTATCTAAACCAAAAAGAAGTCCTTGCAAATAATAGGTCGGATAACATTTTAAATACAATAAAATAAAAAGCAGTTTATCTAATGGGGTTGGGATAAATCCTTTCTGCCCTGCACCCATCTGCCGCTCGTGATCTTTTCGATTCTTTTTCCGATAAATCAAATAACAAGCTGAAAATTCAGCGGCTAAATTTTTCAATTCTTCGACTGATAATCCAATGATTGCTTTACATAAACGATTATCTCGTAACAACCGCTCTTTGTTGATCATTTCAAACCTTTATTCTCTAAGTGGCTTTGTTGAATAAATCAGAATTAGCCGACAGGATGACTCCCTCTGCTACACCTGTTATCCTATCCTGACGCTGTGTGGCATACCCAACAACGTCATACGGTTCAGCGCTTTGACCATCGCTATGGCTTCACCTACTTGAGCCTCATAGTCACGCAGGCTCAGATGGCCACCCAGCAAAGTTTTTATGCGGAACATCGCTGTTTCTGCCACTGAACGCCGGTGATAACCCACTTTCTTTTTCCACATATCATTACTCCCGCTCAGACGCTGATTCGCCACCGCATGGTTACGTTCATGGTACTTGTCCGGCCAGTATTTGGCTCCGCTTCGCGGCGGGATAAGGGGCCTGATTTTCTTTCTCAGCAACGCATCGTGGCAGTAACGGGCGTCATAAGCACCGTCTGCTGACACTTCCCTGATTTTCCGGTGGGTTTGGTTAATCAGGCCCGGCAGTGCCTGCGCATCTGTCGTTCCGCTGAGCGATAAGTCGGCACAGATACTCTCATGCGTCGCACTGTCTGCTGCCAGATGAAGCTTGCGCCACACTCTTCGTCTGTCAGCCCCATGCTGCCTGACTTTCCATTCACCTTCGCCAAAGACCTTCAGACCGGTACTGTCGATGACCAGATGCGAGATTTCACCACGCGTTGGCGTTTTTATGCTGATACTGACGGTTTTTGCCCGCCGACTGACCAGAGAGTAGTCCGGGCAGCGCAGTGGCAGGCTCATCAGTGTAAAAACCGAGTCGACAAAGCCCTTTAATGCCCGGAGCGACAGGTTAAACACGCGCTTTATCATCAAAACCGTGGTAACAGCCATATCGGTGTAGTAAAGCGGCCGACCACGACCTTCAGGCGAAGAACTGTCAGTCCATGCAGCGATGGCGGACTCATCAAGCCAGACCGTCAGGGAGCCGCGTTGTCTGAGTGCTTTGTTGTAGGTGGGCCAGTTGGTGATTTTAAACTTTTGCTTTGCCATGGGGAGCTGCTATCGTGAGCGATGATAGTGCTTTGATCCGGCGATCCCCTGAAAGTTCGATTTATTCAACAAAGCCTCTCTAAGTTAAACCTCTTTTTATTCTCAATAGCCTGACAAAAAATGCAAGTCTCTATTCAGCAACTAGTTTTTTGTCTCGACGCTGAACATTGATGAGGATCGGGAGAAACTGAGCTGGCTCGGCAAAATGGATTCCGGCTCACTGAAGAATAAAGTGGCGGCATCGATCGTCGCCATCTCTTCCATCCATTTGCTGCGCGTGTTTATGGATGCGCGCAACACGCCGGATAACAAGCTGATGTGGTATGTGATTATCCACCTGACGTTTGTGCTGTCGGCGTTTCTGATGGGCTATCTGGACAAGGCGACGCGCCACGAAAAGAAGTAATGTTAACGGTACGCCCACTCAGGCGTACCGCTTCCTCTACTGCGGCGTAGCGGTGTGTGCCAGCCATTCCGGCAGGTCATTTAATCCCATCGCCTGACGCACCAGCACCGGTTTTACCCCCGGCAGATGGTTTGCCAACGTCAGACCGACATCGCGCAGCAGTTTTTTCGCCGGGTTCTCTCCGTTAAACAGCGCTCTGAATCCTTGCATGCTGGCCAACATCAGCGCGGCACTGTGCTTGCGCTGGCGTTCATAACGTCGCAGGTAGAGGTGTTGCCCGAAATCTTTGCCCTGCCCTTGTAGCCGTTTGATTTCGGCAATCAGCGTGGCGACATCCATCAACCCGAGGTTGACGCCCTGTCCGGCGAGCGGGTGGATGGTGTGTGCAGCATCGCCCACCAGTGCCAGTCGGTGCGCGGCAAAGCTGCGCGCATAGCGCCCGGTTAACGGGTGTGTTTGCCGGGCACTGATGGTGGTACACCGCCCAAGATGCATATCAAAGGCGATCGCCACTTGTTGGTCGAAGTCTTCCTCGGGCAGTGCCAGCATGGATTCGGCCTGCAACGGTGGCAGCGACCAGACAATTGAGCACAGGTTTGCCTCCGCCAACGGTAGAAACGCCAGAATGCCATCGCCGTGGAACACCTGGCGTGCCACGCCGTCGTGCGGACGTTCGGTGCGTACCGTTGCCACCAGTGCGTGATGACCGTAATCCCAGAACGTCAGCGGAATATCGGCCTGCTGGCGTAGCCAGGAGTGCGCACCGTCTGCGCCGACTCCCAAGCGTGCCGTGAGCATGGTGCCATCGTCCAGCGTGATAAACGCTTCATTTTCGCCCCAGGCCACCTGCTGCAATACCGTTGGTGCCATCAGGGTAATGTCTTTTGCTTTTTCGGCTCGTTGCCACAGGGCGCGTTGAATGACATCGTTTTCGATAATGTGGCCGAGGCGGGAAAAACCATAGGCCTCGCCGTCGAAGTGGATGTTGCCAAAGCTGTCTTTGTCCCACACGTACATGGCGTTATACGGACTGATGCGTTGTGCTTCGATCGCAGGCCAGACATCAAGATGGCGCAGCAGGCATTCGCTGGCCGCGTTAATGGCAGAGACGCGCAGTGCATAAGCCCCGTCCGCTGCCGTTTGTGGTGGCATGCGTTGTTCCAGAACTGCAATGCGAAGCCCGGACTGTTGCAGCCCACAGGCTAATGCCAGACCAACCATGCCGCCGCCCGCGATAACCACATCAAATGATTGCATAAGCCCTGTTTCCTGTTGCTTGCATTAACGACTGAACCAACCCAAGGTGCGGCGTGCAAAGGTATCACGCACGGGCGCAACGGTATTCATGGTCATCAAACCCAGATTGCGGCCCACCTCCAGCGGGGTAACGCTGTTGGCGAACAGGCGTACCAGACCGTCTGTCAGCGCAATGGTCGCCTGCTGATCGGGTTCTCGGCGCTGGGCATAGCGGCTCAGCACGTGATAGCTGCCGGTGTCTTCCTGTTGCGCAGCGGCCTGTGTCAGGGTTTCTGCCAGCGACATCACGTCGCGTAGCCCAAGATTGAATCCCTGCCCGGCAATCGGGTGCAGCGTTTGCGCCGCATTGCCCACCAGCGCCACACGGTGCGCAATATGACGTGCCGCCGTAACCAATCGCAGTGGATAGGTGTGACGTTCGCCGATCTGGGTAATGGCGCCCAATCGCCAGCCAAAGCCGCGTTGCAGCGCCGCGCGGCATTCTGCCTCGCTCCAGGCGCCCACCTGCGTCTGGTTTGATAACGGGTGGCACCATACCAACGAACTACGTCCACCGCGCATTGGCAACAGTGCCAACGGGCCGTCAGGGGTAAAGCGCTCAAAGGCTTTGCCCGCGTGAGGCAGTTGGGTGCGGATGTTGGCAATAACGGCAAACTGCGGATACTCCTCTGTCTGCCACTGCATACTGCAGGCCTGCGCCAGCGCGGAGGAAGAGCCGTCTGCCGCCACCAAGAGCTGTCCGTGCAGCGTACTGCCGTCATCCAGTTGCAGGGTGGCCTGTTCGGTGTTGCGATCAACTTGTACTACCTTGCGCGGACAGTGCATACGCACGCCCGGTGCATTGTGGAGTAACCGAAACAGGGTTTGCCCAACCTGATGTAGCTCCACCACGTAACCCAACGCGGCGGTGCGATAATCACTGGCCTGCATGTTGACCACGCCGGCGTGGCCGCGATCGCTGACGTGCACCGTGGTGATGGGTTCCGCTTCACTGGCGATAGCCTGCCAGACACCGACACGCTTGAGCTGCTGCACGGTGCCTTGCGCCAGTGCGATAGCGCGAGCGTCGAAGCCGGGATGTGCGCTGTCCAGCGGTGAGTGAGCTTCAATCACCTCGACGGGAAGGGTGCCGCCGGAAAGGGCGGAAATGGCCAGCGCCAGCGTTGCTCCCGCCATACCGCCGCCAACTATCAGGATCGTCATGGCAACTATCTCACTGCCTGACGTGCGGCACGGGCCTGTGCCATCAACGCTTCAATGTCGTCGGCGTCTTTCACAACGTCCGCCGTCAATACTTCGTTGCCGCTGTCAGTAATCAGAATGTCATCCTCGATGCGGATACCAATGCCGCGATACTCATGAGGCACTTTGGCGTCTGGTGCGATATAGAGCCCCGGTTCGACCGTGAGCACCATGCCGGATTCCAGCAAACGACTGCGTTCTGACGCACCGTAATCGCCGACATCGTGCACGTCCAATCCCAGCCAATGGCTAAGTCCGTGCATGTAGAACGCGCGGTGCGCCTGCTCGGCGATCAGTTCATCGACGTTGCCTTTCAGCACACCGAGCTTAACCAGTCCTTCGACCATGATACGAATCACCTGCTCATTCACTTCACGAATGCTGACACCAGGCTTGAACAGCGCCAGCGCCTTGCGCTGTGAAGCCAGCACAATGTCGTAAATCGCGCGCTGCGGGGCGCTGAATGTTCCACTTACCGGGAAGGTCCGCGTGATATCACCGGCATAGCCTTGATATTCACAACCGGCGTCAATCAGCACCAAATCGCCGTCGCGCATTTGCCGTTCGTTCTTGGTGTAGTGCAGAATGCAGCCGTTATCACCGCTGCCGACAATCGTGTTATATGACGGATAGCGCGCACCGTGGCGGGTAAATTCATGATGAATTTCCCCTTCCAACTGGTATTCATACATTCCGGGTTCGCAGCTTGTCATGGCGCGGGTATGGGCCTTAGCCGTGATCGCTCCGGCCCGGCGCATCAGTTCTCGCTCTTTTGGGGATTTAAACAGGCGCATCTCGTGCACCCAGGGACGCCAGTCGGTCTGCGTCGGCGGTGCGATAAGCCCTTGACGCGTGCCGTTTCGCAGCGTCTCCAGTGCGTTGAACAGCAGGCGGTCTGCGTACTCGTACAGCCCCTGCGCGTGGTAAACCACGTCCAGTCCGTTGAGCAGCAGGTGCAACTGTGCATTGATGTCGCTAAAGGGCAGCGCGCGATCGACATTCAAACGCGACGAGGCGGCTTCCTGCCCCAGACGGCGTCCGAACCAGATTTCTGCCGTGACATCGCGCACGCGGTTGAACAGGACGGTGTGGTGATGGTGCTCATCGCTTTTTACCAGTAACAGCACCGCTTCCGGCTCGTTAAACCCGGTGAAGTACCAGAAATCGCTGTTCTGGCGATAAGGGTACTCACTGTCAGCGCTGCGTGTGGCTTCCGGTGCGGCAAAAAAGATCGCCGCGCTGGCGGGAGCCATTTTTTCCAGCAACTGCTGGCGGCGGCGAGTATATTCCTGACCAAAAGCGTCTTGTTGAATCATCACCTGCTCCTGTGTGATGCGCATTCGGTAATCCCCTTCCTACATGAGAATCCCTGCGGGTAAGGCTGGATGCGCGATTAATGTAGCGTTGGTTTTTTCTTCTCCGGTGCGGTCTGTACCGGGCGTGTATATTCACTGTGGCAGAGAATGGCGGAAACTCTAACGTATTCGATGATTTCTTCCAGCGATTGCGCCAGCGCTTCCTGATCTTCATCTTCGTCATAGCCGAGCTGGGCAATATTGCGCAAATCGTCGATGGCTTCTTTCAACTCGCCCTGCGCCTTGCTCAGGCGCGGCTGAACGACGCCCAGCCCGAGCAGAAAGTGGTTGACCCATCCGGCCAGCGCGTCGGCACGAACAAACACGCTTACCGCCGTGTTGTCGTCATTCGGCAGCAGCAGTTGGAATTCAAATTCACTCTCTTCCAACGCTTCTTTGGTGACCTGATACAGCGTTTGCAGCGGTTGAGAAACCAGGTGAGAGAATGCCAGACCATCGTTTGTCAGCTCGTGTAACAATGTTTTCCAACTGTCATCGGTGTTGCCCCCGCACAGGATACCGCTGATAAGCCCGTGCATTTCCGCTGCCGTCAGTGCAACTTGTTGCTGTGTCAGGAGCGCGTCTAGGGTTTCATAGCCGGGATATGTGGTTTCTATGGACATGTGCTTTGTTCATCGTTGGCGGGTTGGTATCGTGTTATGCTACCACCAAGCTCGGCTGCTATGCCAGAAAGGGCTTGTTTCTTCTATGTTGAGTTATTATAGTGGCGCCCGCGTTAAGGGGCTGTAGCCAGTCCGTGATATGAATTTTTTCTGCGGCGCAGAAAACGAAACGAGGCAGGAAAGGGGCATGTCTGCACAACCAGTAGATATTCAAATCTTTGGCCGTTCGTTAAGAGTCAATTGTCCGCCGGAACAACAGGAAGCGTTGAATCAGGCTGCGGAAGATCTTAACCAGCGGTTGCAGGATCTCAAAGTACGCACACGCGTGACCAACACGGAACAATTGGTGTTTATCGCTGCACTGAACGTGTGTCATGAATTGGCGCAAGAGCGTCTGAAAACGCGCGATTACGCGACGAATATGGAGCAGCGCATCCGTATGTTGCAGCAGACCATTGAGCAGGCTTTGCTGGAGCAAGGGCGCATTAGCAAGCGTCAGGGTACGCCTTTCGAGTGAGTCGAGAGGGGTTAGCGTTTTGGTTTTTTAAATCGATTTTTGTTAGTTGCCCGATGTTTTTCGCTATAAAGCGTGATAGAGTTATTCACGAGTAAAGAATAAAATTTCTCTGAGGTGTTTGTCTGCGGGTCAGTCCCCTGAGCCGATATTTCAAACCAACAGAATGTAACGCTCCGCAGCCGGTGAGCATGCTCGGTTCGTCCGAGAAGCCTTATGGTTGCGAAGGTATGTTCACCTTGAACCAAGGGTTCAAGGGTTACCACCTGCGGCGGCATCTCGGAGATCCCCTCTCTCCTTTCTTTTGCCTGTTATTGCCTATGACTTCTACGTCCATGTCCGTTTCGCCACAGCAACAGCGTCAGGCCATGCGCGATGGCGTGCGTCAATTGCGTCGAGCGCTTACGCAGGAGCAGCAAACCCGGTTTGCCCATCAGATTGCTGAACGAGCGTTGGAACAACCTGAAGTGCAGCAGGCACAGCGGATTGCGCTGTTTTTATCGTTTGACGGTGAGTTGGATACCCAGCCGTTGATTGCCCGTCTGTGGCAGCAGGGAAAGGCGGTGTATCTGCCGGTACTGCATCCGTTTTCGCCGGGGCATTTGCTGTTTTTGCACTACGATGCGCAGACACCGCTGGTGAAGAACCGTCTGAAGATCTTTGAGCCGCGTCTGGATGTGCGTCGCGTGTTGCCGCTAACCCAACTCGATGTGCTGTTTACGCCGCTGGTGGCGTTTGATGCGCAGGGACAACGTCTGGGCATGGGCGGTGGGTTTTATGACCGGACCTTACAGGGCTGGCAGCAGCAAGGGCCGTACCCGATTGGCTTGGCCCATGACTGTCAGCAGGTTGATGCCATCCCTAACGAAGCGTGGGACATCCCATTGCCCGCCATTCTGACACCCTCTCGCCGTTGGCAGTGGTGATTACAGCGTCGGCGAATCCGGCCCGCCAGACGTACGGTGCGACAACATTTGCTGCACCAGTTCCACGCAACGCAGGAAGCGCGAGTCATAATCGGATTCTGTCACGTGTACGTAAGGGGCGTTATTCTTCACCAGCATGGTTTTGAGTAGCGTTTGGAATGCGCTACGTGCGGTACTGCTACCCAGACTGCGTAAACCATCAGCGACCCACGGCGTATTGTTCTCCAGCAGGATCACCAAATCAAACCGATATTCGTCAATCAACGCCTGAACAAAGGGATGTTCGCGCCCTTCATGCTGCTTGCAAAATGCCTGAGTGGTGATGAAATCGGTATCGATAAAAGCCACTTTGTTGGCATATTTTACTGTAAAATCAATGTATTGAGCTTGTCCTAGCGCGATTTTGTCGTAGTCGGAATATTGCAGCGCCATCTCGTAGCCGCCCAGATGGGAAAAAACATAGTCCCGGCCAAACTCCCAGGCGCTGGTGGTGTTGAAGATATTGGCGAGCTTGTTGACCAGCGTCGATTTACCGCTGGATTCACCGCCGAGAATGGCGACGGTACGCACGAAAAAGGGTTTCACTTCGGTGGGAATATAATCCCAATAGCGGAACGGATCGTGGCGGATCTGTGCGCCGCTGATGTTCATAAATGAGCGTTCTGGGTCAACCAATACGGCGTCGATGCCCAACTGTTCCCGATACTGCGGGGCATCTTTGGCTTCGCTGGTGTAGACAAAGTTGGGTTCAATCGCCTTTTCTTGCATAAAGGCTTTGATGCCGCGACTCCAAATATCCCAACCGTGCGGGTAGGGCTCCATACCTTCTTCGTTAAAGGCGTGAATGCGGATATTTTTCTGATATTTAAAGGTTTGTAGCAGCCAACGCAGACGATCGCTCACGGTGGGTTGCTGCGACATGGCGCTGTGTTCAAACAGCATACGGTCACGCGATTCGTCGTAACCCAGGATCACATGCAATTCATCAACCTGACTACAGGCGCGCTGGATCAGATAGATATGGCCGGTATGTAGCGGGTAAAATTTGCCGAACACGACCCCGATGGTTTTATCGTGGCGAGGAAATTCCAGTTCCAGAAAGCGGTGCAGTGCTTCCAGCTTTTGAGAGCTGGGGTTTTTGATCTTGGCATTCAGCAACTGGCTGAGATAGCCCTTGGTCATGCCGGTTGCGTCGGCAACCTGCTGAAGGGTACACCCTTTCTTACGGATGGCGGGTTTCAGGTAATCAAAAAATGACATTGTCAGGCTCTCTTGGTTTAGCACGAGTGTTTAGCATGCTAAACCAAGATACCACAAGCATCCTCAACCTGCGCGCATGTTCCCGCAGGTTAGACGTTAAAGATCATCGAGGATCGCCAGCGCGTCAGTCAGCTTTTTCACGCCAAACACCTGCATGTTGGCGGGGGTGCGTTTTGGCGCATTGGCATGCGGGACAATGGATCGTTTGAAGCCGTGCTTGACGGCTTCGGAAATTCGCTCCTGACCGCTGGGCACAGGCCTTATCTCGCCGGATAGCCCCACTTCGCCGAACACCACCAGATCTTGGGGTAGCGGCCTGTCGCGCAGGCTGGACACCAGCGATAACAGCAGTGCCAGGTCGGCGCTGGTTTCGGTGACTTTTACGCCACCGACCACGTTCACGAACACATCCTGATCCGCCATTTGCAGCCCGCCGTGGCGGTGTAGCACAGCGAGCAGGAGCGCCAGTCGGTTCTGTTCCAGACCGACGGCGACGCGACGCGGGTTAGCCATCATCGAGTGATCGACCAGCGCCTGAATCTCTACCAACAGTGGACGCGTGCCTTCCCACACCACCATAACGGAGCTGCCGGACATGACTTCATCACCCCGGCTGAGAAAAATGGCGGAAGGGTTGCTGACTTCGCGCAATCCCTGCTCGGTCATGGCGAACACCCCTAATTCGTTGACGGCACCGAAACGGTTTTTGTGGCTGCGCAGGGTGCGAAAACGGGAATCGGCATCACCGTCGAGCAGCACGGAGCAGTCAATGCAGTGCTCCAGCACCTTGGGACCCGCCAATGAACCATCTTTGGTGACGTGGCCCACCATCACGATAGCGACACCGCGCGTTTTGGCAAAGCGGGTAAGATAGGCGGCGGTTTCCCGCACTTGTGCCACACTGCCGGGCGAAGATTGGATATCGGCCAGATGCATCACCTGAATCGAGTCGATCACCATCAGCCTGGGCTGTTCCTGTTCGGCAATCAGGCAGATTTGCTCGATGCTGATTTCGGACAGCATGTTGAGATGCTGGGTCGGCAGGCCCAAGCGGTGCGCACGCATCGCCACCTGCTGTAGCGACTCTTCGCCGGTGACGTACAGGGTTTTCATCTGCTCGGAAAGTTTGCACAGGGTTTGCAGCAGCAGGGTGCTTTTCCCCGCGCCGGGGTTGCCACCGATCAGAATGGCGCTGCCGGGCACCACGCCGCCGCCCAGCACGCGGTCGAACTCGCTAAAGCCGGTGGAAAAACGCGGCAGCGCTTCCAGGCTGATGTCAGACAGCTTTTGTACCCGACTGATGCCCTCATGGTCGCCTGCATAGCCGGTGCGAGACGTCGCGGCGCCGGCCAGCCGCACTTCGGTAATGGTGTTCCAGGCGTTGCAGGCGCTACATTGGCCCTGCCAGCGTGGGTAGTCGGCACCACATTCGTTGCAAACGAAGGCGCGTTTAACGGCTTTTGCCACGGTTCACCTCACTGCTGTTAGCGTTTTTCGTGCCGCAGGCTGCCGCTCAGTACGCACATGACGCCGGTTAAATCGGCGTGACGGATGCTGACGGGCGCCTGCTCATTCACTTTGGGTTTGGCATGATAGGCGATGCCGAGTCCAGATGCCTTGATCATCACCAGATCGTTGGCCCCGTCACCGATGGCAATGGTCTGCTCTTCGGGGATCGCCAACTGTTCCGCCAGTTGGCGCAGGGTTTTGGCTTTATATTTGGCATCGACAATCGGACCTATCACTTCGCCGGTCAGCTTACCGTCGCGCAGGCCCATTTCGTTAGCCACTGCGGCCACCAGGCCGAGCTTCTCTTTCAGATGATCGGCGAAATAGGTAAAGCCGCCGGAGGCGATAGCAACGTGCCAGCCCGCAGCCTGTAACTGCTCAACCATGTAGGTCAGCCCTGGCATCAACGGCAGATTTTTACGCACTTTTTGCAGGATATCAGCATCGGCACCCTTCAGGGTGCCCACGCGCTCGCGCAGACTGGCGGAGAAATCCAGCTCACCACGCATCGCCCGTTCGGTGATCGCAGCCACCTTCTCTCCGGTGCCGGCCAGTTTGGCGATTTCATCAATACACTCAATCTGGATGGCGGTGGAATCCATGTCCATCACCAGCAAACCGGGCGCACTCAGCGTCGGGGTGTTGCACATCGGGGCCACATCCATCCCCAGTTCATGGGCCAGTTTGGTGGCGCGCGGCGTGAGCGAACCGGCCAAACGCACCACCTGATAATCTTCCACGTTCCAGGCGCTAACGATCACCATCGCTGCACCGAGCTTGCGCTGGTAACGCGAGAGCAGGTTTTTATCCAATACGTCGCCGTACAGCAGCCAGCCGGTTTCCCCCGCGCGGTAGTCGAGCGGCATCACTTCATCACCGCTGAGTGATAACGGCAGTCCCGGCCAACAGTTAATCTCGTTAGGGAGATCGCGGTAGGTCTGACTATTCGGCATGGGGCATCCTCTTCTGGCAAAAATAGCGCGTACTGACGCGGGTAAACATAACAGAACATCACTCAGAAAACAGGGCAACAAGCTATCCTATCGCTATCGCTTCTGGCAACATGAAAGTATGCAAATCGCTCAGGGATTCTCATGGTCCACACCCGGTTAAAATTCCGCTTACACCGCACCGCTATTGTGCTGATCTGCCTGGCGCTGCTGGTCGCATTGATGCAGGGGGCGTCCTATTTCAGCTTGAGTCATCAAATGGCGCGTTCCGAGCAGGTTGAAGACATTGCGCGTACGCTGGCGCGGCAGGTGGCGTTCAGCCTCACGCCGCTGATGGAAAGCAACGATGATAACAGCCAGAAAATTAGCACGATGCTGGCGCAGTTAACGCAAAATAGTCGCATTCTTGACGCAGCACTTTATCAACAAGACTGTTCATTGATTGCTCGCACCGGGGAAGAGGTTGTGGTGCGCGACCGGCTGGCGTTGGATGGCAAACGGGTGGGGAGCTATTTCAACCACCAGATTGTGCAACCCATCAACGGCAAGGATGGCCCGATCGGGTTTCTGCGCATGACGCTCGATACCCACGTGTTGGCAACCGAAGCCAAGCAGGTCGACAATACCACCAATATCTTGCGCCTGATGATTCTGCTGGCATTAGCGATTGGTATTATTCTGGCCCGCACCCTGTTGCAGTATCGCCGAAGCCGCTGGCAGCAGTCCCCCTATCTGCTCACCGCCAATACGCCGGTAAAAGAAGACGATGACGAGAATACCTCAGCGTCTGGCCCGGAAGAGAAAACGGACAAGCCTGAGTAATAGCGATAGATCAGTAACGGTGGCGCGCGTTATGGCGTGCTGCCGTCCCACCTCCCGTCTTTTGGTTCCCATTTCTACCTTATTGGTATAATACATTTCTCATTAATTACGTATTTATCGGATACGTTACATTTATTTTTGTGATTTTAGTCACGTCAATGCGCGAGTCATTTTCCCCTTAAAAAAATTTCAATCTTCATCACAGTTTTTGGCGCATTACGGGCGCTTGATTGGTATGACATGTTTTGTTGTGGTCTGTATGTAGAAAAGAAATGTCTGACTAATTTTGCTTTTTTATTGAATGTTGACGGGGAAAATATGAATTTCATTATTGAGGCGCTGCCCATTATATGGGTGGCTCTGGGTGTCGTTTTGTTGTTAATTTTAAATATGAAATTTAAAATTAACGGGATGTTGGCACTGCTGCTGGCAGCGATGTTTGTTGGTGTGTGTGAAGCCCCATTCCCACTCGAAACGCAACAAAGTGACCCACTTGCCAGAGTCGGATAAAATCACCGTTCTGGCCATACTGGAGAGCCTGTTGCATGCAGGGAAAACATCTGACTCAGAAAGAACGGTTCTACATCGAAAAGCGGCGTGGTGAAGGTGTCAACCAAGCTACCATCGCCAGAGAGCTTGCTCTGCCTCGCTCGACCATCAGCAGGGAACTCAGACGCAATACCGACCCTACTTTCAATGGTGTCTACTGCTGTAGAAGGGCGGACACTCTGGCCCGGGAACGCCGTCATAAGCCTCTGCCAAACAATGCTTTTTACCCGTTGGAGCCACACATTCAGAACTTCATCAGGCAGGCGCTTTCCACTCACTCTTCACCTGAAATCATCAGTGGCCGTTTGCACCTGGAATTCGGTATATCTGTCAGCAAGAATACGCTATATCGCTATATCCTGCAGGAGAGACAGGCTGGCGGGGAGCTATATCAGCAACTTCCTCATCGGGGAAAACGTTACAGGTACAATGCCGAAAACCTCAAATCAGGCCCTATTCCCAACCGTGTTGGTATTGAGTATCGCCCAGCTCAAGCCGAGCTTAAACAGGAGCCTGGCCACTTCGAAATTGACACTATTTTTGGCAAAGACCAGAAGTCATTCTTGTTAACCATCGTAGATAAAGCATTGAAAACCGTCATCATTCGCAAACTGCCTAATAAGCGTGCGGAGACTGTGGTTGCTGCTTTCAGGGACATTGAAGCTAATACCTTTTGCAAGTTTAAGACCCTAACAGCTGATAACGGCCCTGAATTCGCTCTGCACGAGCAAATTACTCAAATCACAGGGGCGCAGGTCTACTTTGCCCATCCTTATCATTCCTGGGAGAGGGGCTTGAATGAGCACACCAACGGGCTGATACGACGTTTTTACCCAAAGGGAACAGACTTCAGTCAGGTCAGTCATCGTAAGATTGCCGAACTCGAACACATACTCAATACAAGGGGCAGAAAATCGCTGGGCTATCGTTCCCCCAATGAGGTATTTTTAACGCACTTACTGGTGGCGTAAGCCTCTACCGTTTTGTTGCGTTTCGAGTGGGAATGGGGCCCCGGCCCACAGCCCAGATCGCTGACGGTGTGGGTATTCGGATGGGCAATGCGGGCAACCAATTCCTGCGCCGGCCGGGTACGTTGGTCGGCAAAGCGTAAATAGAGCGCTGGGTTCCAATCTTTCATCGTTGCTCCTGATGGGTAGCTGACGGGGCTGGGTGAAAACAGCATGCCAGATTTCTTTCACTGGTGCTTGTGGCGATACGTTGCCTTTTATAGCCAACCGACTTAAAAATGATTACATCCTATGCCCTGATATGCGGCAAAGAAGCATAGCTGGCTGTTATCAAAATAATGTCGCTTGGCTATATTTCCAGCGTATTGCGTGAATATGCGCCGATTGATTGTGTCTCACCCACAAATCAGGGAAAATACCCGGCTAATACGTTTTTTTCCCACTTTGCCTGACGCGAACATCCTGATGCCGATGCTCTCGCCGGGTGGTTAACATAAGAAACCTGAAAATCATGTCTCCAAGTGAATACGCCCGCGAAGTTGCGAAACGCAGAACGTTCGCCATTATCTCTCACCCCGATGCCGGTAAAACCACCATTACCGAAAAGGTGCTGCTGTTCGGACAGGCCATTCAGACCGCCGGGACGGTGAAAGGGCGCGGCTCGAACCAGCACGCCAAGTCAGATTGGATGGAGATGGAAAAGCAGCGTGGTATCTCCATCACTACGTCAGTGATGCAGTTCCCGTATCGGGAGGCGTTGGTCAATCTGCTGGATACCCCAGGGCACGAAGACTTCTCTGAAGATACTTACCGCACATTGACTGCGGTGGACTGTTGCCTGATGGTGATCGATGCCGCAAAAGGGGTGGAAGATCGTACCCGCAAGCTGATGGAAGTGACGCGTCTGCGTGATACGCCGATCCTGACGTTTATGAATAAGCTCGACCGTGATATCCGCGATCCGATGGAAGCGCTGGATGAGGTCGAGAGTGAACTGAAAATCGACTGTGCGCCGATCACCTGGCCGATTGGCTGCGGTAAGCTGTTCAAGGGCGTTTACCACCTGTACAAAGACGAAACCTACCTTTACCAGACCGGTAAGGGCCACACGATTCAGGAAGTGCGCATCGTCAAAGGCTTGAATAACCCGGATCTGGATAAAGCCGTCGGTGAAGATCTGGCCGCACAGCTGCGTGGGGAACTGGAGCTTGTGCAGGGGGCTTCTCATGAGTTTGAGCTGGAGGCTTTCCTGTCTGGTGCCTTGACGCCGGTGTTCTTTGGCACCGCGCTGGGCAACTTCGGCGTTGATCACATGTTGGATGGACTGGTTGCCTGGGCGCCTGCGCCGATGCCGCGCAATACCGACACCCGTACCGTTACCGCACAGGAAGAGAAGTTCACCGGTTTCGTGTTCAAGATTCAGGCGAACATGGACCCGAAACACCGCGACCGCGTGGCTTTTATGCGCGTAGTGTCCGGCAAATATGAAAAGAGCATGAAGCTGCGTCAGGTGCGTACCGGCAAGGATGTGGTCATTTCCGACGCGCTGACCTTTATGGCGGGCGATCGTTCCCATGTGGAAGAGGCATTCCCTGGCGATATCATAGGGTTGCATAACCACGGCACCATCCAGATTGGTGATACCTTTACCCAAGGTGAAGAAATAAAATTCACCGGTATCCCGAACTTTGCGCCGGAACTGTTCCGCCGTATCCGTCTGCGCGATCCGCTAAAGCAGAAACAGTTGCTTAAAGGGCTGGTGCAGCTTTCGGAAGAGGGCGCGGTGCAGGTGTTCCGTCCACTTGCCAACAACGATTTGATCGTCGGTGCCGTAGGGGTGTTGCAGTTTGACGTGGTGGTGGCGCGCCTGAAGTCAGAGTACAACGTGGAGGCCATCTATGAATCGGTCAACGTTTCCACTGCGCGTTGGGTAGAGTGTGCTGATGCGAAGAAATTTGAAGAGTTTAAGCGCAAGAACGAATTGCATCTGGCGCTCGATGGCGGCGACAACCTGGCTTATGTGGCACCGACCATGGTGAACTTGAATTTGACGCAGGAACGCTACCCGGACGTCACCTTCTTCAAAACCCGCGAACACTGATTTTTCCGCGAGAGCGGTGTAGTGTAGTCGGTTAAAAAACCGGCGTTTAAAAGGATTCGTGCATAGCGTCCGGCTTTTTAAACACCGGTTTTATTTTTTGGTTATTTATCAATTAATTAAACTGATTTTATTCGATTTTCACTCACCTTTTTTTCCCACGGACAAATCCGAAATGCCGCCGTTAGGGGACTTTTCCGCCCTATTCCTCTAGGAATCGTCGTTCCATGCACTATAGTTAATATCGCGTTAACAATTAGTGAGTTTCACTGCTTGTGATAAAACATGTAGTGCGTTATATCGACTACGTGATCTTTGGTAACGTTAAACGCTTGTTTTTTGCTGAGTTGCATTGAGTACCAACACCAGCGTGATTGATGTCCGCGTGGACCCTAGCAAAAGGAAATAATCGATGAAAAACATCCTTAACGCAAAAACGATGATGGCTGTTGTACTGGGTACTCTGCTGACGGCGGGGAACGCACTGGCATAAGAGACGCTGTGGCAGAAAGTGCAGCAGGCTGCGACAACGACGGGCGCAAAGATTGACAGTTCTCTCCAGAAAGCCTCTGGGTATATGGACGACAGCACCGTCACCGCCAAGGTGAAAAGTGCCCTGATGGATGATAAGGGGATCGAGAGCGGAGATATCTCCGTCTCGACCACCAAAGGCGTGGTTACGCTGACCGGCTTTGTTCCTAGCCAGGCTGTGGCGGCACAGCCTGTGGCGGTGGCGACCAAGACCGAATGCGTGCAGTCGGTGAGCGACAAACTGCAAATCAAGGATAATGCCACCCAGTCAGTGGGTTCTTATACCGATGATGCGGTTATCACCAGCAGCATCAAGGCCAAACTGCTGGCTGACAAAATCGTACCCTCGCGCCACGTGAAAGTGGAAACCCAGGAAGGGGTGGTGCAACTGAGCGGTAACGTGAAAAACACTGCGCAGTCAGCGCGCGCAGAGAGTATTGCTAAGGCAGTATCCGGTGTGAAAAGCGTTAAAAATGATCTAACTGTCACCCATTAACGGGCCTGTCGCCCTTTAATGCTCACGTAGTCGGCGGAGGGTTACCCTCCGCCATCCTCAAGCCAATTAGTACTTGGTGTCGTTAAAACACAATACAGGTGGAAACGCAGCGGTATGCGTAATTAACCTCAGGACGAGCGCCACTCACCCTCTTTAAGGTAAGGAGAGCGTATGTTTCGTTGGGGCATTATTTTTCTGGTGATCGCACTCATTGCGGCGGCATTGGGATTCGGTGGACTGGCTGGTAACGCAGCGGGTGCGGCCAAAATTGTCTTTATTGTCGGGATCATCCTGTTTTTGGTCAGCCTGTTCGCGGGACGTAAGCGACCTTAGCAACGGCACTCACAATCGCCATTTGTCTGAAATTTTAGTCTGCGCACGGGGTGTTAACGAAAATCAATCTGAACCATAATAAGATTGTCATCGTCACCCCGCATACTGTTTGCGATGCTTGCTGAACGTTGGTGTGATTACGGTGCGGTTTGTTCGGGAGGTTCGTGATGAATAGCGATATCGTGGTAGGTCGATGGAAGCAGTTGAGAGGGAACTTCTGGGCGCTTTGGGCCGAATGGTTTGACAGCGATTGTGCCTGGCTGGAAAGTAACAATGATTATCTTGCCGGCATCTTGCAGGAAGATTACGGCCTGCAAGAGGACGATGAGCTGTCTGATTCTATTGTGCAGGCGGGAAAAGGTTCGCCAACGCTGCACTGATTTAGCGCTGACTTCTTTAGCGTTTACTGATTTTACGGTGCGCTTGTTTAACGTTGCGCAAAGGCCGCGTTACACTAAGGCATGGATCATTTCCTCAGGCAGTTTTCCTTTATAGATACCCATTGTCACTTTGATTTTCCGCCGTTAAGCGAAAATGAAGTGGCAAGTATTACGCTCGCCGCAACGGCCGGGGTAACGCATATCCTAGTGCCTGCGGTTGAGTCCCGCTATTTTGCGCGCATCACTGCGCTTTCTCACACTCATCCATCGCTCTTTGCTGCGCTTGGCCTGCATCCACTCTACGTTGCTCATCATCAGGACAGCGATCTGGATCTGCTTGAACAACAACTACGCCAACGCGATGACAGGCTGATCGCGGTAGGAGAAATCGGGTTGGATCTGTATATGGCCGAGCCCCGTTTCGAATGTCAATGCGAACTTTTGGAAGAGCAACTGGCGTTGGCGAAGCGCTACGACTTACCGGTGATGCTGCACTCAAGACGTACACACGACCGTTTGGCACAGCTGTTACGCCGTATCGATGTGCTGCGCAAAGGGGTGGTGCACGGATTTGCCGGCAGCGAGCAGCAGGCGCTAGCATTTATCAAATTGGGTTACTGCATTGGTGTCGGTGGCACCATCACCTATCCGCGCGCCAATAAAACCCGTCAGGCGATTTCTCGCCTTCCTCTAGACAGCCTGTTGCTGGAAACCGATGCGCCCGATATGCCGCTCAATGGTTTTCAGGGACAACCCAATCGCCCCGAGCGTGCGGCCAATGTGTTTCACACCCTGTGTGAGCTGCGTACGGAGCCGCCTGAGGTGATAGCGGACGCGCTGTATCGCAATACCTGTCGTCTGTTTACCTTGCCCGGCATTCACGCCAACGGCGGGGTTTCGAACACCGTTTCTCAAAGCGAGAAATAGCAATATAGCTAAACGACTTAATTTTGATTACATTATTTAAATGAGCTATTCAATTGATTTTAGACGTAAAGTGATATCTACACGGAAAAACGAAGGGTTGAGTATCCGAGAAACAGCGAAGCAATTTCGGATTGGCCCTGCCTCTGTATCGCGTTGGATTAATCAAATAGAGTCAAAAGCATCGACCACGCGTCAGCGAAAGATCGATAAATCCGAGTTGATAAAAGATGTTGAACAATATCCAGATGCTTACCAAAAAGAACGTGCAGAGCGTTTTGGCGTTTGTCAGAAGGCCATTTGGCAAGCGCTTAAAAAGCTGGGATTGACCTATAAAAAAAACTCTACGTCATCCGAAAGCCGACGAAAACGCCCGGCAGGGATTTCAACAAAAAAAACAACAGTATGAAAAAGAAGGTAAACCTATTGTTTTTATTGATGAAAGTGGTTTTTCACACGATGCCCCACGGACTCACGGCTATTCCCCAAAAGGTCAACGGTGTTTTGGCCTGAAGAACTGGGGAGCTAGGGGAAGAACAAATGTTATCGGCGCTTTATTAGGCACAACGCTGTTTGCTATCGGATTATTTGATATCAATATTAACAGCGATGTTTTCTATGCCTGGGTCACACAAGTCCTTATCCCAGTACTCCCTAAAAACAGTGTAATCATGATGGACAATGCCACTTTTCACAAAAAACATAATATTCAACAAGTCATCATCGATGCAGGGTATATGGTGGAGTATTTGCCTACATATTCGCCAGATCTTAACCCAATTGAGCATAAATGGGCACAAGCAAAAAGCAAAAAAAGAGAGATGGGTTGCGATACAGAGAGTTTGTTCTCAGTCCATATGGTGTAATCAAAATTAAGTCGCTTGGCTATACCTTATCGCTACTCTCGTTAATAGTGCAAAAAATCGACGCTCTGCACCGTTATCGATCTTCTTCCCTGCACCGCTATATCGCGCGATTGCTCGTAAACACGCTGCGCGCATGGTCAATGGATAGCGATTTATTATTGCTCAATGCGCAACAACGGCAGCAGCGCAGCGGTTTCTCGTTTTGAGAAAGCAACTGTCTTAAATCAGTAACAAGCTGGTAACCCGGTTGGCGTCACTCTTGCAAAAACACCCTGAACCAGGATGAACGATGATCCTTGTGTTCCTCCTTTTATTCATGGTGTGGAGAGTAACATGACGCGTTTACTTGCAAGACGGCTACAACAATATGTGTTCACGGCAGTGCTGATGGGAATGGCCGCCCAAAGTTACGCAGGGAAAGCCAATAAACTAGTTGCTGAATAGAGACTTGCATTTTTTGTCAGGCTATTGAGAATAAAAAGAGGTTTAACTTAGAGAATAAAGGTTTGAAATGATCAACAAAGAGCGGTTGTTACGAGATAATCGTTTATGTAAAGCAATCATTGGATTATGAGTCGAAGAATTGAAAAATTTAGCCGCTGAATTTTCAGCTTGTTATTTGATTTATCGGAAAAAGAATCGAAAAGATCACGAGCGGCAGATGGGTGCAGGGCAGAAAGGATTTATCCCAACCCCAGAGTCTGTAAAGAATTTTGTGTAAATGGCTCCATTGCTTAACCGGAGATTCGTTCTCCATACATCAACATGAATTGGCTCATAGCAGGTTTCCAGTCTCTGATTGGCAAGGTCCATTTAGCAGAGATATTATGCAAGGCTAGATAGAGTAATTTTATCACCGAGTCATCCGTTGGAAATATTCGTCGCGTTTTCGTTATCTTGCGCAATGAAGCATTTAACGACTCTATTGCGTTGGTGGTGTAGATAACCTTGCGGATCTCCGGCGGAAAGTCAAAAATGACGATGAGACGTTCCCAATTATTTCTCCACGACGGGCTGATCGTCGGGAACTGCTCATCCCATTTGGCCGCGAAGGCATCCAGGGCCTCTTCAGCGCCCTCTAGCGTTGCGGAACTATAGATGGTGCGCAGGTCAGCAGCAACGGCCTTACGCTCTTTCCAGCCGACGTAGCGCAGCGAGTTCCGCACCTGATGCACAATGCAGAGCTGTACCCGCGTATGCGGGTAAACAGCTTCAATGGCATCAGGAAAGCCTTTCAGGCCATCGCAGCAGGCGACGAAGATGTCCTTTAGCCCACGATTTTTCAGTTCTGTCATCACAGATAACCAGAACTTGGCCCCCTCAGTTTTGGCTATCCATAGCCCCAGCAGCTCTTTTTCGCCCTGGCCGTTGACGCCGAGGGCCAGATAAACAGACTTGTTGGCCACGGCTCCGCCGTCCTGGCTTTTGACAACAATACAGTCAAGGTAAACAATGGGATAAAGCGCATCCAGCGGCCGTTGCTGCCAGCGCTTAACTTCATCCATCACAGCATTGGTCACTTGAGAAATGAAGCCAGCGGAAACATCGACCCCGTAGACTTCTTTAAAGTGTGCCTGAATATCACGGGTTGATAACCCTCTGGAATAGAGAGAAATAATGCGGTCATCGAAGCCGTTAAGCTGTTTTTCGTGCTTACCGATCAGTGTCGGCTCGAAGGTACTGTTGCGGTCGCGCGGAATATCGAGCTCGATCTCCCCATTTTGGCTACGTACGCTCTTGGATGTCTTGCCATTGCGTGAGTTGCCTGAATGATTACCAGCCGGGTCATGCTTAGCATACCCAAGGTGCATCTCCATCTCAGCTTCAAGAACCCGTTCCGCCAGTCTTTTAGTCAGCACCTTGAGTAGGCCTGATTCACCCAGCAGATCCTGAGGGGAGTGACAATCTTGAAGCAGTTGGTCAATAAGTTCGTTGCTGATAGGCATTTTGTTATCCTTTGAAGGTTTTCCTCAAAATGCCATTTACACAGATTATTTTACAGTCTCCAACCCCATTAGATAAACTGCTTTTTATTTTATTGTATTTAAAATGTTATCCGACCTGGCTTTGTTGAATAAATCGAACTTTCAGGGGATCGCCGGATCAAAGCACTATCATCGCTCCCGATAGCAGCTCCCCATGGCAAAGCAAAAGTTTAAAATCACCAACTGGCCCACCTACAACAAAGCACTCAGACAACGCGGCTCCCTGACGGTCTGGCTTGATGAGTCGGCCATCGCTGCATGGACTGACAGTTCTTCGCCTGAAGGTCGTGGTCGGCCGCTTTACTACACCGATATGGCTGTTACCACGGTTTTGATGATAAAGCGCGTGTTTAACCTGTCGCTCCGGGCATTACAGGGCTTTGTCGACTCGGTTTTTACACTGATGAGCCTGCCACTGCGCTGCCCGGACTACTCTCTGGTCAGTAGGCGGGCAAAAACCGTCAGTATCAGCATAAAAACGCCAACGCGTGGTGAAATCTCGCATCTGGTCAGGCTTTGTTGAATAATTTAAGATACTGATTTATATAAGCATTATAAAATTTCAACGACTAATTTTTCCTCTCGGAATGCTTTTTATTGTGCTAACTATTTGATTTGTCGTTCTAACAAAATACATTCTCTGTAAATGCATTCTAACTAAAGAAGATGTAAATCAAACGGTTAAATTATTCAACAAAGCCATCTGGTCATCGACAGTACCGGTCTGAAGGTCTTTGGCGAAGGTGAATGGAAAGTCAGGCAGCATGGGGCTGACAGACGAAGAGTGTGGCGCAAGCTTCATCTGGCAGCAGACAGTGCGACGCATGAGATTATCTGTGCCGACTTATCGCTCAGCGGAACGACAGATGCGCAGGCACTGCCGGGCCTGATTAACCAAACCCACCGAAAAATCAGGGAAGTGTCAGCAGACGGTGCTTATGACGCCCGTTACTGCCACGATGCGTTGCTAAGAAAGAAAATCAGGCCCCTTATCCCGCCGCGAAGCGGAGCCAAATACTGGCCGGACAAGTACCATGAACGTAACCATGCGGTGGCGAATCAGCGTCTGAGCGGGAGTAATGATATGTGGAAAAAGAAAGTGGGTTATCACCGGCGTTCAGTGGCAGAAACAGCGATGTTCCGCATAAAAACTTTGCTGGGTGGCCATCTGAGCCTGCGTGACTATGAGGCTCAAGTAGGTGAAGCCATAGCGATGGTCAAAGCGCTGAACCGTATGACGTTGTTGGGTATGCCACACAGCGTCAGGATAGGATAACAGGTGTAGCAGAGGGAGTCATCCTGTCGGCTAATTCTGATTTATTCAACAAAGGGCTTTGTTGAATAATTTAACCGTTTGATTTACATCTTCTTTAGGTAGAATGCATGTACAGAGACTGTATTTTGTTAGAACGACAAATCAAGTAGTTAGCACAATAAAAAGCATTACGGCTGGAAAACTTAGTTGTTGAAGTGTTATAATAATTATGTAAATCAGCATGTTAAATTATTCAACAAAGCCTCAACAAAGCCATCCGACCTATGATTTGCAAGGACTTCTTTTTGGTTTAGATATAGCCAACCGACTTAAAAATGATTACAGCCGATGCCCTGATATGTGGCAAAGAAGCATAGCTGGCTGTTATCAAAATAATGTCGCTTAGCTATAGAACACGTGTATGTCGCTGGGTAAAAATATTATTGCCGGTTTTAGAGATGACCTTGGGGCGAGAATGTGTTTTGCCCGCTCGTCAAATTCGCTCTGCTGAGGAATTTTTTCGCGCCTTTCCTGGAGTTAAAGACGTCTTTATTGATGGGACAGAGCGACCTGTCCAAAAGCCTAAGAATCTGCGTCGGCGAAAAAAAATGTATTCGGGAAAGAAAAGACAGACCACTCGAAAAGGGCTTATTATGACTGACGAAACAAGGCAAATTGGATTTATCCCCATGAGCAAAAATGGGCGCCGTCACGATAAACGCTTACTCGATAAAGTCGATATAATTCGCCATATTCCTCCTGAGGTAACCATCTGGGCAGATACCGGTTTTCAAGGTATAGATAAACAGCATCCTAATACACAAATCCCAAAAAAAGGAACTCGAAAAAGACCTTTATCGCCTGAACAAAAACAAGAAAATAAAATAATCTCGGGCATCCGTATTACAGTTGAACACGCCATCGCGGGTATCAAGCGCCTCGGTTGCATGACCCAAATTTTACGGAATCGTAGACCCTTTATAGCCAAGCGACTTAATTTTGATTACACCATATGGACTGAGAACAAACTCTCTGTATCGCAACCCATCTCTCTTTTTTTGCTTTTTGCTTGTGCCCATTTATGCTCAATTGGGTTAAGATCTGGCGAATATGTAGGCAAATACTCCACCATATACCCTGCATCGATGATGACTTGTTGAATATTATGTTTTTTGTGAAAAGTGGCATTGTCCATCATGATTACACTGTTTTTAGGGAGTACTGGGATAAGGACTTGTGTGACCCAGGCATAGAAAACATCGCTGTTAATATTGATATCAAATAATCCGATAGCAAACAGCGTTGTGCCTAATAAAGCGCCGATAACATTTGTTCTTCCCCTAGCTCCCCAGTTCTTCAGGCCAAAACACCGTTGACCTTTTGGGGAATAGCCGTGAGTCCGTGGGGCATCGTGTGAAAAACCACTTTCATCAATAAAAACAATAGGTTTACCTTCTTTTTCATACTGTTGTTTTTTTTGTTGAAATCCCTGCCGGGCGTTTTCGTCGGCTTTCGGATGACGTAGAGTTTTTTTTATAGGTCAATCCCAGCTTTTTAAGCGCTTGCCAAATGGCCTTCTGACAAACGCCAAAACGCTCTGCACGTTCTTTTTGGTAAGCATCTGGATATTGTTCAACATCTTTTATCAACTCGGATTTATCGATCTTTCGCTGACGCGTGGTCGATGCTTTTGACTCTATTTGATTAATCCAACGCGATACAGAGGCAGGGCCAATCCGAAATTGCTTCGCTGTTTCTCGGATACTCAACCCTTCGTTTTTCCGTGTAGATATCACTTTACGTCTAAAATCAATTGAATAGCTCATTTAAATAATGTAATCAAAATTAAGTCGTTTAGCTATATTGATGATACCTTCTTACTCCTTAGTGCGGGTCTTTGGAATTTCCATCTCAGAACAGCGTAAAATTTACTTCAATCACCGAAACACCCTTATTTCACTATTAAGCAACACGCTTAGTGTATTGCGGCGCTGCGTCAGTGTGCGCAGTAATCCCGCTTCTGCCAATTGACTGAATACTTACGGAGAATACATGCAACAGGTCTATTTTCCCGCGCGCGTGGTACGCGGCGCAGGCGCGATTAACCAGTTGGGCACCCTCGCTTCAGCACTGGGTAAACGTGCTGTGGTGTTGGGGGGGAAACACGCGCTGGAGGTGGCCTCATTCCTGATTGATGCACAACTTGCCGCAGCCGGTGTGAGCATGTGTGCCGACATCTGGTACGGCGGCGAGTGCAGCGAAACACAAATTTTATGTCTGGCACAAGACGTACGCACCCATGCTGCCGATGTGATTATCGCGGTGGGCGGTGGGAAGGCGTTAGATATAGCCAACCGACTTAAAAATGATTACATCCTATGCCCTGATATGCGGCAAAGAAGCATAGCTGGCTGTTATCAAAATAATGTCGCTTGGCTATACAGGAAAAGCTGTCGGGCTGGAAACCTCCCGTCCGGTTATCACCCTGCCGACCATCGCGGCAACCTGTGCTGCGGTGACGCCACTGACGATTCGCTATTATGACGACGGTCATTTTCGTGATTTGTATCATCTGCCTGTCGTGCCCGCCGCGGTGATTATTGATTCCGATATTCTGGCTAAAGCCCCACTGCGCTGGTTAGCCGCGGGGTTGGGCGATACGCTGGCAAAATGGTATGAACTGCGCGCCATTAGCGGTAATAAGGATGTCACCGGTTTTGGTGCGTCCTCTATGGCAAACAGCCAGCTTTGCTACCAACAGATTGCCCGATTTGGTGTCGCTTCCTGCGAAGCCGTACGACAACAGCAGGCGACACCGGCATTGGATCAGGTGCTTGATGCCATCTTTTTGTTTGCCGGATTGACCTCGTTGATGAGCAATGGTGCCCATGCGGCGGCCCATGCGCTCTACGAGGGTTTTACTGTGTGCGATAAGACACGTGCTTACGGACATGGTCTGCTGGTTGGGTTTGGTAATATCTGTTTGCTGGCGCAGGAAGGGCGTAGCGATGCGGAATTGCTTGAAGCCATTGCGTTGGCGAAGGCGTTTGCCATCCCAACATCATTGGCAGCGATTGCTCCAACCCTGACTTCAGAGGAGCAGGCGGCCATATTGAATGCGGCGGTGACGGCACCGGATATGGGCAATATGCCTCATATCGTTACCCACGAGACGTTACGCGATGCCATCCATCGCGTAGAACGTCTGGCTATAAGCGCCTGTTAACAGGCGCTATAAAGTGTTGCCTGGTATAAAAAACTTAATCAGTTAGCCCTAAGCGCCTTGAGCAATTAAGCAACTCTGTCACTTTATGTACATTGAGTTTTTTCATGATGTTCAGCCGATGGGTTTCGACCGTTTTAACGCTGATGCACAGTTGCTCGCCGATAAGGCGGTTGGTGTAGCTGTTGGCAATAAGTCTCAATATTTGCCGTTCACGCGGTGTCAGCAACTCCGGACTGTCCCCTTCCGTGTTCAGGGCGGAGTTGATGGCATCTCGGTTTAGCGCTGGGTCGATATACCTTTTTCGGACGGCCATCGTCTGGATTGCAGCCAATAATGTCTTTTGGCTGCTGTTTTTCAATACGTATCCCATGGCACCCGCCGACAGGGTGCGTATTGCCATAAACTCCTCGTTGTGTGCGGTGTACGCGAGGATGGCCATTTTAGGCCAGCGCGAACAGAGTTGCGGTATAAGGTCCAGCCCATTGATACCAGGTAATCCCAGATCGAGGATCACAATATCAGGTTCGTGCAGGCGGCAGGCGTTATACACCTCAAGGCCATTTTCAGTGTGCGCAATAATACGAAAGCGCGGGTAGGGCACCAGCAAATTGATAATGCCGTTTATGATCAACTCGTGATCGTCCACCAGCAAAATTTTATGATCGTTCATATTCCATTCCTCTCAACAAAACGTTGCCCTTTACGTTGAGCATTTCAAACGTAAAGCGACATCCAGCGTAAGACGCAGCTCTGCAATTTCCGCGTTGGATAATGGCAGTCCACGTTTAACACGGTTCTCCATTTCGATCACATCGCACAGCAATGGACCGAGACCAGCCTGCCAGATGCATCCTTTTAGGGTATGCAACAGCGTGATAGTTTTTTTCTGATCGCTTGAATTTTGTTCAATGTTTGACAGCAATTCGCGCAGTGAACGACGGATTTTTCGTCGCATAGTGGGGTGAGTGATATCGATGATGGCCTTGTCCATCAGGTTATCTTGCTCTTGCAGATCGATTTCTCGCTGAAGCTGATATTCGGCGGCGATGCTGATGCCGTCGGCCAAATGCGCCAGCGTGACGGGCTTGGTCAGGTAGTGGTGCATACCTGCTTGCTTGCAACGGACAATTTCTTCCGAGGCGGTGTTGGCTGACAAGGCCATAATGGCGCATTCCGTATCCTGATTCTTGCTGTCTTGACGCCACTGCTGGGTGCAGGTCAGGCCATCCATTTCCGGCATGCAGACATCCATCAACACCAGATCAAAACGCTGTTGTCGCCCACACGCCAGTGCTTCTCGGCCGTTACTGGCGGTAGTGACGTTTTGCCCGAGCAGTCTCAGCATGGCACCAATGATGTCGCGGTTTATTGTCGCATCATCAACGAGCAGGATATGCAATCGCCAGGGTTGAACCGGGATCACCGCCTTATCGGTGTCGGTGATGCCTGACGTTATCTGAGCAGCCAGCGTATAGAGTTTGCCCGGCAGAAAGCCAAGCTCGTCGGCAGACAGGGCACTGTCATGCGCTGCGGAATGGCATGTCAGTCCCCATTCGCTCAGTTGACTGTGCAGTGCCAATGGCGCGGTGATATCGCCGTTTAATGGCGTGGGTTTGGCGTATTTACCGAGCGGCATCATAAAAGAGATGCAGGTACCTAGCCCTACCGAGCTGTTCAGATCCAGCCACCCCCCCATCATCCGGGCAAGATTCGAGGCAATCGTCAGCCCAAGCCCTGTCCCCTGAATGTTTCCCTGGCTCTGAAAGAAGGGGGTGAATACCGCATCATGATCGGCAGAGGCAATGCCTTTGCCACTGTCACAAACGGCAAAGATCAGCGTGTTGTCGTTGCGTGTGACGCTGAGCGTTATCCCGCCGTTATCCGTAAATTTGACCGCATTTCCCAGCAGATTCACCAGAATTTGCCGTACGCGTGTCGCATCCATATCGATAAGCAAGGGCACATCACCGCTGACCGTGGTACGCAGCATCAATCTTTTGCTTTTTCCCGGTCCCTGAATGGTGTACATCGCGCGATCGATCAGCGGGAGCAGCGCTGTCTGCTCAACGTGCAGCGAGATTTGTCCTGACTCGATACGTGAGAAATCCAACAGGTTGTTGATGATATCCAGCAATGAGAGGGTACAAAGCCGGGCAGTTTCCGCCAGGTGACTTTGCTTGGCGCAAAGCGGGGTGAGTTGGAGTAGCTCCAGTGCACCCAGTGAACCGCTGAGCGGCGTGCGCAGTTCATGACTGATGGTTGTCAGGTGGCTGCTTTTGCGTTTGTTGGCCTGTTCTGCCTGCTGTTTGGCGATAATCAACTCGCGCGTGCGTTCAACCACGGTATTTTCCAGGTTGTCATGCTGTACGCGCAGATCGTTTAACAGCCGATTGTAAGCCTGAGCAATGCTGCCAAGTTCATCCTGACGGTTCTCCGGCAAACGCAGCGACAGTGGTGCCCATTTCGTCTTATTGATGATATCGACAAAGTCCTGCAACGGCCGGGCCAGATAACGATGGAGCAGCCCCAACAGCATTAGCGCAAGAAGGACTAACGTCGCTAATGCGAAAGGCAACTGGCTGATGGCGATAGACAGCGACCGGTGGATGATATCCCGGGTTGGATACAGGATAACCTGTTGCCAGCCGGGCCCTTTCAACTGGGTGCGCAGCACCAGATAGCCGGGAATTTCCTGCCAGCCATCATGCAGTGTGACGTCGTTGAACAGCGCTTGTAATGCCTGGTCTTGCTTCTCGTTGAGCAGAGAAAAAGGCAGGATGTGATTTTGCATATCCAGCCAGAGGCTGATATCGCTGCCAGAGAACAGTTGGCCGTAGGAGAGCACATCGCTTAATTTGACTGAAAGCCCGGCGAGCGTACCCTGTGAACTGGTAGCCGCAACGGAGATGCTCCAGCCCACACCCTCTGTGTACTTGGGTTCTCCCCAGTGCATATTGTGGTTGACGGGGCTACCAAGCAATTCTGTTAACTCGGTGCGACGACGCGAAAAATAGTCGGCGGCGTGCTCGCGAGGGGGCAACAGCGAGATGCCATAGCGGCTATCCAGCACAAAGCTGTCGAGGTAATAAGTTTGCCCGGCAGTGCCGTAAATCTGGATAAAGCTGCGATCCTGCTCTTGAACCGTTTTTGGGATACAGGCGCTGGTATCAATAGGCAGGTAACAGCCTTCACTTTTATCGACTACCGCCTTGTCTGCGGCACTGCTGTGATACAAGTGGTAGCGGTGTGCCAATATCTGCGCATCCCGTTCTGCACCTTCAAAACGGTGATTGGTTAACGTTGCCTGCAGGGTGGAAAAGTGCGTTAGATTCTCAATTAAATAATGTTTTTCCTGGTTAAGTGAGGCATAGGTTGCAGCGAAAACAGAAACCAGCCAGATAATAAATAAGCACAGTGATATGAATAATGTCGGTTTACTCACCAATGAGCGCTTTCTTTTCATTGTCATACCCGAAAATGGTGTCTAAATGAAATTGCCCCCGTGGGCGAATGAATTTACGTCTGCCGGTATTCTCTAACACGGTAATTTTCACTAAAACTATAATAGGCTTTAGCGCCGCAATTGTTTTAATTTGTAAATATATATAACCTCTCCTTAAGTAAAAATCAGGTATAAGGTTGATGTCTAAGATGCTCATTGCATTTGAGAATAAGATTATCCCATGGAGGTTGTTCTACATGATTGATTTATTAAAAACTATCCCTTTGGTTGAGGATATATCTATGCCTAATAGTAAAGGAGAAATCGTGATGAAAATAGCGGATCTCCCAGCGAAAGGCTATTCATGCAACCTCTCCTGGATTCTGGCAATATACCTCGTTGACTCTCATGATTTATCATTGGAAACATTGTGTTATGTTTCATGTTTGTTAGGGGCTCATCATGAAATTCACGATTTTTCCTACTACTTATCCGATGAAAAAAGTTGGCTGTGTTGTGTCTATGATAAGAAAATCTCTGCCGACGTAATGGCAAAAGAAATAGAGATGCATGTGGCGCTAACGCGTTATTTTCGATACCTCATTTTGAGTAAGAAATACCCATGCCAGGTAAAAGAATATGAAGCTATATAAAACCGCCCATTTGGTTTTGTTTTTTTTCTGTTCGGTTTCTTATGCCGAGAGCCTACCGTGGAAGGGCAATGATTTTTCATTGCGGGCACAAAATATGTCGCTCTCTTCTCTGTTGCAGCATCTCGCGGAAAACTATTATACATCAACGAATATCGACCCGGTGATTGTACAAAATTTCAGCGGCGTTATCTTGCCAGGACCGCCGTTGGATATTCTGTATAAGTTGATGAGCCAATATAATCTGGTTTCTTATTACGATGGCAATACGCTGTTTATCTACCCCGCACAGCGCCTGTCGCGCCATCTTGTAACACTCAATGTGCTATCTGCCACGCGTTTTGCAGCGCATTTACGCAGACTGAATGTCCCTGAAGATCGAAGTTGTGTCATTTACCCCGTGTTGAATGAGCATGCGCTGGAAATCAGCGGCGTGCCTGCCTGCCTGGAACGCGTTACGCAACTGGCAGCCACCCTTGATGCCGATATTAGCAAACGCCAGGATGATGCTGTGAGCGTTGTGGTATATCCGTTGAAATATGCCACTGCGCTGGATGATCAGTATCGATACCGCGATCAGACCGTTGTGGTGCCCGGCATTGTCAGCGTGCTGCGTGACATGACTCGCGGCGGCGCGCCCGCGCCAGCCAACAATACGCCTGCGACTCAAGGGCTGCCGATGTTTTCTGCGGATCCGCGTCAGAATGCGGTCATCGTGCGCGATCGCAGCGCTAACATGGCGGGGTATCGCCAACTGATCACCCAGTTGGATCAACGGCCTGAAATGATCGAAATTTCTGTGACCATCATTGATGTGGATGCCGGGGATATCAGCCAGTTAGGCATTGACTGGAGTGCGGCGACATCGATCGGTGGCGGAATGCTCAGCTTCAATAATAGCGGGGTGAGCCTGGACAGCGGATTCTCCAGTGTGATCAAAGACACGCCGAACTTTATGGTGCGTCTGAGCGCGTTGGAAAAGAACTCACGTGCCTATGTGTTATCGCAACCTTCGGTGGTGACGCTCAACAATATTCAAGCCGTGTTGGACAAGAATATCACGTTCTACACCAAGCTTGAGGGCGACAGAATGGTCAAACTGGAGTCCGTGACGACCGGATCGCTGCTGCGCGTTACGCCTCGACTGTTAGAGCAGAATGGCAAGCAAAACATCATGTTGAGCCTAAACATTCAGGATGGGCAACAAAGCCTGCCTATCAGTCAGGATGAGCCTTTGCCCGGTATTCAAAATGCAGAAATTGCTTCGCAAGCCATGTTGCAGGCGGGGCAGAGCCTGTTATTGGGCGGGTTCAAACAGGATAAGCAGATACAGTCGGAAAAGAAGGTCCCTTTGTTAGGCAACATCCCTGTGCTTGGCAACCTGTTCAGCACCAAAACCAACCAAATGCATAGCGTTATTCGCTTGTTCCTGATCAAGGCATCCGTTGCCAATAGACAACAGTGAAAAGCGTATGGAAAACACGTGGAAGATTCGCCTGTTAGGCGGCGTATTGCATGGACGGGAAGTGTGGCTATCGGAAGGTCGTCTCTCCATTGGTGAACGGGATTGCGATCTGTGCATCCCTTTGCAGGCCGCAAGCCGCATTGAGCTGGCGGTCGTTGATGGGCAACTCTATGCCAATGTGGAAAAGGTGTCGGTGCGGGTAAATGGTCGCCGCCATGTACAGCATCACCCCTTGCCGCCCCAGGGGGTATTGGAGGCGGCAGGATTAGCGATGGCATTTGGGCCTCAGCAAGCAGACCTTGCCGGTCATTGCCTGCCAGTTCGCCGATTTTCAAGCGGCTGGCTGTTGGTGCCTGGCATGCTTGCGCTGATCTTCGCTCTCATCTCTTTCTCTGTGGAATGGGGCCCGTCGCCATCGACGGAAGCACCAGTAGACGTGAGCGCGTTGTTGCAGCACACCGGGTTGACGCAGCTCGTGGCGCAATGGCAGCAGGATGGTGTGCTGCGTGTGTCTGGAGATTGCGAATCGAGCGAGACGTTGACGCCCTTGTGGCTTGCGCTGCAATCCCATGACATTCGCTACCAGGATGACGTTATTTGCGCCGATCAACTGGTCCGAAACGTGAAAGATGTGCTGATTCAGGCGGGCTACACCCAGGCTCAGGTTGTCAGTCGAGGGAAGGGAAATGTTGCGATCGATGCGGATATCCGTATGGGAGAACAGTGGGCGGCGGTTCAACCGCTGTTGGCTGACATTCCGGGATTACGGCATTGGCAGATAGAAAACCCCTACGACGAGATCGGTAACGCGCTGATTAGCGCGCTGCTACAGCAAGGATTAGCGGGCAAGGTGAACCTGACGGATACGGGGCCGCGTTTCATTTTGAGCGGCGTGTTGAACGCGCAGGATAAGCAGACCTTGACACAACTGATGCAGGATATGCGATCGCGCTATCCCACTGTGGCGCTGAGCTATCAGGATGTTCCCCTATCCAATGAGTTTTCCAGACAGCTGCCAGCCCCTGTCACTGGCATTGTTCATAGCCGCCGTGGCGAGTATTTGGTGTTGGGTAATGGCGATACCATATCCATCGGCAGTCGATTGGCTGAGGGCAGCGAGGTTGTGGCTATCAGCGATAGCGCGGTGACGTTCAGACAAGGGCGCACGCTGATCACGCTTCCATTCAATTTTTAAGGGGAAATACCATGACGACGCTGACGGCATTGGAAGATCGCATACAGGGGTCGGCTGAAGATGCTCAACAGGCATTGATGGTGCTGAGTGCGGCCCGTCATCGATTAGTCTGTGCCATGGGTAAACCCATTGCGCCAGAGGAATATCAGCACTTTGCCTTATTGTTGGAAGCGGTAATAGAGAGCGAAGATATTATCAAGATCATTTGCTTTCGTTATCACAATATAGCTCTAGAGGCTGAGTTAAGTCAGTAGGGAATAACCCTCTTCATACCAACTGCTGACATATTCGTGAACGATGAGAGGTATATCATGTCAGGTAATATTGCGAATCAATTTAAAAAGTTCGAAGTAGAGTATGAACGTCTATTAAAATGTTTTTCGGAATTTGAAAAAATAAAAAGAAAACTGGCTTCTGAGGAGCGAATCGTTTCGCAGAATGATGTGAAAGCGCAAAAACCGCTGAGTGTCCATCACATGAACGTTAT
The DNA here is from genome assembly GCF_052050035.1 of Symbiopectobacterium purcellii. Classification (GTDB taxonomy): domain Bacteria; phylum Pseudomonadota; class Gammaproteobacteria; order Enterobacterales; family Enterobacteriaceae; genus Symbiopectobacterium; species Symbiopectobacterium purcellii_A. The sequence goes on from NZ_CP189882.1 coordinate 2,273,154, forward strand.
TGCGGAAAATGCCAAAAAAGATTTGAAAGCATTAAGTATCTCCTTGAGAAAAATCGAAACGCATATTAAGCACAGCGTTAATAGATAGTGAGCATACCTACACTGTTTTACATTCAGGAGATTTATGATGCCAAGCATACCCGTTGGTTCATTACCAAACATTAAATCTGGTGTATTTGACGGTAAGGAAACACGTCTCGGAAATACCCCCCAGGAAAAATCGCATTATTATGGTTCAGCCGATAATATCTTCGCCTATGCCTATGAAATAATGCTGTTGTTGCAGGATGTACAGTCATCGCGCGCCTATGCCCAATTCAATGATATTCAAAATGCATCCAATCGAGCCAGAGATACGCAGGAAAAGGCAAACCGAATGGATGAGCTTGTTACGCAAGCGACAAAAGGTGATGGCAATAACAAAGAAGCGGTACCCGCTGACGTTATTGAGTATATGAAGAAGCACGGTATTCAGGTAGATGGCAAATCGATAGACAACTACATCAAAGAGCACGCGGGGGATTACGGTAAGTTGGACAAAGGCAGCCTCCAAGCTATTAAAGTCGCATTGGATAACAGCGCGGGTCGCGACAGCGATCTCTCCTCTCAGGCGCAACTGACGATTCAAAAAGCAATACAGATGCTTAACTCAGCCATTTCGCAGGCGACTAACCTGGTCAGCAAATGGGGCGAAATCCTGCAAATGATCACCCAAAAGACCTATTCATGACGCAAGACGAGAGTCTGGCCATGCTGCAATTTTTGCGTCGCGGTGGCGCTGTGCGCATGTTGCTGAAAAAAGACGTAAGCAGCGAATTGGATACCCTTTTTCGCTACGCCAGACAGTTATCCAGCGCGGGGGATCATCGAGCGGCGGCCAACCTGTTACGCCTGTTGACCGCTTACGATGATTGGTCTTTTGACTACTGGTATCAACTTGGGGCGACGTGCCATGCGGCGCACGCTTGGTCAGATGCGCTTTATGCCTATGGTCGGGCAGCGAAAATTAACGTATCGGCCGCGCAGGTCCCTTGTGCTGCGGGGGAGTGTTTTCTGGCCTGTGGTGAGAAAGCATTGGCACGCAAAGCCTTTAAGGCTGCCTTGCTTATTTGCGGTGAAAACCGGTCATTACAGGCGATACGCCGCCAGGCGGAGCAAGGACTATCTCGAACAGGAGAGTCTGATGGATAGTGTACAAGCCAGAGCGGGAGTGGATCGTCCGCTCTCCTATGATGATGGTGAGGAGATGCCTGTCTCTTCTCCAACCAAGCAAACAATGCACCCAATTCGTTCTGCTGTTGGTCTGCATTATCGGCAACACCAGGCAGCACAGAACGTGGAAGCGGAAAGCCAGCAGGAGGGCGTAGCGCAGTCGGTGAACGCGCAGCAGGCAGAAGCTGCCTGGCAACGATTGCTGGAAGCCGGGTATACCGGTTCCGCCTCGGCTTCGTTGCAAGACATCGTGAAAATGGACCCACTGTTGTTATCGATGCTGGTGACGCAGCAAGTGATGCGTGCTTCCAGCTGCAATGCAACGGCACTCTGTGAACAGCTGAACCGTGCTACTGAGCTGCAAATTCTCCTACGTAATAAGCAGGTTGAAAAATATCAGGAGCAGGTCAACAAATCGATTGAGCAGGCGGATCAGGTTCGTAAATCTGCGCTGTGCAGTGCCGTATTTGATTGGATAAACAGTGCCATTGAGATAGGGATAGGCGTATTTAAACTGGTTGAAGCGGTCGCAACGGCAGATCCACTCGCCTTTAGCGCTGGCATTGCTTACTGCTCGGCAGGGGTTGCCGGACTCGTAAAAGGTGGCGCTGAGTTAGCGTTGGGTCTGGGGGTAAATAAAGCCGACTGTGAAGCCGTTATTCATGCGGCAGGTTTGGTACAGAACACCTGTGAATATGTCGCGATGGGGCTGGATATTTTGCAGATCGGTCGTGGTATTTATGTGGCTCGCGGTTTGATCTCTGCGGCTGAAAAGGAAGTGGGCAGCGGCGCGGGTAAAACATTGGTTGAGGCAGTGAGTCAACAGAGCGGCGAGGTGGGGCAGCAGATTAAACAGATTGCTGAAAATACGGCTAAAGGTTTTGTCAGTGAACTCGAAGCCACGCTTGAGGGGAACGTCAACCGCTATTTGGCACGCACGATGGGGCATAGCACCACCGTTCATGGAATCGAGCAACTTGTAGCAGAAACGCTGGAAAGCGCCCTGAAAGATGTGGCGAAAGACGTTTTGGAAAAAGGCGTTGCCGCCGCAGAAAAAGCGTTGCGTAGACGTTTTATGATCTCGCTAGGCAAAGGGCTGGCCTCCAGCATCATTAAAGACGTCTCCGTTTCCTGGTTAACCACGGTGCGCTTGGCGATAAGTGGTGGACAAAAAATAACATCGGGTGTTGCTCAATGGAAAGCCACAGAGTTGCGTAAAGAAATTGAAGAGTTAATCGTTATGCAACGTATTAACGACATCAAAGACAGTTGGACGCAGGCACATAAAAAAAATCAGGAAATACAGCTTGGCGATTATTTGCGACAAAGTAGCACTGCCGTAAGCAATTCGACATTAATAATGGAAGATTACGGTGCGGTATTGGCAAAAATTGCCTGTAGCCGTGCCTGAGGATACGTTATGAGCCAAAATATTCTTATGGACCAAAATACGCTGTCTATAGACCTATTCCCCGTCAATGCGACGCCAGACCATCTCTCTTCCGTCTTATCACAAAAGACGAATGCCGCAGTGGCAACCAAGGAAAAGGCCGCTAGCGATGCAGAATTGAATGACTTTTTCGCGATGTTTGATCAGCTGTGGGGAACACTCTTAAACCTTGCCCGGCGTTTACGTGATGTGATGCGCATGTATAACGAAAAGAAGCAGATATTAGGGTGGGGGCTTGAAATGAATGCGCTGTCCACCAGTTTAAACGCGATTGAGCATAGCTTTAGTGCGGCGAGGAATAATGCATTAGGCACCTGTTTAAGCGGCTTTATGCAGTGCACGGGTGCACTGAACGGCGGAATTATGGGGGAAATCGGCGGCGCAGGTGCCCGAGAACTCACCACGATGGGGTTCAACGGTTCGGGATCGATAGCCAATGGGCTCTTTTCCTTTTCCGCGGCATCGGAAAACCGTGAAGCAGACATCGAGCGGGCATTGGCGGATTTTCAAAGTAAAAATGCGCAATCCTACATCCGAAATCTCGACGACATTGTGCAAAAGGCTGTCGACGTCATGCAGCAGATGATGGAAATGGGCCGCAAAATGGTTGAAGTATTTAGTCAGACGCTTCATTCCCTTGCGAAGTAATGATGGAACGACTGGAAGCCCTTTTTTGCAGGCAACTGCAAGCGGTTGGTTTAGCGCCGCAGCCCCTGTTTTTGTCGGGGTGCGGATTGCGTCTCGGGCAGCACATCACGCTGCCTCCCTATCGCCTTGTGTTTCGTGTTCAGAATAATGCGTTGCTTATCTGTGGTTTAACCCGATCACCGGACGGCGCCTCACAACCCGCGTCATTGCTGCGGCTCTGGCGGCTGTTGCAAGAGGCGTTACTTTCGGTTTCTGCGTTGAGGTATGTCCGCATGTTAGTCATAACCGATGTATTGCCCCGACGTTTAGCGCTCCAGCGCCAAAAGCTGGTACGGCGGCTGTGCCAACAAGGTGCGGTAACGTGCCTGCTCGACGGTGAGCGTTGGTTAGAAATAGACATAGACCGGATATTTCGTGGAAAAGCACGTAGTTAGGTTAAACACCGGATAGGCGGGCTGACCGGTTAACACGATAGTGGATGTCAGCAAACATATTGCCCGGTAACCCGATGCACCACGCAACAAAGCCGTACGCTATGGAGATCAACGATGGATGTTCAACAGCTCATTGACACGCTGTCTAGTCTGGCAAGCAAGGCCGGTCAAGATGTCAAAGACAAAATGAATGACAAAGATTTAACCAATCCAGACGCCATGCTCAAGGCGCAGTTTGCTGTGCAGCAGTATTCCACTTTTATCAACTACGAAAGCGCGATGATCAATACCATCAAAAATTTGCTGAGTGGGATTATCTCGAAGATATGAGCGTGCTGACGTCTGCTGAACGACAACTGCTGCTTGAAACCGCTTTTGCCGGAGTAAATCATGGCTTGTGGCGTCAAGTGCGCGCGATAGTGCCAGTGGTGCCGAATCTGGTGACCGATAGAGATGATTGTGCGGTATGCATGGCCGTTCTGCTGTTGGGACTGGAGGCACCTGAAGAGGCGATGCGCGTTTTGGAGCACGTGAATACGCCGGACGCTAACGTGGTCAAGCAGTGCTTTTCATTATGAGCTCCTCACCGTGATTACGGGGTACACCATGGACACACCCATGACTATTTCTCAGAAGATATTGCCAGATGGCCGTTATGACAGTTTTGAACCGGTGTCCTCGATGGATGCACCGGACAGTCAGGCCGCGCAGACTTTTAAACAGATGCTGAATGGCGGAACGGTATCCGGTGCGGTAGAAACCTTATCACCGGAGCAGATGTTGCAGCAGCAGGCGAAGATCTTGACGTTGAGTGTCGGCGTCGATCTTGGCGCAAAGGTCGCCGGTTCTGCGGCGCAAACGGTCAACAAACTGGCCAATATGACATGAACGCCTTCCGTTGTCTGGGTATGGCAATACTGGCTTTTATGCTGGCGGGCTGTCGTGTTGAGCTCTACAACGGTTTGTCTCAGAGCGATGCTAACCAGATGTTGGCGATTCTGATGAACAACAACATTGATGCGGATAAGCAACCTTCGCCGGACGGCGGGGTAACGCTGCGCGTCGAGCAATCCCGCTTTATCGATGCTGTTGAAGTGCTGCGCATGGATGGCTTTCCGCGTAAACGCTACACCACGGTAGAAACCATGTTTCCACCTAACCAACTGGTGGTTTCTCCCCGGGAAGAGCAGCAGAAGATCCTGTATCTCACCGAACAGCACATTGAAGAGATGCTCAGTCAAATGGATGGCGTTGTGCATGCCTCTGTCGCGATAGCATCCCATCCCCCCAGCGACGATGTCGGCACCCGTTCTGGTGATAGCACCTCGGTAGCGGTGTACCTTAAATTTTCCCCGCGGGTGAACCTGGAAGCGTTTCGCGTACAAATTAAGAGTCTGATTGAAAAGGCGATACCCGGTGTTCAGTACGATCAAATCAGTATTTTGATGCAGCCTGCCGGCTACCGCGCTCGGGTAGCGCCGCCGCCGCAATCCGTTGAACAGAGAGCGCTCCTGAAATGGCTATCCCGTTATCGACAACATGTGATGTTAACGCTGATTTTACTGGCATCGGCCCTGTTGATACTGGCAGCGTGGCGCGTGTATCCGCGGACGAGTCCAGCAGACCGGATGCGTTGATCTTGCTGCTGCACCGTGCGGTCTGGCAGCCCGCCCGCTACGCGCACCCTGACTGGTTTGCCTCGTTAGGGTTTTATCGGTGCGAACGGTGGCGTTATGGCGAATCCCCGGTTTTAGATCGCGCGCTGAACCGCGCGTTACGGGCACGGCGTGGCCCGATTTGTCTGCCGGGGCGGCTTGATGAACGTCAGCGCCGTTTGACCGTGCTGGCACCGAATATCTCGAAATACGCGCTGGCGCTTGGGCTGCTGGCGCTGGCGTGCGGGGATTACTTTCTGTTGCCTAATTATCGACACGTGCTTCGTCATTGGCTGGATAACGATCTGATCTGGCATCTGTTTGGCATGTGTGACAACAAATACCCCGCTTTTTATTCACCGGAACAGGTGGTCGATGCGGCGAATCGTATGGGGATCGCCATGCTGTATCGTGCTGCCAAGCATGAACCTGTGCTTCAGGCGCTTTTGATACAGCTGCCACCGCTCAAGCAAGCGTTGTATCCCGTGATACCTCTGGCCACCATGAATTTACTGGAGCGTATGCTATGCCGCTGTGCCGACTCCCGTTGATTGAGCTTGATGGGCAACTTCCTGGTTTCCCCGTGATCCCTGCTGACAGGCTAAACACGCAGTTGGCTTATACCCACAGCCTGCTTGATGCCCATCATGAGGCCGCTGTTATTGTGAAGGCGGCGAGCCGTAAGGCAGAGCAAATAATACGTCAGGCGCGCCACTCGCAGCGCCAGATACAGCATGAGGCTTATGCTGAGTTCTCTCGCCGTCAGCAGGAGATCCTTGCCCGGTGTGAGGAGCAGTGGTTGGCGCGCCACGTGGTGTCACTGTGTGACGCTGCATCGGTAGAACAGTGTGTGGTGCAGGCGGTCACGTCACGCATTCGACTTGCTATGGGAAACGTATTGCGTGCCTGGTTTTCCCAACAGCCCGTTGATGACTTGTTGTGCGCGCGTTTGTCGCAGCAGGTGGAGCAACTGGCTGCTATGGGGGGGGCCACTTTGCAGATTCATCCCGAGAGAGAGGCCAGAATGCGCGATGCTTTCGGGGAGCGGTTAGCCATCGTCTGCGACCCGCAGTTGGCCAGGGATGAAGCCGTTCTGACATCATCACAGCTTAGCGTCTCTTTTTCGCTCAGTCGGCATTTTCAGCAAGTGCTGGCGTGGATAGATACCGAGAGTGAGCTCGGTATTCAGGAACCGGAGGCAAGGCTTGATGATGAAAATGCCAGAGGATCATAACTCCGTCAGTCCGGCGCTAGCACCGCACCACGAATCGCATCGGGCGCTGCCGGTGCGCACTGTCGAATTCAGCCTGCCGCCGATGGACATGGCGTTGCTGGAGTTGGAAGAAGTGGCAGGCGAATCGCTGGATTCAACGTTGGAAGAGATGAGCCTGGTCCTTTCTGGCCGAATGCGTGACGAAAAGCGGCTGGCATCGTCAGAAAGGCAGCTACGCAGACAGCAAGAGTTAATTGCACTTATACAACGCTTGCGTGAGCAACACGGTGGTCTTCCGACGTTTCTCGCCGCGTCGTCAGAGGAGAATAGCGAGGCGCTGGAAGGGCTGCAGCGTATTTTCACCCTCGCTCAACACCTCGCCTCAACGGCGTTGGATGAAAAGCGAAAAAAGGCGCTGCACACGCAGTTGGCTCAGCTTATCGAAGAAAATGCGTATGAGACCACACTCTTCGGTCTGATGGAGCTTGGTACTGTCAGCAAGGCGGCGCTGGCACCTATTGGCCGCTTATTCCAACGCGCGATGGATGAACAAGACATACCGTTATCGGAATGGTTTAAACGCATCATGGATTGGTCCGATCGTCAGCGTCGGCTGCGCGTGGTGTTACGCATGGCGGCGTTTGAACTCTCACTGTCTGTCGGCGGCGCTCAGCAAGCCAGATTGGCGACTGTACTGGTTCGCCTGCGCCGTCTGTTGCTGTTTTTGGGGCTGGAACAAGAGTGTAAAGCACAGGAACAGCGTTATCCCTTACCTGCCGATTCGCTTTTGATCTTACTGATTGATATTACGCAGGAAAGCTGGCTGTTTGAGGATTGGCTTATCGCGCGAATTTCCTCGTTGACGACCAGCGCAACGGTATTCAAGCACATCGTGCGCTATCTGAATGTGCAATTCAGAGTGATGCCGGATGCCTGTTTTAGCGATGAAGATCAGCGTGAAAGCATTCTTGCCGTGCTGCAAAAACTGAAGGGTAATCAGGTGTTGTCTTGATTTCTCCTCCTTGTCTTCTCTGGGATTCTGTTTCCGGACATGAGAGGAAAGACATCATGACATTAGATCTGTTTATCGAAAGAAACATCCAGCGCTTTATACAGTTGTCCGAACTGGCGCAGCAACCTCCCTCTGCCGAAATGCAATGGGTCGATCGGGGATTTCAGACTTTCCTCACCTTCCGTCAGGGACGGATGCATATCAGTCAATGTCTGCTGGATCCTTGGCGGGATAATGCGTTACTGCTTGTTGCACTGCAACGCGCCCACCCCGCCTGGTTTGCGGGTATTCCTCAGCGTGTCTTCACGTTACGTCAAGGCATGGTGATCAGTTGTGCCCCGATGGCAGACAGCGTGGCGGAACAATGGCTATGGCTGCACCGTCGCCAGCGAACCTTTCTGGAAACATTATGCGAACCGACGTGATAAGAAAAGATAACGTCCAGCGCTGGTTGCAAATGTGCGCCGGTAGACAAGATATTATTCTCGCCGTGGTAATGCTCATGGCGATTGTCATGATCACCCTGCCGTTGCCTACGTTTGTGGTGGATATTCTGATCGCCATTAATCTGGCTTTTTCTATCATCTTGTTGCTGTTTGCGATTTACATCAACGATCCATTGGATCTGTCGGTGTTCCCCTCACTGTTGTTGATCACCACGCTTTACCGGCTGTCACTGACCATCAGCACCTCGCGGCTGGTGCTGTTGCAGCATAATGCTGGTGATATTATCGATGCATTTGGCCGCTTTATGGTGGGGGGCAACTTGACGGTGGGGCTGGTGATTTTCGCCATCATCACCATCGTGCAGTTTATCGTTATTACTAAGGGTACGGAGCGCGTGGCCGAGGTGAGCGCCCGGTTTTCTCTCGATGGCATGCCGGGCAAACAGATGAGTATCGATGGCGATTTGCGTGCCGGGGTTATCGATGCGGATCAGGCGCGGCAGTTGCGTCTGCACGTGCAGCACGAAAGCCGTTTTCTTGGTGCGATGGACGGCGCCATGAAGTTTGTGAAAGGGGATGCTATCGCCGGTATTATTGTTGTGCTGGTGAATATTCTGGGCGGCATCACCATTGCCGTGGTGCAATACGGCATGTCGATTGGGGATGCGGTGCAAACCTACAGTGTGCTCTCTATCGGTGACGGCCTGTGCGGCCAGATCCCCTCGCTGCTGATTTCGCTCAGTGCCGGTATTATCGTCACCCGCGTGCCGGGTGAGAAACGGCAAAATCTGGGGCGTGAGCTGAGCACGCAATTGGGGAAACAGCCCCAGGCGCTGATCCTCGCGGCGGTGGTGATGTTGCTGTTTGCCGTTATTCCCGGCTTCCCGTTTATCTACTTCTTTATCATGGCGGTACTCACGGCATTGCCTTGTGCGCTGCTGTGGTATCGCGCACGACATCCGCAGCCTGTATCCGCGCCACAGGGCAGCGTTGATGAGGATCAGATGGTGCCAGGCGCGCAGCCTCTGACTTTGCGCCTTGCGCCGCGCCTGCATTCAGAGTCTCTTTCAGTGGAGATCGATGCTCTGCGCAAGACCCTGTTCGACGCCCTGGGTGTCCCGCTGCCGGATGTCTCCATCATCGTCGATGCTTCAATGACTGAGAACAGCATGGCGGTGCTTGTCTATCAGGAGTCGGTGTTCTCTCTGACGCTCCCCGTGGCGGCTTCCTGCATGGTTTTCACCCGCGTGGCGGCGGCCGATGCCATGCCAGAGGCGCACGAGTTGCCGCAGGGAATGGGGCGAATTAGGTGGCTGTCTGCCGCTGAGGGGCAGCGTGCACAACAGGCGGGGCAAACCGTGTTTACCGGAGACCAGTGCCTTGTTGCGTTGTTGCATAAAGTGTTGGTGAACCACATGGCGGAGTTTATCGGGGTGCAAGAAGCGCGCTACCTGATGGATGCCATGGAGAAACGCTATGCCGAGTTGGTGAAAGAACTTCAGCGGCAAATGCCCATCAACAAAATTGCCGAGGTGCTCCAGCGATTGGTATCAGAACGGGTCTCTATCCGCGATTTGCGCCTGGTTTTCGGCACGCTGATTGAGTGGGCTCCGCGGGAAAAAGATGTCCAGATGCTGACGGAATATGTTCGCATCGCCTTGCGCCGCCATATTTTGCATCGTCTGATGGCAGAGGGGATGCCGCTGCGCGTGCTGCGCATCGGGGAAGATATGGAGAATGTGATTCGCGAATCCATTCGACAGACTGCAATGGGCACTTACACCGCATTAAGCCATGAACAACGTGCGCAGATATTGCAATTGATTACCGATGCGCAAACGGTGTACGGCGAGTTTGTGATTGTCAGCTCGGTGGATACACGTCGTTTCTTGCGTAAGGTCATCGAGCAACAACACACCGACATTGCGGTGTTGTCGTGGCAGGAAGTTGGGGAGCACTGCCTTATCCAGGTGGTACACAGTATTGACCTGAACCCCGAGCATGCATTCGATGATGAAGACTGAGTTTTCCTCTCTGGTAGAAGCCGTGAGCCAGCGACTGGCCTTGTCCGGTGGACCGCCTGATGGTATCGACATGACGGGGCGGGTGCGGCATATCAGCGCCTCGTTGTTGAAAGTGCGCTTGCCCGGCGTGTTTATGGGCGAACTTTGCCAGATTTTGCCCGACGGCGCTTTGGCTGAAGTGGTTGCAGTGGACGGCGAAGACGCGTTGTTATCTCCCTTCGCCAGTACCGTAGGTCTGTATTGCGGCCAGAAGGTGCGGCCGCTAAGACGACGTCAGCAGGTTCCCGTTGGCGAGGCCTTGATGGGGCGCGTGGTTGATGGCCTGGGGCAGATGCTGGATGGCGATGAGACGTGGCAAGGACCGTGGCGCGATTTTGACGCCCCACCGCCGGCGGCACTGGTTCGTGGGCTTATCGATCGCCCGTTGCTAACCGGTGTGCGGGCGATAGACAGCATACTCACCTGCGGTGAAGGGCAGCGTATCGGGATTTTCGCGGCAGCGGGCGTGGGGAAAAGCACGTTGCTTTCCATGCTGTGTGACGGTGCGGACTGCGAGGTGATTGTCCTGGCACTTATCGGAGAGCGTGGCCGCGAGGTGCGAGAGTTTTTAGAACATTCGCTTAACGCACAGACGCGACGTCGCTGCGTTGTTGTTGTCGCCACGTCAGACAGACCGCCGCTAGAGCGCATGCGCGCGCTGTATGTGGCGACCACCATCGCAGAGTCGTTTCGCGATCGGGGCCAGCGCGTTCTGTTAATGGCAGATTCACTGACGCGTTACGCTCGCGCCGCGCGGGAGATCGCCATCGAGGCGGGCGAGCGTGCGGTTGCTGGCAGCTATCCCCCCAGCGTGTTTGCCGCGCTGCCGCGTTTGTTGGAGCGGACCGGTAAAGGGCGCTGTGGCAGCATTACTGCGTTCTACACCGTGCTGGTGGAGGGAGACGATATGAATGAGCCGCTGGCGGACGAGGTGCGCTCGCTGCTCGATGGGCACATTGTGCTGTCGCGCCAGTTGGCTGAGGCAGCGCATTTCCCAGCGATTGATGTGCTCGCCAGCGTAAGCCGCATCATGCCTAACGTCACCAGCCAGATGCACCTGACGCTTGCCAATGAGGTACGCCGTTTGCTCAGTGTTTATCGCGAGGTAGAGTTGCTGGTGCGAGTGGGGGAGTATCAGCAAGGTGAGGATCCGCTCGCCGATCTGGCGGTAGAAAAGTACGCGGCGATCAATGCATTTTTACAACAGCAGGAGAATGAACCATGTCACCGCGACCTGTTATTGCAACGGCTCAGTGCGCTGGTAACACCGTGATGCTGCGGGCCTTATTGGCCATCAAGCAGCGTCGGGAAATCACCTTGCGCCGACAGTTGGTACAGCAACGCTCTCAGCTCCAGCAACTGGAACAGGATATGTGCACCTGTTCGGCCCAGCGCACATTGCTGGTAGAAAAACGAAACGCCTGGCTGGCTTGGTCCGGCACGCGTATCAGCGATGAACTGCTGGCACATAAGCAGACACTGATGACATTGCGCGATAAGGATCAGCAATTGATGGCTAACCAGATGGCGCTTTCTGATGAGCAGCGCGCCGTATTGTCGCAGCAAGACGCGGTAAGGCACGCGTTGAATGTTGTCATGAAAAAGCAGGAAAAACTGCACAGTGTGCTCAACGATGCAGGCTGTAGACGATGAGCCGCTATTCATGAGCGGGCCACGCGTTGAAGGGAGTCTGTGGCACACGCTGCCGGAGCCGGAAGCGACCGACGCTGAAACCGCGATGGACGCTCAGAAATTTATGCAACTGATAGCCCAAAAGGCAACGCATTGCACTTCTTCTCCGCTTTTACCTCACGCGCATCGTCGACAGCGTTATCGCATGGTGAGTTGCAATGGTGAAGTGATGCTGTGTGAGGTCAGCGAGAGGGACGGTGAACTTCACCTTTGTATCCAGGTGTCTCAGCGCGAGCTGTTCGACACCTTGAGCCTTATTTCATCCTGGCTCTGCGCGCGTTTGCGCGAGGCAGGCCATGCCGTTTTTCTGGAGGTTGAATATGTTAAGGACGACTCAGGATACGTGGAACCTGGCGCAGCATCTTCTTCCTGAGGGCGTAACCGCAGGCGAATTGCATATCGGTTTACAAACGTGGACATGCGCTCAACCTGGGGTAGCTATAACACTTTCCTTCGAGGAAGGCTCATCGGTGAGCCACGTTTGGCTGGAAGACGCTGGGTGGCGGGCTCTGTGTGAGCAGATGCTGGGCACCGCTGAGGTGGCAACGGTGGATGGGGTATTGCTTGAGGATATTGCTGAGTGGGCGCTATCGCCGTTGCTGGCACAGTGCCAGGCCAGTATGGTGCGGGAGAATGCGGCACCGAGCCCTTGTAGCGCGCTGTCCGAGCAATGGGTCGTCGTTTTTACCTGGCAAGTGGAACAGGTTGTTTTTAAGGCCGTGCTGTTTGGCAATACTGACGCTGGGTTTAAACATCTGCATGCGTTGATCGTGCCCGATGGTGTCCCCACTGGTCCATTGCCACCGTTGCGGTGTGCGCTGTATGCCGGAGAGTGTGAGCTCCCGCTGTCTGTTTTACGGAGTCTGACGCGGGGGGATGGGATCGCAATACACCCGTATGGTGATTTACGTGCGGGGCATTTCGCCTTGTCGCCATTGTTGAAGCAGGCGGCGTATGTCCAGATAAACGGAGATAACACAATGCACTGTAGAGCGTTAGGCGCTGAGCTTGAAAATAGCGCTAGTGAAATACTGGATGAACCTCCTTGCGCCGAGTCCCTGTCAGTGGATCTTGCGGCGCTGCCGCAAAAATTGTTGGTTGAGGTCGGGCAGGTCACGCTGACACTGGGATCGCTGCGAACGCTACAGGTGGGTGATACGGTGGCGGTGAACGCCGAGTTCTCTCCTGAAGCAACGCTGAAGTTGAATGGCCGAGCCATTGGTAAAGGTGCGCTGATTGGTTGCGGCGACCGCTTTTTGGTGCAAATCCGGCAATGGTATCTGACAGCACAAGATTGAACAGTGGTAGGGGAAAGATGGGGTGAATGCCCGGTAGGTGGGGCTGGTTTAGCCGAGGTATAAGGGGACGTCAACCCTATAGCGTGGAACTCACATGTCACTACCTGACTCTCCCTGGCAGTTAATTGCGCTGCTGTTTGTGCTTTCGCTGCTGCCGCTCATTATTGTAATGGGAACCTCGTTTCTCAAACTGGCGGTGGTCTTTTCCATCTTGCGCAATGCCCTGGGGATCCAGCAGGTGCCACCAAATATGGCGCTGTATGGCCTTGCGTTGGTGCTATCGCTGTTTATCATGGCCCCGACGCTGCTGGCGGTAAAGGCGCAGTGGCATCCGGTTGCCGTTGAGGGCGAACCCGCCTGGATGAGCGGTTGGGATAGCCAGGCACTGACGCCCTATCGCCACTTTCTGATAAAAAACACTGAAGATAAGCAAGTGCACTATTTTCAGAACCTGATTGCGAAAACCTGGCCGGAAGAGGTGCGTCGCACAGTGAAGGACGACTCCTTACTCATTTTGCTGCCAGCGTTCACGGTCAGCCAATTGACCCAGGCGTTTCGTATCGGCTTATTGATATATTTGCCGTTTCTTGCGATTGACCTGCTGGTGTCCAATATCCTGCTGGCGATGGGGATGATGATGGTCTCACCCATGACCATCGCCTTACCGTTCAAACTGTTAATTTTTCTCTTGGCCGGCGGTTGGGACCTGATCCTTTCCCAGTTAGTACAGAGTTTCGTATGAATGAAGCCACTCTGACGCACCTGATGACCCAACTGTTGTGGATCGTCTTGCTGACCTCAATGCCGATCATTGTTGTTGCGTGTGTTGTCGGCGTACTGGTTAGCCTGTTACAAGCGCTGACGCAGATACAGGATCAGACCCTGCAATTTATGATCAAACTGTTGGCCGTGGCGCTGATGCTGATGGCGACTTATCACTGGCTTGGCGGCATCCTGCTGGGATATACACGCCAGGTGCTATTGCAAATAAGTGCGCATGCATGAATCTGGTGCTTAACGAAGAGATCGCGCATCTGGCTTTCCTGATGATGCGCCCACTGGGGATGACCCTACTGTTTCCGCTGTTGCAGGCAGGGAATCTGGGGTCGCCGTTAGTGAGAAACGCGGTGTTGATGGCGATTGCATTGCCGATGCTGGCCGTGGTGCCTGTTCCCCAGGATATCGATGAGGGGTGGACATGGTTGAGCTATATTCCCGGTGAGTTGCTCATCGGACTGATATTGGGGTTCTGCGGTGCAATTCCTTTTTGGGCCGTGGATATGGCGGGATTTATTATCGATACACTGCGTGGTGCAACCATGAGTGCGGTATTCAACCCTGCGATGTCCGTCCAATCGTCGCTTTTTGGTTTGTTGTTCAGCCAGTTTCTCTGTGCGCTGTTTTTTATTAGCGGAGGGATCAACCTGCACCTGAGTGTGCTGTATGACTCTTATCATTACCTACCGCCAGGCAACATGCTGGTGTTTAATCAGCAACTGTTGGATTTTATCAAGGTGGAGTGGCAAGCGCTCTATCACCTGTGTTTGAGCTTCTCCTTACCTGCCGTATTGGTGATGGTATTGGCGGATATGGCACTGGGGTTGTTGAATCGTTCGGCGCAGCAGTTGAACGTGTTCTTTCTGGCTATGCCCATCAAAAGCCTGTTGGTCTTGTTGTTGTTGATCGTGTCACTGCCCTATGCGTTGCACCACTATCTGGTGGAGAGTGAACACCTCTACCAGCATGTTTGCGAGTGGTTTGCTCAACATGAGTGAGAAAACGGAGCAGCCCACCCGAAAAAGGCGGCAGGATGGTGAAAAAGAGGGGCAGGTGATCAAAAGCGTTGAGCTGACCTCCGGCGCACAACTGCTCGCCTTATTTCTCTTTTTTCATTTTTTTTCCGATGTGCTCATACAAAACATCACCTTGCTCATTCAGGAATCGGTACGCGTTATTAATGCCCCTTTCTCCTATGCGCTGGGCACCATCGTGCGTGCACTGGTGAAGGAGTGCGGTCTGGTGCTGATTTACCTGGGGGCGATGGTAAGCGTTGCCACCGTTTTCAGCGTGCTGATTCAAATCGGTTTTGTGGTTGCCAGTAAGGCGGTGGGCTTCAAGGGGAGCAAACTTAACCCGGTGAACAATCTTAAACAGATTGTGTCCTGGCGCAGCGTGGTTGAACTGCTCAAATCCTGTTTGAAAGTTATACTGCTGTGCACGATTTTTCTCCTGTTGTTTTATGGCTACGCGTCGACGTTTCGTGCGTTGCCTTATTGCGATCCTCTCTGTGCGTTACCCACATTCTCCGCCATCATGCGTTTTATGTGGTTTGGCATGCTGGGCTTTTATCTGGTACTGGCAGTGGCGGATTATAGCTATCAGCGTTTTCATACGCTGAAGCAGCAACGCATGAGCAAGGAGGACATCAAACAGGAAAACAAGAACCGGGAAGGTGACCCTCATATTAAACAGCGTCGTCGTGCGCTACAGCACGAAGTGCAGAGCGGCAGTTTGGCACAAAACGTCAGGCAATCGGCGGTGATCGTGCGTAACCCCACCCATTTGGTGGTTTGTCTGGGATACGATCCCGAGACGATGCCTGTGCCGCGCGTGTTGGAGAAAGGCAGGGATGCTATGGCGCAACATATTGTTGAACTGGCGCAACGTGAGGCCATTCCGATGGTAGAGAACGTCCCTCTGGCGCGAACGCTGTTTTATGATGTGAAATGTGGCGAGCGTATCCCTGATGCACTTTTCGAACCGGTTGCCGCAATGCTGCGCATCGTCTTGCAGATCGATTACGCCTCTCGTGAGGATGTCGGTGGCGAGGAGCGTAACTGACAGGCAAAAAAAAGACTGGGCCAAGGTACGGTGCCGGTCAAAGCGCAAAGAGAACCATAATGGAGTTGTGCTCTTTGCAAAATCGATACGAATCGTGCGCTTACTGACTGTCAGCGTGCGTATTAAATCCCTGGTGCAGGCCACAATTGGTCAAGAGATTTTCATACAGCCTTATCCCGATAAGCAGGCTGGTGTATTTGTTGTATAACGTGTATTAGTCGCGACTTGATCTGACACATAACCTTGAAAGGTTGAGAGTTACCGGTTTTGATATGGGTGTCTAATCCTTAAACAAAACGCGAGGTAACTCTCATGCTTCATACTAACAATCACATCATCAAACACAAAGCCGGCCTGCTCAATCTCGCCGAAGAACTTGGTAACGTATCAAAAGCCTGCAAGATCATGGGCGTGTCGCGCGACACGTTTTACCGTTATCAGGAACTGGCTGCTGAAGGTGGCATCGATGCACTGGTTAACCAGAACCGCCGGGTTCCCAACCTGAAGAACCGCGCCGACGAAGCCACTGAACGCGCGGTTGTTGAATATGCCGTTGAGTTCCCGGCCCACGGGCAGCACCGGACCAGTAATGAGCTGCGTAAAAAAGGCGTATTTATCTCCGGCAGCGGCGTGCGGTCCATCTGGCAACGGCACGATCTGGAGAACTTCCGTAAACGCCTGAAGGCGCTTGAGGAAAAAGTTGCCAGAGAAGGCATCGTGCTTACCGATGTCCAAATCGCAGCGCTGGAGAAAAAGGCGCATGATGATGAGGCCAGCGGCGAAATCGAGACGGCTCATCCGGGTTATAGCCAAGCGACTTAATTTTGATTACACCATATGGACTGAGAACAAACTCTCTGTATCGCAACCCATCTCTCTTTTTTTGCTTTTTGCTTGTGCCCATTTATGCTCAATTGGGTTAAGATCTGGCGAATATGTAGGGCTTTGTTGAATAATTTAAGATACTGATTTATATAAGCATTATAAAATTTCAGCGACTAATTTTTCCTCTCGGAATGCTTTTTATTGTGCTAACTATTTGATTTGTCGTTCTAACAAAATACATTCTCTGTAAATGCATTCTAACTAAAGAAGATGTAAATCAAACGGTTAAATTATTCAACAAAGCCAATATGTAGGCAAATACTCCACCATATACCCTGCATCGATGATGACTTGTTGAATATTATGTTTTTTGTGAAAAGTGGCATTGTCCATCATGATTACACTGTTTTTAGGGAGTACTGGGATAAGGACTTGTGTGACCCAGGCATAGAAAACATCGCTGTTAATATTGATATCAAATAATCCGATAGCAAACAGCGTTGTGCCTAATAAAGCGCCGATAACATTTGTTCTTCCCCTAGCTCCCCAGTTCTTCAGGCCAAAACACCGTTGACCTTTTGGGGAATAGCCGTGAGTCCGTGGGGCATCGTGTGAAAAACCACTTTCATCAATAAAAACAATAGGTTTACCTTCTTTTTCATACTGTTGTTTTTTTTGTTGAAATCCCTGCCGGGCGTTTTCGTCGGCTTTCGGATGACGTAGAGTTTTTTTTATAGGTCAATCCCAGCTTTTTAAGCGCTTGCCAAATGGCCTTCTGACAAACGCCAAAACGCTCTGCACGTTCTTTTTGGTAAGCATCTGGATATTGTTCAACATCTTTTATCAACTCGGATTTATCGATCTTTCGCTGACGCGTGGTCGATGCTTTTGACTCTATTTGATTAATCCAACGCGATACAGAGGCAGGGCCAATCCGAAATTGCTTCGCTGTTTCTCGGATACTCAACCCTTCGTTTTTCCGTGTAGATATCACTTTACGTCTAAAATCAATTGAATAGCTCATTTAAATAATGTAATCAAAATTAAGTCGTTTAGCTATATCTCGGGTCGCAGGACACCTTCTACGTTGGCAATCTGAAAGCGGTGGGCCGTATCTACCAGCAGACGTTCGTGGATACGTACTCGAAAGTGGCACACTGCAAGCTTTATACGCCCCATTCCCAGTCGAAATGCAACAAAGTGACCCACTGGCCAGAGTCGGATAAAATCACCGTTCTGGCCCTACTGGAGATCCCGTTGCATGCAGGGAAAACATCTGACTCACAAAGAACGGTTCTACATCGAAAAGCGGCGTGGTGATGGGGTTAACCAGGCCACCATCGCCCGGGAACTGGAGCTTCCTCGTTCTACCATCAGCAGGGAACTCAGACGCAATACCGACGCCGCTTTCAACGGGGTCTATTCCTGCAGAAGGGCCGAAACGTTGGCCAGAGGGCGGCGGCAGAAAACACGGACGGACAGCGTGATTAACCAGCTTGAACCGCACATTCAGGACGTTATCAGAACGGCGCTGTCTACCCACACCTCACCTGAGGTCATCAGTGGGCGCCTGGTCCTGGAATTTGGCCTGTCCGTCAGCAAGAACTCGCTCTATCGCTATATCCAGCAGGAGCGCCGGGCCGGCGGTGAGCTGTATCAGCAGCTCCCTCATCGGGGTAAACGGTATAACTATCAGACCGATGAGAACAAACGCGGTCCTATTCCCAACCGTGTTGGCATTGAGCAGCGGCCGGCCGTTGCTGACCTCAAGCAGGAACCCGGGCATTTCGAGATTGACACCATCTTTGGCAAAGATCAGAAATCATTCCTGCTGACGGTGGTCGATAAAGCCGTCAAGCTGGTCATCATTCGCAAACTGCCCAACAAGCGAGCAGAGACAGTGGTAGCGGCCTTCAGGGACATCGTTGCCAATACCTTCTGCGAGTTTAAAACCCTGACTGCTGACAACGGTTCTGAATTTTCCCAGCACGGGGAAATTACAAAAGTCACGGGGGCACCGGTCTACTTTGCCCGGCCATATCATTCCTGGGAACGCGGGTTGAATGAGCATACCAACGGGCTGATACGGCGTTTTTACCCGAAGGGAACGGACTTCAATTATGTCACCCATCGCAAGGTTGCAGCACTCGAACACCTGCTCAATACGCGAGGCCGAAAATCGCTGGGTTATCGTTCTCCAAATGAGGTATTTTTAACGCACTTACAGGCGGCATAATGCCCTACCGTTTTGTTGCGTTTCGACTGGGAATGGGGCCGTTATGAAAAAACGGCAAGAAACTATCTAGCAATGGTGAAACTGGGCTGCATCCGCTTGTTTTACGCCCGGTTACGTAATTAAGGGACACAGCCTAGAGTTGCAGCAAGTAGCGCCGGTGATACCCCAAGAGGTGCGGTAAGGCAAGCGGCTTCATATTCCCACGCTTCAGTAAACCCTGGATCGATGAGAATCTTGGCGTGATTCACTCAATGGTTGACGAGTTTCTGGATGGACAGATTGACCATCACATCCTGTAGTTGACCGCACATCTGGCCAGGTACCGTAAGCGATCGCGCTGACAATCGTAAGGGAAGGCCGTAGGGATGAGGAATGGGCAAAGACCTAGGAAGATTCGGCCAAATAGAGTAGGGCAAAACAACAGACCGAGAGTGCCATACCACCGACCGTTTCTCCATGAAAACGATGTAAGGTCATTAAGTTTCAATTCAAACAACGCATTGTCTTCTCAGCGTACGTTTTCGTTTCATTCGCCCTCGAACTCTTACCATAAGCGTAAGCACACCGTTACAAATCAGTGCGTGAGCGGTTGTAAAATAACTGGAAAGAGAAAATGGGCTATCATCGGCTGAAACGGGCATGCTCCAGTTAAAAACTCTGCAGGGTGGTCATCTGAATCGCGTAACAGTCGCCTCCCCAGAGACGAAGTAATCACAGATTCTGATTTTTCAACAAAGCCATAAAGGAGTTCAAATGAGTAACGAGTTTTTATCAGAACAGGGGAAAAATAATCATATAGTTGATTTTATTGAAAAAAAACTCAAAAAATATGGGGGTGTAAAATATGCCTTTTTAATACTAAAAAAACAAAGAATGGATGACATAATTGTATTCAGTAATGTTGCCGACTATTTTTCAGATGTTTATCTGAAAAACTCATACCAGCATATAGACCCCATAATTGCCATTTGTTTGAATCGTGTTTCACCCCTCTTTTGGGACAAAAACCTTATAATTAATTCAAAATGGCACATTCCTAAATCTGTTGATACGATTCAACCTTACCACTCTTTAGCCGATGGACAGACTTTTATTTTACATTGCCCAGGAAGCATCATGGCATTACTGTCATTGTATGCTAATGAAATTCAGAATCCTGAAATCGTTAATGCAATAAAACAGGATAAATATGAAATCCAAGGAATATTGATCCAATGTTATGAATTGCTTACTCTCCTTTATGAGAAACAAGAAGATAAAAACTGTCAATATGTTGACCTCACTAGACGTGAGAAGGAAATACTTTACTGGATCAGCCAGGGTAAGACATATTCGGAGACTTCCATTATCCTTAATATTGCCGTCAGTACGGTCAAGTTTCATGTTGCCAATGTTGTCAAAAAACTGGGTGTTAACAATGCTAAACACGCGATCAAATTGTGCGAAGAAATGAAACTTGTTCCAGATATGTCAGGAAAATAAAGTTGTATCATATTTATCCATATCCATATCCATATCCATATCTATCATCTGTTGTTTACTGCGGTTCGCGCCAGATTGGATATAGAGGCGGAAAGCCCTCAATGCCAAGCGGCTGTCCTGCATCGCTATAACCAAGTCGCCTCATCAGTGTTCGCATGCTAAATCTTGTACATTCGGCGTAGCATGGGTATTTATCCCTATCAAGAATTGTATTCAGCTCACTGAATAATCTGTTGACGAGGCAATTTCCTCGATGTGCACGCTGTACTGCAACGAGGAATACATAGTAATGGGGAGGATTAGCGGGATGATAATGATCAAGCCCGTTCATAAACGCCGCTACGCTTAGATAATCCGATCCACATTGCTGGCGAAGCTGAGCATCAAGGGCCTCGTTTTCTTTATAGGTCATATTCGCCAGTTCTGGACGGAAATAGACTAATACACCAGCATCATTTTCATCAATAAGCGTTCCACCGTAATCTTTGGCAAGATTAACATAAATACGGAAAAACCGCCGCATGGTTTCCAGACGCAAACGCGGATCCGGGCCAGTAAATGCAAATTTCAATACCGGATCGGCTTTGTTGAATAATTTAACCGTTTGATTTACATCTTCTTTAGTTAGAATGCATTTACAGAGAATGTATTTTGTTAGAACGACAAATCAAATAGTTAGCACAATAAAAAGCATTCCGAGAGGAAAAATTAGTCGTTGAAATTTTATAATGCTTATATAAATCAGTATCTTAAATTATTCAACAAAGCCCTTCTCAATATGAAACTCAGGGTGGATGGCTTTAACCGTTGCCAGCTGTTCACAGGCATATATAGCTAAACGACTTAATTTTGATTACATTATTTAAATGAGCTATTCGATTGATTTTAGACGTAAAGTGATATCTACACGGAAAAACGAAGGGTTGAGTATCCGAGAAACAGCGAAGCAATTTCGGATTGGCCCTGCCTCTGTATCGCGTTGGATTAATCAAATAGAGTCAAAAGCATCGACCACGCGTCAGCGAAAGATCGATAAATCCGAGTTGATAAAAGATGTTGAACAATATCCAGATGCTTACCAAAAAGAACGTGCAGAGCGTTTTGGCGTTTGTCAGAAGGCCATTTGGCAAGCGCTTAAAAAGCTGGGATTGACCTATAAAAAAAACTCTACGTCATCCGAAAGCCGACGAAAACGCCCGGCAGGGATTTCAACAAAAAAAACAACAGTATGAAAAAGAAGGTAAACCTATTGTTTTTATTGATGAAAGTGGTTTTTCACACGATGCCCCACGGACTCACGGCTATTCCCCAAAAGGTCAACGGTGTTTTGGCCTGAAGAACTGGGGAGCTAGGGGAAGAACAAATGTTATCGGCGCTTTATTAGGCACAACGCTGTTTGCTATCGGATTATTTGATATCAATATTAACAGCGATGTTTTCTATGCCTGGGTCACACAAGTCCTTATCCCAGTACTCCCTAAAAACAGTGTAATCATGATGGACAATGCCACTTTTCACAAAAAACATAATATTCAACAAGTCATCATCGATGCAGGGTATATGGTGGAGTATTTGCCTACATATTCGCCAGATCTTAACCCAATTGAGCATAAATGGGCACAAGCAAAAAGCAAAAAAAGAGAGATGGGTTGCGATACAGAGAGTTTGTTCTCAGTCCATATGGTGTAATCAAAATTAAGTCGCTTGGCTATACCGCCTTCTTTGATGGCACCAAAGGTACCGCCGAGGGTAGTGAAATCGAAGGCCCCCAGCCAATTCAGCCCATCGACCTTGAAAAATAGCCCTGAAAAAAACAGAATCGCCCCGACCAGCGCAATGTAGGGCCCTACTTTTCTGAGTAAGCCCTTACGCTGCGCCGTTGGCTGCGTGATCTCTTCCGACATGCAAATCCCCTTTTGAGTCCCCTGCGTTGGTGAAAAAGCCACACCCAACAGCGTTTTTCAGCGCTGATGCCGTGACAAATGGAAAAAACTGCGACCAGCGTGTAGCACACACGCCAGAAATAGTGCTGAGATTGATAACGGAATAAGAGGCCGAGCCGTTATAAATCAAAACCCGTTTTGGGCCTTGTATACCCTGAATCATTCACTTGTGCGTGCTAGAAGGGTAAACCTCAGCGATGCGGCTCCTCCCCCACGATGTGTTTACTCCGGTAAGTGATTCCGGTGAGTAACACAGCAAACGCACTTGCAACGTGAAATATGACGGGTATAAACGTTATACCTGCATCTCGAGGGATGATGTTCAGTCAATTGCAGCAACCTATACTTTTTTATTTCCCCTAAACTTGTTAAGGCATATTCTCTCGACAGTCTTGCCGAAAAAGCAAATCAGCTTTCCGGAAATGCCAATACCGGCCGCAAACATAAAGCATTAGGGGGGCAAAGACCAAATTAGCATACCGCATGCAGCAATCGAATAGTACTTCAACATTGAATTTATTGAAGATATTTCCTTTTTCCTGGCGCGAGGTCGCCAGAAAAAAAATAACATGAAAAATCTGATAACAAGGGTAGATAAATTCCACCTTCCCGTGTAGCAGCATTATTTTCATCGTGATGTTAGTGATTTGTAATATTGCAAGGAGAGCGTAATCTGATAATCAGCAAAAATGATTAAATAAACCCTATCCAAACAGAGATTAATTCTACTTTTCGCACGTTTATTTAGAATAAAACAATCACGGGGCATGTGATATACTTCGTTAGCATATCGCGGTATAGCACGCTGAATAATCAATCAGCATGGCTTGTTTTCGAACCACAATATTCATCAGGATAGACTATGTTGACGCTGCTGCATTTGCTCTCTTCCGTTGCATTGCTGGTATGGGGTACCCATATCGTACGCACGGGTATTATGCGAGTTTATGGCGCAAACCTACGCCGTATATTAAGTGCCAGCATCAAGAAAACCAGCATGGCGTTTCTGGCAGGGATTGGCGTAACGGCGCTGGTGCAAAGCAGCAACGCCACCGCACTGCTGGCAATCTCTTTTGTGTCGCAGCAACTGATTGCGCTTTCCCCTGCATTGGTGATTATGCTGGGGGCGGATGTGGGTACCGCGCTCATGGCACGTATCCTGACGTTCGACTTAGGCTGGCTTTCTCCCCTGCTGTTGCTTAGCGGGATCGTGGCATTTCTTTCTAACCGCAAGACCCGAGTTGGCCAGTTGGGGCGGGTGGGCATCGGTCTTGGATTGATCCTGCTGGCGCTGGAATTGATCGTCGCCTCTGCGGCCCCCATCACCCACTCCAGCGCCATTCTGGTGATTTTCACCTCCATTTCTGATGACACGCTGTTGGCACTGCTGCTTGGAGCGGTGTTCGCCATGGTCAGCTATTCCAGTCTTGCCGCCGTGCTGCTGACGGCGACGCTGGCGGCGACCGCGCTGCTTCCGCTGAAAATGGCACTGTGCATTGTGATTGGCGCGAATCTCGGTAGCGGTGTGCTGGCGATACTCGGAGGACGCGGACAAAGTGCCAGTGCGCGACAATTGGTGCTTGGCAGTATGTTGTTCAAGATTATCGGCTGCGTGTTGATTTTGCCTTGGCTGGCACCGCTATCCCAGTGGATAAGCAGCACAAACATCGTTTTTGACGAAGCGGTTATCTATTTTCATGTCGTCTATAACCTGCTGCGCTGCCTGCTGATGCTGCCGCTGGTGACCAGCATGGCGCGTCTATGTCGCCGTTTTGTGCACCATGAGGATATGAATAACGCCACCGCCGCACCGCGCTATCTCGACAACAGCGCGCTGGATACCCCTTCACTTGCTCTCGCCAATGCGGTTCGTGAAACGCTGCGACTGGGCGACGTAGTGGCACAAATGCTGGAACGTTTTCGCCTGGTGTTATTGGGCAATAGAGAGCAAAAACGCGAGATCAGTCGCCTTGATGAAGAGGCCGACATGCTTCACAGCGCCATCAAGCTCTATCTGGCCCAAATTCGTCAAGACGATTTGGGCGAGGAAGATTCGCGCCGTTGGGCGGAAGTGATCGACACGGCGTTAAACCTGAAACAAGCAGGCGGCATCCTCGAACATATCTCGTCGTCGTTCACCAACAAGGCGCTGGATGCTCGACTCTCCTTATCCTCTGAAGGTATGGAGGAACTGCTGGCACTGCATCAACGCCTCACCAGTTCCCTCTCGCTGGCGATGTTGGTGTTTCTCACCGGAGACATGACCAACGCCAAACGCCTGCGCCGAGCCAAGCACCGTTTGATTCTGCTGGGAAGACGCTACTCCCATGCGCACGTCGAACGTTTACATCAACAAAATCCGCAGAGTCTGGAAACCAGCTCGCTGCATATGGGGCTGCTGGGGGATATTCGCCGTCTGAATTCGCTGTTCTGCGCCGTGGCGTATCATGTGCTCGAACCGGACCCGGAAGATTCAGCAGAATAATCATTGGTACAACGAAAGAAGGGCAGCAAAATGCTGCCCTTCTGCACATTCATCCTGCGATGAATGTTATACAACGAACGAACTTAACACGACTGAGGACGCGCGATTGCCAGTTCTTTATCCAGCGCACAGGGTGACGCACCACCGCCGCTGCCGTTCCAGGTCGGCCCCATTGGCACCACAGGGATCGGCACACTGACCGGACCGTGTTTAACCGCTTCCTGCACAACTGTTTGTATTGCACCAGTCACAGCACCGCCCGCAGCGCCAGCGATACCACCCACAGCGCCACCCCCGGCTCCCCACGCCATATTTTCTCCCAGCGTGTTAAGCAATTCTTTATTAGTGCTCGCTTGGTCATTCCCTGCACCCGAGATATTTACCAACATACTTTCGTCAATTTCTCTCATACGACCTCCTGTTTAATATAAATAAAAAGAAAATTATCATATTTAAAACAATTGAAACCAATGAAGAAACCAGACTCGTTGCCAGTGAAAAATACGTATCTATGTCGTGTAGGAAATCCCTTGACAAGGGATAAAAAAAACCAACAAAACAGGACAAAAACACATTATATGAAATAGGGAAGAATTTATTTTTAATTTTTCTATTTCGTAAGAAAATAATGTAGGACGTCAATGATAAACACACTGGAGAAAAAATATCTGATAACATTTCTCGCTCCAAGCCTGACTATTAGGCATCAATAGACACAGACACATAAGAGAATGAGGGAATTCAATGTATCTTTGTTACGTTTTTCCATTCTAACCTCATTTATTTCATCCTACCAGCGCTTCACTAAAATCGGTTTAACTTTTATTTTATTTTTTCTTTATTTATTTTTTAAATTAATAACTTCCTTTATAAAAAAGTTAACTTCACTCCACAACATTGACATCCGAAGGGGAATAACTATGCTATAGCGCACAGTAATTAAACATGTGCGTTTTTCGAAAGTTTAACCCCTGTATTGACTATACATAATATGCAGAGAGGTATGCGTGTTTCGCAAGGAAGCGTTAGGACACAGAAAAATGCCATGGCAGGGAAAAGCCCTGTTACTCCCTGGCACATCACCTTGGTTAACCGCACTGGTTTGCCTGTTTTTTCTATTTTCTTTTATACTTTTTGTCACGCTTGGCACTTACACCCGCCGCGTCAATGTCGGGGGAGAAATTAGCACGCACCCTCGTCCTGTCAGTATTTATTCAGGTGTACAGGGCTTTGTTGTGAAGAAATATGTTACCGAAGGCAAAGATATTAAAAAAAACGATCCACTCTATCGTATTGATGTGAGTAAAAGTACCCACAGTGGCGTTGTCAGTGATAACCATCGTAAAGATATAGAAAATCAACTGGTGCGTATCGATAATATCATTGCACGTATTGAAAAGAGTAAATCATCCACATTAGATGCATTGAATAAACAAAAAAAACAATACAGTGACGCACTTGAGCGCTCCTCTGCCATTTTGACACACGCTGAAGAAGGCATAAGCATCATGAAAACCAACATGGAGAATTATCGCCGTTATCAGATGAAAGGATTAATTAACAAGGATCAGTTAATCAATCAAGTAGCACTTTATTATCAACAGCAAAATAACCTGCTTAGTTTAAGCACTCAGAATGAACAAAATGCATTAAAAATCACCGGACTGGAAAGCGATCTGCGTACACAGGAAGCCGAGTTTGATAATCGAATTTATCATATGGAATTACAACGCTATGAATTACAGAAGGAACGGGTGAATGCGGATGCAGAAGGTGAAATTATTATTCGCGCGTTATCCAGCGGAAAAATAGACTCCTTAAGCGTTAGCGTGGGGCAGATGATTAACGTGGGCGACAGTCTGCTGCAAATCATGCCGGATACCTTCTCCGCGTTCTACTTAGTGATATGGGTGCCTAACGATGCCGTGCCTTACATCGCCATCAACGACAACGTCAATATACGCTACGAGGCCTTTCCTGCTGAAAAATTTGGCCAATTCTCCGGCACAGTGCAACTGATCTCAAAAGCCCCCGCCTCACAACAGGAAATGCAAACGTATCAGGGCGCACCGACTGACCGTGCCGCCGCGATTCCCTATTACAAAGTATTGGTCAGGCCCGACAAACAAACCATCCCTTACAACGGGAAAATCCTCCATCTGGAAAACGGGATGAAAGCGCAAACCACGTTGTTTCTCGAAAAGCGGAAAATATATCAGTGGATGCTGGCGCCGTTTTACGACATGAAACACAGCGCCACAGGGCCGGTACATGAATAACCGCTGGCGCAAAAGCATTATCGACCAATTGGATCTGGGGTTGCGCCGCCGACTCCCGATGCTGCACCAGACCGAATCAGCCGAATGTGGGCTGGCTTGTCTGGCGATGATTTGTAGCTACTACGGTAAAAATATCGATCTGAATGCCCTGCGCCAACAGTTTCGGCTCTCCACCCGAGGCGCCACGCTTGCCGGATTGAACGACTTCGCCACACAGTTGGGGATGACAACGCGTGCGCTGTCGATGGAGCTGCACGAGCTTGAAGCGCTAAAAACCCCTTGTATCCTGCACTGGAACTTCAACCATTTTGTTGTGCTGGTCAGCTCCACGCATAACCGCTTTGTGGTGCACGATCCGGCACAGGGGCGTCGTACCGTTGAGTTAGCTGAGATAGCACGCTGTTTTACCGGCGTCGCATTGGAGGTATGGCCGGGCAGCGAGTTCAAGGCAGAAAAGATCACAAAGCGTCTGAGTGCATGGCAGTTGATCCGCAGCGTGTACGGGATCAAAGGGGCGCTGATCAAGATCTTTTGTCTTTCTCTGGTCATCGAAGCCATTACGCTTATCATTCCGGTTGGCACACAACTGGTGATGGATCATGCGCTTCCCGCAGCCGATCGCGGATTATTGAGCCTGATCTGTCTTGCGCTGGTTTTTTTTATTCTGCTGCGGGCCGCCATCAGTATGGTTCGTGCCTGGTCATCATTGGTGATGGGAACGCTGATCAACGTGCAATGGCAATCAGGCCTCTTTATGCACCTGATGCACTTGCCGCTGGATTATTTCGAAAAGCGTAAATTGGGAGACATTCACTCACGCTTTGGCTCTCTCGACACGCTGCGAGCCACCTTCACCGCCAGCGTGGTCGGTGCCATCATTGATAGCATCATGGTGGTGGGGGTGCTGATCATGATGTTGCTGTATGGCGGCCACCTGACACTGTTGGTGGTCGGTTTCACCCTTGTCTATATCCTGACTCGTTTTGCCACTTATAGCTACTATCGACAGTTGTCTGAAGAGGCGCTGGTCAGGAGCGCACGTGCCAGCTCCTATTTTATGGAGACGTTGTACGGCATTGCCACCATCAAGATGCAAGGCATGGGCGAACGACGGCACACCCACTGGCTGAATCTGCAAGTCGACACCCTCAATACCGGCATCCGCATCACCAGACTGGATCTGTTCTTCGGCGGCGTGAACACCTTTATCGCCGCCTGCGATCAAGTGGTGATCCTATGGTTCGGTATCGATCTGGTTATCGATAATCAGATGACCCTTGGGATGTTTGTTGCGTTCTCGGCGTTTCGCAGCCAATTTTCTGACCGTATTGCTTCGCTGGTCGCGTTTATTCTGCAACTGCGCATGATGGGCCTGCACAACGAGCGCATCAGCGATATCGCACTGAGTGAACAAGAGACCATCATGCCCGCCATCAGTGCGCAGGTTGACATGCGTCCACTCTCATTAACCACTAAAGCGTTAAGCTTTCGTTACGACAGCTTTTCCGCCCCGGTATTCTGCGATTTGAACATCACTATCGCACCAGGGGAAAGTGTGGCGATCGCGGGCCCCTCCGGTGTGGGAAAAACCACGCTAATGAAAGTGCTGTGCGGACTGTTCACACCGGAATCCGGCAAAGTCCTGATCGACGGTAACGATATTCAGCACATCGGTGTGAACAACTACCGCAAAATGATCGGGTGCGTATTACAAGAAGATCGGCTGTTCAGCGCCTCGATACGCGAGAACATCTGCGGTTTTGAGCAAGAGATTGATGACGCCTGGATGATGGAGTGCGCCAGGGCCAGCTACATTCACGATACCATCATGGCATTACCAATGGGCTATGAAACCCTGATCGGAGAATTGGGCGAAGGGCTTTCTGGAGGGCAGAAACAGCGCCTGTTTATCGCTCGCGCCCTCTATCGCAAACCGGGCGTTCTCTTTCTGGATGAAGCCACCAGCGCGCTGGACAAAGAGAGTGAAGCCGCTGTAAATCTGGCCATCAGACAGATGAACATTACCCGAATCATCATTGCGCATCGAGAATCGACCCTCGCCAGCGCCGATAGAATCATCACCCTCGGCGCGGAGAGCGAATAACCGGTATGCCGTCATGGCATACCGAACGCGGCTTTGTCAGGCTTTGGTCGCTAAAATAACGCTGGAGGCCTTAATCAGGGCAATCAGCTCACTGCCCACGCTGACCTGCATCTCTGCCACACTTTCATTGGTGATAGTCGAGGTCAACACCATCCCGCTGCCGGTGACCAAATGAATGGTAGAGTTGACCACCGGGGAGTCTGTAAAGAATTTTGTGTAAATGGCTCCATTGCTTAACCGGAGATTCGTTCTCCATACATCAACATGAATTGGCTCATAGCAGGTTTCCAGTCTCTGATTGGCAAGGTCCATTTAGCAGAGATATTATGCAAGGCTAGATAGAGTAATTTTATCACCGAGTCATCCGTTGGAAATATTCGTCGCGTTTTCGTTATCTTGCGCAATGAAGCATTTAACGACTCTATCGCGTTGGTGGTGTAGATAACCTTGCGGATCTCCGGCGGAAAGTCAAAAATGACGATGAGACGTTCCCAATTATTTCTCCACGACGGGCTGATCGTCGGGAACTGCTCATCCCATTTGGCCGCGAAGGCATCCAGGGCCTCTTCAGCGCCCTCTAGCGTTGCGGAACTATAGATGGTGCGCAGGTCAGCAGCAACGGCCTTACGCTCTTTCCAGCCGACGTAGCGCAGCGAGTTCCGCACCTGATGCACAATGCAGAGCTGTACCCGCGTATGCGGGTAAACAGCTTCAATGGCATCAGGAAAGCCTTTCAGGCCATCGCAGCAGGCGACGAAGATGTCCTTTAGCCCACGATTTTTCAGTTCTGTCATCACAGATAACCAGAACTTGGCCCCCTCAGTTTTGGCTATCCATAGCCCCAGCAGCTCTTTTTCGCCCTGGCCGTTGATGCCTAGAGCCAAGTAAACAGACTTGTTGGTCACGGCTCCGCCGTCCTGGCTTTTGACCACAATACAGTCAAGGTAAACAATGGGATAAAACGCATCCAGCGGCCGTTGCTGCCAGCGCTTAACTTCATCCATCACAGCATTGGTCACTTGAGAAATGAAGCCAGCGGAAACATCGACCCCGTAGACTTCTTTAAAGTGTGCCTGAATATCACGGGTTGATAACCCTCTGGAATAGAGAGAAATAATGCGGTCATCGAAGCCGTTAAGCTGTTTTTCGTTCTTACCGATCAGTGTCGGCTCGAAGGTACTGTTGCGGTCGCGCGGAATATCGAGCTCGATCTCCCCATTTTGGCTACGTACGCTCTTGGATGTCTTGCCATTGCGTGAGTTGCCTGAATGATTACCAGCCGGGTCATGCTTAGCATACCCAAGATGCATCTCCATCTCAGCTTCAAGAACCCGTTCCGCCAGTCTTTTAGTCAGCACCTTGAGTAGGCCTGATTCACCCAGCAGATCCTGAGGGGAGTGACAATCTTGAAGCAGTTGGTCAATAAGTTCGTTGCTGATAGGCATTTTGTTATCCTTTGAAGGTTTTCCTCAAAATGCCATTTACACAGATTATTTTACAGTCTCTACGTACGCTCTTGGATGTCTTGCCATTGCGGGAGTTGCCTGAATTATTACCAGCCGGGTCATGCTTAGCATACCCAAGGTGTATCTCCATCTCAGCTTGAAGAACCCGTTCCGCCAGTCTTTTAGTCAGCACCTTGAGTAGGCCTGATTCACCCAGAAGCTCCTGAGGGGAGTGGCAATCCTGAAGCAGTTGGTCAATAAGTTCGTTGCTGATAGGCATTTTTTGTCCTCTGAAGGTTTTCCTCAAAATGCCATTTACACAGATCTTTTTACACTCTCAGCCAAATCTTTACCAAAAACCCCCTCTGCCTCTTTCTGAGCGGTTATCCTTGCATTAGATACGTCGTTAGCCTTTGTCCATTCGTCAAGAAACCCACCTTTTTGTGCCATTGATCTCATATCTTCCGTCATGGCCCGCCTAATCTACCCTGCTATTCTTGCGGCATTAGGCTCACCACTACGAGCAGCCTTTTCTGTAATGTCATCAAACCTCCCGCGCCACGATTTCATGCCATCAAAGGTAACACCGCGCCCTGAATCAATAGCCATCAACCTTTTCAATGAGCCGTCTCGATTTCGCCGCTGGCATCATCATCATGCGCCTTTTTCTCCAGCGCTGCGATTTGGGCATCGGTAAGCACGATGCCTTCTCTGGCAACTTTTTCCTCAAGCGCCTTCAGGCGTTTACGGAAGTTCTCCAGATCGTGCCGTTGCCAGATGGACCGCACGCCGCTGCCGGAGATAAATACGCCTTTTTTACGCAGCTCATTACTGGTCCGGTGCTGCCCGTGGGCCGGGAACTCAACGGCATATTCAACAACTGCGCGTTCAGTAAGCGTGTTGCTTAATAGTGAAATAAGGGTGTTTCGGTGATTGAAGTAAATTTTACGCTGTTCTGAGATGGAAATTCCAAAGACCGGCGCTAAGGAGTAAGAAGGTATAGCCAAGCGACTTAATTTTGATTACACCATATGGACTGAGAACAAACTCTCTGTATCGCAACCCATCTCTCTTTTTTTGCTTTTTGCTTGTGCCCATTTATGCTCAATTGGGTTAAGATCTGGCGAATATGTAGGCAAATACTCCACCATATACCCTGCATCGATGATGACTTGTTGAATATTATGTTTTTTGTGAAAAGTGGCATTGTCCATCATGATTACACTGTTTTTAGGGAGTACTGGGATAAGGACTTGTGTGACCCAGGCATAGAAAACATCGCTGTTAATATTGATATCAAATAATCCGATAGCAAACAGCGTTGTGCCTAATAAAGCGCCGATAACATTTGTTCTTCCCCTAGCTCCCCAGTTCTTCAGGCCAAAACACCGTTGACCTTTTGGGGAATAGCCGTGAGTCCGTGGGGCATCGTGTGAAAAACCACTTTCATCAATAAAAACAATAGGTTTACCTTCTTTTTCATACTGTTGTTTTTTTTGTTGAAATCCCTGCCGGGCGTTTTCGTCGGCTTTCGGATGACGTAGAGTTTTTTTTATAGGTCAATCCCAGCTTTTTAAGCGCTTGCCAAATGGCCTTCTGAGAAACGCCAAAACGCTCTGCACGTTCTTTTTGGTAAGCATCTGGATATTGTTCAACATCTTTTATCAACTCGGATTTATCGATCTTTCGCTGACGCGTGGTCGATGCTTTTGACTCTATTTGATTAATCCAACGCGATACAGAGGCAGGGCCAATCCGAAATTGC
Source organism: Symbiopectobacterium purcellii (assembly GCF_052050035.1). GTDB lineage: Bacteria > Pseudomonadota > Gammaproteobacteria > Enterobacterales > Enterobacteriaceae > Symbiopectobacterium > Symbiopectobacterium purcellii_A. Next base: position 2,305,682 of record NZ_CP189882.1, read on the forward strand.
TTCGCTGTTTCTCGGATACTCAACCCTTCGTTTTTCCGTGTAGATATCACTTTACGTCTAAAATCAATTGAATAGCTCATTTAAATAATGTAATCAAAATTAAGTCGTTTAGCTATATAATCAATAAAGGGTCTACGATTCCGTAAAATTTGGGTCATGCAACCGAGGCGCTTGATACCCGCGATGGCGTGTTCAACTGTAATACGGATGCCCGAGATTATTTTATTTTCTTGTTTTTGTTCAGGCGATAAAGGTCTTTTTCGAGTTCCTTTTTTTGGGATTTGTGTATTAGGATGCTGTTTATCTATACCTTGAAAACCGGTATCTGCCCAGATGGTTACCTCAGGAGGAATATGGCGAATTATATCGACTTTATCGAGTAAGCGTTTATCGTGACGGCGCCCATTTTTGCTCATGGGGATAAATCCAATTTGCCTTGTTTCGTCAGTCATAGGCTTTGTTGAATAATTTAACCGTTTGATTTACATCTTCTTTAGTTAGAATGCATTTACAGAGAATGTATTTTGTTAGAACGACAAATCAAATAGTTAGCACAATAAAAAGCATTCCGAGAGGAAAAATTAGTCGTTGAAATTTTATAATGCTTATATAAATCAGTATCTTAAATTATTCAACAAAGCCTCAGTCATAATAAGCCCTTTTCGAGTGGTCTGTCTTTTCTTTCCCGAATACATTTTTTTTCGCCGACGCAGATTCTTAGGCTTTTGGACAGGTCGCTCTGTCCCATCAACAAAGACGTCTTTAACTCCAGGAAAGGCGCGAAAAAATTCCTCAGCAGAGCGAATTTGACGAGCGGGCAAAACACATTCTCGCCCCAAGGTCATCTCTAAAACCGGCAATAATATTTTTACCCAGCGACATACCCGTGTTCTATCTAAACCAAAAAGAAGTCCTTGCAAATCATAGGTCGGATAACATTTTAAATACAATAAAATAAAAAGCAGTTTATCTAATGGGGTTGGGATAAATCCTTTCTGCCCTGCACCCATCTGCCGCTCGTGATCTTTTCGATTCTTTTTCCGATAAATCAAATAACAAGCTGAAAATTCAGCGGCTAAATTTTTCAATTCTTCGACTGATAATCCAATGATTGCTTTACATAAACGATTATCTCGTAACAACCGCTCTTTGTTGATCATTTCAAACCTTTATTCTCTAAGTTAAACCTCTTTTTATTCTCAATAGCCTGACAAAAAATGCAAGTCTCTATTCAGCAACTAGTTTAGTGGCTTCGTCGGCGCGGTTCTTCAGGTTGGGAACCCGGAGGTTCTGGTTAACCAGTGCATCGATGCCACCTTCAGCAGCCAGTTCCTGATAACGGTAAAACGTGTCGCGCGACACGCCCATGATCTTGCAGGCTTTTGATACGTGACCAAGTTCTTCGGCGAGATTGAGCAGGCCGGCTTTGTGTTTGATGATGGGATTGTTAGTATGAAGCATGAGAGTTACCTCGCGTTTTGTTTAAGGATTAGACACCCATATCAAAACCGGTAACTCTCAACCTTTCAAGGTCATGTGTCAGATCAAGTCGCGACTAATACACATCACATTTTGAGAATGGCAGCAATGATGCTGACGGCGGCGGCCACCATTAGCCCAAGCCGGATGGTCATCTGCATGCCAAGCTTCTCAAATTTATCATTAATTTTATCAAACCCCGCAGACATATCCTTGCGGACATCGGCTATCTCACGCTTCACTTCGGCGATATCAGCGGACAGGTCTTTGCGCACATCGTCGAGATCGCGCTTTGTAGCAAGATCTGCTACCTCGTGTGATTTTCGCACAACAAGAGATATCGCCTTGGCCTGGTCTTTCGGCAACCCGGCGTTTTCAAGCGTTTCAACGAACTCTTGAGTATCAAATGCGACTTGGCCCATGGGAAATCCTCCTGTGTCCTCCTGTGTTAAGCCAAGTGTAAGCGATCTGACCGCCAATCTGCAAAATTTTACAAGTGAGTCTGCTAGGCTGTGTCCCTTAATTGCTTGAGCTATAGTATCCATCTGTTTCTAAGACACTTTGGATTATGGCTCGCTACGATCTTTCTGATGAAGCATGGGCAATCATTGAGCCCTTGTTACCAACCGTTTTGACATCTCCGCAGGCAGGCCGGCCATGGGCAGAACATCGCAAAATCGTCAACGGCATGTTCTGGATACTGTGTTCAGGTGCCCCATGGCGTGATTTACCTGAACGTTACGGCCCATGGAAAACCGTTTATAACCGTTTCAATAGATGGTCAAAGTCTGGAGTTATTAGGCTGTGTCCCTTAATTACGTAACCGGGCGTAAAACAAGCGGATGCAGCCCAGTTTCACCATTGCTAGATAGTTTCTTGCGAGTCTGTAAAGAATTTCGTGTAAATGGCTCCATCGCTTAACCGGAAATCCGATCTCCATACATCAACATGAATTGGCTCATAGCCGGTTTCCAGTCTCTGATTGGTAGGGTCCATTTAGCCGAGATATTATGCAAGGCTAGATAGAATAATTTTAGCACCGAGTCATCCGTTGGAAATATTCGTCGCGTTTTCGTTATCTTGCGCAATGAAGCATTTAACGACTCTATCGCGTTGGTGGTGTAGATAACCTTGCGAATCTCCGGCGGAAAATCAAAAATGACGATGAGACGTTCCCAATTATAGCTAAACGACTTAATTTTGATTACATTATTTAAATGAGCTATTCAATTGATTTTAGACGTAAAGTGATATCTACACGGAAAAACGAAGGGTTGAGTATCCGAGAAACAGCGAAGCAATTTCGGATTGGCCCTGCCTCTGTATCGCGTTGGATTAATCAAATAGAGTCAAAAGCATCGACCACGCGTCAGCGAAAGATCGATAAATCCGAGTTGATAAAAGATGTTGAACAATATCCAGATGCTTACCAAAAAGAACGTGCAGAGCGTTTTGGCGTTTGTCAGAAGGCCATTTGGCAAGCGCTTAAAAAGCTGGGATTGACCTATAAAAAAAACTCTACGTCATCCGAAAGCCGACGAAAACGCCCGGCAGGGATTTCAACAAAAAAAACAACAGTATGAAAAAGAAGGTAAACCTATTGTTTTTATTGATGAAAGTGGTTTTTCACACGATGCCCCACGGACTCACGGCTATTCCCCAAAAGGTCAACGGTGTTTTGGCCTGAAGAACTGGGGAGCTAGGGGAAGAACAAATGTTATCGGCGCTTTATTAGGCACAACGCTGTTTGCTATCGGATTATTTGATATCAATATTAACAGCGATGTTTTCTATGCCTGGGTCACACAAGTCCTTATCCCAGTACTCCCTAAAAACAGTGTAATCATGATGGACAATGCCACTTTTCACAAAAAACATAATATTCAACAAGTCATCATCGATGCAGGGTATATGGTGGAGTATTTGCCTACATATTCGCCAGATCTTAACCCAATTGAGCATAAATGGGCACAAGCAAAAAGCAAAAAAAGAGAGATGGGTTGCGATACAGAGAGTTTGTTCTCAGTCCATATGGTGTAATCAAAATTAAGTCGCTTGGCTATATTTCTCCACGATGGGCTGATCGTCGGGAACTGCTCATCCCATTTGGCCGCGAAGGCATCCAGTGCCTCTTCAGCGCCCTCTAGCGTTGCGGAACTATAGATAGTGCGGAGGTCAGCAGCAACGGCTTTACGCTCTTTCCAGCCGACGTAGCGCAGCGAGTTCCGCACCTGATGCACGATGCAGAGCTGTACCCGCGTATGCGGGTAAACAGCTTCAATGGCATCAGGAAAGCCCTTCAGGCCATAGCAGCAGGCGATGAAGATGTCCTGTAGCCCACGATTTTTCAGTTCTGTCATTACAGATAACCAGAACTTGGCCCCCTCGGTTTTGGCTATCCATAGCCCCAGCAGCTCTTTTTCGCCCTGGCTGTTGATGCCTAGATCCAAGTAAACAGACTTGTTGGTCACGGCGCCGCCGTCCTGGCTTTTGAACACAATACAGTCAAGGTAAACAATGGGATAAAACGCATCCAGCGGCCGTTGCTGCCAGCGCTTAACGTCATCCATCACGGCATTGGTCACTTGAGAAATGAAGCCAGCGGAAACATCGACCCCGTAGACTTCTTTAAAGTGAGCCTGAATATCACGGGTTGATAGCCCTCTGGAATAGAGAGAAATAATGCGGTCATCGAAGCCGTTAAGCTGCTTTTCGTGCTTACCGATCAGTGTCGGCTCGAAGGTACTGTTGCGGCCGCGCGGAATATCGAGCTCGAGCGCCCCATTTTGGCTACGTACGCTCTTGGATGTCTTGCCATTGCGGGAGTTGCCTGAATTATTACCAGCCGGGTCATGCTTAGCATACCCAAGGTGTATCTCCATCTCAGCTTGAAGAACCCGTTCCGCCAGTCTTTTAGTCAGCTCCTTGAGTAGGCCTGATTCACCCAGAAGCTCCTGAGGGGAGTGGCAATCCTGAAGCAGTTGGTCAATAAGTTCGTTGCTGATAGGCATTTTTTGTCCTCTGAAGGTTTTCCTCAAAATGCCATTTACACAGATCTTTTTACACTCTCGGCCAGTGGTAAATCATCAAAGGATGCTTTACCACTGGCCTCTCACTTTATATACCCGTCATACTTTAAGCTGCATGTGCGTTGGCTGCGCTCATTCACCCGAATTATTTAGGGTATAACGACGTTAGGTTTTGTTGAACGGCGCTACGCTTTCGGCTGCTGATCTTTCAGCAAATCGCGAATCTCAGTTAGCAACGTCGCTTCAGCGCTCGGTTTTGCCGGTGCTGGCGCTTTCTCTTCTTTACGGCGCAGGTTATTCATAAGCTTGATTGCCATAAAAATGGCAAATGCGACGAGGACGAAATCAAAAATATTTTGCAGGAAAAGGCCGTAGCGCAGCACCACGGCTGGGATATCCCCTTGTGGGTCTCGCAGCACCAGTTCAAAATGTTTGAAATCGATGCCGCCCAGCAGTAACCCCAAAGGCGGCATAATGATATTGGCCACAAGCGAGGAGACGATCTTGCCAAATGCTGCGCCGATGATGACACCCACTGCCAAATCTACCACGTTGCCTCGCATCGCGAATTCGCGAAACTCTTTTAGCATACTCATGATCCAACTCCTTGATAAAATGAACATCTAAATTTTAACAAAGCGTTACATAATTGCCAGCGGTGATAGTCAGTGAGCCGGAAAAGAAAGTGCCGCCTGAGGCGGCCAGGCTCTGCGTTATTACAGGAAGAACGGGCTGGGTTGGAACAGTCGCTCCACTTCAGGGACAAACTTTTTGTCCGTCAGGAACATGATCACATGATCCCCTTGCTCTATCTTCATATTGTCGTTAGCGATAATCACATCATCGCCGCGCACAATGGCGCCGATCAAGGTGCCTGGCGGCAATTTGATATCTTCAATCATACGGCCAACCACTTTTGACGTGCCTTCGTCCCCGTGAGCGATGGCTTCAATCGCTTCTGCCACGCCGCGGCGTAAGGAGGAAACGCTGACAATATCCGCTTTACGCACATGACCAAGCAGTGCGGAAATCGTTGCCTGCTGGGGCGAGATGGCCACATCGATAACGCTGCCCTGAACCAAATCGACATATGCACGCCGCTGGATCAACACCATGGCTTTTTTTGCCCCCATGCGTTTGGCGAGCATTGCGGACATGATATTCGCTTCATCGTCGTTGGTGATGGCAATAAACACATCGATTTGTTCGACATGTTCGTGCGCCAGCAACTCCTGATCGGACGCATCGCCATGAAACACAATGGTGTCTTGCAGCAGTTCAGCCAGGGCGATCGCACGTTCTTCGTTCTTTTCGATCAGTTTGACGCTGTAGTCTTTCTCCATCTTATGCGCCAACCCCGCGCCGACGTTACCACCGCCGACAATCATGATGCGCTTGTAGGGCTTTTCTAAGCGCTGGAGTTCGCTCATTACGGCGCGGATGTGTTGGGAGGCGGCAACAAAGAACACTTCATCACCCGCTTCAATAATGGTTGAACCCTGGGGACGGATCGGTCTGTCGTGGCGAAAGATAGCGGCTACGCGAGTTTCGATGTGCGGCATATGCTCACGCAGCGCGGAAAGCGCGTTACCGATCAGCGGACCACCGTAGTAAGCGTTCACTGCGGCGATACTTACTTTCCCTTCGGCGAAGTTCACCACTTGTAGCGCCCCGGGATACTCGATCAACTTGTAGATATTGTCGATGACCAACTGTTCCGGTGAGATCAAATGATCGATAGGCACCGCTTCGGCCTGAAACAGTTGCTCACCGGCGCGCACGTATTCTGCGGAACGGATACGTGCAATGCGGTTTGGTGTATTGAACAGTGAGTAGGCGACCTGACAGGCCACCATATTGGTTTCATCCGAGTTAGTGACGGCTACCAGCATGTCTGCATCTTCGGCTCCGGCTTCGCGCAGTACGCGCGGGTGGGAGGCGTAGCCAGCAACGACGCGCAAATCGAATTTATCCTGCAACTGCCGCAGCCGCGCGGTGTCAGTATCAACGACGGTAATGTCGTTGTTTTCTCCGGAGAGCGTTTCCGCCAGCGTACCGCCCACCTGACCTGCACCAAGAATAATGATTTTCATGATCTGTGCCCGTTGCCGTTGCTATCAGTCAATGCTCTTAACCAACTTAGCATAAAAGAACCCATCGCCATCCTCTGCCGCCGGTAACTTTTGCAAACCGGGGTGCTGTGCATCACCCGTTTCCACCAGTTCGGCATCCGCATGGCGTGTCAGAAAGGCCCGCATTTGCTGCTGATTCTCTTCCGGCAGGATAGAGCAGGTGGCATAAACCAACGTGCCGCCGGCTTTCAGCCGCGGCCAGATGGCTTCCAGAATCTCCTGCTGTAACAGTGCCAGTTCGGGTATGTCGCTGTCGCGCCGCAGCCACTTGATATCAGGATGACGGCGAATCACGCCGGTGGCAGAGCAGGGGGCATCGAGCAGAATACGGTCGAACTGTTGCTCACCGCACCAGGCCGCAGGTTCGCGCCCGTCGCCTTGTCTTACGTCAGCGTGAAGATTAAGGCGTTGCAGATTCTCGTTGACCCGGGCGAGCCGCTGCGGGTCCACATCGATCGCCAAGACCTTAGCGTGAGGCGCGGCTTCCAGAATATGGGTCGTTTTCCCACCCGGTGCCGCACACAGATCGAGAATATGTTCATTGTCCTGCGGTGCTAACCAGCGCACGCAACCCTGTGCAGAGACGTCCTGCACGGTAACCCAGCCTTGCGCAAAACCGGGCAGCAGGCTTACGGCACAAGGCTCACTCAGCATGATGGCTTCATCCTGTTCAGGATGCGGCTGCGCGGCTATACCTGCTTCAGTCAGCAGTGCTAAATAGTGTTCTCGTGTGTGGTGCAAACGGTTGACGCGCAGCCACATCGGAGGGCGCTGGTTATTGGCCTCAACAATTTGCTGCCACTGCTGCGGATAAGCTTGCTTGAGGCGCGCTAACAGCCACTCGGGGTGAGCGAAGCGCGACGCATGATTAGCGGCGCGCTCATCCAGCTCGGCCTGTTGGCGTTGGAATTGGCGCAGCACGCCGTTGATCAACCCTTTAAGCTGTCGGCGCTTGAGTGCGATAGCACCGTTAACCGTTTCAGACAGCGCGGCATGGGCCGGGATGCGCGTGTGAGCGAGTTGATAGATGCCCACCATGATCAGGTAGTGCAATGTGCGCTGCTTCCCGGTCAGCGTTTTTGCCATCAACTGCTGAATTATCCACTCTAACTGTGGCAACACGCGCAATACGCCGAAGCACAGCTCTTGCAACAGGGCACGATCCTTTTCTGAGATATCACGCTGATACTGTGGTAGCAGTGAACTTAGCGACAGGCCTTTATCGAGCACCTGGCCGATAACGTTCGCGGCGATGGCGCGCAGATTGTATGTTGTTTTCATGGATAGTGATTGTCTGAAACGGTAACGCGCCTGCCATAACAGCAGACGCGATGCCTTTTAATTGATGAGTGTATTATGCCAGTACGTTGCCTGGAGTGAACCATTCGCGACGCGAATTGAGCAGATCCTGCACCGACATCGGTTTTTTGCCCGCAGGTTGCAGTTGCAGCAGGTTCAGTACCCCTTGCGCGGTGGCAACCTGTATACCCTGCTTGTCTGCACTGACGATCGTACCAGGTTGTGCGCTATGGGCAGTGTCCAATGCGCTGGCTTTACACACTTTAACGGGCTGTTCGTCAATGGTGATATAGCTTACAGGCCAGGGATTGAACGCACGAATGCAGCGTTCCAACTGCTCGGCACTGAGTGACCAGTCAAGCTTAGCCTCTTCTTTGCTCAGCTTTTCGGCGTAAGTCGCCAGACTGTCATCTTGTTTTTCTGCAACGGCCGTTCCCTGCGCAAGGGAAGCGAGCGTCATCAGTAATCCTTGCGGTCCCAGCTCTGCCAGGCGATAGTATAGCGAGGCGCTGGTGTCTTGCGGTGTTATCGGGCATGACAGCTTATGCAGCATGGCACCGGTATCCAACCCAGCATCCATTTGCATGATGGTGACACCGGTTTCAGCGTCTCCGGCCCAAAGCGAGCGTTGTATCGGTGCCGCACCGCGCCAGCGCGGTAGCAGCGAGCCGTGCACATTGATACAGCCCAAACGGGGCATATCCAACACCGCTTGTGGCAGGATTAAGCCATAGGCCACCACCACCATAATATCCGCCTGTAAATCAGCGACCAATTGCTGATTTTCTGCAGGTCGCAGCGATTTGGGCTGAAGCACCGGCACATCGTGCTGCTCTGCCAATACCTTGACCGGGCTGGGCGTCAGTTTGTTACCTCGGCCTGCCGGACGATCGGGTTGGGTGAAAACACCCACCACCTGATGCGATGAAGCCAGCAGCGCGTCAAGGTGACGCGCTGCGAAGTCAGGTGTACCCGCGAAAATAATGCGTAGGGAGCTCTCGGACACGACGTTTCCTGCGGTAGTGATAAGATTATGGACGACCGTTCAGCCGTGCCATTTTTTCCAGCTTCTGACGAATTCTCTGGCGCTTTAACGGCGAGAGATAATCAATAAACAGCTTGCCAACCAGATGGTCCATTTCGTGTTGGATACAGATTGCCAACAGGCCATCAGCTTCCAGCTCAAAGGGGGTGCCTTCCCGGTCCAGCGCTTTGACCTTCACGCGCTCAGCGCGTGGCACCAGCGCACGGGTTTCTGGAATGGACAGACAACCCTCTTCAATACCGGTATCGCCGTCTTTTTCCAGCAGTTCTGGGTTGATCAACACCAAACGCTGATCGCGTTCTTCGGAAACATCAATCACGATAATGCGCTGATGTACGTCCACCTGACTCGCAGCAAGGCCGATGCCTTCTTCTTCGTACATGGTGTCGAACATATCATCGACGATGCGCTGAATTTCTGCATTAACCTCTGCGACAGGTTTCGCGATAGTGCGAAGCCGCTCGTCTGGAAAATGTAATACCTGCAAAACTGACATAGTTGATTTCGATCTTTATCCGGTTGATGAAAGCGTATCTGGATCTATTCTAGACATTTCCGGTTCTGATTGACAGCATTTGCCCTGTAAAGCGCAATGGCACAAGGATGAACGCATGCAGGACGTGGAGCTGTGGCTGCGGTTAATGAACGTGCGACGTCTCAACGCGGTGAAAACGGCGCAATTGGTGGAACAATTGCGTCCGCTGGCAGGGGTAACTGCCGAGGCACTAAGCGTGTTGCTTAATAGTGAAATAAGGGTGTTTCGGTGATTGAAGTAAATTTTACGCTGTTCTGAGATGGAAATTCCAAAGACCGGCGCTAAGGAGTAAGAAGGTATAATCAATAAAGGGTCTACGATTCCGTAAAATTTGGGTCATGCAACCGAGGCGCTTGATACCCGCGATGGCGTGTTCAACTGTAATACGGATGCCCGAGATTATTTTATTTTCTTGTTTTTGTTCAGGCGATAAAGGTCTTTTTCGAGTTCCTTTGACTTTGTTGAATAAATCGAACTTTCAGGGGATCGCCGGATCAAAGCACTATAGCTAAACGACTTAATTTTGATTACATTATTTAAATGAGCTATTCAATTGATTTTAGACGTAAAGTGATATCTACACGGAAAAACGAAGGGTTGAGTATCCGAGAAACAGCGAAGCAATTTCGGATTGGCCCTGCCTCTGTATCGCGTTGGATTAATCAAATAGAGTCAAAAGCATCGACCACGCGTCAGCGAAAGATCGATAAATCCGAGTTGATAAAAGATGTTGAACAATATCCAGATGCTTACCAAAAAGAACGTGCAGAGCGTTTTGGCGTTTGTCAGAAGGCCATTTGGCAAGCGCTTAAAAAGCTGGGATTGACCTATAAAAAAAACTCTACGTCATCCGAAAGCCGACGAAAACGCCCGGCAGGGATTTCAACAAAAAAAACAACAGTATGAAAAAGAAGGTAAACCTATTGTTTTTATTGATGAAAGTGGTTTTTCACACGATGCCCCACGGACTCACGGCTATTCCCCAAAAGGTCAACGGTGTTTTGGCCTGAAGAACTGGGGAGCTAGGGGAAGAACAAATGTTATCGGCGCTTTATTAGGCACAACGCTGTTTGCTATCGGATTATTTGATATCAATATTAACAGCGATGTTTTCTATGCCTGGGTCACACAAGTCCTTATCCCAGTACTCCCTAAAAACAGTGTAATCATGATGGACAATGCCACTTTTCACAAAAAACATAATATTCAACAAGTCATCATCGATGCAGGGTATATGGTGGAGTATTTGCCTACATATTCGCCAGATCTTAACCCAATTGAGCATAAATGGGCACAAGCAAAAAGCAAAAAAAGAGAGATGGGTTGCGATACAGAGAGTTTGTTCTCAGTCCATATGGTGTAATCAAAATTAAGTCGCTTGGCTATACAACAAAGCACTCAGACAACGCGGCTCACTGACGGTCTGGCTTGATGAGTCGGCCATCGCTGCATGGACTGACAGTTCTTCGCCTGAAGGTCGTGGTCGGCCGCTTTACTACACCGATATGGCTGTTACCACGGTTTTGATGATAAAGCGCGTGTTTAACCTGTCGCTCCGGGCATTACAGGGCTTTGTCGACTCGGTTTTTACACTGATGAGCCTGCCACTGCGCTGCCCGGACTACTCTCTGGTCAGTCGGCGGGCAAAAACCGTCAGTATCAGCATAAAAACGCCAACGCGTGGTGAAATCTCGCATCTGGTCATCGACAGTACCGGTCTGAAGGTCTTTGGCGAAGGTGAATGGAAAGTCAGGCAGCATGGGGCTGACAGACGAAGAGTGTGGCGCAAGCTTCATCTGGCAGCAGACAGTGCGACGCATGAGATTATCTGTGCCGACTTATCGCTCAGCGGAACGACAGATGCGCAGGCACTGCCGGGCCTGATTAACCAAACCCACCGAAAAATCAGGGAAGTGTCAGCAGACGGTGCTTATGACGCCCGTTACTGCCACGATGCGTTGCTAAGAAAGAAAATCAGGCCCCTTATCCCGCCGCGAAGCGGAGCCAAATACTGGCCGGACAAGTACCATGAACGTAACCATGCGGTGGCGAATCAGCGTCTGAGCGGGAGTAATGATATGTGGAAAAAGAAAGTGGGTTATCACCGGCGTTCAGTGGCAGAAACAGCGATGTTCCGCATAAAAACTTTGCTGGGTGGCCATCTGAGCCTGCGTGACTATGAGGCTCAAGTAGGTGAAGCCATAGCGATGGTCAAAGCGCTGAACCGTATGACGTTGTTGGGTATGCCACACGGCGTCAGGATAGGATAACAGGTGTAGCAGAGGGAGTCATCCTGTCGGCTAATTCTGATTTATTCAACAAAGCCAGTTCCTTTTTTTGGGATTTGTGTATTAGGATGCTGTTTATCTATACCTTGAAAACCGGTATCTGCCCAGATGGTTACCTCAGGAGGAATATGGCGAATTATATCGACTTTATCGAGTAAGCGTTTATCGTGACGGCGCCCATTTTTGCTCATGGGGATAAATCCAATTTGCCTTGTTTCGTCAGTCATAATAAGCCCTTTTCGAGTGGTCTGTCTTTTCTTTCCCGAATACATTTTTTTTCGCCGACGCAGATTCTTAGGCTTTTGGACAGGTCGCTCTGTCCCATCAATAAAGACGTCTTTAACTCCAGGAAAGGCGCGAAAAAATTCCTCAGCAGAGCGAATTTGACGAGCGGGCAAAACACATTCTCGCCCCAAGGTCATCTCTAAAACCGGCAATAATATTTTTACCCAGCGACATACCCATACACGAGTCTGTAAAGAATTTTGTGTAAATGGCTCCATTGCTTAACCGGAGATTCGTTCTCCATACATCAACATGAATTGGCTCATAGCAGGTTTCCAGTCTCTGATTGGCAAGGTCCATTTAGCAGAGATATTATGCAAGGCTAGATAGAGTAATTTTATCACCGAGTCATCCGTTGGAAATATTCGTCGCGTTTTCGTTATCTTGCGCAATGAAGCATTTAACGACTCTATCGCGTTGGTGGTGTAGATAACCTTGCGGATCTCCGGCGGAAAGTCAAAAATGACGATGAGACGTTCCCAATTATTTCTCCACGACGGGCTGATCGTCGGGAACTGCTCATCCCATTTGGCCGCGAAGGCATCCAGGGCCTCTTCAGCGCCCTCTAGCGTTGCGGAACTATAGATGGTGCGCAGGTCAGCAGCAACGGCCTTACGCTCTTTCCAGCCGACGTAGCGCAGCGAGTTCCGCACCTGATGCACAATGCAGAGCTGTACCCGCGTATGCGGGTAAACAGCTTCAATGGCATCAGGAAAGCCTTTCAGGCCATCGCAGCAGGCGACGAATATGTCCTTTAGCCCACGATTTTTCAGTTCTGTCATCACAGATAACCAGAACTTGGCCCCCGCAGTTTTGGCTATCCATAGCCCCAGCAGCCAAGGTAAACAATGGGATAAAGCGCATCCAGCGGCCGTTGCTGCCAGCGCTTAACTTCATCCATCACAGCATTGGTCACTTGAGAAATGAAGCCAGCGGAAACATCGACCCCGTAGACTTCTTTAAAGTGTGCCTGAATATCACGGGTTGATAACCCTCTGGAATAGAGAGAAGTAATGCGGTCATCGAAGCCGTTAAGCTGTTTTTCGTTCTTACCGATCAGTGTCGGCTCGAAGGTACTGTTGCGGTCGCGCGGAATATCGAGCTCGATCTCCCCATTTTGGCTACGTACGCTCTTGGATGTCTTGCCATTGCGGGAGTTGCCTGAATGATTACCTGCCGGGTCATGCTTAGCATACCCAAGGTGCATCTCCATCTCAGCTTGAAGAACCCGTTCCGCCAGTCTTTTAGTCAGCACCTTGAGTAGGCCTGATTCACCCAGCAGATCCTGAGGGGAGTGACAATCTTGAAGCAGTTGGTCAATAAGTTCGTTGCTGATAGGCATTTTGTTATCCTTTGAAGGTTTTCCTCAAAATGCCATTTACACAGATTATTTTACAGTCTCGGGATAAATTCTTTCTGCCCTGCACCCATCTGCCGCTCGTGATCTTTTCGATTCTTTTTCCGATAAATCAAATAACAAGCTGAAAATTCAGCGGCTAAATTTTTCAATTCTTCGACTGATAATCCAATGATTGCTTTACATAAACGATTATCTCGTAACAACCGCTCTTTGTTGATCATTTCAAACCTTTATTCTCTAAGTTAAACTTCTTTTTATTCTCAATAGCCTGACAAAAAATGCAAGTCTCTATTCAGCAACTAGTTTACTGTCTGCGCTGGCCTTGTCGGAAGAGCAGATCGCGCAATTTCTCACGCAGGATGAAAGGGAGTATGAAGCGGTATTACGCTGGCTGGAGAAACCGGCTCACCATCTACTTACGTACGCCGATTCGCGTTATCCCCCCTTATTGCGTCAGATCCACGCTTCGCCTCGGGCACTGTTTGTGCGTGGTAACCCTCAGCTTCTCTGTGCCCCTCAACTTGCTATGGTCGGCAGCCATCACCCTTCTGCGTATGGCGCGCAGTGGGGACACTATTTTGCGCAGGAACTGGCGTTGAATGGTTTTGTTATCACCAGCGGCTTAGCTTTGGGGGTCGATGGCGTGGCGCATCAGGCGGCGCTGGATGCAGGAGGCAAAAGCGTGGCGGTGCTAGGCAACGGATTACAGCAGATGTATCCCCGTCGCCATCGTGCGCTGGCAGAACGGTTGGTGGAGCAAGGGGGAGTGCTTGTCTCCGAATTTCTCCTGAATGAGCCCCCGAGAGCAATCAATTTTCCTCGGCGTAATCGCATCATCAGCGGGATGAGCCTTGGTGTGCTGATTGTCGAGGCTTCCCTGCGTAGCGGTTCTTTAGTCACGGCGCGCTGTGCATTGGAGCAGAATCGCGATCTCTTCGCGCTACCGGGCGCGTTGGATAACCCCATGACACAAGGTACGCACTGGCTTATCATGGCTGCCCCTTAGTGAAAATGAAACTATTTCTGCTCAGGACGCCGATGTGGAATTGCCATTTGCCGACTTGTTGGCTAACGTAGGAGATGAGGTTACACCTGTTGATGTTGTCGCTGAACGTGCGGGCCAACCTGTGCCAGAGGTAGTAGGTAAGTTGCTGGATCTGGAGTTAGCAGGATGGATAGAAGCAGTACCCGGCGGCTATGTCCGATTGAGGAGGGCTGGCCATGTTCGACGTACTCATGTACTTGTTTGAAACTTACATCCACAACGAAACGGAACTACGCGTTGATCAGGATGCGTTAACTGATGACCTCATGCGGGCGGGGTTCGATCGTGCTGATATCTACAGCGCATTGAACTGGCTGGAGCGCCTGGCGGATTTGCAGGAAGGCAAAGAAGTGCCCTTTGCTTTCGCAAACGATCCCCATGCACTGCGCATCTATACGCAGGAAGAGGAGCAGCGCTTCGACACCGAGTGCCGGGGCTTTTTGTTGTTCCTGGAGCAAATTAACGTGTTGAATCTTGAAACGCGTGAAATGGTGATCGATCGCGTGATGGCGCTGGATACCTTATCGTTCGATCTGGACGATCTTAAATGGGTGATCCTCATGGTGTTGTTCAATCTACCCGGATGTGAAAACGCCTACCAGCAAATGGAAGATCTGCTGTTTGAAGCAGATGAGGAGTATTTGCATTAAACCGATAAGTCAGCATAAACCATGGTAATCCCTGCGCTTATAGCAGATAAAAAGGCGGAGTGCTGCCCTGAGTGCGGCGCGCCGCTGGTGATTCGCTCCAGCCGCCGCGGTCCCTTTTTGGGCTGCTCACGCTACCCGGAGTGTGAATTTGTTCGTCCGCTGAAAGCCAATGCAGATGGTCATATTGTGAAGGAGCTGTCTGGGCAACACTGTCCCCACTGTCAGGGGACGCTGGTGTTGCGGCAGGGGCGTTATGGCATGTTTATTGGCTGTAGCAACTATCCGGCGTGTGACCATACCGAGGTCATCGAACGCCCGGATGAAACCGCACTAACCTGTCCACAATGTGGCAAAGGCAAGCTGCTGCAACGTAAATCGCGCTTTGGCAAAGTGTTCCACGCCTGTGAGCGTTACCCGGAGTGCCAATTTGCACTCAACCATAAACCGGTGGCGGGGACGTGCCCAACCTGCCACTATCCGCTATTGTTCGAAAAGAAAACGGCTCAGGGCGTCAAACGTTTTTGCGCCAGTAAAGCCTGTGGAAAGCCGGTAACGGCAGAAGTTGATACCAATGAGTAATGCAGTGAATGAACAACCGGTTTCTGTCATTCAGGAACTGATAAAGCAGAATGTCATCGCCTATCCTACCGAAGCGGTTTTCGGCCTGGGGTGCGATCCTGACAGCGAAGCCGCAGTGCTGCAACTGCTGGCCTTGAAACAACGGCCTGTCGAAAAGGGGCTTATCCTGATCGCGGCTGATTATCAACAGCTCACCCCCTATATTGATGACAGCCAGCTCAGCGCTGAGCAGAAGGCGGTGATGTTTGCCTCCTTGCCCGGACCGGTAACGTGGGTGATGCCTGCCAGACCGAGTACGCCACGCTGGTTGACCGGGCAATTCTCATCGTTGGCGGTGCGCGTCAGTGCGCATCCTCTTGTACGTGAACTCTGCCTGGCGTTTGGCAAGCCCATCGTTTCAACCAGCGCCAATCTGACCGGGTTGCCGCCGTGCCGTACTGCACAAGAGGTTCTGACCCAGTTTGGTGAGACTTTTCCTGTTCTGCACGGAGAAACATCCGGGCGGCAGAATCCGTCTGAAATTCGGGATGTCTTGACGGGCAACCTGATACGACAAGGTTAACAAGTGGAGATAACGGTGTCTGAAGTAACGTCATTCGCGGTTTTTGGTCATCCTATTGCGCACAGCAAATCGACGCAGATACATGCGCTGTTTTCTGAGCAAACCGGGATCCCTTTGACGTATGAACGCCTGTTGGCACCGCTGGACCGTTTTGAACAAACGCTGCGTGATTTTTTTCACGCAGGGGCGCTGGGGGCGAATATCACCATGCCTTTCAAGGAGCGTGCCTATCAGGAAGTCGATGAACTGAGCCAACGCGCCTCGTTAGCAGGAGCGGTCAATACCGTGAAGCGGCTCGAAGACGGTCGGCTGCTGGGGGATAATACCGACGGTATTGGGCTGCTGAGTGATTTGCAGCGTCTTGCGCTAGTGACCCCGCAGGATCGGGTGCTGTTGATCGGTGCGGGCGGTGCCAGCCGTGGCGTTATTCAGCCACTATTGAGCCATGGGTGTTCGCTGGTGGTGACCAATCGGACGTTTGCCAAGGCAGAAGCGCTCGCGACACTGTTTCAGCCAGTGGTGCCGATTGACGCGTTGCCGCTGGATGGACTGGAAGGCGAAAACTTCGATCTGATCATCAACGCCACCTCGTCAGGGATCGCTGGCGATATTCCCGATCTGCCTGCTTCATTGATCACGGCCTCTACGCGCTGTTATGACATGTTCTATCAGGCCAACCTGACGCCGTTTTTGCGGTGGTGCCAGCAGCAGGGGGCATCACAGTTGGCGGATGGTTTTGGTATGTTGATCAATCAGGCAGCACATGCGTTTTTCCTCTGGCATGGCGTGATGCCAGAGACCACCCCGGTGATCGAACAGATGAAAAAAGCGCTTAACGTATGAACCAGGCGATCCAGTTTCCCGATCGCGAAGCATGGAGCGAAAAGGATCGTATGATCTATTTCCCTGTGCTGATCGGCGGTTTTCAGCGTCAATGCCGTATCAGTGCCGCGCAGCTTCAGGCGCGTTTTGGCGCAACCGATGCGGATAGTTGGCTGGCGTTGTTAAGAGAGCACCGTTGGGATATCGAAGATCTTTTCGAAGCGCGGGTGCTCAATGAACAGGATGAAAGTAAAGGTTATTACTCGCTGTCCTGAGCTAGATAGTCGTTCTTCCAGGTGGCGTAGTTATTGGCGGAGTAGCGTAGCCCCTCGATCTCTTCTGCGGTCAGCGGACGGATTTGTTTCACAGGACTGCCAAGATAGAGATAACCACTCTGCAAGCGCTTACCGGGCGGTACCAGGCTGCCCGCGCCAATCATTACATCATCTTCTACGATAGCGCCATCAAGCAGGATCGATCCCATACCGACCAATACGCGGTTGCCAATGGTGCAGCCGTGTAGCATGGCCTTGTGGCCTACGGTGACCTCTTCACCAATGATCAACGGATTACCCTGTGGATTGCTCGCTGAGCGGTGGGTGACATGCAATACGCTGCCATCCTGAATATTGGTGCGTGCGCCGATATGGATTTCATGTACGTCGCCACGGATCGTGACTAATGGCCAGATGCTAACATCATCGCCAAGCGTCGTATTGCCGATCACAACGCTGGATGGATCGATCATCACGTTTTTCCCGACAGTAGGGAACGCATCCTTATAAGAACGCAATGCGTGGGAGCCCATATTTACCTCTCAATACATTCGAAAAGAGTAACTTACCCTAATTATGGCCTTGCTGCTGCCAGAAGCAGCAAAGGTTGGTTGAAAATAGCGCGGGTTGAGCAGGATCTCAACGATGGGGGTAAAAAACGCGCGAACGGAAAAAAAGATCCAAAAAAGGGGTTGTGTAAATTATTCGGATCCCTATAATGCGCCTCCGTTGACACGACACGAAGCGATTCAAAGCGAGGTAAGCAAGAGAAAAACGATTCACTTTCAAATGAAAATAATCGTTGACTCTGAAAGAGGAAAGCGTAGTATACGCCACCTCGCGACAGCAGGCTGTAAGCCGCGTCGCAACGCTCTTTAACAATTAATCAGACAATCTGTGTGGGCACTCACAGGACTTTATCGTAAAGCCTACAGGCTTAAAAAATAAAAGTCTTGAAGAGTGAACAACAGTTAATTCATTACGAACTAACAGTAATAATTCTTTGAGCATCGCTTCTCTTGCAGAAGCAAATCAAACTTTAAATTGAAGAGTTTGATCATGGCTCAGATTGAACGCTGGCGGCAGGCCTAACACATGCAAGTCGAGCGGTAGCACAGGAGAGCTTGCTCTCTGGGTGACGAGCGGCGGACGGGTGAGTAATGTCTGGGAAACTGCCTGATGGAGGGGGATAACTACTGGAAACGGTAGCTAATACCGCGTAACGTCGCAAGACCAAAGTGGGGGACCTTCGGGCCTCACGCCATCAGATGTGCCCAGATGGGATTAGCTAGTAGGTGGGGTAATGGCTCACCTAGGCGACGATCCCTAGCTGGTCTGAGAGGATGACCAGCCACACTGGAACTGAGACACGGTCCAGACTCCTACGGGAGGCAGCAGTGGGGAATATTGCACAATGGGCGCAAGCCTGATGCAGCCATGCCGCGTGTGTGAAGAAGGCCTTCGGGTTGTAAAGCACTTTCAGCGAGGAGGAAGGCAGTAAGGTTAATAACCTTGCTGATTGACGTTACTCGCAGAAGAAGCACCGGCTAACTCCGTGCCAGCAGCCGCGGTAATACGGAGGGTGCAAGCGTTAATCGGAATGACTGGGCGTAAAGCGCACGCAGGCGGTTTGTTAAGTTGGATGTGAAATCCCCGGGCTTAACCTGGGAACTGCATTCAAAACTGGCAAGCTAGAGTCTCGTAGAGGGGGGTAGAATTCCAGGTGTAGCGGTGAAATGCGTAGAGATCTGGAGGAATACCGGTGGCGAAGGCGGCCCCCTGGACGAAGACTGACGCTCAGGTGCGAAAGCGTGGGGAGCAAACAGGATTAGATACCCTGGTAGTCCACGCTGTAAACGATGTCGATTTGGAGGTTGTGCCCTTGAGGCGTGGCTTCCGGAGCTAACGCGTTAAATCGACCGCCTGGGGAGTACGGCCGCAAGGTTAAAACTCAAATGAATTGACGGGGGCCCGCACAAGCGGTGGAGCATGTGGTTTAATTCGATGCAACGCGAAGAACCTTACCTACTCTTGACATCCAGAGAACTTGGCAGAGATGCCTTGGTGCCTTCGGGAACTCTGAGACAGGTGCTGCATGGCTGTCGTCAGCTCGTGTTGTGAAATGTTGGGTTAAGTCCCGCAACGAGCGCAACCCTTATCCTTTGTTGCCAGCGATTCGGTCGGGAACTCAAAGGAGACTGCCAGTGATAAACTGGAGGAAGGTGGGGATGACGTCAAGTCATCATGGCCCTTACGAGTAGGGCTACACACGTGCTACAATGGCGTATACAAAGAGAAGCGACCTCGCGAGAGCAAGCGGACCTCATAAAGTACGTCGTAGTCCGGATTGGAGTCTGCAACTCGACTCCATGAAGTCGGAATCGCTAGTAATCGTAGATCAGAATGCTACGGTGAATACGTTCCCGGGCCTTGTACACACCGCCCGTCACACCATGGGAGTGGGTTGCAAAAGAAGTAGGTAGCTTAACCTTCGGGAGGGCGCTTACCACTTTGTGATTCATGACTGGGGTGAAGTCGTAACAAGGTAACCGTAGGGGAACCTGCGGTTGGATCACCTCCTTACCTAATGATACTGATTCTGCGAAGTGTTCACACAGATTGTCTGATGAAAATGCTGAGCAAAAAGCACCTGTTGATGAATGAGTCTCTGACTCATGCTGATACGAACCGATTAGAGCTGTTATGTTAATCGGGTTTTCGTGTCCCCATCATCTAGAGGCCTAGGACACTGCCCTTTCACGGCTGTAACAGGGGTTCGAATCCCCTTGGGGACGCCATACCGATAATGAGTGAAAGACATTATCACCGGTTCTGCGGAACCGACAATAACGTAAAGATGACTTACGAGTCGTGCTTACGTTATTTGCTCTTTAACAATCTAGAACAAGCTGAAAATTAAAACGAGCAATATTGGCTCACTACCAATATTGTGATTCTCTCAAGCTTTCACACCCGAAACATTTTCGGGTTGTGAGGTTAAGTGAATAAGCGTACACGGTGGATGCCTAGGCAGTCAGAGGCGATGAAGGGCGTGCTAATCTGCGAAAAGCGTCGGTAAGCTGATATGAAGCGTTACAACCGACGATACCCGAATGGGGAAACCCAGTGCAATTCGTTGCACTATCATGTCATGAATACATAGTGGCATGAGGCGAACCGGGGGAACTGAAACATCTCAGTACCCCGAGGAAAAGAAATCAACCGAGATTCCCCCAGTAGCGGCGAGCGAACGGGGAAAAGCCCAGAGTCTGAATCAGCTTGTGTGTCAGTGGAAGCGTCTGGAAAGTCGCACAGTAAAGGGTGATAGTCCCGTACACGAAGATGCACAGGTTGTGAGCTCGATAAGTAGGGCGGGACACGTGACATCCTGTCTGAATATGGGGGGCCCATCCTCCAAGGCTAAATACTCCTGACTGACCGATAGTGAACCAGTACCGTGAGGGAAAGGCGAAAAGAACCCCGGCGAGGGGAGTGAAATAGAACCTGAAACCGTGTACGTACAAGCAGTGGGAGCACTCTTTATGGGTGTGACTGCGTACCTTTTGTATAATGGGTCAGCGACTTATATTCTGTAGCAAGGTTAACCGTATAGGGGAGCCGTAGGGAAACCGAGTCTTAACTGGGCGTTAAGTTGCAGGGTATAGACCCGAAACCCGGTGATCTAGCCATGGGCAGGTTGAAGGTTGGGTAACACTAACTGGAGGACCGAACCGACTAATGTTGAAAAATTAGCGGATGACTTGTGGCTGGGGGTGAAAGGCCAATCAAACCGGGAGATAGCTGGTTCTCCCCGAAAGCTATTTAGGTAGCGCCTCGTGAATTCATCTTCGGGGGTAGAGCACTGTTTCGGCTAGGGGGTCATCCCGACTTACCAACCCGATGCAAACTACAAATACCGAAGAATGTTATCACGGGAGACACACGGCGGGTGCTAACGTTCGTCGTGAAGAGGGAAACAACCCAGACCGCCAGCTAAGGTCCCAAAGTCATGGTTAAGTGGGAAACGATGTGGGAAGGCATAGACAGCCAGGATGTTGGCTTAGAAGCAGCCATCATTTAAAGAAAGCGTAATAGCTCACTGGTCGAGTCGGCCTGCGCGGAAGATGTAACGGGGCTAAACCATGCACCGAAGCTGCGGCAGCGACGCTTAGGCGTTGTTGGGTAGGGGAGCGTTCTGTAAGCCGTTGAAGGTGAACTGTGAGGTTTGCTGGAGGTATCAGAAGTGCGAATGCTGACATAAGTAACGATAAAGCGGGTGAAAAGCCCGCTCGCCGGAAGACCAAGGGTTCCTGTCCAACGTTAATCGGGGCAGGGTGAGTCGACCCCTAAGGCGAGGCCGAAAGGCGTAGTCGATGGGAAACAGGTTAATATTCCTGTACTTGGTGTTACTGCGAAGGGGGGACGGAGAAGGCTATGTCATCCGGGCGACGGTTGTCCCGGTTTAAGCGTGTAGGTGGGTGACTTTGGTAAATCCGGGTCGCTATTAACACTGAGGCGTGATGACGAGGTACTACGGTACTGAAGTGACAGATGCCCAGCTTCCAGGAAAAGCCTCTAAGCATCAGGTAACATTGAATCGTACCCCAAACCGACACAGGTGGTCAGGTAGAGAATACCAAGGCGCTTGAGAGAACTCGGGTGAAGGAACTAGGCAAAATGGTGCCGTAACTTCGGGAGAAGGCACGCTGTGCGAGGTGAAGAGACTTGCTCTCCGAGCTTTGCGCAGTCGCAGATACCAGCTGGCTGCAACTGTTTAATAAAAACACAGCACTGTGCAAACACGAAAGTGGACGTATACGGTGTGACGCCTGCCCGGTGCTGGAAGGTTAATTGATGGGGTTATCCGTAAGGAGAAGCTCTTGATCGAAGCCCCAGTAAACGGCGGCCGTAACTATAACGGTCCTAAGGTAGCGAAATTCCTTGTCGGGTAAGTTCCGACCTGCACGAATGGCGTAATGATGGCCAGGCTGTCTCCACCCGAGACTCAGTGAAATTGAACTCGCTGTGAAGATGCAGTGTACCCGCGGCAAGACGGAAAGACCCCGTGAACCTTTACTATAGCTTGACACTGAACCTTGAGCCTTGATGTGTAGGATAGGTGGGAGGCTTTGAAGTGTGGACGCCAGTCTGCATGGAGCCAACCTTGAAATACCACCCTTTAATGTTTGATGTTCTAACCTGGGCCCATAATCTGGGCTGGGGACAGTGTCTGGTGGGTAGTTTGACTGGGGCGGTCTCCTCCCAAAGAGTAACGGAGGAGCACGAAGGTTAGCTAATCCTGGTCGGACATCAGGAGGTTAGTGCAAAGGCATAAGCTAGCTTGACTGCGAGAGTGACGGCTCGAGCAGGTACGAAAGTAGGTCTTAGTGATCCGGTGGTTCTGAATGGAAGGGCCATCGCTCAACGGATAAAAGGTACTCCGGGGATAACAGGCTGATACCGCCCAAGAGTTCATATCGACGGCGGTGTTTGGCACCTCGATGTCGGCTCATCACATCCTGGGGCTGAAGTAGGTCCCAAGGGTATGGCTGTTCGCCATTTAAAGTGGTACGCGAGCTGGGTTTAGAACGTCGTGAGACAGTTCGGTCCCTATCTGCCGTGGGCGTTGGAGAATTGAGGGGGGTTGCTCCTAGTACGAGAGGACCGGAGTGAACGCACCACTGGTGTTCGGGTTGTCATGCCAATGGCATTGCCCGGTAGCTACGTGCGGAAGAGATAAGTGCTGAAAGCATCTAAGCACGAAACTTGCCCCGAGATGAGTTCTCCCTTGTCCCTAGAGGACGCTGAAAGGCCGTTGAAGACGACGACGTAGATAGGCTGGGTGTGTAAGTGCAGCGATGCATTGAGCTAACCAGTACTAATGACCTGTGAGGCTTAACCTTACAACGCCGAAGATGTTTTGGTGTTGGTGTAGAGAATCAGAACTCGTGAAGTTCAGCTTGTTGACAGATTGGTCTTGCTGGCTCGAAAGGGCGGGTGAGATGAAACAGAATATGCCTGGCGGCGATAGCGCGGTGGTCCCACCTGACCCCATGCCGAACTCAGAAGTGAAACGCCGTAGCGCCGATGGTAGTGTGGGGCTTCCCCATGTGAGAGTAGGGAACTGCCAGGTTTTTATATCGATTATCAGACGGTGTCTGATGATGAGAAATAGCGAAGGGGCTGTCCGAAAGGACAGCCCTTTTTGCTGTGCGTGCTTTTTGGCTATATCAGGGCATAGGATGTAATCATTTTTAAGTCGGTTGGCTATAGCGTTTTTATTATCAGGCGTGATTCGCCTTTCATTGCCCACCCTGGGATTGAAGATGCCCACGGCCCGTAGAGATTTGGCGTGCGGGATCGGGTAAACTACGGCGTATTCAATCTGGAGAGTACGTTCTGATGACGAGCCGTGTCACATCCCTTAAGCCATACCACACCTTCTTTTTGCCCGTTTATGCCGATGAGATCGTTTGCGCCGATACACCGGATTCGTTGGCCGCTTCTTGGCGTCATGCGAGTGAACAGAATACACCGGTGTTGATTGTGGGGGAGGGTAGCAATGTCCTGTTTTTGGAAGATTTTGCAGGGACCGTCATTGTTAACCGCATAAAAGGGATTGAGATTGCTGAGGATGATCTCGGATGGCATCTGCACGTCGGTGCTGGTGAGAACTGGCATCATCTGGTCGAGCACACGTTGCAACGGGGCGTGTCGGGCCTGGAAAATCTGGCGCTGATCCCTGGCTGCGTCGGCTCTGCTCCCATCCAAAATATTGGCGCTTATGGCGCCGAGTTTAAGCAGTTTTGCGCCTACGTCGATGTTTTGGATCTTACTCTTAATCAGGTAACTCGCCTCAGTGCTGCGCAGTGCCAGTTTGGTTATCGTGAAAGTATCTTCAAGCATGAATACCGCCGGGGGTTCGCCATTATTGCGGTAGGTCTGTATCTGACTAAGTCATGGATGCCTCTGTTGGGCTATGGTGATTTGGCGCAGCTCGATCCTGCAACCGCGACGCCTGATGCTATCTTTACTACGGTATGTGAGATGCGGCGTAAGAAATTACCCGATCCTGCGCTGATGGGAAATGCGGGCAGTTTTTTCAAAAACCCAGTCGTCAGTGCCGAACAGGCACAGGTTATCTTGATGCGTTACCCCACTGCACCATACTATCCGCAGCCCGATGGTACGGTTAAATTCGCTGCTGGCTGGCTTATCGACCAGTGCCAGTTAAAAGGGCACCGTATTGGTGGCGCAGCGGTTCATCAGCTGCAGGCTCTGGTGCTGGTCAACCTTGATGAGGCGACGAGTGACGATATCGTCGCGTTGGCGCGTTATGTGCGTAATAACGTTGCAGAGACATTTGCACTCTGGCTTGAGCCTGAAGTGCGCTTTATTGCTTCAAAGGGTGAAGTAAGCGCGACTGAGGTGCTGTCATGAAAGATATCCGCGTCCCGTTAACGCTCATCAAGATTCTATCCGACGGTGAGTTTTACTCAGGCGAATATCTGGGGGAACTGTTGGGAATGAGCCGCGCAGGCATTAACAAACATATTCAAACCATCAGAGAATGGGGACTGGATGTGTTTCCCGTTACAGGGAAAGGGTACAGCTTGCCTGAACCGATGCAATTGCTCGACGAGAATGTTATTCGCGCCGCACTCTCAGGCAATAATGTTTCGGTACTGCCTGTCATTGATTCAACCAACCAGTATCTGCTAGACCGGCTGGAGAACTTGCACTCTGGCGATGCCTGCGTGGCGGAATACCAGCAGGCGGGTCGCGGTCGTCGCGGTCGTCAGTGGCAATCACCGTTTGGCGCTAACCTTTACCTCTCGATGTTTTGGCGCTTGGAGCAGGGGCCTGCGGCAGCGGTGGGGGTGAGCCTGGCTATTGGTATCGTGATTGCTGAAGTTCTGCATCGCCTTGGCGCACATGATGTCAAAGTCAAATGGCCCAACGATCTCTACATGCACGATCGCAAACTGGCTGGCATTCTGGTTGAACTGATGGGGAAAACCGGAGATGCAGCGCAGTTAGTGATCGGTATTGGCATCAATTTGCGGATGCGGCCCTCCTCGGGGCAAGGCGTGACGCAGGAGTGGATCAATCTACAAGAAGCCGGGATCGATATTGATCGTGATATTTTGGCCGCTACGCTTATTACTGAATTGAGTAACGCGCTGGAAGTGTTTGAGCAAGGCGGATTGCGCTCATTCATTCCTCGCTGGCAAGCTATCGATAATTACTATAATCGGCCGGTGAAATTGATTATGGGTGAGCGCGAGATCCACGGGATTGAACGTGGAATTGATGATCAAGGCGCGCTGTTACTTGAAGAGAACGGTGAGATTAAGGCCTATATTGGTGGCGAGATATCACTGCGTGGTAAATAGCCAGTAGGGGGTGTCCCCCCCCACTGGTTGGTCATATTGCTATTTTCTCAAACGCACATAGTCAACGGCATGATTGGCGCTTTTGGTCATAATTAAGCTGGCACGCTCACGGGTGGGCAAAATATTTTGGTGCAAGTTAGGTTCATTAATATCACGCCAAATTTTGGTCGCAATCGTCACCGCTTGCTCTTCTGTTAATTTGGCATACTCGTGAAAATAAGAATTAGGATCAGAGAATGCACCCAAGCGGAATTTCAAAAAACGGTTTATATACCAGGATTTTAATAACGCTCCCGGGGCGTCAACATATATAGAAAAGTCAATAAAATCAGAAACAAAAGCGCGTGGTCGTGCGTGCGGATAATCCATCCCACTTTGCAGAACATTTAATCCTTCAAGGATAAGAATATCTGGCTGTTCCACCACTTTATTGCTATTTGGTACAATATCGTAAGTCATGTGCGAGTATATTGGTGCAGTAACTTTTTTAGCCCCTGATTTTATATCCGACACAAATTTCATCAGACTATGGATATCGTAAGATTCAGGAAACCCTTTTTTCTGCATCAGGTTTCTGTCTTTAAGCACCTGTTTAGAATGCAAAAAACCGTCTGTTGTGATCAACTCAACTCGACGATGCTCAGGCCAACGGCTTAGCAATGCCTGCAATACGCGCGCGGTCGTGCTTTTACCAACTGCGACACTGCCTGCGATGCCGATAATATAGGGAATGCGTTGCCCGTTAGTGCCGAGAAATTGCTCTAATACCGCCTGGCGTCTCAGGTTTGAGCTGATATAAAAATTAAGCAGACGTGATAACGGCAGATAGATTTCGGCAACTTCATCGAGCGACAACTCATCATTGATCCCTTTTAACCGGATAATTTCTTCTTCTGTCAGCGTTAATGGCACTGAATTGCGCAACGCAGCCCATTGACGGCGATCGAAGTGTAGGTAGGGTGTTGCCAAAGGTTGCTCGCTGTCTCTCATCTGTCCAATTTATCCTATAGACCATCCTGCCAAGAGAAGAAACTGCCCACGCGTTGCGTGAGTAGGACGTATAAGCCGCGGGTGGTCATACACGGTAATGTTGTGATTCGATTAGTAGATGTCAGGCAGGTTACACGTTGGACACGCAGAAAAGAAGACAACAGGATGATATTTCCTGACGCCATTGCGTCAGGAAACGATTAACTTGCCAGAGCCGGTGTCATCCGATTGGCGACAAACAGGCGCTTGTAGTAGATGGCGGTCGGGTGATAACTGCCATCGGGCGCACTGGCATAATCAGGGATTTCTCCCAAATAACGGTAGCCCTGCATGCGGTAAAAGGCTTCTGCCGGAGAACCTGCCTGAGTATCCAGATACAGCAAGCCGCGATTAAGCTCAAAGGCGGTGGTTTCCAACACCGACAGCAGTTTACGGCCAATACCTTGGCGACGCGCGCGGCTGTGTACCAGCAGTTTTTGTACTTCTGCCCGGCTCAAGCCATTGCTTTTCTGGCAAAGCTCAAGCTGCACGCTTCCGATAATGCCCTGGGCGTCACGGGCAATCCACAGCAAGCGGGCCCCTTCCGCCAGAGAAGTGCGTAATCCGTGAAAATAGCTGGCTGCGGTTTCGTGAGACAGAGGCATCTCATAGCCCACAGATGCGCCATGCATTACCGCATCCAGCAGCAGGTCTGCCAGTTCGGCGCGGTAAACCGGAAGGGGTGTGTCATTAAGTAAAACGATTTTCATGATGCAGTCTCCAACGAAATGAGCCCTCAGTGACCCGCTTTACCGAAGTAAAGCAAGATGCATGCCAGGCCGGATTCCTGTTGTTATAGCTAAACGACTTAATTTTGATTACATTATTTAAATGAGCTATTCAATTGATTTTAGACGTAAAGTGATATCTACACGGAAAAACGAACGGTTGAGTATCCGAGAAACAGCGAAGCAATTTCGGATTGGCCCTGCCTCTGTATCGCGTTGGATTAATCAAATAGAGTCAAAAGCATCGACCACGCGTCAGCGAAAGATCGATAAATCCGAGTTGATAAAAGATGTTGAACAATATCCAGATGCTTACCAAAAAGAACGTGCAGAGCGTTTTGGCGTTTGTCAGAAGGCCATTTGGCAAGCGCTTAAAAAGCTGGGATTGACCTATAAAAAAAACTCTACGTCATCCGAAAGCCGACGAAAACGCCCGGCAGGGATTTCAACAAAAAAAACAACAGTATGAAAAAGAAGGTAAACCTATTGTTTTTATTGATGAAAGTGGTTTTTCACACGATGCCCCACGGACTCACGGCTATTCCCCAAAAGGTCAACGGTGTTTTGGCCTGAAGAACTGGGGAGCTAGGGGAAGAACAAATGTTATCGGCGCTTTATTAGGCACAACGCTGTTTGCTATCGGATTATTTGATATCAATATTAACAGCGATGTTTTCTATGCCTGGGTCACACAAGTCCTTATCCCAGTACTCCCTAAAAACAGTGTAATCATGATGGACAATGCCACTTTTCACAAAAAACATAATATTCAACAAGTCATCATCGATGCAGGGTATATGGTGGAGTATTTGCCTACATATTCGCCAGATCTTAACCCAATTGAGCATAAATGGGCACAAGCAAAAAGCAAAAAAAGAGAGATGGGTTGCGATACAGAGAGTTTGTTCTCAGTCCATATGGTGTAATCAAAATTAAGTCGCTTGGCTATAACGCGGTTAAACACGAATTTATGGCGAAGAAGGTGCGTTCCCGTGGAGCAAAAGGTCAGTGTTGGTGCAGAATTGTGCTGAAGTCATGTCAAAAAACGGATGAACGACAGGAGGGAATGTGCGGGATTGGTCGTGAATTTGAACGTTCTTTAGGCATTTTATCGCATGATGCGTGAATTCATGCTCGTTTTTGGATAAAATATAAGCGATAGCGCATTTTAAGCAATTTTTTTGTTGCATAGGTGGCTCGCTCTACCTAGAATGCGCAGCACTTGATGCCGGCTTAGCTCAGTTGGTAGAGCAACTGACTTGTAATCAGTAGGTCGCCAGTTCGATTCCGGCAGCCGGCACCATCAAGTACACAATTAGGTGGGGTTCCCGAGCGGCCAAAGGGAGCAGACTGTAAATCTGCCGTCACAGACTTCGAAGGTTCGAATCCTTCCCCCACCACCAAATTCAAGCCATACAGTTTGTGGCTGAACCAGCGCGATGAGGCAATCACTGTGCTGGCGAAGGCGGAAGCTTTCAACAGAGAAATCAGGTTGCCGAGTTCAGGATGCGGGCATCGTATAATGGTTATTACCTCAGCCTTCCAAGCTGATGATGTGGGTTCGATTCCCACTGCCCGCTCCAATAAGTGCTGATATAGCTCAGTTGGTAGAGCGCATCCTTGGTAAGGGTGAGGTCGGCAGTTCGAATCTGCCTATCAGCACCACTTCTTTTTCATCCCTGATTTCCTTTCTGTAAAATATTCGTCAAGCGTTAGCTTGGTTAATGTGGTGCTATCACCGATTTATCCGTGTCTTAGAGGGACAGTCGATGTCTAGAGAAAAGTTTGAACGTACTAAACCGCACGTTAACGTCGGTACTATCGGCCACGTTGACCATGGTAAAACCACGCTGACCGCAGCGATCACCACCGTACTGGCTAAAACCTACGGCGGTAGCGCGCGTGCATTCGATCAGATCGATAACGCACCGGAAGAAAAAGCACGTGGTATCACCATCAACACCTCTCACGTTGAATACGACACCCCGACCCGTCACTACGCACACGTTGACTGCCCGGGACACGCCGACTACGTGAAAAACATGATCACCGGTGCTGCCCAGATGGACGGCGCGATCCTGGTAGTTGCTGCGACTGACGGCCCGATGCCGCAGACTCGTGAGCACATCCTGCTGGGTCGTCAGGTTGGCGTTCCGTACATCATCGTGTTCCTGAACAAATGTGACATGGTTGATGACGAAGAACTGCTGGAACTGGTTGAGATGGAAGTGCGTGAGCTGCTGTCTCAGTACGACTTCCCGGGTGATGACACGCCGATCGTTCGTGGTTCAGCGCTGAAAGCACTGGAAGGCGAAGCTGAGTGGGAAGCTAAAATCATCGAACTGGCTGGCTACCTGGATTCCTACATCCCAGAACCAGAGCGTGCGATTGACCGTCCGTTCCTGCTGCCTATCGAAGACGTATTCTCCATCTCCGGCCGTGGTACTGTAGTGACCGGTCGTGTAGAGCGCGGTATCGTTAAAGTCGGTGAAGAAGTTGAAATCGTTGGTATCAAAAATACGGCGAAATCGACTTGTACTGGCGTTGAAATGTTCCGCAAACTGCTGGACGAAGGCCGTGCGGGTGAGAACATTGGTGTTCTGCTGCGTGGTATCAAACGTGAAGAAATCGAACGTGGTCAGGTACTGGCTAAGCCGGGTTCCATCAAGCCGCACACCCAGTTCGAATCTGAAGTGTATATCCTGAGCAAATATGAAGGTGGCCGTCATACGCCGTTCTTCAAAGGCTACCGTCCTCAGTTCTACTTCCGTACCACTGACGTAACGGGCACCATCGAACTGCCGGAAGGCGTTGAAATGGTAATGCCGGGCGACAACATCAAAATGGTTGTTACCCTGATCCACCCGATCGCGATGGACGACGGCTTGCGTTTCGCTATCCGTGAAGGCGGCCGTACCGTTGGTGCAGGTGTTGTTGCTAAAGTTATCGCGTAATCGCCGATAAATTTGACTCAACATGCAGTAAAAGGGCATCATTTGATGCCCTTTTACTACGCTGCCCTCAGTAGAACCTATCTCATCACGGATTGTGGCGTATAATCCTGCTAATCTGTGGTGAGATAGGCTCTGTAGATTACAGCGTAAATGCCGAGTTTCGCTGCGAGCGAAACATCATGTCGGTTTGGTTTGCCCTGCATTGCGGGGCAAAGTTATTTGTCTGATTCATGAGTGACAGGTTGGTTTATGAGTGCAAATACCGAGACCCAGGGTAGTGGGCGTGGCCTGGAAGTGATCAAGTGGCTGGTTGTGGCGGCTTTACTCGTTGTTGCCATAGTGGGTAACTATTACTATCGCGGGTACAGTCTGCCGCTTCGTGCATTGGCCGTTGTTATCCTGATTGCTGCCGCAGGCGGTGTTGCACTGTTAACCGCCAAAGGCAAAGCAACGGTGACCTTTGCCCGCGAAGCGCGCACTGAAGTTCGTAAAGTGATTTGGCCAACTCGCCAGGAAACGTTGCATACCACGTTGATCGTTGCCGCGGTAACAGCCGTGATGTCACTGATTCTGTGGGGGCTGGATGGTATTCTGGTCCGTTTGATATCATTTATCACAGGCCTGAGGTTCTAAGATGTCTGAAGCTCCAAAAAAACGTTGGTACGTCGTTCAGGCGTTTTCCGGCTTTGAAGGCCGCGTTGCACAATCGCTGCGCGAGCATATCAAATTGCACAACATGGAAGAGCTGTTTGGCGACGTCATGGTGCCGACTGAAGAAGTGGTCGAGATTTGTGGCGGCCAACGCCGCAAAAGCGAACGCAAATTCTTCCCTGGCTATGTGTTGGTACAGATGGTAATGGAAGACGCCAGCTGGCACTTAGTGCGTAGTGTTCCGCGTGTGATTGGCTTTATCGGCGGTACGTCCGATCGTCCGGCACCGATCAGCGACAAAGAAGTTGACGCTATTATGAACCGTCTGCAACAGGTGGGTGATAAGCCGCGTCCGAAAACGCTGTTCGAACCGGGCGAAATGGTGCGCGTCAACGACGGCCCGTTTGCCGATTTCAACAGTGTTGTGGAAGAAGTGGACTACGAAAAAAGCCGCCTGAAAGTGTCGGTCTCCATCTTCGGACGTGCTACGCCCGTTGAGCTGGACTTCGGACAGGTGGAAAAGGGCTGATACAGCCAGCCCGGCGTTCCTAAAGAAATTCTTGTATCTGGCGCGAAATTAATCTATTATTTCGCGCCTTTTGTTTTTTTAGGTGCTATGGCATCTGAAAACAATCAAAAATCACGGGGAGCCTTTTTTAAGGCGCTATTACCCATTAGAGGAAAGTTAAATGGCCAAGAAAGTACAAGCCTACGTCAAGCTGCAAGTTGCAGCCGGTATGGCTAACCCGAGCCCGCCGGTTGGTCCTGCTCTGGGTCAGCAAGGTGTGAACATCATGGAATTCTGTAAGGCATTTAATGCTAAAACAGAAAGCCTGGAAAAAGGTCTGCCGACTCCGGTCGTTATCACCGTTTACTCCGACCGTTCTTTCACCTTCGTTACCAAAACGCCTCCGGCAGCAGTTCTGCTGAAGAAAGCGGCTGGTATCAAGTCTGGTTCTGGCAAGCCGAACAAAGACAAAGTAGGTAAAGTGACCCACGCTCAGGTTCTGGAAATTGCCCAGACCAAAGCGGCGGATATGACGGGTGCCGACGTGGACGCCATGGCGCGCTCTATCGCGGGTACTGCTCGTTCCATGGGCCTGGTAGTGGAGGACTAAGAAATGGCTAAGCTGACCAAGCGCATGCGCGTGATCCGTGAGAAAGTTGATGTTACTAAACAATATGACATCAACGAAGCTGTTGCCCTGCTCAAAGAGCTGGCCACTGCTAAGTTTGTTGAAAGCGTTGACGTTGCCGTAAACCTGGGCATCGACGCACGTAAATCTGACCAGAACGTTCGTGGCGCGACTGTACTGCCGCACGGTACTGGCCGTTCCGTTCGCGTTGCCGTATTTACCCAAGGCGCAAACGCTGAAGCTGCTAAAGCAGCTGGCGCAGAGCTGGTAGGTATGGAAGATCTGGCTGACCAGATCAAAAAAGGCGAAATGAACTTTGACGTGATTATTGCTTCTCCGGATGCAATGCGCGTTGTTGGCCAGTTGGGTCAGGTTCTGGGTCCGCGTGGCCTGATGCCGAACCCGAAAGTTGGTACTGTAACGCCGAACGTTGCTGAAGCGGTTAAAAACGCGAAAGCCGGTCAGGTTCGTTATCGTAACGACAAAAACGGCATCATCCACACCACCATCGGTAAGGTTGATTTCGACGCTGACAAACTGAAAGAAAACCTGGAGTCTCTGCTGGTTGCGCTGAAAAAAGCCAAACCTGCTCAGGCGAAAGGCGTGTACATCAAGAAAGTTAGCCTCTCCACCACCATGGGTGCTGGAGTTGCCGTTGATCAGAGTGGCCTGAACGCGGTCGCTAACTGATAGCTTTACCTGGGCGAAAGATGTACGTATAATCTTAGCCCATTGTCCTTAAATGGACAAAACAGATTTTTTCGGTTGGAGCCTGGCCTGATCCAGGCCTCCGTCCAAGACCGCAGGTGCTTCAACGTTTTCAGGTTTACCTGAAAAAAGAGATGCTTAATTTTCCTGAGTAGACGGTGACAGAGCCTAGAGAAAATTTTCTTTTACTGGATTCTGCTCACCGTGTTTTGACGCCTGTTTTCCATGTGGTTGCAGGTGAAGTGAGTTCCGGAAATGTATTCCGGCTATATCCAGGAGCACAAGCTAATGGCATTAAATCTTCAAGACAAACAAGCGATTGTTGCTGAAGTCAGGGAAGTGGCCAAAGGCGCGCTGTCTGCGGTTGTTGCGGATTCTCGTGGCGTAACCGTAGATAAAATGACTGAACTGCGTAAAGCAGGTCGTGAAGCTGGCGTATACATGCGTGTTGTTCGTAACACCCTGCTGCGTCGCGTCGTTGAAGGCACTCAGTTCGAATGCCTGAAAGACACGTTTGTTGGTCCGACCTTGATTGCATACTCTATGGAACACCCGGGCGCTGCTGCTCGTCTGTTCAAAGAGTTCGCGAAAGCGAATGCAAAATTCGAGGTTAAAGCTGCAGCCTTTGAAGGTGAGTTGATTCCGGCGGCTCAAATTGACCGTCTGGCAACGCTGCCGACTTACGAAGAAGCAATTGCACGCCTGATGGCGACCATGAAAGAAGCCTCTGCAGGCAAACTAGTCCGCACTCTGGCAGCTGTTCGCGATCAGAAAGAAGCGGCGTAATCGCCCTTTTCCTGTTTTCGCATTTGCTTACGTATAAACTATTTCTGATTGTTAGGAACAATTGTCATGTCTATCACTAAAGATCAAATTATCGAAGCAGTTGCCGCTATGTCCGTAATGGACGTTGTTGAGCTGATCTCTGCTATGGAAGAAAAATTCGGCGTTTCTGCTGCTGCTGCTGCTGTAGCTGTAGCTGCTGGCCCGGTTGAAGCTGCTGAAGAGAAAACTGAATTCGACGTTATCCTGAAAGCTATCGGCGCTAACAAAGTTGCCGTAATCAAAGCTGTTCGTGGCGCAACTGGCCTGGGTCTGAAAGAAGCGAAAGACCTGGTTGAGTCTGCACCTGCTGCGCTGAAAGAAGGCGTGAGCAAAGATGACGCTGAAGCTCTGAAGAAATCTCTGGAAGAAGCTGGCGCTGAAGTTGAAGTTAAATAAGCCAACCCTTCCGGTTGCAGCCTGAGTTTTCAGGCTGATGGCTGGTGACTTTTTGGTCACCAGCCTTTTTGCGCTGTAGGGGATCTGTGGTGTTTCGCACTGTTTGACCACGGGTTATCCCAATATTTTTTTCTATCGACGCCTTAATATACTGCTTTCCAGCCTAGGTTCCCTGCCTGTGCAAAAGCAATGAAATGATTTAAGAGTGATAGAAAGACGTATTAACGAACGGCGGATTGCCTTTCGATCAACAAAATCGTGTAGCAATGAACCGTCCTGTCAGGACGAGCAAGTGGTTCTTACTTTTCAGCGAGCTGAGGAACCCCATGGTTTACTCCTATACCGAGAAAAAACGCATTCGTAAGGATTTTGGTAAACGTCCGCAAGTGTTGGACATACCTTATCTCCTTTCTATCCAGCTTGACTCGTTTCAGAAGTTCATCGAGCAAGATCCGGAAGGCCAGTACGGTCTGGAAGCCGCATTCCGTTCCGTATTCCCAATTTCAAGCTACAGCGGTAGCTCTGAGCTGCAATACGTAAGCTACCGTTTGGGTGAGCCCGTATTTGACGTCAAAGAGTGTCAGATTCGCGGGGTGACCTTCTCAGCACCGCTGCGCGTCAAGCTGCGTCTGGTGATCTACGAGCGCGAAGCGCCGGAAGGCACCGTAAAAGACATCAAAGAACAAGAAGTGTACATGGGCGAAATTCCGCTCATGACCGAAAACGGGACTTTTGTTATCAACGGTACTGAGCGCGTTATCGTTTCTCAGTTGCACCGTAGCCCGGGCGTGTTCTTTGACAGCGACAAGGGTAAAACCCACTCTTCCGGTAAAGTGCTGTATAACGCACGTATTATTCCTTACCGTGGTTCCTGGCTGGATTTCGAGTTCGACCCGAAAGATAACCTGTTTGTGCGTATCGACCGCCGCCGTAAACTGCCGGCGACCATCATTTTGCGCGCACTGAATTTCTCGGCCGAACAAATTCTGGACCTGTTCTTCGATAAAATTGTCTACGAGATCAACGGCAACAAGCTGCAAATGGATCTGGTGCCTGAGCGTCTGCGCGGTGAAACTGCGTCGTTCGACATCGAAGCCAATGGCAAAGTGTACGTTGAAAAAGGCCGCCGTATCACCGCGCGCCACATTCGCCAGTTGGAAAAAGACAGCGTAGAGCGCATTGAAGTAGCGGTCGAATACATCGCCGGGAAAGTGCTGGCGAAAGACTACGTAGACGCAAGCACCGGCGAACTGATCGGTGTGGCGAACATGGAGCTGTCGCTGGATCTGCTGGCTAAACTGAGCCAGGCAGGCCATAAGCGCATCGAAACCCTGTTCACCAACGATCTGGATCACGGCCCGTATATCTCCGAAACGCTGCGTGTAGACCCGACCAACGATCGCCTGAGTGCGCTGGTTGAAATCTATCGCATGATGCGTCCGGGTGAGCCGCCGACACGTGAAGCAGCAGAAACGCTGTTCGAGAACCTGTTCTTCTCTGAAGATCGTTACGATCTGTCCGCTGTGGGCCGCATGAAGTTTAACCGCTCCCTGCTGCGCGATGAGATTGAAGGTTCCGGTATCCTGAGCAAAGACGACATCATTCAGGTGATGAAGAAGCTCATCGATATTCGTAACGGTTCTGGCGAAGTCGATGATATCGATCACCTGGGCAACCGTCGTATCCGTTCCGTGGGCGAAATGGCGGAAAACCAATTCCGCGTTGGCCTGGTGCGCGTAGAGCGTGCGGTGAAAGAACGTCTGTCTCTGGGCGATCTGGATACCCTGATGCCGCAGGACATGATCAACGCCAAGCCGATTTCGGCGGCGGTGAAAGAGTTCTTCGGTTCCAGCCAATTGTCCCAGTTTATGGACCAGAACAACCCGCTGTCCGAAATTACGCACAAACGCCGTATCTCCGCGTTGGGCCCAGGCGGTCTGACCCGTGAACGTGCTGGCTTTGAAGTGCGTGACGTACACCCGACCCATTACGGTCGCGTATGTCCTATCGAAACGCCGGAAGGTCCGAACATCGGTCTTATCAACTCGCTGTCCGTGTACGCACAGACCAACGAATACGGTTTCCTTGAAACCCCGTATCGTCTGGTGCGTGACGGTGTGGTAACGGATGAAATCCATTACCTGTCCGCGATTGAAGAAGGCAACTACGTTATTGCACAGGCGAACACCAACCTCGACGAAGAAGGGCATTTCGTTGACGATCTGGTGACCTGCCGTAGCAAAGGCGAATCCAGCTTGTTCAGCCGCGATCAGGTTGATTACATGGACGTTTCCACCCAGCAGGTGGTTTCCGTCGGTGCATCTCTGATCCCGTTCCTGGAACACGATGACGCCAACCGCGCCCTGATGGGTGCGAACATGCAACGTCAGGCTGTACCGACCCTGCGCGCTGACAAGCCGCTGGTAGGTACCGGTATGGAACGCGCTGTGGCCGTTGACTCCGGTGTAACTGCCGTTGCCAAACGTGGCGGTACCGTACAGTACGTTGACGCATCCCGTATCGTTATCAAAGTTAACGAAGACGAGATGTATCCGGGCGAAGCGGGTATCGACATCTACAACCTGACCAAATACACCCGTTCCAACCAGAACACCTGTATCAACCAGATGCCGTGTGTGTCTCTGGGTGAACCTGTTGAACGCGGTGATGTGCTGGCTGATGGCCCGTCTACCGACCTGGGTGAACTGGCGCTGGGTCAGAACATGCGCGTCGCGTTCATGCCTTGGAACGGTTACAACTTCGAAGACTCCATCCTCGTGTCTGAGCGTGTGGTGCAGGAAGACCGTTTCACCTCTATCCACATTCAGGAACTGGCGTGTGTGTCCCGCGACACCAAGCTGGGGCCAGAAGAGATCACTGCCGACATCCCGAACGTGGGTGAAGCAGCACTCTCCAAACTGGATGAGTCCGGTATCGTGTATATCGGTGCTGAAGTAACGGGCGGCGACATTCTGGTCGGTAAAGTGACGCCGAAAGGCGAAACTCAACTGACGCCGGAAGAGAAACTGCTGCGCGCGATCTTCGGTGAGAAAGCGTCTGACGTTAAAGACTCTTCCCTGCGTGTGCCGAACGGTGTATCCGGTACGGTTATCGACGTTCAGGTCTTCACCCGCGATGGTGTGGAAAAAGACAAACGTGCGCTGGAAATTGAAGAGATGCAACTGAAGCAGGCCAAAAAAGACCTGACGGAAGAATTGCAGATCCTCGAAGCGGGTCTGTTTGCCCGTATTCACGCTGTGCTGGTCTCCGGCGGCGTGGAAGCCGACAAGCTGGACAAGCTGCCGCGCGAGCGTTGGTTGGAACTGGGTCTGACTGATGAAGAGAAACAGAATCAGTTGGAACAGCTGTCCGAACAGTACGACGAGCTGAAACACGAATTCGAGAAAAAACTCGAAGCGAAGCGCCG
The DNA here is from genome assembly GCF_052050035.1 of Symbiopectobacterium purcellii. Lineage (GTDB taxonomy): Bacteria > Pseudomonadota > Gammaproteobacteria > Enterobacterales > Enterobacteriaceae > Symbiopectobacterium > Symbiopectobacterium purcellii_A. The sequence goes on from NZ_CP189882.1 coordinate 2,343,317, forward strand.
CAAGATCACGCAAGGTGACGATCTGGCTCCGGGCGTTCTGAAGATCGTCAAGGTGTATCTGGCAGTTAAACGTCAGATTCAACCGGGTGACAAGATGGCAGGCCGCCACGGTAACAAGGGTGTTATCTCCAAGATCAACCCGATCGAGGACATGCCTTACGATGAGAACGGTACGCCGGTCGATATCGTATTGAACCCGCTGGGCGTTCCATCGCGTATGAACATCGGTCAGATTCTGGAAACCCACCTGGGTATGGCAGCTAAAGGTATCGGCGAAAAAATCAACGCCATGCTCAAGCGTCAGGAAGAAGTGGCTAAACTGCGCGAATTCATCCAGAAAGCCTACGATCTGGGCAACGACGTGCGTCAAAAAGTCGACCTGAACACCTTCACTGATGATGAAGTGTTGAGTCTGGCGGACAACCTGAAGAAAGGGATGCCGCTGGCAACGCCAGTGTTCGACGGTGCCAAAGAGTCCGAGATCAAAGAACTGCTGACGCTGGGTGATCTGCCGACCTCCGGTCAGATCACGCTGTTCGATGGTCGTACCGGTGAACAGTTTGAGCGTTCAGTAACCGTCGGTTACATGTACATGCTGAAACTGAACCACTTGGTTGACGACAAGATGCACGCGCGTTCTACCGGTTCTTACAGCCTGGTAACCCAGCAGCCGTTGGGTGGTAAAGCCCAGTTCGGTGGTCAACGCTTCGGTGAGATGGAAGTGTGGGCGCTGGAAGCGTACGGCGCAGCTTATACCCTTCAGGAAATGCTGACGGTGAAATCCGATGACGTCAACGGCCGTACCAAGATGTATAAAAACATCGTGGATGGCGACCATCGTATGGAACCGGGCATGCCGGAGTCCTTCAACGTACTGTTGAAAGAAATCCGCTCGCTGGGTATCAACATCGAGCTGGAAGAAGGTTAATCCTGCTCGCTGGTACGCTTTGCTCGTGTAAAGGAGTGCCTGAGCTTCGGCTCAGGCATCCAACAGGTCTAACTCCGACGGGAGCCAATCCGTGAAAGACTTATTAAAGTTTCTGAAAGCGCAAACCAAGACCGAAGAGTTTGATGCGATCAAAATTGCGCTGGCATCGCCAGACATGATTCGTTCCTGGTCTTTCGGTGAAGTTAAAAAGCCGGAAACCATTAACTACCGTACGTTCAAACCTGAACGTGACGGTCTGTTCTGCGCCCGTATTTTCGGGCCAGTGAAAGACTATGAGTGCCTGTGCGGTAAGTACAAGCGCTTGAAACACCGTGGCGTTATCTGTGAGAAATGCGGCGTTGAAGTGACCCAAACCAAAGTGCGCCGTGAGCGCATGGGCCACATTGAGCTGGCGTCTCCGACGGCGCACATCTGGTTCCTGAAATCGCTGCCGTCCCGTATCGGCTTGCTGCTGGATATGCCGCTGCGCGATATCGAACGCGTGCTGTACTTCGAATCCTATGTGGTGATTGAAGGCGGCATGACCAACCTGGAAAAACGTCAGATCCTGACTGAAGAGCAGTATCTGGACGCGTTGGAAGAGTTCGGTGACGAATTCGACGCCAAGATGGGTGCCGAAGCGATCCAGGCCCTGTTGAAAAATATGGATCTGGAACAGGAATGCGAACAGCTGCGCGAAGAGTTGAACGAAACCAACTCTGAAACCAAGCGTAAAAAGCTGACCAAGCGCATCAAGCTGCTGGAAGCGTTCGTACAGTCTGGCAACAAGCCGGAGTGGATGATCCTGACCGTGCTGCCTGTGTTGCCGCCGGATCTGCGTCCGCTGGTTCCGCTGGACGGTGGTCGTTTCGCAACCTCAGATCTGAACGATCTGTATCGTCGCGTGATCAACCGTAACAACCGTTTGAAACGTCTGCTGGATCTGGCTGCGCCGGATATCATCGTACGTAACGAAAAACGTATGCTGCAAGAAGCGGTAGATGCCCTGCTGGATAACGGTCGTCGCGGTCGTGCGATCACCGGTTCCAACAAGCGTCCGCTGAAATCTTTGGCCGACATGATCAAAGGTAAGCAGGGTCGTTTCCGTCAGAACCTGCTCGGTAAGCGCGTGGACTACTCCGGTCGTTCTGTTATTACCGTGGGTCCGTACCTGCGTCTGCACCAGTGCGGTCTGCCGAAGAAAATGGCACTCGAACTGTTCAAACCGTTCATCTATGGCAAGTTGGAACTGCGTGGTCTCGCTACCACCATCAAAGCCGCCAAGAAAATGGTTGAGCGTGAAGAAGCCGTGGTTTGGGATATCCTGGATGAAGTTATCCGCGAACACCCGGTACTGCTGAACCGTGCGCCGACTCTGCACCGTTTGGGTATCCAGGCATTCGAACCGGTTCTGATCGAAGGTAAAGCTATTCAGCTGCACCCGCTGGTGTGTGCGGCGTATAACGCCGACTTCGACGGTGACCAGATGGCTGTTCACGTACCGCTGACGCTGGAAGCCCAGTTGGAAGCGCGTGCGCTGATGATGTCCACCAACAACATTCTGTCTCCGGCGAACGGCGAACCTATCATCGTTCCGTCTCAGGACGTGGTATTGGGTCTGTACTACATGACCCGTGACTGTGTTAACGCCAAAGGCGAAGGCATGGTGCTGACCGGTCCGAAAGAAGCAGAACGTATCTACCGTGCGGGTCTGGCCTCACTGCATGCGCGCGTTAAAGTGCGTATCACTGAGCATGAGAAAAATGCGCAGGGTGAGTGGGTTGCTAAAACCAGCCTGATCGACACCACTGTCGGCCGTTCCATTCTGTGGATGATCGTGCCGAAAGGTCTGCCGTACTCTATCGTTAACCAGGCGCTGGGTAAAAAAGCCATCTCCAAGATGCTCAATACCTGTTACCGCGTGCTGGGGCTGAAGCCGACCGTTATCTTCGCTGACCAGATCATGTACACCGGTTTTGCCTATGCAGCGCGTTCTGGTTCTTCAGTGGGTATCGACGATATGGTCATCCCTGCGAAGAAAGTGGAAATCATCAACGAAGCTGAAGCCGAAGTTGCTGAAATTCAAGAACAGTTCCAGTCTGGTCTGGTGACCGCCGGCGAACGTTACAACAAAGTCATCGACATTTGGGCCGCTGCTAACGAGCGCGTGGCCAAAGCGATGATGGAAAACCTCTCGACCGAAACCGTTATCAACCGTGATGGCGTAGAAGAGCGTCAGGTTTCCTTTAACAGCATCTTTATGATGGCTGACTCCGGTGCGCGTGGTTCTGCGGCACAGATTCGTCAGTTGGCCGGTATGCGTGGTCTGATGGCGAAGCCGGATGGCTCCATCATCGAAACGCCGATCACCGCGAACTTCCGTGAAGGTCTGAACGTACTCCAGTACTTCATCTCCACGCACGGTGCGCGTAAAGGTTTGGCGGATACCGCGTTGAAGACAGCGAACTCCGGTTACCTGACCCGTCGTTTGGTTGACGTGGCACAGGATCTGGTAGTGACCGAGGACGATTGCGGCACGCACGAAGGCATCATGATGACCCCGGTTATCGAAGGTGGCGACGTTAAAGAGACGCTGCGTGAGCGCGTACTGGGTCGTGTAACGGCTGAAGATGTTCTGAAGCCGGGCACCGCTGACATTCTGGTGGCACGTAACACGCTGCTGGACGAACAATGGTGTGATCTGTTGGAAGAAAATTCCGTCGATGCCGTTAAAGTTCGCTCTGTAGTAAGTTGTGAAACCGACTTCGGCGTGTGCGCTAAGTGCTACGGTCGCGACCTGGCACGTGGTCACATCATCAACAAAGGTGAGGCCATCGGGGTTATCGCAGCACAGTCCATCGGTGAACCGGGTACTCAGCTGACCATGCGTACGTTCCACATCGGTGGTGCGGCATCGCGTGCGGCGGCTGAATCCAGCATTCAGGTGAAAAACAAAGGTAGCCTGAAACTGTCCAACGCCAAGTTCGTTAAGAACGCCGCGGGCAAGCTGGTTATCACCTCGCGTAACACCGAGCTGAAACTGATCGACGAGTTCGGGCGTACCAAAGAAAGCTATAAAGTGCCTTACGGTGCGGTAATGGGCAAAGGCAACGGTGACGAAGTGACCGGCGGTGAAACCGTCGTAAACTGGGATCCGCATACCATGCCAGTTATCACTGAAGTGGGCGGTAGCATTCGCTTCACCGACATGATCGACGGTCAGACCATTACTCGTCAGACTGACGAACTGACCGGTCTGTCCTCCATCGTGGTTCTGGACAGTGCAGAACGTACCGGCGGCGGTAAAGATCTGCGTCCGGCATTGAAAATCGTTGATGCCAAGGGCAATGACGTACTGATCCCAGGTACCGACATGCCGGCACAGTACTTCCTGCCGGGCAAAGCGATTGTTCAGTTGGAAGACGGCACTCAGATCGGTGCGGGTGACACCTTGGCGCGTATTCCGCAGGAATCCGGCGGTACCAAGGACATCACCGGTGGTCTGCCGCGCGTTGCCGACTTGTTTGAAGCGCGTCGTCCGAAAGAGCCGGCTATTCTGGCTGAAATCACCGGTATTATCTCGTTCGGTAAAGAAACCAAAGGCAAACGCCGTTTGGTGATCTCGCCGCTGGATGGTAGCGATGCTTACGAAGAGATGATTCCGAAATGGCGTCAGCTCAACGTGTTTGAAGGTGAACGCGTAGAACGTGGCGATGTGGTTTCCGACGGTCCGGAATCAGCGCACGACATTCTGCGTTTGCGTGGTGTACATGCGGTAACCCGCTATATCACCAACGAAGTGCAGGAAGTTTACCGTCTGCAAGGCGTTAAGATTAACGATAAACACATCGAAGTTATCGTGCGTCAGATGCTGCGTAAAGGCACCATTGCCAGCGCGGGCAGTTCCGAGTTCCTGGAAGGCGAGCAGGCAGAAGTGTCGTGCATCAAGATCGCCAACCGTCAGTTGGAAGCCGATGGCAAGATTGCAGCTACGTACCACCGTGACCTGCTGGGTATCACCAAGGCATCTCTGGCAACCGAATCCTTCATCTCTGCGGCTTCGTTCCAAGAAACGACGCGCGTGTTGACGGAAGCAGCCGTTGCGGGTAAACGCGACGAACTGCGCGGTCTGAAAGAGAACGTAATCGTGGGTCGTTTGATCCCTGCCGGTACCGGTTATGCGTACCACCAGGATCGCATGCGTCGCCGTCATGCGGGAGAAGTGCCAGTAGTGGCTCAAGTGAGTGCAGATGAAGCTTCTGCAAACCTGGCTGAACTGCTGAACGCAGGCTTTGGTAGCAGCGACGACGAATAAGCTATCTACTGATAACGCTTAAACGTCTAAACCCCGGTCCATTGGCCGGGGTTTTTTTTTATCTCTCAGCCTGCGAACCCACAGAAAAAAAGCAGACTTGCTCCCCTTCGTCACGCATACTCCTTAATCGTACTTTTGTAACCATGATATGAATTTCTTCTGAGTAATATTTAGTGTACAGTTGTGTAAATTTAAAATAACGAGATAAACATGAACAGCACAAGCACACCAATGTCGCCGCAGAGCGATAGCGCAGCAAACCGCAATAGCTCACAATCTCTGTCTGAAAGCCCTACACATAAACGTGCACGCCGTGCTGCATGGGGAAGTTTTGTCGGCGCCGTTGTCGACTGGTATGACTTTCTACTGTACGGAATAGTTGCCGCTTTGGTGTTTAACACTGAATTTTTCCCTCAGATAAGCCCGACCATGGGAACGCTGGCTGCATTCGGGACTTTTGGCGTCGGCTTCTTGTTCCGTCCGCTGGGTGGCATGGTATTCGATCATTTTGGCGATCGCCTGGGTCGTAAACGCATGCTGATGATCACCGTGTGGATGATGGGGATTGCCACCGCGTTCATCGGCCTGTTGCCTTCATTTGCTTCTATCGGCTGGTGGGCTCCGGTGTTGCTGGTCACCCTGCGTGATATTCAGGGGTTTGCTGTCGGTGGCGAGTGGGGCGGTGCAGCATTGCTTGCGGTGGAAAGCGCGCCGAAGAAGAAAAAAGCCTTTTACAGTAGCGGTGTACAGGTCGGTTATGGTGTCGGCTTATTGCTGGCGACCGGCTCTATCTCGATCGTCAGTCATTGGACGACCAACGAGGAGTTTGTGACTTGGGGCTGGCGGTTGCCCTTCCTGTTCAGCCTGATACTGGTTGCCATCTCCTGGTGGGTGCGTAACGGCATGGATGAATCGCAGGAGTTTGCAGCCAATAAAACGCTGCAAGACCGTGCCAGCAAGCTCGAGTCTGTAAAGAATTTTGTGTAAATGGCTCCATTGCTTAACCGGAGATTCGTTCTCCATACGGCTTTGTTGAATAATTTAAGATACTGATTTATATAAGCATTATAAAATTTCAACGACTAATTTTTCCTCTCGGAATGCTTTTTATTGTGCTAACTATTTGATTTGTCGTTCTAACAAAATACATTCTCTGTAAATGCATTCTAACTAAAGAAGATGTAAATCAAACGGTTAAATTATTCAACAAAGCCTCTCCATACATCAACATGAATTGGCTCATAGCAGGTTTCCAGTCTCTGATTGGCAAGGTCCATTTAGCAGAGATATTATGCAAGGCTAGATAGAGTAATTTTATCACCGAGTCATCCGTTGGAAATATTCGTCGCGTTTTCGTTATCTTGCGCAATGAAGCATTTAACGACTCTATCGCGTTGGTGGTGTAGATAACCTTGCGGATCTCCGGCGGAAAGTCAAAAATGACGATGAGACGTTCCCAATTATTTCTCCACGACGGGCTGATCGTCGGGAACTGCTCATCCCATTTGGCAGCGAAGGCATCCAGGGCCTCTTCAGCGCCCTCTAGCGTTGCGGAACTATAGATGGTGCGCAGGTCAGCAGCAACGGCCTTACGCTCTTTCCAGCCGACGTAGCGCAGCGAGTTCCGTACCTGATGCACAATGCAGAGCTGTACCCGCGTATGCGGGTAAACAGCTTCAATGGCATCAGGAAAGCCTTTCAGGCCATCGCAGCAGGCGACGAAGATGTCCTTTAGCCCACGATTTTTCAGTTCTGTCATCACAGATAACCAGAACTTGGCCCCCTCAGTTTTGGCTATCCATAGCCCCAGCAGCTCTTTTTCGCCCTGGCCGTTGACGCCGAGGGCCAGATAAACAGACTTGTTGGCCACGGCTCCGCCGTCCTGGCTTTTGACAACAATACAGTCAAGGTAAACAATGGGATAAAGCGCATCCAGCGGCCGTTGCTGCCAGCGCTTAACTTCATCCATCACAGCATTGGTTACTTGAGAAATGAAGCCAGCGGAAACATCGACCCCGTAGACTTCTTTAAAGTGTGCCTGAATATCACGGGTTGATAACCCTCTGGAATAGAGAGAAATAATGCGGTCATCGAAGCCGTTAAGCTGTTTTTCGTTCTTACCGATCAGTGTCGGCTCGAAGGTACTGTTGGGGTCGCGCGGAATATCGAGCTCGATCTCCCCATTTTGGCTACGTACGCTCTTGGATGTCTTGCCATTGCGGGAGTTGCCTGAATGATTACCTGCCGGGTCATGCTTAGCATACCCAAGGTGCATCTCCATCTCAGCTTCAAGAACCCGTTCCGCCAGTCTTTTAGTCAGCACCTTGAGTAGGCCTGATTCACCCAGCAGATCCTGAGGGGAGTGACAATCTTGAAGCAGTTGGTCAATAAGTTCGTTGCTGATAGGCATTTTGTTATCCTTTGAAGGTTTTCCTCAAAATGCCATTTACACAGATTATTTTACAGTCTCGCAAGCTCCGCTCTTTCCCCATTTTTGAAGCATTGCGCAAACATCCAAAAGCATTTCTGCTGATCATTGCTCTGCGCCTTGGCGAACTGTTGACGATGTATATCGTTACGGCTTTTGCGTTGAACTACTCAACCGCACATCTTGGCCTGTCGCGCGATATGTTCCTGAATATCGGCCTGCTGGTGGGGGCAATCAGCTGTTTCTCTATCCCTGCTTTTGCCTGGCTGGCGGACAGCTTCGGGCGTCGTCGTATCTATGTCACCGGTGCGCTGATCGGTGCCGCCAGTGCGGTGCCGTTCTTTATCGCGCTGGAGAATCACAACACGGTGCTGATTCTGCTGTTCGCTATACTGCTGGCGAATGTCGCGTACGATATGATCGTCAGCGTGCAGCAACCGATGTTTACCGAACTGTTTGGTACCGCTTACCGCTATAGCGGTGCAGGCTTGGGTTATCAGGTCGCGAGCGTGGTGGGCGGTGGCTTTACGCCGTTTATCGCCGTGCTGATGGTGACATTTTTCTCCGGCGCCTGGTACGGCGTTGCGGGTTATCTGGCGATAGTGCTGTACGTTACGGTTTCTCCCATTATTTTTCGCTAAGTTGCGCTTTAACCGCCTCGAGCGCATCCAGCGCACACTGTTGGTCGATACTGCCCGAGGGCGCGCCACCAATGCCAATCGCACCAATGGTTTGATCCCCCACTTTCACCGGCACGCCGCCCGCTAGCAGTAAAAAGCCCGGAATATCACGCAGATTTTGCGCTTCAGCATTGGCTTGGGCATTTTTCATCACGTTTTCCGTGGGCGCTTTCGTGGTGAGTGCGGTAAATGCCTTCATCCGGCTGGCTTCGAGGGTATGCGGAACGGCGTTGTCCATGCGTTTGGCCAGTTTCACTACGCCAGCACGATCGACTATAAGCGTGTTGCTTAATAGTAAAATAAGGGTGTTTCGGTGATTGAAGTAAATTTTACGCTGTTCTGAGATGGAAATTCCAAAGACCGGCGCTAAGGAGTAAGAAGGTATCATCAATAAAGGGTCTACGATTCCGTAAAATTTGGGTCATGCAACCGAGGCGCTTGATACCCGCGATGGCGTGTTCAACTGTAATACGGATGCCCGAGATTATTTTATTTTCTTGTTTTTGTTCAGGCGATAAAGGTCTTTTTCGAGTTCCTTTTTTTGGGATTTGTGTATTAGGATGCTGTTTATCTATACCTTGAAAACCGGTATCTGCCCAGATGGTTACCTCAGGAGGAATATGGCGAATTATATCGACTTTATCGAGTAAGCGTTTATCGTGACGGCGCCCATTTTTGCTCATGGGGATAAATCCAATTTGCCTTGTTTCGTCAGTCATAATAAGCCCTTTTCGAGTGGTCTGTCTTTTCTTTCCCGAATACATTTTTTTTCGCCGACGCAGATTCTTAGGCTTTTGGACAGGTCGCTCTGTCCCATCAATAAAGACGTCTTTAACTCCAGGAAAGGCGCGAAAAAATTCCTCAGCAGAGCGAATTTGACGAGCGGGCAAAACACATTCTCGCCCCAAGGTCATCTCTAAAACCGGCAATAATATTTTTACCCAGCGACATACCCGTGTTCTATCTAAACCAAAAAGAAGTCCTTGCAAATCATAGGTCGGATAACATTTTAAATACAATAAAATAAAAAGCAGTTTATCTAATGGGGTTGGGATAAATCCTTTCTGCCCTGCACCCATCTGCCGCTCGTGATCTTTTCGATTCTTTTTCCGATAAATCAAATAACAAGCTGAAAATTCAGCGGCTAAATTTTTCAATTCTTCGACTGATAATCCAATGATTGCTTTACATAAACGATTATCTCGTAACAACCGCTCTTTGTTGATCATTTCAAACCTTTATTCTCTAAGTTAAACCTCTTTTTATTCTCAATAGCCTGACAAAAAATGCAAGTCTCTATTCAGCAACTAGTTTTATGGTCACCGCCACGTTCACATTCTTGGCAACGCAGGATTGGATGGCGTGCTGTGCCAGCTGTTCGGCCAGTGCCAAAGAAAGATTTTTTTAGCTCAACACGCCATTGGCCAAGCTGGGGAAGGCGGTAATGCAGCTGAAAAGCAGGGTGGTAATAAGAAGGCGTTTCATTATGTTCTGGCTCCTGTTGTCCTTGGGAGGGATGCGACAAGGACAGCGTAACCAGAGCTTCTGGAAGCAACCATTCGGTTGATTACTCAAGCCACTGCGTAATTTTACGGAGCTTTATCGATAAGCGATTGCCCAACATACAGTTTTATCAATTTTGCCAGCGAGTTTATTTCCAGTTTGGAGAACAGATTAGCGCGGTGCGCCTCCACAGTGCGGGCGGAGAGTTGCAGATCTTTGGCGATCTCTTTGTTCGATTTCCCCTCCATCATCAGCGCCATCACTTCATGCTCGCGCGCAGAAAGCGTATTGAGCTTATCCCGTAACTGTGTGGCTTGTTGGCGCTGGGCAGCCTGCGTTTGAAACTGTGCCATCGCGCCAGAAACCGTTTCGAGCAGCAGATCTGCATCGATGGGCTTGGTCAAAAATTCGAAGGCACCACTTTTAAAGGCGCGTCGGCACAAATTGATATTGCCATGACCTGTCATGATGATGACGGGGATATCCATTCCCTGCTGTTGCCACTCCTCTATAGCCAAGCGACATTATTTTGATAACAGCCAGCTATGCTTCTTTGCCGCATATAGCCAACCGACTTAAAAATGATTACATCCTATGCCCTGATATGCGGCAAAGAAGCATAGCTGGCTGTTATCAAAATAATGTCGCTTGGCTATATCAGGGCATAGGATGTAATCATTTTTAAGTCGGTTGGCTATAACAGCGTTAGCCCCGTTTTGCCTGGCATACGAATATCGAGCAGCAAACAACCGCGCAGCGAGCGCCAGTCGCTGTGCTGATGTTCAAAATCAGCAACGCTGGCATAGGGTTGCCTTTGCCACCCGACGGAAGCCAGCAATGTACTGAGTGAGTCTCGGATAGCGTCATCATCGTCAATCAGATAAACACACTGCGTCATTGGTCCTGCTCCTCGGCATTGAAAGGAAACCACAGTGTGAATCGGGCTCCGCTGCCAGCGACATTTTCTGCGCTGATGTCGCCGTTGAGACCCTGAACCAAGGTTTGGGTCAGCGCCATCCCGAGCCCTAATCCCCCGTGTCGGGTGGTGAAAAAGGGCAGAAAGATATTCTGTAGCGCCTGCTCAGATAACCCCGGTCCGCCGTCCGTTAGGGTCAACGTAATGCCCCTTTCCTTCGGGTGTGCAGCGATCTCAACCCAGGCCGATTTCGGCGCATTATCTAGCTGTGCCTGGATCGCATTGAGCAGCAGGTTATGCAGAATTTGCTCAACCCACTGCGGCGCGGCGAGAAACGGCGGCAGATCATCGGGGATTTTGTTGATGATTTTCACTTTCCCGGCCTGTAATTCGTTTTCCAGCAGCATTAACACACATGACCAGACCGGTTTCAGATTAATCGGTTGTAAGGGCACATGGTCGCTATGCATTTTTTGGCGTAAATCGGTGAGCAGGGCACTGATGCGTTTGGTTTGCACGACCGCGGCGTTGAGCAGCGGGGCGATCTCCGCGCTCTTTTCTTGTTTCAGAAAACTCAGGGCGGTTTGGTTATAACTCAGAATCGCAGTAAGTGGTTGATTCATCTCATGTACCATACCGGCAGTAATCTCACCCATGGTATTGAGCCGGGTGAGTTCGGAAAACTGCGCGCGTAAATCCGCCAGCACACGTTGACGTTTATACATCAGATAGCGGCTGACAAACGCGATGACGAGCGCCCAGAGCAGCGCAAACAACAGCATGCTGATCCAGGGCAGATGACGCCAGTCAGGATCGTTTCCTGCCGAAAGCTCAAACGGCTGCGAATCGCCCACCAGCGCTTTATGCCACTGCCAGTAAGGCGTTGTTGTTGCATCACCAAGTACCACCAGAGGGGCGTCATGCCAGTACAAACTCAGGGTACGGAATGCATTGCTCTGCGGCAGTGTGCTGAGTACCTGCTTAAGGTCGATCAGCAATGAGACGTGCTGGCCGTTTAGCCAATAGGTGCCGTTGCCCGCCAGTTGCGGCTCGGTAGCACTGAACTCCGGTGCGCGTGTTTTTAAGATAAGAATTTGGGGAAACGCTTTTTTGACCATCTCGGGATCGCTGGCGGCGGAAAGCAGCGTCAGGATGACATCATGCTGAGACAGTTTGAGTGCCACATCACGATAGAGGATGCGGAACTCGGCGCTGTGTTCTTCATACTGCTGTTGCAGCGTATGAATGCTCAGCGCGAGAGCGGATAGGGCCGTTAAGAGTATCCAAATGGCGAACTTACGCATGATGATGTCATTCGGGTTGAGTTAACGCCATGCGCATGGCTGAGAGAGTAACGCCGGGACATAGAACCATACTGGGTGTATATTGTAAACCCGGCCGCACTCAACCCGTCCGGCCGGAACCTCTGTTTAGCGAAAGCGATCGACATCGTGAGCGGTGAGGCCGATGTCTTTGAGCTGAGCGTCATTGAGTCGACTCAGTTCGCTCAGTGTGGTGCGGCGTTTTAGCCAGTTACACCACCACCGAAACGGGGTGCGGATCGTGATATCAATACTCCGCGTTATTGCTATTTTACAACAGCTTCTCCACTGGCTCATTGCGCTCTCCTTCTCCTCAAGATACTGTTTATAATGAGGGTGAACGCGATGAGGATAGAGCCTCAGAAAATCGATTTTTCAAGCATACAGATCGCGCTATATTGCAACTGAATGGCCTGTTTTACCTCTATCTGTACTGGTTTTTTCGCTGACGCATGGCGCAACAAGGATACTTATGACGCGTTACCAGCATCTCGCAGCGCTTTTGGCGCAGCGCATTGAACAAGGGTTGTACCAAAACGGCGAGCGTTTGCCCTCTGTGCGCACGCTCAGTCAGGAACACGGCGTGAGCATCAGCACCGTACAGCAGGCCTACCATGTGCTGGAATCTCAGCAGCTTATTTTGCCGCAGCCCCGTTCTGGCTATTATGTCGCGCCGCGCAAAGCACATCCGCCGGTGCCAGGCTTAACCCGTCCTGTGCAGCGCCCGGTAGAAATCAGCCAATGGGACTCGGTGCGAGAGCTGTTCAGCCCCAACCCGGAACGTAACCTGTACAACCTGGGGGGGGCGGGCCGGATGTCAGCCAGTCCTCGATTAAACCTTTATGGAAATCCCTGACGCGCTTTTGTCAGCGGCAAGACCTGCGGGTACTGAATTACGGCAATATGTATGGCGCGCCGGAACTGCGTGAGCAAATTGCGCGATTGGCGCTGGACAGCGATTGCCAACTGGCGGCAGAAGATATCGTGATCACCACCGGCTGTCAGGAGGCGTTGTTCACCGCATTGCGTTCCCTGTGTCGGGAAGGGGATATTGTGGCGGTGGAGTCACCTACCTTTCCCGGCACACTGCAAACGCTGCGTGGATTGGGGATCAAAGTGGTGGAAATCCCCACCGATGCTGTGACGGGCATCAGTCTGGAAGCCTTGCAGTTGGCGCTGGAGCAGTGGCCGATAAAAGCGGTCATGCTGGTGACAAGCTGTAATAACACGCTCGGCTTTTACATGCCGGATGCACGCAAGAAGGCGCTGATCGTGCTGGCACAGCAGTTTGATATTGCCATCATTGAAGATGATGCTTACGGTGAGTTGGCGTATGAGTACCCACGGCCGCGCACCATCAAATCCTTCGATAGCGATGGCAGAGTGCTGCTGTGCAGTTCATTTTCCAAAAGTTTGGCACCTGGGTTGCGTGTCGGATGGATTGCTCCCGGGCGCTATCTGGAACGTGTGTTGCACACCAAATACACCAGCACGGGCTATGCCGTGACCCATACCCAGCTAGCCGTGGCGGAGTTTATTCGTCAGGGCCACTATCAGCCCCACGTGCGCCGAATGCGCGCGTATTACAAAAGCAATCTCGATACGTTCACCTGCTGGGTGCGGCGCTATTTCCCCTGTGGAATTTGTGTTAGTCGACCGCAAGGCGGGTTTCTGATGTGGATTGAGTTTCCTGAAACCTTCGATACGTTGCGACTGAATAGTCTACTGCGCCAGTCCGGTATCCAGATAGCCTCTGGCTCGTTGTTCTCTGCGTCCGGCAAATACCGCAACTGTATGCGCGTGCACTACGGTCTGCCGTTAACCGATGAGATGCAGCAGATGCTACGCGTGATTGGCGAGCAGGCGGAACACCTGCTGCATGAAGATACGGTGAACGGCCACTAGGTGTATGCCGAAGAAGGGCCGATACAGCGCGCTAGCGCTACCCTGTATCGGCAGAGGGGGCAAAATCGGATGGGACAATCCGGTTTCGGTTGATGCGTCGAGGTCGTCAACAACCTCACTTTACGTAGCGAAAGAGAGACCGAGGGTGCATGATCTGGCCATTTTATCGCCCGATAATGATGGCACGTTTCGCTCCGTTATCCCACGTGATGTTGATGATGCGACTGCCTTCCCAAGTACCCATCCCAGTCTTTCCATACCGGTTGCAGACCAGCCTGCGCGATCGCCTGTGCGACGGCTTCCGGGCGGCGATTATCATGGGGGGCAAATTGCTCCAATTCGGAACGATCGTCTGCGTAGCCCCCCGGCTGCGTTTTGGAAAACGCACTGACGCTGTTGATAGCAATAGGCACCACGTTATCGCGAAAATAGGGGGATTCTCGCGTAGATAGCGACAATTCCACGTCGGGAGCCAGCAGGCGGAACGCGCAAATCACTTGCAGTAACTGCGCTTCGTCCATGAGCGATGCGGGCGTGATCCCCCCTGCACAGGGGCGCAGACGCGGAAAGGAGATGGAGTAACGACTTTGCCAGTAGGTTTGCTGCAAATAGAGCAGATGCTCCGCCACCATATAGCAGTCAGTGCGCCAACTGTGCGATAAGCCGATTAACGCACCAAGCCCGATCTTGTCGATCCCGGCGCTGCCCAAACGATCCGGTGTGTCCAGGCGCCAATGGAAATCCTGCTTGTTGCCGCGCAGGTGATGCTGTTGATAGGTCACCGGATGGTAGGTTTCCTGATAGACCATGACGCCGTCCAGCCCCAGCGTTTTCAGTTCCGCGTAATCCTCTTGTGCCATCGGCTGCACTTCCATCATCAGCGCGCTGAAGTGCGGCCGAATCAGTGGCAACATGTCGCGAAAATACGCCATGCCGACTTTACGTTGATGCTCCCCCGTGACCAGCAGCAGGCTGTCAAACCCCAGCGCTTTGATGGCGGCAATCTCGCGCAGTATTTCCTCTTGGTTCAAGGTCTTGCGCTTGATGTGGTTGCTCATGGAGAAACCACAGTAGGTGCAGTCATTGGCGCACAGGTTCGACAAGTAGAGCGGCACATAAAAGCCCACGGTATTGCCGAAGCGTTGCCGGGTAAGCTGCTGAGCCCGTGCGGCCAGCGGTTCCAGGTAGTGCAGTGCTGCCGGGGAAAGCAGTGCCATCATATCGTTTCGGGAGAGCGTGGTCGCGGTGAGAGCCCGTTCCACATCGCGCGCGGTTTTGCTGTTGATACCGAGTGTGATGGCATCCCAATCGAGCTGCTCCCAGCGGGTACGAAAAGCGCGCGTCATGATTGCGCCTCCGACCTTATCTGATGAAGAAAGCCGGTCAACGGGCTGGTGGCACTTGCCGCCTGTTGGCGTTGACCTAATCCGGCCTGACGTGCCCGTTCGCCCGCGTCCACCGCTAAACGAAAGGCGTGAGCCATCTGCACCGGATCGCGCGCCACGGCAATCGCCGTGTTAACCAGTACCGCATCGGCCCCCATCTCCAGCGCCTCGGTGGCGTGGCTGGGGGCTCCAATACCTGCGTCAACCACTACGGGCACTGTGGCCTGCTCAATAATGATGCGCAGGAAATCGCGGGTTTGCAGCCCCTGATTGGAGCCGATGGGCGCGCCCAATGGCATCACGGCGGCGCACCCTGCCTCTTCCAGCCGCTTGCACAGCACTGGGTCCGCGACGCAGTAGGGCAGCACCACAAAACCTTCTTTGACCAGGCGCTCAGCGGCGCGCAGGGTTTCAATCGGGTCGGGCAACAGGTATTTGGCATCGGGGTGAATTTCCAGTTTCAGCCAATGCGTGCCCAACGCTTCGCGTGCCAGTCGTGCGGCGAACACCGCTTCATCTGCGGTTTTTGCCCCTGAGGTGTTGGGCAACAGTTTCAAACCAAGCTGTTTAAGCGGTGCGAAGATGGCGTCATTACCGGTTTTCAGGTCAACGCGTTTCATGGCCAGCGTAACTAACTGAGAGCCCGACGCCTGTAACGCCGCGTGCATCAGTTCGGCGGTGGCAAATTTACCCGTTCCGGTTAATAACCGGGAAGAAAAGCGTGTATCGGCAATCTGCAACATATCAACCCCCTGCGATAGCCTGAAAAAGAAGAATATCGTCGCCTGAGCGAATGGGCCGTGTCGCCCATTCGTCACGCGGCACAATGGTCTGGTTGATCGCCAGCGCCGTACCGGGCTGTAAGCGATCCAACCCCGCCAGCAGCGTTTCCACCATAATGCCCTCATCGCATTCCATAGGGGTGTAGTTCAGCGTGATGTTCATGCTGCGATATCCTTACAGACCGGGCAGCACGCCGAGCGGCTTAACTGAAAGGTTTGCCAGCTCTGTTGCTTGCCATCAAACAGGCGCAGCTTGCCGCTGAGTGCCGACGGCAACCCCGCCAGTAGCTTGATGGCCTCCAGCGCCTGAAGCGTGCCGATGACCCCGACCACCGGGCCGAGTACACCCGCGGTGCGGCAGTTGCGCTGCGTTTCTGTCGCGTCTGGATAGAGACAGGCGTAACAGCCGTGCGGGTAGGGGGGCGTTAGCACCAGTAATTGTCCACTAAAGCCAACCGCACTGCCGCTGACCAGCGGCGTTTGCTGCTGAACGCAAGCGGCGTTCACCGCGTGGCGCGTGGTCATATTGTCACTGCAATCCAGCACCAGATCGGCCTGTTGAACCGCGTGCTGTAAGGCTGTTCCTGCTAAACGCTCGCTGAGCGTTATCACCTCGGTTAACGGATTGAGCGCCACGAGTTGCTGCTTGGCGAGCGTAGCCTTGGGGCGAGAAATATCCTGCGTGCGATAGAGGATTTGCCGTTGTAGATTGGAAATATGCAGTTGGTCGTCATCGGCGATCGTCAAGGTGCCGACCCCTGCGGCAGCGAGATAGAGCGCGGCGGGCGCGCCTAACCCACCCATGCCGACCAGCAGCACGCGGGATTTTTTCAGCCTTTCTTGTCCTTCCGGGCCGATATCTTCCAGCAGCAATTGACGGCTGTAGCGTAAGAACTCTTGATCGCTCAGTGTCGGATCGTTAAGCATCATAAACCTCCTGATGTTCAATCAGGCTGAGCAGGGTGGCGGTGGCCTGACGCCAGTCGGTGGCCTGCGTGATCGCGCTGACGACCGCAATACTGCCGACACCGGTTGCCAGCACGCTTGGCACGCGGTCAATACTGATGCCGCCGATGGCCACGGTAGGGAAACGCCCTTGCAGCGCATCAATATGGCGCTTCAGTTCACTCACGCCCTGCGGGGCAGAGGGCATCTCTTTGGTCTGTGTCGGGAAGATATGCCCGAGGGCGATATAAGACGGTGTGAGCGCTACGGCGCGTGCCAGTTCCGCGTCATCATGGGTTGAAAT
This sequence comes from Symbiopectobacterium purcellii, assembly GCF_052050035.1. GTDB lineage: Bacteria > Pseudomonadota > Gammaproteobacteria > Enterobacterales > Enterobacteriaceae > Symbiopectobacterium > Symbiopectobacterium purcellii_A. The sequence continues at coordinate 2,360,730 of NZ_CP189882.1, forward strand.
TCCCAAACGTAGGCCCGCATTGCGGATTGCCTCCAGATCGGCGCTGTCCAGATCTTCCTGACCCAGGTGCACGCCGTATGCCCGATGCTTGACGGCCAGTTGCCAAAAATCGTTAATAAACACGCGAGCCTGATAATCCTGCCCGAGCGCGATGGCTTGCATGATCGCGGTCTCGGCTTGTTCTGCGGTGCTGTTCTTAATGCGTAACTGGATGGTTTTTACGCCCACACTGAGCAGGCGCTCGAACCAGGTCACGCTGTCGACCACCGGATAAAGCCCGAGCTGGGGCGCGGTCGCGGGAAATGCCGGATTCATTTCGCATCCTCCCCGAGCAGCGTCGTGGCACTGTGGTAGAGCTCGCTGCCGCGCGCTCGGAACTGGGCGGACATCTCTGCCATGCCGACTTCAATCGGCTGCGCTTCCACGGCGGGGGTGGGGTTTTTCGCCGCGTATTCACGCACTTCCTGCGAAATTTTCATCGAGCAGAATTTGGGGCCGCACATGGAGCAGAAGTGTGCAACTTTGCCGGATTCTTGCGGCAGGGTTTCATCGTGATAGGCGCGGGCGGTTGTCGGGTCGAGCGCCAGATTAAACTGGTCTTCCCAACGAAACTCAAAGCGCGCTTTGGACATGGCGTTATCGCGGATCTGTGCACCGGGGTGCCCTTTCGCCAAATCAGCAGCATGCGCGGCGATCTTGTAGGTAATAAGCCCCTGCTTCACATCCTCTTTGTTGGGCAGCCCAAGGTGTTCTTTCGGCGTAACGTAGCAGAGCATGGCGCAACCGAACCAGCCAATCATCGCGGCCCCGATACCGGAGGTGAAGTGGTCATAACCGGGAGCGATATCGGTGGTCAGCGGCCCCAATGTATAGAACGGCGCTTCGTGGCAGTGCTCCAACTCTTCGGTCATGTTGCGGCGAATCATCTGCATCGGCACATGCCCCGGTCCTTCAATCATCACTTGCACGTCATACTGCCAAGCGATTTTGGTCAACTCACCCAGCGTATGCAGCTCGGCAAACTGCGCCTGATCGTTGGCATCCTGAATGGAACCGGGGCGCAAGCCATCGCCCAGCGATAGGGCAACATCGTAGGCCGCACAAATCTCGCAGATTTCACGGAAGTTGACGTAGAGGAAGTTCTCCTGATGGTGCGACAGGCACCACTTCGCCATGATGGAGCCGCCGCGCGATACGATGCCGGTCAGGCGCTGTGCCGTCATCGGCACATAGCGCAGCAGCACTCCCGCGTGAATGGTGAAGTAATCAACCCCTTGCTCTGCTTGCTCAAGCATCGTATCGCGGAACATTTCCCACGTGAGGTTTTCCGCGACACCATTGACCTTCTCCAGTGCCTGATAAATAGGAACGGTGCCAATCGGCACCGGGCTGTTGCGCAGTATCCACTCGCGGGTTTCGTGAATATATCGTCCTGTGGAGAGATCCATCACCGTATCGGCCCCCCACAGCGTGGACCAGACCAGTTTTTCCACCTCTTCCTCGATGGACGAGGTAACCGCCGAGTTGCCGATGTTAGCGTTTACCTTGACCAGAAAATTGCGCCCGATAATCATCGGTTCAGATTCGGGGTGATTGATGTTGGACGGGATGATGGCACGGCCTGCGGCGACTTCCTGGCGCACAAATTCCTGGGTGATGTTGTCCGGTAGGATTGCGCCAAAGCTTTGCCCCGGATGCTGGTGGCGCAGCACTTCGCTGCGAATGCGCTCGCGTCCCATGTTTTCGCGGATGGCGATAAACTCCATTTCTGGCGTGATGAGCCCTTGGCGCGCATAGTGCAACTGCGTGACGCACTTGCCTGATTGGGCGCGTTTGGGTTGCGGCAACTGTTCAAAGCGCAGGTGATCCAACCCGGCATCCGCCAATCGCTGCTGGGTAAAACGGGAACTGACGCCGGAAAGCGGCGCGGTGTCGTTACGTTCTGCAATCCAGTCAGCACGCAGTTTGGCCAGTCCGGTACGCACGTCCGGCCGCGCATCGGGATCGCCATATGGCCCCGCGGTGTCATACACCGGCACGGCTTCGTTAGGTTCATAGCGGGGGTTGTCTTTGTCGCCCCCCAACAGCGTAGAGCTAAGGGCAATTTCCCGCATCGGCACCCGGATATCACTGCGCGACCCGGTAAGGTAGATGCGCGTGGAGTTAGGGAAGGCGATGCCGCGCAGGTTATGAATAAACGCCTCGGCGGCTTCGCGCTTTTCGCGACGGCCAGACGGTGTTTTAGGTGTTGTGGCGGGTGATTGAGACATAGCATGTTCCTGATTATGGTTAAGGAAAAATGCTTGTCTGGAGCTCGCAGGGAGTAATTATGGTTGCCTTGGCCCGATTTTACGCGCGATGTCGGTAACAACATGGCGGTGACAACGGTGACAAAACAGAATGGATTACTCTTGTTCCCTTCGCAGGTTTTAACCTGATCAGGTTCCGCGGATCCCGAATAAACGGTCTCAGCCTGCGGTTTATGTAAGACATAAACACGCTAGGCACTCCGACAAGATACGCCTGATAGTCAGCACTGCGGCTGCTTACCAGGCAATAACCCCATTCTCATGAATGAGATTAATAAAACGCTAACACTTTAGGACGTCTGAGAGACACTGTCAAAATGTAAGGTGGGGCGATGGCGTTATTCTTTATCAATGACCAGACGAATCAGTCGATCTTCCAATGCAAAGCGTTCCGCCATGGCCTCGCCGACGCTTGACAGCGCTTGCTGAAACTCAATGCAGTTATCGTGATAGATAGCGGTCGCCAGACTGCTGTCGTAGAAATCCATAATGAATTGTGTGTTGGCCTGCAACGCCAGTGCCAGACGGTGCGTTTGCGCCAGCGTTTGATCGCTCAGTGCGACCGCCTCTTGCAAGATGCGCTCATAGACATGGAAATGGCAGGCGGAAAGATAGTCCACAAGGTTGTGGCAAAAATCATCCAAGGCCTGCTCATCGAGCGGGGTGTATTTATCTTTGTTTGACTTAATGCCGACCAGATGGTAATAGGCAACCAGAAGTTGCTTACGCGCTTGTAGCCATTGGTCGATTAACGCATTATTGCCACCAACGTACTCAGTCAGACTTTGTAATTGGTTTAACATTGTTGACTCCGTGCATTGATAAGAAAGAACAATCGGTGACGATGAGATTCTGCCATATCCCTGACAGTTAAAATGCCAGTAAAGTGTCTGTGGAGCAATAGAAAAGATATGGAACAAACATTAAAAGGTGATGAGCATGGATGGTGGGTGGTCAGCCATGAGGGTCAAGTGTGGCTGCCTGAAGGAAAACTCCCGCATGGCACGGCGGCACAGTGCGAATTGGAAGGCATTGTTGGGTGCCAGATAGGGGAGTGGCAGGGAGAATGCGTGTGGCTGGTCAGCCACCAGAAAACGTCGCAAATGGATTCCGTGCGCCAACTGCTGGATGAAGACCTGGCACTGTTTCAACTGGCCGGTCGCGGTGTACAACTGGCTGAGTTTTATCGTTCGCACCAGTTTTGCGGCTATTGCGGTCAGAAAATGGTGCACAGCAAAACGGAACTGGCTTGCTTGTGCCGGCACTGCAAAGAGCGTTACTACCCGCAAATCGCCCCGTGCGTGATCGTGGCGATCCGGCGTGGCGATGAGATCTTGCTGGCGCAGCATCAGCGTCACCGCGGCAATATGTATACCGTGCTGGCGGGGTTCGTGGAAGTGGGCGAAACGCTCGAACAGGCGGTTGCCCGCGAAGTGATGGAAGAGAGCAATATTCGTATTAAAAATCTGCGCTACATCAGCTCGCAGCCGTGGCCGTTCCCGCATTCGCTGATGATGGCGTTTATGGCGGAGTATGCCGACGGCGACCTGCGCCACGATCCCAAAGAACTCCGCGATGCGGGCTGGTTCCGCTACGATCAACTGCCGATTCTCCCGCCGCCGGGTACGGTCGCGCGACGTTTGATTGAAGACACTGTGGTACTGTGCCGCGATGGGCAGGAATAGCGCCGTCGGCGTGTTACACTGCGCGCCAATCGTTTCGTTATCGCGTTTTGACTCTCTATCAGGATCACAAAAGGACATCGCATGCCAGACCTGAAAAATGATCGCTATCTGCGTGCGCTACTGCGCCAGCCCGTTGATGTTACGCCGGTATGGATGATGCGCCAGGCTGGCCGCTATCTGCCAGAGTACAAAGCAACGCGCTCACATGCGGGTGATTTTATGTCGCTGTGCAAAAATCCAGAGCTGGCTTGCGAAGTCACGCTGCAACCGCTGCGGCGCTATGCGCTGGATGCCGCCATCCTGTTTTCCGATATTCTCACCGTGCCGGATGCCATGGGATTAGGGCTCTATTTCGAAACCGGGGAAGGGCCGCGTTTTACCCATCCGGCTCGAACCGCTGCGGATGTGGCGCGCTTGCCGATTCCCGATCCTGAGCAGGAACTGGGCTATGTGATGGATGCGGTTCGCACCATTCGCCGCGAACTGGCGGGTGCCGTGCCACTGATCGGTTTTTCCGGTAGCCCTTGGACGCTGGCAACCTATATGGTGGAAGGCGGCAGCAGTAAAGCGTTTACGGTTATCAAGAAAATTCTGTTTGCTGAGCCACAGACGCTCCACTTGCTGTTGGATAAGCTGGCTGACAGCGTGATTCTGTATTTGAATGCGCAGATCAAGGCCGGTGCTCAATCGGTGATGATTTTCGACACCTGGGGCGGCGCGCTGAGCGGGCGCGACTACCGTGAGTTTTCACTGCATTACATGCACAAAATTGTGGATGGCCTGCTGCGTGAGCATGAGGGGCGGCGCGTGCCGGTAACGCTGTTTACCAAAGGTGGCGGCCAGTGGCTGGAGGCGATGGCCGCAACAGGGTGCGATGCGTTGGGTCTGGATTGGACCACGGATATCCGTGAGGCGCGGGCGCGGGTTGGGGACAATGTGGCGCTGCAAGGCAATATGGACCCATCAATGCTCTATGCACCGCCAGCGCGTATCGAGCAAGAAGTTGAGACGATTTTGACCGCGTTCGGTCAGGGGAATGGCCACGTGTTCAATTTGGGGCATGGGATTCATCAGGATGTGCCACCGGAACATGCCGGCGCCTTTGTGGATGCGGTGCATCGCTTGTCGCGTCCGTTCCATCAATAATCGTCATAATCAGGATTGTACGCGCGTTAAGGAGTAGGCTGATGGATACGCAAGCATCGAAGGCGGAGCAGAAACGGCGGGCGCAGGAAATCGTGCATGTTGACAGCCTGCCCTTTGTCGAGCCTACGTTTATTGGCGGGGCTGATGTCGGGTTCGAACAAGAGGGCGCGGTGACGCGAGCGGCGATTGCGATATTGCACTACCCTTCACTTCAGTTGGTTGAGTTCCAGATTGCCCGTATCCCGACGGTAATGCACTATGTGCCGGGGTTGCTCTCTTTTCGTGAGTGTCCTGGCCTGTTGGCCGCGTGGGAAAAGTTGTTGCAGAAGCCTGATTTGCTGTTTGTTGACGGTCACGGCATTTCACACCCCAGGCGGTTGGGCGTTGCCAGCCATTTTGGGTTATTGGTGAATGTTCCAACCATTGGCGTGGCTAAAAAACGGCTGTGTGGTCAGAGTGCCCCACTTTCTGAAGCGCTCGGCAGCCAAAGCGCGCTGATGGACCATGGCGAACAGATTGGCTGGGTGTGGCGTAGTAAGGCACGCTGTAATCCGCTGTTTATCTCAACCGGTCATCGGGTGAGCCTGAACAGCTCACTGATGTGGGTAAAACGCTGCCAGCAGGGCTATCGTTTACCCGAACCTACGCGTTGGGCGGACGCCGTTGCCTCACAGCGGCCAGCCTTTCAACGCTGGCTGCGTGAAAATCCGCAATAACGCAGGCGAGGTGCGGTAAGTTTAAGAATTCAGGCATAGGGCAAGGCAAAATTTTCAGGTACACTGCCTGCCATTAAAAATAATGAGCGTCGACGATGTTACGTAATCCGATTCACCTGCGGCTGGAGAAGCTGGAAAGCTGGCAGCATGTGACTTTTATGGCTTGCCTTTGCGAGCGCATGTATCCGAACTATTATGAATTCTGCCGCCAGACCGAGTTTGGTGATGCGCAGCTGTATCGACGCATCCTCGATCTGGTGTGGGAAGTGCTGGTGGTGAAAGAGGCCAAAGTTAATTTCGACAGCCAGTTGGAGAAATGGGAAGACGCTATTCCCTCCGCGGATGATTACGATTTATACGGTGTCTATCCGGCCATTGACGCGTGCATTGCATTGGGTGAACTGATTCATTCGCAACTGAGTGGTGCCACGCTCGAGCATGCGATTGCTATTAGCGAAACCTCCATTCGCACGGTAGCGATGCTGGAAATGACGCAAGCTGGCCGTGAAATGACGGACGAAGAACTCTACACGTTGCCCTCTATCGAAGAAGAATGGGATATTCAGTGGGAGATTTTTCGGTTGCTGGCGGCGTGTGAAGAGCGTGATTTGGAATTGATTAAAGGGCTGCGCGCCGACCTGCTGGAAGCAGGGAGCAGCAATATTGGCATAAATTTAGGCCAATAAGGCGATAAAACGTGATTTAAGGCCCTAAATGACAAGTTGAAGGGCTTCACATCCGCCCCCTGTCTGGTCTACATTTGGGGGGCGTAAAAAAAAGTGGCTGTCGGTGCGTGTATGCAGGAGAGTGCTTTTGAGCATATCCGTCGCACTCGATGCTAAGCAAGCGATAAACACACTGTAAGGATAACTTATGAATAAGACTCAACTGATTGATGTGATTGCAGACAAAGCTGACCTGTCCAAGGCTCAGGCTAAAACAGCGTTAGAAGCCACTCTGGCCGCGGTAACTGAGTCTCTGAAAGCAGGCGATGCAGTACAATTAGTGGGTTTTGGTACGTTTAAAGTGAACCATCGTAACGAGCGCACTGGCCGCAACCCGCAAACGGGTAAAGAACTCAAAATTGCTGCGGCGAATGTCCCGGCATTTGTTGCGGGCAAAGCACTGAAAGACGCTGTTAAATAAGCGAATGCCAGTGAAGGATTCAAGCAAAGGGGCGTTAGCGCCCCTTTTGCTTTTGTGCCGCAGGTTGGGTTCGGTGGCTATTGCCGGATTGATAACCGCCTGTTCCAGCCACTCGCCACCGCCAACGACCTTCGCCACCGGCTATGTCGGCGATCGCGCGGTGGTGCGTGTGTGGCGCAAAGATGATAGCCAACAGCACAGCACGCAGTTAGTGACGCTCTCCAATTCGTTGCAGGATGATAACCTGTGGCCCGATCGTCACGGGGTAGAAACGCGCTACCTGTTTGTTCAGGACCACCTGCGTGAAATAAAACGCAGTTTTCGCGGCGCCCATCCGGAAAGTCTCCATCTTCGATTTGCCGATGACGGCACGGTGAGCTTTATGCAACGGCAACTCGACGATAGGCGTGAAAGAGTTTCTGAAGATGAGATTGCGCTGTTTCAGTTTGATGCCAAGCGGGTGCTAGAACTTAGCGAGGTGTTACGTACTGGCAGTGTGAAATTGCGTCAGGGGCTGCTACAGGGCAATCGCGTACTCACCTGTGATGGGCAGAACGTCAGCCCTGATTTTGATAGGCTCTCGCTGAGATGGATAGCGGAACAGCGGCAGCACCGCCCAGAGGTCACGCAGCGCGTGGCGTGGTTAGATGCCCCTGCGGGAACGCAACTGCTGCTGGTGGCTGAGGAAGATTTGTGCCAGTGGAAGCCGTTTCTCAGCGAATAGTGAAGACGGTGGACAACCTGAGGCGTATCAATAAAAAAGCCGGATCGCTCCGGCTTTTTTGTCTTGGCAGTGCTTACTGATTCTGCTCGCGAGCAATGGCGCGATAGCCGATGTCGTTGCGGTAGAAACCGCCGTTCCAGCGGATATCTTTGGCAACCTCATACGCTTTCTGCTGCGCCAGTGCGACAGTGCTACCCAAGGCGGTCACGCACAGTACGCGTCCACCGCTGGTGACGACGTCATCGCCACGCAGTGCGGTGCCAGCCTGAAACACCTTGCTGTCTTCCGCTTCTTCTTGCGGTAATCCACTGATGACATCGCCGGAAGCGTAGTCGCCGGGGTAACCGCCTGCCGCGATCACCACGCCTAACGCGGGGCGCTCATCCCAGACAGACGTTGTCTGATCCAGTTTGCCTTCACAGGCTGCCAGACACATCTCCACCAGATCCGAGCGCAGGCGCATCATGATCGGTTGCGTTTCCGGATCGCCAAAGCGGCAGTTAAATTCGATCACCTTAGGCTGGCCCGCGCCATCGATCATCAACCCGGCATACAGAAAACCGGTATAGGTATTGCCTTCCGCCTTCATGCCGCGCACTGTTGGCCAAATCACCTGATCCATCACGCGCTGGTGAATCTCATCGGTCACCACCGGGGCAGGAGAGTATGCGCCCATACCGCCCGTGTTCGGACCGTTGTCTTTATCGCCAACCCGTTTGTGGTCCTGGCTGGTGGCCATAGGCAATACGTTATCGCCGTCGACCATGACGATAAAGCTGGCCTCTTCACCTTCCAGAAACTCTTCGATGACGATACGGTGCCCGGCATCGCCAAACGCATTGCCTGCCAGCATATCCTGAACCGCACTTTCCGCTTCTTCCTGCGTCATGGCAACGATAACGCCTTTGCCCGCCGCCAGACCGTCAGCCTTCACAACGATAGGCGCGCCGTGCTTGCGCACATAAGCCAGCGCAGGCTCAACCTCGGTGAAATTCTGATAGAACGCGGTGGGGATCTGCTGACGCGCCAGGAAATCTTTGGTAAAGGCCTTGGAGCCTTCCAACTGTGCAGCTGCCTGCGTCGGGCCAAAAATCGTCAGACCCGCGGCGCGGAAAGCATCAACCACGCCAATCACCAGCGGTGCTTCCGGACCGACGATGGTTAAACCAATCTGTTTTTCCTGGGCAAAAGCAACCAGCGCCGGAATATCGGTAGCGGAGATCGCCACGTTTTGCAGCGCAGGTTCGCGTGCCGTACCCGCATTACCGGGCGCGACATACACATTATCTGCCAGCGGCGACTGGGCGGCTTTCCACGCCAGCGCGTGTTCGCGCCCGCCATTACCAATGATTAAAATGTTCATCTGTGTCATATCCTGAATTAGTGGCGGAAATGGCGCATGTCGGTGAAAATCATGGCAATGCCGTGTTCGTTAGCGGCGGTGATAACTTCGTCATCACGAATGGAACCCCCCGGCTGAATCACACAGGTAATGCCAACGGCGGAGGCGGCATCGATACCGTCACGGAACGGGAAGAATGCATCGGAAGCCATCACGGAGCCTTCAACCTGCAATCCTTCATCGCCGGCTTTAATTCCCGCGATTTTAGCGGAATAGACGCGGCTCATTTGTCCTGCTCCGATGCCGACAGTCATATTATCATGGGCATAGACGATGGCATTGGATTTGACGAACTTCGCGACTTTCCAGCAGAACAGTGCATCGCGCAGTTCGGTTGCTGTCGGTTGACGTTCAGTGACAACGCGCAGTTGACTCGCATCAACCATGCCCAGATCGCGGTCCTGCACCAGCAGGCCACCGTTGACGCGTTTGAAATCCAACCCGGAAACGCGTTGCTGCCACTGACCGCAAGTGAGGACACGCACGTTCTGTTTTGCCGCTGTCACCTTCAATGCTGCTGCGCTGGCTGAGGGGGCGATGATCACTTCCACAAACTGGCGGCTGATGATCGCTTGCGCGGTGGCTTCGTCCAATTCGCGGTTGAACGCGATGATGCCGCCAAATGCAGATGTGGGGTCGGTTTTGTAGGCGCGCTCGTAGGCCGCCAGAATCGACTCGCCAATAGCAACGCCACAGGGGTTGGCGTGTTTCACGATAACGCAGGCCGGTTCGGCGAACTCTTTTACGCACTCCAGCGCCGCATCGGTGTCGGCAATATTGTTATAAGACAGCGCTTTGCCCTGCAACTGTTCTGCTGTCGCAACAGAGGCCTCTTTCAACGTTTCTTCAACATAGAAGGCGGCCTGCTGATGGCTGTTCTCGCCGTAACGCATGTCCTTCTTCTTGATGAAGTTTAGGTTCAGCGTGCGCGGGAAGTGGCCGGCGGGCTTATCGGTCTCACCGTGGTAAGGAGGAACCATTGTGCCAAAGTAGTTGGCAATCATGCTGTCGTAGGCCGCGGTGTGTTCAAAGGCTTTGATCGCCAGGTTGAAGCGGGTTTCCAACGTCAGAGCGTGCGCATTGGCATCCATTTCATTGATGATGTCAGTGTAGTCACTGCTTTTTACTACGATAGCGACATCTTTATGGTTCTTGGCCGCGGAGCGCACCATTGTTGGACCGCCAATATCGATATTTTCGACGGTATCAGCCAGTGAGCAATCGGGGCGAGCTACCGTTTGCGCGAAAGGATACAGGTTTACCACCACCATATCGATGGGGCTGATGTCATGTTCTGCCATGATAGCGTCATCCGTGCCGCGACGACCCAGGATCCCACCGTGTACTTTCGGGTGCAGGGTTTTAACGCGACCATCCATCATCTCTGGGAAGCCCGTGTAGTCGGACACTTCAGTGACGGGTAAGCCCGCATCAGCCAACAGGCGGGCAGTACCGCCAGTGGAAAGCAGCTCCACGCCACGTTGAGAAAGCGCCTGAGCAAATTCGACAATACCGGCTTTGTCAGAAACGCTGAGTAAAGCGCGGCGGATAGGACGAGGTTGTGACATGGTGATGTATCCCTTGGCTTTGGATAGGCATAAAAGAACAGTATATGAATGCAGTTTTGCTGTTTTTATCCTTTATCTGGATAAAACCGCATTCCTATTCTGTTCTTGTGCGGTAATTTTGCGCGGGGGAATTGTAGCGAAAACGTTTGCGTGATGCTCGTCTAATTTTAGGGAGAATCTCATTTGTGGATAACATTGTGCAAAAGTGGGTATAAAGCGGGGTTTTGCTGTGGAATTCAGCAAACAGTCAATTTTATTCAAAATACCTATTGCAGGCTGCGCGGAAATCCCTATAATGCGCCTCCACTGACACGGCAACAGCGACACGCGGTTGTGGTAACAGTAAGAAGTAAAACAGGAAAGCCGAACGCGAAATTGAAAAATTAACGTTGACTTTTCAGCGGTGCAGCGTAGTATTACGCCTCCCGCGCCACGGTAGATGTGGCAACGCTCTTTAACAATTAATCAGACAATCTGTGTGGGCACTCACAGGACTTTATCGTAAAGCCTACAGGCTTAAAAAATAAAAGTCTTGAAGAGTGAACAACAGTTAATTCATTACGAACTAACAGTAATAATTCTTTGAGCATCGCTTCTCTTGCAGAAGCAAATCAAACTTTAAATTGAAGAGTTTGATCATGGCTCAGATTGAACGCTGGCGGCAGGCCTAACACATGCAAGTCGAGCGGTAGCACAGGAGAGCTTGCTCTCTGGGTGACGAGCGGCGGACGGGTGAGTAATGTCTGGGAAACTGCCTGATGGAGGGGGATAACTACTGGAAACGGTAGCTAATACCGCGTAACGTCGCAAGACCAAAGTGGGGGACCTTCGGGCCTCACGCCATCAGATGTGCCCAGATGGGATTAGCTAGTAGGTGGGGTAATGGCTCACCTAGGCGACGATCCCTAGCTGGTCTGAGAGGATGACCAGCCACACTGGAACTGAGACACGGTCCAGACTCCTACGGGAGGCAGCAGTGGGGAATATTGCACAATGGGCGCAAGCCTGATGCAGCCATGCCGCGTGTGTGAAGAAGGCCTTCGGGTTGTAAAGCACTTTCAGCGAGGAGGAAGGCAGTAAGGTTAATAACCTTGCTGATTGACGTTACTCGCAGAAGAAGCACCGGCTAACTCCGTGCCAGCAGCCGCGGTAATACGGAGGGTGCAAGCGTTAATCGGAATGACTGGGCGTAAAGCGCACGCAGGCGGTTTGTTAAGTTGGATGTGAAATCCCCGGGCTTAACCTGGGAACTGCATTCAAAACTGGCAAGCTAGAGTCTCGTAGAGGGGGGTAGAATTCCAGGTGTAGCGGTGAAATGCGTAGAGATCTGGAGGAATACCGGTGGCGAAGGCGGCCCCCTGGACGAAGACTGACGCTCAGGTGCGAAAGCGTGGGGAGCAAACAGGATTAGATACCCTGGTAGTCCACGCTGTAAACGATGTCGATTTGGAGGTTGTGCCCTTGAGGCGTGGCTTCCGGAGCTAACGCGTTAAATCGACCGCCTGGGGAGTACGGCCGCAAGGTTAAAACTCAAATGAATTGACGGGGGCCCGCACAAGCGGTGGAGCATGTGGTTTAATTCGATGCAACGCGAAGAACCTTACCTACTCTTGACATCCAGAGAACTTGGCAGAGATGCCTTGGTGCCTTCGGGAACTCTGAGACAGGTGCTGCATGGCTGTCGTCAGCTCGTGTTGTGAAATGTTGGGTTAAGTCCCGCAACGAGCGCAACCCTTATCCTTTGTTGCCAGCGATTCGGTCGGGAACTCAAAGGAGACTGCCAGTGATAAACTGGAGGAAGGTGGGGATGACGTCAAGTCATCATGGCCCTTACGAGTAGGGCTACACACGTGCTACAATGGCGTATACAAAGAGAAGCGACCTCGCGAGAGCAAGCGGACCTCATAAAGTACGTCGTAGTCCGGATTGGAGTCTGCAACTCGACTCCATGAAGTCGGAATCGCTAGTAATCGTAGATCAGAATGCTACGGTGAATACGTTCCCGGGCCTTGTACACACCGCCCGTCACACCATGGGAGTGGGTTGCAAAAGAAGTAGGTAGCTTAACCTTCGGGAGGGCGCTTACCACTTTGTGATTCATGACTGGGGTGAAGTCGTAACAAGGTAACCGTAGGGGAACCTGCGGTTGGATCACCTCCTTACCTAATGATACTGATTCTGCGAAGTGTTCACACAGATTGTCTGATGAAAATGCTGAGCAAAAAGCACCTGTTGATGAATGAGTCTCTGACTCATGCTGATACGAACCGATTAGAGCTGTTATGTTAATCGGGTTTTCGTGTCCCCATCGTCTAGAGGCCTAGGACACTGCCCTTTCACGGCTGTAACAGGGGTTCGAATCCCCTTGGGGACGCCATACCGATAATGAGTGAAAGACATTATCACCGGTTCTGCGGAACCGACAATAACGTAAAGATGACTTACGAGTCGTGTTTACGTTATTTGCTCTTTAACAATCTAGAACAAGCTGAAAATTAAAACGAGCAATATTGGCTCACTACCAATATTGTGATTCTCTCAAGCTTTCACACCCGAAACATTTTCGGGTTGTGAGGTTAAGTGAATAAGCGTACACGGTGGATGCCTAGGCAGTCAGAGGCGATGAAGGGCGTGCTAATCTGCGAAAAGCGTCGGTAAGCTGATATGAAGCGTTACAACCGACGATACCCGAATGGGGAAACCCAGTGCAATTCGTTGCACTATCATGTCATGAATACATAGTGGCATGAGGCGAACCGGGGGAACTGAAACATCTCAGTACCCCGAGGAAAAGAAATCAACCGAGATTCCCCCAGTAGCGGCGAGCGAACGGGGAAAAGCCCAGAGTCTGAATCAGCTTGTGTGTCAGTGGAAGCGTCTGGAAAGTCGCACAGTAAAGGGTGATAGTCCCGTACACGAAGATGCACAGGTTGTGAGCTCGATAAGTAGGGCGGGACACGTGACATCCTGTCTGAATATGGGGGGCCCATCCTCCAAGGCTAAATACTCCTGACTGACCGATAGTGAACCAGTACCGTGAGGGAAAGGCGAAAAGAACCCCGGCGAGGGGAGTGAAATAGAACCTGAAACCGTGTACGTACAAGCAGTGGGAGCACTCTTTATGGGTGTGACTGCGTACCTTTTGTATAATGGGTCAGCGACTTATATTCTGTAGCAAGGTTAACCGTATAGGGGAGCCGTAGGGAAACCGAGTCTTAACTGGGCGTTAAGTTGCAGGGTATAGACCCGAAACCCGGTGATCTAGCCATGGGCAGGTTGAAGGTTGGGTAACACTAACTGGAGGACCGAACCGACTAATGTTGAAAAATTAGCGGATGACTTGTGGCTGGGGGTGAAAGGCCAATCAAACCGGGAGATAGCTGGTTCTCCCCGAAAGCTATTTAGGTAGCGCCTCGTGAATTCATCTTCGGGGGTAGAGCACTGTTTCGGCTAGGGGGTCATCCCGACTTACCAACCCGATGCAAACTACAAATACCGAAGAATGTTATCACGGGAGACACACGGCGGGTGCTAACGTTCGTCGTGAAGAGGGAAACAACCCAGACCGCCAGCTAAGGTCCCAAAGTCATGGTTAAGTGGGAAACGATGTGGGAAGGCATAGACAGCCAGGATGTTGGCTTAGAAGCAGCCATCATTTAAAGAAAGCGTAATAGCTCACTGGTCGAGTCGGCCTGCGCGGAAGATGTAACGGGGCTAAACCATGCACCGAAGCTGCGGCAGCGACGCTTAGGCGTTGTTGGGTAGGGGAGCGTTCTGTAAGCCGTTGAAGGTGAACTGTGAGGTTTGCTGGAGGTATCAGAAGTGCGAATGCTGACATAAGTAACGATAAAGCGGGTGAAAAGCCCGCTCGCCGGAAGACCAAGGGTTCCTGTCCAACGTTAATCGGGGCAGGGTGAGTCGACCCCTAAGGCGAGGCCGAAAGGCGTAGTCGATGGGAAACAGGTTAATATTCCTGTACTTGGTGTTACTGCGAAGGGGGGACGGAGAAGGCTATGTCATCCGGGCGACGGTTGTCCCGGTTTAAGCGTGTAGGTGGGTGACTTTGGTAAATCCGGGTCGCTATTAACACTGAGGCGTGATGACGAGGTACTACGGTACTGAAGTGACAGATGCCCAGCTTCCAGGAAAAGCCTCTAAGCATCAGGTAACATTGAATCGTACCCCAAACCGACACAGGTGGTCAGGTAGAGAATACCAAGGCGCTTGAGAGAACTCGGGTGAAGGAACTAGGCAAAATGGTGCCGTAACTTCGGGAGAAGGCACGCTGTGCGAGGTGAAGAGACTTGCTCTCCGAGCTTTGCGCAGTCGCAGATACCAGCTGGCTGCAACTGTTTAATAAAAACACAGCACTGTGCAAACACGAAAGTGGACGTATACGGTGTGACGCCTGCCCGGTGCTGGAAGGTTAATTGATGGGGTTATCCGTAAGGAGAAGCTCTTGATCGAAGCCCCAGTAAACGGCGGCCGTAACTATAACGGTCCTAAGGTAGCGAAATTCCTTGTCGGGTAAGTTCCGACCTGCACGAATGGCGTAATGATGGCCAGGCTGTCTCCACCCGAGACTCAGTGAAATTGAACTCGCTGTGAAGATGCAGTGTACCCGCGGCAAGACGGAAAGACCCCGTGAACCTTTACTATAGCTTGACACTGAACCTTGAGCCTTGATGTGTAGGATAGGTGGGAGGCTTTGAAGTGTGGACGCCAGTCTGCATGGAGCCAACCTTGAAATACCACCCTTTAATGTTTGATGTTCTAACCTGGGCCCATAATCTGGGCTGGGGACAGTGTCTGGTGGGTAGTTTGACTGGGGCGGTCTCCTCCCAAAGAGTAACGGAGGAGCACGAAGGTTAGCTAATCCTGGTCGGACATCAGGAGGTTAGTGCAAAGGCATAAGCTAGCTTGACTGCGAGAGTGACGGCTCGAGCAGGTACGAAAGTAGGTCTTAGTGATCCGGTGGTTCTGAATGGAAGGGCCATCGCTCAACGGATAAAAGGTACTCCGGGGATAACAGGCTGATACCGCCCAAGAGTTCATATCGACGGCGGTGTTTGGCACCTCGATGTCGGCTCATCACATCCTGGGGCTGAAGTAGGTCCCAAGGGTATGGCTGTTCGCCATTTAAAGTGGTACGCGAGCTGGGTTTAGAACGTCGTGAGACAGTTCGGTCCCTATCTGCCGTGGGCGTTGGAGAATTGAGGGGGGTTGCTCCTAGTACGAGAGGACCGGAGTGAACGCACCACTGGTGTTCGGGTTGTCATGCCAATGGCATTGCCCGGTAGCTACGTGCGGAAGAGATAAGTGCTGAAAGCATCTAAGCACGAAACTTGCCCCGAGATGAGTTCTCCCTTGTCCCTAGAGGACGCTGAAAGGCCGTTGAAGACGACGACGTAGATAGGCTGGGTGTGTAAGTGCAGCGATGCATTGAGCTAACCAGTACTAATGACCTGTGAGGCTTAACCTTACAACGCCGAAGATGTTTTGGTGTTGGTGTAGAGAATCAGAACTCGTGAAGTTCAGCTTGTTGACAGATTGGTCTTGCTGGCTCGAAAGGGCGGGTGAGATGAAACAGAATATGCCTGGCGGCGATAGCGCGGTGGTCCCACCTGACCCCATGCCGAACTCAGAAGTGAAACGCCGTAGCGCCGATGGTAGTGTGGGGCTTCCCCATGTGAGAGTAGGGAACTGCCAGGTTTTTATATCGATTATCAGACGGTGTCTGATGATGAGAAATAGCGAAGGGGCTGTCCGAAAGGACAGCCCTTTTTGCTGTGTGTAGTGGCATACTGAATTTGGCCACCTAAGTAGAGGTGATATAGCTAAGCGACATTATTTTGATAACAGCCAGCTATGCTTCTTTGCCACATATCAGGGCATCGGCTGTAATCATTTTTAAGTCGGTTGGCTATATGCTTACCTCATAATTTTTATAGGTGCCAAAATGAGTAAAATAATTACTGCTGAATTTAAATGTGAAACCGCCAAATTAGTCCTTGACCAAAATTATATCTACCAGGAAGCCGCGAAAGCCATGAACGTCAGTCTTTCAGCGATTAGCCGGTGGGTAAGAGCCCTTCGTTTAGAACGTCAAGGGAAAACATCGCCTGGTCTGCCATTATAGCCAAGCGACATTATTTTGATAACAGCCAGCTATGCTTCTTTGCCGCATATCAGGGCATAGGATGTAATCATTTTTAAGTCGGTTGGCTATAACACCTGAACAAATTGAGTTCAGAGAAATGAAGAAAAAAATCCACCGACTGGAAATGGAGAATGCCATCTTAAAAAAGGTTACTGCGCTCTTAATGTCCGACTCACTGAAAAATTCTCGGTAGTTGAAAAGCTAAGAGCGCTTTATCCAGTGAAAGCGTTGTGTCGTATTTTTAATGTTCACCGAAGCAGTTATCGCTATTGGTGTCGACCTAAGGAGCCAAATATTGAGCGGACGATAAAACGTAGCCTGGTCAGCGAAGCGTGGAACGTTAGTGGCGGGTCTGCGGGCGCAAGGACTATCGCCACGATGGTTACCAATACACACGACGTGAAACTTGGGCGGTGGTTAGCGGGTAAGTTGATGAAAGAATTAACCCTCGTTAGTTGCCAAACAAAAAAACATAAATACAACCGCGGTGGAAATGAACGTATTGATATTCCAAATCTGCTCAATAGGCAGTTCGCTGTTACCAAGCCTGACCAGGTTTGGTGCGGCGATGTAACCTATATTTGGACAGGCGACCGATGGGCGTATCTGGCGGTGGTATTAGATTTATTTGCCCGAAAACCCGTGGGTTGGGCAATGTCGTTTTCGCCAGATTCAGAATTAACAGCCAAAGCACTACAAATGGCTTGGGAACTGCGTGGGCATCCCAAACAAGTCATGTTTCATAGTGACCAAGGAAGCCATTACACCAGTCGTCAGTATAGGCAGGCATTGTGGCGTTATCAGATGACCCAAAGTATGAGTCGCAGAGGAAATTGTTGGGATAATAGTCCGATGGAGTGTACTAGCTCAGACCTGATCTGACAGTTACCGGTTATTTATACAGGTATCTGTCAGATTACATCCGGTTCAGATTCTTTTCTGCCCAGACCCGTTTTCCATCAAGTAACGTGGCCATTGGCGTTCGCCCGCAGCACATTTTTCCCTGATGAGTTCGCTCATTATTGTAATGCCACAACCAGTTGTCCAGATCTGCCTGCATGCTCTCCAGGTCCCCATATAACTTCTTGCGGAACGTAACCTGATAAAAATCCTGCAAAATCGTTTTATGGAAGCGCTCGCAGATGCCGTTCGTCTGCGGAGACATTAAGCGTGTTGCTTAATAGTAAAATAAGGGTGTTTCGGTGATTGAAGTAAATTTTACGCTGTTCTGAGATGGAAATTCCAAAGACCGGCGCTAAGGAGTAAGAAGGTATCATCAATAAAGGGTCTACGATTCCGTAAAATTTGGGTCATGCAACCGAGGCGCTTGATACCCGCGATGGCGTGTTCAACGAGTCTGTAAAGAATTTTGTGTAAATGGCTCCATTGCTTAACCGGAGATTCGTTCTCCATACATCAACATGAATTGGCTCATAGCAGGTTTCCAGTCTCTGATTGGCAAGGTCCATTTAGCAGAGATATTATGCAAGGCTAGATAGAGTAATTTTATCACCGAGTCATCCGTTGGAAATATTCGTCGCGTTTTCGTTATCTTGCGCAATGAAGCATTTAACGACTCTATCGCGTTGGTGGTGTAGATAACCTTGCGGATCTCCGGCGGAAAGTCAAAAATGACGATGAGACGTTCCCAATTATTTCTCCACGACGGGCTGATCGTCGGGAACTGTTCATCCCATTTGGCCGCGAAGGCATCCAGGGCCTCTTCAGCGCCCTCTAGCGTTGCGGAACTATAGATGGTGCGCAGGTCAGCAGCAACGGCCTTACGCTCTTTCCAGCCGACGTAGCGCAGCGAGTTCCGCACCTGATGCACAATGCAGAGCTGTACCCGCGTATGCGGGTAAACAGCTTCAATGGCATCAGGAAAGCCTTTCAGGCCATCGCAGCAGGCGACGAAGATGTCCTTTAGCCCACGATTTTTCAGTTCTGTCATCACAGATAACCAGAACTTGGCCCCCTCAGTTTTGGCTATCCATAGCCCCAGCAGCTCTTTTTCGCCCTGGCCGTTGACGCCGAGGGCCAGATAAACAGACTTGTTGGCCACGGCTCCGCCGTCCTGGCTTTTGACAACAATACAGTCAAGGTAAACAATGGGATAAAGCGCATCCAGCGGCCGTTGCTGCCAGCGCTTAACTTCATCCATCACAGCATTGGTCACTTGAGAAATGAAGCCAGCGGAAACATCGACCCCGTAGACTTCTTTAAAGTGTGCCTGAATATCACGGGTTGATAACCCTCTGGAATAGAGAGAAATAATGCGGTCATCGAAGCCGTTAAGCTGTTTTTCGTGCTTACCGATCAGTGTCGGCTCGAAGGTACTGTTGCGGTCGCGCGGAATATCGAGCTCGATCTCCCCATTTTGGCTACGTACGCTCTTGGATGTCTTGCCATTGCGTGAGTTGCCTGAATGATTACCAGCCGGGTCATGCTTAGCATACCCAAGGTGCATCTCCATCTCAGCTTCAAGAACCCGTTCCGCCAGTCTTTTAGTCAGCACCTTGAGTAGGCCTGATTCACCCAGCAGATCCTGAGGGGAGTGACAATCTTGAAGCAGTTGGTCAATAAGTTCGTTGCTGATAGGCATTTTGTTATCCTTTGAAGGTTTTCCTCAAAATGCCATTTACACAGATTATTTTACAGTCTCTTAAGTTCGCTTGGCTATATCGAGCTCGAGCGCCCCATTTTGGCTACGTACGCTCTTGGATGTCTTGCCATTGCGGGAGTTGCCTGAATGATTACCAGCCGGGTCATGCTTAGCATACCCAAGGTGTATCTCCATCTCAGCTTGAAGAACCCGTTCCGCCAGTCTTTTAGTCAGCTCCTTGAGTAGGCCTGATTCACCCAGAAGCTCCTGAGGGGAGTGGCAATCCTGAAGCAGTTGGTCAATAAGTTCGTTGCTGATAGGCATTTTTTGTCCTCTGAAGGTTTTCCTCAAAATGCCATTTACACAGATCTTTTTACACTCTCATGGGTGCAGGGCAGAAAGGATTTATCCCAACCCCATTAGATAAACTGCTTTTTATTTTATTGTATTTAAAATGTTATCCGACCTATGATTTGCAAGGACTTCTTTTTGGTTTAGATGGCTTTGTTGAATTATTTAAGATACTGATTTATATAAGCATTATAAAATTTCAACGACTAATTTTTCCTCTCGGAATGCTTTTTATTGTGCTAACTATTTGATTTGTCGTTCTAACAAAATACATTCTCTGTAAATGCATTCTAACTAAAGAAGATGTAAATCAAACGGTTAAATTATTCAACAAAGCCGGTTTAGATAGAACACGGGTATGTCGCTGGGTAAAAATATTATTGCCGGTTTTAGAGATGACCTTGGGGCTAGAATGTGTTTTGCCCGCTCGTCAAATTCGCTCTGCTGAGGAATTTTTTCGCGCCTTTCCTGGAGTTATAGCCAAGCGACTTAATTTTGATTACACCATATGGACTGAGAACAAACTCTCTGTATCGCAACCCATCTCTCTTTTTTTGCTTTTTGCTTGTGCCCATTTATGCTCAATTGGGTTAAGATCTGGCGAATATGTAGGCAAATACTCCACCATATATAGCCAAGCGACATTATTTTGATAACAGCCAGCTATGCTTCTTTGCCGCATATCAGGGCATAGGATGTAATCATTTTTAAGTCGGTTGTCTATACCTGCGCGAACACGCCGCAGAATATGGCATTGATCCGCAGCGTATCGGCGTATTGGGTGATTCTGCGGGTGGATATCTGGCACAAATGCTGGGTGTCACCAACGGTGAAAAAACCTTCGATAAAGGGGATTATCTCAATCAATCCTCGGATGTTCAGGCCGTGGTGACCCTCTATGGGCTCTCCAATCTGCTCAACATCGGTGCTGGCTTCCCAGAGAATATTCAGGATGTACACCGCTCACCGGCGTCAACCGAAGCGCTGTTGGTTATAGCCAACCGACTTAAAAATGATTACATCCTATGCCCTGATATGCGGCAAAGAAGCATAGCTGGCTGTTATCAAAATAATGTCGCTTGGCTATATGTAGGCAAATACTCCACCATATACCCTGCATCGATGATGACTTGTTGAATATTATGTTTTTTGTGAAAAGTGGCATTGTCCATCATGATTACACTGTTTTTAGGGAGTACTGGGATAAGGACTTGTGTGACCCAGGCATAGAAAACATCGCTGTTAATATTGATATCAAATAATCCGATAGCAAACAGCGTTGTGCCTAATAAAGCGCCGATAACATTTGTTCTTCCCCTAGCTCCCCAGTTCTTCAGGCCAAAACACCGTTGACCTTTTGGGGAATAGCCGTGAGTCCGTGGGGCATCGTGTGAAAAACCACTTTCATAAATAAAAACAATAGGTTTACCTTCTTTTTCATACTGTTGTTTTTTTTGTTGAAATCCCTGCCGGGCGTTTTCGTCGGCTTTCGGATGACGTAGAGTTTTTTTTATAGGTCAATCCCAGCTTTTTAAGCGCTTGCCAAATGGCCTTCTGACAAACGCCAAAACGCTCTGCACGTTCTTTTTGGTAAGCATCTGGATATTGTTCAACATCTTTTATCAACTCGGATTTATCGATCTTTCGCTGACGCGTGGTCGATGCTTTTGACTCTATTTGATTAATCCAACGCGATACAGAGGCAGGGCCAATCCGAAATTGCTTCGCTGTTTCTCGGATACTCAACCCTTCGTTTTTCCGTGTAGATATCACTTTACGTCTAAAATCAATTGAATAGCTCATTTAAATAATGTAATCAAAATTAAGTCGTTTAGCTATAAAGACGTCTTTATTGATGGGACAGAGCGACCTGTCCAAAAGCCTAAGAATCTGCGTCGGCGAAAAAAAATGTATTCGGGAAAGAAAAGACAGACCACTCGAAAAGGGCTTATTATGACTGACGAAACAAGGCAAATTGGATTTATCCCCATGAGCAAAAATGGGCGCCGTCACGATAAACGCTTACTCGATAAAGTCGATATAATTCGCCATATTCCTCCTGAGGTAACCATCTGGGCAGATACCGGTTTTCAAGGTATAGATAAACAGCATCCTAATACACAAATCCCAAAAAAAGGAACTCGAAAAAGACCTTTATCGCCTGAACAAAAACAAGAAAATAAAATAATCTCGGGCATCCGTATTACAGTTGAACACGCCATCGCGGGTATCAAGTGCCTCGGTTGCATGACCCAAATTTTACGGAATCGTAGACCCTTTATTGATGATACCTTCTTACTCCTTAGCGCCGGTCTTTGGAATTTCCATCTCAGAACAGCGTAAAATTTACTTCAATCACCGAAACACCCTTATTTCACTATTAAGCAACACGCTTGTAGAACCGTTCTTTCTGAGTCAGATGTTTTCCCTGCATGCAACAGGCTCTCCAGTATGGCCAGAACGGTGATTTTATCCGACTCTGGCAAGTGGGTCACTTTGTTGCGTTTCGAGTGGGAATGGAGCATCGTCTTGCAGAAAGGGCTTAGCGCATTTTGGGTCGCCAAACGCGCCTGACGGCGCTACGCGGCTCACAACATATCGGCAATAGGGGTTTTAAGCAGTTGACGAATTAGCGCCTGCTGGTCGCTGTTTTGCAGCCAAACGGCGTACAGCGGGCGGATCACCGGTGGGGTATGCTGCTGTACGTAAAGCAGCGGATAGGTTTTTTCCCAATGGCGCGGCAGAAAGGCACAGCCGCCGGTAGTCAGCAATAGCTGGCGCGTCAGGTGCGCTGAGGTGGTGGTCAGGATGGGAAGCTGTTCGTTACTCAATAACCGCCCTTCATGTTGATGAAAATCTGCGCCCCATTCCAGTTTGATGAAAGGCCGTTCGGTCTGCTCCTCATCCTGTGTGGCGAACAACGCCAGAGAGAAGTTTCCTAACAGATGGCTGGTTAACTCTTCCATTTTGGGCTGCTCGGTGGTGATCAGCAGGTCCAACCGCCGTTCGTGTAACTGCTGCACCAGAGAGTGGCGCTGTGCGATGCGCGCTTCAAGTTGAAGCAGCGGGCGCTGTTGATACAATGTTTGCAGCCAGGGTGTCAGGTAGGCTTCCCACAGCGATGCCGTCGCACCAATCGATAGCAACTGGTGCTGCTGTGAGCGCGCGACCTCTTTTTTGGCCAGTTTCCAGGTGCCCATCAGACTCTCTGCGTAGGGCAACAACCGCTCGCCCGCTGGCGTCAGGCGAATATTATTGCGATGGCGAGTGAACAAATTTGCACCAAGTTGATTTTCTAATTGGCGGATACGAAAGCTGACCGCCGACTGGGTCAGATAGAGCGATTCAGCGGCGCGCCCAAAATGCCGTGTTCTGCTGACTTCCAGGAAGGTTTTCAGTAATTCGGTATCCACGCTCATCTCCAAAAAAAATTTGTCGTGATGATTTAAATGTTTTGTTTTACAGAATGTCAAGCCTATCTAATACTCCGCGCCATAAACAGCACGACCATAAAAGAATTAGGAGCGTGTAAGATGGCGGAAAGCTTCTCTACAACGAATCGTTTTTTTGATAATAAATCCTACCCACGCGGCTTCTCTCGTCACGGTGACTTCACCATTAAAGAAGCCCAGATGTTGGAGCGCTATGGTTATGCGCTGAATGAGCTCGACTTGGGTAAACGCCAACCGGTGACCGAGGAAGAGAGTCAATTCGTCGCCATGTGCCGCGGTGAGCGTGATGCGTCCACGGACATGGAAAAAACCTGGGCCAAATATGTTGCGCGTATTCGTCGTCCGAAGCGTTTCCACACGCTTACCGGCGGTAAGCCGCAGATGGATGCGGTGGAAGAATACACTGATAGCGACGATTAAGTTTTTCACTCGCGGGGCCAATGGCCCCGTTTTTATGTCTGTGCTTTACCCTAAATCGCGGTGTAAGCGGCGCAGTAGCCTGTCCACGCAGCGATAACTGATCGCCTCCGCCAAATGGTCGCGCTGGATATCGGGCTGTTGCGCCAGATCGGCGATGGTCCTCGCTACCTTCAAAATGCGGTGCCAGGCGCGCACAGACAGCTCCAGCTTGGTCATTAACGCCTCCAGCCAGACGGCATCCTCTTCATGCAAGCGGCAGTGAATATCCATTTCCGGCGGTGTCAGGCGCGCATTGATTTTCCCCGCGCGTGCCAGTTGCCTCTCTCGCGCCGCCAATACGCGCGCTCGAACGTCGGCACTGCGTTCTCCCTGTCGCCCCTGTTTGTGCAGCGTTCCGGGGGGCAGTAGCGGAACGTCAATCGATAGATCGAACCGGTCGAGAAACGGCCCGGAGAGTTTTCCCAGATAGCGCAGGATCTGCTGTATCGGCAGGCGATTATGGATATAGCCAAGCGACTTAATTTTGATTACACCATATGGACTGAGAACAAACTCTCTGTATCGCAACCCATCTCTCTTTTTTTGCTTTTTGCTTGTGCCCATTTATGCTCAATTGGGTTAAGATCTGGCGAATATGTAGGCAAATACTCCACCATATACCCTGCATCGATGATGACTTGTTGAATATTATGTTTTTTGTGAAAAGTGGCATTGTCCATCATGATTACACTGTTTTTAGGGAGTACTGGGATAAGGACTTGTGTGACCCAGGCATAGAAAACATCGCTGTTAATATTGATATCAAATAATCCGATAGCAAACAGCGTTGTGCCTAATAAAGCGCCGATAACATTTGTTCTTCCCCTAGCTCCCCAGTTCTTCAGGCCAAAACACCGTTGACCTTTTGGGGAATAGCCGTGAGTCCGTGGGGCATCGTGTGAAAAACCACTTTCATAAATAAAAACAATAGGTTTACCTTCTTTTTCATACTGTTGTTTTTTTTGTTGAAATCCCTGCCGGGCGTTTTCGTCGGCTTTCGGATGACGTAGAGTTTTTTTTATAGGTCAATCCCAGCTTTTTAAGCGCTTGCCAAATGGCCTTCTGACAAACGCCAAAACGCTCTGCACGTTCTTTTTGGTAAGCATCTGGATATTGTTCAACATCTTTTATCAACTCGGATTTATCGATCTTTCGCTGACGCGTGGTCGATGCTTTTGACTCTATTTGATTAATCCAACGCGATACAGAGGCAGGGCCAATCCGAAATTGCTTCGCTGTTTCTCGGATACTCAACCCTTCGTTTTTCCGTGTAGATATCACTTTACGTCTAAAATCAATTGAATAGCTCATTTAAATAATGTAATCAAAATTAAGTCGTTTAGCTATAGCTTGGTTGACACCTTCACCACGCCGCTTTTCGATGTAGAACCGTTCTTTCTGAGTCAGAAGTTTTCCCTGCATGCAACAGGCTCTCCAGTATGGCCAGAACGGTGATTTTATCCGACTCTGGCAAGTGGGTCACTTTGTTGCGTTTCGAGTGGGAATGGGGCATTCTCATTGCTCGCCCGCCGAATGGTCGTGGCGCTGTTTTTGATTTTCGTCACCAGATTCGCGATGCTCTCCAGCGATTGGTTATAGGCACTGTTAAGCCGTGACAGTTCATCCGTTCCTGGCACCGATAGGCGCTGCGTCAAGTCGCCATCCATTTCGGCGATGGTGGTTAAGGTATCCTGCAACTGCCGATTGATGCTGCGCATGATCATCGCCGCCAGCGCCAACCCGATCGCCAGTAGCGTGCCGCTCAGGTAGATAATCCAAGCCCGCATTGCGCTCGCAGACAAACGATGGACATCGCTCAACAGCGTTGTCACCGCCTGTTCTTCGATACGTTTAAGCTGTTCGATTTTCTGTGTTTGCAACGAAAACCATTGCGCACCATCGATATTCCATTCTCCTTGCGGTGCGCCAATCGCCCGTTGGCGCAGTGCCTGCGCGTCTTGCGCTTGGCTGGAACTTATCGCGCGGTCGAACGCCTCACGCAGCGATTTCGATGCCAGGGTTCTGAAGCTGGCAATATAGGCATCGCCGCGTACTATAGCCAACCGACTTAAAAATGATTACATCCTATGCCCTGATATGCGGCAAAGAAGCATAGCTGGCTGTTATCAAAATAATGTCGCTTGGCTATATGTAGGCAAATACTCCACCATATACCCTGCATCGATGATGACTTGTTGAATATTATGTTTTTTGTGAAAAGTGGCATTGTCCATCATGATTACACTGTTTTTAGGGAGTACTGGGATAAGGACTTGTGTGACCCAGGCATAGAAAACATCGCTGTTAATATTGATATCAAATAATCCGATAGCAAACAGCGTTGTGCCTAATAAAGCGCCGATAACATTTGTTCTTCCCCTAGCTCCCCAGTTCTTCAGGCCAAAACACCGTTGACCTTTTGGGGAATAGCCGTGAGTCCGTGGGGCATCGTGTGAAAAACCACTTTCATCAATAAAAACAATAGGTTTACCTTCTTTTTCATACTGTTGTTTTTTTTGTTGAAATCCCTGCCGGGCGTTTTCGTCGGCTTTCGGATGACGTAGAGTTTTTTTTATAGGTCAATCCCAGCTTTTTAAGCGCTTGCCAAATGGCCTTCTGACAAACGCCAAAACGCTCTGCACGTTCTTTTTGGTAAGCATCTGGATATTGTTCAACATCTTTTATCAACTCGGATTTATCGATCTTTCGCTGACGCGTGGTCGATGCTTTTGACTCTATTTGATTAATCCAACGCGATACAGAGGCAGGGCCAATCCGAAATTGCTTCGCTGTTTCTCGGATACTCAACCCTTCGTTTTTCCGTGTAGATATCACTTTACGTCTAAAATCAATTGAATAGCTCATTTAAATAATGTAATCAAAATTAAGTCGTTTAGCTATAGCTTGGTTGACACCTTCACCACGCCGCTTTTCGATGTAGAACCGTTCTTTCTGAGTCAGAAGTTTTCCCTGCATGCAACAGGCTCTCCAGTATGGCCAGAACGGTGATTTTATCCGACTCTGGCAAGTGGGTCACTTTGTTGCGTTTCGAGTGGGAATGGGGCATTCTCATTGCTCGCCCGCCGAATGGTCGTGGCGCTGTTTTTGATTTTCGTCACCAGATTCGCGATGCTCTCCAGCGATTGGTTATAGGCACTGTTAAGCCGTGACAGTTCATCCGTTCCTGGCACCGATAGGCGCTGCGTCAAGTCGCCATCCATTTCGGCGATGGTGGTTAAGGTATCCTGCAACTGCCGATTGATGCTGCGCATGATCATCGCCGCCAGCGCCAACCCGATCGCCAGTAGCGTGCCGCTCAGGTAGATAATCCAAGCCCGCATTGCGCTCGCAGACAAACGATGGACATCGCTCAACAGCGTTGTCACCGCCTGTTCTTCGATACGTTTAAGCTGTTCGATTTTCTGTGTTTGCAACGAAAACCATTGCGCACCATCGATATTCCATTCTCCTTGCGGTGCGCCAATCGCCCGTTGGCGCAGTGCCTGCGCGTCTTGCGCTTGGCTGGAACTTATCGCGCGGTCGAACGCCTCACGCAGCGATTTCGATGCCAGGGTTCTGAAGCTGGCAATATAGGCATCGCCGCGTACTATAGCCAACCGACTTAAAAATGATTACATCCTATGCCCTGATATGCGGCAAAGAAGCATAGCTGGCTGTTATCAAAATAATGTCGCTTGGCTATATGTAGGCAAATACTCCACCATATACCCTGCATCGATGATGACTTGTTGAATATTATGTTTTTTGTGAAAAGTGGCATTGTCCATCATGATTACACTGTTTTTAGGGAGTACTGGGATAAGGACTTGTGTGACCCAGGCATAGAAAACATCGCTGTTAATATTGATATCAAATAATCCGATAGCAAACAGCGTTGTGCCTAATAAAGCGCCGATAACATTTGTTCTTCCCCTAGCTCCCCAGTTCTTCAGGCCAAAACACCGTTGACCTTTTGGGGAATAGCCGTGAGTCCGTGGGGCATCGTGTGAAAAACCACTTTCATCAATAAAAACAATAGGTTTACCTTCTTTTTCATACTGTTGTTTTTTTTGTTGAAATCCCTGCCGGGCGTTTTCGTCGGCTTTCGGATGACGTAGAGTTTTTTTTATAGGTCAATCCCAGCTTTTTAAGCGCTTGCCAAATGGCCTTCTGACAAACGCCAAAACGCTCTGCACGTTCTTTTTGGTAAGCATCTGGATATTGTTCAACATCTTTTATCAACTCGGATTTATCGATCTTTCGCTGACGCGTGGTCGATGCTTTTGACTCTATTTGATTAATCCAACGCGATACAGAGGCAGGGCCAATCCGAAATTGCTTCGCTGTTTCTCGGATACTCAACCCTTCGTTTTTCCGTGTAGATATCACTTTACGTCTAAAATCAATTGAATAGCTCATTTAAATAATGTAATCAAAATTAAGTCGTTTAGCTATACCTTGATAATGCCCGGATGGACTCGGGTTCATGGCGGCGACCAGCTGCACGCGAGCGGGATAATTCACTTTGGCCCGTGTGCGGGAAATCACGATTTCACCGGCCTCTAACGGCTCCCGCAGGGCATCCAGTACGCGCCGCTCGAACTCGGGTAACTCATCGAGAAACAGGATGCCATTGTGCGCCAGCGAAATCTCCCCCGGCTTTGGCAGTGTGCCGCCGCCCACCAGTGCTGCCATGGATGCGCTGTGGTGCGGTGCTCGAAAGGGGCGAGTGTGCCATGAGCCGAGTGCGGTATCTGCCGTGCTCACCAGGCTGTTAATGGCTGCCACTTCCAGCGCCTCATCATCGCTCAACGGGGGCAATAGCCCGGCAAGACGGCTGGCCAGCATGGTTTTTCCGGTGCCGGGGGGCCCATCAGCAGCAGGTTGTGGCCTCCGGCAGCTGTGACTTCGAGCGCCCGTTTTCCCTGCTCTTGCCCAATAATATCCCCCAGGTCCGGATTATTGGCGAAGGCGGGGGGATGAACGTCAATCGGCTGACTGTCAGTCAGCGGTTCACCGCTGTGCAAAAAGGCACACACCGCATTCAGGTGTTCTGCCAGCAGTACGTCGCCGTGCCCGATAAGCGCCATTTCCTGCTGATGAGCCAGTGGCAAAATAAGCTGGCGGCCCGCCTTGCCAGCCGCGATGGCTGCCGGGATCGCGCCGGTGACCGCGCGCAGCGCCCCGGATAGCCCTAATTCACCCAGAAACTCATACTGCGCTAACGCCTTGCCACAAATCTGCTCTGAGGCTGCCAGAATCGATAGCGCGATGGGCAGATCGTAGCGCCCCCCTCCTTGGGCAAATCCGCCGGGGCGAGATTGACGGTGATTCGTTTGGCGGGAAAGGTGAACCCGGTATTGAGCAGTGCGCTGCGCACCCGATCCCGTGCTTCATTAACCCTCGTTTCCGGCAGGCCAACCAGCGTCAGCGCGGGTAAGCCATTGCTGATATGGGCTTCGATCGTCACGCAAGGGGCCTGAATGCCAATGATTGCGCGCGTATATAGCTAAACGACTTAATTTTGATTACATTATTTAAATGAGCTATTCAATTGATTTTAGACGTAAAGTGATATCTACACGGAAAAACGAAGGGTTGAGTATCCGAGAAACAGCGAAGCAATTTCGGATTGGCCCTGCCTCTGTATCGCGTTGGATTAATCAAATAGAGTCAAAAGCATCGACCACGCGTCAGCGAAAGATCGATAAATCCGAGTTGATAAAAGATGTTGAACAATATCCAGATGCTTACCAAAAAGAACGTGCAGAGCGTTTTGGCGTTTGTCAGAAGGCCATTTGGCAAGCGCTTAAAAAGCTGGGATTGACCTATAAAAAAAACTCTACGTCATCCGAAAGCCGACGAAAACGCCCGGCAGGGATTTCAACAAAAAAAACAACAGTATGAAAAAGAAGGTAAACCTATTGTTTTTATTGATGAAAGTGGTTTTTCACACGATGCCCCACGGACTCACGGCTATTCCCCAAAAGGTCAACGGTGTTTTGGCCTGAAGAACTGGGGAGCTAGGGGAAGAACAAATGTTATCGGCGCTTTATTAGGCACAACGCTGTTTGCTATCGGATTATTTGATATCAATATTAACAGCGATGTTTTCTATGCCTGGGTCACACAAGTCCTTATCCCAGTACTCCCTAAAAACAGTGTAATCATGATGGACAATGCCACTTTTCACAAAAAACATAATATTCAACAAGTCATCATCGATGCAGGGTATATGGTGGAGTATTTGCCTACATATTCGCCAGATCTTAACCCAATTGAGCATAAATGGGCACAAGCAAAAAGCAAAAAAAGAGAGATGGGTTGCGATACAGAGAGTTTGTTCTCAGTCCATATGGTGTAATCAAAATTAAGTCGCTTGGCTATAGGTAACAGCCAGCGACATACGCTTCCTCCTGTTAATCCCGGCAGCGTGCGCCATCCTGAGTCTGAGCGGCAGTATAAAAACAAGGTTATCAGCAACGGCTCGCACAAAGGTGATCGCCATACAATGCATTTACTCTGGAATGGGCGATGGCTTGCAGCTTTTGCGTGAATCGATGACGTTGTCGGTGAAAGTCCGAAGAGAAAGCACAATGTGAATAATTGTTTATATCTATATGATTAATTTGCCTTTAACGCAGATTTTTTCATCGACTTACATCGTGTCGTGGAAAAAAAATATTGTCAGTGGCGTTAAGTCTGTGGTAACTCTGTAGGTATTCGTTCGACTGTGATGACAGAACAAACCATTTATGAAAGCGTTCTCCCTCGTGATTAGCCTAGTCATTATTAGCGTGGTGGTGATTATTAACCCACCGTGCGGGCGTCGCTGAGACGAAGAATGGCTTAAAAATCAAGCCGTAATTCAAAAAACCCCCGCACCGTAAGGTCGGGGGTTTTTTGTTGGGCGGTAAAAACTACAGAAGGGAGTGGAGTATGTCTTACAGCATAAAATCCTGTTTCTCCCCGACAGCGTCGGGGAAATAAACTATGAATGGGGCTCAATGGGTGGTGCAAGCGTTGCGGGCGCAAGGTGTCGATACCGTATTTGGTTATCCGGGCGGCGCGATCATGCCGGTTTACGATGCACTCTACGACGGCGGCGTTGAGCACCTGTTGTGCCGTCATGAACAAGGCGCTGCCATGGCGGCGCTCGGTTATGCCCGGTCGACCGGCAAGGTGGGCGTGTGTATTGCCACCTCTGGCCCCGGCGCCACTAACCTGATTACTGGGTTGGCGGATGCGCTGCTGGATTCCGTGCCGGTAGTCGCGATTACCGGTCAGGTGGCTTCACCGCTGATCGGTACTGATGCCTTTCAGGAAATCGACGTGCTGGGTCTGTCGCTGGCCTGTACCAAACACAGCTTCCTGGTTGATTCGCTGGAGTCGCTGCCTGAGATCATGGCGGAAGCTTTTGCCATCGCCAGCAGCGGCCGTCCCGGCCCGGTGCTGGTGGATATCCCAAAAGACATTCAGTTGGCCATCAGTGAGATAGCCCCGCAGTTTACGCCGGTTGATGACAGCCAGCCGGATTTCCCCAAGCAGGCTATCGAACAAGCGCGCGCCATGCTGGCAGCGGCGAAAAAACCGATGTTATACGCTGGCGGCGGCGTGGGCATGGCGCAGGCGGTGCCTACCCTGCGTGCGTTCATTGCCGAGACGGGTATTCCCTCAGTCGTTACGCTGAAAGGATTGGGGGCCATTGATGCCGAGCATCCGCACTACCTCGGCATGTTGGGCATGCACGGCACCAAAGCGGCCAACCTGTCGGTGCAGGCATGTGATTTGCTGATTGCCGTCGGTGCGCGTTTTGACGATCGCGTGACGGGTAAACTGAATGCGTTTGCGCCGCATGCAGCGGTTATCCATCTGGATATCGATCCGGCAGAATTGAGTAAACTGCGTCAGGCGAACGTGGCGCTGCCGGGGGATTTGAACACGCTGTTGCCCGCATTGGCCCAGCCGCTGGCGATTGACGCCTGGCGTCAAGAGGTGGCCGCGCTGAAGGCCGAATACCCGTGGCATTACGATCATCCGGGTGATGCCATTTATGCGCCCGCGCTGTTAAAAACCCTGTCTGAACGCAAACCGGCGGAAACCGTGATCACCACCGATGTCGGCCAGCACCAGATGTGGGCTGCGCAGCACATGCGTTTTTCCCGTCCGGAAAATTTCATTACCTCCAGCGGGTTAGGCACCATGGGATTTGGTTTGCCAGCGGCGGTTGGCGCGCAGGTAGCCCGCCCTGACGATACCGTGGTGTGTATTTCCGGTGACGGCTCTTTCATGATGAACGTGCAAGAGCTTGGCACCATCAAACGAAAACAGTTGCCGGTAAAAATCGTGCTGCTGGATAACCAACGGTTAGGCATGGTTCGACAGTGGCAGCAGTTGTTCTTCAATGAACGTTATAGCGAAACCAACCTCTCCGATAACCCCGATTTTCTGACCCTGGCAAGCGCATTTGGTATCCCAGGGCAACGCATAACCCGAAAAGATCAGATCGATGCCGCGCTGGATGCCCTGTTGAGCAGTGATGGGCCGTATTTGCTGCATGTCTCTATCGATGAATTGGAAAACGTCTGGCCGCTGGTTCCACCGGGCGCCGGGAATGAAACCATGCTGGAACGTACCTAATAATGGCAGGAGAACAGAGGATGACACACCATCAAATTTCCATACAGGCTCGCTTTCGTCCCGAAATGCTGGAGCGCGTGCTGCGTGTGGTACGCCACCGCGGTTTCCGGGTGTGTGCCATGAACATGATGACGGCCGCCAACCCCGACCATATCAATATCGAATTGACCGTTGCCAGCCAACGGCCGGTGGATTTATTGTCAACACAGTTAAGCAAGCTGCTTGATATCGCTTGTGTTGAAATACAACCCCACACATCACAACAAATAAGTGCCTGAAGGCATTAGAAAGGATAAAGAGAATGACGAGCAAAGCTGATTATATTTGGTTCAATGGTGAGATGGTGCCGTGGGCGGAAGCCAAAGTACACGTGATGTCCCATGCGCTGCATTACGGTACGTCGGTGTTTGAAGGGGTGCGCTGTTACGATTTCCACAAAGGCCCGGTGGTATTCCGTCACCGTGAACATATGCGCCGCCTGCACGACTCCGCTAAAATTTACCGTATGCCGGTGCCGTACAGCGTGGATGATCTCATGGAAGCCTGCCGCGCAACGCTACGTAAAAATGACCTGAAAAGCGCCTACATTCGTCCGCTGGTGTTCGTTGGCGACGTTGGCATGGGCGTGAACCCGCCGGAAGGTTACGTCACGGATGTCATCATTGCGGCATTTCCCTGGGGCGCGTATCTGGGTGAAGACGCACTGGATCAGGGGATTGATGCCATGGTGTCCTCTTGGAATCGTGTGGCAGCCAACACCATTCCGACGGCCGCAAAAGCTGGCGGTAACTACCTTTCCTCTCTGCTGGTGGGCAGCGAAGCGCGCCGCCACGGTTATCAGGAAGGGATTGCGCTGGACGTCAACGGCTATGTGTCTGAAGGTGCAGGCGAAAACCTGTTTGAAGTGAAGGATGGCGTGTTGTTCACCCCGCCGTTCACCTCATCAGCACTGCCGGGTATCACCCGTGATGCCATCATCAAACTGGCGCAGAGCCTGGGGCTGGAAGTGCGTGAACAGGTGCTGTCGCGTGAGTCGCTCTATCTGGCGGATGAAGTCTTTATGTCCGGTACTGCCGCGGAAATCACCCCGGTGCGGAGCGTGGACTGTATTCAGGTCGGCATTGGTCGTTGTGGCCCGGTCACCAAACAACTACAAAAAGCGTTCTTCGGCCTGTTTACCGGCGAAACCGAAGACAAATGGGGCTGGTTAGATCAGGTTAACCCGTAATCGTAACAAGAAAGATTAATACACCCCTTTCCTTTGCTTCACGAACCCAAGACGCCAGTCGGCGCCGAACGGGAGCAGGAAAGGGGATGAAACACACACTGGAGTAACAGAGTATGCCTAAGTACCGTTCAGCCACAACCACGCATGGCCGTAACATGGCAGGTGCGCGCGCCCTGTGGCGTGCCACCGGAATGACCGATGCCGATTTCGGCAAGCCGATCATCGCCGTGGTCAACTCGTTCACACAATTCGTTCCGGGCCACGTGCATCTGCGCGACCTGGGCAAGCTGGTGGCGGAGCAAATCGAAGCCGCTGGCGGCGTGGCCAAAGAGTTCAACACCATTGCGGTGGATGATGGTATCGCGATGGGGCACGGTGGCATGCTCTACTCCCTGCCGTCACGTGAGCTGATCGCCGATTCGGTCGAATACATGGTCAATGCTCACTGCGCCGATGCGATGGTGTGCATTTCCAACTGCGACAAGATCACCCCCGGAATGCTGATGGCCTCGCTGCGCCTGAATATCCCGGTGATCTTTGTTTCCGGCGGCCCGATGGAAGCCGGGAAAACCAAACTCTCTAACCAACTGATCAAACTGGACTTGGTGGATGCCATGATCCAGGGCGCCAACCCGAACGTCAGCGATGCTGATAGCGATCAGATCGAACGTTCCGCTTGCCCGACCTGCGGCTCCTGTTCCGGCATGTTTACCGCTAACTCGATGAACTGCCTGACCGAAGCGCTGGGCCTGTCACCGCCGGGCAATGGCTCGCTGCTGGCGACTCACGCCGATCGTAAGCAACTGTTTTTGAACGCGGGTGCGCGTATCGTTGAACTGACCAAACGCTACTATGAGCAGGATGATGCGAGTGCGCTGCCGCGTAATATCGCCACCAAGGCTGCGTTTGAAAACGCCATGACGCTCGATATCGCGATGGGCGGCTCCACCAACACCGTACTGCACCTGCTGGCCTCCGCGCAGGAAGCAGAAGTGGATTTCACCATGGACGACATCGATCGTCTGTCGCGCGGCGTGCCGCAGCTGTGCAAAGTGGCACCGAGCACGCAGAAATACCACATGGAAGACGTACACCGTGCAGGTGGGGTGATCGGTATTCTGGGCGAACTGGATCGCGCCGGCTTGCTGAACCGTGATGTGCGCAACGTGCTGGGCAAAAGCCTGACTGAAACGCTGGACGCCTACGACGTCATGCTGACGGATGATGACGCAGTGAAAAGCATGTACTCCGCAGGGCCTGCGGGCATTCGTACCACGCAGGCGTTCTCACAGGACTGCCGCTGGGAGTCGCTGGACACCGATCGTGAACAGGGCTGTATCCGTGCGTGTGAGCATGCCTACAGTCAGGATGGCGGTCTTGCGGTGCTGTACGGCAACATCGCGGAAAAAGGCTGTATCGTAAAAACTGCCGGTGTGGATGAAGGTAGCCTGGTGTTCCGTGGCCCGGCGAAGGTGTACGAATCTCAGGATGACGCGGTAGAAGCCATTCTGGGCGGTAAGGTGGTCGCGGGTGATGTTGTGGTTATCCGTTACGAAGGGCCGAAAGGCGGGCCGGGCATGCAAGAGATGCTCTACCCGACCAGCTTCCTGAAATCCATGGGATTGGGTAAGGCCTGTGCGTTGATCACTGACGGTCGTTTCTCTGGCGGCACCTCCGGGCTTTCCATTGGTCATGCGTCGCCTGAAGCAGCCAGCGGTGGCACCATTGGGTTGGTGGAAGAGGGTGACATCATTGCCATCGATATTCCTAACCGTACCATTGAGCTGGTGGTGGCGGAAGATGAGCTGGCACGCCGCCACGATGTGGAGCTGGCACGCGGCGATGCGGCCTTTACGCCGAATAATCGCCAGCGTCAGGTGTCCTTTGCCTTACGTGCTTATGCCAGTTTGGCAACCAGCGCGGACCAAGGCGCGGTACGCGATAAGAGCAAGCTGGGAGGCTAAGTTCAATGGCGGTATCACTCCCTCTCCCCGACGCTCCGTGCGGCGCGGAGTATTTGCGTGCGGTGTTGCGCGCGCCGGTCTATGAAGTGGCATTGGTGACGCCGCTTCAGCCGATGGATAAACTCTCGGCGCGTCTTGGCAACACCATTGTGGTGAAACGCGAAGATCGTCAGCCGGTGCACAGTTTCAAACTGCGTGGTGCCTATGCGATGTTGGCTACCCTGACCGACGCGCAGAAAGCGCACGGTGTGGTAACGGCCTCCGCCGGTAACCACGCACAGGGTGTGGCGCTTTCTGCCAGCAAGCTCGGCATCAAGGCACTGATCGTCATGCCGGTCGCTACAGCGGATATCAAAGTGGATGCGGTGCGCGGCTTTGGCGGTGAAGTGCTGTTGCACGGTGCCAATTTTGATGAGGCCAAGGCCCGTGCGATTGCGCTGTCGCAAGAGCAGCATATGACCTTCATTCCGCCGTTCGACCACCCGGCCGTGATTGCCGGGCAGGGCACGCTGGCGATGGAGCTGTTGCAGCAGGATGCGCATCTTGATCGCGTGTTTGTGCCGGTTGGTGGCGGTGGTCTGGCGGCGGGCGTCGCGGTGCTGATCAAACAGCTGATGCCGCAGATCAAAGTGATCGGCGTTGAGGCGGAAGATTCAGCGTGTCTGCGAGCCGCATTGGATGCAGGGCACCCGGTGGATTTGCCGCGCGTTGGACTGTTCGCTGAAGGCGTAGCGGTCAAGCGTATCGGCGATGAAACTTTCCGCCTGTGCCGGGAATATCTGGATGATGTCATCACCGTGGACAGCGATGCAATTTGTGCCGCGCTGAAGGATATCTTTGAAGATGTGCGCGCGATTGCTGAGCCGTCTGGGGCACTGGCGCTGGCGGGGATGAAGAAGTATATCCAGCAGCACGGCATTCAGGGTGAACGACTGGCACACATTCTGTCGGGTGCCAACGTCAACTTCCACGGTCTGCGTTACGTTTCTGAACGCTGCGAGCTGGGTGAACAGCGTGAGGCGTTGCTGGCGGTAACCATCCCTGAGCGCAAGGGCAGCTTTTTGACCTTTTGCCAACTGCTGGGTGGTCGCTCGGTGACCGAGTTTAACTACCGTTACGCCGATGATAAGGACGCCTGCATTTTCGTGGGGGTGCGTCTGACGCGTGGACATGCGGAGCGGGATGAGATTATTGCAGAGCTCTCCGCTGGCGGTTATCAGGTGGTCGATCTCTCCGATGATGAAATGGCGAAGCTCCATGTGCGTTACATGGTGGGTGGACGTCCTTCCAAGCCGTTGCGAGAACAGCTTTACAGCTTCGAGTTTCCTGAATCCCCCGGCGCGCTGCTGAAGTTCCTGCACACGCTTGGCACGCACTGGAACATCTCGCTGTTCCACTATCGTAGCCACGGCACCGATTTCGGTCGCGTGCTGGCAGCGTTCGAAGTGACCGAGCGCGATCCGGAGTTTGAGCAACGCTTGCAGGCGCTGGGTTATGAGTGCCACGACGAAACCCAAAATCCCGCGTTTCGTTTCTTCCTGGCCGGTAACGCGGCGTGATGTCAGTGCGCCCGACGGTGGAATTTCACCGCTGGGCGCGCTATCGTGGTTGCCATTCAAGGGATTAGCAATGGCAGACCATCATGACGACGTTCACCGGTTTCTCGCAGCAGAGCCTGACTTTTCTTCAACAGGTTCGACAGGAAAACAGCAAAGAGTGGTTTGACGACAACCGCGCGATATACGATGAGACGCTGGTTGCCCCGTTTCGCGCGTTGGTCGATGATTTGAGCTTGACGATGCTATAGCCAAGCGACTTAATTTTGATTACACCATATGGACTGAGAACAAACTCTCTGTATCGCAACCCATCTCTCTTTTTTTGCTTTTTGCTTGTGCCCATTTATGCTCAATTGGGTTAAGATCTGGCGAATATGTAGGCAAATACTCCACCATATACCCTGCATCGATGATGACTTGTTGAATATTATGTTTTTTGTGAAAAGTGGCATTGTCCATCATGATTACACTGTTTTTAGGGAGTACTGGGATAAGGACTTGTGTGACCCAGGCATAGAAAACATCGCTGTTAATATTGATATCAAATAATCCGATAGCAAACAGCGTTGTGCCTAATAAAGCGCCGATAACATTTGTTCTTCCCCTAGCTCCCCAGTTCTTCAGGCCAAAACACCGTTGACCTTTTAGGGAATAGCCGTGAGTCCGTGGGGCATCGTGTGAAAAACCACTTTCATCAATAAAAACAATAGGTTTACCTTCTTTTTCATACTGTTGTTTTTTTTGTTGAAATCCCTGCCGGGCGTTTTCGTCGGCTTTCGGATGACGTAGAGTTTTTTTTATAGGTCAATCCCAGCTTTTTAAGCGCTTGCCAAATGGCCTTCTGACAAACGCCAAAACGCTCTGCACGTTCTTTTTGGTAAGCATCTGGATATTGTTCAACATCTTTTATCAACTCGGATTTATCGATCTTTCGCTGACGCGTGGTCGATGCTTTTGACTCTATTTGATTAATCCAACGCGATACAGAGGCAGGGCCAATCCGAAATTGCTTCGCTGTTTCTCGGATACTCAACCCTTCGTTTTTCCGTGTAGATATCACTTTACGTCTAAAATCAATTGAATAGCTCATTTAAATAATGTAATCAAAATTAAGTCGTTTAGCTATATCATCAATAAAGGGTCTACGATTCCGTAAAATTTGGGTCATGCAACCGAGGCGCTTGATACCCGCGATGGCGTGTTCAACTGTAATACGGATGCCCGAGATTATTTTATTTTCTTGTTTTTGTTCAGGCGATAAAGGGAGACTGTAAAATAATCTGGCTTTGTTGAATAAATCAGAATTAGCCGACAGGATGACTCCCTCTGCTACACCTGTTATCCGATCCTGACGCTGTGTGGCATACCCAACAACGTCATACGATTCAGCGCTTTGACCATCGCCATGGCTTCACCCACCTGAGCATCGTAGTCACGCAGGCTCAGGTGGCCACCCAGCAAAGTTTTTATGCGGAACATCGCTGTTTCTGCCACTGAACGCCGGTGATAACCCACTTTCTTTTTCCACATATCATTACTCCCGCTCAGACGCTGATTCGCCACCGCATGGTTACGTTCATATAGCCAAGCGACATTATTTTGATAACAGCCAGCTATGCTTCTTTGCCGCATATCAGGGCATAGGATGTAATCATTTTTAAGTCGGTTGGCTATAGTACTTGTCCGGCCAGTATTTCGCTCCGCTTCGCGGCGGGATAAGGGGCCTGATTTTCTTTCTCAGCAACGCATCGTGGCAGTAACGGGCGTCATAAGCACCGTCTGCTGACACTTCCCTGATTTTCCGGTGGGTTTGGTTAATCAGGCCCGGCAGTGCCTGCGCATCTGTCGTTCCGCTGAGCGATAAGTCGGCACAGATAATCTCATGCGTCGCACTGTCTGCTGCCAGATGAAGCTTGCGCCACACTCTTCGTCTGTCAGCCCCATGCTGCCTGACTTTCCATTCACCTTCGCCAAAGACCTTCAGACCGGTACTGTCGATGACCAGATGCGAGATTTCACCACGCGTTGGCGTTTTTATGCTGATACTGACGGTTTTTGCCCGCCGACTGACCAGAGAGTAGTCCGGGCAGCGCAGTGGCAGGCTCATCAGTGTAAAAACCGAGTCGACAAAGCCCTGTAATGCCCGGAGCGACAGGTTAAACACGCGCTTTATCATCAAAACCGTGGTAACAGCCATATCGGTGTAGTAAAGCGGCCGACCACGACCTTCAGGCGAAGCACTGTCAGTCCATGCAGCGATGGCGGACTCATCAAGCCAGACCGTCAGGGAGCCGCGTTGTCTGAGTGCTTTGTTGTAGGTGGGCCAGTTGGTGATTTTAAACTTTTGCTTTGCCATGGGGAGCTGCTATCGGGAGCGATGATATAGCTAAACGACTTAATTTTGATTACATTATTTAAATGAGCTATTCAATTGATTTTAGACGTAAAGTGATATCTACACGGAAAAACGAAGGGTTGAGTATCCGAGAAACAGCGAAGCAATTTCGGATTGGCCCTGCCTCTGTATCGCGTTGGATTAATCAAATAGAGTCAAAAGCATCGACCACGCGTCAGCGAAAGATCGATAAATCCGAGTTGATAAAAGATGTTGAACAATATCCAGATGCTTACCAAAAAGAACGTGCAGAGCGTTTTGGCGTTTGTCAGAAGGCCATTTGGCAAGCGCTTAAAAAGCTGGGATTGACCTATAAAAAAAACTCTACGTCATCCGAAAGCCGACGAAAACGCCCGGCAGGGATTTCAACAAAAAAAACAACAGTATGAAAAAGAAGGTAAACCTATTGTTTTTATTGATGAAAGTGGTTTTTCACACGATACCCCACGGACTCACGGCTATTCCCCAAAAGGTCAACGGTGTTTTGGCCTGAAGAACTGGGGAGCTAGGGGAAGAACAAATGTTATCGGCGCTTTATTAGGCACAACGCTGTTTGCTATCGGATTATTTGATATCAATATTAACAGCGATGTTTTCTATGCCTGGGTCACACAAGTCCTTATCCCAGTACTCCCTAAAAACAGTGTAATCATGATGGACAATGCCACTTTTCACAAAAAACATAATATTCAACAAGTCATCATCGATGCAGGGTATATGGTGGAGTATTTGCCTACATATTCGCCAGATCTTAACCCAATTGAGCATAAATGGGCACAAGCAAAAAGCAAAAAAAGAGAGATGGGTTGCGATACAGAG
This sequence comes from Symbiopectobacterium purcellii, assembly GCF_052050035.1. Taxonomy (GTDB): domain Bacteria; phylum Pseudomonadota; class Gammaproteobacteria; order Enterobacterales; family Enterobacteriaceae; genus Symbiopectobacterium; species Symbiopectobacterium purcellii_A. The sequence continues at coordinate 2,401,055 of NZ_CP189882.1, forward strand.
AGTTTGTTCTCAGTCCATATGGTGTAATCAAAATTAAGTCGCTTGGCTATATAGCCAACCGACTTAAAAATGATTACATCCTATGCCCTGATATGCGGCAAAGAAGCATAGCTGGCTGTTATAAAAATAATGTCGCTTGGCTATAGTGCTCTGATCCGGCGATCCCCTGAAAGTTCGATTTATTCAACAAAGCCAAATAATCTGTGTAAATGGCATTTTGAGGAAAACCTTCAAAGGATAACAAAATGCCTATCAGCAACGAACTTATTGACCAACTGCTTCAAGATTGTCACTCCCCTCAGGATCTGCTGGGTGAATCAGGCCTACTCAAGGTGCTGACTAAAAGACTGGCGGAACGGGTTCTTGAAGCTGAGATGGAGATGCACCTTGGGTATGCTAAGCATGACCCGGCTGGTATAGCCAAGCGACATTATTTTGATAACAGCCAGCTATGCTTCTTTGCCGCATATCAGGGCATAGGATGTAATCATTTTTAAGTCGGTTGGCTATAATCATTCAGGCAACTCCCGCAATGGCAAGACATCCAAGAGCGTACGTAGCCAAAATGGGGAGATCGAGCTCGATATTCCGCGCGACCGCAACAGTACCTTCGAGCCGACACTGATCGGTAAGAACGAAAAACAGCTTAACGGCTTCGATGACCGCATTATTTCTCTCTATTCCAGAGGGTTATCAACCCGTGATATTCAGGCACACTTTAAAGAAGTCTACGGGGTCGATGTTTCCGCTGGCTTCATTTCTCAAGTGACCAATGCTGTGATGGATGAAGTTAAGCGCTGGCAGCAACGGCCGCTGGATGCGCTTTATCCCATTGTTTACCTTGACTGTATTGTTGTCAAAAGCCAGGACGGCGGAGCCGTGGCCAACAAGTCTGTTTATCTGGCCCTCGGCGTCAACGGCCAGGGCGAAAAAGAGCTGCTGGGGCTATGGATAGCCAAAACTGAGGGGGCCAAGTTCTGGTTATCTGTGATGACAGAACTGAAAAATCGTGGGCTAAAGGACATCTTCGTCGCCTGCTGCGATGGCCTGAAAGGCTTTCCTGATGCCATTGAAGCTGTTTACCCGCATACGCGGGTACAGCTCTGCATTGTGCATCAGGTGCGGAACTCGCTGCGCTACGTCGGCTGGAAAGAGCGTAAGGCCGTTGCTGCTGACCTGCGCACCATCTATAGTTCCGCAACGCTAGAGGGCGCTGAAGAGGCCCTGGATGCCTTCGCGGCCAAATGGTATGAGCAGTTCCCGACGATCAGCCCGTCGTGGAGAAATAATTGGGAACGTCTCATCGTCATTTTTGACTTTCCGCCGGAGATCCGCAAGGTTATCTACACCACCAACGCGATAGAGTCGTTAAATGCTTCATTGCGCAAGATAACGAAAACGCGACGAATATTTCCAACGGATGACTCGGTGATAAAATTACTCTATCTAGCCTTGCATAATATCTCTGCTAAATGGACTGCACTGGTCAAGTAAATCAGGACACTTTTTTCTCAGCCATTTGTTCATAACGCACCGGAGACAGATCCCCGTTAGCGGCATGATGCCTGTCTAGGTTGTAGTAGCGGATATACGTCGCCACATCCTGCTCCATGTAAGCCCGTGTTGGCTGGGGTACCAGCAGCAACCATTCATGTTTCAGACTGCCCCAGAAGCGCTCCATCACCGCATTATCCCAGCAGGCACCCACGTCTCCCATACTGCTCCTCAGCCTGTAGCTGCTCAGCAGCGCCTGAAAGCGTTGTCCCGTGTACTGCGCCCCCCTGTCCGTATGCACCACCAGGCCCGGCGGGGGAGTTCGCAGGTTATATGCCTTCATCAGGGCCCCGCAGACTAGCGATGAGGTCATCCGTCTGTCCACCTGCCAACCCACTATCTGCCGGGAGTACAAATCCATAATAGCCGCCAGATACAGCCAGCCTTCACCGGTCTTCAGATACGTGATGTCACTCGCCCACACCTGATTTGGCCCCGGCGGGTTAAAATTCTGGTTCAGCAGGTTTGGGGCCACCTCTGCACCCGGGCGGGGTTTTGTCGTGACCTTATAAGTCCGGCGCTGTCGGCAGACCAGCCCCTCTTCCTGCATGAGTTTCCTCACCCGCCAGCGGCTGATTATGATGCCTTCTCCACGAAGCCTTTTGACCAGCGTCCGGCTTCCTGCTCCCTGCCTGCTGGCGGCGAACAGCGCCTTTAACCTGACCCGGACCTCCACGTCTTTTTGCAGCGGTTCGGCGAGCTTTTTTCGCCATGCATACCAGGCAGAGGCCGTCACACGCATGACCCGACAGAGTGTACGAACGCTGAAGTCAGTGGCATTGTCGAGAATGAACCGGTATCTCACGACATATGTTTCGCGAAGAAGGCACTCGCCTTTTTTAGTATCTCCTTCTCTGTACGTAACTCTTTGTTTTCCTTTTGTAACCGTTTTAACTCTGCACGTTCATCATCGCTGAGTACGCCGTTGCTCTGCTCGCGTGCCAGCGAGACCCATGTATGCAGGGTTTTGTTGCTTATGCCCAGCGATGCTGCTGCCCTGGCTATCGTATAGCCCTGCTCTGTTACCAGGGCAACGGCTTCCTTTTTAAACTCAGGGGTAAATTGTCGTTTATGGTTCACTAAACACCTCCGTTTTGGATGTAAGTTTAGTGTCCTGATTATTCAACCACTACAGACCTTGCCAATCAGAGACTGGAAACCTGCTATGAGCCAATTCATGTTGATGTATGGAGAACGAATCTCCGGTTAAGCAATGGAGCCATTTACACAAAATTCTTTACAGACTCCATACCCAAGGTGCATCTCCATCTCAGCTTCAAGAACCCGTTCCGCGGCTTTGTTGAATAATTTAAGATACTGATTTATATAAGCATTATAAAATTTCAACGACTAATTTTTCCTCTCGGAATGCTTTTTATTGTGCTAACTATTTGATTTGTCGTTCTAACAAAATACATTCTCTGTAAATGCATTCTAACTAAAGAAGATGTAAATCAAACGGTTAAATTATTCAACAAAGCCCCGTTCCGCCAGTCTTTTAGTCAGCACCTTGAGTAGGCCTGATTCACCCAGCAGATCCTGAGGGGAGTGACAATCTTGAAGCAGTTGGTCAATAAGTTCGTTGCTGATAGGCATTTTGTTATCCTTTGAAGGTTTTCCTCAAAAAGCCATTTACACAGATTATTTTACAGTCTCTGTTCAACTGTAATACGGATGCCCGAGATTATTTTATTTTCTTGTTTTTGTTCAGGCGATAAAGGTCTTTTTCGAGTTCCTTTTTTTGGGATTTGTGTATTAGGATGCTGTTTCTCTATACCTTGAAAACCGGTATCTGCCCAGATGGTTACCTCAGGAGGAATATGGCGAATTATATCGACTTTATCGAGTAAGCGTTTATCGTGACGGCGCCCATTTTTGCTCATGGGGATAAATCCAATTTGCCTTGTTTCGTCAGTCATAATAAGCCCTTTTCGAGTGGTCTGTCTTTTCTTTCCCGAATACATTTATTTTCGCCGACGCAGATTCTTAGGCTTTTGGACAGGTCGCTCTGTCCCATCAATAAAGACGTCTTTAACTCCAGGAAAGGCGCGAAAAAATTCCTCAGCAGAGCGAATTTGACGAGCGGGCAAAACACATTCTCGCCCCAAGGTCATCTCTAAAACCGGCAATAATATTTTTACCCAGCGACATACCCGTGTTCTATCTAAACCAAAAAGAAGTCCTTGCAAATCATAGGTCGGATAACATTTTAAATACAATAAAATAAAAAGCAGTTTATCTAATGGGGTTGGGATAAATCCTTTCTGCCCTGCACCCATCTGCCGCTCGTGATCTTTTCGATTCTTTTTCCGATAAATCAAATAACAAGCTGAAAATTCAGTGGCTAAATTTTTCAATTCTTCGACTGATAATCCAATAATTGCTTTACATAAACGATTATCTCGTAACAACCGCTCTTTGTTGATCATTTCAAACCTTTATTGGCTTTGTTGAATAAATAGATTTTATGCTGCCAGCCCAGTGAAACGACTGAACTCATAAAAGTAAAATCATTAAGTTATACCCCATGAGAAAACGAAAAATCTGAGATGACAAGCATTTTCTACCAAAACTGGCATGGAAAAACAGCATGATTACCTATTATTCAACAAAGCCACCTTTATTCTCTAAGTTAAACCTCTTTTTATTCTCAATAGCCTGACAAAAAATGCAAGTCTCTATTCAGCAACTAGTTTATTACACCAGTCGTCAGTATAGGCAGGCATTGTGGCGTTATCAGATGACCCAAAGTATGAGTCGCAGAGGAAATTGTTGGGATAATAGTCCGATGGAGCGATTCTTCCGTAGTCTGAAGACTGAATGGGTGCCAACGACTGGCTACCAAAGCTTTAGTACTGCTCAATCATCCATTATTCGCTACATAACCCATTATTATAGCGATGTCAGACCTCACTGGTATAGCTAAGCGACATTATTTTGATAACAGCCAGCTATGCTTCTTTGCCACATATCAGGGCATCGGCTGTAATCATTTTTAAGTCGGTTGGCTATATAACGGTGGGTTAACACCAAATGAATCAGAACGGCTGTTCCATCAACAGTCAGGTAGGGTGGCCAAATTTAGTTGACCACTACAGATGTGAGCCAGCTGCGGCGGCAGAACAAGAGACTCCCATGCAGACAGCAGATACTGGCGTACATTCCATACCCAGCGCGCCCTGACCTTCGGCAGGGCAAACGACAGTTTTTTCCAGGCACCGTGCTCATTTATGCCGCCGGAGGTCCACGACAGGTGAATATGGCAGTTCCAGTTAAGCTGGCGACCATACGTGTGAAGAGCGCCGAAAATACCGGTGGTCAGGCCCCGCTGCTCCGCAGCGTACAGCAGGTTGTCCGCCGCCAGCGCAAAGAGGCCATTCAGCAGCCAGCGGTTGGCTTCAAACAATGGCCACAGGGTATCCGGCAGGCGGGCCATCATGGTGGCACTCCACAGGTCGGTGGCCTTTTTGCCGCAGGTCGGACATCCGCGTCCGTGGCAGCTCTGATGGATGTAACGGTGGTGAGTGCAGTCGGGGTTGCTGCAGCGAAATTCCCGGCTGCCCGTCAGTGGGGTGCCGCAGGCCAGCATCTTTGTGACAACCTCAATCTCTACAGGCCGGAGCGGGTATGCCTCCATGATGTCAGCCCATGCCCTGTTGCGCTGAAACAGCGTATTCATGGGGCGGGGTTGTATGCCGGTATCATCCGTGCGGGTCATAGGAGAGCATCTCCGCTTCGGTTTCGTACAGGTCAAACCGGCGACAGGTATAGCAGAAGGCAACGTAGTGGTACGGAGAATCAGCGAATTCACTGTAGAAGGTGGTCCAGAACCACTCTGTGCAGTCAGGATCGTTGTCAACGAAAAGGCGGAATTGCTGGTAAGGGAGGTTGCCCTGTCGGGCCACCGTTTTGAAAATCTGCTTAACCATTTTTGTATGAACGCGCTGATGCTCAGGGGAATGTGACACGGGATAACCTTCGGCTGGCGGGTTTCAGAATATCGCTATTCTGCCACACTTCGATTTGCAGCCGCCAGGCTGCTTCGTTCGGGATAGCTTACGCGATGCGTTGGACGTTATAGCCAACCGACTTAAAAATGATTACATCCTATGCCCTGATATGCGGCAAAGAAGCATAGCTGGCTGTTATCAAAATAATGTCGCTTGGCTATACCGGCGGGGAGGAAGGCCGCGCGGCGTTTCCTGATACGTGAAATAGCCGAACAATCCCCTACGCCGCACGCTCGATATCTGCCAGCGTCTTTTTCGGTTGAATCAGCGGAATCCGCACTTCCACGCGAGTAAAGGTATCGGGCTTGCTCTCAACGGTAATGCCGTAGCGGTTGCCGTAGCGCGCCTTGATGCGACGGTCGACCAGATTCATGCCCAGACCGTCACCCCCTGTCGGTGGCTGATAGGTGCCTGCATTATCCTCGACCATCAGTTCCAGCGTGTTGGCGCGGTAGCGGCCGCTGATGTGGATATGGCCGCTCTCTATCATCTGCGAAATACCGTGTTTAATAGCGTTTTCCACGATGGGTTGTAGCGAAAACGCAGGCAAACGCGCATCAATCAGTTCTTCCGGCAGCGTAATCTCTACCGTCATGTGGTCAGCAAAACGCGCCTTCTCGATTTCCAGATAGGCGTTAACGTGCTCCATCTCATCGCGCAGCGACACTTCATCGTTGCTGCGTTTCAGGTTTTTGCGAAAGAAGGTGGAAAGGGAGAGCACCAGTTGCCGTGCATGATCCGGGTTGCGCCGAATGACGGCGGAAAGCGTGTTGAGCGCGTTAAACAGAAAGTGCGGATTGACCTGTGCGTGCAACAGCTTGATTTCTGACTGTGCCAGCAGTTGTTTTTGCTGCTCGAAACGCCCGGCCAGAATCTGCGCTGACAGCAGATGCGCAATACCTTCTCCCAGCGTGCGGTTGATGCTGGAAAACAGCTTGTTCTTAGGCTCATACAGTTTGATGGTTCCAATCACCCGCTGCTCTTCGCCGCGCAGTGGGATCACCAGGGTTGAACCGAGCTTGCAGTGGGCCGAGACGGAACAGTTATAGGGCACTTCATTGCCATCGGCATACACCACCTGATTATTGTCGATGGCTCGGTGAGTGTGCAGCGAGGTAATTGGCGAGCCCACCTTGTGGTGATCGTCACCCAGGCCGATAAACGCCAGCAGCTTGTCGCGATCGGTAATGGCAACGGCACCGACGCACAGTTCCTCGTAGAGAATGCGCGCTACGCGCATGCTGTTTTGCTGATCGAACCCTTGGCGTAGCGCCCCCTCCGCGCGCGCGGCAATTTGCAGCGCCTTGGCAGAAAACGCCGAGGTGTATTTTTCAAAAATGGCGCGCCTGTCGAGCAGGATGCGCATAAACATGGCGGAGCCTACGGTGTTGGTGATCATCATCGGCAACGCAATGTATTTGACCAGCTCAACCGCGCTGTCGAACGGGCGCGCCAGTAGCAGAATGATGATCATTTGCAGCAGTTCCGCGACCAGCGCCGTCAGCCCTACCACCAGCGGCTGGAACAGCATATCGATACGGTTACGCCGTAGCAGATAACGGTGCAGCAGGCCGCCGATCAACCCTTCCGTAATGGTCGACACCATGCAGGCCAGCGCCGTCATTCCCCCCATGGAATAACGGTGCAACCCACCGGTCAAGCCGACCAGAAAACCGACCGATGGTCCGCCCAGCATCCCGCCCAGCACGGCACCGGTGGCGCGCGTATTGGCGATGGAATCATCAATATGCAGGCCGAAATAGGTACCCATGATGCAAAACATGGAAAACACCAGATAGCACACCAGCTTGTGCGGCAAACGAATGGTGACCTGCATCAGCGGAATAAACAGCGGCGTTTTACTCAGCAAATAGGCAATCACCAGATAGACACACATCTGCTGGAGTAACGAGAGAATCAAATCGATTTGGCTGACCATGCAAAAAATACCTCACTGCGCATGCAAGGGGGACATGCATCGGTAATTGTAACGCGAACGGCGCTGGATAAGCACGGACTGCGCAGAGAATTTGCACGTTTTTTCTGCCATTTCAGCCAGATTATCGCGCCGTATTGCAAAAAGCGTTGGCGCACCGTGAAGAGAGGCAGAATAGAATCTTTAACAACTGTGTCATAACTTATTTATATAAAAAATAAAGGAAAATTTTAACTTTCGGCCCGTGCTTTTTGTTTTATTGACTAGACTTATAAATAACGGCGTATGTGTTGTTGCCTTTTTCTTTACGTGATTACACCTCATTAGGGAATCTTGTGGGTTTCCAATTAACATATTGTTTTTTATATATTTATACGAGGTGGTAAAAATACGATATCGGACTGATAACGTGTTTGCATAATAAATTCAATCGGTTAATTAGAGGATGGATGCCATGTCGGAATTATCCGGTGCGATCAACTCGCTGATTGCTGGTCACTACGCCGATCCTTTCTCCCTGTTGGGTATGCATGAAACCGAAAACGGACTCGAAGTGCGTGCGTTGCTGCCTGATGCGCTGGACGTTTGGGTGCTGTATGGTGCGACCGGACGTAAAGTCGGGCAGTTGCCGCGCATTGACGATCGCGGTTTTTTCTGCGCAGCCCTGCCGCGTCGTAAGCGTCCTTTTCATTACCAACTGGCTGTCACCTGGGCGCATGCCGCTTTGGTTATCGACGATCCCTATCGGTTTGGTCCGCTGCTGGATGCAATGGATATCTGGCTGCTGGCGGAGGGGACCCACCTGCGCCCCTTCGAACGCCTTGGTGCGCATCTGGTGACGTTGGATGGCGTTGAAGGCACGCGATTTGCGGTGTGGGCACCGAATGCGCGCCGGGTTTCCGTGGTGGGAGAATTTAATTTCTGGGACGGACGACGCCACCCAATGCGCTTGCTGCGTGAAAACGGCATCTGGGAGATTTTTCTGCCGGCGGTACATGCCGGGCAGCTTTACAAGTATGAAGTGGTCGATGTGCACGGCAATGTGCAATGTGCAGCTTAAAGCTGACCCTTACGCGTTTGAAGCGCAGATGCGCCCGGAAACCGCCTCCTGCGTGGTCCGGTTGCCGCCCAAAGCTGAACCCAATGCACAACTGCGACAGGCGAATAACTTCGATGCACCCATTTCGATTTATGAAGTCCATCTCGCCTCCTGGCGACGTCACACCGACAATAATTTTTGGCTGAGTTATCAGGATTTGGCAACCCAGTTGGCGGAATATGCCAATGAAATGGGGTTCACCCATATTGAGCTGCTGCCCATCAACGAGCATCCGTTTGACGGTAGCTGGGGTTATCAGCCGCTCGGCCTGTATGCGCCGACGCGACGCTTTGGCACGCCACAGGATTTCCGTTGTTTTGTCGACACCCTGCACGAGGCGGGCATTAACGTGCTGCTGGATTGGGTGCCGGGGCATTTTCCGACCGATGCCTATGGTTTGGCGCAGTTTCATGGCACCGCGCTGTATGAATATGCCGACCCGAAAAGGCCCCATTCCCAGTCGAAATGCAACAAAGTGACCCACTGGCCAGACCCGGATAAAATCACCGTTCTGGCCCTACTGGAGATCCCGTTGCATGCAGGGAAAACATCTGACTCACAAAGAGCGGTTCTACATCGAAAAACGGCGTGGTGATGGGGTTAACCAGGCCACCATCGCCCGGGAACTGGAGCTTCCTCGTTCTACCATCAGCAGGGAGCTCAGACGCAATACCGACGCCGCTTTCAACGGGGTCTATTCCTGCAGAAGGGCCGAAACGTTGGCCAGAGGGCGGCGGCAGAAAACTCGGCCGGACAGCGTGATTAACCAGCTTGAACCGCACATTCAGGACTTTATCAGAACGGCGCTGTCTACCCACACCTCACCTGAGGTCATCAGTGGGCGCCTGGTCCTGGAATTTGGCCTGTCCGTCAGCAAGAACTCGCTCTATCGCTATATCCAGCAGGAGCGCCGGGCCGGCGGTGAGCTGTATCAGCAGCTCCCTCATCGGGGTAAACGGTATAACTATCAGACCGATGAGAACAAACGCGGTCCTATTCCCAACCGTGTTGGCATTGAGCAGCGGCCGGCCGTTGCTGACCTCAAGCAGGAACCCGGGCATTTCGAGATTGACACCATCTTTGGCAAAGATCAGAAATCATTCCTGCTGACGGTGGTCGATAAAGCCGTCAAGCTGGTCATCATTCGCAAACTGCCCAACAAGCGAGCAGAGACAGTGGTAGCGGCCTTCAGGGACATCGTTGCCAATACCTTCTGCGAGTTTAAAACCCTGACTGCTGACAACGGTTCTGAATTTTCCCAGCACGGGGAAATTACAAAAGTCACGGGGGCACCGGTCTACTTTGCCCGGCCATATCATTCCTGGGAACGCGGGTTGAATGAGCATATAGCCAAGCGACATTATTTTGATAACAGCCAGCTATGCTTCTTTGCCGCATATCAGGGCATAGGATGTAATCATTTTTAAGTCGGTTGGCTATACCAACGGGCTGATACGGCGTTTTTACCCGAAGGGAACGGACTTCAATTATGTCACCCATCGCAAGGTTGCAGCACTCGAACACCTGCTCAATACGCGAGGCCGAAAATCGCTGGGTTATCGTTCTCCAAATGAGGTATTTTTAACGCACTTACAGGCGGCATAATGCCCTACCGTTTTGTTGCGTTTCGACTGGGAATGGGGCACTGGGCCTCACATCTTACGAGGCCGCCGCCAGCGGCGTTCAAATCTGCTCCAGGCAGATTTTTCACCCGAATCGCTTACCTGAGTCAGCGCATCGGGATTAATGAATCTCCTCCCTGAGATTCCCCCTTCGGGCCAGCGCGCTAGGGTTACAGCCAGTTTTTGCGCTTGAAGTAGAGGTACGGCGCCAATCCTGCCAGGATCATCAGCACGATAGCCCCCGGATAACCAAATGACCAGTGCAGCTCAGGCATAAACTCAAAGTTCATCCCATAGCTGGATGCCACCAGCGTCGGTGGCAGGAACACCACGGAAACCACCGAGAAGATCTTGATAATGCGGCTCTGCTCGATATTGATAAAGCCCATCGCCGCCTGCATCAGGAAGTTGACCTTCTGAAACAGGGATTCATTGTGTGGCAGCAGGGACTCGATATCGCGCAGGATCTCGCGCGCCTGTTCCAGTTGCCCGCTCGGCAGGCGCGCGCGACGCACCAGAAAATTCAACGCACGCTGGGTATCCATCAAACACAGGCGCACCTTCCAGCCCACATCTTCCAATTCTGCCAGCGTGGAGAGCGCGTCGTCGTACTCTTCACCCTGACGCCCTTCCATGATCACGCGGCTGAGTGATTCCAGATCGCTGTAGATGTTTTCGATTTCATCGGCCAGCTGTTCAATCTTGGTTTCAAACAGATCGAGCAGCAGTTCGTAGGCGTTACCGTCCACCAACGTCTGGTTGCGCGCACGCATCCGGTACAGACGAAAGGCCGGTAACTCGCGCTCACGCAGCGTATACAAACGCCCGTCGCGAATGGTGAATGCCACGGTGGAGTTTCCAGCGTGGTCGTCCGCGTCTTCGAAGAAGAAAAAGGAGTGGATATGCAGGCCGTCTTCGTCTTCGAAGAAACGAGCCGATGCTTCAATATCTTCCAGTTCAGGACGCGTTGCCAGACTTTGCCCCAACCGGTTTTGCACCAGCTCACGCTCTTCATCTTCAGGCTCGACCAAATCCACCCACACGGAGGCGGCGATATCATCGGTGTCGTCCAGTTCCAGACGGGATAAACGGCAGTTATCCAGTTTAAATGCGCTCAGCATAGGCCATGTGCTCCTAGTGCGATAACAGAGAAAGACGGACGCGATGAAGCACAGAAACGCTGATGACAGGGCACCAACAGGTTTCGAACCGACGGTGCTGACTCAATATGATGACGGAGGGATACAACATCACCGATAACCACCAGGGCTACCGATATAACAGCGGGAAGCCTTAGAAATGGTTAGTAATCAATTGATTAATGAGCCAGTATCGACTGGGTGTGTACAAGGCGGGGCCCTCCGAGAATAATGATGGGCGCATGTTACGCCGAGATGACAAAGCCTGTCAACTTTTAAACTGTGACAGTTAAAAGATGCAAGAATTGTTCAATTCTGCGTCGAACGATAAGCTCATGCGGCGAAGATGACTTTCCCGCGCCGCCTTAATGCCGTTTAGCGTTCATCGTCGGGCAGGTAGGCAATCGCCCGTACCGGAAAGCCCGGCGTACCGGCGAAATTAGGAAAGCTGACCTGAAGATACTCCCCAACCGCAGGCACCTGATCCAGATTGTTCATCACCTCGACCTGCCAGGCATCGCGATCGAGCACATAGAATTCGCCAATCAGCCCATTGTTGCGACGAAAATCGAAGGCGGCGTCGGTATGCAGCGTTTCATGGCCGACGGCAGCAATCTGGCGCTGTTCAAACAAAAAGCGCAATGCCTCGATGGACCAGCCCGGCGTGTGGCTATTGCCTTCGGCATCGTTGTTAGCAAAGGCCTGCCCATCCGGCTAACGCTTGCTCCAACCGCTGGCGAATGCCACAAAGCAACCCGATGGGATCTGACCGTATTGTTGTTCAAAATCCACAATGTCCTGCACGCCGAGACGGTAGTCTGCATCCTGAGCCACCGCATCGTGCTTGTGGATCACGCGCAACGGCAACAGCAACTCCTTGTTGGCAAGCCCCTCCAGACAGCGTTTGCCCAGCGAAAAATGCGCAGGGGCATCAATGTGCGTACCCGTCTGGGCCACAAAGGTGAGCTCCTGGGCAAAAAAACCATCCTGCTCAACCGTATACAGCGTGTTGCGCTGCACGCTGGGAAACGCACTAAAGATCGGGATAGATTCGGTTACGCTATGCTTCAGGTCTACCCATTTCTTGCCACGCAGCGCCGTGATTATATCGTCTAACGTCATCCCGGTTGCTCTCCTTTTCCATGTGTTGATGCCTGTGTTATACCGTCTCCAACCGTGCATAGGCGGCGACCAGCCACTTGATACCCTGTCCCTGAAAAGCGACCTGCAAACGGCAATGCTCACCGCTACCTTCCAGATTGATGATGGTCCCTTCACCAAATTTCTCGTGGCGCACCCGCTGGCCCAAGGCATAGCCGCTATCACTTTGGCTCACCGGTGTCCCCAAGCGCTGGTGGTTGACCGGGCGAGACACGCTGGCACGCAGTCGCACTTCCTCCACGCACTCAACAGGCAGTTCACCAACAAAACGCGATGGGCGATGATAGGTTTCCTTGCCGTACAACCGCCGACTTTCGGCATAGGTCAGGGTGAGTTTCTGCATGGCGCGCGTCACGCCGACATAGGCCAGACGGCGCTCTTCTTCAAGACGTCCGCCCTCATCCAGCGACATTTGGCTTGGGAACATGCCCTCTTCCATGCCAACGATAAATACCTGAGGAAACTCCAGTCCTTTAGCGGAGTGCAGCGTCATCAGTTGCACCGCATCCTGATAAGCATCGGCTTGCCCTTCACCCGCTTCCAGCGCCGCGTGAGAGAGAAACGCCTGCAACGGCATCAGGTGCATATCCTCTTCCTGATAACTGAACTGGCGCGTCGCCGTCACCAGTTCCTCCAGGTTTTCAACCCGCGCTTGCCCTTTCTCGCCGTTTTCCTGCTCGTACATCTGCCACAAGCCGGAATCTTTGATAGCGCGGTCGGTTTGCACGTGCAGCGGCAGATCGGCCGTTTCATAAGCCAGTGCTTCCACCAACTCGATGAAGCGCTGCAACGCAGAAGCAGCACGCCCTGCCAGCGCTTTTTCCTGCAACAGCACGCGACTGGATTGCCACAGCGTCACCTGCCGATCGCGCGCGGTCTGACGTACCACGTCCAAGGTGCGATCGCCGATACCGCGCGTTGGGGTATTCACCACGCGCTCGAACGCCGCATCATCATTGCGGTTGGCAATCAGGCGCAAATAGGCAAGCGCGTCTTTGATTTCCTGACGCTCGAAGAAGCGCATGCCGCCATAAATCCGGTACGGCATGCTCTGTTGCAGCAAGGCCTCTTCCAGCACGCGCGATTGGGCGTTGCTGCGATACAGGATAGCGTTTTCCTTGAGTGCACCGCCATTTTCCTGCCACACCTTGATGCGATTCACCACAAAACGGGCTTCATCCAACTCGTTAAACGCGCAGTACAGGGAGATGGGGTCCCCCTGCACATCATCCGTCCACAGGCTTTTACCCAACCGCCCGCCGTTATGCGCAATCAGCGCATTGGCTGCGGTAAGAATATTGCCGGTGGAGCGATAGTTCTGCTCCAGACGAATGGTTTCGGCTTTGGGGAAGTCATTTAAAAACAGCTGGATGTTTTCCACCTGCGCCCCGCGCCAGCCATAAATTGACTGATCGTCATCACCGACGATCATCACGCTAGCGCTGTCTCCCGCCAGCATGCGGATCCAGGCGTACTGAATACGGTTGGTATCCTGAAATTCGTCCACCAGAATATTGGTAAAGCGCTCGCGGTAGTGACTGAGAATATGGTGTTTGTTCAACCACAGTTCGTGGGCGCGCAGCAGCAGTTCGGCAAAATCGACCAGTCCGGCGCGATCGCACGCTTCCTGATAGGCCTGATACACCTTGAGCCAGGTCTTCTCAACGGGATTGCCATAGCTTTCGATATGCTGTGGGCGTAGCCCTTCGTCTTTCTTACCGTTGATGTACCACATCGCCTGGCGCGCAGGCCACTGTTTCTCATCCAGATTCAGCGCCCGAATCAGGCGCTTGAGCAAACGCAGTTGATCTTCACTGTCCAGAATCTGAAAATCCTGCGGCAAACCGGCATCAAGATGGTGCGCACGCAGCAGACGGTGCGCCAGACCATGGAAAGTGCCAATCCACATGCCACCCTGACTGGTGCCGATCAAATGCTCGATGCGGTGGCGCATCTCCGCCGCCGCCTTATTGGTGAACGTCACCGCCATGATGGAATAAGGCGAACACTGCTCAACGGACGTCAACCAGGCGATACGGTGCACCAGCACCCGCGTTTTGCCGCTTCCGGCGCCCGCCAGTACCAGAAGATTTCCGCGCGGCGCGGCAACCACATCGCGCTGTTTATTGTTCAGGCTATCAAGAAGTTCAGAAACGTCCATCGGTACAGTTATCCGTTAACAGACAAGCAGTAACCCCAGGGGCACTTACTTCACTGGTGATTTATACAGCTAAATTAGCAGAATTATAGCAGCGTTGTGAGCAATGCCAACCGTGAAATTTCCACATGCGGCAATAACCGTGCATCGTCAATCTTCATCAGATTACCCGCATGCAGGTTAATCCAGCACGCTTGCAAGCCATTACGCACCGCGCCTGCCACGTCGGTGGTCAAGTCGTCACCCACATGCAGAATCTGCCCCGGAGCCACGCCCAGCGCCTGCGCCGCCCGATGATACATATCACCAAATGGTTTGGCCCGACCGTCCGGCCCCGCGCGCAAGATAAACCGAAAGTAGCGATCCAGCCCGAAGCGGCTGGGATCGGCATTGCCATTGGTGATAGCCACCAGCGGCCAGCGCTGGGACAAGGCGTGCAACGTCTCATGGGTTTCTTGCGTCGGGGTAATCTGGCTGCGCCAGTGGGCAAAGTGCGCCATCGCTTGCACCGCACCGTGGCTGGCCGTCGCCGCATCAAGCCCCGCCTCACGCAGCAGTTGCTCTACCGCCCGCCGACGCCACTCCGTGACATCATGGTATATCTCGGGCTCTTGCTCACGCAGCGCTTCACGAATACGCTGCAAATCGCTTGACTGCACTGCGCCCAGCGCCGGGTGAAAGGCTTGCAGAAAACGCACCGATTCCAGCTGTGTGCGTTGAATCACTTCACGGTTATCGTACAGCGTATCGTCTAAATCAAACGTCATGGCGGCTATCGGTGCCAGTGGACGGTAAAAATGGATCATGTCTTCCCTCGTTTGGCACGCGGGTGTGCGGCATCGTACACCGTCGCCAAATGCTGAAAATCCAAATGGGTATAAATTTGCGTGGTAGAAAGATTGGCATGCCCCAGCAGCTCCTGCACCGCGCGCAGGTCACCGCTCGATTCCAGCATATGGGTGGCAAAAGAGTGACGTAGCTTATGCGGATGGACGTGGCTGTTCAGCCCCTGCTTGATACCCCATTCGGCAAAACGCTTTTGCACGTTGCGCATCGAAATACGCTTGCCCTGCCGGGTAATGAAGATGGCATCATCTTCCGGGCCAAACAGCTCACGCCGTTCAAGCCAATCACGCAGCCAATGCACGGCGGTGCGTCCCAGAGGCAGCTTGCGCTCTTTGCTGCCCTTACCCACGACCCACACTTCGCCGCCGTCCAAATCGACGTGACGACACTCCATGCCGACCAATTCTGCCAAACGCAAACCGGCGCCGTACATCACTTCCAGCATGGCGCGATCGCGCACCGCAAGCGGATCGTTAAGATCGATCTCCAGCAGGCGATTTATTTCATCCACATCCATGTTTTTCGGCAAATGCCGACCCACTTTGGGCGCAGAAATGCCGCGTGCCGGGTTGGCGGTTAACGCCCCTTGCGCGACTTGCCAATCAAGAAAACTGCGTAGTGCCGAAAGACGCAGCGCCAGACTTGCCGCTTGCAACCCGCCGCGTTTGCTGCGCGCGGCTACCGAGCGCACGCCCGCAGCATCCAGCGAACGCCATTCGGTGATACCCATTTCATCCAACATGGCGGCAATGGCACCCAGTTGGCGGCAGTAATTTTCCTGCGTCAGCGGGCTGAGTTGACGTTCCGCTTTAAAATAACGTAAAAACGCAACGACCGAGGTCAACAGTGGCGAAGGCAGCGCGGGGTCGCTCATACCCGTTCAACCCAGCGCGCCAGCATATCCGGCAGCAGGTTGGCCAAGTGTTGCAGCAGCACGGTGCCCATGCCGTCTTGATAGTGGTGGCTGTCACGACTGCTGAAAATCACCACGCCCAGCGCGTCGTGTTTTCCCAGAAGCGACAGCGCCACAGAACCCACCTGCCGCGCCTGCGGCAGCAGTAACAGCAATTCGGGCCCGTTCAGGCTACCCAGATAGTGGTTACTGTCACGCAGACGTTGTATGCGCAGCGGTTCAAACAACGAACGCGACAGCGCCAAATGCGTAAAACGCGAAGGTGCGCTGATGCGCCATTTGTCACTGAACAGGCGGATATCCGCGCCAACCAACCCTTGTTGGCGCGCCCAGTGCTGTAGGCGTTCAAGCAAGTCATGCAGGCCGGTAGCCGCAGACAAATCGGTCTGTAACGCCAGCAGACGACGGAACAACACTTCGTTGCCACGCGCCTGCTCCATCAGCAAGGTGATCTCTTCTTCCAACTGCGCGATGTGGTGCCGTTGACGCGCTAACTGCCACTCAACCAGCGAGACAGTTCCCCGCACCGGGTGCGGAATGTGCATTTGCTCAACCTGCCGAGCATTGCGGATAAAGAAATCAGGGTTCTGTTGCAGGAACTGCAAAATCAGTTCGTCACTCAGTGCGTTCTGGAGTTCTGCCTGTTCCTCGACCTGCTTCATAAATGAATAAATCCATCATAGACATGGGTGGCAGGACCGGTCATATAAAGCGGATGCCCGACCCCTTTCCAATGGATATCCAGATCGCCCCCCGGTAACGAGACGCGAACCTCATCCGCCAATAGTCCTTGCTGAATGCCCACCGCCACGGCAGCACAGGCACCGCTGCCACAGGCCTGCGTTTCACCCGCGCCGCGCTCGTATACCCGAAGGCCTATGTGGCTACGATCGACAATCTGCATAAACCCGACGTTGACGCGCTCAGGAAAACGCTCGTGGCTTTCCAGCACCGGGCCAAGGGTGTCCACATTGGCGGTATCAACATCGTCAACCTGAATCACACAGTGGGGGTTGCCCATTGAGACCACGCCGCACAGCACTGTATGATAGTTGGCGCGCAGGATATAGGTTTTCTCCGCTTTGGCGGCCCGAAACGGCACGCGCTGCGGTTCAAAATCCGGCTCGCCCATGTTCACCCGCACCAGTTCATCATCCGTGACGCTGAGCACCATGCGCCCGGTATGGGTACTCACCGCAATCTCGCGCTTGTTGGTCAGCCCTTTGATTCGCACGAAACGGGCAAAACAGCGCGCGCCGTTACCGCACTGGGCCACTTCACTGCCATCCGCATTGAAAATGCGGTAGTGAAAATCCAGCTCAGGATCGTAGGGTGGCTCAACCACCAGCAGTTGATCAAACCCCACCCCGCGATGGCGATCCGACAAACGGCGGATCAACTCCGGCGAGAAATAGACATTTTGTGTAACGGCATCGACAACCATAAAATCATTGCCCAAACCGTGCATTTTAGCGAACTGCATTATACTGACTCCGCTCATGTAACCGGGCGCGGTAATTGCTATCGTGACCTGTTATCCGTGATTAAAAGGCAACCGTGCCGGTTACGGACGCATCGACGGCTTTTGATGCGTATTTTTCTGTGAGTCTGGAACGTTGGTCGGCTCACCGTTCGGCATATACAGCGGCCTTTTCAGCCCGCAACCCACCAATCCCAGCAGCGTCAGCGCCAGAGAAAATGAACGAAATACCTGCTTCATCTCATTAAGACCTGTCAATCATCTATGCATGCTCTCTATAATCGCAGGTGGATCATGAAAAGCAATAGGAATCGAAAATGAACGACAGTGAGTTTCATCAATTAGCGGATGCGTTAATGTTGACGATCGAAGAAGCGTTGGACGACTTCGACGGTGATGCCGATATCGATTACGAAACCAACGGCGGCGTGATGACACTGAGTTTCGAAAATGGCAGCAAGATTGTCATCAACCGTCAGGAACCGCTGCATCAGGTATGGTTGGCGACCAAAGCTGGTGGCTACCACTTTACCTATCAGCCAGACAAGGGTCAGCACCAACAGTGGATCTGCGATCGCAGCGGCGAAGCCTTTTTTGCGCTGTTGTCACAGGCATGCAGTGCACAGGCCGGAGAGGCCGTTTCTTTCGGTTAAAGCGGGAAAACGCTCTGTTGTCACCAAGGACAACCAGAGCGTTACAGCATGTGCAGCCGCTGTTTGATCGCGGGCGAGGCGCTTTCTTTGCCCGGCGATATGTTCAAATGAGATAGCGTCGTGCTGCGAAAAGATATCACCTGCGCCCGTCCATCCAACTGCACAATCTTGTAGAACTGCGGCAGGTTGAAATTGATAAAGCTGGAGCCGTAGGTAAAGCGGTCATGGGACGAGGAATAAAAACGGCTCACGTCACGCACCAACTCTTCCTTGCTGCCTTCACAGTGGTGATAAACCTCAACGCGGTTCGACTCATCCAGAATAAAGATATTAAACCCTTGCTCTTCCGGCAGATCTTCAAAGAAGAACTGAATGATCCCTTCACTCGCCACGCCGTCAATGACCGCTGGCAAATGGATATGGTTGGTCTCCACCTGCGTGGGCAACCCTTGCAGTTTGTTGTTGGAAATCGCGCCATAGAACTCCACCGCGTTTTCCAGCTTCTGCACCGATACGCTCAGGCGTTCGAAGAACAGACCCCAGGTCTGCCCTGCCACTTTTACCGCTTTGAAGCGGCCCGGCTCTTGTCGGGTGCTGGACAGGCGCAGCTCAATGCACTCGGACACCAACTGCTGCACGCGCGTACGGATCAAACCGCGCAAATGCTGGCTGTAGCAGAACACTTCCAGCGATTCCGGCAGCGCCGCATCCTGATGCATTTTACCCAAAATGGTTTTCAGCGCTTCCAGCACTGACTGTTCGCCGTTGAAATGCAGGGTTCGTACTTCATTCCACGAGTTGCGGTACAGCAGGTCAATGCTGCCCACCAGACACTGCTGCTGCTCGCCGAAACTGAACACGTCCAGATGGCGGAAATCAAAATGCACCACCTGATTGCGGAATGCCGCCGTTGGATCGTGTTCCAGATTGACGATAATCGCCAGATGCCGAATTTCGCACGGGCTGTACAGCTCCTTCGGCGTGGGTGCCGGTAAACGCAGCGGGAAGTGGCAAGAGACGTCATCCACCAACTCACGCAGACGGGCAATATCGATCTGCTCGCTGCCTTTGATGTGCAAACGCGTGTTCGGCGTCAGCAGTCCATTGAAGTAGGCCCACGCCACCAGCTTGTTCAGGTAGCGGTTATATTCCAGCGGCTGATGGCTGATGATGGCATCCATAGACGGTGCCTGATTGTACAGATACCAACCAGAGCGGTTGGCGCGGCCCGCTGGAACGTAGATAAAGGTCAGATCCGCTTCGGACAGGTCCGGCGAAATCTGTGGATTGAGCAGCGTCACTTTCCCCGGCAGCGCTTCAAAGGCGGCATACAGCTTACGCGTCAGTACGCCGATATCCTGCGGGCTGGCGCTCACGCTCAGGTTGTTGCGTCGCGCAAAGCGGATCAGGTTACGATAGGTTTGCATCATCGCATCGAGCAATTCATTGTGCGCTTCACGCACGCGCTCGATTTTCCAGTTGGCGCGATTATCCAGCATAGCAAGGTGTTCGCTGCTCCAGCCCCACTCTTGCACCAGTTGGCTTAGGATCTGGCGACGCCAGCCAACGCAAGCTTTTTCGCGCGACAGTTTTTCGCAGACTTTGAGATAAAAACAACGCCGCGCCAGATCGAGGCGCGTCGGGTCTTCAATTTGCGTGAGGTAATCGGTTACCCGATCCAGCATCATACAATAAGGGTCGAGCCCAAACGCGACGATCTCCCCTTTGTGCAGCCGGGCTTTGATATCCATCGACAGCAAGCGCGTGTCAGGGTATTGCCAAGAGTAGGCTTCGAGCAGCAGGGTTTTCAATACCGCTTTGTACGGGGAATCGATACTTTTATACAGTTGCCACAGACTGGCACCGAAATACTCTTCCGCCGAGAGCGAACTCAATCCGCCCAGATCCAGCCACTCGTTAGGCGCAAGCGCACCCTGCGCGTAAAGCGACAGGACGTATTCGTCGTAATGCTCTTCTTCTTCAACCGGCACCATATGCCACAGCAGGCGTTTACCGGACATGCGCACAGCGGTGCGATAAAATTCGTCCAGCAACAGGATATGCTGCGTCGAACCGCAATCTTCGCCGCCCAGGCTGCCACTTTCATTGTGGCGAAAACGGTTCTCGTCAATCAGGAAGAAGCTGACATCCACCCCTTGTGCCGCCGCCCATTGTTCCAGCAGGTTACATTTCTGCTGTAAACGCTGGTGCTCTTCGTGGTCTAGCCAGGATTGGTGGCACACCCATATATCCAAATCGGAAGAGCAGCTCTGGCCGATGGATGAGGTGCTGCCCATGGAGTAAACGCCGGTAATTGGCAGTTCACCCTGCGAATTGATGGCGGGGATCTCCCCCCAGCGCAGTTCAATGCTGTCAATGTAGCGCTGTTGGTTTTCATCAGGCGTAAAGGTACACACACCGTGCGGAACCTTACCTTCAAGGTAGCCCGGCATGAGCGGATGATGGTGGTGCAATAATACGGGCAGAAGGCGATAAACCTGCTGAAAAGCGGGTTTCATTGCTTCCAGAGCGCGGTCAACTCGCAGTTGGTTGATCGCGTCCAGTCTCTGCTTCAAAGTCTCGATGTAGAAGTACAAGACGGTCCGCCTGATTATCCCAGTGCCTAGAAAAAACCCCGTGTTCCAAACTCATCAGCAATAGAATTAGAGGAGTGACTTATAAGATAGTGCTGGAAACGTGATCAATTTAACACCTTGCTCATTGAGCGTAAAGAAACTAAAGAAAGTTAGCCACGATTAGCTTACTTTCTCTTATTGCCCCTTGCTCTCTGGCATGATTACGCCGCGATCCTCCCACCTCATGGTGAAAACACGCACCTTCCCGTCGCTATCCAGCACCTTCAGCGCCAGAACGCTGACACTTGAGCGTCTCAGTGATACGATGGCGCTAAATGATAAAAACGGTATTAAGCATGGTAGACAACACCCTTAGAATTGCCACCCGACAAAGCCCGCTTGCTCTGTGGCAAGCGCGTTATGTGCAACAACAGTTGCAGCATTACTTCCCCACGTTGCAGGTTGAACTGGTTCCCATGGTGACGCGCGGCGACATCATTCTGGACACACCGCTGGCGAAAGTGGGCGGTAAAGGGCTGTTTGTTAAAGAACTGGAACGCGCTTTGCTCGAAGGCAGTGCGGATATCGCAGTGCACTCGATGAAAGATGTGCCGGTATCTTTCCCCGACGGCCTGGGCCTGTATACCATTTGTGAACGTGACGATCCGCGCGATGCCTTTGTGTCGAACCAGTATGCCAGTGTGGCCGATCTCCCGTTCGAAAGCTGCGTCGGCACCTCCAGCCTGCGCCGCCAGTGCCAATTGCGCGCTCGCCGACCCGATCTGATTATCCGAGATTTGCGCGGTAACGTTGGAACGCGTCTGAGCAAGTTGGACAACGGCGACTATGACGCCATTATTTTGGCCGTCGCCGGGCTGTCACGTCTGAATCTGTCAGAACGCATTCGCACGCCGCTCACCCCGGAAGAGTCGCTGCCCGCCGTGGGTCAGGGCGCGATTGGTATCGAATGCCGGGAAAATGACGCCCGCGTGCACGCACTGCTGGCACCGCTCAACCATGAACAGACCGCCTGCCGGGTTCTTGCTGAACGCGCTATGAATCTTCGCCTCGACGGTGGCTGCCAAGTCCCGATCGGCAGCTATGCTGAACTCAATGCGGGACAACTCTGGCTAAGAGCCTTGGTTGGTGCACCGAATGGCAGCAAGATGATTCGCGGTGAACGCATCGGCCCCGCCAGCGAGGCGGAGCGCATGGGCATCGATCTGGCTGAAGAGCTGTTAGCCAACGGCGCAGACGCTATTCTGCACGCCGTTTATCAGGGCGCAGGCTCATCATGACCACTCTGGTGACCCGCCCGTCACCCGCGGGAGAGGCCCTGGTGGAACGGCTGTGCAAGCTCGGCCACGCGGCTTGCCACAGCCCGCTTATCGATTTTTCCCCCGGCAGTGAATTGCCTTCCCTGCCAGCACGGCTGGCGGCGCTGCGCGAAGGCGATATGCTGTTCGCGCTTTCGCAGCACGCCGTGCGCTATGCCGCCGCCGCACTCACGCAAGCGGGTCTATCCTGGCCCGTCATCCCGCGCTATTACGCCATCGGACGCACCACCGCCCTGGCGCTGCATCAGGCGACCTCTCGCGCCGTTGCCTATCCTCCTGAGCGGGAAACCAGCGAAATGCTGCTGCAACTGCCAGAATTACAAAATATTAGTGGCAAAAACGCGCTATTATTACGGGGGAATGGCGGCAGAGAGCTGCTGGCAACAACGCTCGCAGAGCGCGGCGCACAGGTCAGTTATTGTGAATGTTATCAGCGCAGTCCAGTATATTATGATGGGCCGGAACAGAGCCGACATTGGCAACAACTCGGTATCGATCGTCTGGTGATCACCAGCGGCGATATGCTGCATCAGCTGTATGCGCTGGTGCCACATTATTATCGCGAATCCTGGCTGCTTCACTGCCAGGTTATCGTTGTTAGCGAACGGTTGGCGCTAGAGGCGCGCCAGCTTGGCTGGCGTGACGTGCTTATCGCGGACAATGCCGATAACGACGCGCTTGTGCGTCTGCTATCGTGACTGCACGGCCAACCGTACAACAAACCAGACCACGGGATGACCCATTATGACGGAACACCATACCCCTTCAACCCCATCGGAAACGGTGACAGAACGCCCTGATGCCACGTTTTCGTCCTCTGACACCGCGTCAGCGGATGAACCGCGCCGGAACCGTGCGGGACATGGCCGCGTGCTGGGTGGCGTCGCTATTGCTATTGCGCTGCTGTTAAGCGGGGGCGTGTACTACCTCGGACAGCAGCAAGAGAAACAAAACGCCGCGTCCATGGCGCAAATGAAGGGCGAGTTGGCGGCGCTACAGCAGCAGTACCAGCAGGATAAAACAGCGTGGCAGGCTGCGCTGGCACAACAAAAACAGTGGCAAGACAGCACCGCACACCAGTTGAACGGGGTCACGCGTGAATCCAGCGAACTCAGCCAGAAACTGGCCGCGCTGTCCAATCACGACACCAGCACCTGGCTACTGGCACAGGCGGATTTTCTGGTCAAACTGGCCGGTCGCAAACTGTGGAGTGATAAAGATGTGCTGACCGCTGGCGCGTTGCTGAAAAGCGCCGATTGCAGTCTGGCTGACATGAACGATCCGAGTCTGCTTGAGCTGCGCCGCGCCATTGCCAATGATATCAGCGCGCTGGCGTCCGTCGGTCAGGTGGATTTCGACGGCATTATTTTGCGGGTGAATCAGTTAACCGATCAGGTCGACAATCTGCGTCTGGCCGATAACACTCAGGACGATGACGCGCCAATGGATGAAACCGACGGCGAGCTTTCAGCCACGCTCAGCGAATGGCGACAGAATCTGAGTAAAAGCTGGCACAACTTCATGTCCGATTTTATTACCATTCGCCGGCGGGACAGCAATGCCGAACCGCTGCTGGCGCCGAATCAGGATTTCTACCTGCGTGAAAATATCCGAGCGCGCCTGCTGACCGCCGCACAGGCCGTGCCGCGTCATCAGAACGAGACCTTCAAACAGTCGCTGGAAGCGGTATCCACCTGGGTGCGAGCCTATTTTGATACCAGCGATCCCGTCACTAAAGCCTTTTTGGAGCAGGTTGACAGCTTAAGTCAGCAACCCGTCTCTCTGGACGTTCCTACTACGCTGCAAAGCCAGCCGCTGCTGGAAAAACTGATGCAAACGCGAGTGCGTAATCTGCTGGCGCAATCGCCTGCGCAGCAACAGGAGGGCTGATCATGCTGAAAGTGCTGTTCTTGTTCCTGATCCTTATTGCTGGCGTAGTGCTTGGCCCGATGCTCGCGGGGCGTCAGGGGTATGTACTGGTGCAAACCGACACCTACAACATCGAAACCAGCGTTACCGGGTTGGTTATCATGCTGGTGCTGCTGTTGGTCGTGCTGTTTGCACTGGAGTGGCTGTTGCGTCGCGTATTTCGTACTGGCGCACGCACCCGCGGCTGGTTTCTGGGTCGTAAACGCACGCGTGCCAGAAAACAGACCAAAGCGGCGCTGCTTAAGCTGGCCGAAGGCGATTACCTTCAGGTTGAAAAACTCCTGACGCGTAACGCGGATCACGCAGAGCAACCGGTGGTGAACTATCTGCTGGCCGCCGAAGCCGCGCAGCAGCGCGGTGATGAATTTCGCACCCGGCAGTATCTGGAGCGAGCGGCTGAAATGGCTGACACCGATCAGTTACCGGTAGACATCACCCGCGTGCGCATCCAACTGGCACGCAATGAGGATCACGCCGCACGCCACGGCGTCGATCGTTTGCTGGCATACGCACCGCGCCATCCTGAAGTATTACGGTTAGCGGAGTTAGCGTTCCAGCGCACCCACGCTTACGGTGCGCTGTTAGATATTCTGCCCGACATGCGCAAAACCCAGATTCGTACCGAGGAAGAGTTGGAGGCATTGCGCCAATCCGCCCTGCTCGGTCTGATGGAACAAGCGATGGAGGAAGGCGGCAGTGACGGCCTGAAGCAGTGGTGGAAGGAACAAAGTCGCAAAGTGCGACAAGATTTACCCTTGCAAGTGGCGATGGTGGAGCACCTTATCGCCTGTGACGATCACCACACCGCCCAGCAGATCGTAATCGACGGTTTGAAAAGTCACTACGATAAACGTCTGGTGCTGCTAATGCCACGTCTGGCCGCAGGCGAACCGGCCTCATTGGAAAAACTCCTGCGCCAGTTGCTAAAACAGCACGATAACAGCGCGTTGCTGCACAGTACCTTGGGACAGTTAATGCTGAAACAAGGGGAATGGCAGCAGGCCTGCGATGCTTTTGCGGCAGCGTTAGCGTTGCGCCCGGATGCCTTTGATTACGCCTGGCGCGCCGATGCCTTTGACCATCTGCGACAACCGGAAGACGCGGCACAGATGCGTCGCGAAGGGCTATTACTCACACTACAAACCCCGTCTTAATCGCACTCCCCGCTGCCCCACATTCTGGGGCAGCGCTATCCCATCAGCGAAAGAGACTCTCTTTTATACCGTTACGCACTATACCCTAAATAATCCGAGTTACAGGAAGGCGGCAAGAGAGTGACAACGTTGCCAAAAGCAGAAATGAAACCGGTTTCATTTTGGATACTAAAAGGAGAATGAGATGAACGCATCCCACACATTTGAGAGCAGCGAAGGATTCGGCAGGTAAGGTGTGGATCCTCGCAGAGTTACGGCATCATTGTGCCCAACACGGGATGCATAAAGCTCCCTGATAACTGGAGGATCCACGACATGAAATATACCCCTGTTGGCGTCGATATCGCAAAACATCTGATGCAGGTTCATTTCATTAATGAACATACCGGTGAAGTCATCGATAAACAGATAAAGCGCGACGCGCTGCTGGAATACTTCAGCAATCGTGAGCCTTGCCTGATTGGCATGGAAGCTTGCGGCGGTTCCCAGCACTGGGCGCGGGAGCTGGAAAAACTGGGGCATAAGGTCAGACTACTCCAGGGCAAATTCGTCAAGGCCTTCGTGATGGGCAATAAAAATGACGTGATGGATGCCCGTGCTATCTGGATGGCGGTCCAGCAGCCAGCTAAAGCCGTTGCCGTCAAAACTGAGGAACAGCAGGCAGTACTGTCGCTGCACAAAATGCGCCGCCAGTTAGTGAAGTTCCGCACCGCGCAAATCAACTCGCTGCACGGATTGCTGTTGGAGTTCGGCGAAACTGTGCGTAAAGGCCGGGCCCCATTCCCACTCGAAACGCAACAAAACGGTAGAGGCTTATGCCACCAGTAAGTGCGTTAAAAATACCTCATTGGGGGAACGATAGCACAGCGATTTTCTGCCCCTTGTATTGAGTATGTGTTTGAGTTCGGCAATCTTACGATGACTGACCTGACTGAAGTCTGTTCCCTTTGGGTAAAAACGTCGTATCAGCCCGTTGGTGTGCTCATTCAAGCCCCTCTCCCAGGAATGATAAGGATGGGCAAAGTAGACCTGCACCCCTGTGATTTGAGTAATTTGCTCGTGCAGAGCGAATTCAGGGCCGTTATCAGCTGTTAGGGTCTTAAACTTGCAAAAGGTATTAGCTTCAATGTCCCTGAAAGCAGCAACCACAGTCTCCGCACGCTTATTAGGCAGTTTGCGAATGATGACGGTTTTCAATGCTTTATCTACGATGGTTAACAAGAATGACTTCTGGTCTTTGCCAAAAATAGTGTCAATTTCGAAGTGGCCAGGCTCCTGTTTAAGCTCGGCTTGAGCTGGGCGATACTCAATACCAACACGGTTGGGAATAGGGCCTGATTTGAGGTTTTCGGCATTGTACCTGTAACGTTTTCCCCGATGAGGAAGTTGCTGATATAGCTCCCCGCCAGCCTGTCTCTCCTGCAGGATATAGCGATATAGCGTATTCTTGCTGACAGATATACCGAATTCCAGGTGCAAACGGCCACTGATGATTTCAGGTGAAGAGTGAGTGGAAAGCGCCTGCCTGATGAAGTTCTGAATGTGTGGCTCCAACGGGTAAAAAGCATTGTTTGGCAGAGGCTTATGACGGCGTTCCCGGGCCAGAGTGTCCGCCCTTCTACAGCAGTAGACACCATTGAAAGTAGGGTCGGTATTGCGTCTGAGTTCCCTGCTGATGGTCGAGCGAGGCAGAGCAAGCTCTCTGGCGATGGTAGCTTGGTTGACACCTTCACCACGCCGCTTTTCGATGTAGAACCGTTCTTTCTGAGTCAGATGTTTTCCCTGCATGCAACAGGCTCTCCAGTATGGCCAGAACGGTGATTTTATCCGACTCTGGCAAGTGGGTCACTTTGTTGCGTTTCGAGTGGGAATGGGGCCTGAGAACAAACTCTCTGTATCGCAACCCATCTCTCTTTTTTTGCTTTTTGCTTGTGCCCATTTATGCTCAATTGGGTTAAGATCTGGCGAATATGTAGGCAAATACTCCACCATATACCCTGCATAGATGATGACTTGTTGAATATTATGTTTTTTGTGAAAAGTGGCATTGTCCATCATGATTACACTGTTTTTAGGGAGTACTGGGATAAGGACTTGTGTGACCCAGGCATAGAAAACATCGCTGTTAATATTGATATCAAATAATCCGATAGCAAACAGCGTTGTGCCTAATAAAGCGCCGATAACATTTGTTCTTCCCCTAGCTCCCCAGTTCTTCAGGCCAAAACACCGTTGACCTTTTGGGGAATAGCCGTGAGTCCGTGGGGCATCGTGTGAAAAACCACTTTCATAAATAAAAACAATAGGTTTACCTTCTTTTTCATACTGTTGTTTTTTTTGTTGAAATCCCTGCCGGGCGTTTTCGTCGGCTTTCGGATGACGTAGAGTTTTTTTTATAGGTCAATCCCAGCTTTTTAAGCGCTTGCCAAATGGCCTTCTGACAAACGCCAAAACGCTCTGCACGTTCTTTTTGGTAAGCATCTGGATATTGTTCAACATCTTTTATCAACTCGGATTTATCGATCTTTCGCTGACGCGTGGTCGATGCTTTTGACTCTATTTGATTAATCCAACGCGATACAGAGGCAGGGCCAATCCGAAATTGCTTCGCTGTTTCTCGGATACTCAACCCTTCGTTTTTCCGTGTAGATATCACTTTACGTCTAAAATCAATTGAATAGCTCATTTAAATAATGTAATCAAAATTAAGTCGTTTAGCTATACCCCTTGGGGCTGTATCGATCTGGTCGGCATGTCGACTGGCGAAATGTCCAAGCGCTACGGGTTTATCTATGTCGATCTCGATGACACCCTCTCTGGCAGCGGCGATCGCCACAAGAAAAAATCCTTCTCATGGTATAGCCAACCGACTTAAAAATGATTACATCCTATGCCCTGATATGCGGCAAAGAAGCATAGCTGGCTGTTATCAAAATAATGTCGCTTGGCTATATCAAAAGGTCATTGCCACCCACGGCGAAGATCTTGCGCTCTAAACATGGCGCAAAAAAAAACGCTTGCCAATAAACGGCAAGCGTTGAATAACATCAGGTCATAAAAGACTACAGTAGAGTGCCTCACTCAACGTAATGTCCGAAAAGTCCGATGGTGTTATGAATCGCAGTGAAACGGCGACTAACAACGTCATCTGGAGGTGGACGATAGGCACCTGTAAACGGCTCTGCGTCATTCCTAGGATTATGAAGCCGAAGCAAACATAGAAAGCGGAATGAGCATCTACGGGGTTAGATTAGCAGGAACCGTACCAAATCGTGGTTGCATTGAGAATAAAAAATAAAAAAAATATAATTCATTGAAAAATATACAATTTAAAACAAATCCATTTCACAATGCCTTCTCCCGGCGAACAACCGTGCCTGCCAGAAATGCTCTAAGTGTCTCCAAAAAGAAACACAATATTGATTTTAATTTTTTTATGATTCATTTCAACCAGTTATATGTCTTCAAATGGAGACGTATAAACAGAGATTCTGTCGCCATTTTCCAACAGTCTGCTGAGCTATTCCGCGATAAAGCCACTCAGATCCTGATGTAACTGTTGCAGTGATTTCTCATCAAGATAAGGCAAATGCCCCGACTCATACCGATGAAATTGCAGATTAGCGCGCAGTTTTTCAGGCAAAGAGAGGTGATTGAGGTGATATTGCGCGACAAAGTAAGGCGTCGCCAGATCGTAGATCCCCCCGAGCACCATCACTTTCATGCGCGGATTCATTTTCATGGTTTCGGACAATGTAGGCAGCAGATTGAAAGAACGGTTTTCTGGGGTCATATTCCAATAGTAAATGGCATTCGAGTCAGAAACATAATCTTGCACCGTATTCACGTTCAATGCTCTTGCCAGATAGTCGCGGTACGCGGAAATAAACCCGGAACCAATGGTCATAACCGGATCGTAATCGCTCCGCGCAGCCATTTTATCCAGCGAAGCGCCTCGATAACGGCCGTCAGCACGGCTGACCGTATCGCCCTGCTCTGTCAGCAGTTTTTTAACAAACAGCGGGCCTGAAACGCGCAAATCGGCCTTAACCCATTCCCGAGCGGGTATACCGGTGTAGCGGGCGAGTTGCTCAGCAAGCTCTGCTTTCTGCGAGTCTGGTAAGAGATTGCCCTGCGCCAATGCCTGTGCATAAGGCCCCAGGGAAAACTGTTCAACCTCAGTCAGCAAATGATCCAGATTTTCTGCGACCTTTGCCGGCTGCTGATAATAATGGGCGATTGCCGCATAGGTTGGCAGCGCCAGATAATAGGGTTGATCGATGCCGGGGTTGGATTCGGGACGATCGATATCAATGTCCTGACTCAAATACTGCGACAGCAAAATAATACCGTTAACATCGACGTTGTGCTGCACCTTCAGTCGGTTTGCCAGCGCCACCGTACGCGTCGTGCCGTAACTCTCACCAAGCAGGTAACGCGGCGCATTCCATCGCTGATGGCGGCTCAGAAACTGCGTGATAAATTGCGCAAACGCGTGTGCGTCTCCATTAATGCTGTAGGTGTCATTCTCCTTTTGACGCTTCTGCGCCTGCCGCTCCTGAACATTGGCCGCATTGCTGATAAACTGACCAAACCCGGTGCCCGGCGCATCGATAAAGACCAGATCGCTGACATCAAGCAGAGAATAGGCATTATCGATAACCGGATAAGGCGGCAATACCGGTTTATCTGGCGTGCTGGTGACCACCCGCTTTGGCCCTAAGCCGCCCATATGCAGCCACACGGAAGAAGAACCCGGTCCACCGTTATAGATAAACGTGATCGGCCGATTCTCCGGCTTCGCCGTCTTCTTCACTGACTTGAAGTAGGCCACGTAGGACAAGGTCGCGATTGGTTCATCGGGATCGGCCGTATTCAGCGCCAATGCGCCCACTTCGGCACTATAATTAAGGAGACCCTGGCTAAGTTTCACTTGCCCTTCACTCACCATCACATCACGTGGTGCCGGAGCCTGTTCCGGTACTGGCGGCGGTGATGCCATGGCAAACGCAGAGCTTAAGCATAAAGAAATCATTATAAAAAAAAAACGTTGCAAGTTATTCATGGTATTCCTTTTACATTACCATCCTTATGGGAACAATTTCGTTTCCGATGTCCATCCCCTCAATTTCATGCACTGATTGAAAAGGGCCTGGCGGCTACCACTATTAACATCCATCACATAACTTTGTGTTTCTGGTCGTTGCCCACTGATATATTTTTCATTTTTACAGTCGTCTTTTTTTCCACACGGCAAATAGTAGGACGTATATTTCGTTCGCTGCGCCACTTCATTTTTCACAGGGAATTTTTCTTCGCTCAGCGTTTCACAGGCACCTTTCGAGATAGTGAAATCCTCAGCGTTTGCGCTGCTTTTCACCCATTGCGTCGTACAACCAGAAAGCAGAAGTGTGGCAAACAATAATGTAAACTTAATATTCATTTCGATTCCTTTTAATACAGATTTCTTACCTTCGGCATAAAATTGTATTATTGGTTCATTTCTTGCGTAGCAATTTATACGATCAATGACACATCGTTTAACTTGCGTTTAGAACCCATCCCAAAAGGAATTGTCAGTTAATAAGTAATGGCAATTTCTGAGGGAAGTATGGCAAGCAATAAGTGGCAGATCAGCGATGAACTCTGGGGGAAAATGGTTCCGTTGCTCGCGGAACACAAAACCCACCATCCGCTGGGTACGCATCGCAGGCGGGTTGATAATCGTGCCGCAATGAACGCCATTCTCTTTGTGCTCAGAACGGGTTGCCAGTGGAATGCCCTGAATGCCACCGTGATATGCTCGTCAAGCTCCGCTCACCGCCGCTTCCAGGAGTGGCGGGATGCAGGAGTTTTTGAACGGTTCTGGCAGAACGGGTTGCTGGCCTGCGAGCAGCTGGATGCTATTGTAGTGGTCAACTAAATTTGGCCACCCTACATGACTGTTGATGGAACAGCCGTTCTGATTCATTTGGTGTTATAGCTAAGCGACATTATTTTGATAACAGCCAGCTATGCTTCTTTGCCACATATCAGGGCATCGGCTGTAATCATTTTTAAGTCGGTTGGCTATAATGGGTTATGTAGCGAATAATGGATGATTGAGCAGTACTAAAGCTTTGGTAGCCAGTCGTTGG
The DNA here is from genome assembly GCF_052050035.1 of Symbiopectobacterium purcellii. Lineage (GTDB taxonomy): Bacteria > Pseudomonadota > Gammaproteobacteria > Enterobacterales > Enterobacteriaceae > Symbiopectobacterium > Symbiopectobacterium purcellii_A. The sequence continues at coordinate 2,432,759 of NZ_CP189882.1, forward strand.
CACCCATTCAGTCTTCAGACTACGGAAGAATCGCTCCATCGGACTATTATCCCAACAATTTCCTCTGCGACTCATACTTTGGGTCATCTGATAACGCCACAATGCCTGCCTATACTGACGACTGGTGTAATGGCTTCCTTGGTCACTATGAAACATGACTTGTTTGGGATGCCCAAGCAGTTCCCAAGCCATTTGTAGTGCTTTGGCTGTTAATTCTGAATCTGGCGAAAACGACATTGCCCAACCCACGGGTTTTCGGGCAAATAAATCTAATACCACCGCCAGATACGCCCATCGGTCGCCTGTCCAAATATAGCCAAGCGACTTAATTTTGATTACACCATATGGACTGAGAACAAACTCTCTGTATCGCAACCCATCTCTCTTTTTTTGCTTTTTGCTTGTGCCCATTTATGCTCAATTGGGTTAAGATCTGGCGAATATGTAGGCAAATACTCCACCATATACCCTGCATCGATGATGACTTGTTGAATATTATGTTTTTTGTGAAAAGTGGCATTGTCCATCATGATTACACTGTTTTTAGGGAGTACTGGGATAAGGACTTGTGTGACCCAGGCATAGAAAACATCGCTGTTAATATTGATATCAAATAATCCGATAGCAAACAGCGTTGTGCCTAATAAAGCGCCGATAACATTTGTTCTTCCCCTAGCTCCCCAGTTCTTCAGGCCAAAACACCGTTGACCTTTTGGGGAATAGCCGTGAGTCCGTGGGGCATCGTGTGAAAAACCACTTTCATCAATAAAAACAATAGGTTTACCTTCTTTTTCATACTGTTGTTTTTTTTGTTGAAATCCCTGCCGGGCGTTTTCGTCGGCTTTCGGATGACGTAGAGTTTTTTTTATAGGTCAATCCCAGCTTTTTAAGCGCTTGCCAAATGGCCTTCTGACAAACGCCAAAACGCTCTGCACGTTCTTTTTGGTAAGCATCTGGATATTGTTCAACATCTTTTATCAACTCGGATTTATCGATCTTTCGCTGACGCGTGGTCGATGCTTTTGACTCTATTTGATTAATCCAACGCGATACAGAGGCAGGGCCAATCCGAAATTGCTTCGCTGTTTCTCGGATACTCAACCCTTCGTTTTTCCGTGTAGATATCACTTTACGTCTAAAATCAATTGAATAGCTCATTTAAATAATGTAATCAAAATTAAGTCGTTTAGCTATAATGGCTTTCGCGGCTTCCTGGTAGGTATAATTTTGGTCAAGGACTAATTTGGCGGTTTCACATTTAAATTCAGCAGTAATTATTTTACTCATTTTGGCACCTATAAAAATTATGAGGTAAGCATATCACCTCTACTTAGGTGGCCAAATTCAGTATGCCACTACAGCCGGCAGTGGCAGCCTCCTCCTGCATCTTCATCAGCCGTAACCCGTCGGCTGTGCGCGTCATTCGACCTCGCGTTCTTCGTCGAAGAACGCCTTGAGCTTTTTTTCCAGGATGAGCAGTGCCGCCGCTTCGGCGAGGGCTTGTCCTTGCGGGCTATTTCACGATTAAGCTGCTGAATTTCTTTTTGCTGTTTCTTTATTAAGGCTCTTTCTGCACGCTGACCTGGCTGCATAAACTCGTCCTTCCACTGCTGAATCTGTTCAGGATAGAGGCCTTTACGGCGACAGTATTCAGCCACAGCATGAGCAGAAAGCGGCGCGGTTTCAACGATAACGGCGAAGCGCGCATCCTGAGACCACTCCAGGTGGAGTTTACTCTCACTGGCTGCCGACTGAGTCGGAATTCCAGCCTGAGACCGCCAGCCATAAAGCGTATTGGCGGGAATGCCTTCCAGGCGGGATATCTGGTAAATAGACTGACTATGCGGCGGCAACATTCTGGCGATCACAGCCGCTTTACGTTCTGGCGATCACAGCCGCTTTACGTTCTGGCGAATAGCTTCCCATGAACAGCTTCTCCAGCCCCTAGATTTTTTTCACTCAGAGGCGACAACTACCCTGACATGGGGGGATAGCGGCATGTCCAGAATCGAAAACTGATATTCGCCACGGCGGAGTGGCGTTAAGCTACTCACTAATTGCCTCGGGTCTTTGCCCGAGTTATTCGGTCTTATCAGGTGTGTCTTGTGACATTTCCTGCGAAAGTGATACTTCTTGCGGTTCACGTTCACCGGGAATCAGGAGAAGATTCGTTGCAGCAAGGCTGAGGCGATCGAACATCCACACGGTGAATCCCTTTCATTTTTACAACGCAATATTAAATGCAAAGTATGAAATATTAATGCAATTGCACAAGTGCGATTGAGGCGGATTTGCATTTGAAATAATCTATTTTTTTGCATTATCAGCCACGAATATGCTGGCTAATTTGTGATGCATAAAAATAGTATTGCAGTTAAGGATGAGTGTGTGTCTGAAAATAAAAGGAAATTTTACCTCATTGCTCGGTTATTTTTCGGTTTTATCACGGTACTGGGTGTTGCTTCGTCATTATTGGTGGCAGCGCAACCGTTGGCCGCCGAAACGGTAACCGGCAACGCTGATGTGATGGTGGTCATTGCTCAGGCCGAGCAAAACACGACGCTTCCTGCTGGTGGAGTCATTGCGAAACAGAGTATCGCTGGCACGAAAACGCCAACACCGTTGGTAAAGACGCCACAGTCGATCGCGGTGGTTACGCGTGCGCAAATGGACAAACAGCGGGTGAGGTCTGTCTCCGATGCCTTGAATTACTCTGCTGGCGTGCTTCCAAATTACCGGGGCTCCTCTAACCGCAATGATCAAACCATCGTGCGCGGTTTTCGCTATGCGCCCAAATTTCTGGATGGGCTGAGTTTTGGCCTCATCGGGCAACGTGCCGGTATTGGAAAGATCGACCCCTGGCTGTTAGAACGCGTTGAATTGATTCGCGGCCCGGCGTCTGTCATGTATGGTCAGGTCGATCCTGGCGGTACGATTATCATGACCAGCAAACGTCCCACGGCAGAAAAGATTCGCCACGTGCAGTTTAGCGCGGGTAACCAACGTTTTGGTGAAGCGGCGTTTGATTTCGGTGGAGTGCTAAGCGATGACAGCTCGCTGTTATATCGCTTGAACGGGATAGCCAATACCCAGCAGCAATTTGTCAATAATACGGGGCAACAGCGCATGGCGATTGCCCCGGCGTTGACGTGGTTGCCCAATGCTGACACCAGCCTGACCGTGCTGACCCGTTACCAATACGATCCCGAGGCGGGTTTTCGTAACTTCTTGCCCGCGTACGGCACCGTGTTTGCCACCAACGCGGGTTATATCCCTTACACGCTGAATGTCAGCGATCCAAATTACCATCACTCAACGCGTGAGCAGGTGGCGTTCGGTTATATTTTCGAGCACTCCTTTAACAGCGCTGTTTCCCTTCAACAGAATCTGCGTTACTCACAACTGCATGATAATTATAAATCTCTGGTTTACAGCACCGGTGGCAGCGTCGTGGATACGATGCTAATACGCAACCAGCAACGCGAAAAAATAGATGCGGATGAATTGGGGATCGATACCCAATTGAAAGCGAACTTCGTGACCCATGCGGTGAGCCATACCCTGCTGGCTGGGTTGGATTACATCTGGCAGAAGCGTAACGCTAATTTCTGGCTCAATAGCGGGAGTCAGTATGATTTTGATTGGACTCACCCTCACTATGGTGGGGACTATCTGGAAAATGACAGCGATTTGCCCTTGGTGCGCAGCGCGAATAAAAAGCTCGATCAGGTCGGGCTCTATGTGCAGGATCAGGCGATATGGCGGCAGTGGAACTTGCTGCTCTCTGGGCGTCACGATTGGACAGAAATTCGCACTTACGAAAGCACGCTCAATAATGCCAAAAGGCAGTCGAATGATAATGATTTTACCGGTCGTGCGGCGCTGCTGTATGCGTTTGAGAATGGTTTTTCACCCTATATCAGTTACAGCACCTCCTTTGAGCCTAATCTTGACAGTGGCATTCCGGGGTCGGAGCCCTTCAAACCGACAACCGGTGAGCAAACTGAAGTGGGGATAAAGTTTCAGCCCGTCGGCCGCGAAACTTTCTTAACGCTATCGTTGTTTGACATCACGCAGAAAAATATCACCTCGTGGAACAGCAAACTCAAGTTCAATGAGCAAATTGGCAGAGTCCAATCGCGGGGCGCTGAAGCGGAGATCAATACCCAAATCACACCCGCATTGAGTCTGATGTCAGCGTACAGTTATACCGAGGCAGAAACCAAGGAGAGCATCAATGCGAGCACACCGGCGGGGAACAGACCTGCGGCCACACCACGTCATATGGCCTCCGCCTGGGGTTCCTATTTTTTTCGCGACGGCCCGTTGGCTGGGGTAGCTCTGGGAACTGGTGTGCGTTATATCGGCAGCAGTTATGGCGATAACAAAGAGAGTTTCAGCGTGCCGCACTACATCCTGTATGACGCGATGGTGAGCTATGATTTTGGCTTAGCATCGTCGCAGTGGAAAGGCGCGGTGTTGCAGATCAATGTCAACAACCTGACCGATGAGCATTATGTGGCGTCTTGCAGCAATATCGAAGCCTGTTTTTATGGTGCGGGTCGTACAATTGTCGCCACTGTCAGTTACCGTTGGTAATCCCTCAGGCGTTGTCCTGCAAGATATGCCAAAACGCGGCGTTCAAAGGCTCATTGAGTCGCTTTTTCTGTACGCATACGCCAAACTCAAACGGCTCCATGGCTTGCTCCAATAGTACCGAGACGCGATTGCGCACCGGTTCCGGACTGTTTTCCAGCACCACATCCGGGATCAGCGAGATGCCACAGCCGAGCGCGACCATCGACACCATCGCTTCATGCCCGGACACGGTGGCGTAAATCAGCGGATTGGCGATGTGGTGGCGGCGGAACCAGACATCAATACGTTTTCGTACCGGGCCGTGCTCGGGCAAAATAAACGGAATCTGTGCCCAGTCTGGATTGGGTTGCCGCACCATCGACTGCACCGGCGATGCCAGTGCCGGGGCAATCAGTACCAGTGGAATATTGCCGATAGGCATAAAATCGATGGTCGTGGGCAGGGTTTCCGGGTGGCCCGCGATACCGAGATCGGCTTCATTAGACTGCACTTTTTCCACCGCATCTGCCGCATCGCCAGTGGTTAGCTTGATTTCGACCAGCGGATGCTGGGCGCGGAAACGGTCGAGGATCGGCGGTAGGTGGCTATAGGCGGCGGTTACGGAACAGAAAATGCGTAGCTCGCCGCTCAATGACGGCCCGCGTTGCCCAATGGCGTGGCGCAACTGCTCGTAGTGCAGCAGCGTCTGCTGAGCAAACTGTTTCAATTGCTCTCCGGCATCGGTCAGTTGCACCGTGCGGTTATCACGTAAAAACAGGGTTTGCCCAACATCCTCTTCCAGTCGTTGGATTTGGCGTGACAATGTTGACGGGCTCAGGTGCATGGCTTTGGCGGTGCGCCCGAAATGGCGGCTGTCACACAGATGCAGAAACAGTTTTAAATCTCGTAAATCCATGTGCGCGCGGCCTCATTTTCATCTTGCAGTTATTGCAATGTCATCTTGTTAATATATCAATTTAAGCAATGCTTTTCCTGTCATATCATGAGAGCATTCAGGCTTCCCTGACAGGGAACCTCTTCTGAACACTCGCAATTAACAGATTAAACGGAGTTGTGCATGGCTAACTATTTCAACACTTTGAACCTGCGTCAGCAGTTGGCGCAATTGGGTGTATGTCGTTTCATGGGGCGTGATGAATTCGCAGACGAAGCGAACTACCTGAAAGGCAAAAAAGTGGTGATCGTCGGTTGCGGCGCGCAGGGGCTGAACCAAGGGTTGAACATGCGCGATTCCGGGCTGGATATCGCCTATGCGCTGCGTGCAGAAGCTATCGCGGAAAAACGTGCGTCATGGCGTAAAGCGACAGAAAATGGCTTTAAAGTCGGCACTTATGAAGACCTGATCCCGCAGGCGGATCTGGTGGTGAACCTGACGCCAGACAAGCAGCACTCCGCTGTGGTTCAGGCTGTTCAACCGCTGATGAAGCAGGGCGCATCGCTGGGTTACTCTCACGGCTTCAACATCGTTGAAGTGGGTGAGCAGATTCGTAAAGACATCACGGTGGTGATGGTGGCGCCGAAATGTCCGGGCACCGAAGTGCGTGAAGAGTATAAGCGCGGCTTTGGCGTTCCAACGCTGATCGCGGTTCACCCGGAAAACGATCCGAAAGGTGAAGGCATGGCGATCGCCAAGGCCTGGGCTGCCGCTACCGGTGGTCACCGTGCGGGCGTGCTGCAATCTTCTTTCGTTGCTGAAGTGAAATCTGACCTGATGGGTGAGCAGACCATCCTGTGCGGCATGTTGCAGGCTGGTTCCTTGCTGAGCTTTGATAAACTGGTTGCTGAAGGCACCGATCCGGCCTATGCAGAAAAACTGATTCAGTTCGGCTGGGAAACCATTACCGAAGCGCTGAAACAAGGCGGCATCACCCTGATGATGGATCGCCTGTCTAACCCGGCAAAACTGCGTGCTTATGCGCTGTCTGAGCAGTTGAAAACGATCATGGCACCGCTGTTCCAGAAACACATGGACGATATCATCTCCGGTGCTTTCTCCAGCGGTATGATGGAAGACTGGGCCAACGATGACATTAAACTGCTGACCTGGCGTGAAGAAACCGGTAGCTCTGCGTTTGAGAATGCCCCGCAGTTCGACGGTAAAATCTCCGAGCAAGAGTATTTTGACCACGGTGTGCTGATGATCGCTATGGTTAAAGCCGGTGTGGAACTGGCGTTCGAAACCATGGTAAGCGCGGGTATCATCGAAGAATCCGCGTACTACGAATCGCTGCACGAACTGCCGCTGATTGCGAACACCATTGCACGTAAGCGTCTGTATGAAATGAACGTGGTTATCTCTGACACCGCAGAATACGGTAACTACCTGTTCACGAATGCCGCAGTGCCGTTGCTGAAACAGGCATTCATGGCTTCACTGCAAGCAGGTGACATCGGCAAGCCGGTAGCCGCCAGCAGCGTGGACAATGCACAACTGCGCTACGTTAATGATGCGATCCGCAACCACCCGATCGAAGCGGTTGGTCAGAAACTGCGTGGCTATATGAAAGACATGAAACGCATTGCGGTTGCGGGTTAACAATAAACGCATTACTCCGGCAATGAAAAAAGGCGCAACCACGGTTGCGCCTTTTTTATGTGTGAAACCCTTTTTCTTTAACGGCTCTGGAACTGGGCTTCTGCTTGCTGGAAGCGATCGGTGACGGCTTTGGACGGCGCGCGACCCATCAGGCTAACAACAAAGATCGCCAGGCTGGCAAAGAGAAAGCCGGGAATGATTTCATACAGATTAAACCAGGCATTCTGTTTCCAGATAATCACCGTGGCAGCACCGATCAGCATACCGACCAGCGCGCCGTTACGCGTCATGCGCGGCCACAGTAGGGAAATCAGGATCACCGGACCAAATGCGGCGCCAAAACCGGCCCAGGCGTAGCTAACAAGCCCCAACACGCGGTTTTCCGGATTAGCGGCCAACATGATTGAAATGATGGCAATCAGTAACACCATAATGCGACTGAGCCAGACCAGCTCGCGCTGCGTAGCACCGGGGCGGAAGAAGGGGCGGTACAAATCTTCGGTAATGGCGCTGGAACAGACCAGCAACTGGCAACTCAGGGTGCTCATCACCGCCGCCAAAATGGCGGAGAGCAGGATACCGGCAATCCACGGGTTAAACAGCAACATGGAAAGCTCGATAAATACCCGCTCGGCATTGTGCGTCACGTTGCCCGCTTGTTCCGGGTGATTAGTGAAGTAGGCGATACCGAATAAACCTACGCTCACCGCACCCGCGAGACACAGGATCATCCAGGTCATGCTGATGCGGCGTGCGCTGCGAATGGTGTGGTGAGAATCCGCCGCCATAAAGCGCGCCAGAATGTGTGGCTGTCCAAAATAGCCCAGACCCCAACCTAGCAGCGAAATGATGGCGATAACGTCCAGCCCTTTGAACATATTCAGGTTGGCCGGGTTTTTCGCTGCGATAACCAACAGCGAGGTATCGATGCCATCCAGCGCCAGAATCACCATCACCGGTGTCAGGATCAGGGCGAAAATCATCAGCGTGGCCTGTACCGTATCCGTCCAACTGACCGCCAGATAACCACCGATAAAGGTGTAGGCGATGGTCGCTGCCGCACCAGCCCACAATGACGTGGCGTAGCTCATGCCAAAGGTGCTTTCGAACAAGCGGGCACCGGCAACGATACCCGAAGCGCAGTAAATGGTAAAAAACACCAGAATAATCAAGGCCGCAATGACTCTCAGGATTTTTCTGGTGTCTTCGAAACGGTGTGTGAAATAGTCTGGCAAGGTCAGCGCGTTGTGGTTCACTTCGGTGTGAACGCGCAGGCGGCCTGCAACCCAGCGCCAGTTGAGGTAAGCGCCGATAGTCAACCCGATAGCGATCCAGCTTTCAGAAATGCCGGAAATAAATATCGCGCCCGGCAGCCCCATCAGCAGCCAGCCGCTCATGTCAGAAGCCCCCGCTGAAAGTGCCGTGACCACGCTGCCCATCCGGCGTCCGCCCAGGATATAGTCGCCAAGGGTGGTGGTTGAGCGATAGGCGGCCAGGCCGATCAAGACCATTCCGAAGATATACACCAGAAAGGTCACCAGCATGGGTGTACTCATTGTCATTAGAATCTCCAAGTTAAAGCGCCCCGTCTATCCTCATCATGCTAGGGAATAAAGGCAAATCATATTGTTGGTATAACCTGACGGGAACGACGTCAGGTAAAGCGTTAACGATTTGTTATATTTCCCCGTCACGCCGATGTTATACACTTGTTAACTGCATTACATCTTATGGCAACTCGCAAAAAACCAGGTTGCATAATCCGATAACGACGGCCAAGCTTCGAAGGCATACCTTCAAAAAATCAACGTTATCCGATCCCTCACTATCGATGATTATCTTGGCTTCACTGGAGTGAAACGATGGGATTATCCACTATAGCGGTAAAGCTTGACGATGCGACCCGCAATCGTATCGAACGTACAGCGAAGCGCCTTGATCGCACATCGCATTGGCTGATTGAGCACGCCATTTTTTGTTATCTCGACGCCGTCGAACGCGATGGCAAGGCGCCTGATATCACGCCAGAACAAGGTGCGGCATTCCAACGCGCGCCGGAGATTATGCCGCAATCTCGTCAGGAAGGAAGCTATCAACCGTTTTTAGCTTTCACGCAAACGCTGTTACCCCGTTCACCGCTGCGTGATGCTATCACGGCGGCATACCGCCGTTCCGAGGGGGATATGGTGCCATTACTGCTCGAACGGGTAGAACCGATAGCATCTATGGCCCCGGCGGTGCAGGCGCTGGCATATCGGTTGGCGCAGACGCTGCGGTGTGAACAACAGACGCACGGGCGACCAGGACGGGTGCAAAGTTTGCTACAGGCCTTCTCCCTGTCGTCCTCAGAGGGGATTGCGCTGATGTGTCTGGCGGAAGCGTTGCTGCGCATTCCCGATGCTTCAACGCGCAATGCGCTGATCCGTGACAAGATCAGCAGCGGAGACTGGTCTTCCCACTTGGGGAAAGGGCAATCTCTGTTCGTCAATGCGGCGACCTGGGGACTGTTGCTGACCGGAAAGTTGGTTGCGACGCACAGTGAAACCCGTCTGGCGCACACCCTGAAGCAACTGATTAACAAAGGGGGCGAGCCGGTCATTAGATTGGGGATGGATCGCGTGATGCGCATGATGGGGGAGCAGTTTGTTACCGGCGAAACTATCGAAGAGGCGCTGTCCAACGCACAACACCTGGAGCAGCAGGGATTTCGCTACTCCTATGACATGTTAGGCGAAGCGGCGCTCACCGCACAGGATGCGGAGGCTTACTTCAAAGCCTATCAGCAGGCGATCCATGCTATCGGCAGGGCGTCGCAGGGGCGCGGGGTGTATGGGGGGCCGGGCATCTCCATCAAGTTGTCGGCGCTGCATCCGCGTTATAGTCGTGCGCAATACGACCGCGTGATGGAGGTGCTCTATCCCCGTTTGTTGGCGTTGACTTTGCAGGCGATGCAGTACGACGTCGGCATTAATATTGATGCGGAAGAAGCGGAGCGGCTGGAGATTTCCCTCGACCTGTTGGAGAAGTTGTGCCATGAGCCTTCGCTGACGGGCTGGAAAGGGATCGGTTTTGTCGTACAGGCTTATCAGAAACGCTGCCCGTTTGTGATTGATTTTCTGATCGATCTGGCACAGCGTACCCAGCGACGCCTGATGGTGCGGTTGGTGAAAGGGGCATACTGGGACAGCGAAATCAAGCGTACGCAAATGGACGGTCTGGAGGATTATCCCGTCTATACCCGCAAAGTTTATACCGATGTCGCCTATCTGGCCTGCGCCCGCCAACTGCTGGCGGCACCGGATGCCATTTACCCGCAGTTCGCTACCCATAATGCCCATACTCTGAGCGCGGTGTATACGCTGGCCGGTGACAGCTATTACCCTGGGCAATATGAATTTCAATGCCTGCACGGTATGGGGGAGGCGCTTTATTCACAGGTCGTCGGTCCCGAAGATCAGGGCAAGCTGGGGCGCCCCTGTCGGATTTATGCCCCCGTCGGCACCCATGAAACCCTGCTGGCCTATCTGGTGCGGCGTTTATTGGAAAATGGCGCCAACACCTCGTTTGTTAACCGCATTGCGGATGCAGAGATCCCGCTGGAGCAACTGATTACCAGCCCAATAGCTGAAGTACAGGCGCTGGCTTACAAAGAGGGCGCTCCCGGCTGCCCGCATCCGCGCATTCCTCTGCCCGCTCAGCTCTACGGCGCAGAGCGCTGCAATGCGCAAGGTATAGACTTGACCGATGAACGCTGTCTGCAAATGCTCGCGGCGGCATTAAGCGCCGATGCCGCGCAGGTGCGGTATGCGGCACCGATAATGGTCGATGCCGCATCGCCGCTGGCGGCTCGGCCAGTTATCAATCCGGCCCAACAGAATGATATAGTGGGGTACGTGCAAGATGCCAGCGAGGAGGATGTGTGCATTGCGCTGGGCCGTGCGGTGCAAGCGGCAGAACGGTTTTCAACTGCATCACTGCCGCAGCGGGTTGCCAGTCTGCAACGCGCTGCCAGCCTGCTGGAAGCGGCGTATCCACAGTTCATCGGGCTACTGGTGCGGGAGGCGGGAAGAACCGTGCCAAACGCCATTGCTGAACTCCGCGAAGCGGTGGATTTTTTGCGCTATTACGCACAGCAATCTGCTGTGGTGTCACTGGAACAGGCCTGCCCGCTGGGCGTGGTGGTTTGCATTAGTCCGTGGAACTTCCCGCTGGCCATTTTTACTGGGCAGGTCGCTGCCGCGCTGGCGGCGGGGAATGCGGTACTGGCAAAACCGGCGGAACAAACACCGCTGGTCGCCGCGTTGGCGGTGCAATTGCTGCACCAGGCTGGCATTGCGCCAGATGTGTTGCAACTGCTGCCCGGTGCTGGGGAACGCGTCGGCGCGGCGTTGGTGCGCGATGCGCGCGTGAATGGCGTGCTGTTTACCGGCTCTACGGCGGTTGCCAAAAGCTTGCAGCGCACGCTGGCAGACCGGCTTGATGCGCACGGGCGACCTGCGGTACTGATCGCTGAAACCGGTGGGATGAATGCCATGATTGTCGACTCGTCCGCGCTGACGGAACAGGTGGTCAGTGATGTCATGGCATCCGCCTTTGACAGCGCAGGGCAACGTTGTTCAGCCCTGCGTTTGCTCTGCCTTCAGGAGGATATTGCGGAGGCGACCCTGAACATGCTGCGTGGTGCCATGGCACAGTTCCGCGTGGGCAATCCCGACAGTCTGGCAACGGACTGTGGCCCGGTGATTGACGATGAAGCTCGCGAACGGATCGAGCAACATATTCACCTGATGCAAGCGGACGGGAATTCGGTGTTTCAGGCGGCTTTTGGTGCACAGACGTGCGTGGCCTCATGGCGACAAGGCACCTTTGTGTTGCCAACGCTGATTGAACTGGACCACGTAGCTGGCTTGCAACAAGAGATCTTTGGTCCGGTGCTGCACGTGGTGCGCTATGCCCGCGAGGGGCTGGATACCTTGATCGAGGAGATTAACGCCCTGGGGTACGGGCTCACGCTGGGCATCCATTCACGGATTGATGAAACCATTTCGCGTATCACGCAGCGAGCGCATGTGGGTAACCAATACGTCAACCGCAATATGGTGGGCGCCGTGGTGGGGGTGCAGCCGTTCGGGGGAGAAGGGCTATCCGGTACCGGGCCGAAAGCAGGCGGGCCGCTCTATCTGCCGCGCTTGCAGAGCACACCGCCTGGCCTGCCGAGCGCAGCGAGCAACGCACTGGGTGTCAATGCCACGTTGGCGACGGCGCCAGAACGTGCGGGGTTTGCGCTACTGGTTGACTGGGCGCAACAACAGGGGCGTCTGGCGGTATTAGAGGCCGCGCAGAGCTACCGCGCCTGGGGGGCGGTCAGCGGAGTGATACGCCCGCTGCCGGGGCCCACCGGAGAACGTAATACCTATATGCTGACACCGCGCGATAACGTGCTGTGTCTGGCGCAGGACAGTGACGATATTCTGCGCCAGTTAGCGGCGCTGCTGGCCGTGGGCAGTAACGCGCTATGGCCTGACAGCGTAGCGTTACGTGAACTTGCCGGCAGCTTGCCGCAGGAAGTGCAACACCGCATCCGTTTTACGTCACAATGGCAACAGGACGCTGAGCATATTGGCGCGGTTATCTGCCACGGCGATGGTGACATGCTGCGTCAGGTTAACCAGCAGCTTACGCAATGGGCGGGGGCGATTATTCCTCTGCTAGGCTGTGAACCCGGCAGTGACACGATCCCGCTGGAGCGGTTATGGCATGAACGTGTGCTCAGCGTGAATACGGCGGCAGCGGGAGGAAATGCCAGCCTGCTGATGATGACAGAGTCATAATGCGGTACGCGCCGCGCAGTGTGCGCGGCGCAACAACACAGAACGTCCGGTTGGCAGAACGGTTAGTTGCGGTACAGCACCTTGATGATGTGGTAGCCGAACTGGGTTTTTACCGGTCCAAAGGGTTTTAGCAACTAGCAGGAAAATACCGCCTTGTCTAAAGTGGGCACCATATCGCCCTGACGGAATTCACCCAAATTACCCCCTTCCTGTTTGGACGGGCAGGTAGAGTGCTTTTTGGCTAACTGCTGAAAGTCTGCCCCTTGCGCCAATTGGTCCAGTAGATCATTCGCCTGTTGTTCCGTATCGACCAGGATATGCAGAGCAGATGCTGTTTTCGCCATGGGAATACCTTTCATGTGATTAAGAAGCGTGAATTGAACAGGCCTCACGCCGACGCCAATGGCTGGCAATGTAGCAAGATGCCGGCCTGATGTGGATCGGTAAAGGCGAATCCGGCCATCAAGATCTGTGCGGCTTTCTGCTACAATCGGCTTCCGTTTTTATTGCGAGCTGAACGTCATGCGCCTGAATCCCAGTCAACAACATGCTGTCGAATTTGTCACCGGCCCTTGTCTGGTGCTGGCTGGCGCGGGGTCAGGTAAAACGCGCGTTATCACCAACAAGATTGCGCATCTGATCCGTCAGTGTGGCTATCAGGCGCGTCATATCGCCGCGGTGACCTTTACCAACAAGGCTGCGCGCGAAATGAAAGCGCGCGTGGCGCAAACCTTAGGGCGTAAGGAGACGCGCGGGTTACTGATCTCCACCTTCCACACCCTGGGGCTGGAGGTTATCAAACGGGAATACGCCGCGTTGGGCATGAAGGCAAACTTCTCGCTGTTTGACGATCAGGATCAGGCCGCACTGCTCAATGAACTGACGGAAACCTGGTTGCAAGGGGATAAAACCCAGCTACAGCAGTTAACCTCCACCATTTCCAACTGGAAGAACGATCTGATGGACCCGGCGCAGGCGGCGGCATCGGCGCAGTCGGAGCGCGATAAGCTGTTTGCACACTGCTATGGCCTGTATTACGACCATTTACGCGCCTGTAACGTACTGGATTTTGACGATCTGATTCTGTTGCCAACGCTGCTGTTTAAGCGCAATGAAGAGGTGCGTGAGCGCTGGCAAAACCGCTTGCGCTACCTGCTGGTGGATGAGTATCAGGACACCAACACCAGTCAGTATGAGGTGATCAAACTGTTGGTTGGTGCGCGTGCACGCTTTACCGTGGTGGGTGATGACGACCAGTCCATCTACTCTTGGCGCGGTGCCCGCCCGCAAAACCTGGTGCTGCTCTCTCAGGACTTCCCCCAGCTTGAAGTGATTAAGCTGGAGCAAAATTACCGATCCTCTGGCCGTATTCTCAAAGCGGCCAATATCCTGATCGCCAATAACCCACACGTATTTGAAAAAAAACTCTTTTCGGAATTGGGTTACGGCAGTGAACTGAAGGTGATCACTGCCAACAACGAAGACCACGAGGCGGAACGGGTGGTGGGCGAATTGATTGCTCATCACTTTATCAACAAGACGCAGTACAGTGACTATGCCATCCTCTATCGTGGCAACCATCAGTCGCGGCTGTTTGAAAAGATGCTGATGCAAAACCGCATTCCCTATCGTATCTCCTGCGGTACCTCCTTCTTTTCTCGTCCGGAAATCAAGGATCTGTTGGCCTATCTGCGCGTTTTGACCAATGCGGATGATGACAGCGCCTTTCTGCGCATCGTTAACACCCCTAAGCGAGAAATCGGCCCTGCGACGCTACAGAAACTGGGAGAGTGGGCCAATGTGCGCAACAAAAGCCTGTTTACCGCCAGTTTTGATTTAGGGTTGGAAGCACACCTGTCTGGGCGTGGGTTGTCCTCACTGCAACGCTTTACCCACTGGATGCGGGACATTGCCCATCAAGCGGAGCGGGAACCGGTGGCGGCGGTGCGCGACCTTATTCACGGGCTGGATTATGAAAGCTGGCTGTATGAAACCTCAACCAGCCCGAAAGCGGCGGAAATGCGTATGAAAAACGTCAACCAACTGTTCAGTTGGATGACGGAAATGCTGGCAGGGTCAGATCTTGATGAGCCGATGACGCTGACGCAGGTGGTGACGCGATTTACGTTGCGCGACATGATGGAGCGCGGCGAAAACGAAGAAGAGCTGGATCAGGTACAACTGATGACGCTGCACGCCTCCAAAGGGCTGGAATTCCCCTATGTGTATCTGGTGGGGATGGAAGAGGGGCTATTGCCGCACCAGAGCAGCATTGACGAAGACAATGTCGATGAAGAGCGTCGCCTGGCCTATGTTGGCATCACGCGGGCGCAACGTGAGCTGATTTTTACCCTGTGCAAAGAGCGACGCCAGTATGGCGAACTGATGCGGCCAGAACCCAGCCGTTTCTTGCTGGAACTGCCGCAGGACGATCTGCAATGGGAAACGGCGCGCAAAGTGGTTAGCGCGCAAGAGCGGATGCAAAAGGGGCAAAGCCATCTTGCGAACCTGCGCGCACAGCTGGCGCAGGCGCGCGATAAGGAGTAGCGCCGTTGTTACGGCGCGGCTTCCTCAATCACCAGCGGCCAGTGGGCATAGCCTTGCCAACGGCTCTCTTGTTCCAACGCTTCTGCGCGCAGGGGATGCGCTGCCAGCCAGCCAGCAGGCAACTGGATATGCAGAGTATCGCCGCTTGCCCGTAAAATGCTGTCAGGTACTGTGTCATCACGACGGCGGCTGGCGAAAATAATGGCCAGTCGCAACAAACGGCACAAACGTTGTGCAGGCAGAACAGGTACAGCGTTTTGCTGATTCAATGACTGAAGATCGAGCTCACCACTCTGATTTAACACCAGAATAGCCAGTAGTTTTTTTTGTGCCGGTGTAAAACCGGGAAGATCGCTATTGCGAATGAGATAGGCGGCGTGTTGCGGTGCATTGCGAAAATCAATGGCCAGACCGATTTCATGCAGAAAACCGGCGCTGTGCAACAGCTCGCTACATCGATGATCCAACGGCCAATCCTGCGCTAACTGATGCAGGAAATTATCGGCTAATGCGCTGACGCGATGCCCTTGTTCACCGTCTAGCAGGTAGCGCCGTTGCAAATTGAGCAGCGTGCGTTGGCGAATATCTTGCTCTACGGGCAGGTGCAGCATTCCGTACACCAGGCCTTCACGCAGTGCGCCACCGGCCAGTGTCATACTCTGAATGCCAAGCTCCTGAAAAATAGCCAACAGAATGGACAATCCGCTGGGGAACACCAGCGCCCGTTCCAACGTCAGGCCGTCAATCTCCAGCTCTTCCAGCTTATTGCACGCAATGGCATGCTCTTTCAGAGCATGCAGCTTCTCGAGCGTAATGTGCTCGTCCATGCCAGCGGCCACCATAATCTCTTGCAACGCTTGTACCGTGCCGGATGCACCTACGCACACTTGCCACCCCTGCGTACGCAGTTGGTCGGCCACGGGGCGAATCATGTCACTGGCCGCCTGCTCAGCACGGGCAAAATTTTCTGCCGTCAGGGTGCGATCGCTGAAATAGCGCTCGAGCCAGGTCACACATCCCATCGGCAAGCTGAGCAACTGCGTGGCCTGCGCGGCGGTCCCGGTTGCCAGTTCGGTGCTGCCACCGCCGATATCCACCACCAGACGTTGTTCCGGTCCACCGGTGGTGTGGGCCACACCCTGATAAATCAGGCGTGCTTCCTCTTCACCGCTGATGACTTGAATCGGCAAGCCCAGAATCTGCTGCGCCTGTGCCAGAAACTCATCGGCATTGGTGGCAAGCCGCAGGGTTGCCGTGGCGACAACGCGGGTTTGCGTCTGAGGGATATCCTGCAAGCGTTCGGAAAACAGGCGCAAGCACTGCCAACCGCGCTGCATGGTTTCCTGTGACAAGCGGTTATCGCGATCCAGTCCTGCGGCCAAACGCACTTTACGTTTAATGCGCGCCAGCGTCTGAATGCTGCCAGCGCTCTCCCGCACCACTAGCATATGGAAGCTGTTCGAGCCCAGATCGATCGCCGCATACAGCGAGGAAGCGTTTAGCATGGATGCTTAACTCGGCCTTTTACGGTTGCCGCGCGGTGCGCCGCTGCGACGTGGCGGACCACTGCGACGCGGGCCGCTGCTGGTACGCGTGCGAGGCAAGCGCTTAGGCGCAGGCAGATCGGTCATCAGCGCATCGCTATCGTATTTGCTCACCGGGATTGAATGGCCAGTGTATTGCTCAATAGCGGGCAGATTCAACGCATACTCTTCACAGGCCAGGCTGATGGAGAAGCCGCTGGCACCTGCACGTCCGGTACGGCCGATGCGGTGCACATAGTCTTCGCAATCGTCCGGCAAGTCATAGTTGAAGACATGGGTGACGGCAGGAATGTGCAGGCCGCGGGCCGCAACATCGGTGGCGACCAGAATATCCAGGTTGCCCTGCGTGAAGTCATCCAGAATGCGCAGGCGTTTTTTCTGCGCCACGTCGCCAGTCAGCAGGCCAACACGATGGCCGTCCGCAGCCAGATGGCCCCAGATGTCTTCGCAGCGGTGCTTGGTGTTGGCGAAAATGATGCAGCGATCCGGCCACTCTTCTTCCAGCAACGTTTGAAGCAGGCGCATCTTCTCTTCGTTTGACGGGTAGAACAGCTCTTCCTTAATGCGGTGCCCGGTTTTCTGCTTCGGCTCCACTTCAACGTACTCGGCGTTGTTCATCTGTTCAAACGCCAACTCACGCACACGGTATGACAGCGTGGCGGAGAACAGCATGTTCAGACGCTGCGTTACCGGCGGAATGCGGAGGAATAGCCAGCGAATATCTTTGATAAAGCCCAGATCGTACATTCTGTCGGCTTCATCCAGCACCACCACCTGAATGGCACCAAGGTTAATATGATTCTGCTTGGCGTAGTCGATCAAACGGCCCGTGGTACCGATCAGGATATCAACACCCTGTTCCAGTACTTTAAGCTGCTTATCGTAACCGTCTCCGCCGTAAGCCAGACCCAGTTTCAAGCCCGTCGATTCTGCCAGTGCCTGTGCATCCGCGTGGATTTGCACAGCCAACTCGCGAGTGGGAGCCATGATCAGCGCGCGCGGCTGGTTGGTTTGACGCTCTGCAGAAGCATGATGCGACAAGAGATAGTGGAAAGTAGACGCCAGAAATGCCAGCGTCTTGCCAGTTCCGGTTTGCGCCTGACCCGCGACGTCTCGACCATCAAGGGCGAGAGGTAGTGCGAGTGCCTGGATGGGTGTGCAGTTATAAAACCCTTTTCTTTCAAGGGCTTTTATCACCTGCGGGTGCAGCGCGAAGTCGGAAAACTTCTGTTCAGTCAAGTGTGTTTTGCTCATAGTGTGGTAGAATATCAGCTAACTATTGCTTTACGAAAGCGTATACAGTGAAATAAAGTCAAGCTTTGTTGGTTAATGCTACACCAACTCGCTAAAGATAATCCTGCGGAGTAAAAAATGAGCGATAAAATTATTCACCTGACAGACGACAGCTTCGAAACGGACGTGTTGCAGGCCGAAGGGGCAACACTGGTTGATTTTTGGGCTGAATGGTGTGGTCCCTGCAAAATGATCGCTCCTATTCTCGATGAAATCGCTGATGAATTCGAAGGTCGCATCACCTTTGCCAAGCTTAACATTGATGATAATCCGGCGACTGCACCGAAATACTGCATCCGTGGTATCCCGACCCTGCTGCTGTTCAAGAACGGTGAAGTGGCGGCAACGAAAGTCGGCGCGCTGTCTAAAGGCCAGTTGAAAGAGTTTTTGAACACCAATCTGTAATGCCTGACAGATTTATCAACGCTATTTCATCGCACAAAGCGGTCAGTGAGGATTTATCGTATTGACCGCTTGCCGCACGTCATGAAGCGTGCTAGATTCATCAGTACTGCATATCGTACTTGCCTATGTTTAAGCCTCACAGGCTTGAGCCTGAAAGTTTGAATCTATAGCATTACTCGCTGTCTATACATTAACGCTGCCCGTTCGTGACAACAAATCGCACAATCACGGCATAAGAATCTGTAGCGTGGTCAGGCAATCTAAAAGTATTACATTAATTGGTTTCAGGTGCCTTCGATCTCTTGCCGTCGTTTTGTATCGGGCTTGCGTGGTCAACGTGTAACACGTTCACGTATCAAGCCAAACGGAATGGTGTGATTGAGGGCGGTATATGATAGTGGCACGGTGACCCTTGCCATCCCATTCACGTTAATTGTTCGAGATTTACCCCGAGTTTAAGAACCCACCACTATGAATCTTACCGAATTAAAGAATACGCCAGTTTCTGAGTTAATTACTGTTGGCGAAAACATGGGGCTGGAAAACCAGGCTCGTATGCGCAAACAGGATATTATTTTCGCCATTTTGAAGCAGCACGCTAAAAGTGGCGAAGATATTTTCGGCGATGGTGTGCTGGAAATCTTGCAGGATGGTTTCGGTTTCCTCCGCTCTGCAGACAGCTCCTACCTCGCCGGCCCTGATGATATCTACGTTTCTCCCAGCCAAATTCGCCGCTTTAATCTTCGTACTGGTGACACCATTTCAGGCAAGATTCGTCCTCCCAAAGAAGGGGAACGCTATTTTGCTTTGTTGAAAGTCAACGAAGTCAACTACGACAAACCTGAAAACGCCCGCAACAAGATCCTGTTCGAAAACCTCACCCCGCTGCATGCCAACTCACGTTTGCGCATGGAACGCGGTAATGGTTCAACAGAAGATCTGACAGCACGCGTATTGGATTTGGCATCGCCGATCGGTCGTGGTCAGCGTGGTTTGATCGTGGCACCGCCGAAAGCCGGTAAAACCATGCTGCTGCAAAATATTGCACAGAGCATCGCGTATAATCACCCTGATTGCGTGCTGATGGTGCTGCTTATCGACGAACGTCCGGAAGAAGTGACCGAGATGCAACGTCTGGTTAAAGGGGAAGTGGTCGCGTCTACCTTTGACGAGCCGGCCTCTCGCCACGTTCAGGTTGCCGAAATGGTGATTGAAAAGGCCAAGCGCCTGGTCGAGCATAAAAAAGACGTTATCATCCTGCTGGACTCCATCACCCGTCTGGCGCGTGCCTACAACACCGTGGTACCGGCGTCTGGCAAAGTGCTGACCGGTGGTGTGGACGCCAACGCCCTGCACCGTCCGAAACGCTTCTTTGGTGCTGCGCGTAACGTGGAAGAGGGTGGCAGCCTGACCATTATCGCCACGGCGCTGGTGGATACCGGCTCGAAGATGGACGAAGTGATTTACGAAGAGTTTAAAGGTACAGGTAACATGGAACTGCATCTGGCGCGTAAAATCGCTGAGAAGCGTGTGTTCCCGGCTATCGACTACAACCGTTCCGGTACGCGTAAAGAAGAGCTGCTTACCACCTCTGAAGAACTGCAAAAAATGTGGATCCTGCGCAAAATCATTCACCCGATGGGGGAAATCGATGCGATGGAGTTCCTGATCAACAAGTTGGCGATGACCAAAACCAACGATGAATTCTTCGATATGATGAAGCGTTCATAAGCAGGCTCTGTTCTCGTGGCGTTTTTTTTTAGGAACTTACCGACCTTTACACTACAGGGTGTTTTTCCAGAGTATTCTAGGATGTCCCGGCGTCATGCATTCCGTTATGGTACGCACTGATTTGATGGCGTCATCATAACCCCGTTGCGAGCGCTTGCCCTCTGCATGCCCTCGCGATACCGTCGGCGGCATAATGATGTTGTGGTGAACGGCCCTGTTATGGCGAACCATGCTTCGCCGTGGCAGCCGACGGCGGCTTGTAGCCATAAACGGTAAACTTACTCGCTATGCGTCTAGAGTTATTATTGATTTTCTTGTTTTCTCTGGCTTTTCTATTCCTGGCCCGTCGCGTGGCGGGGCCGCTCGGTCTTGTCGATCGTCCCAATCAGCGTAAACGTCACCAAGGGCTGATCCCGTTGGTGGGGGGCATTTCCGTTTATGCTGGCTTGTGCTTCACCTTCCTGATCACCGACTCCTACATTCCCCATTTCCGCTTTTACCTACTGTGCGCCGGTATTTTGGTGTTTGTCGGGGCATTGGACGATCGCTTTGATATCAGTGTCAAAATTCGTGCGCTGGTTCAGGCGCTGGTGGCCGTTGCCATGATGGTGTTCGCGCATCTCTCATTGCGCAATCTGGGGAAGATGTTTGGCCCGTGGGATATGGTGCTGGGACCATTGGGCTATCTGGTTACGCTGTTTGCCGTGTGGGCGGCCATTAATGCGTTTAACATGGTCGACGGTATCGACGGTCTGCTCGGCGGCCTTTCCGCGGTGTCGTTTGGCGCGATGGGTATCCTGCTCTATGGCTACGGTCACAACAGTTTGGCGCTGTGGTGCTTTGCCATGATTGCGGCCACGCTGCCGTATATCTTGCTCAATCTCGGTTTTTTTGGCCGCCGCTATAAAGTGTTTATGGGCGATGCAGGCAGCACCATGATAGGGTTCACCGCCATCTGGATCCTGATGCAATCCACGCAGGGTAAATACCATCCGATTAATCCGGTAACGGCGCTGTGGCTGATCGCCATTCCGCTGATGGACATGGTGGCCATCATGTACCGTCGCTTGCGTCGAGGGATGAATCCCTTCGCGCCGGATCGTCAGCATATCCATCACTTACTGATGCGCGCCGGGTTTACACCGCATCAGGCCTTTGTGTTGATCACCGTGGCTGCGGTGCTGTTGGCGGGTATCGGCATGGCCGGAGAGTATTTCTCTTTCATTCCTGAGTGGGCCATGTTGGTGCTGTTTTTACTGGCCTTTGGGCTTTACGACTATTGCCTGAAACGGGCATGGCGCGTGGCACGCTTTCTGAAACGCATCAAGCGTCGAACGCGTCGTAACGACAATCATCGACACTCAACTTGAAACCACATCACTTTGGGGAAGTAATGAAACACGAAAACCCTGCTAACGGAACCTCTGGCGAAGCCCATTACCGCGTGACGACTGCGGATGCCGGTATCGAGAATGAACTGGACATTCGTGGCCTGTGCGGTGCGTTGTGGCGAAGCAAATTCTGGATTGCCGGCGTAGCGCTGGCTTTCGCGCTGGTGGCGTTAGGGTATTCCTATCTTGCACGTCAAGAGTGGAGCGCCACGGCAATAACGGACCGGCCCGGTGTCACGCGGCTGGGCGGTTATTATCCGCAACAGCAGTTCTTACGCAATCTGGATGCCAAAGCCTTTGCATCGCTGCCGCCCGAAGAGCTGTTGGTGTCAGCCAAAGTTTACGACGAGTTTGTCATGCAGGTTGCCGCGTATAATACCCGGCGCGATTTCTGGCTACAGAGCGACTACTATAAATCGCATCAGGACGGTGATGCCAAGGCGGATGCAGCTTTGCTGGACGAACTGATCGCCGACATCCAGTTTACCCCGCGCGACGACGGTAAAAAGACCTTCGACAGCGTGCGTCTGACGGCGGACAACGCGCCTGCCGCCAATCGCCTGTTGCGCAACTATATCGAGTTTGCCAGTCAGCGCGCCGCGCAACACCTTAACGGTGAGCTGAAAGGTGCCTGGGCGGCACGTAAGGTCTTTTTGCAGTCGCAGATTCAACGTCAGGAAACGGTCGCACAGGCCATTTTCGATCGCGATCTGAATAGTGTGAAGATGGCGCTAAAAATTGCGCAACAGCAGGGCATAAGCCGCAGCCAGACCGATACTCCCGCGGAAGAATTGCCGCCCTCAGAACTTTTCCTGTTGGGGCGTCCGATGTTGCAGGCGCAATTGGAATCTTTGCAGGCCAGTGGGCCGCGCTACGACATCGATTATGACCAAAACCGCGCCATGTTGGCGACGTTAAGCGTTGAGCCAACCCTCGATGCGGCATTGCAGACCTACCGTTATCTGCGCACGCCGGAGGAGCCGGTGAAGCGAGACAGTCCGCGTCGCCTGTTCTTGATGGTGATGTGGGGCGCTATCGGTGCATTAACTGGGGCGGGCATTGCATTGGTTCGCTGTAAACCTCAGCGGCGGGTGGATTGACCGTTTATGCCGCCTGAAAGGGCAGCCCCTAACCTGATGAAAGAGATTCATAGTGAAAGTGTTGACTATTTTCGGCACCCGTCCAGAAGCCATCAAAATGGCCCCTCTGGTTTATGCCCTGGCTCAAGATAAAGCCTTTGAATCGAAAATATGCGTAACCGCCCAGCACCGGGAGATGCTGGATCAGGTGCTGCGTTTATTTGCTATTACGCCAGATTATGATTTGAACATTATGCAGCCGGGACAGGGGTTGAGTGAGGTCACTTGCCGCATTCTGGAAGGGCTGGAGCCGGTATTGACGGCGTTCAAACCCGATCTGGTGCTGGTGCATGGTGATACCACCACCACGTTGGCCGCTAGCCTGGCAGCGCTGTATCAGCGTATCCCTGTCGCTCATGTGGAGGCGGGGTTGCGCACGGGCAATCTCTATTCGCCCTGGCCTGAAGAGGCCAACCGTAAGCTGACCGGCCATTTGGCGACCTATCACTTTGCGCCAACCGAGCGGGCGCGTGATAACCTGCTGCGGGAAAATCTCGGTGACAGGCAGATCCTGGTGACGGGAAATACGGTTATCGATGCGCTGTTCTGGGTGCGCGATCGAATTCTTGGCGATGAAACATTGCGCCACTCCCTGGATACCCACTACGGTTTTCTGGATGCGAATAAAAAACTGATTCTGGTTACTGGGCATCGTCGTGAAAACTTTGGCAACGGATTCGAGCGTATTTGCACTGCGTTGGCGGGCATTGCCCGTCGCCACCCGGAAACGCAGATTCTGTACCCGGTGCACCTGAACCCCAATGTGCGTGAGCCGGTTAATCGTATTTTAAGCGGTATTGATAACGTGTTTCTGATCGCGCCGCAGGAGTACTTGCCGTTTGTTTACCTGATGAACCGATCGTACCTGATTTTGACCGATTCTGGTGGCATTCAGGAAGAAGCGCCTTCGCTAGGCGTGCCCGTGCTGGTGATGCGTGAGACAACGGAACGGCCAGAAGCTGTGGACGCGGGAACGGTGCGGCTGGTTGGCACTGAGGTGATGACGATTCTGGATGCGGTGTCGCAACTGCTGACCGACAATGCGGCGTATCAGGCCATGAGCCGGGCGCATAACCCGTTCGGTGACGGCACCGCCTGTCAGCGTATTATTGCCGCACTGAAGAACCCTTTGGTTACACGACAATGAGCAACACCATGACAACTAACGCAATGACAATCAATAAAATAGTGGTAGTTGGGTTGGGCTATATCGGTTTGCCGACCGCAGCCGCGTTTGCCTCTCGGAAAAAACAGGTGATTGGCGTGGACGTTAATCGCCATGCGGTGGAAACCATCAATCGCGGTGAGATTCATATTGTCGAACCCGATCTGGGGGCCATGGTAAAGGTCGCCGTGGAAAACGGTTATTTGACAGCAACGCTTAAAGCCGAGGCGGCTGATGCCTTTCTGATTGCGGTGCCAACGCCGTTCAAAGAGGGACACGAACCGGATTTGAGCTATGTACAGGCCGCGGCAGCGTCGATTGCACCCGTTTTGCAGCCCGGCGCGCTAGTGGTGCTCGAATCCACCTGTCCCGTTGGCGCGACGGAGCAGATGGCGGCGTGGCTGGCCGACGCCCGACCCGATCTGACCTTCCCGCAGCACGCCGGGGAAGATGCCGATATTCATATTGCCTACTGTCCGGAGCGAGTATTGCCTGGGCAGGTGGTGGTGGAACTCGTGAAAAACGATCGGGTGATTGGCGGTATGACGCCATCATGTGCCGCGCACGCCAGCGCGTTATACAAGATTTTTCTTGAAGGTGAGTGCGTTGAAACCGACGCGCGCACGGCCGAGATGTGTAAACTGACAGAAAACAGCTTCCGTGACGTGAATATCGCCTTTGCCAACGAACTGTCGCTGATTTGTGCCGAACAGGGTATCAACGTATGGGAACTGATTCGTCTGGCGAATCGTCACCCACGCGTTAATATCCTTCAGCCCGGCCCCGGCGTTGGAGGTCATTGCATCGCGGTAGACCCGTGGTTTATTGTGGCGCAAAACCCCCAGCAGGCGCGTTTGATACACACAGCGCGATTGGTTAACGACGGTAAGCCGTTGTGGGTGGTCGATCGCGTCAAAATGGCGGTAGCGGATTGTCTGGTGCAGAGCGGCAAACGCGCCAGTGACGTGACCATTGCCTGTTTTGGGCTGGCGTTTAAGCCAGATATTGACGATTTGCGCGGAAGCCCGGCGGTCGGGATTACCGAAATGATTGCGCAGTGGCACAGCGGCACGACGCTGGCCGTGGAGCCGAATGTGGCTGCGTTGCCGCCACGTTTGACCGGATTGGTCACGTTGACCGAATTGCCAACGGCGTTGCGTGAGGCCGATGTGGTGGTGATGCTGGTCGATAACCGTGCATTCCGCGCGATAGAACCTGAAAAGATAAAACAACAGTGGATTGTAGATACGAAAGGAGTATGGCGTTGAAACGTATTTTGGTGACAGGCGGCGCAGGGTTTATTGGTTCAGCGCTGGTGCGTTATCTGGTAACAGAAACGCAAGACAGCGTCGTGGTGGTTGATAAGCTGACGTATGCCGGGAATATGGCGTCATTGGCCCCGGTGGCGGCCAGCGATCGTTTCGCGTTCGAGCAGATTGATATCTGCGATCGTCCCGCGTTGGATCAGGTTTTTGCTACGTATCAGCCGGATATGGTGATGCATCTGGCGGCGGAAAGTCACGTTGACCGCTCGATTGATGGTCCGGCGGCATTTATTGAAACCAATATCGTCGGCACCTATCAGATGCTGGAAGCGGCGCGCCACTACTGGAACGCACTGGATGACGAGAAAAAAGCCGCCTTCCGTTTCCACCATATTTCTACCGATGAAGTGTTTGGCGATCTGCACGGCACGGACGATCTGTTTACCGAAACCACGCCGTATGCACCCAGCAGTCCTTATTCCGCCTCTAAAGCCTCCAGCGATCATCTGGTGCGTGCCTGGATGCGCACTTATGGGATGCCGACGATCATCACCAACTGCTCCAATAACTACGGTCCTTACCACTTTCCGGAAAAATTGATTCCGTTGATGATCCTCAACGCATTATCCGCTAAGCCGCTGCCCGTGTATGGCAACGGTGCGCAGATCCGCGATTGGCTGTTTGTTGAAGATCATGCGCGTGCGCTTTACCGCGTGGTGACGGCGGGTGAGGTCGGGGAAACCTACAATATCGGCGGCCATAACGAGCGTAAAAACCTCGACGTGGTACATACCCTGTGCGATCTGCTGGAAGAACTTGCACCGCAAAAACCGGCGGGTGTAACCCATTATCGCGATCTGATTACCTATGTGACTGACCGACCCGGCCATGACATGCGTTATGCCATCGATGCCAGCAAAATGGCGCAGGAGCTGGATTGGAAACCGCAGGAGACGTTCGAGACCGGCATGCGTAAAACGGTATTGTGGTATCTGAATAATGAAGCCTGGTGGCGCAGCGTGCAGGATGGCTCCTATACCGGCGAACGGTTGGGACTGGACGCGTAATCGACGCGTTTGTCGCGCCCCTGTGTCAAACAGCAGCGTGCAAGTCATTACAGTAGAGGCTATGACAGCCAGGATCCGTGCGCATCTGATGCCGTTAGCGTGGGAAAGCGATTTTTTCGCTCTCCCCAGCGCACGCCTGTCGTTCAGTGATGATGCGCCAGCGCTAACGCTTGGGGCGTTGAACGCTTATGCGCTGGTGCAGGCCAAGGTTTCTGCCAGCGATCTGGCGACGATCGATGCGCTCTCAGTAAGAGGTTTCCAACTGGCAGAGAGCGAAGTGGATTTTTGCCTGCCCATCGATTCTGGTGAGGTGGTGCTTCCGGCCTGGCGCGTGGCGGATACTGCGGATATTGCGCCGCTGCGTGACGCCGCTGCGCGCGTTTTTTTGCAGAGCCGGTTTCGCGCACCCTGGTATTGCGCGGCGGACAGCGGCCGTTTTTACGCACAATGGGTGGAAAACGCGGTTCGTGGCACCTTTGATGATGTCTGCCTGATTGCGCACGACGCGCAAGGTGCGCCACTCGGTTGGGTGACGCTGCGCCAGACCCAGGCAGACCAGGCGCGCATCGGCCTTTTGGCAGCGTGGTCGGGCACAGCCGGTGGGCAGGGCATGCCGCTTATGGCGCTGGCAAGGCACTGGTGCCAACAGCGACACGTTGCGCACCTGTGGGTGGCTACGCAGTTGGGTAATACGCGTGCGCTGCGCCTCTATCAACGCAGTGGCGCGCAGATTCATGACACGGCGCATTGGTTTTACAGGAGAATGAGATGAACGCATCCCACACATTTGAGAGCAGCGAAGGGTTCGGCAGGTAAGGTGTGGATCCTCGCAGACTTACGGCATCATTGTGCCCAACACGGGATGCATAAAGCTCCCTGATAACTGGAGGATCCACGACATGAAATATACCCCTGTTGGCGTCGATATCGCAAAACATCTGATGCAGGTTCATTTCATTAATGAACATACCGGTGAAGTCATCGATAAACAGATAAAGCGCGACGCGCTGCTGGGATACTTCAGCAATCGTGAGCCTTGCCTGATTGGCATGGAAGCTTGCGGCGGTTCCCAGCACTGGGCGCGGGAGCTGGAAAAACTGGGGCATAAGGTCAGACTACTCCAGGGCAAATTCGTCAAGGCCTTCGTGATGGGCAATAAAAATGACGTGATGGATGCCCGTGCTATCTGGATGGCGGTCCAGCAGCCAGCTAAAGCCGTTGCCGTCAAAACTGAGGAACAGCAGGCAGTACTGTCGCTGCACAAAATGCGCCGCCAGTTAGTGAAGTTCCGCACCGCGCAAATCAACTCGCTGCACGGATTGCTGTTGGAGTTCGGCGAAACTGTGCGTAAAGGCCGGGCGTCACTGGACAAGGCGATGCCAGAGGTGCTTGAGCGACTTAAGGAAAAGCTGCCACCGTTCCTGAACTACCAGTTTGAAGACCAGCATCGGCGCCTCAATGACCTGGATATGCAGATAGAGGTTATCGAAAAACAGCTTGCCACTTGGGCGAAACAGAATGAGGCCTGTCGGCGGATTATGGACATTCCAGGTGTTGGCCCACTGGTTGCCACCGCAGCAATTACCATCATGGGAGATGCGGGAGCCTTCCGATCAGGACGGGAGTTCGCAGCCGACATCGGCTTGGTGCCAAAGCAAACAGGCACCGGCGGCAAAGTGCGGCTTCTGGGCATCAGTAAACGCGGCGATGCTTATCTGCGGACGCTGTTTATCCACGGAGCCAGGGCTGCGACGCTGCTGGCGAAAGAGCCGAACCCGTGGGTTACGGAGCTGCTGAAAAGACGGACAACCAGCGTTGCGGTGGTGGGAATGGCTAACAAGATAGCGCGCACGGTGTGGGCCCTGGTGGCATATAGCCGAACTTACGACAAAAAACACGTCAGCGTCAGGCCGTTCTGAACGACAGATGCTGGCAAAACATTAACTCTTTTAATAGAAGGGTGAATGCTGAAAGGTTGCTAGGGCAGCCGTAGTGATGACAACGACAGGTAAGACAGTGACTCACTAAACCTGAATGGGGTGTTGAGCTTAAAGCTCGCCAGGAGAATGAGGTGTGAGTCAGCGAATCTCATCGAGGCCCGCAGCAGCGGCTGCAACAAGGCCGAATATAGAGCTGCAACCTACCGTCAATGTCAACACCACGAATGCTTTGCAAACGGGATGCGTTCATATAGACCGCATGATTCCCTTTAACGCTCCTCCGGTTGTGGGTACCGAACTGGACTATATGCAGGCCGCCATGAGCAGCGGCAAGCTGTGTGGTGATGGCGGCTTTACGCGCCGTTGCCAACAATGGCTGGAACACTATTCTGGCAGCAAGAAAGTGTTGTTAACCCCCTCCTGTACCGCATCATTGGAGATGGCGGCCATCCTGCTGGATATTCAGCCGGGTGATGAAGTGATCATGCCCAGCTACACTTTCGTTTCGACCGCCAATGCCTTTGTGCTGCGTGGCGCAACCATCGTGTATGTCGATGTGCGCCCAGATACGCTGAACATCGATGAAACCAAGATTGAAGCGGCGATTACCGACAAGACCCGAGCCATCGTGCCAGTGCACTATGCCGGTGTGGCGTGCGAGATGGATGCCATTATGGCGCTGGCAGAAAAGTACGACCTGTGGGTTGTGGAGGATGCCGCGCAAGGGGTGATGGCTCGCTATAAAGGGCGTCCGTTGGGAGCGATTGGTCATATTGGCTGCTTCAGCTTTCATGAAACCAAAAACTACACCTCCGGTGGTGAAGGCGGTGCCACACTGATCAACGACCCCGCATTGGTGGAGCGAGCGGAAATCATCCGCGAGAAAGGCACCAACCGTAGCCAGTTCTTTCGCGGTCAGGCCGATAAATATACCTGGCGCGATATCGGCTCCAGCTACCTGATGGCAGATATTCAGGCTGCCTACCTGTGGGGGCAGTTGGAAGCCGCTGGGCGCATCAACGAACGACGTTTACGCCTGTGGCATAACTATTATGATGCCTTCCGTCCACTGACGGAGGCCTGGCGCGTTACGCTGCCCACGCTGCCGGCACACTGCCAGCACAATGCACACCTGTTTTACCTCAAGCTGCGCGATATTGACGATCGCGCCGCGTTTATTCACGACATGAAGGATGCGGAAATCCTGACGGTGTTTCACTATATTCCGCTGCATACGTCACCTGCTGGACTGCGCTTTGGGCGTTTTTCCGGGGAAGATCGCTACACCACGCGGGAAAGTGAGCGA
The DNA here is from genome assembly GCF_052050035.1 of Symbiopectobacterium purcellii. Classification (GTDB taxonomy): domain Bacteria; phylum Pseudomonadota; class Gammaproteobacteria; order Enterobacterales; family Enterobacteriaceae; genus Symbiopectobacterium; species Symbiopectobacterium purcellii_A. The sequence continues at coordinate 2,462,518 of NZ_CP189882.1, forward strand.
CTGGTCCGCTTGCCGCTGTTTTATAATCTGTCTGACGTGAATCAGCGCACGGTGATCAACACCATCCTGAGCTTCTTTTCCTGATATGTCATTGGCAAAAGCGTCCTTATGGACGGCGGGGTCGACGCTGGTCAAAATCGCCATTGGTCTGGTGGTTATCAAATTGCTGGCGGTGGCCTTTGGTCCGAGCGGCGTGGGGCTGGCGGGGAATTACCGCCAACTGATCACCGTGTTGGGCGTGCTGTCAGGTGCGGGAATATTTAATGGCGTGATCATGCTGGTGGCGCGTCATCAGCAGCAGCCTGAGTCCTTACAACAGGTTTTGGGGACGTCAGCGACGCTGATTGCGCTCTTTTCATCGGCGTTAGCGCTCCTGTTTGTGCTGGCGGCGGGGCCGATAGCCACGGTGATGTTTGGCGACGATCGCTATCGTGATGTGATCCGCTTGCTGGCGTTGCTGCAAATGGGTATTGCCTGCGCCAACTTCTTTTTGGCTATCCTGAAAGGGTATCGGGACGCACAGGGCAATGCGCTGGCGATGGTCGGGGGCAGCCTGATTGGGCTGGTGGCGTTTATTGCCTGCTTTTTGCTGGGAGGCTACGCCGGTGCGCTGGTGGGATTGGCGCTGGTACCGGCGTTGATTGTGCTGCCCGCCGGTATGTTGCTGTGGCGGCGCACCCCTTTGCGCTGGCAGCACTTGCGTCCGGTATGGGACTGCGCGTTTGCCATGCAGTTAGGTAAGTTTACTTTGATGGCGGTGATGACGGCGGTAACGGTGCCCGTCGCCTATATCATGATGCGTAACGTGCTCGCGGCGCATGCCGGGTGGGATGCGGTCGGCTTGTGGCAGGGAGTGAGTTCGATATCCGATGCTTACCTGCAATTTATCACCGCCGCATTTTCGGTCTATTTGCTGCCGACGTTGGCGCGATTGCAGGAAAAACCGTCGATTGCGCGAGAGATCGGCCGCGCGTTGCGGTTTGTTATCCCGGCGGTGGCGGCAGTCAGCCTCGCGATTTGGTTACTGAGCGATGTGGCTATCTGGCTGTTGTTTTCCCCGCAGTTTGTGCCAATGCGCGATCTCTTCGCCTGGCAACTGGTGGGTGATGTGATGAAAGTGGGGGCCTATGTCTTTGGTTATCTGGTGATTGCCAAAGCGGCGCTGCGCTTTTATCTACTGACGGAACTGAGCCAGTTTCTGTTGCTGAGTGGTTTCTCCCAGTGGTTGATTCCGCGCCACGGCGCATTGGGGGCCACGCAAGCTTATATGCTGAGCTATGTGGTTTACTTTTTACTGTGCTGTTGTGTTTTTCTTATTTACCGTAGGCGACCATGACGACACTGATTCACGTGCTGGGATCGGATATCCCGCATCATAACCAGACGCTGCTGCGCTTCTTCCACGATGTGCTGGCAACGCAACTGCCTGCGCCTGTGGTCACACATTTTATGGTGGTCTCCGGTGATGAGGGCTTGCCGCAGGCTTTTCCTGGGTTGACGTTAACCTGCTATGCCGATAAACGTGCGCTGGCGCAGGCGGTGGTGACGCGGGCAAGTGCCAATCGACAGACGCGGTTCTTTTTCCACGGGCAGTTTAACCCGTGGATTTGGCTGGCGCTGCTGGGGCGGCTTATCAAACCGGCCCAGGCCTATTGGCACGTGTGGGGTGCGGATCTGTATGAAGAGGCCACGCAGTGGAAGCATCGCCTGTTTTACCTGCTGCGTCGCATGGCGCAGGGGCGTATCGGTCATGTCTTTGCCACACGCGGCGATTTGGATTTCTATCGGCAGCGACATGCTGATGTACCCACTTCGTTGCTTTACTTCCCCACCAAAATGAACCCGGCGCTGACGGAAGAGACCGTAACCAAACCGCTGGCTGGGCCAATGACAGTTTTGGTGGGTAATTCCGGTGATAAGAGCAATCGGCATATCGAAGCGCTGCGGGCTATTCATCAGCAACTGGGGCCACAGGTTCGGGTGATTGTCCCCATGGGATATCCCGCGCACAATGACGATTACATCAATCAGGTGGCGCAGGAAGGTGAAACACTGTTTGGCACGAAACAGTTTCAGTTGCTGCGCAAACAGTTGGCGTTCGACAATTACCTGAACATGCTGCGCAGTTGCGATCTCGGCGTCTTTATCTTCCCGCGTCAGCAAGGCATTGGCACGCTTTGCCTGCTGATTCAGTGCGGCGTGCCCTTTGTTATCAGCCGACAGAACCCCTTCTGGCAGGATCTGGCCGATCAGCATTTACCGGTGCTCTTTTACGGCGATACGTTGACGGAAGCGGTGGTACGTGAAGCGCAGCGTCAGATCGCGAGCGTGGATCAGCGCCGCATCGCGTTTTTCCAGCCCAACTACCAGCGAGGATGGCTCGATGCTTTGACCTTGGCGGCGGAGACGAAGCGATGACACAGGGTGAATTCGGCGGCTTGGTCGTGGTGTATCTGTTTGCCGTCTGCTTTATTCTTTTTTTGACCTGGAAAGAGTTTCGTCGTGTACGCTTTAACTTTAACGTACTGTTCTCAATGCTATTTCTTCTGACGTTCTATTTCGGTTTTCCCTTTACCTGCCTGCTGGCGTTCAAATTCAATGTGGCGGTGGTGCCCGCGACCTATTTACTTCAGGCGCTGCTGTCGGCAACCGCGTTTTACGCCATCTATTACGTGACATATAAGACTCGCCTGCGAGCACAACGCCGGTCGACTGGCGAACCCTGGCTTGTGATGAATCGTGTTGAAACGCACCTCACGTGGCTATTGCTGGCGCTGGTGGCCGTGGTGACTGTGGCTATCTTCTTTATCAATAATGGTTTTTTGCTGTTCAAACTGCGCTCCTACAGCCAGATCTTTTCCAGCGAGGTCTCGGGCGTTGCCCTGAAGCGTTTCTTCTATTTTTTTATTCCCGCCATGCTGGTGGTTTATTTCCTGCACCAGACGCGCCGAGTTTGGTTGCTGTTTCTGGTGGGCACCGTTGGGTTCGGAATACTGACCTACCTGATTGTCGGCGGTACGCGGGCAAATATCATTATCGCTTTTGCCCTGTTCTTGTTTATTGGCATCCAGCGCGGTTGGATCACGCTGTGGATGTTGGTCGCGGCGGGGGCGGTGAGTGTTACCGCCATGTTCTGGCTGGCGTTAAAGCGCTACAGTCTGGACGTAAGCGGTGCGGAAGCGTTTTACACTTTCCTTTATCTGACGCGCGACACCTTCTCTCCGTGGGAAAATTTGGCGCTGCTGTGGCAACACTACGGCGACATCGACTTTCAGGGGCTGGCCCCCATAGCGCGTGATTTTTATGTCTTTATCCCGTCCTGGCTGTGGCCAGCACGTCCCAATCTGGTGCTCAATAGCGCTAACTATTTCACCTGGGAAGTGCTCAATAACCACTCCATGTTGGCGATTTCACCTACGCTGCTGGGGTCGCTGGTGGTGATGGGCGGCGTGTTGTTTATCCCACTCGGTGCCATTGTGGTGGGCCTCATCATCAAGTGGTTTGATGCCCTGTATGAAGCGGGTCGTCGTAGCCAGAATCGCTATAGCGCGGCGGTGCTGCAAAGTTTCTGCTTTGGTGCCATCTTTAACCTGATAGTCCTGGTGCGAGAAGGCGGCGATGCTTTTGTGTCGCGCGTGGTGTTTTTTATCCTGGTGTTTGGGTTGTGCGTGCTGGCAGCGAAGTTGCTCTACTGGCTGTTTGAACGTGCGGGCCTGATCCGCCAGCGTTGGGCACGTTCGCATACGGCACCGGCGACCTTGACGCCACATACTCCGGATACACCATAAGGAACCCCGATGGAAAATCCTGCTTCTGTCCCGCTTTATCGCATTCGTAATATCCCGCTGCATGGGTTTGCGGATCAAGCCGCCTGTCTGACGTACCTTTTCGCTGAGGGAGAGGTCAAAACCGGTACGTTAGTGGCAATTAACGCCGAGAAAGTGTTGGCCGCCGAGCAGGATAAGCCGCTGTGGGATTTGATTGCCGAGGCTGAATACAAGTATGCCGATGGTATCAGTATTGTGCGCGCCATCAGACGTAAATATCCGCAGGCAAAGGTGACGCGAGTCGCCGGGGCTGATTTGTGGGAAGCGCTGATGCAAAAAGCCGGTGCGGAAGGCACCCCGGTTTTTTTGCTGGGCGGAAAACCGGCGATACTGCGCCAAACGGAACAGAAACTGCGGGCGCAGTGGCAGGTGAATATCGTCGGCAGCCAGGATGGCTATTTCTCACCGGAACAGCGCGATGCGGTGTTTGAACGAGTGCGTGCCAGCGGGGCACGTATTGTTACGGTGGCGATGGGCTCTCCTCGCCAGGAGATACTGATGCGTGATTGCCGTCGTTACCATCCTCAGGCGCTGTATATGGGCGTGGGAGGCACTTACGACGTTTTCACCGGGCACGTGAAACGCGCGCCGCTGGCGTGGCAGCGCTTAGGGCTTGAATGGCTTTACCGCCTGTTGAGCCAACCCAGTCGCATTACGCGTCAGATTAAGCTATTAAAATTCCTCGCCTACTACTTCAGTGGACGCCTGTAACGGCGTTCCCCCGCTGCGTAGCCATCGTTATTTATTATGACAATTGGCTCTTAAAAAAATTGTTATTCTCATTTGATTTTAAATGACTATTTGCTAATCAGCAAAAAATGCAGAAGGATATGCTGCCTAAAATGCACTAACCCGCTCGAAAGCGGGATGGGCACCATAAAACCCGGTATGAAACCGGGAGTAAAACACAACATTTAAGACTGAGGATCTATGGCAAACGAGGAAACGCAAGGCAAGCTCCACCGTGGGCTTGAGGCGCGACACATTGAGCTGATCGCGCTTGGCGGAACGATTGGCGTTGGGTTGTTTATGGGCGCGGCGAGCGCATTGAAGTGGGCCGGGCCGTCTGTACTACTGGCGTATATCGTCGCCGGGATATTCGTCTTCTTTATCATGCGCTCAATGGGCGAAATGCTCTATATGGAACCGGTCACCGGTTCCTTTGCCGTGTATGCGCATAAATACATGAGCCCGTTCTTTGGTTATCTCACCGCGTGGGGCTACTGGTTTATGTGGATGGCGGTCGGGATCTCCGAAATCACCGCCATCGGCGTTTACGTGCAGTACTGGTTCCCGGAACTGCCGCAGTGGATCCCGGCTATCGTGTGCGTGGCGATGGTGGCGCTGGCCAACCTGGCCGCTGTGCGCCTGTACGGTGAAATCGAGTTCTGGTTTGCCATGATTAAAATCACCACCATTATTGTGATGATTGTGGTCGGTGTCGGTATTATCTTTTTTGGTATTGGTAACCACGGTCAGGCGACGGGTTTTGCCAATTTGACCGAGCACGGCGGCTTCCTGGCGGGTGGCTGGAAAGGGCTGTTGTTTGCGCTGTGTCTGGTGGTGGCCTCTTATCAGGGCGTGGAACTGGTTGGGATCACTGCGGGTGAAGCCAAGAACCCTAAAATTACCCTGCGGCGTGCGATTAATAATATCCTGTGGCGTATTCTGATTTTCTACGTGGGTGCCATTTTTATCATCGTCACCATTTTCCCATGGAATGAAATTGGCACGGCTGGCAGCCCGTTTGTGCTGACCTTTGCTAAAATCGGGATTACTGCGGCGGCGGGTATTATCAACTTTGTGGTGTTGACCGCCGCTCTTTCCGGCTGTAACAGCGGGATGTACAGCTGCGGCCGTATGCTTTATTCACTGGCAAACAACCGTCAGCTGCCAGCCTGGATCGGTAAAGTCACGGCCAGCGGCGTGCCCGCGGCGGGTGTTGCCGTCTCTATCTTTTGTCTGCTGTTAGGTTCGGAGCTAAACTACGTTATTCCCAACCCAGAAAAAGTGTTCGTCTATGTCTACAGCGCCAGCGTGCTGCCGGGCATGGTGCCGTGGTTTGTCGTGCTGATAAGCCAAATACGTTTTCGTCAGCAGCATCAGGCACAATTAGCGGGACACCCGTTCAAGTCCGTGCTGTTTCCGTGGGTGAACTACCTGACCATGGCCTTCCTGCTGTGCGTATTGGTGGGAATGTACATCAATGAAGACACGCGGATGTCCTTGTTGGTGGGGATGGGGTTTCTTGCCGTGGTTAGCGTGATTTATGCCGTGTTGGAAGGGCGTAAAAAACAGGCATTAACGGCACCTGAAGCCTGATTAATGGGTGGGGGTCGTCGCTGGCTGTGTGTTTTCGGTACGAAATGCGCAAAGCATAAGCAAACGCATCATTTCGATAAAAAAAGCACTAGACAGGCAGAGATTAAATCCGTACTATGCCCACCCGCAACGGCGCTATGCGCCCGTAGCTCAGCTGGATAGAGCGCTGCCCTCCGGAGGCAGAGGTCTCAGGTTCGAATCCTGTCGGGCGCACCAATAACTTTGTTTTATAAGAATTGTGTGCAAGAGCTGCGGTGGTACAATTCACCGTAAGGGACGTACCGGTTTTATCGTTAGTTGTAAGCAGTACATTGGTGGCTATAGCTCAGTTGGTAGAGCCCTGGATTGTGATTCCAGTTGTCGTGGGTTCGAGTCCCATTAGCCACCCCAGATTCAGATGTTCGTGAATGTATGCGAAGGTGGCGGAATTGGTAGACGCGCTAGCTTCAGGTGTTAGTGTCCTTCGGACGTGAGGGTTCAAGTCCCTCTCTTCGCACCAACGAACGTCAGCAACAGTCAGTGTGATACACTGATAATGTTGAAAAAGTATTTCGGCGAGTAGCGCAGCTTGGTAGCGCAACTGGTTTGGGACCAGTGGGTCGGAGGTTCGAATCCTCTCTCGCCGACCACTTTCTGTGAAAAGCGGCTGTTCCTTAGGAACAGCCGCTTTTTGCTTTTCGACATCCGTGTAACCTGCTTTGTAGAAAAACGCCCCTGCTGTGCAAGGGCGAAATCGTTTATTCCGCTTTACCGTCTTCCAGCACCTTATCACTGCCGAAATACTTCTCTGCCAAGGCTTTTAACTGACCATTTTGACGCAGTTGTTGCAGCTTCTGATTGAATTCTGCCAGCAACTTATCGCCTTCCGCCGTTTTGGCAAAGGGGAAGGTGCCCCATTCCCACTCGAAACGCAACAAAACGGTAGAGGCTTATGCCACCAGTAAGTGCGTTAAAAATATAGCCAAGCGACTTAATTTTGATTACACCATATGGACTGAGAACAAACTCTGGGTATGCTAAGCATGACCCGGCAGGTAATCATTCAGGCAACTCCCGCAATGGCAAGACATCCAAGAGCGTACGTAGCCAAAATGGGGAGATCGAGCTCGATATTCCGCGCGACCGCAACAGTACCTTCGAGCCGACACTGATCGGTAAGAACGAAAAACAGCTTAACGGCTTCGATGACCGCATTATTTCTCTCTATTCCAGAGGGTTATCAACCCGTGATATTCAGGCACACTTTAAAGAAGTCTACGGTGTCGATGTTTCCGCTGGCTTCATTTCTCAAGTGACCAATGCTGTGATGGATGAAGTTAAGCGCTGGCAGCAACGGCCGCTGGATGCGCTTTATCCCATTGTTTACCTTGACTGTATAGCCAAGCGACTTAATTTTGATTACACCATATGGACTGAGAACAAACTCTCTGTATCGCAACCCATCTCTCTTTTTTTGCTTTTTGCTTGTGCCCATTTATGCTCAATTGGGTTAAGATCTGGCGAATATGTAGGCAAATACTCCACCATATACCCTGCATCGATGATGACTTGTTGAATATTATGTTTTTTGTGAAAAGTGGCATTGTCCATCATGATTACACTGTTTTTAGGGAGTACTGGGATAAGGACTTGTGTGACCCAGGCATAGAAAACATCGCTGTTAATATTGATATCAAATAATCCGATAGCAAACAGCGTTGTGCCTAATAAAGCGCCGATAGGCTTTGTTGAATAATTTAAGATACTGATTTATATAAGCATTATAAAATTTCAACGACTAATTTTTCCTCTCGGAATGCTTTTTATTGTGCTAACTATTTGATTTGTCGTTCTAACAAAATACATTCCCTGTATATGCATTCTAACTAAAGAAGATGTAAATCAAACGGTTAAATTATTCAACAAAGCCGCGCCGATAACATTTGTTCTTCCCCTAGCTCCCCAGTTCTTCAGGCCAAAACACCGTTGACCTTTTGGGGAATAGCCGTGAGTCCGTGGGGCATCGTGTGAAAAACCACTTTCATCAATAAAAACAATAGGTTTACCTTCTTTTTCATACTGTTGTTTTTTTTGTTGAAATCCCTGCCGGGCGTTTTCGTCGGCTTTCGGATGACGTAGAGTTTTTTTTATAGGTCAATCCCAGCTTTTTAAGCGCTTGCCAAATGGCCTTCTGACAAACGCCAAAACGCTCTGCACGTTCTTTTTGGTAAGCATCTGGATATTGTTCAACATCTTTTATCAACTCGGATTTATCGATCTTTCGCTGATGCGTGGTCGATGCTTTTGACTCTATTTGATTAATCCAACGCGATACAGAGGCAGGGCCAATCCGAAATTGCTTCGCTGTTTCTCGGATACTCAACCCTTCGTTTTTCCGTGTAGATATAGCCAAACGACATTATTTTGATAACAGCCAGCTATGCTTCTTTGCCGCATATCAGGGCATAGGATGTAATCATTTTTAAGTCGGTTGGCTATATCACTTTACGTCTAAAATCAATTGAATAGCTCATTTAAATAATGTAATCAAAATTAAGTCGTTTAGCTATAAAGCGCGTGTTTAACCTGTCGCTCCGGGCATTACAGGGCTTTGTCGACTCGGCTTTTACACTGATGAGCCTGCCACTGCGCTGCCCGGACTACTCTCTGGTCAGTCGGCGGGCAAAAACCGTCAGTATCAGCATAAAAACGCCAACGCGTGGTGAAATCTCGCATCTGGTCATCGACAGTACCGGTCTGAAGGTCTTTGGCGAAGGTGAATGGAAAGTCAGGCAGCATGGGGCTGACAGATGAAGAGTGTGGCGCAAGCTTCATCTGGCAGCAGACAGTGCGACGCATGAGATTATCTGTGCCGACTTATCGCTCAGCGGAACGACAGATGCGCAGGCACTGCCGGGCCTGATTAACCAAACCCACCGAAAAATCAGGGAAGTGTCAGCAGACGGTGCTTATGACGCCCGTTACTGCCACGATGCGTTGCTAAGAAAGAAAATCAGGCCCCTTATCCCGCCGCGAAGCGGAGCCAAATACTGGCCGGACAAGTACCATGAACGTAACCATGCGGTGGCGAATCAGCGTCTGAGCGGGAGTAATGATATGTGGAAAAAGAAAGTGGGTTATCACCGGCGTTCAGTGGCAGAAACAGCGATGTTCCGCATAAAAACTTTGCTGGGTGGCCATCTGAGCCTGCGTGACTATGAGGCTCAAGTAGGTGAAGCCATGGCGATGGTCAAAGCGCTGAACCGTATGACGTTGTTGGGTATGCCACACAGCGTCAGGATAGGATAACAGGTGTAGCAGAGGGAGTCATCCTGTCGGCTAATTCTGATTTATTCAACAAAGCCTTGGTAACCATCGTGGCGATAGTCCTTGCGCCCGCAGACCCGCCACTAACGTTCCACGCTTCGCTGACCAGGCTACGTTTTATCGTCCGCTCAATATCTGGCTCCTTAGGTCGACACCAATAGCGATAACTGCTTCGGTGAACATTAAAAAATACGACACAACGCTTTCACTGGATAAAGCACTCTTAGCTTTTCAACTACCGAGAATTTTTCAGTGAGTCGGACATTAAGAGCGCAGTAGCCTTTTTTAAGATGGCATTCTCCATTTCCAGTCGGTGGATTTTTTTCTTCATTTCTCTGAACTCAATTTGTTCAGGTGTTAATGGCAGACCAGGCGATGTTTTCCCTTGACGTTCTAAACGAAGGGCTCTTACCCACCGGCTAATCGCTGAAAGACTGACGTTCATGGCTTTCGCGGCTTCCTGGTAGGTATAATTTTGGTCAAGGACTAATTTGGCGGTTTCACATTTAAATTCAGCAGTAATTATTTTACTCATTTTGGCACCTATAAAAATTATGAGGTAAGCATATCACCTCTACTTAGGTGGCCAAATTCAGTATGCCACTACATGTTGATAATCGTGCCGGCTTTGTTGAATAATTTAAGATACTGATTTATATAAGCATTATAAAATTTCAACGACTAATTTTTCCTCTCGGAATGCTTTTTATTGTGCTAACTATTTGATTTGTCGTTCTAACAAAATACATTCTCTGTAAATGCATTCTAACTAAAGAAGATGTAAATCAAACGGTTAAATTATTCAACAAAGCCAATCGTGCCGCAATGAACGCCATTCTCTTTGTGCTCAGAACGGGTTGCCAGTGGAATTCCCTGAATGCCACCGGGATATGCTCGTCAAGCTCCGCTCACCGCCGCTTCCAGGAGTGGCGGGATGCAGGAGTTTTTGAACGGTTCTGGCAGAACGGGTTGCTGGCCTGCGAGCAGCTGGATGCTATCGACTGGTCATGGCTGTCGATGGATGGTTGTATGACGAAGTCACCGCTGGCAGGCTCAAAAAAACAGGACGGAATCCCACAGACCGGGGGAAACAGGGTGTAAAGCGTAGCCTGATGACCGATGCGAACGGGCTTCCCCTCTCTCTGGTTGTCTCAGGGGCAAATACCCACGACATAAAGCTGGTTGCTGATACTCTCGACGCCCTTCAGACGGGCAGACCCGGCAGAAAGCTCCGCCTCTGTCTGGACAAAGGCTATGAAGCCGGATGGCTGGAGGCCTGTCTGAAAAGTCGTCGTTACGAACCTCATATCCAGTCAAGGAAAGAGGAGTCGGAAGCCATCAAAAACACGGATTTTAAAGCTCACCGCTGGGTAGTGGAGAGAACGCACAGCTGGATGAATCGCTTTCGTCGGGTTCTGACTCGCTGGGAGAAGAAAGTCGAAAATTATGAGGCGATGCTGCATTTTACCTGCGGCATCATTGTCTGGAATAAAATCCTATTGGGATAGGTTCTAATAATGAAAGCATTATAATAGGATGTTGACTTAAGTGATATCTTTCTTCTTCGGTTGCAGAAAGAAACGTGTGAGTTTCATATTCGTTGAACATACACACCTATTGAATACCATTATCATGTCGAATATATTTAATGTATAAAATCAAACAATTCGGTAAAGCATCTCGGTAACAACGTAAAAAATAATAATACCGAAACTCATCCAGGCATTTCCATTGATTATTTTCTTTTCATCCGGCGTTTATTTTTTATTGATGTAAAACCTTTATACTTCATCCCATCAAGCTTCGTACTTTCACTCACTGCCATTCACAGAGATAACAATCTGTGGCTTTCATAAATAAAAAGATAAAAATACAGCATCCGATAACAGAAATCATTCCACAAGGTTATTTACTTTATTTAACACATCCGGGACCGTAATTATTGACCGCACCTCACGGACAGGAGATGAACATGCAATTTGATGCACTTTTTCTTAGGGCGATGTCCAGCATGGGCATAACAACGTGTTTCGGCATTATTGGCAGTGAAGCGGAAGCGATACGCTTTGATAAAGCGTTTGGTATTACTTTTTATTTAACCCGACATGAATTTGCGGCAGGCATTATGGCTGATGTCGCAGGGCGACTCACCGGAAACCCTCATATGTGCTGGGCCACATTTGGCCCTGGATTAACCAATATGGCTTCGGGCGTGTGTTCCGCCATGTTGGACCGCTCGCCCATGGTCGCCTGCTCCGCGCAAATTCCGCGCCCACAGATCAGGTTTAACCTGACGCATCAATGTATTGATAACGTCGGATTGATGGCCGGCATCACTAAATCCAGCCTGCAACTCGAAAAGGCGGAAGCGCTGGGTTCTCACGTCCAAACCGCATTGCAGCGCACGCTGGATGGCCTACCGGGCCCCACCTATCTCAGTATTCCGCTGGATCTGCTGAAAACCGAGGTGCCGAATCGGGAGGCACTGGCAATCTTGCAAGCCGTGCAGCCCCTTACCCGGAGAAAGAAAACCAAGCCTGCGCGCGCCGATATTATCCGTGCCGCCCAGAGCATTACCGATGCAACCCATCCGATGATTGTCATTGGTAATCAGGTTATCCGCGACAACGCACAGGCGAGCGTGTGTCGTTTCGCTAAACAGATCAATGCGCCAATTATCTGTTCCCTTGCGGCCAAGGGTGCCGTACACGACGATCACCCGCAGTTTCTCACCGCCGCCAACAAATATCTGGATAACGTATACCGCACTTCCGTTCTGCATCCGCTGTTTGAGGGCGTCGATTTGATGATTTTAATCGGCTACGATTTCGGTGAAGACCTGAAGCCGGCATTGTGGGGCAACGATAAACCCACGCTGGTGATAAACGGCGTAGATGTCCCCATGGGCGATATTTTCCAACCGGATATTCTCTGCCTGGGCGATATTACACGTAGCCTTGACCAACTTGCCCACTACGGGTTGCCTCAGCAGGAATGGCTGGCATCTCACCAGCGACTGAAGCGTTTTTTTGACAAGCGCCAGCCCGCCGCGCAGCCTGATACCGTCACCGATATTCGACGCATTGTGGCTGCCGTGAGCACCGCGCTGGGGCGTGACGGTATATTCTGTAGCGACGTCGGTCTGCACACGCAGTATGCCGGACTGCTGGCCACTACATACCACTCAAACCACTTTTTGTGTTCCAACGTCTGCGGCAGTTTCGGCTTTGGCCTGCCTGCGGCGATGGCGGCACAGATATGCCATCCTGAAACGCGCGTGATTGCCTTTTGCAGCGATGGCGGATTTCACTCCACCAGCCAGGAACTTGAAACCCTTGTCCGGTATTCGCTACCGGTGGTTATCATTGTTCTGGCGGATTCAGCGTTTGGCCTTATCAAGTATTACCCGCATCTCAATGATACTGACCCACAGCGTCATCTGACCGAATTTGGCCCGGTTGATTTCACCCTGCTGGCTCGCGCCAATGGCGTATCTGCGACAAAAATTTTGGATATTGCCGATTTCCCTGATGCGTTCGAGAAAGCATTCCAGACACACCAACCCCATTTAATAGAGATACCCGTAAAATATGATCACACCCGTTTACCGCATATCGCCGAAACAGCAATTGACTGTTATCACTAAACAAGACATCCACTTATTTTAGAAAAAACGACACGCAATGACTCAGGCTAATTACCACAAACACCATTCCCTCTGAAATTCCCAGCAAATTATCAGAGCGAACGACATCAATTATTATTGAAACGAAAAACTGAAAACAGGGTTAAGCAGGTATACCCTAAATAATGCGCGTTGCAGGAAGGCGGCAAATTTGAACAGCACCTGCGCTGGTCCGTAGGGTGAAGCTCAGTGATGAGGTTCATTTATCCCAATGCGCGTACTCAAGTAAGTGATTTGAGTGAACGGGTGTCGCCAAGGCACCAGCAACGTGAAGTATGACGGATATATTTACCGAGAATGAAAAACATCACCGAGGTAAATACAGGCCCCTCTTTTTTAGTCAACAACATAAAACACATGGACCTATAGCCATCATGAATCAAAAAACAGATGCCCGTACACAGCACTTCTGCACCACTGCCAAATATCTGTTTGGCGATAACCTGTCTGGCATCGCAGAGACAGATGCCTTTTTACGACAGCCTGATTATTCATCACGTGCTGTTGGCCATTATTATTTGATCGTGCACGAAGACGGTGGGGAAAAAATGGCATTTGCAGCACAGTATCTGCACGCTGAGTTTCCCGAGTTGTCGCTGAATTACCTTACAGAAAGAGAATTGGCCGACTATCCTGCTCACGGTCGTTGGCCGTTCTACACCTGTCACTGGCCCTACCGTAACGCATCGATAGAACACGCGCTGGCCGCATGCAAGCCCGATTATCCGGATACACTGCGACAGGCCGCTTTTGCCACAACCCATATCGCTCGCCTCTACTATTTGCGCGATTTGCCCGCAAAGACGCACGCCTGGGGCGTACGTCAATTGGGCTGGGCGATGCGCTATGCAGAGCAGGGACTCAGCAAACTGCTGGGGCAGTTGGAAACGCGTCATCATAGCCCGCTGTCAGTTGCGGGAATGAATAAAGAAGACCTACGCTGGTTAACCTTTACCAACAGCCATTGGCAACCCTTTGAACGCTCACTGTTAGAAAACGCGAATACCTTTCGCACCGCCGCCGCACGACTGAGTGCCATCGTCGAGTGTTATGCCCAACACATTGCCGCAGGCTACCCAGACACGCAGAGCGTGATCGCCCAACGCGCGGAAACAGCTCCTGCGGCGATTCACAGCATGACGGCACCTATCGTTGATGCGCTAAACGCCGCCTTCGGTGACCGTCTGCTATCGCTTTATCTGTATGGAAGCGCGGCGCGTGGCGATATGAGACCGGATTCGGATATTGACCTTATGGCGGTGTTCGACAGTGTCGACCATCCCACACTGGAGCAGGTCCGGCGTATCCAGCACCGCTTCGAGAAACTCTCGCTCTCCGTCTATAGCCTCAACACGATCCGACAATACCCCACATTCCGCCGCCATGGCTTGCTCAACGGTACGCGCCACCTCGCCGGCCCCTTCTGTTTTGCACAGACCAGCTGCCCGTCAGATACCGTGAGCACCATTTTGAATAATCTCTATAGCATCCGCCAGGTCGCACGCAGCTATCTGGTAAGCGGATGCTATGGGCAGCGGGCACATTACCAGTTGAGCCTGATGGTAAAGCTGGCCGATCACGGCTGCCTTCGCCCCCTGCAGCAGTGGCAAAGCCTTCACTACCCCGCACACCGAAGCGAGGCTATCGATTATTTTTCCGACTGTGGCTTCGCCTCCTCTATGCTTGAACATGCCTCCCAGCTGGAGCAAGAAGAAGAGACGCTACGCATACAACTCATGGCAGGAAATCGCCAGGCACTCACGCGACACTGGTTAACATTAAATGACTTTGCCCACCACATCGAAAACTTGCTCAGGCAAAACGTCACTGGAAAGGTCAACGGAATTGATGCCGCATGCCGCTAAAAAGAGGGAGAGCGTAGCAAGCGACACTAGCGCAAAGAAAGTAACGGCAGTAAGTGAGAGGGAACATGCCCCGCACGGCGCGGGGCATTCAATCCAGCGAAGACTACAGCAGGATGCGCAGCATACGGCGCAGCGGTTCTGCCGCGCCCCACAACAGTTGGTCACCAACCGTAAAGGCGGAGAGATACTGCGGCCCCATGTTCAGTTTACGCAGACGCCCCACCGGCGTGGAAAGCGTGCCGGTTACTGCGGCAGGCGTCAATTCACGCATGGAGATCTCGCGATCGTTTGGCACCACTTTCACCCAATCGTTATGGGTTGCCAGCAGTTGTTCGATTTCAGATACCGGAACATCTTTCTTCAGTTTCAGCGTGAACGCCTGGCTGTGACAGCGTAGCGCCCCGACGCGGACGCACAAACCATCCACCGGGATCACGGACTGGGCACCGAGGATCTTGTTGGTTTCTGCCTGGCCTTTCCACTCTTCGCGGCTCTGGCCGTTATCCAGTTGTTTATCGATCCACGGGATCAAACTGCCCGCCAACGGCACACCGAAATTGTCGGTCGGCAGCGTGCCACTGCGCGTCAGCGCGGTGACTTTGCGCTCGATATCCAAAATAGCAGAGGCGGGGTCCTGCAACTCTTTCGCCACATCATTGTGCAGCAGACCCATTTGTACCAACAATTCGCGCATATGACGCGCACCGCCTCCAGATGCCGCCTGATAGGTCGCCACAGAGGCCCATTCCACCAGTTCGTGTGCAAACAGGCCACCCAGCGACATCAGCATCAGGCTGACGGTACAGTTGCCGCCAACGAACGTTTTAATGCCGCTGTCCAAGCCCTGTTTGATCACCGCATGGTTGACTGGATCGAGGATGATGATCGCATCATCACGCATACGCAGCGAGGAAGCCGCATCGATCCAATACCCCTGCCAGCCGCTTTCACGCAGCTTCGGGTAAACCTCATTGGTGTAATCGCCGCCCTGGCAAGTGATGATAATATCCAGCGCGCGCAGTGCATCCAGATTGTAGGCATCCTGTAACGTGCCCTGCTGTCCACCCAGCACCGGAGCAGCTTGGCCGTGTTGTGACGTGGAAAAGAACACCGGACGAATCAGGTCAAAATCACGCTCTTCCTGCATACGCTGCATCAGAACGGAACCCACCATACCGCGCCAGCCGATAAAACCAACATTTTTCATGGTAACAATCCTGCCTTGGGATGACACAAAGAATTTGGACTGCCACACAGACAGTACTGACGGCCGACACACACTCTGTTACCCTGTTGTCGTCAGGTGAATGTCTTGCAGAACAATAGGTTTACCACACGCAAACGCGCGCAAACCGTGGCGGCAGGACTATCATAACGGCAGAGCGAGGGGTAATAAAAATCGGTTTATCACCAAACTCAGCAAATATTACATAACGTGATGACTATACCCTAAATAATTCGCGTTGCGGGAAGGCGGCAAGAGAATGAGTCCCGATGCGCTTACTCAGGTAAGTGATTCGGGTGACTGATCGCAGCCAACGCACATGCAACTTGAAGTATGACGGATATATCAACCTTACAAAATGTATCAGAAGCCGCAAGTGAATTTATTCGATGACACCGGCTTTTTCAGCAATGAGGCTAATGCGGTGCCATCATTTAAGGGATAACAGGAGTCCACCACCACCATGAGCGAAATGATCTCAGCAACCATTCTGTTGCTGTTAATTATGGATCCATTGGGCAATTTGCCCATCTTTATGTCGGTACTGAAACATCTGGATCCGAAACGCCGACGCGTGGTGCTGATTCGTGAGATGGTGATCGCCCTTGGGCTGATGCTGATTTTTCTGTTTGCGGGCGAACGTATTCTGGCCTTCCTCAACCTTCGTACCGAAACCGTCTCAATTTCTGGCGGCATTGTGCTGTTTTTAATCGCTATCCGCATGATATTCCCATCGCAGAAAAGCAACAGCAGTGGGTTGCCCGCTGGGGAAGAACCCTTTCTGGTGCCTATGGCGATCCCTCTGGTCGCCGGACCGTCTATTCTGGCCGCGCTGATGCTGTTATCGCATCAATATCCGGATCAGTTGCCGCATTTAACGCTCGCACTCGGTATCGCCTGGGGAATTTCATTTATCATCCTGCTGATGTCCGATCTCTTTTTACGCTTGCTGGGTGAGAAAGGCGTTGCCGCGCTGGAGCGACTGATGGGGCTGATTCTGGTCATGCTTTCGACCCAGATGTTCCTTGATGGCATCCGCACTTACTTGATGAAATAAGACGGTTACTGACCGGTTTTCGCGCAGCGTGGGCATGAAAGGGATAATCACCGCTATGTTTTTGCTTACCAACGCTCGGCGCCTCCTCGCCTCTCTGCTGTTTTACAGAGGTACAACGATAGCTGCCTGTCCGAGTACGGCGGGTTCAAGCCCCACGGGGTTAAGTCTGGTGCCGCTGCAACAGGGTGTGAATAATCTGGCGCTGGCACACGGCTTTGTTGAATAAATCGAACTTTCAGGGGATCGCCGGATCAAAGCACTATCATCGCTCCCGATAGCAGCTCCCCATGGCAAAGCAAAAGTTTAAAATCACCAACTGGCCCACCTACAACAAAGCACTCAGACAACGCGGCTCCCTGACGGTCTGGCTTGATGAGTCGGCCATCGCTGCATGGACTGACAGTTCTTCGCCTGAAGGTCGTGGTCGGCCGCTTTACTACACCGATATGGCTGTTACCACGGTTTTGATGATAAAGCGCGTGTTTAACCTGTCGCTCCGGGCATTACAGGGCTTTGTCGACTCGGTTTTTACACTGATGAGCCTGCCACTGCGCTGCCCGGACTACTCTCTGGTCAGTCGGCGGGCAAAAACCGTCAGTATCAGCATAAAAACGCCAACGCGTGGTGAAATCTCGCATCTGGTCATCGACAGTACCGGTCTGAAGGTCTTTGGCGAAGGTGAATGGAAAGTCAGGCAGCATGGGGCTGACAGACGAAGAGTGTGGCGCAAGCTTCATCTGGCAGCAGACAGTGCGACGCATGAGATTATCTGTGCCGACTTATCGCTCAGCGGAACGACAGATGCGCAGGCACTGCCGGGCCTGATTAACCAAACCCACCGAAAAATCAGGGAAGTGTCAGCAGACGGTGCTTATGACGCCCGTTACTGGGCTTTGTTGAATAATTTAACCGTTTGATTTACATCTTCTTTAGTTAGAATGCATTTACAGAGAATGTATTTTGTTAGAACGACAAATCAAATAGTTAGCACAATAAAAAGCATTCCGAGAGGAAAAATTAGTCGTTGAAATTTTATAATGCTTATATAAATCAGTATCTTAAATTATTCAACAAAGCCCCGTTACTGCCACGATGCGTTGCTAAGAAAGAAAATCAGGCCCCTTATCCCGCCGCGAAGCGGAGCCAAATACTGGCCGGACAAGTACCATGAACGTAACCATGCGGTGGCGCATCAGCGTCTGAGCGGGAGTAATGATATGTGGAAAAAGAAAGTGGGTTATCACCGGCGTTCAGTGGCAGAAACAGCGATGTTCCGCATAAAAACTTTGCTGGGTGGCCATCTGAGCC
Organism: Symbiopectobacterium purcellii; assembly: GCF_052050035.1. Taxonomy (GTDB): domain Bacteria; phylum Pseudomonadota; class Gammaproteobacteria; order Enterobacterales; family Enterobacteriaceae; genus Symbiopectobacterium; species Symbiopectobacterium purcellii_A. Next base: position 2,481,113 of record NZ_CP189882.1, read on the forward strand.
TGCGTGACTATGAGGCTCAAGTAGGTGAAGCCATAGCGATGGTCAAAGCGCTGAACCGTATGACGTTGTTGGGTATGCCACACAGCGTCAGGATAGGATATAGCTAAACGACTTAATTTTGATTACATTATTTAAATGAGCTATTCAATTGATTTTAGACGTAAAGTGATATCCACACGGAAAAACGAAGGGTTGAGTATCCGAGAAACAGCGAAGCAATTTCGGATTGGCCCTGCCTCTGTATCGCGTTGGATTAATCAAATAGAGTCAAAAGCATCGACCACGCGTCAGCGAAAGATCGATAAATCCGAGTTGATAAAAGATGTTGAACAATATCCAGATGCTTACCAAAAAGAACGTGCAGAGCGTTTTGGCGTTTGTCAGAAGGCCATTTGGCAAGCGCTTAAAAAGCTGGGATTGACCTATAAAAAAAACTCTACGTCATCCGAAAGCCGACGAAAACGCCCGGCAGGGATTTCAACAAAAAAAACAACAGTATGAAAAAGAAGGTAAACCTATTGTTTTTATTGATGAAAGTGGTTTTTCACACGATACCCCACGGACTCACGGCTATTCCCCAAAAGGTCAACGGTGTTTTGGCCTGAAGAACTGGGGAGCTAGGGGAAGAACAAATGTTATCGGCGCTTTATTAGGCACAACGCTGTTTGCTATCGGATTATTTGATATCAATATTAACAGCGATGTTTTCTATGCCTGGGTCACACAAGTCCTTATCCCAGTACTCCCTAAAAACAGTGTAATCATGATGGACAATGCCACTTTTCACAAAAAACATAATATTCAACAAGTCATCATCGATGCAGGGTATATGGTGGAGTATTTGCCTACATATTCGCCAGATCTTAACCCAATTGAGCATAAATGGGCACAAGCAAAAAGCAAAAAAAGAGAGATGGGTTGCGATACAGAGAGTTGAGACTGTAAAATAATCTGTGTAAATGGCATTTTGAGGAAAACCTTCAAAGGATAACAAAATGCCTATCAGCAACGAACTTATTGACCAACTGCTTCAAGATTGTCACTCCCCTCAGGATCTGCTGGGTGAATCAGGCCTACTCAAGGTGCTGACTAAAAGACTGGCGGAACGGGTTCTTGAAGCTGAGATGGAGATGCACCTTGGGTATGCTAAGCATGACCCGGCTGGTAATCATTCAGGCAACTCACGCAATGGCAAGACATCCAAGAGCGTACGTAGCCAAAATGGGGAGATCGAGCTCGATATTCCGCGCGACCGCAACAGTACCTTCGAGCCGACACTGATCGGTAAGCACGAAAAACAGCTTAACGGCTTCGATGACCGCATTATTTCTCTCTATTCCAGAGGGTTATCAACCCGTGATATTCAGGCACACTTTAAAGAAGTCTACGGGGTCGATGTTTCCGCTGGCTTCATTTCTCAAGTGACCAATGCTGTGATGGATGAAGTTAAGCGCTGGCAGCAACGGCCGCTGGATGCGCTTTATCCCATTGTTTACCTTGACTGTATTGTTGTCAAAAGCCAGGACGGCGGAGCCGTGGCCAACAAGTCTGTTTATCTGGCCCTCGGCGTCAACGGCCAGGGCGAAAAAGAGCTGCTGGGGCTATGGATAGCCAAAACTGAGGGGGCCAAGTTCTGGTTATCTGTGATGACAGAACTGAAAAATCGTGGGCTAAAGGACATCTTCGTCGCCTGCTGCGATGGCCTGAAAGGCTTTCCTGATGCCATTGAAGCTGTTTACCCGCATACGCGGGTACAGCTCTGCATTGTGCATCAGGTGCGGAACTCGCTGCGCTACGTCGGCTGGAAAGAGCGTAAGGCCGTTGCTGCTGACCTGCGCACCATCTATAGTTCCGCAACGCTAGAGGGCGCTGAAGAGGCCCTGGATGCCTTCGCGGCCAAATGGGATGAACAGTTCCCGACGATCAGCCCGTCGTGGAGAAATAATTGGGAACGTCTCATCGTCATTTTTGACTTTCCGCCGGAGATCCGCAAGGTTATCTACACCACCAACGCGATAGAGTCGTTAAATGCTTCATTGCGCAAGATAACGAAAACGCGACGAATATTTCCAACGGATGACTCGGTGATAAAATTACTCTATCTAGCCTTGCATAATATCTCTGCTAAATGGACCTTGCCAATCAGAGACTGGAAACCTGCTATGAGCCAATTCATGTTGATGTATGGAGAACGAATCTCCGGTTAAGCAATGGAGCCATTTACACAAAATTCTTTACAGACTCAAATAAAATAATCTCGGGCATCCGTATTACAGTTGAACACGCCATCGCGGGTATCAAGCGCCTCGGTTGCATGACCCAAATTTTACGGAATCGTAGACCCTTTATTGATGATACCTTCTTACTCCTTAGCGCCGGTCTTTGGAATTTCCATCTCAGAACAGCGTAAAATTTACTTCAATCACCGAAACACCCTTATTTCACTATTAAGCAACACGCTTTATGGTATATCGCCATCGCTAACGTGTTCGTCTACCTGCTGCGTTACGGTATTCTCGACTGGTCACCGACCTACCTGAAAGAAGTGAAGCACTTCGCGCTGGACAAATCCTCCTGGGCTTACTTCCTGTACGAATATGCCGGGATCCCCGGCACGCTGATTTGCGGTTGGATGTCTGACAAGGTGTTCAAGGGCAACCGTGGTGCCACTGGGGTGTTCTTTATGACACTGGTCACCATCACCACCGTGGTTTACTGGCTGAACCCTGCCGGCAACCCTGGCATCGATATGGCCTGTATGATCGTGATCGGCTTCCTGATTTACGGCCCGGTCATGCTGATCGGTCTGCATGCGTTGGAACTGGCACCGAAAAAAGCGGCGGGCACGGCAGCAGGCTTTACCGGCCTGTTCGGTTACCTCGGCGGGTCCGTTGCGGCCAGTGCCATTGTTGGCTACACCGTTGATTTCTTCGGCTGGGACGGCGGCTTTATGGTGATGATCGGCGGCAGCGTCATCGCAGTGCTGCTGCTGTTTATTGTTATGGTTAATGAGAAGAAACATAAGGCAGAAATGGAGAAACGCGCCCAATCGCGAGCTTCCTCTGTCTGCTGGCGGCCTTGGCCGCCAGCAACACCGTCACTCCGCAGAGAGAAACAAACGGCGCAGCACCTGCGCTACCGCATCCTCTGCGTTACTGCCAATAACCTCCAACTGCGGCAGTAAATCTTTCAGGCGCTGATGCGCATTGCGCATAATGCATCCTTTACCGGCCATCGACAGCATTTCAAAATCGTTCATACCATCGCCAAACGCAATGCACGAAGTCAGGGTATGGCCCATCAGCTTGGCGACTTGCTCCAACGCATGGCCTTTGGATACGCGGCCCGCCATCACTTCCAGGCAGCTCAGCGTGGAAAATCTCACGTTAACCCGATCGCCCCAGCGCGCATTGATCGCCTCTTCCAACGGCAGCAGTTTCTCGTGGCTGTCACAGGTGAAGAATACTTTGCTCACACCGTCGGTGCCGAGCAGACCCGGTTCAAACAATTTGTATTTGAATACCGACTCCTGAAAAAAGCGTTCCTCTTCCGGGCGGGAGCGGCTCATAAACCATTCATCGTCGCGGTAGACGTGCGTCAGCATCTCCGGGTTGTGGTACACCATACCGTAGAGATCGTGTGCGATGTCCTGATCCAGATTGTGGCTGAAAATCAACGTTCCCTGGGTATTGTGCACACGCGCGCCGTTAGAGGTGATCATAAAGGCGCTGATACCCAGCCCGTCACGAATCTGACCCACATCCAGATGATGCCGCCCGGTGGCAAACACAAAGTGGATGCCCTGTGCAGTCAGCAGTTTCAGGGTCTCTTTGGCTAACGGAGACAGCGTGTGGTCTGGCGACAGCAGCGTGCCATCTAAATCGGAAGCAACGACGTGATACATAACAGAGAACTCTCACCTTTAAGGGGAATGGCGCGGCGTCGGCCGCAACATTTACGGATATTGTGCAAAATGATTAAGAATATGGGTAAACACCTGCGCCCGAATACCATCTTCTTCGAATAACAGTTCATGGCGAGCCCCCGCTATCACCACTGGAGTAGCGCCAGCACAGGGGTGTCCCGCTTCAGCCAACGCCTGACAAAACGCATCCTGACTGTGATTATCCACCACGATATCCTCCTGCGCCTGAAGCAGCAGCAAGGGGGTGGTAATGTGCGCAGCCAAGGCCATCAGTTCTCGCCCGGCGGCCATCGATTCCCGCATCCAATGATAGGTCGTGCCACCAACGCGCAGGCCGAGTTCATCAGCATAGGCGCGCACGCTGCGACGGTAACGCTCGCGGCTGTGCGTTAACACGTTGATCAAATAAGGCAACGGACGCCATTGCCCGGTGCCGATAGCATAATAATCATCGCGAATGCGCGGATGCAGCTCCGCCCAGGCAACAATGCGTGAGGCCAGCCAGCACGGCATCGGCAATTTAATGCCAAACATGGGCGCACATAGAACCGCGGCATCGAATGCCTCCGGCCGACGTGCCAAAAAATGCCCCAGGATCGCGCCGCCCATTGAGTGGGCAAGCGCAAAACAGCGCTTGTAACGCTCGGGGTCGGCCGTTTTTACAGCATCCACATGGTGCAACCAGAATTGTTCGACATCGTAGACGTAATCGCCAAAGCGTACCACATGGCCACGATTGCCGTCTTCCAGCATCCGCCCGGAGCGCCCTTGGCCGCTATAGCCAACCGACTTAAAAATGATTACATCCTATGCCCTGATATGCGGCAAAGAAGCATAGCTGGCTGTTATCAAAATAATGTCGCTTGGCTATATGATCCATGATCAGAACATCATAACCCGCCTGAAACAAATCTTAGGCGACTTCACCATACTTTACATAGCTTTCAATGCGGCCAGGAAACACCACCACCAAACGCGAGTGCTGTCGCGCGGTAAAGCGCACAAAGCGGATCGGCACATCGTCAACGCCGGGAAATTCGCCCTCCTCACGCTGACGCCAGAAATCCAACAGCGTGCCGGTGACAAAAGCAGAAAACTGTTTTTCTCTTAACAAAAGGCCGGAAATTTCGGGTGACATCGCGTTTCTCCTTGATGCAAGGCACCGCGCTAAACGCTTGCAAGGCAGGTGTCCACAAGAGAGTTTTGTGATCGCTGGCACAACAATCAGCAATGGCGTATTGTGGCACATGCGGTCGTAATGTTTAACCACGTAACACATCGGCAAACAATACCGTCGTCAGCAATGCCATCGCAAACAACGCAACAACATGCAATCAGGAAGCAGCTATGACCCTCGACTGGTGGTTAACCTATCTTCTCACAACGCTTATTCTCAGCCTTTCTCCGGGGTCGGGTGCGATTAACACCATGAGTACCGCCATCAGTCACGGCTATCGCGGAGCGGCGGCATCCATCGCCGGGCTGCAAGTCGGGCTGGCTATCCATATCGTATTGGTGGGTATCGGTCTTGGCGCGCTGCTATCACAATCGCTGCTGGCTTTTGACATTCTGAAATGGCTCGGTGCCGCTTATCTGATCTGGCTCGGCATCCAGCAATGGCGCGCCGCCGGTTCACTCGATCTGCATGCGCTGGCGGGTACCCTGCCACGCCGCCAACTGTTTCGTCGCGCCGTGCTGGTCAACCTCACCAACCCGAAAAGCATTGTTTTTCTGGCGGCGCTGTTCCCACAGTTCATCGTGCCGCACCAACCGCAGGTCGCTCAGTATCTGATACTAGGCGTGACCACCGTGGCGGTCGATATCGTGGTGATGATCGGTTACGCCACGCTCGCCACTCGTATTGCGGTATGGCTGAAAGGACCGCGCCAAATCCGCCTGCTCAACCGGCTGTTTGGCTCGTTGTTTATGCTGGTCGGCGCGCTACTGGCAACGGCGCGTAAGGTATAATACGTCACTCGCCGCCAACCGGCGGCGAGGAAAAAACAGCGGAAGTGCTACGCCACTGGTTTAGCGCGAAATAATCAGATGCAGCCCAAAACCGGTAAACAGCACCCCAGCCAGACCGTCGATCCACTTAGCCAAACGCTGATAGCCGCGACGCATCGCAGGCAAAGCAAACACCATTGCCACCAGGCTAAACCACAGCAGCGTTTCCAATGAGATTAACGCAAACAGCCCCCAGCGCGCGCTGGTGCCAACGCTGTCGCCGACAAACAGAGAGAATACGCTGCCGAAATAGATCAGCGCTTTCGGGTTGGCCAGATTGGTCAGCAGACCGCGCATAAAGGTTTTCCCTTTCGAAGGCAGTTCTACCGTTTCAACCGTTTGCGACTCCCCTTTGCGACGCGCTGCACGCAACATGTGCCATCCCATCCAGCACAGATACAATCCACCGCCGATGGTAATGGCATCATGCAACCACGCCATTTTTTGCAGCAACAGGTGCAAACCCATCAACGCAATGGACGCCCACACCATGACCCCCAGAGAAATCCCCAGCACGCCCATCATCGCTTCTTTGCGCGAGCGACTCGCCGCAGTCTGGGAAACAAAGAAGAAATCCGGCCCCGGGCTCATCAATGTCACGAAGTGCACCATCGCCACGGTCAAAAACAACATCATGATATTTTCCTTTTTTACCACAGAGTCTAGAAATTCAAGTCCAATCAGCGCACATCCTCGCCATCGTCCAGATGCTCACGGATCAGCGACATAAATGGCGTACCAAACCGTTCCAGTTTACGCTGCCCGACGCCGTTAATCGTCAGTAATTCGCTTGCTGTCACCGGCAAGCGATCGGCCATTTCCAGCAGCGTGGCATCACTGAACACCACATAAGGCGGGATATCGCCCTCATCAGCAATGGCTTTGCGTAATTTGCGCAGTTTGGCAAACAGCTTGCGATCGTAAAGCCCGGTATACGATTTTTGGTTCGCTTTCGGCTTCAGGTTAACCACGCGCGGCACCGCCAACTGTAACGGTATCTCACCGCGCAGCACCGGACGGGCCGATTCTGTAAGCTGTACCGCTGAGTGCAATGCAATATTTTGCGTGAGGAACCCCAGGTGAATCAGTTGGCGCAGCACGCTGACCCAATGCTCATGCGATTGCTCACGGCCAATGCCGTATACTGGCAGCTTGTCGTGACCCCATTCGCGAATACGCTGGTTATTGGCTCCGCGCAGCACTTCCACCACATAGCCCAGGCCGAAGCGCTGCCCCACTCGGTATACGCAGGAGAGCGCCTTTTGCGCATCAACCAGACCATCATAAAGCTTAGGCGGATCGAGGCAGATGTCACAGTTACCGCAGGGGGCGTGCCGCCCTTCACCAAAATAGTTAAGCAGCACTAGGCGCCGGCAGGTTTGCGCCTCCGCGAACGCCCCCATCGCGTTCAACTTGTGCCGTTCAATTTCTTGCTGTGGACCCGGCGGTTTTTCCTCAAGGCAGCGGCGCAACCACGCCATGTCGGCAGGATCGTAAAACAGCGCGGCCTCCGCAGGCAGGCCATCACGCCCGGCGCGCCCGGTCTCTTGATAGTAGGATTCGATCGTGCGCGGGATATCAAAGTGCACCACAAAGCGCACGTTGGGTTTGTTGATGCCCATCCCAAAGGCGACGGTGGCTACCACCACTTGTAAATCGTCACGCAAGAACGCTTCCTGTACCTGCGCGCGCCGTTCGTTGTCCAAACCGGCATGATAGGCCGCCACGCTGAGACCCCGGTTTTGCAAACGCGCGCTGATATCCTCGACCTTCGCCCGGCTGTTACAATAAATAATGCCGCTTTTACCACGCTGCCCCTGCACAAACATCCACAGTTGATCGAGCGGTTTGAATTTTTCCACCAGCGTGTAGCGGATATTGGGCCGATCGAAGCTGCTCAGATGAATATGCGGTTCGCGCAGATCAAGCAGACGCACAATATCACTGCGCGTCGCGTCGTCGGCGGTGGCCGTCAAGGCAACCACTGGCAGCGTGGGGAAACGCTGTTTGATTTGCCCAAGGGCGCGGTATTCTGGGCGGAAATCATGCCCCCACTGGGAGATACAGTGCGCTTCGTCGATGGCAATCAGTGCCGGATTCCACTGGGCAAGCTGGTCAAAAAAGCTGTCCGTGGTTAAACGCTCCGGCGCGATATACAGCAGCTTGATGTCACCGCTGCGACAGCGGGTCATCACGTACCACTGCTGTTCACGGGTCTGAGTCGAGTTCAGGCAGGCGGCCGTCACGCCGTAGGCAAGAAGCTGATCTACCTGGTCTTTCATCAAAGAGATCAGCGGAGACACCACCAGCGTCAGGCCATCCAACACCAATGCCGGAATCTGGTAGCACAGCGATTTCCCGCCCCCGGTCGGCATGATCACCAGACAATCCTGACCGCTGACCGCAGCCTGAATGACCGCATCCTGACCGGGACGGAATTGCTGATAACCGAACGTATCGCGTAGAGCCTGAGCCGCTAACGCTTCCTTATTTAACACTTCCGCCGTAGACACGCGTTCCCCGATCCTCTTTGCATCACATCAGCCCGTGGCCGATAAAATCAAACAGGCGCTATTTTCAGCGCCTGTGATAAAAACTGCAATCTTTTGACCACGAGAATTATTTTTTCTGAAAACGCGCCTCAAAAGATATCGTTCAACATCAGACCGACACCATAACGCGTCTGCCGGTGGTTATAGTCGATCATTGACTCGCCGTAGCCACTAAACACCTTGGTATAGAAGCGAACATGCTTGGTTATCGGGTAGCTCCACCCCAACTCTGCGTTGCCGTAACCGCTGTTCCAGTTGTAATGGCCAGCTACGCTGAAAATGCTGTCGCCCCAAACGTAGCCGACACGCACCCGATAATACCCCAGGTATTTGGTGATATCCGGGTTGTCATCCTTGCGGTCGGGGATCAGGAACCAAGGTTTGAGATCGACCTTCCAGTTGCCGTTTTGCGCCATCAGGCGCATATAGGCGCGATTCCAACTGCGTGAGGTTGGGTCTGCCTTGCCGTTGGATTGGTGATTCAACCCCACTTCCACATCACGCAATGTCCATCCGCCCAGGCTGTAATCGGTCGCCCAGCCAAGAAATATCTGCGGTTCATAGTTGGTTTCACGAAACGGTGAGGATTCATCGGCATTCGACATCTGCCACCAGGATTGCTGAGTATAAGACACGCCCAACAGCGAATTCTCGCCCATGATGCCGCGCCAGATGGGGAAGGCCAGACTCAACTGAAAATTCACTTCATCCTTGCGCGCTTCCTTAGCCCAGTCGTAACTGCTGATCGCCTGCTTGTTGATGTTGGTGGTATAGGTATAAAGCAGATAGTTGCTTTCGTAAGGATAAAGGATAAAGGATAAAAGGGTTATCATGGTCTTGCAGCAAATTGGCAATAATGCTGCCACGCACTGCGGGTCTGTCGTGTACAACCTGAACCTTTGCTTCTTCTGCCTGAACTTGTGCCGCCAACAAGAGCGCCACTACGCCCGCAATTTTGCGCATACGGTATCTCCGACCAGGCTTTGTTGAATAATTTAAGATACTGATTTATATAAGCATTATAAAATTTCAACGACTAATTTTTCCTCTCGGAATGCTTTTTATTGTGCTAACTATTTGATTTGTCGTTCTAACAAAATACATTCTCTGTAAATGCATTCTAACTAAAGAAGATGTAAATCAAACGGTTAAATTATTCAACAAAGCCCTCCGACCAACATTAAAGTAAGGAAAAATGTATACCCTAAATAATTCGAGTTGCGGAAAGGCGGCAATCGAATGAATCCCGATGAGCTTACTCAGGTAAGTGATTCGGGTGAATGAGTGCAGCAAACGCATCAGCAACGTGAAGTATGACGGATATAGACACGCTCGTTATTATTCTAGCTTCATAATTTGTACTTGAATCATCCACTTCCTACTTATTCATGCTTTTCTGAAAAGAAACAGAAATGCCTCATAAAAAAAACAAAAATTTAACGTTAAACTGGCTTTGTTGAATAATTTAACCGTTTGATTTACATCTTCTTTAGTTAGAATGCATTTACAGAGAATGTATTTTGTTAGAACGACAAATCAAATAGTTAGCACAATAAAAAGCATTCCGAGAGGAAAAATTAGTCGTTGAAATTTTATAATGCTTATATAAATCAGTATCTTAAATTATTCAACAAAGCCCGTTAAACTATCCTTATTCTCTGTTCCGATCGTTACTGAGGGCCGACCGCTATGTCACTACCGCGGGTACAGCAGGATGACACACTTCCCCCTGATGCCATGCTGCCGCAAGAGAGCGTGCGCCAGCGCGTCAGCGACATTTTCATCTATCAGATGCCCTTCAACCGGGAGCTGGGGCTTGAGCTGCGTGAGTTTGAGGCCGACCATGCCATTCTGGTGTTTGATCGTCAGGAGCGATTGGTGGGCAATGCGCTGCAAAAAATTCTCCACGGCGGTGTGATCGCCGCCGGGCTGGATGTGGCCGCTGGACTGGTCTGCGTCGGCAGCGCGCTGTTACGGCACAACAGCATCAGCGCTCAGGAATTTCACCAGCGACTGGCGCGCATGGGCACCATCGATCTGCGCGTGGACTATCTGCGCCCGGGCCGCGGCGAGCACTTTACGCTGACCAGCACGCTGCGGCGTGGCGGCAATAAAATTGCCGTGGCGCGCGCCGAGTTGCACAACGAGGCACAGGTGCATATCGCCACCGCTACAGCCACTTATATCGTCGGATAACGGCGAATTATTCGCAGGATCACGATATATAAAAACGAGAAATCCGAATTTACCCCAACGAAGCACCAAAACGGGAGGAGAAGATGAAAGTCACTGCGGTTTCGCGTACAGTACTCCCTCTTCAGTCCGTTGAGTAAGCCTTCCACATGAATGAACAGCAATCACGCCAGGGTGTGTTATTCGCCCTTGGTGCCTATTTCATTTGGGGTATCGCACCCGTCTAATTCAAGCTGATTGGCGCGGTGCCTGCCACAGAAATTCTTACACACCGGATTATCTGGTCGTTTCTCTTTATGCTGGTGTTGGTGAGTGTCAGCCGCAAATGGCGTCAGGTACAGCACGTCATGGGATCACCCAAAACGCTGCTGTTGCTGGCGCTGACCGCCGTGCTGGTGGAGGGTAACTGGCTGCTCTACATTTGGGCGGTAAACCACAATCACATTCTGGAAGCCAGCCTGGGCTATTTTATCAACCCGTTGGTTAACGTGATGCTGGGAATGATTTTTCTCGGCGAGCGTTTCCGCCGCCTGCAATGGTATGCGGTACTGTTGGCTTTCAGCGGCGTATTGATTCAGCTCTGGCAGTTTGGATCGGTGCCAGTGATTGCTTTGGCGCTGGCCTTTATAGCCAACCGACTTAAAAATGATTACAGCCGATGCCCTGATATGTGGCAAAGAAGCATAGCTGGCTGTTATCAAAATAATGTCGCTTAGCTATAGCTTCGCGATCTATGGCCTGTTGCGCAAAAAACTCGGCGTAGACGGCCAGACCGGTATGCTGATTGAAACCCTGTGGCTGCTGCCTGCGGCAATTATCTATCTGTTTTTTATCGCCGATACCCCGAGCAGCCACCTTGATAATAACAGTACGACGCTCAATCTGCTGCTGGTCAGCGCAGGCATCGTGACCACCGCGCCGCTGCTGTTTTTCACCGCTGCCGCCGTGAGAATGCGCCTGTCTACGCTTGGATTCTTCCAGTACCTCGGCCCAACGCTGATGTTTATCATCGCGGTTACGCTCTATGGCGAACCGCTCGGCAGCGACAAAATGGTGGCGTTTGGTTTTATCTGGGCGGCGCTGGCGCTGTTTATCATCGATGCCCTCATCGCCCAGCGGAAATTACGTCGCGTTCAGCGCCGTGTGGCGTGAGATGTAGCGTGACAACACCGGACTAGGCTGTGTCCCTTAATTGCTTGAGCTATAGTATCCATCTGTTTCTAAGACACTTTGGATTATGGCTCGCTACGATCTTTCTGATGAAGCATGGGCAATCATTGAGCCCTTGTTACCAACCGTTTTGACATCTCCGCAGGCAGGCCGGCCATGGGCAGAACATCGCAAAATCGTCAACGGCATGTTCTGGATACTGTGTTCAGGTGCCCCATGGCGTGATTTACCTGAACGTTACGGCCCATGGAAAACCGTTTATAACCGTTTCAATAGATGGTCAAAGTCTGGAGTTATTAACATTATTTTTAATAGGTTACTTTCATTTCTTGATGCTCATAGACTTGTTGACTGGTCAGCCACTGCGCTGGGTGGCAGCAATATCCGTGCGCTCAAATGTGCGGCTGGCGCTCAAAAAAACATCCCGATATTACCAACGATAACAGCCTGGGTCGCTCACGAGGTGGTTATGGCACCAAAATCCACATGGCGACTGACGGAAGCGGCATCCCGCTAAATATCGTACTGAGTGCTGGGCAGGCTCACGAAAGCCTGTTCGCGTTACGACTCCTGGACGGCATTGGCGTGCAACGGCAGAACGGTAGCATGAAGCGTCGTGGTCATGCGGTACTGGCTGACAAAGCCTACTCTGGCAATACATTCCGTAACGAGTTGAAAAGAAAAGGGATAAAAACGGTTATCCCCCGAAAATCAAATGAAAAACTGGCTTCAGATGGACGCTCACAACTTTATCGTGATGCTTATCGCCGTCGCAACGTTGTAGAAAGATGTTTTGGCCGTTTAAAGGAATATAGACGGATTGCCACACGTTATGAAAAAACGGCAAGAAACGGCTTTGTTGAATAAATCGAACTTTCAGGGGATCGCCGGATCAAAGCACTATCATCGCTCCCGATAGCAGCTCCCCATGGCAAAGCAAAAGTTTAAAATCACCAACTGGCCCACCTACAACAAAGCACTCAGACAACGCGGCTCCCTGACGGTCTGGCTTGATGAGTCGGCCATCGCTGCATGGACTGACAGTTCTTCGCCTGAAGGTCGTGGTCGGCTGCTTTACTACACCGATATGGCTGTTATAGCCAAGCGACTTAATTTTGATTACACCATATGGACTGAGAACAAACTCTCTGTATCGCAACCCATCTCTCTTTTTTTGCTTTTTGCTTGTGCCCATTTATGCTCAATTGGGTTAAGATCTGGCGAATATGTAGGCAAATACTCCACCATATACCCTGCATCGATGATGACTTGTTGAATATTATGTTTTTTGTGAAAAGTGGCATTGTCCATCATGATTACACTGTTTTTAGGGAGTACTGGGATAAGGACTTGTGTGACCCAGGCATAGAAAACATCGCTGTTAATATTGATATCAAATAATCCGATAGCAAACAGCGTTGTGCCTAATAAAGCGCCGATAACATTTGTTCTTCCCCTAGCTCCCCAGTTCTTCAGGCCAAAACACCGTTGACCTTTTGGGGAATAGCCGTGAGTCCGTGGGGCATCGTGTGAAAAACCACTTTCATCAATAAAAACAATAGGTTTACCTTCTTTTTCATACTGTTGTTTTTTTTGTTGAAATCCCTGCCGGGCGTTTTCGTCGGCTTTCGGATGACGTAGAGTTTTTTTTATAGGTCAATCCCAGCTTTTTAAGCGCTTGCCAAATGGCCTTCTGACAAACGCCAAAACGCTCTGCACGTTCTTTTTGGTAAGCATCTGGATATTGTTCAACATCTTTTATCAACTCGGATTTATCGATCTTTCGCTGACGCGTGGTCGATGCTTTTGACTCTATTTGATTAATCCAACGCGATACAGAGGCAGGGCCAATCCGAAATTGCTTCGCTGTTTCTCGGATACTCAACCCTTCGTTTTTCCGTGTAGATATCACTTTACGTCTAAAATCAATTGAATAGCTCATTTAAATAATGTAATCAAAATTAAGTCGTTTAGCTATACCACGGTTTTGATGATAAAGCGGGTGTTTAACCTGTCGCTCCGGGCATTACAGGGCTTTGTCGACTCGGTTTTTACACTGATGAGCCTGCCACTGCGCTGCCCGGACTACTCTCTGGTCAGTCGGCGGGCAAAAACCGTCAGTATCAGCATAAAAACGCCAACGCGTGGTGAAATCTCGCATCTGGTCATCGACAGTACCGGTCTGAAGGTCTTTGGCGAAGGTGAATGGAAAGTCAGGCAGCATGGGGCTGACAGATGAAGAGTGTGGCGCAAGCTTCATCTGGCAGCAGACAGTGCGACGCATGAGATTATCTGTGCCGACTTATCGCTCAGCGGAACGACAGATGCGCAGGCACTGCCGGGCCTGATTAACCAAACCCACCGAAAAATCAGGGAAGTGTCAGCAGACGGTGCTTATGACGCCCGTTATAGCCAACCGACTTAAAAATGATTACATCCTATGCCCTGATATGCGGCAAAGAAGCATAGCTGGCTGTTATCAAAATAATGTCGCTTGGCTATACTGCCACGATGCGTTGCTAAGAAAGAAAATCAGGCCCCTTATCCCGCCGCGAAGCGGAGCCAAATACTGGCCGGACAAGTACCATGAACGTAACCATGCGGTGGCGAATCAGCGTCTGAGCGGGAGTAATGATATGTGGAAAAAGAAAGTGGGTTATCACCGGCGTTCAGTGGCAGAAACAGCGATGTTCCGCATAAAAACTTTGCTGGGTGGCCATCTGAGCCTGCATGACTATGAGGCTCAAGTAGGTGAAGCCATAGCGATGGTCAAAGCGCTGAACCGTATGACGTTGTTGGGTATCCCACACAGCGTCAGGATAGGATAACAGGTGTAGCAGAGGGAGTCATCCTGTCGGCTAATTCTGATTTATTCAACAAAGCCGCAAGAAACTATAAACTAGTTGCTGAATAGAGACTTGCATTTTTTGTCAGGCTATTGAGGGCTTTGTTGAATAATTTAAGATACTGATTTATATAAGCATTATAAAATTTCAACGACCAATTTTTCCTCTCGGAATGCTTTTTATTGTGCTAACTATTTGATTTGTCGTTCTAACAAAATACATTCTCTGTAAATGCATTCTAACTAAAGAAGATGTAAATCAAACGGTTAAATTATTCAACAAAGCCGCTATTGAGAATAAAAAGAGGTTTAACTTAGAGAATAAAGGTTTGAAATGATCAACAAAGAGCGGTTGTTACGAGATAATCGTTTATGTAAAGCAATCATTGGATTATCAGTCGAAGAATTGAAAAATTTAGCCGCTGAATTTTCAGCTTGTTATTTGATTTATCGGAAAAAGAATCGAAAAGATCACGAGCGGCAGATGGGTGCAGGGCAGAAAGGATTTATCCCAACCCCATTAGAGAGACTGTAAAATAATCTGTGTAAATGGCATTTTGAGGAAAACCTTCAAAGGATAACAAAATGCCTATCAGCAACGAACTTATTGACCAACTGCTTCAAGATTGTCACTCCCCTCAGGATCTGCTGGGTGAATCAGGCCTACTCAAGGTGCTGACTAAAAGACTGGCGGAACGGGTTCTTGAAGCTGAGATGGAGATGCACCTTGGGTATGCTAAGCATGACCCGGCAGGTAATCATTCAGGCAACTCCCGCAATGGCAAGACATCCAAGAGCGTACGTAGCCAAAATGGGGAGATCGAGCTCGATATTCCGCGCGACCGCAACAGTACCTTCGAGCCGACACTGATCGGTAAGAACGAAAAACAGCTTAACGGCTTCGATGACCGCATTATTTCTCTCTATTCCAGAGGGTTATCAACCCGTGATATTCAGGCACACTTTAAAGAAGTCTACGGGGTCGATGTTTCCGCTGGCTTCATTTCTCAAGTGACCAATGCTGTGATGGATGAAGTTAAGCGCTGGCAGCAACGGCCGCTGGATGCGCTTTATCCCATTGTTTACCTTGACTGTATTGTTGTCAAAAGCCAGGACGGCGGAGCCGTGGCCAACAAGTCTGTTTATCTGGCCCTCGGCGTCAACGGCCAGGGCGAAAAAGAGCTGCTGGGGCTATGGATAGCCAAAACTGAGGGGGCCAAGTTCTGGTTATCTGTGATGACAGAACTGAAAAATCGTGGGCTAAAGGACATCTTCGTCGCCTGCTGCGATGGCCTGAAAGGCTTTCCTGATGCCATTGAAGCTGTTTACCCGCATACTCGGGTACAGCTCTGCATTGTGCATCAGGTGCGGAACTCGCTGCGCTACGTCGGCTGGAAAGAGCGTAAGGCCGTTGCTGCTGACCTGCGCACCATCTATAGTTCCGCAACGCTAGAGGGCGCTGAAGAGGCCCTGGATGCCTTCGCGGCCAAATGGGATGAGCAGTTCCCGACGATCAGCCCGTCGTGGAGAAATAATTGGGAACGTCTCATCGTCATTTTTGACTTTCCGCCGGAGATCCGCAAGGTTATCTACACCACCAACGCGATAGAGTCGTTAAATGCTTCATTGCGCAAGATAACGAAAACGCGACGAATATTTCCAACGGATGACTCGGTGATAAAATTACTCTATCTAGCCTTGCATAATATCTCTGCTAAATGGACCTTGCCAATCAGAGACTGGAAACCTGCTATGAGCCAATTCATGTTGATGTATGGAGAACGAATCTCCGGTTAAGCAATGGAGCCATTTACACAAAATTCTTTACAGACTCCCATTAGATAAACTGCTTTTTATTTTATTGTATTTAAAATGTTATCCGACCTATTATTTGCAAGGACTTCTTTTTGGTTTAGATAGAACACGGGTATGTCGCTGGGTAAAAATATTATTGCCGGTTTTAGAGATGACCTTGGGGCGAGAATGTGTTTTGCTCGCTCGTCAAATTCGCTCTGCTGAGGAATTTTTTCGCGCCTTTCCTGGAGTTAAAGACGTCTTTATTGATGGGACAGAGCGACCTGTCCAAAAGCCTAAGAATCTGCGTCGGCGAAAGAAAATGTATTCGGGAAAGAAAAGACAGACCACTCGAAAAGGGCTTATTATGACTGACGAAACAAGGCAAATTGGATTTATCCCCATGAGCAAAAATGGGCGCCGTCACGATAAACGCTTACTCGATAAAGTCGATATAATTCGCCATATTCCTCCTGAGGTAACCATCTGGGCAGATACCGGTTTTCAAGGTATAGATAAACAGCATCCTAATACACAAACCCCAAAAAAAGGAACTCGAAAAAGACCTTTATCGCCTGAACAAAAACAAGAAAATAAAATAATCTCGGGCATCCGTATTACAGTTGAACAGGCTTTGTTGAATAAATCAGAATTAGCCGACAGGATGACTCCCTCTGCTACACCTGTTATAGCCAAGCGACATTATTTTGATAACAGCCAGCTATGCTTCTTTGCCGCATATCAGGGCATAGGATGTAATCATTTTTAAGTCGGTTGGCTATATCCTATCCTGACGCTGTGTGGCATACCCAACAACGTCATACGGTTCAGCGCTTTGACCATCGCTATGGCTTCACCTACTTGAGCCTCATAGTCACGCAGGCTCAGATGGCCACCCAGCAAAGTTTTTATGCGGAACATCGCTGTTTCTGCCACTGAACGCCGGTGATAACCCACTTTCTTTTTCCACATATCATTACTCCCGCTCAGACGCTGATTCGCCACCGCATGGTTACGTTCATGGTACTTGTCCGGCCAGTATTTGGCTCCGCTTCGCGGCGGGATAAGGGGCCTGATTTTCTTTCTTAGCAACGCATCGTGGCAGTAACGGGCGTCATAAGCACCGTCTGCTGACACTTCCCTGATTTTTCGGTGGGTTTGGTTAATCAGGCCCGGCAGTGCCTGCGCATCTGTCGTTCCGCTGAGCGATAAGTCGGCACAGATAATCTCATGCGTCGCACTGTCTGCTGCCAGATGAAGCTTGCGCCACACTCTTCGTCTGTCAGCCCCATGCTGCCTGACTTTCCATTCACCTTCGCCAAAGACCTTCAGACCGGTACTGTCGATGACCAGATGCGAGATTTCACCACGCGTTGGCGTTTTTATGCTGATACTGACGGTTTTTGCCCGCCGACTGACCAGAGAGTAGTCCGGGCAGCGCAGTGGCAGGCTCATCAGTGTAAAAACCGAGTCGACAAAGCCCTGTAATGCCCGGAGCGACAGGTTAAACACGCGCTTTATCATCAAAACCGTGGTAACAGCCATATCGGTGTAGTAAAGCGGCCGACCACGACCTTCAGGCGAAGCACTGTCAGTCCATGCAGCGATGGCGGACTCATCAAGCCAGACCGTCAGGGAGCCGCGTTGTCTGAGTGCTTTGTTGTAGGTGGGCCAGTTGGTGATTTTAAACTTTTGCTTTGCCATGGGGAGCTGCTATCGGGAGCGATGATAGTGCTTTGATCCGGCGATCCCCTGAAAGTTCGATTTATTCAACAAAGCCAGTTGAACACGCCATCGCGGGTATCAAGCGCCTCGGTTGCATGACCCAAATTTTACGGAATCGTAGACCCTTTATTGATGATATAGCTAAACGACTTAATTTTGATTACATTATTTAAATGAGCTATTCAATTGATTTTAGACGTAAAGTGATATCTACACGGAAAAACGAAGGGTTGAGTATCCGAGAAACAGCGAAGCAATTTCGGATTGGCCCTGCCTCTGTATCGCGTTGGATTAATCAAATAGAGTCAAAAGCATCGACCACGCGTCAGCGAAAGATCGATAAATCCGAGTTGATAAAAGATGTTGAACAATATCCAGATGCTTACCAAAAAGAACGTGCAGAGCGTTTTGGCGTTTGTCAGAAGGCCATTTGGCAAGCGCTTAAAAAGCTGGGATTGACCTATAAAAAAAACTCTACGTCATCCGAAAGCCGACGAAAACGCCCGGCAGGGATTTCAACAAAAAAAACAACAGTATGAAAAAGAAGGTAAACCTATTGTTTTTATTGATGAAAGTGGTTTTTCACACGATGCCCCACGGACTCACGGCTATTCCCCAAAAGGTCAACGGTGTTTTGGCCTGAAGAACTGGGGAGCTAGGGGAAGAACAAATGTTATCGGCGCTTTATTAGGCACAACGCTGTTTGCTATCGGATTATTTGATATCAATATTAACAGCGATGTTTTCTATGCCTGGGTCACACAAGTCCTTATCCCAGTACTCCCTAAAAACAGTGTAATCATGATGGACAATGCCACTTTTCACAAAAAACATAATATTCAACAAGTCATCATCGATGCAGGGTATATGGTGGAGTATTTGCCTACATATTCGCCAGATCTTAACCCAATTGAGCATAAATGGGCACAAGCAAAAAGCAAAAAAAGAGAGATGGGTTGCGATACAGAGAGTTTGTTCTCAGTCCATATGGTGTAATCAAAATTAAGTCGCTTGGCTATACCTTCTTACTCCTTAGCGCCGGTCTTTGGAATTTCCATCTCAGAACAGCGTAAAATTTACTTCAATCACCGAAACACCCTTATTTCACTATTAAGCAACACGCTTAATCTAGCAATCGTGAAACTGGGCTGCATCCGCTTGTTTTACGCCCGGTTACGTAATTAAGGGACACAGCCTAAACAGCAGCGTCGAAAACAGCCTCAGGGTTTGTATCGCAATCACAAAGGCCATGTCAACGTTGCTACCCGCTGCTATAAACGCAATGGAGTCCAGCCCGCCGGGGCTGGTCGCCAGATAGGCGGTGAGGATATCCACCGGTAGCAACAGCGTTACCCCGTAAGCCATCCCTCCGCACAGCACCATCAGGCCGACGATAGAGGCCATCATCTGTGGCAAGGTGCGAATCGCCAGCAGGAAAATCGGGCGGGTAAAACTTAAGCCCACACTCCAACCGATGAACGCATAGGCCAATGCCAGTATCCATTCCGGCGTTTGCAGCGTCAGCGTTCCCGTCGAGTGCAGCGCGGCGCCGAGGATCTCGCCCCATTCCCACTCGAAACGCAACAAAGTGACCCACTTGCCAGAGTCGGATAAAATCACCGTTCTGGCCATACTGGAGAGCCTGTTGCATGCAGGGAAAACATCTGACTCAGAAAGAACGGTTCTACATCGAAAAGCGGCGTGGTGAAGGTGTCAACCAAGCTACCATCGCCAGAGAGCTTGCTCTGCCTCGCTCGACCATCAGCAGGGAACTCAGACGCAATACCGACCCTACTTTCAATGGTGTCTACTGCTGTAGAAGGGCGGACACTCTGGCCCGGGAACGCCGTCATAAGCCTCTGCCAAACAATGCTTTTTACCAGTTGGAGCCACACATTCAGAACTTCATCAGGCAGGCGCTTTCCACTCACTCTTCACCTGAAATTATCAGTGGCCGTTTGCACCTGGAATTCGGTATATCTGTCAGCAAGAATACGCTATATCGCTATATCCTGCAGGAGAGACAGGCTGGCGGGGAGCTATATCAGCAACTTCCTCATCGGGGAAAACGTTACAGGTACAATGCCGAAAACCTCAAATCAGGCCCTATTCCCAACCGTGTTGGTATTGAGTATCGCCCAGCTCAAGCCGAGCTTAAACAGGAGCCTGGCCACTTCGAAATTGACACTATTTTTGGCAAAGACCAGAAGTCATTCTTGTTAACCATCGTAGATAACGCATTGAAAACCGTCATCATTCGCAAACTGCCTAATAAGCGTGCGGAGACTGTGGTTGCTGCTTTCAGGGACATTGAAGCTAATACCTTTTGCAAGTTTAAGACCCTAACAGCTGATAACGGCCCTGAATTCGCTCTGCACGAGCAAATTACTCAAATCACAGGGGCGCAGGTCTACTTTGCCCATCCTTATCATTCCTGGGAGAGGGGCTTGAATGAGCACACCAACGGGCTGATACGACGTTTTTACCCAAAGGGAACAGACTTCAGTCAGGTCAGTCATCGTAAGATTGCCGAACTCGAACACATACTCAATACAAGGGGCAGAAAATCGCTGGGCTATCGTTCCCCCAATGAGGTATTTTTAACGCACTTACTGGTGGCATAAGCCTCTACCGTTTTGTTGCGTTTCGAGTTGTAATGGGGCGATGGACTTTATCTGGCAGGTAGCTGCGCAGGCATATCGTGCACTTTACCAGCGCTTATGACCCTCAATAATTCGCGTTGCAGGAAGGCGGTAAACGCATCCGCAACGTGAAGTATGACGGGTATAGCCGTGCGTTGCATGGTGAGGACAACATGCAGGGGCTTTAGCGATCTCGGTCAAACAACGCTTGTCGTAACACTCATGATTGGGAATAAACGTAATGAACTCTCCGTTTATCTACAACTCACCCACGCTCAGCGTGGACGCGCTAAAGCATTCCATTGCCTATAAGTTGATGTTCAGCATAGGTAAAGATCCCTCTATTGCCAACAAGCACGAGTGGCTGAACGCCACGCTGCTCGCGGTGCGCGACCGCATGGTGGAACGCTGGTTGCGCTCCAACCGGGCGCAGCTCTCGCAGGATGTGCGACAGGTCTGCTACCTCTCGATGGAGTTCCTACTGGGCCTAACGCTGTCGAATGCGCTGCTGGCGATGGTGCTGTACGAAGATCTGAAGCAGGCGCTGGACGACATGGGGCTGGATCTGGATGAGCTGATCGAGGAAGAGAACGATCCCGGGCTGGGCAACGGTGGCCTCGGGCGTTTGGCGGCCTGCTTTCTGGATTCGCTGGCGACGATGGCGCTGCCCGGCCGCGGTTATGGCATTCGCTATGAATACGGCATGTTTGCGCAAAAGATTGTCAACGGTCAGCAAGCAGAATCCCCGGACTATTTGCTGGAATACGGCAACGCCTGGGAATTCCCGCGTCACAGTACGCGCTATACGGTGCGTTTTGGTGGGCGCGTACAGCAGGAAGGGAGCAAAGCGCGCTGGGTGGAGACCGAGGAGATCATTGCCAGTGCCTACGACCAGATAATCCCCGGTTACGACACCGATGCGACCAACACGCTGCGGCTGTGGGGCGCGCAGGCCAGCAGTGAAATCAATCTGGGCAAGTTTAATCAGGGTGACTACTTTGCTGCGGTGGAAGACAAAAACCACTCGGAGAACGTGTCGCGGGTGCTTTATCCCGATGACTCCACCTACTCTGGGCGCGAGTTGCGCCTGCGTCAGGAGTACTTTCTGGTGTCTGCCACGGTGCAGGATATCCTCAGTCGTCACTGGATAATGCACAACACCTATGACAACCTGGCGGATAAATTTGCCATTCACCTTAACGACACCCATCCGGTGTTGGCGATCCCCGAATTGATGCGCTTGCTGATCGATGAGCACAAATTTAAATGGCTGGATGCCTGGCAGGTGGTGACGAGCGTCTTCTCTTACACTAACCACACGCTGATGCAGGAAGCGCTGGAAACCTGGCCGGTGGATATGTTGGCCAATATTTTGCCACGCCATCTGCAACTGATTTTTGAAATCAACGAGCACTTTCTCGAAGAAATGCAGAAGAAATTCCAGAAAGACAACGGCTTGCTGGCGCGTGTTTCCATCATTGATAAAACCAACGGCCGCCGGGTGCGTATGGCGTGGTTAGCGGTGGTGGCAAGCCACAAGGTGAATGGTGTGTCGGAATTGCACTCCGATTTGATGGTGCAATCACTGTTTGCGGATTTTGCGCGCATCTATACCGATCGTTTTTGCAACAAGACCAACGGTGTCACACCGCGACGCTGGCTGGCTCTGGCGAACCCGTCGTTGTCGAAAGTGCTGGATGACGCGATTGGTAAGAACTGGCGTACCAACCTCAGCCAATTGGAAGATATAGCCAAGCGACATTATTTTGATAACAGCCAGCTATGCTTCTTTGCCGCATATCAGGGCATAGGATGTAATCATTTTTAAGTCGGTTGGCTATATCAAGCCTCAAGCGGATTTCCCGGCGTTTGTGCAGAAGGTGCGTAAGGCAAAGCTGGCGAACAAGCAGCGTCTGGCGGAGTACGTGGCCGAGCATCTGGATGTGGTGATCGATCCTGAGGCGTTGTTCGATGTGCAGATCAAGCGCATTCATGAGTACAAACGGCAACTGCTCAATCTGCTACACATTATCACACTGTATAACCGCATTAAGGATGAACCCAAGGTTAAGCGCGTGCCGCGCGTGGCGATTTTTGCGGGCAAAGCGGCGTCGGCGTATTACATGGCGAAGCACATCATCAACCTGATCAACGATGTCGCGGCGGTGATCAACCACGATCCTGACATGCATGACAAGTTGAAGGTGGTGTTTATTCCCAACTACAGCGTCAGTCTGGCGCAGATCATCATTCCTGCTGCCGATCTGTCTGAGCAGATCTCGCTGGCGGGAACCGAAGCCTCCGGCACCAGTAACATGAAATTTGCGCTCAATGGGGCACTGACCATCGGCACGCTCGATGGGGCCAACGTGGAAATGTTGGAGCACATTGGCGAAGAGAACATGTTTATTTTTGGCAACACCACGGAACAGGTCGAAGCGCTGCGCAAGAACGGTTACAACCCTCGTGAAATTTACGATAAGGATGAGGAACTACGCCGAGTGCTGACGCAGATCGCCACCGGTGTTTTCAGTCCGAACGATCCCAGACGCTACGGCGATCTGTTCGACTCGTTGGTGAATTTTGGTGACCACTGGCAACTGTTGGCGGATTATCGCAGCTATGTGGATACCCATGACCGGGTGGATGAGCTGTATCGCAATCCCGATGAATGGGCGCGCAGAAGCATCATTAATATCGCTAATATGGGTAACTTCTCGTCTGACCGTATAGCCAAGCGACATTATTTTGATAACAGCCAGCTATGCTTCTTTGCCGCATATCAGGGCATAGGATGTAATCATTTTTAAGTCGGTTGGCTATACCATTCAGGAGTATGCCGACGATATCTGGGATATCAAACCGATACGGTTGTAACGGTGGGGGGAGATCTCCCCACGGCATTATCTGCGTAGGCTGTGGCGCTTTGACAGAAGGATTTGTAAAGGGTTACCGCTTTCGCACGGTAGGGCATTCCCGAAAGAAATGGCGTAAAGCGCAATTATTTGAAGGTATAACGCGTAAAAAATAACGCTGCCAGCAGCGGCCCCGCAGGGGCGAGTCTCATGGATGAGACGAGGGCGATTGAGCGCCCCGAGTTGGGCGCGTGCGATGTGTCGTGCAAATAATCGCGTGGATTAATGCGCACGAAACATTCACTGCAACAACAAAAAGACTTGGCCTAAAATTGTGGAGATTCCTGCTTTCTCGGGAATGACTGGTAGAGTAGGGATCACCCGTGTGATTACTCTCCTTTACCGTAATACAGTTTCCCGATTTTAATCAGCGGTCTGCCTTGCGATTTTCGGTGCAGATTGCTGTCGCGCAGGGAATACACGCAACCGCAGTATTCTTGCTGGTAAAACTGCTCCCGTTTGCTGATCTCGATCATGCGCGCCGAGCCGCCCCCTTTACGCCAGTTGTAATCCCAGTACACCATGCCCGGATAATGCGAAGCGGCCCGCTGGCCGCAGTCATTAATTTGCTGCATGTTTTTCCAGCGCGAGATGCCGAGCGAACTGCTGATCACCGTAAAGCCGTTTTCTGCCGCGTACAGTGCGGTACGCTCGAAGCGCATATCAAAGCACATGGTGCAGCGCACGCCGCGCTCTGGCTCCCACTCCATCCCTTTTGCCCGTTCAAACCAGTTATCCATGTCGTAATCGGCATCAATAAAGGGCACCCCATGCTTCTGGGCGAAGCGAATATTCTCTTCCTTGCGGATGAGATACTCCTTCTGCGGATGAATGTTAGGGTTGTAGAAGAAAATGGTGTAGTGAATCCCTGCTGCCTGAATGGCTTCCATCACCTCCCCGGAACACGGTGCGCAGCACGAATGCAGCAGGAGTTTGTCCGCCCCGTTGGGGAGCGTCAGTATCGGGCGTTTTAATGCTGTGTTGGTCATATATTCCGTTATGTGGCTGGCTACACTTGCCTGAAGTGTAGCATTGCAAACGCGCAGGGTGGCTAACGGCCTCACCCAGTGCGTTTTCTTGCAATATCGATGCGCGTTTTTTGCGCAAGGCGATTTTCATGATTTGTCTCATTTCCTGTGTAAATCCCCCCCTTTTTCTGATGAAATCGGTAGAATTTCCGGCCCTGATAATCCCCTGTGTTGAAGAGTTAACCGTGTCCACAAGCCTGATTGTTCCTGAACACCATCTGTTTTCTTACCCTCGCTACTGGGCCGAGTGCTAGGGCACAGCGCCATTTTTGCCCATGAGCCGCGCTGAGATGGATGCCCCATTCCCACTCGAAACGCAACAAAACGGTAGAGGCTTATGCCACCAGTAAGTGCGTTAAAAATACCTCATTGGGGGAACGATAGCCCAGCGATTTTCTGCCCCTTGTATTGAGTATGTGTTCGAGTTCGGCAATCTTACGATGACTGACCTGACTGAAGTCTGTTCCCTTTGGGTAAAAACGTCGTATCAGCCCGTTGGTGTGCTCATTCAAGCCCCTCTCCCAGGAATGATAAGGATGGGCAAAGTAGACCTGCGCCCCTGTGATTTGAGTAATTTGCTCGTGCAGAGCGAATTCAGGGCCGTTATCAGCTGTTAGGGTCTTAAACTTGCAAAAGGTATTAGCTTCAATGTCCCTGAAAGCAGCAACCACAGTCTCCGCACGCTTATTAGGCAGTTTGCGAATGATGACGGTTTTCAATGCGTTATCTACGATGGTTAACAAGAATGACTTCTGGTCTTTGCCAAAAATAGTGTCAATTTCGAAGTGGCCAGGCTCCTGTTTAAGCTCGGCTTGAGCTGGGCGATACTCAATACCAACACGGTTGGGAATAGGGCCTGATTTGAGGTTTTCGGCATTGTACCTGTAACGTTTTCCCCGATGAGGAAGTTGCTGATATAGCTCCCCGCCAGCCTGTCTCTCCTGCAGGATATAGCGATATAGCGTATTCTTGCTGACAGATATACCGAATTCCAGGTGCAAACGGCCACTGATGATTTCAGGTGAAGAGTGCGTGGAAAGCGCCTGCCTGATGAAGTTCTGAATGTGTGGCTCCAACGGGTAAAAAGCATTGTTTGGCAGAGGCTTATGACGGCGTTCCCGGGCCAGAGTGTCCGCCCTTCTACAGCAGTAGACACCATTGAAAGTAGGGTCGGTATTGCGTCTGAGTTCCCTGCTGATGGTCGAGCGAGGCAGAGCAAGCTCTCTGGCGATGGTAGCTTGGTTGACACCTTCACCACGCCGCTTTTCGATGTAGAACCGTTCTTTCTGAGTCAGATGTTTTCCCTGCATGCAACAGGCTCTCCAGTATGGCCAGAACGGGCTTTGTTGAATAAATCGAACTTTCAGGGGATCGCCGGATCAAAGCACTATAGCCAAGCGACTTAATTTTGATTACACCATATGGACTGAGAACAAACTCTCTGTATCGCAACCCATCTCTCTTTTTTTGCTTTTTGCTTGTGCCCATTTATGCTCAATTGGGTTAAGATCTGGCGAATATGTAGGCAAATACTCCACCATATACCCTGCATCGATGATGACTTGTTGAATATTATGTTTTTTGTGAAAAGTGGCATTGTCCATCATGATTACACTGTTTTTAGGGAGTACTGGGATAAGGACTTGTGTGACCCAGGCATAGAAAACATCGCTGTTAATATTGATATCAAATAATCCGATAGCAAACAGCGTTGTGCCTAATATAGCCAACCGACTTAAAAATGATTACATCCTATGCCCTGATATGCGGCAAAGAAGCATAGCTGGCTGTTATCAAAATAATGTCGCTTGGCTATATCATCGCTCCCGATAGCAGCTCCCCATGGCAAAGCAAAAGTTTAAAATCACCAACTGGCCCACCTACAACAAAGCACTCAGACAACGCGGCTCCCTGAAGGTCTGGCTTGATGAGTCGGCCATCGCTGCATGGACTGACAGTTCTTCGCCTGAAGGTCGTGGTCGGCCGCTTTACTACACCGATATGGCTGTTACCACGGTTTTGATGATAAAGCGCGTGTTTAACCTGTCGCTCCGGGCATTACAGGGCTTTGTCGACTCGGTTTTTACACTGATGAGCCTGCCACTGCGCTGCCCGGACTACTCTCTGGTCAGTCGGCGGGCAAAAACCGTCAGTATCAGCATGGCTTTGTTGAATAATTTAAGATACTGATTTATATAAGCATTATAAAATTTCAACGACTAATTTTTCCTCTCGGAATGCTTTTTATTGTGCTAACTATTTGATTTGTCGTTCTAACAAAATACATTCTCTGTAAATGCATTCTAACTAAAGAAGATGTAAATCAAACGGTTAAATTATTCAACAAAGCCTATCAGCATAAAAACGCCAACGCGTGGTGAAATCTCGCATCTGGTCATCGACAGTACCGGTCTGAAGGTCTTTGGCGAAGGTGAGTGGAAAGTCAGGCAGCATGGGGCTGACAGACGAAGAGTGTGGCGCAAGCTTCATCTGGCAGCAGACAGTGCGACGCATGAGATTATCTGTGCCGACTTATCGCTCAGCGGAACGACAGATGCGCAGGCACTGCCGGGCCTGATTAACCAAACCCACCGAAAAATCAGGGAAGTGTCAGCAGACGGTGCTTATGACGCCCGTTACTGCCACGATGCGTTGCTAAGAAAGAAAATCAGGCCCCTTATCCCGCCGCGAAGCGGAGCCAAATACTGGCCGGACAAGTACCATGAACGTAACCATGCGGTGGCGAATCAGCGTCTGAGCGGGAGTAATGATATGTGGAAAAAGAAAGTGGGTTATCACCGGCGTTCAGTGGCAGAAACAGCGATGTTCCGCATAAAAACTTTGCTGGGTGGCCATCTGAGCCTGCGTGACTATGAGGCTCAAGTAGGTGAAGCCATAGCGATGGTCAAAGCGCTGAACCGTATGACGTTGTTGGGTATGCCACACAGCGTCAGGATAGGATAACAGGTGTAGCAGAGGGAGTCATCCTGTCGGCTAATTCTGATTTATTCAACAAAGCCCGAATCTGCCGTAAACGGTTTTTTATTTTTGGGGAGTGCGGGAGAGTTTGCCAATTTTTCGCAGGAGCAACGCAAGGCCATTGCTGAATTTTGCGTAGCAAAAGTCAATGGGCGCAAACCGGTTATTATCGGGACTGCATCCTGTTCCACGACGGAAGCCATTGCATTAACGCAACATGCATCAGATATTGGTGCGGATGCGGTGATGATTGTAAATCCCTATTATGCACTGATGTCCGATGAACGCCTTTATAATCACTACAAGTCTATTGCTGATGCGGTGGCTATTCCGCAATTATTATATAACTTCCCGGCATTAACTGGACAAAACCTGTCTGTGGAATTGATTGGTCGTCTGGCAGATAACTGCGCCAATATTGTGGGCATCAAAGATACCGTGGATTGCATTAGTCATATTCGCCAGGTGATCACGGAAGTGAAAGGCCGTCATCCTAATTTTCTGGTGTTCTGCGGCTTTGATGAATACGCCCTGGATACGCTGCTGCTCGGTGGCGATGGTGTGATCCCTGCCACCTCCAATTTTGCGCCGGAAATCACCTGTGGCATCTATCAGGCCTTTTTGGATAAGGACATGGTTGCGGTGCAAGCGCTGTTGCGCCGTCTGGCCGTGTTGTCGAAGATCTATACCCTGGAAGTGCCGTTTACCGGTCTGATATAGCCAAGCGACATTATTTTGATAACAGCCAGCTATGCTTCTTTGCCGCATATCAGGGCATAGGATGTAATCATTTTTAAGTCGGTTGGCTATAAAAGAAACGATTCGCCTCACTGGTTCGTCAATTTCTGCCGCCGTGTCCGCGCCTGCGACGCCGCCCAGCCCAGAAATTAAACAGCACTTAATCGCTCTGCTGCGTGAGGCGAATGTCGCCCTTGGGGAATAACCTCCCCACGTTACAGAGACGTTGTTGCTAAGCGCGTCTCTGTAACCCAACCTTCAGGAAGAAACTCATGCTGGATAAATCAGTCATTACCGCAAAACTCGCCGCGTTGTATCAGGAGAACATTGCCATTCGTGAGGATGATGCTTATAGCTAAACGACTTAATTTTGATTACATTATTTAAATGAGCTATTCAATTGATTTTAGACGTAAAGTGATATCTACACGGGGCTTTGTTGAATAATTTAACCGTTTGATTTACATCTTCTTTAGTTAGAATGCATTTACAGAGAATGTATTTTGTTAGAACGACAAATCAAATAGTTAGCACAATAAAAAGCATTCCGAGAGGAAAAATTAGTCGTTGAAATTTTATAATGCTTATATAAATCAGTATTTTAAATTATTCAACAAAGCCTCTACACGGAAAAACGAAGGGTTGAGTATCCGAGAAACAGCGAAGCAATTTCGGATTGGCCCTGCCTCTGTATCGCGTTGGATTAATCAAATAGAGTCAAAAGCATCGACCACGCGTCAGCGAAAGATCGATAAATCCGAGTTGATAAAAGATGTTGAACAATATCCAGATGCTTACCAAAAAGAACGTGCAGAGCGTTTTGGCGTTTGTCAGAAGGCCATTTGGCAAGCGCTTAAAAAGCTGGGATTGACCTATAAAAAAAACTCTACGTCATCCGAAAGCCGACGAAAACGCCCGGCAGGGATTTCAACAAAAAAAACAACAGTATGAAAAAGAAGGCAAACCTATTGTTTTTATTGATGAAAGTGGTTTTTCACACGATGCCCCACGGACTCACGGCTATTCCCCAAAAGGTCAACGGTGTTTTGGCCTGAAGAACTGGGGAGCTAGGGGAAGAACAAATGTTATCGGCGCTTTATTAGGCACAACGCTGTTTGCTATCGGATTATTTGATATCAATATTAACAGCGATGTTTTCTATGCCTGGGTCACACAAGTCCTTATCCCAGTACTCCCTAAAAACAGTGTAATCATGATGGACAATGCCACTTTTCACAAAAAACATAATATTCAACAAGTCATCATCGATGCAGGGTATATGGTGGAGTATTTGCCTACATATTCGCCAGATCTTAACCCAATTGAGCATAAATGGGCACAAGCAAAAAGCAAAAAAAGAGAGATGGGTTGCGATACAGAGAGTTTGTTCTCAGTCCATATGGTGTAATCAAAATTAAGTCGCTTGGCTATATCTCAAATCCATCGGTGCCTACGGTTCAGATATGTCTATCGAACTGTGGGACTGGTCGCAAGGCGTCGGGTTGTATGGCATATGGCGCTTGTACGAAGCGACTGGGGATCAGACTTATGTCGACTACCTGAGCGCCTGGTTTGAACGCCATCAGGTAGAGGCGGCAGTGAAGAATGTCAACCACGTCGCGCCGATGCTGACGCTGCTGTCGCTGTTGGCGCAGCAGGAAAATGCCCAGTGGCGCGCGCTGGTGAATGAATACGGCGAGTGGATTGAGCAGGGGCTGCTGCGTACTGACATGGGCGGGTTCGCCCACACCACGGCGACGCGCAATAATGAGCAACTGTCTTGAACGATAAAATTATGGAGCTACATGATGGTACGACTCATCCCATTCTTCGTTTTTTCTGAGCATCGCATTCAGGATGGTCAGCAGCTTGCGCATACAGGCAACCAGCGCCACTTTTTTGGGTTTTCCTGCTGTAACCAGCCGCATGTAAAACGCTTTTATCACTGGATTGAAGCGGGTTGCTACGAGTGCAGCCATATAAAGCGCGCTCCGCACTCCCGACCGACCACCAAAGATGGTTCGTCGGCCTCTCATGGTGCCAGAGTCCCGATTGACTGGGGCTACTCCCACGAGAACGCTAATTTCTCGTCTCGAGAGCCGACCCAACTCAGGAACCTCTGCCAACAATGCGGCCACGGTCATAGTGCCGACGCCCTTAATGCTACTCAACCGCTCAGAAAGCTCTTTGAAGTGGTTGCTGATGTGGGTGTTCATGTCCTCATCGATCCGCGCAAGTTCATCTTCCAGCGCTTTGATGATGATATTAATGCTTTTTCTGCTTTGCTGATGAGCCAGATACAACCTGTTTCGTTCAGCAACCAGCATTGCAATCAACTGCCGTCTGCGAACTACCATGGAATTGAGAACCTGACGTTCAGTATCCGGCAAAGCCCGAATAAAGCGGCCTCGTTCCGGATGGCGATTAATAACCTCGGTCATCTGCGCAAGTGCTCTCGCATCAATACGGTCAGTCTGTAGTGGTCAACTAAATTTGGCCACCCTACCTGACTGTTGATGGAACAGCCGTTCTGATTCATTTGGTGTTAACCCACCGTTATACCAGTGAGGTCTGACATCGCTATAATAATGGGTTATGTAGCGAATAATGGATGATTGAGCAGTACTAAAGCTTTGGTAGCCAGTCGTTGGCACCCATTCAGTCTTCAGACTACGGAAGAATCGCCCCATCGGACTATTATCCCAACAATTTCCTCTGCGACTCATACTTTGGGTCATCTGATATAGCCAAGCGACATTATTTTGATAACAGCCAGCTATGCTTCTTTGCCGCATATCAGTGCATAGGATGTAATCATTTTTAAGTCGGTTGGCTATAACGCCACAATGCCTGCCTATACTGACGACTGGTGTAATGGCTTCCTTGGTCACTATGAAACATGACTTGTTTGGGATGCCCACGCAGTTCCCAAGCCATTTGTAGTGCTTTGGCTGTTAATTCTGAATCTGGCGAAAACGACATTGCCCAACCCACGGGTTTTCGGGCAAATAAATCTAATACCACCGCCAGATACGCCCATCGGTCGCCTGTCCAAATATAGGTTACATCGCCGCACCAAACCTGGTCAGGCTTGGTAACAGCGAACTGCCTATTGAGCAGATTTGTAATATCAATACGTTCATTTCCACCGCGGTTGTATTGATGTTTTCTTGTTTGGCAACTAACGAGGGTTAATTCTTTCATCAACTTACCCGCTAACCACCGCCCAAGTTTCACGTCGTGTGTATTGGTAACCATCGTGGCGATAGTCCTTGCGCCCGCAGACCCGCCACTAACGTTCCACGCTTCGCTGACCAGGCTACGTTTTATCGTCCGCTCAATATCTGGCTCCTTAGGTCGACACCAATAGCGATAACTGCTTCGGTGAACATTAAAAATACGACACAACGCTTTCACTGGATAAAGCGCTCTTAGCTTTTCAACTACCGAGAATTTTTCAGTGAGTCGGACATTAAGAGCGCAGTAGCCTTTTTTAAGATGGCATTCTCCATTTCCAGTCGGTGGATTTTTTTCTTCATTTCTCTGAACTCAATTTGTTCAGGTGTTAATGGCAGACCAGGCGATGTTTTCCCTTGACGTTCTAAACGAAGGGCTCTTACCCACCGGCTAATCGCTGAAAGACTGACGTTAATGGCTTTCGCGGCTTCCTGGTAGGTATAATTTTGGTCAAGGACTAATTTGGCGGTTTCACATTTAAATTCAGCAGTAATTATTTTACTCATTTTGGCACCTATAAAAATTATGAGGTAAGCATATCACCTCTACTTAGGTGGCCAAATTCAGTATGCCACTGGCTTTGTTGAATAATTTAACCGTTTGATTTACATCTTCTTTAGTTAGAATGCATTTACAGAGAATGTATTTTGTTAGAACGACAAATCAAATAGTTAGCACAATAAAAAGCATTCCGAGAGGAAAAATTAGTCGTTGGAATTTTATAATGCTTATATAAATCAGTATCTTAAATTATTCAACAAAGCCCTTAGGTGGCCAAATTCAGTATGCCACTACAGTCTTCGCCAGATACCCCATAGCACGGGCAAAGTCACGAGCCTGCCTGGGGTTGACCACAGCGAGCTCAAAACCTTCGGCCTGAAGCGCACAAGCTACGGCAGCTTCAAGCCCTCCGGTGGCTTCCATCAGCACAAGCGCAACGTCGTGCTTCTTCAGCTCAGCAATAATGGAATCAAAGCCGTCAGCATCATTGGCAACAGAAAATTGCGCAATCGTGCTGCTGGCGGCAATGTCCAGCGTTGCTTTCGAAACATCGATACGGCTTTGTTGAATAATTTAAGATACTGATTTATATAAGCATTATAAAATTCCAACGACTAATTTTTCCTCTCGGAATGCTTTTTATTGTGCTAACTATTTGATTTGTCGTTCTAACAAAATACATTCTCTGTAAATGCATTCTAACTAAAGAAGATGTAAATCAAACGGTTAAATTATTCAACAAAGCCCATCGATACCTACACAGAGTGGACTTGGCAGACTCATTATTACCCATCCTTGCAAATGCGTTATGGAGTACGGACAACTGTTCGGGTTTCAGATGAGTGGCTCAACGTATGCGCCAGTCGCTCAGTAACGGGCTTTTAACCCAAGGGGAAATCGGGCTGCATACGCTGTGCCAAATCTAATCGTAGTTATTTTAACCAACTTTTAAGATACAAGGGGCAACTGTGGGTCGATACCCTGTTTATGAGCGGCCTGTTCCACGTCAAGGCTGGACAGTTGCTCAACAAGCCGGCTTATTGCGAAGAGGTCATCTACCAGTTCTTGCTGCATACGCAATTTTTAAGTGACCCCGTCAGCGGCCTGTGGCGGCACGGCTGGCATTTCACCGAAAAACACCATTTTGCTGGTGCGCTGTGGGGACGGGGCAATGGTTGGGCGGCGATAACGGCGGTTGAGCTGCTGGAATTGACGCGAGCAAGCCATTCTGCGTCGTCGCGTTTTATCGAACAGAACTTCTTGCGCCAGAGCGAAGCATTGTTAAGCGCTCAGGCTGACAACGGCATGTGGCACACGCTGCTCAACGATCCGCACAGCTATCAGGAGTCGTCAGCGACGGCGGCGATTGCCTACGCCTTTCTGAAGTGGTATCGGCTCGGCATTCTCGATAGCCGCTTTGCGGATGCCAGCGTTAACGCCATTGCCGCGCTGCTGGCGCGCATCGATCATCAGGGGCAACTGGCAGAAGTCTCTTCCGGTACTCCGGTGTTTATGACATTGCCAGAATATACCGACGTGCCGATTCGCCAGCGCTCCTATGGGCAATCATTGGCGATGCTGGCGCTGGCAGAAATGTTGCGCCACCCTCATCTCCTACGCACTCAGCCCGTCTGATACGCCGATTTGCATGGCAAGACGCCGTTTCTTGCCATGCCGATACGGCCTTTTCTTTGAACTGCGTCACTGTTCTGCAAGCGCCAGGGTCGATATATTTCTTTTGATGAAAATTTGCATTATGCTAGCTGAAGCGTTTCAGTTTGCGTAATTAGGGAGATTGATCCCGAATAGCGGCGAATTTATCCCGCAGATGGATCGTCAAGGGCAGGGGCGTTGCCCGAGAATAGTCTTACTTAACAGTTTATTCCGGTGTTGGTACTGATTATTCTATACCCTACATAATTCGAGTGTTCAGCTTGATACAGAGAATGCGATGACAATTCGTATTGCGATAAACGGTTTTGGTCGTATTGGCCGCAGCGTGTTACGGGCACTGTACGAATCCGTACGCCGAGCCGATATTAGCGTCGTGGCGATCAATGAGCTGGCGAGCGCAGAAGGGATGGCGCACCTGCTTAAATATGACACCAGTCATGGACGCTTTGCCTGGGATGTGCGCCAGGAATGTGACCAGCTCTACGTGGGCGATGACGCCATTCTGCTATTGCATCAGCGTGAGATTGAGGGACTGCCCTGGCGAGAACTCGGCGTTGATGTGGTGCTCGATTGCAGCGGTGTCTATGGCAGCCGTGCGCACGGCGCAGCGCATCTGGCCGCCGGTGCCAAGAAGGTGCTGTTTTCCCACCCCGGAGCCAACGACATCGATGCCACCGTGGTGTTTGGCGTCAATCAAGATATGTTGAAGCCTGAACACCACATTGTGTCTAACGCCTCCTGTACCACCAACTGCATTATCCCCATTATTAAATTGCTGGATGAATCGTTCGGCATTGAAAGCGGCACGGTCACCACGATCCACTCTTCAATGAACGATCAGCCAGTGATCGACGCGTACCACAGCGATTTGCGCCGTACCCGCGCAGCCAGCCAGTCCATCATTCCTGTGGATACCAAACTGGCGGCAGGCATTACGCGTATCTTCCCGCAGTTTATTGACCGTTTTGAGGCGATTTCAGTACGCGTACCCACCATCAATGTCACTGCCATTGATTTGAGTGTGACGGTTAGACAAGCGGTAAATGTTAATGAAATCAATGCTATTTTTCAAAAATCAGCGCATGGAGCATTTCGTGGTATAGTTGACTATACAGAATTACCATTAGTTTCAGCTGATTTTAATCACGATCCGCACAGTGCCATTGTCGACGGTACGCAGACGCGGGTCAGTGGATCGCACCTGATAAAAACGCTGGTCTGGTGCGACAACGAATGGGGTTTCGCCAATCGCATGCTGGATACGACACGCGCGATGGTGGTCTGCGGTTTTTAGTTATATGCAGTTGAATTTTCAGGGATTTTAATCTCAATCACACAACTTTATAAGAGAATCAACAAGAGGATTCATCATGTCTGTAATTAAGATGACCGATCTGGATCTGGCGGGTAAACGCGTACTGATTCGTGCGGATCTGAACGTGCCGGTTAAAGAAGGTAAAGTGACGTCTGATGCACGTATCCGTGCGTCGTTGCCGACCATTGAAAACGCCCTGAAACAAGGTGCGCGTGTCATGGTGACTTCCCACCTGGGACGCCCGACCGAAGGGGAATATAACGAAGAATTCTCCCTGCTGCCGGTTGTTAACTATCTGAAAGATAAAATTTCTTCTCCGGTTCGTCTGGCGAAGGATTATCTGGATGGCGTTGATGTTGCCGAAGGTGAGTTGGTGGTTCTGGAAAACGTTCGCTTCAACAAAGGCGAGAAGAAAGACGACGAAGAGTTATCGAAGAAATACGCGGCGTTGTGCGACGTGTTCGTGATGGACGCCTTTGGTACGGCACACCGTGCGCAGGCTTCTACGCACGGTGTGGGCAAGTTTGCTGATATCGCCTGTGCAGGCCCGCTGCTGGCAGACGAACTGGAAGCGCTGGGTAAAGCGCTGGGTAACCCGGCGCGCCCGATGGTGGCAATCGTCGGCGGTTCTAAAGTGTCTACCAAACTGACCGTGCTGGGCTCATTGTCCAAAATCGCTGACCAACTTATCGTAGGCGGTGGCATCGCCAACACCTTCGTGGCAGCACAAGGTCACAACGTGGGCAAATCGCTGTACGAAGCGGATCTGATTCCTGAAGCGAAAAAACTGCTGGAAACCTGCGATATTCCGGTTCCGAGCGACGTGCGTGTAGCAACGGAATTCTCCGAAACCGCCACCGCAACCTTGAAGTCTGTTACTGCCATCAAAGATGATGAACAGATTCTGGACCTGGGTGATGTGTCCGCTGAGCGTCTGGCTGATATTCTGAAGAATGCCAAGACTATCCTGTGGAACGGCCCGGTTGGCGTGTTCGAATTCCCGAACTTCCGCAAAGGGACTGAGATCATCGCTCAGGCGATTGCAGACAGCGACGCGTTCTCTATCGCCGGTGGTGGTGATACGCTGGCCGCGATTGACCTGTTCGGCATTTCAGACAAGATTTCTTATATTTCTACCGGCGGCGGCGCCTTCCTTGAGTTCGTGGAAGGGAAAAAACTGCCTGCGGTAGTCATGCTGGAAGAGCGTGCTAAGCAGTAATGCCGCTTTGCCGGGGCTGTCACCCGGCAGCCCGTTGCCCCCTCTTCGAGTGGGCAACGGTGGGTTCGGACGCTGTGCGTCCGGCCCGTAGTCAATTATCTCAACCCTCCACGGCCAACGAGACGGGACACGTAACATGTCTAAAATTTTTGATTTCGTAAAACCTGGTGTCATCACTGGCGATGACGTTCAGAAAGTTTTCGCAGTAGCAAAGGAAAATTGCTTTGCTCTGCCCGCAGTCAACTGCGTCGGTACCGACTCCGTCAATGCGGTGCTGGAAGCAGCAGCGAAAGTTCGCGCACCGGTTATCGTTCAGTTCTCTAACGGGGGGGCTGTATTTACCGCAGGTAAAGGCCTGAAAGCGGAAGGTCAGAAAGCCGGTATCCTCGGTGCCATCTCTGGTGCACAGCACGTTCACCTGATGGCTGAACACTACGGCATCCCTGTTATCCTGCACACTGACCACTGCGCGAAAAAACTGCTGCCTTGGTTGGATGGCCTGCTGGAAGCCGGTGAAAAACACTTTGCCGCAACCGGCAAACCACTGTTCTCCTCCCACATGATTGACCTGTCGGAAGAGTCTCTGGAAGAGAACATAGAGATTTGCAGCGAGTACCTCAAGCGCATGGCAAAAATCAACATGACGCTGGAAATCGAACTGGGCTGCACCGGCGGTGAAGAAGATGGTGTGGACAATAGCCACCTTGATAACTCCGCACTCTACACCCAGCCGGAAGATGTGGCTTACGCCTACGAAAAACTGCACGCCATCAGCCCGAGTTTCACCATCGCGGCATCGTTCGGCAACGTGCATGGCGTATACAAACCGGGTAACGTGCAACTGACGCCGAAAATCCTGCACAACTCGCAGGAATATGTCTCCAAGAAATTCAACCTGCCGCACAACAGCCTGGACTTCGTATTCCACGGCGGCTCCGGCTCTACGGCAGAAGAGATCGCCGAAGCGGTGAGCTACGGTGTGATCAAAATGAACATCGACACCGATACCCAATGGGCAACCTGGGAAGGCGTGCTGGCGTATTACAAAAAGAACGAAGGCTACCTGCAAGGGCAGTTGGGTAACCCGGAAGGCGCAGACAAGCCGAACAAGAAGTACTACGATCCGCGCGTTTGGCTGCGTGCTGGCCAGGCAACCATGGTTGCTCGTTTAGAAAAAGCGTTTAAAGAACTGAACGCGATCGACGTACTGTAATCTATATTAATAAGTGCATTGATAGACAATGCATGAAAATAAGAGGCTCCTTTTATCAGGAGCCTTATTTTTTTCTGGCCTGCTTTGTGGCTATTTTGGGTGTGAACCATCCCTTTCAAAGGGTGAAATGCAAAAAAGGGGAGAGTGCAAATGGAAGAACTGTATGTAACCGAAAGCCTGAGCCGTATGGGGCAATGGGTGATCAATAACGAGGCCCTGCTGATTCGGTATGCGGTGAATGTGGTAGCCGCCATTATCATTTTGCTCATCGGCCTGTTGGTAGCGCGTGTGGTCTCTAAGGGCATCAGCAGAGTGATGGTGGCGCGGGGCATTGATACCACCGTGGCGGATTTCCTCGCGGCACTGGTACGTTATGGCATTATTGCCTTTACGCTGATTGCGGTATTGAGCAGCATTGGCGTGCAAACCGCCTCGGTGATCGCGGTGCTGGGCGCCGCGAGCTTGGCGGTGGGTTTGGCGCTGCAAGGCTTGCTGTCAAACTTCGCCGCGGGGGTGCTGCTGGTGATGTTCCGCCCGTTCCGTACCGGTGAATTTGTCGATCTGGGCGGGGTTTCTGGCACGGTGACACAGGTGCAGATCTTCTCCACCACGATGCGCACGCCAGATGGCAAAATCATCGTCGTTCCCAACGGGAAAATCATTGCCGGCAATATCATTAACAGCAGCCGTGAGCCAGAC
Organism: Symbiopectobacterium purcellii; assembly: GCF_052050035.1. GTDB lineage: Bacteria > Pseudomonadota > Gammaproteobacteria > Enterobacterales > Enterobacteriaceae > Symbiopectobacterium > Symbiopectobacterium purcellii_A. The sequence continues at coordinate 2,519,484 of NZ_CP189882.1, forward strand.
AGATGTACTGAAATTATCGTTGGCGTGGCCTATGATGCTGATATTGAACAGGTAAAAACGGTGTTGGGGAATATTGTCGCGGCAGATCAGCGCATTCAGCATGATCGTGGCGTCACCATTCGTTTGAATGAAATGGCGGCATCGACACTGAATTTTGTCGTGTGGGTCTGGACGACCAACGGCGATGCCATGGCGGTGAAATGGGATCTGTTAGAAAGTTTTAAACGGGCGCTGGATGAGCACCAGATCGGCATACCCTATCCGCAAATGGATGTGCATTTGCATCAAACCTCGCCAACATCAACGAATACGTAATTTTCGTTAGTCCTTTTTAGGCATCCGGTGCTAAGCGCACGGATGCCTAAACGCTTTCACTCGAAAAGCAAAAAAACAGCCTGTGTATCGACCTACCCTAACCGTTGTTATTGGTTAAGCGTGTTGCTTAATAGTGAAATAAGGGTGTTTCGGTGATTGAAGTAAATTTTACGCTGTTCTGAGATGGAAATTCCAAAGACCGGCGCTAAGGAGTAAGAAGGTATCATCAATAAAGGGTCTACGATTCCGTAAAATTTGGGTCATGCAACCGAGGCGCTTGATACCCGCGATGGCGTGTTCAACTGTAATACGGATGCCCGAGATTATTTTATTTTCTTGTTTTTGTTCAGGCGATAAAGGTCTTTTTCGAGTTCCTTTTTTTGGGATTTGTGTATTAGGATGCTGTTTATCTATACCTTGAAAACCGGTATCTGCCCAGATGGTTACCTCAGGAGGAATATGGCGAATTATATCGACTTTATCGAGTAAGCGTTTATCGTGACGGCGCCCATTTTTGCTCATGGGGATAAATCCAATTTGCCTTGTTTCGTCAGTCATAATAAGCCCTTTTCGAGTGGTCTGTCTTTTCTTTCCCGAATACATTTTTTTTGCCGACGCAGATTATTAGGCTTTTGGACAGGTCGCTCTGTCCCATCAATAAAGACGTCTTTAACTCCAGGAAAGGCGCGAAAAAATTCCTCAGCAGAGCGAATTTGACGAGCGGGCAAAACACATTCTCGCCCCAAGGTCATCTCTAAAACCGGCAATAATATTTTTACCCAGCGACATACCCGTGTTCTATCTAAACCAAAAAGAAGTCCTTGCAAATCATAGGTCGGATAACATTTTAAATACAATAAAATAAAAAGCAGTTTATCTAATGGGGTTGGGATAAATCCTTTCTGCCCTGCACCGGCTTTGTTGAATAAATCAGAATTAGCCGACAGGATGACTCCCTCTGCTACACCTGTTATCCTATCCTGACGCTGTGTGGCATACCCAACAACGTCATACGGTTCAGCGCTTTGACCATCGGTATGGCTTCACCTACTTGAGCCTCATAGTCACGCAGGCTCAGATGGCCACCCAGCAAAGTTTTTATGCGGAACATCGCTGTTTCTGCCACTGAACGCCGGTGATAACCCACTTTCTTTTTCCACATATCATTACTCCCGCTCAGACGCTGATTCGCCACCGCATGGTTACGTTCATGGTACTTGTCCGGCCAGTATTTGGCTCCGCTTCGCGGCGGGATAAGGGGCCTGATTTTCTTTCTTAGCAACGCATCGTGGCAGTAACGGGCGTCATAAGCACCGTCTGCTGACACTTCCCTGATTTTTCGGTGGGTTTGGTTAATCAGGCCCGGCAGTGCCTGCGCATCTGTCGTTCCGCTGAGCGATAAGTCGGCACAGATAATCTCATGCGTCGCACTGTCTGCTGCCAGATGAAGCTTGCGCCACACTCTTCGTCTGTCAGCCCCATGCTGCCTGACTTTCCATTCACCTTCGCCAAAGACCTTCAGACCGGTACTGTCGATGACCAGATGCGAGATTTCACCACGCGTTGGCGTTTTTATGCTGATACTGACGGTTTTTGCCCGCCGACTGACCAGAGAGTAGTCCGGGCAGCGCAGTGGCAGGCTCATCAGTGTAAAAACCGAGTCGACAAAGCCCTGTAATGCCCGGAGCGACAGGTTAAACACGCGCTTTATCATCAAAACCGTGGTAACAGCCATATCGGTGTAGTAAAGCGGCCGACCACGACCTTCAGGCGAAGAACTGTCAGTCCATGCAGCGATGGCCGACTCATCAAGCCAGACCGTCAGGGAGCCGCGTTGTCTGAGTGCTTTGTTGTAGGTGGGCCAGTTGGTGATTTTAAACTTTTGCTTTGCCATGGGGAGCTGCTATCGGGAGCGATGATAGGAGTCTGTAAAGAATTTTGTGTAAATGGCTCCATTGCTTAACCGGAGATTCGTTCTCCATACATCAACATGAATTGGCTCATAGCAGGTTTCCAGTCTCTGATTGGCAAGGTCCATTTAGCAGAGATATTATGCAAGGCTAGATAGAGTAATTTTATCACCGAGTCATCCGTTGGAAATATTCGTCGCGTTTTCGTTATCTTGCGCAATGAAGCATTTAACGACTCTATCGCGTTGGTGGTGTAGATAACCTTGCGGATCTCCGGCGGAAAGTCAAAAATGACGATGAGACGTTCCCAATTATTTCTCCACGACGGGCTGATCGTCGGGAACTGTTCATCCCATTTGGCCGCGAAGGCATCCAGGGCCTCTTCAGCGCCCTCTAGCGTTGCGGAACTATAGATGGTGCGCAGGTCAGCAGCAACGGCCTTACGCTCTTTCCAGCCGACGTAGCGCAGCGAGTTCCGCACCTGATGCACAATGCAGAGCTGTACCCGCGTATGCGGGTAAACAGCTTCAATGGCATCAGGAAAGCCTTTCAGGCCATCGCAGCAGGCGACGAAGATGTCCTTTAGCCCACGATTTTTCAGTTCTGTCATCACAGATAACCAGAACTTGGCCCCCTCAGTTTTGGCTATCCATAGCCCCAGCAGCTCTTTTTCGCCCTGGCCGTTGACGCCGAGGGCCAGATAAACAGACTTGTTGGCCACGGCTCCGCCGTCCTGGCTTTTGACAACAATACAGTCAAGGTAAACAATGGGATAAAGCGCATCCAGCGGCCGTTGCTGCCAGCGCTTAACTTCATCCATCACAGCATTGGTCACTTGAGAAATGAAGCCAGCGGAAACATCGACCCCGTAGACTTCTTTAAAGTGTGCCTGAATATCACGGGTTGATAACCCTCTGGAATAGAGAGAAATAATGCGGTCATCGAAGCCGTTAAGCTGTTTTTCGTGCTTACCGATCAGTGTCGGCTCGAAGGTACTGTTGCGGTCGCGCGGAATATCGAGCTCGATCTCCCCATTTTGGCTACGTACGCTCTTGGATGTCTTGCCATTGCGTGAGTTGCCTGAATGATTACCAGCCGGGTCATGCTTAGCATACCCAAGGTGCATCTCCATCTCAGCTTCAAGAACCCGTTCCGCCAGTCTTTTAGTCAGCACCTTGAGTAGGCCTGATTCACCCAGCAGATCCTGAGGGGAGTGACAATCTTGAAGCAGTTGGTCAATAAGTTCGTTGCTGATAGGCATTTTGTTATCCTTTGAAGGTTTTCCTCAAAATGCCATTTACACAGATTATTTTACAGTCTCGATGATAGTGCTTTGATCCGGCGATCCCCTGAAAGTTCGATTTATTCAACAAAGCCCCCTGCACCCATCTGCCGCTCGTGATCTTTTCGATTCTTTTTCCGATAAATCAAATAACAAGCTGAAAATTCAGCGGCTAAATTTTTCAATTCTTCGACTGATAATCCAATGATTGCTTTACATAAACGATTATCTCGTAACAACCGCTCTTTGTTGATCATTTCAAACCTTTATTCTCTAAGTTAAACCTCTTTTTATTCTCAATAGCCTGACAAAAAATGCAAGTCTCTATTCAGCAACTAGTTTATTGTATTGTTGGTGCTCTATTTCGTTATCGTCGATACCATCGAACATCACCGATTATTCGCGTTTCTCTTTGTCTACGACACCGCGCGTACGGATTTGCTGGAAGAGCTGTTTGAACTGCCGTTTATGTTTTCGCTGTTTGCTGTGGTTTTCCTGTTGCAACGTAATGACAAGCAGGCTGTCGCCAAAACGCTGCCGGTCTCCCGTTCAGTATTGCATGATGTGCAAAATTAGATTTTCTAATGAATAATTATAGCTAAACGACTTAATTTTGATTACATTATTTAAATGAGCTATTCAATTGATTTTAGACGTAAAGTGATATCTACACGGAAAAACGAAGGGTTGAGTATCCGAGAAACAGCGAAGCAATTTCGGATTGGCCCTGCCTCTGTATCGCGTTGGATTAATCAAATAGAGTCAAAAGCATCGACCACGCGTCAGCGAAAGATCGATAAATCCGAGTTGATAAAAGATGTTGAACAATATCCAGATGCTTACCAAAAAGAACGTGCAGAGCGTTTTGGCGTTTGTCAGAAGGCCATTTGGCAAGCGCTTAAAAAGCTGGGATTGACCTATAAAAAAAACTCTACGTCATCCGAAAGCCGACGAAAACGCCCGGCAGGGATTTCAACAAAAAAAACAACAGTATAGCCAAGCGACTTAATTTTGATTACACCATATGGACTGAGAACAAACTCTCTGTATCGCAACCCATCTCTCTTTTTTTGCTTTTTGCTTGTGCCCATTTATGCTCAATTGGGTTAAGATCTGGCGAATATGTAGGCAAATACTCCACCATATACCCTGCATCGATGATGACTTGTTGAATATTATGTTTTTTGTGAAAAGTGGCATTGTCCATCATGATTACACTGTTTTTAGGGAGTACTGGGATAAGGACTTGTGTGACCCAGGCATAGAAAACATCGCTGTTAATATTGATATCAAATAATCCGATAGCAAACAGCGTTGTGCCTAATAAAGCGCCGATAACATTTGTTCTTCCCCTAGCTCCCCAGTTCTTCAGGCCAAAACACCGTTGACCTTTTGGGGAATAGCCGTGAGTCCGTGGGGCATCGTGTGAAAAACCACTTTCATCAATAAAAACAATAGGTTTACCTTCTTTTTCATACTATTGTTTTTTTTGTTGAAATCCCTGCCGGGCGTTTTCGTCGGCTTTCGGATGACGTAGAGTTTTTTTATAGGTCAATCCCAGCTTTTTAAGCGCTTGCCAAATGGCCTTCTGACAAACGCCAAAACGCTCTGCACGTTCTTTTTGGTAAGCATCTGGATATTGTTCAACATCTTTTATCAACTCGGAGGCTTTGTTGAATAATTTAACCGTTTGATTTACATCTTCTTTAGTTAGAATGCATTTACAGAGAATGTATTTTGTTAGAACGACAAATCAAATAGTTAGCACAATAAAAAGCATTCCGAGAGGAAAAATTAGTCGTTGAAATTTTATAATGCTTATATAAATCAGTATCTTAAATTATTCAACAAAGCCCAACTCGGATTTATCGATCTTTCGCTGACGCGTGGTCGATGCTTTTGACTCTATTTGATTAATCCAACGCGATACAGAGGCAGGGCCAATCCGAAATTGCTTCGCTGTTTCTCGGATACTCAACCCTTCGTTTTTCCGTGTAGATATCACTTTACGTCTAAAATCAATTGAATAGCTCATTTAAATAATGTAATCAAAATTAAGTCGTTTAGCTATATGAAAAAGAAGGTAAACCTATTGTTTTTATTGATGAAAGTGGTTTTTCACACGATGCCCCACGGACTCACGGCTATTCCCCAAAAGGTCAACGGTGTTTTGGCCTGAAGAACTGGGGAGCTAGGGGAAGAACAAATGTTATCGGCGCTTTATTAGGCACAACGCTGTTTGCTATCGGATTATTTGATATCAATATTAACAGCGATGTTTTCTATGCCTGGGTCACACAAGTCCTTATCCCAGTACTCCCTAAAAACAGTGTAATCATGATGGACAATGCCACTTTTCACAAAAAACATAATATTCAACAAGTCATCATCGATGCAGGGTATATGGTGGAGTATTTGCCTACATATTCGCCAGATCTTAACCCAATTGAGCATAAATGGGCACAAGCAAAAAGCAAAAAAAGAGAGATGGGTTGCGATACAGAGAGTTTGTTCTCAGTCCATATGGTGTAATCAAAATTAAGTCGCTTGGCTATAGAATCTTCAATTTCAGTTAATGAGAAAACCACCTTACACTCCCTCGAATTGTTCATTCGGGAGAGTGTAGAGAACTATGTTTGGCATGTATTGGCAGGGGTTTTTTCTGGGTGCGGCGATGATTTTACCTCTGGGGCCGCAAAATGCTTATGTGATGAATCAGTGGATTCGACGTCAGTATCATCTGATGATTGCCCTGCTGTGCGCATTAAGCGATGTCATCTGGATTTGCGCCGGTATTTTTGGCGGCAGCGCGTTGCTGAGTCAGTCATCGCTATTGTTGTCACTGATCACCTGGGGAGGCGTTGCCTTTCTGCTTTGGTATGGCTGGGGCGCGTTTAACGTGGTCTTCAAGCGTCAGCTCGACGTGGTGAGCGTGGATATCGCACGGCAAAGACGTTGGCGCGTTATCGCTACCGTGTTGGCGGTTACCTGGCTGAATCCGCATGTCTATCTGGATACTTTTGTGGTACAGGGCAGCATCGGTGGGCAGATGGCACCCGATGCGCGCAGTTGGTTTGCCCTGGGATCCATTACTGCTTCCTTCCTGTGATTCTTTGCATTGGCGCTGCTGGCCTCCTGGCTGGCACCGTGGCTGAACACGCCAAAAGCCCAGCGCGTGATTAATGCCTTCGTTGGCGTCATCATGTGGAGTATTGCACTGCAACTCGCACACTCTGGTATGCAATAGTGTTGTAAGTTGACGTTTTTTTACGGTATTCCGGAATTCACCTATAGTTAAGCCAAGCCAGCCAGTGCACTATATTTATCAATAACGCCATGTTTATCCCTAGCCGTAGGCATATTCATTGCACAGGCGCACCGCCGTGATGGTGGCGTGCAACGGCGGACTATTAATGGAATCAGGAGAAACGACACTGTGAAGCTAAAAGCACTGGCGATAGCCGCCCTGTTAGGATTAAGTACGCTTCCACTGTCCGGTCAGGCGGCTGAATTGCCGAACGGACCGCACATCGTGACATCGGGCAAAGCGAGCGTGGATGCTACACCTGATATTGCGAATCTGGCGATTGAGGTCAGCGTTTCATCGAAAGATGTGGCTGATGCTAAAAAGCAGGTGGACGATCGCGTGGCGCAATATTTTGCCTATCTGGAAAAGCACGGTATTGAAAGGAAAGACATCAGCGCCGCCAACCTGCGCACCCATCCTGAATATGATTTTCTGAAAGATGGTTGTTCTGAATTGAGAGGGTATGGTGCGGTGCGCCAGGTGGCAGTAACGGTACGCCAATTGGATCAGCTAAACGCTTTGCTGGACGGTGCGCTGCGCGCGGGGTTGACGGAAATCCGCGGCGTGGAACTGGGGGTTGCCAACCCGGAAGCCTATCGCGATCAGGCACGTCAACGGGCAATCGAAACGGCGACCAGTCAGGCGAAAGCATTGGCCACCGGGTTCAACGCCAAGCTGGGGCCGATTTACAGCATCCGCTATCAGGTTGCCAATTATCAGCCCGTTCCCATGGCCCGGATGTTTAAAGCGGCTGGCGTCGCGGCAGAAGCCGATGTGGCGCAGACTTACGAGCAGCAAAGCATCCAGTTTGACGATCAGGTTGACGTGGTGTTCGAGCTGCAACCTAATCAGTAACGTCTTCTTGAAGGGCGTCTCAGGATTGGCGCAATACGCGATGCCCATGCGAGAGCAGGGCATCCTTCACCTTTCTCATCATCCGGCTCTCTGGCGCAAAGCGGTGCCAATAGAGCATGCGGCGCTGAAACAGGCCCGGTGTCAGATCGACCAGCTCGCTGTTTGCCAATTCTCTCTCAATTTGCAGGTGCGGGATCATACAGCAAGTGGTGCCTTGTTGCGCCAACTGTACGAATGCTTCTGACGAGTTAACGATATGGCAAGGAATGCTGCCGGGCGAGAGATCGAAATTCTGCTGCAAAAACGCCTGATGCATGTCGTCCAGATGGTCAAAGGCAACCGCAGGGGCACGCAGCAACGCGGAGCGGGTCACGCCGTTCGGGAAGTAGCGTGCGGCAAAATCCGGAGAGGCGACAAACAGATAGTCTAACGCACCGAGTTTATCCACCAGACAGCTCGGCAACGGTTGCGGCTGGATACTGACGGCACCGACCACTTCACCACGGCGCAAGCGTTCTTGCGTGCGGGTTTCATCTTCCACTTGCAGATTAAGGCGAATAGGGGAGTCGACCAGTACCGGTTGCAACGCCGGTAACAGCCAGGTTGCCAGACTGTCGGCGTTGACCGCCAGCGACAGCAACAGTGGGATATCGCTGCTGGCATCGTTGCTCAGCCACTCTTCTTCCAGCAACTCCACTTGATGCAACAGCGCCAGCAGTTTTTGTCCTTGTTCGGTGGGACGCGGTGGGATGGTTCTGACCAATAGCGGTTGTCCGAACAGGTTTTCCAACTGTTTGATGCGTTGTGAAACGGCGGATTGCGTGATGCACAATTTTTGCGCGGCGCGTTCAAATCCGCGCTCACGGATGACGGCATCCAAAGCCTGAAGTGTGCGATAGTCCGGTCGTTTCATGAAGGTGCAATTTCCTATGGATAAAACTTGGTCTTTGCACTATGCCACATTTTTCCGACGGAACACGCTAAAAATCTGTCCTATTTCACACTCATGGCCGAAAATAATCGGGTGGCGCGTGGCGATTGGGCGTCGTTTCCGGTGGCGCTTGCTCTATAATACGCCTCTCTCTTCTCACTGTAATTTGCAGGCACGATACAGACCATGACACAAGATGAACTGAAAAAGGCAGTCGGCTGGGCCGCGTTGGATTATGTCCGCCCGGATACGATTGTTGGGGTGGGGACGGGCTCAACGGCAGCGCACTTCATTGACGCGTTGGGTTCCATCAAACACCAGATTAAAGGCGCAGTATCCAGCTCCGTGGCGTCTACCGAAAAGTTGAAAAGCTTAGGCATTACGGTATTCGACAGCAACGAGGTTGATGAACTGGATATCTATGTGGACGGTGCCGATGAGATTAACCCGCACATGCAAATGATTAAAGGCGGTGGCGCTGCGCTGACGCGTGAGAAGATCATTGCCGCTATTGCGCGTCAGTTTATCTGTATCGTCGATGCCTCCAAGCAGGTGGATATTCTTGGCGCATTCCCATTGCCCGTGGAAGTGATCCCCATGGCCCGCGCGTACGTGGCGCGTGAACTGGTGAAACTGGGCGGTCAGCCGGTCTATCGTCAGGATGTGGTTACCGACAACGGTAACGTCATTCTGGATGTGCACAACCTCGATATCTCAGATGCCATCGCGGTAGAAAACCGTATCAATGGGATTGCAGGTGTGGTGATCGTCGGTCTGTTTGCTAACCGTGGCGCTGACGTTGCGCTGGTCGGTACCGCAGACGGGGTGAAAACCCTGAAGTAATTTCTCTCCTGCACATCGGGCGTTGACATGAAGATGCTAACGTCCGATTTTTTTTGCTTAAAAACCCTACCATTGTTAAAGTCTCACTTTTGGTACTTAATATCACTTTTTCTTATTTTGTTCCCTGCACATCTGGCGAGGCGTTATACCTATTTTTTACTGTAAAAGGGGGTTTGTGACGCCGTTGGCAGCATCGGGGAAGCAATCGATTGTCTTGCTGCTGGCGTAATTTTTGTTATGTTGGCAGAGGCTGTTTGGCAAATGGGTTCATTGGCATCTGAAGTCTGAATATAAGGTCGGGAAATGGCAAAGGTATCACTGGAAAAAGACAAGATTAAATTCCTCCTGGTGGAAGGGGTTCACCAGAGCGCGTTGGAAAACCTGCGCGCAGCGGGTTACACCAACATTGAATACCATAAAGGTGCGTTAGATACGGAAGCGTTGAAAGCCTCCATTCGTGACGCGCATTTCGTCGGTTTGCGTTCCCGTACTCATCTGACGGAAGAAGTGTTTGCTGCCGCAGAAAAACTGGTTGCCGTGGGCTGTTTTTGCATCGGCACCAATCAGGTAGAACTGCCTTCCGCCACCAAGCGCGGCATCCCGGTGTTTAACGCCCCCTTCTCTAACACCCGTAGTGTGGCGGAGTTGGTGATTGGTGAAATGCTGCTGCTGCTGCGCGGCGTTCCGGCAGCTAACGCGAAAGCGCATCGCGGCGTATGGCATAAACTGGCTGTGGGCTCGTTTGAAGCGCGCGGCAAAAAACTGGGCATCATTGGCTACGGCCATATCGGCACCCAGTTGGGTATCCTGGCCGAAAGCCTGGGGATGCACGTCTACTTTTACGACATCGAGAGCAAGTTGCCGTTAGGCAATGCTCAGCAGGTGAGTCACCTGTCCGAATTGCTGAACATGAGCGACGTGGTCAGCCTGCACGTTCCGGAAACCTTAAGCACCCAGAACATGATGGGCGCAGAAGAGTTGGCGCTGATGAAACCGGGTTCTATCCTGATCAATGCCTCACGCGGCACGGTTGTCGACATCCCTGCATTGTGCGAAGTGTTACGCAGCCAACACATTGCTGGTGCCGCGATTGACGTATTCCCGCAAGAGCCAGCAACCAACAGTGACCCGTTTGTTTCTCCGCTGCTGGAGTTCGACAACGTGCTGCTGACGCCGCACATTGGCGGTTCCACCCAGGAAGCACAGGAGAACATCGGTACGGAAGTGGCCGGTAAACTGGCAAAATACTCTGACAACGGTTCGACGCTGTCTGCGGTTAATTTCCCAGAAGTTTCCCTGCCAGTACAGAGCGATCGTGCACGTTTGCTGCACATTCACGAAAATCGCCCGGGCGTACTGACGGCCATCAACACCATTTTTGCCGAGCAAGGTATCAACATTGCTGCCCAGTACCTGCAAACCAGCTCGGATATCGGTTATGTGGTGATCGACGTGGAAACGGATGCGGCGAATACTGCACTGCAACTGATGAAGGCGATCCCTGGCACCATTCGTGCCCGCCTGTTGTTCTAAGTGCGCGTCGAGCGTTTACTGCCATGACAAACAGCCCCTTTTGGGGCTGTTTGCTTAAAGAGGCTGACAGCGCGGGGGTTTATAACGCGAGGGTTTATAGCGCGATAGCCACTTTGCCGCGCATATGTCCTTCCTGCACTTTGGCGTGAGCCTGTTGCAGTGTTTCAATGCTTAACCCGTTCAAGACTTCACTGGCGGTGCCTTGCAGTTTGCCCGCGTCCACCAGATGTGCGACTTCTTGCAGAATTTTTCCTTGCTGTTCCATGTCCGGCGTTTTGTACATGCTGCGAGTGAACATGAATTCCCAATGCAGCGAGGCACTTTTACGCTTCAGTTCGTTCTGATCCAGCGGACGTTCGTTTTCCACGATATAGCTAAACGACTTAATTTTGATTACATTATTTAAATGAGCTATTCAATTGATTTTAGACGTAAAGTGATATCTACACGGAAAAACGAAGGGTTGAGTATCCGAGAAACAGCGAAGCAATTTCGGATTGGCCCTGCCTCTGTATCGCGTTGGATTAATCAAATAGAGTCAAAAGCATCGACCACGCGTCAGCGAAAGATCGATAAATCCGAGTTGATAAAAGATGTTGAACAATATCCAGATGCTTACCAAAAAGAACGTGCAGAGCGTTTTGGCGTTTGTCAGAAGGCCATTTGGCAAGCGCTTAAAAAGCTGGGATTGACCTATAAAAAAAACGCTACGTCATCCGAAAGCCGACGAAAACGCCCGGCAGGGATTTCAACAAAAAAAACAATAGTATGAAAAAGAAGGTAAACCTATTGTTTTTATTGATGAAAGTGGTTTTTCACACGATGCCCCACGGACTCACGGCTATTCCCCAAAAGGTCAACGGTGTTTTGGCCTGAAGAACTGGGGAGCTAGGGGAAGAACAAATGTTATCGGCGCTTTATTAGGCACAACGCTGTTTGCTATCGGATTATTTGATATCAATATTAACAGCGATGTTTTCTATGCCTGGGTCACACAAGTCCTTATCCCAGTACTCCCTAAAAACAGTGTAATCATGATGGACAATGCCACTTTTCACAAAAAACATAATATTCAACAAGTCATCATCGATGCAGGGTATATGGTGGAGTATTTGCCTACATATTCGCCAGATCTTAACCCAATTGAGCATAAATGGGCACAAGCAAAAAGCAAAAAAAGAGAGATGGGTTGCGATACAGAGAGTTTGTTCTCAGTCCATATGGTGTAATCAAAATTAAGTCGCTTGGCTATAGTGCAAATTTTGCCTTTCGGTGCAATCAAGGAGCCTATCGCGCTCCAGTGGCCGTCAGTGTCGTTCAGGAAGAAAATATAATCCACCTGGGTAATGCCTGCTGTTTTCAACTCACCGACCAAATCGCAATAATCAACCACGAGGTCCGCGCCGCGCTGACGGCACCATTCTGCCGAATCAGGACGGGATGCCGTAGCGATAATTTTTACCTCACTGCGCAGTGCCGCCAGTGAAATAGCCAGAGAGCCAACGCCGCCCGCACCGCCGATAATCAGCAGGGTTTTCCCTGCGTCAGCGTCCTGAATCTCCAGGTGTTCAAAAAGCCCTTCCCAGGCGGTGAGTGCGGTCAGCGGTAGCGCAGCAGCCGCGGTCCAGTCGAGGGATACCGGTTTATGCGCCACAATGCGTGCATCGATGAGCTGATGCGAACTGTTGCTGCCAGCGCGCGTGATATCGCCTGCGTACCACACCTCATCGCCCACTTGAAAACCGCTGACGCGATCGCCAATCGCCAGTACGGTGCCACTGGCATCCCAGCCTAACACGCGCGGCTCTGCCAATCCGTTTTTACGCAACCCGGCATGGACTTTGGTATCGACAGGATTGATGGATACCGCCCTTACTTCAACCAGCAGATCGTTTGGGCCCGGCTGCGGCTGCTCTTGGGTAATGGCGATAAAACGTTCAGGGTGCTGTGGGTCAACGGCAATAGCATGTACGGTCATGTTCTGTTCCTCATTGTTTCGATGAGAAAAGTGTAGAACGAACTCATCGTGCTGATAAGATGGACAATCATTAACGAAGTGTTTGTTATGTAAGAACAATAATGATTAAACCCTCCATGTTCAGGCAGTGGCAGGATATGGCGCTGTTTGCGCTGGTGGCCGAATGTGGCAGTGTGACGCAGGCTGCGCTCAAGGCTGGCATGGCCAAATCCAGCCTCAGCTTGCGTATCAGCCAGCTCGAACAGCAGCTTGGGCTACGGCTGCTAAACCGTACTACGCGTAAGATCAGTCTGACGTTTGCCGGCGAGCGTTATAGCCAAGCGACTTAATTTTGATTACACCATATGGACTGAGAACAAACTCTCTGTATCGCAACCCATCTCTCTTTTTTTGCTTTTTGCTTGTGCCCATTTATGCTCAATTGGGTTAAGATCTGGCGAATATGTAGGCAAATACTCCACCATATACCCTGCATCGATGATGACTTGTTGAATATTATGTTTTTTGTGAAAAGTGGCATTGTCCATCATGATTACACTGTTTTTAGGGAGTACTGGGATAAGGACTTGTGTGACCCAGGCATAGAAAACATCGCTGTTAATATTGATATCAAATAATCCGATAGCAAACAGCGTTGTGCCTAATAAAGCGCCGATAACATTTGTTCTTCCCCTAGCTCCCCAGTTCTTCAGGCCAAAACACCGTTGACCTTTTGGGGAATAGCCGTGAGTCCGTGGGGCATCGTGTGAAAAACCACTTTCATCAATAAAAACAATAGGTTTACCTTCTTTTTCATACTGTTGTTTTTTTTGTTGAAATCCCTGCCGGGCGTTTTCGTCGGCTTTCGGATGACGTAGAGTTTTTTTTATAGGTCAATCCCAGCTTTTTAAGCGCTTGCCAAATGGCCTTCTGACAAACGCCAAAACGCTCTGCACGTTCTTTTTGGTAAGCATCTGGATATTGTTCAACATCTTTTATCAACTCGGATTTATCGATCTTTCGCTGACGCGTGGTCGATGCTTTTGACTCTATTTGATTAATCCAACGCGATACAGAGGCAGGGCCAATCCGAAATTGCTTCGCTGTTTCTCGGATACTCAACCCTTCGTTTTTCCGTGTAGAGGCTTTGTTGAATAATTTAAGATACTGATTTATATAAGCATTATAAAATTCCAACGACTAATTTTTCCTCTCGGAATGGGCTTTGTTGAATAATTTAAGATACTGATTTATATAAGCATTATAAAATTTCAACGACTAATTTTTCCTCTCGGAATGCTTTTTATTGTGCTAACTATTTGATTTGTCGTTCTAACAAAATACATTCTCTGTAAATGCATTCTAACTAAAGAAGATGTAAATCAAACGGTTAAATTATTCAACAAAGCCCCGTGTAGATATCACTTTACGTCTAAAATCAATTGAATAGCTCATTTAAATAATGTAATCAAAATTAAGTCGTTTAGCTATATAGTTCCGCAACGCTAGAGGGCGCTGAAGAGGCCCTGGATGCCTTCGCGGCCAAATGGGATGAGCAGTTCCCGACGATCAGCCCGTCGTGGAGAAATAATTGGGAACGTCTCATCGTCATTTTTGACTTTCCGCCGGAGATCCGCAAGGTTATCTACACCACCAACGCAATAGAGTCGTTAAATGCTTCATTGCGCAAGATAACGAAAACGCGACGAATATTTCCAACGGATGACTCGGTGATAAAATTACTCTATCTAGCCTTGCATAATATCTCTGCTAAATGGACCTTGCCAATCAGAGACTGGAAACCTGCTATGATCCAATTCATGTTGATGTATGGAGAACGAATCTCCGGTTAAGCAATGGAGCCATTTACACAAAATTCTTTACAGACTCGGGATAAATCCTTTCTGCTCTGCACCCATCTGCCGCTCGTGATCTTTTCGATTCTTTTTCCGATAAATCAAATAACAAGCTGAAAATTCAGCGGCTAAATTTTTCAATTCTTCGACTGATAATCCAATGATTGCTTTACATAAACGATTATAGCCAAGCGACATTATTTTGATAACAGCCAGCTATGCTTCTTTGCCGCATATCAGGGCATAGGATGTAATCATTTTTAAGTCGGTTGGCTATAGATGGTGCGCAGGTCAGCAGCAACGGCCTTACGCTCTTTCCAGCCGACGTAGCGCAGCGAGTTCCGCACCTGATGCACAATGCAGAGCTGTACCCGCGTATGCGGGTAAACAGCTTCAATGGCATCAGGAAAGCCTTTCAGGCCATCGCAGCAGGCGACGAAGATGTCCTTTAGCCCACGATTTTTCAGTTCTGTCATCACAGATAACCAGAACTTGGCCCCCTCAGTTTTGGCTATCCATAGCCCCAGCAGCTCTTTTTCGCGCTGGCCGTTGACGCCGAGGGCCAGATAAACAGACTTGTTGGCCACGGCTCCGCCGTCCTGGCTTTTGACAACAATACAGTCAAGGTAAACAATGGGATAAAGCGCATCCAGCGGCCGTTGCTGCCAGCGCTTAACTTCATCCATCACAGCATTGGTCACTTGAGAAATGAAGCCAGCGGAAACATCGACCCCGTAGACTTCTTTAAAGTGTGCCTGAATATCTCGGGTTGATAACCCTCTGGAATAGAGAGAAATAATGCGGTCATCGAAGCCGTTAAGCTGTTTTTCGTTCTTACCGATCAGTGTCGGCTCGAAGGTACTGTTGCGGTCGCGCGGAATATCGAGCTCGATCTCCCCATTTTGGCTACGTACGCTCTTGGATGTCTTGCCATTGCGGGAGTTGCCTGAATGATTACCAGCCGGGTCATGCTTAGCATACCCAAGGTGCATCTCCATCTCAGCTTCAAGAACCCGTTCCGCCAGTCTTTTAGTCAGCACCTTGAGTAGGCCTGATTCACCCAGCAGATCCTGAGGGGAGTGACAATCTTGAAGCAGTTGGTCAATAAGTTCGTTGCTGATAGGCATTTTGTTATCCTTTGAAGGTTTTCCTCAAAATGCCATTTACACAGATTATTTTACAGTCTCTTTATCTCCCAACCCCATTAGATAAACTGCTTTTTATTTTATTGTATTTAAAATGTTATCCGACCTATGATTTGCAAGGACTTCTTTTTGGTTTAGATAGAACACGGGTATGTCGCTGGGTAAAAATATTATTGCCGGTTTTAGAGATGACCTTGGGGCGAGAATGTGTTTTGCCCGCTCGTCAAATTCGCTCTGCTGAGGAATTTTTTCGCGCCTTTCCTGGAGTTAAAGACGTCTTTATTGATGGGACAGAGCGACCTGTCCAAAAGCCTAAGAATCTGCGTCGGCGAAAATAAATGTATTCGGGAAAGAAAAGACAGACCACTCGAAAAGGGCTTATTATGACTGACGAAACAAGGCAAATTGGATTTATCCCCATGAGCAAAAATGGGCGCCGTCACGATAAACGCTTACTCGATAAAGTCTGATCCGGCCCAGAGATCGTGGACACGCTGTTAAGTGAGTAAAATTGCTGACAGAGGTGGAAAATGACTCAATCGAACGGTCGTAAAATGAGCAACAATCGCTATCCGGACGAGTTTCGGGAGAATGCTCTGCTACTTGCTCAGCGGATTGGCGTAGCCAAAGCAGCCAGTGAGTTGAATCTTCACGAATCGCAGCTTTATGCCTGGCGTAAAAAACAGCAAATGGCGCTATCCTGCTCCGAACGTGAACAGCAGCAATCTGTTGAAATTGTCAGGCTTAAACGTCAACTGGCTGATCAGGCTGAGGAGTTAGCCATCCTCCAAAAGGCCGCGACGTACTTCGCCAGACGCCTGAAGTGAGGTACGTCTTTATGCAACAATATCAGGCTGAGTTTCGGGTTAAGTCTATGGCGCGTGTTCTGGTCGTCAGCCGCAGCGGATTTTATGCCTGGAGCCGACGATGTGGGCAGAAAACGGTTTCACAGCAGCGACGGGAGCTTTGCGATACCCGGGTAGCCAGCGCCTTTACGGAACAGAAAGGACGCAACGGTGCCCGCAGGCTGCGCCTGGACCTGCAGGATGCCGGTTATCATTACAATCGCAAAACCATCGCTGCCAGCCTGCGCCGGCAGGGGCTGAAGGCGAAAGCGGCAAAAAAATTCAGGGTGACAACAGATTCGAAGCATAATCGTCCGGTGGCGCCGAATCTGCTACAGCAGGATTTCACAGCATCAGCCCCGAACCAGAAATGGGTCGGTGACATCACTTACTTATGGACGGAAGCGGGTTGGGTTTATCTGGCTGTAATAATTGATTTATTTTCACGAGCCGTTGTGGGATGGTCAATGTCGGTAAGGATGAAGTCGGGCCTGGTCTGCGATGCCCTGCAGATGGCCCTGAGCCGACGGGGTTCCCCAGAGGGCGTCATCGGCCACTCGGATCGTGGCAGTCAGTACTGTTCTGATGATTATCAGAAGTTAATTAAAATCAGTAAATTAACATGTAGCATGAGTGGAAAAGGCAACTATTATGATAACGCGTGTGCTGAAAGTTTTTTTCACAGTTTGAAGGTGGAGCTGATCCACGGCGAACACTTTCCTGACCGGGAAACCATGAAATCTGAGGTGTTTAACTACATTGAGGTGGATTACAATCAGAAACGGCGGCATAGCACGCTGGGCTATGTCAGCCCGATGGTATTTGAACGACAAGTCCTCTCTTAAGGGCGTGTCCACCAAGTCTGGGCCAGATCAGTCGATATAATTCGCCATATTCCTCCTGAGGTAACCATCTGGGCAGATACCGGTTTTCAAGGTATAGATAAACAGCATCTTAATACACAAATCCCAAAAAAAGGAACTCGAAAAAGACCTTTATCGCCTGAACAAAAACAAGAAAATAAAATAATCTCGGGCATCCGTATTACAGTTGAACACGCCATCGCGGGTATCAAGCGCCTCGGTTGCATGACCCAAATTTTACGGAATCGTAGACCCTTTATTGATGATACCTTCTTACTCCTTAGGGCTTTGTTGAATAAATCGAACTTTCAGGGGATCGCCGGATCAAAGCACTATCATCGCTCCCGATAGCAGCTCCCCATGGCAAAGCAAAAGTTTAAAATCACCAACTGGCCCACCTACAACAAAGCACTCAGACAACGCGGCTCCCTGACGGTCTGGCTTGATGAGTCGGCCATCGCTGCATGGACTGACAGTTCTTCGCCTGAAGGTCGTGGTCGGCCGCTTTACTACACCGATATGGCTGTTACCACGGTTTTGATGATAAAGCGCGTGTTTAACCTGTCGCTCCGGGCATTAAAGGGCTTTGTCGACTCGGTTTTTACACTGATGAGCCTGCCACTGCGCTGCCCGGACTACTCTCTGGTCAGTCGGCGGGCAAAAACCGTCAGTATCAGCATAAAAACGCCAACGCGTGGTGAAATCTCGCATCTGGTCATCGACAGTACCGGTCTGAAGGTCTTTGGCGAAGGTGAATGGAAAGTCAGGCAGCATGGGGCTGACAGACGAAGAGTGTGGCGCAAGCTTCATCTGGCAGCAGACAGTGCGACGCATGAGATTATCTGTGCCGACTTATCGCTCAGCGGAACGACAGATGCGCAGGCACTGCCGGGCCTGATTAACCAAACCCACCGGAAAATCAGGGAAGTGTCAGCAGACGGTGCTTATGACGCCCGTTACTGCCACGATGCGTTGCTGAGAAAGAAAATCAGGCCCCTTATCCCGCCGCGAAGCGGAGCGAAATACTGGCCGGACAAGTACTATGAACGTAACCATGCGGTGGCGAATCAGCGTCTGAGCGGGAGTAATGATATAGCCAAGCGACATTATTTTGATAACAGCCAGCTATGCTTCTTTGCCGCATATCAGGGCATAGGATGTAATCATTTTTAAGTCGGTTGGCTATATGTGGAAAAAGAAAGTGGGTTATCACCGGCGTTCAGTGGCAGAAACAGCGATGTTCCGCATAAAAACTTTGCTGGGTGGCCACCTGAGCCTGCGTGACTACGATGCTCAGGTGGGTGAAGCCATGGCGATGGTCAAAGCGCTGAATCGTATGACGTTGTTGGGTATGCCACACAGCGTCAGGATCGGATAACAGGTGTAGCAGAGGGAGTCATCCTGTCGGCTAATTCTGATTTATTCAACAAAGCCACGGATAACGCCACGCAAATCAATCAGCAAGCCGAGGCCAATTCACGCCGTGGTTTTATGCTGATGGCGCTCTACTTTGTGGCTTCCATCGTGATGGCTGCGATCATCTATAGCTAAACGACTTAATTTTGATTACATTATTTAAATGAGCTATTCAATTGATTTTAGACGTAAAGTGATATCTACACGGAAAAACGAAGGGTTGAGTATCCGAGAAACAGCGAAGCAATTTCGGATTGGCCCTGCCTCTGTATCGCGTTGGATTAATCAAATAGAGTCAAAAGCATCGACCACGCGTCAGCGAAAGATCGATAAATCCGAGTTGATAAAAGATGTTGAACAATATCCAGATGCTTACCAAAAAGAACGTGCAGAGCGTTTTGGCGTTTGTCAGAAGGCCATTTGGCAAGCGCTTAAAAAGCTGGGATTGACCTATAAAAAAAACTCTACGTCATCCGAAAGCCGACGAAAACGCCCGGCAGGGATTTCAACAAAAAAAACAACAGTATGAAAAAGAAGGTAAACCTATTGTTTTTATTGGTGAAAGTGGTTTTTCACACGATACCCCACGGACTCACGGCTATTCCCCAAAAGGTCAACGGTGTTTTGGCCTGAAGAACTGGGGAGCTAGGGGAAGAACAAATGTTATCGGCGCTTTATTAGGCACAACGCTGTTTGCTATCGGATTATTTGATATCAATATTAACAGCGATGTTTTCTATGCCTGGGTCACACAAGTCCTTATCCCAGTACTCCCTAAAAACAGTGTAATCATGATGGACAATGCCACTTTTCACAAAAAACATAATATTCAACAAGTCATCATCGATGCAGGGTATATGGTGGAGTATTTGCCTACATATTCGCCAGATCTTAACCCAATTGAGCATAAATGGGCACAAGCAAAAAGCAAAAAAAGAGAGATGGGTTGCGATACAGAGAGTTTGTTCTCAGTCCATATGGTGTAATCAAAATTAAGTCGCTTGGCTATATGTGATTATCCGCAACGCATTACTGGCTCCGCTGGACCGGTTGGTGACGCGCATTCAACGTATTGCCGCTGGGGATTTAACCCAACGTGCCAGTGAGATGGCGCGTAACGAAATCGGTATTCTGGGGCAGAACGTCCAGAACATGCAGGCCGCATTGGCAGAAACGTTTAGCGTGGTACGCGAAGGGGCAACGGCGATTCATCTGGGGGCCACGGAAATTTCCGCGGGCAACGTCGATCTCTCTTCACGCACGGAGCAGCAGGCCGCCGCACTAGAAGAGACGGCAGCCAGCATGCATCAATTGACGGCCACGGTGAAGCAAAACTCAGAGAACGCCCACCATGCCAGCCAACTGGCGAAAAATGCCTCAACCAAAGCGGAGAAAGGCGGTGATATTGTGAATAACGTGGTGAACACCATGAGCGATATCTCTACCATTTCACGCAAGATTGCGGACATTACCTCGGTGATTAACAGCATTAAACTAGTTGCTGAATAGAGACTTGCATTTTTTGTCAGGCTATTGAGAATAAAAAGAGGTTTAACTTAGAGAATAAAGGTTTGAAATGATCAACAAAGAGCGGTTGTTACGAGATAATCGTTTATGTAAAGCAATCATTGGATTATCAGTCGAAGAATTGAAAAATTTAGCCGCTGAATTTTCAGCTTGTTATTTGATTTATCGGAAAAAGAATCGAAAAGATCACGAGCGGCAGATGGGTGCAGGGCAGAAAGGATTTATCCCAACCCCATTAGAGAGACTGTAAAATAATCTGTGTAAATGGCATTTTGAGGAAAACCTTCAAAGGATAACAAAATGCCTATCAGCAGAGACTGTAAAATAATCTGTGTAAATGGCATTTTGAGGAAAACCTTCAAAGGATAACAAAATGCCTATCAGCAACGAACTTATTGACCAACTGCTTCAAGATTGTCACTCCCCTCAGGATCTGCTGGGTGAATCAGGCCTACTCAAGGTGCTGACTAAAAGACTGGCGGAACGGGTTCTTGAAGCTGAGATGGAGATGCACCTTGGGTATGCTAAGCATGACCCGGCTGGTAATCATTCAGGCAACTCACGCAATGGCAAGACATCCAAGAGCGTACGTAGCCAAAATGGGGAGATCGAACTCGATATTCCGCGCGACCGCAACAGTACCTTCGAGCCGACACTGATCGGTAAGCACGAAAAACAGCTTAACGGCTTCGATGACCGCATTATTTCTCTCTATTCCAGAGGGTTATCAACCCGTGATATTCAGGCACACTTTAAAGAAGTCTACGGGGTCGATGTTTCCGCTGGCTTCATTTCTCAAGTGACCAATGCTGTGATGGATGAAGTTAAGCGCTGGCAGCAACGGCCGCTGGATGCGCTTTATCCCATTGTTTACCTTGACTGTATTGTTGTCAAAAGCCAGGACGGCGGAGCCGTGGCCAACAAGTCTGTTTATCTGGCCCTCGGCGTCAACGGCCAGGGCGAAAAAGAGCTGCTGGGGCTATGGATAGCCAAAACTGAGGGGGCCAAGTTCTGGTTATCTGTGATGACAGAACTGAAAAATCGTGGGCTAAAGGACATCTTCGTCGCCTGCTGCGATGGCCTGAAAGGCTTTCCTGATGCCATTGAAGCTGTTTACCCGCATACGCGGGTACAGCTCTGCATTGTGCATCAGGTGCGGAACTCGCTGCGCTACGTCGGCTGGAAAGAGCGTAAGGCCGTTGCTGCTGACCTGCGCACCATCTATAGTTCCGCAACGCTAGAGGGCGCTGAAGAGGCCCTGGATGCCTTCGCGGCCAAATGGGATGAACAGTTCCCGACGATCAGCCCATCGTGGAGAAATAATTGGGAACGTCTCATCGTCATTTTTGACTTTCCGCCGGAGATCCGCAAGGTTATCTACACCACCAACGCGATAGAGTCGTTAAATGCTTCATTGCGCAAGATAACGAAAACGCGACGAATATTTCCAACGGATGACTCGGTGATAAAATTACTCTATCTAGCCTTGCATAATATCTCTGCTAAATGGACCTTGCCAATCAGAGACTGGAAACCTGCTATGAGCCAATTCATGTTGATGTATGGAGAACGAATCTCCGGTTAAGCAATGGAGCCATTTACACAAAATTCTTTACAGACTCTATCAGCAACGAACTTATTGACCAACTGCTTCAAGATTGTCACTCCCCTCAGGATCTGCTGGGTGAATCAGGCCTACTCAAGGTGCTGACTAAAAGACTGGCGGAACGGGTTCTTGAAGCTGAGATGGAGATGCACCTTGGGTATGCTAAGCATGACCCGGCTGGTAATCATTCAGGCAACTCACGCAATGGCAAGACATCCAAGAGCGTACGTAGCCAAAATGGGGAGATCGAGCTCGATATTCCGCGCGACCGCAACAGTACCTTCGAGCCGACACTGATCGGTAAGCACGAAAAACAGCTTAACGGCTTCGATGACCGCATTATTTCTCTCTATTCCAGAGGGTTATCAACCCGTGATATTCAGGCACACTTTAAAGAAGTCTACGGGGTCGATGTTTCCGCTGGCTTCATTTCTCAAGTGACCAATGCTGTGATGGATGAAGTTAAGCGCTGGCAGCAACGGCCGCTGGATGCGCTTTATCCCATTGTTTACCTTGACTGTATTGTTGTCAAAAGCCAGGACGGCGGAGCCGTGGCCAACAAGTCTGTTTATCTGGCCCTCGGCGTCAACGGCCAGGGCGAAAAAGAGCTGCTGGGGCTATGGATAGCCAAAACTGAGGGGGCCAAGTTCTGGTTATCTGTGATGACAGAACTGAAAAATCGTGGGCTAAAGGACATCTTCGTCGCCTGCTGCGATGGCCTGAAAGGCTTTCCTGATGCCATTGAAGCTGTTTACCCGCATACGCGGGTACAGCTCTGCATTGTGCATCAGGTGCGGAACTCGCTGCGCTACGTCGGCTGGAAAGAGCGTAAGGCCGTTGCTGCTGACCTGCGCACCATCTATAGTTCCGCAACGCTAGAGGGCGCTGAAGAGGCCCTGGATGCCTTCGCGGCCAAATGGGATGAACAGTTCCCGACGATCAGCCCGTCGTGGAGAAATAATTGGGAACGTCTCATCGTCATTTTTGACTTTCCGCCGGAGATCCGCAAGGTTATCTACACCACCAACGCGATAGAGTCGTTAAATGCTTCATTGCGCAAGATAACGAAAACGCGACGAATATTTCCAACGGATGACTCGGTGATAAAATTACTCTATCTAGCCTTGCATAATATCTCTGCTAAATGGACCTTGCCAATCAGAGACTGGAAACCTGCTATGAGCCAATTCATGTTGATGTATGGAGAACGAATCTCCGGTTAAGCAATGGAGCCATTTACACAAAATTCTTTACAGACTCCCATTAGATAAACTGCTTTTTATTTTATTGTATTTAAAATGTTATCCGACCTATGATTTTCAAGGACTTCTTTTTGGTTTAGATAGAACACGGGTATGTCGCTGGGTAAAAATATTATTGCCGGTTTTAGAGATGACCTTGGGGCGAGAATGTGTTTTGCCCGCTCGTCAAATTCGCTCTGCTGAGGAATTTTTTCGCGCCTTTCCTGGAGTTAAAGACGTCTTTATTGATGGGACAGAGCGACCTGTCCAAAAGCCTAAGAATCTGCGTCGGCGAAAAAAAATGTATTCGGGAAAGAAAAGACAGACCACTCGAAAAGGGCTTATTATGACTGACGAAACAAGGCAAATTGGATTTATCCCCATGAGCAAAAATGGGCGCCGTCACGATAAACGCTTACTCGATAAAGTCGATATAATTCGCCATATTCCTCCTGAGGTAACCATCTGGGCAGATACCGGTTTTCAAGGTATAGATAAGCAGCATCCTAATACACAAATTCCAAAAAAAGGAACTCGAAAAAGACCTTTATCGCCTGAACAAAAACAAGAAAATAAAATAATCTCGGGCATCCGTATTACAGTTGAACACGCCATCGCGGGTATCAAGCGCCTCGGTTGCATGACCCAAATTTTACGGAATCGTAGACCCTTTATTGATGATACCTTCTTACTCCTTAGCGCCGGTCTTTGGAATTTCCATCTCAGAACAGCGTAAAATTTACTTCAATCACCGAAACACCCTTATTTCACTATTAAGCAACACGCTTATTGCCTTCCAGACCAATATCTTGGCGTTGAATGCTGCGGTTGAAGCCGCCCGTGCCGGTGAGCAAGGTCGCGGGTTTGCCGTGGTGGCCGGTGAAGTGCGCAGTCTGGCGCAGCGCAGTGCACAGGCGGCGAAAGAGATTGAATCCCTGATCGGTGAGTCTGGCTGCTTGGTTGATACCGGCGCGTATCTGGTTTCACAGGCGGGGGATACCATGGGTGAGAACGTTCAGGCGGTCACCAGCGTGACTGACATCATGGGGGAAATTGCCTCCGCGTCTGATGAGCAGAGCCGAGGTATCAGTCAGGTAAGTCATGCGGTATCGGAAATGGACAGCGCAGTGCAGCAGAATGCAGCGTTAGTACAGGAAGCCTCTGCGGCGGCGGTATCGCTGGAAGATCAGGCCGGGCGGTTAACGCAGGCGGTTGCGGTATTCCAAATAGCCTCATCAGCGCCTGCGCATGCACTGGCAGCCTCGACGGGCGCTGCGGCGCCAACGTCAGTGCGCAGCAACCCTGCGTTGCCTGCGGTAGGCACAAAACGGGTCAAACCGGATGACAGTCACAATTGGGAAACCTTTTGATCGCGATTGAGCGGTGAACGCCATAAAAACGCCCCGGCAAGAACCGGGGCGTTTGATACAGTGAGCCAGTTAACTGTCTGACGTTAACGGCACATTACTTTGCGATACGCTTGTACTTGATGCGGTGAGGTTCCAGTGCATCTGCGCCCAGCGTGCGTTTCTTGTACTCTTCGTACTCGGTGAAGTTGCCTTCAAAGAACTCCACTTTGCCTTCATCCTGATAATCCAGAATATGAGTAGCAATACGGTCCAAGAACCAACGGTCGTGGGAAATGACCATGGCACAGCCGGGGAACTCCAGCAGGGCGTTTTCCAGCGCGCGCAGGGTTTCAATATCCAGGTCGTTGGTTGGTTCATCAAGCAGCAGCACGTTGCCGCCGACTTGCAGCAGCTTCGCCAGATGCAGGCGACTGCGTTCACCACCGGACAATTCTCCGACGCGTTTGCCCTGATCGGTGCCTTTAAAGTTAAAGCGGCCAACATAAGCACGACTTGGCATCTCGGTGGTGCCAACACGCATGATGTCCAGCCCGCCGGAGACTTCTTCCCACACGGTTTTGCTGTTGTTCATGCTGTCACGGAACTGATCAACTGACGCCAGTTTTACCGTTTCGCCCAGTTCGATAGTGCCGCCATCGGGCTGCTCTTGGCCGGACATCATACGGAACAGCGTTGATTTACCGGCACCGTTCGGGCCGATAATCCCAACAATTGCCCCCTTGGGCACCGCGAACGACAGGCCGTCAATCAGTTGGCGCTCACCGTAGGCCTTGCTCAGGTTTGTGACTTCCACCACTTTGTCGCCCAGGCGTAGACCTGGTGGAATGAACAGTTCGTTGGTTTCGTTACGTTTCTGGTATTCGGTACTGTTAAGCTCTTCAAAGCGAGCCAGACGGGCTTTGCCTTTAGCATGACGGCCTTTAGCACCCTGACGCAACCACTCCAGCTCTTTCTCAATGGATTTACGGCGAGCCGCTTCCTGAGAGGCTTCCTGCGCCAGACGCTGGTCTTTTTGTTCCAGCCAGGAAGAGTAGTTACCTTCCCACGGAATGCCTTCGCCGCGGTCCAGTTCCAGAATCCAGCCAGCCACGTTATCGAGGAAGTAACGGTCGTGGGTGATGGCAACCACGGTGCCTTCGAAGTCGTGCAGGAAGCGTTCCAGCCAGGCCACGGATTCTGCATCCAGGTGGTTGGTTGGTTCGTCGAGCAGCAGCATGTCGGGTTTTTCCAACAGCAGGCGACACAGTGCCACGCGGCGGCGTTCGCCACCGGACAGCTTGGCGATTTTTGCATCCCATTCCGGTAGGCGCAGCGCATCAGCAGCACGTTCTAACTGGTTATCCAGATTATGGCCGTCGTGCGCTTGAATGATCTCTTCCAGCTTACCCTGTTCAGCCGCCAGCTTGTCGAAATCGGCATCCGGATCGGCGTACAGTGCATACACCTCATCCAGACGTTTGAGCGCGCCGACCACTTCCGATACCGCTTCTTCGACGGATTCACGTACTGTGTGTTCCGGGTTGAGCTGCGGTTCTTGCGGCAAGTAGCCGATTTTGATGCCAGGTTGCGGGCGCGCTTCCCCTTCGATGTCTTTATCGATCCCTGCCATGATGCGCAGCAGGGTGGATTTCCCTGCGCCGTTCAGACCCAGCACGCCAATTTTTGCGCCTGGGAAGAAGCTGAGGGAGATATTCTTTAAAATATGGCGCTTCGGCGGAACCACTTTGCCGACGCGGTGCATGGTATAGACGTATTGAGCCACGTTGCGACTTCGCCTCTCTATGGGTTAATGGATACAGTGCGTAGCCCGCGCTGCATCAAGGTTAACGATGAAGGTGGGGCGTCGCCCTCTTCGATTTATCGTTATGCTGATGCGGAGTGTAGCTGGTTTCGCCGTGCGATCCCAGCCATCATCCCTCACTGTCTGCCACTCTGTGAAATGGCTCCAAGGGCGGCGTTTTAGTGCACTGTAGTCAACCCGGAATTTATAAACGGTTATCCTTACGTTGCTTGACATTTTATTCCCTTTTACGAAATATCGCCGCTGCCCATCCTGTGCCACACTGGAGGGCAGCACATGTCGTCTGGATGATGCAAATTTTGCTAATGCAAACCGCGGGTTTGCAATGACGGCGGCGTGTAGTGGTTAAATAATCAGGACACTAAACTTACATCCAAAACGGAGGTGTTTAGTGAACCATAAACGACAATTTACCCCTGAGTTTAAAAAGGAAGCCGTTGCCCTGGTAACAGAGCAGGGCTATACGATAGCCAGGGCAGCAGCATCGCTGGGCATAAGCAACAAAACCCTGCATACATGGGTCTCGCTGGCACGCGAGCAGAGCAACGGCGTACTCAGCGATGATGAACGTGCAGAGTTAAAACGGTTACAAAAGGAAAACAAAGAGTTACGTACAGAGAAGGAGATGCTAAAAAAGGCGAGTGCCTTCTTCGCGAAACATATGTCGTGAGATACCGGTTCATTCTCGACAATGCCACTGACTTCAGCGTTCGTACACTCTGTCGGGTCATGCGTGTGACGGCCTCTGCCTGGTATGCATGGCGAAAAAAGCCCGCCGAACCGCTGCAAAAAGACGTGGAGGTCCGGGTCAGGTTAAAGGCGCTGTTCGCCGCCAGCAGGCAGGGAGCAGGAAGCCGGACGCTGGTCAAAAGGCTTCGTGGAGAAGGCATCATAATCAGCCGCTGGCGGGTGAGGAAACTCATGCAGGAAGAGGGGCTGGTCTGCCGACAGCGCCGGACTTATAAGGTCACGACAAAACACCGCCCGGGTGCAGAGGTGGCACCAAACCTGCTGAACCAGAATTTTAACCCGCCGGGGCCAAATCAGGTGTGGGCGAGTGACATCACGTATCTGAAGACCGGTGAAGGCTGGCTGTATCTGGCGGCTATTATGGATTTGTACTCCCGGCAGATAGTGGGCTGGCAGGTGGACAGACGGATGACCTCATCGCTGGTCTGCGGGGCCCTGATGAAGGCATATAACCTGCGAACTCGCCCGCCGGGCCTGGTGGTGCATACGGACAGGGGGGCGCAGTACACGGGACAACGCTTTCAGGCGCTGCTGAGCAGCTATAGCCAAGCGACATTATTTTGATAACAGCCAGCTATGCTTCTTTGCCGCATATCAGGGCATAGGATGTAATCATTTTTAAGTCGGTTGGCTATACAGGCTGAGGAGCAGTATGGGAGACGTGGGTGCCTGCTGGGATAATGCGGTGATGGAGCGCTTCTGGGGCAGTCTGAAACATGAATGGTTGCTGCTGGTACCCCAGCCAACACGGGCTTACATGGAGCAGGATGTGGCGACGTATATCCGCTACTACAACCTAGACAGGCATCATGCCGCTAACGGGGATCTGTCTCCGGTGCGTTATGAACAAATGGCTGAGAAAAAAGTGTCCTGATTTACTTGACCAGTGCAGCGTTCTGAGGCGAAATGTATCAGTGATGTGCACATTGCATGTCGATAACCGTTTGGGATGAGGTGGTTTGGATGAAGGGTAACATGGGGCGCAGGGTGCGCATTGCCATCCTGTGTCTGGCGGGGGTTACAAACTCGGCCATGGCGGATACGCTGGATGCTCAACGCCAGCGCTATCAGCAGGTTAAGCAGGCGTGGGACAGTAATCAGATGGATACCGTGCAGGCGTTGATGACAACCTTGCGCGATTACCCGCTTTATCCTTATCTGGAATACCGTGCGTTAACACAATCGCTGGGGCAGGTGAGCAGCAGCGACGTCAGTGCATTCTCCGCGCGTTATCCAACGTTACCGCCTGCGCGTAACCTGAAATCCCTGTTTGTGAATGAACTGGCGCGCCGCGAAGATTGGGCGGGCCTGCTGGCGTTTGCACCCACCTCACCCAAACCGGTTGTGGCGCACTGTAATCACCTCTATGCCCGCTATGCAACGGGACAACGTCAGGGCGTGTGGGATGAAGCAAAGGCCATCTGGCTGACCGGACGTTCGCTGCCTACCACCTGCGATAAGCTGTTTGCCGTCTGGGAAGCTGCCGGTGAAAAAACACCCATCGCCGTACTGGAGCGCATTCGGTTAGCAATGAACGAGGGCAGCACCGGTCTGGTGAACTATCTGGTGAAACAGCTTCCACCTGATTACCGCATCATCAGCGATGCGTTGATGAAGTTGCAGAACGACCCCAAAACTGTAGAGCGTTTTGCTCGCAGCGTGGGGCCAACCGATTTTACACGCAATGCCACGCTGGTCGCCTTCCGCCAATTGGCTCGACAGGATG
Source organism: Symbiopectobacterium purcellii (assembly GCF_052050035.1). Taxonomy (GTDB): domain Bacteria; phylum Pseudomonadota; class Gammaproteobacteria; order Enterobacterales; family Enterobacteriaceae; genus Symbiopectobacterium; species Symbiopectobacterium purcellii_A. Next base: position 2,548,563 of record NZ_CP189882.1, read on the forward strand.
AAGAGGGCGCCCGCGCGCTTATCAGCGTATTGGTGCGGCTGCAAAAAATGAGCGAAGCCGATCGCCGAGAGATGGAAGAAGCGGTGGCCTGGCGTTGGATGGGGACCGGTGCTACGCCAGAACAGGCCGCCTGGCGTGATGCCGTGGCGCAGCGCAGCCAATCAACCAGCCTGATTGAACGCAGGGTACGTATGACGCTCGGAGAGGGGGATAAAGCGGGGCTGCGCTTCTGGCTCGCGAAACTTCCGGCTGAGGCGTTACAGAAAGAGGAGTGGCGCTACTGGCAAGCGATGTTGCTGTTAGATAACGGGCAGCGTCAGGACGGTGAGGCCATACTACGATCGCTGATGCAGGGACGGGGCTTCTACCCGATGGTTGCCGCGCAGAAGCTCGGCATCCCTTATTCGTTGACCATTGCGTCGTCCATCCCGGATAAAACCCTGGCGCAACGTCCGGAGATTGCGCGCGTGCGCGAGCTGATGTACTGGAACATGGACAATCTGGCGCGCAGCGAATGGGGGGAACTGGTGGCGAGCAGTGATAAGCCGCGTCAGGGAGCGTTAGCGTGTTACGCATTTGATCAAGGCTGGGCTGACCTTAGCGTGCAGGCGACCATCGTGGCCAAGTTGTGGGACAATCTGGAAGAGCGTTTCCCGCTGGCATGGCGCGACACCTTCAAGCGAATGACACAAGGGCGTGCCATTCAACAGAGCTATGCGATGGCGATTGCCCGCCAGGAAAGCGCCTGGAACCCGCAAGCGCGCTCTCCGGTCGGTGCCTCTGGCCTGATGCAACTGATGCCAGCCACCGCACAGCATACCGCGAAAAAGAGCAACCTGAGCGGCTATGTCAACAGCAGCCAGCTGTTCGATCCCGAAACCAATATCCTGTTAGGCACCACCTATCTGGATGATGTCTATCAGACCTTCAATAACAACCGTATCCTTGCCAGTGCGGCCTATAATGCCGGGCCTTCGCGCGTGAATACCTGGCTGAAAAACAGCGCAGGGCGTCTCGACCCGGTTGCCTTTATTGAAAGTATTCCGTTTACCGAAACGCGTGGCTATGTGAAAAACGTGCTGGCCTACGATGCTTTCTACCGCTACTTCCTGCGTCAGAATGACAGCGTCTTGACGTCAGCAGAGTGGGGACAGCGTTACTAGGCTGTGTCCCTTAATTGCTTGAGCTATAGTATCCATCTGTTTCTAAGACACTTTGGATTATGGCTCGCTACGATCTTTCTGATGAAGCATGGGCAATCATTGAGCCCTTGTTACCAACCGTTTTGACATCTCCGCAGGCAGGCCGGCCATGGGCAGAACATCGCAAAATCGTCAACGGCATGTTCTGGATACTGTGTTCAGGTGCCCCATGGCTTGATTTACCTGAACGTTACGGCCCATGGAAAACCGTTTATAACCGTTTCAATAGATGGTCAAAGTCTGGAGTTATTAACATTATTTTTAATAAGTTACTTTCATTTCTTGATGCTCATGGACTTGTTGACTGGTCAGCCACTGCGCTGGATGGCAGCAATATCCGTGCGCTCAAATGTGCGGCTGGCGCTCAAAAAAACATCCCGATATTACCAACGATAACAGCCTGGGTCGCTCACGAGGTGGTTATGGCACCAAAATCCACATGGCGACTGACGGAAGCGGCATCCCGCTAAATATCGTACTGAGTGCTGGGCAGGCTCACGAAAGCCTGTTCGCGTTACGACTCCTGGACGGCATTGGCGTGCAACGGCAGAACGGTAGCATGAAGCGTCGTGGTCATGCGGTACTGGCTGACAAAGCCTACTCTGGCAATGCACTCCGTAACGAGTTGAAAAGAAAAGGGATAAGAGCGGTTATTCCCCGAAAATCAAATGAAAAACTGGCTTCAGATGGACGCTCACAACTTTATCGTGATGCTTATCGCCGTCGCAACGTTGTAGAAAGATGTTTTGGCCGTTTAAAGGAATATAGACGGATTGCCACACGTTATGAAAAAACGGCAAGAAACTATCTAGCAATGGTGAAACTGGGCTGCATCCGCTTGTTTTACGCCCGGTTACGTAATTAAGGGACACAGCCTAGGTGCTAGGTTACCGATACGATTTTTCACGCACGATATCGGTGATTTCCCAATGATTATGCTATGCTGCTGTACTCGTTAACGAGTATGGCAGCCCGCGATGACCCCTTTATCACATACCGATCCTGCGTTTTCTGAACACGGCAATGAAGACTGGCTCAAGTTTGTTGAGCTAGTGAAGCTCTCCGTGGCGGAAGATCTGCATCACCCGCTGTTGCAACTGTTATTGACGCCAGACGAACGCACGGCGCTTGCTACGCGTGTGCGCATCATTCAGGAGTTAATGCGAGGAGAGATGAGCCAGCGTGAATTGAAAAACGAATTGGGTGCTGGTATTGCGACCATTACGCGCGGATCTAACAGTTTAAAAGCGGCATCGCCTGCACTGAAACAGTGGCTGGACGCACAGCTGCTGCCAGAAGGTAAATAGGTCTGTTGGACATCATAAAGGTTAAGGGGCATCGCGCCCCTTAAACGGGTCAGCTCGGTTGGCTGTAAATGGGGTTGTGGAAGGGTACCAACGCCAGCAACAGTGCCTGATAGTAGACGCTGGCGCGCGTCAGTTTACCGTCGGTAAACACCCCAATAGCACAACCCTGATGTTTAATGTCCTGAATGCCGGTCAAACGTGCCATTTCGTCTCCCAGCTCTCTTCCTTCCTTGATTCCTTGTAATATACTTTCCGGCAGCACCATGCTGGCGGAGCGTGATTCACCACGCAGATGTGGGTTTTCAATCACCATCCAGGCGAACGTCATGCTCTCTTCAATGCCAGCTTCTACGCCGACCCAGAAATTGGCCTCGGGCCGAACCTGACGGGCGCGCATAACGCGGTTGCGGGCCCCGGTACGCGTCTCGGTGGAACCCAAGGGCTGATGAGAAACGCCGCTGTCGACATCAACACCTTCGATGCGACAGTTTTCTTCGCCAAAGACATCCGTGAATGCGAGTGTAATAGCCTTAATTTTTGCCGGGTTGGTAGTGGCAGCGACAACATGGTACATAACGGTTCATACTCTTTTAGTTAATTTGACGCAGTATAATGGAAAAAAGCTATGTTACAGGTATATCTTGTTCGCCACGGTGAAACGGAATGGAACGTGGCCCGGCGTATTCAGGGACAATCCGACAGCTCGTTGACCGCACAAGGCGAACAGCAGGCCTATCAGGTTGCGAACCGTGTTAAAACGCTAGGCATTACGCATATCTTTACCAGCGATTTAGGGAGGACGCGCCGCACCACGGAGATTATTGCGCAGTCTTGCCACCACTGTGAATTGGTTGAAGACCCTAATTTGCGTGAGCTGAATATGGGCGTGCTGGAAATGCGCGACATCGATACGCTCAGTCCGCAGGAGGAAACCTGGCGCAAGCAACTGGTGGACGGTACGCCGAATGGCCGTATTCCTGAAGGGGAATCTATGGCGGAGATGGCAACGCGTATGCATCAGGTGCTTGATCGCTGTCTGGCGCTGCCGCCCGGTAGTCGTCCGCTGCTGGTCAGTCATGGTATGGCCCTCGGCTGCTTGTTAAGCACCATCCTTGGGCTGCCCGCCAGTGCAGAACGCCGTTTGCGGTTGCGTAACTGCTCGCTCTCACGCATCGATTATCAGCAGAGCCCGTGGTTGGCGTCCGGCTGGGTCGTGGAAACCGCCGGGGATGTTTCTCATCTTGATACCCCGGCATTGGATGAACTCCAGCGTTAACGGTGTGCGCGCTTAGCGACGGATAGGGATCAGGTATTCGCAGCGGATCACTTTCGGTGGTCCGTCTTCTTTCGTCCCATTCGGTGTGAAACGCTCCGCGTCACAGCCATCGCGGCGCGTTAGCTCGAAGGTAGGCAGGTGTCGTAAAGGCTGATAATGAAATCCTGTAGCGCATCCGTGGGGCCTTCATAGACGAACAAGGCGTACTCACCGCCGGGCAGCGTAATCGGCTCGCCGGGGTGAACCCCTTCCGGAACGTGCTCTGGTTCCACCGCGGTGGTATAGAGCACATCATGCTCGTCTTCTTTATCCTTGCTCGGGCGCGCGTGATGCAGACCACAGAGCAAAGGGGGAATGCATTTGGCTTCGCCCAGGTACTGCCGCCAAAAATGCACGCGCATTTCCGTACGGAAATTACAGATTTGTTCCAATGAGCAGTTGCAGTTTTGCGTGACGCCCACCAACTGTGTATCCGGCAGAGCAACAAACTCAGGCTGCGGCAGCGTGAATTCACCTAAACGCAACGGAGGGCGAATACCGTAGGTATTCCACTCTTCTGCACGGCGGTAAGAGGCATGCGTCTGAGCAAACTGTTTTTTAAAGGCGCGAGTAAACGTTTGCTACGAATCGAAGCGTTATTGCAGCGCGATATCGAGGATCGGCCTGCCGGTCATACACAGTGCCATCGCGGCTTTGGTCAACCGGCGTGCGCGAATATACGCGCCAATGGCGTGCCCAGTGACATCTTTGAACATACGTTGTAGGTGCCATTTGGAGTAGCCGGCTTTTGCTGCCACGTTATCCAGCGACAGTGGCTGGTCAAGGTGGTTTTCCAGCCAATTGAGCAGGTCACGTATGATACTGGCTTGATCCATAGAACATCCTCGATAGAACACACAAAGCACGAAGCGCATATAGATCAGGCATCATAGCAACTTTTTGCTGTTGTCACCTCTTAAGATTTTTGAATAATTTATACAAACAATCAGGTGAAATTTGCATACTTTAGCCCTATATCTAATAGCGGCATCGTCAGCGGGGGAAAAGCCCCTGTAACTTGTTTCCAGACAGAGAGAAATATCGATGAAAAACGCATTAATCATGGGAGCCTGTATGGCGCTGCTGAGCGTGGGCAGTGTCGCCAGGGCGGAACAGATTGGTTCTGTAGATACGGTTTTCAAACTGCTGGGTCCAGACCATAAAATTGTGGTGGAAGCCTTTGACGATCCTGACGTTGCGAACGTGACCTGCTATTTAAGCCGTGCTAAAACCGGGGGCATCAAAGGGGGGTTAGGCTTGGCAGAGGATACCTCCGATGCTGCCATTTCCTGTCAGCAGGTTGGGCCGATTACGCTGTCGGATAAGATAAAGAAAAGTGATGATAGTGGCACGGTGGTGTTCCAAAAGCGCACGTCACTGGTGTTCAAAAAACTTCAGGTGGTCCGTTTCTACGATGAAAAACGCAACGCGCTGGTCTACCTGACCTACTCCGATCGTTTAGTCGACGGCTCGCCAAAAAATGCCTTGAGCGCAGTGCCGATCATTCCCTGGGGCAAGAGCGAGTAGTGTGTTAGGGAATAACCAGTGCTGAGATAAAAAAAGGCCGAAACCTGCTGGTTTCGGCCTTTTTTAATGACTGGCGGCGTGCGTTAGTCTTCCAGATCGCCGCAGAAACGGTAGCCTTCGCCGTGAATGGTGGCGATGATTTCCGGTGTATCGGCCGTAGATTCGAAATGCTTACGAATGCGGCGAATCGTCACGTCCACGGTGCGGTCGTGCGGTTTCAGCTCGCGGCAGGTCATTTTCTTCAACAACTCGGCACGGGTCTGAATCTTGCCGGGGTTTTCGCAGAAGTGCAGCATCGCGCGGAACTCGCTGCGCGGCAGCTTGTACTGCTCACCCGCGGGGCTGATCAGCGAACGGCTGTTGATGTCCAGCTCCCAACCATTGAAGCGGTAGCTTTCTACCAGACGACGCTCTTCGCTCACACCGCCCAAGTTCATGGTACGGGACAGCAAATTGCGCGCACGGATAGTCAACTCACGTGGGTTAAACGGTTTGGTGATGTAATCATCCGCACCGATTTCCAGGCCGAGGATCTTATCCACTTCGTTATCACGTCCGGTCAGGAACATCAGTGCCACGCTGGCCTGTTCACGCAGTTCGCGCGCTAACAGCAGGCCATTTTTGCCGGGCAGATTGATGTCCATGATCACCAGATTGATATCATGTTCGGACAGGATATGGTGCATCTCAGCGCCGTCAGTGGCTTCGTGAACGACATATCCTTCAGCCTCAAAGATGCTCTTGAGGGTGTTGCGAGTTACCAACTCGTCTTCGACAATAAGAATGTGCGTGGTCTGCATGTTTGCTACCTAAAATTGCCAACTAATTATAGAATTCGGAAGTACCGAAGTCGCCATCGGTCTTTTCGTGCCCGCACGCGCGGTGCGAGGTTATAGGGCTTTTACCGGAGTTTGGGGCGCAAAGGGCACGCTCACACTCGCAATGTAGACTAAAGTACGCAAATACGTTCCTGGTGCATGCCTGACTTCACCCGATGCGGCACGTTGCTATAGCAACGACATCTCCGCGTATCGGTTGCCTGACGCTGACAAAATTCCGCGTGAATCAGTTGCGCGGGCAGCGCCAGTGCTTTCTACGTGATAACCGGCGATATCAGACGATAATCAGGCTAACTCAACTACGCCTAAAGTGGTGCATAGTTTAACTTTATTAACAGCAAGCGCCGATTTTGATCGCTCACAAATCTACGGTTCCGTTGACATATATCAAATTTCATTGTAGCACGTTAACTATTTTGTGAAAAATACTTATAAGATTGCCAGCTTAAGTCACAAACTGCCTGATTTGGATACGATTCAGCAGCGCAAGCGGCCGCAGTGAACGCGAAACGTCATTACGCAATAGCCATTATATAATGCATTGATATTAAAGTATATGTAATGATTTTTTTGGTTTTTGGTCCTTTTTAATCCTGACCCGCATTTTTTACCGTAAGGTAACGCTCGAATGTTTCATTTCTGTTAATTTAAACGAGGCTGGCGGGACGAGGCATACCGGGTATTGCATGTCCGCCAGCCATTTTCTCTTCTTTGGAGGTTTTGTGCAGTTTTTTATTGTGCTGGTCGCGCCAGCCCGCCCAAAGAACGTGGGGGCGGCAGCCAGAGCCATGAAAACCATGGGGTTTCATTCACTGCGTATTGTTGACAGTCAGGCGCAACTTGAGCCAGGTGCACGCCGCGTGGCGCACGGGGCCGGTGATATTCTAACCTGCTACCCTACGCTCGCTGATGCATTGGCCGATGTGGATTTTACCGTCGCGACGACGGCGCGCTCGCGAGCCAGGTTTCACTATTACTGCACGCCGACAGCGTTGCTTGGGTTGATGCAGGAGAAACAGCAGTGGGTCGGTTCGGCAGCGCTGGTGTTTGGCCGTGAAGATTCTGGCCTCACCAACGACGAGTTGGCGCTGGCGGATATATTGACGGGGGTGCCGATGCAGGCAGATTACCCGTCACTGAATTTAGGGCAGGCTGTCATGGTCTATTGTTACCAGTTGGCGCAGCTGATGCAGGTGCAGCCAGAGACTGCCGAAGCCGCTCAAGCCGGGCAGTTGGTGGCGCTGCGCCATCGGCTGGAAAAGCTGTTGGTGACGTTGCAGGTAGACGATGACGAGAAACTGCGAGATTGGCTATTGCAACGCATCGGGTTGTTACAGCAGCGGGATACCGCCATGCTGCATACACTGCTGCACTATATTGAGAAGGCGCTGAAGTGAGATGAAAAAAAGAAATCCATTGACTTCATGTCGCGATTGCCTTAACTAATAGAGGATAGAAACCGATTTGTTGATCGAGAGTCCTTTACGCATGCGTCAAATCAGCCTGACCACCACCATTATTACCACCACCATTACTAACAGTAACGGTGCGGGCTGACGCGTAGAAAAGAATCTGAAAAAGCCCGCACCTAAACAGTGCGGGCTTTTTTTTTACGGCGAAGAGCAGGTTCCGCCGACCCGTGCCGCCAGCGGCGGCAGCCAAAAGCGCCCGGCGTGTTTTGGTGACTGAAACTCAGGAGAAGAGATAAAAATGCGAGTGTTGAAATTTGGCGGGACTTCCGTGGCGAATGCGGCGCGTTTTGCGCGCGTTTCCGATATCATCGAGAGCAATGCGCGTCAGGGACAGGTTGCCACCGTGCTGTCTGCCCCGGCGAAAATCACCAACCATCTTGTGGCGATGATTGATAAAACCGTTGCGGGCCAAGATATTCTGCCGCATATCAATGATGCCGAAACTATCTTTTCTTCTCTGCTAAAAGGGCTGGCAGAATCCCAGCCGGGTTTCCCGTATGAGCGCTTGTCCACGCTGGTACAACAAGATCTGGGCCAGTTGAAACAGGTTCTGCACGGCATTTCACTGCTGGGGCAGTGCCCGGACAGCGTCAACGCCAGCATTATCTGCCGTGGTGAGAAACTCTCTATTGCTATCATGGAAGCGATATTCCAGGCCCGTGGTTATCAGGTCTCGGTTATCGATCCGGTAAAACGCTTGCTGGCGCAGGGGCATTATCTGGAATCTACCGTGGATATCGCGGAATCCACGCGCCGTATTGCTGAGCAAGGCATTCCTTCCGATCACGTGATTCTGATGGCGGGGTACACCGCGGGTAATGATAAAGGGGAACTGGTGGTACTGGGCCGCAACGGTTCTGACTACTCTGCCGCCGTGTTGGCCGCCTGTTTACGCGCAGACTGTTGTGAAATCTGGACTGACGTGGACGGTGTCTACACCTGCGACCCGCGTCAGGTGCCTGATGCGAGACTGCTGAAGTCGATGTCGTATCAGGAAGCGATGGAGCTTTCCTACTTCGGTGCCAAAGTGCTTCACCCCCGTACCATCGCGCCCATCGCCCAGTTCCAAATTCCCTGCCTGATTAAAAATACTGAAAATCCTCAAGCGCCCGGCACATTGATTGGTCTGGCCAGCTCGGATACCCAATATCCGGTAAAAGGCATCACTAACCTGAACAATATGGCGATGTTTAACGTCTCCGGCCCTGGCATGAAGGGGATGGTGGGGATGGCTGCGCGCGTGTTTGCGGCGATGTCCCGTGCGGGCATCTCGGTGGTGCTGATCACACAGTCCTCTTCCGAGTACAGCATCAGCTTCTGCGTGTCGCAAAGCGAACTGGCCCGTTCCAAGAAAACGTTGGAAGATGAATTCTATCTGGAACTGAAAGACGGCGTGCTGGAACCGCTGGATATCACCGAACGTCTGGCGATCATTTCTGTGGTGGGTGACGGTATGCGCACGCTGCGCGGCCTTTCTGCCCGTCTGTTCTCCGCATTGGCCAGTGCCAATATCAATATCATCGCGATTGCGCAGGGTTCCTCTGAGCGCTCCATCTCTGTGGTGGTGGATAACGACGTGGCGGTGACCGGCGTGCGTGTGGCGCACCAGATGCTGTTTAACACCGATCAGGTGATCGATGTGTTCGTTATCGGCGTAGGCGGCGTGGGTGGTGCTTTGCTGGAGCAGATTCATCGCCAGCAGCCGTGGCTGAAACAGAAACATATCGATCTGCGTGTCTGCGGTATTGCCAACTCCAAAGCGCTGCTGACCAATATTAACGGCATTGCGCTGGACTCCTGGCGCGAAGCGCTGAATGAGGCGCGTGAACCCTTCAATCTGGGTCGCCTGATTCGTCTGGTGAAAGAGTATCATCTGCTTAACCCGGTTATCGTGGACTGTACCTCTAATCAGGCGGTGGCCGATCAATATGCTGACTTTTTGGCCGATGGCTTCCATGTGGTTACGCCCAACAAAAAGGCTAACACCGGTTCCATGAGCTACTACCAGCAACTGCGCAGCGCTGCCGGTAAATCTCGTCGCAAATTCCTGTATGACACCAACGTCGGTGCCGGGCTTCCGGTCATTGAAAACCTGCAAAACCTGTTGAATGCTGGGGATGAACTGCTGCGTTTCACCGGCATTCTCTCGGGGTCGCTCTCCTTTATCTTCGGTAAGCTGGATGAAGGAATGAGTTTGTCGCAGGCGACGTTGCAGGCGAAAGCCAATGGTTATACCGAACCCGATCCGCGTGACGATCTGTCCGGCATGGATGTGGCGCGCAAGTTGTTGATTCTGGCGCGTGAAGCGGGCTATAAGCTGGAGCTGGCTGATATCGACGTAGAGTCGGTGCTGCCGCCGTCCTTTGATGCCTCGGGTGATGTCGATACCTTTATGGCGCGTTTACCCGAGTTGGATGCGCCATTCAGTGAAAAAGTGGCGCACGCGCGAGAAGCAGGTAAAGTGTTGCGTTATGTCGGCGTGATTGAAGAAGGGCGCTGCAAAGTACGAATTAGCGCAGTGGGCGGTAACGATCCGCTGTTCAAAGTGAAAGACGGTGAGAATGCGCTGGCGTTCTATAGCCAGTATTACCAGCCATTGCCGCTGGTGCTGCGCGGTTATGGCGCGGGTAATGATGTGACTGCGGCCGGTGTGTTTGCCGATCTGTTGCGCACGCTGTCATGGAAGTCAGGAGTATAATGATGGTTAAAATTTATGCGCCCGCGTCGATCGGCAACGTCAGCGTTGGGTTTGATGTACTGGGCGCGACGGTTACGCCTGTTGATGGCTCACTGTTGGGCGACTGCGTGACCGTAACGGCGGCTGAGCGCTTCAGCTTACGCAATGAAGGCCGTTTTGTCGGCAAACTGCCGAGTGAGCCGAAAGAGAACATTGTCTACCATTGTTGGGAACGGTTTTGTCAGGAAGTGGGAAAAATCATTCCTGTCGCCATGACGCTGGAAAAGAACATGCCGATCGGCTCGGGTCTGGGGTCCAGTGCCTGTTCTGTGGTTGCCGGTCTGATGGCGATGAACGAATTTTGTGGCAAACCGCTGGATGATACGCGTTTGCTGGCGCTGATGGGGGAGCTGGAAGGGCGTATTTCTGGCAGCGTGCACTACGATAATGTCGCGCCGTGCTTCCTGGGCGGTATTCAACTGATGATCGAGCAAAACGGCATCATCAGCCAGCCGGTGCCTGCGTTTGACGATTGGCTGTGGGTTATGGCCTATCCGGGGATCAAAGTGTCCACGGCGGAAGCGCGTGCCATTCTGCCCGCGCAGTATCGCCGTCAGGATTGCATCAGCCATGGCCGTTATCTGGCGGGCTTTATTCACGCTTGCCACACCCGTCAGCCTGCGCTGGCAGCGGCGTTGATGCAGGATGTGATCGCCGAGCCGTACCGTACGCGCCTGCTGCCTGGCTTTGCCGATGCGCGTCAGGCGGCAAAAGATATCGGTGCGCTGGCGTGCGGTATCTCTGGTTCAGGGACGACGCTGTTTTCCGTGTGCGATGATATGGAAAAGGCACAGCGTTTGGCCAGTTGGCTGCAATATAACTATTTGCAGAACGATGAAGGGTTTGTTCATATTTGCCGTCTGGACACGACAGGCGCACGTCAATTGGGATAAGGCATGAAACTTTACAACTTAAAAGACCACAACGAGCAGGTCAGCTTCTCGCAGGCGATCAAACAGGGGCTTGGACGCCAGCAAGGGCTGTTCTTCCCGCTGGAACTGCCTGAGTTTAGTTCGACTGAAATCGATGACCTGCTGGAACTGGATCTGGTTACGCGCAGCAGCCGCATTCTTTCTGCCTATCTGGGTGATGAGATTGCACCGGAAACCGTTTATCAACGTGTTAAAGCGGCGTTTACCTTCCCGGCGCCGGTTGCCACGGTCTATGAAGATATCGCCTCTCTGGAGCTGTTCCACGGTCCAACATTGGCGTTTAAGGATTTTGGCGGGCGCTTTATGGCGCAGATGCTGGCACAGGTCTCCAACGGGGAAAAAGTCACCATTTTGACGGCCACTTCAGGTGATACCGGTGCGGCGGTTGCGCACGCGTTTTACGGTCTGGAAAATGTGCGCGTGTTGATTCTGTATCCTCGCGGCAAAATCAGTCCGTTGCAGGAGAAGTTGTTCTGCACGCTGGGCGGTAACATCCATACCATCGCGATCGACAGTGATTTCGACGCCTGCCAGGCGCTGGTGAAGCAGGCGTTTGACGATGAAGAATTGAAGCAGGCTATTGGCCTGAATTCTGCCAACTCCATCAATATCAGCCGCTTGTTGGCACAAATCTGCTATTACTTTGAAGCCGTGGCGCAGTTGCCTGCCGCCGCGCGTCAGCAGCTGGTGGTGTCGGTGCCGAGTGGCAACTTTGGTGATTTGACCGCCGGTCTGTTGGCTAAATCCCTCGGCTTGCCGATCAAACGCTTTATCGCTGCCACCAATGCCAATGACACCGTGCCACGTTATCTCAGCAACGGCGAATGGGCACCCAACCCGACAGTCGCAACGCTGTCTAACGCCATGGATGTCAGCCAGCCGAACAACTGGCCGCGCGTCGAGGAGCTGTTCCGTCGTAAAAATTGGGCGCTGCCAACGTTGGGATTTGGTGCGGTGAGTGATGACGTGACCCAAACGACTATGCATGAACTGGAAGCGCTGGGCTACACCTCCGAACCGCATGCGGCCATTGCTTATCGCCTGCTGCGCGACCAACTCCAACCGGGCGAGTTCGGCTTGTTCCTGGGGACGGCGCATCCGGCGAAATTCAAAGAGAGCGTAGAAGCAATTCTGGGTAAAACGCTGGATCTGCCGGAAGCGCTGGCGCAGCGTGCTGATCTGGAATTGCTCTCGCACAACTTTGCACCCGATTTCGCGCCACTGCGTCAGTTCCTGATGGCGTTGCCGGAATAAGAGCTGTTGTTAGAAACGTTATTGTTATAAACGTTGTTATAGCCGTCGTGGTTCATCCTTCCCCGCGCAGTGCGGGGAACGCTAACCTTCACTGTGCGTGGCGTTTAAAGATCAATTCCTGCTTGGTCGCGCCATATTCCGCAAAGCAGTAACCTTCCAGATTGAGATCTTGCAACTGCTCAACCTGCGTCAGCCGGTTTTTGATAATAAAACGGCTCATCAAACCACGCGCCTTTTTGGCGTAGAAGCTGATCACCTTGAACGTGCCGTTTTTCTCATCCAGAAACACCGGTTTTATCAGCGTAGCGTTGAGCTTTTTGACATTGACGGATTTGAAGTATTCCTCTGACGCCAGATTGACGAGAATATCATCCCCCTGCGCCTGGAGCGCCTGATTTAGGTGCTGCGTGATGGTATCGCCCCAGAAGTGATAAAGATCTTTGCCAGCCTTATTCTCCAGCCGCGTGCCCATCTCCAGACGATAGGGTTGCATCAGATCCAGCGGGCGAAGTACGCCATACAGCCCGGATAACATACGCAGATGCTGCTGGGCAAAATCGAAATCTGCCTCGCTGAAATCTTCTGCGGCAAGCCCGGTATACACGTCGCCTTTGAAGGCAAACAGGGCTTGGCGCGCATTGTCGGGGGTGAAATGGGGCTGCCATTCACTAAAGCGTCCCGCGTTGAGATCCGCCAGTTTGTCACTGATGCCCATCAACGAGGCGATCTGTGCCGGTGTGAGCCGTTTACACTGGGCGATCAGTTCGCTGGCGTAGTCCAGCAGCGCGGGCTGTGTGTAACGCTCGGTGGCTAACGGGCTGGTGTAATCCAGCGTTTTTGCTGGCGAAATGGTGATCAACATGGCATGGCTCCCCTGTTTTTGTTGCACGTACTGTAGCAAAAAACACAGAAAAAAGGGGCGATGGCTGTAACAGGAAAAGGCTGTCTTGCACGGGGGGCGGTGCGTGTTATTATCGAAACATAAGTAATTTATAAGTGCGAAACACAAGACGACGTTCATATACCCACAACGAGATATGCCAACATGACGGATAAACTGACTTCCTTACGCCAATTGACCACGGTCGTGGCTGATACCGGTGATATCGCCGCGATGAAGCTCTACAAACCGCAGGATGCTACCACTAACCCTTCCCTGATTCTGAATGCGGCGCAAATTCCTGAATACCGCTCTTTGATTGAAGACGCGGTGAAATGGGCGCGTGAGCAGAGCAGAAAACGGGAACAGCAGCTTGTCGATGCTACGGACAAACTGGCCGTCAATATTGGTCTGGAAATCCTGAAACTGATCCCTGGACGTATCTCCACGGAGGTAGATGCTCGCCTCTCTTATGACACTGAAGCGAGCGTTGCCAAAGCCAAACATCTGATCAATCTCTATAACGATGCGGGCATCAGTAACGATCGTATTCTGATCAAACTGGCCTCAACCTGGCAGGGCATCCGTGCCGCCGAACAGTTGGAAAAAGAAGGCATCAACTGTAACCTGACGTTGCTGTTCTCTTTTGCACAGGCGCGCGCCTGTGCGGAAGCGGGGGTCTTCCTGATCTCTCCGTTCGTGGGCCGTATTCTGGACTGGTACAAATCCAACACGGATAAGAAAGAGTATGCGCCGCAGGAAGATCCGGGCGTTATCTCCGTTACTGAAATCTACGAGTACTACAAAGCGCACGGTTACGAAACCGTGGTGATGGGTGCCAGCTTCCGTAACAGCGGCGAAATCCTTGAGTTGGCCGGCTGCGATCGCCTGACCATTGCGCCAGCATTGCTGAAAGAATTGTCGGAATCCACCGGTGATGTGCCGAGCAAACTGGCTTACAGCGGTGAGATCAAAGCGCGCCCGGCGAAAATGACCGAAGCCGAGTTCTACTGGCAGCACAATCAGGATCCGATGGCCGTTGACAAACTGGCAGACGGTATTCGCAAGTTTGCTATCGATCAGGGCAAGCTGGAAAAAATGATTGAAGATCTGCTGTAATCAACGCAGAAAATAACGAAAGCCGGGCTCTCCACGGCCTTTTTATTATTGCCGTTTAGTCCGGCTATAGCGCAACGCGGTTCCGCTCACGTTTTGCCAGATAGAGTTTCTCATCGGCACGTTTCATCACCTGGGTCAGGTCCTACTGCGCGATGTGATATTCCACCAACCCGATACTGACGGAGAGCTTCATCTTCTGGCCTGAAGACGAGGCGCTGGTGGCGTTGCTCACGGCCACTCTGGCCCGTTCAGCCACCCAGTAAGCGTCATCCAGCGCGATATTGGGCAGAACGATGGCGAACTCATCGCCGCCCAAACGGCCGAAGATTTCCTCTTTGCGAAACGAGTTTTTCAGGATGGCGGCTACGGTTTTCAGCGCGTCATCGCCGCCGTCGTGGCCCAGGGTGTCGTTCACGTTTTTAAAGTGATCGATATCGATCAGAATGACGCAGGTGGGGCGCCGGGTCACAGTGGCGATTTGCAGCACCTTGTTGGCCGCATGGTAAAAGGCATCGCGGCGCAGTTAGCCCGTCAAATCGTCGTAGCGGGCGGTGGTGGGCAGCTCAATCAGGTATTTTTTGGCAAACAGCGAGAGCACGCTGCCTAACATGGCCGCGAGTAACGCCATAAACGCGGCAATGAGCAGCGATGAAAACGACCCCACGGTTTTATACAGTGTCGGTTCACTCAATACGCCGGTGGTGCGGATGATCACACCGTGCAGTTTGCACTGGTCAAGTAAATCAGGACACTTTTTTCTCAGCCATTTGTTCATAACGCACCGGAGACAGATCCCCGTTAGCGGCATGATGCCTGTGTAGGTTGTAGTAGCGGATATACGTCGCCACATCCTGCTCCATGTAAGCCCGTGTTGGCTGGGGGTACCAGCAGCAACCATTCATGTTTCAGACTGCCCCAGAAGCGCTCCATCACCGCATTATCCCAGCAGGCACCCACGTCTCCCATACTGCTCCTCAGCCTGTAGCTGCTCAGCAGCGCCTGAAAGCGTTGTCCCGTGTACTGCGCCCCCCTGTCCGTATGCACCACCAGGCCCGGCGGGGGAGTTCGCAGGTTATATGCCTTCATCAGGGCCCCGCAGAACAGCGATGAGGTCATCCGTCTGTCCACCTGCCAGCCCACTATCTGCCGGGAGTACAAATCCATAATAGCCGCCAGATACAGCCAGCCTTCACCGGTCTTCAGATACGTGATGTCACTCGCCCACACCTGATTTGGCCCCGGCGGGTTAAAATTCTGGTTCAGCAGGTTTGGGGCCACCTCTGCACCCGGGCGGGGTTTTGTCGTGACCTTATAAGTCCGGCGCTGTCGGCAGACCAGCCCCTCTTCCTGCATGAGTTTCCTCACCCGCCAGCGGCTGATTATGATGCCTTCTCCACGAAGCCTTTTGACCAGCGTCCGGCTTCCTGCTCCCTGCCTGCTGGCGGCGAACAGCGCCTTTAACCTGACCCGGACCTCCACGTCTTTTTGCAGCGGTTCGGCGGGCTTTTTTCGCCATGCATACCAGGCAGAGGCCGTCACACGCATGACCCGACAGAGTGTACGAACGCTGAAGTCAGTGGCATTGTCGAGAATGAACCGGTATCTCACGACATATAGCTAAACGACTTAATTTTGATTACATTATTTAAATGAGCTATTCAATTGATTTTAGACGTAAAGTGATATCTACACGGAAAAACGAAGGGTTGAGTATCCGAGAAACAGCGAAGCAATTTCGGATTGGCCCTGCCTCTGTATCGCGTTGGATTAATCAAATAGAGTCAAAAGCATCGACCACGCGTCAGCGAAAGATCGATAAATCCGAGTTGATAAAAGATGTTGAACAATATCCAGATGCTTACCAAAAAGAACGTGCAGAGCGTTTTGGCGTTTGTCAGAAGGCCATTTGGCAAGCGCTTAAAAAGCTGGGATTGACCTATAAAAAAAACTCTACGTCATCCGAAAGCCGACGAAAACGCCCGGCAGGGATTTCAACAAAAAAAACAACAGTATGAAAAAGAAGGTAAACCTATTGTTTTTATTGATGAAAGTGGTTTTTCACACGATGCCCCACGGACTCACGGCTATTCCCCAAAAGGTCAACGGTGTTTTGGCCTGAAGAACTGGGGAGCTAGGGGAAGAACAAATGTTATCGGCGCTTTATTAGGCACAACGCTGTTTGCTATCGGATTATTTGATATCAATATTAACAGCGATGTTTTCTATGCCTGGGTCACACAAGTCCTTATCCCAGTACTCCCTAAAAACAGTGTAATCATGATGGACAATGCCACTTTTCACAAAAAACATAATATTCAACAAGTCATCATCGATGCAGGGTATATGGTGGAGTATTTGCCTACATATTCGCCAGATCTTAACCCAATTGAGCATAAATGGGCACAAGCAAAAAGCAAAAAAAGAGAGATGGGTTGCGATACAGAGAGTTTGTTCTCAGTCCATATGGTGTAATCAAAATTAAGTCGCTTGGCTATATGTTTCGCGAAGAAGGCACTCGCCTTTTTTAGCATCTCCTTCTCTGTACGTAACTCTTTGTTTTCCTTTTGTAACCGTTTTAACTCTGCACGTTCATCATCGCTGAGTACGCCGTTGCTCTGCTCGCGTGCCAGCGAGACCCATGTATGCAGGGTTTTGTTGCTTATGCCGGCTTTGTTGAATAATTTAACCGTTTGATTTACATCTTCTTTAGTTAGAATGCATTTACAGAGAATGTATTTTGTTAGAACGACAAATCAAATAGTTAGCACAATAAAAAGCATTCCGAGAGGAAAAATTAGTCGTTGAAATTTTATAATGCTTATATAAATCAGTATCTTAAATTATTCAACAAAGCCGCTTATGCCCAGCGATGCTGCTGCCCTGGCTATCGTATAGCCCTGCTCTGTTACCAGGGCAACGGCTTCCTTTTTAAACTCAGGGGTAAATTGTCGTTTATGGTTCACTAAACACCTCCGTTTTGGATGTAAGTTTAGTGTCCTGATTATTCAACCACTACAGATGAGAGATGAGTTTGAGTAATTGATATTTCAGACCGGCCATGATCGTTTCCTTGGTACTCGCGCGTACAGCTGCCGCCAGCAATGCGCTAAAATACTCAGTGTCGGCGCTAAGTGGCCGTGACTTTAAATATAAACGCAATCTTTTTTCTTTGGCGGCATAAAAACCCGCTTATCTCACATTATTGCTGATAGCCTAACGCCTTAAACGACGTGATGCTCTCATGCATGGAAAAGATTGTTAAAATCAGATTTTAACTGACAGAGATGTTGTTATGAATGAATTGCGAATTGGCTTGTTATCCATCTCCGACCGCGCCTCAAGCGGGATTTATCAGGATAAGGGCATCCCTGCATTAGAGGCGTGGCTTGCTGCTGCGTTAACGACGCCCTTTGACGTGGAATCCCGCCTCATTCCCGATGAGCAGCCGTTAATTGAACAGGCATTGTGCGAGTTGGTGGATGAGCGTCAGTGCCATCTGGTGCTGACAACTGGCGGTACGGGACCCGCACGGCGCGATGTCACGCCGGATGCCACGCTGGCGGTAGCCGATCGAGAAATGCCGGGCTTTGGCGAGCAGATGCGTCAGATTAGCTTACGCTTTGTGCCTACGGCGATTTTATCGCGTCAGGTGGGGGTTATTCGTAAACAGGCATTAATCCTGAACCTGCCGGGACAACCCAAATCGATCAAAGAGACGCTGGAAGGGTTGAAAGATGATGCAGGAAACGTAGTGGTGCCAGGGATTTTTGCCAGTGTACCGTATTGTATACAGCTGCTGGAAGGACCTTATATCGAAACTGATCCACAAGTGATAGCAGCATTTCGCCCCAAGAGTGCGATCTGCGACACAAAAAGCTAAAGTTAGCCCCTTTTAAACATAAGCTACAGCTTTGCTGGAGTGTAAAATTTTAGTCGTTATAGTAATATTATCTTTACGCAAAGACGGCAAATTATTTTTCTCTCACTCTGGCCTTATTCGGTAATTTATGAACGGTGATAACGCTCCATCACAACAATCGTCAGCACAGCCATTGCCACAGCCTCAATTATAGCCAAGCGACATTATTTTGATAACAGCCAGCTATGCTTCTTTGCCGCATATCAGGGCATAGGATGTAATCATTTTTAAGTCGGTTGGCTATATCACAACAACAGCGCCAACTGAACGGGCAGGATTACAAAACGCTCTCCCTGGCGGCGCTGGGTGGCGCGTTGGAATTCTACGATTTCATCATTTTCGTGTTTTTCGCAGCGGTAATTGGCGAACTGTTTTTCCCGCCTGATATTCCTGAGTGGCTGCGCCAGTTGCAAACTTTCGGTATTTTTGCCGCAGGCTACCTGGCCCGCCCGTTGGGGGGCATCATCATGGCCCACTTTGGCGATCTGGTGGGACGTAAAAAGATGTTCAGCCTGAGTATCTTTCTGATGGCGGTGCCTACGCTCGCCATGGGGATGCTGCTGACCTATGAAAATATGGGGATCGCTGCGCCGGTATTGCTGCTGTTGATGCGCATTTTACAGGGTGCCGCGATTGGTGGCGAAGTGCCGGGAGCCTGGGTATTTGTCTCTGAACACGTGCCGCGTTCTCGGATTGGGCTGGCGTGTGGCATTCTGACGGCCGGGCTGACGCTCGGTATTCTGCTTGGTTCTGCGATTGCGACACTGCTCAATAGTACATTAACGCCGCAGCAGATTGTCGGCGGTGGCTGGCGTATCCCCTTCTTCCTCGGCGGTATCTTTGGTTTCTTCGCCATGTATAGCCAAACGACTTAAAAATGATTACATCCTATGCCCTGATATGCGGCAAAGAAGCATAGCTGGCTGTTATCAAAATAATGTCGCTTGGCTATATTTGCGTCGCTGGTTGCAAGAGACGCCGGTGTTTATGGAGATGCAGGCGCACAAACGTCTGGCGGACGAATTACCGCTTAAATCGGTGGTGATGAAACACAAAACGGCGGTTGTGGTGTCGATGCTGCTGACCTGGTTGCTCTCAGCCTGCATTGTGGTGGTGATCCTGATGGCACCGACCTATTTGCAAAAAGCACACGGCATCCCCGCGTCGATGGCGTTGCAGTCCAACTGTCTGGCGACCATCACCCTGATGATTGGCTGTGTGGTCGTCGGGATTATTGTCGATCGCATCGGGGCAGGTAAAACGTTTATTTTCGGCAGCATTCTGCTGGCGGCGGGCTGCGCTTTCTTCTATCTGGTGACCGCGCGCGACCCTTCGTTGCTGTTTTTTAGGGTATGCGGTTGCGGGATTGTGCGTTGGGGTAGTCGGTGCAGTGCCTTACGTGATGGTGCACGCTTTCCCGCCTGAAGTGCGCTTCTCGGGCATCTCGTTCTCTTACAACGTCTCTTATGCGATTTTCGGTGGCCTGACGCCGATAAGCGTTACATTGATGATGCAGATAACGCCTATCGCACCAGCCGTTTATGTGCTGGCATTATCCGGGCTTGGTTTGCTGCTGGGGCTGTATCTCTACCAGACACAGTCACGCCGTCGCGTGATGCTCACCGAGTCGGTACAGGGCCTGTATAGCCAAGCGACATTATTTTGATAACAGCCAGCTATGCTTCTTTGCCGCATATCAGGGCATAGGATGTAATCATTTTTAAGTCGGTTGGCTATAGTATTTCGTGCATGCACTGTGATATAGCCAAGCGACTTAATTTTGATTACACCATATGGACTGAGAACAAACTCTCTGTATCGCAACCCATCTCTCTTTTTTTGCTTTTTGCTTTTTGCTTGTGCCCATTTATGCTCAATTGGGTTAAGATCTGGCGAATATGTAGGCAAATACTCCACCATATACCCTGCATCGATGATGACTTGTTGAATATTATGTTTTTTGTGAAAAGTGGCATTGTCCATCATGATTACACTGTTTTTAGGGAGTACTGGGATAAGGACTTGTGTGACCCAGGCATAGAAAACATCGCTGTTAATATTGATATCAAATAATCCGATAGCAAACAGCGTTGTGCCTAATAAAGCGCCGATAACATTTGTTCTTCCCCTAGCTCCCCAGTTCTTCAGGCCAAAACACCGTTGACCTTTTGGGGAATAGCCGTGAGTCCGTGGGGCATCGTGTGAAAAACCACTTTCATCAATAAAAACAATAGGTTTACCTTCTTTTTCATACTGTTGTTTTTTTTGTTGAAATCCCTGCCGGGCGTTTTCGTCGGCTTTCGGATGACGTAGAGTTTTTTTTATAGGTCAATCCCAGCTTTTTAAGCGCTTGCCAAATGGCCTTCTGACAAACGCCAAAACGCTCTGCACGTTCTTTTTGGTAAGCATCTGGATATTGTTCAACATCTTTTATCAACTCGGATTTATCGATCTTTCGCTGACGCGTGGTCGATGCTTTTGACTCTATTTGATTAATCCAACGCGATACAGAGGCAGGGCCAATCCGAAATTGCTTCGCTGTTTCTCGGATACTCAACCCTTCGTTTTTCCGTGTAGAGGCTTTGTTGAATAATTTAAGATACTGATTTATATAAGCATTATAAAATTTCAACGACTAATTTTTCCTCTCGGAATGCTTTTTATTGTGCTAACTATTTGATTTGTCGTTCTAACAAAATACATTCTCTGTAAATGCATTCTAACTAAAGAAGATGTAAATCAAACTGTTAAATTATTCAACAAAGCCCCGTGTAGATATCACTTTACGTCTAAAATCAATTGAATAGCTCATTTAAATAATGTAATCAAAATTAAGTCGTTTAGCTATAGCTGCTGTCTGTATCGGCGGCGGCGCGGTCAGATTGGGTGACCACGACGGTATAGCCAACCGACTTAAAAATGATTACAGCCGATGCCCTGATATGTGGCAAAGAAGCATAGCTGGCTGTTATCAAAATAATGTCGCTTAGCTATATCTTCCTGCGCGCTCGAGGAGGCAGCGTGCGAACCCAGTGGCAACAACGCGATAAGTGGCCAGCCGCGACGGATAAAATTAGCGTTCATGTGCGATGTGACTCCAGAATGTCCCTGAAAATTCAATAGGTAAGAATTGTTGATAGAGTTGTTTTAAGGTGTCTTGCGGTTGCAGATCGGCAAACAGATCGGGGTAAAGCGCTTTGGCAAACATCTCCACCATCACCACGTGATACGGGCTTAGGTAGAAGTTGTGCCACATACTCCAGGCGCGCCCCTGCTGCACGGCACGCAGGTGTGAAAGAATGGGTTCGTGTTGTAGCAGGGTGGTAAAACTGTTTTGCGCTTGCTGATCGGAAACGTCCGGGCCCAGCATCAGCGTTGAAAACCGTTTTCCTTCTGGCCCCGCCATGCCGGTGGCGATGTAGACATCCGGGTTGGCTGCCAGCACTTTTTCCGGGTTGAGTTCACCGTAGACGCGCTGAATGCTGTCGGCCGCAATGTTATCGCCACCCGCAAAGGTTATAGCCAACCGACTTAAAAATGATTACAGCCGATGCCCTGATATGTGGCAAAGAAGCATAGCTGGCTGTTATCAAAATAATGTCGCTTAGCTATAAGAAAACAAAAAAGCCTGGCGTATGCGCCGGGCTTTTTATTGTGGGCCTTTTATTGCGAGTCGTGCGAGGCGCTTAGTGTGCCGCGCCGCGTGTACCAATCGGCAGGACCGTACGGCCAAACTGCGCGTTCAGCACTTCTGCCATCGCCAGATAAATGGCGCTGGCACCGCAGATAATGCCTTCGTAGCCCGCGATGGTCAGCAGGCCGTGGTTGCCGGTGAAGTTACCGATAGCCAGCAGGGCAAACAGCAGTGTCAGGCTGGCAAATACGAACTGCAACGCACGGTTGGCGCACAGTGTGCCAAAGAACATAAACAGGGTGAAAACGCCCCAAAGGCCCAGAAATACCCCGAGGAACTGTGCGTCACTGGCTTCTGCCAGACCCATTTTCGGCAGCATCAGAATGCCGACCAGCGTCAGCCAGAATGCACCATAAGAGGTGAATGCGGTCACGCCAAAGGTGTTGCCTTTCTTGTATTCCAACAGCCCTGCGATGATCTGGGCGATGCCGCCGTAGAAAATCCCCATGCTGAGAATAATAGAAGAAAGTGGGAAAAAGCCTGCGTTATGCAGATTAAGAAGAATGGTGGTCATCCCGAAGCCCATCAGTCCTAACGGACCGGGATTCGCCAGCGAGTTCGTTTGCATAAATCCTCAGAATACAATAGTGGAGTTGTGTAGCTTGCTCGATGCCGCGTTCTGTCGGTGTTTCCTGATCTCTGGCGAGCTGTCCTTGCTCGTCGTCCCGATAGACCTTGCTGTCTCACTGTGAACGCTATTTAACTGTGCAAGCATTGTCACAATCAAAGCGCTGTAACGGTAAAAACAACGCAACGGTGAAATTTTCAAAAAAAATTTTAATTGCGGCGCGGCATAATAGCGGGACGAATGCGCGGATACAACAAGGCGCAAGAGGAATAGTTTGATCATAAAGGGGATCGTCTGCATTTTTTTTTCGCTCCCCCCCTTGATGAGCAAATTGTTGTCCCCATCTTATTTCCAACCGAAACGGTTTGACCTCTTGTAACGTGATGTGCTGGGCAGTGTGAGTTTGCCTAAGGCATCGAAGAACAGCGTGTGGATGAGGAGACCTCGTGAGGGCAAAAATTGAATAATTGCACCTTGTGGAGTTGAAAATCCCCTTTTCGCCCACATAGTAGGCTGAACAACCACACCGAATACGACTTTTTAGTGGAGATGTTTAGATGGGTAAGATTATTGGTATCGACCTGGGTACAACCAACTCTTGTGTAGCGATTATGGACGGTACGCAGGTTAAAGTACTGGAAAACAGCGAGGGCGATCGCACAACGCCTTCTATTATTGCTTATACGCAAGATGGTGAAATTCTGGTTGGCCAGCCCGCTAAACGTCAGGCTGTGACTAACCCGAAAAACACCCTGTTTGCTATCAAGCGTCTGATTGGCCGTCGCTTCAAAGATGAAGAAGTGCAGCGTGATAGCAACATCATGCCGTACAACATCGTTGCAGCAGATAATGGCGATGCCTGGCTGGAAGTGAAAGATCAGAAAATGGCACCGCCGCAGATCTCTGCTGAAGTGCTGAAAAAAATGAAGAAAACGGCAGAAGACTACCTCGGTGAAACCATCACTGAAGCGGTTATCACCGTGCCGGCGTATTTTAACGATGTGCAACGTCAGGCTACCAAAGATGCAGGCCGCATCGCAGGGCTGGAAGTAAAACGTATCATAAACGAACCGACAGCGGCTGCGCTGGCCTACGGTCTCGATAAAGAAGTGGGCAACAGCACAATTGCGGTTTACGACCTGGGTGGTGGTACGTTTGATATCTCCATCATCGAAATCGATGATGTTGACGGCGAAAAAACCTTTGAAGTGCTGGCAACCAATGGTGATACCCACCTGGGTGGCGAAGACTTCGACAGCCGTATGATCAACTACCTGGTTGAGGAGTTTAAGAAAGAGCAAGGCTTTGACCTGCGCAACGATCCGTTGGCGATGCAGCGTCTGAAAGAAGCCGCAGAAAAAGCCAAAATTGAGCTGTCTTCTGCGCAACAGACCGACGTTAACCTGCCGTACATCACGGCGGATGCGACTGGTCCGAAACACCTGAACATCAAAGTGACTCGCGCCAAGTTGGAGTCGCTGGTAGAAGAGCTGGTGACCCGTTCACTGGAGCCGCTGAAAGTCGCATTGCAGGATGCCGGGCTGTCCGTTTCTGACGTGCAGGAAGTGATTCTGGTGGGTGGTCAAACCCGTATGCCACTGGTGCAGAAAAAAGTGGCTGACTTCTTTGGCAAAGAACCGCGCAAAGACGTTAACCCGGATGAAGCTGTGGCGATCGGTGCAGCGGTGCAGGGCGGCGTGTTGGCCGGTGACGTTAAAGACGTGCTGCTGCTGGACGTTACCCCGTTGTCGCTGGGTATCGAAACCATGGGTGGCGTGATGACGCCGCTGATTACCAAGAACACCACCATCCCGACTAAACACAGCCAGGTGTTCTCTACGGCGGAAGATAACCAGTCCGCAGTAACCATCCATGTGTTGCAGGGTGAACGTAAACGCGCACACGACAACAAGTCACTGGGTCAGTTTAACCTGGATGGTATTCAGGGCGCGCCGCGCGGTATGCCGCAGATCGAAGTTACTTTCGACATCGACGCCGACGGTATCCTGCACGTTTCTGCTAAAGACAAAAACAGCGGTCGCGAGCAAAACATCACCATCAAAGCATCTTCGGGTTTGAATGAAGATGAAATCCAGAAGATGGTGCGTGATGCTGAAGCCAATGCGGAAGCTGACCGTAAGTTTGAAGAGCTGGTACAGACGCATAATCAGGGCGATCATCTGCTGCACAGTACCCGTAAGCAACTGGAAGAGTCTGGTGACAAGCTGGCCGCTAACGATAAAACCGCGATTGAAGATGGCCTGAAAGCGCTGGAAAGTGCACTGAAAGGCGAAGATAAAGCGGAGATCGAAGCGAAGATCCAAACGCTGATCGAAGCGTCTGCCAAGCTGCTGGAAGCATCGCAACAGCAGGCACAAGCGGGCGCAGGCAACGCAGATGATGCGGCACGCAAAGAAGACTACGTCGTAGACGCTGAATTCGAAGAAGTGAAAGATAAAAAATAATCGCCCTTAGGCGGGCGCAACAACGGCGATAAGCCGTTGCTGGCAAACCAGGTACGGGCGTCGAGGAAACTCTGCGCCCGTGCACGCATGTTGAGGGCAGGAAAAAACATGGCGAAGCAAGATTATTACGGAGCACTAGGCGTTGCCAAAGACGCCGATGAGCGGGAGATCAAAAAGGCTTATAAGCGCCTGGCAATGAAGTTTCACCCGGACCGTAACCCCGGTGATAAAGACGCTGAAGCAAAATTCAAAGAGATCAAAGAAGCTTATGAAATTCTGACGGATGCGCAGAAACGGGCGGCTTACGATCAATACGGCCACGCCGCGTTTGAACAAGGCGGTATGGGCGGTGGCGGGGCTGGCGGTTTCGGCGGCGCAGATTTTGGCGATATCTTTGGCGACGTATTCGGCGATATTTTCGGCGGTGGACGTCGTCAACGTGCCAGCCGCGGGGCCGATTTACGCTATAACATGGAGTTGACGCTGGAAGAGGCAGTTCGTGGCGTCGCCAAAGAGATCCGCATTCCGACGCTTGAAGAGTGCGACTCCTGTCATGGCAGCGGCGCAAAACCGGGCAGTTCGCCGGTAACCTGCCCAACCTGCCATGGCAATGGCCAGGTGCAGATGCGTCAAGGGTTCTTTACCGTTCAGCAAACCTGTCCGCACTGTCATGGCCGCGGCAAGATCATTAAAGATCCTTGCAACAAGTGTCATGGTCATGGCCGCGTTGAAACCAGCAAAACGCTGTCGGTGAAAATCCCTGCGGGCGTGGATACGGGCGATCGTATTCGCTTGTCCGGTGAAGGTGAGGCCGGGGAGCACGGTGCACCTGCGGGCGATCTGTACGTTCAGGTGCAGGTAAAACCGCATCCTATCTTCCAGCGTGAAGAGAACAATCTCTACTGCGAAGTTCCCATCAACTTTGCGATGGCAGCCATGGGCGGCGAGATTGAAGTGCCAACGTTAGATGGCCGCGTGAAATTGAAAGTGCCTGCGGAAACGCAAACTGGCAAATTGTTCCGCATGCGTGGCAAAGGTGTGAAATCGGTACGTGGCGGTGCGCAGGGAGATCTGCTGTGTCGCGTGGTGGTTGAAACGCCGGTTAATCTTAATGAGCGCCAGAAGCAACTGCTGAAAGAGTTGGAAGAGAGTTTCGGTGGACCTTCCGGAGAGAGAAATAGCCCTCGCTCTAAAAGCTTCTTTGATGGCGTGAAGAAATTTTTCGATGACCTGACCCGCTAACGTTGCAGTTTCAGACAAAAAAACCGGTGATGTATCACCGGTTTTTTTTATGTCCACCGTTTCCATCCATAGGACCCTCATCGGTTAAATCTATATCCCCATGCTTGCTAATGACTTATTTGAACCGATATAGCCAAGCGACTTAATTTTGATTACACCATATGGACTGAGAACAAACTCTCTGTATCGCAACCCATCTCTCTTTTTTTGCTTTTTGCTTGTGCCCATTTATGCTCAATTGGGTTAAGATCTGGCGAATATGTAGGCAAATACTCCACCATATACCCTGCATCGATGATGACTTGTTGAATATTATGTTTTTTGTGAAAAGTGGCATTGTCCATCATGATTACACTGTTTTTAGGGAGTACTGGGATAAGGACTTGTGTGACCCAGGCATAGAAAACATCGCTGTTAATATTGATATCAAATAATCCGATAGCAAACAGCGTTGTGCCTAATAAAGCGCCGATAACATTTGTTCTTCCCCTAGCTCCCCAGTTCTTCAGGCCAAAACACCGTTGACCTTTTGGGGAATAGCCGTGAGTCCGTGGGGCATCGTGTGAAAAACCACTTTCATCAATAAAAACAATAGGTTTACCTTCTTTTTCATACTGTTGTTTTTTTTGTTGAAATCCCTGCCGGGCGTTTTCGTCGGCTTTCGGATGACGTAGAGTTTTTTTTATAGGTCAATCCCAGCTTTTTAAGCGCTTGCCAAATGGCCTTCTGACAAACGCCAAAACGCTCTGCACGTTCTTTTTGGTAAGCATCTGGATATTGTTCAACATCTTTTATCAACTCGGATTTATCGATCTTTCGCTGACGCGTGGTCGATGCTTTTGACTCTATTTGATTAATCCAACGCGATACAGAGGCAGGGCCAATCCGAAATTGCTTCGCTGTTTCTCGGATACTCAACCCTTCGTTTTTCCGTGTAGATATCACTTTACGTCTAAAATCAATTGAATAGCTCATTTAAATAATGTAATCAAAATTAAGTCGTTTAGCTATATCATTGGATTTTATAGGGAAATAATTAGGGATAAAAATGAAACTGGGAAAGATCGTGTTGTTTCGGTATTAGTAGCCTGCTATGCAAACGTTCAGGCTGCCGGATTTAACTGCTCGCTCGAAAACCTCAATGAAACCGAAAAAACAATATGCAACACGCCTGCGCTGAGTGGCATCGACTCCATCGCGAATCGGCGTTACACCATCGCGGTGGAGAATAGCGTTGCTAAAGGTTCTCTGATGAGGGAGCAACGCGAATGGCTGACACAAAGAAATGCATGCGGTATAGCCAACCGACTTAAAAATGATTACATCCTATGCCCTGATATGCGTCAAAGAAGCATAGCTGGCTGTTATCAAAATAATGTCGCTTGGCTATACTAACGTTGACTGCATAAAATCAGAATACCAGCAGCAGATTCGCTATCTTGAAATGGTTCATCAATTTTCTTCTGTCAAAAATTTATTTGGCAAATGGTTGCCCCATTCCCACTCGAAACGCAACAAAGTGACCCACTTGCCAGAGTCGGATAAAATCACCGTTCTGGCCATACTGGAGAGCCTGTTGCATGCAGGGAAAACATCTGACTCAGAAAGAACGGTTCTACATCGAAAAGCGGCGTGGTGAAGGTGTCAACCAAGCTACCATCGCCAGAGAGCTTGCTCTGCCTCGCTCGACCATCAGCAGGGAACTCAGACGCAATACCGACCCTACTTTCAATGGTGTCTACTGCTGTAGAAGGGCGGACACTCTGGCCCGGGAACGCCGTCATAAGCCTCTGCCAAACAATGCTTTTTACCCGTTGGAGCCACACATTCAGAACTTCATCAGGCAGGCGCTTTCCACTCACTCTTCACCTGAAATCATCAGTGGCCGTTTGCACCTGGAATTCGGTATATCTGTCAGCAAGAATACGCTATATCGCTATATCCTGCAGGAGAGACAGGCTGGCGGGGAGCTATATCAGCAACTTCCTCATCGGGGAAAACGTTACAGGTACAATGCCGAAAACCTCAAATCAGGCCCTATTCCCAACCGTGTTGGTATTGAGTATCGCCCAGCTCAAGCCGAGCTTAAACAGGAGCCTGGCCACTTCGAAATTGACACTATTTTTGGCAAAGACCAGAAGTCATTTTTGTTAATCATCGTAGATAAAGCATTGAAAACCGTCATCATTCGCAAACTGCCTAATAAGCGTGCGGAGACTGTGGTTGCTGCTTTCAGGGACATTGAAGCTAATACCTTTTGCAAGTTTAAGACCCTAACAGCTGATAACGGCCCTGAATTCGCTCTGCACGAGCAAATTACTCAAATCACAGGGGCGCAGGTCTACTTTGCCCATCCTTATCATTCCTGGGAGAGGGGCTTGAATGAGCACACCAACGGGCTGATACGACGTTTTTACCCAAAGGGAACAGACTTCAGTCAGGTCAGTCATCGTAAGATTGCCGAACTCAAACACATACTCAATACAAGGGGCAGAAAATCGCTGTGCTATCGTTCCCCCAATGAGGTATTTTTAACGCACTTACTGGTGGCATAAGCCTCTACCGTTTTGTTGCGTTTCGAGTGGGAATGGGGCGTTGGATAAGCCGCTAGAAAAAGGAATGAAAACCGCGTCGGGATTCACCATTGAGGAGGCGCCATGGAAGATAAAAAGGCTGTTTCGTTTTCACGGTGAGGAACGGCAGTATGATAAAAATAATGATGGTTATTGGCGTCTGTTAACGCATCGGATTATTAGTGGTGATTTAGCCATATTTTTTGCAGTGGCGAATTCGACCAATACCAAAATCTATATGTACACCGATGCGACGCCTCATCGCAATGACTTAACACTGGTTGCGCTTTTTGATTACAAGATGAGCACCGTATATACCCCAGTGGTGAGCTATCATGTGACGGACGACAATATCCTTAGCTATTCCATCAGTTACGGTCGCGGTGAGTACCATTATGAAAAGCAGTTTGAGATAGAAGTATCCGATAAAGGGCTGTCGGCCCCCAAAGAAGTACCCGCAACAACCGTCAGAGAATACGATGAGGAAGGGGATGAGGCGTGGACGGAATACTGTGGTATTGACACCTGCTCCAGCCGAGCGGGTTCTCCCGATGGAAAATGGCGTATTGCGGCAACGGACAGCATTTACTATTTCCCATCCGATCGGCCCGATCATATTGCCCGTTGAAGACTTAGTACACCCTTATTATATAAAATACAAAGGTAAAGATTACATTTTTGCCAGACACCTCTCTTATGAAGGTGAATATGGGAATAGGGGCAGGCTTTGTTGAATAATTTAAGATACTGATTTATATAAGCATTATAAAATTTCAACGACTAATTTTTCCTCTCGGAATGCTTTTTATTGTGCTAACTATTTGATTTGTCGTTCTAACAAAATACATTCTCTGTAAATGCATTCTAACTAAAGAAGATGTAAATCAAACGGTTAAATTATTCAACAAAGCCATAGGGGCAGCGATGGTTATCTTGATGGATACGGCTTTGTTGAATAAATCGAACTTTCAGGGGATCGCCGGATCAGAGCACTATCATCGCTCCCGATAGCAGCTCCCCATGGCAAAGCAAAAGTTTAAAATCACCAACTGGCCCACCTACAACAAAGCACTCAGACAACGCGGCTCCCTGACGGTCTGGCTTGATGAGTCGGCCATCGCTGCATGGACTGACAGTTCTTCGCCTGAAGGTCGTGGTCGGCCGCTTTACTACACCGATATGGCTGTTACCACGGTTTTGATGATAAAGCGCGTGTTTAACCTGTCGCTCCGGGCATTACAGGGCTTTGTCGACTCGGTTTTTACACTGATGAGCCTGCCACTGCGCTGCCCGGACTACTCTCTGGTCAGTCGGCGGGCAAAAACCGTCAGTATCAGCATAAAAACGCCAACGCGTGGTGAAATCTCGCATCTGGTCATCGACAGTACCGGTCTGAAGGTCTTTGGCGAAGGTGAATGGAAAGTCAGGCAGCATGGGGCTGACAGACGAAGAGTGTGGCGCAAGCTTCATCTGGCAGCAGACAGTGCGACGCATGAGATTATCTGTGCCGACTTATCGCTCAGCGGAACGACAGATGCGCAGGCACTGCCGGGCCTGATTAACCAAACCCACCGGAAAATCAGGGAAGTGTCAGCAGACGGTGCTTATGACGCCCGTTATAGCCAACCGACTTAAAAATGATTACAGCCGATGCCCTGATATGTGGCAAAGAAGCATAGCTGGCTGTTATCAAAATAATGTCGCTTAGCTATACTGCCACGATGCGTTGCTAAGAAAGAAAATCAGGCCCCTTATCCCGCCGCGAAGCGGAGCGAAATACTGGCCGGACAAGTACTATGAACGTAACCATGCGGTGGCGAATCAGCGTCTGAGCGGGAGTAATGATATGTGGAAAAAGAAAGTGGGTTATCACCGGCGTTCAGTGGCAGAAACAGCGATGTTTCGCATAAAAACTTTGCTGGGTGGCCATCGGAGCCTGCGTGACTATGAGGCTCAAGTAGGTGAAGCCATAGCGATGGTCAAAGCGCTGAACCGTATGACGTTGTTGGGTATGCCACACAGCGTCAGGATAGGATAACAGGTGTAGCAGAGGGAGTCATCCTGTCGGCTAATTCTGATTTATTCAACAAAGCCGATGGATACTATATTGCTAAGGAAGAATAACGCTATTTTTTTTCAGGCAATAGCATTCCACTGCAATGGCGCGAGATGTCGCGCCATATTTATTTCTTTATACGGTTTAGTGGTTTACGGTCTGTGATTTAAGGGATGACGCTTCAAGCCTCTTTTTGAGTTCATCCATGACTGAGTTATATTGTGGTGTAGTTTCGGGTTTGATGCTTTTCTTTTCACGAACCTCTGGTGCTGTACTGGCTGTATCCGTCTGGATGATTTTTGGCGGTACGTACGATGCGGGTGGCATCGGCGGCGGTGGCATCCCCATTTTACCCGGTTTTACAGGCGCCGGCGGCGTGAACGTGCTCAGCGAGACAAGCGCTGGCGCTGGTGTGGCAATGACAGGCTTTTTCATCGGCAAAGGGCGACCCGCCGCTAAACGGCTGTTCAGATCCTGTAGGAATTTACCGTGTTTGCTCGCGAAACTGTCTGAGAGTTTCCGCGCATAAATAACGTTGCGTTCACTGAACGGCAACTGTTTGGCGGGGGCCGCAGATAACGCTTTGGCTGAAGGCATAAACGTTATTGCATTGTTTGACGCTTTTTGAAAATCATGTTTTATAACGCTAGTAAACGTATTTTTTGCCGCTGATGGCGGTAAGCGAGGCGTAAATATCTTCATCAATGTGCTAATGTTACTGGATATGGCTGCCATATAGCCTCCTAAAGCTAGATTAATTTTTTTAAAGTTAAATTAAATATTAATTGGGTGAAAATTGTATCGCTTTAATAATCCGCTGAACCCATGGCGTTAATAAGCGATGCTCCCTTCAAAACGCGTAGAAATCGTCGTCAGGTTGTCGTCGAAACGATCGGGAGAATATTTCATTAAATTTTGTAGTTTAGCTTTTAATGCCGGATCGTTATCACCATCAGAGGATGGCAAGCTCTCAAGCGTGGGTTTTAATTGCTTTGATAACGTATCTATTTCTGCCATTAGCTGGTGATGAGCATGTTTTGACAGTTGGTCTTTAATTTCCGGGTTCATCAACGCGTCGGGATAGTGTCGAGTTACCGCGTCTAGCGTTGGTCTGATATACGGATTCGCGCCAGCGCCCGTCGGCGTGAAAGCTTTATCACGCTGTGGAGCGTTGCCTGAAAGCCCTGCGTCCTGTGCGGCGCTGCCTATGGTATGCAGGTAGGCATTACGAATGCCATCACATAATCCTTTATGGTAGGCAATTTGCGCAGCGGTTGAGAGAACGTTTTCCACATGGCGTGCGTGGCCTTTGGTCTTTAACAGATGATTCAGCACCGCTCCGTGGCTAACGATTTCAAGCTCCGTGTGTGGATACGGTAAATTACTTGCGCGTGCGTCAGCGGAACCCCGTTGATGCTGGGTAATTTCTTGCGTTACGGCGTCAAGGGCCTTTAGCGATCCCGTGGCCAGACTGGCATTGCGTCCCTTCTGATAGGCCGTGGCAACCGTATCTTGCAGACTGCTCCTGAGCAAACTGCGGCCCGCCATTTTGACTATCCCTTTCTGCAACAATGTGACGATGTGGTTCATGCCAAACGCTTTCACCATCGGTTTGTCTTTTATTTTTTCCAGCTTGTCCAACGCACCTGTGACTTTCGTTTGGGCTTGCTGTGGCTGCGATGTTTGAGCATGGGAGCTCGCCTGACGAATGTCCTGTTGCGTGTCAGCGGGAAGGGTGCTGAGCAGTTTGTTCTGAATCGGTTTGGCGCTGTGCTCCAGACGCTGTAAGAAGTTGTCTTTATGGTTGCTGTAGATGGCGCAGAGGGCTGAGTCGATTGCCTGGCTGGCATAGTGGGTATCAGTCATGCCCTTTTCGACAATTCCAAATTCCGTTACGGCGCTATCGACCAGGGCTTTGGCTTTTGTCAGCGCTTCCCGGCTGGTGGTGTTGGCTGCCAATGCGGTTGCCGTATGTTGAGTGGGTGGTCGGCCCAGAATCTGCCCCGAGATGGCCTGTCGGGTCAATCGTTTTCCCGTGTCCGGTTTCCGTAAATGGCTTGTGTTGACTTGCTGCTTAGCTTCGCGTGCGAGGGTAGCCATGATTTTTTGTCGAGCTGAATGGGCATGGGCTGGTTTTGCCGCGCGGGCCGACTGCCCTGAGTCGGCAGTTTGAGTCGCGGTGGCGGCAAGTTTTGACTGATTAAACAGAGCCACCGCGCGCACATTGATACACTGCGTGAAGGGGTTGATGAACTGTACTAACCGGTTATTTTTGGGGGGCGTTACCACTCCGTCAGTGGCAGATCTGCCGCTCGGCACGCTGGCCTGTTGTGCTCTGTTGCCAAGCCCGTTCACGGCGTTTAACTCAGAGGGTCTTTGTGCTGTTATCGGTGACGTTTGTTGAGCTCTTGGCTCCTGGATTGTCAATATGACGGGAGACGATTTTTTGACTACTGGCACTACCATAGAGAACCTCATGAATTCTGGATACTGTTGGGCGCCAGTATAAAGTAGCGGTTAATTTGGACTATAAAAAAAGCGCCTTACAGATTGTAATCGTCATAAGGAGAGCATGGAGGCAAGGTAACGCCAGGGGGAAATATGAGGGATGTGCGTTGAACGCATTCATACAAAAAAACCGGCCAGAGCCGGTTTTTTCTTACAACGAGGAAGACAGATGTCTACGCAAGCAATGATTACAGTGCGTTGATCTGAGCAGCCAGGTTGGATTTATGACGAGATGCTTTGTTCTTGTGGATCAGACTTTTGCTAGCCTGACGATCCACAATCGGTTGCATGTCGTTAAACGCTTTTTGTGCAGCTTCTTTATCGCCAGTAGCGATCGCGGCGTATACTTTCTTGATGAAAGTACGCATCATGGAACGACGGCTAGCGTTGTGCTTGCGACGCTTCTCAGACTGTACGGCGCGTTTCTTAGCTGATTTGATATTAGCCAAGGTCCAACTCCCAAATATATTCTATCGATGACAATTCAAAGGCCGAGGAATATGCCCGTTTAGCCTTCGTTTGTCAATGGGTTTGTGCAAATAAGCGCCGTTTGTACGCCGACGCTTGTTACGTTGTGATGGCGCAGGATTTTAACAGCTTCGCGCTCGGGAATACAGCGTTTCCCGATAGAAATTCGTGTTTACCTGACGAACTTTTGATAAGAAAGAGGAATTTTTGCTCCGGCAAGGTCAGGGAGCGGCAGCGCTTTCGCGCGTTATCAACAGTCGTCACTGAGCAATTGCGTGACAAAAGGCGTGAATCGCGCCTTAACCTTAACCGCTGTACAAGGTATAATCCGCCGATTTCCATATCGTTAACCAAACTGTTCCTGAGTCGCCATGCAGCTAATCCGCGGTATACACAATCTCCGGGCACGCCATTATGGTTGTGTGCTCACCATCGGCAATTTTGACGGCGTACACCGTGGGCATCAAATGCTGCTTGAGCGACTAAAGCAGGAGGGGCTGGCGCGTAATTTGCCGGTGATGGTGATGACGTTCGAGCCACAGCCGCTCGAACTGTTTGCTGCCGATCAGGCACCTGCACGGCTTACCCGGCTGCGGGACAAGGTGAACTACCTGGCGCGCGCAGGCGTTGACGCGCTATTGTGCGTGAAGTTTGATGCGGCGTTCGCCGCACACGATGCGCAAGACTTTGTGCGCCACCTTCTGGTGGAAAAACTGGGTGTCAAATTTCTCGTTGTGGGGGATGACTTCCGCTTCGGGGCTGGTCGCAGCGGTGATTTCCTGTTATTACAGAAGGCAGGGCAGGCCCATGGTTTTGAGGTCATCAGCACGACGACGTTCTGCAATGGCGGTAGGCGCGTCAGCAGTACCGCAGTTCGTGACGCCTTGCTGCATGACGATCTGCCGCTGGCACAGGAATTGTTGGGCCACCCTTACAGTATTTCCGGGCGAGTGGTGCACGGTAAAGCGCTAGGCAGAACGTTGGGATTTCCGACCGCGAATCTGCCGATGAAACGCCAGGTGTCTCCGGTCAGTGGAGTGTATGCCGTTGAAGTCTACGGTCTGGGCCCGACGCCGTTTCCCGGCGTCGCCAATATCGGCACCCGGCCAACGGTAGACGGCGATAAACGCCAGCAGTTGGAAGTGCACCTGCTGGATGTCGCCATGGATCTGTACGGGCGTCATATAGAAGTGGCGCTGTGTAAGAAAATACGAAATGAGCAGCGGTTTGCGTCGCTAGAGGCATTGACGCAGCAAATCGCCGAGGATGTGGTGACGGCCCGGACGTTTTTCGGGTTAGCAGCACCGGTGTAATATTCATACCCCAAGGTATGGCCGAAACTAAATCGAGAATCTAATGAGTGACTACAAAACTACCCTGAATTTGCCGGAAACAGGGTTCCCGATGCGTGGCGATCTGGCCAAGCGTGAACCTGACATGCTGAAACGTTGGTATGAACAGGATTTGTACGGAATTATTCGTCAGGCGAAAAAGGGCAAGAAATCCTTCATTTTGCATGACGGCCCTCCGTATGCTAATGGCAACATTCACATTGGTCACTCAGTTAACAAGATTCTGAAAGATATTATTGTCAAATCCAAAGGGTTGGCCGGCTATGATTCGCCGTACGTGCCAGGATGGGACTGCCACGGCCTGCCTATCGAACTGAAGGTTGAGCAACTGATTGGCAAGCCGGGCGAGAAGGTGAGCGCGGCGGAGTTTCGTCAGGCCTGCCGCAAGTATGCGGCGGAGCAGGTTGAAGGGCAGAAGAAAGACTTTATCCGCCTCGGCGTGCTGGGCGATTGGGATCGCCCGTATCTGACCATGGATTTCAACACCGAGGCGAATATCATTCGCGCTCTCGGCAAGATCATCGACAACGGGCATCTGCACAAAGGGGCTAAACCGGTGCACTGGTGTGCCGATTGCGGTTCTGCCCTGGCGGAAGCCGAGGTGGAGTATTACGACAAAACCTCTCCATCTATTGATGTGGCTTTTAAGGCCGTTGATGCGGCGGCTGTGGCGGCGAAATTCGGTGTCGCTTCCGTGGCAGGCCCGATTGCACTGGTTATTTGGACCACCACCCCATGGACGCTGCACGCGAACCGTGCGATCTCGCTAAATGCTGATTTCGTTTACCAACTCGTACAGATCGAGGGCAAAGCCCTGATCCTGGCCGCTGAGTTGGTAGACAGCGTGATGGCGCGCCTGGGTGTCACCCACTGGACCGTGCTGGGCGACTGCAAGGGTAGCGATCTTGAACTGCTACGCTTCAATCACCCGTTCCTGAATTTCGATGTACCTGCAATTCTGGGCGACCATGTCACGCTGGATGCCGGTACCGGTGCGGTGCATACCGCGGGCGGTCACGGTCCGGATGACTACGTCATCAGCCAGAAATACCAGCTCGAAATCGCTAATCCGGTGGGGCCTAACGGTTGCTATCTGCCGGGCACGCACCCGAATCTGGACGGCAAGTTCGTCTTTAAAGCCAATGACCTCATCGTTGAGATGCTGCGTGAAAGCGGCGCGTTGTTGCATGTGGAAAAACTGCAACACAGCTATCCGTGCTGCTGGCGTCACAAATCGCCAATCATCTTCCGTGCCACGCCGCAGTGGTTCGTCAGCATGGACCAAAAAGCACTGCGTCAGCAGTCGCTGTCTGAAATCAAAGGCGTGCAGTGGATCCCGGATTGGGGTCAGGCACGCATCGAGTCCATGGTTGCCAACCGCCCAGACTGGTGTATCTCGCGCCAGCGTACCTGGGGCGTGCCGATGTCGCTGTTTGTCCACAAAGAGACCGAAGAACTGCACCCACGCACGCCGGAGCTGATCGAAGCGGTGGCTAAACGCGTTGAGCAGGACGGCATTCAGGCATGGTGGGATCTCGATCCGGCTGATCTGCTGGGCGCTGATGCTGCTAATTATGTCAAAGTGCCGGACACGCTGGATGTATGGTTCGATTCCGGATCGACCCACGCCTCTGTGGTGGATGTACGACCGGAATTTGCCGGGCATGCGGCCGATATGTATCTGGAAGGCTCTGACCAGCATCGCGGCTGGTTCATGTCTTCGCTGATGATCTCTACGGCGATCAAGGGTAAAGCACCGTATCGTCAGGTGCTGACCCACGGCTTTACCGTTGATGGTCAGGGCCGCAAAATGTCCAAATCCATTGGCAACACCATTGCGCCGCAGGATGTGATGGACAAGCTGGGTGCGGATATTCTGCGTCTGTGGATCGGTTCCACCGACTATTCCGGCGAGATCGCGGTGTCCGATGAAATCCTCAAACGCTCTGCCGATGCCTATCGTCGCATACGCAATACCGCACGTTTCCT
Organism: Symbiopectobacterium purcellii; assembly: GCF_052050035.1. Taxonomy (GTDB): domain Bacteria; phylum Pseudomonadota; class Gammaproteobacteria; order Enterobacterales; family Enterobacteriaceae; genus Symbiopectobacterium; species Symbiopectobacterium purcellii_A. The sequence goes on from NZ_CP189882.1 coordinate 2,585,981, forward strand.
GCTGGCGAACCTGAATGGGTTCGATCCGGCGTTGCATAGCGTGAAGTCGGAAGAGATGGTGGTGCTGGATCGTTGGGCGGTAGGCTGCGCGCAAGCCGCACAGCAAGAGATTGTTGAAGCTTATGAAAGCTACGATTTCCACCGTGTGGTGCAACGCCTGATGCAGTTCTGCTCCATCGAAATGGGGTCGTTCTATCTGGACATCATCAAGGATCGCCAATACACCGCCAAGCATGACAGCGTGGCGCGCCGTAGCTGCCAGACTGCACTGTTCCACATTGTCGAAGCGCTGGTTCGTTGGATGGCACCGATCATGTCCTTCACCGCCGATGAAGTCTGGGGCTACCTGCCGGGCGAACGCGCACAATACGTGTTTACCGAAGAGTGGTATGAAGGCCTGTTCGGACTGGCGGAAGAGGAAACCCTGAACGATGCGTTCTGGGCCGACATGCTGAAAGTGCGTGCCGAAGTGAACAAGGTGATTGAGCAAGCGCGTAATGACAAGCGTATTGGCGGTTCGCTGGAAGCAGCGGTAACGCTGTATGCCGATGCAGATCTGTCCGAGAAGCTGGGTCGTCTGCAACAGGAACTGCATTTTGCACTGCTGACTTCCAAGGCGCGGGTTGAACGCTATGAAGATGCTCCGGCGGATGCGCAGGCGAGTGAACTCTCTGGCCTGAAAATTGCCTTAAGCAAAGTGGATGGGCACAAGTGCCCGCGTTGCTGGCACTATGAGTCCGATATCGGTGTGGATGCTGCACACCCAGAGGTATGCGGACGCTGTGCCACGAATGTGGGCGGTAATGGCGAAGAGCGTAAATTTGTCTGATGAATAAATCGATCTGTTCAAGCGGGTTGCGCTGGCTGTGGCTGGTGCTGGTAGTGTTGGCGGTGGATCTTGGCGTCAAATACTGGGTGCTGGCAAATTTTGAACTGGGTGAGACCTGGGCGCTGTTTCCCTCGTTAAACCTGCACTATGCCCGTAACTACGGTGCAGCGTTTAGCTTCTTGGCAGATAAAGGCGGCTGGCAGCGCTGGTTCTTTGCCGGTGTCGCCATCATGATAGTGGTGGCGCTGCTGGTGATGATGTACCGCAATCGCGCCGATCAGAAGCTGAGCAATATCGCCTATGCCCTGATTATTGGCGGTGCGCTGGGGAACCTGTTTGACAGAACCTGGCACGGCTTTGTGGTCGATTACATTGACTTCTACGTCGGTGACTGGCACTTCGCGACGTTCAATCTGGCGGACACGGCTATCTGTATCGGGGCCGGTCTGGTGGTGTTGGAAGGCTTTCTGACACCTCACGACGCCTCGGCCAAGCCGAAGGGGCAGGCATGACGCAAAGCGTACAGAATACCAGCGCCGTATTGCTGCATTTTGTGCTGACGCTGGAAGATGGTAGCGTTGCGGAATCGACCCGCGAACGGGGTAAACCTGCGCTGTTTCGCCTGGGGGATGAGAGTCTGTCTCCGGCGCTGGAACAGCAACTACTCGGCTTGCGCAGGGGTGATAAACACCGTTTCACGTTGCCGCCGGAATCGGCTTTCGGGCCGTCCAATCCGGATTTGATTAAGTTCTTTCTGCGTCGCGATTTTGCTGAAACCGGCGTACCTGACGTGGGCACTATCATGCTGTTCAGCGGCGTGGAGGGTAATGATATGCCCGGTGTGATTCGTGACGTGGCGGAAGAGTCGATTACGGTCGATTTCAATCATCTGCTGGCGGGTCATCACGTTAGTTTTGATGTTGAGGTGATTGATATCGATCCTGTCGCGCAGGAGGTTGAGCGTGCAAATCTTACTGGCTAACCCACGTGGTTTCTGTGCGGGCGTCGATCGCGCAATCAGCATTGTCGAGCGTGCGCTGGAAATTTATGGCACGCCGATTTATGTACGCCACGAAGTGGTGCATAACCGCTATGTGGTGGATGGCTTGCGTGACCGCGGTGCGATCTTTATTGAAGAGATTGGCGAAGTGCCTGATGGCGCAATCCTGATTTTTTCTGCGCACGGCGTGTCTCAGGCCGTGAGAGCAGAGGCGAAGAATCGCGATCTGACCGTCTTTGATGCCACTTGTCCGTTGGTGACCAAGGTCCATATGGAGGTGGCGCGTGCCAGCCGCAAAGGGGTAGAAGCTATCCTGATCGGTCATGCGGGCCACCCTGAAGTAGAAGGCACCATGGGGCAGTACAGCAACGATGACGGCGGCATGTATCTGGTGGAGTCGCCGAAGGATGTGTGGAGTTTGCAGGTTAAAGATGAGGGTAACCTCTGCTTTATGACGCAAACCACGCTGTCGGTGGATGACACCTCTGCGGTGATCGATGCACTGCGTGAGCGTTTCCCACAAATTATCGGTCCGCGTAAAGACGATATCTGCTACGCCACCACGAACCGTCAGGAAGCGGTGCGCTATCTGGCGGAACGCGCCAACGTGGTGCTGGTGGTTGGGTCGAAAAACTCGTCCAACTCCAACCGGTTGGCTGAGCTGTCCCAGCGAGCGGGCATCCCCGCTTACCTTATCGACTCTGCGAATGATATTCAGGAGCGTTGGCTGACCGACGCAGCATGCGTGGGGGTGACCGCGGGCGCTTCTGCGCCGGATATTCTGGTTCAGCAGGTGATAGAACGCCTTAAATCCCTGGGGGGAAAAGTCGCGCTTGAGCTGGAAGGCCGTGAAGAGAATATTGTCTTTGAAGTCCCGAAAGAGCTGCGCGTGGACGTGAAGCAGATCGATTGATACTGGAATGAGACAGGTAAAAATAGCAGGGTGATATCCCTGCTATTTTTTTGCCTGAATCTTCACCTTTTTCGAATGCATAAAAACTGCATGATTATGCGTCATTACCCCTCTGGCATATTCGGTTGAATTTGCCAGCCGCTGTGCTTCGAACGCCTTCAGAGGGATAGCTTTTATAGCCAACCGACTTAAAAATGATTACATCCTATGCCCTGATATGCGGCAAAGAAGCATAGCTGGCTGTTATCAAAATAATGTCGCTTGGCTATACTGATTATTCCTCCTTTTTGTCAGTAATTTCTAATCCTGTGTGAAATCCACTGGCAGCCGTCGCGTTGGATCGCTAACCTGAGAACGTTTTTACGGCGCAAGTGAAAAAAGAGAGATAACGATGAAGGATGCAATACGTGTAGCGATTGCCGGTGCTGGCGGTCGAATGGGGCGTCAACTGATCCAGGCTGTTTCGCAGATGGAGGGCGCTGTGCTCGGTGCGGCGTTGGAGCGTGACGGTTCATCACTGGTTGGGGTCGACGCCGGAGAACTGGCTGGGCTGGGAACGTTGGGCGTTACCGTGCAGGATTCGCTGAATGCGGTGCGTGATGATTTTGATATCTTTGTCGATTTCACGCGCCCGGAAGGCACATTGGCACATCTGGCATTCTGTCGCCAGCATGGCAAAGGCATGATTATCGGTACCACGGGTTTTGATGATGCAGGCAAAGCGGCTATCAGCGCTGCTGCTCAGGATATTGGCATTGTGTTTGCCGCCAACTTTAGTGTGGGTGTCAACGTGATGCTGAAATTGCTGGAGAAAGCGGCCACGGTGATGGGGGACTACACGGATATCGAGATTCTGGAAGCGCATCACCGTCATAAAGTGGATGCCCCGTCAGGAACGGCGTTGGCGATGGGCGAAGCCATTGCGGGAGCGTTAGGGCGCGATCTGAAAACCTGCGCGGTCTACGCGCGTGAAGGCCATACCGGTGAACGTGTGCCAAAGAGTATTGGGTTTGCCAGCTTGCGTGCCGGGGATATCGTCGGTGAGCACACTGCCATGTTTGCGGATGTTGGCGAGCGCATTGAGATTAGCCACAAGGCTTCCAGTCGCATGACATTCGCTAATGGTGCGGTTCGGGCTGCAATTTGGTTGAAAGATAAAAAATCAGGTCTTTTTGATATGAGAGATGTGCTTTCTCTTAATGATCTTTGATTTTATTTATTTTTAACTTGTTGAATTGGGTGGCTTATCTTACATCCTTTTTTCTTTTTTGTGTTATTTATACTTTTATTGAATCGTAATTGGTATAAGTTTGTATTTACTCTTCTTTTTAACGCATTTTCTGACGTTTTTTTAACCGCACATTGCCTTGTCAGGCACTCACTGGCCAAATATTTCCCTCTGGCTAATAATGTCACCAGGCAACCGTTTACTTTGCCTTTTTGATGGCTGTTTTTGTGGCTATATAGGTCAGTGACGCTGTAAGCCATAAAAAATGGAGAAAAATAGCGGTTAGAGTGGACAAGTTGAACGACCATCATTAAAATGCTCGCAATTTGCCAAAAGTTTACCGAAAAGGTAATTTTTGCATTGATTTGGAGTGGCTAATATGAATTAATATGCAGATAACATGATTTTTTATTCATTGGAGGGTGTTTTGATTAAGTCAGCGCTATTGGTTCTGGAAGACGGAACCCAATTCCACGGTCGTGCCATCGGGGCAGAGGGAACGGCAGTGGGGGAAGTGGTCTTCAATACGTCGATGGCCGGTTATCAAGAAATCCTCACTGATCCTTCCTATTCTCGCCAGATTGTCACTCTCACTTATCCCCATATTGGTAATGTCGGCACTAACGCCAGCGACGAAGAATCCCCCTCTGTTCATGCTCAAGGCCTGGTTATTCGCGATCTGCCTCTGATTGCCAGCAACTACCGTAATGAAGAGAGCCTCTCGGATTATCTGAAACGCAATAACATCGTTGCCATCGCCGATATTGATACGCGTAAGCTGACGCGCTTGCTGCGTGAGAAAGGGGCGCAGAATGGCTGCATTATTGCTGGGTATGCGCCGGATGCGGCACTGGCATTGGAAAAAGCCAAAGCGTTCCCTGGCCTGAAAGGTATGGATCTGGCAAAAGAAGTGACGACGCAGGAACGTTATGGCTGGACGCAAGGTAGCTGGACGTTGACCGGCGACCTGCCTGCTGCAAAAGCGGAAAGTGAATTGCCATACCACGTGGTGGCTTACGACTACGGTGTGAAGCGCAACATTCTGCGTATGCTGGTCGATCGTGGCTGCCGCCTGACGGTTGTGCCTGCCCAGACGTCCGCAGAAGACGTGCTCAAACTGAATCCGGACGGTATTTTCCTCTCCAACGGCCCTGGCGACCCGGAGCCATGCGACTACGCCATCAAGGCAATCAAAGCCTTCTTGGAGACCGACATTCCGGTATTTGGTATTTGTCTGGGTCACCAACTGCTGGCGCTGGCAAGCGGTGCTAAAACGGTCAAAATGAAATTTGGTCACCACGGTGGCAACCACCCGGTAAAAGATTTGGATGCCGACTGCGTGATGATTACCGCGCAGAACCACGGTTTCGCGGTGGATGAAAACTCACTGCCTGCGACGCTGCGCCCCACGCATAAATCGCTGTTTGACGGCTCCCTGCAAGGCATTCATCGCACGGATAAAGCGGCATTCAGTTTCCAGGGACACCCGGAAGCAAGCCCGGGTCCGCACGACGCGGCCCCTTTGTTCGATCACTTTATCGAACTGATTCAATCTTTTCGTGCCAATGGTAAATAATCGGGAGCAGAAAAATGGCAAAACGTACTGATATTAAAAGCATCCTGATCCTTGGTGCTGGCCCGATCGTTATCGGTCAGGCTTGTGAGTTCGACTACTCGGGTGCGCAAGCGTGTAAAGCGTTACGTGAAGAGGGTTATCGCGTCATTCTGGTGAACTCCAACCCAGCGACTATCATGACCGATCCGGAAATGGCCGATGCGACGTATATCGAGCCGATACACTGGGAAGTGGTGCGCAAAATCATCGAGGAAGAGCGTCCGGATGCGGTGCTGCCGACCATGGGCGGTCAGACGGCGTTGAACTGTGCGCTCGAGCTTGAGCGTCAGGGTGTGCTGGCGGAATTTGGCGTTACCATGATCGGCGCCACCGCTGATGCTATCGATAAAGCGGAAGATCGTCGCCGCTTCGATATCGCCATGAAGAAAATTGGTCTGAAAACCGCGCGTTCCGGCATTGCACATACCATGGAAGAAGCGCTGGCCGTGGCCGCAGATGTGGGCTATCCCTGCATTATCCGTCCGTCCTTTACCATGGGCGGCAGCGGTGGCGGTATCGCTTATAACCGTGAAGAGTTTGAAGAAATTTGCGCACGCGGTCTGGATCTGTCACCGACTAAAGAGCTGCTGATTGATGAGTCTCTCATCGGTTGGAAAGAGTATGAAATGGAAGTGGTGCGTGATAAGAAAGACAACTGCATCATTGTCTGCTCCATCGAAAACCTGGATGCCATGGGTATCCACACCGGTGACTCCATCACTGTTGCGCCAGCGCAAACCCTGACGGACAAGGAATACCAAATCATGCGTAACGCCTCCATGGCGGTACTGCGTGAAATTGGGGTAGAAACCGGCGGCTCTAACGTGCAATTTGCGGTTAACCCGAAAACCGGTCGCCTGATCATTATCGAAATGAACCCGCGTGTATCGCGCTCCTCGGCACTGGCTTCCAAAGCGACGGGCTTCCCGATTGCCAAAATTGCCGCCAAGCTGGCTGTGGGCTACACGCTGGATGAGCTGATGAACGACATCACCGGCGGTCGCACCCCGGCGTCGTTCGAGCCCTCCATTGACTATGTTGTTACCAAGATCCCGCGCTTTAACTTCGAAAAATTTGCCGGAGCTAACGATCGCCTGACCACACAAATGAAATCGGTCGGTGAAGTGATGGCGATTGGCCGCACCCAGCAAGAGTCGCTGCAAAAAGCGCTGCGCGGTCTGGAAGTCGGTGCTACCGGCTTTGACCCAAAAGTGGATCTGGACGATCCGGAAGCGTTGACCAAAATCCGCCGCGAGCTGAAAGACGCGGGCGCTGAGCGTATCTGGTATGTGGCGGACGCTTTCCGCGCTGGCATGTCTGTGGACGGCGTGTTTAACCTGACCAACATCGATCGCTGGTTCCTGGTGCAGATTGAGGAACTGGTGCGTTTAGAAGAGCAGGTTGCTGAGAAGGGCGCGACGGCGCTGACGGCTGATTTCCTGCGTACTCTGAAACGCAAAGGCTTTGCCGATGCGCGTCTGGCGAAGCTGGCCGGTGTGTCTGAAAACGAAATTCGCAAACTGCGCGACAAATATGATCTGCACCCGGTCTATAAACGTGTGGATACCTGTGCGTCAGAGTTCGCTACCGATACCGCGTATATGTACTCTACCTATGATGAAGAGTGCGAGGCTAACCCGAATCAGGATCGCGACAAGATCATGGTGTTGGGTGGCGGACCGAACCGTATCGGACAGGGCATCGAGTTTGACTATTGCTGTGTGCATGCGGCGCTGGCGCTGCGTGAAGACGGTTATGAAACCATCATGGTCAACTGTAACCCGGAAACGGTCTCAACCGATTACGATACTTCTGACCGCCTCTATTTCGAGCCCGTCACGTTGGAAGATGTGTTGGAAATCGTCCGTATTGAGAAACCGAAAGGCGTTATCGTGCAGTATGGTGGTCAAACACCGCTGAAACTGTCGCGTGCGCTGGAAGCTGCGGGTGTGCCGGTGATTGGCACCAGCCCGGATGCTATCGACCGTGCAGAAGACCGTGAGCGTTTCCAGCAGGCGGTGAATCGTCTGGGCCTGAAACAGCCGGAAAACGCCACCGTAACCTCCATCGAACAAGCGGTGGAAAAAGCGCGCGGCATCGGTTATCCGTTGGTTGTTCGTCCTTCCTACGTGCTGGGTGGTCGTGCGATGGAAATCGTCTACGACGAAATCGATTTGCGCCGTTACTTCCAGAATGCGGTCAGCGTGTCCAACGATGCGCCGGTACTGCTGGACCGTTTCCTCGATGATGCCATTGAAGTGGACGTGGACGCTATCTGTGACGGTGAACGCGTGCTGATTGGCGGCATTATGGAACACATCGAACAAGCGGGCGTGCACTCCGGCGACTCTGCCTGTTCATTGCCGGCTTATACGCTGAGCAAAGAAATTCAGGATGTGATGCGCCAGCAGGTAGAAAAACTGGCGTTCGAACTGAGCGTGCGTGGATTGATGAACGTGCAGTTCGCCGTGAAGAACAACGAAGTCTATCTGATTGAAGTGAACCCGCGCGCTGCGCGTACCGTGCCGTTTGTCTCCAAGGCGACCGGCGTACCGTTGGCGAAAGTGGCCGCGCGCGTGATGGCGGGCAAAACGCTGACGGAACAGGGTGTCACCAAAGAGGTTATCCCACCGTATTACTCGGTGAAAGAAGTGGTGCTGCCGTTCAACAAGTTCCCCGGCGTAGACCCGATTTTGGGGCCAGAAATGCGCTCTACCGGCGAAATCATGGGTGTGGGCCGTACCTTTGCCGAAGCGTTCGCCAAGGCGATGCTGGGCAGTAACTCACCGATGAAGAAATCCGGACGTGCCTTGCTCTCGGTTCGTGAAGGCGATAAAGCAAGGGTTGTGGATCTGGCGGCCAAGCTGCTGAAACACGGCTTTGAGCTGGATGCGACTCACGGTACCGCCATTGAGTTGGGGGAAGCGGGCATCAACCCACGTCTGGTGAACAAGGTGCATGAAGGACGTCCGCACATTCAGGACCGTATCAAGAACGGCGAGTACACGTATATCGTCAACACCACCGCAGGGCGTCAGGCGATTGAAGATTCCAAGCTGATTCGCCGCAGTGCGTTGCAGTACAAGGTGCACTACGATACGACCATGAACGGTGGCTTTGCCACGGCGATGGCGCTCAATGCGGATCCGACCGAGAAGGTAACCTCGGTGCAGGAAGTGCACGCGCAAATTAAATGTTAATCTACGCTAACCAAGAAAAAGCCAGCGCCAGCACGCTGGCTTTTTTATGGGTAAAGATAATAGAACTTTTCAAATATATAACATATTTAAATAATAAAAACTCCCTCAAAGGAAGGACGAACATTCGTTAATTCTTAATTGAGATTATTTTTTAATAACGATGATATAAATGTGGTGCATATGGTTTATTCTTTTTTGAATGGAGTCAAAAAATGCCTATTTCCGCTATGCAGCATCGTCAATCTATAGCATGTTATTGCGATAAGTTGTGCCAGAATAAGTATGAGAAAATTTTAACATCAATTATAGCCAAGCGACATTATTTTGATAACAGCCAGCTATGCTTCTTTGCCGCATATCAGGGCATAGGATGTAATCATTTTTAAGTCGGTTGGCTATAATTCAAATTCCTCTGTAAATGTTCATGACTTCACTTCTCAAATTAGCCATGTGGAAAACTTACCGAGAATATTGAACCCATCGTCGCCCCATCCCCATTCGAAACGCAACAAAACGGTAGGGCATTATGCCGCCTGTAAGTGCGTTAAAAATACCTCATTTGGAGAACGATAACCCAGCGATTTTCGGCCTCGCGTATTGAGCAGGTGTTCGAGTGCTGCAACCCTGCGATGGGTGACATAATTGAAGTCCGTTCCCTTCGGGTAAAAACGCCGTATCAGCCCGTGGGTATGCTCATTAAGCGTGTTGCTTAATAGTGAAATAAGGGTGTTTCGGTGATTGAAGTAAATTTTACGCTGTTCTGAGATGGAAATTCCAAAGACCGGCGCTAAGGAGTAAGAAGGTATCATCAATAAAGGGTCTACGATTCCGGAGTCTGTAAAGAATTTTGTGTAAATGGCTCCATTGCTTAACCGGAGATTCGTTCTCCATACATCAACATGAATTGGCTCATAGCAGGTTTCCAGTCTCTGATTGGCAAGGTCCATTTAGCAGAGATATTATGCAAGGCTAGATAGAGTAATTTTATCACCGAGTCATCCGTTGGAAATATTCGTCGCGTTTTCGTTATCTTGCGCAATGAAGCATTTAACGACTCTATCGCGTTGGTGGTGTAGATAACCTTGCGGATCTCCGGCGGAAAGTCAAAAATGACGATGAGACGTTCCCAATTATTTCTCCACGACGGGCTGATCGTCGGGAACTGTTCATCCCATTTGGCCGCGAAGGCATCCAGGGCCTCTTCAGCGCCCTCTAGCGTTGCGGAACTATAGATGGTGCGCAGGTCAGCAGCAACGGCCTTACGCTCTTTCCAGCCGACGTAGCGCAGCGAGTTCCGCACCTGATGCACAATGCAGAGCTGTACCCGCGTATGCGGGTAAACAGCTTCAATGGCATCAGGAAAGCCTTTCAGGCCATCGCAGCAGGCGACGAAGATGTCCTTTAGCCCACGATTTTTCAGTTCTGTCATCACAGATAACCAGAACTTGGCCCCCTCAGTTTTGGCTATCCATAGCCCCAGCAGCTCTTTTTCGCCCTGGCCGTTGACGCCGAGGGCCAGATAAACAGACTTGTTGGCCACGGCTCCGCCGTCCTGGCTTTTGACAACAATACAGTCAAGGTAAACAATGGGATAAAGCGCATCCAGCGGCCGTTGCTGCCAGCGCTTAACTTCATCCATCACAGCATTGGTCACTTGAGAAATGAAGCCAGCGGAAACATCGACCCCGTAGACTTCTTTAAAGTGTGCCTGAATATCACGGGTTGATAACCCTCTGGAATAGAGAGAAATAATGCGGTCATCGAAGCCGTTAAGCTGTTTTTCGTGCTTACCGATCAGTGTCGGCTCGAAGGTACTGTTGCGGTCGCGCGGAATATCGAGCTCGATCTCCCCATTTTGGCTACGTACGCTCTTGGATGTCTTGCCATTGCGTGAGTTGCCTGAATGATTACCAGCCGGGTCATGCTTAGCATACCCAAGGTGCATCTCCATCTCAGCTTCAAGAACCCGTTCCGCCAGTCTTTTAGTCAGCACCTTGAGTAGGCCTGATTCACCCAGCAGATCCTGAGGGGAGTGACAATCTTGAAGCAGTTGGTCAATAAGTTCGTTGCTGATAGGCATTTTGTTATCCTTTGAAGGTTTTCCTCAAAATGCCATTTACACAGATTATTTTACAGTCTCAGTTCTGGTTATCTGTAATGACAGAACTGAAAAATCGTGGGCTACAGGACATCTTCATCGCCTGCTGCGATGGCCTGAAGGGCTTTCCTGATGCCATTGAAGCTGTTTACCCGCATACGCGGGTACAGCTCTGCATCGTGCATCAGGTGCGGAACTCGCTGCGCTACGTCGGCTGGAAAGAGCGTAAAGCCGTTGCTGCTGACCTCCGCACTATCTATAGTTCCGCAACGCTAGAGGGCGCTGAAGAGGCCCTGGATGCCTTCGCGGCCAAATGGGATGAGCAGTTCCCGACGATCAGCCCATCGTGGAGAAATAATTGGGAACGTCTCATCGTCATTTTTGATTTTCCGCCGGAGATCCGCAAGGTTATCTACACCACCAACGCGATAGAGTCGTTAAATGCTTCATTGCGCAAGATAACGAAAACGCGACGAATATTTCCAACGGATGACTCGGTGCTAAAATTATTCTATCTAGCCTTGCATAATATCTCGGCTAAATGGACCCTACCAATCAGAGACTGGAAACCGGCTATGAGCCAATTCATGTTGATGTATGGAGATCGGATTTCCGGTTAAGCGATGGAGCCATTTACACGAAATTCTTTACAGACTCGATGGGGTGCAGGGCAGAAAGGATTTATCCCAACCCCATTAGATAAACTGCTTTTTATTTTATTGTATTTAAAATGTTATCCGACCTATGATTTGCAAGGACTTCTTTTTGGTTTAGATAGAACACGGGTATGTCGCTGGGTAAAAATATTATTGCCGGTTTTAGAGATGACCTTGGGGCGAGAATGTGTTTTGCCCGCTCGTCAAATTCGCTCTGCTGAGGAATTTTTTCGCGCCTTTCCTGGAGTTAAAGACGTCTTTATTGATGGGACAGAGCGACCTGTCCAAAAGCCTAAGAATCTGCGTCGGCGAAAAAAAATGTATTCGGGAAAGAAAAGACAGACCACTCGAAAAGGGCTTATTATGACTGACGAAACAAGGCAAATTGGATTTATCCCCATGAGCAAAAATGGTCGCCGTCACGATAAACGCTTACTCGATAAAGTCGATATAATTCGCCATATTCCTCCTGAGGTAACCATCTGGGCAGATACTGGTTTTCAAGGTATAGATAAACAGCATCCTAATACACAAATCCCAAAAAAAGGAACTCGAAAAAGACCTTTATCGCCTGAACAAAAACAAGAAAATAAAATAATCTCGGGCATCCGTATTACAGTTGAACACGCCATCGCGGGTATCAAGCGCCTCGGTTGCATGCCCCAAATTTTACGGAATTGTAGACCCTTTATTGATGATACCTTCTTACTCCTTAGCGCCGGTCTTTGGAATTTCCATCTCAGAACAGCGTAAAATTTACTTCAATCACCGAAACACCCTTATTTCACTATTAAGCAACACGCTTCATGTTCAACGTGATCACCTCGAACTACAAGCCGACCTCGGGCTGTGTCAGTTTAGAGGATATCACCATCACCGGGCTTAAACCCAACGTGGTGGTCAACAAAGGGATCGCGCGCACGTTTCAAAATATCCGTCTGTTCGGCTCCATGACGGTGCTGGAGAACGTCTTGATCGGTTTCGATCGTGCGATTCATTACTCCTTTCTTGAAGCGGCACTGCACGTGGGGCGTTTTTTTTCGGCAGAACGCAAAGCCAAAGAAGAAGCGATGAAGATTCTGGAGTATATCGGTATCGCCCAGCATGCCAATGCCCTGGCCACTAACCTCAGCTACGGGAATCAGCGCAAGGTGGAGATCGCCCGTGCACTGGCGACCTCGCCGTCGTTGCTGCTGCTGGATGAGCCTGCCGCAGGCATGAACCCGAAAGAGACCAGCGAATTAGCGCAGCTGATTTTCAAAATGCGTGATGACTTCAAACTGACAGTGTTGTTTATCGAACATGACATGTCATTTGTGAATACGCTGTGTGAGTGCGTCATGGTGCTGGACTACGGCAAACCGTTATTTAGCGGGAGGACGCAGGAAGCGATCAACGACAAAACGGTGATCACCGCCTATCTGGGAGACATCGACTATGCTTAAGGCCGAAAATCTACAGGTGTTTTACGGGTTGATTCAGGGGCTGAAAGGCGTCGATATCGAGGTCAACAACAGCGAAATCGTTACCCTGATCGGCAGTAACGGCGCAGGCAAAACCTCAGCGCTGAGCGGCATTCTGAACATGGTGAAATCGTCGGGCACGGTCACCTTCCTTAATGAAGAGGTCACACACAGCCAAACGCACCAGATTGTGCGCAAAGGGCTGGCGCTGGTGCCCGAAGGGCGCAAGGTGTTCACCAATCTGACGATTGAAGAAAACCTGAAAATAGGGGCGTACAACAACCCGGTCAATTTCCATTATCTGTGTGAAAAGATGTACGCCCTGTTTCCGCGCTTAAAAGAGCGCCGTCATCAGATGGCGGGCACCATGAGCGGCGGCGAACAACAGATGCTGGCGATTGCGCGCGCCCTTATGAGCGAGCCTGTCTTTCTGATGCTGGATGAACCCAGTCTCGGGCTGGCACCGAAGATTGTGGGTGAGGTGTTCAATATCATCAAGCAGCTACAGAAGGAGAACATCACCATTCTGCTGGTGGAACAGAATGCGACGGCGGCATTGAAAATCGCCGACCGTGCTTATGTGCTGGAGAATGGCAATATCGTGCTGCACGGTGCGGCGGCGGATATTCTCGCCAACCCTGAGGTGAAACGGATGTATCTCGGGGGATGATCCTGCGCGAGTGCCTTTTTACTCATGATTTCCGCGTGAGCGGAGATCATGAGATTGCCCGTAATTCTTGGTATAGAAAAACCCGCCATTGACGCCGTCTGCTATGATCCTGACAATGCTCTCCCTTTTATCCAACGTACTGTTTATCGAACATACTGTTTAGTAAACCAACGGTGCCGTTGATAACCCGGTAGGACTTTATGGAAGCGTGGCTGGATCATTTTGTGACCCAATCTGTCACCTATTCACTGATTGCGGTGATGTTAGTGGCTTTTTTGGAATCGCTGGCGCTGGTGGGGCTGTTGCTGCCCGGCACGGTGATGATGGCGACGTTGGGCGCGCTCATCGGTAGCGGGCAACTGAGCCTGTACGCAGCGTGGGGGGCCGGGTTGGTGGGCTGCCTGCTGGGAGATTGGATATCCTATTTTATCGGTTGGAAATTCAAAACCCCGCTGCACAGCTGGTCGTTTTTAAACAAACACCAGACCTTGCTGCGTCGTACGGAACATGCCTTGCACCAACACCCGATGCCCACGATCATCATCGGGCGTTTCGTTGGCCCAACCCGACCGTTAATCCCGATGGTAGCAGGGATGCTGGCCCTGCCACCCGCGCGCTTTGCGCTGCCAAACATCATTGGCTGCGTGGTTTGGCCACCGACCTATTTTCTGCCGGGTATTTTGGCGGGCGTCGCATATGACATTCCGTTCGGTGGCAACAGCGCGTCATTCCGCTGGTTGCTGCTGGGGGTGGCAATAGTGGTGTGGCTTGCCGGATGGCTAAGCTGGCGCTGGTGGAACAGCCGAAAGCAAACCAAAAGCCGCAAGCGCTTGGCGTGGTTGACCGTGGTGCATTTACGCTGGCTGGCTCCGTTGACCACGGCGGCTGCCGTCGCGGGCGTCGTGGTGTTACTTCAACACCCGATGATGCCAGTGTACAGCCATCTGCTAGGGAAAGTGGTGTTGCGGGGATAATGCATCGCGTTGATGAATCACGAAACTAGACCTGTTTGAAACGTTGTTTTACTATCGTCCCGCGTGAAGGCAGCGGCAGTCCACTGGATTGCCGCTGCCTTCACGTTAATATCATAACCAATGGATGGAAAAACAATGAAAAAGATCGTGATTACGGCGCTGGTGCTGTTGATGAGCGCTGGGGCTTATGCCGCTGGCGATAAAAGCAAAACGATTACGGCGAAAAGCTACGGGGATAAATGGCAGTTCACCTTTGAGAAAGGGGAACTCATCTGTTCGACGGGCATCGTGGTGCTGAAAAACAGTAAAGATGGCAAGGTTTATGCGCTTAATGGTATGGCAAATGCTCTCGCTGATTCAGGCCGTAAGCTGGGCAAGTCACCGATTTTGAATAATAAAGCGGTTACCAAGCCCGATCCGCAAGTGGCGGGTTATCAGATGTCTACCGTCGATATCATGATGGAAGGCCGCGACCTCTGTAATTAATCGCTGTGTGTTCGTTAGCAGGATGACTCAGCACATCCTGCTAATCGCGGTAACGAGCCGAACGTTAGCGATAAAACTCAGCCACCTGATCAAAAATGCGCATATCGGCACCGTGGCGGCGTACTTGTAGCACATCCTCCAGCTTTTCTACCTGACTTATCATCTGCGGTAGTCGGCTGTCTTCCTGAACCAGAAGCCAGATGCGGCTCTCTTTTCCCCCGGCTAGCGGCATACACAGAATGCCTTCCACGTTATAAGCGCGACGGGCGAACAGGCCGCACACATGAGACATGACGCCAGGGTGGTTGCGTACCGCCAGTTCTAGGGTTACATGAGACGAGGTTGATTGATTTTGCATGGTGTCAGTCTCCAATCATATCGGTGTTGGCCCCGCCCGGCGGCACCATCGGGTATACTTTTTCGCTCGCATCGATGGCCGCATGAATCAGAGCCGGGCCCGGCGTGTGCAGGGCGTCTGCCAGCATGGCAGCCGGATCGTCCGCGTTATTCAGGTCATAGGCTGCGAAGCCGAAGCCGCGAGCGATGCTGATAAAATCGGTTTGGTAGCGGTAGTCAGCGGCGAAGATACGCTGTCCATAGAACAGGTCTTGCTGCTGGTGAACCAGCCCTAATGCCTGATTGTTCATCAGGATGATCTTAACATTAAGCCCCTCTTCGGCCGCCGTTGCCATCTCTTGAATGTTCATCATGATGCTGCCATCGCCTGAAAAGCACACCACAATTTTGTCGGGTTCTGCCAGTGCGGCACCCATTGCAGCAGGCAAGCCAAATCCCATGGTACCGAGGCCGCCGGAGGTTAACCATTCGCGCGGCCGACGCAGCGGGTAGCTCTGTGCCACCCACATCTGATGCTGACCCACGTCGGTGGCGATGATGGCATCGTCCGTCAGCGCCTGCGCCGTTGCTTGTACCAGCCCATAATGGCTCAACGGGTCGTCAGCGCCCGGCATGCGGAACGGATAGGTTTGCTGTAACGCAGATACTGCCTGATGCCATTTTTCCCGTTTTTGCGGCTCAATCAACGGCAACAAATGCGTCAGCGCTTCACCCACATCGGCATGCAACCCAACGTGCGCCTGGCGAATTTTTCCCAGTTCCGCCGCATCGATATCGATATGGATGATGCTGGCATCCGGGCAGAATTGCTCTGCTTTACCGATAGCGCGGTCGTCAAAGCGTGCGCCCAGTACGATAAGCAAGTCTGACTGCTGCAAAATCAGGTTAGTGGAACGGGCTGCGTGCATGCCTAACATGCCGAGTGACAGCGGGTGATCGGTCGGCATGGCCCCGAGCGCCATCAGCGTCATGGTGGTCGGCAGGCTGGCGCGCTCGGCGAGTTCAATCGCCTGTTTGTGGGCCTCGGCGCTGATGATGCCTCCGCCCAGATAGAGGATTGGGCGCTCGGCCGCATTGATCATCGCGGCGGCCTGCGCGATGGCTTGTGTATCGATGGCGGGAGTGAAATCTGGTTCAGCTCTGGCTGGCAGTTCGGACAATTCGATGGTGGCGGTTTGAACATCTTTCGGAATATCGATCCACACCGGACCGGGACGCCCTGATTGCGCGATGCGAAACGCGTCTGAAATCACGCGTGGCAGTTCGTTGATGTCCCGCACCAGATAGTTATGTTTGGTGACGGGGATGGAAATGCCATAGGTATCCACTTCCTGAAAGGCATCGGTGCCGATCATGGTCGAGGAGACCTGACCGGTAATGCACACCAGAGGGATGGAATCGAGTTTCGCATCGGCAATCGCGGTAAGCAGGTTAGTGGCCCCCGGGCCGCTGGAAGCCAGACAAACGGCGGCTTTGCCGCTGGCACGCGCCATGCCCTGCGCGATAAATCCTGCCCCTTGCTCATGGCGGGCGAGAATATGGCGAATAGTTTTGCTCTGCCCCAGCGCATCGTACAGCGGCAGTGCCGCCCCGCCGGGAATGCCCGCTACCGTGGTGATGCCCTGCTGTTCCAACAGCCGGACGATCAACTGTGCTCCGGTATAACGCATAGTAATATCCTTCATCTGGGCCGGTGCGTTTTCGGAGCGGGGGAGGTAAAAACAAGAAACCCCGCTCGGCTTGCGCCGGCGGGGTTTGGGAATCGTGCTGTGATTCGGAACCCGTTACGGCGCGTCGCCGACGACCACCACCACGACCACGACCGCGTCAACATGCGCGGTGTGTAGTAGTGCAGAAGTCATAGCAGCGGAGTGTCTCACGGGGATCCTGTCAATCAGTCAGTTAGTTAGCCGTTTTATATAAGCACGGGCGTTGCAATAGGCGCAATACCCACAAGGAATAAAAAGTAAAAATTTTATTCAGCTCACAAAATACCCGGTGTTGAGTAGCAACCCGGTGTAGACAATCAGTCACGCGCTGCACGGATCCCCAGTATCCGCGCCGCCTCACTGCTACCGTCACACAGTGACGTCGTGGGGCCATCGTAGGCGATGTTCCCGTCGACCAGCAGCAGACTGCGCGGCGCTATACGTAAGGCGTCATCCAGATTGTGAGTGACCATCAGCAGCGTAAGCTGCTGCTCTGCACACACCGTATCAACCAGCGTGAGCATATCCTGGCGCAGCGCCGGATCGAGCGCGGAGAACGGTTCATCCAGCAGCAGGATAGGGCGTTGGCGCAGCAGGCAGCGGGCTAATGCAGCGCGCTGGCGTTGACCGCCAGACACCTGCGCGGGCAGGCGTTGCATCAGGCTACTTAAGCCCACGTGCTCGGCAATGGCGTGCAATGCCTGACGCTGCGCTGACGTAAGGCGCAAGCCGGGGTGCAGACCAAGCGCAATATTTTGCTCCAGCGTCAGGTGCGGGAACAGGTTGTTTTCCTGAAACAGAATCGATACCGGACGCTCGGCGGGCGGCGTATAGCGATGATCGTCGCCATTGAGCATCAGTTCGCCGCTGTTCGGTAATAAAAAACCGGCAATCAGGCTGAGCAGTGTGCTTTTACCCGCACCGCTTTGCCCTAACAAGGCAACGCGCTCTCCCGCAGCGATGTTGACATCGAACTGCATGGGTGCCTGTTGATAGAGATAAGTGAGTTTATTCAACGACAGCATGTCGGCCCGCCCGTTTTTGCCACAGGGTCAATGTCTCCATCACGGTAAACAACGTGAAACAGAGCAGCATCAGCAGCAGTGCGGTTACCGCACCGTCTGCGCTGCGATAAGCGCCAATTTGTTGGTAAAGATAGAAGGGCAGCGTGCGGAACTGCTCATTGCCAAACAACGCGATAATGCCGAAATCCCCAACCGAGAGTACGCAGGCAAATGCCATCGCCTGCGCGATCGGTTGTTGCAACGCGCGCAGTTCAATCAGACGTAAACGATGCCAGCCGCGAATATTCAGCGACTGACACAGCAGATTATAGCGCTGAGCGATGTCGAGCATCGGGTTCTCCAATACCTTGAGCGCGAAGGGGATAGCCATCAGCGCGTTAGTCGCAACCACCAGCCCATAGGGTGATGTCGGTAGCCCGATGGTATTGTTAAGCACAAGAAAGAAACCCGTTGCCAACACAATGCCCGGCATCGCCAGAATCAGCAGGCCGCTGATATCCATCAACTGTCCGACCAGCCGCTGCTGACGCAGCTTCAGCTCACGACTGCTCCACAGCAGCATCAGGGTCAGGATAACGCAAAGCATACCCGCGCCGAGTGCGATGCGCAGGGATGTCCACAGCGTTTGCCACAGTGCGGGTTGTTTTAGCACCGTCAGCATCGCCGGACTGAGACCGTCCAGCACCACCGCCAGCAACGGTGGCAACAGCAATAACAGCGCAGCAACGATAATCACGGTATCGCCCAGCCGTTCAGCCAGTGAATCCTGTGGGTTGCGCCAGCGCAATTGCTGGGTATTGCCCACGGCAAACCACGAGCCGAGTCGTTGGCTCAGTAACACCAACCCCAGACAGCAAACCATCTGGATCAGCGCCAATCCTGCCGCGCGCGCAGGAGCGTAATCAAAGCTCAATGCCTGATAGATAGCCAGTTCAATTGTGGTGGCGCGTGGGCCTCCACCGAGTGAGAGTACGGTGGCAAAACTGGCGAAGCAGAGCATGAAAATCAGTGCCGCACTGGGCAGGATCTGACGCCGTAACCACGGCCATTCAATGAGATAAAAGGTTTGCCAGGCATTCATGCCCAACTGTGCCGCTAACTGACGCTGTTCCGTGGAAATGGACTCCAGAGCTTGCAACAGCAGGCGTGTCGCCAGCGGTAAATTGAAGAACACGTGAGCCAGCAGAATCCCTTGCAGGCCATAGGGGGAAAAGGTGTAGTCGATGCCGAGCGCGCCTAACCCTTGCGCCAGCCAGCCCTGTCGCCCGTAGACGCGCAGTATGCCAAATACCGCCACCAACACCGGTAACACCAGCGTCATGGCGCACAGGCGCAGCAGCCAGGTTCTGCCAGGGAAATGGCGGCGGTAAAGGGCGCGCGCCAGCACAATGGCGGGCAGCGTGGAGAGTAGCGCCGAAAGCAATGCCTGCCAAAAGGTAAAGCGGACTACGTACCACACATAGCTATCACCCCACAGCGTCTGCCATGGGGTATCAGGCGCCTGATGCCAGAGAGCGCCAAACGCGAGCAGGGCAACGCCTGCCAGCAATGCCGAGGTAAACAGCCCAGACCAGAGCCAGTGTGGGATCAGCGGCTGACGGCGCGTTGCCATGCCTGAATCCACTGTCCGCGCAGATCCGCTACCTGTTGTGCGCTAAAGGACAGCGCTTTTTCCGGACGTGCCAGCGACTGGAACCCTTCCGGCAGTGCCACGTCGGTGACCGGGTACATCCAGTTGGTGGTCGGGATCATGCTTTGGAACGTTGGACTGAGGATAAACTGCATAAAGCGGTTAGCCAGTTCCGGCTGCGTGCTGGCGGTCAGCTGCCCGGCAACTTCAACTTGCATATAATGGCCTTCGCTGAACAGCGCCGCCGCATAGTTAGTCTTTTTCTCTTCGATAATATGATAGGCCGGAGAGGTGGTGTAGCTCAGAACCATATCCGCTTCGCCCTTGAGGAATAGGCCGTAAGCCTCGCTCCACCCCTTGGTGACGGTAACGGTGTTGCGCGCCAGTTTTTGCCAGGCGTCGGGCGCTTTATCGCCATACACCTTTTGCATCCACAGTAGCAGGCCCAGTCCCGGCGTGCTGGTGCGCGGGTCTTGATAAATCACTTTCAGCGGCTGCTCGCTGTTGATCAAGGCATCAAGACTGGTCGGCGGATTTTTCAGCGTGTCTTTGTTGTAGACGAACGCGAAATAGCCATAATCGTAAGGCAGGAAGGTGGCATTATCCCAACCACCGGGCAGCGTCAACGCGTCGGTTTTCACCTGGTGGGCAGTAAACAGCCCGGTATCCACAGCCGCTTTGAGCAGGTTGTTATCCAGTCCCAGGACGATGTCCGCTTTGCTGTTTTTGCCTTCCATGCGCAAGCGGTTCAACAGGGCAACGCCATCTTCCAGCGCGACAAAATTCAATTCACACTCGCACTCTTTTTCGAAGGCTTTTTTAATCGCCGGGCCGGGGCCCCATTCAGACGCGAAGGAATCGTAGGTGTAAACGGTCAGTGCAGGCTTGGTATTAGCGGCAGCAGAGCCAAACAGCACGGCCGAGAGACCGAGTACGGGAAGCAATAAACTGGATAATAGCGACTTTAACACTTTGCACTCCTGGGTATATTAGGGTGGCAAAGGACTTTGAGGCAGGCGAATGCACTCTCAAATCCCTTCGCCGGTATTAACCGGATCAGGTTCGACGGGTATTTTCTCAGCATAAATACCGTGCGTTGACAATGCGATATCATCAACAAACGGCCTGCACCCCGTTGAGAACGTCATTATTGTAAAGGGTTTGTAGCATCAGGGAAAGTCGGCGTCGTGCTCCGGCGGTACAAACCAGGCGGATTTAAAGTCAAACCAGCCAAACATGTTCATACGCACGCCGCGCATGCTGCGTTGCCCCTGCAACTGTAACCAGTGGTGAAACAGCGGGTGAATCTCACCGCTTTCAATCAAACGTTGGCTGAAGTCGGCGATAGAGAGCGTTTGACTATGCCAGCGCTGCGCGTCTTCTTGGAGCGAGCAGCTCAGGCAATGACGCAGCAGCGGTAACTCATACAGCAGGGCAAACAGCGAGAACTCCAGCGGCGGATAGCAGTTGACACTGCTCAACCAGATGTCGCTTTCTGCTTCTCCCAGATACCATTGCTCGTAGTCGACTTTCTGTATATGCAGCGTCACGCCCTGCTGCGCCAGAAGGTTATGCATTATCTCGCCAATGATGCGGTATTCGGGGTGCTCCTGATAAAACGTTAGCGTCACGTCTGTCAGCCCAGCGGGTTTGGGCTGTAGGTTGACGAGACGTTGGTGGTGCCAGCGTGGCAGCAGGCTGTACGCCGGTGACCAGTCATAGCGGCGCGTATTGTCGGTCTGGCCGAGCAGGGCAATGGGGTGGAAAACCTGACTAATCCAGCGGCGTACCTCGCTGTTCGCGCTCTGCGTGGAGCGGGTATCAAACAACAGGAAATAGCACCCTTCCTCCATGCGGCTTTCTAACTCGTCGCGCAGGGTGGTGTCGCTTTGTACCTGAATGGATACCGGCAGCTCTTCGGAGGCGTCAGGCAGTACCCAGATATTGACCTCATCGATTAGCGCCCGGTAGCCGAAATAGTCATCAAAGGCTTTTATTTTCAACTGGCTGTCGCTGTTTTTCTCCACCGCATAGGGGCCGGTGCCGACAGGGTGGCGCGCGAAATCAGCCTGTGTCTGCCAGTCGTGGGGCAGGATCATGGCATGTGCGCTGCCGAGCAGCCAGGGGAGCCAACCATCAGGTTCGCTCAGTTCCACATCAATCACAAAGGGAATGGGGGACGTCACGCGTGTGATGTGTGAGAATAATGCCTGCGACGTCAATCGCATTACTGAGACGATAACATCCTTCATCACCAGTTCGCGCCCATCGTGGAACCGGATCGCCGGGCGCAAATAAAAACGCCAGCGTTGTGGCGTAATTTGCTGCCAGTGGTGTGCGAGGTCCGGTGAAATTTCCCCGTTTTCCTCATTTATCTTGGTTAACCCGCTGAAGATCTGTCTGACGATATGCATCTCAGAGCGTCGCAGTGCAGAACCGGGCAGCAGATGTTTCCACTGACGAAAACGGCGACCCAGATGGGAAAGCAACATCTGGCGTACCGTCTCTTTATCACCGATCAACTGGATCAGTTGTTCGACGTGATCCTGCTCCAGCAGGTCTTCTGCGCGCTGTTGTTGCAGCGTTAAGCCGGTATAGATAAAAATGAGACGAGAGCGTTTTCCACGTCCCGCTTCCGCTTGCCACAGCAGCCATCCCTCTTTTTGCATGGCCCCGAGCAGTGAACGGATATGACGGCGTGAGCAGAGTAATACGCCGGCCAGCTCTTCAAGCGTAGTGTCGGTATCCTGCCCCTGAAAGCGCTGCCAGAGGCGGATAAACTGTTGTTGCAAACGTGTCGACGACATAAAAGAGGAACTCCGCGAACCAAAGTCATCAATTTATCTTTCCCTATATTACGGTGATACTGCACAACAAGGAAAGCACGGAGGTGGCTAATGGCGATTTCACGGCTCAATCAATTTTACCGGCACTACTTCTTACATTGCCCTGGTTGCTGGCTGAGGAGGATCAGCGCTCAGCAAAAGCTGGCGTTGTTACAGCAAGTGACACAATGGCATACCGATGAAATGTCGGAAGAATAGTACCGGCACTGGCTCTAGTGCTGTTCTGGTAGTAGAGAAACTTCTGAGTAATGGTGCTTTTCACCAGCCAGCGGCCTGCGCCGCTGGCATTTTTATTGCCCGTTAGGAGTCTGTAAAGAATTTTGTGTAAATGGCTCCATTGCTTAACCGGAGATTCGTTCTCCATACATCAACATGAATTGGCTCATAGCAGGTTTCCAGTCTCTGATTGGCAAGGTCCATTTAGCAGAGATATTATGCAAGGCTAGATAGAGTAATTTTATCACCGAGTCATCCGTTGGAAATATTCGTCGCGTTTTCGTTATAGCTAAGCGACATTATTTTGATAACAGCCAGCTATGCTTCTTTGCCATATATCAGGGCATCGGCTGTAATCATTTTTAAGTCGGTTGGCTATATCTTGCGCAATGAAGCATTTAACGACTCTATCGCGTTGGTGGTGTAGATAACCTTGCGGATCTCCGGCGGAAAGTCAAAAGTGACGGGCTTTGTTGAATAATTTAAGATACTGATTTATATAAGCATTATAAAATTTCAACGACTAATTTTTCCTCTCGAAATGCTTTTTATTGTGCTAACTATTTGATTTGTCGTTCTAACAAAATACATTCTCTGTAAATGCATTCTAACTAAAGAAGATGTAAATCAAACGGTTAAATTATTCAACAAAGCCAAAATGACGATGAGACGTTCCCAATTATTTCTCCACGACGGGCTGATCGTCGGGAACTGTTCATCCCATTTGGCCGCGAAGGCATCCAGGGCCTCTTCAGCGCCCTCTAGCGTTGCGGAACTATAGATGGTGCGCAGGTCAGCAGCAACGGCCTTACGCTCTTTCCAGCCGACGTAGCGCAGCGAGTTCCGCACCTGATGCACAATGCAGAGCTGTACCCGCGTATGCGGGTAAACAGCTTCAATGGCATCAGGAAAGCCTTTCAGGCCATCGCAGCAGGCGACGAAGATGTCCTTTAGCCCACGATTTTTCAGTTCTGTCATCACAGATAACCAGAACTTGGCCCCCTCAGTTTTGGCTATCCATAGCCCCAGCAGCTCTTTTTCGCGCTGGCCGTTGACGCCGAGGGCCAGATAAACAGACTTGTTGGCCACGGCTCCGCCGTCCTGGCTTTTGACAACAATACAGTCAAGGTAAACAATGGGATAAAGCGCATCCAGCGGCCGTTGCTGCCAGCGCTTAACGTCATCCATCACAGCATTGGTCACTTGAGAAATGAAGCCAGCGGAAACATCGACCCCGTAGACTTCTTTAAAGTGTGCCTGAATATCACGGGTTGATAACCCTCTGGAATAGAGAGAAATAATGCGGTCATCGAAGCCGTTAAGCTGTTTTTCGTTCTTACCGATCAGTGTCGGCTCGAAGGTACTGTTGCGGTCGCGCGGAATATCGAGCTCGATCTCCCCATTTTGGCTACGTACGCTCTTGGATGTCTTGCCATTGCGGGAGTTGCCTGAATGATTACCTGCCGGGTCATGCTTAGCATACCCAAGGTGCATCTCCATCTCAGCTTCAAGAACCCGTTCCGCCAGTCTTTTAGTCAGCACCTTGAGTAGGCCTGATTCACCCAGCAGATCCTGAGGGGAGTGACAATCTTGAAGCAGTTGGTCAATAAGTTCGTTGCTGATAGGCATTTTGTTATCCTTTGAAGGTTTTCCTCAAAATGCCATTTACACAGATTATTTTACAGTCTCGTTGAACACGCCATCGCGGGTATCAAGCGCCTCGGTTGCATGACCCAAATTTTACGGAATCGTAGACCCTTTATTGATGATACCTTCTTACTCCTTAGCGCCGGTCTTTGGAATTTCCATCTCAGAACAGCGTAAAATTTACTTCAATCACCGAAACACCCTTATTTCACTATTAAGCAACACGCTTATTGTCCCCCGCCAGTGGCAATGCCCGACGGTTGGGGCTGCCCGCCGGTAAACAATCGCTTTCCAACTGAGTCATCTGAATGGCATTAAACGCTTTGGTGATGAGGGCGCCGGGTAAATGGCGCGCCAGCAGTTCGCTGGTGGTGGTTTGCGCACTGTCGAGCTCATCAACCTGACCATCGCGCTCCGGGTAATAATTGACAGCATCGAGTACCTGCTTGCCCGCCAGCAGCGCGGCAGGCAATTGATCGATTGCCGTCAGCGGAACGGCTATCACCACCACATCACCAAACTGAATGGCCTGTTCCACTGTTCCCGCCTGACAGCCCACCATCGAGCGGAAGCTGAACAGCGTTTGTGGGCCGCGTGAGTTACTGAGCATCACCTGATGCCCGGTGTTAACCGCGAGCGTGGCAATCGTTCTCCCGACAAAGCCTGCGCCAATAATGCCTATTTTCATGCTGATCTCCTGTTGAGTCATTCATCAACAGAGAGCGTAATTCACCACGAAAATAAGATAAAATGACAAATGGAACATAAATAAACAACCAGGTGGAGTGAATGATGGACAGGCTGACCAGCATGCACATCTTTGTTAAAGCCGCTGAGCTAGGCTCTTTTGCCGCAGTGGCAGAGGCGTTGCGTCTCTCCCCGCAAGGGGTGGCTAAGCATGTGGCTTGGCTAGAGGCGCGTCTGGGGGCAAGATTGCTCAACCGCACCACGCGGCGTCAAAGTTTGACCGATATCGGCCGCAGCTATTATGAACGCTGTAAGATTGTGTTGGCGGAAGTTGATGCGGCAGAGGCGATTGCGCTGGAGATGAAAGCCACGCCGTCAGGGACCATTCGGGTTAATGCGCCCGTCACCTTTGGCGCGGCTTTGTTGAATAATTTAACATGCTGATTTACATAATTATTATAACACTTCAACAACTAAGTTTTCCAGCCGTAATGCTTTTTATTGTGCTAACTACTTGATTTGTCGTTCTAACAAAATACAGTCTCTGTACATGCATTCTACCTAAAGAAGATGTAAATCAAACGGTTAAATTATTCAACAAAGCCCTTTGGCGCTTATGCGCTTGCGCCCTTTATTACCCGCTATCTCGATCGTTATCCGGATACGCAGATCGAACTGACGCTTAACGATCGCATGGTCGATCCGATTGAGGAAGGTTTTGAAGTGGTCGTGCGCATCGGTGAACGGGCCGACAGTTCGATGATCGCCTGGCCGTTAAGGCCCTATCGGCTGATGCCCCATTCCCACTCGAAACGCAACAAAGTGACCCACTTGCCAGAGTCGGATAAAATCACCGTTCTGGCCATACTGGAGAGCCTGTTGCATGCAGGGAAAACATCTGACTCAGAAAGAACGGTTCTACATCGAAAAGCGGCGTGGTGAAGGTGTCAACCAAGCTACCATCGCCAGAGAGCTTGCTCTGCCTCGCTCGACCATCAGCAGGGAACTCAGACGCAATACCGACCCTACTTTCAATGGTGTCTACTGCTGTAGAAGGGCGGACACTCTGGCCCGGGAACGCCGTCATAAGCCTCTGCCAAACAATGCTTTTTACCAGTTGGAGCCACACATTCAGAACTTCATCAGGCAGGCGCTTTGTAGTGGCATAGGCTTTGTTGAATAATTTAAGATACTGATTTATATAAGCATTATAAAATTTCAACGACTAATTTTTCCTCTCGGAATGCTTTTTATTGTGCTAACTATTTGATTTGTCGTTCTAACAAAATACATTCTCTGTAAATGCATTCTAACTAAAGAAGATGTAAATCAAACGGTTAAATTATTCAACAAAGCCAGTGGCATACTGAATTTGGCCACCTAAGTAGAGGTGATATGCTTACCTCATAATTTTTATAGGTGCCAAAATGAATAAAATAATTACTGCTGAATTTAAATGTGAAACCGCCAAATTAGTCCTTGACCAAAATTATACCTGCCAGGAAGCCGCGAAAGCTATGAACGTCAGTCTTTCAGCGATTAGCCGGTGGGTAAGAGCCCTTCGTTTAGAACGTCAAGGGAAAACATCGCCTGGTCTGCCATTAACACCTGAACAAATTGAGTTCAGAGAAATGAAGAAAAAAAACCACCGACTGGAAATGGAGAATGCCATCTTAAAAAAGGCTACTGCGCTCTTAATGTCCGACTCACTGAAAAATTCTCGGTAGTTGAAAAGCTAAGAGCGCTTTATCCAGTGAAAGCGTTGTGTCGTATTTTTAATGTTCACCGAAGCAGTTATCGCTATTGGTGTCGACCTAAGGAGCCAGATATTGAGCGGACGATAAAACGTAGCCTGGTCAGCGAAGCGTGGAACGTTAGTGTCGGGTCTGCGGGCGCAAGGACTATCGCCACGATGGTTACCAATACACACGACGTGAAACTTGGGCGGTGGTTAGCGGGTAAGTTGATGAAAGAATTAACCCTCGTTAGTTGCCAAACAAAAAAACATAAATACAACCGCGGTGGAAATGAACGTATTGATATTCCAAATCTGCTCAATAGGCAGTTCGCTGTTACCAAGCCTGACCAGGTTTGGTGCGGCGATGTAACCTATATTTGGACAGGCGACCGATGGGCGTATCTGGCGGTGGTATTAGATTTATTTGCCCGAAAACCCGTGGGTTGGGCAATGTCGTTTTCGCCAGATTCAGAATTAACAGCCAAAGCACTACAAATGGCTTGGGAACTGCGTGGGCATCCCAAACAAGTCATGTTTCATAGTGACCAAGGAAGCCATTACACCAGTCGTCAGTATAGGCAGGCATTGTGGCGTTATCAGATGACCCAAAGTATGAGTCGCAGAGGAAATTGTTGGGATAATAGTCCGATGGAGCGATTCTTCCGTAGTCTGAAGACTGAATGGGTGCCAACGACTGGCTACCAAAGCTTTAGTACTGCTCAATCATCCATTATTCGCTACATAACCCATTATTATAGCGATGTCAGACCTCACTGGTATAACGGTGGGTTAACACCAAATGAATCAGAACGGCTGTTCCATCAACAGTCAGGTAGGGTGGCCAAATTTAGTTGACCACTACACTTTCCACTCACTCTTCACCTGAAATCATCAGTGGCCGTTTGCACCTGGAATTCGATATATCTGTCAGCAAGAATACGCTATATCGCTATATCCTGCAGGAGAGACAGGCTGGCGGGGAGCTATATCAGCAACTTCCTCATCGGGGAAAACGTTACAGGTATAGCCAAGCGACTTAATTTTGATTACACCATATGGACTGAGAACAAACTCTCTGTATCGCAACCCATCTCTCTTTTTTTGCTTTTTGCTTGTGCCCATTTATGCTCAATTGGGTTAAGATCTGGCGAATATGTAGGCAAATACTCCACCATATACCCTGCATCGATGATGACTTGTTGAATATTATGTTTTTTGTGAAAAGTGGCATTGTCCATCATGATTACACTGTTTTTAGGGAGTACTGGGATAAGGACTTGTGTGACCCAGGCATAGAAAACATCGCTGTTAATATTGATATCAAATAATCCGATAGCAAACAGCGTTGTGCCTAATAAAGCGCCGATAACATTTGTTCTTCCCCTAGCTCCCCAGTTCTTCAGGCCAAAACACCGTTGACCTTTTGGGGAATAGCCGTGAGTCCGTGGGGCATCGTGTGAAAAACCACTTTCATCAATAAAAACAATAGGTTTGCCTTCTTTTTCATACTGTTGTTTTTTTTGTTGAAATCCCTGCCGGGCGTTTTCGTCGGCTTTCGGATGACGTAGAGTTTTTTTTATAGGTCAATCCCAGCTTTTTAAGCGCTTGCCAAATGGCCTTCTGACAAACGCCAAAACGCTCTGCACGTTCTTTTTGGTAAGCATCTGGATATTGTTCAACATCTTTTATCAACTCGGATTTATCGATCTTTCGCTGACGCGTGGTCGATGCTTTTGACTCTATTTGATTAATCCAACGCGATACAGAGGCAGGGCCAATCCGAAATTGCTTCGCTGTTTCTCGGATACTCAACCCTTCGTTTTTCCGTGTAGATATCACTTTACGTCTAAAATCAATTGAATAGCTCATTTAAATAATGTAATCAAAATTAAGTCGTTTAGCTATACAATGCCGAAAACCTCAAATCAGGCCCTATTCCCAACCGTGTTGGTATTGAGTATCGCCCAGCTCAAGCCGAGCTTAAACAGGAGCCTGGCCACTTCGAAATTGACACTATTTTTGGCAAAGACCAGAAGTCATTCTTGTTAACCATCGTAGATAAAGCATTGAAAACCTTCATCATTCTCAAACTGCCTAATAAGCGTACGGAGACTGTGGTTGCTGCTTTCAGGGACATTGAAGCTAATACCTTTTGCAAGTTTAAGACCCTAACAGCTGATAACGGCCCTGAATTCGCTCTGCACGAGCAAATTACTCAAATCACAGGGGCGCAGGTCTACTTTGCCCATCCTTATCATTCCTGGGAGAGGGGCCAACCGTACGTTATTCGCTTCCCAGCACGAAACCGTGGCGCAAGTTTCCGTCATGCCGTAACCGTAAATGACGCGCACCCCCATCGACTGGAAAAACAAAATGATATTCTCATCCAGATGCGCGCCAGCCGCAGGCATAAAGCGAATCTTAACGCCCAGCAGGTGACGCAGCTTGGTCAGCACCAGCCGATCGTCAGCGCGATGCAATAAGGTCTGCAACGTTGAGCGTGATTTACCCGAAATACGTGCCAGAAACGCCTTGCGCCCCTGCGCGATAGCCCAATTAAACAGCGTACGACGATGCCAGGGCGCCTGCGCGACTTTTTCGTGAATGGCGCTATACACTTTCTCGTAGAAACGCGGCACCGCACACATCACCGTCGGCGAAACGGCCTGCATGGCATTACGTACCAGATTGGTGTCGGTCAGATAAACGTTTTGCGCACCGGTGTGCATCATGTAAAACGACCAGGCGCGCTCAAACACGTGAGACAGCGGCAGGAAACTCAAAGAGATATCGTCCTGCGCGACACGCACAGACGCTCATCGTGCAACTTCAGCACCATCGCCATGTTGGCGTAATCCAGCATCACCCCTTTAGGCTCACCGGTGGTACCGGAGGTGTAGATCAAGGTGAAAAGATCGTCCAGATTACGCGCATCAATGCGCTGTTGCAGGGCGGGCTGCCAGTAGGCGTCATCAACATCGGCCTCAAACGCCGCCAGCGTCAGCGCCAACGGGCAGTGATGCAGATTCACATTGTCATCAAGCACAATGATGCGCTTAAGCTGCGGACATTCCGGCAGCAGCGCCAATACCGCATCATACTGTGGCTGAGAACCGACAAAAAGGGTGCGGATGTCCGCGTCATTGATAATAAACGCGGCCTGTGTAGCCGTGTTGGTGGCATAAATCGGTGCGGTTACTCCACGCACGTACAGCGTGGCGAGATCGGCCAGCGACCAGTTGAGCGAATTATGAGAAAACAACGCGACACGCTCTTGGGCATAAATCCCCAACGAGAGCAGTGCACAGGCAATGCGACGGATACGCACACCGGCCTGAAACCAGGTGAGCTGCGTTTCGCCAGAGGCAGACCATTCACGCAGTGCGGTACGGCCGGAACAATGGGCAATCTGGTGTTGGATACGTTCAACCAAATGGTATTGCGACAAATGGGTAGACATAATAAAAATGAGCCTGGGAAATTTCAGCGTACAACTGTTTATTATTTTGGCGCAGTCTACTGATCTTGCCAGAAACCGCAACGATCTTTCACGTTGGCATCACGGAAGGTTGACGCCACGCACATCTGCCCTATTGCGCCTCCTGCATGACGACGGCAACGCAAACGATTTCGTAACGACCGGACAAGGGCAAAACACCATTGCCACAAATGCTTGACATACCCACAAGAATCAAGTACCAATAATAACACGAGCAATGCCATCCCCGCCGCCCGCCGAGCGGCGCATGGTAAGTTAATTAGCCAACGAGATCAGACGAGATATCATGTTCAAACACACTTTCCTACTAGGCCTACTACTACACGCATCAACATTGCGCGGTATGCCTGTGAGTGAAAGTCAGAACTGATTTCACGTTACACAGAACGAAAAACCCGCGCCGATGCGCGGTTTTTTTTTACCCGTTCGGCGCTCGAATAAACACGATAAGGAATCTTTCCAATGAGCCAGCAGGTCATTATTTTCGATACCACATTGCGTGATGGTGAGCAGGCATTACAAGCCAGTCTGAGTGTAAAAGAGAAACTGCAAGTGGCCTACGCGCTGGAAAGATTGGGCGTGGACGTGATGGAAGTGGGCTTCCCGGTCTCTTCACCGGGCGATTTCGAATCGGTACAGACCATTGCGCGTCAGATCAAAAACAGCCGGGTGTGTGGTTTGGCTCGCTGCGTTGATAAAGATATCGATGTCGCCGCCGAGGCGCTGCGCGTTGCCGAAGCCTTCCGTATTCACGTATTCCTGGCTACCTCCACCCTGCACATCGAATCCAAACTGCGGTTGTCATTCGAGCAGGTGATTGAGAAAGCGGTTCACTCCGTCAAACGGGCGCGTAACTACACCGACGACGTAGAGTTTTCCTGCGAAGACGCAGGCCGCACCCCTATCGATAACCTGTGCCGTATCGTTGAAGCCGCGATTAACGCCGGTGCCACCACCATCAACATCCCTGACACCGTGGGTTACACCACGCCATATCAGTTCGGCGGCATTATCACCACGCTGTACGATCGCGTGCCGAACATCGACAAAGCGATTATTTCCGTGCACTGCCATAACGATCTGGGTATGTCGGTCGCCAACTCCATCACCGCGGTACAGGCTGGCGCACGTCAGGTAGAAGGTACGTTAAACGGTCTGGGTGAGCGCGCAGGCAACACCGCGCTGGAAGAAGTGATCATGGCGATCAAAACCCGTCAGGATCTGCTGAACGTCCACACCAATATCAATCATCAGGAAATCTATCGCACCAGCCAGTTGGTGAGCCAGATTTGCAACATGCCGATCCCCGGCAACAAAGCAATTATCGGATCTAACGCCTTCGCTCACTCGTCCGGTATCCATCAGGACGGCGTGCTGAAAAACCGCTCCAACTACGAAATCATGACGCCGGAATCCATCGGCCTGAAAGAAGTGCAGTTGAACCTGACCTCCCGTTCTGGCCGCGCAGCGGTGAAACACCGCATGGAAGAGATGGGCTATCAAGAAAGCGATTTTAATCTGGACCAGTTGTACACCGATTTCCTGAAGCTGGCCGACAAAAAAGGCCAGGTTTTCGACTACGATTTGGAGGCATTGGCCTTTATTAATAGCCAACAGGAAGACGAAGAGTTCTACCGTCTGGATGCCTTCAACGTGCAGTCTGGCTCCAACACGATTGCCACCGCATCAGTGCAATTAGCCTGTGGTGGCGAGGTGCAAGCTGAAGCCGCTACCGGCAACGGGCCGGTCGATGCCGTTTATCAGGCGATTAACCGCATCACGGGCTACGGCATTGAACTGGTGAAATATCAGTTGTCCGCCAAGGGCCAGGGACGCGATGCATTGGGGCAAGTGGATATCGTCGCCGCTTATCAAGGCCGTCGCTTCCACGGCGTGGGCCTGGCGACCGATATCGTCGAATCCTCCGCCAAGGCGATGGTCAACGTATTGAACAACATCAAACGCGCACAGTTAGTAGAACAAGAAATTCAGCGTTTGCAGCACCACAACAAACAACAAAATAGCCAGGAAACAGTGTGATGACAAAGAGTTACCATATCGCCGTCTTACCCGGTGACGGCATCGGCCCGGAAGTCATGGCGCAAGCCCATAAAGTGTTAGACGCGGTTCGCCAGCGTTTCGGTTTGCGTATCACTACCAGCGAATATGACGTCGGCGGCATCGCCATCGACCGTCAGGGCACGCCGTTGCCCCCCGCCACCGTCGCCGGTTGCGAGCAGGCTGACGCCATTCTGTTCGGCTCGGTTGGCGGCCCGAAATGGGAGCATCTGCCGCCGGCTGAGCAACCGGAGCGCGGCGCGCTGCTGCCGCTGCGTAAGCACTTCCGTCTGTTCTGCAACCTGCGCCCGGCTCGTCTGTATCAAGGGCTGGAGGCGTTTTGCCCACTGCGCAGCGATATCGCCGCGAACGGTTTCGACATTCTGTGCGTGCGCGAACTGATCGGCGGTATCTACTTCGGCCAGCCGAAAGGCCGTGAAGGCAGCGGCCAGCATGAGCGTGCGTTCGACACCGAGGTGTATCACCGTTTCGAGATCGAGCGTATCGCTCGCATTGCCTTTGAGTCGGCACGCAAGCGCCGCAGTAAAGTCACGTCTATCGATAAAGCCAACGTGCTGCAAAGCTCCATCCTGTGGCGTGAAATCGTCACCGAAGTCAGCAAAGACTACCCGGACGTGAAGCTGGCGCACCTGTACATCGACAACGCCACCATGCAGTTGATCAAAAACCCGTCCCAGTTCGACGTGATGCTGTGCTCCAACCTGTTTGGTGACATCCTGTCTGACGAATGTGCGATGATCACCGGTTCGATGGGTATGCTGCCTTCCGCCAGCCTGAACGAACAAGATTTCGGCCTGTACGAACCCGCGGGCGGTTCCGCGCCGGATATCGCGGGCAAAAACATCGCTAACCCGATCGCACAGATCGTGTCACTGGCACTGTTGTTACGCTACAGCCTGGAAGCCGATGACGCGGCTAACGCCATCGAAAACGCGGTAAACACCGCGCTGGCCGAAGGCTACCGCACTGGCGATCTGGCTAGCCGTGACGGCAAAGCCATCAGCACCGACGAAATGGGCGACGCCATTGCCCGCTTTGTGGCGCAAGGGGTGTAACCATGAGCAAGACCTTATACCAGAAGTTGTTTGATGCCCACGTGGTGTTCGAAGCGCAGAATGAAACGCCGCTGCTGTATATCGACCGCCATCTGGTGCATGAAGTCACCTCGCCGCAAGCCTTTGACGGTCTGCGCGCCATGGGGCGCAAACTGCGCCAACCGGGCAAAACCTTTGCCACCATGGATCACAACGTCTCTACCCAGACCAAAGACATCAATGCCTGTGGTGAAATGGCCCGCATCCAGATGCAGGAATTGATCAAGAACTGCGCCGAGTTTGGCGTGCAGTTGTACGATCTGAACCACCCGTATCAAGGCATCGTCCACGTTATCGGACCGGAACAGGGTATGACCCTGCCGGGTATGACCATTGTGTGCGGCGATTCCCATACCGCAACCCACGGCGCCTTTGGTTCACTGGCGTTTGGGATTGGCACCTCCGAAGTGGAACATGTGATGGCGACGCAAACCCTGAAACAGGGCCGCGCCAAAGCCATAAAAATTGAAGTGACAGGTCAGGCCGCGCCCGGCATCACCGCGAAAGACATCGTGTTGGCGATTATCGGTAAAACTGGCAGCGCAGGCGGTACCGGTCACGTGGTGGAGTTCTGTGGCGACGCCATCCGCGCGTTGAGCATGGAAGGCCGCATGACACTGTGTAACATGGCGATTGAAATGGGTGCAAAAGCCGGTTTAGTCGCGCCGGATGAAACCACGTTTGCCTACCTGAAAGGCCGTCAGTTCGCGCCTAAAGGCGCCGACTGGGATGCTGGCGTGGCGTACTGGAGAACGTTGAAATCCGATGCAGATGCCGTGTTTGATACCGTCGTCACCCTGGATGCCGCCGATATCGCGCCGCAGGTAACCTGGGGCACCAACCCCGGTCAGGTTATCGCCGTGAACCAGAATATCCCCGATCCTGAATCCTTTAGCGATCCGGTTGAGCGCGCTTCTGCCGCCAAAGCGCTGGCGTATATGGACCTGCAACCGGGCATCAAGCTGACAGATGTCGCCATCGACAAAGTGTTTATCGGTTCCTGTACCAACTCGCGTATCGAAGATTTGCGCGCTGCCGCTGCTATCGCCAAAGGGCGTAAAGTGGCCGCTGGCGTGCAGGCTATCGTGGTACCCGGCTCTGGCCCGGTGAAAACCATGGCCGAGTTGGAAGGTCTGGATAAAGTGTTTATCGACGCCGGGTTCGAATGGCGTCTGCCGGGCTGCTCCATGTGTCTGGCAATGAACAATGACCGCCTGAACCCCGGTGAACGCTGTGCATCCACCAGCAACCGTAACTTTGAAGGCCGTCAGGGACGTGCGGGTCGTACCCACCTGGTCAGCCCGGCGATGGCTGCCGCCGCCGCCGTGACAGGGTATTTCGCGGATATCCGCGAATTACCTTCGTCCACGAATTAATAAGGAGACGCCTGATGGCTAAATTTACCCAACATACCGGGCTGGTCGTGCCGCTGGATGCCGCCAACGTGGACACCGATGCGATCATCCCCAAGCAGTTTTTGCAGAAGGTGACGCGTACCGGTTTCGGCCAACATCTGTTTCACGACTGGCGTTTTCTGGACGACGCTGGGCAGCAGCCCAACCCGGAGTTTGTGCTGAATAAACCTCGTTATAAAGGGGCTACCATTCTGCTGGCGCGCGAAAACTTCGGCTGTGGCTCCTCCCGTGAGCATGCTCCCTGGGCACTGACTGACTACGGTTTTCACGTGGTGATCGCCCCAAGCTTTGCGGATATTTTCTATGGTAATGCGTTTAACAACCACTTGCTGCCGGTAAAACTGAGTGATGCCGATATCGACGACCTGTTCAAACTGGTCGATGCGACACAAGGCATTACCTTCACAGTGGATCTGGAAGCACAAACGGTCGATGCTGGTGGGAAAACATACCCGTTTGAAATCGATAGCTTCCGCCGTCACTGCATGATTAACGGGCTGGACAGCATCGGCTTAACCTTACAACACGAAGAAGCGATTGCACGCTACGAACAGCAGCAACCGACATTTTTGCGTTAAGCCACAAGGCACCGCTCTGCGGTGCCTTCTATTTTACCGCCCCATACCTTCGCCAAACGCCTCTCTCAGCGCATCGACAAAACAGCGAATCTTGACCGTTTGCCGCCGGGCCGCAGGTACCAGCACATGCATCGGGCGGGCTGGGCCTTCATAGTCAGGCAGAACCTGAACCAAACGTCCGGCTTCAATCTCTTTGCCCAACACATCGGCGGGACTCAAGGTGACGCCATAACCTTCGATAGCCGCATACAACAGCGCTTTCCAGTCATTAAGCGTGTTGCTTAATAGTGAAATAAGGGTGTTTCGGTGATTGAAGTAAATTTTACGCTGTTCTGAGATGGAAATTCCAAAGACCGGCGCTAAGGAGTAAGAAGGTATCATCAATAAAGGGTCTACGATTCCGTAAAATTTGGGTCATGCAACCGAGGCGCTTGATACCCGCGATGGCGTGTTCAACTGTAATACGGATGCCCGAGATTATTTTATTTTCTTGTTTTTGTTCAGGCGATAAAGGTCTTTTTCGAGTTCCTTTTTTTGGGGTTTGTGTATTAGGATGCTGTTTATCTATACCTTGAAAACCGGTATCTGCCCAGATGGTTACCTCAGGAGGAATATGGCGAATTATATCGACTTTATCGAGTAAGCGTTTATCGTGACGGCGCCCATTTTTGCTCATGGGGATAAATCCAACTTGCCTTGTTTCGTCAGTCATAATAAGCCCTTTTCGAGTGGTCTGTCTTTTCTTTCCCGAATACATTTTTTTTCGCCGACGCAGATTCTTAGGCTTTTGGACAGGTCGCTCTGTCCCATCAATAAAGACGTCTTTAACTCCAGGAAAGGCGCGAAAAAATTCCTCAGCAGAGCGAATTTGACGAGCGGGCAAAACACATTCTCGCCCCAAGGTCATCTCTAAAACCGGCAATAATATTTTTACCCAGCGACATACCCGTGTTCTATCTAAACCAAAAAGAAGTCCTTGCAAATCATAGGTCGGATAACATTTTAAATACAATAAAATAAAAAGCAGTTTATCTAATGGGGTTGGGATAAATCCTTTCTGCCCTGCACCCATCTGCCGCTCGTGATCTTTTCGATTCTTTTTCCGATAAATCAAATAACAAGCTGAAAATTCAGCGGCTAAATTTTTCAATTCTTCGACTGATAATCCAATGATTGCTTTACATAAACGATTATCTCGTAACAACCGCTCTTTGTTGATCATTTCAAACCTTTATTCTCTAAGTTAAACCTCTTTTTATTCTCAATAGCCTGACAAAAAATGCAAGTCTCTATTCAGCAACTAGTTTATTGGCGCGAAACAGCCCGGTTGGCCTGACTTCTTCGCTCTGCCCATCACGCTGGAACAACCAGCGGCACGGCACTGTAGGTGTCCATTCGCCGTACACCAGACAAGCGTGACGCGCCAAATCACTGGGTTTCTCTGGGAACCCGTCTCGTGCCACATAAGTGGGTGAAGCGCAGGCAATCGCCCCATTACAACTCGAAACGCAACAAAACGGTAGAGGCTTATGCCACCAGTAAGTGCGTTAAAAATACCTCATTGGGGGAACGATAGCCCAGCGATTTTCTGCCCCTTGTATTGAGTATGTGTTCGAGTTCGGCAATCTTACGATGACTGACCTGACTGTGTAGTGGTCAACTAAATTTGGCCACCCTACCTGACTGTTGATGGAACAGCCGTTCTGATTCATTTGGTGTTAACCCACCGTTATACCAGTGAGGTCTGACATCGCTATAATAATGGGTTATGTAGCGAATAATGGATGATTGAGCAGTACTAAAGCTTTGGTAGCCAGTCGTGAGAGTGTAAAAAGATCTGTGTAAATGGCATTTTGAGGAAAACCTTCAGAGGACAAAAAAATGCCTATCAGCAACGAACTTATTGACCAACTGCTTCAGGATTGCCACTCCCCTCAGGAGCTTCTGGGTGAATCAGGCCTACTCAAGGAGCTGACTAAAAGACTGGCGGAACGGGTTCTTCAAGCTGAGATGGAGATACACCTTGGGTATGCTAAGCATGACCCGGCTGGTAATCATTCAGGCAACTCCCGCAATGGCAAGACCTCCAAGAGCGTACGTAGCCAAAATGGGGCGCTCGAGCTCGATATTCCGCGCGACCGCAACAGTACCTTCGAGCCGACACTGATCGGTAAGCACGAAAAGCAGCTTAACGGCTTCGATGACCGCATTATTTCTCTCTATTCCAGAGGGCTATCAACCCGTGATATTCAGGCTCACTTTAAAGAAGTCTACGGGGTCGATGTTTCCGCTGGCTTCATTTCTCAAGTGACCAATGCCGTGATGGATGACGTTAAGCGCTGGCAGCAACGGCCGCTGGATGCGTTTTATCCCATTGTTTACCTTGACTGTATTGTGGTCAAAAGCCAGAACGGCGGAGCCGTGACCAACAAGTCTGTTTACTTGGCTCTAGGCATCAACGGCAAGGGCGAAAAAGAGCTGCTGGGGCTATGGATAGCCAAAACCGAGGGGGCCAAGTTCTGGTTATCTGTAATGATAGAACTGAAAAATCGTGGGCTACAGGACATCTTCATCGCCTGCTGCGATGGCCTGAACGGCTTTCCTGATGCCATTGAAGCTGTTTACCCGCATACGCGGGTACAGCTCTGCATCGTGCATCAGGTGCGGAACTCGCTGCGCTACGTCGGCTGGAAAGAGCGTAAAGCCGTTGCTGCTGACCTCCGCACTATCTATAGTTCCGCAACGCTAGAGGGCGCTGAAGAGGCCCTGGATGCCTTCGCGGCCAAATGGGATGAGCAGTTCCCGACGATCAGCCCATCGTGGAGAAATAATTGGGAACGTCTCATCGTCATTTTTGATTTTCCGCCGGAGATTCGCAAGGTTATCTACACCACCAACGCGATAGAGTCGTTAAATGCTTCATTGCGCAAGATAACGAAAACGCGACGAATATTTCCAACGGATGACTCGGTGCTAAAATTATTCTATCTAGCCTTGCATAATATCTCGGCTAAATGGACCCTACCAATCAGAGACTGGAAACCTGCTATGAGCCAATTCATGTTGATGTATGGAGATCGGATTTCCGGTTAAGCGATGGAGCCATTTACACGAAATTCTTTACAGACTCCCGTTGAGTCGGTTGCACCAATTCGATTCGTGCGTGCCAGCTAAAAGTGCAGCAAGCCAAAATATAACTTTTTATTAAAAATCAATTAACCTTTATCCAGAGAACGCCTTTTCTCTTTATTCTGGAAATACCTATCTTTTAGGTCTGCGCTAATGGGCAATCGCGCTTACCGATAAGCGCTGGTGGTATTTTTTGCGTTTTAAAATGTTTAATGCTGCGAAAATGCGGTTAATCCCTATTTTTATTTTCCGTCTCCTGACACCAGCCGTTATCGCACCGAAAGTTACATTTTGGTCATTACCGCTGTTTGTACCGTGGTAAAGTGGCCTCCACCAGGGGGGATAGCATTAGAACCAGGTTTCCATCTGTACGCCAAAATTCCACTCGCCACCGGCGACAAAGCCATTGCTGCCAAAACCGTCGCTGTTGCCACCGTTAGTATGGTTGGCATAGTTATCCAACCGACGATCCCAATTCATCCAGGTGGCAAACAGGCTAACCTCTGGGCGTTTGAGGAATTCACCAATGTCGCCAGCTTTTAGCGTCGGTGCGACGGTAAGTTTATAGAAGTTACCGCTTACCCCATTGCGGCTGTTGTAGCCCTGTGGCCGCAGATCCATATATTGATAGCTGCCCTCGTATTGCATCTCAATGTTACTGGTGATTTCCTGAATCAACCGGAGATTAAGGGTTGCCCACGCGTAGCTATCCCCTTTTACATAGCGATCCTTGCTGGTTTGTGCCAGCAGTGCAGGCGCAATGTGCCAGCCATCGCCCAGCGGCGTGATGCCGTAGCTCGCCAATCGCCAGGTACCTGCATCGGGCAATAGCGCACCGTCAGAACCTATCGACTTCACTTCTGCCCATAACCCGTGCCCATATAGCAGCGCCGTTTTGGATGTACCTGCGCGCATACCATAAAAACTGTCACTG
Organism: Symbiopectobacterium purcellii; assembly: GCF_052050035.1. Classification (GTDB taxonomy): domain Bacteria; phylum Pseudomonadota; class Gammaproteobacteria; order Enterobacterales; family Enterobacteriaceae; genus Symbiopectobacterium; species Symbiopectobacterium purcellii_A. The sequence continues at coordinate 2,625,696 of NZ_CP189882.1, forward strand.
TGAAGCCCAAACAGGGCGTGGACCCCGTTGTTAGCAGCATCCCCCTTCACCAGATGGTTATCCACATCGCGCCGTGCATCGTTATCCTTAGCACGTATACCACTCACCATTGTAGTGGTTGAATAATCAGGACACTAAACTTACATCCAAAACGGAGGTGTTTAGTGAACCATAAACGACAATTTACCCCTGAGTTTAAAAAGGAAGCCGTTGCCCTGGTAACAGAGCAGGGCTATACGATAGCCAGGGCAGCAGCATCGCTGGGCATAAGCAACAAAACCCTGCATACATGGCGCTGGCACGCGAGCAGAGCAACGGCGTACTCAGCGATGATGAACGTGCAGAGTTAAAACGGTTACAAAAGGAAAACAAAGAGTTACGTACAGAGAAGGAGATACTAAAAAAGGCGAGTGCCTTCTTCGCGAAACATATGTCGTGAGATACCGGTTCATTCTCGACAATGCCACTGACTTCAGCGTTCGTACACTCTGTCGGGTCATGCGTGTGACGGCCTCGGCCTGGTATGCATGGCGAAAAAAGCCCGCCGAACCGCTGCAAAAAGACGTGGAGGTCCGGGTCAGGTTAAAGGCGCTGTTCGCCGCCAGCAAGCAGGGAGCAGGAAGCCGGACGCTGGTCAAAAGGCTTCGTGGAGAAGGCATCATAATCAGCCGCTGGCGGGTGAGGAAACTCATGCAGGAAGAGGGGCTGGTCTGCCGACAGCGCCGGACTTATAAGGTCACGACAAAACCCCGCCCGGGTGCAGAGGTGGCCCCAAACCTGCTGAACCAGAATTTTAACCCGCCGGGGCCAAATCAGGTGTGGGCGAGTGACATCACGTATCTGAAGACCGGTGAAGGCTGGCTGTATCTGGCGGCTATTATGGATTTGTACTCCCGGCAGATAGTGGGCTGGCAGGTGGACAGACGGATGACCTCATCGCTGGTCTGCGGGGCCCTGATGAAGGCATATAACCTGCGAACTCCCCCGCCGGGCCTGGTGGTGCATACGGACAGGGGGGCGCAGTACACGGGACAACGCTTTCAGGCGCTGAGGAGCAGTATGGGAGACGTGGGTGCCTGCTGGGATAATGTGGTGATGGAGCGCTTCTGGGGCAATCTGAAACATGAATGGTTGCTGCTGGTACCCCAGCCAACACGGGCTTACATGGAGCAGGATGTGGCGACGTATATCCGCTACTACAACCTAGACAGGCATCATGCCGCTAACGGGGATCTGTCTCCGGTGCGTTATGAACAAATGGCTGAGAAAAAAGTGTCCTGATTTACTTGACCAGTGCAGGGCGCGCTGGGTATGGAATGTACGCCAGTATCTGCTGTCTGCATGGGAGTCTCTTGTTCTGCCGCCGCAGCTGGCTCACATCCGGGATTATGATGAATGGAAGCGCTTTATCCTCAGCCAGGGGAAAAATGAGCAGGGAGAGATTTACTGGCACGTGTATTTTGTGAAGCCGACGAAACATCACCGGCAGACAGCAAAGTACCTGGGCCGGTACCTGAAAAAACTGCCTGTGTCGGGTGCGCGACTGGCACACTACGACGGGGGAAGCCGCATCACCCTGCGTTTTCTGGATCACCGGACGGGGAGGCATGAAGACCTGGCGCTCAGTCAGCGTGAGCTGATACTGCGGCTGATAAAGCATATACCGGAGAAGCATTTCCGGATGGTGCGTTACTTTGGTTTTCTGGCTAACCGCGTAGTGGGAAAACTGTTGCCTCTGGTGAGAAAAGCCCTGGGGCAGGATAATGTGAAAAAAGCAGCGCCAGTGGCATACACAACGCTGAGTCAGGGATTACTGAATACAGACCCGTTTGCCTGCCTGCTGTGCGGGGCAAAAATGGCGTTCAGCCGGGCGCTGCCGGCAACGGCCCTGGAGAAGCGAATCGCGAACGCCGGGGAGATAGCGCGAATGCGTTACGTTGGATAATGCGGGGAAGCTCTGCCTGGAATTCGGCGATGTAATCAAAAAACGCGCAATGTGTTCAAAAATCACCCAAACACAGAGGCATTCACGATAAAAAAGCCGGTTTTCATCGTTGCCAGCCCCCGAAATCAGGGGCCCCAAAAAGTTTGAAATTCCTAGGCGTTGAACGACTGCGCACCAGCACCGCAGAGATAGCATCTCCTGCGGGCCATATCACCATTTCACTGGGCGTCTCCCTGTGGCGCGCGGACAAAAGCGGTGATTTTACCATCGATCAGGCGCTCAAATTGGCCAACAAAGCGCTCTACCGCGCCAAGCAGGAAGGCCGTAATCGCGTGGTGCTGGCCCCGGGTGTTTGAAGATAGCGGGTGTGAAGATAATACTAGACTATAACTGTATATATAACCATACTTAATACTTCTCTCTTGACTGAGGTATTCACGCGTGGTGCAGGCGTCTCAGGGGTTTATTCTTACCCGCCACTGGCATGACACCCCCGCTGGCATTCAGATTGATCTCTGGCTCGCCACGGAGGATGGGCCGGTGCTGGTTGCTTTGCCCCCTCAACAGGCAGTGGCCTTTATTCCCGCGCAGCAGCAGGCACGTGCTGAAGTGCTGCTGAGTGCCGATACCTCTGCGCCTCGTAAGCAGCGTCCCCCCTCGTTGCGCCCCCTGATCTTGCACGATTTTCACCATCAGCCGCTGCTGGGCCTCTATTGCTCCCATTACCGCCAACTGTTGGCGCTGGAAAAACGGTTACAGGAAGCTGGCATTACCGTTTATGAAGCGGATATCCGCCCGCCCGATCGTTATTTGATGGAGCGCTTCATCACCGCCCCCGTGTGGTTCAGCGGCCAGCCTGCCGGGCCGAACGCGGTAGTTCACGCGCAGATTAAGCCCTGCCCTGACTATCGACCCCCATTAAAGCTGGTATCGCTGGATATCGAAACCAGCCGGCACGGTGAGCTTTATTGCATCGGGCTGGAAGGGTGTGGGCAGCGTCAGGTGTATATGCTGGGCCCAGAGCCCGATGGTGTGCCGTCTGACGCTGAATTTACACTAGAATACGTCAGCAGTCGCCCGCAATTGCTGGAGAAACTCAACGCCTGGTTTGCAGAGCACGATCCCGATGTCATCATCGGTTGGAATCTGGTGCAGTTTGACCTGCGCGTACTGCAAAAGCATGCCGAGCGTTATCGTATCCCGCTGCGCTTGGGTCGGGGTAATCAGGAGCTGGAGTGGCGCGAGCACGGTTTTAAACAGGGACATTTCTTTGCCAGTACGCCAGGGCGGCTGATTGTAGACGGCATTGAAGCCTTGAAATCAGCTACCTGGAATTTTCCTTCGTTCAGTCTGGAGTACGTGTCCCAGACGCTGCTGGGTGAAGGCAAACTGTCAGATAATCCCTACCAGCGCATGGATGAAATCGAGCAGCGCTTTGCACACGATAAACCCGCCCTCGCCCGCTATAACCTTCAGGACTGTGATCTGGTCACGCGTATTTTTGAAAAAACCGAGCTGATGCCGTTCTTGCTGGAACGCGCCACCGTCACCGGATTGGCGGCAGATCGCAGCGGCGGGTCGGTCGCCGCATTCAGTCACCTGTATCTGCCGCGCATGCATCGCCTTGGCTACGTCGCCCCTAATCTGGGTGAGGTTGCCGTCGAGGCGAGCCCCGGCGGCTTTGTGATGGATTCATCTCCTGGGCTGTACGACTCGGTGTTGGTGCTCGATTATAAAAGCCTGTATCCCTCAATCATCCGTACCTTTCTTATCGACCCGGTAGGGTTGATTTGCGGCATGCAGCAACCGGATGACGACGCCTCAGTGCCCGGCTTTCGCGGTGCCCACTTCTCGCGCCAGCAGCACTGCCTGCCTGCTATTGTCGAGCATATCTGGCAGGGGCGCGATGCCGCCAAGCGAGCGGGGAATAAACCGCTGTCGCAGGCGCTGAAAATCATCATGAACGCGTTCTATGGAGTACTAGGCGCCAGCGGCTGCCGTTTCTTCGATCCGCGGCTGGCTTCCTCCATCACCCTGCGCGGCCATGAGATTATGCAGCAAACCCGTGCCTTGATTGAGTCGCAGGGCTATCAGGTGATCTACGGTGATACCGACTCCACCTTCGTCTGGCTGAAACGCGCGCACGAGAATGATGAAGCCATCGAGATAGGCCATAAGCTGGCCCAGTTGGTCAATCACTGGTGGCAAAACCACCTGCAACAAACGTTAGGGCTGACCAGCGCGCTCGAATTGCAATTTGAAACCCACTACTGCCGCTTTTTGATGCCCACCATTCGCGGCGCGGAACAGGGTAGCAAGAAACGCTATGCGGGAATGGCGCAGACGCCAGACGGGGAAAAAATGGTGTACAAAGGGCTGGAAACGGTGCGCACCGATTGGACGCCACTGGCGCAGCAGTTCCAGCAACAGCTTTATGCGCGGATTTTCCGCCAACAGCCGTATCAAGCCTGGCTGCGAGAATATGTCGAAAAAACCCTAAGCGGAGAGTTTGACGATCTGCTTGTCTACCGTAAACGGCTGCGTCGTCCACTGAGTGATTACCAAAAAAACGTACCTCCACACGTGCGTGCCGCCCGACTCGCTGACGACTACAACCTCCAGATAGGTCGCCCACTCCAATACCAGAATGGCGGTTGGATCAGCTATGTGATGACGCTCAACGGCCCGGAGCCTTTGGAAACCCGGCATTCCACGCTGGACTATACTCACTACGTTGAGCGCCAACTGCAACCGGTGGCTGATGCTATTCTGCCGTTTTTACAGGATGATTTTTCCAGCCTGATCACCGGTCAGATGGGATTATTTTAAGCGTTGAATGGATGACGAATGCCGCGCCTTCCATTACCATACCCCTCTTTTAATGCCTGACTGAAAACGGGTATGCAGTACCACCACTAATCATCCATCTCCAAAGGGATTAACGACAGGCTCTGTCCGACATGCCCGACAATGACAAATATCGAGCTACGAATTTATGCTTTTTACACTTGGTCAACGCTGGATCAGCGATACGGAAAGCGAGCTGGGACTGGGCACGGTTGTTGCTCTGGATGTACGCATGGTCACACTGCTTTTTCCTGCAAGCGGAGAAAATCGCCTCTATTCGAGAAGCGATGCTCCGATCACCCGTGTCATGTTTAATTCTGGCGATACCGTCACCAGTCACGAAGGCTGGCAGCTCAGCGTCACTGAAACCCGCGACGAAAACGGGCTGATCGTTTATATCGGTGAACGCCTTGATGACGGCACGCCGGCAGAGCTGCGCGAAGTGATGCTGGACAGTAAGTTGACCTTTAATAAGCCGCAAGACCGCCTGTTTGCCGGCCAGATCGATCGTATGGATCGCTTTGCCCTGCGCTATCGCACGCGTTTGCACCAACAGGCTCAAGCATTGCAGCCGTGGGGAGGCCTGCGTGGTATGCGCGCCAGCCTGATCCCCCACCAGTTGCACATTGCACGCGAAGTCGGTCAGCGCCACGCGCCGCGCGTGCTGCTGGCTGATGAAGTGGGTCTGGGCAAAACCATTGAAGCTGGGATGGTTATCCACCAACAACTGTTGGCTGGCCGCGCTGAACGTGTGCTGATTGTGGTGCCGGAAACCCTGCAACATCAGTGGCTGGTGGAGATGCTGCGCCGCTTTAACCTGCTGTTATCCCTGTTTGATGATGAACGCTATGCCGAGGCCCGACTCGACAGCAGTAACCCATTTGAAACCGAGCAATTGATCATCTGTTCCCTGGGTTTTGTTCAGAAAAATGCGGCACGCTTTGAACAACTGCTCGCGGCCCATTGGGATTTGATGGTGGTCGATGAAGCGCACCATCTCGCCTGGAGCGAAGCTGCCCCAAGCCCTGAATATCAGGCGATTGAACAGTTGGCGCAGCGCATACCTGCCATGCTGTTACTGACGGCGACCCCTGAGCAACTCGGTCAGGAAAGCAACTTTGCTCGCTTGCGACTGTTAGATCCAAACCGTTTCCACGACTACCGTGAATTCGTTAAAGAACAGCAGCAGTATCGTCCGGTGGCGGATGCCGTTGCGCTACTGCTTGCCGATGAAAACCTCAGCAAAGATGAGATGAACCTGCTCACCGAATTGCTGAGCGAGCAAGACTGCGAACCGCTGCTCAAGGCTGTCAATAGCGACACCGCCGATCGCCACGCTGCACGGCAGGAGCTGATTGCCATGCTGATGGACAGACACGGCACCAGCCGCGTGCTGTTCCGCAATACGCGCCAAGGTGTAAAAGGCTTCCCGCAGCGTGTGTTGCACCAGATCAAGTTACCGCTGCCCGCGCAATACCAGACGGCCATTAAAGTCTCCGGCATCATTAGCGGCGGTAAAACGCCGGAAGCGCGCGCGCGTGACATGCTGTACCCGGAGCAGATTTACCAAATGCTGGAAGGGGACGATGCCACCTGGTGGAACTTCGATCCACGCGTTGAGTGGCTGCTCGGCTATCTGACGGCCAATCGCGACAAAAAAATATTGGTGATTTGCGCCAAAGCCGCCACAGCCTTGCAGCTTGAGCAGGTATTGCGCACGCGTGAAGCCATTCGCGCCGCCGTATTCCACGAAGGGTTGTCTATCCTTGAGCGCGATCGCGCGGCGGCCTATTTTGCCTCGGAAGAAGATGGGGCGCAGGTGTTGATCTGCTCGGAGATCGGTTCAGAAGGGCGTAACTTCCAGTTCGCCAGCCACCTGATCATGTTCGATCTGCCGTTTAATCCGGATCTGCTGGAGCAACGTATCGGACGTCTGGATCGTATCGGACAGACGCAAGAAATTCAGGTGCTGGTGCCCTATCTGGAAAATACCGCGCAAGCGCTGCTGGTGCGCTGGTATCATGAGGGACTCGATGCCTTCGAACATACCTGTCCAACGGGCCGTACCATTTATGATGCCCATTATGACACGCTGATTGAACGCCTGAGTGCTCCCTCAGAAAGCGACGGGTTGGATGAATTTATTCGCGCATGTCGTCAACAGCACGATGCCCTGAAAACGCAGCTCGAACTCGGCCGCGATCGCCTGCTGGAAATGCACTCTAACGGGGGTGAAACCGCGCAGGCGCTGGCTCAATCCATTGAGGAACAGGACAACGACGTTAATCTGGTCACTTTCGCCCTGAATCTGTTCGACATCGTCGGCGTGAATCAGGAAGACCGCAGCGATAATCTGATTATTCTGACACCTTCCGATCATATGCTGGTGCCGGATTTTCCCGGCTTGCCGCAGGATGGCTGCACCATCACCTTCGAACGTGAGCAGGCGCTGTCGCGGGAAGATGCACAGTTTGTCAGTTGGGAACATCCGCTGATCCGCAACGGTATGGATCTGATTTTGTCCGGTGATACCGGTAGCTGTGCCGTATCGTTGTTGAAAAACAAAGCGCTGCCCGTGGGCACATTGCTGGCTGAACTGGTCTACGTGGTCGAAGCACAGACACCGAAGCAGTTGCAGCTGACGCGCTTCCTGCCGCCGACACCGCTGCGTTTACTGATGGATCGCACAGGCAAGAATCTGGCTCCGCAGGTGGAGTTTGAAAGCTTTAACCGCCAGCTCAATGCTGTGAACCGCCACACCTCCAGCAAGTTGGTGAATGCCGTGCAAGCTGACGTTCACAGTATGTTGCAGCAGGCCGAACCCTTGGTTGCCGCACAGGCCCAGCAGTTGATTATCGACGCGCAACAGCAGGCCGATCTGCAACTGCGTCGCGAACGGGAACGACTGGAAGCCCTGAAAGCGGTTAACCCGAATATCCGCGACGATGAACTGCTAGCGCTGGAAACACAGCGGGAACAGGTATTGCTCAATCTGCATCAGGCCAACTGGCGACTGGATGCCATTCGTTTGGTGGTGGTCTCTCACCAGTAGTCAACAATGCCGGCGGCAACGGCCTCTCCGTTGCCGCCGCAGGAGCCATCATGGAACCCTATAACCCGCCCCTCGATCCCTGGCTGCACGTGTTGTATCAGGATCAACATATTATTGTGGTCAACAAGCCCAGCGGCTTGCTCTCCGTGCCCGGCAGAGCGCCTGAGCATCACGACAGCACGATGAGCAGCATTCAGCGGGATTTTCCTCACGCAGAATCCGTGCATCGCCTCGATATGGCCACCAGCGGTGTGATTGCCGTCGCGTTGACCAAAGCGGCCGAAAGGGAGTTGAAGCGCCAATTTCGCGAACGCGAGCCAAAAAAATCCTATATCGCACGGGTATGGTGCTGGCTGGAGCACGATGAAGGCTTGATCGATCTGCCACTGATTTGCGACTGGCCCAATCGCCCCAAACAGAAGGTCTGTTTTGAGCAGGGAAAACCGGCGCAAACCCAGTATGAGGTACTGGCACGCGAGGCCGATGGCACCACGCGTGTGAAGCTGATGCCAATTACCGGGCGCTCACACCAACTGCGCGTGCACTTGCTCGCACTCGGACACCCGATCCTCGGTGACGGTTTTTACGCCCATCCAGAAGCCAAAAAGCGTGTTGCTTAATAGTGAAATAAGGGTGTTTCGGTGATTGAAGTAAATTTTACGCTGTTCTGAGATGGAAATTCCAAAGACCGGCGCTAAGGAGTAAGAAGGTATCATCAATAAAGGGTCTACGATTCCGTAAAATTTGGGTCATGCAACCGAGGCGCTTGATACCCGCGATGGAGACTGTAAAATAATCTGTGTAAATGGCATTTTGAGGAACACCTTCAAAGGATAACAAAATGCCTATCAGCAACGAACTTATTGACCAACTGCTTCAAGATTGTCACTCCCCTCAGGATCTGCTGGGTGAATCAGGCCTACTCAAGGTGCTGACTAAAAGACTGGCGGAACGGGTTCTTGAAGCTGAGATGGAGATGCACCTTGGGTATGCTAAGCATGACCCGGCAGGTAATCATTCAGGCAACTCCCGCAATGGCAAGACATCCAAGAGCGTACGTAGCCAAAATGGGGAGATCGAGCTCGATATTCCGCGCGACCGCAACAGTACCTTCGAGCCGACACTGATCGGTAAGAACGAAAAACAGCTTAACGGCTTCGATGACCGCATTATTTCTCTCTATTCCAGAGGGTTATCAACCCGTGATATTCAGGCACACTTTAAAGAAGTCTACGGGGTCGATGTTTCCGCTGGCTTCATTTCTCAAGTGACCAATGCTGTGATGGATGAAGTTAAGCGCTGGCAGCAACGGCCGCTGGATGCGCTTTATCCCATTGTTTACCTTGACTGTATTGTTGTCAAAAGCCAGGACGGCGGAGCCGTGGCCAACAAGTCTGTTTATCTGGCCCTCGGCGTCAACGGCCAGGGCGAAAAAGAGCTGCTGGGGCTATGGATAGCCAAAACTGAGGGGGCCAAGTTCTGGTTATCTGTGATGACAGAACTGAAAAATCGTGGGCTAAAGGACATCTTCGTCGCCTGCTGCGATGGCCTGAAAGGCTTTCCTGATGCCATTGAAGCTGTTTACCCGCATACGCGGGTACAGCTCTGCATTGTGCATCAGGTGCGGAACTCGCTGCGCTACGTCGGCTGGAAAGAGCGTAAGGCCGTTGCTGCTGACCTGCGCACCATCTATAGTTCCGCAACGCTAGAGGGCGCTGAAGAGGCCCTGGATGCCTTCGCGGCCAAATGGGATGAGCAGTTCCCGACGATCAGCCCGTCGTGGAGAAATAATTGGGAACGTCTCATCGTCATTTTTGACTTTCCGCCGGAGATCCGCAAGGTTATCTACACCACCAACGCAATAGAGTCGTTAAATGCTTCATTGCGCAAGATAACGAAAACGCGACGAATATTTCCAACGGATGACTCGGTGATAAAATTACTCTATCTAGCCTTGCATAATATCTCTGCTAAATGGACCTTGCCAATCAGAGACTGGAAACCTGCTATGAGCCAATTCATGTTGATGTATGGAGAACGAATCTCCGGTTAAGCAATGGAGCCATTTACACAAAATTCTTTACAGACTCCCGCGATGGCGTGTTCAACTGTAATACGGATGCCAGAGATTATTTTATTTTCTTGTTTTTGTTCAGGCGATAAAGGTCTTTTTCGAGTTCCTTTTTTTGGGATTTGTGTATTAGGATGCTGTTTCTCTATACCTTGAAAACCGGTATCTGCCCAGATGGTTACCTCAGGAGGAATATGGCGAATTATATCGACTTTATCGAGTAAGCGTTTATCGTGACGGCGCCCATTTTTGCTCATGGGGATAAATCCAATTTGCCTTGTTTCGTCAGTCATAATAAGCCCTTTTCGAGTGGTCTGTCTTTTCTTTCCCGAATACATTTTCTTTCGCCGACGCAGATTCTTAGGCTTTTGGACAGGTCGCTCTGTCCCATCAATAAAGACGTCTTTAACTCCAGGAAAGGCGCGAAAAAATTCCTCAGCAGAGCGAATTTGACGAGCGGGCAAAACACATTCTCGCCCCAAGGTCATCTCTAAAACCGGCAATAATATTTTTACCCAGCGACATACCCGTGTTCTATCTAAACCAAAAAGAAGTCCTTGCAAATCATAGGTCGGATAACATTTTAAATACAATAAAATAAAAAGCAGTTTATCTAATGGGGTTGGGATAAATCCTTTCTGCCCTGCACCCATCTGCCGCTCGTGATCTTTTCGATTCTTTTTCCGATAAATCAAATAACAAGCTGAAAATTCAGCGGCTAAATTTTTCAATTCTTCGACTGATAATCCAATGATTGCTTTACATAAACGATTATCTCGTAACAACCGCTCTTTGTTGATCATTTCAAACCTTTATTCTCTAAGTTAAACCTCTTTTTATTCTCAATAGCCTGACAAAAAATGCAAGTCTCTATTCAGCAACTAGTTTAAAGCCTTGGCACCGCGTCTGCTGCTGCACGCACAGGAACTGGCTATTACGCACCCCGCGTTTGGTACGCCGATGCATTTTCGCTGTGAGCCTGATTTTTAAGGTAATCTGGAAAAACGCGGGAAAAAGGGAAGGACGTTATTTGGCGGCGTGGCTGCTTTTCAAAAACTCATAGGCGGCCTGAATGTCTTGCGCCTTGCGTTTTGCCATGTCCATCATGCGCGGCGAGAGCCACTTACCCGCCAGTTTATCAGGGTGGTGCTCATTCATCAGTTTACGATAAGCGCGTTTTACCGTAGCCGCATCATCCCTGGTGCGCACGCCCAGCGTTCGGCAGGCGCTCTCAAGCGTCGGTCCGCGCGTATAAGGCGCCTGCTGGCGCTGCCCGCCCTGCGATTGCCCACCATATGACTGGCCGCCGTAGGATTGATTGCGGCGCTGGTAGGATTTGCCATTCTGCTTTGATTGGTGTTGCTTCGATTGGCCCTGTTGCTGAGACTGGCGCTGTTGCCCTTCCATATTACGCATGAAAAATTCGAACTGTTCACGCGTCACGCCCAACTCATCCGCAAACACGTACAGCAACCGCCGTTCGTTCGGGTGCAGCGCACCGTCGTTAAACGCAACCTGAAGCTGGATATCGAGAAACATTCTGATCATATCGAAGCGGTCCAGGCAGGCATCGCGCAGCTTACGCAGTTTGGTGCGTACCGGGAATGCATTTGATTTCCCTTCACGAAAGGCCTGCTGAGCCGCCAAGCGAGCCTCACCAAACAGCTCCAGACGGTCCATCATCAAGGTGGCAGCATGAATATCCGCTTCGGTGACGCGCCCTTTGGATTTGCTCAGGTGCCCCATAGCCTGGAAGGTAGTGAGAAAAAACAGCGACTGTCGGGTAGACTGTGCAGAGAAATAATCACGGCGACGCGCAGCCCTGGCTCTATCAACCATATGGCCCATCAGCACGCCCGTAATCACACCCCACACGCCGCCGCCGGACATAATACCCAGTATCAAGCCCAGCAACTTGCCCCAATAGCGCATATACTTCCTCAAATCCTCATGCCGTCGGCCAAAAATTGCTTTATCATACCCGTCATTTAGCGTTGCACCTAACGGCAGAGCAGAGAAACAGTGGGGAATTTACACTGGCGCAACGTAAGCCAGTGATATAGTCTCTGACCGTTTGCCGGCATGATGCCCTTGATGACGGAACACCGATACCGCGTATGAAAAAATGTTTTCCAACTCTGCTGGCCACCTTGATTGGGTCGGCGCTCTACAGCCAACATGCGTTGGCCGATCTTGCCGCCCAATGCCGGCTTGGAGTTCCTACGTTCACACGGCCGCTGGTCACTGGCGAGCCTAATACGCTCCCGGTACATATTCATGCGGACAAAAGCGAAGCTAACTATCCGGATAACGCCCGTTTCCTGGGTAACGTCAACATTGAGCAAGGCAACAGCCGCTTGCAGGCCGATCAGGTTGAACTGCGCCAGACCGGCACTGATGCCGCGGGTGCCCCGGTTCGCACCATCACCGTCACCGGCAATGTCAATTATGATGACAACCTGGTCATCCTGAAAGGCCCCAAAGCCTGGTCTAACCTGAACACGCGAGATACCGACGTATTTCAGGGCGATTACCAGATGGTTGACCGTCAGGGTCGTGGCGATGCCGATAAAATGCAAATGCGCGGTGACAGTCGCTATACCATTCTGGAAAACGGTTCTTTCACCACTTGCCTGCCGGGTGATGATAGCTGGAGTGTCGTCGGTTCGGAAGTGATCCATGACAGGGATGAGCAAGTTGCTGAAATTTGGAATGCGCGCGTCAAAATTGGCGACATCCCGGTCTTCTATAGCCCTTACCTGCAACTGCCGGTAGGTGACAAGCGCCGCTCCGGCTTTTTGATCCCGAATGCCCGCTACAGCGGCAGCAGCGGCTTTGAACTGATCACGCCCTACTACTGGAATATCGCCCCCAACATGGATGCGACCATTACACCGCACGTTCTGACAAAGCGCGGCGTACAGTTGCAAAACGAGTTCCGTTATTTGGCCGCACCGGGCACCGGTACGGTGCAGTTGGACTGGCTGCCGAATGACAGAGCCTATCGTCGTGACAATGAAGACGACAAAGATACGCGCTGGCTGTTGCACTGGCAGCACGACGGTATCATGGATCAGGTGTGGCGCTTTAACAGCGATTACACCAAGGTCAGCGATATCAACTATTTCAAAGACCTCGATTCTTCTTACGGCTCCACGACCAGCGGCTACGTGAAACAAAAATTCAGCGTCGGCTATGCCAACCAGAATTGGGACGCGACGTTATCCAATAAACATTTCCAATTGCTGGAGGCCAACACCAACAATGATGTTTACCGCGCCGAGCCCCAACTCGATCTCAACTACTACCGAGAGGATATCGGCCCGTTCGATATGCATCTTTATGGGCAGGCGGTAAAATTTACCAACATGAACAACAACCGTCCCGAAGCGACGCGTTTTCATGCTGAGCCAACGATCAGTCTGCCATTAACCAACCAGTGGGGTAGCCTGAACACCGAAGCGAAGGTGATGGCGACCCATTATCAACAAACCAATCTGCAACGCTTCCGCGCCGATCCCAACCCGCAAATCAGTAACATCAAGCGCGATGCGCTGAAAGACTCGGTCAATCGCGTTTTGCCGCAGTACAAAGTTGACGGCAAACTGGTGTTTGAACGCGAAATGGATTGGTCCAACGCCTTTACCCAAACGCTGGAGCCGCGCGTCCAGTACCTGTACGTGCCTTACCTCGATCAGAGCAGCATTTACACCTATGACTCTACGCTGCTGCAAAACGACTACACCGGCCTGTTCCGCGACCGCAGTTACAGCGGTCTGGATCGCATCGCGTCGGCAAATCAGGTTGCAACCGGTTTGACCACCCGCGTTTATGATCAAAATTTGGTGGAACGTTTTAATGCTTCCGTCGGTCAAATCTATTACTTCGATCGCCCAAGAACCGGGGACAGCACCACGGTCATGGATAAAAGCGACAATAACGGCAGTCTGGTGTGGGCCGGTGACAGCTATTGGAAGATTAACGATCTGTGGGGCATGCGCGGCGGTTTGCAATATGACACGCGCCTCGAGAGCATTTCTCAGGGCAAAGCCGTGCTGGAATACCGGCAGGATAGCGAGAAACTGGTGCAACTGAACTACCGCTATGCCAGCAGGGAATATATTCAAAACTCCGTGCGGAATCTGTTGGCAAGCCGTGCCTATCAGCAGGGCATTTCACAAGTGGGGTTCACCGCCGCCTGGCCGATTGCCGACCGTTGGTCCGTGGTCGGGGCGTATTACTACGATACCAAAGCGAATCAAACCGCCAATCAGCGTATCGGTTTTCAATACAACACCTGCTGCTGGGCCGTCAATATGGGCTACGAGCGGAAAATTACCGACTGGAACACCAATCGGCAATCCAGTGAGTATGACAACAAGTTCTCGATCAACATTGAGCTGAGTGGTTTAAGCAGCAATGAAACGTTGGGTGCGCAAAAAATGCTGCGCTCAGGTATTCTGCCTTATCAGCGCGCCTTCTGATGCGTTCATGCGCGCATGGAATGAACGGTAACACATCAACTTTTAATCCGCTTTGCGGGTGAAACTAACGGGAAAGGTATGAAGAACTGGAAAACGCTTATCCTCGGACTGGCCCTCAGCGCCAATGTAGCCGTAGCCGCGCCAGAGGTTGTTGATAAAGTCGCCGCCGTCGTGGACAACAGCGTCGTGCTTGAAAGTGATGTCAGCACGCTTTTACAGTCCGTGAAGATGAATGCGCAGCAAGCGGGACAACAGTTACCGGATGAAAGTACGTTGCGCCACCAGATCCTCGATCGTCTGATTATGGATAACATCATTTTGCAAATGGCAAAAAAGATGAATATACAGATCGGTGACGCGCAGTTGGATCAGGCCATCAACAATATCGCGGCACAAAACCGCATGACGCTCGACCAGTTGAAAAGCCAGTTGGCCTATGAGAATCTGACCTACAGCGCCTATCGCAACCAGATTCGCAAAGAGATGACCATTGCCGAAGTCCGTAATAACGAAGTGCGTCGCCGCATCACCGTCCTGCCGCAGGAAGTTGACGCGCTGGCGAAACAGATCGCCAACCAGACCGGTGAAGACGCTGAACTGAATCTGAGCCACATTCTGATCCCGCTCGGAGAAAACCCGTCGCAGCAGCAGGTGGACGATGCAGAAAACCTGGCTAACTCATTGGTACAACAGTTGAAAGGTGGAGCCGACTTCGCCAAGCTGGCGATCGCACATTCTGCGGATTCACAGGCGCTGAAAGGCGGCCAAATGGGCTGGAGCAAACTTCACGAGATCCCTTCCCTGTTCGCTGAACGCCTGACTCAAGCCCAAAAAGGCCAGGTGGTCGGCCCGATCCGTTCCGGTGTGGGTTTCCACATTTTGCGCGTTAACGATATTCGCGGCAGTGACAAATCGGTTTCCGTTACTGAAGTGCATGCACGCCACATCCTGTTGAAACCGTCCGTCGTGATGAACGACAGTCAGGCACAAGCAAAACTGGAAGAAGTGGCACAGCAGATCAAACAGGGAACGACCGATTTTGCGGCGCAGGCAAAACAGCTTTCGCAAGATCCCGGTTCGGCCAATCAGGGCGGCGATCTGGGATGGGCAACGGCGGATATGTACGATCCGTCATTACGCGATGCACTGATGAAACTGCGCAAAGGAGAAATCAGTGCCTCGGTCCACTCCTCATTCGGCTGGCACTTGATCCAACTGTTAGACACGCGTCAGGTCGACAAAACCGACTCTGCGCAGAAAGATCGTGCTTACCGTATGCTGTTTAACCGTAAATTCTCTGAAGAGGCGCAAACCTGGATGCAGGAACAACGTGCAGCCGCTTACGTGAAGATCGTTAACGGCAGCGACAGCAGCTCAGCACAATGACCACAGCCACGTCTCGTATCGTTATCGCCCCCGGCGAACCCGCCGGGATTGGTCCGGACCTGATCATTCAACTGGCCCAGCGCGACTGGCCGGTAGAATTGGTGGTATGCGCCGACCCGGCGTTGTTGCGCAGTCGAGCAGCATTGCTGGGCCTGTCGCTAACGCTGCGAGACTACCAACCCGGTACCCCCGCGAGCGCGCAACGTGCCGGCTCGTTGACAATATTACCGGTTGCATTATCCGCAGAGGTTTCCCCCGGCGAACTTAACGTCGATAACGGCCTGTACGTCGTAAACACGCTAGCTCGCGCCTGTGATGGTTGCCTGAGCGGAGAATTTGCCGCACTCGTGACCGGCCCTGTGCATAAAGGCATCATCAACGATGCCGGTGTGCCTTTTAGCGGACACACCGAGTTTTTCGCCGATCGCAGCGGCTGCGAAAAAGTGGTGATGATGCTGGCGACCGAGGAAATGCGGGTGGCGCTGGCGACCACGCACCTGCCGCTGGCCGACGTTTCCAGTGCCATAACCCGCGACAGCCTGCATGAGGTGATTGCGATTTTGCAGCGCGACCTCCAGCAGAAATTCGGCTTGGCACAGCCGTGCATTTACGTGTGTGGGCTCAATCCCCATGCGGGTGAAGGCGGCCATATGGGACGAGAGGAGTTGGATGTCATCATTCCTGCGCTGGATGAACTGCGCACGCAGGGGATGAATCTGGTGGGCCCGCTGCCCGCAGATACGATATTCCAACCCAAATACCTGAAAGAAGCAGACGCCGTACTGGCGATGTATCACGATCAAGGGCTGCCGGTATTAAAATACCAGGGGTTTGGTCGAGCGGTTAACATTACGCTAGGCTTACCCTTTATCCGAACCTCTGTCGATCACGGCACCGCGCTCTCTCTCGCGGGAACGGGTGACGCAGAACCGGGCAGCTTTATCACGGCATTGCAGCTTGCCATCAACATGACTCAACACCATAACGAAACACCGTAATGAATAATCGCGTCCATCAAGGCCACTTTGCCCGTAAGCGTTTCGGGCAAAACTTTTTAAACGATCAGTTCGTGATCGAAAGTATTGTCTCCGCCATTCATCCCCAGGCCGATCACGCCATGGTGGAGATTGGTCCCGGCCTCGGCGCATTAACGCTGCCCGTTGCCGAGCACCTTACCCAGTTTACGGTTGTCGAGCTGGACCGTGACCTGGCGGCTCGATTAACGGTGCATCCGCAACTCAAAGATAAACTTACCGTTATTCAGCAAGATGCCATGACGGTGAATTTTGCCGAGCTGTCGCAGCAGATTGGTCAGCCCTTACGCGTTTTTGGTAACTTACCTTACAACATATCAACGCCGTTGATGTTCCATCTGTTTAGCTATACTCACGCTATTCGCGATATGCACTTTATGTTGCAAAAGGAAGTGGTGAACCGCCTTGTCGCTGGCCCGAACAGCAAAGCCTATGGCCGGTTAAGTGTGATGGCACAATACTACTGTCAGGTGATCCCGGTGCTTGAAGTGCCACCTACCGCGTTTACACCACCGCCCAATGTGGATTCTGCTGTCGTGCGTCTTGTTCCTCATGCCGTACAGCCTTATCCTGTTGCTGATGTCCGCGTGCTGAGCCGTATTACGACAGCCGCCTTTAACCAGCGCCGCAAAACGTTGCGCAATAGCCTGGGTAATGTGTTCAGCGTCGAGCAGCTTGTCGCGTTAGAGATTGATCCCGCTGCACGTGCGGAAAATGTCTCTGTAGAGCAATACTGCCGGCTGGCCAACTGGCTGTCTGAGCATCCGCCAACGCAGGAATAACTGGAAGTGTCGCGATGATTAATACGCCCCGTGTTTGTGTTCAGGTCCAGAGTTTTTATGTTGAAGCGCAGTCCGAGCCCGATGAGAGCCGCTTTGTCTTTGCTTACACCATCACAATCCGCAATCTGGGGCGTAATCCTGTCCAACTTATTGGGCGTTATTGGATGATCACCAACGCCAACGGGCGTCAAACCGAAGTTCAAGGCGAAGGCGTGATCGGGGAACAACCGGTGATCGAGCCTGGCAGTGAATTTCAGTACACCAGCGGTACGGTGCTGGAAACGCCGCTGGGCACCATGGAAGGCCATTACCACATGGTCGATCATCAGGGCGATGCCTTTCAGGTTCCTATTTCTGTTTTTCGTTTAGCGATCCCCTCACTAATACATTGATGATGTCTACCTACTTAATTGGCGATGTGCACGGCTGCTTTGACGAGCTAATAGCGCTGTTGGCGCAGGTTTCTTTCAATCCGGAACACGACAGGCTGTGGTTTACCGGCGATCTGGTGGCACGCGGTCCGGCCTCATTGGAAGTGCTGCGCTATGTGCGTTCGTTAGGCTCGGCCGCACAGACGGTGCTGGGCAACCACGATCTTCATTTGCTGGCGGTTTATGCCGGTATCAGCAGGAACAAGCCGAAAGATCGTCTCAACGATCTGCTGAACGCACGGGATGTTGATTCCCTGATCAACTGGCTGCGCCGCCAACCGGTGATGCTGGTCGACGACGACCTTAAACTGGTGATGGCCCATGCCGGTGTCACGCCGCAGTGGGATCTGGCGACCGCGCAACTGTGCGCACGTGAAGTGGAAGCCATACTCAGCAGTGACAGCTATCCGCTGTTCTTGGACGCGATGTACGGTGATATGCCCAATCACTGGAGCCCGGAGCTGAGCGGTTTACCGCGTCTACGCTTTAGCACCAACGTATTTACCCGCATGCGTTACTGTTTCTCTGGCGGACAGCTAGACATGATATGCAAAGAAGCCCCTTCTCAGGCGCCTTCGCTGCTCAATCCTTGGTTTTACTTGCCCAGCCCTATCGTAGAAGGGAATGCCGAAACACCGGGCTACGCCATCGCCTTCGGCCACTGGGCCTCTTTGGAAGGAAAAGGGACGCCAGATAACATTTATGCGTTGGATACGGGATGCTGCTGGGGAGGCGAACTGACAATGTTGCGCTGGGAGGATAAGCAGGTCTTCACGCAGCCATCATTGGCGCAGGACATGCCAGCCGTCGGCGCGGAATAAATAAAGCACGCGCGACCTGACTGTGCCGCGCGTACACCTATTCGGTTAACGTCGTTCGAGAATCTCAAAGCAGTAGCTGTGCGAATTCTTTTCATCCGCATCATGAAACTCGCTGAATACCGATGACCACGCATCCGGCTCGTACTCAGGGAAATGGGTATCCCCTTCTACTTCAGCATCAATGTGCGTCAGATACATACGGGAAGCATGGGGCAGCATTTGCTGATAAATACTGCCGCCACCGATGACCATCACCTCTTCCGCGTCTGAAGCAGCTTCCAGCGCCGCCGCTAAGGTAGACACCCAGGTCACACGCTCATCGTCGCCAGCGCGGCTGCTGACAACAATATTTTTTCTCCCCGGCAATGGCTGGCCGATAGAGCGAAACGCGTTACGTCCCATAATAATGGGCTTATTTAACGTCTGGCGCTTAAACCACGCCAGATCCG
This sequence comes from Symbiopectobacterium purcellii, assembly GCF_052050035.1. Lineage (GTDB taxonomy): Bacteria > Pseudomonadota > Gammaproteobacteria > Enterobacterales > Enterobacteriaceae > Symbiopectobacterium > Symbiopectobacterium purcellii_A. The sequence goes on from NZ_CP189882.1 coordinate 2,644,998, forward strand.
CCGGCAAATGCCACGGCATGGCGTTTTCCATGCCGATAACACGATCCACCGCCAGTGCTGCAATCAAACTAATCACCATGGTAAAGCCCTATAGCTCAAAAATTGCAGACACTATACGGAAAGGTGATGGGTACGTCGATACGGCGATTTTCTGATGGACAAAATAAGCAAAATCTTAATGCCGCTACACGCCCGGACATTTGCGATACAACCAAATCCCCGGCAGAGACAACCCTATCGACAGCTCGCCGACAATAAAAGAGGCCTTGAGGAAATGCGTGATCAGCACGCGCATCAACGCTTCGCTGTATCCCTGATGGGAAAGCTCCACCAACGAGATCATCGCCGTATACGCTGAGATACCGGGGAACATCGGAATCACCGCTGCAACGGTAAACACTTTCGGGTGCGCCAACAGCCAGCGCGACCAGCGAATCCCAATGACACCGCTCAATATGGCCGCCAGAAACGATCACCATTCGATGGGCATGCCCATTTGCACGCACAGGAAACGCACGCCGTGACCCATCCCGCCCAGCAGTGGTATAGCCAAGCGACATTATTTTGATAACAGCCAGCTATGCTTCTTTGCCGCATATCAGGGCATAGGATGTAATCATTTTTAAGTCGGTTGGCTATATAGCCAAGCGACTTAATTTTGATTACACCATATGGACTGAGAACAAACTCTCTGTATCGCAACCCATCTCTCTTTTTTTGCTTTTTGCTTGTGCCCATTTATGCTCAATTGGGTTAAGATCTGGCGAATATGTAGGCAAATACTCCACCATATACCCTGCATCGATGATGACTTGTTGAATATTATGTTTTTTGTGAAAAGTGGCATTGTCCATCATGATTACACTGTTTTTAGGGAGTACTGGGATAAGGACTTGTGTGACCCAGGCATAGAAAACATCGCTGTTAATATTGATATCAAATAATCCGATAGCAAACAGCGTTGTGCCTAATAAAGCGCCGATAACATTTGTTCTTCCCCTAGCTCCCCAGTTCTTCAGGCCAAAACACCGTTGACCTTTTGGGGAATAGCCGTGAGTCCGTGGGGTATCGTGTGAAAAACCACTTTCATCAATAAAAACAATAGGTTTACCTTCTTTTTCATACTGTTGTTTTTTTGTTGAAATCCCTGCCGGGCGTTTTCGTCGGCTTTCGGATGACGTAGAGTTTTTTTTATAGGTCAATCCCAGCTTTTTAAGCGCTTGCCAAATGGCCTTCTGACAAACGCCAAAACGCTCTGCACGTTCTTTTTGGTAAGCATCTGGATATTGTTCAACATCTTTTATCAACTCGGATTTATCGATCTTTCGCTGACGCGTGGTCGATGCTTTTGACTCTATTTGATTAATCCAACGCGATACAGAGGCAGGGCCAATCCGAAATTGCTTCGCTGTTTCTCGGATACTCAACCCTTCGTTTTTCCGTGTAGATATCACTTTACGTCTAAAATCAATTGAATAGCTCATTTAAATAATGTAATCAAAATTAAGTCGTTTAGCTATATCTCCTTCTCTGTACGTAACTCTTTGTTTTCCTTTTGTAACCGTTTTAACTCTGCACGTTCATCATCGCTGAGTACGCCGTTGCTCTGCTCGCGTGCCAGCGAGACCCATGTATGCAGGGTTTTGTTGCTTATGCCCAGCGATGCTGCTGCCCTGGCTATCGTATAGCCCTGCTCTGTTACCAGGGCAACGGCTTCCTTTTTAAACTCAGGGGTAAATTGTCGTTTATGGTTCACTAAACACCTCCGTTTTGGATGTAAGTTTAGTGTCCTGATTATTCAACCACTACACTCTTCGCTGGGGGATATCAGCGGCAAAGTGGTGATTGATATTACTAACCCGCTGTCTGCTGATTACATGAGCCTGACGCTTGGTCACAGCACGTCAGCCGAGGAAGAGATTGCTAACGCTTTTCCGGCTGTACGCATCGTCAAAGCGTTTAACACCACGTTTGCACAGGTGATATAGCCAAGCGACATTATTTTGATAACAGCCAGCTATGCTTCTTTGCCGCATATCAGGGCATAGGATGTAATCATTTTTAAGTCGGTTGGCTATACATTGAACATCATAGCAAAGCCCAGCGCAGGCACTGCCGCTAGCAAGATATCTTGCAAGAGCCCCCACAGCAGCGTTAAGCCCATGTGCGTAACCCCCATATTGCCATTGCAGCCACGACGCCAATACAGGTTGCCAGCGTTAGCAGGCTGGCAACCGCCCAGCGCGCCAGCCCGGTATTCACATGCCCTTTAAACATATCCGCTACCGCGTTAATCAGCGGAAAACCGGGCACCAGCAGCAGCACACTGGCCGCCATCGCCACCGTCGAGGTTTGATGAAAGGCGGGAACACGCAGCAACAGCCCGGATACCGACGTGGCGACAAAGGCGGTAATACAGAAGTTGATCAAGGGATTGAGATGGCGCGAGGTCAATACCTGACGCACATACATGGCGACACCGCTGGCAAGCATGGTGACCACAAAGGCATCCCAACCACCGCCGTTGAGCTTACTGAAGCAACCGCACGAGAGCGCGACAATGGTCACTTGTCAGCGCCAGTGATATAAGTCCCTAATTCACCATTTGATTTGTCCGCTCCACCCAACATGTTGTTTCCTGATGGTTCCTACACCGAAAAGGATATCAACATGCTGAGCAGAGAGGACTTTTTCATGATAAAGCAAATGCGCCATCAGGGGGCTTACATTGTCGATATTGCCACCCAAATCGGTTGTTCCGAGCGCACCGTCAGACGGTATCTGCGTTATCCATCTCCGCCGGCGCGTAAGGCCCGGCTGCGAATGGAAAAACTCCGCCCTTTCATGGAGTACATCGATATGCGTCTGACCGAAAACGTCTGGAACGCCGAAGTGATATTCCATGAAATCAGAAAGATGGGCTATCCCGGCGGACGCTCCACGCTTCGGGCTTACATCCAGCCCAAACGTAAAATGTGGCCGGGTAAAAAGACCGTGCGCTTCGAAACCCAGCCAGGTTACCAGTTACAGCATGACTGGGGAGAAATCGAGGCGTAGGTGTCTGGTGAACGCTGCAAAATCAACTTCGCCGTGAACACGCTGGGTTACTCGCGTCGCCTCCACGTCTTTGCGGCACCGAGCCAGGATGCGGAGCACACCTATGAGTCTCTGGTGCGGGCCTTCCGTTACTTCGGTGGCGGCGTGAAAACCGTGCTGGTCGATAATCAGAAAGCGGCCGTGCTGAAAAATCACAACGGCAATGTGGTGTTCAACGCAGGCTTCCTGCAACTGGCGCAGCACTATGACTTCCAGCCCCGGGCGTGTCGCCCCCGCCGCGCGCGAACCAAGGGCAAGGTTGAACGCATGGTCGACTACCTCAAATACAACTTCTTTGTCCGTTACACGCAGTTCGACAGCTTCGCGCACGTTATAGCCAAGCGACATTATTTTGATAACAGCCAGCTATGCTTCTTTGCCGCATATCAGGGCATAGGATGTAATCATTTTTAAGTCGGTTGGCTATAACCAGTTGCTGGAGCAGTGGCTTGCCGAGGTCGCGGACCAGCGCGAGCTGCGCCAGTTCCGGCAAACGCCGGCGACCCGCTTCGAGGAAGAAAAAGGGCACCTGCAGGCGTTGCCGGCAACGGACTTCGATACCAGCTACTTCGACATCCGTCATGTGGCCTGGGAAGGCTATATCGAGGTGCGGGGTAATCGTTACTCCGTGCCGGAGGCCTGGTGTGGCCGCCCGGTCTCAATCCGGATCACGCTGGATGATGAGCTGAGGATCTACGGCAATGAGCAGCTTGTGGCCACTCATCGCCTGAAAAACCGTGGTACCGGGTGGCAGACCGTTCCGGAGCACCATGCACCGCTGTGGCAACAGGTGAGCATGGTAGAACACCGTCCGCTGAGTGCTTATGAGGAGCTGCTGTGATGCATGAACTGGAGACGCTGCTGGGCCGTCTGAAAATGGAGCATCTGGGGTACCAGGTAGAAAGTGTAGTGGTCAACTAAATTTGGCCACCCTACCTGACTGTTGATGGAACAGCCGTTCTGATTCATTTGGTGTTAACCCACCGTTATACCAGTGAGGTCTGACATCGCTATAATAATGGGTTATGTAGCGAATAATGGATGATTGAGCAGTACTAAAGCTTTGGTAGCCAGTCGTTGGCACCCATTCAGTCTTCAGACTACGGAAGAATCGCTCCATCGGACTATTATCCCAACGATTTCCTCTGCGACTCATACTTTGGGTCATCTGATAACGCCACAATGCCTGCCTATACTGACGACTGGTGTAATGGCTTCCTTGGTCACTATGAAACATGACTTGTTTGGGATGCCCACGCAGTTCCCAAGCCATTTGTAGTGCTTTGGCTGTTAATTCTGAATCTGGCGAAAACGACATTGCCCAACCCACGGGTTTTCGGGCAAATAAATCTAATACCACCGCCAGATACGCCCATCGGTCGCCTGTCCAAATATAGGTTACATCGCCGCACCAAACCTGGTCAGGCTTGGTAACAGCGAACTGCCTATTGAGCAGATTTGGAATATCAATACGTTCATTTCCACCGCGGTTGTATTGATGTTTTCTTGTTTGGCAACTAACGAGGGTTAATTCTTTCATCAACTTACCCGCTAACCACCGCCCAAGTTTCACGTCGTGTGTATTGGCAACCATCGTGGCGATAGTCCTTGCGCCCGCAGACCCGCCACGGCTTTGTTGAATAATTTAAAATACTGATTTAAATGGGTATTATAAAATTTTAACGACTAAATTTTACTACCGTAATGCTTTTTATTGTGCTAACTATTTGATTTATCGCTCTAACAAAATACATTTTCTGTACATGCATCCCACCTAAAGAAGTTGTAAATCAAAACGTTAAATTATTCAACAAAGCCCATTGTACCTGTAACGTTTTCCCCGATGAGGAAGTTGCTGATATAGCTCCCCGCCAGCCTGTCTCTCCTGCAGGATATAGCGATATAGCGTATTCTTGCTGACAGATATACCGAATTCCAGGTGCAAACGGCCACTGATGATTTCAGGTGAAGAGTAAACTAGTTGCTGAATAGAGACTTGCATTTTTTGTCAGGCTATTGAGAATAAAAAGAGGTTTAACTTAGAGAATAAAGGTTTGAAATGATCAACAAAGAGCGGTTGTTACGAGATAATCGTTTATGTAAAGCAATCATTGGATTATCAGTCGAAGAATTGAAAAATTTAGCCGCTGAATTTTCAGCTTGTTATTTGATTTATCGGAAAAAGAATCGAAAAGATCACGAGCGGCAGATGGGTGCAGGGCAGAAAGGATTTATCCCAACCCCATTAGATAAACTGCTTTTTATTTTATTGTATTTAAAATGTTATCCGACCTATCATTTGCAAGGACTTCTTTTTGGTTTAGATAGAACACGGGTATGTCGCTGGGTAAAAATATTATTGCCGGTTTTAGAGATGACCTTGGGGCGAGAATGTGTTTTGCCCGCTCGTCAAATTCGCTCTGCTGAGGAATTTTTTCGCGCCTTTCCTGGAGTTAAAGACGTCTTTATTGATGGGACAGAGCGACCTGTCCAAAAGCCTAAGAATCTGCGTCGGCGAAAAAAAATGTATTCGGGAAAGAAAAGACAGACCACTCGAAAAGGGCTTATTATGACTGACGAAACAAGGCAAATTGGATTTATCCCCATGAGCAAAAATGGGCGCCGTCACGATAAACGCTTACTCGATAAAGTCGATATAATTCGCCATATTCCTCCTGAGGTAACCATCTGGGCAGATACCGGTTTTCAAGGTATAGATAAACAGCATCCTAATACACAAATCCCAAAAAAAGGAACTCGAAAAAGACCTTTATCGCCTGAACAAAAACAAGAAAATAAAATAATCTCGGGCATCCGTATTACAGTTGAAGACGCCATCGCGGGTATCAAGCGCCTCGGTTGCATGACCCAAATTTTACGGAATCGTAGACCCTTTATTGATGATACCTTCTTACTCCTTAGCGCCGGTCTTTGGAATTTCCATCTCAGAACAGCGTAAAATTTACTTCAATCACCGAAACACCCTTATTTCACTATTAAGCAACACGCTTAGTGAGTGGAAAGCGCCTGCCTGATGAAGTTCTGAATGTGTGGTTCCAACTGGTAAAAAGCATTGTTTGGCAGAGGCTTATGACGGCGTTCCCGGGCCAGAGTGTCCGCCCTTCTACAGCAGTAGACACCATTGAAAGTAGGGTCGGTATTGCGTCTGAGTTCCCTGCTGATGGTCGAGCGAGGCAGAGCAAGCTCTCTGGCGATGGTAGCTTGGTTGACACCTTCACCACGCCGCTTTTCGATGTAGAACCGTTCTTTGTGAGTCAGATGTTTTCCCTGCATGCAACAGGCTCTCCAGTATGGCCAGAACGGTGATTTTATCCGACTCTGGCAAGTGGGTCACTTTGTTGCGTTTCGAGTGGGAATGGGGCATGATAAAGAGGCTCGTCGTATCGGCGGGCCTTTTATTTTTCTCTCTATCGCCCTGAACAACAATAAAGCGGTTGCTGATTACCAGCTTCTGCGGTTAGATCTATACGATATCCATGCTTAAAATATGGACATCCTTATTTTTTATTTTCCAGCTTATTTAAAGGGGCTAACGTGAAACTGGATGAAATCGCGCGCCTTGCGGGCGTTTCACGCACTACCGCCAGCTACGTTATCAATGGCAAGGCCAAACAATACCGCGTCAGTGATAAAACCGTAGAAAAAGTGATGTCGGTGGTACGTGAGCATAATTATCATCCCAATGCTGTGGCTGCTGGATTACGCGCTGGGCGTACCCGTTCTATCGGGCTGGTGATTCCGGATCTGGAAAACACCAGCTACACCAAAATTGCCAATTATCTGGAGCGTCAGGCGCGTCAGCGCGGTTATCAACTGCTGATTGCCTGTTCTGAAGATCTGCCGGATAACGAGATGCGTTGCATTGAGCATCTGCTGCAACGTCAGGTCGATGCCATTATCGTGTCGACGGCGCTGCCTCCGGAGCATCCGTTCTACCAGCGTTGGGCGGGGGATAGCTTGCCGATTATCGCGCTGGACCGCGCATTGGATCGCGAACACTTCACCAGCGTAGTGGGTGCCGATTGTGAGGATGCAGAAATGCTGGCGCAGGAACTGCGCAAGATCCCGGCGGAATCGGTGCTCTATCTCGGCGCGCTGCCGGAGCTTTCGGTGAGTTTCCTGCGCGAACAGGGGTTTCGTATGGCATGGGCAGAGGATCCGCGTCAGGTGAATTTCCTCTATGCCAACAGCTACGAACGCTCAGCGGCGGCGACGGCGTTTGAAGAGTATTTGCAGCATCACCCGATGCCGCAGGCGCTATTCACCACCTCGTTTCCGTTGTTTCAAGGGGTGATTGATATTACCCTGAAGCAGAGCGGACGGCTGCCGAACAATTTGGCGATTGCCACCTTTGGTGACAACGAACTGCTCGATTTTCTCGAGTGTCCGGTGCTTTCCGTGGCACAGCGGCATTGCGAAGTGGCTGAGCGGGTGCTGGAGTTGGTGCTGGCAAGCCTGGATGAACCTAAGAAGCCCAAGGCTGGTTTGACGCGTATTCGGCGCAGTCTCTATCGGCGCGGTTCACTCAGTCGTCGTTGATTTGGGATTATTCCTAATAAAAAAGCCATCCGGTATCAGGATGGCTTTTTTGTTGCCGGTATTTAGCGATAGTTGCGGTGTCGGCCTGAACATCAGCCCGGTACGGCGACGCGAAACAGACGGCGGCAGTAATCAAGAAAATAACCGTAAGCGACACCCATTACCATAGATATCAATACATTGCTGGTTACCGCTGCGACGATCTGCTGCGGGTTGGCACCAATAAACCACAGGATGGCAACATACACCGGCGATTGAAAGCTGACGTAGGCAAACAGGTCTGCCAGATTTTTTACCCAGGTACCGTGCGTTACGTAGCGCTGAGACAGACGCAGGATACGATCGCGGTACAGGCCGTAAGGCCAAGCAATAACAATATTAACGGGGATCGATAACAGTCGCGAAGAGAGCGACTGCTGGAATCTCATGCCAGACAGCAAGATCTCAATTAGCATACCCGTTATAAAACAGTAGATTACCATAGCAACTGTGTCCGCTACCGCACTACGCAATCGGGATTCAGGGGAGAACATGCAGAGAGACTCCGTTATACAGTTAATTAGGTGAAATGCAGTTAATTATGTTGGTGTATTTTATGTGTGTAGTGTACTTCACTGGATGTTGAAGTTGTAAGTAGCGATAAATTTTTATTTTTTTTATGCTTTTTTCTTATGGGCGCTATAGCCAACCGACTTAAAAATGATTACATCCTATGCCCTGATATGCGGCAAAGAAGCATAGCTGGCTGTTATCAAAATAATGTCGCTTGGCTATACTTTATAGATGAAAGGTGGCATGGCGGTTTATTAAGCGCGGTAGTCAGAAAAATTATGTTTATAAACAATTGGTTGTGTTTTTGCGCTTGGCAACTATTTTTCGGTGGGCAAAAAGTCCCCTTTCAACCCAAATAACAGTGCGGAACACGTGGGTTTTAGGAATACTCTTATAATATAATAATTAACCGGCGAACTTAGTGGTTAACGGTAAAAGACCTCAATTGTTATTCGTAACCTTAAATAAAGAAAAATTGGCAGCATCATTGCCTAAAAGAAATTAGAATAGCGGCCAGAGATTGTTGTAAGCGTGGAATGAGATGAACGGTATTATTGGGTAAAAATGTGACCGGTATCGGTCCGGAGCGTGCTGCGGACAAGCGCCGGGAGCGGGTGATGGAGGAGGAATACGGCGACGATTTCACAAGCGTTTTATGATTAAGAACTTATCCCAATAGGATTTTATTCTAGACAATGATGCCGCAGGTAAAATGCAGCATCGCCTCATAATTTTCGACTTTCTTCTCCCAGCGAGTCAGAACCCGACGAAAGCGATTCATCCAGCTGTGCGTTCTCTCCACTACCCAGCGGTGAGCTTTAAAATCCGTGTTTTTGATGGCTTCCGACTCCTCTTTCCTTGACTGGATATGAGGTTCGTAACGACGACTTTTCAGACAGGCCTCCAGCCATCCGGCTTCATAGCCTTTGTCCAGACAGAGGCGGAGCTTTCTGCCGCGTCTGCCCGTCTGAAGGGCGTCGAGAGTATCAGCAACCAGCTTTATGTCGTGGGTATTTGCCCCTGAGACAACCAGAGAGAGGGGAAGCCCGTTCGCATCGGTCATCAGGCTACGCTTTACACCCTGTTTCCCCCGGTCTGTGGGATTCCGTCCTGTTTTTTTGAGCCTGCCAGCGGTGACTTCGTCATACAACCATCCATCGACAGCAATGACCAGTCGATAGCATCCAGCTGCTCGCAGGCCAGCAACCCGTTCTGAGCACAAAGAGAATGGCGTTCATTGCGGCACGATTATCAACCCGCCTGCGATGCGTACCCAGCGGATGGTGGGTTTTGTGTTCCGGGAGCAACGGAACCATTTCCCCCCAGAGTTCATCGCTGATCTGCCACTTATTGCTTGCCATACTTCCCTCAGAAATTGCCATTACTTATTAACTGACAATTCCTTTTGGGATGGGTTCTAATGGTAAATTTAAGTAAAAATGAGAAATTATTACTTTTTCTTTCTGATTGTTTATCCAGAAATAATTTTTCCTCAAATTTTCATGGCGTTAATCTCCCTTAATTTCCTTCTGTTATTCCATTTTATGCCATTCATGTTCGTCTTGAGGCAGAAATAATTCCAAAGCGCGTCCGCTCTGGCTTGACAAGGTTTTCATACCCTCCGTAAACTCATCAATGTGGGAATTTGTGGGATAAAGTGGTGAAAAGAGTCATGAAGGGGTAATTCGAGCATGTTTCGTGGGGCTACGCTGATTAACCTCGACAGTAAAGGTCGGCTCGCCGTTCCTACCCGTTATCGGGAAACGCTGTCAGAGACATCGCAAGGTCAGATGGTTTGCACCATTGACCTCCATCAGCCCTGTCTGCTGCTTTACCCTCTGTCTGAGTGGGAAATCATTGAACAAAAGTTGTCACGTCTGTCGAGCATTAATCCCGCAGAGCGCCGCGTGCAGCGGTTGCTGTTGGGTTATGCCAGTGAGTGTCAGATGGACAATGCCGGTCGTCTGCTGATTGCCAGTACGCTACGGCAACATGCGAGCCTGACGAAAGAAGTGATGCTGGTCGGTCAGTTCAACAAGTTTGAACTGTGGGATGAACAGGCCTGGTATCAACAAGTCAAGGACGATATTGACGCTGAGCAATCCTCTGACGCTCCGTTGTCCGAGAGATTGCAGGATTTATCACTGTAGTCATGCTGAAAGAAATACATGCCAGAAAATTATAATCATACCACTGTGCTGTTGGACGAAGCGGTTAATGGCCTCAATATCCGCGCTGATGGCACATACATCGATGGCACGTTTGGCCGTGGTGGTCATTCGCGGCTGATGCTTTCCCGTCTTGGACCGGAAGGGCGTCTTGTGGCTATCGATCGCGATCCTCAAGCGATTGCAGCCGCTGAGGCGATTCAGGATTCGCGCTTTTCTATTGTTCACGGACCGTTTTCCGCGCTGGCCAGTTACGTGGAGACCCTGGGGTTAACCGGACGTATCGACGGCGTGCTGCTCGATTTGGGTGTCTCTTCGCCACAATTGGACGATCCTGAACGCGGTTTTTCTTTTATGCGCGATGGCCCGCTGGACATGCGTATGGACCCGACGCGTGGGCAGTCAGCAGCGCAATGGTTGCAAACGGCAGAGGTCGACGACATTGCCTGGGTGTTGAAAACCTTTGGCGAAGAAAGATTTGCCAAGCGCATTGCTCGCGCCATTGTGGAACGCAATAGCACAGAACCGATGACGCGCACGCGCGAGTTGGCATCGCTGATTGCGGCGGCCAGCCCGATGAAAGAGCGGCATAAACACCCGGCAACCCGCAGCTTTCAGGCGATCCGTATCTATATCAACAGTGAACTGGATGAGATCGAGCAGGCGTTAAACGGCGCGCTGACGGCACTCGCCCCACAGGGACGTTTGTCGATCATCAGTTTTCATTCGCTGGAAGATCGTATTGTGAAGCGCTTTATGCGCCATCACAGCCGTGGGCCACAGGTGCCCGCCGGGATACCGTTAACCGAAGCGCAACTGCGTGCGCAAGGCGGTCAAACGCTGAAAACGGTGGGCAAGATGATGCCGCCGGAAGCCGAAGTGGCAGAAAACCCGAGAGCGCGTAGCTCCGTGTTACGTATCGCGGAACGGCTAGCGGAATGATAAGCAACGAGCGGCACAGCCTGGCGGGTATTATCGGCCAGGACATCCTTCGTCACGGCAAATTGCCACTGCTGTTGCTGATCGGTGCGTTGGTCTCTGCGGTGCTGGTGGTGACGACCGCACACAAGACGCGCTTGCTGACCGCCCAGCGCGAGCAGTTGTTGTTGGAGCGTGATGCGTTGGATATCGAATGGCGCAACCTGATTCTGGAAGAGAACGCCTTGGGCGATCACAGTCGGGTAGAGCGTATTGCAACGGAAAAGCTGCACATGGGGCACGTGGACCCGGCGCAGGAAAATATCGTAGTCAAACAGTGAGTCTGGTTGAGCATGAGAACATAGGTAATCATTTGGCATGAAAGCAGCGCGCACAGGAAAGTTTAAACGACAGGAAGATAAGGCCAGCTTTGTAAGCTGGCGTTTTGCGTTGCTCTGTTCAGGCATACTGTTGGCGATGGTAGGGCTGATGTTACGCACCGCCTATTTGCAGGTGATCAACCCGGACCAACTGGTGCGTGAAGGGGACATGCGTTCCCTGCGCGTGCAGGAGGTGCCTACCGCGCGCGGCATGATCAGCGATCGCGCTGGGCGTCCATTGGCGGTCAGCGTGCCGGTTAACGCTATCTGGGCCGATCCTAAAGAGCTGAATGAACACGGCGGCGTGTCGCTCGATACCCGTTGGAAAGCGCTTTCTGATGCGCTGGATTTGCCGCTCGATCAGATGTCAGCGAAAATCAACGCTAACCCGAAAGGACGCTTTGTCTATCTGGCGCGTCAGGTGAACCCTGCTATCGGTGAATACGTCCACAAACTCAAGCTGCCGGGCATCTATATGCGCCAGGAATCACGCCGTTACTATCCTGCTGGTCAGGTAACGTCCCACCTGATTGGTTTCACCAATATTGATGGTCAGGGCATTGAGGGCGTTGAGAAAAGCTTCGATCGTTGGCTGACCGGGCAACCGGGTGAACGCACGGTGCGTAAAGACCGTTTTGGTCGCGTGATTGAGGATATCTCCTCCGTTGACAGTCAGGCGGCACACAACCTGATGTTGAGCATTGATGAGCGCCTGCAAGCGTTGGTTTATCGCGAACTGAACAACGCCGTGGCTTTCAATAATGCGGAAGCTGGCACCGCCGTGCTGGTGGACGTCAACACGGGTGAAGTGCTGGCGATGGCCAACAGCCCTTCCTACAATCCGAACAACCTGGCGGGCACGCCGATGGACGTTATGCGTAACCGCGCCATTACCGACATTTTTGAACCGGGTTCAACGGTAAAACCGATGGTGGTGATGACGGCGCTGCAACGTAACGTGGTGAAAGAAAACAGCCTGCTCAATACCTTGCCCTATTATATCAACGGTCATGAGATCAAAGACGTCGCCCGCTACACGGAACTGACCCTGACCGGGATACTACAGAAGTCGAGTAACGTCGGTGTTTCACGACTGGCGTTAGCGATGCCCTCCTCAGCGCTGGTAGACACTTACTCGCGTTTTGGCTTGGGAAAAGCGACCAATTTGGGGTTGGTCGGAGAAAGCAGTGGCTTATACCCTCAAAAACAACGGTGGTCTGACATAGAGAGGGCCACCTTTTCTTTCGGCTATGGATTGATGGTGACGCCGCTGCAACTGGCGCGCGTTTACGCCACTATCGGTAGCTATGGTATCTATCGTCCGCTCTCCATTACCAAAGTCGATCCGCCGGTGCCGGGGGAGCGCATTTTTGCCGAGCCCATCGTGCGCACGGTGGTGCACATGATGGAAAGCGTTGCGCTGCCCGGTGGCGGCGGAACCAAAGCGGCGATCAAGGGATACCGTGTTGCCATCAAAACCGGTACGGCGAAAAAAGTCGGACCGGATGGCAAATACATCAACAAATACATTGCCTACACCGCAGGTGTCGCACCTGCCAGCAACCCGCGCTTTGCGCTGGTGGTGGTGATTAACGATCCCAAAGCAGGCAATTACTACGGTGGCTCCGTTTCCGCGCCGGTGTTCGGCGCCATCATGGGCGGCGTATTGCGCACCATGAACGTTGAGCCGGATGCGCTGCCCGTCGGCGATAAAAATGATTTTGTGATTAACCATAAAGAGGTTTCAGGTGGCAGATCGTAATCTGTGCGATTTACTGGCACCGTGGGTGCAAGATGTCCCACCGCGCCAACTGCGGGAAATGACGCTGGACAGCCGTGTTGCGGCGGCAGGCGATCTGTTTGTGGCCGTGGTTGGCCACAGCGCGGATGGGCGTCGCTATATTCCCCAGGCTATTGCACAAGGCGTGGCGGCGGTGATTGCAGAGGCAGACGGTGAAGCTGCTGATGGCACGGTACGTGAAATGCACGGCGTTCCGGTTGTGTATCTGAGTAACTTGAGTCAACGGCTGTCGGCGTTGGCGGGGCGTTTTTATCAGCAGCCTGCGGAAAAATTACGGTTGGTCGGTGTGACCGGCACCAACGGTAAAACCACCATTACCCAATTGCTGGCCCAATGGAGTCAACTGCTGGGCGATACCAGCGCCGTGATGGGCACTGTGGGTAATGGTCTGTTAGGGCACGTCAATCCTACGGCGAACACCACCGGCTCGGCAGTCGATGTACAGCACGTTCTGAATCAGTTGGTTGAACAAGGCGCCACCTTTGCCGCGATGGAGGTTTCTTCGCACGGCTTGGTACAGCATCGCGTTGCGGCGTTGCCGTTCGCAGCGGCAGTGTTCACCAACCTGAGCCGCGATCATCTGGATTATCACGATGATATGGAAAGCTATGAGGCTGCCAAATTGTCTCTGTTTTCAGAACATAAAGTAGGCCAGGCGATCATTAACGCCGACGATGAAGTGGGGCGGCGCTGGCTGGCGCAGTTGCCGGATGCTGTAGCGGTAACGTTGCACAATAATCTAGTGCCAGGCTGCCGTGGCCGCTGGCTGAAAGCCACTGCCGTGGATTATCACGACGACGGTGCATCGATCGCCTTTGACGCTATGTGGGGGAGTGGTCGCATAGAAAGTCGCCTTATGGGTGAATTTAACGTCAGCAATCTGCTAATGGCGCTGGCAACGCTACTTTCCCTTGGCTATCCGCTGGATAGATTAATGGAAACCGGCGCACAATTGCAGCCGGTTTGCGGCCGCATGGAAGTGTTTAAAGCGCCGGGTAAACCTACCGTGATTGTTGACTACGCCCACACGCCGGATGCGCTGGAAAAAGCGCTGGCGGCGGCGCGTCTGCATTGCTCCGGTCAACTGTGGTGTGTATTCGGTTGCGGCGGCGATCGCGACAAAGGTAAGCGCCCACTTATGGGGGCGATCGCGGAACAACTGGCCGATCGCGTTGTGGTGACGGACGATAACCCCAGGAGCGAAGAGCCGCAGGCTATCGTAAAAGATATTCTTGCCGGTCTGGTGGATGCCGGGCGGGTACAAGCGGTGCACGGTCGCGCTGAAGCCGTGACCAGCGTCATTATGCAGGCGAAAGTGGACGATATTGTGTTGATTGCAGGTAAAGGGCATGAAGATTATCAACTGGTGGGCAATCAGCGTCTCGATTATTCCGATCGCGTGACTGCCGCTCGTCTGCTGGGGGTTATCGCATGATTCGCGTTACGTTGCAGCAACTGGCCACGGCGTTAAATGCCACGCTCCTCGGCGAGGATGTGGCGGTGGAAACAGTGTGCACCGATACCCGAAAATTGACGCCGGGCTGCCTGTTTATCGCCCTGCGCGGTGAAAAATTTGATGCTCATGATTATGCCCATCAGGCGGTACGCGGTGGCGCGGCGGCTCTGTTGGTCAGTAAGCACTTACCTATCGATGTGCCGCAACTGCTGGTGGGGGATACCCGTCTGGCGTTGGGCGAGCTGGGTGCCTGGATGCGCCGTCAATCCTCTGCGCGCGTGGTGGCATTGACCGGTTCTTCTGGCAAAACCTCCGTTAAAGAGATGACGGCAGCGATTTTGCGTCAGTGTGGCGACGTGCTTTACACCGATGGCAATTTCAATAACGACATTGGTGTGCCGTTAACGCTGCTGCGCCTCACCCTTGATCATCGCTTTGCGGTGATTGAGCTGGGGGCCAACCACATTGGTGAGATTGCCTATGCCACTAATCTGGTGCGTCCGGATAGCGCGCTGGTGAACAACCTGGCAGCCGCACATCTGGAAGGGTTTGGGTCGTTGGAAGGCGTGGCACGAGCCAAAGGGGAGATCTTCAACGGTTTGCCCACCAAAGGTATCGCGGTGATTAACGCCGACAGCAATGACCTGACGCATTGGCACTACGTGCTACGCGACAAAACGGTATGGCAATTTTCGCCGCAGCACGGTGAGAACACAGACTACTACGCCAGCGATATTCGCCATGAAGGCGGGGGTATGCTGTTTGAACTCCATACGCCGTTTGGCTCGCAGGAAGTCAACGTGCCGCTGCCGGGTCAACATAACGTGGCAAACGCGCTGGCGGCTGCCGCACTGGCGATGTCAGTAGGCGCGGGGTTGCAGCAGGTGAAAGAGGGGCTGGCGCAGCTCAAGGCCGTGCCGGGGCGCTTGTTCCCCATTCTGCTGGAGGCAAACAAACTGCTGCTGGATGACAGTTACAACGCCAATGTGGGGTCGATGACTGCGGCGGTGCACACGCTGGCGGAGATGCCGGGCTACCGTGTGCTGGTGGTGGGTGATATGGGAGAACTTGGGGAGGATGCCGAGGCGTGTCATCAGCAGGTGGGCGAAGTGGCGCGTGACGCAGGCATTGATGCGGTATTGAGCATTGGCACCCTGAGTCAGGCCATCAGCCTCAACAGTGAACGTGGTGAACATTTTTCCGATCGGGCCGCATTGATAGCGCGTTTGCAAACGTTGCTGTCTACGCATGGCACGATCAGCATTTTGGTTAAAGGCTCCCGGAGCTCTGCGATGGAGCATGTGGTACACGCATTACAGGAGAATGCAGCATGTTAGTGTGGCTGGCCGAACATCTGGTCAAATTCTATTCCGGCTTTAACGTCTTCTCGTATTTGACGTTTCGCGCCATTGTCAGCCTGCTGACCGCGTTAGTGATCTCCTTGTGGATGGGACCGCACCTGATTGCCTGGCTGCAAAAATTGCAGATTGGGCAAGTGGTGCGCAACGAAGGGCCTGAATCTCACTTCAGCAAACGCGGCACGCCGACCATGGGCGGTGTCATGATTCTGGCAGCGATCATTTTTTCGGTGCTGCTGTGGTCCAACTTGTCCAACCCCTATGTGTGGTGTGTGCTGCTGGTGCTGCTGGGCTACGGTATCGTCGGCTTTATCGATGATTACCGCAAAGTGGTGCGTAAAGATACTAAGGGATTGATTGCACGCTGGAAGTATTTCTGGCAGTCGGTGATTGCGCTGGCGGTGGCATTTACCATGTATGCCATCGGCAAAGGCACACCGGCGACGCAACTGGTGGTGCCGTTCTTTAAAGATGTGATGCCGCAACTGGGCCTGATCTACATTTTGCTGACCTACTTTGTCATCGTCGGCACCAGCAACGCGGTCAACCTTACTGACGGGTTGGATGGTTTGGCGATTATGCCGACGGTGTTTGTCGCCGCCGGTTTCGCGCTGGTGGCGTGGGCGACGGGTAACATGAATTTTGCCGGTTATCTGCATATCCCTTACATTCGCCACGCCAGTGAACTGGTTATCGTCTGTACGGCGATCGTCGGCGCAGGGCTGGGTTTCCTGTGGTTTAACACCTATCCGGCTCAGGTGTTTATGGGCGATGTCGGCTCACTGGCGCTCGGCGGCGCGTTAGGCACCATCGCTGTCCTGCTGCGTCAGGAATGCTTGCTGGTGATTATGGGCGGGGTGTTCGTGGTTGAAACCCTGTCGGTGATCCTTCAGGTCGGTTCATTCAAGCTACGCGGACAGCGTATCTTCCGCATGGCACCGATTCACCATCACTATGAACTCAAAGGGTGGCCAGAGCCGCGCGTGATTGTGCGTTTTTGGATTATTTCGCTGATGCTGGTGCTGATTGGCCTGGCAACGCTGAAGGTACGGTAACACTATGATGGACTATAAGGGTAAAAACGTTGTCATTATTGGCCTGGGGATCACCGGGCTTTCCTGCGTTGATTTCTTCCTGACGCGCGGTATGACGCCGCGCGTAGTGGATACCCGTGTTAGTCCACCTGGTCTGGATAAGTTACCTGCCGAGGTTGATCGCCACCTTGGTTCATTAAATGAAGACTGGCTGTTAGCGGCTGATCTGATTGTTGCCAGCCCCGGTATTGCACTGGCAACGCCCGCGCTGGCCGATGCGGCCGCCGCAGGCGTAGAAATTGTGGGCGATATCGAGCTGTTCTGCCGAGAAGCGCAGGCACCGATTGTGGCGATTACCGGCTCCAACGGTAAAAGTACGGTCACTACGCTGGTCGGTGAAATGGCTAAGGCGGCCGGTTGGTCGGTCGTGGTTGGCGGGAATATAGGCCTGCCTGCGCTGACGCTACTCAAACAGCCGTGCCAACTGTACGTGCTTGAGCTGTCGAGCTTCCAGTTGGAAACCACCTCCAGCCTGCACGCTGCCGCTGCCACCATCCTCAACGTTACGGAAGATCATACCAACCGCTATCCGTTTGGTATCCAACAGTATCGTGCTGCCAAGTTACGTGTCTATGACCATGCGCAGGTGTGTGTGGTGAACGCCGATGACGCGCTGACCATGCCGATTAAAGGTGCTGATGCGCGCTGTATCAGCTTTGGCGTTGATGTGGGCGACTATCACCTCAACACCCAGCAGGGCGAAACCTGGCTGCGCGTGAAAGGCGAGCGCGTTTTGAATACCAAAGAGATTTCTCTGGTGGGGCAACATAACCACACCAATGCGCTGGCGGCACTGGCATTGGCGGATGTGGTGGGGATTCCTCGCGCGCCTGCGTTAACGGCACTCACCACCTTTACCGGTTTGCCGCACCGTTTCCAGTGCGTGTGGCAGCGTAACGGCGTGCGTTGGATTAATGATTCCAAAGCCACCAACGTTGGCAGCACCGAAGCGGCGCTCAGCGGGTTGCAGGTTAAAGGTACGCTGCATTTGCTGTTAGGCGGCGACGGAAAGTCGGCCGATTTTTCGCCGTTGTTGCGTTATGTCCAGGGCGACAATATTCGCCTGTATTGCTTCGGGCGTGATGGTGCCCAATTGGCGGCATTGTGCCCAGAAATAGCCGAGCAGACTGAGACGATGGAGCAAACCCTGCGGGTGATTGCTACCCGCGTAGTGCCCGGCGATCTGGTGCTGCTGTCTCCCGCGTGTGCCAGTCTCGATCAGTTTAAAAGCTTCGAACAGCGTGGCGATGAGTTCGCCCGATTAGCGGAGGAGCTTGGCTGATGAGCTTTATTGGACTGCCAGTCATTGAACGACTGAAAGGCTGGGTCATGGGGACACGGGAAAGCGATGTGCAGAGCATCGTGATGTATGACCGCACCCTGCTCTGGCTGACGTTCGGGCTGGCCGTCATCGGGTTTGTAATGGTGACATCGGCATCCATGCCGGTGGGGCAGCGCCTGACCAGCGACCCGTTCTTTTTTGCCAAACGTGACGCGTTCTACTTGGGTCTGGCATTTGCGCTGGCGTTGATCACCATGCGTGTGCCGATGGACGTCTGGCAGCGTTACAGCCCGATATTGTTGTTGCTCACACTGGTGCTGCTGCTGGTAGTGCTGGTGGTCGGCAGTTCGGTAAACGGTGCTTCGCGCTGGATTGCGCTGGGGCCGCTGCGCGTGCAGCCCGCAGAATTGTCGAAGCTGGCGCTGTTTTGCTACCTCTCTAGCTACATGGTGCGCAAGGTAGAGGAAGTCCGTAACAACTTCTGGGGCTTTTGCAAACCAATGGGCGTGATGGTGGTGCTGGCCGTTCTGTTGCTGGCACAGCCCGATCTGGGCACGGTGGTCGTGCTGTTTATCACCACGCTGGCGATGCTGTTTCTGGCCGGTGCCAAGCTGTGGCAGTTTCTCGCCATCATTGGCTGCGGCATGTTTGCCGTCGGTTTGCTGATTGTGGCGGAACCTTACCGTATGCGCCGTGTGACGTCGTTCTGGAATCCCTGGGAAGATCCGTTCGGCAGTGGCTACCAGTTAACCCAGTCGCTGATGGCATTTGGCCGCGGCGAGCTGTGGGGGCAAGGATTAGGAAACTCGGTGCAGAAATTGGAGTATTTACCGGAAGCGCACACCGACTTTATTTTTTCCATTTTAGGCGAAGAGCTCGGCTATATCGGTGTGGTTTTGGCGTTGTTAATGATATTCTTCGTCGCTTTTCGGGCCATGTCCATCGGTAAGCGTGCGTTGGAGATCGATCAACGATTTTCCGGCTTTTTGGCGTGTTCTATCGGCATCTGGTTTAGTTTCCAAACGCTGGTAAACGTCGGCGCTGCTGCGGGAATGTTGCCCACCAAAGGGCTGACGCTGCCGTTAATCAGTTACGGTGGCTCGAGTTTGATCATTATGTCTACCGCCATTGTGTTGCTGTTACGGATCGATTTTGAGACGCGTCTGACTAAAGCGCAGGCGTTCACGAGGAGTGCCAAATGAGTGGCGAAGGTAAGCGCTTGATGGTGATGGCAGGCGGCACCGGAGGACATGTGTTACCGGGGCTGGCGGTCGCACATCATTTGATGGCGCAGGGTTGGCAGGTTCGTTGGCTGGGAACTGCCGATCGCATGGAAGCCGATTTGGTGCCAAAAAACGGCATTGAGATTGATTTTATTCGTATTTCCGGTTTGCGCGGCAAAGGCATTGCGGCGCAACTGTGTGCGCCACTGCGGATTTATCGCGCGGTGCGTCAGGCGCAAGCGATCATGAAACGCTACCAGCCGGACGTGGTGCTGGGCATGGGCGGCTATGTGTCCGGGCCGGGCGGCCTGGCAGCGTGGTTATGCGGTATCCCGGTGGTGCTGCATGAGCAAAACGGCATTGCGGGGTTAACCAACCGCTGGCTGTCGCGCATTGCGCGCAAGGTCTTACAGGCTTTTCCAGGCGCGTTTCCCAACGCTGACGTGGTGGGCAACCCGGTGCGTACCGATGTCTTGGCGTTGCCTACACCCGATGAACGTTTGGCCGGGCGTGAAGGCCCAATCCGTGTGCTGGTGGTGGGCGGAAGCCAAGGTGCTCGGGTGTTAAACCGCACGTTGCCGGACGTCGCCGCGCGACTCGGTGGTAATGTCACGATCTGGCACCAGACGGGCAAAGGCGCGTTGGCCGAGGTGCAGCAGGCTTATGCCGCGGCAGGTGTGCCGCAGCACAACGTCACCGAATTTATTGATGACATGGCGCAAGCCTATAGCTGGGCCGACGTGGTGGTGTGCCGTTCCGGTGCGCTTACCGTTAGTGAGATTGCCGCCGCCGGTTTGCCTGCGCTGTTTGTGCCCTTTCAGCATAAAGACCGGCAGCAATATTGGAATGCGCTGCCGCTGGAACAGGCGGGTGCCGCCAAAATTATTGAGCAGTCGGCACTGAGTGTTGATGCCGTGAGCGATGTGCTGTCCGGTTGGGATCGCGCCACGTTGCGCGATATGGCACAGAGTGCCCGTTCCGTGGCGATGCCGGATGCCACTGAACGCGTGGCCGCTGAAGTGGCCGCCGCCGCGCAGTAAGGTGCGGCTGACAGAATAGAATGCATGGGTGCAGGTTGTCTCCCCATGACAAGTGAATGAAGTACAAGTGAAAAGGTAGCGGTAGAAAAAGTGAATACACAGCAATTGGCAAAACTGCGTTCCATCGTGCCCGAAATGCATTGCGTGCGGCACATCCATTTTGTCGGCATCGGCGGTGCTGGCATGGGCGGTATTGCCGAAGTGTTAGCGAATGAAGGGTACCACATCAGCGGCTCCGACCTGGCACCGAACGCGGTGACGCAGCAGTTGGCGGCGCTGGGGGCGCAGATCTATTTTCATCACCGCGCTGAGAACGTGAAAGACGCCAGCGTGGTGGTGGTATCCAGCGCTATTAGCGCGGATAACCCGGAAATCGTTGCGGCCCACGAGGCGCGTATTCCGGTGATCCGCCGCGCTGAAATGCTGGCCGAATTAATGCGTTTTCGCCACGGTATCGCGATTGCCGGAACCCACGGCAAAACCACTACCACCGCGATGGTCGCCAGTATTTATGCCGAGGCGGGTCTGGACCCGACCTTTGTCAACGGTGGGTTGGTAAAAGCAGCAGGTGTGCATGCGCGCCTGGGCTCCAGTCGTTACCTGATTGCGGAAGCGGACGAGAGTGATGCGTCCTTCCTGCATCTGCAACCGATGGTGGCGATTGTCACCAATATCGAAGCAGATCATATGGATACCTATCAGGGCGATTTTGAAAATTTAAAGCAGATGTTCATCAACTTTTTGCACAATCTGCCGTTTTATGGCCGTGCGGTGATGTGCGTGGACGATGCGGTGATTCGTGAATTGCTGCCGCGCGTGGGGCGTCATATCACCACCTACGGCTTTAGCGATGACGCCGATGTGCGCGTGGCAGAGTACCGTCAGTCCGGTGCGCAGGGGCACTTTACACTGGCGCGTCAGGGTAAGCCGCTGTTGCAGGTTACGCTGAACGCACCGGGCCGCCATAACGCGTTGAACGCGGCGGCAGCGGTTGCTGTGGCGACGGAAGAGGGCATTGATGACGCGGCAATCCTGCGTGCGCTCTCCAGTTTTCAGGGAACCGGACGCCGTTTCGATTTCCTGGGGGAATTCCCGCTGTATGAGGTAAATGGCAACGCAGGCAGTGTAATGCTGGTGGATGACTACGGCCACCACCCGACAGAAGTGGATGCAACGATCAAAGCCGCTCGCGCCGGTTGGCCGGAGAAACGCGTGGTGATGGTATTTCAGCCGCACCGTTATACGCGCACGCGCGACCTGTATGACGATTTTGCCCACGTGTTGTCGCAAGTGGATGTGTTGCTGATGCTGGATGTGTACTCGGCGGGAGAAAGCCCCATTCCAGGTGCTGATAGCCGCTCGCTGTGTCGTACTATTCGCGGACGCGGCAAGGTCGATCCGATTCTGGTTACCGATCCGGATATGCTGGCAACGCTGCTGGCACCGACGTTACAGGATGGCGATCTGGTGCTGATTCAAGGCGCGGGCAATGTGGGCAAGCTGGCGCGTAAACTGGCGGATACCCGCTTACAACCTCTGGTTACGGAGTGAGTATGGCGGAAAAAGTGGCAGTGCTGCTGGGAGGAACATCGGCGGAGCGTGACGTGTCATTGCGCTCCGGGCAGGCGGTGGTTGCCGGGCTCAAAGAGGCGGGAATTGATGCGCATGCCGTTGACACCCGCGATTTCCCAGTCACTCGCCTGAAAGAGGTCGGATTCGACAAAGTGTTTATCGCCCTGCACGGTCGGGGTGGGGAAGACGGCACGCTGCAAGGGGTATTGGAGTTTTTGCAATTGCCTTACACCGGCAGCGGTGTGATGGCGTCGGCGCTGACCATGGACAAATGGCGCACCAAGCTGGTGTGGCAGTCGTTAGGATTGCCGATAGCCCCTTATGTCGCGTTGACGCGGGCACAGTATCATGCGTTAACGCCTGAGCAGTTGCAGTCAGCCTGTGTGCACCTCGGATTGACGCTGATCGTGAAGCCGAGCCGTGAGGGTTCCAGCGTCGGCATGAGCAAAGTGACGCAGCAAGAGGAACTGACGGCGGCACTGGACACCGCTTTTGAGCATGACGACGATGTGCTGGTTGAGAAGTGGCTGAGTGGACCGGAATATACGGTGGCGCTGTTAGGCGAGACGGTGCTGCCCTCGATTCGTATTCAGGCAGCTGGCGCGTTTTACGATTATGACGCGAAGTACCTCTCGGACGAGACGCAGTATTTTTGTCCCAGTGGGCTGCTGGCAGAGCAGGAGCAGGCCATCGGTGCACTGGCGCAAGCAGCCTTTGCGGCATTGGGATGTCGCGGTTGGGGCCGTGTTGATCTGATGTTGGATACCGACGGTGCGTTTTACCTGTTGGAAGTGAATACGTCGCCCGGTATGACGGATCACAGTCTGGTGCCGATGGCTGCCCGGCAGCACGGGATGAGCTTCTCGCAGCTTGTCGCGCAGATCCTGGCCTCGGCTGTTTGATATGTCGCAGGCGGCGCGGAATTTGCGCGGACGCGACGAGGAGCCAAAAGGCGGGCGTCGCAGTAACGGTGGGCAATTGGCCGGATTGTTGTTCCTGCTGATGGTGCTTGGCACTATCCTGTGGGGCGGCTTGATGGTGTTGCAATGGATGAAGGATGCCAGTCGGTTGCCGCTGTCGCGTTTGGTGGTCACCGGTGAGCGGCACTACACCACCCATGATGATATTCGCCAGGCGATATTGTC
Organism: Symbiopectobacterium purcellii; assembly: GCF_052050035.1. Taxonomy (GTDB): domain Bacteria; phylum Pseudomonadota; class Gammaproteobacteria; order Enterobacterales; family Enterobacteriaceae; genus Symbiopectobacterium; species Symbiopectobacterium purcellii_A. The sequence continues at coordinate 2,668,643 of NZ_CP189882.1, forward strand.
GCTGGGCGCGCCGGGCACCTTTATGACGCAGGATGTGGATGTTATCCAGCAGCAGATTGAACGTCTGCCGTGGATCAAACAGGCAAGCGTGCGTAAGCAGTGGCCTGACGAATTAAAGATTCATCTGGTTGAATATGTGCCCGTAGCGCGGTGGAATGACCAACTGATGGTGGATGCAGAAGGCAATTCCTTCAGCGTGCCCGTTGAACGGGTCGGTAATCGCAAAATGCCGCTGCTGTACGGGCCAGAAGGCAGCGAAAACGATGTGCTGGAAGGCTACCACACCATGAGTCAGGTGTTGGCGAGCAGTAAGCTGACATTAAAAATGGTGGCGATGAGTGCGCGGCATTCATGGCAGTTAGGGTTGGAAGATGACATCCGCCTGGAATTGGGGCGTGATGAGCGAGCCCGGCGTTTGGAACGTTTTCTAGAGATTTACCCGCTGTTGCAGCGGCAGGCGCAGAACGACAACAAACGTGTTAGCTACGTGGACTTACGTTATGACACCGGTGCCGCGGTAGGATGGGCACCGCCTCTGCTGGATCAGCAGCAGGGAAATGCTCAGCGAAAAGACGTTGATCAAAAACTGAACGGTAATCAGCAACAGAATCAGGCACAGGCTAAACAACAATGATCAAGTCGACGGACAGAAAACTGGTAGTTGGGCTGGAAATCGGTACAGCAAAAGTGGCTGCACTGGTAGGGGAAGTTCTGCCCGATGGCATGGTCAATATCATCGGCGTGGGCAGTTGTCCGTCACGCGGGATGGATAAAGGCGGCGTTAACGATTTGGAGTCCGTTGTTAAATGTGTACAGCGGACCATTGACCAGGCTGAGTTGATGGCGGATTGTCAAATCTCTTCCGTCTATCTGGCGCTGTCGGGCAAACACATCAGTTGCCAAAATGAAATCGGTATCGTGCCGATTTCGGAAGAAGAAGTGACGCAGGATGACGTCCAGAGCGTGGTCCACACGGCGAAATCCGTGCGTGTGCGCGATGAACACCGTATTTTGCATGTGATTCCGCAAGAATACGCCATTGATTACCAGGAAGGGATCAAGAACCCGATTGGTCTCTCCGGCGTGCGCATGCAGGCAAAGGTGCATTTGATAACCTGTCATAATGATATGGCGAAAAACATTGTCAAAGCCGTAGAGCGCTGCGGTCTGAAAGTGGACCAACTGATTTTCGCTGGCCTGGCTTCCAGTTACGCCGTGCTGACGGAAGATGAGCTTGAGTTGGGCGTTTGCGTGGTGGATATCGGCGGTGGCACCATGGATATCGCGGTGTATACCGGCGGTGCGCTGCGCCACACTAAGGTGATCCCTTACGCGGGCAATGTCGTGACCAGTGACATCGCTTATGCGTTTGGCACGCCGCCCACGGACGCGGAAGCCATCAAGGTCCGTCACGGTTGCGCATTAGGTGCGATCGTCAGCAAAGACGAAAATTTGGAAGTGCCGAGCGTTGGCGGTCGGCCGCCACGTAGTCTGCAACGGCAGACCCTGGCTGAAGTGATTGAACCGCGTTACACCGAATTGCTCAATTTGGTGAACGATGAAATTTTGCAATTGCAGGAGCAACTCCGTCAGCAGGGCGTGAAGCACCATTTGGCCGCCGGCATTGTGCTGACGGGCGGTGCCGCTCAGATCGACGGGCTGGTTGATTGCGCCAAACGCGTATTCCACACGCAGGTGCGTATCGGTCAGCCACTGAATATAACAGGCTTAACGGATTATGCGCAGGAGCCCTTCTACTCAACGGCGGTCGGGCTGCTGCATTACGGCAAAGAGTCTCACCTGGGCGGTGAGCACGAAGTAGAAAAACGTGGCTCAGTGGGCAATTGGTTTAAACGCATCAGTAGCTGGCTGAGAAAGGAATTTTAATGTTTATCAGAGATCGTGTGGCACACTTGAAGGTCTCGCGGTACAGGCACAAAACGGAGAGAAATTATGTTTGAACCAATGGAGTTAACCAACGACGCGGTGATTAAAGTCATCGGCGTCGGCGGTGGCGGCGGTAACGCCGTCGAACATATGGTGCGCGAGCGCATCGAAGGCGTCGAATTCTTCGCAGTGAACACCGATGCGCAGGCACTGCGCAAGACTGCGGTGGGTCAGACTATTCAGATTGGTAGCGGCATCACCAAAGGGCTGGGCGCAGGCGCCAACCCGGAAGTGGGTCGTAACTCGGCGGAAGAAGACCGTGAAGCGCTGCGTGCTGCGCTTGATGGTGCTGACATGGTGTTTATCGCTGCCGGTATGGGCGGTGGTACCGGTACCGGTGCAGCACCCGTAGTGGCTGAAGTGGCAAAGGATCTCGGTATCCTGACGGTTGCGGTTGTGACCAAGCCCTTCAACTTCGAAGGCAAAAAGCGCATGGCGTTTGCCGAGCAGGGGATTGCCGAGCTGTCCAAGCATGTGGATTCGCTGATCACCATCCCTAACGACAAACTGCTGAAAGTGCTGGGTCGCGGCATTTCTTTACTGGATGCATTCGGTGCAGCGAACGATGTACTGAAAGGCGCTGTCCAAGGTATTGCCGAACTGATTACCCGTCCTGGTCTGATGAACGTTGACTTTGCCGACGTGCGGACCGTGATGTCAGAAATGGGTTATGCCATGATGGGCTCCGGCGTGGCGCGCGGTGAAGACCGTGCCGAAGAAGCGGCTGAAATGGCGATTTCCAGCCCGCTGTTGGAAGATATCGACCTGTCTGGCGCGCGCGGCGTGCTGGTTAACATCACGGCGGGCTTTGACCTGCGTCTGGATGAGTTCGAAACCGTGGGTAACACTATCCGTGCGTTCGCCTCCGACAATGCCACCGTGGTGATTGGTACCTCGTTGGATCCGGACATGAACGACGAACTGCGCGTCACCGTGGTGGCGACCGGTATCGGCATGGACAAGCGCCCGGAAATTACGCTGGTGACCAACAAACAAGCCAGCCAACCGGTCATGGATCACCGTTACCAGCAGCACGGTATGACGCCGCTGACGCAGGAAAAACCGGCGGCCAAGGTGGTTAATGACCAAACGGTACAAACCAACAAAGAGCCTGACTATTTGGATATTCCCGCATTTTTGCGCAAACAAGCGGACTAACCTCCGCCTTGTGATTGGAATCTCCGCTCTTTGTGCTAAACTGTCCCGCCGATCCTGGTGTAAGCTAGGACGGTTGGTTCAGTAACATTGCGAGATAATACGATGATCAAACAACGTACATTAAAGCGTATCGTACAGGCGACGGGCGTCGGTTTGCATACCGGCAAGAAAGTCACTCTGACGATGCGACCTGCACCGGCGAATACCGGGGTCATCTATCGCCGCACTGACTTGAATCCACCGGTTGATTTTCCGGCTGATGCCAAATCCGTGCGTGATACCATGCTCTGTACTTGCCTGGTAAACGAGCATGACGTGCGTATTTCAACGGTGGAACACCTGAACGCCGCCTTGGCGGGGTTGGGTATCGATAACATCGTGATTGATGTTGATGCCCCGGAAATTCCAATTATGGATGGCAGTGCCAGCCCGTTCGTCTACCTGCTGCTTGATGCCGGTATTGAAGAGCTGAACTGCGCCAAAAAGTTTGTTCGCATCAAACAACCTGTGCGGGTTGAAGACCGTGATAAATGGGCAGAACTGACGCCGTATAACGGTTTCAGACTTGATTTTACTATCGATTTTAACCACCCGGCGATTGATGCAGGTTCACAGCGCTATTGTCTCGATTTCTCAGCCGATGCGTTTATTCGCCAGATCAGCCGAGCCCGTACTTTCGGCTTTATGCGCGATATCGAATACCTGCAATCCCGCGGTCTGTGCCTGGGCGGCAGTATGGATTGCGCTATCGTGGTAGACGATTATCGTGTGCTGAATGAAGATGGCCTGCGTTTTGAAGACGAATTTGTGCGTCACAAAATGCTGGATGCTATCGGCGACCTGTTCATGTGTGGTTATAACATCATTGGTGCGTTCTCTGCGTTCAAATCTGGCCATGCGCTAAACAACAAGCTGTTGCAGGCGGTGTTGGCTAAACAGGAAGCGTGGGAATACGTCACCTTTGAAAACGAGCGCGAAGTGCCGTTGGCGTTCAAAGCCCCTTCTACGGTGCTGGCGTAACCGACATCGGTCGTTAGCGTCGTCGTTCAGGCGAATGTGACAGGTTATTTTTTCTGTTTGCTGGTTTTACTCGTACCCTCTCCGGCGAGTGAAGCCAGCCTTTCTAATATCTTCCTCAATTTCTCCGGACTGTGGCTGGCTAAATGCCGGAGCGTCTCGGCGCTTTGTTCGCTCAGTTGACGGGGCGGCGAGTCTGAATTTTTGTTTTCTGCGTTTAAATGATCCTTTCCCGATACAGTTTCATCCCCTTTTGCGGCCAGCGCGGGATTAATCCTGATGTCGATCGATGCCAATGATGGTAATATCTGAGCGCGCAATGCTGAGAGTAACGAGGGTTGCTCATAACGTAACCGCATTAACCAGCTTGCATTGGCAGTTTCCAGAATCAGGTGGCCTTGTCGGTAATTCGCGACGCGACACCACGGGTGCAGTTGAGAAGGCAGTAAGCCTTTCACGGCCCGATTAAGTTTTAACAAGGCGATAGCGCGCTGTTGGACATCGTGCAAGGGGCCTTTATTTCCCCCTGACACGTTATCGAACAGAGACTCCAGCGATTGGGGGCGACTATCACGCATAGGTATCAGGCTCCGGTGGGCAAATAAACTCGTCATGGGTATTCTAAATCGTTGGCGACAATTTGGCAGACGTTATTTTTGGCCACATCTCCTGTTGGGGATGGTGGCGGCCAGCCTTGGTCTGCCGACCAGCTTTAACGACACCAACGAGAATGCTTCTGCGTCCAACGCGACGGCCAGTATCAGTCGCCAGAATCCCGTCGCTTTCAGCCTGACCGAACTGGCCAGTTTGAAAGAGGTGCATCGCCGCACGTCGTTTGGTATCGATTATTGGCATCAACATGCCATTCGCACGGTTATTCGCCATCTCTCCTTTGCATTGACGGTGCCTCAGGCACACGTATTGCCGGAGGCTGAGGCGGCGTTAAGTGCGCACCCGCTGGTAATTTTGGATACGCTCAATGCCTTGTTGACGCTGCCGGAAACGCCCTCGGCGTTAACCCCCCCACTGCACGGCACTCTGGTTTTTGCCGCTTCTCCTCACCGTACCGGGCTATGGTTGTCTCAAGTCCGTGGCATCCGCGCTGGGCCAGCACGCTCTGCCTGACACGCCGTTTCACTCGCGTTTTCCTGGCGTATAACAACGAACATGGACAATGTCACTGTTCTGAATGCAAACGCGAATACCGCTTCTCTCGTCGATCCCCGGATCGCGATGAAAGGAATTATGAGTAGCTATCGTATCGCCGCTGATATACAGCGGCCTACGCGAGAATAAAATCATTATGTTAACCAGTATCCTGACTAAAGTTTTTGGCAGCCGTAACGATCGTACGCTGCGCCGTATGCGTAAAGTGGTTGAAGTGATCAGCCGTATGGAACCGGCCATCGAAGCTCTGTCGGATGATGAATTGAAGGCAAAAACAGCGGAATTCCGCGCGCGTCTTGAGAAAGGGGAAACCCTTGAAGCGTTGCTGCATGAAGCGTTTGCGGTGGTACGTGAAGCCAGTAAGCGTGTGTTTGGCATGCGCCACTTTGACGTTCAGTTGATGGGCGGCATGGTGCTGAACGAACGCTGCATCGCAGAAATGCGTACTGGTGAAGGTAAGACCCTGACCGCAACGTTGCCTGCCTACCTCAATGCCCTGACTGGTCGTGGCGTGCACGTGGTGACGGTGAACGACTACCTGGCACAGCGTGACGCCGAGAACAACCGCCCGCTGTTTGAATATCTTGGCCTCACCGTTGGTATCAACCTGCCGGGCATGCCTGCACCGGCTAAACGTGAAGCTTATGCGGCTGATATCACCTACGGTACCAACAACGAATACGGCTTTGACTATCTGCGCGATAACATGGCATTTAGCCCGGAAGAGCGCGTGCAGCGTAAGCTTTACTATGCGCTGGTGGATGAGGTGGACTCCATCCTGATCGATGAAGCGCGTACGCCGCTGATCATCTCCGGTCCGGCGGAAGACAGTTCCGATCTCTATATTCGCGTTAACAAAATCATTCCGCACCTGATTCGTCAGGAAAAAGAAGATTCAGATACCTTCCACGGTGAAGGGCACTTCTCGGTGGATGAAAAAGCGCGTCAGGTGAACCTGACCGAGCGCGGCCTGGTGCTGGTGGAAGAACTGCTGGTGAAACAATGCATCATGGATGAGGGTGAATCACTCTACTCGCCAACAAACATCATGTTAATGCACCACGTTACCGCAGCGCTGCGTGCGCACGTGCTTTTCACCCGTGATGTTGACTACATCGTGAAAGACGGCGAAGTGATCATCGTGGATGAGCACACCGGTCGTACAATGCAGGGGCGTCGCTGGTCTGATGGTTTGCATCAGGCAGTGGAAGCCAAAGAGAATGTGAAGATCCAGAACGAAAACCAGACGCTGGCATCGATCACCTTCCAGAACTACTTCCGCCTGTATGAGAAGCTGGCCGGGATGACCGGTACTGCCGATACCGAAGCGTTTGAATTCAGCTCCATCTACAAGCTCGATACCATTGTAGTGCCGACCAACCGCCCGATGATCCGTAAAGATTTACCCGATCTGGTCTACATGACCGAGCAGGAAAAGATCGACGCGATCATCGAAGATATTAAAGAGCGCAGCGTGAAGGGCCAGCCGGTGTTGGTGGGGACTATCTCCATCGAGAAATCGGAAGTGGTGTCAGAAGCGCTGACGAAAGCAGGCATCAAGCACAACGTCCTGAACGCCAAATTCCACGCCAAAGAAGCTGATATTGTTGCACAGGCAGGCCAGGCGGGTGCTGTGACTATCGCCACCAACATGGCAGGCCGTGGTACCGATATCGTGCTGGGTGGGAGCTTACAGGCCGATTTAGCGCTGCTGCACGATCCCGATGAAGCGGCGATTGCCGAGGCCAAAGCGGCGTGGCAAGTGCGTCACGATGCGGTACTGGCTGCCGGCGGCTTGCACATTATCGGTACGGAACGTCATGAGTCACGCCGTATTGATAACCAGCTGCGTGGCCGTTCTGGTCGTCAGGGGGATGCAGGTTCTTCCCGTTTTTACCTGTCGATGGAAGATGCGCTGATGCGTATTTTTGCTTCCGATCGCGTCTCTAACATGATGCGTAAACTGGGGATGAAACCCGGTGAGGCCATTGAGCACCCGTGGGTGACTAAAGCGATTGCTAACGCCCAGCGTAAGGTGGAAAGCCGCAACTTTGATATTCGTAAGCAGTTGCTGGAATATGATGACGTGGCTAACGATCAGCGTCGTGCCATTTACACCCAGCGTAATGAATTGCTGGACGTGGTGGATATCAGTGAAACCATCAATAGCATCCGTGAAGACGTGTTTAAGCTGACAATTGATAACCACATTCCGCCGCAGTCGCTGGAAGAGCAATGGGATATCGAAGGGCTGGAGCAGCGCCTTAAAAACGATTTTGACCTCGAGCTGCCGATTTCAGCCTGGTTGGATGAAGAGCACACGCTGCATGAAGAAACCTTGCGTGAGCGTATCCTGCAACAAGCCGTCGATGGTTATCAGCGCAAAGAAGAAGTGGTTGGTGTCGATGTGATGCGCAACTTCGAGAAAGGCGTGATGCTGCAAACGTTGGATTCCCTGTGGAAAGAGCATCTGGCGGCGATGGATTATCTGCGTCAGGGTATTCACCTGCGTGGCTATGCGCAGAAAGATCCGAAGCAGGAGTACAAGCGCGAATCCTTCTCCATGTTTGCCAACATGCTGGAGTCCTTGAAGTATGAAGTGATCTGCACGCTGAGCAAGGTGCAGGTCAGAATGCCGGAAGAAGTTGAAGCGCTGGAACAACAGCGCCAGCAACAGCTGAGCCACCAGAGCGACGATCAAATCAGCGCGGCGGCCGCGGCCGCTGGACAGGGGGATCGCAAGGTTGGTCGTAACGATCCGTGCCCGTGCGGTTCTGGTAAAAAGTACAAGCAGTGTCATGGCCGTTTGCAGCACTAATGGCTCGCTTACTGTGATATAACGAAGAGGCGGTCAATGACCGCCTTTTATTTGGCTGGAATCTGGAGGAGTAAGTCGTGCGCAAACACCTGAACGTTGCGGTAGGCATTATTCGTAATGCGCAACGCGAGTTTTTTATTGCCCGTCGCCCTCAGGGCGTGCGCATGGGCGGGATGTGGGAGTTTCCTGGCGGAAAAGTGGAGCCGGGAGAAACCGCTGAGCAGGCGCTGATTCGCGAACTGCGTGAAGAGGCGGGGATTGAAGCGCTGGCACCAATAGCGCTAAACAGCAAAACCGTGGAAACCGATGAGCGCATCATTACGCTGCACTTCTTTATGGTTGAACGCTGGCAGGGAGAACCCTATGGGCGTGAGGGACAGCCTTCTCGCTGGCTGGATGCCGCGTCGCTGCTGGAAGATGAATTTCCTCCCGCCAACGCCGAGATGATCCGCTGGCTGAAGGAAACGCATTGCTAATTTGGTGCAATAACCCCGCTGATTAATCGTCAGGCGTTAATGGCGAGGTTCTTCACTCCATTCGTCACTGTCCGAAATATCTTCATTGCTCGGGATGCGCTTTTCTTCATCAGCCCATTCTCCGAGATCGATAAGCTGGCAGCGTTTGCTGCAAAAGGGGCGATAAGGGCTCTGTTCTCCCCACTCCACCGATTTTTTACAGGTGGGGCAGCTAACAGTGAAGGTTTCGTTATCCATGTTTTTTTCCTACAGCAATATCGGTTAACAACAGGCTAGCTCAAATGACAGGCGCGCGGGCACGTGGCCATTTTCGCTGTCTAAAGGCAAAAAGCGAATCGCAAAGCGTGATTTATGACCTGATACCTGAGGGTAGAGCTGATGCTCGATAGCCAATTGCAAACGAATCAGGTCGGCATCCACCGCGTTGTCTTGAAAGAATCCGTTCAAACTGGTTTGCGCCCGAAAAGTACCCGAGTGACGTATCAGCTCCAGCACCTGATCGAGCGAGTTCTTTAACGGTGACAGCGAGTGTAGCCAGGTGTCTATTACCTGTTGCTTCTGCGCCTGCGGCTGATGCAGCCACAGATGCAGAGTTGGCACATCGAAACTGCAACAACCACCTGGAATGCTCAGGCGCTGCCGTACCATGCCAATCAGCTTGTCTTCGCGCAAAAATTGACCCATGCGCGGCGCGGACATCAGCACCGCCGCGAGTTGCTTCAAACGCTGGCGCAGCGCATGGATGCGGTCATGATCGACGCCGGGTACATCGCTCCATTGCAGCAGCTTTTGTTGCTGACGTTCCAGCTCTTTAAGCAATTCTGTGCGAATGTCTCCACGTTCTAGCACGTCGAGTAAATCGACCACGGCGCGGAAGAAGGCAAGCGCACTGCCCATATCTGCCCAACTGTGATTTTCATGCAACTGTTGCAGCAGCGTTTCCAAACGTAGCCAGGTACGCATCTTTTCATTAAGTGGGTATTCAAACAACACGGTGGAAAGGGCATCGCTCATTGTTACTTGTCCTGTCGGTCGTTGTCGGCAGCAAGGGCGAGGTAGCGTTGATGTAACGCGGCAACCTGTTCCATCCACGCCCCGGGGCGACCGTTGTTATCAATAATGTCATCTGCACAGGCCAACCGCTGTTCACGCGTTGCCTGTGCCGCGAGTATGTTCTCTGCCTGCTGGCGATTTACCTTGTCGCGAGCAAGCAGGCGTTCTAATTGCGTGTCTCTTTCCACATCAACCACGGCTACGCGCTGCGCCAGGGATTGCAACCCATTCTCCACCAACAGCGGCACCACCCACAGCACATAGGGGCCTGTTGCCTGCTGCCATTTTTGCCGTGTTTCTGCATGAATCAAGGGGTGCAAGAGGGCATTTAGCCACGTTTTATCCTCTGTTGAGGAAAAGATGCGCTGGCGGAGCATGGCACGATTCAAAGTGCCATCACTGTTCAGCATATCGTTACCAAAATGCGCCTGAATAGCCGATAACGCTGGCGCACCGGGTTCTACCACCTGACGAGCGATGACATCGGCATCGACAACCGGGATCCCGAAGGCGTCGAAGGCATCGGCAACTGTGCTTTTGCCGCTGCCGATTCCACCGGTTAAGGCTACGATATATGTCATAATGCGTTGTGTGAAAATGAGCAGGTAAATTTATGGGATTCTAGTCCAAATAAAGGGAAATTCGCAGTCTTGTTGTTGCATTATTACTGCGTATGATGAGGTAACTGGGAATGGCCTTCGCCCGTTGTACTTTACGTGGCCGCATTGCTGGCATACTCGCCGCTATAACCAGGAAGATAACCGTCATGCGTATTGAAGAAGATCTGAAGCTCGGTTTCAAAAATGTCCTTATTCGCCCCAAGCGTTCTAGCTTGAAAAGTCGTTCTGACGTTGAATTGGAACGCCAATTCACCTTCCTTCATGCTCAGACCACTTGGTCTGGTGTACCGGTAATTGCTGCCAATATGGATACCGTAGGCACCTTTCGCATGGCGCGTGCGCTGGCGGAGTTTGACGTGCTGACTGCGGTACATAAGCACTACAGCGTGGAGCAGTGGGCGCAGTTCACGCCTAGGAATTTCAAACTTTTTGGTGCCCCTGATTTCGGGTGCTGGCAACGATAAACTAGTTGCTGAATAGAGACTTGCATTTTTTGTCAGGCTATTGAGAATAAAAAGAGGTTTAACTTAGAGAATAAAGGTTTGAAATGATCAACAAAGAGCGGTTGTTACGAGATAATCGTTTATGTAAAGCAATCATTGGATTATCAGTCGAAGAATTGAAAAATTTAGCAGCTGAATTTTCAGCTTGTTATTTGATTTATCGGAAAAAGAATCGAAAAGATCACGAGCGGCAGATGGGTGCAGGGCAGAAAGGATTTATCCCAACCCCATTAGATAAACTGCTTTTTATTTTATTGTATTTAAAATGTTATCCGACCTATGATTTGCAAGGACTTCTTTTTGGTTTAGATAGAACACGGGTATGTCGCTGGGTAAAAATATTATTGCCGGTTTTAGAGATGACCTTGGGGCGAGAATGTGTTTTGCCCGCTCGTCAAATTCGCTCTGCTGAGGAATTTTTTCGCGCCTTTCCTGGAGTTAAAGACGTCTTTATTGATGGGACAGAGCGACCTGTCCAAAAGCCTAAGAATCTGCGTCGGCGAAAAAAAATGTATTCGGGAAAGAAAAGACAGACCACTCGAAAAGGGCTTATTATGACTGACGAAACAAGGCAAATTGGATTTATCCCCATGAGCAAAAATGGGCGCCGTCACGATAAACGCTTACTCGATAAAGTCGATATAATTCGCCATATTCCTCCTGAGGTAACCATCTGGGCAGATACCGGTTTTCAAGGTATAGATAAACAGCATCCTAATACACAAATCCCAAAAAAAGGAACTCGAAAAAGACCTTTATCGCCTGAACAAAAACAAGAAAATAAAATAATCTCGGGCATCCGTATTACAGTTGAAGACGCCATCGCGGGTATCAAGCGCCTCGGTTGCATGACCCAAATTTTACGGAATCGTAGACCCTTTATTGATGATACCTTCTTACTCCTTAGCGCCGGTCTTTGGAATTTCCATCTCAGAACAGCGTAAAATTTACTTCAATCACCGAAACACCCTTATTTCACTATTAAGCAACACGCTTAATGGCATCAGGAAAGCCCTTCAGGCCATCGCAGCAGGCGATGAATATGTCCTGTAGCCCACGATTTTTCAGTTCTGTCATTACAGATAACCAGAACTTGGCCCCCTCGGTTTTGGCTATCCATAGCCCCAGGCCCCATTCCCAGTCGAAATGCAACAAAGTGACCCACTGGCCAGACCCGGATAAAATCACCGTTCTGGCCCTACTGGAGATCCCGTTGCATGCAGGGAAAACATCTGACTCACAAAGAGCGGTTCTACATCGAAAAACGGCGTGGTGATGGGGTTAACCAGGCCACCATCGCCCGGGAACTGGAGCTTCCTCGTTCTACCATCAGCAGGGAGCTCAGACGCAATACCGACGCCGCTTTCAACGGGGTCTATTCCTGCAGAAGGGCCGAAACGTTGGCCAGAGGGCGGCGGCAGAAAACTCGGCCGGACAGCGTGATTAACCAGCTTGAACCGCACATTCAGGACTTTATCAGAACGGCGCTGTCTACCCACACCTCACCTGAGGTCATCAGTGGGCGCCTGGTCCTGGAATTTGGCCTGTCCGTCAGCAAGAACTCGCTCTATCGCTATATCCAGCAGGAGCGCCGGGCCGGCGGTGAGCTGTATCAGCAGCTCCCTCATCGGGGTAAACGGTATAACTATCAGACCGATGAGAACAAACGCGGTCCTATTCCCAACCGTGTTGGCATTGAGCAGCGGCCGGCCGTTGCTGACCTCAAGCAGGAACCCGGGCATTTCGAGATTGACACCATCTTTGGCAAAGATCAGAAATCATTCCTGCTGACGGTGGTCGATAAAGCCGTCAAGCTGGTCATCATTCGCAAACTGCCCAACAAGCGAGCAGAGACAGTGGTAGCGGCCTTCAGGGACATCGTTGCCAATACCTTCTGCGAGTTTAAAACCCTGACTGCTGACAACGGTTCTGAATTTTCCCAGCACGGGGAAATTACAAAAGTCACGGGGGCACCGGTCTACTTTGCCCGGCCATATCATTCCTGGGAACGCGGGTTGAATGAGCATACCAACGGGCTGATACGGCGTTTTTACCCGAAGGGAACGGACTTCAATTATGTCACCCATCGCAAGGTTGCAGCACTCGAACACCTGCTCAATACGCGAGGCCGAAAATCGCTGGGTTATCGTTCTCCAAATGAGGTATTTTTAACGCACTTACAGGCGGCATAATGCCCTACCGTTTTGTTGCGTTTCGACTGGGAATGGGGCCATTGTGGCACACACCGCCAGACGCAACTCAAAGCAACGTACCATAAATCGTGAGCGCAGCCACCATCACCACAGAGACCTTTTTCGCGAGTATTACCGCGGCGCGCGGCGCATCAATGGGGTCGGTGTGAGATTCGCGAACCAGAGAAAATTGCGCCAATTGCGTAACAACCCAATAGGGAGAATGTTGCAAATCGCCCAACGATGCCAGCCAGGCAGGAAGCGCTTTTTCGCCATGGCCCAACAGCGCATAGGTGATCCCCGCCAAACGTGCCGGGATCCAATCCAACCAGCGCAACACGGCATCTACGCCTGATTGGGTACGCACTAAAGGCGTGTGATGCCGCGCCAGGCAGGTTTGGCGAGCGCGTAAAATGGCATAACCAACCAGCGCTATCGGCCCGTATGGCCCAGCGACCACAAACCAGAACAGCGGAGCCAGATAAAACCGAAAGTTGAGCCACAGCAGTGCATTCTGCAATTCGCTCAGTTTTTCGCGCTCGGTGGCATCCAGCGGTAAACCATGAATCAGCGCCAGCTCTTCTGCCAGCGCCTGCATCGCATCCTGTTCACCCCGTTGTGCTGCGCCAAGGTAATTCTGGTAATGCTGCCGCACCTCGCCAGCACCAATGCACAACAGTACGATAGCAATCCAGAGCAACAGCCCCACCAGCCAAAATAATACCCCCTTCGCCAGCCACAGCAGCACAGCGGTTACAGCCATTCCCAACATGGCTAACAGCAACGTCTGCAACAAAGAGGGGGTTGAGAGGCGGCGAAAAATTATTTCCAGATGGGTGTCTATCTGCCAGCGATCGTTTTTTTTAAACAAACGCTCCCACGTCAGGGCCAGTAGCAAGGTAAACAGGGTCATGAGCGCACATTCCTCTTATCGTCAATTTTCGGCACCGAGATCAAGTGGTGATAGTGCTGCCAGTCAAAGGCCGGACCGGGGTCAGTTTTACGCTGAGGGGCTATATCACTGTGCCCGGTAATGCACTGTGGCGTAATAGGGTAATGGTTCAACAACAACCGAGTAATACAGGCCAGCTGTTGGTATTGCTCCTGAGTAAAAGGTAGCGTATCGGTGCCTTCCAGTTCGATACCAATGGAGAAATCGTTACACCGCTCACGGCCGGCAAACTGAGATACCCCGGCATGCCAGGCGCGTTTATCAAAAGGGACATATTGCACAATACCGCCATCACGACGAATCAGGCAGTGTGCCGACACCCGCAAATGGCTGATATCCTGAAAATAGGGATGCGCCTGGGGATCGAGCGTCGCCGTGAACAGTTGGTCGATATAGGGGCCGCCAAACTCTCCCGGCGGTAAGCTGATATTGTGTATCACCAGCAATGAAGGAAGCTCTGCGTCAGGGCGCGCATCACAATGGGGAGAAGTCACCCGTTTTACGCCTGTTAACCAACCCGCTTCCAACTGCATACCACATGCTCCCCAAGAAATGGCGTCGTACCATTATTACTCAGCTTTGGTTATTTTTCTAGCAAGGACATTCTTAAAATAACCATTAACGCATTAAAATATAAGAACGAAGCAGCCTGGCGGCTGCAAATCGAAGTGTGGCAGAATAGCGATATTCTGAAACCCGCCAGCCGAAGGTTATCCCGTGTCACATTCCCCTGAGCATCAGCGCGTTCATACAAAAATGGTTAAGCAGATTTTCAAAACGGTGGCCCGACAGGGCAACCTCCCTTACCAGCAATTCCGCCTTTTCGTTGACAACGATCCTGACTGCACAGAGTGGTTCTGGACCACCTTCTACAGTGAATTCCCAGATTCTCCGTACCACTACACCTTCTGCCATACCTGTCGCCGGTTTGACCTGTACGAAACCGAAGCGGAGATGCTCTCCTATGACCCGCACGGATGATACCGGCATACAGCCCCGCTCCATGAAGACGCTGTTTCAGCGCAACAGGGCATGGGCTGACATCATGGAGGCATACCCGCTCCGGCCTGTAGAGATTGAGGTTGTCACAAAGATGCTGGCCTGCGGCACCCCACTGACGGGCAGCCGGGAATTTCGCTGCAGCAACCCCGACTGCACTCACCACCGTTACATCCATCAGAGCTGCCACGGACGCGGATGTCCGACCTGCGGCAAAAAGGCCACCGACCTGTGGATTGCCACCATGATGGCCCGCCTGCCGGATACGCCGTGCCAGCACGGCACATTCACGATGCCGGATACCCTGTGGCCATTGTTTGAAGCCAACCGCTGGCTGCTGAATGGACTCTTTGCGCTGGCGGCGGACAACCTGCTGTACGCTGCAGAGCAGCGGGGCCTGACCACCGGTATTTTCGGCGCTCTTCACACGTATGGTCGCCAGCTTAACTGGAACTGCCATATTCACCTGTCGTGGACCACCGGCGGCATAAATGAGCACGGTGCCTGGAAAAAACTGTCGTTTGCCCTGCCGAAGGTCAGGGCGCGCTGGGTATGGAATGTACGCCAGTATCTGCTGTCTGCATGGGAGTCTCTTGTTCTGCCGCCGCAGCTGGCTCACATCCGGGATTATGATGAATGGAAGCGCTTTATCCTCAGCCAGGGGAAAAATGAGCAGGGAGAGATTTACTGGCACGTGTATTTTGCGAAGCCGACGAAACATCCCCGGCAGACAGCAAAGTACCTGGGCCGGTACCTGAAAAAACTGCCTGTGTCGGGTGCGCGACTGGCACACTACGACGGGGGAAGCCGCATCACCCTGCGTTTTCTGGATCACCGGACGGGGAGGCATGAAGACCTGGCGCTCAGTCAGCGTGAGCTGATACTGCGGCTGATAAAGCATATACCGGAGAAGCATTTCCGGATGGTGCGTTACTTTGGTTTTCTGGCTAACCGCGTAGTGGGAAAACTGTTGCCTCTGGTGAGAAAAGCCCTGGGGCAGGATAATGTGAAAAAAGCAGCGCCAGTGACATACACAACGCTGAGTCAGGGATTACAGAATACAGACCCGTTTGCCTGCCTGCTGTGCGGGGCAAAAATGGCGTTCAGCCGGGCGCTGCCGGCAACGGCCCTGGAGAAGCTAATCGCGAACGCCGGGGAGATAGCGCGAATGCGTTACGTTGGATAATGCGGGGAAGCTCTGCCTGGAATTCGGCGATGTAATCAAAAAACGCGCAATGTGTTCAAAAATCACCCAAACACAGAGGCATTCACGATAAAAAAGCCGGTTTTCATCAAGCGTGTTGCTTAATAGTGAAATAAGGGTGTTTCGGTGATTGAAGTAAATTTTACGCTGTTCTGAGATGGAAATTCCAAAGACCGGCGCTAAGGAGTAAGAAGGTATCATCAATAAAGGGTCTACGATTCCGTAAAATTTGGGTCATGCAACCGAGGCGCTTGATACCCGCGATGGCGTGTTCAACTGTAATACGGATGCCCGAGATTATTTTATTTTCTTGTTTTTGTTCAGGCGATAAAGGTCTTTTTCGAGTTCCTTTTTTTGGGATTTGTGTATTAGGATGCTGTTTATCTATACCTTGAAAACCGGTATCTGCCCAGATGGTTACCTCAGGAGGAATATGGCGAATTATATCGACTTTATCGAGTAAGCGTTTATCGTGACGGCGCCCATTTTTGCTCATGGGGATAAATCCAATTTGCCTTGTTTCGTCAGTCATAATAAGCCCTTTTCGAGTGGTCTGTCTTTTCTTTCCCGAATACATTTTTTTTCGCCGACGCAGATTCTTAGGCTTTTGGACAGGTCGCTCTGTCCCATCAATAAAGACGTCTTTAACTCCAGGAAAGGCGCGAAAAAATTCCTCAGCAGAGCGAATTTGACGAGCGGGCAAAACACATTCTCGCCCCAAGGTCATCTCTAAAACCGGCAATAATATTTTTACCCAGCGACATACCCGTGTTCTATCTAAACCAAAAAGAAGTCCTTGCAAATCATAGGTCGGATAACATTTTAAATACAATAAAATAGGCTTTGTTGAATAATTTAACCGTTTGATTTACATCTTCTTTAGTTAGAATGCATTTACAGAGAATGTATTTTGTTAGAACGATAAATCAAATAGTTAGCACAATAAAAAGCATTCCGAGAGGAAGAATTAGTCGTTGAAATTTTATAATGCTTATATAAATCAGTATCTTAAATTATTCAACAAAGGGCTTTGTTGAATAATTTAACCGTTTGATTTACATCTTCTTTAGGTAGAATGCATGTACAGAGACTGTATTTTGTTAGAACGACAAATCAAGTAGTTAGCACAATAAAAAGCATTACGGCTGGAAAACTTAGTTGTTGAAGTGTTATAATAATTATGTAAATCAGCATGTTAAATTATTCAACAAAGCCTCAACAAAGCCAATAAAATAAAAAGCAGTTTATCTAATGGGGTTGGGATAAATCCTTTCTGCCCTGCACCCATCTGCCGCTCGTGATCTTTTCGATTCTTTTTCCGATAAATCAAATAACAAGCTGAAAATTCAGCGGCTAAATTTTTCAATTCTTCGACTGATAATCCAATGATTGCTTTACATAAACGATTATCTCGTAACAACCGCTCTTTGTTGATCATTTCAAACCTTTATTCTCTAAGTTAAACCTCTTTTTATTCTCAATAGCCTGACAAAAAATGCAAGTCTCTATTCAGCAACTAGTTTATTGAAGCTAATACCTTTTGCAAGTTTAAGACCCTAACAGGGCTTTGTTGAATAAATCAGAATTAGCCGACAGGATGACTCCCTATGCTACACCTGTTATCCTATCCTGACGCTGTGTGGCATAGGCTTTGTTGAATAATTTAAGATACTGATTTATATAAGCATTATAAAATTTCAACGACTAATTTTTCCTCTCGGAATGCTTTTTATTGTGCTAACTATTTGATTTGTCGTTCTAACAAAATACATTCTCTGTAAATGCATTCTAACTAAAGAAGATGTAAATTAAACGGTTAAATTATTCAACAAAGCCTGTGGCATACCCAACAACGTCATACGGTTCAGCGCTTTGACCATCGCTATGGCTTCACCTACTTGAGCCTCATAGTCACGCAGGCTCAGATGGCCACCCAGCAAAGTTTTTATGCGGAACATCGCTGTTTCTGCCACTGAACGCCGGTGATAACCCACTTTCTTTTTCCACATATCATTACTCCCGCTCAGACGCTGATTCGCCACCGCATGGTTACGTTCATGGTACTTGTCCGGCCAGTATTTGGCTCCGCTTCGCGGCGGGATAAGGGGCCTGATTTTCTTTCTTAGCAACGCATTGTGGCAGTAACGGGCGTCATAAGCACCGTCTGCTGACACTTCCCTGATTTTTCGGTGGGTTTGGTTAATCAGGCCCGGCAGTGCCTGCGCATCTGTCGTTCCGCTGAGCGATAAGTCGGCACAGATAATCTCATGCGTCGCACTGTCTGCTGCCAGATGAAGCTTGCGCCACACTCTTCGTCTGTCAGCCCCATGCTGCCTGACTTTCCATTCACCTTCGCCAAAGACCTTCAGACCGGTACTGTCGATGACCAGATGCGAGATTTCACCACGCGTTGGCGTTTTTATGCTGATACTGACGGTTTTTGCCCGCCGACTGACCAGAGAGTAGTCCGGGCAGCGCAGTGGCAGGCTCATCAGTGTAAAAACCGAGTCGACAAAGCCCTGTAATGCCCGGAGCGACAGGTTAAACACGCGCTTTATCATCAAAACCGTGGTAACAGCCATATCGGTGTAGTAAAGCGGCCGACCACGACCTTCAGGCGAAGCACTGTCAGTCCATGCAGCGATGGCCGACTCATCAAGCCAGACCGTCAGGGAGCCGCGTTGTCTGAGTGCTTTGTTGTAGGTGGGCCAGTTGGTGATTTTAAACTTTTGCTTTGCCATGGGGAGCTGCTATCGGGAGCGATGATAGTGCTTTGATCCGGCGATCCCCTGAAAGTTCGATTTATTCAACAAAGCCCCCTAACAGCTGATAACGGCCCTGAATTCGCTCTGCACGAGCAAATTACTCAAATCACAGGGGCGCAGGTCTACTTTGCCCATCCTTATCATTCCTGGGAGAGGGGCTTGAATAAGCACACCAACGGGCTGATACGACGTTTTTACCCAAAGGGAACAGACTTCAGTCAGGTCAGTCATCGTAAGATTGCCGAACTCGAACACATACTCAATACAAGGGGCAGAAAATCGCTGGGCTATCGTTCCCCCAATGAGGTATTTTTAACGCACTTACTGGTGGCATAAGCCTCTACCGTTTTGTTGCGTTTCGAGTGGGAATGGGGCCCCGGGCCTGGTGGTGCATACGGACAGGGGGGCGCAGTACACGGGACAACGCTTTCAGGCGCTGCTGAGCAGCTATAGCCAAGCGACATTATTTTGATAACAGCCAGCTATTCTTCTTTGCCGCATATCAGGGCATAGGATGTAATCATTTTTAAGTCGGTTGGCTATACAGGCTGAGGAGCAGTATGGGAGACGTGGGTGCCTGCTGGGATAATGCGGTGATGGAGCGCTTCTGGGGCAGTCTGAAACATGAATGGTTGCTGCTGGTACCCCAGCCAACACGGGCTTACATGGAGCATGATGTGGCGACGTATATCCGCTACTACAACCTAGGCAGGCATCATGCCGCTAACGGGGATCTGTCTCCGGTGCGTTATGAACAAATGGCTGAGAAAAAAGTGTCCTGATTTACTTGACCAGTGCAGAAGTCACCGCTGGCAGGCTCAAAAAAACAGGACGGAATCCCACAGACCGGAGGAAACAGGGTGTAAAGCGTAGCCTGATGACCGATGCGAACGGGCTTCCCCTCTCTCTGGTTGTCTCAGGGGCAAATACCCACGACATAAAGCTGGTTGCTGATACTCTCGACGCCCTTCAGACGGGCAGACCCGGCAGAAAGCTCCGCCTCTGTCTGGACAAAGGCTATGAAGCCGGATGGCTGGAGGCCTGTCTGAAAAGTCGTCGTTACGAACCTCATATCCAGTCAAGGAAAGAGGAGTCGGAAGCCATCAAAAATACGGATTTTAAAGCTCACCGCTGGGTAGTGGAGAGAACGCACAGCTGGATGAATCGCTTTCGTCGGGTTCTGACTCGCTGGGAGAAGAAAGTCGAAAATTATGAGGCGATGCTGCATTTTACCTGCGGCATCATTGTCTGGAATAAAATCCTATTGGGATAGGTTCTAAATCATGGTGCTTCCCATATTGTAGCGGACGAAAAACATAGTATGTTTGCCAAGAAAACAATTTCCGAAGCGTTCATGAAGGCACGCCGTGCTTCTGGATTAACCTGGAATGGCACTGCTCCTTCCTTTCACGAAATCAGAAGCTTGGCGGCACGCTTGTATACCGAGGAGGCTTTGTTGAATAATTTAACCGTTTGATTTACATCTTCTTTAGTTAGAATGCATTTACAGAGAATGTATTTTGTTAGAACGACAAATCAAATAGTTAGCACAATAAAAAGCATTCCGAGAGGAAAAATTAGTCGTTGAAATTTTATAATGCTTATATAAATCAGTATCTTAAATTATTCAACAAAGCCTACCGAGGAAAAAGGGAAAGATTATGCGCAAAAACTGTTAGGTCACAAGTCATCAGATATGACCGATAAGTACCGGGATGTAAGGGGTGCGGAATGGACAGAAATATGATTATTTCGATCGAATTTCGACTGATATCGATCGATTAACAATGACATGTTGAATTTAAAGATGAAAAGTTTACCGCCGCTGCTGGCGGAGCAGGCGCAGCGTGTGTTATTCCGCTTGCAAGAGAGCATGGCACTCCCTGCGTCTATCGCGCCCGAGGATCTGGCGGTGCTGGCCTCCAGTGATTTTGTCAGTGAGGCGCTTGCGCGCTATCCCGAGTGGTGGGAGACATTGCATCAGCAGCCACCTCAGCCGGAGGAGTGGCAGCACTACGGGATCTGGTTGGCGCAGGCGCTGGAAGCGGTCAGCGATGAGGCGGCGCTGATGCGCGTGCTGCGTGAGTTTCGCCGTCGGATGCTGGTGCGTATTGCCTGGTCGCAATCACTCGCCACCAGCAC
Source organism: Symbiopectobacterium purcellii (assembly GCF_052050035.1). Taxonomy (GTDB): domain Bacteria; phylum Pseudomonadota; class Gammaproteobacteria; order Enterobacterales; family Enterobacteriaceae; genus Symbiopectobacterium; species Symbiopectobacterium purcellii_A. Next base: position 2,689,656 of record NZ_CP189882.1, read on the forward strand.
CACGCCGCAAACGTTGCGTCAACTCAGCGAATTGGCTGAGACACTGATTGTGGCGGCGCGCGGCTGGCTGTATGACGCCTGCTGCCGCGAGTGGGGCACGCCGAGTAATGCGCAAGGTGAGCCGCAGCCATTGCTGATATTGGGCATGGGCAAACTGGGGGGCGGAGAACTGAACTTCTCCTCTGATATCGACCTGATTTTTGTCTATCCGGAAAACGGCCAAACCCTCGGGGGACGGCGCGAATTGGATAATGCGCAATTCTTTACCCGACTGGGGCAGCGCCTGATTAAAGCGCTGGATCAGATGACGGTTGACGGCTTTGTCTACCGTGTCGATATGCGTTTACGCCCGTTTGGTGATAGCGGTTCGTTGGTGCTCAGCTTTGCTGCGATGGAAGAGTATTATCAGGAGCAGGGGCGCGATTGGGAACGCTACGCGATGGTGAAAGCGCGTCTGATGGGCGGTATGGAGGATGCCTACAGTCAGGAGCTGCGCGCGCTGTTGCGTCCGTTTGTGTTCCGCCGCTATATCGATTTCAGTGTGATCCAATCGCTGCGTAACATGAAGGGCATGATTGCCCGTGAAGTACGGCGGCGCGATCTGCGTAACAACATCAAGCTGGGCGCCGGCGGTATTCGTGAAATTGAGTTTATCACTCAGGTTTTTCAACTGATTCGCGGTGGACGTGAACCGGGGTTACAAGGCCGGGAACTGCTGCCGACGTTGCAGCACACCGGTAGCCTGGGCCTGCTCTCGCCGCAGCAAGTGGACGAACTGAGCAATGCCTATCTGTTTTTGCGGCGGCTGGAAAATCTGTTGCAGGCGATTGCTGATGAGCAGACGCAAACCTTGCCGCAAGAGGCGTTGAATCAGCAGCGTTTGGCGTGGGGCATGGGGTTTGACGGTTGGGAGGCATTAAATGATGCCTTACAAAACCATATGCTAGCGGTGCGCCGGGTGTTTAATGATCTGATTGGCGATGATGCGCAAGACGGGCAGGATGCGCCGGAGTGCAGTGGCTACAACAGCATATGGCTGGATGCGCCCGACGAAGTGGATATGGGGGCGTTGATGTCCCATCTCAGCGAAGGGGCGCGTAACGCGCTACTGCGCGCCATTACCGATTTTCGTCATGATTTGGTCAAACGCACCATTGGCCCACGCGGGCGTGACGTGCTCGATCATCTTATGCCGCTGCTGCTGGCCGAAGTGTGTGCTCACCAGCAGGCTGAGCTTATTTTGCCGCGCCTGACGCCGTTGTTGCTCGGTATCGTGACGCGCACCACCTATCTGGAACTGCTGCTGGAATCGCGCCCTGCCTTGATTCAACTGGTGCGACTGTGCGCAGCCTCGCCGATGGTGGCAAGTCAGTTGGCGCGTTATCCGCTGCTGTTGGATGAACTGCTCGATCCGGCGACGCTCTATCATCCGCTGGCACCGGAAGCCTATCACGATGAACTGCGCCAATACATGATGCGCGTGCCTGAGGAAGACGAAGAGCAGCAACTGGAAGCGGTGCGGCAGTTCAAACAGGCGCAGCAGTTGCGCATTGCCGCAGGTGACATCGCGGGCGTGCTACCGGTAATGAAAGTGAGCGATCACTTAACTTATCTGGCGGAAGCCATTATCGCGGCCGTAGTGCAGCAAGCTTGGACGCAAATGGCGGCGCGCTATGGGGAACCGACACATCTGCAACAGCGCGAAGAACGCGGCTTTGCGGTAATTGGTTATGGCAAACTGGGCGGCTGGGAACTGGGCTACAGTTCCGATCTCGATCTGGTGTTCCTGCTGGATTGTCCGGATGATGTGGTAACCGACGGTGAGCGCAGTATCGATGGTCGCCATTTCTATCTCCGTCTGGCGCAGCGTGTGATGCACTTGTTCAGCACGCGTACCTCATCGGGTATTCTTTACGAGGTCGATGCCCGCCTGCGTCCATCCGGGGCGGCTGGAATGCTGGTCAGTACCGTCGGGGCTTTTGGCGACTATCAACAACATGAAGCCTGGACCTGGGAACATCAGGCGCTGGTGCGCGCGCGCATGGTCTACGGTGAGCGAGGCGTGCAGTCGCAGTTTGAGGCGATACGGCGTCAGATTTTGTGCCAGGAACGCGAGCCGGAGACGCTGCGTGCGGAAGTGCGCGAAATGCGCGAGAAGATGCGCCAGCATCTGGCCAATAAAGACCCTGCGCTGTTTGATCTCAAAATCGATGAGGGCGGTATCACCGATATCGAATTTATCGTGCAATACCTGGTGCTGCGTTATGCGGCACAGGAGCCGCGCCTGACGCGCTGGTCTGATAACGTGCGCATTCTGGAACTGATGGCCCAATGTGGCGTGATGGACGAGGAAGAAGCGCGGGCTTTGACGCTCGCTTACATCACCCTGCGCGATGAGTTGCATCATTTAGCGTTGCAGGAACAGTCGGCGCGTGTCAGTGCTGAAAGCTTTTTGACCGAGCGCCAACAGGTGAAAACCAGCTGGGAAAAATGGCTGGGGGCCGTGGCGCAGTAGGCAAAGAATGTTGTTTCGAAGGGCTGCGGGGGCTGTGCTATTATCGCGGCCAACTGTATGACAAAAAACATCTTGGAGTTGGTGCATGAAAGGTTCATTACCTGATTTTCGTCAGGCTGGCGTTCTGGTGGTAGGGGATGTGATGCTGGATCGCTACTGGTACGGTCCTACCAGCCGTATTTCGCCAGAAGCGCCTGTGCCGGTAGTCAAAGTCGATACCATTGAAGAACGTCCCGGCGGTGCGGCCAACGTGGCCATGAACATTGCAGCGCTGGGTGCCAACTCCCGCCTGGTCGGGCTGACCGGCATCGATGACGCTGCGCGTGCGCTGAGCGCCAAACTGAGCGATGTGAACGTCAAATGCGATTTTGTTTCCGTCCCGACGCACCCCACTATCACCAAGCTGCGCGTGTTGTCGCGCAACCAGCAGTTGATTCGCCTCGATTTTGAAGAAGGCTTTGACGAGGTTGATCCGCAGCCTATGTTGGAGCGCATCGCGCAGGCGCTGCCGAAAATCGGCGCACTGGTGCTGTCAGACTACGCGAAAGGTGCTCTGGCGCATGTGCAGGCGATGATCCAAACCGCGAATGAAGCCGGTGTGCCGGTGCTGATCGACCCGAAAGGGACCGATTTCGTTCGCTATCGCGGTGCCACCTTGCTGACCCCTAACCTGTCTGAGTTCGAAGCGGTTGCCGGGCGCAGCAAAACCGAAGAAGAGCTGGTCGCGCGCGGTGAGAAAATGATTGCCGATTTCGACCTGTCCGCTCTGCTGATCACCCGTTCCGAACATGGCATGACGCTGCTTCAGCCGGGCAAAGCGCCGCTGAATCTGCCGACACAGGCGCAGGAAGTCTACGATGTGACCGGCGCGGGCGATACCGTGATTGGCGTATTGGCAGCAGCACTGGCGGCGGGAAACTCACTGGAAGATGCTTGTTTCTTAGCGAACGCCGCAGCCGGTGTGGTGGTGGGCAAGCTGGGAACCTCGACCGTCACGCCTATCGAGCTGGAAAATGCCATTCGCGGTCGCGCTGACAGCGGTTTTGGCTCGATGGATGAAGCGCAGCTGAAAGCGGCCGTGGCGCAGGCGCGTCTGCGCGGTGAAAAAATTGTTATGACCAACGGGGTGTTCGATATTCTGCACGCCGGTCACGTTTCTTATTTGGCGAACGCGCGCAAGCTGGGCGATCGCTTGATTGTAGCGGTGAACAGCGATGACTCCACCAGCCGCTTAAAAGGCCCGACGCGTCCGGTCAATGCTTTGGCACAACGTATGGCGGTGTTAAGCGCTCTCGGCGCGGTGGACTGGGTGGTACCGTTTGAAGAAGACACGCCGCAGCGCCTGATTGCTGGCATTCTGCCGGATATTCTGGTCAAAGGCGGTGACTACAAGCCGGAAGATATCGCAGGCAGCAAAGAGGTGTGGGCCAACGGCGGTGACGTACAGGTGCTGAACTTTGAAGATGGCTGTTCTACCACTAACATTATTAATGCCATCAAAGCGAATACGCCGCGATAAACCAAAAGAGTACGGGTAACCTCCAGTGACAGTTGAACATCTGACATCGCGTGTGGCTGAGCTGCACGCGCAATTGCGCCACCACGAATATAAATATCACGTTGAAGATGCGCCGGAAATTCCTGACGTGGAATATGACCGCCTGATGAATGAGCTTAAGGCGATCGAAGCGGAGCATCCTGAGCTGATCACGTTGGATTCGCCCACGCAGCGCGTTGGTGCGGCACCCCTGTCGGCGTTTGAGTCCGTGCGCCATGAAGTGCCGATGTTGTCGCTGGATAACGTGTTTGATGATGAAAGCTATCTGGCGTTCTACAAACGCGTGCAGGATCGCTTGAAAAGCGGTGAAGAACTGACCTTCTGCTGTGAGCTGAAGCTCGATGGTTTGGCGGTAAGCCTGCTGTATGAAAACGGTCTGTTAGTGCAGGCCGCTACGCGCGGCGATGGCTCGACGGGGGAAAACATTACCGCCAATATCCGCACCATCGGTGCCATTCCGCTGCGGTTGCAGGGGGATAACATTCCTGCGCGCGTGGAAGTGCGCGGCGAAGTGTTTATGAAGCACCGTTGCTTTGAAAAGATGAATGACGAAGCGCGACGTACCGGCGGCAAGATATTTGCCAATCCGCGCAATGCGGCGGCGGGGTCGTTGCGTCAGCTCGATCCGCGTATTACGGCCAAACGCCCCCTGACCTTCTTTTGCTACGGCGTTGGTCTGTTGGAAGGCGGCACCTTGCCAGTCAGCCATTTGGCGCGCCTGAAGCAGTTTAAAGACTGGGGATTGCCGGTCAGCGATCGTATTCGTTTATGTACTGGCAGTGCAGACGTGCTGGCGTTTTATCGGCAGGTGGAGCAGGAACGCGCTACGCTCGGCTTCGATATAGACGGCGTAGTGGTCAAAGTTGACGACCTGGCATTGCAAGAGCGACTCGGGTTTGTGGCGCGAGCGCCGCGCTGGGCGGTGGCTTTTAAATTCCCGGCGCAGGAACAATTGACCTGGTTGCACGGCGTTGATTTTCAGGTAGGCCGCACCGGTGCTATTACGCCGGTGGCACGCCTTGAGCCGGTTGCCGTTGCGGGCGTGATGGTGAGCAATGCCACCTTGCACAACCGCTATGAAATTGAACGTCTCGGCATACAGGTCGGCGATCGCGTTATCGTGCGTCGCGCAGGCGATGTCATTCCGCAGATCGTTGGCGTAGTGGAAGCGGAGCGCCCTGCGGATGCCCGTGCTATCGATTTTCCGGAACAATGTCCGGTATGCGGTTCCGAGGTGGAGCGCATTGAAGGTGAGGCTGTAACGCGTTGTACTGGCGGGTTGATCTGCGGCGCACAGTGTAAGGAAGCGTTAAAACACTTTGTCTCGCGCCGTGCGCTGGACGTGGAAGGCATGGGTGATAAGGTTATCGATCAACTGGTGGAAAAAGAGTACGTCAAAACCCCAGCCGACCTGTTTACCCTTACCGCAGGCATCCTGACCGGGCTTGATCGTATGGGGCCGAAATCGGCGCAGAATCTAGTCAATGCGCTGGAAAAAGCCAAATTCACCACCTTTGCCCGCTTCTTGTTTGCGCTGGGTATCCGCGACGTGGGCGAAGCGACTGCAAGCAACCTGGCGCAGCATTTTGCCACGCTGGATAACCTGCTGGCGGCGGATGAAGAAGCGCTGCTGGAAGTGGCGGATGTGGGGCCCGTGGTAGCGAAGCATGTGCGTCATTTCCTGCAAGAAGAACACAACCGACAAGTGATTCGCGAGCTCATCGACCCTGAGGGCATCAATATTCACTGGCCGGAAATCGAAAGGGTGGATGTTGCGACGCTCGATAACCCGTTTGCTGGCAAGACCATTGTGCTGACCGGCTCGTTGAGCCAGCTATCCCGTGATGAAGCCAAGGATCGCCTGACGGCGCTGGGCGCGAAAGTGAGCGGCAGCGTGTCCAAGAAAACCGATATGGTGATTGCCGGGGAAGCGGCGGGCTCCAAGTTGGCCAAAGCACAAGAACTGAATATCCCGGTGATTGATGAAGCCGAGATGATCCGCCTGCTCGGAGCCTAACCGATGGAAAAAGAGGATTTAATTGCCATCGCCACCCAGCAGATGCCGTTTGGCAAGTATCAGGGCCGTGTGCTGATCGATTTGCCCGAGGAGTATTTGCTGTGGTTTGCCCGCAAGGATTCATTTCCCAAAGGGCGACTGGGTGATTTGATGCAACTGACGCTGACCATCAAGATAGAAGGGCTGCAAGGGTTGGTGACGCCGCTCAAGCAGCGTTAGAAGCAGCACCGCGTTTGCGGTGCTGCGCGTGTGACTCAACGGCTACACGTAGATGTTAATCTTATTCTCTTCAGTCGAGTCTGTAAAGAATTTCGTGTAAATGGCTCCATCGCTTAACCGGAAATCCGATCTCCATACATCAACATGAATTGGCTCATAGCCGGTTTCCAGTCTCTGATTGCTAGGGTCCATTTAGCCGAGATATTATGCAAGGCTAGATAGAATAATTTTAGCACCGAGTCATCCGTTGGAAATATTCGTCGCGTTTTCGTTATCTTGCGCAATGAAGCATTTAACGACTCTATCGCGTTGGTGGTGTAGATAACCTTGCGGATCTCCGGCGGAAAATCAAAAATGACGATGAGACGTTTCCAATTATATAGCCAAGCGACTTAATTTTGATTACACCATATGGACTGAGAACAAACTCTCTGTATCGCAACCCATCTCTCTTTTTTTGCTTTTTGCTTGTGCCCATTTATGCTCAATTGGGTTAAGATCTGGCGAATATGTAGGCAAATACTCCACCATATACCCTGCATCGATGATGACTTGTTGAATATTATGTTTTTTGTGAAAAGTGGCATTGTCCATCATGATTACACTGTTTTTAGGGAGTACTGGGATAAGGACTTGTGTGACCCAGGCATAGAAAACATCGCTGTTAATATTGATATCAAATAATCCGATAGCAAACAGCGTTGTGCCTAATAAAGCGCCGATAACATTTGTTCTTCCCCTAGCTCCCCAGTTCTTCAGGCCAAAACACCGTTGACCTTTTGGGGAATAGCCGTGAGTCCGTGGGGCATCGTGTGAAAAACCACTTTCATCAATAAAAACAATAGGTTTACCTTCTTTTTCATACTGTTGTTTTTTTTGTTGAAATCCCTGCCGGGCGTTTTCGTCGGCTTTCGGATGACGTAGAGTTTTTTTTATAGGTCAATCCCAGCTTTTTAAGCGCTTGCCAAATGGCCTTCTGACAAACGCCAAAACGCTCTGCACGTTCTTTTTGGTAAGCATCTGGATATTGTTCAACATCTTTTATCAACTCGGATTTATCGATCTTTCGCTGACGCGTGGTCGATGCTTTTGACTCTATTTGATTAATCCAACGCGATACAGAGGCAGGGCCAATCCGAAATTGCTTCGCTGTTTCTCGGATACTCAACCCTTCGTTTTTCCGTGTAGATATCACTTTACGTCTAAAATCAATTGAATAGCTCATTTAAATAATGTAATCAAAATTAAGTCGTTTAGCTATATCTTAAATTATTCAACAAAGCCGTATTACAGTTGAACACGCCATCGCGGGTATCAAGCGCCTCGGTTGCATGACCCAAATTTTACGGAATCGTAGACCCTTTATTGATGATACCCTCTTACTCCTTAGCGCCTGTCTTTGGAATTTCCATCTCAGAACAGCGTAAAATTTACTTCAATCACCGAAACACCCTTATTTCACTATTAAGCAACACGCTTTTTCTACAACGGTGCGACGGCGATAAGCATCACGGTAAAGTTGTGAGCGTCCATCTGAAGCCAATTTTTCATTTGATTTTCGGGGAATAACCGCTCTTATCCCTTTTCTTTTCAACTCGTTACGGAGTGCATTGCCAGAGTAGGCTTTGTCAGCCAGTACCGCATGACCACGACGCTTCATGCTACCGTTCTGCCGTTGCACGCCAATGCCGTCCAGGAGTCGTAACGCGAACAGGAAGCGTGTTGCTTAATAGTGAAATAAGGGTGTTTCGGTGATTGAAGTAAATTTTACGCTGTTCTGAGATGGAAATTCCAAAGACCGGCGCTAAGGAGTAAGAAGGTATCATCAATAAAGGGTCTACGATTCCGTAAAATTTGGGTCATGCAACCGAGGCGCTTGATACCCGCGATGGCGTGTTCAACTGTAATACGGATGCCCGAGATTATTTTATTTTCTTGTTTTTGTTCAGGCGATAAAGGTCTTTTTCGAGTTCCTTTTTTTGGGATTTGTGTATTAGGATGCTGTTTCTCTATACCTTGAAAACCGGTATCTGCCCAGATGGTTACCTCAGGAGGAATATGGCGAATTATATCGACTTTATCGAGTAAGCGTTTATCGTGACGGCGCCCATTTTTGCTCATGGGGATAAATCCAATTTGCCTTGTTTCGTCAGTCATAATAAGCCCTTTTCGAGTGGTCTGTCTTTTCTTTCCCGAATACATTTTTTTTCGCCGACGCAGATTCTTAGGCTTTTGGACAGGTCGCTCTGTCCCATCAATAAAGACGTCTTTAACTCCAGGAAAGGCGCGAAAAAATTCCTCAGCAGAGCGAATTTGACGAGCGGGCAAAACACATTCTCGCCCCAAGGTCATCTCTAAAACCGGCAATAATATTTTTACCCAGCGACATACCCGTGTTCTATCTAAACCAAAAAGAAGTCCTTGCAAATCATAGGTCGGATAACATTTTAAATACAATAAAATAAAAAGCAGTTTATCTAATGGGGTTGGGATAAATCCTTTCTGCCCTGCACCCATCTGCCGCTCGTGATCTTTTCGATTCCTTTTCCGATAAATCAAATCACAAGCTGAAAATTCAGCGGCTAAATTTTTCAATTCTTCGACTGATAATCCAATGATTGCTTTACATAAACGATTATCTCGTAACAACCGCTCTTTGTTGATCATTTCAAACCTTTATTCTCTAAGTTAAACCTCTTTTTATTCTCAATAGCCTGACAAAAAATGCAAGTCTCTATTCAGCAACTAGTTTAGGCTTTCGTGAGCCTGCCCAGCACTCAGTACGATATTTAGCGGGATGCCGCTTCCGTCAGTCGCCATGTGGATTTTGGTGCCATAACCACCTCGTGAGCGACCCAGGCTGTTATCGTTGGTAATATCGGGATGTTTTTTTGAGCGCCAGCCGCACATTTGAGCGCACGGATATTGCTGCCATCCAGCGCAGTGGCTGACCAGTCAACAAGTCCATGAGCATCAAGAAATGAAAGTAACTTATTAAAAATAATGTTAATAACTCCAAACTTTGACCATCTATTGAAACGGTTATAAACGGTTTTCCATGGGCCGTAACGTTCAGGTAAATCACGCCATGGGGCACCTGAACACAGTATCCATAACATGCCGTTGACGATTTTGTGTCGCTACCGATGTAAAACTGGCTCACCTGCCGATGTAAATCTGACCCACCTAGGGTAAAAATGGCAGTTTTAAGACACTGCCAATGATGACATTGGAGACCAGAGTGGAGATTCACGTTTTACACCGTCAAGGCATGTCCATCCGCGCCATCGCGCGGCAGCTTTCATGCTCCCGCGAGACCGTTCGACGATATATCCGTAGTCCACTACCGGTGGCTGACATGCGTTACAAGCCGCGTATGCCTACAACATGCAAGCTTGACCCGTTCAAGCCGTATGTTCTCGAGCGCGTTGCTGCTGCCAGACCACAGTGGATACCGGCCAGTGTGCTGCTGCGCGAGATAGGCCAACGGGGATATGATGGCGGCTATAGCATGCTTACCGCATTTCTACACCCCATGAAGCAGCCCGTTACTGAGGCGGTCACGCGCTTTGAGACCGAACCCGGCGTACAGATGCAGATTGATTTCACCATCGTCAGGCAGGGCCATAACCCGTTGCTGGCCTTCGTCGCTACGCTGGGCTGGAGCCGGGCGACTTTCGTCAAGTTCTACAGCAACCAGGAGTCCGCAGCCTGGTGTGACGGCATTGAGTCTGCACTTAAGTTCTTTGGCGGAACTCCGCATCAGTTGCTGTTCGACAACGCCAAGGCCATCATTATTGAGCGTGATGTCTACGGGCCCGGCAAGCATCGCTGGAACCCACAGTTGATGCAACTGGCTGAGAAGTATGCCTTTACGCCTAAAGTTTGCCGTCCCTACCGCGCCAAGACTAAGGGCAAGGTCGAACGCTTCAACCATTACCTCAAGAACAGCTTTGTTGTGCCGCTTGCCGCCACGTTTCGCCAGGCTGGGCTGATACTGGACGTCCCCGCGGCTAATGCACGCATTGGTGAGTGGTTGATCACCGTTGCCAACACCCGTAAACATGGCACCACCGGTATTCCGCCTGAACAACGCATGCCGCGTGAGCGGGCTGCGTTGTTGCCATTGCCGAAGATAACACTGGCATTGCCTCCACCGGTACCGGCGAGTTGCTCGCGCCCCATACCCACAGAGAGTCTCCAGCACCCGTTGGCTACGTATCAGGCGCTACTGGAGGTAGAAGCATGAACCTCCAGCATGATCGTATCGCAGCGCTCTGCGAGCAGCTTAAGCTCGATAGATTACCGGCTGAGTGGCCCGCCGTTGCTCAGACGACGATCGACAGCAACGGCACTCATGCCGACTTCCTTGAAGCTGCTTTACAGCTTCAGCATGATGTGCTGAACGAACGGCGCCGGCAGACTATTTTGCGTTTATCAGGCCTACCGGTGATCAAGACGCTGGAGCAGTTTGATTTCGCCTTTGCGAGTGGCGTACCTCGCAGTCAGATCCAGGAGTTGGCCGGGCTGGCGTTTATCGAGCGTCAGGAGAACCTGGTCTTGCTGGGTCCGTCCGGGGTAGGTAAAAGGCACCTGGCGACAGCACTCGGCTACAGAGCCGCGATGGCCGGAATGAGTATTCGGTTCGTCACAGCCGCAGATCTGATGCTACAGCTGCTCGCATCACATCGTCAGGGGGAGTTAAAAAGCTATCTTAATCGCGTTGTGGGTAAGCCTAAGTTGTTGATCATAGATGAGGTTGGCTACCTTCCCTTCGGTAAAATGGAAGCCAATCTGTTCTTCCAGGTTATCGCTAAACGGTATGAGTCAGGCAGCGTGGTCCTGACCAGCAACCTGTCGTTTACCCAGTGGTCGGGGACATTCGGAGATGATGAAACGCTGACGGCGGCGATGCTGGATCGGCTGCTTCACCATGCGCATATCGCGCAAATCAGCGGTCAAAGCTATCGACTGAAAGATAAGCTGAAAAGCGGTCAGATCCAGAAGAAAACTAAAGCAGCTACGCTCGAGTAATTCAAAGGGGGTGGGTCAGAATTCAATCGGTATTGACAATTTTGCGATGTTCTGCACATGGCCGGCCTGCCTGCGGAGATTTCAAAACGGTTGGTATAGCTAAACGACTTAATTTTGATTACATTATTTAAATGAGCTATTCAATTGATTTTAGACGTAAAGTGATATCTACACGGAAAAACGAAGGGTTGAGTATCCGAGAAACAGCGAAGCAATTTCGGATTGGCCCTGCCTCTGTATCGCGTTGGATTAATCAAATAGAGTCAAAAGCATCGACCACGCGTCAGCGAAAGATCGATAAATCCGAGTTGATAAAAGATGTTGAACAATATCCAGATGCTTACCAAAAAGAACGTGCAGAGCGTTTTGGCGTTTGTCAGAAGGCCATTTGGCAAGCGCTTAAAAAGCTGGGATTGACCTATAAAAAAAACTCTACGTCATCCGAAAGCCGACGAAAACGCCCGGCAGGGATTTCAACAAAAAAAACAACAGTATGAAAAAGAAGGTAAACCTATTGTTTTTATTGATGAAAGTGGTTTTTCACACGATGCACCACGGACTCACGGCTATTCCCCAAAAGGTCAACGGTGTTTTGGCCTGAAGAACTGGGGAGCTAGGGGAAGAACAAATGTTATCGGCGCTTTATTAGGCACAACGCTGTTTGCTATCGGATTATTTGATATCAATATTAACAGCGATGTTTTCTATGCCTGGGTCACACAAGTCCTTATCCCAGTACTCCCTAAAAACAGTGTAATCATGATGGACAATGCCACTTTTCACAAAAAACATAATATTCAACAAGTCATCATCGATGCAGGGTATATGGTGGAGTATTTGCCTACATATTCGCCAGATCTTAACCCAATTGAGCATAAATGGGCACAAGCAAAAAGCAAAAAGCAAAAAAAGAGAGATGGGTTGCGATACAGAGAGTTTGTTCTCAGTCCATATGGTGTAATCAAAATTAAGTCGCTTGGCTATAACAAGGGCTCAATGATTGCCCATGCTTCATCAGAAAGATCGTAGCGAGCCATAATCCAAAGTGTCTTAGAAACAGATGTATACTATAGCTCAAGCAATTAAGGGACACAGCCTAACGTGACTGTCAGATGTTCATAAATGGTAAGTGTAGTGGTATTAGGAACGACTATTCAGCCTATTTTAGGCTTTGTTGAATAATTTAACCGTTTGATTTACATCTTCTTTAGTTAGAATGCATGTACAGAGAATGTATTTTGTTAGAACGACAAATCAAATAGTTAGCACAATAAAAAGCATTCCGAGAGGAAAAATTAGTCGTTGAAATTTTATAATGCTTATATAAATCAGTATCTTAAATTATTCAACAAAGCCCCTATTTTAGCAGAAAAAGCTTGTAATTCTGGGTGCTTGTAAAATATTATGCGATGTAAAAGGTATGAATTTTAGTAATGCAGCCGTTGATTTTTCAGTAATTTTGTAGTATATAATAAACCTATTCGACAATGCTTTCAAAGAGAAACAGGCTTTGTTGAATAATTTAACATGCTGATTTACATAATTATTATAACACTTCAACAACTAAGTTTTCCAGCCGTAATGCTTTTTATTGTGCTAACTACTTGATTTGTCGTTCTAACAAAATACAGTCTCTGTACATGCATTCTACCTAAAGAAGATGTAAATCAAACGGTTAAATTATTCAACAAAGCCAGAGAAACAGAACAAAAACCAATAATATTCAGTTTCATTGGGGAATATTTGAAAAATGAATTTTTATTTGGAGTTAAGGCAATTAAATAGGCAAAGAAACATTAAAACAAAAGAATTAAAGAAAAAACTGAATTTTTTTTTCTTAAGCTTATTCTATCGAAAAAAAATAAATTTAGTAAAAATGATTACAGAACTATATGTATATTTATGCACTCTCAGGCCATTGGGGATGCTATTGTAACATCAGGTATAATTAAAGCGCTTAGAGATACTGATTTTAAGGTTTATGTGATAATACCTCCCAAGATATCATTCTTGTTCACAGACATGATAAAAACTGATGGTTTTTTTATATATCAAAAAGATACTTTCAATAAAACCAGAATGTTATTGAATTTTAACATTGATCTTGTTATTGACCTTTCTGATTTCGATACATTTTCTTATTACAGACTTAAAACACTATCATATATAAAACCAAAGCACGCAATCAGTTTTAATCAACCTCAAAATACGATTTTTGACACAAATATTATCACACATAAGTCTGAGCACATTACCACAAGAATGATAAGCATCATCAAACTGTTTTCTATTGATAGCAAGTGCCAACCTTACCTCACATTCAATGAAAATTGTGTTTATGATGCATATATTTTCTCTCAGCAAATCAAGCTAAAAAACGAAAAAATAATTATATTCAATCCATTTGCATCCCAAAAAAATCGTAACTTATCTACTAATCAGATTAATTTAATCCTAACTTACCTAAATACACTGGTAGGATATAGAACTATTGTTTTTAATTTGGGTAACGAAATAGACAATCGTTTGATGAGGCGTATTGAGATTAATCCTTTCGAGGATGCAGAGCGCTCATTCGCTCTTGTTCAATATGCAGACATTATAATTACAGTAGATACTGCTGTTGTTCACCTTGCTAGTGCGCTAAATAAGCGGCAATTCTGCATTTATAATAATCGTATGTTTAATTCTGTTTTTGAGAATAATATAGTGTGGGGGCCTAATAGTAACAAAGCCACTCAATTGACAACAACTCAGTTTTTAAAAACCGAGATAGGGGACGATATGACATCATTTGACACTTCAATTCTAATAGAGTCATTGAGAGAAGAGTTTGATAAAACACAAGAATTTAGATCGTGACTCAGATTGTCTGGTAATAGGAGAGTGTAAAAAGATCTGTGTAAATGGCATTTTGAGGAAAACCTTCAGAGGACAAAAAATGCCTATCAGCAACGAACTTATTGACCAACTGCTTCAGGATTGCCACTCCCCTCAGGAGCTTCTGGGTGAATCAGGCCTACTCAAGGAGCTGACTAAAAGACTGGCGGAACGGGTTCTTCAAGCTGAGATGGAGATACACCTTGGGTATGCTAAGCATGACCCGGCTGGTAATAATTCAGGCAACTCCCGCAATGGCAAGACATCCAAGAGCGTACGTAAAACTAGTTGCTGAATAGAGACTTGCATTTTTTGTCAGGCTATTGAGAATAAAAAGAGGTTTAACTTAGAGAATAAAGGTTTGAAATGATCAACAAAGAGCGGTTGTTACGAGATAATCGTTTATGTAAAGCAATCATTGGATTATCAGTCGAAGAATTGAAAAATTTAGCCGCTGAATTTTCAGCTTGTTATTTGATTTATCGGAAAAAGAATCGAAAAGATCACGAGCGGCAGATGGGTGCAGGGCAGAAAGGATTTATCCCAACCCCATTAGATAAACTGCTTTTTATTTTATTGTATTTAAAATGTTATCCGACCTATGATTTGCAAGGACTTCTTTTTGGTTTAGATAGAACACGGGTATGTCGCTGGGTAAAAATATTATTGCCGGTTTTAGAGATGACCTTGGGGCGAGAATGTGTTTTGCCCGCTCGTCAAATTCGCTCTGCTGAGGAATTTTTTCGCGCCTTTCCTGGAGTTAAAGACGTCTTTATTGATGGGACAGAGCGACCTGTCCAAAAGCCTAAGAATCTGCGTCGGCGAAAAAAAATGTATTCGGGAAAGAAAAGACAGACCACTCGAAAAGGGCTTATTATGACTGACGAAACAAGGCAAATTGGATTTATCCCCATGAGCAAAAATGGGCGCGGTCACGATAAACGCTTACTCGATAAAGTCGATATAATTCGCCATATTCCTCCTGAGGTAACCATCTGGGCAGATACCGGTTTTCAAGGTATAGATAAACAGCATCCTAATACACAAATCCCAAAAAAAGGAACTCGAAAAAGACCTTTATCGCCTGAACAAAAACAAGAAAATAAAATAATCTCGGGCATCCGTATTACAGTTGAACACGCCATCGCGGGTATCAAGCGCCTCGGTTGCATGACCCAAATTTTACGGAATCGTAGACCCTTTATTGATGATACCTTCTTACTCCTTAGCGCCGGTCTTTGGAATTTCCATCTCAGAACAGCGTAAAATTTACTTCAATCACCGAAACACCCTTATTTCACTATTAAGCAACACGCTTGTAGCCAAAATGGGGCGCTCGAGCTCGATATTCCGCGCGACCGCAACAGTACCTTCGAGCCGACACTGATCGGTAAGCACGAAAAGCAGCTTAACGGCTTCGATGACCGCATTATTTCTCTCTATTCCAGAGGGCTATCAACCCGTGATATTCAGGCTCACTTTAAAGAAGTCTACGGGGTCGATGTTTCCGCTGGCTTCATTTCTCAAGTGACCAATGCCGTGATGGATTACGTTAAGCGCTGGCAGCAACGGCCGCTGGATGCGTTTTATCCCATTGTTTACCTTGACTGTATTGTGGTCAAAAGCCAGGACGGCGGAGCCGTGACCAACAAGTCTGTTTACTTGGCTCTAGGCATCAACGGCCAGGGCGAAAAAGAGCTGCTGGGGCTATGGATAGCCAAAACCGAGGGGGCCAAGCCCCATTCCCAGTCGAAACGCA
This sequence comes from Symbiopectobacterium purcellii, assembly GCF_052050035.1. Lineage (GTDB taxonomy): Bacteria > Pseudomonadota > Gammaproteobacteria > Enterobacterales > Enterobacteriaceae > Symbiopectobacterium > Symbiopectobacterium purcellii_A. Next base: position 2,705,638 of record NZ_CP189882.1, read on the forward strand.
ACAAAACGGTAGGGCATTATGCCGCCTGTAAGTGCGTTAAAAATACCTCATTTGGAGAACGATAACCCAGCGATTTTCGGCCTCGCGTATTGAGCAGGTGTTCGAGTGCTGCAACCTTGCGATGGGTGACATAATTGAAGTCCGTTCCCTTCGGGTAAAAACGCCGTATCAGGCCGTTGGTATGCTCATTCAACCCGCGTTCCCAGGAATGATATGGCCGGGCAAAGTAGACCGGTGCCCCCGTGACTTTTGTAATTTCCCCGTGCTGGGAAAATTCAGAACCGTTGTCAGCAGTCAGGGTTTTAAACTCGCAGAAGGTATTGGCAACGATGTCCCTGAAGGCCGCTACCATTAAGCGTGTTGCTTAATAGTGAAATAAGGGTGTTTCGGTGATTGAAGTAAATTTTACGCTGTTCTGAGATGGAAATTCCAAAGACCGGCGCTAAGGAGTAAGAAGGTATCATCAATAAAGGGTCTACGATTCCGTAAAATTTGGGTCATGCAACCGAGGCGCTTGATACCCGCGATGGCGTGTTCAACTGTAATGCGGATGCCCGAGATTATTTTATTTTCTTGTTTTTGTTCAGGCGATAAAGGTCTTTTTCGAGTTCCTTTTTTTGGGATTTGTGTATTAGGATGCTGTTTATCTATACCTTGAAAACCGGTATCTGCCCAGATGGTTACCTCAGGAGGAATATGGCGAATTATATCGACTTTATCGAGTAAGCGTTTATCGTGACGGCGCCCATTTTTGCTCATGGGGATAAATCCAATTTGCCTTGTTTCGTCAGTCATAATAAGCCCTTTTCGAGTGGTCTGTCTTTTCTTTCCCGAATACATTTTTTTTCGCCGACGCAGATTCTTAGGCTTTTGGACAGGTCGCTCTGTCCCATCAATAAAGACGTCTTTAACTCCAGGAAAGGCGCGAAAAAATTCCTCAGCAGAGCGAATTTGACGAGCGGGCAAAACACATTCTCGCCCCAAGGTCATCTCTAAAACCGGCAATAATATTTTTACCCAGCGACATACCCGTGTTCTATCTAAACCAAAAAGAAGTCCTTGAAAATCATAGGTCGGATAACATTTTAAATACAATAAAATAAAAAGCAGTTTATCTAATGGGGTTGGGATAAATCCTTTCTGCCCTGCACCCATCTGCCGCTCGTGATCTTTTCGATTCCTTTTCCGATAAATCAAATCACAAGCTGAAAATTCAGCGGCTAAATTTTTCAATTCTTCGACTGATAATCCAATGATTGCTTTACATAAACGATTATCTCGTAACAACCGCTCTTTGTTGATCATTTCAAACCTTTATTCTCTAAGTTAAACCTCTTTTTATTCTCAATAGCCTGACAAAAAATGCAAGTCTCTATTCAGCAACTAGTTTACTGTCTCTGCTCGCTTGTTGGGCAGTTTGCGAATGATGACCAGCTTGACGGCTTTATCGACTACCGTCAGCAGGAATGATTTCTGATCTTTGCCAAAGATGGTGTCAATCTCGAAATGCCCGGGTTCCTGCTTGAGGTCAGCAACGGCCGGCCGCTGCTCAATGCCAACACGGTTGGGAATAGGACCGCGTTTGTTCTCATCGGTCTGATAGTTATACCGTTTACCCCGATGAGGGAGCTGCTGATACAGCTCACCGCCGGCCCGGCGCTCCTGCTGGATATAGCGATAGAGCGAGTTCTTGCTGACGGACAGGCCAAATTCCAGGACCAGGCGCCCACTGATGACCTCAGGTGAGGTGTGGGTAGACAGCGCCGTTCTGATAAAGTCCTGAATGTGCGGTTCAAGCTGGTTAATCACGCTGTCCGGCCGAGTTTTCTGCCGCCGCCCTCTGGCCAACGTTTCGGCCCTTCTGCAGGAATAGACCCCGTTGAAAGCGGCGTCGGTATTGCGTCTGAGTTCCCTGCTGATGGTAGAACGAGGAAGCTCCAGTTCCCGGGCGATGGTGGCCTGGTTAACCCCATCACCACGCCGTTTTTCGATGTAGAACCGCTCTTTGTGAGTCAGATGTTTTCCCTGCATGCAACGGGATCTCCAGTAGGGCCAGAACGGTGATTTTATCCGGGTCTGGCCAGTGGGTCACTTTGTTGCATTTCGACTGGGAATGGGGCGCTAAATGGACCCTACCAATCAGAGACTGGAAACCGGCTATGAGCCAATTCATGTTGATGTATGGAGATCGGATTTCCGGTTAAGCGATGGAGCCATTTACACGAAATTCTTTACAGACTCTAATTTGGAGGCTTTGCGTATGACATCAATCAACACGTGCATTTCACGTGCATATTTTTGTCTGTGTTGTGTCCGGTCTGTGTCAGGTCGCTGTCTTTAACTTGTTATTTTTAAAGGCTTTGTCCTATCACAGTCCTATCAAATGTGGTGGAGCTGGCGGGAGTTGAACCCGCGTCCGAAATTACTACACCGTCGGCACTACATGCTTAGTCTAGTCTTTACATTCGCCGGTTAGCTGCGAACAGACACGCCACTAACAAACTAGCCTGATTGGATTTAACGCATCAACCCCAGGCAGGGCATCCACGCGATCTCTTTTGGGTTTGACCTCTCTTGATCCCCGTCCTAAGAGCGGAGGCTAGGGAGAGAGGGCTCAGAGCAGGTTATTAAGCTGCTAAAGCGTAGTTTTCGTCGTTTGCGACTATTTTTTTGCGGCTTTTTACGAGGCAAACCGCCCCTCGGCATGCTCCTAAGGCTACACAATCCCGTCGAATCCAGAATCAGCCCCAAGTACTTCAGTAGTATAACAGAACCGTGACGCCCCAATCCACTGTTAGCGGTTGGCGTTTTTCATGATGCGTGCTTTGTCTGTTTGCCACTCGCGCTCTTTGATATCAGAACGTTTGTCGTGCTCTTTCTTACCTTTGGCAACGCCAATCTTTATTTTTGACCAGGCATTCTTCCAGTACAGCGAAAGCGCGACCACCGTGTAACCTTCACGATTAACCAGTCCGTAGAGTGAATCTAGCTCGCGCTTGTTCAGCAACAGTTTACGGGTGCGTGTAGGGTCACAAACCACGTGGCTTGATGAGGCCAGTAATGGCTGAAAGGTTGCACCAAACAGAAAAGCCTCACCACTGTGCAACAGTACATAGCTGTCGCTGATGTTGGCCTTACCTGCGCGTAGCGATTTAACTTCCCATCCTTGCAACGCCAATCCCGCTTCGAACTTTTCTTCAATGAAGTATTCGTGGCGAGCACGCTTGTTTTGCGCAATGGTGGCGGAGCCGGGTTTATAAGCTTTTTTCTTTGTCATAGTGTCGTCATTATACCGGATGTTAAGGGGAAAGACATCACTGCCGCATCAGTGAACGTACGTTAAGGAAGGGATGCGATCGTCGCCTCAGAATTTTTACCATCCGGGTCATCGGTGCTATTATTCCGCGCGTTTGAAGTTATACGGAAAAAACCATGCCCAAGATTAGTCGCTCTGCACTGGTGCCCTACAGCGCGCAACAAATGTACCAGTTAGTGAATGATGTCGCCTCCTATTCCCAGTTTTTGCCGGGTTGTACCGGGAGCCGCGTTATTGCTGCAAGCGCTGAAGAGATGACGGCCGCCGTCGATGTCTCTAAAGCTGGGATCAGCAAAACCTTTACCACGCGCAATACACTCACTGACAGTCAATGCATCAGTATGCAGTTGGTTGATGGTCCGTTCCGTCAACTGAGTGGCGATTGGCGCTTTATTCCTTTAAGTGCCGATGCTTGCAAGGTGGAACTGCATCTTGATTTCGAGTTCACCAATGCGTTGATCGAATTGGCCTTTGGCAAGGTGTTTAAAGAACTGGCAAGCAATATGGTGCAGGCCTTCACCCTGCGCGCCAAAGAGGTATACCGTGCCTGAAATCCGTGTCGATGTGGTATATGCACTGCCAGAACGGCAATATGTGCGGTCCGTGACGGTGGAAGAGGGCGCAACGGTGGAGCAGGCTATCATCGCCTCAGGGTTGCTGACATTGCGTACCGATATCGATTTACAGGTCAACAAAGTCGGGATCTTCAGTCGGGCGGCCCGTTTGACGGACGCAGTAACTGAGGGCGATCGTATAGAAATCTATCGCCCGTTGATTGCCGATCCTAAAGAATTACGCCGCCAGCGTGCGGAGCGTTCCAAAAAATAAGGCACATTCTGTGCCTTATTATGCGTGCATTGATCACCACACCACTGTCAATTCAGCGTCGGTTGATTTTTCACGTTGGTCAAAATGCCATCCTGGCTGAAGGTCAGCGTCAGCGTTTGCTGTTTTACCGCCTCATGCCCAGGTTGCTGAAGGAAAACGTAGAACCAGGTGTCACTGCCAAAGGGGTCTTGCATCATCGGCGTACCCAATGTGTAGGCAACCTGTTGCTTGGTCATACCGGTATGGATTTTTGCCACATCAGCCGGTGCCAGATAGTTCCCTTGATTGATATCTGGACTATAAACCAGTCTTTCCAGCGTAGAACAACCGGCGGTCAGCATAACAACCATCGCGGCGATGACGGTCAGCGTTTTACAGCGCATAGTAAATACATTCCTTAAGGGCATAGGTTGCCGATGATAATAGACCTTGCCTGTCTTGAAAACCGGCAAGGCGCTTGTATGACCACCGGAATGCAAAAAAGTTGATTATTTTTGCCTGAACGCCAACGGTTACAGCGGTAAAACGTACTTAATTAGTCATGGTTCGCGATGTCTGCTGCGGTTTTTACGCAGCCAGTAACTCTTTGGCGTTCGCTAATGTGTTTTTGGTGACTGCGCTGCCCCCCAACAAACGAGCCAACTCTTGCAGCCGTGCGCGTTTATCCAGCGGTTGCATCAGCGTTTCAGTAGCAGCACCGTCGGTATGTTTGCTGACAAAGAAGTGTTGGTGACCGCATCCGGCAACTTGCGGTAGGTGTGTCACACACATCACCTGCGTGGATGTGCCGAGTTGACGCAGCATTTTGCCGACAATTGCGGCGGTCGGGCCACTGATGCCCACATCCACTTCGTCGAAAATCAGCGCTGGGGTATCCATTTTACGGGCTGTGATCACTTGAATAATCAATGCGATGCGGGATAGCTCGCCGCCGGAGGCGATCTTCGCCAGAGCCTGATGCGGTTGACCGGGGTTAGTCGTGACCAGAAATGCGATGCTGTCTGCACCATAGGCTGTCAGGCGTTCTGGCGAAAATTCCACTTCGATGGAGAAGTGGCCGTGCGGCATGGCGAGTTCATGCATCTGTGCCGTAATCAACTGAGACAGTTCATGCGCATGGTGTTGACGGCGGGTATGTAACTGCTCCGCTGCGTGCAGTGCCTGTTGGTGATATTCGCTGACGGCCAGACTGAGTGTGGCGTGATTGCTCTCTTGTTCTGCCAGTTGCTGCTGTTCATCCAACAGTTGCTGATATAATGCTGGCAGGTTTTCCGGGGCAACGTGATGTTTCCGCGCCAGCGCCATTTGCCGTGACAAGCGCTGCTCCAGCTCATAGAGTCGGGTAGGATCGAGATCCGTTTGTTCGCTGTAGTGGCGCAACTCCTCACTGGCTTCACTGATCTGAATACTGGCTTCTTCCAGCATATTCAGTACGCTACCCAGTTTTTCATCCAGGGTAACAAGTTCGCCGAGCTGGTGTTTTGCGCTGTGGAGCATGCTCATGATGTTCTGATCGTCGTTTTCGCTGAGCAGCTGCAATGCATACTGGCTGAGCGACAGCAGTTGGCCGCTGTTAGCCAGCCGTTTGTATTCGATGTCAATTTGCTCGTACTCGCCGGGCTGTGGGGCAAATTCTTTCAGCTCTTTGAGTTGGTATTGCAACAGTTCACGTCGTGCTTCACGTTCAATATTCGCTTGTTGCAACTGTGCCAGATCGCGGCAGCTTTGGTGCCACTGTTGCCAGATTTGTTGCATGGCAGTAAGCAGTTGCGGTTCGTCTGCGTAGGCATCCAGCAGATGACGTTGATGTTCAGGTTTGAGCAGCAACTGGTGAGCGTGCTGTCCATGAAATTGGATCAGGTGCTGGCCGAGCTCACGTAACTGCGATAATGGCACGGCGGTGCCGTTGATAAATCCGCGTGAGCGCCCGTCTGCACTGATCACGCGGCGCAGCAGGCACTCGTTGCTGTCATCGAGTTGGTTTTGCTCCAGCCATGCGCGTGCCGCAGGGGTGTCGCTGAGGGCGAAACGGGCACATATATCAGCGCGCTGTGCGCCGAGACGCACCATGCTGGCGTCAGAGCGGTTGCCCAGACACAGGCCCAATGCATCAATCGCAATGGATTTGCCCGCGCCGGTTTCGCCGGTGATAACGCTCATCCCTGATTGAAAATCAATTTCTAACTCACGTACGATTGCTAAATGACTGATAGTGAGCTGCGCCAGCATGAATCACCTTCCTGTATGTAACAACAGACTATAATTGCATACAGTATAATGCAGTTTTTTAACCAGTAAAGTGGCCAGCGCGAAATTTTAAAATAATTTTTTCGACCACCCTAATTTTGTGCTTAGCGTATTGAAATAGCTGTAGTTTTTTGGGTGTATCAAATTTAACGAGTATCGGCTGCGGGTAATCAGTACCTCTTCCCCTTCCTGTACTGGCAGGGTTATCTGACTGTCACAACTCAACTCCAGATCGTGGGTGATATGAGAAAATTTCAAACGGATGGTGCTGCTGCTGTTTATCACCAGTGGGCGCGCTGAAAGCGTATGGGGAAACATTGGTACCAGTGCGATGGCATCCAGTGTCGGTGTCAGGATCGGGCCGCCACCGGAAAGCGAGTATGCGGTGGAACCGGTAGGCGTTGAGATAATCAGGCCGTCCGAACGTTGGGAAAAGGCGAAACGATCGTCAATATAGACTTCAAACTCGATCATATGGGCGACTTTTCCGGGATGCAGTACCACTTCATTGATCGCCGTGCTGGTGCTGTCTGGTTGATTACGACGGCAGACGTGCGCTTCCAGCATAAAACGCCGTTCGCTCAGGTAGCGTCCTTCCAGCACCTCGGTAAGCTGCTGCTGCGCCTGATCGGGATCGAGATCGGTCAGGAAACCGAGATTTCCCCGGTTGACGCCAATCACATCAATGTCATAGCGAGAGAGCACGCGACCGGCACCCAACATGTTGCCATCGCCGCCTAACACCACGGCCAAATCGGCTTGCAGGCCGATCTCCGCCAGACTGCCAGTTAGCGCGTCGGGCAAGTTTAGCTCGTGGGCGATATGCTGCTCGAGCATCACTTGGTAGCCCTTGCCGTGCAACCAGTGATACAACATCTCATGTGTCGCCAGTGCCGTGGGGTGGCGCGGCTGGCCCACAATGCCAATGCAATTGAACTGTTTCGTCATCGTTATGCTTTTCCTTACCCTGAGCCGCCCGGTATCACTAAATCTGTCGGTATATGTGACTACTTCTCTTGAATCCCCGGTTTTGATCCCCATAATAAGCGAACAAGCGAGATGAATGCTAAAACCGCGGAGAATTTCATGAGTAGTAAAGAACAGAAGTCGCCTGACGAGCAAGTCGTAGATCAAATGGAAGCGGCACAGGGGCAACATGCGGAAGTGGAACCTGCAACGACAGACGTCGCCGATCCGCGTGATGAACGTATTGCCGAATTGGAAGCGCAACTGAACGAACTACAGCAGCGTGAGCACGATACTGTGCTGCGCGCGCGTGCCGAAATGGACAATATCCGCCGTCGCGCTGAAATGGATGTGGAAAAAGCGCACAAATTTGCGCTTGAAAAATTTGCGGGTGAAATGCTGCCCGTGATTGATAACCTCGAACGTTCACTGGATGCCGCCGATCGCAGTAATGCGTCCCTTGCCTCGTTGATCGAGGGGGTGGAACTGACGCTGAAATCGTTGCTGGATGCCGTGCGCAAGTTTGGTATCGAGGTGGTGGGTGACGTGAACGTGCCGTTTAACCCGGAAGTGCACCAGGCCATGACCATGCTGGAATCGGCCGACCATGCGCCTAATTCCGTAATGATGGTGATGCAAAAAGGTTACACCCTGAACGGCCGCTTGCTGCGTCCCGCTATGGTCGCCGTTTCCAAAGCGAAGGGCTGATTTCCCTGAGCGACCCGCGTGTGCCGTGAAGGCAGGCGTAACAAATTGAAATCAATAAAAACCCCAAGTGACTTTACCTTGGGGTTTTTTGTTTATATTTTGTTAACAATATGGCGCATATCACATTTCCAGCGATGTGCGCGTGCTGGGGCGGTGATAGCAGAGAGGTGATCGTGAACCTACTAGGCTATACGTATATCCCTGCTAAATATGTTGGTTTTGGCTATTGCAGCAATCCGTTTTACCACTCTAAATTCACTTGATAATCATTATCATCCATGACGGAGTGAATCATTATAGAGGTAATAAAGGGTCATTAAACTAGTTGCTGAATAGAGACTTGCATTTTTTGTCAGGCTATTGAGAATAAAAAGAGGTTTAACTTAGAGAATAAAGGTTTGAAATGATCAACAAAGAGCGGTTGTTACGAGATAATCGTTTATGTAAAGCAATCATTGGATTATCAGTCGAAGAATTGAAAAATTTAGCCGCTGAATTTTCAGCTTGTTATTTGATTTATCGGAAAAAGAATCGAAAAGATCACGAGCGGCAGATGGGTGCAGGGCAGAAAGGATTTATCCCAACCCCATTAGATAAACTGCTTTTTATTTTATTGTATTTAAAATGTTATCCGACCTATGATTTGCAAGGACTTCTTCTTGGTTTAGATAGAACACGGGTATGTCGCTGGGTAAAAATATTATTGCCGGTTTTAGAGATGACCTTGGGGCGAGAATGTGTTTTGCCCGCTCGTCAAATTCGCTCTGCTGAGGAATTTTTTCGCGCCTTTCCTGGAGTTAAAGACGTCTTTATTGATGGGACAGAGCGACCTGTCCAAAAGCCTAAGAATCTGCGTCGGCGAAAAAAAATGTATTCGGGAAAGAAAAGACAGACCACTCGAAAAGGGCTTGTTATGACTGACGAAACAAGGCAAATTGGATTTATCCCCATGAGCAAAAATGTGCGCCGTCACGATAAACGCTTACTCGATAAAGTCGATATAATTCGCCATATTCCTCCTGAGGTAACCATCTGGGCAGATACCGGTTTTCAAGGTATAGATAAACAGCATCCTAATACACAAATCCCAAAAAAAGGAACTGAGTCTGTAAAGAATTTTGTGTAAATGGCTCCATTGCTTAACCGGAGATTCGTTCTCCATACATCAACATGAATTGGCTCATAGCAGGTTTCCAGTCTCTGATTGGCAAGGTCCATTTAGCAGAGATATTATGCAAGGCTAGATAGAGTAATTTTATCACCGAGTCATCCGTTGGAAATATTCGTCGCGTTTTCGTTATCTTGCGCAATGAAGCATTTAACGACTCTATCGCGTTGGTGGTGTAGATAACCTTGCGGATCTCCGGCGGAAAGTCAAAAATGACGATGAGACGTTCCCAATTATTTCTCCACGACGGGCTGATCGTCGGGAACTGTTCATCCCATTTGGCCGCGAAGGCATCCAGGGCCTCTTCAGCGCCCTCTAGCGTTGCGGAACTATAGATGGTGCGCAGGTCAGCAGCAACGGCCTTACGCTCTTTCCAGCCGACGTAGCGCAGCGAGTTCCGCACCTGATGCACAATGCAGAGCTGTACCCGCGTATGCGGGTAAACAGCTTCAATGGCATCAGGAAAGCCTTTCAGGCCATCGCAGCAGGCGACGAAGATGTCCTTTAGCCCACGATTTTTCAGTTCTGTCATCACAGATAACCAGAACTTGGCCCCCTCAGTTTTGGCTATCCATAGCCCCAGCAGCTCTTTTTCGCCCTGGCCGTTGACGCCGAGGGCCAGATAAACAGACTTGTTGGCCACGGCTCCGCCGTCCTGGCTTTTGACAACAATACAGTCAAGGTAAACAATGGGATAAAGCGCATCCAGCGGCCGTTGCTGCCAGCGCTTAACTTCATCCATCACAGCATTGGTCACTTGAGAAATGAAGCCAGCGGAAACATCGACCCCGTAGACTTCTTTAAAGTGTGCCTGAATATCACGGGTTGATAACCCTCTGGAATAGAGAGAAATAATGCGGTCATCGAAGCCGTTAATCTGTTTTTCGTGCTTACCGATCAGTGTCGGCTCGAAGGTACTGTTGCGGTCGCGCGGAATATCGAGCTCGATCTCCCCATTTTGGCTACGTACGCTCTTGGATGTCTTGCCATTGCGGGAGTTGCCTGAATGATTACCTGCCGGGTCATGCTTAGCATACCCAAGGTGCATCTCCATCTCAGCTTCAAGAACCCGTTCCGCCAGTCTTTTAGTCAGCACCTTGAGTAGGCCTGATTCACCCAGCAGATCCTGAGGGGAGTGACAATCTTGAAGCAGTTGGTCAATAAGTTCGTTGCTGATAGGCATTTTGTTATCCTTTGAAGGTTTTTCTCAAAATGCCATTTACACAGATTATTTTACAGTCTCTTTATCCCAACCCCATTAGATAAACTGCTTTTTATTTTATTGTATTTAAAATGTTATCCGACCTATGATTTGCAAGGACTTCTTTTTGGTTTAGATAGAACACGGGTATGTCGCTGGGTAAAAATATTATTGCCGGTTTTAGAGATGACCTTGGGGCGAGAATGTGTTTTGCCCGCTCGTCAAATTCGCTCTGCTGAGGAATTTTTTCGCGCCTTTCCTGGAGTTAAAGACGTCTTTATTGATGGGACAGAGCGACCTGTCCAAAAGCCTAAGAATCTGCGTCGGCGAAAAAAAATGTATTCGGGAAAGAAAAGACAGACCACTCGAAAAGGGCTTATTATGACTGACGAAACAAGGCAAATTGGATTTATCCCCATGAGCAAAAATGGGCGCCGTCACGATAAACGCTTACTCGATAAAGTCGATATAATTCGCCATATTCCTCCTGAGGTAACCATCTGGGCAGATACCGGTTTTCAAGGTATAGATAAACAGCATCCTAATACACAAATCCCAAAAAAAGGAACTCGAAAAAGACCTTTATCGCCTGAACAAAAACAAGAAAATAAAATAATCTCGGGCATCCGTATTACAGTTGAACACGCCATCGCGGGTATCAAGCGCCTCGGTTGCATGACCCAAATTTTACGGAATCGTAGACCCTTTATTGATGATACCTTCTTACTCCTTAGCGCCGGTCTTTGGAATTTCCATCTCAGAACAGCATAAAATTTACTTCAATCACCGAAACACCCTTATTTCACTATTAAGCAACACGCTTAATCTCAAGCACTGGCGATACTGGGCGCGTTGCGCACCGGTGCTATCGATATTATCGCCACCAGTGCCTCGAACATCCGCACCATCCTCAATATGACCCAATAGGGTTCTTTCTTCTGCCGGGCAGCAGCGTTTCGCTGTCCGGTATCTGAATGATTTATCACCTCTTTTAGTTGATTTTTACGTCTATCTTTTGCCCGCAGGTTAGCAATACGTTATCCAGTTCGTGGCTTTGTTGAATAATTTAACCGTTTGATTTACATCTTCTTTAGTTAGAATGCATTTACAGAGAATGTATTTTGTTAGAACGACAAATCAAATAGTTAGCACAATAAAAAGCATTCCGAGAGGAAAAATTAGTCGTTGAAATTTTATAATGCTTATATAAATCAGTATCTTAAATTATTCAACAAAGCCCCAGTTCGTGATAACGTGACATTATGCGCAAAAAACAAGCAGATAAATTAACTATATTAACCTGCATTCACTATCGGTTTTTGCCATGCTCCAAGGTTATATAAGCAGTAATGATTGAACTTCTTACGGCGTTCACCTCTCCTTGTCTGCTTGGGATAGACTCGCCGCCCTACGTCACGACAACAAAAGCCTATAAGGGATGCAACAATGGATGAACAACTCAAACAGAGCGCATTGGATTTCCACCAGTATCCGGTGCCGGGGAAGATTCAGGTGTCCCCTACCAAACCGCTAGCGACCCAACGCGATTTGGCGTTGGCCTACTCTCCGGGCGTTGCTGCACCTTGTCTTGAAATCGCCGAAGATCCGCTGGCTGCCTACAAATACACCGCACGCGGCAATCTGGTCGCGGTGATCTCCAACGGAACCGCGGTGCTTGGCCTCGGTAACATTGGTGCGCTGGCCGGCAAGCCGGTAATGGAAGGCAAGGGTGTTCTCTTTAAAAAATTCTCCGGCGTCGATGTGTTCGATATCGAAGTGGACGAACTGGACCCGGATAAACTGATCGACGTGATTGCCGCGTTGGAGCCGACGTTTGGTGGCATCAACCTGGAAGATATCAAAGCGCCAGAGTGCTTCTATATCGAGAAGAAACTGCGTGAACGCATGAAGATTCCGGTGTTCCATGACGATCAGCACGGCACGGCGATCATCTGTACTGCGGCCGTATTGAACGGCCTGCGCGTGGTGGAGAAAAACATCTCTGACGTGCGTCTGGTGGTTTCCGGCGCGGGGGCTGCCTCCATTGCCTGCCTGAATTTGTTGGTGGCGCTGGGGCTGAAGAAACACAACATCGTGGTGTGTGACTCACGCGGCGTGATCTACAAAAGTCGTGACGCCAACATGGAAGAGAATAAGGCGATTTACGCGGTGGAAGACACCGGTGCGCGCAAACTGGGTGACGTTGTCCCTAATGCCGATATCTTCCTGGGCTGCTCCGGCCCTGGCGTACTGACGCAGGATATGTTGAAAACCATGGCTCCGCGTCCGCTTATCATGGCGCTGGCAAACCCAGAGCCGGAGATTCTGCCGCCGTTGGCCAAAGCGGTACGCCCTGACGCCATTATCTGTACCGGACGTTCTGACTATCCGAATCAGGTGAATAACGTGCTGTGCTTCCCGTTTATTTTCCGTGGCGCACTGGATGTCGGTGCAACCACCATCAACGAAGAGATGAAGCTGGCGTGTGTGAAGGCCATTGCTGATTTGGCACTGGCGGAACAGAGTGAAGTGGTGGCTTCGGCGTATGGTGATCAGGAATTGTCATTTGGCCCTGAATACCTGATCCCGAAACCTTTCGATCCGCGTTTGATCATCAAGATTGCGCCTGCGGTAGCAAAAGCAGCGATGGATTCAGGGGTAGCGACGCGTCCTATCGCCGACTTTGATGCCTATATCGAGAAACTGACGCAGTTTGTCTATAAAACCAACCTGTTTATGAAGCCGATATTCTCTCAGGCACGCCAGCAGCCGAAACGCGTGGTGTTTGCCGAAGGGGAATATCCGCGTGTGCTGCACGCCACGCAAGAGTTGGTGACGCTGGGGCTGGCTTTCCCCATTCTGATCGGTCGTCCCGGCGTTATTGAGAAGCGTCTGCAAAAACTCGGCCTGCAAATCACCATCGGTAAAGATTTTGAGGTGGTGAACAACGAATCCGATCCACGCTTCAAGGAATACTGGTCGGAATATTACGCGTTGATGAAACGCCGTGGCGTTTCGCAGGAAACCGCGCAGCGCGAAGTGATTCGCAACCCGACGGTTATTGCTGCCATCATGGTGCAACGCGGTGAAGCGGATGCGATGATTTGCGGCACCATCGGCACCTATGAAGAGCATTTCGAGGTGGTTGAGAAGGTGCTGGGTTACCGCGAAGGGGTACACGTGGCGGGGGCCATGAATGCCCTGTTGCTGCCGAGCGGCAATACCTTTATTGCTGACACCTATGTCAACCCAGACCCCACGCCAGAGCAACTGGCGGAAATCACGTTGATGGCTGCACACACCGTGCGTCGTTTTGGTATCGAGCCAAAAGTCGCGTTGTTGTCGCATTCCAACTTTGGCACCTCGAACTCGCCTACCGCACGCAAAATGCGTGAGGCGCTGGCGTTGATCAACAGGCTGGCTCCGGAGTTGGAAGTGGACGGTGAGATGCACGGCGATGCGGCGCTGGTGGAAGCGATTCGTCGTGAGCAAATGCCGGACAGCCCGTTAAAAGGCTCGGCCAATATCCTCATCATGCCGAACATGGAAGCGGCACGTATCAGCTATAACCTGCTGCGCGTTTCCTCGTCTGAAGGGGTGACGGTTGGACCGGTGCTGATGGGCGTTGCCAAACCGGTGCATATCCTGACGCCGATCGCTTCGGTACGGCGTATCGTCAACATGGTGGCGCTGGCCGTGGTGGAAGCGCAGACTCAGCCGCTGTAACGACATTTGCATTGTTCTACAGCAAACAGCCCGGCATGCCGGGCTGTTTTTTATCAGGGAATTAACGCCGTTGGCGCAGCCACTTATCCAACTCATTGGCAAATCGCTGGCGATCTTTCTGATTGAGGGCATCCGGTCCACCGGTTTGCACACCGCTGGCGCGCAGCGTATCCATAAAATCGCGCATCGTCAGTCGTTCACGGGTGGTGGCGGGCGTGTAGGTTTCACCGCACGGGTTAAGTGCCACGGCTTTTTTTTGCAGCACTTCTGCTGCCAGTGGAATATCGGCGGTAATCACCAAATCCCCGGCATTGACGCGTTTTACGATTTCGTTATCCGCCACGTCAAACCCGGCGGCAACGCGCACTGATGAGATGTAACGCGACGGCGGCGTGCGCAGTGACTGATTGGCGACCAGAACGACACGGGTTTGTGTGCGATCGGCTGCGCGATACAGCACCTCTTTAATCACATTGGGGCAAGCGTCAGCATCCACCCAAATTTGCGGTTCTGCGTCGGTATTGTCGTTCATGCAAGCTCCTTGGCTAACCACTCTTTTACCGGTAAAAAATCTCGATAGAGTGCGGCTTCCGGGCTGTCCGGTTCCGGTTGATAGTGGTATTCCCAACGCGCGAGCGGCGGCATCGACATCAGGATAGATTCGGTGCGTCCACCGCTTTGCAGGCCAAACAGCGTGCCGCGATCCCACACCAGATTAAACTCAACGTAGCGCCCACGACGGTAGAGCTGAAACTGGCGCTCGCGCTCTCCCCAAGGCAGTGTCGCGCGTCGCGCAACGATCGGTAGGTAAGCGTCGAGAAAACCGTTTCCGACGGCGCGCATAAACGAAAAGCTGGTGGTGAAATCCGGTGTGTTCAAGTCATCAAAAAACAGTCCGCCGATGCCGCGTGCCTCGTTACGGTGCTTGAGAAAGAAGTAATCATCACACCACTTTTTGTAACGTGGATAAACATCGTCACCGAACGGCTGGCAAAGATCGTGCGTGGTTTGGTGCCAGTGTACGACGTCTTCGGTAAAGCCGTAGAACGGGGTGAGATCGAACCCACCGCCAAACCACCATACCGGCGCTTCACCCTCTTTTTCTGCAACGAAAAAGCGCACGTTGGCGTGGCTGGTGGGCACATACGGGTTTAGCGGATGGATCACCAACGAAACCCCCATGGCCTGAAAGCGACGTCCGGCAAGCTCGGGGCGGTGTGCACTGGCCGAAGGGGGCAGTGTAGCGCCCATCACGTGAGAGAAGTTGACGCCCGCCTGTTCGAATACCGCGCCTTGGGTCAGTACCCGGCTGCGTCCGCCGCCGCCAGCGTCGTGTTGCCAGCACTCCTCATTAAAGCTGTTCTTGCCATCTGCGGCGGCAAGGTGCTGACACAGGGTGTCTTGCAGCGTCAGTAAAAAGGATTTTACGGCGGAAATATCAGGCTGACTCATAACGGTGTTAGCAAATCCATTATAACAAAAGGGCTACCAGTATAGCCTGCTACAACCGCGAGGTGTTGGCTTTCCTGCTGCTGAGCGATTGCGACAGGCGAGATGGCAGCAAATTGATATTGCGTCTGCGCGAGATCACGCGATAATCAGATTTTCCTTAGCGATCAACGGGGGGATCCCATGGAAATCCGCGTATTCAGACAAGATGACTTTGAAGAAGTGATTACCCTATGGGAACGTTGCGATCTGCTGCGCCCCTGGAACGATCCAGAAATGGATATTGAGCGCAAAGTGAATCACGATGCCTCCCTGTTTTTGGTGGCCGAAGTGGGCGGCGAAATCGTGGGGTCAGTGATGGGGGGGTATGACGGTCATCGCGGATCGGCCTACTATCTGGGCGTCCATCCGGATTTTCGCGGGCGCGGCATCGCGAACGCCTTGATTAGCCGCCTTGAGAAAAAATTGATCGCACGCGGTTGCCCCAAAATCCACCTGATGGTGCGGCAGGACAATGATGCGGTGATCGGCATGTATGAGAAGCTGAACTACGATATCGTGGATTCTGTTACGTTGGGGAAACGCCTCATCGAAGATCAAGAATATTGATCGCTATACCCGCCATACTTCAAATTGCAGGTGCGTTGGCTTTCCTTGCTCACCCCAGTCACATACTTGAATATGCTCCTGGGGATTCACTGCGTCTCCGCCTTCCTGCAACTCGCATTATTTAGAATATATTGTTGGTTTTTTGGCTTGTTGTTTAAAAACTGTTGCGTCGTCTGATTTGCTTAGATGATAACGAGTATCAATTAATCTTTGCGGTATGTTTATTGCTACCGACTATGACGCAGCTAACGACATTCTGGAGCGTATTTTACCACTCCCACCAGGGATGGCTGCGCGGATGGCTCAGTAAAAAAACCGGTTGCCGCCATCTGGCGGAAGATATCACCCACGATACTTTCCTTAAACTGCTTACCCTGGCGGAGCCGGAAGCCATCCGTAATCCGCGTGCTTATCTGATGGTCACTGCCAACCACGTGATGATCGACCAGTTCCGTAAACGCAAACTGGAAGAGGATGCATTGGCGGCGCTGGCGCAATTAGCGGAGGGGGCAGAGGAGCAGTCTGCCGAGCAGCGTGTGGCCATCAGTCAATTGGTGGCAACGGCACTGCATATCCTCAATGAAGAGCTGGATGAAAAAGTGCAGCGTGCGTTCATCATGGCGCGCGTCGAAGGCCATTCCTACCGCGATATTGCCGTTACGTTGGACGTGAGTGAAAGCAGCGTCAAACAGTATCTGGCAAAAGCCATGGTCCATTTCCACACGGCTTTGTTGAATAATTTAACCGTTTGATTTACATCTTCTTTAGGTAGAATGCATGTACAGAGACTGTATTTTGTTAGAACGACAAATCAAGTAGTTAGCACAATAAAAAGCATTACGGCTGGAAAACTTAGTTGTTGAAGTGTTATAATAATTATGTAAATCAGCATGTTAAATTATTCAACAAAGCCTTTCCACACCCGTATCTTCAGTCTGGAAAGCGATGAACCAGAAAGCTGAGTTAGCGCGTATCCAGCAACAGGCCGCTGAGTGGCTCATCCGCTTTTCTGAACCCGAGGAGGACGAGGCCGCCGATGTCGCACGTGCTGCCGAATGTCAGCGTTGGTGTGAACAGGATGCGCGTCATGAGCGGGTTTATCACCAGATGCAGCAACTCTGGTCCAGCGCGGCGCTGACACCGGCCACCACACAGCGTAAGGTGCGACCACAACGTTTCCTCTCTTTGGCCTTGGTGCTGGGGTTGGTGGGCATGCATGGGGCAACTGCCTTATCGCTACTGGTTAGCGGATCAGCGCACGGCAATCGGTGAAATCCGCCGTCTGACGCTGGATGATGGCAGTGTACTGACGCTCAATACCGACTCTGCGGTTAACCTGCGCTTTGATACCCGACAACGCACGGTGGAACTGGTGCAAGGGGAAGCCTGTAGTGGTTGAATAATCAGGACACTAAACTTACATCCAAAACGGAGGTGTTTAGTGAACCATAAACGACAATTTACCCCTGAGTTTAAAAAGGAAGCCGTTGCCCTGGTAACAGAGCAGGGCTATACGATAGCCAGGGCAGCAGCATCGCTGGGCATAAGCAGCAAAACCCTGCATACATGGGTCTCGCTGGCACGCGAGCAGAGCAACGGCGTACTCAGCGATGATGAACGTGCAGAGTTAAAACGGTTACAAAAGGAAAACAAAGAGTTACGTACAGAGAAGGAGATACGAAAAAAGGCGAGTGCCTTCTTCGCGAAACATATGTCGTGAGATACCGGTTCATTCTCGACAATGCCACTGACTTCAGCGTTCGTACACTCTGTCGGGGCTTTGTTGAATAATTTAAGATACTGATTTATATAAGCATTATAAAATTTCAACGACTAATTTTTCCTCTCGGAATGCTTTTTATTGTGCTAACTATTTGATTTGTCGTTCTAACAAAATACATTCTCTGTAAATGCATTCTAACTAAAGAAGATGTAAATCAAACGGTTAAATTATTCAACAAAGCCAAAAGGCTACTGCGCTCTTAATGTCCGACTCACTGAAAAATTCTCGGTAGTTGAAAAGCTAAGAGCGCTTTATCCAGTGAAAGCGTTGTGTCGTATTTTTAATGTTCACCGAAGCAGTTATCGCTATTGGTGTCGACCTAAGGAGCCAGATATTGAGCGGACGATAAAACGTAGCCTGGTCAGCGAAGCGGTGGCGGGTCTGCGGGCGCAAGGACTATCGCCACGATGGTTGCCAATACACACGACGTGAAACTTGGGCGGTGGTTAGCGGGTAAGTTGATGAAAGAATTAACCCTCGTTAGTTGCCAAACAAGAAAACATCAATACAACCGCGGTGGAAATGAACGTATTGATATTCCAAATCTGCTCAATAGGCAGTTTGCTGTTACCAAGCCTGACCAGGTTTGGTGCGGCGATGTAACCTATATTTGGACAGGCGACCGATGGGCGTATCTGGCGGTGGTATTAGATTTATTTGCCCGAAAACCCGTGGGTTGGGCAATGTCGTTTTCGCCAGATTCAGAATTAACAGCCAAAGCACTACAAATGGCTTGGGAACTGCGTGGGCATCCCAAACAAGTCATGTTTCATAGTGACCAAGGAAGCCATTACACCAGTCGTCAGTATAGCCAAGCGACTTAATTTTGATTACACCATATGGACTGAGAACAAACTCTCTGTATCGCAACCCATCTCTCTTTTTTTGCTTTTTGCTTGTGCCCATTTATGCTCAATTGGGTTAAGATCTGGCGAATATGTAGGCAAATACTCCACCATATACCCTGCATCGATGATGACTTGTTGAATATTATGTTTTTTGTGAAAAGTGGCATTGTCCATCATGATTACACTGTTTTTAGGGAGTACTGGGATAAGGACTTGTGTGACCCAGGCATAGAAAACATCGCTGTTAATATTGATATCAAATATTCCGATAGCAAACAGCGTTGTACCTAATAAAGCGCCGATAACATTTGTTCTTCCCCTAGCTCCCCAGTTCTTCAGGCCAAAACACCGTTGACCTTTTGGGGAATAGCCGTGAGTCCGTGGGGCATCGTGTGAAAAACCACTTTCATCAATAAAAACAATAGGTTTACCTTCTTTTTCATACTGTTGTTTTTTTTGTTGAAATCCCTGCCGGGCGTTTTCGTCGGCTTTCGGATGACGTAGAGTTTTTTTTATAGGTCAATCCCAGCTTTTTAAGCGCTTGCCAAATGGCCTTCTGACAAACGCCAAAACGCTCTGCACGTTCTTTTTGGTAAGCATCTGGATATTGTTCAACATCTTTTATCAACTCGGATTTATCGATCTTTCGCTGACGCGTGGTCGATGCTTTTGACTCTATTTGATTAATCCAACGCGATACAGAGGCAGGGCCAATCCGAAATTGCTTCGCTGTTTCTCGGATACTCAACCCTTCGTTTTTCCGTGTAGATATCACTTTACGTCTAAAATCAATTGAATAGCTCATTTAAATAATGTAATCAAAATTAAGTCGTTTAGCTATATAGGCAGGCATTGTGGCGTTATCAGATTACCCAAAGTATGAGTCGCAGAGGAAATTGTTGGGATAATAGTCCGATGGAGCGATTCTTCCGTAGTCTGAATACTGAATGGGTGCCAACGACTGGCTACCAAAGCTTTAGTACTGCTCAATCATCCATTATTCGCTGCATAACCCATTATTATAGCGATGTCAGACCTCACTGGTATAACGGTGGGTTAACACCAAATGAATCAGAACGGCTGTTCCATCAACAGTCAGGTAGGGTGGCCAAATTTAGTTGACCACTACAGTGAGGAAACTCATGCAGGAAGAGGTGCTGGTCTGCCGACAGCGCCGGACTTATAAGGTCACGACAAAACCCCGCCCGGGTGCAGAGGTGGCCCCAAACCTGCTGAACCAGAATTTTAACCCGCCGGGGTCAAATCAGGTGTGGGCGAGTGACATCACGTATCTGAAGACCGGTGAAGGCTGGCTGTATCTGGCGGCTATTATGGATTTGTACTCCCGGCAGATAGTGGGCTGGCAGGTGGACAGACGGATGACCTCATCGCTGGTCTGCGGGGCCCTGATGAAGGCATATAACCTGCGAACTCCCCCGCCGGGCCTGGTGGTGCATACGGACAGGGGGGCGCAGTACACGGGACAACGCTTTCAGGCGCTGCTGAGCAGCTACAGGCTGAGGAGCAGTATGGGAGACGTGGGTGCCTGCTGGGATAATGCGGTGATGGAGCGCTTCTGGGGCAGTCTGAAACATGAATGGTTGCTGCTGGTACCCCAGCCAACACGGGCTTACATGGAGCAGGATGTGGCGATGTATATCCGCTACTACAACCTAGACAGGCATCATGCCGCTAACGGGGATCTGTCTCCGGTGCGTTATAGCCAACCGACTTAAAAATGATTACATCCTATGCCCTGATATGCGGCAAAGAAGCATAGCTGGCTGTTATCAAAATAATGTCGCTTGGCTATATGAACAAATGGCTGAGAAAAAAGTGTCCTGATTTACTTGACCAGTGCAGGGAAAAAACTGCACGGCATCAGCTATGCCCGGCAGCGCTCAGAAGCGGATTTCCGTGCTGCGCTGCTGCGTAAACACGACAATGCCGAGCAGATTGCGCTCTATGGCGGTGAGGCGCAGGAAAAAACCTATCTGGCGCGCCATTTTAGCGATGTCGCCCACAGTTGGCGTCAACTGATGGACGCGAAGCGTCATATGGGGTTCTTCACCTCCGGCTATATGCGTGTCAGTCTGATTGTGCCCATTTTTGCCGCGTTGCCTGCCTTTTTATCGGAAACGGTGACGCTTGGCGGCTTAATGCAGATTCGCAGCGCGTTTGCTCAGGTGCACGGTGCGCTCAGCTGGTTTATTCACATGTACGTGGAGATCACCATACTTTCCGCCAGCATCCAGCGTTTGATCCAGTTCAAGCAGGAAATTGATCGCCATCAGCCGCAGCAGGCGGCACCGGGCGTGGGCTAATGCCTGAAAATCGAGCAGCTGTCATTTGCTACGCCACAGGGCTCTCCGCTGTTAAACGATGTGGCGCTGCACTGTGCGCCGGGAAGCTGGAGCAAACTGTCCGGGCCAAGTGGATTGGGTAAATCGACGCTGCTGCGTACCTTGAACGGGCTGTGGCCCTAGTATCGCGGGCAGTGGCAAGCGCAAGCGGGCCGCTCGCTACTGTTGCCACAGAAAAGCTATAGCTAAACGACTTAATTTTGATTACATTATTTAAATGAGCTATTCAATTGATTTTAGACGTAAAGTGATATCTACACGGAAAAACGAAGGGTTGAGTATCCGAGAAACAGCGAAGCAATTTCGGATTGGCCCTGCCTCTGTATCGCGTTGGATTAATCAAATAGAGTCAAAAGCATCGACCACGCGTCAGCGAAAGATCGATAAATCCGAGTTGATAAAAGATGTTGAACAATATCCAGATGCTTACCAAAAAGAACGTGCAGAGCGTTTTGGCGTTTGTCAGAAGGCCATTTGGCAAGCGCTTAAAAAGCTGGGATTGACCTATAAAAAAAACTCTACGTCATCCGAAAGCCGACGAAAACGCCCGGCAGGGATTTCAACAAAAAAAACAACAGTATGAAAAAGAAGGTAAACCTATTGTTTTTATTGATGAAAGTGGTTTTTCACACGATGCCCCACGGACTCACGGCTATTCCCCAAAAGGTCAACGGTGTTTTGGCCTGAAGAACTGGGGAGCTAGGGGAAGAACAAATGTTATCGGCGCTTTATTAGGCACAACGCTGTTTGCTATCGGATTATTTGATATCAATATTAACAGCGATGTTTTCTATGCCTGGGTCACACAAGTCCTTATCCCAGTACTCCCTAAAAACAGTGTAATCATGATGGACAATGCCACTTTTCACAAAAAACATAATATTCAACAAGTCATCATCGATGCAGGGTATATGGTGGAGTATTTGCCTACATATTCGCCAGATCTTAACCCAATTGAGCATAAATGGGCACAAGCAAAAAGCAAAAAAAGAGAGATGGGTTGCGATACAGAGAGTTTGTTCTCAGTCCATATGGTGTAATCAAAATTAAGTCGCTTGGCTATAACAGAGCCAAATGCACACGGATGGGGAGCCTGTTCGTGTCGCCAACGTCTTCGGCGCCTCACTTCCCCTTACCGTGATAATCAACGATAATCTTGCCCACTTGACCGTTTTTTAAGGCACTTTTCCGAGGCCAGAGACTCAAACCCTCACGCAGACGATCGTGGGGTGGCGTAGGTGCCGCTCACTGTTAAAGGAATTATGTTATGAGGTTTCGCTCCGTTCAGTTGGTTATTACCTGTGTGCTGGCCGCCACGTTGTTGACGGGATGTAGTGCGCTCTCCAATTTTTCCTGGTCCAGCCTGTCGCCGTTCAACTGGTTTGGTAGCAAAATTGAGGTGTCGGATGCCGGCGTCGGCGGACTTAACGGCGGCACGCCGCTGGCACAAGAGCCGATAAACCAGGCGTTGAACGGTAATTATCGTTTGCGCAGCGGCATGGGCACCACTAATGGCCAAATCACGGCGTTCTATCAGGCGCTGGATGGTAAAGAGATCAAACTGTTAATCAGTGGTAAGCCTAAAGCGCAGGTCAATCGCGTCGAGGTGATGGATGCGAAAATTACCAGCGTATGGGGCGTGAAAATCGGGGATGCATTCAGCGCCCATTACAGCAAAGCCTTTGAGGTCTGCCAATTGGCTCAAGGGGATGATGCCCGTAGCGTCGAGTGCATTGAATCGCAGAGCAAGCACGTCAATTATCTTTACTCTGGCGACTGGAACGGTCCGGAAGGCTTAATGCCCTCTGATGATATTCTGCAATCATGGCATGTCAGCAAAATCATCTGGCACGCGCAGGCGCGTGACTGATTCAGCGTTTCGAGCTTTTTTAAACCACATCTATACCCTAAATAATTCGCGTTGCAGGAAGGCGGCAAGCGAACGAATCTCCAGGCGCTTACTCAGTTAAGTGGCTGGGGTGAGTGAACGAAGCCAACGCACCTGCAACCTGAAGTATGACGGGTATATAGCTAAACGACTTAATTTTGATTACATTATTTAAATGAGCTATTCAATTGATTTTAGACGTAAAGTGATATCTACACGGAAAAACGAAGGGTTGAGTATCCGAGAAACAGCGAAGCAATTTCGGATTGGCCCTGCCTCTGTATCGCGTTGGATTAATCAAATAGAGTCAAAAGCATCGACCACGCGTCAGCGAAAGATCGATAAATCCGAGTTGATAAAAGATGTTGAACAATATCCAGATGCTTACCAAAAAGAACGTGCAGAGCGTTTTGGCGTTTGTCAGAAGGCCATTTGGCAAGCGCTTAAAAAGCTGGGATTGACCTATAAAAAAAACTCTACGTCATCCGAAAGCCGACGAAAACGCCCGGCAGGGATTTCAACAAAAAAAACAACAGTATGAAAAAGAAGGTAAACCTATTGTTTTTATTGATGAAAGTGGTTTTTCACACGATGCCCCACGGACTCACGGCTATTCCCCGGCTTTGTTGAATAAATCGAACTTTCAGGGGATCGCCGGATCAAAGCACTATCATCGCTCCCGATAGCAGCTCCCCATGGCAAAGCAAAAGTTTAAAATCACCAACTGGCCCACCTACAACAAAGCACTCAGACAACGCGGCTCCCTGACGGTCTGGCTTGATGAGTCGGCCATCGCTGCATGGACTGACAGTTCTTCGCCTGAAGGTCGTGGTCGGCCGCTTTACTACACCGATATGGCTGTTACCACGGTTTTGATGATAAAGCGCGTGTTTAACCTGTCGCTCCGGGCATTACAGGGCTTTGTCGACTCGGTTTTTACACTGATGAGCCTGCCACTGCGCTGCCCGGACTACTCTCTGGTCAGTCGGCGGGCAAAAACCGTCAGTATCAGCATAAAAACGCCAACGCGTGGTGAAATCTCGCATCTGGTCATCGACAGTACCGGTCTGAAGGTCTTTGGCGAAGGTGAATGGAAAGTCAGGCAGCATGGGGCTGACAGACGAAGAGTGTGGCGCAAGCTTCATCTGGCAGCAGACAGTGCGACGCATGAGATTATCTGTGCCGACTTATCGCTCAGCGGAACGACAGATGCGCAGGCACTGCCGTGCCTGATTAACCAAACCCACCGAAAAATCAGGGAAGTGTCAGCAGACGGTGCTTATGACGCCCGTTACTGCCACGATGCGTTGCTAAGAAAGAAAATCAGGCCCCTTATCCCGCCGCGAAGCGGAGCCAAATACTGGCCGGACAAGTACCATGAACGTAACCATGCGGTGGCGAATCAGCGTCTGAGCGGGAGTAATGATATGTGGAAAAAGAAAGTGGGTTATCACCGGCGTTCAGTGGCAGAAACAGCGATGTTCCGCATAAAAACTTTGCTGGGTGGCCATCTGAGCCTGCGTGACTATGAGGCTCAAGTAGGTGAAGCCATAGCGATGGTCAAAGCGCTGAACCGTATGACGTTGTTGGGTATGCCACACAGCGTCAGGATAGGATAACAGGTGTAGCAGAGGGAGTCATCCTGTCGGCTAATTCTGATTTATTCAACAAAGCCCTATTCCCCAAAAGGTCAACGGTGTTTTGGCCTGAAGAACTGGGGAGCTAGGGGAAGAACAAATGTTATCGGCGCTTTATTAGGCACAACGCTGTTTGCTATCGGATTATTTGATATCAATATTAACAGCGATGTTTTCTATGCCTGGGTCACACAAGTCCTTATCCCAGTACTCCCTAAAAACAGTGTAATCATGATGGACAATGCCACTTTTCACAAAAAACATAATATTCAACAAGTCATCATCGATGCAGGGTATATGGTGGAGTATTTGCCTACATATTCGCCAGATCTTAACCCAATTGAGCATAAATGGGCACAAGCAAAAAGCAAAAAAAGAGAGATGGGTTGCGATACAGAGAGTTTGTTCTCAGTCCATATGGTGTAATCAAAATTAAGTCGCTTGGCTATAAGGGAGGTTGCCCTGTCGGGCCACCGTTTTGAAAATCTGCTTAACCATTTTTGTATGAACGCGCTGATGCTCAGGGGAATGTGACACGGGATAACCTTCGGCTGGCGGGTTTCAGAATATCGCTATTCTGCCACACTTCGATTTGCAGCCGCCAGGCTGCTTCGTTCTGCATCAGCAGCATCACGACAACCAGTATAGCCAAGCGACATTATTTTGATAACAGCCAGCTATGCTTCTTTGCCGCATATCAGGGCATAGGATGTAATCATTTTTAAGTCGGTTGGCTATATCTACACCACCAACGCGATAGAGTCGTTAAATGCTTCATTGCGCAAGATAACGAAAACGCGACGAATATTTCCAACGGATGACTCGGTGCTAAAATTATTCTATCTAGCCTTGCATAATATAGCCAAGCGACTTAATTTTGATTACACCATATGGACTGAGAACAAACTCTCTGTATCGCAACCCATCTCTCTTTTTTTGCTTTTTGCTTGTGCCCATTTATGCTCAATTGGGTTAAGATCTGGCGAATATGTAGGCAAATACTCCACCATATACCCTGCATCGATGATGACTTGTTGAATATTATGTTTTTTGTGAAAAGTGGCATTGTCCATCATGATTACACTGTTTTTAGGGAGTACTGGGATAAGGACTTGTGTGACCCAGGCATAGAAAACATCGCTGTTAATATTGATATCAAATAATCCGATAGCAAACAGCGTTGTGCCTAATAAAGCGCCGATAACATTTGTTCTTCCCCTAGCTCCCCAGTTCTTCAGGCCAAAACACCGTTGACCTTTTGGGGAATAGCCGTGAGTCCGTGGGGCATCGTGTGAAAAACCACTTTCATCAATAAAAACAATAGGTTTGCCTTCTTTTTCATACTGTTGTTTTTTTTGTTGAAATCCCTGCCGGGCGTTTTCGTCGGCTTTCGGATGACGTAGAGTTTTTTTTATAGGTCAATCCCAGCTTTTTAAGCGCTTGCCAAATGGCCTTCTGACAAACGCCAAAACGCTCTGCACGTTCTTTTTGGTAAGCATCTGGATATTGTTCAACATCTTTTATCAACTCGGATTTATCGATCTTTCGCTGACGCGTGGTCGATGCTTTTGACTCTATTTGATTAATCCAACGCGATACAGAGGCAGGGCCAATCCGAAATTGCTTCGCTGTTTCTCGGATACTCAACCCTTCGTTTTTCCGTGTAGATATCACTTTACGTCTAAAATCAATTGAATAGCTCATTTAAATAATGTAATCAAAATTAAGTCGTTTAGCTATATGATGGGCGTCTTAGGCCGCATAGTGCCAAAAAACGATAAAAGCAGATAATTAAAACATGAGGAAGCTTGAAATGACGCAGATACAGAGCGGAATTTTACTTGAGCACCGTCGTTTTGCAATTTTTATTGAAGCCATGATTCAGGGCGAATTCGACGCTATTCGCCAAGGATGCAAAAAGTTTTGTCAGTCGTTGCAGGAGTTGCAGGCGCGCTTTCCCGATGCGGAGCTGGGGGCGACGCTGGCGTTTGGTCATGATGTGTGGCGCGATCTTGATTGCGAACAAGGGGCTGCTGAACTGAAGCCCTTTGCACCGCTGGGTAAGGGATTGGCACCGGCGACGCAGCGCGATTTGCTGCTGCATATTCAATCTTTGCGCCACGATGTCAATTTCAGCCTGGCGCAGGCGGCACTGACGGCATTTGGTTCCGCGATCCGCGTTGAAGAAGAGACGCACGGTTTTCGCTGGGTAGAAGATCGTGACCTGAGTGGGTTTGTCGACGGAACAGAGAACCCACAGGGCTATGCGCGGCGTGAGGTGGCGATTATCGCTGACGATCGGCCGGACGCAGGCGGCAGCTATGTGTTTGTGCAACGCTGGGAGCATAATCTCAAGCAGTTGCAGCGCTTTAGCGTGGAGCAACAAGAGCAGATGATTGGCCGCACCAAGCAGGACAACGAAGAGATCCCGGCAGAACAGCGCCCGATCATCTCGCACCTGAGCCGGGTTGATCTTAAGGAAGAGGGCAAAGGGCTGAAGATTTTGCGCCAGAGCATGCCTTATGGCACGGCCAGCGGCAAACATGGTCTTTACTTTATTGCCTATTGCGCGCGCTTGCATAATATTGAACAGCAATTACTGAGCATGTTTGGCGATCGTGACGGCAAACGTGACGAGATGCTGCGATTCACGCGCGCCGTTAGCGGCAGCTATTTCTTGGCTCCCTCGCAGGAAAAACTGCTCGCCTTGTAACATTTTCATGTTGAGTAGGTAGGGGAGACGCGTTGAGTACCCTGGATAACACAATTGGTAATACGCCGCTCATCAAGCTGCAAAGGCTGACGCAGGATACTGGCAGTGAGGTCTGGCTTAAGCTGGAAGGGAATAATCCGGCTGGCTCGGTAAAAGATCGCCCGGTCCGTTTTATGGTGGAACAGGCCGAACGGCGCGGCGAAATCATTCCCGGCGATCGGCTGATTGAGGCCACCAGCGGCAATACCGGTATTGCGTTGGCGATGATTGCTGCGGTAAAAGGGTATCGCCTGCGGCTGTTGATGCCGGAGAACATGAGCCGTGAGCGGCAACTGGCGATGCGCGCCTACGGTTCGGAGTTGGTGCTGGTCAGCCCTGAGTGTGGCATGGAAGGTGCGCGCGATCTGGCGCGCCAGATGGCAGAGTCCGGAGAAGGCAAGGTGCTCGATCAGTTCAACAATCCGGATAACGCGTTGGCGCATTTTATGACCACGGGGCCGGAAATCTGGCAGCAAACGCAAGGTGCACTCACCCATTTTGTGTCCGCGATGGGCACTACCGGCACGCTTTCCGGCGTCAGTCGCTTCCTTAAGCAACAGCGTGCATCCCTCTGCACTATCGGTTTACAACCCGCATCGGGGAGCCATATTCCCGGTATCCGCCGCTGGGCGCTGGGGTATGAGCCGGGGATTTTCCAGCCCCAGTATGTTGACCGTGTCATGGACATTACCCAACAAGAGGCGGAAACCACGTTGCGGCGCTTGGCGCAGGAAGAAGGTATTTTTTGCGGCGTCAGTTCTGGCGGTGCGGTGGCGGGGGCCCTGCGCGTGGCTCAGGAAACCCCCGGCAGCACGATCGTCGCGATTGTCTGCGATCGCGGCGATCGCTACCTGTCCACCGGCGTATTTGGTTAATACTATTCCCGTTCCAGCGCATGTATTGGCTCCATGTAGGCGGCACGCCAGGCGGGGAAGAAGCCAAAAATCACCCCAATCAGGCTGGCGCACAGGAACGCGGCAACAATAGAGGCTGGCGAGTAGATTAACGAAAAACTGCTGAAGAAATGGCTAAATACCGCACCTGCCAGCAGCGACAGCGAAACTCCCAATACGCCGCCCAGCAAACACACCAGCACCGCTTCAATCAAAAACTGTTGCATGATATCGCTGGCGCGCGCGCCAACCGCCATGCGCACGCCGATTTCACGCGTGCGCTCGGTAACCGACACCAGCATGATGTTCATCACGCCGATACCGCCAACCAGCAGCGAAATAAACGCAATAGCGGAGACCAGCAGCGCCAGCGTGGTGGTTGCTTTCTCGATGGTTTGGCGGATACTGTCGGTGTTGAAAACAAAGAAATCCTTGCTGCCGTGGCGCTGGGTCAAAATCTGGGTAATGCCCTGTTCTGCCACGCTCAAATCCACGTTGTCTTTGACCCTGACGGTGATGCTTCTCAGGTAGGACTGCCCGATCATGCGTTTCATCGCCGTGGTGTAGGGTACCCAGACGTTAAGGTTTTCATCGCTACCAAAACCGCTGCTGTTTTTTTCCACCACGCCAATAATCCGCACGGGGAGTGAGCCCAGCAGGATCACCTCGCCGATAGGGTTTTCCCCATTGGGAAACAGTTTTTGTAATGTGTTTTGGTCGATAACCGCTTCCTGTGCCAGATTATCCACGCTGGCGCGTGGGAAAATCATCCCTTGTGCCACACTGTAGCCGCGCACGGTGAAAAACTGTTCTCCTACACCGGTGGCATTGGCGGTGACCGCAACATTGCCATAGCGCAGCGTGACGCTGGTGGCGACGGACGGGGTCACGCTGTGAACGTAGGGTTGCTGCGCCAGCGGTTCGATATCGGTCGCGCGCAGCGTTTGAATGGCGCTCGAACGCCGGTCACCGAAATCCTCGCCGGGATAGATCTCCAGCGTACTGGTGCCCATGGCACTGATGTCGGCCAGTACTTGCTGCTGTGAGCCTTTGCCCAGTGCAACCACCGAGACCACCGAGGCAATACCGATAATGATGCCAAGCATGGTCAGAAAGGTGCGCATGCGTTGAGCGTTCATCGCCAGCAGCGCCATTTTGAAGGCATCGATAAAACGATCGCGCGCTTGCAGCAGCCGTGAGGCGGGCTTGGCATTTACGCTTTCTTGCGGCGCAGTCTCGGCAGGCGGCGTAGTACTGGCTGAATCCGCGATCACTTCGCCATCGCGCAATTCAATGATCCGCCCGGCATGTTGTGCGATCTGCATATCGTGGGTCACGATAATGATAGTGTGCCCCTGCGCATTCAGATCTTTCAAAATGGCCAGCACTTCGTTACCACTGTGCGTGTCTAGCGCGCCTGTTGGCTCATCCGCGAGGATCACCTGGCCGCCATTCATCAGCGCGCGGGCGATACTGACGCGCTGTTGCTGCCCACCAGAAAGTTGACTGGGGCGATAGTTCAGGCGTTCACCCAATCCAAGGCGGTGTAGCAGTGCCGCTGCGCGCTGCTGGCGCGAGGAGCGGTCGCGCCCGGCGTAGATAGCAGGGACTTCGACATTGCCCTGTGCTGAAAGATCGCCCAACAGGTGATAGCGTTGAAAGATGAACCCGAAATACTCCCGACGCAGCGCGGCCAGACTGTCGTTATCGAGCGTCGCTACCGCTTGGCCGTTAACCCGGTATTCCCCTTCGGAGGCTTTATCCAGACAGCCGAGAATATTCATCAATGTCGACTTGCCAGAGCCGGAAGCCCCAACGATAGCGACCATTTCGCCGGCATGAATCGTCAGGTTTATCGCTTTCAGCACGTTGACCGTTTGGTCACCGTTGGTAAAACGGCGTGAAATTTCCGTTAGCGTTAATAAAGGTTGAGTCATACGTTAGCTCCCATTACATCGGCGGTGGGCCGGGGTGGCGTGCCGTTGATGATGACGAACCCGGTTGCTGACTGATGATCACCTGTTCACCCGCGCTGACGCCGGTGAGGAGTTGGGTATGCACGTTGTCGTTAATGCCAACGGTCACATCGCGGGATTCACGTTGCCCTTGCGCATTAACCACTTGCACTACGGTTTTGCCATTCAATTGCTGTACGGCCGTGGCTGGCACCACCAGCGCGTTTTTTACCGACGCGCGCAGAATATACACTTGCGCCGTCATCGATATACGCAGCGTGCCATCCGGATTATCGACATCAAACAGGCCGTTGTAATAAATCGCCTTAGACGTTGAAGAACTGCTACTGCTGCTGGTATTGCTCGATGACGTAGTGGTCTCGTCATTGATGGAGTCCGGTGCCGGTTCGATAGCGCGTAGCGTGGCCTGATAGCGCTTGTTGGGTTGACCCAAAATGGTGAACCAGACCGGCATGCCGACATTCACGTTGACCACATCGGCTTCGGAAATCTGTGCTTTCACCGTCATGGTGTTCAGGTTCGCCACTTTGGCAATGGTGGGGGTGGTTTGTGACGCGTTGACGGTCTGTCCGGCTTCCACTGGAATGGCGACGATGGTGCCATCCATTGGGGCGGTAATTTGTGTATAGCCGAGATTGACCTTGGCGGTGCTGGTGGCGATCTCCGCCTGGGCGATTTGTGCGTCGAGGGCGGCAATGTCTGCCGTGGTGGCATCCAGCGTAGCTTTGGCGCTGTCATAATCTGCCTGAGCACCCACGCCGCGTCGCATTAGCATTTGCTGACGCTGCCAACTAAGCTGATTGTTGCGCAGCGTGGCTTGTTTGGCAGCACGCTGCGCCTGAATGTTTTTCAGCGCGGCATCGCTGTCTTTCAGCGTATTTTGCTGCGTTAAATCATCGATTTCTGCCAGCAGTTGCCCCTTGCTGACCTTATCGCCCAGTGCAACATGCAACGCTTTGATTTGCCCTGATACCTGCGCACCAACGCTGACCTGTTTGAGCGCTTCAATGGTGCCATCCGCCAGGACGGTTTGTTCAATATCTCGGGTTTCCACGGGCGCGGTAATGTAGTTCACCGGTGGTAGGGCGGCGAAAAAGTGTTTATAGCCAAAATAAAGGGCAACGATGGCAACCAGTACCAGTAGCGATGTACGTAATGACAAAAAACGAGCAGGCATGAGCAGTTGAATATCCTTATCGGGTGTTGACGTCTTAACAGAGTATCGACGTTTGACTGGGCGATGCTAACCGCGAAGAACCACGCCGTTACTTTACCCTGAATCTATGACCCGATCTCGCCTATTTAGTGCTATGGAAGGTAAGAATTCAGTAAAGATGGCTGCGAAAATACGGATTAAACGAGAAAATAGCCGCCAGAACCGCCAAGGGGAGCAAGGTATGAAGCTGTTGCTGGTTGATGATGATGTGGAGTTGGGAAACCTGCTCTGTGAGTATCTCAGCGCTGAGGGATTTGCCGCATCGCGCGTGTTGACAGGGAAAGAGGGCGTGGAAAGCGCGCTGTCAGTAAATTATACCGCAATGATTCTGGACGTGATGTTGCCAGACATGAGCGGCATTGATGTGTTACGTCAGGTGCGCAAGGCGAGCCGGTTGCCGATTATCATGTTGACTGCCAAAGGTGACAATATCGACCGGGTGATTGGTCTGGAAATGGGGGCCGATGATTATATGCCGAAGCCCTGTTTCCCGCGTGAACTGGTGGCTCGCTTGCGCGCGGTGTTGCGCCGTTATGACGAACGCCCGGAAAAGCAGGAAAGCCAAGGGGCAGCGGCGCTCGGCGAACTGGTATTGAACCCCGCCACGCGCACCAGTGAATGGAAAGGTCGCCCCTTTGATTTGACGGCTTCAGAGTTCAATTTGCTGGAACTGCTGGTGCGCGCTTGCGAGCGTGTGGTCTCCAAAGATGAGCTGTCGGAAAAATGCCTGGGGCGGCAGCGCGAAGCCTACGATCGCAGTGTGGATGTGCATATCAGCAACATTCGGCAGAAGCTGGCCGAACTGCCGGGCAGCACCATGACCATTGAGACCGTGCGCAGCGTAGGATATCGGATTCGTTAATGATGCAGGGACGCTTGTTCTGGAAAATTCTGTTTGGCTTCTGGCTGACGTTTTTATTGATATCGCAACTGCTGTGGTTGGGGTTCACGCTGTATGACGGCCGGCACCGCGCCCCGCCGGAAGAGGCGATGATCCAGCGCTTGATGTCGTTACAATTGTCGATGGCGCAATCTGCATTGCAACAGGGTGGGCAGCCCGCGTTGGACGCACTGGAAGCTCAGTGGCCGCCACAGGAGCGTGGTTTTCTGCGCGTATCCACCACGGCCATCGATGCCGATAAATGGGCTCCACCGCCTGCACCGTGGCGTGAACCGCCAGCCAGCGATATGCCGCCTCCCGGTGGCCCCAGGCCGCCAGCGGATGAGGATAATCACCGGGGCGATCGGCACATGCCGCTGGTCAATGCGGTCGATGGGCCCAATGGCGAGCGCTATTGGGTCTCTTTTGACGTTCTGCGCTTGCGCGATGAAACCTACGCACCGCGTCCGATGTTGATATAGCCAAGCGACTTAATTTTGATTACACCATATGGACTGAGAACAAACTCTCTGTATCGCAACCCATCTCTCTTTTTTTGCTTTTCGCTTGTGCCCATTTATGCTCAATTGGGTTAAGATCTGGCGAATATGTAGGCAAATACTCCACCATATACCCTGCATCGATGATGACTTGTTGAATATTATGTTTTTTGTGAAAAGTGGCATTGTCCATCATGATTACACTGTTTTTAGGGAGTACTGGGATAAGGACTTGTGTGACCCAGGCATAGAAAACATCGCTGTTAATATTGATATCAAATAATCCGATAGCAAACAGCGTTGTGCCTAATAAAGCGCCGATAACATTTGTTCTTCCCCTAGCTCCCCAGTTCTTCAGGCCAAAACACCGTTGACCTTTTGGGGAATAGCCGTGAGTCCGTGGGGCATCGTGTGAAAAACCACTTTCATCAATAAAAACAATAGGTTTACCTTCTTTTTCATACTGTTGTTTTTTTTGTTGAAATCCCTGCCGGGCGTTTTCGTCGGCTTTCGGATGACGTAGAGTTTTTTTTATAGGTCAATCCCAGCTTTTTAAGCGCTTGCCAAATGGCCTTCTGACAAACGCCAAAACGCTCTGCACGTTCTTTTTGGTAAGCATCTGGATATTGTTCAACATCTTTTATCAACTCGGATTTATCGATCTTTCGCTGACGCGTGGTCGATGCTTTTGACTCTATTTGATTAATCCAACGCGATACAGAGGCAGGGCCAATCCGAAATTGCTTCGCTGTTTCTCGGATACTCAACCCTTCGTTTTTCCGTGTAGATATCACTTTACGTCTAAAATCAATTGAATAGCTCATTTAAATAATGTAATCAAAATTAAGTCGTTTAGCTATACTCAATATTCCCGAACCGTTGGTGTGGATTGCGGGATTAGGCGGACTGCTGTTCAGTGGGGTATTAGCCTGGAACCTGACCCGGCCGCTTAATCGCTTGCGTGCCAGTTTTGATCGCGTGTCACAGGGCGATTTATCCATTCGTCTGCTGCCGGACATGAAACGGCGGCACGATGAGTTGAGCGACGTAGCGCGGGATTTTGATGCCATGGTCGAGCGGTTGGAGGTGTTGGTGAGCTCCCGCGAACAACTTCTGCATGATGTGTCTCATGAGCTACGTTCCCCTCTGGCGCGTTTACAACTGGCTATTGGGTTGGCGCACAAAAACCGCGCTAATATCGACACCTCGTTGCAGCGCATCGAAGGCGAAGCGGCGCGCATGGACAAAATGATCGGCGAATTGCTGACGCTATCACGCGCCGAGCATCAGGTAGTCGATGAGTCTTACTTCGATTTGTACGGATTGGTCGATGCGGTGGTAAACGATGCGCGCTATGAGGCGCAAGTGCCGGGCGTCACCATTCTGCTGGAGGCGGACACCGAGCAGGATCACACGGTAAAAGGCAATGCGGAGCTTATGCGGCGTGCGTTGGATAATATCGTGCGCAATGCGCTGCGCTTTTCAACCCGCGATCAGACGGTGCTGGTAGCGCTGCGTGGCACGGAGCGCGAGTGGCTGCTGTGTGTCACCGATCAGGGGCCTGGTGTGGAAAAAAATAAGCTTTCCAGCATTTTCGATCCCTTTATTCGCATCGAATCGCCGCAGTCCGGCAAAGGCTATGGCTTAGGGCTGGCGATTGCCCGCAAAGTGGTGATGGCGCACGGAGGTCATATTGAGGCAGATAACCGGCCGCAGGGGGGGTTGACCGTGCGTATCTTTATTCCTCGCTGGAAAGAGATGGCATCACTGAGTCATTGATTAGCGCGTTTTTTAAAACGGTAACCGCGCATTTTTGTCCGAAACTGGCTTGAGTATGGATACGAAACCCTCTTTCAGGATGCCCAAGATGCCTTCGGACTCTCTCTGCCCTATCAATAGCGTTTCTCATTGCGCTACCTCTAGCCGCTTTTTGGACGATATACCGCGCATGCAGCCGTTACGACTCTTGCAGTCGGTTATCGTCGTCACGAACGATACCGCAGAAACGCCGGTGGGTTCTGCGCCCCATACGGCTCCTGCCTTGTCTGCACTGGCTGCGAATGCCTGCGCGCGCCGTATCACCGACGTGGGCGCATTTTCCCTGCCTGCCAATATTCTACGGGTGGCGCGCTTCATTGGTGATAACCGTGAACTTCCCCGTGTTGTGCAACAGGCTTTGCGTGAGACGTTTTACCAACGCTGGAAATCACTGCCTATTAGTGAACATACCTGGTTAGCCGAGGCTGTTGCTGTAGAGCGCGTATTGGCGGGGCACTCGTGCTAAACGGTGGCGCTGGCGCACCGTATTTCAAGGGGGAGTTCTTTGATGCGCCAACTGAACATGTTGGCCGTTGACGGCCCGGCCGGTGCGCCGGTGTTCGCCGGACAATGTTGTTTTGCGGTGGCTGAGGCTCACGGCATCGAGCAGGACAGCATCGCCTTTAACGCATTGCAAACGTGTGCGGTGAAGGGACCGGGAGAACGCGTGCGCAACGGAGAACCATGCTTGCAGGTCGCCGAGGAGCATGGCATCTGTTTGCTGTATGAAGCGATGGATATGCTGGAGATGATCGCCGTAAACTCCTGTGCCGGAGAACGAGTGCGCAACGGTGAATCTTGCCAGTTGGTTGCCAGAGAGCACGGCATCAGCCCTTTATTTATGGCGATGTGTGAGCTGGAATACATTGCCGTGAAGACGGTTGCCGGGGCGCGAGTCCGGCAGGGTGAACGCTGTCAAGTGGTGGCGTCGGAGCACGGCATTCATCAATCCCACAGTGCGATGCATGATCTGGAGATGGTTGCTGTTGAGACTTCCGGGGCAGAACGGGTGAGGAACGGGGAGTGCAGCGCACTGGTGGCGCTATCGCTGGGGATTTCATTGAGCGGTGGTGCGGTTCAAGTGCTGAGCGCGCTTGAAATGGCCTCTGCCGGTGCGATAAAGCGCCCGCGTTTACGCTAAGCCGGGGCGATAAATAAAAACCCCACAGTCAGAGGCTGACCGTGGGGCAGGTATGCGGTGCTGGATTCAGAACAGCTTTACTTCTTGATACGGATAACCGGTGTTTCACCAACAACAACGGTGCCGCTCAACTTGGTCAGCTCTTTGATTTCGTCCATATTGGAGATAACCACTGGCGTCAACGTTGATTTGGCCTTTTCTTCCAACAGCGCCAGATCGAATTCAATAACCAGATCGCCTTTCTTCACGTGTTGGCCTTCTTCCGCAATGCGTTTAAAGCCTTCACCTTTTAGCTCAACGGTATCGATGCCGAAGTGAACGAACAGTTCAATTCCGCTGTGGGATTCGATAGAGAATGCATGGTTAGTTTCAAAAATCTTGCCGATGGTGCCATCAACGGGCGCCACCATTTTGTTGCCTGTCGGTTTAATGGCAATACCGTCCCCGACAATCTTTTCAGCAAAAACAACGTCAGGAACGTCTTCGATATTGACTATTTCACCAGACAGCGGTGCAATGATTTCAATGCTGCCAGTATCTTTTTTGTCATCAGATACCAGAGATTTCAGTTTATCGAACAAACCCATGATCTTCTCCTAATCATTAATATTGGGTCAGCATAGCAGAATCAGCAGAGCGTTTTTTCTTTGATGAATCGGCTCACTACATCGCTCAGTTCTTGCGCTGTGGGCTGGGAGAGCGCTTGTTCTGCCAACGCTTTGGCATCGTCGTAATTTGCATTGCGAATGATCTTCTTGATGCCAGGAATTGAGATTGCACTCATGCTGAATTCATCCAGACCCATACCCAATAATAGCAGTGTAGCACGTTCGTCACCAGCGAGCTCGCCGCACATCCCCGTCCATTTGCCTTCGGCATGAGATGCGTCAATGACCTGCTTGATCAAACGCAATACCGCTGGCGACATCGGGTTATAGAGATGAGAGATAAGCTCATTACCGCGATCGACTGCCAGAGTATACTGGGTTAAATCATTTGTCCCAATACTAAAAAAGTCCACTTCTTTTGCCAGATGGTTGGCAATGGCGGCCGCAGCAGGTGTTTCAACCATAACGCCCACCTCGATGCTCTCATCGAAGGCCTTACCTTCTGCTCTCAACTGCGACTTCAGCAGTTCCAGTTCGGCTTTCAGCGCACGCACTTCCTCTACGGAAATGATCATCGGGAACATGATACGCAGCTTGCCAAACACCGACGCGCGCAAAATGGCACGCAGCTGTGCGTGAAGAATTTCTTTACGATCGAGACAGATACGAATTGCTCGCCAGCCCAGGAACGGGTTCTCTTCCTTCGGCAGGTTCATGTAAGGCAGATCTTTGTCACCGCCGATATCCATGGTGCGCACGATAACCGCCTGCGCCCCTACGGCTTCCGCCACGGCTTTGTAGGCTTGGAACTGTTCTTCTTCTGTCGGGAATGCATCTCTGTCCATAAACAGGAATTCGGTGCGGTACAGGCCAACACCTTCTGCGCCGTTGCGCTCAGCACCGGCAACATCACGCACGGTACCGATGTTGGCGCACACTTCTACCTGATGCCCGTCGAGCGTGATGGCAGGCAAATCCTTCAGTTTTGCCAATGCATCTTTTTCAGCGTAGTACTGTGCTTCCAGCGCTTTCAGCTGTTCGATCACGTCCGGCGTTGGGTTCTGATAAATATTGTTGTTCACGCCATCCAGAATCAGATAATCGCCGTTTTTCACCTGTTGGGTCGCATCCGTGGTGCCTACAATCGCGGGCAACTCCAGAGAACGCGCCATGATGGAGGTGTGGGATGTCCGACCGCCGAGATCGGTAATAAAACCCAGTACCTTATCCAGGTTCAACTGTGCGGTTTCTGATGGCGTCAAATCGGTTGCGATCAGGATAGACTCTTCCTGAATATCGCCGAGATCGATAATCGGCATACCGAGAATATTTCTCAGCAGGCGTTTACCGATATCGCGCATGTCAGCTGCGCGTTCTTTCAGGTATTCATCGTCCAGTTCTTCCAACGCTTTCGCCTGATTCTCGATAACAGAGTAGGCTGCCGCATCGGCAGAGTGATGGTCCTTTTTGATCAGGGCTATGATTTCCTGCTCGAACTCTTCATCTTCAAGCAGCATGATATGCCCTTCGAAGATGGCCTCTTTCTCAGCGCCCAGGGTTGCACCGGCTTTGGTCTTGATGGCTTCCAACTGTGCAGAAGCCTTGGTCCGACCGCTCAGAAAACGTTCGATTTCTTGTTCAACGTCTTCAGCAGTAATTTTCTTCCGGCTGATGACGATTTCGTCTTCCTTCAATAACAGCGCGTTACCGAAAGCAAAACCGGGTGATACTAATATGCCTGAAATCATAACCCTACCTTCACTCAAAACTGATGTTCACACGAAAAGCCTGCCGATTACTCAAGTTCGGCCATCAGCTTAACCAGATGTTCAACGGCTTTTTGCTCGTCTTCACCTTCTGCGGAAAGGGTAACAACAGTGCCTTGCGTCAGGCCAAGGGTCTGAAGTTTGAACAAACTTTTTGCGCTGGCACTTTTTCCGTTAGAGGTGACGGTAATTTCGCTGGTAAAGCCTTTGGCTTCTTTAACAAACTGAGCCGCAGGACGGGTGTGCAGGCCATTCGGAGCGGTAATAGTAACTTCTTGCTGGAACATTCTGTTTTCCCCAAGTATGGTTTGGATTCGTGTTGTGGAACTAAAGTTTAGTGTATTTACCGAACTTTAGTCTGTTAGGTCAGCCCCATTTATGTTACTGGGTCGCCTTTGATGCGGCAAGGTACGACGAAACGCCTTCCTTGAATATATACGCCAAATAGCACTGTATTCCAGCCCAGTGTCTGATGACGTTGTTGCCTCTGTGGTAAAAAAGTGGGGACATTGCCATCAGCGGGAACGGGGTACGATGTTACGGTTATTAATTTCGCGTATCAAAATAATTGTTCGGTTAAATACTAAACCTGGACCAAAAAAGCAATCATTGATGGGTATATAGCTAAACGACTTAATTTTGATTACATTATTTAAATGAGCTATTCAATTGATTTTAGACGTAAAGTGATATCTACACGGAAAAACGAAGGGTTGAGTATCCGAGAAACAGCGAAGCAATTTCGGATTGGCCCTGCCTCTGTATCGCGTTGGATTAATCAAATAGAGTCAAAAGCATCGACCACGCGTCAGCGAAAGATCGATAAATCCGAGTTGATAAAAGATGTTGAACAATATCCAGATGCTTACCAAAAAGAACGTGCAGAGCGTTTTGGCGTTTGTCAGAAGGCCATTTGGCAAGCGCTTAAAAAGCTGGGATTGACCTATAAAAAAAACTCTACGTCATCCGAAAGCCGACGAAAACGCCCGGCAGGGATTTCAACAAAAAAAACAACAGTATGAAAAAGAAGGTAAACCTATTGTTTTTATTGATGAAAGTGGTTTTTCACACGATGCCCCACGGACTCACGGCTATTCCCCAAAAGGTCAACGGTGTTTTGGCCTGAAGAACTGGGGAGCTAGGGGAAGAACAAATGTTATCGGCGCTTTATTAGGCACAACGCTGTTTGCTATCGGATTATTTGATATCAATATTAACAGCGATGTTTTCTATGCCTGGGTCACACAAGTCCTTATCCCAGTACTCCCTAAAAACAGTGTAATCATGATGGACAATGCCACTTTTCACAAAAAACATAATATTCAACAAGTCATCATCGATGCAGGGTATATGGTGGAGTATTTGCCTACATATTCGCCAGATCTTAACCCAATTGAGCATAAATGGGCACAAGCAAAAAGCAAAAAAAGAGAGATGGGTTGCGATACAGAGAGTTTGTTCTCAGTCCATATGGTGTAATCAAAATTAAGTCGCTTGGCTATAAACTTTGAACCCGACCACAAAAAAAG
Source organism: Symbiopectobacterium purcellii (assembly GCF_052050035.1). Classification (GTDB taxonomy): domain Bacteria; phylum Pseudomonadota; class Gammaproteobacteria; order Enterobacterales; family Enterobacteriaceae; genus Symbiopectobacterium; species Symbiopectobacterium purcellii_A. Next base: position 2,745,454 of record NZ_CP189882.1, read on the forward strand.
CACCTGTGAAGGTGCTTTTATGCCGTCAATGTAACGAAGAATTACTGCTGCAATTCTTGTTCTGTGAACAGATCGGCAAACAGCGCCGTACTGAGATAGCGCTCGCCGGAGGAGGGCAGAATCACCACGATGGTTTTGCCTTCAAACGCAGGATCCTTCAGTAAATTCAGCGTGGCAGCCACGGCAGCACCGGAAGAGATCCCGGCCAGAATACCTTCTTCTTCCATCAGGCGACGCGCGGTTGAAATCGCGTCCTCGTTAGAAATGCGCTCCACGCGATCCACCAGAGACAGATCGAGGTTACCGGGAATGAAACCGGCGCCGATCCCTTGGATCTTGTGCGGGCCAGGCTTGATTTCTTCGCCTGCCAACGCTTGGGTGATCACTGGTGAATCAACGGGTTCCACCGCGACAGTGGTGATAGCTTTGCCTTTGGTGTTCTTGATAAAACGGCTGACGCCGGTCAAGGTACCGCCAGTGCCAACACCGGAGATGAACACGTCCACTTCACCATCGGTGTCTTCCCAAATTTCCGGGCCGGTGGTTTTTTCGTGAATTTCCGGGTTAGCCGGGTTGCTGAACTGTTGCAGCAGCAGGAAGCGGTTCGGGTCGCTGGCAACAATCTCTTCTGCCTTGGCGATGGCCCCTTTCATGCCTTTCGCACCTTCGGTCAGTACCAGTTTGGCACCCAGCGCTTTCAACAGTTTGCGCCGCTCAATGCTCATGGTTTCTGGCATGGTCAGGGTTAATTTGTACCCGCGGGCAGCAGCGACATAGGCCAGAGCAATCCCGGTGTTACCGCTTGTCGGTTCTACCAGTTCAACGCCGGGTTTTAATACGCCGCGTTTTTCTGCATCCCAAATCAGGTTCGCGCCAATACGGCATTTAACGCTGAAGCTGGGGTTGCGCGATTCCACTTTTGCCAGAATACGTCCATTGCCGATACGGTTCAGACGAACCAGAGGCGAGTGGCCGATGGTGTAGGAGTTATCTTCATAGATTTTGCTCATGGCCAGTCCTTATAACTGTATGAAATTTTTACCAACAAGATAGAGCATACTCACTCCATCCTTTCAAGGAAGGAAAGAATTGCTATATCGTTATGTTCTTAAGAAATATCTTTTTATTACAGTCGGAAAAAACTATCGCGCTCCCGCTGATACCGAGAGATGACGATACCGATCGACCCACAATGCGGTTGCGCCACAGACGGCGACTGGCATCACCACCAAATTCAGGAACGGTACCAGCGTAAACACACTGACCAGCGCGCCGAACTGCAAATTGTTGAGTTTATGACGCCGTAACGCTTCGCGCATGGTGGGAAAGCTGATTTTGTGATTGTCGAAAGGATAATCGCAATACTGAATGGCCAGCATCCAGGCGCTAAACCCGAACCACAGCAAGGGGGCTAAGGTTTGCCCGATACCCGGGATAAGATACAGCAGCAACAGCACCACGGCGCGCGGCAGGTAATAGGCGAGCTTCTGCACCTCGCGCTTCATGATGCGCGGGATATCTTTGACCATGCCCATGACGCCGCTGTCCGGCAGGGCCTTTCCGGTCAGTCGCGCCTCAAGCTGCTCGGCCAGCAAGCCGTTAAACGGGGCCGCGATAAAATTGTCGATGGTGCTGAAAAAATAGCCGAATACCAATAGGATAGAGATGACGGCGAGCGGCCACAGCAGGTAGCTTAACCACTGCAACCACTCTGGAACATGGCTCATCAGTCGGGTAATCCAATCACCCATGCGGGAAAACAGCCACCAAAAGGCACCGCCCATCAACAGGATATTGAGCAGCAGTGGAATGATGACAAAACGCCGTATGCCCGGCAGCGACATCAGTTGCCACCCTTGTGCGAAATAGTAAATGCCTGAACGCGCTGGCGTAGCGGGGGACGGGGTTACCATGACATCCTGTTCTTCATTGTGCGGTTATCCGGATCGTTGGTGCGATCGGGGTAGTTTGTGTGATCTGCATCATATCGGGATTATTTTCTGCTGACCAGTGACCCTTTGGACGAAAAAAAAGCAAAAAAGTGCGCCCGGTATATCTTTATTCCTATAAAATACTGTGCAGGCTTGCACTTGTGTACGCAGGCAAATAGAGTTAAGGGTATGAAAAAGTTGCCGCGGTGGCAATAAATTGAATTAACTGGGATAGCAATGATGCAGGACTTGCGTCTGATATTAATCGTTGTGGGCGCGATCGCTATAATTGCGCTACTGCTTCACGGCTTGTGGACGAGCCGTAAAGAGCGCTCGTCCCTTTTTCGTGACCGTCCGGTGAAGCGCCTTAAGCAAAAGCAGAAGCGGGAAGAGACTGCGCCGCTTGAGGAGCTTGATGAAGGGGTCGGCGAAGTCAGAGTTACGCGGACGCGTGCGCAGGAAGAACCGGCATTGGGGTCGTTCAGTGAGTCTGCGCCGCCGCCTGCATCCTCATCGCCTTTCGCTTCTGCTGCCGAACACGTTCGTACCGATTACGATCCACTGTTAGGCGCGACCACCGCGACGCAATCTGCTCCTGAGGTGCACGTCGATCGCGCTACGCAGGATACTCGCCCTGCACATGCCGCGCCTGTGTACCCAGCCTCTGTAGAACGCACCCCACACGTTGAAGCGCAGGACGCAGAGCAAGCGTTGTCTGAACAGGATGTTGACCAACCGCAAGTGCAAAGCGCAAACAACGCCGCGCAAGAAACGGTGCTGGTTCTGCACGTTGCTGCTCATCAGGGCAGTATCATTGGCGGTGAGGTACTGTTGCAAAGCGTATTGCAGGCAGGTTTCCAGTTCGGTGAAATGAATATTTTCCATCGCCATGTTAACCCGGCGGGTGCAGGGCCGGTGCTGTTCAGCCTGGCCAACATGGTGAAACCCGGCTCTTTCAGTATCGACGATATGGCAGAATTCTCCACGCCGGGCGTCTCCATTTTCATGATGGTGCCCTCCTACGGTGACGCAAGCCAGAATTTCAAACTGATGCTGCAATCTGCACAGCGTATTGCTGATGATGTCGGCGGTGTGGTTCTGGATGATGAGCGTCGTTTGATGACGCCGCAGAAAGTTGAAGCCTACAAGGGCCGTATTCGCGATGTGCTGCGGGCTAATGGGTAGACGTGATTGTGTAACCGCAAAGCCTCCTACATTGAGGCTTTGTTTTTTCAGGGGATAGGGTGGGCTGACGTGGCGAGTAGTAATGGGTTAAAGCAGGATCTGAGCGTGGTTCAGGGCGTGGGGCTACTATCCGCTTCGCTACTGGGAACCGGCGTGTTTGCGGTGCCCGCCATTGTGGCGCAACTGTCGGGTAATGACAGCCTGTGGGCCTGGCCGCTGCTGATTGTGTTGGTGTTTCCGATTGCCATTGGCTTTGCTGCGTTAGGACAGCATTTTCCCAATGCCGGTGGTGCAGCTCACTTTGTCAATCTGGCGTTTAGCCCACGTCTGGCCAGTGTGACCCGCTGGCTGTTTCTTTCCGTGATCCCCCTTGGCTTACCTGCTGCGCTGCAAATTGCCGCTGAGTTTTGGGCGCCGTTTATCGGCCACAACAGGGTGGGCATATTGATGGTGCAACTGTTGACGCTGGTCGCCATTTGGCTGCTCGGGTCGCGCAGTGCGGGTTCAAGCGCGTCCATTCAAACGGGCATTGCCGTGCTGGTGGTGCTGTTGGTCGCTGCCATTTGGTGGGGGGGAGAGATCAATCCCACGCATATTGACTGGCCTGCACTGAGTACCCTTTCTTGGCCGAACACCTTCGATTCACTCGCCGTGATGTTTTGGTGTTTTGTCGGACTGGAAGCGTTTGCTCACCTCTCAACCGAGTTTCGTAACCCAGAGCGTGATTTTCCTCGTGCCTTGATGATCGGCATGTTGATTGCCGGTATCGTCTATTGGGGTTGTACCGTAGCGATTTTGCAGTTGAACACCTATGGCAGTGATATCGCGCCGACTTCGCTGCTGTTGAGTATCGTCGCAGATTTGTTTGGTAACGCATGGATCTATTGGGGCGCTTGCCTGATTGGCTATCTGGCGTGCTTTGCCAGTGTGAACATTTATACGCAGGGCTTTGCGCGACTGGTGTGGTCACAGGCAGCGCCAGGGAGCCGTTTGGGGCGGCTGTCTCGGGCCCAGGTTCCCCTGAGTGCGCTGTCAGCGGTGGTGCTTTGCAGTATGATCTGTTGCCTGCTGATTTACTGGCTGTCACTGCCATTATCGACGTTGATCGTTTACGCCAACGGCATTTTTGTTCTGGTTTATCTGCTGTGCATGCTGGCAGGGTGTCGATTGTTGAAAGGTCGGGCCCGCTTGATGGCGATTATCGGCAGTGTGTTGTGCTGCGCACTGCTAGTTATGGTGGGGGCTAAATCGCTCTATGCACTGATTATGCTGGCAGTGCTGTGGTGGGGGTTACCGCATAAGTCACAGCAGCTGGCGGCAGAATAATCGCCGTTGCACCGGCCCTTGGGTGGCCGGTGCCCACGATGAAGTGGTGCCGCCTACGAGGGCTGCTGTTCAGACGTGGCTGCTTTGTCTGCGTCCAGCTTGGCTTCCAACTCGCTGAAACGCTGTTCCAGCCGCGCCAGTTTTTCACGGGTGCGCAGCAGAACCTGCGTTTGTACATCGAACTCTTCGCGGTTTACCAGCTCCAGCTTGGTAAACTGTGCTTGCAGAACCTGGCGAATTTTTTTCTCGGCGTCTTCGCCCAGTTCACGTATGCCTTTAGGCATGGATTCATGCACCTGACGTGCAATTTGCTCAATCTTTTTCGGGTCAATCATGCCGTTTTCCTGCTCGGTTTCTGTCATCTGTACTTTCAGTGTAATGCGTGAATGAAAAGGGATAAACCAAAACTCGTCCTGTAATGCTTTGTGTCGGATGTTTAAAGAAAATTTTTACCAATAGGCTAACAGATGTCACATTTTGTCCATTGTGCTAATTGCCCCGCTCAGGCAATAGCGCTATAGTTATCACGCTTACTTCTCAGGGCGGGGTGTAATTCCCCACCGGCGGTAAACCAGATAGCGCAGGGTGCTAAAACATCGTGCTTTCGTCTGGAAGCCCGCGAGCGCTCGCCGTAACGTTATCAATAATTTATTATCGATATGCGTGGCGAGGTCAGCAGATCCGGTGAAATTCCGGGGCCGACGGTTATAGTCCGGATGGGAGAGAGTAACGGTATCCTGTTGGGCGTATGCCCACTCGCGTTATTTTGTTAGTCATTGCTCGGTGCGCATTGAACCGCATCTGTTGCAATGGTTACTCCTCAATCTCGCCCTGGTTCTGGTAATTCATAATAAATATGAGGTTTTTTACCATGAATCAGACATTACTTTCTGAATTTGGCACGCCATCTGAACGCGTTGAACGTGCGCTTGAAGCGCTGCGTCAAGGCGTTGGTGTTATGGTGTTGGACGACGAAGACCGTGAAAACGAAGGCGACATGGTATTTGCCGCCGAGAACATGACCGTTGAGCAAATGGCGATGGCCATTCGCTACGGTAGCGGCATCGTCTGCCTGTGCCTGAACGAAGAACGCCGCCGTCAATTGGAACTGCCCATGATGGTGGAGCATAACACCAGCCACTATCAAACCGGCTTTACCGTCACCATTGAAGCTGCGGAAGGCGTGACGACCGGTGTGTCTGCGTCTGACCGCATGACAACCGTTCGCGCTGCCATTGCCGATGACGCGCGTGCCAGCGATCTGAATCGCCCTGGCCACGTATTCCCGTTGCGAGCTCAACCGGGCGGCGTACTGACTCGCGGTGGTCATACCGAAGCGTCTGTCGATCTGGCAACATTGGCAGGTTTTAAACCGGCCGCTGTGCTGTGCGAGCTGACTAATGATGACGGCTCCATGGCGCGTGCACCGGAAGTGCTCGCCTTTGCTAAACAGCACGGTATGCAGGTACTGACCATCGAAGACTTGGTCGCCTACCGTCAGGCAGCAGAACGCAAAGCGAGCTGATCGCGCACTTCTCGGGCCGGTGATACCGGCCCCTAAAAACGCAGCCAGTGCTCCTTACGCGCTTGGCTGCGTTTTTCTTGCCAGTAAGGTGGCGAAGCGCAGTTTGATGCGATTGCCATTCTCGTCGGTTTTATGCAACTCACCCACCTCTTCGTTGTATTTCAGGATGTCCCACCCGGCGTAATACTCGCGCAATTCATCATGCTAAAAGGTGAAGGAGAAAGGCAACGGGCAGGGGAAATCCTCGGTAGACATGGCCGCCACGATCAGGTTATAGCCGCCCTCTACAGTAAGCGTGTTGCTTAATAGTGAAATAAGGGTGTTTCGGTGATTGAAGTAAATTTTACGCTGTTCTGAGATGGAAATTCCAAAGACCGGCGCTAAGGAGTAAGAAGGTATCATCAATAAAGGGTCTACGATTCCGTAAAATTTGGGTCATGCAACCGAGGCGCTTGATACCCGCGATGGCGTGTTCAACTGTAATACGGATGCCCGAGATTATTTTATTTTCTTGTTTTTGTTCAGGCGATAAAGGTCTTTTTCGAGTTCCTTTTTTTGGGATTTGTGTATTAGGATGCTGTTTATCTATACCTTGAAAACCGGTATCTGCCCAGATGGTTACCTCAGGAGGAATATGGCGAATTATATCGACTTTATCGAGTAAGCGTTTATCGTGACGGCGCCCATTTTTGCTCATGGGGATAAATCCAATTTGCCTTGTTTCGTCAGTCATAATAAGCCCTTTTCGAGTGGTCTGTCTTTTCTTTCCCGAATACATTTTTTTCGCCGACGCAGATTCTTAGGCTTTTGGACAGGTCGCTCTGTCCCATCAATAAAGACGTCTTTAACTCCAGGAAAGGCGCGAAAAAATTCCTCAGCAGAGCGAATTTGACGAGCGGGCAAAACACATTCTCGCCCCAAGGTCATCTCTAAAACCGGCAATAATATTTTTACCCAGCGACATACGCGTGTTCTATCTAAACCAAAAAGAAGTCCTTGCAAATCATAGGTCGGATAACATTTTAAATACAATAAAATAAAAAGCAGTTTGAGTCTGTAAAGAATTTTGTGTAAATGGCTCCATTGCTTAACCGGAGATTCGTTCTCCATACATCAACATGAATTGGCTCATAGCAGGTTTCCAGTCTCTGATTGGCAAGGTCCATTTAGCAGAGATATTATGCAAGGCTAGATAGAGTAATTTTATCACCGAGTCATCCGTTGGAAATATTCGTCGCGTTTTCGTTATCTTGCGCAATGAAGCATTTAACGACTCTATCGCGTTGGTGGTGTAGATAACCTTGCGGATCTCCGGCGGAAAGTCAAAAATGACGATGAGACGTTCCCAATTATTTCTCCACGACGGGCTGATCGTCGGGAACTGTTCATCCCATTTGGCCGCGAAGGCATCCAGGGCCTCTTCAGCGCCCTCTAGCGTTGCGGAACTATAGATGGTGCGCAGGTCAGCAGCAACGGCCTTACGCTCTTTCCAGCCGACGTAGCGCAGCGAGTTCCGCACCTGATGCACAATGCAGAGCTGTACCCGCGTATGCGGGTAAACAGCTTCAATGGCATCAGGAAAGCCTTTCAGGCCATCGCAGCAGGCGACGAAGATGTCCTTTAGCCCACGATTTTTCAGTTCTGTCATCACAGATAACCAGAACTTGGCCCCCTCAGTTTTGGCTATCCATAGCCCCAGCAGCTCTTTTTCGCGCTGGCCGTTGACGCCGAGGGCCAGATAAACAGACTTGTTGGCCACGGCTCCGCCGTCCTGGCTTTTGACAACAATACAGTCAAGGTAAACAATGGGATAAAGCGCATCCAGCGGCCGTTGCTGCCAGCGCTTAACTTCATCCATCACAGCATTGGTCACTTGAGAAATGAAGCCAGCGGAAACATCGACCCCGTAGACTTCTTTAAAGTGTGCCTGAATATCACGGGTTGATAACCCTCTGGAATAGAGAGAAATAATGCGGTCATCGAAGCCGTTAAGCTGTTTTTCGTGCTTACCGATCAGTGTCGGCTCGAAGGTACTGTTGCGGTCGCGCGGAATATCGAGCTCGATCTCCCCATTTTGGCTACGTACGCTCTTGGATGTCTTGCCATTGCGTGAGTTGCCTGAATGATTACCAGCCGGGTCATGCTTAGCATACCCAAGGTGCATCTCCATCTCAGCTTCAAGAACCCGTTCCGCCAGTCTTTTAGTCAGCACCTTGAGTAGACCTGATTCACCCAGCAGATCCTGAGGGGAGTGACAATCTTGAAGCAGTTGGTCAATAAGTTCGTTGCTGATAGGCATTTTGTTATCCTTTGAAGGTTTTCCTCAAAATGCCATTTACACAGATTATTTTACAGTCTCAGCAGTTTATCTAATGGGGTTGGGATAAATCCTTTCTGCCCTGCACCCATCTGCCGCTCGTGATCTTTTCGATTCTTTTTCCGATAAATCAAATAACAAGCTGAAAATTCAGCGGCTAAATTTTTCAATTCTTCGACTGATAATCCAATGATTGCTTTACATAAACGATTATCTCGTAACAACCGCTCTTTGTTGATCATTTCAAACCTTTATTCTCTAAGTTAAACCTCTTTTTATTCTCAATAGCCTGACAAAAAATGCAAGTCTCTATTCAGCAACTAGTTTAATGAACGCCGGTGATAACCCACTTTCTTTTTCCACATATCATTACTCCCGCTCAGACGCTGATTCGCCACCGCATGGTTACGTTCATAGTACTTGTCCGGCCAGTATTTCGCTCCGCTTCGCGGCGGGATAAGGGGCCTGATTTTCTTTCTCAGCAACGCATCGTGGCAGTAACGGGCGTCATAAGCACCGTCTGCTGACACTTCCCTGATTTTCCGGTGGGTTTGGTTAATCAGGCCCGGCAGTGCCTGCGCATCTGTCGTTCCGCTGAGCGATAAGTCGGCACAGATAATCTCATGCGTCGCACTGTCTGCTGCCAGATGAAGCTTGCGCCACACTCTTCGTCTGTCAGCCCCATGCTGCCTGACTTTCCATTCACCTTCGCCAAAGACCTTCAGACCGGTACTGTCGATGACCAGATGCGAGATTTCACCACGCGTTGGCGTTTTTATGCTGATACTGACGGTTTTTGCCCGCCGACTGACCAGAGAGTAGTCCGGGCAGCGCAGTGGCAGGCTCATCAGTGTAAAAACCGAGTCGACAAAGCCCTGTAATGCCCGGAGCGACAGGTTAAACACGCGCTTTATCATCAAAACCGTGGTAACAGCCATATCGGTGTAGTAAAGCGGCCGACCACGACCTTCAGGCGAAGCACTGTCAGTCCATGCAGCGATGGCGGACTCATCAAGCCAGACCGTCAGGGAGCCGCGTTGTCTGAGTGCTTTGTTGTAGGTGGGCCAGTTGGTGATTTTAAACTTTTGCTTTGCCATGGTGAGCTGCTATCGGGAGCGATGATAGTGCTCTGATCCGGCGATCCCCTGAAAGTTCGATTTATTCAACAAAGCCTATGCCACTACACACTGATCGGTAAGCACGAAAAGCAGCTTAACGGCTTTGATGACCGCATTATTTCTCTCTATTCCAGAGGGCTATCAACCCGTGATATTCAGGCTCACTTTAAAGAAGTCTACGGGGTCGATGTTTCCGCTGGCTTCATTTCTCAAGTGACCAATGCCGTGATGGATGACGTTAAGCGCTGGCAGCAACGGCCGCTGGATGCGTTTTATCCCATTGTTTACCTTGACTGTATTGTGGTCAAAAGCCAGGACGGCGGAGCCGTGACCAACAAGTCTGTTTACTTGGCTCTAGGCATCAACGGCCAGGGCGAAAAAGAGCTGCTGGGGCTATGGATAGCCAAAACCGAGGGGGCCAAGTTCTGGTTATCTGTAATGACAGAACTGAAAAATCGTGGGCTACAGGACATCTTCATCGCCTGCTGCGAGGCTTTGTTGAATAATTTAAGATACTGATTTATATAAGCATTATAAAATTTCAACGACTAATTTTTCCTCTCGGAATGCTGTTTATTGTGCTAACTATTTGATTTGTCGTTCTAACAAAATACATTCTCTGTAAATGCATTCTAACTAAAGAAGATGTAAATCAAACGGTTAAATTATTCAACAAAGCCCTGCTGCGATGGCCTGAAGGGCTTTCCTGATGCCATTGAAGCTGTTTACCCGCATACGCGGGTACAGCTCTGCATCGTGCATCAGGTGCGGAACTCGCTGCGCTACGTCGGCTGGAAAGAGCGTAAAGCCGTTGCTGCTGACCTCCGCACTATCTATAGTTCCGCAACGCTAGGCTGTGTCCCTTAATTGCTTGAGCTATAGTATTCATCTGTTTCTAAGACACTTTGGATTATGGCTCGCTACGATCTTTCTGATGAAGCATGGGCAATCATTGAGCCCTTGTTACCAACCGTTTTGACATCTCCGCAGGCAGGCCGGCCATGGGCAGAACATCGCAAAATCGTCAACGGCATGTTCTGGATACTGTGTTCAGGTGCCCCATGGCGTGATTTACCTGAACGTTACGGCCCATGGAAAACCGTTTATAACCGTTTCAATAGATGGTCAAAGTCTGGAGTTATTAACATTATTTTTAATAAGTTACTTTCATTTCTTGATGCTCATGGACTTGTTGACTGGTCAGCCACTGCGCTGGATGGCAGCAATATCCGTGCGCTCAAATGTGCGGCTGGCGCTCAAAAAAACATCCCGATATTACCAACGATAACAGCCTGGGTCGCTCACGAGGTGGTTATGGCACCAAAATCCACATGGCGACTGACGGAAGCGGCATCCCGCTAAATATCGTACTGAGTGCTGGGCAGGCTCACGAAAGCCTGTTCGCGTTACGACTCCTGGACGGCATTGGCGTGCAACGGCAGAACGGTAGCATGAAGCGTCGTGGTCATGCGGTACTGGCTGACAAACCCTACTCTGGCAATGCACTCCGTAACGAGTTGAAAAGAAAAGGGATAAAAACGGTTGTTCCCCGAAAATCAAATGAAAAACTGGCTTCAGATGGACGTTCACAACTTTATCGTGATGCTTATCGCCGTCGCAACGTTGTAGAAAGATGTTTTGGCCGTTTAAAGGAATATAGACGGATTGCCACACGTTATGAAAAACGGCAAGAAACTATCTAGCAATGGTGAAACTGGGCTGCATCCGCTTGTTTTACGCCCGGTTACGTAATTAAGGGACACAGCCTAGAGGGCGCTGAAGAGGCCCTGGATGCCTTCGCGGACAAATGGGATGAGCAGTTCCCGACGATCAGCCCATCGTGGAGAAATAATTGGGAACGTCTCATCGTCATTTTTGATTTTCCGCCGGAGATTCGCAAGGTTATCTACACCACCAACGCGATAGAGTCGTTAAATGCTTGAGACTGTAAAATAATCTGTGTAAATGGCATTTTGAGGAAAACCTTCAAAGGATAACAAAATGCCTATCAGCAACGAACTTATTGACCAACTGCTTCAAGATTGTCACTCCCCTCAGGATCTGCTGGGTGAATCAGGCCTACTCAAGGTGCTGACTAAAAGACTGGCGGAACGGGTTCTTGAAGCTGAGATGGAGATGCACCTTGGGTATGCTAAGCATGACCCGGCTGGTAATCATTCAGGCAACTCACGCAATGGCAAGACATCCAAGAGCTTACGTAGCCAAAATGGGGAGATCGAGCTCGATATTCCGCGCGACCGCAACAGTACCTTCGAGCCGACACTGATCGGTAAGCACGAAAAACAGCTTAACGGCTTCGATGACCGCATTATTTCTCTCTATTCCAGAGGGTTATCAACCCGTGATATTCAGGCACACTTTAAAGAAGTCTACGGGGTCGATGTTTCCGCTGGCTTCATTTCTCAAGTGACCAATGCTGTGATGGATGAAGTTAAGCGCTGGCAGCAACGGCCGCTGGATGCGCTTTATCCCATTGTTTACCTTGACTGTATTGTTGTCAAAAGCCAGGACGGCGGAGCCGTGGCCAACAAGTCTGTTTATCTGGCCCTCGGCGTCAACGGCCAGGGCGAAAAAGAGCTGCTGGGGCTATGGATAGCCAAAACTGAGGGGGCCAAGTTCTGGTTATCTGTGATGACAGAACTGAAAAATCGTGGGCTAAAGGACATCTTCGTCGCCTGCTGCGATGGCCTGAAAGGCTTTCCTGATGCCATTGAAGCTGTTTACCCGCATACGCGGGTACAGCTCTGCATTGTGCATCAGGTGCGGAACTCGCTGCGCTACGTCGGCTGGAAAGAGCGTAAGGCCGTTGCTGCTGACCTGCGCACCATCTATAGTTCCGCAACGCTAGAGGGCGCTGAAGAGGCCCTGGATGCCTTCGCGGCCAAATGGGATGAACAGTTCCCGACGATCAGCCCGTCGTGGAGAAATAATTGGGAACGTCTCATCGTCATTTTTGACTTTCCGCCGGAGATCCGCAAGGTTATCTACACCACCAACGCGATAGAGTCGTTAAATGCTTCATTGCGCAAGATAACGAAAACGCGACGAATATTTCCAACGGATGACTCGGTGATAAAATTACTCTATCTAGCCTTGCATAATATCTCTGCTAAATGGACCTTGCCAATCAGAGACTGGAAACCTGCTATGAGCCAATTCATGTTGATGTATGGAGAACGAATCTCCGGTTAAGCAATGGAGCCATTTACACAAAATTCTTTACAGACTCAAATGCTTCATTGCGCAAGATAACGAAAACGCGACGAATATTTCCAACGGATGACTCGGTGATAAAATTACTCTATCTAGCCTTGCATAATATCTCTGCTAAATGGACCTTGCCAATCAGAGACTGGAAACCTGCTATGAGCCAATTCATGTTGATGTATGGAGATCGGATTTCCGGTTAAGCGATGGAGCCATTTACACGAAATTCTTTACAGACTCACTAATCCCAAATATGGTGGGTTGTGCAGGATTCGAACCTGCGACCGATGGATTAAGAGTCCACTAGTCTACCAACTGAGCTAACAACCCGTAGTGGCATAATTAATTAGAGGGCAGTGACGAGAAAAGCTTTCACAACCAGAGAGAGAATACCCAAAATTCCAGCACTCAGCATCCAGCGAATTAACTTCTGCTCAGAGCGGATACCCGCCATCTCAAGCTGCAAGTCTTTGCGGACTAAAGATATCTGCGCTTCAGTTTTCTCGAAGCGAGCCTGCATCTGAGCTTCGTTCTTCTCGAAGCGAGCGTCAATATCCTTACGGACATCGGCGATCTCTGCGGATAAGTCCTTACGGACATCGGCTATCTCACGCTTCACCTCGGCGATATCAGCGGACAGGTCTTTGCGCACGTCCTCGAGATCGCGCTTTGTAGCAAGATCTGCTACCTCGTGTGATTTTCGCACAACAAGAGATATCGCCTTGGCCTGGTCTTTCGGCAACCCGGCGTTTTCCAGCGTTTCAACGAACTCTTGAGTATCAAATGCAACCTGGCCCATAGCGGATCCTCCTGTGTTAAGCCAAGTGTAAGCGATCTGACCGCCAATCTGCAAAATTTTACCCGTTAGCCCTCTGATAACCACATCCGTTTAATTATGGAGAAATTGTTATGACCAAAATCACCACAACACAGCTCATGCTTTTTAAGTCCGCTGATTAAGATATCGAACTACAGGGAACGCTCTACCAAGGTAAGCCAGTGTTCTTCGCTGTCGAACTAGCAAAGACACTTGGGTATAGCGACCCACATCAAGCATTAAATAAGCATTGCAAGTCATTGATTAAGATTGATTCCGTCGAAACAACGGAATTGAATTTAGGCTTTCACCCAAAAGGCATCATTCTTGCGCCTGAGTCCGATCTCTACCGCCTGATACTGAAAAGCAAGCTTCCCTCTGCCGCCTTTCGAGGGGGAAGGTGCATTAAACCAGACTGTCAATGAACCGCGCTGCCTGAGAGTATTGTTGTGGACGGACCAGTTGGTGATTTTAAACGTTTGCTTTGCCATGAGAACCCTATGCTGAAACGACTGTAGTGATCAGAGCAGCTAATATACTAAAAGTTCGATTTATTCAACAAAGCCCGGTATTGACAGTTATTTAGTCCGGGGTGGCGATAGGTCAGAAAAAAAAGCCACGCAGGTGCGCAGCCTTAAAATTAGTAATCATTGAAGAATGAGAGGATGAATAGGAATAATCTATTTTTTATTCATTTAGTTAACTTTTCACGCAAGTGATGACCCAAAAATCAGATGACAACCTTTTATCTAACAAGTAATCATATGGAATATAAAAATATCCTTTTTCTCCAACACTATCCCCCCAAGAATTGCGAAACTTGAACAGTTCTTTACTATCATCATAGCCCACACAAAGAACAGCATGCCCTCCTTCCACGTTATCCTTTTCAGATGGCATAGGTATCACCACTGGTAACTCTTTCTGATTAAACCAGTTACTGTATAACGCGAAACCAAAAACAAAAGGAGAACCGGACGCCAAACAACACTTTATGTGATTTATATCCTGTTTGATTCGATGGTATTGAGTAATAAAATGTTGCTGCGCATTTTCATAACATTGATCGCTCGGTTTTTTCTTAGCTAGAGAGTTAGCCGGAAATTCCCCCGTACTTTCATCTGCGGGAGTATCATCATACGGCCAGATACTTTCTGGACAACATCCAACTTTATGAAGACTTTTTATTCCATCACGTAAATATGCTCCTGAATCATAATTAATACTTTTTTCAATAAAGCGTTCATTAAAGTAAATAAAAAGCCTTGACGGCATAAAATCGGGTAACTCTCTGTGTTTTTTTCTTGCAAATTGAAATGCAGCCGCCAATGCATTAGCCGTACATGAACCAATTTGTCCCTGATCGTAGACAGGAAAATCAATCTCAATATTGAAATTGCGGGGAAGAGATGACATTACTGAGTCTTTGGGTTGATAAGTATAATCTCTGATGTCAGGTAAATCAGGAATATACCCAAGGCCACGCTTTCTTCTTCTTGCCAAGTTAGTCAACATATTTATTCCTCTATCTAAATAACTGTTCCGAATAGTAGATCACCTGAAATGAACTTAGTCCGATTTGAACGATCTGATCAAGCCCTGAATATCCCAAATTACCAACCGGACTTAATCATGTTCAGTATAGTGGCTTTGTTGAATAAATCAAATTTTTAGAAGATTGGCGGATCTGATCACTACAGTAGTTTCAGTATCGGGTTCCCATTGAAAATAAAACATTTAAAATCAAAAACTTGTCCGTATACAATGTAGTGGTTGAATAATCAGGACACTAAACTTACATCCAAAACGGAGATGTTTAGTGAACCATAAACGACAATTTACCCCTGAGTTTAAAAAGGAAGCCGTTGCCCTGGTAACAGAGCAGGGCTATACGATAGCCAGGGCAGCAGCATCGCTGGGCATAAGCAACAAAACCCTGCATACATGGGTCTCGCTGGCACGCGAGCAGAGCAACGGCGTACTCAGCGATGATGAACGTGCAGAGTTAAAACGGTTACAAAAGGAAAACAAAGAGTTACGTACAGAGAAGGAGAGGCTTTGTTGAATAAATCGAACTTTCAGGGGATCGCCGGATCAAAGCACTATCATCGCTCCCGATAGCAGCTCCCCATGGCTTTGTTGAATAATTTAACGTTTTGATTTACAACTTCTTTAGGTGGGATGCATGTACAGAAAATGTATTTTGTTAGAGCGATAAATCAAATAGTTAGCACAATAAAAAGCATTACGGTAGTAAAATTTAGTCGTTAAAATTTTATAATACCCATTTAAATCAGTATTTTAAATTATTCAACAAAGCCGCTCCCCATGGCAAAGCAAAAGTTTAAAATCACCAACTGGCCCACCTACAACAAAGCACTCAGACAACGCGGCTCCCTGACGGTCTGGCTTGATGAGTCGGCCATCGCTGCATGGACTGACAGTTCTTCGCCTGAAGGTCGTGGTCGGCCGCTTTACTACACCGATATGGCTGTTACCACGGTTTTGATGATAAAGCGCGTGTTTAACCTGTCGCTCCGGGCATTACAGGGCTTTGTCGACTCGGTTTTTACACTGATGAGCCTGCCACTGCGCTGCCCGGACTACTCTCTGGTCAGTCGGCGGGCAAAAACCGTCAGTATCAGCATAAAAACGCCAACGCGTGGTGAAATCTCGCATCTGGTCATCGACAGTACCGGTCTGAAGGTCTTTGGCGAAGGTGAATGGAAAGTCAGGCAGCATGGGGCTGACAGACGAAGAGTGTGGCGCAAGCTTCATCTGGCAGCAGACAGTGCGACGCATGAGATTATCTGTGCCGACTTATCGCTCAGCGGAACGACAGATGCGCAGGCACTGCCGTGCCTGATTAACCAAACCCACCGAAAAATCAGGGAAGTGTCAGCAGACGGTGCTTATGACGCCCGTTACTGCCACGATGCGTTGCTAAGAAAGAAAATCAGGCCCCTTATCCCGCCGCGAAGCGGAGCCAAATACTGGCCGGACAAGTACCATGAACGTAACCATGCGGTGGCGAATCAGCGTCTGAGCGGGAGTAATGATATGTGGAAAAAGAAAGTGGGTTATCACCGGCGTTCAGTGGCAGAAACAGCGATGTTCCGCATAAAAACTTTGCTGGGTGGCCATCTGAGCCTGCGTGACTATGAGGCTCAAGTAGGTGAAGCCATAGCGATGGTCAAAGCGCTGAACCGTATGACGTTGTTGGGTATGCCACACAGCGTCAGGATAGGATAACAGGTGTAGCAGAGGGAGTCATCCTGTCGGCTAATTCTGATTTATTCAACAAAGCCAATAGGCAGTTCGCTGTTACCAAGCCTGACCAGGTTTGGTGCGGCGATGTAACCTATATTTGGACAGGCGACCGATGGGCGTATCTGGCGGTGGTATTAGATTTATTTGCCCGAAAACCCGTGGGTTGGGCAATGTCGTTTTCGCCAGATTCAGAATTAACAGCCAAAGCACTACAAATGGCTTGGGAACTGCGTGGGCATCCCAAACAAGTCATGTTTCATAGTGACCAAGGAAGCCATTACACCAGTCGTCAGTATAGGCAGGCATTCTGGCGTTATCAGATGACCCAAAGTATGAGTCGCAGAGGAAATTGTTGGGATAATAGTCCGATGGAGCGATTCTTCCGTAGTCTGAAGACTGAATGGGTGCCAACGACTGGCTACCAAAGCTTTAGTACTGCTCAATCATCCATTATAGCCAAGCGACTTAATTTTGATTACACCATATGGACTGAGAACAAACTCTCTGTATCGCAACCCATCTCTCTTTTTTTGCTTTTTGCTTGTGCCCATTTATGCTCAATTGGGTTAAGATCTTGCGAATATGTAGGCAAATACTCCACCATATACCCTGCATCGATGATGACTTGTTGAATATTATGTTTTTTGTGAAAAGTGGCATTGTCCATCATGATTACACTGTTTTTAGGGAGTACTGGGATAAGGACTTGTGTGACCCAGGCATAGAAAACATCGCTGTTAATATTGATATCAAATAATCCGATAGCAAACAGCGTTGTGCCTAATAAAGCGCCGATAACATTTGTTCTTCCCCTAGCTCCCCAGTTCTTCAGGCCAAAACACCGTTGACCTTTTGGGGAATAGCCGTGAGTCCGTGGGGCATCGTGTGAAAAACCACTTTCATCAATAAAAACAATAGGTTTACCTTCTTTTTCATACTGTTGTTTTTTTTGTTGAAATCCCTGCCGGGCGTTTTCGTCGGCTTTCGGATGACGTAGAGTTTTTTTTATAGGTCAATCCCAGCTTTTTAAGCGCTTGCCAAATGGCCTTCTGACAAACGCCAAAACGCTCTGCACGTTCTTTTTGGTAAGCATCTGGATATTGTTCAACATCTTTTATCAACTCGGATTTATCGATCTTTCGCTGACGCGTGGTCGATGCTTTTGACTCTATTTGATTAATCCAACGCGATACAGAGGCAGGGCCAATCCGAAATTGCTTCGCTGTTTCTCGGATACTCAACCCTTCTTTTTTCCGTGTAGATATCACTTTACGTCTAAAATCAATTGAATAGCTCATTTAAATAATGTAATCAAAATTAAGTCGTTTAGCTATATTCGCTACATAACCCATTATTATAGCGATGTCAGACCTCACTGGTATAACGGTTGGCTATACAATCAAGACCTTACCAATACTGCGATAGGCGTGCCCATTCTTGCCGCCATAGGCAAAGAAGGTCAGCGGTCGGCCATCACCGAAATCCACATAGCCGCTCCCCTGCACTTCCATCAAAAAGTTATCCATCAGCGAGTTGGTCCAGGCGAGGACATTGCGTTCGCCCAGCGCACCAGCATAAATGCCCGCCCGATCGGGTAAGCGACGGCTCTTTTTGTTGGGGGCTGGCATACCATAAAGCGGGTGCTGGAATTCGCCCTGACGGGTGTAGCGCGCCTGCACGACAGGCGTGTAATACCCGGTAAACTGCACGTTATAGCTAAACGACTTAATTTTGATTACATTATTTAAATGAGCTATTCAATTGATTTTAGACGTAAAGTGATATCTACACGGAAAAACGAAGGGTTGAGTATCCGAGAAACAGCGAAGCAATTTCGGATTGGCCCTGCCTCTGTATCGCGTTGGATTAATCAAATAGAGTCAAAAGCATCGACCACGCGTCAGCGAAAGATCGATAAATCCGAGTTGATAAAAGATGTTGAACAATATCCAGATGCTTACCAAAAAGAACGTGCAGAGCGTTTTGGCGTTTGTCAGAAGGCCATTTGGCAAGCGCTTAAAAAGCTGGGATTGACCTATAAAAAAAACTCTACGTCATCCGAAAGCCGACGAAAACGCCCGGCAGGGATTTCAACAAAAAAAACAACAGTATGAAAAAGAAGGTAAACCTATTGTTTTTATTGATGAAAGTGGTTTTTCACACGATGCCCCACGGACTCACGGCTATTCCCCAAAAGGTCAACGGTGTTTTGGCCTGAAGAACTGGGGAGCTAGGGGAAGAACAAATGTTATCGGCGCTTTATTAGGCACAACGCTGTTTGCTATCGGATTATTTGATATCAATATTAACAGCGATGTTTTCTATGCCTGGGTCACACAAGTCCTTATCCCAGTACTCCCTAAAAACAGTGTAATCATGATGGACAATGCCACTTTTCACAAAAAACATAATATTCAACAAGTCATCATCGATGCAGGGTATATGGTGGAGTATTTGCCTACATATTCGCAAGATCTTAACCCAATTGAGCATAAATGGGCACAAGCAAAAAGCAAAAAAAGAGAGATGGGTTGCGATACAGAGAGTTTGTTCTCAGTCCATATGGTGTAATCAAAATTAAGTCGCTTGGCTATACCAAAATTATCCACGCCCTCCATTTGCCAGGCATTAAGCCCGAACTGGCTCAGGTTACGCGTGTCGGCACCGGCCTGCATCCAACGTTGAATAGCCTGAAAGATGTCCTGATTACGGGCATACAGCGCGGGGGAAGCATTCTTAATCTCTGTCACCTGTCTAACGAAGTCGCCCGCATTAACCGGCTTTCCGGTAGCGTTGGGTTCATTAACGAGCGCAAGCGGCTGCTCAAGTCGCCCATATTTATACTGCTGCCCACGGTCGGTCGGCCTGGACTGACACCCGGCCAGAATGGCGATCACTACCCCAGTCAGCACATATTTCCCCCAACATACTCTCATTTTCTTTTTCGCTCTCTTTACCTCACGACAAATCAGTGGGTGCACAATAACAAAAGCATCTCTATAAGAAAACGCGCCAAATACCATAACCGCGTGAATAAGGACAAAAAATAACCAAAGTGCAGATAAAATCGGCAGGCGTGCCGCGAAGATCCCTTTTTGCTCAAATAGAGGTTGCATACCCCGCGATGGAGAGTATAGTGCGCATCCACGGACGCGGGGTGGAGCAGCCTGGTAGCTCGTCGGGCTCATAACCCGAAGGTCGTCGGTTCAAATCCGGCCCCCGCAACCAATTGATGTCAAGACATCATAGAAAGTCAGATAAAGCGTAATACGGACGCGGGGTGGAGCAGCCTGGTAGCTCGTCGGGCTCATAACCCGAAGGTCGTCGGTTCAAATCCGGCCCCCGCAACCAACTGATGCCAAGACATCAGATAAAGTCAGATAACGTGTAAGACGGACGCGGGGTGGAGCAGCCTGGTAGCTCGTCGGGCTCATAACCCGAAGGTCGTCGGTTCAAATCCGGCCCCCGCAACCAAATTCTTGAATCAAGAAACTTACCAACAATAAACACCCTGACGGGTGTTTTTTTTGTTTTTTACCCTCTCAATACCGCAAACGCCTCACTTACGACTGCCCACGCTGGCAAAGTACGCTTTGATCCCCGCCAGAATAGATTCCGCAATTTGCTGCTGAAAGTGGCTGGTGCGCAATTTACGCTCTTCTTCCAGATTACTGATAAACGCCGTTTCTACCAGAATCGAGGGGATATCGGGTGCTTTTAACACCGCAAACCCGGCCTGATCGACCTTATTCTTATGCAGCTTATTCACTTTGCCGAGTCGCTTAAGGATTTCACCGCCAAATTTCAGGCTATCGCTGATGGTGGCGGTCTGCACCAGATCGAACAGCGTATGGTCGAGATAACGATCGCCACTCATGCCCACGCCGCCAATCAGATCGGATTCGTTTTGCGTTTCCGCCAAAAAACGCGCTGCGGTACTGGTTGCGCCTTTCTTCGACAGTGCAAACACCGAAGAGCCGCGGGCCGCGCGGTTGGTAAAGGCATCGGCGTGAATCGAAACAAACAGATCGGCACGCTGCTTGCGAGCTTTCGCTACCCGCACGCGCAGGGGAATAAACACATCCTCATTGCGCGTCATGTACGCCTTCATATTGGGTTCGCGTTCAATCAGGCTGCGTAACCGCCGTGCGATCTGCAACACGATGTCTTTCTCACGCGTGCGATTTTTACCAATGGCACCGGGATCTTCACCGCCGTGACCGGGATCGAGCATGATAACCAGCGGACGATCGCGCCCCGCTTTACCCGCCAACGGCGCTTCAGGCGGTAATTTACTCTCCAGATCGCCCTTATTGTAATCTTCCAGCAGCGCCAGTAGCGGATCGTCGGCATTGTCATGGCGCCCTACCGCCGGGTAGAGATCCAACACCAAGCGATGTTTAAACTCGGCAATGGGATCGAGAGTAAAAACTTTCGGATTGGAGGCTTGCTTCAGTTCTAACACCAGGCGCACCGTTTTAGGATCAAACTGCCCAATGCGGGCTTCTTTGATCAGCGGATCGTCAGACTGAAACTGCTGCGAAACCGTTTTCAACACGCTGTTAAGTTGGATATCTTCGATATCCACAACCAGCCGGTCAGGGTTGGTTAGCATAAACTGCTTGTATTTTAGCGTACGGTTAGACTCTAGCGTGACGCGGGTATAGGCTGAAGAAGGCCAGACGCGAACGGCGATCACCTGGGCGGCAGCGGCCCATCCGGCACCGCTGACGCTCAATAACCAGGTTGCCGCCGCGCCTTGCAAAAGGCGGCGGCGAGTCTGATTGTGATTCGAATAAGACATGCCACTCCAATTCGTTATGCTGTCGTTATTATGGTGCTGTAGTCATTGTGATGCTGTCGCAAGCAAGCACTGGCGCAAGTGCTCAAACGGTGATATCAGGCAAAAAAAACACAGACCAACAGAAAACTTGCTGCGATATTACGCGAAAAAGATAAAGTCAGTATTAACAATGTGAAAACTTTAACGAATCTTCCCACCTCTGTCATGTAAAAATCATTGTGACGGCGTATAAATGGCCGGAGAGCAAGTCAGTCATTCACAACGGAAATCAGCCCACTCCGAGAAAGAGGGCAATAACGCGGAACACGACCGAATTGTGAGACTTACTCCTTGCCTTTTCGTTCAGTTAGAATAAAGATACACAAATTACGAATAAAAATTCACTCAGAGAGGCTCGCAGTGAAGGAACGTAGTACAGAACTGGTCCAAGGCTTCCGCCATTCGGTTCCTTATATCAATGCGCATCGCGGCAAAACCTTTGTCATCATGCTGGGCGGTGAAGCCATTGAACATGAAAACTTCGCCAACATCGTCAACGATATTGGTCTGCTGCATAGCCTCGGCATCAAGCTGGTGGTGGTCTATGGTGCCCGTCCGCAGATTGACGCCAGCCTGACCACACACCATTTCGAACCGCGTTATCATAAGCATACCCGTGTCACCGACAGCAACACGCTGGATCTGGTGAAACAGGCCGCAGGTATGCTGCAACTGGATATCACCGCGCGTCTTTCCATGAGCTTGAATAACACGCCGCTACAGGGGGCGCACATCAACGTGGTAAGCGGTAACTTTATTATCGCCCAGCCATTGGGGGTGGATGATGGCGTGGACTACTGCCACAGCGGACGCATACGACGTGTCGATGAAGCGGCGATACACCGTCAGTTAGACAGCGGCGCCATTGTGCTGCTCGGCCCGGTTGCCGTCTCCGTCACGGGCGAGAGTTTCAATCTGACGTCTGAAGAAGTGGCTACCCAGTTGGCGATTAAACTGAAAGCCGAGAAAATGATCGGCTTCTGTTCCTCTCAGGGGGTTACCACGCAGGATGGCACCATCATTTCTGAGCTGTTCCCCGATGACGCCCAGCGCTGTATTGAAGAGCGCGAAGCCGATGGCGATTATAACTCGGGAACCGTGCGTTTCCTGCGTGGTGCCGTACGCGCATGCCGGAGCGGCGTGCGGCGTAGTCACCTGATCAGCTATCAGGAAGACGGTGTATTGGTGCAAGAACTGTTTTCTCGCGACGGTATTGGTACCCAGATCGTTATGGAGAGCGCGGAGCAAGTGCGCCGTGCCACCATTAACGATATTGGCGGTATTCTCGAGCTGATTCGCCCACTGGAGCAGCAGGGAATTCTAGTGCGCCGCTCACGCGAACAGTTGGAAATGGAGATCGATAAGTTTACCGTGGTCGTCCGCGATAACCTGACCATCGCCTGCGCCGCGCTGTATCCGTTCCCTGAAGAGAGCATTGGAGAAATGGCCTGCGTCGCGGTACATCCTGACTATCGCAGTTCCTCGCGCGGAGACATGTTGCTACAACGCGTTGCGGCACAGGCGCGTCAGCAGGGGCTGAAGAAACTGTTCGTGCTCACCACACACAGCATCCATTGGTTTCAGGAGCGCGGCTTTCAGCCCGCCGAGGTGGAGATGCTGCCCAAACGCAAGCAGGAACTGTATAACTATCAGCGAAGTTCTAAAGTGCTAATCTACGAATTATCAGAGAGTTAGGGTTAATTGGCGCGCAAAAAATAGGCAACAAAACACAACAAAGCACGACAATACACGACATTTTTATCAATAAGTTGCCGTCCATTGCACTGGTCAAGTAAATCAGGACACTTTTTTCTCAGCCATTTGTTCATAACGCACCGGAGACAGATCCCCGTTAGTGGCATGATGCCTGTCTAGGTTGTAGTAGCGGATATACGTCGCCACATCATGCTCCATGTAAGCCCGTGTTGGCTGGGGTACCAGCAGCAACCATTCATGTTTCAGACTGCCCCAGAAGCGCTCCATCACCGCATTATCCCAGCAGGCACCCACGTCTCCCATACTGCTCCTCAGCCTGTAGCTGCTCAGCAGCGCCTGAAAGCGTTGTCCCGTGTACTGCGCCCCCCTGTCCGTATGCACCACCAGGCCCGGCGGGGGAGTTCGCAGGTTATATGCCTTCATTAGGGCCCCGCAGACCAGCGATGAGGTCATCCGTCTGTCCACCTGCCAGCCCACTATCTGCCGGGAGTACAAATCCATAATAGCCGCCAGATACAGCCAACCTTCACCGGTCTTCAGATACGTGATGTCACTCGCCCACACCTGATTTGGCCCCGGCGGGTTAAAATTCTGGTTCAGCAGGTTTGGGGCCACCTCTGCACCCGGACGGGGTTTTGTCGTGACTTTATAAGTCCGGCGCTGTCGGCAGACCAGCCCCTCTTCCTGCATGATTTTCCTCACCCGCCAGCGGCTGATTATGATGCCTTCTCCACGAAGCCTTTTGACCAGCGTCCGGCTTCCTGCTCCCTGCCTGCTGGCGGCGAACAGCGCCTTTAACCTGACCCGGACCTCCACGTCTTTTTGCAGCGGTTCGGCGGGCTTTTTTCGCCATGCATACCAGGCAGAGGCTGTCACACGCATGACCCGACAGAGTGTACGAACGCTGAAGTCAGTGGCATTGTCGAGAATGAACCGGTATCTCACGACATATAGCTAAACGACTTAATTTTGATTACATTATTTAAATGAGCTATTCAATTGATTTTAGACGTAAAGTGATATCTACACGGAAAAACGAAGGGTTGAGTATCCGAGAAACAGCGAAGCAATTTCGGATTGGCCCTGCCTCTGTATCGCGTTGGATTAATCAAATAGAGTCAAAAGCATCGACCACGCGTCAGCGAAAGATCGATAAATCCGAGTTGATAAAAGATGTTGAACAATATCCAGATGCTTACCAAAAAGAACGTGCAGAGCGTTTTGGCGTTTGTCAGAAGGCCATTTGGCAAGCGCTTAAAAAGCTGGGATTGACCTATAAAAAAAACTCTACGTCATCCGAAAGCCGACGAAAACGCCCGGCAGGGATTTCAACAAAAAAAACAACAGTATGAAAAAGAAGGTAAACCTATTGTTTTTATTGATGAAAGTGGTTTTTCACACGATGCCCCACGGACTCACGGCTATTCCCCAAAAGGTCAACGGTGTTTTGGCCTGAAGAACTGGGGAGCTAGGGGAAGAACAAATGTTATCGGCGCTTTATTAGGCACAACGCTGTTTGCTATCGGATTATTTGATATCAATATTAACAGCGATGTTTTCTATGCCTGGGTCACACAAGTCCTTATCCCAGTACTCCCTAAAAACAGTGTAATCATGATGGACAATGCCACTTTTCACAAAAAACATAATATTCAACAAGTCATCATCGATGCAGGGTATATGGTGGAGTATTTGCCTACATATTCGCCAGATCTTAACCCAATTGAGCATAAATGGGCACAAGCAAAAAGCAAAAAAAGAGAGATGGGTTGCGATACAGAGAGTTTGTTCTCAGTCCATATGGTGTAATCAAAATTAAGTCGCTTGGCTATATGTTTCGCGAAGAAGGCACTCGCCTTTTTTAGTATAGCCAAGCGACATTATTTTGATAACAGCCAGCTATGCTTCTTTGCCGCATATCAGGGCATAGGATGTAATCATTTTTAAGTCGGTTGGCTATATCTCCTTCTCTGTACGTAACTCTTTGTTTTCCTTTTGTAACCGTTTTAACTCTGCACGTTCATCATCGCTGAGTACGCCGTTGCTCTGCTCGCGTGCCAGCGAGACCCATGTATGCAGGGTTTTGTTGCTTATGCCCAGCGATGCTGCTGCCCTGGCTATCGTATAGCCCTGCTCTGTTATCAGGGCAACGGCTTCCTTTTTAAACTCAGGGGTAAATTGTCGTTTATGGTTCACTAAACACCTCCGTTTTGGATGTAAGTTTAGTGTCCTGATTATTCAACCACTACAATCGCAATGGTCTGTGAAAGCAGCATCACCAGCAGCGTGCTGGGTAGCCGTGCCATGATCAGGTCCATCACGGGGGCGTTATAGCGCGGTGAGAAGCCGAGGCTGAAGTGGCTGAGGTTGCCAAGGTAGCTGAGAAGTTGGGAAAGAATAGGCTGATCCAGCCCGAACTGGGCGCGCAGCGCATGCAATAGCGTGCGTTGCAATCTGTTCATCGCCCTACCTCTATCAAAAAAACACAGTCCCGCCGTCGCGGGACTGTCGTATTACTTACTGTTCAATCCAAACGTCAGCCAGGCTGCCATTCACACCCTGAATGCCGTTGATAAAGCCGTGGACGTGCTTGTTGTAGATAGTCAGTCGGTTGATCTGCAACAGGTTAAGGTCCGGAATCTCGGTCGCGATGATGCGTTGGAACTGTTTGTACAACTCCACGCGTTTCGCCTGATCGGTCTCAACGGCGGCCTGCTCCAGCAAACGATCTACTTCCGGGTTGCTGTAGTGCGAGCCATTACCAAACGGCACGCCCGGTGAGTAGGTTTTCGACCAGTAGAGACGCTGCACACCAACCGCCGGATCGAACACGTTGGAAATGGAGCCGTTGTTGAAGTCAAAGTCGCTATCGGTATAGACGCGTTTGACAAAGGTGGCGAAGTCCTGCGAGCGAATGGTGACGTCAATCTCCACTTTGACCAGCGCGGATTTCAGGTATTCAACAACGCGTTTAAAGCTGTCGCCGTAAGGCATAAAATCGTGTACCAGTTGGAAACGAATGCAGTTGGCCTGACGGGGGAAGCCCGCTTCATCCAGCAGTTTGTTTGCCTTGGCGATATCGAAATTGTACGGTGACGGCGTGCTGTCGTGGAACTGCGTAAGTTCCGGCGTGATCCCTGTGGGAGAGTTCGAGGCATAGCCATACCACACCACTTTTTTCAGCACATCGAGATTGATGCTGTGCGCAATCGCCTGGCGCACCTTGAGGTTTTTCAGGTACGGATTATCCAGGTTGAACTCGATACGGGTTTGCGTCGGGCTGTAGCCATAACCGCGGGTTTCAATGCCCAGTTTCGGGTTCTTCTTGATGCGCTCAATTTCACTCATCGGGATGGGCGTATCATTGCCCAGATCCAGCGCGCCAGTTTCCAAGGCAATGGTGCGCGTGGCGCCATCAGGAATGATTTTTACCACTAAACGATCGATATAAGGCTTGGGCTTATCCCAGTAGTTCGGGTTGCGCTCATACAGAATATGGCTGCCGCGTACCCACTCTTTAAACACAAACGGGCCAGTACCGATCGGTGCGGTGTTGTGCGGCTTGGAGAGAATGTTGGTGCCTTCGTAGAGATGCTTGCGCACCATAGGCGCTTCATTCGCTGAAAACGCACTCAGCAAATAGGGCGCAGGCTGCGACAGCTCAATGATAGCGGTATAGGGATCCGGCGTTTTTACCTCGGTAACGTTAGCAAACGTGCCCTTACCCCGAGAGTTATATTGCTTCACGGTGAGAATGGAGAAGGCGACATCCGCAGAGGTGAAGTCTTTGCCATCATGCCATTTTACACCCTGACGCAAATGGAAGGTGTACGCTTTGCCATCCGGGCTGACAGACCAACTGGTCGCCAGTTGCGGCACCGGGTTCATGTTAAAATCGTAATCCAGCAACCCTTCGATCACTTTGGCGTTAACTTTCATCACCGCGCCGCTGGTGCTGACCAAACTGGTCAGGACTGGCGGTTCGGGCTCGGCCAGAAAGTTGAGCGTGCCGCCGCGTTGCGGGGTAACACCCGGTTGCGGCGTTGCCGTATCGGCTAACCCCGGCAGACTGAATAATGAGGTTGCCATTGGCTTTGTTGAATAAATCAGAATTAGCCGACAGGATGACTCCCTCTGCTACACCTGTTATCCTATCCTGACGCTGTGTGGCATACCCAACAACGTCATACGGTTCAGCGCTTTGACCATCGCTATGGCTTCACCTACTTGAGCCTCATAGTCACGCAGGCTCAGATGGCCACCCAGCAAAGTTTTTATGCGGAACATCGCTGTTTCTGCCACTGAACGCCGGTGATAACCCACTTTCTTTTTCCACATATCATTACTCCCGCTCAGACGCTGATTCGCCACCGCATGGTTACGTTCATAGTACTTGTCCGGCCAGTATTTCGCTCCGCTTCGCGGCGGGATAAGGGGCCTGATTTTCTTTCTCAGCAACGCATCGTGGCAGTAACGGGCGTCATAAGCACCGTCTGCTGACACTTCCCTGATTTTCCGGTGGGTTTGGTTAATCAGGCCCGGCAGTGCCTGCGCATCTGTCGTTCCGCTGAGCGATAAGTCGGCACAGATAATCTCATGCGTCGCACTGTCTGCTGCCAGATGAAGCTTGCGCCACACTCTTCGTCTGTCAGCCCCATGCTGCCTGACTTTCCATTCACCTTCGCCAAAGACCTTCAGACCGGTACTGTCGATGACCAGATGCGAGATTTCACCACGCGTTGGCGTTTTTATGCTGATACTGACGGTTTTTGCCCGCCGACTGACCATAGAGTAGTCCGGGCAGCGCAGTGGCAGGCTCATCAGTGTAAAAACCGAGTCGACAAAGCCCTGTAATGCCCGGAGCGACAGGTTAAACACGCGCTTTATCATCAAAACCGTGGTAACAGCCATATCGGTGTAGTAAAGCGGCCGACCACGACCTTCAGGCGAAGCACTGTCAGTCCATGCAGCGATGGCGGACTCATCAAGCCAGACCGTCAGGGAGCCGCGTTGTCTGAGTGCTTTGTTGTAGGTGGGCAAGTTGGTGATTTTAAACTTTTGCTTTGCCATGGGGAGCTGCTATCGGGAGCGATGATAGTGCTCTGATCCGGCGATCCCCTGAAAGTTCGATTTATTCAACAAAGCCGTTGCCATTATCAGCGCAGATAATATCGCTTTATGTTTCATGGTATTTATCCGTATTTTTCAGGGATATTATCCCTGTCGATTATGCGGTTTTTTGTGAGCATTTTTTTCGCTGATATACCAGCCTGGCAGCGTAACAATTCGACGCGCTATGGGCTTTGTTGAATAATTTAACCGTTTGATTTACATCTTCTTTAGTTAGAATGCATTTACAGAGAATGTATTTTGTTAGAACGACAAATCAAATAGTTAGCACAATAAAAAGCATTCCGAGAGGAAAAATCAGTCGTTGAAATTTTATAATGCTTATATAAATCAGCATCTTAAATTATTCAACAAAGCCCGCGCTATGCAGAGGAAAAGTGCGGTAATCACGGCGATCGAGAAATCACTATCAGGAAACTAACATCGGGTCATAAATAAAGGGATTGTCAGTGTGCGAGTCATCATGAATTCCTGGTTTTGGTATTTGCTATTCAATAAAAACTAACTAAAACAATTGATTATTTATTATTTCGCGCGGTGGCGAATCAATCACAGTCCGTTGCTGAGGCAAACTTTTCGACTGGCTTATTGCGGTTAAACCCTATCCTAACATGCGTTTTAAACAAACGTTTAAATCCGCATAAGCAAAGCTATAGCCAACCGACTTAAAAATGATTACATCCTATGCCCTGATATGCGGCAAAGAAGCATAGCTGGCTGTTATCAAAATAATGTCGCTTGGCTATATATTCCGCATAACACGCGTACTTGAAGTTTCTGGGGTATTTCTTTTATAACAGTGGCACTGTTTTCACGATTTTTTAACGCCATATTTTGGCGTTAAACTAGTTGCTGAATAGAGACTTGCATTTTTTGTCAGGCTATTGAGAATAAAAAGAGGTTTAACTTAGAGAATAAAGGTTTGAAATGATCAACAAAGAGCGGTTGTTACGAGATAATCGTTTATGTAAAGCAATCATTAAGCGTGTTGCTTAATAGTGAAATAAGGGTGTTTCGGTGATTGAAGTAAATTTTACGCTGTTCTGAGATGGAAATTCCAAAGACCGACGCTAAGGAGTAAGAAGGTATCATCAATAAAGGGTCTACGATTCCGGAGACTGTAAAATAATCTGTGTAAATGGCATTTTGAGGAAAACCTTCAAAGGATAACAAAATGCCTATCAGCAACGAACTTATTGACCAACTGCTTCAAGATTGTCACTCCCCTCAGGATCTGCTGGGTGAATCAGGCCTACTCAAGGTGCTGACTAAAAGACTGGCGGAACGGGTTCTTGAAGCTGAGATGGAGATGCACCTTGGGTATGCTAAGCATGACCCGGCTGGTAATCATTCAGGCAACTCACGCAATGGCAAGACATCCAAGAGCGTACGTAGCCAAAATGGGGAGATCGAGCTCGATATTCCGCGCGACCGCAACAGTACCTTCGAGCCGACACTGATCGGTAAGCACGAAAAACAGCTTAACGGCTTCGATGACCGCATTATTTCTCTCTATTCCAGAGGGTTATCAACCCGTGATATTCAGGCACACTTTAAAGAAGTCTACGGGGTCGATGTTTCCGCTGGCTTCATTTCTCAAGTGACCAATGCTGTGATGGATGAAGTTAAGCGCTGGCAGCAACGGCCGCTGGATGCGCTTTATCCCATTGTTTACCTTGACTGTATTGTTGTCAAAAGCCAGGACGGCGGAGCCGTGGCCAACAAGTCTGTTTATCTGGCCCTCGGCGTCAACGGCCAGGGCGAAAAAGAGCTGCTGGGGCTATGGATAGCCAAAACTGAGGGGGCCAAGTTCTGGTTATCTGTGATGACAGAACTGAAAAATCGTGGGCTAAAGGACATCTTCGTCGCCTGCTGCGATGGCCTGAAAGGCTTTCCTGATGCCATTGAAGCTGTTTACCCGCATACGCGGGTACAGCTCTGCATTGTGCATCAGGTGCGGAACTCGCTGCGCTACGTCGGCTGGAAAGAGCGTAAGGCCGTTGCTGCTGACCTGCGCACCATCTATAGTTCCGCAACGCTAGAGGGCGCTGAAGAGGCCCTGGATGCCTTCGCGGCCAAATGGGATGAACAGTTCCCGACGATCAGCCCGTCGTGGAGAAATAATTGGGAACGTCTCATCGTCATTTTTGACTTTCCGCCGGAGATCCGCAAGGTTATCTACACCACCAACGCGATAGAGTCGTTAAATGCTTCATTGCGCAAGATAACGAAAACGCGACGAATATTTCCAACGGATGACTCGGTGATAAAATTACTCTATCTAGCCTTGCATAATATCTCTGCTAAATGGACCTTGCCAATCAGAGACTGGAAACCTGCTATGAGCCAATTCATGTTGATGTATGGAGAACGAATCTCCGGTTAAGCAATGGAGCCATTTACACAAAATTCTTTACAGACTCCGATTCCGTAAAATTTGGGTCATGCAACCGAGGCGCTTGATACCCGCGATGGCGTGTTCAACTGTAATACGGATGCCAGAGATTATTTTATTTTCTTGTTTTTGTTCAGGCGATAAAGGTCTTTTTCGAGTTCCTTTTTTTGGGATTTGTGTATTAGGATGCTGTTTATCTATATAGCCAACCGACTTAAAAATGATTACATCCTATGCCCTGATATGCGGCAAAGAAGCATAGCTGGCTGTTATCAAAATAATGTCGCTTGGCTATACCTTGAAAACCGGTATCTGCCCAGATGGTTACCTCAGGAGGAATATGGCGAATTATATCGACTTTATCGAGTAAGCGTTTATCGTGACGGCGCCCATTTTTGCTCATGGGGATAAATCCAATTTGCCTTGTTTCGTCAGTCATAATAAGCGCTTTTCGAGTGGTCTGTCTTTTCTTTCCCGAATACATTTTTTTTCGCCGACGCAGATTCTTAGGCTTTTGGACAGGTCGCTCTGTCCCATCAATAAAGACGTCTTTAACTCCAGGAAAGGCGCGAAAAAATTCCTCAGCAGAGCGAATTTGACGAGCGGGCAAAACACATTCTCGCCCCAAGGTCATCTCTAAAACCGGCAATAATATTTTTACCCAGCGACATACCCGTGTTCTATCTAAACCAAAAAGAAGTCCTTGCAAATCATAGGTCGGATAACATTTTAAATACAATAAAATAAAAAGCAGTTTATCTAATGGGGTTGGGATAAATCCTTTCTGCCCTGCACCCATCTGCCGCTCGTGATCTTTTCGATTCTTTTTCCGATAAATCAAATAACAAGCTGAAAATTCAGCGGCTAAATTTTTCAATTCTTCGACTGATAATGGCTTTGTTGAATAAATCAGAATTAGCCGACAGGATGACTCCCTCTGCTACACCTGTTATCCTATCCTGACGCTGTGTGGCATACCCAACAACGTCATACGGTTCAGCGCTTTGACCATCGCTATGGCTTCACCTACTTGAGCCTCATAGTCACGCAGGCTCAGATGGCCACCCAGCAAAGTTTTTATGCGGAACATCGCTGTTTCTGCCACTGAACGCCGGTGATAACCCACTTTCTTTTTCCACATATCATTACTCCCGCTCAGACGCTGATTCGCCACCGCATGGTTACGTTCATGGTACTTGTCCGGCCAGTATTTGGCTCCGCTTCGCGGCGGGATAAGGGGCCTGATTTTCTTTCTTAGCAACGCATCGTGGCAGTAACGGGCGTCATAAGCACCGTCTGCTGACACTTCCCTGATTTTTCGGTGGGTTTGGTTAATCAGGCCCGGCAGTGCCTGCGCATCTGTCGTTCCGCTGAGCGATAAGTCGGCACAGATAATCTCATGCGTCGCACTGTCTGCTGCCAGATGAAGCTTGCGCCACACTCTTCGTCTGTCAGCCCCATGCTGCCTGACTTTCCATTCACCTTCGCCAAAGACCTTCAGACCGGTACTGTCGATGACCAGATGCGAGATTTCACCACGCGTTGGCGTTTTTATGCTGATACTGACGGTTTTTGCACGCCGACTGACCATAGAGTAGTCCGGGCAGCGCAGTGGCAGGCTCATCAGTGTAAAAACCGAGTCGACAAAGCCCTGTAATGCCCGGAGCGACAGGTTAAACACGCGCTTTATCATCAAAACCGTGGTAACAGCCATATCGGTGTAGTAAAGCGGCCGACCACGACCTTCAGGCGAAGAACTGTCAGTCCATGCAGCGATGGCCGACTCATCAAGCCAGACCGTCAGGGAGCCGCGTTGTCTGAGTGCTTTGTTGTAGGTGGGCCAGTTGGTGATTTTAAACTTTTGCTTTGCCATGGGGAGCTGCTATCGGGAGCGATGATAGTGCTTTGATCCGGCGATCCCCTGAAAGTTCGATTTATTCAACAAAGCCCTTTATTCTCTAAGTTAAACCTCTTTTTATTCTCAATAGCCTGACAAAAAATGCAAGTCTCTATTCAGCAACTAGTTTTTTGATGCCTTCCGCAACAGCCCTGAACAGCATCCGCTGCAAACGCCGAGCGGCAAGATTGAACTGTACAGCGATACTATCGCCCGTTACGGCTATGAGGATTTTGCCCCACATCCTGAATGGCGCCCGCCTGTCGAGTGGCTCGGAGCCGAAACCGCAGAGCGCTGGCCGCTGCATTTTATTTCCATTCAGCCATCGGATGGCTTTGTTGAATAATTTAACCGTTTGATTTACATCTTCTTTAGTTAGAATGCATTTACAGAGAATGTATTTTGTTAGAACGACAAATCAAATAGTTAGCACAATAAAAAGCATTCCGAGAGGAAAAATTAGTCGTTGAAATTTTATAATGCTTATATAAATCAGTATCTTAAATTATTCAACAAAGCCCCATCGGATCGTTTGCACAGCCAACTGGCCGCGACGCCGCAGGTGGCGGCGAACAAAACCGCAGGGAAAGAGACGCTCTACATGCACCCGCAGGATGCCAATGCGCGCGGTATTATTGATGAGCAGCAGGTGGAGGTCTTTAACGAACGTGGTCGAATTTATGCTGGCGTCCGCGTGACCGAAGGGGCGGCACCCGGCGTGGTGATCATGTCTACCGGTGCCTGGTTCGAACCGGGTTTCGGTCAGAAAGAGTGGCATGCGGTGGAGCAGTCCGGCAATGCCAACGTGCTAACGCTGGATATTGGCACCTCACCGCTCACGCAGGGACAGAATGCCATGAGCTGCCTGGTGGACGTAGCGGCAGCCTGATTTTCATCACACCAGTAGCGTAACAGGCTCGATCGCTTTATGATCGAGCCTGTTTTTTTACAGCGGTTATCAGAGTTAAAGGTTGGTGGTCATGAGTGGTACGTTATCCGAAGCCTATCTGCAACGCTTCGGCGGCACAGCGCGGTTATACGGTCAGCAGGCGTTGACGCTGTTCGCACAGGCGCACGTGTGCGTTATCGGCATTGGCGGCGTGGGTTCCTGGGCCGCAGAGGCGCTGGCGCGTACCGGCATTGGTGCGATTACGCTGATTGATATGGATGACGTCTGTGTCAGTAACACCAACCGGCAGATTCACGCGCTGCGCGAACATACCGGGCAGGCCAAAACGGATGTGATGGCGGAACGTATCCGTGCCATCAATCCTGAATGTCAGGTCACCTGCGTGGATGATTTCGTCACTGTGGATAACGTGGCGGAGTATCTCAACCGCGGCTTTAGCTATGTGATTGATGCGATTGACAGCGTGCGCCCGAAAGCGGCGCTGCTGGCGTATTGCCGTCGTTATAAAATTCCGGTCGTGACAACTGGCGGAGCGGGTGGGCAAATCGATCCGACACGCATCAGCGTGGTGGATCTTGCCAAAACTATTCAAGACCCGCTGGCGGCTAAGCTGCGCGAGCGGCTTAAACATGATTTCAACGTGGTCAAGAACAGCAAAGGTCGCTTAGGCATCGACTGCGTGTTTTCCGATGAGCCGTTGATGTACCCACAGGCAGATGGCTCGGTGTGCGCATCTCGCAGTACCGCGGAGGGGGTAAAACGCATGGATTGTGCCTCCGGTTTCGGTGCCGCCACAATGGTGACCGCGACCTTTGGTTTTGTCGCGGTATCCCACGCGTTAAAGAAAATGATGTCGAAGGCAGCGCGATTTGAATCGGTTGACGTTACATCGCGTAAAAATAACGCTGAGGGGAACGAGACCACCGTGTGAGTGGCAGGACGCCGCGAAAGTCAGCGCCGCGTCTGACAAAAATGCCGGCAGCATTTTGAACGTTGCCAGCAGCTGCCCCACAGGGGCGAGTCTCATGGATGAGACGAGTTTTCCGGTACCGCGTAGCGGCGTGATTTCCCGCGAAAAGCCAGGGGCCACCGGGCGAGGGCGATTGATCACCCCGTGTCGGGCGCGTGCGATGTACGATGCAAATAATGGCGTGGGTTAACGCGCACGAAACACTCACTGTACGAACAAAAAGACTTGGCCTAAATTTGAGCGGACTTCTGAATGCGAAGGAAGGTTTGTGTCTACAGGCAAAACGCGAGCAGCTTACGAGAGAACCCCGGCTTACGCCGGGAATGATAGACTAGGCCTGTGCGGCAATGGTTTGAATACGCTGTGCCAGTGCGGACAAGCCGCTGGCGCGTGAGGCGCTGAGCTGAGCGCGCAGGCCAAGTTGGTCAAACAGGGACAACGGATCTTGCCCAAACAAATCGGCAGCCTGCTTGCCTTCTACCGCTGTGAGCAATACGGCTAACAAACCGCGCACGACTCGCCCGTCGCTATCACCGTAAAAGTGTAATCGGCCATCCTGCTGTTTCTCATAGCCTAACCAGACCCGATTTTCACAGCCGGACAGGGCGATGGTGTCGTTTTTCAACGCCTCCGGCAGAGCAGGAAGCTGTTTGGCCAGCAGGATCAATTGCCGATAACGCTCTTCCCACGAGCGGCAGGCATTGAAGGTGTGCTGTAAGGTCTCTGCCGTAATGGTACTGCCAAAAGGGTGAGTGGTGTGCTCTGTTATGGTGTAAGCCAGTTCCATTGTTCGTCAATCAATCTCGCAGTAAATCCAACGCATTGCCAACCGCCGTTACCAACGCAGTGACATCATGCTCGTTATTATACGGCGCGAACGAGGCGCGCACTGCGCCATCAAGTCCGAGTGCCGCGAATAACGGTTGAGCGCAATGGTGCCCGGCGCGAACGGCAATCTGCTGCTCCGCAAGAAGCGTTGCCAGATCGTTCGGATGTACGTCGTCCAGGGCAAACGACAGAATGGCCGCGTTGGGACTGCGCAGTGAGCGAAAACCGGGGAAGCGCGCCAACTGCTGTTCAGCCAACTGCGCCAACCCTTGGCTATATTGCTCCGCAGCGCGCCAGTCATAGCCTTGCATCCATGTCAGCGCAGCGCCTAACCCGAGCACTTCGGCAATCGCCGGGGTGCCCGCTTCAAACCGCTGAGGAATGGCCTGTGGCGTAAATCCATCAAAAGAGACCGCGCTCATCATTTTCCCTCCGCCGTGCCAGGGCGGCATGGATTCCAGTAGGTTGGCCTTGCCGTACAACACGCCAATACCGGTCGGGCCAAAAAGTTTGTGGCCGGAGAAGGCGTAAAAATCTATATCCAGTGCTTGTACATCCGGAGCGCCGTGCACAATACCTTGTGCGCCGTCGATCATCACCACGGCTCCTGCCTGATGCGCCAGCGCAATCGCTTTTGCCAGATCGGGTTGGCCCCCTGTCACATTCGACATCTGGCTCAGTGCCAGCAGACGCGTGCGTGGCGTGATCAGGTCGGCTAACGCCTCCAGATTCGGTCGCGCATCCACACCTATCGGCAGCTTGACGATGCGAGCATCGGTTTGCTGCGCCACCATCAGCCAGGGAATGAGGTTGGCATGGTGCTCCGCTTCGCTGACGATGATCTTATCACCCGGCTGCAAACGAGGACGTGCATAGCTTTGTGCCACCAGATTAATGGCTTCTGTCGTTCCGTGCGTCCACACGATGCAACGCGGATCGTTGGCATTAAGCAAGGCGGCTACTGCGCATCGTACCTGCTCGAACCGCGCCGTCACCTGCTGTGCATGAGCGTGTTGACTGCGGTGCACATTGCCGGTCTCGGCGGTGTAATACTGCGAGATGGCATCAATGACCGGCTGGGGCTTGAGCGCCGTTGCTGCGCTGTCCAGATAAACGCCGGATTGTGCGAGCGCAGGGAAATCATTACGAAAGGTTGCGGGATTGAATGCTGTCATGGTGTTCCTCTTCTGGCAGACGATCCTGTCGCATTTTTCACGGGGAAACAAGTTTTAGGACGATCCCTAAACGCATATTGAAATGCTTTTGCTAGGCTTATAGCTAAACGACTTAATTTTGATTACATTATTTAAATGAGCTATTCAATTGATTTTAGACGTAAAGTGATATCTACACGGAAAAACGAAGGGTTGAGTATCCGAGAAACAGCGAAGCAATTTCGGATTGGCCCTGCCTCTGTATCGCGTTGGATTAATCAAATAGAGTCAAAAGCATCGAC
Source organism: Symbiopectobacterium purcellii (assembly GCF_052050035.1). GTDB lineage: Bacteria > Pseudomonadota > Gammaproteobacteria > Enterobacterales > Enterobacteriaceae > Symbiopectobacterium > Symbiopectobacterium purcellii_A. The sequence goes on from NZ_CP189882.1 coordinate 2,782,316, forward strand.
CACGCGTCAGCGAAAGATCGATAAATCCGAGTTGATAAAAGATGTTGAACAATATCCAGATGCTTACCAAAAAGAACGTGCAGAGTGTTTTGGCGTTTGTCAGAAGGCCATTTGGCAAGCGCTTAAAAAGCTGGGATTGACCTATAAAAAAAACTCTACGTCATCCGAAAGCCGACGAAAACGCCCGGCAGGGATTTCAACAAAAAAAACAACAGTATGAAAAAGAAGGTAAGCCTATTGTTTTTATTGATGAAAGTGGTTTTTCACACGATGCCCCACGGACTCACGGCTATTCCCCAAAAGGTCAACGGTGTTTTGGCCTGAAGAACTGGGGAGCTAGGGGAAGAACAAATGTTATCGGCGCTTTATTAGGCACAACGCTGTTTGCTATCGGATTATTTGATATCAATATTAACAGCGATGTTTTCTATGCCTGGGTCACACAAGTCCTTATCCCAGTACTCCCTAAAAACAGTGTAATCATGATGGACAATGCCACTTTTCACAAAAAACATAATATTCAACAAGTCATCATCGATGCAGGGTATATGGTGGAGTATTTGCCTACATATTCGCCAGATCTTAACCCAATTGAGCATAAATGGGCACAAGCAAAAAGCAAAAAAAGAGAGATGGGTTGCGATACAGAGAGTTTGTTCTCAGTCCATATGGTGTAATCAAAATTAAGTCGCTTGGCTATAACACTGTTGATAAACGGAACTATCGTTCGGCAGTAGCGAAATAAGTAACTTAAAAATTTACTTGGAGTACACTATGAAGAATAAAATAGCAATTATTGCCATCGCAATGGCCGCACTCTCTTTGACTGCCTGTTCGAGTAATTATGTGCTGCATACCAATGACGGGCGCACCATTGTCGCGGAAGGGAAACCAAAAGCGGACGAGGATACCGGAATGATCCGCTATATCGATGCCTAAGGTCACGAACAGCAGATCAACCGCGATAACCTGAGGAAAATGGTAGAGGCCAAGTAGTTCTCCTCCGGTGTAACCTGTGTCTCGATTCCCGCACTGCCATTTCATGGCTTACCCATTCGGTAAGGCAAATCTGAAATGTCAGCGCGAGAATTGTCATTTCTGGCGCCCGGCGATTCGGCGTCTGTCAGGCAAAAAAAAGCACCGCTAAAAAGCGGTGCCACATAAAAATCACTATGGACAGACAGGGTAAATGTACAGGAAGTGAAAGGTAGCCTTGGCTACCATGTCTGAAAGGCAGACAATAAATAGCAAACACAACATCACAACCACAAGCCAAAAGCACTTCAGGAAACGCCTGCCGCACCTTTCGTTCCGGCTCAAGGAAGTGGCGCTAATATAGGTATTTGCTGGTGCATCCTCAACGGACAAATTATAATGTCTCGGATAAAAAAAACTAATGGCTGGAACGGTGCTGCCTCCATGCACCTCTTAGGAAAAAGAAGAACATTACCCTATGTCAAAGCGACTCCCTCCGCTCAATGCGTTGCGTGTATTTGATTCTGCCGCCCGCCACCTCAGCTTCACCAAAGCGGCGGAGGAACTGTTTGTCACTCAGGCAGCTGTCAGTCATCAAATCAAGTCATTAGAAGATTTTTTGGGACTCAAGCTGTTTCGTCGCCGCAATCGTTCTTTGCTGCTGACGGAAGAGGGTCAAAGCTACTATCTTGATATAAAAGAGATCTTCTCTTCACTCAACGAAGCGACGCGCAAGCTACAGTCACGCAGCGCCAAAGGCGCATTGACGGTCAGTCTGTTGCCCAGCTTTGCTATCCATTGGCTGGTGCCGCGATTATCGAGTTTCAATGCGGAGTTTCCGGGGATTGATGTGCGAATTCAGGCGCTAGATCGCCAGGAAGATCGCTTGTCAGATGATGTGGACGTGGCGATTTTTTACGGGCGCGGTAACTGGCATGGGTTGCGCGTGGAAAAACTCTATGCCGAGTATCTGTTTCCCGTCTGTTCTCCGGTATTGCTAACGGGCAAACATCCGCTTAAAACGCCACAGGATCTGGCTGGGCACACTTTGTTGCATGACGCGTCTCGCAGCGACTGGTTGGCCTACACCCGACAGCTTGGCGTGCAGATCAACGTGCAACAAGGGCCGATATTCAGCCACAGTGCCATGGTGTTGCAGGCGGCGATTCATGGGCAGGGGGTCGCTTTGGCAAATAACGTCATGGCTCAGACCGAGATTGAAGCGGGTCGGTTAGTGTGTCCGTTTAACGAGGTATTGGTCAGTAAAAATGCTTTTTATCTGGTTTGTCATGACAGTCAGGCTGAACTGGGTAAAATAGCCGCCTTTCGCCACTGGATTTTGGCGCGTGCGGCAAGCGAGCAAGAGAAGTTTCGTTTCCGTTATGACAACGCCGCACGTTGACGTGTGGCGCTTTTGATTCGATTTACTGTGAAAAATACGATGAACAGTCGTTTTATGCTGATGTTTTCCGCGATCAGCGGGTTTGTTTTTGTGGCGTTGGGCGCCTTTGACGCTCATGTGCTTAGCAAATCGCTGGGCGTAGCCGAAATGGCCTGGCTAAAAACCGGGCTTGAATATCAGGCGTTTCATACGCTGGCGATCCTGGCGCTGTCGGTATTGATGCGCCAGCGTCGTAACCTGTGGTTTTATTGGAGCAGCATTGCGTTGGCACTTGGCACCGTGCTGTTTAGCGGCAGCCTTTATTGTTTGGCGCTGTCGCACCTGAGGTTTTGGGCGTTTGTCACGCCGGTTGGCGGTCTTTTTTTCCTGACCGGATGGGTATTGATGTTGATTGGCGTGCTGCGCCAGACAAGAAAGGCGAAAAGTAATGAATAAGGTAATTTTATATTGCCGCCCCGGTTTCGAAAAAGAGTGTGCGGCAGAGATAACGGAAAAAGCCACCGCCCACGAGGTTTTTGGTTTGGCCAGGGTTAAAGAAAACTGTGGCTATGTGATGTATGAATGCTATCAGCATGAAGATGCCGATCGGTTGATCAAAACATTGCCGTTTGATGCGCTGGTTTTTGCCCGTCAATGGTTCGTTTGCGGTGAGTTGTTGCGCGATTTGCCGCCGGAAGATCGCATTACCTCGATCGTCGGCATGCTGACCGGGGCGATTGAGCGGGCAGGCGAGCTGCGCGTTGAAGTACCTGACACTAATGAAAGCAAGGAACTGCTGAAGTTTTGCCGCAAGTTCACCGTGCCTTTGCGCGCCGCACTGAAGGAAAACGGCATTCTGCTGCCGTATGAAAAGGCCTCTCGTCCGGTTGTCCATGTGCTGTTTATTGCCCCAGGGCATTGCTATGTGGGTTATTCCTACAGCAATAACCACTCGCCATTTTACATGGGTATTCCGCGCCTGAAATTTCCTTCAGATGCGCCAAGCCGTTCTACGTTGAAACTGGAAGAGGCGTTTCACGTTTTTATTCCGGCGGATGAGTGGGATGAGCGTTTGGCAAGCGGCATGTACGCGGTGGATTTGGGGGCGTGCCCCGGCGGTTGGACCTATCAACTGGTGAAACGCAGCATGATGGTGCATGCCGTGGATAACGGCACCATGGCGCAAAGTTTGATGGATACCGGGCAGGTGACCCACCACGCCGTGGATGGTTTCCGCTTCGAGCCACCGCGTAACAACATCACTTGGCTGGTGTGCGATATGGTGGAGAAACCGGTGCGAGTGGCTAACCTGATGGCCTACTGGTTGGTGAAGGGGTGGTGCCGGGAAGTGATATTCAACCTCAAGCTGCCAATGAAAAAACGTTATGAGGAAGTGACGCAAAATCTGGCGTTGCTGAGCGAGCGCTTGAGCGAGAATGGCATCAATTTTGAGATTCGTGCTCGCCAACTGTATCACGATCGCGAAGAGGTGACGGTACACGCGCGGCGTATATGGGGCGCGGTGCCGGGACGGCGCGACGAGCGTTAAGCGCAGCGCCAAACGTGTTGCTCTCCATTAATGCGCCGCTGTCACAGCGGCGCGTTTATTGCCCCGTAGTCAGTCGTAGCTGCTGTAAATTCCCTTCCAGTGCCAAATCTATACGTAAAGTTGCTACCTGACGGCTGACAAAGGCCATCTCACGCTGTGATTCCAGCTTGCTTCGCCATTTTTCCGGCACCGTATCCAACTGCTGGTAGAGCTGTTCCAAGCTTCCGGCTTGGGCAAGCAACTGACTGGCGCTCTTCGGGCCAATCCCCACCACCCCAGGTATTTTGCTGTTGCTGATGCCTGCCAATCCCCAAAAATCAGGCAGTTGCTGCGGTGAGACGCCAAACTCCTGTGCGATAAAAGGCACATCCAGCCAGCGCTTTTGAAAATAATCACGAATCTTAATGGTGGGGGCCAGCAGTTGGCAGTAGCCCTTGTCGGTCGAGATAATAGTTGCCTGATGGCCTGCGTGGGCGACTTTTGTGGCGAGCGTTGCCGCCAAATCATCGGCTTCATTACCTGGCGTATGCCAGCAGGGGATGCCCATTGATACCAGCGCTTGCCGTATTTGCGGCAGCTCAAGCGCCAGATTCTCAGGCATGGGAGGACGGCCCGCCTTATAGTCGGGCAAAAACTGGTGCCGCCAACTGTCGGCGCGCTGTTCATCATCAAACACCGCGACGGCGTGGGTTGGCTGACTATGCTGTAGCAGTTGGGTCACCGCGTGCTGACAGGCCGACACGCAGGGCGAACCCTGTACGGCATGGATACGACGAATCAGGTTTAATGCATCGATAATCAGCAAATGTACAGGCATCAGGCGGTCCCGGCGTGAAGCGTGGTGAAGGTGGCGGAAAAATCCGGTTTTCCCGCCAGTATGGCATCAGGTGCAGATTTCATAGCAAGGGATGTAGGCGCTGCCCGGCAGCTTCATCCTTTGCTGCGCGACGAACCCTTGCAGCAGTTTATCCATGCTTTGCATCAGTTGTGCATCGCCGTGGATCTTATACGGGCCGTGCTCCTCAATCGCCTGAATGCCGACTTCTTTGACGTTGCCCGCCACAATGCCAGAAAACGCCTTGCGCAGCGCAGAGGCCAGCGCTTCCGGTGCTTGATTGGGATGCAGATTGAGGTTTGCCATATTCTCGTTAGTCGGCTCAAACGGTAATTGCAGATCGGGGGCGATACGCAATGACCAGTTGAAGCTATAGGCATCACCGGTATGGCGGCGATGTTCTTTCACCTGCGGCATCGCTTTTTTCATCTGCCGCGCCACTTCCGCTGCATCATCAATGATGATGGAGTAGTAACGGCGCGCCTGACGGCCCAGCGTCGTGATGATAAATTCATCCAGAACATGGAAGTAATCGGCACTTTCCTCCGGTCCGGTCAGGATTATGGGCAGCACCTGCTCGCTGTTTTCCGGGTTCATCATGATACTCAGCAGGTAGAGGAACTCTTCCGCTGTGCCGACCCCACCGGGGAAAATAATGATACCGTGCCCGATGCGCACGAAGGCTTCGAGGCGTTTTTCGATATTAGGCATGATGATAAGTTCATTCACCAGCGGATTTGGCGGCTCAGCGGCGATGATGGACGGTTCCGTCATACCAATAAAACGGCCTTCTTTATAGCGCTGCTGCGCATGGCCGACAGCGGCACCTTTCATCGGTGCTTCCATCGCGCCGGGGCCGCAACCGGTACAGATGTTCAATTCGCGCAGACCTAATTGGCTACCGACTTTTCGTCCATAGAGGTATTCGGTCTCATTGATGGAGTGGCCACCCCAGCACACCACCATGTTGGGCTCTTCCCCGACGTGCAGCGCACGCGCATTGCGCAAAATGGAAAAGACCAGATTGGTAATGTGGGCACTGTTTTCCAGATTCAGGTTCTGGTAGCGCTCTGCTGAGGTGATTTGCCCGTTAACAAACAGAATATCGCGCAGCACGGCGAACAGGTTGGCCTGCAATGAACGGATAATGTCGCCATCGACGAAAGCGTCTTCCGGGGGATTGACCAACTCCAGTTTCACGCCGCGCTCACGGCGCAACACGTTGATATCGAAATCTTCGTAGCGGGATAGCAGCTCTTTGCTGTTATCGGTTTGGCTGCCGGAATTCAGTACGGCAAGCGAACAGTTGCGGAATAAACGGTAAAGATCGCTGCTGGCCGTGCTTTTCAACATGTCCACTTCCAACTGCGATAACAAATCCATAGACCCTAACGGGCTGATATGTGTAATCAATTTTACTCCTTGAGAAGGCTTTGTTGAATAATTTAACCGTTTGATTTACATCTTCTTTAGTTAGAATGCATTTACAGAGAATGTATTTTGTTAGAACGACAAATCAAATAGTTAGCACAATAAATAGCATTCCGAGAGGAAAAATTAGTCGTTGAAATTTTATAATGCTTATATAAATCAGTATCTTAAATTATTCAACAAAGCCCCTTGAGAACGCAGTGTATAACAACAAAACTTCCAGGCTATCCCTTGTCGCCGCCGGGGTGGCAAGACGCATAACGCTGATTTTATGTATCACTCCACCTTAACCTGATGGTATCAGTTTTTCCAATAATGCCGTTTCTGAATGGCGATATTGTATCGTATCCCGCACTATTGTCGGGGTAGGCGAGCGGTGTTTGCAATAAAGTCGGTGTTGCTACGCCAGGGATTGATGTCCAGCCCACCACGACGCGTATAGCGCGCGTAAACGGTCAGTGCTTCTGGCTGGCAAAAACGCATCAGGTCGTTAAAGATACGCTCCACACACTGCTCATGGAACTCATTGTGGTGGCGAAAGGAGACGATGTAGCGCAACAGGGCTTGTCTGTCGATACGTTTGCCCCGGTAGTGTATTTGCACCGAGCCCCAATCCGGCTGGTGAGTGATCAGGCAGTTGGATTTGAGCACATGGCTCACCAATGTTTCTTCAACAATGGGGCTCTGCGTGTGGCAGGCGTTGGCGAGATAGTCGGCATTGAACGCATAATCCGCGATCTGAATATCCAGTCCGTCAATGCATTCCCCTTGGAATTGGCCCAACGTTTGTCCCTGAAAGGCATCCAGCGAGAACAGCGTCACGCGCACCTTACCCTGTGCACAGGCGGCCAGATCGCGCGTTAGCGTCTCTTCTACCCGTTGCCAATTTTCAAATACCGCTTGATTGAAGCTGTTCAGATAGAGTTTGAAGCTTTTGGATTCGATAAGGTTTGGGCTATCGGCCTGCAAATGCATTTCGCCGACGGCAACCTGCGGCACCCCGTTGGGCGCCAGCCAGGAGAGTTCGTATAATGTCCAGATATCTTCACCGTGAAACGGCAAATGCGCGGCATCAATGCCCAACGGGTAGCGGTTTAAACTGCGTGGAACCGCTTGTAATAAGTCCGCATCGTAGCTGTCGTGGTAAGATGTGGGTTTTCCCAACGTTAACGCACTGAGCGCATCGTGTTTGTCAGAAGTGGACATAACATGCCTTTGCAAAGTAAAAACGATATGCAGTAGTGTAACCGACTCGCCCAGTGAAGAGAAAAAAGTATGGATGACAATGTGCAGCACGCGCTCCAGGGGTTTACCCAGCGCTACATGGCGGCCTGGCAGCAAGCCTATGACCATTTGCCAACCAGTGAGGTGTTGTACGGTGTTGCTTCACCCTGCGCGGTGGAAAATGACGGTGAGCGGGTATTTTGGGCGCCTCAGCCTGTGGCCGAGGGCGCGGCGCTCGACGGCGTGTCGCGTGCGCTGACTATTGCGCTGCATCCTGACGCTGAAGCCTTTTTTACCATGCAGTATGCTGGGGATATGTAGGCGCGCTTTGCGGATATCGATTGCCTGTTGCTGCAATCGTGGAGCGAGGATGATTTTGTGCGTATGCAGGAAAATCTGATCGCGCATTTACTGACACAAAAGCGGCTTAAGCTGCCGCCGACGCTGTTTTTAGCCACGAAGGAATCAGAAATGGCGCTGATCTCGTTATCCAATGTCAGCGGTGAAGTATGGCTTGAAACCTTTGGTACACGTGAACATCGGGTGTTGGCTCCCTCTTTATCCGTGTTCCTGCAACAGTTGCAACCGAGAGTATGATGATGGCTGCCTGCGTTATCTGGCGGATATGCGTGTAAGAGATTGCACTGGTCAAGTAAATCAGGACACTTTTTTCTCAGCCATTTGTTCATAACGCACCGGAGACAGATCCCCGTTAGCGGCATGATGCCTGTCTAGGTTGTAGTAGCGGATATACGTCGCCACATCCTGCTCCATGTAAGCCCGTGTTGGCTGGGGTACCAGCAGCAACCATTCATGTTTCAGACTGCCCCAGAAGCGCTCCATCACCGCATTATCCCAGCAGGCACCCAGCCCCATTCCCAGTCGAAACGCAACAAAACGGTAGGGCATTATGCCGCCTGTAAGTGCGTTAAAAATACCTCATTTGGAGAACGATAACCCAGCGATTTTCGGCCTCGCGTATTGAGCAGGTGTTCGAGTGCTGCAACCTTGCGATGGGTGACATAATTGAAGTCCGTTCCCTTCGGGTAAAAACGCCGTATCAGCCCGTTGGTATGCTCATTCAACCCGCGTTCCCAGGAATGATATGGCCGGGCAAAGTAGACCGGTGCCCCCGTGACTTTTGTAATTTCCCCGTGCTGGGAAAATTCAGAACCGTTGTCAGCAGTCAGGGTTTTAAACTCGCAGAAGGTATTGGCAACGATGTCCCTGAAGGCCGCTACCACTGTCTCTGCTCGCTTGTTGGGCAGTTTGCGAATGATGACCAGCTTGACGGCTTTATCGACCACCGTCAGCAGGAATGATTTCTGATCTTTGCCAAAGATGGTGTCAATCTCGAAATGCCCGGGTTCCTGCTTGAGGTCAGCAACGGCCGGCCGCTGCTCAATGCCAACACGGTTGGGAATAGGACCGCGTTTGTTCTCATCGGTCTGATAGTTATACCGTTTACCCCGATGAGGGAGCTGCTGATACAGCTCACCGCCGGCCCGGCGCTCCTGCTGGATATAGCGATAGAGCGAGTTCTTGCTGACGGACAGGCCAAATTCCAGGACCAGGCGCCCACTGATGACCTCAGGTGAGGTGTGGGTAGACAGCGCCGTTCTGATAAAGTCCTGAATGTGCGGTTCAAGCTGGTTAATCACGCTGTCCGGCCGTGTTTTCTGCCGCCGCCCTCTGGCCAACGTTTCGGCCCTTCTGCAGGAATAGACCCCGTTGAAAGCGGCGTCGGTATTGCGTCTGAGTTCCCTGCTGATGGTAGAACGAGGAAGCTCCAGTTCCCGGGCGATGGTGGCCTGGTTAACCCCATCACCACGCCGCTTTTCGATGTAGAACCGTTCTTTGTGAGTCAGATGTTTTCCCTGCATGCAACGGGATCTCCAGTAGGGCCAGAACGGTGATTTTATCCGACTCTGGCCAGTGGGTCACTTTGTTGCGTTTCGAGTGGGAATGGGGCTCCACGTCTCCCATACTGCTCCTCAGCCTGTAGCTGCTCAGCAGCGCCTGAAAGCGTTGTCCCGTGTACTGCGCCCCCCTGTCCGTATGCACCACCAGGCCCGGCGGGGGAGTTCGCAGGTTATATGCCTTCATCAGGGCCCCGCAGACTAGCGATGAGGTCATCCGTCTGTCCACCTGCCAGCCCACTATCTGCCGGGAGTACAAATCCATAATAGCCGCCAGATATAGCTAAACGACTTAATTTTGATTACATTATTTAAATGAGCTATTCAATTGATTTTAGACGTAAAGTGATATCTACACGGAAAAACGAAGGGTTGAGTATCCGAGAAACAGCGAAGCAATTTCGGATTGGCCCTGCCTCTGTATCGCGTTGGATTAATCAAATAGAGTCAAAAGCATCGACCACGCGTCAGCGAAAGATCGATAAATCCGAGTTGATAAAAGATGTTGAACAATATCCAGATGCTTACCAAAAAGAACGTGCAGAGCGTTTTGGCGTTTGTCAGAAGGCCATTTGGCAAGCGCTTAAAAAGCTGGGATTGACCTATAAAAAAAACTCTACGTCATCCGAAAGCCGACGAAAACGCCCGGCAGGGATTTCAACAAAAAAAACAACAGTATGAAAAAGAAGGTAAACCTATTGTTTTTATTGATGAAAGTGGTTTTTCACACGATGCCCCACGGACTCACGGCTATTCCCCAAAAGGTCAACGGTGTTTTGGCCTGAAGAACTGGGGAGCTAGGGGAAGAACAAATGTTATCGGCGCTTTATTAGGCACAACGCTGTTTGCTATCGGATTATTTGATATCAATATTAACAGCGATGTTTTCTATGCCTGGGTCACACAAGTCCTTATCCCAGTACTCCCTAAAAACAGTGTAATCATGATGGACAATGCCACTTTTCACAAAAAACATAATATTCAACAAGTCATCATCGATGCAGGGTATATGGTGGAGTATTTGCCTACATATTCGCCAGATCTTAACCCAATTGAGCATAAATGGGCACAAGCAAAAAGCAAAAAAAGAGAGATGGGTTGCGATACAGAGAGTTTGTTCTCAGTCCATATGGTGTAATCAAAATTAAGTCGCTTGGCTATACAGCCAGCCTTCACCGGTCTTCAGATACGTGATGTCACTCGCCCACACCTGATTTGGCCCCGGCGGGTTAAAATTCTGGTTCAGCAGGTTTGGGGCCACCTCTGCACCCGGGCGGGGTTTTGTCGTGACCTTATAAGTCCGGCGCTGTCGGCAGACCAGCCCCTCTTCCTGCATGAGTTTCCTCACCCGCCAGCGGCTGATTATGATGCCTTCTCCACGAAGCCTTTTGACCAGCGTCCGGCTTCCTGCTCCCTGCCTGCTGGCGGCGAACAGCGCCTTTAACCTGACCCGGACCTCCACGTCTTTTTGCAGCGGTTCGGCGGGCTTTTTTCGCCATGCATACCAGGCAGAGGCCGTCACACGCATGACCCGACAGAGTGTACGAACGCTGAAGTCAGTGGCATTGTCGAGAATGAACCGGTATCTCACGACATATGTTTCGCGAAGAAGGCACTCGCCTTTTTTAGTATCTCCTTCTCTGTACGTAACTCTTTGTTTTCCTTTTGTAACCGTTTTAACTCTGCACGTTCATCATCGCTGAGTACGCCGTTGCTCTGCTCGCGTGCCAGCGAGACCCATGTATGCAGGGTTTTGTTGCTTATGCCCAGCGATGCTGCTGCCCTGGCTATCGTATAGCCCTGCTCTGTTACCAGGGCAACGGCTTCCTTTTAAACTCAGGGGTAAATTGTCGTTTATGGTTCACTAAACACCTCCGTTTTGGATGTAAGTTTAGTGTCCTGATTATTCAACCACTACAGATATAGCCAACCGACTTAAAAATGATTACATCCTATGCCCTGATATGCGGCAAAGAAGCATAGCTGGCTGTTATCAAAATAATGTCGCTTGGCTATATCTTACATTTATTGTGAGATATCTCTGTGTTTTCCCGCTTTTACGCACTGTTTTTTATTTTTTCCCTTTTTAATTAAAGGATTATATCTTTCTTTGCATTAAGGGTTTCTGCGTAAATATAAGCAAAAATCTGAACAGGGTCTTGCTGTTCGTCGCCATTTAATACATCTTAGTAACCGGTTACAGGATGTATCACTTTATCGCTAAATGTGGTGAAGAAGGATAACGGCTTCAGGATGAAACCAAGGACACCTCCAGGAAGGAGATTGAGAGCAGTTACGGAGTAGCGGTGGGGCAGGAGCCTGAAGGGAATATCTTCACGGAAGATGCAGGAAGAACGGTCAGGACGAAAGTTGGACGCTTGCACGGAGAGCTGGTTAGGATAACCGCCAAGGAAAAGTTTTCACGGATGAGCAGGGACGCAGTGGTGTAGCGGGAAAGCTATAAAACGAACCGGGGGCACTTAATATCAGTGCCCCCAACTTTTTTGTAGCAAAGTATCCGTTAACGCTGTGCAGACACTGCTCTTTATTAAACTAGTTGCTGAATAGAGACTTGCATTTTTTGTCAGGCTATTGAGAATAAAAAGAGGTTTAACTTAGAGAATAAAGGTTTGAAATGATCAACAAAGAGCGGTTGTTACGAGATAATCGTTTATGTAAAGCAATCATTGGATTATCAGTCGAAGAATTGAAAAATTTAGCCGCTGAATTTTCAGCTTGTTATTTGATTTATCGGAAAAAGAATCGAAAAGATCACGAGCGGCAGATGGGTGCAGGGCAGAAAGGATTTATCCCAACCCCATTAGATAAACTGCTTTTTATTTTATTGTATTTAAAATGGGCTTTGTTGAATAAATCGAACTTTCAGGGGATCGCCGGATCAAAGCACTATCATCGCTCCCGATAGCAGCTCCCCATGGCAAAGCAAAAGTTTAAAATCACCAACTGGCCCACCTACAACAAAGCACTCAGACAACGCGGCTCCCTGACGGTCTGGCTTGATGAGTCGGCCATCGCTGCATGGACTGACAGTTCTTCGCCTGAAGGTCGTGGTCGGCCGCTTTACTACACCGATATGGCTGTTACCACGGTTTTGATGATAAAGCGCGTGTTTAACCTGTCGCTCCGGGCATTACAGGGCTTTGTCGACTCGGTTTTTACACTGATGAGCCTGCCACTGCGCTGCCCGGACTACTCTCTGGTCAGTCGGCGGGCAAAAACCGTCAGTATCAGCATAAAAACGCCAACGCGTGGTGAAATCTCGCATCTGGTCATCGACAGTACCGGTCTGAAGGTCTTTGGCGAAGGTGAATGGAAAGTCAGGCAGCATGGGGCTGACAGACGAAGAGTGTGGCGCAAGCTTCATCTGGCAGCAGACAGTGCGACGCATGAGATTATCTGTGCCGACTTATCGCTCAGCGGAACGACAGATGCGCAGGCACTGCCGGGCCTGATTAACCAAACCCACCGAAAAATCAGGGAAGTGTCAGCAGACGGTGCTTATGACGCCCGTTACTGCCACGATGCGTTGCTAAGAAAGAAAATCAGGCCCCTTATCCCGCCGCGAAGCGGAGCCAAATACTGGCCGGACAAGTACCATGAACGTAACCATGCGGTGGCGAATCAGCGTCTGAGCGGGAGTAATGATATGTGGAAAAAGAAAGTGGGTTATCACCGGCGTTCAGTGGCAGAAACAGCGATGTTCCGCATAAAAACTTTGCTGGGTGGCCATCTGAGCCTGCGTGACTATGAGGCTCAAGTAGGTGAAGCCATAGCGATGGTCAAAGCGCTGAACCGTATGACGTTGTTGGGTATGCCACACAGCGTCAGGATAGGATAACAGGTGTAGCAGAGGGAGTCATCCTGTCGGCTAATTCTGATTTATTCAACAAAGCCACAAAAAAAGATTAATTTTCCTAAAAACAAAACACACACATAAAAATAGATATATATAAAAAGATACAAATCAACAATCTAAAACAGGCCTCGACGTCAAAGGAAAGTTTAAAATAAGAAAACTCCACCACTCACTAAGAATTTTCCATATTAATTTACAGAACTGCACCAAAATAGACACGGCAAAAATGTTATCGACACATTCAATAACGGAAAAAATTAACGATACTTTAGCAGTATAGCCAAGCGACTTAATTTTGATTACACCATATGGAGTCTGTAAAGAATTTTGTGTAAATGGCTCCATTGCTTAACCGGAGATTCGTTCTCCATACATCAACATGAATTGGCTCATAGCAGGTTTCCAGTCTCTGATTGGCAAGGTCCATTTAGCAGAGATATTATGCAAGGCTAGATAGAGTAATTTTATCACCGAGTCATCCGTTGGAAATATTCGTCGCGTTTTCGTTATCTTGCGCAATGAAGCATTTAACGACTCTATCGCGTTGGTGGTGTAGATAACCTTGCGGATCTCCGGCGGAAAGTCAAAAATGACGATGAGACGTTCCCAATTATTTCTCCACGACGGGCTGATCGTCGGGAACTGTTCATCCCATTTGGCCGCGAAGGCATCCAGGGCCTCTTCAGCGCCCTCTAGCGTTGCGGAACTATAGATGGTGCGCAGGTCAGCAGCAACGGCCTTACGCTCTTTCCAGCCGACGTAGCGCAGCGAGTTCCGCACCTGATGCACAATGCAGAGCTGTACCCGCGTATGCGGGTAAACAGCTTCAATGGCATCAGGAAAGCCTTTCAGGCCATCGCAGCAGGCGACGAAGATGTCCTTTAGCCCACGATTTTTCAGTTCTGTCATCACAGATAACCAGAACTTGGCCCCCTCAGTTTTGGCTATCCATAGCCCCAGCAGCTCTTTTTCGCCCTGGCCGTTGACGCCGAGGGCCAGATAAACAGACTTGTTGGCCACGGCTCCGCCGTCCTGGCTTTTGACAACAATACAGTCAAGGTAAACAATGGGATAAAGCGCATCCAGCGGCCGTTGCTGCCAGCGCTTAACTTCATCCATCACAGCATTGGTCACTTGAGAAATGAAGCCAGCGGAAACATCGACCCCGTAGACTTCTTTAAAGTGTGCCTGAATATCACGGGTTGATAACCCTCTGGAATAGAGAGAAATAATGCGGTCATCGAAGCCGTTAAGCTGTTTTTCGTGCTTACCGATCAGTGTCGGCTCGAAGGTACTGTTGCGGTCGCGCGGAATATCGAGCTCGATCTCCCCATTTTGGCTACGTACGCTCTTGGATGTCTTGCCATTGCGTGAGTTGCCTGAATGATTACCAGCCGGGTCATGCTTAGCATACCCAAGGTGCATCTCCATCTCAGCTTCAAGAACCCGTTCCGCCAGTCTTTTAGTCAGCACCTTGAGTAGGCCTGATTCACCCAGCAGATCCTGAGGGGAGTGACAATCTTGAAGCAGTTGGTCAATAAGTTCGTTGCTGATAGGCATTTTGTTATCCTTTGAAGGTTTTCCTCAAAATGCCATTTACACAGATTATTTTACAGTCTCACCATATGGACTGAGAACAAACTCTCTGTATCGCAACCCATCTCTCTTTTTTTGCTTTTTGCTTGTGCCCATTTATGCTCAATTGGGTTAAGATCTGGCGAATATGTAGGCAAATACTCCACCATATACCCTGCATCGATGATGACTTGTTGAATATTATGTTTTTTGTGAAAAGTGGCATTGTCCATCATGATTACACTGTTTTTAGGGAGTACTGGGATAAGGACTTGTGTGACCCAGGCATAGAAAACATCGCTGTTAATATTGATATCAAATAATCCGATAGCAAACAGCGTTGTGCCTAATAAAGCGCCGATAACATTTGTTCTTCCCCTAGCTCCCCAGTTCTTCAGGCCAAAACACCGTTGACCTTTTGGGGAATAGCCGTGAGTCCGTGGGGCATCGTGTGAAAAACCACTTTCATCAATAAAAACAATAGGTTTACCTTCTTTTTCATACTGTTGTTTTTTTTGTTGAAATCCCTGCCGGGCGTTTTCGTCGGCTTTCGGATGACGTAGAGTTTTTTTTATAGGTCAATCCCAGCTTTTTAAGCGCTTGCCAAATGGCCTTCTGACAAACGCCAAAACGCTCTGCACGTTCTTTTTGGTAAGCATCTGGATATTGTTCAACATCTTTTATCAACTCGGATTTATCGATCTTTCGCTGACGCGTGGTCGATGCTTTTGACTCTATTTGATTAATCCAACGCGATACAGAGGCAGGGCCAATCCGAAATTGCTTCGCTGTTTCTCGGATACTCAACCCTTCGTTTTTCCGTGTAGATATCACTTTACGTCTAAAATCAATTGAATAGCTCATTTAAATAATGTAATCAAAATTAAGTCGTTTAGCTATAGCAACCTCAACAATTTTCACCAGCCACACTGAAAAAAAATGGCACAATAGTCACCGTAGGTAATTATCGTATTTTCATCATTGCGATCCGTAACCCTGCCCATCGTTTGTACATCATCTATCTAAATTACGATACGCTTCGCGCAGGAAAAGGCTGGTATCAGAATCAGATACATTTTCCACTACTGCTTTGATAACGTTCCAGCGAGCGGGCCTCAGTGGGTGAATCCCCGCGCGAGTAAGTGATAAGATATACCGTACCCTGGAGTAGACATGTTTCTGGCAGGGTCTTTTGGTTTAAGTAAATGCTTGCAGCATAAGTGGCTTGTCCATTAAATCCCCAATAGCTAAAAATGAGTAAGACAGAGATGAATGAACCTATCGACAAGGATTTCACAGACCATACGCCCATGATGCAGCAGTATTTCAGGCTTAAGGCGCAGCATCCTGACATCCTGCTGTTTTACCGCATGGGCGATTTTTATGAGATGTTTTACGATGATGCCAAACGTGCATCACAGCTATTGGATATTTCGCTTACCAAACGCGGTGCTTCGGCCGGAGAACCCATCCCCATGGCAGGCGTTCCACACCATGCGGTTGAAAACTACCTGGCAAAACTGGTGCAACAAGGCGAATCCGTCGCCATCTGCGAACAAATTGGCGATCCGGCGACCAGCAAAGGCCCCGTAGAGCGCAAAGTAGTACGTATCGTCACCCCAGGGACGATCAGCGATGAAGCGCTGTTACAGGAAAAACAGGACAATCTTTTAGCCGCCATTTGGCAGGACGGGCGCGGCTTTGGCTATGCCACGTTGGATATCAGCTCCGGGCGTTTTCGCGTTATGGAGTCGGCAGATGAAGAGACCATGGCGGCAGAGTTGCAACGCACCAATCCTGCGGAGTTGCTTTACCCGGAATCGTTTGGTGCCTCTCATTTGATCGAACATCGCCACGGGTTGCGCCGCCGTCCGCCCTGGGAATTCGAGTTGGAAACCGCGCGTCAGCAACTCAATATGCAGTTTGATACACGCGACCTGATAGGGTTCGGGGTAGAACAGGCCAAGCTGGCGCTGCGTGCCGCTGGTTGCCTGCTACAGTATGCCAAAGATACTCAACGAACCTCATTGCCACATATTCGCAGCATCACCATGGAACGCCAGCAGGATGGCATCATTATGGATGCCGCGACGCGTCGTAACCTGGAACTGACACAGAATCTGGCGGGTGGCGTCGACAATACGCTTGCTGCCATTCTGGATTGTACCGTCACGCCGATGGGCAGCCGTATGCTCAAGCGCTGGCTGCATATGCCTACGCGCGACAAACAAGCGCTGACACAACGCCAGAGCACCATCCGCGCGTTGCAGCCACTGGCGGAGGCGCTCCAGCCCCCATTGCGACAAATTGGCGATCTGGAGCGCATTTTGGCTCGCCTGGCGCTGCGTACTGCCCGACCGCGCGATCTGGCACGGATGCGCCATGCCTTTCACCAGTATCCGGCTATCCATGAGTTGCTGGCAGAAAGCACCGAAGACTATGTCCAACAGCTTTCTCAGCATGTTCATCAGTTTGACGAACTGTGCGCCCTGTTGGAACGTGCCGTGGTGGAAGCGCCACCTGTACTGGTGCGCGATGGCGGTGTGATCGCCAGCGGCTATAACGCCGAACTGGATGAATGGCGTGCGCTGGCTGACGGTGCCAGTGATTACCTCGATCGATTGGAGATTCGTGAGCGCGAAAAACTGGGGCTTGATAACCTCAAAGTCGGGTTTAACGGCGTGCACGGTTATTACATACAGGTGAGCCGCGGACAGAGCCACTTGGTGCCGATCCACTATGTCCGCCGCCAAACGCTGAAGAATGCCGAACGCTACATCATTCCTGAATTGAAAGAGTACGAAGACAAAGTGCTCACCTCCAAGGGCAAGGCGCTGGCACTGGAAAAGGCCCTGTATGACGACCTGTTTGACCAACTGTTGCCGCACCTTGAGGCATTACAACAAAGCGCCGCCGCGTTGGCAGAACTTGATGTCCTCGCCAACCTGGCAGAACGTGCTGATACGCTGAATTATGTATGCCCGACGCTGAGCGAGCAGCCGGGATTAAAAATTGAAGGGGGCCGCCATCCGGTGGTGGAACAGGTGTTGAGCGAGCCGTTTATTGCCAACCCGCTGTCACTCACGCCGCAGCGCCGTATGCTGATCGTGACCGGTCCGAACATGGGCGGTAAGAGTACCTATATGCGCCAGGCGGCGCTGATCGTGCTGATGGCCCATATTGGCAGCTTTGTACCTGCCGATAAGGCCACCATTGGGCCGGTTGATCGCATATTCACACGTATTGGTGCCGCAGACGATCTCGCCTCTGGGCGTTCCACATTTATGGTGGAGATGACGGAGATGGCCAACATTCTGCACAATGCTACTGCTAACAGTCTGATATTAATGGATGAAATTGGGCGTGGCACATCGACCTATGATGGTTTATCCCTGGCCTGGGCCTGTGCGGAAAATCTGGCACAGCGCATCAAGGCCATGACATTGTTTGCAACCCACTACTTTGAATTAACCCATTTGCCAGAAAAAATGGAAGGCGTAGCGAATGTGCATCTGGATGCACTGGAGCACGGTGACACCATCGCGTTTATGCACAGAGTTCAGGAAGGGGCCGCCAGCAAGAGCTACGGCCTCGCCGTTGCCGCACTGGCAGGCGTGCCTAAAGAGGTCATTAAACGCGCGCGGCAAAAACTTAAAGAGCTGGAATCACTTTCCAATCACGCCTCTGCCAGCCATGTAGATGGGGCGCAACTGGCGTTGTTAACCAGTGAAGAGCCCGCTCCGGCGGTCGAAGCGCTGGAAGCGCTAGATCCCGATACGTTAACGCCGTGTCAGGCGCTGGAATGGCTGTATAAGCTGAAAGCGATGGTATAACGTCATGACAAGCGGCCTTTCGCTGGAAGGCGGCTTTTTATCCCGATGCGGTGGAGGTGTTACTCGTTACAGTGGTTTTGCGCTTTCATCTGAAATGGCGCACTACTCGGGACCAGGCTTTTTACCTCCATCCCCTCTTCCATCGAAGGCACAACGGCAAAATGCGCGCTGAAGGTAAGCAGCACCGCGTCTTCCGATGATTTACGCACCTGTAAATAGCGTTTTTCCATCACGATATTGTTTACCACCGGGTAGGTGACCCCGGTAAAACAATCAGAAAACACCGCCGCATCGGCCATATAGCGGTACAAACCGCGCATCGCCATCGGGGTCGTTGGCAACGGCGCTTTGGTCGCCGTCAGACGATAGGTGTTGGACGATACGATCGGCGCACCGTCTCGATCGAGCATTTCCAGACCATTCTCCAGCGGTCTGAAATAACGTTTGTCGCCTTGCACATCGGTAAGCACGAGCTTATCGGCAGTGCGCGCCCATTTGCCATAGGAGGCAAACACACGGTTGCCAGGGCGATCGGTTTGATAATGATGTTGCAGTATGAACGTACCATTTTCAGCCAGGAATAATGACGTATCGATACCGGCACAATCTGCACAAGGCAATACGCCACGATAACTTTGCGCCATGGGCTGCAATGCTTCCTCACGCACCGGTTTGGGCGTGTGACACCCCATCAACCCTGCTGCCACAAAAACCAGTAGTAAGCCAAGCGCCATTTTTTTCACGCTATTCTCCTCCCCACCTTCTCCTGTCACCCCGGATCATGACGATGATTAGGCTGGTTGCCACTCGGCAAACGTAATTTCCAGATTATTCTTATCATCAGACAGCCACTGAGCGATCCTGCAGGGTTGCCTGTAACGTCATGGTGCGCTGTATCATTGTCGCGGCTTTGTTGAATGATTTAAGATACTGATTTATATAAGCATTATAAAATTTCAACGACTAATTTTTCCTCTCGGAATGCTTTTTATTGTGCTAACTATTTGATTTGTCGTTCTAACAAAATACATTCTCTGTAAATGCATTCTAACTAAAGAAGATGTAAATCAAACGGTTAAATTATTCAACAAAGCCCATTGTCGCTAATGCCTGCAATTGGCGATCGTCTAAAAAACGGACGGAAAGATTGCGATACGGCCGCAATTTTTGCTCCATTGATTGCCACCAGACATGGGCCGCTCGCTCACCATAGACACAGAGCACGACGCTTGGAGACTGGTTGCAAGCTTTTTTGAGCCGACGCTCATCTGGCAGCCCTAACTCAATCCACAGTTTCAGCGCCAGTGTGTCATCGCGCAACCAGATTTCTGGTTCGTCATCAGCACATAACCCCTTGGTGAAGCGTAAATTTTCATCCGCATGACAGATCCACGGAACGAAGCAGCCTGGCGGCTGCAAATCGAAGTGTGGCAGAATAGCGATATTCTGAAACCCGCCAGCCGAAGGTTATCCCGTGTCACATTCCCCTGAGCATCAGCGCGTTCATACAAAAATGGTTAAGCAGATTTTCAAAACGGTGGTCCGACAGGGCAACCTCCCTTACCAGCAATTCCGCCTTTTCGTTGACAACGATCCTGACTGCACAGAGTGGTTCTGGACCACCTTCTACAGTGAATTCCCTGATTCTCCGTACCACTACGTTGCCTTCTGCAATACCTGTCGCCGGTTTGACCTGTACGAAACCGAAGCGGAGATGCTCTCCGATGACCCGCACGGATGATACCGGCATACAGCCCCGCCCCATGAAGACGCTGTTTCAGCGCAACAGGGCATGGGCTGACATCATGGAGGCATACCCGCTCCGGCCTGTAGAGATTGAGGTTGTCACAAAGATGCTGGCCTGCGGCACCCCACTGACGGGCAGCCGGGAATTTCGCTGCAGCAACCCCGACTGCACTCACCACCGTTACATCCATCAGAGCTGCCACGGACGCGGATGTCCGACCTGCGGCAAAAAGGCCACCGACCTGTGGATTGCCACCATGATGGCCCGCCTGCCGGATACGCCGTGCCAGCACGGCACATTCACGATGCCGGATACCCTGTGGCCATTGTTTGAAGCCAACCGCTGACTGCTGAATGGCCTCTTTGCGCTGGCGGCGGACAACCTGCTGTACGCTGCGGAGCAGCGGGGCCTGACCACCGGTATTTTCGGCGCTCTTCACACGTATGGTCGCCAGCTTAACTGGAACTGCCATATTCACCTGTCGTGGACCACCGGCGGCATAAATGAGCACGGTGCCTGGAAAAAACTGTCGTTTGCCCTGCCGAAGGTCAGGGCGCGCTGGGTATGGAATGTACGCCAGTATCTGCTGTCTGCATGGGAGTCTCTTGTTCTGCCGCCGCAGCTGGCTCACATCCGGGATTATGATGAATGGAAGCGCTTTATCCTCAGCCAGGGGAAAAATGAGCAGGGAGAGATTTACTGGCACGTGTATTTTGCGAAGCCGACGAAACATCCCCGACAGACAGCAAAGTACCTGGGCCGGTACCTGAAAAAACTGCCTGTGTCGGGTGCGCGACTGGCACACTACGACGGGGGAAGCCGCATCACCCTGCGTTTTCTGGATCACCGGACGGGGAGGCATGAAGACCTGGCGCTCAGTCAGCGTGAGCTGATACTGCGGCTGATAAAGCATATACCGGAGAAGCATTTCCGGATGGTGCGTTACTTTGGTTTTCTGGCTAACCGCGTAGTGGGAAAACTGTTGCCTCTGGTGAGAAAAGCCCTGGGGCAGGATAATGTGAAAAAAGCAGCGCCAGTGACATACACAACGCTGAGTCAGGGATTACAGAATACAGACCCGTTTGCCTGCCTGCTGTGCGGGGCAAAAATGGCGTTCAGCCGGGCGCTGCCGGCAACGGCCCTGGAGAAGCGAATCGCGAACGCCGGGGAGATAGCGCGAATGCGTTACGTTGGATAATGCGGGGAAACTCTGCCTGGAATTCGGCGATGTAATCAAAAAACGCGCAATGTGTTCAAAAATCACCCAAACACAGAGGCATTCACGATAAAAAAGCCGGTTTTCATCGTTGCCAGCCCCCGAAATCAGGGGCCCCAAAAAGTTTGAAATTCCTAGGCGTCCAGCAGTCGCAGCATCATACGCTGTTCTGTTTCTGAGGGGTGCTGCGCCAAGGTCAAATTGGCATCGTAAAAAAAAGAGCGGTCCAAATCCGCAATGTTCACTGCTGCTTTATAAATCGTTGCTTTTAATGCCATTCGATACCTCTTCTCCGTCTGCAACCAGTGTACCTTGAGAACCGGTGAGACGCACAGCATACCGACAGCAATTCAGAAAACAGACCGGTCTCAGCACCAAGTCTACTGCGTAAAAAGGGTAAAATTGTGCGCTAACTGAAGCATTGCTTAACAGCGGAATGCTGATATCCTGCTGATGCCTATGCTATAGTCCTTTTAATAACGAATACTTATTTTCATGGGATTATCTCCCCTTATCAGCAAAAAACGAGGCCATCGCGGCGACAGCAGGCACAAAAGCCTACGGCGGTGTGCTTCCAAGGGAGGATATTGTGCAGCAACATTCTGAATTGGTTCGTCGTTTATACGCGCAGATCGCCAGCGGCAATCTGGGTTACATACCCGATGCATTAGGTTGTGTTTTGCAAACCCTGGATGGGATCGCAGCCAATGGCGACTTGCCGTCCACCGTCAGGGAACAGGCGGCCTTCGCCGCAGCTAACTTATTGGTGAGCGATTATGTCAATGAGTAACGAATATCAACCCATCAATTGTGATGATTACGATAGCCTGGAGGCTACGTGCCAGCAACATCTGACGCTGACGCTCGAGTTGCGTAACGGTGAAACCCTCACAGGCAAGGCCAAGGATATTGTCTCGCGCAAGCAAGTGGAATATCTGATGGTGGAAGAAAATGGCGCACAGCGAGAACTGCGTCTGGATCATATCGTGAGCTTTAGTAATCCAGGTATCGGCAAAGTGGTGGTGAGTGAATCCTGATGAGTCACACAGCCAAGACACGATAAAAACCCGAGTGACAATAAACACATCCTAGACGAAGCTTTACAAGCAAACATTAGTGACCGTTTCTTTGGGAGTTCGAGTATGTGTAACGTGGAAACAAACTATGTAGTGAGTCAGAATGACTACTCATGTGACAATGCCATTACGACAATCGGAAACAGGTCTACAGCCTCCCAGATAAATCCCAATCCAAAAAAGTGGGCTGAAATAGTGCAACACATCAGTAACACGCATAAAGAATTTACAAACTACAAATGGGATATTTTATTTTCACATCTACAAACGGTTGCCAATACCGACTGCTCCTCTTTTTTTGCACATGACAAAAAATTGTCTAATGATATTAAAATGCTACAGGAAAACCTAAAAACAATCACCGCAATTTTAGATAAAGCCGCCGTATTGCATGAAAAAGAAACCGCATTAAAAGAACTCCAACTTGAATTAGATATTGAATTAACCAAAGTAAAGGACATTGTTAATAAATTATATGTACCACATGGAGGAAACAAGTTAATCTACAATAAAAGATCAAAGGAAGGTAATGGTTCAATGTTATTTAACACAACACAGATCCTTTCTGTCGCGTCCATATTGCTATCTGTAGCGTTATTTACACTCCCTCTGGTCTTCCCGGCAATGCTCGTCACAGGTGCCACAGTGTTAACGGTTTTACGTGGAATTAGTGCTTTGGTTTCTTGTGTTAGTGGTTCTTTAGCGATTTACGAAGGACTAAAAAAAGGCGAATACAAATCAACAAAACTTCAAGAGCGAGAATTTACAGAGACGTTATCTGCATTACATAATTACTTGAATAAAATTAATTTACCTCATACAACCGATGAAACAGTAAATAACCCCGTTCTGCTGAGAGTCAATACCCTTCCTTTACGGGATAAAGAGGCTAAAGATAGATTATTCTCACCAGACATACAGCAATTATTAAAAATACCAGAAATACAGAAACTGCTAACAATAATACAACGACAGCATAATGGGCCCTATCCTGATATATTAGAAAACGCTTACGGCGCATAAAGTTGTTTAGATAACCATTTTCGCTGCCATATTACAGTCTTGGCGTTACTCGATTAGCGCTGATTATTCTGTTATCAGCGCTACACCATACTCCACGCCACCTGCCACGCCGCAGTATCATCATGAGCCTCTCCTTCCCGCATCACAAAAACGCCAACGGCTGCGATAGGGTATTCGTTGTAATACAGAATAGGGATTTGTTCACGCATCCAGGGAGGAATCGCATATTCCTGCCACAGTTTTTTCGCAGAGCGCCCGCCACTGCGCCCAACAATATGCAGTTTCCCTTTCAAGCCAAAACGCACGCTCACTTGCTCATCGGGATACGGGCGTCGGATACGCATACCCTCTTCGGCCAAGGACAGGTAACCTAAACGGTGCGGAAGCGTTAGTACACCCAGCTCGGGATGCCAGGGTAACACCAGGCCGACAGCGTTTACGTATTCGGCAATACAGTATAAACGCTGACGAAAGCGTCGAATCTGTACGGTGCCCAATTGTAACAGCGGTTCTGCATCCTGGCGGCTGAGTGTCACATCCTGCCACAGATGCAGCAATTGTTCGCGTGAAGGCATTGCCACCTCATGCACTCTTAACCAACGCCGTAACAGCGCAAAACGGTGTGGTTCGCTCAGGGGAAGCAAGGTATCAATCGCCAACGCGCCTTTTGTGTCACAGGCCGACTGAAGCGATGCCGCCAACAATTCATCCAACAGTTGTTCCTGCTCGGCGCACAGTCGCGCGCTGCGTGCCACTGCGTCTGAAAATGATGGCCAGCGCTGTTTTAGTTGCGGTAGTACCTGCAAACGGAGAAAGTTGCGATCGTAACGCGCGTCACCATTGCTCTCGTCTTCCAACCACGTGAGTCGATAATGGTGGGCATAATTTTCAAGTTGCGCTCGCGCTACACCCAGCAGTGGGCGCAGCAAGCGATTCACTCCCAACTGCCCCGTAGCCCCCATCGCTGAAAGCCCGGCAGGCCCGCTGCCGCGCTTAAGCGCCAACAGGAACGTTTCGCTCTGATCGTCGAGATGCTGTGCGGTAAGCAGCACCTCTTCAGGTAACAGATGTTGGCGCAATGCCTGGTAGCGAGCTTCGCGTGCTGCCGCTTCAACACCACGTTCACGCGTATCCACCGTGACAGGCAGCACCGTGCAGGGAATATCCCATTGCTGGCAGGTATGCATGCAGTGCTGCGCCCAACGCTCAGCGTGAGGACTTAGTCCATGGTGCACATAGGCGGCACGCACAACAATATCCGAGCGCTGCTGCATCAATTGATACAGCATATGCAGCAGCACGCTGGAATCCAGTCCACCGCTATAAGCTACCAGCACACGCTGACAGCCAGAGAGCTGTACCGCTACGTTTTCCAGTAGAGCAGCCACGTCGGTCCGCTCACTGCTCATAAAGCTCCAACGGTAATACATCCGGATCGCGGAAGAAGGTGAAACGACACAAGGTAAATTCATCCACCCGAACCGGTTCATAGGCGACGCCTGCGCGTTGCAGTGCATCGCACGCCTCGTCAATATCGGCTACCGCAAAAGCAAGATGGCGCAGGCCACAGGATTCAGGCTGAGTCGGCCGTGGCGGTGGAGAGGGAAACGAGAACAGTTCGATAACGTAACGCCCCTTTAACGCCAGATCGCCTTTCCATGAGTCGCGCTCTGCCCGATAGGTTTCCGCCAACAGCTCAAACACAAGGACATCGCAATAGAATGCCTTACTGCGTCGGTAGTCAGAGGCAATGATGGCAATATGGTGAATGGCCGTTAACGCCAGCATGCGTACTCCTTGTTATGGCAAGGTGATGATGGGAATAGCCGCATAATAGCAAAAAGTCCTCCTCCTTGCGGAAAGCGGACTTTTTTTCAGCGCGATAGCTCTGGGATCAGCAGTAACCGTAGTTCATCAGGCACTGGTAACGGCGATCCAGCAGCGCGTCTTTATCCAATTCATCCAGTTCACGCAAGTCTGAAAGCAGTTGGGCTTTCAGCGACGCGGCCATGGTTTCCACATCGCGGTGCGCGGAACCGAGCGGTTCAGGAATGATAGCATCAATCAGATTCAGCTCTTTAAGACGCGGGGCGATGATCCCCATCGCTTCCGCCGCCAGCGGCGCTTTATCGGCACTTTTCCACAGGATAGAGGCGCAGCCTTCCGGTGAAATAACAGAATAGGTGCTATATTGCAGCATGTTGACCTTGTCACCCACGCCAATCGCCAATGCACCACCGGATCCCCCCTCGCCGATCACCGTACAGATAATCGGTACACTCAGGCCGGACATCTCACGCAGGTTGCGCGCAATCGCTTCCGACTGGCCGCGCTCTTCAGCACCAACGCCTGGGTACGCGCCCGGCGTGTCGATAAAGGTGATAATCGGCAGGTTAAAACGCTCTGCCATCTCCATCAGACGCAGCGCTTTACGGTAACCTTCAGGCGCAGGCATACCGAAGTTGCGGCGAATTTTCTCTTTGGTTTCGCGCCCTTTCTGATGACCAATGATCATCACCGGACGCCCATCCAAACGCGCAATGCCGCCCACAATCGCTTTGTCATCGGCATAGGCTCGATCGCCCGCAAACTCATCAAAGTCGGTGAAAATATGGCTGACATAGTCCAGCGTGTAGGGACGCTGTGGATGACGTGCCAATTGCGCAATCTGCCAGGCACCCAGATCGGCAAAAATCTTGCGCGTCAGTTCAACGCTTTTTTCCCGCAGTCGCTGGATCTCTTCGTCCAGATTAATATCCAATTTTTCATCTTGACGGCTGACTGAGGTCAGCGAGTCAATTTTCGCTTCCAACTCTGCAATCGGCTGCTCAAAATCAAGAAAATTCAGACTCATAGTATTCCTATTTTAGTCAAATTCCAGTTCCACCTGGGTGTTCCCCAGCAGCGTGCGCAGGTCATTAAGCAGCACATCGGTTGGCGTCACACGCCATGCCGCGCCAAAACGTAACCGGGCGCAGGCATCCTCTCGCTGGTAATAAAGGTGTACCAGGATCGTCCCCGATCGGTGAGGTTCCAACGATTGGCGGAGACGGTTTAATAGCTGGTCATCAATTTGCCTGTCAGTCAGCGAGATAGCAAGCCCACGCGCATATTTTTCACGCGCTTCACTGATATCCATGACCTCTCGGGCCATCATTTTAAGGCCCCCGCTAAAGTCATCAAAGCTGACCTGTCCACTGACAATCAGAATTCGGTCTTTTTCAAGCAGATGCTGATACTTATCCAATGCTTCAGTAAACAGCATCACCTCCAAACGGCCGGAACGATCGTCCAGTGTACATACGCCAATGCGATTACCTCGCTTGGTGACCATTACGCGGGCAGCCAGCACCAGGCCGACCGCCGTTGTTACTTTGCCCCGATCCGTCGGGTGCATGTCCTTCAAACGCAAGCCAGCAGCATAGCGTTCTATTTCCTTGAGATACTGCGTGATTGGGTGACCCGTCAGATAAAGCCCTAACGTTTCCCGTTCACCGTCCAACACCACCTGCTCCGGCCAGGGAGCTACCGTGCTGTAGGACTGTTCTACCTGCTCCGGCGCTTCCGCCAGAACACCAAACATATCTACCTGACCGATAGCTTCGGCCTTGGCATGCTGATCGGCAGCCTTCAACGCATCGTTGAGTGAATTCATCAACGCCGCGCGATGCGGCCCCAGCCGATCAAACGCACCGGACATGATCAGCTTTTCCAGTACGCGGCGATTCAGTTTCTTGATATCAGTACGGGCACAGAGATCGAACAGTTCGCGGAAATAACCGCCCTGATTTCGCGCGTCGATGATCGCTTCTATCGGTCCTTCACCAACGCCCTTGATCGCACCGATACCATAAACAATTTCCCCGTCATTATTCACGTGAAAATGGTACAGCCCGCTATTGATATCCGGCGGCAGGATTTTTAGCCCCATACGCCAGCACTCGTCCACCAGTCCCACCACTTTCTCGGTGTTATCCATATCTGCCGTCATCACAGCAGCCATGAATTCAGCAGGATAATGCGCCTTGAGCCATAGCGTTTGATACGACACCAGAGCGTACGCGGCTGAGTGCGACTTGTTAAACCCATACCCGGCAAATTTTTCCACCAGGTCGAAGATCTTCATCGACAGTTCGCCGTCGACCCCCATCTTCTTCGCGCCGTCCTCAAACACGGAGCGCTGCTTAGCCATTTCTTCGGGGTTTTTCTTACCCATAGCGCGGCGCAGCATGTCCGCGCCGCCCAGCGTATAGCCGGAAAGCACCTGGGCTATCTGCATCACCTGTTCCTGGTACAGGATGATACCATAGGTCGGCTCCAGTACCGGCTTCAGCGATTCATGCTGCCACTGTATATCAGGATAGGAGATTTCTTCACGCCCGTGTTTACGGTCAATGAAGTTATCCACCATCCCCGACTGCAAAGGCCCCGGACGGAACAGCGCCACCAGAGCGATCATGTCTTCAAAGCAGTCCGGCTTCAAACGTTTGATCAGGTCTTTCATGCCGCGCGATTCAAGCTGGAACACCGCCGTGGTTTCCGAACGTTGCAGCATGTCGAAACTTTTTTTATCGTCGAGCGGGATGGCCGCGATATCAATCGGCTCCTGCCCCTGCCTGGCACGACGGGCGTTGATCATCTCCAGCGCCCAGTCGATAATGGTCAGCGTGCGCAGGCCCAGGAAGTCAAACTTCACCAGCCCGGCATATTCCACATCGTTCTTATCAAACTGGGTAACCGGATGATTCCCTTCCGAATCGCAATAGAGCGGTGCGAAATCGGTGATTTTGGTCGGCGATATTACCACCCCACCGGCGTGTTTACCCGCGTTGCGCGTCACCCCTTCCAGTTTGCGCGCCATATCGATAAGCGCTTTAACTTCTTCGTCGGCGTCGTAAATTTCCTGTAGCTGCGGTTCGGCAGCAAACGCTTTTTCCAGCGTCATGCCTGGATCGGGTGGCACCAGTTTGGAAATTCGGTCGACAAAACCGTAAGGGTGTCCGAGCACGCGCCCTACGTCGCGAATAACCGCTTTGGCCGCCATGGTACCGAAGGTGATGATCTGCGATACCGCATCACGCCCGTACATCTCAGCGACGTGATCGATAACCAGGTCACGCTTCTCCATACAGAAGTCGACGTCAAAGTCAGGCATCGATACGCGTTCCGGGTTAAGAAAACGTTCGAACAGCAGGTCAAATTCAAGCGGGTCGAGATCGGTGATTTTCAGTGAGTAGGCCACCAGCGAGCCGGCACCTGAGCCGCGCCCCGGCCCTACCGGGACGTCATTGTCTTTTGACCACTGGATAAACTCCATCACGATCAGGAAGTAGCCAGGGAATCCCATCTGGTTGATAACATTGAGTTCAATTTCCAGACGCTCGTCGTATTCCGGGCGACGCTGCTTACGCACCTCTTCGTCGGGAAACAAGAAAGCGAGACGCTCTTCCAGCCCTTCCCAAGCACGTTTAACCAGAAAATCCGCAGTGGACATATCCCCGGTCGGGAATTGGGGCAGGAAATATTCCCCCAGACGGATAGTGACGTTACAGCGTTTGGCGATCTCAACGCTGTTAACCAGCGATTCTGGAATATCGGCAAACAGCTCACACATCTCGTCTTCACTGCGCATATATTGCTGCGCGCTGTAATTACGGGGACGCTTTGCGTCATCGAGCGTATAGCCGTCGTGAATGGCGACGCGAATCTCATGGGCATCAAATTCATCGGCATTGATGAATCGAACATCGTTGGTCGCCACCACCGGCAAATGGTGTGTCATGGCTAATTCAATCGCCGCATGAAGATAGCTCTCTTCATCCGGGCGACCGGTGCGAATCAGTTCCAGGTAATAACGGCCCGGAAAGTGCTCTTGATAAAAGGCTAGACTTTGCTCGACCAACGCCTGGTTGCCGCGCAGGATAAATTTGCCCACGTCGCCATGTCGGGCTCCCGAAAGCAGCAGTAAGCCTTTACCGTATTCGATAAGCCAGTCGCGTTCGATGGTGGGGCCTTCAGCACCGTAGCCGCGCTGATAAGCATGGGAGATCAACAGGGTGAGGTTTTGATAGCCCTCGTTGTCCATGGCGAGCAGGGTGAGTTGCGCAAGTTCATCGCCCAGCGAATCGCTGCTCACCAGAACATCGGCGCCGATGATGGGTTTAAGGCCCGCACCGTGTGCGCCGCCGTAAAATTTCACCAGCCCGCACAGGTTGGTGAAATCCGTGATCGCCAGGGCTGGCATGCCCAGCGCGGCCGCCTTTTTTACCAGCGGCCCAACTTTTGCCAACCCATCGATCATGGAATAGTCACTGTGCACACGCAGATGGACAAAACGTGGTTCGGCCATATCCAGATCCTAGACGTTGTCGAAAACAGCCCCGCGACACCGGCGGGGCACCGATATTACCTGATGGCGTGATTGACGGGCTATGCCAACCCCAATACGCGTTTTACGGGGGCGAAACTGCGCCGGTGGTACTCGGTAGCGCCTAACAGCGCGAGTTTCTCAAGGTGATAAGCCGTCGGGTAACCTTTGTGCTGCGCAAAACCATATTCAGGAAAACGGGCATCCAGTTCGACCATTTCCCGGTCTCGCGTCACTTTGGCGAGAATCGATGCGGCACTGATCTCGGCAACTCGGCTATCGCCCTTCACCACCGCCAAAGCGGGTACGGGCAACAGCGGGCAGCGGTTGCCGTCTATCAGTACGTAATCGAGCGTCAAATGCAGCCCCGCCACGGCACGCTGCATCGCCAGCATCGTCGCGTGCAGGATATTCAGTTGGTCAATCTCTTCGGGCTCGGCGCGTCCTAAACTCCAAGACAACGCTTTATCCTTGATCTCATCATAAAGCGCCAAACGCCGTTTTTCACTCAGTTGCTTTGAGTCGGCCAATCCAACGATCGGACGCTGCGGATCGAGAATCACCGCGGCGGTAACAACCGCTCCCACCAACGGGCCACGCCCGACTTCATCTACACCGGCGATGCGCGTCGCCTCCGGATAGACAAAAACATCATACATGGTTCACTTCACCTCGGGCCAATTCCAGCACAGCCTGTGCTGCCTGCGCATCCGCATCACAACGAATCTGTTGGTGCAGCGCCAAAAAGGTCTCGTGCAGTTGCTTCACGTCTTCCCCACCCTCCAACCAGGGAAGCAGGGCCGCCGCCAGTTGGTCTGGCGTACACTCATCTTGCAGCAGCTCTTTTACCAGCTCGCGCCCTGCCAACAGATTGGGCAGCGATACCCAAGGGGTTTTTACCAGTCGCTTTGCCAACCAGAACGTAAAGGGCTTCATGCGATAACCCACGACCATCGGGCATTTCGCCAGCATGCACTCCAACGCCGCGGTGCCAGACGCCAACAGGGCCGCATCGCTAGCAATCATCGCTTCACGCGCTTGACCATCCAACAAATGCACGTCCAGCTCGGGAGCGGTTTCTTGCTTGATGCGTTCAAACTGTTCGCGCCGTTTGGCGTTCACCAACGGCACCAACACGGCTAAATCAGGATAGCGTTGGCGTAATAGCTGTGCGCTGCGTAAAAAATCGGCGCTCAGCATCTCTACTTCAGCCCCACGACTGCCCGGCAGCAGCGCCAGACAATGGCGATCTGGCGCGATACCTAACTGCGCGCGCGCCGCCAGTTTGTCCGGCTGTAGCGGCATGGCATCGGCCATGGTGTGGCCAATAAAGCGACAAGGCACATTGAATTTGTCATAAAACGCTTTTTCAAAGGGAAGAAACGCCAACACCAGATCGGTGGCACGCCCAATTTTGAAAACGCGTTTCTGGCGCCAGGCCCATACAGAAGGGCTGACGTAATGAATGGTGCGTATACAGCGGGCTTTGAGGCGGCCCTCGAACGTGATATTGAAATCGGGCGCATCAATGCCAACAAAAACGTCGGGCGCAAGTTCGGTAAAACGCTGCGTAAGGTCACGGCGGATCGACAGCAGGCGCGGCAAACGCCCGAGCACCTCGACAATCCCCATCACCGCAAGTTCTTCCATCTCATACCAGGTTTCACACCCGGCTTCCTGCATGCGTGGCCCGGCAACGCCGACAAAGCGAGCGTCCGGCATTTGGCTTTTCAGCGCTCGGATCAGGCCCGCACCAAGAATGTCGCCGGAGGTTTCTCCGGCGACGATACCAATCACAAGGGGACGCGTTGACATGAATTACCGGATAATGCCGCGGGTAGAACGGGCAAAGAAATCGATAAATGCTTGAACCGCTGGATGGTCTTTCGCCAGCACTTCGATTTCCGGTTTCACCTCTTCCAGCGTTCTCCCACTGCGATACAGCAGCTTGTAGGCGTTACTAATCGCCTGCTGGGTCTCTTTTTCGAACCCGCGGCGTTTCAGCCCTTCAATATTCAGGCCGAACGGCGTCGCATGGTTACCTTGTGCAATGACGTACGGTGGCACATCTTGCGCCACGCCGGAACAGCCGCCGACCATAACATGTGCACCGATGACACAGAACTGGTGCACGGCAGTCATGCCGCCGATGATTGCAAAATCATCGACTTCGACGTGTCCACCCAGAGTGGCATTGTTCGCTAGAATGCAGCGGTTACCAATAACGCAGTCATGGGCGATATGCGTGTTGATCATCAGCAGATTATCGCTGCCGACTTTAGTCAATCCACCACCTTGTTCTGTACCACGATGAATCGTGACACTTTCACGAATACGGTTACGATCGCCGATCTCTACGCGAGTCGGTTCACCCGCGTATTTGAGATCCTGATTTACCTCACCAATGGAGGAAAATTGGTAGATCTCATTATCACGGCCGATTTTAGTGATCCCATTTACCACAACATGGGATTTTAATACCGTGCCTTCGCCGATCTCAACGTGAGAACCGACGTAGCAGAACGGGCCAATGTGTACACGCGC
The DNA here is from genome assembly GCF_052050035.1 of Symbiopectobacterium purcellii. Classification (GTDB taxonomy): domain Bacteria; phylum Pseudomonadota; class Gammaproteobacteria; order Enterobacterales; family Enterobacteriaceae; genus Symbiopectobacterium; species Symbiopectobacterium purcellii_A. The sequence goes on from NZ_CP189882.1 coordinate 2,814,888, forward strand.
ACCAATAATGGTACCGTCTTCAACAATGGCGTTGGGATGAATAAAGGCGGTTTGATCAATCACGTTATCAGGCCTCCCGACGACGAGCACACATCATTGACGCTTCACAAGCCACTTCGCCATCCACTTTGGCGACGCCTTTGAAACGTGCAACACCACGGCGCTCTTTAGTGAATTCAACCTCAAGAATCATCTGATCCCCTGGCTGCACTGGACGTTTGAAACGCGCTTCGTCCACAGCCGCGAAGTAGTAAAGTTCGCCCGGTTCCAGTTTACCCACGCTTTTAAATGCCAGAATGCCCGTGGCCTGGGCCATGGCTTCCAGAATCAGCACGCCGGGGAAAATGGGCTTCCCGGGGAAGTGTCCCTGAAAGAAGGGTTCATTGAAAGAGACGTTTTTCACCGCACGCAGGAATTTCCCTTCTTCGAAATCGAGTACGCGATCCACCAGCAAAAAGGGGAAGCGGTGCGGTAATAGTTCTAAAATCTCTTCAATATGCAGAGTATGAGTGTTAGTAGTCAAAATACTCTTCCTGTCCGTAAAACTGATGCCATCAACAATACGGCCTGCGAGATCCCAAAAGGAGGATCATCTGGCAGGCCGCAAATAAGGATTTTTACGCCACCCTAAGCAGGCAATCCACAACAACCAACGCGTATAAACCAGTATCCATTAAACCGCCTGCCACTGCCTGACTAGGCGGGCGCGGGAATCAATCCTGGTTGACTTTGCGCTCAACTGCTTTTAGCCGTTTGCTCATATCATCAATACTCATCACCAGCGCTGCGGTTTTACGCCACGTTTTGTTTGGCTGTAACGGAATTCCCGATGAGTATACGCCGGGTTGGGTGATAGGTCTCATTACCATCCCCATGCCGGTAACCGTGACCTTATCGCAAATTTCCATATGGCCATTAATCACACTGGCTCCGCCTATCATGCAGTAACGGCCAATTTTCAGGCTGCCAGCCATGATAACGCCACCTGCGACTGCTGTATTGTCGCCAATCACGACGTTGTGTGCAATCTGACATTGGTTATCAATGATAACGCCGTCACCAATAAGGGTGTCGTCCAGTGCACCGCGGTCAATGGTGGTGTTAGCACCAATCTCAACGCGATCGCCGATGCGTACCGTTCCTAACTGCGGGATCTTGACCCAATTGCCACGATCGTTGGCATAGCCAAAACCATCAGAACCAACCACTGAACCAGATTGAATCAGACACTGCGCCCCTAACTCAACCCGATGATAGATCGTCACATTGGCCCACAGACGAGAACCCACGCCAATCTTGGTATGTTTCCCGACAAAACAACCGGCACCAATCACCACACCATCGCCTAACGTTACGCCTGACTCGATAACCGCATTCGCGCCAATGGCGACATTGCGCCCCAGCACGACATCATCGGCAATCACCGCACTGGGTGCGATATCCTGCGCAGGTTGCGGCGTGGTATCCATCAATTGCGCCATGCGCGCATACGTCAGATACGGGTTTTTCACCACCAACGCGGCTGCCTTGCAGTAAGGCAAGTCAGCTTCTGTCACCACCACGGCGGATGCCTGTGTTGTAGTCAGTTGCTCACGATAGCGGCTGTCTGAAAGAAAGGTGATTTGTCCAGAGCATGCCGAATGCATAGAAGCAACACCGGTGATGACGATATCGCCATCACCGTGTAATTGCGCATCCAACTGTGCTGCCAAGGCGTCCAGTCGAATTGAAACCATGAGTTATTTAACCTGTTTCAGCACATCAGCCGTGATGTCTTTCGCATTACCAACATAGGCAACGGCATTGGCATCAATCACGATATCGTAGCCATCTTTGCTGGCAACGCTTTTGATGGCATCCTGGATACGGCTCAGGATCTTGTTACGTTCTTCCATCTGACGACGGCGATTGTCTTGTTCAAACGCCTGTGCCTTGTTGGAGAACTGCTCACGCTGCGCCATCAGATCGTTTTCAGATTTGCTGCGATCGCTGGCTTTCATGGTAGAACCATCACGCTGCAATTTTTGCATTTTGGTCTGCAGATCGCCTTCCATTTTCTGCAACTCAGAAGCACGGCCTTTAAACTCGTTTTCCAACTGCTTGGCAACGGCTTCACGCTGTGGCAACTGCTGGAAAATGCTGGCAACGTTGACAACGGCAATTTTGTCGGCCGCTTGAACGCTGGCAGACGCTGCCAGAGCTAAACCGAGACCTGCGGCACACAACCACTTTTTCACGTTATTACTCCTCAAACTGATCTTTTTATCACACATTAACGTGCACAAAGCTCTGAGTCGGCGCACACGGCGCGTTACCAGAGCCCTATACTTCACTTAGAGACGACGTGTTTGTCGTTACACTACCACGTTTTACCAATGCTAAACTGGAACTGTTGCGACTTGTCTCCGTCAATTTTCTTGACCGGCTGGGCATAGGAGAACACCAATGGCCCAAGCGGTGACATCCACTGCACGACAAGACCGGTCGATACACGAATATTGCCCGGTTCGCTGTAGTCTGGCACACCCGCCGCCAAGGTTTTATCCGTATTCTTCCAGTTGGTATCCCATACCGTACCGGCATCCACAAACAGCGAGGTGCGCAGCGAGCTGGCATACTTATCGCTGGCGAACGGCGTCGGCAGAATCAGTTCCGCACTGGCCACCGCCATGGCGTTACCGCCCACCGCATCATCCGAGTTGTACACCGGACAACTCGAGTAGCTGCCTGGCAAAGGCGTGCCCGTACACCGGTAATAGGCCGCTTTAGGACCAATGGTATTCCACTGGAAGCCACGTACCGTGCTGGGCCCACCGGCATAGAAGTTGTCGTAGAACGGCACATCCTTGCTGCCAATACCGTCCGCATAACCAGCACGCGCACGACCCATCAACACCCAGTGGTGGTTTTCACTCAACGGTAAGTAGGTCGCTGAATCAAAGGTCAACTTATAGTATTCGTTGTCAGAACCCGGCACCGTCACCTTGGAGTTGAAGCTGGCACGGCTCCCTTCCGTTGGGAAGAAGCCACGGTCCAAACTATTGTAGACCCAGCCTGCGTTCAGTAAGAAATCATTCGCGCTAAAGTCGGCGCTGGAGTGGTTACCCGATTCTACAACTGGGGGGTTAACACCCACCGAATTCAGATAGCGCCACATCGCCACCTGCGGTGACATATCCGACACATCGTTGTGTACGTAGTCCAGGCCCAGATGCAATGAGTTGTTCTCGTTGATCGGGAAACCTAACGTCGTACCTACGCCATAACTACTGTTAGTATAGTCAGAAAGCTCAGCATCGTAGGCTTTGAAGTCGTTATAGAAAATACGACCGCCAAGGCTGACGCCGTCTACCGTAAAGTAGGGGTTGGTCATCGACATCTCGACATACGTCTGGTAGCTGTTTTTGGTCCCGCTGATGCCCACTGAGTTACCGGTACCCAGCCAGTTGTCTTGCTGCACCCCAGCCTGGAAGCTGACTCCACTTTCCGTACCGAAGCCGACGCCGAAGTTCAACGTACCGGTATTACGTTCTTTCACCTTGTAGGTGACGTCTACCTGATCGGGAGTGCCCGGCACGCGCTGGGTTTCAACATCAACGCTTTCAAAGTAGCCGAGACGGTTGAGACGCTCTTTGCCCTGCTCAACCAGATCGTTGCCCAACCACGCCCCTTCCATCTGGCGCATTTCGCGGCGCAGCACAGAATCTTTGGAGGTATCGTTACCCTCGAAGCGCACACGGCGCACCGAGAAGCGGTTGCCAGCATCCACGTTAAGGTTGAGCTTGACCGTTTTATCGCTATCGCTGATTTCAGGCTGTGTCACCACGCGCGGATAAGCGTAGCCATAACGGCCCAGCAGCTTTTTAATATCCTCTTCCATGCGCGTTACTTTGGCGCCGTTATACAGCTCGCCGGGGTTCACTTTCGTCAGCCCCTCAATCTCGGCAGAGTGCCCCGTCAGATTGCCGCGCACCGTCACCCCGGACAGCTTGTACTGATCGCCTTCCGTGATGTTGATGGTGATGTAGATGCCCTTCTTGTCGGGCGTCAGGCTCACCTGCGTGGAGTCAATCGTGAAACGCGCGTAGCCGCGATCGAGATAGAAACTGCGCAGCGTTTCCATATCGCCGGAGAGCTTCTGTTTCTGATATTTACGATCGCCCATGACGTTCCACCACGGCACGTCATCGCGCAGTTGGAATTGGGCAATCAATTCATCAGAGGTAAAGGCTTTGTTGCCAACGATGTTGATCTGCTGGATTTGCGCGGAAACCCCTTCGGTAAATACCAGCTTGAGGTCAACGCGGTTGCGCGGCAACGGCGTCACCACCGCTTTTACAGAGGCGCTGTATTTACCGACGCTGTAGTAGAAATCCTCCAGCCCCTTCTCGATAGAAGAGAGGGTGGTACGGTCTAACGCTTCGCCGACGCGCACACTGGATGCTTCCATGTTTTCTTTCAGCATATCATCCTTCACCGCTTTATTGCCGGAGAAGGTGATGCTGGCGATGGTGGGCCGTTCTTTCACCTGCACAATCAAGGTTTCACCGTCGCGCAATACCCGGACATCCTCGAAGTTTCCGGTCGCGAACAGAGCACGGATGGTATTCCCGATATCGTCATCACTGACGGTATCACCCACACGGACAGGCATGCTGAGCAGTGCCGCACCGACAGCAACACGCTGCAAGCCCTCGAAATGAATATCCTTCACTACGAATCCGTCTGCACCGTATACGGTGGCGCTGCTGAACAGCAGCGACGCTATGAGCAACTTTTTCATCGCCATCGTTGTTATGCGTTTTTCCTAACCTACTCCCCCGCCTACAGGCGAGAGAAATCATTAAAAAGTGCGAGCCCCATTAACAGCATCAACACCACCGTGCCGATACGATAACAAAAGTCCTGCACACGCTCAGAAACCGGCCTGCCTTTCAGTTTTTCAACCAGCAGAAAGAGCAGGTGTCCACCATCCAAAACCGGTAGCGGGAACAAATTGATAATGCCCAGATTTACACTGATCAATGCCAAAAACATCAGGTAGTAAATCAGCCCATAGTCGGCCGACATCCCGGCCCCCTGAGCAATGGAGATTGGCCCGCTCAGGTTGTTGAGCTTAACATCGCCTGTTATCAGTTTTCCCAGCATACTGACGGTTAACCGCATCAGTTGCCAGGTTTTATCCGCAGCTTGATAAATAGCACTGAACGGCCCGTATTGCCGCACCGTCCGGTACTTTTCGGGCAGCGGGATGACTTTTGGCACCACCCCAGCAAACCCTTCTAACCTGCCACCGGTCGTTTTGCTGTCCGGCGTCAAGATTAGAGAGCGAGTCTCACCGTTTCGTTCAATGTCCAGCGCAATATCTGCATCCGGCTTGTCACGCACCGTACTGGCAAACAGCGACCAGCGCGTCAGCGGTTGACCATCGACTTTAACGATCCTATCCCCGACTTGCAAACCGGCTTTTTGCGCTGCCGATCCATCCTGTACCTGCGTCAGCACCGCATCGATTTGTGGCATGCGTGGCACCATGCCCAATGAGGACGCGGGTTCCTGACTTTCAGTATTGAACTGCCAGTCACGCAAATCCAGCGTTTTACGCACCACAGACGAAGAACCGAGCGGAGCGACATCAAGCGTTACCTCGTTATCGCCAATCTTGCCGATTAGCGTCAAACGCGCCGTGTCCCAGTCAGGCGTTTCGATACCATCTACCGCTTTTAGTTCCATCCCCGGCGACATTTGCGCCATAGCAGCAATCGAGTTGGGCACTATTTCGCCAACCACGGGCCGTACACCCGGCACGCCAATAATAAACACCAGCCAGTAGGCGGCAATCGCAAACAAGAAATTGGCAATCGGACCCGCACTCACGATGGCAGCACGTTGCCACACGGTCTTACGGTTGAAAGAGAGATGATGGTGTTCCGGCGAGACGGTATCCACACGCTCATCGAGCATTTTGACATAGCCACCCAGTGGGATTAAGGCAATGACAAACTCAGTCCCCCGCCGATCGCGCCAACGCCATAACGCCTTGCCAAATCCGACAGAAAAACGCTCAACCTTAACCCCACAGCGACGAGCAACCCAGAAGTGGCCAAATTCATGCACCGTAATCAATACGCCCAGTGCAACAACAAATGCAGCCAAACTCCAAAGGACATTCATCATCAGTCAGGTCATCCTAAACCGTTTTAAACACTAAAAACATCAGGCAGGCAAATACCGGGATCGCCGCCGTCAGGCTATCGATGCGGTCAAGCACGCCGCCATGACCGGGAATCAGGTGGCTACTGTCTTTAATGCCAGCTTCCCGTTTAAACATGCTTTCGGTCAAATCGCCCAGTACCGATGCCAGCGCTGCGATCACCGAACAGATGAGCAGCGTAAACGGCGCAACGCCCAACGGCGCATAAACACTAAACAGCAGGGAGATAATCGCGGACGTGGCTAACCCACCGACAAAGCCCCCCCAGGTTTTACCCGGAGACACTTTTGGTGCCAGCTTATGTTTGCCGAACAGTTTGCCAAACATGTATGCACCGCTGTCGGCGCCCCATACCAGCAGCATCACGTAGAGCAGCCACCAGGCACCGAAGAAGGGATCGCTATCATAATGGTGCTGGCGCAACGCCACCATACCCCAAAAGAAAGGCACGATAGTCAACACGCCAAACAGCAGGCGCAGCGCTTTGGAGCAGCGCCAAAATCCCGCAGAACCGGGATAAGAGAGCACCAACAGCAAGGCGGCACACCACCACACCAGTGATACCCATAGCGAAACGCGAATAGGCAGCAGATGAACCGAATAATGATAGTTGGGTAAGGAAAGCGTCATCAACGCCAGCAGTGCACCGCACATAAAGGCAAGCGACAAACGCTGGGCAGAAGAACCTAACCCGGCGAATAGCCCCCACTCCCAGGCGGCAAGCATGCAAACGCCAAGCGTTACCAGTGCAAATCCCTTCGGTGGTAGCAGAAACAGTGCCGCAATCACCAACGGAATTAAAATCAAGGCAGTTATCAATCGATACTTCAGCACACCGTCCCCCTATGATGCGTCAGCATCGGAAGGTGCAGTTCCACCGAAGCGCCGTTCGCGTTGCGCAAATGCATTCATCGCACCTTCAAAATCGTGTTCATCGAAATCAGGCCAAAGGACATCGGTAAAGTAAAGCTCAGCATAAGCAATCTGCCACAGGAAAAAATTACTGATGCGGTGTTCTCCCCCCGTCCTGATGACCAAATCGACCGGTGTGTTATCGCTCAAACACAGGGCGTGGGATAAGGTATCTTCGTCGATCGCGTCCGGGCGGAGCGTGCCTTCCTGCACCTGCTCAGCCAATTGCCTGACGCCCTGAATAATATCCCAACGTCCGCCATAATTCGCGGCAATATTCAGTATTAACCCTGGATTATTTTTTGTCAGTGCTTCAGAGCGACGAATGCGCTCCTGTAAACGCGGGCTGAAACGGCTGATATCACCGATGATACGCAATCTAACATCATGTTTGTACAGGCTTTTAACTTCACTGTCCAGCGCGCGAACAAACAGTTCCATCAGCGCTTTCACTTCTTGCGCCGGACGGTTCCAGTTTTCGCTACTAAAGGCATATAAGGTCAAGGCATCCAGCCGATGGCTTACCGCAAAGCTCACAGCACGCCGCACCGCTTTCACACCAGCCTGATGGCCAAAAACTCGCAGTTTTCCACGGTTTTTCGCCCAACGGCCATTACCATCCATGATGATTGCAACATGCCTTGGCCCGCTTTCGGGTGGCGTAATGTGTGTTTGTTGATTATCCGACGGCATAACGCGAACTTAATTTCCTCAAGTAAGAAAACAATCCATCCCTAACATCAGACCCGTTAGCACAAAAAAGCCGTGAACGAGCACGGCTGTACGTCCTTCGCCAGCGTTTTCGCACTGACCTCGACGCGAATGGCGCAGACTATATCACCTTGATCCCGCATGAACAAATTGTGCCGTGAGGATCGCGTTGGTCAGCGCACGTTGTCAGTGGAAACCGCGTAATGCCTGCCGGCCTTTCTCGCGTGCCCAACGGTCAATGGACAGGACATCGTCAACGGACTCTGGCTCGGCGCAGGAAAGCTGCTCCATCACACGCTGATTCACTGACGCAATATCGGTGAAGCGAATCTCACCGTGTAAAAAGGCGTCAACGGCAATTTCATTGGCCCCATTCAGCGCGGTTGTTGCCGCCTGGCCCTGATTGCACGCAGCGATCGCCAACTGCAAGCAGGGATAACGCGTCATGTCCGGCTCGCTGAACGTGAGTGGGCCAAGACGCATAAAATCCAGCGGAGCCACGTTCGACACCACGCGCTGCGGATAGGCCATCGCGTGGGCGATCGGCGTGCGCATATCGGGAGTACCAAGTTGTGCCAACACGCTGCCATCCCGATAGCGCACCATGGAGTGAATAACGGACTGCGGGTGGATGATCACTTCCATCTGCGCCGCTGACGCATTAAACAACCAACGCGCCTCGATGTACTCCAGCCCCTTGTTCATCATGGTGGCCGAGTCCACGGAAATCTTGCGGCCCATGGACCAGTTGGGATGCGCACAGGCTTGATCGGGCGTCATCGCCGCCAATGCGGCCAGCGGTGTTTCTCGAAATGGGCCACCTGAACCGGTCAAGACAATACGCTCAACCCCATGTTCCGTTAGTGAAGCGTAACCCAATTGACGTTGAATGTGCTCAGGTAAACTCTGAAAAATGGCGTCATGTTCACTGTCTATCGGCAACAGTTGCGCACCGTATTGTGCAACAGCGTTCATAAACAGTCGGCCACAGGTAACCAAAGATTCTTTATTCGCCAACAGTACTTGCTTACCGGCTTTGATAGCCGCGAGGGTTGGCAATAATCCTGCTGCCCCCACGATGGCCGCCATCACCTGATCTACGCCATCAAGCGCAGCCAACTCACACGCTGCCTGCTCACCGGCCAGCACTTCGGTACGGCAGCCTGCGGCCATCAGTCGTTCACGCAACTGTGTTGCAGCCTGGGGATCGGACATGGAGGCATAGGCAGGTTGGAATTGCAGGCATTGCGCCAGCATCACATCAACGTTTCGCCCAGCGGCCAGGGCGATAACGGCGAATTTATCCGGATTGGCTTTTACTACAGCCAGCGTACTAACGCCAATTGAACCGGTTGAACCGAGGATCGTCAGTTGCTTCATGAAATTGCTCTAAAAAAATAAAGCGCCGCCAGTAGGCATGCTGGCTGACGCTTTTATACCCGTCATACTTCACGTTGCAGATGCGTTGACTACGCTCGCTAACCCGAATCACTTACCAGAGTAAGCTCATCGGGATTCACTCACTTGCCGCCTTCCCGCAACGCGAATTATTTAGGGTATATATTGGAAGCCGATTAAAACTCCATCAGCTCATTTTCTTTTTCTATCAACGCGACATCAACTTTCTTGACATAGGCATCAGTCAGTTTTTGCACGTCATCCTGCGCGCGGCGCTCTTCATCTTCACTGATCGCTTTATCTTTCAACAGCGCTTTCAGCTTATCGTTCGCATCTCGGCGTACGTTACGCACGGAGATACGCGCTTGTTCCGCTTCACCACGCACTACTTTGGTCAAATCTTTGCGGCGCTCTTCCGTCAACGGAGGCATGGGAACGCGAATCACCGCGCCCGCAGAGGACGGATTTAACCCCAGATCGGAGGCCATGATCGCTTTCTCAACGGCCGGGCCCAACGAGCGGTCAAACACGGTAATCGCCAGAGTACGCGTGTCTTCAACCACCACGTTCGCCAACTGGCGCAGCGGCGTGGCAGAGCCGTAATATTCTACATGGATGCCGTCCAGCAGGCTCGGTGAAGCGCGGCCAGTACGAACTCTGCTAATTTGGTGCTTAAACGCTTCTACACATTTTTCCATGCGTGTATCAGCATCTTTTCTGATGTCATTAATCACGTTGCGGACCCTTGAATACTGGTTGCCAGACAGGTTATTTCCCTGCACTTTATCATGAAAAAGACACGCATGACAAAAGCGGACAGGGATGCATACAGCAAACCCGGTAAATCATTGATGCTTGTGCCGGCATACCGACGCAGCGCGTTATCTATCGGTTTTACGAAAATAAAGCAGTACCACCACCATCAGGATAGTACCTTATTTTTCAGTACACCCGTTATTACTTCGTGATCAAGGTGCCTTCTTTTTCACCCATAACCACGCGACGCAATGCACCGGGTTTGTTCATGTTAAATACGCGGATCGGTAAATTATGATCGCGAGCCAGCGTAAAGGCGGCCAAATCCATCACTTTCAGTTCCCGTTCGAGAACATCTTGATAGGTTAGCGTCTCATGGAGCGTCGCGGTGGGATCTTTCACCGGATCCGCAGAAAAAACGCCATCCACTTTGGTGGCTTTTAGCACCACGTCAGCTTCAATCTCAATACCTCGCAGACAAGCGGCAGAATCGGTAGTGAAGAAAGGATTGCCGGTACCCGCGGAGAAAATCACCACGCGGTTGTTGCGCAGCAGGCTGATAGCTTCAGCCCAGCTGTAGTTGTCGCACACGCCGTTGAGCGGAATGGCTGACATCAAGCGTGCGTTGACATAGGCACGGTGCAGCGCATCGCGCATTGCCAGGCCGTTCATGACGGTGGCCAACATCCCCATGTGATCGCCCACCACGCGATTCATTCCGGCCTGTGCCAGACCGGCACCGCGGAACAGGTTGCCACCACCGATAACGACGCCGACCTGAATGCTCAGCTCAACCAATTCTTTAATTTCCTGAGCCATGCGATCCAGAATGCTCGCATCGATACCAAAACCTTCGGCTCCTTGTAATGCTTCGCCACTGAGCTTAAGCAGGATACGTTGATATACGGGTTTAGCGTTGGTTGCCATGGTGTTATTGTCCTAACGGGCTATCATCATAATGGGAATGTGATTACTGTCACGCCTTAGTGCTTCATGCCGCGCGCGTCATTAAACCGACGCATAAATGCGCAGTGGCAGTAAAACGTGTTGAAAATTTTGGCTGGATATACCCAACGTCATGTCACTTTCCCGTGGGCAGTGTGCGTCAGTTTACTCGCAAATGTGCCGAGTGAACCTCACTAACGCCGCGGTACATGAAGTATTACGGGTATAAAAAGGAACCGCCAACTGGCGGCTCCTTTTTTGCATCTTAAGACTGCTTGCTCATCGCGGCGACTTCGGCAGCGAAGTCAACTTCCGCTTTCTCAATGCCTTCACCCACTTCGAAACGGATGAAGCTGATGACGTCAGCTTTGTGCTCTTTCAGCAGATCGCCAACAGTTTTGTTTTGATCCATCACGAAGTGTTGACCGGTCAGAGAGATTTCGCCGGTGAATTTACGCATACGGCCTTCGACCATTTTTTCTGCGATTTCACGCGGTTTGCCGGATTGCATGGCAATGTCCAACTGGATATGGTGCTCACGGGCAACCACATATGCCGGAACGTCTTCGGCTTTCACATACTCAGGCTTGCTGGCAGCAATGTGCATAGCAACGTGCTTAACCAGTTCTTCATCTGCACCGGTAGCGGCAACCAGTACGCCAATGCGTGCGCCGTGCAGGTAAGCACCCAGCACGTCACCTTCCTGAATAGCGATACGACGAATATTGATGTTTTCACCAATTTTCGCGACCAGCGTAGTACGCTGTTCTTCGAATTTCGCTTTCAGAACGTCAACGTCAGTGATGCGTTCGTTCAATGCAGCGGTTGCAACTTCTGCGCCAAAGGCTTTGAAGCCAGCATCTTTAGCAACAAAGTCAGTTTCGCAGTTCAGTTCGACGATAACGCCATATTTGCCGTCAGCAGCGATCTTGGTCAGAATCACACCTTCAGCAGCAACACGGCCTGCTTTTTTCGCAGCTTTAGCCTGGCCAGACTTACGCATGTTATCGATAGCAAGTTCGATATCACCGTTAGCTTCTACCAGCGATTTCTTGCATTCCATCATACCAGCGCCAGTACGCTCGCGCAGTTCTTTTACCAAGGCAGCGGTAATTTCAGCCATTATCTTTTCCTCGGGTTATCTCGTGGGAGATAAGTAAAAGGGGGCCATTAAGGCCCCCTAACCAACATATTCAATACCTGGTTAATAAGGGCTCGACGGAGCCAGTCTTATTATTCAGCTTCTACTTATTCAGCTTATACCAAGCCTTCTTCCGCTTGAACAGCCAGATCTTGAGAACGGCCTTCACTAACAGCGGTAGCAACAGCGCTCAGGTACAGAGTTACTGCACGGATGGCGTCGTCGTTGCCAGGGATGATGAAGTCAACGCCATCCGGATCGGAGTTGGTATCAACCACAGCAAATACCGGGATACCCAGGTTGTTTGCTTCTTTGATGGCGATGTGTTCATGGTCAGCGTCAACCACAAACAGAGCATCTGGCAGGCCGCCCATATCTTTGATACCGCCCAGGCTGTTTTCCAGCTTGTCCAGTTCACGAGTACGCATCAGAGCTTCTTTTTTGGTCAGCTTGTCGAAGGTACCGTCTTGAGATTGGGTTTCCAGATCTTTCAAACGCTTGATGGACTGACGAACGGTTTTCCAGTTAGTCAGCATACCGCCCAACCAGCGATGGTTCACGAAGAACTGGTCGCAGTTGTTTGCAGCGTCTTTTACCGCTTCGCTTGCAGCGCGTTTCGTACCAACGAACAGGATTTTGCCTTTGCGAGAAGAGATTTTGCTCAGCTCAGCCAGCGCATCGTTGAACATCGGAACGGTTTTTTCAAGGTTGATGATGTGAACTTTGTTACGCGCACCAAAAATGAAAGGTTTCATTTTCGGGTTCCAGTAACGGGTCTGGTGACCGAAGTGTACGCCAGCCTTGAGCATATCGCGCATGGAAACAGTTGCCATGATTACCTCTATAAATTGAGTATGGGGTTAAGCCTCCACATGTCCCATTACACCGACCCTTCAGCCACGTCATAAGACATTGACCTTCGAGCACCCCGGTGAACGTGTCGGCATGTGTGTGTTATTTACACATATGAGTTTAGTGAATTCCGCTGAACCTGTTAGCCAGACCCAGTCGGATCACCGGCGCGCTTTATACCATAAAGTCGCCACCGACACCAACTTTTGTTGCGCCCTTTACCCGATTTTCTCCTGACGCACTGCCATTGGATCCAAATGGGGATTTGGCACCATCCGTCAGGGCTGATAACATAAGTGGTTAGTGAGTAACCTTAAATTCGTCGACTGCTTCGACACCTGCGGACAATTTTGCATGGCTATATCAATAAAAACCCCTGAAGACATCGAGAAAATGCGCGTTGCTGGCCGCCTGGCGGCGGAAGTGCTGGAAATCATCGAACCGTATGTGGTTCCCGGTGTCAGCACTGGCGAACTCGATCGCATCTGCCACGACCATATTACCAACAAGCAGCAGGCCATTTCTGCCAGCCTTGGTTATCACGGCTTCCCAAAATCGGTGTGTATCTCTATCAACGAAGTGGTGTGCCACGGCATTCCCAGCGATGAGCGTCTGCTGAAAGACGGTGATATCGTCAATATCGATGTCACCGTCATCAAGGACGGCTTCCACGGTGATACCTCCAAGATGTTCATCGCCGGTAAACCCATGATTCTGGGCGAACGTCTGTGCCGTATCACGCAAGAAAGCCTCTATCTGGCGCTGAAAATGGTCAAGCCTGGTATCCGGCTGCGTGCCTTGGGTAAAGCCATCCAGGTATTCGCAGAAAGCAATGATTTCTCCGTAGTGCGTGAATATTGCGGCCACGGCATTGGTCGCGGTTTCCATGAAGAACCTCAGGTGCTGCATTACGATGCCGATGACGGCGGTGTAGTGCTGCAAGCGGGCATGGCATTCACCATTGAGCCGATGCTTAACGCGGGCGATTTCCGTATCCGCACCATGAAAGACGGTTGGACGGTAAAAACCAAAGATCGCAGCTTGTCGGCGCAATACGAGCATACTATTGTGGTAACCGAAAACGGTTGCGAAATTATGACGCTGCGGGAAGACGATACCATCCCCAACATCATTTCGCACCCGGCATAATGGTGCGCCAGCACGACGGGTATCTTTCGGCGGCGGCCAGGGATACCTTTAACAGTGCTGCCGTCTCTTTTGTGGCGTTTGCCAGGCAACGCTTAAGGGCTGTGAATTTATGAATGACAACAACGCATCTCACTCCGCCGACGTGTTCACCGCTGACATACAGCCCCACGCCTCCCCATTAACCTACAGCGACAGCGAATTGGATTGCGCCGCGTTGAAACTGTCTATGGAGCGTTTTCAGACGTGGTTGAACGCTGAATTTCGCGCCGGGGTAGCCGCCGAAACGCTGATTACCGCCAGAACTTTTTTTATCGATCATCTGCTGCAACGCCTGTGGGCGTTTTACGGTTTCGAATCTGCCGCACAAACGGCACTGGTGGCCGTGGGGGGATACGGGCGCGGTGAATTGCACCCGCTGTCGGATATTGATGTGCTGGTGCTCAGCGGGCAATCGCTCACCCCCCATCAATCTCAACAAGTGGGCGCGTTTATCACGCTGTTGTGGGACCTTAAGCTTGAAGTCGGTCATAGCGTGCGCACGCTGGATGAGTGCCTGCAAGAAGGCAGAGCGGATATTTCCGTTGCGACAAACCTTATCGAATCGCGCCTGATCTGCGGCGATGTAGCGCTGTTTCTCTCCCTGCAAAAACAGATTTTTAGCGAGGACTTTTGGCCCTCATCTGCCTTTTTCCCGGCAAAAATCACCGAACAACAAGAGCGGCATCAGCGCTACCACAGCACCAGCTACAACCTTGAACCCGATATAAAAAGTAGCCCGGGTGGGCTGCGCGATATTCACACCTTGCTCTGGGTTGCTCGACGCCATTTTGGTGCCACCTCGCTCAACGAAATGGTCGTTTTTGGTTTTCTTACCGAAGCCGAACGCAACGAGCTCAATGAATGTCAGAGCCTCCTGTGGCGCATTCGCTTTGCCTTGCACCTGATGCTGTCGCGTTATGACAACCGTCTGCTGTTCGATCGCCAGCTCAACGTGGCACAGTTGCTGAATTACCGTGGCGAGGGTAATGCACCGGTTGAGCACATGATGAAAGATTTCTATCGCGCGATGCGTCGCGTCAGCGAGCTTAATCATATGCTGTTGCAACTGTTCGATGAGGCTATCCTAGCGCTGGATGCCAGTGAAAAGCCGCGCGCAATCGATGACGAATTCCAACTGCGTGGCAACCTGATCGATCTGCGTGATGAAACCCTGTTCATGCACAAGCCGGAAGCCATTATGCGCATGTTTAGTACCATGGTGCGCAACGATGAGATCACCGGTATCTATTCCACCACGCTGCGCCAATTGCGTCATGCACGGCGCCATTTGGCGCAACCGCTGTGCACTATTCCTGAAGCGCGGCACCTGTTTATGGAGATTCTGAGCCATCCACATGCGGTAAACCGTGCGCTGCTGCCAATGCATCGCCATAGCGTGCTGGAAGCGTATACGCCGCTATGGAGCAACATTGTTGGGCAGATGCAGTTCGATCTGTTTCATGCCTATACGGTGGATGAGCACACGCTGCGCGTGCTGCTCAAGCTGGAAAGTTTTGCCGACGAAGAGACGCGTGCGCAGCATCCGTTGTGCGTGGAGCTGTATCCGCGCCTGCCGCAGCCGGAATTGCTGCTGCTTGCGGCGCTGTTTCATGACATCGCCAAAGGGCGCGGTGGCGACCACTCGGAGCTGGGAGCGCAAGATGTCGTTGAGTTTGCCGCACTGCACCAGCTCAATTCGCGCGAAGCGCAACTGGTTGCCTGGCTGGTGCGCTGCCACCTGCTGATGTCGGTTACCGCGCAGCGTCGTGACATTCAGGATCCGGCGGTTATCCAGCAATTCGCCGCTGAAGTGAAAAGTGAAACCCGCCTGCGCTATCTGGTCAGCCTCACGGTTGCCGATATCTGTGCGACCAATGAAACCTTGTGGAACAGTTGGAAACAGAGCCTGCTGCGCGAACTCTATTTCGCCACCGAGAAACAATTGCGTCGCGGGATGCAAAATACGCCGAATGTGCGCGATCGCGTACGCCATCATCGTCTCCAGGCCTTGGCGCTGCTGCGCATGGACAATATCGATGAAGAGGCGCTGCACCCTATCTGGAGCCGCTGCCGCGCAGATTATTTTCTGCGTCATTCGCCGAACCAGCTTGCCTGGCATGCTCGCCATCTCGTTGAGCACGATTTACATCAGCCGTTGGTGCTTATCAGCCATCAGGCCAGCCGCGGCGGAACAGAAATTTTTATCTGGAGCCCAGACCGCCCTTACCTGTTCGCCGCCGTGGCAGGCGAACTCGACCGTCGCAATCTGAGCGTGCATGATGCGCAAATATTCACCAGCCGCGACGGCATGGCGATGGACACCTTTATCGTACTGGAGCCCGACGGCAGCCCGGTCGCACCGGATCGCCACGAATTTATTCGCCAGGCGCTGGTTCAGGCCCTCACGCAGCGCGATTACCAGCATCCACGCCCGCGCCGCGCCTCCTCCAAATTGCGCCATTTCAGTGTGCCCACGGAAATCAGCTTCCTGCCGACACATACGGACAGACGCAGCTACATGGAGTTGAGCGCACTCGATCAGCCAGGTCTGCTGGCACGTCTGGGTAAAGTGTTCGCCGACCTCAACGTGTCGTTGCACGGTGCGCGTATTTCCACGATTGGCGAGCGGGTAGAAGATTTTTTTATCCTTGCAGACAAAGACAGATGCGTATTATCTCCGGAATTGCGCCTTATCTTGCAACAACGGTTGACAGAAGCCCTCGACCCAAACGATAAAGTAACCCTGAATTAACCATTGACTGACAGCACAGAAAGAGAAACAGGATGCATCAATTACAAAACGTTATCGAAACCGCCTTTGAACGCCGTGCCGACATTACGCCGACCTCCGTGGACAGCGTAACCCGTGAAGCCGTTAATCAGGTTATTGGCTTATTGGACAGCGGCGCACTGCGCGTGGCGGAAAAAATAAATGGCGAGTGGGTAACGCACCAATGGTTGAAAAAAGCGGTGCTGCTCTCTTTCCGTATTAATGACAACCAACTGATGGAAGGCACGGAAACCCGCTACTACGACAAAGTGCCGATGAAATTCGCCGGTTACGATGAAGCGCGCTTCCAACGTGAATGTTTCCGCGTAGTGCCTCCGGCCAGTGTGCGTCAGGGCGCATTTATCGCCCGCAACACGGTGCTGATGCCATCTTATGTCAACATCGGTGCTTACGTTGACGAAGGTACTATGGTTGACACCTGGGCGACCGTCGGCTCTTGCGCTCAGATCGGGAAAAACGTCCACCTGTCCGGCGGCGTCGGCATCGGTGGCGTACTGGAGCCGTTGCAGGCTAACCCGACCATCATCGAAGACAACTGCTTTATCGGTGCACGCTCTGAAGTGGTAGAAGGCGTGATCGTGGAAGAAGGCGCGGTTATCTCCATGGGCATGTTTATCGGCCAAAGCACTAAAATCTACGATCGCGAAACCGGTGAAGTGCATTACGGTCGCGTACCGGCAGGCTCCGTCGTTGTTTCCGGCAACCTGCCGTCGAAAGATGGCAGCTACAGCCTGTACTGCGCCGTGATCGTGAAAAAAGTGGATGCGAAAACCCGCGGTAAAGTGGGTATCAATGAACTGCTTCGCACCATCGACTAAACTGAACAAGGCGGGTGTTACCCGCCTTTTCTTTATCACTCCCCAAAAGGTGGCGCCATGTATGACAATCTAAAAAGCCTGGGTATCTCCCATCCCGATGAAATTGATCGCTATAGCCTGCGCCAGGAGGCCAGCAACGACATCCTGAAAATCTATTTTCGTAAGGATAAAGGGGAGTTTTTCGCCAAAACCGTAAAATTTAAATATCCGCGTCAGCGTAAAACCATCGTTGCGGATAACAGCGGACAAGGCTTTAAAGAGATCAATGAGATCAGCCCCAATCTGCGCTATGTCATTGATGAACTGGACCAGATTTGCCAACGCGATCAGGTGGAAGTCGATTTGAAACGTAAAATTCTTGATGACTTGCGTCATCTGGAAAGCGTGGTGGCGAACAAGATTAATGAGATCGAATCCGATCTGGAGAAACTGACCAAAGGGCGTTAATCCCCTGAGCAGCTAACGTCATGATAAAACGGAGCATCATCGCTCCGTTTTTTACACACGGTTATTCAACGTGCTTAACCCGCTTCAACCAATCCTGCCCACTGCTCTACCCACGGACAGGAAAGCACTTCCGGCTCCGGGCATTCTGTCGCGTCAATATGGAGCACATCTCCCACACGCTGAGCCCCCATCTCTTGCAACAACGCATCAAACTGCTGGCCCGCGCCGCAAAAATGCGGGTAGCTACTGTCGCCCAGAGCAATGACGCCATAGCGTAGCGCTGGCTGATGGCCACCTTTTTCACGCAGTGCAGCAAACAACGGGGCGATGGAATCCGGCAGATCCCCTTGCCCGGTGGTTGACGTTACCACCAACACATACTGCTCGCGATACGCCAGCCAGGATGACAGATCGGCATCGTCAAACACCTTGACCTGATGACCGCGCTCACTCAGCAGATTCTCCGCTTCTTCTGCAACCAGCAATGCGTTTCCATAAACCGTGCCAACAAAAATACCAATTTGCGCCATGATGATGACTCCAAGTGTAATGTATCGCTGCGTGCCCGATAACGCCGTATACGCTATTCGGCAGTACTGGAAAGGCCGTTATCCTGCCCCGAGTCAGGCGGAAACTCAACCCTTTCAACATCAGGGAGACTGCCTAGCCAGCCAAATTGCGTCATTACGTGCATCCAGGCCATGTCCAACCCGGCACGCAATACCAAGGGCTCTCCTGTTACAGGATGGCACAGCGTTAGTTGGCTGGCATGCAACATCAAGCGCCCACAACCAAAATGTGCAGCCATCGCGCGATTCTGACGCAAATCGCCGTGCTTTGAGTCACCCAAAATAGGATGCCGCAAATGCACCATATGGCGGCGCAACTGATGTTTGCGCCCCGTCTGTGGCATCAGTTCAACCAGGCTGTATCGGGCGGTAGGATAGCGCCCCACCGCCACCGGTTGTTCCACCTGCGCCAGAGAACGGTAGTGAGTGATGGCCGACTGAGTTTGTTTATCGCGCTGGGCGAGCTTATCAGCCACTTTGTCCAGCTCTTCAGTCAGCGCATAGTCGATGGTATCGCTACCGGAAAGATACCCACGCACTACTGCATGGTAGGTTTTCTGAATCTGGTGCTGCTCGAATTGCTGCGAAAGCAGGCGCGCTATGTCGCTGGAAAGCCCCAACAACAGCACGCCTGACGTTGGTCGGTCTAGACGATGGACCGTGAAAACATGCTGACCAATCTGATCGCGAAGCGTCTGCATGATCACCACTTTTTCTCTGCGATCCAGCCAGCTGCGGTGAAGCAACCACCCAGCCGGTTTGTTAATGGCGATCAGGTGCTCATTCTGGTACAGAATTTCAAGCATTCAGCTCTCCCTGCGCATCGGCAGGCACAAAAAACGCATCCAACGCGCGCAATTGTTCCAACAGCGGCGCGATATCGTTGATATCCCCGGTCAGGGCCTCTTCAAAATAGGGAGCGATCGCGAGCGACAAAGGCAAGGGAACGCCGCCATCCAACATGGCATGCAAGCGCGGCAGCAATACCCATTGCAACCATTGTTCGGCACTCATGGTGTCAATGCAGAAAGGTTCTGTGCTGGTAAACGCACTGGCCTGCGGCGGTGCGGATTGCCAAAACACTCTGTAGCGTAGCGTGCGTTCAATTTCCCATAAGGCGTGTCGAATGTGGTCTTGGTGCGTCATGCTTTTCTCTCACCGGCTGCGTGGACGGCAAAGCATATCATTGAAGCAAGATGAGCCCAACAGGCGCAGGGCTGCGTGGCAACACAATAAGCGTGTTGCTTAATAGTGAAATAAGGGTGTTTCGGTGATTGAAGTAAATTTTACGCTGTTCTGAGATGGAAATTCCAAAGACCGGCGCTAAGGAGTAAGAAGGTATCATCAATAAAGGGTCTACGATTCCGTAAAATTTGGGTCATGCAACCGAGGCGCTTGATACGAGACTGTAAAATAATCTGTGTAAATGGCATTTTGAGGAAAACCTTCAAAGGATAACAAAATGCCTATCAGCAACGAACTTATTGACCAACTGCTTCAAGATTGTCACTCCCCTCAGGATCTGCTGGGTGAATCAGGCCTACTCAAGGTGCTGACTAAAAGACTGGCGGAACGGGTTCTTGAAGCTGAGATGGAGATGCACCTTGGGTATGCTAAGCATGACCCGGCTGGTAATCATTCAGGCAACTCACGCAATGGCAAGACATCCAAGAGCGTACGTAGCCAAAATGGGGAGATCGAGCTCGATATTCCGCGCGACCGCAACAGTACCTTCGAGCCGACACTGATCGGTAAGCACGAAAAACAGCTTAACGGCTTCGATGACCGCATTATTTCTCTCTATTCCAGAGGGTTATCAACCCGTGATATTCAGGCACACTTTAAAGAAGTCTACGGGGTCGATGTTTCCGCTGGCTTCATTTCTCAAGTGACCAATGCTGTGATGGATGAAGTTAAGCGCTGGCAGCAACGGCCGCTGGATGCGCTTTATCCCATTGTTTACCTTGACTGTATTGTTGTCAAAAGCCAGGACGGCGGAGCCGTGGCCAACAAGTCTGTTTATCTGGCCCTCGGCGTCAACGGCCAGCGCGAAAAAGAGCTGCTGGGGCTATGGATAGCCAAAACTGAGGGGGCCAAGTTCTGGTTATCTGTGATGACAGAACTGAAAAATCGTGGGCTAAAGGACATCTTCGTCGCCTGCTGCGATGGCCTGAAAGGCTTTCCTGATGCCATTGAAGCTGTTTACCCGCATACGCGGGTACAGCTCTGCATTGTGCATCAGGTGCGGAACTCGCTGCGCTACGTCGGCTGGAAAGAGCGTAAGGCCGTTGCTGCTGACCTGCGCACCATCTATAGTTCCGCAACGCTAGAGGGCGCTGAAGAGGCCCTGGATGCCTTCGCGGCCAAATGGGATGAACAGTTCCCGACGATCAGCCCGTCGTGGAGAAATAATTGGGAACGTCTCATCGTCATTTTTGACTTTCCGCCGGAGATCCGCAAGGTTATCTACACCACCAACGCGATAGAGTCGTTAAATGCTTCATTGCGCAAGATAACGAAAACGCGACGAATATTTCCAACGGATGACTCGGTGATAAAATTACTCTATCTAGCCTTGCATAATATCTCTGCTAAATGGACCTTGCCAATCAGAGACTGGAAACCTGCTATGAGCCAATTCATGTTGATGTATGGAGAACGAATCTCCGGTTAAGCAATGGAGCCATTTACACAAAATTCTTTACAGACTCCTTGATACCCGCGATGGCGTGTTCAACTGTAATACGGATGCCCGAGATTATTTTATTTTCTTGTTTTTGTTCAGGCGATAAAGGTCTTTTTCGAGTTCCTTTTTTTGGGATTTGTGTATTAGGATGCTGTTTCTCTATATAGCCAAGCGACTTAATTTTGATTACACCATATGGACTGAGAACAAACTCTCTGTATCGCAACCCATCTCTCTTTTTTTGCTTTTTGCTTGTGCCCATTTATGCTCAATTGGGTTAAGATCTGGCGAATATGTAGGCAAATACTCCACCATATACCGGCTTTGTTGAATAATTTAACCGTTTGATTTACATCTTCTTTAGTTAGAATGCATTTACAGAGAATGTATTTTGTTAGAACGACAAATCAAATAGTTAGCACAATAAAAAGCATTCCGAGAGGAAAAATTAGTCGTTGAAATTTTATAATGCTTATATAAATCAGTATCTTAAATTATTCAACAAAGCCCCATATACCCTGCATCGATGATGACTTGTTGAATATTATGTTTTTTGTGAAAAGTGGCATTGTCCATCATGATTACACTGTTTTTAGGGAGTCCTGGGATAAGGACTTGTGTGACCCAGGCATAGAAAACATCGCTGTTAATATTGATATCAAATAATCCGATAGCAAACAGCGTTGTGCCTAATAAAGCGCCGATAACATTTGTTCTTCCCCTAGCTCCCCAGTTCTTCAGGCCAAAACACCGTTGACCTTTTGGGGAATAGCCGTGAGTCCGTGGGGCATCGTGTGAAAAACCACTTTCATCAATAAAAACAATAGGTTTACCTTCTTTTTCATACTGTTGTTTTTTTTGTTGAAATCCCTGCCGGGCGTTTTCGTCGGCTTTCGGATGACGTAGAGTTTTTTTTATAGGTCAATCCCAGCTTTTTAAGCGCTTGCCAAATGGCCTTCTGACAAACGCCAAAACGCTCTGCACGTTCTTTTTGGTAAGCATCTGGATATTGTTCAACATCTTTTATCAACTCGGATTTATCGATCTTTCGCTGACGCGTGGTCGATGCTTTTGACTCTATTTGATTAATCCAACGCGATACAGAGGCAGGGCCAATCCGAAATTGCTTCGCTGTTTCTCGGATACTCAACCCTTCGTTTTTCCGTGTAGATATCACTTTACGTCTAAAATCAATTGAATAGCTCATTTAAATAATGTAATCAAAATTAAGTCGTTTAGCTATACCTTGAAAACCGGTATCTGCCCAGATGGTTACCTCAGGAGGAATATGGCGAATTATATCGACTTTATCGAGAAAGCGTTTATCGTGACGGCGCCCATTTTTGCTCATGGGGATAAATCCAATTTGCCTTGTTTCGTCAGTCATAATAAGCGCTTTTCGAGTGGTCTGTCTTTTCTTTCCCGAATACATTTTCTTTCGCCGACGCAGATTCTTAGGCTTTTGGACAGGTCGCTCTGTCCCATCAATAAAGACGTCTTTAACTCCAGGAAAGGCGCGAAAAAATTCCTCAGCAGAGCGAATTTGACGAGCGGGCAAAACACATTCTCGCCCCAAGGTCATCTCTAAAACCGGCAATAATATTTTTACCCAGCGACATACCCGTGTTCTATCTAAACCAGGCTTTGTTGAATAATTTAACATGCTGATTTACATAATTATTATAACACTCCAACAACTAAGTTTTCCAGCCGTAATGCTTTTTATTGTGCTAACTACTTGATTTGTCGTTCTAACAAAATACAGTCTCTGTACATGCATTCTACCTAAAGAAGATGTAAATCAAACGGTTAAATTATTCAACAAAGCCTCTAAACCAAAAAGAAGTCCTTGCAAATCATAGGTCGGATAACATTTTAAATATAATAAAATAAAAAGCAGTTTATCTAATGGGGTTGGGATAAATCCTTTCTGCCCTGCACCCATCTGCCGCTCGTGATCTTTTCGATTCTTTTTCCGATAAATCAAATAACAAGCTGAAAATTCAGCGGCTAAATTTTTCAATTCTTCGACTGATAATCCAATGATTTCTTTACATAAACGATTATCTCGTAACAACCGCTCTTTGTTGATCATTTCAAACCTTTATTCTCTAAGTTAAACCTCTTTTTATTCTCAATAGCCTGACAAAAAATGCAAGTCTCTATTCAGCAACTAGTTTACTGATCGGTAAGAACGAAAAACAGCTTAACGGCTTCGATGACCGCATTATTTCTCTCTATTCCAGAGGGTTATCAACCCGTGATATTCAGGCACACTTTAAAGAAGTCTACGGGGTCGATGTTTCCGCTGGCTTCATTTCTCAAGTGACCAATGCTGTGATGGATGAAGTTAAGCGCTGGCAGCAACGGCCGCTGGATGCGCTTTATCCCATTGTTTACCTTGACTGTATTGTTGTCAAAAGCCAGGACGGCGGAGCCGTGGCCAACAAGTCTGTTTATCTGGCCCTCGGCGTCAACGGCCAGGGCGAAAAAGAGCTGCTGGGGCTATGGATAGCCAAAACTGAGGGGGCCAAGTTCTGGTTATCTGTGATGACAGAACTGAAAAATCGTGGGCTAAAGGACATCTTCGTCGCCTGCTGCGATGGCCTGAAAGGCTTTCCTGATGCCATTGAAGCTGTTTACCCGCATACGCGGGTACAGCTCTGCATTGTGCATCAGGTGCGGAACTCGCTGCGCTACGTCGGCTGGAAAGAGCGTAAGGCCGTTGCTGCTGACCTGCGCACCATCTATAGTTCCGCAACGCTAGAGGGCGCTGAAGAGGCCCTGGATGCCTTCGCGGCCAAATGGGATGAGCAGTTCCCGACGATCAGCCCGTCGTGGAGAAATAATTGGGAACGTCTCATCGTCATTTTTGACTTTCCGCCGGAGATCCGCAAGGTTATCTACACCACCAACGCGATAGAGTCGTTAAATGCTTCATTGCGCAAGATAACGAAAACGCGACGAATATTTCCAACGGATGACTCGGTGATAAAATTACTCTATCTAGCCTTGAATAATATCTCTGCTAAATGGACCTTGCCAATCAGAGACTGGAAACCTGCTATGAGCCAATTCATGTTGATGTATGGAGAACGAATCTCCGGTTAAGCAATGGAGCCATTTACACAAAATTATTTACAGACTCGGATAAGGAAGTTTTGCAAGAATCGTTTTTTGCAAGAGTAACCCTGTACGGAAGATTATAGTGCTATATCATAAATGAATCATATATTGAAAAAAAAGGGATAATATCAATGTCTCATCAATACCATAGAATAACACCCATATTAAAATTGTGTTTTGTTATTTTTATTGGTTTCGTGAAATGTTCTAAATATCGTCAGTGTTATTCTCAGAGCCAAATAACATATGCTGGCAGCCAGGCGTGATGGTCGATCGTGGAAAATATTATTGTAAATATATCTACGTGTTTTTTTTGGTGACTTATCTCTATAAGCGCTGATGTGGTCGTTGAGTATCTGGAAATAGCGTGGCCAGTAATGCTATTGACGCACTATTATTTAATGATTGCTAATGGAATTCGTCAACGTGTCATGGTGTGATTATCTTTTAATGAATCGTTGTTATTCTGAATAAAGACGTTTAAAATCATTTAATTACATTAACTTGCTTCGAGGGTGAATCATCAGTAGAATGCCGTTTTATATTTAACTGCGTCACATTTTTTCTTTTTAAGTCTTAATTGAAAATAATAGTTGCACTTGGTTATTAAATGCCGATTTTATGTGGGTATGATTTGTCTTATCGATTGGATGTAATGTAATTAATAGTTTTAAACAGTTTTTAATTCCGCGCATTTACAATGATCATGTATGCATTGCATTAAGAAAAGACAATGCATTAATGAAAAACAATGCATTAGAAAATAAAACATCGTTTTTATTATTTCACTTCAAGTTTTTTATAAAATATTTTGCTGCTGCATGAAACAATCAAGGTGCGTTTTTATGGTGGATTATCATAAGGATGGATGATGAGTATCTTGGTGGCAGAAATTTAAGGAGGAGAGGTAATCACTGCCACCATGGTTTGTAGTGAGAATTCCCTGATGGTGGATTCCTTTGTTAGACAAAATATCAGGCGGATATGCGAATGAACATTAGCTTAATGAATGATGGCAATATCTACTTTCTTGGCTTCATTTTTAGCCCCAAGCTCAGGACATTAAGCTGTGGTGACACCTTATATCAATTAAGGAAAAAGGAGTCCGATGTATTGGCCCTGCTTTGCGAAAGATATCCTCATCCTGTATCACAGGATGATTTCCTGTCGTGTGTGTGGGAAGGGGGATACGTAACGTCGCAAAGCATTGCGCAGGTGATCCGCGCACTGCGGCGTAACTTGCAGGATAAAGATAAGCAAATCATCGTGACTATCCCTAAGTTGGGATACCGTTTTGGTGTGACGCCTTCTTTTGATGAGCCTGAGACAGACGTGGTCGAGGATGCTTTTAATGTTCCCCCTGAAGTAGAAACGCTTTATACGACACAGTATGACACGTCGTGCGGACAATTTGTTTATGACAGAACCTCATTGATCAATCTGACGT
Organism: Symbiopectobacterium purcellii; assembly: GCF_052050035.1. Taxonomy (GTDB): domain Bacteria; phylum Pseudomonadota; class Gammaproteobacteria; order Enterobacterales; family Enterobacteriaceae; genus Symbiopectobacterium; species Symbiopectobacterium purcellii_A. The sequence goes on from NZ_CP189882.1 coordinate 2,840,889, forward strand.
CCATTCCCGTCAATTCATTGGCGATTTCTCCTTGTGTCAGGCCTAAGAAAAAAAATATGCGCCTCAGGAATGTGGTGCTGGTTGTGGTATTTATCATTATGGCTTACCTGTTGTGGTATTTAACCAAAAATTCGATGACCTCCGCGCACTCGGTTGTGATTGAACATGATGGTGAAGTTCAGTCGTCGGAATGGACGAATCAACGCTAAGCAGGCGCGCCTTGCCACCTGATAAAGGTGGCGTTAGTCACTCTCTGATGGTATCTGAATCAACATAATGAGTATGTTAAAATTTTTCTATAACTGTATGTTCCTCATACGTAGGGAAAAACATATTAATCATCATTGTGGTGTAAAACATATTCGTCCCTGTCAATTGCATGGCTTTTTTGCAGAGAACCGTATTCGCGTATTCCGCATGCGCGGAGTCCTCGCGCATCTTTGCATGCGCTACATTCATTGCTTTACTCAGGGCCGCTAACGTTAATGGAGTATTTGGCGCAAGCGCTTTCAGCTTTTTAAGTATGATATTGAGATTGTCCTTTGGATGATTAACGGTAAGGTACTGCAATACCAGTGCGTCAAAGTCATCCTCGCCTGAACTGGGGATGCTCTTTGATACAGTATTTGTTCCTTCAATATGTGTGGGAGATATCATCAATCTTTATCCTTAGCTGTGTACGGGGTGGGTGATATAGCCTGTTGCAGTGTCTCAATAATCTCTTTCAGCGTTGCCGGTGTTAATCCATTCAGTTGCTGCGTGAAGCTCTGCGTGTCGTTGTCAGCCTGTGCCATCCATTGCTGGCAAAGTGTTTCAGCAGGAAAGCGTAATGCGTGCGAGCCACATTGCAGCGTGATGTGGTTTTCATGCGTGGTTAAACACGTCAAATGTGGCGATATGTCAGGTACAGCCACACCCTCGGGTAAGATAAGCGTCATCGCGTCACTATGGCCGCAATGCGTGTTTAACTGTGTCACTAGATATTCAATGATGACTGGATCGTGCAGTGTTTGAATCATCGCCTTCTGCAAATGTTGGCGTTGCTCTGTCCAGCGTTGCTGCTGTAGCGTTTCATAGTCATTCAGCATGGACAGTATGGTGGTGAAGAACAGCTTGAAACCTGTGGAAAATCCTTCCTTTTCTTTCTGTTTTTTTATCTCGTCGGCTGCCCGCTTTTGTTCATCATGAATCTCATGGCAGCGGTGTAACGTATGCTCAATGGCATTGTGGGAACGGGATTGTTGTTTACGGTTTTTAGCCGTAATGAGTACAGAATCGCGGCACTCTTCAGGCAGTTCTGCCAGTGAAACTGTTCGCATAATTCGTGGCCATGTTTAATAAGTTGATATGATCGGGCGTAGGTTGTGCGTCTATATTGGGGAGTTCAATGTCGATGGGGAACAACAGCATAAATCGTTGTTGCAGAGCCTGTGGAATCGGATGGCAGTGATTTAATATGAATCGCGCCCCGCAAGCCTGCGTTGTATATCCTCCTTGCTTTAGTGGGCTGGGATCGACATGGTGAATCAGTGGCAGTGCAATAAAACTCAGCAATTGTGGATCGGAAAATAGTGCCTGGTTGAGATCTGACATTGATGATTTGAGAAGATAACCACCTAATAAATGAGCAATATCAGGCATATGATGCCACTGCTTTATCATTACTGCCGCCGACGTGCATGATGCATCCCAGGTTTCAGGGGGGGCGGTAAGCTGGTAGCGCTGATAAAGCCAGTAATTCAGTAATGGCTGACTGGCGCGCTCTTTTGGGCGCCAGGCCTCCGGTAGATGAGAGGGGTGGGCGTAAGCGACGGGGTGGTACAGAATATGAAAGAGCTGCTCATGACATAGATTCATGCCGGTGGCTCCTTATCATGTGCCATTGCTGTTACCGCTTCATGGGGATGCGAACGGCGCATCATCATCGCGATGAAATATATTCCTGTCATTAGCACGATGAGTAGAACCAGTATCAGCGCGCCTTGCCAAACCGTGAACTCGACGGAACGCACTTTAGTGGGAGGAACGTATTGAATGGCGGGTACAGCAAAAAGCACTACAGAAATGTTTTCGTAGCGAATATTACTGAGGCTGTTTTTTATGAGTGACTTTACCTGAGAGATAAACATGCTTTCATCAATGTTTCCCTTGTGAGTAATGATCACGCCGACATGATCGGAGGTAAAACGATTGGCGGCATCATTACTGAATAACGGATAACTGATGTGGACTTTCGCATTTACCACCTGGCTAATAATGCGTAATGACTGTTCGAGGCGTTGCTCTTGCAGTGATATGACCCTGGCCTGCTCTGCATTGGGAGATGCGACCAGGGCACTCTCTGGGAATGCCTGTCCAATTTGTACATCACCTGGCCATGGCAACTGGTAGAGATTGATAATTGATAATGCCGCATTGGTCTCAGCCCGGTTAATTGTGACCGTGTAGCCGCCTTTCCCACCGCCTTGCTTTTGGGCAGCAATATCGTATTGCTGTAAAACAGCCAATACCTGATTTGCTTGTTGCTGCGTCAAATTTTCAAGCAGGTGGGCCTCACTACACGCCATGAGTAACATGGCGAGTAATGTGGTTAGCAGCAGTTTTGCGGATTTACAAAACATCATTGTGCTTTTTCCAGCGTTTCTATTGTGCTAACGCCTTTACGCGCCAGCGTGCTGATTAATGAAACGTAATTGCTGTATTCTCCAAGGTAATTTTGCAGCTGTAATAGTGCCTCTGGGTTACTGGAAAATGCTGGTGAGTTGCTCAAGGCATTAATGGCTTGTTTAAATTGCTCATCGGTTTCACCCATTTTTTTAAAGGTAGTAGATACCTGCCTGGAAAATGCTTGGTCGTGGACTCGCATTGAGTCTGTCTCTTCCCAATCATTTTTTTCCGGTGTCAGTTGAGTTAACTCAACCAAGTTTTTATTTATTAGCTCCATGAACATTCCTCAAGCATGAGTAATATAAAAACAGTCAGAACAGCATTAGCGAAAGTTTTGAATGATGGCCGCGCCGACATCTTTATAGGCTTTGATTACGCTTGTTTGTGCATTTCTAAAGAGGGTGTAAGCATGTAATTTAGACTGAAACTCAGCCAGAACAGCGGGGTTTGATGAATCTGCTCTGAGAGCCTTTCTGGATTTGTTCAGTGCTTTCATTAAGGTGTTTGCGCCCGCTTCAAAATCGCCAGACATTTTGTCGATAAAAATACTCTCGAGATGTACTGGGGTGTATTTAGCCATAATTTATGTCCTTTTTGTTTAGTGGAAAATACCAGTGCTTAGGGGATATAAAAATATATCCTTCTTTTGTATTAAGATAAGACTTATCTTTCAATATGTTTTCGTTCATATTGATCGAGAAACTAACTATCTGATCTCCCCATTGATTGTAAAAATCAGTAATAAACGTATTTAGTGAGTTTAATGCACTATCACTAAGGTCATCCCTGATGATCAGCGCAAATCCACTGTCTGTCGTCACACAGCGGTAGAGGATCTGAATACGCTCAAGTCCATGCTGGGCTTGCTTTACAAGGGATTTTTTATCTTTAAAAAAAACATCAATACGTTTTGCATATGGGAGTGACTGATATGCTAGTGTTTTTAATGACGCTTCCTGTTCATTATCAAGTTTTCTGTAGGTATACAGTTGCGGAAATTCCGGCAGTGTCAAATCCAACTGTAAAACAGGAAAGCCCTTGCTCTGTAATTTTTTTATCACTTCCTTTCGCGTTTTTGCTGTCCATATAGGGATGACTTTAGCGGTTTCATTAAGTTTATAAAGTACATAATGTAACCAATTGATTTCTTGATATCCCTCGCCAAAAACATAAATTTCACTGTCAGATTTAATTATCTTTAGCGGCGCCGGTGAACCAGCGAGGATTGTATTGAGTGAGGCGACATGCCTGGATTGTAATGAATAAGTATACCAAGCGATGTAAATGGAGATAAAAGTTATTGACAACACAAGAAAAAAATATAAATACTTTTTTATTTCTTTGCTTTTGGATTTTTCTAGCAAGATATCAGGTACAGAAGATACCTGACTTTCTTTTGCCCATGTGAAGGTGGATAATTCCTCTGACCATTCTTCATGATGTTTTTTGAGGGCAAGTCGAATATGTCCTTGTTGAAAAAAAACATTCTCTTCGATGAGCGCTATCTGTGAGTTATTGGGACTCAGTATGTCAACCTGATATCCATGTTTCCCATCAATTTCTAATTTTTCTGTCAAATAAAGACGAAGGTTGTCTGAATCGACTTCGCAAGGTATATATAAGGTTTTACAAGCGAAAGATGCCATGTTAGCAACACCTTCTTGAATATCACCCCCCGTGTTACTCGGCTTTATTGGAGGATGGATGTTGAAGAAGTAGTTATCCGCAGGCAGATTTAACTCGCAACCAAACATAGGGCCAAAAAGGATTTTTAGGGTGAAGGTCTCTCTATTTGTTGTATTATTATCAATGTGTTTTTCATCCATATGGCTACCCTAAAGCGTTTGTTCCTTTAACATGAGTGGCAATTCTTGATGTCGCCATGCTCTTAATAATTAAGTGATGTATGATTGCAATAATGGTTTTCAGTCAGTGAGGACACTTGTGCTCAACATTTATTTTTACGGTTAGAGATATCCTTTAGCAAATACTATTATCGTATTCTGTATAGCGTCGGGTGAAAAAATGTAGGGATATGATAGCGGGCTAATTGAATATAGCAATGATATGGCGTTGATTTTTTTTTTATTTTTTTATTTATTGTGATGTTTTGTGTTGCTGAGTAGGCCTATTTTGTGTTTTTAACATCAGTGCGCCTGATGTGTCATGTTTTATTTATATATCATTTGGTTATGGGGTGATCGGTTTTTTTGATAAAAAGATAATATCCCCTATCTTTAAAGACGGCGAGTGTTGATTAATGATGCGTATAAATATAATTATGATATTTCCGTGATATATATATTATCTTGATTAATTTATTTTTACATTTTTTGATGTGTCTTGACATGTTGTTTTTAAGTGAATATTCTGGCCCTACACACCGCACCGATAGTTATCGTGGGCTCGCTATTATTCTAGAGTATTCTAGAGCGTATGAGCCGAGCAGTTCAGTATGGCTGACGCAATTTTCTATAAATGTCATGCGAATTATACAGAGGTCACTATGTATAGAGAGATTCAGAATAAGAGTATTGTCACTAATACAAATCTCCAGAATTGTAAATACACCCCCGGTTATAATGGAATGGTTGAAGATTCAGTCATCACTGATGAGACGTTTAGGGTTAATGACTCATTATTCTTTATTCGGCCATTGACCCCAGAGTCGACATTCACCTTTTCAATAATGAATAGCCGAGAACGCGTCACCTTTACGGGAGATGAGTCTGCAGTATTGGTGTCAAACAGTGCTATTGAGTTATCGCTTCATGGCAAATGGCTGGTAGGACGATCGTTGATTACCCAGTTAGCGACTTTTTTAGCCTTCACGGAGTATCGATTTAAAGAGTCTTCTCGGCTATGGGGGGCGAATGCCGCGCCTTTACAGCATAAGGTCCTCTTTGAAACAGAAAAAATCTTCTGTGCGGTCATTGATAACGCCCAAATGAGCTTTATGGATTTGGTTTTTTGTCGTGACTTTATCAGCGATACAGACGTTATCAATAAACTGTGCCATTTTATTCGCGGTATTGAGAGCTATTGGGTTGCTCAGTTTTTGCTGGATCAAGTTCTTGATAACAGTAAAAGCATGAAATCACATAAGCTTTATAATTCCTGTAAAGAATATGGTGTTTCAGAATCCTATTTTAGAAAGCTTTGCTATAACGCTTTTACGTGTGGACCGAAAAAACAGCTCAGAATGTGGCGCGCTGCATACAGTGCGTTACAACTGATTGAGAATGATGAATCGATTGCGACCGTTGCCTGGAATAACGGCTATGCATCGTCATCCCATTTCTCCACGGAAATCAAAACGCTTTTTGGTATAACGCCACGTGAGTTCAAGAATCTGGAAGGCTTTTTGAATGAATAGAATAGGTAAAATGGATTTTTATCTGCTAGGGATTGTTATAGGAATCAGCATGGTTTTTTCTGTATCGGGTGCCTTACCGATAGAGAGCATCACATCATATGATACAACAAACAGCAGAGACGCTTTTTCAGCCGATAACACAACGACTTATGTTGCTAATAATAATAGCGTCCAGCAACTTTTTTATGTACTTGGTGGGGTATTAAAAAAACCGGTTATTGTCAGTACAGAAGCGGCTAAAAAACGTATTTCAGGTAATTTTGATTTGACGAAACCACGCCAATTATTAAATGTGCTATCAAGTCGGATAGCCTTGATCTGGTATGACGACGGTAGTTCGATTTATGTTTACGATGTCAATGAGATGCAGAGTCGTGTCATCAAACTGGCCTATGCTTCGTTCAATCGCCTCGAAGCCTATTTACAATCGACGGGATTATATGACGATCGTTTCCCTCCTCGATCTCACAGAGGTTCCGGTTCATTTTATCTATCGGGACCACCTGTTTATGTTGATCTCGTGGCGGCAGCAGCAAAGTATATTGATAGTACTTACTCGCAGCCAGGTGCGGGAGAGAATGTTATCAAGGTAATCAAGTTGAGAAATACCTTTGTTAACGATCGGGAATTTTCACTGCGTGATACTCCAATAACTATTCCTGGTGTAGCAACAGTGCTCAATCAATTACTTAACAACAGACGGAACTATAATAGAGCAAAAATAGCGGTATCCGATGCACCAGATGCCATTGAAAATGATATGAGCTATGCCCAAGAGGGGGCATATGTTCGCCAAATGAAAAATTCACTCCCTTTATCTGGGGATAATTATGACCAGCGTGACCGTCAGGATGAGGTTTACAGCGGCGTAGAGCGTAATGCAATAAATATTGTGGCATATACTGATACCAATAGCTTACTGATCCAAGGGAGTGAAAAACAAGTCGCTTTTGTTGACGATCTTATTCGCGCTATAGATATTGCCAAACAGCAAATCCAACTCTCTCTATGGATTATCGATATCTCGAAAAATGATGTAGATGCCTTAGGGGTTGTTTGGCAAGGTCAGGCAGGTATAGGAAATGTTGGTATTAACTTTAATGGTGCTACAAGCGCATTGAATCCAGCAAACAGTATGAATTTTCTTACAAAAGTTACTGCGCTGGTTGAGAAGGGAAATGCACAAGTCGTTTCCCGGCCAGAGTTGCTTACCCAGGAAAATGTCCCTGCGTTGTTTGATAATAACAGTAGTTTCTACACCCGGTTATTGGGAGAGCGTTATTCATCATTAGAGAAAGTGACCTTTGGCACAATGATCAGTGTTATTCCTCGTTTAGGAAAACACAGTCAGGAAATTGAGATGATACTCAATATCCAAGATGGGAAAATACCGCAGGCTAATGGTGTGATGGAGAGTATTGACACGTTGCCTATTGTGAACAATACACAAATCAGCACCACGGCCCGTGTTCCGATGGGCTACAGTCTGTTAATTGGTGGCTACAGTCGCGAGCAGGATGAGTTGCGAAGTTCTGGTATTCCATTGCTGAAAGATATCCCACTGGTAGGAAAGCTGTTTGATTATACCTATACCAGCCATAGAAACATGGTACGACTGTTTCTTATTCAGCCACGCTTATTAGCATATGGCGAAACCTGGCAGGGGCGCTGGGAGAATAACCCGGTACTGGGGCGAAATCTTTCCGGTGAAGATACAGAAACATTGCAGTCAACCGTCACCATGTTGCGGCAATTTATGAACAAACGGCAAGGTATATAGATGGCGATACCTCCGCTTGGACGAGCAAGCCTCCAGCGAATGTATTTTCGAGAGGAGGACAACCGGTCAACGGTGCCTGCCACCAGTGAGGAAAGTGAGCGTCAGCCAGTAAAGAATCTGCAAGAGCAGATCAGTAATGCCGCCGAGGAATTTGCTGATGTGCTGAGTACATTCGGGCGTTTTAGCCGAATGGGCCGCAGGAACGACAATATTGAGAACGACTTTCTTTCTTCCATGTTGGAAGAGAAGGCCGACGAAAAGCATGATGCCTTGATTAAGCAAGTGTCCAGATTGTCCTTGAACAGGGATGGATTGTTGAAATATGGCAGAAGTCTCTTCCCTAATGACAGTGACCTGATGCTGGCATTACGTGAATTGATGCTTAATCGTCAACTTTCTGCGCTACAAAAGAAGAGAATAAAAGAGGCGATGGCCGAGCTCGAAAAGTTCTCGGATTGCCCAAAAATGCGCTCCGGCATAAATATTGGTCATCTTGCAAAACGTTTTAGCAGCATGGAAGGCCAACAGCACTTATCTGCTGGAGACTTGCGCGACTGTTACTTGCGTTTTTTAGAATTAGACCTGCCAGGCAGTTTTATCTATCAGGATTGGATAGAACAATACGGCTGCCATAACCGCCAGCGTTTATTGGCTTTTACCATGAATGCGCTCATTGCCGATATGAAATCAAGTGAGCCAGGTATCCATTTTGATGAATTTGGTCCGTTAAGCAATAGGTTATCTGATGCTAGAACGATTCACACTTTAGATTTACTGTTAAATGAACGATTTTCTACGCTGTCGTTTCGTGAGAGTTTAAAAAATGAAATAAAAATAATGGATGAAAGTGATATAGTCATTCTTTACCTGAATGGCATTATCGAAAGTCATAAGTTTGAAGGTTCTCTTCATAATTTTCACCATGATTTTATGCAACGTTTACGGTTAACACAGCGTGCCACGGTGATTCAGATATTAAGAGGGGTGTATAATAAAACACCAGAACGAATGTTCATTGATCCAGAGTGTCGGCAATACCTATTGGATTTTATTTCTGCGCTGCTGACGTACTTTCATGATAAAGATTGTCGGAAAGGGCCATGGTCTGATTACTACTCCTGATGTAAAGCATAACTACTTTGATATAGACATGATGCTGAAATATGATACTACAGAATTTTATTCTAGAGACTAGAAATCGTCCAGAACTCATTATTTTATTGATAATGATTCTTGTCGTCGTGATGCTGATTATCCCTTTGCCTACGTATGTGGTCGATTTTCTTATTGGTTTCAATTTGACAATGGCATTGATGATATTTTTAGGGTCATTTTACATTAATAGGATTCTGGATTTTTCATCGTTTCCTGCCATTTTATTAATCAGTACCATTTTTCGATTGGCGATATCCATCAGTACAAGTCGTTTAGTGTTGATGGATGCCGATGCTGGAGACATTATTTCCAGTTTCGGTGAGTTCGTGATTGCCGACAACCTCATTGTTGGCTTTGTTATTTTCTTTATCGTTACCATTGTTCAATTTATTGTTATTACTAAAGGTTCTGAACGTATCGCTGAGGTTGCGGCACGTTTTTCGCTTGATGCCATGCCTGGAAAACAAATGAGCATCGATGCCGATCTCAAAGCCGGAGTGATTGACGAAAATGAAGTAAGGCAGCGACGAGCAGTATTGGAGGCCGAAAGTCAACTTTACGGCGCACTGGATGGTGCGATGAAATTTATCAAAGGTGATGCAATCGCAGGGATTGTCATCATATTTGTTAACCTGCTGGGTGGCATTTCGGTTGGAATGATGCAACATGGAATGAGCATGTCGGCAGCGCTTTCAGTTTATACGCTGTTGACGATAGGTGATGCGTTGGTAGCACAGATACCCGCGCTCCTCATTTCCATTAGTGGTGGTTTGATTGTTACGCGTGTAAATAATAGCGAAGATACTAATCTGGGATCTAAGATCATTCAGGATATGTTTTCTAATAAATTCATACTGGTGGTTACCGGCGTTCTTGCCATCGCACTTGGCCTGTTGCCCGGTTTTCCATTAGCCGTATTTTTGCTATTGGCCGCACTGCTGTTTGGGCTCTATATCAAACACCGACGGGAAGAAAATCAACGGGGAGCGATGGCATCACGTTCAGATCAGAAAGAGAACGACATTGAAGAGAAGGGGAAACCTGTTGTGATCGACGGTGAGTTTATCCCAGAAACCATTCCTTTAATCGTTACCGTATTTTCTGGACATGAAAAAATAGTAGACCAATATGGTTTTTCATCGTATTTAAAACGTCATTTTTTTATCGAATACGGTGTGCGTTTACCTGATGTGGTGATGAACTATAAAAAAGACACACCACAAAATACAATAGTCATTTTAATTAATGAGATTGAGGCCGCCAGTTTCCCTCTTTTCCCCGGTATGCATAAGATTTTGCTACGCGGTGATGAATACCAGGTTCTGGACAGCAATGTGCAGGTTAATGAAGTAAATCAAGTAAAGACCTATTGGCTTCCCGAAGAACAATGCAAAAAAGCTCACGGCCTTGGATTCTATACGCGCAGCGCGCAGGATGAATTTTACGTCTGCGCATCGACGCTGCTGGCGAGAAATATTACCGAATTTTTCGGTATTCAGGAAACTAAAATACTGCTTGACGATCTTGATAAAAAATACCCAGAGTTGCTTAAAGAGTGTTACAGAAATAATACCGTTCAGCGTATCACTGAGGTTTTTCAACGTTTGCTACAAGAGCGCATTTCTATCAGGAATATGAGGTTGATTCTTGAGGCATTGGTACAGTGGGCTCCGAAAGAAAAGGATCCCATTATGTTAGTGGAGCATGTGCGTGGTGTGTTATCTCGCTATATATCAAACCGATTTTCTACGGAAGGAAAAATACGTGCATTTGTTATGTCACATGAGCTGGAAGCGGTGGTACGTAATGGTATCAGGCAAACGTCTGGGGGAACCTTTATCAACTTGCCTCCACCAGAAACTGAGCGAATTATGCATTGCTTAGAAAAAAGTATTCATGGCAACGGTGTTAATGCCAGAGATATTATTTTAATGGTGTCTCTTGATATTCGACGTTTTGTGAAAAAGTTGGTTGAAGAACGTTATCCTGAAATGGATGTGCTCTCATTTGGTGAGGTTTCACAAAGTGTGGACATCGATGTTATTGGTTTACTACAAAATTAACGGGTGAATTATGCAATATGATGTTGTTGCGTTGCTAACCGAGATTTTAGCAGAAGTGGGGATGTCAGAGGTTCTTGATAAAGATCTGAATAATCACTCTACGATATCGTTACATATGAAAGATGGTATCCCCACTATCCATATCAAGAGTAATGATGAGGAGATTTGGGTTTGGGCTCAGTTGGGTGAAGTCAATCTTTCTACCTTGTGTTATTGCAGCGCCAATCTATTTCCATTGTTATTGGCTCACAATGAAGAGGCCTTTCATGCAGGGCAACCGTGTTTGTACCAGATTGATAATAGTTTAGATCTGCGTGCCCAGGTAAAAGAAAAACATTGTGAATCAGCGTCCGCGTTTATGGAGATGCTGGATACCTTTTTAACGGTGTTGCAGCAGTATCGCACAGCCTTAAATTAATGACGGGAGTGCACCCATGGTTGCGCAACACTTTGTCCATCTTGCCCACCCTGTAAGAATTCAGGGAAACGTAATAGAGGCCTATTTACCGGGTACTTATATTGGCGAGGTGTGTGAGGTACAGCGTTCCCTTCAGGATTCAACAAGAGTGGGTCTTGCACAAGTTATTGGCTTTAACCACGAATATACGCTGTTAAGCCTGCTAAATGATAACCAGGGTTTTTCTCGTCGCAATGTGCTCTATCCGACGGGTAAACCGTTTAAGATTGCGCTAAATGACAATGTTGCTGGCGCTGTGCTTGATGCGATGGGAAATGTCCGCGCGAGGCTGGATGGCAACGCGTTGCGTGATTCTGGCGTGACGCAAGTGCTGGCAGTACAGGGCGAGCCCAAAGATTTTACCCAGCGCATGCCTATTGATACGCAACTGAGGACGGGCGTTCGTGCTATTGATGGGTTACTCACTTGCGGTTTGGGGCAGCGCATAGGTATTTTCGCCTCTGCCGGCAGTGGCAAAACATCGTTGATGAGCATGCTGATTGAACATTCTGAGGCGGATATTTATGTTATTGGGCTGATTGGCGAACGTGGACGTGAAGTTACCGAGTTTATCGAAACGCTGAAGCAATCTCCGCGCCGTTCACAAGTGGTATTGGTTTACGCCACATCGGACCGATCGTGTATTGAGCGCTATAATGCCGCACAGATAGCGACACGGGTGGCAGAATATTTTAGCGCCAAAGGGAAGCATGTCCTGCTGTTTATTGATTCAATAACCCGCTATGCGCGAGCGTTACGTGACACAGCACTCAGTATGGGAGAAATGCCCGCTCGTCGCGGTTATCCCGCCTCTGTGTTTGAAGCATTACCCAAACTGTTAGAGCGACCAGGGCGCTTTCAGCAGGGATCAATAACGGCCTTCTATACGGTATTGATTGAGAATGAAGAGGAACCGGATGTTATTGGTGATGAAGTCCGTTCTATCCTCGATGGACATATTTATTTGAGTAAACGATTGGCTGCTCAAGCGCATTATCCAGCGATTGATATTTTACAAAGCATTAGTCGTCTTTTTTTTCATATTACGCAATCAGAGCAGCAGCGTGCCGCAGCACGTTTTCGAGAATTGCTTTTTCGGCAACAAGATATGCAACTGTATCTGGACTTGGGCGAATATCAAGCTGGAGAGAATGCTGAAAACGATACTGCCCTGAATAAAAAGGAGCAGATGGCAGATTTTCTCAAACAGGACATGATGCAGAAAATCGAGATCACCGCGTGTTTGGATAACCTTTATGCATGCCTGGCGTAAAGGAAATGCTTTTTTAGCTTTACTGGAGCATAAAAAAAATCGTGCCGGGCATGATAAAAAAAAGAGTGAAGCGCTATTGGATGAGTTTTGTCACATCATTGCACAATGCGATAAGGAGTATGAAGCAATAAGCATGGAGATTGCTCAGTTGATGCCGCCAGGGGTGATTAGTCGCAGCAAAATGTATCAACGCATTCGGCAGCAGGGTGTATTGATGAGTAACCAGCAAGATATTGCTCAGCGCATTATTGATTTGCAGAATGATGCTGATATAGAAAAACAAAAAATTGAACAATGTCAGCGCGTGATAATGGGGTGTGAAAAAAGACACAGCAATATTTCACGCTATCTTCACCGTTTACGGCGTAACCAACTTCAACGTGCCGATACCAATACTGAAAATGATATTGAGGAGAGAGTAAGTTATGGAGATAAAATCGGGTGATGCACCAATAGAAACCCAGACTTCATCGGAAACCGACTCTGAAAGTGAAATATCCCTCGAGAGAATAGCAGAGAAAAAGAAAAACAATGAAACACAACCTTCAAAGACGATTATGTATCTTCATTATTACACGCCCATTTTGTATGACAAGCCGTTGAGCTTGAAGCACAACGGCGCCTTATTGCAAGAAAAGGGAAAAAAACAGGTGTTGCACGATCAGGACATGCATCGGCGTGATTTACCTGTTTCGCACACCAGAGCGTATCGCGCTGCAGTACATGATGGGGCACCCATCGCGGTCAATAGCATGACATTACCAGCCACTGAGCAATCCGGCGTCGTTCCCTTTTTTGAGCAACGGGCCAGCATAGTGTCTGACAAGGTGTCTGATAGGGCTGATCCTGCCACACGATTTGACGCCTCCCGTGCTGTCGATATGCAGCCTTCGGCGGAGTCTGTGCCTGCGGTTGGCCCTGCGCATGACACCAGAGGGCACTACGACACATCCCGTCCACCCGCTAAAGCACTTCACACACAGCGTAATGAGCTCATGAACACCGCCTTTAGCACGATTACAAAACGCGAGAGATTGAATACGCTGCGCCTTGGTGACTCTCATGACGATCAAACGGTGCGGATCAGTTACCCATTTCAACGCTGGTTTGGTGATCATTCTGTCAAGGTGACGTTACGGCGTGACAGCTTGTTCGAAAGTGCAATGGTTCTGCAACCGTCAGATGTGCGCGCTTCCGATGCGTTAGCCCGGCAACTTGGTCACTGGCCAAACCAAACGCCGCACATTCTCCTTCCCGATAACGCCGGAGATGAACAGCAGCAAGGCCAGCAGCAGAAAGAACAGGAAGAGGAACAATAATGAATGTGCGGGAGCGGTTGCGTCAAAGGCCCCGGCAGTCGCATGCCGCCGGGGAAATAACCCTGACTATTCCGGGCAGTGAAATGGCACTACCCAGTCCCTCGCGTCGTTACCTCAGTCTCGATTTGGAGGATGAGGAACAGAATTTTGCCCAGGCATGGGTTGATGCTGATGAATGGGCTGCGGCGAGCGTGTGTGAACTGCCCGGTATTGCGTGGGAACAGGTGCCGCTTGGCTATCTTTCTCGTTGGCTGTGTCATCACCAACCTGATTGGTGGGTGGCCAATAAACGGTGGGTAATTCAACACGTCGCTATTCCAGCAAGTCCGTTGCCGGTATCTGTTACGCGTGTACCTGCCAGGCCCTGTTCATTGCTCTGTTGCGACTGGCCAGAGGACCAAGATCAGACGCTATTGATTTCCCGCCCCTGGCTTGAACATCTTCCTTTTAGCCTGCGCTATAGGTTGGGCAGTACCCGCTTGCCACTGGCGCAATTGGTGGCGATGGGCAAAGGCGATTTGATGCGTATTGAGCGCTACGATCCCATGCTGCTTATTGAGCATTGCCCAATTGCACATTTTTGTTTAACTCAGGACTTGGAGGTTTTTGTGGAGGAATTTTACATCGCAGATTCAGACGATGCGCTACGCGACGAAGATGAAATAACATTTGAATGGATGAATTTGCCCATCAATATTGAGTTTGTATTAGACAGTGTGTCGCTCACGGTCGGCGAATTGGATAGTTTGCAGCCAGGTGCGCAGTTACCGTTAAATAGCAATGCGGAAAAAAAGATCAGAATTTATCTCAATCGCAAGCTATTTGCGCGCGGTGAGTTAGTTGTACTGGATGACGGCTCATTGGCTGTAGAGGTAAACAGTATGAACGGCACAGCCGTAGGGCAAACGGACGCAATATATGCTGAGTAATGATGTTTCACTAATTATACTGCTCTCATTCTTTACATTGTTACCTTTTGTTATTGCCGGTGGAACCTGTTTTATAAAATTTTCTATCGTACTTATCATGGTTCGTAATGCATTGGGGATTCAGCAAGTACCTTCAACGTTGACACTGAATGGCATAGCATTAATCATGACTGCCTTTGTTATGATGCCAGTCACTCAAAACATACTGAAATTTGTTGAGCGAAATAATATCAATTTTAATGATACGCAGTCAGTCGATTTGTTTATGGATCAAGGGTTAGGTAGTTACAAAAACTATCTGGTGCATTATTCCGACCGCGATCTTATTTATTTTTTCTACAATGTCCAGCAAGGTGACAAGGATAACGCCCTTCAATTGGAGGAGCATGAAGTGGAATCATTGCCGTTGATGACGCTCATGCCAGCCTATGCGTTGAGTGAAATTCAGAGCGCTTTCAAAATTGCCTTTTATCTCTACGTGCCATTCGTTGTTATTGATATGGTAGTTTCCAGTATTCTTTTAGCGCTTGGAATGATGATGATGAGCCCCGTCACGATCTCTATCCCGATCAAGTTGATTCTATTCGTCGCAATGAATGGCTGGAGCTTGTTAACCAAGGGGTTAATTACCCAATATACAGAACTTATGACATCATGAATAATATCCTCTTTGTTGGAAATAATGCATTATTGTTGGTGCTTAAATTAACGGCTGTTCCTATTGCTTTTGCGACTGCAGTAGGGATTGTGGTGGGTCTATTTCAAACAGTAATGCAAATACAGGAACAAACATTGCCTTTCGGCGTAAAGTTATTGGCCGTATTTGCCAGTTTGTTCATGCTGATTGATTGGTTTTCAGCAGAGATGCTCTATTTCTCATACCAGGTGTTTTCAATGGCTTTTCAGTGAGAAATAACATCATGTTATTCACTAATCTTTTTTTGTATTTTCAACATAATGTCATGGTTTTAATGCTTGCCTACGCTCGAATGGCGCTTGTTTTTTATATGTTACCCATTTTAGGTGAGCGAGTATTGGCGAATCTTATTGTAAAAAACACCGTAATATTCCTTGTGATTATTGGCTTATGGCCCTGCGTTGAGGCGAGTCCCGTTACTGGTCTGGGGGGCGGCATTTTGTTGGTAAAAGAGCTCGTCGTGGGGCTGGTTTTAGCCGTAACGCTTTGCCTGCCTTTTTGGATGGTGATAGCGCTGGGTGAACTCATCGATAACCAACGCGGTGCGACGATAAGTGATAGCATCGATCCCGTGCACGGTGTTCAAGGTTCCATTATCTCTGGTTTTTTCAATTTTGCCTTTGGCGCGATCTTTTTTGCCCATGGCGGTATGCGTTTGCTGGTTGACGTATTGTCAGCAAGCTACCGGGTATTGCCCAAAGGCAGTGAATTGACTGAGATGAACATTAACGAAACCGGGCAGTTATTATTGCTACTAATGCAAGGTAGTATCATGCTAGCGGCACCGGTACTCATTGTCATGATGTTGTCAGAAGTATTGTTAGGTGTTTTTTCGCGTTATTGCCCACAGCTTAATCCGTTTTCACTCTCGCTGACCATCAAAAGTGCCATCGCTTTTGCTGTCTTTTTGCTCTATGGTTTCCATTCATTTACTGAAAAACCATTACCTCTTTTTTCTTTACAGGCGTTTCAACGCTTTTTTATTTGACGCCAGGGAGCAAATGATATGGCTGAGAAAACAGAAAAACCGACGGAAAAGAAAAGGCGTGATTCAGCAAAGAAAGGGCAAACCTTCCGCAGTCGTGATCTTGTTGCAACGGCAGTATTAATTTCAGGTATTTTTTTCCTGGGAAGTGGTCTGGATTTTGGTCCACTTATCGACCTCTACAGTGCTGCTTTATTATATAATGATAAGATGACTGTTATTTGGTATAGCACTCAATTGGTTCTGGTTTTATTACAGATGTGTTTGCCTTTTCTCATCCTGTGTATCGTCGTCGGGTTTGCTACAACATTATTGCAAACGAAATTTTCAATAGCTTCTGAAGCTTTGCGTTTGAATTTCAAGGCACTCAATCCCATTGAAGGTTTTAAACGGATATTTAGTCTTAGGACTGCTAAAGATTTTGTGAAATCATTTTTGTACCTGGGTGTATTGTTTGGCACTTGCTACACCCTCGTTGTTAATGAATTGAAATATATACTTTCAGTTTATCATGGCACCCTTATGCAGTTAATTACTTATTGGGTGTCGGTTACCATAAAAAGCATATTGCTCTTTTTTCTCTGGTCGTTGCTGGTTTTGTTGGCGGAATTCATTGTTGAATACTTTCTCTATATCAAAGAGATGAAGATGGATAAGCATGAGGTAAAACAAGAGCGAAAAGAGTTGGATGGCAATCCTGAAATCAAGCGAGCCCGACGTCGCGCACATCACGAAATTCTCTCAAGTGAAGAACGAACCGCCATTCGAAACTCAGAGGTGATGATGGCGAATCCAACGCATATTGCGGTCGCCATTTATTTTAATATGGATGTGGCTTATTTTCCGTTTATCTCTTTACGGTGCTCAAACATGAAAGCGCAGGCGGCAATTGCCTATGCGGAAAAAAAAGGAGTACCGGTTGTTCGTGACGTGAAATTGGCAAGGAGACTTTATAGTAGCTACACTACATACAGCTTTATTTCAATAAATGATGATGCACTTATGGCTGTTATGGATATATTGATATGGTTGCGTCGTGTTGAAATTGAAGAATTGGATGCTTTTGACAGTAATAATGATGGTGCTGAATTTGAAGGCGAGATTTCTCAAGAAACGCCATTGGAAGATTCAGGAGGGGAGTTATGTGATAAGAAACAATAGTATGTTTTTTTTGTACCCGTGCTTCATTAGGGAACAGTATGATAGTGCATGTATTCATTACTGTCTGTATTCTCGATGAATTGTCGTTGTATTAACATTTTTCCATTTTATAAATAATATGGAAGGTCTAAAATGAGTTTTAAAAAGGTAATGGATGCTAAAAATGAATTGCGTGATGAGGTTGAGGAAACCTTGCTCAAAGATTATTCAGAGCAACTCATGGATGCCATTCATAATGGCGCAACGTTAAAAGATGTTCATGGCGTATCTAATGAAACAATGAGTGATGTTTATAAACTTGCTTATGATTTTTACCATATGGGCAAGTTAGATGACGCTGAATCTCTTTTTCGCTTTTTATGCATCTACGATTTTTATAACCCAGAATATGCAATGGGGTTGGCAGCGGTTTATCAACTCAAAAAGAATTACTCAAAAGCCATTGATTTTTATGCATTATCATATTCACTTTCGGAAAATGATTATCGACCCATGCTCTATGCTGGGCAGTGTAACCTGATGCTTTGTCGTTCGGTTCAGGCGAGTAAGTGTTTTGATATTGTAACCGAAAAATGCACTGACGCAAGTTTGACAGAGAAGGCACAGGCGTATTTGGCCGCCTTAAAAGACATGGATGCTAACGAAGAAAATGGATCTCAAAAAGAGGATGCTAATAGGGAGTAATAATGAACATAGCTATTGATGATTTTTCTGCGGCATTCGCATTATCTGGCGGCGGTGAAGTTGAAACACATCGCGCTGAATTAATAAAACAGAGCACGGCTATCAAGCGTTTTGGTGAGGCTGGGCTAAGGGAGCATCCGCAACGAGATTCTGTTGCCGTGGCAATGAAATTGTTACAGCCAGAGCAGTTGACTGCCATTTTACAAAATACCACTAACGCATTGCAGGGAAACGCAGCTCAGCTCCGGACATCACTAGATGCCAATATACCGCAATTGGCCTCCGAGCCTTTTGCTTTATCTCCGCTGTCCCAAATCGCATCAGGCGCAGACCATCTTGAGGATTCGTTGACCGCATCTGCTCGCATGACGAGCTTGTTAGGCAAAATGAATCAGCTGACTGGCGATGCGACATTACAGAAAATGGTTGAACAACTGAAAATTTACAATGCGCAACTGGAAGGGCATTCTCAGGCATACCGTGCGCTCGCCGATCAATTAGAGAACGATGCTCAACGCTGGGCTGATGACAGTGATGCGTTGTCGCAAGCGCAGAAACGGGCCGATGGACTAAAACAGCAAGTTGCCGTTGCGACAGATACTTATACCGATGCACAGAAGACGTTGCAGTTTTTGCAAAATCAGGCAGATCAGGAATTACAAGAGAACGGCGTGCTATCCCCTGAGTTGAGCAAGAAAATCGAGGAAGCGAAATTTGCTGTTACCGAGGCATTTAACCGCAAAGCGCAGTCTGTGGCCCAGTATGAGGATGTACTCAAAAACCAACTGGAGCCTGCACGACTGGCAGAAGCCGCCAGTAGAGCGCTTCTGGAAAACACCAAGCAGAAGGCCCAAACCCTGATGGGGGCTGTACCTGCACAGCAAATTTCCGTTATTGAATACAAGCGGAAACAGCAAAATGAAGGTGCAAAAAGTCTCTGTTATTTACTGGCTATCATTGCTGAACTCATTAATAAAAGTGCCAGTGAGGATTTACAGGCAAGTTCTGCATTGAAACAAAAGCTGGCAGAGGCGGCGGCCAAAGATTCTGAAAAAAAAGCGCGCGAGTATGAGATTGAGCAGCGTAAAGCAGAAGATATGCAAAAAACCATGGGCTGTATCGGTAAAATTCTCGGCTGGGCTCTCACTATTGTCGGTTTCGCAGCGGCGATTTTCACTGGGGGGGCATCATTGGCACTGGCTGCCGTCGGGTTAGCATTGACGGCTGGCGATGCCATCTATCAAGCGATAACGGGCGAGTCTTTTATAGAGCAGGCTATGCAACCTTTTATGGAAAACGTCGTTAAGCCATTAATGGAATTGCTGGCTAAATATTATTCATTTATTTTGGAGTCGCTTGGGGTTGATAAAGAAACAGCGGCAATGATAAGTGAAATAATGGGGGCAATTACTGCCGTTGTTCTATTAATTGCAGCAGCTATGGTGGCTGGAAGTCTTATTAGTAAATTGGCAGATAAACTGGCTTCCACTGCGATTGTGCAATCCACTAAGGAGGCAGCAAAAAGGATGTTGCAAAAAATGATGGATAACGCTGTTGGACGACTCATTATGTCATGGGGATCAACTGCTGCACGTTCTATAGCTGTTCAGAATATCAAGAGTGCCAGACTCATTAATATTACACAGCAATCCCAAAATGCCGCAATGACCGCAAACGTTGCAATTCAAACCGGTATGGACATTGCTGTTGCCGGAACTAAGGTAGAAGCAGAAAAACTGCGTGCCAAAATGCTAGAAGATCTGGCATTGCAGAGTGTATTAAATACGCTATTGGACCGAATGGTAGAGAGTTTTACTCATCGCATTGAGGCAACAAATGCAATTATTGAAAATATGGCTGTCGTGGCGGAAAACCAGATGCAAGCGGGAAAGTATATAACCCGAAAAATGCAACATGTTGCCGGGTAATCCTGTTTATCATTAGGGGCTTTCAAAACAGAGACATTTACTTATACGGAGTTGAAAAATATGATTACGACATTATCGCCGGTCGCAACTCAAAACGGATTGAATGTAAATACGGATAATACTGTTTCCTCAGCACAGCCTTTTACTCTGCGTTCGCCAGATGTGCTTTCTTTGGCGGATCTGGCCTCTGCTTCCAGAAGTATCGGAGACGCGGATAGCGCCTACGCCAATACGCTGCCTGTTGAATTGATGCTTCCTGCATCAACCAATAAAGCAATACCTTCAGATACTAAAGCCGAATTGGCGCAAAGGCTGATGGATTCCCAGCAAGGAAGTGATATCGATAAGATAGAACAGGTTGTTGCGCGCGCCGCGACCCTGTGCAGCGCAAAGCTTCTGTCTGGAATAGATAATCCGGCAACGCGCAGTGCAAATGAAAAGCCAGGCAAGAACACGATGGCAAACACGGTGGAATACACGGCTGAGCGGGGACGTTCATATGCCGTTGTTGACGGGGGGACGGATACTACACCACCAAGTCCTGGCGGTTATCGTTATAGCAACGTGATGGGCAATATGGGGATTTTAGATGCGTTTACCAGTATCTTGCAGTCATTAAATCGTCAGGAAGCGCATTTTAATGCGTCGGCCGCACAGTGGTCTCAAATTACAATGGCTTCGGCGAATGCGACTGGGCAGCACTTGGTTAACTCAGCACGGGAGAGCCAGACGGGTGCCATCGTTTCTGGAGCGTTAAGCATGGGAATGCAGAGCGTCTCGGCATTCACAGCAGGAAGATCGTTAAAAGCAGAATCGGCTTCAATAGAAAACAATCTGAAAAGATCCAACCGGCTTAACGAACTAGCAGAACAGACGAAAAATCGCCTACAGAGCCATAGGGATAAATTGGTGAGTGAAGGTATCACTGTCGAGGATGACGTTACCGCGCGTTTGAAACGTGCGCATTCAAAACTGAATTCGGAAAGTATTTCTCTTCGCGATTCTCATCAACAAATATCGAATACATCGCAGAAAACCCGCATTCAATCTGATGCTTTGGTTCAAGCCAGTAGGTCGATTCATGATATTACACAGGGATCGTACGGTGTTACTGCTGCCGAGCAAAACAAAGATGCTGAAATAATGCGAGCGAATCAAACGGTGAGCAGTGAAGTCGATAATGTTCATCAGCAAACGGCCAAAAAATCCAGTGAGGGTGAATCGGCTTTACGACAAGCGTTACTGGCTATTCTTAATAATAACAATGATGCGGTCTCGGCGGTTGCCAGCAAGATGGCATAATGTATTCGCGTATTTAATGACGATACCCAGTTTATATTGTGTTGTTATCCCTTTTCTTTTTTGGCGAAAAAATGACTATTTCAAATCTGCTTTTACCGGCTTGTACGGCAATATTCCCACGCGTGAATACAGACGCTTATACCATAGCAGCGCATTTGCAGGGAACACCTGATGCCTCTGATACTTATTCGCGGAATGATGTGAAAACTTTTTTGTTATCTCTTATTGCTGACAACAAGGAGGGATATAAGCTAATCGAATGGCCATTATCATTCTATGAGATGCATGAGAAAATGCTCAGTATTGAGCAATCGCTCACCCATTTCAATATGAAATCCAATCCGGCATCGGGTGATAAATTATTACAGTACGTTGATGAAATCCGGCGTTCGCAACAAAAAAATGAATTGTCGGGAGAAAATTCCGATGACATAAAAGCGCAGTTGACGGCGTTACAGTGCGCAATCCAAACGCAGCTTAACAAGATTCAATCGCAGATTCGTGACGATAAATTAAAGAATAAAGCAGCAGTAGCAAAATCGGAAAATTTGGCTTATCAGGCACAGGTCGCTTTCCCTGATGAGGAATCTGAATCCACGCCGTCTCGTGCCCGACGAAGCGCAGACAATCCAAGTGAACCGTTTACATCGAGTACCAGTTACGCGGATCTCTGGGCAGAACTTACTAAAATTATCGCAAACGTTAAAACCAACTACGTGGATTTCTATGGCAATTTATTGCAGAAATACACTCAGATGTATGACGGGTATAATAAAACTGTGCAGAAAGTTTACTCTGATTGTACACATCAAGTAAAAAACGCAAATTCAGTAAAATTTGATGAACCCAACCTGCGAGAATGCGGATATAAGGCTTTTAAAGATGAATATCTCGACAAGATTCAGCTTGGTAGCGTGCCTTACTGGGATAAAATGAGCCCCAGCCAGCAAAAAGAGATGGTGGCAACGTTGGAACCAGCCTTCAAGGTCGCTACCGATGGGAAAATCAGTTTTAATATGGACACTTATGATAGCGTGGTTTTGGCGAAAGTCACAGATGATGGCTCATATAGCGAAATATATCTCACACGCTATCAAGCCTGGCTGACCAGTTTCACTTCTGTAAGCAGTGCTTTTCAGAGTAACATGCAATCTTTTGCCCAGCGATACAGTCAGGCAAACAGCACGTTTGATAATTTGAACAGAGTACTGAGCAGTGTTATCAGTACGCTAGGTGATAGTGCCAGAGACGTTCTAAAAGCACTGTCTTAATACTCAATTAGCCTTTTTTTAATAATTATGGTATTCAGACTAAAAAACAGTAATGAACTTCCCACGCCGTATTATAATTTGATGAGGAGTCCGGTGACGATAACATCAAATTTATGGGGTGTGAAAGACTATGTTTATCAAAGTGTTTATTACACACCGAAGAATGTTGAGAGAATAAAAAACATTCCAATGACGGACAGGCAGAGAGAGATTTATCAACGAGAAAACGGTATCCGCTATTTTAGAAAAATCCCGATATTTAATCAGCAACCGATTTATTCGGATAATCCGGGGATCAATGCCCATATGGATGCGATGCGTCCTAGAATACCTGAACCGAGAGCGGAAATTACCTGCTCACGGTGTTGGCGCGCGGTGGCTAAACATATAGAACGAGTAAGGAATAATATCGTTGTTAGTTTTAGAAAATTAGTTAATTACTGATTATTGTGGAGGCTTTATGACAATTGGGCCATCTGGAAATGTGAGCCCGGGTTTTGGTCGGTATATTCAGGCTGATATTTATAATCGAATGAACCGTGATCTACCCAAGGCAGAGACAATTACTGATAATATGGCTGGCTGCACCAACGAAGGACTTTCGCTAGCCGTAAAAAATTTCATTAAGGCACCGGACAAACTTGGGTGTGTCTACGGACTCATTCACACGCAGTCGCAATCTACGCTACCCGAAGCGGTGCGTAATACCAACACCACCGTTGAAGACCGTGAGCTATTCAAAAGTGTATTGGGCATGCTTTCCACAAAGGAAAGTAATTTCACCTCCTCCGATAAAGCATGTTATCAAAAACTTTGCGATCTTTTTTGTTCTGAAGTAATAAACGAGGATAAGGAATTTAACACTGACATTAGCCTGAAGAAACATGTAAAAAACGTTACCAACGATGATAAACAATTTTGGGTTGAAGCCGCGCCGCTGCTTGAAACCTACGGTAAGGATATCGTTAAAGACCTCACTGCGCATATGCTCAATCAGTCGATCAATGCGTGGTGCGAATACCATAAAATTACCGATCTTGACTGGGCTCGCTCGAATATCGAACAGATTTTCGATAGCACTATTCGCATGTACCTCAACGTGCTTGATGAAGAGAGTATGGACGTCACCAAAGAGGCAAAATCCGCTATTAAGGATCGCTCGGATATTCGCGGGGCTATTATCCGCTATGGCTATATGAAAATGTTTGGTGCCGTGGCGTCGATTCCTTTAGCGCTTCGACGTCAGACGCCCACTGGCGTGGCAAAGCCAAGCACCACAGAAACGGCAGTGGGAACGTCAGATTCAACGGGCACCGTGAACGGAAATTACTCACCACAATCATCCTCTTCCCCAGGAAACATTACCGTTTATGGTAGCAAGGCGACGGCGACAGCGTACGGGGGGAATACCCCAACGACGCCACCTGATCCCTGGAGTTCTATGACCGAAAAGCTCTTGGCTTCAGATAAGCTCGACCAGGATCAACGCTTCACATTATTGCAGGGGTTGATCGCCGCGATGGGAGAAAGGAGCGAGACGCCAGAGAATTTATTCAACCGCTACCCACTGCTTAGCCGACTAAACGGCATCAGCATGCAAGATTTATCCTCGCGTTCGACGTTGCCTAATGGAAATCTGACCACAGTAGCAGAGCCCCTTATTATCGATACGGATAGCATGCAGCCCAGCTCGCCAGTGGCTGAGCACCAACAGGAACTCCGGGTTCAGGTAAAGCGGCATGCTTCCACCAGCAGTTCCGTGAGTTCTGCTAATTCTGATATATCGTCGATGTCATCCGCGCGATCGCCTCTGGATAATTTCCAGATTGGCACGCTGTCACCCACGCAGAATATTAACCCCTTTGCCTCATTGGAGGCGTACCGTACCGCTGGGGCCGATCTCTCCGCCGTTGTGGCTGAAAAGGGGTCTGCGGCAAATGATGATTCTTCTGCGATCGGAGAAGCGGGCCGTTCGGATACCACCTCTTCAGTAGGCGGTTCCTCATCCGCTATCAACGATGCAGATCTGGCATTGCTGAAGCGCTGGCTGAGTGATGAAGTTCAAGACAATGAACAGGAGCAGGAGAGCATTAATAAACTGGTCCTGCGCGCGGATGGGGTATACACCAAATCGTTGGGTCACTTCCTGGATAGAGCATTCCTTGCGGAAGTTGGCACTGAGGAGCGCAGTGATATGCAGCAGCTCTATATCAACGAGGTATTTCGTAAAATGAAATTGCACCAAGATTTTTACCAATTAAGCCGCAATGCTCAGAAGTTGGTAGAGAAATACAGCGAAAAACGCAATTCTCGAGTCTTGACCACCATGCCTGGCGTGAGGCGCACCCTGTCTTCACAGGTGTCACGAGGATGATGGCGTGATAAGCGGGAGCGATAATGAGCGCCAGGTGAAAGCATTGATTCATCAGGTGAGCGGTATCCCGATTGAGCACATTGGGTTGCATGATAGCGTAATCGTCACGTTAGGCCTGGACTCGGTCGAGATGGTCGATTTACTGATGCAGCTTGAGACCTTCGGGGTGACGATCCCGTCAGCGCAGATAGACGCAACGCTGACGGTACTCGATATTGTTGAACGCTTCGTTGATGTGTCTTGTCCAAAAAGGGGTCAACCTACCTTGTAATCGGCAAGATGGATATTAAATTGCTTGAGTTTACGCCAGAAGGATGTGCGGTCAATTTTTAACGATGAAGCCATTTGTGAGGCTTTGCCCCGGCAGTGAATCGCTGCCTGAATGAGCTGTACTAGCTCAGACCTGATCTGACAGTTACCGGTTATTTATACAGATATCTGTCAGATTACATCCGGTTCAGATTCTTTTCTGCCCAGACCCGTTTTCCATCAAGTAACGTTGCCATTGGCGTTCGCCCGCAGCACATTTTTCCCTGATGAGTTCGCTCATTATTGTAATGCCACAACCAGTTGTCCAGATCTGCCTGCAGGCTCTCCAGGTCCCCATATAACTTCTTGCGGAACGTAACCTGATAAAAATCCTGCAAAATCGTTTTATGGAAGCGCTCGCAGATGCCGTTCGTCTGCGGAGACATTGCCTTCGTTTTTGTATGGTCGGTATCGTTGATGGCCAGATACAGCTGGTAATCATGCTGCTCCACCTTACCACAGTACTCCGTTCCCCTGTCGGTCAGTATTCTCAGCATTGGCAGTCCCTGGGACTCGTAGAACGGCAGTACACGATCATTGAGCAGATCGGCGGCGGTGATCGGCGTTTTACTCGTATACAGCTTGCAGTGTAGTGGTTGAATAATCAGGACACTAAACTTACATCCAAAACGGAGGTGTTTAGTGAACCATAAACGACAATTTACCCCTGAGTTTAAAAAGGAAGCCGTTGCCCTGGTAACAGAGCAGGGCTATACGATAGCCAGGGCAGCAGCATCGCTGGGCATAAGCAACAAAACCCTGCATACATGGATCTCGCTGGCACGCGAGCAGATCAACGGCGTACTCAGCGATGATGAACGTGCAGAGTTAAAACGGTTACAAAAGGAAAACAAAGAGTTACGTACAGAGAAGGAGACTTTGTTGAATAATTTAAGATACTGATTTATATAAGCATTATAAAATGTCAACGACTAATTTTTCCTCTCGGAATGCTTTTTATTGTGCTAACTATTTGATTTGTCGTTCTAACAAAATACATTCTCTGTAAATGCATTCTAACTAAAGAAGATGTAAATCAAACGGTTAAATTATTCAACAAAGCCGCTTAGCATACCCAAGGTGTATCTCCATCTCAGCTTGAAGAACCCGTTCCGCCAGTCTTTTAGTCAGCTCCTTGAGTAGGCCTGATTCACCCAGAAGCTCCTGAGGGGAGTGGCAATCCTGAAGCAGTTGGTCAATAAGTTCGTTGCTGATAGGCATTTTTTGTCCTCTGAAGTTTTTCCTCAAAATGCCATTTACACAGATCTTTTTACACTCTCGTTTTTTATGCTATTTAATTTTACTTTATGGTTTATGCATCTATTTTTCTGCAATGCGACGGTGGCAAAAAGTCTGTTTTTGAACTTTGCGGTCTCTCACCGTGGAGTAGTAAACACTGAATGCTAAATTAACCATATGATTTGTGTTGATAATATTGCCATTTTGCGGGTGCCGGCAGCAGAACGTGGCGTGCGCTCCCTTGTCCGCCTGCGCAAATCGGTTGACTCAAGCTTCCCATCTAAGGTAAAAAAGCGGTTCGTGCTTCGGTTAAATTTGCAACAAAATGACGCGTATTCCCTCTGTTTTGCCCCTGTGTGCATGGCGGCTTGATTATCGGAGAATATGCGCTAACAGCATAATATAACGAAGTTTTTTACTATAACGGTGTTATATGCAAGTGTTGATTATGCGTCATGGTGATGCAGTACCTGACGCAGCCAGTGATGCGCTTCGCCCGCTCAGTGCGCTCGGTGTTGAAGAATCGCGTCAAATGGCTTTCTGGCTACATGACCAGAGTGTGGCCATTACGCGTGTTTTGGTAAGTCCTTATGTCCGCGCCCAGCAAACCCTATCCACTTTGCGTGGTATCCTTTCCCTGCCTGATGAAGAAGACTGCCTGCCAGCGCTGACGCCGGGCGGCGATGCTGCGCTTGTCAGTGATTATCTGCTGGCATTGGCCGGTGAGGGGATCGAATCGGTGTTGATCGTCTCACACCTGCCCTTGGTAGGGTATCTGGTGGCGGAACTCAGCCCACAAACCGGTGCGCCGATGTTTGCCACCTCGGCGGTGGCCTGCGTTACGCTGGATGCGCAGTCGGGTGCTGGTGTGTTCGATTGGCAAATCAGCCCGTCACAGTTGGCGCTCAAATCCTGATCCGAGCTTGCGCCGTCGTCACCGCCAGGCGACAGCGTGCAAGCCGGGCGCATTAGCGTGACGGTTCAGTGCACGCCTTTATTTGACCGTACGCAGCATCCAGTTCCACCAACACCAACAACGCGGCGTCACCGCCAAACTCTTTGGGCGCCTTATGGAAAGCCAGAACGTCTGGATGTTGTGCCAACCAGAGTGGCGTTTGCTGTTTGAGAATATGCTTGCCGTGGCCGTGCATCACACAGGCGCAGTAAACGTGTTCACGGCGACAGGCCGCGAGCAGGGCACCCAGTTCTTGTTTGGCTTGCAACTGGGTTAATCCGTGCAGATCGAGAAACAGATCCGGAGAATAGTCGCCGCGCCGCAGCTTTTTTAGCTCGTAATGGCTGCTGCCGGGGCGCACGTAACGCATGGGGCCGTCGCTGTCCAACTGGGGCTGAAATTCGTCGGAAAAATAAAAACTGGCATCCACTTGTTCCTGCAACGCCTTGCGCGGCGGCAGCTTTCCTTCAACGTGATGGCGCTGTGGACGGTGTACATAGGTATCCTGGCGCAGCGTTTTGGTGCCAGCCACGGAGGCGCGGAATAACTGTGCTTCGCCATCATTCAGCGCGTGTTTCTTACTCATTCGGTCACCCCGTTGTGTCTCTCACGGTCCTTATTACGTCGGCGTATCTGCTTCCCGATGGGGCGGCCTGGCGTTAGGGCATTAATTCATAAGGCATTTGCCATAAATGACATGGGTCCCAGTGTAACCTGTAATAGTGCCTGTGCTACCTTTTTAATAGTAAACCTGAAATTACCAGAGCACTGAGAGGGAGAATCGATTGATAGGCGACGTAGAGGATTTCTGTGCGGGTGGGTGATATCTGCTGATTTGTCGTTAGCTTCATGGCAAACTAAGCGGCATTTCCTGACGGGTGGGGTCTGTGGAGGACTAACTTGGATAAAATTTTCGTCGACGAGGCGGTCAAAGACCTGCATACCTTGCAAGACATGCTGCGCTGGGCGGTAAGCCGTTTTAACGCAGCCGATCTCTATTATGGACATGGCACCGATAACCCGTGGGATGAAGCGTTGCAACTGGTGCTGCCAACCCTGTATTTACCCCTCGATTTCCCCGCGGATATGTATGGCTCACGTCTGACGTTATCAGAGCGGCACCGTGTGGTTGAACGCGTAATTCGTCGCGTGAATGAACGTCTGCCGGTGGCTTATCTGACCAACAAGGCATGGTTTTGCGGGTTGGAGTTTTTTGTTGATGAGCGCGTGCTGGTGCCACGTTCGCCAATTGGTGAATTGATTTCCCAGCAGTTCGCAGGACTGATCGCCGATGAGCCGCTGCATATTCTCGATCTCTGTACCGGCAGCGGCTGTATTGCGATAGCGTGTGCGCATGCCTTCCCCGACGCTGAAGTGGATGCTGTCGATCTCTCCAGCGATGCGTTGGCCGTCGCCGAGCAGAATATCCAGCAACACTGCCTGGAACAGCAGGTCACGCCGATTCGCTCCGACCTGTTTCGCGCGCTGCCGCCGCTCGAATATGATCTGATTGTCACCAATCCGCCGTATGTGGATGCGGAAGACATGGCGGATTTGCCACAGGAGTTTCGCCGTGAGCCGGAACTGGGTCTTGCTGCAGGCAATGACGGGCTGGATCTGGTACGCCGCATTTTGGCCTGCGCGCCAGACTACCTTAATGAGCAGGGCGTGCTGATTTGTGAAGTGGGCAACAGTATGGTGCATTTGATGGATCAGTGTCCGGATATTCCGTTTACCTGGCTGGCGTTTGAGCACGGTGGTGATGGCGTATTTATGCTGACAAAAGATCAACTGGTGGATTGTCACGGCCATTTCGCGGCGTATCGGCAATAAACACACCGATTATGCCGGGCTCGCCCCGGCAATATAAATCATAATGCAGTACAGAATAGCGATGTTACACAGAAAGGAGCCGTGATGGCAGGCAACAGTATTGGCCAGTTCTTCCGCGTCACCACGTTCGGCGAATCCCACGGTATTGCACTGGGATGTATCGTTGATGGCGTACCGCCGGGTATTCCGCTGACCGAGGCGGATCTGCAACACGATTTGGATCGCCGTCGTCCTGGCACCTCGCGTTATACAACGCAGCGCCGTGAGCCGGATCAGGTGCGTATTTTATCTGGCGTGTTTGAAGGGGTCACCACGGGCACCAGCATTGGCCTGATTATCGAAAATACCGATCAGCGCTCTCAGGATTACAGTGCGATCAAGGATGTATTCCGTCCCGGTCATGCTGATTATACCTACGAACAAAAATACGGCGTGCGTGATTATCGCGGCGGTGGCCGCTCTTCGGCCCGTGAAACCGCAATGCGCGTGGCCGCCGGGGCCATTGCTAAAAAATACCTGCAAATGACGCACGGTATTCAGGTGCGTGGTTATTTAGCACAGATGGGCGATGTCACCTGCGAATTGAAAGAGTGGTATATCGTTGAGCAAAATCCGTTTTTTTGCCCCGATGCCGACAAGATCGATGCACTGGATGAATTGATGCGTGCCCTGAAAAAAGAGGGTGATTCCATCGGTGCCAAAGTCAGCGTTGTCGCAGAATCTGTACCCGCAGGCTTGGGGGAACCGGTGTTTGACCGGTTGGATGCCGATCTGGCCCACGCATTGATGAGTATCAACGCCGTAAAAGGCGTGGAAATTGGCGATGGATTTGCGGTTGTCACCAAACGCGGCAGCGAAAACCGTGATGAAATTACTCCGCAAGGGTTCCAGAGTAACCATGCGGGCGGCGTACTGGGCGGCATCAGCAGCGGACAGGCGATTGTCGCGCATCTGGCGCTGAAACCCACCTCGAGCATTACGGTGCCGGGGAAAACCATCAACCGCCAGGGGGAAGCAACGGAAATGATCACCCGTGGACGTCACGATCCCTGCGTGGGGATTCGTGCGGTGCCGATTGCGGAGGCAATGATGGCGATTGTATTGATGGATCATTTGTTGCGTCAGCGCGCCCAGTGTGCGGACGTCGTGAGTCAGGTTCCTCGTTGGTAAACTAAACATGAAAAAAGGGTGGGTGGGGGCCATTGCCGTGCTGTTGAGCGCCGGCGTATGGGCAAAAACCCCGTGGCAAGAGATCGCACATCCGGTGCCGGGTACGGCGCAGGCTATTGGTGCTTTCTCTAACGGCTGTATTGTCGGTGCGCAGCCGTTGCCGTTGGAATCCGTGAATTATCAGGTGATGCGTGTCGATCAACGCCGCTATTTCGGTCATCCGGATTTGCTGGCGTTTATCACGCGGCTGAGTGCCAATGTGAAAAAGCAGACGGGCGGTATTGTGCTGGTGGGCGATATGGGCATGCCGGCAGGCGGTAGATTCAGCAGCGGCCATGCCAGCCACCAGTCCGGTCTGGATGCGGATATTTGGTTACAAATGCCGCTGCAACGCTGGACAGCGCAGCAGCTTCTGAAACCGCAGCCTATTGATTTGGTTGCAGCCAACGGTCGGCAGGTCAACCCACGCTTGTGGCAACCGCAGGTGACGGCACTCATCAAACTGGCCGCGCAGGATCATGAGGTCACTCGCATCTTTGTTAACCCGGCCATCAAGAAACAGCTGTGTCAGGAAGCGGGACAGAATCGTGATTGGCTGCGTAAAGTGCGTCCCTGGTTTGCGCACCGGGCGCATATGCACGTGCGGCTACGCTGCCCGGCAGACAGTCTGGAATGTCAGGATCAGGACGCGCCACCCGCAGGTGATGGGTGCGGTGCCGAGTTGAGCAGTTGGTTTACGCCACGCCACCCGAGCCCAGAAGCGCCAGTGAAAACGCCACCTCCGCTCCCCGCCTCGTGCCAGGCATTACTCGATAAACATCTGTTGGTGAACTAAATCATGGAATGGTTTTTGGTCAGCCCCGAAATGCTCGGGGTGTTGTTTGCGTTTGCGGCACTTGCCGGTTTTATCGATTCTATCGCGGGGGGAGGCGGATTACTCAGTATTCCTATTCTGCTCTCGGCGGGACTAAGCCCAGCGCAGGCGCTGGCAACCAATAAACTGCAAGCGGTCGGTGGCTCTTTTTCTGCCAGTCTCTATTTCGTCCGTCAGCGCGCCGTGAAGTTAAGTGAACAGAAGCTGCCGATCGCACTGACCTTTGTCGGCTCAACGTTTGGTGCCTGGTTGATTCAGCAGATTCACGCAGACTTTTTGCGCCAGATCCTGCCTGTTCTGGTGATCGGTATCGGGCTCTATTTCCTGTTAATGCCGAAAATTGGTGAAGAAGATCGCCAGAAACGCTTGTCTGGTCTTCCTTTTGCCTTTTTGGCGGGCGGGTGTATTGGGTTCTATGATGGTTTCTTTGGCCCCGGCGCAGGTTCTTTTTACGCGCTGGCGTTTGTCACGGTCAGTGGTTTCAGCCTGCCTAAAGCCACGGCACATGCCAAGGTACTTAATTTTACTTCCAATTTTGGTGGGTTGCTGTTCTTTATCCTCGGCGGTCAGGTGGTCTGGGGCGTGGGTCTGGTGATGCTGGTGGGGCAAGTGTTGGGGGCTCGTCTCGGCGCTCGTATGGTGCTCAATAAGGGGCAAACGCTGATCCGCCCGATGCTGGTGATTGTGTCTGCCTGCATGAGCGTGAAGCTGATTTATGATAACAACGGCAGCGACATTGCCCAATGGATAGGACACCTCTGGTCATGACCACCTCTAGCATAAGCACTACGTACGATTACCGCGATCTTATTGCCTTGTTCGGGCAATGCTTTGAACAGGACTATAACACCCGGCTGGTGAAAGGGGACGATGAGCCTATCTATTTGCCCGCGGATGAACAGTTTTCCTATCATCGCATTGTGTTCGCGCACGGGTTTTATGCCAGCGCATTTCATGAGATTTCGCATTGGTGCATTGCCGGTGAGGCACGACGCAAGCTGGTAGATTTTGGCTATTGGTACTGCCCTGATGGCCGCGATGCGGCAACGCAGGGGCAGTTCGAGCAGGTAGAAATCAAGCCACAGGCGTTTGACTGGCTGTTTTGCGTGGCATCGGGCTTTCCCTTCAATGTCAGTTGCGACAATCTGGAAGGGGATGTCGAGCCGGATCGCATCGCGTTTCAGCGCACCGTACATGTGCAAGTGATGGCCTATCTCGAGCAGGGTATTCCGGCGCGGCCATTGCGCTTTATTCGCGCATTACAATCGTTTTACAATACGCCGCCGTTGACGGCGGAGCAGTTCCCGTATCCCGCCGAGCTCAACTGATGCGGATAAACGTTAATAGTGAGGATGTTAGATGATCGCAGAATGTGAAGCGCGTATTCTTGCGCTGATTGATAATATGGTAGAGCATGCCAGCGATGATGAACTTTTTGCCGGTGGCTACCTGCGCGGTCATTTGACGCTGGCGGTGGCAGAAGCCGAAGAACAGGGCGACACTACGGTTCAGGCGCTCTATCAGCGTGTTTGCGACAGTGTACAGCAAGCGATTAAAAACGATGAGCTCTCGCCGCCGGATCAGATATTAGTTAATGGTATGTGGGACGATTTATTTCAACGTGCCTCACAGATCAATTGATAAATAATTCTCCCTGATTTGGTAAATGAGAAAACGTATTATTTAACGCATTATATTTATTCCCGTGAAAGCGGGAATAAATCATTAAAACAAACAGTTGAATGCCACTCTGTCTGGATCGGTAAATAAAATCATCAGCTCTGCACTCATCTTTACACGACTCTGATTAAATTATACACGCACGATAAACTTCTCTGCATAATATCCGAAATAATAGCCATCAACGAGAGATGCTACAGCAGCAAGGAATAATAAGCTGCCTGACCTGCTAATGTGACAGGTTATATTCTGCAAGGAATCAGAGTTAATGATGCGTTATCTCGTTATATATTTACCCCCGAGCTGAGGGGAATACATTAACTTTGATGACAGAGATTAAGAACCCATCCCAATAGGATTTTATTCCAGACAATGATGCCGCAGGTAAAATGCAGCATCGCCTAATAATTTTCGACTTTCTTCTCCCAGCGAGTCAGAACCCGACGAAAGCGATTCATCCAGCTGTGCGTTCACGCCTAGGAATTTCAAACTTTTTGGAGCCCCTGATTTCGGCGGCTGGCAACGATGAAAACCGGCTTTTTTATCGTGAATGCCTCTGTGTTTGGGTGATTTTTGAACACATTGCGCGTTTTTTGATTACATCGCCGAATTCCAGGCAGAGCTTCCCCGCATTATCCAACGTAACGCATTCGCGCTATAGCCAACCGACTTAAAAATGATTACATCCTATGCCCTGATATGCGGCAAAGAAGCATAGCTGGCTGTTATCAAAATAATGTCGCTTGGCTATATCTCCCCGGCGTTCGCGATTAGCTTCTCCAGGGCCGTTGCCGGC
This sequence comes from Symbiopectobacterium purcellii, assembly GCF_052050035.1. Taxonomy (GTDB): domain Bacteria; phylum Pseudomonadota; class Gammaproteobacteria; order Enterobacterales; family Enterobacteriaceae; genus Symbiopectobacterium; species Symbiopectobacterium purcellii_A. The sequence continues at coordinate 2,875,166 of NZ_CP189882.1, forward strand.
AGCGCCCGGCTGAACGCCATTTTTGCCCCGCACAGCAGGCAGGCAAACGGGTCTGTATTCAGTAATCCCTGACTCCGCGTTGTGTATGCCACTGGCGCTGCTTTTTTCACATTATCCTGCCCTAGGGCTTTTCTCACCAGAGGCGGCTTTGTTGAATAATTTAAGATACTGATTTATATAAGCATTATAAAATTTCAACGACTAATTTTTCCTCTCGGAATGCTTTTTATTGTGCTAACTATTTGATTTGTCGTTCTAACAAAATACATTCTCTGTAAATGCATTCTAACTAAAGAAGATGTAAATCAAACGGTTAAATTATTCAACAAAGCCACCAGAGGCAACAGTTTTCCCACTACGCGGTTAGCCAGAAAACCAAAGTAACGCACCATCCGGAAATGCTTCTCCGGTATATGCTGCACTGGTCAAGTAAATCAGGACACTTTTTTCTCAGCCATTTGTTCATAACGCACCGGAGACAGATCCCCGTTAGCGGCATGATGCCTGTCTAGGTTGTAGTAGCGGATATACGTCGCCACATCCTGCTCCATGTAAGCCCGTGTTGGCTGGGGTACCAGCAGCAACCATTCATGTTTCAGACTGCCCCAGAAGCGCTCCATCACCGCATTATCCCAGCAGGCACCCACGTCTCCCATACTGCTCCTCAGCCTGTAGCTGCTCAGCAGCGCCTGAAAGCGTTGTCCCGTGTACTGCGCCCCCCTGTCCGTATGCACCACCAGGCCCGGCGGGGGAGTTCGCAGGTTATATGCCTTCATCAGGGCCCCGCAGACCAGCGATGAGGTCATCCGTCTGTCCACCTGCCAGCCCACTATCTGCCGGGAGTACAAATCCATAATAGCCGCCAGATACAGCCAGCCTTCACCGGTCTTCAGATACGCGATGTCACTCGCCCACACCTGATTTGGCCCCGGCGGGTTAAAATTCTGGTTCAGCAGGTTTGGGGCCACCTCTGCACCCGGGCGGGGTTTTGTCGTGACCTTATAAGTCCGGCGCTGTCGGCATACCAGCCCCTCTTCCTGCATGAGTTTCCTCACCCGCCAGCGGCTGATTATGATGCCTTCTCCACGAAGCCTTTTGACCAGCGTCCGGCTTCCTGCTCCCTGCCTGCTGGCGGCGAACAGCGCCTTTAACCTGACCCGGACCTCCACGTCTTTTTGCAGCGGTTCGGCGGGCTTTTTTCGCCATGCATACCAGGCAGAGGCCGTCACACGCATGACCCGACAGAGTGTACGAACGCTGAAGTCAGTGGCATTGTCGAGAATGAACCGGTCTCTCACGACATATGTTTCGCGAAGAAGGCACTCGCCTTTTTTAGTATCTCCTTCTCTGTACGTAACTCTTTAAGCGTGTTGCTTAATAGTGAAATAAGGGTGTTTCGGTGATTGAAGTAAATTTTACGCTGTTCTGAGATGGAAATTCCAAAGACCGGCGCTAAGGAGTAAGAAGGTATCATCAATAAAGGGTCGGCTTTGTTGAATAATTTAAGATACTGATTTATATAAGCATTATAAAATTTCAACGACTAATTTTTCCTCTCGGAATGCTTTTTATTGTGCTAACTATTTGATTTGTCGTTCTAACAAAATACATTCTCTGTAAATGCATTCTAACTAAAGAAGATGTAAATCAAACGGTTAAATTATTCAACAAAGCCTCTCGCCCCAAGGTCATCTCTAAAACCGGCAATAATATTTTTACCCAGCGACATACCCGTGTTCTATCTAAACCAAAAAGAAGTCCTTGCAAATCATAGGTCGGATAACATTTTAAATACAATAAAATAAAAAGCAGTTTATCTAATGGGGTTGGGAGATAAAGAGACTGTAAAATAATCTGTGTAAATGGCATTTTGAGGAAAACCTTCAAAGGATAACAAAATGCCTATCAGCAACGAACTTATTGACCAACTGCTTCAAGATTGTCACTCCCCTCAGGATCTGCTGGGTGAATCAGGCCTACTCAAGGTGCTGACTAAAAGACTGGCGGAACGGGTTCTTGAAGCTGAGATGGAGATGCACCTTGGGTATGCTAAGCATGACCCGGCAGGTATAGCCAACCGACTTAAAAATGATTACAGCCGATGCCCTGATATGTGGCAAAGAAGCATAGCTGGCTGTTATCAAAATAATGTCGCTTAGCTATAATCATTCAGGCAACTCCCGCAATGGCAAGACATCCAAGAGCGTACGTAGCCAAAATGGGGAGATCGAGCTCGATATTCCGCGCGACCGCAACAGTACCTTCGAGCCGACACTGATCGGTAAGAACGAAAAACAGCTTAACGGCTTCGATGACCGCATTATTTCTCTCTATTCCAGAGGGTTATCAACCCGTGATATTCAGGCACACTTTAAAGAAGTCTACGGGGTCGATGTTTCCGCTGGCTTCATTTCTCAAGTGACCAATGCTGTGATGGATGAAGTTAAGCGCTGGCAGCAACGGCCGCTGGATGCGCTTTATCCCATTGTTTACCTTGACTGTATTGTTGTCAAAAGCCAGGACGGCGGAGCCGTGGCCAACAAGTCTGTTTATCTGGCCCTCGGCGTCAACGGCCAGGGCGAAAAAGAGCTGCTGGGGCTATGGATAGCCAAAACTGAGGGGCCAAGTTCTGGTTATCTGTGATGACAGAACTGAAAAATCGTGGGCTACAGGACATCTTCATCGCCTGCTGCGATGGCCTGAAAAGCTTTCCTGATGCCATTGAAGCTGTTTACCCGCATACGCGGGTACAGCTCTGCATTGTGCATCAGGTGCGGAACTCGCTGCGCTACGTCGGCTGAAAAGAGCGTAAGGCCGTTGCTGCTGACCTGCGCACCATCTATAGTTCCGCAACGCTAGAGGGCGCTGAAGAGGCCCTGGATGCCTTCGCGGCCAAATGGGATGAGCAGTTCCCGACGATCAGCCCGTCGTGGAGAAATAATTGGGAACGTCTCATCGTCATTTTTGACTTTCCGCCGGAGATCCGCAAGGTTATCTACACCACCAACGCGATAGAGTCGTTAAATGCTTCATTGCGCAAGATAACGAAAACGCGACGAATATTTCCAACGGATGACTCGGTGATAAAATTACTCTATCTAGCCTTGCATAATATCTCTGCTAAATGGACCTTGCCAATCAGAGACTGGAAACCTGCTATGAGCCAATTCATGTTGATGTATGGAGAACGAATCTCCGGTTAAGCAATGGAGCCATTTACACAAAATTCTTTACAGACTCCCTTTCTGCCCTGCACCCATCTGCCGCTCGTGATCTTTTCGATTCTTTTTCCGATAAATCAAATAACAAGCTGAAAATTCAGCGGCTAAATTTTTCAATTCTTCGACTGATAATCCAATGATTGCTTTACATAAACGATTATCTCGTAACAACCGCTCTTTGTTGATCATTTCAAACCTTTATAGCCAAGCGACTTAATTTTGATTACACCATATGGACTGAGAACAAACTCTCTGTATCGCAACCCATCTCTCTTTTTTTGCTTTTTGCTTTTTGCTTGTGCCCATTTATGCTCAATTGGGTTAAGATCTGGCGAATATGTAGGCAAATACTCCACCATATACCCTGCATCGATGATGACTTGTTGAATATTATGTTTTTTGTGAAAAGTGGCATTGTCCATCATGATTACACTGTTTTTAGGGAGTACTGGGATAAGGACTTGTGTGACCCAGGCATAGAAAACATCGCTGTTAATATTGATATCAAATAATCCGATAGCAAACAGCGTTGTGCCTAATAAAGCGCCGATAACATTTGTTCTTCCCCTAGCTCCCCAGTTCTTCAGGCCAAAACACCGTTGACCTTTTGGGGAATAGCCGTGAGTCCGTGGGGTATCGTGTGAAAAACCACTTTCATCAATAAAAACAATAGGTTTACCTTCTTTTTCATACTGTTGTTTTTTTTGTTGAAATCCCTGCTGGGCGTTTTCGTCGGCTTTCGGATGACGTAGAGTTTTTTTTATAGGTCAATCCCAGCTTTTTAAGCGCTTGCCAAATGGCCTTCTGACAAACGCCAAAACGCTCTGCACGTTCTTTTTGGTAAGCATCTGGATATTGTTCAACATCTTTTATCAACTCGGATTTATCGATCTTTCGCTGACGCGTGGTCGATGCTTTTGACTCTATTTGATTAATCCAACGCGATACAGAGGCAGGGCCAATCCGAAATTGCTTCGCTGTTTCTCGGATACTCAACCCTTCGTTTTTCCGTGTAGATATCACTTTACGTCTAAAATCAATTGAATAGCTCATTTAAATAATGTAATCAAAATTAAGTCGTTTAGCTATATTCTCTAAGTTAAACCTCTTTTTATTCTCAATAGCCTGACAAAAAATGCAAGTCTCTATTCAGCAACTAGTTTAGTCTGAATCAAAAAAACCGTTTCTCCGCCACGGTGAGCCAGGCGATGGGCTCGTGGGGCATGCTGAACATGTCGGCCAGTACCAGCAGCTACTACGGTGAATCGTCACGCGTTACTCAACTGCAACTCGGCTACAATAATTCCTGGCGAAACATCAGCTACAACCTGAGCGTGGCGCGTCAGTGCACCGTGTGGGAACGCGGCCGTAGTTTCGTCAGCGTCAGTGATGGAGACTATGACAATACCGGTCAGCAGCGCTATACCGAAACCCTTGTCGCGCTCGGTTTCTCTGTGCCCTTTGATGTCGGAAGCACCCGCTCTACGGTCTCATTGGACATGAACCGTACTGGCACATCACGTTCAGGCACGCTGAGTGTGGCGGGGTCTTCAGGCGGCGACAGGCAGTTCACCTGGTCTGCTTACACCGGGGTAGAGAATTATCAACAGGGCGGTAACGCGATGACATTTGGCGGTAGCGCACAGCAAACGACTTCTCTGGGGGCGCTGCGCGCTTCGGTGGCGCAAGGCGACAACTATCGCCAATTTGGCGTCGGGGTCGCCAGTACGCTGGTGTTGCATCACGGCGGGGTGACGCTTGGGCCTTATGCCAGCGATACCTTCGCGCTGATCCGCACGCCTGGTGACGAAGGCGCGATGGTACGCAATGGTCAGGGCGCTCGGGTCGATCGCTTTGGTTAAGCCATCTTGCCGTCGCTGGCCCCATACCGTTATAACACCATTACGCTGGATGCCAGCAGCATGAACGATGAAACTGAACTGCAAGGTGGAAGCCAGCTCGTGGTGCCTTACGCCGGGGCTTTGGCGCAGGTCAGTTTTCCACCTTGCAAGGCAGGGCCGTGCTGATCGCCACGCAGCGTGAAGACGGGAGTTTTCCCCCAATGGGAGCCGATGTGATAACGGCGGCGGGCAACAGCGTTGGCATGGTCGGGCAGGGGTGGCAAATCTATGCTCGCCTTGTCGAAGAACGCGACACCTTACAGGTGGTATGGGGCCCGCAGGTTGGAGAGCAATGTGTGGTCAGCTACCGTTTACCGTCACGCGGCGGTGACGCTTTCACCCATCTTAATCTGCCCTGTCAGTCTCGGAGGTCGCCATGACATCGCGTAGCACACTCTGGCTGGCGGTGCTGTTACTCGGGAGCCAAACGGCCTACAGCGCGTGTATTCGGGTCACCAATGCTACCACCTTATCGCAGGCTGCACGCGATGCGGGCTATACCGCAACCGCCTGGAATGGCTCATGTGATACCTGTAACGGCAGAAACATCGGTATGCCCGGTGTGATAAGCATGAGCAGCGGCACCTTTCAGCCGTCGGGTACCTTACTGGCGAGCAGCTCAATCAGCTTTCTGAGTCAGGGGGCACAGACGGCGTTTACCGCTAATCAAATCTTGTTTCGCTGTGCTGTCGCAGATGCCAGCAGCCTGTTCGAGATGTATGCCACCAATGGTGATAGCGGCTATGCCGGGATGTATGCAGCCAGTGAGATTGACGGCGCGTACTACAGCTATGTGCGCAATTTTGCGGTCGGACTCACCCATTTAAAGAGCGGGGCCTACTTTTCCCGCTATTGGCAGGGGCGGCAACTAACGCCGTCCGACTGGTTTTCCGATGGCACCTATATCTATGTTCCGGCCAGCGCCTTCAGCGATATTTTAATGGAAGTGTTTCGTATCGACAGCACCACGTGGTATGGCAACGCCTATAATCGCTACACCTACCTTTACAGCCAGCCTCACGGCTATACCGCGTTCAAAGGTCCAGGGCTTAGCGCGAATGTGACAGAGGGCGCTGATTCGGCAACCAAATACGAAGGATGGCCCTATGACTGGCCTGGCACTTGGAGCCTGTACGCGACGGGGGGGGCCTTTGTACGCGGTGCATCTTGTCGCGTGGACTATTTTCCGAATGTCGTGATGCTGCCATTGATCACCGCCAATCAGCTGCGTCAAGGCGGCACCAGCCGTGCGGGGTTCTCCGTCACCATACAGTGTGAATCCGGGGCGCTGTCCAGCACCAATGTGTCAACCCTCACGGCGGCGAATGTCTCAATGGTTTTTTTGGTAAACAAGCCCGCCGCCGTGGCAGCAGCGCAGTCTTTAGGGTTGATCACCAGCGGCGGCGGCTTAACCTGGTTGCTGGATAATCATTACGGCACTGGGGCAGGCGAGGCCTCTGGCGTCGGTATCCGTATTTTCAACAGCCGGGGGCAAGCCATCAATCTGCTGCCGGATTTGACCTCTTACGGCACCGGCAACCCACGCGGGTGGTATGCCTTTAAAGAATTGACCACCAGGGTTTCCACGGGTAGCACAGAGATTTATGCTGGCGATTTTACCGCATCGCTGGAAGCGATTAATCAACAACCGATTACGCCGGGGACAGTCAATGCGCAATTGCAGATCATGGTCAGTTTCCATTAACGTGCAGAAAGCCATCGGCAGGATGCTGTGCGTGCTGGGGGTGATGGGCGCACTGCCCACATTCGCGGTGGTCAATATTGAAGGCACACGCGTGATTCTGCATAACGGCGAGATATCCACATCGCTCATGCTGTCCAATTCAGAAAAACAGCACACGCTGGTTCAGGTCTGGAGTGATGAGGGCGATCCACTGATTCCACCCGAGCGTGCTACAACGCAGCTGATTGCCGTGCCGCCGGTATTCAGCATGAAGCCGGGCGAGGAGCGTTCTTTGCGATTGCTGCTCACCTCGCGTCAAGGATTTTCCAATGACAAGGAATCGCTACTGTGGCTTAACGTCTATCAAATTCCACCGAACACGGCGGAGATGACGCTCCACATGCAAAACGTCGTGTTGCCGCTGCGCTTGCGCCTGAAAGTGTTTATTCTGCCGACTGGATTGGGTGACCCCACTGAGTCTGATGGTGAGCAACTGCGCTTTCGTTTGCTGCAAGCGGGAGAAGGGCAGCAGTTGCAGGTCGCCAATCCTACCCCCTGGCATATGACGCTGACCGATATCAGCTATGCTGAGCAGCGTCTGGGCAGCATGATGATAGCCCCGGCCTCCAGCGTAAACCTATCGGTACATCGTGAGATCGTCGGACAAACGCTCAGCTATCAGCTCATTAACGATACCGGCACCCACTGGCGCTATACCGCGACACTCTCGCCTTGATAGCAACGGATTACACCGCGCGGCCTTTCAGCAACTTTCTCACCCAAAAACGATTCGGGTTCAATGCGGCGAGCGTTGACGCATAGAGCGGTAACGGTTCGCCGTACAGTTGCCCTGCCAGAATTTCGGCAGCCAACGGTGCAGAGCACAATCCGCGCGAACCCAGCGCGCCGATGATGAACAGGTCCGTATGAACCGGTGCCACGGCTACACGCTCTGGCGTGTGCTGCTGTACATCAAGTGATGCGAAGTGATGTAGCGTCTGTACGTGATCCGGCGCCGCGCCGAGCAACGGCAGATGATCGCGCGTGGCACAGCGCACGCCCTGACGTGCTGCGTTGCCGCTGACGTCAATGTCATTTACCCAGGTGGCATCGGGCAAGCAGGCCGCGAGGCGCTGGTGGTTTTGCTGCTGCTCGTCTGCGCTAAATGTGGTGGTCACTACACCTCGCTGGTAGCTGGCACCGATACAGTGCTGCTGATGGCGAGGGCTGACGGGGGTCAAATAGCCATCGTAACAAAGGACGCGTTGCAAGCCTTGTAGCAACGGCGTGGTCGGGATATTACTCACCTGACCGCGCACCGCATAGCACGGGAGATGTTGCGTTTGCGCCCAGTCGCTGAGCTGGTGTCCATTCGCCAGGATCACCACGGGATGGGTTTTTTGCTGCCCTTTGACCAACCTCAGTTGCCAGCCTGCTGTGACGTTTTCCAGCGCGCAGACGCGAGTAGCAAAATGCACCGCCAGCCCGAGCGATTGCGCGTATTTCAACGCATGGGTTGTCAACTCAGCCGGACACAGCCAGCCGCCCTCGGTATAGCTCACACCTGAAAAACCGATCGCTAATCCAGCCGTTGCGTCCATCTCATCAGCGCTGAGCGGCGTAACCACGGCTGTCGGCCAGTTGCCGCGCAAGATTTGCATGATTTTGCGCGCGCTTTTTTCATCGTAGGCAATCTGATTTACGCCGCACCAGTCGTGCTCAAAGGCGACACCGGCTTGCCATAGGGTGTCGTACTGGCGGCGGGCAAAACCAAAAGCAGTGGCGAAAAAGTGGGAAAGCGCGTCATATTTGTCGTTGAGTAACGGGTACAGTGCGCCCTGACGATTGCCGGATGCGCCCAACGCCGGTGCCTCATCGTCACAATAGAGCGTCACCTGTGCGCCGCGTCGCAGCAGCGCCAGTGCGGTCAGCACGCTGGCAATGCCACCGCCAATAATAGCGATATCTTCTGTTACGCTCGCCGCCGGGCGTGAATACCAGGGGGTTACCGCCGGTGCCGGGATGACGTGCGGCAATACCCCGCGCAGCATTTCGCGTTTTTGTCCGTATCCCTTGATTTTTTCCACATCAAAGTGGGCCTGCTGCAAGCCCCGACGCACAAATCCTGCGGCGGTGAAAGTCGCAAAAGTGCCTTGCGCCCGGCACAGGCGTGCCATGGCGTGAAACAGGTTCTCGGTCCACATGTCTGGGTTTTTGGACGGGGCAAAACCATCGAGAAACCAGGCATCAACCTGATGTGTCAGCGAATCGTCCAGCGTTGGCAGTAAGTCGTTGATATCGCCAAACCACAGGTCGAGGGTGATGTCACCGTCAGCCAGAATCAGGCGATGACAACCAGGCAGCGCCGACGGCCATGCCTGCCGCAGTGCTTCGGCGTAAGGGGCGAGTGTCGGCCAGTGGGCGTGCGCCTGTTCCAGATCGGCCACGCGCAACGGGAATTTTTCAAAGCTGATAAAGTGCAGGCGACGCAGCGCGGCCTGCGGATGCTGGGCGCGAAAATGGGCAAACGCGTCCCATAGCGTCAAAAAGTTCAGGCCAGTGCCAAAACCGGTTTCCGCAATTATGCACAGTGGGCGTGAATGCTCAACAAAGCGCGTCGGGAAGTGGTTACCCTGCAAGAAGACGTAGCGGGTCTCTTCCAACCCATCCTGATTTGAGAAGTAAACGTCATCAAACTGTTGCGAAACAGGTGTACCCTGTTCGTTCCAGGAGAGTATACCGTGCTGAATAGCATGGTCTTTCACGATAATTGACTCATTTTTAAAGCGATAGCGTGATTTTACTCAGCAGGTGCCCAAGGCGCAAATTTTGTAAAAGGTTGGGTGATCGGACTTGTTCAGCTTACATCTGTACGCTAAAGTGCGTGACGAAATCCCAAAATACATTTATGCGGAAAGAGGTATTGAATGAAACGTGCAGTGATTACTGGCCTGGGGATCGTCTCAAGCATTGGTAATAACCAGCAGGAAGTCCTGGCATCGTTGCGGGAAGGTCGCTCGGGTATTACGTTCTCACAAGAGCTGAAAGATTCCGGTATGCGTAGTCACGTCTGGGGCAATGTGAAGCTGGATACCACCGGCATCATTGAACGTAAGGTCGTGCGTTTCATGAGCGATGCCTCTGTCTATGCTTTTCTGTCGATGGAACAAGCCATCTATGATGCCAAGCTGGCACCTGAGGTTTACCAAAATAACCCGCGCGTCGGTTTGATTGCCGGTTCCGGCGGCTCTGCGCGTTCTCAAGTGTTTGGCGCGGATGCCATGCGCAGTCCACGTGGCCTGAAAGCGGTTGGTCCGTATGTGGTGACTAAAGCGATGGGCTCTGCGGTGTCTGCCTGTCTTGCAACGCCCTTTAAAATCCAGGGTGTGAACTATTCCATCAGCTCTGCCTGCGCCACCTCTGCACACTGTATCGGTAATGCGGTAGAGCAGATCCAACTGGGTAAACAAGACATCGTCTTTGCTGGCGGCGGTGAAGAGTTATGCTGGGAACTGGCCTGTGAATTTGATGCCATGGGCGCGCTGTCTACCAAATATAACGAGACGCCGGAAAAAGCGTCCCGCACCTATGATGCCGATCGCGACGGTTTTGTTATCGCAGGCGGTGGCGGTATGGTGGTCGTGGAAGAGTTGGAACATGCGTTGGCGCGTGGTGCACATATTTACGCCGAAGTGGTGGGCTACGGCGCCACCTCTGACGGTGCCGACATGGTTGCCCCGTCTGGTGAAGGCGCGGTGCGCTGCATGAAGCTTGCGATGCAGGATGTGGATACCCCTATCGATTATATCAACACCCACGGTACTTCTACGCCGGTGGGTGACGTGAAAGAGCTGTGGGCGATTCGTCAGGTGTTTGGCAACGCGGTACCGCCGATTTCGGCAACCAAGGCGATGACCGGACACTCCCTCGGTGCAGCGGGTGTGCAAGAAGCGATCTACTCTCTGCTGATGCTGGAGCATGATTTTATCGCGCCGAGCATTAACGTTGATACGCTGGATGAGTTGGCGCAGGACATGAACATCGTGACACAACCGACTGAGCGTAAGCTGACCACGGTAATGTCCAACGGTTTTGGTTTCGGCGGCACCAATGCGACGTTGGTGATGCGTAAGTTAGCGTAATCGTAATCGCTATACCCTAAATAATTCGAGTTGCAGGAAGGCGGCAAGTGAGTGAATCCCGATGAGCTTACACAGGTAAGTGATTCGGGTGAACGAATGTAGCCAACGCACGTGCAGCTTGAAGTATGACGGGTATCGTTTGTTTTGCTGAACCGAGGCCTTGTGCCCCGGTTTTTTTGTCTGTTAAAACAGCACCCACAGCAAAAACATCACCACGCAAACGCTGACAATGGGCCAAAACAGCGGTTTGTTGAACACGGACTGGAGGACAGGCGGCAAGGCGGCAACCAGCGGATTGGCAATGTGCTGCGGATGCGGGAACAGGCTCTGTATAGCCAAGCGACATTATTTTGATAACAGCCAGCTATGCTTCTTTGCCGCATATCAGGGCATAGGATGTAATCATTTTTAAGTCGGTTGGCTATATTGTCAACTCGCCGTCGGCAGCGCGCTGCATGCGATGGGCGAACAAAAAGGTTATCAGTTCGTTGAGTTGCGGTTGGGTAAGCGGTGTCTGTACCCCGGCATTGAAACGATTTTGGCTGTAGTCCAGCAACAACTGGCGCTCATTGGCTTCCAACGCGGGTTGAAACAGCGAGTGCAAGGTTTACTGGGTCGCGGTCATTCGGGGCTGCGTCGTATTGCCCGCCGCGGTGGTCGCGGTTGCCCGCGTCGCGGTGGCTGTCGCAGGTGCATCGCTGCGCCCATTCCCGGTCGTCAGCAGATGGTGCAGGTCAGTTTGTGTTTGCAAATACTGCATCAGGAGCGGCAAATGACGGGCAGGGATCGGCGTGCCTGGCGGCTGGTGCTGCATTGCCGTCAATAAACTAGTTGCTGAATAGAGACTTGCATTTTTTGTCAGGCTATTGAGAATAAAAAGAGGTTTAACTTAGAGAATAAAGGTTTGAAATGATCAACAAAGAGCGGTTGTTACGAGATAATCGTTTATGTAAAGCAATCATTGGATTATGAGTCGAAGAATTGAAAAATTTAGCCGCTGAATTTTCAGCTTGTTATTGGCTTTGTTGAATAATTTAACCGTTTGATTTACATCTTCTTTAGTTAGAATGCATTTACAGAGAATGTATTTTGTTAGAACGACAAATCAAATAGTTAGCACAATAAAAATCATTCCGAGAGGAAAAATTAGTCGTTGAAATTTTATAATGCTTATATAAATCAGTATCTTAAATTATTCAACAAAGCCCTTGTTATTTGATTTATCGGAAAAAGAATCGAAAAGATCACGAGCGGCAGATGGGTGCAGGGCAGAAAGGATTTATCCCAACCCCATTAGATAAACTGCTTTTTATTTTATTGTATTTAAAATGTTATCCGACCTATTATTTGCAAGGACTTCTTTTTGGTTTAGATAGAACACGGGTATGTCGCTGGGTAAAAATATTATTGCCGGTTTTAGAGATGACCTTGGGGCGAGAATGTGTTTTGCCCGCTCGTCAAATTCGCTCTGCTGAGGAATTTTTTCGCGCCTTTCCTGGAGTTAAAGACGTCTTTATTGATGGGACAGAGCGACCTGTCCAAAAGCCTAAGAATCTGCGTCGGCGAAAAAAAATGTATTCGGGAAAGAAAAGACAGACCACTCGAAAAGGGCTTATTATGACTGACGAAACAAGGCAAATTGGATTTATCCCCATGAGCAAAAATGGGCGCCGTCACGATAAACGCTTACTCGATAAAGTCGATATAATTCGCCATATTCCTCCTGAGGTAACCATCTGGGCAGATACCGGTTTTCAAGGTATAGAGAAACAGCATCCTAATACACAAATCCCAAAAAAAGGAACTCGAAAAAGACCTTTATCGCCTGAACAAAAACAAGAAAATAAAATAATCTCGGGCATCCGTATTACAGTTGAACACGCCATCGCGGGTATCAAGTGCCTCGGTTGCATGACCCAAATTTTACGGAATCGTAGACCCTTTATTGATGATACCTTCTTACTCCTTAGCGCCGGTCTTTGGAATTTCCATCTCAGAACAGCGTAAAATTTACTTCAATCACCGAAACACCCTTATTTCACTATTAAGCAACACGCTTAATGACGTCCAGATTTTTTCCGTCGGCTCGCCCAGCAGCGCGGACAACCGCACCACCATCTGATTCAGGCTGTTCTGTTCGACGCTGGATAGCGGACGTTGCAGTAGGGCCGTGGTTGCGGCATTGGTCGCAACATTGGTGAGCGCATTTTGCACCAACGTTGTGGCAAGCGCGGGGGCTCTGCCGGAAGCGGCATTGAGCGGTGCTGCATCGGGCGGTGTTTGCAACATCGTCAGCACCCGTTGTAACTGGGGCTGCGTGAGCGCTTTGAGTTCGGTATGACCAAATTACTGACGTAAAAACTGAGTGACGCGCTGGCTGTTATTTCCCTGCGGCAGCAGCTCGGTCATGCGTTGCAACAACGGATGGCAGACGCTGCTTTGCTGTGTTTGAACCTGCACCAGTTGGTTCTGCAATGACTGTTCGGCGGCGGTAAAATGCTGACCGAGCAGCGTCTGGTTTGGCGCCAGGCCGATGTTCTGACGCAGTGTGGTCCAGATGGCATTGTTACTCAACGACGTCAGTGCCTGTAGCTTGACCACCAGCGTGTCCAGCGTGGCGCGTTGGGTAAAGCTAAGTGGGGAGTTCGCCGCCGCCGTATTGGAAGAGGAAGATGCAATGGCCGACGTCGGCGACGAGGGGGGACGATCTCCCGGCGTCGGGGTTCCCGGACTGCTGACAGGCTGCATCATGGACTCCTCGCTGCGTGAAAGGCACCCTGCATTCCCCGGGAGCCCTGAATAGGCAACGGAAATCATAGCAAGGTGTCTGGTGCGAGAATAGTCAGATCATACGGGAAAATGCGTTTTTATTTGCGGTTTGCTTCCACGTCATGCGTTTGGATGGCGGACGTATGGCTATCCGACGTGCGCATAGCGTTGTGCTGAGCGCGCGGAGTGCGTATACGCTGCGCCATGACAACCCCGAGTAATACCATTATCCCGCCCACAATGTGGTAACCGTGCAGCGTTTCATGCAGCGATGTCACGGCGATCAGCTCTGTAAACACCGGCGTCAGATTAATGAAGATACTGGCGTTATTGGCTCCGATTCGCATCACGCCGACGATCCACATCCAAGGGGCGAGGATCGAGGCAAAAATACCGGCGAACAGTACCAGCGGTAGGTTTTGCTTGGTGAGGGCAATACTTTCTGCCAACAATAAATTCGGCAGCAACAGCACAACGCCAAAGGCAATTTGCACGTAGAGCGACACCCAGGTAGGCAGCGCAATGGACCAGCGTTTGGTTAATACGCCGTACAAGGCATAGGCTAATGCGGCAATAAACATCATCACCTCGCCGCGTCCGATACCCTGCGCCAGAATCAGTGCCGGATGCCCACCGCTGATAAGCCAACTGATGCCGAAAAAAGAGAGCAGGCTGCCGCACAGTAAGCTCAAGGTGCGTACCACGCCGAGCAGTGGAATGCTCATCAATACCGTGAGCAAGGGGATCAATGAGACCAGAATACCCATCATCAGCGCGCTGATGCTGTGTGCAGCATAGTAGGCCATGCTTTGGTAGAGCACCATGCCGAGAAACCCCAGAAACAGCAATTTTCCCCAGTGTAGCCTTATGGTACCTGCATGGCGCCGTAACTGAGGCAACATAAAGGGCGTCAGCACCAGCAGAGCCAACAGCCAGCGATAGAATGACATTGCCGCTGGATCGATGGCACCAACGGAAAGTTTATTAACGATCACGTTAAATGACCAAAACAGAACGGCGATAAGGGGGAATAACGCTTGCATGATAATAATTCTCATTAACCTGGTGAGTCAGTTTACGACAGGCGGGTTCGTTCTATATAAAGCGTGTTGCTTAATAGTGAAATAAGGGTGTTTCGGTGATTGAAGTAAATTTTACGCTGTTCTGAGATGGAAATTCCAAAGACCGGCGCTAAGGAGTAAGAAGGTATCATCAATAAAGGGTCTACGATTCCGTAAAATTTGGGTCATGCAACCGAGGCGCTTGATACCCGCGATGGCGTGTTCAACTGTAATACGGATGGGCTTTGTTGAATAATTTAACCGTTTGATTTACATCTTCTTTAGTTAGAATGCATTTACAGAGAATGTATTTTGTTAGAACGACAAATCAAATAGTTAGCACAATAAAAAGCATTCCGAGAGGAAAAATTAGTCGTTGAAATTTTATAATGCTTATATAAATCAGTATCTTAAATTATTCAACAAAGCCATACGGATGCCCGAGATTAGAGACTGTAAAATAATCTGTGTAAATGGCATTTTGAGGAAAACCTTCAAAGGATAACAAAATGCCTATCAGCAACGAACTTATTGACCAACTGCTTCAAGATTGTCACTCCCCTCAGGATCTGCTGGGTGAATCAGGCCTACTCAAGGTGCTGGCTAAAAGACTGGCGGAACGGGTTCTTGAAGCTGAGATGGAGATGCACCTTGGGTATGCTAAGCATGACCCGGCAGGTAATCATTCAGGCAACTCCCGCAATGGCAAGACATCCAAGAGCGTACGTAGCCAAAATGGGGAGATCGAGCTCGATATTCCGCGCGACCGCAACAGTATAGCCAACCGACTTAAAAATGATTACATCCTATGCCCTGATATGCGGCAAAGAAGCATAGCTGGCTGTTATCAAAATAATGTCGCTTGGCTATACCTTCGAGCCGACACTGATCGGTAAGAACGAAAAACAGCTTAACGGCTTCGATGACCGCATTATTTCTCTCTATTCCAGAGGGTTATCAACCCGTGATATTCAGGCACACTTTAAAGAAGTCTACGGGGTCGATGTTTCCGCTGGCTTCATTTCTCAAGTGACCAATGCTGTGATGGATGAAGTTAAGCGCTGGCAGCAACGGCCGCTGGATGCGCTTTATCCCATTGTTTACCTTGACTGTATTGTTGTCAAAAGCCAGGACGGCGGAGCCGTGGCCAACAAGTCTGTTTATCTGGCCCTCGGCGTCAACGGCCAGGGCGAAAAAGAGCTGCTGGGGCTATGGATAGCCAAAACTGAGGGGGCCAAGTTCTGGTTATAGCTAAACGACTTAATTTTGATTACATTATTTAAATGAGCTATTCAATTGATTTTATACGTAAAGTGATATCTACACGGAAAAACGAAGGGTTGAGTATCCGAGAAACAGCGAAGCAATTTCGGATTGGCCCTGCCTCTGTATCGCGTTGGATTAATCAAATAGAGTCAAAAGCATCGACCACGCGTCAGCGAAAGATCGATAAATCCGAGTTGATAAAAGATGTTGAACAATATCCAGATGCTTACCAAAAAGAACGTGCAGAGCGTTTTGGCGTTTGTCAGAAGGCCATTTGGCAAGCGCTTAAAAAGCTGGGATTGACCTATAAAAAAAACTCTACGTCATCCGAAAGCCGACGAAAACGCCCGGCAGGGATTTCAACAAAAAAAACAACAGTATGAAAAAGAAGGTAAACCTATTGTTTTTATTGATGAAAGTGGTTTTTCACACGATACCCCACGGACTCACGGCTATTCCCCAAAAGGTCAACGGTGTTTTGGCCTGAAGAACGGGGGAGCTAGGGGAAGAACAAATGTTATCGGCGCTTTATTAGGCACAACGCTGTTTGCTATCGGATTATTTGATATCAATATTAACAGCGATGTTTTCTATGCCTGGGTCACACAAGTCCTTATCCCAGTACTCCCTAAAAACAGTGTAATCATGATGGACAATGCCACTTTTCACAAAAAACATAATATTCAACAAGTCATCATCGATGCAGGGTATATGGTGGAGTATTTGCCTACATATTCGCCAGATCTTAACCCAATTGAGCATAAATGGGCACAAGCAAAAAGCAAAAAGCAAAAAAAGAGAGATGGGTTGCGATACAGAGAGTTTGTTCTCAGTCCATATGGTGTAATCAAAATTAAGTCGCTTGGCTATATCTGTGATGACAGAACTGAAAAATCGTGGGCTAAAGGACATCTTCGTCGCCTGCTGCGATGGCCTGAAAGGCTTTCCTGATGCCATTGAAGCTGTTTACCCGCATACGCGGGTACAGCTCTGCATTGTGCATCAGGTACGGAACTCGCTGCGCTACGTCGGCTGGAAAGAGCGTAAGGCCGTTGCTGCTGACCTGCTCACCATCTATAGTTCCGCAACGCTAGAGGGCGCTGAAGAGGCCCTGGATGCCTTCGCGGCCAAATGGGATGAGCAGTTCCCGACGATCAGCCCGTCGTGGAGGAGTCTGTAAAGAATTTTGTGTAAATGGCTCCATTGCTTAACCGGAGATTCGTTCTCCATACATCAACATGAATTGGCTCATAGCAGGTTTCCAGTCTCTGATTGGCAAGGTCCATTTAGCAGAGATATTATGCAAGGCTAGATAGAGTAATTTTATCACCGAGTCATCCGTTGGAAATATTCGTCGCGTTTTCGTTATCTTGCGCAATGAAGCATTTAACGACTCTATCGCGTTGGTGGTGTAGATAACCTTGCGGATCTCCGGCGGAAAGTCAAAAATGACGATGAGACGTTCCCAATTATTTCTCCACGACGGGCTGATCGTCGGGAACTGTTCATCCCATTTGGCCGCGAAGGCATCCAGGGCCTCTTCAGCGCCCTCTAGCGTTGCGGAACTATAGATGGTGCGCAGGTCAGCAGCAACGGCCTTACGCTCTTTCCAGCCGACGTAGCGCAGCGAGTTCCGCACCTGATGCACAATGCAGAGCTGTACCCGCGTATGCGGGTAAACAGCTTCAATGGCATCAGGAAAGCCTTTCAGGCCATCGCAGCAGGCGACGAAGATGTCCTTTAGCCCACGATTTTTCAGTTCTGTCATCACAGATAACCAGAACTTGGCCCCCTCAGTTTTGGCTATCCATAGCCCCAGCAGCTCTTTTTCGCCCTGGCCGTTGACGCCGAGGGCCAGATAAACAGACTTGTTGGCCACGGCTCCGCCGTCCTGGCTTTTGACAACAATACAGTCAAGGTAAACAATGGGATAAAGCGCATCCAGCGGCCGTTGCTGCCAGCGCTTAACTTCATCCATCACAGCATTGGTCACTTGAGAAATGAAGCCAGCGGAAACATCGACCCCGTAGACTTCTTTAAAGTGTGCCTGAATATCACGGGTTGATAACCCTCTGGAATAGAGAGAAATAATGCGGTCATCGAAGCCGTTAAGCTGTTTTTCGTGCTTACCGATCAGTGTCGGCTCGAAGGTACTGTTGCGGTCGCGCGGAATATCGAGCTCGATCTCCCCATTTTGGCTACGTACGCTCTTGGATGTCTTGCCATTGCGTGAGTTGCCTGAATGATTACCAGCCGGGTCATGCTTAGCATACCCAAGGTGCATCTCCATCTCAGCTTCAAGAACCCGTTCCGCCAGTCTTTTAGTCAGCACCTTGAGTAGGCCTGATTCACCCAGCAGATCCTGAGGGGAGTGACAATCTTGAAGCAGTTGGTCAATAAGTTCGTTGCTGATAGGCATTTTGTTATCCTTTGAAGGTTTTCCTCAAAATGCCATTTACACAGATTATTTTACAGTCTCTCGTGGAGAAATAATTGGGAACGTATCATCGTCATTTTTGACTTTCCGCCGGAGATCCGCAAGGTTATCTACACCACCAACGCGATAGAGTCGTTAAATGCTTCATTGCGCAAGATAACGAAAACGCGACGAATATTTCCAACGGATGACTCGGTGATAAAATTACTCTATCTAGCCTTGCATAATATCTCTGCTAAATGGACCTTGCCAATCAGAGACTGGAAACCTGCTATGAGCCAATTCATGTTGATGTATGGAGAGGCTTTGTTGAATAAATCAGAATTAGCCGACAGGATGACTCCCTCTGCTACACCTGTTATCCTATCCTGACGCTGTGTGGCATACCCAACAACGTCATACGGTTCAGCGCTTTGACCATCGCTATGGCTTCACCTACTTGAGCCTCATAGTCACGCAGGCTCAGATGGCCACCCAGCAAAGTTTTTATGCGGAACATCGCTGTTTCTGCCACTGAACGCCGGTGATAACCCACTTTCTTTTTCCACATATAGCCAACCGACTTAAAAATGATTACATCCTATGCCCTGATATGCGGCAAAGAAGCATAGCTGGCTGTTATCAAAATAATGTCGCTTGGCTATATTACGTAAGGGATAACGCAAGGCTACTCCTCGACAGGAGAGGGATGAAGCGATTTTTTGATAAAGCGTGTTGCTTAATAGTAAAATAAGGGTGTTTCGGTGATTGAAGTAAATTTTACGCTGTTCTGAGATGGAAATTCCAAAGACCGGCGCTAAGGAGTAAGAAGGTATCATCAATAAAGGGTCTACGATTCCGTAAAATTTGGGTCATGCAACCGAGGCGCTTGATACCCGCGATGGCGTGTTCAACTGTAATACGGATGCCCGAGATTATTTTATTTTCTTGTTTTTGTTCAGGCGATAAAGGTCTTTTTCGAGTTCCTTTTTTTGGGCTTTGTTGAATAATTTAACGTTTTGATTTACAACTTCTTTAGGTGGGATGCATGTACAGAAAATGTATTTTGTTAGAGCGATAAATCAAATAGTTAGCACAATAAAAAGCGGCTTTGTTGAATAATTTAACCGTTTGATTTACATCTTCTTTAGTTAGAATGCATTTACAGAGAATGTATTTTGTTAGAACGACAAATCAAATAGTTAGCACAATAAAAAGCATTCCGAGAGGAAAAATTAGTCGTTGAAATTTTATAATGCTTATATAAATCAGTATCTTAAATTATTCAACAAAGCCTCAACAAAGCCATAAAAAGCATTACGGTAGTAAAATTTAGTCGTTAAAATTTTATAATACCCATTTAAATCAGTATTTTAAATTATTCAACAAAGCCCTTTTTTTGGGATTTGTGTATTAGGATGCTGTTTATCTATACCTTGAAAACCGGTATCTGCCCAGATGGTTACCTCAGGAGGAATATGGCGAATTATATCGACTTTATCGAGTAAGCGTTTATCGTGACCGCGCCCATTTTTGCTCATGGGGATAAATCCAATTTGCCTTGTTTCGTCAGTCATAATAAGCCCTTTTCGAGTGGTCTGTCTTTTCTTTCCCGAATACATTTTTTTTCGCCGACGCAGATTCTTAGGCTTTTGGACAGGTCGCTCTGTCCCATCAATAAAGACGTCTTTAACTCCAGGAAAGGCGCGAAAAAATTCCTCAGCAGAGCGAATTTGACGAGCGGGCAAAACACATTCTCGCCCCAAGGTCATCTCTAAAACCGGCAATAATATTTTTACCCAGCGACATACCCGTGTTCTATCTAAACCAAAAAGAAGTCCTTGCAAATCATAGGTCGGATAACATTTTAAATACAATAAAATAAAAAGCAGTTTATCTAATGGGGTTGGGATAAATCCTTTCTGCCCTGCACCCATCTGCCGCTCGTGATCTTTTCGATTCTTTTTCCGATAAATCAAATAACAAGCTGAAAATTCAGCGGCTAAATTTTTCAATTCTTCGACTGATAATCCAATGATTGCTTTGCATAAACGATTATCTCGTAACAACCGCTCTTTGTTGATCATTTCAAACCTTTATTCTCTAAGTTAAACCTCTTTTTATTCTCAATAGCCTGACAAAAAATGCAAGTCTCTATTCAGCAACTAGTTTATAGAGAGTCAGGGTATATGCCACTCTTTGTGGGCTAATAGCGCGAAGGCCAAATCTCTTCTGGCCGTTTGCTCAACGCCTTGGCAATCAGCCGCTCGCCTTTGGGCCAGCGTCGCACCAACGCATTTGCCAGTGTTGATGACGCCAATCCCGCTTCTCGGGAAAGCGCTGACAGCGTCGTGCCACGCTTTTTCAAACCCGCTACGATATCTGCCGGGTGCCAGTCCTTACCGTCCATTACCATACCCCGCTGTTATTATAGCCAACCGACTTAAAAATGATTACATCCTATGCCCTGATATGCGGCAAAGAAGCATAGCTGGCTGTTATCAAAATAATGTCGCTTGGCTATATAGCCAACCGACTTAAAAATGATTACATCCTATGCCCTGATATGCGGCAAAGAAGCATAGCTGGCTGTTATCAAAATAATGTCGCTTGGCTATATCATTACTCCCGCTCAGACGCTGATTCGCCACCGTATGGTTACGTTCATGGTACTTGTCCGGCCAGTATTTGGCTCCGCTTCGCGGCGGGATAAGGGGCCTGATTTTCTTTCTTAGCAACGCATCGTGGCAGTAACGGGCGTCATAAGCACCGTCTGCTGACACTTCCCTGATTTTTCGGTGGGTTTGGTTAATCAGGCCCGGCAGTGCCTGCGCATCTGTCGTTCCGCTGAGCGATAAGTCGGCACAGATAATCTCATGCGTCGCACTGTCTGCTGCCAGATGAAGCTTGCGCCACACTCTTCGTCTGTCAGCCCCATGCTGCCTGACTTTCCATTCACCTTCGCCAAAGACCTTCAGACCGGTACTGTCGATGACCAGATGCGAGATTTCACCACGCGTTGGCGTTTTTATGCTGATACTGACGGTTTTTGCCCGCCGACTGACCAGAGAGTAGTCCGGGCAGCGCAGTGGCAGGCTCATCAGTGTAAAAACCGAGTCGACAAAGCCCTGTAATGCCCGGAGCGACAGGTTAAACACGCGCTTTATCATCAAAACCGTGGTAACAGCCATATCGGTGTAGTATAGCCAAGCGACTTAATTTTGATTACACCATATGGACTGAGAACAAACTCTCTGTATCGCAACCCATCTCTCTTTTTTTGCTTTTTGCTTGTGCCCATTTATGCTCAATTGGGTTAAGATCTGGCGAATATGTAGGCAAATACTCCACCATATACCCTGCATCGATGATGACTTGTTGAATATTATGTTTTTTGTGAAAAGTGGCATTGTCCATCATGATTACACTGTTTTTAGGGAGTACTGGGATAAGGACTTGTGTGACCCAGGCATAGAAAACATCGCTGTTAATATTGATATCAAATAATCCGATAGCAAACAGCGTTGTGCCTAATAAAGCGCCGATAACATTTGTTCTTCCCCTAGCTCCCCAGTTCTTCAGGCCAAAACACCGTTGACCTTTTAGGGAATAGCCGTGAGTCCGTGGGGCATCGTGTGAAAAACCACTTTCATCAATAAAAACAATAGGTTTACCTTCTTTTTCATACTGTTGTTTTTTTTTGTTGAAATCCCTGCCGGGCGTTTTCGTCGGCTTTCGGATGACGTAGAGTTTTTTTTATAGGTCAATCCCAGCTTTTTAAGCGCTTGCCAAATGGCCTTCTGACAAACGCCAAAACGCTCTGCACGTTCTTTTTGGTAAGCATCTGGATATTGTTCAACATCTTTTATCAACTCGGATTTATCGATCTTTCGCTGACGCGTGGTCGATGCTTTTGACTCTATTTGATTAATCCAACGCGATACAGAGGCAGGGCCAATCCGAAATTGCTTCGCTGTTTCTCGGATACTCAACCCTTCGTTTTTCCGTGTAGATATCACTTTACGTCTAAAATCAATTGAATAGCTCATTTAAATAATGTAATCAAAATTAAGTCGTTTAGCTATACCATGAACGTAACCATGCGGTGGCGAATCAGCGTCTGAGCGGGAGTAATGATATGTGGAAAAAGAAAGTGGGTTATCACCGGCGTTCAGTGGCAGAAACAGCGATGTTCCGCATAAAAACTTTGCTGGGTGGCCATCTGAGCCTGCGTGACTATGAGGCTCAAGTAGGTGAAGCCATAGCGATGGTCAAAGCGCTGAACCGTATGACGTTGTTGGGTATGCCACACAGCGTCAGGATAGGATAACAGGTGTAGCAGAGGGAGTCATCCTGTCGGCTAATTCTGATTTATTCAACAAAGCCACTTCAACAACTAAGTTTTCCAGCCGTAATGCTTTTTATTGTGCTAACTACTTGATTTGTCGTTCTAACAAAATACAGTCTCTGTACATGCATTCTACCTAAAGAAGATGTAAATCAAACGGTTAAATTATTCAACAAAGCCTCTCGGAATGCTTTTTATTGTGCTAACTATTTGATTTGTCGTTCTAACAAAATACATTCTCTGTAAATGCATTCTAACTAAAGAAGATGTAAATCAAACGGTTAAATTATTCAACAAAGCCATTCCGAGAGGAAAAATTAGTCGTTGAAATTTTATAATGCTTATATAAATCAGTATCTTAAATTATTCAACAAAGCCCATTCTCGCCCCAAGGTCATCTCTAAAACCGGCAATAATATTTTTACCCAGCGACATACCCGTGTTCTATCTAAACCAAAAAGAAGTCCTTGCAAATCATAGGTCGGATAACATTTTAAATACAATAAAATAAAAAGCAGTTTATCTAATGGGGTTGGGATAAATCCTTTCTGCCCTGCACCCATCTGTCGCTCGTGATCTTTTCGATTCTTTTTCCGATAAATCAAATAACAAGCTGAAAATTCAGCGGCTAAATTTTTCAATTCTTCGACTGATAATCCAATGATTGCTTTACATAAACGATTATCTCGTAACAACCGCTCTTTGTTGATCATTTCAAACCTTTATTCTCTAAGTTAAACCTCTTTTTATTCTCAATAGCCTGACAAAAAATGCAAGTCTCTATTCAGCAACTAGTTTATAGTGAAAAACAGACATCCTGAACAGCAAGACAGACAACATGACACGACAACGATCTTACTACCGTCCCGAAGGCATACCGCCGCACGGGGTGTTTTTGCGCACCGAAGCGGTCAGCGCGGATACGGAATACATGCCTCAGGCTTTGTTGAATAATTTAACCGTTTGATTTACATCTTCTTTAGGTAGAATGCATGTACAGAGACTGTATTTTGTTAGAACGACAAATCAAGTAGTTAGCACAATAAAAAGCATTACGGCTGGAAAACTTAGTTGTTGAAGTGTTATAATAATTATGTAAATCAGCATGTTAAATTATTCAACAAAGCCCATGCCTCATTGTCATGAGTGGGGGCAATTGCTGTATGTGGTTTCTGGCGTTGTGGTGCTGCGTCTTGCACAGGAGCGTTTTTGGGCACCGACCCATTTTGCTATCTGGTTGCCGCAGGGGTTGAGCACGCTTGCTACAATCAACGTCAGGCCACCATTCGCACCATCAATTTCGATACGCGCTGGTATGCAGAACTTCCCGAAACGCAGTGTCTGCTCGAGGTCGGCCCGCTGTTTAAGGCGATTCAGGATGATTTGTTCGCGCGCGACGTGCTGATCCCTCACGATAAACCCGATCTGCGTTTGTGCCGTGTGCTGTGCGATCAAATGACGCTGGCACCGCGCCAACGCAATTACTTGCCGGGAACCGACGATCGCCTATTGGCTCCGGTGTTGCATGCGCTTGAACAGTGTCCGGCGGATAATCGTACGCTGGCGCAATGGGCAACCGAGGTCTATAGCACGGAACGCACGCTGTCTCGGCGCTGTCAGGCATTGCTCGGCATCTCATTCAGCGAGTGGCGCCAGCGGCTACGTTACCTGCAAGCGCTGGCATTGTTGCGTCAGGGCATGAGCGTGCAGTCAGTCGGCTACAGCTCTTCATCGGCGTTTATCGCGATGTTTCGCCAGCAAAGTGGCTCCACGCCGGAAGGGTATCGAACCCGACCTTAATCGATGGGGATAGCGTTGGGATTCTTTATCATTCGGTGGCAAAATAGTGCCCCTGTTTTTCTTGCTAGCGTTGCCTGACCGGGGTCGTACATGAAAATTGTGGTTGATGAGAATATGCCTTATGCGCGCGAGCTGTTCAGCCGCGTGGGTGAAGTGGTGGCTGTGCCGGGAAGGCCGTTGCCCGTTGAGGCGCTGGCACAGGCACACGCTCTGATGGTGCGCTCCGTGACGCCGGTTAATGCCGTCCTGTTAGCGGATTCGGGCGTGACCTTCGTCGGCAGCGCCACGGCGGGTACCGATCATGTGGATGAAACCTGGTTGCGCGATCAGGGTATCGGATTTTCCGCCGCGCCCGGCTGCAATGCCATCGCGGTGGTGGAATACGTTTTTTCTGCCCTGCTGATGCTGACGGAGCGAGATGGTTTTTCGTTGCGCGACAAAACCGTCGGTATTGTCGGTGTGGGCAACGTCGGGCGGCGTTTGCAGGCACGCCTTAACGCCTGGGGCGTGAAGACATTACTGTGCGATCCTCCTCGCGCGCGAAAGGGGAATGTTGGTCCCTTTTTGCCGCTGGATGCGCTACTGCGTGACGCGGATATTGTCACGCTGCATACCCCCTTGACCAAGGGGGGCCCCGATAACACCCTGCACCTGATTGATGATGCGGTGCTTGCCGCCTTGTCCGCTGGCCGTATTTTGATCAACGCCTGTCGCGGACCGGTCGTCGATAACGCAGCGCTGCTGCGGGCGTTACAGCAGGGCAAGGATCTGCGCGTGGTGCTGGACGTGTGGGAGCCGGAACCGGGACTTTCGCTGGATTTACTGGCGCGCGCTGACGTGGGGACGGCGCATATTGCCGGTTATACGTTAGAAGGCAAGGCGCGCGGTACCACGCAAGTGTTTGAGGCGTTGTGTCAGTTCATCGGGCAGCCTCAGCAAGTGCCGCTGTCATCGCTGTTGCCTGCCCCGGATATCACGGATGTTCACGTAACGGCACCTCTCGATCAAGCGTTGCTTAAGCGTCTGGTGCATCTGGTGTATGATGTTCGCCGTGACGATGCGCTATTGCGCCAGTCTGCTGCTCAATCTTGCGGATTTGATCGTCTGCGTAAACACTATCAGGAGCGCCGCGAATGGTCTTCGCTGCGTGTCACTTGTTCTGATGAGGCCAGTGTGGCCTGTCTGAATGCATTAGGTTTCACTGCCGTCTTACCGTAATTCGGTGAGAGGGTGTCATAAATACGTCGTTTTTAGCGTAGGGTCTTCGGGGGGAAATATACCGCCCGAGCAAGAGGTATTGACTAATGGGAGAACACCACATGTCTGACGGCTGGAATATTGCGCTATTGGGCGCAACGGGTGCGGTGGGAACGGCGCTGCTGGAGTTGTTGCAAGAGCGCGAGTTTCCCGTAGGCACGCTCTATCCGCTTGCCAGCGAACGCAGCGTGGGGGAATCCGTGAGGGTCAACGGCAAATCCTGGCAGGTTGAGGATGCGGCTTATTTTGATTGGTCTCAGGCTCAGTTGGCCTTCTTTGTCGCCGGTAACGAAGCGAGCGCACGTTACGCGGAAGAGGCGGGTAACGCAGGCTGTCTGGTGATCGACAGCAGCGATCTGTTCGCGCGCGAGCCAGATGTCCCGTTGGTGGTACCGGGGGTCAACACCAATGTGCTGGCCGATTACCGTAATCGCAATATTGTGGCGGTGGCAGACAGTCTGGTGAGCCAACTGCTGCTGGCTATCAAACCGCTGATCGATCAAGCCGGGCTGTCACGTCTTCACGTCACCAATCTGCTCTCTGTGTCGGCGCTGGGCAAAGCGGCGGTAGACGATTTGGCCGGGCAGAGTGCCCGTTTGTTGAACGGCATCCCACCGGAACCGGGTTTGTTTGCCAAACAGCTGGCGTTCAACGTGCTGCCGTTGCTGGCCGATGCGCAAGGCAGCGTGGCGCAAGAGCGCCGACTGGTGGATCAGGTGCGTAAGGTGTTACAGGACGAAGGGCTGCCTATTTCTGTTAATTGCTTACAGGCTCCGGTGTTTTACGGCCATGCGCAGGTCGTACACCTTGAGGCACTACGACCGCTGTCTGCGGAGGAGGCCCGGGATGAGCTCGCACGCGCTGAAGATGTTCAACTCAGTGATGAAGACGACTACCCGACGCAGGTGGAAGATGCGTCTGACAACGTTCAGCTCAAGATTGGCTGTCTGCGCAATGATTATGGCATTCCCGAGCTGCTGCAATTCTGGTCGGTGGCGGATAACGTACGCTTTGGCGGCGCATTGATGGCGGTGGAAACGGCAGAACGGCTGGTGCAGGAGTATCTGGGGTAATGTCAGACAGTAATTTGTCGCAGCAGCCTGCTGGTATCAAGGTGGCGCTGGGCATTGAGTATGACGGCAGCCGCTATTATGGCTGGCAGCGTCAGGCTGAAGTAGAGAGCGTGCAAGGGCATCTGGAGCAGGCACTGAGTAAAGTAGCCGATGAGCCGATTACCGTGTTTTGCGCCGGCAGAACCGATGCTGGCGTGCATGCTACCGGGCAAGTGGTGCACTTCATCACCCAGGCTCAGCGCAAAGATGCTGCCTGGAGCATGGGCGTCAATGCCCATTTACCACCGGATATCGCCGTGCGTTGGGTGAAGACTGTCGATGACGATTTTCATGCGCGTTTCAGCGCCACGGCGCGTCGCTATCGCTACATTATTTTTAATCATCGCCTGCGTCCGGCGGTACTGGCACGGGGCGTAACGCAGTTCCACTTCCCGCTGGATGCGGCGCGCATGGAACGCGCCGGGCAAAGCCTGCTGTGTGAGAATGACTTCACGTCGTTTCGCGCCGTGCAATGCCAGTCGCGCACGCCGTGGCGCAATGTAAATCATTTAAAGGTTACGCGTCATGGCGCTTACATCGTGGTAGATATTAAAGCCAATGCGTTTGTGCATCATATGGTGCGCAATATCGTCGGCAGCCTGATGGAAGTGGGATGCGGTAATCAGCCTGAATCTTGGATAGCCGAACTGCTGGCGGCCAAAGATCGCTCGTTGGCGGCCGCCACGGCGCGCGCAGACGGTCTTTATCTGGTGGCGGTAGATTATCCGGCGCGTTTCGCACTGCCCGTGGCGCCAATGGGCCCGCTGTTTCTGGAAGATTGACCTGTGGCGGGCGGTTGTACCGCGCCACGCTAAACACGAGAGGATTGTCACGGCATTGCGCCGTGAAACATGCACATGATGGAACTTGTCGCGTTTGTACGCTTTATCATCGATTTTATTCTGCATATTGACGTTCACCTCGCGGAACTGGTTGCGCAATACGGTGTCTGGATTTATGCCATTCTGTTTTTGATCCTGTTTTGCGAAACCGGTCTGGTGGTGACGCCGTTTCTGCCGGGGGATTCCTTGTTGTTTGTTGCCGGAGCGCTGGCGGCGCTGCCCACCAACGATCTCAATGTGCACACCATGGTGGCGCTGATGATTATGGCGGCCATACTGGGAGATGCGGTCAATTACACCATCGGGCGATTGTTCGGGGAAAAGCTGTTCAGTAACCCCCATTCGAAAATTTTTCGCCGCAGTTATCTGGATAAAACGCATCAGTTTTATGCTCGCCACGGCGGTAAAACGATTATTCTGGCGCGCTTC
The DNA here is from genome assembly GCF_052050035.1 of Symbiopectobacterium purcellii. Lineage (GTDB taxonomy): Bacteria > Pseudomonadota > Gammaproteobacteria > Enterobacterales > Enterobacteriaceae > Symbiopectobacterium > Symbiopectobacterium purcellii_A. The sequence goes on from NZ_CP189882.1 coordinate 2,903,414, forward strand.
GTACCGATTGTGAGAACATTCGCGCCGTTTGTCGCTGGTATGGGACATATGCGCTACCGCCACTTTGCTCTCTATAATGTGGTAGGTGCATTGCTGTGGGTATTGCTGTTTACCTACGCAGGTTACCTGTTCGGCGATCTGCCGATTGTGCAAGAAAACTTGAAGTTATTGATTGTCGCTATTATTTTCATCTCTATTTTGCCGGGGATCATTGAAATCTGGCGGCATCAACGAGCGGCGGCTCGGGGCTTTGTTGAATAATTTAACCGTTTGATTTACATCTTCTTTAGTTAGAATGCATTTACAGAGAATGTATTTTGTTAGAACGACAAATCAAATAGTTAGCACAATAAAAAGCATTCCGAGAGGAAAAATTAGTCGTTGAAATTTTATAATGCTTATATAAATCAGTATCTTAAATTATTCAACAAAGCCGCGGCTCGGGCGAATAGCCCATCGCGTTCGCAAGAATAAACGTGGTAATCGCTCCGGTTTGACCAGTTTTCTATCCACAGTACCGGAGTGTTATGGTTTAATGAGCGGCATTTATGGTCTGTCCTCGATGACGACCTGCGTTACCAGCGCCTTGCCATCCTGGTATAAACACCGGTTGGGGCTGCGGTATGCGAGCGTAGTGACGGGGTAGAGCGGACTGGCCACGGCCAGGTTCAAGCAGAAAGGTTATCAATGAGCTGGATTGAACGAATTCTTAACAAGAGCAACATTACACCGACCCGCAAGGCCAATATTCCTGAAGGGGTATGGACCAAATGTGACAGTTGTGGTCAGGTGCTTTACCGCGCCGAATTGGAGCGTAATCTTGAGGTGTGCCCGAAATGTGACCACCACATGCGACTTTCCGCCCGTGCGCGCTTGAATTCGTTTCTGGATAAGGACAGCGTGGTTGAGTTGGGCAGTGAGTTGGAGCCCAAGGATGCGCTGAAGTTCAAAGACTCTAAGAAATACAAAGATCGTCTGGTTGCAGCACAGAAACAGTCTGACGAAAAAGACGCGTTGGTGGTGATGAAAGGCACGCTGTACGGCATGCCGGTGGTCGCCGCTTCTTTTGAATTTGCCTTTATGGGCGGTTCGATGGCCTCTGTCGTCGGTGCGCGTTTTGTGCGTGCGGTTGAGCAGGCGTTGGAAGATTGCTGTCCGCTGGTGTGTTTCTCCGCCAGTGGCGGTGCACGTATGCAGGAAGCGCTGATGTCGCTGATGCAAATGGCGAAAACCAGCGCGGCGTTGGCAAAAATGCGCGAGCGCGGTCTGCCTTACATCTCGGTATTGACCGATCCGACCATGGGCGGCGTGTCAGCCAGTCTGGCAATGCTCGGCGATTTGAATATTGCTGAACCCAAAGCGCTGATCGGTTTTGCCGGCCCGCGTGTTATCGAACAGACGGTACGTGAAAAATTGCCGCCGGGTTTCCAACGCAGTGAATTCCTGCTGGAGAAAGGGGCGATTGACATGATCGTGCGCCGCCCGGAAATGCGCTTTAAGTTAGCCAGCATGCTGTCTCGGTTGACCAAACACCCTGAGCCAGTGGACACCGCGGAGGTTCGTCCGCCGGAAGTGACCACTGAACCGCAGGATGATGCGCAATAAGTGACACATGAACAGGGTGCGACAGAATTGTGCTTAGGCCGTTCTGTGCGCCCTGTATCAATGAACCGTAAGCTAGGCTGTGTCCCTTAATTGCACGATAGATGAAAAATCGTACAAAGCAGGCTGTTTTTGACAGTAAAAAAAACCAAAATCAGTCCAAAAAACGAACAGATTCGATGTGTTTTTCTCATTTCCAATCAGTGAAAATTAATTAAGGGACACAGCCTAGTGAGGGACTCATGGAAAATCTTCTCATTCCCCAAGCCACGTCGCCTTTGGCCGCGTGGCTTCATTATCTGGAGCACCTGCACGCCACTGCCATTGATATGGGATTGACGCGTGTTCAACAGGTTGCCGACCGCCTTCTCCTGCTGCGTCCGGCCCCAACGGTGTTTACCGTCGCGGGCACCAACGGAAAAGGCACCACCTGTTGTACGCTGGAAGCCATTCTGATGGCGGCGGGTTTACGTGTCGGCGTTTACAGTTCACCCCACCTGCTGCGTTATACCGAACGGGTGCGTATTCAAGGCCAGGAATTGCCGGAAGCCGCGCACACTCAGGCATTTGCCGAGATCGAGGCCGGGCGTGGCGATGTCTCGTTGACCTATTTCGAGTTTGGCACCCTCGCGGCGCTGCACCTGCTCAGGCAGGCGAATCTGGATGTGGTGATTCTGGAAGTTGGGTTAGGTGGGCGTCTGGATGCTACCAATATCGTGGATGCCGACGTGGCGGTGGTGACCAGTATTGAGCTCGATCATACTGACTGTTTAGGGCATGACCGCGAAAGTATTGGTCGTGAAAAGGCCGGCATCTTCCGCCGTCATACTCCCGCCGTGGTGGGGGAGACGGATATGCCTGCTTCTATTGCGGCCGTGGCTGAAGAGAAAGGGGCCGTGTTGTTCAAGCGCGATCGCGATTGGCACTTTGCACTTGAAGGTGACGGCTGGTATTGGCAATCGACCGATGGCGAGCGCATGACGCTGCCGTTGCCAAACGTCCCGTTGCCCAACGCGGCGACGGCGCTGGCCGCGCTGCGTCAGGGGCCAATTAATGTCCCTTTGGCTGCGATTGAACAGGGGCTGCGCCGCGCGGCGTTACCGGGCCGGTTCCAAACGGTGAGCGAACAGCCAACGCTGATTCTGGATGTCGCGCACAATCCTCATGCGGCGGCCTATCTGGCCGGACGATTGGCACAGTTGCCAAAAACCGGCAAAGTGCGGGCAGTGATTGGTATGCTGGCTGACAAAGATATTTCCGGTACGCTCGCGCACCTCAAACCCGTAGTGGATGAATGGTATTGCGCCCCGCTGGAAGGACCACGCGGTGCCAGTGCTGAATTGATAGCAGCACATCTGGACCGCAGCCGGTCGTTTGGTGATGTCGCGACCGCCTGGCATCAGGCGATGCAAGACGCAGATACGCAGGATACCGTTGTAGTGTGCGGATCTTTTCATACGGTAGCGCATGTGATGGAAGCGCAGGAGGAGAGGGGGTCGAATGGCAAGTAAGTTTCAAAACCGTCTGGTCGGCACCATTATTCTGGTGGCGTTGGGCGTTATTGTGCTGCCTGCTCTGCTGGATGGCAAAAAGAAACATTACGAAGATGAGTTTGCCGCAATTCCTCTGGTGCCTAAGCCGGGTGACAGCACGGAGGCCGAATCTCTGCCTTCACTGAACCAGTCGTTGCCCAGCCAGCCGCCGGAAGGGGCACAGCAGGCGATGCAAGGACAGCCGGCTCAGGGCGGTGTGACGGCGCCTGAGGATGACGGTGCCATGCAGGCACCACCGAGCAGTACGCCTCCGCCTTCTGCCGCACCGATAGAAATTGCCCCACCCGCCGTGGCGGCGCGGCCCGTAACGCCTAAAGCGGACGTGAAGCCTGAAACCAAACCCAAGACGAAGCCGGAAATCAAACCGGAAGTGAAGCCTGAGCCGAAACCGGAAAGCAAGCCGGCAACGCCTACACCGCCGCCCGCAGCGCAACCGGAGGTTAAACCGGAAACGGCGCCCGCAGGACACGCCTACGTCGTGCAACTGGGCGCGTTGAAAAATGCGGATAAGGTGAATGAAATTGTGGCCAAGCTGCGCCTGTCGGGATATCGCGCTTATACGGTGCCATCGACACCCGTTGCCGGGGAGATCTCTCGCATTTACGTCGGGCCGGATGCGTCAAAACAGAAATTACAGTCCGACCTCGGCGAACTGCAACAACTGAGTGGACTGAGCGGGCAAGTCAGAAACTACAGCGCACGGTAAGGGGTACCAGAGGGCTATGTTCACCGAGGCTGTTGGCAAAACCCACTAAATCGATCATCCCCGTCTACCGCGTCATTACCGTGTAGGCGGGGATCTCTTGCAGAAGAAATGCGTTCATTCTTGCATGGATCCCCGGCGTTTGCCGAGGATGACGAGAAAGAAAAGTGACTTTGCCAGTGCGCTGCCAGCAAATTCTCCTATCGGTGAAATCGTTGGGAAATAGGCTACGCAACCGTTTTCTTTTTCTGTTAGAATGCGCCGCGAACAAGATGATGAGCGGCGCTATGCTCTCTTGAATCGGCGGTAATGATTGTTGGTGCGAGAGAGGTTGTGTTGGCATCGTTCGTGAGTGAGAGAATTCATGGTTTGGGTTGATTACGTCATCATTGGCATTATTGGTTTCTCTGCGCTGGTCAGTTTGATCCGGGGCTTTGTTCGTGAGGCGCTTTCGCTGATCACCTGGGGCAGTGCATTCTTTGTAGCCAGCCATTATTACCCATACCTGTCGGTCTATTTCACGCGTTTTGAAGACGAGCTGGTGCGCAACGGGGTTGCCATCGCCATTCTGTTTATTGCGACATTGATTGTGGGAGCGATCGTCAACTATGTGATTGGTTCACTGGTTGAACGAACCGGGCTTTCAGGCACCGACAGGGTACTGGGCATTTGCTTTGGTGCGCTGCGCGGCGTGTTGATTGTCTCCGCACTGCTGTTCTTTTTGGATACCTTTACCGGTTTTTCACAAAGCGACGACTGGAAACGGTCTCAGCTCATCCCGCAGTTTAGCTATATCATCAGGTGGTTTTTCGACTACCTGCAGAGCACGTCAAGTTTCTTGCCGCAGCACATAGAGCTGCGGTAGCGCTGATGAGGAAAAGACAACATGTGCGGTATTGTCGGTATCGCCGGTTTTACACCGGTAAACCAGTCGATTTATGACGCGTTAACGGTGTTACAGCACCGTGGACAAGATGCCGCAGGCATCGTCACCATCGATCCCATGAACTGCTTCCGCCTGCGTAAGGCGAACGGCTTGGTGAAGGACGCATTTGAGGCGCGTCATATGCAGCGCCTGCAAGGCAATATGGGCGTGGGACATGTGCGTTATCCTACCGCGGGCAGCTCCAGCGCATCGGAGGCCCAGCCGTTTTATGTCAATTCCCCGTTTGGCATCACGCTGGCGCACAACGGTAACCTGACCAACGCTCATGAACTGCGCAAACAGCTGTTTGAGCAAGGGCGTCGCCACGTTAACACCACTTCTGATTCAGAGATCCTGCTTAATATCTTTGCCTGCGAGTTGGATCGTTTTCAGCACTATCCGCTGGATGCCGACAACGTGTTTGCCGCCGTTGCCGCGACCCACAAAATGATTCGTGGTGCTTATGCCTGCGTCGGGATGATCATCGGACACGGTTTGTTCGCTTTCCGCGATCCAAACGGTATCCGTCCGCTGGTGATCGGCAAGCGCGAACTGGCCGATGGCCGTATCGAGTATATGGTGGCTTCGGAGAGCGTGGCGCTCGATACCCTTGGCTTTGAGTTCTTACGTGACGTAGCGCCGGGAGAGTCGGTTTACATCACTGAGAAAGGGCAACTGTTTACGCGCCAGTGCGCCGAAAACCCGAAAAGCAACCCGTGTCTGTTCGAGTATGTCTATTTTGCTCGCCCGGACTCTTTTATCGACAAAATTTCGGTCTACAGCGCCCGTGTGCGCATGGGCCAAAAGCTGGGCGAGAAGATTGCCCGCGTGTGGGAAGATCTGGATATCGATGTAGTGATCCCGATTCCAGAAACCTCCTGCGATATCGCCTTGGAGATTGCGCGCATTATCTATAAACCGTACCGCCAGGGGTTTGTGAAAAACCGCTATGTTGGCCGTACCTTTATCATGCCGGGTCAGGAACAGCGTAAAAACTCGGTGCGTCGCAAATTGAACGCTAACCGCGCTGAGTTCCGCGACAAAAACGTGCTGCTGGTGGATGACTCCATCGTGCGTGGTACCACCTCGGAGCAAATTGTCGAGATGGCGCGTGAAGCCGGTGCACGCCGCGTTTATCTGGCCTCTGCCGCGCCGGAAATTCGTTTCCCTAACGTGTACGGCATTGATATGCCGAGCGCCAATGAGCTGATTGCCCATGGTCGCGAAGTGGAAGAGATTCGCCAAATTATTGGTGCCGATGCCCTGATTTTCCAGGATTTGGACGATTTGATCGCCGCCTCGCGGGAAGAAAACCCGGATATCGTGCAGTTTGAATGCTCGGTATTTAACGGTATCTACGTGACAAAAGATGTCGATCAGGGTTACCTCGACTATCTGGAAGGATTGCGTAATGACGATGCCAAAGCGTTACGTGGTCAGAACGAAGTCGAAGATCTGGAACTGCATAACGAAGGTTAATGTCATCCACGCTGCCAATTGGCAATGAAAGTGAGAAGGGAGGTGCGTCAGCGCCTCCCTTTGTTGCTTATTGAGCGGGGATAAGGCAAAGTCTTTTTGTACAGCGGCATTTCGAGGTTTGGCATGAAACGACTCATTATTGGACTTTCCGGTGCCAGCGGCGCAATTTATGGCGTGCGCCTGTTGCAGGTGTTACAGCCGTTGGCCGACGTGGAAACCCATTTGATCATGAGTACAGCCGCCCGACAAACGCTGACGCTCGAAACTGATTTTACTGTGCGCGATGTGCAGGCATTGGCGGATATGGTGCATGACAGCCGTGACATCGCCGCGTCGCTGTCGTCCGGTTCGTTTCGCACCGCAGGAATGGTGATTCTCCCGTGTTCCATCAAAACCCTCTCGGGGGTTGTGCACAGCTACAGCGATAACTTATTGATTCGCGCCGCAGATGTGATATTGAAAGAGCGTCGCCCATTGGTGTTGTGCGTGCGTGAAACCCCGTTGCACCTCGGGCATCTGCGTATGATGACGGCTGCCGCAGAAATGGGCGCGGTGATCATGCCGCCCGTTCCCGCGTTTTATCACCGTCCGCAAACGTTGCAAGACGTGGTGGATCAAACCGTCAACCGCGTGCTCGATCAGTTTGATATTGAACTGCCTGAAGCGCTGTTCACACGCTGGCAGGGCAGTTAACCGCGTCCAATCGTAAAAACACACCAATCAGGTGCAATTCCGCTCACCTTTTCTCTCGCTTTCTTGCATGTCTGCGCAAGGTTTGCACTACGCTTAAGCGATGATGCGATGTTATTGTGCAAATGTTGATTGGTTTGCACCAAAATGTTGCCGGGAAAGCGCGCCGTCTCTTTCCCGATCAACGCATGCATCATTACCCTCATCAGGGTGGCCCTATCACTACGCGCCTGCGGTAGATTTCGGATTTATTCGTATTCAGCTGCGATTATGGCGCGGATTCTGCATGGTTTCTGCTGATGAGACTGGCGGCGCTGGCATCCCTTTCGCGCTAGAGCGCGCAGGCGTCTGACCGCCCCTTTACGCTTAGTGATATTCATTCCTTTTGATCATCATTCCATCAAGATAAGGGTTGCGAAATGAAAAAATTATTCAGAATTCTGCCGTTGGCCTTAGTTATTGCTGCGGGAAGCGCGCTGGCCGATGTTCCCAAGAATCTTAAAATCGGCACCGACCCGACGTATGCACCCTTTGAGTCCAAGAATGCCAGCGGTGAGCTGGTGGGTTTTGATATCGATTTGGCTAAAGAACTGTGCAAACGCATCAAGACCGAATGCACTTTTGTGGAAAGTGATTTCGACGCGTTGATCCCTTCACTGAAAGCGAAAAAAATTGACGCCATGATCTCCTCGCTCTCCATCACCGAGAAGCGCCAGCAGGAGATTGCTTTCACAAAGCGTGTTGCTTAATAGTGAAATAAGGGTGTTTCGGTGATTGAAGTAAATTTTACGCTGTTCTGAGATGGAAATTCCAAAGACCGGCGCTAAGGAGTAAGAAGGTATCATCAATAAAGGGGAGACTGTAAAATAATCTGTGTAAATGGCATTTTGAGGAAAACCTTCAAAGGATAACAAAATGCCTATCAGCAACGAACTTATTGACCAACTGCTTCAAGATTGTCACTCCCCTCAGGATCTGCTGGGTGAATCAGGCCTACTCAAGGTGCTGACTAAAAGACTGGCGGAACGGGTTCTTGAAGCTGAGATGGAGATGCACCTTGGGTATGCTAAGCATGACCCGGCTGGTAATCATTCAGGCAACTCACGCAATGGCAAGACATCCAAGAGCGTACGTAGCCAAAATGGGGAGATCGAGCTCGATATTCCGCGCGACCGCAACAGTACCTTCGAGCCGACACTGATCGGTAAGCACGAAAAACAGCTTAACGGCTTCGATGACCGCATTATTTCTCTCTATTCCAGAGGGTTATCAACCCGTGATATTCAGGCACACTTTAAAGAAGTCTACGGGGTCGATGTTTCCGCTGGCTTCATTTCTCAAGTGACCAATGCTGTGATGGATGAAGTTAAGCGCTGGCAGCAACGGCCGCTGGATGCGCTTTATCCCATTGTTTACCTTGACTGTATTGTTGTCAAAAGCCAGGACGGCGGAGCCGTGGCCAACAAGTCTGTTTATCTGGCCCTCGGCGTCAACGGCCAGGGCGAAAAAGAGCTGCTGGGGCTATGGATAGCCAAAACTGAGGGGGCCAAGTTCTGGTTATCTGTGATGACAGAACTGAAAAATCGTGGGCTAAAGGACATCTTCGTCGCCTGCTGCGATGGCCTGAAAGGCTTTCCTGATGCCATTGAAGCTGTTTACCCGCATACGCGGGTACAGCTCTGCATTGTGCATCAGGTGCGGAACTCGCTGCGCTACGTCGGCTGGAAAGAGCGTAAGGCCGTTGCTGCTGACCTGCGCACCATCTATAGTTCCGCAACGCTAGAGGGCGCTGAAGAGGCCCTGGATGCCTTCGCGGCCAAATGGGATGAACAGTTCCCGACGATCAGCCCGTCGTGGAGAAATAATTGGGAACGTCTCATCGTCATTTTTGACTTTCCGCCGGAGATCCGCAAGGTTATCTACACCACCAACGCGATAGAGTCGTTAAATGCTTCATTGCGCAAGATAACGAAAACGCGACGAATATTTCCAACGGATGACTCGGTGATAAAATTACTCTATCTAGCCTTGCATAATATCTCTGCTAAATGGACCTTGCCAATCAGAGACTGGAAACCTGCTATGAGCCAATTCATGTTGATGTATTGAGAACGAATCTCCGGTTAAGCAATGGAGCCATTTACACAAAATTCTTTACAGACTCATAAAGGGTCTACGATTCCGTAAAATTTGGGTCATGCAACCGAGGCGCTTGATACCCGCGATGGCGTGTTCAACTGTAATACGGATGCCCGAGATTATTTTATTTTCTTGTTTTTGTTCAGGCGATAAAGGTCTTTTTCGAGTTCCTTTTTTTGGGATTTGTGTATTAGGATGCTGTTTATCTATACCTTGAAAACCGGTATCTGCCCAGATGGTTACCTCAGGAGGAATATGGCGAATTATATCGACTTTATCGAGTAAGCGTTTATCGTGACGGCGCCCATTTTTGCTCATGGGGATAAATCCAATTTGCCTTGTTTCGTCAGTCATAATAAGCCCTTTTCGAGTGGTCTGTCTTTTCTTTCCCGAATACATTTTTTTTCGCCGACGCAGATTCTTAGGCTTTTGGACAGGTCGCTCTGTCCCATCAATAAAGACGTCTTTAACTCCAGGAAAGGCGCGAAAAAATTCCTCAGCAGAGCGAATTTGACGAGCGGGCAAAACACATTCTCGCCCCAAGGTCATCTCTAAAACCGGCAATAATATTTTTACCCAGCGACATACCCGTGTTCTATCTAAACCAAAAAGAAGCCCTTGCAAATCATAGGTCGGATAACATTTTAAATACAATAAAATAAAAAGCAGTTTATCTAATGGGGTTGGGATAAATCCTTTCTGCCCTGCACCCATCTGCCGCTCGTGATCTTTTCGATTCTTTTTCCGATAAATCAAATAACAAGCTGAAAATTCAGCGGCTAAATTTTTCAATTCTTCGACTGATAATCCAATGATTGCTTTACATAAACGATTATCTCGTAACAACCGCTCTTTGTTGATCATTTCAAACCTTTATTCTCTAAGTTAAACCTCTTTTTATTCTCAATAGCCTGACAAAAAATGCAAGTCTCTATTCAGCAACTAGTTTACAGAAAAACTCTACGCGGCCAACGCGCGCCTGATTGAGAAGAAAGGGGCCAACATTCAACCGACGCTGGAATCGCTGCGTGGTAAACGTGTCGGCGTGTTGCAGGCATCAACCCAGGAAGCCTTTGCTAACGCTAACTGGCAGCCGAAAGGGATTGATGTGGTGGCTTACCAGAACCAGGATTTGATCTACGCCGATTTGACCGCAGGCCGTATCGATGCCGCGTTCCAGGATGAAGTGGCGGGCAGTGAAGGCTTCCTGAAATTACCGGCTGGCAAAGATTACGTCTTTGCAGGTCCGGCGGTGAAGGATGACAAATTCTTTGGCGTAGGTACCGGTATGGGGCTGCGCAAAGAAGATAAAGCACTGAAAGTTGCGTTGGATAAAGCGTTTGAAGAGATGCGCAAAGACGGCACCTACGACACTTTCGCGAAGAAATACTTCGATTTTGACGTATACGGCGGCTAATGGCGTGTTGCTGGGATCTGCCTGCGTCATGCAGGCAGAGTGTGCCTTTTTAGACGGAAACACGCGATGCTCTACGGCTATACCGACCTGATTCTTGACGGAGCGCGCATGACGCTGCAATTAGCGGTGTGCTCGTTGCTGTTGGCGTTGGTCATTGGGCTGATTGGCGCAGGCGCCAAGCTCTCAGCCAATCGCCTGCTGTCCGGTTTTCTCTCCGCGTACACCACCCTGATCCGTGGCGTGCCGGACCTGGTGTTAATGTTATTGATTTTTTATGGCCTGCAAATAGCGCTCAACAGTGTGACGGAAACGATAGGTATCGCACAAATCGATATCGATCCGCTCTCGGCAGGCATTATCACGCTCGGGTTTATCTACGGTGCCTATTTCACTGAAACCTTGCGCGGTGCCTATCTGGCTGTGCCGCCAGGGCAGATTGAAGCGGCCGTGGCTTACGGCTTTACGCCACTGAAGGTATTTCGCCGCATCATGTTTCCTTCCATGATGCGTTTTGCCTTGCCCGGTATTGGCAACAACTGGCAGGTGATCCTCAAAGCAACCGCGCTGGTATCGCTGTTGGGGCTGAATGACATTGTCAAAGTGACCCAGTTGGCGGGCAAACGGGCGCATGAACCGTTTTATTTCGCCATTGTCGCCGGGGTGATGTATCTGATTTTTACCACGGTCTCCAACGGGGTGCTGTGGTGGCTGGAACGCCATTACTCGCAGTGCGTGAAGAAGGTGAATTATGAGTGAGATCCTGCAACAGTACTGGCAACCTTTGCTATGGAGTGATGGGTATCGTCTCACCGGTCTGACGATGACGCTATGGCTGCTGATTTCGTCGGTGGTGATGGGGGGGCTGCTGGCAATCCCGCTGGCCATTGCCCGCGTTTCTCCACGGCGGCGTTTCTGTTTTCCGGTGTGGGTATTTACCTATGTATTTCGCGGCACGCCGCTCTACGTGCAGTTGCTGGTGTTTTACTCCGGTGTTTACAGCCTGGAGATCGTGCGCGGCACCGACATGCTGAATGCGTTTTTCCGCAGCGGGCTGAACTGTGCGGTGTTGGCATTGGCGTTGAACACCTGCGCCTATACCACAGAGATTTTTGCTGGTGCGATCCGTTCGGTGCCTCATGGTGAAATTGAAGCGGCCAGAGCCTACGGTTTTTCCCGGTTTAAACAGTATCTCTGCATTATTTTGCCCGGTGCGCTACGTATTGCACTGCCCGCGTACAGCAACGAGGTGATTTTGATGCTTCACTCTACGGCGCTGGCGTTTACCGTAACGGTGCCGGATATATTGAAAATTGCCCGAGATATTAATGCTTCCACTTATCAGCCGCTTTATGCCTTTGGCATTGCTGCGGTGATCTATCTGGCAATCTCTTTTGTGCTGATCGGCCTGTTTAAACACGCGGAACGGCGCTGGCTGCGGCATATTTATACCCGTTCATCTCATTAACATCAGGAAAAAACAGCATGTCAGACCATAAACTGATGGTGACGGAACTGCACAAGCGTTACGGGGAACACAACGTGCTGAAGGGGGTTTCTCTTCAGGCGAAAGCGGGCGATGTAATTTCGATTATCGGATCGTCAGGATCAGGGAAAAGTACGCTGCTGCGCTGCATCAACTTTCTGGAAAAACCGTGCGAAGGGGCGATTTTCGTCAACGATGAAGAGATTCGCATGGTGCGTGACACCGACGGACAACTGAAAGTATAGCCAAGCGACTTAATTTTGATTACACCATATGGACTGAGAACAAACTCTCTGTATCGCAACCCATCTCTCTTTTTTTGCTTTTTGCTTGTGCCAATTTATGCTCAATTGGGTTAAGATCTGGCGAATATGTAGGCAAATACTCCACCATATACCCTGCATCGATGATGACTTGTTGAATATTATGTTTTTTATGAAAAGTGGCATTGTCCATCATGATTACACTGTTTTTAGGGAGTACTGGGATAAGGACTTGTGTGACCCAGGCATAGAAAACATCGCTGTTAATATTGATATCAAATAATCCGATAGCAAACAGCGTTGTGCCTAATAAAGCGCCGATAACATTTGTTCTTCCCCTAGCTCCCCAGTTCTTCAGGCCAAAACACCGTTGACCTTTTGGGGAATAGCCGTGAGTCCGTGGGGTATCGTGTGAAAAACCACTTTCATCAATAAAAACAATAGGTTTACCTTCTTTTTCATACTGTTGTTTTTTTTGTTGAAATCCCTGCCGGGCGTTTTCGTCGGCTTTCGGATGACGTAGAGTTTTTTTTATAGGTCAATCCCAGCTTTTTAAGCGCTTGCCAAATGGCCTTCTGACAAACGCCAAAACGCTCTGCACGTTCTTTTTGGTAAGCATCTGGATATTGTTCAACATCTTTTATCAACTCGGATTTATCGATCTTTCGCTGACGCGTGGTCGATGCTTTTGACTCTATTTGATTAATCCAACGCGATACAGAGGCAGGGCCAATCCGAAATTGCTTCGCTGTTTCTCGGATACTCAACCCTTCGTTTTTCCGTGTAGATATAGCCAACCGACTTAAAAATGATTACATCCTATGCCCTGATATGCGGCAAAGAATCATAGCTGGCTGTTATCAAAATAATGTCGCTTGGCTATATCACTTTACGTCTAAAATCAATTGAATAGCTCATTTAAATAATGTAATCAAAATTAAGTCGTTTAGCTATATTTTGAAACCGGGCAGGGCAGTTGCCTTTCGGCCAATGCCCATCACGGTGTCGATCAGCAAACCTGTGAGGCGCGCGCCTATGCGGTCGCGCGGCGTTTTTCTCCGCTGCTGGTGAACACGGTCGTGGGCTTTATCGGGCCTGAATACCTGTATGACGGTAAGCAAATTATCCGCGCCGGCTTGGAAGATCACTTCTGCGGCAAACTGCTTGGTGTGCCCTTGGGCTGCGACGTGTGCTACACCAACCACGCCGAAGCGGATCAGGACGATATGGACACGTTGCTGACGCTGTTGGCCACCGCCGGATTGACCTACCTAATGGGCATTCCGGGTGCGGATGACATCATGCTCAACTATCAGAGCACCTCGTTTCATGATGCGCTGTATAGCCAACCGACTTAAAAATGATTACATCCTATGCCCTGATATGCGGCAAAGAAGCATAGCTGGCTGTTATCAAAATAATGTCGCTTGGCTATATGTGCGCGAGCTGCTGGGATTGAAGCATGCGCCGGAGTTTGGTGAATGGCTGGCACGCATGAAGATTCTTGATACCCAGGGGCGGCTGTGTGATACCAGCCGTCAGCATCCGTTGCTGCAACATCAACCTTATCTGGAAGGGCGCGTATGAAGGACATCGTTCACGCCAACCCGTGGGAAATGTTGCGTGAATACAACGCCGCGCGCATTGCCTTGGGGCGCACCGGTGCAAGCCTGCCGACCGAAGAACTGCTGAAATTCGGCCTGGCACACGCGCAGGCGCGGGATGCGGTGCATCAGGCCTTTGACAGTGAACCCCTTGCTGAGGCCTTAGCCGCGCAAGGGCTGAAAACGTTTACCGTGCACAGAGCTGCAACGTCGCGCGAGCAGTATCTTTGTCGGCCTGATTTGGGTCGGCGCTTATCGGATGCCAGCCGTGATGCACTGATGGCTCTGCATCAACCGCCCGCCGATTTGCTGATTGTGGTGGCCGATGGTCTCTCGTCCAAGGCGGTACATCGTCAGGCGGTGCCGCTCATTACCCAGGCGCGGCCTTATCTGGAGCAACTGGGTTTATCGCTGGCACCGGTGGTGCTGGCGCATCAGTCACGTGTGGCGCTGGGCGATGATATTGGCGAGTGTCTGCGAGCGAAAGCCGTAGCAATTCTGATCGGCGAGCGCCCCGGTTTGTCATCGCCGGATAGCTTGAGTATTTATTTAACCTGGGGGCCTCACACGCGCCGTTTGGAATCGGAGCGTAACTGCAGTTCCAATATTCGCCCGGAAGGGCTGGATTATCCACAGGCGGCATTTAAATGGGCCTGGCTGCTGGAGCAAGCGTTTCAACGCCGGCTGTAGGGCGTTGCGTTGAAAGATGAGAGCGACAACCCGGCGATGCACGGCAAGATTCACCCACCTGCCGTAGGGCATTTGACAACACCATGATGGTGACTCGCTTTCCCCTGCGCGCTGCATCGTGCAGGCGGTGCGAGATTGTTCACTTTGCTTTTATCCGCGTGTCACTGACACGGATTCTGCCACTCAGGATCGTACTGAACAGGGAGTGTTCAGTACGTTTTTTTTATGCTGCGCTTACCGTTGGTTTAGCGATGACCTTTATCATATAGCCCTCCGAACATGGATGTGTGTAATCGTGCGACACCCACCTGCCAAATGAAAAAAGGACAAGAGTTGAGTACGGTAATTTTGTTACACTTTGCCGTATTGCGACGTAGTTTTTTCGGGGATCACGATGAAGTTGATGTTTGCCTCAGATATTCACGGCTCGCTATAGCCAAGCGACATTATTTTGATAACAGCCAGCTATGCTTCTTTGCCGCATATCAGGGCATAGGATGTAATCATTTTTAAGTCGGTTGGCTATAACGGCGACGGAGCGGGTGCTCGATATTTTTACCCGTAGTGGTGCCGAGTGGCTGATTCTTTTGGGGGATTTCCTCAATCACGGCCCGCGTAATCCGCTGCCGGAGGCTTATCAGCCTGCCGATGTGGCGAGCCGATTAAATGCGTTTGCCCGTCACATTGTGGCGGTGCGCGGTAACTGTGATAGCGAAATGGATCAGATGCTGCTCGACTTTCCGATCACGGCACCGTGGCAGCAGGTGCTGTTGCCACAACAGTGTCTTTTCCTGACACACGGTCATCTCTATCACCCTCAGCATCTTCCGCCGTTGCAGGCAGACGATGTGCTGGTGTATGGGCATACCCACCTTCCTGTGGCTGAACGTCAGGGAGAGATCTACTGCTTTAATCCTGGCTCCATCAGCTTGCTTAAGGGGGGCAATGTGCCCAGCTATGGCATGTTGGCGCAAGGGACACTTCAAGTTTTACCGTTAATGGGTGGCGAGCCTATTGCACAGGTGACTATTAGTCACTAAGTTATCAACGATCTTGCACGACTAACGCTTAGTACATTTAAAACAGACGCGCGTTGCAACGCGCCAATACTGAAGGGTTCAAAGGATGGTGGAGCAAAGTCAAGCGGCAGGGACCGAGTGGGTGGATATTGTTGACGAGAACAATGATGTTATCGCCCAGGCCAGCCGCCAGCAAATGCGCGCTCAACGTTTACGTCACCGCGCCACCTATATCGTTGTTCATGACGGCATGGGAAAAATACTGGTTCAACGCCGTACCGAAATAAAAGATTTCTACCCCGGTTGGTTGGATGCGACAGCCGGAGGCGTAGTGCAAACCGGCGAGAACATGTTGGAGTCAGCACGTCGTGAAGCGGAGGAGGAACTGGGTATTGCCGGTGTGCCTTTCGCCGATCATGGCCTGTTCTATTTTGACGGGGACAATTGCCGCGTGTGGGGGGCGTTATTCAGCTGCGTTACCCATGGCCCGTTTGCCTTGCAGGAGGAGGAAGTGGCTGAGGTGTGCTGGATGATGCCGCAGGAGGTTACGGCGCGCTGCGATGAGTTCACGCCGGATTCTCTCAAAGCCTTGTCGCTGTGGATGAGCCGTTACAACGAGCAGAGCTACGGCAAACCCATTACGCGTGAGCCAGAAAAAACCGATGACGAGGCTGCCGCATCGGACGACGCGCAAGAGTAACCGGGTTACACAGTTCTGCGGGCTATCAGCGGTGGCCCGCAGCGCAACCATCAGGCGGTAGCGACAGCCTGGCGCTAGCCGGGACACACCAGTTGACGGCTCTTGATGTGGTACATTTCCAGATCCTCACGCAGGAAGAATGCCATCTCCCACGGATTTTTATGAATGAACGCCTCGCGTACCTGTTCGAATAGCGGATTGTGTGGTGGGATCAGATGGGCATCACCCTCAATCAAGGTGTAGTTCCACTCAATAGCGCGTTCAAAGGTGTAGTGTGAGCGCTCATCCATCGCAAAAAAGCAGTGCGGATTACGCTTGAGCTGCCGGGATTTGAACGTCTCAGGGAAGGTGATAAGAAACACATCATTGTCCACCGAAGAGAGAAACGTCAGAACGGTGGTGTGGGGCTGTTCGGCTTTGTTGAATAATTTAACCGTTTGATTTACATCTTCTTTAGTTAGAATGCATTTACAGAGAATGTATTTTGTTAGAACGACAAATCAAATAGTTAGCACAATAAAAAGCATTCCGAGAGGAAAAATTAGTCGTTGAAATTTTATAATGCTTATATAAATCAGTATCTTAAATTATTCAACAAAGCCGGGCTGTTCTTGCGCCATGGTGAACAGCACGCCTACCTTGTTGGTGAAATCATGGTGTTCCGTCTCTGGCAGCGCATTCAGGGGGGTAAACGGCACCGCGCGTTCTTCCCGCGTATCCTGAGGATAGTGATAGTGCGGTGCGCGAATATCTAGTACGCAGCTAAGCCCATACATCACCTGGCACTCACGCGGCTCCAGCAGCACCCAATCTTCATCCACCTCCACCACGCGCCCTTTGTAAGAGGCGCGATAAACGGAAATGTTGGCATCAAACTGATCCACTCCGGTGCGGTTATCAAGATGCAGCGTGGCGAAATCACCGACGGCCAGCGCGTGGCCCTTGGGGAAGAAAACCCGCAGTGCATTGTTGGTGCGCGGGTATACGCCGCAAATGTGCATCACCACCTTTCCCTGCTGGTAGCAGGCTAAAACCCCCAGCGTCTGCTTGCCGAGATAGTGAACCAGATTCATGCTGTGCGTTCCTTACGAAGTGAATAGCGAAGCGCTAATGTGTTGTTTTTCTGTTTGTTTCGAGATTATTTGTCTGCGTGTACGCTGTCAATAGACGTAGCCATGAAAAACACACAGGCCAATAATCATCGGGTTACACTGAATATATCGGTCAAATAAAAGGAAATATTATGTTGGTTATCTGGGGAAGGAAAACCTCATCCAATGTACAGGCATTAATGTGGTGCGTCGGAGAGATTGGCCTGCACGTTGTCAGACATGATGTAGGACACCGCTATGGGGGAACCGATACCGCGGAATTTTACGCACTCAACCCTAATCGTACTGTTCCCGTGCTTCAATATGGGGATAACCCAGCGCTGTGGGAAACGGGGGCTATCCTGCGATATTTAGCGAACCGCTACGCAACGGGTGGTTTCTAGCCCGAAGCGTTATTAGCAAGAACGGAGGTGGATCGCTGGGCTGAATGGGCAAAATTGAATATTGCGCTTGGCTTTACTGCGCCAGTGTTTTGGCGTGTGGTGCGTACACCAGCGGCTGAGCGTGATCTTCTTGCGATCGATACTGCCGTTACTGCTTTTGAGCAAAAAGCTCGACATCGCCGAACAACAGCTTGCCAGACACCCTTTTTTAGCCGGGGATGCGTTTTCACTGGCTGATAGGCTTTGTTGAATAATTTAAGATACTGATTTATATAAGCATTATAAAATTTCAACGACTAATTTTTCCTCTCGGAATGCTTTTTATTGTGCTAACTATTTGATTTGTCGTTCTAACAAAATACATTCTCTGTAAATGCATTCTAACTAAAGAAGATGTAAATCAAACGGTTAAATTATTCAACAAAGCCTGGCTGATATTCAGTTTGGTCATGTGCTGTACCGTTACTACGAGATTGAGATCAATCGTAAGCCTTTACCGCATCTACGCGCTTACTTTAAACTAGTTGCTGAATAGAGACTTGCATTTTTTGTCAGGCTATTGAGAATAAAAAGAGGTTTAACTTAGAGAATAAAGGTTTGAAATGATCAACAAAGAGCGGTTGTTACGAGATAATCGTTTATGTAAAGCAATCATTGGATTATCAGTCGAAGAATTGAAAAATTTAGCCGCTGAATTTTCAGCTTGTTATTTGATTTATCGGAAAAAGAATCGAAAAGATCACGAGCGACAGATGGGTGCAGGGCAGAAAGGATTTATCCCAACCCCATTAGATAAACTGCTTTTTATTTTATTGTATTTAAAATGTTATCCGACCTATGATTTGCAAGGACTTCTTTTTGGTTTAGATAGAACACGGGTATGTCGCTGGGTAAAAATATTATTGCCGGTTTTAGAGATGACCTTGGGGCGAGAATGTGTTTTGCCCGCTCGTCAAATTCGCTCTGCTGAGGAATTTTTTCGCGCCTTTCCTGGAGTTAAAGACGTCTTTATTGATGGGACAGAGCGACCTGTCCAAAAGCCTAAGAATCTGCGTCGGCGAAAAAAAATGTATTCGGGAAAGAAAAGACAGACCACTCGAAAAGGGCTTATTATGACTGACGAAACAAGGCAAATTGGATTTATCCCCATGAGCAAAAATGGGCGCCGTCACGATAAACGCTTACTCGATAAAGTCGATATAATTCGCCATATTCCTCCTGAGGTAACCATCTGGGCAGATACCGGTTTTCAAGGTATAGATAAACAGCATCCTAATACACAAATCCCAAAAAAAGGAACTCGAAAAAGACCTTTATCGCCTGAACAAAAACAAGAAAATAAAATAATCTCGGGCATCCGTATTACAGTTGAACACGCCATCGCGGGTATCAAGCGCCTCGGTTGCATGACCCAAATTTTACGGAATCGTAGACCCTTTATTGATGATACCTTCTTACTCCTTAGCGCCGATCTTTGGAATTTCCATCTCAGAACAGCGTAAAATTTACTTCAATCACCGAAACACCCTTATTTCACTATTAAGCAACACGCTTTATGAAAGATTAATGCAACGCCCGGCCTTTCAAGAGCATGTGATGGTGTCCTATGACGAACTGCGCGTGTGAGCGGGATTGATGTAAAAAAAATCCCCCCGCAACCTGCGTTGCGAGGGGATGGGTGCTGAAGTGGCGGTTTGCCACTCGCCGTGGGTTACCCGAAATTACTGCTGGGTAGCCTGAATGGCAGTCAGGGCAACGGTGTAAACGATATCGTCTACCAGTGCGCCACGGGACAGATCGTTCACCGGCTTGCGCATGCCTTGCAGCATTGGTCCGATGGAGATCAGGTCAGCAGAACGCTGTACCGCTTTGTACGTGGTGTTACCGGTGTTCAGATCCGGGAAGATGAACACGGTAGCTTGGCCTGCAACCGGTGAATTCGGCGCTTTGGATTTTGCAACGTCGGCCATTACGGCGGCGTCGTATTGCAACGGACCATCGATCACCAGGTCTGGGCGTTTTTCCTGTGCCAGACGGGTAGCTTCACGCACTTTTTCCACGTCGCTGCCCGCACCGGAGTTCCCGGTGGAGTAGGAGATCATGGCAACGCGCGGATCGATACCAAACGCGGCGGCGGAATCAGCGGACTGAATCGCAATTTCGGCCAGTTGTTCGGCGGTCGGATCCGGGTTGATGGCGCAGTCACCGTAGACAAACACTTGTTCCGGCAGCAGCATAAAGAACACAGAAGAGACCAGTGAACTGCCCGGAGAGGTTTTGATCAGCTGCAACGGCGGACGGATGGTGTTAGCGGTAGTGTGAACGGCACCGGAAACCAGACCGTCAACTTCGCCTTGTTCCAACATCAAGGTGCCCAGCACTACGTTGTCTTCCAGTTGCTCACGCGCAACCACTTCGGTCATGCCTTTGCTCTTACGCAGCTCAACCAGACGCGGAACATAGCGTTCGCGAACCGCTTCCGGATCGACAATCTCGATGCCTTTGCCCAGTTCAACACCCTGTGCAGCAGCAACGCGTTGGATCTCTTCCGGGTTACCCAGCAGTACGCAGTGTGCAATACCACGTTCGGCACAGATAGAAGCGGCTTTCACGGTACGCGGTTCGTCGCCTTCCGGCAGCACAACGCGTTTGCCCGCCTGGCGTGCCAGTTCGGTCAACTGATAGCGGAATGCCGGTGGAGACAGACGACGAGAACGCTCAGACGCGGCGCTCAGGGACTCGATCCACTGGCTGTCGATGTGGCGAGCCACGTAGTCTTGGACTTTCTCAACGCGTTCGCTGTCGTCAGCCGGTACTTCCAGGCTGAAGCTTTGCAGGCTGAGCGAGGTCTGCCAGGTGTTGGTGTCTACCATAAATACCGGCAGGCCAGTCTGGAAGGCGCGTTCGCACAGTTTGGCGATGCTGGCATCGATTTCATAACCGCCAGTCAGCAGCACGGCACCGATTTCAACGCCGTTCATGGCCGCCAGGCACGCGGAGACCAGCACGTCAGGACGATCCGCTGAGGTCACCAGCAGGGAACCCGGACGGAAATGTTCTAACATGTGCGGGATGCTGCGCGCACAGAAGGTCACGGTTTTCACACGACGGGTCTGAATCTCGCCTTCATTGATGATGCGGGCATTCAGGTGTTTTGCCATGTCGATAGCGCGAGTGGCGATCAGATCGAAGCTCCACGGCACGCAGCCCAGCACCGGCAACGGGCTGTTGGCAAACAGTAGTTTCGGATCGACGTTCGGCACGTCTGCTTTGCTGGAATCGTCGAAGATTTCGGATAAATCAGGACGGGTACGACCTTGCTCATCCACCGGGGCATTCAGTTTATTGATGATAACGCCAGTAATGTTTTTGTTCTTGCTGCCGCCAAAGCTGCTGCTAGCCAGTTCGATGCGCTCTTTCAGCTGGTCCGGAGAGTCGTTGCACAGTGCGATAACGAACACGATTTCTGCGTTCAGGGTTTTGGCGATTTCATAGTTCAGCGCGTTGGCAAACTGATGTTTGCGCGTCGGCACCAGACCTTCTACCAACACCACTTCTGCATCTTTAGTGTTTTCGTGGTAGTTGGCGATGATCTCTTCCATCAGCACGTCTTGCTGGTTGGAACTGAGCAGCGCTTCAACGTGGCTCATTTTCAACGGTTCAGCCGCAGTGATGGCTGAGTTAGCGCGGATGATAGTGGTGGTCTGATCCGGCGTATTGTCGCCAGAACGCGGTTGCGCGATCGGTTTAAACACGCTCAGGCGCACGCCTTTTTGTTCCATGGAACGAATGACACCCAGGCTGACGCTTGTCAGACCAACGCTGGTGCCAGTGGGGATCAACATGATTGTACGGGACACGGCTAAACCTCTTTACGTTTGCTCGCTGAGTCAAAAACAGCTTGGTCAGAAACGACACCGTCAGCCTTGGCTGACGGTGTGGGATTACTTGTCTTACGCGGTGAGACGCAGGGCGTCTTGCGCGATAACCAACTCTTCGTTGGTCGGGATCACCAGCGCAGGGCGGCAGCCCTCTTTGCTGATGTTGCCGCCGTTGCCGAAGCGAGCAGCCAGGTTGCGTTCGTGGTCGACTTCAAAGCCCAGCAGGCCCAGTTTGTTCAGCGTCAGTTCACGTACCATAGCAGCGTTTTCACCGATACCGCCGGTGAAGATAACGGCGTCCAGACGGCCTTCCATCAGCGCACTGTAGGCACCGATGTATTTGGCCAGACGGTGGCAATACACGTCCATCGCACGTTTGGAATCTGCCTTGGTGGTGTAGTTATCTTCAACATAGCGGCAGTCGCTGGTGACTTCGGTCAGGCCCAGCAGACCAGATTCTTTGGTCAGCAGTTTGTTGATAGCCTCAACGCTCATGCCCAGAGAATCGTGCAGGTGGAAGATGATCGCCGGGTCGATGTCACCGCTGCGGGTGCCCATGACCAGACCTTCCAGCGGGGTCAGACCCATGGAGGTATCAACACACTTACCGTTACGCACTGCCGTTACTGAACCGCCGTTGCCCAAGTGGCAAGTGATCAGGTTAACTTCGTCAACCGGCTTGTTCAGCGCTTCTGCGGCCTGTTGGGTCACAAAGAAGTGGCTGGTGCCGTGCGCGCCATAGCGGCGAACGTGATGCTCGGAGTACAGTTTGTACGGCAGCGCATACAGGTAGGATTCTTCCGGCATGGTCTGGTGGAATGCGGTGTCGAATACGGCAACGTTTTTGTTTGCCAACGCCGGGAATGATTTCAGCGCTTCGTCGATACCAATCAGGTGAGCCGGGTTGTGCAGCGGCGCGAACGGCACGGAATCTTTGATGCCTTGCAGTACGTCGTCGTTGATCACGGCAGACTGGGTGAATTTCTCGCCGCCGTGTACGATACGGTGACCGATAGCAACCAGTTGCGCGGAGAGTTCCGGTTTCTGTGCCAGAATGGTGTTAACGATGAAGTTCAACGCTTCGCTGTGTGCAGCGCCTGCGCCCAACGCAGCTTCCTGCTTGGCACCATCCATTTTCCATTTGAGACGGGCTTCAGGAAGGTGGAAACACTCGGCCAGACCTGACAGGTACTCTTCCCCGTTAACAGCATCGATGATAGCGAACTTCAGGGATGAACTACCGCAGTTAAGAACCAGTACTAACTTACTCGACATGGAAGTACCTACTTGTTATACATGGTGAACAAATGTCAAACAGCGCGTAGCGTAGCCTAAACAGCCGCTGACATTTATGACTAACGTCATGGCACGGTGTGATTTCCCTGACATGACCATGAAAAAGCGCCGATATGGCCTATTCGCATAGCATACTGGATGCACGGCGTGCGAAGATGACATATCGGCCCTAAAAAGTATGTGGCGAAAAATAAGGCGATAAATGTCGCGCCCGCACCAATGGTCCCCTGTTTTTGCCTATGCTGTAGTTAATACAGTTGAAAACGGCATTCATCATCAAGTACGACGGTGAAAGGATCGTTATTCTGGCATGTAGCATGACCACGTTGGTTTAGTGACATGACTACTTTAGTATAGATGGCGACCTACGCCGAGGTAGGATACCGATAGCGTCAGGCAAACACAAAATATATTTTAAGTTTATCAAATAGAGTTGTTGGCTTGTTTTAGGATTTTATTTTTTATCTGTTATGTTGATGATGCAATTGAAAATGGTAATAACTGAAACGGTAACAAAGAAGTCGCCATGAAACCTCAACCAACTGACAAACGCGGGGGATGGCGTGTACTCCATTACGGGCAGCATTATATGAAAACCTGGCCGCTGGATAAACGTCTGGCGCCTGTTTTTCCTGAAAACCGCGTAGTACGCGCTACCCAGTTTGGCATTCGTTTTATGCCACCGCTGGCCGTGTTCACCTTAACCTGGCAGATTGCGCTGGGCGGCCAACTGGGGCCTGCGGTGGCGACCGCACTGTTTGCCTGTAGCCTGCCGTTACAGGGACTGTGGTGGTTAGGTCGCCGTTCGGTATCGCCGTTACCGCCAACGCTTTCCGAATGGTTCCACGATCTTCGCCTTAAACTGCAAGAGGCAGGGTTGGCGCTAGCGCCGATTGAAGGTAAACCCACTTATCAGATGCTGGCCGACGTGCTGAAACGTGCTTTTAAACAGCTGGACAAAACCTTTTTAGACGATCTGTGACCGTTTTCACCCTTTGTGTGTGAATAGCATTATTTTGTCCTTCCCCTCTGTTTTAAATCAAAAAACCGGAGGCTAGCGCTATCTTCCCACTTGGGGGTATGCGATTCTGATATCAGGTTAAACGAGTCAGCGGCGTCAGGCCGGTACTATAGAGGTTCAGGAGAGCACGATGGAAATGACGAATGCCCAGAGATTGATCCTTTCGAATCAATACAAAATGATGACGATGATGGATCCGGACAATGCAGAACGCTATCGTCGGCTGCAAACCATCGTCGAGCGCGGCTATGGGCTGCAAATGCGTGAGTTGGATCGGGAATTTGGCGAACTCAGTGAAGACGTGTGTCGCACCATCATCAATAAGCGTGTTGCTTAATAGTGAAATAAGGGTGTTTCGGTGATTGAAGTAAATTTTACGCTGTTCTGAGATGGAAATTCCAAAGACCGGCGCTAAGGAGTAAGAAGGTATCATCAATAAAGGGTCTACGATTCCGTAAAATTTGGGTCATGCAACCGAGGCGCTTGATACCCGCGATGGCGTGTTCAACTGTAATACGGATGCCCGAGATTATTTTATTTGAGTCTGTAAAGAATTTTGTGTAAATGGCTCCATTGCTTAACCGGAGATTCGTTCTCCATACATCAACATGAATTGGCTCATAGCAGGTTTCCAGTCTCTGATTGGCAAGGTCCATTTAGCAGAGATATTATGCAAGGCTAGATAGAGTAATTTTATCACCGAGTCATCCGTTGGAAATATTCGTCGCGTTTTCGTTATCTTGCGCAATGAAGCATTTAACGACTCTATTGCGTTGGTGGTGTAGATAACCTTGCGGATCTCCGGCGGAAAGTCAAAAATGACGATGAGACGTTCCCAATTATTTCTCCACGACGGGCTGATCGTCGGGAACTGCTCATCCCATTTGGCCGCGAAGGCATCCAGGGCCTCTTCAGCGCCCTCTAGCGTTGCGGAACTATAGATGGTGCGCAGGTCAGCAGCAACGGCCTTACGCTCTTTCCAGCCGACGTAGCGCAGCGAGTTCCGCACCTGATGCACAATGCAGAGCTGTACCCGCGTATGCGGGTAAACAGCTTAAATGGCATCAGGAAAGCCTTTCAGGCCATCGCAGCAGGCGACGAAGATGTCCTTTAGCCCACGATTTTTCAGTTCTGTCATCACAGATAACCAGAACTTGGCCCCCTCAGTTTTGGCTATCCATAGCCCCAGCAGCTCTTTTTCGCCCTGGCCGTTGACGCCGAGGGCCAGATAAACAGACTTGTTGGCCACGGCTCCGCCGTCCTGGCTTTTGACAACAATACAGTCAAGGTAAACAATGGGATAAAGCGCATCCAGCGGCCGTTGCTGCCAGCGCTTAACGTCATCCATCACAGCATTGGTCACTTGAGAAATGAAGCCAGCGGAAACATCGACCCCGTAGACTTCTTTAAAGTGTGCCTGAATATCACGGGTTGATAACCCTCTGGAATAGAGAGAAATAATGCGGTCATCGAAGCCGTTAAGCTGTTTTTCGTTCTTACCGATCAGTGTCGGCTCGAAGGTATAGCCAACCGACTTAAAAATGATTACAGCCGATGCCCTGATATAGCCAAGCGACTTAATTTTGATTACACCATATGGACTGAGAACAAACTCTCTGTATCGCAACCCATCTCTCTTTTTTTGCTTTTTGCTTGTGCCCATTTATGCTCAATTGGGTTAAGATCTGGCGAATATGTAGGCAAATACTCCACCATATACCCTGCATCGATGATGACTTGTTGAATATTATGTTTTTTGTGAAAAGTGGCATTGTCCATCATGATTACACTGTTTTTAGGGAGTACTGGGATAAGGACTTGTGTGACCCAGGCATAGAAAACATCGCTGTTAATATTGATATCAAATAATCCGATAGCAAACAGCGTTGTGCCTAATAAAGCGCCGATAACATTTGTTCTTCCCCTAGCTCCCCAGTTCTTCAGGCCAAAACACCGTTGACCTTTTGGGGAATAGCCGTGAGTCCGTGGGGTATCGTGTGAAAAACCACTTTCATCAATAAAAACAATAGGTTTACCTTCTTTTTCATACTGTTGTTTTTTTTGTTGAAATCCCTGCCGGGCGTTTTCGTCGGCTTTCGGATGACGTAGAGTTTTTTTTATAGGTCAATCCCAGCTTTTTAAGCGCTTGCCAAATGGCCTTCTGACAAACGCCAAAACGCTCTGCACGTTCTTTTTGGTAAGCATCTGGATATTGTTCAACATCTTTTATCAACTCGGATTTATCGATCTTTCGCTGACGCGTGGTCGATGCTTTTGACTCTATTTGATTAATCCAACGCGATACAGAGGCAGGGCCAATCCGAAATTGCTTCGCTGTTTCTCGGATACTCAACCCTTCGTTTTTCCGTGTAGATATCACTTTACGTCTAAAATCAATTGAATAGCTCATTTAAATAATGTAATCAAAATTAAGTCGTTTAGCTATATGTGGCAAAGAAGCATAGCTGGCTGTTATCAAAATAATGTCGCTTAGCTATACTGTTGCGGTCGCGCGGAATATCGAGCTCGATCTCCCCATTTTGGCTACGTACGCTCTTGGATGTCTTGCCATTGCGGGAGTTGCCTGAATGATTACCTGCCGGGTCATGCTTAGCATACCCAAGGTGCATCTCCATCTCAGCTTCAAGAACCCGTTCCGCCAGTCTTTTAGTCAGCACCTTGAGTAGGCCTGATTCACCTAGCAGATCCTGAGGGGAGTGACAATCTTGAAGCAGTTGGTCAATAAGTTCGTTGCTGATAGGCATTTTGTTATCCTTTGAAGGTTTTCCTCAAAATGCCATTTACACAGATTATTTTACAGTCTCTACTGAGAGCGGTACCTTAACGCTGTCGTATGCGCTAGTCGGCTTCAGCGACCCCAACGTTATCCTTATTGCCGCACTGTTTGTTATTGGCGAAGGGCTGGTCAGAACCGGTGTGGCCTATCAGGTCGGGGAGTGGCTGATTCGCGTTGCGGGCAACAGTGAGATCAAAATGCTGATGCTGACCGTGGCGGCGCTGGGCGCTTTTATGAGTTCCACTGGCGTGGTGGCGATCTTTATCCCTGTGGTGCTGAGCGTATCGGCCAAAATGAAAACCTCACCAGGGCGGCTGATGATGCCGCTCAGTTTTGCCGGCCTGATCAGCGGGATGATGACGCTGGTGGCGACGCCGCCCAATATGGTGGTAAGCAATGAACTGATGCGTGACGGCAACCACGGTTTCGGCTTTTTCAGCGTCACGCCGATTGGTATCGTGGTGCTGTTGCTGGGCATCGCTTACATGCTGGTGGCTCGATTCTGGCTGAGCGGCGTTGATCCGCTAGCGGCGAACAAAGAGGGGTGGAAGCGCAAGACGTTCCGCGATCTGATAAGCGATTATAAACTGACGGGCAGGGCGCGTCGTTTGGCGATACTGCCGCGTTCACCTTTTATTGGCCACCGCCTTGACGATTTGCGGTTGCGCCAGCGCTACGGTGCTAACGTGGTGGGGATTGAAAGCTGGCGTAAGTTCCGTCGCGTGATGGTCAGCGTGGCGGGCAACACCGAACTGCGTTTAAACGATGTGTTGCTGATCGATATGTCAGCCTCTGAGGTTGATTTGCGTGAATTTTGCGCCTCGCAGCGCTTGGAACCAATGGCGCTGCGCGGTGAGTACTTTTCCGAACAGGCGCGCGATGTCGGGATGGCTGAAGTGTCGCTGATCCCTGACTCTGAACTGATTGGCAAGACGCTTTATGACGTAGGCTTCCGCAGCCGCTATGGGCTTTCCGTGGTTGGTATCCGCCGCAACGGTGGGGCGATGGACGGATTGCTGGCCGACGAACCGCTACAACTGGGAGATATCCTGCTGGTGATTGGCGATTGGCGTATGATCGGCCAACTGCAATCGCAAAAGCACGTGATGCTGGTGTTGAACCTGCCTGCCGAAGTGGATGATGTTGCGCCCGCGGTGAGTCAGGCTCCGCACGCGCTGTTCTGTCTGGCGCTGATGGTCGCCATGATGCTGACCGACGAGATCCCCAATGCGATTGCCGCGTTGATTGCCTGTTTGCTAATGGGCAAATTTCGCTGCATCGATATGGAGAGCGCTTACCGTGCAATCCACTGGCCGAGCCTGATTTTGATCGTCGGGATGATGCCGTTTGCGTTGGCGCTTCAGCAAACCGGCGGTGTGACGCTGATTGTTAACGGACTGATGGACATTGCCGGCGGAGCAGGGCCACAGGTGATGCTGGTGTGCCTGTTTGTGCTGTGTGCGACGATCGGACTCTTTATTTCCAACACCGCCACCGCTGTATTGATGGCACCGGTAGCTACCGCTGCGGCAAAACAGATGGGGGTCTCGCCGTATCCCTTTGCCATGATTGTGGCTATTGACGCCTCTGCGGCATTCATGACACCGGTTTCGTCACCGGTTAATACGCTGTTGCTCGGTCCGGGCGGCTACCTCTTTGGTGATTTCGTGAAAGTGGGTGTGCCGTTCACCGTGTTGGTGATGATTGTCAGCGTGATAATGGTGCCGTGGCTATATGGGTTCTAATTACAGGTTTTAGGTTTTTTGAGGATTCGCATAAAAAATTGTGCCGAGGTGAGCGGGGCCGCCGGGTGAGCCGCATGGACGCGGCGAAAGGCAGCGCCGCGCCGGGAGCGCGTCGTTGACGACTCGAATAGCGGACACAGACGCCGAGGGAACCGCGCAGCGGCACAATTTCTTGCGAAAAGCCAGGGGCCATGGGGCGACGGCGATTGAGCCGCCCCATGTCGGCGCGCGCACCTTGATGTGCAGATAATCACGCAGGTTTTCGCGCACGAAACCTTAACTGCACGAACAGAAATACCGATATCAACGCCAGCGTTGCGCGCTGATATCGACTTACAGGGTGGAACCCTGACTAATCTCATCCAGCGACAGGCTAAAACTCGGGATAAACACCTCCATGAAGTAGTCCATCTCCGGGCTTTGGCGCTGTTGCAGCGTCTTTTCCAGTCGGGTTTTGGCAAGGGCGAACTCGCTGTTACCGGCTGAAAGCTCTTCAAGACATTTCAGGTAAGCGCACAGGGCATCCGCCTGTTTGACGATGGCGTGCTCTTCTTCACTACAGCAACTGTCGTCAATCAGTTGGCGATAATCCTGCTGTAATTCGGGCGGCAACATGGCAATCAGGCTGCGCTGCGCCAGCTTTTCTATCTTCTTATACTCATGGGCGATCTGCGCATTGAAATATTTGATAGGGGTCGGCATGTCCCCGGTCAGCACCTCGCTGGCATCGTGGTACATTGCCAGCATTCCGATGCGTTCTGCATTTAGGTTGCCGTTGAATTTGCGGTTTTTGATCACCGCCAGCGCGTGAGCAACAAAAGCCACCTGAAGGCTGTGCTCAGACACGTTTTCAGTGCGCACGTTGCGCATCAGCGGCCAGCGGCTAATCAGTTTCAAACGGGACAAGTGGGCGAAAAAGTGACTCTGATTCATCATGCTCTCTCAGACTGCAGTACCATAATCAGACATTGTGGCCGCTCTCGGGAAGGATGTAAACGCCTGCGCATCGTGTAAAATGAGGCGCAGGCGTGATGTAAACAAGAGGGGTTACTGATGGTAGTGCGATAAGAAACGGCCCAGCTTGTGAATAGCGGAATCCAGCTCATCCACGCGCGGCAGCGTGACGATACGCACGTGATCCGGGTGTGGCCAGTTAAACGCGGTACCTTGTACCAGCAGCACTTTTTCTTGCAGCAGCAGATCCAACACCATTTTTTGGTCATCATGGATATTGAAACGCTTGGCATCGATACGTGGGAACATGTAAAGCGCGCCTTGCGGTTTGACACAGGAGACGCCGGGGATCTGGTTGATCAGCTCCCAAGCGCGCAGACGCTGCTCATACAAGCGGCCACCGGGGTGGATGAACTCACTGATGCTCTGATAACCGCCCAGCGCAGTCTGAATGGCGTGTTGCATCGGCACGTTGGCACACAGACGCATTGACGCCAGCATTTCCAAGCCTTCGATATAGCCTTTGGCGTGCTTTTTCGGGCCGTTCAGCACCATCCATCCTTGACGGAAGCCGGCTACCCGGTAAGTTTTAGATAAACCATTAAAGGTTACCGTCAGCAGATCCGGCGCCAGTGCGGCGATGGAGTTATGCTGCGCCTCGTCGTACAGAATTTTGTCGTAGATCTCGTCGGCAAAAATAATCAGGTTGTGCTGGCGTGCAATTTCCACGATTTCCATCAGCAGCTCTTTGCTGTAGACGGCACCGGTAGGGTTGTTGGGGTTGATGATCACAATGCCGCGCGTGCGGGGGGTGATCTTGCTGCGAATGTCGTCCAGATCGGGGAACCATCCGGCTTCTTCATCACACAGATAGTGCACCGCATGCCCACTGGATAATGAGACTGCGGCGGTCCACAGCGGATAATCCGGTGCCGGAACCAGCATCTCGTCGCCCGTGTTGAGCAACGCTTGCATAGATTGCACGATCAGTTCGGAGACGCCGTTGCCGATATACACATCTTCCAGCGTCATTTCACGCATTCCACGTGCCTGATAATGCTGCACAATGGCCTTACGCGCGGAATAAAGTCCTTTGGAGTCGCAGTAACCTTGCGCAGTCGGTAAATTACGGATGACATCGACCAGAATTTCATCCGGTGCATCGAAACCGAACGGCGCAGGGTTGCCGATGTTCAGTTTGAGTACTTTATTTCCTTCTTCTTCCAGGCGCTTGGCTTCTTTTAGCACCGGGCCGCGAATGTCATAGCAAACATTATCCAGCTTTTTAGACTTCTCAATGGGAGACATCATAGATAGAGCGAACCTTTTTCAGGAAAAGCGTATTTCGCGATGAAATAGCATAACCTGCCTAATGTACTCCTGTGTTTACCCCTTTTGAAGAATGATCGTCGATTTTAGTGCAATGCAGTGGGCGGCTGCACTGTTACTGTGCAGCGATATCCCCACAGAATTGCATTAATCCCTCTTTGAAAAAGGGAGATAAAGCATCCTGTGCGCCTTTCTTTTCCTCAGGCTATTTATTCGGAGCGTGAAAATATAATTTCCAGTATAAAGGCGGAGCGGTTGTTTTTTTACCGAGCGGATAATGATTGTAGTGGTTGAATAATCAGGACACTAAACTTACATCCAAAACGGAGGTGTTTAGTGAACCATAAACGACAATTTACCCCTGAGTTTAAAAAGGAAGCCGTTGCCCTGGTAACAGAGCAGGGCTATACGATAGCCAGGGCAGCAGCATCGCTGGGCATAAGCAACAAAACCCTGCATACATGGGTCTCGCTGGCACGCGAGCAGAGCAACGGCGTACTCAGCGATGATGAACGTGCAGAGTTAAAACGGTTACAAAAGGAAAACAAAGAGTTACGTACAGAGAAGGAGATACTAAAAAAGGCGAGTGCCTTCTTCGCGAAACATATGTCGTGAGATACCGGTTCATTCTCGACAATGCCACTGACTTCAGCGTTCGTACACTCTGTCGGGTCATGCGTGTGACGGCCTCTGCCTGGTATGCATGGCGAAAAAAGCCCGCCGAACCGCTGCAAAAAGACGTGGAGGTCCGGGTCAGGTTAAAGGCGCTGTTCGCCGCCAGCAGGCAGGGAGCAGGAAGCCGGACGCTGGTCAAAAGGCTTCGTGGAGAATGCATCATAATCAGCCGCTGGCGGGTGAGGAAACTCATGCAGGAAGAGGGGTTGGTCTGCCGACAGCGCCGGACTTATAAGGTCACGACAAAACCCCGCCCGGGTGCAGAGGTGGCCCCAAACCTGCTGAACCAGAATTTTAACCCGCCGGTGCCAAATCAGGTGTGGGCGAGTGACATCACGTATCTGAAGACCGGTGAAGGCTGGCTGTATCTGGCGGCTATTATGGATTTGTACTCCCGGCAGATAGTGGGCTGGCAGGTGGACAGACGGATGACCTCATCGCTGGTCTGCGGGGCCCTGATGAAGGCATATAACCTGCGAACTCGCCCGCCGGGCCTGGTGGTGCATACGGACAGGGGGGCGCAGTACACGGGACAACGCTTTCAGGCGCTGCTGAGCAGCTACAGGCTGAGGAGCAGTATGGGAGACGTGGGTGCCTGCTGGGATAATGCGGTGATGGAGCGCTTCTGGGGCAGTCTGAAACATGAATGGTTGCTGCTGGTACCCCAGCCAACACGGGCTTACATGGAGCATGATGTGGCGACGTATATCCGCTACTACAACCTAGACAGGCATCATGCCGCTAACGGGGATCTGTCTCCGGTGCGTTATGAACAAATGGCTGAGAAAAAAGTGTCCTGATTTACTTGACCAGTGCACGCCCTTCCGGTCCGGCGAGTACGCGAACCAGACCGCCGGTGGAAGCTGTGAGCCCGCGTTGCGGTCGTCCCGCACGTACACCCACAGCCGGGCCGTGCGCGTTTTGCCGCTGCCCGGCTCCTGCACCGGTACAGGGATATCGTCGGCATGCACCTTGCCCGGCATCAGTACGTACCGGCGCAGCAGGTCGTTCAGTGGCTCCAGCAGTTCGCTGACCGCTCCGGACCAGCGACCCAGCGTGGCGCGACTCAGCTCCACGCCCTGACGACGGTATATCTCCGACTGGCGGTAATGAGGCGTGTGCTCCGCGAACTTCGCCGTGACGATACGCGCCAGCAGGCCAGCTTCGGCCGCCGGGTTTCGATAACCTTACAGGCGCTGCTGATAAGCTCCAGCTGCTCTGACACGTCGCAGCCCAGCGGGCTGAGGTCACCGCCGCACGCCGGACAGGCGGTTTATGCCGGCGACAGCGTGCGGGTTTCGCGGGGAAGTTAGGCGACAGAGGTTTGCGGGCGGAAGACTGGCGCAGCGGCTGCGGGAGTGCCGGGTCATGCTGCTCGCCCAGCACCTCCGCCATTTCCTCCTGCAGGGCACCGATGCGCTCTTCGGCCTCGCGCACCTGACGCGCCGTTTTCTCACGCAGCTTTTCGGAGCTTTTACCGAACTGCATGCGCTGCAGCTTCGCGACCAGCGCATTCAGCCGGTTGATTTCGCTGGCGTACGCCGTCACCCGCTGCGAGAGCAGGCGGTTATACTCCGCCATTTTGCGGAAGGTGGTCTGCTGCTCCAGCAGCTGCGCCCTGAGACGGGCATTTTCATCGGTGTATGAGGTGTCCATAACCCCACTTTACAGCAGGTTATAGCCAAGCGACTTAATTTTGATTACACCATATGGACTGAGAACAAACTCTCTGTATCGCAACCCATCTCTCTTTTTTTGCTTTTTGCTTGTGCCCATTTATGCTCAATTGGGTTAAGATCTGGCGAATATGTAGGCAAATACTCCACCATATACCCTGCATCGATGATGACTTGTTGAATATTATGTTTTTTGTGAAAAGTGGCATTGTCCATCATGATTACACTGTTTTTAGGGAGTACTGGGATAAGGACTTGTGTGACCCAGGCATAGAAAACATCGCTGTTAATATTGATATCAAATAATCCGATAGCAAACAGCGTTGTGCCTAATAAAGCGCCGATAACATTTGTTCTTCCCCTAGCTCCCCAGTTCTTCAGGCCAAAACACCGTTGACCTTTTGGGGAATAGCAGTGAGTCCGTGGGGTATCGTGTGAAAAACCACTTTCATCAATAAAAACAATAGGTTTACCTTCTTTTTCATACTGTTGTTTTTTTTGTTGAAATCCCTGCCGGGCGTTTTCGTCGGCTTTCGGATGACGTAGAGTTTTTTTTATAGGTCAATCCCAGCTTTTTAAGCGCTTGCCAAATGGCCTTCTGACAAACGCCAAAACGCTCTGCACGTTCTTTTTGGTAAGCATCTGGATATTAAGCGTGTTGCTTAATAGTGAAATAAGGGTGTTTCGGTGATTGAAGTAAGTTTTACGCTGTTCTGAGATGGAAATTCCAAAGACCGGCGCTAAGGAGTAAGAAGGTATCATCAATAAAGGGTCTACGATTCCGTAAAATTTGGGTCATGCAACCGAGGCGCTTGATACCCGCGATGGCGTGTTCAACTGTAATACGGATGCCCGAGATTATTTTATTTTCTTGTTTTTGTTCAGGCGATAAAGGTCTTTTTCGAGTTCCTTTTTTTGGGATTTGTGTATTAGGATGCTGTTTATCTATACCTTGAAAACCGGTATCTGCCCAGATGGTTACCTCAGGAGGAATATGGCGAATTATATCGACTTTATCGAGTAAGCGTTTATCGTGACGGCGCCCATTTTTGCTCATGGGGATAAATCCAATTTGCCTTGTTTCGTCAGTCATAATAAGCCCTTTTCGAGTGGTCTGTCTTTTCTTTCCCGAATACATTTTTTTTCGCCGACGCAGATTCTTAGGCTTTTGGACAGGTCGCTCTGTCCCATCAATAAAGACGTCTTTAACTCCAGGAAAGGCGCGAAAAAATTCCTCAGCAGAGCGAATTTGACGAGCGGGCAAAACACATTCTCGCCCCAAGGTCATCTCTAAAACCGGCAATAATATTTTTACCCAGCGACATACCCGTGTTCTATCTAAACCAAAAAGAAGTCCTTGCAAATCATAGGTCGGATAACATTTTAAATACAATAAAATAAAAAGCAGTTTATCTAATGGGGTTGGGATAAATCCTTTCTGCCCTGCACCCATCTGTCGCTCGTGATCTTTTCGATTCTTTTTCCGATAAATCAAATAACAAGCTGAAAATTCAGCGGCTAAATTTTTCAATTCTTCGACTGATAATCCAATGATTGCTTTACATAAACGATTATCTCGTAACAACCGCTCTTTGTTGATCATTTCAAACCTTTATTCTCTAAGTTAAACCTCTTTTTATTCTCAATAGCCTGACAAAAAATGCAAGTCTCTATTCAGCAACTAGTTTATTGTTCAACATCTTTTATCAACTCGGATTTATCGATCTTTCGCTGACGCGTGGTCGATGCTTTTGACTCTATTTGATTAATCCAACGCGATACAGAGGCAGGGCCAATCCGAAATTGCTTCGCTGTTTCTCGGATACTCAACCGTTCGTTTTTCCGTGTAGATGGCTTTGTTGAATAATTTAACCGTTTGATTTACATCTTCTTTAGGTAGAATGCATGTACAGAGACTGTATTTTGTTAGAACGACAAATCAAGTAGTTAGCACAATAAAAAGCATTACGGCTGGAAAACTTAGTTGTTGAAGTGTTATAATAATTATGTAAATCAGCATGTTAAATTATTCAACAAAGCCCGTGTAGATATCACTTTACGTCTAAAATCAATTGAATAGCTCATTTAAATAATGTAATCAAAATTAAGTCGTTTAACTATATCATTACAATCGCAAAACCATCGCTGCCAGCCTGCGCCGGCAGGGGCTGAAGGCGAAAGCGGCAAAAAAATTCAGGGTGACAACAGATTCGAAGCATAATCGTCCGGTGGCGCCGAATCTGCTACAGCAGGATTTCACAGCATCAGCCCCGAACCGGCTTTGTTGAATAATTTAAGATACTGATTTATATAAGCATTATAAAATTTCAACGACTAATTTTTCCTCTCGGAATGCTTTTTATTGTGCTAACTATTTGATTTGTCGTTCTAACAAAATACATTCTCTGTAAATGCATTCTAACTAAAGAAGATGTAAATCAAACGGTTAAATTATTCAACAAAGCCCCCCGAACCAGAAATGGGTCGGTGACATCACTTACTTATGGACGGAAGCGGGTTGGGTTTATCTGGCTGTAATAATTGATTTATTTTCACGAGCCGTTGTGGGATGGTCAATAAACTAGTTGCTGAATAGAGACTTGCATTTTTTGTCAGGCTATTGAGAATAAGAAGAGGTTTAACTTAGAGAATAAAGGTTTGAAATGATCAACAAAGAGCGGTTGTTACGAGATAATCGTTTATGTAAAGCAATCATTGGATTATCAGTCGAAGAATTGAAAAATTTAGCCGCTGAATTTTCAGCTTGTTATTTGATTTATCGGAAAAAGAATCGAAAAGATCACGAGCGGCAGATGGGTGCAGGGCAGAAAGTATTTATCCCAACCCCATTAGATAAACTGCTTTTTATTTTATTGTATTTAAAATGTTATCCGACCTATGATTTGCAAGGACTTCTTTTTGGTTTAGATAGAACACGGGTATGTCGCTGGGTAAAAATATTATTGCCGGTTTTAGAGATGACCTTGGGGCGAGAATGTGTTTTGCCCGCTCGTCAAATTCGCTCTGCTGAGGAATTTTTTCGCGCCTTTCCTGGAGTTAAAGACGTCTTTATTGATGGGACAGAGCGACCTGTCCAAAAGCCTAAGAATCTGCGTCGGCGAAAAAAAATGTATTCGGGAAAGAAAAGACAGACCACTCGAAAAGGGCTTATTATGACTGACGAAACAAGGCAAATTGGATTTATCCCCATGAGCAAAAATGGGCGCCGTCACGATAAACGCTTACTCGATAAAGTCGATATAATTCGCCATATTCCTCCTGAGGTAACCATCTGGGCAGATACCGGTTTTCAAGGTATAGATAAACAGCATCCTAATACACAAATCCCAAAAAAAGGAACTCGAAAAAGACCTTTATCGCCTGAACAAAAACAAGAAAATAAAATAATCTCGGGCATCCGTATTACAGTTGAAGACGCCATCGCGGGTATCAAGCGCCTCGGTTGCATGACCCAAATTTTACGGAATCGTAGACCCTTTATTGATGATACCTTCTTACTCCTTAGCGCCGGTCTTTGGAATTTCCATCTCAGAACAGCGTAAAATTTACTTCAATCACCGAAACACCCTTATTTCACTATTAAGCAACACGCTTAATGTCGGTAAGGATGAAGTCGGCCTGGTCTGCGATGCCCTGCAGATGGCCCTGAGCCGACGGGGTTCCCCAGAGGGCGTCATCGTCCACTCGGATCGTGGCAGTCAGTACTGTTCTGATGATTATCAGAAGTTAATTAAAATCAGTAAATTAACATGTAGCATGAGTGGAAAAGGCAACTATTATGATAACGCGTGTGCTGAAAGTTTTTTTCACAGTTTGAAGGTGGAGCTGATCCACGGCGAACACTTTCCTGACCGGGAAACCATGAAATCTGAGGTGTTTAACTATAGCCAACCGACTTAAAAATGATTACAGCCGATGCCCTGATATGTGGCAAAGAAGCATAGCTGGCTGTTATCAAAATAATGTCGCTTAGCTATACATTGAGGTGGATTACAATCAGAAACGGCGGCATAGCACGCTGGGCTATGTCAGCCCGATGGTATTTGAACGACAAGTCCTCTCTTAAGGGCGTGTCCACCAAGTCTGGGCCAGATCAAACTACCGGCTAAGAGAGAAACGTAAGGCAGGCGTACTGAGCAAGAATCGTGCGCCAGAAAACTGTAGTGGCATACTGAATTTGGCCACCTAAGTAGAGGTGATATGCTTACCTCATAATTTTTATAGGTGCCAAAATGAGTAAAATAATTACTGCTGAATTTAAATGTGAAACCGCCAAATTAGTCCTTGACCAAAATTATACCTACCAGGAAGCCGCGAAAGCCATTAACGTCAGTCTTTCAGCGATTAGCCGGTGGGTAAGAGCCCTTCGTTTAGAACGTCAAGGGAAAACATCGCCTGTTCTGCCATTAACACCTGAACAAATTGAGTTCAGAGAAATGAAGAAAAAAACCCACCGACTGGAAATGGAGAATGCCATCTTAAAAAAGGCTACTGCGCTCTTAATGTCCGACTCACTGAAAAATTCTCGGTAGTTGAAAAGCTAAGAGCGCTTTATCCAGTGAAAGCGTTGTGTCGTATTTTTAATGTTCACCGAAGCAGTTATCGCTATTGGTGTCGACCTAAGGAGCCAGATATTGAGCGGAAGATAAAACGTAGCCTGGTCAGCGAAGCGTGGAACGTTAGTGGCGGGTCTGCGGGCGCAAGGACTATCGCCACGATGGTTACCAATACACACGACGTGAAACTTGGGCGGTGGTTAGCGGGTAAGTTGATGAAAGAATTAACCCTCGTTAGTTGCCAAACAAGAAAACATCAATACAACCGCGGTGGAAATGAACGTATTGATATTCCAAATCTGCTCAATAGGCAGTTCGCTGTTACCAAGCCTGACCAGGTTTGGTGCGGCGATGTAACCTATATTTGGACAGGCGACCGATGGGCGTATCTGGCGGTGGTATTAGATTTATTTGCCCGAAAACCCGTGGGTTGGGCAATGTCGTTTTCGCCAGATTCAGAATTAACAGCCAAAGCACTACAAATGGCTTGGGAACTGCGTGGGCATCCCAAACAAGTCATGTTTCATAGTGACCAAGGAAGCCATTACACCAGTCGTCAGTATAGGCAGGCATTGTGGCGTTATCAGATGACCCAAAGTATGAGTCGCAGAGGAAATTGTTGGGATAATAGTCCGATGGAGCGATTCTTCCGTAGTCTGAAGACTGAATGGGTGCCAACGACTGGCTACCAAAGCTTTAGTACTGCTCAATCATCCATTATTCGCTACATAACTCATTATTATAGCGATGTCAGACCTCACTGGTATAACGGTGGGTTAACACCAAATGAATCAGAACGGCTGTTCCATCAACAGTCAGGTAGGGTGGCCAAATTTAGTTGACCACTACAAACAGCTTCTCCAGCCCCCTAGATTTTTTTCACTCAGAGGCGACAACTACCCTGACATGGGGGGTGCTCAGGCGGACTAAGGACGAGAAACTTCCTGTTCGTTCTCCTGAATACAGGCATCCTAGGCTGTGTCCCTTAATTGCTTGAGCTATAGTATCCATCTGTTTCTAAGACACTTTGGATTATGGCTCGCTACGATCTTTCTGATGAAGCATGGGCAATCATTGAGCCCTTGTTACCAACCGTTTTGACATCTCCGCAGGCAGGCCGGCCATGGGCAGAACATCGCAAAATCCTCAACGGCATGTTCTGGATACTGTGTTCAGGTGCCCCATGGC
Source organism: Symbiopectobacterium purcellii (assembly GCF_052050035.1). Classification (GTDB taxonomy): domain Bacteria; phylum Pseudomonadota; class Gammaproteobacteria; order Enterobacterales; family Enterobacteriaceae; genus Symbiopectobacterium; species Symbiopectobacterium purcellii_A. Next base: position 2,942,315 of record NZ_CP189882.1, read on the forward strand.
GTGATTTACCTGAACGTTACGGCCCATGGAAAACCGTTTATAACCGTTTCAATAGATGGTCAAAGTCTGGAGTTATTAACATTATTTTTAATAAGTTACTTTCATTTCTTGATGCTCATGGACTTGTTGACTGGTCAGCCACTGCGCTGGATGGCAGCAATATCCGTGCGCTCAAATGTGCGGCTGGCGCTCAAAAAAACATCCCGATATTACCAACGATAACAGCCTGGGTCGCTCACGAGGTGGTTATGGCACCAAAATCCACATGGCGACTGAAGGAAGTGGCATCCCGCTAAATATCGTACTGAGTGCTGGGCAGGCTCACGAAAGCCTGTTCGCGTTACGACTCCTGGACGGCATTGGCGTGCAACGGCAGAACGGTAGCATGAAGCGTCGTGGTCATGCGGTACTGGCTGACAAAGCCTACTCTGGCAATGCACTCCGTAACGAGTTGAAAAGAAAAGGGATAAGAGCGGTTATTCCCCGAAAATCAAATGAAAAACTGGCTTCAGATGGACGCTCACAACTTTATCGTGATGCTTATCGCCGTCGCAACGTTGTAGAAAGATGTTTTGGCCGTTTAAAGGAATATAGACGGATTGCCACACGTTATGAAAAAACGGCAAGAAACTATCTAGCAATGGTGAAACTGGGCTGCATCCGCTTGTTTTACGCCCGGTTACGTAATTAAGGGACACAGCCTAGCAGCATCGTCACCAAAACGCAGACGGACGCGGGTCATATAATTTTTACCGCCGAGTCTGTAAAGAATTTCGTGTAAATGGCTCCATCGCTTAACCGGAAATCCGATCTCCATACATCAACATGAATTGGCTCATAGCCGGTTTCCAGTCTCTGATTGGTAGGGTCCATCTAGCCGAGATATTATGCAAGGCTAGATAGAATAATTTTAGCACCGAGTCATCCGTTGGAAATATTCGTCGCGTTTTCGTTATCTTGCGCAATGAAGCATTTAACGACTCTATCGCGTTGGTGGTGTAGATAACCTTGCGGATCTCCGGCGGAAAATCAAAAATGACGATGAGACGTTCCCAATTATTTCTCCACGATGGGCTGATCGTCGGGAACTGCTCATCCCATTTGGCCGCGAAGGCATCCAGGGCCTCTTCAGCGCCCTCTAGCGTTGCGGAACTATAGATAGTGCGGAGGTCAGCAGCAACGGCTTTACGCTCTTTCCAGCCGACGTAGCGCAGCGAGTTCCGCACCTGATGCACGATGCAGAGCTGTACCTGCGTATGCGGGTAAACAGCTTCAATGGCATCAGGAAAGCCCTTCAGGCCATCTCAGCAGGCGATGAAGATGTCCTGTAGCCCACGATTTTTCAGTTCTGTCATTACAGATAACCAGAACTTGGCCCCCTCGGTTTTGGCTATCCATAGCCCCAGCAGCTCTTTTTCGCCCTGGCCGTTGATGCCTAGAGCCAAGTAAACAGACTTGTTGGTCACGGCTCCGCCGTCCTGGCTTTTGACCACAATACAGTCAAGGTAAACAATGGGATAAAACGCATCCAGCGGCCGTTGCTGCCAGCGCTTAACGTCATCCATCACGGCATTGGTCACTTGAGAAATGAAGCCAGCGGAAACATCGGCCCCGTAGACTTCTTTAAAGTGAGCCTGAATATCACGGGTTGATAGCCCTCTGGAATAGAGAGAAATAATGCGGTCATCGAAGCCGTTAAGCTGCTTTTCGTGCTTACCGATCAGTGTCGGCTCGAAGGTACTGTTGCGGTCGCGCGGAATATCGAGCTCGAGCGCCCCATTTTGGCTACGTACGCTCTTGGATGTCTTGCCATTGCGGGAGTTGCCTGAATGATTACCTGCCGGGTCATGCTTAGCATACCCAAGGTGTATCTCCATCTCAGCTTAAAGAACCCGTTCCGCCAGTCATTTAGTCAGATCCTTGAGTAGGCATGATTCACCCACAAGCTCCTGAGGGGAGTGGCAATCCTGAAGCAGTTGGTCAATAAGTTCGTTGTTGATAGGCATTTTTTGTCCTCTGAAGGTTTTCCTCAAAATGCCATTTACACAGATCATTTTACACTCTCTTACCGCCCCGTCGGTCGCTCAGAAGAGTCTCCACGACAGCGTGGCTGCTGCTGATAACCACATTCTGTCCGCACCGAATGAGCGGCAACTGCACATCGAGTTTTCTGTAAAAAAGAAGACAGGGATTATCAGAATAGTGCGGGTTCATTAACTCATGAAGCTACATGCCTTACCTCCGTTTTCAACTAACGCTCTCGTTGAATGCGTGACAGGACTACAATGAGATTTTTTATCCGCTGCGCTAAGTCTGGTGCCGTCATCTGCTATACCAGCAACGCCGTTGATCACTCTTTTTGACGAGCAACAGCGCTCCGCGCCTCAATAAAACCAAGCTTTACGGAGCAACTGTTAAAGCGGTAGCATGTTTAACTAACGCTGACTCATTTTTTATGAGGTTTTTCTGGGGTAATAAATCCAGAACCATGTTCGGGGGGATAAGATTTTACGCCTCCTTTTTGTGTGCTCTTAGAATCAGTCACATTCTGATGTTCAGGATTTTTTCTTTCTGAAGACATTTTCGCCATAACCTGTGTTGAGAAAATAGCTGCAGTTATTACTGACAAAAGAAATAATTTTTTCATAGTAAATTCTCCTTTGGATGTCATGTTTATTGAAACAATAAATGCAAAATTTCAATCTTACCACTTTGTTTAGTATAATATCTTTAATCTTCAAGTGTCTTTATAATATATTTTAATTATCCATAATATGAGATATATCTGATATTTACACAGTTAACTTGAAAATTCTTTTCACAGCGTCCGGAAGTTGTCATTGATTCGACGAGTGAACGTAGCGCCCTTACAGGGCGAGCGTCACTGCTTCGCCATTACAATGCTTTGCATGAACTGAGCCTAGCTCTATACTCATTTCCATGTATATTCCGCAACCTGCCCAACTCCTCTTCACCGTCGATGACGGGCCCCATTCCCAGTCGAAAGTCAACAAAACGGTAGGGCATTATACCGTCTGTAAGTGCGTTAAAAATACCTCATTCGGGGAGCGATAGCCCAGGCATTTTCTCACTCGCGTAGGCTTTGTTGAATAATTTAACCGTTTGATTTACATCTTCTTTAGTTAGAATGCATTTACAGAGAATGTATTTTGTTAGAACCACAAATCAAATAGTTAGCACAATAAAAAGCATTCCGAGAGGAAAAATTAGTCGTTGAAATTTTATAATGCTTATATAAATCAGTATCTTAAATTATTCAACAAAGCCACTCGCGTATTGAGCAGGTGTTCGAGCGCTGCAACCTTGCGATGGGTAACCTGACTGAAGTCAGTTCCCTTAGGGTAAAAACGCCGTATCAGGGGTCAGTTTGGATATCGAAAATTATTGTACGTTAAGGTTATTTTTTTTACCTCTCCACTTTAACCGGCCTCAGCCGACGAAACTTGCCGGATGTCGGTATTCTGTTGCTTTTCCAGATATAATCACCAGTCAGATTGATGTGCTCCCAGCCTAACGGCGACAAATGCGACAGCAGTTGCTCGTTGATCTTCATCCCTTTACGCTTCAGGGCATCGACCGCTCTTTCCATATAGACGGTATTCCACAGCGAGATAGCAGCCGTCAGCAGTGTCAGTCCACTGGCGCGATAGCTCTGATTTTCCGGTTTTCTGTGGCTTTGTTGAATAATTTAACCGTTTGATTTACATCTTCTTTAGTTAGAATGCATTTACAGAGAATGTATTTTGTTAGAACGACAAATCAAATAGTTAGCACAATAAAAAGCATTCCGAGAGGAAAAATCAGTCGTTGAAATTTTATAATGCTTATATAAATCAGTATCTTAAATTATTCAACAAAGCCGTTTTCTGTCCCTGATCTCACCCAGCCGGTGCAGGAATACCGCACGCGCCAGCGCGTTACGGGCTTCTCCTTTATTCAGTCCCGCCTGCACCCGCCGACGAAGTGCCGGATCGCGGAACCAGTCGAGCATAAACAGCGTTCGTTCAATACGGCCAATTTCCTTCAATGCTTTGGCAAGTCCGTTTTGCTTGGGGTAGCTGGCAAGCTTTTTCAACATCAGGGATGCCGTCACTGTTCCCTGCTTTATCGAGGTCGCCAGACGCAGCACTTCACGCCAGTGAATTTCGATCTCTTTCAGATTCAGTCTGGTCGTTGATATCAGTGACTGAAGCGCCGGGTATTGGTCCGATTTCCCTTTGATAAACAGCTTTTTGTCGTGGAGATCCCGAATTCGTGGACAGAATGCAAATCCCAGCAGATGCATCAGGGCAAAGACATGATCGGTGAAACCCGCGGTATCGGTGTAATGCTCCCTGATTTCCAGGTCGCTTTCGTGGTACAGCAAGCCATCGAGCACATGGGTTGAATCCCTGACCCGACTGATTATGCAGGTGTAAAACGGGCTGTATTGATCCGAAATATGGGTATAAAACTGGAGCCCCGGCTCCTGACCATATTTGGGGTTAACCTGCCCCGCGTAGCGGCCGGTACTGCCTGTTCTGAAATTCTGTCCATCTGATGATGATGTTGTTCCGTCTCCCCAGAATGCCGCTAACGGTCGTTTCCCCTGCGCGTTCACCAGTTCTGCAAGGGCGGCTGAATAGGTTTCGTAACGGATGTACCATGCCTGAATATCCTCGAGTGATGATTTGGTGCCTCCGGGACAGGCTTCTGCCATTTTGGTCAGACCAAGATTGATCCCGTCCGCAAGGATAGTGGTAAGTAACAGGCGGGTGTCGGGACGGGCAATTGCATTTTTTATATGCGAAAAATGTCGCGTAAAATCCGTCCAGCTGTTTACCTCGTCCAGTATTTCCGTAATTTTAGGGTGCGGTAACATGCTGTAAACCAACTCAGCAAGTGGTGAAACCTGCACCGGAACGCTGTTATCAAGCGGAGATACTTTTGCACCCTTATCAGATATAGCCAAGCGACATTATACGGTTCAGCGCTTTGACCATCGCTATGGCTTCACCTACTTGAGCCTCATAGTCACGCAGGCTCAGATGGCCACCCAGCAAAGTTTTTATGCGGAACATCGCTGTTTCTGCCACTGAACGCCGGTGATAACCCACTTTCTTTTTCCACATATAGCTAAACGACTTAATTTTGATTACATTATTTAAATGAGCTATTCAATTGATTTTAGACGTAAAGTGATATCTATACGGAAAAACGAAGGGTTGAGTATCCGAGAAACAGCGAAGCAATTTCGGATTGGCCCTGCCTCTGTATCGCGTTGGATTAATCAAATAGAGTCAAAAGCATCGACCACGCGTCAGCGAAAGATCGATAAATCCGAGTTGATAAAAGATGTTGAACAATATCCAGATGCTTACAAAAAAGAACGTGCAGAGCGTTTTGGCGTTTGTCAGAAGGCCATTTGGCAAGCGCTTAAAAAGCTGGGATTGACCTATAAAAAAAACTCTACGTCATCCGAAAGCCGACGAAAACGCCCGGCAGGGATTTCAACAAAAAAAACAACAGTATGAAAAAGAAGGTAAACCTATTGTTTTTATTGATGAAAGTGGTTTTTCACACGATGCCCCACGGACTCACGGCTATTCCCCAAAAGGTCAACGGTGTTTTGGCCTGAAGAACTGGGGAGCTAGGGGAAGAACAAATGTTATCGGCGCTTTATTAGGCACAACGCTGTTTGCTATCGGATTATTTGATATCAATATTAACAGCGATGTTTTCTATGCCTGGGTCACACAAGTCCTTATCCCAGTACTCCCTAAAAACAGTGTAATCATGATGGACAATGCCACTTTTCATAAAAAACATAATATTCAACAAGTCATCATCGATGCAGGGTATATGGTGGAGTATTTGCCTACATATTCGCCAGATCTTAACCCAATTGAGCATAAATTGGCACAAGCAAAAAGCAAAAAAAGAGAGATGGGTTGCGATACAGAGAGTTTGTTCTCAGTCCATATGGTGTAATCAAAATTAAGTCGCTTGGCTATATAGCTAAACGACTTAATTTTGATTACATTATTTAAATGAGCTATTCAATTGATTTTAGACGTAAAGTGATATCTACACGGAAAAACGAAGGGTTGAGTATCCGAGAAACAGCGAAGCAATTTCGGATTGGCCCTGCCTCTGTATCGCGTTGGATTAATCAAATAGAGTCAAAAGCATCGACCACGCGTCAGCGAAAGATCGATAAATCCGAGTTGATAAAAGATGTTGAACAATATCCAGATGCTTACCAAAAAGAACGTGCAGAGCGTTTTGGCGTTTGTCAGAAGGCCATTTGGCAAGCGCTTAAAAAGCTGGGATTGACCTATAAAAAAAACTCTACGTCATCCGAAAGCCGACGAAAACGCCCGGCAGGGATTTCAACAAAAAAAACAACAGTATGAAAAAGAAGGTAAACCTATTGTTTTTATTGATGAAAGTGGTTTTTCACACGATGCCCCACGGACTCACGGCTATTCCCCAAAAGGTCAACGGTGTTTTGGCCTGAAGAACTGGGGAGCTAGGGGAAGAACAAATGTTATCGGCGCTTTATTAGGCACAACGCTGTTTGCTATCGGATTATTTGATATCAATATTAACAGCGATGTTTTCTATGCCTGGGTCACACAAGTCCTTATCCCAGTACTCCCTAAAAACAGTGTAATCATGATGGACAATGCCACTTTTCACAAAAAACATAATATTCAACAAGTCATCATCGATGCAGGGTATATGGTGGAGTATTTGCCTACATATTCGCCAGATCTTAACCCAATTGAGCATAAATGGGCACAAGCAAAAAGCAAAAAGCAAAAAAAGAGAGATGGGTTGCGATACAGAGAGTTTGTTCTCAGTCCATATGGTGTAATCAAAATTAAGTCGCTTGGCTATAAGCTCCAGCTGCTCTGACACGTCGCAGCCCAGCGGGCTGAGGTCGCCGCCGCACGCCGGACAGGCGGTTTATGCCGGCGACAGCGTGCGGGTTTCGCGCGGAAGTGAGGCGGACAGAGGTTTGCGGGCGGAAGACTGGCGCAGCGGCTGCGGGAGTGCCGGGTCATGCTGCTCGCCCAGCACCTCCGCCATTGTAGTGGTTGAATAATCAGGACACTAAACTTACATCCAAAACGGAGGTGTTTAGTGAACCATAAACGACAATTTACCCCTGAGTTTAAAAAAGAAGCCGTTGCCCTGGTAACAGAGCAGGGCTATACGATAGCCAGGGCAGCAGCATCGCTGGGCATAAGCAACAAAACCCTGCATACATGGGTCTCGCTGGCACGCGAGCAGAGCAACGGCGTACTCAGCGATGATGAACGTGCAGAGTTAAAACGGTTACAAAAGGAAAACAAAGAGTTACGTACAGAGAAGGAGATACTAAAAAAGGCGAGTGCCTTCTTCGCGAAACATATAGCCAACCGACTTAAAAATGATTACATCCTATGCCCTGATATGCGGCAAAGAAGCATAGCTGGCTGTTATCAAAATAATGTCGCTTGGCTATATGTCGTGAGATACCGGTTCATTCTCGACAATGCCACTGACTTCAGCGTTCGTACACTCTGTCGGGTCATGCGTGTGACGGCCTCTGCCTGGTATGCATGGCGAAAAAAGCCCGCCGAACCGCTGCAAAAAGACGTGGAGGTCCGGATCAGGTTAAAGGCGCTGTTCGCCGCCAGCAGACAGGGAGCAGGAAGCCGGACGCTGGTCAAAAGGCTTCGTGGAGAAGGCATCATAATCAGCCGCTGGCGGGTGAGGAAACTCATGCAGGAAGAGGGGCTGGTCTGCCGACAGCGCCGGACTTATAAGGTCACGACAAAACCCCGCCCGGGTGCAGAGGTGGCCCCAAACCTGCTGAACCAGAATTTTAACCCGCCGGGGCCAAATCAGGTGTGGGCGAGTGACATCGCGTATCTGAAGACCGGTGAAGGCTGGCTGTATCTGGCGGCTATTATGGATTTGTACTCCCGGCAGATAGTGGGCTGGCAGGTGGACAGACGGATGACCTCATCGCTGGTCTGCGGGGCCCTGATGAAGGCATATAACCTGCGAACTCCCCCGCCGGGCCTGGTGGTGCATACGGACAGGGGGGCGCAGTACACGGGACAACGCTTTCAGGCGCTGCTGAGCAGCTACAGGCTGAGGAGCAGTATGGGAGACGTGGGTGCCTGCTGGGATAATGCGGTGATGGAGCGCTTCTGGGGCAGTCTGAAACATGAATGGTTGCTGCTGGTACCCCAGCCAACACGGGCTTACATGGAGCAGGATGTGGCGACGTATATCCGCTACTACAACCTAGACAGGCATCATGCCGCTAACGGTGATCTGTCTCCGGTGCGTTATGAACAAATGGCTGAGAAAAAAGTGTCCTGATTTACTTGACCAGTGCAGCCATCTTAAAAAAGGCTACTGCGCTCTTAATGTCCGACTCACTGAAAAATTCTCGGTAGTTGAAAAGCTAAGAGCGCTTTATCCAGTGAAAGCGTTGTGTCGTATTTTTAATGTTCACCGAAGCAGTTATCGCTATTGGTGTCGACCTAAGGAGCCAGATATTGAGCGGACGATAAAACGTAGCCTGGTCAGCGAAGCGTGGAACGTTAGTGGCGGGTCTGCGGGCGCAAGGACTATCGCCACGATGGTTACCAATACACACGACGTGAAACTTGGGCGGTGGTTAGCGGGTAAGTTGATGAAAGAATTAACCCTCGTTAGTTGCCAAACAAGAAAACATCAATACAACAGCGGTGGAAATGAACGTATTGATATTCCAAATCTGCTCAATAGGCAGTTCGCTGTTACCAAGCGGCTTTGTTGAATAATTTAACCGTTTGATTTACATCTTCTTTAGTTAGAATGCATTTACAGAGAATGTATTTTGTTAGAACGACAAATCAAATAGTTAGCACAATAAAAAGCATTCCGAGAGGAAAAATTAGTCGTTGAAATTTTATAATGCTTATATAAATCAGTATCTTAAATTATTCAATAAAGCCTTACCAAGCCTGACCAGGTTTGGTGCGGCGATGTAACCTATATTTGGACAGGCGACCGATGGGCGTATCTGGCGGTGGTATTAGATTTATTTGCCCGAAAACCCGTGGGTTGGGCAATGTCGTTTTCGCCAGATTCAGAATTAACAGCCAAAGCACTACAAATGGCTTGGGAACTGCGTGGGCATCCCAAACAAGTCATGTTTCATAGTGACCAAGGAAGCCATTACACCAGTCGTCAGTATAGGCAGGCATTGTGGCGTTATCAGATGACCCAAAGTATGAGTCGCAGAGGAAATTGTTGGGATAATAGTCCGATGGAGCGATTCTTCCGTAGTCTGAATACTGAATGGGTGCCAACGACTGGCTACCAAAGCTTTAGTACTGCTCAATCATCCATTATTCGCTACATAACCCATTATTATAGCGATGTCAGACCTCACTGGTATAACGGTGGGTTAACACCAAATGAATCAGAACGGCTGTTCCATCAACAGTCAGGTAGGGTGGCCAAATTTAGTTGACCACTACACCCGTACTGACCCGCGCATATCCGATTAATTTCATAGACCCTCTCTTGTCTCATAGAGTACTATTCTATATGAGTTTATGATTCTTTGAATTAAGAGATGAATATTTGCGACAACTGGCGGGCCTTATCGCTGCATTTCTCCGCTCAGGATAGCGTAGTGGTATAGCCTCTCGGCTTTGTTGAATAATTTAAGATACTGATTTATATAAGCATTATAAAATTTCAACGACTAATTTTTCCTCTCGGAATGCTTTTTATTGTGCTAACTATTTGATTTGTCGTTCTAACAAAATACATTCTCTGTAAATGCATTCTAACTAAAGAAGATGTAAATCAAACGGTTAAATTATTCAACAAAGCCCTGCTGGGCATCAGACTCATGCCCAGAATTCGTAACTGGAAGGATTTGAAATGCTATAAATCGTCATCTGAACAGACTTACCTGCATATTCAGGCGCTTTTCAGCAAGGATAATATCGACTGGGCGTTAATAGAACGACATTTACCCGATATGTTGCAGGTGGCTCAGTCTGTTAAAGCCGGCTGCATTGCCCCGTCGACGATCCTGCGCAAACTGGGAACAGCCAGTCGTAAAAATAAATTGTATTTTGCCTTTCGGGAGCTTGGACGTGTCATCCGGACATTATTTCTTCTGGAATATGTCAGCAGTGAAGAGTTACGCAGAATGATCCTGGGGGCAACAAATAAATGTGAAAATTTTAATAAATTTGTGCAGTGGGTTTATTTTGCAGCCAATACACTCGAAGAAAATGTACGGGATAAGCAATTGAAGATTATTAAACACAATCACCTAATTGCCAATTTGCTGATTTTTCAGGCTTTGTTGAATAAATCGAACTTTCAGGGGATCGCCGGATCAAAGCACTATCATCGCTCCCGATAGCAGCTCCCCATGGCAAAGCAAAAGTTTAAAATCACCAACTGGCCCACCTACAACAAAGCACTCAGACAACGCGGCTCCCTGACGGTCTGGCTTGATGAGTCGGCCATCGCTGCATGGACTGACAGTTCTTCGCCTGAAGGTCGTGGTCGGCCGCTTTACTACACCGATATGGCTGTTACCACGGTTTTGATGATAAAGCGCGTGTTTAACCTGTCGCTCCGGGCATTACAGGGCTTTGTCGACTCGGTTTTTACACTGATGAGCCTGCCACTGCGCTGCCCGGACTACTCTCTGGTCAGTCGGCGGGCAAAAACCGTCAGTATCAGCATAAAAACGCCAACGCGTGGTGAAATCTCGCATCTGGTCATCGACAGTACCGGTCTGAAGGTCTTTGGCGAAGGTGAATGGAAAGTCAGGCAGCATGGGGCTGACAGACGAAGAGTGTGGCGCAAGCTTCATCTGGCAGCAGACAGTGCGACGCATGAGATTATCTGTGCCGACTTATCGCTCAGCGGAACGACAGATGCGCAGGCACTGCCGTGCCTGATTAACCAAACCCACCGAAAAATCAGGGAAGTGTCAGCAGACGGTGCTTATGACGCCCGTTACTGCCACGATGCGTTGCTAAGAAAGAAAATCAGGCCCCTTATCCCGCCGCGAAGCGGAGCCAAATACTGGCCGGACAAGTACCATGAACGTAACCATGCGGTGGCGAATCAGCGTCTGAGCGGGAGTAATGATATGTGGAAAAAGAAAGTGGGTTATCACCGGCGTTCAGTGGCAGAAACAGCGATGTTCCGCATAAAAACTTTGCTGGGTGGCCATCTGAGCCTGCGTGACTATGAGGCTCAAGTAGGTGAAGCCATAGCGATGGTCAAAGCGCTGAACCGTATGACGTTGTTGGGTATGCCACACAGCGTCAGGATAGGATAACAGGTGTAGCAGAGGGAGTCATCCTGTCGGCTAATTCTGATTTATTCAACAAAGCCGATTTTTCATAATTGCCACTCAATGACACAGGCACTTAAAGAACTACAAAGTGAAGGAATGGAGATAACACATGAGATTTTGCGGGCACTGAGTCCATACCGGCAGCATCTCAATCGATTTGGTGTTTTTGAATTGCGGGATCGGGCAGTAGCTCCCGTTGATTATGGTATCCGGTTATAGTTTTTTAAATGTATTTACACCTTTATTTGATTTTTTTTGTGGAGGGTATATGACAACAGAACTGAACAAAAAACAAAGTGAGTTATTAAAAAGCATGACTCAGGAAGTTTTGATTAATATTATTCATGACCTGGCGCAGGATAATAAACAGGCAAGAACCACACTCATTAACGGATATCTGTTATCCGCGCCGGACGTGCTAAAAACTATCGAAAAGGAATACAGTCGACGAGCTAAAAGTAAACATTTTTATGATTACTACGAAGCGGATGCGTTTTATGATGAGCTGACACGAAGTATTGCGCAACCACTGGAGAAGATCGCAGTGGCCCTCCCGGAAGAAGTGGAACGCCTGAGTGTAAAAATCATGCTTGAGTTTGAAAAATTCAGTGAAAACTCTGACACTTCCAGCGGAAGCTGGATGGACTATTACTCCGTTCTGCTGGATACATGGATGAAATCACTGGCTGCGCAGAAAAATAGTGACCCTGCATTTATTGCCCAAAAAGTATTTAATTTCATTGTTAATGAAGTTTATTTTGGATGTGGTATATTCAAAAAATATCGTACCTTACTGGGAGCGGATGTTTTACGCAAGATTCGTGACATGTATTATCAAAAAAAACGCAACCGGGAAGCATTAGATATCAGTATAATAATAAAGGATAACAATTTCCTTTCAGAAACATTAAAAAAAGGAGAGTTTTGTCGCCCTGAGCATTACTTTGATTACGCAAGACTACTCATGGAGGAGGTAAGACCAGGAGAAGCCATTGAACTATTGTTATATATGGAGCGAGTGGGTGACAAACAATATTCAGATAAAAGCACATGGGATGAATTATTCATTACTGCTCTGATTGAGGACGGAAGGGATGAAGAGGCCAGGGAAAAATCTATTGCAGCCTTTTCTTTCCAGTGTGACACTCGTTTTTATCGGTTACATACAAAAGCCAGTATAAAGGAAGACGATGATGTCCAGGTATTCATAAATATCGCAAAAGAAAAAGGACTGGATTCATATATCTGTTTCACCTCCGATGTGGGGAGATTTGATTTAATCAATGACTGCATTACCGACTCGTCAAAAGAAGAACTTGCCAGGTCCCTTGCGTATCTTACGAACTCATTTGTCCGGACATTATCAAGTACATTATATAAACATGGCTATGCCCTTTCGGCCACGTTGTTGCGACGTATTCTGGTGGAAGACGCGATTAATCAGGCGAAAAGCAAATATTACAGCTATGCCGCTTCCGATATGAAAAAAGCGATTGATTACAGCGAAGATCTGGAAGATGGCCCTCAGTTTCCGGGAACTGAAAGCTACCTCAGGACACTCTACGAACAAAACAAGCGTAAAACGTCACTCTGGCCGTTGATGGCAGAGAAAATTCAGGGATTATCGGTGGGGAAAAACGGAATTTGCTACAAAAGGAGCCAGGCATGACCAGACAGGAATTATATGACTATGCGGTGTCATTGCTGGCAAAAAAGAATTACGCATCTGGCGATATGCACCGGCAGTTGATCCGACTGACCGAAAAAACAGAAGACGTAGAACGTGTTTTACGGCTTCTGACTGATAATCATTATCTTAATGATGCTCAATTTTCTGCTTATCTTTTTGACAAACATGTTAAAAAACTACATGGCCCCACACGGATAAAGCAGGAGCTTCGGCAGAAAGGATTTTCACAGGAGCTGATAGAGCAGGAACTCGAAAAGAGCAATATTGACTGGTATGCGTTAGCAAAAGAAGCCAGAGTCAGGAAGTTTGGTGAAATGTTACCCACTGACCAGAAGGATAAAAACAAACAAATCAGGCACCTTCAGTACAAGGGGTTTGCGATGGAGATGATATTTGAAGCGTTGAGTTAACCACAGCTGCAAATGCATGCTTCTCTCGTGCGGGGCGGAGCATGCATTTGTGACAATAAATAATTATAACTACTGAGTAGCTATATAACTTTTAGGTATATCGCCAAAAATTAACGAATCCTTGCGGTCACCCTAATAGTTATCTATACTTCAAGATGCATGTACCTTATTCAGCAGAAAGTACATCAAGTAAGCCTATCACGCTGTATCTTGAAGTTTATTGATTATAAGGAACTGGTAGAAGGATAAGGGTATGGGAGGTGCAACCTTTATTTCAAAAACGCTGATATTTTTCAAAAAAATTTAATGGATATTTTATGAAAAAAATAATTTAGCTATCTTAATTACTAGTTATTTATATATTTTTACAGATTACGCTAATGGAAATAATAGTACAACAAGTGGAACAAATAGTAAAGCCACAGGACAAGCGAGCACAGCCACAGGGCAGGGGAGCATAGCTAGTGGCATAAACAGTACAGCCACCGGCAGTAATAGTAGAGCATCTGGGGATAACAGTATTGCTACTGGTTACCTTAGTAAGGCTACTGTACAAGGTAGCACATCTACTGGAATGAACAGCACGGCTACAGGTGCAGCAGCTTCAGCTACTGGGAACAAAGGGGTCGCAACAGGATTCCGTGCGAACGCTACTGGTTCAAACTCAACAGCAACGGGTTCAGATTCAACCGCCAGTACATATATAGCCAACCGACTTAAAAATGATTACATCCTATGCCCTGATATGCGGCAAAGAAGCATAGCTGGCTGTTATCAAAATAATGTCGCTTGGCTATAATTCTACAGCTTTAGGTTCAGGAAGTTCTGTAAGTGCTGTAAATGCAGTTGCAATTGGTGCTAATTCTGTTGCAGATAGATCTAATTCGGTTTCAGTAGGTAGTAATGGCTTTGTTGAATAAATCAGAATTAGCCGACAGGATGACTCCCTCTGCTACACCTGTTATCCTATCCTGACGCTGTGTGGCATACCCAACAACGTCATACGGTTCAGCGCTTTGACCATCGCTATGGCTTCACCTACTTGAGCCTCATAGTCACGCAGGCTCAGATGGCCACCCAGCAAAGTTTTTATGCGGAACATCGCTGTTTCTGCCACTGAACGTCGGTGATAACCCACTTTCTTTTTCCACATATCATTACTCCCGCTCAGACGCTGATTCGCCACCGCATGGTTACGTTCATGGTACTTGTCCGGCCAGTATTTGGCTCCGCTTCGCGGCGGGATAAGGGGCCTGATTTTCTTTCTTAGCAACGCATCGTGGCAGTAACGGGCGTCATAAGCACCGTCTGCTGACACTTCCCTGATTTTTCGGTGGGTTTGGTTAATCAGGCCCGGCAGTGCCTGCGCATCTGTCGTTCCGCTGAGCGATAAGTCGGCACAGATAATCTCATGCGTCGCACTGTCTGCTGCCAGATGAAGCTTGCGCCACACTCTTCGTCTGTCAGCCCCATGCTGCCTGACTTTCCATTCACCTTCGCCAAAGACCTTCAGACCGGTGTAGTGGTTGAATAATCAGGACACTAAACTTACATCCAAAACGGAGGTGTTTAGTGAACCATAAACGACAATTTACCCCTGAGTTTAAAAAGGAAGCCGTTGCCCTGGTAACAGAGCAGGGCTATACGATAGCCAGGGCAGCAGCATCGCTGGGCATAAGCAACAAAACCCTGCATACATGGGTCTCGCTGGCACGCGAGCAGAGCAACGGCGTACTCAGCGATGATGAACGTGCAGAGTTAAAACGGTTACAAAAGGAAAACAAAGAGTTACGTACAGAGAAGGAGATACTAAAAAAGGCGAGTGCCTTCTTCGCGAAACATATGTCGTGAGATACCGGTTCATTCTCGACAATGCCACTGACTTCAGCGTTCGTACACTCTGTCGGGTCATGCGTGTGACGGCCTCTGCCTGGTATGCATGGCGAAAAAAGCCCGCCGAACCGCTGCAAAAAGACGTGGAGGTCCGGGTCAGGTTAAAGGCGCTGTTCGCCGCCAGCAGGCAGGGAGCAGGAAGCCGGACGCTGGTCAAAAGGCTTCGTGGAGAAGGCATCATAATCAGCCGCTGGCGGGTGAGGAAACTCATGCAGGAAGAGGGGCTGGTCTGCCGACAGCGCCGGACTTATAAGGTCACGACAAAACCCCGCCCGGGTGCAGAGGTGGCCCCAAACCTGCTGAACCAGAATTTTAACCCGCCGGGGCCAAATCAGGTGTGGGCGAGTGACATCACGTATCTGAAGACCGGTGAAGGCTGGCTGTATCTGGCGGCTATTATGGATTTGTACTCCCGGCAGATAGTGGGCTGGCAGGTGGACAGACGGATGACCTCATCGCTGGTCTGCGGGGCCCTGATGCAGGCATATAACCTGCGAACTCCCCCGCCGGGCCTGGTGGTGCATACGGACAGGGGGGCGCAGTACACGGGACAACGCTTTCAGGCGCTGCTGAGCAGCTACAGGCTGAGGAGCAGTATGGGAGACGTGGGTGCCTGCTGGGATAATGCGGTGATGGAGCGCTTCTGGGGCAGTCTGAAACATGAATGGTTGCTGCTGGTACCCCAGCCAACACGGGCTTACATGGAGCAGGATGTGGCGACGTATATCCGCTACTACAACCTACACAGGCATCATGCCGCTAACGGGGATCTGTCTCCGGTGCGTTATGAACAAATGGCTGAGAAAAAAGTGTCCTGATTTACTTGACCAGTGCACGGTACTGTCGATGACCAGATGCGAGATTTCACCACGCGTTGGCGTTTTTATGCTGATACTGACGGTTTTTGCCCGCCGACTGACCAGAGAGTAGTCCGGGCAGCGCAGTGGCAGGCTCATCAGTGTAAAAACCGAGTCGACAAAGCCCTGTAATGCACGGAGCGACAGGTTAAACACGCGCTTTATCATCAAAACCGTGGTAACAGCCATATCGGTGTAGTAAAGCGGCCGACCACGCCCTTCAGGCGAAGAACTGTCAGTCCATGCAGCGATGGCGGACTCATCAAGCCAGACCGTCAGGGAGCCGCGTTGTCTGAGTGCTTTGTTGTAGGTGGGCCAGTTGGTGATTTTAAACTTTTGCTTTGCCATGGGGAGCTGCTATCGGGAGCGATGATATAGCTAAACGACTTAATTTTGATTACATTATTTAAATGAGCTATTCAATTGATTTTAGACGTAAAGTGATATCTACACGGAAAAACGAAGGGTTGAGTATCCGAGAAACAGCGAAGCAATTTCGGATTGGCCCTGCCTCTGTATCGCGTTGGATTAATCAAATAGAGTCAAAAGCATCGACCACGCGTCAGCGAAAGATCGATAAATCCGAGTTGATAAAAGATGTTGAACAATATCCAGATGCTTACCAAAAAGAACGTGCAGAGCGTTTTGGCGTTTGTCAGAAGGCCATTTGGCAAGCGCTTAAAAAGCTGGGATTGACCTATAAAAAAAACTCTACGTCATCCGAAAGCCGACGAAAACGCCCGGCAGGGATTTCAACAAAAAAAACAACAGTATGAAAAAGAAGGTAAACCTATTGTTTTTATTGATGAAAGTGGTTTTTCACACGATGCCCCACGGACTCACGGCTATTCCCCAAAAGGTCAACGGTGTTTTGGCCTGAAGAACTGGGGAGCTAGGGGAAGAACAAATGTTATCGGCGCTTTATTAGGCACAACGCTGTTTGCTATCGGATTATTTGATATCAATATTAACAGCGATGTTTTCTATGCCTGGGTCACACAAGTCCTTATCCCAGTACTCCCTAAAAACAGTGTAATCATGATGGACAATGCCACTTTTCACAAAAAACATAATATTCAACAAGTCATCATCGATGCAGGGTATATGGTGGAGTATTTGCCTACATATTCGCCAGATCTTAACCCAATTGAGCATAAATGGGCACAAGCAAAAAGCAAAAAAAGAGAGATGGGTTGCGATACAGAGAGTTTGTTCTCAGTCCATATGGTGTAATCAAAATTAAGTCGCTTGGCTATAGTGCTTTGATCCGGCGATCCCCTGAAAGTTCGATTTATTCAACAAAGCCTTGTTGGCCCTGACCAACGATGCGGGTTCTGCATTTTTGCTGCCTCATACACCGATTTTCGCTTTACCAGCAACTGGCTGTCTTCGCCTCTGTGCCGCTGGCCCGGCGTGACATAACGGATACCGCTCTGGCGATGTTCCTCGTTGTACCAGCCGACGAAGGTTTCCACCCAGGCTCGCGCATCTTCCAGCGTTGCAAAGCCTTTTTCAGACCATGCAGGCACGTATTTCAGCATCCTGAACAGCGATTCCACGTGGGCGTTGTCGTTGCTTACCCGCGGCCGACTGTGTGACGGGGTTATCTTCAGCTCCGCAAGCTTCACCTGCAGCACCTGTGACTTCATCGGTGCACCGTTATCCGCATGCAGTACCAGCGGCTCCTGCCAGCAGCGCTCGCTCAGCACCGTTCGCTTCAGCAGTTCTGCTGCATACTCGCCGCTTTCGACCGGGTACACCTCATAACCCACTATTTTGCGACTGAACACATCTTCTATGAGATACAGGTAGAACCAGTGACCCGCCGTCAGCGACTTCAGCCAGGTGATGTCCCACGACCACACCTGGTTCGGCGCGATCGCCTTCCATGTCGACAGCGGCTTACTTTGCGGGGCCTGCTGACGCCCGCGATGACTGACCTCTCCGGCACGGCGCAACACCCGGTAAAACGTCGATTCACTGGCAACATAACGCCCCTCATCGGCTAGTGCCGGTACGATTTGCGCCGGCGACAGACTGGCGAATCGTGGCTCATGGCAGATGGCCAGCACCTGCTGTTCCTCTTCAGCACTGAGCCTGTTTTTCGGCATCGGCCGTGATGCCGTCGGTCGCCGGTCGTCAGGACTTAGCCGCCAGCGCTGGAACGTCCGCTCGCTAATACCTACAGACCTGCAGGCATCGCTTTGCCGGACGCCGGCAGTGGCAGCCTCCTCCAGCATCTTCATCAGCCGTAACCTGTCGGCTGTGCGCGTCATTCGACCTCGCGTTGGCTTTGTTGAATAATTTAACCGTTTGATTTACATCTTCTTTAGTTAGAATGCATTTACAGAGAATGTATTTTGTTAGAACGACAAATCAAATAGTTAGCACAATAAAAAGCATTCCGAGAGGAAAAATTAGTCGTTGAAATTTTATAATGCTTATATAAATCAGTATCTTAAATTATTCAACAAAGCCCCTCGCGTTCTTCGTCGAAGAACGCCTTGAGCTTTTTTTCCAGGATGAGCAGTGCAGCCGCTTCGGCGAGGGCTTTGTCCTTGCGGGCTATTTCACGATTAAGCTGCTAAATTTATTTTTGCTGTTTCTTTATTAAGGCTCTTTCTGCACGCTGACCTGGCTGCATAAACTCGTCCTTCCACTGCTGAATCTGTTCAGGATAGAGGCCTTTACGGCGACAGTATTCAGCCACAGCATGAGCAGAAAGCGGCGCGGTTTCAACGATAACGGCGAAGCGCGCATCCTGAGACCAATCCAGGTGGAGTTTACTCTCACTGGCTGCCGACTGAGTCGGAATTCCAGCCTGAGACCGCCAGCCATAAAGCGTATTGGTGGGAATGCCTTCCAGGCGGGATATCTGGTAAATAGACTGACTATGCGGCGGCAACATTCTGGCGATCACAGCCGCTTTACGTTCTGGCGAATAGCTTTCCATGAACAGCTTCTCCAGCCCCCTAGATTTTTTTCACTCAGAGGCGACAACTACCCTGACATGGGGGGTATGATGGGGCCCTGATCCCAACTTTGACCGGACTGCACCACTGGCCCGGCGTGCACCAGACCGATATCATCCTGCCATTCATCATTAACAATAAAAGGGCCGGGATAGATTAACACCTCATGGAAACCGTTTAGCCATTCAATGCCGAGCTTGAGAACGGGCAAGCAAAACAGCAGTGCGATTCGCTGCTTCATAACGGACGTCAGCGCCAGTCCCTGTAAAGGAATGATACGTTTTTGATGTAAAAAATCACTGGCAAGCAGAATAAGTCGTTGTTGCTCGCTATCGCTTAACGGTGCCAACAGCGGAATGGCAAGAGCATCTTGCCACTGAATGGGGGTGCTTTCCGGTGCGTGCTGTGTTTTCCATGGCCATTTCATCGCCGTGTTGCTCGCTAAGTCGTCACTTGAATACAAAGGCAAGGATATCTGCTGTCAAAATGCCGTAAAACAGGGCATGATAGCAACCACTTAAACGGAGAGGTGCCAGAGCGGCTGAATGGACCGGTCTCGAAAACCGGAGTAGGGGCAACTCTACCGAGGGTTCAAATCCCTCCCTCTCCGCCAATCAATATCTAAAATCAATTGGTTACGATGTGTTTTGATTTTTCCTGCATTAAACATCCCTTTAAAATCACTTTCTGTCACTAACCCTCACATTTTTATCATGTTGTAATTTTCTGAGCAGCCCGCATGGCTCACACTCTTGAAATAAATTATTTTCAGCGTTCGCTGACGTTTGCAAGGCGGGCAGCAAAGTTGATGGTTTGTTAGAAAAAAAGGTATGTCAGTGAAGTCATGAAGTCAGTAAAGCAGTGGTTTAAGCGGAGTAACTATGATGTGCCACAGGAGATATAGCCAAGCGACATTATTTTGATAACAGCCAGCTATGCTTCTTTGCCGCATATCAGGGCATAGGATGTAATCATTTTTAAGTCGGTTGGCTATAACCCCGTCACACAGTCGGCCGCGGGTAAGCAACGACAACGCCCACGTGGAATCGCTGTTCAGGATGCTGAAATACGTGCCTGCATGGTCTGAAAAAGGCTTTGCAACGCTGGAAGATGCGCGAGCCTGGGTGGAAACCTTCGTCGGCTGGTACAACGAGGAACATCGCCATAGCGGTATCCGGTATGTCACGCCGGGCCAGCGGCACAGAGGCGAAGACAGCCAGTTGCTGGTATAGCCAACCGACTTAAAAATGATTACATCCTATGCCCTGATATGCGGCAAAGAAGCATAGCTGGCTGTTATCAAAATAATGTCGCTTGGCTATAACAGTGAATGACCTGAAGGGGGAGGTGAGTGCTCGATTAGAGTTAGCTGCATATTGCCTGCTTTAGCGCTTCGTAATCATCCTTTTTGTCTACCAGTACGTCTGCATCAGTTGTTGCTACAAAATGATTGGTTTACCTCTTCATTAAGCTACGTATTTTGCATTTCAGATAGAGTCTGTAAAGAATTTTGTGTAAATGGCTCCATCGCTTAACCGGAAATCCGATCTCCATACATCAACATGAATTGGCTCATAGCCGGTTTCAAGTCTCTGATTGGTAGGGTCCATTTAGCCGAGATATTATGCAAGGCTAGATAGAATAATTTTAGCACTGAGTCATCCGTTGGAAATATTCGTCGCGTTTTTGTTATCTTGCGCAATGAAGCATTTAACGACTCTATCGCGTTGGTGGTGTAGATAACCTTGCGAATCTCCGGCGGAAAATCAAAAATGACGATGAGACGTTCCCAATTATTTCTCCACGATGGGCTGATCGTCGGGAACTGCTCATCCCATTTGGCCGCGAAGGCATCCAGGGCCTCTTCAGCGCCCTCTAGCGTTGGGAGGTCAGCAGCAACGGCTTTACGCTCTTTCCAGCCGACGTAGCGCAGCGAGTTCCGCACCTGATGCACGATGCAGAGCTGTACCCGCGTATGCGGGTAAACAGCTTCAATGGCATCAGGAAAGCCCTTCAGGCCATCGCAGCAGGCGATGAAGATGTCCTGTAGCCCACGATTTTTCAGTTCTGTCATTACAGATAACCAGAACTTGGCCCCCTCGGTTTTGGCTATCCATAGCCCCAGCAGCTCTTTTTCGCCCTGGCCGTTGATGCCTAGAGCCAAGTAAACAGACTTGTTGGTCACGGCTCCGCCGTCCTGGCTTTTGACCACAATACAGTCAAGGTAAACAATGGGATAAAACGCATCCAGCGGCCGTTGCTGCCAGCGCTTAACGTCATCCATCACGGGGCTTTGTTGAATAATTTAAGATGCTGATTTATATAAGTATTATAAAATTTCAACGACTAATTTTTCCTCTCGGAATGCTTTTTATTGTGCTAACTATTTGATTTGTCGTTCTAAAAAAATACATTCTCTGTAAATGCATTCTAACTAAAGAAGATGTAAATCAAACGGTTAAATTATTCAACAAAGCCCCATCACGGCATTGGTCACTTGAGAAATGAAGCCAGCGGAAACATCGACCCCGTAGACTTCTTTAAAGTGAGCCTGAATATCACGGGTTGATAGCCCTCTGGAATAGAGAGAAATAATGCGGTCATCGAAGCCGTTAAGCTGCTTTTCGTGCTTACCGATCAGTGTCGGCTCGAAGGTATAGCCAACCGACTTAAAAATGATTACATCCTATGCCCTGATATGCGGCAAAGAAGCATAGCTGGCTGTTATCAAAATAATGTCGCTTGGCTATACTGTTGCGGTCGCGCGGAATATCGAGCTCGAGCGCCCCATTTTGGCTACGTACGCTCTTGGATGTCTTGCCATTGCGGGAGTTGCCTGAATTATTACCAGCCGGGTCATGCTTAGCATACCCAAGGTGTATCTCCATCTCAGCTTGAAGAACCCGTTCCGCCAGTCTTTTAGTCAGCTCCTTGAGTAGGCATGATTCACCCAGAAGCTCCTGAGGGGAGTGGCAATCCTGAAGCAGTTGGTCAATAAGTTCGTTGCTGATAGGCATTTTTTGTCCTCTGAAGGTTTTCCTCAAAATGCCATTTACACAGATCTTTTTACACTCTCTGAACTAAAAGCAGCGAATCCAGCTGTTAACAATATCGCTCCAGCTGAAATTAGTGTAAAAATAGCTGGCCCACCACTAATTTTTGATACGTCTTCCTGTTTGGTTTTAATTGAAAGCCAAAAATCAAGCGCTGCCAGTTTTGCCCATTGATAACCAACTCCAGACTTTTCTCCGATGTCGACAATTTTTCGTGGGATATAGGGACCAATAGCATCATCAGCAATTAAATATAACGGAGTGAAAACAATATCAGCACGTATAGTCTCTCCCTTTTTTTTAGTTACCTTAACTTTATTAAAACAAACGCCAAATAATGGAGGTGTATTTGATTTATATCCTTGAAATGCTCCATATGTGAAGCCAGTAGTATCAATGTAATTACTATCGTTAATTAACACGCTTTGCTCATTAACCCATAAATAATAAAATATTAAAAAATCATCTTTAACTTTAATGCATATACTTATAATGGAGATGTCAAAGGAGTCAAGTTCTTTATAAAAATCTGGTGCTGCAGTATCAACGTATTTATTGGATCTAATCGTCCCTTGTCGGTTGTGATAGCGACAAAATCCAACTTTATTAACATATCTTGATCAAGGCTATTGCACTCTATTATCAAATTACCTTGAGAGTTTCTTACTAATGGACTTAATGATTGCCTATAATAAAAACCTGGCGGCATATTTATACAAACAGGAACTAATATTATATCAGCATCATTGGTTATATTTAAATCTAGACACGTTTTGTCAGGTGGTGCATCAGTTGAAGAGTATGTAACACCAAAGACTATAGCAGCAGCTGTTAAATTAACGACATCTTCTATTAACTTTAGCTGTACAGGTCCTATCGTGTCTTTATTTAACTCTACCCGTGTTTGATTCTCATAACCAATTAACATTTCAACGGCTGCTTCTTCATTATTGAGAGTATAAACCTCCCCACCTTTTTGTATATCTTTCATGATTTTATCACCCGATGTTTATTTTCAATATTATTTGAAGCTACACTAAGCGTGTTGCTTAATAGTGAAATAAGGGTGTTTCGGTGATTGAAGTAAATTTTACGCTGTTCTGAGATGGAAATTCCAAAGACCGGCGCTAAGGAGTAAGAAGGTATTATCAATAAAGGGTCTACGATTCCGTAAAATTTGGGTCATGCAACCGAGGCGCTTGATACCCGCGATGGCGTGTTCAACTGTAATACGGATGCCCGAGATTATTTTATTTTCTTGTTTTTGTTCAGGCGATAAAGGTCTTTTTCGAGTTCCTTTTTTTGGGATTTGTGTATTAGGATGCTGTTTATCTATACCTTGAAAACCGGTATCTGCCCAGATGGTTACCTCAGGAGGAATATGGCGAATTATATCGACTTTATCGAGTAAGCGTTTATCGTGACGGCGCCCATTTTTGCTCATGGGGATAAATCCAATTTGCCTTGTTTCGTCAGTCATAATAAGCCCTTTTCGAGTGGTCTGTCTTTTCTTTCCCGAATACATTTTTTTTCGCCGACGCAGATTCTTAGGCTTTTGGACAGGTCGCTCTGTCCCATCAATAAAGACGTCTTTAACTCCAGGAAAGGCGCGAAAAAATTCCTCAGCAGAGCGAATTTGACGAGCGGGCAAAACACATTCTCGCCCCAAGGTCATCTCTAAAACCGGCAATAATATTTTTACCCAGCGACATACCCGTGTTCTATCTAAACCAAAAAGAAGTCCTTGCAAATCATAGGTCGGATAACATTTTAAATACAATAAAATAAAAAGCAGTTTATCTAATGGGGTTGGGATAAATCCTTTCTGCCCTGCACCCATCTGCCGCTCGTGATCTTTTCGATTCTTTTTCCGATAAATCAAATAACAAGCTGAAAATTCAGCGGCTAAATTTTTCAATTCTTCGACTGATAATCCAATGATTGCTTTACATAAACGATTATCTCGTAACAACCGCTCTTTGTTGATCATTTCAAACCTTTATTCTCTAAGTTAAACCTCTTTTTATTCTCAATAGCCTGACAAAAAATGCAAGTCTCTATTCAGCAACTAGTTTACTGTTAACATAGTCTATGATGGGGTTAATCTCGTCTGCTTTTCGTTTGTATTGCGTTTATTTCTTTTTTAAGATAACGGTCTGTTTGGGCTATGGTTGTTGCAAGGCAATTTCTTAAACCGTCATTACCGTTAACGTCATTGGCCAGGTCTTTTAGTTCTTCCAAAACTTCCAGTGCCTGATGACATAAGGGAACATAATGGTTTATAAGCGTTTTGGTACTATGGAGGCTTTGTTGAATAATTTAAGATACTGATTTATATAAGCATTATAAAATTTCAACGACTAATTTTTCCTCTCGGAATGCTTTTTATTGTGCTAACTATTTGATTTGTCGTTCTAACAAAATACATTCTCTGTAAATGCATTCTAACTAAAGAAGATGTAAATCAAACGGTTAAATTATTCAACAAAGCCTACTATGGACTGAATGCATGACCGTACGATGACTTCGCGCTGTTCAGGGATAACCCATAAGGCACTTTTGAAATTTATCTCTGACCAACGGGAAAAACAGAGTTCCTCTGGAACTATTGAATATCAGTTGAATATCAGTAGAAGGCATTTTATTGTCGATAGGGTAAGCCTGTTACGACCTTTATCGTCTTCGATGAGTTCTGGCCCGAAGGTATCTCTTAACGTTCGATAGTTAATCAGTGTTTTTCTGTGAAAGTTGAGCCGCTTTTTCTCCGTATCGGTCAGATAGAAGAGAAATTTTCCGGACACAATAACATATGATAATAAGTATTATGTCATTGCAATGACAATTTTCAGACAAACTATCTTATTTATACTAATGAGGGGAAAGAACTCGATGCCTGCGACCCTTTTATACTGTTTTGTTTTTATCAAGACTTGGTTTTTTAATCATTTAACAAAGCGTCTAAAATAACAAAAATAAGGTATTTGGCTGATTTTACGAGGGTTGTTTATATTAAATAATGGATGAAATAGAAATGACTGAGTTTTTTATTTCAAATATGGGGTAAGTATAGAACTGTTTAAGTTTAGTGATTATTAAAAGTAGGCTTGAATGAATCTACTAGTAAACATCTAAATTCATCGACACGCCTTCTGTTTGGAATTGTTTTCTCACTATCACATAGTGGGTGTTGTTGATTTATATGTAAATTAATTAACGTTGATAAGGAGTGTTTAATAAATATTGTTTTTAACTTTAACGCATGACTTAAAAAATAGAGATCTGCATAATTGCTAGAGATGCGATGACGCTATGATTTATTAGTTATTTGTAATCAAATGGAGATTGTTGTTTATGTCAGTAAATTTAAGTGGTGTCGGTTATAATCATCATTCAAATGTGTTGTTCGATGATATGAGTAATGTAAGAAACAAACAAGATGAAACTATTTTAGAGAAAAGAAGACATTCAAGTGTCGAAAATGAAGTTGGAAAAAATATCCCGTCAGTATATTCAAATGCTCTTCAAAGTAAAATGAAGCTTACCGCCCTAGAAAAAAAATTAATGGCAGATCTTCATGATGAAAAAGAATTATTCTTAAAAACAAGTTACCCACACTCTAAAAAAAGTTTAATAGCATCAATTAAAATCATCAATAAATTAATGCTCGAGCCAGAGATAAATAAACTCGATCTTGCTTTGTTGTCAAAATATATTGAAAGTTTTTATCATAGAATTGATACATCAGGTCCATATTGGAAAAGTGAAAACAATATTGCCTCTAGAACATTAAGCAAAATAGGAGACTATCTTGCTAAAACATATAATAATTTTCATGGCATATCAAATGTACCGGATAAAGAGTTATCAGGTTTAACAAGTTCTTGGGTAGGCGCGATGATAGAGATGACCAAGAATAATTCAAAAGGGGATAATCCTACTATAAATTATAAAAGTCTCAACGCAATATTGGAATATCATGTTTTAAATCAAGAGAAATTATTGAGTAATTATGAATTCTCAGTTAACACTGGGAAGTTACTAAATTTAATTTATCATATAAGGCCAGGTTCACTAGATAGCCAGATATTATCTAAGAGTAAGGATGCGATAGAGGGAAGTTTATTTAGGCTTGTCAGTCAATCTTTAAATATTGTCAATTCCAAAAAAAACAATTTCCCTCTTTATCATATTCGTTGTGCCTTGGATGTATTATCATCAATCATCAATTCTGAGAAGAGAAACAACCCTAAAAGTAGTTTTGAAACACAAAAAAACATTGATATTAATTTAAGTAATATATTAAAAAAATATAACTCCTTGCCCGCTAAAAGTGATTTACGTGAGGAAATTAATGTTGTTTTGACTAAATATTTAGAAGATACCGGGAGAGGTTCTGAAAAAAGCAATTCGTCTATATTTTCTGTTTTTTTAAAACCTATTTTAGAAAAAGAATTCATCCCCCATGATTTCAAACTTGATAGCGGATACAGAATACAATCCTCTTATCGTTTTAATAATGAAGAGAAAAATAAACTAAATATTATAGCAACTAAAGTTCTAAAGAATTTTCACGAATCATTCGGGGACAAACGCGTAAGAGATGATAATTCAAAACCATTGGAAATTATAGTGATGAAGAATAAAGATCACTACCATCGGTATGGTAACTATCCTTTCCGTATAGACACAAATAATGGAGGTGTTTATATTGAAGGGGATTCTAAAAACCCTAATAATCAGCCACGTATTTTTGTTTATATGAAAGACAATAATATCCATAATTTTGGACATGAAATTGTTCATTATCTTGATGGTAAATATAACAAGTATGGTGATGCTAACATGTTTCCCTCAGAGGCGGTCACATGGTGGAGCGAAGGCTTGGCAGAGTATTTATCGCATGGGAAAAAGAATGAATATGCAGAAAGTGTTTTAATGAATTGCCCACCAGAAAATAGACCTAGCTTAAGGCAAATAATTGATATAGATGCTTTCTCTGCTAATGGACATAGCGAGAGACTATACGCCTGGCCATATTTTGTGCAAAAGTTTCTCGACAGTTCACCACAGCTGCGTTCTGTTCGCGGTGAATTAGTTCGCTCCCTGAGACAAGACACTGGATCCAGCGGTGATAACCCTTCTTATTCTAGAGTTTTAAACAACTTTGGACAAAAATACAACGAGGATTTTTATTATTGGCTAAATCAACAGTCTAACCATCCAACAAGTATAAATAGATACTCTACTCGCAGATGATTTAATTCAATGATTAAATAAAGTGTGAAGTTAATGATATTTTAGGTTGTGTCTCTCTGTCGCGTAATTACGCGTTAATAAGAGTGACACAACCTAGTTGTTATACTTTAACGTGATTTTATGAAAAACAGTGTTTCTGCTCTTTTCTGATTTGAAAGACTTCATTGCAGCATTCATAAAATATCTTTCTCTTACAGGTATTAGTCATTGATTTTCTACCAAAAAACCAATCAACGATGTATATTGTCAAGTGTAAAATCACCATAATAATTAGTGAAATAACCAATTTAGTAGGATCTGAGCCATGAATAAATGAAGTATTGGATAGCCGCTATAACCACAATAATTATATGTGATTGTGAGGTGAGTCAGAATAAGGGATCCGAGAATGTGCTGGCATACAGGCTTTCATAAGCCGTGTTCGGTGAACATTGTTTGAAGGCTTACTCCTAAAGTTTGCGCGAGAAGTGGTGATTTAGAAAACTCTGCAACATAATTAACTCTCTAAGTTTGTTATTTTTTTTCGTGAAAGCAAAGCGATAGGTAATAGTGTCATATTCATGTAATCAGGCCGAATAATGTATAATTAAATTGGTGTCGACAATGGAAATAATTAACACGCAGCCGAAAGTATTACGTTTGGAGAGTGTAAAAAGATCTGTGTAAATGGCATTTTGAGGAAAACCTTCAGAGGACAAAAAATGCCTATCAGCAACGAACTTATTGACCAACTGCTTCAGGATTGCCACTCCCCTCAGGAGCTTCTGGGTGAATCAGGCCTACTCAAGGAGCTGACTAAAAGACTGGCGGAACGGGTTCTTCAAGCTGAGATGGAGATACACCTTGGGTATGCTAAGCATGACCCGGCTGGTAATCATTCAGGCAACTCCCGCAATGGCAAGACATCCAAGAGCGTACGTAGCCAAAATGGGGCGCTCGAGCTCGATATTCCGCGCGACCGCAACAGTACCTTCGAGCCGACACTAATCGGTAAGCACGAAAAGCAGCTTAACGGCTTCGATGACCGCATTATTTCTCTCTATTCCAGAGGGCTATCAACCCGTGATATTCAGGCTCACTTTAAAGAAGTCTACGGGGTCGATGTTTCCGCTGGCTTCATTTCTCAAGTGACCAATGCCGTGATGGATGACGTTAAGCGCTGGCAGCAACGGCCGCTGGATGCGTTTTATCCCATTGTTTACCTTGACTGTATTGTGGTCAAAAGCCAGGACGGCGGAGCCGTGACCAACAAGTCTGTTTACTTGGCTCTAGGCATCAACGGCCAGGGCGAAAAAGAGCTGCTGGGGCTATGGATAGCCAAAACCGAGGGGGCCAAGTTCTGGTTATCTGTAATGACAGAACTGAAAAATCGTGGGCTACAGGACATCTTCATCGCCTGCTGCGATGGCCTGAAGGGCTTTCCTGATGCCATTGAAGCTGTTTACCCGCATACGCGGGTACAGCTCTGCATCGTGCATCAGGTGCGGAACTCGCTGCGCTATAGCCAACCGACTTAAAAATGATTACATCCTATGCCCTGATATGCGGCAAAGAAGCATAGCTGGCTGTTATCAAAATAATGTCGCTTGGCTATACGTCGGCTGGAAAGAGCGTAAAGCCGTTGCTGCTGACCTCCGCACTATCTATATTTCCGCAACGCTAGAGGGCGCTGAAGAGGCCCTGGATGCCTTCGCGGCCAAATGGGATGAACAGTTCCCGACGATCAGCCCATCGTGGAGAAATAATTGGGAACGTCTCATCGTCATTTTTGACTTTCCGCCGGAGATCCGCAAGGTTATCTAGGCTTTGTTGAATAAATCAGAATTAGCCGACAGGATGACTCCCTCTGCTACACCTGTTATCCTATCCTGACGCTGTGTGGCATACCCAACAACGTCATACGGTTCAGCGCTTTGACCATCGCTATGGCTTCACCTACTTGAGCCTCATAGTCACGCAGGCTCAGATGGCCACCCAGCAAAGTTTTTATGCGGAACATCGCTGTTTCTGCCACTGAACGCCGGTGATAACCCACTTTCTTTTTCCACATATCATTACTCCCGCTCAGACGCTGATTCGCCACCGCATGGTTACGTTCATGGTACTTGTCCGGCCAGTATTTGGCTCCGCTTCGCGGCGGGATAAGGGGCCTGATTTTCTTTCTTAGCAACGCATCGTGGCAGTAACGGGCGTCATAAGCACCGTCTGCTGACACTTCCCTGATTTTTCGGTGGGTTTGGTTAATCAGGCCCGGCAGTGCCTGCGCATCTGTCGTTCCGCTGAGCGATAAGTCGGCACAGATAATCTCATGCGTCGCACTGTCTGCTGCCAGATGAAGCTTGCGCCACACTCTTCGTCTGTCAGCCGCATGCTGCCTGACTTTCCATTCACCTTCGCCAAAGACCTTCAGACCGGTACTATCGATGACCAGATGCGAGATTTCACCACGCGTTGGCGTTTTTATGCTGATACTGACGGTTTTTGCCCGCCGACTGACCAGAGAGTAGTCCGGGCAGCGCAGTGGCAGGCTCATCAGTGTAAAAACCGAGTCGACAAAGCCCTGTAATGCCCGGAGCGACAGGTTAAACACGCGCTTTATCATCAAAACCGTGGTAACAGCCATATCGGTGTAGTAAAGCGGCCGACCACGACCTTCAGGCGAAGAACTGTCAGTCCATGCAGCGATGGCCGACTCATCAAGCCAGACCGTCAGGGAGCCGCGTTGTCTGAGTGCTTTGTTGTAGGTGGGCCAGTTGGTGATTTTAAACTTTTGCTTTGCCATGGGGAGCTGCTATCGGGAGCGATGATATAGCCAAGCGACATTATTTTGATAACAGCCAGCTATGCTTCTTTGCCGCATATCAGGGCATAGGATGTAATCATTTTTAAGTCGGTTGGCTATAGTGCTTTGATCCGGCGATCCCCTGAAAGTTCGATTTATTCAACAAAGCCGGTTATCTACACCACCAACGCGATAGAGTCGTTAAATGCTTCATTGCGCAAGCTAACGAAAACGCGACGAATATTTCCAACGGATGACTCGGTGCTAAAATTATTCTATCTAGCCTTGCATAATATAGCCAAGCGACTTAATTTTGATTACACCATATGGACTGAGAACAAACTCTCTGTATCGCAACCCATCTCTCTTTTTTTGCTTTTTGCTTGTGCCCATTTATGCTCAATTGGGTTAAGATCTGGCGAATATGTAGGCAAATACTCCACCATATACCCTGCATCGATGATGACTTGTTGAATATTATGTTTTTTGTGAAAAGTGGCATTGTCCATCATGATTACACTGTTTTTAGGGAGTACTGGGATAAGGACTTGTGTGACCCAGGCATAGAAAACATCGCTGTTAATATTGATATCAAATAATCCGATAGCAAACAGCGTTGTGCCTAATAAAGCGCCGATAACATTTGTTCTTCCCCTAGCTCCCCAGTTCTTCAGGCCAAAACACCGTTGACCTTTTGGGGAATAGCCGTGAGTCCGTGGGGCATCGTGTGAAAAACCACTTTCATCAATAAAAACAATAGGTTTACCTTCTTTTTCATACTGTTGTTTTTTTTGTTGAAATCCCTGCCGGGCGTTTTCGTCGGCTTTCGGATGACGTAGAGTTTTTTTTATAGGTCAATCCCAGCTTTTTAAGCGCTTGCCAAATGGCCTTCTGACAAACGCCAAAACGCTCTGCACGTTCTTTTTGGTAAGCATCTGGATATTGTTCAACATCTTTTATCAACTCGGATTTATCGATCTTTCGCTGACGCGTGGTCGATGCTTTTGACTCTATTTGATTAATCCAACGCGATACAGAGGCAGGGCCAATCCGAAATTGCTTCGCTGTTTCTCGGATACTCAACCCTTCGTTTTTCCGTGTAGATATCACTTTACGTCTAAAATCAATTGAATAGCTCATTTAAATAATGTAATCAAAATTAAGTCGTTTAGCTATACACGAAATTCTTTACAGACTCTACGTTTGAAGGCGTTTGTCTGGTTACAACTGGCTTTTCACGTCTGTTTTCTTTTGTCGGCCACCCTAGGCTGTGTCCCTTAATTACGTAACCGGGCGTAAAACAAGCGGATGCAGCCCAGTTTCACCATTGCTAGGCTGTGTCCCTTAATTGCTTGAGCTATAGTATCCATCTGTTTCTAAGACACTTTGGATTATGGCTCGCTACGATCTTTCTGATGAAGCATGGGCAATCATTGAGCCCTTGTTACCAACCGTTTTGACATCTCCGCAGCCCCATTCCCAGTCGAAATGCAACAAAGTGACCCACTGGCCAGACCCGGATAAAATCACCGTTCTGGCCCTACTGGAGATCCCGTTGCATGCAGGGAAAACATCTGACTCACAAAGAGCGGTTCTACATCGAAAAACGGCGTGGTGATGGGGTTAACCAGGCCACCATCGCCCGGGAACTGGAGCTTCCTCGTTCTACCATCAGCAGGGAACTCAGACGCAATACCGACGCCGCTTTCAACGGGGTCTATTCCTGCAGAAGGGCCGAAACGTTGGCCAGAGGGCGGCGGCAGAAAACTCGGCCGGACAGCGTGATTAACCAGCTTGAACCGCACATTCAGGACTTTATCAGAACGGCGCTGTCTACCCACACCTCACCTGAGGTCATCAGTGGGCGCCTGGTCCTGGAATTTGGCCTGTCCGTCAGCAAGAACTCGCTCTATCGCTATATCCAGCAGGAGCGCCGGGCCGGCGGTGAGCTGTATCAGCAGCTCCCTCATCGGGGTAAACGGTATAACTATCAGACCGATGAGAACAAACGCGGTCCTATTCCCAACCGTGTTGGCATTGAGCAGCGGCCGGCCGTTGCTGACCTCAAGCAGGAACCCGGGCATTTCGAGATTGACACCATCTTTGGCAAAGATCAGAAATCATTCCTGCTGACGGTGGTCGATAAAGCCGTCAAGCTGATCATCATTCGCAAACTGCCCAACAAGCAAGCAGAGACAGTGGTAGCGGCCTTCAGGGACATCGTTGCCAATACCTTCTGCGAGTTTAAAACCCTGACTGCTGACAACGGTTCTGAATTTTCCCAGCACGGGGAAATTACAAAAGTCACGGGGGCACCGGTCTACTTTGCCCGGCCATATAGCCAAGCGACATTATTTTGATAACAGCCAGCTATGCTTCTTTGCCGCATATCAGGGCATAGGATGTAATCATTTTTAAGTCGGTTGGCTATATCATTCCTGGGAACGCGGGTTGAATGAGCATACCAACGGGCTGATACGGCGTTTTTACCCGAAGGGAACGGACTTCAATTATGTCACCCATCGCAAGGTTGCAGCACTCGAACACCTGCTCAATACGCGAGGCCGAAAATCGCTGGGTTATCGTTCTCCAAATGAGGTATTTTTAACGCACTTACAGGCGGCATAATGCCCTACCGTTTTGTTGCGTTTCGACTGGGAATGGGGCGCAGGCAGGCCGGCCATGGGCAGAACATCGCAAAATCCTCAACGGCATGTTCTGGATACTGTGTTCAGGTGCCCCATGGCGTGATTTACCTGAACGTTACGGCCCATGGAAAACCGTTTATAACCGTTTCAATAGATGGTCAAAGTCTGGAGTTATTAACATTATTTTTAATAAGTTACTTTCATTTCTTGATGCTCATGGACTTGTTGACTGGTCAGCCACTGCGCTGGATGGCAGCAATATCCGTGCGCTCAAATGTGCGGCTGGCGCTCAAAAAAACATCCCGATATTACCAACGATAACAGCCTGGGTCGCTCACGAGGTGGTTATGGCACCAAAATCCACATGGCGACTGAAGGAAGTGGCATCCCGCTAAATATCGTACTGAGTGCTGGGCAGGCTCACGAAAGCCTGTTCGCGTTACGACTCCTGGACGGCATTGGCGTGCAACGGCAGAACGGTAGCATGAAGCGTCGTGGTCATGCGGTACTGGCTGACAAAGCCTACTCTGGCAATGCACTCCGTAACAAGTTGAAAAGAAGAGGGATAAAAACGGTTATTCCCCGAAAATCAAATGAAAAACTGGCTTCAGAGAGACTGTAAAATAATCTGTGTAAATGGCATTTTGAGGAAAACCTTCAAAGGATAACAAAATGCCTATCAGCAACGAACTTATTGACCAACTGCTTCAAGATTGTCACTCCCCTCAGGATCTGCTGGGTGAATCAGGCCTACTCAAGGTGCTGACTAAAAGACTGGCGGAACGGGTTCTTGAAGCTGAGATGGAGATGCACCTTGGGTATGCTAAGCATGACCCGGCTGGTAATCATTCAGGCAACTCACGCAATGGCAAGACATCCAAGAGCGTACGTAGCCAAAATGGGGAGATCGAGCTCGATATTCCGCGCGACCGCAACAGTACCTTCGAGCCGACACTGATCGGTAAGCACGAAAAACAGCTTAACGGCTTCGATGACCGCATTATTTCTCTCTATTCCAGAGGGTTATCAACCCGTGATATTCAGGCACACTTTAAAGAAGTCTACGGGGTCGATGTTTCCGCTGGCTTCATTTCTCAAGTGACCAATGCTGTGATGGATGAAGTTAAGCGCTGGCAGCAACGGCCGCTGGATGCGCTTTATCCCATTGTTTACCTTGACTGTATTGTTGTCAAAAGCCAGGACGGCGGAGCCGTGGCCAACAAGTCTGTTTATCTGGCCCTCGGCGTCAACGGCCAGGGCGAAAAAGAGCTGCTGGGGCTATGGATAGCCAAAACTGAGGGGGCCAAGTTCTGGTTATCTGTGATGACAGAACTGAAAAATCGTGGGCTAAAGGACATCTTCGTCGCCTGCTGCGATGGCCTGAAAGGCTTTCCTGATGCCATTGAAGCTGTTTACCCGCATACGCGGGTACAGCTCTGCATTGTGCATCAGGTGCGGAACTCGCTGCGCTACGTCGGCTGGAAAGAGCGTAAGGCCGTTGCTGCTGACCTGCGCACCATCTATAGTTCCGCAACGCTAGAGGGCGCTGAAGAGGCCCTGGATGCCTTCGCGGCCAAATGGGATGAACAGTTCCCGACGATCAGCCCGTCGTGGAGAAATAATTGGGAACGTCTCATCGTCATTTTTGACTTTCCGCCGGAGATCCGCAAGGTTATCTACACCACCAACGCGATAGAGTCGTTAAATGCTTCATTGCGCAAGATAACGAAAACGCGACGAATATTTCCAACGGATGACTCGGTGATAAAATTACTCTATCTAGCCTTGCATAATATCTCTGCTAAATGGACCTTGCCAATCAGAGACTGGAAACCTGCTATGAGCCAATTCATGTTGATGTATGGAGAACGAATCTCCGGTTAAGCAATGGAGCCATTTACACAAAATTCTTTACAGACTCGCTTCAGATGGACGCTCACAACTTTATCGTGATGCTTATCGCCGTCGCAACGTTGTAGAAAGATGTTTTGGCCGTTTAAAGGAATATAGACGGATTGCCACACGTTATGAAAAAACGGCAAGAAACTATCTAGGCTGGCTCCAGCCGGAACACCTGTTATCCAATTCGCACGCTGTACGGCATACCCAACAGCGTCATCCGGTTCAGCGCTTTGACCATCGCCATCGCTTCACCCACCTGCGCATCATAGTCCCGCAGGCTAAGATGTCCCCCAGCAGGGTTTTGATTCGGAACATCGCCGTTTCTGCCACTGAACGCCGGTGATAGCCACTTTCTTTTTCCAGACCTCATTACTCCTCATTACTGCCACTCAGATGCTGATTCACCACGGCATAGTTACGCTCAGAATACCTATCAGGCCAGTATTGCGCCCAGCTTCGCGGCTGGATGAGGGGCCTGATTTTTTCCTCAGCAACGCATTTTGGCAGTAACGGGGCTTTGTTGAATAATTTAAGATACTGATTTATATAAGCATTATAAAATTTCAACGACTAATTTTTCCTCTCGGAATGCTTTTTATTGTGCTAACTATTTGATTTGTCGTTCTAACAAAATACATTCTCTGTAAATGCATTCTACCTAAAGAAGATGTAAATCAAACGGTTAAATTATTCAACAAAGCCCAGTAACGGACGTCATAAGCACCGTCTGCCGAGGCTTCTTTTATTTTCCGGTGGGTCGGGTTAATCAGGCCAGGAAGTGCCTGCGCATCCGTTGTACCGCTGAGCGATAAATCGGCACAGATAATCTCATGCGTTGCCCTGTCAGCCGCCAGATGAAGCTTGCGCCACACTCTGCGCCTGTCAGTCCCGTGCTGCCTGACCTTTCACCTAATACTTTCAGGCCCGTCACGTCTATGATGAGGTGTGAGATTTCACCCCGGGTCGGCGTTTTTATGCTGATGTTAACCTTTTTTGCTCGTCTGCTGACCAGCAAGTTGTCCGGGCAGCACAGCGGCAACGCCATGAGTTTAAAAATCGAGTCAAGGAAGCCCTGTGACGCCCGCAGGGACAGGTTAAACACGCGTTTCATCATCAGGACTGTGGTAACAGCCATATCGGTGTAGTAAAATGGCCGGCCACGACCTTCAGGCGAAGCACTGTCAGTCCATACAGCGATGGCCGACTCATCAGGCCAGACCATAAGGGAGTAGCGCTGTCTGAGTGATTTATTGTATGCAGGCCAGTTGGTGATTTTAAACGTTTGCTTTGCCATGGGAACCTGATGTTGAAACGCGTTTAGTGTTCAAATCAGCCAATCACCTAAAAGTTCGATTTATTCAACAAAGCCCGGTAGCTACACAATAAAGCCGAAAAGTTGATAAAATAATGAGGCGGAGTATTATATATAATGAAAATCAGAAACATTTTTCGTCTAGTTTTTATTGAAATAGTGTTACGCGAATTCAGATAATAAGTGCAACGCTCGGTCATGCGAGTCTGTAAAGAATTTCGTGTAAATGGCTCCATCGCTTAACCGGAAATCCGATCTCCATACATCAACATGAATTGGCTCATAGCCGGTTTCCAGTCTCTGATTGGTAGGGTCCATTTAGCCGAGATATTATGCAAGGCTAGATAGAATAATTTTAGCACCGAGTCATCCGTTGGAAATATTCGTCGCGTTTTCGTTATCTTGCGCAATGAAGCATTTAACGACTCTATCGCGTTGGTGGTGTAGATAACCTTGCGGATCTCCGGCGGAAAGTCAAAAATGACGATGAGACGTTCCCAATTATTTCTCCACGACGGGCTGATCGTCGGGAACTGCTCATCCCATTTGGCCGCGAAGGCATCCAGGGCCTCTCCAGCGCCCTCTAGCGTTGCGGAAATATAGATAGTGCGGAGGTCAGCAGCAACGGCTTTACGCTCTTTGCAGCCGACGTAGCGCAGCGAGTTCCGCACCTGATGCACGATGCAGAGCTGTACCCGCGTGGCTTTGTTGAATAATTTAACCGTTTGATTTACATCTTCTTTAGGTAGAATGCATGTACAGAGACTGTATTTTGTTAGAACGACAAATCAAGTAGTTAGCACAATAAAAAGCATTACGGCTGGAAAACTTAGTTGTTGAAGTGTTATAATAATTATGTAAATCAGCATGTTAAATTATTCAACAAAGCCTACCCGCGTATGCGGGTAAACAGCTTCAATGGCATCAGGAAAGCCCTTCAGGCCATCGCAGCAGGCGATGAAGATGTCCTGTAGCCCACGATTTTTCAGTTCTGTCATTACAGATAACCAGAACTTGGCCCCCTCGGTTTTGGCTATCCATAGCCCCAGCAGCTCTTTTTCGCCCTGGCCGTTGATGCCTAGAGCCAAGTAAACAGACTTGTTGGTCACGGCTCCGCCGTCCTGGCTTTTGACCACAATACAGTCAAGGTAAACAATGGGATAAAACGCATCCAGCGGCCGTTGCTGCCAGCGCTTAACGTCATCCATCATGGCATTGGTCACTTGAGAAATGAAGCCAGCGGAAACATCGACCCCGTAGACTTCTTTAAAGTGAGCCTGAATATCACGGGTTGATAGCCCTCTGGAATAGAGAGAAATAATGCGGTCATCGAAGCCGTTAAGCTGCTTTTCGTGCTTACCGATCAGTGTCGGCTCGAAGGTACTGTTGCGGTCGCGCGGAATATCGAGCTCGAGCGCCCCATTTTGGCTACGTACGCTCTTGGATGTCTTGCCATTGCGGGAGTTGCCTGAATTATTACCAGCCGGGTCATGCTTAGCATACCCAAGGTGTATCTCCATCTCAGCTTGAAGAACCCGTTCCGCCAGTCTTTTAGTCAGCTCCTTGAGTAGGCCTGATTCACCCAGAAGCTCCTGAGGGGAGTGGCAATCCTGAAGCAGTTGGTCAATAAGTTCGTTGCTGATAGGCATTTTTTGTCCTCTGAAGTTTTTCCTCAAAATGCCATTTACACAGATCTTTTTACAGTCTCGGTCATGCGTATTGAGGGGGGATTAGCTACCGATAAGCTATCCTGAAGCAGTTGGTCAATAAGTTCGTTGCTGATAGGCATTTTTTGTCCTCTGAAGTTTTTCCTCAAAATGCCATTTACACAGATCTTTTTACAGTCTCGGTCATGCGTATGGAGGGAGGATTAGCTACCGATAAGCAATCCTGAAGCAATTGTTCAATAAGCTCGTTGCTGATAGGTATTTTGTAGTCCTTTGAAGGTTTTGCTAAAAATGCCATTTATACAGATTATTTTACAGCCTCAATCCGCCAACTAACAACCTCCGCCAAAGCCGGCTCCAAAAACAGAGTTATGATATGAATCCAAAGATATGTTAACTCTTACAGCAATCCTTTCCGAGTATTTAAGCTGAAAACCAGAAGCTATAGCTTGCCCGTTACTGTAAGAAGCAGCTACAATGCCATAAGAAAAACGATAGTTATTTAAATATGGTATTGATGATATAGCGGTAACTCCAGCGATGCCTGAATTCAATCGCCTATTGGTTTTGTTTAACTCATGCTCTAATCTCTTAAAGTTTTTATTATTTTTTGAATTTATATTTATTAACTGATTATCCGTGTGCGTATTTGCAGAGGCTTTGTTGAATAATTTAACCGTTTGATTTACATCTTCTTTAGTTAGAATGCATTTACAGAGAATGTATTTTGTTAGAACGACAAATCAAATAGTTAGCACAATAAAAAGCATTCCGAGAGGAAAAATTAGTCGTTGAAATTTTATAATGCTTATATAAATCAGTATCTTAAATTATTCAACAAAGCCATTTGCAGACTTAAGTGTACTTGCTGCTGAATTGTCCGTATAAGTACTCGTAGACTCTAGTATGCCTGCTGCTGAATTATTCATATAAGTACTTGAAGAGTTTAGTATGCTTTTAACTGAATCATTTAGCTGACTAACATTAACTGCATCAGTGTCGCATACACCTTTAGCTACATCTGTTATCTGGCGTTCATTTCCATTACTACCGGCTTTGTTGAATAAATCGAACTTTCAGGGGATCGCCGGATCAAAGCACTATGATCGCTCCCGATAGCAGCTCCCCATGGCAAAGCAAAAGTTTAAAATCACCAACTGGCCCACCTACAACAAAGCACTCAGACAACGCGGCTCCCTGACGGTCTGGCTTGATGAGTCGGCCATCGCTGCATGGACTGACAGTTCTTCGCGGCTTTGTTGAATAATTTAAGATACTGATTTATATAAGCATTATAAAATTTCAACGAGGCTTTGTTGAATAATTTAACCGTTTGATTTACATCTTCTTTAGGTAGAATGCATGTACAGAGAATGTATTTTGTTAGAACGACAAATCAAATAGTTAGCACAATAAAAAGCATTACGGCTGAAAAACTTAGTTGTTGAAGTGTTATAATAATTATGTAAATCAACATATTAAATTATTCAACAAAGCCTTTCAACGACTAATTTTTCCTCTCGGAATGCTTTTTATTGTGCTAACTATTTGATTTGTCGTTCTAACAAAATACATTCTCTGTACATGCATTCTACCTAAAGAAGATGTAAATCAAACGGTTAAATTATTCAACCAAGCCGTTCTTCGCCTGAAGGTCGTGGTCGGCCGCTTTACTACACCGATATGGCTGTTACCACGGTTTTGATGATAAAGCGCGTGTTTAACCTGTCGCTCCGGGCATTACAGGGCTTTGTCGACTCGGTTTTTACACTGATGAGCCTGCCACTGCGCTGCCCGGACTACTCTCTGGTCAGTCGGCGGGCAAAAACCGTCAGTATCAGCATAAAAACGCCAACGCGTGGTGAAATCTCGCATCTGGTCATCGACAGTACCGGTCTGAAGGTCTTTGGCGAAGGTGAATGGAAAGTCAGGCAGCATGGGGCTGACAGACGAAGAGTGTGGCGCAAGCTTCATCTGGCAGCAGACAGTGCGACGCATGAGATTATCTGTGCCGACTTATCGCTCAGCGGAACGACAGATGCGCAGGCACTGCCGGGCCTGATTAACCAAACCCACCGAAAAATCAGGGAAGTGTCAGCAGACGGTGCTTATGACGCCCGTTACTGCCACGATGCGTTGCTAAGAAAGAAAATCAGGCCCCTTATCCCGCCGCGAAGCGGAGCCAAATACTGGCCGGACAAGTACCATGAACGTAACCATGCGGTGGCGAATCAGCGTCTGAGCGGGAGTAATGATATGTGGAAAAAGAAAGTGGGTTATCACCGGCGTTCAGTGGCAGAAA
The DNA here is from genome assembly GCF_052050035.1 of Symbiopectobacterium purcellii. Lineage (GTDB taxonomy): Bacteria > Pseudomonadota > Gammaproteobacteria > Enterobacterales > Enterobacteriaceae > Symbiopectobacterium > Symbiopectobacterium purcellii_A. Next base: position 2,982,445 of record NZ_CP189882.1, read on the forward strand.
CAGCGATGTTCCGCATAAAAACTTTGCTGGGTGGCCATCTGAGCCTGCGTGACTATGAGGCTCAAGTAGGTGAAGCCATAGCGAGGGTCAAAGCGCTGAACCGTATGACGTTGTTGGGTATGCCACACAGCGTCAGGATAGGATATAGCCAAGCGACATTATTTTGATAACAGCCAGCTATGCTTCTTTGCCGCATATCAGGGCATAGGATGTAATCATTTTTAAGTCGGTTGGCTATAACAGGTGTAGCAGAGGGAGTCATCCTGTCGGCTAATTCTGATTTATTCAACAAAGCCGGCCAACAAGAAACTGGGAGCGGCAGGACGAAGTGTGGCTAAATCCGGAACGGGAAAAACAGGCCGTATGAATCAACTGGGGCGACAACTACCTTGACACGCACCGCATATTGAACTGGCAAGAAGTGCAAGACAGTTTTGATTTATCAGGGTTCAATCTGGTTATTCATGAGGTCACGCACAAGCTGGATATCCGTAACGGCGGTGAAGCTACCGGTGTTCTACCGATTCCTTTACGCGATGTGGTGGAGTGGGAAACACAGTTACATGCAGCAATGGAAGCACTGCAAGATGAAATCGATCAAGTCGGAGTAGATGCCGCCAGCATGGATCCTTACGCAGCCCAAGATCCGACCGAGTGCTTCGCGGTGCTCTCTGAATATTTCTTTAGCGCACCAGAGCTTCTTTTCGAGCGTTTTCCTACGCTTTATGGCTGTTTTAGTCGCTTCTACCAGCAAGATCCACTGGCGCGATTAAAATCCTGGCAACAAGCTAACCAGCGGGCCCCCGTACTCTATTGATGAATAATCGACCTTAACTGTACACAGCCTAAGCAAACAGACAATACGGGCGAATTTACCGTTGACAGCCTGCCAGCCGACCGATAATATTCGCCCCGCTTACGCAATTCCTCTGTAGTTCAGTCGGTAGAACGGCGGACTGTTAATCCGTATGTCACTGGTTCGAGTCCAGTCAGAGGAGCCAAATTCTAAAAAGCAGACGCCTTCGGGCATCTGCTTTTTGCTTTTGGATTCAATGAAATATTGCAAGAATTCTTTCGCGACACGTGGTTTTTTTCCTCCGTATCGGGTGAATGTGGTGGTCAGATATGGGGTCTTTCCGGTTCGATAATGAAATCCCCCCAAATGGCTCTTTACGATCTCACAATCCGCAACGTGAAAGCATCCGCGACACCTTTCAACGTCTCCGATTCCCACGCTCTCTATTTACTTGTCAATCCCAACGGTTCTCGCAATTGGTATCTAAAATATCGCATGAACGAAGCAGCCTGGCGGCTGCAAATCGAAGTGTGGCAGAATAGCGATATTCTGAAACCCGCCAGCCGAAGGTTATCCCGTGTCACATTCCCCTGAGCATCAGCGCGTTCATACAAAAATGGTTAAGCAGATTTTCAAAACGGTGGCCCGACAGGGCAACCTCCCTTACCAGCAATTCCGCCTTTTCGTTGACAACGATCCTGACTGCACAGAGTGGTTCTGGACCACCTTCTACAGTGAATTCCCTGATTCTCCGTACCACTACGTTGCCTTCTGCCATACCTGTCGCCGGTTTGACCTGTACGAAACCGAAGCGGAGATGCTCTCCGATGACCCGCACGGATGATACCGGCATACAGCCCCGCCCCATGAAGGCGCTGTTTCAGCGCAACAGGGCATGGGCTGACATCATGGAGGCATACCCGCTCCGGCCTGTAGAGATTGAGGTTGTCACAAAGATGCTGGCCTGCGGCACCCCACTGACGGGCAGCCGGGAATTTCGCTGCAGCAACCCCGACTGCACTCACCACCGTTACATCCATCAGAGCTGCCACGGACGCGGATGTCCGACCTGCGGCAAAAAGGCCACCGACCTGTGGATTGCCACCATGATGGCCCGCCTGCCGGATACGCCGTGCCAGCACGGCACATTCACGATGCCGGATACCCTGTGGCCATTGTTTGAAGCCAACCGCTGGCTGCTGAATGGCCTCTTTGCGCTGGCGGCGGACAACCTGCTGTACGCTGCGGAGCAGCGGGGCCTGACCACCGGTATTTTCGGCGCTCTTCACACGTATGGTCGCCAGCTTAACTGGAACTGCCATATTCACCTGTCGTGGACCACCGGCGGCATAAATGAGCACGGTGCCTGGAAAAAACTGTCGTTTGCCCTGCCGAAGGTCAGGGCGCGCTGGGTATGGAATGTACGCCAGTATCTGCTGTCTGCATGGGAGTCTCTTGTTCTGCCGCCGCAGCTGGCTCACATCCGGGATTATGATGAATGGAAGCGCTTTATCCTCAGCCAGGGGAAAAATGAGCAGGGAGAGATTTACTGGCACGTGTATTTTGCGAAGCCGACGAAACATCACCGGCAGACAGCAAAGTATAGCTAAGCGACATTATTTTGATAACAGCCAGCTATGCTTCTTTGCCACATATCAGGGCATCGGCTGTAATCATTTTTAAGTCGGTTGGCTATACCTGGGCCGGTACCTGAAAAAACTGCCTGTGTCGGGTGCGCGACAGGCACACTACGACGGTGGAAGCCGCATCACCCTGCGTTTTCTGGATCACCGGACGGGGAGGCATGAAGACCTGGCGCTCAGTCAGCGTGAGCTGATACTGCGGCTGATAAAGCATATACCGGAGAAGCATTTCCGGATGGTGCGTTACTTTGGTTTTCTGGCTAACCGCGTAGTGGGAAAACTGTTGCCTCTGGTGAGAAAAGCCCTGGGGCAGGATAATGTGAAAAAAGCAGCGCCAGTGACATACACAACGCTGAGTCAGGGATTACAGAATACAGACCCGTTTGCCTGCCTGCTGTGCGGGGCAAAAATGGCGTTCAGCCGGGCGCTGCCGGCAACGGCCCTGGAGAAGCGAATCGCGAACGCCGGGGAGATAGCGCGAATGCGTTACGTTGGATAATGCGGGGAAACTCTGCCTGGAATTCGGCGATGTAATCAAAAAACGCGCAATGTGTTCAAAAATCACCCAAACACAGAGGCATTCACGATAAAAAAGCCGGTTTTCATCGTTGCCAGCCGCCGAAATCAGGGGCTCCAAAAAGTTTGAAATTCCTAGGCGTCAAGGGTAAAGCATCCCGTCTCAGCCTCGGAGCCTATCCGCGGATCACCTTTGCCTAAAATGAGGTATACGAATGCACGCCTAAGATCTTGTGCCATGGGTTGACGGCTATCTGTCTGCTTATCCCTGACCTCACAGATATGCAAGCGTGTGCGCAAGCATTAACCAAAACGTTCCAAAGACAGCGTCTTTGCAAAATGCAAACAGTGCAGGGTTAATGGAAACGAGATTTGAGTCCTCACGCCGAGGAGCCGGAACCAATGAAATAGCGCATTCTCACGGCAGATGACGTCAACCTGCTCTGACGTAGCGGTGGAAATGAGGTTCCTGACGGATGCTCACACACTAAGCAGACCGCTGTCGCACTTACAGAACACGCAAAGCAAGGCGCGGACGTTAAATTGCTGGAATCTTTCTGGAGAGTAATAATCAGGTATCCCCAAGGGAACTCTACATTGGCCTGACGCTTTCCTCCCAATAACGGTTTGGCGTACAGCAATAATAGGCTGTGTCCCTTAATTGCTTGAGCTATAGTATCCATCTGTTTCTAAGACACTTTGGATTATGGCTCGCTACGATCTTTCTGATGAAGCATGGGCAATCATTGAGCCCTTGTTACCAACCGTTTTGACATCTCCGCAGGCATGCCGGCCATGGGCAGAACATCGCAAAATCGTCAACGGCATGTTCTGGATACTGTGTTCAGGTGCCCCATGGCGTGATTTAACTGAACGTTACGGCCCATGTAAAACCGTTTATAACCATTTCAATAGATGGTGTCAACGCCACGATCTTTGACCGTTTTTCACCATTTTTAATGTCCGCTATTCATCAACCAGGTTGACCGCTTTTCTCCAGCGATGCCTCGTTGTTTTCTGGCGCACGATTCTTGCTCAGTACGCCTGCCTTACGTTTCTCTCTTAGCCGGTAGCTCTCCCCCTTGATATTCAGCGTCGTTGAGTGATGCAGCAACCTGTCCAGGATCGCCGTTGCCAGCACGTTGTCGCCGAACATCTCTCCCCAGTCCGCGAACCCCTTGTTCGACGTCAGGATGATGCTGGTCTTCTCGCAACGCCGATTCAGCAGCCTGAAGAACAGGCTTGCCTCCTCACGGTTCATCGGCAGGTAGCCGATTTCATCGAGGATCAGCACGCGCGCATAACTCAGCTGCTGCAGCTGGCGCTCCAGACGGTTTTCCTGTCGCGCCTTCATCAGCGTCGCTATCAGCCTGTCCAGCGGCATGAACAGCACCCGATGCCCTGCATCCGCCGCTTTCACGCCCAGCGCCACCGCCAGATGCGTTTTGCCCACGCCCGGTGGACCCAGCAGGATCACGTTTTCGCTTCGTTCTACGAACGCCAGGCCGGCAAGCTCTCTCACCACCTTAAGGTCGATGCCCGGCTGGAAGCTGAAGTCGAACTGCTCCAGCGTTTTCACCCAGGTGAGCCGGGCTTGCTTCAGCCGGGACTCCATACCGCGTTGATGGCGCCCGCTCCATTCCTGTTGCAGCGCTCGGCACAGGAACTCGCGGTAGTTGAGTTCTTTCTTCGCCGCCTGCTCCAGCAAGCTTTCTACCTGGTACCCCAGATGCTCCATTTTCAGACGGCCCAGCAGCGTCTCCAGTTCATGCATCACAGCAGCTCCTCATAAGCACTCAGCGGACGGTGTTCTACCATGCTCACCTGTTGCCACAGCGGTGCATGGTGCTCCGGAACGGTCTGCCACCCGGTACCGCGGTTGTTCAGGCGATGGGTGGCCACAAGCTGCTCATTGCCGTAGATCCTCAGCTCATCATCCAGCGTGATCCGGATTGAGACCGGGCGGCCACACCAGGCCTCCGGCACGGAGTAACGATTACCCCGCACCTCGATATAGCCGTCCCAGGCCACATGACGGATGTCGAAGTAGCTGGTATCGAAGTCCGTTGCCGGCAACGCCTGCAGGTGCCCTTTTTCTTCCTCGAAGCGGGTCGCCGGCGTTTGCCGGAACTGGCGCAGCTCGCGCTGGTCCGCGACCTCGGCAAGCCACTGCTCCAGCAACTGGTTAACGTGCGCGAAGCTGTCGAACTGCGTGTAACGGACAAAGAAGTTGTATTTGAGGTAGTCGACCATGCGTTCAACCTTGCCCTTGGTTCGCGCGCGACGGGGGCGACACGCCCGGGGCTGGAAGTCATAGTGCTGCGCCAGTTGCAGGAAGCCTGCGTTGAACACCACATTGCCGTTGTGATTTTTCAGCACGGCCGCTTTCTGATTATCGACCAGCAAGGTTTTCACGCCGCCACCGAAGTAACGGAAGGCCCGCACCAGGGACTCATAGGTGTGCTCCGCATCCTGGCTCGGTGCCGCAAAGACGTGGAGGCGACGCGAGTAACCCAGCGTGTTCACGGCGAAGTTGATTTTGCAGCGTTCACCAGACACCTCCGCCTCGATTTCTCCCCAGTCATGCTGTAACTGGTAACCTGGCTGGGTTTCGAAGCGCACGGTCTTTTTACCCGGCCGCATTTTACGTTTGGGCTGGATGTAAGCCCGAAGCGTGGAGCGTCCGCCGGGATAGCCCATCTTTCTGATTTCATGGAATATCACTTCGGCGTTCCAGACGTTTTCGGTCAGACGCATATCGATGTACTCCATGAAAGGGCGGAGTTTTTCCATTCGCAGCCGGGCCTTACGCGCCGGCGGAGATGGATAACGCAGATACCGGCTGAAGGTGCGCTCGGAACAACCGATTTGGGTGGCAATATCGACAATGTAAGCCCCCTGATGGCGCATTTGCTTTATCATGAAAAAGTCCTCTCTGCTCAGCATGTTGATATCCTTTTCGGTGTAGGAACCATCAGGAAACAACATGTTGGGTGGAACGGACAAATCAAATGGTGAATTAGGGACTTATATCACTGGCGCTGACAATGGTCAAAGTCTGGAGTTATTAACATTATTTTTAATAGGTTACTTTCATTTCTTGATGCTCATGGACTTGTTGACTGGTCAGCCATTGCGCTGGATGGCAGCAATATCCGTGCGCTCAAATGTGCGGCTGGCGCTCAAAAAAACATCCCGATATTACCAACGATAACAGCCTGGGTCGCTCACGAGGTGGTTATGGCACCAAAATCCACATGGCGACTGACGGAAGCGGCATCCCGCTAAATATCGTACTGAGTGCTGGGCAGGCTCACGAAAGCCTGTTCGCGTTACGACTCCTGGACGGCATTGGCGTGCAACGGCAGAACGGTAGCATGAAGCGTCGTGGTCATGCGGTACTGGCTGACAAAGCCTACTCTGGCAATGCACTCCGTAACAAGTTGAAAAGAAGAGGGATAAAAACGGTTATTCCGGCTTTGTTGAATAATTTAAGATACTGATTTATATAAGCATTATAAAATTTCAACGACTAATTTTTCCTCTCGGAATGCTTTTTATTGTGCTAACTATTTGATTTGTCGTTCTAACAAAATACATTCTCTGTAAATGCATTCTAACTAAAGAAGATGTAAATCAAACGGTTAAATTATTCAACAAAGCCGGTTATTCCCCGAAAATCAAATGAAAAACTGGCTTCAGATGGACGCTCACAACTTTATCGTGATGCTTATCGCCGTCGCAACGTTGTAGAAAGATGTTTTGGCCGTTTAAAGGAATATAGACGGATTGCCACACGTTATGAAAAAACGGCAAGAAACTATCTAGCAATGGTGAAACTGGGCTGCATCCGCTTGTTTTACGCCCGGTTACGTAATTAAGGGACACAGCCTAGTTTATGTATCTTTTCTCGATTAGCATAGGGCACACACCTCGATATGAGTGTTCAAGAAATAGAAATTGACGAAGGCAATAAAAGGGAGGCGTGATGTTTACCCCGGAGAGAGTGTAAAAAGATCTGTGTAAATGGCATTTTGAGGAAAAACTTCAGAGGACAAAAAATGCCTATCAGCAACGAACTTATTGACCAACTGCTTCAGGATTGCCACTCCCCTCAGGAGCTTCTGGGTGAATCAGGCCTACTCAAGGAGCTGACTAAAAGACTGGCGGAACGGGTTCTTCAAGCTGAGATGGAGATACACCTTGGGTATGCTAAGCATGACCCGGCTGGTAATAATTCAGGCAACTCCCGCAATGGCAAGACATCCAAGAGCGTACGTAGCCAAAATGGGGCGCTCGAGCTCGATATTCCGCGCGACCGCAACAGTACCTTCGAGCCGACACTGATCGGTAAGCACGAAAAGCAGCTTAACGGCTTCGATGACCGCATTATTTCTCTCTATTCCAGAGGGCTATCAACCCGTGATATTCAGGCTCACTTTAAAGAAGTCTACGGGGTCGATGTTTCCGCTGGCTTCATTTCTCAAGTGACCAATGCCGTGATGGATGACGTTAAGCGCTGGCAGCAACGGCCGCTGGATGCGTTTTATCCCATTGTTTACCTTGACTGTATTGTGGTCAAAAGCCAGGACGGCGGAGCCGTGACCAACAAGTCTGTTTACTTGGCTCTAGGCATCAACGGCCAGGGCGAAAAAGAGCTGCTGGGGCTATGGATAGCCAAAACCGAGGGGGCCAAGTTCTGGTTATCTGTAATGACAGAACTGAAAAATCGTGGGCTACAGGACATCTTCATCGCCTGCTGCGATGGCCTGAAGGGCTTTCCTGATGCCATTGAAGCTGTTTACCCGCATACGCGGGTACAGCTCTGCATCGTGCATCAGGTGCGGAACTCGCTGCGCTACGTCGGCTGGAAAGAGCGTAAAGCCGTTGCTGCTGACCTCCGCACTATCTATAGTTCCGCAACGCTAGAGGGCGCTGAAGAGGCCCTTGATGCCTTCGCGGCCAAATGGGATGAGCAGTTCCCGACGATCAGCCCATCGTGGAGAAATAATTGGGAACGTCTCATCGTCATTTTTGATTTTCCGCCGGAGATTCGCAAGGTTATCTACACCACCAACGCGATAGAGTCGTTAAATGCTTCATTGCGCAAGATAACGAAAACGCGACGAATATTTCCAACGGATGACTCGGTGCTAAAATTATTCTATCTAGCCTTGCATAATATCTCGGCTAAATGGACCCTACCAATCAGAGACTGGAAACCGGCTATGAGCCAATTCATGTTGATGTATGGAGATCGGATTTCCGGTTAAGCGATGGAGCCATTTACACGAAATTCTTTACAGACTCACCCCGGAATTTATAAATGAAGAACGCGGAGAGTTTCTCCTTATATCCAACCACAGCCTAGCATCTGCGGAGTCTATACAATTCAGTATTGCCTATAATATTGCCAGAATATCCTACGGGAAATCCCAACTTCCACCGCATATTCGAACCTGTAGGGTCGTCTATGACACCAGAGGGCAATCAATCCCTGACGCAGTGCTGACCCAGGTCAACAAAGCGCTTGAGCAGGTAGCCATTGTGGAGTTTAAACGCTGATGGGAATCCAGTTAATTATAAAAGCAGATCGTAAAAAGATAGAAAAAGTTTTGGGGTCACTGGCGTCAGAATGTGAGATTTTTACGGTTGCAGAAGGCCTTTTTGGGATTTCAATTCCGTAGCGAAGTCTCTTATCCGGGGGGGAAGATGTCGTTCTACACAAACTTGAACAACTAAAGCGTTTTGACCTCTGGCAGGGATCATGGCAAGAATCCAAGCGACGTTGGTTCTGGTGAGGTTCCGCTCTGAGCGAGAAGCAGATATTTTAGATTCAACTATTTTCTTAGCTTCCTGGGCAGTAATAATTACCCTGTAGAATAGTTTTTATTACCCAATGACTGTTCCGGAGGCATCGATCGTATGAGTAAGAGCTTATCCCAATAGGATTTTATTCCAGACAATGATGCCGCAGGTAAAATGCAGCATCGCCTCATAATTTTCGACTTTCTTCTCCCAGCGAGTCAGAACCCGACGAAAGCGATTCATCCAGCTGTGCGTTCTCTCCACTACCCAGCGATGAGTGCACTGGTCAAGTAAATCAGGACACTTTTTTCTCAGCCATTTGTTCATAACGCACCGGAGACAGATCCCCGTTAGCGGCATGATGCCTGTCTAGGTTGTAGTAGCGGATATACGTCGCCACATCATGCTCCATGTAAGCCCGTGTTGGCTGGGGTACCAGCAGCAACCATTCATGTTTCAGACTGCCCCAGAAGCGCTCCATCACCGCATTATCCCAGCAGGCACCCACGTCTCCCATACTGCTCCTCAGCCTGTAGCTGCTCAGCAGCGCCTGAAAGCGTTGTCCCGTGTACTGCGCCCCCCTGTCCGTATGCACCACCAGGCCCGGCGGGGGAGTTCGCAGGTTATATGCCTTCATCAGGGCCCCGCAGACCAGCGATGAGGTCATCCGTCTGTCCACCTGCCAGCCCACTATCAGCCGGGAGTACAAATCCATAATAGCCGCCAGATACAGCCAGCCTTCACCGGTCTTCAGATACGTGATGTCACTCGCCCACACCTGATTTGGCCCCGGCGGGTTAAAATTCTGGTTCAGCAGGTTTGGGGCCACCTCTGCAACCGGGTGGGGTTTTGTCGTGACCTTATAAGTCCGGCGCTGTCGGCAGACCAGCCCCTCTTCCTGCATGAGTTTCCTCACCCGCCAGCGGCTGATTATGATGCCTTCTCCACGAAGCCTTTTGACCAGCGTCCGGCTTCCTGCTCCCTGCCTGCTGGCGGCGAACAGCGCCTTTAACCTGACCCGGACCTCCACGTCTTTTTGCAGCGGTTCGGCGGGCTTTTTTCGCCATGCATACCAGGCAGAGGCCGTCACACGCATGACCCGACAGAGTGTACGAACGCTGAAGTCAGTGGCATTGTCGAGAATGAACCGGTCTCTCACGACATATGTTTCGCGAAGAAGGCACTCGCCTTTTTTAGTATCTCCTTCTCTGTACGTAACTCTTTGTTTTCCTTTTGTAACCGTTTTAACTCTGCACATTCATCATCGCTGAGTACGCCGTTGCTCTGCTCGCGTGCCAGCGAGACCCATGTATGCAGGGTTTTGTTGCTTATGCCCAGCGATGCTACTGCCCTGGCTATCGTATAGCCCTGCTCTGTTACCAGGGCAACGGCTTCCTTTTTAAACTCAGGGGTAAATTGTCGTTTATGGTTCACTAAACACCTCCGTTTTGGATGTAAGTTTAGTGTCCTGATTATTCAACCACTACAGCCGCCTGCGGGGTGCGGGTGTCTCAGCCGGCTCCGGTGCTGCGGGCAGAACGGCGGCTTTACGTGATGCCGGCCGGTAAAGACGCTTCTCCAGACTCCGGGCGCTGATCCTGGCCGGCCTTACTGAAGCGAGCGAACAGCTCACATACGTTGGTTTTGGGAATGCCGAGCCGTCTGCCTGCCTCAATACGCGGCAGCTTTTCATCAAAATGGAGGCGGAGTGCTTCAAGGATCCATGTCCGGTGTTTCATAGGATAGTGTCCATTAAAAAATGATGGACACTATTTTCCCGGAACGGACGGTCACAGGACAGACGGTTCAGATGAGACGCTTACGTTAAATACTAAAATAGATAAGTGAAAATCGTATGGCCAATGCAAATCGATCGGTACTCAATATTGATCTCGATCTACTCAGAACGTTTGAAGCGGTAGCGGATTTGAACACTTTCGCTGCCGCCGCCGTGGCGGTTTGCCGCACGCAATCTGCGGTGAGCCAACAAATGCAACGACTGGAGCAACTGGTGGGGAAAGAGCTGTTCGCCCGCCACGGTCGAAACAAATTGCTGACGGAACACGGCGTGCAGTTTCTGGGTTATGCCCGCAAGATCCTGCAATTTAACGATGAAGCCTGCACCTCGCTGATGTACAGCGACATGCTTGGCACGCTGGCGATCGGCGCGTGTGAAGATACGGCAGATAACATTTTGCCTACGCTTTTGCATCGCGTGACCACGCTGTTTCCCAAACTGACCATTGACGTTAGCGTAAAGCCTAGCCCAGAACTGCACAGTATGCTGGAAAAAAAAGCGATTGATTTGGCTATTACCACCATGTCGAGCGATAGCGCTGAGCAAATTTTGCTGCGCACCTCACCGACCATGTGGTATTGCGCAGCGGATTATCGCTTTCGTCAGGACGAACCCGTGTCGCTGGTGTTATAGCCAACCGACTTAAAAATGATTACATCCTATGCCCTGATATGCGGCAAAGAAGCATAGCTGGCTGTTATCAAAATAATGTCGCTTGGCTATACTGGATGAACCCAGCAATTTCCGCGCATTGGCGATCACCTTGCTCAATGAGGCGGGCATCCCCTGCCCCATTCCCTGGCGTATTGCCTATGTCGCGTCAACGCTTCCGGCAGTGCGTGCTGCGGTGAAGGCTGGCCTGGGCGTGACGGTGCGAACAGGTTGAGATGATGAACCCGGAACTGAGGGTATTGGGAACGGCAGACGGTTTACCTGTGCTCCCCGATACGCAATATTTTTTGTGCAAACGCCTGCAAGAAAGCAACACGTTGGCCGATGCCATTTTCAATGTGGTAGCGTCCGGCCACTACTATCGTGGCGCGTTGCTCTCTGGTGCCTCAGCCAGTGACGATAACAACACCAGTGAGGGGGATGCGGCGCTGAAAAACGCCCTGTTTATGTAAATCAGAACTTTGCACACGTTCATACGGGTATGGCGTATAGCTAAACGACTTAATTTTGATTACATTATTTAAATGAGCTATTCAATTGATTTTAGACGTAAAGTGATATCTACACGGAAAAACGAAGGGTTGAGTATCCGAGAAACAGCGAAGCAATTTCGGATTGGCCCTGCCTCTGTATCGCGTTGGATTAATCAAATAGAGTCAAAAGCATCGACCACGCGTCAGCGAAAGATCGATAAATCCGAGTTGATAAAAGATGTTGAACAATATCCAGATGCTTACCAAAAAGAACGTGCAGAGCGTTTTGGCGTTTGTCAGAAGGCCATTTGGCAAGCGCTTAAAAAGCTGGGATTGACCTATAAAAAAAACTCTACGTCATCCGAAAGCCGACGAAAACGCCCGGCAGGGATTTCAACAAAAAAAACAACAGTATGAAAAAGAAGGCAAACCTATTGTTTTTATTGATGAAAGTGGTTTTTCACACGATGCCCCACGGACTCACGGCTATTCCCCAAAAGGTCAACGGTGTTTTGGCCTGAAGAACTGGGGAGCTAGGGGAAGAACAAATGTTATCGGCGCTTTATTAGGCACAACGCTGTTTGCTATCGGATTATTTGATATCAATATTAACAGCGATGTTTTCTATGCCTGGGTCACACAAGTCCTTATCCCAGTACTCCCTAAAAACAGTGTAATCATGATGGACAATGCCACTTTTCACAAAAAACATAATATTCAACAAGTCATCATCGATGCAGGGTATATGGTGGAGTATTTGCCTACATATTCGCCAGATCTTAACCCAATTGAGCATAAATGGGCACAAGCAAAAAGGCTTTGTTGAATAATTTAACCGTTTGATTTACATCTTCTTTAGTTAGAATGCATTTACAGAGAATGTATAGCCAAGCGACTTAATTTTGATTACACCATATGGACTGAGAACAAACTCTCTGTATCGCAACCCATCTCTCTTTTTTTGCTTTTTGCTTTTTGCTTGTGCCCATTTATGCTCAATTGGGTTAAGATCTGGCGAATATGTAGGCAAATACTCCACCATATACCCTGCATCGATGATGACTTGTTGAATATTATGTTTTTTGTGAAAAGTGGCATTGTCCATCATGATTACACTGTTTTTAGGGAGTACTGGGATAAGGACTTGTGTGACCCAGGCATAGAAAACATCGCTGTTAATATTGATATCAAATAATCCGATAGCAAACAGCGTTGTGCCTAATAAAGCGCCGATAACATTTGTTCTTCCCCTAGCTCCCCAGTTCTTCAGGCCAAAACACCGTTGACCTTTTGGGGAATAGCCGTGAGTCCGTGGGGCATCGTGTGAAAAACCACTTTCATCAATAAAAACAATAGGTTTACCTTCTTTTTCATACTGTTGTTTTTTTTGTTGAAATCCCTGCCGGGCGTTTTCGTCGGCTTTCGGATGACGTAGAGTTTTTTTTATAGGTCAATCCCAGCTTTTTAAGCGCTTGCCAAATGGCCTTCTGACAAACGCCAAAACGCTCTGCACGTTCTTTTTGGTAAGCATCTGGATATTGTTCAACATCTTTTATCAACTCGGATTTATCGATCTTTCGCTGACGCGTGGTCGATGCTTTTGACTCTATTTGATTAATCCAACGCGATACAGAGGCAGGGCCAATCCGAAATTGCTTCGCTGTTTCTCGGATACTCAACCCTTCGTTTTTCCGTGTAGATATCACTTTACGTCTAAAATCAATTGAATAGCTCATTTAAATAATGTAATCAAAATTAAGTCGTTTAGCTATATTTTGTTAGAACGACAAATCAAATAGTTAGCACAATAAAAAGCATTCCGAGAGGAAAAATTAGTCGTTGAAATTTTATAATGCTTATATAAATCAGTATCTTAAATTATTCAACAAAGCCAAGCAAAACGCAAAAAAAGAGAGATGGGTTGCGATACAGAGAGTTTGTTCTCAGTCCATATGGTGTAATCAAAATTAAGTCGCTTGGCTATATCGTTATTCCACCCGCTTTCTAAGGTTTTGTGTTTTGTGAAAAACCGTTTCTTATTTTTCAAATGAGTGTTGCAAACTTTCAGCTGTTATAGCCAACCGACTTAAAAATGATTACATCCTATGCCCTGATATGCGGCAAAGAAGCATAGCTGGCTGTTATCAAAATAATGTCGCTTGGCTATAACATTGGCGCTGACAATTGGGTTTTTTTACTAACTAAATTGACAAAATTGTGTGTTGGATCAAAAAATAACCCTATTAACGCTAAGGGGGACCGGGTTTTCCGCACGAAAATGGTATAGTGCTTGTGCATTATCAGCTATCCTTTAGCTAGCAGGTTGTTAACAATTGTACCTGGAAGAGCCAGACTGACTCGATTTAGCTGAAGCCTGAAAAGTGAAATGTTAACAAAACAGCGTGCATGTTAAGTTATGTGCTGTTATTTTTAGTAAGGTTGAAAAAAGGTTACAAAATAAAGGACGCAACCACTTCAAAAAGCACTTAACGTAGATGTTTTACGCACTATTTGCAGGGTGATTATCCTTCCTTTTAATCGATGTGACGCCTTAACTGCCAGTAGAGCAGGTGTTCAACGTCACTTTTGATGAGTAAGCAAGAGAATGTCAACAACGACTGAAATCCTCGCCCATCACTGGGCATTTGCGCTATTCGTTATCATCGCCGTCGGCCTGTGCGGCTTCATGCTGCTGTGCGGCTTCCTGCTAGGCGGGAGAGCAAGGGCAAGGGCAAAGAACGTTCCCTATGAATCCGGGATTGACGCGGTTGGCTCTGCGCGTATGCGCCTGTCCGCCAAGTTCTATCTGGTTGCCATGTTTTTCGTTATTTTCGACGTTGAAGCCCTGTATGTCTATGCCTGGGCCGTTTCCATTCGGGAAAGCGGCTGGCTGGGCTTCATCGAAGCTGCCATTTTCATTTTGGTATTGTTGGCGGGGTTGGTCTACCTGGTCCGTATCGGCGCGCTCGACTGGACGCCGACGCGTTCAAAACGGCAGGTTATCAAGTCTGACTTTCCGGTTAACACTACCAACACTCATCCGCAGTAACAGCGAGGCACTTTAAGATGAACTATACGCTCACCCGCATAGAGCCGGACGGTGAGAATGACCGTTATCCCCTGCAACTCCAGGAGATCGTCACCGATCCTCTGGAACAGCATGTTCACCGCAGTGTCTTCATGGGAAACCTGGAGCATGCCTTACACGACACGGTTAACTGGGGCCGCAAGAATTCACTGTGGCCCTACAACTTCGGTCTTTCCTGCTGCTATGTGGAAATGGTGACCTCGTTCACTGCCGTGCATGATGTGGCGCGTTTTGGTTCTGAAGTGTTACGTGCTTCGCCGCGTCAGGCTGACTTCATGGTGGTGGCCGGAACCTGTTTCACCAAAATGGCCCCGGTCATTCAACGCCTGTATGAACAGATGCTGGAGCCGAAATGGGTGATTTCCATGGGCGCGTGCGCCAACTCCGGCGGCATGTACGACATCTACTCTGTCGTGCAGGGTGTTGATAAGTTCCTGCCGGTAGATGTCTATATTCCGGGCTGCCCGCCGCGTCCTGAAGCCTATATGCAAGCGTTGCTGCTGCTCAAAGAGTCTATTGGTCAAGAGCGCCGCCCTCTGTCATGGGTGGTGGGAGAGCAGGGCGTGTATCGCGCCAACATGCAATCTGAGCGCGAACGCAAACGTGAAGAGCGTATTGCGGTGACGAGCCTGCGTTCGCCTGACGAGATTTAATCTGTTAATGGCAAGCAGATTGGCTGCTTAATACTACTCTCACAGGGTAGCAAGATAATAAACGGCAGCCGCACCATTAACAGAATGGCAAAATTACCGTGGTGACCTATTTATGACAGATTTTACGACGCACGACCTCGCGCAGCCGGCCTGGGCTACCCGCGATCACCGGGATGATCCCGTCGTTGGCGAGCTGTGTAACCGTTTTGGACCCGAAGCCTTTACCGTGCAGGCAACCCGTACCGGGATGCCCGTTGTTTGGGTAAAGCGTGAGCAATTACTGGACGTTGTCGCGTTCCTGAAAAAACTGCATAAACCCTATGTGATGCTGTTCGATCTGCACGGGGTGGATGAGCGCCTGCGCACTCACCGTGAAGGCTTGCCTGCTGCAGACTACTCCGTCTTCTATCATTTCATCTCCATTGAACGTAATCGCGACATCATGATCAAGGTGCCATTGTCTGAAAATGACCTGCGCCTGCCGACCATGGTGAAACTGTTCCCTAACGCCAACTGGTATGAGCGTGAAGTGTGGGACATGTTCGGTATCACGTTCGACGGGCACCCGCACCTGACGCGCATTATGATGCCGCAGACATGGGAAGGGCACCCGTTGCGCAAAGACTACCCGGCGCGCGCCACCGAATTCGATCCCTTTGTGCTGACCAAGCAGAAAGAGGATCTGGATATGGAATCCCTGACCTTCAAACCTGAAGACTGGGGCATGAAGCGCGGGACGGAAAACGAAGATTTCATGTTCCTTAACCTCGGTCCGAACCACCCCTCATCACACGGGGCGTTTCGCATCATTCTGCAACTGGATGGTGAAGAGGTTGTCGATTGTATTCCTGATGTGGGCTATCACCACCGCGGTGCGGAGAAGATGGGCGAGCGCCAGTCCTGGCACAGCTATATCCCGTATACCGACCGTATCGAATACCTGGGCGGCTGTGTCAATGAAATGCCCTATGTATTAGCCGTAGAGAAACTGGCAGGGATCGTGGTGCCGAAACGTGTGAACGTTATCCGCGTCATGCTCTCAGAGCTGTTCAGAATAAACAGCCACCTGCTCTACATCAGTACCTTTATTCAAGACGTTGGCGCCATGACGCCGGTCTTTTTTGCCTTTACCGATCGCCAGAAAATTTATGATTTGGTGGAAGCCATCACCGGTTTCCGTATGCACCCGGCCTGGTTCCGCATTGGCGGCGTGGCACACGACCTGCCGCGCGGCTGGGAACGTCTGCTGCGTGAGTTTTTGGACTGGATGCCC
The DNA here is from genome assembly GCF_052050035.1 of Symbiopectobacterium purcellii. Lineage (GTDB taxonomy): Bacteria > Pseudomonadota > Gammaproteobacteria > Enterobacterales > Enterobacteriaceae > Symbiopectobacterium > Symbiopectobacterium purcellii_A. The sequence continues at coordinate 2,999,165 of NZ_CP189882.1, forward strand.
AAGCGTCTGGATACTTATGTTACCGCTGCGCTGAAAAACACCATCCTCAAAGGCCGTACTCAAGGCGTGGCGGCGTACAACGCTAAAGAAGCGCTGGAGTGGGGCGTCACCGGGGCTGGACTGCGCGCCACCGGCGTGGCGTTCGACGTGCGTAAATGGCGTCCGTATTCCGGCTATGAAAACTTTGACTTTGAAGTCCCGGTTGGCGATGGCATCAGTGACTGCTATGCCCGTGTCATGCTGAAAGTGGAAGAGCTGCGCCAGAGCTTGCGGATTCTGGATCAATGCCTGAACAACATGCCGGAAGGCCCGTTTAAGGCCGATCACCCGCTGACCACGCCGCCGCCGAAAGAGCGCACGTTGCAGCACATTGAAACGCTGATCAACCACTTCCTTCAGGTTTCCTGGGGGCCGGTGATGCCAGAAAATGAATCGTTCCAGATGATCGAAGCGACGAAAGGCATCAACAGTTATTACCTGACCAGCGACGGCGGCACCATGAGCTACCGCACCCGTATTCGCACCCCAAGCTACGCGCATTTGCAGCAGATACCTTCCGTGATTCGCGGTTGTCTGGTGTCTGACCTGATCGTGTATCTCGGGAGTATTGATTTCGTTATGTCAGATGTGGATCGCTAATTATGCATGATCAAGACACTCAACAACCTATTAACGCCGCAGCCGATGCCGCGCCGAACGAGTCTGTTTTTGTATTGAGCGACGCTGAGCGCGATGCCATCGAGCATGAGAAACATCATTACGAAGATGCGCGTGCGGCGTCCATCGAAGCGCTGAAAATTGTTCAGAAACATCGTGGCTGGGTGCCGGATGGCGCTATCCATGCCATTGCCGACATTCTGGGAATTCCGGCCAGCGATGTGGAAGGCGTGGCGACGTTTTACAGCCAGATTTTCCGTCAACCGGTTGGACGGCACGTGATTCGCTATTGCGACAGCGTGGTGTGCTACATCAACGGTTTTCAGGGCGTACAAGCGGCGTTGGAACGAAAACTGAAGATTAAACCCGGTCAAACTACCTTTGACGGCCGTTTCACCCTGCTGCCGACCTGCTGCCTGGGCAACTGTGACAAAGGCCCGTCGATGATGATCGACGAGGACACGCACAGTCATGTCAAGCCTGACGATATCGATTCGCTATTGGAGCCGTATCAATGAGTATGAACAGGATTTTGACGCCCGAACAGCATCCGCTGACCTGGCGTCTACGCGATGACAAGCAGCCGGTATGGCTTGACGAATACCGCGCAAAGAATGGGTATGTGGCGGCGCAGAAAGCGCTCAGTGGCATGGCTCAGGACGAAGTGGTTAGCCTGGTAAAAGACGCGGGCCTGAAAGGGCGCGGCGGTGCGGGCTTCTCCACGGGGCTGAAATGGAGCCTGATGCCGAAAGACGAAAGCATGAACATCCGCTATCTGCTGTGTAACGCGGATGAGATGGAGCCGGGCACCTACAAAGACCGTCTGCTGATGGAGCAACTGCCGCACCTGCTGGTGGAAGGCATGCTGATCAGCGCGTTCGCCCTTAAAGCCTATTGCGGCTATATCTTCCTGCGTGGCGAATACGTAGAGGCAGCCGTGAACCTGCGTCGCGCCATCGAAGAAGCCAAACAGGCGGGCCTGCTCGGCAAAAATATTCTCGGCAGCGGATTCGATTTCGAACTGTTCGTGCACACCGGCGCTGGTCGCTACATCTGTGGTGAAGAAACCGCGCTGATCAACTCACTGGAAGGCCGGCGCGCGAATCCGCGTTCCAAGCCACCGTTCCCAGCTTCTGCCGGTGCGTGGGGCAAACCGACCTGCGTGAACAACGTAGAAACCCTGTGTAATGTGCCTGCGATTATCGCACACGGTGCCGAATGGTATCAGGGGCTGTCTGCTGGCAAGAGTAAGGATGCAGGGACCAAACTGATGGGGTTCTCTGGCCGGGTGAAAAACCCTGGTTTGTGGGAACTGCCGTTTGGCACCACGGCGCGCGAGATTTTGGAAGACTACGCGGGTGGTATGCGCGATGGGTTTAAATTCAAAGCCTGGCAGCCGGGCGGCGCGGGGACCGATTTCCTCACCGAAGCGCACCTCGATCTGCCGATGGATTTCGAGCATATCGCCAAGGCAGGCAGCCGTCTCGGCACGGCGTTGGCCATGGCGGTCGATCACGAGATCAACATGGTGGGGCTGACCCGCAATCTCGAAGAGTTCTTTGCCCGTGAATCCTGTGGCTGGTGTACGCCGTGCCGCGACGGGTTACCGTGGAGCGTGAAGATCCTGCGTGCGCTGGAGCGAGGCGAAGGGCAACCCGGCGATATTGAAACGCTGGAGCAACTGTGCCGCTTCCTCGGGCCGGGCAACACCTTCTGCGCCCATGCGCCAGGTGCCGTTGAGCCGCTGCAAAGTGCTATCAAGTATTTCCGTGAAGAATTTGAAGCGGGTATTGCGCCGCAATATCTGGGAAATACCAAAGCAATTGGCGGTATTCAGCCGAACCTGCTGAAAGAGCGTTGGTAATCAAGCCGACAATAACAGGAGACGAAACACGTCTCCGCTGGCGGATAGCCTGCTCTTATTACAGAATTTTTGATTAGCGCCTGTGGCAACACGGGCCATTATGGAAGCATGCTGACTATGGCTACGATTCATGTAGACGGCAAAGAGTATGAGGTGAACGGCTCGGACAACCTGCTAGAGGCTTGTCTGACGCTGGGGCTTGATATTCCTTACTTTTGCTGGCATCCCGCGCTGGGTAGCGTCGGTTCCTGCCGCCTCTGCGCGGTGAAGCAGTACCAGAATGCGGAGGACACGCGTGGCCGTCTGGTCATGTCCTGCATGACCCCCGCAACAGATGGCGCGTTTATCGCCATCGACGATGAGGAAGCCAAACTGTTCCGTAAAACCATCGTCGAATTCCTGATGGCTAACCACCCGCACGACTGCCCGGTCTGCGAAGAGGGTGGCAACTGTCATTTGCAGGATATGACGGTGATGACGGGACACAACTTCCGCCGCTATCGCTTTACCAAACGTACTCACCGCAATCAGGATCTGGGGCCGTTTATCTCTCATGAGATGAACCGCTGCATCGCCTGCTATCGCTGTGTGCGTTACTACAAAGACTACGCCGGTGGCACCGATTTGGGCGTGTATGGTGCCCATGACAACGTCTACTTTGGTCGTCCTGAAGATGGCGTGTTGGAAAGTGAATTTTCCGGCAACCTGGTCGAAGTGTGTCCGACCGGGGTGTTCACTGATAAAACCCACTCTACGCGCTACAACCGCAAATGGGATATGCAGTTTGCGCCCAGCGTCTGCCAGCAGTGCAGCGTCGGGTGTAACACCAGCCCCGGTGAACGTTATGGCGAGCTGCGTCGTATCGAAAACCGCTATAACGGTAGCGTGAACCACTATTTCCTGTGTGACCGTGGCCGTTTTGGTTATGGCTACGTCAACGCGAAAGATCGTCCGCGTCAGCCGTTGCAGCGTCGTGGCGATGACTGGATTGCCCTGAATGCCGATCAGGCGTTGCAAGGGGCGGCGGATGTGCTGCGTCAGTCAAAATGCGTCATCGGCATTGGCTCTCCGCGCGCCAGCGTAGAAAGCAACTTTGCGTTGCGCGAACTGGTGGGGGCGGAACGCTTCTACACTGGTATTGCCCACGCTGAGCAGGCGCGTTTACAGCTGATCCTCAACGTGTTGCGCGACAGCGGTGTACGCACCCCGATGCTGCGTGATATCGAAAGCTATGATGCCGTGCTGGTGCTGGGCGAAGATTTGACCCAAACCGGCGCGCGTATTGCGCTGGCGGTTCGTCAGGCGGTGAAGGGGAAAGCGCGTGAAATGGCAGCTGCACAAAAAGTGGCAGACTGGCAGATTGCGGCCATTCTCAACATCGGCCAACACGCCAAGCATCCGCTGTTTATGACATCGGTAGATAAAACCCGTCTGGATGATATTGCCGCCTGGAACTACCGTGCACCGGTAGAGGATCAGGCGCGCCTTGGCTTCGCCATCGCTCATGCGTTGGATGAAAATGCCCCGGCAGTCACCGATTTGGATGCTGCTCTGGCACCGAAAGTTGACGTTATCGTGCAGGCACTGGCTGGTGCGAAGAAACCGCTGATTATCTCTGGTACCCATTCTGGTAGCGAAGCAGTTATCGAAGCGGCTGCCAACGTGGCGAAAGCGCTTAAACAACGCGGTTCAGATGTCGGTGTGACCTTTGTCGCCTCCGCCGCGAACAGCATTGGCCTGTCGATGATGGGCGGCGGTTCGCTGGACGATGCGCTGGCTCAGTTGGAGAGTGGTGCCGCCGATAGCGTGGTGGTGCTGGAAAACGATCTCTATCGTCACGCCCCGCAGGCGCGCGTGGATGCGGCGCTGGCTAAAGCCACCAATCTGATCGTGCTGGATCACCAGCGCACAGCGATCATGGACAACGCGTCGTTAATCCTCTCTGCCGCCAGCTTTGCTGAAAGTGATGGTACGCTGATAAATCAGGAAGGCCGCGCTCAGCGTTTCTTCCAGGTGTACGATCCGGCCTACTATGACAACAGCGTGGTGATGCTGGAAAGCTGGCGTTGGCTGCATTCGCTGGCGACCACCTATCAGAGCCGTAAGGTCGATTGGACACAACTGGATCACGTGATTGATGCCTGTGTGAGCGCGTTGCCGCAGTTAGCAGGTATCAAAGACGCTGCGCCAGATGCCAATTTCCGTATCAACGGGCAGAAACTGGCGCGTTCGCCTAATCGCTCCAGCGGCCGTACCTCAATGCGCGCCAATATCAGCGTGCATGAACCGCGTCAGCCACAAGACAAAGACACGATGTTTGCCTTCTCGATGGAAGGGAACAACAGTCCGACAGCCGCGCGCCAGCAGATTCCGTTTGCCTGGTCTCCCGGTTGGAACTCCCCGCAGGCGTGGAACAAATTCCAAGACGAAGTGGGCGGTCACCTGCGCCACGGGGATCCGGGTGTGCGTTTGATCGAAGCGGGCGAAGGCGAACTGGGTTACTTCGACGCCATTCCGGCAGCGTTTAACACACAGCCGGGACAGTGGCGCGTCGCACCTTATTACCATTTGTTCGGCAGTGAAGAGATGACACAGCGTGCTACGGTTATCCAACAACGTATGGATGATGCTTACGTGATGGTCAGTCTTGCTGATGCCGCGCTGCTGGGGGTTAACGCTGGCGCGCTGCTTGAGCTGCGCTGTCAGGGCCAGACCCTGCGCCTGCCGCTACGACTGAGCGACGCTCTGCGTCAGGGACAGGTTGGATTGCCGTTAGGTTTCCCGGGTATTGCGCCGTCGCTGGCAGGGGCAACCATTGAAAGTCTGAGGGAGGCTGCACAATGAGCTGGTTAACACCGGAGGTTATGTATACCTTGATCGCCGTCGGCAAAGCCATGGTGATCCTGCTGGTGGTCGTCACCTGCGGCGCATTCATGAGTATGGGTGAACGTCGCCTTCTGGGGCTGTTCCAAGGGCGTTACGGACCAAACCGCCTGGGGTGGGGCGGATCATTGCAGCTGGTTGCTGACATGATCAAGATGTTCTTTAAAGAGGACTGGGTACCGCGCTTTACCGACCACGTGATTTTCACGCTGGCACCGGTCATTGCCTTTACCTCGCTGTTGCTCTCGTTTGCGATTGTGCCGGTCACTCCGACCTGGGGCGTAGCCGATTTAAACATCGGCCTGCTGTTCTTCCTGATGATGGCGGGGCTGGCGGTGTACGCCGTGCTGTTCGCCGGTTGGGCGAGCGGTAACAAATACTCGCTGCTGGGGGCGGTGCGTGCATCAGCACAAACGCTGAGCTACGAAGTGTTTCTCGGTCTGTCGCTGATGGGCGTGGTCGCACAGGCGGGTTCTTTCAACATGGGCGATATCGTCGAATCTCAAGCGCACTTGTGGAACGTCATTCCGCAGTTCTTTGGTTTTTTGACCTTTGCCATCGCGGGTGTAGCGGTGTGCCACCGCCATCCTTTCGACCAACCGGAAGCGGAGCAAGAACTGGCGGATGGTTACCACATCGAATATTCCGGTATGAAATTCGGTCTGTTCTTCGTCGGGGAATACATCGGCATCGTGACCGTATCGGCGCTGATGGTAACGCTGTTCTTCGGCGGCTGGCATGGGCCATTGTTACCGCCTTTCGTTTGGTTTGCGCTGAAAACCGGCTTCTTCATGATGATGTTCATCCTGATCCGTGCTTCGTTGCCGCGTCCGCGCTATGACCAGGTGATGACCTTCGGGTGGACCGTCTGCCTGCCGTTAACGCTGCTTAATCTGCTGGCGACGGCGGCCGTGATTTTGTACAACGCACAGTAAAGGGAACTGAACCATGAAGATAAAAGACATTGTGGTTGGTTTCGGTACCCAGGTACGCAGTATCTGTATGGTCGGGTCCAACGCCTTCAAAAAGCGTGAAACCAAAATGTATCCGGAAGAGCCGGTCAACCCACCCCCACGCTATCGTGGTCGTATTGTGCTGACGCGCGATCCGGATGGTGAGGAGCGTTGCGTTGCTTGTAACCTGTGCGCCGTGGCCTGTCCGGTCGGCTGTATCTCGTTGCAGAAAGCGGAAATGAAGGATGGCCGTTGGTATCCCGAATTTTTCCGCATCAACTTCTCGCGCTGCATTTTTTGCGGCTTCTGTGAAGAAGCGTGCCCGACCACCGCGATTCAGCTGACGCCGGATTTTGAAATGGGCGAGTATAAGCGCCAGGATCTGGTGTACGAGAAACAAGATCTGTTGATCTCAGGGCCCGGTAAATACCCGGAATACAACTTCTACCGGATGGCGGGTATGGCTATCGATGGGAAAGAGAAGGGCGACGCCGAAAACGAAGCCAAACCCATTGATGTCAAAGGCCTGTTGCCCTAAGGAGCCGAGCATGGAATTCGCGTTTTATGCATCGGGGTTAATCGCCATTCTGGCGACCCTACGTGTGATTACTCACACTAACCCTGTACATGCATTGTTGTATTTAATCGTCTCGCTGCTGGCTATCTCCGGCGTATTTTTCTCGCTGGGGGCGTATTTCGCCGGGGCGGTAGAAATCATCGTTTATGCCGGTGCCATCATGGTGCTGTTCGTGTTTGTGGTGATGATGCTGAACTTGAATAGCGTAGACCAACAGGAAAGCGCCTGGTTGAAACCGAGCGTGTGGATTGGTCCGGCGGTGCTGGCGCTGGTTCTGCTGCTCGTAGTGGTTCGCGCCGTTTTCAGTATTAGCAGCGCGGAAATCACAGGGAACATGATTGATGCCAAAGCCGTTGGCATCACGCTGTTTGGACCTTATGTGTTGGCGGTGGAATTGTCCTCTATGCTGTTGCTGGCTGGGCTGGTAGTGGCGTTCCACGTGGGCCGTGAGGACAAGATGGTCGATAGCCAGGCTAAAGAAGAGACCGAGAAGAAACTGGCGGAGGAGCGTGCATGATCCCGTTACAACATGGGTTAGCTTTGGCTGCCATTTTATTTTCTCTCGGCCTGATGGGCCTGATTATTCGGCGTAACCTCTTGTTTATGCTGATTAGTCTGGAAGTGATGATCAATGCCGCCGCGCTGGCGTTTGTGGTTGCCGGCAGCTATTGGGGGCACGCGGATGGGCAGGTGATGTATGTTCTGGCGATCACGCTGGCGGCAGCGGAAGCCAGCATCGGTCTGGCGCTGTTGCTCCAGATGTATCGCCGTCGTCATACCCTGAATATCGATACTGTCAGTGAGATGCGCGGATGAACTTACTCTACTTAACAACATTATTCCCGCTGCTCGGCTTTTTGCTGTTGGCATTTTCGCGCGGTCGCTGGTCGGAAAACACCGCGGCTACCGTGGGTGTGGGTTCTATCGGGTTGGCCGCCTTGACCACCTGCTGGGTCGCGATTGATTTCTTTGCGCAGCACCATGATGGCGGTGTGACCTTTTTCACGCAACCTCTGTGGACCTGGATGGCAGTCGGCAATTTTAACATTGCCTTCCGTCTGGCGCTGGATGGCTTGTCTCTTACCATGCTGTCGGTGGTGACGGGCGTTGGTTTCTTTATTCATCTGTTCGCCTCCTGGTACATGCGCGGTGAAGAGGGCTACTCTCGCTTCTTCGCTTACACCAACCTGTTTATTGCCAGCATGGTGATCCTGGTGTTGGCGGATAACCTGCTGCTGATGTACCTCGGCTGGGAAGGGGTAGGGCTGTGCAGTTATCTGCTGATCGGTTTCTACTACACCAATCCGAAGAACGGTGCGGCGGCGATGAAAGCCTTCGTCGTGACGCGCGTTGGTGACGTGTTCCTGGCGTTTGCGCTGTTTATCCTGTTCAAAGAGTTGGGCACGCTCAATTTCCGCGAACTGATGGTGTTGGCACCGCAGAAACTGGCAGAAGGATCTCCGGCGATTACCTGGGCAACGCTGATGTTGCTGGGTGGCGCGGTGGGTAAATCTGCCCAGTTACCGCTGCAAACCTGGTTGGCAGATGCGATGGCTGGTCCGACGCCGGTTTCCGCGCTGATCCACGCCGCGACCATGGTAACAGCTGGGGTTTACCTGATTGCCCGGACCAACGGTTTGTTCCTGATGGCGCCGGATGTGCTGCATCTGGTGGGTATCGTTGGTGCCGTGACGCTGGTGCTGGCGGGATTTGCCGCGCTGGTACAGAGCGACATCAAGCGCGTGTTGGCCTACTCCACCATGAGCCAGATTGGTTACATGTTTCTGGCGCTGGGCGTGCAGGCGTGGGATGCGGCGATTTTCCACCTGATGACGCATGCCTTCTTTAAAGCGTTGTTGTTCCTGGCCTCCGGCTCGGTGATTCTTGCCTGCCATCACGAACAGAACATCTTCAAGATGGGCGGACTGCGTAAAACCATTCCGCTGGTGTACGTCAGTTTCCTTATTGGCGGCTCGGCGCTGGCGGCACTGCCGTTGGTCACCGCCGGCTTCTTCAGTAAAGATGAAATTCTGGCGGGTGCCTGGGCTAACGGCCATATGGATTTGATGATGGCGGGGCTGGCCGGGGCGTTTATGACCTCGCTGTACACCTTCCGCATGATTTTCATCGTGTTCCATGGCGAAGCGAAAACCAAAGCGCACGCAGGCAAAGGGCTGTCTCACCACATTCCGTTACTGGTGCTGATGGTGCTCTCCACGTTCATCGGTGCGTTGATTGTGCCGCCGTTGCACGGTGTGCTGCCGCAGACCACGGAACTCGGTCACGACCGAACTCTGACGTTAGAAATTGCGTCTGGCGTGGTGGCGATTGCCGGTATTCTGCTGGCCGCGGTGCTGTGGCTGGGTAAACGCCAGTTTGTGACCAGCGTAGCGCAGAGTGCTCCGGGTCGCTTCTTCTCTACCTGGTGGTTCCACGCCTGGGGATTTGACTGGCTGTATGACAAAGTCTTCGTACAACCGTATCTGGCGATTGCCAAACTGCTACAGCGCGATCCGTTGAACGCGATGATGGGCTTGCCTGCCGTGGTGGTGCGTTGGGGCAACAAAGGGTTGGCCGTCAGTCAGAATGGCCAACTGCGCTGGTATGTTGCGTCAATGGGCATAGGGGCGGTTGTGGTGCTGGCATTGTTACAGTTTATCTGATGGCCTGTTATCTGATGACCCATTATCAGGTGACACCGTGCCGTGAGGTAAACGCGATGAAAAACACGCAGTAATGATGCGCAGGGGCGGGAAGCCAATACGAATGGCTACCGCCACAGCAAGTTTTCAGATTTCTTAAAATTAGGGACGCAAAACGCCATGCTACTACCTTGGCTAATACTTCTCCCCTTTATCGGCGGCCTGCTGTGCTGGCAGCTCGAGCGCTTCGGCACCCGCGTGCCGCGCTGGATCGCACTGATATCGATGGGGTTAACGCTGGTGCTGTCGCTGCTGCTTTGGTTGCAGGGCGGGTACTCTTTAACGGCGCAGTCTGATGTGCCGTTCTGGCAGTCTGAATACAACGTGCCGTGGATTCCGCGCTTCGGTATCGGTATTCACCTGGCGCTGGATGGGTTGTCGCTGCTGATGGTGGTGCTGACCGGTCTGCTGGGGGTGTTGGCAATCCTGTGTTCGTGGAATGAAATCCAACGTTACCAGGGCTTCTTCCACCTGAACCTGTTGTGGATCCTGGGCGGCGTGATTGGCGTGTTCCTGGCGATTGACATGTTCCTGTTCTTCTTCTTCTGGGAGATGATGCTGGTGCCGATGTATTTCCTCATCGCACTGTGGGGACACAAAGGTTCCGATGGGAAAACGCGTATTACCGCGGCCACCAAGTTCTTTATCTACACCCAGTCCAGCGGCTTGATCATGCTGATTGCCATTCTGGCGCTGGTGTTTGTGCATCACGATGCCACTGGGGTGTGGACCTTTAGTTACACCGATCTGCTGCACACGCCGATGTCGCGCGGCGTGGAATACCTGCTGATGCTGGGCTTCTTTATCGCCTTTGCGGTGAAAATGCCGGTTGTGCCTCTGCACGGCTGGTTGCAGGATGCGCACAGTCAGGCGCCGACGGCGGGTTCTGTCGACCTGGCGGGTATCTTGCTGAAAACAGCGGCCTACGGTCTGCTGCGTTTCAGCCTGCCGCTGTTCCCCAATGCGTCCCATGAATTTGCGCCTATCGCGATGTGGCTGGGCGTTATCGGTATCTTCTACGGCGCCTGGATGGCGTTTATGCAGACCGATATCAAACGCCTGATTGCCTACACGTCGGTGTCTCACATGGGCTTTGTGATGATTGCCATCTACTCCGGCAGCCACCTGGCGTATCAGGGGGCGGTCATTCAGATGATTGCGCATGGGCTTTCTGCGGCCGGTCTGTTTATTCTGTGCGGCCAGCTTTACGAGCGTCTGCATACGCGCGATTTGCGTCAGATGGGCGGCCTGTGGGCGCGCATTCGTTTCTTGCCCTCACTGTCGTTGTTCTTTGCGGTGGCGACGCTGGGGATTCCGGGCACCGGCAACTTCGTCGGCGAGTTTATGATTCTGTTCGGTAGCTACCCTGTGGTGCCGGTGATCACTGTGATTTCGACGTTTGGTCTGGTGTTTGCCTCCGTCTACTCGCTGGTGATGATGCAACGCGCTTACTACGGCACGCCCAAATCCGATGAAAAACTGCCGGGGCTGTCCACCCGTGAATTGTCTATGGTGATGTTGCTGGTGGTATTGCTGGTGCTGCTCGGGTTGTTCCCGCAGACCATCCTGAATACGTCTGATGCGGCAATGGCTAATATCCAGCATTGGTTTATGTCATCAGCGGCTGATTCAACACTTTCAACGACAAGGCCGTAATTCGCCATGACAATAACTCTTCAACACCTGGTCGCGCTTCTGCCGCTGTTAATCGTCGGTTTGACCGCCGTGGTTGTGATGCTGTGCATTGCGTGGCGACGCAACCATTTCTTCAATGCCACTGTCACGGTGATCGGTCTTAACATTGCGTTGTTCTCGCTGATTCTGGTGGGTAACGCGGGTCCGATGGACGTGACGCCGCTGCTGCGGGTAGACGGTTTCTCCATGTTCTACACCGCGCTGGTGCTGCTTGCCAGTCTGGCGACCTGCACGTTCGCTTACCCGTGGCTGGAAGGCTATTCGGATAACCGCGACGAGTTTTATCTGCTGGTGGCAATTGCTGCGTTGGGCGGTGTTATGCTGGCCAGCGCTAACCATTTGGCGTCGCTGTTCATCGGTATTGAACTTATCTCACTGCCGCTGTTCGGTCTGGTGAGCTATGCGTTTCGCCAGCGTCGCTCGCTGGAAGCTGGCATCAAATATATGCTGCTTTCTGCTGCTGCCTCGTCCTTCCTGCTGTTTGGGATGGCGCTGGTCTATGCTGATTCGGGTAGCTTGAGCTTTGCCAGTCTGGGTGCGCGGATGGCGGATCGTACACTGTACGAGCCGCTGCTGTTGGCCGGTCTCGGCATGATGATTGTCGGTTTGGGGTTCAAACTCTCGCTGGTGCCGTTCCACCTCTGGACGCCGGATGTGTATCAAGGTGCCCCGGCACCGGTGTCGACTTTCCTGGCGACTGCCAGCAAGATCGCCATTTTTGGTGCTGTGATGCGTCTGTTCCTCTATGCGCCTATGGTTGACAGTGATTCGGTCAGAACGGCGCTGGGTGTGATCGCGTTTGCCTCCATCCTGTTTGGTAACCTGATGGCAGTTGCGCAAAGCAACATCAAACGTCTGCTCGGTTACTCTTCCATCGCTCACCTCGGCTACTTGCTTGTGGCGCTGATTGCCGTACAAACTCACCAGTTGGCATTAGAAACCGTGGGGGTCTATCTGGCGGGCTACCTGTTCAGCAGCCTGGGAGCCTTTGGGGTTGTCAGCCTGATGTCCAGCCCGTACCGTGGCCCGGATGCGGATTCTCTGTTCTCTTATCGTGGGCTGTTCTGGCATAAACCGATTCTGTCTGCGGTCATGACGGTGATGATGCTTTCTCTGGCTGGTATCCCGATGACGCTGGGCTTTTTCGGCAAATTCTATGTATTGGCCGTAGGCGTTGACGCCAAGCTGTGGTGGCTGACGGGTGCGGTGGTGGTGGGGAGTGCCATTGGCCTCTACTACTATCTGCGTGTCATGGTCAGCCTATATCTGACGGCACCGCAAGAACGTCAGCGTGATACGCCCAATAACTGGGCGCTAACCGCAGGCGGCGTGGTGGTGTTGATTTCTGCCATCGCTGTGCTGCTGCTGGGGTTGTATCCGCAGCCGCTGATTTCACTGGTGCAGATGGCGCAGCCGTTGATGTAATACATCGGAATTGCATTATAAAAGCGGCCGCAGCCGTTACCCGGTTGCGGCCGCTTTTTTTTTTGCGCGTCAGGCGGTTATGTTGGTCTGTTGTTTATCCTGGTTTCTATTTTCGGAATGGTCTGTGGTGATCAAGGCCCTAATGTGTCGAGAACTTGACTATAGTTAATCTACCGTTGAGTGAAATAACATGGAGTCGATTATGGCTGAAAAAAACAACCCACAGGCCCCATTCCCAGTCGAAACGCAACAAAACGGTAGGGCATTATGCCGCCTGTAAGTGCGTTAAAAATACCTCATTTGGAGAACGATAACCCAGCGATTTTCGGCCTCGCGTATTGAGCAGGTGTTCGAGTGCTGCAACCTTGCGATGGGTGACATATAGCCAACCGACTTAAAAATGATTACATCCTATGCCCTGATATGCGGCAAAGAAGCATAGCTGGCTGTTATCAAAATAATGTCGCTTGGCTATAATTGAAGTCCGTTCCCTTCGGGTAAAAACGCCGTATCAGGCCGTTGGTATGCTCATTCAACCCGCGTTCCCAGGAATGATATGGCCGGGCAAAGTAGACCGGTGCCCCCGTGACTTTTGTAATTTCCCCGTGCTGGGAAAATTCAGAACCGTTGTCAGCAGTCAGGGTTTTAAACTCGCAGAAGGTATTGGCAACGATGTCCCTGAAGGCCGCTACCACTGTCTCTGCTCGCTTGTTGGGCAGTTTGCGAATGATGACCAGCTTGACGGCTTTATCGACCACCGTCAGCAGGAATGATTTCTGATCTTTGCCAAAGATGGTGTCAATCTCGAAATGCCCGGGTTCCTGCTTGAGGTCAGCAACGGCCGGCCGCTGCTCAATGCCAACACGGTTGGGAATAGGACCGCGTTTGTTCTCATCGGTCTGATAGTTATACCGTTTACCCCGATGAGGGAGCTGCTGATACAGCTCACCGCCGGCCCGGCGCTCCTGCTGGATATAGCGATAGAGCGAGTTCTTGCTGACGGACAGGCCAAATTCCAGGACCAGGCGCCCACTGATGACCTCAGGTGAGGTGTGGGTAGACAGCGCCGTTCTGATAAAGTCCTGAATGTGCGGTTCAAGCTGGTTAATCACGCTGTCCGGCCGTGTTTTCTGCCGCCGCCCTCTGGCCAACGTTTCGGCCCTTCTGCAGGAATAGACCCCGTTGAAAGCGGCGTCGGTATTGCGTCTGAGTTCCCTGCTGATGGTAGAACGAGGAAGCTCCAGTTCCCGGGCGATGGTGGCCTGGTTAACCCCATCACCACGCCGTTTTTCGATGTAGAACCGCTCTTTGTGAGTCAGATGTTTTCCCTGCATGCAACGGGATCTCCAGTAGGGCCAGAACGGTGATTTTATCCGGGTCTGGCCAGTGGGTCACTTTGTTGCATTTCGACTGGGAATTGGGCCAGAAGATATTCGTATTGAAGATGATGCGAAATTATTAGCCGATACATTAGATGATATATTGCGTTATTCTGGTGATAGTGCTGATGAAGCTTATATTACCTTGAAGAAAAATGCGGAGAATGCCCTATTGGAAGTTAAATCGAGATTAGGTATTTCCGACAGTTATTATGCTAAGGCGAAACAAGTCGCCAATCGTGCGGACGGTTATGTGCATAAAAAACCGTGACACAGTGTAGGCGTAGGCGCATCGTTAGGGATTGTACTTGGTCTGCTATTGGCGCGCCATTAACGTGATTTTTCAATAGGGTACGGTGATAATATGATTATTGCCGTGCTGTTTATTTGCTTTTCTTGATTCGCTGACTATATTAAAGAAAATATTATCTTAGGGTATTATATTATGGTGTATTACGGAATAAATGCGCCACTTATTTATCGATGCTAAATATCTTTTTTATAAGCGAAGATTCTCATTTGTTTTTTTCAAGGATAATTTTGTTTCTTCCTGGCTTCCATATCTGCTACTGTGTGGCCGTCATGAACGTTACTCTTACCTGTAAATAATATCACTAACGGATAAGTGCATTACTGCCTGGATACGAGGCTGATGCAGGTATTATCATCATACACGTCGGTTGAGACACTCTGCTGTATAAACCGGCATTGCCAGAATGCATGAAGATATTGAGGAGAACCATCAAGCATGAAGACGCCAAGGCCTCGATGGAACAGAGGCACCTTGCTTTCTTCCCGGCCATCTCTGCTTACTTCGGAGCAGAACAGACTGAGCCGCAAACACGTCTTACCTCAATCATTGTCAAATGCATGGGGGGTTGAAGCGTTACAACTTGATGAAGAGGCGATGCAGCATCACTCTTTAACGCTAAAGCAACTGCGCCTGTGTTTACCCGACGGTACGTGGATTGACGCCGCCAGATTGTCTGGGCTGTGTTGTGCAGTCCCGTTGGATCGCCATTTGGCACCACAGCTGCAACAGGTGGATGTGCTGTTGGCGCTTCCTTCCAACGAGCATCAGCGCGATGCGTTACCTCACCCTTCTCGTGTTCAGGAGCCGCCTGCATTAGCCTATGGCGTGAACGCGCCGGAGAAAGCACCCCGAGAGAACGATATGGCCGCGAGCTCCGCAATTTGTGTACGCTTTAGCGTTGATGAAAACCGTGATTATCACACGTATCCTATTGCGCGACTTAACCGCAATGGGCAAGGACGTTGGGAAATCGATACTTCGTTCATTCCACCGTTGCTAACGTTTTCCGCCTCACCGATGCTGGTGGCGCAGTCGAAGCAATTGTTGTCGCGTTCTCGCTGCAAACGTCGCCGTCTGCTGGCGCTGCGCCATGAACAACCCAGAAAGCATGGGCAGCCAGATATGCCGCTGTTTTGGTTGTTGAACGTGTTAAATCGCTACGAGTCCGTGCTGAGTGAAATTAGCCAGGCAACGGCGTTGCATCCGGAATTGGTCTATCGTGAGCTGGTTAAGTTAGCCGGTCCGCTGTTGCCCTATACGCAAGGGTGGAGCGCGGCGGATATTCCCCGCTATGACCACACTCGCCTCGCAGAGGTGTTTTCGTCTCTCTTTTCACTACTCAATGCGTTACTTGAAACCTGTATGCCCGCCAGAACCGTGGGGATCGCGCTAAGGCGTGAAAAAGATCATCTGTGGGTCGGCCAGTTACAGCCGCATAATCTGGATTCTGTCTCTGAGATTTATCTTTTGGCGCACTCATCCTGGTCTTCGCAGCGGTTGCGCGCGCATATCATGACGCAGTGTGCGGTTGGCACACGACATGCCGTCCGTATGCGCCAAGACGCAGCGAGTCAGGATAAACCGTTGCAACCGGTTAATGACATCCCTGCGGTTATTCCTCTGAATTGGGAAAACCTCTGCTTTAGCGTCGACCTTGAGCATTCCGGCGTACAGGATGCGCTGGCTTCCGGACACTGCGCTATCTCGGTGCCCGATCACTGTGGTGATTTATCGCTGAGACTTTTCGCAGTGCTGAAGGAGTAAACCGTGGTTTTCCCCCTCAGAGTTCGGTATCAGACAGCCAATAAATCGCCTCATAAGGGCGCAACGTCAGTGAAACCGGGTGCACGGGAGGATCATCATAGTTGCTTAGCAGCAGGCGCCAGCGCTGAGGGAACGGCTGGTTAGTTAGGCAGCGCGTAATACTGTATTTTCCGACTCAGATTGGCGAGCACCAGCAACTGTTGTCCCTGCCAGCGGCGGCGATAGAACCAGA
Source organism: Symbiopectobacterium purcellii (assembly GCF_052050035.1). Taxonomy (GTDB): domain Bacteria; phylum Pseudomonadota; class Gammaproteobacteria; order Enterobacterales; family Enterobacteriaceae; genus Symbiopectobacterium; species Symbiopectobacterium purcellii_A. The sequence continues at coordinate 3,015,609 of NZ_CP189882.1, forward strand.
GGGTTGGATGCTCAGGGGACAGGTCGTGGTAGTCGCCATAGGTCAGCAGTGGCAGCGCTTTACGCAGGGCGATCAACCGTTGGTAGGTGTAAAACACCGAGTGCGGATCGGCAAGTGCCTGCGATACGTTAATCTCCGCGTAACCTGTTCCGGGGGATATCCAGGGCGTACCTGACGTAAAGCCCGCCGACGGCGCAGCTGACCATTGCATCGGGCTGCGCCCATTATCGCGTGATTTGTGGGCGAGAATACGCAGCACCTGCGCGGGTGTTTCACCCTTGGCGAGATGTTCCGCGTAGACATTCAGGCTTTCTATATCGCGATAGTGCTCAAGGGTGTAATAGCCGGAGTTGGTCATACCGATCTCTTCCCCTTGATAAATATAGGGGGTACCCTGCATGCCGTGCAGCACCATCGCCAACATTTTGGCTGACGGCGTGCGATAGTCGCCCTCATCGCCAAAGCGAGAAACGATGCGTGGCTGATCGTGATTACACCAGAATAGTGCACTCCAGGCTTTATTATGCATACCGCGTTGCCAGGTATTGAACAACGCTTTCAACGCAATGAAATCCGGTGCTGCCAGCGTCCACTTCTCTCCGCCCGGATAATCCACTTTTAGATGATGGAAGTTAAACGTCATTGACAATGCATTGCCCGTCAGTGGGGCATAATGTTGGCAGTTCTCTAAGGTGGTCGAAGACATTTCACCGACGGTCACGAGTTTGCGCGGAGAGAATACGGTGCGGTTGCATTCGTGAAGAAACTCCACCATACGTGGCCCATCGGTATAAAAGCGGCGACCGTCACCTTCGCTATCCGAGGGGAAATCCTGCTGTTTCGACACCAGATTGATCACATCCAGACGCAGGCCATCCACCCCTTTATCCGCCCAAAAGTGACAGACCGCTTGCAACGCCTCACGAACCGGCGCGTGCTCCCAGTTCAAATCGGCCTGTTGTGGTGCGAACAAATGCAGGTAATGTTGCTGACTGGCGGCATGCCACTGCCAGGCGCTGCCGCCGAATTTTGAACGCCAGTTGTTGGGGGCGACGTTTCTGTTCCGGCGCGCCAGTAGTAAAACGCGCGATAGTCGCTATCAGGCGTTTGTGCCTCTATAAACCAAGGGTGCTGGGCAGACGTATGGTTAAACACCATATCCATAATGATACGCATCCCGCGCCCGTGGGCTTGCGCGATCAACGTTTCCATATCGTGCATCGTGCCATAGACGGGATCGATGTCGCAGTAGTCGGCAACGTCGTAACTATTATCCATCTGCGGCGAGGGATACACCGGTGTAAGCCACAGCGCATCGGCACCTAACTGTTGCAGATACTCCAGACGCGAAATAATGCCTTGCAGATCGCCAGTGCCAGAACCGGTGCTGTCCTGAAAACTCTTGGGATAGATTTGATAGATGACGCCATTGCGCCACCAAGGAAGCGGTGCTGTCATACCATTACCCATTTGCGCTTTACCTGTACGCTAGTTATAGGACGCAATTACCCATTGGGCAATGCGCCCAGTCGTTGTTTACGCCGGTACACCGTGGTGGTCAGTATCACGGGTATCACGACTGCGATCGCCATAGCGACCAGATAGACGCTCCAAAATGAGGGCTTGATGGACAGTATGCCGGGTAAGCCACCGACGCCAATGCCATTGGCCATCACGCCGCTCATGCCGCACAGGAGTGCCGTCAGCGCGGAGCCAATCATGGCACACAACATGGGAAAGCCGTATTTGAGGTTGATACCGTACATGGCGGGTTCTGCCACGCCCAACATATCGGAAATTGCCGCTGGCACGGAGGTCTCTCATTCATTCACCTTGCGACTGATCAGCATAATGCCAATCACCGCAGAGCCCTGAGCAATTTTTGACAGTGCAATCAGTGGCCAAACCGGGGTGTGTCGCATACTTTGAATCATTTGCAAATCGATAGCCAACGTCGTTTGGTGTACGCCGGTAATCACCAGTAGCGCATAGAGAAAGCCAAACAGCGCCGCGCCGATAGGCGCAAAACTGCCGGTCATCACGTTTGTGATTGCCCAGGCGATACCATCTCCAATGCTGCGCCCAATCGGGCCGATGACCGTGTGCGCCAGAAATACCGCCAGCAGCAGCGACAGCACTGGGACATTCACCAGATGCAGTGAAGACGGTATCCATTTTTTAAGACGCCGTTCAATCATTGCCAGCATAATACCGGCCAGCAGGGAAGGGATGACCTGTGCCTGGTAGCCGATACGCTCTACCGTAAACCCGCCAAAGTCCCACACCGCCGGTATTTGCTGACCGATAGAATAGGCATTCATCAACTGGGGGGAAACGAGCGTGATACCGAGAATGATGCCCAGCACCGGTGTGCCACCCATTTTTTTCACCGCTGACCAGCAAATTGCCACGGGCAGATAGTAGAAGATGGCTTCACCCAGCAGCCAGAGGAAATCATAGATCGTGCGGCATATTGGGCTGCGCTCGATCAGCGGCTGACCTTCAACCAGCGGAATGTCCCCGATAACGTTGCGGACGCCGAGGATCAAACCGCCACTGATCAAGGCTGGCAACAGCGGGTAAAAGATCTCCGAGAAATGTGAAATAGCCTGTTCCCACAGTGACATTAAGCGTGTTGCTTAATAGTGAAATAAGGGTGTTTCGGTGATTGAAGTAAATTTTACGCTGTTCTGAGATGGAAATTCCAAAGACCGGCGCTAAGGAGTAAGAAGGTATCATCAATAAAGGGTCTACGATTCCGTAAAATTTGGGTCATGCAACCGAGGCGCTTGATACCCGCGATGGTGTGTTCAACTGTATACGGAGAGTCTGTAAAGAATTTTGTGTAAATGGCTCCATTGCTTAACCGGAGATTCGTTCTCCATACATCAACATGAATTGGCTCATAGCAGGTTTCCAGTCTCTGATTGGCAAGGTCCATTTAGCAGAGATATTATGCAAGGCTAGATAGAGTAATTTTATCACCGAGTCATCCGTTGGAAATATTCGTCGCGTTTTCGTTATCTTGCGCAATGAAGCATTTAACGACTCTATCGCGTTGGTGGTGTAGATAACCTTGCGGATCTCCGGCGGAAAGTCAAAAATGACGATGAGACGTTCCCAATTATTTCTCCACGACGGGCTGATCGTCGGGAACTGTTCATCCCATTTGGCCGCGAAGGCATCCAGGGCCTCTTCAGCGCCCTCTAGCGTTGCGGAACTATAGATGGTGCGCAGGTCAGCAGCAACGGCCTTACGCTCTTTCCAGCCGACGTAGCGCAGCGAGTTCCGCACCTGATGCACAATGCAGAGCTGTACCCGCGTATGCGGGTAAACAGCTTCAATGGCATCAGGAAAGCCTTTCAGGCCATCGCAGCAGGCGACGAAGATGTCCTTTAGCCCACGATTTTTCAGTTCTGTCATCACAGATAACCAGAACTTGGCCCCCTCAGTTTTGGCTATCCATAGCCCCAGCAGCTCTTTTTCGCCCTGGCCGTTGACGCCGAGGGCCAGATAAACAGACTTGTTGGCCACGGCTCCGCCGTCCTGGCTTTTGACAACAATACAGTCAAGGTAAACAATGGGATAAAGCGCATCCAGCGGCCGTTGCTGCCAGCGCTTAACTTCATCCATCACAGCATTGGTCACTTGAGAAATGAAGCCAGCGGAAACATCGACCCCGTAGACTTCTTTAAAGTGTGCCTGAATATCACGGGTTGATAACCCTCTGGAATAGAGAGAAATAATGCGGTCATCGAAGCCGTTAAGCTGTTTTTCGTGCTTACCGATCAGTGTCGGCTCGAAGGTACTGTTGCGGTCGCGCGGAATATCGAGCTCGATCTCCCCATTTTGGCTACGTACGCTCTTGGATGTCTTGCCATTGCGTGAGTTGCCTGAATGATTACCAGCCGGGTCATGCTTAGCATACCCAAGGTGCATCTCCATCTCAGCTTCAAGAACCCGTTCCGCCAGTCTTTTAGTCAGCACCTTGAGTAGGCCTGATTCACCCAGCAGATCCTGAGGGGAGTGACAATCTTGAAGCAGTTGGTCAATAAGTTCGTTGCTGATAGGCATTTTGTTATCCTTTGAAGGTTTTCCTCAAAATGCCATTTACACAGATTATTTTACAGTCTCAATACGGATGCCCGAGATTATTTTATTTTCTTGTTTTTGTTCAGGCGATAAAGGTCTTTTTCGAGTTCCTTTTTTTGGGATTTGTGTATTAGGATGCTGTTTATCTATACCTTGAAAACCGGTATCTGCCCAGATGGTTACCTCAGGAGGAATATGGCGAATTATATCGACTTTATCGAGTAAGCGTTTATCGTGACGGCGCCCATTTTTGCTCATGGGGATAAATCCAATTTGCCTTGTTTCGTCGGTCATAATAAGCCCTTTTCGAGTGGTCTGTCTTTTCTTTCCCGAATACATTTTTTTTCGCCGACGCAGATTCTTAGGCTTTTGGACAGGTCGCTCTGTCCCATCAATAAAGACGTCTTTAACTCCAGGAAAGGCGCGAAAAAATTCCTCAGCAGAGCGAATTTGACGAGCGGGCAAAACACATTCTCGCCCCAAGGTCATCTCTAAAACCGGCAATAATATTTTTACCCAGCGACATACCCGTGTTCTATCTAAACCAAAAAGAAGTCCTTGCAAATCATAGGTCGGATAACATTTTAAATACAATAAAATAAAAAGCAGTTTATCTAATGGGGTTGGGATAAATCCTTTCTGCCCTGCACCCATCTGCCGCTCGTGATCTTTTCGATTCTTTTTCCGATAAATCAAATAACAAGCTGAAAATTCAGCGGCTAAATTTTTCAATTCTTCGACTGATAATCCAATGATTGCTTTACATAAACGATTATCTCGTAACAACCGCTCTTTGTTGATCATTTCAAACCTTTATTCTCTAAGTTAAACCTCTTTTTATTCTCAATAGCCTGACAAAAAATGCAAGTCTCTATTCAGCAACTAGTTTATTGTATGGCGCATGGCGTGCCGAGCTGCGTCTTGATTTTCACGGGCTTTACCGATGGCGGCCTGTAATGCCTGGTAATAGGCTTCAACGTCAGTACCGATGACGATTTGGCATTGGCCGCCATGGGTAAAACCCCCTTTGACTACGGAAAGCGCTTTGATGCTGTCGATATTAGGCTGTGTCCCTTAATTACGTAACCGGGCGTAAAACAAGCGGATGCAGCCCAGTTTCACCATTGCTAGATAGTTTCTTGCCGTTTTTTCATAACGTGTGGCAATCCGTCTATATTCCTTTAAACGGCCAAAACATCTTTCTACAACGTTGCGACGGCGATAAGCATCACGATAAAGTTGTGAGCGTCCATCTGAAGCCAGTTTTTCATTTGATTTTCGGGGAATAACCGCTATTATCCCTTTTATTTTCAACTCGTTACGGAGTGCATTGCCAGAGTAGGCTTTGTCAGCCAGTACCGCATGACCACGACGCTTCATGCTACCGTTCTGCCGTTGCACGCCAATGCCGTCCAGGAGTCGTAACGCGAACAGGCTTTCGTGAGCCTGCCCAGCACTCAGTACGATATTTAGCGGGATGCCGCTTCCGTCAGTCGCCATGTGGATTTTGGTGCCATAACCACCTCGTGAGCGACCCAGGCTGTTATCGTTGGTAATATCGGGATGTTTTTTTGAGCGCCAGCCGCACATTTGAGCGCACGGATATTGCTGCCATCCAGCGCAGTGGCTGACCAGTCAACAAGTCCATGAGCATCAAGAAATGAAAGTAACTTATTAAAAATAATGTTAATAACTCCAGACTTTGACCATCTATTGAAACGGTTATAAACGGTTTTCCATGGGCCGTAACGTTCAGGTAAATCACGCCATGGGGCACCTGAACACAGTATCCAGAACATGCCGTTGAGGATTTTGCGATGTTCTGCCCATGGCCGGCCTGCCTGCGGAGATGTCAAAACGGTTGGTAACAAGGGCTCAATGATTGCCCATGCTTCATCAGAAAGATCGTAGCGAGCCATAATCCAAAGTGTCTTAGAAACAGATGGATACTATAGCTCAAGCAATTAAGGGACACAGCCTAGTACTGCTCAATCATCCATTATTCGCTACATAACCCATTATTATAGAGATGTCAGACCTCACTGGTATAACGGTGGGGCTTTGTTGAATAAATCAGAATTAGCCGACAGGATGACTCCCTCTGCTACACCTGTTATCCTATCCTGACGCTGTGTGGCATACCCAACAACGTCACACGGGCTTTGTTGAATAATTTAAGATACTGATTTATATAAGCATTATAAAATTTCAACGACTAATTTTTCCTCTCGGAATGCTTTTTATTGTGCTAACTATTTGATTTGTCGTTCTAACAAAATACATTCTCTGTAAATGCATTCTACCTAAAGAAGATGTAAATCAAACGGTTAAATTATTCAACAAAGCCCGTCATACGGTTCAGCGCTTTGACCATCGCTATGGCTTCACCTACTTGAGCCTCATAGTCACGCAGGCTCAGATGGCCACCCAGCAAAGTTTTTATGCGGAACATCGCTGTTTCTGCCACTGAACGCCGGTGATAACCCACTTTCTTTTTCCACATATCATTACTCCCGCTCAGACGCTGATTCGCCACCGCATGGTTACGTTCATGGTACTTGTTCGGCCAGTATTTGGCTCCGCTTCGCGGCGGGATAAGGGGCCTGATTTTCTTTCTTAGCAACGCATCGTGGCAGTATAGCCAACCGACTTAAAAATGATTACATCCTATGCCCTGATATGCGGCAAAGAAGCATAGCTGGCTGTTATCAAAATAATGTCGCTTGGCTATAACGGGCGTCATAAGCACCGTCTGCTGACACTTCCCTGATTTTTCGGTGGGTTTGGTTAATCAGGCCCGGCAGTGCCTGCGCATCTGTCGTTCCGCTGAGCGATAAGTCGGCACAGATAATCTCATGCGTCGCACTGTCTGCTGCCAGATGAAGCTTGCGCCACACTCTTCGTCTGTCAGCCCCATGCTGCCTGACTTTCCATTCACCTTCGCCAAAGACCTTCAGACCGGTACTGTCGATGACCAGATGCGAGATTTCACCACGCGTTGGCGTTTTTATGTTGATACTGACGGTTTTTGCCCGCCGACTGACCAGAAAGTAGTCCGGGCAGCGCAGTGGCAGGCTCATCAGTGTAAAAACCGAGTCGACAAAGCCCTGTAATGCCCGGAGCGACAGGTTAAACACGCGCTTTATCATCAAAACCGTGGTAACAGCCATATCGGTGTAGTAAAGCGGCCGACCACGACCTTCAGGCGAAGCACTGTCAGTCCATGCAGCGATGGCCGACTCATCAAGCCAGACCGTCAGGGAGCCGCGTTGTCTGAGTGCTTTGTTGTAGGTGGGCCAGTTGGTGATTTTAAACTTTTGCTTTGCCATGGGGAGCTGCTATCGGGAGCGATGATAGTGCTTTGATCCGGCGATCCCCTGAAAGTTCGATTTATTCCACAAAGCCTAACGGTGGGTTAACACCAAATGAATCAGAACGGCTGTTCCATCAACAGGCAGGTAGGGTGGCCAAATTTAGTTGACCACTACATTCGCTACCGCTTTTTTTAACTCAATATCGAAAGCATTTCCTTGCGAAGCAATCAGGCGTGATGCTGATGATGTCAACGCGGTACGCGTAGCCAATGTTTCAGTGATGGACATTCGTATATTCCTGAGTAAAGAGCAACTGTCTTGAACGATAAAATTATGGAGCTACATGATGGTACGACTCATCCCATTCTTCGTTTTTTCTGAGCATCGCATTCAGGATGGTCAGCAGCTTGCGCATACAGGCAACCAGCGCCACTTTTTTGGGTTTTCCTGCTGTAACCAGCCGCATGTAAAACGCTTTTATCACTGGATTGAAGCGGGTTGCTACGAGTGCAGCCATATAAAGCGCGCTCCGCACTCCCGACCGACCACCAAAGATGGTTCGTCGGCCTCTCATGGTGCCAGAGTCCCGATTGACTGGGGCTACTCCCACGAGAACGCTAATTTCTCGTCTCGAGAGCCGACCCAACTCAGGAACCTCTGCCAACAATGCCGCCACGGTCATAGTGCCGACGCCCTTAATGCTACTCAACCGCTCAGAAAGCTCTTTGAAGTGGTTGCTGATGTGGGTGTTCATGTCCTTATCGATCCGCGCAAGTTCATCTTCCAGCGCTTTGATGATGATATTAATGCTTTTTCTGCTTTGCTGATGAGCCAGATACAACCTGTTTCGTTCAGCAACCAGCATTGCAATCAACTGCCGTCTGCGAACTACCATGGAATTGAGAACCTGACGTTCAGTATCCGGCAAAGCCCGAATAAAGCGGCCTCGTTCCGGATGGCGATTAATAACCTCGGTCATCTGCGCAAGTGCTCTCGCATCAATACGGTCAGTCTTCGCCAGATACCCCATAGCACGGGCAAAGTCACGAGCCTGCCTGGGGTTGACCACAGCGAGCTCAAAACCTTCGGCCTGAAGCGCACAAGCTACGGCAGCTTCAAGCCCTCCGGTGGCTTCCATCAGCACAAGCGCAACGTCGTGCTTCTTCAGCTCAGCAATAATGGAATCAAAGCCGTCAGCATCATTGGCAACAGAAAATTGCGCAATCGTGCTGCTGGCGGCAATGTCCAGCGTTGCTTTCGAAACATCGATACCTACACAGAGTGGACTTGGCAGACTCATTATTACCCATCCTTGCAAATGCGTTATGGAGTACGGACAACTGTTCGGGTTTCAGATGAGTGGCTCAACGTATGCGCCAGTCGCTCAGTAACGGGCTTTTAACCCAAGGGGAAATCGGGCTGCATACGCTGTGCCAAATCTAATCGTAGTTATTTTAACCAACTTTTAAGATACAAGGGGAAATCGGGCTGCATACGCTGTGCCAAATCTAATCGTAGTTATTTTAACCAACTTTTAAGATACAAGGGGAAATCGGGCTGCATACGCTGTGCCAAATCTAATCGTAGTTATTTTAACCAACTTTTAAGATACAAGGGGAAATACGATAATGCTACTTTTTCAGCGATTCCATTCGGAGGGTAACCGCGCTAATTATGGCTAAATTACCGGATAGGCACGAAGTATTGGTGACGTAAGGTTAACGGTGAGATGGTTAAGCTGAAGATAATGAGTAGAACGTATAGTTAGGATGCAAATTGCCTCCTCTCTGTTATGATGGCACGAGAGGAGTCATCTATTGGGGGGATCAGTGTTCATCAGTCATCCCATTTAGGGCTAAAGAAAGCGATAATAAAACCTACCGCTACGATAACAGCGAGTACGCTGATAAATACATTTTCGTTTGCCAACATAATAAAACTCCTTGGGTTAAGTAATTCGATAGATAATCCTCTGCGGTAAAAACAGCCTGGCTAAATGTCAATGATAATTCTAAGGCATACACCCTAAACGGGCTTTAAATAATCGCTACTTTTGGCCGTGTTGTTGGAAAAAGGGCGAAATTGAACATAGTGGCCCCATTCCCACTCGAAACGCAACAAAACGGTAGAGGCTTATGCCACCAGTAAGTGCGTTAAAAATACCTCATTGGGGGAACGATAGCACAGCGATTTTCTGCCCCTTGTATTGAGTATGTGTTCGAGTTCGGCAATCTTACGATGACTGACCTGACTGAAGTCTGTTCCCTTTGGGTAAAAACGTCGTATCAGCCCGTTGGTGTGCTCATTCAAGCCCCTCTCCCAGGAATGATAAGGATGGGCAAAGTAGACCTGCGCCCCTGTGATTTGAGTAATTTGCTCGTGCAGAGCGAATTCAGGGCCGTTATCAGCTGTTAGGGTCTTAAACTTGCAAAAGGTATTAGCTTCAATGTCCCTGAAAGCAGCAACCACAGTCTCCGCACGCTTATTAGGCAGTTTGCGAATGATGACGGTTTTCAATGCGTTATCTACGATGGTTAACAAGAATGACTTCTGGTCTTTGCCAAAAATAGTGTCAATTTCGAAGTGGCCAGGCTCCTGTTTAAGCTCGGCTTGAGCTGGGCGATACTCAATACCAACACGGTTGGGAATAGGGCCTGATTTGAGGTTTTCGGCATTGTACCTGTAACGTTTTCCCCGATGAGGAAGTTGCTGATATAGCTCCCCGCCAGCCTGTCTCTCCTGCAGGATATAGCGATATAGCGTATTCTTGCTGACAGATATAGCCAAGCGACATTATTTTGATAACAGCCAGCTATGCTTCTTTGCAGCATATCAGGGCATAGGATGTAATCATTTTTAAGTCGGTTGGCTATATACCGAATTCCAGGTGCAAACGGCCACTGATAATTTCAGGTGAAGAGTGAGTGTAAAGCGCCTGCCTGATGAAGTTCTGAATGTGTGGCTCCAACTGGTAAAAAGCATTGTTTAGCAGAGGCTTATGACGGCGTTCCCGGGCCAGAGTGTCCGCCCTTCTACAGCAGTAGACACCATTGAAAGTAGGGTCGGTATTGCGTCTGAGTTCCCTGCTGATGGTCGAGCGAGGCAGAGCAAGCTCTCTGGCGATGTTAGCTTGGTTGACACCTTCACCACGCCGCTTTTCGATGTAGAACCGTTCTTTCTGAGTCAGATGTTTTCCCTGCATGCAACAGGCTCTCCAGTATGGCCAGAACGGTGATTTTATCCGACTCTGGCAAGTGGGTCACTTTGTTGCGTTTCGAGTGGGAATGGGGCTACGGCCCATGGAAAACCGTTTATAACCGTTTCAATAGATTGTCAAAGTCTGGAGTTATTAACATTATTTTTAATAGGTTACTTTCATTTCTTGATGCTCATGGACTTGTTGACTGGTCAGCCACTGCGCTGGATGGCAGCAATATCCGTGCGCTCAAATGTGCGGCTGGCGCTCAAAAAAACATCCCGATATTACCAACGATATAGCCAACCGACTTAAAAATGATTACATCCTATGCCCTGATATGCGGCAAAGAAGCATAGCTGGCTGTTATCAAAATAATGTCGCTTGGCTATAACAGCCTGGGTCGCTCACGAGGTGGTTATGGCACCAAAATCCACATGGCGACTGAAGGAAGCGGCATCCCGCTAAATATCGTACTGAGTGCTGGGCAGGCTCACGAAAGCCTGTTCGCGTTACGACTCCTGGACGGCATTGGCGTGCAACGGCAGAACGGTAGCATGAAGCGTCGTGGTCATGCGGTACTGGCTGACAAAGCCTACTCTGGCAATGCACTCCGTAACAAGTTGAAAAGAAGAGGGATAAAAACGGTTATTCCCCGAAAATCAAATGAAAAACTGGCTTCAGAGAGTCTGTAAAGAATTTCGTGTAAATGGCTCCATCGCTTAACCGGAAATCCGATCTCCATACATCAACATGAATTGGCTCATAGCCGGTTTCCAGTCTCTGATTGGTAGGGTCCATTTAGCCGAGATATTATGCAAGGCTAGATAGAATAATTTTAGCACCGAGTCATCCGTTGGAAATATTCGTCGCGTTTTCGTTATCTTGCGCAATGACGCATTTAACGACTCTATCGCGTTGGTGGTGTAGATAACCTTGCGGATCTCCGGCGGAAAATCAAAAATGACGATGAGACGTTCCCAATTATTTCTCCACGATGGGCTGATCGTCGGGAACTGCTCATCCCATTTGGCCGCGAAGGCATCCAGGGCCTCTTCAGCGCCCTCTGGCGTTGAGGAACTATAGATAGTGCGGAGGTCAGCAGCAACGGCTTTACGCTCTTTCCAGCCGACGTAGCGCAGCGAGTTCCGCACCTGATGCACGATGCAGAGCTGTACCCGCGTATGCGGGTAAACAGCTTCAATGGCATCAGGAAAGCCCTTCAGGCCATCGCAGCAGGCGATGAAGATGTCCTGTAGCCCACGATTTTTCAGTTCTGTCATTACAGATAACCAGAACTTGGCCCCCTCGGTTTTGGCTATCCATAGCCCCAGCAGCTCTTTTTCTCCCTGGCCGTTGATGCCTAGAGCCAAGTAAACAGACTTGTTGGTCACGGCTCCGCCGTCCTGGCTTTTGACCACAATACAGTCAAGGTAAACAATGGGATAAAACGCATCCAGCGGCCGTTGCTGCCAGCGCTTAACGTCATCCATCACGGCATTGGTCACTTGAGAAATGAAGCCAGCGGAAACATCGACCCCGTAGACTTCTTTAAAGTGAGCCTGAATATCACGGGTTGATAGCCCTCTGGAATAGAGAGAAATAATGCGGTCATCGAAGCCGTTAAGCTGCTTTTCGTGCTTACCGATCAGTAAACTAGTTGCTGAATAGAGACTTGCATTTTTTGTCAGGCTATTGAGAATAAAAAGAGGTTTAACTTAGAGAAGGCTTTGTTGAATAATTTAAGATACTGATTTATATAAGCATTATAAAATCTCAACGACTAATTTTTCCTCTCGGAATGCTTTTTATTGTGCTAACTATTTGATTTGTCGTTCTAACAAAATACATTCTCTGTAAATGCATTCTAACTAAAGAAGATGTAAATCAAACGGTTAAATTATTCAACAAAGCCCTTAGAGAATAAAGGTTTGAAATGATCAACAAAGAGCGGTTGTTACGAGATAATCGTTTATGTAAAGCAATCATTGGATTATCAGTCGAAGAATTGAAAAATTTAGCCGCTGAATTTTCAGCTTGTTATTTGATTTATCGGAAAAAGAATCGAAAAGATCAGGAGCGGCAGATGGGTGCAGGGCAGAAAGGGAGAGTGTAAAAAGATCTGTGTAAATGGCATTTTGAGGAAAACCTTCAGAGGACAAAAAATGCCTATCAGCAAAGAACTTATTGACCAACTGCTTCAGGATTGCCACTCCCCTCAGGAGCTTCTGGGTGAATCAGGCCTACTCAAGGAGCTGACTAAAAGACTGGCGGAACGGGTTCTTCAAGCTGAGATGGAGATACACCTTGGGTATGCTAAGCATGACCCGGCTGGTAATAATTCAGGCAACTCCCGCAATGGCAAGACATCCAAGAGCGTACGTAGCCAAAATGGGGCGCTCGAGCTCGATATTCCGCGCGACCGCAACAGTATAGCCAACCGACTTAAAAATGATTACATCCTATGCCCTGATATGCGGCAAAGAAGCATAGCTGGCTGTTATCAAAATAATGTCGCTTGGCTATACCTTCGAGCCGACACTGATCGGTAAGCACGAAAAGCAGCTTAACGGCTTCGATGACCGCATTATCTCTCTCTATTCCAGAGGGCTATCAACCCGTGATATTCAGGCTCACTTTAAAGAAGTCTACGGGGTCGATGTTTCCGCTGGCTTCATTTCTCAAGTGACCAATGCCGTGATGGATGACGTTAAGCGCTGGCAGCAACGGCCGCTGGATGCGTTTTATCCCATTGTTTACCTTGACTGTATTGTGGTCAAAAGCCAGGACGGCGGAGCCGTGACCAACAAGTCTGTTTACTTGGCTCTAGGCATCAACGGCCAGGGCGAAAAAGAGCTGCTGGGGCTATGGATAGCCAAAACCGAGGGGGCCAAGTTCTGGTTATCTGTAATGACAGAACTGAAAAATCGTGGGCTACAGGGCATCTTTATCGCCTGCTGCGATGGCCTGAAGGGCTTTCCTGATGCCATTGAAGCTGTTTACCCGCATACGCGGGTACAGCTCTGCATCGTGCATCAGGTGCGGAACTCGCTGCGCTACGTCGGCTGGAAAGAGCGTAAAGCCGTTGCTGCTGACCTCCGCACTATCTATAGTTCCGCAACGCTAGAGGGCGCTGAAGAGGCCCTGGATGCCTTCGCGGCCAAATGGGATGAACAGTTCCCGACGATCAGCCCATCGTGGAGAAATAATTGGGAACGTCTCATCGTCATTTTTGATTTTCCGCCGGAGATCCGCAAGGTTATCTACACCACCAACGCGATAGAGTCGTTAAATGCTTCATTGCGCAAGATAACGAAAACGCGACGAATATTTCCAACGGATGACTCGGTGCTAAAATTATTCTATCTAGCCTTGCATAATATCTCGGCTAAATGGACCGGCTTTGTTGAATAATTTAACCGTTTGATTTACATCTTCTTTAGTTAGAATGCATTTACAGAGAATGTATTTTGTTAGAACGACAAATCAAATAGTTAGCACAATAAAAAGCATTCCGAGAGGAAAAATTAGTCGTTGAAATTTTATAATGCTTATATAAATCAGTATCTTAAATTATTCAACAAAGCCAAATGGACCCTACCAATCAGAGACTGGAAACCGGCTATGGGCCAATTCATGTTGATGTATGGAGATCGGATTTCCGGTTAAGCGATGGAGCCATTTACACGAAATTCTTTACAGACTCCAGAAAGGATTTATCCCAACCCCATTAGATAAACTGCTTTTTATTTTATTGTATTTAAAATGTTATCCGACCTATGATTTGCAAGGACTTCTTTTTGGTTTAGATAGAACACGGGTATGTCGCTGGGTAAAAATATTATTGCCGGTTTTAGAGATGACCTTGGGGCGAGAATGTGTTTTGCCCGCTCGTCAAATTCGCTCTGCTGAGGAATTTTTTCGCGCCTTTCCTGGAGTTAAAGACGTCTTTATTGATGGGACAGAGCGACCTGTCCAAAAGCCTAAGAATCTGCGTCGGCGAAAAAAAATGTATTCGGGAGGCTTTGTTGAATAAATCGAACTTTCAGGGGATCGCCGGATCAAAGCACTATCATCGCTCCCGATAGCAGCTCCCCATGGCAAAGCAAAAGTTTAAAATCACCAACTGGCCCACCTACAACAAAGCACTCAGACAACGCGGCTCCCTGACGGTCTGGCTTGATGAGTCGGCCATCGCTGCATGGACTGACAGTTCTTCGCCTGAAGGTCGTGGTCGGCCGCTTTACTACACCGATATGGCTGTTATAGCCAAGCGACATTATTTTGATAACAGCCAGCTATGCTTCTTTGCCGCATATCAGGGCATAGGATGTAATCATTTTTAAGTCGGTTGGCTATACCTCAGAGGTGAAACCTACGGCCATCACCGGCGACATGCACAGCATCAACAAAGCCAACTTTGCGATCCTGCACTGGTTTGGCCTGCGCTTTGAACCTCATTTCACGGATCTGAACCGGCAGTTGCAGGAACTGTACTGTATAGCTAAACGACTTAATTTTGATTACATTATTTAAATGAGCTATTCAATTGATTTTAGACGTAAAGTGATATCTACACGGAAAAACGAAGGGTTGAGTATCCGAGAAACAGCGAAGCAATTTCGGATTGGCCCTGCCTCTGTATCGCGTTGGATTAATCAAATAGAGTCAAAAGCATCGACCACGCGTCAGCGAAAGATCGATAAATCCGAGTTGATAAAAGATGTTGAACAATATCCAGATGCTTACCAAAAAGAACGTGCAGAGCGTTTTGGCGTTTGTCAGAAGGCCATTTGGCAAGCGCTTAAAAAGCTGGGATTGACCTATAAAAAAAACTCTACGTCATCCGAAAGCCGACGAAAACGCCCGGCAGGGATTTCAACAAAAAAAACAACAGTATGAAAAAGAAGGTAAACCTATTGTTTTTATTGATGAAAGTGGTTTTTCACACGATACCCCACGGACTCACGGCTATTCCCCAAAAGGTCAACGGTGTTTTGGCCTGAAGAACTGGGGAGCTAGGGGAAGAACAAATGTTATCGGCGCTTTATTAGGCACAACGCTGTTTGCTATCGGATTATTTGATATCAATATTAACAGCGATGTTTTCTATGCCTGGGTCACACAAGTCCTTATCCCAGTACTCCCTAAAAACAGTGTAATCATGATGGACAATGCCACTTTTCACAAAAAACATAATATTCAACAAGTCATCATCGATGCAGGGTATATGGTGGAGTATTTGCCTACATATTCGCCAGATCTTAACCCAATTGAGCATAAATGGGCACAAGCAAAAAGCAAAAAAAGAGAGATGGGTTGCGATACAGAGAGTTTGTTCTCAGTCCATATGGTGTAATCAAAATTAAGTCGCTTGGCTATAAAGCGCGTGTTTAACCTGTCGCTCCGGGCATTACAGGGCTTTGTCGACTCGGTTTTTACACTGATGAGCCTGCCACTGCGCTGCCCGGACTACTCTCTGGTCAGTCGGCGGGCAAAAACCGTCAGTATCAGCATAAAAACGCCAACGCGTGGTGAAATCTCGCATCTGGTCATCGACAGTACCGGTCTGAAGGTCTTTGGCGAAGGTGAATGGAAAGTCAGGCAGCATGGGGCTGACAGACGAAGAGTGTGGCGCAAGCTTCATCTGGCAGCAGACAGTGCGACGCATGAGATTATCTGTGCCGACTTATCGCTCAGCGGAACGACAGATGCGCAGGCACTGCCGGGCCTGATTAACCAAACCCACCGAAAAATCAGGGAAGTGTCAGCAGACGGTGCTTGGCTTTGTTGAATAATTTAACATACTGATTTAAATGGGTATTATAAAATTTTAACGACTAAATTTTACTACCGTAATGCTTTTTATTGTGCTAACTATTTGATTTATCGCTCTAACAAAATACATTTTCTGTACATGCATCCCACCTAAAGAAGTTGTAAATCAAAACGTTAAATTATTCAACAAAGCCACGGTGCTTATGACGCCCGTTACTGCCACGATGCGTTGCTAAGAAAGAAAATCAGGCCCCTTATCCCGCCGCGAAGCGGAGCCAAATACTGGCCGGACAAGTACCATGAACGTAACCATGCGGTGGCGAATCAGCGTCTGAGCGGGAGTAATGATATGTGGAAAAAGAAAGTGGGTTATCACCGGCGTTCAGTGGCAGAAACAGCGATGTTCCGCATAAAAACTTTGCTGGGTGGCCATCTGAGCCTGCGTGACTATGAGGCTCAAGTAGGTGAAGCCATAGCGATGGTCAAAGCGCTGAACCGTATGACGTTGTTGGGTATGCCACACAGCGTCAGGATAGGATAACAGGTGTAGCAGAGGGAGTCATCCTGTCGGCTAATTCTGATTTATTCAACAAAGCCTATTCGGGAAAGAAAAGACAGACCACTCGAAAAGGGCTTATTATGACTGACGAAACAAGGCAAATTGGATTTATCCCCATGAGCAAAAATGGGCGCCGTCACGATAAACGCTTACTCGATAAAGTCGATATAATTCGCCATATTCCTCCTGAGGTAACCATCTGGGCAGATACCGGTTTTCAATGTATAGATAAACAGCATCCTAATACACAAATCCCAAAAAAAGGAACTCGAAAAAGACCTTTATCGCCTGAACAAAAACAAGAAAATAAAATAATCTCGGGCATCCGTATTACAGTTGAACACGCCATCGCGGGTATCAAACGCCTCGGTTGCATGACCCAAATTTTACGGAATCGTAGACCCTTTATTGATGATACCTTCTTACTCCTTAGCGCCGGTCTTTGGAATTTCCATCTCAGAACAGCGTAAAATTTACTTCAATCACCGAAACACCCTTATTTCACTATTAAGCAACACGCTTAGTGTAGGCTCGAAGGTACTGTCGCGGTCGCGCGGAATATCGAGCTCGAGCGCCCCATTTTGGCTACGTACGCTCTTGGATGTCTTGCCATTGCGGGAGTTGCCTGAATTATTAACAGCCGGGTCATGCTTAGCATACCCAAGGTGTATCTCCATCTCAGCTTGAAGAACCCGTTCCGCCAGTCTTTTAGTCAGCTCCTTGATCCGGCCCAGAGATCGTGGACACGCTGTTAAGTGAGTAAAATTGCTGACAGAGGTGGAAAATGACTCAATCGAACGGTCGTAAAATGAGCAACAATCGCTATCCGGACGAGTTTCGGGAGAATGCTCTGCTACTTGCTCAGCGGATTGGCGTAGCCAAAGCAGCCAGTGAGTTGAATCTTCACGAATCGCAGCTTTATGCCTGGCGTAAAAAACAGCAAATGGCGCTATCCTGCTCCGAACGTGAACAGCAGCAATCTGTTGAAATTGTAAGGCTTAAACGTCAACTGGCTGATCAGGCTGAGGAGTTAGCCATCCTCCAAAAGGCCGCGACGTACTTCGCCAGACGCCTGAAGTGAGGTACGTCTTTATGCAACAATATAGCTAAACGACTTAATTTTGATTACATTATTTAAATGAGCTATTCAATTGATTTTAGACGTAAAGTGATATCTACACGGAAAAACGAAGGGTTGAGTATCCGAGAAACAGCGAAGCAATTTCGGATTGGCCCTGCCTCTGTATCGCGTTGGATTAATCAAATAGAGTCAAAAGCATCGACCACGCGTCAGCGAAAGATCGATAAATCCGAGTTGATAAAAGATGTTGAACAATATCCAGATGCTTACCAAAAAGAACGTGCAGAGCGTTTTGGCGTTTGTCAGAAGGCCATTTGGCAAGCGCTTAAAAAGCTGGGATTGACCTATAAAAAAAACTCTACGTCATCCGAAAGCCGACGAAAACGCCCGGCAGGGATTTCAACAAAAAAAACAACAGTATGAAAAAGAAGGTAAACCTATTGTTTTTATTGATGAAAGTGGTTTTTCACACGATGCCCCACGGACTCACGGCTATTCCCCAAAAGGTCAACGGTGTTTTGGCCTGAAGAACTGGGGAGCTAGGGGAAGAACAAATGTTATCGGCGCTTTATTAGGCACAACGCTGTTTGCTATCGGATTATTTGATATCAATATTAACAGCGATGTTTTCTATGCCTGGGTCACACAAGTCCTTATCCCAGTACTCCCTAAAAACAGTGTAATCATGATGGACAATGCCACTTTTCACAAAAAACATAATATTCAACAAGTCATCATCGATGCAGGGTATATGGTGGAGTATTTGCCTACATATTCGCCAGATCTTAACCCAATTGAGCATAAATGGGCACAAGCAAAAAGCAAAAAAAGAGAGATGGGTTGCGATACAGAGAGTTTGTTCTCAGTCCATATGGTGTAATCAAAATTAAGTCGCTTGGCTATACAGCAGGATTTCACAGCATCAGCCCCGAACCAGAAATGGGTCGGTGACATCACTTACTTATGGACGGAAGCGGGTTGGGTTTATCTGGCTGTAATAATTGATTTATTTTCACGAGCCGTTGTGGGATGGTCAATGTCGGTAAGGATGAAGTCGGGCCTGGTCTGCGATGCCCTGCAGATGGCCCTGAGCCGACGGGGTTCCCCAGAGGGCGTCATCGTCCACTCGGATCGTGGCAGTCAGTACTGTTCTGATGATTATCAGAAGTTAATTAAAATCAGTAAATTAACATGTAGCATGAGTGGAAAAGGCAACTGTTATGATAACGCGTGTGCTGAAAGTTTTTTTCACAGTTTGAAGGTGGAGCTGATCCACGGCGAACACTTTCCTGACCGGGAAACCATGAAATCTGAGGTGTTTAACTACATTGAGGTGGATTACAATCAGAAACGGCGGCATAGCACGCTGGGCTATGTCAGCCCGATGGTATTTGAACGACAAGTCCTCTCTTAAGGGCGTGTCCACCAAGTCTGGGCCAGATCACCTTGAGTAGGCCTGATTCACCCAGAAGCTCCTGAGGGGAGTGGCAATCCTGAAGCAGTTGGTCAATAAGTTCTTTGCTGATAGGCATTTTTTGTCCTCTGAAGGTTTTCCTCAAAATGCCATTTACACAGATCTTTTTACACTCTCGCTTCAGATGGACGCTCACAACTTTATCGTGATGCTTATCGCCGTCGCAACGTTGTAGAAAGATGTTTTGGCCGTTTAAAGGAATATAGACGGATTGCCACACGTTATGAAAAAACGGCAAGAAACTATCTAGCAATGGTGAAACTGGGCTGCATCCGCTTGTTTTACGCCCGGTTACGTAATTAAGGGACACAGCCTAATGCTATTGATCGTCGGCGTGATGTCATTGGGACGACTGGCCGATTTCAACACTCAGATAGACCGGATTGTGTCCAGTGGCTATCCGCTCACGGTAAAGGGAAACCAACTGATTGGTGAACTTAATGGTTATGCACTTAGAGCCTATCCCAAAAGGAATTGTCAGTTAATAAGTAATGGCAATTTCTGAGGGAAGTATGGCAAGCAATAAGTCGCAGATCAGCGATGAACTCTGGGGGGAAATGGTTCCGTTGCTCCCGGAACACAAAACCCACCATCCGCTGGGTACGCATCGCAGGCGGGTTGATAATCGTGCCGCAATGAACGCCATTCTCTTTGTGCTCAGAACGGGTTGCCAGTGGAATGCCCTGAATGCCACCGGGATATGCTCGTCAAGCTCCGCTCACCGCCGCTTCCAGGAGTGGCGGGATGCAGGAGTTTTTGAACGGTTCTGGCAGAACGGGTTGCTGGCCTGCGAGCAGCTGGATGCTATCGACTGGTCATGGCTGTCGATGGATGGTTGTATGACGAAGTCACCGCTGGCAGGCTCAAAAAAACAGGACGGAATCCCACAGACCGGGGGAAACAGGGTGTAAAGCGTAGCCTGATGACCGATGCGAACGGGCTTCCCCTCTCTCTGGTTGTCTCAGGGGCAAATACCCACGACATAAAGCTGGTTGCTGATACTCTCGACGCCCTTCAGACGGGCAGACGCGGCAGAAAGCTCCGCCTCTGTCTGGACAAAGGCTATGAAGCCGGATGGCTGGAGGCCTGTCTGAAAAGTCGTCGTTACGAACCTCATATCCAGTCAAGGAAAGAGGAGTCGGAAGCCATCAAAAACACGGATTTTAAAGCTCACCGCTGGGTAGTGGAGAGAACGCACAGCTGGATGAATCGCTTTCGTCGGGTTCTGACTCGCTGGGAGAAGAAAGTCGAAAATTATGAGGCGATGCTGCATTTTACCTGCGGCATCATTGTCTGGAATAAAATCCTATTGGGATAGCTTCTTAGCCAACAGCGCGTATTGTTGACGACATCAGAATAGAATATCAAAAAAGAGATGGAGTCGATGAAACAGCGCACTGTCACTGTTTCCGCGTTGATGGAAGAATTACGTAAATCCGCCAATGACACGCGCTCACAAGCGATATTACAAGACATTAATCAGGCGCGTGGGGATTTTCATACCTCTAGCACCAAGTTCGCTGGATATATCAATGCCGGTGATACCGCTGCCGCGCTCAATGAGTTTATGACGGCAACCGAGAAAAGTATTCAGGCTTACAAAGCCGCCATTAGCGCGTTTATTGACCACCGTGATGACCAGATGTCGGTCTCGCAGCAGCAGGTGGCGCAAAGCTATATAGCTAAACGACTTAATTTTGATTACATTATTTAAATGAGCTATTCAATTGATTTTAGACGTAAAGTGATATCTACACGGAAAAACGAAGGGTTGAGTATCCGAGAAACAGCGAAGCAATTTCGGATTGGCCCTGCCTCTGTATCGCGTTGGATTAATCAAATAGAGTCAAAAGCATCGACCACGCGTCAGCGAAAGATCGATAAATCCGAGTTGATAAAAGATGTTGAACAATATCCAGATGCTTACCAAAAAGAACGTGCAGAGCGTTTTGGCGTTTGTCAGAAGGCCATTTGGCAAGCGCTTAAAAAGCTGGGATTGACCTATAAAAAAAACTCTACGTCATCCGAAAGCCGACGAAAACGCCCGGCAGGGATTTCAACAAAAAAAACAACAGTATGAAAAAGAAGGTAAACCTATTGTTTTTATTGATGAAAGTGGTTTTTCACACGATGCCCCACGGACTCACGGCTATTCCCCAAAAGGTCAACGGTGTTTTGGCCTGAAGAACTGGGGAGCTAGGGGAAGAACAAATGTTATCGGCGCTTTATTAGGCACAACGCTGTTTGCTATCGGATTATTTGATATCAATATTAACAGCGATGTTTTCTATGCCTGGGTCACACAAGTCCTTATCCCAGTACTCCCTAAAAACAGTGTAATCATGATGGACAATGCCACTTTTCACAAAAAACATAATATTCAACAAGTCATCATCGATGCAGGGTATATGGTGGAGTATTTGCCTACATATTCGCCAGATCTTAACCCAATTGAGCATAAATGGGCACAAGCAAAAAGCAAAAAAAGAGAGATGGGTTGCGATACAGAGAGTTTGTTCTCAGTCCATATGGTGTAATCAAAATTAAGTCGCTTGGCTATACCAACACCCGACTGTTGCTGGTGGGGATGATCCTTGCAGCCATTCTGGTCAGCGTGATCGTAGCTGCCGCTATCACTCGCAGTGTCACGCATCCACTTAATGATGCATTCTCTATTGCCTAGCGTGTTTCGACCGGGGATCTCACCTCGGATATTCTTGTCACGCGCAAGGATGAAACCGGTTTATTGCTACAGGCGTTAAGGAATATGAATGACAGCCTGCGCCATATTGTCAGCCAGGTGCGTGATGGTGCGGAAAGCATATCCAGTGCCGCAGGCCAGATCGCCGCAGGCAATCAGGATTTGTCAGCCCGTACCGAAAAGCAGGCGAGCTCGCTGGAGCAGACGGCATCCTCGATGGAGCAATTAACGGCAACCATTAAAAACACCGCAGATAATACGACGGAAGCGACACAGCTTGCCGCGCAGGGGTCACAAACGGTACGCGAGAGCGGTGAGTTGATGAATGACGTCACCACCGAAATGCGTGGCATTCGTGAATCCTCTCAGCGGATGGCGGAAATTATCGGCGTGATCGACAGCATTGCTTTTCAAACCAATATTCTCGCGCTGAATGCGGCCGTTGAAGCGGCGCGTGCCGGTGAGCAGGGGCGCGGTTTTGCCGTGGTAGCAAGCGAGGTCCGCGCGTTGGCACAGCGTAGCGCGACGGCGGCGAAAGAAATTAAAGAGCTGATTGATGGCTCTGTTGAAAAGGTGCTCCAGGGTATGGTACTGGTGGAGAAAACCGCCGTTTCCATGCAGACGCTGGTGACTAACGTTGAGGGAGTTAACGGCATTAAGCGTGTTGCTTAATAGTGAAATAAGGGTGTTTCGGTGATTGAAGTAAATTTTACGCTGTTCTGAGATGGAAATTCCAAAGACCGGCGCTAAGGAGTAAGAAGGTATCATCAATAAAGGGTCTACGATTCCGTAAAATTTGGGTCATGCAACCGAGGCGCTTGATACCCGCGATGGCGTGTTCAACTGTAATACGGATGGAGTCTGTAAAGAATTTTGTGTAAATGGCTCCATTGCTTAACCGGAGATTCGTTCTCCATACATCAACATGAATTGGCTCATAGCAGGTTTCCAGTCTCTGATTGGCAAGGTCCATTTAGCAGAGATATTATGCAAGGCTAGATAGAGTAATTTTATCACCGAGTCATCCGTTGGAAATATTCGTCGCGTTTTCCTTATCTTGCGCAATGAAGCATTTAACGACTCTATCGCGTTGGTGGTGTAGATAACCTTGCGGATCTCCGGCGGAAAGTCAAAAATGACGATGAGACGTTCCCAATTATTTCTCCACGACGGGCTGATCGTCGGGAACTGTTCATCCCATTTGGCCGCGAAGGCATCCAGGGCCTCTTCAGCGCCCTCTAGCGTTGCGGAACTATAGATGGTGCGCAGGTCAGCAGCAACGGCCTTACGCTCTTTCCAGCCGACGTAGCGCAGCGAGTTCCGCACCTGATGCACAATGCAGAGCTGTACCCGCGTATGCGGGTAAACAGCTTCAATGGCATCAGGAAAGCCTTTCAGGCCATCGCAGCAGGCGACGAAGATGTCCTTTAGCCCACGATTTTTCAGTTCTGTCATCACAGATAACCAGAACTTGGCCCCCTCAGTTTTGGCTATCCATAGCCCCAGCAGCTCTTTTTCGCGCTGGCCGTTGACGCCGAGGGCCAGATAAACAGACTTGTTGGCCACGGCTCCGCCGTCCTGGCTTTTGACAACAATACAGTCAAGGTAAACAATGGGATAAAGCGCATCCAGCGGCCGTTGCTGCCAGCGCTTAACTTCATCCATCACAGCATTGGTCACTTGAGAAATGAAGCCAGCGGAAACATCGACCCCGTAGACTTCTTTAAAGTGTGCCTGAATATCACGGGTTGATAACCCTCTGGAATAGAGAGAAATAATGCGGTCATCGAAGCCGTTAAGCTGTTTTTCGTGCTTACCGATCAGTGTCGGCTCGAAGGTACTGTTGCGGTCGCGCGGAATATCGAGCTCGATCTCCCCATTTTGGCTACGTACGCTCTTGGATGTCTTGCCATTGCGTGAGTTGCCTGAATGATTACCAGCCGGGTCATGCTTAGCATACCCAAGGTGCATCTCCATCTCAGCTTCAAGAACCCGTTCCGCCAGTCTTTTAGTCAGCACCTTGAGTAGGCCTGATTCACCCAGCAGATCCTGAGGGGAGTGACAATCTTGAAGCAGTTGGTCAATAAGTTCGTTGCTGATAGGCATTTTGTTATCCTTTGAAGGTTTTCCTCAAAATGCCATTTACACAGATTATTTTACAGTCTCTACGGATGCCCGAGATTATTTTATTTTCTTGTTTTTGTTCAGGCGATAAAGGTCTTTTTCGAGTTCCTTTTTTTGGGATTTGTGTATTAGGATGCTGTTTATCTATACCTTGAAAACCGGTATCTGCCCAGATGGTTACCCCAGGAGGAATATGGCGAATTATATCGACTTTATCGAGTAAGCGTTTATCGTGACGGCGCCCATTTTTGCTCATGGGGATAAATCCAATTTGCCTTGTTTCGTCAGTCATAATAAGCCCTTTTCGAGTGGTCTGTCTTTTCTTTCCCGAATACATTTTTTTTCGCCGACGCAGATTCTTAGGCTTTTGGACAGGTCGCTCTGTCCCATCAATAAAGACGTCTTTAACTCCAGGAAAGGCGCGAAAAAATTCCTCAGCAGAGCGAATTTGACGAGCGGGCAAAACACATTCTCGCCCCAAGGTCATCTCTAAAACCGGCAATAATATTTTTACCCAGCGACATACCCGTGTTCTATCTAAACCAAAAAGAAGTCCTTGCAAATCATAGGTCGGATAACATTTTAAATACAATAAAATAAAAAGCAGTTTATCTAATGGGGTTGGGATAAATCCTTTCTGCCCTGCACCCATCTGCCGCTCGTGATCTTTTCGATTCTTTTTCCGATAAATCAAATAACAAGCTGAAAATTCAGCGGCTAAATTTTTCAATTCTTCGACTGATAATCCAATGATTGCTTTACATAAACGATTATCTCGTAACAACCGCTCTTTGTTGATCATTTCAAACCTTTATTCTCTAAGTTAAACCTCTTTTTATTCTCAATAGCCTGACAAAAAATGCAAGTCTCTATTCAGCAACTAGTTTATTGTCACGGAGATTGCTCAGGCAAGCCGTGAGCAGAGCGATGGGGTTAATCAGGTCAACCTGGCTGTGGGGCAGATAGACACCACGACCCAGCAAAATGCAGCGCTGGTAGAAGAATCAGCGGCGGCGGCATTGTCGTTACAAGAGCAAGCCCAGGCGCTGACCAGTACGGTCAGCATTTTTAAACTGGGCAGCTATCACGAAGGCCCTGTAGCGCATCAAGAGACGCTACGCATGGGCTTTGTTGAATAATTTAAGATACTGATTTATATAAGCATTATAAAATTTCAACGACTAATTTTTCCTCTCGGAATGCTTTTTATTGTGCTAACTATTTGATTTGTCGTTCTAACAAAATACATTCTCTGTAAATGCATTCTAACTAAAGAAGATGTAAATCAAACGGTTAAATTATTCAACAAAGCCCTACGCATGTTGCCCGGTGCATAAGAACATTGCGGCTCTGTACCTCTGTCAGCGCCGCAATGCCCCCCTCAGCGAACCGTCACTGTGGTGCGTGTGGCAGCGCGTCGGCGTTTTGTAGCGCTTGATGGCGTCGCCACCGCACGATATCTATCAGCAAGAACATCAGCAAGCTAACGCCCATGACGGGCAAACTCCCGCCCAGTAACAGTGCGAGGCAGCCGACAAGTAGGCGTACCGCGAGCGGCAACGTGGTGAAGGCGGCGAAAAGCGTGTTAGCCGGATGAGGTTGGCCGCCAGGGCGCTGTCGACGTAGCCACCACAGACGATATCCCCATACTATCAGGGCGCAAAGCCCCAATCCGAACGCGGCCAGAATCAGTTGATTGGGCAACCCGAACAAGACACCCATATGGGCATCTACGCCCCAGCGCGTCAGTTTTGCTGCAACAGGATAATCTGCAAATCTGACGTAATCGACCACAGCACCGCTGTCAGGATTGATGGCGACAATATCAGCCTGGGTCGGCCACCTTCGCTCAATTTCCGTCACGGTCCAGGCATTATGTGCGCTTTTTGCCGGCCGGATCTCCAGTTTATTGGCGCTGATCCCCGCGCGTCGTGCTATCGCCAATACGCTATCGACATTATCTAACACCAAGGGGGGCGAGGCGTGATGAGCCATGGCCGCACCGTGGTGTTTGGCATGTGCATCCTGTACTGCGGTGGCTGAATGGGGTCCGAGCGCAGTGTTCAGGGTTGGCGTTTGCCAACCTAATGCGTTGCGCCATACGCCAATATTATAGCCAAGCGACATTATTTTGATAACAGCCAGCTATGCTTCTTTGCCGCATATCAGGGCATAGGATGTAATCATTTTTAAGTCGGTTGGCTATATTGCCTGCCCATTGTGACCAGGTCAGCCCGGTGGCGGAGAAAAATAGCATCCCGATGAGTAACGTTAGCCCCAACGTGCTGTGTATGGCGCGCAAGCGGGCAGTGGGCGGCAATTTACGGCGGGGAGCGGTTCGTGCAGGCTTACGCGTTCTCCACCACAGATAAACGCCGCCGAGTGCGGCGATCCACAGCCAGGATGCCGCCAGTTCACTATAGAGACGGCCAATGGAACCGAGGAATAGCCCCTGATGCAAACGATCGAGCCAGGTTCGCAAAGGCAATATTCCTGATGTGCCATACACCGTGAGCTGGCCCTGTATGGCCAGTGTACTTGGATTAACAAACACGGCGAGGTATTCAGAAGGGGAGGCGCCAGGGAATCGAAATAGCACACGACTGGTGTCGCGCGGTGTGGGCGCAGGACGTATGGCCAGCCATTGGGCTGAGGGGTGATCATCCAGTACGGCCTGAGCGGCGGCTATCTGTGCGGCGAGCGACTGTGCTGCGCCGGGCATATCAACATGCAACTGTTGCGTATAAAGACGTTCTTCAATCTGCGGTGTCAGCACGTACAGCGTACCGGTGAGCGCAGCAACAAAGATAAACTACCCAATGAACAGACCAATGTAGAAATGCAAGCGTAATATCAGCGCCATTACCGCCGCAGAGAGGGACTTTTTGTCGGCGTTTACGGTATCCATAGCATGGGAGCCCTTGTCATCGTAACAAGAAGAAAATAAAGGAAAAGACGACATCGTCTTGTGACGGGACGTTATCCAATATCAAATTTTTGTGCTTAGGGGTGTGTTATATGACTGTCGGCGGTGCGCGAGGTGATTGGATGCGATAACACGCGGTGACAATTTTGTGCCGTGGACGTGGTTCATTCACCTTGGACTGCGTGACAAATCGCGGATCGAGAGGCGACGAGTTATCAGGAAACAGCGCAGGGTGATGGAATAAAAGCCCACAGTAACCACAGGCGTCGTGGCCCATTGTTACGCCGGGTGACAGTGGTAACGGTGTTGCCGGTTTACCGTGAGAATGATGGTGCTTAGTATGAGTGGGCGGAGTATAATCATGCCGCATTAACGCCTGTGAAACGATGGGCGCGATGAAAATCATCAGCAACGCGAAGAGGCTTAGCGTGGTGGCAATTTTGTTATGGCGCAATGCGTTCATGTGAGAATCAGTAAGTGTCGATGCAATTAGGTGGACAGGCTTGAATATGTCATCCTACTGTACCTGATTTAACGCAATTTTGTTACCAATCGGTGTTATTCGTGTTGCGCCCGAGTTTTTTAATGCAGAAGCGTGCAACGGTTCGGATTATTCTTGAAAGTTGCATGCGCGTAAACGTCGTGGCCGCCGTGTTAACAAAAGAACCAGGTATTCTCTGCAATTACAGAATAAATAGGGTGTTTTGCTAACAGTGCAACAGGTAGAATTGTCGATAAGCAGTACACCGCTGGCATAAATAACCCTAAGGGGTTTCCAACGGTTGACCGGTGACGGAATATCCTCGCTAATTTTCGATTTTTTACAGAAATTTATCGGGGTTACAGTTTGCGTTGTTTAAACGCTGACCTATCATGATGAACTGGGCTTTTATCAAGTTGTCGGAAGGTTAACTTATCCATTAATATGGATTTTAGTTGATTTAAGCACACGAACAGGGGGAGCTGTGCTGGTTAATAATTTTGGGGTTGAACGTCGAGTAGCGAATCTGCGCTGGTTGTCCGCAGCGATTGTGTTGTCTTTCACTGCGTTGCCTGCCTGGGCATTCTCGCTGGATGATGTGGCGGCGCAAGCTGAAAAACTAGCAGCGAAAGGCTATGAAGCGCCGAAGAGCAATCTTCCCGCCCAGTTCCGTGATATGAAATTTGCTGATTATCAGCAGATTCGGTTTAATCAGGAGAAGTCATACTGGAATAACCTCCAAACGCCGTTTCGCATTCAGTTCTATCACCAGGGCATGTATTTCGACACCCCGGTGAGAATCAATGAAGTGACGGCCACTGAGGTTAACGAGATCGCCTATTCGCCGGAATATTTTAATTTCGGTACGGTGAATCACGATGCAGAGACCGTGAAAAATCTCGGTTTTGCAGGTTTCAAAATCCTGTATCCCATAAACAAGCTTGGCAAGGATGACGAAATTGTCAGCATGCTGGGTGCCAGCTATTTCCGTGTGATCGGTAAAGGGCAGACTTACGGTCTTTCTGCGCGCGGTTTGGCTATTGACACGGCATTGCCCTCTGGGGAAGAGTTCCCACGCTTCCGCGAGTTTTGGATCGAACGTCCAAAACCCAATGACAAGCACCTTTTGGTCTATGCGCTGCTCGATTCACCGCGTGCTACGGGCGCATACCGTTTCGTCATTTATCCAGGTCGCGACAGCGTGGTTGATGTTCAGGCCAAAGTATTCCTGCGCGCTCGCGTTGGTAAACTGGGGCTGGCACCGTTAACCAGTATGTTCCTGTTTGGGCCGAACCAGCCTTCTCCAACCTTGAACTACCGTGGGGCGCTGCATGACTCTAACGGCTTATCTATCCATGCGGGCAACGGTGAGTGGATCTGGCGTCCGCTGAATAACCCGAAACACCTGTCGGTCAGCACCTATTCGATTGAAAATCCGAAAGGCTTCGGTTTGCTGCAACGCGGGCGTGACTTCTCCAACTACGAAGATCTGGATGACCGTTACGATCTGCGCCCAAGCGGCTGGGTTGAAACCAAGGGCGAGTGGGGCAAAGGGAAAGTTGAACTGGTTGAAATTCCGACCGCCGATGAAACCAACGACAACATCGTTGCGTTCTGGACGCCGGAAGCACTGCCTGAAATCGGTCAGCCGCTGGAAGTGGGTTACCGTTTGCACTTTACACTTGACGAAGAACAATTGCATTCACCTGAATTGGCCTACGTTCAGCGCACCATGCGTTCCACTGGGGATGTGAAACAGTCTAACCTGATTCGCCAACCGGATGGCACCGTTGCGTTCCTGGTCGATTTTGCCGGCCCGATGATGAAAGAGATGGAAGAGGCGACGCCTTTGACCTCTCAGGTTAGCATCGGCGACAACGGTGAAATCGTTGAGAACAATGTTCGCTATAATCCGGTAACGCGCGGCTGGCGTTTAACTCTGCGTCTGCGTGTGAAAGATCCTAAACAGCCAACCGAGCTGCGTGCAGCGTTGGTGAACGGCGAAACGCTGTTATCGGAAACCTGGAGCTATCAGCTACCTGCCAATGAATAAGCTAATCTCGAGCCCTGATTATATCGGGAAATTGCCTCTGTCCGCGCAAGCGGCGGAGGCGTTGCAGCATGCGTTGCCTCAGGCTGAGCGTGAAAGTATCTCGGCCATACATCGGGCGCTGTCGCAGGGTGAGTCCCCTGCGACGCTGTTGACGGAAGAGGATTCACCGCTGCAATCCGTTAAGGCGCGTCTGGATGCCGCCTGGCCCGACACGGCAACGGCGGTTAAACCGGTAGATGTTGACAAAGAAGGGCGAGCCGCATTACAGGCTATGCCCACCATCAAACGTGCGTCGATGTTTCCTGATATGTGGCTCACTAACCCGCTGGTACGCTGGTGGGAAAGTATGCTTGGGCGCTCCCCGGCACCGAGTCGTCCTCATGCCAGTCCGGAAGAGAAGATTGCCGAGAACCGTTGGAGAATGGTGGGGACGCTGCGCCGTTACACCCTGCTTATCTTGACACTGTTCCAAACAGCCATCGCCACCTGGTACATGAAGACCATTTTGCCTTATCAGGGATGGGCGCTGATCGATCCGTTCGCAATGGTGAATCAGCCTTTACTGCGTTCCTTTATGCAGGTTCTGCCTTATGTCCTGCAAAGTGGCATTCTGGTGTTGTTTGCCGTGCTGTTCTGTTGGGTCTCTGCCGGTTTTTGGACTGCGCTGATGGGCTTTTTACAACTGCTGATCGGCAAGGACAAATACAGTATCTCGTCAACGACGGTAGGGGATGAGCCTCTCAATCCCGCGCACAGAACGGCGTTGATCATGCCTATCTGTAACGAAGACGTTGAGCGCGTGTTTGCCGGGTTACGGGCGACCTACGAATCTGTAGCGGCTACCGGGCAGCTCGATCACTTCGATCTGTATGTATTGAGTGACAGTAACGACCCGGACAAATGTGTCGCAGAGCAGAAAGCCTGGATGGATCTGTGCCGTGAAGTGGACGGGTTTGGCCGTATCTTCTATCGCCGCCGCCGCCGTCGCGTGAAACGCAAGAGCGGTAACATCGATGATTTCTGCCGCCGTTGGGGCAGCCAATATAGCTACATGGTGATATTGGATGCCGACAGCGTGATGAGTGGTGAATGTCTGACGCAATTGGTGCGTCTGATGGAAGCCAATCCCAATGCGGGGATTATCCAGTCCTCTCCCAAAGCGTCGGGCATGGATACCCTGTATGCGCGCTGTCAGCAGTTTGCCACACGCGTGTATGGGCCGTTGTTCACCGCAGGTCTGCACTTCTGGCAACTGGGTGAGTCGCACTATTGGGGCCATAACGCCATCATCCGCGTGAAGCCGTTTATCGAGCACTGTGCGCTGGCACCGTTGCCGGGTGAAGGTTCTTTTGCGGGCGCGATTTTGTCCCACGACTTTGTTGAAGCTGCGCTGATGCGCCGTGCGGGCTGGGGGGTGTGGATCGCCTACGATCTGCCCGGTTCCTATGAGGAACTGCCACCTAACTTGCTCGATGAGCTTAAACGCGATCGTCGCTGGTGCCACGGTAACCTGATGAACTTCAGATTGTTCCTGGTGAAAGGGATGCACCCGGTTCACCGTGCCGTGTTCCTGACTGGGGTGATGTCTTACCTTTCCGCGCCGCTGTGGTTTATGTTCCTGGCACTGTCAACCGCACTGCAAGTGGTGCATACGCTGATGGAGCCGCAATACTTCCTTCAACCGCGTCAGCTTTTCCCCGTGTGGCCGCAGTGGCGTCCTGAATTGGCGATAGCCTTGTTCTCGACCACGTTGGTGCTGTTGTTCCTGCCAAAATTGCTGAGTGTGATTCTGGTATGGGCAAAGGGGGCGAAGCCTTACGGAGGCGCAGTACGCGTTTTCCTGTCACTATTGCTGGAGATGCTGTTTTCGGTATTGCTGGCCCCGGTGCGTATGCTGTTCCATACCGTTTTCGTGGTCAGTGCCTTCCTGGGATGGTCCGTGCAGTGGAAATCACCGCAGCGTGATGATGACG
This sequence comes from Symbiopectobacterium purcellii, assembly GCF_052050035.1. Classification (GTDB taxonomy): domain Bacteria; phylum Pseudomonadota; class Gammaproteobacteria; order Enterobacterales; family Enterobacteriaceae; genus Symbiopectobacterium; species Symbiopectobacterium purcellii_A. The sequence goes on from NZ_CP189882.1 coordinate 3,047,361, forward strand.
CCACGCCGTGGAGCGAGGCCTTTACTCGTCACGGCTCTCAACTGGTGTTGGGGCTGGTCTGGGCGATTGGTATGGCCTGGTTGGATTTGCGCTTTCTGTGGTGGCTGTCGCCGATCGTTTTCTCGCTGATCCTCTCGCCTTTTGTGTCGGTGATGTCAAGCCGCGCGTCGATCGGGTTGGCCTGCAAACGTGCCAATCTCCTGTTGATTCCGGAAGAGTACGATCCTCCGCGCGAGCTGGTGGCGACGGACACCTATTTCCGCGCCAACCGTGCCCGCAAATTGGAAAATGGTTTCGTGCAGGCCGTGTTCGATCCTTCGCTCAATGCGTTGGCGAGTGCAATGGCAACGGCGCGTCATGGTTTCAGCCGTGCGGTAGAACAGGGCCGGGTTCAGCGCGTGACGGATGCGCTGAAACAGGATCTGGAGGCACTCAGTGACAATCAGCGTCTGGTGCTGTTAAGCGACCCCGTTACGATTTCCCGTTTGCATTATGCGGTGTGGCACGATCCGCAGCAGTTTGCCAGTTGGCATCAGCGTTATCGCGCGTTGGAGTCCTGACGGTTATACCGTAACAGTGTGCTTCATCCATAAAAAAACAGCGGCTTTGCCGCTGTTTTTTTATGGCACTGTCGGTCACGAATGACGATTTAGTACAGAGCAGGTTCGCCTTCCGGACGCGTTTTAAAGCGTCGATGTAACCACATATATTGATCGGGCGCCAGTAGCACATTCTGTTCCACCAGCGCGTTCATCCAGGTAGCCGTTGTGGCTTCGTCGTCTAGCGGTACGCTGAGTTCGGCAGGTTGGATGATCAATTCATAGCCTTTCCCTCCCTCACGCCGGCGAGCGACAAACGGCACAATGGCGGGTTTGGCCACTTTTGCCAACAAATAGCTCCCGCTGGTGGTTGCTGCATTTTCCATAGCAAAGAAAGGAACAAACACGCTGCTGCGTGGGCCATAGTCATGGTCGGGGGCATACCAAATAATTTCCCCCTGTTTGAGCGCCCGAATCATGCCCTTGAGATCTTTGCGGTCCAGCATGGTTTTGTTGGAGCGCATACGGCCCCAGGTTTGCAACCAATCAATCAGTTTATTGTCATTAGGCCGATAAACGCCGATCCCCGGGTTATGCATGCCAAAAATGCGAGCCCCCAGTTCCAGAGTAAGAAAATGCAAGCCAATCAACAGTACGCCACGTTTTTCGGCACGTAGCGGTTGCAGATGCTCAAGGCCTGTGACGGTAAACCAGCGAGCGATACGCCAGTCGGGCCAAAACCAGGCCATGCCGGTTTCTAATAGTCCCATGCCTACGGATTCGAAGTTTTTACGCACCAACGCGGCGCGTGCTTGTTCTGTCATCTCGGGAAAACAGAGTGCCAGATTGCGCTCGGCAATGTGCACACGGTGCTTCATTACGTGCATGGCGATACGGCCTAGCACGGTGCCGAGACGATAGATAACCGGGTAAGGCTGTAGCACGACAAGATAGAGTATGGCGATCCCCAGCCAGGTCAGCCAGTAACGAGGGTGCAATAATGAACGGGTGAATGATGGGAGTTGTGTCATGAGTTCCAGTATCAAAAAATGCAGGCGCAGTCATCCGCGCTTGTCGTTAAAAGAAATCAGTCACACCAAGGTGATAGTGTTTAATGTAGTGCGGTGCATCAACTATCGTAATGATGATGCAGTAAAGCGTTCCAAAGCAGGAAGACTAACCCTGCGTAAGGCTATGTGGAATACGCTAAAAATCAATATCCGTCTTTTATCTTAGCATCGACGAATAATGATGTTTAACCTTTGGTGGGATACCCGTGCGAAGAGACCCCCTCCCGTTTACGGCGGGAAGGGGAGATTGCTCAATGCTGGAACAGATTTTTTATGTGATGTGGTTCACTACGCCAGAATTGCGGTGGCGTTGATACTTGTGCGCCCAAACGAGCGGCGGCGTGCCATGGCCAACGCGGGTTATAGAGCACGGCACGCGCAATGCCGATGGCATCTGCCTGACCCGTTGCCACAATTCCTTCAGCCTGCTCGGCTTCAGTGATGAGCCCAACCGCGATGGTGGTGATCCCCACCTCGCGCTTGATGCGCTCAGCATAAGAGACCTGATAATTGGGGCCCGGCTGAATACGCTGTGCCGGAGAGAGACCACCGCTTGAGACATGCATAAAATCGCAGCCAGCAGCATGCAGCGCGTGGCTGAGCGCAACAGACTGCTCGAGATCCCATCCGCCTTCCACACCATCGGTAGCCGAAATGCGCACGCCAACGGCTTTGTGTGCGGGGACAACCTCACGTACCGCGCGGAACACCTCAAGTACCAGACGCATACGGCTATTCAAATCCCCGCCGTAGCTATCGTCACGCGCATTCGACAACGGTGACAGAAATTGATGCAGCAAATAGCCGTGTGCGGCATGAATTTCGAACACATCAAAACCAATGTGATCGGCGCGCTGCGCGGCAGTGGCAAATGCCGTGACGACATCCGCGATCTGCTGCGTCGTCATGGCTGTGGGTGGCGCGTCATTGTCATCGTAAGGCAGGGCTGAAGGGGCAACAGGTTGCCAGCCCCCTTGCTGTTCACTCACGCGGGCCCGGCCTTGCCACGGCACTGCGGCGGATGCTTTGCGTCCGGCGTGGCCCAACTGGATACCAAGCGGCATAGCGGAGTAGGCCTTAACGGCGTTGACTGCCGTGGCGAGCGCCTGCTCGGTTTCATCATTCCACAGGCCCAGGTCCTGAGGGGATATACGGCCTTCAGGCACAACCGCAGTTGCTTCAATGATCAGCAATCCGGCACCAGAATGGGACAGGTTACCTAAATGCATGGTATGCCAGGGCGTAGCCAAACCGTTCTGGGCCGCATACTGACACATGGGGGCAATGATAATGCGGTTGTAACGGGGCCTAGCGCGAGTGGGGTAAATAGCCGACTCATGGTGGTTTATATGAACGCATCCCGTTTGCAAAGCATTCGTGGTGTTGACATTGACGGTAGGTTGCAGCTCTATATTCGGCCTTGTTGCAGCCGCTGCTGCGGGCCTCGATGAGATTCGCTGACTCACACCTCATTCTCCTGGCGAGCTTTAAGCTCAACACACCATTCAGGTTTAGTGAGGCTTTGTTGAATAATTTAACCGTTTGATTTACATCTTCTTTAGTTAGAATGCATTTACAGAGAATGTATTTACAGAGAATGTATTTACAGAGAATGTATTTTGTTAGAACGACAAATCAAATAGTTAGCACAATAAAAAGCATTCCGAGAGGAAAAATTAGTCGTTGAAATTTTATAATGCTTATATAAATCAGTATCTTAAATTATTCAACAAAGCCGTTTAGTGAGTCACGGTCTTACCTGTTGTAGTGGTCAACTAAATTTGGCCACCCTACCTGACTGTTGATGGAACAGCCGTTCTGATTCATTTGGTGTTAACCCACCGTTATATAGCCAAGCGACTTAATTTTGATTACACCATATGGACTGAGAACAAACTCTCTGTATCGCAACCCATCTCTCTTTTTTTGCTTTTTGCTTGTGCCCATTTATGCTCAATTGGGTTAAGATCTGGCGAATATGTAGGCAAATACTCCACCATATACCCTGCATCGATGATGACTTGTTGAATATTATGTTTTTTGTGAAAAGTGGCATTGTCCATCATGATTACACTGTTTTTAGGGAGTACTGGGATAAGGACTTGTGTGACCCAGGCATAGAAAACATCGCTGTTAATATTGATATCAAATAATCCGATAGCAAACAGCGTTGTGCCTAATAAAGCGCCGATAACATTTGTTCTTCCCCTAGCTCCCCAGTTCTTCAGGCCAAAACACCGTTGACCTTTTGGGGAATAGCCGTGAGTCCGTGGGGCATCGTGTGAAAAACCACTTTCATCAATAAAAACAATAGGTTTACCTTCTTTTTCATACTGTTGTTTTTTTTGTTGAAATCCCTGCCGGGCGTTTTCGTCGGCTTTCGGATGACGTAGAGTTTTTTTTATAGGTCAATCCCAGCTTTTTAAGCGCTTGCCAAATGGCCTTCTGACAAACGCCAAAACGCTCTGCACGTTCTTTTTGGTAAGCATCTGGATATTGTTCAACATCTTTTATCAACTCGGATTTATCGATCTTTCGCTGACGCGTGGTCGATGCTTTTGACTCTATTTGATTAATCCAACGCGATACAGAGGCAGGGCCAATCCGAAATTGCTTCGCTGTTTCTCGGATACTCAACCCTTCGTTTTTCCGTGTAGATATCACTTTACGTCTAAAATCAATTGAATAGCTCATTTAAATAATGTAATCAAAATTAAGTCGTTTAGCTATAATTGCCGCGATCGGCTATAATCCCGCGCGTTACGCACATGTCGCCGTAACGTTATAATCTGGTTAACCCTCGCTGAAGACAGGAACGTACACCATGCCAGTGTTACACAACCGTGTTTACAATGAGGAACTGAAAGCGCGTATGCTTGCGGAAACCGAGCCGCGCACCACAGTTTCCTTTTATCAATATTTCGTGCTTGATGATGCACAAGCGTTTCGCGATAACCTTTACGTGAAATTTCTTCAATGTCAGGTGTTTGGCCGTGTCTATGTGGCGGCTGAAGGTATCAATGCGCAGGTGAGTGTGCCTGCCAGTCGCTTCGACGACTTTAAGGCGGCGTTGTTCGGCGCGCATCCGGCGCTGGATCGTATCCGGCTGAATGTGGCACTGGATGATGACGGGAAATCCTTTTGGTTGCTGCGCATGAAAGTGCGCGATCGCATTGTCGCGGATGGCATCGATGATCCAACCTTTAACCCCAGTGATGTTGGCACCTATCTGAAAGCCCAGGCGGTTAACGCCATGGCGGACGATCCCGACACGCTGTTTGTCGATATGCGCAATCATTACGAATATGAAGTGGGGCATTTTGAAAATGCCCTTGAAGTACCTTCCGATACTTTCCGTGAGCAATTGCCTATGGCCGCAGAAATGTTGGCTGATGCGCGGGACAAAAATATCGTGATGTATTGCACCGGCGGCATTCGCTGTGAAAAGGCCAGTGCCTATATGCGCCATCAGGGGTTCAAAAACGTTTACCATGTGGAAGGCGGCATTATTGAATATACCCGTCAGGCCAAGGCCCAGGGCTTACCGGTAAAATTCATCGGTAAAAACTTTGTCTTCGATGAGCGCATGGGAGAACGTATCACCGAGGATGTTATCGCCCACTGCCATCAATGTGGTGAACCGTGCGATACCCATACCAACTGCCGCAATCCAGGGTGTCACTTATTGTTCATTCAGTGCTCCCGCTGTCAGGCTGCCTATCAGGGCTGTTGTAGTGACGACTGTCAGCGCGAACTGGCGTTGCCGCTGGAAGAGCAGCGTGAGCGGCGTCGCGGACGGGAAACCAGCATGAAGATTTTTAATAAATCACGCGATCGGCTCAGAGGAGCGTTGCGTATCCCGGCTCCTGATGAAAACGGCAGTAGTGAACAGTGACAGCGTATTCTTGGCGCAACTAATCGGGAAACTTAAGCCCGCTGAATATCACGAAACCGCCATCAGGCGGTTTCGTCAAGGGATAATCGATTACTGTGAAATCGTGGGACTAGTGTTTAAGTAGATCTTGTGGCTGAAAATCTGTCGACTCAATTTTAGCGATACCGGCTTCAAGAATATAAATAAGTTGCCTTGCTACATCGGTAGTAAGCCATAAGGTTCGGCCTACGTTTGCATCTGCGGGAGCCTGGTCTGGGGTGGTTAAATAATGCAAGCGGATCATCATGGCGTCATAACTGTCAACGGTGCTGATATCCCATCCTACAAGAGGATGTGTCTGAATAACTTCATTTTTTCTGTCCATATATACCCCTTATTTACTAGTTACTAACATGAGTGACTAACGAGGCTTGGGCGGCTCCTTATTGACAAGAGCAACTTAAGTATACTGTGACTTTTGTACAGCAGGTGAGTTATTTTAACTCTTTTTGCAAAGAAAAATTTCTGGATATGATATTCCCAGATTTCAAAGGGATATCAATCAAGCGAGCGCAAAACAGATTAGGCTGTGTCCCTTAATTGCTTGAGCTATAGTATCCATCTGTTTCTAAGACACTTTGGATTATGGCTCGCTACGATCTTTCTGATGAAGCATGGGCAATCATTGAGCCCTTGTTACCAACCGTTTTGACATCTCCGCAGGCATGCCGGCCATGGGCAGAACATCGCAAAATCGTCAACGGCATGTTCTGGATACTGTGTTCAGGTGCCCCATGGCGTGATTTACCTGAACGTTACGGCCCATGGAAAACCGTTTATAACCGTTTCAATAGATGGTCAAAGTCTGGAGTTATTAACATTATTTTTAATAGGTTACTTTCATTTCTTGATGCTCATGCCCCATTCCCACTCGAAACGCAACAAAGTGACCCACTTGCCAGAGTCGGATAAAATCACCGTTCTGGCCATACTGGAGAGCCTGTTGCATGCAGGGAAAACATCTGACTCAGAAAGAACGGTTCTACATCGAAAAGCGGCGTGGTGAAGGTGTCAACCAAGCTACCATCGCCAGAGAGCTTGCTCTGCCTCGCTCGACCATCAGCAGGGAACTCAGACGCAATACCGACCCTACTTTCAATGGTGTCTACTGCTGTAGAAGGGCGGACACTCTGGCCCGGGAACGCCGTCATAAGCCTCTGCCAAACAATAAACTAGTTGCTGAATAGAGACTTGCATTTTTTGTCAGGCTATTGAGAATAAAAAGAGGTTTAACTTAGAGAATAAAGGTTTGAAATGATCAACAAAGAGCGGTTGTTACGAGATAATCGTTTATGTAAAGCAATCATTGGATTATCAGTCGAAGAATTGAAAAATTTAGCCGCTGAATTTTCAGCTTGTTATTTGATTTATCGGAAAAAGAATCGAAAAGATCACGAGCGGCAGATGGGTGCAGGGCAGAAAGGATTTATCCCAACCCCATTAGATAAACTGCTTTTTATTTTATTGTATTTAAAATGTTATCCGACCTATGATTTGCAAGGACTTCTTTTTGGTTTAGATAGAACACGGGTATGTCGCTGGGTAAAAATATTATTGCCGGTTTTAGAGATGACCTTGGGGCGAGAATGTGTTTTGCCCGCTCGTCAAATTCGCTCTGCTGAGGAATTTTTTCGCGCCTTTCCTGGAGTTAAAGACGTCTTTATTGATGGGACAGAGCGACCTGTCCAAAAGCCTAAGAATCTGCGTCGGCGAAAAAAAATGTATTCGGGAAAGAAAAGACAGACCACTCGAAAAGGGCTTATTATGACTGACGAAACAAGGCAAATTGGATTTATCCCCATGAGCAAAAATGGGCGCCGTCACGATAAACGCTTACTCGATAAAGTCGATATAATTCGCCATATTCCTCCTGAGGTAACCATCTGGGCAGATACCGGTTTTCAATGTATAGATAAACAGCATCCTAATACACAAATCCCAAAAAAAGGAACTCGAAAAAGACCTTTATCGCCTGAACAAAAACAAGAAAATAAAATAATCTCGGGCATCCGTATTACAGTTGAACACGCCATCGCGGGTATCAAGCGCCTCGGTTGCATGACCCAAATTTTACGGAATCGTAGACCCTTTATTGATGATACCTTCTTACTCCTTAGCGCCGGTCTTTGGAATTTCCATCTCAGAACAGCATAAAATTTACTTCAATCACCGAAACACCCTTATTTCACTATTAAGCAACACGCTTAATGCTTTTTACCCGTTGGAGCCACACATTCAGAACTTCATCAGGCAGGCGCTTTCCACTCACTCTTCACCTGAAATTATAGCTAAACGACTTAATTTTGATTACATTATTTAAATGAGCTATTCAATTGATTTTAGACGTAAAGTGATATCTACACGGAAAAACGAAGGGTTGAGTATCCGAGAAACAGCGAAGCAATTTCGGATTGGCCCTGCCTCTGTATCGCGTTGGATTAATCAAATAGAGTCAAAAGCATCGACCACGCGTCAGCGAAAGATCGATAAATCCGAGTTGATAAAAGATGTTGAACAATATCCAGATGCTTACCAAAAAGAACGTGCAGAGCGTTTTGGCGTTTGTCAGAAGGCCATTTGGCAAGCGCTTAAAAAGCTGGGATTGACCTATAAAAAAAACTCTACGTCATCCGAAAGCCGACGAAAACGCCCGGCAGGGATTTCAACAAAAAAAACAACAGTATGAAAAAGAAGGTAAACCTATTGTTTTTATTGATGAAAGTGGTTTTTCACACGATGCCCCACGGACTCACGGCTATTCCCCAAAAGGTCAACGGTGTTTTGGCCTGAAGAACTGGGGAGCTAGGGGAAGAACAAATGTTATCGGCGCTTTATTAGGCACAACGCTGTTTGCTATCGGATTATTTGATATCAATATTAACAGCGATGTTTTCTATGCCTGGGTCACACAAGTCCTTATCCCAGTACTCCCTAAAAACAGTGTAATCATGATGGACAATGCCACTTTTCACAAAAAACATAATATTCAACAAGTCATCATCGATGCAGGGTATATGGTGGAGTATTTGCCTACATATTCGCCAGATCTTAACCCAATTGAGCATAAATGGGCACAAGCAAAAAGCAAAAAAAGAGAGATGGGTTGCGATACAGAGAGTTTGTTCTCAGTCCATATGGTGTAATCAAAATTAAGTCGCTTGGCTATATCAGTGGCCGTTTGCACCTGGAATTCGGTATATCTGTCAACAAGAATACGCTATATCGCTATATCCTGCAGGAGAGACAGGCTGGCGGGGAGCTATATCAGCAACTTCCTCATCGGGGAAAACGTTACAGGTACAATGCCGAAAACCTCAAATCAGGCCCTATTCCCAACCGTGTTGGTATTGAGTATCGCCCAGCTCAAGCCGAGCTTAAACAGGAGCCTGGCCACTTCGAAATTGACACTATTTTTGGCAAAGACCAGAAGTCATTCTTGTTAACCATCGTAGATAAAGCATTGAAAACCGTCATCATTCGCAAACTGCCTAATAAGCGTGCGGAGACTGTGGTTGCTGCTTTCAGGGACATTGAAGCTAATACCTTTTGCAAGTTTAAGACCCTAACAGCTGATAACGGCCCTGAATTCGCTCTGCACGAGCAAATTACTCAAATCACAGGGGCGCAGGTCTACTTTGCCCATCCTTATCTCTCCTGGGAGAGGGGCTTGAATGAGCACACCAACGGGCTGATACGACGTTTTTACCCAAAGGGAACAGACTTCAGTCAGGTCAGTCATCGTAAGATTGCCGAACTCGAACACATACTCAATACAAGGGGCAGAAAATCGCTGGGCTATCGTTCCCCCAATGAGGTATTTTTAACGCACTTACTGGTGGCATAAGCCTCTACCGTTTTGTTGCGTTTCGAGTGGGAATGGGGCCATGGACTTGTTGACTGGTCAGCCATTGCGATGGATGGCAGCAATATCCGTGCGCTCAAATGTGCGGCTGGCGCTCAAAAAAACATCCCGATATTATAGCCAACCGACTTAAAAATGATTACATCCTATGCCCTGATATGCGGCAAAGAAGCATAGCTGGCTGTTATCAAAATAATGTCGCTTGGCTATACCAACGATAACAGCCTGGATCGCTCACGAGGTGGTTATGGCACCAAAATCCACATGGCGACTGACGGAAGCGGCATCCCGCTAAATATCGTACTGAGTGCTGGGCAGGCTCACGAAAGCCTGTTCGCGTTACGACTCCTGGACAGCATTGGCGTTCAACGGCAGAACGGTAGCATGAAGCGTCGTGGTCATGCGGTACTGGCTGACAATGCCTACTCTGGCAATGCACTCCGTAACAAGTTGAAAAGAAAAGGGATAAAAACGGTTATTACCCGAAAATCAAATGAAAAACTGGCTTCAGATGGACGCTCACAACTTTATCGGAGTCTGTAAAGAATTTCGTGTAAATGGCTCCATCGCTTAACCGGAAATCCGATCTCCATACATCAACATGAATTGGCTCATAGCCGGTTTCCAGTCTCTGATTGGTAGGGTCCATTTAGCCGAGATATTATGCAAGGCTAGATATAGCCAACCGACTTAAAAATGATTACATCCTATGCCCTGATATGCGGCAAAGAAGCATAGCTGGCTGTTATCAAAATAATGTCGCTTGGCTATAGAATAATTTTAGCACCGAGTCATCCGTTGGAAATATTCGTCGCGTTTTCGTTATCTTGCGCAATGACGCATTTAACGACTCTATCGCGTTGGTGGTGTAGATAACCTTGCGAATCTCCGGCGGAAAATCAAAAATGACGATGAGACGTTCCCAATTATTTCTCCACGATGGGCTGATCGTCGGGAACTGCTCATCCCATTTGGCCGCGAAGGCATCCAGGGCCTCTTCAGCGCCCTCTAGCGTTGCGGAACTATAGATAGTGCGGAGGTCAGCAGCAACGGCTTTACGCTCTTTCCAGCCGACGTAGCGCAGCGAGTTCCGCACCTGATGCACGATGCAGAGCTGTACCCGCGTATGCGGGTAAACAGCTTCAATGGCATCAGGAAAGCCCTTCAGGCCATCGCAGCAGGCGATGAAGATGTCCTGTAGCCCACGATTTTTCAGTTCTGTCATTACAGATAACCAGAACTTGGCCCCCTCGGTTTTGGCTATCCATAGCCCCAGCAGCTCTTTTTCTCCCTGGCCGTTGATGCCTAGAGCCAAGTAAACAGACTTGTTGGTCACGGCTCCGCCGTCCTGGCTTTTGACCACAATACAGTCAAGGTAAACAATGGGATAAAACGCATCCAGCGGCCGTTGCTGCCAGCGCTTAACGTCATCCATCACGGCATTGGTCACTTGAGAAATGAAGCCAGCGGAAACATCGACCCCGTAGACTTCTTTAAAGTGAGCCTGAATATCACGGGTTGATAGCCCTCTGGAATAGAGAGAAATAATGCGGTCATCGAAGCCGTTAAGCTGCTTTTCGTGCTTACCGATCAGTGTCGGCTCGAAGGTACTGTTGCGGTCGCGCGGAATATCGAGCTCGATCTCCCCATTTTGGCTACGTACGCTCTTGGATGTCTTGCCATTGCGGGAGTTGCCTGAATGATTACCAGCCGGGTCATGCTTAGCATACCCAAGGTGTATCTCCATCTCAGCTTGAAGAACCCGTTCTGCCAGTCTTTTAGTCAGCTCCTTGAGTAGGCCTGATTCACCCAGAAGCTCCTGAGGGGAGTGGCAATCCTGAAGCAGTTGGTCAATAAGTGCGTTGCTGATAGGCATTTTTTGTCCTCTGAAGGTTTTTCTCAAAATGCCATTTACACAGATCTTTTTACACTCTCTTTTGGTCTGCTCTGCGCGATGTTCGTTGTGTGATTCCAGTTTCAAATTATATAGCAACAGCTGTGCCGTTCTTTCATCCAGTGCGAATGCCAGGGAGGAAAACGCCAGTTCCAACGCATCAATCTTGTGCTGCTAGTCGCCAAACAGCGGGATGAAAATTACGGCATTTAGATTCATAGAGTTACAAGTAATCGATCGAAATTACTCGAAATTCGATCGAAATTATTCAATCTGCTTCCATTCAGCCCCCCGGTCATCGCGGTACCTATCTGTCATGGCAGAGCTTTTGTGACCTAACAATTTTTGTGCATATTCTTTCCCTTTCTCATCGGTGTAGAGACGCGCTGACAAACTTCTGATTTCATGAAATGAGGGAGGTTTGCGTTCCCATATTAATCCTGATATACGACGCGCCTTCAAAAAAGCGGCAGATATCGTTTTTGCGGCAAATTGCTTGTGTTTAGCGTCTGCGACAATATGCGCTCCACCGTTGTTTAATGCACTAAACTGGTTTAATACATCAGCAAGGCATAAATTGAGGCAGTCGATGCGGGTTGCCTCGGAGAACGCAAGCATCGTGCCTGTTTTCGCCTGCTTAATGTAAAGGCGCCCGTCTTTGAAATCCTCCCAGCGTAGTGCCTGTATATCCCCTAAACGTTGACCGGTGACTAAAGCAAGGTCAAGGCAGGGCCCAACCCATGCGGGCAATGTATCCGCTGCCTTGCGTATAAGCCTCCACTCATCCAGAGTTATACGTTCCCTCTGAATGTCCACCCGCTGATTACGCGTAACTTCGGCTGGATTGCTTTTGAGCAGCCCCTCAGCAATCGCTTCACGAAACAGGTCAAGCAGCAATGCTCTGATGCGGTTTGCCATGGTTACTTTCCCCGCCTTTACCCACTGATTAAGGAACGAGGCAATGTCTTTGGTTTCTACTTGCTGAAGAGCAAATTCGCCTAAATGGGCGTTAACGGCTTTCAGGTATTTATGGTACTCGCTCATCGTTTTCGGCTTGAGTTTCCGTCCTTCGAGTATCGTCAGATAGCGTTCAGTCCATTCGCTATAGCCAAGCGACTTAATTTTGATTACACCATATGGACTGAGAACAAACTCTCTGTATAGCGACCCATCTCTCTTTTTTTGCTTTTTGCTTGTGCCCATTTATGCTCAATTGGGTTAAGATCTGGCGAATATGTAGGCAAATACTCCACCATATACCCTGCATCGATGATGACTTGTTGAATATTATGTTTTTTGTGAAAAGTGGCATTGTCCATCATGATTACACTGTTTTTAGGGAGTACTGGGATAAGGACTTGTGTGACCCAGGCATAGAAAACATCGCTGTTAATATTGATATCAAATAATCCGATAGCAAACAGCGTTGTGCCTAATAAAGCGCCGATAACATTTGTTCTTCCCCTAGCTCCCCAGTTCTTCAGGCCAAAACACCGTTGACCTTTTGGGGAATAGCCGTGAGTCCGTGGGGCATCGTGTGAAAAACCACTTTCATCAATAAAAACAATAGGTTTACCTTCTTTTTCATACTGTTGTTTTTTTTGTTGAAATCCCTGCCGGGCGTTTTCGTCGGCTTTCGGATGACGTAGAGTTTTTTTTATAGGTCAATCCCAGCTTTTTAAGCGCTTGCCAAATGGCCTTCTGACAAACGCCAAAACGCTCTGCACGTTCTTTTTGGTAAGCATCTGGATATTGTTCAACATCTTTTATCAACTCGGATTTATCGATCTTTCGCTGACGCGTGGTCGATGCTTTTGACTCTATTTGATTAATCCAACGCGATACAGAGGCAGGGCCAATCCGAAATTGCTTCGCTGTTTCTCGGATACTCAACCCTTCGTTTTTCCGTGTGGATATCACTTTACGTCTAAAATCAATTGAATAGCTCATTTAAATAATGTAATCAAAATTAAGTCGTTTAGCTATAACTGTGGTCGCCTGTGTGCCGTTGATGCGGTCAACGAGCGGTGAGGGTTTTGATGAGCCATAAATTGCCATATTGGCAGCTATGGCTTGTGTAATGGCCTCCTGTCGATGGCGGCCCAGGCCATACTCTTTTCCGGTGCGCGGATCACGGTAGCAAAAATAGCCGCCATTGCGCGGTTGCAGGTTTGGCGGCAAGTCGCGGTTCTTATGGCTTCTCCGGCGTGCCATGTCTTATCCTCGATAACAGGGTGGGGTGAAGGGGGGGAGATGGGTGGAACGTATTGTTTCTCGTGAGCTTGCAGGCGTTTTCCTCAACCAGATACTCGCGCCCATCGCGTATCGGTGCGGGAAAAATCATTCCGTTCCTGACCAATCGCCTGACGGTTTCCATACAGCGCGGACGGGCTTGCCGCCGATTCCACTCGGATAAGGTGATGTATGCCATCATTGACCTCTGCTAAAATTAAGCCGCTGCGCCGTTCGTCATGACGGCGAGCGGGTGGGGGAATGACCAATCTAAGAAATGCGGTGATGCAGGTGATTTCAGGCTGTAACAGCCTTGGTTAACGTACTGATGCAGGTCGTAGAGGCTTGCCTTGCTGCTCGAGGATATCGATAAGCTTTCGGTATCCGTTTCTCAGCCATTTTACAATTTTATCCAATTGGGTTTCTTCCGGGTGATAGCTCCCCATGAGGGCAGCATGACCCGCGAATGCATAATTCATGGGAGTTCCTGTTTTTATAGTGTTATTTGGGTGTCGTATTTTGCATGGCTCATGGTCTTCCAACTCAGGCCGTTATCTTTGGATAACATGCGCCAGTAGAGGGAGAGCCGTATTGATAAATAACCGGTTCGTCGTATGCGTCTTGCATGGATAAGTCCTTCACGGTATAAGCGCTTAAATAACTTCTCCCGCTCTCTTATCCTGTTAGGTATTTTAGGTTTCATTCGTTCGTTGCTCCTCTTACATCTGGATGGCGCTTTTCTGTCAGTTCAGCAATCTCACGGCTGGACATGGTTAATGTTTGTGCAATGGTTAAATTTTGCATGAGTAAACCTCTCACAAGTTAATGTGATTAATGAAACCCCGGCACGATACCGGGGCGGGATTGGTGATTAGCTAGCGAGCTTTTTAATCAGATCGTCTTTGTGTATGACGAGATAGTCAGCTCGGCGCGCAATCTCGAACAATGTATCGAGACTGGCAACATACTCGTTGTCAGCGATGGGCCGGGAGCTGATGATTTTATTATCTTGAAGGGTAAGCAGGATTTCGTTGGTTACACCACTGACGGCAACTGCACCATTAAGCTGCTCTTCCATGCGGTTAAACTCCGCAATGTAAGCTTCCTTGAACGCTGCTGCCTTTTTTCCCGTGAAGCCCATGACGAGGAAGATGAAGCCGTCTTTGGTCATGGTGAAGATTTTGGAATCACGGGTTGCGCCATTACCAATTTCTATGCTTGAGAACATCTCCTCAAAATTGAGGACATGAAAATTAGCAGAACAATCAAGAGAGTCGATAGCGCGCAGCACGTTGTCGTGACGTTTGCCAAAGTAATCTGCAACATCCTTGGATGTCGTAACAGCCTTACCGTTGTGAACGCTAACTTTAGGTGCAGTAAGAGATTGTTGAAGGGCCATAATAGCCTCCGATAGTGATCTTGATGTAATCACCACCACGAGGTTTCGAATCTCATTTGGTGGTGAACTGAACAGGGTTCGAAACTACCGGGATCACCATCCGGCCAGCTTTGCGGCTGCCCTATCCAGTCCACCATTGATGTGTGGCTAGATTGCGACATAAAAAAACACGCTCGCGGCGTGTCACTCTGTCGCGGTGATTCCTTCGGGGTTTCGAATCCCGGCACCTGAATTTGCAGATGCAGAGCGACTATAGCGCATGGGTTGATCTTCCGTCAATGGTTAAAGCGCAATGCTGATTAGCATGAGAATACACATAAAAATTGGCATTTAAAGCAATCAAAATACGGTGAATAAGCTATTACACTTCAAGGTATATGCTACATATACTCAACAAACTTCAAAATGCACGCCTAGGCCACGCGAGAGACTTACTGCCCGTGCCTCTTGCTGGACAAGCAGATGCATCTTTAAGTACGGTAAGTACGGTAAGTATGAGTATAGGAGAAAATTATATGGCTACAGACATAAGGTTTGAAGGATTTCTATTTAATAAAGTTATCAATGATTATGATATCATGAAAATTAAAAGCGCTACAAGCAAAAGTGACGTAGAAAGTTTTTGGGGTAAAATTACAGATTGGTTTTGTGGAACACGAAAAGAAGAAGCCAAGAAAGCATTGTTTGATATCATTCATAATGATAATCCAAACAAAAAAATAGAATTTTTTAATCAATTAAGAGATATGGTATTACCAGCTTATAAAGACAAATTCACTTATAAGACAACAGAAGTTAATGACAATTTATTTACGGTTAATTTATTAATTGCCGATATTTTATCAATAGAAAATTTGCGAACTACAGGCAAAAGCATTGATATAACAACAGCTGTTAGCCATAGTCTTGACGGTGTCATGAGTCATGGGGATTTCAATTTAGAACAATTAAAGAAAGATGCCAGTAGATTTACTTATACATTAAATTCCGAGCTTTACAAGCATGGATCTTTAACTGAATTAGAACTTGGAAAAGTTACTGTTAATATGCCAGAAGCGCAAAAAAAATCACTGGATGTGATAGCTTCTCAAACTGGAGTTATAGCAATAAAAAATGGGATTCACGAACTTGGTTACGGAATGTCCTTCGTGGGAACACCAGAATTACAAAGTATCTCTATATCAACAAAAAAAGATGATTTGGTTAAAGTTGAACTGAATTTAATGCAGAATCATTTAAATGAAAGATTTGATGCCTATAAGCAAAGTCTTCCGGACGCTAAATATCCCTGCTTGAGCATGAAAGCAAATGTAGACATTGATAATAAAGGAAATTATTATATTCGTGAAATAAAAATATCTCACCCAGGAATTGATTAAATTAACCTATATCGGCTTTGTTGAATAAATCAGAATTAGCGGACAGGATGGTTCCCGCTGGAAAACCGAGTCTGTAAAGAATTTTGTGTAAATGGCTCCATTGCTTAACCGGAGATTCGTTCTCCATACATCAACATGAATTGGCTCATAGCAGGTTTCCAGTCTCTGATTGGCAAGGTCCATTTAGCAGAGATATTATGCAAGGCTAGATAGAGTAATTTTATCACCGAGTCATCCGTTGGAAATATTCGTCGCGTTTTCGTTATCTTGCGCAATGAAGCATTTAACGACTCTATCGCGTTGGTGGTGTAGATAACCTTGCGGATCTCCGGCGGAAAGTCAAAAATGACGATGAGACGTTCCCAATTATTTCTCCACGACGGGCTGATCGTCGGGAACTGTTCATCCCATTTGGCCGCGAAGGCATCCAGGGCCTCTTCAGCGCCCTCTAGCGTTGCGGAACTATAGATGGTGCGCAGGTCAGCAGCAACGGCCTTACGCTCTTTCCAGCCGACGTAGCGCAGCGAGTTCCGCACCTGATGCACAATGCAGAGCTGTACCCGCGTATGCGGGTAAACAGCTTCAATGGCATCAGGAAAGCCTTTCAGGCCATCGCAGCAGGCGACGAAGATGTCCTTTAGCCCACGATTTTTCAGTTCTGTCATCACAGATAACCAGAACTTGGCCCCCTCAGTTTTGGCTATCCATAGCCCCAGCAGCTCTTTTTCGCCCTGGCCGTTGACGCCGAGGGCCAGATAAACAGACTTGTTGGCCACGGCTCCGCCGTCCTGGCTTTTGACAACAATACAGTCAAGGTAAACAATGGGATAAAGCGCATCCAGCGGCCGTTGCTGCCAGCGCTTAACTTCATCCATCACAGCATTGGTCACTTGAGAAATGAAGCCAGCGGAAACATCGACCCCGTAGACTTCTTTAAAGTGTGCCTGAATATCACGGGTTGATAACCCTCTGGAATAGAGAGAAATAATGCGGTCATCGAAGCCGTTAAGCTGTTTTTCGTGCTTACCGATCAGTGTCGGCTCGAAGGTACTGTTGCGGTCGCGCGGAATATCGAGCTCGATCTCCCCATTTTGGCTACGTACGCTCTTGGATGTCTTGCCATTGCGTGAGTTGCCTGAATGATTACCAGCCGGGTCATGCTTAGCATACCCAAGGTGCATCTCCATCTCAGCTTCAAGAACCCGTTCCGCCAGTCTTTTAGTCAGCACCTTGAGTAGGCCTGATTCACCCAGCAGATCCTGAGGGGAGTGACAATCTTGAAGCAGTTGGTCAATAAGTTCGTTGCTGATAGGCATTTTGTTATCCTTTGAAGGTTTTCCTCAAAATGCCATTTACACAGATTATTTTACAGTCTCGGAAAACCTGTTTTATGTAATCCGGACTCTGGCCGGGATAGCCCACTTTCTTCTTCCACTCGTCATTGCTGCCGCTCAGACGCTGATTCGCCACCGCATGGTTACGTTCATGGTACTTGTCCGGCCAGTATTTGGCTCCGCTTCGCGGCGGGATAAGGGGCCTGATTTTCTTTCTTAGCAACGCATCGTGGCAGTAACGGCCGTCATAAGCACCGTCTGCTGACACTTCCCTGATTTTTCGGTGGGTTTGGTTAATCAGGCCCGGCAGTGCCTGCGCATCTGTCGTTCCGCTGAGCGATAAGTCGGCACAGATAATCTCATGCGTCGCACTGTCTGCTGCCAGATGAAGCTTGCGCCACACTCTTCGTCTGTCAGCCCCATGCTGCCTGACTTTCCATTCACCTTCGCCAAAGACCTTCAGACCGGTACTGTCGATGACCAGATGCGAGATTTCACCACGCGTTGGCGTTTTTATGCTGATACTGACGGTTTTTGCCCGCCGACTGACCAGAGAGTAGTCCGGGCAGCGCAGTGGCAGGCTCATCAGTGTAAAAACCGAGTCGACAAAGCCCTGTAATGCCCGGAGCGACAGGTTAAACACGCGCTTTATCATCAAAACCGTGGTAACAGCCATATCGGTGTAGTAAAGCGGCCGACCACGACCTTCATGCGAAGAACTGTCAGTCCATGCAGCGATGGCCGACTCATCAAGCCAGACCGTCAGGGAGCCGCGTTGTCTGAGTGCTTTGTTGTAGGTGGGCCAGTTGGTGATTTTAAACTTTTGCTTTGCCATGGGGAGCTGCTATCGGGAGCGATGATAGTGCTTTGATCCGGCGATCCCCTGAAAGTTCGATTTATTCAACAAAGCCCTGGACATGGTTAATGTTTGTGCAATGGTCAAATTTTGCATGCGTAAAGTCCTCGTTAGTAAAAACGATGAAGAAAATGTAACCCCGGTGTATTACCGGGGCGGTGAAAGGACATTTAATTACGCCGGTTCGAGGCAGAACGCTTGAGACAGCTTCGCCAGTCCCTTCGGTGTCACCAGCACCTGCTCGCGAATTTTGTCGGTGCCGTCGTCACAGGGGATAAGTGATATTTTATGCTCGAGGTAGCCTGACTGGATTTTGCTCTGGTAGGCTATCCAGTTCTTGATGCCGATACGGCGATAAATCCAGCCACGCTCACGGAGGAAAGCGAACAGATCTTTGGGGCGTACCTGTAACTCCTTGGCGGCGTTGGTGATGCACATGCCGCCGTCAGATTTGGCGATGCGGTGCAGGGCTTTCACGTCTGGGGCCATCTCCTCAACTTTGCTTTCGAGTGCGATAACCTTTTCGGTGTAGGTAAGCAGGATGCCACGCATGGCCGCTGGGTCATTGAGCATCTGAACGGGATCGGCAGGCAGGGACTTGATGCGCTTCTCACACTGGATAAAGTACTGACGTGCCTCCTTGCCTTTCTCGTTGCGCTCAACCATCGAAAGCTCTTTCGCCATGTCGATGCTGATGGCGTATTTCATGGAAGGGCGGCCACCGTTGGGGTTTTCGCCAGAATTGGCGAAAACTACATAGTCGATATTTTCGACAAATCCGTACTGCTTGATGCGGTCTTTAATCCAGTTGGAGAAGTCTTTGCCGACCTTCAGGAACTCATGCAGGTCACGGGCATTCACCGTCTTGATGGTTTCGCCATTGATGCTATTAGTTTCGATAGTGATCAGTTCATGTTCTTTAGACATAGTAAGGTCCTCACAAGTTAATGTGATTAATGGAACCCCGGCACGATACCGGGGCGGGATTAGGTGATTAGTGGTGAAAAAAAATCGGCGCGGGGCCGGGTGGGGGGTTATTCGACAATATCTATCGCATCAAGATCTGCCGCCTTAAGAACTGGATGGACCCGCTCAAGAAGCTCAATGAAATCATCGTAGCTATCGCAAACTTTCATTAATGTAACTATGCCAGCAAACCTCTTTTGAAGCATTTCGTTGCCGACCCCCTCAGAAAGAAACTGATGCATTTTTGCTCCTTGCTTGTTAGCTTTTGCACGCTCTTCTTTCAGTATGGCCTTGAGATCTGGAGCCATTCGGTCATAGGTAATGTTATTAACCAGATGACCAAAATACTGAGGTTTTCTCATGTTCGCCTTAAATGGAACTCCGCGCAGTCGGCATAACTCTTCGAAAAACTCTGGTGGGTATACCCTTACCCAAGGACGCATTTCTTTGGCGATGAATTGTTCCAACAGCTTAGCAAGTTCATCCCGCTCACGCTCTTTCTGGTAGCCCGTTGCTTCATCGACAAGGGCAACAGCACCAACACGAGCCAAAGCTTTATATAGCGCCTCTGCCTTTCTTGCTGTGTTGAGGTGGTGCCTTTGTTTTAATGCTCCGTCTTTTTCTGCTGCTAACCAGACCTCACACAACTCTGGAAGCAGAGTCGCATCCAGACCATATGCAGCACCAACACCAGATGTGTTCTTGAAGACAATTGGCTCAGAAATCGCATCTCGTAGCTCATCAGAAATGTATGGCTGTAATTCCGTTGCCTGCAATACATATGGAAGTTGTCCAGATTCCCCACCAGGAACCCACCTTGGCATTTTTGATCCTACAGACACGCCAAATGTTTCTGCAAGCCCGTTATTACCCTGCATTGAAACGACACGCCTTCCATCTGGTAGAACAGCACAGGAAACCCCTGTTGACATCAAACCTGTATGAGTCGGCTTTGGTGCAGCTCTAACTACAGCAGAGATGGCTGCTGCTTTTTTTGATCGCTCTTTATTGTCCATATCTTATCCTTTCGGTTAGGGTACGAACACATGCTAGCTAATACTTTAATAAGCTGCAATGGTTAGCTAAATTTAAAAAAAGCTAATAACTGGATCTTCTTTGATATGTTACTGATATTGTTAGGTTAATTATCCATACAGAATTAAGCAAAATCTTCGATAAGCTATTTTTATCGGCACGAGAGATAATATACTAATGTTTAAATCTTTCCCATAAAAAGGCCGCATCTCTGCGACCTTTCATAGGCGCGATCCCGGGGCGAAATGACTGGGTTAGTGGCGTTGCAGGAACTGGCTAACGTTCGCCTGTTGCCATTTTTCGAGCGCGTGGGTCATCACGCCGTAATGCTGCTGTGTGCTCTCTTCGAGCATGTGCTGCATCTCGCCCAGTACGATAGCTTCATTTTCACGGTGACGCAGAACACGGCGTATCGTCTGCTTCTCAGCGTCGAAGATGGCACCCTTGAGCGTGTTGGTAATACTGTAGATACGACGGCACTCTTCGGCCAGCAGGGGGATTTGCCGGATTTCGAAGTGCTGAGGGGAGGGTACGCCCGTTACACGGCGCAGGGCATACCAGATGGCCTGTGTCCAGGCTCGGTCAAAATGAAAGCCGTTCGCCATGCTCCAGACCAGATGGGTCAGGGAACGAGTATCATCATCGTTGAACAGTTCAGCGGCTTGGGGTTTGTACTGTGGATGTTCGTACTTGCCGGTCTTGCGGATTGAGGGAAGTACTTCATTCGTCACCCATTTGCGGAAGCGATGGGGCAGGGTGCCTTGCTTCACTGCATCGCGGCAACGTAGTACCAAGGTGAACATGCCGGACTCGGAGATGATAGCTAAGTCCTGCCGTCCTCCAAGGGTGTAAATTGAACTTACATCCTTCTCGTCATCGTCCAATGCTTGTAGAGACATGCGAGAATTCGTTAGCTCCAGAGCATCACAAACATCCTTGGCAACAAACCAAGGTTCATCATTAATGATGATAGTGCGAACGATGTGATTTTCAAAAGTGAATGGAGTTGTAGATAGCGCGGTCATAGTGACCTCCAGTGGTTGTATTTAAACTACCCACCACCGCAAGACGCGAATCTATAAGGGTGGCGAGCTGGACGGAGTTCGCGTACCGGATACAACCAACCGGTGAGCCTTTAGACTCCACCGTCCAGCCCACCATTGAGATGAGGCTAGACTGCGACATAAAAAAAACACGCTCGCGGCGTGTCATTTTGTCGCGGTTGTATCCGTCAGGACGCGAATCCAGGCACCTGAATTTGCAGATGCAGAATGACTATAGCGCATGGGCTCTCCTTGCGTCAATGGGATGGTTTATGCTGCTACACCGTTCATCATGACGCCTAAGAGCCGTGGGAACAGGCTGTCGTAGAAATGTGGCTGCGTCTGGCGAGGATTAGCTGGGTCAGTGAGATTCTTGCCAAACTGCAAGCCTTTTTCTGTTAGCGACCAGAACAATTTCTCTTTGTCGGGATGCTTGCTGCTGGGGCGTGACTTGCGCTCAGCGAGTCCGAGCAATTGCAGGCGCTTGAAACCTGACTGTGCGGTGTAGGGCTTTCCGTGCAGCATTAGCAGTTCAGTCAAGGAATGCGTTACTTCACTTGAGCCGGTGGTGCTGCCCTCTGGGGCATCTACGGCGTAGGCTGGTAGCATATTCGGTAGTCCACAGGATGTTTGCAGTTGTTGCAGCGAACCCAGAACAGCAGACGGCGCAAGGCGGAATTCCTGCTTAGCGAAACCGAGCAGTGCCAATCCTGCCTGAAGCTGGTCTGTCAATGGTTGCTCGGGCGCAGAGGTCGCTTTATCAAACGTGCGGATGACCTTGAGATTGAAAGCGGCGCTGATCCACATGGCGTAGGCGAAAACCAGTTCTTTGGCAACATAGGTTCCCTGTTCGGGGCCACCACGGATAACCGATACCGGAATTCCGTCCTCGATCAAAAATTGAGCAATCAGTTCTTGGGTCTGTTTATTTGCAAGCCAGTACGCAGGACTGTCTTTTTTAATATCACCAGCAGCGCGGTGCAGGTCATTCAGGCAGTAACGTCCGAAAGCATCCTGACGGACGACGGTATTTTCAATGACAACTAATTTAGACATAACAATTTCTCCATAGTTAAACGGATGTGGTTAAAGGTATTAGCAGACTCACTTGTAAAATTTTGCAGATTGGCGGTCAGATCGCTTACACTTGGCTTAACACAGGAGGATCCCTATGGGACAGGTTGCATTTGATACTCAAGAGTTCGTCGAGAAGCTGGAAAGCTCTGGTCTTAATAGAGAGCAGGCAAAGGCTATAACCCTTGTCGTGCGTCAGTCCCATGAGGTTGCAGACCTTGCTACCAAGCGTGACCTTGAAGACGTGCGCAAAGATTTAACTGTTCAGATAGCCGATGTGCGTAAGGATATTGACGCTCGCTTCGAGAAGAACGAAGCTCAGATGCAGGCTCGCTTCGAGAAAACTGAAGCTCAGATAGCCGATGTCCGTAAGGATATGCAATTAGTCCGCAAAGACTTACAGCTTGAGATGGCGGGTATCCGATCTGAGCAGAAGTTAATTCGCTGGATGCTGAGCGCTGGAGTTTTAGGTATTTTCTCTCTGGTTGTGAAAGCTTTTCTCGTCACGGCCCTCTAATTAATTATGCCACTACGGATTGTTAGCTCAGTTGGTACAGCTGTGGACTCTTAATCCATCGGTCGCATGTTCAAATCCTGCACAACCCACAATATTGGGGATTAGTCGCTTCTGACAGCACCGTAACGCCCTATGTCATTCTTAAAGCGTTCGTCTTTAGAGGGGTCAATTTCTACTTTGGCATAAACTCTATTTGCTTGGGCTGCGATCCGCTTCTCTTCGGCTAATATCACGCGATTTTCCCATGCCAGCCGCTTTTCTTCCCAATTAATTAACCGTGGGTGAGACAATCCTTTTTCGCCAGCGTCTACCGCTTCCATTGCGCCTCTGACTATAGGAATAGTCTTTAGGTATCGCTCCTTTCTCCACGGGTCTAGCCGGTCGTAACATTTCCTTTCGTCGGGCGTTAATTCTTCGTAGGTCATAACGTCACCTGAAATTTAGGCAGCACAAATCCTTCCATGTTGGATATAGCGCTGCGGTGATGGTTGGGTTAAATCAGAATGGCGGCTCTTCGTCGAAATTCATCGGCGGCTCATTGTTGGGTGCCTGTTGTTGCTGCCGACCATTGCCGCTTGATTGCTGGCGCTGATTGTTTTGCTGCCCGCCATCCTGCTTGCCGCCGATCATCTGCATTGATCCGCCAATATCGACAACAACCTCCGTTGTGTATCGGTCTTGCCCTGACTGGTCTTGCCACTTCCGTGTGCGTAACTGGCCCTCGATATAGACCTGTGAGCCTTTGCGGAGATACTCGCCAGCCACCTCTGCCAACTTGCCGTACAGCGTGACGCGGTGCCATTCGGTGCGCTCCTTCTGCTCGCCTGATTGCTTATCTCGCCACGTATCCGATGTGGCTACGGTCAGGTTTGCTACCGCGCCACCGTTCGGCATGTAGCGCACTTCGGGGCCTTGCCCCAAATGACCTACAAGAATGACTTTGTTGACGCCTCTCTGTCCCATTTATGCCGCCTCTTCCAGTTCTGACTTACGAATGTCATACACGCCTTTCGCGTCGGCCTGCTGCGGCGTTCCGCGCAAAGCTCGCCACGCTTCCTCAAACGCAGCTTTTAGCTGATCAACATTCTTTGCTGACGTTGCGGATTCAGTGAATGATTTAAGCAGCTCGTCCTTGTTGGATTCATCGGCATTGGCATCGTCGGATTCGCCCTGTGCCGCATCAGGAGGCGTTGGCATAGCCCATTCAGGTAATGGCGGAGTTTGCCACCAGATGTTCTTGTATTGGTTGTCTGTATCCTTGAATGAAGCCTTGTTCCAGCCATTTTTTTTCTCAATCGAGCAGATGGCAAAATTCTCTTCCAGTGAGTAGAGGTAACGACCAATACCCCACTGAACAGCGGCCCGCTTCATTGAACCAGACATGCCGCCCTTAACGGCTTCAACCTGAGTTTTATCTGCACCGTCCCACTTAGCCACCCATTCGTCTCTGATCCGAATGTATATGCCACACATCACGCCACCATCCGGCCCCGGGGTGAATTCATTCTTCCAGTTCTCTTTCCCGCATACGTCATCCAAGCGCTTCATGATGGCGCGGTTAGTCACGTAGGCCAGAACCATGGCCCACGGGTTGTTTTTCGCTATTCCACACCGCTGCACACGCCATTCGATATCATCTACCGGGAACGGCGCGTCTAATTGTGATAAGTCCATTGCTCACCTCACATGTGATTGCCAGCGAATTCATCCCATGAAATAGGCTCATCGCTGTGAATTTCTGAACATTCGGATTCGCTTGTTTTCTCTTCCCTGAGAAAGATAGCCAGCACTCCCGCTGGAAGGTCGGCGTCACGCCGCAATGACGTTCGGTAGTCTCTGGCGCAGATAAGCATGTTCGCAGCCTTATCCATCACGCCAGCCCGCCTGTTTGCAGCGGCAGATATAGCCAAGCGACATTATTTTGATAACAGCCAGCTATGCTTCTTTGCCGCATATCAGGGCATAGGATGTAATCATTTTTAAGTCGGTTGGCTATAACAAGATGGTGCGCTACCGTCACCTGGGTTTCCGTGGGGATATGGTTTTCATTGATAACTCAGGTGAAAGCGATCCTCAGTGGGATGGATTGGGCCGGAGGTATTCCCTGTACTACATAGAGGAGAGCGAACTTGTATAAAAAGCGATCTCTCCGATTTGAATTCACGAATCACCTTGAACCGTTTGAGGGAATGAAGGGCAACAACAAAATATCGATAGATAACGTTCGATCCAGCCTATCCCTCCAGTCATCAGGAAATTTATTCGGGACACAGGTTAGCGCCAACCTTTACGGGTTAAACATGGAATTACTTGCTGCCTTATCAGCAAGGGCGATGGGGAATTACGGCACGGGAACCGAAAGCGTGTCGCTGGATATTTTCGTTGAAGAGAATAAGATTTTCTCAGGGTTCATGAATTCATCCATTGCCAACATGAACAGGGTTCCCAATGCGGCGCTCATAATAAACGCAACAGCAAGTTATGAGCTACAGAATAAGGTTATGCCCCCTTTTTCTTTCGGCGGCCCAATTCCGGTAACAGATATTTTGACGGCAATAGGCTTTGTTGAATAATTTAAGATACTGATTTATATAAGCATTATAAAATTTCAACGACTAATTTTTCCTCTCGGAATGCTTTTTATTGTGCTAACTATTTGATTTGTCGTTCTAACAAAATACATTCTCTGTAAATGCATTCTAACTAAAGAAGATGTAAATCAAACGGTTAAATTATTCAACAAAGCCACGGCAATATGCAAACCAGTAGGCTATGAGCCGTTAATTACCGGGCTGAAAAACCCGGTGGCGACAAATCCACACTACTCAGGTAGCGTTTTTGAACAGCTTTCAGGGGTATGTCATGACTTCGCGATAGCAATGTCTGTCATGCAGCCAAAAATATCCTTCTGGCCCTCGGAAAGTAAAAGGGATGACGTTATTCCCCTGGTTTCTCACCGTCATGGGTTGATCGGTTATCCCATATTTTCAAACGGCGGGGTGATGTTTCAGACTCAGTTTTCAACCCTGCTGACGGCAGGGAGGAATATAAACCTTGACACTTCACTACCTCACGCAAAGGGAACTTATCAACTCACCAGCGTGACGCATGAGCTTTCCTCAATGATACCTGATGGCCCGTGGCACTCAATATGCATGGCCAACAAACAGAGAGACGGAGTGTGACGTGTCAGATAAATTACTTACACCAACCGGGCCACAAACTAACGATGCGGAATCGCTTGATTATATTTTCAAGCAGATGTTGTCCGGTTATTGCTTCATTGAAATTGTTGAAGTGAAGGCGATTAAAGGCGAAGCACCAAATCTGACTGTCGATGTTCTCCCGCTAGTTGCTCGCCTTGACCAGAATAATCAGATGATACAAAACGCTGTAGTGTACAACATACCCGTTTACCGTGCGCAGCGTGGAAATAGTGCGATCATCATGAACCCCGTTCCGGGCGATATTGGGTGGATTGCCGTTTGCGACCGTGATAATTCTGTAGCCCGTGCAAATCGGAAAGCGTCTGTGCCGGGAAGTCGTCGGGCGCACAGTAAATCAGATGCCATCTATATGGGCGGCCTACTCAATAGGCCGCCGACGCAGTTTATGGAGTTTGCAGATGGAGCACTGAATATCACTTCACCGAACCCGGTAAATATCACCTGTTCAAAAGCGACGGTAGCAGCCCCTCAAGGCGTAACGATAGATACCCCTTCCGCGCATTTCACCGGGGACGTAACGGCAGACGGCAACATCACTGATAATGCTGGAACACAGGCTTCATCACTAAAAATGCTGCGTGACAACTACAATGACCACAAACACCCAGTGAGGGGTGTTCAGCCAGGCTCTTCCAGCGTCATTTCCAATGCTACGGATAAACCATCATGACCTACCGAACGCTAAAACTTTCGATGCAAGTGTGGGATTTGACGTTGGATGGAAGCGGGAATATGGCTATTGCAGATTCAGGTTATGCAGTAGCTCAGGATGTTGCCAGCGCCTGCCTGGTGTTTGCTGGCGAGTGTTATTACGACAACACGTTGGGCATCCCGTGGAAAGAAGAGGTTCTTGGTCATCGTCCTTCACCGGGATACATTGCCGGGAAAATGGAGGCAGAGGCCAGAAAGCTACCCGTCGTCAATCAGGCGCTAGCTTCCGTGCTCTTCGACAAAAACACCCGCCAGACTCGCGGTGTTATCCGCATAACTGACAACGACGGAAACGAATCGCAGGTCACCCTATGACAAAATTAAAAACGGCAGTCCCCGGAGTGACGATAACCGAAAATGGGTTAAGGGTGCCAGACATTGCCGATGTGCTTTCCGGTCGCCTTACTGACATGGATACAGCAATGGAGGGCGGGGCGAGTAAATCCCTGTCATCACCCCAGGGGCAGATTGCACAGTCTGATACCGAGATTATTGCCACAAACTACGACGCGCTGCTCTGCCTGTTCAACCAGATGAACCCAGACTACGCGACGGGGCGCTGGCAGGATGGGATAGGCCGCATCAACTTCATGGAGCGCATCGCTGCACGAGGGACTATAGTCACCGCAACTTGTACGGGAGCAGCCGGTAGGACAATCCCAGAAGGAAGCACCGCACAGGATAAATCTGGATACCTCTATGCGTCCATAAGCGCAGCCACGATTGGCCCTGACGGTGTGGTCGATGTCGAGTTCCAAAATCAGACGACCGGCCCTATCGCTTGCGGTGTTGGTGAACTAAACCAGATTGTATCTCCAGTTTCAGGGTGGGATGCCCTAATTAATCATGCCGCTGGAGTCGTGGGTATTGATGTAGAGTCGCGCATTGCATTCGAGACGAGACGCCGACAATCTGTAGCACGCACAGGAAGAAACACAGACGCGTCAACATTGGCGGCGCTTCTTGCTACCGATGGTGTACTTGACGCTTATGTATGGTCCAATAGAGAGGACGTGACGGTGAATAAGGGTGAAACATCATTCCCGGTAGCTCGCCACTCCCTCTATGTGTGTGCCTATGGAGGGACTGACGCAGATGTTGCGGAAGCGATATACGCAACAAAAAAACCCGGCGTAAACCTGAACGGAAACGCTACATTTATTATTCAGGACAAAGAAAATTACAGCCCACCCTATCCTGAATATATAATAAAATGGAAGAAAGCAGACCCATTGAGGATATACTTTCGCGTTCAGATACAAAACGACATAATCAATCTTCCGTCCGATGTAACAGCCCAGATTAAAAAAATGGTTTCCAGCGTTTTCAACGGTAACCACGAAGGAATAACAAAGGCAAGAATTGGTTCAAGGATTAGCGGTGGTACGTATTACGCACCCGTGATAAGCCTTTCTCCTGAATACATGAATATTCTATCCTTAACCCTTTCTGTGGATGGGGTTAATTATGCTCAGTCGGTAACGGCAGGAATAGATCAAGTACCCACCATACAGGAAGCTGACGTGGAGGTGATCACAGTGTGAGCTGGAAAGAAACTATACTGACTCAATACTCCGCAAGCCCAAGATTACTGGCAATCATCGAAACATTTAATCAGGCCATGAATCTTGATGATTTTACCGATAAATTTATAGATGAAGTTTGGGATGTAACAACAAATGGAACCTACGGGCTAGATATTTGGGGTAAAATAGCAAACGTATCAAGACATATTCAATCTGATATTAGCAGCAACAGTTTCGGATTTTCAGAAGCGGACGATGGCAATATTAATGATCACCCCTCGCCATTCAACGAAGTGCCTTTTTATGCCGGAATTCAAGAGACTGAAACCGTTAGACTTACTGATGATGCATACAGGACACTTATTTTAGCTAAAGCATTTTCCAATATCAGCATGGCGACAATAAGAGAAATGAACAGGTTTTTAACCATACTCTTTAAAGGGAGAGGAAAGGTATTCTGTGTTGATTATGGTGAAATGAGAATGGGGATTATTTGTGAGTTTTATTTAGCGCCTTACGAAAAGGTGATTTTGAATAAATACGACGTATTACCAACCCCTCAAGGGGTTTTATTGACGACCACTCAGCTTGTGCCGCCCTATTTTGGCTTTGCTGATGACGCATACCCGTTCAACGATGGAGCATTTTTTAAAGGTTAATAATGCATAGAAGCTCTCCACCCAAAAAACAGCCACTCCCATTCGGAACGAATGGTCAGAGGGAGAACCTTCTGGAGGATACCCCAGCAGGTGACAACACAGCCTCTTATTCAAAGGGGTTCCCTCCCGTAACAATGATTCTGAAAGCCGCAGGAGGCCTTCCCCCGAAGGGGCAGGACATGAACCAGATACTCTTTGAGCTTTCTGATTTAATGCGCTGGGCGAGCACAGGTGCGATAAACGCATTCGACCCAGCATTTTCATCAGCAATTAGTGGATACCCAAGCGGGGCTCTCGTATTAAGCGATGCTGGCGACAAGATATTTATTAGCGTCATAGACAATAACACTGACAACCCCAATTCAACAAATACCGGATCGTGGAAAAACGCGGCAGATTTTATCGGTGTTTCTGAATCGGTACAACAAGATATAGACGGGAAGCTGGCGAAAGAGCAGAACGGCGCAGACATACCCGATAAACCGTTGTTTCGCAAGAATGTTGGATTGGTTAAGCAAACGAACCAATTCGACGCCACTGCCGGTTCCATTGCACTTAATACTGCGTGGGGGTGGGGAGGTTCAGGCTACAATCAAGCGTGGACCGCTGAAACATTTCTCACATGGGCGAGAAATGCGGCAAATGGCGGTAGGGTTTTTCGCAACGACACGGCTACACCATACAGCAAACGATACGGCTCAGGCGTTTTTATGAGGGCTGGTGATACATGGTCCCTAATTTCTGTAGGAGCTATCGCGGGCGGTCCTGATGTAAACGGCGTAAGAATATCGAGCGGGAATAACAGCGGTTCGGAAACTCAATCTTATGAATTGTGGACAAACCAAAACCTACCAAACCCTATATCAGCATCGGAGTTTGCAGGTATTCCGCTCCCGTTCCCTGGGGCTGTTGCTCCATCGGGTTTTCTGAAATGCAACGGACAGGCGTTTGATAAAACAACCTATCCGATTCTCGCGGAGCTCTACCCATCCGGTCATTTACCTGACCTGCGCGGCGAATTTATTCGTGGCTGGGATGATGGGCGCAAGGTTGATACCGGACGAGCGTTGCTGTCATCTCAGGGCGATGCGATTAGAAACATCACAGCCACCAGGAACGGCGTTGCGGAATGGTCCGACGGCGAAGACATGGGGGCATTCTCAACAGTATTTAAACATGAAGCCCAACTCGCTAAGGGATCCGGTTTTTGCCAATGGGGTAGCCTGACTTTTGACGCATCAAAGGTTGTCCCTACGGCAGCAGAAAATCGCCTACGCAATATTGCCTTTAACTACATTGTGAGAGCAGCATAATGAGCAACTATTCCACTGATATTGAGACTGCCGAATTAGGCGAAAACGGACTCAGCAAAAAAGCTGGCTGGATCACTGTCTATCATGTCAATCAATACACTGGTGAATACCAAAGCGCGAGCATGGAATACCTCATGCTCGGTGTAGGCCTTCCCGCACACAGTTACCCCGATAAGCCAGAGTTACCGCCTGCTGGGCAAGCTCTACGTCGCACGGTGGATGGCAAGTCGTGGGAGTTCTTGCCAGATTATCGCGGACAAACGGTTTACAGCACGGAAACGCGACAGGAGCAGACGGTTACTCAATTCGGCGAACTGCCGGATAATGTCACGTTACTGAAACCACAAACCGAATTTGATGTGTGGAACGGGAAAAAATGGGTGACAGACACGCAAGCCCAGCAAGCGGCTGAATCACGAGCTGCGCAGCAGGAGGCACAACAGGCGTTAACCTCACGTCTTACCGTGGCGAATACGCGTATTCAGCCACTTCAGGATGCGGTAGACCTCGATATGGCCACGGAGACAGAAAGGGCGCAACTTGTTGCGTGGAAGAAATACCGCGTGCTGCTTAATCGGCTGGATATAAGCAAAGCGGCGGCTATAAACTGGCCTGAGCCGCCGGACGCGGAAAAGGCGGGGATTAATGCCCGTGGTTGAACAGGGAAGCCAGTTCATCATCGGACAGGCCGGTATAGCGCTTGATGGCTGATTTTCCTACACCATCAGCAAGAAGTTGCCTTGCAATTTTGAGCGAGGCGCTATGCTCGCCTTCTTGGCGACCTTCTTGGCGACCTTCTTGGCGACCTTCTTGGCGACCTTCTTGGCGACCGAGGTGGATGCCTTCTTGGCGCCCTTCCTGCCGTAGCTGTTCTGCAATCGTCATGACATCCTCCTGATAATCTTGTGTCTGTACCGCGATGGTGTGCAAAAACTGTCTGGTGTCTGAGGTTTCACCTCGACCTACAATATAGTACATCAGGCTACGAAACTGCTCTTTAGGTATCGCCCATAGATTGAGTAGGCGGGCGATATCGGCTGCCAGTTCCAGCATATCGCGCGTTTTGATGTGCTTCTGTACTAACTCTAGCAACGCCACCCGCCTATGCGTCAGGATTTCATCATCCGGCACAGCGGTGATATCAACGAGCGGGAATGCCTGCGTATAGACTGATTCTGCCAGTTCAGGGTCAGCAAAGCAATCGAGCCATTGGGTGCTGTAGGGGTAGGGCGACGTGGTGCCGTGGTAGAACATGAGCGGGATGACCACGGGTAAGGTCTCGTTACCTTGCTCAAGGTGCCGCTGCATGGCTGCCACACTGTACCGTAGCAGCCTGAATGCCATGAGCTTTTCTGGCCTGCTCTGGTGCTCGATGAGTGTATAAATGTAGCCTTTCCCCGCATTCGTCTGCACGGAATAGAGCATATCCGAACACTGGGTGCGCAGGTCGTCTTCGATAAAGCTGCCCGACTCCATTGCCAACGTACTGAAGTCGCAGCGTTCACGCAGGTGGGGCGGCAGATGGATTTCCAAAAAGTCTCGTGCCACAGCGATATCGCCGAGAAACTTTTTGAACAGCGAATCGTGTTGTGAGAGTGAGGATGTTGTCATTGGCGCAGTATACCTTGCTCAGGTTAGGCTACGCCATCGAAATCCCCTCCTTCAAGTCTGTCAAATCTGGGCGATTCTGGCGTAGTTGGCAAGTCGAAATGGACGGTAACGTATTGATAAAAATGTTGTGTATTGTCGTGCTTTGTTGTGTTTTGTTGCCTATTTTTTGAACGATAAATTCAGTCAATGCATTGATATTAATAGTTTTTATGTTCTTTTGCTCTGCTGTGCATGCCATAGCGCCATAAAAATACCCAGATTATTATTCAATAAGTTATAGGGTATAGATCGAAATTACTCGAAATTCGATCGAAATTATTCAATCTGCTTCCATTCAGCCCCCCGGACATCGCGGTACCTATCTGTCATGGTAGCGCTTTTGTGACCTAACAATTTTTGTGCATATTCTTCCCCTTTCTCATCGGTGTAGAGTCTTGCCGCCAGGCTTCTGATTTCATGAAATGAGGGAGGGTTACGTTCCCATATTAATCCTGATATACGACGCGCCTTCAAAAAAGCGGCAGATATCGTTTTTGCGGCAAATTGCTTGTATTTGGCGTCTGCGACGATATGTGCTACCCCGTTGTTTAATCCCCTAAACTGGTTCAATACATCAGCAAGGCATAAATTGAGGCAGTCAATGCGGGTTGCCTCGGAGAACGCAAGCATCGTGCCTGTTTTCGCCTGCTTAATGTATAGCCAACCGACTTAAAAATGATTACATCCTATGCCCTGATATGCGGCAAAGAAGCATAGCTGGCTGTTATCAAAATAATGTCGCTTGGCTATAATTACGCCGGTTCGAGGCAGAACGCTTGAGACAGCTTCGCCAGTCCCTTCGGTGTCACCAGCACCTGCTCGCGAATTTTGTCGGTGCCGTCGTCACAGGGGATAAGTGATATTTTATGCTCGAGGTAGCCTGACTGGATTTTGCTCTGGTAGGCTATCCAGTTCTTGATGCCGATACGGCGATAAATCCAGCCACGCTCACGGAGGAAAGCGAACAGATCTTTGGGGCGTACCTGTAACTCCTTGGCGGCGTTGGTGATGCACATGCCGCCGTCAGATTTGGCGATGCGGTGCAGGGCTTTCACGTCTGGGGCCATCTCCTCAACTTTGCTTTCGAGTGCGATAACCTTTTCGGTGTAGGTAAGCAGGATGCCACGCATGGCCGCTGGGTCATTGAGCATCTGAACGGGATCGGCAGGCAGGGACTTGATGCGCTTCTCACACTGGATAAAGTACTGACGTGCCTCCTTGCCTTTCTCGTTGCGCTCAACCATCGAAAGCTCTTTCGCCATGTCTATGCTGATGTAGTAATCTTTCATTGGGCGTTGGCGAGATTTTGCACTCGCCGATTTTGGCGAGCTCAAATTATCAACAATTACGTAGTCCTGATTTTCGACAAATTCGTACTGCTTGATGCGGTCTTTAATCCAGTTGGAGAAGTCTTTGCCGATCTTCAGGAACTCGTGCAGGTCACGGGCATTGACCGTCTGGATGGTTTCTCCATTGATGCTATTGGTTTCGATGGCAATCAGTTGATGTTCTTTAGACATAGTAAGGTCCTCACAAGTCAATGTGATTAATGAAACCCCGGCACGATACCGGGGCGGGATTGATGATTAGTGGTGAAAAAAAACCGGCGCGGGGCCGGGCGGGAGGCATAGCAGGGAATTACGAGCCTAGTACTCAGAATCTACCATGGTAAATATGCAGGAGTAGAGAAAATGTGCAGGTGGTACCCATATCGGGAGGCGTGCAGATCTTGCACTCTATAATCAGTGAGTTACGATGAAATTGGTGGTACCTAAATCGATTGGGCAACTACCCAGGAATTTGAGGTAGTTCGAAATGCTGGGAATAGGGCACAAAAACCCCGGCGCGATACCGGGGCGAAATGACTGGGTTAGTGGCGTTGCAGGAACTGGCTAACGTTCGCCTGTTGCCATTTTTCGAGTGCGTGGGTCATGACACCGTAATGCTCTTGCGTGCTCTCTTCGAGCATGTGCTGCATCTCGCCCAGTACGATAGCTTCATTTTCACGGTGACGCAGAACACGGCGTATCGTCTGCTTCTCAGCGTCGAAGATGGCACCCTTGAGCGTGTTGGTAATACTGTAGATACGACGGCACTCTTCGGCCAGCAGGGGGATTTGCCGGATTTCGAAGTGCTGAGGGGAGGGTACGCCGGTTACACGGCGCAGGGCATACCAAATGGCGTTGCTCCATGCCCGGTCGAAGTGAAAGCCGTTTGCCATGCTCCAGACCAGATGGGTCAGGCAACGCGTATCATCATCGTTGAACAGTTCAGCGGCTTGGGGTTTGTACTGTGGATGTTCGTACTTGCCGGTCTTGCGGATTGAGGGAAGTACCTCACTTGTTACCCACTTGCGGAAGCGATGGGGCAGGGTGCCTTGCTTCACAGCGTCACGGCAGCGTAGTACCAAGGTGAACATTCCTGATTCGGAGATGATGTTAACATTCGGATTGCCAGCCCCATCTTGAATACCCTCAGTTAAACTTAGGGTATCCTTCTCGTCGTCATCTAAGCGGCGAATTGCCTCGGTTGAATTAGTGAGTTTCAGTGCTTTACAAACGTCAACAGCAACAAACCAAGGCTCACCATTAATAATTACTGCGCGTACTTCATGTTCTTCAAAAGAGAAAGGAGTAATAGCTGATATTGGATGAGTCATAACGACCTCCGATGGTTACTTGAGTAAATCACCACCTAGAGTTCCTACACTCGTGGGTGGTGAGCTGAATGGGGGTAGGAATACCGGAGTAACCGACCGGCCAGCTTTTCAGCTGCCCCACCCAGCCCACCATTGATTTGATGCGGCTAGATGTGCGACACAAAAAAACACGCTCGCGGCGTGTCATTTTGTCGCGGTCACTCCAGCGGGTTCCTACACCCGGCACCTGAATTTGCAGATGCAGCTTGACTATAGCGCATGGGTTCTCCTTGCGTCAATAACCGGCGTTCAGTGGCAGAAAAAGCGATGTTCCGCATC
The DNA here is from genome assembly GCF_052050035.1 of Symbiopectobacterium purcellii. Classification (GTDB taxonomy): domain Bacteria; phylum Pseudomonadota; class Gammaproteobacteria; order Enterobacterales; family Enterobacteriaceae; genus Symbiopectobacterium; species Symbiopectobacterium purcellii_A. The sequence continues at coordinate 3,082,558 of NZ_CP189882.1, forward strand.
AAAACTCTGCTGTGGGTGGCCACCTGAGCCTGCGGGACTATGAGGCGCAGGTGGGTGAAGGGATGGAGATGGTTAAAGCGCTGAACCAGATGACGCTGTTGGGTATGCCGGGGCTTTCTTGAATAATAGGGAATCATGCTGTTTTGACATGCCTGTTTTGGTGGAAGATGCTTGTAACTCTTGCGTGCTCCTTCCAATTCTGACTTTAACCTACTGATTTTACGTTAGGGGAGCCCGACGTCTTTGTAGGTTCGCAGCATAATATCTATTTATTCAACAACGCCGTATGCCGGCCAAAGTCCGGATCGGATAGCAGGTTTACCGCGGCTTTGTTGAATAATTTAAGATACTGATTTATATAAGCATTATAAAATTTCAACGACTAATTTTTCCTCTCGGAATGCTTTTTATTGTGCTAACTATTTGATTTGTCGTTCTAACAAAATACATTCTCTGTAAATGCATTCTAACTAAAGAAGATGTAAATCAAACGGTTAAATTATTCAACAAAGCCGTTTACCGCAGGAGCTATCCTGTCGACTCATTCTGATTTATTCAACAAAGCCTGATGGAGATAAAAATCAGCGTGCCACTATTAATCCCTCCACGAAAAAATCGGAAGAGAAATTCTCAACAACATATTTAGAAAGATCTCTAATGTAGAGAGCCAGACTGTCTGCATTAAGCATTCTCAACTTATCTTTAAACTCATCAGATTCAGAAATACACTTAAAGTTAATAGCGTTAGGGACCATGCCCTTTTGTTCGCATAAGAATTTTATATAATTAAGCAATGTTTGACATTCGTGGTTTTCAATGAGTGATAAATTAAAAATGCTTCCCTCATTACCGCTTTCTATTTCTCCGAATGACGAAAATTCTGACAATTCCTTCATGGCCATTTCCAAATCAGGAAGAATGCCATTTGGTGTGGAATGATAAAAAAAATCCATAGCATTCTTAGAATAATGCGTGAATTCATGAATTATAGTATCATAAATATTAGTTGCTGCTTTTTTGTCTTTTGAACTTTCAGAAAAAGGATTTGAGTCAAATATACGATCAGCTAAAAAAACCATTACCTTTTTGGTTTCATAACTCATTCTGCTGGTAAAGGAAAAGGGTAATTCTATGAATTTTTCTATATCACTAACATGTTCAAATGATTGCATGTGCTCTAATAACTTAGAATAAAAAAAATATCCATCGCTTGTTTCTTTTATTATTTGCTTTGTAGATGCAATATAAATACCACTGAGCTCATTTTCCATTTTTTCTTTAATATCTTTATTCATTTTACAAACAAGATCCTTGAAAGAAGAAACATAATCACCTAGATTGGCAGGAGAAAAAACGTTAGAGAAATAATTATTTACATAAGATTGAAAAGCAACATCCCCTTTGGAAAGTGCAATGTGAAGCTTATTTATGTCTTCAGCGACTATAGAAAAGTGTTTGGTTATTTCGTTCTTGCAATCTAAGATGTATTCTAGAGAATTTTGGTTTATTGATTTCATCTCAGAATAAATATAGCTTCCTTCTCCAATTATTTCATCTAACACTTCAGTTAACATTTTTGTTTCTAGAAAAGTGTTTTCACCTTGTGTGATTAGCTCAGAGTTAGAACGACTAACAGCCCCCGCCCCATTATCTGAAGTTCTGTAATCACTTGAGAAAAAAAACTCACTAGGAATTGGGTTAAACGTATCTCGCTCTATTAAATCAAGAACTATACCATAATGGCTAGCACTCAACCCTAACATGTCGAATACTTCTTTGCAATTTTTTTTATAATCCCCTCTGTCATTAAATTTATAGCTTTTTATCTTATAAGCCAATCTTGCAAACTTAAGCAGCTCATCTACACTCATAACGCTGCCTATTTTTATGGCCGCCTCAGCACCTATGCAACTTAATAACAAAAAAACAATAGGTCTAACTTTATCTAAGACTGCCATTTTTTTATTTTTTTCTAAATGTTCACCCCCCTCAATTAAGCCATTTTCACATAGAATTACAGTAGGGTTAAATTTATTGAAAGTGATTTTAACTACATCATTTTCCTCATAGTTAACATTATCTTCTATACATATATGATTATCTTTTAATGGTCTTGGGTTGGTTAATTCGACGTGTATTAAATTAAAGCAATTTTTTCCACCATTTTTCCCTGTGCACTGTCCATATGCAACGTCGTCATCATCAAAAACATCTTCTTCTTTCAGTCTTGCGGTTTTTATTTTAGGGATTCTCTCTTTTTTTGTTGAAAAGAAATCGCATGTTGATAATCCGTTCATAATATTTATACCTCTATTGTGAATTAACCAGATAGGCTTACTGCACCTGCCTTTTGCTGAATGTGCTGATGCATCTTGAAGTACGTTGAGTATACATATACTCAATAAACTTCAAAATGCACGGAAATAGCGCTCGAGGGGCTTACTACTCGTGCCTTCTGCTGGGTAGATGGATGCATCTTGAAGTACGTTAAGTATATACCCCTTGCGTCAGGCTGAACCTGATTGTGTAGCCGCCTGACGATATGCATGCACTCATGCTGCAACCTGATTTAATATATTTTGCTTAACCTCCATAACCAGAGTTAGAAATTGTTGCCTCCTTTCCCTAAGCGCATTTATTTCATCCTTGCAATCATCGCGATTGAGGCGGCATACAATTAACTGGTTTCCTTCTGGAAAGTCTGAGCAATAGCTGACGAAATCCACCCAATCGCGTTCGGTGCAATCAAGGTGTCCTACTAATTGCCAGCGATATGACGGATCGAAATGACCGCGCTGCAATGTGGCGTAGTGGGTCGGGGCGATAACGGATTTAATCTCTATCACCCCATCACTGCCGACTAATCCGTCAGGGCTGTCACCGTACGTATCGTGGTCAAAAAATCCGCCGTTATCTACGCTAATGAAGTTCATGTCCTCATACAGCATCCTGGCTATCGGCTCCTGTTCATGGCCTCGCTCCATGTGCTCGTTAGAAAAGCTGAACTCTGACTTGGAGCCTTTGATTTGTTCCAGTGCTATCTGTAGTGCATAACGCTTTGCAGGGTCGCCAAACGCTTTCCCGGCGTTAGCCATGATTAACCCGAAATTAGACGCCGTGGCCTTTCCTACGCGCAGCGCTTCCCATTCCTCAGTATTCTGCTGGATGTCATGCCAAATCATGCCGCAGCCTCCACGCACTCGCTAATAAGCTGTTGCCGGTGCTCTTCTGACATATCCATGCGTTCTAGCACCTTGCGCAAGTCACCATCGCGTTTATAGGCTGCTTTGGCGTTGTTCCATGCCTGAATAGATGCCGGTGTCAAAACTGGCTTGGTGACGCGGGTAGGGCTTATGCGTAGCCCTTCCACTGAGCTATTGCCGAAGCGCACCTTTGTATCGACATAGACAGTAACTCGTGTTCCGGCCCAGTCTTCAATGTAAGGAGAGCCAGTCAAGGCCTTCATGGTCTTGCTGTTCGTCGCATTGAGGATCATCGGCTTCAATTTCTCGCCCGGGCGCAGTTCTTTCTCTGCAAAATATGCTGTGTTGAAGACGTCCTTTGTCTTCTTGGTTTTGTCCGTTTCGAGCGTTACTTTTGCTATCGTTAAAACCGTTGGTTCCACAATGTCAGCACTGCTGAGATAAGGCGAATCGAACGCCTTTCTGTAGTGCGTCTTGGCCTGCTCACTCATGCTGCATCCTCCCCATTTCCCATTCTCAACCACAACTCCGTGGCGTATTCGTATTTTGCAAGCAGCTGAATAAATCTATCCGTGAATGTTTCAAGGGCTATTTGCTGGTCAGGGTCATTCGCCAGAATGTCAACCACGCTTTCGTCAACGCCGGTCATTCTGCGAATGGCAGTAAAAATTTCATCTTGCTTTACTCGTTTATCAGCAAACGCGTAATAGGTGTTAACCACATCCAAATCCGCATCTGAAAATGTCGAGATAATACCCTTAATTTCACGTTGTCCTGATTCACTGATTTTCATATCGGGTTCCCCTTCTGATTAACCGTTGCAATAAGCTGCTCGAATAACCGTTGCAGCCAGCTTTTGTTTTTGAAGCTCTGGCCCGTGACGATATTTGAGCGGTGATGTTCGATTGACCGAATAGGGTCAAATTGTGTTTCCGAGCGGCCAGCAATAGGCCACCCTGCAAAGGCATATTGCATGGCGTTCTCCGTTTAACTATTGGGATTGATGTATTAATGATGCCGAGGAATATCGGCGAGGGTTAACTATTCATTTCTTTATGACAGGTTAAAGCGTAATTTCAGCAACGAAATGACATGACGATAAATTTCACCATGCCTGTTATCACCGTGGCGGTTATTTACTGCTGCTTCAAATTTCTCAATCGTTCCTGGGCGTTGTTGAATAAATAGATATTATGCTGCGAACCTACAAAGACGTCGGGCTCCCCTAACGTAAAATCAGTAGGTTAAAGTCAGAATTGGAAGGAGCACGCAAGAGTTACAAGCATCTTCCACCAAAACAGGCATGTCAAAACAGCATGATTCCCTATTATTCAACAAAGCCCCGTTCCTGAGAAACACCCCCTACGTACCATTACCGTTTCGTCCTTCTGCTTGAATGCGGTTAGAACTCCGTTTTCTGAGCCTATGGGGGATATGGTGATCCAGTCCGCATTGCCGGACACCAGCGCATTGCCGTACACCCACGCATTGCCGTCCTGAGCCAGATTCGATTCTTTCTCTACCCATCCGCCAAGTTCGCCCTCATCAACATTACCGAAGGCGACAAGCGCTTTAATGCGGAATAATTTGATGCCGAAAAACTTCTTCACTTCGGCGGTGAGTTCAAATTTTTTCATTTAAAATTCCTTGGATTCAGGCGTAAAAAAACCACTGTCCGGTGGCGTTATTGAGTATAGGGGGGAGATTGCAGCGATAAATCTATTTAATGCGCCTCAATCATTTAATAACTTCCGGGTATTGTCCGTCAGCGGTGTTTGATATTTTTCAACCATCCTCGCGGCATAAGCGAGTGCGTGCTCACGGTCGGAGAAGTCGCCAATGGTCTGTAGCAAGCCGTCGCCGCCACGGATGTAAACACTAAAGAAATCAGGATTATCATTCTCTTGTATGAGATAACCACAGTCGTCTACAACGCCCGACAGGATGATTTGAGTCACAATCGTCCCTGGCTCTATCAGGTGGTCGAATTCGTCAATGAGCTTTTGCATGGTGGCCTCTGTGTTAAGGCCTGCTTTGGTGACCCTCTCAGGCGGCGAGGGTTCCTGCATTCCCCAATGCAAAGGAATCGGTTAAAATATGCTTACCCCAATGCAATAGAAGGACAAGCAGATGTCTAAAAAGCAAACGGTCACACCTACCGAAAGGCTGGCCTATGACCATTTACCCGAAAAGAATGTAAGACCCGAGCCACAACCTAAGGCTCCGCCGCCACCGCCACCGAAGAAAACCGGAGGCTGACAACCATAAGGAATCGCTATGAGCCGAGATGAAATTAAAGACCACATCCTTTATGGATATTATCTAGAACAGTTGTACTCCACCGCGACGGGACGGATTGACCGACTCTTTTCGGTGTTAACGTTGATTTTCGGCTCAGCGATAGTGCTAAAAGCGAACCCATTTCTCTTCGGGGTGATGATCGTGATCATTTCAGCGGTGCAATCGACTTACCAATTTGGCAAGCAGTCCGCAGGAGCCGCGAAACAATCCTTTGAGTATCTTCGATTATTCACAAATGAAGCCCGGTTCAGTGATGCAGACCTGAAAGCAAAACTTATTGAACTTGATAGTGCCGATAACAACATCTGGTCCTGTCTGAAGCCTATAGCATTGCGGAAAACGCAAATAAAAATTGATCTGCCTGTTGAAAATCAAGAAAAGCTTTCCAGGCTATCAATGTTGTTACGGTTACTTTGTGGGTAATCAGTGCTGCCAAGTTAATACGTCTGCCTTGCTTTGGCGGTAATGCCATACTCGGTTTTCGGCTTGCTGTACCAGATGCGATGGTTAAGACGCTTAACCCTGTCGTACATTTCGGCGAAACGATTAATTTTCTCTCTGAACTTAGCCAGTAAATTGAAATTAATCCTTGGCGCACGTTTGCGCTTGAAGGCTAATTCAATTCGATTAAGCGCTTTGCGTCTTTCTGGCTTCTGACCTAAAGCTTTATCGATACGGGATGACACCAGTTCACGCCGGATGGCCTCTGCCTTGCGTCTGGCATGAAGGCGAATAGCGGCGTTTGTTTTGCTAACACAATTAACAGGATTAATAGATTTACGGTAAATGATGGTAGCCATGCTCCCCTCCAATAGATGGTTTTGGTGGTGTGGTGAGCCAGTGGTGGCCCTGGTGTTGGCTATAATTTTTATTCAGCCCACCACACCCCAAAAACATCTGGGTAAAGGTTCGCCACGTTGTCGGTGGCTTCCGTAGAGCACGAGGCTCGTTTTGAAAGAGCGGTTAAAACAGAGCAGACTCATTAATCTGCTGTGGTTTAATGCCTGGTTTACTTCTCCACCTCAGGCGGCAGTGGTTCCCTCCTTTCCACAGGCTAGAGAATCTGATAATTTAGTGACTCCACAGGCAATCAAGAGCAATTATTGTTATGGCATCCAACAAAGATACTTATGTTGATTTTTTGGAAACTGCGGTAAAAGCAGCAGCTCAAATTAATATCCCATTAATTGCAATATCATATATTGATGGTAGTAATAACATTACACAGCCCGCTTTAGCGATGATCGATTCTGTGCGTAATCATGTTCCAGATACAAAATTCACCTCTGTCGATATCGAAGATACACGCTCAGAAATTATCTCATTGATTAAAAAAAATATTTCTCTTCCGCGAAAAACGGGGTTTCAGACTGAAGTAAAAATGTAGATTTCATTTCAATAATTCGTATCGTTTTAAGAAACACGTCCGGATCACCTGATACGTATAGCGTTATTTTCTTAGTTTTGGGGCATGTGGAGAAAAACGCTTTTTCTATCATGTGCCCTGTTTCATCTGCTTGCTCACAGGCTGCCATGATAAGGTGGCATCCTGGCGTAAAGCTGTTAGCATCACGCATCACATTGTTCTTCCAATTCAAGTAATCTTGGTTATTCCCTCGAATCTGCATGATTTTCATCTCTCATCCTCTCTCGTTAGCTATCCCAACCGCCGTCATGTTCCTGTGCCTCGGGCTGGCTACTTACGCTCAGGCAATCGGCGGGTAACTCGAGGTCTTGCCTGCCGGGGTATTGCCGTTGCGGGTTGGTGTTCCACCGTCTGGCCGGAGGCTGTCTGGTGGGTTGGTGCAATAAATATATCCAAAGATATAATAGCTGTAAATAGCTTTTGGATTTATTTTGGTTGTCACTAGGTTATTTTATTGATATGGAAAGGAATTTATTTTTAGTAAAAGATCGTTCTAGGCTGGCTGATCAATGAGAAGGGGGGTATGACTGAGAGGTAAAAAGCCCACAGAACGCAGGCTCAGTAAGAATATGAAAGTGATTTCTCAGTAAATTTATTGGGTATTAGAGTATGGCTGAATACCAAAAAACACGTCCGATCACTTCTACATCAGACTCTGTATCTTCCTCATGTTCCTCGGGATTAAAACTATGAATAATTAGCTTTCCACCGGGTTTTCTATACAACTGTCTGACTCTATTAAGTTTACTATCCCCTCCGCCATCCTGGGCTATGGCGTAAATCTTTCCATCAATAATGCGTTTATTATTTGTATCTATTGCTACCGTGCTGCCATCGGGGAGTATTGGCTCCATGCTGTTACCCGATACGGGAAAACAAATCACACCGGATCCGTCATTATTTGCACCTACTCTCCGTAGGGTCTCTTTTGCGAAGCGTAATTTAGAACCGTCATGCCCTTCATCACAAATTTGGGCATCTCCACGAACAAATTCAATATCTTTCAGAAGAGGGACTTCAACTTCGTCAGTTTTTAATGGTGTATGTTCGTCCCATACAGCCACTCTTTCCCATTTAAAGCCATCAGGAAGCTCCTCAAGAGGTGCTACATAACTATTAATCCCATCTTGGCGCATTGGTCCACGGCCAGTAGAAAGCCATTCTGGGCGGACCTTAAGTGCATGAGAAATCTCAAGTAACTTACGTGTACTATTTGATTTTCCTGAAGTAAGCTTCCAAACGCTGGGCTGGGACATCCCCACAGCATCACCTAATGACGCTTGTGTATGGCCACTTTCCTTCATTGCAAGATTTAATCTGTCTGAAAATGTCATCTCTTTCATACCATTAGCATATAACTTCAGATATATAACCTCAAAAGCCAAAAGCTATTTACAAGGTGGATATCTTTGGCTATTATTATTGCGTTAAGCAAAAAAAGGTATAACTATGTACAATGAAGCTATTGATGAAGCTATTAAGATCGTAGGGAGTCAGTTAAAGCTTGCCGCTGCTTGTAATGTTAAGCAGCCCTCAGTTTGGGCTTGGTTACATGGTAAGAAAAAAACTTCTCCAACTAATGCAAAACGGATAGAAAAGGTAACAAAAGGCAGGGTCTTGGCTTATCAAATTCGCCCTGACCTCCCTGAGCTGTTTCCACATCCGGAACAGGCAGCCTAGCCAGTAGCACCTTCACAACGTACACTCGTCCTACGGAAGCCACCGACAACGTGGCGAACTCAACATCCCACAGTAACACACTCACTGTGACTGCCTCACGGCTTCGTCACGTCTGTTGATTACCTAATTACACCACAGGTGCCGTGTATCTACATGTGCATCCGATAACCTATTCTTTCAACAAGGAAAGTATCACAAATGGAACGTGCAAAAACACGCAAAAATTCTGCGGTTGAGTTCATTAGCCGTCACCTCGTTACAACAGCATATCAGGCGATTGCCCGGGTACGCCAGACCAACATCGCAAAAATGCTGGGTGTCGCCGATTCAACCGTCCTGCGCCGCTCAGAGAAGCTCACCGAGACGATGGATATCTTAGCCGCCAGTGGTGTGCAGGATTTTGTCTTCGAGGGCGAGAAGAAGATGCCGCTGGATGAATACCGCTATCTGCTTCGTTCAGCGATGGAGTTCGCGAAGTATCAACTGGAAGCGGCTGAATCTGTATCAGGCGACGAATGCCTTGCTGCATAGGAGGAGAATATGATGCAAGCACAAAAGAAAAAGCCGGTCAGTGCGCGAACACTTTTCCGGCTTAAAACTGCAATAACTCATTAATTTCAGGAGAAATTATGGCACTAAACCGCCGGAATTTCAAGCAAAAGGGCGCCTGTCGACCTCATCCTGAACCCCAAACACTGATGCCGGAGGATGCGGCGAAGAAATTCGCCGAACTCTTCCGCCTGCAACAACAACTTTACCTGGCTCAGCATGAGTCCGAGGAGAAACGCAAATGAGCACAAGCCGTTTACTTATCCACGAAAATCCGTTGCAGGTACTCCCGTCTCTGGCCTGCACCATTGGCCTGAATGAAGCGATGGTACTGCAACAAATCCATTACTGGCTGGGCAACTCTCGTCACGTTCATAACGGCCGTAAGTGGGTCTATAACAGCGTTGCTGAATGGCAAACTCAATTTCCATTTTGGAGTGAAACTACCGTTAAACGTGCGCTTACCAGCCTGGAAAAGCAAGGGCTACTGCTTACGGCGAATTATAACAAAGACCAGCGCGATCGGAGCAAATGGTACAGCATCAACTATGACGCGCTGAAATCTCTGGAGGTTAAAAATGTGGACGATGCATCAGGTCAAATTGACCCAAATGCATCAGGTCAAATTGACCAAATGCAAATGGTAAGTTTGACCCAATGTATAGATAAGGATACAGAGACTACTACAGAGATTACTACAGAGATTAAAAACAAAACCCCCTTACCCCTTACCCCTTACCGACAAGAAAAACAAATTTGACCCGCTAACCGAAAAACCGTCGAACGTGTCGGCAGAGGTTTGGGCCGATTGGGTGGAGCACCGGAAAGAAATTCGTCACCCACTCACCCCGACCACCTGCAAGCGCATCAGGTCGATGCTGGAGAACCATGTCAACCCCGATGCGGTGATTGGTTTGTCCATCGAGCGCGGTTGGCAGGGCTTGTTCCCCGAAAAAATCACCGAGCCAGCCAATACCACGCCCGCGTTCGATGCCTCCCGGTTGACCGAAGAGCAGCGGCGTGAACTGGCACTGTATGAACTTCTGGAGGGGCGATGAAATCATGGCTGAAACCGGTTTTGATTGCCGGTTACTGCCACGGGGTTATGCCGATATCGGCAGTGACGCTGGGCTTTAAGATTTTTCGATTGGAGGCAGTATGACTATCCAGGAATTATCCGGCCTGTTGTGGCAGCGGGTGGAGCAGGTGGTGGCTCACTTACTCCCCAACGGTCGGCGCGTCAATGGGGAATGGGTTGTCGGTGATTTGGACGGCAACAAGGGGCAATCGCTCAAGGTCAATCTCACCGGCAAGCAGGTCTGGTGTGAGTTCAACGGCGGACAGGGTGGCGACTTGCTGGACTTGTGGGTAGCGGTGTGCGGTATCCAACTCCATCAGGCCATGCAGGAGGCCAAAGTGTTTCTGGGTGTCAAGGACGAGAGCAATGAGTTCCTGCCGAAACAGCCAAAAATCTTCAAGAAGCCTGAGCGCAAGGGCGTCAAAGGCTCCCGCGACTGTTTCGCGTATCTGGCCTCAAGGGGGATCTCCCACGAGACGGCACAAGCGTTCAAAGTGACCGACGCGGTGATATTCAACCACGAGACCAAGCAGGAAGTCCCTGCCATCGCCTTCCCCTACCTGCGCGACGGTGAGTTGAAACAAATCAAGCGGTTGGGGATTGAGCGTCATGACGGTAAAAAAATCATCATGGTGGAGTCTGATTGTGAACCCTGTCTGTTTGGCTGGCAGGCCATCAACCCCAAAGAGCGCAATCTGGTGGTGATTTGTGAAGGCGAAATTGACGCGATGAGCCTCCACCAGTACGGCCTCCCGGCACTGTCGGTTCCCTTCGGTGGCGGGACGGGGGCCAAGCAGCAGTGGATTGAGCATGAGTACGAAAATCTATCACGTTTCGGAGAGATATTCCTGTGCATGGACATGGACGCCGCCGGGCAATCCGCCGCCAAGGAAATTGCTACCCGGCTGGGTATTCATCGTTGCAGCTTCGTGAAGTTACCCCACAAGGACGCTAACGAATGCCTGGTCAATAATATTTCCGTGGAGCAGTTTCAACGCCTCTTCATGAACGCTGAGACGTTCGACCCCACAGAACTCAAACGGGCGGGCGAATTCCGTCAGGAAGTCCATGCGGCTTTTTTTTCACCCGCTCCCGGTCTGTTCACCAGTCCGTGGCCCACGCTGGAGCAGAATTTCAGATTCAGGACGCACGAACTGACCTTGGTCAACGGCGTTAACGGTCACGGCAAATCGCAGTTTGTGGGGCATCTGTCGCTTGAGGCGACGTACCAGGGGGTGTCTGCCTGCATCGCCTCGATGGAGCTACGGCCTGCTATCCTGCTGAAACGGATGATTCGACAAGCCGTATCTACGGGGGATACCTCACCGGAGGATGTAGACCGGATGATGGACCTGCTCGATGCGCGGATGTGGTTGTTCAACGTGACGGGTAAAGCCAAGGGAGAACGGATTTTGTCCGTGTTCAAATATGCGCACAAGCGCTATGGCGTGAAACTGTTTGTCGTGGACTCGCTGATGATGTGCGGACTCAATGAGGATGATTACAACGGCCAGAAGGCGTTTATGGAAGCCTTATGCGAGTTCAAGCTGACTTACCCGGTGCATGTGCTGTTGGTAACTCATCCCCGAAAAGGCGAAAACGAAGAAAAGCCGGTCGGCAAGATGGATGTCAAGGGAAGCGGCGCTATCACGGATTTGACCGATAACCTGATCACCGTCTGGCGCAACAAGGCGCGTGAAGCCGTGGTAGAGAAAGCGAGGAAGTTTGGCAACGAGGTTTTATCGGAAAAAGAGCAAAAGCTACTGGAAGCGCCTGGAACGCTGTTATTGCTCGACAAGCAGCGTAACGGCGAAGGCTGGCAGGGGAAAATCCCCCTGGTGTTCAACTTGCTGAGTAATCAGTTTCTGGCCGACAGAAAGAGTATTCCTTTCAACTACGCCCGTGGGGAGTCACAAAGTGCGGTGATATCTGAAATGCGCCGTATGGCGGTTTAACGCAAACAGCGAGGGAAATACGAATGACGGCATATCTAACAGAATGCATCGTGGGGCTGCTGGCAATGGCAGCCCTTTTTGTTTGGGTGGGTAAATTCAGAGGTGGGTGATGGAAAAAACATGCTTCCTGCTGCGTGATGAACGAATACGAAAAAACCTGAAAGCGTTTATTGATTCCCTGCCCACCGACTCACAACGCCCCCTCGAAATTACCATCAACGATGCTAAACGGACATTACCGCAGAACGACCTGTTCCATGCGTTATGCACCGATGTTTCGCGTCAGGTGGTGTGGGCCGATAAACCGCGCCCGCTGCTGGACTGGAAGGCGCTGTTTGTCTCGGGACATGCCATCGCTACCGGCAGGCCGGCGGAGGTAGTCACAGGACTGGAGGGGGAGTTTTGCAGCCTCCGCGAGAGCACAGCTCAGATGGGCGTAAAGCGCATGAACAGTTTAATCGAATATACCCAGTCGTGGGCGGTCGGCAACGGCGTCAGGCTGCGCAAGGTGCGTTATTCAGGGGATTATTTTGGGAGAGTCCGATGACACTAAAATCACACACCAGACCAGAGCACAAGGACACATGGCGAACCCCGCCCGAGGTCTTCCAGGCGCTGGATGCGGAGTTTGGCTTCTACCTCGATGCCGCCGCTGACCACGACAATACCCTGTGCCGTCTGTATCTGACGCAAGAGGATGATGCCCTTTCCTGTGATTGGAGTAGCAACGGAGCCATCTTCTGCAATCCCCCGTACAGCACTATCCTCCCCTGGGTTGATAAAGCTGCTGAGCAGAGCCGCAAGCAGAATAAAACGGTCGTTATGCTGCTGCCTGCTGATACCTCGACGGGATGGTTCGCACAGGCACGGAAAACGGTTGATGAGGTGCGTTTCATCACCGAAGGACGATTGTCGTTTATTAGCGCCGAAACGGGCAAAAAAGGCAAGGCGGGTAACAGCAAGGGCAGCGTGTTGTTCATCTGGCGACCGTGGCGTGCAACCCCAAAAGGGATGACCACGGTAAGCAAACACGCGCTGATTAACAGGATGTGGGGGTGATATGGCACTAAAACGCGATAAGCATGATGCGGTATTTTCTGAGCTTGTACGTGAGAGAACCAACTGGTGTTGCGATTACTGCGGTAACTATTTTCATCATGACCACGGTAATCTCCATTGCTCCCACTTCAAGTCCCGCCGACACAAGGCGACACGCTATAGCCAAGCGACTTAATTTTGATTACACCATATGGACTGAGAACAAACTCTCTGTATCGCAACCCATCTCTCTTTTTTTGCTTTTTGCTTGTGCCCATTTATGCTCAATTGGGTTAAGATCTGGCGAATATGTAGGCAAATACTCCACCATATACCCTGCATCGATGATGACTTGTTGAATATTATGTTTTTTGTGAAAAGTGGCATTGTCCATCATGATTACACTGTTTTTAGGGAGTACTGGGATAAGGACTTGTGTGACCCAGGCATAGAAAACATCGCTGTTAATATTGATATCAAATAATCCGATAGCAAACAGCGTTGTGCCTAATAAAGCGCCGATAACATTTGTTCTTCCCCTAGCTCCCCAGTTCTTCAGGCCAAAACACCGTTGACCTTTTGGGGAATAGCCGTGAGTCCGTGGGGCATCGTGTGAAAAACCACTTTCATCAATAAAAACAATAGGTTTACCTTCTTTTTCATACTGTTGTTTTTTTTGTTGAAATCCCTGCCGGGCGTTTTCGTCGGCTTTCGGATGACGTAGAGTTTTTTTTATAGGTCAATCCCAGCTTTTTAAGCGCTTGCCAAATGGCCTTCTGACAAACGCCAAAACGCTCTGCACGTTCTTTTTGGTAAGCATCTGGATATTGTTCAACATCTTTTATCAACTCGGATTTATCGATCTTTCGCTGACGCGTGGTCGATGCTTTTGACTCTATTTGATTAATCCAACGCGATACAGAGGCAGGGCCAATCCGAAATTGCTTCGCTGTTTCTCGGATACTCAACCCTTCGTTTTTCCGTGTAGATATCACTTTACGTCTAAAATCAATTGAATAGCTCATTTAAATAATGTAATCAAAATTAAGTCGTTTAGCTATACCATCCCTTCAATGCCTTCGCACACTGCGCTGGCTGCCACCGTAAATTGGGTGAAGACCCGTATGAGTTCACGATGCACGCCAACATCACTTATGGGGAGATGGTCATTGACCGCGTGGCGCATCTGGCAGCAGTGCCGGTGCGGTTAAAGCCGTGGCAGATGAATGAGATTTATCAGCACATGAAAACTGAGCTCAAGCGACTGCGGGAATTACGGGCTGGCGGCAACATCTGGCGAATCGAGTTCACCCTACCGGATTGGTATCAGGAGGGCATTACCTATCGCATGGGGGCAGCGGCATGAGACAGCGTGTGCAACTCACGGCGCAAGATATCCCGCTTATCCGGGCGCTACTGGACTCCGGTATGCCGGTGGCTGAGGTGGCGAGGAAATTCGAGACCAGCAAGCAGCATATCTACAGCATCAGGAACGGCAAAAACTGGGGGGCGGTGAAATGAGAGATATTCGATACCTGTTGACGGCATGGGGAAATTGGAGCGGCTCACGCATTGGCACCGAGTATAGCCAACCGACTTAAAAATGATTACATCCTATGCCCTGATATGCGGCAAAGAAGCATAGCTGGCTGTTATCAAAATAATGTCGCTTGGCTATACAAGGCAGCATGGCCTATTGTCACGGCCAGCAGCGATATCCGGCCCATGTTGTCCGATGAGGACGGGGAGATAGTTGACCGTGCGGTAGGGCGGCTGAAGGTCTTTGACCCACTGGGATACGATATCGTGGTGGCGTATTACAAGGGCAAGGTGTCGTGCCAGAGGATAGGTGACGCTATGCAACCACACCGTCACCGCACCTATGTGAGCAAGGTGCTCGAAAGGGCCGAAGCCTACATCGCGGGTCGCGTGGCTGAAATTTTGGGGGCTGCCTGATGTTACACTGAGGCTACAAAAAACGCCTTGATGATTAGCGAAATCATGCCGGCAATAAGTGCGCTAAGCATCCAGCGGATGAGTTTTTGCTCAGAGCGAATACCTGCCATCTCAAGTTGCAAGTCTTTGCGGACTATTTCCATATCTTTGCGGACGTCAGTTATCTGAAATGTTAAATCTTTACGGACATCGGCGACATTTCGGTTTACTTCGGCAATTTCATGCTTAACTTCAACGATATCGGCCTTAGTAGCTACATCCGCGACTTCATGAGACTTGCGTACGACGAGCGAAATCGCCTTGGCTTGCTGACTGGTAAGCCCGGCTGTCTGAAGCTCTTCTGACGCCTGCAATGTATCAAATGCGACTTGGCCCATGGGAAATCCTCCTGTTTAGGCCAAGTGTAACTCAGTAATCCTGTTGACGGAAGAATAACCCATGCGCTATAGTCAATCCGCACCTGTAAATCCAGGTGTCGGAATTAGCGTTCCGGTTTAACTAAGAAGGCGCATAACACGCCAAGAGCGTGTTTTTTTATGCGTCAGTCTACCATATCAGAATAATGGTGGGCTGGATGGGGGAGCCGAAAGGCTCGCCGGGTCCTTCTTAGCCGGTTACGCTAACTCTATCCAGCTCACCACCCTTTAGATTAGCGTCTTACGGTGGTGATTATTCTTAACTAAGAAGGAAATCACTATGAACCGCCTAATGTTTCGCAATACCATTCTTGAAACCATATCCCACAACGGGCAGATCTGGTTCACATCTGCTGAGCTTGCAAAAGCTTTGCAGTACTCTGAAACAGACGCTGTAACGAAAATATACAATCGCAACAAAGATGAATGCTCAGCTGACATGACCGAGACGGTCAATTTGGGCGTCTCGAGAAAATCAAACAATTACGACAATCTGCGCAGCAAAATTCGCATCTTCTCCCTGCGCGGCGCTCATTTGATAGCGATGTTCGCCAATACGCCGATTGCCAAAGAGTTCCGCAAATGGGTGTTGGATGTCCTCGACAGCAAAGTGGGCCAGCCTGTTCACCAGCCAGAGGCCCGAGAGCTACTGACCGACGACGATACATCTCATCTTGCACGGCTCATCTGGGGTATGACAAACGGCTTCCGCTTCGAGCGTTCGTGGAGCAATGCCATATGGCATGCATTGCGCTATGCGGCTGGCGTCTCTTCCCCACAGCATTTTGGCGTGAGTCATATCCCGATCCTCGCCGAAGAGTGCCAGCGCATTTACAGTTTCACTAATGCGCTGAAAGAGGTCATGTACGATGCTGAAAGGGAAGCCGTCCGGCGAGTTCTCAAGAATCGATAGGATGCAGACGCTGTTGTATCAGAAATGAAACAGCTGCTTGATGAAATCAATCAATCGCACAATCTGTTGCTGACGAATACCTTAGCACGATGGCAACAAGCGGATATCCAGCAGTTTCTACAACGCCATTAACTCTTGACGTTAAATAACTGATCAAACGATCAGTTAAATTCTTGAAGTGAGCACCTGAGCTACATATAATTTGCCCATGCTGCGGCAAAAGCGCGCAGGACATGAAGCCTCAACTCCCTCTGGTGGTTGGGGCTTTTCCTTTTTAACGGGTGGTGCATAGTGGAAAATCTACCGAAGGATTATTTCCTCGATATCGATGATGAGTTGCTTAACTTTTTAGAAAAGCAGGGAGAAGACTGCATTAGGGAGCTTCATCAGTCGAATACTGTGAGCAAAGAAAATAGCTATAAACTATTAAACATTCTCATTGTAGGTATTGGATCATCTTTTCTGCTTCTAACCCAAAAGCAGCCATCCATTTTCCTGAGTGCGGGCATGGTTACGTTTACCCTGTGCTGGGCATTGTGTGCGATATATCTTGTTTTCTGTGGACTGTCGATACAGATACGGGGTTTGGTATCGTCTTCACCGCATCTTTTGTATAAGGAAGCCTATATAGCTAAACGACTTAATTTTGATTACATTATTTAAATGAGCTATTCAATTGATTTTAGACGTAAAGTGATATCTACACGGAAAAACGAAGGGTTGAGTATCCGAGAAACAGCGAAGCAATTTCGGATTGGCCCTGCCTCTGTATCGCGTTGGATTAATCAAATAGAGTCAAAAGCATCGACCACGCGTCAGCGAAAGATCGATAAATCCGAGTTGATAAAAGATGTTGAACAATATCCAGATGCTTACCAAAAAGAACGTGCAGAGCGTTTTGGCGTTTGTCAGAAGGCCATTTGGCAAGCGCTTAAAAAGCTGGGATTGACCTATAAAAAAAACTCTACGTCATCCGAAAGCCGACGAAAACGCCCGGCAGGGATTTCAACAAAAAAAACAACAGTATGAAAAAGAAGGTAAACCTATTGTTTTTATTGATGAAAGTGGTTTTTCACACGATGCCCCACGGACTCACGGCTATTCCCCAAAAGGTCAACGGTGTTTTGGCCTGAAGAACTGGGGAGCTAGGGGAAGAACAAATGTTATCGGCGCTTTATTAGGCACAACGCTGTTTGCTATCGGATTATTTGATATCAATATTAACAGCGATGTTTTCTATGCCTGGGTCACACAAGTCCTTATCCCAGTACTCCCTAAAAACAGTGTAATCATGATGGACAATGCCACTTTTCACAAAAAACATAATATTCAACAAGTCATCATCGATGCAGGGTATATGGTGGAGTATTTGCCTACATATTCGCCAGATCTTAACCCAATTGAGCATAAATGGGCACAAGCAAAAAGCAAAAAAAGAGAGATGGGTTGCGATACAGAGAGTTTGTTCTCAGTCCATATGGTGTAATCAAAATTAAGTCGCTTGGCTATAGTAAGGTCCTCACAAGTCAATGTGATTAATGAAACCCCGGCACGATACCGGGGCGGGATTGATGATTAGTGGTGAAAAAAAACCGGCGCGGGGCCGGGCGGCAGGCATAGCAGGGAATTACGAGCCTAGTACTCAGAATCTACCATGGTAAATATGCAGGAGTAACGAAAATGCGCAGGAGTAGATAAAATATGCAGGAGTGGGGAAAATGTGCAGGTGGTGCCCATATCGGGAGGCGTGCAGATCCTGCACTCTATAATCAGTGAGTTACGATGAAATTGGTGGTACCTAAATCGATTGGGCAACTACCCAGGAATTTGAGGTAGTTCGAAATGCTGGGAATAGGGCACAAAAACCCCGGCGCGATACCGGGGCGGGATTGGTGATTAGCTAGCGAGCTTTTTAATCAGATCGTCTTTGTGTATGACGAGATAGTCAGCTCGGCGCGCAATCTCGAACAATGTATCGAGACTGGCAACATACTCGTTGTCAGCGATGGGCCGGGAGCTGATGATTTTATTATCTTGAAGGGTAAGTAAGATTTCGCTGGTTACACCACTGACGGCAACTGCTCCATGAAGCCGCTCTTCCATGCGGTTAAACTCCGCGATGTAAGCTTCCTTGAACGCTGCTGCTTTCTTGCCCGTGAAGCCCATGACGAGGAAGACGAAGCCGTCTTTAGTCATTTTATACATCGGGAGTTTGCGGCCTGTGCTGTCGGTATATTCACTCGGCTCAAAATTGAGCTCAGTGAATTTAGGTGAACAATCGAGCGATTCGATGCTACGGATAACGTTCTTGTGGAGCTTGCAAAAATAACCAGCAACGTCTAGTGACGTAGTAACAGCTTTACCGTTATGGATGGTAACTTTTGGTGTGGTAACAGATGGTTGAAGCGTCATGGTGACCTCCAGATAGTGAACTTATAATCACCACCATGAGGTCTCAAACTCATATTTGGTGGTGAACTGAACAGGGTTGAGACTACCGGGATCACCGTCCGGCCAGCCTTACGGCTGCCCCATCCAGCTCACCATGGAAGTGTAGCTAGATTGCGACATAAAAAAACACGCTCGCGGCGTGTCAGTTTGTCGCGGTGAATCTCGGCGGGGTCTCAAACCCGGCACCTGAATTTGCAGATGCAGCTTGACTATAGCGCATGGGTTCTCCTTGCGTCAATAACCGCCGTTCAGTGGCAGAAACAGTGATGTTCCGCATCAAAACTCTGTTGGGTGGCCACCTGAGCCTGCGTGACTATGAGGCTCAGGTAGGTGAAGCAATGGCGATGGTCAAAGCGCTGAACCGTATGACGTTGTTGGGTATGCCACACAGCGTCAGGATCGGATAACAGGTGTAGCAGAGGGAGCCATCCTGTCGGCTAATTCTGATTTATTCAACAAAGCCCTAGGCAATTAAGGGACGCCGCCTAGAGTTAACAACATTTTAATCCAAAATAGGCATGCCATGATAGCATTATTCCCTGTGATTCATAAAATCTGTGGCGAGCTCTGCTAATTAACCTCAACATTTAATTTTATTAACAAATGGTAATATATATGTAATACTATTTTAATAATTACCAATTAATATGAAACCTCTGGATATGTTCGCCATTTATGGGGGTTTCATGTCAAGTATTAAAAAATCACTTATTACTTACCTAGTGTTTATGTGCTTAGGGGCTCTAAATCCTGTTTATGCACTTACTAACCAACAGTACAAGACACTTATATACGGCGCTGCTGCCGGGGGGGCTTGGGCTGGCTGGGGAACATTAAATTCAGTGTTAGCTTATGTTGCCAGAGGAGGTGGACCTTTAACTAGCGGTGATGGAGCAAATGTTATTGCAACCATCTGTGGTGCAAATGCAGCTGCTTGGTTGAGAGCATGGAGTCCACCGACGGACCCCATAAGTACAGCTAACGTCATACTTGCGGCAACTAAAGCGGGCGCAGTAACGGGTGTAGCCTCTACCTGTCGTTGGGTTAGTAATGCGTTTCTCGAACTTTACTACAATCAACAGCAGACATCGGCTAATCACTTACCAGCAAATACAAGAAGAAATCTTGCTCATGAGGGATATGAGCTAGATTTATTGCAAATAAAGCTTGCTGAAGCTATAGACAGAGCAGGCGGTTTTAAACGGACAATTGATAATCTTACCGCTACATATAAACACGAATGTACTGGTCTCTATAGCATACACTGCGTAAAGCAGGCGCAAGAAATTCTGCGTTATTCAGACATGCTAAAAGCAGCACAATTAAATGTTAGACAAATAGCATGGGATATCGCTAATGTCGCTGAACATGTTGCAAATGAGGAGCATGTTACTATTGCCCTTGGCAAGAAGAAGAGTCCACGGCCAAGTTAAATACTTATCTGTATTAGTCGTGACTTGAGCTGACACTGGACCTTGAAAGGTTGAGAGTTACCGGTTTTGATATGGGTGTGCAATCCTTAAACAAAACACGAGCTAACTCTCATGCTTCATACGGCTTTGTTAAATAAATCAAACTATTAGGAGATTGGCGCATCTGATCGCTATATCCTTTTCAATATAGCTATGACCACTAATAAATAGACGTTTCTTTAAGGGGCTGTCCATAGCATTTTCTAATATAATCAATGTATAGCGCCATGCATTAAAAATAATTTTGACTATTTATTAATGGGTAGCGCTTTACCTTGTGCAACGGCGGCGCGGTGCAAATCGTTAAGGCAGTAAAGCCCAAAAGCGTCCTGACGGACGACCGTATTTTCAATGACAACTAATTTAGACATAACGATTTCTCCATAATTAAACGGATGTGGTTATCAGAGGGCTAACGGGTAAAATTTTGCAGATTGGCGGTCAGATCGCTTACACTTGGCTTAACACAGGAGGATCCCTATGGGCCAAGTTGCATTTGATACTCAAGAGTTCGTTGAAACGCTGGAAAACGCCGGATTGCCGAAAGACCAGGCTAAGGCGATATCTCTTGTTGTGCGAAAATCACACGAGGTAGCAGATCTTGCAACAAAGCGCGATCTCGACGATGTGCGCAAAGACCTGTCCGCTGATATCGCCGAGGTGAAGCGTGAGATAGCCGATGTCCGTAAGGATATTGACGCTCGCTTCGAGAAGAACGAAGCTCAGATGCAGGCACGCTTCGAGAAAACTGAAGCTCAGATAGCAGATGTCCGTAAGGATATGACTGCCGGTTTTGATAAACTTGGCATGCAGATGACCATCCGGCTTGGTCTAATGGTCGCCGCTGCCGTGAGCATCATTGCTGCCATTCTCAAAATGTGACGGTGCACTATATCCCTTGGGTCAGGCGGAACGTGATTGTGTAGCCGTCCGACGACGTGCAGGTACTCATGCCGCCACCTTGGCTAAATTTCTAATAACCTCAAGCTCTCTTTCAAGTTCAGCCAGGAACTGCGTTAACGCTTCTTCTATTTCAGCAACACGTTTATCGTCCTGATGAATTCTCAACTGGTAATAGGCAAGGTCTGGCGGTAGCCTGTCGTCATAGCTGACAAAATCACACCATTTCTTGCCCGTACACATCATTTGGGCGTGCATTTGGAGCAGATATTGCTGTTTGGGTTTGCCTGTCTTGATGGTCTCTAAATGCGTCCATGTATTGGGGCACTTGATTTCAATCAGACCATCATCCCCCACAAGACCATCAGGTGATGCGCCAAATCCTGCGATATCGGGGTGAAGAATAAACCCGACTTCCGTCACTTCCGCATCGAACTGGTTAAGCAGGTACATTTCCCGCGCCACCGGTTCAAGTTCAGTACCCCGCTGCATGGCGGCGCTGGCATAACCTCCTTCGAGTTTTCCGGTCAGGCGCTGGCAGATAAGCTCTGCCATGTAGTTCTGGCGGCAGGCGGAATAGCCCGATTTGGTTTTCGCCATCACGTCAGACAGGCGACTGGCGGTCACGTTGCCGCACCGGGCGGCAAACCATTCATCACTGCGCTGTTGCATGATCCACCTCACTGTATTCTGCGTCGACGGGAATGCTTTCCTTGATGCGCTCCTTCTCTGCATTGCCGATAATCTGGCGCTCTTCCTGAGAGAGGCGCTTCCACGTTTCAGCGAAGACTTCCATGCTCAGTTGCGCCGCCTCTTCGCATCTGGCGATCAGGGCGGGGCGACGTTCGTCGGTTTCCTTTCCGACGAGAACACTTGCTGGCGTGCTTTCAATAATCCGCTCTGCCTCGTCGCTGTCGTAAATGCCAGCAAACCCAAATGCCATTCGAGCGCACTGAATAAGTGACTTGTGGCGTAGCATACGGGTGGGGTGTGACTGCCACGGCTGGGTATTACGCTTACACTCGCCCATGTATTCGGTAACGACAGTCGGGTGCTTGCGGTCTTTACGGTAAATCTTGCAGGTGCAAGCGCCTTCGTTTTTGTCATACTCGAATTCCATGCCATCGAATTGCGGATGTTCGTTAATGATCCGCGCCCAGCCGTCAACGCCGACGACGGGAACTATGCCACCCTTATCCGGGAAGGCATAAATTTCTTTTGTCCAGGGGTTTAGACCGTACTGGTTGGCGACAATGAGCAGGGCGGTAAATTGCTCATCATTGACGCCCCCGCCCTTAAACGCGGTGTTCTTAAGCGTGTTCATTAAATCAGTGCCGGGATCCATGCCAAGGCGTTCAGCCAGTTTTCCAGCCATGGTTGCTAATGCCGTGTTCATGCTGCATCCTCCCCGCATTTCATTCTCAGCCACAACTCCATCGCGTATTCGTATTTTGCGAGCAGCTGAATAAATCCATCCGTGAATGTCTCAAGGGCTATTTGCTGGTCAGGGTCATTGGCCAGAATGTCAACCACGCTTTCGTCAACGCCAGTCATCCTGCGAATGGCATTAAAAATGTCATCTTGCTTTACTCGTGTATCAGCAAACGCGTAATAGGTATTAACTACATCCAAATCGGCATCGGAGAATGTCGAGATAATTTTCTCTATCTCGCGTTTTCCTGATTCGCTTATTTTCATGGTGTTCCCTTTTGATTAACGGTTGCAATAAGCTGTTCGAATAACCGTTGCAGCCAGCTTTTCTTTTTGACACTCTGACCCGTGACGATATTTGAGCGGTGATGTTCGATTGACCGAATCGGGTCAAATGTAATTTCAGGACGCACGATGGGTGCGCCCGCGATAGCAAGTTCCATCGTGGCTTTCCTTAATTTAAATTGATGTATTAATGATGCCGAGGAATATCGGCGCGGGTATAAAGAGGCAGTTCAGTGTTATATATTATTAGTGTGATGTTGATTGCGGCGATAAGCGGATGATGGGAATGCTGAAAGTGTTTCAGTCATACACTGGCGTTAATTTTTTCACTTGCTTTTTGAGCCACTTATTTTCTTCCGTCAGATAGAAAATAGTTGACTTGTATACTCTTGTCTCATTGTCATCACAAGGGAGGATGTCAATGCTCATCAAATAACGTGAATCATTAATATTATTGCTGCCGTTGGTGACAGCGACCATGTCACCGAAATTAGGGTGATTGAAGGTCGTGATATGAGGTTTATTAAGTTGCATCATTCAATCCTCCGTTGGCTCGTCACAATTATAGCAACGGCTGGTGAGGTGTAATTGCTGCTCCCGATAATGGGTAATGAGATGTTGGCGAAAGGCTTCTTCGTTTTGGCTGGCTATATCTACATTATCTGCCATAACGCTATTTCATGCTCCTCAATCATTTAATAATTTCCGGGTATTGTCCGTGAGTTGTGCTTGATATTTCTCAACCATCCTCGCGGCATAAGCGAGTGCGTGCTCACGGTCGGAGAAGTCGCCAATGGTCTGTAGCAAGCCGTCGCCGCCACGGATGTAAACACTAAAGAAATCAGGATTATCATTCTCTTGTATGAGATAACCACAGTCGTCTACAACGCCCGACAGGATGATTTGAGTCACAATCGTCCCTGGCTCTATCAGGTGGTCGAATTCGTCAATGAGCTTTTGCATGGTGGCCTCTGTGTTAAGGCCTGCTTTGGTGACCCTCTCAGGCGGCGAGGGTTCCTGCATTCCCCAATGCAAAGGAATCGGTTAAAATATGCTTACCCCAATGCAATAGAAGGACAAGCAGATGTCTAAAAAGCAAACGGTCACACCTACCGAAAGGCTGGCCTATGACCATTTACCCGAAAAGAATGTAAGACCCGAGCCACAACCTAAGGCTCCGCCGCCACCGCCACCGAAGAAAACCGGAGGCTGACAACCATAAGGAATCGCTATGAGCCGAGATGAAATTAAAGACCACATCCTTTATGGATATTATCTAGAACAGTTGTACTCCACCGCGACGGGACGGATTGACCGACTCTTTTCGGTGTTAACGTTGATTTTCGGCTCAGCGATAGTGCTAAAAGCGAACCCATTTCTCTTCGGGGTGATGATCGTGATCATTTCAGCGGTGCAATCGACTTACCAATTTGGCAAGCAGTCCGCAGGAGCCGCGAAACAATCCTTTGAGTATCTTCGATTATTCACAAATGAAGCCCGGTTCAGTGATGCAGACCTGAAAGCAAAACTTATTGAACTTGATAGTGCCGATAACAACATCTGGTCCTGTCTGAAGCCTATAGCATTGCGGAAAACGCAAATAAAAATTGATCTGCCTGTTGAAAATCAAGAAAAGCTTTCCAGGCTATCAATGTTGTTACGGTTACTTTGTGGGTAATCAGTGCTGCCAAGTTAATACGTCTGCCTTGCTTTGGCGGTAATGCCATACTCGGTTTTCGGCTTGCTGTACCAGATGCGATGGTTAAGACGCTTAACCCTGTCGTACATTTCGGCGAAACGATTAATTTTCTCTCTGAACTTAGCCAGTAAATTGAAATTAATCCTTGGCGCACGTTTGCGCTTGAAGGCTAATTCAATGCGGTTAAGCGCTTTGCGTCTTTCTGGCTTCTGACCTAAAGCTTTATCAATACGGGATGATACCAGTTCACGCCGGATGGCTTCTGCCTTGCGTCTGGCATGACGGCGAATAGCGGCGTTTGTTTTGCTAACACAATTAACAGGATTAACGGATTTACGGTAAATGATAGTAGCCATGCTCCCCTCCAATAGATGGTTTTGGTGGTGTGGTGAGCCAGTGGTGGCCCTGGTGTTGGCTATAATTTTTATTCAGCCCACCACACCCCAAAAACATCTGGGTAAAGGTTCGCCACGTTGTCGGTGGCTTCCGTAGAGCACGAGGCTCGTTTTGAAAGAGCGGTTAAAACAGAGCAGACTCATTAATCTGCTGTGGTTTAATGCCCGGTTTACTTCTCCACCTCAGGCGGCAGTGGTTCCCTCCTTTCCACAGGCTAGAGAATCTGATAATTTAGTGACTCCACAGGCAATCAAGAGCAATTATTGTTATGGCATCCAACAAAGATACTTATGTTGATTTTTTGGAAACTGCGGTAAAAGCAGCAGCTCAAATTAATATCCCATTAATTGCAATATCATATATTGATGGTAGTAATAACATTACACAGCCCGCTTTAGCGATGATCGATTCTGTGCGTAATCATGTTCCAGATACAAAATTCACCTCTGTCGATATCGAAGATACACGCTCAGAAATTATCTCATTGATTAAAAAAATATTTCTCTTCCGCGAAAAACGGGGTTTCAGACTGAAGTAAAAATGTAGATTTCATTTCAATAATTCGTATCGTTTTAAGAAACACGTCCGGATCACCTGATACGTATAGCGTTATTTTCTTAGTTTTGGGGCATGTGGAGAAAAACGCTTTTTCTATCATGTGCCCTGTTTCATCTGCTTGCTCACAGGCTGCCATGATAAGGTGGCATCCTGGCGTAAAGCTGTTAGCATCACGCATCACATTGTTCTTCCAATTCAAGTAATCTTGGTTATTCCCTCGAATCTGCATGATTTTCATCTCTCATCCTCTCTCGTTAGCTATCCCAACCGCCGTCATGTTCCTGTGCCTCGGGCTGGCTACTTACGCTCAGGCAATCGGCGGGTAACTCGAGGTCTTGCCTGCCGGGGTATTGCCGTTGCGGGTTGGTGTTCCACCGTCTGGCCGGAGGCTGTCTGGTGGGTCTCTGAGAAACATAATGTATCTTAAGGGTACATTTGTCAAGCATAAAAAAACCCGCACTTGCGGGCTCTTATCAAGATTTTTTCTTATTTAAGCTAACGTCTTGTTTTTCCAGAAAAAATAACAGTACCTATTATTGAGCAACGACTATTTACTTGTATATACTGTTCTGGCCAGTTTTTATTTAGTGCCTTCAAATATTTTTTGCCACTATCTTCAATAAGTCTCTTAAATGTAGCTTCCCCCGAGTCAGGCAACAAAGCTATTACATCATCACCATGACTGGCTTCAACTTGTGGATCAACAAAAATCATCTCGCCTGGCGAGTATTCTTCTATCATCGAGTCACCAACAACTCTTAAAATGTAAGTCATTTCGCTACAAGGAACAGGGCATGGATACTGTTGCAAAAAATTATCATCCTTCTCTGGATCTTGAATAGAAGTCCAAGATCCCGACTGAACCCAAGAGATAAGGGGAACCATTCGTATTTCAAGATTAGTTTCAGATATATTATTTATATTAACAGCATTACTTACTTGGTGTTCACTGTCTAGCCAACCGACAGCTAAAGAGAAGCATTTTTCGATATGGCGAGCTAAGTCATCCCCAATCTTTTTTGTCGGATTTTTCCCAATGATACGGCTGACCTGTGTTGACTCACGATCAATAAAAGTAGCGAAAGAGTTATTACCTCCTACGCTATCACGAAGCTTTCTGGCGTTATCTCGCCTGATTTCATCATTAGTTTTCATTGCGTCCAATGCTATCTAAATGTATCAATTGGGTACAAGTGTCTTGCGTGTTCATTTTGAATGTGTATAATGTATCTAGGAGGTACTAATGAAAGCGTTTTGGGATAAGTTAACAGCAGCAGAACAATATGAGCTTGCTCATAAAGTTGGTAGTAGCCGTGGATACTTACGACTAATTTTTAATGGTTACAAAAAGGTGGGTTTTTCTCTTGCCAGAAGTTTGGAAGAGGCAACCGATGGTGCTGTAACCAAAGCTCAATTACGTCCTGATATTTATGGAAATACAGTGGGTGTACCACAGAAATCTGAATATTATCAATTTTTATCGGCTTCAGAAGCCTAACCAGTAGCACCGCTCTTCACAACGGACACTCGTCCTACGGAAGCCACCGACAACGTGGCGAACTCAACATCCCACAGTAACACACTCACTGTGACTGCCTCACGGCTTCGTCACGTCTGTTGATTACCTAATTACACCACAGGTGCCGTGTATCTACATGTGCATCCGATAACCTATTCTTTCAACAAGGAAAGTATCACAAATGGAACGTGCAAAAACACGCAAAAATTCTGCGGTTGAGTTCATTAGCCGTCACCTCGTTACAACAGCATATCAGGCGATTGCCCGGGTACGCCAGACCAACATCGCAAAAATGCTGGGTGTCGCCGATTCAACCGTCCTGCGCCGCTCAGAGAAGCTCACCGAGACGATGGATATCTTAGCCGCCAGTGGTGTGCAGGATTTTGTCTTCGAGGGCGAGAAGAAGATGCCGCTGGATGAATACCGCTATCTGCTTCGTTCAGCGATGGAGTTCGCGAAGTATCAACTGGAAGCGGCTGAATCTGTATCAGGCGACGAATGCCTTGCTGCATAGGAGGAGAATATGATGCAAGCACAAAAGAAAAAGCCGGTCAGTGCGCGAACACTTTTCCGGCTTAAAACTGCAATAACTCATTAATTTCAGGAGAAATTATGGCACTAAACCGCCGGAATTTCAAGCAAAAGGGCGCCTGTCGACCTCATCCTGAACCCCAAACACTGATGCCGGAGGATGCGGCGAAGAAATTCGCCGAACTCTTCCGCCTGCAACAACAACTTTACCTGGCTCAGCATGAGTCCGAGGAGAAACGCAAATGAGCACAAGCCGTTTACTTATCCACGAAAATCCGTTGCAGGTACTCCCGTCTCTGGCCTGCACCATTGGCCTGAATGAAGCGATGGTACTGCAACAAATCCATTACTGGCTGGGCAACTCTCGTCACGTTCATAACGGCCGTAAGTGGGTCTATAACAGCGTTGCTGAATGGCAAACTCAATTTCCATTTTGGAGTGAAACTACCGTTAAACGTGCGCTTACCAGCCTGGAAAAGCAAGGGCTACTGCTTACGGCGAATTATAACAAAGACCAGCGCGATCGGAGCAAATGGTACAGCATCAACTATGACGCGCTGAAATCTCTGGAGGTTAAAAATGTGGACGATGCATCAGGTCAAATTGACCCAAATGCATCAGGTCAAATTGACCAAATGCAAATGGTAAGTTTGACCCAATGTATAGATAAGGATACAGAGACTACTACAGAGATTACTACAGAGATTAAAAACAAAACCCCCTTACCCCTTACCGACAAGAAAAACAAATTTGACCCGCTAACCGAAAAACCGTCGAACGTGTCGGCAGAGGTTTGGGCCGATTGGGTGGAGCACCGGAAAGAAATTCGTCACCCACTCACCCCGACCACCTGCAAGCGCATCAGGTCGATGCTGGAGAACCATGTCAACCCCGATGCGGTGATTGGCTTGTCCATCGAGCGCGGTTGGCAGGGCTTGTTCCCCGAAAAAATCACCGAGCCAGCCAATACCACGCCCGCGTTCGATGCCTCCCGGTTGACCGAAGAGCAGCGGCGTGAACTGGCACTGTATGAACTTCTTGAGGGGCGATGAAATCATGGCTGAAACCGGTTTTGATTGCCGGTTACTGCCACGGGGTTATGCCGATATCGGCAGTGACGCTGGGCTTTAAGATTTTTCGATTGGAGGCAGTATGACTATCCAGGAATTATCCGGCCTGTTGTGGCAGCGGGTGGAGCAGGTGGTGGCTCACTTACTCCCCAACGGTCGGCGCGTCAATGGGGAATGGGTTGTCGGTGATTTGGACGGCAACAAGGGGCAATCGCTCAAGGTCAATCTCACCGGCAAGCAGGTCTGGTGTGAGTTCAACGGCGGACAGGGTGGCGACTTGCTGGACTTGTGGGTAGCGGTGTGCGGTATCCAACTCCATCAGGCCATGCAGGAGGCCAAAGTGTTTCTGGGTGTCAAGGACGAGAGCAATGAGTTCCTGCCGAAACAGCCAAAAATCTTCAAGAAGCCTGAGCGCAAGGGCGTCAAAGGCTCCCGCGACTGTTTCGCGTATTTGGCCTCAAGGGGGATCTCCCACGAGACGGCACAAGCGTTCAAAGTGACCGACGCGGTGATATTCAACCACGAGACCAAGCAGGAAGTCCCTGCCATCGCCTTCCCCTACCTGCGCGACGGTGAGTTGAAACAAATCAAGCGGTTGGGGATTGAGCGTCATGACGGTAAAAAAATCATCATGGCGGAGTCTGATTGTGAACCCTGTCTGTTTGGCTGGCAGGCCATCAACCCCAAAGAGCGCAATCTGGTGGTGATTTGTGAAGGCGAAATTGACGCGATGAGCCTCCACCAGTACGGCCTCCCGGCACTGTCGGTTCCCTTCGGTGGAGGGACGGGGGCCAAGCAGCAGTGGATTGAGCATGAGTACGAAAATCTATCACGTTTCGGAGAGATATTCCTGTGCATGGACATGGACGCCGCCGGGCAATCCGCCGCCAAGGAAATTGCTACCCGGCTGGGTATTCATCGTTGCAGCTTCGTGAAGTTACCCCACAAGGACGCTAACGAATGCCTGGTCAATAATATTTCCGTGGAGCAGTTTCAACGCCTCTTCATGAACGCTGAGACGTTCGACCCCACAGAACTCAAACGGGCGGGCGAATTCCGTCAGGAAGTCCATGCGGCTTTTTTTTCACCCGCTCCCGGTCTGTTCACCAGTCCGTGGCCCACGCTGGAGCAGAATTTCAGATTCAGGACGCACGAACTGACCTTGGTCAACGGCGTTAACGGTCACGGCAAATCGCAGTTTGTGGGGCATCTGTCGCTTGAGGCGACGTACCAGGGGGTGTCTGCCTGCATCGCCTCGATGGAGCTACGGCCTGCTATCCTGCTGAAACGGATGATTCGACAAGCCGTATCTACGGGGGATACCTCACCGGAGGATGTAGACCGGATGATGGACCTGCTCGATGCGCGGATGTGGTTGTTCAACGTGACGGGTAAAGCCAAGGGAGAACGGATTTTGTCCGTGTTCAAATATGCGCACAAGCGCTATGGCGTCAAGCTGTTTGTCGTGGACTCGCTGATGATGTGCGGACTTAATGAGGACGACTACAACGGCCAGAAGGCGTTTATGGAAGCGCTATGCGAGTTCAAGCTGACTTATCCGGTGCATGTGCTGTTGGTCACTCATCCTCGAAAAGGGGAGAACGAAGAAAAACCGGTCGGCAAAATGGATGTCAAGGGAAGCGGCGCTATCACGGATTTGACCGATAACCTGCTCACCGTCTGGCGCAACAAGGCGCGTGAAGCCGTGGTAGAGAAAGCGAGGAAGTTTGGCAACGAGGTTTTATCGGAAAAAGAGCAAAAGCTACTGGAAGCGCCTGGAACGCTGTTATTGCTCGACAAGCAGCGTAACGGCGAGGGCTGGATGGGAAAAATTCCCTTGGTGTTCAACCTGCTGAGTAATCAGTTTCTGGCCGACAGAAAGAGCATTCCGTTTAACTACGCACGGGGGGAGTCACAAAGCACGGTGATATCTGAAATGCGCCGTATGGCGGTTTAACGCAAACAGCGAGGGAAATACGAATGACGGCATATCTAACAGAATGCATCGTGGGGCTGCTGGCAATGGCAGCCCTTTTTGTTTGGGTGGGTAAATTCAGAGGTGGGTGATGGAAAAAACATGCTTCCTGCTGCGTGATGAACGAATACGAAAAAACCTGAAAGCGTTTATTGATTCCCTGCCCACCGACTCACAACGCCCCCTCGAAATTACCATCAACGATGCTAAACGGACATTACCGCAGAACGACCTGTTCCATGCGTTATGCACCGATGTTTCGCGTCAGGTGGTGTGGGCCGATAAACCGCGCCCGCTGCTGGACTGGAAGGCGCTGTTTGTCTCGGGACATGCCATCGCTACCGGCAGGCCGGCGGAGGTAGTCACAGGACTGGAGGGGGAGTTTTGCAGCCTCCGCGAGAGCACAGCTCAGATGGGCGTAAAGCGCATGAACAGTTTAATCGAATATACCCAGTCGTGGGCGGTCGGCAACGGCGTCAGGCTGCGCAAGGTGCGTTATTCAGGGGATTATTTTGGGAGAGTCCGATGACACTAAAATCACACACCAGACCAGAGCACAAGGACACATGGCGAACCCCGCCCGAGGTCTTCCAGGCGCTGGATGCGGAGTTTGGCTTCTACCTCGATGCCGCCGCTGACCACGACAATACCCTGTGCCGTCTGTATCTGACGCAAGAGGATGATGCCCTTTCCTGTGATTGGAGTAGCAACGGAGCCATCTTCTGCAATCCCCCGTACAGCACTATCCTCCCCTGGGTTGATAAAGCTGCTGAGCAGAGCCGCAAGCAGAATAAAACGGTCGTTATGCTGCTGCCTGCTGATACCTCGACGGGATGGTTCGCACAGGCACGGAAAACGGTTGATGAGGTGCGTTTCATCACCGAAGGACGATTGTCGTTTATTAGCGCCGAAACGGGCAAAAAAGGCAAGGCGGGTAACAGCAAGGGCAGCGTGTTGTTCATCTGGCGACCGTGGCGTGCAACCCCAAAAGGGATGACCACGGTAAGCAAACACGCGCTGATTAACAGGATGTGGGGGTGATATGGCACTAAAACGCGATAAGCATGATGCGGTATTTTCTGAGCTTGTACGTGAGAGAACCAACTGGTGTTGCGATTACTGCGGTAACTATTTTCATCATGACCACGGTAATCTCCATTGCTCCCACTTCAAGTCCCGCCGACACAAGGCGACACGCTACCATCCCTTCAATGCCTTCGCACACTGCGCTGGCTGCCACCGTAAATTGGGTGAAGACCCGTATGAGTTCACGATGCACGCCAACATCACTTATGGGGAGATGGTCATTGACCGCGTGGCGCATCTGGCAGCAGTGCCGGTGCGGTTAAAGCCGTGGCAGATGAATGAGATTTATCAGCACATGAAAACTGAGCTCAAGCGACTGCGGGAATTACGGGCTGGCGGCAACATCTGGCGAATCGAGTTCACCCTACCGGATTGGTATCAGGAGGGCATTATAGCCAAGCGACTTAATTTTGATTACACCATATGGACTGAGAACAAACTCTCTGTATCGCAACCCATCTCTCTTTTTTTGCTTTTTGCTTGTGCCCATTTATGCTCAATTGGGTTAAGATCTGGCGAATATGTAGGCAAATACTCCACCATATACCCTGCATCGATGATGACTTGTTGAATATTATGTTTTTTGTGAAAAGTGGCATTGTCCATCATGATTACACTGTTTTTAGGGAGTACTGGGATAAGGACTTGTGTGACCCAGGCATAGAAAACATCGCTGTTAATATTGATATCAAATAATCCGATAGCAAACAGCGTTGTGCCTAATAAAGCGCCGATAACATTTGTTCTTCCCCTAGCTCCCCAGTTCTTCAGGCCAAAACACCGTTGACCTTTTGGGGAATAGCCGTGAGTCCGTGGGACATCGTGTGAAAAACCACTTTCATCAATAAAAACAATAGGTTTACCTTCTTTTTCATACTGTTGTTTTTTTTGTTGAAATCCCTGCCGGGCGTTTTCGTCGGCTTTCGGATGACGTATAGCCAAGCGACATTATTTTGATAACAGCCAGCTATGCTTCTTTGCCGCATATCAGGGCATAGGATGTAATCATTTTTAAGTCGGTTGGCTATACCTATCGCATGGGGGCAGCGGCATGAGACAGCGTGTGCAACTCACGGCGCAAGATATCCCGCTTATCCGGGCGCTACTGGACTCCGGTATGCCGGTGGCTGAGGTGGCGAGGAAATTCGAGACCAGCAAGCAGCATATCTACAGCATCAGGAACGGCAAAAACTGGGGGGCGGTGAAATGAGAGATATTCGATACCTGTTGACGGCATGGGGAAACTGGAGTGGCTCACGTATTGGCACCGAGTACAAGGCAGCATGGCCCCTCGTCACGGCCAGCAGCGATATCCGGCCCATGCTGTCTGATGCCGACGGTGAGATAGTTGACCGGGCGGTAGGGCGGCTCAAGCACTTCGACCCGCTGGGCTACGATATCGTGGTGGCGTATTACAAGGGGAAAGTGTCGTGCCAGATGATAGGTGAAGCACTGCAACCACATCGCCATCGCACTTATGTGAGCAAGGTGCTCGAAAGGGCCGAAGCCTACATTGCAGGCCGCGTGGCTGAACTTTTGGAGGCGGCTTGACAATACATGCAGCTATCGGGATACTGGCCGAACTGAATTTAGTAAGCGGCCAACCGCACCCGATAGCTTTGCGGCTTTTTTATGCCCGTAAAACGGCGTAAACACATCCGAAGGCCGGGTGGAGAGGCGTAATACAATACCCGCAAGGGGAATATGCCCAGAGTTGCTTACTAGACTCAGTTGACGCCCGGCTACCAGCTACTAACTGGTAATCAAAACTAAACTAGTAAGGAGGCTTTATGCCAAGTCATTTCGATTTAACATTCCAAGATTCTTACAAAATTCGCATCATAATCATTGATGACCAGCCTTGGTTCGTTGCTTCTGATGTTTGCGGCGCCCTTTCCATCGTTAATACTGCGCGTGCTTTGAGCCGCCTAGATGAGGATGAAAAGGATATTCATAATATGAATACCCCTGGCGGAGAGCAGAAACTAAGCACAATAAATGAGTCAGGGTTATATTCGTTAATACTCACGAGTCGTAAAGCTGAAGCTAGGAAATTCAAAAAATGGGTGACTAGTGAGGTGTTGCCAACTATTCGTAAAACCGGCAAGTATGAGCACCCTACTCATAAGCCTGAAGCACGAGAGCCACTAACCGCCGACGATACATCTCATCTTGCGCGGCTCATCTGGGGCATGTCTAACGGCTTCCGATTCGAGCGCTCGTGGAGCAATGCCATCTGGCATGCACTACGTTATGCAGTAGGCGTGTCTTCCCCACAGCATTTTGGTGTCAGTCATATTCCGATACTCGCAGAAGAGTGCCAACGAATTTACAGTTTCACCAATGCGCTGAAAGAGGTTATGTACGACGCTGAAAAGCAGGCTGTCCGGCGAGTTCTCAAGAATCGTGAGGATGCGGAGGCAGTGGTATCAGAGATGAAGCAACTACTTGATGAAACCAATCAATCGCACAATCTGTTACTGACGAATACATTAGCACGATGGCAACAGGCGGATATCCAGCGCTTTCTACAACGCCATTAACGACGCTTGACGTTAAATAACTGATCAAACGATCAGTTAAATGCTTGACGTGAGCACCTGAGCTACATATAATCTGTCCATGCTGCGGCAAAAGCGCGCAGGACATGAAGCCTCAACACCTCTGGTGGTTGGGGCTTCTGACTATTGACAGCGCATGATTGCTGAATAAAATTATTGCGTCGCACATCTGCTTGTTGTCCCGTCCCTATCAGTTTGGCTCAGATGTGCGATAAGGCCCCGGTTAATCACCGGGGCTTTTTCATTTTAATCTGAAAAAGTGAGTGGTTAAAGGTGAGGTACGTTATCATGCTAATTCCGTTTAAAAATTGTCTGGTGGGTGGCATGGAGACGACATTCAATGATCTGAAAGAAAAGCACCTGAAATTAATTGAGACTCAGTGGTGTCTACGGGAGCACTTGCAGGATAAAGCGGGTGATTTATTGCGAGAATATGCCGAATCGCTATCTCTTCCTGCCACCTCGTGGACTGACTCTCAGGGGAAAGCGCATCCTTATGTTGAAACAGGTGTGTGGTCCTCGCCTGGC
Source organism: Symbiopectobacterium purcellii (assembly GCF_052050035.1). Taxonomy (GTDB): domain Bacteria; phylum Pseudomonadota; class Gammaproteobacteria; order Enterobacterales; family Enterobacteriaceae; genus Symbiopectobacterium; species Symbiopectobacterium purcellii_A. The sequence goes on from NZ_CP189882.1 coordinate 3,117,535, forward strand.
AAATTTGAGGCAACGCCTCTCCTTCGTTTGCAGATGGACGCCAATTACAGCCTTAATTTTGTGATTGCGACAACGCTGGATGATTCACCGATGACCGGTGGTTACAGGCATGGTGTTAGCGTTTCCCTTCGATATGAGCATGTGGCCCTTTATGCATTCATTGGTTCGGGTGATGACACCGTGCAGTTGCAGGTTTCACCAAAGCCGGGTGGATTCTTCGAAGTGTGCGCCGCAATTAAACAGCTCATCACTATTTCTATCGACAGAGCGACACCTGCTGCTGTGCTTGTCTGATTCATAATTTATTCTGCATAGAAGCCCGCCATCAGTGCGGGTTTTTTCGTTTTTAAGCTCCGGCGTTTGTCGGGGTTTTTTATTCCTAATTAAACCACACAGCGCCCACTTAGCGGGTGAGGCTATGACACGAATGAGCACTCTCTACAGCAAGCTTTCATATGGAAGCGGGACGGGCTTAATGGGCCTTGGTGCATCAGCCAGAGCCTACGCCGCATCAACTAAAGAGAGCGTATGGTTGCTTGCAAACAAAATGGCCGGGTTAACGCTCGGTGACTGGGCGATCATCGTCGGTATGCTCTGCACAATAGGCACCTTTGCTATCAACTGGTACTACCGCAGGAAGGAATACCAACTGAGGGAAAGAGGCGGTGCATGATGTCAAAAGCAAGCAAACTCAGTGCGGTAATGTTGGCGCTAATCGCTGCCGGCGCGACTGCCCCCGTGATGATGGCGCACTTCCAGTCGGAAAAAGAGGGTATGCGTATAAACGCTTATCCGGACGGCGGGGGCATCTGGACGATTTGCGGTGGCGTGACACGGGTAGAGGGTAAGCCAGTCGTGAAGGGCATGAAGCTGACCGCTGAGCAGTGCGCAAAGATTGACGCCATTGAGCAGAAGAAGGCGCTCGATTGGGTGGACCGCAACGTTAAAGTGCCGCTCACTGAGATTCAGAAAGTCGGCATCGCTTCCTTCTGTCCGTGGAACATTGGACCCGGTAACTGCTTCCCTTCAACGTTCTACCGCAAATTGAATGCTGGTGACCTTATCGGTGCCTGTAAAGAGATAAAGCGTTGGATTTGGGACGGTGGGAAAGATTGCCGTATCCGCTCAAACAACTGTTACGGGCAGATAGAACGGCGTGACCAGGAGTCAGAGCTTTCGTGCTGGGGATTGGGCGCATGAGGCTATATTTCTACGCCGCTCTCGCTGCCCTTATTGCTGCATTGTCTTTCGGCGTCTACTACTACCACGACGCATACAGCAAAGCCGATAAAGATTTGAGCCTGGCGAAAGAGACAATCACCGACATGCAAACCCGTCAGCGTGATGTTGCGGCGCTTGATGCCAAATACACCGGAGAACTCGCAGATGCTAAAAGCAAGCTGGCTGATTTGCAGCGCTGTGTTGCTGCTGGCAAGTGCGGGCTGCGCGTCAATGTCATCAAGCAAACCACCGCCACCCCCAGCTTGGATGATGCAGCCAGCGCCCGAATTACTCCTGATGCTGAGCGGGATTATTTCCGTCTCAGAGCCGGAATCGAAACCATCACAAAGCAACTGACCGGCTTGCAGCAATACGTCCGCGAGCAGTGCTTGAAATAAACAGGCCCGTTAATTCGGGCTTTTTTTATCTGTAATTCACCGCGCATCTCACGCGCATCTCAACGAGAGCCTTTCAGTAAGCGAGCCTGAGAACAGCCGTTATAGGTGGCGACCTCTCTCGGGCGGCTTTTCTGTGAGACAGGCTCACTTTCTAAAAGGTAAACGCAATGACAGCATTAACGTTTAAAAATCACTCCGTGTCTACATATGATCGTGGAGACGGTGGCTTATGGTTCACCGCCCGGCAATCATCGAAAATGCTGGGTTATGCAAACGTAAAATCGGTAACTAACCTTTTCAACTCAAACAGTGACGAGTTTTCTCCGAGCATGACCGAGGTCATTGTTACAGTGACCTCGGAAAAATCAAAGGGTTGCGGAAACTTGAGAACAAAGACTCGTATTTTCTCGTTACGTGGCCTACATCTACTCGGTATGTTGGCAGAAACTGAGGTGGCAAAGGAACTTCGGCGCTGGGCTCTTGATCTGATGGAAAATGAGTACCAACCGAATGATGTGCGTCATACCATCCAGCAGATGCAGAATATCGTTGCCTCAGCACGTAAAGCATCCGATGAAGATTCATCGGCTGCTGGTCTCAGCATTGCCGAGGTGTATATCTACCTAAACAGCAGGAAATGCTAAATGGCAAAGCTCACCGACAAACAAGAGCTGTTTGCCCGTGAGTACCTGAAAGATTTAAACGCCACTCAGGCAGCTATCAGGGCGGGTTACAGTGAGAAAACAGCCCGCAAGATAGGTAGCGAAAACCTCTCAAAACCAGACTTAACAGAGCGCATCGCAGAGCTTAATTCTGAAAGAATTCAGAGAGTACAGGTTGATGCCGATTACGTTCTTCGTCAGGCAGTAAAGCTTCATGAGCGATGTATGCAGGAAGTGGAGCCGATAACTGATCGCCGTGGCGAAGAAGTGAACGATCACCAGGGGCGGACTATTTACCATTTTGACGCTAAAGGCGCAGCTGCTGCATTGAAGCTGGTTGGTGAACACATCACTGTCCAGGCATTCAAAACCACTATTAAATCTGAGCATGCGGGGTCTATTGGACTCAACCTGAATAAATCTCTTAGCGAGCTATTCGACGATGACAGCAATTAACCCTATCTTCAGGCCGTTCATTAAGCCCCATCGCTACAAAGTGGCAAAAGGTGGTCGCGGGTCAGGGAAAAGCTGGGCAATTGCACGTTTACTCGTAGAGATATCTAGCCGGGGGTGCTATCGCTTTCTCTGCGCCCGCGAACTTCAAAACAGCATCAGCGATTCAGTTATTCGCTTACTTGACGACACGATCAATCGTGAAAAATATCAGGCTGAATTCGAGGTGCAACGCAACTGCATTAGGCATCTGATCACAAACAGTGAATTCATGTTCTACGGCATTAAGAACAATCCAACAAAAATAAAATCACTCGAAGGTATCGACATTTGCTGGATGGAAGAAGCGGAGGCGGTTTCTAAAGAGTCGTGGGAAATACTGATACCTACAATTCGTAAGCCCGGTTCAGAGATTTGGGTTAGCTACAACCCAAAGAACATTCTGGACGACACTCATCAGCGATTTGTTATTAACCCGCCTGATGACATCTGTCTGCTAACCGTTAATCACAATGACAACCCGCACTTCCCTGAAGTTCTTCGCCTGGAGATGGAAGATTGCAAGCGCAAAGACTATGACCTTTACCTCCATATATGGGAAGGTGAGCCAGTCGCTGACAGCGAGATGGCGATTATCAAACCATCGTGGATTGCAGCTGCTGTGGATGCTCACCTGAAAATTGGGTTTGCAGCATCCGGCCGTAAACGCGTTGGTTTCGACGTTGCAGATGAAGGCGAGGACAGCAATGCCACCACACTGGCTCACGGCTCCGTAGTGACTGACTGCAACCAGTGGAACAAAGGCGATGTGATCACCTCCGCTGATCGCGTTAAAAACTACGCAGAAGAGGTAAGTGCAAGCGAGATAGTTTACGACTCCATTGGTGTTGGTGCTGGCGTAAAAGCTCACCTCAAGCGCGTATGCAAAATACCAACCACCGGTTTTAACGCTGGTGAGTCTGTATTTAAGCCCGATGCTAAATATGCTGACGGTAAGACCAATAAAGACATGTTCTCCAATATCAAGGCTCAGGCATGGTGGGGAGTGCGTGACCGGTTCTACAACACCTGGCGTGTGATTAAACATCTCGAAGACAACCCGAACGATACTGATTTTGTGAAGCAATTCAGCGATGACCAGTTAATCAGCCTATCTTCCGGCATCAAGCAGCTTGAATACCTCAAAGCCGAACTGTCCCGCCCGTGGGTGGACTACGACAACAATGGGCGCGTGAAGGTTGAGAGTAAAAAGGACATGAAGAAGAGGGGTATACCGTCACCCAACATGGCCGATTCGCTGATTATGGCATTCGCACCGATTCACAAACCATTCCATATCCCTGACGAGATACTGCAATGACAAGACGTAAGGCCGCACAGGCACCTCGCCGGGAGCCAGCAAAGATTACGCAAATGCACATCGATGCAGCTTCTGTTGCTAATGATGCTGCGCCGGTGGGTGAATTCAGGACCTATGAGCCATTGCCAGGCGTAATACCCGCAGGAAAAGAGAAAGCCGCGTTTGCGATGGATGCGACACCTTACGAGGTGATCAATGCCATGTATGCCGGTACTGAGTATTCCCGCTTCCGTGGTTATCCGGCGCTGGCGGCAATGTCTCAGCAGGTTGAATACTCGAACATGCACAACGTATCTGCTGACGAGATGACGCGTAATTGGATAGAGGTAAAGAGCAAAAAAGGCGACAAAGACCCCGCGATTGACGAAATGATACAGGCGCTTGAAAAGTACGATGTTAAGCGCCTGATGCATGAAGCTGTTCGGCAGGATTCAATGTTCGGCGTGGCGCATATCTTTATCGATGTGGGCGCGACGGGCGAAGAGTTAAGCAAGCCGATTTTTCTCGACCCGCGCAAGATCACTAAAGGTTCACTCAAGGGGTTGCGCGTCGTCGATCCGACATGGGTTTACCCAGCCATGTACAACACCCGCTGGCCTCTACGTGAGGGGTTCTACAAGCCGCAAGCGTGGTTCGTTATGGGCGATACCGTTGACGAGTCCCGGTTTATGGACATCGTTAGTCGTCCAGTACCAGACATCCTCAAGCCGTCCTACAACTTTGGCGGCCTGTCACTCACGCAACTGATGGAGGATTACGTTACCGACTGGCGCGACGCCAAGAAGAACGTGATTAAAATCCTTCGCACGCTCCGTATGCGGGCGCTTAAAACCGATATGGAAGCTCGCTTAAAGGAGCCTGGAGCGTTCGATAAACGCATTAAGTTGTTCACGCAGTATCAGGACAATTTTGGCATATGGGCATTGGATAATGATGAGGATTTGCTACATCAGCAAACTGCACTGGTCAAGTAAATCAGGACACTTTTTTCTCAGCCATTTGTTCATAACGCACCGGAGACAGATCCCCGTTAGCCGCATGATGCCTGTGTAGGTTGTAGTAGCGGATATACGTCGCCACATCCTGCTCCATGTAAGCCCGTGTTGGCTGGGGTACCAGCAGCAACCATTCATGTTTCAGACTGCCCCAGAAGCGCTCCATCACCGCATTATCCCAGCAGGCACCCACGTCTCCCATACTGCTCCTCAGCCTGTAGCTGCTCAGCAGCGCCTGAAAGCGTTGTCCCGTGTACTGCGCCCCCCTGTCCGTATGCACCACCAGGCCCGGCGGGGGAGTTCGCAGGTTATATGCCTGCATCAGGGCCCCGCAGACCAGCGATGAGGTCATCCGTCTGTCCACCTGCCAGCCCACTATCTGCCGGGAGTACAAATCCATAATAGCCGCCAGATACAGCCAGCCTTCACCGGTCTTCAGATACGTGATGTCACTCGCCCACACCTGATTTGGCCCCGGCGGGTTAAAATTCTGGTTCAGCAGGTTTGGGGCCACCTCTGCACCCGGGCGGGGTTTTGTCGTGACCTTATAAGTCCGGCGCTGTCGGCAGACCAGCCCCTCTTCCTGCATGAGTTTCCTCACCCGCCAGCGGCTGATTATGATGCCTTCTCCACGAAGCCTTTTGACCAGCGTCCGGCTTCCTGCTCCCTGCCTGCTGGCGGCGAACAGCGCCTTTAACCTGACCCGGACCTCCACGTCTTTTTGCAGCGGTTCGGCGGGCTTTTTTCGCCATGCATACCAGGCAGAGGCCGTCACACGCATGACCCGACAGAGTGTACGAACGCTGAAGTCAGTGGCATTGTCGAGAATGAACCGGTATCGGATGCTGCCATTCGTCGTGAAGTGAAGCGCGTTGAGGAGCGTCACATCGCTTTGCGTCAGGCTGAGCGTGATGTGCGTCCGGTAGTTGGCGATCTGGCCTGCGACAGCGCTGAAGAGGCCTATCGTACTGGGCTGAAACAACTAGGCTGTGATGACCATGCCACTTTACCGGTTGCGGCTCTTAGTTCGGTTTTCAAAGCCTGGGCGCGACCTGCTGCGCTGGCACAAGATTCATCGCCGCAAATTGTGAGTGGCGACACCAAATCCGATGTACTGAAAATGATTCGCGGGGGTAAATAACATGGCATTTCAGCAATCAGTAGGTACGTATCGCGGCGTTGGTCAGGTAGGCCACCCCGCATCAACTTCTCCGATTATCGCTGCTGCCGGTGGCCCGGGCGCTTTTAAAACCGCCTCAGCTGGCGTCACCATCGGTACATTTGTATTTCGCGATGCAACCGATCCCAAAATTGTCACTAATGTTGCTCCGGCTGCTGACTCAAAAGCCATTGGATTTATTCAGAATCTCGGTCAGGCAACTATTGACTATGGTAAAAGCGCGAGCATGTTGATTCGCGGCGGTGTAGAAGTCTCTCCGAAAGTTGCCGGTGACTTTTGGGTTGAATCAAAGACTGTTGCCACTGTAGGCCAGAAGGTTTTCGCAAGCGTAACAGATGGCAGTATCGCCACGGATGCGTCCGGCGCTACCGTTACGGGGCATGTTGAAACTGACTGGTATGTATCTCAAGGTGCCGCAGTAGGTGACCTGGTAATTATTTCTTCTTGGAGTAAAGCGTAATGTCACGACCATCATTTAAAGACTTCACCCAGGTTGCCAACGCGCAGGGTATCTATTTGCAACCCTCAGTTAACCGCCTGGCAATGGATGCTGACCCTCAGCCTTCTCTGCCTGCAAACGGCGGCCTCCCGGCAATAGTTTCTACATTCATTGACCCGACGATTGTAGAAACGCTGTTTACCCCAAATCGCGCTGTGGAAATTCTCGGCAGAGAGGAAAAGCGTGGTGCATGGGCGCAGGACAGCTTCATGATCCAGCGCATTGAGGAGACCGGTGATACTGTGGCGTATGACGACTACAGCGAGCAGGGAGCGGTTCAGGTCACTCCGTCATGGGAAAACCGTGACGTTTATCGCTATCAGACCGTCGTCCAATACGGCGAGCTGGAGCAGGAGCGTTACGGCCTGGCTATGCTGCCATACGCAGCAAAGAAGCAACGTGCTGCTATCAACGTTCTAGACCAGGACCAGAACAAGTTCTATTTCTACGGAATTGCAGGGCTGCGCAACTATGGTCTGCTGAATGATCCGGCTCTACCAGCGCCCATCACTCCGTTAACCGTAAGCGGCAAGGTGCTGTGGAAAGACAAAGCTGTCGTTGATCGTTATAACGACATACTGGCGCTGTATGGCGATCTCGTAACACGCACTAACGGCATCGTGGGTGATGGCGTCAATATGTCCTCAAGTCTGGTTCTTGCGATGTCTAACAAGCTCAGCGTAAATCTGAAATCAGCGAATGAAGTTTTCGCAACTTCACTTGAAGATATGCTGAAGAAAGCCTTTCCAAACATGCGTATCGAGACGGCGCCTCAATACAGCACATCTACTGGTGAGCTGATTCAGATGTTTGTTGAGACCGCTCAGGGGCAGGAAGTAGGCTTCATGGCGTACAGTGAAAAACTGCGCGCTCATCCGCTCATTACTGAGTTGTCTCACTACAAGCAGAAATACTCTGGCACCACCTACGGCGCTGTGATCACTCAACCTTTCCTGTTCGCACAAATGCTGGGGGCGTAATGGCTGCTAAACCTGAGAAATACATCGTGGGCTGCAAACTTCCTGCTGGCCTGACCATCAGCCACGAAGGCCAGAGCATGACTCTGGCAGGAGCTAACGACTCTCTGCTAATTAACGGCTTCGGGATCACTCGAGACGTTCCTGCTGACCTGTGGGAAGGTTTCGAAAAGACCTTTGCCGATCAGTTGCTGATTAAAAATGGCATCGTGTTCGCGGTGACTGACGAGAAGTCAGCCAAAGGTGCTTCTGCTGAGCTTCAGGGTCAGAAGACCGGCCTTGAACAACTCGATCCTAACAGACAGCAAACTCAGCCAGATAAGGATTAACGATGGCAATCGTGGTGCTCGATATCAGCAAGTTCCGCGACATGTTTCCTGAGTTTTCCAATGTAACTGAGGCACAACTCCCCTTCCTGTTTGACCAAGCTACCGATCACCTGAACAACTCTGAGTACTCACTTGTTGAGGATCCCGTTAAGCGAGAGCGCTTGCTCTACCTGCTTATGGGTCACTTAGCGTACGTGCGTTATGGGGATGATAACGGTAACGGTGGTTCAGGCATGGTTGGGCGGTTGTCGTCAGCATCAGAGGGTAGTGTTTCCGTATCTTCTGATGCTGGGCAAATAGAGTTCCGTTACATGTGGTACACGCAGAGTCCTTATGGCATGGATTACTGGCAGGCTACGAAGGTTTACCGTATGGCGAACTACTACCCGGGGAGCGTGCATGGCTGATTCGATTGAAAACTTTCTCAATAACGTTGCGAGACAACTGGAGTCGAAGCAGGTGACGGTCGGTTTCATTGATGGGGCAACATATCCGGATGGAACGCCAGTAGCGATGGTTGCAGCGACTAACGAATACGGACGACCCGAAAACAACCAGCCTTCTCGTCCATTCTTCCGTAATGCGATTTCCGATCATGAAGGCGAGTGGCAGGAAACTATAGCTCGAGGCATTCGCGCTGGCATTGCGGTTGACCAGGCTCTTGAGGTGGTAGGCGTTCAGATACAGGGTGATGTACAGGCATCCATCGCCACCTTAATGGAGCCAGCGCTTTCTCCTGCGACAATAGCTGCCAGAAAAATGAAAGGGAACGACTCAAGTAAGCCCCTGGTAGATACGAAGGTCATGATCGGCGACGTCAACTACGAGGTGGGAGAAATTGAATCTACGTAACATCGCCAATGCGGCCACTCGCCGTGTAAACCCAAACATCACCGCCATCGTTCGTCGGTACGTGGGTGAAGCAATGGGTCCGGGACGAAAGCCAATTCCTCAGTACGCACCAGATGAGCCAATCACCATTCAGTTCCAGCCGCTCACCAAAGGCGATTTACAGCACGTAGACGGCCTCAATATTCAGGGGTTATTCAAGTCTATCCATGTAAACGGAAGCTTCTACAGCGTCAACCGCGAGATGCAGAAGGGTGGCGACCTGTTCATTGTCGATGGCAAAACGTGGCTGGTCATTGAGCCGCTGGAGTTATGGCCTGACTGGTCGAGATTGCTGGTTTGCCTACAGGCGGATACATGATCGATTACACCATAGACAACCTCATCGATACGCTGGCTTATTTTGTTGAACCGATTTGCGGGAAAGCGCAGCAGGCTCAGGCGAATAGAGTCCCCATGCCGAAGGGGGAATTCTGCATCCTCACTCCTTTGCGGTTTGCGCGCCTCTCTACCACGCGAGAAATCAGGCAGGACACCGGAGACCCATCGACAAGCGCCATGGGTTACACCGAAGTCCGGCAGGCCGATGTACAAGTGGATATATACGGCGCAAATGCCGGTGATCGGGCTATTGCGTTGGAGACTGTTTTCGCCAGCAGCTATGGCTACGACAAAATCAAATCCATTGATGGGCGATTGGCTCCACTGCATTCCTCTGCAGCTATTCAGGCCCCCATGATTAACGCCGAGAGTCAGTGGCAGGAGCGCTATATCGTCACTCTCTCGCTACAGGCTCACATTACCGTGTCGTTCCCTCAGGACTATTTCGATAAGGCAGAAATCCCTACAAAACAGGTAGATACACACATATGACTATTCCTCTGTCTAAAGACTTTTCCATAACGCCCAATGTCGTTACGCCTGCCGGTTCTGCGGTTGATGCTAACGGCCTGATGCTTACCGACAATGAACTTGTTCCTGTAGGTAAAGTTCAATCTTTCTATCAGTCTGCTGATGTTTCAGCGCTGATGGGGAGCACTTCAAGAGAATTCCTTGCTGCCAAGCAGTATTTCAATGGTTACGACAACTCCTCCGTTATTCCTGGTGAGTTGCTGATGTACCGCGTAGTGACCTCAGATGTCGCCGGGTACTTACTGTCTGGAAACCTGAAAGGTGTGCCGCTGGCTACGCTCAAGGCGATTCCGGCTGGCACTATCACTTTGTCTATTGACGGGGTATCAACCACTAGCACTTCGATTGACCTGTCAACGGCGACGAGCTTCTCTGATATCGCTGATAAACTGGAAATAGGTATCGGTGCGAGCAAGGTGGCCGTTGAGTGGCTTCCCGTTGCAAATCGCTTCATCATCAGATCGGCAACCACCGGCGCTGATAGTGAAGTATCCTATGCGATTGGCGGAGCCCTGGCTAACGGCCTGCTTCTGACTGCCGCCACCGCTGCCGTGGTTTCACCTGGTGCCGCCGCTACGTCGCTCACAGACACAATGAATGGTGTCATCAATACCAATCAGAACTGGGTGCTGTTTAACTCGGTGGTTGAACTGACCGACGATCAGAAGCAAGAACTATGCGCATGGGTGAGTGCCAGCCATAACCGCTTTGGCTACGTCGTTCACGACACCACAGAAGCCGGAAAAGTGCCAAACAACGCTGCGTGCTTCGCTAAGAGCGTGGTTGCGGCAAATGGCTATGAGAATGTGTTCGTGGTTTACGGTTCATACCTGTACGCCGTGCCTCCTCTGGCTTATGCGGCCTCTGTCGACTTCTCACGCACCTCTGGGCGCGTGTCATACAAATTCCGTGGCTTTGCAGGGCTTGCGCCTAACGTAAGCGACCTGTCAGACGCTCAAGCGTTGAAGTCCAATGGCTACAACTACTATGGTGCTCACGGCCTAAACAAGACAATGAAGCAATACGCTTCTGACGGCGCTATAACGGGTAAATTTATGTGGCTGGACAGCTTTCTTAACCAGGTGTGGATTAACGCCAATCTGGTTTCAGCGTTTGCTAACCTGTTCACCAATAACCAATCGTACTCCTACAACGCGACCGGCTATGCTTCCGTGCAGGCGGCGGTCATTGACCCGGCAGAGCGTGCGGTTAACTTCGGCGCTATTCAGAAAGGTGTAGCGCTGGACGCATCCCAAATCCGTATCGTGAATAACACCGTAGGAAAGGACATTTCCTCAACGCTGTATTCTCAGGGCCACTACCTTCACATCCCGACGCAAACCGGGGATGCTCGTATTGATCGGGAATTGAAGGGTGTCATTTTCTATTATGTAGATGGGCAGTTAATCCAGTCCATCAACATGGCCTCTACCGCAATCCTGTAAGGACGACAAAATGCCAATTGACATTACCAGTGCTAATTCCAAGCTGCGCATCGTCGTGCCTGCTTACTATCCGGGTGGCTTTGATGTTGATGACTACGCCGCCGACAACATGTTTGAAACTGGCGCGTTGCAGAACAAAGAGGACATGATGTCGGCCGATGGCAAATACCATGCTGGTTTTATCTTCAACCCGACTGAATTCACTATCAACCTGATGGCAACCTCTAACGCCAGTCGCCTTCTCGATGACTGGATGGCCGCCGAGCGAACGGCTATTTCAGCCTTTGCATGTAACGCCGTACTGACTGTTCCGGCGCTGAGCGCTAAGTGGAACTTTGTAAATGGTGTGCTGTATACGTGGACGCCGACGCCTCCGGGCCGCAGGATCCTTCAACCCCGCCCGGCGGTATTCCATTTTGAATCAGCAACACGGAGCGCTATCTAATGGCACGTAAAGAAATCATCTATGTCGTTGATAAAGAAGGCCGCGACAAAGGTAAAGAGTTCATCATCACAGAGATGTCGGCGTGGGATGCCGATACGCTGGCACAGGATATCTTTCGTGCTATGGGTGAATCGAACTATAGCGCTATCCCGGCTGATGTGATCGCTATGGGATGTGCGGGTCTGGCAACCGTGGGCCTGAGCGTTATTTCTGCGTCATCCCCGGATGTAGCAAGAACACTACGCGACCGCCTCATTGATACCGTTGAGGTTGTCATCTCTCACGATGGGGTCCAGCAGCGCCGCAAGGTGAATGGTGCTATTGACTTCGAAGAGGTGTCAACTATCCGCTCCCTGCTGGATAAAGTGTTCCAGGTGAATTTCAATTTTTTAGCCATCGCCGAAGGGTAAAGTACCCGTTTCTCGAAGAGGAATCCCTTCCGGCGAAACTGATATCAACCGCCAACATCCCTCCGGCCATCAACGCAATCATATGCTCAGGCAAGGCGTCCTACATTGACTTGCAGGAGCGCCTTTCCGTGGCTGACATGTACAACTTGCTTGAGATTATATCGGTGGAAAACTTCAATCAGCGCGTGTGGCACAAGCACCAGGAGCAGCGATGATTATTAATGAGTTGGCCTATAAGGTCACCATCAAGGCCGATGAATTCCTTAACGGTAAGAAGAAGGTTGGCGATGAGGTTAAAAAGCTGGAAGGTGACTTCGAGCGTTCTGGCCGCAACATTAAGCGCACTCTTAAATCGTCGGCTGAGGACTTCACTCAGTTCGGCAAGGCTGCCGTGTCGTCATTCCGTGGCGTTACTGTTGCTGCCGCTGGGTTCTTGGGTATTGGGGCTGGGCTGTACGGCATTAAGCAGTTATTTACCTCAACCGCAAACGAGATTGTACGCGCCAGCACTCAGGCCAGATTCTTCGGATCGGACGTGAATAAGATGTTCGGCGTTCGTCGCGGATTCCAGCAGGCAGGGCTAAACGGTGACGCCTTTATCGGCGCTTCCGGCAATGCTCGCATGGCGCTGGCGAACATCAAAGACCCGACTATCTTCGGCGGCCTGACGGGTGCGGCACAAAACCTGATGGTGTTGGGCGCTCGCACTGGCCTGAACATCAACCAGCTTGGTGACCCTAACAAGGCGCTGGCTGAGTTCACCCGGTACGGTAAAACGCACTCGCAAGACAACCTCATGCAGGTGATGTCTGCCGCCGGGTTCGATCCGACTGACGCCGCCAAGATTAAATCTGGTGAGCTGAAGTCACTGGTAGACTCGGAAACGAAGAAGTCCAATATCACCGCGCAGCAGGTGAAGGAGCAGGAAAACCTTGTCGCCACTCTGAATCAGCTTGACGCTCAGTTTTCTCGCCTACAGCAAGGGCTTGTGGCCGCATTTACGCCGGAAGTGATTTCGGGAATGGAGGCATTCGGCAAATGGATAGAGCAGCATCACGGAGACGTCATCGGTTTCTTTCGTGACGCCGGGGATGGAATAAAGAAATTCACCGATGCCGTGGGCGGGGCAGAGAACGCGCTAAAAATTCTGGCTGCGGCTTATGTTGGGAGTAAGGTGACTGGCGGCGGCGTCCCTCCTTGGTTGGCTGCGCTGGTTGCATACGGAACATATCTCTATAACGACAAGCAGAACATCAAGGATAGCGCAGAGTCTTCACTGAGCTACACGAAGAAAAATATAGGTGATTGATTTCGATCAATTGGTTTCGATACTGATTTTGGTCGATACAAGGGCACAGTGCAGGGCCGTAACCTACAGTATGACATTCCAGGAAGTACCGACGGGGTTATTGATGCCATCAGGAAGGTAGAGTCTAGCGATGGTAAACACCTTTACAGCCGTGCCGGGGCTGTGGGTGAATATCAAATCATGGCTGATACTGGACGGGAGTTGGGGCTTAGAATTGACTCACAGGTCGATGAAAGGCTCAACCCAGAAAAATCCAGGGCCGCAGTCACAATCTATCTCAGTAAGCTTTTGAATAAATACAAAGGAAATCTCGATGATACGTTGATGGCATATAACTGGGGGCCGACTAACGTTGACCAGTGGATCGCTCAAGGCCGCGGTGATGGTTTCAAGGATAAGGACGGTAAGTGGCGTCCCGTACCGAAAGAAACAAGGGATTACGCTGGTAAGATTTATGACGCCATGGAGGGAAAAACGGCCAGTAATGATGGTGGGGCAAGGAATTACTATGCTACTCAGGGCAGACTTGCTGATAGCAGGCCTTACCAGTTATCTTCTAGCGGCGGCCCGACGATCACCAACAGCACTCACATAAACACAGTTAACGTGAACAGTAACCCGCAGTCTGTTGATGCGCTAAATCGCAGCGTTGAGGATGTAGCGAGGCGCTCGTCAACAAACGCGCCATTCTCTAGTGCTCAAAAACCATAGCCCATTAACCATGCACTCTGTATGGGTTTTGGGTGATTCTACCCATTAACCGATGCAATAACACGCAATAGCCTACTTAGGTGGGCTTTTTGTTGGAGAAAAGATGAGCATTATCAGCCTAAATACGGCGGACATATTCAATGCTATCGGCGGAGGTTCGCCGCTCTCTATCATCAATAGCGTCCTTCATCCTCAGTACGTCATCAGAAAGCACAAATCATCAGAGGTGGCGCTTAATTTCAGTGGCATGGTATCTATCCAGCCCAGCGGTCGGGCGCAGATAACAACCGCCCCGGTTGAGGGTGGGAAATATCAGTCAATAAACAAGGTAAAGGAGCCGTCGATTGTTCGTTGTGCGATTGTCATATCGGGGCTAACGGGGTTCTCTGGCAGCATTCCTAACCTCTTCGATCTGACATTTACCAGTCAGAGCCGGGTGTTGGAAACCATCAAGAGCATGCTGGAGACAGCGGAGGTATACGACATCGAGACCCCGAAAGAGACGCTGACGAGTTATGACCTGGTTGATCACTCATACGAAGTGACATCGCAGCACAACGTTTCTCTGCTGACCATATCCCTTTACTTTCAGGAGGTCATGCAGCAAATGGTTGTCTCCCTATCGGGGGCGCAGAACAAAAAACTAGTTGCTGAATAGAGACTTGCATTTTTTGTCAGGCTATTGAGAATAAAAAGAGGTTTAACTTAGAGAATAAAGGTTTGAAATGATCAACAAAGAGCGGTTGTTACGAGATAATCGTTTATGTAAAGCAATCATTGGATTATCAGTCGAAGAATTGAAAAATTTAGCCGCTGAATTTTCAGCTTGTTATTTGATTTATCGGAAAAAGAATCGAAAAGATCACGAGCGGCAGATGGGTGCAGGGCAGAAAGGATTTATCCCAACCCCATTAGATAAACTGCTTTTTATTTTATTGTATTTAAAATGTTATCCGACCTATGATTTGCAAGGACTTCTTTTTGGTTTAGATAGAACACGGGTATGTCGCTGGGTAAAAATATTATTGCCGGTTTTAGAGATGACCTTGGGGCGAGAATGTGTTTTGCCCGCTCGTCAAATTCGCTCTGCTGAGGAATTTTTTCGCGCCTTTCCTGGAGTTAAAGACGTCTTTATTGATGGGACAGAGCGACCTGTCCAAAAGCCTAAGAATCTGCGTCGGCGAAAAAAAATGTATTCGGGAAAGAAAAGACAGACCACTCGAAAAGGGCTTATTATGACTGACGAAACAAGGCAAATTGGATTTATCCCCATGAGCAAAAATGGGCGCCGTCACGATAAACGCTTACTCGATAAAGTCGATATAATTCGCCATATTCCTCCTGAGGTAACCATCTGGGCAGATACCGGTTTTCAAGGTATAGATAAACAGCATCCTAATACACAAATCCCAAAAAAAGGAACTCGAAAAAGACCTTTATCGCCTGAACAAAAACAAGAAAATAAAATAATCTCGGGCATCCGTATTACAGTTGAACACGCCATCGCGGGTATCAAGCGCCTCGGTTGCATGACCCAAATTTTACGGAATCGTAGACCCTTTATTGATGATACCTTCTTACTCCTTAGCGCCGGTCTTTGGAATTTCCATCTCAGAACAGCATAAAATTTACTTCAATCACCGAAACACCCTTATTTCACTATTAAGCAACACGCTTAAAGACAAGCCGTCGAACAACGATAAATCCCAGGGCACTACCGGGATGGCTGAAATAACCAAAGAAGCAGGCTCTACGCCGTCCACTGTTGATCAGCTAAGCAACTCGTGGGAATCGCTGAAAAAATCTGTTGGCACGATTGCCGACTCAGCCGCAGGGAAAATAACCGCAGGATACCAGAGCGCACTGGAAACGGTGGCCAAGCCGGTTCTTACCGTTGTGGACAGTGCCGGGCAAAAGCTTGGTGAATTGGCTAAAAATATCACCGAGAAAAGCACATGAGAACAATCCCGCTTGAGCCTGAAAAGTCTCAGTCAATATCTATCAGCCTTGGCGGACAGCAGTGCCGCATCAGGCTGGTTCAGCGAGCTTCTTTCCTATACATGGACATGGAGGTTAACGGCGCTCCTATTCTTCAGGGGGTCCCCTGCCTGTTTGGTAACAAGATGGTGCGCTACCGTCACCTGGGTTTCCGTGGGGATATGGTTTTCATTGATAACTCAGGTGAAAGCGATCCTCAGTGGGATGGATTGGGCCGGAGGTATTCCCTGTACTACATAGAGGAGAGCGAACTTGTATAAAAAGCGATCTCTCCGATTTGAATTCACGAATCACCTTGAACCGTTTGAGGGAATGAAGGGCAACAACAAAATATCGATAGATAACGTTCGATCCAGCCTATCCCTCCAGTCATCAGGAAATTTATTCGGGACACAGGTTAGCGCCAACCTTTACGGGTTAAACATGGAATTACTTGCTGCCTTATCAGCAAGGGCGATGGGGAATTACGGCACGGGAACCGAAAGCGTGTCGCTGGATATTTTCGTTGAAGAGAATAAGATTTTCTCAGGGTTCATGAATTCATCCATTGCCAACATGAACAGGGTTCCCAATGCGGCGCTCATAATAAACGCAACAGCAAGTTATGAGCTACAGAATAAGGTTATGCCCCCTTTTTCTTTCGGCGGCCCCATTCCGGTAACAGATATTTTGACGGCAATATGCAAACCAGTAGGCTATGAGCCGTTAATTACCGGGCTGAAAAACCCGGTGGCGACAAATCCACACTACTCAGGTAGCGTTTTTGAACAGCTTTCAGGGGTATGTCATGACTTCGCGATAGCAATGTCTGTCATGCAGCCAAAAATATCCTTCTGGCCCTCGGAAAGTAAAAGGGATGACGTTATTCCCCTGGTTTCTCACCGTCATGGGTTGATCGGTTATCCCATATTTTCAAACGGCGGGGTGATGTTTCAGACTCAGTTTTCAACCCTGCTGACGGCAGGGAGGAATATAAACCTTGACACTTCACTACCTCACGCAAAGGGAACTTATCAACTCACCAGCGTGACGCATGAGCTTTCCTCAATGATACCTGATGGCCCGTGGCACTCAATATGCATGGCCAACAAACAGAGAGACGGAGTGTGACGTGTCAGATAAATTACTTACACCAACCGGGCCACAAACTAACGATGCGGAATCGCTTGATTATATTTTCAAGCAGATGTTGTCCGGTTATTGCTTCATTGAAATTGTTGAAGTGAAGGCGATTAAAGGCGAAGCACCAAATCTGACTGTCGATGTTCTCCCGCTAGTTGCTCGCCTTGACCAGAATAATCAGATGATACAAAACGCTGTAGTGTACAACATACCCGTTTACCGTGCGCAGCGTGGAAATAGTGCGATCATCATGAACCCCGTTCCGGGCGATATTGGGTGGATTGCCGTTTGCGACCGTGATAATTCTGTAGCCCGTGCAAATCGGAAAGCGTCTGTGCCGGGAAGTCGTCGGGCGCACAGTAAATCAGATGCCATCTATAGCCAACCGACTTAAAAATGATTACATCCTATGCCCTGATATGCGGCAAAGAAGCATAGCTGGCTGTTATCAAAATAATGTCGCTTGGCTATATATGGGCGGCCTACTCAATAGGCCGCCGACGCAGTTTATGGAGTTTGCAGATGGAGCACTGAATATCACTTCACCGAACCCGGTAAATATCACCTGTTCAAAAGCGACGGTAGCAGCCCCTCAAGGCGTAACGATAGATACCCCTTCCGCGCATTTCACCGGGGACGTAACGGCAGACGGCAACATCACTGATAATGCTGGAACACAGGCTTCATCACTAAAAATGCTGCGTGACAACTACAATGACCACAAACACCCAGTGAGGGGTGTTCAGCCAGGCTCTTCCAGCGTCATTTCCAATGCTACGGATAAACCATCATGACCTACCGAACGCTAAAACTTTCGATGCAAGTGTGGGATTTGACGTTGGATGGAAGCGGGAATATGGCTATTGCAGATTCAGGTTATGCAGTAGCTCAGGATGTTGCCAGCGCCTGCCTGGTGTTTGCTGGCGAGTGTTATTACGACAACACGTTGGGCATCCCGTGGAAAGAAGAGGTTCTTGGTCATCGTCCTTCACCGGGATACATTGCCGGGAAAATGGAGGCAGAGGCCAGAAAGCTACCCGTCGTCAATCAGGCGCTAGCTTCCGTGCTCTTCGACAAAAACACCCGCCAGACTCGCGGTGTTATCCGCATAACTGACAACGACGGAAACGAATCGCAGGTCACCCTATGACAAAATTAAAAACGGCAGTCCCCGGAGTGACGATAACCGAAAATGGGTTAAGGGTGCCAGACATTGCCGATGTGCTTTCCGGTCGCCTTACTGACATGGATACAGCAATGGAGGGCGGGGCGAGTAAATCCCTGTCATCACCCCAGGGGCAGATTGCACAGTCTGATACCGAGATTATTGCCACAAACTACGACGCGCTGCTCTGCCTGTTCAACCAGATGAACCCAGACTACGCGACGGGGCGCTGGCAGGATGGGATAGGCCGCATCAACTTCATGGAGCGCATCGCTGCACGAGGGACTATAGTCACCGCAACTTGTACGGGAGCAGCCGGTAGGACAATCCCAGAAGGAAGCACCGCACAGGATAAATCTGGATACCTCTATGCGTCCATAAGCGCAGCCACGATTGGCCCTGACGGTGTGGTCGATGTCGAGTTCCAAAATCAGACGACCGGCCCTATCGCTTGCGGTGTTGGTGAACTAAACCAGATTGTATCTCCAGTTTCAGGGTGGGATGCCCTAATTAATCATGCCGCTGGAGTCGTGGGTATTGATGTAGAGTCGCGCATTGCATTCGAGACGAGACGCCGACAATCTGTAGCACGCACAGGAAGAAACACAGACGCGTCAACATTGGCGGCGCTTCTTGCTACCGATGGTGTACTTGACGCTTATGTATGGTCCAATAGAGAGGACGTGACGGTGAATAAGGGTGAAACATCATTCCCGGTAGCTCGCCACTCCCTCTATGTGTGTGCCTATGGAGGGACTGACGCAGATGTTGCGGAAGCGATATACGCAACAAAAAAACCCGGCGTAAACCTGAACGGAAACGCTACATTTATTATTCAGGACAAAGAAAATTACAGCCCACCCTATCCTGAATATATAATAAAATGGAAGAAAGCAGACCCATTGAGGATATACTTTCGCGTTCAGATACAAAACGACATAATCAATCTTCCGTCCGATGTAACAGCCCAGATTAAAAAAATGGTTTCCAGCGTTTTCAACGGTAACCACGAAGGAATAACAAAGGCAAGAATTGGTTCAAGGATTAGCGGTGGTACGTATTACGCACCCGTGATAAGCCTTTCTCCTGAATACATGAATATTCTATCCTTAACCCTTTCTGTGGATGGGGTTAATTATGCTCAGTCGGTAACGGCAGGAATAGATCAAGTACCCACCATACAGGAAGCTGACGTGGAGGTGATCACAGTGTGAGCTGGAAAGAAACTATACTGACTCAATACTCCGCAAGCCCAAGATTACTGGCAATCATCGAAACATTTAATCAGGCCATGAATCTTGATGATTTTACCGATAAATTTATAGATGAAGTTTGGGATGTAACAACAAATGGAACCTACGGGCTAGATATTTGGGGTAAAATAGCAAACGTATCAAGACATATTCAATCTGATATTAGCAGCAACAGTTTCGGATTTTCAGAAGCGGACGATGGCAATATTAATGATCACCCCTCGCCATTCAACGAAGTGCCTTTTTATGCCGGAATTCAAGAGACTGAAACCGTTAGACTTACTGATGATGCATACAGGACACTTATTTTAGCTAAAGCATTTTCCAATATCAGCATGGCGACAATAAGAGAAATGAACAGGTTTTTAACCATACTCTTTAAAGGGAGAGGAAAGGTATTCTGTGTTGATTATGGTGAAATGAGAATGGGGATTATTTGTGAGTTTTATTTAGCGCCTTACGAAAAGGTGATTTTGAATAAATACGACGTATTACCAACCCCTCAAGGGGTTTTATTGACGACCACTCAGCTTGTGCCGCCCTATTTTGGCTTTGCTGATGACGCATACCCGTTCAACGATGGAGCATTTTTTAAAGGTTAATAATGCATAGAAGCTCTCCACCCAAAAAACAGCCACTCCCATTCGGAACGAATGGTCAGAGGGAGAACCTTCTGGAGGATACCCCAGCAGGTGACAACACAGCCTCTTATTCAAAGGGGTTCCCTCCCGTAACAATGATTCTGAAAGCCGCAGGAGGCCTTCCCCCGAAGGGGCAGGACATGAACCAGATACTCTTTGAGCTTTCTGATTTAATGCGCTGGGCGAGCACAGGTGCGATAAACGCATTCGACCCAGCATTTTCATCAGCAATTAGTGGATACCCAAGCGGGGCTCTCGTATTAAGCGATGCTGGCGACAAGATATTTATTAGCGTCATAGACAATAACACTGACAACCCCAATTCAACAAATACCGGATCGTGGAAAAACGCGGCAGATTTTATCGGTGTTTCTGAATCGGTACAACAAGATATAGACGGGAAGCTGGCGAAAGAGCAGAACGGCGCAGACATACCCGATAAACCGTTGTTTCGCAAGAATGTTGGATTGGTTAAGCAAACGAACCAATTCGACGCCACTGCCGGTTCCATTGCACTTAATACTGCGTGGGGGTGGGGAGGTTCAGGCTACAATCAAGCGTGGACCGCTGAAACATTTCTCACATGGGCGAGAAATGCGGCAAATGGCGGTAGGGTTTTTCGCAACGACACGGCTACACCATACAGCAAACGATACGGCTCAGGCGTTTTTATGAGGGCTGGTGATACATGGTCCCTAATTTCTGTAGGAGCTATCGCGGGCGGTCCTGATGTAAACGGCGTAAGAATATCGAGCGGGAATAACAGCGGTTCGGAAACTCAATCTTATGAATTGTGGACAAACCAAAACCTACCAAACCCTATATCAGCATCGGAGTTTGCAGGTATTCCGCTCCCGTTCCCTGGGGCTGTTGCTCCATCGGGTTTTCTGAAATGCAACGGACAGGCGTTTGATAAAACAACCTATCCGATTCTCGCGGAGCTCTACCCATCCGGTCATTTACCTGACCTGCGCGGCGAATTTATTCGTGGCTGGGATGATGGGCGCAAGGTTGATACCGGACGAGCGTTGCTGTCATCTCAGGGCGATGCGATTAGAAACATCACAGCCACCAGGAACGGCGTTGCGGAATGGTCCGACGGCGAAGACATGGGGGCATTCTCAACAGTATTTAAACATGAAGCCCAACTCGCTAAGGGATCCGGTTTTTGCCAATGGGGTAGCCTGACTTTTGACGCATCAAAGGTTGTCCCTACGGCAGCAGAAAATCGCCCACGCAATATTGCCTTTAACTACATTGTGAGAGCAGCATAATGAGCAACTATTCCACTGATATTGAGACTGCCGAATTAGGCGAAAACGGACTCAGCAAAAAAGCTGGCTGGATCACTGTCTATCATGTCAATCAATACACTGGTGAATACCAAAGCGCGAGCATGGAATACCTCATGCTCGGTGTAGGCCTTCCCGCACACAGTTACCCCGATAAGCCAGAGTTACCGCCTGCTGGGCAAGCTCTACGTCGCACGGTGGATGGCAAGTCGTGGGAGTTCTTGCCAGATTATCGCGGACAAACGGTTTACAGCACGGAAACGCGACAGGAGCAGACGGTTACTCAATTCGGCGAACTGCCGGATAATGTCACGTTACTGAAACCACAAACCGAATTTGATGTGTGGAACGGGAAAAAATGGGTGACAGACACGCAAGCCCAGCAAGCGGCAGAATCACACGCTGCGCAGCAGGCAGCGCAACAGGCGTTAAGCTCACGTCTTACCGTGGCGAATGCGCGTATTCAAACGCTGAGCGATGCGGTTGATCTGAATATGGCAACAGAAGAAGAGACGGCAATACTCACAGGGTGGAAGAAATACCGCGTGCTGCTTAACCGGGTGGATATCAGCAAAGCGCCGGATATCGACTGGCCGGAAGCGCCAGAAGGTGAAAAAACGGGGAATTAGCGCCGGTCGTCGAACAGGGAAGACAGTTCGTCGTCGGAAAGGTCGGTGCACGCTTTTACAGCGTCGCGCGGAATTCCACGGGTCAGCATTTGCCTTGCAATTTTGAGCGAGGCACTATGCTCGCCTTCTTGGCGTCCTTCTTGGCGTCCTTCTTGGCGACCGAGTTGTACGCCTTCATGAACACCATCCTGTCGGCCTAACTGGTAGCCTTCCTGCTTGCCCTTCTGGATGCCCTTGGCTTCAAGCTGCTCTGCAATGGTCATGATGTCCTCCCGATAGTCAATGGCTGTGGCGGCGATATATTGTAGGAATTGCTCTTCATCCGACGTATTTCCCCGCTCTGCAATATAGTATATCAGGCTACGAAACTGCTCTTTAGGTATCGCCCATAGATTGAGTAGGCGGGCGATATCGGCTGCCAGTTCCAGCATATCGCGCGTTTTGATGTGCTTCTGTACTAACTCTAGCAACGCCACCCGCCTATGCGTCAGGATTTCATCATCAGGCATAGCGGTGATATCAACGAGCGGGAATGCCTGCGTATAGACTGATTCTGCCAGTTCAGGGTCAGCAAAGCAATCGAGCCATTGGGTGCTGTAGGGGTAGGGCGACGTGGTGCCGTGGTAGAACAGGAGCGGGATGACCACGGGTAAGGTCTCGTTACCTTGCTCCAGGTGCCGCTGCATGGCTGCCATGCTATAACGCATTAAACGCCACGCCATCAACTTCTCGGGCCTACTTTGGTGCTCGATGAGTGTATAAATGTAGCCTTTCCCCGCATTCGTCTGCACGGAATAGAGCATATCCGAACACTGGGTGCGCAGGTCGTCTTCGATAAAGCTGCCCGACTCCATCGCAAGGGTACTGAAGTCGCAGCGTTCACGCAGGTGGGGCGGCAGATGGATTTCCAAAAAGTCTCGGGCCACAGCGATATCGCCGAGAAACTTTTTGAACAGCGAGTCGTGTTGTGAGAGTGAGGATGTTGTCATTGGCGCAGTATACCTTGCTCAGGTTAGGCTATGCCATCGAAATCCCCCTCCCTCAAGTCTGTCAAATCTGGACGATTCTGGCGTAGTCGGCAAGTCGAAATGGACGGTAACTTATTGATAAAAATGTCGTGTATTGTCGTGCTTTGTTGTGTTTTGTCGCCTATTTTTTGAGCGATAAGGTAAAGCAATTTATTGATATTTATGGTTTTTATTCGCCTTAATTCTGCTGTTCGCCAATCAGCGCCAATAATTCGCCGAACGTCATGGCTTGTTCTGGTTTCTCTACCGTCATTGTCATGTCCCTCCGTCATCGACCATCTACCGGCTAGTGTGAAGATTGCAAGGATAAAATAGAAGGTCTCGATTATTAACGTCAGTGATTATTCTGCACTAAACCAATCGTCGGCGCTTTCCCAGGTTTCTTGAAGGATTTCTGAAATTAACGCTTTATCATCCTTATTGCCCCCCAATACGCTCAGATTGTTGGCCGCTGCGTAACGAACCTGAATGGCACTATCGGGATAATGACGGTGTACGCGCTGGGTCAATTCGTACGTCAAGGCTTCAATGGCGCCAGCGGGTAAAGGGGCTGATTTGGCTAATGTGAGTTCTACGCGCATGATACTCTCCTTTAATTGACTGGTTATTTATACAGTTAAAGACGAAGGGGAGCAAGAGGGGTGATACAAATATGTGGTAGTGAAACGCAAAGGCCGTTAAAAGCCCGTGCAGCGCGACTAAGCAGCGCACGGGCGGGAAAATTAACGCACTTGCCAGTTCAGAGTTTGACCCGCGAGGAAAGGCACCAGCGCATCATCACCTAACGCGATGCTTTCTGAGAAGGTCGTGGGAGCCTTATGCAGTTCAATCCAGCCTTCATTGATGGGTAAATCATAAAAGGCGGGTCCATTGAGCGAGCAGAACGCTTCTAACTTATCCAGCGCGCCAATCTCTTCAAACACGGTAGCATAGGCGCAGAGCGCGGCCTGCGCGTTAAATACCCCGGCACAGCCGCAACTTGCTTCTTTTTTGTGACGTGCGTGGGGGGCTGAATCTGTACCGAGGAAGAAACGGTCAGAACCGCTGGCGACCGCATCGCGCAATGCCTGTTGATGAATATTGCGTTTCAGAATCGGCAGGCAATACAAGTGTGGCCGCACACCGCCCACCAGCATATGATTGCGGTTAAACATCAGGTGTTGCGGCGTCACGGTGGCGCCCAGATAGCGATCGCAGTCCAACACGTACTGTGCGGCTTCACGGGTCGTGATGTGTTCAAACACGATTTTCAGCGTAGGGAAGCGTTTGCGTAGCGGCTCCATCACTGATTCGATAAAACGGGCTTCACGGTCGAAAATATCGATAGCCGGATCGGTCACTTCGCCGTGAATCAGCAGCGGCATGCCGATGTCTGCCATCTGCTCAAGAATAGGGAAGATATTGGCGACATCGGTAACCCCAAAACTGGAGTTGGTCGTCGCGTTCGCCGGATAGAGTTTGGCGGCGGTAAATACCCCTTGCTGGAAGCCTGTAACAACCTCTTTCGCGTCCAGCGAGTCTGTCAGATAGCATGTCATCAACGGTTGAAAATCGTCTCCCGCCGGGATCGCGGCAACAATACGTTCGCGATAGGCCAGCGCACTGGCAATGCTGGTGATAGGCGGTGTCAGGTTGGGCATTACGATCGCGCGGCCAAAATGGCGACTGGTAAACGGCAACACGGTTGCGAGTACGTCATCGTCGCGCAGGTGAAGATGCCAGTCATCAGGACGGCGAATTTTTAATACGGTAGACAGCGTTGTCATGAAAAGCGCTCCAGCGGGCTAAATGCTAAATGTCACGAGCAGATACGGCGGGACACAAGCATAAGCGTAAAGGGCTGGGAATGCACCCGTTTGTTGCTGACGACACCTTATTCGAAGTGAGTGGCGTTCTGTGCTAACGACCGCGGTACAGGGTACACGGCAGGGAAAGAGTAGCGTATGGTAAGTCCCATCGCTAATTTCTCAGTCAGGCCTTTTAAGGCCCACTGGGATACCTAACAGGAGCAACTGTCAGCGCCAGTGATATAAGTCCCTAATTCACCATTTGATTTGTCCGCTCCACCCAACATGTTGTTTCCTTATGGTTCCTACACCGAAAAGGATATCAACATGCTGAGCAGAGAGGACTTTTTCATGATAAAGCAAATGTGCCATCAGGGGGCTTACATTAAACTAGTTGCTGAATAGAGACTTGCATTTTTTGTCAGGCTATTGAGAATAAAAAGAGGTTTAACTTAGAGAATAAAGGTTTGAAATGATCAACAAAGAGCGGTTGTTACGAGATAATCGTTTATGTAAAGCAATCATTGGCCCCATTCCCAGTCGAAACGCAACAAAACGGTAGGGCATTATGCCGCCTGTAAGTGCGTTAAAAATACCTCATTTGGAGAACGATAACCCAGCGATTTTCGGCCTCGCGTATTGAGCAGGTGTTCGAGTGCTGCAACCTTGCGATGGGTGACATAATTGAAGTCCGTTCCCTTCGGGTAAAAACGCCGTATCAGGCCGTTGGTATGCTCATTCAACCCGCGTTCCCAGGAATGATATGGCCGGGCAAAGTAGACCGGTGCCCCCGTGACTTTTGTAATTTCCCCGTGCTGGGAAAATTCAGAACCGTTGTCAGCAGTCAGGGTTTTAAACTCGCAGAAGGTATTGGCAACGATGTCCCTGAAGGCCGCTACCACTGTCTCTGCTCGCTTGTTGGGCAGTTTGCGAATGATGACCAGCTTGACGGCTTTATCGACCACCGTCAGCAGGAATGATTTCTGATCTTTGCCAAAGATGGTGTCAATCTCGAAATGCCCGGGTTCCTGCTTGAGGTCAGCAACGGCCGGCCGCTGCTCAATGCCAACACGGTTGGGAATAGGACCGCGTTTGTTCTCATCGGTCTGATAGTTATACCGTTTACCCCGATGAGGGAGCTGCTGATACAGCTCACCGCCGGCCCGGCGCTCCTGCTGGATATAGCGATAGAGCGAGTTCTTGCTGACGGACAGGCCAAATTCCAGGACCAGGCGCCCACTGATGACCTCAGGTGAGGTGTGGGTAGACAGCGCCGTTCTGATAAAGTCCTGAATGTGCGGTTCAAGCTGGTTAATCACGCTGTCCGGCCGAGTTTTCTGCCGCCGCCCTCTGGCCAACGTTTCGGCCCTTCTGCAGGAATAGACCCCGTTGAAAGCGGCGTCGGTATTGCGTCTGAGTTCCCTGCTGATGGTATAGCTAAACGACTTAATTTTGATTACATTATTTAAATGAGCTATTCAATTGATTTTAGACGTAAAGTGATATCTACACGGAAAAACGAAGGGTTGAGTATCCGAGAAACAGCGAAGCAATTTCGGATTGGCCCTGCCTCTGTATCGCGTTGGATTAATCAAATAGAGTCAAAAGCATCGACCACGCGTCAGCGAAAGATCGATAAATCCGAGTTGATAAAAGATGTTGAACAATATCCAGATGCTTACCAAAAAGAACGTGCAGAGCGTTTTGGCGTTTGTCAGAAGGCAATTTGGCAAGCGCTTAAAAAGCTGGGATTGACCTATAAAAAAAACGCTACGTCATCCGAAAGCCGACGAAAACGCCCGGCAGGGATTTCAACAAAAAAAACAACAGTATGAAAAAGAAGGTAAACCTATTGTTTTTATTGATGAAAGTGGTTTTTCACACGATGCCCCACGGACTCACGGCTATTCCCCAAAAGGTCAACGGTGTTTTGGCCTGAAGAACTGGGGAGCTAGGGGAAGAACAAATGTTATCGGCGCTTTATTAGGCACAACGCTGTTTGCTATCGGATTATTTGATATCAATATTAACAGCGATGTTTTCTATGCCTGGGTCACACAAGTCCTTATCCCAGTACTCCCTAAAAACAGTGTAATCATGATGGACAATGCCACTTTTCACAAAAAACATAATATTCAACAAGTCATCATCGATGCAGGGTATATGGTGGAGTATTTGCCTACATATTCGCCAGATCTTAACCCAATTGAGCATAAATGGGCACAAGCAAAAAGCAAAAAAAGAGAGATGGGTTGCGATACAGAGAGTTTGTTCTCAGTCCATATGGTGTAATCAAAATTAAGTCGCTTGGCTATAGAACGAGGAAGCTCCAGTTCCCGGGCGATGGTGGCCTGGTTAACCCCATCACCACGCCGCTTTTCGATGTAGAACCGTTCTTTGTGAGTCAGATGTTTTCCCTGCATGCAACGGGATCTCCAGTAGGGCCAGAACGGTGATTTTATCCGACTCTGGCCAGTGGGTCACTTTGTTGCGTTTCGAGTGGGAATGGGGCTTGGATTATCAATCGAAGAATTGAAAAATTTAGCCGCTGAATTTTCAGCTTGTTATTTGATTTATCGGAAAAAGAATCGAAAAGATCACGAGCGGCAGATGGGTGCAGGGCAGAAAGGATTTATCCCAACCCCATTAGATAAACTGCTTTTTATTTTATTGTATTTAAAATGTTATCCGACCTATGATTTGCAAGGACTTCTTTTTGGTTTAGATAGAACACGGGTATGTCGCTGGGTAAAAATATTATTGCCGGTTTTAGAGATGACCTTGGGGCGAGAATGTGTTTTGCTCGCTCGTCAAATTCGCTCTGCTGAGGAATTTTTTCGCGCCTTTCCTGGAGTTAAAGACGTCTTTATTGATGGGACAGAGCGACCTGTCCAAAAGCCTAAGAATCTGCGTCGGCGAAAAAAAATGTATTCGGGAAAGAAAAGACAGACCACTCGAAAAGGGCTTATTATGACTGACGAAACAAGGCAAATTGGATTTATCCCCATGAGCAAAAATGGGCGCCGTCACGATAAACGCTTACTCGATAAAGTCGATATAATTCGCCATATTCCTCCTGAGGTAACCATCTGGGCAGATACCGGTTTTCAATGTATAGATAAACAGCATCCTAATACACAAATCCCAAAAAAAGGAACTCGAAAAAGACCTTTATCGCCTGAACAAAAACAAGAAAATAAAATAATCTCGGGCATCCGTATTAGAGACTGTAAAATAATCTGTGTAAATGGCATTTTGAGGAAAACCTTCAAAGGATAACAAAATGCCTATCAGCAACGAACTTATTGACCAACTGCGGCTTTGTTGAATAATTTAACATGCTGATTTACATAATTATTATAACACTTCAACAACTAAGTTTTCCAGCCGTAATGCTTTTTATTGTGCTAACTACTTGATTTGTCGTTCTAACAAAATACAGTCTCTGTACATGCATTCTACCTAAAGAAGATGTAAATCAAACGGTTAAATTATTCAACAAAGCCACCAACTGCTTCAAGATTGTCACTCCCCTCAGGATCTGCTGGGTGAATCAGGCCTACTCAAGGTGCTGACTAAAAGACTGGCGGAACGGGTTCTTGAAGCTGAGATGGAGATGCACCTTGGGTATGCTAAGCATGACCCGGCAGGTAATCATTCAGGCAACTCCCGCAATGGCAAGACATCCAAGAGCGTACGTAGCCAAAATGGGGAGATCGAGCTCGATATTCCGCGCGACCGCAACAGTATAGCCAAGCGACTTAATTTTGATTACACCATATGGACTGAGAACAAACTCTCTGTATCGCAACCCATCTCTCTTTTTTTGCTTTTTGCTTGTGCCCATTTATGCTCAATTGGGTTAAGATCTGGCGAATATGTAGGCAAATACTCCACCATATACCCTGCATCGATGATGACTTGTTGAATATTATGTTTTTTGTGAAAAGTGGCATTGTCCATCATGATTACACTGTTTTTAGGGAGTACTGGGATAAGGACTTGTGTGACCCAGGCATAGAAAACATCGCTGTTAATATTGATATCAAATAATCCGATAGCAAACA
Source organism: Symbiopectobacterium purcellii (assembly GCF_052050035.1). GTDB lineage: Bacteria > Pseudomonadota > Gammaproteobacteria > Enterobacterales > Enterobacteriaceae > Symbiopectobacterium > Symbiopectobacterium purcellii_A. The sequence goes on from NZ_CP189882.1 coordinate 3,146,672, forward strand.
GCGTTGTGCCTAATAAAGCGCCGATAACATTTGTTCTTCCCCTAGCTCCCCAGTTCTTCAGGCCAAAACACCGTTGACCTTTTGGGGAATAGCCGTGAGTCCGTGGGGCATCGTGTGAAAAACCACTTTCATCAATAAAAACAATAGGTTTACCTTCTTTTTCATACTGTTGTTTTTTTTGTTGAAATCCCTGCCGGGCGTTTTCGTCGGCTTTCGGATGACGTAGAGTTTTTTTTATAGGTCAATCCCAGCTTTTTAAGCGCTTGCCAAATGGCCTTCTGACAAACGCCAAAACGCTCTGCACGTTCTTTTTGGTAAGCATCTGGATATTGTTCAACATCTTTTATCAACTCGGATTTATCGATCTTTCGCTGACGCGTGGTCGATGCTTTTGACTCTATTTGATTAATCCAACGCGATACAGAGGCAGGGCCAATCCGAAATTGCTTCGCTGTTTCTCGGATACTCAACCCTTCGTTTTTCCGTGTAGATATCACTTTACGTCTAAAATCAATTGAATAGCTCATTTAAATAATGTAATCAAAATTAAGTCGTTTAGCTATACCTTCGAGCCGACACTGATCGGTAAGAACGAAAAACAGCTTAACGGCTTCGATGACCGCATTATTTCTCTCTATTCCAGAGGGTTATCAACCCGTGATATTCAGGCACACTTTAAAGAAGTCTACGGGGTCGATGTTTCCGCTGGCTTCATTTCTCAAGTGACCAATGCTGTGATGGATGAAGTTAAGCGCTGGCAGCAACGGCCGCTGGATGCGCTTTATCCCATTGTTTACCTTGACTGTATTGTTGTCAAAAGCCAGGACGGCGGAGCCGTGGCCAACAAGTCTGTTTATCTGGCCCTCGGCGTCAACGGCCAGGGCGAAAAAGAGCTGCTGGGGCTATGGATAGCCAAAACTGAGGGGGCCAAGTTCTGGTTATCTGTGATGACAGAACTGAAAAATCGTGGGCTAAAGGACATCTTCGTCGCCTGCTGCGATGGCCTGAAAGGCTTTCCTGATGCCATTGAAGCTGTTTACCCGCATACGCGGGTACAGCTCTGCATTGTGCATCAGGTGCGGAACTCGCTGCGCTACGTCGGCTGGAAAGAGCGTAAGGCCGTTGCTGCTGACCTGCGCACTATCTATAGTTCCGCAACGCTAGAGGGCGCTGAAGAGGCCCTGGATGCCTTCGCTGCCAAATGGGATGAGCAGTTCCCGACGATCAGCCCGTCGTGGAGAAATAATTGGGAACGTCTCATCGTCATTTTTGACTTTCCGCCGGAGATCCGCAAGGTTATCTACACCACCAACGCGATAGAGTCGTTAAATGCTTCATTGCGCAAGATAACGAAAACGCGACGAATATTTCCAACGGATGACTCGGTGATAAAATTACTCTATCTAGCCTTGCATAATATCTCTGCTAAATGGACCTTGCCAATCAGAGACTGGAAACCTGCTATGAGCCAATTCATGTTGATGTATGGAGAACGAATCTCCGGTTAAGCAATGGAGCCATTTACACAAAATTCTTTACAGACTCCCGTATTACAGTTGAACACGCCATCGCGGGTATCAAGCGCCTCGGTTGCATGACCCAAATTTTACGGAATCGTAGACCCTTTATTGATGATACCTTCTTACTCCTTAGCGCCGGTCTTTGGAATTTCCATCTCAGAACAGCGTAAAATTTACTTCAATCACCGAAACACCCTTATTTCACTATTAAGCAACACGCTTATTGTCGATATTGCCACCCAAATCGGTTGTTCCGAGCGCACCGTCAGACGGTATCTGCGTTATCCATCTCCGCCGGCGCGTAAGGCCCGGCTGCGAATGGAAAAACTCCGCCCTTTCATGGAGTACATCGATATGCGTCTGACCGAAAACGTCTGGAACGCCGAAGTGATATTCCATGAAATCAGAAAGATGGGCTATCCCGGCGGACGCTCCACGCTTCGGGCTTACATCCAGCCCAAACGTAAAATGTGGCCGGGTAAAAAGACCGTGCGCTTCGAAACCCAGCCAGGTTACCAGTTACAGCATGACTGGGGAGAAATCGAGGCGGAGGTGTCTGGTGAACGCTGCAAAATCAACTTCGCCGTGAACACGCTGGGTTACTCGCGTCGCCTCCACGTCTTTGCGGCACCGAGCCAGGATGCGGAGCACACCTATGAGTCCCTGGTGCGGGCCTTCCGTTACTTCGGTGGCGGCGTGAAAACCGTGCTGGTCGATAATCAGAAAGCGGCCGTGCTGAAAAATCACAACGGCAATGTGGTGTTCAACGTAGGCTTCCTGCAACTGGCGCAGCACTATGACTTCCAGCCCCGGGCGTGTCGCCCCCGCCGCGCGCGAACCAAGGGCAAGGTTGAACGCATGGTCGACTACCTCAAATACAACTTCTTTGTCCGTTACACGCAGTTCGACAGCTTCGCGCACGTTAACCAGTTGCTGGAGCAGTGGCTTGCCGAGGTCGCAGACCAGCGCGAGCTGCGCCAGTTCCGGCAAACGCCGGCGACCCGCTTCGAGGAAGAAAAAGGGCACCTGCAGGCGTTGCCGGCAACGGACTTCGATACCAGCTACTTCGACATCCGTCATGTGGCCTGGGACGGCTATATCGAGGTGCGGGGTAATCGTTACTCCGTGCCGGAGGCCTGGTGTGGCCGCCCGGTCTCAATCCGGATCACGCTGGATGATGAGCTGAGGAACTACGGCAATGAGCAGCTTGTGGCCACTCATCGCCGGAACAACCGTGGTACCGGGTGGCAGACCGTTCCGGAGCACCATGCACCGCTGTGGCAACAGGTGAGCATGGTAGAACACCGTCCGCTGAGTGCTTATGAGGAGCTGCTGTGATGCATGAACTGGAGACGCTGCTGGGCCGTCTGAAAATGGAGCATCTGGGGTACCAGGTAGAAAGCCTGCTGGAGCAGGCGGCGAAGGAAGAACTCAACTACCGCGAGTTCCTGTGCCGAGCGCTGCAACAGGAATGGAGCGGGCGCCATCAACGCGGTATGGAGTCCCGGCTGAAGCAAGCCCGGCTCCCCTGGGTGAAAACGCTGGAGCAGTTCGACCTCAGCTTCCAGCCGGGCATCGACCGTAAGGTGGTGAGAGAGCTTGCCGGCCTGGCGTTAGTAGAACGAAGCGAAAACGTGATCCTGCTGGGTCCACCGGGCGTGGGCAAAACGCATCTGGCGGTGGCGCTGGGCGTGAAAGCGGCGGATGCAGGGCATCGGGTGCTGTTCATGCCGCTGGACAGGCTGATAGCGACGCTGATGAAGGCGCGACAGGAAAGCCGTCTGGAGCGCCAGCTGCAGCAGCTGAGTTATGCGCGCGTGCTGATCCTCGATGAAATCGGCTACCTGCCGATGAACCGTGAGGAGGCAAGCCTGTTCTTCAGGCTGCTGAATCGGCGTTACGAGAAGGCCAGGATCATCCTGACGTCGAACAAGGGGTTCGCGGACTGGGGAGAGATGTTCGGCGACAACGTGCTGGCAACGGCGATCCTGGACAGGTTGCTGCATCACTCAACGACGCTGAATATCAAGGGGGAGAGCTACCGGCTAAGAGAGAAACGTAAGGCAGGCGTACTGAGCAAGAATCGTGCGCCAGAAAACAACGAGGCATCGCTGGAGAAAAGCGGTCAACCTGGTTGATGAATAGCGGACATTAAAAATGGTGAAAAACGGTCAAAGATCGTTGCGTTGACACAACATATGGAATTGCGTATTGTCGCCAGTATTCAGGCCAAACCAGAGCACGTCGATGCTGTAGCACAAGCGGTGAAAAAGGTGGTGGCACCCAGTCGGGCCGAAGCGGGAAACCTGCAATACGATCTGCACGAATCACTGGAAGCGCCGGGTACGTTCGTCTTTTTTGAACGTTGGACAAGCCGTGAGGTCTTGACGGAACACGAAGCAACCCCAAACTTTCAGCAACTGGTGGCCGAGTTGGAAGGCAAAACGCTGGGTATGGTGATCACCCCGCTGCGCGCGCTGATTTAAGTTGCGGTATTTACTACTGCCATAAAAAAAACCCTCTAAAGAGGGGTTTTTTGTGCCTGGACGGCGTATTTACTCAAACGCAGCGGGTTTTGCTGCTGCTGCGGTCGCATGGTTGACGGCAGAGTGCCCACCCGCGCTGCCTTTACCGGCGAACTCGGTGGTGGTGCGTACCCAATTGCTGTGGCGCGGTGCTTCCGCCTCATAGGCAGGCGCAGGCGCTTTAGTCATCGGGGCGGAGGCTGCGTGCTGCTGTTTTGCCGCGCTTCGTAACGGCTGTACCGAACGAGTCGTGGGCGAAACCGAAGATTCGGCTACCACCGGTGCAGCTTCAACAGCGGCGACCGGTGTAATGGACTCAATCACGTCGGCGGCTTCTGTCGTTTTAACATCAACAGGTTCAACGTCAGCAACCGCTGGCGCTGTGTCTTCCGTTACCTGCGCGACCTTCGCTACTGCGGCGTGTTCTTCGACGGCTTCGACAGCCGCCTGCTCAGCGATCGCTGCGGGTGCCGTTGGTGTTACCACCGGCTGTTCCTCGACAACTGAACTTTGCTCCGAAGCCGTTTCCACGACAGCGACAGGCTCAGTCACCTCTGCATCTGCAACCTCAACGGGTGCTGTTGCTAACACCGCCTCAGGGACTACGACCTGTTCAACGGTAACAGGTGCTTCGACCGCGTCTTGTGCGACATCTTCAGGGGTAACCGGCTCGATACTCGCCGTGTCGGCGATAAGCGGTGCGGTGACGATGTCAGTCGCAAGCGTAGCAACAGGTTGCACTTCAGCGTCAAGAGCAGCAATGACCGGCAGTGCCGCAACCGGTGCTTCGATAGCGGGTGCCAGCTCAGTGGTTTGTTCGTCGTTTTGTGCCAATGCAGCCACCGGATAGCGGACCCACACTTTACCGGACGCCATTTCCGGCGAGGCAGAAGCCTGTGCCAACGGCATCGGAGATTGTGTCGGATAACGCTCATCACGATAGCGACGACGACGTTGACCACTCACGCGCAGATGACGCGGTGAACGGCGCGAGCGGCGTGGCATATTGGCATCATTACGGCCCGCCTCGGCCTGCTCAGCGTTGGCTTCAGTTTCCGAAGGCGCATTTGTCACGACATCGGTCAACAATGGCAGCGCGTGTTCTGCCACCGGTGCCGGGGATGCTGAGGCTTCAACCTGACTATCTGCCTGAGCTGTGTCACCGTCAATGATACGCACTTTCTGTGTTAACTGGCGGCGCTGACGGCGCGGCATTACCGGCGTCGGTTTCTCCTGTTCACTCTCTTCCTGTACGCTTTCTTCATCACGGTTCAGGGCTTTAACATCTTGCTGAACCTGACGTTTTTCATCCTGACGACGACGTTGACGCTCTGCACGTTGTTCACGGCGTTGCTGATCGTCACGCGGCGCTTTTTCTACCGCTTCTTCAACGGGGGCGACAGCTTCCGTTACCGCTGGAGCGTTCTGGCGTTTTTTGCGACGGTTCTCATCGCGTGATTCGCGGTTGCCGTCACGGCTTTCCTTGTTGCCATCACAGCTGTCACGCGCGCCGTCACGTTGATTACGATCGCGACGGTTGTTTGAGCCTTGACGACGACCGGAACGACGCTCTTGGCGCTGCTCCGTAGACGCTGCTTCTTGTGTATTGGTGCTTTCCGGTTGGCTTTCCGCGCTGGCAAACATGTTTTTCAACGCGCCGAACAGACGACCAAACAGCCCTGGCGTTGCTGGCGCAGCAGCTTGCTCCGGTGTAATGACCGGTGATTCAGGCAGATCAGGCATGGTAAACGTGGCCAAGGCCGGCTGCTCAGGAACCTTACGTTCCAGAGATTGCTCTTCCTGAACCTGTTGTGCCTCAGCATCAAGACGCTGTGGCAGCAGATAGCTGAGCGTGGTCTTTTCTTCACCTTTACGCACGCGCAGAACGTGATAATGCGGCGTTTGCATACCATCGTGCGGCACGATAACGGCGCGCACACCACCCTGACGCTTCTCAATGGCATTCACGGCTTCGCGCTTTTCGTTCAACAGATAAGACGCGATAGGCACCGGCACGATAGCGTGAACTTCACGGGTGTTCTCTTTCAGCGCTTCTTCTTCAATCAGACGCAGGATAGAGAGCGACAGCGATTCGTTATCACGGATAGTGCCCGTTCCGCTACAGCGCGGACAGACGTGATGGCTGGATTCACCGAGCGACGGGCTCAAGCGCTGACGGGACATTTCCAGCAGGCCGAAGCGGGAGATGCGACCAATCTGAATACGTGCGCGATCCTGACGAACGGCATCGCGCAGGCGGTTTTCCACTTCGCGCTGATGGCGAACTGGAGTCATGTCGATAAAGTCGATAACAATCAAACCACCGAGGTCGCGCAGACGCAACTGGCGGGCGATTTCGTCTGCCGCTTCGAGGTTGGTGTTGAAGGCAGTTTCTTCGATATCGCCGCCGCGTGTTGCGCGGGCGGAGTTGATGTCGATCGCTGTCAACGCTTCCGTCGTATCGATAACAATCGAGCCGCCAGAAGGCAGGCGCACTTCACGCTGGAAGGCGGATTCAATCTGCGATTCGATCTGGTAGTGGCTGAACAACGGGATTTCACCGCTGTACAATTTGATTTTGCTGCTGAAATCCGGACGACCCAGGGCAGAAATATGCTCTTTGGCAAGGTCGAGGATTTTCGGATTATCGATAAGAATTTCACCGATATCCGGGCGCATGTAGTCGCGGAATGCGCGAACGATAACATTGCTTTCCTGATGAATCAGGAAAGGGGCAGGGCGACCTTCCGCCGCTTTTTGGATGGCATCCCAGTGTTTCAGACGGAATGCCAGATCCCACTGGAGCGACTCGGCAGATTTGCCAACACCAGCGGTACGCACGATAAGCCCCATGCCATCAGGCAGTTCGAGCGAGCTCAGTGCTTCTTTCAGTTCAGTGCGATCGTCGCCTTCAATGCGACGAGAAATGCCACCCGCGCGCGGGTTGTTCGGCATCAACACCAGATAGCTGCCTGCCAGGCTGATAAACGTGGTCAGCGCTGCGCCTTTGTTGCCACGCTCTTCTTTGTCCACCTGAACAATTACTTCCTGTCCTTCGCGCAACACGTCTTTGATGTTGGGACGACCGTGGGAGGCATAGTTACTGGGGAAGTATTCGCGAGCAATCTCTTTTAACGGAAGGAAACCGTGTCTTTCAGCGCCGTAATCGACAAAAGCAGCTTCAAGACTGGGTTCGATGCGGGTGATTTTTCCTTTATAGATATTGGCTTTTTTCTGCTCATGGCCTGGGCTTTCAATATCCAGATCGTAGAGCAGTTGACCATCAACCAAAGCAACACGCAACTCTTCTTGCTGAGTCGCGTTAATTAACATTCTTTTCATCTTAACTTACTCGTTATTTTTACTTGCATCATTGATAGAGCTACGGACAAAGATGCTGAATGACCGGGTTCACCGATGGCCTCGTGGCTTATCGCAGGCACGTCAACCTCCCGGTTGTCGCCTGCATAGAGGCGCATATTTCGGTAGCCTGTATTTCCTGGTGGAAAACAGCACATTTATTGAGGGAACAGCTTCTGAAGAAGGGGCACCAGATCTGATTCCATTTACCGGCCAAGCTGCCATCCGCAGCCCGCTAACTGCTTGATTACACATTACGTCTTACGCCATTGCTGCGTTTATGCGTTATCAGGCAAATTTACCTATTTTGCCTTTTCCACTGTTTCAGGAAGATAGGCGGGTAAAACCACAGCATTATTCCATTGCTGGTACTGTTATAGCAAGGTGACTTTACGGATGTGCAACAAGATTGTTCTCCTGATTTTTACCAAATGTGCGAGCAGTATGACTGAAGTCCGCACCTTCGATGGCAATCTGAGGGTCTACTATCTCGGTAACCGCCCATTAAGTACCTGACAGACAGTTAAGCACATAAAAAGGAGTGGCGCTATCCGCACGGGCTATTTAGAATCGCGCATCATGAAAACAGAGAATCCATCAGTACAATTTATCGCAGTTTCTGCCGATGAAGCAGGGCAGCGTATCGACAACTTTTTGCTGGCGCGGCTTAAAGGTGTGCCGAAAAGTATGATTTATCGCATCTTGCGTAAAGGCGAGGTGCGCGTGAACAAAAAACGCATCAAGCCTGAATATAAGCTTCTGGATGGCGATGTGGTGCGCGTTCCTCCCGTGCGCGTAGCGGAACGCGATGAACCGTCGGTGTCTGCCAGTCTCGATAAGGTGGCCGCGTTAGCCGATTGCATTTTGTATGAAGATGACAGTCTGATCGTGCTCAATAAACCCTCCGGCACAGCGGTGCACGGCGGCAGTGGGCTGAGTTTCGGTGTCATCGAAGGGCTGCGCGCGCTGCGGCCTGAAGCGCGTTTTCTGGAATTGGTACATCGGCTCGATCGCGATACGTCTGGCGTATTGCTGATCGCAAAAAAACGGTCGGCGCTGCGTGCGCTGCATGAGCAACTGCGGCTCAAGGGAATGCAGAAAAATTATCTGGCGCTGGTACGCGGTCAGTGGCAATCCCATTGCAAAGTGGTGCAGGCACCACTGTTGAAGAATATTTTGCAAAGCGGTGAGCGCGTGGTGCGTATCAGTAGCGAAGGGAAACCTTCTGAAACCCGTTTCAAGGTAGAAGAACGCTTTGAGCTGGCGACGCTGGTCCGCGCCAGTCCGGTGACGGGGCGTACTCACCAGATCCGCGTACATACGCTGCACGCCGGTCATCCTATCGCGTTTGACGATCGATATGGCGACAGAGAATTTGACCGGCAACTTGCTGCCACTGGGCTGTCACGTTTGTTCTTGCATGCGCAATCATTGAGCTTTGAGCACCCCGGTACCGGTGAGATGATGCGTGTCGAAGCGCCGCTTGACGCTGCATTACGTCACTGCTTACAGGTATTGCGGCAGCAGAAATAGCATCAATAATGTGTGACAATCAAAATCGCCTGCTTTGCGCAGGCGGTTTGTTAGTGAGCGTTAGCCTAATCCGGTCAGGGTTAACGGATTCACACCCTCCTGGCGCAGCATCTCGCACAGCGCAATGAGCGGCAGGCCGACCAAGGTATTCGGGTCGCGTCCGGACAGTTTATCAAACAGCGCAATCCCCAATCCCTCACTTTTGAAACTGCCCGCACAGTGCCACGGTTGTTCACGCGCCAGGTAGGCAGCAATCTCTTCTTCACTCAGCGTACGAAAATGCACGTCAAAGGGCTCGACCAGCGATTGCAGCACGCCACTGGCGCTGTTGAGCAGCGCCAAGCCGGTATAAAAAGTGACGCGATTACCGCTGGCCTGACGCAGCTGCTGCGCTGCCTTCTCCGCTATCAGCGGTTTTCCTGTAATGACACCGTCAAGCACGCAGACTTGGTCGCCACCGATTATCAGGTGTGCAGGATAGCGGGTAGCCAACGCTTGTGCTTTTTTCCGTGCTAATCGCTCAACCAGCGCGACGGCACGCTCCTGCGGGCGTGGTGTTTCATCAATAGCGGGATTGGCACATTGAAAAGGCAGTCCCAGCTTGTCGAGTAGGCTTTTACGGTAAGGAGAGGTAGAGGCGAGCACAATCGGAGACATAATTTTTACGATAAACCGTAGCGTAATCAAAAAAGGCATTTTACACTGTGCGCCGCTGAGAAAGCGAATCTGGGCGATCGCGAATCTTGATAAAATAGTAAGACAACGCCGCCTTTTCCTTTGACTCTATGTCGTTACGACGTTAGTATGCGCGCCCTATGCAAAAGGTAAAATTACCCCTGACCCTGGATGCAGTTCGCACAGCTCAAAATCGTTTATACTATGTTGGTGTCTACACGGTTGAACAAGTTGCACGCATTGCCGAGTCTGTGGCCAGTGTGGATAGTGATGTACAGGTCTATTTATCGTTTAATATCGATAATCAGCGCCTGGCGGTGATTAACGGCAGTGCACAAGTGGCCGTTACGCTGATGTGCCAGCGTTGCCAAAAGCCGTTTGAACATCAGATTCACACCACATTTTGTTTCAGTCCTGTCGTCAATGACGAGCAGGCAGAGGCTCTGCCGGAAGCGTATGAGCCAATCGATGTCGATGAGTTTGACGAAGTCGATTTGCTGGCGATGGTTGAAGATGAGATTATTCTCGTATTGCCCATCGCTCCGGTACATGATTCTGAACACTGTGAAGTGTCCGAAACGGACATGGTGTTTGGTAAACTGCCTGAAGAGGCGGAGAAACCGAACCCGTTTGCCGTATTAGCCAGTTTAAAGCGTAAGTAATTAAGGAGTAAGGTCCATGGCCGTACAACAGAACAAACCTAGCCGTTCCAAACGTGGTATGCGTCGTGCTCACGATGCGCTGACCACCTCTTCTGTTTCCGTAGACAAAGTTTCTGGCGAAACTCATCTGCGTCACCACATCACTGCGGATGGCTACTACCGCGGTCGCAAGGTTATTGCCAAATAATTCTCACGAATTATTAGCAAGGCAATACTTTGACACGCCTCACACTGGCGTTAGATGCAATGGGCGGGGACGTTGGTCCCTCCGTAACGGTGCCTGCGGCATTGCAGGCACTGGCTTCTAATCCGGGTCTTAACTTGTTATTGGTCGGCGATCCCGCTGCGCTTCATCCATTACTCGACAAAGTCGATTCTGCGTTACTGTCCCGGTTGGAAATTGTGCCGGCTGAATCGGTTATTGCGAGTGATGCGCGTACGTCGCAGGCGATCCGTGCCAGTCGTGGTACGTCGATGCGCATTGCGCTGGAACTGATAAAAACGGGTAGGGCACAGGCGTGCGTGAGTGCAGGAAATACCGGAGCCCTGATGGGGCTGGCGAAACTCCTGCTCAAGCCGTTGGAAGGTATCGATCGTCCTGCGTTGGTGACGGTGTTGCCGCATCAGCAGCAGGGCAAAACGGTGGTGCTGGATTTGGGTGCCAACGTCGAGTGTGACAGCGCGCAATTGGTTCAGTTTGCCGTTATGGGTTCAGTGATGGCCGAAGAAGTGCTGTCGCTGCACAATCCGCGCGTTGCTCTGCTGAACATCGGTGAAGAAGAGACCAAAGGCCTGGCCGCGATTCGCGATGCGGCGGCGCAATTAAAGAATACGCCCTCGATTAACTATATTGGTTATCTTGAAGGCAATGAGTTGCTGACGGGTAAAACCGACGTGATGGTCTGTGACGGCTTTGTGGGTAATGTCACATTGAAGACGATGGAAGGCGTGGTAAGGATGTTCCTGTCACTGCTTAAATCGTTGTCGACGGATGTCGGACGTAAAGCAAAGCAAGCGTGGTGGCTCACGTTGATCGGCCGTTTTATCCAAAGACGATTAGCGAAACTGTTCGGTCATCTCAATCCTGATCAATATAATGGCGCATGTCTGTTAGGGCTGCGGGGCACCGTGATAAAAAGCCATGGCGCGGCAAACCAGCGGGCGTTTGCTGTTGCTATCGAACAGGCAATGCAGGCGGTGCAGCGGCAACTTCCCGACCGGATTGCGGCGCGCCTGAAAACTGTATTACCCAAGAGTGACTGAGCGACATGTATACTAAAATAATCGGAACGGGCAGCTTTTTGCCTGAACAAATCAGGACGAACGCTGATTTAGAACAATTGGTCGACACTTCCGATGAGTGGATTGTGACGCGCACCGGTATCCGTGAGCGCCGCATTGCCGGGCCGGATGAAAACGTGGCGACCATGGGTCATCAGGCCGCGCTAAACGCGCTGGAGATGTCGGGCATCGATAAGGACAAAATTGGTTTGCTGATTGTCGCAACCACGTCCTCGACGCACGCGTTTCCGAGTGCCGCGTGTCAGGTTCAGCAGATGCTGGAGATCCGCGACACCATCGCCTTTGACGTTGCTGCGGCTTGCGCAGGGTTTACCTATGCGCTCAGCATTGCCGATCAATACATCAAAAACGGCGCGGTAGATTATGCGCTGGTGATTGGCTCAGACACGCTGGCGCGCACGCTGGATCCGGCCGATCGCGGTACCGTCATTCTGTTCGGTGACGGTGCGGGCGCGGTCGTGTTGGGTCACTCTGAACAACACGGTATCCTGTCAACCCACCTGCACGCGGATGGTCGCTACGGTCATTTATTGACGCTGCCTCATCAGGATCGTGCGCATCAGGATCAGCCTGCCTACCTGACCATGGCTGGCAACGAAGTGTTCAAAGTCGCCGTGACCGAACTGGCGCATATCGTTGAAGAAACGCTGCATGCCGCACAACTCGATAAGAGCGAGTTGGACTGGTTGGTGCCGCATCAGGCTAACCTGCGCATCATCAGTGCCACGGCGAAGAAATTGGGTATGGGCATGGACAAGGTTGTGGTGACACTCGATCGCCACGGCAATACGTCGGCCGCTTCCGTACCCAGCGCGCTTGATGAAGCCGTGCGCGATGGTCGGATAAAACCCGGTCAGTTGATCCTGCTGGAAGCCTTTGGCGGCGGGTTCACTTGGGGTTCTGCTCTGGTTCGTTTTTGATCAAACGGGACGTTTAATATGACGCAATTTGCAATGGTATTTCCGGGGCAAGGTTCCCAGACAGTCGGCATGCTCGCTGAGCTGGCAGCACAATACCCGGTAGTACAAGACACCTTTGCTCAGGCTTCTGAGGTATTTGGGTACGACTTGTGGCAGCTCACTGCACAAGGCCCAGCGGAAGAACTGGATAAAACCTGGCAAACCCAACCAGCACTGCTGACAGCGTCGGTGGCGATTTGGCGGGTGTGGCAGCAGCAGGGCGGCAAACAGCCCGCGCTGATGGCCGGCCACAGTCTGGGTGAATATTCGGCGCTGGTGTGCGCCGGTGCTCTGGACTTTCAGGAAGCGGTGCGTCTGGTTGAGTTGCGCGGCAAACTGATGCAGGAAGCCGTGCCGGAAGGCACGGGCGCGATGTACGCCATCATCGGTCTGGATAACGATGCCATTGCGGCTGCCTGTGAAGCGTCTGCTGAGGGGCAAGTGGTTTCTCCGGTGAATTTCAACTCGCCGGGACAGGTAGTGATTGCGGGTAACAAAGAAGCCGTTGAGCGTGCCGGTGTGGCTTGCAAAGCTGCCGGAGCCAAGCGTGCGTTGCCGCTGCCGGTCAGCGTGCCCTCCCACTGCGCGTTGATGATGCCTGCGGCAGAAAAACTGGCAGAAGCGTTAAAAACAATTACAGTTACTACGCCAGCCATTCCTGTGGTCAACAATGTTGATGCGCGTAGTGAAACCGATCCTGATGCCATCCGTGCGGCGCTGGTGAAACAGCTTTACAGCCCGGTGCGTTGGACCGAGTGTGTCTCCTACGTTGCGGCTCAAGGTGTTGAGAGCTTGCTGGAAGTGGGACCAGGCAAAGTGTTGACCGGGCTGACAAAACGTATTGTTGACACCCTGAGTGCGGCGGCGGTTAACGACCCGGCTTCACTGGCTGCGGCCCTGGAACAATAAAACGGAGAGTACCATGAGCTTTGAAGGAAAAATCGCCCTGGTAACGGGTGCAAGCCGCGGTATTGGCTGTGCGATAGCAGAAACGCTGGTGGCTCGCGGTGCCACCGTGGTGGGAACCGCGACCAGCGAAAATGGCGCGCAAGCCATCAGTGAGTGGTTGGGTGCCAATGGCAAAGGTTATATGCTTAACGTCGCCGATCAGGCGTCCGTTGAGGCAGTATTAACAGCGATTCGTGCGGATTTCGGTGAAATCGACATTTTGGTCAACAACGCCGGCATTACGCGTGATAACCTGTTGATGCGAATGAAAGACGACGAGTGGCAAGATCTCATCGACACCAATCTGACATCGGTATTCCGTCTGTCAAAAGCCGTGTTGCGTGCCATGATGAAAAAACGTTTTGGTCGTATCGTTACCATCGGCTCCGTAGTCGGCACCATGGGGAACGGCGGACAGGCGAACTATGCGGCGGCGAAAGCGGGCCTGATTGGCTTTAGCAAGTCGCTGGCGCGTGAAGTGGCCTCACGCGGCATTACTGTCAATGTGGTTGCGCCAGGTTTTATTGAAACCGATATGACGCAGGCATTGACAGAAGAACAACGTGCAGGCATTTTGAGCCAGGTTCCTGCGAACCGTCTTGGGGACGCGAAAGAGATCGCCAGTGCTGTTGCTTTTTTGGCCTCCGATGAGGCTGGTTATATTACGGGTGAGACATTGCATGTCAACGGCGGCATGTATATGATCTAAATAGCTCGGAGTTTATTTGCGTTATTTGCGGTGAAAACCGCAAAATAGCACAAAACCGTGGTTAGACCAGCCGGGATTTTGTTGCATCTTTTTCAACATTTTATACACTACGAAAACCATCGCGAAAGCGAGTTTTGATAGGAAATTTAAGAGTATGAGCATTATCGAAGAACGCGTTAAGAAAATCATCGTTGAACAGCTTGGTGTTAAACCGGAAGAAGTGGTTAACAACGCTTCCTTCGTTGATGACCTCGGCGCTGATTCTCTTGACACCGTTGAGCTGGTAATGGCGCTGGAAGAAGAATTTGATACTGAAATTCCAGACGAAGAAGCAGAAAAAATCACAACTGTTCAGGCAGCCATTGATTTTATTCAGGCTAACCAGCAGTAAGCGAACATATCTAGGCGGTCATTCGACCGCCTAAGTTTTCTTTGTCCCACAGTGTCATATTTTCCCTCCCTGGAGGACAAGCGTGTCTAAGCGTCGTGTAGTTGTGACCGGACTGGGCATGTTAACTCCTGTCGGCAATACAGTTGAGTCCACCTGGACTGCTCTTCTTGCCGGTCAGAGTGGCATCAGCCCGATCGACCATTTCGATACTACTGCCTATGCAACTCGTTTTGCTGGCTTAGTAAAGGATTTCAATAGCGAAGATTTCATCTCGCGCAAAGAAGCGCGCAAGATGGATGCCTTTATCCAATACGGTGTCGCCGCGGGCATTAACGCCATGCGTGATTCCGGTATTGAAGTAACGGAAGAAAACGCGACGCGCTTCGGTGCGGCGATCGGTTCCGGCATTGGTGGCTTGGGGCTCATTGAAGAGAACCACAGTTCACTGGTGAACGGCGGTCCGCGTAAAATCAGTCCGTTCTTTGTTCCTTCTACCATTGTTAACATGGTTGCAGGGCATCTGAGCATCATGTTCGGACTGCGTGGTCCGAGTATTTCCATTGCCACCGCCTGTACTTCTGGCGTGCATAATATCGGCCATGCGGCGCGCATCATTGCTTACAACGATGCAGATATCATGTTGGCTGGTGGTGCAGAAAAAGCCAGTACGCCTCTGGGCGTTGGTGGCTTTGGCGCAGCTCGTGCACTGTCCACGCGTAACGATAATCCTCAGGCGGCAAGCCGTCCTTGGGATAAAGATCGTGACGGTTTCGTGCTGGGTGACGGCGCCGGGATCATGGTGCTGGAAGAGTATGAACATGCGAAGAAACGCGGCGCGAAAATTTACGCCGAAATCGTTGGCTTCGGTATGAGCAGCGATGCCTATCACATGACGTCACCGCCGGAAAACGGCGCTGGTGCAGCGTTGGCGATGCAAAATGCCCTGCGCGATGCCGGTATCACGCCGTCTCAGATTGGGTATATCAATGCGCATGGCACCTCAACGCCAGCGGGCGATCTGGCGGAAACGCACGCAGTGAAATCTGTGTTTGGTGAACAAGCGAGCCGCGTAATGGTAAGCTCAACCAAATCCATGACCGGCCACCTGTTAGGGGCTGCGGGTGCTGTGGAATCTATCTTCACGGCGCTGGCGTTGCGCGATCAGGCTGTGCCGCCGACCATCAATCTGGATAATCCGTACGAAGGTTGCGATCTGGATTTTGTACCGCATGAAGCTCGTCAGGTTTCCGATATGGAATACACGCTGTGTAACTCCTTCGGTTTTGGCGGCACCAACGGTTCCCTGGTATTCCGCCGCGTGTAATGGCGCTGCGATACCGCTAAAAGCCCGGGCAACCGGGTTTTTTTTTGCCTGTCACTCGCCACTGTGGACAGGGCATAATTCAGAACGTGCCCCTTGTTGGCGTCATGGGTTACTGGCACTCTGGACGTCACGCGGTTGCCACTACCCTCGGCGGTGTTGACATCGGCGTTCATGAACCTGTTGGGTGAGGACAGCGAATGTTTTGGATAAATGGCCAGGCGCAAGCGCAGATAACCGTGACCGATCGTGGCCTCCAGTATGGTGACGGTTGCTTCACCACCGCATGCGTGCTGGACGGCAAGATCGTATGGCTGCCATTGCATATGGCACGGTTACGACAGGACACGGCGCGTTTACATATTCCGTTTGCGGCATGGGATACACTGCATGTCGAAATGGAACGGGCGGCGCAGGGCGTGGAGCAAGGCGTAGTGAAAACCATCTTGACGCGTGGCAGTGGAGGCCGAGGTTACAGTACGCTGTCGTGTAGCGAACCAACACGTATTGTCATGCAGACTGGCTATCCTGCTCATTACACCGAATGGCGCAGGCAGGGCATTGCCCTTGGTATCAGCCCGGTCGCGTTGGGGCGCAACCCACGACTGGCAGGCATTAAACACCTGAACCGGCTGGAGCAGATCCTGATACGCCACGAGATGGAGGCGCAAGGTGTCGATGATGTGGTGGTGCTTGACACTGAGGGCTGCCTGGTGGAATGCTGTGCGGCTAATTTGTTTTGGCGCAAAGGCTATCAGGTATTTACGCCGGATTTGTCATTCGCGGGCGTGAACGGCGTGGCGCGTCAGCAGGTGATGACCCGCTTGGCTCAGTACCCCGATTATCAGCTGCAGGTGGTGCGCGAACCTGTGACGACGCTCGCCGATGCTGATGAAGTGTTTGTTTGTAATGCATTGATGCCGGTGCTTCCGGTCAATCAAATTGATACCTGGTGTTATCGCTCCAGAGCGTTGTACCAACTACTGAGCCCTAACGGTTAGTCGATGGTTGAATGATGAAAAGAAAGAAAACGCTATTTTTCCTGCTGGGAGTGATGGTAATCGCCTCGGCACTCGGCGCTGCATGGCATAACCTGCAACAGTTTGCCCGCTCACCGCTGTTGATTGAACAAGAGACCATTTTCACCCTCCCAGCCGGAACCGGCAGAGAAGCGCTGGAAACCTCGCTGACAGAACAGCAGGTGATCCCTCCAACGGTGCTGTTTCAATGGTTGTTGCGCGTGGAGCCCGAATTGGCAAAGTTCAAAGCGGGCACCTATCGCTTGATGCCGTGCATGACGGTGCGGGAGATGCTAGCGCTGCTGGCGAGTGGCAAAGAGGCGCAGTTCTCTATTCGTTTTGTCGAAGGATCGCGACTGCGCGACTGGCTGGAAATGTTGAAAACCGCACCCTACCTGGCGCACAGCGTGCAGGATAAAACGCCGCAAGAGATTGCTGCTCTGCTGGACATTAAAGAGACGGAGAGTCCGGAGGGCTGGCTCTACCCTGACACCTACCTCTATACCGCAGGCACGCGCGATAGCGATCTGCTGCTGCGTGCGCATCATCGTATGCGTAATGTGGTGGATGGCGTGTGGAAAAACCGCGAAGCGGGCTTGCCTTATGCATCGCCGGAAGAACTGCTGACCATGGCCTCTATCGTGGAAAAAGAGACGGCAGTCAAAGAGGATCGCCCTCAGGTTGCTTCTGTTTTTGTGAATCGTTTACGCGCTGGCATGCGTCTGCAAACCGATCCTACCGTGATTTATGGTATGGGTGAGGATTATCGTGGTGTGATAACGCGTAGCGCGCTGGACACCGCCACGCCGTATAATACCTATGTGATTGCCGGGTTGCCGCCGACGCCAATCGCCATGC
The DNA here is from genome assembly GCF_052050035.1 of Symbiopectobacterium purcellii. Lineage (GTDB taxonomy): Bacteria > Pseudomonadota > Gammaproteobacteria > Enterobacterales > Enterobacteriaceae > Symbiopectobacterium > Symbiopectobacterium purcellii_A. The sequence continues at coordinate 3,164,454 of NZ_CP189882.1, forward strand.
CGAGCCGAGCTGCACTTGAAGCTGCCGCGCATCCGGCAAAAACAGATTATCTTTATTTTGTGGCGGACGGGAAGGGAGGGCACCGTTTCACGACCAACCTCGCCGATCATAACCGTGCAGTGCGCGCTTACCGCTCAACGCTGAAGGACCGGGATGAACAGTAAATTTATCGTGATTGAAGGATTGGAAGGCGCAGGTAAAACCAGTGCGCAGAATACCGTATTAGCAACCTTACGGACGCACGGCGTGCAGGATGTGGTTTTTACCCGCGAGCCGGGCGGTACGCCGCTGGCCGAGCGACTCCGTGACCTGATAAAACAGGGGGCCGACGACGAAAGAATCAGAGATAAAGCGGAACTATTGATGCTTTATGCCGCACGTGTACAACTGGTAGATAATATCATCAAACCTGCCTTGGCGCGTGGCAGTTGGGTGATTGGCGATCGCCACGATCTCTCCTCGCAGGCTTATCAGGGCGGCGGGCGCGGTATGGATCAACAGCTCATGCAGTCACTGCGTGATACAGTGCTGGGCACATTTCGTCCCGATCTTACGCTGTACCTTGATATTCCCCCGGAGCAGGGGCTGGCGCGCGCGCGCCAACGCGGTGCGCTTGACCGTATTGAGCAAGAATCGCTGGATTTCTTTGCCCGTACCCGCGCACGTTATCAGGCGCTGGCTGCCACCGATGCCACCATCGTTACCATTGATGCCTCACAACCGTTGGACAGGGTGAGTGCGGATATTGAAGCCGCGCTGGTGCAGTGGCTTAGTCAGCAACAGGCACCAGATGCCGCGCCGTTGTCGGTACAGGAGCGCTAAGCATGGAATGGTATCCCTGGCTGAATGGCCCCTATCGGCAACTGATTGAGGGATATCAGGAGGGGCGGGCGCACCACGCGGTATTGCTGCACGCGTTGCCGGGTATGGGACGCGAATCGCTGGTGTATGCGTTATCAAGACGCGTTCTGTGCCAGAAGCCTGAGGGCATGAAAAGCTGCGGTGAATGCCATTCCTGTAAATTGATGATGGCGGGCACGCACGCGGACTTGTATGCCCTCAGCCCGGAAAAGGGCAAACAGACGTTAGGGGTTGATGCGATACGCAGCGTATTGGAAAACCTCTATCAGCGTTCGCGGCAGGGCGGTGCCAAGCTGGTATGGATTCAAAACAGCGAGCAGTTGACGGAAGCGGCGGCCAATGCGTTGTTAAAAACCCTGGAAGAGCCGCCAGAAGAGACCTATTTTTTGCTGGGTTGTCATGAACCAACGCGTTTGCTGGTGACACTGCGCAGCCGCTGCCTGCACCTTTATCTGCCTACGCCTGACGAAGCGCAGAGCGTGGTCTGGCTCAATAAACGACACCCTGCTTCTGAGCAGGCGCTGCAAACCGCGCTGCGTTTGCAGGCAGGTGCACCGCTAGCGGCTGAGCACCTGCTGCAAGACGATACCGCACGTCAGCGCACGGCACTATGTCAGGCGTTGGCAAACGCGGTGCCAGCACGTGCGTTTTATTCGTTGTTGCCACAACTGAACCACGAAGACGCGCCGGAGCGCCTTCACTGGCTCTCCTCGCTTCTGCTGGATGCGTTAAAAATACAGCGTGGCGCCGCGAGTGCGCGCGTCAACCTCGATCAGGATGCGCTGATCGCGCTGTTAGCCAACCAGTTGTCCGCGGCGGAAATCGACGCCGTGCTTGCTCGTTGGCTGCGCTGCCGTCATCAACTCCTGACGGTGACAGGCGTAAACCGTGAACTCCTGCTGGCTGATGTGTTACTGGAATGGGAACAACGGTTCCAGACAGCAAGCCTTAATGTCCTCCCTTCTTTCTCTGTTTGATAAGCTTTGAGTAAATAGCATGTTATTAGTGGATTCGCATTGCCACCTTGATGGCCTGGATTATCAATCTCTGCATAAAGATGTGTCTGATGTGTTGGCCAAAGCGCGGGCGCGTGACGTCGGCTTTGTGCTGGCGGTAGCAACCACACTGCCAGGTTTTCGCACCATGCGTGAACTGATCGGCGATCGCCCAGGAGTGGACTATTCGTGTGGTGTACACCCTCTCAATCAGGACGCATCGTATGATTATGCCGAGTTACGCCAACTGGCAGCCGATGCGCGCGTGGTGGCGATGGGAGAAACCGGTCTTGATTACCATTATCAACCGGAAACACAGGTGCAGCAGCGTGATTCCTTTCGGGAACACATTCGCATCGGCTGTGAGTTAAACAAGCCGGTTATCGTGCATACCCGTTCGGCGCGTCAGGATACCCTTGATATCCTGAAGGAAGAGGGAGTAGAGCGCTGTGGTGGTGTGCTGCACTGCTTCACTGAGGATATCGCGACGGCGCGCACGCTGCTGGATATGGGCTTCTATATCTCATTTTCAGGCATTGTGACCTTTCGTAATGCAGACGAACTTCGTGACGTTGCCCGCTTTGTTCCGCTGGACCGCCTGCTGGTTGAAACCGATTCACCTTGGTTGGCGCCGGTGCCGTTTCGTGGCAAAGAGAACCAGCCGGCCTATGTGCGCGATGTTGCCGAGTATCTGGCTGTGCTAAAAGGGGTTGATATCGCACAATTAGCGGCAACGACCACAGACAATTTCTCCCGCCTGTTCCACATCGATTCACAGCGGTTGACCGCCGCAGTCTAGTGTTTACAATGTCCGAGTTTTTTTGTGCCGCGTAATTAATTGATGCTTACCTGTGCGTTGGTTGGTGATTTCACCACCAGCGACAGACGCTATGCCTGCCTGTTACGTACAGAAATAGTGATGTGCGCTATTCGACCTGCTGGCGCAATGAAACGTGATAGCAGTCAAACATTAAGCGTGTTGCTTAATAGTGAAATAAGGGTGTTTCGGTGATTGAAGTAAATTTTACGCTGTTCTGAGATGGAAATTCCAAAGACCGGCGCTAAGGAGTAAGAAGGTATCATCAATAAAGGGTCTACGATTCCGTAAAATTTGGGTCATGCAACCGAGGCGCTTGATACCCGCGATGGTGTGTTCAACTGTAATACGGATGCCCGAGATTATTTTATTTTCTTGTTTTTGTTCAGGCGATAAAGGTCTTTTTCGAGTTCCTTTTTTTGGGATTTGTGTATTAGGATGCTGTTTATCTATACATTGAAAACCGGTATCTGCCCAGATGGTTACCTCAGGAGGAATATGGCGAATTATATCGACTTTATCGAGTAAGCGTTTATCGTGACGGCGCCCATTTTTGCTCATGGGGATAAATCCAATTTGCCTTGTTTCGTCAGTCATAATAAGCCCTTTTCGAGTGGTCTGTCTTTTCTTTCCCGAATACATTTTTTTTCGCCGACGCAGATTCTTAGGCTTTTGGACAGGTCGCTCTGTCCCATCAATAAAGACGTCTTTAACTCCAGGAAAGGCGCGAAAAAATTCCTCAGCAGAGCGAATTTGACGAGCGGGCAAAACACATTCTCGCCCCAAGGTCATCTCTAAAACCGGCAATAATATTTTTACCCAGCGACATACCCGTGTTCTATCTAAACCAAAAAGAAGTCCTTGCAAATCATAGGTCGGATAACATTTTAAATACAATAAAATAAAAAGCAGTTTATCTAATGGGGTTGGGATAAATCCTTTCTGCCCTGCACCCATCTGCCGCTCGTGATCTTTTCGATTCTTTTTCCGATAAATCAAATAACAAGCTGAAAATTCAGCGGCTAAATTTTTCAATTCTTCGACTGATAATCCAATGATTGCTTTACATAAACGATTATCTCGTAACAACCGCTCTTTGTTGATCATTTCAAAGGCTTTGTTGAATAATTTAACCGTTTGATTTACATCTTCTTTAGGTAGAATGCATGTACAGAGACTGTATTTTGTTAGAACGACAAATCAAGTAGTTAGCACAATAAAAAGCATTACGGCTGGAAAACTTAGTTGTTGAAGTGTTATAATAATTATGTAAATCAGCATGTTAAATTATTCAACAAAGCCCATTTCAAACCTTTATTCTCTAAGTTAAACCTCTTTTTATTCTCAATAGCCTGACAAAAAATGCAAGTCTCTATTCAGCAACTAGTTTATTGAATGATTCATTTATTTTACTCTGCGTAAAAATTAAAAGAGGGATAAATCCCTCAAATAACAAAGGGTATCCTCCCCGCCTTTTGTTGCTATAACGCCGTAAAGCACTATTACTCAGGAGCACACTCAATTATGTTCAAGAATGCATTTGCCAACGGCTTTGTTGAATAATTTAAGATACTGATTTATATAAGCATTATAAAATTTCAACGACTAATTTTTCCTCTCGGAATGCTTTTTATTGTGCTAACTATTTGATTTGTCGTTCTAACAAAATACATTCTCTGTACATGCATTCTACCTAAAGAAGATGTAAATCAAACGGTTAAATTATTCAACAAAGCCTTTGCCAACCTGCAAAAAGTAGGTAAGTCGCTGATGCTGCCTGTTTCCGTACTGCCCATTGCAGGTATCCTGCTGGGAGTCGGATCGGCCAACTTTAGCTGGCTGCCGGCCATCGTCTCAAGCGTGATGGCGCAAGCGGGTGACTCCGTATTCGCCAATATGCCACTGATTTTTGCCATCGGCGTTGCCCTCGGTTTTACCAATAACGATGGGGTTTCAGCGCTGGCGGCCGTTGTTGCCTACGGCATTATGGTGAAGACGATGGCTGCGGTGGCTCCACTCGTGCTGCAACTGCCGCCTGACGTGATCATCAAACAGCACCTGGCGGATACCGGGGTACTCGGCGGGATCATCGCGGGCTCGATTGCGGCTTACATGTTCAATCGTTTCTACCGCATCCAGTTGCCGGAATACCTGGGCTTCTTTGCCGGTAAGCGCTTTGTGCCGATTATATCTGGCCTGACGGCGATCATCACCGGTGTGGTGCTCTCTTTTATCTGGCCACCGGTCGGGACCGCAATCCAGACGTTCTCGCACTGGGCAGCCTACCAGAACCCGGTGCTGGCATTTGGTCTGTACGGTATTGTTGAACGTTCGTTGGTGCCGTTTGGTTTGCACCATATCTGGAACGTGCCGTTCCAGATGCAGATCGGTGAGTTCACCAACGCAGCGGGCCAGGTGTTCCATGGTGACATCCCACGTTATAGCCAAGCGACTTAATTTTGATTACACCATATGGACTGAGAACAAACTCTCTGTATCGCAACCCATCTCTCTTTTTTTGCTTTTTGCTTGTGCCCATTTATGCTCAATTGGGTTAAGATCTGGCGAATATGTAGGCAAATACTCCACCATATATAGCCAAGCGACATTATTTTGATAACAGCCAGCTATGCTTCTTTGCCGCATATCAGGGCATAGGATGTAATCATTTTTAAGTCGGTTGTCTATACCTGCGCGAACACGCCGCAGAATATGGCATTGATCCGCAGCGTATCGGCGTATTGGGTGATTCTGCGGGTGGATATCTGGCACAAATGCTGGGTGTCACCAACGGTGAAAAAACCTTCGATAAAGGGGATTATCTCAATCAATCCTCGGATGTTCAGGCCGTGGTGACCCTCTATGGGCTCTCCAATCTGCTCAACATCGGTGCTGGCTTCCCAGAGAATATTCAGGATGTACACCGCTCACCGGCGTCAACCGAAGCGCTGTTGGTTATAGCCAACCGACTTAAAAATGATTACATCCTATGCCCTGATATGCGGCAAAGAAGCATAGCTGGCTGTTATCAAAATAATGTCGCTTGGCTATACCCTGCATCGATGATGACTTGTTGAATATTATGTTTTTTGTGAAAAGTGGCATTGTCCATCATGATTACACTGTTTTTAGGGAGTACTGGGATAAGGACTTGTGTGACCCAGGCATAGAAAACATCGCTGTTAATATTGATATCAAATAATCCGATAGCAAACAGCGTTGTGCCTAATAAAGCGCCGATAACATTTGTTCTTCCCCTAGCTCCCCAGTTCTTCAGGCCAAAACACCGTTGACCTTTTGGGGAATAGCCGTGAGTCCGTGGGGCATCGTGTGAAAAACCACTTTCATCAATAAAAACAATAGGTTTACCTTCTTTTTCATACTGTTGTTTTTTTTGTTGAAATCCCTGCCGGGCGTTTTCGTCGGCTTTCGGATGACGTAGAGTTTTTTTTATAGGTCAATCCCAGCTTTTTAAGCGCTTGCCAAATGGCCTTCTGACAAACGCCAAAACGCTCTGCACGTTCTTTTTGGTAAGCATCTGGATATTGTTCAACATCTTTTATCAACTCGGATTTATCGATCTTTCGCTGACGCGTGGTCGATGCTTTTGACTCTATTTGATTAATCCAACGCAATACAGAGGCAGGGCCAATCCGAAATTGCTTCGCTGTTTCTCGGATACTCAACCCTTCGTTTTTCCGTGTAGATATCACTTTACGTCTAAAATCAATTGAATAGCTCATTTAAATAATGTAATCAAAATTAAGTCGTTTAGCTATACATGGCCGGAGACCCGACTGCGGGTAAACTGGCAGGCGGCTTCCTGTTCAAAATGTACGGTTTGCCTGCGGCAGCGATTGCCATCTGGCATTCTGCCAAGCCGGAGCATCGGGCTAAAGTGGGCGGCATAATGCTATCTGCGGCGCTGACGTCGTTCCTGACCGGGATCACTGAACCGATCGAGTTCTCCTTCCTGTTTGTGGCACCGATCCTGTACGTGATCCATGCCATTCTGGCGGGCCTGGCGTTCCCTATCTGTATCCTGCTGGGGATGCGTGATGGCACCAGCTTCTCCCACGGTTTGATCGACTTCGTGGTACTGAGCGGTAACGGCAGCAATCTGTGGCTGTTCCCGATCGTTGGCTTGGGCTATGCGCTGGCTTACTACACCATCTTCCGCGTACTGATTGCAAAACTGAATCTGAAAACGCCGGGCCGCGAAGAGAGTACCGCTGAACAGTCTGCGCAGAACAACAGTGAAATGGCCGCGGCACTGGTGACAGCATTCGGTGGCAAAGCGAACATCACCAATTTGGACGCCTGTATCACGCGTCTGCGCGTCAGCGTCGGTGATGTTGCCAAAGTGAATCAGACAGGTCTGAAAAAACTGGGTGCAGCCGGCGTTGTTGTTGCAGGCTCCGGTGTACAGGCGATTTTTGGTACTAAATCTGACAACCTGAAAACGGATATGGACGATTACATTCGTAATCATTGATTCGTTGTCCGGGGAGTGATAAAGGGAGCGTAAGCTCCCTTTTTTATTGGGCGCAAGCCTGCGGTGAACGCGCTAAAATTCAAACGTCTGAATAAGAAAAAATAGAAAGAAGGTTGAAAGCAACCGAAAGAGTCACTCATACTGCCGTAACCGTTCGGCATTACACGTTTACAAGGAACTCAAACATGGCTGAAGAAACCATTTTCAGTAAAATTATCCGCCGGGAAATTCCTTCCGACATCGTCTATCAGGATGAACTGGTGACTGCCTTTCGTGACATCGCTCCCCGTACACCAACGCACGTTCTGATCGTGCCTAACGTGCTGATTCCGACCGTAAACGATGTGTTGCCTGAGCATGAGCAGGCGCTCGGGCGATTGTTTACTATTGCGAGCAAGATTGCGCGCGACGAAGGCATCGATGAAGACGGTTATCGTCTGATCGTTAACTGCAATCGCCATGGCGGCCAGGAGGTCTATCATATTCATATGCACCTGCTGGGTGGACGTCCTCTGGGGCCGTTGTTGTCGGACTAACTTCATGAACTTCCAGATTGTGCGCGGCCTGTTATCTGCGGTATTGGTGTTGGGGGCCGTTGCGTGTTCCAGCAAACCGCCCGTGTTGACCATCAACGAGCGGCAAACGTTAGTGCTTGATGCCTCTCTGCTGTCCGCAGGGATTACGGCATCAAAACCCGATCTGACCACGCGCAGTGAGGGGGGAAGCGCCTGGGCGGTGCTGCGCAATACCTCATCCCAGGCCGTGGCGGTGCAGTACCGCTTCTACTGGTATGACGGAAAAGGGTTAGATGTACTGCCTTATGACGAGGTGAGCAGCGTTCTGGTGCAAGCACAGAGCGAAATGCGTATCTCCGGTGCGCATGAGGGGCAGAATGTTCAGCAAGTCCGCCTCCATCTGTTTCTGTAAAAGCGTTTAGAGAGGAAAGCATGAAAAAGTATCTTGTGCTGCTGTTCGGGGCGATGGTGTTGACCGGATGTATGACCCGTCCGCCAGAGCAACAGCCACCGGCGCAGATCGAACCGGTGCAACCGTCGCTGCCGGAAGTGGTCACCCCGCCGCCGGGACAGTCGTTGCCTACGCCTCCGAAAATGCAAACCCTGAACTGGGATGACAGCGTCGGGCCGTTAGTGGCACAAATGCGACAGGCCAGCGGCGTCGCACCCGGCAGTATCCTGCTGGTTGACAGCGTGAAGAACAACACCAACGGCTCGCTGCCGGTCGCGAAGGCAACAGCGGCGATTTACGCTGCGCTTGGCAACGGCAACGCATTCACGCTGGTGCCGCATGAACAGGTGGCCGTGGCGAAACAGACGCTGGGGTTATCGGCAGAGGACAGTCTGGGCTCTCGCACTAAGGCGATTGGCCTGGCGCGCTACGTGAGCGCGCAGTATGTGCTCTACAGCGATGTAAGCGGTGATGTGAAAACCCCGCAGTTGGATATGCAACTGATGCTGGTGCAAACCGGTGAAATCGTGTGGTCGGGAAATGGTGCCGTCCAACAGTAAAGTGGCGCTTGAACGTCTGCTTGCGCAACACTTTCCGGCGGTCGATACCGCCGGTTTTCATTTCGATGCCGTGAACGGTTCGGGACGCGGTTGCTGGCGCGTTCGCGTGGATGATCCTCAACTGCTGGCGCGGCCGCAAACCACCGGGGCAGCGCAGCTAGGTGTCTTCAGGCAGCGTGAATATCGGGTGTTACGTCAACTCTCAGCACGGCAACTGGCCCCTAAGCCTGTTGTGTACCGCGACGGTTGGCTCATTGTGGAATGGGCCTCAGGGGCTACAGTGTCTGCGCAGGATTTTTCCTGCCTATTGGAAAACGGATCGCTGGCACAACTGCTCAGCCAACTTCATCGCCAGCCGTGTTGTGGTTTTCGTTTGAATTTGCCGATGCAGTTTACCCGCCATTGGCAAAACATGGATCCGCGTCGGCGCTCGCCTGCGCTGCTGCGCTGGCACCACCATTTTCAGCGTAAAGCTCCACCTGACTTGCTCGCGTGGGCACCTTTGCATCTTGACGTGCATAGCGAGAATGTCTTGATCACGCCGCAGGGGTCGCTGCTGCTTATCGATTGGGAATACGCCGCCGATGGTGACATTGGGCTGGAACTGGCGCTGCTGGTGCGTGGCAACGGGCTTGACGTTGAGTCACAACGGCACTTGCTGCGAACCTACCAACAGCAGCGCCCGGGTTTGTGCGCGCAGGCATTGAACGCATCGGTTCAACAGTGGCTGCCCTGGGCCGATTATCTTATTCTGATGTGGTGTGAGGTGTGCTGGCATCAAACGGGACAAACGGCGTTTTTAGCGGCAGGTTCGGCTTCGCGTCGTGCTCTCGGACTGAACGTGTAATCTGGACGAGTAATCTACACCTGCGCGTCAGATAACCTGTCACCGGTCAATGCAGGCACGATCCATCAGGTGTATTATCAAAAAGCGTTTGCTCGCGATAATGAGGCGACGTCTGGCATTGGCCGTAACCGGAGGATGGAGTTCAGATGATTATCTACTTGCATGGCTTTGACTCCACTAGCCCTGGTAACCATGAAAAAGTGTTGCAGTTTATTGACCAGGACGTTGAGCTGCTGAGCTACAGTACGCTTCATCCCCGGCATGATATGCAACATTTACTTAAACACGTCGAGAAGCTGATCCAGCGTGCGCAGGACGAGCGTCCGCTGATTTGTGGTGTAGGGCTGGGTGGTTTTTGGGCTGAATGTATCGGCTTTTTATGTGATATCCGTCAGGTCATTTTCAACGCAAACCTGTTCCCGCAAGAGAATATGGCAGGAAAAATCGACAGTCCTGAAGAGTATTCCGACATTGCCACCAAGTGTGTCGCCAATTTCCGTGAGAAGAATCGCGATCGCTGTCTGACCGTGCTGTCGCGCAACGATGAAATGCTGGACAGCCAGCGCAGTGCCGCGCTGTTGGGGGCGTTCTACGAAGTGATTTAGGACGATCTCCAGACACATAAATTCAAGAGTATCTCGCCGCACCTTCAGCGCATTAAGGCGTTTAAAACGCTCGGTTAATCGCTAACAACTCCTTTTATTTTTCCCTGCCACGGAGTTTGACGTTCATCGTCTAACGTCGTGTGTCCTATACTGATATCACCACCTACAAATAATTTGATGAATTCAAAAGAAATTTTTTTGCTGCGAATCAAGTGGATAAAAAATAAATTCATATATATAGCCAAGCGACATTATTTTGATAACAGCCAGCTATGCTTCTTTGCCGCATATCAGGGCATAGGATGTAATCATTTTTAAGTCGGTTGGCTATATCAATTTTGGTATGACCAAATGACCTGGCGTGCTATTCTTCCCTCAGATTTTGCATTTAACTTATGAGAACCCTATGTAATATAAGGATATTGTTTTTTACGCATTATTAATTATTGGTTCACAATCAGGGGGGCGTTTTGACATCAGCACTTAAAAAAATTGTTATTGTCGGCGGTGGAGCCGGCGGTTTGGAATTAGCCACCAGCCTGGGCCATAAGCTGGGGCGTAAAAGCAAAGCTGAGATCACCTTGGTCGATCGTAATCAAAGTCATTTATGGAAACCGTTGCTGCATGAAGTGGCAACAGGCTCGATGGATGATGACATTGACGCGATGAGCTATCTGGCGCATGCCCGCAACCACGGCTTCCACTTTCAGTTAGGTACTCTGATGGACATCGATCGTGAAAACCAGTGCATCCGACTGGCCGAAATCTATAACGGTCAGGCTGAAATGCTGGTTGCTGAACGTTCGCTGTCCTATGATATTCTGGTGATCGCGCTGGGCAGTATTTCCAACGATTTCGGCACCACCGGCGTGAAAGACAACTGTATTTTTCTCGACAGCCCCAAACAGGCGCGCCGTTTCCACAATGAAATGCTTAACCTGTTCCTGAAATTCACCTCAAACGCTAACGACGACAAAGAAAAGGTTAACATTGCTATCGTCGGCGGCGGCGCAACTGGGGTGGAACTCTCCGCAGAACTGCACAATGCGGTGAAGCAACTGCACAGCTACGGCTTTGACGGGCTGGATAATCAGGCATTGAACGTGACGCTGGTAGAGGCCGGTGAGCGTATTTTGCCCGCGTTGTCGCCGCGTATTTCTGCTGCCGCACATCAGGAGTTGACCAATATCGGTGTACGCGTTCTGACCAAAACCATGGTCACAGAAGCGAAACCCGGTGGTTTACACACCAAAGAGGGCGAGTTTATCGAAGCCGATTTGATGGTGTGGGCCGCAGGGATCAAAGCACCCGATGGCATGAAAGAGATAGCCGGTCTGGAAACCAACCGCATCAACCAGTTGGTGGTGGAGCCGACGCTGCAAACCACGCGCGATCCGAATATCTATGCCATCGGCGATTGTGCATCGTGTCTGCAACCGAGTGGCGGCGTGGTCCCGCCGCGCGCCCAGGCGGCGCACCAGATGGCGACGCGTTGCTATCACAATATTATCGCCCAGCTTAACGGTCAGGCGTTGAAGCCTTATGTCTACAAGGATCACGGTTCGCTGGTATCGTTATCCAAGTTCAGCACTGTCGGCAGCCTGATGGGTAACCTGATGCGTGGATCGGTGATGGTGGAAGGGCGCATTGCGCGTGTGGTGTATATTTCACTGTACCGTATGCACCAGATTGCCTTGCACGGCTATACCAAAACCGGGTTGATGATGCTGGTGGGCGGTATTAACCGCGTGATTCGCCCGCGCTTGAAACTGCATTAATCGACGGGATTCTACAACGTGCTACCTGTTGGGGTGGCGCGTTGTCCTGTCCTGAAAGGCTCAGATATGGCGTCTTTTTACTCGCAGAATAACATCTCGCCTTAACGCCAATTTCCCCTAAGAAAAATCCTAAATAACCGCATTTTATTAACATATCCAGGCTTTTGGTTAACTAATCTGATTGTCACTTATTTTCTTCGAATGCACACTTTCGTCAGTTATTAACGAAACAACGCATGCTGTAATGGCTGATACCGACGTTATGGGCACCATCCTCTGACGCTCATGGATACAGCGAATAAAGCAGGTGCGAGCGGTCATTAAGGAGGTTTCTGTGAACAAATCCATGTTAGCGGGGGTGGGTATCGGTGTGGCTGCTGCTCTGGGCGTAGCGGCGGTAGCCAGCATGGAGGTTTTTTCACCCGAGCCGCAGTTTGCCCAGGTTATTTCGGCAACACCCATTAAAGAAACGGTGAAAACACCGCGTCAGGAGTGCCGTGATGTCAGCGTAACCCATCGTCGTCCGGTGCAAGATGAGAATCGTCTGGCGGGGTCGGTACTCGGTGCGGTGGCCGGTGGCGTCTTGGGCCATCAGGTCGGCGGTGGTCGAGGCAAGGATATTGCCGCGGTGGCGGGGGCGTTGGCGGGCGGGTATGCAGGCAATCAGGTTCAGGGCCATATGCAGAATAATGATACCTACACTACGACGCAACAGCGTTGCCAGACGGTATATGACAAATCCCAGAAAGTGATGGGCTATGACGTCACCTATAAAATTGGCGCACAGCAAGGCAAGATCCGCATGGATCGCGATCCCGGCACCCAAATCCCGTTGGACAGAAATGGGCAATTGGTACTGAATCAAAAGGCATAAGTGGAAATCTGACACGCCCGTCAGGGCCTGTCATTCCTTGCTTAACGCTCAAACAGTAATTCCGCCCAGCGAGCTAACCCGGCGGTGACGGAACCAAAATCATCACCGCTGGCGATAGCCACATCAGGCAATGCTTGTTGTACCGCCAGACGCAGTTGCGGCGAGCGCGCGCTTCCACCGGTCAAATACACGACATCTGGACGTGTGGCGCTGTCGTCCAGCGCCTGGCGAATTTGGGTTTGAATCTGCGACACGGGTTGCGCAATCGCCTGCACCATCTCTTCGGCAGAAACGCGTGTTGCCAGCGCGGTTTCAATAAACGCTAGCGTAGCATCGGTCAGGGAGGCATCGGATAAGGCAATTTTGCAAGCCTCCGCTTGCTGCACCAAACGATAGCTAAAGCGCTGCTGCCATACGCTCAATAAGCGTTTGACCTGTGCCGGTTCACGCGCATCGCGGATCATCTCGTTGATCAGTGTGCGGGTTGCATTGTTGTAAAACGCACTCTGCGCCGGCACATCGTTAATAGCGACCGCATTCCACCAGGGCAAGGTTGGCAGGGCAATGCCTTTTTCTGTCATGCCATTCATACCGAGCAGCGGCATAAACTGTTTGAAGGCCAGTTGGATATCAAGATCGTTGCCGCCGGTACGGCATCCGCTGTGTCCCAACAGACTGTCGTAGCGCTCTTGCTTGCGGTGCCACGCAGGCCCCATCAGCAGCATCGAGCAGTCGGTAGTTCCCCCGCCGATATCTACCACCAACACCCGCGTTTCCTGCTGAAGCGTCGCTTCAAAATACAGCCCGGCGGCGACAGGTTCAAACTGAAATGCGATATCACGAAACCCGGCGCGCGTTGCTGCGCGCTCAAGAATAAGCGTGTTGCTTAATAGTGAAATAAGGGTGTTTCGGTGATTGAAGTAAATTTTACGCTGTTCTGAGATGGAAATTCCAAAGACCGGCGCTAAGGAGTAAGAAGGTATCATCAATAAAGGGTCTACGATTCCGTAAAATTTGGGTCATGCAACCGAGGCGCTTGATACCCGCGATGGCGTGTTCAACTGTAATACGGATGCCCGAGATTATTTTATTTTCTTGTTTTTGTTCAGGCGATAAAGGTCTTCTTCGAGTTCCTTTTTTTGGGATTTGTGTATTAGGATGCTGTTTATCTATACCTTGAAAACCGGTATCTGCCCAGATGGTTACCTCAGGAGGAATATGGCGAATTATATCGACTTTATCGAGTAAGCGTTTATCGTGACGGCGCCCATTTTTGCTCATGGGGATAAATCCAATTTGCCTTGTTTCGTCAGTCATAATAAGCCCTTTTCGAGTGGTCTGTCTTTTCTTTCCCGAATACATTTTTTTTCGCCGACGCAGATTCTTAGGTTTTTGGACAGGTCGCTCTGTCCCATCAATAAAGACGTCTTTAACTCCAGGAAAGGCGCGAAAAAATTCCTCAGCAGAGCGAATTTGACGAGCGGGCAAAACACATTCTCGCCCCAAGGTCATCTCTAAAACCGGCAATAATATTTTTACCCAGCGACATACCCGTGTTCTATCTAAACCAAAAAGAAGTCCTTGCAAATCATAGGTCGGATAACATTTTAAATACAATAAAATAAAAAGCAGTTTGAGTCTGTAAAGAATTTCGTGTAAATGGCTCCATCGCTTAACCGGAAATCCGATCTCCATACATCAACATGAATTGGCTCATAGCCGGTTTCCAGTCTCTGATTGGTAGGGTCCATTTAGCCGAGATATTATGCAAGGCTAGATAGAATAATTTTAGCACCGAGTCATCCGTTGGAAATATTCGTCGCGTTTTCGTTATCTTGCGCAATGAAGCATTTAACGACTCTATCGCGTTGGTGGTGTAGATAACCTTGCGGATCTCCGGCGGAAAATCAAAAATGACGATGAGACGTTCCCAATTATAGCTAAACGACTTAATTTTGATTACATTATTTAAATGAGCTATTCAATTGATTTTAGACGTAAAGTGATATCTACACGGAAAAACGAAGGGTTGAGTATCCGAGAAACAGCGAAGCAATTTCGGATTGGCCCTGCCTCTGTATCGCGTTGGATTAATCAAATAGAGTCAAAAGCATCGACCACGCGTCAGCGAAAGATCGATAAATCCGAGTTGATAAAAGATGTTGAACAATATCCAGATGCTTACCAAAAAGAACGTGCAGAGCGTTTTGGCGTTTGTCAGAAGGCCATTTGGCAAGCGCTTAAAAAGCTGGGATTGACCTATAAAAAAAACTCTACGTCATCCGAAAGCCGACGAAAACGCCCGGCAGGGATTTCAACAAAAAAAACAACAGTATGAAAAAGAAGGTAAACCTATTGTTTTTATTGATGAAAGTGGTTTTTCACACGATGCCCCACGGACTCACGGCTATTCCCCAAAAGGTCAACGGTGTTTTGGCCTGAAGAACTGGGGAGCTAGGGGAAGAACAAATGTTATCGGCGCTTTATTAGGCACAACGCTGTTTGCTATCGGATTATTTGATATCAATATTAACAGCGATGTTTTCTATGCCTGGGTCACACAAGTCCTTATCCCAGTACTCCCTAAAAACAGTGTAATCATGATGGACAATGCCACTTTTCACAAAAAACATAATATTCAACAAGTCATCATCGATGCAGGGTATATGGTGGAGTATTTGCCTACATATTCGCCAGATCTTAACCCAATTGAGCATAAATGGGCACAAGCAAAAAGCAAAAAAAGAGAGATGGGTTGCGATACAGAGAGTTTGTTCTCAGTCCATATGGTGTAATCAAAATTAAGTCGCTTGGCTATAATGTCGGGCACGCGATATGCCCGTCCCTGTAAGGACTGCGCCAGCGCTTCTAGCGGCGCGGGGTTCAGGCTGTCGGTAAAACAACTGGCTGCGCGTAATGACACCGCGATCGACGTCCATATGCAACTCAATACCGCCCCACGGAAAACGCGTATCCAGCATATGGGTAAAATCTGGCGCCTGACCAAAATTCCATTCCCAGCTGCTTTGCTTGGCAAACTGTTCGCGAAAGCCGGGAAGATCGGGCATTTGCGCGGGTGAAATGTGTTCAGCCGTGCAACTGTCCGCGTAATAGGCAAAAAATGCATCACGCACCGCCTCACACACTTGCACGTGATCAATAGTCGGCAACAGTTCCACCAAATTGGCAACGCGAGAGCGGACTGAGGTGATACCTTTGGCCTGTAATTTCTTCACATCCGGGTTAAGGTAATTTGCCAGACGTGAAAGATCCGCATTGAGCAACAGCGTACCGTGGTGAAAACCGCGATCCTTGGTTTCCCGGTAAGCGGAACCCGAAACCTTACGTTCACCATCAGGCGTCGCCACCACCAGATCGTTACGCCCTGAAGCCGAAGCAGTAACGCCTAGCGCGGTCAGCGCATTAAGAATGATGGCCGTTGAAACACTTTTATCATACCCCGGCTTTCCTGCCATAAAGGTAAAGCAGGTGTTGCCCAAATCGTGGAAAACGGCGCCGCCACCGCTGCTGCGACGCGCCAGTGTGATGCCATCCTCCTCCATCTTGCGAGTATTGCACTCTTTCCACGGGTTTTGCGCCCGGCCAATCACCACCGTTTCCGCATTGCGCCAGAGAAACAGCACATGCTGCGTAGGCGACATTTGGCGAAAGATGCACTCTTCGACGGCCAGATTAAACCAGGGATCGTACGAGTCAGACAGCAACAAACGAAGTGAAGACATTGAGGCTCCATGCGCAAACGGCCTGCCGACCTCGACAGCCGTCACTTGAGAGTGGAATCAGATTCGGCGCGCCTGCCAGTAGGCCCGCTTCCAGTAGACGTTATCCAATGACGATCGCATTACGCCCTGGCTGGTGGAGGCGTGAATAAACTGATCGTCTTTATCATAAATGCCCACATGCAATCCGCTGCTGCCGCTGCCGGTTTTAAAAAACACCAAATCGCCGGGCATCAGATCGTCCCGGTCAATGCGGGAACCCAATTCCGTTTGCGCTTCGGTGGTGCGCGGCAGTTGCATACCAAAACGATCGCGAAAGGTTAGATAGACAAAGCCAGAACAATCTATGCCGCGGTGATCCAGCCCACCATAGCGATACGGCGTGCCACGCCACTGCGTGAGCTGTTCGTTAAGTTGGCTTATTACCATGATGGAGTCGCCCAGACGCGGATTAGGCGGTGGAGCGTGGTGGCTGCTGCACCCAACCAAAAATAAACTTGCGATCAGCACCCCCTGAATCCAGCGCATCTGCGGTATCCTGCGAGTATCGGTTCGTTTTCTTGTTCACCGCGTCCTGCGGCGAATGTCACGCTATCAGAATGATATTACTGCCCAATTTAGCGTTGATTTAACTGTTTTGGCAAGTCTGACGCGGCGAATGCGCGGTTACTCGGACACCGGCACCAGCCAGTGGCCCATTCCCAGTCGAAACGCAACAAAACGGTAGGGCATTATGCCGCCTGTAAGTGCGTTAAAAATACCTCATTTGGAGAACGATAACCCAGCGATTTTCTGCCTCGCGTATTGAGCAGGTGTTCGAGTGCTGCAACCTTGCGATGGGTGACATAATTGAAGTCCGTTCCCTTCGGGTAAAAACGCCGTATCAGCCCGTTGGTATGCTCATTCAACCCGCGTTCCCAGGAATGATATGGCCGGGCAAAGTAGACCGGTGCCCCCGTGACTTTTGTAATTTCCCCGTGCTGGGAAAATTCAGAACCGTTGTCAGCAGTCAGGGTTTTAAACTCGCAGAAGGTATTGGCAACGATGTCCCTGAAGGCCGCTACCACTGTCTCTGCTCGCTTGTTGGGCAGTTTGCGAATGATGACCAGCTTGACGGCTTTATCGACCACCGTCAGCAGGAATGATTTCTGATCTTTGCCAAAGATGGTGTCAATCTCGAAATGCCCGGGTTCCTGCTTGAGGTCAGCAACGGCCGGCCGCTGCTCAATGCCAACACGGTTGGGAATAGGACCGCGTTTGTTCTCATCGGTCTGATAGTTATACCGTTTACCCCGATGAGGGAGCTGCTGATACAGCTCACCGCCGGCCCGGCGCTCCTGCAGGATATAGCGATAGAGCGAGTTCTTGCTGACGGACAGGCCAAATTCCAGGACCAGGCGCCCACTGATGACCTCAGGTGAGGTGTGGGTAGACAGCGCCGTTCTGATAAAGTCCTGAATGTGCGGTTCAAGCTGGTTAATCACGCTGTCCGGCCGTGTTTTCTGCCGCCGCCCTCTGGCCAACGTTTCGGCCCTTCTGCAGGAATAGACCCCGTTGAAAGCGGCGTCGGTATTGCGTCTGAGTTCCCTGCTGATGGTAGAACGAGGAAGCTCCAGTTCCCGGGCGATGGTGGCCTGGTTAACCCCATCACCACGCCGCTTTTCGATGTAGAACCGTTCTTTGTGAGTCAGATGTTTTCCCTGCATGCAACGGGATCTCCAGTAGGGCCAGAACGGTGATTTTATCCGACTCTGGCCAGTGGGTCACTTTGTTGCATTTCGACTGGGAATGGGGCTCATGATAACGCTGGCGCAAACGCAACAGCGAGTATCCCTTGTTCAATAAGCGTGTTGCTTAATAGTGAAATAAGGGTGTTTCGGTGATTGAAGTAAATTTTACGCTGTTCTGAGATGGAAATTCCAAAGACCGGCGCTAAGGAGTAAGAAGGTATCATCAATAAAGGGTCTACGATTCCGTAAAATTTGGGTCATGCAACCGAGGCGCTTGATACCCGCGATGGCGTGTTCAACTGTAATACGGATGCCCGAGATTATTTTATTTTCTTGTTTTTGTTCAGGCGATAAAGGTCTTTTTCGAGTTCCTTTTTTTGGGATTTGTGTATTAGGATGCTGTTTATCTATACCTTGAAAACCGGTATCTGCCCAGATGGTTACCTCAGGAGGAATATGGCGAATTATATCGACTTTATCGAGTAAGCGTTTATCGTGACGGCGCCCATTTTTGCTCATGGGGATAAATCCAATTTGCCTTGTTTCGTCAGTCATAATAAGCCCTTTTCGAGTGGTCTGTCTTTTCTTTCCCGAATACATTTTTTTTCGCCGACGCAGATTCTTAGGCTTTTGGACAGGTCGCTCTGTCCCATCAATAAAGACGTCTTTAACTCCAGGAAAGGCGCGAAAAAATTCCTCAGCAGAGCGAATTTGACGAGCGGGCAAAACACATTCTCGCCCCAAGGTCATCTCTAAAACCGGCAATAATATTTTTACCCAGCGACATACCCGTGTTCTATCTAAACCAAAAAGAAGTCCTTGCAAATCATAGGTCGGATAACATTTTAAATACAATAAAATAAAAAGCAGTTTATCTAATGGGGTTGGGATAAATCCTTTCTGCCCTGCACCCATCTGCCGCTCGTGATCTTTTCGATTCTTTTTCCGATAAATCAAATAACAAGCTGAAAATTCAGCGGCTAAATTTTTCAATTCTTCGACTGATAATCCAATGATTGCTTTACATAAACGATTATCTCGTAACAACCGCTCTTTGTTGATCATTTCAAACCTTTATTCTCTAAGTTAAACCTCTTTTTATTCTCAATAGCCTGACAAAAAATGCAAGTCTCTATTCAGCAACTAGTTTAATGGCTGCATAACGCTATCCTGTACACTGCGGTCACACCCCGCAAACCCAACTCGGCTTAACTCGACCGTCTTTCATGTAGCGTCACTGCACGCCGTTCATCACGCTAACGTATTCAGGCGATTAAAATGCCACTTTACGCCGCCCAGTTAGCCAGGCCCCGACGAACTCCGGCACCACCGCCGTCGCCGCACCGTAGATTTCTTCATCAAACTGGCTCTCTACCTGACTCGGCTCGAGATTCAGTTCTATGGTGTAAGCACCATGGGTGTGCGCTTCATGAACGAATCCTGCGGCGGGATAGACATGGCCGGAAGTACCGATAGCGATGAAATAATCGGCTTGCGCCAGCGCCTGATAAATACGTTCCATACCAAGGGGCATTTCCCCGAACCACACCACGTGCGGGCGCAACGGTGCGGGGAACTGGCAACAGTGGCAGCGTTCATCGGCTGCGATATCACCGGTCCACTCGATAACCTGTCCGCTCTGGCAACAGCGCACCTTAAGCAATTCGCCGTGCATATGAACAACCCGCTGGCTGCCCGCACGCTCGTGCAAATTATCGATATTTTGCGTCACCAACAGGAAGTTATCCCCGAGCGCCGCCTCAAGATTGGCTAACGCCAGGTGTGCCGCATTGGGCACTATCTCTGGCTGCTGCAACTGCTTACGCCGCGCGTTGTAAAATGCCTGTACCAGTTGTGGATCGCGTTGAAACCCTTCCGGCGTGGCGACATCGTCCACCCGGTGCTCTTCCCACAGGCCATCCGCTGCACGAAAGGTGCGAATGCCAGATTCCGCTGAAATCCCGGCGCCGGTCAGCACCACCACGCGCGGGCTTTTTGATTCATTCACGGCCAGATAATACTTATGGAAAACACGTGAACGCAGACGCTGCTGACGCAGTCGCTTTCCTTGATGAAACCGTATCATCCTTTGACGCGTATGCATGTCTGCTCCTGTGAACGCTGGGTGGAAAGTGTCTAACACTGCCTGCTTGATTGGCAATAAACGTGTGTCGCTAAAAAACTACTGCGCAGAAAAGTGCAGCAGGGCCGCGCCCATAACGCCACCGGCATCGCCATAGCGCGCCTTCTCAATGCGCGGTAAGCGCGCTACCGGCAGCAAATACTCAGGCAACCGCGCCGGGAGAAAATGGTAAATCTCATCAAAATTAGACAAACCACCTCCCAGCACCAGCAAGTGGGGATCAAACATCGTCAACAGATTCCCCACGCAAGCGGCGAGTACGCTCATATAGCGATCGACATGCGCCAGCGCGTTTGTCTCACCCGCCCGATAGTGGCGAATAATGGTGACAGCATTAAGATTTTCACCATAAGTATGTGCATAAAGCCACTCGAAACCCCGGCCAGAAATATAGTTTTCGATACAGCCCGACTGTCCGCATCCGCATTTCACCCGGGGGATAGCTTCACCCATGATATCCAGCGCATCCACCGGTAGCCGGAAATGGCCAAACTCACCGGTGATGCCGTTGCGCCCATCAATCACTTCACCGTTGATCACCAGACCGCCACCGACGCCGGTGCCAAGGATCAGCCCCAACACCACGGGGTACTGACGGAACTCGCCTTCCCAGGCTTCCGAAAGGGCAAAGCAGTTGGCGTCGTTGGTCATGCGTACATCGCGCTGTAACAGGCGTTGTAAATCCACCTGTAATGGTTTTCCCATGGTTGCCGGCAAATTAGCGGTAAACAGCGCGCCATCATCTCCGCCGCGCATACCGGGAATGCCGACGCCGACGGTTCCCTGTTTGCCCGTCAACGCATCGGCTTCCTGCGTGAGTGCAACGAAGGCCGCCAGCAACGCATCGTAGTCATTACGCGGCGTGGGCACCCGCTTTTGCCATACGGACCGCATATCCGCATCAAAGACGCCGACTTCAATCTTACTGCCGCCCAGATCAAAACCATAATACATGGCTTACTCCTCTGTGGCTGAATAGGTTATGGATTGCAAGGGCCGTAGCGCTACTGTCCGCTTAACACGCGAGCGGGCTCAATACGACTGGCGCGCCGCGCCGGATACCAACTGGCCAGCAAGCTCAGCGCCACGGCGGTGAGCAGCACCAGAACCACATTCGTCATGTGCAATTCTGACGGCAGGAAATCGATAAAATAGATATCGCCCGACAGAAAATGGTGTCCGGTCAGCGATTCGAGCCCACGAATAATCGCACTCAGTTGCAGCGTCGCCACCACGCCAATCACGGCGCCGATCACGCAGCCGAGCAGGCCTGCCAGCAGCCCGTACCAAATGAAAATGGCGCGAATAAGACCGTCGCTCGCCCCCAACGTGCGCAATACGGCGATGTCGCTGCTTTTGTCTTTCACCGCCATCACTAACGTGGAAACGATGTTAAAACAGGCAACGCCAATCACCAGTACCATCGCTAAATACATGATAGTACGAATCATCTGGATGTCGCGATACATGTAGCCGTAGGTGCCAATCCAGTCACGAATATAGATATAGGTATCAGTCACTTTCCCTGCATCTCGCACCAGTTTGCTGGCGGCGAATACGTCATCGACCTTGATAGCAATGCCGCTGACATCATCACCCATTTCCAAATACTGCTGCGCATCGGCCAAAGGAATCAACGCCACACTATGATCGAGCTGCCCGCTAAGTTGCAGAATGCCACTCACGTGCAGGCGAATGCGTTTCGGCTGCAACAGCTTCATTTGCGGATCGCTGTTGGGGATCATCACCGTCACCCAATCCCCGGTTTTCACTTCAAGCGCCTGCGCGACGCCCTTGCCGAGAATAACCTGTTGCTCACCCGCTTTGAAATTGGCCCACGCGTTTCCCGCCACGAACGTTGGCAAGGTGCTGAAACGTTGTTCCTGTTGCGGATCGACGCCTTTCATCTGTATCGCGCGCAGTCTGGGACCGCTCTCCAGCAGCCCAGTGAAATGCACATAGGGCGCCGCGGCAACAATGCCAGGCACATGCTCAATGTTAGGCAACATGTTCTGCCAGCCGGTGAACGGCGGATTGATCGGCTCAATTTCACCATGGGGCACCACCGCCAGAATACGATTTTTCAATTCGCGTTCGAAGCCGTTCATCGCGCTGAGGCCGACGATCAGCACCGCCACCCCGAGTGCAATACCGATGGTTGAGATCACCGAGATCAGGGAAACCATGCCACCACGCCGACGACCCAGGCTAAAACGCAGCCCAATCAGCAGGGAGAGCGGGGGAAAACTCATTGCGCGGCTCCCATCAGGGTTAACTCTTGCTGAAGCTGCCCGTCACGCATTTCCAACTGGCGACGCAAACGCGCAGCCAGTGACAAATCGTGAGTCACCACCAGAAACGCGGTGCCCTGACGCACGTTTAATTCGCCCAGCAGTTCAAAAATGGTATCCGCCGTGCGCTGATCGAGGTTACCCGTAGGCTCATCCGCCAGCACCAGCGACGGGTTGTTCACCAGCGCGCGGGCGATGGCCACGCGTTGACGCTCCCCGCCGGACAATTCGCTGGAGCGGTGCTCGCGTCGTGCATCCAGCCCCACGGCGGCCAGCATGGCGCGCGCCTGATCCTGCGCCTGCGCGGGCGGCGTTTTGCCAATCAACAATGGCATCGCCACGTTTTCCAACGCGGTGAAATCCGGCAGTAAATGGTGAAACTGGTAGATAAAGCCCAGCTCACGGTTGCGCAGCGCCGATTTAGCGGCGGCAGAAAGCCGACTGAGCGCCTGACCTTTGAAGATAACATCGCCCGCGGTGGGCGCATCCAGTCCGCACAGCAGATGCAACAAGGTGCTTTTGCCTGAACCGGAACTGCCGACAATCGCCATCATTTCACCAGCTTGCATGCTGAAGGTCACATGACGCAGCACGTCGGTGGACAGCTTCCCTTCCTGGTAGGTTTTGCACAGGTCATTACATTGCAACAACAGGGAATCATTCATAGCGTAAAGCCTCTGCGGGATGAACGGCGGCGGCGCGCCAGGAAGGATAAAGGGTAGACAGCAAGGCAACGATCATCGCCACCAGCGCGATGGTCACCACCTGCACCGGATCAATATGAACGGGCAGCGCGGCACCATTCAGCAACAGCCCCAATGCCGGGATCAGCGTATTAAGCTGGCTAGCCAGCAACGTACCGAGCACGGCGCCCAACAGCGCGCCAACCACCCCGGCGCTTCCCCCCTGCACCATAAACACCGCCATAATCTGGCGTTGAGTCAGCCCCTGCGTTTGCAAAATGGCCACCTCACCCTGTTTTTCCATCACCAACAACCCCAACGACGTAATGATATTGAACGCCGCGACAGCGACAATCAGGCTCAACAACAGCCCCATCATATTTTTTTCCATGCGAACAGCCTGAAACAGTTCGCCCTTGCGCTCACGCCAGTCTTTCATCACCCATCCTTGTGGCACTGGCTGCGCACTGAACGCCACAATATCCAACGGGTTTTCCAGCCACAGGCGCCAGCCAGTTATGTGCCCGGCCGGGTAACGCATCAGACGCGATGCATCCTGCTGATTCACCAGCATCTGGTAACCATCCACCTCGCTACCTGCGGCAAAAGTACCCGCCACGGTAAATAAGCGCTGGCTGGGAATGCGCCCCATCGGTGTGAGTTGGCTGGCACCGGTAACCATAATACGCAGCTGTTCACCGCGCTTAACCCCAAGCTGAGAGGCCAACTGCTCACCCAGGATCACCTGGTATTCACCCGGCTGAAGTTGCGTGAGCGAGGTGTTTTTCAAAAAAAGCGACAAAGGCTCGGGTTCATTGGGATTAATGCCCAGCATCACGCCCACGGCCACGCTGCGCGCACTTTGCAGCACCACTTCACCCGTGGTGATAGGGGCAATGCGCGTCACGCCCTGTAAGGTGCTCAACGACGAGGCAGGCAACGCCTGCGGATCGAGCGAACCGCCCGGAGTGGTCACCACCGCCTGAGGCATCAGTCCCAGGATGCTCTCCTCAAGCTCCTGTTCAAAACCGTTCATCACCGACAATACGGTCACCAGTGCCATGACGCCCAACGTGATGCCAATAGCCGATAACCAGGAGACAAATCGCCCAAAGCAATCCGCTGCTCGCCCACGCATATAACGCAGGCCAATAAATAAAGCGACAGGTTGATACATGAAATCCGTCTGGATAAGGTTGCTAAAGCAAAGTGATTAAGGATAATAAAGGGTCATATCACTTTATGGAACCCTACCCCGCTTTCTACACTGCTTTTTCTTATGCTGGAACGGGGCAACACCAGATATTCGGAATATGCCTGAAAAATGCCTGAAAAAAATCGCTATGCTCTGCCCGTAAAAGCGGGTGAACAACGTCTGTTAGGCCAACTAACCGGCGCTGCCTGCGCCGTCGAGTGTGCCGACATCATTGAACGCCACGCCGGGCCAGTGGTCCTTATTGCACCCGATATGCAAAACGCGCTGCGGCTACGCGATGAACTTCAGCAGTTTACGTCGCATCCGGTCACCACGCTGTCTGACTGGGAGACGCTCCCCTACGACAGTTTCTCGCCGCATCAGGAGATAATCTCCGCTCGCCTCTCCACGCTGCATCACCTCCCTGAGATGACGCGAGGCGTGCTGGTGTTGCCAGTCAATACGCTGATGCAGTTGGTGTGCCCGCACACGTTCTTGCACGGTCATGCGTTGATGGTGAAAAAGGGGCAACGCTTGTCGCGCGATAAACTGCGCGCGCAGTTGGAGCAAGCAGGTTATCGCAGTGTCGACCAGGTAATGGAGCACGGGGAGTTTGCCACACGCGGTGCGCTGTTGGACCTCTTTCCCATGGGCAGCGAAGAACCCTATCGCATCGATTTTTTCGATGATGACGTAGACAGCCTGCGCGTATTTGATGTCGATAGCCAGCGCACGCTGCACGAAGTGGCACAGATTAGCCTACTGCCTGCGCACGAATTTCCTACCGACAAAAATGCCATCGAACGCTTTCGCAGCCAATGGCGCGAAACCTTTGAAGTGCGTCGTGATGCCGAGCATATTTATCAACAGGTCAGCAAAGGCACCTGGCCTGCGGGCATTGAATATTGGCAGCCGCTGTTTTTTGAACAGCCGCTTAGCACGCTATTCAGCTATCTCCCCCGCAATGCACTGCTGGTTAATACCGGCGATCTTGAGGCAAGCGCCACCCGCTTTTGGGCCGATATTCAACAACGCTTTGAAAGTCGCCGCATAGACCCGATGCGTCCGCTGTTAGCGCCGGAAGCATTGTGGCTGCGAGTCGATGCCTTGTTCAGCGAACTGAAAGCCTGGCCGCGCGTTCAACTCAGTAAAGAAACGCTGACAGAGAAAGCGGCGCACCGCAACCTCGGTTACCAAACGCTACCGGACATTGCCATCCAGCATCAGCATAAAGCGCCGCTGGATGCACTGCGACGTTTTCTGGAAGGCTTTACCGGACAGGTTATTTTTTCCGTCGAAAGCGAGGGGCGCCGTGAAACCCTTCAGGAATTACTGGCGCGTATCAAATTGGCACCGACGCCAATCGCTCGGTTGGATCAGGCGGATAAGCCCGGCGCTTATCTGATTATCGGCGCCAGCGAGCACGGTTTTATCGACACGCTGCGCCAGCGCGCGTTGATTTGTGAAAGCGATCTGCTCGGCGAACGCGTTGCACGTCGACGTCAGGACAGCCGCCGCACCATTAATACCGACACGCTGATCCGCAACCTGGCCGAACTGCATCCGGGCCAGCCGGTGGTGCATTTGGAACACGGTGTTGGCCGTTACGTCGGTCTCACTACGCTGGAAGCCGGTGGCATCACCGCTGAGTACATGATCGTGACCTATGCCGGAGAAGATAAACTCTATGTTCCGGTTTCATCATTGCACCTTATCAGCCGTTATTCCGGCGGAGCGGATGATAACGCGCCGTTGCACAAACTGGGCGGCGATGCCTGGTCACGTGCGCGGCAAAAAGCGGCGGAGAAGGTGCGTGATGTGGCAGCCGAACTGCTGGATGTGTATGCCCAACGCGCCGCAAAAAGCTGCTTTGCCTTTAAGCACGATCGCGAGCAATACCAACTTTTCTGCGAGGGTTTCCCGTTCGAAACCACGCCGGATCAGGCGCAAGCTATTAATGCCGTGCTGAGCGACATGTGCCAGCCGCTGGCAATGGATCGGCTGGTATGCGGTGACGTTGGCTTCGGCAAAACCGAAGTCGCGATGCGTGCCGCGTTTCTCGCGGTAGAAAACCACAAACAAGTGGCCGTGCTGGTGCCAACCACCCTGTTGGCACAACAACATTACGACAACTTCCGCGATCGCTTTGCCAACTGGCCTATCCGAATCGAAATGCTTTCCCGTTTCCGCAGCGCCAAAGAACAGACGCAGGTGCTGGAACAAACACAGGAAGGCAAGGTAGACATTCTGATTGGCACCCACAAACTGCTGCAAAGTGACGTGCACTGGCGTGACCTTGGGCTGCTGATTGTCGATGAAGAGCACCGTTTTGGCGTGCGCCACAAAGAGCGTATCAAAGCGATGCGTGCCGACGTGGATATCCTGACGCTAACCGCCACACCGATCCCGCGAACGCTGAACATGGCGATGAGCGGGATGCGCGATCTTTCGATTATTGCCACACCGCCTGCTCGCCGTCTGGCGGTAAAAACCTTTGTACGCGAGTATGATGGATTGTTGGTGCGCGAAGCGATGCTGCGTGAAATTCTGCGCGGCGGACAAGTTTATTACCTCTATAACGACGTAGAGAACATCGAGAAAGCCGCTCAACGTCTGGCTGAGTTAGTCCCTGAAGCGCGCATTGCGATTGGTCACGGCCAAATGCGCGAACGGGATCTGGAACGCGTGATGAGCGATTTCCACCATCAGCGCTTTAACGTACTGGTGTGCACCACCATCATTGAGACCGGCATTGATATCCCCAGCGCCAACACCATCATCATTGAGCGTGCCGACCATTTTGGTTTGGCCCAGTTGCACCAGTTGCGCGGCCGCGTAGGACGTTCGCACCATCAGGCCTATGCCTATTTGCTGACGCCGAACCCGAAGGCGATGAGTACGGATGCGCACAAACGACTGGAAGCCATCGCCTCACTGGAAGATCTGGGTTCAGGCTTTGCGCTGGCAACTCATGATTTGGAGATTCGCGGTGCGGGTGAACTGCTTGGCGAAGATCAAAGTGGGCAGATGACTACCGTCGGTTTTTCGCTCTATATGGAACTGCTGGAAAGTGCGGTCGATGCACTCAAAGCCGGGCGTGAAACCTCGTTGGAAGATCTGATCAGCAGCCAGACCGAGGTGGAACTGCGCCTACCGTCCTTGCTGCCAGAAGCCTTTATTCCTGACGTCAACACGCGGTTGTCGTTCTATAAGCGCATTGCCAGCGCCAAGGATGATAACGCGTTGGCAGAGCTGAAAGTGGAACTTATCGATCGCTTTGGTACCCTGCCAGATGCCACGCACCATCTGTTGCAGATTGCCGCGTTGCGCCAGCAGGCACAATCGCTGGGAATCAAACGTATCGAGGGCAACGAAAAAGGGGGATTTATCGAGTTCAGCGCCCACAATCGGGTCGACCCTACGCACCTGATTGGCCTGTTACAGAGCGATCCTCGCGTCTATCGCTTGGATGGCCCTACACGCTTGAGATTTATGAAAGACCTCAGCGAAAGGCCACAGCGTATCGATTTCATCGCAGGCCTTCTGACTGACATGGCCCAGCACACCTTAGCGGCATAAACGTGCACCTTGGTGGCTATTATCGCTTAGCCACCAAGGTGTACGGGGTTGGATATAATGTGATTACGCGGCACTAGCGGGAAACGGTGTTGGTAAAGACGTTAATTTTATAAATTCCCCAATAAGAAACCATGGCAACCAATAGTGAGCTAATCGAGGGAATGCCCCATCTGTCGATAGCCCCCAAAAAATTCCCTAACAAACAGCAAAAAATAGCGGCCCAACCTATTAATGGCGCGATGTCATCCCCGGGCAAGGTGTTAGTATCACGAGACCGACTCCGTTTTTCAGCATGCGCTTTTACGCAAAAATCCCCCACAATCATCACGCCGACGACAGGTGGGAAAATAATGCCTAACAGCGTCAGGAAATAGATAAACCTATCAGGTTCCTGCTGACGTTATTTGATAGTTACTTTTATTTAATAATTTTAGCATTGGGTGAATGCCGATAGCGCTAGAAGAATCGCCGGCAACGCACATAGCTTCCCTTTGCAATCAGTGAAGTTGCTTGCCCAAGTAATGCCTTGAAAATTTCATAAAAAAGCCATCAAGGCTGCCATATTCCGAATAGCCCAGTTTTATATAAAACCCACGCGCCTGAAAGCTGAATGTATCAACATAAGAAAAATGACAACCTCTCTCTATCGCCTCACGCTCAGCCATTAGCATCAATTCACGTCCGACGCCGTTTTTTTGATATTCAGCCGCAACCCAAAGGTATTGGATATCTAATCCGCCCCACCATGTCCTGGCTATTATGCCCCCCTTGATGTTCCCTGATTCATCTTTAACCGTGATTCTCAATGGTTGAATATTAACAGGTGCAAATTGGTCATTATGTTTCCATAAACCATCAAGTATCTGTTTCTCTTCATTTTCATCAGGTATGCAATGCAATAGATAATTCATCGTTTCCCCCTGTGGTTGCTAATAACTCACACAGTTCGCCGAGCGAATTTTAACGGCATAAAACTATCCAATACTTAAATAAACATAAAACACCAACCACTTACATATTCACAGGGTGCAACATGCCAGAAAGGGTTAGCTGCATTGACGCCAATCAGTGGCTTTGTTGAATAAATCGAACTTTCAGGGGATCGCCGGATCAAAGCACTATCATCGCTCCCGATAGCAGCTCCCCATGGCAAAGCAAAAGTTTAAAATCACCAACTGGCCCACCTACAACAAAGCACTCAGACAACGCGGCTCCCTGACGGTCTGGCTTGATGAGTCGGCCATCGCTGCATGGACTGACAGTTCTTCGCCTGAAGGTCGTGGTCGGCCGCTTTACTACACCGATATGGCTGTTACCACGGTTTTGATGATAAAGCGCGTGTTTAACCTGTCGCTCCGGGCATTACAGGGCTTTGTCGACTCGGTTTTTACACTGATGAGCCTGCCACTGCGCTGCCCGGACTACTCTCTGGTCAGTCGGCGGGCAAAAACCGTCAGTATCAGCATAAAAACGCCAACGCGTGGTGAAATCTCGCATCTGGTCATCGACAGTACCGGTCTGAAGGTCTTTGGCGAAGGGGCTTTGCTGAATAATTTAAGATACTGATTTATATAAGCATTATAAAATTTCAACGACTAATTTTTCCTCTCGGAATGCTTTTTATTGTGCTAACTATTTGATTTGTCGTTCTAACAAAATACATTCTCTGTAAATGCATTCTAACTAAAGAAGATGTAAATCAAACGGTTAAATTATTCAACAAAGCCTGGCGAAGGTGAATGGAAAGTCAGGCAGCATGGGGCTGACAGACGAAGAGTGTGGCGCAAGCTTCATCTGGCAGCAGACAGTGCGACGCATGAGATTATCTGTGCCGACTTATCGCTCAGCGGAACGACAGATGCGCAGGCACTGCCGGGCCTGATTAACCAAACCCACCGAAAAATCAGGGAAGTGTCAGCAGACGGTGCTTATGACGCCCGTTACTGCCACGATGCGTTGCTATAGCTAAACGACTTAATTTTGATTACATTATTTAAATGAGCTATTCAATTGATTTTAGACGTAAAGTGATATCTACACGGAAAAACGAAGGGTTGAGTATCCGAGAAACAGCGAAGCAATTTCGGATTGGCCCTGCCTCTGTATCGCGTTGGATTAATCAAATAGAGTCAAAAGCATCGACCACGCGTCAGCGAAAGATCGATAAATCCGAGTTGATAAAAGATGTTGAACAATATCCAGATGCTTACCAAAAAGAACGTGCAGAGCGTTTTGGCGTTTGTCAGAAGGCCATTTGGCAAGCGCTTAAAAAGCTGGGATTGACCTATAAAAAAAACTCTACGTCATCCGAAAGCCGACGAAAACGCCCGGCAGGGATTTCAACAAAAAAAACAACAGTATGAAAAAGAAGGTAAACCTATTGTTTTTATTGATGAAAGTGGTTTTTCACACGATGCCCCACGGACTCACGGCTATTCCCCAAAAGGTCAACGGTGTTTTGGCCTGAAGAACTGGGGAGCTAGGGGAAGAACAAATGTTATCGGCGCTTTATTAGGCACAACGCTGTTTGCTATCGGATTATTTGATATCAATATTAACAGCGATGTTTTCTATGCCTGGGTCACACAAGTCCTTATCCCAGTACTCCCTAAAAACAGTGTAATCATGATGGACAATGCCACTTTTCACAAAAAACATAATATTCAACAAGTCATCATCGATGCAGGGTATATGGTGGAGTATTTGCCTACATATTCGCCAGATCTTAACCCAATTGAGCATAAATGGGCACAAGCAAAAAGCAAAAAAAGAGAGATGGGTTGCGATACAGAGAGTTTGTTCTCAGTCCATATGGTGTAATCAAAATTAAGTCGCTTGGCTATATGTGAAAATCGATCCGAAACTGGTGTGGGATATTCTATCTCGTCCAGCCCCCGATATGATCATGGATCCGCTGCTTAACGTGATGAAAAGCCATCAGCAGGGCCTCGGGGTGATCGCTAAAGGGATTGATACGCCCGAGCATTTGAAAAAAGTGCATCACCTCAAGGTGGATGCGATATAGCCAACCGACTTAAAAATGATTACATCCTATGCCCTGATATGCGGCAAAGAAGCATAGCTGGCTGTTATCAAAATAATGTCGCTTGGCTATACAAGGCAAGCTGTGGCCTGCCATCCCGCTGCATGCGTTGGAGCAGGAACTGACGCCGGCGGCGTAAACCAGTATCCCTATATTTTCTCCGTGTTTATTTCCTTGTTGACGTTCTACACTCAAGTTTGACAGACGCAGTAGAGTGACAGAACGACGATGACACAGGGATTACGATTTACCCATCACTACCATGACGCCTTGCCTGGTTGTTACACGGCGCTTTTGCCCACCCCCTTACAGGGGGCGCGCTTGCTGTATCACAGCGCGAAACTGGCGGAGCAGTTAGGGGTGCCTGCCAGTTGGTTTCAGCCTGAATACATTGATATCTGGCAGGGAAAGACGCTGTTGCCCGGTATGCTGCCGTTGGCGCAGGTCTACAGCGGCCATCAGTTTGGCGTATGGGCTGGGCAACTGGGGGATGGGCGGGGGATTTTGCTGGGTGAGCAGCGACTGGCGAACGGTTCCAGCATGGAATGGCACCTGAAAGGGGCAGGGTTGACCCCCTATTCGCGCATGGGAGACGGCCGTGCGGTGCTGCGTTCGGTGATTCGCGAATTTCTCGCGTCAGAAGCATTGTATCATTTGGGCATTCCCACCACGCGCGCCTTGGCGATCGTTACGAGCGATGAACCCGTTCAACGCGAACAGCAAGAGCAGGGGGCGATGCTGATACGCGTTGCCGAAAGTCATCTGCGTTTCGGGCATTTTGAGCACTTTTACTATGCGCGTCAGCCGGAGCAGGTGAAAAAACTGGCCGATTTCGCCATCACGCACCACTGGCCACAGTGGCAGCACGATGAGCAGCGTTACTCGCTTTGGTTTACCGATATTGTTGAACGCACGGCGCGCATGGTTGCCCATTGGCAGGCGGTGGGGTTCGCCCACGGCGTGATGAACACGGACAATATGTCGATCCTTGGCCTGACGTTTGATTATGGCCCCTATGGTTTTATGGATGACTATCAACCTGACGTTGTCTGTAACCACTCCGATTACCACGGTCGTTATGCGTTTGACAACCAGCCAGCAGTGGCGCTGTGGAATTTGCACCGCTTAGCGCAGGCACTCTCTGGATTGTTGCCGGTTGAATCACTTGAAACAGCGCTGGGTTGCTATGAACCGGCCCTGATGGCGCATTTTGGTCAACTGATGCGCGCCAAGTTGGGTTTTTTCGATGCGGATGCCAGAGACAACGATCTGTTGGTAGCATTGCTGAGCTTGATGGCACGTGAGCGCAGTGACTATACCCGTACTTTCCGCCTGCTGAGCGATACCAACGTGCCGCAGGCCGAGTCGCCTCTGCGTGACCTGTTTATCGACCGTGCCGCATTTGACGCCTGGTTTCGCGATTATCGCGCACGCCTGGCGCTGGAGACGCAGAGTGATGCGGAACGACAGCGCAGCATGAAAGCGGCTAATCCGAAATATATCCTACGTAACTACCTGGCACAGCAGGCGATTGAAGCAGCAGAGCAGGATGATGTTGGCCCGTTAGCGCAACTGCATCAGGCGCTTTCCCGCGCTTATGATGAACAGCCCGAATACCAATCGCTGGCGGCGGCACCGCCAGCGTGGGGCAAAGCGTTGGAAGTGTCTTGCTCCAGCTAGGCTAACGGCGCAGAAAAACCTGCGGCGTAGCGTCGTCGGGGTGTGGATGTACCAGCACGTCGGCCTGATACCATTGCGTGAGCGTTTCGCTTTGCAATACCGCCTGTGGTGTGCCTTGTGCCACCAGTTTTCCCTGATGCAGCAGGGCAATGCGATCGGCATACAGCGCGGCCAGATTCAGGTCGTGCAGGATGCAACATACCGCAAGGGGCTGCTGCTGTGTGAGCTGCTTAAGCAGACGCAGCAGGTGTTGCTGATGATAGAGATCGAGTGCGGATGTCGGTTCATCCAGAAACAGCCAACAGGGCGTCGGTGTTGGGTGCCATAATTGTGCCAGCACCCGTGCTAACTGTACGCGCTGCTGCTCCCCGCCGGAAAGGTGGCGATATAGCCAACCGACTTAAAAATGATTACATCCTATGCCCTGATATGCGGCAAAGAAGCATAGCTGGCTGTTATCAAAATAATGTCGCTTGGCTATAATCCTGCTGGGCCAATGCGGTGCATTCGGTTAACGCCATGACATGATCGACCACGCTGTCGCCTGCGCGATCGTGGCGATAGGGGGCTCGTCCCATGGCGACCACGTCGCGTACGCTGAAGGGGAAATTTAGCACACCGTGCTGGCGCATCACGGCGCGGGTTTTGGCCAAGGCATCCGGTTGCCAATCTGCGAGCGCTTTCCCGGCCAACTGACATTGACCGCTGTCGGGGGCCAGATAGCCGGTGAGCAGCCGCAGCAACGTGGATTTTCCCGCCCCATTCGGGCCAATAATAGCGACGATTTCACCGCCGTTGATGTCCAACGAAACATCATCAATCAAAGTGCGTCCGTCAACCTGATAGTGCAGATGCTGGGCCGTCAGGCTATTAGTCATGGGTTCGTCCCTTGTGCGTGACAATGAGCCATAGGAAGTAGGGACCGCCTATCAGGCTGGTGAGTAAACCCACGGGCATTTCCGCCGGAGCTAGCACAGTGCGAGCCAGCGTATCGGCCGCAATAAGCAACCCCGCACCTGCCAGCTCTGAACCGGGGAGTGACCAACGGTGATCGGCACTCAGATTCATGCGAACCAGATGCGGGATAACCAGTCCGATAAACACAATCACGCCGCTGACCGCTACCGCGGTGCCAACCAGCAGCGCGCTGAGCAGCAGTAATATCAGCTTGGTCTGTTTCACCTTGACGCCCAGATAGTGTGCGTCCTCATCCCCCAACTGAAGCAGATTGAGTTTGCGAGCATAACACTGAACACCCACCATGGCGGGAACGATCAGCGAAGCAGCAACCAGCAGCACCGGCCACTGTGCTTGTCCCAGGCTGCCCATGCCCCACAATGAAAACGGACGCAACTGCTGATCGTTACTGATGTAGGTCAGTACGCCAACGGCTGCTCCACACAACGCATTCAGGGCAATACAGGTTAACAGCAGGCGCGTAACGCCGCTACGTTCATCGCGCCCCAGTATAAACAGGATGGCCGTCACCGCCAGACTGCCGGCGAAAGCAGCCAACATCGGGCTATATAGCCAACCGACTTAAAAATGATTACATCCTATGCCCTG
Source organism: Symbiopectobacterium purcellii (assembly GCF_052050035.1). Classification (GTDB taxonomy): domain Bacteria; phylum Pseudomonadota; class Gammaproteobacteria; order Enterobacterales; family Enterobacteriaceae; genus Symbiopectobacterium; species Symbiopectobacterium purcellii_A. The sequence goes on from NZ_CP189882.1 coordinate 3,198,902, forward strand.
ATATGCGGCAAAGAAGCATAGCTGGCTGTTATCAAAATAATGTCGCTTGGCTATATCGGCGCTTTATTAGGCACAACGCTGTTTGCTATCGGATTATTTGATATCAATATTAACAGCGATGTTTTCTATGCCTGGGTCACACAAGTCCTTATCCCAGTACTCCCTAAAAACAGTGTAATCATGATGGACAATGCCACTTTTCACAAAAAACATAATATTCAACAAGTCATCATCGATGCAGGGTATATGGTGGAGTATTTGCCTACATATTCGCCAGATCTTAACCCAATTGAGCATAAATGGGCACAAGCAAAAAGCAAAAAAAGAGAGATGGGTTGCGATACAGAGAGTTTGTTCTCAGTCCATATGGTGTAATCAAAATTAAGTCGCTTGGCTATAATAAGCCCTTTTCGAGTGGTCTGTCTTTTCTTTCCCGAATACATTTTTTTTCGCCGACGCAGATTCTTAGGCTTTTGGACAGGTCGCTCTGTCCCATCAATAAAGACGTCTTTAACTCCAGGAAAGGCGCGAAAAAATTCCTCAGCAGAGCGAATTTGACGAGCGGGCAAAACACATTCTCGCCCCAAGGTCATCTCTAAAACCGGCAATAATATTTTTACCCAGCGACATACCCGTGTTCTATCTAAACCAAAAAGAAGTCCTTGCAAATCATAGGTCGGATAACATTTTAAATACAATAAAATAAAAAGCAGTTTATCTAATGGGGTTGGGATAAATCCTTTCTGCCCTGCACCCATCTGACGCTCGTGATCTTTTCGATTCTTTTTCCGATAAATCAAATAACAAGCTGAAAATTCAGCGGCTAAATTTTTCAATTCTTCGACTGATAATCCAATGATTGCTTTACATAAACGATTATCTCGTAACAACCGCTCTTTGTTGATCATTTCGGCTTTGTTGAATAATTTAACCGTTTGATTTACATCTTCTTTAGGTAGAATGCATGTACAGAGACTGTATTTTGTTAGAACGACAAATCAAGTAGTTAGCACAATAAAAAGCATTACGGTAGGAAAACTTAGTTGTTGAAGTGTTATAATAATTATGTAAATCAGCATGTTAAATTATTCAACAAAGCCGATCATTTCAAACCTTTATTCTCTAACGATGACATGCTGATTGGGCGCTACTTTTCTCCCGCCTTAACGACGGTGCATGTGCCGATTGCTGCCATGATTCAGGATGCCATTGGCCGTCTGGTGGCGGCGTCACAAGGCGATGCCATGCCGACAGCGCCTTGTCACCATCAAGGACGTTTGGTCATCCGAGAGTCCGTCGCCAGGCGTTAAGCATGGCGCGCCGCGCGACCTTTACTCTTGGCCGAGCGTGGCGACCATCACCGCTTTGATGGTGTGCATGCGGTTTTCTGCCTGATCGAACACAATGCTGTGCGCTGATGGCTTTGTTGAATAATTTAAAATACTGATTTAAATGGGTATTATAAAACTTTAACGACTAAATTTTACTACCGTAATGCTTTTTATTGTGCTAACTATTTGATTTATCGCTCTAACAAAATACATTTTCTGTACATGCATCCCACCTAAAGAAGTTGTAAATCAAAACGTTAAATTATTCAACAAAGCCTGCGCTGATTCAAACACCTCGTCGGTCACTTCCATGCCGCCGTGCAAACCATACTGCTCGGCCATCTGCTTGCAGATGGTGGTCTGATCGTCATGGAACGCGGGCAGGCAGTAAACTAGTTGCTGAATAGAGACTTGCATTTTTTGTCAGGCTATTGAGAATAAAAAGAGGTTTAACTTAGAGAATAAAGGTTTGAAATGATCAACAAAGAGCGGTTGTTACGAGATAATCGTTTATGTAAAGCAATCATTGGATTATCAGTCGAAGAATTGAAAAATTTAGCCGCTGAATTTTCAGCTTGTTATTTGATTTATCGGAAAAAGAATCGAAAAGATCACGAGCGACAGATGGGTGCAGGGCAGAAAGGATTTATCCCAACCCCATTAGATAAACTGCTTTTTATTTTATTGTATTTAAAATGTTATCCGACCTATGATTTGCAAGGACTTCTTTTTGGTTTAGATAGAACACGGGTATGTCGCTGGGTAAAAATATTATTGCCGGTTTTAGCGATGACCTTGGGGCGAGAATGTGTTTTGCCCGCTCGTCAAATTCGCTCTGCTGAGGAATTTTTTCGCGCCTTTCCTGGAGTTAAAGACGTCTTTATTGATGGGACAGAGCGACCTGTCCAAAAGCCTAAGAATCTGCGTCGGCGAAAAAAAATGTATTCGGGAAAGAAAAGACAGACCACTCGAAAAGGGCTTATTATGACTGACGAAACAAGGCAAATTGGATTTATCCCCATGAGCAAAAATGGGCGCCGTCACGATAAACGCTTACTCGATAAAGTCGATATAATTCGCGGCTTTGTTGAATAATTTAACCGTTTGATTTACATCTTCTTTAGTTAGAATGCATTTACAGAGAATGTATTTTGTTAGAACGACAAATCAAATAGTTAGCACAATAAAAAGCATTCCGAGAGGAAAAATTAGTCGTTGAAATTTTATAATGCTTATATAAATCAGTATCTTAAATTATTCAACAAAGCCATAATTCGCCATATTCCTCCTGAGGTAACCATCTGGGCAGATACCGGTTTTCAAGGTATAGATAAACAGCATCCTAATACACAAATCCCAAAAAAAGGAACTCGAAAAAGACCTTTATCGCCTGAACAAAAACAAGAAAATAAAATAATCTCGGGAGACTGTAAAATAATCTGTGTAAATGGCATTTTGAGGAAAACCTTCAAAGGATAACAAAATGCCTATCAGCAACGAACTTATTGACCAACTGCTTCAAGATTGTCACTCCCCTCAGGATCTGCTGGGTGAATCAGGCCTACTCAAGGTGCTGACTAAAAGACTGGCGGAACGGGTTCTTGAAGCTGAGATGGAGATGCACCTTGGGTATGCTAAGCATGACCCGGCTGGTAATCATTCAGGCAACTCACGCAATGGCAAGACATCCAAGAGCGTACGTAGCCAAAATGGGGAGATCGAGCTCGATATTCCGCGCGACCGCAACAGTACCTTCGAGCCGACACTGATCGGTAAGCACGAAAAACAGCTTAACGGCTTCGATGACCGCATTATTTCTCTCTATTCCAGAGGGTTATCAACCCGTGATATTCAGGCACACTTTAAAGAAGTCTACGGGGTCGATGTTTCCGCTGGCTTCATTTCTCAAGTGACCAATGCTGTGATGGATGAAGTTAAGCGCTGGCAGCAACGGCCGCTGGATGCGCTTTATCCCATTGTTTACCTTGACTGTATTGTTGTCAAAAGCCAGGACGGCGGAGCCGTGGCCAACAAGTCTGTTTATCTGGCCCTCGGCGTCAACGGCCAGGGCGAAAAAGAGCTGCTGGGGCTATGGATAGCCAAAACTGAGGGGGCCAAGTTCTGGTTATCTGTGATGACAGAACTGAAAAATCGTGGGCTAAAGGACATCTTCGTCGCCTGCTGCGATGGCCTGAAAGGCTTTCCTGATGCCATTGAAGCTGTTTACCCGCATACGCGGGTACAGCTCTGCATTGTGCATCAGGTGCGGAACTCGCTGCGCTACGTCGGCTGGAAAGAGCGTAAGGCCGTTGCTGCTGACCTGCGCACCATCTATAGTTCCGCAACGCTAGAGGGCGCTGAAGAGGCCCTGGATGCCTTCGCGGCCAAATGGGATGAACAGTTCCCGACGATCAGCCCGTCGTGGAGAAATAATTGGGAACATCTCATCGTCATTTTTGACTTTCCGCCGGAGATCCGCAAGGTTATCTACACCACCAACGCGATAGAGTCGTTAAATGCTTCATTGCGCAAGATAACGAAAACGCGACGAATATTTCCAACGGATGACTCGGTGATAAAATTACTCTATCTAGCCTTGCATAATATCTCTGCTAAATGGACCTTGCCAATCAGAGACTGGAAACCTGCTATGAGCCAATTCATGTTGATGTATGGAGAACGAATCTCCGGTTAAGCAATGGAGCCATTTACACAAAATTCTTTACAGACTCAATCTCGGGCATCCGTATTACAGTTGAACACGCCATCGCGGGTATCAAGCGCCTCGGTTGCATGACCCAAATTTTACGGAATCGTAGACCCTTTATTGATGATACCTTCTTACTCCTTAGCGCCGGTCTTTGGAATTTCCATCTCAGAACAGCGTAAAATTTACTTCAATCACCGAAACACCCTTATTTCACTATTAAGCAACACGCTTCGTGTCGCATGGTGACTCGTCTCGCAAAGAAACGCCGCTGAACCAAGGGGTAACACGTATAGAAATAAGTCATCGCTCACACTGCGTTTATCTTCCTGAAGATAAGGCTAGGGTGAGTAAATGGCTCGCGCATCGTGTCAGACGGCGGCGGGGCTCTTGGGCGCTAAGCGAGTGTCAGTTTTTTCTCCGTCTCCTGGCTTTGTTGAATAATTTAACCGTTTGATTTACATCTTCTTTAGTTAGAATGCATTTACAGAGAATGTATTTTGTTAGAACGACAAATCAAATAGTTAGCACAATAAAAAGCATTCCGAGAGGAAAAATTAGTCGTTGAAATTTTATAATGCTTATATAAATCAGTATCTTAAATTATTCAACAAAGCCCCGTCTCCTACCAAATGGGTTGCTTCGCTACGACGACATGTCGGGAAGTCATGACGTCCACGGTAACTGAATCAGGGGGCAATTCAACCCGCTTTCGCTAAAAAATGATAATGTACTAGTGCATGCGACGACTCATGCCTAATATATCGATGATCTTGGCGGAAATCTCCTCTACGGAGTAGTTTGTCGTGTTGAGATAAGGGATCTGTTGACGTCGAAATAGCGCTTCCACCTCACTCAGTTCCATTCGGCACTGGCGTAACGACGCATAGCGACTGTTGCCGCGCCGCTCTTCTCGGATCGCCGCCAAACGTTCGGCATTGATGGTCAGGCCGAACAGCTTATGTTGAAACGGTTTAAGCGCTTCAGGCAGGCGCAGATTGTCCATGTCATCGGCGATGAAAGGGTAGTTGGCTGCGCGAATGCCAAACTGCATGGCGAGGTACAGGCTGGTGGGCGTTTTGCCGCAGCGGGACACTCCGAGTAAAATGACCTGCGCCTGATCGAGATTGCGTAATGAAATACCGTCGTCGTGGGCGAGGGTATAGTCAATGGCAGCGATGCGCGCATCGTATTTGCCGAGGTTTTTAGCCGTCAGACCGTGGGTGCGGTTGGCCTCCGGCGCAGGAGGGATATTGAGTTCTCCCTGTAATGGCGCAACCAGCGCCTGCACGATATCCTGACAAAAACCGTCGCTGCTGTTAATAATATCCCGCACGGTCTGGCTGATGATGGAATAAAACACCAGAGGACGCACGCACGTTTGCTGGTAGAGCGTATTGATGCGTTCGCGTACCGCGTTGGCACGCTCTTCACTTTCCACAAACGGCAGCGTGTAGCTGACCGTGTTGACAGGAAACTGAGAAAGCACCGCATGACCTAATACTTCAGCGGTGATGGCGGTGCCATCAGAGATATAAAAGACGCTTCTTTCCACATCAACCCCTGCTTTTTTTTTGCGAAAAAACGTGACTAAACTCGTTCAGAAATTGGCGTTGAACGATATTTTTAATGAAACGACATTTCATTATCTTCATGATAAACCAGTTAAACTTTTACAGTATTGTATTTTTACCCCGTTAAGCAAGATTCAGCAGTGAAATCGTTTTTATTTCATAGGTTGAACGATTCACCTTTCCCAGGTTTGTTAAACGCTATGCTACATTCATGGCGTTGAGGCAACTGCCCAACCAACATGTTACATATCCCCAATGGTCTCCATACCCTGTGGTATGCAGACCGAAATCGTATGCAGAAAGGATTATTTTCGATGTCCAATAACGGCCCTGATTTGCGTAATGTCCTTTGGTATAACCAGCTTGGTATGCATGACGTTGAGCGGGTGGGCGGCAAGAATGCCTCTTTGGGTGAGATGATCACCCATTTGTCAGAACTTGGCGTATCGGTTCCCAATGGTTTTGCGACAACGGCGCAGGCGTTTAACGATTTCCTTACGCAAAGCGGTATTAACCAACGAATCTATGAACTGTTGGATCGTACCGATATCGATGATGTGAACCAACTAGCCAAAGCGGGTGCGCAAATCCGCCAGTGGATTATCGACACGCCCTTCCAGCCTGAACTGGAACAGGCGATCGCTGCGGCTTACGATCAACTGTCCGAAGGGGAAAAAGACGCGTCTTTTGCGGTGCGCTCTTCCGCGACCGCAGAAGACATGCCGGATGCTTCCTTTGCCGGGCAACAAGAGACGTTCCTCAATGTGCAGGGTATCGATGCGGTAATGGTGGCAGTGAAGCATGTATTTGCGTCGTTGTTTAACGATCGCGCCATCTCTTACCGTGTGCATCAGGGCTACGATCATCGTGGCGTTGCACTCTCTGCTGGGGTGCAGCGTATGGTGCGTTCGGATCTGGCGGCATCGGGGGTGATGTTTACGCTGGATACGGAATCCGGTTTCGATCAGGTGGTGTTTATCACGTCTGCCTACGGCCTTGGGGAAATGGTGGTACAAGGGGCGGTGAATCCGGATGAGTTCTATGTGCACAAACCGACGCTGCTTAACCGCAAACCGGCGATTGTGCGGCGCACCATGGGTTCGAAAAAAATCCGCATGGTGTATGCCGACAGCCAGGCTCACGGCAAGCAGGTTCGTATTGAGGATGTGCCCGCAGAACTGAGCGTGCGCTTTAGCCTGACGGATACCGAAGTGGAAGCGTTAGCGCATCAGGCGCTGCTGATTGAAAAACATTACGGTCGCCCAATGGATATCGAATGGGCGAAAGATGGACACACCGGCAAGCTCTACATCGTACAGGCGCGGCCGGAAACGGTTCGCTCCAACGGTCAGGTGATTGAGCGTTATCAACTGATCAAACGTGGCAAGGTGTTAGCCGAAGGCCGTGCCATCGGTCACCGTATCGGTGCCGGCCCGGTAAAAGTGATTCAGGATATCAGCGAGATGCACCTGGTGCAGGCGGGTGATGTGCTGGTGACCGACATGACCGACCCGGATTGGGAGCCGATCATGAAGAAAGCTGCGGCTATCGTGACCAATTCCGGCGGGCGCACCTGCCATGCTGCGATTATTGCGCGTGAGCTGGGTATTCCTGCGGTAGTGGGCTGTGGCGATGCGACCGAGCGTCTCCATGATGGCGAAAAAGCCACCGTATCCTGTGCGGAAGGGGACACAGGATACGTCTATGCCGATCTGCTGGAGTTTCAGGTCAAGAGTTCGCAAGTCAGCGAGATGCCTTCGGTGCCGTTGAAAATCATGATGAACGTGGGGAATCCCGATCGGGCATTTGATTTTGCCTGTCTGCCCAACGATGGCGTCGGTCTGGCGCGGTTGGAATTTATCATTAACCGCATGATAGGCGTGCACCCGCGTGCGTTGCTGGAATTCGACAGTCAAACGCCAGAACTGCAAAAAGAGATCAAAGGGCTGATGCAGGGCTATGACGATCCGGTCGAGTTTTACGTTGCGCGCCTGATGGAGGGGATTGCCACACTGGCGGCAGCGTTCTGGCCAAAACGCGTTATTGTGCGTCTGTCCGACTTTAAATCTAACGAATACGCCAACCTGGTGGGCGGCGAGCGCTATGAACCGCATGAGGAAAACCCGATGCTGGGCTTCCGTGGTGCCGGGCGCTATGTGTCACCGGATTTCAAAGCGTGCTTTGCCTTGGAGTGCGCTGCGGTGAAACGGGTGCGTAATGACATGGGGCTGACCAACGTGGAAGTGATGATCCCGTTTGTGCGCACTGTGGCACAGGCGGAAGCCGTGGTTGCAGAGCTTGCGCAGCAAGGGCTTAAGCGCGGCGAGGACGGCCTTAAGGTGATCATGATGTGTGAGATCCCGTCGAACTCGCTGCTGGCGGATCAGTTCCTGGCACATTTCGATGGTTTCTCCATTGGCTCTAACGACATGACGCAGTTGGCGTTGGGGTTGGATCGCGATTCCGGCGTGGTGTCTGAACTGTTTGATGAGCGCAACGAGGCGGTGAAAGCACTGCTTTCGATGGCGATCAAGGCAGCCAAGGCACAGGGGAAATACGTGGGGATTTGCGGACAAGGCCCTTCCGATCACGAAGACTTTGCCATCTGGTTGATGGAGCAAGGCATCGACAGCCTGTCGCTCAATCCGGATACCGTGGTGCAGACCTGGTTAACGCTGGCAGAAAAGTAACCGAGCAGTAGCAGCAAGCCCCGGCAATGCCGGGGCTTGTTATTTGATAACCTCACCCGGTGTTACGGTTTGGCCTATTGTTGCAAGAAGGCTTTAAACTGGGGAGTCATCATCGTTGCGAACCCGCTGTCGGTTTTGGTTATCAGATAAACGGCCAACCCGTACTGTTCGGACACTTTCAGCGCTTTTTCCGTTCCCAATACCATTAATCCCGTGTCCCAACCGTCCGCTTCAAGCGCCGTTTTGGCAATCACCGTGGCAGATACCAGCGTATGGTTGATGGGGTGGCCCGTGCTGGGGTCGATCACATGGGAATAGCGTTTGCCGTCCTGCTCGAAATAGTTGCGATAGCTGCCGGAGGTGCTGATGGAATACCCTTGCAGATCGACGGCTGCTTGCACCGTGTTTTCCTTATCGGTGGGTTTCTGAATTGCCACCCGCCACGGCATCCCTTGCCCATTGACCCCGCGGCTTGAAATAGCACCGCCGACTGAAACCAGATAATTGGTAATGCCCTTGCGCGTCATTAACTGCGCTAACTGGTCGGCACCGTAACCCTCACCCAACGTCGAGAGATCCACATACAGCGACGGCAGATCTTTTTGCAGCCACTCTCCTTTGCTGTTGCTGGTAAGCGTAAGGTGCTGCAAGCCGACACGCTGACGGGCATCATCGATTTGTGCTTGAGTCGGAATGGTCACCGGCTGTTTTTGTGGCCCAAATCCCCACAGATTCACCAGCGGCCCCACGGTAATATCCATGGCATTGTCTGTCGCACGGCCAATGCGCTGGGCTACCAGAATAATGTCTGCCATACCGCCGGGAATAGGCTGTGGATCGTTGCCTTGATAGCGGTTAAAGCGCGACAGGATGGAGTCTTCGCGGTACGTGGAAATATCGTTGTTAGCCTGTTCAAGCAGGGCATCGATCTCCTGTTGCAAGTGCGCTTTATCTTCAGGCAGGTCGCCGCTGATCTTTACGCTGTAAAACGTCCCCATGGTTTTGCCTTCCAGGCTGATCAACGGCCGGCTATCGGCCATCGCGGTGTTGTAAGCCGCCAGACTGATGAGAATCAGGCACACCCTGCGTGCCAGTGGGGAATGTGACATAGAAAATGACTCCTGATAAAAAGAGACGTTAGAAATAATCCATTAATGCGCGCTTGCAAAGCGGAGATTGATAAAAACAGGATGAGGCGCAATTTCTCAGTAAAAGCAGCGGGAAAGCACCGGATAAACGCCAAAAAAAATGCCCATCTTAGGGGATGGGCAAAGACTACACACAGCAATTCGTTACTAGCTCTGACGAGGAGGAAACATCGTTGGCAAACTCGCGTTGTCATTACAGAAAGCGTTTGTTCAGCAAGACAACGGTTGACAATCGTTTCATAAATAATGCTAGAAGCTGTGGGGCATTAAGTCATTAAGAATCATCCTAATGCTTAACGTTTTTTTAATGGATTTGTCACGCAGAGATGCCGGCTATCAAAGTATTTGATGTAATGTCGCGGCGTATCAATAGAAAATCAGAATAATCCGTGGCTATTGTACGCTAATCATTAAAATTATTTATCTATTGATGAATTTGCCTCAGCGCTGAGACTTTACGATGCGGCAGCCATTTTTACTGCGAGCGTGTCGGACGCTCGTTTGGCGACGGCGATGCGTCCGCAATGATTTCTGGTAACGGTCTTTCTTTCATCCAGGCAGAGAGCAAGCGGTATGACACGGCAAGTACCACTGGACCGATAAACAGGCCGATCATACCAAATGCCAACAGGCCGCCAATCACGCCACACAGAATCAGCAGCATGGGCAGATCGGCGCCCATGCGTATCAACATCGGGCGGATGACGTTATCGAGCGTGCCCACGACACAACTCCACACCAACAAAATAGTGGCCCAGGTCGTATCACCACTCCAATAGAGCCAGATTATCGCGGGGATCAGCACCAGAAGCGGCCCCAACTGCGCCAAACAGAACAGGAACATCACGACGGTGAGCAAGGTCGGATAGGGGATGCCGGAGATAGCGAGACCAATACCGCCCAGTAGTGATTGCACGATGGCGGTCACTACCACACCGAGAGCGACGGCACGGATCGATTGTGCTGCCAGGATCACTGCCGCATCACCGCGCTCGCGCCCCAGACGAAGCGCAAAGTGGCGCACACCCTGTGCAACGGCTTCACCTTTATCGTAGAGCAGGGCGCTGAAAATCAGCATCAGGCCACAGTGCATCAGGAAACGTCCGATGTGAGCTGCTTGCGATAACAGCCAGGTTGCGGTTTGACCGATATAGGGCTGCACTTTGGCAAACACGCCGCTGCCGCCACTTTGCAACAAACTGTGCCAACTGGAAAACAGCCTGTCGCCGACAAAAGGCAGGGATGTCAGCCACTCCATGCGAGGGGGCGTCAGTTTCTCTTGCCCGGAGGCCCAACTGACGATGGCGGACGTGTTGTCTATCACCGTGCTGACCAGGATGGAAATCGGCATCACAAACAGCAGACACAGCAACAGTGTCATGCCGGTTACTGCCAGCACGCGCTTGCCCCACAGTAACTTCTGCATTTTCAGCATCAATGGCCAAGTGGCAATCACCACCATGCTGGCCCAGGCAAAGCCCAGAATAAAGGGTTGCACCACCCAGAAGCAGGCGATGATCATGATAGTGATAAACATCAGACTAAAGAGGATTCGGGGCAAATCAAAACGCTGTTGGCGTGTGTTTTGCTGCATCGTTGCAGACAGTGGAGAGTGTGCGGCCAGCGGTTTCGGCGATGATGACTTCGTCAATGGACAATACCTCTGTATAGAGACCCAACGTTGAACAAGCTCCCTGCGATCGCTCGGGTCATCCGGCGGGGATAACTTATCATGGGGCATTTCTCACGTTTTTGACAGCGTGTGAGCTATTTTGTTAACGGATTAACGGACAGGATTCCAAAAATGATGCGGGGTCGCTAGGCAAAAAGTTTTTCTTGGGATGGCGGCGCATAGCGCCGAAATGTGATAAAACGTAAAACCGCGAATTCGCACAATGATTTTTACAACAAACACACTCACAACACGCTAATTATTTTTAGTCGACAGACAGGGTCAACACATAATGATCCCACAGATCTCTCATGCACCAGGGCTGGCTCAGCCGGGGCTTAATTTTTTGGATGCTTTGAAGCAACGTGGTTTTAACGGCGATACCGCCACCAGCTATGCCGATCGTTTAACCATGGCGACCGACAACAGCATTTATCAACTCTTGCCCGATGCGGTGGTGTTTCCCCGCTCGACGGCGGACGTGGCGCTACTGGCGAAGTTGTCAGCACAAGAGCCTTACCGTGAACTGACGTTTACCCCGCGCGGCGGCGGCACCGGCACCAATGGGCAAGCGCTGAACCAGGGCATAGTGGTGGATATGTCCCGCTACATGAACCGGATTTTGGAAATCAATCCTGAGGAAGGCTGGGTTCGCGTAGAAGCCGGGGTGATCAAAGATCAGCTCAATCAGTACCTCAAGCCTTACGGCTATTTCTTTGCACCGGAACTGTCTACCAGTAACCGCGCCACCCTTGGCGGCATGATCAACACCGATGCATCAGGGCAGGGTTCTCTGGTGTATGGCAAAACCTCGGACCATGTCCTTGGCGTGCGAGCCGTGCTGTTGGGCGGTGACATGCTGGATACTCAGGCGATGTCTGTGGCGCTGGCGCAGCAGTTGGCGCAAGAATCTTCACCGATAGGACGCGTATACCGCACCGTTTTTGAACGTTGCCGCGACCAGCGTGCGCTGATCCTCGAGAAATTCCCCAAACTGAACCGATTCCTGACCGGATACGATCTGCGCCACGTGTTCAGCGATGATATGCAAACGTTTGACCTGACGCGTATCCTGACCGGTGCCGAGGGAACGCTGGCCTTTATCACTGAGGCCAAGCTGGATATTACGCGCTTGCCAAAGGTGAGGCGGCTGGTCAACGTTAAATTTGACTCCTTCGATTCAGCGCTGCGCAGCGCACCTTTTATGGTGGAAGCCAAGGCGCTTTCGGTGGAAACCGTCGATTCCCGCGTGTTAAATCTGGCGCGTGAAGATATCGTGTGGCACTCCGTCAGCGAACTGATTCAGGATGTGCCTGGCCAGGATATGCTGGGCCTCAACATCGTTGAATTTGCAGGGGACGATGAAGCGCTGATCGACAGTCAAGTCAGCGCATTATGCGAGCGCATTGATGGTCTGCTTGCCGCTCATGAGGCTGGGGTGATCGGCTATCAGATTTGCCACGACCTTGCGGGGATCGAGCGTATTTACGCCATGCGTAAAAAAGCGGTGGGGCTGCTGGGTAACAGTAAAGGGCAGGCCAAGCCGATCCCCTTTGCGGAAGATACCTGTGTGCCGCCGCAGCATCTGGCGGATTACATCGTCGAGTTCCGTGCGCTGCTTGATAGTCACAACCTGACCTACGGCATGTTTGGTCACGTGGATGCGGGCGTGTTACACGTGCGCCCGGCGCTGGACATGTGCGATCCGCAACAGGAAGTGCTGATGAAACAGCTTTCCGATCAGATTGTTGCGCTGACAGCCAAATATGACGGCCTGCTGTGGGGGGAACACGGTAAAGGGTTCCGCGCCGAATACAGCCCGGCTTTTTTTGGCGAAGAACTGTATAACGAACTGCGGCGCATCAAAGCCGCCTTCGATCCGCATAACCGCCTTAACCCCGGTAAGATTTGTGCACCGTTGGCCGTCGATGCCCCGATGATGCGTATTGATGCTGAGAAGCGTGGCACCTTCGATCGCCGCATTCCGCTGGCAGTGCGTACCTCGTTCCGGGGAGCGATGGAGTGTAACGGCAACGGGCTGTGCTTCAACTTTGACGTAAACAGCCCGATGTGTCCTTCCATGAAGATAACCGGCAACCGTATCCATTCGCCGAAAGGGCGAGCGACGCTGGTACGCGAATGGCTGCGCTTGCTTGCCGAACAGGGTGTCGATCCGGTGGCGCTGGAGCAGTCGTTGAGCGCACGGTCGCACAGCCTGCGTGGCTTGATTGAAAAGACGCGTAACAGCTGGCGCGCGCGCAAGGGCGAGTATGACTTCTCTCATGAAGTGAAAGTGTCCATGTCCGGGTGCCTGGCCTGTAAAGCCTGTTCAACCCAATGCCCGATCAAGATAGACGTTCCAGGGTTCCGTGCGCGTTTTCTTCAGCTTTATCACACGCGCTATTTACGCCCTGCGCGTGATTATTTGGTGGCCGGTGTTGAAAGTTATGCGCCGTTGATGGCGCTGAGCCCTAAAACTTTCAACTTCTTCTTGAAAATGCCGTTGGTTGACGCGCTGAGTCGCCGGACGATCGGCATGACCGATCTGCCGTTACTCTCTTCGCCTTCGCTACGTCAGCAATTTGCCGGACACCCGGCAATGACGACTACGCTTGAGCAGTTGGAAAGCGTCGCCGCAGCGTCCCGCGATCGCTATGTGCTGATTGTGCAGGACCCGTTTACCAGCTATTACGATGCGCAAGTGGTGGCAGATTTGGTGCATCTGGTGGAAAAACTGGATCTCAAGCCGGTACTGCTGCCTTTCTCACCCAACGGTAAGCCGCAGCATATCAAAGGCTTCTTAACGCGTTTTGCTAAAACTGCGGCCAAAACCTCGGATTTCCTGAATCGGGTTGCCAGGTTGGGAATGCCGATGATTGGCGTCGATCCGGCGCTGGTGCTATGCTATCGCGATGAATACCGTGAAATCTTGGGTGATAAACGCAGCGATTTTCAGGTGCAGCTGGTGCATGAATGGCTGCTGCCGCTGCTGTCGACGAGAACGCCGACGACCGTGCCGCGCGATGATGCCTGGTATCTGTTTGGTCACTGTACCGAATCGACCTCGTTGCCAACCAGCAGCAAACAGTGGGCCGATATCTTTGCCCGTTTCGGTGCCCGACTGGAAAACGTCAACGTCGGTTGCTGTGGTATGGCCGGCACCTATGGACATGAAAGCAAGAATCTGGCTGATTCCAAGGGGATCTATGCCTTGTCCTGGCAGCAGGCGTTGCAAAAATTACCCTCCACGCGCTGTCTCACGACGGGTTACTCATGCCGCAGCCAGGTGAAGCGTATGGAAGGTCAGGGGCTGCGTCATCCGTTGCAGGCACTACTAAACCTCGTCTGACAGGAGAGCGTTATGCTGTGGAGAAGGACGGTTACGTTGGAGCAACTGAACCAACAAAGTCAGGGCTGCATGGTGGAGCATGTCGGCATTCGCTATACCGCGATTAACGACGATTCGCTGGAAGGCACCCTACCGATAGATAGCCGAACGCGTCAGCCATTCGGTCTGTTACACGGCGGTGCATCGGTGGCGCTGGCGGAGTCGCTGGGTTCGGTGGCGGGTTACCTGTGTACCGAAGGGGAGCAGAGCGTGGTGGGGATGGAGATTAATGCCAACCATTTGCGCGCAGTGACGTCGGGTGAGGTACGTGGTGTCTGCCGTGCATTGCACGTGGGACGCCGTAACCAGGTGTGGCAAATCGACATTTACGATGAAAACAACCGGCTGTGTTGCACTTCTCGGCTCACCACTGCAGTGGTGACGCCGTAATCTCGCAGCCACTGTAATATGCGCGCCAACTGGCGCGCATATTCATTCTCGCGCGCCTCAAGGCAAAAAGGGGACGCGCCGCACAAAATCGGTCTGAAAAGCGGTGGCCTTGTCCCAACTGCCTTCAAGGCTGAGCTGATGGCAAATCAGCTTTAGCGTGTTGCGTGCGAAATAGTAGCTCTGCACGCGGAAAAGATGGCAGCGACTTTCATTATTAATCTCTTTTATCAATCGGTTATGCAACTTTACCAGTGCATGCAGATAGCTCTCATCATCGCCGTTCTTACGGCACATATCGATCATCTCCATGCAGGCATTATGGTAGCGGCGCAGGTGATCGATATGGCTTTCCTGCCGATTCAATCGCGCTTCGGCCATGTAGAAATCGACGGTGACATCCCGGATCAAGAATTTGTACTCATCAATCTGATGCTGTAGCCAGGCATTCACGGACTGCATAGGAATCACCATGGATATTAATGATAATCATTATCATATTTATAATGTTCATTGGGATCAACCTATCGCCCCGCGCCAGAGAAAAAAAAGTATACGGCCGGATAGGACTTTTTATGGTCAATAATTGCGCAATCAAACCATAAAATCGGTCACGATTTTTCCTGTTTTAAAAATAGGTATCGTCTATGAATGTTATAATTATGATAACAATATGTTTATACTAATTCGCCCAGCTTTCACGTGACGGTAAATTAGTTATTTTATATCAACATGTTATTTTTTTATAACTACGCTATGAGCGTGCAGGCAGGTAAAAAAAAACGGATTTTTTAAGGTTTCAGTGAAATGTTACAAATACCCCTGCGAAACAAGAGGTTGAAGCAATAATCATTATCACTAACATTAGGCTCAGACAGAGCTTTTCTGAAACGAGGTACGGCGGATGCAAACGGGAAACGTAGAGACATTTTCACTGGATGAAAACATCTGGAAAGGGCTGACGTTGACGGCCAGTGCCGCTCAACAAATCCTGCACCTTGTCCAGTCTGATGACACGGTGAAAGGGTTACGTTTGAGCGTCAAGCAATCAGGATGTGCGGGATTTGGTTATGTACTGGATCTGGTCAAAGCACCGGATGCGGGTGACCTGGTGTTCGAGCGCGAAGGCGCACACCTGTATGTCCCCCTAAAGGCGATGCCTTTTATCGATGGCACCGAGCTGGATTATGTGCGTGAAGGCTTGAACCAGATTTTCAAATTTAATAATCCCAAAGCGCAGCACGCCTGCGGGTGTGGCGAAAGCTTTGGCATTGAGTGATGACTGATATGGCGCGTAGCAATGTAGATGTACCTGATGATGTACAAATCTGGATGGGGGATGGCTGCTACAAAGAGGGCTTTTTCACCGAACTGCCTACTGACCAACTGGGCCGTGGCGTCAATGAAGAGGTGGTGCGAGCGATCTCCGCCAAACGCAACGAGCCCGAGTGGATGCTGGAGTTCCGTCTCAACGCCTACCGCGCCTGGCTGGAGATGGAGGAGCCGCACTGGCTAAAAGCGCACTACGACAAACTGGACTATCAGGAATACAGCTATTACTCGGCGCCGTCTTGCGGTCACTATGATGATACCTGCGGCTCTGAACCCGGCGTCAAGCAGCAGTCCAGCATTGCCGAGGTGAACAGCTACCTGACCGTTGAAGTCGAAAATGCCTTCAATCAGCTCGGCGTGCCGGTGCGCGAAGGGCACGCCGTGGCGGTAGATGCGATTTTTGACTCGGTATCGGTGGCAACTACCTACCGCGAAGAGCTGGCGCAGCAGGGGATTATTTTCTGCTCATTCAGCGAGGCGATTCAGGAGCATCCCGCTCTGGTGCGCCAATACCTTGGCACTGTGGTGCCTGCCAACGATAACTTTTTTGCCGCGCTCAATGCCGCGGTGGCCTCTGACGGCACCTTTGTCTACATACCGAAAGGTGTGCGCTGCCCGATGGAGCTCTCCACCTATTTCCGTATCAATGCGGCCAAGACCGGGCAGTTCGAGCGCACCATCCTGATCGCCGATGATGACAGCTATGTCAGCTATATCGAAGGGTGCTCAGCTCCCGTGCGCGACAGCTACCAGCTGCACGCCGCTGTGGTGGAAGTGATCGTCAACAAAAACGCCGAAGTAAAATACTCTACGGTTCAGAACTGGTTCTCCGGCCAGGATGCCAAAGGCGGTATCCTTAACTTTGTTACCAAGCGTGCACTCTGTGCCGGCGAGTATGCCAAGATGTCTTGGACCCAGTCTGAAACCGGCTCTGCCATCACCTGGAAATACCCGAGTGTGATTTTGCGCGGAGATAACTCGGTGGGAGAGTTCTTCTCTGTTGCGCTGACCAGTGGACATCAGCAAGCCGATACCGGGACCAAGATGATCCACATCGGTAAAAACACCCGCTCCACGATTATCTCCAAAGGGATCTCAGCCGGACACAGTGAGAACACCTACCGCGGTCTGGTAAAAATCATGCCGACTGCCACCAATGCGCGTAATTTCACCCAGTGCGACTCGATGCTGATTGGCAGCGACTGCGGCGCACATACTTTCCCGTATGTGGAAGTGCGCAACAATAGTGCGCAGTTGGAGCACGAAGCGACAACCTCACGCATTGGTGAAGACCAACTGTTTTATTGCCTGCAACGTGGTATCAGCGAAGACGATGCCATTTCGATGATCGTGAACGGATTCTGTAAGGACGTGTTTTCGGAACTGCCGCTGGAATTTGCTGTAGAAGCGCAGAAGCTACTGGCAATCAGTCTGGAACACAGCGTCGGCTAAGGGCGTCGCAAAATAAAAATGCAGCAGGGTGCCAAATGTCAATCTGACAGCACCCTACGCGAATTGATGTTATCAGGCGTGCTCGGCACGACGCAGCAAGGATAAACTATGTTAAGCATTAAGAATTTACACGTAAGCGTTGAAGGTAAGGCCATCCTGAACGGACTGAACCTCGAGGTGAAACCCGGTGATGTTCACGCGATTATGGGACCTAATGGCTCTGGCAAGAGTACGCTTTCTGCCACGCTCGCAGGCCGTGAAGATTATGAAGTGAACGATGGCACGGTAGCGTTCAAAGGGAAAGACTTGCTGGAATTAGATCCGGAAGATCGCGCCAGAGAGGGCATCTTTATGGCCTTCCAGTACCCGGTTGAGATCCCCGGTGTCAGTAATCAGTTCTTTCTGCAAACCGCCGTCAACGCCGTGCGTAAATATCGCGAGCAGGAGCCGCTGGACCGGTTCGATTTCGCTGATTTTATTGAAGATAAAATCAAGCTGCTGAAGATGCCGGAAGATTTGTTGACCCGTTCGGTTAACGTGGGTTTTTCCGGTGGTGAGAAAAAACGTAATGACATTCTGCAAATGGCAGCGCTGGAGCCAGCGCTGTGTATTCTGGATGAGACGGACTCCGGGCTGGATATTGATGCGCTGAAAATTGTGGCCAACGGCGTTAACGCGCTGCGTAATCAAGAACGTGCATTTATTATCGTGACGCACTACCAGCGTATTTTGGACTATATCCAACCCGATTATGTGCACGTGCTCTATCAGGGGCGTATCGTCAAATCGGGCGATTTTTCGCTGGTGAAACAGTTGGAGGAGCAAGGCTATGGCTGGCTTACCGACCAACAGTAATACGCTGGCTGAAAAACAGGCCAAAACGCTCCAGCAGTGGCAGGCGTTGTTTACTGCGTCACGCGCGGCCGATGCACCCAGTGCGCAACATCACTGGCAGGAAGTGATGCGACTCGGTTTGCCGGGGCGCAAACATGAGCATTGGAAATACACGCTGCTGGATGGGCTGCTGGCGCAGCAGTTCAGCGCGCCAGCAGCCGTAGCCCTTGATGACGATACGTTGGCGGCACACGCACTGGCGCTGGAATGTTGGCGCCTGGTGTTTGTTGATGGCGTCTTCAACGCGGCGTTGAGCGATGCGCAGTGGGGGCCTTACCAGATAGCGGTGAACGCGCCCCATGCAGCACCCACCGATCTGGCGGCCGTTCAACCCGAACTGTTTTTGCACCTGACGGAAAGTCTGGCGGAGCAGCACACGGCCATCCGTTTACCGACCGGATGTCAGGCGAAGAAACCGCTGTATATTCTGCATATCAGCAGTGGACAGTCTGCCAGCCTGAACATGGCACACCAGCGCCACCATCTGTATGTCGGGGCTGGAGCCAGCGCCGAGATTATAGAGCACTACGTCAGTGTGGATGACAAGGCGCACTTCACCGGTACGCGCCTGACGGTACATGCCGCGGCTAATAGCCAGGTAGAACACCTCAAGCTGGCGTTTGAGGCTGCCGCCAGTTACCACTTCGCCCACAACGATCTGGTATTGGAGCGGGATGCGCGCGTGAGCAGCCACAGCTTCTTGTTGGGGGCCGGATTAACCCGACACCACACCAGTGCACAGATTAACGGTGAAGGCGTCAACCTTTCTATCAATAGCCTGATTTTGCCTATTGGCAATGAAGTGTGCGACACCCGCACCTACCTTGAACATAATCAGGGCCACGGTGAAAGCCGCCAACTGCACAAGGCGATTGTCAGTGACAAAGCCCGGGCGGTGTTCAACGGCATGATCAAGGTCGCGCCGGGGGCATTGAAGACTGACGGACAGATGACCAACAACAACCTGCTGCTGGGGCGTCTGGCGGAAGTGGATACCAAGCCACAGCTCGAGATCTACGCTGATGATGTGAAATGCAGCCACGGTGCTACGGTTGGACGTATTGATGACAAGCAGATGTTCTACCTGCGTTCGCGCGGTATTTCACAGCAGGATGCACAGCAGATGATCATCTATGCGTTTGCCGCGGAATTGACGGAAGCGCTTAACGACAAGCTGCAAGCCGCGGTGTTGCAGCGTATTGCGTTGCGCCTGCCGAACGCGGCAGGAGTGACCCGATGAATTATCCGATTGAACGTATTCGCCGCGATTTCCCGGTGCTGGCGCAGCAGGTCAACGGGCAGCCGCTGGCATATCTTGACAGTGCCGCCAGCTCGCAGAAACCGCAGGCGGTGATTGACCGGGAAGTGGCGTTTTACAGTAATGAATATGCCGCGGTACACCGTGGCATTCATACGCTAAGCGCACAGGCGACCAGCGCGATGGAAGCCGTGCGTGAACAGGTTGCTCGCTATATCAATGCGGCCTCGGCGGAAGAGATCGTCTTCGTGCGTGGTACCACGGAAGCGATCAATCTGGTCGCCAACAGCTACGGCAGTGCTTTTATTCAAGCCGGTGACAATATTTTGATCACCGAAATGGAGCACCATGCCAATATCGTGCCCTGGCAAATGCTGGCTAAACGCCAAGGCGTTGAGCTGCGCGTGCTGCCCCTCACGGCGCAAGGCGCGCTGGATTTAAGCCAATTGGATACGCTACTGGATACGCGTACCCGCTTGTTGGCGTTGGCTCAGGTCTCGAACGTGCTGGGCACGGAAAACCCGCTGGAAACCTTGATTGCGCGGGCGCGGGCGGTTGGCAGCGCCGTGCTGGTGGACGGTGCGCAGGCGGTGATGCATCAGCGTGTGGACGTGCAGGTGTTGGACTGCGATTTTTATGCTTTTTCCGGCCACAAGCTGTACGGCCCCTCCGGTATTGGCGTGCTATACGCCAAGCATGCGCTGCTCAATGCTATGCCGCCGTGGGAAGGCGGCGGGGCGATGATTCGTGACGTCAGCCTGACGCAGGGCACCAGCTATGCCGATGCGCCGTGGCGCTTTGAAGCAGGTTCGCCCAACACGGGCGGGATCATGGGGCTGGGGGCGGCGTTGGATTATGTCACCACCATCGGGCTGGACGCGATTCACGATTACGAAACGGCGCTGATGCACTACGCGCTGGATGCGCTGAGTACGGTACCGGATATCACGCTCTACGGTCCGGCAGAGCGAAAAGGGGTGATTGCCTTTAACCTCGGCAAGCACCATGCCTATGATGTCGGCAGTTTCCTCGACCAGTACGGTATCGCCATTCGTACCGGCCATCACTGCGCGATGCCATTGATGGCTCATTATGGCGTGCCAAGTATGTGCCGGGCCTCATTAGCGGTTTATACTACCCGCGAAGAAATAGATCGGCTGGTTGCCGGACTTCAGCGTATTCATCGTTTGCTGGGAGGCTGATAAGCCTCCAAGCGCGCCCACGTATCCCCTTGTCTTTGTTTTCTGGTGTTGTCGCCAGGCGGTAATGGGATGGGCGTGCATATCAGCCTGTTGGGAGGAATTCATGGCAAGCTTGCCAGAGCCAGAAAAATTGTTGCGAAATTTTTCGCGTTGCAACAATTGGGAAGAGAAGTATCTGTATATCATTGAGCTGGGGGGGCGTTTAGACCCTTTGACAGAACAGTGGCGTCAACCCGAGAACCTGATTGCTGGATGTCAGAGTCAGGTATGGATAGTGATGACGCGTGATGAGCAGGGCCACCTGGTTTTTAGCGGTGACAGCGATGCGGCTATCGTCAAGGGACTGGTTGCCGTGGTCTTCAGCCTGTATCAGGCATTGACGGCACAGCAAGCACTGGCGCTTGATGTGCGGCCTTTCTTTGCGGAACTGGCGCTGAGCCAGCATTTAACGCCCTCGCGCTCACAGGGACTGGAAGCGATGCTGCGCGCCATTCGCGCCAAAGCGTCTACTCTGGCCTGATCCTGCTAACCAGCCCGTTTACAGCGGGCTGTTTCACTCAAACATGGCGTTTGCGCGCCGACCGCCTGGCTTTTCAGATTACCCCACTGGTTATTACCAGAAACTCCTTTTATTCTGTCGTGGTGCTTTGTCAAGAACTGCATATTAACACATTGATTAGCAAATAAAACCTGTGGGTATTTTTGGCATGCTACACTTGCAGAATCCGACGGAAGTGGTCGCATTCAGGCCCCGGCTGGTATCAATGGCAAACGAATAATAACGTCAACCTGTAGAGATTTTCGTATGAAGCGTATGTTTACATTTTTGGGTATGGTACTGGCGACCTACCTGGTAGGAAGCTCGGCGGTGAGCGCCACCGAATACCCATTACCCCCGTCTGGTAGCCGCCTGATCGGTGAGAACATTGCCTACCCGGTGCCGCATGATGGTCGGCCGCTGGAAGCTATTGCGTCCGATTTTAAAATCGGCTTGTTGAATATGCTGGAAGCCAATCCCGGCACCGATCCCTATTTGCCGACGCCGGCATCCACCTTGATCATCCCGACGCAGATGCTGCTGCCGGATACGCCGCGTGAGGGCATTGTCGCCAATCTGGCTGAACTGCGCCTTTACTATTATCCGAAAGGGAAGGGTACCGTTATCGTTTTCCCGATCGGTATCGGTCAGCAGGGGCGTAACACCCCGTTGATGGTGACGTCAGTCAGTGAAAAACGTGCTAATCCGACCTGGACGCCGACGGCTAACATCCGTAAGCGTTATCTGGAAGAAGAGGGCATCAAACTTCCGGAGGTGGTTCCTGCGGGACCGGATAATCCGATGGGGCTGCATGCCCTGCGTCTGGCGGCCCATGGCGGTGTCTATTTGCTGCACGGCACTAACGCTAATTTCGGTATTGGTATGCGTGTCAGTTCCGGCTGTATTCGTCTGCGTGCCGATGACATTGAATGGTTATTTAATAATGTGCCGGTAGGCACTCGAGTGCAGATCATTAATGACGCGGTGAAAACCTCGGTTGAGCCCGACGGCAAGCGTTATATTGAAGTGCATCAGCCGCTGTCTAAATCCTCCAAGGACGATCCGCAAACCATGGCAATCCCGCTGAATAAACAGATTCAGAGCTTTATCCATGCAGTGGAAACGGATAGCCAAATGGTGGGGGATGCGATTGTGCGCCGTTCCGGAATGCCGATTCTGGTCAGCGCTGGGCAAAGCGTCGAGCATTTTCAGGAACCTGCGTTAACAGCACCTGAAACGCATCAGGCGGCGCCAATCTCTTCAGTCAGTGATCGAGTAATTAACACATAAAACGCGCTCAGCGCTCGTTGAGCGCGTTTTAATGCCATTCTATGCCGCAAGCCGGAAATATCTTCCTTCAATGACAGATTGTATGAATCTTGTGACGTGCGTCAGCGGGTTGCGGGGGCGGTAACGACGTGTGCTGAATAAGCAAAACAGCAGGCAAAAAAAATGGCGCACACTGTGCGCCATTTTCACTACTTAACCAATTCTTACTTTTTGTAAGTACGAACTTGGTTGTCCAGACGCTGGTTAGCACGAGCTGCGTCATCTTTAGCAGCCTGTACATCAGCGCGGATTGCGTTCACGTCGCTGCTCAGTTGATCAACTTTAGCGTTCAGAGTCTGAACGTCAGAAGACAGTTGGTCAATTTTAGCATTGCTGGAGCAGCCTGCCAGCAGAGTAGAACCCAGGATTACCGCGCTCAGTACCAGTTTAGTACGATTCATTCTTAATACCCTCTAGATTGAGTTAATATCCATGTAGCGTTACAAGTATTACACAAAGCTTTTTCTAATGAGAATAAATTTTTGATGAGAAAGTGCTTAATTTTGATCGTTCGCTCAAAGAAGCAGCGAGTTTTACAGAGTAGTTAAAAAAGGAGTGAAAACAGCGGTATTTTATGATGCGAGTTGGAGATATATTCTGCGGAAATAGGTAGGCGGAAATAGCACTTATTTTCTGAGTGTAGTCGATTGATAACATAAAAATATAAAAAAAGCGCCATTTTTGGCGCTTTTTTACTATCGATCATTCACTCACGATCGAAAGTTGACTGGCTGCAACGCCCTTAACGGCAACAGCCAGTGGAAACGATCAGAGACGGTGCACGGATGCCGTGTTGGTCGTGCCACTGGAAACCAGTGCACCAGAAACCATGACCACAACATCACCCGGCTGTGCGTAACCGCTTTTCAGCGCCGCTTCTTTACCAATGCGGTAGAAGTCGTCGGTAGAAGCGATTTCGCTCACCAGCAGCGTATCAACGCCTTTGCTCAGCAACAATTGACGCGCCGTGATGGCATTGGTGGTCAGTGCCAGAATACGAGCGTGCGGGAAGTATTTGCGGATAGATTTCGCAGATTTACCGCCGCTGGTCGCTACCACGATTAACGGAGCATCCAGTTTTTCTGCGGTTTCTACTGCGCCGCGGCATACCGCTTCGGTGATGCGCATTTTGGCAGAGTCTTGCTGTGCATCCAGACGTGCATTCATTACCACGTCAGTGCGCTGGCAGATGGTTGCCATGATGGTGACGGCTTCCAACGGGTATTTCCCTTTGGCACTTTCGCCAGACAACATCACTGCATCGGTACCATCGATAATGGCGTTGGCCACGTCGCCGGCTTCTGCGCGGGTTGGGCGCGGGTTCTTGATCATGGAATCCAGCATTTGGGTGGCAGTGATAACCACTTTACGTGCTTTGTTGCATTTCTCGATCATCATCTTCTGCGCGAAGATAACCTCTTCAACCGGAATTTCCACACCCAGGTCGCCACGGGCAACCATGATGCCGTCAGACGCTTCCAGAATGTCGTCAAAGTTGTTCAGACCTTCCTGGTTTTCGATTTTGGAGATGATCTGAATGTTTTCGCCACCGTGCGCTTTCAGGTGTGCGCGGATCTCTTCAACGTCAGAACGTTTACGAATGAAGGAGGCCGCCACGAAGTCAACGCTTTGTTCACAGCCGAAAACCAAATCGCTCTTATCTTTTTCAGCCAGTGCAGGCAACTGGATAGATACGCCCGGAAGGTTCACGCCTTTCTTCTCGCCCAGGTCGCCGGTGTTCAGCACTTTACAGACTACTTCACCGTTGTTAATGGCGGTGACTTCCATACCAATCAGGCCATCATCCACCAGAACGGTGTTGCCGACGGACAGGTCAGTGGCGAAACCTTCGTAGGTGACCGCAACGCGTTCTTTGTAACCGATAACCGTTTGGTCAGTGGTGAAGGTAAAGGTCTGGCCTGCGACCAGGCTAACGTCCGCACCGTTTTTCAGTTTCATGGTACGGATTTCTGGCCCTTTGGTGTCGAGTAGAATGGCGGCTTGTTTACCAGTCTTCTCGATAACCGCGCGCATGTTTTTGATGCGCTGCCCGTGCTCAGCATAATCCCCGTGTGAGAAGTTAAGACGCATCACATTCATGCCTGCATTCAGCATGTTGGTCAGCATTTCCTCTGATTCGGTTTTCGGACCGATAGTACAAACGATTTTAGTCTTTTTCATACGAGTGTTTTCTACAAGTTGTGATGGATAAAAAATCATAAGTTCTCAGGCACCGGGTACGGGGCCGACGATGGGAATGTGTTTGCGAGTCCAGAGTGAATAATAATTGTAGCGGGTAACAATGAATGAAAGATGATGGGCGTGGCCTGTTACCACTGACGGTAAGCCGAGTGCGGGGATGTGCTGCAACCGTGTCGCTCTCCACCGGTAAAACGCATTTTTCAACCTTACGCGCGTCTCGGGGAGTTATGTTTGCAGTAACAGTGTCTAATCGTAGTCTTTTCGGCACGTCGATTTGCTGAAACCATTCAATGAAATAACGTTTCGTATTATAGTTATAACGAATGTGGAAACAAGATAATTACGCTGCTAATATAGCGCGTTTTATTGTGTTTGCGCAAAAAAACTAACGATTTTGTCATTTTCCCTCATTTTCTTTCTTTTTATTGCGCAACTGCACAGCGGTGGGTTTGCGCTGCGCCCTGTCGCTGCGCTCACTGGGCGCACGGGGAGTCTGCGGTAAACGACTGGTGCGATTATGCGCGATACCTGGGTGTGCCAGTGAAAAAAGGCCGTGTTTCTGTCTGGAAAACACGGCCTGAGTACGTTTCGTGTGGTTTTCTGCTCGTTGAACCTGAAGAGATTTGTTTACCGGTTTTCCAAACCGCGTGCCTGACGTTCCGTACGAATCTGGTTTTCATTATCACGCAGGTAACCATCGAGATGCATCAGGCCAGCACGCACCTGCTGCCATTGGTCTGCATACTGAGCTTTAGGTGTGGTAGGTTTAGGGTGAGCGGCATCCCATGCCAGCGCTTTGCCAATCGCAGCACGCCAGTCCTTGGGTGAACCACCCGCCCATTCATTGATGGCTTGTCCAAGGGTAGCATTAAGGGCATCCATTGCCTCAGGTTCACCATCGGGCGGCAGTTCGGGGTGGGCCAGTAAATGGTAGCGCCAGCGCAATTGGCCGACATAAAACCAGGTCACGGCTTCATCTTTATGGCCGGTTTCAAACAGTTGCTTGGCGTGCAGATAGAGCTCGCTGGGATGTTTTTTGGCTAAACTGTCATCCGTATCTTGTTGGGATGCAATTGTCATGGTGACATCCGTGGCAGCAGGCGCTGCATTGCGTATGCGGTGAGCGTTGCCAAAAGCAGGGTTGATAACAGGCGTTTCACGCTGACTCCAAAGAGATAGGAAAAACATGAGATTATCGCTAATCTGGCTTGAGTGAAACCGTAAATATACACCTATTACGCGCGTTATGAGTCGGATAATGGACCAATACCGCGATCTTCCTGATGTAAAAATGTTGCATATATAGCCAACCGACTTAAAAATGATTACATCCTATGCCCTGATATGCGGCAAAGAAGCATAGCTGGCTGTTATCAAAATAATGTCGCTTGGCTATACAATTAAAGACATGAAAAACACAGACACGTCTCAGGGCTGTACCAACCTCAAGCTGCGCCAGCTTACGCGGATGGTGACGCGACATTACGATCACTACGTTGCGACATGCGGGTTGAAAAATACCCAGTATGCGCTGTTGTCGTATGCTGTGAGCCTGGAGCCTGTCCGCCCCGTCGATCTGGCCCGACACATGCAAATGGATGCCTCTACGTTAACACGCAATATGCAGCCTTTGGTTGCGCAGGGATGGCTAACAATTTGTGCCGGGAATGACGCGCGCAGTCGCCGGATTGAAGTGAAGGCTGCAGGGCGGAAGAAACAGGCACAAGCGCAACGGGTGTGGCAGGAGGCGCAGTTGACGATCGTGGCACAACTGGGGGCTGAACGGGTGGCTGTGCTGCATCAACTGCTTGAAGAGTGCATTGATTGCCTTGATAACGGCGGCGAAGATGCCGCCGAGCCACCTCACCAATGCCCTTGATGCTGCCTGTCTTGAGAACTGACGGTGTTTACCTCACTTCGTGAACGTTAATCGTTAAAAAGGAAAGGTCCATGTCAGACAATATCTTGTTCACTCCCTTTACGTTGAACGGGTTGCAACTGCCTAACCGAATCGTGATGGCACCGATGACGCGCGGTATGGCGAAAGCGGGGATTCCTGGCGCTGAAAATGCGGAATATTATCGTCGTCGCGCACAAGGCAACGTTGGGCTGATCCTGACGGAAGGCACGGTGGTGAACCGTCCTGCTTCGCGTAATATGGCGGGCATCCCCTTTTTCCACGGTGACGCCGCGCTGGCCGGGTGGCAGGGTGTTGCCGATGCCGTTCATGCGGCAGGCGGTAAAATTGGCCCTCAAATTTGGCACACAGGCTCGACACGCGCGGGAGAGTGGGAGCCGGAAGCGCCAGTGGAAAGCCCTTCAGGGCTGGTTGGACCGGATACTCCGCGCGGTGTGGTGATGAGCGAGGAGGATATCGCTGACACTGTGTCCGCCTTTGCCCAAGCGGCAGCGGATGCCAAACGGTTAGGGTTTGATACGCTTGAACTGCACGGTGCACATGGTTATCTGATCGACCAGTTCTTCTGGCCGGGAACCAATAAACGTACCGATGCTTACGGCGGAGCAACCATCCGTGAGCGTTCTCGCTTTGCGGCGGACATTGTGCGTGCCGTTCGCGCGGCCGTTGGTCCTGATTTCCCGCTGATCCTGCGCGTCAGCCAGTGGAAACAGTAGGATTATAAAGCGCGTCTGGCAACCTCACCGCAAGAAATGACGGAGTGGTTGGCGCCGCTGGTTGAGGCGGGCGTTGATATTCTGCACTGCTCTCAACGTCGCTTCTGGGAGCCGGAGTTCCCGGAAATTGACGGCGAGCAGGGGTTGAATTTTGCCGGCTGGGCGAAGAAGTTAACCGGTGCTGCCACTATCAGCGTCGGGTCGGTGGGATTAAGCTCTGACTTCTTTGCTGCCTTTGGTGGTGAAGGATCGGGCGCGGCGGCTTTGGATAACCTGTATACGCGCATGGAGCGGAACGAATTTGATCTGATTGCCGTAGGGCGGGTTCTGCTTTCTGATGCGCACTGGGCAGAAAAAGTCGAGTCGGTCCAGACGGATTCTCTACGCGGATTTAATGCGGCTGATTTGGCCGTACTTGCCTAAAATACCGCTATGACAAAGGGAGCAATTGGCTCCCTTCGCAGACACAGCAATGAGGGGCGGCGCTTAACGTGCCGCTTCGTAGATCTTCTGACTCACTTCCGGCGTAATATCCGCGTGTTCACCCAGCGCCGTTATGCCGTGTTCTTTCAGTTTGGCAACCAGCGTCGGAATGGTGCTGCCATCCAATTGATAATCCGCCATGTGGGTTGGTACGCCCATTTTCTCGAAGAATGCGCGCGTGGCCGCGATAGCCCCATCAATGCGCTGTTCTTCGCTACCTTCACGCAAATCCCACACGCGTTCTGCATATTGCAGCAGTTTGGCACGCTTTTGCGCTTTTTTCGCTTGCAGCAGGCTAGGTAACACGATCGCCAGCGTTTGCGCATGGTCAAGCCCGTGCAATGCGGTCAAGTCATGGCCCATCATATGGGTAGCCCAATCCTGCGGTACGCCAGCACCAATCAACCCGTTCAGCGCCATGCTGGCACTCCACATCACGTTGGCCCGGACTTTGTAGTTTTCCGGTTCGGTCAGCGCGCGTGGGCCTTCTTCAATCAGCGTTAACAGCAAACCTTCAGAAAAACGATCCTGTACTTTGGCATCCACCGGATAGGTCAGGTACTGCTCAACGGCATGCACAAACGCATCGACAACGCCGTTGGCAACCTGGCGCGGCGGCAAACTGTAGGTAACGACCGGATCGAGTACGGCAAACAGGGGGAAGGTGTAGGGGGAGAAGAAGGGCAGCTTATCACCCGTAGTTTTACGACTGATAACAGCACCATTGTTAGATTCAGAACCGGTTGCTGGCAGGGTCAGCACGCAAGCCATTTTCACGGCATTGGTCACCTGTGCGCCGGTGGTTTCCAAAATATGCCAGGGATCTTGCGCGGCTTCATAGTGCGCAGCGGCAGCGATAAATTTGGTGATATCGGCGACGGAGCCACCGCCCACTGCGAGCAGAAAGTCGATGTCTTCGGCTCGTACTACCTCAACGGCTTTCATCAGCGTTTCATAAGACGGGTTCGGTTCGATACCGCCGAATTCACGCACATCACGGCCTTCCAGCGCCTGATAAACCTGATCCAGTACGCCGTTACGCTTAATGCTACCGCCACCGTAAGTGATGAGGATGCGCGCATCAGCAGGAATTTCTTTGCCTATTTCGGCAATTTTGCCTTCACCAAACAGAATTTTGGTCGGGGTATGAAGTGTGAAATTTTGCATAGGGTAATTATCCAGTTCAAGCCCCATTCCCAGTCGAAACGCAACAAAACGGTAGGGCATTATGCTGCCTGTAAGTGCGTTAAAAATACCTCATTTGGAGAACGATAACCCAGCGATTTTCGGCCTCGCGTATTGAGCAGGTGTTCGAGTGCTGCAACCTTGCGATGGGTGACATAATTGAAGTCCGTTCCCTTCGGGTAAAAACGCCGTATCAGTCCGTTAACATGCTGTTTCTTTAGGTTTTTAATGATTTCATCAAGTTTCAACCATTTGATACTTAACGATTTTAAGATGTTGTTTGATTTCACTCTCTATCATAGTATTTCACCATTACGACACCCGTTAAGGCACCTGTAATGGCTGGAATACTACTCACCGATAGTAAGATAAAAGGCATCAAACCCAAGGAATCGGCGTACTACGTTTGGCAGGCAATGGCCACTCGCGGCACTGGCAGGTTGGGAATAAAGGTGTACCCGTCTGGTCGTAAAGTTTTTGTGTACAAGTACCATAAAGATGGAGCTAGGAAGTTTTTGTCCCTAGGTGATTATCCCAATCTTTCACTGGCAGATGCAACAGCTAAAGCGCTGGAGGCTGCGGCTAATGTTTCAGCGCCAGAGGTGGTGGTTTTTAAACACGCGACGGTGCAACAGCTATTTAATGATTACATTGCAGATCAGAAGAGGCTAAAGCACCGCTCTTACGATAAAACAGATAATCGGCTTAAACAGGTGCTGTCCACAGGGTTTATCTCCCCTGATACGCCTGCGAAAGATGTGACGCCTGATCATGTGAAGAAGGTGCTTGCCGATTTTATCAAGAGGGGGGTGTTGGCAGGAGCTAATAAGGTTAGAACCAGCCTGCACGCAGTTTTCAATTTTGGGCTGTTTGCAGATAATGATCCGGCCAACATAAATGGCAAGATTAAGTACGGCCTTGAACGCAACCCTGTGTCTGTAGTTCCTGCACAGAAAGGCGCAGATAAAGCTTTGGATAGGTTCTTGTCGTGGGATGAGTTAACGCAATTGCTGCGGCTGCTGAATGTGGACGACATTGCATGCCCAATCAATCCTAACTTTTCTCGATTGGCTCTCTTGTGCTTGTATACAGGTGGCCAGCGCCCCTGGGAATTAATGACAAATACTCGCGATAATTGGGATAAAAAGGGCAAAACACTCACTGTGCCGCCGCATATTTCCAAAAATGGTGATTACCACGTTGTTGCTCTTTGCCCTTCAGCGATAGCTATTCTTGAAGCTCAAGAGCAGTTAAACCCAGATTCACCATTCCTTTTCCCTTCAAAGACAAAAGAAGGACATATGTTGTCTGCTGAATTCAGCAAACAGCTTCGCAAGCTATGCGCTAAAACAGAAATTTCAGCATTCACGCCAAGGGATATCAGAAGGACATTTAAAACGCTGGCGGGGGAAATGGGGATCAGTTCAGAGTTGCGTGATATCGTCCAGAATCATAAACGTCCGGGCGTATCACGCAAACACTATGATAGGTATGATTATTTAAAGGAAAAGCGCGAAGTGATCGCGTTGTGGGAAGCTAAGTTAAAAACGTTGGTGTAAAAAGCCCACCGTGACTCACGGCGGTAAACTTTATTGGTTCAGTGATTGTTGCTGAACCCAGGCTTCATATACGTGCTCAGGCCAACCTAGGAAGGTACCGCTGGCACTTTTTTGCGGAGCTGGAAATTCTTTCTTTCTTGCATACATCCGCCAAAGTGTAGGGTAACTTTTACCTGTTAGTTTGCACATTTCTTTGCGTCCAATATATCGTGTTGCCATCTTCAAATACCTCGCTTCTTCATGGCTTCAAGTAGGATATCCTGCACTTCGCGTTTTGAATCGTGCCGCTGCGCCGTTTGTCATGACTGCGAGTGGGTGGGGAATTTGTGAATCTCAGAAACGGTACAGTGAAGGTTGCAGACAGGGTGTGCAGTGATGAAGGTAATTTCAGGCTGTCATGTCGCAGCCTTGATTAACATGCTGGAACAGGTCGTAGAGGTTTGCCTTGCTGTTCGAGGATATCGATAACCTTTCGGTATCCGTTTCTCAGCCATTTTACGATTTTATCCAGTTGGGTTTCTTCCGGGTGATAGCTCCCCATGAGGGCAGCATGACCCGCGAATGCATAATTCATGGGTGCTCCTGTGATTATATTGCTATTTGGGTGTCGTACTTGGCGTGACTCATGGTTTTCCAACTCTGACCGTTATCTTTAGATAACATGCGCCAGTAGAGGGAGAGGCGTATTGATAAATAACCGGTTTGTCGTATGCGTCTTGCATGGATAAGTCCTTCACGGTATAAGCGCTTAAATAACTTCTCCCGCTCCCTTATCCTGTTAGGTATTTTAGGTTTCATTAGCCTTCTCCATTTGATATTTGATTAATGCCTGAGTTGCTCGACTGTGGCGACGACGGGCATTATGCAGTTCACGTTTTTTCTTGAGGAGGGCGATAAAATAGGGGTCAGTATGTTTAATAACACCTTCGTATTCTGACTTGTCCGGGCTGAGTCGTCCGCCATCAATGCCGGGGTCACCGTGCTCGCGGAGGCTTTGTTGAATAATTTAACCGTTTGATTTACATCTTCTTTAGTTAGAATGCATTTACAGAGAATGTATTTTGTTAGAACGACAAATCAAATAGTTAGCACAATAAAAAGCATTCCGAGAGGAAAAATTAGTCGTTGAAATTTTATAATGCTTATATAAATCAGTATCTTAAATTATTCAACAAAGCCGCGTGCATACGCCTTTACACGCCACTCATAAGGTTTGTTTTCTTCTTTTTGTGCGTCGTAGAGGAAATTACGCTCTGCCAGAAACAGATTTACCCCCATAATATTCACCCCGTTCAATTGCTTGCAGAACTGGACGGGCGTCATTCCTACTTGGAATAAGTTTTGTAGGCAATGAATCTTTTCTTCTTGCTTTTTGTTAACCAATGCCAGACGTTGCTTTTCCTCTGCAAGTTGGGCAGCGAGACGCAGTGCATCGGGGTATGTTTGCGGGATGGCGGGTTTCTTGGCTTGTTCTTCCAGTTCACGCCAGCGTTTGGCGACTTTATGGCGAAGTTCTATGCTGTACCCCATGACGAGCGTCATCGCTAGGTCTTGGTCAAGTAAAAATTCGTGATAGACGCGTCCTTTGCTGTCTTTGTAATCAGCCGAAAAGTCGGCCGATTGAATATTGAGCGCCTCGAACATTTTACGGCAGTCTTCCAGCACATGTTTATGCTGCTTTTCTGTCAATTCCGCAATTTCACGGCTGGACATGGTTAATTTTTGTGCAATGGTTAAATTTTGCATGAGTAAACCTCTCACAAGTTAATGTGATTAATGGAACCCCGGCACGATCCCGGGGCGGGATGATTAGTGAATGCGTCTGGCGCTGAGTTTTTCTAGCGCGTCGGGAATTTCGACAAAGCTCGTGGGCCTGTAACCCAGATCCGTTGCGATCCCTGCTGCGATAGAACGAAACGAGTTGGCTTTTCCGACGAATGCAAGCTTGCCGCCGAGTAAGTCATCCCAGATGGTGACTTGTACCCGGTAGCGGCAATCAGGTGTTTTGTGGCGGGTTGGTGCTGGCTGAACAGCAGAAGAGAGTCTGGCCTCCATGCGGTTAAACTCCGCGATGTAAGCTTCCTTGAACGCTGCTGCTTTTTTGCCGGTAAAGCCCATGACGAGGAAGACGAAACCGTCTTTGCTCATGGTATACATCGGGAGTTTGCGGCCTGTGCTGTCGGTGTATTCACTGGGCGTAAAATTGCGCTCAGTGAAATCCTGCGAGCATTCTAGGGATTCTATTTTGCGCAGAACGTCTTTATGAAGCTTGCGAAAGTAGGTTGCTACGTCTAGAGATGTGGTTACGGCTTTGCCGTCGTTGATAAATACACGAGGTTCTTCAGTGTGCAGGTTTTCTGCTAATGCTGGAAGGGCCATAGTAGCCTCCGATGGTTGTATTTAAACTATCCACCACCATGAGGTCTGAAACTCATATTTGGTGGTGAACTGAACGGGGTTCAGACTACCGGATACAACCAACCGGCGAGCCTTTCGGCTCCCCCATCCAGCCCACCATTGAAATGTGGCTAGATGTGCGACATAAAAAAACACGCTCGCGGCGTGTCATTCTGTCGCGGTTGTATCTGTCAGGGTCTGAATCCCGGCACCTGAATTTGCAGATGCAGAGCGACTATAGCGCATGGTTTATCCTTGCGTCAATATGCTGGTTTATGCTGCTACACCGTTCATCATGACGCCTAAGAGCCGTGGAAACAGGCTGTCGTAGAAATGTGGCTGCGTCTGGCGCGGATTAGCTGGGTCAGTCAAGTTCTTACCAAACTGCAAGCCTTTCTCTGTTAGCGACCAGAACAGTTTTTCCTTGTCGGGATGCTTACTACTGGGACGTGACTTGCGTTCAGCGAGTCCGAGCAATTGCAGACGCTTGAAACCAGACTGTGCGGTGTAGGGCTTGCCGTGCAGCATCAGTAGTTCGGTTAGGGAATGCGTGACTTCACTTGACCCAGTTACACTGCCCTCCGGGGCGTCTACGGCGTAGGCGGGCAACATATTCGGTAGTCCACAGGATGTTTGCAGTTGTTGCAGCGAACCCAGAACAGCAGACGGCGCAAGGCGGAATTCCTGCTTAGCGAAACCGAGCAGTGCCAATCCTGCCTGAAGCTGGTCTGTCAATGGTTGCTCGGGCGCAGAGGTCGCTTTATCAAACGTGCGGATGACCTTGAGATTGAAAGCGGCGCTGATCCACATGGCGTAGGCGAAAACCAGTTCTTTGGCAACATAGGTTCCCTGTTCGGGGCCACCACGGATAACCGATACCGGAATTCCGTCCTCGATCAAAAATTGAGCAATCAGTTCTTGGGTCTGTTTATTTGCAAGCCAGTACGCAGGACTGTCTTTTTTAATATCACCAGCAGCGCGGTGCAGGTCATTCAGGCAGTAACGTCCGAAAGCATCCTGACGGACGACGGTATTTTCAATGACAACTAATTTAGACATAACAATTTCTCCATAATGAAACGGATGTGGTTATCAGAGGGCTAACGGGTAAAATTTTGCAGATTGGCGGTCAGATCGCTTACACTTGGCTTAACACAGGAGGATCCCTATGGGCCAAGTTGCATTTGATACATTGCAGGCATCAGAAGAGCTTGAAACTGCTGGCATCTCTAGAGAGCAGGCCAAGGCGATTTCGCTTGTCGTACGCAAGTCTCATGAAGTGGCGGATGTTGCTACCAAGCGTGACCTTGACGACGTTCGTAAGGAAATTGACGCCCGCTTCGATAAGGTTGACGCCCGCTTCGATAAGGTTGACACCCGCTTCGAGAAGACCGACGCGCAGATAGCCGATGTCCGTAAGGACCTATCCGCAGAGATAGCCGATGTGCGTAAGGATATGGCTGCCGGTTTTGATAAACTTGGCATGCAGATGACCATCCGACTTGGGCTAATGGTGGCCGCCGCCGTCAGCATCATTGCTGCCATTCTCAAAATGTAATGCCACTACGGGTTGTTAGCTCAGTTGGTAGAGCAGTGGACTCTTAATCCATCGGTCGCATATTCGAATCCTGCACAACCTGCGTATTCGCATGCGATCGATCATCGATTCGCCTCTAAGGTCGATCACGATGCGAATATGCACATGACTAATCCTTAACCATTTCAGGCGAAAATTGCTTTATAAAACCAATTAACCCCCTTGTTTCCTCTATAACGTCCTTTCGCATATCAGGGTAAGGATAGAAGGATATTGGCAGAATGCTTTTTATTATGTATAAGCCCGGGTCTCTTGCTGGTTGGTATTTGTGAAACAAGTTGTATGTGAATTTGTTTTTCCCGGACCAGTCTAAATAGCAGCGCCATTGCATAGAGTCGGTGTAATTTTCAGGGTCAAGCGACCCGGTTAATTTGTGGTCATAAATGGTTGTGCTGTCCATGGCATCAACCACGCCAACAAATGTTATTTTTTCTCCATCAATCACCGTTTCCGTTGTCAGTTTTCGCTCTCTAATATCAGGCAGCGATAACTCATCGGTCATTTCGGTGAAATCAAATCGAAAACCACCTGACTCAACAACGGATAACTCGCCATCCGTGGCGGTTTCCATAACTTTATGAAAGGCGGATCCTGCCGCCATTGTCTCAGTGGGTGGAGTTCGTCTCAGTAGGTAATCAACCAGCTCCTGCACCTCGGAATCTGGGTTTGTTCTCCATCTGCGATACGCCTCAATATTTGTCGCCGATATGCGGATCATGCCGCCGCCTTAACGAACTTCCCTTCGTCTTTGCTAAACTGAAATCCTTTGCCGTTAGCTACTTCGTTAAGAATGCGCTTATGATCCTTCGGCGCGTTTTTAAACTGCGATAGTGCGTCTACAAAGTCCTGTTCCGTTTCTAACAATTCAAGGTCAGCGCGTAGCCGTTCAGACTCTTCACGGGCCTTTCTTGCGCCCTCTGATTGCTTGTTCAACTCACCCTTAATGCTGGCGAGTATTCCAGCGAAATAATCAGGTGATGAGCTAAAGTGAGTGATTTCCTGAACCGCTAACTGAGCCGGGTTCTTGCCAAACCCTGACGCGCTAGGGTTGAAGTCCAGTACTCTACGCCAGTTATTCCCAGACCCTTCAATCCTGATTCTCCCCATAACGTCAGCGACCTTGTAAATCTCACCCTTTGATCCGCCCTGAATATCGAGGCGTTCAACTAATTCATCACCTATTTGCTTCTCTTCCATGTGGGCGATCAAAATGATGTCTTTACCGAACGACTTAAGCAGGTTCAGCCAGCCAGAAAACCCGCCTTTAAGTGCACCGAACCCCTGTAGCGACAACTGCCCACAGTAATTCTTCATCTTTGAGTTATCACTCATTAGCTTTGCTGCCAGACAATCTAAAGCGCGACCCGCTGTATCTACTACGACGGTATTATATGGCTCAAGGTCTGTCGCTGTAATTTGTTCTATTTCATCCCATGCGCCGATCTGCACTGTGTCCTTGCGGAACTGCGAACGGTGCGCGCCTTTGTCAAAATCCAGCAGGATAGGGGTATCAGATGTAAATGCCATTGACGTTTTTCCTAATCCAGGTGGTGCGTATATGCAAGTGATGAGATTTTTTACTTCAATGGGTTGACTTGCTTTAACGATGTTAAGTGCCATTATGCTGCATCCTCCCCGCCTTTCATTCTCAGCCACAACTCCATCGCGTATTCGTATTTTGCAAGCAGCTGAATAAATCCATCCGTGAATGTCTCAACGGCTACTTGCTGGTCAGGGTCATTCGCCAGCATGTCAACCACGCTTTCGTCAACGCCAGTCATCCTGCGAATGGCAGTAAAAATGTCGTCCTGCTTTACCCGTGTATCGGCAAACGCGTAATAGGTGTTAACTACATCCAAATCGGCATCGGAGAATGTCGAGATAATTTCCTTTATCTCCCGTTGTCCTGATCCGCTTATTTTCATGGCGTCCCCTTTTGATTAACGGTTGTAATAAGCTGCTCGAATAACCGTTGAAGCCAGCTTTTGTTTTTGAAGCTCTGGCCCGTGACGATATTTGAGCGGTGATGTTCGATTGACCGAATCGGGTCAAATTGTGTTTCCGAGCGGCCAGCAATAGGCCACCCTGCAAAGGCATATTGCATGGCGTTCTCCGTTTAACTATTTGGATTGATGTATTAATGATGCCGAGGAATATCGGCGAGGGTATAAAGAGGCAGTTCAGTGTTATCTATACTCAACGTACTTCAAGATGCATCCGCACATTCAGCAGAAGCCAGGTGCAGTAAGCCTATCTTGAGGCCTTGCCGAGCATCTTGAAGTTTATTGAGTATATATTATCAGTGTGATGTATACGTCTGCTTTGCTCTGGCGGTAATGCCATACTCCGTTTTCGGTTTGCTGTACCATATGCGATGGCTAATACGCTTAACTATGTCGTACATTTCGGCGAAACGATTAATTTTCTCTCTGAACTTAGCCAGTAAGCCGAAATTAATCCGTGGCGCACGTTTGCGCTTGAAGGCTAATTCAATTCGATTAAGCGCTTTGCGTTTTTCTGGTTTCTGACCTAAAGCTTTATCGATACGTGATGTCACCAGTTCACGCCTGATGGCCTCTGCCTTGCGTCTGGCATGACGGCGAATAGCGGCATTGGTTTTGCTAACACAATTAACGGGATTAACAGATTTACGGTAAATGATAGTAGCCATATTCCCTCCAACAGATAGTTTTGGTGGTGCGGTGAGCCAGTGGTGACCCTGGTGTTGGGTATAATTTTTATTCAGCCCACCACACCCCAAAAACATCTGAGCAAAGGTTCGGCACGTTGTCGGTGCCTTCCGTAGAGCACGAGGCTCGTTTTAAAGGAGCATGTATCTGAAATCTGCCACAACCGCCGTCATGTTCTCGCCTCGGGCTGGCTACTTACGCTCAGGCAATCGGCGGGTAACTCGAGGTCTTGCCTGCCGGGGGTATTGCCGTTGCGAGTTGCTGGTCCACCGTCTGGCTGGAGGCTGTCTGGTGGGTTGATGGGAGTGAGTTTATATATCAAAACATTTTTTGTCAAAAGGTTGTTTTGTTTTTTAAACTTTTAGGCTGTGTGCTTTTGCTAGTTAAAAAATAACCCAATGATTATTGAGTTATTTTTTATTTATTAAAAGGGAAGAGTTAGACGAGATCCATTTGAGTGCGAATAGCTACACCGATGATGGTATCTAATGTATCTATTTGAATTGGCTTGTAATTATTATTTAGTGAGGTTAGGTATAAATTCGGGCCGTCAATTGTCAGTTTTTTTACTATGGTTGAATCTGTTTTTGGAAGGTACGCAGCAACAATAAGTCCGCTTGCTATTTTATATTCAGGGTCAATGAGCAAAATTGATCCCTCAGGAAGAGAAGGCCCTGAACCAGAAGTGTTCACCATTGAATCACCTTCAACTTGAATGGCGAAAGAAAAACGCGGAGCTTTCCCAGAGGTTTCCACCCACAACTTAATGTTATTTAAGTTATTACCCATTATAATATCTCTCCATTTTTCAGCTTGTTGGAGGGGTATTAATGGGATTTTCGAAGTATCAGTAATTATAACATTGTCGATTTTTCCGCCTTCAAGTAACCATTTTTCACTGACTTTCAATATTCTTGCCAAGGCAGTTACATACCTTGCTGAGGGTTCGTTTCCGCCGTTAATCCATTGACTAACAGAACCTTTGGAAGCTCTAGTTGCTTGAACTAGATCCTTGCTTTTGAGGTTTAATTCCCGCATTCGTTGATTGATGCGTTCGGAGAGTGTTGTTTTTTTCATGTTCGTATTATTAAACAAGGTTTGTTTTGTTTGTTGATCTTTTTTGTTTTGTTATTTAAACTAAAGATATAAAACATGATATATGGGAAAATTTATGTTTAAAAAACAAGTAATTGAACACTTTGGGGGTACAACGGCTACAGCCAAAGCCCTAAAGGTTTCTAAGTCTACAGTCAGTCTATGGGAAGCAATAATCCCGTGGAAATACGCGCTTCTGATTGAAAAATTGACGGAAACAAAACTTAAGTTTGAAGTCAGCTTGTATACGGAAAATGTGGACACTGCATTGGGGGAATGTAAGTCATAGCCAACTTAAAACCAGTGTACTGAATTAGACGCAGCCTAACCAGCAGCACCGCTCTTCACAACGGACACTCGTCCTACGGAAGCCACCGACAACGTGGCGAACGCAACATCCCACAGTAACAAACTGACTGTGACTGCCTCACGGCTTCGTCACGTCTGTTGATCACCAAAACACAGGTGCCGTGTTTCTACACGTGCATCCGATAACCTGTTTTTTTCAATAAGGAAAGTATCACAAATGCAACGTGCAAAAACACGCAAAAAATCTGCGGTTGAGTTCATTAGCCGTCACCTCGTTACAACAGCATATCAGGCGATTGTCAGGGTACGCCAGACCAACATCGCAAAAATGCTCGGTGTCGCCGATTCAACCGTCCTGCGCCGCTCAGAGAAGCTCACCGAGACAATGGATATCTTAGCCGCCAGTGGTGTGCAGGATTTTGTCTTCGAGGGCGAGAAGAAGATGCCGCTGGATGAATACCGCTATCTGCTTCGTTCAGCGATGGAGTTCGCGAAGTATCAACTGGAAGCGGCTGAATCTGTATCAGGCGACGAATGCCTTGCTGCATAGGAGGAGAACATGATGCAAGCACAAAAGAAAAAGCCGGTCAGTGCGCGAACACTTTTCCGGCTTAAAACTGCAATAACTCATTAATTTCAGGAGAAATTATGGCACTAAACCGCCGGAATTTCAAGCAAAAGGGCGCCTGTCGACCTCATCCTGAACCCCAAACACTGATGCCGGAGGATGCGGCGAAGAAATTCGCCGAACTCTTCCGCCTGCAACAACAACTTTACCTGGCTCAGCATGAGTCCGAGGAGAAACGCAAATGAGCACAAGCCGTTTACTTATCCACGAAAATCCGTTGCAGGTACTCCCGTCTCTGGCCTGCACCATTGGCCTGAATGAAGCGATGGTACTGCAACAAATCCATTACTGGCTGGGCAACTCTCGTCACGTTCATAACGGCCGTAAGTGGGTCTATAACAGCGTTGCTGAATGGCAAACTCAATTTCCATTTTGGAGTGAAACTACCGTTAAACGTGCGCTTACCAGCCTGGAAAAGCAAGGGCTACTGCTTACGGCGAATTATAACAAAGACCAGCGCGATCGGAGCAAATGGTACAGCATCAACTATGACGCGCTGAAATCTCTGGAGGTTAAAAATGTGGACGATGCATCAGGTCAAATTGACCCAAATGCATCAGGTCAAATTGACCAAATGCAAATGGTAAGTTTGACCCAATGTATAGATAAGGATACAGAGACTACTACAGAGATTACTACAGAGATTAAAAACAAAACCCCCTTACCCCTTACCGACAAGAAAAACAAATTTGACCCGCTAACCGAAAAACCGTCGAACGTGTCGGCAGAGGTTTGGGCCGATTGGGTGGAGCACCGGAAAGAAATTCGTCACCCACTCACCCCGACCACCTGCAAGCGCATCAGGTCGATGCTGGAGAACCATGTCAACCCCGATGCGGTGATTGGCTTGTCCATCGAGCGCGGTTGGCAGGGCTTGTTCCCCGAAAAAATCACCGAGCCAGCCAATACCACGCCCGCGTTCGATGCCTCCCGGTTGACCGAAGAGCAGCGGCGTGAACTGGCACTGTATGAACTTCTTGAGGGGCGATGAAATCATGGCTGAAACCGGTTTTGATTGCCGGTTACTGCCACGGGGTTATGCCGATATCGGCAGTGACGCTGGGCTTTAAGATTTTTCGATTGGAGGCAGTATGACTATCCAGGAATTATCCGGCCTGTTGTGGCAGCGGGTGGAGCAGGTGGTGGCTCACTTACTCCCCAACGGTCGGCGCGTCAATGGGGAATGGGTTGTCGGTGATTTGGACGGCAACAAGGGGCAATCGCTCAAGGTCAATCTCACCGGCAAGCAGGTCTGGTGTGAGTTCAACGGCGGACAGGGTGGCGACTTGCTGGACTTGTGGGTAGCGGTGTGCGGTATCCAACTCCATCAGGCCATGCAGGAGGCCAAAGTGTTTCTGGGTGTCAAGGACGAGAGCAATGAGTTCCTGCCGAAACAGCCAAAAATCTTCAAGAAGCCTGAGCGCAAGGGCGTCAAAGGCTCCCGCGACTGTTTCGCGTATTTGGCCTCAAGGGGGATCTCCCACGAGACGGCACAAGCGTTCAAAGTGACCGACGCGGTGATATTCAACCACGAGACCAAGCAGGAAGTCCCTGCCATCGCCTTCCCCTACCTGCGCGACGGTGAGTTGAAACAAATCAAGCGGTTGGGGATTGAGCGTCATGACGGTAAAAAAATCATCATGGCGGAGTCTGATTGTGAACCCTGTCTGTTTGGCTGGCAGGCCATCAACCCCAAAGAGCGCAATCTGGTGGTGATTTGTGAAGGCGAAATTGACGCGATGAGCCTCCACCAGTACGGCCTCCCGGCACTGTCGGTTCCCTTCGGTGGAGGGACGGGGGCCAAGCAGCAGTGGATTGAGCATGAGTACGAAAATCTATCACGTTTCGGAGAGATATTCCTGTGCATGGACATGGACGCCGCCGGGCAATCCGCCGCCAAGGAAATTGCTACCCGGCTGGGTATTCATCGTTGCAGCTTCGTGAAGTTACCCCACAAGGACGCTAACGAATGCCTGGTCAATAATATTTCCGTGGAGCAGTTTCAACGCCTCTTCATGAACGCTGAGACGTTCGACCCCACAGAACTCAAACGGGCGGGCGAATTCCGTCAGGAAGTCCATGCGGCTTTTTTTTCACCCGCTCCCGGTCTGTTCACCAGTCCGTGGCCCACGCTGGAGCAGAATTTCAGATTCAGGACGCACGAACTGACCTTGGTCAACGGCGTTAACGGTCACGGCAAATCGCAGTTTGTGGGGCATCTGTCGCTTGAGGCGACGTACCAGGGGGTGTCTGCCTGCATCGCCTCGATGGAGCTACGGCCTGCTATCCTGCTGAAACGGATGATTCGACAAGCCGTATCTACGGGGGATACCTCACCGGAGGATGTAGACCGGATGATGGACCTGCTCGATGCGCGGATGTGGTTGTTCAACGTGACGGGTAAAGCCAAGGGAGAACGGATTTTGTCCGTGTTCAAATATGCGCACAAGCGCTATGGCGTCAAGCTGTTTGTCGTGGACTCGCTGATGATGTGCGGACTTAATGAGGACGACTACAACGGCCAGAAGGCGTTTATGGAAGCGCTATGCGAGTTCAAGCTGACTTATCCGGTGCATGTGCTGTTGGTCACTCATCCTCGAAAAGGGGAGAACGAAGAAAAACCGGTCGGCAAAATGGATGTCAAGGGAAGCGGCGCTATCACGGATTTGACCGATAACCTGCTCACCGTCTGGCGCAACAAGGCGCGTGAAGCCGTGGTAGAGAAAGCGAGGAAGTTTGGCAACGAGGTTTTATCGGAAAAAGAGCAAAAGCTACTGGAAGCGCCTGGAACGCTGTTATTGCTCGACAAGCAGCGTAACGGCGAGGGCTGGATGGGAAAAATTCCCTTGGTGTTCAACCTGCTGAGTAATCAGTTTCTGGCCGACAGAAAGAGCATTCCGTTTAACTACGCACGGGGGGAGTCACAAAGCACGGTGATATCTGAAATGCGCCGTATGGCGGTTTAACGAAAACAGCGAGGGAAATAGGCATGACAGCATATCTGACCGAAGAAAATTTACCAACAGTTATTTCAGAAAATAATATCACCATTTCACCGGAATTGACTATCAAAGTCATTGTGTTAAGTAACGGTCAGCGCGTTATTCCTGAAAATGACATGCGTCGGGCTTGCGAGTTTCTAGGTATCGACATTCGAGTTTTGGAGAAATCGCAACGAGCGCATATCTAACAGAATTCATCATGGGACTGCTGGCAATGGCAGCCCTTTTTGTTTGGATGGGTAAATTCAGAGGTGGGTGATGGATAAAACACGCTTCCTGCTGCGTGATGAACGAATACGAAAAAACCTGAAAGCGTTTATTGAACTGTTCAAAAATGAACCTGACAAGGAGTAATTATTGGAGCTATCGAAAGATGGCGTCCGCATCCACAAATCAAACTTTCAGGCCATAGGCCAACAGTTACAACCTCTTCTCGAATCCGGAGAATGTTACCGCCTCACAATCAAACCGTGGCGCGACAAGCGAAGCCTTTCCCAGAACAGCCTATCCCACATGTGGTACGCAGAAATCAGCGCCTATCTCATTAAGCGCGGCAAGCCTTTTGCGTCTCCAGAATGGGTTAAGGATGCCATGAAGCACACGTATCTGGGCTATGAAGATATCGAGAGGGTTGATGTGGTGACGGGCGCAAAAACAACGGTGAGCAGTTTACGGCATACGTCCGACCTCGATACGGGCGACATGCATTTCTACCTAACGCAGGTAGAGGGCTGGGCGCGTGAAATGGGGTGCAACCTGACGATACCTAACGACTGCGAATATCAAAAACTCAAACAGGTGCAGAATGAATGACGATTAAATCCAATACCGCGCC
Organism: Symbiopectobacterium purcellii; assembly: GCF_052050035.1. Taxonomy (GTDB): domain Bacteria; phylum Pseudomonadota; class Gammaproteobacteria; order Enterobacterales; family Enterobacteriaceae; genus Symbiopectobacterium; species Symbiopectobacterium purcellii_A. The sequence goes on from NZ_CP189882.1 coordinate 3,242,420, forward strand.
AGAGCACAAGGATTGTTGGCGCACATCGCCGGAAATATTCCACGCGCTGGATGCGGAGTTCAGCTTCTACCTCGATGCTGCCGCTGACCACGACAATACCCTGTGCCGTCTGTATCTGACGCCAGAGGATGATGCCCTTGCCTGTGACTGGAGCAGCAGAGGAGCCATATTCTGCAATCCCCCGTACAGCAATATCCGCCCTTGGGTTGATAAAGCTGCTGAGCAGAGCCGCAAGCAGAATAAAACGGTCGTTATGCTGCTGCCTGCTGATACGTCGACGGGATGGTTCGCACAGGCACAGAAAACGGTTGATGAGGTGCGGTTCATCACCGAAGGCCGATTGTCGTTTATCTGCGCTGAAACGGGCAAAAAAGGCAAGGCGGGTAACAGCAAGGGCAGCGTGTTGTTCATCTGGCGACCGTGGCGCACAACCCCAAAAGGGATGACTACGGTAAGCAAACACGCGCTGATTAACCGGATGTGGAGGTAGCTATGGCACTAAAACGCGATAAGCATGACGCGGTATTTTCCGAACTTGTGCGCGAGAGGACCAACTGGCAGTGTGATTATTGCGGTAACTATTTTCATCACGACCACGGTCATCTCCATTGCTCCCACTTCAAGTCCCGCCGTCACAAGGCGACCCGCTACCATCCCTTCAACGCCTTCGCACACTGCGTGGGTTGCCACCGTAAATTGGGCGAAGACCCGTATGAGTTCACGATGCACGCCAACATCACTTATGGGGAGATGGTCATTGACCGCGTGGCGCATCTGGCGGCAGTGCCGGTGCGGTTGAAGCCGTGGCAAATGGATGGGATTTATCAGCACATGAAAGCTGAACTCAAGCGTCTCCGGGAATTACGCGCCGGCGGAAATATCTGGCGCATCGAGTTCACGCTACCACCCTGGTATCAGGAGGGCATTACTTATCGGATGGGGAAGGCGGCATGAGACAGCGTGTGCGACTGACGGCGGAAGATATTCCGCTTATCCGGGCACTGCTGGCCTCCGGTATGCCGGTGGCTGAGGTGGCGAGGAAATTCGAGACCAGCAAGCAGCATATCTACAATATCAGGAATGGCAAAAACTGGGGGGCGGTGAAATGAGAGATATTCGATACCTGTTGACGGCATGGGGAAACTGGAGTGGCTCACGTATTGGCACCGAGTACAAGGCAGCATGGCCCCTCGTCACGGCCAGCAGCGATATCCGGCCCATGCTGTCTGATGCCGACGGGGAGATAGTTGACCGGGCGGTAGGGCGGCTCAAGCACTTCGATCCGCTGGGCTACGATATCGTGGTGGCGTACTACAAAGGCAAAGTGTCGTGCAGGGCGATAGGGCGTGAAATTAATCGGGACTACAAAAGTATTGCGGTTTTTCTTGCGAGAGCTGAAGCCTACATTGCGGGTAGGGTAGCTGAACTTTTGGAGGCGGCTTGACAACTTACGCAGCTATCGGGATACTGGCCGTACTGAACTAAATGCGGCTCACCGCACCCGATAGCTATGCGGCTTTTTTATGCCTGCGATCCGGCATAACTACATCCAGACAAAGTCGGGTGGAGAGGCGTAATACAATACCCGCAAGGGAAATATGCCCGGAGTTTCATTTAGACTCAGTTGACACCCGGCACCAGCCACTAACTGGTGCTAAGAAAACTAAACTAAATGGAGGCCAGTCATGGCTAATCAGATTACTGTTGAAACATTGGCACCAATCACCTTCAAAGATGTTCTGGTCGTGACGTCAGATCTTCTTGCTCAGCTTTATGACACTGATCCTATTCGCATCAGACAGAATCATCATGAGAACAAAACCAGATTCATCGAAGGTAAGCATTACTTCAAACTTGAAGGCGATGAACTACGCGATTTTAAGAGCAAAGTAGCTTTAAACTACTTTGTGAAAATAGCCCGGAATGCTCGACATCTAACGCTCTGGACAGAACGCGGAGCCGCAAGACACGCCAAGATGCTCGAGACAGATAAGGCATGGGAAGTATTCGAGAAGTTGGAAGACTGTTACTTCAATGCTGCACGTGCTAACAATCCGCTACGTTACCAGCCAGAAGCGCGAGAGCCACTAACCGCCGACGATACATCTCATCTTGCGCGGCTTATCTGGGGCATATCTAACGGCTTCCGATTCGAGCGCTCATGGAGCAATGCCATCTGGCACGCACTACGCTATGCGGCGGGCGTCTCTTCCCCACAGCATTTTGGCGTCAGCCATATTCCGATACTCGCGGAAGAGTGCCAGCGTATTTACAGTTTCACTAATGCGCTGAAAGAAGTCATGTACGATGCTGAAAAGCAAGCTGTCCGACGAGTTCTCAAGAATCGTGAGGATGCTGACGCCGTAGTATCTGAAATGAAACAGCTGCTTGATGAAACCAATCAGTCGCACAATCTGTTGCTGACGAATACCTTAGCACGATGGCAACAGGCGGATATCCAGCAGTTTCTACAACGCCATTGACGGCATGAGGCTAAATAACTGATCAAACGATCAGTTAAATGCTTGACTGTGGCCACGTGGCCACACATAATACTCCTATAGTGCGGCAAAAGCGCGCAGGACATGAAGCCTCAACTCCCTCTGGTGGTTGGGGCTTTTGTCTATTGACAACAACTAATTGTTAAATAAAATCAGTCGGGTCGCATATCTGAATTTGTTGGTTTGTCCATATCAGTTTGGCTCAGCTGTGCGATAAGGCCCCGGTTAATTCCGGGGCTTTTCCTTTCTAAAAGTTTCAGCGTTGACTATTTAGTGTTGCATTTTGATTTTGGACAAAAGCGCGACAGAAATTCACAAAGCGCTGTTGTTTTATCATTGGAGCCTGATGAGTGAAGTAATGCGCTGAATTCTGATTCCAGCTGTTCAAATCTCTTCAGGTAATCGGTAGGGCTTAGCTCCTCGGACAGTCTGCGAAGATATTCAAACGCAAGTTGGCGGGCTGTTGGTTTATTGTTCATTGCGGTGTCCTTCTCGTTATGACTCGGCAGTTTGGTGCAGCACTCCACAGTAACACGACTTAATCATAATTCTTGTTTAATAAATATCCTAAGGCTGAGCCATTGCTCGGTCTTTTTTATTCCCTTCAATCACACAGCGCCATCCGAAAAATCGGCGGTGAGGCTATGACACGAATGAGCACGCTCTACAGCAGGCTTTCATACGGAAGCGGAACGGGGCTAATGGGCCTTGGCGCGTCTGCCCGAGCCTACGCCCAGGCAACTAAAGAAAGCGTATGGCTGCTGGCGGACAAAATGGCCGCGTTAAGCCTTGGCGACTGGGCTATTATTGTCGGTATGGTCTGCACAATAGGCACCTTTGCTATCAACTGGTACTACCGCAGGAAGGAATACCAGTTGAGGGAAAAAGGCGGTGCGTGATGAGCAATCGTAAAACTGCCACGGGTGTAATTTGCTCCGTGGGTGTGATCATCGGCATTGTGATGAATAACGGACAGGTGCGAACTAACAAAGCAGGCCTGGAGCTTATCGGGAATGCCGAATCATGCCGCCGTGACCCCTACGTATGCCCAGCCGGTATTTTAACTGATGGCATTGGCAATACGCATGGCGTTGTTGATGGCACCCGTAAGACGAACGAGCAGATTACCGCCGACTGGCAAAAAAACATCCTGGAGGCTGAAAGTTGCGTTGACAAATACGCCGCTGGTAAGAAATTGCCAGATAACGCATTCAGCGCAGCGGTAAGCATTGCTTTTAATGCTGGCTGTCCAAAGATTCAGGCTTCAACCATGTTCCAGTTATTCCGTGCCGGAAAAATTCAGGCAGCGTGTGAGCAGTTCCCGCGCTGGGTATATAGCGGCGGTAAAGTTCTTCCTGGCCTCGTTGCTCGGCGCGAGAAGGAGCGTGAACTATGTCTATCAGGGCTACAGTGATCGCCGTTCTCGTTGCCCTCATTACCGCATTGTCATTCGGCGTCTACCACTACCACGACAAGTACAGTGATGAGCAAGGCGAAACAAAAAGGCTGGAGCAAGAAACAGCAGGTCAAGCATCGGTAATTGCTAGACAGGCTTTCGAGTTTAACCGCTTCAACCAGATATCCCAGCAAGCCAGTCAGTACGCCATCAACATTAAGGCTCAATCCGATGAAAAACAGAGTGTTTACCGCACCATCATCAAGCGTGATCCTGCTGGCCGTCAGTGCGTACCTGATGATGTTGCTAGCCGGTTGCTCGACCACACGTACCGTTTACGCTCCAGCGCCATGCACACCGCTACCGGCAAGTCTGACGCAGGCCGTGTTAGCGCCATTACCACCGCCTGCCGATTGACATACGCGCAGGCCGTTTATTGGATTGATCCGCTGCTGACAGCGATTGACCGGGCTAATAGGCAACTGGCAGGTATCAGGGAAATCGAAGGATCCCGGAAGAATTTACCTGACAAGTCGCTGTGCAACTCTGTGAAGAAGTGGCAAGGCTACGAAACCAAACAATGAGCCTCGTATCTCGCGGGGCTTTTTTTCGCCTGCGCATCCTCGTGCGCACAAAACCAAGCGTCTTTCGGGATATGAGCCTGAGACAGAGTGGCGGTTTCATCGCTAACCCCTCTTGGGCCACTCATGTCTACGAGGCAGGCTCTATCACCAAAAGGAAATAAGCGATGCAATTAGTGGAAATAAAGAAACTTGATCTCGTAGCGAATACTATGGCGATTGCTGAAGGTGTTAAGAAAGATCATGACACCATCATCAAGCTTGTTGACCGTAATAAAGACGATCTGGAAGAGTTCGGGCCACTCGGATTTGAAATCCGTATGGTTGAAAGAAGTCAAGGTGGTGGCAAGCCTCTTCGTGTTGCATTTCTCAACGAGCAGCAAACTACACTCTTAATTACCTATATGCGCAACAATGAGGTTGTGCGTGCTTTTAAAAAGCGTCTGGTTGCTGAATTCTTTCGTATGCGCAAGGCATTAGCGGGCAAAAAGATAGATCGCAATACAGCCCGGCTTGAGTACCGCCCAATGACTGACGCTATCAAGCATGAGCGTGAGGCTCAGGGGAAAACTATCGCGCCGCACCACTTCAGCAACGAGGCCGATTTAATAAACCGCATTGCACTGGGTATGACATCCGCAAAATTTCGAGTCCACCATGAAATAGGTAAGAAAGAATCGATCCGCGACTACCTGACCCCTGAGCAGATCCATTGCATTACCGAATTACAGCGCGCCAACACAGTATTCATTGGCATGGGCTGGGACGTTGAACAACGCAAGGCCACGCTGATGGGAATATTCAACAAAAACCATCGCCGGCCATTGATTGAAGAACAACACCGACTGGCGGCTTAGTATGACAAAAAGCGAAAGAGAAACGTTGAGGCTCGGTTAATCCGGGCCTTTTTGTGTCCGCAATATTCCCGCGCACCAATAGCGCATCTAAAAACACCGAAAACCTGGCGTTGACGTCGTGTCAGAACAGGTTTTCTGTACAAATATACAGCATCAATATAAGGAGCGTTATCTGATGGCTGACGAAGAAGAAAAAACCACGAGAAAAAAACGCAGTCCCGGTGGCTATGATAGCCATAATCTCGGGGGCCATACCACGCATCATGGTGACGGTACCGCCACCACAACCGATAATCGTGGCTCAATAAGCCACTATTCCGGCAGTGATCGCCGCTCTAGCAGTCATACTCACCGTGGCGGTGGCAATGGTGGCGAGCGTGGAGACCGACATCGACATCAAGGCCCGAATAACGCCGAGATAGCGGCTCAACGGGCGCGTTATCAGCAGGCTCACGCCTTGTTGAGTCAGGTAAAGACACTTTCCCTGTCCGGGGCGATGATAACGCCTGAGGCACTGGCCCACCCTGTCCCGGTTTTCTCGGTCGCCGGCGTGGGCAGCATTGCCCTCACCGACATCTCTACCGCGGCTTTGCTGGCCGGATTGCGCACGGCTATCAGTGCATTAGCCAGCGCAGGCGCGGAAATCGCCGCAGCGACACCAATGGGATTTTTGGTCGCTTCAGCTTTTTATTCGCCAAAGGTCGGTATCGGCAGTGACAAGGTGCCGGGCAGAACCCCTGAAAATTTCTTTTCACTGGCGCTCCCCGCTCAGGTGATGAATTTACCGGATAAAACAGCCCTGGCGCAGGCTGCAAATACCGCAGGTACCGTCAATATGCCGGTACGCGGTGTATTAACCGCTGAAAAAGCGATTGACATCAAGGTGGTCAGACATCCTACCGTACAGCCTGTCAAGGTGGTGAAAGCAAAATACGATGTCAGTACCGGACTGTATGTCCATGACGTTGTCGAGGTACCGGGCGGAAAACTGGTGACAACACCACCGGTAATGGCCGATATTCCCTCATTGGGACCGTTGATAACGCCAATCGCTGATGTGCCCGTCACCGTGCATACCGGCGGCGAAAGCCATCCCCCTGCGGTGCCCATCACCCCCTTTCCTGACGCCTTTGATTCAGTCAACCGGGATATTATACTGGTCTATCCCGACGATGCGGGGATGGAGCCGGTCTATGTGATGTTCAACAAGCCCCGAAAAGGCGCAAAACCCGCCGGGCACGATTATCATCAGCCCCCTAAAACGCAGGATATAACCGGATTTTCGGGTCTTATTAAGAAAAAAGGCAATACCCCAAAACAGGGTGGCTCAGGAAAAAGGGATCGTTGGATTGATGCCAAGGGCCGTACTATTTACGAATGGGATTACCAACACGGCGAGCTGGAAGGTTATCGAGCCAGTGACGGTGAGCATCTTGGCAGCTTTGATCCTAAAACCGGTCAGCAAAGTAAACCGGCTGTGCCGGGGCGCAACATTAAAAAATATCTGTGAGGTAGGATATGGGTCTTAAACTAAGATTAGAATCTTTTGATAAATCAACAGAAAATTTAATTAATGAAGAATATTCGCGTGACTTACGTGATGATGGCTCTGTGATTGAACAGTTAGGCTTGCCGATTGAAGACAATGTCAATAATGGCGTATTTGATGTTAAACCCCAGTGGGTCACTGTCCTTCAGCCCTATTTTAAGCATCCGATTCAATATGATAAATATGATTATCAGGTTGCTTTTCATTATGCCGATGAGTGGCCAGAAGACATGCGTACCTTACGCTGGAATTTGTGTGAGCAATCCTCTGCCCGTCAGCAGGACGGAAACTGGCACTATACCTTAACCCCAGAGATTAGCGGGGAAATCCTGCGCGCCAGTTATCAATATCATGGAAACCGCTTACCCAATGCCATGATGCGGGTGCATCTGCTGGGCGGCACCTTCGACTGTGATTTGGGTCATGTGGGAACCACCCTATCCTTTACCCCCCAAAACAGACAGTTAACCCAAGGTCAGGCGTTTGAGGTGGTGCATCCGGTTACCCCCACCCGGCACCGGCATAAATCCCTGAAATTTATCGGGCCTATGCCATTGATTATAGAACTGGCGGTGCGTATTGAGGGCTAAATAATCACCAAAGTCACTGTTACTAAAAGAAAAACCCGCCAAAAAAACAACAGGCGGGTTTCCGTGGTGTGTGGCGAAAAAGAGAAAAGGTAAAACGAATAAAGAGCGAATAGCTTTTGTTGTATCTGTCCATTAGCGCCTGGCATCTGCCGGGCTTTTCTTTATGAGGTCTCTCATGCCAGCGCTAATACCTCGTGCCTGCCGTAAGCGTGGTTGCCCAGGCACAACAACTGATCGCTCAGGCTACTGCGAGAAGCATAGGCATGAAGGTTGGCAGCAACACCAACAAGGCAAGAGCAGGCATGAGCGTGGTTATGGTCGCCCGTGGGATATCATTCGTGCTCGCATCCTGAAGCGTGACAATCATCTGTGTCAAGAATGCCTACGCAATGGCCGTGCAGTAGAGGCTAAGACGGTTGACCATATCAACGCTAAGGCGCATGGGGGTACCGATGATGATTCTAATTTGGAGTCGATCTGTTACTCCTGCCATAAAGCCAAGACTGCACACGAACGCCTGAAACGATTTTAATAACGAGGTGAATATGACTGAATCAAATAATGATTCAGGGCTTTCGCACGCCCATAGTATTTGCGAAGTTGAAAACTGCGGCGTGCCTGTCCGTTCACGCAACAGCAGGTACTGTGAGAAACATTACATGCGCGTTCGTCGTCATGGTTCAACCGAAAAACAAAGCACCAGAAAGGAGGGTAAGCTAGAGCACTCAGGTGGTTATCTACTGGTCTATGCACCCAATCACCCCCTAGCCTGTGGTACTAGCCGAGTCTATGAACATCGCTTGGTTTATTACGATAAGCATGGCGCTGGCCCTTTCCGCTGTCACTGGTGCTGTAAGTCTGTGAACTGGGATACCCTTCACATCGATCATCTTGATAACTGTAAGACCAACAATGAGCTGACAAACCTGGTTGCCAGTTGCCCCGTGTGTAATCAGAAACGCGGTAGAGCAAAGATGAGACAGACGATGAGGAAGAAATCACACCGACGCTATAACGTGCACGGAAAGACCATGTGTCTAAATGAATGGGCTGATTATCTCGGCATATCACCTAACTCCATTGAGTACCGTCTCAATGCTGGATGGGATATCAACAAAGCATTCAGTCCACGCATTGGCAACAGCGGTCCCCCAAGCCGCAAATTGGCAAAAATAGTACATGAAGCGATCAAATGATAGCGATTCTCATCAGCGGGAGGGGGAGGGTAAATCTCTACAGCCCTGTCGCTCCAGTACCGCCGCCTAGCCTTTCTTCACATCGCCGCAGGTTAGAAACTTTTTTTTGGGGTTCCCCATACGATGATTAATAGGAGTTTTCGATTATGTCTGGACCACCGAAAACCCCGACCCATCTACGTTTGGTGAGGGGTAACCCATCAAAACGCCCGATCAACAAAAATGAGCCGCAACCGACAAAAGGGGTCCCCCCAACGCCGAAGCATTTTACCAAGCAAGGTAAGTACTGGTTTAAGCGATTGGGCGATCAATTAGCAGGGATCGGCGTACTCACAGCGCTTGATGGAAAGGCGCTTGAAATGTTGGTCGACGCCTACGTTGACTATCGACTTATTAAAGAAACGCTGGAGCGCGAGGGCGCGACAAAAGAAATCACCACCACTACTGGTGATGTCAGGGTTAAGCCGAGCGATTTTTTTGGTGAGAGCCGAGAAGCCAGAAAAGAAGTCCGAGGTTGGCTTCAGGAATTTGGCATGACGCCATCCAGCCGATCAAAAGTAAATGTGGGTGATCCGGGCGAGAGTGATCCTCTTGCTGAATTTCTTAACGCGAGGGATTAATGGCAAACGTTGCTGATGGTATTCGCTACGCTGAACGTGTCGTGGCGGGGGATATTATTGCCTGCGAGTACGTGCGCCTGGCATGCCAGCGTTTTCTTGATGACTTAAAGCATGGCGAAGCCCGTAACATTTATTTCAGCGAGCCACGCGCACAACACATCCTCAATTTTTATAAGTTCGTACCACACGTTAAGGGCAATCTGGCTGGACAGCCCATCGAATTGATGGACTGGCATGTGTTTATTCTGATCAATATCTTCGGCTTTGTTATACCGCTGATGGATGAGCAGACCGGGGAGGTCGTGTTACGCAACGATGGCAGCGGACGCCCGGTGATGGTACGCCGCTTCCGCACTGCCTATAACGAGGTGGCGCGCAAAAACGCCAAATCAACGCTGTCCTCCGGTATTGGCCTGTATATGACTGGCGCTGACAGCGAAGGGGGTGCCGAGGTCTATTCAGCGGCCACCACGCGCGATCAGGCCCGCATTGTGTTTGAAGATGCGAAAAACATGGTCAAAAAGGCCAAGGCGACGCTCGGCAGGTTGTTTGAATTCAACAAACTTGCCATTTACCAGGAACAAACAGCGTCAAAGTTTGAGCCGCTCTCATCGGATGCCAACAACCTCGACGGACTCAATATTCATTGTGGCATTGTCGATGAGTTGCACGCGCACAAAACCCGCGACGTGTGGGACGTTCTGGAGACGGCAACCGGCGCTCGCCTGCAATCATTACTGTTTGGCATCACCACGGCGGGGTTCAATAAAGAAGGTATCTGTTACGAACTGCGTGATTACGCCATCAAGGTGTTGCACGGCTATAACAGCGCGGTCGAGGGTGCAGTAAAGGACGATACGTTTTTTGCCATTATCTACACCCTGGATAAAGACGACGATCCCTTTGATGAGACCGTCTGGCAGAAAGCCAATCCCGGACTTGGCATCTGCAAGCGCTGGGATGACCTGCGGCGGCTGGCTAAAAAAGCCAAAGAGCAGGTTTCAGCCCGCGTTAACTTTTTCACCAAGCACATGAATATCTGGGTGACCGCTGAGTCTGCCTGGATGGACATGATTAAGTGGGAGAAGTGTGAATACCTTGCCCCACAACACGAACTGAAGACCTACCCGATGTGGGTGGGGGTCGATCTGGCGCATAAAATCGATATTTGTGCCGCCGTCAAACTCTGGCGGGCAAACAATGGCCATGTGCATGCTGATTTTAAGTTCTGGTTACCCGAAGGGCGGTTGGAGCGATGCTCTGCACAAATGGCGCAGATGTATCGCAAGTGGGCAGATCTCAGCAAGTTAGCGCTGACTGACGGCGACGTTATTGACCATGCACAAATCAAAGCCGACCTTCTGGAATGGATTAATGGAGAAAACCTGAGAGAGACAGGTTTTGACCCGTGGAGCGCCCTGCAATTCAGCATTGCGATGCGTGATGATGGTGTAGCGATGGTGGAAGTCCCTCAAACGGTCAAAAATTTCTCTGAAGCGATGAAAGAGGTTGAAGCGCTGGTTTACGGTGAACGTTTTCACCACAGCAATCACCCGGTCATGAACTGGATGATGTCGAACGTGACCGTTAAGCCGGATAAACATGACAACATTTTCCCCAACAAATCGACACCCGAAGCCAAAATTGACGGTCCCGCCGCATTGTTTACTGCGATGAGTCGGCTACTGGTCAATGGTGGTAATGAAATCGACTTCCTTTCAACGCTCGATCCTGATGAAGACCTGTTGATGCTATGAAATCACTGATTACTGATGTTATCGGGCTAGCCGGTTTCGGTTCGCTCACCGCTGGCGTGTATTTGCAATTTGGGGTGTCCGTGGCATTGATGCTGACTGGTGTCCTGTTGCTTATTTTTGCGCTGCTGGCTGCAAGGGGGAGAAATGCTGCTTGATGCCTTGTTTCGCAACGAACCGCTGGAGAGTCCTGCGACACCGATCACCGGTGATGCAGCAGAAACAGACAATATTTTTGGCCGTGACGTTTTTGTGAGTCCCGAAACGGCCATGAAACTGGCTGCGGTTTATGCCTGTATCTACGTCATCTCATCAAACATTGCGCAGATGCCCCTGCATGTGATGCGCAAATCAAATAACAAGGTGGAGCCAGCGCGAGATCATCCTGTTTTTCACCTGGTACATGATGAGCCGAACGACTGGCAGACCAGCTACAAATGGCGCGAGCTGAAACAGCGCCATATCCTCGGTTGGGGAAATGGCTATACCCACATAAAGCGCAATCGCAGGGGCGAAGTTATCCAGCTTGAAGCGTGCATGCCGTGGGAAACCACGCTGCTGAATACTGGCGGGCGCTACACCTACGGTGTTTATAACGACGAAGGTTCATTTGCTATTAGTCCGGAAGATATGGTGCATATTCGGGCGCTGGGCAACGATCAGAAGATGGGCGTCAGCCCTGTACTACAGCATGCTGAAACCATCGGCATGGGCATGAGTGGGCAGAAATATACCGAAAATTTCTTCAGTGGAAATGCCCGCCCTGCCGGGATCGTGTCGGTTAAAGGGCCACTGAATAAAGACAGCTGGGGGTGGCTGAAAGACCAGTGGCAGAAGGCCACTGCCATGCTGCGCAGCCAGGAAAATAAAACTATGCTGCTGCCTGCTGACCTTGACTATAAAGCGCTGACCATTTCTCCGGTCGATGCCCAGATCATCGACATGCTGAAGCTCAATCGCTCGATGATCGCCGGGATATATAACGTACCCGCACACATGATTAACGATCTGGAAAAGGCGACATTTTCCAACATCACCCAGCAAGCCATCCAGTTTGTGCGTTACACCATGCTGCCCTGGGTGACGAACTGGGAGCAGGAGCTAAACAGACGTTTGTTTACGCGTTCCGAGAGAGCTGCCGGATATTACACCCGTTTTAACCTCACTGGCCTGCTTCGCGGTACTCCGCAAGAGCGTGCGCAGTTCTATCACTTTGCTATCACTGATGGCTGGATGAGTCGTAACGAAGCCCGCGCCTTTGAAGACATGAACCCTGTGGATGGGCTGGACGAAATGCTGGTGAACGTTAATGCAGCCAACCCTGCCAGCGATTTTAAAACCACGAAAAATGATGATGGGGATAACACCAATGAATGATCGTGAATTGCGTTGCTATAGCGGCGAAGTTCGCACCGAACAGACGGGGGACGGACCAGCATACATTATCGGTTACGGCTCTGTTTTCAATTCCCGATCCGAACCGCTATGGGGTTTTCGGGAAATCATCAAGCCGGGGGCGTTTGACGATGTGCTGAACGACGATGTGCGAGCGCTGTTCAACCACGATGCCAATTTTATTCTTGGTCGCTCAACAGCAGGAACACTGTTTGTGGCTGTTGATGATAAAGGGTTGCGCTATGACATTACCGCGCCCGATACGCAGACGATCCGCGATCTGGTTTTGTCACCCATGGCTCGCGGCGATATCAGCCAGTCCTCCTTTGCTTTCCGTGTCGCTCGTGACGGGGAGCACTGGTACGAAGACGAAGAGGGGATTGTTCTTCGTGAAATCACCAAGGTTTCCCGACTATTCGATGTCAGCCCGGTGACGTACCCGGCGTATCAAGAGGCCGATTCCGCGCTGCGTTCTATGGCGGCATGGCAGGAGGCGCGTGATAGCGGCGCAATACAGAAAGCTATCAATGAAAAAATGGCGCGTGAGCGTCTCCTTAATTTGATAAATGCGTGAGGAAAGACATGAAATATCATGAACTGAAGCAAAAACGTAACACCATCGCCACCGATATGCGCGCCCTGCATGACAAAATCGGTGAAAACACATGGACTGATGAGCAGCGTACTGAGTGGAATAAAGCCAAGTCTGAACTGGACGGTCTGGATGCGCAGATTGCTCGTGAAGACGAGTTGCGCCGTCAAGATCAGTTGTATGTTAATGACAACGAGCAGGAACAGCGCCAGCAAAATAATGGCGATCCGGCTGCGCAAGCTCAAGAAAAACGCGTTGCTGCGTTCGATCGCTTCCTGCGTAATGGTTTTGCCGAATTAACCAGTGAAGAACGCCAGGCATTGAAAGAATTGCGCGCTCAGGGCACTACGCCAGATGCAAAGGGTGGCTACACCGTCCCAACGCAGATGCTGAATAAGATTGTCGATTCAATGAAGGCTTACGGCGGCATTGCCAGCGTAGCGCAGATTCTCAACACATCTAATGGTCAGGACATCACCTGGTCAACGTCTGACGGCACTTCTGAAGAAGGCGAATTGCTGGGTGAAAATACCGAGGCATCGGAAGAAGATGTGAGCTTTGGTACAGCGATCTTGGGTGCAAAAAAACTGTCATCCAAAATCATTCGCGTCTCTAATGAATTACTGCAAGATAGCGGTGTTGATATTGAAGCCTATTTAGCTGGGCGCATCGGGCAGCGCATTGGGCGCGGTGAGGCCAAATATCTGGTACAAGGGACGGGCGCTGGTGCTCCGGTTCAACCGAAAGGACTTGTAACGTCCGTGACGGGGACGGTTAATACCGCTGCCGCTGCTGCATTTACATGGAAAGAGATGAATAGCCTCAAGCACGCCATTGACCCCGCGTATCGAGGTGGACCTAAATACCGCTGGGCGTTCAACGATTCAACACTCCAAATCATCGAAGAGATGGTTGATGATCAGAAGCGCCCGCTATGGCTTCCTGATATCGTCGGCGGTTCTCCCGCTACGATTCTGAACATTCCATACGTTATCGATCAGGCTATCGGCAGCATTGCAGCGGGTAAAAAGTTCGCATTCCTGGGAGATTTTAACCGCTTCATCATCCGCCGAATCACGTACATGACGCTTAAGCGCCTGGTTGAACGCTACGCTGAGTACGACCAGACTGCATTCCTCGCGTTCCATCGCTTTGACTGCGTACTGGAAGATGTCGCGGCTATTAAGGCGCTGGTGGGCAAGCCCGCATAAGGCACAATCACTGTACTGACAACGTTTACCGCTTAGGCGGTTTTTTCATGACCGCAATCTGGTAACGGGTTGCGGGCGGAGTGCTTTCTATGGTCCCAACGATTGATGAATTGCGCAATCAGTGCCGAATAGACAGCGATGACGCTACCGAAGACCAGATGCTTACGCTTTACTGTTTGGCGGCAAAGGGAAGGGCCGAGAATTATATTAACCGTAAGTTATATGATGCTGCGGTGCCTGAAAACGAAAGTGAGGGGCTGGTGATCTCGTCGGATATTAAACTGGCGCTGATGCTTGCGGTTGGGTTTTGGTATGAAAATCGTGAGGCGCAGAGCCTGCCAGCGGGATTTTTCTCAATACTGCAACCTTACAGGTTTATTCCGCTATGAACATCGGAAAAATGCGCCACCGCGTCACCATCCAGAACTTCACCACAACACGCGATGCCAGCGGGCAACTCATCAAGACGTGGTTTGATGCTGCTACTGTGTGGGCCGAGGTCGCACCTATAAGCGGACGTGAGCTGGTGGCTTCAGGGGCGGTATCTGCTGAGGCGACAATTCGTGTGTGGATGCGTCACCGCCGTGATGTATCGGCGGCGTCACGGTTACTGTGCCTGAACGGGCCGTTTAAAGGCTTAACACTGGACGTTATCGGGCCACCCATCCCAGACGGTAAGTGCACCCGACTGGAAATATTGTGCAAGCTGGGGGTGAAACGTGATTGATTTTGGTCTTGATTTTTCCGGCCTGGACGATATTGCAAGGGATTTGGAAAAACTGAGTCGGGCCGAAAACAACAAGGTACTGCGTGATGCTACTCGCGCCGGTGCCGAAGTGCTGAAAGAGGAGGTTATTGCCCGCGCCCCGGTTCGCACTGGGAAAATGCGCAAAAACGTTGTGGTGGTTACTCAGAAATCACGGCGAAAAGGGGAAATATCATCTGGCGTACATATTCGCGGTGTTAATCCCCGAACGGGTAACAGCGATAATACTATGAAGGCGAAAAACCCACGCAATGTCTTTTACTGGCGCTTTGTTGAAATGGGTACAGTGAATATGCCTGCGCATCCTTTTGTGCGCCCTGCATTCGATACAGCACAAGAAATGGCGGCAGAGGCGGCTATCAAACGCATGAATACCGCTATCGACGAGGCATTGAGTAAATGACAGAAACCGATATTCATCCACTAATAACCGGAATAGCAAACGGTAATGTTTATCCCTATATCATTCCGCTGAATAGCGAAGGAGAGCCCGCGATTTCGCCGCCGTGGGTGGTGTTCTCGTTTGTGTCCCAACTATCCGCTGATGTGCTGTGTGGCCCAGCAGAAACCGCATCGTCCGTTCAGTTTGATGTTTACGCCACAACCATCGCCCAGGCGCGGGATATACGCAGTGCTGTTATTGCCGCAGTATCACCCCTTGCACCTGCCCATCAAATGCTCACTCAGGAATTTGACACCGAAACAGCATTGTACCGGGCTACAGTAGAACTACAGTTTATCGACTAACCCTACATCCTCATCATCCAGACCCGCCATAGAGCGGGTTTTTTATTTTGGAGACAGCCATGTCATCACTGTATGAAAAGTCACAGAAAACGGTGATCCGAATCTCGTCAGCGCCAACCACGCTGGAGGGGATTGATACCGCCACATTTCTCGATCTGACTTGCACCATTAAAGAAATTCAGTTCACTGGTGGACAGAAAAACGATATCGACGTAACAACGTTGTGTTCGGACGAAACGGAGAACATCAACGGCCTGCCTGCGCCGTCTGAAATTTCATTGTCCGGTAACTTTTACCGTAATCCAGCGCAGGATGCCCTGCGAGATGCCTACGACAATGACACGCGCTATGCCTTCCAGGTGATTTTCCCGTCCGGTAACGGCTTCCAGTTTTTGGCAGAGGTGCGCCAGCACACCTGGTCGTCAGGCACCAACAACGTGGTGGCTGCAACGTTCTCCCTGCGGCTAAAGGGCAAGCCAACAAACATTGCGCCCGGTCCACTGGCGTTTACAACTAATCTTCCATCGACAAAAACGGTGGCTGAGGGTGCTGCGTTGGCGATGGCCGTTGCGGTGAATGGTGGTATCGCGCCGTATTCCTACAAATGGCTGAAAGGTGGTTCCGCGATCAGTGGTCGCACATCTGCATCATTCAATAAGGCAGCGGCCGAATCAGGAGATGCAGGCGTCTATACCTGTGAAGTTACAGACTCGGCACCATCCCCGGTAACAATCACCTCCGCATCCTGCACTGTCACCATCAGCTAACCCGGAGCAACAAACGCATGGCAAAGAAAAGCATTAAATCTCTGGCTCTGGCTCCCGGTGCTGGCTTTCTCACCAAGGCTATCGAGGTGCCAGAGTGGGAGGGGGTGAAAGTCATGCTACGCGAACCCACCGCCGAAGCCTGGCTGCGCTGGCAGGATGCACTGAAAACCGACGACGACAAAGAAACTCTGTGTATATCTGAGCGCGCCCGCCGTAATCTTCACGCTGATGCCACGCTGTTTATCGATATTCTGCGCGATGAAGAGGGTGAGCCTGTATTTTCAGTCGATGATCTCGAAGAGGTGGAATGCGTTTATGGTCCTGTACACAGTCGCTTGCTGCGTCAGGCGCTGGACATCATCAACGACGCGGAGATAGCCAAAAAAAAGTAGCTCAGCCTGGCATGCAGTTTTTGATGGCGCTGGCGCTCCGCATGGGGCGCACGCTGTCAGAAATGCGCCAGACGATGACGGCCAGCGAACTGATGATGTGGATTGAGTACGACAAACTTTCCCCCATCAGTGATACGCGTGGCGACATTCAAGCGGCGCAGATTGTCAGTGCTGTTTGGGGGGCTCAGGGTGTAAAAGTGCCTCTCACTGACGCAATGCTCGACTGGTCAGGCAGGGAAGAGGATGAGGCCGATCCGTTTGGCAATCTGGAGGCGTTTCTTTCTATGGCGGCGAGTTAGCGTTCATGTATAGATCCCTACGTCAACTGGTGGTAGTTTGTAACCACTTGTTACTGATGACTATAGAGATGAAGATTTTTTTTGCTTTATTCATTTTTACTATTTATTTACCATTCGCAAATAGCAGACCAATCACAGAAGAAGAAATATTAGCAGTCGAGGAGTTAGTAAAAGAAAACTTGAAAGATCCTGACTCTGTTAAGTTTTATCATGGAGATTACCCTTATCCAGATAAAACAGGGATATATTGCGGATACATGAATGCTAAAAATTCATTTGGTGCTTTTACTGGTAAGCAGTTGTTCTCTAACTTTGTAGTGAGAAATAATGACGGTATTATCGTTGCGCCGACTATGGATTTTAATAAATTGACAGGTGAGCAGTATGATCAAGATATAATATCTTCAAATTGTGCATCAGCTGGTTATGACATTCCTGTTAAGAATAAATTTCTAAAGCAAGTGAACAAAAAAAGATCTAGCGAGGGAATACTTAACCTAAGTAATAATTACGTGAGAGAATAAACCTGCTTCGGCGGGTTTTTTTACAGCCGGAGAAAAAATGGCAACCCTGCGCGAATTAATCATAAAAATCTCAGCCAATTCACAATCATTTCAGTCCGAGATCGCCCGTGCTTCGCGTATGGGCGAAAACTATTACAAAACCATGCAAAATGGTGGGCGACAAGCGGCGGCAGCGTCGCGTGAAAGTCAACGCGCATTGGCAGAAGTCAATGCACAGCTTGCGTCGGTTAAATCTACGGCGTTGAGCATGACCGGTGCACTCGCTGGCGCATTCGCTACCGGGCATCTGATTAATCTTGCTGATCAGTGGAATTTGGTTAATGCCCGCCTGAAACAAGCATCAACGTCTACGCAGGATTTTACCAGTAACCAGTCTGCGTTAATGGCTCTTAGCCAAAGAACAGGAACCGCTTTTGCAGATAATGCAGGGTTATTTGCCCGTTCTGCGGCTTCACTGCGCGAATACGGTTACTCATCGCAGGACGCATTAAAGGTTACTGAGGCATTGGCTACCGGCCTTAAACTTTCTGGTGCTGGTGTTCAGGAATCCAGTTCTGTTATTACCCAATTCAGCCAGGCGCTGGCGCAAGGCGTCCTACGCGGTGAAGAGTTCAACTCTGTAAACGAAAATGGTGATCGCGTCATTCGTGCTCTGGCGGCAGGGATGGGTGTTGCGCGTAAAGACCTTAAAGCGATGGCTGATGACGGAAAGCTCACGGCCGACAAAGTTGTCCCTGCGCTCATTAGCCAGCTTGGAGCGATGCAAAAAGAGTTTGAGGCAATGCCAGCCACCGTTGGTGGATCGGTAACGAAAGTGCAAAATGCTTTTCAGCAATGGGTAGGTGGTGTTAATCAGACATCCGGCGTGACGGCCACGCTCTCCGGTACGCTGGATAAACTTGCAGGTAATATTGACGATGTAGCAACCGCAGCCGGGGCGCTGGTGGCTGTCGGTGCCGCCCGCTATTTTGGGAATATGGCTAACGGAGCATACAGCGCTACGGCGGGCATTATTTCAGCCGCAAAAAGTGAGGTTGCTTTAGCTGAAGCGCAACTTCGAGGAACTCAAATAGCTATCGCTCGCGCTCGTGCTGCTGTTTACCGCGCTCAGCAGGCATTAGTCGCTGCGCGCGGAACTGATGCTCAGGCGGCGGCAGAGGTCCGATTGAATGCTGCGCAAAATTCACTGTCACGAAACATAGCTGCGCGTACAACAGCTCAAACTGCATTAAATGGCATTACCGCTGTAGGCTCAAGATTGGCTGGTGGCATGTTGCGACTTATCGGGGGGTGGCCAGCCGCGCTTCTATTGGCTGGCGGCTCCTGGTATTCAATGTACCAAAACCAAGAACAAGCCCGACGATCTGCGCAGGAATACGCTACTACTATTGAAGAAATTCGCCAGCGATCAGGCGCTATGTCTTTAGCCGATACGGTAGATAATTATGATAAAGCAAAGTCATCGTTATCCGAACAGAACCGGTTGATTGATGAGCAAAAAGAAAAGGTTCGGTTAATCAAAGTGGAGATTGAGGGTTATCAGCAAATGCTGGCAAACGCAGGGCTAACCATCAATGGTTATATGATTAACCACTTGATGAGCGTTGAAGAGGCAACTAATGGACTGTCAGCGGCAACAGACAATTTATCCGTTGAGCAGGATCGTCTTTCTCGTCTTCAGAATAAATCTCAAGACATTCAAAGTGTTTTGGCAAGATTAGAACATCGCCGCGTGGTTTTAATTCAACAACAAGCTGCTGAGCAGAATGCTGCTTATCAATCTCTTCTGCGAATGAATGGACAGCACACCGAATTTAACCGTCTGCTATCTCTGGGTAATGTCCTATTATCCGCTCGTCAGGGTAGCGCGTCATTCCCGTTTCGAGTTCCTGACGCTACCTTAACAGACAAGCAAACGGATGCGCTGGAAAAAAGTCGTCAGGATCTGGAAATATCAAAACTTAAAGGTGAAGCAAGAGAGCGGCAACGTCTTGCTTATGCCGCCGATTCGCTTGGGTTTACTCATATTCCCTCAGACCAAAAAGCACGGCAGGAATATATCAATAATGGTGTGGCGGAGTGGAAAAATATCGAGGCCAATAAACCCACAGCAAAAGGGCCAAAAAGTGAAGAAGAAAAAGCGGTTGATACCTATGACCGCCTGATTAAGCAACAACGTGAACGGCTGGCGCTGGGGAGTTCAAACACAGAACTGGCAAAAATGGCGTATCAAACCTCTCAGGGTGAATTATCGACCCTTTCCAGTCTTCAAAAGCAGGAGATTTTACGCAATGCTGCATTGATAGACCAGGCAGAAATACGTAAGAAGGCTACTGAATACGAAAATGGTCTGATTGATTCCAATGCCAACGCTAAAGCAGCTAATGACGCGAACTTTATTGGTTTTGGTGAGGGCTCCCGCGTTCGTGAACGTATGCAGGAAATGATCAGCATTCGCCGCGAGTTTATCCAGAAAGATGATGAGCTACGGCGTCAGCATCAGGCGGGTGAAATTGATGACGAATTTTTCAATCGAGCCATTTCCCTGAATAAGCGCTATCTCGATAAACGCCTGAGTGACCAGCAGGTGTATTACTCCTCGCTTGATGACCAGCGCAATAACTGGATGGGCGGCATGCGTGATGGTTTTGCCGATTGGGCTGATGAGGCTACCGATTATACTACTCAGGCATCTCAAGGGATGAAGACAGCCATGAGCGGTGCGGTGGGGTCAATCACTGAAATGCTCAATGGCAACGTTGATAGTTGGAAAGACTGGGGTGTTAGCGTTCTTAAAATTATCGAGAACGTTTTGGTGAATATGATGGTTGCCAACGCAGCCAGCTCAATCGGCAGTTTATTTGGCATCGGACTCTCTGCTGCTTCGGGAATTGCAGGCGCTGCAAGCGCTGGCAGTACCGGGGCAATGGGGATGGGTACGGGGTGGCAGTCCTATGTCCCCAATGCTAAGGGCGGAGTTTATGACTCTCCATCTCTCAGCGCCTACAGTGGAGGTGTATACAGTACACCACAGCTTTTTGCTTTTGCTAAAGGCGCAGGGGTGTTTGCTGAGGCAGGACCAGAAGCCATCATGCCACTCACTCGTGCTGCAAATGGTTCGCTCGGTGTCAGGGCGATCATGCCAGATACATCTACCGTTAGTAATGGCGGCAACGTCTACGTAACCATTAATGAAAACGGCACAACATCTGTTGCGGGTAATGGTAATCAGGATTTCGCTCGTACATTCACGAAAATAATTCAGGAAGAATACCGTAAGTTGCGTGAAAAGGATTTGGGACAAGGTGGCGTTTTATCAGCAGCAAGAAATGGGCGTAGGGGAGGATGATGGAAACCTTTAATTTTTGCCCTCGCGTTAACCCGGAGGGCGCATTTACACAACGAACCCGATCGATACAGTTCGATGATGGGTACACCCAGCGGGCAGGCGATGGGATTAACAGCGAGTCACAAAGCTGGCCGTTAACGTTTGTTGGCGATAATGTCCATGTTCAGCCAATTATTGCATTCCTGCGACGTCACAAGGGCTATACCGCATTTCAATGGGTAAACCCATTCTCTGAGTTAGGGCTGTATTGCTGCCCTGACGGATTTAACGTTACGGCGCTGGGTAAAAACAGTCGTGGCGACCAGGTATTTCAACTCACCGCAACGTTTGTCACCGCCTATCATCCGTAATCAAGGCTAATCATGGCTATAAACACCGACTCCCAAAAACTGGAGCCGGGCGATCGCGTGCGTCTATTTGAAGTGGATTGCA
The DNA here is from genome assembly GCF_052050035.1 of Symbiopectobacterium purcellii. Classification (GTDB taxonomy): domain Bacteria; phylum Pseudomonadota; class Gammaproteobacteria; order Enterobacterales; family Enterobacteriaceae; genus Symbiopectobacterium; species Symbiopectobacterium purcellii_A. The sequence goes on from NZ_CP189882.1 coordinate 3,263,938, forward strand.
CCGCATTTGATGGCCCGGAATTGTACTTCCACAGTCATGCTATCGCTCATACCTCGGAGGAAATTGAGGAAGCGGGTGACGATGCAGCAAAGATACTCGCAAAATCGATCTGGTGGCAGGGCAAAGAATACAAAGCCTGGCCAACGCAGGTCGAAGGGCTGGAAATGACCAGCGACGGCAGCGCCCCCACGCCCACACTGACGGTGGGTAATATCGATGGCACCATTACGGCGCTCTGTCTGGCTTATCAGAATCTGGCACAAGCCACGGTGCGCGTTCACACTACGTTTGCCCACTATCTTGATGCGCGTAATTTCCCCAAAGGTAATGCCGACGCAGATCCAACGCAGGAACGATTAGAGGTCTGGTACATCGACAGCAAGACCGCAGAGGATGATGAGTCAGTGACCTTTAAATTGTCATCCCCGGCAGACCTGCAAGGCATCATGATCCCCACCCGGCAGATACACAGTCTGTGCACCTGGTGCATGCGTGGTCAGTATCGCGGGGCATCATGTGGTTATACCGGCACAAACTTTTTTGATGCGGATGGCAATCCTGTTGACGATCCGGCGCTGGATGAATGCTCGGGGTTGCTATCGACAGGCTGTAAGTTGCGATTTGGTGAAGATGCCGAATTGCCCTTCGGCGGTTTTCCCGGCTCCGCGCTGATTAAGAGGTGAATAGTGAAACTCAGCAAATTAATCATTACAGAAATACTGGCACATGCTGAGCACGTCTATCCCTATGAGGCGTGCGGATTAATTATCCAGACCGGGCGGAAACAACGCTATGTGCGCTGCCGTAATCAGGCGCTGGAGCCAGAAGAACATTTCACGATGAACCCGGAGGATTACGCAGAGGCGGAAGATAGCGGGGCCATCATTGCCATTGTCCACAGTCACCCGGATGCCACCACACAACCTAGTCATGTTGATCAGGCTGAGTGTGATGTGTCGCAACTGCCTTGGGTGATCGCCAGTTGGCCGGAGGGGGATATTCGCACCATTATGCCTGCGGAGAGTATCAAGCCGTTGCTGGGGCGTCCTTTTGTGCATGGCATCTGGGATTGCTATGCCATTGTGCGTGACTGGTATCTGTTGGAACGAGGCATAACGCTGCCCAATTTTGAACGCGCCGATGGATGGTGGAACCGTAGCGAAAACCTTTACATGAAACATTACGCCGAGGCGGGATTTACTGCTGTCAGTGGTGAACTACAACCCGGTGACGTGATCATTATGCAAGTACGCGCCAGCGAGCCAAACCACGCAGGGGTTTATGTTGGAAACGGTGAAATGCTCCATCATATGTATAACCAGTTGAGCCAAAAAATCCCCTATGGCGGTTACTGGTTTGACAGAACCATAACCCGCTTGCGCTATACAGGAGGTGTTAATGTCGGTAGCCATTGAGTACCAACCCCTAAAAAACATCCGTCTCTATGGCGTCCTGGGTGCAACGTTTGGGCGCGTGCACCGTCTGGCGGTTGAAAGCCGTCAGGAGGCTATCAAGGCGCTAAGCATAGTCATCCCCGGCTTTGAGAAGTTTCTACTGACGAGTAAAGCGCGGGGGCTGACCTATGCGGTATTTGACGGTAAGCGAAATCTTACGCGTGATGAGCTGGATTTTAATGTCAGTCATGAAATCCGTATTGCTCCCGTCATTATCGGGAGCAAGAAGGCGGGAATGTTTCAAACGATTTTTGGGGCCGTATTACTAGCCAGTTCTCTTATTCTTGGCCCTGCGTATGGAATTGGGTTTCTCTGGCCCAAACTAGCGTTCGGTATGGGAATGATGGGGGCATCGATGATGCTTGGCGGAGTGGTGCAGATGCTAACGCCCGTTCAGGGCGGGATTGCTATGCGTGAATCTCCCGACAACAAACCCTCATACGCTTTCGGTGGGCCGGTTAACTCCATTGCTCAGGGGGATCCGGTGCCGATCCTCTATGGCCGTCGCCGAATCGGTGGCGCGATTATCTCTGCGGGTATTTACGCAGAAGATCAGCAGTAATCATTATCCCTTCACACGTTTAAGCCGCGCTTAGCGGTTTTTTTGTTTTTGGAGCATTCATGACGATTCGTGGTCGTAAAGGTGGCGGCGGTAATGCCCGCACACCGGTTGAGTCACCTGATTCTATTCAGTCTACGTCCTACGCAAAAATTCTGCTGGCGTTGGGGGAGGGGGAATTTAGCGGTGGGCTGGATGGCTCGCGGGTTTTTCTGGACGGCACACCGATCACTGATGCGCACGGCAACGCAAACTTTTCAGGCGTGACGTGGGAGTTTCGCTCCGGCACGCCCGATCAATCCTATATACCCGGCTTCCCTGGCGTTGAGAATGAAATTACCGTCAGCACAGAATTAACCAGTCAGACAGCCTGGGTGCGGTCACTCACCAATACTCAGCTTTCAGCGGTACGTCTACGCTTTTCGTGGTCTGCACTCCAGCAACAACAGGATAACGGCGATGTTGGTGGTTATCGCATTGAGTATGCGATTGATGTGGCCACGGATGGCGGCAGCTATCAGGAACTGCTGAAAACAGCGGTCGACGGTAAGACTACGACGAAATATGAGCGTAGCCACCGTATTGACTTACCTGATGCAACAACCGGCTGGCAAATCCGTGTGCGTCGCATTACGCCGAATTCAACGAGCAACCGCATTGCCGATAAAATGGTTATTGATGCCGTTACGGAAATCATTGATGCGAAATTGCGTTACCCGGAAACCGCGCTGCTGTTTATTCAGTTTGATGCGAAACAGTTCCAGAATATCCCGGTCATTTCCTGTGAGCCCGATGGGCGCATTATCCGCGTCCCCTCAAATTATGATCCGGTAGCCCGAACTTACAGCGGGGCATGGAACGGCACCTTTAAATGGGCATTCACCAATAACCCTGCCTGGGTGTATTACGACATCCAGATCAGCGATCGCTTTGGCCTTGGCAACCGCATCAAGGCTGAAAACCTCTCCGTTTCAAAATGGTCGCTGTATCAGATTGCACAGTATTGCGATCAGTTAGTACCGGATGGCCGGGGCGGTAATGGCACTGAACCACGTTTTTTATGCGATGTGTATATCCAGTCGCAGGAAGAAGCCTGGACCGTGCTTAATGATCTGGCTGCAATCTTTCGCGGTGCCACGTTCTGGGGCAACAACCAGATGAATGTGATCGCCGATATGCCGCGCGATATTGATTACATCGTGACGCGCGCCAACGTGAAAGACGGGAAATTCACCTACAGCAACGCCAGCGAGAAAACACATTATAGCCAGGCCATGGTGTCATGGTCCGATCCTGCCAACAGCTATCAGGATGCCGTTGAAGCCGTCAATGATAACAAGTTGGTTAAACGTTACGGGATTAAACAGGCCGAAGTGACGGCGATTGGTTGTATTCGTCAGACGGAGGCGATCCGCCGTGGTAAATGGATTTTGCACACCAATGATGCGGACAGGGCCATTGCGTACACAATGGGGCTGGATGGCGATATTCCGGTGCCTGGCTCAATTGTTGGGGTAGCTGATTCGTTACTGGCAGGGCGTCCCCTGGGGGGTCGCATCAGTGCGGTTGACGGGCGTAACATCACACTTGATCGCGTATCGTCTGCGGCCATTGGTGAGCGCCTGATTGTTAACCTGCCGAGTGGGAAAGCGGAAGGGCGCACCATTGAAGCGGTAAACGACAACATCATTACGGTCACAACAGACTACAGCGAAACGCCGATCGCAGAATCTGTATGGGCGATAGATGCCACTGATTTGGCTTTGCAACTGTACCGCATTGTTGGTGTGGCCGAGGCTGATGGTGGTCTGTCATTTGATATCACCGGCGTCGAGTATGACCCGGACAAATGGGACAATATTGATAACGGCGCACGCATTGAATCGCGTCCGATCAGCGTTATTCCGCCTTCAGTACAACCTGCCCCCGAAAGTGTCGAGATTGGCAGTTACAACACTGTCGATCAGGGCATAAACGTTACGACACTTCGGGTAACGTGGGATCGGGCTGAAAGCGCAATCGCTTATGAGGCGCAATGGCGACGTGATAATGGCAACTGGATAAATGCAGCGCGTACTTCTGCGTTGGGTTTTGAAGTACCAGGCATTTACGCCGGGCAATATCAGGCTCGCGTCCGGGCTATTAATGCGGCTGAAATCTCCAGCATGTGGGCTAACGCGCAGGAGACCCGGCTTAACGGCAAAGAGGGCAACCCGCCTGCGCTGGCGAGTTTCATCACAGTGCCACTCGTTTTCGGCATTCAGCTTAACTGGAGTTTTCCTGCTGACACAGACGATACCCTGAAAACGGAGATTCAGTATTCCCCTACGAGCGACGGGCAGACTGCGTTGCTGCTGGCCGATGTGGCTTACCCCACTCGCACCTATCAGCAAATGGGGCTCAGTGTCGGTCAGGCGTTCTTTTACCGTGCCCGTATTGTTGACAAGTCAGGCAATCAGGGACCGTGGACGAACTGGATACGCGGGGGATCCAGCACAGACGTAAGCGATATTACGGATGTGATTGTGGGTGAAATCACTGAAACCGATGCATGGAAATCTCTGGTTGGTGAGGTTGAGAACAATACCCTGCAAATATCGGACGGCATGCTGAACAGCATTGAACAGGCCAAAGCGATTATCCGTAACAGCCTGGCTAACGATGCTGAAACACGACGCTGGCGCGCGCAGAACGGTGATAGAGCGGCAGAAATCACGGAAACGCGTGCAGTAATAGCAAATGAAGTTGAGGCCAGAACGATTGCGATGCTGGAAATGCAGTCAAGTATCGGCACGACGAACAGTAATCTGACGCAGTTGCAGCAGACAGTGGCAACGCAAAACGAAACCACATCGCAGCAGCTGACCGATCTCAACAGTCAGATGAACGATCCTGCTACTGGCCTTACAGCGAATGCGACGGCGGTGCAGGGGCTGCAAACCTCTGTCACCAACATTGACGGGCAGCTTACAGCGCAAGCTACGCAGCTCACCCAACTCACCTCCACGGTTAACGGTGTCACAACGGAAATCAGCGATATCAGCAGCATTGTGAATGGCACAGATGTGAAGTTGTCGGCCTATCGCACACTGCGCATTAAGGTTGATGCAAATGGGTGCCACTATGTGGCCGGCATGACGCAGAGCATTGAGGACTCGGACCAGGGTATGCAGTCGAATACTATATTCCTGCAAGACCGATTCTCGATCATGAATGCAGCCGGGGGAAATCCACAACTCATATTCACCACGCAGGGGGATCAGGTAATTATTAATTCTGCGATTATTGGTAAGGGCACAATCACTGACCTGATGATTGGCGATCTCATCAAGTCAAAAAACTATTCTGCTGGTGTTTCAGGGTGGATGATCAATAAAGACGGTACTGCTGAGTTCAACGACATGTTGTTTAGAGGCGACCTACAATCAAATAATTATGCTAAAGATGTGCGTGGATGGAAGATATCTAAGAACGGGGATGCTGAATTTCATGACGGTAGTTTCTACGGGACTGTCTATGCTGGAAAAATTGTTGGTGATGTTTATGATTACACCTACAGCTTTGCCGGAGAATATACCGGCATTATTGGTTTAGATGGTGGCGATTATAGCTATCAATTATTTAAAATAAAAAGAGAATTATTTGATAAAACAATCATTATGATTGGCTCGACCGACGAGAGGACCCGCGCTTTCAATCCTCCCATATACAGGGAAACTAATGAAATTTGGTTTTTCAACGGACAAACCGGCGCTGGGGGGTACGGTGGATTATATATTGATGATGATTTAGTCATAAATATGTGGGGTCGCGCCGAATTAGCACCCTATATCCGTCCTCGAAAAATAATTCTCACTATCCCAGCCGGTGAGGGATTTTCTGTCGTTTCAATAAAGATGCATAGAAGCCCATCGAGTGGTGGAACGATGGTTCACAAGGTTGTGTTCAAATTCGACGTTGCTGCTTTTCGGCAATCAAGTTCGATTACGCCGATAATGAATTGGCAATAAAGCAGGGTAAACGTATGAAAGCATGGCACACAACGGGTGCTATCTAATATTTGTAGTTGCTAGTTACAACCGGTGATCTTTAGAAAGTAAAAATATCTATCATGTTGGTATATAGCTAAGCGACATTATTTTGATAACAGCCAGCTATGCTTCTTTGCCACATATCAGGGCATCGGCTGTAATCATTTTTAAGTCGGTTGGCTATATCAACCAATGCTATCGAAAACCATAAACCGCATTCTGCGGTTTTTTTGTGTGTGGTGAAAATATGTCTTGGTATAAAACCGGAACGCTAACTGCCACTAATGGCAGCAAAATCATTACGGGCACAGGAACCCAATTCACTCATCCATTAAACGGTGTATCAGCGGGCCGGATGTTATTGTTGCCTGCTGCTGGCACTGTTCAGATTTATGAAATTGAGTCTGTGCAATCCGATACACAATTAACGCTGGTATCGGCGTTCAATGGCACAACGGGAACAGGCAAAGCTTATGCTATTCCCACCTCACCGGCTGTTTCGGTTGAACAGTTTGCCCATGAGTTTGCATCAACGCTGGCCTATTACCAGCAGCAACTATCAGGCTGGCAGCAGATATTAACCGGAGCGGGAAACGTTACCTTAACTACGCCCGACGGCCAGACTGTCACCGTTCGCTCGCAAAAGGCATGGGATGATGCGCTGAATGGGAAGGTAACAGGGGTTAAGCAGACTGGCCAGTTTGATGCTACCGCAGGCTCGCTATTGATAAACGGGGCTTGGGGTTGGGGGGCGAAAGGGCAGGCTTTCAACCGTGATGATGCGGCAATGATTGCGTGGCTTAGGGCTTCCGACACAGGGAGTCGCATATACCGTAATGACACAAGCCGTGTTTCTTATGGCCTCAGATATGCGCCGTCCGTTCTTCTAAAAACGGGCGATTTGTGGGCTTCAATGTCTTTTGGTCATGAAGCCGTTGTGGGAGCGCCGTCTTTTGGTATTAGGGCAACTGTAGGTAACGAAGCCGGAACGGCTACGGTGATCCATAACTTTTGGACCGACAAAAATCTTGCTAAGCAGACAGCGTCATTGGCTACTGCTGGTCAGGTGTTGGTTGCCGGGTTAGCTGGTGGTATTGGCAGTAACACATCGCAAGTGTTGCCCGGCGCAACCCTTGCATCTGATCACCGAGCAAATGGCGTTTGGTATGCCCGGTCAGCTGAACAGTCTGATGTTCCTAATAGCGGCTATTTACAAAATCTGTTCGGCAATCCAAGCAGCACCTATGGCGCTCAAGTTTGGATCGATGTGAGAAATAGCACGCCATCGTACCGTTTTAGAACAATCGAGAACAACGCCGTTGGTGCGTGGCATGAGTTGGCTACGCTCGACAGCGCACAGACAATATCCGGGCTAAAAACCTTAACTAACGATTTCTTTATTCTTAGGCAATACCCTGCGATATACCTTGAATCGACTACGGTCGCACAGGCAACAGTTGGGCGCAGGGTTCTTATTTCCGCTGAGAACGGACAACTTAAAATAATAAGACGGGACGGCACTGGATCAGCAACAGGACAAACCGTTGTAACGTTCCCGAGCGCTGCGTCCGGCAACGTGCTTGTTACTGGCAATAACGCCGTAACCGACTCCAACGGCTTCTGGAAAACAGCAAGCCCGGTTGTGAAGCTGTTCGCCGATGGTACCAGCGAGTTGACCAGCGAAGCTGAGGACATCACCACCGAACGTCTGAGTGAAGGTGTGTACCGCATTTCCGGCTGTTTGGGCCTGAATGCCGATCGCGCCTGGGGCGGTGATGAGGGCGGTATCGATGTGCCGATGTGCCGCAACAAGTTACCGCGCCTGTGGGTGGACTACGGTGGTGATGATGGAAGTGAGCAGATAAACCCGGATGGCTCGATAGTTATTCGCACCTATCACCGCCCACACCCGGATGCGCCTGTTTTCGCTCGCAATGAGATAGAGGGATACGCCAACGGCGACCCGATAGATATCCCGCGTGACACCTTCATATCGGTGCGTGTGCAGATGCCAGAACGTGAGGAGCCTAACCCGAAGGTAATTCACAGTAATGTTTATTGCAATACCGTAGCAAGCTAAACGAAAAACACACTCCGCTCGGCTAGGAGATTCCTGAACGTTACAGCACCCGTTAGAACACCTAAATAAAATGATTTGGTTAGCTTCATTAAGGTAACTTGTTGATTTAAATGGTACGCCCTATAGGATTCGAACCTATGACCTACGGCTTAGAAGGCCGTTGCTCTATCCAACTGAGCTAAGGGCGCATAGAGTGCGTTGTCACTATGGTAGGTAACCATAGTGGGCTGGATTATACCCACACGTCTTGGTGAGTCAACGCATTGCGCCCGGAATTATGTTATCTGGTGAATCGCTGTACAGTTTAACGCAATATCTGTTAACTGGCTTCCAGATTATCCCCCTTGCGTACAAAGGCAATCTATTGTGTATTAAGCACATGCAGGTCTGACAATTGCCAAGAGAAGAGCCCTATTGATGCAACGAAACCTTTTGAGGCGAGTGCCTCAACGCGCTGTGCAGGTGTGGCTTCCCGTCCTGTTTGCCGCATTATTTGCTCTGTTTTGCGCCTCGTCACCGGCTACGGCTGCTGATAACACCACGCCTGCGGATGTGACTGCTGCCGCAAAAATCAATGTAGACAGTGAAGTCGCCAAATTGCAAAAGCAGTTGGATGGCATCAAGCAGCAGGTCTCAAATGCCGCCAGCGACAGTAAATACGGCGAATTGAATGACGCTGTGCAGCAGTTGATCGGCAACACCAACGATCTCGCCACTGCGTTGGCGCCGCTTCAGGCACAGCTCCAGGCGCAAGTCGATGTGCTGGGGCCTGCGCCAGAGCAGGGGGCAGCGATAACGGAAACTAGCGAAGTTACGCGTAAACGTGCCAGTTTGAGTGTGCAAAAAACCAAACTGGACGCGCAACTGGAGCAGATTCAGGCCATCAGAACGGGGGGCCCTCAATCTCTCGGCGCAGATAGTTACGCTGCGTCGCAATGCGCTAAAAACGCAACTGGCACTTAACTCGGGCAGCATTCTGGGGGCGAGTTTCTGGTCCCCTCTGTTGGCGTCTCAGGGGCTTTGTTGAATAAATCGAACTTTCAGGGGATCGCCGGATCAAAGCACTATCATCGCTCCCGATAGCAGCTCCCCATGGCAAAGCAAAAGTTTAAAATCACCAACTGGCCCACCTACAACAAAGCACTCAGACAACGCGGCTCCCTGACGGTCTGGCTTGATGAGTCGGCCATCGCTGCATGGACTGACAGTTCTTCGCCTGAAGGTCGTGGTCGGCCGCTTTACTACACCGATATGGCTGTTACCACGGTTTTGATGATAAAGCGCGTGTTTAACCTGTCGCTCCAGGCATTACAGGGCTTTGTCGACTCGGTTTTTACACTGATGAGCCTGCCACTGCGCTGCCCGGACTACTCTCTGGTCAGTCGGCGGGCAAAAACCGTCAGTATCAGCATAAAAACGCCAACGCGTGGTGAAATCTCGCATCTGGTCATCGACAGTACCGGTCTGAAGGTCTTTGGCGAAGGTGAATGGAAAGTCAGGCAGCATGGGGCTGACAGACGAAGAGTGTGGCGCAAGCTTCATCTGGCAGCAGACAGTGCGACGCATGAGATTATCTGTGCCGACTTATCGCTCAGCGGAACGACAGATGCGCAGGCACTGCCGTGCCTGATTAACCAAACCCACCGAAAAATCAGGGAAGTGTCAGCAGACGGTGCTTATGACGCCCGTTACTGCCACGATGCGTTGCTAAGAAAGAAAATCAGGCCCCTTATCCCGCCGCGAAGCGGAGCCAAATACTGGCCGGACAAGTACCATGAACGTAACCATGCGGTGGCGAATCAGCGTCTGAGCGGGAGTAATGATATGTGGAAAAAGAAAGTGGGTTATCACCGGCGTTCAGTGGCAGAAACAGCGATGTTCCGCATAAAAACTTTGCTGGGTGGCCATCTGAGCCTGCGTGACTATGAGGCTCAAGTAGGTGAAGCCATAGCGATGGTCAAAGCGCTGAACCGCATGACGTTGTTGGGTATGCCACACAGCGTCAGGATAGGATAACAGGTGTAGCAGAGGGAGTCATCCTGTCGGCTAATTCTGATTTATTCAACAAAGCCCGTCTCAGGCTGAGGATGAAAAGCGGTTGACGCAGTTTCAGGCGCAGCTCAGTGATACGTTGAGTGCAACCTGGGAGCAGGACTGGCGGTATGGAACGTTGTTTTATAGCTAAACGACTTAATTTTGATTACATTATTTAAATGAGCTATTCAATTGATTTTAGACGTAAAGTGATATCTACACGGAAAAACGAAGGGTTGAGTATCCGAGAAACAGCGAAGCAATTTCGGATTGGCCCTGCCTCTGTATCGCGTTGGATTAATCAAATAGAGTCAAAAGCATCGACCACGCGTCAGCGAAAGATCGATAAATCCGAGTTGATAAAAGATGTTGAACAATATCCAGATGCTTACCAAAAAGAACGTGCAGAGCGTTTTGGCGTTTGTCAGAAGGCCATTTGGCAAGCGCTTAAAAAGCTGGGATTGACCTATAAAAAAAACTCTACGTCATCCGAAAGCCGACGAAAACGCCCGGCAGGGATTTCAACAGGCTTTGTTGAATAATTTAAGATACTGATTTATATAAGCATTATAAAATTTCAACGGGCTTTGTTGAATAATTTAACGTTTTGATTTACAACTTCTTTAGGTGGGATGCATGTACAGAAAATGTATTTTGTTAGAGCGATAAATCAAATAGTTAGCACAATAAAAAGCATTACGGTAGTAAAATTTAGTCGTTAAAATTTTATAATACCCATTTAAATCAGTATTTTAAATTATTCAACAAAGCCATTTCAACGACTAATTTTTCCTCTCGGAATGCTTTTTATTGTGCTAACTATTTGATTTGTCGTTCTAACAAAATACATTCTCTGTAAATGCATTCTAACTAAAGAAGATGTAAATCAAACGGTTAAATTATTCAACAAAGCCATTTCAACAAAAAAAACAACAGTATGAAAAAGAAGGTAAACCTATTGTTTTTATTGATGAAAGTGGTTTTTCACACGATGCCCCACGGACTCACGGCTATTCCCCAAAAGGTCAACGGTGTTTTGGCCTGAAGAACTGGGGAGCTAGGGGAAGAACAAATGTTATCGGCGCTTTATTAGGCACAACGCTGTTTGCTATCGGATTATTTGATATCAATATTAACAGCGATGTTTTCTATGCCTGGGTCACACAAGTCCTTATCCCAGTACTCCCTAAAAACAGTGTAATCATGATGGGCAATGCCACTTTTCACAAAAAACATAATATTCAACAAGTCATCATCGATGCAGGGTATATGGTGGAGTATTTGCCTACATATTCGCCAGATCTTAACCCAATTGAGCATAAATGGGCACAAGCAAAAAGCAAAAAAAGAGAGATGGGTTGCGATACAGAGAGTTTGTTCTCAGTCCATATGGTGTAATCAAAATTAAGTCGCTTGGCTATACCTGTAACGTTTTCCCCGATGAGGAAGTTGCTGATATAGCTCCCCGCCAGCCTGTCTCTCCTGCAGGATATAGCGATATAGCGTATTCTTGCTGACAGATATACCGAATTCCAGGTGCAAACGGCCACTGATGATTTCAGGTGAAGAGTGAGTGGAAAGCGCCTGCCTGATGAAGTTCTGAATGTGTGGCTCCAACGGGTAAAAAGCATTAAACTAGTTGCTGAATAGAGACTTGCATTTTTTGTCAGGCTATTGAGAATAAAAAGAGGTTTAACTTAGAGAATAAAGGTTTGAAATGATCAACAAAGAGCGGTTGTTACGAGATAATCGTTTATGTAAAGCAATCATTGGATTATCAGTCGAAGAATTGAAAAATTTAGCCGCTGAATTTTCAGCTTGTTATTTGATTTATCGGCAAAAGAATCGAAAAGATCACGAGCGGCAGATGGGTGGAGGGCAGAAAGGATTTATCCCAACCCCATTAGATAAACTGCTTTTTATTTTATTGTATTTAAAATGTTATCCGACCTATGATTTGCAAGGACTTCTTTTTGGTTTAGATAGAACACGGGTATGTCGCTGGGTAAAAATATTATTGCCGGTTTTAGAGATGACCTTGGGGCGAGAATGTGTTTTGCCCGCTCGTCAAATTCGCTCTGCTGAGGAATTTTTTCGCGCCTTTCCTGGAGTTAAAGACGTCTTTATTGATGGGACAGAGCGACCTGTCCAAAAGCCTAAGAATCTGCGTCGGCGAAAAAAATGTATTCGGGAAAGAAAAGACAGACCACTCGAAAAGGGCTTATTATGACTGACGAAACAAGGCAAATTGGATTTATCCCCATGAGCAAAAATGGGCGCCGTCACGATAAACGCTTACTCGATAAAGTCGATATAATTCGCCATATTCCTCCTGAGGGCTTTGTTGAATAATTTAAGATACTGATTTATATAAGCATTATAAAATTTCAACGACTAATTTTTCCTCTCGGAATGCTTTTTATTGTGCTAACTATTTGATTTGTCGTTCTAACAAAATACATTCTCTGTAAATGCATTCTAACTAAAGAAGATGTAAATCAAACGGTTAAATTATTCAACAAAGCCCCTCCTGAGGTAACCATCTGGGCAGATACCGGTTTTCAAGGTATAGATAAACAGCATCCTAATACACAAATCCCAAAAAAAGGAACTCGAAAAAGACCTTTATCGCCTGAACAAAAACAAGAAAATAAAATAATCTCGGGCATCCGTATTACAGTTGAACACGCCATCGCGGGTATCAAGCGCCTCGGTTGCATGACCCAAATTTTACGGAATCGTAGACCCTTTATTGATGATACCTTCTTACTCCTTAGCGCCGGTCTTTGGAATTTCCATCTCAGAACAGCGTAAAATTTACTTCAATCACCGAAACACCCTTATTTCACTATTAAGCAACACGCTTATTGTTTGGCAGAGGTTTATGACGGCGTTCCCGGGCCAGAGTGTCCGCCCTTCTACAGCAGTAGACACCATTGAAAGTAGGGTCGGTATTGCGTCTGAGTTCCCTGCTGATGGTCGAGCGAGGCAGAGCAAGCTCTCTGGCGATGGTAGCTTGGTTGACACCTTCACCACGCCGCTTTTCGATAAACTAGTTGCTGAATAGAGACTTGCATTTTTTGTCAGGCTATTGAGAATAAAAAGAGGTTTAACTTAGAGAATAAAGGTTTGAAATGATCAACAAAGAGCGGTTGTTACGAGATAATCGTTTATGTAAAGCAATCATTGGATTATCAGTCGAAGAATTGAAAAATTTAGCCGCTGAATTTTCAGCTTGTTATTTGATTTGTCGGAAAAAGAATCGAAAAGATCACGAGCGGCAGATGGGTGCAGGGCAGAAAGGATTTATCCCAACCCCATTAGATAAACTGCTTTTTATTTTGTTGTATTTAAAATGTTATCCGACCTATGATTTGCAAGGACTTCTTTTTGGTTTAGATAGAACACGGGTATGTCGCTGGGTAAAAATATTATTGCCGGTTTTAGAGATGACCTTGGGGCGAGAATGTGTTTTGCGGCTTTGTTGAATAATTTAACCGTTTGATTTACATCTTCGTTAGTTAGAATGCATTTACAGAGAATGTATTTTGTTAGAACGACAAATCAAATAGTTAGCACAATAAAAAGCATTCCGAGAGGAAAAATTAGTCGTTGAAATTTTATAATGCTTATATAAATCAGTATCTTAAATTATTCAACAAAGCCGTGTTTTGCCCGCTCGTCAAATTCGCTCTGCTGAGGAATTTTTTCGCGCCTTTCCTGGAGTTAAAGACGTCTTTATTGATGGGACAGAGCGACCTGTCCAAAAGCCTAAGAATCTGCGTCGGCGAAAAAAAATGTATTCGGGAAAGAAAAGACAGACCACTCGAAAAGGGCTTATTATGACTGACGAAACAAGGCAAATTGGATTTATCCCCATGAGCAAAAATGGGCGCCGTCACGATAAACGCTTACTCGATAAAGTCGATATAATTCGCCATATTCCTCCTGAGGTAACCATCTGGGCAGATACCGGTTTTCAAGGTATAGATAAACAGCATCCTAATACACAAATCCCAAAAAAAGGAACTCGAAAAAGACCTTTATCGCCTGAACAAAAACAAGAAAATAAAATAATCTCGGGCATCCGTATTACAGTTGAACACGCCATCGCGGGTATCAAGCGCCTCGGTTGCATGAACCAAATTTTACGGAATCGTAGACCCTTATTGATGATACCTTCTTACTCCTTAGCGCCGGTCTTTGGAATTTCCATCTCAGAACAGCGTAAAATTTACTTCAATCACCGAAACACCCTTATTTCACTATTAAGCAACACGCTTGATGTAGAACCGTTCTTTCTGAGTCAGATGTTTTCCCTGCATGCAACAGGCTCTCCAGTATGGCCAGAACGGTGATTTTATCCGACTCTGGCAAGTGGGTCACTTTGTTGCGTTTCGAGTGGGAATGGGGCATCTGTTTCTAAGACACTTTGGATTATGGCTCGCTACGATCTTTCTGATGAAGCATGGGCAATCATTGAGCCCTTGTTACCAACCGTTTTGACATCTCCGCATGCAGGCCGGCCATGGGCAGAACATCGCAAAATCGTCAACGGCATGTTCTGGATACTGTGTTCAGGTGCCCCATGGCGTGATTTACCTGAACGTTACGGCCCATGAAAAACCGTTTATAACCGTTTCAATAGATGGTCAAAGTCTGGAGTTATTAACATTATTTTTAATAGGTTACGTTCATTTCTTGATGCTCATGGACTTGTTGACTGGTCAGCCATTGCGCTGGATGGCAGCAATATCCGTGCGCTCAAATGTGCGGCTGGCGCTCAAAAAAACATCCCGATATTACCAACGATAACAGCCTGGGTCGCTCACGAGGTGGTTATGGCACCAAAATCCACATGGCGACTGACGGAAGCGGCATCCCGCTAAATATCGTACTGAGTGCTGGGCAGGCTCACGAAAGCCTGTTCGCGTTACGACTCCTGGACGGCATTGGCGTGCAACGGCAGAACGGTAGCATGAAGCGTCGTGGTCATGCGGTACTGGCTGACAAAGCCTACTCTGGCAATGCACTCCGTAACAAGTTGAAAAGAAAAGGGATAAAAACGGTTATTCCTCGAAAATCAAATGAAAAACTGGCTTCAGATGGACGCTCACAACTTTATCGTGATGCTTATCGCCGTCGCAACGTTGTAGAAAGATGTTTTGGCCGTTTAAAGGAATATAGACGGATTGCCACACGTTATGAAAAAACGGCAAGAAACTATCTAGCAATGGTGAAACTGGGCTGCATCCGCTTGTTTTACGCCCGGTTACGTAATTAAGGGACACAGCCTAGCCTGAAACAAGCGGCTAGATCACCGTTATTCGACCTGTGTTTTCACCCGCGCGATATATAGCCAGAGTCTGTAAAGAATTTTGTGTAAATGGCTCCATTGCTTAACCGGAGATTCGTTCTCCATACATCAACATGAATTGGCTCATAGCAGGTTTCCAGTCTCTGATTGGCAAGGTCCATTTAGCAGAGATATTATGCAAGGCTAGATAGAGTAATTTTATCACCGAGTCATCCGTTGGAAATATTCGTCGCGTTTTCGTTATCTTGCGCAATGAAGCATTTAACGACTCTATCGCGTTGGTGGTGTAGATAACCTTGCGGATCTCCGGCGGAAAGTCAAAAATGACGATGAGACGTTCCCAATTATTTCTCCACGACGGGCTGATCGTCGGGAACTGTTCATCCCATTTGGCCGCGAAGGCATCCAGGGCCTCTTCAGCGCCCTCTAGCGTTGCGGAACTATAGATGGTGCGCAGGTCAGCAGCAACGGCCTTACGCTCTTTCCAGCCGACGTAGCGCAGCGAGTTCCGCACCTGATGCACAATGCAGAGCTGTACCCGCGTATGCGGGTAAACAGCTTCAATGGCATCAGGAAAGCCTTTCAGGCCATCGCAGCAGGCGACGAAGATGTCCTTTAGCCCACGATTTTTCAGTTCTGTCATCACAGATAACCAGAACTTGGCCCCCTCAGTTTTGGCTATCCATAGCCCCAGCAGCTCTTTTTCGCCCTGGCCGTTGACGCCGAGGGCCAGATAAACAGACTTGTTGGCCACGGCTCCGCCGTCCTGGCTTTTGACAACAATACAGTCAAGGTAAACAATGGGATAAAGCGCATCCAGCGGCCGTTGCTGCCAGCGCTTAACTTCATCCATCACAGCATTGGTCACTTGAGAAATGAAGCCAGCGGAAACATCGACCCCGTAGACTTCTTTAAAGTGTGCCTGAATATCACGGGTTGATAACCCTCTGGAATAGAGAGAAATAATGCGGTCATCGAAGCCGTTAAGCTGTTTTTCGTGCTTACCGATCAGTGTCGGCTCGAAGGTACTGTTGCGGTCGCGCGGAATATCGAGCTCGATCTCCCCATTTTGGCTACGTACGCTCTTGGATGTCTTGCCATTGCGTGAGTTGCCTGAATGATTACCAGCCGGGTCATGCTTAGCATACCCAAGGTGCATCTCCATCTCAGCTTCAAGAACCCGTTCCGCCAGTCTTTTAGTCAGCACCTTGAGTAGGCCTGATTCACCCAGCAGATCCTGAGGGGAGTGACAATCTTGAAGCAGTTGGTCAATAAGTTCGTTGCTGATAGGCATTTTGTTATCCTTTGAAGGTTTTCCTCAAAATGCCATTTACACAGATTATTTTACAGTCTCTATAGCCAAGCGACTTAATTTTGATTACACCATATGGACTGAGAACAAACTCTCTGTATCGCAACCCATCTCTCTTTTTTTGCTTTTTGCTTGTGCCCATTTATGCTCAATTGGGTTAAGATCTGGCGAATATGTAGGCAAATACTCCACCATATACCCTGCATCGATGATGACTTGTTGAATATTATGTTTTTTGTGAAAAGTGGCATTGTCCATCATGATTACACTGTTTTTAGGGAGTACTGGGATAAGGACTTGTGTGACCCAGGCATAGAAAACATCGCTGTTAATATTGATATCAAATAATCCGATAGCAAACAGCGTTGTGCCTAATAAAGCGCCGATAACATTTGTTCTTCCCCTAGCTCCCCAGTTCTTCAGGCCAAAACACCGTTGACCTTTTGGGGAATAGCCGTGAGTCCGTGGGGCATCGTGTGAAAAACCACTTTCATCAATAAAAACAATAGGTTTACCTTCTTTTTCATACTGTTGTTTTTTTTGTTGAAATCCCTGCCGGGCGTTTTCGTCGGCTTTCGGATGACGTAGAGTTTTTTTTATAGGTCAATCCCAGCTTTTTAAGCGCTTGCCAAATGGCCTTCTGACAAACGCCAAAACGCTCTGCACGTTCTTTTTGGTAAGCATCTGGATATTGTTCAACATCTTTTATCAACTCGGATTTATCGATCTTTCGCTGACGCTTGGTCGATGCTTTTGACTCTATTTGATTAATCCAACGCGATACAGAGGCAGGGCCAATCCGAAATTGCTTCGCTGTTTCTCGGATACTCAACCCTTCGTTTTTCCGTGTAGATATCACTTTACGTCTAAAATCAATTGAATAGCTCATTTAAATAATGTAATCAAAATTAAGTCGTTTAGCTATATTCACCGAGATGCCAACAAACCGGGCATCAGGGTTGGTCAGCCGCGCCATCGACAGGTTGAGCGCCATGCAGGCCGCCAGATCGGGGATCGGGTAGTCAACGCCACGCATGGTTTTGCGTGTTGGTTCGGCTTTGTTGAATAAATCAGAATTAGCCGACAGGATGACTCCCTCTGCTACACCTGTTATCCTATCCTGACGCTGTGTGGCATACCCAACAACGTCATACGGTTCAGCGCTTTGACCATCGCTATGGCTTCACCTACTTGAGCCTCATAGTCACGCAGGCTCAGATGGCCACCCAGCAAAGTTTTTATGCGGAACATCGCTGTTTCTGCCACTGAACGCCGGTGATAACCCACTTTCTTTTTCCACATATCATTACTCCCGCTCAGACGCTGATTCGCCACCGCATGGTTACGTTCATGGTACTTGTCCGGCCAGTATTTGGCTCCGCTTCGCGGCGGGATAAGGGGCCTGATTTTCTTTCTTAGCAACGCATCGTGGCAGTATAGCTAAGCGACATTATTTTGATAACAGCCAGCTATGCTTCTTTGCCACATATCAGGGCATCGGCTGTAATCATTTTTAAGTCGGTTGGCTATAACGCGCGTCATAAGCACCGTCTGCTGACACTTCCCTGATTTTTCGGTGGGTTTGGTTAATCAGGCACGGCAGTGCCTGCGCATCTGTCGTTCCGCTGAGCGATAAGTCGGCACAGATAATCTCATGCGTCGCACTGTCTGCTGCCAGATGAAGCTTGCGCCACACTCTTCGTCTGTCAGCCCCATGCTGCCTGACTTTCCATTCACCTTCGCCAAAGACCTTCAGACCGGTACTGTCGATGACCAGATGCGAGATTTCACCACGCGTTGGCGTTTTTATGCTGATACTGACGGTTTTTGCCCGCCGACTGACCAGAGAGTAGTCCGGGCAGCGCAGTGGCAGGCTCATCAGTGTAAAAACCGAGTCGACAAAGCCCTGTAATGCCCGGAGCGACAGGTTAAACACGCGCTTTATCATCAAAATCGTGGTAACAGCCATATCGGTGTAGTAAAGCGGCCGACCACGACCTTCAGGCGAAGAACTGTCAGTCCATGCAGCGATGGCCGACTCATCAAGCCAGACCGTCAGGGAGCCGCGTTGTCTGAGTGCTTTGTTGTAGGTGGGCCAGTTGGTGATTTTAAACTTTTGCTTTGCCATGGGGAGCTGCTATCGGGAGCGATGATATAGCTAAACGACTTAATTTTGATTACATTATTTAAATGAGCTATTCAATTGATTTTAGACGTAAAGTGATATCTACACGGAAAAACGAAGGGTTGAGTATCCGAGAAACAGCGAAGCAATTTCGGATTGGCCCTGCCTCTGTATCGCGTTGGATTAATCAAATAGAGTCAAAAGCATCGACCACGCGTCAGCGAAAGATCGATAAATCCGAGTTGATAAAAGATGTTGAACAATATCCAGATGCTTACCAAAAAGAACGTGCAGAGCGTTTTGGCGTTTGTCAGAAGGCCATTTGGCAAGCGCTTAAAAAGCTGGGATTGACCTATAAAAAAAACTCTACGTCATCCGAAAGCCGACGAAAACGCCCGGCAGGGATTTCAACAAAAAAAACAACAGTATGAAAAAGAAGGTAAACCTATTGTTTTTATTGATGAAAGTGGTTTTTCACACGATGCCCCACGGACTCACGGCTATTCCCCAAAAGGTCAACGGTGTTTTGGCCTGAAGAACTGGGGAGCTAGGGGAAGAACAAATGTTATCGGCGCTTTATTAGGCACAACGCTGTTTGCTATCGGATTATTTGATATCAATATTAACAGCGATGTTTTCTATGCCTGGGTCACACAAGTCCTTATCCCAGTACTCCCTAAAAACAGTGTAATCATGATGGACAATGCCACTTTTCACAAAAAACATAATATTCAACAAGTCATCATCGATGCAGGGTATATGGTGGAGTATTTGCCTACATATTCGCCAGATCTTAACCCAATTGAGCATAAATGGGCACAAGCAAAAAGCAAAAAAAGAGAGATGGGTTGCGATACAGAGAGTTTGTTCTCAGTCCATATGGTGTAATCAAAATTAAGTCGCTTGGCTATAGCTGCACCAGGGAAATCGCGGAAGGCTGCACCGTTATAGCCAAGCGACATTATTTTGATAACAGCCAGCTATGCTTCTTTGCCGCATATCAGGGCATAGGATGTAATCATTTTTAAGTCGGTTGGCTATAACCAACAGCGCTTCGGTTGACGCCGGTGAGCGGTGTACATCCTGAATATTCTCTGGGAAGCCAGCACCGATGTTGAGCAGATTGGAGAGCCCATAGAGGGTCACCACGGCCTGAACATCCGAGGATTGATTGAGATAATCCCCTTTATCGAAGGTTTTTTCACCGTTGGTGACACCCAGCATTTGTGCCAGATATCCACCCGCAGAATCACCCAATACGCCGATACGCTGCGGATCAATGCCATATTCTGCGGCGTGTTCGCGCAGGTATAGACAACCGACTTAAAAATGATTACATCCTATGCCCTGATATGCGGCAAAGAAGCATAGCTGGCTGTTATCAAAATAATGTCGCTTGGCTATAGTGCTTTGATCCGGCGATCCCCTGAAAGTTCGATTTATTCAACAAAGCCTGTTGGTTCATGACACAGTACCAGCGCATCCGGTTGTGCACCGTGAATAATCCCAGTGGTCACGCCTGCGAAAGATGGGTGGAACAATGAGCCTTGGCCTTCAATCACATCCCAGTGATCCGCATCATTGGCGGGCGCCAACACTTCAACGGCTCCGGCGATAAAGTCAGAAACCACGGCATCAATACTGACACCTGCACCGCTGATCAGAATACCGGTCTGGCCGGTCGCGCGGAACGTCGCCTTGCCGCTGCGCTTGCGGCCGTTTGCCACCGGGTAGGTTTCCGTTGGATGGCGCACGTCAAACAAGGAACGCCCCAGTTTTGCCGCCACTTCGCGCAATTCCGGCACGTCAGCGAGTTTGTTGTGCAGCCCGGCGGCGAGATCCATGCCGCTTTCCAGCGCTTCACGTAAAATGGCGATCCACTGTTGAGAAATAATGCCGCCCCGGTTGGCCACGCCAATCAACAGGGTTTGTGCTCCAGCGGCCCGTGCTGCTGGGATATCCAGATCCGGCAGGCCGCAATCTGCGTGACAATCGGCCATACGGTATTGGCCCACGCAATATTCGGGGTGCCACTGCTTGATGCCGATAGCGACCTTGGCGGGGCTTTGTTGAATAATTTAAGATACTGATTTATATAAGCATTATAAAATTTCAACGACTAATTTTTCCTCTCGGAATGCTTTTTATTGTGCTAACTATTTGATTTGTCGTTCTAACAAAATACATTCTCTGTAAATGCATTCTAACTAAAGAAGATGTAAATCAAACGGTTAAATTATTCAACAAAGCCCCTTGGCGGCTAACTGATCGTGCGCATCACCAAGAAAAAGCAAATAGGGCTTTTTGATATCCATTATTTTTCCTCATTAAATTTTTGACGTAATAAATGATAAATCGCTATCAGGCGCGTCAGTGATTGTTATCTGGATAACAGCTGATTACCTTTGATAATATTCATAGTCTTTTTATTGTCAATATGACGGTGTTTTTAGCATAATGTAATGGCATGGTCTGGTTTTTTGGCGATTGAATGAATTGATTGCTTTTTAGCGTGGTGTTTTAGCCTGCGTTGTGCGTTATTTTGTTATTTCCTCGGTTTTTTATAAAAACGCACGATCATACTGTTTTCTTATTCTTTTTATTTTGTTGTTTTTTTAAGTGTTTTTTGTTTTTCATTATCTGCTTCGTTTTGGCGCAATGCCATAAAATTGGGCCCACTAATAATGCAATGCGTCATTATTTCTCAATGGATGTTTGAGCTTTATTCACGTTACTCATACCATCGCCTTGAAAACAAGAAAAAGTAATGCAAAGTTTCTCTGATTTTTTGAAATAATATGCTGAACCGTGAAAGGTGATGGCAAATGTCAGCATAAAATTTGGCGATAAGAGTTCTCAGTTTAAATTTTTCTTGTTCGCACTCTCGACAGCCAACAATTTCTAAGATAGCGTAACAATTAGCTCACAAGAGCTAAGCGTCGCTCGGACGGTCCGGGCGCTCACGCTGAGGATGTTATGGCTGATTCAAATTCTCCGCGCCGTTTTACGCGCATCGATCGTCTTCCACCGTATGTATTTAACATTACCGCTGAATTGAAAATGGCTGCCCGCCGTCGTGGCGAGGACATCATTAAACTAGTTGCTGAATAGAGACTTGCATTTTTTGTCAGGCTATTGAGAATAAAAAGAGGTTTAACTTAGAGAATAAAGGTTTGAAATGATCAACAAAGAGCGGTTGTTACGAGATAATCGTTTATGTAAAGCAATCATTGGATTATCAGTCGAAGAATTGAAAAATTTAGCCGCTGAATTTTCAGCTTGTTATTTGATTTATCGGAAAAAGAATCGAAAAGATCACGAGCGGCAGATGGGTGCAGGGCAGAAAGGATTTATCCCAACCCCATTAGATAAACTGCTTTTTATTTTATTGTATTTAAAATGTTATCCGACCTATGATTTGCAAGGACTTCTTTTTGGTTTAGATAGAACACGGGTATGTCGCTGGGTAAAAATATTATTGCCGGTTTTAGAGATGACCTTGGGGCGAGAATGTGTTTTGCCCGCTCGTCAAATTCGCTCTGCTGAGGAATTTTTTCGCGCCTTTCCTGGAGTTAAAGACGTCTTTATTGATGGGACAGAACGACCTGTCCAAAAGCCTAAGAATCTGCGTCGGCGAAAAAAAATGTATTCGGGAAAGAAAAGACAGACCACTCGAAAAGGGCTTATTATGACTGACGAAACAAGGCAAATTGGATTTATCCCCATGAGCAAAAATGGGCGCGGTCACGATAAACGCTTACTCGATAAAGTCGATATAATTCGCCATATTCCTCCTGAGGTAACCATCTGGGCAGATACCGGTTTTCAAGGTATAGATAAACAGCATCCTAATACACAAATCCCAAAAAAAGGAACTCGAAAAAGACCTTTATCGCCTGAACAAAAACAAGAAAATAAAATAATCTCGGGCATCCGTATTACAGTTGAACACGCCATCGCGGGTATCAAGCGCCTCGGTTGCATGACCCAAATTTTACGGAATCGTAGACCCTTTATTGATGATACCTTCTTACTCCTTAGCGCCGGTCTTTGGAATTTCCATCTCAGAACAGCGTAAAATTTACTTCAATCACCGAAACACCCTTATTTCACTATTAAGCAACTCGCTTGGCTTTGTTGAATAAATCGAACTTTCAGGGGATCGCCGGATCAAAGCACTATCATCGCTCCCGATAGCAGCTCCCCATGGCAAAGCAAAAGTTTAAAATCACCAACTGGCCCACCTACAACAAAGCACTCAGACAACGCGGCTCCCTGACGGTCTGGCTTGATGAGTCGGCCATCGCTGCATGGACTGACAGTGCTTCGCCTGAAGGTCGTGGTCGGCCGCTTTACTACACCGATATGGCTGTTACCACGGTTTTGATGATAAAGCGCGTGTTTAACCTGTCGCTCCGGGCATTACAGGGCTTTGTCGACTCGGTTTTTACACTGATGAGCCTGCCACTGCGCTGCCCGGACTACTCTCTGGTCAGTCGGCGGGCAAAAACCGTCAGTATCAGCATAAAAACGCCAACGCGTGGTGAAATCTCGCATCTGGTCATCGACAGTACCGGTCTGAAGGTCTTTGGCGAAGGTGAATGGAAAGTCAGGCAGCATGGGGCTGACAGACGAAGAGTGTGGCGCAAGCTTCATCTGGCAGCAGACAGTGCGACGCATGAGATTATCTGTGCCGACTTATCGCTCAGCGGAACGACAGATGCGCAGGCACTGCCGGGCCTGATTAACCAAACCCACCGAAAAATCAGGGAAGTGTCAGCAGACGGTGCTTATGACGCCCGTTACTGCCACGATGCGTTGCTAAGAAAGAAAATCAGGCCCCTTATCCCGCCGCGAAGCGGAGCCAAATACTGGCCGGACAAGTACCATGAACGTAACCATGCGGTGGCGAATCAGCGTCTGAGCGGGAGTAATGATATGTGGAAAAAGAAAGTGGGTTATCACCGGCGTTCAGTGGCAGAAACAGCGATGTTCCGCATAAAAACTTTGCTGGGTGGCCATCTGAGCCTGCGTGACTATGAGGCTCAAGTAGGTGAAGCCATAGCGATGGTCAAAGCGCTGAACCGTATGACGTTGTTGGGTATGCCACACAGCGTCAGGATAGGATAACAGGTGTAGCAGAGGGAGTCATCCTGTCGGCTAATTCTGATTTATTCAACAAAGCCAACTCGCTTTTCTTTAAAGTGAGCCTGAATATCACGGGTTGATAGCCCTCTGGAATAGAGAGAAATAATGCGGTCATCGAAGCCGTTAAGCTGCTTTTCGTGCTTACCGATCAGTGTCGGCTCGAAGGTACTGTTGCGGTCGCGCGGAATATCGAGCTCGAACGCCCCATTTTGGCTACGTACGCTCTTGGATGTCTTGCCATTGCGGGAGTTGCCTGAATTATTACCAGCCGGGTCATGCTTAGCATACCCAAGGTGTATCTCCATCTCAGCTTGAAGAACCCGTTCCGCCAGTCTTTTAGTCAGCTCCTTGAGTAGGCCTGATTCACCCAGAAGCTCCTGAGGGGAGTGGCAATCCTGAAGCAGTTGGTCAATAAGTTCGTTGCTGATAGGCATTTTTTGTCCTCTGAAGGTTTTCCTCAAAATGCCATTTACACAGATCTTTTTACACTCTCCGTCCAGGAGTCGTAACGCGAACAGGCTTTCGTGAGCCTGCCCAGCACTCAGTACGATATTTAGCGGGATGCCGCTTCCGTCAGTCGCCATGTGGATTTTGGTGCCATAACCACCTCGTGAGCGACCCAGGCTGTTATCGTTGGTAATATCGGGATGTTTTTTTGAGCGCCAGCCGCACATTTGAGCGCACGGATATTGCTGCCATCCAGCGCAGTGGCTGACCAGTCAACAAGTCCATGAGCATCAAGAAATGAAAGTAACTTATTAAAAGTAATGTTAATAACTCCAGACTTTGACCATCTATTGAAACGGTTATAAACGGTTTTCCATGGGCCGTAACGTTCAGGTAAATCACGCCATGGGGCACCTGAACACAGTATCCAGAACATGCCGTTGACGATTTTGCGATGTTCTGCCCATGGCCGGCCTGCCTGCGGAGATGTCAAAACGGTTGGTAACAAGGGCTCAATGATTGCCCATGCTTCATCAGAAAGATCGTAGCGAGCCATAATCCAAAGTGTCTTAGAAACAGATGGATACTATAGCTCAAGCAATTAAGGGACACAGCCTAGTGTTTTTCGATAAGTGGTTTATCTAAGCGCGTCGGGACTGGCATCACCAGACATTACCAATGTGCGGCAACCAAAGTCCTGTAGTATTTCAACAAGCGAGTGGATATCGTGGCGTAGACGTCGGACATAGTCTGAGTCAACACAATCCTTACCATCGATGTTGATTACTCTGTGGTGTCTATGCTGGTAGCAAACTAACCAGCGGCCTTCCGAGGGAATAGTGACTTTTATCGATTCATCAGATGTTGATGCATATAATTGAGCCTCCATGCGGTTAAACTCCGCGATGTAAGCTTCCTTGAACGCTGCTGCCTTCTTGCCCGTGAAGCCCATGATGAGGAAGACGAAGCCGTCCTTGGTCATAGTGAATATTTTGGAATCACGGGTTGCGCCGTTGCCGATGCCGACTTTTTGAACATCGGCTTAAAAGTTAGCTGATGTAAATTCAGGCGAGCAATCCAGGGATTCTATCCTCTGGATGACGTTTTTATGTAGCTTACCGAAGTAATCGGCAACGTCCAGTGATGTAGTTACAGCTTTACCATTGCGGATAGTGACTTTGGGTGAAGCAAGGGATGTTTGAAGGGCCATAATGACCTCCAATGGTTTCTTTGTGTTATCACCACCAGAGTTTGCAGACTCATTGGTGGTGAGCTGAACGGGGCTGCAAAAACCGGAGAAGCCGCCCGGCGAGCAGTGAGGCTCCCCCATCCGGCCCACCATAGAGGTGCAGCTTTCAGGCAACAAAAAACACGCTTACTGCGTGTCGTTGTCGCGGTTTCATCGACGGGTTTGCAATCCATGCACCTGAATTTGCATATGCAGAGCGACTATAGCGCATGGTTTATCCTTGCGTCAATATGCTGGTTTATGCTGCCACAGGCTTTGTTGAATAATTTAAGATACTGATTTATATAAGCATTATAAAATTTCAACGACTAATTTTTCCTCTCGGAATGCTTTTTATTGTGCTAACTATTTGATTTGTCGTTCTAACAAAATACATTCTCTGTAAATGCATTCTAACTAAAGAAGATGTAAATCAAACGGTTAAATTATTCAACAAAGCCCGTAGAAGTGTGACTGTGTCTGGCGCGGATTGGCTGGGTCAGTGTGATTCTTGCCAAAAACTGCAGGGCTTTCTCCGTTAGCGACCAGAACAGCTTCTCTTTGTCGGGATGCTTGCTGCTGGGACGTGGCTTGCGCTCAGCGAGTCCGAGCAATTGCTGGCGCTTGAAACGAGACTGTCAATAAGCGTGTTGCTTAATAGTGAAATAAGGGTGTTTCGGTGATTGAAGTAAATTTTACGCTGTTCTGAGATGGAAATTCCAAAGACCGGCGCTAAGGAGTAAGAAGGTATCATCAATAAAGGGGCTTTGTTGAATAATTTAACCGTTTGATTTACATCTTCTTTAGTTAGAATGCATTTACAGAGAATGTATTTTGTTAGAACGACAAATCAAATAGTTAGCACAATAAAAAGCATTCCGAGAGGAAAAATTAGTCGTTGAAATTTTATAATGCTTATATAAATCAGTATCTTAAATTATTCAACAAAGCCCATTTTAAATACAATAAAATAAAAAGCAGTTTATCTAATGGGGTTGGGATAAATCCTTTCTGCCCTGCACCCATCTGCCGCTCGTGATCTTTTCGATTCTTTTGCCGATAAATCAAATAACAAGCTGAAAATTCAGCGGCTAAATTTTTCAATTCTTCGACTGATAATCCAATGATTGCTTTACATAAACGATTATCTCGTAACAACCGCTCTTTGTTGATCATTTCAAACCTTTATTCTCTAAGTTAAACCTCTTTTTATTCTCAATAGTCTGACAAAAAATGCAAGTCTCTATTCAGCAACTAGTTTAATGAACCGCGCTGACTGAGAGTATTGTTGTAGACGGACCAGTTGGTGATTTTAAACGTTTGCTTTGCCGTGGGAACCCGATGCTGAAACTACTGTAGTGATCAGATCCGCCAATCTCTTAAAAGTTCGATTTATTCAACAAAGCCTGTCTATGACCTGATATCTGACAAAGAAACATCGCTAACTGTTATCTATAGATAATCTGTTTAGAATAAATATGTGATAAATATCTACTATCAACGAATTTGAGTCGCAACCAGAAAAGGATCGATATTATGCCACTTTCTATTCAAGGTAATTCACTATTCGCATTCAATAGAACGCTTAGTGATGAATATATCCAGCGCGCTATTAATAGTTCATCAAAAGATGAAGCCATACATGTTGGAATATGGGAAAAAATTAAAGATTGGTTTTGTGGAGCCAAAGCAAGTGAAGCACTGGAAAAAATTTATGAGTTAACGCATAGTAATGATGAACCTACTACTGAATCTGTTTTGAAAAAAATTACTGCTTTTTATCAACTTAAGGAAATGGCATATCCGGCTTATCAAAATAGATTTCAGGCATTTATTACTCAAAATAACAAAAATGGTACATATACTCTTTCTTTTTCTATTAAAAATGTTATGGATGAGCGAGAATTAGTTTATGGGAGCACTGAAAAAGATGTTTGTTCTTTAAAAGAAAGAGAATTAACTAATAGTAGCGAATTATTAGACAATGACACTGTCATCCGTGAAGGTCTCGATGTAGCTTTAAATAAAGTAAAATACGATGGTAAGCAAAATAAATTCGAAGGCGTGTCTTTAGCAAATCATGGACGAGTAAATCTGCATTTATTGAATGAAGAGGCAAAACAAGAAATGGCTATTAATCAGAGTTTAGCCCAAAAATGGATTTCATTACAAATGAAATGTTTTGATTATTATGCCCAGCAACGCTCTTCGCTAGATTCTATTGATGGCATGGATATCACAAAAACAATAGGAACAGAAAATGAGTGGATTTATCGTTTTGCTCAATCAATTAACGAAATAAGAAAAAATACACAAAAAAGCCTTGCTGAAAAAATTAATAATAGAATTAATGAGTTAAATAAATTGATAGTCTATTCTCATTCTAGTGAATTAGATGATGAATTTATATATGCAGAGCCATATAACCAAAGCAATAAACCTATTTGTGATAATTTTCAATTTAACTCATCAGAAATCCCATCTAATAAATATTATAACCGTCCAACAAATGGTGGTGTTTACGCAAGAATAGATAAAAAGAGTATTGATAAATCAGAATTACTCAAAGAAATAGATAATTTTATATTAGAGAATAGTAAAAACTATCCATATGCATATAAGCATGTGAAAAAATACGCGTAAATTTTAAATGACACGTGGGCTTTGTTGAATAAATCAGAGTTAGCGGACAGGATGGTTCCCGCTGGAACACCTGTTTTATGTAATCCGGACCCCTGGCCCGGATAGCCCACTTTTTTCTTCCACTCGTCATTGCTGCCGCTCAGATGCTGATTCGCCACCGCATGGTTACGTTCATGGTACTTGTCCGGCCAGTATTGCGCCCCGCTTCGCGGCGGGATAAGGAGCCTGATTTTTTTCTCAGCAACGCATCGTGATATAGCTAAACGACTTAATTTTGATTACATTATTTAAATGAGCTATTCAATTGATTTTAGACGTAAAGTGATATCTACACGGAAAAACGAAGGGTTGAGTATCCGAGAAACAGCGAAGCAATTTCGGATTGGCCCTGCCTCTGTATCGCGTTGGATTAATCAAATAGAGTCAAAAGCATCGACCACGCGTCAGCGAAAGATCGATAAATCCGAGTTGGGCTTTGTTGAATAAATTAAGATACTGATTTATATAAGCATTATAAAGTTTCAACGACTAATTTTTCCTCTCGGAATGCTTTTTATTGTGCTAACTATTTGATTTGTCGTTCTAACAAAATACATTCTCTGTAAATGCATTCTAACTAAAGAAGATGTAAATCAAACGGTTAAATTATTCAACAAAGCCTCCGAGTTGATAAAAGATGTTGAACAATATCCAGATGCTTACCAAAAAGAACGTGCAGAGCGTTTTGGCGTTTGTCAGAAGGCCATTTGGCAAGCGCTTAAAAAGCTGGGATTGACCTATAAAAAAAACTCTACGTCATCCGAAAGCCGACGAAAACGCCCGGCAGGGATTTCAACAAAAAAAACAACAGTATGAAAAAGAAGGTAAACCTATTGTTTTTATTGATGAAAGTGGTTTTTCACACGATGCCCCACGGACTCACGGCTATTCCCCAAAAGGTCAACGGTGTTTTGGCCTGAAGAGCTGGGGAGCTAGGGGAAGAACAAATGTTATCGGCGCTTTATTAGGCACAACGCTGTTTGCTATCGGATTATTTGATATCAATATTAACAGCGATGTTTTCTATGCCTGGGTCACACAAGTCCTTATCCCAGTACTCCCTAAAAACAGTGTAATCATGATGGACAATGCCACTTTTCACAAAAAACATAATATTCAACAAGTCATCATCGATGCAGGGTATATGGTGGAGTATTTGCCTACATATTCGCCAGATCTTAACCCAATTGAGCATAAATGGGCACAAGCAAAAAGCAAAAAAAGAGAGATGGGTTGCGATACAGAGAGTTTGTTCTCAGTCCATATGGTGTAATCAAAATTAAGTCGCTTGGCTATAGCGCTTGCCCAACAGGCGGTAACTCTGGCTTATCGGGGTAACTGTGGGCTGGAAGGCCTACATCGAACATGAGGTATTCCATGCTGGCGCTTTGGTATTCGCGCGTGACCGGGTGCGCTTGATAAACAGTGATCCAACCCGCCTTTTTGCTGAGGCCGTTTTCGCCTAATTCGGCATTTTCAATATCAGTTGAATAGGTGTTCATTATGCGGCTCTCACGATGTATAGCCAAGCGACTTAATTTTGATTACACCATATGGACTGAGAACAAACTCTCTGTATCGCAACCCATCTCTCTTTTTTTGCTTTTTGCTTGTGCCCATTTATGCTCAATTGGGTTAAGATCTGGCGAATATGTAGGCAAATACTCCACCATATACCCTGCATCGATGATGACTTGTTGAATATTATGTTTTTTGTGAAAAGTGGCATTGTCCATCATGATTACACTGTTTTTAGGGAGTACTGGGATAAGGACTTGTGTGACCCAGGCATAGAAAACATCGCTGTTAATATTGATATCAAATAATCCGATAGCAAACAGCGTTGTGCCTAATAAAGCGCCGATAACATTTGTTCTTCCCCTAGCTCCCCAGTTCTTCAGGCCAAAACACCGTTGACCTTTTGGGGAATAGCCGTGAGTCCGTGGGGCATCGTGTGAAAAACCACTTTCATCAATAAAAACAATAGGTTACCTTCTTTTTCATACTGTTGTTTTTTTTGTTGAAATCCCTGCCGGGCGTTTTCGTCGGCTTTCGGATGACGTAGAGTTTTTTTTATAGGTCAATCCCAGCTTTTTAAGCGCTTGCCAAATGGCCTTCTGACAAACGCCAAAACGCTCTGCACGTTCTTTTTGGTAAGCATCTGGATATTGTTCAACATCTTTTATCAACTCGGATTTATCGATCTTTCGCTGACGCGTGGTCGATGCTTTTGACTCTATTTGATTAATCCAACGCGATACAGAGGCAGGGCCAATCCGAAATTGCTTCGCTGTTTCTCGGATACTCAACCCTTCGTTTTTCCGTGTAGATATCACTTTACGCCTAAAATCAATTGAATAGCTCATTTAAATAATGTAATCAAAATTAAGTCGTTTAGCTATAGAAAGATGTTTTGGCCGTTTAAAGGAATATAGACGGATTGCCACACGTTATAGCCAAACGACATTATTTTGATAACAGCCAGCTATGATTCTTTGCCGCATATCAGGGCATAGGATGTAATCATTTTTAAGTCGGTTGGCTATATGAAAAAACGGCAAGAAACTATCTAGCAATGGTGAAACTGGGCTGCATCCGCTTGTTTTACGCCCGGTTACGTAATTAAGGGACACAGCCTAGCTCAGACCTGATCTGACAGTTACCGGTTATTTATACAGGTGTCTGTCAGATTACATCCGGTTCAGATTGATCCGGCCCAGAGATCGTGGACACGCTGTTATAGCTAAGCGACATTATTTTGATAACAGCCAGCTATGCTTCTTTGCCACATATCAGGGCATCGGCTGTAATCATTTTTAAGTCGGTTGGCTATAAGTGAGTAAAATTGCTGACAGAGGTGGAAAATGACTCAATCGAACGGTCGTAAAATGAGCAACAATCGCTATCCGGACGAGTTTCGGGAGAATGCTCTGCTACTTGCTCAGCGGATTGGCGTAGCCAAAGCAGCCAGTGAGTTGAATCTTCACGAATCTCAGCTTTATGCCTGGCGTAAAAAACAGCAAATGGCGCTATCCTGCTCCGAACGTGAACAGCAGCAATCTGTTGAAATTGTCAGGCTTAAACGTCAACTGGCTGATCAGGCTGAGGAGTTAGCCATCCTCCAAAAGGCCGCGACGTACTTCGCCAGACGCCTGAAGTGAGGTACGTCTTTATGCAACAATATCAGGCTGAGTTTCGGGTTAAGTCTATGGCGCGTGTTCTGGTCGTCAGCCGCAGCGGATTTTATGCCTGGAGCCGACGATGTGGGCAGAAAACGGTTTCACAGCAGCGACGGGAGCTTTGCGATACCCGGGTAGCCAGCGCCTTTACGGAACAGAAAGGACGCAACGGTGCCCGCAGGCTGCGCCTGGACCTGCAGGATGCCGGTTATCATTACAATCGCAAAACCATCGCTGCCAGCCTGCGCCGGCAGGGGCTGAAGGCGAAAGCGGCAAAAAAATTCAGGGTGACAACAGATTCGAAGCATAATCGTCCGGTGGCGCCGAATCTGCTACAGCAGGATTTCACAGCATCAGCCCCGAACCAGAAATGGGTCGGTGACATCACTTACTTATGGACGGAAGCGGGTTGGGTTTATCTGGCTGTAATAATTGATTTATTTTCACGAGCCGTTGTGGGATGGTCAATGTCGGTAAGGATGAAGTCGGGCCTGGTCTGCGATGCCCTGCAGATGGCCCTGAGCCGACGGGGTTCCCCAGAGGGCGTCATCGTCCACTCGGATCGTGGCAGTCAGTACTGTTCTGATGATTATCAGAAGTTAATTAAAATCAGTAAATTAACATGTAGCATGAGTGGAAAAGGCAACTGTTATGATAACGCGTGTGCTGAAAGTTTTTTTCACAGTTTGAAGGTGGAGCTGATCCACGGCGAACACTTTCCTGACCGGGAAACCATGAAATCTGAGGTGTTTAACTACATTGAGGTGGATTACAATCAGAAACGGCGGCATAGCACGCTGGGCTATGTCAGCCCGATGGTATTTGAACGACAAGTCCTCTCTTAAGGGCGTGTCCACCAAGTCTGGGCCAGATCAAGCGCTTTATCCAGTGAAAGCGTTGTGTCGTATTTTTAATGTTCACCGAAGCAGTTATCGCTATTGGTGTCGACCTAAGGAGCCAGATATTGAGCGGACGATAAAACGTAGCCTGGTCAGCGAAGCGTGGAACGTTAGTGGCGGGTCTGCGGGCGCAAGGACTATCGCCACGATGGTTACCAATACACACGACGTGAAACTTGGGCGGTGGTTAGCGGGTAAATTGATGAAAGAATTAACCCTCGTTAGTTGCCAAACAAGAAAACATCAATACAACCGCGGTGGAAATGAACGTATTGATATTCCAAATCTGCTCAATAGGCAGTTCGCTGTTACCAAGCCTGACCAGGTTTGGTGCGGCGATGTAACCTATATTTGGACAGGCGACCGATGGGCGTATCTGGCGGTGGTATTAGATTTATTTGCCCGAAAACCCGTGGGTTGGGCAATGTCGTTTTCGCCAGATTCAGAATTAACAGCCAAAGCACTACAAATGGCTTGGGAACTGCGTGGGCATCCCAAACAAGTCATGTTTCATAGTGACCAAGGAAGCCATTACACCAGTCGTCAGTATAGGCAGGCATTGTGGCGTTATCAGATGACCCAAAGTATGAGTCGCAGAGGAAATTGTTGGGATAATAGTCCGATGGAGCGATTCTTCCGTAGTCTGAAGACTGAATGGGTGCCAACGACTGGCTACCAAAGCTTTAGTACTGCTCAATCATCCATTATTCGCTACATAACCCATTATTATAGCGATGTCAGACCTCACTGGTATAACGGTGGGTTAACACCAAATGAATCAGAACGGCTGTTCCATCAACAGTCAGGTAGGGTGGCCAAATTTAGTTGACCACTACACTTTCAAGGTCATGTGTCAGATCAAGTCGCGACTAATACAAATTAATGATAAATTTGAGAAGCTTGGCATGCAGATGACCATCCGGCTTGGGCTAATGGTGGCCGCCGCCGTCAGCATCATTGCTGCCATTCTCAAAATGTGATGCCACTACGGATTGTTAGCTCAGTTGGTAGAGCTGTGGACTCTTAATCCATCGGTCGCATG
This sequence comes from Symbiopectobacterium purcellii, assembly GCF_052050035.1. Classification (GTDB taxonomy): domain Bacteria; phylum Pseudomonadota; class Gammaproteobacteria; order Enterobacterales; family Enterobacteriaceae; genus Symbiopectobacterium; species Symbiopectobacterium purcellii_A. The sequence goes on from NZ_CP189882.1 coordinate 3,297,475, forward strand.
TTCAAATCCTGCACAATCCACAATATTGGGGATTAGGCTGTGTCCCTTAATTGCTTGAGCTATAGTATCCATCTGTTTCTAAGACACTTTGGATTATGGCTCGCTACGATCTTTCTGATGAAGCATGGGCAATCATTGAGCCCTTGTTACCAACCGTTTTGACATCTCCTCAGGCAGGCCGGCCATGGGCAGAACATCGCAAAATCGTCAACGGCATGTTCTGGATACTGTGTTCAGGTGCCCCATGGCGTGATTTACCTGAACGTTACGGCCCATGGAAAACCGTTTATAACCGTTTCAATAGATGGTCAAAGTCTGGAGTTATTAACATTATTTTTAATAGGTTACTTTCATTTCTTGATGCTCATGGACTTGTTGACTGGTCAGCCACTGCGCTGGATGGCAGCAATATCCGTGCGCTCAAATGTGCGGCTGGCGCTCAAAAAAACATCCCGATATTACCAACGATAACAGCCTGGGTCGCTCACGAGGTGGTTATGGCACCAAAATCCACATGACGACTGACGGAAGCGGCATCCCGCTAAATATCGTACTGAGTGCTGGGCAGGCTCACGAAAGCCTGTTCGCGTTACGACTCCTGGACGGCATTGGCGTGCAACGGCAGAACGGTAGCATGAAGCGTCGTGGTCATGCGGTACTGGCTGACAAAGCCTACTCTGGCAATGCACTCCGTAACAAGTTGAAAAAAAAGGGATAAGAGAGGTTATGCCCCATTCCCACTCGAAACGCAACAAAGTGACCCACTGGCCAGAGTCGGATAAAATCACCGTTCTGGCCCTACTGGAGATCCCGTTGCATGCAGGGAAAACATCTGACTCACAAAGAACGGTTCTACATCGAAAAGCGGCGTGGTGATGGGGTTAACCAGGCCACCATCGCCCGGGAGCTGGAGCTTCCTCGTTCTACCATCAGCAGGGAACTCAGACGCAATACCGACGCCGCTTTCAACGGGGTCTATTCCTGCAGAAGGGCCGAAACGTTGGCCAGAGGGCGGCGGCAGAAAACACGGCCGGACAGCGTGATTAACCAGCTTGAACCGCACATTCAGGACTTTATCAGAACGGCGCTGTCTACCCACACCTCACCTGAGGTCATCAGTGGGCGCCTGGTCCTGGAATTTGGCCTGTCCGTCAGCAAGAACTCGCTCTATCGCTATATCCAGCAGGAGCGCCGGGCCGGCGGTGAGCTGTATCAGCAGCTCCCTCATCGGGGTAAACGGTATAACTATCAGACCGATGAGAACAAACGCGGTCCTATTCCCAACCGTGTTGGCATTGAGCAGCGGCCGGCCGTTGCTGACCTCAAGCAGGAACCCGGGCATTTCGAGATTGACACCATCTTTGGCAAAGATCAGAAATCATTCCTGCTGACGGTGGTCGATAAAGCCGTCAAGCTGGTCATCATTCGCAAACTGCCCAACAAGCGAGCAGAGACAGTGGTAGCGGCCTTCAGGGACATCGTTGCCAATACCTTCTGCGAGTTTAAAACCCTGACTGCTGACAACGGTTCTGAATTTTCCCAGCACGGGGAAATTACAAAAGTCACGGGGGCACCGGTCTACTTTGCCCGGCCATATCATTCCTGGGAACGCGGGTTGAATGAGCATACCAACGGGCTGATACGGCGTTTTTACCCGAAGGGAACGGACTTCAATTATGTCACCCATCGCAAGGTTGCAGCACTCGAACACCTGCTCAATACGCGAGGCAGAAAATCGCTGGGTTATCGTTCTCCAAATGAGGTATTTTTAACGCACTTACAGGCGGCATAATGCCCTACCGTTTTGTTGCGTTTCGACTGGGAATGGGGCTATTCCCCGAAAATCAAATGAAAAACTGGCTTCAGATGGACGCTCACGAGAGTGTAAAAAGATCTGTGTAAATGGCATTTTGAGGAAAACCTTCAGAGGACAAAAAATGCCTATCAGCAACGAACTTATTGACCAACTGCTTCAGGATTGCCACTCCCCTCAGGAGCTTCTGGGTGAATCAGGCCTACTCAAGGTGCTGACTAAAAGACTGGCGGAACGGGTTCTTCAAGCTGAGATGGAGATACACCTTGGGTATGCTAAGCATGACGCGGCTGGTAATAATTCAGGCAACTCCCGCAATGGCAAGACATCCAAGAGCGTACGTAGCCAAAATGGGGCGCTCGAGCTCGATATTCCGCGCGACCGCAACAGTACCTTCGAGCCGACACTGATCGGTAAGCACGAAAAGCAGCTTAACGGCTTCGATGACCGCATTATTTCTCTCTATTCCAGAGGGCTATCAGCCCGTGATATTCAGGCTCACTTTAAAGAAGTCTACGGGGTCGATGTTTCCGCTAGCTTCATTTCTCAAGTGATCAATGCCGTGATGGATGACGTTAAGCGCTGGCAGCAACGGCCGCTGGATGCGTTTTATCCCATTGTTTACCTTGACTGTATTGTGGTCAAAAGCCAGGACGGCGGAGCCGTGACCAACAAGTCTGTTTACTTGGCTCTAGGCATCAACGGCCAGGGCGAAAAAGAGCTGCTGGGGCTATGGATAGCTAAAACCGAGGGGGCCAAGTTCTGGTTATCTGTAATGACAGAACTGAAAAATCGTGGGCTACAGGACATCTTCATCGCCTGCTGCGATGGCCTGAAGGGCTTTCCTGATGCCATTGAAGCTGTTTACCCGCATACGCGGGTACAGCTCTGCATCGTGCATCAGGTGCGGAACTCGCTGCGCTACGTCGGCTGGAAAGAGCGTAAAGCCGTTGCTGCTGACCTCCGCACTATCTATAGTTCCGCAACGCTAGAGGGCGCTGAAGAGGCCCTGGATGCCTTCGCGGCCAAATGGGATGAGCAGTTCCCGACGATCAGCCCATCGTGGAGAAATAATTGGGAACGTCTCATCGTCATTTTTGATTTTCCGCCGGAGATTCGCAAGGTTATCTACACCACCAACGCGATAGAGTCGTTAAATGCTTCATTGCGCAAGATAACGAAAACGCGACGAATATTTCCAACGGATGACTCGGTGATAAAATTACTCTATCTAGCCTTGCATAATATCTCTGCTAAATGGACCTTGCCAATCAGAGACTGGAAACCTGCTATGAGCCAATTCATGTTGATGTATGGAGATCGGATTTCCGGTTAAGCGATGGAGCCATTTACACGAAATTCTTTACAGACTCAGGATGCTAACCTATCCAATCCGCCCACCACTACATCATCTCTTTGCGCTTGTATAGGTATTGGGCGTGGTTATAGATGCCGCGTATAGTACCGCTGGTTGCATGGGCTAATTGCTTTTCAATCACATCAGCGGGCCATCCCTGCTCATTCAGTATTGTGCTGAACTGGTGCCGGAATCCGTGCCCGCTAGCCAGCCCTTCATAGCCGATTTGTTTGATGACGAGTAGCACAGCGTTTTCGCTGATCGGCTTTTTTTTATCGTTCCTGCCAGAAAAAACAAATTCAGAGATATCAGTGATCGGCTTGAGAGTACGCAGCAATGCGGCCACTTGGGTAGACATTGGCACAAGATGAATTTTCCTGCTCTTCATCTCTTCCTCTTCGATTGTGATCATCATGTTTTCAAAATCGACGTACCGCCATTTCATCGAGCGGAGTTCTTTGGTTCGCATGGCTGTCTACTGCAATACCTGCGTGGCAATGCGAGAAACCGTGCTGCCTGAGTATGTCGCAAGAGCTACGTTAAATGCTGGTATCTGCTCTGCCGGCAGGAACGGGAAGTTCCTCTTTTCTGTATCCTCGCATTGCGCCCGCAAGGTCAGGAGACGGATTGTACTTTGCTCGACCTGTGCTTATTGCGTAACTGAACACCTCACCAATGCGCCGACGTGCTTTATTTGCCCGTTCCATTGCTCCACGCTCTTCAAACCTGCGTATCACTGACAGCACCACCATTGGCTCTATCTCTTCCATTTTGAGGTGCCCGATGATTGGAATAATGTCATCTCTGAACATGCGTTCAAACCCTAACGCATAGCCCTCCGACCATACCTGCCTTTTGTGCTCATACCATTCACTGAAAATTACGGAGAAAGAATCTGGCTCGCTGTCATTTTGCTTTGACTTAACTGGATCAATATAATCGACAATCAGCTTTCTCGCGTCGTGAGCCCTATCCCTTGCCTCTTGCAGTGACATGTACGGATATTTACCCACGGTAAAAACCTTCTCTTTACCCGCCAGTTTGTAACGCAGTTGCCAGACTTTTTTACCACTCACAGGCACAAAGAGATAAAGCCCGTTGCTATCCAGCAGGCGATAAGGTTTGTCTTTCGGCTTGGCTGCTTCAATCTGCTTGACGGTTAGCATGGGTAAAATTCTTCGGGTAAAAAACATTTACCCACTTTTTACCCATCAAGCATAGCGGTTGTCAAATTACTTTACGGAACGTCATATTTACGTGAGTATTGGTTTTAAAGGGATTTTGAGAACGTTGCAGGAAGTGATAGAACTTACTGATGGTGTCCCCAGCAGGAATCGAATCTTTAATAAGTATTATGTTTTATATTATTTTTTAACTTAATTTAAAATTAAGCCCCATTTTAAAGCCCCTTTTGAAATTTCGTCGCTTTGTATAATACAAAGAATTACTGTCTCACTTTCTTCACTGAGCTATAGAAATCTATCGAGGTCTATTGTTTAAATATTATACAAATATGAAGTCCGCAATAGGAACAGATTCTGAACTTAATTCCTGCAAAACCATTCTCGAGGCACACTCGGTATGTAGCAAAATCCCAACGCTTGAAGAAACCAGCCAAAGGAAAGCGCTACCAGTGCTGATCCTTACCCTTTAGCACTTAGGCAGCATACAGCAAAGAGTCTATTTGCTGATACCGCTCACAGCCAAGGAAGAAGAGTAGTTTTCCACATGAGGCAAGTTAGGTGGTTTCAGTAGTTTCAGTGGTTTCAAATGTAACAATATTTAATAAGATTATGTTATTTAATGATTTTATTTTCACCTCCGAAACCACAGTGAAACTACTTAAGGCGGTTTTGAAACCACTGAACAGGAGCGGTATCTATCAGTAATGGCGGCTATGTGGCATCGGGGGGGATGGTTTGGCTTTGTTGAATAATTTAAGATACTGATTTATATAAGCATTATAAAATTTCAACGACTAATTTTTCCTCTCGGAATGCTTTTTATTGTGCTAACTATTTGATTTGTCGTTCTAACAAAATACATTCTCTGTAAATGCATTCTAACTAAAGAAGATGTAAATCAAACGGTTAAATTATTCAACAAAGCCATTTCAACGACTAATTTTTCCTCTCGGAATGCTTTTTATTGTGCTAACTATTTGATTTGTCGTTCTAACAAAATACATTCTCTGTAAATGCATTCTAACTAAAGAAGATGTAAATCAAACGGTTAAATTATTCAACAAAGCCATTTCAACGACTAATTTTTCCTCTCGGAATGCTTTTTATTGTGCTAACTATTTGATTTGTCGTTCTAACAAAATACATTCTCTGTAAATGCATTCTAACTAAAGAAGATGTAAATCAGACGGTTAAATTATTCAACAAAGCCGATGGTTTAGCAGAAAAGCCCCTTCCTTGGCTGGTCCCTATGCTAACGGAATACGCTGATCACTAATAGTATTGCAATCTTGCTGTATGTATAGCCAGTTGGTAGACTTCAGTAGATGAATAGGCTATGTCTAGGCTGATCTCCGAAAATCCGGACACCTCTACGGGCTGACATAGCCGATCTAAAATTAGAGGACGTGAGGTGACGATAATTGTCAGGTTATAATTCCAAAAGTTGCAGTTCGCTCGAAAAAGCTTACTACACACCACTAGAAGCCGCTTTAAGATGGTGTAACCTCATTGCTCATGAGGTGATGATTCTTACTAAAGTTGGTGATGCCACATTGCCAGGAGTCAGGGATTTCCCTCAATGGCCGTGTTTGCGCGTTAATGCTGAAAAAATATTGTCTGCCACTATGAATCATGAACTCCCATATGGCCGTGATGGAAGGACAGTATCTGATGGGGAGCTAGTTGCCAAACACAGATTAACTATTGCCCACAATAATTTAAAAGCATGGATCACAAAATATTACCCTAACCAAAAGCCAGCATTTTTATTTGATGAAGTAGAAAGACAATTACATTCGGGAATAACAGTTGATGCTTATCAAGCATTACTTGCTGAAAAGACACGGCTGAGCCTTAGATTGGACGATGCTGTAAAAACTTTTCGTGAGCAAAAATCCACTATTGAACACTTACAGGGGATCAATGAATCATTGAAGAAAATGGTGGATACTGGCTCCTATGCCCTAGATTCTAGAACCGAAAAAGCTTACTCAAACATTATTGGAGCTCTTGTTAATTTAATTTTAGGTACGTCATCTGGTGGACAAAAGCACTCTATCTTTACTAGCCAAGGGGCGATCATCAGCGCTTTGCTAGCGTACTATGAGGGTATATATGGCATTAGTTCAACAAACCTGGAATCAAAATTTGCTGCAGCAAATCGAAGCATAAAAGAATAGCACTACCCCAATAGGGGCCAATCTTACCCCTATTGGGATGATCTCTCTTCCAAAAAGCTTTTTAATCACTCCTGTTAACTCAGACAAACAGGAGCAAAAATGTCTCAAACGCTTATACGTCTACCAGAAGTCCAGCGCCGTACCGGGTTCGGTAAGGCATGGATTTACCGCCTGATCAGCCAAAAACGTTTCCCCTCTCCCATTAAGACAGGCTTGCGTTCAGTCGCTTTCATTGAGAGTGAAATTGATGAGTGGATTAAAGAGCGCATCACCGAGTCTCGTGGGGAGTGCAACTAATAGGCAAACACGGGGTGTGCGTTTTTACATGTGCTTGCTAATTATCCGAATAGAACAGCGATAGCAATACATCGCTTTAACTGAGAATAACCGATCATGAAAAAATTAACTGTCTTAACTGGTAGCGAACGGACTCAACCTAAAGTCAGCCAAGGAAAGAACTATCCTCCGACTGGCCTACTAAGCTTAATATTTTGCCAATTCAAAGTGACGGCCTCGGAGGAATCAAAGCCTTACCCCGAGGTCACTGTATCGATGACATCGGAGGATGCAGTAGGTTACACCAATTTGAGTTCGCCAAAACGGGCGATCGCAAAATATCGTCAGTACCAGATCCCCATGCCGGAGGTCACTGTGACCTCTCGCAATCCAATCAATGGGTTAGCTTCCGCTTACATGGGGGGCTTACGCTCAGATAACCAACTGAATATAAAGGCATATTCGGCATTTGTGCAGACGACAGGCAAAGAAAAAGGGCCAGAGGTTAGTCCAGCCCTTCTTCCCACATCCTTGATTTCCTGCACTGGAGAATCGGACGAATTACACCACAATTCTCACTTGCAAGCTACCAGCTTCGCTCAATGCCAGCCGCTGCTTCAGTCTTTGGATTTGATGTCTCTTCTATCTAGTTCACGGCGTAACAAGCGCTTGACCCAGCCAGATTTGTTGTCATCACCATCTTCTCGCATGGCAATAGATAGTCGATCTGACAAATCTTTATCTAACCGTAACTGGACAACATTGCGTTCTTTCTTTTCTAATGTTGACATTGTCAACTCCTATGAGGTAGCCTGCTCTAGAGTTGACAATGTACTTCATTGTATGACTTGCAGTAAACCGAAGCCCGGCAGTGCGACAACACTAACCGGGCCTCTGACCACCAACGATAACGCAAGTATCGAGGTAGCTATGCGTAACTATACAGCCCTTATCGGCAAGGACAAGCCGAGCTTTACCCAAGCTCGCCCTGAATTTCTAGAAACATATTGGATCGTCCCGTTTTACGAGACCACGCCCTACGGCAAAGTGTCGTTCACACGTCAAGATCGCCGCACTTTCATCGCCATGTTCAAAGACAGCCGCCTGATATGGGCTGGGCGTCAACCTGTGAAGTACTTCACTGAGAACGTTAAACGTACCCAGTCGCCAAAGCTGCCCGTCGAAGGCATAGAGGAAATCTCCACCACCCAAGGCGGAGTTAACATCGCCCCACCTTCAACCATAACGGAAATCGTTACAGTTCAGGTGGTGGCACATGCGTGAAGAAATCACATTAGCGCCGCTTGACGCCTTAATAAAAATAGAGGCATTAGCCGCTGCCGCTGCGCACCTTACCGATGATGAATATGAGCGCGCATTAGGTAATGAAGTTATAGGTGTCATTGAATCGACCGCCAAGAAAGCGCAGGGGGTGGCACATGTCTAACTTCGTCGCCATCCAGAACACCGCTATGCCGGTAGTCGAGTACCAAGGTAAGCGCGTCGTCACCTTTTCCATGATCGATAAGGCGCATGGACGTCCGAAAGGAACAGCTCGTGTAACGTTTAATCGTAACCGCCATCGTTTTATAGAAGGCCGAGACTTCTTGGACGTGACCACGTATGTTAAACATACGAGGTCGCTGGAAGGGGTATTCCCCGCTCGTTCCTCAAAAGGGATCCTCATCACAGAGTTCGGTTATTTGATGCTGACCAAATCATTCAGTGATGATCTCTCTTGGGATGTACAGCGCCAGATGGTCGAAGTCTACTTCCGCAGCAACACCTTGGGCGAACTCCGCCACGTCGAGATCCACAGCCTCGAAGAGCTACGCCAAATGCCAGCGGAGAAAGCCCAGCATATTGTTGCCAAGGCTGAAAAGGAATCCTCTCATGGTCACGGCAAGCCCGGTAGTGCCGCCATGACCCTACGCCGCAAGGAATTAAAGCAGATACGCCCGGCAATAAAGACATTAATTGACCTGCACCAGATTTCTATTTGCGACTTGAGTGATTTTGTCAAGGTGATAAATAACACCTAACTGTTTATATCTATGGGTATGAATAGTTTGATCGTTACTAACATTTAGGGAATATAAATACGGACGGAGTATTCTAACCGGGTGGCGAAATTCACCTTTCGTCCAAAGGAGAAGATGTCTAAATAAAATAAAACAGGGTGCCATGAGCGGCAGGCATTAATACTTAAAATGAATTAATTATTTTAAATGATGCGGAAATAGCCGCAGGGGATCCCCTTAACTAAATACAGGATATGCGATGAACGAACTCTATTATCAAGAGGCCAATCATGCCGTAGAGATGGAAAAACAACGGCAGTACAAAGTAGCTGAATACGCATGGAAGCGGGCGGCAGAATATGCCAACAATCCTAAAAACAAGGCATATGCTTTGGCAAGGGTAACGCTAAACAATAAACTTCATTCGCTGGACGAACGTTATTGGCTGTTGAAGCTGGAAGCTCAGCGATTACATGCTGAGAAAAAAGAAAAGAAAGTCATCGGGGGAGCTTTGCAAGCCCATCTTTGCGAGGAGAACGCCTCATGAACGGTTGGACATGCCTTGCAGAGGCCGCTGAGAGGCTGGAGGGCAGAGGGCTTTACCGCCGGGCTGTCACGCTGTGGCGTCGAGCCGTCCCGCTGTCCCCCTCGAACGAAAAGCAGAACATCTGCATTAACGCCATCAAGCGTTGCTCTGAACGTAAGGGTTATTAATTAATCAGGAATTATATCCATGAATATTGATGAAATGAGTGAAAAAGAACTCGTTGAATTTATCAGAAAGAGCGGTGTAGATATCCCTCAATGGTTAATTGATATGAAGCCGGGAGAAAAACAACGCCCACTGACACGCGAACAGCAATTAGAGTTCGCGGAAATTCACAGCATTCAACTAAGGTCCTGTGCTGCACTCTACTATATCGGTGAGTGTATTAAACGATTTGGTCGTGGCCCAAACGGACAATTTATTTTTTGTCATGAAAATATTGTGGTGGAAATCGACAAGCCGGTGATTGAAAAGCTGCTCAAGACGCAGATTGAAGATGTCCTGATAGATGAGGATCCCGAGGATAAATATCTTTCCGTCATGAAATTTTATAAACGGGATGAAATTAATCGGAAGCGTAGCACATCCCCTTGGCTGGTTGACTTTATCGACGAAGTGTTAATCGCCTGCGCCGAAGAAATGCTGGATTCATTTATCGACACACCTAAATCTAAACAAATTCATTAAGGAAAGGATCATGACCCAGATTATCACTATTCAGAATACCCAACTGCCTGTTATCGAATATCAGAGCCAGCGTGTGATTACGACTGAGCTGTTGGCTCAGGGGTATCGGGCAACTACTCAGAACATCCGTCAAAACTTCAACAACAACAAGTCTCGCTTTGTTGAAGGGAAGCATTACTTCCAAATTGATGGGGAAGAGCTTAACACTTTGCGCGTCGAAATAATCGACGCACAAATTTCATCCAAATCTCGCACCCTCACCCTCTGGACTGAGCGCGGCGCTTCCCGTCACGCCAAGATGCTCGAGACCGACCAAGCGTGGGAATGGTATGAGGCGCTGGAGGATAACTACTTCCGCTTACGCGAACAAAAATCCCCCGTCGAACTCGGCTTGCCGAATTTCCTTGACCCGGCGGAAGCGGCGATCGCATGGGGTGAAGAGCGCAAGGTCGTACAACTGATTTCCTTCGAGCGTGACGAAGCTATCCGCACCAAAGCGGAGATTGGCAGCCGCCGTGAAGCAAGCGCGATGGCAACCGCTTCTGTAGCCGTGCGGGAGCGCAATAAGCTGGCAGCCCGTCTGGGTGAATGTACCAAACACGCAACGGTGCTGGCAGTGATGAACAAAACCGGCAAGGAATACCCGTGGCGTCCGCTGCGCAAATGGTGTGCCGAGCATGATGTCTCGGTCATCCGCGTCCCGGATGCACGTTACGGTATCGTCAATGCATGGCCTGCTAAAGCGTGGATAACGGTTCACGGTATCAATCTGCCCGAACTGTTTGGTGAGGTGCACCATGTATAACGCAACATTACGCCGTCAGGTCATCTCTGGTGACTGGGTGCCCATCAACAACGGCATATGCACGCTGACCGACCTTGGCTTGCGGCATAACGGTAACGGCCTTGTCTGGCTGCATTCCGGCGTCTCTGTGCATGAGGCTGATAGCGATACCGGGCTGGCAGGAAGCGGCAAGATATCACATGAGTACCACTGGGGGGTATGTGCAGATAATAAACTGAAAGGTAAGAATTTATTGTCTTTTGTGCATTCACGTAAGCTTGATGATTACTGTCTGAATATCCTCATTAGTAGCTCCGCATGTACCCATTTTGAGCAGCGGCGCAATGGCAAGCAGCTATTAACATTTGCCCTGCAAATCAATCCAGATGTGCGGCGAAAGGCAACGGATGGCTGGTTGATATTTCAGAACCCACGCCAATCGGATAAGTACGAATTGCTGGATACAAAGCGCTATTCGGGCCTCGCCAAAAATTATCAGCGCTTGGGCTGGCATCGGCACGCTATAGACTACCTGACCGGCATCTTCAGGAACGATGCTGAATTCAGCCGATTGATGACCCGCTTAGGGTATGTAAGCATCCGCACCCGAAAAATCACCGGGCGCTTTGAGAGCTTCTGGGTATACCGCATCAGGGGAAAGGGATTGCTAGATGTGGGGGTGTGTGCAGATAACCAATTGTCTAAAAATACTTTTATTCCATTTGTGCAGGCATCTGAACGTGAGCGCTTCGGCTTCAAACGCATCCCCGTTGATGGTAAATGGCTGTATGTCTATGCCGACCACATCCGCTTACTGAAGAAAAAACGCATCCGCATCGATGGACAACAACTAACCGGCTACACAGCCAGGACGGTAAAGCTGGAGGTGCACCATGCGTAATACCCCCATCCCTCTCGATACCGCCGCATACCGGGCAAGCGTGGCCTGTTCGCTGTACGAGGTCATTCTTGATAAGGCTAATGATGAGAAATCTTCACCTGTACTCATCGACTTAATCAGTCTGGCTTGTGACATAAACTTTGAAATCAGTCGCTCGTTGGATGCTGTGACGGAGGGGGAACATCATGGCTGATATCTACAACCAACTTATTCGCCACGATTTTCAGCAGATGGACACGGATAGCCTGAGGGAGGCCCGTAACCAGTACAGCGATGCGTTCGATGGCATTATGGCAGCACTGCGCACGATGGGCAGCATGGCATTCTGGGCGCGCAGCAGTGAGGAATATGGCGATGATCTGGCCCTTGAAGATTTACGGGCAGTCGCTGAACCATTGATGTACCTCCCGCGCTTTGCTGAAGCGCTCAAATTTAATGAAATCGATGCAGATTTTGAACTCCGGTGCCGTGAAGGTCTGCCTGCATCCTGCAAAGCTAAAACGGAGGATGCCGCATGAGCCGTTATCACGTCGAGAATACCCCGGACGGTATCAATATATCGCAGCACACCGCCGAGCGCCTGTACGAACATGTAGACCTTATTCCCTACGCCGAGACCATGACGCGCCTTGACGCTGGTGAGTGGGATGACGACCTTGATTTGGCGTTTGAGATCACCCGCAAATGGGGGCAGTCCGACTACGACTATACCCACAATGACGTGCTACTGCTGTGGCGCTGGGTGATTGCCTTTGCCTTTAACCATGAGCAGCGGGAAGCCAACGGCACCGTGACGGTTGAGTGGAGGCCGGGCGAGTTCCGCGAATGTGCGGTTTATCAGGGCGAATATGGCGCAATGAACCTTTATCTGTCCACTGAACGTTTCGCGATGGCTAACAACATTGAGGGGGCGTTGATTAAGAAATACGGCGCGGAACAGGGAACGCTAAACGCCATCGAGTTCTATGCCGCCATGCGGGATGAAAACGGCGGCCTCTCCGAGATGGGACGCGAAGTGCTATCCGAGTTGCATGATGGCTTCATTCAGCAAATTTACGATTCCGGGATGCCGGAAGCGCCGACCGCACATTAAGGGGGAAATATGGCACTGGTAACAAAAGACTTCCGTCTTAATTCGCTGGCTAACCAGTACTCTGCCGCGGTGTATGCCGCGATACAAAAAGAGAACGGCGGCGATTGGTTTACCGTAAACGCAGGTGAGCAGGACATCCGCGTTGACATTATCGGTGGTGTATCCGGGGTGCGTGAGCTGATAGACGCTTACGGGCTGGAAGCCATGAAGCTGAATTACCCGCAGTGGGAATCATTGGCAATCGCGCTGCTTACCAAATCCTTGAAAGGTAAACGGCTGACAAAGGCCGGGCGGGAAATATGGCAAAGCATGGTCAACGACATGGGTGCGACCGTTATCGCGAGGGGGAAATAATGCCCTCCTTTGTCGATGAAGTCCGCGCCAAGGCAAACGGCCATTGGGAGCCAATTCTGGAGCGCCTTGGCATATCGACCAACCGCAAGGAAAGCGAGTGCCCGAGCTGTGGCGGCAAGACCCGCTACCGCTTTGATGATTTAGAGGGGCGTGGAACTTACCTGTGTTCCCACTGTGGCTCAGGAACCGGGCTGGATTTGGTGATGAAGGTCAAGCAATGCACTGCCCCCGAGGCAACCGCGATGGTGGCGGAGGTTATGTCTATGCCGCTGCCGGAGAAGCAGCCCGCCAAAGAGAAGCCTCTACGCCCGATAGCTGAACGTGTGGCGGCATTGGTGAAAGCTACCCATAGGGACGAGTCCGTCTATCTCAACAATAAGGGGCTGAAAGGCCCCCATCCATTGCTTGACGATGGTTCGCTACTGCTGGTACTGCGCACGATGGCAGGCACGGTAACGGGCGCTCAAACCATACGGCCCACGGGAGAAAAGCGTCTACTCGCGGGTACGAAAAAGAAAGGGGCCTTTATTCCCGTCGGCGATATCCCCGAGAACCCCGATAACGTGGTGATCACCGAGGGCTATGCCACTGGGTTGAGTCTGGTTGCGTGTGGCGCTGAGGTCATACTGGCGGCCATTGATGCGGGCAATCTGCTATCTGTCGCTCAAGTCGTGCGGGAGCGCTGGCCCCAAACGCCGATCATCATAGCCGGAGATAACGATGTGACCCCGGAGGGTGAAAACGTCGGTAAGCATGCTGCCGAGGAAGCCGCACGTGCTGCCGGTTGCCTGGTTGCCGTGCCGCCAACTGACCACAAGGCAGACTGGAACGATTACCGCCAACAGAACGGCGTAGAGGCGCTACAGCGGGCTTTTGTGGCAAGTACAGCGGTGCCAGAAATACTGATAGCGGAGGGGGGAGAGCAGGTTGAGGAAAGTGTCGTGTCACCAACAACATTAACTGTCATTGAAGGCGGAAAGAAAGCGAAGAAAACGCCAGATCCGCTTAAGCCCCGGATTGAGAGCCGCGATGAAGGCGTGTATTGGGTCGAGCCTAAAATGGATAAAGACAGTGGTGAAATCGTTAACAGGGAGCAGTGGTTATGCTCGCCTCTCACGGTTATCGGCAAGGGAGAGGATAAAAAAGAGCGTTACCTGATTCTGGAATGGCGCAAGGGTAAGCAAAAAGCGGTGACTCGGGCAATACGGGCTGCTGACATTGGTGAGCGTGAAGGATGGCGCACCCTGAAAGCGGGCGGCGTTGATGTCACGACGAAATCAGGATTGCGGGCAACGCTCGGCGACTGGCTGCAACGTTCAGCAGGAGAAGAAATGTGGCGCATAACCCCGCGCTCTGGCTGGCATAAAGGGGCCTATATCATGCCCGATGGTTCAATTATCGGGGATCCAGAACAGCCGATTCTGTTTAACGGAAGCACCGCCGCCTCAGAAGCCTACAGCGTCGCGGGAACGCCTGAAAGCTGGCGGGATAATGTGGCTCGTCTGGCTTCTGGTAATCCTTTCCAGATGCTCACCGTGGGTGTTGCCCTTGCCGCCCCGATGCTGCCCTTGGTGGGGGCTGATGGGTTCGGCGTTCATCTGTATGCACAGTCTACCGCCGGTAAGACGACCGCGGAGGATTTAGCCGCCAGCCTGTACGGTGAGCCAGAGCGCCAGCGGTTAACGTGGTACGGCACGGCACTTGGTGTAGCAAACGAGGCGGAGGCGCATAACCACGGTCTGCTATCGCTCGATGAGGTAGACCAGGGGGCCGCGCCCAAGCATGTGTACACCGCAGCCTATACGCTGTTCAACGGTAAGGGAAAATTGCAGGGTTCCCCGGAAGGCGGCAACCGTGAGCAAAAATACTGGAAAACCGCGGTAATAAGTACCGGAGAGCGTGATCTGGAAACCTACCTGAAAAGTGCAGGTATCAAGGTTAACGCCGGGCAACTGGTGCGGTTGCTCAATATCCCGGTGACACGTCCGACGAAGTTACACGGATACGAAAGTGGTAAGGCGCATGCGGATGCGTTGAAAGACGCGTGGAAACAGCATCACGGGGCGGCGGGTCGTGAGTGGATCCAATACCTATCAACCCGTAAGCAAGAAGCTATCGAAGCGTACCAAGAGGCTAAACGACGCTGGCTATCACTTATCCCGGAAAGCTACGGTGAACAGGTGCATCGCGTGACCGACCGTTTTGCCGTCATCGAGGCAGCATTGATCATGGGAAAAGTCATAACCGGGTGGGATGCGCAGGATTGCCGCGATGCATTACAGCATGTTTTCAATGAATGGATTGCTGCATTCGGGACGGGTAACAAAGAGTGCGAACAGATAATCGAGCAAGCGGAGGCATTCCTGAGCGCCTATGGTATGAGCAGGTTTGCTCCGCTGGATTATAATGAGCAGGCATTAATTATCCCCAATCTTGCCGGGTATCGTGTCTCTAAGCGCTATGGCGACCCTGTGGTGTTCTACGTGCTGCCCAAGCCGTTCAAGGAAGAGATGGCGAAAGGACATGACCCAGCACAGTTTGCCAAGACTCTGCACGAGTCAGGACGGTTGAAGAAGCCAGCCAGTGGAAGAGGCTATCAGGTTCTTACTCCACGCCTTGAACATCTCGGGGGGATTCAGCAAAAAGCCTATTTGCTGATACCGCTCACAGCCAAGGAAGAAGAGTAGTTTTCCACATGAGGCAAGTTAGGTGGTTTCAGTAGTTTCAGTGGTTTCAAATGTAACAATATTTAATAAGATTATGTTATTTAATGATTTTATTTTCACCTCCGAAACCACAGTGAAACTACTTAAGGCGGTTTTGAAACCACTGAATGAAAAATATATATGCTTGCAAAGAAATAGTACTTTGTCGCCGGGGTAGTTTCAAAGTTTGGGGGAGTAGTTTCAAAATGGGGGATGGTGGTTTCAAGTTTATTTTTAAATCTATTATAAATCAATACTATGTGTTTTTTGAAACCACTGAAACTACTGAAACCACCACTTTTCGCCTATCTAAATAAATAAGTTTTTCAGGCAAGAGATAGTTTATCTACCGTCGATGCTGGCACCTCAGCTAAACCAACATCGCCAGCCAAAGGAAAAGCCTCTTCTCTGGCTGGCCTACCCTGCTTGCAGACGACGCCGGGATACATTATTTAGCACCTAACCAAAAGGAGACAGAAATAGACGATTATCGGCAGTTGAAATAAAACTAATTAACGCTGACTTTCAGACGCTATTAAATAAAGGGATAAAAGTTGAGCAGGCTTATCTTAATCTTATTGTCCAGCATAAGATCCAGTAAGGCTTACTGACCGCGATTTATTATGCGATAATTAATCTATCAGAAAATAAAAAAATAATCGGCTATGAACGTTGAATTATTTTTGGTTCAACGCCTTTATTTCTGATGCTGTCAAAATAATTATGGGGGTTGCCTGATGAATCAGCAATATGTTGAATATTTGCGTGGCTGTGTCAGTACCGCACTGGCAGACGTTCGGCAAACCGGGAGGGGCCAACTGGATACATTTAACGGTGCTGCGATGGTCGGAACAACGGTACACACCCGTAAACGCCCCCGCCTGGTTCAGCTTGAGGGACGTAAAGTTTGCGCTACAACAGACCCAATGCACTGTACGGAAACACGCAGCAGAAGAAAGCCAATGCCCCCGATAGACCCTATCACCTACAGCACAGCTTCATGGCGCAGGGCTTTAGGGCATCTTGAACCCCATCAAGAGGCATGGATACGGTACTGCTATGGCAACGATTTGAACTACGACTACCAGGTAATCATTTGCCAGCACGTCTGGAACGAATACCGGGAAACGCTATCGGGCAAGCGGACAACAGATAGATCCCGCCGTCGTATCGAATCTCTGGTATGGTTAGCTGTACAACGTTATGCGTCTGAATGTGGCTGTCCGAAGGCATGTCCTGATTACAGTGATAGTGAACTGGCAGTTTTATCTGGTGTCACTAAATCAACGTGGTCAGAGAATTATCGTCATCACTGGCAGGGGCTGATTGCTTGCGTATCATGTCTGGACAGTGACGCATTGTTAGCCGTAAAAACACGGCGAAGCGAATCACGTTTGGCATATTTTGCAACATAGCGCTTGCAAAACCGAACTTTATGGACTATATTTTCGCCATATTTGATATGCTGCCATAAATTTAAATCCTTTACTTAAATTTGACGTGACTATTGACAGCGACTGATTGCTGAATAAGATGATTGTGTCGCACATCTCGCTTGTTGTTCCCTCTATATCAGTTTGGTTAAGATGTGCGATAAGACCCCAGTTAACCGCTGGGGTTTTTCTATTTCAGGGTCAGAAGCATAGCGGTTGTGCGTTCGGCTGTTAACCGAATGGTCGAAGGTTCGAATCCTTCCTGTCTCGCCACATTTCAGGCTGCGCTCCGGCGTGGCTTTTTTTATTTCCCCTCAATCACACAGCGCCATCCGAAAAATCGGCGGTGAGGCTATGCAATTGGACAAAATAACCACTGGCGTTTCATACGGCGCATCGGGTGTAAGCGGCGGTTACTGGATGCTGCAATTACTCGATACCGTATCGCCGACACAATGGGCGGCGCTGGGCGTACTCAGTAGCCTGGTATTTGGCCTGCTTACTTTTCTGACCAACCTCTATTTTAAAATCAGGGAAGACAGGCGCAAAGAAGCGCGGGGTGAATAATGTCAAAAGCAAGCAAACTCAGTGCGGCAATGCTGGCGCTCATCGCTGCGGGCGCATTAGCCCCGGTGATGATGGCGCAATTCCAGTCGGAAAAAGAGGGTATGCGGTTAACCGCTTATCCTGACGGCGGCGGCATTTGGACGATTTGCGGTGGTGTGACGTGGGTAGAAGGCAAACCGGTCGTGAAGGGCATGAAGCTCACCGCTGAGCGTTGCGCAAAGATTGACGCCATTGAGCAGAAGAAGGCGCTCGATTGGCTGGACCGCAACGTTAACGTGCCGCTCACTGAGGTGCAAAAAGTCGGTATTGCCTCGTTTTGTCCGTGGAGCATCGGCCCCGCTAAATGCTTCACCTCAACGTTCTACCGCAAATTGAATGCAGGCGATCTGATGGGTGCTTGTAAAGAGATTAAGCGCTGGATGTGGGACGGTGGGAAAGATTGCCGTATCCGCTCAAACAACTGTTATGGGCAGATAGAACGGCGGGACCAGGAATCTGAGCTTTCGTGCTGGGGGATGGGCGGATGAATGTATTCTGTTTTGTCTGTGCCGCATTGCTCGCATTTAATGGATCGGACGGTTGGGGTTGGTTCTTATTCGCTGGGATAATTCTATCGTGAGGCCATATCTCTATGCCGCTCTCGCTGCCCTCATTTCCGCACTGTCATTCGGCTTCTACTACTACCACGACGCATACAGTGACACAAAGGAAGACCTCAAAGTAGCAGCGCGGAAACAACAGCAGGCCGAAACCATCGCTGGAAATGTGATCCAGTCGATGCGCATATTCAACGCCATCACGCGGGCCAATCACGATGAAAAACAGCAGATACAGCAGCGGTCTGAAAATGCCGTGGTTTACATCCGTGAAAGGTTATCGACTGATGAGTGTGCTGTTCGGCCTGTTCCTGATGATGTCGTTAGCAAGCTGCGAGAGCACGCGGACAGAATTCGCAACGGCACCCATCGTGCCGATCTCCGCTGAACTCTTACAGGACTGCCCAGCACCGGAAATTACGCCGCGAATGACCTACGGTAAGAGCGTAGCGCTGAATGAAGAACTGCTGACCGTTATTGAGAAGTGTAACGCCGACAAGCGAAGCATTCGTGAAATCGAAGGATCCCGGAAGAATTTACCTGACAAGTAGCTGCGCAACTCTGTGAAGAGGTGGAAAGGCTGCGAAACCCAACAATGAGGCTCGGTTAATCCGGGCCTTTTTTGTACCTGAAGTAAATCAAACCGTGCATTCGCGTGCACTTCACTAGAGAGCTTTCCGTAGTGTGAGTCTGAGATAGGGCGGTGGATCACATCGTTCCGCTCTCGGCTGCCCATGTCTACGCGAACAGGCTCGCACCACAGAAGGTAAATACGATGCAATTAGTAATTTCTGATGTTGCCGTAAAGCAAGATAAAGATGGTCGCTATTGTCTGAATGATTTACACAAGGCGGCGGGTGGTGAACGTCGTAACGATCCGCATGATTGGATGCGCCTCAAACAGACAAAAGACCTCATTAATTTATTGAGCGATACGGGAATTCCCGTAACGACCGTAAAGGGTGGGAAGAATCAAGGTACATTCGTGTGCAAGGAATTGGTTTATTCCTACGCCATGTGGATAAGCCCCGAGTTCAACCTCCAGGTTATTCGCACATTTGATGCTTTGGCCGCTAAAGAGAAGATTCGCGTTTCTTATCGAGATACAGCTCGTCTTGAATACAAGCCCATGACTGATGCCATTAAGCATGAGCGTGAGGCGCAGGGTAAGCAGATATCACCACATCACTTCAGCAACGAGGCTGACCTGATTAATCGTATCGCGCTTGATATGACGGCGGCGAAATTCCGCGTCTATCACGAGATAGATAAGAAAGAGAGCATCCGAGACTACCTGACACCTGAGCAGATCCACTGCATTACCGAGCTGCAACGCGCTAATACGGTATTCATTGGCATGGGATGGGACTTCGAGCAACGCAAGGCTACGCTGATGGGGATATTCAACAAAAACCATCGTCAGCCATTGATTGAAGAACAGCACCGACTGGCAGCATGATGCGCTGGAAACTCCTCACGCTCGCCGCGATGTTCTCGACGATTATCGCTCTCGCCAGAGCTGTTTGTTTATTGCTCATAAGTTAAAATATAACCCTTGATTGGTATGGGGAAGTCCAATGTCTGCGTTGAATTATGAAGCTATCGGACGCTGTAAAATACTGAGCGAAAAAATCAAAGCGCTTCACGCTAAACGCATGGGAGTAATTAGCAGTCTGCGTTCTGCCATTTACGGCCTGCATCAAAAGGGGAATATCAATCGCACTCCGCCTGAGATTGTAGAGTTTGATCCTCAACTACTTGCCGAGTTGGTTGATAAGATTGGTAAGTATGACGGCGAATTAATGCGCACGGTTCACGAATACAACAACTGGTGTCCTGAAGCGGGTGAGAAGCCTGTAAAACTAATAAAGAGCGAATAGCTTTTGTTGTATCTGTCCATTAGAGCCTGGCATCTGCCGGGCTTTTCTTTATGAGGTCTCTCATGCCAGCGCTAATACCTCGTGCCTGCCGTAAGCGGGGTTGCCCAGGCACAACAACTGATCGCTCAGGCTACTGCGAGAAGCATAGGCATGAAGGTTGGCAGCAACACCAACAAGGCAAGAGCAGGCATGAGCGTGGTTATGGTCGCCCGTGGGATATCATTCGTGCTCGCATCCTGAAGCGTGACAATCATCTGTGTCAAGAATGCCTACGCAATGGCCGTGCAGTAGAGGCTAAGACGGTTGACCATATCAACGCTAAGGCGCATGGGGGTACCGATGATGATTCTAATTTGGAGTCGATCTGTTACTCCTGCCATAAAGCCAAGACTGCACACGAACGCCTGAAACGATTTTAATAACGAGGTGAATATGACTGAATCAAATAATGATTCAGGGCTTTCGCACGCCCATAGTATTTGCGAAGTTGAAAACTGCGGCGTGCCTGTCCGTTCACGCAACAGCAGGTACTGTGAGAAACATTACATGCGCGTTCGTCGTCATGGTTCAACCGAAAAACAAAGCACCAGAAAGGAGGGTAAGCTAGAGCACTCAGGTGGTTATCTACTGGTCTATGCACCCAATCACCCCCTAGCCTGTGGTACTAGCCGAGTCTATGAACATCGCTTGGTTTATTACGATAAGCATGGCGCTGGCCCTTTCCGCTGTCACTGGTGCTGTAAGTCTGTGAACTGGGATACCCTTCACATCGATCATCTTGATAACTGTAAGACCAACAATGAGCTGACAAACCTGGTTGCCAGTTGCCCCGTGTGTAATCAGAAACGCGGTAGAGCAAAGATGAGACAGACGATGAGGAAGAAATCACACCGACGCTATAACGTGCACGGAAAGACCATGTGTCTAAATGAATGGGCTGATTATCTCGGCATATCACCTAACTCCATTGAGTACCGTCTCAATGCTGGATGGGATATCAACAAAGCATTCAGTCCACGCATTGGCAACAGCGGTCCCCCAAGCCGCAAATTGGCAAAAATAGTACATGAAGCGATCAAATGATAGCGATTCTCATCAGCGGGAGGGGGAGGGTAAATCTCTACAGCCCTGTCGCTCCAGTACCGCCGCCTAGCCTTTCTTCACATCGCCGCAGGTTAGAAACTTTTTTTTGGGGTTCCCCATACGATGATTAATAGGAGTTTTCGATTATGTCTGGACCACCGAAAACCCCGACCCATCTACGTTTGGTGAGGGGTAACCCATCAAAACGCCCGATCAACAAAAATGAGCCGCAACCGACAAAAGGGGTCCCCCCAACGCCGAAGCATTTTACCAAGCAAGGTAAGTACTGGTTTAAGCGATTGGGCGATCAATTAGCAGGGATCGGCGTACTCACAGCGCTTGATGGAAAGGCGCTTGAAATGTTGGTCGACGCCTACGTTGACTATCGACTTATTAAAGAAACGCTGGAGCGCGAGGGCGCGACAAAAGAAATCACCACCACTACTGGTGATGTCAGGGTTAAGCCGAGCGATTTTTTTGGTGAGAGCCGAGAAGCCAGAAAAGAAGTCCGAGGTTGGCTTCAGGAATTTGGCATGACGCCATCCAGCCGATCAAAAGTAAATGTGGGTGATCCGGGCGAGAGTGATCCTCTTGCTGAATTTCTTAACGCGAGGGATTAATGGCAAACGTTGCTGATGGTATTCGCTACGCTGAACGTGTCGTGGCGGGGGATATTATTGCCTGCGAGTACGTGCGCCTGGCATGCCAGCGTTTTCTTGATGACTTAAAGCATGGCGAAGCCCGTAACATTTATTTCAGCGAGCCACGCGCACAACACATCCTCAATTTTTATAAGTTCGTACCACACGTTAAGGGCAATCTGGCTGGACAGCCCATCGAATTGATGGACTGGCATGTGTTTATTCTGATCAATATCTTCGGCTTTGTTATACCGCTGATGGATGAGCAGACCGGGGAGGTCGTGTTACGCAACGATGGCAGCGGACGCCCGGTGATGGTACGCCGCTTCCGCACTGCCTATAACGAGGTGGCGCGCAAAAACGCCAAATCAACGCTGTCCTCCGGTATTGGCCTGTATATGACTGGCGCTGACAGCGAAGGGGGTGCCGAGGTCTATTCAGCGGCCACCACGCGCGATCAGGCCCGCATTGTGTTTGAAGATGCGAAAAACATGGTCAAAAAGGCCAAGGCGACGCTCGGCAGGTTGTTTGAATTCAACAAACTTGCCATTTACCAGGAACAAACAGCGTCAAAGTTTGAGCCGCTCTCATCGGATGCCAACAACCTCGACGGACTCAATATTCATTGTGGCATTGTCGATGAGTTGCACGCGCACAAAACCCGCGACGTGTGGGACGTTCTGGAGACGGCAACCGGCGCTCGCCTGCAATCATTACTGTTTGGCATCACCACGGCGGGGTTCAATAAAGAAGGTATCTGTTACGAACTGCGTGATTACGCCATCAAGGTGTTGCACGGCTATAACAGCGCGGTCGAGGGTGCAGTAAAGGACGATACGTTTTTTGCCATTATCTACACCCTGGATAAAGACGACGATCCCTTTGATGAGACCGTCTGGCAGAAAGCCAATCCCGGACTTGGCATCTGCAAGCGCTGGGATGACCTGCGGCGGCTGGCTAAAAAAGCCAAAGAGCAGGTTTCAGCCCGCGTTAACTTTTTCACCAAGCACATGAATATCTGGGTGACCGCTGAGTCTGCCTGGATGGACATGATTAAGTGGGAGAAGTGTGAATACCTTGCCCCACAACACGAACTGAAGACCTACCCGATGTGGGTGGGGGTCGATCTGGCGCATAAAATCGATATTTGTGCCGCCGTCAAACTCTGGCGGGCAAACAATGGCCATGTGCATGCTGATTTTAAGTTCTGGTTACCCGAAGGGCGGTTGGAGCGATGCTCTGCACAAATGGCGCAGATGTATCGCAAGTGGGCAGATCTCAGCAAGTTAGCGCTGACTGACGGCGACGTTATTGACCATGCACAAATCAAAGCCGACCTTCTGGAATGGATTAATGGAGAAAACCTGAGAGAGACAGGTTTTGACCCGTGGAGCGCCCTGCAATTCAGCATTGCGATGCGTGATGATGGTGTAGCGATGGTGGAAGTCCCTCAAACGGTCAAAAATTTCTCTGAAGCGATGAAAGAGGTTGAAGCGCTGGTTTACGGTGAACGTTTTCACCACAGCAATCACCCGGTCATGAACTGGATGATGTCGAACGTGACCGTTAAGCCGGATAAACATGACAACATTTTCCCCAACAAATCGACACCCGAAGCCAAAATTGACGGTCCCGCCGCATTGTTTACTGCGATGAGTCGGCTACTGGTCAATGGTGGTAATGAAATCGACTTCCTTTCAACGCTCGATCCTGATGAAGACCTGTTGATGCTATGAAATCACTGATTACTGATGTTATCGGGCTAGCCGGTTTCGGTTCGCTCACCGCTGGCGTGTATTTGCAATTTGGGGTGTCCGTGGCATTGATGCTGACTGGTGTCCTGTTGCTTATTTTTGCGCTGCTGGCTGCAAGGGGGAGAAATGCTGCTTGATGCCTTGTTTCGCAACGAACCGCTGGAGAGTCCTGCGACACCGATCACCGGTGATGCAGCAGAAACAGACAATATTTTTGGCCGTGACGTTTTTGTGAGTCCCGAAACGGCCATGAAACTGGCTGCGGTTTATGCCTGTATCTACGTCATCTCATCAAACATTGCGCAGATGCCCCTGCATGTGATGCGCAAATCAAATAACAAGGTGGAGCCAGCGCGAGATCATCCTGTTTTTCACCTGGTACATGATGAGCCGAACGACTGGCAGACCAGCTACAAATGGCGCGAGCTGAAACAGCGCCATATCCTCGGTTGGGGAAATGGCTATACCCACATAAAGCGCAATCGCAGGGGCGAAGTTATCCAGCTTGAAGCGTGCATGCCGTGGGAAACCACGCTGCTGAATACTGGCGGGCGCTACACCTACGGTGTTTATAACGACGAAGGTTCATTTGCTATTAGTCCGGAAGATATGGTGCATATTCGGGCGCTGGGCAACGATCAGAAGATGGGCGTCAGCCCTGTACTACAGCATGCTGAAACCATCGGCATGGGCATGAGTGGGCAGAAATATACCGAAAATTTCTTCAGTGGAAATGCCCGCCCTGCCGGGATCGTGTCGGTTAAAGGGCCACTGAATAAAGACAGCTGGGGGTGGCTGAAAGACCAGTGGCAGAAGGCCACTGCCATGCTGCGCAGCCAGGAAAATAAAACTATGCTGCTGCCTGCTGACCTTGACTATAAAGCGCTGACCATTTCTCCGGTCGATGCCCAGATCATCGACATGCTGAAGCTCAATCGCTCGATGATCGCCGGGATATATAACGTACCCGCACACATGATTAACGATCTGGAAAAGGCGACATTTTCCAACATCACCCAGCAAGCCATCCAGTTTGTGCGTTACACCATGCTGCCCTGGGTGACGAACTGGGAGCAGGAGCTAAACAGACGTTTGTTTACGCGTTCCGAGAGAGCTGCCGGATATTACACCCGTTTTAACCTCACTGGCCTGCTTCGCGGTACTCCGCAAGAGCGTGCGCAGTTCTATCACTTTGCTATCACTGATGGCTGGATGAGTCGTAACGAAGCCCGCGCCTTTGAAGACATGAACCCTGTGGATGGGCTGGACGAAATGCTGGTGAACGTTAATGCAGCCAACCCTGCCAGCGATTTTAAAACCACGAAAAATGATGATGGGGATAACACCAATGAATGATCGTGAATTGCGTTGCTATAGCGGCGAAGTTCGCACCGAACAGACGGGGGACGGACCAGCATACATTATCGGTTACGGCTCTGTTTTCAATTCCCGATCCGAACCGCTATGGGGTTTTCGGGAAATCATCAAGCCGGGGGCGTTTGACGATGTGCTGAACGACGATGTGCGAGCGCTGTTCAACCACGATGCCAATTTTATTCTTGGTCGCTCAACAGCAGGAACACTGTTTGTGGCTGTTGATGATAAAGGGTTGCGCTATGACATTACCGCGCCCGATACGCAGACGATCCGCGATCTGGTTTTGTCACCCATGGCTCGCGGCGATATCAGCCAGTCCTCCTTTGCTTTCCGTGTCGCTCGTGACGGGGAGCACTGGTACGAAGACGAAGAGGGGATTGTTCTTCGTGAAATCACCAAGGTTTCCCGACTATTCGATGTCAGCCCGGTGACGTACCCGGCGTATCAAGAGGCCGATTCCGCGCTGCGTTCTATGGCGGCATGGCAGGAGGCGCGTGATAGCGGCGCAATACAGAAAGCTATCAATGAAAAAATGGCGCGTGAGCGTCTCCTTAATTTGATAAATGCGTGAGGAAAGACATGAAATATCATGAACTGAAGCAAAAACGTAACACCATCGCCACCGATATGCGCGCCCTGCATGACAAAATCGGTGAAAACACATGGACTGATGAGCAGCGTACTGAGTGGAATAAAGCCAAGTCTGAACTGGACGGTCTGGATGCGCAGATTGCTCGTGAAGACGAGTTGCGCCGTCAAGATCAGTTGTATGTTAATGACAACGAGCAGGAACAGCGCCAGCAAAATAATGGCGATCCGGCTGCGCAAGCTCAAGAAAAACGCGTTGCTGCGTTCGATCGCTTCCTGCGTAATGGTTTTGCCGAATTAACCAGTGAAGAACGCCAGGCATTGAAAGAATTGCGCGCTCAGGGCACTACGCCAGATGCAAAGGGTGGCTACACCGTCCCAACGCAGATGCTGAATAAGATTGTCGATTCAATGAAGGCTTACGGCGGCATTGCCAGCGTAGCGCAGATTCTCAACACATCTAATGGTCAGGACATCACCTGGTCAACGTCTGACGGCACTTCTGAAGAAGGCGAATTGCTGGGTGAAAATACCGAGGCATCGGAAGAAGATGTGAGCTTTGGTACAGCGATCTTGGGTGCAAAAAAACTGTCATCCAAAATCATTCGCGTCTCTAATGAATTACTGCAAGATAGCGGTGTTGATATTGAAGCCTATTTAGCTGGGCGCATCGGGCAGCGCATTGGGCGCGGTGAGGCCAAATATCTGGTACAAGGGACGGGCGCTGGTGCTCCGGTTCAACCGAAAGGACTTGTAACGTCCGTGACGGGGACGGTTAATACCGCTGCCGCTGCTGCATTTACATGGAAAGAGATGAATAGCCTCAAGCACGCCATTGACCCCGCGTATCGAGGTGGACCTAAATACCGCTGGGCGTTCAACGATTCAACACTCCAAATCATCGAAGAGATGGTTGATGATCAGAAGCGCCCGCTATGGCTTCCTGATATCGTCGGCGGTTCTCCCGCTACGATTCTGAACATTCCATACGTTATCGATCAGGCTATCGGCAGCATTGCAGCGGGTAAAAAGTTCGCATTCCTGGGAGATTTTAACCGCTTCATCATCCGCCGAATCACGTACATGACGCTTAAGCGCCTGGTTGAACGCTACGCTGAGTACGACCAGACTGCATTCCTCGCGTTCCATCGCTTTGACTGCGTACTGGAAGATGTCGCGGCTATTAAGGCGCTGGTGGGCAAGCCCGCATAAGGCACAATCACTGTACTGACAACGTTTACCGCTTAGGCGGTTTTTTCATGACCGCAATCTGGTAACGGGTTGCGGGCGGAGTGCTTTCTATGGTCCCAACGATTGATGAATTGCGCAATCAGTGCCGAATAGACAGCGATGACGCTACCGAAGACCAGATGCTTACGCTTTACTGTTTGGCGGCAAAGGGAAGGGCCGAGAATTATATTAACCGTAAGTTATATGATGCTGCGGTGCCTGAAAACGAAAGTGAGGGGCTGGTGATCTCGTCGGATATTAAACTGGCGCTGATGCTTGCGGTTGGGTTTTGGTATGAAAATCGTGAGGCGCAGAGCCTGCCAGCGGGATTTTTCTCAATACTGCAACCTTACAGGTTTATTCCGCTATGAACATCGGAAAAATGCGCCACCGCGTCACCATCCAGAACTTCACCACAACACGCGATGCCAGCGGGCAACTCATCAAGACGTGGTTTGATGCTGCTACTGTGTGGGCCGAGGTCGCACCTATAAGCGGACGTGAGCTGGTGGCTTCAGGGGCGGTATCTGCCCGGCGATACGGTCACATGGGGTGGTTCACTCTGGCATTGTGATACCAAGACTCAGGATAAGCCTGGTGAGACCGGTTCTTCCGGATGGACGCTAGCTGCGAAGCGTGGGCGAGACGGGAGGGATAAAACGTGATTGAGTTGGTTACTTTGTCACAGGCAAAAGAGCACTTGCACATTGATGATGACTCCAGTGATGACGATCTGCTTCTGAAAATTCAGTCCGGTAGCGCGGCGATCCTGTCTTATATCCAGGGTAGCCGGGAACGGGTTGTCGAAGGTGATCGCCTGGTTGAAGGAGAGCCACTAAAGAGAGTACAGGCCGCGCTACTGGTATTACTTGGATACCTTGACCGAAATCGCAGCGGAGAAGAGGAAGAGAAACTGAATCAGGGGGAACTCCCGTTCTCTGTGACGATGCTTATTTACGATCTCCGACGACCAACGATTATTTAGGGAGGAATTATGCTGGCAGGACGACTGCGTCACCGCGTCACCCTGCGTCGCGTCGCGATTGAGCGTTCCCCGCTATCAGGGGCGGAGCAACACCGTGCGCAAGAGGTTGCATCGGTATGGTGTCAGGTTGAACCGATATCGAACAGAAAAATTCGCACCGCTGATCAGCAACGCGTCGTCAATACGGTGCTCTTTACCCTGCGTCCACGCACTGATGTCGAGGTTGACTGGCAGGTTGTCTGGCAGGGGAGAGTGTTGACGGTTACCGCGACAGACAGGAGCCAGCGCGATCGGCTGGTATTACGTGCAGAAGGAGACGGTAGACATGATCGAGTTTGAACTCACCAGGGATTTACAGCGTTTGACTAGGCTGACCGTCTGGCCGCTGCTGTTGCCCGAGCATGCACAGGAAGGCATAACGTTACTACGGGTTAGCGATGCCAAAGTTGATACCGGTCTGGCGCAAACCGCGCTGGTTGAAGGGCGGTTTCAGGTGACGTTCGTTCTTGTCGATGACTACGAGCGTTTACTCCGCCTGGACAATATCGTCCGTCAGGCATGGGAAAGTGTGCAACAGGGTGCGATCGGCGATTGGCCGGTTCAGGCAGTCAGACGTGGCACTGTCCATCAGGATATGACGCCACTGGCAAATAATCATAAACAGTACCGTTTGATCAGAGATTTCATCATTGTCTATCCCGAGGATGCAACATGATAACAATGCAGCTAAATGGACTGGAGGTGCTGCGCCAACAGCTTGAAGCACTACAGAGTGATGTATCGACAAAAATCCTGCGTCAGGCAGGACGGGCAGCGTTGGCACCGGTTCAGGCCGATATGCGCCAACATGCCGGTTTTGACGCTGAGAGTCACGATGTCCACATGCGCGACAGTATCAAGATACGCAGCACTACCGGCGGGCGGGCGCAGGTCACGTTACGGGTTGGCCCCGGTAAAAAACACCGCATAAAAGCGCTGGCGCAGGAATGGGGTACCGTGAAGCAGGTCGCCCAACCCTTTATCCGTCCTTCGCTGGATTATGAGAAGTCCCAGGTTTTACGACTGCTGGCGGCTGAGATCCGCCGGGCGCTGGAAAATCGATAGTCCCTATTTCCCCTTATATTGAGAGAACACACTATGCCGACAAAAACCTCGCCGGAATATGCCACTCTGCCCGACAGCACTGTTGTAAAGTACGGTGCCATCGGCGCAGCAGTGACGGCTATGAAAGCCCTGACAAATTGCAAAGCGATTGGAGCGACCGGCCAAACAGGCGGCTATATCGACTGTACGACGTTGCTTGATACCAGCAAGCAGTTTATTTCCGATTTACCGGAAGGCCCGGAAAAATCCCTGGTGTTTATTGATAACCCTGAGGATGCGGATTTTGCTGCATTTCTGACGGCGGCGCAAAAACGGGAAACCGTGCAGTTTTACATTGAATTACCGAACAAACGGACAGCCACCATGATACTGGCGTTATCGGGTTGGGAAACGAATGAAATCAGCGCCCCTTCCAGTGAGGTCATTCAGATCACCGTTAAAGGTAAGCAAAACACGCTGAACTGGGGAACAAAGACAACGCCCCCCTCTGGCGGCACAGGTGGTAAAGGCACAGGTGGTAAAGGCACAGGTGGTGCAGGAGATGGCGTATGAAGCAGACCGTTTACACCGACAACCTGAAAATGTCGTTACTCAAACCGCTGAACACGGCGCAGGAATGTGAATTGTTAGGCGGGCGCTATTTTATCCGCCGTCTGTCCGCGCTGGCATTGCTTGAGCAGGAAGAGAAAGCGACGCAGGCGTTTGAGGCGGGGGATATGCGTCAGGCGTCGTTTCTGAACGTGCAGATGCTGCTGGATTGCCTGTGTGATCCCGAAGGGCTGCCGATACCGCCTGATGCCCTGCCGACGGCTGATGCACTGATGGCGGCGCACGATAACGGCACGTTGCTGGATGCCATTGCCACGGTCAAACGTCATGCGGTGGGGTCACTGGAGGACGCGCAAAAAAACTGACCGACTCGCCCTGGCTCTATTTTCTGTTTCAACTGGCAGAGCGCCTGGGCGAGGCAGACATTCGCAAACTGGCGGCGCTACCCGCTTCCCAGCTTCTCCACTGGCAGGCGTATTTCCTGCTGCAGGCAGCACCGCATGACCCCATACCTGTAAACAAGACTTCCCCCCCGGCGCAGCCTGCCGTCTCTAACATTGAGGCGCAATGTGCTGCCGTAATGCGAGCGTTAGGATAACGATGGCAGATGTTGCTTCTTTGGCCGTAGGCCTGTACCTGAACAATGCGTTTACGCCCCAGCTGACGGCAGCTTATCGTCAGGCGAGCGACCAGTCGCGTCGCTTTAGTCGCGACGTGCAGCAGGATACCCAAAAAGCCGAAGTGGCCTACCAGCACCTGGCGTCCGCTATTGGCGGCGTAGCCTCGCGTCTGGCCGGGCTGGTGGGTGTGGGACTGTCCCTGGGTGCCGTTATTCATACCTCGCGGCAATACAGTCAGGCGTTGTCGGATTTGTCGGCGATCACCGGGGCGACCGGTGAGGCGTTAAAAAAACTGGATGCGGCAGCGCAGCAGATGGGGCGCACCACGGAGTACAGTGCCCGCCAGGCTGCCGAGGCGTTAAAGCTGATGGCGTCCGCCAAACCAGAGCTGTTAAACACCGCCGACGGTCTGACAAACGCGACCCACAGTGCGCTGATCCTGGCGCAGGCATCGGGCACCACCCTGCCGGAGGCGACCCGGACACTGGCGTTATCGCTGAACCAGTTTGGTGTCAGCGCCGAGCAGGCCGACCGCTATATCAACGTGTTGGCCGCCGGGGCGAAGTACGGCTCCTCGGAAATCGCCCAGACCAGTGAGGCTATCCGAAACGGCGGTGTGGCGGCGGCGCAGGCGGGTGTGGGGTTTGAGCAGCTGAATGCGGCCATTCAGGTGCTGGCCGAGCGTGAAGTCAAGGGCGCACAGGCGGGCACGGCGCTACGAAACGTTATTCTGACGCTCGAAAAAGGCACTGACAAAACGCTGAAACCCTCGGTGGTGGGACTGGTTGGCGCACTGGATACGCTGGCGAAGAAAAAGCGCTCCACGTCCCAAGCGGTCAAGCTGTTTGGGGTGGAGAACATCAATGCGGCTTCCATTCTGGTGGATAATCGCGACAAGCTGGAGGCGCTGACTCACGCGTTAACAGGTACCCAGACCGCGTACGAGCAGTCAGCTATTCGGGTCAACAATCTCAATGGTGACCTGATGGGACTCACCAGCGCGTTTGAAGGGCTGGTTATTCAGGTCGGCCAGTCGGGGAATGGGCCGTTACGCTCAGGTGTACAAAATATCACCCACACCATTAATGCGCTGGCAGACAATTTCACCACAGTGGCATCGGTCGCACTCTATACCCTGATCCCGGTGCTGACCACCCGGCTTACCGCAGGCTTGCGGGAAAGCGTCGCAGGCTGGGTCGCACAACAACAGGCGGCCAAAGCCGCCGCGGCACAACAGGGCGCGACTGCCCGTGCGACGCAGGCGCAGGCGCAGGCATCAAGACAGCTGGCACAGGAGCAGTCGCGTTATCTGGCGACCCAGACGGCGGTAAACCGGGCGAATGGCATCCAGCTAAGTTATCAGCGTGAGCATATCGCGTTAAGTCGCACGATACGCGCAGCCCGTCTTGCCGAGGTGCGTGCCACAGAGCAGTTAGCGGCAGCCAACGCACGGCTGTCCGTCTCGGCGCGAGCGGTCTCGGCGGCGGTGTCCGTGGCGCGCGGGGCGCTCTCTCTGGTGGGTGGCCCCCTAGGGGCGGCCATGCTGGCGGGCGCCGCCTTGCTCTACTTTCATCAAAAGGCCAAAGACGCCCGTGAGTCAGCGATTGGGCTGAAAGAGGCGGTGACGGAGACCACAGAGGCGCTGATGGCGCTGTCGTCAAAACAGCTGGATGTCAAGGTGCTGGATTTGTCGGCGCAGTATCAAAACCAAATCACCCAGCGTAACCAGCTGATGAAGGCGGTGCAGGATCACGACAGTCGTCTGGACGTCCTGAGTACCTTTGATCCTTTCGGCCAGCGTTCAGGGGTTGAGGCGGATAAAAAACGTGCCCTGGCAGATTTGGAAGCCGTCAATCAAGGGGCACAAACCGTTAAGGCTTCGCTGGACAATGCGCACCAGGCGCTTGCGCGTCTGAAGGCAGGGGCGTACGGCCCCGTCAAGCCGAAACAGGCAACACCGCCGGAAACGCTAAAAACGCCCTGGTCCGGTCAGGACAGCCCCACGGCAAAATCGGGCCAAAAACTGGCCTTGAATCAGTATCAGCAGTTGCGCCAGGAGATTGAACAAGCTCACGCCGGTAGTTTACAGCGCCTTGCCTTGCAAGAGCAGGTGGCGCAGTCACGGTTGCTGGCGAGCGCCAAGACCGCCGGGGCGGCACAGTCTGATCTCCTGCGCCTACAGGGGATGCAGGCGGAGAAATATCAGCGGCAGCGCCAACAGCTGGCTGAGCGCTATTCCCCGGTCAAAACGCAGCTACGCCACGAGCAGGACGCCAGCCGCGAACTGAACGCGTTGTGGGCAGCGCGCTTGCTGAGCGAGCAGGACTACCAAACGGCCCGCCGCCAATTGGCCTATAGCAGTACGCAGGCGTTAGTGAAAGCGCAGGCCGAGTCTGCGGGCTCCCCCCGCCTTAGTCTTGCCGGTGAGGTTGACCCCATAGTCGAGCTGCAAAACCAGCTGGTCCGGCAACAAAGTCTCCTGGACGCCTACTATGCCAACGGCAGCCTGAATAAAACCCAGTACGAAGCGCTGATGCAAAAAACCGCTCAGGATTCGGCGGATGCGCAATATCAGGCCGCATTAGCCCTGTATGGCGGTCAAAGCCGGTTGCACAAGCTGTCGCTGTCGCTGGCGGAGACCCTGCGCGAACGGACGACAAATATGCTTACCGGCCTGCTGACCGGGGCCCGCTCTTTCAAGGAGAGTCTGTCGGGATTGTTTGCCTCATTGGCGCAATCGGTCATCAAAAATCTGGTGGACATGGCGGCGCAGATGCTGATCACCAAAACGATCCTCTCCTCGTTTATGGGCGGTTTTGGCGGCGGTGCAGCGTCGGCGTCAAGCAATGCGTTTACAACTGGCGCATACAACCCTCTTTCGTTTAATGCTCAGGGTGGCGTTTATCAATCACCGTCGCTCAGAGCCTACAGCGGTGGTGTGTACAGCACGCCTCAGGTGTTTGCTTTTGCTAAAGGTGCTGGCGTGTTTGGTGAGGCCGGGCCAGAGGCCATCATGCCACTCAGTCGTGCAGCAAATGGTTCTCTTGGCGTAAGGGCGATCATGCCGGATGTTTCAGCGTGGGGCGGCGGCGCTCCTCAGGTGACAGTAAATATTTCCAGCAACGGGCAAGTAAGCCAAACGTCAACACCGGGTTATGAACAGTTTGGGCGTGAAATAGGTCAGTTTGTCGATCAGCGGTTTCAGGTCCTGTTGCAGAAAGAAATGGGGCAAGGAAAAAGTCTGAATGCAGCAATGAAAGGAAGGAGAGGGGGATAATGGCTATCGAGACATTCACCTTCTGTCCTCGCGTCAATCCAGAGGGGGCATTTACACAGCGAACCCGATCGATACAGTTCGGTGACGGGTACACGCAGCGGGCAGGCGATGGGATTAACGGCGAGTCGCAGCGTTGGCCGTTAACGTTTGTTGGCGATGGTGCCCATATTCAGCCAATTATTGCCTTTCTGCGTCGCCACAAGGGGTATACCGCATTTCAATGGGTAAACCCACTCACTGAGTTGGGGCTGTATTGCTGCCCTGACGGCTTTAACGTTACGGCGATGGGTAAAAACAGCCGTGACGACCAGGTATTTCAACTCACCGCAACGTTTGTTACCGCCTATCATCCATAAACACGGTTAATCATGGCTATAAACACCGACTCCCAAAAACTGGAGCCGGGCGATCGCGTGCGCCTGTTTGAAGTGGATTGCGCCGCATTTGATGGCCCGGAATTGTACTTCCACAGTCATGCTATCGCTCATACCTCGGAGGCAATTGAGGAAGCGGGTGACGATGCAGCAAAGATACTCGCAAAATCGATCTGGTGGCAGGGCAAAGAATATAAAGCCTGGCCAACGCAGGTTGAAGGGTTGGAAATGACCAGCGATGGCAGCGCCCCCACGCCCACACTGACGGTGGGTAATATCGACGGCACCATTACGGCGCTCTGTCTGGCTTATCAGAATCTGGCACAAGCCACGGTGCGCGTTCACACCACGTTTGCCCACTATCTTGATGCGCGTAATTTCCCTGGCGGAAATGCCGACGCTGATCCAACGCAGGAACGGTTAGAAGTTTGGTATATCGACAGCAAAACCGCAGAGGATGACGAGTCAGTGACCTTCAAATTGTCATCCCCGGCAGACCTGCAAGGCATCATGATCCCCACCCGGCAGATACACAGTCTGTGCACCTGGTGCATGCGTGGTCAGTATCGCGGGGCATCATGTGGTTATACCGGCACAAACTATTTTGATGCAGAGGGTAATCCTGTTAGCGATCCTGCGTTGGATGAATGTTCTGGTCTGCTTACCACTGGCTGTGAAAATCGCTTTGGCAAAGGCGCAGCGTTACCTTTCGGCGGTTTTCCCGGCTCCGCACTGATTAAGAGGTGAATAGTGAAACTCAGCAAATTAATAATTACAGAAATACTGGCACATGCTGAGCACGTCTATCCCTATGAGGCGTGCGGATTAATTATCCAGACCGGGCGGAAACAGCGCTATGTGCGCTGCCGTAATCAGGCGCTGGAGCCAGAAGAACATTTCACGATGAACCCGGAGGATTACGCAGAGGCGGAAGATAGCGGGGCCATCATTGCCATTGTCCACAGTCACCCGGATGCCACCACACAACCTAGTCATGTTGATCAGGCTGAGTGTGATGTGTCGCAACTGCCTTGGGTGATCGCCAGTTGGCCGGAGGGGGATATTCGCACCATTATGCCTGCGGAGGGTGTCAAGCCGCTGCTGGGGCGTCCTTTTGTGCATGGCATCTGGGATTGCTATGCCATTGTGCGTGACTGGTATCTGTTGGAACGAGGCATAACGCTGCCCAATTTTGAACGCGCCGATGGATGGTGGAACCGTAGCGAAAACCTTTACATGAAACATTACGCTGAGGCGGGGTTTACTGCTGTCAGCTGTGAGCCACAACCCGGTGACGTGATCATTATGCAGGTGAGAGCCAGCGAGCCAAACCATGCAGGAATTTATGTCGGCAACGGTGAAATGATCCATCACATGTACAACCAGTTAAGCCAGAAAGTGCCCTACGGCGGCTACTGGCTGGACAGGACCATAACCCGCTTGCGTCATAAAGGAGGTGTTAATGTCGGTAGCGATTGAGTATCAACCCCTGAAAACCATCCGCCTTTATGGCGTTCTGGGCGCGACGTTTGGGCGCGTGCACCGTCTGGCGGTTGAAAGCCGTCAGGAGGCTATCAAGGCGCTAAGCATAGTCATCCCCGGCTTTGAGAAGTTTCTACTGACGAGTAAAGCGCGGGGGCTGACCTATGCGGTGTTTGATGGTAAGCGGAATCTGACGCGCGATGAGTTGGATTTTAATGTCAGTCATGAAATCCGTATTGCTCCCATCATTATCGGGAGCAAGCAAGCTGGCGTATTTCAAACTGTTCTGGGCGCTGTTTTAATCGCTGTTGCTGCCTACTTTACTGGAGGTTTAGGCGCGGCGTTTGCCGCAAAGGGTTGGGCTGGAGCAATGGCGATCGGCGGCGCATCGATGATGCTTGGCGGAGTGGTGCAGATGCTAACCCCCGTTCAGGGTGGGATTGGTATGCGCGAATCCCCCGATAATAAACCATCCTATGCCTTTGGCGGGCCGGTTAACTCTATTGCTCAGGGTAATCCGGTGCCGATCCTCTATGGCCGTCGCCGAATCGGTGGCGCGATTATCTCAGCGGGTATCTACGCAGAAGATCAGCAGTAATCATTCCGTTCACTTCTTAAGCCGCTCTCAGCGGTTTTTTTTATTTCTGGAGCATTCATGACGATTCATGGTCGTAAAGGGGGTGGCGGCAATGCCCGCACACCGGTGGAGTCGCCGGATTCTATTCAGTCTACGTCCTACGCAAAAATCCTGCTGGCGCTGGGGGAGGGTGAATTTAGCGGTGGGTTGGATGGTTCGCGGGTTTTTCTGGACGGTACGCCGATCACTGATGCGAACGGCAACGCAAACTTTTCAGGCGTGACGTGGGAGTTTCGTTCCGGTACGCCCGACCAAAGCTATATTCCCGGTTTTCCCGGCGTTGAGAATGAAATTACCGTCAGCACAGAATTAACCAGCCAGACAGCCTGGGTGCGGTCACTCACCAATACTCAGCTTTCAGCGGTACGTCTACGCTTTTCGTGGTCTGCACTCCAGCAACAACAGGATAACGGCGATGTTGGTGGTTATCGCATTGAGTATGCGATTGATGTGGCCACGGATGGCGGCAGCTATCAGGAACTGCTGAAAACAGCGGTCGACGGTAAGACTACGACGAAATATGAGCGTAGCCACCGTATTGACTTACCTGATGCAACAACCGGCTGGCAAATCCGCGTGCGCCGCATTACGCCGAATTCAACGAGCAACCGCATTGCGGATAAAATGGTTATTGATGCCGTTACGGAAATCATTGATGCGAAATTGCGTTACCCGGAAACCGCGCTGCTGTTTGTTCAGTTTGATGCGAAACAGTTCCAGAATATCCCGGTTATTTCCTGTGAGCCTGATGGGCGCATTATCCGCGTCCCCTCAAATTATGATCCGGTAGCCCGCACCTACAGCGGGGCATGGAACGGCACCTTTAAGTGGACGTTCACCAATAACCCTGCCTGGGTATATTACGACATCCAGATCAGCGATCGCTTTGGCCTTGGCAACCGCATCAAGGCTGAAAACCTCTCCGTTTCAAAATGGTCGCTGTATCAGATTGCACAGTATTGCGATCAGTTAGTACCGGATGGCCGGGGCGGTAATGGCACTGAACCACGTTTTTTATGCGATGTGTATATCCAGTCGCAGGAAGAAGCCTGGACCGTGCTTAATGATCTGGCTGCAATCTTTCGCGGTGCCACGTTCTGGGGCAACAACCAGATGAATGTGATCGCCGATATGCCGCGCGATATTGATTACATCGTGACGCGCGCCAACGTGAAAGACGGGAAATTCACCTACAGCAACGCCAGCGAGAAAACACATTATAGCCAGGCCATGGTGTCATGGTCCGATCCTGCCAACAGCTATCAGGATGCGGTTGAAGCCGTCAATGATAACAAGTTGGTTAAACGTTACGGGATTAAACAGGCCGACGTGACGGCGATTGGTTGTATTCGCCAGACGGAGGCGATCCGCCGTGGTAAATGGATTTTGCACACTAATGATGCGGACAGGGCCATTGCGTACACAATGGGGCTGGATGGCGATATTCCGGTGCCTGGCTCAATTGTTGGGGTAGCTGATTCGTTACTGGCAGGGCGTCCCCTGGGGGGTCGCATCAGTGCGGTTGACGGGCGTAACATCACACTTGATCGCGTATCGTCTGCGGCCATTGGTGAGCGCCTGATTGTTAACCTGCCGAGTGGGAAAGCAGAAGGGCGCACCATTGAAGCGGTAAACGACAACATCATTACGGTCACAACAGACTACAGCGAAACGCCGATCGCAGAATCTGTATGGGCGATAGATGCCACTGATTTGGCTTTGCAACTGTACCGCATTGTTGGTGTGGCCGAGGCTGATGGTGGCCTGTCATTTGATATCACCGGCGTCGAGTATGACCCGGACAAATGGGACAAGATTGATAACGGCGCACGCATTGAATCGCGTCCGATCAGCGTTATTCCTCCTTCAGTACAACCTGCCCCCGAAAGTGTCGAGATTGGCAGTTACAACACTGTCGATCAGGGCATAAACGTTACGACACTTCGGGTAACGTGGGATCGGGCTGAAAGCGCAATCGCTTATGAGGCGCAATGGCGACGTGATAATGGCAACTGGATAAATGCAGCGCGTACTTCTGCGTTGGGTTTTGAAGTACCAGGCATTTACGCCGGGCAATATCAGGCTCGCGTCCGGGCTATTAATGCGGCTGAAATCTCCAGCATGTGGACTAACGCGCAGGAGACCCGGCTTAACGGCAAAGAGGGCAATCCGCCTGCGCTGGCGAGTTTTATCACAGTGCCACTCGTTTTCGGCATTCAGCTTAACTGGAGTTTTCCTGCTGATACAGACGATACGCTGAAAACGGAGATTCATTATTCCCCTACGAGCGACGGGCAGACTGCGTTGCTGCTGGCCGATGTGGCTTACCCCACTCGCACCTATCAGCAAATGGGGCTCAGTGTCGGTCAGGCGTTTTTTTACCGTGCCCGTATTGTTGACAAGTCAGGCAATCAGGGACCGTGGACGAACTGGATACGCGGGGGATCCAGCACAGACGTAAGCGATATTACGGATGTGATTGTGGGTGAAATAACCGAAACCGATGCATGGAAATCTCTAGTTGGTGAGGTCGAGAACAATACCCTGCAAATATCGGACGGCATGCTGAACAGCATTGAACAGGCCAAAGCGATTATCCGTAACAGCCTGGCTAACGATGCTGAAACGCGACGCTGGCGCGCGCAGAACGGCGACAGAGCGGCAGAAATCACCGAAACGCGTGCTACAATCGCCAATGAGGTGGAGGCCAGAACGATTGCGATGCTGGAGATGCAGTCAAGTATCGGCGCAACCAATAGTAACCTGACGCAGTTACAGCAGACAGTGGCAACGCAAAACGAAACCACATCGCAGCAGCTGACCAATCTCAACAGTCAGATGAACGATCCTGCTACTGGCCTTACAGCGAATGCAACGGCGGTGCAGGGCCTGCAAACCTCTGTCACCAGCATTGACGGGCAACTTACAGCGCAAGCTACGCAGCTCACCCAACTCACCTCCACGGTTAACGGCGTCACAACGCAAATCAGCGATATCAGCAGCATTGTGAATGGCACAGATGCGAAGTTGTCGGCCTATCGCACGCTGCGCATTAAAGTTGATGCGAATGGGCGGCAATATGTTGCGGGTATGACGCAGAGCATTGAGGACACGGACCAGGGTATGCAGTCGAATACTATATTCCTGCAAGACCGATTCTCGATCATGAATGCAGCCGGGGGAAATCCACAATTAATATTCACCACGCAGGGGGATCAGGTAATTATTAACTCTGCGATTATTGGTAAGGGAACAATCACTGACCTGATGATTGGCGATCTCATCAAGTCAAAAAACTATTCTGCTGGTGTTTCAGGGTGGATGATCAATAAAGACGGTACTGCTGAGTTCAACGACATGTTGTTTAGAGGCGACCTACAATCAAATAATTATGCTAAAGATGTGCGTGGATGGAAGATATCTAAGAACGGGGATGCTGAATTTCATGACGGTAGTTTCTACGGGACTGTCTATGCTGGAAAAATTGTTGGTGATGTCTATGATTACACCTACAGCTTTGCCGGAGAATATACCGGCATTATTGGTTTAGATGGTGGCAATTATAGCTATCAATTATTTAAAATAAAAAGAGAATTATTTGATAAAACAATCATTATGATTGGCTCGACCGACGAGAGGACCCGCGCTTTCAATCCTCCCATATACAGGGAAACTAATGAAATTTGGTTTTGCAACGGACAAACCGGAGCTGGGGGGTACGGTGGATTATATATTGATGATGATTTAGTAATAGATATGTGGGGTAGAGCCAAATTAGCACCCTATATCCGTCCTCGAAAAATAATTCTCACTATCCCAGCCGGTGAGGGATTTTCTGTCGTTTCAATAAAGATGCATAGAAACCCATCGAGTGGTGGAACGATGGTTCACAAGGTTGTGTTCAAATTCGACGTTGCTGCTTTTCGGCAATCAAGTTCGATTACGCCGATAATGAATTGGCAATAAAGCAGGGTAAACGTATGAAAGCATGGCACACAACCGGCACCATTGATGGTCGCTGACGTAACCAATTATCCAGTACCATTCAATCTAAAATAAAAATACTATTCACCAATGTCATGGGGTAATGGCGAATGTCTTGGTATAAAACCGGAACTATCGCTGCCACTAACGGCAGCAAAATCATTACGGGCGTAGGAACACAATTCGCTAATCCATTAAACGGTGTATCAGCAGGCCGGATGTTATTATTGCCTGCTGCTGGCACTGTTCAGATTTATGAAATTGAGTCTGTGCAATCCGATACACAATTAACGCTGGTATCGGCGTTCAATGGCACAACGGGAACAGGCAAAGCTTATGCTATTCCCACCTCACCGGCTGTTTCGGTTGAGCAGTTTGCCCATGAGTTTGCATCAACGCTGGCCTATTACCAGCAGCAACTATCAGGCTGGCAGCAGATATTAACCGGAACGGGGAACGTTACCTTAACTACGCCAGACGGCCAGACTGTCACCGTTCGCTCGCAAAAGGCATGGGATGATGCGCTGAATGGGAAGGTAACAGGGGTTAAGCAGACTGGCCAGTTTGATGCTACCGCAGGCTCGCTATTGATAAACGGGGCTTGGGGTTGGGGGGCGAAAGGGCTGGCTTTCAACCGTGATGATGCGGCAATGATTGCGTGGCTTAGGGCTTCCGGCACAGGGAGTCGCATATACCGTAATGACACAAGCCGTGTTTCTTATGGCCTCAGATATGCGCCGTCCGTTCTTCTAAAAACGGGCGATTTGTGGGCTTCAATGTCTTTTGGTCATGAAGCCGTTGTGGGAGCGCCGTCTTTTGGTATTAGGGCAACTGTAGGTAACGAAGCCGGAACGGCTACGGTGATCCATAACTTTTGGACCGACAAAAATCTTGCTAAGCAGACAGCGTCATTGGCTA
Source organism: Symbiopectobacterium purcellii (assembly GCF_052050035.1). Lineage (GTDB taxonomy): Bacteria > Pseudomonadota > Gammaproteobacteria > Enterobacterales > Enterobacteriaceae > Symbiopectobacterium > Symbiopectobacterium purcellii_A. Next base: position 3,338,456 of record NZ_CP189882.1, read on the forward strand.
CTGCTGGTCAGGTGTTGGTTGCCGGGTTAGCTGGTGGTATTGGCAGTAACACATCGCAAGTTTTGCCCGGCGCAACCCTTGCATCTGATCACCGAGCAAATGGCGTTTGGTATGCCCGGTCAGCTGAACAGTCTGATGTTCCTAATAGTGGCTATTTACAAAATCTGTTCGGCAATCCAAGCAGCACCTATGGTGCTCAAGTTTGGATCGATGTGAGAAATAGCACGCCATCGTACCGTTTTAGAACAATCGAGAACAACGCCGTTGGTGCGTGGCATGAGTTGGCTACGCTCGACAGCGCACAGACAATATCCGGGCTAAAAACCTTAACTAACGATTTCTTTATTCTTAGGCAATACCCTGCGATATACCTTGAATCGACTACGGTCGCACAGGCAACAGTTGGGCGCAGGGTTCTTATTTCGGCTGAGAACGGACAACTTAAAATAATAAGACGGGACGGCACTGGATCAGCAACAGGACAAACCGTTGTAACGTTCCCGAGCGCTGCGTCCGGCAATGTGCTTGTTACTGGCAATAACGCCGTAGCCGACTCCAACGGCTTCTGGAAAACAGCAAGCCCGGTTGTGAAGCTGTTCGCCGATGGTACCAGCGAGTTGACCAGCGACGCTGAGGGCATCACCACCGAACGTCTGAGTGAAGGTGTGTACCGCATTTCCGGCTGTTTGGGCCTGAATGCCGATCGCGCCTGGGGCGGTGATGAGGGCGGTATCGATGTGCCGATGTGCCGCAACAAGTTACCGCGCCTGTGGGTGGACTATGGCGGTGATGATGGAAGTGAGCAAATAAACCCGGATGGCTCGATAGTTATTCGCACCTATCACCGCCCACACCCGGATGCGCCAGCGTTCGCTCGCAATGAGATAGAGGGATACGCCAACGGCGACCCGATAGATATCCCGCGTGACACCTTCATATCGATGCGCGTGCAAATGCCAGAACGTGAGGAGCCTAACCCGAAGGTAATTCACAGTAATTTTTACTGCAACACTGTAGCAAACTAAACAAGAGCGCCCGACGATGATGTTGGGCTCTTTCACTCACATCAATTGAACCCATCGTCTGCCGATCCCCACGTTTCCTGAATCAGTTCACTCACCTCATCCCGATCCCCACCGAATACCGTCAACCCATCGCTACCCGCTCTATGCTCGAGTTCGGACTAAAATTTTGTAGTTCAACTTTTAAGCAAAAATCAGCATCCACGATTGCTCGGTACTGAGTTTTGCAAAAATCCGGTAAAAGCTGCCGATGAAGTCCACTTTCAAGTGGTGACATAAGAGGTCGTGTTCAGCAAAAGCCTCTGCTGACAAGGCTTCTGGGGCAGTTCTCCAGCGCATAGTCCAGCTAGAGAGGGGTATTTTCTCTCTCAATCGTCGATGGTCCAGTGGTTTCAAAGTTTGGGGGAGTAGTTTCAAAATGGGGGATGGTGGTTTCAAGTTTATTTTTAAATCTATTATAAATCAATACTATGTGTTTTTTGAAACCACTGAAACTACTGAAACCACCACTTTTCGCCTATCTAAATAAATAAGTTTTTCAGTTGACATCTTCCCCGCCATGAAGAACGGAGCTTTATGAATCATTAGGTGAACGCTACACAACTGGTAAACCGTTTACCAAGAGTGACATCGTTAACCATCTCCCGCACCTTTTCATCACTCCTCCTGTTTTTTCCATCCAGATAAAGCGTCGGCGCGACTCGTCAATTTGATGGGTGTGACAGAATAAAACTTTATATTAACAGAGAATTGAGCGAACAGCTCGACAACCCAATTCGATTTAAATACCCATCAAACAGCATTTCGAACTACCTCAAATTCCTGGGTAGTTGCCCAATCGATTTAGGTACCACCAATTTCATCGTAACTCACTGATTATAGAGTGCAGGATCTGCACGCCTCCAGCACCGGGTTTTTTGTGCCATGTCCTCTCCAAAATGTTCACCCCGATCACTATGTCTTCGCCCTAAAGGACGGTGCTTTACGGCGCACTGGGTAAGAGAATGACCTCCCAAATTACCTCTATCCAACTGCTGTACGCTTCACGGAGACCTACAATATTTTTGTAGGTCGTTAGGTATGCCCAGCAGAATCCGCATAGCACGAGGGCTGAGGAGATTTTGTGCAGCCATGTGTGAGATTGGTAGGCATGAGCCCCCTGTGTGCATTCTCTCAGTGGCTGGCACATCGTCCATATTGTAGACCTGTAATATTTGATGGCTCTAATCGCCTCTTCCATGGCGCTTGGCGAAATCATAGGGGGATATGTAATGCTCTCGGTTGGCATCGAGATAATCCGCCCACCACTGCATCATTAGACGGCGCTCTTCTAGATGCTTGGTTGTATGGAGGTAGGCGGCCTTGACCCCGTTTCGCTCGATATGGCTCATCTGAAGCTCTATTACATCATCAGCCCATAAACCCGACTCACCCATAGCTCCTCTTGCCATAGTCCTAAATCCATGCCCACAAATCTCGGTTTTGGTATCATAGCCCATAACGCGAAGAGCTTTGTTAACAGTATTTTCACTCATAACACCGTTAATATCGTGGTCTCCAGGGAAAATATGTGCTTCATCACCTCGCTGTACTTCAAGTTGCTTTAATAATTCTATTGCCTGCTTGCTGAGCGGTACTAGGTGAGAGGATTTCATTTTCATTCCTCGTTCAGAATAACGAACTCGAGCAATAGGTTCGCGTTTGGCTGGTATTTCCCATAACGCATGCTCAAAGTCAATTTCTTTCCAACGAGCAAAACGTAACTCACTAGATCGTACAAAAGTTAATAGATTTAATTCTACGGCTATGCGAGTTATTTTTCGGCCTTTGTAACTAGTTAATCGTGCAAGGAATTGGGGTAACATGATGGGTGTTAATGCAGGATGATGAACACTTTTGGGAGGAATTAATGCTCCTGCCATATCCAGCGCCGGGTTCGTTTCAATTGTTTCATTTTGTACTGCATAACGCATGATTGACGTTATTCTTTGCTGGATACGTTGAGCTACTTCGTGTTTTCCATTCTCTTCCACAGCCCTCACTACTGCTAGGAGATGGCGAGTTTTTAGTTGACGTATATCATTTTTACCGATAATTGGAAATACATATTTCTCAAGACTATTAAGTATCAAGTTACGTGTCACGTTCTCCCATCGTCTGTTAGTGGAGTGCCACTTTCGAGCAATTGATTCAAAAGTAAACTCTCCATTATTCTCTGCCTGCTCCTTTTTTTGCACCTTCTTAGGATCCAACCCGTTCGCGAGAAGTTTTTTGGCCTCATCGCGTTTAGCTCTAGCTTCAGCCAAGGTGATCGTAGGATAAACCCCAAAGGCCAATTTATCCTCTTTTCGGTCATTAGGACGGTGATACTTCATGCGCCAGTACTTTGAACCTCGTGGTGTAATCTCCAAATACATTCCTCCCCCATCGGAGAGTTTGTAAGATTTTTCTTTTGCTTTAGCTGTTTGTACCTGTCTGGGATTTAGCTTCATATGGGGCTCTTTTAAACTCGAACCAGCGAGAGCCCCAAATAATGCCCCAAACCTAGAGACGATTGCAATAGACTTCCATTGACTCAAGTAGAGTAAATTGCTTTGTAATATAAGCTTTTTTAAGGAGTTTGTTGGCTTTGGTGAACTAAAGTAGACGAGATGATGGCGTCCCCAGCAGGAATCGAACCTGCAACTAGCCCTTAGGAGGGGCTCGTTATATCCATTTAACTATGGAGACTTCCGCGAGGACATTATACGCATTTTGACCGTAAGCATAAGCACATGAATGCGTGATTGATTAATATCCCGTCAATCGGTGGCAAAAAAGTGTGAAGAATGTCCGTGTGCAGGGTATTGGATCTGCATCTCTGCGTCTCTGCGTCTTAAAAACCCGTTTTTTGGCTTGCTAATTCAGTAACACACGAATTAATAAGCACTATTACGTTAGCTTTTCTCGATGAAGCGCAATAAAATGTTACACTACCAACGCCTGTTTCTTGTCCGAATGCGTTCTTCGCCATCAATGCATTGAGACGGATCGGGGGTATGCTATACGGTTGTAATGTGGGCGAAACGCAATTTTATCAGGGAGAATCACTATGAATAACCGTTTGAGTGGGGTGGTGCTGGCCAGTGTCATGCTGGTTGGGTGCGCCAGCTCTTCGGATAAAACAACCCAAGGGCGTTCCGACCCACTTGAGGGATTCAACCGCACCATGTTCAACTTTAACTACAATGTGCTGGACCCATATGTCGTCCTGCCAGTAGCTGTTGCCTGGCGTGACTATGTGCCGAAACCCGCGCGTAATGGGTTGAGTAACTTCCTCAGTAACCTGGAAGAACCCGCTGCGATGGCAAACTATTTTGTGTCGGGCGATCCCTATAAGGCCATGATCCACTTCAACCGCTTCTTCCTGAACACGCTGCTGGGGATGGGCGGGTTATTCGATCTTGCCTCGGTGGCGAATCCGAAGCTGGCAAAAGAAGAGCCGCGCAGATTCGGCACTACGCTTGGAAGCTACGGCGTGGGTTATGGTCCATATGTGGTATTGCCGGGCTATGGCAGTGCGACGCTGCGTGAAGACGGTGGCGGCATGGTTGATACGCTCTATCCGGTTCTGAGTTACCTGACGTTCTGGGCTTCCGCCGGTAAATGGGTTGTGGAAGGGGTGGAAACCCGAGCACAGCTGCGGGATTTGGATGGTCTGCTGAGAAATTCGTCCGATCCTTACCTGATGGTGCGGGAGGCCTATTTCCAACGGCATGATTTCCTGGCGCGGGGTGGCCGTCTGGCTCCACAAGAGAACCCGAACGCCGCTACCATCGAAGACTCTCTTCAGGAGATCGATGCGCCTGACCCGGTTCCCGCAGCACCTGCCAAATAGTTGTTTCTCAAGCATCACACGTAAAAAGGCTCCCGGTGGAGCCTTTTGCTTTATGCGCATTTATCCGAAATAAAACACTGCACTATTCCGAACCAGCACGGTGCTTTCACTACTTGTTAATCAATGATGATTGCATTGTTATTTTTTATTTAATTACAAAAATTTATTTTCACCGCCTTTGTAACAATAATGTTGTACGGATGTGCGATGTAATACGCATTTTACACGACGCCTGGCTGCCGTGTGGGAATGATGCACGTTCGGGATGGTTGGAGTAGCGATTTACCTGCAACAACAAAATTAGAATAAACAGAGGCATAGAAGTGGCTTTGTTGAATAAATCGAACTTTCAGGGGATCGCCGGATCAAAGCACTATCATCGCTCCCGATAGCAGCTCCCCATGGCAAAGCAAAAGTTTAAAATCACCAACTGGCCCACCTATAGCCAACCGACTTAAAAATGATTACATCCTATGCCGTGATATGCGGCAAAGAAGCATAGCTGGCTGTTATCAAAATAATGTCGCTTGGCTATACAACAAAGCACTCAGACAACGCGGCTCCCTGACGGTCTGGCTTGATGAGTCGGCCATCGCTGCATGGACTGACAGTGCTTCGCCTGAAGGTCGTGGTCGGCCGCTTTACTACACCGATATGGCTGTTACCACGGTTTTGATGATAAAGCGCGTGTTTAACCTGTCGCTCCGGGCATTACAGGGCTTTGTCGACTCGGTTTTTACACTGATGAGCCTGCCACTGCGCTGCCCGGACTACTCTCTGGTCAGTCGGCGGGCAAAAACCGTCAGTATCAGCATAAAAACGCCAACGCGTGGTGAAATCTCGCATCTGGTCATCGACAGTACCGGTCTGAAGGTCTTTGGCGAAGGTGAATGGAAAGTCAGGCAGCATGGGGCTGACAGACGAAGAGTGTGGCGCAAGCTTCATCTGGCAGCAGACAGTGCGACGCATGAGATTATCTGTGCCGACTTATCGCTCAGCGGAACGACAGATGCGCAGGCACTGCCGGGCCTGATTAACCAAACCCACCGAAAAATCAGGGAAGTGTCAGCAGACGGTGCTTATGACGCCCGTTACTGCCACGATGCGTTGCTAAGAAAGAAAATCAGGCCCCTTATCCCGCCGCGAAGCGGAGCCAAATACTGGCCGGACAAGTACCATGAACGTAACCATGCGGTGGCGAATCAGCGTCTGAGCGGGAGTAATGATATGTGGAAAAAGAAAGTGGGTTATCACCGGCGTTCAGTGGCAGAAACAGCGATGTTCCGCATAAAAACTTTGCTGGGTGGCCATCTGAGCCTGCGTGACTATGAGGCTCAAGTAGGTGAAGCCATAGCGATGGTCAAAGCGCTGAACCGTATGACGTTGTTGGGTATGCCACACAGCGTCAGGATAGGATAACAGGTGTAGCAGAGGGAGTCATCCTGTCGGCTAATTCTGATTTATTCAACAAAGCCGCGATCATCTGAAATGATAAATATAACTCGCATCGATAATGTTCATCTCGCCGGGACAGCATCCACCCCCCAGCGTTGATTTTTATTTCGACACACATAGGTTATCCCTTTCCTGCGAATCTTACCCAGAGAACGCCGCCGCGTTTTATAGCCAACCGACTTAAAAATGATTACATCCTATGCCCTGATATGCGGCAAAGAAGCATAGCTGGCTGTTATCAAAATAATGTCGCTTGGCTATATCAAAATAATGTCGCTTGGCTATACCGGCCGCTGATCGAGAAGGTGGAAGCCTATCTTGCCGAGCTATCGCACCGCGATGACGCGTCCGCAACCGAAATCGAAGTGCATATTTCGCTGAGCTATTTCAACAGTTCCAGCACCAAGATGCTTTTCAGCCTGCTCAATATCCTGCACCTGGCGGCGCAGGACGCGTTCACCATCGCTCTGCACTGGTATCACGATTGTGAGGATGATATCGCGCAAGAGTTTGGCGAAGAGTTGCATATCGACTTCCCCGCGTTGGATTTTCACAGCCATATCATGGAGTAATCATGAGCACCTTTGAGCTGTTCACCCCGGAATATGACATCCTGCTCGCCGCGCGCAACGTGGCGGCTCAGCCTGACCGCCCCGCGGAAGTCTACCGGGATAGCCTGCTGGCACTGACCGAGCACTATCATCGTCTGGTGCGTGAATCCCACCGGCTAATCTCACGCAGCGATCGGGCGGAGCGCGAATTGACGCGCTTAAACCATCAGCTCCATCAGTTGGCCGATGAACTGGCTTACAAAGCGACACACGATCCGCTCACGGACGTCTACAACCGTGGTGCCATTATCGACATCATCAGTACGGTGCTCACCCAACGCCAGGCGTCGCTGATTGTGTTGGATATCGACCACTTCAAGCGGGTGAACGACAACTTTGGTCACCCCACTGGCGATGCGGTGATCTGCGATTTGATTACCCGCGTGCGTCACGCATTGGGCGGTGTCGGCAGCATTGGGCGCGTGGGTGGGGAAGAGTTCACGATTTTGCTGGATAACGTTGCCCTGCAACAGGCCGTCCTGTATGCACAGCGCATTCATGCCTACCTGAACCGTTCAAACCTGGCCGCGTTGCCCGCGTATCCGGTGACAGCCAGCTTTGGCGTCAGTTGGGCCCCGGCAACTACGGGATTTGATACGCTGTACAACGCCGCCGATGCCGCGCTGTATAAAGCCAAACAGCAAGGGCGTAATCGTGTAATGTTTCGCTGAGTCGGTACCTACGTTCTCCAACGTAAAAAAAGGTAAAAATGGCGAGAAACGCCAGAGCGCATTAGCGCGGCGTTGAGTCACTTTTGCTACAGTGATGAGAGCCCGTGTTGGATGGGTTGCCAAAGGAGAGCGTATCGCCATGCCACGTCTTACTGCACAAGATTTCCAACCTGAACTGCTCGAACTGTATGACTACTACGCGCATGGGAAACTCACCAAGCGAGAGTTTCTGGAGCGCGCGGGTAAATATGCAGTGGGCGGCCTGACCGCCATGACCCTGCTGTCGCTACTTAGCCCCAACTACGCCCTGGCACAACAGGTCGAGTTCACGGACCCGGATATCCTCCCTGAATACATCACCTATCCGTCACCCAATGGGCACGGCAGCGTGCGCGGTTATCTGGTGAAACCCGCCAACCTGACCGGCCCAGTGCCTGCGGTGGTGGTGGTGCACGAAAACCGCGGCCTCAATCCCTATATCGAAGACGTTGCACGACGGCTGGCAAAAGCCGGTTTTATCGCGCTGGCCCCTGACGGGCTCAGCAGCGTCGGCGGTTATCCCGGCAATGACGAAAAAGGGCGGGAACTGCAACAGAAGGTCGATCCCACTAAGCTGATGAACGACTTTTTCGCCGCTATCGAATTTATGCTCAAGCACCCGGACAGCACCGGTAAAGTAGGCATCACTGGATTCTGCTACGGCGGCGGCGTCGCCAATGCGGCGGCAGTGGCCTACCCGGAGCTGGCAGCCGCGGTGCCTTTCTATGGCCGACAGCCTAAACCGGAAGACGTTGAGCGCATAAAGGCTCCGCTGCTGATCCACTACGCCGAACGCGATGAGCGTATTAACGAAGGGTGGCCCACCTACGAAAACGCGCTGATTGCCGGAAAAAAGGTGTATCAGGCGCACATTTACCCCAACACCAACCACGGCTTTCACAATGACTCCACCCCGCGCTATGACAAAGCGGCCGCCGATCTGGCCTGGGAACGCACCCTGGCATGGTTCCGGCGCTATCTGGTCTAGCATATGCTCAGGATAAACCATGGCCCCATTCCCACTCGAAACGCAACAAAGTGACCCACTTGCCAGAGTCGGATAAAATCACCGTTCTGGCCATACTGGAGAGCCTGTTGCATGCAGGGAAAACATCTGACTCAGAAATAACGGTTCTACATCGAAAAGCGGCGTGGTGAAGGTGTCAACCAAGCTATAGCCAAGCGACATTATTTTGATATAGCCAAGCGACATTATTTTGATAACAGCCAGCTATGCTTCTTTGCCGCATATCAGGGCATAGGATGTAATCATTTTTAAGTCGGTTGGCTATACTGCATGCGGATAATGGTGCGCCAATGAAGTCGCAGGTGCTGCAGGTCAAACTTGCAGAGCTGAAGATAACGCCGTCGCACAGCCGGCCGCGGGTGAGCAACGACAACGCACATGTTGAATCGCTGTTCAGGACGCTGAAATACGTGCCTGCCTGGCCTGATAAGGGCTTCGCAACGCTGGAAGATGCGCGCGGCTGGGTGGAAACCTTCGTCGGCTGGTATAGCCAACCGACTTAAAAATGATTACATCCTATGCCCTGATATGCGGCAAAGAAGCATAGCTGGCTGTTATCAAAATAATGTCGCTTGGCTATACAACGAAGAACATCGCCACAGCGGCATCCGCTACGTCACACCGGGTCAGCGGCACAGGGGTGAAGATCATGAACTGCTGGCGCAGCGTAAATCGGTATATGAAGCAGCAAAAATGCAGACCCCGCATCGCTGGTCCGGGCCAACGCGCAACTGGAGCCGACAGGATGAAGTCTGGCTAAATCCGGAGCGGGAAACGCTGGCTGCATGAGTTAACTGAGGCGACAACTACCTTGACACGCGCCGTGGCTCTCACCAACAAACAGATCCATCTCTATATGAAAGGGGTTCTACGCCGGAACCGCCGAAAATTCCGTCATGCAATTTTTTAGTGATCTTTCGGCACTTCGATCACACCATCAGCAATCCCCTGGGCCAGTCGCTCCATCCATTTCGCAAAGCGAAAATAGCCTGGATATTGCAGGTAAATGTAGTCCATCTGCACCTTTGATGTGCTGTCCATCACCTGCTTAAAGGCCTCCATGTAGTCATAACAGCCCTGCAATAATTGAGCATCACCATCCTCTGTCAGGGGAAACTGGCTGGTGTAATCATGAACTATTTTCGCTAATTGTCGCTGTTCTACCGTCAGGTCGATCATTTTTATCCTCGCATTTGTAGCCCGCTCTTTATAGCCAAGCGACATTATTTTGATAACAGCCAGCTATGCTTCTTTGCCGCATATCAGGGCATAGGATGTAATCATTTTTAAGTCGGTTGGCTATAATGAAGCTTTTTTTCGACTATGTTATAGCTAAACGACTTAATTTTGATTACATTATTTAAATGAGCTATTCAATTGATTTTAGACGTAAAGTGATATCTACACGGAAAAACGAAGGGTTGAGTATCCGAGAAACAGCGAAGCAATTTCGGATTGGCCCTGCCTCTGTATCGCGTTGGATTAATCAAATAGAGTCAAAAGCATCGACCACGCGTCAGCGAAAGATCGATAAATCCGAGTTGATAAAAGATGTTGAACAATATCCAGATGCTTACCAAAAAGAACGTGCAGAGCGTTTTGGCGTTTGTCAGAAGGCCATTTGGCAAGCGCTTAAAAAGCTGGGATTGACCTATAAAAAAAACTCTACGTCATCCGAAAGCCGACGAAAACGCCCGGCAGGGATTTCAACAAAAAAAACAACAGTATGAAAAAGAAGGTAAACCTATTGTTTTTATTGATGAAAGTGGTTTTTCACACGATACCCCACGGACTCACGGCTATTCCCCAAAAGGTCAACGGTGTTTTGGCCTGAAGAACTGGGGAGCTAGGGGAAGAACAAATGTTATCGGCGCTTTATTAGGCACAACGCTGTTTGCTATCGGATTATTTGATATCAATATTAACAGCGATGTTTTCTATGCCTGGGTCACACAAGTCCTTATCCCAGTACTCCCTAAAAACAGTGTAATCATGATGGACAATGCCACTTTTCACAAAAAACATAATATTCAACAAGTCATCATCGATGCAGGGTATATGGTGGAGTATTTGCCTACATATTCGCCAGATCTTAACCCAATTGAGCATAAATGGACACAAGCAAAAAGCAAAAAAAGAGAGATGGGTTGCGATACAGAGAGTTTGTTCTCAGTCCATATGGTGTAATCAAAATTAAGTCGCTTGGCTATACGTCATCCGAAAGCCGACGAAAACGCCCGGCAGGGATTTCAACAAAAAAAACAACAGTATGAAAAAGAAGGCAAACCTATTGTTTTTATTGATGAAAGTGGTTTTTCACACGATGCCCCACGGACTCACGGCTATTCCCCAAAAGGTCAACGGTGTTTTGGCCTGAAGAACTGGGGAGCTAGGGGAAGAACAAATGTTATCGGCGCTTTATTAGGCACAACGCTGTTTGCTATCGGATTATTTGATATCAATATTAACAGCGATGTTTTCTATGCCTGGGTCACACAAGTCCTTATCCCAGTACTCCCTAAAAACAGTGTAATCATGATGGACAATGCCACTTTTCACAAAAAACATAATATTCAACAAGTCATCATCGATGCAGGGTATATGGTGGAGTATTTGCCTACATATTCGCCAGATCTTAACCCAATTGAGCATAAATGGGCACAAGCAAAAAGCAAAAAAAGAGAGATGGGTTGCGATACAGAGAGTTTGTTCTCAGTCCATATGGTGTAATCAAAATTAAGTCGCTTGGCTATATGTTCATTAATGAAGTGAACCTGCATCAGATGTTTTGCGATATCGACGCCAACAGGGGTATATTTCATGTCGTGGATCCTCCAGTTATCAGGGAGCTTTATGCATCCCGTGTTGGGCACAATGATGCCGGAAGTCTGCGAGGATCCACACCTTACCTGCCGAACCCTTCGCTGCTCTCAAATGTGTGGGATGCGTTCATCTCATTCTCCCTCAGGCTACCTGCTGCGCAGTATCAAGCGGTTTACTGACCGACTTAAGTATCTGTTCTTTTGGACCATCAGCAATAACGCGCCCGTTGTCGACGACGATCAGCCTGTCAACCAGCTTGAGCAGGGCAGGGCGGTGTGTCACCAATACCAAAGTGCGTCCTTCCAGCCAGCTTTTCATCTGGCGAATGACCTGTTCTTCCAGTTGTTCATCCATCGAAGCCGTGGGCTCATCCATCAGCACGATCTGCGGATTGCGCAGGATAAGACGGCTTAGCAGCACCATCTGGCGCTGTCCACCGGACAGGCCGCGTCCGCCTTCCTGAATTATGCGCTCAAGGCTGGAAGCATCCTGCTGCACCAGGCTGAGCGCACCGCTGATATGCAATGCTGCCAGTAATTCCTGCTCGCTGGCGTGGGGGTTGCCCAGCATCAGGTTTTGCCTGAGGCTGCCAAAAAACAGCCGAGAGTCCTGAGAAAGAAAACCGACCTGGCGGCGCATGTCTGCCGGATCCATGTGCGCCATGTCGACGCCGTCCAGTGTTACTTTGCCGCGCGTGGCGGTCGCTTGCCCGGCGAGCAGTTTTAGCAGGGTGGATTTTCCGGTGCCGACCTTGCCCAATATCGCCACGCGTTCGGCAGGTTTGATATCCAGCGTGTTGATAAACAGCGCATTATTTCCCTTTTCCGGATCGTAGCTGTACTGCGCCTGCGTCACCTGGTAGTGGCCTTGCAGCACCGGGCAGTGGGCGATTTCTTGCGCCTCAGGCCGGTCGAGTGGTTTTTGCAGCAGTTCATCGAGTCCGGTGAGGGCGTTTTTGGCGTGCTGCCAGCGCGAGAATACCATGGTCAATTGCATCAGCGGGGCGATGGTACGTGATGACAATAGGCTACACGCCACCAGCGTACCGGTGGTGATGTCTCCGGCCAACACCAGATAGCTACCGAACACCAACATGCCCGCATAGGTGAGCTGTTGGACCGTCGACGCCCATCCGGTCAGACGTGCGCCCCACAGGCGCTGCTTCATGCCGACCGAGGCGCTCACCTCGTGAGTTTGCTCCCACTGCCGCTGGAAATAGGGCTCTGCCTGAAGTGCCTTGATGTCTTCGACGCCCTCAATCGATTCCACCAGCACCGCGTTGCGCAGCGCACTCTCGCGCATGCCGTCTTTAGCCAGTTTCGCCATCGGCCATTGCAGCAAGATACCGGGAATGACAATCAGTGGGATTGCCAGCATGGGGATAAACACCAGCGGGCCGCCGACAAATGACATCAGCACCAGAAACAGCAGCACAAAAGGCAAATCTGCCGCCGCGCCCACGGTGGTCGAGGTCAGTAATTCACGGACCTGATCGATTTCTCGCAGCTGAGAAATAAAGGAGCCGGTAGATTTGGGGCGCGCTTCGTTTTTGATAGCCAATGCGCGGGCGAACAGCATGCCGGAAACGCTCAAGTCGATCTGTTTGCCCATCAAATCGGAGATCACGGTGCGGGATAAACGAATCGCGTATTCAATGGCGGCAGCCAGCAGCACGCCACCAAACAGCACCCACAGCGTGGGCATCGACTGTGAGGGGATAACGCGGTCGTAAACTTGCATCGAAAACATAATGCCCGCCAGTGCCAGCACATTGCCGATGATAGAGGCCAGCGCCACTTCACCAATCTGCCGTTTGGCATGGGCAAAGTGCTGCCAGAACCAGTGCTTACGGTAGGGTTTGACGAAATCATCGATGCGGGCATCGTGGCCACGCTCGGCAATGCCTGTCAGTACTAGCGTGTCCTGGATCTGTGATTGCAGCGTCTCTTTGTCGATTTTGCGTTGTAAATCGCCGCCATCGCTGCGCCAGTGCACCAAATTCTGGTCTTCATCGATGGCTTCGATGACCAGTACGCTGCCGTCATGAGCGGTGGCCAGCACCGGAAGTATACCGGGGCTCCAGCGCAAGCGATCCCAGCGGCACAGGCTGGTGTGTAGGCCCATCAGGCGTGCGATCTGTTCCAGCTTGCGCGGCAGCGGCAGTTGTTCATGCCAGCGCATCTGCTGTGCAAAGGTGCGCACATCAATCAAATGTCCATAATGCGCGGCTGTTCTTGCCAGTGCGGCGATCCATATTTCTGTGGTAGCAGACGCTGTCATGCACTCTCCTGTAAGTAAACGCGTGGTTATCAGCCACTTTTTACGCCGTTACTTTCGCGGGCGTTACAGCGATGGCAGCCGATCGCCATTGGCCTTGTCTCGTTCTATGCCGAGCATATCCAGCAGATTATCGACGGCAGCCGCGAAGTTGACCGTTGCATCCCAGCCGTCAAACTGCGCTGTTGCACGGGCGTTGTCAGCCTGAAGTACGTCCTGCTCGACGCTGAGCAAATCGTTAAGGCTACAAGCGTGTTGCTTAATAGTGAAATAAGGGTGTTTCGGTGATTGAAGTAAATTTTACGCTGTTCTGAGATGGAAATTCCAAAGACCGGCGCTAAGGAGTAAGAAGGTATCATCAATAAAGGGTCTACGATTCCGTAAAATTTGGGTCATGCAACCGAGGCGCTTGATACCCGCGATGGCGTGTTCAACTGTAATACGGATGCCCGAGATTATTTTATTTTCTTGTTTTTGTTCAGGCGATAAAGGTCTTTTTCGAGTTCCTTTTTTTGGGATTTGTGTATTAGGATGCTGTTTATCTATACCTTGAAAACCGGTATCTGCCCAGATGGTTACCTCAGGAGGAATATGGCGAATTATATCGACTTTATCGAGTAAGCGTTTATCGTGACGGCGCCCATTTTTGCTCATGGGGATAAATCCAATTTGCCTTGTTTCGTCAGTCATAATAAGCCCTTTTCGAGTGGTCTGTCTTTTCTTTCCCGAATACATTTTTTTTCGCCGACGCAGATTCTTAGGCTTTTGGACAGGTCGCTCTGTCCCATCAATAAAGACGTCTTTAACTCCAGGAAAGGCGCGAAAAAATTCCTCAGCAGAGCGAATTTGACGAGCGGGCAAAACACATTCTCGCCCCAAGGTCATCTCTAAAACCGGCAATAATATTTTTACCCAGCGACATACCCGTGTTCTATCTAAACCAAAAAGAAGCCCTTGCAAATCATAGGTCGGATAACATTTTAAATACAATAAAATAAAAAGCAGTTTATCTAATGGGGTTGGGATAAATCCTTTCTGCCCTGCACCCATCTGCCGCTCGTGATCTTTTCGATTCTTTTTCCGATAAATCAAATAACAAGCTGAAAATTCAGCGGCTAAATTTTTCAATTCTTCGACTGATAATCCAATGATTGCTTTACATAAACGATTATCTCGTAACAACCGCTCTTTGTTGATCATTTCAAACCTTTATTCTCTAAGTTAAACCTCTTTTTATTCTCAATAGCCTGACAAAAAATGCAAGTCTCTATTCAGCAACTAGTTTATTGTTTGGCAGAGGCTTGTGACGGCGTTCCCGGGCAAGAGTGTCCGCCCTTCTACAGCAGTAGACACCATTGAAAGTAGGGTCGGTATTGCGTCTGAGTTCCCTGCTGATGGTCGAGCGAGGCAGAGCAAGCTCTCTGGCGATGGTAGCTTGGTTGACACCTTCACCACGCCGCTTTTCGATGTAGAACCGTTCTTTCTGAGTCAGATGTTTTCCCTGCATGCAACAGGCTCTCCAGTATGGCCAGAACGGTGATTTTATCCGACTCTGGCAAGTGGATCACTTTGTTGCGTTTCGAGTGGGAATGGGGCAGCGATAACGCAGGGGTCGGTTCCCAGATGCGATAAAGAGGTGGCTCAGCAGACAAACGCGCAACACTGCTCTGCCATCGCTGAATTCAGAGAGAAACCTAAAGTTCGCTACACCAGTGATGCTCACTGGCAAGAATGGCTGAAAGGAATAACATGTAGATGGAAGTAATGATGGTTTTGTTTTGTATTTTCTTCATGATAATTCTGTATTACCCGCCACAAATAATGCGATTTGTCCACATTCCTCGGAATTAAAAGAATATTACGCTGGTGTATTTGTAGCATGCCTTATAGGGGAAAGCAAACCAGCACTCGGTTTGACTGTGCGTCATTGTATGTTGATTTAGCGAGCGGCGCAGATCGATTCTGCACCGCCGCAGTGACCGAACGGGCTATATGCACATCAGGCTTATTGCAATAGGCGTTAAGCGTCTAACGGCATCCGTAGCAGGGGATCTGGCTGTTGTTCGGCAAAGTAACGATGAATGTGATGCAGGATGTCACTCTGGCCAGGGAAGGGAAGCATCTGGCTCGCTTCCTCAAACGTTGCCCAATGGAATTCGCTGTGCTCAGAGTTAAGCACAATGTCGGCGTCGGCAGCGACATAAGCCACAAACACCGGCACCAGCGTCAGGCCATCGTTATCCGCTTCGTAAAACTGCTCACAGTGATCCGCTGAGTAGAGGTCGGTTAACTGTAATCCCGTCTCTTCTTTCGCTTCACGTCGCGCCGTTTGCCAGGCGCTCTCCCCGGCTTCAATACCACCGGCTATCTGGCACCACTGTCCCGGCTGGGTATGACCGTTGCGTCGTAGCAACAGGACTTGATAACCGGCCTGTACTGGGCGCAGTACATAAAGCGCGATAGAAAAGCAGCGCACCGGAATTTCATGTCGCATAACGCACTCTCTTCCCTGTGTGGTTTAGCGCTGCGCTTCGCCGCCCAATGCCTCGACCAGATTGGTCGTTAGCGCTGAAAGCTCGCTGGTCATCAGAATGAAATCGGCATCAAAGCGTTGAGCCACATCGTCCCTGTCGATATCGTCGTTCTGCTCACGCAGCGTATCGGCAAACTTCAGACGTTTTAGCGTGCCATCTTCTGCCAGTATCAGTTGGATGCGTTCCTGCCAGTCGAGGGCCAGTTTAGTCACCACTTTACCTTTTTCGATATGCACGGCAATTTCATCGCTCACCAGGTCTTGCTTCTTACAGCGAATCACCCCGCCGTCTTCCAGAGTCGCTTTCAATTCGGCTTCGTCTTGCAGGGTGAAACCGGCTGGCACATCGCCAGAGCGCACCCATTCGGTCAGCATGAGTTCAATCGGGTTTTCCAGTGCCAGGGGCACTACGGGCAGGGAGCCCAGGGTTTTGCGCAACAGCGCCAGCGTATCTTCGGCTTTCTTGGCGCTGGCGGCATCGACCATAATCAACTGGTTAACGGTATCAATCCATAGCCACACCTGGCTGAAACGGCTAAAGGCGCGCGGCAGCAGGGTGTGGAGCACTTCATCCTTAAGGGTGTCTTTTTCGGTTTTTTTCAGTTTGCGGTGCTGCTCGGCTTCCAGCCTGTCGATTTTGGCCTGGAGCGCCTGCTTGATCACTGGAGATGGCAGCATCTTTTCTTCTTTGCGTGCGCAGAGCAGCAACTGGCCGTTAACGCTGTGAGTCAGTGCGTCACTGTGAGCGCCCATCGGGGATACCCAACCGGTGCGAGAGAGATCCTGGCTTCCGCAGGGGGTAAAGGCGAATTCACTCAACTGCTTTTCTAACGCATCAGTGGAAAGGGTGATATCGCGGTTCAGGCGATAAATAATAACATTTTTAAACCACAGCATGGTGTTATCCCTGGCGGTGCGTGCGTGACACGCGGATGAAAAGGGTAGGGATGCATCATAGCGGATTTGGCGCACGAGTGCAGCGCGTAATGGTGGATTCGGTATACACTAAAATAAAGTTACTTTGTGCCAGGTGCGTGAAAACTGTGATATTTATTCATGCATTATGGGAGTTTTCTGAGGAGGCGGTGTGCGTATTGGAATTGATTTGGGTGGCACCAAAACGGAAGTCATTGCTTTGGGAGAGCACGGTGAAACGCTGTTCCGCCATCGTCTGCCGACCCCCCGTGATGACTATCAGGGAACGCTACACACCATTGCTACGTTGGTCAACGAGGCCGAAAAGGCAACCGGCATGACCGGAAGCGTCGGGGTGGGGATTCCAGGCACCCTGTCGCCGTTGTCCCACCACGTCAAAAACGCCAATTCGGTGTGGTTGAACGACCAGCCGTTGGATAACGATCTCTCCGCGCTGTTATAGCCAACCGACTTAAAAATGATTACATCCTATGCCCTGATATGCGGCAAAGAAGCATAGCTGGCTGTTATCAAAATAATGTCGCTTGGCTATACAGCGTCCGGTGCGCCTCGCCAATGACGCCAACTGTCTGGCGGTATCTGAAGCGTTGTACGGTGCCGGAGCCGGACTCGATGTGGTGTTTGCCATTATTATCGGTACCGGCTGTGGTGCGGGCATTGCGCTCAACGGACGTGCTCATGCTGGCCGCAACGGCATCGCTGGCGAATGGGGGCATAACCCCTTGCCCTGGCATGATGACCAAGAACGCCAGTTTGCGCAGGCTGTACCTTGCTACTGTGGTCAACGCGGGTGCATTGAAACCTTTATTTCCGGCACGTGTTTCGCTGCCGACTATCACCATGTCACCGGCCATGCCTGCAACGGGGAAACCATTGTCTCATTGGCGCGTCAAGGGGATAGCGCCGCAGAACAGGCGCTGCAACGCTATGAGCGACGCCTGGCCAAATCCATCGCGCATGTGATTAATTTAGTGGATCCGGACGTGGTGGTGTTGGGCGACGGAATGAGCAATGTCACGCGTTTTTATCAGACGCTGCCAACGCTGGTAACCCCGTGGATCTTCGGTCAGGAGTGCACCACGCCGATTCGTCAGGCCACCCACGGTGATTCCAGCGGTGTGCGCGGTGCCTCCTGGCTGTGGCCGGCGGCATAACGCGTTTACGCATGTATAAGCAGAGCGCTACAGGGCGTAGCGCTCATCAAGCTGACTTACGCCCAACCCATTTACCTTTTTGACCTTGATTTGCGTGGCGATACGCGCCTTTATCGCCTCCACGTGGCTGATGACGCCAATGGTTTTGCCGGTGGCATTGAGGTTATCCAGCGCGTCCAGCGCGCTGTCCAGCGTATCCGCGTCTAGGGTGCCAAACCCTTCATCCAGAAACAGCGAATCGATACGGGTTTTGTTGCTCACCAGATCGGAGAGCGCCAACGCTAACGCCAGGCTGACCAAAAAGCTCTCACCGCCCGACAGGGTGCGAGTGTCGCGCACCGCATCGGCCTGCCAAGTGTCGAGCACATGCAGGCCAAGCTCATCATCGGTTTTACGTTGTAGCTGATAACGACCGTGCAGGCGGGCAAGGCGCAGGTTGGCCAGATATACCAGATGATCGAGCGTTAGCCCCTGAGCGAACTTGCGGAATTTATCACCGCTTTGCGAGCCAATAAGATCGTTGAGGCAGCTCCAGTCGGCATACTGCTGGCTCTGTTGTTCGATCTCTTGTAGCAGTGCTTGCTGTTTATCCCGTTGCATATCATCGTTGCGTAGCCGTTGTTGGCATTCACCTTGTTGATAGAGATTGGTTTTCAGCGCACTATCAAGCTGTTCCAGCCGTTGTTCAGGCGTTGTGGTCTCGTCGTCATCCGGTCCGGTTAGCGGGCGCTGTGCCAGATGTGTGCTCAGCGCGGCGGCGGCCTGCTGTCGCAGCGCTTGGGTTTCTGTGACGGCCTGACGCACTGCGTCGAGTTTAGTGCGCAGCACCTGACGCGTATCATCATTCAGCAGCGCCTGTTGGAACGCGGCTTCATCAGTGAAGGGGCTGCGCGCCAAGGCTGTCGCAAACTGGGCTGCGGATTGCTGTTCGGCGTCTTCACAGTGTTCGCGGTGCGTGCGTTGACCTGCCAACTCTCCCGCTAGTTGGGCGAGCTGTGCCGCTGCCTCTTGCAACACGACGGCTAACTTATCAACGCGCTGCTGATGCTGTTCGCTGTTCTGCCGCCATTGCTGACGTACCTGCTGCGTGTCGCGATCGCCAAACAGGGCGTGGCGTTGCTGGCGCAAGGCTGCCAGCTGTTTTTCCCCATCCTGCCATTGTGTCTGCTGTAGTGTGGCGCTCGCATCGAGTGCCTGTAACGTTTTTTCCCGTTCCTGCACGGTTGCATGCAGTGAGGCCAGCGTGTTGTCATCGTGCTGCAACTGCTGTTCGGTGGTTTTCCAACGCTCCGCTTCGCTGGCATGTTCTGCCAGCCAGTGCTGTTGTTCGGCAAGTGCTGGCGGAACCAACGCGTAGGGCGCAAGCGCCGCGGCGAGTGTTTCTTGCTGTGTTGTCAACGCCGCGGTGAGCTGTTGCTGTTTGTGTGCGGCCTCGGCAAGCCCTTCCCGGTGCGCCTGAATACGCTGTTGCAGCAAGGCAAGCTGCTGCTCTGTTTCCTGACGCTGCTGCTGCGCTGCGGTCAGTGAATCCTTACTTTCTTGCCAGTTGCGTTGCAGCTGCTCTTGCGCTTCTATCTGGCTAAACAGGGTATCTGCTTCGCGATCGCAGGCCGTCAGCCATTCGGCAATCTCTTGTTCCTGCTCAGGCGTGAAGGTTGCGTGTAAATGCTCACTTACTTGTTGCCAGTCGCTATAACACGTTTGGTACCGCTTTTCCTGCTCGGCCCGCTCGGCCTGAAGTTCGTCGCGCTGTTTTGCCAAGGCGGCGAGCGCGCCCTCGCGCTGCTCCAATTCACTGCGCGCCTGCTGACATAGCGTGCGCAGTTGTGCCACTCGCCCTTGCGCCTCGGACGCGGCGTGCGCCAGCGTTTGATATTCCTCAATCGCCGGATGGTGCGTTGAGCCACACAGCGGGCAGGACTCTCCCGGTTGTAACTGTGCGCGTTCAGCCTCCAACTTAACGATGCGTTTTTCCAGTTCGACACGCTGTTCGACATCGTTCAACTGCTGCTCCAGACGCTGACAGTCTGCGCGTTTCGTGTCGTTGCTCTCGGTGTCGGCCTGAAAACGCTGATCCAGCTTGATCCCTTTGCTGGCGCTATTTTGCTGTTGTTGACGCAGGTTGCTGAGTGCTTGTGTCAATTCTCCAAACTGCCGCTGCGCTTGTCGTGAACGCTGGTGCGCCGCGTAACGCTCACGCAGACCGGCAATCGGATTGGCCGTTTCTGCCTGTTGCCACCCCTGTTGCTGCTGTTCGCATTGACGCTGCAAAGTGTCGTAGCGCTGCTGTTGCGCGCTACGCTGTTCGAACAGTGCCACCTGCTTGTGCGCCAGTTCTTGTTTCGCGTTTGTCAGGCGCTGCTGTTGTGTACCGTTAGCGGTCAGTTCTCCAGACAGGCGTTGCTGCTCCTGAAATACCGAGCGCCACGCGCCAAGCTGCTCGCTCCAGTGACGGTGATGGGGATGCTGTTGCTGGTAGTTGCGTCGGGTTTCTCGCTGGGTTTGCAGGGTATCGCGTTGGCGAAGCAACTCCGCCAGTTGCTGTTGCTCGTTATCACGCTGCGTTTGCGTTTGGGTCAACGCTTGCCGATGTTCGGCACAACGCTCCCCTTGGCGAGCGATTTGCT
The DNA here is from genome assembly GCF_052050035.1 of Symbiopectobacterium purcellii. Taxonomy (GTDB): domain Bacteria; phylum Pseudomonadota; class Gammaproteobacteria; order Enterobacterales; family Enterobacteriaceae; genus Symbiopectobacterium; species Symbiopectobacterium purcellii_A. The sequence continues at coordinate 3,359,508 of NZ_CP189882.1, forward strand.
GATCGAGCGGTATTACCTGTTGCTCGATCAGATCTTCTTCCTGCTGGCGTGCTGCATTGTGTTGCTGCTGTGCCTGTTGCGCTTGCAGCAACAACTGCTGTTGCTGCTGATGTGCTGTCTGACTGGCAGTGTGCTGCTGGACTAACGCCGTTTCACGCGTTTGTGCTGCAACCCGAGCCAACTGAGCGCGTTCGCGCTCGCTCTGCAAGGGGCGCAATTTTTCTGCTGGTTCGTCACGTTCCAGCCGTAATCGATCGGGCTCGGCATCACGTTGCGCCTGCTCGGCTGCCTCGGCCAATTGCTGTTTTTGGCGTAAGTCCTGCTGAAGAAGCCGTTCTTGAGTCAGCCATTGCTGGTGTGTCAGTGCTTGCTCACGTTTTTCCCGCAACCCTTGCTCTTCCTGCTGTCGCTGCGTCAGTGCTGCCAGTACGGTTTGTTGCTCACTGTCATCCAACAATGCAATGGCCGAGGCGCATGCCTGTAGCGTGTCCAATGCCAGCTTTACGGCCTTATGCTGCTCATAGATCCGACTGGAAATCTCGCCATAGATCACCGTTCCGGTCAACTCTTCCAACAGTTCTGCGCGTTTATTCTGTTCGGCATTGAGAAAAGCGGCAAATTGCCCCTGTGAGAGCATCATTGAACGGGTAAAACGCTCAAAATCCAGCCCGGTAATACGGACGGTGTGAGCAAGTTTTTCGGACAGCTTTTGCGTGAGGATCTTACCGTCTGCGATCAGCGCCAGCTCGGCTTTCGGGGTTTGCAGGTTGCCGTCTGCCGCATCTTTGGCGCGGCGTTGACTCCAAAACGCGCGATAGCCGATGCCTTTGACCTCAAACTCCACTTCTGCCAGACAGTCGGCGGTGTTGCGTGTCATCAGTTCGTTTTGCGTAGCGGAGAGCGTATTCAACCGCGGTGTCTGGTGATACAGCGCCAGACAGATGGCATCCAGCAGCGTGGTTTTGCCCGCGCCGGTCGGGCCGGTGATGGCAAACAGCCCGTTGCTGGCAAACGGCTCCTGCGTGAAATCGATCTTCCATTCGCCTTTGAGCGAGTTAAGGTTTTTTAACCGAAAACTCAGGATTCTCATGCTTGCGGTGCTCCTTCGGTGACGTCGCGGACCATGTCATCGAACAGTGGGCGCAGCCGTGCTTGCTGTTCCTGCGCCATGTCGGTCAGCGCCAGTTTGCGTTCGAAAACGTCCTGTGGGGATAATTCGTCCAACGTTTCTTTCTTTTCGCGCGCAATCGCCTGCAAACGCTGCTCACGGTTGCGCCGTAGCAGCAACACGTCGACGGGCAATGTGTGCGTTACCTGCTGAATACGCTGCTGCATGTCGCTAAGGTAGGTGTCGGTGGCGATCTCAATATCCAGCCTGATGCGTTGCCCCGCTTCGGGAGCGGGTAGGTTGTGCAACTGCTGCTCAATGTCCGCCAGATTGCCTTTTATCAGTCGCATCGGCTGCGTCACCGGTACGGGCAGTAGCGTTATCTCCGGGGGAACGCCTGGCGGAAAGTCGATCAACGCGACCGATTTTTCACTGCCAAGTTCATCAAAACTCAGGGCAATCGGGGAACCGCTGTAGCGGATATGCTCGCTGTGTCCTACGCGCTGCGGGCGGTGAATATGCCCAAGAGCGATATAATCCGCAGGCGGAAAGGCCTGCACCGGGTAGGCATCGAGCGAGCCGATGTAGATCTCGCGCACCGCTTCCGAGGCGGTAACCCCCACGGTAGTCAGGTGTCCGGTGGCGATAATCGGCAGGGGCGCTGCCAGCATGTCGCGTAAATCGCAGGCGTGCTGGTAGCATTGCGTATAGTGTTCGCTGATGGCTTCTTGTAAGGCGACCTGTTTTTCCACGCCGGATTGACCTGCCAGGCTGCGCAGGATGTCGCGTGGGCGTAAGAAAGGAATGGCGCACAGAATCGCGCCGGGCGCACCTTGACGGGTATTGAGTGCAAATACCTGCTGCGTTGCATCCTCGGTGGCGTTGGCGATAACACGGGTATTGAGGCACGCCAGCAGATCCCGTGATTCATTCAGGGTCGCCACCGCATCGTGATTTCCGGCCAGCAACACCAACTGGCACCCGGTGGTGCGCAAAGCTACCACAAACCGGTTGAGCATCTCGCGTGCGTAACTCGGCGGCGAACCGTTATCAAAGATATCACCGGCCACAATCAGCGCATCGACCTGATAGTCGGTTATCTGCTCGATGAGCCAGTCGAGAAACGCTTGATGCTCAGGTGCGCGGCTTTTAGTATAAAAATATTGGCCAAGATGCCAGTCTGCGGTGTGAATGATACGCATGGCGTTTCCTGTTAGACGTGCTATCGCGTGTAGGGCGATTATAAGCAGTGAGGGCGGCGACTGTCGTTATCACCGTGAAAATTTTGGAAACAACTGCTAAACAGGGTGTTACCTTCAATGTGGGTTTTCATGAATCTGTCATAAAACTGACGCATACTGCTTTCGCCCACAGAAGATAAGCCGCTCAAGCACCTTGATAGGTAAAGCGGGCAATGGTGAGATTTCGTTATTGTTGACGCGTTTCATACGCTGACTAACGGCAGGATGAACAATGGCAAGACGCATACTGGTCGTAGAAGATGAAGCGCCGATTCGTGAAATGGTGTGCTTCGTGTTAGAGCAAAACGGTTATCAGTCCGTTGAAGCGGAAGATTATGACAGCGCCGTGACGCGTTTGTCCGAGCCCTATCCGGATCTGGTGCTGCTGGACTGGATGCTGCCAGGTGGCTCGGGGTTGCAGTTCATCAAGCACATGAAGCGCGAAGCGCTGACGCGGGATATCCCGGTTATGATGTTGACGGCGCGCGGAGAAGAGGAAGATCGCGTGCGTGGGCTTGAGGTTGGTGCGGATGATTATATCACCAAGCCGTTTTCGCCCAAAGAACTGGTCGCACGCATCAAGGCAGTGATGCGCCGTATTTCACCGATGGCGGTGGAAGAGGTGATCGAAATGCGGGGGTTGAGTCTGGACCCAACCTCGCATCGGGTTACCACCGAACAGCACGCGCTGGAGATGGGGCCGACCGAATTCAAGCTGCTGCATTTCTTTATGACGCACGCTGAGCGTGTATACAGTCGCGAGCAGTTGCTCAATAAAGTTTGGGGAACTAACGTTTATGTTGAGGATCGTACTGTGGACGTGCATATTCGTCGCTTGCGCAAGGCGCTGGAAACCAGTGGACACGATAAAATGGTGCAAACGGTCCGGGGAACGGGGTACCGTTTTTCTACGCGTTATTGATGTGCGTGTGAGTCTTAGCGTGCGCGACATCGTGGCTGAATACCGCCAAAGCGGAGAATTTTTAACGTGTTAGAACGTCTTTCGTGGAAAAAGCTGGCATCGGAGCTGGCTTTTTTTTGCTTGCCCGCCCTGCTGCTGGGATTGATTTTCGGCTACCTGCCCTGGTTTATACTGGCGGCTTTGCTGGTGGTACTTGGCTGGAATTATTACAACCAGCTTAAGCTCTCCTATTGGCTGTGGGTCGATCGCAGTATGACGCCACCACCCGGACGTTGGAGCTGGGAGCCGTTGTTTTACGGGCTGTACCAAATGCAACTGCGTAATCGGCGGCGGCGGCGTGAGCTGGCCTTGCTGATCAAACGTTTTCGCAGCGGTGCCGAGTCGCTACCCGACGGCGTGGTGATCACCACCGAAGAGGGCACAATTATCTGGTGCAACGGCTTGTCGCAGCATTTGCTCAGCCTGCGTTGGCCGGAAGATAACGGCCAAAATATCCTCAATTTGCTGCGCTATCCCGAGTTCACCCAATACATGCGTCAGCAGGATTTTACCCGCGCCTTGACCCTGCAATTGATCAACGCTCACCATGTCGAATTCCGTGTTATGCCTTACTCGGAAGGACAATTGTTGATGGTGGTGCGCGACATCACCCAGATGCACCAACTGGAAGGGGCTCGGCGTAATTTCTTTGCCAACGTCAGTCATGAATTACGCACTCCGCTCACCGTGTTGCAAGGCTATCTGGAGATGATGCAGGACGATTCGCTGGACGGTGCCTTACGCAGCAAAGCACTCTCGACCATGCAGGAGCAGACGCGGCGCATGGACGGGTTGGTGAAACAGTTGCTCACGTTATCGAAAATCGAAGCGGCGGCACCGATCAATCTGGCGGAAAAGGTCGATGTGCCACGTATGCTGCGCATACTGCAACGTGAAGCACAGACGCTGAGCCAGGAGCGTCATGAAATTGTGTTCCGCATCAACGATGGGCTGAGCGTTTATGGCAATGAAGAACAGTTGCACAGTGCCTTCTCCAATCTGGTGTACAACGCGGTTAATCACACGCCGGAAGGCACACGCATTGAAGTGTGCTGGCAAAAAATCAGCCAAGGCGCGCAGTTTCAGGTCAGCGATAATGGCCCTGGTATCGCCGCCGAGCATATCCCTCGCCTGACGGAGCGTTTTTACCGCGTGGATAAAGCCCGATCGCGACAAACGGGTGGCAGCGGATTGGGGCTTGCCATCGTCAAGCATGCGCTCAGCCATCATGATTCGCGGTTGGAGATCCTCAGTGAACCCGGTGCCGGAGCACGTTTTATGTTTACGCTTCCTAACCGGTTGATTGTCCCTGCCTCTCTGTCGGAGAATAGCACCACCCCTTCGGCTTGATGGATATAACCTATGATGCCAGCCCCGCGTTTTTCGGGTTTATTGCTCTGTACTGCGCTGTTACTCAGTGGCTAGAGCCACATTGCGCGCAGTGAGCAAATGCTGGCGGGTAACCTCTCCAGTGCCGGCTCTGACACCTTGGCGACGCTGATGGCGTTTTGGGCCGCCGATTTCAACCAGCATTATCCCAGCGTTAACGTACAGATGCAGGCGGCGGGGTCGTCATCGGCACCGACGGCACTTGCCTCCGGCGCGGCATAGCTTGGCCCGATGAGCCGTGCCATGAAGGCCAGTGAGATTGAGGCCTTTGTGCAACGCTACGGTTATCCACCACTGGCTGTGCCGGTGGCGATGGATGCGCTGGTGGTGTTAGTTAATCAGGATAATCCGCTGCCGGGGTTGAACGTGCAACAGCTCGATGCACTGTTCTCCATTACCCATCGCTGTGGGGCAACGCAAACCGTCACTCACTGGCGCGACCTCGGGTTGAGCGGGGAATGGTCATCGCGCCGCGTGTTGCGCTACGGGCGTAACTCAGCGTCGGGCACCTACGGTTTTTTAAGCAGCAAGCGCTATGTGGCGGTGATTTCTTGCCGCTGGTGAATGAGCTACAGGGTTCTGCGTCGGTAGTGCAGGCGGTGGCCACTTCCACACAGGCGATTGGTTATGCCAGCCTCGGTTTTCGCGCCAGCGGAGTGAAAATGTTGTCGCTGGCGGCGCAGGGAAACGACTACGTTGCGCCGACGGTGGACAATATTCGCAGCGGGCGTTATCCCTACGCGCGCTATCTCTATATTTATGTCAACAAAGCGCCAGAGCGTGCGCTGGATAGCCTGACGGCCGCCTTTATGGATCGGGTGCTGTCTACCGCTGGGCAAAATCTGGTGAGTCAGGATGGCTATCTTCCCTTGCCTGAGCATGTGCGCGTTACCGCACGCCAGCAACTCGGCCTGTAACACTCCATCATTCTCACCCATCACCGTCATTCCCGAGAAGGCGGGAATCTGGTGCACGTGAAACGCGTTCATTCTGGCAGCTATCCCCGGTTTTCGCCGGAAATAACCAGGGGAAAAGTGACTTTTTCATCAGCCTGACGTGAATTTTATTCATGTTAGTCGCGGAAAGTGAAAATTATTCTATTGCCCTCACTCTGTTGCCATGAGAGGATTTACCTACCTTATAGCCGTCCAGATGTCTAAATAAGTATAAGGCGTGATTACTGTGCGGCGTGACTATTCATTTTGAAACTACTTTGCAATGCCGCTTGCCTCACGCTGCGACCTGCTGGCGCGGTTGCGAAAGATCAGGAGTTTATCATGGCTAAAGCACTTCCCCCTTTCCGCGCCGATGTGGTCGGTAGCCTGCTGCGTCCCGAAGCCATCAAAGAAGCACGCCTGCAATTCCAGTCCGGTGCCATTAATGCGGAGCAACTGCGCACCGTAGAAGATGCAGAAATTTTGCGTGCAGTTGCGTTGCAACGTGAAGCCGGGCTTCAGGTGGTCACCGACGGTGAATTCCGTCGCGCCTGGTGGCATTTCGACTTTTTTGAAGGGTTGAACGGGGTGGAGGCTTTCGAAGCGGACCACGGTATCCAGTTTAACGGTATCCAAACCAAGTCTCGTGCTATCAAGGTGACGGGCAAAGTCAGCTTTAACCAACAGCACCCGATGCTGGCGCATTTTCGTTACCTGAACAGTATCGCGGGTGATGTGACCGCCAAGATGACGATTCCTAGCCCGAGCGTGTTCCATTTCCGTGGTGGACGCAAGGCCATCGACAGTCAGGTTTACCCAACGCTGGATGCTTATTTCGACGATCTGGCGCAGACTTGGCACGATGCGATTCATGCTTTCTACGCCGCAGGCTGCCGCTATCTGCAACTGGATGATACCGTATGGGCTTACCTGTGCTCAGACGATCAAAAACGCCAAATTCGCGAACGCGGTGAAGATCCGGAACAGCTGGCCCGTATCTATGCCGACGTGTTGAATAAAGCATTGGTAGGCAAACCAGCCGACCTGACTATCGGTTTGCACGTATGCCGTGGCAACTTCCGTTCTACCTGGATTTCTGAAGGCGGGTATGAGCCAGTTGCATCGATCCTGTTTGGCGACGTCAATGTGGACGAGTTTTTCCTTGAGTATGATAACGATCGCTCAGGGGGATTCGAACCGCTGCGTTTCATCAAACCGGGACATCAGCAAGTGGTGCTGGGTCTGGTGACCACCAAAAACGGCGAGTTGGAAGATCCGGCCTTGCTGAAGGCGCGCATTGCGGAAGCCGCGAAATATGTTGATATCAAACAGCTTTGCCTCAGCCCACAGTGTGGTTTTGCTTCCACGGAAGAGGGCAACAGCCTGACGGAAGCACAGCAGTGGGCCAAGCTGCGTCTGGTTGTGGATACGGCTGCCGCCGTGTGGGGCAACTAATACACGAACGCATCGCACCGGGGGACGCGGATCCGCTATCCCCGGTGTTTCTTCGACGCTCCGCCGTGGGGTGTCACAATCTGCAAATCTGTTCACACCGTTTACCGCGTAATCCCCTGCCACTTGTCCCCTTTTGCAGTAAAAAGCGCTTCTTATGCTGAAGCATCGCCTCTTTTATGTCCGTTTTGCGCGTATTACGCGTTTTTATACTGGTTTTATTGCAAAGCAAAGACGGTAAATGCACAAATCATGTGCGGAAGGTTGTGTGAGTGGTGATATTATGTGCTGATTATTTCTGTTAGGTTGGCGTAATACTTCGCATTTTGGATCACTACTTGTCATTTATTGCTATAAACGTTTTACTTAGCGCCCTATAACGTCTTCGCGATAAGAATAATTTATACCACGTCGCAGTGCGTCTTCCCATTTTGTCGCATTTATATACAGGCAACACAACGTAACTATGAGTCATCGTTTAACATCCAAAGATATCGTGGCGCTGGGGTTTATGACCTTTGCGCTGTTTGTCGGGGCGGGGAACATTATTTTCCCGCCGATCGTGGGTTTGCAGGCTGGTGAACACGTCTGGACCGCCGCGCTTGGCTTTTTGCTCACAGCGGTTGGCCTACCGGTGTTAACCGTGGTAGCGCTGGCGCGTGTGGGCGGTGGCGTTGATGCGCTGAGCTCCCCCATTGGCCAGAAGGCTGGCGTTCTGCTGGCGACCGTGTGTTATCTGGCTGTCGGACCGCTGTTCGCTACACCGCGTACTGCCACGGTATCGTTCGAAGTCGGATTGGCTCCGCTGTTTGGCGATGCGGCCACGCCGTTGCTCATCTATAGCGTGGTCTATTTTGCGCTGGTGATCGGCATTTCTCTCTATCCGGGTCGTCTGCTGGATACGGTCGGCCATGTACTGGCACCGTTAAAAATTCTGGCGCTGGCAGTTCTGGGATTGGCGGCGGTGATGTGGCCGGCGGGTTCGCCGATCCCGGCGACCGACGTCTATCAAACCGTGCCGTTTTCTAACGGTTTTGTGAACGGTTACCTGACCATGGATACCCTGGGTGCCATGGTCTTCGGCATTGTTATCGTCAATGCCGCCCGGTCACGCGGCGTGACCGATGCTAGGCTACTGACCCGCTACACCATTTGGGCTGGTTTGATTGCTGGGGTCGGATTGACGTTGGTCTATCTGAGCCTGTTTAAGCTGGGCTCGGTGAGCGGCGAACTGATTCCTAACGCGCAAAACGGGGCTAAAATTCTGCATGCTTACGTGCAGCACACCTTTGGCAGCATGGGCAGCGGTTTTCTGGCATTGTTGATATTTATCGCCTGCATGGTGACTGCGGTTGGCCTGACCTGTGCCTGCGCCGAATTTTTCTCCCAGTATTTGCCGTTTTCCTACAGCACGCTGGTATTTGTGCTGGGTGGCTTCTCGGCGTTAGTGGCTAATCTGGGGTTAAGTCATCTGATTCAGCTTTCCATTCCGGTGCTGACAGCGATCTATCCGCCCTGTATCATTCTGGTTTTGCTGAGTTTTACTTTGCGCTGGTGGAATCAGGCTTCGCGTATTGTGGCCCCGGTCATGTTAATCAGCCTGTTATTTGGACTGATTGATGGGGTAAAATCATCGACCTTTGCGCCATTGCTGCCAGCCTGGAGCCTGAACTTGCCTTTGGGTGAGCAGGGATTGGCCTGGTTGCCACCGTCACTGGTGCTGCTGCTTGCCGCGGTTATTTATGATCGGTTAAGTGGGCGTCAGGAAGAGACGGCGCACCAATAACGCACTAACGCTGCATTTTTCACCACAGGCTGCCGCCTGTGGTTTTTCTTTTGTAAGACAGGGCTGCTTAATTTATGGAACAACAATCCGCTAAGCTAAAGCGTGGGTTAAGCACGCGGCACATCCGCTTCATTGCACTCGGATCGGCGATTGGTACTGGGCTGTTTTATGGCTCGGCCAGTGCCATTCAGATGGCAGGACCCAGCGTGCTGTTGGCTTATATCATCGGTGGTGTTATCGCCTATATCATTATGCGGGCGCTGGGAGAGATGTCAGTCAATAACCCGCAGGCCAGCTCTTTTTCCCGCTACGCGCAGGATTACCTGGGGCCGATGGCGGGCTACATTACCGGATGGACCTACTGCTTTGAGATCCTTATCGTTGCCATCGCGGATGTGACCGCGTTTGGTATCTACATGAGCGTCTGGTTCCCGGATGTGCCGCACTGGATCTGGGTGTTAAGCGTGGTGCTGATCATTGGTGCCATTAACCTGATGAGGGTGAAGGTGTTCGGTGAGCTGGAGTTTTGGCTCTCGTTCTTCAAGGTCGCCATCATCATCATTATGATTGTGGCGGGCATCGGGATTATCGTGTGGGGTATCGGTAACGGTGGTCAGCCAACCGGAATCAGTAACCTGTGGAGCCACGGCGGTTTCTTCAGTAACGGTGTGATGGGCATGGTCCTGTCGCTGCAACTGGTGATGTTTGCCTACGGCGGTATTGAAATTATTGGTATCACCGCAGGCGAAGCTAAAGATCCGCATAAATCCATTCCGCGTGCGATTAACTCGGTGCCGTGGCGCATCCTGGTGTTCTATGTAGGCACGCTGTTTGTCATCATGTCGATTTATCCCTGGAATCAGGTGGGGACAGAAGGCAGCCCGTTTGTGCTGACCTTCCAGCATCTTGGTATCACGGCAGCCGCAGGCATTCTGAATTTTGTGGTGATCACAGCGTCTCTGTCGGCGATTAACAGCGACGTGTTTGGCGTGGGCCGCATGATGCACGGCATGGCCGAGCAGGGTAACGCCCCCAAGGTCTTTGCCAAAGTGTCGCAGCGCGGTATTCCGTGGGTCACGGTCGTTGTGATGATGGCTGCGCTGCTGGTGGCGGTTTATCTGAACTACATCATGCCGGGCAAAGTGTTTTTGGTGATTGCGTCGCTGGCAACCTTTGCCACCGTGTGGGTGTGGATCATGATCCTCTGTTCACAAATTGCGTTCCGGCGTCGTTTGAGTGAGAACGAGGTGAAAGCATTGGCGTTTCCGCTGCCGGGAGGCGTGGCGTCTTCGGTAGTTGGTATCGTGTTCCTGGTGTTTATCATCGGACTGATTGGTTACTTCGAAGAAACGCGTGTTTCCCTCTACGTGGGCGTGCTGTGGATTGCACTGCTGCTGTTGGGCTATGCCTTTAAACAGAAACGGCAGAAGCTGGCGAATAACAACGCTTAAGTGGTGTTGAACGTGAACAGCGTGCTGATGCGGTAAACGTATCATCCTGATGGGAAGCCTTCAGGCGAACACGTGCTGTGAGCCTGAAGCGGTAACCGATAAACCCTGGCTGATCGACTCTCGACCAATCTGAGGGTATAGCTCGATTGAGGATGGTGGAACAGGTTGTGCATATCGCCTTGTTCCACGACCTGTCCCGATTTTAATACCAGTACTCGGTGTGCCAGCGCTTTGACGACGTACATATCGTGACTAATGAACAAATAGCTCAGGCCATATTCCATCTGTAAATCGCGTAATAGCACGATCAGTTTTTTTTGCACCAACCTGTCGAGCGCTGCGGTAGGTTCATCCAGGATCAACAGTGCAGGATTAAGAATCAAGACGCGCGCCAAGGCAATACGTGCGCGCTGCCCACAAGATAGCTCATTAGGATAGCGTGCGGCTAAGGTTTCGTTCAATTCTACGTCCTGTAGTACCTTGCTTACACGCTGGTGTACCTGTTCAAGAGAAAGCTGCTTTTGTTGGTAGCGTAGCCCTTCGCTGACAATATCAAACACACTCATGCGCGGTGACAGTGCTCCGTAAGGGTCTTGAAACACATACTGTAGCTTATTGCGTAAAGTTCCCCAGCCATACAGCGACCAGCGATCGACGCGTTGGCCGAGAAAGACGATCTTCCCTTCTCCCGGTTGTAATCCCAGTATGGTTTTTGCCAATGTGGATTTACCGGAGCCTGATTCCCCAACAATCCCCAAGGTTTCCCCCTGTTTCACGGTTAGGCTGATATTCGTCAGCGTAGGGGCGGTGGGCGGGACCTTTCTGAACCAGCGTCGCTGGCCAGGGTAGGTGACACTCAGGTTTTCAATGGACAGAACCTCTTGCCCCATTCCCACTGGAAACGCAACAAAGTGAACCACTTGCCAGAGTCGGATAAAATCACCGTTCTGGCCATACTGGAGAGCCTTTTGCATGCAGGGAAAACATCTGACTCAGAAAGAACGGTTCTACATCGAAAAGCGGCGTGGTGAAGGTATCAACCAAGCTACCATCGCCAGAGAGCTTGCTCTGCCTCGCTCGACCATCAGCAGGGAACTCAGACGCAATACCGACCCTACTTTCAATGGTGTCTACTGCTGTAGCAGGGCGGACACTCTGGTCCGGGAACGCCGTCATAAGCCTCTGCCAAACAATGCTTTTTACCCGTTGGAGCTACACATTCAGAACTTCATCAGTCAGGCGCTTTCCACTCACTCTTCACCTGAAATCATCAGTGGCCGTTTGCACCTGGAATTCGGTATATCTGTCAGCAAGAATACGCTCTATCGCTATATCCTGCAGGAGAGACAGGCTGGCGGGGAGCTATATCAGCAACTTCCTCATCGGGGAAAACGTTACAGGTACAATGCCGAAAACCTCAAATCAGGCCCTATTCCCAACCGTGTTGGTATTGAGTATCGCCCAGCTCAAGCCGAGCTTAAACAGGAGCCTGGCCACTTCGAAATTGACACTATTTTTGGCAAAGACCAGAAGTCATTCTTGTTAACCATCGTAGATAAAGCATTGAAAACCGTCATCATTCGCAAACTGCCTAATAAGCGTGCGGAGACTGTGGTTGCTGCTTTCAGGGACATTGAAGCTAATACCTTTTGCAAGTTTAAGACCCTAACAGCTGATAACGGCCCTGAATTCGCTCTGCACGAGCAAATTACTCAAATCACAGGGGCGCAGGTCTACTTTGCCCATCCTTATCATTCCTGGGAGAGGGGCTTGAATGAGCACACCAACGGGCTGATACGACGTTTTTACCCAAAGGGAACAGACTTCAGTCAGGTCAGTCATCGTAAGATTGCCGAACTCAAACACATACTCAATACGAGGGGTGATCTGGCCCAGACTTGGTGGACACGCCCTTAAGAGAGGACTTGTCGTTCAAATACCATCGGGCTGACATAGCCCAGCGTGCTATGCCGCCGTTTCTGATTGTAATCCACCTCAATGTAGTTAAACACCTCAGATTTCATGGTTTCCCGGTCAGGAAAGTGTTCGCCGTGGATCAGCTCCACCTTCAAACTGTGAAAAAAACTTTCAGCACACGCGTTATCATAACAGTTGCCTTTTCCACTCATGCTACATGTTAATTTACTGATTTTAATTAACTTCTGATAATCATCAGAACAGTACTGACTGCCACGATCCGAGTGGACGATGACTTCCTCTGGGGAACCCCGTCGGCTCAGGGCCATCTGCAGGGCATCGCAGACCAGGCCCGACTTCATCCTTACCGAGGCTTTGTTGAATAAATCGAACTTTCAGGGGATCGCCGGATCAAAGCACTATCATCGCTCCCGATAGCAGCTCCCCATGGCAAAGCAAAAGTTTAAAATCACCAACTGGCCCACCTACAACAAAGCACTCAGACAACGCGGCTCCCTGACGGTCTGGCTTGATGAGTCGGCCATCGCTGCATGGACTGACAGTGCTTCGCCTGAAGGTCGTGGTCGGCCGCTTTACTACACCGATATGGCTGTTACCACGGTTTTGATGATAAAGCGCGTGTTTAACCTGTCGCTCCGGGCATTACAGGGCTTTGTCGACTCGGTTTTTACACTGATGAGCCTGCCACTGCGCTGCCCGGACTACTCTCTGGTCAGTCGGCGGGCAAAAACCGTCAGTATCAGCATAAAAACGCCAACGCGTGGTGAAATCTCGCATCTGGTCATCGACAGTACCGGTCTGAAGGTCTTTGGCGAAGGTGAATGGAAAGTCAGGCAGCATGGGGCTGACAGACGAAGAGTGTGGCGCAAGCTTCATCTGGCAGCAGACAGTGCGACGCATGAGATTATCTGTGCCGACTTATCGCTCAGCGGAACGACAGATGCGCAGGCACTGCCGTGCCTGATTAACCAAACCCACCGAAAAATCAGGGAAGTGTCAGCAGACGGTGCTTATGACGCCCGTTACTGCCACGATGCGTTGCTAAGAAAGAAAATCAGGCCCCTTATCCCGCCGCGAAGCGGAGCCAAATACTGGCCGGACAAGTACCATGAACGTAACCATGCGGTGGCGAATCAGCGTCTGAGCGGGAGTAATGATATGTGGAAAAAGAAAGTGGGTTATCACCGGCGTTCAGTGGCAGAAACAGCGATGTTCCGCATAAAAACTTTGCTGGGTGGCCATCTGAGCCTGCGTGACTATGAGGCTCAAGTAGGTGAAGCCATAGCGATGGTCAAATCGCTGAACCGTATGACGTTGTTGGGTATGCCACACAGCGTCAGGATAGGATAACAGGTGTAGCAGAGGGAGTCATCCTGTCGGCTAATTCTGATTTATTCAACAAAGCCCCTTACCGACATTGACCATCCCACAACGGCTCGTGAAAATAAATCAATTATTACAGCCAGATAAACCCAACCCGCTTCCGTCCATAAGTAAGAACCTATCCCAAAAGGAATTGTAAATTAATAAGTAATAGCAATTTCTGAGGGAAGTATGGCAAGCAATAAGTGGCCGATCAGCGATGAACTCTGGGGGAAAATGGTTCCGTTGCTCCCGGAACACAAAACCCACCATCCGCTGGGTACGCATCGCAGGCGGGTTGATAATCGTGCCGCAATGAACGCCATTCTCTTTGTGCTCAGAACGGGTTGCCAGTGGAATGCCCTGAATGCCACCGGGATATGCTCGTCAAGCTCCGCTCACCGCCGCTTCCAGGAGTAGCGGGATGCAGGAGTTTTTGAACGGTTCTGGCAGAACGGGTTGCTGGCCTGCGAGCAGCTGGATGCTATAGCCAAGCGACATTATTTTGATAACAGCCAGCTATGCTTCTTTGCCGCATATCAGGGCATAGGATGTAATCATTTTTAAGTCGGTTGGCTATATCGACTGGTCATGGCTGTCGATGGATGGTTGTATGACGAAGTCACCGCTGGCAGGCTCAAAAAAACAGGACGGAATCCCACAGACCGGGGGAAACAGGGTGTAAAGCGTAGCCTGATGACCGATGCGAACGGGCTTCCCCTCTCTCTGGTTGTCTCAGGGGCAAATACCCACGACATAAAGCTGGTTGCTGATACTCTCGACGCCCTTCAGACGGGCAGACGCGGCAGAAAGCTCCGCCTCTGTCTGGACAAAGGCTATGAAGCCGGATGGCTGGAGGCCTGTCTGAAAAGTCGTCGTTACGAACCTCATATCCAGTCAAGGAAAGAGGAGTCGGAAGCCATCAAAAACACGGATTTTAAAGCTCACCGCTGGGTAGTGGAGAGAACGCACAGCTGGATGAATCGCTTTCGTCGGGTTCTGACTCGCTGGGAGAAGAAAGTCGAAAATTATGAGGCGATGCTGCATTTTACCTGCGGCATCATTGTCTGGAATAAAATCCTATTGGGATAGGCTCTAAGTGATGTCACCGACCCATTTCTGGTTCGGGGCTGATGCTGTGAAATCCTGCTGTAGCAGATTCGGCGCCACCGGACGATTATGCTTCGAATCTGTTGTCACCCTGAATTTTTTTGCCGCTTTCGCCTTCAGCCCCTGCCGGCGCAGGCTTGCAGCGATGGTTTTGCGATTGTAATGATAACCGGCATCCTGCAGGTCCAGGCGCAGCCTGCGGGCACCGTTGCGTCCTTTCTGTTCCGTAAAGGCGCTGGCTACCCGGGTATCGCAAAGCTCCCGTCGCTGCTGTGAAACCGTTTTCTGCCCACATCGTCGGCTCCAGGCATAAAATCCGCTGCGGCTGACGACCAGAACACGCGCCATAGACTTATAGCTAAACGACTTAATTTTGATTACATTATTTAAATGAGCTATTCAATTGATTTTAGACGTAAAGTGATATCTACACGGAAAAACGAAGGGTTGAGTATCCGAGAAACAGCGAAGCAATTTCGGATTGGCCCTGCCTCTGTATCGCGTTGGATTAATCAAATAGAGTCAAAAGCATCGACCACGCGTCAGCGAAAGATCGATAAATCCGAGTTGATAAAAGATGTTGAACAATATCCAGATGCTTACCAAAAAGAACGTGCAGAGCGTTTTGGCGTTTGTCAGAAGGCCATTTGGCAAGCGCTTAAAAAGCTGGGATTGACCTATAAAAAAAACTCTACGTCATCCGAAAGCCGACGAAAACGCCCGGCAGGGATTTCAACAAAAAAAACAACAGTATGAAAAAGAAGGTAAACCTATTGTTTTTATTGATGAAAGTGGTTTTTCACACGATGCCCCACGGACTCACGGCTATTCCCCAAAAGGTCAACGGTGTTTTGGCCTGAAGAACTGGGGAGCTAGGGGAAGAACAAATGTTATCGGCGCTTTATTAGGCACAACGCTGTTTGCTATCGGATTATTTGATATCAATATTAACAGCGATGTTTTCTATGCCTGGGTCACACAAGTCCTTATCCCAGTACTCCCTAAAAACAGTGTAATCATGATGGACAATGCCACTTTTCACAAAAAACATAATATTCAACAAGTCATCATCGATGCAGGGTATATGGTGGAGTATTTGCCTACATATTCGCCAGATCTTAACCCAATTGAGCATAAATGGGCACAAGCAAAAAGCAAAAAAAGAGAGATGGGTTGCGATACAGAGAGTTTGTTCTCAGTCCATATGGTGTAATCAAAATTAAGTCGCTTGGCTATAACCCGAAACTCAGCCTGATATTGTTGCATAAAGACGTACCTCACTTCAGGCGTCTGGCGAAGTACGTCGCGGCCTTTTGGAGGATGGCTAACTCCTCAGCCTGATCAGCCAGTTGACGTTTAAGCCTTACAATTTCAACAGATTGCTGCTGTTCACGTTCGGAGCAGGATAGCGCCATTTGCTGTTTTTTACGCCAGGCATAAAGCTGCGATTCGTGAAGATTCAACTCACTGGCTGCTTTGGCTACGCCAATCCGCTGAGCAAGTAGCAGAGCATTCTCCCGAAACTCGTCCGGATAGCGATTGTTGCTCATTTTACGACCGTTCGATTGAGTCATTTTCCACCTCTGTCAGCAATTTTACTCACTTAACAGCGTGTCCACGATCTCTGGGCCGGATCAGGGCAGAAAATCGCTGGGCTATCGTTCCCCCAATGAGGTATTTTTAACGCACTTACTGGGGGCATAAGCCTCTACCGTTTTGTTGCGTTTCGAGTGGGAATGGGGCCTTTGCTTGAGGCTCAACGGGATGGGGAAGTCCCTCAGGTTCGGCGGCAATCAACTCGCGGGTATAGCAGATTTTTGGTGCAGTCAGTACCTGCTGTACTGGCCCTTGTTCGATGCATTTTCTTGCCCGCATTACACTAAGCGTGTTGCTTAATAGTGAAATAAGGGTGTTTCGGTGATTGAAGTAAATTTTACGCTGTTCTGAGATGGAAATTCCAAAGACCGGCGCTAAGGAGTAAGAAGGTATCATTAATAAAGGGTCTACGATTCCGTAAAATTTGGGTCATGCAACCGAGGCGCTTGATACCCGCGATGGCGTGTTCAACTGTAATACGGATGCCCGAGATTATTTTATTTTCTTGTTTTTGTTCAGTCGATAAAGGTCTTTTTCGAGTTCCTTTTTTTGGGATTTGTGTATTAGGATGCTGTTTATCTATACCTTGAAAACCGGTATCTGCCCAGATGGTTACCTCAGGAGGAATATGGCGAATTATATCGACTTTATCGAGTAAGCGTTTATCGTGACGGCGCCCATTTTTGCTCATGGGGATAAATCCAATTTGCCTTGTTTCGTCAGTCATAATAAGCCCTTTTCGAGTGGTCTGTCTTTTCTTTCCCGAATACATTTTTTTTCGCCGACGCAGATTCTTAGGCTTTTGGACAGGTCGCTCTGTCCCATCAATAAAGACGTCTTTAACTCCAGGAAAGGCGCGAAAAAATTCCTCAGCAGAGCGAATTTGACGAGCGGGCAAAACACATTCTCGCCCCAAGGTCATCTCTAAAACCGGCAATAATATTTTTACCCAGCGACATACCCGTGTTCTATCTAAACCAAAAAGAAGTCCTTGCAAATCATAGGTCGGATAACATTTTAAATACAATAAAATAAAAAGCAGTTTATCTAATGGGGTTGGGATAAATCCTTTCTGCCCTGCACCCATCTGCCGCTCGTGATCTTTTCGATTCTTTTTCCGATAAATCAAATAACAAGCTGAAAATTCAGCGGCTAAATTTTTCAATTCTTCGACTGATAATCCAATGATTGCTTTACATAAACGATTATCTCGTAACAACCGCTCTTTGTTGATCATTTCAAACCTTTATTCTCTAAGTTAAACCTCTTTTTATTCTCAATAGCCTGGGCTTTGTTGAATAAATCAGAATTAGCCGACAGGATGACTCCCTCTGCTACACCTGTTATCCTATCCTGACGCTGTGTGGCATACCCAACAACGTCATACGGTTCAGCGCTTTGACCATCGCTATGGCTTCACCTACTTGAGCCTCATAGTCACGCAGGCTCAGATGGCCACCCAGCAAAGTTTTTATGCGGAACATCGCTGTTTCTGCCACTGAACGCCGGTGATAACCCACTTTCTTTTTCCACATATCATTACTCCCGCTCAGACGCTGATTCGCCACCGCATGGTTACGTTCATGGTACTTGTCCGGCCAGTATTTGGCTCCGCTTCGCGGCGGGATAAGGGGCCTGATTTTCTTTCTTAGCAACGCATCGTGGCAGTAACGGGCGTCATAAGCACCGTCTGCTGACACTTCCCTGATTTTTCGGTGGGTTTGGTTAATCAGGCCCGGCAGTGCCTGCGCATCTGTCGTTCCGCTGAGCGATAAGTCGGCACAGATAATCTCATGCGTCGCACTGTCTGCTGCCAGATGAAGCTTGCGCCACACTCTTCGTCTGTCAGCCCCATGCTGCCTGACTTTCCATTCACCTTCGCCAAAGACCTTCAGACCGGTACTGTCGATGACCAGATGCGAGATTTCACCACGCGTTGGCGTTTTTATGCTGATACTGACGGTTTTTGCCCGCCGACTGACCAGAGAGTAGTCCGGGCAGCGCAGTGGCAGGCTCATCAGTGTAAAAACCGAGTCGACAAAGCCCTGTAATGCCCGGAGCGACAGGTTAAACACGCGCTTTATCATCAAAACCGTGGTAACAGCCATATCGGTGTAGTAAAGCGGCCGACCACGACCTTCAGGCGAAGAACTGTCAGTCCATGCAGCGATGGCCGACTCATCAAGCCAGACCGTCAGGGAGCCGCGTTGTCTGAGTGCTTTGTTGTAGGTGGGCCAGTTGGTGATTTTAAACTTTTGCTTTGCCATGGGGAGCTGCTATCGGGAGCGATGATAGTGCTTTGATCCGGCGATCCCCTGAAAGTTCGATTTATTCAACAAAGCCAATAGCCTGACAAAAAATGCAAGTCTCTATTCAGCAACTAGTTTATTGCCAGAGTAGGCTTTGTCAGCCAGTACCGCATGACCACGACGCTTCATGCTACCGTTCTGCCGTTGCACGCCAATGCCGTCCAGGAGTCGTAACGCGAACAGGCTTTCGTGAGCCTGCCCAGCACTCAGTACGATATTTAGCGGGATGCCGCTTCCGTCAGTCGCCATGTGGATTTTGGTGCCATAACCACCTCGTGAGCGACCCAGGCTGTTATCGTTGGTAATATCGGGATGTTTTTTTGAGCGCCAGCCGCACATTTGAGCGCACGGATATTGCTGCCATCCAGCGCAATGGCTGACCAGTCAACAAGTCCATGAGCATCAAGAAATGAAAGTAACTTATTAAAAATAATGTTAATAACTCCAGACTTTGACCATCTATTGAAACGGTTATAAACGGTTTTCCATGGGCCGTAACGTTCAGGTAAATCACGCCATGGGGCACCTGAACACAGTATCCAGAACATGCCGTTGACGATTTTGCGATGTTCTGCCCATGGCCGGCCTGCCTGCGGAGATGTCAAAACGGTTGGTAACAAGGGCTCAATGATTGCCCATGCTTCATCAGAAAGATCGTAGCGAGCCATAATCCAAAGTGTCTTAGAAACAGATGGATACTATAGCTCAAGCAATTAAGGGACACAGCCTAGCATTTCTGAATTTTGTATTTAGCGTTGTTTAATTAAATAATGTGAATAATATTCATGTGTAATCAGTGAAAGTTTTAGGGGCGTGTGAACCTGGCGTGGATTTAATAAAATATGCCAGGAGGTAATACTTTTAACTGAGTTCGGGGAATGTGGTTATTTCTTATTGTAATTATTACCTGGCGTGATAAATGATATTGTCAATAATAAAAAAAGAACCCGATGCCACAGCATCGGGTTCTTTAGCAGAATCAAACCGCCAATGCATCGGCGGTTAAAGAAAAACGGCCATTACAGCTTGTCGGCGTTTTCCGTCAGGTATTTGGCAACGCCATCCTGCGATGCGCCCATACCGGATTTACCTTTTTCCCACTGTGCCGGGCACACTTCGCCGTGCTCTTCGTGGAATTGCAGGGCATCAACCATACGCAGCATTTCATCAACGTTGCGGCCCAGCGGCAGATCGTTGACGACCTGATGGCGAACGAAGCCTTCTTTATCGACAAGGAAAGAGCCGCGCAGTGCCACGCCAGCATCCGGGTGTTCAATGCCATAGGCTTTCTGGATTTCACGCTTCACGTCGGCGACCATGGCGTATTGCACCGGGCCGATACCGCCGCTTTTCACCGGCGTGTTGCGCCAGGCGTTGTGAACGAATTCGGAGTCAAACGAGACGCCAACCACTTCCACGCCGCGATCTTGAAACTCTTTGTAGCGGTGGTCAAAGGCGATCAGTTCTGACGGGCAGACGAAGGTAAAGTCCATCGGCCAGAAGAAAATCACTGCCGCTTTACCGCTGATATGCTTTTTCAGATTGAAGTTTTCAACGATTTCGCCATTGCCTAATACGGCAGCAGCGGTGAAGTCAGGGGCTTGACGCGTTACCAGGACCATAATAACTCCTGTAAAAGTGATTAAAAGGACGAGGATGAAAAAACAAAAGGCAGTATAGGGTTTCTTCTTCTGTGAATACAGACCAACAGACCGATTAATGAGATAGGTTTTGTCTATCGAATTGATTGGCAACACCCTGCATAAATTGACATCCTTACAGTTGTTGTAAGCGAGCCTGTTCCATCATGCGTGGATAGAAACACCAAAAATAGTCTTCAAAGGCGGTGTAGTGACGCTCGATATCCTCAAACGAGCCCGCTAACGCAGCTAACCGAGGGCGACGTATCGCCATGCGTTGCAGCACATCGGCAATAAAGGGCAGCTCGGCGTAGCGCTCCAGCCAGCGCTCACGCCACAGATAGTGATTCAGATTTTGAAAGCGTTCTGGCGTGTCTGCCAGATGCGGCTCTATCTGAGTGCGAGCGGTATCGACAAACGCTTCCAGCGATTGTTGCGGACACACACACGTCCAGTGGCGGGCAAGAAAATGGTCCCACAGCACGTAAAGCGTGATGGGCGCAACGCGGCGGTAGTCGGCGCTGAAATGGGCGGCGGCGGCTTTCACTTCGGCCTGACTGTCCGTCAGCACATCGATGCGGCGGTGCAGGCGGATACCTGACACCACGTCATCGCTAAAGCCTTGTTGCGGGTTACAGCGCACAAAGTCTGCCATCAGGTTGCCGAGAAGCGAACTATCGGCTAGCGTGGCCAGGTGAAGATGAGCAAGAAAATTCATCCTGCCAGTTTACATCAATTTTATGCACCGTTTGCTTATTTGTTGCAGCCGCGCGCTTACGGCTCTAGACTAGACCGCCGTTTTTTTACCTGTTCCTGTTGAACACTCTTTTATAAATAGCACAACCAAGTGAATAGCCATGCGAGTCTCTGATTTTTCGTTTGAACTTCCCGAAGCGCTCATTGCGCATTATCCGCAGGCGCAGCGTAGCGGTTGCCGATTGCTGTCGCTGGACGGTCCGACGGGAGCCCTGACCTATGGTGTTTTCACCGATCTGCTGGATAAGCTGGCAGCGGGCGATCTGCTGGTGTTTAACAATACGCGCGTCATTCCAGCACGTCTGTTTGGCCAAAAGGCCAGCGGTGGCAAGATTGAGGTGCTGGTTGAGCGCGTGCTGGACACACGGCGTGTGCTGGCCCATGTCAAAGCGTCCAAAGCGCCCAAGCCGGGAACGGAACTGTTGCTGGGAGAAGACGATAGCGTTAAAGCCGTGATGGCTCAGCGCCACGATGCGCTGTTTGAGCTGCACTTTGATGATACCCGCGATGTGTTGACGATATTAAACGACATCGGCCACATGCCGCTGCCGCCTTATATTGACCGGCCGGATGAAGATGCCGATCGTGAACTGTACCAAACGGTGTATAGTCAGCGCCCCGGTGCGGTTGCCGCACCGACGGCGGGCCTGCATTTTGATGAGCCGCTACTGGCTGCGCTGCGCGAGAAAGGGGTTGAAATGGCGTTTGTCACCCTGCACGTCGGCGCAGGCACTTTCCAGCCCGTGCGGGTTGATACCATCGAAGATCACATCATGCACGCGGAGTATGCTGAAGTGCCGCAGGACGTGGTCGATGCTGTGCTGGCGTGTAAAGCGCGCGGTAATCGCGTGATCGCCGTTGGCACCACCTCAGTGCGTTCATTGGAAAGTGCGGCGCAGGCGGCGCAAGAAGCGCTAGTTGTTCCTTTCTTCGGTGATACGCGCATTTTTATCTATCCCGGCTATCATTATCGCGTGATCGACGCGCTGGTGACTAACTTCCATCTGCCGGAATCAACGCTGATCATGCTGGTGTCTGCGTTTGCAGGCTATCAGCACACCATGGCGGCTTACCGTGCAGCGGTGAGCGAGCAGTATCGCTTTTTCAGCTACGGCGACGCCATGTTTATTACGCGCAATCCTGCGGCTGAAGCGGAGCAGGTTGCCAATGCGGCGGACAGCGACGCCTAAGTTTTTTTAAAAGCAAACGCATAATCGCGTCGCAGAGTGCAATCTGTTGGCGTGTTGATTGACCAATAACAACATCGGACTGTTTTTCTGATGCTGGAGGCAAAGTGAAATACGAATTGTTGCAAACCGATAGTAGCGCGCGCCGTGGCCGTCTTGTTTTTGAGCGTGGCGTAGTGGAAACCCCGGCGTTTATGCCGGTTGGCACCTACGGCACGGTAAAGGGCATGACGCCCGAGGAAGTGAAAGAAACTGGCGCGCAAATCCTGCTGGGTAACACCTTCCACCTGTGGCTGCGCCCAGGGCAGGAGATCATGAAGTTGCATGGCGATCTGCATGATTTCATGCAGTGGCATGGCCCTATCCTGACCGATTCCGGCGGGTTTCAGGTATTCAGCTTGGGTGACATCCGCAAAATCACCGAAGAGGGTGTGCACTTCCGTAACCCGATCAACGGCGACCCGATTTTCCTTAGCCCGGAAAAATCGATGGAAATCCAGTACGATCTCGGCTCTGATATCGTGATGATTTTCGATGAGTGTACGCCTTATCCTGCTGATTGGGATTATGCCAAACGCTCGATGGAAATGTCGCTGCGTTGGGCGAAACGCAGCCGCGATCGTTTTGATGAACTCAATAACAACAACGCGTTATTCGGTATCATTCAGGGAAGTGTTTACGAAGATTTACGCGATGTCTCAGTAAAAGGGCTGGTAGAGATTGGCTTTGATGGGTACGCTGTGGGCGGCCTGGCAGTCGGGGAGCCGAAGGCTGATATGCACCGCATTCTGGAGCATGTTTGCCCGCAGATCCCGGCGGATAAACCCCGTTATCTGATGGGGGTCGGCAAGCCTGAGGATCTGGTGGAAGGCGTGCGGCGTGGCATCGACATGTTTGACTGTGTGATGCCAACGCGCAATGCACGCAACGGCCACCTGTTTGTTACCGACGGCGTGGTAAAAATCCGCAATGCGGTACACAAGGATGATACTCGTCCACTGGATGAGCACTGTGATTGCTACACGTGTCGCAATTATAGCCGCGCTTACTTGCATCATCTCGACCGTTGCAACGAAATACTCGGCGCGCGCCTCAATACCATCCACAATTTGCGGTATTATCAACGATTGATGGCGGGTTTACGTCAGGCCATCGAAGAGGGTAAATTAGAGCACTTTGTGGCGGATTTTTACCAACGGATTGGCAAGCCAGCGCCTTCCCTTGCTGAAACGGCGGCAGGTCAACACGACTGACGACGCGGTTTTCGTAGCTGCTGCGCGTGATGTGTACGGTTGAAGCGCTTTAGGCACATTTGGATTTCATATACTTTTGCACACGTTTGGTTTGATAACAAAGAGGATAGTTAAATGAGTTTTTTCATTTCTGATGCTGTGGCTGCAACTGGTGCTCCGGCACAAAGCCCGTACTATCTGGTGATTATGCTGGCTGTTTTTGGTCTGATTTTTTACTTCATGATTCTGCGTCCTCAGCAAAAACGCGCTAAAGATCACAAGAAACTGATGGACTCCATTTCCAAAGGGGATGAAGTGCTGACGACGGGCGGTCTGGTGGGTCGTGTGACGAAAGTCTCTGAGACTGGGTACATCGCTATCGCGCTGAACGACACCAATGAAGTGGTTATCAAACGTGATTTTGTGGCTGCCGTATTGCCAAAGGGCACCATCAAAGCCCTGTAATTTTTGATTTTCCCGAAGGGAACTGCCGTGTTAAATCGTTATCCTTTGTGGAAGTACCTGATGCTTGTCGTGGCATTGCTCATCGGCCTGCTTTATGCACTTCCTAACCTGTATGGTGAGGATCCGGCGGTACAAATCACTGGCGCGCGAGGTATCGCCGCCAGTGAGTCAACGCTGATCCAAGTCCAGAATGTATTACAAGAACAGCAGATCACCAGCAAATCGCTCGTGTTAGAAAGTGGTGCGATCCTTGCCCGTTTCTCCACCCCAGATATTCAACTGCGCGCCCGTGAAGGGCTGGTGAATGCATTGGGTGAGAAGTATGTCGTTGCTTTGAACCTGGCCCCCGCTACGCCAAACTGGCTGCGTATGCTGCGTGCAGAACCCATGAAACTGGGTCTCGACCTGCGCGGCGGTGTGCACTTCCTGATGGAAGTGGATATGGAAACGGCATTAGGTAAACTGCAAGAGCAGACTATGGATTCCTTGCGCAGCGATCTGCGTGAAAAGGGCATCCCTTACGCCACTGTGCGTAAAGCCGATGACAATACCGTAGAGATCCGTTTCCGCGATGCGGCAACGCGCAACGACGCTATTTCGTATCTTACCGCCCGTCATCGCGATCTGGTGTTTAACGCCAGTGGCGATAACCTGATGCGTGCGATGATGAGCGCCGAGCGTCTGCGTGAAGCGCGCGAATACGCCGTCCAGCAAAACATCAATATCTTGCGTAACCGTGTTAACCAACTGGGCGTGGCCGAACCGCTGGTACAGCGCCAGGGTGCGGATCGCATCGTGGTTGAGCTGCCCGGTATTCAGGACACCGCGCGTGCCAAGGAAATTCTGGGGGCGACAGCAACGCTGGAATTCCGTCTGGTAAACAGTTCTGCGGACGTGACGGCCGCGGCCAATGGCCGTGTTCCGGTTGATTCCGAAGTTAAGAACATGCGTGATGGCACCCCGGTGGTGCTGTATAAGCGTGTCATCCTCACCGGTGACCACATTACCGATTCCACCTCGGGTGCCGACGAATACGGTCGTCCGCAGGTGAATATCTCGCTGGACAGCGCGGGCGGTAACGCCATGTCCAATTTCACCAAGGACAGCATCGGTAAACCGATGGCAACCTTGTTTGTGGAATACAAGGACAGCGGTAAGAAAGATGCCACATCCGATCGTTCCATTCTGGAAAAACACGAAGAAGTGATCAACGTCGCGACCATTCAGTCGCGTCTGGGTAACAGCTTCCGTATTACCGGTATCGATAACCCGAACGAAGCGCGTCAACTTTCACTGTTGCTGCGTGCCGGTGCATTGATTGCCCCGATCCAGATTGTTGAAGAGCGCACCATCGGGCCAACGCTGGGGATGGAAAATATCACCCAGGGGCTTGAAGCCTGCTTGTGGGGGTTGGTGGCGTCGATCGTGTTTATGGTGGTGTTCTACAAAGGGTTTGGTGTCATTGCGACCACTGCGCTGGTGGCTAACCTGGTGCTCATCGTCGGGGTGATGTCACTGTTGCCGGGGGCGACGCTCACCATGCCGGGGATTGCCGGTATCGTGTTGACGCTGGCTGTGGCGGTGGATGCCAACGTACTGATTAACGAACGTATCAAAGAAGAATTCAGGAACGGGCGCACGGTTCAGCAAGCCATTCATGAAGGGTACAAAGGTGCGTTCTCCAGTATCGTCGATGCCAACCTGACAACGATGATCACGGCAGTGATTCTGTACGCTGTGGGGACCGGTTCAATCAAAGGCTTTGCCATTACGACGGCGATTGGGGTTGCGACCTCGATGTTTACCGCTATTGTTGGTACCCGTGCGATTGTAAACCTGGTTTACGGCGGCAAACACGTTAACAAGCTGTCTATTTGAGGAGTGCGTCGTGGCACAGGAATATACTGTTGAACAGCTCAACTATGGTCGTAAAGTCTATGACTTTATGCGTTGGGATAACGTCGCGTTCGTCATTTCGGGCACTTTGTTAATCCTGTCACTGATTGTTATGGGTGTGCGCGGGTTTAACTGGGGGTTGGATTTCACCGGTGGTACGGTGATTGAAATCAACCTGGAAAAACCAGCCGATCTGGACTTGATTCGTGACGCGTTGGAAAAAGCCGGTTTTGCCGATCCGTTGATTCAGAACTTCGGTAGCAGCCGTGATGTGATGGTGCGCATGCCGCCGAGCGTGGGCACGTCAGGTCAGGAACTGGGCAACAAAGTGGTTAGCGTGATTAACCAGGGCACGGAACAGAGTGCAACGGTGAAGCGCATAGAGTTTGTTGGACCGAGTGTGGGTAACGATTTGGCGCAAGACGGTGCTATGGCATTGCTGGCCGCGTTGATCTGTATCTTGATCTACGTAGGATTCCGCTTTGAATGGCGTCTGGCGTTGGGGGCGGTGCTGGCATTGGCGCACGACGTGATCATCACCATGGGGGTGTTCTCGCTGTTTCAAATCGAGATCGATTTGACCATCGTCGCATCGCTGATGTCGGTTATCGGTTACTCGTTGAACGACAGCATCGTGGTATCTGACCGTATTCGTGAAAACTTCCGCAAGATTCGCCGCGGTACGCCTTACGAAATCATGAACGTGTCGCTGACTCAGACGCTGAGCCGTACCTTGATGACCTCTGGCACCACGCTGGGTGTGGTATTGATGCTCTACATTTTTGGCGGCGCGATGCTGGAAGGTTTCTCGCTGGCAATGCTGATCGGGGTGTCTATCGGTACTATCTCCTCCATTTACGTGGCTTCCGCGCTGGCGCTGAAGCTCGGGATGAAGCGCGAACACCTGCTGGTGCAGAAAGTCGAGAAGGAAGGGGCGGATCAACCCTCCATCTTGCCTTAAGGCCGTTTGATAACGTTGAGAGAAATCCCTGCTACGGCAGGGATTTTTTTTTATATCAGGGGCGGCTGGTTTCCACTTGATGCAGACGGATAAACCCGAGCTGCTCCGGTGTGACACCGCTTAGCCGCACGCCAAATATGGCTTCGGTTTTGGGCAATAGGGGGGCGTCGAGCATCAGTTGATGGGTGTGCGTTTCGCTTGGCAATGGCTTGCTGCTGACCGGATCGAGCTGACCCCAGTCGAGTTGCGCGTGAAACGCAGGCAGGGCTGTACCTTCCAGTAGCCGAACGTGCAACAGCGCCTGGGTGCCATTGGCTTCGGGTTCAATATGGCTCAGGGAAATGCTCAGTTTGCCAATATTGCTTTCTAAAATTGCGCTGCTTTTTGCGCTGGGCAGCAGGTACACACCGTGGGTAGAGTGACTGTTTAAGGTATTTTGCTGCTCCAGGGCTAACGCCTGTGCCGTCAGGGTTTGTAATTGCCGGTTAAGCTGCCCGACTTCCCGTTGCAGCGTAGGCGTTTGCGGAGGCGCTGAACAGCCCGTCAGCGCCAGCATCAAGAGACCAGATGCACGATAATAGTTATTCATTCAGGTATTCCCCTCATTGCATTATGCCTTTCTCGTGTCGTTTTTACGTGGCAAGTATATAAGCGTAGTGGCGAATGAGAGTTAAATCATGCCGCGTTTATGCAGGCACTTATGCAAATATTGGTCTGTAAGCGCTGGATATTTAGGTTAGTCAATCAAATCAGGGTAAACTAAGCGCAAGAGAAGCTAATCATCGGGATATGTTATGCACTGCCCATTCTGCTCTGCTGTTGATACCAAAGTTATTGATTCTCGTCTGGTTGGAGAAGGCACGCAGGTGCGGCGTCGCCGTCAGTGTCTGGTGTGCAATGAGCGCTTTACCACGTTTGAAGTGGCGGAGCTAGTGATGCCCCGGGTGATCAAAAGCAATGACGTTCGCGAGCCCTTTAACGAAGAGAAATTGCGTAAAGGGATGCTGAAAGCGCTGGAAAAACGGCCGGTCAGTGCGGATGATGTTGAAAATGCCCTTAATCATATCAAATCTCAACTGCGTGCTACGGGTGAGCGTGAAGTCACCGCCAAGATGATTGGCAATTTGGTGATGGATGCCCTGAAGCGCTTAGATAAAGTCGCTTATATTCGTTTTGCCTCCGTATACCGTAGCTTCGAGGATATTCGGGAGTTTGGCGAAGAGATTGCTCGGTTACAGGATTCGTCATATGGAACGGCAAGATGAATTCTGGATGGCACGTGCGCTTGAACTAGCGCGGCGTGGTCGTTTTACTACCTCGCCAAACCCTAACGTTGGCTGTGTGATTGTGCGCGACGGTGAAATGGTCGGCGAAGGTTATCACCTGCGCGCCGGTGAACCACATGCGGAAGTGCATGCGCTGCGCATGGCGGGTGAACAGGCCCGTGGAGCGACCGCCTATGTGACGCTGGAGCCGTGTAGCCACCACGGGCGCACGCCGCCCTGTGCGGATGCGTTGATTGCGGCGGGTGTGGCGCGCGTCGTGGCGGCGATGCAAGATCCCAACCCTCAGGTAGCCGGGCGTGGTTTACACCGTTTACAGCAGGCGGGTATCGCCGTCAGTCACGGCTTGATGATGCAAGATGCCGAGCAGGTTAATCTGGGTTTTCTCAAACGGATGCGCACTGGCGTTCCGTATGTTCGTCTTAAAGTGTCCGCTTCGCTGGACGGTCGCACGGCGATGGCGTCCGGAGAGAGCAAGTGGATTACCTCTCCCGAGGCGCGTCAGGATGTGCAACGCTTTCGTGCACAAAGCGCCGCTATCCTTAGCAGCAGCGCTACCGTGCTGGCGGACGATCCGCTGTTAACGGTACGCTGGGAGACGTTGGATGCCACTACGCAACAGCAGCTTCCCGATGTGGCGCTGCCTCAGCCCGTGCGCGTGATCGTCGACAGCCATGGACGCGTAACGTCTCAGCATCAACTGGTCCATCAACCGGGCCAAACCTGGCTGGCGAGTACCCAACCGAACAATGATAGCGCATGGCCTGACAGCGTGACACACCTGACTCTGCCTGCTCACGGTGGCGGCGTCGATTTGGTTGCGCTAATGATGACGCTCGGCAAGCGCCAGATTAATTCAGTGTGGGTTGAAGCCGGTGCTACGCTGGCAGGTGCGCTGTTGAATGCGGGCGTGGTCGATGAGTTGATCGTGTACCTGGCCCCGAAACTGTTAGGGCATGATGCCCGGGCCCTGTGTGTGTTGCCGGGGTTGACGCAATTGGCGCAAGCGCCTTCATTTACGCTGACGGAAGTGTGCCAGATTGGCCCCGATCTCCGTCTGCGTTTGATACCGCAATCCTGACGTCGATATCCTGCGGTTTTGGTTTGCTCTGGCCTCAATGGGGTGTGGCAGACAAAACCGGATACGCCGTCGCAAGAATGTGATAGAATCCGCCCCCCTGCGGGGTATTAGCATGCGATTATGATTATAAGGAACGCTATGAACGTCATTGAAGGTGTTGTTGCCACCCCTGATGCCCGCGTCGCGATTGCGATTGCCCGTTTCAACAATTTTATCAACGATAGCCTGCTGGAAGGTGCTATCGATGCGCTGAAACGTATTGGTCAGGTCAAAGATGAAAACATTACTGTCGTCTGGGTGCCTGGTGCTTATGAGCTGCCAATGACTGCGCGCGCGCTGGCAAAAAACGGCTATGACGCCGTCGTGGCGCTGGGAACGGTGATCCGTGGCGGCACTGCGCATTTTGAATATGTTGCGGGTGAGTGCAGCTCCGGGTTGGCGCATGTTGCCATGAACAGCGATATTCCAGTGACGTTTGGCGTTTTAACGACAGAAAGCATCGAGCAGGCGATTGAACGCGCTGGCACCAAAGCGGGCAATAAAGGTGCAGAAGCTGCGCTGACCGCGCTGGAAATGATTAACGTATTGAAAGCTATCAAATAAGTTTGATTAAAAAAGGGGTATTTCGTGAAACCTGCTGCTCGTCGCCGCGCTCGTGAATGTGCGGTTCAAGCGCTGTATTCCTGGCAATTGTCAAAGAATGACATTGCCGATATTGAACTGCAATTCCTGAGTGAGCAGGATGTCAAAGACGTCGACATCAGTTACTTTCGTGAGTTGCTGGCGGGCGTCGCCATGCAGGCAGAAAAACTGGATGCATTGATGGCACCCTACCTGTCACGTCAGCTCGAAGAGTTGGGGCAGGTGGAGCGAGCTGTGCTGCGTATTGCCCTGTTCGAACTGAGCAAGCGCGACGACGTTCCTTACAAGGTTGCCATTAACGAAGCCATTGAACTGGCGAAAGTGTTCGGTGCGGAAGATAGCCACAAGTTTGTCAACGGCGTATTGGATAAAGTCGCTCCAACGGTGCGCCAAACCAAGAAGTAACGCTCAGGGCCGGAATGTCGGCCCTGTTCGCGATTGTTTTTGACGGAAACGGTTATGGTTTACGGTGAGTTTGATCTGATTGCCCGCTATTTCAATCGCACGAACGCCTACAAGGCGGGAAATCCGCGTCGTGATGTGGAATTGGGGATTGGCGACGATTGTGCGTTGCTCTCAGTGGCAGAAAAGCAGCTTTTAGCCGTCAGTACGGACACACTGGTGTCTGGGGTGCATTTCCTACCGACTATCGATCCTGCTGATTTGGGTTACAAATCTCTGGCCGTTAACTTAAGCGATCTGGCTGCCATGGGCGCCGATCCTGCCTGGCTCTCTCTGGCCATTACTTTGCCCGACATCAACAGCGCATGGCTGGCAGCCTACAGCGATAGCTTGTTCACGCTGCTGGATTACTATGGCATGCAGCTGATTGGCGGCGATACCACCCGCGGTCCGCTCAGCCTTACGTTGACCATCCACGGGTTGGTGCCTGCCGGTCGTGTGCTCACCCGTGCTGGCGCGCGCATTGGCGATTGGATCTATGTGACCGGAACGCTGGGTGACAGCGCCGCCGGGCTGGCGATTTTGCAACAACGTTTGCAGGTGAGTGACAGCGCGGCGCGCCAGTCCTTGGTGCAACGCCATTTGCGTCCGCAGCCGCGTATTTTGCAAGGTCAAGCGTTGCGCACGCTTGCCAGTGCGGCTATCGATCTGTCGGATGGGTTGATCTCGGATTTACGCCATATTTTGGCTGCCAGTGATTGCGGCGCTCGCGTGCAGCTTGATGCGGTTCCATACTCATCAGCAATGATACAACACGTTGAACCCGATCAGGCATTGCGTTGGGCGCTGTCTGGCGGGGAAGATTATGAACTGTGCTTTACCGTGCCGGAAATTAATCGCGGAGCGATCGACATGGCGCTGGGCCAACTTGGTGTGGGGTATACCTGCATTGGCCAGATAGCGCCGTCGTCCGAGGGGCTACGCTTTTTCCGTGGTGATAACGCAGTGGAACTGAACTGGAAAGGCTATGACCACTTCAGCCAATGACCGAGAAGCCAAGCGCGCCTCTAAGCAGCGCTTGTGCCTGAGCAATCCCTGGCACCTGCTGGCAACCGGGTTTGGCAGTGGCCTTTCACCCTGGATGCCCGGCACGGCGGGATCGCTGGCGGCGATCCCCGTGTGGTATCTGCTCTCCTTCCTGCCCTGGCAACTGTATTCGCTGATTATCA
Source organism: Symbiopectobacterium purcellii (assembly GCF_052050035.1). GTDB lineage: Bacteria > Pseudomonadota > Gammaproteobacteria > Enterobacterales > Enterobacteriaceae > Symbiopectobacterium > Symbiopectobacterium purcellii_A. Next base: position 3,390,920 of record NZ_CP189882.1, read on the forward strand.
TGTTCAGCATTTGCATCGGCGTTTACCTGTGTCATCAAACGGCCAAAGACATGGGCGTGCACGATCACGGCAGCATCGTTTGGGATGAATTTGTCGGGATGTGGATCACGCTGATGGCGATCCCAGATGAACAGTGGCAGTGGGTGCTGGCTGGGTTTGTGGTGTTTCGTGTTCTGGATATTTTCAAACCCTGGCCGATACGCTGGTTCGATCGCAATGTCCATGGCGGCATGGGGATCATGATTGACGATATTGTGGCTGGGGTTATCTCCGCTGGCATTATCTACTGGATCGGGCACCACTGGCCGCTATTTTCTTAACCTGCATGCGCAGTGGTTGACCGGGGCGGCTGCCCCGGTCGATACAACGATTATTGCAGCCATTCATCAATGCGACGCTCGATCCCAGCCGCATCCAATCCCAGGTCGTGACGCACTTCTTCCTGTGTCCCTTGGGGAATAAAGCTGTCTGGCAGCCCCAGATTTAATACCGGAACGCCCAGACGTTGCGCCATCACCACTTCATTCACGCCGCTGCCCGCACCGCCCATCAATGCGTTCTCTTCCAGCGTTACCAGCAGATCGTGGCTTTTTGCCAGTTCAGCGATCAGTGCTTCATCCAGCGGTTTGACGAAACGCATGTCGACCACTGTGGCGTTGCGCTTTTCGGCAGCCCGTTGCGCTTCCGGCAGCAGTGTACCGAAGTTGAGGATGGCGACTTTCTCGCCCGCTCGTCGTACCACCCCTTTACCGATAGGCAATTCCTGCAACGGCTCAAGCGTAGCGCCGGTACCGGTACCGCGTGGGTAGCGCACGGCACAAGGGCCGTTTTGATAACTGTAGCCGGTAAACAACATCTGGCGACATTCGTTCTCATCGCTCGGGGCCATGATAACCAGATCGGGAATGCAACGCAGGAAGGACAAATCAAACGCCCCCTGATGCGTTTGACCATCCGCACCCACAATACCACCGCGATCGATAGCGAACAGTACCGGCAGGTTCTGAATGGCGACGTCGTGAATCACCTGATCGTAGGCCCGCTGCAAAAAGGTGGAATAAATTGCCACCACCGGTTTGTACCCGCCCAGCGCTAAACCGGCAGCAAAGGTGACGGCGTGCTGCTCGGCAATGGCAACATCGAAATATTGCTGTGGGTAGTCACGAGAGAAGCGCACCATGCCAGAACCTTCGCGCATCGCTGGCGTTACCGCCATAAGCTTGCTGTCTTTGGCGGCGATTTCACACAGCCAATCACCGAAAATGGCCGAGTAGCTGGGAAGGCTCGCCTTGCTTTTGGGCAAGGTGCCGCTGGACGGATCAAATTTAGGCACGGCATGCCAACTGATCGGATCTTGCTCTGCCGGCGCATAACCACGGCCTTTTTTGGTCATGATATGCAGCAGTTGCGGACCTTTCAGGCTACGCATGTTTTTCAGGGTTTGCGCCAGCCCGACCACATCATGACCGTCAACCGGGCCGATATAGTTAAAGCCAAGCTCTTCAAACAGCGTGCCGGGTACTACCATGCCTTTCAGGTGCTCCTCCGTGCGTTTGACCAGCTCTTTGATAGGCGGGATGCCAGACAGCACCTTCTTACCGCCTTCGCGCAGGGTGGAGTAGAGTTTGCCGGACAACAGTTGCGCCAGGTGATTGTTAAGCGCGCCGACGTTCTCGGAAATAGACATCTCATTGTCGTTCAGCACCACCAGCAGATCGGAACGAATATCGCCTGCGTGGTTCATGGCTTCAAACGCCATACCTGCTGTCAGCGCGCCGTCCCCGATAACGCACACGGTGCGGCGTCCTTTGCCTTCACCTTCGGCGGCGACTGCCATGCCGAGCCCGGCGCTGATCGACGTTGAGGAGTGACCGACGCTTAACACATCGTATTCACTCTCACCGCGCCAGGGGAACGGGTGCAGGCCGCCTTTTTGGCGGATGGTGGCAATGCGATCGCGGCGACCGGTGATAATCTTGTGAGGATAGGCCTGGTGGCCGACATCCCACACCAGATGGTCAAATGGCGTGTTGTAGACATAGTGCAGCGCTACGGTGAGTTCAACGGTGCCGAGCCCCGACGCAAAGTGGCCGCTGGAGCGACTCACGCTGTCCAGCAGATATTGACGAAGTTCATCGCACAGTTTAAGCAGGCTGTCACGCGGCAGCATGCGCAGTTCGTCAGGTGTTTCCACTAAAGCCAGTGTCGGGTACTTTGCAATATCAAAACTCATTTGCGACTCATTCTGAGGTGTAATCCCCATTTTCTCTCAAGCGGCGAATGAAGTGTCCATCCGGGCGTTGCCACCGTGCGACACGCTTGAAATCCACTGGGTGATTTTGAAATTATTTATCTCGCTCGACGATATAATTCGCCAATGCCCGTAGTACCGTGGTATCGAGCGGCGTTGCGCTGGCCGCTTGCAGTTCATCCAATGCTGCCAGTGATTCCTGATAGAGATCCGACGCCTTTGCCTTCGCACTGTCAAGCCCGAGCAAGCCGGGATAGGTACTTTTGCCCAGTTGCTGATCGGCTCCTTGTCGCTTGCCGGTGGTGGCGCTGTCGCCAATCACATCAAGAATGTCATCCTGTACCTGAAAGGCCAGACCGATGGCATTGGCATAGCGATCGAGGTGGGGCAGTGCCGCCCGACCCACAGCGCCCGCGCTGAGCGCGCCAAGCCTGACGGCCGTGCGAATCAATGCGCCGGTTTTGTGGCGATGAATTTGTTCCAGCGCGATGAGATCGACTTGCTTACCCTCTGCGGCCAAATCCAGCGCTTGCCCACCACACATGCCTGCCACGCCGCTGGCTTGTGCCAGTTCTTCGACCATTGAGAGACGATCGCGGTCGCTTACTTCCGGCATGGCGCCATCAGCCAGAATGGAGAAGGCTAACGTTTGCAGCGCATCCCCGGCCAGAACCGCAGTGGCTTCGCCAAATTTAATGTGGCAGGTCGGTTGACCACGGCGCAGGTCATCATCGTCCATGGCCGGTAAATCGTCATGAATCAGCGAATAGGCGTGGATAGATTCTACTGCGGCAGCCGGTGCATCCAGGCTGCTCAGCGGAATGCCGAAAAGCTGCCCGGTGGTATAAACCAAAAAAGGCCGAAGGCGTTTGCCCCCTAGCAGCGCGCCGTAGGCCATGGCATCAACCAGCGGACTGCCCTGAAACGGCAAGTCGGTGATAAAACGGTTCAATGCCTGATTAACGCGATCGGCATGGACGCTTAATTGCTCAGCGAATTCCGTCATAGCGGCTTACTGTTCGGGGTTGTCGTGCCCTGAGTGAAAGGGGACAGTGTGGCATCAGGCTCGTCGCTGAGCAGGATCTGCACGCGTTGCTCTGCGTGTTGCAACTGCAACTGTCCCTGGCGCGCCAACTGAATGCCATTTTCGAAGGCGCTCAGCGCGGCTTCCAATGGCAAATCGCCCGATTCAAGGCGGGTCACAATCTGTTCCAGCTGTTGCAGCGCATCCTCAAAACTCAGCGCTGAGTCAGCGGTATTCAGCGTTTCGCTGTTTGCCTCTGCGTGAGGCGACGTTTTTTTTGCAGGCATGACTCTATTTTACATCCTGATCGCTAAGTGATGCTGTTCTTTTAGTGTCGTTAATCGTTACTGTTCGCTACTGTTCCATCGCACAGATAAGCACATCCTTCCTGCGCGTAGCGTGCGAGAAGATGATATACTCCGCGCCCTGGATGCTATTGGTAAAATCACCCCATGGAACGAGTTTACCGATAACGTGAATGTAGCACTCGGGTTAACACTTACGCCCATTTGATCAAGTAACGACAGCCATCATGAAGTTTATCATTAAATTGTTCCCGGAAATCACCATCAAGAGTCAATCTGTGCGGTTGCGCTTTATTAAGATACTTACCGGTAACATTCGTAACGTGCTTAAGCAGTATGACGACCAACTGGCCGTCGTCCGTCATTGGGATCATATCGAAGTCCGCGCCAAAGAGGAAAGCCAACTCGAAGAGATTCGCGATGCGTTAGCCCGTATTCCCGGCATTCATCATATTCTGGATGTTGAAGACCACGCTTACACCGATGTGCACGACATTTTTGAACAAACGCTGGCCCTGTATCGTCCGCAACTGGAAGGGAAAAGCTTCTGTGTGCGCGTCAAACGGCGCGGTAAGCACGACTTCTCTTCACAGGATGTCGAGCGTTATGTGGGCGGTGGACTTAATCAGCACATCGATAGTGCGCGCGTGAATCTCACCACGCCGCAGGTTACGGTTCATCTGGAGATAGAACAGGATCGTTTGCTGCTGATCAAAGGGCGTTATGAAGGTATCGGTGGTTTCCCGATCGGTACGCAAGAAGATGTGCTGTCACTGATTTCCGGTGGGTTCGATTCTGGCGTGTCCAGCTATATGCTCATCCGCCGCGGCTGTCGCGTGCACTACTGCTTTTTCAATCTGGGCGGTGCTGCACATGAAATTGGTGTTAAACAGGTCGCCCACTATTTGTGGAAACGCTTTGGCAGTTCGCATCGCGTGCGCTTTGTTGCTATCGATTTTGAACCCGTGGTGGGCGAGATCCTGGAAAAAGTGGAAGACGGCCAGATGGGCGTGGTGCTTAAACGCATGATGGTGCGTGCCGCTTCGCGTATTGCGGAGCGTTATGGCGTTCAGGCGTTGGTAACCGGGGAAGCGTTAGGGCAGGTTTCCAGCCAAACGTTGACCAACCTGCGTCTCATCGATAATGCCTCGGATACACTGATCCTGCGCCCGCTGATTTCACACGACAAAGAACACATCATCAAGCTGGCGCGCCATTTAGGCACGGAAGATTTTGCCAAAATCATGCCTGAGTATTGCGGGGTAATTTCCAAAAGCCCAACAGTAAAAGCGGTCAAATCCAAAATCGAAGAGGAAGAAGGTAAGTTCGACTTTGAGATTCTGGACCGGGTGGTCTTTGAAGCGCGCAATATTGATATCCGTGATATCGCCACCCAGACTTCACAAGAGGTCACGGAAGTCGAAACCGTGGCATCGCTGTCTGCCGACGATATTTTGCTGGATATTCGCTCTGTGGATGAGCAAGACGATCGTCCGCTTGCGCTGGCAGGTGTCGAAATTAAATCGCTGCCGTTCTACAAACTCAGCACCCAGTTCGGCGATCTCGATCAGGGCAAGACCTACCTGCTGTATTGTGAACGCGGTGTGATGAGCCGTTTGCAGGCGCTGTATCTGCGTGAGCAGGGGTTCACTAACGTGAAGGTATATCGGCCTTAACCTTGCTCTCATCATCCTCCGCGCGAGCGGAGGATGATGACGCATAAGCTTTATTACAACGGTTTTGCTGCATCGAGATAGGCGGCAGAACGCTCCCGCTTTCCGATCGCGACCACATACACAGTGACAACATCGTCTTTGACCTGATAAATCATTCTGTAGCCTGAACGGCGTAGTTTTATTTTATAACAGTTGGGCAGTGCTCTTATAGCCAAGCGACATTATTTTGATAACAGCCAGCTATGCTTCTTTGCCGCATATCAGGGCATAGGATGTAATCATTTTTAAGTCGGTTGGCTATAATCTGTTTGATGCTACGTGTGGATTTTGAAGAATCTCAGCCAGTTTCTTTTGAATTGCTCTCTGACGGTTGAACCTAATTTGCGCCATTCTCTGAGTGCATTAGCATCAAAGTTCAAAGAGTAAGTCATTAAAATTCCTTTTTAAATGACGTTATCTATCAATCTATTTCCTGCTTATAAGTCTTCAAGCGTCACGCTTACTGGCTGAGGGTTTTTCAGCCGTTGACGAGCAACTTCAATCAATGCAGCATCTTCATCGCTTAACAGCACTTGACGAAAGGGTAGTCGCTTATTGGTAGCAACGTATTCCAGCGTTTGACGCAGTAGCTCAGATTGGGTCATCCCCAGTTTTTTCAAGACACTAAAGGAACGAGATTTGAGCTCGTCATCGATGCGAATGTTTAAGTGACCCATGCTGTCCCCGTTTAGTATGATAGCTTGTAATGACAGGTGTGATTACCTTTGTCATTGCGTTATGGCAAACTCTCTTCAGGTCATCAACTCTGATAACCTGATGGGACATTAGCATCACTCCCGATAATCATAAATGCCCGGTGGCAGCACCAACTGCGCCGCTACCTCTGCCGCTTTGGCACGCCCGGACAGTAAATCAATCAGCTTCAAGGCGAAATCCATGCTGGTGCCGGGGCCCTGGCTGGTCAGCAGATTAACGCGTGGATCGAATACCACGCGCTTATCCATCCATTTTTCTGGCGCGATTTTCTCTTTTAGCGTGGGGTATCCCGTCATATTGCCGACGGGAAACAGCTGGTGGTGTTCCAGCACCAGTGCAGGCACGGCACAGATAGCGGCCACGATTTTCCCTTCCTGATGTTTTTGGCGAATACACTCCACCAGTAACGGACTGTCGCGAAAACACGCTGCCCCTTTGACTCCGCCTGGTAACACGATGGCGTCAAACGGGTTATCTGCAACAGAAACCAGCGGTGCATCCGCCACCAATCTAGCGCCACGCGAACAGGTTACTGTTGTTGCGCCGTCGCTGGCGACGCTGGCTACCGTAACAGCAATACTGGCGCGTACCAGCAGGTCGAACGTGGTGATAGCCTCGGTTTCTTCGCTACCAGGAGCCAGACAGAGGAGTACCGATGCGGTCATATTCGCTTTCCTTTAGCTTAATCATTTCAAATAAACGGCTGTTTTCCGGCAGCGTTAGCCCGTGGGCACGGGCCCGTTGCAGCAGATAGCCGGTAATATAATCAATCTCGGTATGACGCTGGGCTCGGATATCTTGCAGCATGGAGGAGGTATTTTCGGCGGTATTCTGGATCAGTTGCTCTACGTACACTTTCACCTGTTCCAGTGAATCGGGGTGGCGTTCGCGCTCCATGACACGCACGATCTCCTGACACAGCAGGTCTATTTGCTCGGAGTAAGCGCTTAACGCCCCATTTTTGCAGTTATAGAGCACGGTTAAGGGATTGATCACGCAGTTCGTTGCCAGCTTACGCCAGCACGTCACGGCAATATTATTGTACCAGGCGACATCCGGCAGTGCCTGATGCAGCAATGCGGCCAGCGCAGAGTGCGTATCGCTGTGAAGAACAGCGCCACGGCTGTTGCCGCTGGTAATGGCACCAATGTGCGTGGTTCCTCCGGCAACGTGCACCACCAGCGTTGCATCGCGGCGGGCCGCGTGAGTCGTGACCCCTTGTAACAACGGTTGGGTCAATACCGGCAACTCTTCGCGGGTGCCCATGCCATTGTGCAACAACAGAATGGTACAGTTGGGGGCGATAGTCGGTAACAAGGCGCTGACGGCATCGGAAACCTGCCAGGCTTTGAGGGTTACCAATAACAATTCGCTATGCATCAGGTGCTCGTGATCGTTTGTCGGCAGCATCAGATTGCACAGTTTTCCGTCCAGCATTTGTACATTGACTGCACAGTACGGTGCGGGGAACCGCATCCATCCCTGAACGTCGTGGCCTTGCTGATGTAATGCGGCAAGCCAAAGCTGACCCAGTGCGCCGCAACCCAGCACGGTAATTTTCATCTGAGGTTTCCTTTATCGATGCGCGTAGCACGCAGTGTGATGGCGGAGGTTATCTTTTGATTCATTCAGCCCAACAATGACGTATTATGGCGCGTGAGTAAGGGACTGCAAGCGCCAAGGCGGGCGGATGTTGTTTCTCTGCGGGGAATAGGTATCATGCATGCCACATACCCCTATTCCTACGCATAAATCAGGGAGAATTGATTATGCCATCTTTCGATATTGTATCGGAAATCGATATGCAGGAAATCCGCAACGCGGTCGAGAATGCGTCACGTGAACTGACTAATCGCTGGGATTTTCGCAACATACCGGCGAGCTTTGAGCTGAATGAGAAAAACGAACAGATCAAAGTGGCCAGCGAGTCAGATTTTCAGGTGCAGCAACTGGTTGATATTCTGCGCGAAAAACTGGTGAAACGCGGTATCGAAGCCGGCGCGTTGGAGGTTCCGGAAGAGATGGAACACAGCGGAAAGACCTACAGTGTTAATGCCAAATTGAAGCAGGGCATTGAACCTGAACAGGCGAAAAAAATCGTCAAGCTGATCAAATACAGCAAGCTGAAAGTGCAAACCCAGATTCAGGGTGAGCAACTGCGCGTAACCGGCAAAGCGCGTGACGATTTGCAAAGCGTCATGGCATTGATTCGTGGAGCGAGTCTGGGACAACCCTTCCAGTTCACCAACTTCCGCGATTAACCGTAAAGGGCCAGCAATGCTGGCCTGATATGGCTTACGCTTGCCCGATCAGCTCTTCGAGCTGTTGACGGTTAGTCTTCTGACGATCGATTTTGACATAGGCGCTGCGTTCTTCTGGCACCACGATGGCTTCAGCCACGCCGGGGTGTATGCGTATTTTCTGTGCTAGCGCGGCGTCGCACAGTGCGTCATCGGGCAGTGCAATGCGCAAACTGCTTAGATAGGGCGGTTCCTTCATGCTGATGCCAACCATCAGCCACAGCGCGCACAGTAGCGCTCCTGCTGCAAACACCCAAGCCGCACCGTGGAATTGAAACAGTGCACCGCCCATGCTGCCGCCGATAGCAACGCCGATAAATTGGGTAGTGGAATAGACTCCCATGGCAGTGCCTTTATAACTCGCAGGCGCTTCTTTGCTGATCAGTGAGGGCAGTAGCGCTTCCATAATATTAAACGCCAGAAAAAACAGCTGAACGCCTGCCACAATCGGCCAGAATTGGCTGCCTGCCATCCATAAAACCACCTCTGCGGCGAACAGCACAATGATACAGCCGACAAACACCCGCTTCATCTGCCGCTTCACTTCAGCGTAAATGATAAAGGGCAGCACGCAGACAAAGGAAATCAACATGGTGTACAGATACACCGTCCAGTGTGATTCTGCCGGCAGGCCCGCCTGTTCCAGCACGCGCGGCAGGGCGACAAAACTCGACATCAGCAGGATATGCAGGCACATAATGCCGATATTGAGTTTTACCAGTCGGCTGTTACCCAGTACCTGGCGAATGCTGCCGCGCACGATAGCGGATTCCCGATTGAGGGCATGGCTAGCGGCGTTGGGGATCAGCGTCAGGGTTATCACAATACCGAGCGATGCGAGCAGGGCCATACACCAGAACAGGGACTGTAATCCCCAGGCGTGCGCAACGATCGGTCCGAGCACCATGGCGATGGCAAAGGTCACGCCGAAACTGATGCCGATAAAAGCCATTGCTTTGGTACGATTTTGTTCGCGCGTGAGATCGGACAGCAACGCCATAACGGCGGCTGATATTGCGCCCCCGCCCTGCAACGCACGACCAAGAATAATACCCCAGATCGTCGTGCTGAGGGCGGCAATCACGCTACCGAGCACAAACATCAGCAGACCGATAACGATGAGCGGTTTACGCCCAACACGGTCGGAAAGTAAACCAAAAGGCACTTGAAACAGCGCTTGCATCAGGCCATAGATACCAATTGCGAGGCCAATTAGCGATTCGCTGGCCCCTTGTAATGCCATGCCGTAAGTTGTGAGCACTGGCAACACCATAAACATACCGAGCATCCGCAGGGAAAAAACTGCACCTAGGCCCCAGGTTGCGCGCCGTTCGCGCGGTGTCATGATATTGTCTGTGAGGGATGTATCGTTCATGAAAACCTCAAATTCGCGTTGGCGCTATTCTAGTGCCTTACTCATCGGGCCGTAAATGGCTGTATTGTTATAGCCAAGCGACTTAATTTTGATTACACCATATGGACTGAGAACAAACTCTCTGTATCGCAACCCATCTCTCTTTTTTTGCTTTTTGCTTTTTGCTTGTGCCCATTTATGCTCAATTGGGTTAAGATCTGGCGAATATGTAGGCAAATACTCCACCATATACCCTGCATCGATGATGACTTGTTGAATATTATGTTTTTTGTGAAAAGTGGCATTGTCCATCATGATTACACTGTTTTTAGGGAGTACTGGGATAAGGACTTGTGTGACCCAGGCATAGAAAACATCGCTGTTAATATTGATATCAAATAATCCGATAGCAAACAGCGTTGTGCCTAATAAAGCGCCGATAACATTTGTTCTTCCCCTAGCTCCCCAGTTCTTCAGGCCAAAACACCGTTGACCTTTTGGGGAATAGCCGTGAGTCCGTGGGGCATCGTGTGAAAAACCACTTTCATCAATAAAAACAATAGGTTTACCTTCTTTTTCATACTATTGTTTTTTTTGTTGAAATCCCTGCCGGGCGTTTTCGTCGGCTTTCGGATGACGTAGAGTTTTTTTTATAGGTCAATCCCAGCTTTTTAAGCGCTTGCCAAATGGCCTTCTGACAAACGCCAAAACGCTCTGCACGTTCTTTTTGGTAAGCATCTGGATATTGTTCAACATCTTTTATCAACTCGGATTTATCGATCTTTCGCTGACGCGTGGTCGATGCTTTTGACTCTATTTGATTAATCCAACGCGATACAGAGGCAGGGCCAATCCGAAATTGCTTCGCTGTTTCTCGGATACTCAACCCTTCGTTTTTCCGTGTAGATATCACTTTACGTCTAAAATCAATTGAATAGCTCATTTAAATAATGTAATCAAAATTAAGTCGTTTAGCTATACTTGATTTGGCGCACGGTCATAAAATGACAGAGTAAATGCAGCAAACGCGGGGGGAGGGCGAAAAAAAACAGACGATAAGCATCGTCTGTTTTTAGGGAAAGAAAGGTCAGGCGTTAGCGCAGTGCGGTGATCAACACATCTTGCATTGGCGCCATTGAGTCGACAGACATCATCACGCTCAGTGATGTGATGGCAACGATCGAGAACACAAACAGTTTGCGCGCCCACACTTTGTCATCATTGGGTTTTTTGTAGCCCGACAGTGCCATGCCTAACCACCAGATGCTCACGGAGGCAGCCACCACCAGATATTTATAGCCGGCATAGCCACCCAGCGACAGCATCAGCGTAGCCACCATAAACGCGACGATATACAGCGTAATATGGTTTTTAGCCACAGAAATGCCTTTTACCACCGGCAATACCGGAATGTTGGCAGCCTGATAATCCTTGAAACGGAAAATGGCGATAGCGTAGGAGTGCGGCATTTGCCACAGGCTGAAGATCAACAGTAGGATCAACGCCCCTGCATCAAACTGATTGCTCACGGCACAATACCCGATAACTGGCGGTGCGGCGCCGGACAGGCTGCCGATCAACGTGCCGTATACCGAGTGGCGTTTCATATACAGGCTGTAGACGCCAACGTATACCGCAAAGCCCATGACTGAAAGCCACATGGCTAACGGGTTTGCCGCCACGTAGAGCAACGCAAAACCGGCAATACCTAACGCAGCCGCATAACTCAGTGAAACCTTGACCGAAATCAGCCCCTTCACCATCACTCTGTTTTTGGTTCTCTCCATCTTTTTGTCAATGTCACGGTCGATTACGTTGTTAAAGACGCAACCGGACGCAACCACCAACGACACCCCAAACAAGGTAGCGATAAAGAGGGGGTAATCAATGCTGCCTTTGGACGCCAGCAGAAATCCCCCGATAACAGAAATCAGGTTGCCAAAAATGATCCCTGGTTTTGTGACTTGTAGGTATTGCTTAATCATCATGTCTGGCTCGATTACGGAAGCATCATATTGTGGTGCGCGCTCAGCATAATCCAGATGGATCCTACTACCACGATGGCGATAATCAGAATGGCGAACACCAACGCTACCAAGTTCCAGCGCTGTTCAGAAAAACTGTTCAGGTGCAGGAAGTAGACCAGGTGAACCAGTATCTGTACCACGGCGCAGCCAACCACACCGGCCATGATCACGCTGGGGGAGGCGGCACCCGCCATCACCAAACCAAACGGGATCACGGTCAGAATGACCGACATTACAAAGCCGATGACATAAGACTGTACGCTACCGTGGCTGGCGCCGTGATCGGTCGTTGAATGACTCATTACATCGCCCCCATCAGATAAACTACGGTAAAGACGCAAATCCACACCACGTCAAGGAAGTGCCAGAACAGGCTCAGACACATCAAACGGGTTTTCACGGTAGGGGTGATACCCCAACGTGAGACCTGAATCATCATCACCACCAGCCAGATAAGGCCTGAAGTTACGTGAACGCCGTGGGTGCCGACCAGAGCGAAAAAGGCTGACAGGAACGCACTGCGATCCTGGCCGTACCCTTCTGCAATCAGGTGATGGAATTCATAGATTTCCATCCCGATAAACACCAGACCAAACAGGAAGGTGATAGCCAGCCAGGTGTTAATGCGTGCCACGTTGCATTTGTACATGGCGATCATCGCCATGCCGAAGGTGATACTACTCAACAGCAGCGCGAAGGTTTCGACCAGCACAAACTTGAGATCAAACAGATCTTTTCCGGACGGACCGCACGCCGTGCCGGTTACCAGCACGGCATAGGTGGCGAACAGCGAGCCGAAAATGATCAAATCGCTCATGAGGTAAACCCAGAACCCCAGCACCTTGGTGCCGCTGGCGTCGTGGTGCCCATGCTCGGCATGGGCGTCATGAGCCGCGTGATGATGCGTCAGAGTTTCAGTTGTCATGTTTCACACCTGCTTTGCTGATATTGTCGAAGTGCTGGTTTTCGATCTCTTCGATTTGTTTGACCGGAACGTAGTAATCCACATCGCGGTTAAAACTGTGCACAATCCAGGTCACGATCATGCCGACGAAACCGGCAATCGCCATCCACCAGATATGCCAGATCATCGCGAAGCCAAATACGAGGCTGAACGCTGAGATGATCACGCCGGCACCGGTGTTTTTCGGCATATGAATTTCTTCATAGCTGGCCGGTTTCTTGTAGGCATCATCACGCTCTTTCTGTTCCCAGAAGGCATCGCGTTCCTGCACATCAGGCACGATGGCGAAGTTGTAGAACGGCGGTGGCGAAGAGGTTGCCCACTCCAGCGTGCGGCCACCCCACGGGTCACCGGTCAAATCGCGGTTTTGGTCGCGATCGCGGATACTGACATAGAACTGCATCAGTTGGCACAGTACGCCAAGGCCAATCAGTGCGGCACCGACAGAGGCGACGACCAGCAGTGAGTGGAATTGCGGATCGATCTGTTGGCTAAGACGACGGGTCATACCCATAAAGCCCAGCACATACAACGGCATAAAGGCGGTGAAGAACCCAATAATCCAGAACCAGAACGCGCGTTTGCCCCAGGTTTCGTTGAGCGTGAAGCCAAACGCTTTCGGGAACCAGTAGGTAATACCGGCAAAAATACCAAACACCACGCCGCCGATGATGACGTTATGGAAGTGGGCAATCAGGAACAGGCTGTTGTGCAGTACAAAGTTAGCCCCCGGCACTGCCAGCAGCACCCCTGTCATCCCACCAATGGTAAAGGTGATGATAAACCCTGTGGTCCACAACATGGCGGAGTTCGGCTGGATTCTGCCCTGATACATGGTGAACAGCCAGTTGAAGATTTTCACCCCGGTCGGGATGGAAATGATCATGGTGGCGATACCAAAGAAGGCGTTAACGTTCGCGCCAGACCCCATGGTGAAGAAGTGGTGCAGCCAGACGATAAACGACAGCACGGTAATGGCGATGGTCGCCCACACCAGCGAGGTGTAACCGAACAGACGCTTTTTACAGAAGGTGGCAACCACTTCGGAGTAAACGCCGAAAATGGGCAGAACCAGAATGTACACCTCAGGATGGCCCCAGGCCCAGATGAGGTTGATGTACATCATCATGTTGCCGCCCATATCATTGGTAAAGAAATGGGTGCCCAGATAGCGATCCAGCGTCAGCAACGCGATGGTCACGGTCAAAATCGGGAAGGCGGCGATGATCAGCACGTTGGTGCACAGTGCCGTCCAGGTAAAGACCGGCATTTTCATCAGCGTCATGCACGGTGCGCGCATACGGATAATGGTCGCGAAGAAGTTGACACCGGTCAGCGTGGTACCCAGACCGGAGATCTGTAGACTCCATATCCAGTAATCGACCCCTACGCCGGGACTGTACTCCTTGCCGGAAAGCGGCGGATAGGCCACCCAACCGGTTTGCGCAAATTCACCGATACCCAGCGACAGGTTGATCAGGACAACCCCCACCACGAACAGCCAGAAACTGAGCGAGTTAAGGAAAGGGAAGGCCACGTCGCGAGCGCCGATTTGCAGCGGCACAGCCAGGTTCATCAAACCGACCACAAACGGCGTTGCCACGAAGAAAATCATGATCACGCCGTGCGCAGTAAATATCTGATCGTAGTGGTGGGCATTTAGGAAGCCTGCCTCACCGGCTGACGCCAGCACCTGTTGACCGCGCATCATGATGGCATCGGCAAAGCCGCGAATCATCATGATAAACGCAACGATCATATACATGATGCCGATACGCTTGTGGTCTACCGAGGTGAACCACTCCGCCCACAGCCACTTCCATTTACCAAAATAGGTGATGGCCGCCAAAAGGGCGAGGCCGCCGACGATGATGCCGGCCACCGTAACCATAATGATGGGCTCATGATACGGAACCGCATCAAGCGTTAGTTTTCCGAACATCGTCTTATCCCTCGGCGCCTTGGTGCGAGGCGTGCTCGCTCATGTTCATATTGTCACCGTGTTGCATGCCGCCTTGCTGCGTTTCACTTTCAGCGTGATGATGCGCAGGCGCACCGCCGCTTTGCGTGAATTTGCGAATCAGGTTTTCAAACAGCTCAGGTTGCACGCTGGAGAAGTACTCTACCGGGTGGAATTCGCTGGGTTTGGCCAGAGTATTGAATTCCTCCGTGCTGTTCAGCGTTTTGCTGGAGGCACGCACGGTGGCAACCCACAGGTCGAATTCCTGCTGGCTAGGCGTGGCAATGGCAGTAAATTTCATGCCAGAGAAGCCTTTACCACTGTAACCACCAGAAATACCGTCATATTTACCCGGCTCGTTGGCGATAAGATGCAGTTTGGTTTGCATACCCGCCATCGCGTAAATCTGCCCACCCAGACGCGGAATGAAGAAGGAGTTCATTACAGTGTCGGAGGTGATTTTGAAATTCACCGGCACATTGGTCGGGAACGCTAACTCGTTAACCGTGGCGATACCCAATTCCGGGTAAACAAACAGCCACTTCCAGTCGAGTGAAATCACTTCGACGGTAATCGGCTTGGCCTCAGAGACCAACGGCTTATACGGATCCAGTGAATGGGTGGTTTTCCAGGTAATGGTACCCAGAATAAGAATGATGATGATGGGAACTGTCCATACCACCGCTTCAATCTTGTTGGAGTGTGACCAGTTCGGGGTATATTTTGCTTTGGTGTTGGAAGCGCGAAACTTCCAGGCAAAAGCGATGGTCATCACGATTACCGGAATAACCACAATCAACATCAACCCGAGTGCCGTCAGAATCAACGACCGTTGCTCCAACCCGACCTGTCCTTTGGGGTTCATCAATGCCATATCACAACCGCTCAGTAGTGCTGCGGCAGCGAATAAAGACAACATCCCAAAAATTTTATTGTATTTCCTGAGTCTCATCTAGCGACCTCAATAACAAGGGCTCTATTGTCATTTCATGCGAGCGGGCATTTTACGGTAAGGTTACTGCACTGTAAACATGATTAAGGTTATGTCAGCGCTTTGTTGCTGATTTTTGCCCTGAATGTCACAATTACCTTGTTGTTAGGAAAAATTTATTAAAAACAGTGAATTAAAATTTATCCCGTAGAGAAGTATGGATGGATAAAAAAAAATTACAACCCGCCTGTACGGGAATTTTCTCTCTAACCGACAGGGCTGCATCTCACACATTTTCCCAACAATTAAATAGCCAGAAAAAAGTGAGCCAACGTAAAAAAATAACGTTGGCTGCTAGCAGACTAGGCTGTGTCCCTTAATTGCTTGAGCTATAGTATCCATCTGTTTCTAAGACACTTTGGATTATGGCTCGCTACGATCTTTCTGATGAAGCATGGGCAATCATTGAGCCCTTGTTACCAACCGTTTTGACATCTCCGCAGGCAGGCCGGCCATGGGCAGAACATCGCAAAATCGTCAACGGCATGTTCTGGATACTGTGTTCAGGTGCCCCATGGCGTGATTTACCTGAACGTTACGGCCCATGGAAAACCGTTTATAACCGTTTCAATAGATGGTCAAAGTCTGGAGTTATTAACATTATTTTTAATAAGTTACTTTCATTTCTTGATGCTCATGGACTTGTTGACTGGTCAGCCACTGCGCTGGATGGCAGCAATATCTGTGCGCTCAAATGTGCGGCTGGCGCTCAAAAAAACATCCCGATATTACCAACGATAACAGCCTGGGTCGCTCACGAGGTGGTTATGGCACCAAAATCCACATGGCGACTGAAGGAAGTGGCATCCCGCTAAATATCGTACTGAGTGCTGGGCAGGCTCACGAAAGCCTGTTCGCGTTACGACTCCTGGACGGCATTGGCGTGCAACGGCAGAACGGTAGCATGAAGCGCCGTGGTCATGCGGTACTGGCTGACAAAGCCTACTCTGGCAATGCACTCCGTAACAAGTTGAAAAGAAGAGGGATAAAAACGGTTATTCCCCGAAAATCAAATGAAAAACTGGCTTCAGATGCACGCTCACAACTTTATCGTGATGCTTATCGCCGTCGCAACGTTGTAGAAAGATGTTTTGGCCGTTTAAAGGAATATAGACGGATTGCCACACGTTATGAAAAAACGGAAAGAAACTATCTAGCAATGGTGAAACTGGGCTGCATCCGCTTGTTTTACGCCCGGTTACGTAATTAAGGGACACAGCCTAGTGAAAAAAAATAATACAATGCGGTGATAACCACGCAGGTTTATCGCTATTTTCAGGCTTCAGAAGACGGTGAATTACGCAGCGATAAATAGTCGAGCACACTCCCGAGTAGTGCCCCCGAAATGACCAAAATACCCCCTAGCATCAGAAGATTATCATTGATGATTTCGACCGCATTGGCACCCAGCGCGTGGGCGATGGTCAAGGTCAACCAGATGAATAACAGCGCACACCCGGCCGCCACCATACGCAGCGCGAAGCGGTAGTGGCGGGCATAGGTCATGCGTACCATGAAGGTGCCAGTGCGTTGGGTATACTCCAGGGTTTGTCGGCATACCAGTAGCAGGACTAATCCCGGCACTGAGATCGCAATGGTAAATAAATAGAACCAGGCCCAACCATGGGTTTCTACAAACCAGCCTGCAATCGGGCCAACGTAGACGCGCCCCACGGCAGAGAGTGCGGAAAGCAGCGCAAACTGGGTAGCGGAAAACGACGTGTTGCATAAGGTCATCAGTAATGCAACAAACGCTGCCGTGCCCATCCCGCCGCACAGGTTTTCCAGAAAGATAACCCCCGCCATGCTAATCAGATTTTTGCTCGTGACCGCCAGCAGCCAGTAACCTGCGTTAGAGACGGCCTGCAAGATTCCGAATAGCAGCAGCGCACGGAACAAGGTCATGCGTTGCATTAACAACCCGCCGTAGAAAGCACCAATAATGGTAGCGAGTAACCCTAATGTTTTGTTGACCAGTCCGACGTCGCCGGCATTGAAGCCCACCCCGCGAATCAGGAACGGGGTGCTCAGGCTCATCGCAAAGGCGTCGCCTAGCTTATACAGCACAATCAGTAATAAAATCAGCCAGGCATTATTGCGCGAAAAAAAGTCACGCAGCGGGGCAAACATTGCCTGTTCAAGGGTGCGCGGTGCCGGGGCATCCAATACCGGTTCAGGTGCCCGCAACGTGGCGATAATGCCCGGTAACAGCAGCAGTGCCATCAGCACATAGGTGGCGTGCCAGCCGAGATAACGATCGGCCAGCCACAGCGCCAATCCACCGGAAACCAGCATGGCCAGACGGTAACCCAGTACGGAAATGGCCGCGCCCGAGCCGCGCTGATCGGCGGGTAACAGGTCGGTTTTGTAGGCGTCGAACACGATATCCTGCGAGGCGGAACAAAATGCCACCAATACCGCAATCGCGGCTAACCACCACAGATGCTTACCGGGTTCCAGTAGTGCCATCGAGGCAATCAAGCCAATAAGCAACACCTGACTGACCAGCAGCCAGCCACGGCGACGGCCGAGGAAAGGCGGGGTATAGCGGTCCATCATCGGTGCCCACATAAACTTGAAAACATAGGCTTGTCCCACCACGGAGAAGAAACCGATGGTTTTCAAATCGACGTTAGCAACCGTCATCCATGTCTGCAACGTACCGGAGGTAAGCGCCAGCGGTAGCCCGGACGCAAAACCCAGTAGCAGCAGCGACAGCGAATACGGCTGACGAACAAGGGTAAAAAAGCGATGTAGCATGGCAGATCCTTTCCTCTATCCCACCGAGCAGGATAGAGGAAAACAGCGTGGGAATTATCGGGCGTTAGCCTTAATAAAGCTGCTTACAGTGGTGTCTTGTGCCATATCATTGATGACATCGCCCAATACCGTATTGACAGCGTTGGTGATTTTTTCGTTGGTCGCGGTCAATGCGCCTTGAACGTTATAGGTTGAGCGGTAATTCTTGACCTGCTTGTTGCCGTTGGCCGCCTGAGAGATGATCGAAATATCCGCGCGCGCGGTAATATTATGACGCAGGTTACCTTCTGATACGTCAGCATACAGCTGGTTTACCACGATTTGCAGCGCAACCGGACCACCGGTACCGATCATGTAACCGCGGGCAGACATCTGTTTTTCCAACGCTTCTTGCAACAGGAAACGCAGGTCGCGTGAAGGGGTCAGCACGATCAGTTGCCCGTCGCGGTTGATTTTGGCCAATGCCTGATCGGCACGTTGATCGGCCCCGTTGATGCTGACGGTAACGCCCATCAGGGTTGGGTCTTGCGCTGGCACGTTAATTTTTGGAGAGACATCAAGCGTGTTGCTTTGATTGGCGCATCCGGCGAGCATCAGCACGGCCAATACGGGAAAAAACAGTTTTTTTAACATTGTGCATTTTCTCAGTAATGATTAGGGTGGTTCGCTGGTAAAAAATTCCCGTTATCATACCATTGCCGACAGCGGGTGAAAGGACGAATTCAGGGGAAATACTCTGGAAGTGGCCTTTTTTTCGGCGCGATGCGGTGAGATATCGCGATCGCCGGGTTGTCCGATGCCGCGGTCACTCTATTTTCTGCCAGTGGAATATACTGTCTGGCGAGATCAACAAGCAACAAGGGACTTCTTCATGCATGCCACCATTCAGGCGAAATTGCGCGCTGCCTTCACCCCCACGCATCTGGATGTGATCAATGAAAGTCATCAACATCGCGTGCCCGCGGGTTCGCAAAGCCATTTTAAGGTGGTGTTGGTGAGTGACGCCTTTAGCGGACAGCGCACCATTGGCCGTCATCGTGCGGTTTATGCCACGTTGGCGGCGGAATTAGAAAATGGCCTGCACGCACTGGCGCTGCATACTTACACGCCGCAAGAGTGGGCCGATGCGCAGGGCCAGGCCCCCAAATCGCCTGCCTGTGGCGGCGCAGGTATTGACGCCTGATTACTGCCGAAGACGCATAAAAAGAGACGTATAAGAGGTGACCGACATCAAAGCGCGCTTATCTTGTCATAATAGTCTGCGCGCTGTTCTCGACTCACTCCCTCTATGCCGCTATAATGCCGCGTCTTATTTTCCGGAAATGTCATCGGGACGCTTCTGACGACAAGGAACGGGGTTCAGATACCAGCTGTTGCTGTCCCGGTTCTGTGGGGTTATGTCCAAACCGACACCCATGCGTATATGGTTTAGGAGCTGACCGAGCACTGTGATTTTTTGAGGTAACAAGATGCAAGTTTCAGTTGAAACCACCCAAGGCCTTGGTCGCCGCGTAACAATTACCGTCACTGCTGATAGCATTGAAGAAGCGGTAAAAAAAGAGCTGGTTAACGTTGCTAAAAAAGCGCGCGTTGACGGTTTTCGTAAAGGCAAAGTGCCGATGAACGTTATCGCTCAGCGTTATGGCGCATCCGTGCGTCAAGACGTGTTGGGCGATCTGATGCAGCGTCATTTCGTAGACGCCATCATCAAAGAAAAAATCAATCCCGTTGGTGCACCGAACTATGTGCCGGGCGAATACAAGCTGGATGCTGATTTTACCTACGCGGTAGAGTTTGAAGTCTATCCGGACGTTGAGCTGAAAGACCTGGACACCATCGAAGTAGAAAAACCGCTGGTTGACGTAGTTGATGCTGACGTTGATGCCATGCTTGAAACGCTGCGCAAGCAACAAGCCACTTGGAAAGATACCGATGCAGCTGCGGGTGCAGAAGATCGTGTAACCGTTGACTTTACCGGCACTATCGACGGCGAAGTGTTTGACGGCGGTAAAGCGTCTGATTTCGTTCTGGCGATGGGCCAGGACCGCATGTTACCAGGCTTTGAAGACGGTCTGGTGGGTCACAAAGCCGGTGAAGAGTTCACTATCGACGTGACCTTCCCAGAAGACTACCACGCTGAAAACCTGAAAGGTAAAGCGGCTCAGTTTGCTATCGTCCTGAAGAAAGTGGAAGAGCGTGAACTGCCGGAACTGACCGCTGATTTCATCGCACGTTTCGGCGTAGCGGATGGGTCTGTTGACGGTCTGCGCGCTGAAGTGCGTAAAAACATGGAGCGTGAGCTGAAAGGCGCGGTGCGTAACCGTATCAAGTCTCAGGTGATCGACGGTCTGGTGAAAGCCAATGACATCGACGTTCCTGCTGCGCTGATCGACGGCGAAATTGACGTTCTGCGTCAGCAAGCGACACAACGCTTTGGCGGTAACGCCAAGCAAGCGGCTGAACTGCCGCGTGAGCTGTTTGAAGAGCAAGCCAAACGCCGCGTTCTCGTAGGTCTGCTGCTGGACGAAGTGATCAGCACCAACGAACTGAAAGCGGATGAAGCTCGCGTTAACGCGCTGATCGAAGAGATGGCTTCTGCCTACGAAGATCCGCAAGAAGTGGTTGCTTACTACAGCAAAAACAAAGAGCTGATGAACAACATGCGCAACGTTGCTCTGGAAGAGCAAGCGGTTGAAGTGGTGTTGTCTAAGGCGAAAGTGGTCGAGAAAACCGTCAGCTTTAACGATCTGATGAACCAGCCTGCTACAGCGTAATTCGCTGTCTGGCTTCGGTCGGTTATCTTTGCCAAAAAAAGCCCGCGCCTCTGGCGTGGGCTTTTTGCTATCACTGATTTAGGTTTGAAAAACCCTATCGCCACGGATGTGCCAGATTGCACTATGATAAAACAGTGTGGGTGTGGCATTGAAACGTTTCGCAAGTGATAAAATCCGCATTGTCTCTTGGGAGTGCAATATCTTAGTTTCTATGCAAAACGCAGTTTGCTATGCAAAGCATTGTAAACGCAGTGGGCACGATAACCCTTTAATCTAAAATAAAGGATAGTGTAAGCTTGAAATAGCGCGCAATGCCCCAACTAGAAGAAACAGAGGCGCGTGGTCATGGATTTTGGCGAGTCGGTGTCATTCTTAAGGGAAACGTCGGGGTGACCGTGATAGTCAACCGT
Organism: Symbiopectobacterium purcellii; assembly: GCF_052050035.1. Classification (GTDB taxonomy): domain Bacteria; phylum Pseudomonadota; class Gammaproteobacteria; order Enterobacterales; family Enterobacteriaceae; genus Symbiopectobacterium; species Symbiopectobacterium purcellii_A. The sequence goes on from NZ_CP189882.1 coordinate 3,412,472, forward strand.
CGTTATCTCAAGTAGAATCTGATACATGGCACCAAAAGCATTTTATCGAGGAGAGGTGAATGTTATACAGTGGCGAACAAGAAAAATTAGCACCCCAAATGGCTTTGGTGCCGATGGTGGTAGAACAGACTTCGCGCGGGGAACGTTCTTACGATATTTTTTCCCGACTGCTTAAAGAACGCATCATCTTCCTGACGGGTCAGGTGGAAGATCACATGGCCAACCTGATCGTTGCTCAGATGCTTTTTCTGGAAGCCGAAAATCCGGAAAAAGATATTTATCTGTACATCAACTCTCCGGGTGGCGTGATTACCGCAGGAATGTCGATTTACGACACCATGAAATTCATTAAACCGGATGTCAGCACCATCTGTATGGGACAAGCCTGCTCCATGGGGGCTTTCCTGCTCACTGCCGGCGCCAAGGGCAAGCGTTTCTGCCTGACGAATTCGCGCGTGATGATTCACCAGCCGCTGGGGGGATTCCAGGGGCAGGCGACGGACATCGAAATCCATGCGCGTGAAATACTGAAAGTGAAGCAACGTATGAATGAGCTGATGGCTGAACGTACGGGCAAACCTCTCGAAGTGATAGAGAGTGACACTGAGCGTGACCGTTTCCTCTCTGCCCATGAAGCAGTAGAGTATGGATTGGTTGACGCCGTGATGACGCACCGCGAATAACGCCGTCGGCCATAGCGTACCTGTGGTTCACGAATGCGCGCTTGCGCGTGATTCAGGTTGTAGTGATATCGCTGTTGGGCCTGCGGGCAAGAGATAAAAGAAGAGGTTTACTGATGACAGACAAGCGCAAAGACGGTTCAGGGAAGTTGCTGTACTGTTCTTTCTGCGGCAAAAGCCAGCATGAGGTCCGTAAGCTGATTGCCGGGCCGTCAGTGTATATCTGCGATGAATGTGTCGATCTGTGCAATGACATCATTCGCGAAGAGATAAAGGAAGTGGCTCCGCATCGTGAACGCAGTGCGTTACCCACGCCCCATGAAATTCGCCGCCACCTGGATGATTATGTTATTGGTCAGGAGCAGGCGAAAAAGGTTCTGGCGGTTGCGGTTTACAACCACTACAAGCGCTTGCGTAATGGCGACAGCAGCAACGGCATCGAGCTGGGCAAGAGTAACATTCTGCTGATTGGCCCGACAGGGAGCGGTAAAACCCTGTTGGCTGAAACGCTGGCCCGTTTCCTTGATGTGCCTTTCACGATGGCGGATGCCACCACGCTCACCGAAGCGGGTTACGTGGGTGAGGATGTGGAAAACATCATCCAGAAGCTGTTGCAAAAATGCGACTACGACGTACAGAAAGCGCAGCGTGGCATTGTATACATCGATGAAATCGATAAGATTTCACGTAAGTCCGACAACCCCTCCATCACCCGTGACGTGTCGGGGGAAGGGGTGCAGCAGGCTCTGCTTAAACTGATTGAAGGCACTATCGCTGCGGTTCCGCCGCAAGGTGGACGCAAGCATCCGCAACAGGAGTTTTTGCAGGTTGATACCTCCAAGATACTGTTCATCTGCGGTGGGGCATTTGCTGGTTTGGATAAAGTGATCGAGCAGCGTGTTGATACTGGTCGCGGTATTGGTTTTGCCGCAACGGTGAAAGGCTCGGCGCAAAAGGCTACCGAAGGCGAATTGCTGGGCCAGGTAGAGCCGGGGGATTTGATCAAGTTCGGTTTGATCCCTGAATTTATTGGCCGTTTACCGGTGGTCGCGACGCTGAGAGAGCTGAGCGAAGATGCACTGATCCAAATCCTGCGCGAACCGAAAAACGCGCTGACCAAACAGTATCAGGCACTGTTCAATCTTGAAGGGGTTGAGCTGGAATTCCGTGAAGAAACGTTGACGGCGATTGCCAAAAAAGCCATGGCGCGTAAAACCGGTGCACGCGGTTTGCGCTCCATTGTGGAAGCGGCGTTGCTGGACACCATGTACGACCTGCCCTCCATGGAGAGCGTCGATAAGGTGGTGATTGATGAGTCGGTGATTGCCGGTCAATCAGAACCGATGCTGATCTACGGTAAACCTGAAGCGCAACAGGCGTCTGGCGAATAAATAGTCACTTGTATGCCTGACAGAAGTTGAAAATGGGAGATTTTATCTCCCATTTTTTTTCGCATGTTCTGGTCGTTGAATGTCGGATATTTATCCCCATATACTCCAATACTTGTTGGCGAAACCCGTGACATCCGCGTTTCACGAGATTCCTTTAACCTGGCGGAAACGAAACTAAGAGAGAGCTCTATGAACCCTGAGCGTTCCGAACGCATTGAAATCCCCGTATTGCCGTTGCGCGATGTGGTGGTTTATCCGCACATGGTCATTCCGTTGTTTGTTGGCCGGGAGAAGTCGATTCGTTGCCTTGAAGCCGCGATGGATCACGATAAAAAGATCATGTTGGTGGCACAAAAAGAGGCTTTAACGGATGAACCCAGTATTAACGATCTTTTCTCGGTAGGAACGGTCGCCTCCATTCTGCAAATGCTGAAACTGCCGGACGGCACGGTTAAAGTGCTGGTCGAAGGGGTACAGCGTGCGCGTATCACCACGTTGTCTGACGGCGGTGAACATTTTGCTGCCCAGGCGGAATATCTCTCGTCGCCAGCCATTGAAGAGCGCGAGCAGGAAGTCCTGATGCGCACGGCGGTTAATCAGTTCGAGGGATACATCAAACTGAACAAGAAAATCCCGCCGGAAGTATTGACCTCGTTAAACAGCATTGAAGATGCAGCACGTCTGGCGGATACCATTGCCGCACACATGCCGCTGAAACTGGCTGACAAACAGTCCGTGCTGGAAATGTCTGATATTACGGAACGCCTCGAATATCTGATGGCGATGATGGAATCGGAAATCGACCTGTTGCAGGTGGAAAAACGTATTCGCAGTCGCGTGAAAAAGCAGATGGAAAAAAGCCAGCGCGAGTACTACCTCAACGAGCAGATGAAAGCTATTCAAAAAGAGCTCGGTGAGATGGACTATGCACCGGACGAACACGAAGCGCTGAAACGCAAGATTGAAGCGGCCAAGATGCCGAAAGAAGCGCGGGAAAAAGCCGAAGCCGAGCTGCAAAAGCTGAAGATGATGTCACCGATGTCCGCTGAGGCGACGGTGGTGCGCAGCTACATCGACTGGATGGTTCAGGTGCCGTGGAATGCGCGCAGCAAGGTAAAAAAAGACCTGGTTAAAGCGCAGGAAACCCTGGACACCGACCATTATGGTTTGGATCGCGTCAAAGAGCGTATTCTTGAATATCTCGCGGTGCAAAGTCGTGTCAGCAAAATCAAGGGGCCGATTCTGTGCCTGGTCGGGCCGCCGGGGGTAGGGAAAACCTCTCTGGGGCAGTCCATCGCCAAGGCGACGGGGCGCGAATACGTGCGTATGGCGCTCGGCGGCGTGCGTGATGAAGCGGAAATTCGCGGTCACCGTCGTACTTACATCGGCTCACTGCCGGGCAAATTGATCCAGAAGATGGCTAAGGTCGGGGTGAAAAACCCGCTGTTCCTGTTGGATGAGATCGACAAGATGTCGTCTGATATGCGTGGCGATCCAGCGTCTGCACTGCTTGAGGTATTAGATCCCGAGCAGAACGTCACCTTCAACGACCACTATCTGGAAGTGGACTACGACATGTCCGATGTGATGTTTGTGGCGACCTCTAACTCGATGAACATTCCTGCGCCGTTGCTGGACCGTATGGAAGTGATTCGCCTATCTGGCTACACCGAGGATGAGAAGCTCAATATTGCCAAGCGCCATTTGCTGCCGAAGCAGATTGAACGCAACGCACTGAAGAAAGGTGAGTTGACCGTTGCTGACAGTGCTATCTCCGGAATCATCCGTTACTACACGCGTGAAGCGGGCGTGCGCAGTCTGGAACGCGAAATATCCAAACTGTGCCGTAAAGCGGTAAAAACGCTGTTGATGGATAAAACCGTTAAGCATATTGAAATTACGGGCGATAACCTTAAAGATTTCCTTGGCGTTCAGCGTTTTGACTACGGCCGCGCGGATGAAGAAAACCGCGTTGGGCAGGTCACTGGGTTGGCCTGGACGGAAGTTGGCGGTGATTTACTGACCATTGAAACCGCGTGCGTGCCGGGCAAGGGAAAATTGACCTATACCGGTTCACTCGGGGAAGTGATGCAGGAGTCTATTCAGGCGGCGCTCACCGTGGTGCGTGCCCGTGCTGAACGGCTGGGTATCAATGCCGATTTCCATGAAAAACGTGATATCCACGTGCATGTGCCGGAAGGGGCAACGCCCAAAGATGGTCCAAGCGCCGGGATCGCCATGTGTACCGCGCTGGTTTCCTGCCTGACGGGCAATCCGGTGCGAGCGGATGTTGCGATGACCGGGGAAATTACTCTGCGGGGCTTGGTATTGCCGATCGGGGGCTTAAAAGAGAAGCTGTTGGCAGCCCATCGCGGTGGCATTAAGACGGTATTGATTCCTGACGAGAACAAACGCGATCTGGAAGAAATTCCGGCGAATGTGATTGCGGACCTGGAGGTCCACCCGGTCAAACGTATCGAGGAAGTGCTTGCGTTAGCGTTACAAAACCCGCCAGACGGTATGCAGCCGGAGCCTGTTAAGGCCAAGCGAGCGCCTGCCAAGGCGAAAACGGTGCCCGCCAAGGCCGCGAAAGAGTGACCTATCGCGAAAACCCTTGAGAAAAATCACGCTGGCAGCAGAAATGGCGCTTGCCAGCGTTTTTTTGTACCGCTAAGTTATGGCACTGTTAGTCTTAGCAAGCACGCTGTGCTAAGGTTTTACAGAATTGAAAAAAGCTACGTGTCGCGTTTTGGGATATTCAGCGTGACAACAGGATTTCAGAGGGGATGAGAGAGTGAACAAGTCACAATTGATCGACAAAATTGCCGCAGATGCTGATATTTCCAAAGCGGCAGCAGGGCGTGTGTTAGATGCAATTATTGGTTCTGTTACCGATTCTCTGAATGCAGGGGATGACGTTGCACTGGTAGGATTTGGAACGTTCTCCGTGCGTGAGCGTGCTGCTCGCACTGGGCGCAATCCGCAAACGGGCAAGGAAATCAGCATTCCAGCAGCAAAAGTACCGGGCTTCCGTGCCGGTAAATTGCTGAAAGACGCCGTTAACTGATTATCTCGTCACAGGTTTGTGCTGTAATCCGAGTACGTTACCACACATTACCTGACGCCACGGTGTCGGTAATGTAAGATAAGGGGCGCATCATTTTATGATGTGCCTTTTTTATGACGGGCGAACACTGCCCATCACCCTGCGGGGCGTCGCATTGCGGCGTAACGTCTTTCCCGCTCCTCTCTCTGGCATGTCATGTTCTGGCATTACGGTTCGCCAGAAACGCAGGGAAGCGTGGTTTTAGCCAACGCAGGGCGTGTTATCCATACTACAGCGGAGTGTTGTCACATTATGATGGACAATTTACGCGCGGCCGCTAATAACGTCGTGCTGAAAATTATTCTGGGCTTGATCGTCGCCTCCTTCGTATTGACGGGCGTGGGTGATTACCTTATCGACGGTTCTAACGATTACGCCGCCAAAGTCAACGGGCAGGAAATCGGTCGTGCGCAGTTTGAAAAAGCGGTGCAAAACGAGCGTAGCCGCATGCAGGAACAGTTGGGAGAAAACTTTTCCGTGCTGGCAGGCAATGACGGTTATATGCAGCAGATGCGTCAGCAGGTGCTCTCGCAACTGATCGATGAAGCGCTGATTGACCAGTATGCTCGTAAGCTTGGGCTTAACATCAGCGATGCGCAGATTAAACAGGCCATATTCGCTGTTCCCGCTTTCCAGACCAACAACCAGTTCGATAACGAAAAGTATCTGGATCAGGTACGCCGTTTGGGCCTGACACCGGATCGCTACGCGGAATTGCTGCGTAAGCAACTGGTCACGCAGCAACTGATTCAGGGGCTGGGCGCGACGCAATTCTCGCTGCCAAAAGAGATCGACAGTCTGGTGGCGCAGGCCGTACAGGATCGTGTGGTGATAACGGCAACGATTGACGTGGCGGCCATTGCCAAAACGCTGAACGTGACGGATGAAGAGATCAAGGCCTATTACGACAGCAACAAGGGCCGTTTTATCGACCCGGAAGCTTTCAAAGTCAGCTATCTGTTGCTGGATGCCGCACGCGTTATGGACAGTGTGAAAATCACTGATGCTGATATCGCGGCATTTTACGAGAAGAATAAGCAAGAGTTTACCCAACCTGAGCGCAAGCGTTTTAGCGTGATTCAGTTGAAAACCGAGGCGGACGCTCGCGCCGTGCTGGATGAACTGAAAAACGGTGCTGATTTTGCCGCACTGGCAAAAGAAAAATCGCAGGATGTGGTATCGCGTCGTAACGGTGGCAATCTGGGCTGGATGGATGCCAATGCCACGGTCGATGAATTGCAGCAGGCAAAACTGACCGAAAAAGGCCAACTCTCTGAGCCGGTAAAATCCTCAGTGGGCTACCTGATTGTTCGTCTGGATGACATTCAGGCCGCGCAGGTTAAACCGTTGAGTGCGGTGCGTGATGACATTGCGGTCAGAGCAAAACGTGAAAAAGCGCTGGATGAATTCTTTGCTGTGCAATGTAAAGTCAGCGAAGCGGCAAGCAATGACAATGAATCGTTGACATCAGCGGAAGAAGCTGCGGGTCAAAAAACCGTTGAAACGGCTTGGTTTAGCCACGATCAAGTGCCTGCTGAGCTGAATTTCCCGCAGGTGACGCAGGCTATTTTTGGCGGCACCCTGTTAGGCGATAACGGTGCCCCGGGCAGCAACTCCAATGTGATTGGCGTCGATGGCGATCGTGCGATTGTGCTACGAATCACCGATCACCGTGCAGAAACATCGCGTCCTCTGGATCAAGTACGTGATGAGATTGTTCAGGTGCTGAAAGTGCAGAAAGCGCAGCAGCAGGCTAACCTACAGGCTGAAAAAATTGTGGTTGACCTGAAACAAGGCAAAGAGGACTCGCTGAAAGCCGCTAACCTCAGCTTTGGCGAGCCAGAGACCCTCTCCTCCGTTTCTCAGGGCAATGTGTTGGCAGAAAGCGTGTTTGCCTTGCCTGTACCGCAAAAGGACAAGGTAAGCTACGGTGTGGCACGCGATCAGGAAGGGAACGTGGTGCTGGTTGCGCTGGACAGCGTGAAACCCCACACCATCACTGATGAGCAAAAAGCACAGTTTTCCAGCCAGGTTGAGCAGAGCGCAGTGACAACGCTGTTTGATACCCTGGTTTCCAGCTTGCGCACCGAAGCGACCATCAAATTAGGTGCCGCCGCTCAGGAGCAGCAACCGCAGTAAGTGCAACCCCTGCATCTGCAACCTGAAGTATGAAGGGTATATGCATTAATTTGTAATCCGCTGTAATAACAAAAGGCCGCTTTCGCGGCCTTTTCCACATTTTAACGCCGTGGTTTGTGCGATGTCCCTTATAGCCAACCGACTTAAAAATGATTACATCCTATGCCCTGATATGCGGCAAAGAAGCATAGCTGGCTGTTATCAAAATAATGTCGCTTGGCTATATTTCGGCACCCTGTACCTGCCAATTAATCAATAGGGAGATATCGTATGAAAAGGAAAGGAATGTCAGCACTGTGTTTATGCCTGGCCCTGGGGTTATCCGCTTTTACGGGCGGGATTCTGGCGAAAACGGGCGAGGAGGCAACAAACAGCAGTGCCTCATCGCCAGCGTCACAGGCAACAGCGTCGACGCAGGAAACGGTGAATATTAATACGGCGACCGTGCAGCAATTGACCCAGTTACAAGGGATAGGCGCGCGCAGAGCGGAGGCGATAGTTCAATATCGCGATGAGAACGGTCCCTTTACCGATATTGAACAGTTGCAGGAGGTGTCCGGCATCGGGCCGACGCTGATTGAGAATAACCGGGCCCGCCTGGTGTTGTAAGCGTCAGATACGTAGCGTTCCCGCTCTCTGGACGGCAGTGCGGTTATTCAGAGACTGTAAAATAATCTGTGTAAATGGCATTTTGAGGAAAACCTTCAAAGGATAACAAAATGCCTATTATAGCTAAACGACTTAATTTTGATTACATTATTTAAATGAGCTATTCAATTGATTTTAGACGTAAAGTGATATCTACACGGAAAAACGAAGGGTTGAGTATCCGAGAAACAGCGAAGCAATTTCGGATTGGCCCTGCCTCTGTATCGCGTTGGATTAATCAAATAGAGTCAAAAGCATCGACCACGCGTCAGCGAAAGAGCGATAAATCCGAGTTGATAAAAGATGTTGAACAATATCCAGATGCTTACCAAAAAGAACGTGCAGAGCGTTTTGGCGTTTGTCAGAAGGCCATTTGGCAAGCGCTTAAAAAGCTGGGATTGACCTATAAAAAAAACTCTACGTCATCCGAAAGCCGACGAAAACGCCCGGCAGGGATTTCAACAAAAAAAACAACAGTATGAAAAAGAAGGTAAACCTATTGTTTTTATTGATGAAAGTGGTTTTTCACACGATGCCCCACGGACTCACGGCTATTCCCCAAAAGGTCAACGGTGTTTTGGCCTGAAGAACTGGGGAGCTAGGGGAAGAACAAATGTTATCGGCGCTTTATTAGGCACAACGCTGTTTGCTATCGGATTATTTGATATCAATATTAACAGCGATGTTTTCTATGCCTGGGTCACACAAGTCCTTATCCCAGTACTCCCTAAAAACAGTGTAATCATGATGGACAATGCCACTTTTCACAAAAAACATAATATTCAACAAGTCATCATCGATGCAGGGTATATGGTGGAGTATTTGCCTACATATTCGCCAGATCTTAACCCAATTGAGCATAAATGGGCACAAGCAAAAAGCAAAAAAAGAGAGATGGGTTGCGATACAGAGAGTTTGTTCTCAGTCCATATGGTGTAATCAAAATTAAGTCGCTTGGCTATAGCAACGAACTTATTGACCAACTGCTTCAAGATTGCCACTCCCCTCAGGATCTGCTGGGTGAATCAGGCCTACTCAAGGTGCTGACTAAAAGACTGGCGGAACGGGTTCTTGAAGCTGAGATGGAGATGCACCTTGGGTATGCTAAGCATGACCCGGCAGGTAATCATTCAGGCAACTCCCGCAATGGCAAGACATCCAAGAGCGTACGTAGCCAAAATGGGGAGATCGAGCTCGATATTCCGCGCGACCGCAACAGTATAGCCAACCGACTTAAAAATGATTACATCCTATGCCCTGATATGCGGCAAAGAAGCATAGCTGGCTGTTATCAAAATAATGTCGCTTGGCTATACCTTCGAGCCGACACTGATCGGTGGCTTTGTTGAATAAATCGAACTTTCAGGGGATCGCCGGATCAAAGCACTATCATCGCTCCCGATAGCAGCTCCCCATGGCAAAGCAAAAGTTTAAAATCACCAACTGGCCCACCTACAACAAAGCACTCAGACAACGCGGCTCCCTGACGGTCTGGCTTGATGAGTCGGCCATCGCTGCATGGACTGACAGTGCTTCGCCTGAAGGTCGTGGTCGGCCGCTTTACTACACCGATATGGCTGTTACCACGGTTTTGATGATAAAGCGCGTGTTTAACCTGTCGCTCCGTGCATTACAGGGCTTTGTCGACTCGGTTTTTACACTGATGAGCCTGCCACTGCGCTGCCCGGACTACTCTCTGGTCAGTCGGCGGGCAAAAACCGTCAGTATCAGCATAAAAACGCCAACGCGTGGTGAAATCTCGCATCTGGTCATCGACAGTACCGGTCTGAAGGTCTTTGGCGAAGGTGAATGGAAAGTCAGGCAGCATGGGGCTGACAGACGAAGAGTGTGGCGCAAGCTTCATCTGGCAGCAGACAGTGCGACGCATGAGATTATCTGTGCCGACTTATCGCTCAGCGGAACGACAGATGCGCAGGCACTGCCGGGCCTGATTAACCAAACCCACCGAAAAATCAGGGAAGTGTCAGCAGACGGTGCTTATGACGCCCGTTACTGCCACGATGCGTTGCTAAGAAAGAAAATCAGGCCCCTTATCCCGCCGCGAAGCGGAGCCAAATACTGGCCGGACAAGTACCATGAACGTAACCATGCGGTGGCGAATCAGCGTCTGAGCGGGAGTAATGATATGTGGAAAAAGAAAGTGGGTTATCACCGGCGTTCAGTGGCAGAAACAGCGATGTTCCGCATAAAAACTTTGCTGGGTGGCCATCTGAGCCTGCGTGACTATGAGGCTCAAGTAGGTGAAGCGATAGCGATGGTCAAAGCGCTGAACCGTATGACGTTGTTGGGTATGCCACACAGCGTCAGGATAGGATAACAGGTGTAGCAGAGGGAGTCATCCTGTCGGCTAATTCTGATTTATTCAACAAAGCCCTGATCGGTAAGAACGAAAAACAGCTTAACGGCTTCGATGACCGCATTATTTCTCTATATTCCAGAGGGTTATCAACCCGTGATATTCAGGCACACTTTAAAGAAGTCTAGGGGGTCGATGTTTCCGCTGGCTTCATTTCTCAAGTGACCAATGCTGTGATGGATGAAGTTAAGCGCTGGCAGCAACGGCCGCTGGATGCGCTTTATCCCATTGTTTACCTTGACTGTATTGTTGTCAAAAGCCAGGACGGCGGAGCCGTGGCCAACAAGTCTGTTTATCTGGCCCTCGGCGTCAACGGCCAGGGCGAAAAAGAGCTGCTGGGGCTATGGATAGCCAAAACTGAGGGGGCCAAGTTCTGGTTATCTGTGATGACAGAACTGAAAAATCGTGGGCTAAAGGACATCTTCGTCGCCTGCTGCGATGGCCTGAAAGGCTTTCCTGATGCCATTGAAGCTGTTTACCCGCATACGCGGGTACAGCTCTGCATTGTGCATCAGGTGCGGAACTCGCTGCGCTACGTCGGCTGGAAAGAGCGTAAAGCCGTTGCTGCTGACCTCCGCACTATCTATAGTTCCGCAACGCTAGAGGGCGCTGAAGAGGCCCTGGATGCCTTCGCGGCCAAATGGGATGAGCAGTTCCCGACGATCAGCCCGTCGTGGAGAAATAATTGGGAACGTCTCATCGTCATTTTTGACTTTCCGCCGGAGATCCGCAAGGTTATCTACACCACCAACGCGATAGAGTCGTTAAATGCTTCATTGCGCAAGATAACGAAAACGCGACGAATATTTCCAACGGATGACTCGGTGATAAAATTACTCTATCTAGCCTTGCATAATATAGCTAAACGACTTAATTTTGATTACATTATTTAAATGAGCTATTCAATTGATTTTAGACGTAAAGTGATATCTACACGGAAAAACGAAGGGTTGAGTATCCGAGAAACAGCGAAGCAATTTCGGATTGGCCCTGCCTCTGTATCGCGTTGGATTAATCAAATAGAGTCAAAAGCATCGACCACGCGTCAGCGAAAGATCGATAAATCCGAGTTGATAAAAGATGTTGAACAATATCCAGATGCTTACCAAAAAGAACGTGCAGAGCGTTTTGGCGTTTGTCAGAAGGCCATTTGGCAAGCGCTTAAAAAGCTGGGATTGACCTATAAAAAAAACTCTACGTCATCCGAAAGCCGACGAAAACGCCCGGCAGGGATTTCAACAAAAAAAACAACAGTATGAAAAAGAAGGTAAACCTATTGTTTTTATTGATGAAAGTGTTTTTTCACACGATACCCCACGGACTCACGGCTATTCCCCAAAAGGTCAACGGTGTTTTGGCCTGAAGAACTGGGGAGCTAGGGGAAGAACAAATGTTATCGGCGCTTTATTAGGCACAACGCTGTTTGCTATCGGATTATTTGATATCAATATTAACAGCGATGTTTTCTATGCCTGGGTCACACAAGTCCTTATCCCAGTACTCCCTAAAAACAGTGTAATCATGATGGACAATGCCACTTTTCACAAAAAACATAATATTCAACAAGTCATCATCGATGCAGGGTATATGGTGGAGTATTTGCCTACATATTCGCCAGATCTTAACCCAATTGAGCATAAATGGGCACAAGCAAAAAGCAAAAAAAGAGAGATGGTTTGCGATACAGAGAGTTTGTTCTCAGTCCATATGGTGTAATCAAAATTAAGTCGCTTGGCTATACGTCGCCACATCCTGCTCCATGTAAGCCCGTGTTGGCTGGGGTACCAGCAGCAACCATTCATGTTTCAGACTGCCCCAGAAGCGCTCCATCACCGCATTATCCCAGCAGGCACCCACGTCTCCCATACTGCTCCTCAGCCTGTAGCTGCTCAGCAGCGCCTGAAAGCGTTGTCCCGTGTACTGCGCCCCCCTGTCCGTATGCACCACCAGGCCCGGCGGGGGAGTTCGCAGGTTATATGCCTGCATCAGGGCCCCGCAGACCAGCGATGAGGTCATCCGTCTGTCCACCTGCCAGCCCACTATCTGCCGGGAGTACAAATCCATAATAGCCGCCAGATACAGCCAGCCTTCACCGGTCTTCAGATACGTGATGTCACTCGCCCACACCTGATTTGGCCCCGGCGGGTTAAAATTCTGGTTCAGCAGGTTTGGGGCCACCTCTGCACCCGGGCGGGGTTTTGTCGTGACCTTATAAGTCCGGCGCCGTCGGCAGACCAGCCCCTCTTCCTGCATGAGTTTCTTCACCCGCCAGCGGCTGATTATGATGCCTTCTCCACGAAGCCTTTTGACCAGCGTCCGGCTTCCTGCTCCCTGCCTGCTGGCGGCGAACAGCGCCTTTAACCTGACCCGGACCTCCACGTTTTTTTGCAGCGGTTCGGCGGGCTTTTTTCGCCATGCATACCAGGCAGAGGCCGTCACACGCATGACCCGACAGAGTGTACGAACGCTGAAGTCAGTGGCATTGTCGAGAATGAACCGGTATCTCACGACATATGTTTCGCGAAGAAGGCACTCGCCTTTTTTAGTATCTCCTTCTCTGTACGTAACTCTTTGTTTTCCTTTTGTAACCGTTTTAACTCTGCACGTTCATCATCGCTGAGTACGCCGTTGCTCTGCTCGCGTGCCAGCGAGACCCATGTATGCAGGGTTTTGTTGCTTATGCCCAGCGATGCTGCTGCCCTGGCTATCGTATAGCCCTGCTCTGTTACCAGGGCAACGGCTTCCTTTTTAAACTCAGGGGTAAATTGTCGTTTATGGTTCACTAAACACCTCCGTTTTGGATGTAAGTTTAGTGTCCTGATTATTCAACTACTACACCTTTGTGTGTATCGATCTTACGACGCAGAAGGCATTGCCGCTGGAAGGCGAGTTGTTAACGCATTTGCAGGCGTTTATGCAGCCACCATCATCCGATGATTCACCGCTGGCCTAGTGAAAGTGGGGGGCGGTACGAGCCTGTTCACCCCACTATCCGATGACCTTATTGCAAACCGGTTTTGCGTTTCATTGATTCCATCACGCCGACGCGATCCTGTTGATAGTGTGCTAAGCCATTTGCACGTAAATGACATGCCGCGCAGTGGCCGCAACCGTCGCCCTGAATCCCGTTGTAGCAGGTAAGCGTCTGGTTGCGTACTGTATCCAGATGGTGGTAATGGTCAGCCAACGCCCAGGTTTCCGCCTTGTTGAGCCACATGAGCGGCGTAACAAACTGAATATCACGGGCGATACCGAGCACGATCGCGTGATTCAAGGCTTTGACAAACTCATCGCGGCAGTCAGGGTAGCCCGAAAAGTCGGTTTCACAGACGCCAGTGATCACCGCTTGCGCGGCGACCTGGTAGGCGTAAATGGCCGCCAGCGTAAGAAACAGAATATTGCGCCCTGGCACAAACGTGCTGGGAATACCGGATGCAGAGGCGTCGTAATCCGGTACGGCGATATTGTCGCGCGTCAGGCTACTGACTGCCAATTCATTGAGTAAACCGACATCCAGCACCTTGTGTGCCTTGGCTCCCAATTGGTTTGCAAGCGCGCGCGCAATATCGATTTCCGCACGGTGGCGCTGACCGTAGTCGAATGTGACACAGTGCACTTCATCATACAGGCTGAGTGCCTGAATCAGACAGGTGGTGGAGTCCTGCCCACCGCTAAATACGACAACCGCGCGTTTTGTCATTGCTCTACCTTTGTTGCTCAAGGGCGATGTTCCCAGTGTGACGGAAGAGGGACATGCTATCGCAAACGCGCGTCGTTTTCAGCGTTAACTCGGATCAGGCTACAATCAGCTCTCGTTGATTCTGTGCCTGCCCCGCGTTGAGTTGCGCCAGATACGGGCTGATATCGCCGATGTTTTGCGCGACCCATTCGGCATTGTAATAGGTATCCAGATAACGCTCCCCGCTGTCACACAGCAAGGTGACAATCGCCCCTTGTTTACCCTGCGCACGCATCTGATTAGCCAGTTGTAACATGCCCCAGACGTTCGTGCCGGTGGATGCGCCGACCTTGCGTCCCAGAATACTTTCCAGCCAATACAGCGTGGCAATGCTGGCCGCATCCGGCACCTGCATCATGCTGTCGATCACGTCAGGTATAAAAGAGGGTTCTGCGCGTGGGCGACCAATCCCCTCAATTTTACTGCCACAGTGTCCCGTCAGGGCACGGTCGCGCTGATGGTAGTAATCAAAAAACACCGAGTTCTGCGGATCGACCACCATCAACTGTGAGTCGATACCTTGATAGCGGATATAGCGACCTAAGGTGGCGGAAGTGCCGCCGGTGCCAGCACTCATCACGATATAATCGGGAACCGGATAGGGTTCACGCGCCATCTGACGGAATATACTGTCAGCAATGTTGTTATTGCCGCGCCAGTCGGTAGCGCGTTCGGCGTAGGTAAACTGATCCATATAGTGGCCGTTCAGTTCACGAGCCAGTTGCTCCGATGCCGCATAGATCTGACTGGATTGCTCGACGAAATGGCAGTGTCCGCCGTAGAAGGCTATCTGTTCCACTTTGCGCTTGGCAGTACAGCTAGGCATAACGGCAATAAAAGGCAGGCCCAACAGGTGAGCAAAATAGGCTTCAGAGATGGCGGTGCTGCCGGAGGACGCCTCAATAATGGGGGTGCCTTCTTTAATCCAGCCGTTGCACAAGCCATAAAGAAACAGCGATCGTGCCAGACGATGTTTCAGGCTGCCGCTTGGGTGTGTGCTTTCATCCTTAAGATAGAAGTAAATCCCTGGATAGTGCGGTAACGTCAGGCGAATCAAATGGGTATCGGCTGAACGCTGAAAATCCGCATCAATCGCGCTAATGGCCTGTTTAACCCATGCCGTTGTCATGATATTGCTCTCTTTGCCTGTTTTGCATCTATGGGGGTAGCCTATCCGGTTTTGCAGGAAAAAGGATTGTTTTTTTAAACTTCAATGGGGTTTTAATTTCTTTTAAAACGCTTTATTGGAGACTTTTTTTCTCTTATTTTAGAGTTAGTGGAAAGTAACGTGTTTTTACGTTCCTGGCGAGCGCCGATAAAAGGAAAAAAGCGGTTTTTCCCGCACCTTGGTTGCCTTTTCATTCCGTTGCGCGTGAAATAGAGAAAAAATGATTCTGGAATGCCGCTATGCTGGATAAAATCGATCGTGCGCTGCTTAACCTATTGCAACACGACTGCACCTTGTCGTTGCAAACGTTGGCTGATGCGGTGCATTTGACATCGACCCCTTGCTGGAAACGTCTAAAGCGATTGGAAGAAGAAGGCTATATTCGTGCTCGCGTTGCGCTGCTGGATAACGAACGTCTGGGGCTGGGGTTGACGGCTTTTGTGCTATTAAAAACGCAGCAGCACAATAGTGCCTGGTATGAAAAATTTTCCCAGGTGGTGTCTGATATGCCCGAAGTGTTGTCATTTTATCGCATGGCGGGAGAATATGATTACCTGATGCAGGTTCAGGTCGCCGACATGAAAAGCTATGATAGTTTTTACAAACGTCTGGTCAGCGGCATTCCTGGCCTGATTGATGTGACCTCCAGCTTTGCCATGGAGCGGATAAAGCACACCACCGCACTCCCGATCGTGCCATGATGAATCTCCTCTCTGAGGTTCAGCCCTCGGGACAGCGCTTGCCGCCTTCCTGTAACCTGAATTATTTCGGGTATAAATGATGATGCGCATAAGCTTTCTGTATAATGGCGCTGTGATGTTTTGCAGCCCCTTCTGGAAAATGGAATAACAACAGCGTGCGACTTTTTGCTCAATTGGCTTGGTATTTTCGTCGAGAATGGCGGCGATACCTTGGGGCCGAGGTTCTTCTTATCATTATTGCCATCCTGCAACTGCTGCCACCCAAGCTGGTCGGTGTAATTGTGGATGGCGTTACGCACGATGCGATGTCAGCAGCGACGGTGATGAAATGGATCGGCGTGATGCTGCTGATCGCGGTCATGGTTTATTTGTTGCGTTATGTGTGGCGCATCTTTTTGTTTGGCGCTTCATACCAGTTGGCCGTGGAGCTGCGCGACGATTTCTACCGCCAGTTGAGCCGCCAGTATCCTGCCTTTTATCTGCGTCATCGCACCGGCGATCTGATAGCCCGCTCAACCAACGACGTCGATCGCGTGGTATTTGCTGCTGGGGAAGGGGTGTTGACGCTGGTGGATTCCATGGTAATGGGATGCGCGGTATTGGTGGTGATGAGTACCCAAATCAGCTGGCAGCTTACGCTGTTGGCGCTGCTGCCGATGCCTATCATGGCGATAGTGATCAAACACTATGGTACGCAGTTGCATCAGCGCTTTAAGGGCGCGCAGGCGGCGTTCTCTTCGCTGAACGATCAGGCGCAAGAAAGCCTGACCAGCATTCGTATGATCAAGGCCTTTGGGCTGGAAGATTATCAGTCGAACCGATTTGCGGCGGTTGCTGAGGATGCGGGTCAAAAAAACATGCACGTGGCCCAAGTTGATGCGCGTTTCGATCCGACGATATATATCGCCGTCGGTTTCTCACACCTGCTTGCCGTTGGAGGTGGCAGTTGGATGATTATTCAGGGGACGTTTACATTAGGGCAACTGACCAGTTTCGTGATGTATCTGGGCCTAATGATTTGGCCGATGCTAGCCTTGGCGTGGATGTTCAATATCGTGGAGCGCGGGAGTGCAGCTTACGGGCGCATTCGCCAACTGTTGAATGAAGCACCGGTGGTGGCAGACGGTGAAGCAATACTGCCATCGGGCCGTGGTAACGTGGAGGTCGATGTTCGCGCCTTTGCTTATCCACAGCAACCGCGCCCGGTGCTCGACCGGGTGGCGTTCACGCTTGCGCCGGGCAACATGCTGGGACTGTGTGGCCCCACCGGTTCCGGTAAAAGCACGCTGTTGGCCCTGATCCTGCGCCATTACGATCTTGATGACGGCGAGATTCGTTTTCATGGTCTTCCGCTCGCAACGCTAAATCTGGATAGCCTGCGCCAACGTTTCGCGGTGGTCGGGCAAACGCCATTTTTGTTCTCCGACACCGTGGCGAACAATATTGCACTCGGGAACCCTGGTGCCACGCTGGCGCAGATTCAACATGCTGCGCGTCTGGCCAGCGTCCATGATGACATTACGCGCTTGCCGCAAGGCTATGAAACGCAGGTGGGTGAGCGCGGCGTGATGCTCTCTGGTGGACAAAAACAGCGTATTGCCATTGCGCGTGCGCTGCTGCTGGACGCAGAGATATTGGTTCTGGATGATGCGCTGTCGGCGGTGGATGGGCGAACTGAACACCATATTTTGCAAAACCTGAAGCGTTGGGGTGAGAAACGCACCCTGATTATCAGCGCGCACCGTCTTTCGGCCCTCACTGAAGCCGATGAAATTCTGGTTTTACAGCAGGGTGGTGTGGCCCAGCGCGGCAGCCATGGCGCGCTAGTGTCGCAAGCAGGATGGTATAGCGACATGTTTCGCTATCAGCAGTTAGAGGCGGCACTGGATGAAGAGCCGGTCAAGGGAGAGATGACAATTGGCTAACGCAAAACAGTTATGGCCGACGTTAAAGAGACTGTTGGCGTATGGTTCCCCTTGGCGAAAATCCCTGATGTTGGGCGTGCTAATGCTCTGGGTGGCAGCGGCGGCCGAGGTGGCAGGACCTGCATTAGTAAGCTATTTCATCGATCACCTGGTAGCGAAAGGCAATATTCCTCTGGCACTGGCCGGGGGCTTGGCTGCGGTTTATATCCTACTGCAATTGTCCGCAGCGCTATTGCACTACGTGCAATCGCTGTTGTTCAACCGCGTTGCGGTAGGCGTGGTGCAGCAGTTGCGCATTGATGTGATGGATGCCGCGTTGCGTCAACCATTAAGTACCTTTGATACACAACCGGTTGGACAACTGATTTCTCGCGTAACCAACGATACCGAGGTAGTGCGCTATCTGTATGTCACCGTAGTTTCCACGGTGTTGCGCAGCATGGCGCTGATCGGTGCCATGCTGGTCGCCATGTTCACCCTCGATTGGCGCATGGCGCTGATTGCCGTGATGATCTTCCCTGCGGTGGCGATTGTGATGACGGTCTATCAGCATTTTAGTACGCCGATTGTGCGGCGACTGCGCCGCTATCTGGCCGACATTAACGATGGCTTTAATGAAGCGATCTCGGGCATGTCGGTGATCCAGCAGTTCCGCCAACAGTCGCGTTTTGGTGACAAACTGGGTGCTTCAAGCCGTGCGCATTTCCAGGCGCGGATGCAGACGTTGCGACTGGATGGCGTGCTGCTGCGTCCACTATTGAGCCTGTTTTCCGCCATGGTGCTGTGCGGGCTGTTGATTCAGTTCGGTTTCAGTTCAGTGGGAACGATTGGCGTTGGCGTGCTTTATGCCTTTATCAGCTATCTGGGGCGTCTCAACGAGCCGCTGATTGCGCTGACCACCCAGCAGTCCATGTTGCAACAGGCCGTGGTAGCCGGTGAGCGTATCTTTGAACTGATGGATGCGGTGCAGCAGTCCTACGGCGATGATTCGCGTCCGTTAACGGCGGGTGCTATCGAGATGGATAATGTTTCTTTTGCTTACCGTGATAATCAGCGTGTCCTGAACCATATCAGCGTACAGGTGCCAGCGCGCGGCTTTGTGGCGCTAGTGGGATACACCGGCAGCGGCAAGAGTACCTTAGCGAGTTTGCTGATGGAGTATTATCAGCCGGATGAGGGGGAGATTCGGTTGGATGACCGTCCGCTGACGTCGCTATCCCATCAGGTATTACGACAAAATGTCGCAATGGTGCAACAAGACCCCATGGTGTTGGCGGATTCACTCTATGCCAACGTTACGCTGGGGCGTGATATTCCAGAAGATGACGTGTGGCGTGTATTGGATATTGTGCAACTCTCTGCGTTGGCAACGGCACTGCCCGAGGGCATACATAGCGCCATCGGTGAGCAAGGCAATACGCTTTCTGTCGGGCAGAAACAGCTGCTTTCTCTGGCCCGCGTGCTGGTGAAACCACCCAAAATACTGATTCTCGACGAGGCGACAGCTAACATTGACTCCGGTACTGAACAAGCGGTTCAGCGTGCATTGCGCGTTATCCGTCGTCACACCACGCTGGTGGTGATTGCGCACCGTCTCTCCACCGTGGTAGAGGCTGACAACATACTGGTGCTACATCATGGTGAAACGGTGGAGCAGGGTACGCATGAGCAATTACTGCAACGTCACGGACGTTACTACCAGATGTATCAACTGCAACTGGCGGGGCAGGAACTGGCTGCCAGCGAGGATGAACCCGTTTCCATCATCTGACTAAAGGCCTTCTGCCTGTTGCGATCGTTTTTACCCGAGCACCATCAACAGGCAGATGATTTTCATTTTTCTGTGCCATGCACCGCTATTACGCGCAATGCACCAAATAAGTGCATTGCGCGTGCGCAACATCACATCTTTATCCTTTCCTTTTACTTCTCCAGGCAGGTTCCACGTTATTTCCCTGTGCAATTATCGGTTCTACTCATTTGTGGCACAGCCTTTGCTTTATCCCTGTCGTGAAGGTTATTCGAAATGGTGGCGGGCGTAAGTCTGAACTCAATTGGTAAGGGGAAGATAATGAAACTGGTTACTGTGGTGATAAAACCATTCAAGCTGGAAGATGTGCGTGAAGCCTTATCTTCTGTCGGCATCCAGGGGCTCACCGTCACTGAGGTGAAGGGATTTGGACGCCAGAAAGGCCATGCGGAGTTGTATCGCGGTGCTGAATATAGCGTTAACTTTTTGCCGAAAGTGAAAATTGATATTGCCATCGCTGACGATCAGGTTGATGAAGTCGTTGATGTGATTAGTAAAGCGGCTTACACCGGTAAAATTGGCGACGGTAAGATTTTTGTTGCTGAACTGCAACGCGTTATCCGTATTCGTACCGGCGAAACTGACGACGCCGCACTGTAATGCCTGGCTGACGAAAAATTGGGATGGATGAAAATGAAAATACGTGTCTCTTCATTATTAGGCCTTGCCGCCGCAGCGTTACCTCCGCCGCTGGCAATGGCCGCTGATACACCGGCAATCGACAAAGCGGATAACGCTTTTATGATGATTTGTACCGCGCTGGTACTGTTCATGACGCTGCCCGGCATTGCGCTGTTCTACGGTGGCCTGATTCGCTCTAAAAACGTGCTCTCCATGCTGACGCAGGTTACCGTAACGTTTGCCATGGTGTGTGTGCTGTGGGTTATCTACGGTTACAGCATGGCCTTTGCCACCGGTAATGCCTTCTTTGGCGGCCTGGATATGTTCATGCTCAAAGGCATTGAGCTGAAATCACAATCCGGCACGATTTATCAATTGATTCACGTCGCTTTCCAGGCTTCCTTCGCGTGCATTACTGTCGCGCTTGTGGTTGGTGCGATTGCTGAACGTATCCGTTTCTCTGCGGTACTGATTTTTGCTGCTATCTGGCTGACGTTCTCTTATCTGCCGTTGACGCACATGGTGTGGGGCGGCGGTTTCCTGGCGGCTGATGGTGCGCTGGACTTCGCAGGCGGTACTGTGGTGCACATCAATGCCGCGGTTGCGGGGTTGACCGGTGCTTATCTGCTGGGCAAACGTGCCGGTTTCGGTAAAGAAGCCTTCAAACCGCACAACCTGCCGATGGTGTTTACCGGTACGGCTATCCTCTATATCGGTTGGTTCGGCTTCAACGCAGGCTCTGCCGCTGCTGCGAACGAAATTGCTGGTCTGGCATTCCTGAACACCGTAGTCGCGACCGCGGGTGCGATTCTGGCATGGGTTATCGGTGAGTGGATGGCGCGTGGTAAGCCTTCTCTGCTGGGTGCCTGTTCCGGTTGTATCGCAGGCCTGGTTGCTATCACGCCAGCTGCGGGAACCGTGGGTGTGGGTGGTGCGCTGATCATTGGTCTGGTCGGTGGTTTCGCTGGCCTGTGGGGCGTAACGGTACTGAAAAGATGGCTGCGCGTGGATGACCCGTGTGACGTGTTCGGTGTGCATGGCGGGTGCGGCATCGTTGGTTGTATCCTGACGGGGGTATTTACTTCGGCTTCTCTGGGCGGCACGGGCTACGCGGAAGGCGTTACCATGGCGCATCAGGTCTGGGTACAGCTGTTTAGCGTGATTGTCGCCTTCATCTGGTCCGGTGTTGCTGCCTTCATCGCATTCAAAGTCGCAGACCTGGCCGTTGGCCTGCGTATGCCGGAAGAACAAGAGCGTGAAGGTCTGGATGTTAACAGCCACGGCGAAAATGCTTACAACCAGTAATTTCTGCACGATATAAAAAACGCGGGCCTTGGCCCGCGTTTTTTTTGCTTAGGAATAAGGGAACGTTCTTGCTGTTTTAAGGCGCAGCATGCCGCCGCATGACCCCTTCTTGTACCGTGGAAGCGACCAGCGTCCCGTCCTGAGTGTAGAACTGGCCACGAACAAAGCCACGGGCACCTGAAGCCGATGTGCTCTCCACGGTGTAGAGCAGCCAGTCGTCGAGGCGGAAAGGGCGGTGGAACCACATAGAGTGGTCGATGGTGGCGACTTGCATCCCTGTAGTGGCATACTGAATTTGGCCACCTAAGTAGAGGTGATATGCTTACCTCATAATTTTTATAGGTGCCAAAATGAGTAAAATAATTACTGCTGAATTTAAATGTGAAACCGCCAAATTAGTCCTTGACCAAAATTATACCTACCAGGAAGCCGCGAAAGCCATGAACGTCAGTCTTTCAGCGATTAGCCGGTGGGTAAGAGCCCTTCGTTTAGAACGTCAAGGGAAAACTGCACTGGTCAAGTAAATCAGGACACTTTTTTCTCAGCCATTTGTTCATAACGCACCGGAGACAGATCCCCGTTAGCGGCATGATGCCTGTCTAGGTTGTAGTAGCGGATAGCCCCATTCCCACTCGAAACGCAACAAAGTGACCCACTGGCCAGAGTCGGATAAAATCACCGTTCTGGCCCTACTGGAGATCCCGTTGCATGCAGGGAAAACATCTGACTCACAAAGAACGGTTCTACATCGAAAAGCGGCGTGGTGATGGGGTTAACCAGGCCACCATCGCCCGGGAACTGGAGCTTCCTCGTTCTACCATCAGCAGGGAACTCAGACGCAATACCGACGCCGCTTTCAACGGGGTCTATTCCTGCAGAAGGGCCGAAACGTTGGCCAGAGGGCGGCGGCAGAAAACACGGCCGGACAGCGTGATTAACCAGCTTGAACCGCACATTCAGGACTTTATCATAACGGCGCTGTCTACCCACACCTCACCTGAGGTCATCAGTGGGCGCCTGGTCCTGGAATTTGGCCTGTCCGTCAGCAAGAACTCGCTCTATCGCTATATCCAGCAGGAGCGCCGGGCCGGCGGTGAGCTGTATCAGCAGCTCCCTCATCGGGGTAAACGGTATAACTATCAGACCGATGAGAACAAACGCGGTCCTATTCCCAACCGTGTTGGCATTGAGCAGCGGCCGGCCGTTGCTGACCTCAAGCAGGAACCCGGGCATTTCGAGATTGACACCATCTTTGGCAAAGATCAGAAATCATTCCTGCTGACGGTGGTCGATAAAGCCGCCAAGCTGGTCATCATTCGCAAACTGCCCAACAAGCGAGCAGAGACAGTGGTAGCGGCCTTCAGGGACATCGTTGCCAATACCTTCTGCGAGTTTAAAACCCTGACTGCTGACAACGGTTCTGAATTTTCCCAGCACGGGGAAATTACAAAAGTCACGGGGGCACCGGTCTACTTTGCCCGGCCATATCATTCCTGGGAACGCGGGTTGAATGAGCATACCAACGGGCTGATACGGCGTTTTTACCCGAAGGGAACGGACTTCAATTATGTCACCCATCGCAAGGTTGCAGCACTCGAACACCTGCTCAATACGCGAGGCCGAAAATCGCTGGGTTATCGTTCTCCAAATGAGGTATTTTTAACGCACTTACAGGCGGCATAATGCCCTACCGTTTTGTTGCGTTTCGACTGGGAATGGGGCATATACGTCGCCACATCCTGCTCCATGTATAGCCAAGCGACTTAATTTTGATTACACCATATGGACTGAGAACAAACTCTCTGTATCGCAACCCATCTCTCTTTTTTTGCTTTTTGCTTGTGCCCATTTATGCTCAATTGGGTTAAGATCTGGCGAATATGTAGGCAAATACTCGGCTTTGTTGAATAATTTAAGATACTGATTTATATAAGCATTATAAAATTTCAACGACTAATTTTTCCTCTCGGAATGCTTTTTATTGTGCTAACTATTTGATTTGTCGTTCTAACAAAATACATTCTCTGTAAATGCATTCTAACTAAAGAAGATGTAAATCAAACGGTTAAATTATTCAACAAAGCCAGGGGGTGGGTCAGTTTTACTTTGGCAGGGTGGGTCAGAATTCAATCGGTATTGACACGTGGAGTCAGTGGCGCTGCCAACGCACTCGCAGGGCGGCTTATTGACCCCCAGTGCCCATACACCGCTAAACACTGAGGGATAACACCTCATGGCTCTCATGGCGTTTCGCACTGCCAGCCATAGCGAGCGAGATCGATGCTGCCCTGACGCGTAAAGGTTATCCCTTCGGCCCTGAGCGCTTAGCGTTGTCGAATGCAATCCGGGCCAGTCAGCGAAATTTCACCATGACGATTTATTACCCGATGCCAGGGAAGCGAGCTGCCTTCGGGCAGCTTTTTTAATACGCCGCCGACCTGGCGGGCAGCGCGTGCGGAACCCGCCAGGCGGGCCACTTCCCCGTAGGTGGTAACTTTGCCCCAAGGGATGGCGGCTACAATATGAAAAACGCGCTGGCGAAAGTTGTCTTGCTCCATCGCTACTCCTGTTAATACTACGACGAATCAACATATACCCGTCATGCTTCACGTTGCAGGTGCGTTGGCTGCGTTCACACACCCGAATCACTTACCTGAGTCAGCGCATTGGGACGGCTTCAATTGCCGCCTTCCTGCAACGCAAATTATTTAGGGTATAGTGGCACAGGTGTACGGGCTTGCAAACGGGCGTTTCGCCGGTCGAGAAACTGAAATCGAATAAGAAAACAACGGTCGGCTGTGGTCAACTTGCAATTGAGGTGTGCATACCCGATAATGCCCATGCTATGTACCACGCAGAGCAAATGAATCAATGGAGGCCCTGTCGGTTCTCCCGCAACATTACCCTGTGGACTCGGTCAGGTCCGGAAGGAAGCAGCCGCAGCAGGAGACGTGTGTGCCGGGATGCAGCTGGCAGGGCCTCCACCCTTTTTATTCATCGTCATCGTCATTTTTATTTTCCGCGCTTTTTTATTCTCATTCTTTTCTTTCTGTTCTGCGTATTGAATACGTTTATTGATGATATCCCGTTGCTGATGATGTGCCTTATTGGTATTAACGCGTGTGTGGATAAGCACTGTGACGTCATTATTTCAAAAACATGATGACGGTAAACGTGACAAGATATTGTCGATTTGGGATAAGTTGACGGATTTCACGCCAGTAAAATATACCCGTCATACTTCACATTGCCGGTGTGTTGACGGCGTTCGCTCACTTGAATCACTGACTTTTATCAGTTCATCGGAATTCACTCACTGGTTGCGTTACGCGATTCATAAATGAATCTCATCCTAAAGGGGCAGCGCACGCGTTGTTCAAAACGTTAGCGCGTTGTCCTGCAACTCGAATTATTTAGGGTAAAGCGTTGCACCAAAAAAAGGCAATGTAAGAAATTTATATTGAGATCAATGCATGTGATTTACAATTGTGATATTTGCGTAAGCAAATGGCTTGGCAAGAATAAAAACGCCAGCGATGAGGCTGGCGTAAGATATTCACCCTAAATCATTTAGGTATATAGCTGTCATGCTTCAATTAATGTCTGCGTTAGTGATGTCACGCCCCGGAATCACAACTTGAGTATGTTCATCGGGATTCCCTCATTTTCCGCCTTCCAGCAACTCGAATTATTTAGGGTATATAAACACCATGCTTTAGCGGACGTATTTCCAAACGGCGGTAGGGACCTTGTCGTAAAGCTTGTTCATCGTTAGCTCGGCTAAACGATGATCAGCGGCAGAATAAAACATTTCCAGCTCATCGCTAGACAACTCATACTTGTTCTTCTCGATAACGCGTTCAAGCGTGTCAATAGTTGTACACTTGCGTAAGCGCATCAAATAATCAATTTTTTTCATGGCGACCTTTATCAAAACAATACCAGCACCTGGTGGTTAATTAATATAAAAGCATCTATTGCTTAAGATTTAGCAGATGAACAGACGTTATCCTGTGAGAACATTTCTAATAACGCGGCTTTAGAACGTTGCCAACGTTGCAGTTCGGCACCATTAATCCCATAGTTACTGAACAACGCATAGGTGTCATCTAAATACTGCTCGACCCGTTTTGAAAGCTCGTCTTCATCGGGGTATTTTATTTTAAATGTCAGAATAAATGTAGCTATATGCTCAATCAATTCATTTAATTGGAGATTGATCGCAGATGTTGGGTCATTGACCCAGCCATGGCTGCTATACCCCAATGTGGCGATGCTTTCGTCACAGAGATTTTCACACAAGAATCGGAGTTGGGCAATATCATAATGTTTCGGTGAGTACTCATCCATATCGTTCACTCCGTCATGCTGTTATTCCACATTACCTCAGCCTGCCTGTGAAACCCGCAACGCTGATGGAACGTAATAGAAAACCCTGACAACAGTTGGTAACTCCTTGGGTTAAGTGATGAAATAAGCTCACATTTATCCTGATGGAAAGTACGGATTACACGGCATGCCGCACCACCCATACGCTAACTATAGCAAAAGAATCACAGATTATTGCAAAAAATAAGTAAGGTTTTTGACCCTATTTAATCAGATAGACGTGCTGTATAGCCGATATATATAATAAGTGATACTGTGTTTCATAATATTACTTTATTAAATTATCTTACAAATTTGAGCGAGAATTATCTTATAAAGGTTACTTGGCTGGCTTTATCATCACCCGCAGAAAGGAAATTAATGGCGTGAGTGGTTGGGAGTGGGCTTTTATTAACACATTGATATGTAATAAAAAGCCCTGGGCAGGTCTAGGGCTTGAACGGTGCGCTGCTGCCATTGTCAGCGTTTTTTCTTTCTGCCTTGCACGGCCTTAAAACGTGGATTTGTCTTACAAATAACATAAACCCGCCCGTGCCGGCGCACAACCTTACAATCTTTATGGCGTGTTTTTGCCGAACGTAATGAACTGAGAACCTGCATACTTCCTCCCGCTGGAAATTACATATTTCGCTATTTTAAAAAATGGCCAAAACGCTTGTTAAACCGTGCCGTACTTCCTTCTTTGGCATACTCTTTTTGTTTTCCGGTGTAATAGGGATGCGATGCTGACGATACATCAATCGTGACATAGGGATAGGTTACGCCGTCCCGTTCGATGGTGCGGTCTGTCTGGATGGTTGAGCCAACCATAAAATACGCATCAGCACTGGTATCGTGAAAGGCTACGGTACGGTAGTGCGGGTGGATATTCGCTTTCATTAAAAACCCCATTGTTATGTTATAACATAACTTATTGTGCGCTTCTTCGTGCACAAGATCAACCCTCTTGTGTCTGGGGGGACGCAGTGGGAGTAGGGTGGTGGTCAAAGCAGGCGGGCAAAAAAAAGGCCGCTTGAGCGGCCTTTATAATACGCATAAAACATTGATTAATATGGTTTTTTATTTATTGTTGCCCTATAATTGACCACATTTCAAATCCGTATTGTTACAGTCCTTATTTCTCAGTGTCCAAATAAGTAAGCACCCCATGTAGGACGTCTTGAATCGTTGACTGATATGGTGTATGCGATGGTTCACTACGCACTATTCTAATTCATTGTTTTGTAGAGGAATTATGACAACCCATGAAAAAAACCAAGCTGTGATAGTGTCCACTTAAATTTAAGTGGACACTATCAATGGTGACAGGGCGCACTAACTTCATTTTATTCAAACCAACCCCGTCGATAACAAGTAATTAATTAAAAAAAATCAATTAATTAAATGGTGTTATGTGATTCGTTGGTTTGCGGCCTACAACGAAACCATAAATTCCGGAAGACGTCCTACATGGGGCGCTTACCCAAATAACGTCCACATCGAATAATCAAGGGCCCAATTTTGGGGCCTTGTACGCCGTTGCGGGGGTTAAAGATCAAAGCGCCAAATTTAACTGATCGCGCCCATAGTGCGACGCCGGAAACGCATCCTGCGGGATAAAGTCAGGCGGCAACGGCGCTGTACCTGCACGCTTGGTTACCTCCCTTTCCACGCTGTTAAGCGTGGTGAATGATCGGCTACATTCCAGATTCTGGCACTGGTGATATTGCCGGATTGTCATATCTGTGATTTTACGACTGGTACGGGTGCGGGCCATAGCGCCGCAAAATGGACATCTGAACATAATATGCTCCCCTGCGGGAGTTGAACTCACGGTTATTCTATTCACTTTCTGCAATCCAGTCAGATATTTTCGCTTCCAGCTCCAGACGCGTGGTAAAACCGCTGCCGTCAATCACATGCTCCGCGCGTGAAATAATCCATTCCTGATTATCAATCTCTGCTTTAAAGCCGGTGACGGTACCGTGCATTTCCGGGTACAGGTCAGCGCGGCCACGCGCCAGGGTGATAGAGAACTCGGCGGCACCCCGTTGAAGCTGTTGCCATTTTGCCGCCGCTGCACGTTTGGTGGCGGTTTCATTTTGATAGGTTTTACGCAGCACATACACGTTGCCGTCGGCCCCTTCCATGTATTCGCCCTCACGGCTGCTGCTTTTCTCCTTTTTCGGTTTGGCCTGGGTTTTGCGCCGTTTTACACTGACTTTCTTTTTTTTGCCAAAGTTAAGATCCAGCCAGTAGGCGCGCACGCCGGTGTAAGCATCACGATCCGCAATGCGAAAGCGGTGCCCGTCACCGCTGCTGCGGGTAATACTGAATGATGGCAGCGCTTTACCGGATGCCGTTACCCCGCCGCCAGGCAGAATAAATAACAGCGCCCCATTTTTAACCGTGGCAATCGCGCCTAACATTTCGGCCATGCGGGTTAAAAACGACATATCGCTTTCTTGTGTCTGATCGGCGTGGTCAATCTCAATGCTCATCAGCATGTCGCTGATTTGCGCTTTCAGCCCGTAACGGTGCGCGATAGCAGACACCACACGCTCAACGGTCACATCGTGCCAGGACACCTCACGCTTAACGTTAAATTCATCACGAAAATCGGCGCTGCGTGCCGTGATGTTAAGTACATCCGGTGGGCCTTCATGGGCTATCTCATCAACGGTATACAGCCCCTTGTAAATCAACGGTTCACCCATCCAGCCAATGGACAGCGCAATCTCTGCCCCACGTGAGGGCAGACCAAGCAGACCGTCGGTGTCATCGAGTGAGATCGTCACCTGGTCAGCATCAAACCCGCGATTATCGGTAAGAGAGAGCGACATTAGACGGTCGCTTAATGCTGTAAGCGATTTTCCGCCCAGCATCACGTTAAACGCCGGGACTTTTACCGCATCGGTAAGGGTGTTGTTGAAATCCGTGACCTTGCTGGTCAACGTGTCTGCCAATCCTGAAAGTGCCATATCGCCCCCGTGTTTTGTCGCATGATTTCACGCGCGCGAGCGGGGAAAAATGGCTTTTTGTTGTCGCCCGCTTGTCAGACCGCAAACGGCGTGAGTCGCCGCCAAACATGGGGGATTATCACCGCGAACTCAACAACGTAATGGTGGTTAACATGTCCGAGACACGTTTCCACGGTGCCCGCGTTCGCGAAAATACCGACCTCGTTACCGCAATCAATGACATTGATTCCAGTGTGGTTGGCGTGGTGTGTGTGGCGGATGATGCAGACCCGGATACCTTTCCCCTGAATACCCCCGTGCTACTGACACGGGTTAATGCGGTACTTGGTAAGGCGGGTAAAACCGGCTCCCTGTACAAAACGCTGAAAGCCATTTCTGACCAGACCAGCCCCAAAGTCATTGTGGTGCGTGTCGCGGCAGCAACGGAAGACGGCGAAAAGACGCAATCGCAATTGATTATCGGCGGCACGCTGGCTGACGGCAGCTACACCGGTATGTATGCCTTGCTGACAGCTGAGGCAAAAGTGGACTACCGCCCGCGCGTGCTGGCCGTTCCCGACTATGACGCTGAGGAAGTGACCGCAGCACTGTGCGGCATTGCGCAGAACCTGCGGGCCTTTGTTTATGCCGGGTGCCATGGCTGCACCACAATGGCGGAGGCTATCGCCTATCGTGCGAAATTTGCCTATCGCGAGTTAATGCTGATTTGGCCGGACTTTATCGCCTATAACCCGCTGACCGGTGAGAATGAAACCTTTCCGGCCCCGGCGTATGCCTGCGGTTTGCGTTCGGCCATCGACAACGATCAGGGCTGGCATAAGTCACTGTCCAACGTGCCGGTGAATAACGTGCTGGGCATTTCCCGTGATGTGTTCTGGTCATTGCAGGCAGAAGATAGCGACGCCAACGCGCTGAACAGCAAAGAGGTCACTACGCTTATCAAGCGCAACGGTTTTCGGTTTTGGGGCAACCGCACCACGGACACCAGTAAATACCGCTTTGAAGTGTATACCCGCACGGCGCAAATTCTCGCGGACAGTGTTGCGGAAGCGCAGTTTGAAAGCGTGGATGAACCCCTTACCCCGGCTAACGTAAAAGACGTGGTCAGCGGTATTTCAGGCAAACTCCGTTCATTGGTGACAAAAGGGCAACTGATCGGCGCGGCTTGCTGGTTTGACATTGAGGACAACCCCACAACGGGGTTGCGTCAGGGTCAAGTCCGCGTGCGCTATAAATACACGCCCGTGCCGCCGCTGGAAGATTTGACGCTGTACCAGACCTTCACGGATGACTACTTTGCCCGCGCGTTTTCATCGCTGGGAGGTGAATAATGGCAATCCCGCATAAATTGCGCCTGTTCACCGTCTTTGTGAACGGCAATAACCAAATCGGTAAAGTGACGTCTGTCACGCTGCCCAAACTGACCCGCAAGACGGAAGATTTTCAGGGCGGCGGCATGATTGGATCGGCGGCCGTCGATCTCGGTCTGGAGGGTGGCGCGCTGGATGCATCAATGGTGGTTGGCGGTATGGTCAAGACGCTGTTGCAGGAATACGGCGGCGGTATTGATGAAACCCGTTTGCGCTTTGCCGGTGAATATTACACCGACGGGGAAAGCCTGTTAGTGGAAGTGGAAATGCGCGGGCGTGTGACTGAAATTGACAGCGGAGAAGCCAAACAAGGTGATGACACCGCTGTCACCTACGCGCTGAAGAACACCTACTACAAACTGTCGATTGACGATCAACCGATTATCGAAATTGATTTGCTGAACTTTATCTACAAGAAAGACGGCAAAAACATTTACCCGGATCGCATTACCTCTGCGCTGGGCCTCGGTAGCTGATTAACCGCACTGATGGCGGTCACTCTGGCCGCCTGGAGAACAGAACGATGAGTAAGAAAAACGATAACGCCGTAACACTGCTCACCCCGATTGTACGGGATGCCGATAAAATCACCCGCGTCGCCATTACCGACGAGATCAAACAGGCCGGTTCACTGCGTGGCCTGCGTCTGGTCAATGTGCTGAATATGGATGCGGATTCAGTCACCACGCTGTTAACCCGTGTCACGTCTCCCAGGCTGAAGCTGGCAGAAATCAACGCCATGGATACCCGCGATTTTTTCCAACTGGCGGAGACGTTGACGCCTTTTTTGGTACCGCCGGTGCCTGGCGAAGCGAGCGAGGCGGAGACGGAGACAGCATAACCCTGCTGCTGTTTGACCAGATTGACGATCTGGTCGCCGATATTGCCGTTGTTTTTAACTGGCCGCCCTCTGAACTCTTCAGCATGGATCTGGGCGAGGTGATAGCCTGGCGCGAACGGGCGGCTATCCGCAGTGGAGCCAGTGACGATGAAAAGCCTTGATATCCGCGTTGCGTTCAGCGCGATAGACCGTTTAACCCGCCCGGTCAATGCCGCCCGCCAGAGTGCGGGCGGTCTGACTGAATCCCTCAAGAAAACCCAGTCCGCCATTAACGATCTGGACAAGCAGTCAAAAACCTTTAACCGCCTGCGCGACAGCGTGCAAAAAACCTCGCGTCAGATTGATGAGGCGGGCCGTTCTCTGGACGGACTCAACAAGGCCCAACGCAACGGCACCGTACTGACAGACAAACAGCGCGAACAGATGGCCGCCCTGGCGGCGAAAATGGAACGCCTTAATGCGACGCGCGATCAGGAAATGGTTAAATTGCGTGCCAGCGCGCAGGCGTTGCGCGGTCATGGCGTATCGCTGACAGGAAGCACGGCCACCATTCAAAGCGCCATCCGGCGCACTGAACAATACAATAAAACGTTAGAGCGAGAGCGGCGGCAACTGGCCGCGGTAACGCAGGCGCGCGCACGCTATGACCGCATGCAGCAGACCGCGCAAAAGAGGCGTAATGGCGGCACCATGGCGGTAGCGGGTGCAACGGCGGGCGGTTATATGGGCGGGCAGTTCCTAGCGCCTGCGGTGGGCTTTGATGAGGAAATGTCACGCGTCCAGGCGCTCACGCGGCTGGATAAGAACGATCGGCAACTGTCAGCCTTGCGGGCCCAGGCGAAAAAACTCGGTGCAGAAACGGCCTTTACCACCCGCGACGCGGCCAGCGGCCAGGCGTTCCTTGCCATGTCCGGTTTTACCCCACAGGCTATCCAGGCGGCCTTGCCTGGCGTGCTCAATATGGCGCTGGCCGGCGGTATGGGTTTAGGCGAGTCCGCCGATATTAGCTCAAATATTCTTTCTCAGTTCCGCCTTGATCCTAAAGAAATGGATCGCGTCAGTGACGTGCTAACCGGCGCTTTCACTCGTACCAATACCGACTTACGGAATATCGGTGAGGCGATGAAATACGCCGGTACGGGTCTTTCTAATCTTGGCGTCAGCGTAGAACAGACCACAGCCATGATCGGCGTTATGGCTAATGTGGGCCTGCGCGGAAGTCTTGCCGGTACGGGCTTACAGACTACTTTTTCACGTCTTGCTGCACCCACTGGCAAGGCAAAAAATGCACTTAAAGAGTTGGGAGTAGAAGTCGCTGACACAGCAGGAAAAATGCGACCTGCCGAAGTGGTTCTTACTGACCTATACAAAAAAATCAGTCAGTACGGCGATACCGATAAACTCTCCTTCTTTAAAGATATTGCCGGTGAAGAAGCCGCAAAATCATTTCAGGCGTTGGTGATGTCAGCCGGAAAGGGTGAATTACAGAAATTGCTGGAAGAACTGAAAAACGCCAGCGGTGAAGCAAAAAAAGCCGCCAAGGTGATGGCTGATAACCTGGGTGGCGATCTAAAAGAACTGGATAGCGCCTGGGAAGGGTTTCGCATTCAAATAGCAGAGACGATTGATGGGCCATTGCGCCAACTCTCCCAAGGCCTGAGTGAAGTTATTAACCGCATGATGCTATGGGCCAAAGAAAACCCCAAGCTGACACAGACACTGCTGATTGTTGGCGGCAGTGCTTTAGCCTTGACGGCGGCTATTGGGGCCACCTCGCTCGCTACGGGTTTATTGCTGGGGCCGCTGGCAAAGCTGCAATTAGGTTTTACGTTATTGACCGGTGGGCGCGGCATTGGCGGCGCGATCACGATGTTTCAAACGCTGGGCGGCGTGGCGGGCGGTTCAATGGCGCGCGTTGGCGACTGGTCGCAGATAATGAAAACGCTATCGGGCGGCTTTTCCCGGTTGCCTGCGCTGTTGGCACCGGTGCGCGGCATGCTGTTTTCTGTATTCACCTCACCGCTTTCGGCGTTGGCGTCGCTGGGTAAAGGCATTGGCGGTCTGTTGTTGCGGCTCACCGGTTTGCCTGCGATAGGGGGCATTATCACCGGTGCGGTGTCCCTGCTGGGTGGTGCGCTGTCGGCGCTGTTAAGCCCGATAGGGCTGATTGGTGCCGCGTTCGTCGGTGTCGGTGTGCTTATCTGGCGTAACTGGGAGCCTATCAAAGCCTTTTTCAGCGGTATGTTCAGCGGCATCATGCAGCAGCTTGCGCCGTTCCGCGATGCGTTTTTTACCCTGACGCTGGTTTTCGGTGCCATTGGTGATGCGGTTAGCCGAGTGTGGGACGGGTTTATGAAACTGTTCACACCGGTGGATAGCAGCCGTCAGGCATTGGAAAAATGCACGTCAGCCGGTGAAACCTTTGGCCGGGTGTTAGGTGCCGCACTCACTGTGTTGTTGTGGCCGTTGCAAAAACTGATGGAGGGGATCGGCTGGGTACTGGAAAAACTCGACCTTATCCCGTCCGGTTTGGAAGCGGCGCGCATCAAGGCGGAAAGCCTGAAGAAGGATCCCGTTATGTGGGAATGGGATCCGCAGCAGAAAAAAATGGTGCAAAAGGGCTGGAACGGGTCACCCAAACCAGACGGAAATAGTCCGTTTGTTGGGCCCCCTCTCCCCCCCGGATACAAACCGCCGCTAACCGGTGATAACGGCACAATGCGGCGGTTGCAGAATATTGACAGCAACACCAAAGCGACAGCTGACAACACGAAGAAGATCGGCCCCGGCGATATCATCTTTAAAAACCTGCCGCGCGCACTGGCGGTGCGGGGTGAGTGGCAGGGATCCCGGCTTGCCAGCCTGCCAACGGTTAAAACCGGTGCCAGCCCCGCCACATTGGCAATGCAACCTAATGCTGATATTGCGGCGATCGCCTCGCGCCCCGTGGTGGTTGCCGCATCGCAACCCGTGCTTCAGGCAGCGCTTCCCCCGGTGGCCCCCGTCAACCGCGCACCGGCGTTACCTTCCGCAGTGGGCGCGCTCCCGCCTGAAATCCATGTCCATCTGCACGGCGCAGAGCGGCAGGACGCGCGCGAAATCGGGCGCATTGTCAGTGAAAAACTTAACGCTGAATTGGCGCGCTTTGAGCGGATGAAGCGCGGCAGTTTCAGAGACGCGGATTAACTGGAGAAAGTCACCATGATGATGGTTTACGGGCTGTTTGTGTTTGAACTGAAAACCTTGCCACACCAGCAGCTACGCCAGTCAAAGCAATGGCGGCACGTTAAAAATGAGCGTATTAACCGCTCGGCAAAGTGGCAGTACATCGGCGCGGGGGAAGATCAGATCACGCTGGACGGCGTTCTGTACCCGGAAATCACCGGCGGCGAGCTGTCATTAACCGCTCTGAATACCCAGGCGTACAGCGGCCGCCCCTGGCCGTTGATTGAGGGCACCGGGCAGATTTATGGCATGTATGTGCTCACCGGCATGCAGACAACGCGCACCGAACTTGACCGCTATGGCAAGGCGAAAAAGATAGCGTTTTCGCTGAGCTTTCAGCGCTGTGATGAAGATTTGCGCGAGCGGCTGCAATCCTCGTCATTCAGCGATCTGATGGACAATGCACGCAGTAGCGCTAACGATGCGGTGAACGCGGTGAAAGGGTTATTTTGATGGCCAGCACAGTCGGTATTGACCGTGCTGAAGCATAGATAAAAATAACTGTACTCGATAAACAGAGCCCGCCGAGTGTGGCGGGCTTTTACGTGCGGAATATTACTTCTGTGGCACAGGCGGCCAGTCAATATCAGGCGCAGTACTGACATCAATACGGTTCAACATCACCCGGTAGGTTTTCCATTTCGTTAACGCTGCTTTCTCTTCGTCAGTTGCCATATCCAGATCCAGCGCATCACTCAATGTCAGAATACGCGCATTCGCCACGGCAAGGCGTGAGGTTAACGCTTGTTGCGCTGCCTGCTGCGCAGCGTGTGATTCTGCCGCTTGCTGGGCTTGCGTGTCTGTCACCCACTTTTTACCGTCCCACGTATCAAACTCACTTTCTGGCTTCAGCGGCGTGACATTATCCGGCAGTTCGCCGAATTGAGTAACCGTCTGCTCCTGTCGCGTTTCCGTGCTGTAAACCGTTTGTCCGCGATAATCTGGCAAGAACTCCCACGACTTGCCATCCACCGTGCGACGTAGAGCTTGCCCAGCAGGCGGTAACTCTGGCTTATCGGGGTAACTGTGTGCGGGAAGGCCTACACCGAGCATGAGGTATTCCATGCTCGCGCTTTGGTATTCACCAGTGTATTGATTGACATGATAGACAGTGATCCAGCCAGCTTTTTTGCTGAGTCCGTTTTCGCCTAATTCGGCAGTCTCAATATCAGTGGAATAGTTGCTCATTATGCTGCTCTCACAATGTAGTTAAAGGCAATATTGCGTGGGCGATTTTCTGCTGCCGTAGGGACAACCTTTGATGCGTCAAAAGTCAGGCTACCCCATTGGCAAAAACCGGATCCCTTAGCGAGTTGGGTTTCATGTTTAAATACTGTTGAGAATGCCCCCATGTCTTCGCCGTCGGACCATTCCGCAACGCCGTTCCTGGTGGCTGTGATGTTTCTAATCGCATCGCCCTGAGATGACAGCAACGCTCGTCCGGTATCAACCTTGCGCCCATCATCCCAGCCACGAATAAATTCGCCGCGCAGGTCAGGTAAATGACCGGATGGGTAGAGCTCCGCGAGAATCGGATAGGTTGTTTTATCAAACGCCTGTCCGTTGCATTTCAGAAAACCCGATGGAGCAACAGCCCCAGGGAACGGGAGCGGAATACCTGCAAACTCCGATGCTGATATAGGGTTTGGTAGGTTTTGGTTTGTCCACAATTCTTGGCTGATGGTTGCAGTACCAAGAACGTTCCCGGAGGTAACAACAATTCCGCCTGAGTCCCCAGAGACGGCATACCCAATAGACATTGCAGCCCATGTGTCACCGGATCTAATTATGAATGAAGGAGAATACCTTTTGCTGTACGGGTTCGCGCCTGATTCATTTCTAAAAACACGGCTTCCTGTGCTGGCGCTTCTAAACCAAGCTAACAATGTGGCTTCATTATAATTAACGGCTTGACCATTACCGCCCCAGCCCCACGCGCCGTTAAGCATCACAGAACCCGTTGTTCCGTCAAATGCGCTTGATTGCTTAACAAGATTTGCGCTTGTCCACAGCGTAGACCATGCACTTGCAACGCCGTTATTTATCTGGCGCAGCCTGAAATCCATGCCACCACCATCACGCCCGAGCAAATCCCAACCGTAGGTTGTGGACTCCTGCACATGAATCCCCGATGCTCCCGTGCCACCAAAGGGATTATCGGCGTTGTTAGCTTGATAGCTAAAGAACCCGCAACCCGCAGCGCCGCCAGTTGCACCAGCAGCACGAGGGCGAGCATTTGCACCAAGTCCATGCCCACCATTGATAACCAATGCGCCCGCTGTTGTGTCATCTTGCGACTTCTGCAACTGAGTGGTATCTACCTTCTTCTCTAATTCGGTGTTGGTTTCCGCCTTGGAGTATGCCCCGACATCGCCAGCAGCCAGCGTGATATCTGCGTTCAGCGCCTTGCCGTTCACCTTGCGCCGTGCGGGTACACGGCTATCAGCGTTATCGTTGGCACTGGCAGCAGCCGTCGCGGCATTATTGGCCGCATCAGTAGCCGCATTGACTTTCGTGTCGGTTTCCGCCTTGGTATACGCCCCAACATCAGCAGCGCCCAGCGCAATATCTGCCGACAGCGCTTTACCATTTACCGTGCGTCCAGACGGTACGCGCCCATTGGCATTATCGTTCGCCGCTTTCACGGCTTTGGGCGTGGCGGCCAGCGTTTCGCTGGCGCTATCGGTGGCACTGCTCAGTTGCACCAGACCTTTTTCTTTCAACGTGGCATCCGGGTGTTTACGGCTTTTTTCATGGGTAGCGATGGCCTCATCCACATAGCCACGCGTTGCCAGCACTACCGCCGGATCAATCTTGAGTGATACCGTTTCTGTGCTGGAGACAATCAAAATCATGCGCACGGTCTGAATGCGTCCGCTGCCTTCCTGCAACTGCGGCTTATAGGTTTCGGCACAGTTGGCAACCGCAATCAGATTTCCCTCGGCATCAAACAGACCGAGTTCACGGATCCAGAAACCCCCTTCGTTTTCCGGGATCACCTGCTCGGCAATAATCTGATTGGCGTTGTCGGGATCGACGCGCAGGCTATTGATGGCCGCACGGCGTTTCTCGTTAATCAGCGTGGTCTGTGCCGGGTTTGGCGTCGGTAATACGCCGCCGCCGTCACCGACGGCCATATGGGTGATATCCAGACGTGATCCGATCGCTGTCGCGTTTGCCAGCCTGGCCGCGCCAATGTTGGTTAACAGGGCAAAAAATTTTGTACTCATACGGTTACGCTCATCGTATCAATCACGTGAATGCCTGCACCGATGCAGTCCGGTGAAAACACGGTGATGGTTTCAGGGAAATAGGGGTATACGGTCAAATCATTGCCGTCGTAAACGCTGGCCGCGACATAGGCCGCACCTTGCGTATCCAACGTGATATTGAGTCCCAGCAAGTGACGGCTAAGCGGCTTGGCGTCAGCAATCAGCCGCTCAATCTCTAAAAAGGTTTCTTCAGTAATACCGCTGTCTTGCACACCGATATCAAGGTGAAAGGTTCCCGGCACGCCGCCGGTTTGCCACCATTCGATCACGCGCAGCAAGTAACCAAACGGCTCGACCACCCGGCGCAGCGCGGCAATGGTGCCTTTCTGGCGGTGTATCAACCAGGCAGACTTAATCACTTGTCGCTTGGTTTGCTCTGACCAGCGTTTATCCCAGCGGTCAACAGACAACGCCCAGGCCAGAAAGGGCAGCAGATCTAGCGGGCATTTCTCCGCATCCCACAAGGTATTCAGATCGACCGCCATTTCCGTCAGGATGTGGCTGGCCGCTGCGGCATGGCGCATAAAGGCACTGGCAGAGGGGGGCAACAGATCGTTATTCATCCGTGCCCCCTTCCAGCAGGGTGAAACCCGTGCAATACGCCGCCTGAGTGTCACCGATCACCATGTCCTGTGCAGGCGTGATGATTTCAACGCGCTGAACACCTTGCACATGCAAGGCGGCCATTATCGCGGAGCGGGCCACATCACGCCCAATCTTGCCCTGGTTACTCACCCAGTCACGCAGTGAATCCTGTGCGGCATGGGTGATGGGCTCCGAGCCCGAGCCGGGGTAGAGGTAGAGCCGCGCGTTTATCGCGTAGCTGATGATCTCTGCGCTCTGTACCGTCAGCCGATCAGCCACCGGGCGTTTATCTTCCGCAGAGAGCGCCGCGTTAACCTGTGTCAGCAACCCGTCTGACGCACTGCCATCCCCTTGCGTCGAGAGAACGGATACCACTACCGTGGCCGGTGACGGGCTGATTGCTTTAGCGTCGGCCACCTGGCCGCTCACACT
Source organism: Symbiopectobacterium purcellii (assembly GCF_052050035.1). Classification (GTDB taxonomy): domain Bacteria; phylum Pseudomonadota; class Gammaproteobacteria; order Enterobacterales; family Enterobacteriaceae; genus Symbiopectobacterium; species Symbiopectobacterium purcellii_A. The sequence continues at coordinate 3,451,156 of NZ_CP189882.1, forward strand.
CTTGGCAAAAAATTCATAGGCACCGGTCGGGCCCGCCACGCTTAACCCTTCAAAGGCAGATTGCGCGCGCAGACGGAATGCGCTGTCGCTTTCCATCACCGCATCAGCAGTATCAGTGGCTTCGGTGATGGTCAGGCGTTGGGTGTCAAGATTCACCGCCAGATTATCCAGATCCGAGGACACCGCGTGGCTGAGCATGCACGCCGCCGCCCCTTCGTTAATCCGCTGGCGCAACATCATTTCACGGTAGGCGATGACCTGCGCGATCACGTTTAACGGCTCGGATTCCCGTTCAAGCGCGGCCGCCACTGAGGCGCGTTGCTCCACCGGAAACGCCGCAATCATCACCGCGTTAACCTCCTGAAGGATCACTTCAAAATCTAGCGTTTCAATGATCTGCGGTTGGGGCAGTTGCGACAGGTCAACGGTTGCCATTGGATGCCCCCTTGAGCGGCACTGTGGTGCGCACGGTTTGCATGCTTTCGGTGATCAGGCCGGACAGTTCCACCTCTGTTGCGCCCGTGGGTGAAAACCGGATATCGACTGCATTCAGCGCGATCCGCGACTCCCAGCGCGCCAGGGCAATCACGCACGCGCTCATCAATTGCAGTCGTGTTGTGGCGTTCTGCGGCGCATCCAGCAAATCAGGCACCAGACTGCCGTATTCACGGCGCATGATGCGAGACGCCAGCGGCGTGGTGAGAATGTCGCGCACGGAATGCCATAGCTGATCGGTATCCGTCAGCACGCCAACGCCGTCGGGGTTCATGCCGGTATAACGCGCGCTCATTGGGTGCCCTCCGTCCAACTGCCACCGCGCTGCACTGCGCCATGCCCGTGATTGTCAATCTGCACGCCGTTGGAGGTAAACGCACCGCCGCTGTGTGCAATGCTGCCGCGCATTTCTCCGCCTTTTTGTACTTCCAGCGTGCCGGTCGTCAGCTTGTTGGTGCAAATCACTTCCGGCGTATCCAGGGTAATACGGGTTGCTGCGCTCACCCGTGCGGTTTTCATGCCGACGGCTTCCAGTGCACCGGCGGCAGCGTCATAGCGAAAGCGGGCACCGTCCGGCGCGGTAATGACAATCTCTTGCAGACTGCTACCCGGCGCGGGGTTCTCGTCGCTGTACAGGCTGCCGATAATGACGGCGGTTTCCGGGTTACCGCCGAGACACCCTAACCAGACCTGCTCGCCAATCGACGGCGGGATCCAGACCTTGAACGCACCGGCGCGTTGGGTATTCCAGCGTAACCAGTCGGTGAGCAACTCGCCGCTTTTGACACGCACGCGCCAGGTTTCCGGGTTCACTTCCGCTACCACGCCAACACGTAAGATATTCGCCAGCAGGCGCATTAATTCGGCACTCATCGGGCGGCATTCCCTAGGCTGTTGATCGCGGCGTGTTCAATCACCTGTCGGTCGGCGGGTGACAGGCCCAGCAATTCACGCACCGGGTATTTGGCAAAGGTGCCGGGGCCAATCTGATCGTGCTGGCCGAACTGGTGTACCCGTGCGATACGGGCGGCAACGCCGTCAAAGCCGACGCGCACCCCGTTGCTATCCGCGCGCATCTTCAGAAAGCGATAACCGCGCAGGCGCTGAAACATAGGGGCTTTTTGGGTGGTTGTGCGCCGTACCGCCTGGGTGTTGATGTCGATATAACGCTCAATGTCACTGCGGTAGAAGGTGCGAATATCGTTGCGCTCAGTATCAAAACCGGTCAGGGTGCGGCCATACTTGCCGCGCGCGCCGTGCCAGTTTTTCAGGTGGCGCACCTGGCCTTGCCAGACAAACGAGATCCCTTGCTGGGCACGCAATACCTTGCGGCGGCGAGTCGGATAGGCGGATCCGTCGGGGTTTTGCTGTGCTTTGATGCGTTGTTGCTGGCTACGGCGCAGCGCCTGGCCTATCTGGCGCGCTGTTTTCTGGCGGCCAGCGGCAGATACCCCGGAAAGCATGTCATCAAAGACGGCATCCAGTGCGTGAAAGCGGTTATCTGTCATACCGGATCGCTCCGTTTCACATCCTGAAGTACCGCATCCCATTCGCTACTACCTCGTCTCGGACGGGGTTCCGGTAAGTGCTCAGCGTTCAAGGTGCCATCATCGGCACGCACGACTTTTACCCGTTCCCGTACCGGGATTTCAAAGAGCACATCGGCGCTGTCGTCGTTGTTGATAAGCGTAGTGAATTTCACATCACGGTTTTTTTCCGGGTTAAGCAGCAAATCAGGCTGGTTTTGCCATAGCCAGGCCATCAGCGGCAAAACAACATCGTCAATGTCGCCGGTGAAATTCATCACAAACAGCACCAGTGAATAGCGATAGACAAAGGACGGTGTTTCACCCGTGGTTTCAATGCCGCCCTCTTCAACAAAGACGGTAAACCCTTCAGGATTGGCACGGCACCAGGTGTTAGCCGTGGTCAGCGCATCGCGCAATGAATCAATTTTCAGCATGGTGTTCTCCTAGTGGGCGCTTTGCGCTGCGGCATTGATACGCTGTAACCGGCGCAGATACAGATCGCCGATAGCGGCTTTGTCGTCGTTGCAGGTGTCCAGCGCGTCACGCAACTGATCACTCCACAGTGCGATCCCGCCCCAGGTCACCGGCGTGCGCAGTGCGGGTGTCGGCGTCGGGTTGGTCAGGCTTTCCAGTATCGGCTCCGCCACGATGCTTCCCGCGGTGGAGTGCGGCACGTTGTTGCAGGCTGTCGCTGACAGCAGCAGGCACAACAGTGTTAGCGCACGTATCGGCTTGCATAGCAGAGCCCATCTGTTCACGGCGTTCTTCCCCTTGTGCATTGCGTTGTTGGTCACGGGCGCGTATCTCGGCCAGCCTCTTTTGCGTGTCGGTACTCAGCGCCCGCACTTCTGCCAGGACTGCCCTCTGCCGGTTAGCGCGGGTCATCAACGCCTCACGGGTGGCGCTATCAATGCCGCGCTGGTAGGTCTGCCACAGCAAACCGGCAACGGCCAATGCCAGCAACACGCCAAGCTCGGCAACCCGCTTCATGGCGTGGTACTCACATCGCGCAGGCACCAGGCTTTGAAGTCGGTACGGCGATCCACCAGACCCGTGGAGCGCTGGCCGCCGCTGTTAACAAAGTCGGTTAACCGGCCGCACATCGCGACCCACTCATGCGCCTGCGCATGTTTCCACATCGTGGTGCGCTGCTTGCTGCCCTGCGCGTTGGTAAACCACATCAGGCCGGTACACCCGACGTTGAACGCCGCATCGGTCATTGCATCAAAGGGCGATTGCGGCATGGCTTGCCCCTCAAAACTGCTGTTGATGCAGTTTTCTGCCCGCTGCATATCGTTCACCCAGCGTCGTGCAATCTCTTCGTTGCTGTACTCGCGTTTTTGCACCTTGCCGGTAGCGCCAATCCCCACCGTCAGCACACCCGCCGGGCAGTAATAGGCCGACTGGCGGCAATCTTCCCAACGGGCGGTTTTTTGCTGCGCTTCCGGCGAGGTGCGCAAAGCGCCAGGGGTGAGCGTGACGCCGAGTGCAACAATCAGGGCGATAGAGCAACGTTTAACAATGGCTTTCATCGTCAACGTCTCCCTGATGCAAAATGGCAACGGCACGGCGTTCTGACTCTGTCATGCTGCGGTGTTCAGCCTGGCGTAATATCTGCTCAATCAAATCATTACGGCGGCGTTGTGCCTGCTCGATACGACGCCGGAACAGCCAGGCGCGCCAGGCGGTGATCACACCGACAATCAGGCCAGCGAGCGCCACTTTTTCACTGACGGTCATCACGCCTATACCGGTGACCATGGCTGACATGGCGAAGGTCACCCAGTCATTCAGGCGTTGCAAATCACTTAATCCCATAACTGCACCGTTTCCTGTTCTGCTTTGCGGGTAATGTCCGGCAACTCCACCGCCTGACCGGCGTTAAGGAAAATCTGACGGCTCAGGCCCGGATTGGCGGCAATCACCTGCTCGGTAACCCCTTGCGACGTGCCGTAATGGCGGTAACACAGCAGATCCACCGTGTCACCCTGAAGCGCGTTAACCCTCATCAGCACAACTCGGCAAACAGTCGTTGCGCATCGCGAATATCGGCAATGCTCCAGCGCGCATCACGCCACAGATCGTCAACCTGCTTTTCGAAGGTGTCCGTTTCCTTGTCACCTTTTGGCGTGGTATCCACATCGCGATGACGCTCTAACAATGCCGCACGACTGAGGGCGTAAACCGCATTCTTGTAGCGGTATACCTTCACGTTTTCGCTATTGACCTCACGCGCTGGTACGGCCTGCAACGTGGGATAACCGGCGGATACCTGCACGTGCTGCCAGTCAGCCAGTTGATCGGTAACGTGGATCACCGCTTCTGTAGCAACATGCATCAGGCGCGTGGTGGTAATACCGCCCGTGATACGCACCGCAAGACGCAATTCACGCAGCAGGATAGGCGGCCAGAAATCACCGGCGCTCACGCTGGCCTCGCCATCGTCAATGTCTGGCACGTCACTGTCCGCAGGGGTAACGCGTTTTTGTGCTACCAGGCTCATGATCACATCTCCCAAAAGTCAGGCGGTGGGCGCGCGGTCAAAAGACCGTAACGGGCAGGAAACCGCGCGCGCCGCCTGTCGGACGGGGCCGAAGTCGTTAATGCTGTTTGGTGGTTTTACCTGGCCGGGGTGTTTTCCCCGTTGCCGTTTTGCGCGTACCTTTACGCACCGTGGTGCGTTTGGCCGCCGCCGTGTTTTCACTGGCTGCCGTTGGCGCGATGCGGGAGGCATCAACGGTATCGGTTACCGTGGCGTCCTCCTGGCCTGCGTCATCCGTAGCCGTTTGATCACCGGCGGGCATCAGCGTCTTAAGCTCACGTGCCAGCCCGGCGATCTCTTTTTTCACCCCGGCGTTAGGGTTGAGGCTGATAGCCTCACGGAACAACTTCAGCACTTCGCCCTTGGTTTCGGCATCGCGGGTTGCGCGACGCGAGAACGCACGGGCTTTGCACAGCTTGGCGCGCACTTCATCGGGCATATCTTTGCCGGTGACAATTTCCGCGACCTCATCCAGCGGCGCGGTATAGCCGCTCAGGTCGGCCTCTGCGTCGGTGGTTGCCAGTGCCAGCACCGGGTTACTCATTTCCTCAACCAATACGGTGACCGCATCGCGGCGGAACCGGTCGGCAGGCAAAGACAGGCCATGCCTCACCACATAGCGCCCCAGCTTCAGCGCCAGTGCGTTGTCCTGACAGTCAACCGCCCATACCATCAAGGTGGCGATCACTTCATCCTGACGCCCACTGTCACCCTCGATCGTGCCGTCAATCCAGCCCGCATAGGCGGGCAGCATGGCTTTCTTCATGTCGGCTTTGGTGACGTCCGACTGCACCCGGCTCAGTGACGCCATATCAAGGCGCAGGCGGTGCAATATCTCTTCATGGGCCGTGCGTGCGATGTCCGATTGCTCATCAACCTGCCCGCGCCGTTCGGCCATTACTCGCTGAAAATGTCGCTGCGCTGGTGTCAGCATCGCGTTATCTCCCGTTAGGGCGGGGTTTCCCCCGCCGTGCATTATTCACCAGCGCCTTCTACCTTCATCTCGCTAGCGCCTTCTGCCTTCGCCTTGGCAAACTGGATACCGTCGATAAAGGCCGTCTTGCCGTAATCCTCGACCACAAAGTCATCGTTAGAAGACTGGTAGGTCGCAATACGGTTGTAATGCGGCTCTTCAATCATGCTGCGGCGCAGACCACCCAACTGGTAGTAAAGCGACAGATTTTTGAAGGAGGTGATTAACACCCCACCCGACGGGAAATAAGGTGCGAGGAAGGTGGGTAATCCGCCGACACGCTCCTGACTGACAATCAACTGACCGGCCAGCAATTCGGTGTTGGGGTTGCTCTGGCTCAGCGCGTTGAGTTTGGGGAAGTTGCTTGCGGTCAGCAGATCAGACGCCATGATGACGACAAGGTCAGGTGCCTTGCGGTGCCAGGAGTCCAACAGGCTGTTTTTGGCATCAAAAACGGCAGTATCGATGTTGCCGTAGGTGCCTTTGGCGATCACCTTGTTATCCTCATCACGCGAGGTGAGCGTGACATTTTTGATAATACGATGGTTCGCCTCATTGCGGATTTTTTGCAACCAGCCAATGCCGCAATCCTGCAATAACGGATGGGCCGCCCGATCAGATTTTTCAGCGTAGGCGGTGCCGTTAAAACCGATCATGATGCGGTCAAGGCCGATTTGCCGCGCATTCGCCTGACTGATAAGCGCCTGAAAGTTAGGCTGCTGTGACCAGGCATCAAGCTGGGCATAATTAACCGCTGAATCGTAGTTAATCTGACGGCAATGGTATTTGCTCGGCTCTTTGGAATGGTTATCTACCGGGTTACGGCGTGAGGTGCCGTCGCTGCTGCTGTTGGTGTTGGCAATCGGCCCTTTGCTGCCGATCAGAATCTTTTGCCCTTCCTGTGCTTTAACACCAAACACATTAATTTGTTTCAGGAAGTCGTCACTTTCCATGGCGGCTTGTTCAAGGCGCTGCTGCACCGACGGTTCAACACTGAAGGTTGCCGCAAGATCACCAGGCTGCACACCGTTAAGCTGTGCCTGACGGGCGCGGTATTCGTTGTAAAGTTTACGGGTGTTATTTTCCATGTTCGCTTTTCTCGCTTAACGGGGCTTAAAAATCGGCCAACTGTGCGCCGCTGGTTGCTCCGGGGGCTGCTGGGCGTTGGGTGAAACTGTGATCCTGTGTCGCCAGCGTTTGCCTGAGCGCGGCAAGCTCGGTATTCAGCTTCTGAATGTTCTGGCCGTCCTGCTGGCGCTGCGTCGTCAGATCGTTGAATTTATCCAGCAGGTCAGCATGGGATTGCGCGACGTTCTCCACCACTTCACGTACCTGGGTGAATTGTTCGCTGTCAGATTTACGGCCCTTGCCAATGACCTGCATCATGCGGGAAAACCACTGCTTCCCCTCATCGCTGTGCTGGCTGGCAAGTTCAACGATGTCCGCCTCAAGGGCGTCAGAAAACAGCGGCGCTTCACCTTGCTGCTGGTTGAATGCCTGGATTTGGGCGCGTTGCTGGGTGGCAAACTTGAGGCGCTCAGTGCCAAGGCTGGCCGGGGTGTCGGTCATGGCAAGCCCCACAACATAGGCCTTGCCGTTGAGCGCAAACTGAGGATGTAACTCAATACTGGAGTACACCTTTTTGCCTTCATCCGTCAGTTGCTTCATGCGCGCTGAAGGTTCGATTTCCGCATAGAGTGCGGTGCGTCCGGCAAGCGGCCCCTCACTAATATCTTCCGTGCTTAACGCGGTCACATCCCCCATCGCGCCAAATTCACTATTGGGTAGCATCGAAAGGTAGTGCTCTACGTTGACGCGTGCGCCATACACATCAGTGCGGTAACTGGCGGCGGCGTCGCGCAAGTGTTCGGGGCTGATTTCGCGCCCGTCAACGGTCGAGCCGGAGACAGCGACCCGGAATTTCTTACGGGCGGGTTTGGTTGTTGCGCTCATGCCTGTTTGTCCTGTCATGTGGTGTCAGTGGCATCATGATGGCAGAGCGTAACGTGCTGTCTCAACGCGGTTTTGTTGTCGCCGACGCGCCAGACCCGAAAGGCAGCGCAGACAGGATCGCGCGCGCGGTAATCTTCCCGGCAAAGGGGGAAAGCGCATGATCCAGGACGCTTTTGTAAGGCTAAGAGCAAAACAACTTTACTGGCAGGGTTACCCACCGGCGGAAATCTCGCGCCTGATGGGTATCAATCAAAACACGGTGTATGCCTGGAAGAAACGCGACGAATGGGACGAAACGCCGACCATCCAGCGTGTTAGCCAATCCATCGATACACGCCTGTGCCAGCTTGCGCAAAAGCCGAATAAGACCGGCGGCGACCTGAAAGAAATGGACGCCCTAACGCGGCAGTTGAAAACGCTGAGCGACGGCCAGCCAGCAGACGCCGCAGGCGGCAAGAAACCGCGCCAGCGCAAGGCCAAGAACCATTTTTCAGAAGCGCAGATCGCCGCATTGCGTGAAAAGATATTGGGTTCGCTGGCCTGGCATCAAACGGGGTGGTACGCAGAGCGCGCACGCCGTAACCGGATGATCCTGAAGTCGCGCCAGATTGGCGCAACCTGGTATTTTGCCCGTGAAGCCCTGTTGCAAGCGCTGCGTGATGATGTGAAATACGGCTATCAGCGCAACCAAATCTTTTTGTCGGCGTCACGCCGCCAGGCGCTTCAGTTCCGGGGCTTTATTCAACAGGCGGCGCAAGAGGTCGATGTTGAATTAAAAGGCGGCGATAAAATTGTATTGAGTAACGGTGCGGAGTTGCATTTTCTCGGCACCGCTGCTGCTAGCGCACAGTCTTATACCGGCAACCTGTTCTTTGATGAATTCTTCTGGACAAGCAACTTTGCCAACCTGAGCAGTGTCGCCGGGGCCATGGCAACCCTGAAAGGACTCACCCGCACCTATTTTTCTACCCCCTCCAGTGAAACCCATGAGGCCTACCCGTTCTGGACCGGCGCACGCTGGAATGAAAAACGCAGCAAAGCACAAAAAGCTGAATTTGATGTGTCCTGGAAAGCACTTAACAGCGGCTTGCTGTGCCCCGATAAAACCTGGCGGCAGATTGTTACCTTGCAAGACGTTATCGATCACGGCTGGGAATACACCGATATTGAAGAAATCAAGGATGAGAAGAGCCCGGACGAATATCAGAATCTGTATTGCTGTGACTTCGTGCGTGATGGGGAGAGCGCCTTTAACCTTAACCTGCTGTTCAGTTGCGGCGCAGACGGTTACGACGAGTGGCCGGACTGGAAGTCGTTTGCTTCCCGCCCCATGGCCGATCGCGGGGTGTGGATTGGTTATGACGCCAACGGCGGCAGCGGTAACGGTGACAGCGGTGGCATTACTGTGACCGTGCCGCCACTGGTAGCCGGGGGAAAATTCCGCACCATCGAAACCCAGCAGATACGCGGGCTTGAGTTTGAAGAACAAGCCAAAGTGATCGAGGCGCTGACCTTCAAATACAACGTACAGCACATTGCCATTGACGGCACCGGCATCGGGGAAGCGGTCTGGCAGTTGGTGAAAAAGTTCTTTCCGGCGGCTGTCTGTTACCTGATGTCGGTGTCGTCAAAACGCGCGTTGGTGTTGAAGATGTTGCAGGTGATCCGCGCGGGGCGCTGGGAGTATGACCGCAGCGAACAAGCCCTTATCAAAGCCTTTAACACTGTGCGCCGCATCACCACCCCCGGCGGCATTATTACCTATGACTCTGACCGCACGCGCGGTTCAAATCACGGCGATCTGGCCTGGTCAACCATGCTATCAATCATCAATGAACCGCTCGGCCAGGAATTCGGCGGCGGCGGTTTTGCTATGGAGTTCTGATGGGCAAGAAACAGCACTACACACGGACGGCCAGCACAGCCATGTCCGACACGGCCACGCAACCGGACGTTGCTACCGCACTGAAAAGCGAACCCGGTTTAAGCGCGTTCACGTTCGACGGCCCTTATCCGGTGCGTGACAGCTATGACCTGCTGGACAACATGTATTGCGCGGATAACGGGCGTTATTACGAAACCCCGATTGACTGGTACGGGCTGGCGCGTTCATTCGGTAGCGCGTCCTGGCATCAGTCAGCGCTTTATTTCAAACGCAATGCGCTGACCGGGTGTTTTATTCCGCACCCGTTGTTATCGCGGCAGGCGTTCTCCGCCTTTGTGCTGGACTGGTTCGTATTTGGCAATGGCTACCTTGAGCGCAGGATCAACCGCCTCGGCGGTGTGCTGTCATTGCGCCATGTCCCGGCCAAGTACACCCGGCGTGGCAGTGACCTGGAAACCTATTGGTTTATCCGCCAGTGGAAAGACGAACATCAGTTTGATACCGGCAGCGTGTGCCATGTGATCAACCCGGATATTCATCAGGAAATCTACGGCATGCCGGAGTACATCGGGGCCATGCTGTCGGCCAGCTTGTCACACTCCGCCGACATGTTCCGCAAACTCTACTACGACAATGGATCGCACGCCGGGTGCATCATCTACATCGGTGCATCGCAGGTTGATGACAAGAGCATGGAGAACGTGAAAAAGACGCTGACCGACGCGCGCGGCAAAGGGGCTTTTAAAAACCTGCTATTGCACGCGCCTGGCGGGGGAGAGAAGGGGGTACAAATCATCCCGTTCAGTCAGATATCGGCCAAGGATGAATTCCTGAATATCAAGTCTGTCACTCGGGACGATATTCTTGCCGCGCACCGTGTGCCGCCGCAACTGATGGGGGCCATGCCGGAGGGCAATGGCTCATTCGGTGACGTTGAAAAAGCGGCGCGGGTGTTTGCCATCAACGAACTGATGCCGGTCATGGAAGCGTTGAAGCATGTGAATGACTGGCTGGGTATGGAAGTGATCCGCTTCAACCCTTACGCCTTGCTGAAGGCTGAATAATCACCCACTTCACCGCCGCGCCCTGTGGCGGTTTTCCTTCAAAAGTATTGACGCCAGCGATAGCGCAAGCCCGCTGAAGTACCCGCATTTCCCCTATAAAACACCCACGCACAAATGCGCCTCAACGCCACGCTGTGAGGCGATGGTGTGAGTCTGCGCGCGGTCTCTCCAAACGCGAAACAATCACGCAGCACGGCGGAAATCCATCAGCATATTGAGGGATCAAGCCGACCCTACCCACCCCCTTTCGCGGGGGCTCTCCCCCCGTCACCTGCGCGCAGCAAACCTGCGTGTTTTTGTGCACGTGCAGATCTCAGCCCAAACCGCGCCGACACAGGGCGCAAAGGGTAAAAATAGCATCAAAAAATTTGTGCAAAATTGTGCGGCATTGTGCAGTGAGAATTGTCATATCGAGAAGCAAAAAAAAACGCCAGTAACGGCGGTGTCTTTGGGGGGCTATGCCCGTCATTGTATGAATCGAGGCAAAATGATCACAGGGATGATTGAAATTCTTCTGCTCTTCTTTCTAATTCAGCCAGAAAAGATGTGGGCGCCAGCTCATGGGCGTTGGGTGACATAATGCTGATTACCTGGTACTGATCACCGTCAAGCCAATGCTCAACGTACACAAGGTAGTGATTGGATACGCGATCTATCTGTGCCTTGCTGCCTTTCCAAGGCGTTTCGTCAGGAAGACGGATGTGTATTTTGTGGATCTGAGAATCACAGGTGCGATTGTTGAGCTCCCACATTCCATCGCGACCCAAGACTGAGGGTAATATTGATGTTCTTTTCCAATGTTGCAGCAGTCTGGCATATGCTATTGCTAACTCCGGGTGTTCGGTATCGTCATGCACAGAAACACTTGCCGTCATGATGAAAACACCGGCGCGGAAAGCCCCAATTTTTTATGCTCCGCAATGATCATGGCTTTTACTTCATCAGCGGATGGCATGCCTTCAGGTTGGCAGGTTTTCTTTGGGGGTAAACTTTGCGCCATTGCTGACAATATATTGCTCGCCAGAGACTCAGAGGTCGCTATCGCCTTCCCGAACCTAACAAGTTCTGCTTTAAAATTTTCGCGCTCGGCAACATCAGGGAAGTGGGCCGCCAAATTTTCCGTTTTCAATGCAATACGTATTGCATCTTTAACACGGCGACACTGGGCGATGTTGCTCTCGACCACTTTCACCATACTTGCTGGTTTTGAAAATAGCGCCCCCTCGCCTCTGGCTTCACGTTCAGCTATCACTTCGTTCAGTAATCTGCGTTTATGAGCGTTAAGACTTTGCAGGTAAGTTGTTGCCTCAGAAAGCGGCAAGAAAATTTCCTCACTCTCAAGGGTAAAGGTCAGTGTGGGTGCAAGTCTGTCGTCACTCTGAACTTCGACGGCGTTTGTTGGAAGGATCGTGCTCTTGGAGGGCACTGGGGCCAGCGAGGCGGTCAGGGCTGCAACGATTGCCTGCGTAGCCATTTGTTTAGCTCTGGTTTTCATTTTAACCTCATGTGGTCTATTGATGGTGGTAGCGGCGCATTCGTTATGTATAAATGATAACCTAAAACCATGCAGGCTATCAAAGCAGGTTCATTTGATGCTTTTGTTGCTCATTTTAAGGGTGATTTGAACAACAAAATCACCTAGCTGCCGATTTTATAGTGATTTCGACAGCAAAATAGATAAAACACCCGTTTATTATCCATCTACTTCATTGAGCGCAGTCATGATCGCCAGCCGTTCCGCCGGGGGCAACGCGGCATATTTGGATTTCCACCGTTCCGCCTTGCGCTTGATGCGTTGCCGATCGATATAGTCTTTTCCCGCAAAAGCCGCACTGTACGCCGCACCGTCAGGGTAGTTCATCCAGATTTTTTCCGTACGGACACCGCCGCGCGTCATGACCTGAAATTCCATACTGCGCCAGCCTGTTAACGTCTCGTCGTAAAACGGTGATGGATAACCAGACCGAATTACGCTGACGTTTTCCGGCAGGCCCATAAGGCAGGCCAACAAGCGTCCATGATCGGCAACGGTATAGCCAACCGACTTAAAAATGATTACATCCTATGCCCTGATATGCGGCAAAGAAGCATAGCTGGCTGTTATCAAAATAATGTCGCTTGGCTATATATTCATAACGGTAGCGGGCGCGACTGGTGCGAGTCTCAGGCATATAAGGCGGATCGCAATAGACCAGCACCCTCCCCTGTTTGGTAAAAGCTGGCACACCAGTTATCGACCCGTTCTGTTTCAGGCTTTCCAGAAAATAGACTGCATCACCGTGAAAAAAATCAAGGCTAGGCGGCTTAATTCCACGGTCTTTCCAACGCTGCAACGTCTGTGTACGCGCGGTTTCATCCAAATCTGCGCCATAGTTCCGCAATGCTTGCGGTTTATGGAACATCACTGCGCCACTGCCCAGATGAGTTTCAATGTAAGTATCATGCGGCGGCATATTGGCAATGATTTTCTGATACGCGCCAGATGCCGCCTTGCTTCCCAGATAGCTCATTTATCCCCCTGTGGTACCACATAGATGTTTTTAACTGTGCTTCAGCGACGTCATTTCTGACTGTGCTCGATGCGTTGGCCAGAACAGACATTTCTGTCTGTGCATTCCGGCTGGTTTGAGGCCGACGAACACGGTATTTAGCGGGCATAAGGGACGCTCCAAACAATCGGATCATCAGGTGTTTCTTCTGCCGGCAGGCAATGACGGTCAATTAGGCGCTTGAGTACCTTTTGCCGTCCGAACTGTTCCTTCAGGCGCTGTAAGAGCGCGCCCTCTTGTTTGTTCGGTTTTTCAGGCGTGCCGACGATATAAAGCACACCATCTTTTCTGGCCCGATAGCGCGTGCCCTCAACCAGCAGAACCGCCCCCGCCGTCAACGCTTTTAGTTGTGTTTCGGTAACAGACAGGCCGATTGATGAGGCAAACGTATCTAGCTGGTATTCCAGCGGTGTCAGACCGCGTGACAACATGGCCTCTCCCGGTGTTTCTTTACGGGTAATTGATCGCTGCTCTCGCTCCCACTGCGTAGCGACTTCACGGTAGATGCGGGCGGTAGCATTTCGCTCTGCTTCCACTTTGCCAGTCCAGGCTTTTTCAAGTTCTCCCGGCGATCTGTTATCCCCTTGCGATCGCACTGATTTGTTAATTTTTTGCTGCACCGTACAGTTATTGACAGAACTCCTAGGCGACGCGTTCGCGTCGCTAACCCCAGCCGCCTGATCGGCGGCCAACTTTGGCACAATCTTCCACTGTGTCACACGGGTTAAAATCGGCGTATCCATGCCCACGGATGGAGAAAACACCCCTTTCACCCTGATCACCTCCTCCCCAAAAGGGTTAACGTCCTCGCTGACCTCGTACCAGGTACGGACAACCAATTCGTCGCGACGAACGAATGGCCCGCCCTGGGCATTGATGTACCCAGCCCAATCGCCCACGTCCGCCGCATCATGCACCGCAGCAAAGTCCACGCTTAACCCCATAGCCGTATCATGATCGGCCATGCGACGCAGTTCGCGGTAAACGGTCACCGGAGCACCGCCAACAAACTGAAACTGTCGGATACGCCAGCGCGCCGACCAGGCAGCAGCAGCGGCCGCCGCCTCCTTCATCGGCTTGCCGCTTTCGTCATCAAGTTCGTCGTCCAGGGCGTAACCATCGATATTTTTCGAAATGTACTTGGCCACATAGCCTGTAGCGGAGCCTTTTTCCGGATCGATGGCTTCCGCATGGAATCGGGCCTTACGTGCTTTGGTGGTGATAAGCTCCTCGCCATCTTCCTCAAAGGCGTAATCCCGCAGGATTTCCCGCACCCGATCAGCCTCGCCGGGACGCATGAAAAACAGCATGTGCCAGTGGGGTGTGCCATCGTGGTGCGGTTCAGCCACGCGAATGCCAAAAATACGCAGATCTTCGCGGTGCAGTTTGGCGCGTGCTTTCTCCCACACGCGGCGCAAATAGCGCTGAGTATCAGCCGGACTGCTGCCGTTCCACTTGCGGTTACGGTGTCCGTGGATCGTGGTGGCGTGGAACTTTGACGGGGCCGTTAGCGTGTAAAACTCCGCCATGTAGCCCAGGCCATTGCAGATATTTTCAAAGCCACGGGTACGTACCATCATTTCGGTGCGGCGAATGGCCGGGTTAGCCACACTGCCCCAATACTTATCGATCAGGCTAATGCGGTTGCCATCTTCATCTTCCAGTTCCATCGACTTGAGGAATTCGCGCGTCCGGCGCTTTTGCTCCTTCCACTCAAGGATCGTCGTTTTGCTGGCGTAGGTGCTGGCGCGCTTGCTGACGTTGTTCAGTGCAATTTGTAGATGTTCACGCCATTCGCTCGCATGGCGGCGCAGGCGGCCCAGCCACCACTTATCGGACATCATGCGAGAAACGGCGGAAGCCGCTTTATCTTCACAAAAAAAGCGGTAAATCAACTTGTCCCAATGGGGCGCGTTTTGGCGGAATGCCTGGGTGATAGTGCCAGCACGAACGTACAAGGCGTGTGCTACCTTGAGATCGCCACAATCCGCCATTTCCTGATTTATTGTGCCCAGCTCAAGGCAGACAAAACTGGCTATATCCTGGGCGAGCAGTTCAATATCGCACCGCGCCATATCAAGAAGATGATTGAACCGCCACATTAGCTGGGCGGTGTCCGCGGTCATTTCCGGGATATGATAGCGGGCGGAAACTAAGTTAACGCGTGGCAAGATGCGCTCGACAAAGGTCTTGGCTAAGAATGCATTGGCCCGCTGAATACCTTGTTCTTTCTCAAGCTGATTGGCCCGACGCGTCACATCCATACGGACGATAATCGCCTGCTTTTGCAACAACGCCTGAGCGCCTGCTAAGGCCTCGTTTTCCCTTTCTCTCTGGTGGAGTTCGTCATAGGTCGGGAATGGGCTTTGAATAGCAGGCCGGGGAGCATTCCACGCATAGGCCCATTGCTCAGACATTATCTCCGCACTCCATGTATGCGGAAATAAAAGTCGTGGCTACCTCGGCATTTATCGCGTTACCGTAGGCGCGCAGTCGTCCCACGCGGTTGGTAATCCCATGAGCCAGCGGGAATGTGCCGGGTTCAACTGTCCGCCACTTTCCATCCCGGCAGAAGAGCCAATCTGCATCACGCCAGAAGCCGTTAGTCGGATAGGCTGATGCACTATCCCTTGCTCCGTTGCATAGTCCAGCCGTCCAAAAGTCCGATCCTTGCCATCCCGCCGAATCACTGTAGGGCCACTCCCCTTGTGATCGCTGGTTGTTGGCGTCGGCCACCCTGCCAGACAAGCAAAGCCCTGTAGGTTCGATTGACGGCCAGCCGCTTTCCGTCGCATTACTTTTTCCCAATCCTGATACGCATTTTTTATGTTGCTGGCGTTCGCCGTCGGCCACCCAAAAAAGCCGCTGCCGGATGTGCGGGGCACCGACGCCCGCAGCGCATAAATCAACAGCCGCGAAGGCGTACTCCGCTGTTTCCATGTTAAGGCGTACAAGGTCGAGCCAAGCAAGGCCGTCTTTGCTTGCAACCTGTTCACCAAAGACGATTCCAGGACAGCACTGAGATATAAGACGAAACCATGTGGGCCATAGGTGGCGCTTGTCGTCAAATCCTGATTTTTTTCCTGCTGCGCTGAAGGGTTGGCAAGGGCATGAGCCTGTCCATACTGGTTTTTCGTCGGGCCATCCAGCGCGGCGCAGGGAGTATGACCAGACGCCGATCCCGGCAAAGAAATGGCATTGCATGTAGTTTTGTAAGTCATCGGGAGTGACATCCTCGATCGAGCGTTCATCGACATCGCCCGGCGCAATATGGCCGGCGGTGATAAGGTTACGCAGCCATTGGGCCGCAAAGGGATCAATCTCGTTGTAGTAGGCGGCCATTACATAGCCTCCTCAGTGATGGCGTTTTTACCCATGGCGTAACCTCCGCACATTCAGCACACCGATCACTTCCCCGGCCTTTTTTCTCGATGCAACGGCAGCGCCTAGCGAACGGCTTACGCTGACTTCATGGAATTGGTAGTGCTGATAAATTTCACGCGTTGCGGGGTTGTCGCTATTTGAGATAACCACTGCTGCGTCAGTTTCATAACGCACACACTTTAAGTATTTAGCCAGTTGGCGGTGATGTTCACGCGTAAAGGCAGAATGATGATATTGCGTGAAATTGGCGGTATCACTGGCAGGCAGGTATGGCGGATCGCAATAGATAACGCTGTTTTTGTTTATCGCTGTGCTTGTCAGAGTTTTGCGGAAATCTGCTACGACAAAAGCAGCTTTAGTGTCGTTGGCTTTTTCTGCAAACTGTCTGATTTCCTGTTCAGGAAAATAGGGATTTTTGTATTTCCCGTATGGGATATTAAAATCCCCGTTATTGTTATAACGGCACATACCGTTATAGCCGTGCCTGTTCAGATACAAAAACAATGCGGCAAGGTCTATGCTTGTGCCGCTCCCCGTATTGCGCTGACAGTTGAAACTGCGGCGGAGTACCGAATATTCATCTTTGCTGTTGCTATGCTGAAATAAAGCCTTTGCCACTGAAATTAACGCTTCCGTTTCAGTAGTCGCAACACGATAACAATTAATCAAATCAGCATTGATATCAGCCAGTACATAGCGGGGATAATCCGTATTCAGGAATGCAGACGCACCGCCAACGAATGGCTCTATAAGGCAATCACCTTTCGGCAAATGCTGGAGTAACTCAGGCAGGACGCGGGTTTTACCCCCCGCCCATTTGAGGAACGGGCGGATCATAAGGCACTGCCTTGGTTCTGAGCCAACCGAGATATGACAGCAGAAACTAATGCCGCCTGATTAACGGCATCCGCCAGTGCGTGGTGCTTACCCACTTTAAATATCTGGATGTCGAGGTCTTGATAACGCGCTAACGCCTCAATAGTTCTAACATCCTGCTCATTTCGGTAATGCCAAGGCGCATCACCCAATACAAGGTTAAATGCCGCTCTCAAAATGACACAATCAAAAGACGGGGCTTTTGCCCATACTTGTAGGCAATTTATATCGTAGACGTTATCCAGCAGCCAGCATCTAACGTCGTCCAGCGCTTCAAATATTGATGAGCTATCATCGCGCACCAGTTCGGCGCGCGCTTCCGGCGATTGACGTAGCCACCATTTTATCGTGTCGCCATCCGGTGACGCACCGCGCTGCATATGGTTCACAAAATCGACGCGGCAATAGAACTGTTCGCCTAACTCACCCGTTTGAGGATTGAAGAACACCGCGCCGATGGACGCAATTGGCGCGTTAGGATTTGTCCCCAACGTTTCAAGGTCAATCATTACGTGGTTCATGCGATGATCTCCCGTGCCGAATTTTCGAAGCGTTCTGACTCTTTGCGTAGCAACTCAATGACCTCTACAGCGGAATACTCTTTTTGCTGTGCGTGGATAGACAGGGCAGCAAGGCGAATTGAAAAGGCTAAATGCTGGTCTTTTTTTTCTTCCAGGCGCGCTTCGGTTAACAGGCTAACGAGCGCATTGTTATCTGCCCCTCGCATTGGTTTAACTTCTGCATTTCTCATGGTGGTTTCCTTTTTTCAGGTAATAGAAGTCCCGGCGGGTTTACGCCTTAAAAAGCCGGATTTATTACAGTGGTAAAATTAGATTTTTGGGGAATAAACTCACAACTGCCTTGAGTTTATTCATTGCTTTAATCAACCTTTCTTTCTCGTCAGTTGTCAGTTCATTAAATTTCAAGTGCTGCCGTTCCTTATCAATATCAGCCAAATCAAACAAGGCAGACAGAACGCGAATGTTATCGTGATAGCCTGGTTCGTATTTATCGCGCATATCATCGATAAAGCGACACATATCCCTTTCACCATTTGCCGGGAAGAATTTACCCCGTAACGCTGCAATATGGTTTAGCCCCTCAACCGGCTTTGTTGAATAATTTAAGATACTGATTTATATAAGCATTATAAAATTTCAACGACTAATTTTTCCTCTCGGAATGCTTTTTATTGTGCTAACTATTTGATTTGTCGTTCTAACAAAATACATTCTCTGTAAATGCATTCTAACTAAAGAAGATGTAAATCAAACGGTTAAATTATTCAACAAAGCCCCCTCAACCCTGGCGCTTATGCCAATAAGCGTGTTGCTTAATAGTGAAATAAGGGTGTTTCGGTGATTGAAGTAAATTTTATGCTGTTCTGAGATGGAAATTCCAAAGACCGGCGCTAAGGAGTAAGAAGGTATCATCAATAAAGGGTCTACGATTCCGTAAAATTTGGGTCATGCAACCGAGGCGCTTGATACCCGCGATGGCGTGTTCAACTGTAATACGGATGCCCGAGATTATTTTATTTTCTTGTTTTTGTTCAGGCGATAAAGGTCTTTTTCGAGTTCCTTTTTTTGGGATTTGTGTATTAGGATGCTGTTTATCTATACCTTGAAAACCGGTATCTGCCCAGATGGTTACCTCAGGAGGAATATGGCGAATTATATCGACTTTATCGAGTAAGCGTTTATCGTGACGGCGCCCATTTTTGCTCATGGGGATAAATCCAATTTGCCTTGTTTCGTCAGTCATAATAAGCCCTTTTCGAGTGGTCTGTCTTTTCTTTCCCGAATACATTTTTTTTCGCCGACGCAGATTCTTAGGCTTTTGGACAGGTCGCTCTGTCCCATCAATAAAGACGTCTTTAACTCCAGGAAAGGCGCGAAAAAATTCCTCAGCAGAGCGAATTTGACGAGCGGGCAAAACACATTCTCGCCCCAAGGTCATCTCTAAAACCGGCAATAATATTTTTACCCAGCGACATACCCGTGTTCTATCTAAACCAAAAAGAAGTCCTTGCAAATCATAGGTCGGATAACATTTTAAATACAATAAAATAAAAAGCAGTTTATCTAATGGGGTTGGGATAAATCCTTTCTGCCCTGCACCCATCTGCCGCTCGTGATCTTTTCGATTCTTTTTCCGATAAATCAAATAACAAGCTGAAAATTCAGCGGCTAAATTTTTCAATTCTTCGACTGATAATCCAATGATTGCTTTACATAAACGATTATCTCGTAACAACCGCTCTTTGTTGATCATTTCAAACCTTTATTCTCTAAGTTAAACCTCTTTTTATTCTCAATAGCCTGACAAAAAATGCAAGTCTCTATTCAGCAACTAGTTTAATCTCAATGGCGCGGGCGGATTCTGTGTTAGCCATGGCGCTACGCCTTAATACCTATCAGACGCGCAAACCAACTGCGGCGCTTGCGTTCCGGTATGTAAGGTTTGTTGCTTTGTGGATGAAAATAAACTTGCTGTGGTTTAGGTGAGCAACGACGCCCGTTAGAATGTTCAAACCACCCGGCATTACGGCATGTTGCGTAAACGCCATGCTTAGGTGCGGGTGACTGATATTTGAGAAAAGGCGCAACGCTAATTACGGGTTCATTTTGCATGATTAAGAATCTCATCAATTATTCTACGAGCTTCGAGTGAAGAAAAAGCCAACCCTAAATAATCGCTTCCGCGTGTTATTTGATAACGTCTCACCTTATAAGGTTTTTTTCGCGGTAATTTCCAAATCGTGAATCCGCGATGGAATGAAATATGCTCATTTAGCTGTATTAATTCCATTTCTACCCTCGCGATATTTTATTGATTTATTACTTCTTGCCCTTCTTATGAGTCCCCTTGATTCAGATTTTCTTTACCACATCATCAATATTCGCTTTGGCTCTGGTGGCCCTCTGTCATGCCATTACCGGTATAAAACAGCCGGATAACGCCATCAATCTGCTTAGCGCTGGCGATATCTCCGGTTGCATAGGCATCGTCTAATACATCTTCCAGATCAATACTCAAGCGGTATGCATAGTCGTTGATTAACCACTGCCGTAGTTCAAGGGCTAAAGCCGTCGCAGCGCGGAGGTTTGCCAACTTGGCTTGATAGCCCTGCATTAGTTCGTTTATCAATGTGGCGCAGATCGGGTGCATTGCCTTTCCTCTACAAACGTCGGCGGGCCTGGCGCTCTATGTCTTCTTTGCGCGCCCGATAAGCTTTGCGTCTGGCGGCGGCGCGTTTCTGCCGGATCCTGTCTATCTCTCTGTCGAAGGATGCATAGAGCATGAAGCCAACAGGGGTCAGGCTGAGTAGCACGAGGGTGAAATCAATCATTGGCGGTGGTCTCCTGCATCATGACTTCAAACTTGCTGCGACGATGGGCGGCTTTTCGAAACTCTGTTTCGCAACAGGGCGTGATGTGAACCATTTTATTCAAGTCCTCATCATTAGCGCTTCCTGCGCTTCCGCGTATGCCTCCAGGAACTCGTAAACCATGTTTACCTGACGTTCCCGTCCTGGCTTGTTCTTTGTCAGCACCAACTTTCCTTCATTCGCCTGCTGCTGGATTGTGCGCACAGTCTGGCCGGTGATCCCTGCATAGGCGGAAAGCGTCAGTTTTGGGTACGGCAAACAAAAAACGACAGGGCAATCTGGCATTTTCACCAAGGCAGGCTTTGGTTTTTTCGTTGTCATGGCTTATCCTCTAAGATCACGCCGGACTTAACCGGATTCATCTGGGGTTGGGGTGGATATCTCTACCCCTAACAGCGAGTTTAGGGTGGTAATATCTACCATGTCAACTGATATTGGAAAAAAAATAAGAGCCATCAGGGATGCCGAAGGACTGACGCGTATTCAATTTTTTGAATTAACAGGCATTCCCGCAGGTACACAGAAGTATTACGAAACAGGCAGGGTTGAGAGTGTTGGCAGTGATATTTTGCTCAAAATCACTCAGCATCCACGATTTGAAAAATACATGATGTGGCTAATGAGCAATAAGACATCAGAAGCAGCGGGACAAATTTCCCCGACTCTCTCCCATGATGGGCAAGACATCACATTGAGTCACCAAAAAGTCCAGAAGGTTGGTTGACCGCATTAAACATTATGGAAAAGTGGAGTACGGGCGGGATTTGCTACGAGCGGAATTTATGGAATGACGATCACTAAGCTGGATACAGGACGGTATCGGGTTGATGTTCGTCCGCAGGGGCGGGACGGTAAACGCATCCGCAAAACCTTCCTGACTAAATCTGAGGCGCAACAATATGAACGCTGGATAGTTGCGACACAGCATAACAAGGACTGGATAGAGAGACCTGCCGACCGACGACCACTAACCGATCTCATCGAGCTGTGGTACGCGCACCACGGCAGAACACTGAAAGACGGGGTCGCAATTTACAAAAAGTTGATGAATATTTCCGAAAGAATGGGGCATCCCCGCGCCGATCAGGTTAACCGTAGCAGCGTTGCAACGTATCGCGCCTTAAGACTCGACTCAGGGGTTAAGCCCGAAACCATTAACAAAGACCAGACAATGTTAAGCGGCGTGTTCACCGCGCTCATTGAAGCCGCGCTTTACCACAACGAGCACCCCCTCACCGGGCTGACACGAATAAAACGCAGCGCACGCGAAATGGCCTACCTGACGCAACCGCAAATCATTGGAGTCTGTAAAGAATTTTGTGTAAATGGCTCCATTGCTTAACCGGAGATTCGTTCTCCATACATCAACATGAATTGGCTCATAGCAGGTTTCCAGTCTCTGATTGGCAAGGTCCATTTAGCAGAGATATTATGCAAGGCTAGATAGAGTAATTTTATCACCGAGTCATCCGTTGGAAATATTCGTCGCGTTTTCGTTATCTTGCGCAATGAAGCATTTAACGACTCTATCGCGTTGGTGGTGTAGATAACCTTGCGGATCTCCGGCGGAAAGTCAAAAATGACGATGAGACGTTCCCAATTATTTCTCCACGACGGGCTGATCGTCGGGAACTGTTCATCCCATTTGGCCGCGAAGGCATCCAGGGCCTCTTCAGCGCCCTCTAGCGTTGCGGAACTATAGATGGTGCGCAGGTCAGCAGCAACGGCCTTACGCTCTTTCCAGCCGACGTAGCGCAGCGAGTTCCGCACCTGATGCACAATGCAGAGCTGTACCCGCGTATGCGGGTAAACAGCTTCAATGGCATCAGGAAAGCCTTTCAGGCCATCGCAGCAGGCGACGAAGATGTCCTTTAGCCCACGATTTTTCAGTTCTGTCATCACAGATAACCAGAACTTGGCCCCCTCAGTTTTGGCTATCCATAGCCCCAGCAGCTCTTTTTCGCCCTGGCCGTTGACGCCGAGGGCCAGATAAACAGACTTGTTGGCCACGGCTCCGCCGTCCTGGCTTTTGACAACAATACAGTCAAGGTAAACAATGGGATAAAGCGCATCCAGCGGCCGTTGCTGCCAGCGCTTAACTTCATCCATCACAGCATTGGTCACTTGAGAAATGAAGCCAGCGGAAACATCGACCCCGTAGACTTCTTTAAAGTGTGCCTGAATATCACGGGTTGATAACCCTCTGGAATAGAGAGAAATAATGCGGTCATCGAAGCCGTTAAGCTGTTTTTCGTGCTTACCGATCAGTGTCGGCTCGAAGGTACTGTTGCGGTCGCGCGGAATATCGAGCTCGATCTCCCCATTTTGGCTACGTACGCTCTTGGATGTCTTGCCATTGCGTGAGTTGCCTGAATGATTACCAGCCGGGTCATGCTTAGCATACCCAAGGTGCATCTCCATCTCAGCTTCAAGAACCCGTTCCGCCAGTCTTTTAGTCAGCACCTTGAGTAGGCCTGATTCACCCAGCAGATCCTGAGGGGAGTGACAATCTTGAAGCAGTTGGTCAATAAGTTCGTTGCTGATAGGCATTTTGTTATCCTTTGAAGGTTTTCCTCAAAATGCCATTTACACAGATTATTTTACAGTCTCAATCATTGCGTTTTTATCATCTCTACAGAAGGACGATCTCAAGGTCGCCCGTCTCTGCCTCGCCACCGGGGCGCGGTGGAGTGAAGCAGCAACGCTCATGCGGGATGCTGTTATCCCTTTCAAGTGTACGTTCGTGAACACTAAAAACGGGAAGGATAGGACAGTGCCTATTTCTGAAGCACTGTATAAAGAAATCACAGACAGTGGCGACGGACGCGAGCTGTTCCCGGGTGCTAATTACGATAACGTTCGCAAGACACTGAAAGCGCTCGTCCCTGACCTACCAAATGGCCAGGCTACACACGTCATGCGGCACACGTTCGCCAGCCACTTTATGATCAACGGCGGCAATATTATTTCACTGCAAAAAATCCTCGGGCACTCTACCATTTTACAAACGATGGTCTACGCACACTTTGCGCCAGACTACCTTAACGACGCAGTAAAATTAAATCCACTGGAGAGCCTCTAAATGAATTGCATCAACAATTATTGGTGCAGAAGCTCTTTGCATGACCGCTGCAAAATGACTCCTCTGAGACATCTTCAGTTCCTGTTGCCACGCTGTTTTGTAACGTTGCAATTATCCAGTACGTGATCCACATTTTGCCCAAAACATCGGGATTTGCCGGGAGTTTATAGGATTAGTGTTTCGGTTAACCTGATGAATTAGAAGACAAATCATTGATTCCATTGATTTAAAAAGGCCGCTTGCGCGGCCTTTGGGGAATAACTCAGTTACGGTTTTTCAACGATATGGCTGTGTTCAATGTCTTCATTTTTATTGCTAAAGCGGCGGCGTACCACCACAAAGAACACGGGAACAAAGAAGATTGCCAGCACCGTTGCGGTAATCATCCCGCCCATTACGGCAGTACCTACGGCGTTCTGTGCGCCGGAGCCGGCACCGTGGCTGATGACCAGCGGCACTACGCCGAGGATAAAGGCCAACGAGGTCATCAGGATGGGGCGCAGACGCATACGTACTGCATCAAGCGTCGCCTCCATCAAGCCTTTCCCCTCTTTCTCCATGAGGTCTTTGGCGAATTCAACGATAAGAATCGCGTTCTTCGCCGATAGACCAATGGTGGTCAGTAGCCCTACCTTGAAGTAGACGCCGTTCTCCAATCCGCGCATGGTGGCGGCCAGCAGCGCACCAATAATCCCGAGCGGTACCACCAGCATGACAGAGAAGGGGATAGACCAACTCTCGTACAGGGCGGCCAGACACAGGAACACCACAATCAGTGAAATGGCATACAGGGCCGGTGCCTGGTTACCCGACAGACGCTCCTGATAAGACATCCCGGTCCAGTCGTAGCCAATACCTTCCGGCAACTGTTTGGCGAACTCTTCCATCAAGGCCATTGCTTCACCGGTACTCTTACCTGGCGTTGCTTCACCCTGAATCTGCATAGACGGCTGTCCGTTATAGCGTTCCAGACGCGGTGAACCGTGCGTCCAGTGGCTTTGTGAGAAGGAAGAGAACGGCACCATCTGATTATTGCTGCCGCGCACATACCAGCGCTCAATATCGCTTGGTAGCATACGGAACGGCGCATCAGCCTGCACATACACTTTCTTCACACGGCCACGGTCAATAAAGTCATTGACGTAGCTGCCGCCCAGCGCGGTTGCCAGCGTGGCGTTGATATCCGACAGGGATACCCCCAGCGCCTGCGCTTTTTCCTGATCGATATCGATACGGAACTGCGGAGTATCTTCCATGCCGTTTGGACGTACACCGACCACGGTATCAGGACGCTGTGCGGCCATTCCCAGCAGTTGGTTACGCGCTGCGGTCAGCTTCTCGTGCCCCAGGTTCGCCTGATCCAGCAACTGGAAGTCAAAACCGGTTGCGGTACCCAGCTCAACGATGGCGGGAACGTTAAAGGCGATAACGATCGCTTCCTTGATTTGTGAGAAGGCAGCGTTAGCCCGACCGGCAATGGCACCGACCTTGTTTGCCGCACCGGGCCGTTCACCCCAGTCTTTCAGACTGGCGAAGACCAGACCGGCGTTCTGTCCACGACCGGAGAAGCCGAAGCCGTTAACGGTAAAGACCGAGTTAACGTTCTCTTTCTCATTCTCCAGGTAGTGCTTGGTCACTCGCTCCAGCACGCGCTCGGTACTCTCTTGGGTTGCACCGGCAGGGAGTTGCACCATGGTCAAGAGCACGCCCTGGTCTTCTTCCGGCAGGAAGGAGCTTGGCAGACGCATGAAAAGCACTGCGAGACCAACCACAATCAGCAGGTAGACCACCAGATAACGACCGGTGCTGCGCAAAATGTTGGCAACACTGTCGGTGTAATGGGTGGTGCTCTTTTCAAACAGTTTGTTGAACCAACCGAAGAAACCCGTCTTCTCGTGATGGTCGCCTTTGGCGATCGGTTTGAGCAACGTGGGACAGAGCGCCGGCGTCAGAATCAATGCCACCAGTACCGACAGCACCATCGCGGATACAATGGTGATGGAGAACTGGCGGTAAATGGCACCGGTAGAACCGCCCGTGAACGCCATCGGAATAAACACTGCAGACAGCACCAGCGCAATACCAACCAGCGCGCCCTGAATCTGCGACATCGATTTCTTGGTGGCTTCCTTGGGCGGGAGCCCTTCTTCCATCATTACGCGCTCGACGTTCTCCACCACCACGATGGCGTCATCCACCAGCAGACCGATGGCCAGTACCATGGCGAACATGGTTAAGGTGTTAATCGAGTAACCGAAAGCAGAAAGGATGGCAAAGGTGCCTAACAACACCACCGACACCGCGATCGTCGGGATCAACGTGGCTCGGAAGTTTTGCAGGAACAGGTACATCACCAGGAACACCAGCACGATGGCTGCCGCCAGCGTTTTTACCACTTCGTTAATCGAGATCTTAACGAACGGTGTGGTGTCGTAGGGATAAACCACTTTCAATCCAGCCGGGAAGAACTGCTGTAGCTTAACCAACTCGGCTTTAACGGCGGAAGCGGTATCCAGCGCATTCGCACCGGTTGCCAGCTTGATACCGACCCCCGCGGCTGCCTGCCCGTTGTAGCGTGCAATAACGCTGTAGTCTTCACCACCCAACTCTACGCGGGCGACATCACGCAGGCGTACCTGCGAACCGTCAGCGTTGACGCGCAACAGAATGTTGGAGAACTCATCGGCAGATTTCAGTCGCGTCTGGGCAATGATCGATGCGTTAAGCTTCTGCCCCGGCAGCGGCGGTGTCCCCCCCAGTTGTCCGGAGGCAATTTGGTTGTTCTGCACTTTGATGGCAGCCACCACATCGCCAGTGGTCATCTGGAAGCTATTGAGCTTGTTCGGATCCAACCAGATACGCATGGCGTATTGGGCACCAAACAACTGCACGTCACCGACACCGTTGGTACGGCTGAGCAGATCTTTGATGTTCGCTGCCACGTAGTCAGCGATATCCTGCTGCGTCAGTGAGCCGCCTTCAGAAATAAAGCCAGCTACCATCAGGAAGCTACTGCTCGATTTCTTTACGCTTACGCCCTGTTGCTGCACTTCCTGCGGCAACAGCGGCATCGCCAGTTGCAGTTTGTTCTGTACCTGGACCTGAGCAATGTCCGGATCCGCTTTCGAGTCAAACGTCAGCGTAATCTGAACGGTACCCGATGAATCACTGCTGGATGCCATGTAGAGCAGGTTATCGATACCGTTCATGTTCTGTTCGATAACCTGCGTCACGGAGTCTTGCAGTGTAGAAGCATCCGCGCCCGGGTAGTTCGCCGTTATTTCAATGGCCGGTGGTGCAATGGTAGGATATTGGGCGATAGGCAACTTGATAATTGCCAACGCCCCCGCCATCATCACCATAATGGCGAGCACCCATGCAAAGATGGGACGATCAATAAAAAACTTAGCCATGAATTACAGGCTCCTGTTAAGACTTCGCGGGTTCAGACTGCGCAGGTTTTTCTTCACCATACCCAGGTGGCGTCTCTTTTGCTTTGACGGGCGCGCCCGGTCTGATTTTCTGCAACCCAGTCACGATAAGACGATCGCCTGCTTTAAGGCCGGAGGTCACCAGCCAATTGCTGCCGATAGCCTGGGCCGTCGTGAGCGTGCGTGCTTCAACCTTGTCACCTTCACCAACAACCATGGCGGTGGCTTCACCGCGCGGATTGCGGGTCACGCCTTGTTGCGGCACTAGCAGCGCGTCATTGTTCACGCCTGAATCGAGGCGTGCACGCACAAACATGCCCGGCAGCAAATCGTGTTGCGGGTTAGGGAAGATAGCGCGCAGGGTGATAGAGCCCGTGGTTTCATCTACCGTGACATCAGAGAATTCCAGCGTACCGTTTTGCGCATACTCAGTGCCGTTATTCAGCAACAGACGCACGGTCGCTTTGCCACCTACTTGTTTCAACGTGCCTTGTTCCAGCTCACGCTTCAGTCGCAAATAGTCATTACTGGATTGCGTCACATCCACATAGATCGGATCGAGTTGCTGAACGCTGGTCAACGCCGTCGCCTGACCAGAAGCCACCAACGCCCCTTCGGTTACCGTTGATTTACCAACACGGCCTGAAATCGGGGAGAGTACTTTGGTGTAGTTCAGGTTGATGAGCGCAGAATCCACAGAGGCTTGTGCTGCTTGTACGCTGGCTTCTGCCTGGCGCTGTGTGGCTAATGCCTGATCGTAATCCTGCTTGCTGACATAATTAGTGCCAACCAGCGGTTTGTAACGGTTCACGGTCAAACGGGCGATTTCTGCCTGAGCCTGTGCTTGTGCCAACGACCCTTTCGCGCTGTTGTAAGCCGCCTGATAGGTTGCCGGATCAATCTGGTACAGAGAAGTGCCCGCTTTCACGTCGCTCCCTTCGACGAAGTGGCGCTTCTGAATAATACCGCTCACCTGAGGCCGAACCTCGGCAATGCGGAATGCGTTAGTGCGCCCTGGAAGTTCGGTGATCACGTTCAACGGTTGTGTTTTGAGGGTCACAATGCCGACTTCAGGCGCTTGCTGTCCGCCGCCTTGTTGCTGACCTTCATTTTTATTATCACACCCTGTGAGCGCTAAGCCGCCAGAAAGCATCAGGACTGCCGCCAGAGGCATAAGCCTTCTGTTTTTGTTCATAAATAAACCTCAAGTGTCCGATTTGAATTTGACCAATGGATCACAAGCCCTAAAACCCATTGCTGGGATAATCCTGCAAGCGTGTTATGTTACATACATTCGCGAATGTATGTAAATCATGCTTCCCTTAAAAAACAGCGCTATGGCACGAAAAACCAAACAGCAGGCCCAGGAAACACGACAACACATTATTGATACGGCCTTACGCCTCTTCTCCGAGTTCGGCGTCTCCGCCACGTCGCTGGCGGGTATCGCTGCCGCGGCAGGCGTCACGCGCGGTGCGATTTATTGGCACTTCAAAAACAAGGCTGAGTTGTTTGATGCAATATGGGCGTTGTCCGAGACGAAAATCAACGATTTCGAATCTGAGTATCAGGCAAAATTCCCTGATAATCCACTGCATGTGATGCGTGAGCTACTGATCTATATGCTGCGTTTGACGACGACCGACACCCAGTGGCGCTCGATTATGGAGATCAATTTCCATAAGTGTGAGTTTGTCGGTGAAATGTTACCGTCGTATAACGCACGCAAGGCGCTCTATTTCTCCTGCTATGAACAGATTGAGGATAGCCTCAATCACAGTATTCAATTAGGTTTCCTGCCGTCCGATCTGCATTTGCGTCGTGCCGCTGTGACCTTGCGCGCCTATTTCTCCGGTATTCTGGAGAATTGGCTGTTTTTGCCCGAGAGCTTTGATATCCACCAGGAGGCGCCAACCTTGGTAGACAGCTTTGTTGATATGCTGCGTTTCAGCCCGGCGCTCAGGTTGCCGCTTACCACGCCTGTACAAGAAAACGCCGAATAAGATTCAATCTGTTATAACACACTGTCCGTTATAATGAATCGTTACTTTTTCGTCAGGTTTGCTCCGTGCGTTAGCGTGCAGAACCGTGATATTCTTCGACATTGTTTTTATGCCTGACGACGTATCATGTACTGCAAGTCTCTTTCTCGCGGCCTTGATTTCCCGCGTATTATATCGATTGTTTCCCGCAGCGTTGCCCTTTTAGTGCTATTTTCCATTGGATTTTCTACTGTTGCACAGGCTGCGACCAGTAATGATATTCCCACGCGCAGTGAGATTCAGGCGCCGCTGGACGCGCTTGGCAAACAGAAAAACCTGACGGAAGTCGATAAACTGACGCAGCAGGATCTCACCCACACGCTTGAGTCTCTGGATGCCATCGATCGGGTACGTCAGGAGACTGCGCCTTCTGGTATTCCCGCTCTGTCGTGACAGTTGGCGGGAAAAAGAAACGCACACGATCCGGCTGATTGTGATTACCGTGATCGCGATCCTGCCGTTGGTACTGCTGGGCTTGATGGTGTGCTGCTACTTCTACACCACGCTGCGACTGCTGGGGCGCTGGGTGGAAAGCCTGTATTTGTTGCTGGTGTGGAACCTGGTCTATCTCACCACGATTCGTGGTTTGAGCGTGGCGGCACGTCGATTGGCATACCGTCGTGCAGTGGCGCGGCGTCAGAACCTGAATAAAGAAGGCGCAGAGGTCAGCGAACCAGCACCAGAGCCGCCGTTGGCGCTGGATCAGATTGGTCAGCAATCGTTGCGTTTGACCACCATGGTGCTGTTGCTGATTTTTTCTGGCGTGCTCTACTGGATTTGGTCAGATTTGGTGACGGTGATGTCCTACCTCGACAGCATTACGCTGTGGCATTACAACGCCACCGTGGCTGGCAATGCCGTATTGCAGGCGGTGACGCTGGGCAATCTGATGCTGTCGATCATCGTCGCAGTGGTGGCCTATGTGTTAATGCGCAACTTGCCGGGCTTGCTGGAGGTGCTGGTGTTGTCGCGTTTGCAATTGCGCCAGGGGACCTCTTACGCCATTACTACCATGCTGAGCTACCTGATCATGGCGGTGGGCACCACGACGTCGCTCAGTTCGATTGGGGTGTCATGGGACAAGTTACAGTGGCTGGTCACGGCGTTGTTGGTGGGGTTAGGGTTCGGCTTGCAGGAGATTTTCGCCAACTTTATTTCCGGCCTGATCATTCTGTTCGAACGCCCGGTACGCATTGGCGATACCATCACCATTGGCACCTATTCCGGTTCGGTCAGTAAAATTCGAATCCGCGCCACCACCATTACGGATTTCGATCGCAACGAATTGATTATTCCCAATAAAGGCTTTTGTGACCGAGCGACTGATCAACTGGTCACTGTCTGACACCATCACGCGCGTGCTGATTAAAATTGGCGTGGCCTACGGCTCCGATCTGGACAAGGTGAAAGCGGTGTTGTTGCAGGCGGCGCATGAGAACAGCCGCGTGATGACCGATCCTGAACCGCAGGTATTTTTCCTGGCTTTTGGTGCCAGCTCTTTGGATCACGAACTGCGGCTCTATGTGCGGGAACTGCGCGATCGCAGCTATACGGTGGATGAGTTAAACCGCAGTGTCGACAGGCTGTGTCGGGAAAATAATATTGATATCGCGTTTAATCAGCTTGAAGTCTAACTGCATAACAAACAGGGCAGTGAAGTGCAGGAGATAAACCGCGCGTTGGGCGGTAACGCGGCAGGTGAAACGGCGTAAGCGGGGTCATCCGTCTGATAACAAAACCGCTTTGCCCCTCGTCATCCTCGGCGAAAGCCGAGGATCTCGGTGAGAATCAACGCGTTTTTTCGGTATAAAACTCCCGCCTTCGCGGGAATGACGGTGAGAGTAGGGTCATCCGTTGTCAGGTTCAGGTCTGGCTATCGCATACGCCTTGGATTCATAGTCACGTCGCACAATCTCTAGAGCAGCCAGCACCACATTAGGCGCGATATCGCTCTCTTCCAGCAGCATAATCAGGTCTACTGCCAGTTTTACCTCTGGCGGGGCGTTTTCCAGCGACATGCGTTAGGTCATTTGGTTGCGGTTACAGCCCTTGCTCACGCCTTTCCACCTGACGCTCTAAACGCGCCAGCGCCTGACGACAGCGCGCCAAGCGGCCTTCCAGCGTGGCTACCTCTCGTTGCAATTGTTGCTGCGCGCTCAGCGTTGTTGCTCTGTCGAGTTGGCTTTCCCGGTCCTGAATCATCAGATTCAGCCGTCGTTCATAGTCCTGGTGCTCTGCCAGCTTTTGATACAGATCGCTGGCAATCGCGATCGGCGTCTTCTCTTCCTGACGACGTAACGCTTGTGTGGAGAGTTCCCGCTGTAACGCGCCGATCTGCGCGACCAGTTTTTCCGTCATGAACGCGACGCGTTCGGTACGGTTTTCTGCTACCAGATGGCGCAAGGACTGAAAATTTTGCTCAACTTCACTCAGATAATCGCGCAAACGCGTACCATGTGAGTGAAACAGCTGTTTGTCAAAACGGGAATATGCCAACGGCCTGTCTGCCAGCGGAGCGACCGCCTGAGCCAACAGGACCAGTTGATGTTCCAACGCCTGAAGAAAGTGGTGGCGGTTCACGGATTGACCCACATAATGAAATGATAAAACCAAGCTTGCACGGGATTGTCAGCAGGCACAAGCCTTTTGCTTGTGGGAGAGAAAGATGATCGCATCTTAACTAACGTCAGGAAAAGGCGGGATGCTAGAGTGCCAGGGCGTAACGTGAAGAGGATACGCAGTGATATATCGTATCGGGTTGGTGGTATTGGGATGGTTAGCGGTTGTGTTGGCGGCGTTAGGCGTTGTATTGCCGCTGTTGCCGACGACCCCTTTCCTGCTGCTGGCTGCATGGTGCTTTGCCCGTTCCTCACCGCGTTTTCATGCCTGGTTGCTCTACCGTTCCTGGTTTGGTCCCTATTTGCGTCACTGGCAGGATCATCGGGCGTTGCCGCCGGGGGCGAAAGGCAAAGCGGTGATAATGATCGTGCTGACTTTCGCCATTTCGCTGTGGCTGGTGGATATGGTATGGTTCAGAGTGCTGCTGTTAACGATAATGGCGGTCTTGCTCACCTTTATGCTGCGCCTGCCGGTTGTTGATCCGCGACAATAAAACCCACCGTGGGCTGTTGCATTTGATCGTCAGTTTGACTAGATTTGAGCGTTTTCGTGTGCCGTTCGCATCCGGTTATCTCTCAATATCGATGAGAGGCAAGGAGCATCAGCGGTCATGGGTAAGATTTTTAAAGCGTACTATCAGGCAAAAGATGATGAGCGTAACCGCACAGCAGTCAGAATTAATCAAAAACAGCATTAAAAGCATTCCCGATTATCCCAAACCGGGGATCTTGTTCCGTGATGTCACTAGCCTGCTGGAAACGCCCGTTGCGTATGCAACCAGTATTGAGATGCTTGCAAACCGTTTTCGTGACACTGGCGTAACAAAAGTGGTAGGCACGGAAGCGCGCGGTTTTCTGTTCGGTGCCCCGGTGGCACTGGCGTTGGGCGTGGGTTTTGTGCCGGTGCGTAAACCTGGCAAGCTGCCACGTCCGACGATCTCAGAAAGCTATGAATTGGAATACGGCACTGACAGCCTGGAAATTCACACTGACGCCATCAACGCTGGCGACAAAGTCTTGGTGATCGACGATCTGCTGGCCACCGGTGGCACCATTGAAGCCACGGTTAAGCTGATTCGCCGTTTG
This sequence comes from Symbiopectobacterium purcellii, assembly GCF_052050035.1. Taxonomy (GTDB): domain Bacteria; phylum Pseudomonadota; class Gammaproteobacteria; order Enterobacterales; family Enterobacteriaceae; genus Symbiopectobacterium; species Symbiopectobacterium purcellii_A. The sequence continues at coordinate 3,484,056 of NZ_CP189882.1, forward strand.
GGCGGAGACGTCACCGATGCGGCATTTATCATTAATCTGTTCGATCTGGGCGGCGAGCAGCGTTTGAATAACCTCGGTATCAACTGCTACAGTCTGGTGAATTTCCCAGGCCATTGATCCTGCCTTTTTTCCGCCGTAAATCTGTTGGCTATCCTGATAAACAGTCTCGCCGTGTCCGGCGAGACTGTGTTAGCATGGCCTCCTCAATCACACAACCGTTGCGGTATTGATGAGCTATCAGGTACTGGCCCGTAAGTGGCGTCCTCAATCTTTCGCTGATGTTGTCGGTCAAGAACATGTGCTGACCGCATTGGCCAATGGTCTCTCGATGGGGCGGGTTCATCACGCCTATCTGTTTTCCGGCACGCGTGGCGTGGGAAAAACCAGTATCGCTCGCCTGTTGGCGAAAGGACTGAACTGTGAGAGCGGGATTACCGCCACGCCCTGTGGGCAGTGTGCGAATTGCCGGGAAATTGAACAAGGGCGTTTTGTTGACCTGATCGAGATTGATGCCGCTTCGCGCACCAAGGTAGAAGACACCCGCGAACTGCTGGATAACGTGCAATATGCCCCAGCGCGCGGTCGGTTCAAAGTCTACCTGATCGATGAAGTGCACATGCTGTCCCGCCACAGCTTCAATGCGCTGTTAAAAACGCTGGAAGAGCCCCCCGAGCACGTTAAATTCCTGCTGGCGACCACCGATCCTCAGAAGTTGCCGGTCACCATTCTTTCTCGCTGCCTACAATTTCATCTCAAAGCGCTGGATGTGGAGCAAATCCGTCAGCACCTTGAGCAGGTGCTGCAAGCCGAAGCGATTGCGACTGAACCGCGCGCCCTGCAACTGCTGGCGCGTGCGGCAGAGGGCAGCCTGCGCGATGCGCTGAGCCTGACCGATCAGGCGATTGCCATGGGGCAGGGAGCGGTATTGACCGACGCGGTCGCACGCATGCTGGGCACGTTGGATGATGAACAACCGCTGGCGCTGATTGAAGCTATCGTCAATGCCAACGGTGAGCAGACCATGGCGTTGCTTCAGCAGGCCGCGTCGCGTGGCGTTGAGTGGGAAGCGCTGTTGGTTGAGATGCTTACGCTATTGCATCGTATCGCGATGGTACAGTTGCTGCCCACGGCGCTCGGACCGGAAGATTCCCCAATTGCGTCGCGCTTGCGCGATCTGGCGAGTACCGTACCGCCTGCCGACGTGCAACTCTACTATCAGACGTTGTTGGTGGGACGAAAAGAATTATCCTATGCGCCAGACAGGCGTATGGGCGTTGAAATGACGCTGCTAAGAGCCTTGGCGTTTCACCCGCAGGCTGTGATTGCTCCCGTGGCATCCGTGCCAGTGGCTATTAGCGCACCGCCAGCGCATATTGCGCCTGCGCGTCAGACCGTTTCGCCCAGCGCACCGTCATCCCCTGCGGCCGCACCGTCATCGCCGGTAGCGGCGCCGCAGGAACCTGTTGCTCCCGCTGCACCGCTGCCGGACGCTACTTCGCAACTGTTACAGGCGCGCAGCCAGTTATTGCAGCGGCAGGGTACACCGCCGCCAAAAAAGCCTGAACCGGCGGCGCAGGAAGGCGCACGGCCGGGCACGGCGGTATCGGCGTTGGAACGTCTTGCCTCGGTTACGGAACGCAGTCAGCAGCGTCAGGCGGCTGACAAGAACGGCGAGGTGCAGAAAAAGCCTGAGGCGTACCGCTGGCGCGCGCAGCAACAGCAAACCATCGTGACCGAAACCATCGCCACGCCAAAAGCGTTGCGTACGGTGCTGGAATACGAGAAAACGCCGGAGTTAGCGGCTAAATTGACGGAAGAAGCGCAAACGCGCGATGCCTGGGCGGCAGAGGTGCAGCGTTTACCGCTACCGAAGCTGGTTCTGCAATTGGCGCTTAACGCGTTCAAGGTCGACACGGATGACGGCACGGTGACGCTGCATTTACGCTCATCGCAGCGCCACCTGAATTCACCGTCGGCACAAAAAACGTTGATGGATGCATTGGCAGCGCATTATGGAAAGCCCATCACCCTGGTGGTGGTAGAAGATGACGATCCCAGTACGTTAACACCGCTGGAGTGGCGTCAGACGATTTATGAAGAGAAACTGGCGCAAGCGCGCGAGTCTCTGACGACCGACAAAACGATTCAAACGCTGCGGCGTTTCTTTGATGCGGAACTGGACGAAGAGAGTATCCGCCCCGTTTAACCGCTGCAATTCTTGCAGCCATGCAATAGAGAGAAGCATATGTTTGGTAAAGGTGGTTTGGGCAATCTGATGAAACAGGCCCAGCAGATGCAAGACAAAATGCAGAAAATGCAGGAAGAGATTGCCAGCCTGGAAGTAACGGGTGAATCAGGCGCAGGCCTGGTCAAAGTGACCATTAACGGTGCGCACAACTGCCGCCGTGTCGAAATCGATCCCAGCCTGCTGGAAGACGATAAAGAGATGTTGGAAGACTTGATCGCCGCGGCGTTCAACGATGCAGCGCGCCGCATCGACGAAACCCAGAAAGAGAAAATGGAGTCAGTTTCCAGCGGCATGCAGTTACCGCCGGGCTTAAAGATGCCGTTCTGATGCAAACCAGTCCGCTCCTTGAGTCATTGATGGAGGCACTGCGCTGCTTGCCGGGCGTGGGGCCGAAATCAGCACAGCGCATGGCGTTTCAACTCCTGCAACGCGATCGTAGCGGCGGTATGCGTTTGGCGCAGGCCCTGACGCGTGCCATGTCCGAAATCGGCCACTGTGTGGATTGCCGCACCTTTACCGAGCAGGAACAGTGCGCGATCTGTGCCAATCCACGTCGTCAGCAAACGGACCAGATCTGCGTGGTGGAAAGCCCCGCAGATATCCACGCCATTGAGCAGACTGGACAGTTTTCTGGACGTTACTTTGTGTTGATGGGACACCTGTCGCCGCTGGATGGCATTGGGCCGGATGATATCGGGCTCGATCTGCTGGAACAGCGCTTAGGGCAGGAAAACCTGACAGAAGTGATTCTTGCCACCAATCCGACGGTGGAAGGGGATGCGACTGCTAACTACATTGCTGAGCTGTGTGCCCAGCACGGCGTGGTGGCGAGCCGCATTGCGCACGGCGTGCCGGTCGGTGGAGAGATTGAAATGGTGGATGGCACCACGCTTTCCCATTCGCTTGAGGGGCGTCATCCCATCCGTTTGTAGCGGCTGTGCAGCCTTTTCTCCGGTGCGGTGTCGTCTTCATCTGACGCCGCGCTGGGGATAAATTGTTTTTTGCTCTTGAAAACCTTTCGTCTTATCCCCACCTTTTGCCTACTGGCCGGAAATACCGGCACCATTCCCATACCCGCTACAGGGATTGAACATTATCAGCCTGACTAACTATTAGGATTGAGGTAAGTGACAATGAGCATGAAGGGCCAAGAAACGCGCGGTTTTCAATCTGAAGTGAAGCAATTGCTGCACTTGATGATCCATTCACTTTATTCCAATAAAGAAATTTTCCTGCGTGAATTGATCTCCAACGCCTCTGATGCGGCAGACAAGTTACGTTTTCGCGCCTTATCTTCGCCAGCGCTCTATGAAGGGGATGGAGAACTGCGTGTGCGCGTTTCCACCAATAAAGAGCAACGTACCCTGACCATCGCAGACAACGGTATCGGGATGGGCCGCGATGAAGTTATCGATAATCTGGGCACCATTGCCAAATCGGGTACCAAAGCGTTTTTAGAGTCTATCGGCTCCGATCAGGCCAAAGACAGCCAACTCATCGGTCATTTCGGTGTGGGCTTCTACTCAGCGTTTATCGTTGCGGATAAAGTGACGGTGCGTACCCGTGCGGCGGGCGCGGCGGCAGAAGAAGGTGTGTTCTGGGAATCGGCGGGTGAAGGTGAATACACCGTGGCGGATGTGGTCAAGGCCGATGGCGGTACCGAGATAACCCTGCACCTGCGCGAAGGGGAAGATGAGTTTCTCGATGAGTGGCGTGTGCGTTCCATTATCGGTAAATACTCCGATCACATCGCGCTGCCAGTGGAAATTGAAACCCATACGCCGAGCGAAGAAGAGGGTGGCGAGCCGACGGTCACTTGGGAGAAGGTTAACAAGGCGCAGGCGCTGTGGACGCGTAACAAAGCGGATGTGACCGAAGAAGAATACAAAGAATTCTACAAGCATATTGCCCACGATTTCAGCGATCCGCTGAGCTGGAGCCACAACCGTGTGGAAGGGAAACAGGAATACACCAGCCTGCTTTACATCCCTTCTCAGGCACCGTGGGACATGTGGAACCGCGATCATAAACATGGCCTGAAACTCTATGTTCAGCGCGTGTTTATCATGGATGACGCCGAGCAGTTCATGCCGAACTACCTGCGTTTTGTGCGTGGCTTGATAGATTCCAACGATCTGCCGCTCAACGTCTCCCGTGAAATCCTGCAAGACAGCCGTGTTACGCAGAATCTGCGCAATGCGCTGACCAAACGTGTGTTGCAGATGCTGGAAAAACTGGCAAAAGACGACGCCGAAAAATACCAAACCTTCTGGCTACAGTTTGGCCTGGTGTTGAAAGAAGGGCCTGCGGAAGACGGTGGCAATCGCGAAGCCATTGCCAAACTTCTGCGTTTTGCTTCCACCCATGGCGACAGTGCTGCACCGACGGTATCGCTGGAAGAGTATGTCAGCCGCATGGTCGACGGGCAGGAGAAAATTTACTACATCACTGCCGACAGTTATGCTGCGGCGAAGAGCAGCCCGCATTTGGAGTTGTTCCGCAAGAAAGGCATCGAAGTATTGCTGCTTTCTGACCGCGTCGATGAGTGGATGATGAGCTACCTGACCGAGTTTGACGGCAAGTCCTTCCAGTCCGTTAGCAAAGCGGATGAAGCTCTGGATAAGCTGGCGGATGATGCCAGTGATGATGAAGCGCGCAAAGAGGCGGAAAAATCCCTGGAGCCGTTTGTTGAGCGTGTGAAAACGCTGCTGGGTGAGCGCGTCAAAGAGGTGCGCCTGACGCATCGCCTGACCGATACCCCTGCCATCGTCACCACCGATGCCAATGACATGAGCACGCAGATGGCGAAGCTGTTTGCCGCCGCTGGGCAGAATGCGCCGGAAGTGAAATATATTTTTGAACTCAACCCGGATCATGCGTTGGTGAAACGTGCCGCAGACACTGGTGATGATGCACAGTTTGGCGAGTGGGTTGAACTGCTGCTGGAACAGGCGCTGCTGGCAGAACGCGGCACGCTGGAAGATCCTAATCAGTTTATCCGTCGTATGAATCAACTGCTGAGTGCATAACCGCTCACACTTTACCGAAAACCCGGTTTTTAACCGGGTTTTTTTTCGCTTTGCGACACGCTGAAGCGAGCCCGTTCCTTGAGGATAAGCCTCTGGAATGGTATGGTTGAGCGTTTTCAAATTTATTTTAAAAATCTACATAGCAAGGGGATTTACGCAATGCGTATTATTCTGCTGGGCGCTCCGGGCGCAGGCAAAGGCACTCAAGCACAATTCATTATGGAAAAGTATGGCATTCCGCAAATTTCCACAGGTGATATGTTGCGTGCGGCGGTGAAAGCCGGGACCGAACTGGGCAAACAGGCCAAAGAAATCATGGACGCAGGCAAACTGGTCACGGATGAATTGGTTATTGCCCTGGTGAAAGAGCGTATCGCCCAGTATGATTGCCGTAACGGTTTCCTACTGGATGGCTTTCCTCGCACCATTCCGCAAGCGGATGCCATGAAAGATGCTGATATTCAGGTTGATAACGTTATTGAGTTCGCCGTGCCTGACGAACTGATTGTCGATCGTATCATTGGCCGTCGCGTGCATGCGGCATCGGGTCGTGTGTACCATGTGAAGTACAACCCGCCAAAGGTTGAAGGTAAAGACGATGTTACGGGTGAAGAATTGACCATCCGTAAAGACGATCATGAAGATACCGTGCGTAAACGTCTGGTGGAATATCATCAGCAAACTGCGCCGCTGGTGGACTACTACCAGAAAGATGCCAAAGCGGGTAATACCCGCTACCACAAAGTAGACGGAACCCGTCAGGTAGCAGAAGTGCGCGCTGAGTTGGAATCCATTCTGGGTTAACCTATCGCTGCGTCGCCTGAAAATGCCGGTACCCTGTGTGCCGGTTTTTTTTTGCCGACTTCCCGCGTTATCGTCTGCCATTCGCGACTTCAATGGCAAGTATCGGTAATAATATCGCTTTTCCTATCCCGTCCGGGCAACATTTTCGCTACACTCAGCGCTGGTAACGATAACCGCTTCCCGGTGTACCACATGTGTACGGCGAGCAGCCTTTTTATGAGGGCAGACGATGAGTCAACAAATTTATGAGGGCAGACGATGAGTCAACAAAAAGTGGGCGTACTGATGGTGAATCTGGGGACGCCCGAAGCCCCGACGCCGCAGGCGGTGAAACGCTACCTGGCTCAGTTTCTTAGTGATAAACGCGTGGTGGATACGCCGCGCTGGCTCTGGTGGCCGCTGTTGAATGGCGTGATCCTGCCTTTTCGTTCTCCCCGTGTCGCCAAACTGTATCAGTCCATCTGGACGGTTGGCGGTTCCCCGTTGTTGGCATTCAGTCGACGTCAGGAATGCGCGCTCTCCGCGCGTTTGGGCGACGATATTCCGGTGGCGCTAGGCATGAGCTATGGTTCACCGAGCTTGCCGTCCGCGTTAGATAGCCTGTTGTCGCAAGGCGTCACTCAACTGGTGGTGCTGCCGCTCTACCCACAATATTCCTGCTCCACCACGGGGGCGGTATGGGATGGACTGGCCGACGCACTGCGCACGCGCCGCCAGATACCCGGTATCCGTTTTATCCGCGATTATGCAACGCACCCGGTCTATATCGATGCGCTAAAGCAGCGTGTGGAAGCGTCATTCGCGCGCCAAGGTGTGCCAGACCGCTTAGTGATATCGTTCCATGGCATTCCGGTGCGTTATGCTACGGAGGGGGATGATTATCCCCAGGGCTGTCAGGCAACGGCACAGGCGATGATCGCTGCATTGGGGTTGGCACCGGAGCAGGCGCAAATGACCTTCCAATCACGCTTTGGCCGTGAACCCTGGTTGACGCCCTATACGGATGAAACGTTAAAGGGATTACCCGCGCAGGGGATCAAACACATTCAGGTTATTTGCCCGGGATTTGCTGCCGATTGTCTGGAAACGTTGGAAGAGATTCAGGAGCAGAACCGGGAGATTTTTCTGCATGCTGGCGGTGAACGGTTTGCTTATATTCCGGCGTTAAATGACGATGCGCGGCACATTGATTTGTTAGAAGCACTGGTGCGTGACGAGTAGGTAAAACAGCACAGATAAAAGGGCGCAGCGGGACTACCGCTGCGCATCGCTATTAAATTGGGCACTCTTTTAATTCTTCAGCCTTTACCTGCTCAAACTGTAGCAGGGTAATCATGCTGTTGGCAATTTCGCTTTCACCCATCACGACCTGATTGGCGCCGTGTTCAGTGATATAGCTGACTTCATCGTCATAATGCGCGCGCGCAATGATCTCCAGGTCCGGGCGTTTTTCACGCGCTGCCGCAACGATTTCGCCTGCCTCGTAGCCGTTAGGAATGGTCAGCAGCAGCCAGCGGGCACAATCCAACCGCGCCAACTCCATGATTTCTACTTTAGTGGCATTCCCCAACACGGCCTTGATGCCTTGCTCGCGCAGCGCATCTACCCGTGCACGCGAATTCTCGATAACCACAACAGGAATATCCTCTTGATGCAGTTTGGCCCCGATCAGGCTGCCAACGCGCCCATAACCGACCAATAGCGCGTGATTGCACATATCAACCGGGATCTGCTTCTCTTCTTCGATGGCCTCTTCCACGATCTGCTCATCAATGGTCTCTGTTTTCTCCAGATAGCGTTCCAGCAGCGTAAAGAGCAACGGGTTGATCATAATCGACAGGATCGCCCCTGCCAGCACCAGATTGCGCCCCTGTTCGGACAAGAGACCGAGCACAACGCCCAGACCTGCCAGGATAAAGGCGAACTCGCCAATCTGCGCCAGACTGGTCGAGATGGTCAGCGCGGTACGCTTGGAGTGACCGAACAGACGAACCAACATAAACGAGGCAGCCGATTTACCGAACACGATAATGGCCAGCGTAATGATGACGGCCATCGGCTGATTCACCAGAATCATTGGATCGAACAGCATGCCCACCGAAACAAAAAACAGTACGGCGAAGGCGTCACGCAGCGGCAGCGTATCGTGGGCGGCGCGTTGACTGAGTTCTGATTCGTTCAGCACCACACCGGCAAAGAAGGCGCCCAGCGCGAATGAGACATCAAACAGCTTCACAGCGCCGAAAGCGATACCGAGTGCCATCGCCAACACGGCGAGGGTAAACAGCTCCCGTGAGCCGGTTGCGGCGCTTTTTGCCAGCACCCAGGGTACCAGGCGGCGACCCACCACAATCATCAGTGTGATAAAGGCAACGACCTTGCCGATGGTCCATGCCAGGTCACGAATCAGCTTGCCGGTATCGGCATGCTCCGCGCCTATCATGTCACGGAACGCAGGCAGCAATACCAGCGTCAAAGCCATCGCTAAATCTTCCACGATCAGCCAACCAATAGCGATTTGTCCTCGCTGGCTGTCAATCAGTTGCCGTTCTTCCAACGCGCGCAGCAGTACCACGGTACTGGCGGTGGATAAGCAAAGCCCAAACACCAGCCCGCTCGCCAGGCTCCAGCCGAGCAGAGAGGAAAGACCCATACCCAGCAACGTGGCAACGGCAATTTGTGCAATCGCGCCGGGAATAGCGATGGATTTCACCGCCATCAGGTCTTTCAGTGAGAAATGCAGGCCGACACCAAACATCAGCAGAATAACCCCAAGTTCAGCCAATTCAGGTGCTAACGCGGTATCCGCGACGAAACCTGGGGTAAACGGCCCCACCAGAACCCCAGCGACCAGATAGCCGACTAAAGGGGAAATGCGCAGTCGATTGGCCAGAATCCCCAGCAAGAACGCGAGGACCAGCCCTACGGCAATGGTGGATATTAGTGGTGTGGTTGCATGCATCCCGACTCCTTTTGCCATTGTTGAAAAACGTTCATGAGCAGACTTCTGAACAAATTCTATTTCATTTGAAGAAATCCTGCTTGGGGAAATGAGGATATTCTAGTAAAAATCTTCGTTTATTCATTGAATCTAAGTCTAACATAGATTTCATGATGCTTTCGTCAGATTAGCATTGATAAACCAACGTTATTGCTGTCATGAAGATACTTTCTCATGTCTGTTATTCTGCATTTTCATCCTGCGCGTTGAGGGGTACCGGTTTCTCGGCATTAAAAACCTTAGAATAGCGGGGGTAAATGACATAAATACAACAGAATCAAATGAACTGACCATTTTCATCAGCTTTCTCTGGTGATTCATGCGCGCAACGCCGGTTTTTCTTGTGATACAGGTCACAGGGTGCAAATGAAATCGAGCGTTGGGGAAAAGTGCGCTATTCTGGAGGGAGATCTCAACCTGCGCGTACCTGACTAAGACCAGGACGGGCAGAGGGCTGCTATCGCATTCTTTTAACAGGGGTTGTTTACTTAACGGAGAGTTTCCATGCGTTTTGCAACGAAAGCGTTAGGACGTGCTATTGCGATGTCGCTGGTTTTTACCTCGGCAGGGGCGTTGGCGTGGGAAAAAGATAAAACCTATGACATCACCATCCTCCACACCAACGATCACCACGGCCATTTCTGGCATAACGAATACGGCGAATATGGGTTGGCTGCGCAGAAAACGCTGGTGGATCAGATTCGTCAGGAGATGGAGGCTAAAGGCGGCAGCGTGCTGTTGCTGTCCGGTGGGGATATCAACACCGGGGTGCCGGAATCTGACTTGCAGGATGCAGAGCCCGATTTTCGTGGCATGAATATGGTGGGCTATGATGCCATGGCGCTCGGTAACCATGAGTTTGATAATCCGCTCTCTGTTTTGCGCCAGCAAGAGAAGTGGGCAACATTCCCGCTGTTGTCTGCCAACATCTATCAAAAGAGTACACAGCAACGTCTGTTCAAACCCTATGCACTGTTTGATAAGCAAGGCATCAAGATTGCGGTTATCGGCATGACCACTGATGACACGGCAAAATTGGGTAACCCGGAATTTTTCACTGATATCGAGTTTCGCAAGCCGTCGACGGAAGTGAAATCGGTGGTCGAACAGTTGCGTAGCACCGAAAAACCCGATGTGATTATCGCTGCAACCCATATGGGGCACTATGACGATGGTCAGCACGGCTCTAGGCTGTGTCCCTTAATTACGTAACCGGGCGTAAAACAAGCGGATGCAGCCCAGTTTCACCATTGCTAGATAGTTTCTTGCCGTTTTTTCATAACGTGTGGCAATCCGTCTATATTCCTTTAAACGGCCAAAACATCTTTCTACAACGTTGCGACGGCGATAAGCATCACGATAAAGTTGTGAGCGTCCATCTGAAGCCAGTTTTTCATTTGATTTTCGGGGGATAACCGCTATTATCCCTTTTCTTTTCAAATAGTTATTGAGTGTATTGCCAGAGTAGGCTTTGTCAGCCAGTACCGCATGACCACGACGCTTCATGCTACCGTTCTGCCGTTGCACGCTAATGCCGTCCAGGAGTCGTAACGCGAACAGGCTTTCGTGAGCCTGCCGGCCCATTCCCACTCGAAACGCAACAAAGTGACCCACTTGCCAGAGTCGGATAAAATCACCGTTCTGGCCATACTGGAGAGCCTGTTGCATGCAGGGAAAACATCTGACTCAGAAAGAACGGTTCTACATCGAAAAGCGGCGTGGTGAAGGTGTCAACCAAGCTACCATCGCCAGAGAGCTTGCTCTGCCTCGCTCGACCATCAGCAGGGAACTCAGACGCAATACCGACCCTACTTTCAATGGTGTCTACTGCTGTAGAAGGGCGGACATTCTGGCCCGGGAACGCCGTCATAAGCCTCTGCCAAACAATGCTTTTTACCCGTTGGAGCCACACATTCAGAACTTCATCAGGCAGGCGCTTTCCACTCACTCTTCACCTGAAATCATCAGTGGCCGTTTGCACCTGGAATTCGGTATATCTGTCAGCAAGAATACGCTATATCGCTATATCCTGCAGGAGAGACAGGCTGGCGGGGAGCTATATCAGCAACTTCCTCATCGGGGAAAACGTTACAGGTACAATGCCGAAAACCTCAAATCAGGCCCTATTCCCAACCGTGTTGGTATTGAGTATCGCCCAGCTCAAGCCGAGCTTAAACAGGAGCCTGGCCACTTCGAAATTGACACTATTTTTGGCAAAGACCAGAAGTCATTCTTGTTAACCATCGTAGATAAAGCATTGAAAACCGTCATCATTCGCAAACTGCCTAATAAGCGTGCGGAGACTGTGGTTGCTGCTTTCAGGGACATTGAAGCTAATACCTTTTGCAAGTTTAAGACCCTAACAGCTGATATAGCTAAACGACTTAATTTTGATTACATTATTTAAATGAGCTATTCAATTGATTTTAGACGTAAAGTGATATCTACACGGAAAAACGAAGGGTTGAGTATCCGAGAAACAGCGAAGCAATTTCGGATTGGCCCTGCCTCTGTATCGCGTTGGATTAATCAAATAGAGTCAAAAGCATCGACCACGCGTCAGCGAAAGATCGATAAATCCGAGTTGATAAAAGATGTTGAACAATATCCAGATGCTTACCAAAAAGAACGTGTAAGATACTGATTTATATAAGCATTATAAAATTTCAACGACTAATTTTTCCTCTCGGAATGCTTTTTATTGTGCTAACTATTTGATTTGTCGTTCTAACAAAATACATTCTCTGTAAATGCATTCTAACTAAAGAAGATGTAAATCAAACGGTTAAATTATTCAACAAAGCCCAGAAGGCCATTTGGCAAGCGCTTAAAAAGCTGGGATTGACCTATAAAAAAAACTCTACGTCATCCGAAAGCCGACGAAAACGCCCGGCAGGGATTTCAACAAAAAAAACAACAGTATGAAAAAGAAGGTAAACCTATTGTTTTTATTGATGAAAGTGGTTTTTCACACGATGCCCCACGGACTCACGGCTATTCCCCAAAAGGTCAACGGTGTTTTGGCCTGAAGAACTGGGGAGCTAGGGGAAGAACAAATGTTATCGGCGCTTTATTAGGCACAACGCTGTTTGCTATCGGATTATTTGATATCAATATTAACAGCGATGTTTTCTATGCCTGGGTCACACAAGTCCTTATCCCAGTACTCCCTAAAAACAGTGTAATCATGATGGACAATGCCACTTTTCACAAAAAACATAATATTCAACAAGTCATCATCGATGCAGGGTATATGGTGGAGTATTTGCCTACATATTCGCCAGATCTTAACCCAATTGAGCATAAATGGGCACAAGCAAAAAGCAAAAAGCAAAAAAAGAGAGATGGGTTGCGATACAGAGAGTTTGTTCTCAGTCCATATGGTGTAATCAAAATTAAGTCGCTTGGCTATAACGGCCCTGAATTCGCTCTGCACGAGCAAATTACTCAAATCACAGGGGCGCAGGTCTACTTTGCCCATCCTTATCATTCCTGGGAGAGGGGCTTGAATGAGCACACCAACGGGCTGATACGACGTTTTTACCCAAAGGGAACAGACTTCAGTCAGGTCAGTCATCGTAAGATTGCCGAACTCGAACACATACTCAATACAAGGCGCAGAAAATCGCTGGGCTATCGTTCCCCCAATGAGGTATTTTTAACGCACTTACTGGTGGCATAAGCCTCTACCGTTTTGTTGCGTTTCGAGTGGGAATGGGGCGCCCCAGCACTCAGTACGATATTTAGCGGGATGCAGCTTCCGTCAGTCGCCATGTGGATTTTGGTGTCATAACCACCTCGTGAGCGACCCAGGCTGTTATCGTTGGTAATATTGGGATGTTTTTTTGAGCGCCAGCCGCACATTTGAGCGCACGGATATTGCTGCCATCCAGCGCAATGGCTGACCAGTCAACAAGTCCATGAGCATCAAGAAATGAAAGTAACTTATTAAAAATAATGTTAATAACTCCAGACTTTGACCATCTATTGAAACGGTTATAAACGGTTTTCCATGGGCCGTAACGTTCAGGTAAATCACGCCATGGGGCACCTGAACACAGTATCCAGAACATGCCGTTGACGATTTTGCGATGTTCTGTCCATGGCCGGCCTGCCTGCGGAGATGTCAAAACGGTTGGTAACAAGTGCTCAATGATTGCCCATGCTTCATCAGAAAGATCGTAGCGAGCCATAATCCAAAGTGTCTTAGAAACAGATGGATACTATAGCTCAAGCAATTAAGGGACACAGCCTAATGCGCCAGGGGATGTCGAAATGGCGCGCAGCCAGCCAGCAGGCTATCTGGACATGATTGTGGGTGGTCACTCACAAGATCCGGTCTGCATGGCGAGTGAAAACAAGAAACAGGTGGATTATGTGCCGGGTACCCTCTGTGCGCCGGACCGGCAAAATGGCACTTGGATCGTGCAGGCTCACGAATGGGGTAAATATGTTGGGCGCGCTGATTTCACGTTCAAAAATGGCACGCTGACGCTGGCTCATTACCAACTTATTCCGGTCAACCTGAAGAAAAAGGTGGAGAAGACCGGTGGCGGCACCGAGCGCGTCTATTATACCCAGGAGATCAAACAAGATGATGGCGTGGTGAAAATGCTGACGCCGTTCCAGGAGAAAGGCCAGGCGCAGTTGGAAGTGAAGGTGGGGAGCGTCAATGGCACGCTGGATGGCGATCGTAAGCAGGTGCGCTTCTATCAAACCAATCTGGGGCATCTGCTGTTATCGGCCCAACGCGAACGTGCCAATGCGGATTTTGCCGTGATGAGCGGCGGTGGGATACGCGATTCCATTTAACCCGGTGATATCACCTATAAAACGGTACTGAAAGTGCAGCCGTTTGCTAACACCTTGGTCTATGTCGATATGAAATGCAGCGAGGTTGAGAAATACCTGGCCGCGGTGGCGAACAAGAAAGTGGATTCCGGTGTCTATGCCCAATTCCTGAACGTCAGCCTGGTGGCCGATGGGCAGGGCGTGCAGGAGGTGAAAATCAAGGGTGAACCGTTGCAGGCGGATAAAACCTACCGCATGGCCACACTGAACTTCAACGCGATGGGCGGCGATGGTTATCCGCGTCTGGATGGCTTGCCGACCTATGTCAACACCGGTTTTGTCGATGCAGAGGTGTTGAAACAGTATATCGAGCAGCATTCACCGCTTGATGCAGCGGCCTATGCGCCTAAAGGCGAAATTCAATACCGTTGATAAAATGGTCGCGCTAACATTAAGGAGGGCTTGCGGATTGGCAAGCCCTCTTTTTTTACATCTGCCGCTCATTGAGTGTGAGTCGCTCTTTTGTGATGGACGTAACAGTTAAATATTAGCGATAACATTTTTAGCGCGCTCAGCATCACAAACGGAGACTGTAAAATAATCTGTGTAAATGGCATTTTGAGGAAAACCTTCAAAGGATAACAAAATGCCTATCAGCAACGAACTTATTGACCAACTGCTTCAAGATTGTCACTCCCCTCAGGATCTGCTGGGTGAATCAGGCCTACTCAAGGTGCTGACTAAAAGACTGGCGGAACGGGTTCTTGAAGCTGAGATGGAGATGCACCTTGGGTATGCTAAGCATGACCCGGCAGGTAATCATTCAGGCAACTCCCGCAATGGCAAGACATCCAAGAGCGTACGTAGCCAAAATGGGGAGATCGAGCTCGATATTCCGCGCGACCGCAACAGTATAGCCAAGCGACTTAATTTTGATTACACCATATGGACTGAGAACAAACTCTCTGTATCGCAACCCATCTCTCTTTTTTTGCTTTTTGCTTGTGCCCATTTATGCTCAATTGGGTTAAGATCTGGCGAATATGTAGGCAAATACTCCACCATATACCCTGCATCGATGATGACTTGTTGAATATTATGTTTTTTGTGAAAAGTGGCATTGTCCATCATGATTACACTGTTTTTAGGGAGTACTGGGATAAGGACTTGTGTGACCCAGGCATAGAAAACATCGCTGTTAATATTGATATCAAATAATCCGATAGCAAACAGCGTTGTGCCTAATAAAGCGCCGATAACATTTGTTCTTCCCCTAGCTCCCCAGTTCTTCAGGCCAAAACACCGTTGACCTTTTGGGGAATAGCCGTGAGTCCGTGGGGCATCGTGTGAAAAACCACTTTCATCAATAAAACAATA
Source organism: Symbiopectobacterium purcellii (assembly GCF_052050035.1). Classification (GTDB taxonomy): domain Bacteria; phylum Pseudomonadota; class Gammaproteobacteria; order Enterobacterales; family Enterobacteriaceae; genus Symbiopectobacterium; species Symbiopectobacterium purcellii_A. The sequence continues at coordinate 3,499,306 of NZ_CP189882.1, forward strand.
GGTTTACCTTCTTTTTCATACTGTTGTTTTTTTTGTTGAAATCCCTGCCGGGCGTTTTCGTCGGCTTTCGGATGACGTAGAGTTTTTTTTATAGGTCAATCCCAGCTTTTTAAGCGCTTGCCAAATGGCCTTCTGACAAACGCCAAAACGCTCTGCACGTTCTTTTTGGTAAGCATCTGGATATTGTTCAACATCTTTTATCAACTCGGATTTATCGATCTTTCGCTGACGCGTGGTCGATGCTTTTGACTCTATTTGATTAATCCAACGCGATACAGAGGCAGGGCCAATCCGAAATTGCTTCGCTGTTTCTCGGATACTCAACCCTTCGTTTTTCCGTGTAGATATCACTTTACGTCTAAAATCAATTGAATAGCTCATTTAAATAATGTAATCAAAATTAAGTCGTTTAGCTATACCTTCGAGCCGACACTGATCGGTAAGAATGAAAAACAGCTTAACGGCTTCGATGACCGCATTATTTCTCTCTATTCCAGAGGGTTATCAACCCGTGATATTCAGGCACACTTTAAAGAAGTCTACGGGGTCGATGTTTCCGCTGGCTTCATTTCTCAAGTGACCAATGCTGTGATGGATGACGTTAAGCGCTGGCAGCAACGGCCGCTGGATGCGCTTTATCCCATTGTTTACCTTGACTGTATTGTTGTCAAAAGCCAGGACGGCGGAGCCGTGGCCAACAAGTCTGTTTATCTGGCCCTCGGCGTCAACGGCCAGGGCGAAAAAGAGCTGCTGGGGCTATGGATAGCCAAAACTGAGGGGGCCAAGTTCTGGTTATAGCCAACCGACTTAAAAATGATTACATCCTATGCCCTGATATGCGGCAAAGAAGCATAGCTGGCTGTTATCAAAATAATGTCGCTTGGCTATATCTGTGATGACAGAACTGAAAAATCGTGGGCTAAAGGACATCTTCGTCGCCTGCTGCGATGGCCTGAAAGGCTTTCCTGATGCCATTGAAGCAGTTTACCCGCATACGCGGGTACAGCTCTGCATTGTGCATCAGGTGCGGAACTCGCTGCGCTACGTCGGCTGGAAAGAGCGTAAGGCCGTTGCTGCTGACCTGCGCACTATCTATAGTTCCGCAACGCTAGAGGGCGCTGAAGAGGCCCTGGATGCCTTCGCGGCCAAATGGTATGAGCAGTTCCCGACGATCAGCCCGTCGTGGGCTTTGTTGAATAATTTAACCGTTTGATTTACATCTTCTTTAGGTAGAATGCATGTACAGAGACTGTATTTTGTTAGAACGACAAATCAAGTAGTTAGCACAATAAAAAGCATTACGGCTGGAAAACTTAGTTGTTGAAGTGTTATAATAATTATGTAAATCAGCATGTTAAATTATTCAACAAAGCCCCCGTCGTGGAGAAATAATTGGGAACGTCTCATCGTCATTTTTGACTTTCCGCCGGAGATCCGCAAGGTTATCTACACCACCAACGCGATAGAGTCGTTAAATGCTTCATTGCGCAAGATAACGAAAACGCGACGAATATTTCCAACGGATGACTCGGTGATAAAATTACTCTATCTAGCCTTGCATAATATCTCTGCTAAATGGACCTTGCCAATCAGAAAGCGTGTTGCTTAATAGTGAAATAAGGGTGTTTCGGTGATTGAAGTAAATTTTACGCTGTTCTGAGATGGAAATTCCAAAGACCGGCGCTAAGGAGTAAGAAGGTATCATCAATAAAGGGTCTACGATTCCGTAAAATTTGGGTCATGCAACCGAGGCGCTTGATACCCGCGATGGAGACTGTAAAATAATCTGTGTAAATGGCATTTTGAGGAAAACCTTCAAAGGATAACAAAATGCCTATCAGCAACGAACTTATTGACCAACTGCTTCAAGATTGTCACTCCCCTCAGGATCTGCTGGGTGAATCAGGCCTACTCAAGGTGCTGACTAAAAGACTGGCGGAACGGGTTCTTGAAGCTGAGATGGAGATGCACCTTGGGTATGCTAAGCATGACCCGGCTGGTAATCATTCAGGCAACTCACGCAATGGCAAGACATCCAAGAGCGTACGTAGCCAAAATGGGGAGATCGAACTCGATATTCCGCGCGACCGCAACAGTACCTTCGAGCCGACACTGATCGGTAAGCACGAAAAACAGCTTAACGGCTTCGATGACCGCATTATTTCTCTCTATTCCAGAGGGTTATCAACCCGTGATATTCAGGCACACTTTAAAGAAGTCTACGGGGTCGATGTTTCCGCTGGCTTCATTTCTCAAGTGACCAATGCTGTGATGGATGAAGTTAAGCGCTGGCAGCAACGGCCGCTGGATGCGCTTTATCCCATTGTTTACCTTGACTGTATTGTTGTCAAAAGCCAGGACGGCGGAGCCGTGGCCAACAAGTCTGTTTATCTGGCCCTCGGCGTCAACGGCCAGGGCGAAAAAGAGCTGCTGGGGCTATGGATAGCCAAAACTGAGGGGGCCAAGTTCTGGTTATCTGTGATGACAGAACTGAAAAATCGTGGGCTAAAGGACATCTTCGTCGCCTGCTGCGATGGCCTGAAAGGCTTTCCTGATGCCATTGAAGCTGTTTACCCGCATACGCGGGTACAGCTCTGCATTGTGCATCAGGTGCGGAACTCGCTGCGCTACGTCGGCTGGAAAGAGCGTAAGGCCGTTGCTGCTGACCTGCGCACCATCTATAGTTCCGCAACGCTAGAGGGCGCTGAAGAGGCCCTGGATGCCTTCGCGGCCAAATGGGATTAACAGTTCCCGACGATCAGCCCATCGTGGAGAAATAATTGGGAACGTCTCATCGTCATTTTTGACTTTCCGCCGGAGATCCGCAAGGTTATCTACACCACCAACGCGATAGAGTCGTTAAATGCTTCATTGCGCAAGATAACGAAAACGCGACGAATATTTCCAACGGATGACTCGGTGATAAAATTACTCTATCTAGCCTTGCATAATATCTCTGCTAAATGGACCTTGCCAATCAGAGACTGGAAACCTGCTATGAGCCAATTCATGTTGATGTATGGAGAACGAATCTCCGGTTAAGCAATGGAGCCATTTACACAAAATTCTTTACAGACTCCCGCGATGGCGTGTTCAACTGTAATACGGATGCCCGAGATTATTTTATTTTCTTGTTTTTGTTCAGGCGATAAAGGTCTTTTTCGAGTTCCTTTTTTTGGAATTTGTGTATTAGGATGCTGTTTATCTATACCTTGAAAACCGGTATCTGCCCAGATGGTTACCTCAGGAGGAATATGGCGAATTATATCGACTTTATCGAGTAAGCGTTTATCGTGACGGCGCCCATTTTTGCTCATGGGGATAAATCCAATTTGCCTTGTTTCGTCAGTCATAATAAGCCCTTTTCGAGTGGTCTGTCTTTTCTTTCCCGAATACATTTTTTTTCGCCGACGCAGATTCTTAGGCTTTTGGACAGGTCGCTCTGTCCCATCAATAAAGACGTCTTTAACTCCAGGAAAGGCGCGAAAAAATTCCTCAGCAGAGCGAATTTGACGAGCGGGCAAAACACATTCTCGCCCCAAGGTCATCTCTAAAACCGGCAATAATATTTTTACCCAGCGACATACCCGTGTTCTATCTAAACCAAAAAGAAGTCCTTGCAAATCATAGGTCGGATAACATTTTAAATACAATAAAATAAAAAGCAGTTTATCTAATGGGGTTGGGATAAATCCTTTCTGCCCTGCACCCATCTGCCGCTCGTGATCTTTTCGATTCTTTTTCCGATAAATCAAATAACAAGCTGAAAATTCAGCGGCTAAATTTTTCAATTCTTCGACTGATAATCCAATGATTGCTTTACATAAACGATTATCTCGTAACAACCGCTCTTTGTTGATCATTTCAAACCTTTATTCTCTAAGTTAAACCTCTTTTTATTCTCAATAGCCTGACAAAAAATGCAAGTCTCTATTCAGCAACTAGTTTAGAGACTGGAAACCTGCTATGAGCCAATTCATGTTGATGTATGGAGAACGAATCTCCGGTTAAGCAATGGAGCCATTTACACAAAATTCTTTACAGACTCCACAAACGTGTTCTGTCGTTTTTTATTGAAAATCTTTTAATTTTTTATTAAAACACCTTTTCAATATAGAGTGTTGGAATGAAGAAGGGGTTTGTTTTGTCATTGCTTGGCGCATGTATTGCGGTCAGTTCTCAGGCGGGTGTCGCAGCCTTACCTGCCGTTGTCACTTTTACCGATAATGGCAAGGTGTGTGTGATGTCACGCAATATGGCGCGGAAGGCCATCGCCTGCAAATTGCATTGAATACGGATTCATTCCAACGCGCTATCGATGATTGTGCGGCCGCAAGCGGCGGTACGGTATTGGTGCCGGAAGGTAACTATCTGGTCAACCCACTGTTCCTGAAAAGTAATGTGCGTCTGAACCTGGCGAAGAATGCCACCATTGTGGCGTCGACAGAAGAAGCGGCCTATCGTGCCACGGAGCAGACCAAATACGCCGAGGCGGAAAATGGCTGGTTGCCGTTTATCAGTGTTGCTGATGCCAAGAACGTCGCTATCACCGGTGAAGGTACTATTGATGGCCAAGGTGCCGTATGGTGGGAACGCTGGCGTGCCAATATTCGCGCTACGGGCAAGAAAGGCGGTACCGACCGTCCGCGCTTAATCTATATCACCCGCTCCAGCAACGTGTTGGTGGACGGCGTTACCCTGACGCACTCGCCGAGTTTCCACGTGGTGATGCGTTACGCGCATGACGTTAACGTCAACAATACAAAAATTCTGTCGCCCTGGCATGCACCAAACACCGATGCCATCGATCCTATGGACAGTCAGAACATTCGTATCACCAATATAGCCAAGCGACTTAATTTTGATTACACCATATGGACTGAGAACAAACTCTCTGTATCGCAACCCATCTCTCTTTTTTTGCTTTTTGCTTGTGCCCATTTATGCTCAATTGGGTTAAGATCTGGCGAATATGTAGGCAAATACTCCACCATATACCCTGCATCGATGATGACTTGTTGAATATTATGTTTTTTGTGAAAAGTGGCATTGTCCATCATGATTACACTGTTTTTAGGGAGTACTGGGATAAGGACTTGTGTGACCCAGGCATAGAAAACATCGCTGTTAATATTGATATCAAATAATCCGATAGCAAACAGCGTTGTGCCTAATAAAGCGCCGATAACATTTGTTCTTCCCCTAGCTCCCCAGTTCTTCAGGCCAAAACACCGTTGACCTTTTGGGGAATAGCCGTGAGTCCGTGGGGCATCGTGTGAAAAACCACTTTCATCAATAAAAACAATAGGTTTACCTTCTTTTTCATACTGTTGTTTTTTTTGTTGAAATCCCTGCCGGGCGTTTTCGTCGGCTTTCGGATGACGTAGAGTTTTTTTTATAGGTCAATCCCAGCTTTTTAAGCGCTTGCCAAATGGCCTTCTGACAAACGCCAAAACGCTCTGCACGTTCTTTTTGGTAAGCATCTGGATATTGTTCAACATCTTTTATCAACTCGGATTTATCGATCTTTCGCTGACGCGTGGTCGATGCTTTTGACTCTATTTGATTAATCCAACGCGATACAGAGGCAGGGCCAATCCGAAATTGCTTCGCTGTTTCTCGGATACTCAACCCTTCGTTTTTCCGTGTAGATATCACTTTACGTCTAAAATCAATTGAATAGCTCATTTAAATAATGTAATCAAAATTAAGTCGTTTAGCTATAACTTTATCGACTGTAACGACGACCATATCGCCATCAAGGCCGAGAAGCCCGATGAGCGCTTCCCTGAAGGCGTCGTCGACAATATCTACCTTGCAAACAACGTATTGCGTCAAGGGCGCGGTATTTCTATCGGCAGTGAAACCTCTGGTGGTGTGAACAACGTACTGGTGGAAAATAACCAGTTCGAAGGTTCGATGTACGGTATTCGTATCAAGACGCTGCGCGGTAAAGGCGGCGAGGTGAAAAACATCACTTATCGCAATACCAAAATGGTCGATGTCGATATTCCGCTGGTGTTTGCAGGCTACTACAAAGCAGCTCCCATCGTGCAAGCGGAAGTGGATAAGCTGCTGGCAGAAGGTGGTTTCACCATGGGTGAACAAATTTACCCGCCAGATACCGATGCCAAACAACCGTTTGATAAATATAAGACGCCGCATTTTAGCAATGTGACGATCGAGAACCTGGAATCAACCGGCAAAAGCAAAGCCGCGGCGTACATCATTGGCGTACCTAAGGCACCCTTGAGCGGTTTCCATTTTGACAACGTGCGCATCGATGCCGATCAGAGGATCCGCGTGCGTAACGCCGAAGTGCAAACCAAAGGCCTGACCCTCAACGTGAAGCAAGCCAACGCTGTTGGTCGAAAAAGGGGCTAAGGTCGATTAATTACCCGTTTTGAAGCGGTGGCAGGGGACACACTGGCCGTGGAGTCCTCTGCCATCAGCTTCTTTTACGCTTCATACTTTGCGCTGTGGCGGCGTTGGCCGCACTCAGTCACCCGAATCACTGACTTGAGTCAGCGCATTGGAATTCCTTCGCTAATCCCGCTTGGCAATATCACTAAATGACGCTTTTAGCAGTTTCGCCAAATCGGCGGGCGCGAGTCCGATATCCAGTCCGCGTTTGCCGCCGGAAACGTAAATCACCGGGAAGTGCTGTGCGGGTTCATCAATGGCGGTTGGCAGTAATTTTTTCTGTCCTAACGGGCTGATACCGCCTACCAGATAACCCGTAACCCGCTGAGCAAGCATCGGGTCGGCCATATCCGCTTTTTTGGCACCAAAGGCTCGCGCCACCTTCTTTAAATCTAACTGCCCGGAGACTGGCGTGATGGCAACTGCCAAATGTTTGGCATCGCCGTTCAGCGCTACCAGCAGGGTTTTGTACACATGCTCTTTATTCAATCCCAGCTTACGTGCGGCTTCTTCGCCAAAATTGGTTTCGTTTGGGTCATGGTCGTAGCTGTGAAGTTGGAAAGCGACCTTATTTTTTTCCAGAAGTTTTACTGCGGGTGCCATGGTGCTCGTTCCTTAGTCAATCCCGTCGTTATCGCGCTGCGCTATCCGGTTGTAGCAGGGAAGGTAGGCTATTGTCGCCATACAGATGCAATGCACCGACTGCCACTACATACTGTCCGGTCGGCAGTGCCTGTAACTGATCGCGCCAACGGGTATTGCGTTGGCGCATCAATACTTCGGACAAGGCGTGGCTGAATGTCGCCGGAATAGCGGCAGCGGATTTTGCCGGCGGCCCTTCCAGCCACCAGCCGGTCATCACCTGAAGCAGACGTGCATTAACGTGCCAGTGATCCAGCGTATCTTCCAACAATGCTACACCCCCTTGCGGCAATTGTCGCAGCATGGTGAGCTGTTCTTGCTGTCCTTCAAGCTCAATCACCGGAATGTTTGCCGCTTTGGCGGCCTGAATCAATTGATAATCGATACCATATTGAGGGCGCAAGCCTAGCGATTGCGCTTGCATCGCCTGGAGTGTCAGCGCAGCGTGCCAGGCGGGAAGATGCGCAAAACGATTCAGGTTAAGCGCCAGCACTTCACAGTGCTGCTGGAACTGCTGATAGCGTTCTGGGTCCAGACGTTCTGCCAGCGAAATGGGCTCGTATTCTTCCTGCAACGGCGATCCTATATCGGAGATATCGGCTTCTACCACCAGCGCAGTCGACTGGAGCAGTTGTTGCAGCAACACCTCCGGCAACGGAGACATCGCTTGGCTGCCCATATGAATACTGCCCACTAAATGCAGGTGTCCACCGTTTGTCACAGAAACATCCAGTGCGGGATAGGCATAGGTGACCGGGGAAACTAATCCCAACCACGTGGCCAGTTGGCGCAGTAACGTCATGATTTATCTCCATCAACCACAAACGTTCATGCTAGCTGCTTATGTCGCGCGAGGATACTGCCATAAGGATGAAAAATCCCCAACCCTGTTACGGCTGGGGATCGTCGTGAAGGGCGGTTAAACCTTGAGGGCGCGCACGTGTAGTGTGATGCCATCAACGGCAATCACTTCAACCGTTGTGCCGACGGACAGGACTTCATCGGCTTTGATCCGCCAGGTGCTGTCACCGATTCTGGCGCGGCCGATGCCATCTTCAACCGCTTCGGTGACAGTTGCGCGCACCCCAATCAGTTGCCGACTGCGTTGGTTCAACAGTGTGGCATCGGTTATTCGACGTGAACGGCTGCGCAACCAGTACCACCACAGCAGCGCGGTGATGATGGTCAGCACGGCAAACAGCGTTCCCTGCCACGCCCAGGGCAACGGTAATACCCAGGTTAATAAGCCGATGATAACGGCTGACACGCCGCTCCACAGTAGATAACCGCTGGCTCCAAGCATTTCTGCCGCCAGCAGCAAACCACCCAGCGAGAGCCACATCCAGTGGGCATTCTCAGCCAGCAGTTCAACGTCCATTCTGGTTCCGGGCGTTTCCGCTATCTTTAATCAACTCAGCGATACCGCCGATAGCACCCATCAGATTGCTGGCATCCAGAGGCATCATGACAACTTTGCTGTTGTCGGCAGAACCAATCTCTTTCAATGCATCGGTATATTTTTGTGCCACAAAGTAGTTGATGGCCTGAATATTACCCGAGGCAATGGCGTCAGAGACCATTTGGGTGGCGCGTGCTTCTGCTTCTGCGGCTCTTTCTCGGGCTTCAGCTTCCAGAAACGCAGATTGACGTTGCCCTTCGGCTTTCAAAATTTGTGATTGTTTTTCACCTTCCGCTTTGAGAATGGCGGCCTGACGCACCCCTTCCGCTTCAAGAATATCGGCGCGTTTGGTTCGTTCGGCTTTCATCTGGGCGTTCATGGAGGCAATCAATTCGGCGGGGGGGCGCACGTCGCGGATCTCAATACGGGTAATTTTTATCCCCCATGGGCCAGTGGCTTCATCAACAATATGCAGCAAACGAGTGTTGATACTGTCACGCTGCGACAACATTTCATCCAGCTCCATCGAGCCCAGCACGGTACGGATGTTGGTCATGGTCAGGTTTTTGATCGCCAATTCGAGCGAACTGACCTCATAGGCTGCACGTGGCGCTTCCACTACCTGAATAAAGCAGATGGCATCAATCGTCACGTTGGCGTTATCTTTGGAAATCACTTCCTGGGAGGGGATCTCAAGCACCTGCTCCATCATATTGATTTTGCGACCAATGCGATCCATGAACGGCACCACCAGGTTTAACCCCGGCATCAGCGTCTTGGTGTAGCGGCCAAAGCGTTCTACGGTCCACTGATAACCTTGCGGCACGATCTTGATCGCTGACCATACAATAACCAGCGCAACAAATATCAATACGGGAATGACAGTCAGCATGGTTTTCACCTCCAAAGGTAGTTTTAAAAATAATTTATTGAAATAAAACTATATTTTTCTTCATCCTGAAAAAGTTATTTTAGCGCCGTCGATGCATAAAGCCTATCTTTTCGTAGGCGTAATCGCGCGCTGTCATTGGCGTATTATAGCCAAGCGACTTAATTTTGATTACACCATATGGACTGAGAACAAACTCTCTGTATCGCAACCCATCTCTCTTTTTTTGCTTTTTGCTTGTGCCCATTTATGCTCAATTGGGTTAAGATCTGGCGAATATGTAGGCAAATACTCCACCATATATAGCTAAACGACTTAATTTTGATTACATTATTTAAATGAGCTATTCAATTGATTTTAGACGTAAAGTGATATCTACACGGAAAAACGAAGGGTTGAGTATCCGAGAAACAGCGAAGCAATTTCGGATTGGCCCTGCCTCTGTATCGCGTTGGATTAATCAAATAGAGTCAAAAGCATCGACCACGCGTCAGCGAAAGATCGATAAATCCGAGTTGATAAAAGATGTTGAACAATATCCAGATGCTTACCAAAAAGAGCGTGCAGAGCGTTTTGGCGTTTGTCAGAAGGCCATTTGGCAAGCGCTTAAAAAGCTGGGATTGACCTATAAAAAAAACTCTACGTCATCCGAAAGCCGACGAAAACGCCCGGCAGGGATTTCAACAAAAAAAACAACAGTATGAAAAAGAAGGTAAACCTATTGTTTTTATTGATGAAAGTGGTTTTTCACACGATGCCCCACGGACTCACGGCTATTCCCCAAAAGGTCAACGGTGTTTTGGCCTGAAGAACTGGGGAGCTAGGGGAAGAACAAATGTTATCGGCGCTTTATTAGGCACAACGCTGTTTGCTATCGGATTATTTGATATCAATATTAACAGCGATGTTTTCTATGCCTGGGTCACACAAGTCCTTATCCCAGTACTCCCTAAAAACAGTGTAATCATGATGGACAATGCCACTTTTCACAAAAAACATAATATTCAACAAGTCATCATCGATGCAGGGTATATGGTGGAGTATTTGCCTACATATTCGCCAGATCTTAACCCAATTGAGCATAAATGGGCACAAGCAAAAAGCAAAAAAAGAGAGATGGGTTGCGATACAGAGAGTTTGTTCTCAGTCCATATGGTGTAATCAAAATTAAGTCGCTTGGCTATAACAGGTGTAGCAGAGGGAGTCATCCTGTCGGCTAATTCTGATTTATTCAACAAAGCCCTGAAAATAGCAAAAACGAGAGGTGAGGCAAGCAGGGGCGCGAATACGCCCCGGCAAGAGGCTTAATTAAAAGGTGGTCCAGTTATCGTTTGAGGATACGGTGGTGGAACCGGTGCTTGCAGCAGCCAGTCGCGGTGTTTTAATTGCTGCTGTCGGGGGCGCTACGGTCGTTGAGCTAGTCGGCGTAATGACAAACACGGAGACGGCATCCGTCAGGCGCTGCGCTTGATTTTGCAACGATTGTGCGGCCGCTAAGACTTCTTCCACCAGCGATGCATTTTGCTGTGTTGACGCATCAAGCTGCCCGACACCAATGTTGACCTGATCGATCCCGACGCTTTGTTCCCGGCTGGAGTGCGCAATTTCCGCCATAATGTTGCTCATGTGCGAGGCGTTGGCGCTGAGGTTTTTCATCGATGTTTCGGCACCTTCCACCAGTTCCATCCCTTGCTGTGTGGTGTGCACGGCATCGTCGAACAGCGCTTTGATCTCTTTTGCCGCGGCGGCGCTACGCTGCGCGAGACTACGCACTTCGCTGGCAACCACAGCAAACCCGCGACCCTGTTCACCTGCACGCGCGGCTTCAACGGCGGCGTTGAGCGCCAATATATTGGTTTGGAAAGCAATACCGTCGATCAGGGCGATGATTTCTACCATGTGATTCGCAGAGTCACGGATTTCATGCATTTTGCTGGCGGCATCGGACATTTTGCTGCCGCTGTTTTCCATTTCCAACGCGGCATCGTTCACCAGCGTATTCGCCTGTTGGGTATTTTCTGCGGTGTTTTTGACGGTAGCGGCCAGTTGGTTCATTAAACTAGTTGCTGAATAGAGATTTGCATTTTTTGTCAGGCTATTGAGAATAAAAAGAGGTTTAACTTAGAGAATAAAGGTTTGAAATGATCAACAAAGAGCGGTTGTTACGAGATAATCGTTTATGTAAAGCAATCATTGGATTATCAGTCGAAGAATTGAAAAATTTAGCCGCTGAATTTTCAGCTTGTTATTTGATTTATCGGCAAAAGAATCGAAAAGATCACGAGCGGCAGATGGGTGCAGGGCAGAAAGGATTTATCCCAACCCCATTAGATAAACTGCTTTTTATTTTATTGTATTTAAAATGTTATCCGACCTATGATTTGCAAGGACTTCTTTTTGGTTTAGATAGAACACGGGTATGTCGCTGGGTAAAAATATTATTGCCGGTTTTAGAGATGACCTTGGGGCGAGAATGTGTTTTGCCCGCTCGTCAAATTCGCTCTGCTGAGGAATTTTTTCGCGCCTTTCCTGGAGTTAAAGACGTCTTTATTGATGGGACAGAGCGACCTGTCCAAAAGCCTAAGAATCTGCGTCGGCGAAAAAAAATGTATTCGGGAAAGAAAAGACAGACCACTCGAAAAGGGCTTATTATGACTGACGAAACAAGGCAAATTGGATTTATCCCCATGAGCAAAAATGGGCGCGGTCACGATAAACGCTTACTCGATAAAGTCGATATAATTCGCCATATTCCTCCTGAGGTAACCATCTGGGCAGATACCGGTTTTCAAGGTATAGATAAACAGCATCCTAATACACAAATCCCAAAAAAAGGAACTCGAAAAAGACCTTTATCGCCTGAACAAAAACAAGAAAATAAAATAATCTCGGGCATCCGTATTACAGTTGAACACGCCATCGCGGGTATCAAGCGCCTCGGTTGCATGACCCAAATTTTACGGAATCGTAGACCCTTTATTGATGATACCTTCTTACTCCTTAGCGCCGGTCTTTGGAATTTCCATCTCAGAACAGCGTAAAATTTACTTCAATCACCGAAACACCCTTATTTCACTATTAAGCAACACGCTTATTGATGCGGCCGTCTCTTCCAGAGAACTGGCATGCTCTTCGGTGCGGCCAGACAGATCCAGGTTACCGGCCGCAATCTGTGCGGTAGCGGAAGCAATGCTGTGTGCGCTATCGCGCAGTTGCCCGACGAGATGCTGGAGATTGGCGGTCATCGTGTTCAGCGCATTCAATAAAATGCCTGTCTCATCTTTACGCTGATGAGCAATCGAACGGTCAGTTTGCCTTGTGCAACGGACTCTGCCAATGACACCGCTTGCTGCAAGGGCAGTACCACGCTGCGCGCCGTCACGAAGGACAGCGTCAGACTGATAACGACGCCAGCAAGAATAATGCACAGCAGTACGATGCGAATACTGCTGTAACTTTGATTCACCGTTTGGTCCGCTTGCCACATGCGATATTCGGCTTTGCTGATGAACTGTGAGATATCTTTTTTGAGCGCAGTGCCCAGAGGCCAGGTGACTTCAAGGGCCTGATGGCGTATGTCCTGGCGGTTTTTCGCCAGATTCAGCAGCGCATCGCTGGCGTCGGCAAACTTGCTATAATCCTGCTTGATGGTATTTAACGCAGCTGTGAGTTCAGCGTCGTCCTGTACTGAGTTGCTGAGCGTCGTAATATGTTTAACGATAACACTGCGGTCTTTTTTGATTTGTTCAACCGTCGTGTTGATGTTATTTTCATCATTTTCTGCGGTCAGGGCAAAGAATGCGGATTGGCTAATAAATACGTTATTTAAACTGCTCATAACATTGTTGGAGAGCATCACGGTAGGGTAATTTTTCTTTACTACGGCGTCGATGTGCTCATGGAAGCTTTTAGAACCTATCCCAAAAGGAATTGTCAGTTAATAAGTAATGGCAATTTCTGAGGGAAGTATGGCAATCAATAAGTGGCAGATCAGCGATGAACTCTGGGGGAAAATGGTTCCGTTGCTCCCGGAACACAAAACCCACCATCCGCTGGGTACGCATCGCAGGCGGGTTGATAATCGTGCCGCAATGAACGCCATTCTCTTTGTGCTCAGAACGGGTTGCCAGTGGAATGCCCTGAATGCCACCGGGATATGCTCGTCAAGCTCCGCTCACCGCCGCTTCCAGGACTGGCGGGATGCAGGAGTTTTTGAACGGTTCTGGCAGAACGGGTTGCTGGCCTGCGAGCAGCTGGATGCTATCGACTGGTCATTGCTGTCGATGGATGGTTGTATGACGAAGTCACCGCTGGCAGGCTCAAAAAAACAGGACGGAATCCCACAGACCGGGGGAAACAGGGTGTAAAGCGTAGCCTGATGACCGATGCGAACGGGCTTCCCCTCTCTCTGGTTGTCTAAGGGGCAAATACCCACGACATAAAGCTGGTTGCTGATACTCTCGACGCCCTTCAGACGGGCAGACGCGGCAGAAAGCTCCGCCTCTGTCTGGACAAAGGCTATGAAGCCGGATGGCTGGAGGCCTGTCTGAAAAGTCGTCGTTACGAACCTCATATCCAGTCAAGGAAAGAGGAGTCGGAAGCCATCAAAAACACGGATTTTAAAGCTCACCGCTGGGTAGTGGAGAGAACGCACAGCTGGATGAATCGCTTTCGTCGGGTTCTGACTCGCTGGGAGAAGAAAGTCGAAAATTATGAGGCGATGCTGCATTTTACCTGCGGCATCATTGTCTGGAATAAAATCCTATTGGGATAGGTTCTTAAGCCCACCAAAGGCCAATATACCAAAAATAATCAGGATAAGCAGGCTGATGATAGCGCCAATCGCAAGGCGCGTGGCGATATTCAGATCTGAAAATTTCATTATCGTCCCTATTATAAGAATTATATACCCTAAATAATTCGAGTTGCAGGACGGCGGCAAGTGAATGACAAATTTGTCTGGAACAAATTTGAACAGCACCTGTGCTGGCCCGTAGGGTGAACCTCAGGGATGAGGTTCATTCATCCCGATGAGCTTACACTGGTAAGTGATTCGGGTGAACGAACGCAGCAAACACACCTGCAACGTGAAGTATGACGGGTATAACAATGTGGTCCTTCTTTCCGCTGCGGACAGTGCAGACAAGAATAACTGCCGTAACAGCACGATTGAGGCTAGCTCAGTATATAAGTAAAATTATGCGGGGATTTAGACCGTTTTTATCCTAAAAAAGGGTTTAAATAATAGAGTGAGATAAACCTTTTAAATTTATTATATTTACGCTGATAAATACAAATTGGAAATAATATACTGACTAAACTATTTGCTGTTGTTATGCCCCTGCCGTGAGAGAGTGTAAAAAGATCTGTGTAAATGGCATTTTGAGGAAAACCTTCAGAGGACAAAAAATGCCTATCAGCAACGAACTTATTGACCAACTGCTTCAGGATTGCCACTCCCCTCAGGAGCTTCTGGGTGAATCAGGCCTACTCAAGGAGCTGACTAAAAGACTGGCGGAACGGGTTCTTCAAGCTGAGATGGAGATACACCTTGGGTATGCTAAGCATGACCCGGCTGGTATAGCCAAGCGACTTAATTTTGATTACACCATATGGACTGAGAACAAACTCTCTGTATCGCAACCCATCTCTCTTTTTTTGCTTTTTGCTTGTGCCCATTTATGCTCAATTGGGTTAAGATCTGGCGAATATGTAGGCAAATACTCCACCATATACCCTGCATCGATGATGACTTGTTGAATATTATGTTTTTTGTGAAAAGTGGCATTGTCCATCATGATTACACTGTTTTTAGGGAGTACTGGGATAAGGACTTGTGTGACCCAGGCATAGAAAACATCGCTGTTAATATTGATATCAAATAATCCGATAGCAAACAGCGTTGTGCCTAATAAAGCGCCGATAACATTTGTTCTTCCCCTAGCTCCCCAGTTCTTCAGGCCAAAACACCGTTGACCTTTTGGGGAATAGCCGTGAGTCCGTGGGGCATCGTGTGAAAAACCACTTTCATCAATAAAAACAATATGTTTACCTTCTTTTTCATACTGTTGTTTTTTTTGTTGAAATCCCTGCCGGGCGTTTTCGTCGGCTTTCGGATGACGTAGAGTTTTTTTTATAGGTCAATCCCAGCTTTTTAAGCGCTTGCCAAATGGCCTTCTGACAAACGCCAAAACGCTCTGCACGTTCTTTTTGGTAAGCATCTGGATATTGTTCAACATCTTTTATCAACTCGGATTTATCGATCTTTCGCTGACGCGTGGTCGATGCTTTTGACTCTATTTGATTAATCCAACGCGATACAGAGGCAGGGCCAATCCGAAATTGCTTCGCTGTTTCTCGGATACTCAACCCTTCGTTTTTCCGTGTAGATATCACTTTACGTCTAAAATCAATTGAATAGCTCATTTAAATAATGTAATCAAAATTAAGTCGTTTAGCTATAATAATTCAGGCAACTCCCGCAATGGCAAGACATCCAAGAGCGTACGTAGCCAAAATGGGGAGATCGAGCTCGATATTCCGCGCGACCGCAACAGTATAGCCAACCGACTTAAAAATGATTACATCCTATGCCCTGATATGCGGCAAAGAAGCATAGCTGGCTGTTATCAAAATAATGTCGCTTGGCTATACCTTCGAGCCGACACTGATCGGTAAGCACGAAAAGCAGCTTAACGGCTTCGATGACCGCATTATTTCTCTCTATTCCAGAGGGCTATCAACCCGTGATATTCAGGCTCACTTTAAAGAAGTCTACGGGGTTGATGTTTCCGCTGGCTTCATTTCTCAAGTGACCAATGCCGTGATGGATGACGTTAAGCGCTGGCAGCAACGGCCGCTGGATGCGTTTTATCCCATTGTTTACCTTGACTGTATTGTGGTCAAAAGCCAGGACGGCGGAGCCGTGACCAACAAGTCTGTTTACTTGGCTCTAGGCATCAACGGCCAGGGCGAAAAAGAGCTGCTGGGGCTATGGATAGCCAAAACCGAGGGGGCCAAGTTCTGGTTATCTGTAATGACAGAACTGAAAAATCGTGGGCTACAGGACATCTTCATCGCCTGCTGCGATGGCCTGAAGGGCTTTCTTGATGCCATTGAAGCTGTTTACCCGCATGCGCGGGTACAGCTCTGCATCGTGCATCAGGTGCGGAACTCGCTGCGCTACGTCGGCTGGAAAGAGCGTAAAGCCGTTGCTGCTGACCTCCGCACTATCTATAGTTCCGCAACGCTAGAGGGCGCTGAAGAGGCCCTGGATGCCTTCGCGGCCAAATGGGATGAGCAGTTCCCGACGATCAGTCCATCGTGGAGAAATAATTGGGAACGTCTCATCGTCATTTTTGATTTTCCGCCGGAGATCCGCAAGGTTATCTACACCACCAACGCGATAGAGTCGTTAAATGCTTCATTGCGCAAGATAACGAAAACGCGACGAATATTTCCAACGGATGACTCGGTGCTAAAATTATTCTATCTAGCCTTGCATAATATCTCGGCTAAATGGACCCTACCAATCAGAGACTGGAAACCGGCTATGGGCCAATTCATGTTGATGTATGGAGATCGGATTTCCGGTTAAGCGATGGAGCCATTTACACGAAATTCTTTACAGACTCTGCCGTGATGGCGGGGACAATTTCGCCCTAGTCTGCTTTTCCTGCCGCCTCCAGCTTCCTGGCCTTTTGAGGGGCTTTGTTGAATAATTTAACCGTTTGATTTACATCTTCTTTAGTTAGAATGCATTTACAGAGAATGTATTTTGTTAGAACGACAAATCAAATAGTTAGCACAATAAAAAGCATTCCGAGAGGAAAAATTAGTCGTTGAAATTTTATAATGCTTATATAAATCAGTATCTTAAATTATTCAACAAAGCCCTTTTGAGGCCATTGCGCTGCAATAGTGCTGTTTTTTTCCACACCAAGCCCTTGAGAGTACATCCACCATAAATTGATATGGGAGTGATAATCACCTTTTTCAGCCGCTTCTGTGTAGATTCTAATGGCTTTCGTGTAATTGACCTCCATCACCTTGCCCTTTTCATACATAAAGCCAAGCGCCCTCATGGCATCCAGATTTCCTTGCGCAGAAGCTTTCTCATACCAGTATTTGGCTTTTTCATAATCAATATGGCTTTGTTGAATAATTTAAGATACTGATTTATATAAGCATTATAAAATTTCAACGACTAATTTTTCCTCTCGGAATGCTTTTTATTGTGCTAACTATTTGATTTGTCGTTCTAACAAAATACATTCTCTGTAAATGCATTCTAACTAAAGAAGATGTAAATCAAACGGTTAAATTATTCAACAAAGCCAATCAATATCTCGTATGCCGCCATCATCATAAGCGTTTCCTAACGCGTATTGCTCAGCGGCGTCAGGGGTATTGCTATCACAAGCCGACAATAGGAAACAGGTAAGTCCTAGCACAACCAGCCGATTCATCCTTAACGCCATTTAAAGTACCTTTATTACCCTTTGCCGTTACCTATACCTGAATAAATATTATCGGTGAACTAACGCGTCCCTAAAAGTCTGTATGCCCCAAACCCTATCAACCGATAGTGACACTTCCCCCGCCAATCAATACGCTGCCACAGCTAACGGTGTCCCCTGTGCGCGCGGCGGGCTTGCCGTCAGTAAAGACGCTGGATGAACCGGCGCTGATAGTTCGGCTGTGTCCGTGCGGAGCCAGAGGATCGCCTTGCCGGGCCGATGGCATACCATCAACCTTGACGGTTGATGACCCCGACACGATTGATGTTGGTGGATGGTTACCGTGCAGGTATCGTTATCGCCTGTTTTGACGGCGTTTCCCATTGCTGATTCCCTATTAAAGACAACCTTGGTGATCACAAGCTCATCAATATTACTGCCGTGACCGTAACTCCATTTAACATGTGGGCTGGAGCAGGCCACCAGAGAAAGGCTAAGCCCGATAAATATAATCAGATACCTGAACATGGCTTTGTTGAATAATTTAAGATACTGATTTATATAAGCATTATAAAATTTCAACGACTAATTTTTCCTCTCGGAATGCTTTTTATTGTGCTAACTATTTGATTTGTCGTTCTAACAAAATACATTCTCTGTAAATGCATTCTAACTAAAGAAGATGTAAATCAAACGGTTAAATTATTCAACAAAGCCCCTGAACATCATACCTCCTGATTGCCGATGATATGTCGCCGTTCCGTGCTCACGGAGGTTTCCCGTTTGTTGGTGTTGGCGTCGTGTTTCGCCTGGTTGTTGAACGGGATTAATAGTCGTTCGGGCAACGCGCAAAAACAGTGTCATTTCTTTAATGTTATGTTTTTTATGGGGATTTAGTTATTCGCACGGCCGATGATGCCAACGTTGAGCAAGACATTGCGCAGACCTCGTGAATCATCTGCAAACATTTCGCAAAAAGTGATTTATGCCAACAAGTGAGCAAGAAATTGCGCAGGGTGTGCATTTATTCTAAAAATATAACGCGATGGCTCAGGCGTGAGCAAGGCATGGGGGCGACGAGAACATGGGGTTATCAGCGTGGCGGCATGCCACATTTTGGCATTGCACTGTGCATGCCGAACGCTCAGAGCTCTAACTCAATATCATTTACTGGCATGCAGCAGCAGGGCAAGATTTCGTCTTGCTGTAAACAGGCAAGGGGTGCTTGACGATAGGCGACGCGGCCTTTCACCAGCCGTAAGCGACAGGCGCCGCAATAGCCCGAACGGCACTGATATTCCACCGGCACGCGGTATTGTTCCAGCACGTCGAGTAATGAGGTGGCGCTGTCGTTGTTGTCAAGCTGCGCGCCCGAGACGCGCAGTGTGATGGTTGAAGTGCTCATTGGCCTAGAGCTGGAAGTCACTCAGGTCATCGGCATTGATTTCAGAATCAATTTGGCCGACCAGATAAGAACTCACTTCCACTTCTTGCGGAGCAACCTGCACGTTGTCAGAGACCAGCCAGGCATTAATCCACGGAATTGGGTTAGTGCGCGTTTGGAAGGGCAATGGCAACCCAACCGCCTGCATGCGGATATTGGTGATGTATTCAACGTACTGACAGAGAATGTCTTTGTTCAGGCCAATCATCGAACCATCACGGAACAGGTATTCCGCCCACTCTTTCTCCTGCTGTGCCGCCAGCACAAACAGGTCGTAGCATTCCTGCTGGCACTCTTCGGCGATTTGCGCCATTTCCGGATCGTCCTGGCCAGAGCGCATCAGATTCAGCATATGCTGGGTGCCGGTCAGGTGCAGCGCTTCATCGCGGGCGATCAGTTTGATTATTTTGGCATTGCCTTCCATCAGTTCACGTTCGGCAAAGGCGAATGAGCAGGCGAAACTGACATAAAAACGAATGGCTTCCAATGCGTTGACGCTCATCAGGCACAGATAGAGCTGTTTTTTCAAGGCATGCAGATTCACTGTGACGGTTTTACCGTTCACCTGATGCGTGCCTTCTCCCAGCAGATGGTAATAGCTGGTCAGTTCGATCAGATCGTCATAGAAAGCAGAGATGTCTTTTGCACGTTTCAGAATCTCTTCATTGGTGACGATATCATCGAACACCAGTGCCGGATCGTTGACAATATTGCGGATGATATGGGTATAGGAACGGGAGTGGATGGTTTCTGAAAATGCCCAGGTTTCTATCCAGGTTTCCAATTCAGGGATGGAGATCAGCGGTAATAATGCGACGTTAGGGCTGCGTCCTTGAATGGAGTCCAGCAGCGTTTGGTATTTCAGATTGCTGATGAAAATGTGCTTTTCATGTTCCGGCAGCGCCTGATAGTCGATGCGATCGCGAGACACATCCACCTCTTCCGGACGCCAGAAAAAAGAGAGCTGTTTTTCGATCAGCTTCTCGAATATCTCATATTTTTGCTGATCGTAACGCGCTACGTTAACGGATTGACCAAAGAACATGGGTTCCAGAAGCTGATCGTTTTTATTCTGTGAGAAGGTGGTATAAGCCATAGGGCTGTATCTCCAAAAAGGGACAGGAGGCGTTTGACCGCATCCTGAAAAAAACTTACGTAAACAATATCCTATGCGGGAAACGGTTTAAATTTTGCAGGCACCGCCTTCGCAGCCGTCATCCTGTGCGTCGGTCAGTATATCTTCCTGAACGTCTTCCGCGCCGTCACGGGTGTTTTGATAATACAGCGTTTTCAACCCGAATTTATAGGCGGTGAGCAAGTCAGTCAGCAACTGTTTCATCGGCACTTTTCCTGACGGGAAGCGCGCCGGATCGTAGTTGGTGTTGGCAGAAATAGCCTGATCGACAAACTTCTGCATCAGTCCAACAAGTTGCAGATAGCCGTCGTTGTTCGGCATTTCCCACAGTAACTCGTAGGCATCCTTCAGGGTTTCATAATCCGGCACCACCTGGCGCAGAATACCGTCTTTTGACGCCTTGATACTGATATTTCCGCGCGGTGGTTCAATCCCGTTGGTGGCGTTGGAAATTTGTGACGAGGTTTCCGACGGCATCAGCGCAGAGAGCGTGGAGTTACGCAGACCGTGTGTTTTGATACTGTCGCGCAGTGCTTCCCAATCATAATGCAGCGGTTCGCTGCAAATACCGTCCAGATCGCGCTTGTAAGTGTCAATAGGCAGCACGCCACGGGCATAGGTTGTTTGGTCAAACCACGGGCAGGCACCCTGTTCACGCGCCAGTTCGTTTGAGGCTTGCAGCAGGTAGTACTGAATGGCTTCAAAGGTTTTGTGCGTCAGATTGTTGGCGCTGCCGTCGGAGTAGCGCACACCGTTTTTCGCCAGATAGTAGGCAAAGTTGATAACACCGATGCCGAGTGTGCGGCGGCCCATGGCCCCGCGTTTGGCCGCCAGAATCGGATAATCCTGATAGTCCAACAGGGCGTCCAGCGTACGGACTGCCAGGCGCGCCAGATCTTCCAAATCATCCAGGCTATTCA
This sequence comes from Symbiopectobacterium purcellii, assembly GCF_052050035.1. Taxonomy (GTDB): domain Bacteria; phylum Pseudomonadota; class Gammaproteobacteria; order Enterobacterales; family Enterobacteriaceae; genus Symbiopectobacterium; species Symbiopectobacterium purcellii_A. Next base: position 3,520,617 of record NZ_CP189882.1, read on the forward strand.
ATGCGCCAAGGTTGAACGCGGAGAGGGTGCAGAGCGCGATCTCGCCTTTTTCATCGTTGACGTCTTCCAGAGGATGGGTTGGCAGCGCAATTTCCAGACACAGGTTGGACTGACGCACCGGTGCGATGGTCGGTTCAAACGGGCTGTGGGTGTTGCAGTGATCGACGTGTTGAATGTAGATACGGCCTGTAGAGGCGCGCTCTTGCATCATCAGCGAGAACAGATCGACCGCTTTCATGGATTTTTTGCGGATGCTGTCATCTTTTTCATACTGCTGATATAAGCGTTCGAACTCGTCCTGATCGGCGAAAAACGCGTCATACAGGCCGGGCACGTCAGAGGGGCTGAACAGGGTGATTTCTTGCCCTTTGACCAGGCGCTGATACATCAGCTTGTTCAACTGCACGCCGTAATCGAGGTGACGCACGCGGTTGCCTTCCACGCCACGGTTGTTTTTCAACACCAGCAGGCTTTCCACTTCCAGATGCCACAGCGGGTAAAACAGCGTTGCCGCACCGCCGCGCACGCCGCCCTGTGAGCAGGATTTCACCGCGGTCTGGAAATGTTTATAAAACGGAATACAGCCGGTATGGAACGCTTCACCACCGCGAATCGGGCTACCCAGCGCACGGATACGACCGGCGTTAATGCCGATACCGGCACGCTGTGAAACGTATTTCACGATAGCGCTGGAGGTGGCGTTGATGGAATCCAGGCTGTCGCCGCACTCGATCAACACGCAGGAACTGAACTGGCGGGTCGGGGTACGCACGCCGGACATGATCGGCGTTGGTAGCGAAATCTTGAAGGTCGAAATCGCGTCATAGAAGCGTTTGACGTAATCCAGACGCGTTTCGCGCGCATAACCGGAGAACAGACAGGCTGCCACCAGTACATACAGGAACTGGGCGCTTTCGTAGATGTCACCGGTGACGCGGTTTTGCACCAGATACTTCCCTTCCAACTGCTTGACCGCAGCGTAAGAGAAGGTCATGTCGCGCCAGTGATCGATGAAAGCGTCCATCTGAGCGAACTCTTCTGGCGTGTAGTCCTGCAATAAGTGGGTATCGTATTTGCCCTGTTCCACCATTTTGGTGACGTGATCGAACAACGTCGGCGGCTCAAACTGGCCGTACGCTTTTTTGCGCAAGTGGAAAATGGCCAAACGTGCGGCCAGATATTGGTAGTCCGGGCTGTCGCGTGAAATCAGATCGGCGGCAGCTTTAATAATGGTTTCATGAATATCGGCGGTTTTGATGCCGTCATAAAACTGAATGTGGGAGCGCAGCTCGACTTGAGACACTGACACATTGTGCAGGCCTTCTGCTGCCCAGGTAATCACCCGGTGAATCTTGTCCAGATTGATGCGTTCTTTGCTGCCATCGCGTTTGGTTACTAGCAGACTCTGGTTCATGTGGTGTAGTACCTATCCGTTTTTCCTATTGCAATAGTGTTTTCCCCGATCGAAAACGCACACGACAGTCTAGTGCTGCGGTGTGTGGAGGAAACACTACATATAGGGGGTTTAGTTTAGAATGATAACAAGATAGTGAGAATTTTCGGCTATTGCAAGTGAACAAAATACACTGAAATTGTGGATAACATGGGGAGGAATTGTTACACAGTGGCTAAACGCCTGTAGCGTTGCGGCCTTAACTTTTGTCAATGGATGGGGATAAAAAAATAAAAAATTGATCGGTTGCCGCTTTTTTCCGCGCACAGAAAATTCTTGATTTGATCAGCGTCTAAGGTTATGACGGTAGAGGGAATGGCAGATTGGCGACGATATCACCAATCTGCGTTGCAAAGGCAAGCGGTGAAGCCAGCCAACGCTGGCTTATTCAGCATCGCGCTGCGTATGCAGCATATAGTTCACGTCCACATTAGGGCCCAGCGTAAAACGATCGCGCAGCGGGTTATAGTGCAGACCGGTGATGTGCTGTTCTGCCAGTGCGGTGCCGTCCACCCAGTCCAGCAACTCTGCCGGGCGAATAAATTTTTTCGCGTCATGGGTGCCTTTAGGCACCATTTTTAGCACATATTCGGCGCCGAAAATCATCAACAACCAGGCTTTGGTATTACGGTTGATGGTAGAGAAGAACACGTGTCCACCGGGTTTGGCCAATGCGGCACAGGCGCGCACCACTGATTGCGGATCGGGCACATGTTCCAGCATCTCCATACAGGTCACCACGTCATAGCGCCCGGCGCGTGCCGCCGCGTGAGACTCCACGGTTTCCTGCACATACTGCACGCTGACGCCGCTCTCGAGCGCGTGCAGTCGGGCAACCTGCAACGGTTCGGCACCCATGTCCAATCCGGTCACCTCTGCCCCTTCGCGCGCCATGCTCTCAGCCAGAATGCCGCCGCCGCAGCCGACATCCAGCACCTGCTTGCCAAACAGCCCATCGGCGCGGCGCGCAATGTAGTCAAGTCGCAGCGGGTTGATGCGGTGCAGCGGTTTGAACTCGCCTTCCAGATCCCACCAGCGCGAGGCGACGGCTTCAAACTTGGCAATTTCATCATGATCGACATTCTGTGTCTGTGTTTCTGCGTTCATGCGGTATACAACCTTTTGTTATTCTCATCTGCGGTGAGTATATCGGGTGTAGGCAGGATGTATAGCCAAGCGACATTATTTTGATAACAGCCAGCTATGCTTCTTTGCCGCATATCAGGGCATAGGATGTAATCATTTTTAAGTCGGTTGGCTATAGTAGCGATTCTCCTTTTTGCCACGGCGACGGAAAAGGCAGTGAATGAAAGAAAAGCGTCATTACTCGTGCGCGTATTTTCCCTGTGAGATGGGTTTTGTGCTATCATTTTCCACCTTTTGAACTCGGGTTGATGCATTAATAGAGGGATAGCGGCTCCATGAGCGACCTTGCCAGAGAAATAACACCGGTCAATATCGAAGATGAGTTGAAAAACTCCTATCTGGACTATGCCATGTCCGTTATTGTCGGGCGTGCCTTGCCTGATGTTCGTGACGGCTTGAAACCCGTGCACCGGCGCGTGCTGTACGCGATGAGCGTGCTGGGAAATGACTGGAACAAACCCTATAAAAAATCGGCCCGTGTGGTCGGCGACGTTATCGGTAAATACCACCCGCACGGTGATTCCGCCGTGTATGAAACCATCGTGCGTATGGCGCAACCTTTTTCCCTGCGCTATATGCTGGTCGATGGTCAGGGCAACTTCGGGTCGATAGACGGCGACTCGGCTGCGGCCATGCGTTATACCGAAATCCGCATGTCGAAAATCGCCCACGAGCTGCTGTCGGATCTGGAAAAAGAAACGGTCGATTTTGTGCCCAACTACGATGGCACAGAACAGATCCCCGATGTAATGCCGACGCGTATTCCTAACCTGCTGGTAAACGGTTCTTCCGGTATTGCCGTGGGGATGGCGACCAACATTCCGCCCCATAACCTGACTGAAGTGATCGACGGCTGTCTGGCGTATATCGAAGATGAAAACATCAGCCTGGAAGGGTTGATGTCGCATATTAAAGGGCCGGATTTCCCGACCGCCGCGATCATCAACGGCAGACGCGGCATTGAAGAAGCCTACCGCACCGGCCGCGGCAAAATTTACATCCGCGCACGCGCCGAAGTGGAAGTGGACGATAAAAATGGTCGTGAGACTATTATCGTGCATGAGATTCCCTATCAGGTGAACAAAGCGCGTCTGATTGAAAAAATCGCCGAGTTTGTGAAAGAGAAACGCGTTGAAGGCATCAGCGCATTGCGCGATGAATCTGATAAAGACGGCATGCGTATCGTGATTGAGATCAAACGCGATACCGTAGGTGAAGTGGTACTGAATAACCTCTACTCGCTGACTCAGCTTCAGGTCTCGTTCGGCATTAACATGGTGGCACTGCATCAGGGCCAGCCGAAGATCATGCCGCTCAAGGATATTCTGGTTGCCTTTGTTCGCCACCGTCGTGAAGTGGTGACGCGCAGAACCATTTTTGAACTGCGTAAAGCGCGCGAACGTGCCCATATTTTGGAAGGGCTGGCGGTTGCGCTGGCAAACATCGACCCGATCATTGAAGCGATTCGCAATGCGCCAAACCCGGCGGAAGCCAAGGCGGCATTGATTGCGCGTGCGTGGGATCTGGGCAACGTTGCGGCGATGCTGGAACGTGCCGGTAACGATGCTGCGCGTCCGGACTGGCTGGAGCCGGAATTCGGGATTCGTGAAGGTAAATACCATCTGACCGAGCAGCAGGCTCAGGCGATTCTGGATCTGCGTTTGCAAAAACTGACCGGTCTGGAACACGAAAAACTGCTGGATGAATACAAAGAGTTGCTGTTGCAGATTGCCGAATTGCTGCGCATTCTGATCAGCCCTGAGCGTTTGATGGAAGTCATTCGTGAAGAGCTGGAAGCCATCAAGGCACAGTACAGTGATGCGCGTCGCACTGAAATTACGGCTAACAGCGCTGACATCAATATCGAAGACCTGATCAATCAGGAAGATGTGGTGGTCACGCTGTCCCATCAGGGCTATGTCAAATACCAACCGCTGAGCGATTATGAAGCGCAGCGTCGTGGGGGCAAAGGCAAGTCAGCGGCACGTATCAAGGAAGAAGATTTTATCGACCGTCTGCTGGTGGCTAACACCCATGACACGATCCTCTGCTTCTCCAGCCGTGGCCGCCTCTACTGGATGAAGGTCTACCAACTGCCGGAAGCGAGCCGCGGTGCGCGTGGGCGTCCTATCGTCAACCTGTTGCCGTTGGAGCCGGAAGAGCGCATTACTGCGATTCTGCCGGTGCGTGAATACGAAGAAGGCCAAAACGTGTTTATGGCGACTGCCAGCGGTACGGTGAAGAAAACTGCGCTGACCGAGTTTAGCAATCCACGTTCGAAAGGGATTATTGCCGTTAACCTCAATGAGGGCGACGAGCTGATCGGCGTTGATTTGACGGACGGTGAGAACGAAGTGATGCTGTTCTCTGCCGAAGGCAAGGTGGTGCGCTTCTCCGAAGCGGCAGTGCGTGCTATGGGACGTACCGCTACCGGTGTTCGCGGTATCAACCTTCAGGGTGACGATCGCGTGGTGTCTCTGATCGTGCCGCGCGGTGAAGGCGATATCCTTACCGTCACGCAAAACGGCTTCGGTAAGCGTACTGCGGTGAGTGAATACCCGACCAAATCCCGTGCGACTAAGGGCGTTATCTCTATCAAAGTGAGCGAGCGTAACGGTCAGGTTGTTGGTGCGGTGCAGGTCGATGAGTTGGATCAGATCATGATGATCACCGATGCTGGTACGTTGGTGCGCACCCGTGTCTCTGAGGTCAGCATCGTAGGCCGTAACACCCAGGGCGTGACGCTTATCCGCACCGCGGAAGACGAAAACGTGGTAGGGCTGCAACGCGTTGCTGAGCCGGTCGAAGATGAAGAACTCGACAGCGTGGCAACGGCGCCGGGTGAAGTCGCGGAAGAAGAAGACGGCATTGATGATGCTGAAACCGACGACGAAGTGGCTGACGACGAATAATCGCGAGCTACATCGATGAAACAAAAGCCAGCACCTCAGATGCTGGCTTTTTTTATGCGCTCTCGGTACTGTATCGACAAGCCTTTCCCCTGCAACCATTTACCTACTTGATGGAATAACTTTGAAATACCTCGCTTCATTTCACACGACGCTGAAAATTTCCCGCTACCTGTTCAGGGTGCTGGCGATGATATTATGGATGCTGGGGGCGCTGATTTCCATATTCTATTTCAGCAAGGTACTTAACGATAAAGAAGCTGAGTTACGCCTGGAATATAACCATAGCTACGATCAGTCGCAGGAGTATATTCGTCGCACCACGGACATCGTGCGGGAACTACGCTACGTGGCTGTCAGCCATGTCAACATGGCGCCCGCGCACGCCACGCCGCCTGCCGCGAATATCCTGCGCACACCGCTGCTTTCGCTCTATCCTTTAACCGCAGGTGCCGACTGCCAGACGATCTACCAGAGCCAAAAAGGGCAGTTGGATGCAGTCAGCGCATTTTTTACCGATTGGCAGGATAACTTCTCCACGGTATACGATCTGAACCGGGTGTTTTTTGTCGATGGCGCCTGGCAGTGCATGATGGATTTTGGTATCCGTAATCAGGCGCTGGATCGCGATAATTTGTTGCAGAACCTGCAAGAACGGTTTGCCGATAAAAAGCATGCGACGCAGGGCGAATGGCGCGATGAAACGGTGTATTGGATAACCCCGGCCTCCGATCCCGATATTGGCTATCTGTATGCCATTACACCGATTTATAAAGGGGATCGTCTGGAAACCCTGATTGGTATCGAGCAAACCATTCGTCTGGATGATTTTGTCGCTGCGGGCAAATTTACGGTCGGTGCCAAACTGCTCGATCAGTTTAATCAACCGTTGCTGCAATTTACCGATAAAGAGCGCAACGGATCGTTGACGTCCAGCTATCCGAACGATCGTACTTATTTTGGTTATGTGGACGGTTACGACGAAATTATCCTGAAGAAAGCCTTACCGCCAACCACTTTTAATATCGTCTATTTCATGCCGTTTAGCGTGCTGCTGTCGCAGTTAAACGCGCTGATTATCAACATCGTGTTGTTAAATCTGCTCTCTGCGCTGGTGCTGTTTATTCTCGCCTGGACGTTCGAACGCAAGATGTTTCTACCCGCGCAGATTAATGCGTTTCAACTGGAAGAGAACGAACAGTTTAACCGTAAGATCGTGGCTTCTGCGCCCGTAGGCATTTGTATTTTGCGCATCAGTGACGGCACTAACCTGCTAAGTAACGAACTGGCGCATAACTACCTGAATTTGTTAACCCATGAAGATCGGCTCAAGATCACGCGCATTATCTGTGAACAGCAATCAAAATATGTCGATGTGGTCACCAGCCGGAACCACCATCTGCAAATCAGTTTCGTTCATTCGCGCTATCGCAATGAAAATGTGGCCATTTGCGTGCTCTCCGATGTGAGCTCACGGGTGAAAATGGAAGAGTCTCTGCAAGAAATGGCCAATGCCGCTGAACAGGCAAGCCAGTCAAAATCGATGTTTTTGGCTACGGTCAGCCATGAACTGCGCACACCGCTGTACGGGATTATCGGTAATCTGGATTTGCTCCGTACCAAAAGCCTGTCGAAAGATGCTAATCGATTAGCGGCGGCGATGCAGAACTCCTCAGCGCTGCTGCTCAAAATCATCAGTGATATTCTCGACTTTTCCAAGATAGAGTCGGAACAGCTTAAAATCGAACCGGCTATTTTTACTCCACAGGAAGTGGTTAGCCATATCACCAGCAACTATCTGCCTCTGGTAGTACGAAAAAACCTGACGCTCTACTGCTTTATCGATCCGTCGGTGCCGGCAACCTTGTCGGGTGATCCGGTACGCTTGCAGCAGGTACTCTCTAATCTGGTGAGCAATGCGATTAAATTTACCGATACCGGCTGTATCATCTTTCAGGTGTGTTGCACCGACGGCTATCTCGAGTTTTGGGTACGTGATACTGGCGTGGGGATTAATCCCCGCGAAGCGCTCAAGCTGTTCGATCCCTTTTTCCAGGCGGGTAGCGGCGTTCAGCGCCATTTTCAGGGAACCGGATTGGGGTTGGCCATCTGCGAAAAGCTGGTGAATCTGATGGATGGCGACATGTCGCTGATATCTGAACCCGGGCTGGGCAGTCAGTTTGGCATTCGTATTCCGCTCTATCAGGCACATTACGTTGTCCCGACGGTCAGCGATGCGCTTCGGCAGAAAACCTGCTGGCTGCGGATGCGTAATGCCAGTCTTGAGCACAACGCGCTCAGTTTGCTGCATCAATATGGCCTCTCTGCTACCCGCTATTCTGACCAGGCTGTGCAGGAAGATGACATTGTCATCAGCGATTATCCGCAGGCTACGCCGCCGCTTTCGCGCTGGAGCGTGTTGTTCAGTCACGTGCACATCGGCAGCACACAGGAGAGTGAGGCAGGGCACTGGGTTATCAGCACCGCCGGATTGCCGGATTTACCGGCGCTGCTGGAACGCTTGTGCCGTAATAAAGAGGGTGAAGAGGAAACCCTGGCCGAGCTGAATACTCGCGCCCAATCGCACTATAACCTGGTGGACAATAGCGACATCTTGATACTGGTGGTGGACGATCATCCGATCAACCGTCGTTTGCTCGCCGATCAGCTTGGGTCATTGGGTTATCAGGTCATTACCGCTAATGATGGCGTGGATGCACTAAGCGCGCTGGCGAAGCAAACGGCGGATATCGTGCTGACCGATGTCAACATGCCGAATATGGATGGCTATACGTTGACCCGTACCTTGCGCGCACATTGCTGGGACGCGCCCGTCATTGGTGTCACCGCCAACGCGCTCGCGGAAGAACGACAACGTTGTTTGGCTGCGGGGATGGACAACTGTTTATCGAAACCGGTTACGCTGGATGTGTTGCAACAGTGTTTGTCGCAGTACAGTCTTCATGTGCGTGAAAAGCGGGGTAGCGCGACGTAAGCGTGTTTACGGTGATGTTCGTCGTTCCTGGCTCAGCAGGAACGACGGATCGATCGCATGAAAGGGAGGGCTGAGTGCTTATGCACTTTCTCCCGGTTCGGCACCGTTGATGGAAGAGAGGTATTTCAGCAGGACAATATCGTTATCAACACCCAGCTTGGTCATGGCAGATTTTTTCTGGCTGCTGATGGTCTTGATGCTGCGGTTCAGCTTTTTAGCAATCTCCGTCACCAGAAAGCCTTCTGCAAACAGGCGCAGCACTTCACTCTCTTTCGGTGACAGGCGCTTGTCGCCGTAACCGCTGGCGCCGATTTTTTCCAGCACCTTGGCAACGCTGTCCGGGGTGAATTTCTTGCCCTTTTGCAAGGCAGCCAGCGCTTTGGGCAAGTCGGTTGGTGCCCCTTGCTTCAATACAATGCCTTCGATATCAAGGTCCAACACCGCACTCAAAATGGCGGGATTGTTGTTCATGGTCAGCACAATGATTGCCAGATGGGGGAAATGGCGTTTGATGTATCTGATCAGCGTGATGCCATCACCGTATTTATCACCAGGCATGGATAAATCGGTAATTAATACTTTGGCATCCAGTTTCGGCAGATGATTGATCAGTGCTGTTGAGTCTTCAAACTCACCCACCACGTTAACCCACTCAATTTGTTCAAGCGATTTTTTAATGCCAAAAAGGACAATCGGATGGTCGTCAGCGATAATTACGTTTAAATTACTCATCGTTTTATTTACTCGTCTTGTTGGCCATTAGGCTGCAATAATACACTGACAAGTTCGTCGATCTCATCAATATCGTGTTTGATTTCTTCGCTCTCCTGTTCGGTAATATGCCGCTCAAGTTGTTCACACAATTGTTTGCCAGGGTGCAGATTTAGCATGGCAAACACACCCTTAAGTCGATGCGCCGTTTGTGCCAGCGTTGAAAAGTCGCCTGTTTCTGCATCAGTATACAGTTTGACCATGTCATCGGGTACCGTTTCAACGAACAGCGAAAAATAGTCGCTGGCTTTTAGTTGTCGGGCGTATTCTTGAATATCCGTCGGCGCAGCATCGTGCGTAGCGACCTCAAATTGTTGCTCAATCAACGCCAACAATGCATCTTGCAGTAGCTGATTAATATTATAATTGGTACGTAATCGACGCGGTGCCAATAAGGTCACCTCGGTATCCTCACCGTTCACCAGCAGCGTGTTATCCGCCATTTTTGCTTCATCATCGACAATACGCAGATCGAACTCCTGAGGCATTTGACGCTCATCGGCGTTGACGCATTCGGCCCCCCAACTGGAGAGCAGATGCTGTACGATCTGCCGTACCTCATTGGCGGTGATGTCTAACAGCACCGTCATGTCTTCCAACAGTTTTTCGTCTTCATCCCCGCTGTTAGCGCTGGCGGGCAGCGTGACCGTTAAGTGGTAGTGCGTGCCGAGGTCTTGTTTGCAGGAGATACTCAGATCGCCGCCAAGTTTGCTTGCAAGTTGATGGCACAGAAACAGCGCAAAACCAGAATTCTGTTGGGAGCGATCTGCCGATGGTGCCGTTATCCAGGGGTGGCGCAGATTATCCAGTTCTGCTGCTGACATGCGGGTGCCGGTATCGCTGAGTCGGATAGCGATTTTGTCCGCCTGCTGGGCATCTGCTTCCAGCGTGAAGGTTATCTTGCCGTAATCCGTATTGGTGATAGCGTAATCGAGCAACAGCAGCAGCGCTTTTTGCAGCATCGCCATGTCGCCCACATACAAACGTTGCGGCTCTAAGCGGTAGTGATGAAACAGATGCAATCCTTTTTGGGAAAGACGCGGCAGGCTGGCAAGCAGCAAGCTATCCATCATTGCTAGGGGAGAAAACGGCACCACGTCTGGTTGCCATGTGTCGCTGTCGAGCCGGTCATGGAGCGCAATATTATCCAGTAGCGCGATGGTTTGCGCTGTTTCATCCGAGGCTTTACGTAATAATTTGGCGCGCACATCGTCGTCCACGGTTTGTGCCACGGACCGTAAATGTTGCTGCAAGGCCTGCATTGGCGTATGCAGCTCCTGGCGAAGATGGGTTAACAGCCGTTGGCGCGCCAGCACGTTTTTATCGTATTCGCGTTGTGCCAATTGCATCTTTTTATGCACCAGGATTTCTTTATCCTGCTCGCGAATCAGAAACAGATTGTGCTCTGGCATTTGCGGGTGACTGAACTGCAAAATCTCGTACATCTCGTTGTTGATGGTTGCCTGTACCACGCCCTGATGCTCGCGCGCCATCGCGGCGATTTTCTCCAAACTTAAATGGGGCAACAGGTGCTCGGCAATGGCATTTTGTACCACCACGCGGTTAGCAGAAAAATCATAGACCAGAATGCCAATCGGGATGCGTTTAACGATCTCTTGATAAAGCGCCTGCTGTTTGCGCAAACGCGGTGAGGGATCGTCGCGCGCATCACGGTTAGGCTGACGCCACAGGTAGAACCCAGTGAGGGCCAGCGCCAACAGCGCCAGATTCAACAGCAGCAACCAGATATTATTACGCGCCATATCGGCTGCGAATTGCCGCAGAGGTAACTGATAAACGATGTTGACCGGCGCATTAACCAGCGGTGCGGCTACCTCTAGCAGTGAACCGTTTAACTGAACACGGGTGGTATCTTCGTTGTTGGTGAATGCTTCACTGCTGGTGCCCACGGTGTCTGCGCGCAGGATGAAATTGTCGCGCGACAGCGTATGTGGGATCAGATCGTTGATGGGCAAATCAAAGGCAATGATGGTTGCCAGATGGCCCGGCTGGTTGAACGTGGTGCGCAGCGTAAAATAGTAGTCATTGTAAAAGCGCAGCTTGCGGATGGGAGAGAAGCTCTCGCGTTCATCGAGCGCGTTTGACTGTTGCAGCATCTCTGTGCGCCGGGCTTCGGCAATCGCTGTGATATAGCTGCCGCGAAACTGTGCGGAAATGTCTTTCAGTATCTGCGTGGAAATCATACTCAGGCTGTTATCTACACCGTTAAGGTAGTACATGGAGTAGATATCGCTCTCAGCACCCCACAGTATATCAAGATAACGTGAAATCTTGTGCACCGCGCTCAGCGTTGATTTATCGTGCTGACCAAAGATGAGCGCATCGGTTTTCTGGCCGTTTTTTTCCACATAGAACACATCCGGCAGCAAACTGATGGCATTGACGCTATCTTCTCCGCCTGCGGCGGCATCGTTGTTCAGATTGCTATAGATTTGGTAGGTAAAGAAGCGATAGGTATCGATGCGCTTTTGCATCCCGAGCGCGAGGGTGTTGAGCGTAGCCTTTTTCTCTGCCAACCAGTTGTTCACGATATTGTAGCTCAGCGTGCCGGTTGTCAGCAGTAGCAGCAGGGCGAACAGGGTAAGGTAGCGAAGCAGACTCGCAGGCATGATAACAGTTCCTACTTGGCAGAGCGTAAGATGAGAGAATGAAATGCATTGACCTCAGCCAGCAACAAATAAGGACAACCTGGGCCTTGAGCGGTCGAGTCTGTAAAGAATTTCGTGTAAATGGCTCCATCGCTTAACCGGAAATCCGATCTCCATACATCAACATGAATTGGCTCATAGCCGGTTTCCAGTCTCTGATTGGTAGGGTCCATTTAGCCGAGATATTATGCAAGGCTAGATAGAATAATTTTAGCACCGAGTCATCCGTTGGAAATATTCGTCGCGTTTTCGTTATCTTGCGCAATGAAGCATTTAACGACTCTATCGCGTTGGTGGTGTAGATAACCTTGCGGATCTCCGGCGGAAAGTCAAAAATGACGATGAGACGTTCCCAATTATTTCTCCACGATGGACTGATCGTCGGGAACTGCTCATCCCATTTGGCCGCGAAGGCATCCAGGGCCTCTTCAGCGCCCTCTAGCGTTGCGGAACTATAGATAGTGCGCAGGTCAGCAGCAACGGCTTTACGCTCTTTCCAGCCGACGTAGCGCAGCGAGTTCCGCACCTGATGCACGATGCAGAGCTGTACCCGCGTATGCGGGTAAACAGCTTCAATGGCATCAGGAAAGCCCTTCAGGCCATCGCAGCAGGCGATGAAGATGTCCTGTAGCCCACGATTTTTCAGTTCTGTCATTACAGATAACCAGAACTTGGCCCCCTCGGTTTTGGCTATCCATAGCCCCAGCAGCTCTTTTTCGCCCTGGCCGTTGATGCCTAGAGCCAAGTAAACAGACTTGTTGGTCACGGCTCCGCCGTCCTGGCTTTTGACCACAATACAGTCAAGGTAAACAATGGGATAAAACGCATCCAGCGGCCGTTGCTGCCAGCGCTTAACGTCATCCATCACGGCATTGGTCACTTGAGAAATGAAGCCAGCGGAAACATCGACCCCGTAGACTTCTTTAAAGTGAGCCTGAATATCACGGGTTGATATTCCTCTGGAATAGAGAGAAATAATGCGGTCATCGAAGCCGTTAAGCTGCTTTTCGTGCTTACCGATCAGTGTCGGCTCGAAGGTACTGTTGCGGTCGCGCGGAATATCGAGCTCGATCTCCCCATTTTGGCTACGTACGCTCTTGGATGTCTTGCCATTGCGGGAGTTGCCTGAATTATTACCAGCCGGGTCATGCTTAGCATACCCAAGGTGTATCTCCATCTCAGCTTGAAGAACCCGTTCCGCCAGTCTTTTAGTCAGCACCTTGAGTAGGCCTGATTCACCCAGAAGCTCCTGAGGGGAGTGGCAATTCTGAAGCAGTTGGTCAATAAGTTCGTTGCTGATAGGCATTTTTTGTCCTCTGAAGGTTTTCCTCAAAATGCCATTTACACAGATCTTTTTACACTCTCGAGCGGTCTCTTTTGTCTCCGCGCTCTTGATTTGGTCTTGCGCTTCTCGCGTTACTTTGCCCATGTTCCACGCACCACCTTCTTTTTGTCCGGCTCCCTTTTTATCATAACTTCCTCACTGAATCGAAACTTCCTTAACCCCGTAGTGTAACTTCTAATATTAATCGGAACAGTTAACCCTTTTTGCTGTGATATTCGCCAATAGTGAGAGGGGAACCTCAGGAGGTCGTAAGCATAGGGGCAAAAAAAAGCTGGTAAAAACCGGCTAAAGGATCGGAAATTGGGAAATAAATGATGATAGCAACGCTATTTTACCGCGTTGTGTTCGGCGCTTTTGTCGATTGATGCGATTAATTATTGAGCGATAGCATCTGTAATGCACGGCACCCATTTGCTGTTGTGATTGTTTACAATGATTTGACCGTAGATAGCACGTAAGCCTGTCTCACGCCATCCGCTTTTTGCCATATAATCCCGTGCTTTACGTTTGAGCTTTGGGGTAAGGGTGAAACAACTTTCTCACTTGTTGCGTCGTATGCAGCAGGTATTGCGTGAACCGCAGCCAGCATTGCCGGGAAGCCGACAACTCTTCGTCTCTTTGTCCATGGATGTCGCGGCGGCAGAAGAGAGTGAGCCATCACTGTTGCCCTGGTTGGCCACCCAGCCCGTTTATCCCCAGTTTTACTGGCAGCACCGGCAGGAGCCGGAAGAGGCTGCTGTGTGTGGTATCGTGCGCGGTTTTCGTCATGCCATTGATGCATAAGGTTTTTTCAATGTTATCGCAGTGCGTCAGATGTGCGTGTCTGGGGCCTCAACGGTTTTGAGCGTACCACTGCGGATGGGGAAGAATCGGCTGACTACCTCTTTTTACCGCGCGTTGAAGTCATTCGTCAGGGCAACCAGCTAAGTCTCAAGGTGAATTTGTTCAGTGAGGCCTCACTGCAGGCGGATGCCGATGCCCCATTCCCACTCGAAACGCAACAAAACGGTAGAGGCTTATGCCACCAGTAAGTGCGTTAAAAATACCTCATTGGGAGAACGATAGCCCAGCGATTTTCTGCCCCTTGTATTGAGTATGTGTTCGAGTTCGGCAATCTTACGATGACTGACCTGACTGAAGTCTGTTCCCTTTGGGTAAAAACGTCGTATCAGCCCGTTGGTGTGCTCATTCAAGCCCCTCTCCCAGGAATGATAAGGATGGGCAAAGTAGACCTGCGCCCCTGTGATTTGAGTAATTTGCTCGTGCAGAGCGAATTCAGGGCCGTTATCAGCTGTTAGGGTCTTAAACTTGCAAAAGGTATTAGCTTCAATGTCCCTGAAAGCAGCAACCACAGTCTCCGCACGCTTATTAGGCAGTTTGCGAATGATGACGGTTTTCAATGCATTATCTACGATGGTTAACAAGAATGACTTCTGGTCTTTGCCAAAAATAGTGTCAATTTCGAAGTGGCCAGGCTCCTGTTTAAGCTCGGCTTGAGCTGGGCGATACTCAATACCAACACGGTTGGGAATAGGGCCTGATTTGAGGTTTTCGGCATTGTACCTGTAACGTTTTCCCCGATGAGGAAGTTGCTGATATAGCTCCCCGCCAGCCTGTCTCTCCTGCAGGATATAGCGATATAGCGTATTCTTGCTGACAGATATACCGAATTCCAGGTGCAAACGGCCACTGATGATTTCAGGTGAAGAGTGGCTTTGTTGAATAAATCGAACTTTCAGGGGATCGCCGGATCAAAGCACTATCATCGCTCCCGATAGCAGCTCCCCATGGCAAAGCAAAAGTTTAAAATCACCAACTGGCCCACCTACAACAAAGCACTCAGACAACGCGGCTCCCTGACGGTCTGGCTTGATGAGTCGGCCATCGCTGCATGGACTGACAGTGCTTCGCCTGAAGGTCGTGGTCGGCCGCTTTACTACACCGATATGGCTGTTACCACGGTTTTGATGATAAAGCGCGTGTTTAACCTGTCGCTCCGGGCATTACAGGGCTTTGTCGACTCGGTTTTTACACTGATGAGCCTGCCACTGCGCTGCCCGGACTACTCTCTGGTCAGTCGGCGGGCAAAAACCGTCAGTATCAGCATAAAAACGCCAACGCGTGGTGAAATCTCGCATCTGGTCATCGACAGTACCGGTCTGAAGGTCTTTGGCGAAGGTGAATGGAAAGTCAGGCAGCATGGGGCTGACAGACGAAGAGTGTGGCGCAAGCTTCATCTGGCAGCAGACAGTGCGACGCATGAGATTATCTGTGCCGACTTATCGCTCAGCGGAACGACAGATGCGCAGGCACTGCCGGGCCTGATTAGCCAAACCCACCGAAAAATCAGGGAAGTGTCAGCAGACGGTGCTTATGACGCCCGTTACTGCCACGATGCGTTGCTAAGAAAGAAAATCAGGCCCCTTATCCCGCCGCGAAGCGGAGCCAAATACTGGCCGGACAAGTACCATGAACGTAACCATGCGGTGGCGAATCAGCGTCTGAGCGGGAGTAATGATATGTGGAAAAAGAAAGTGGGTTATCACCGGCGTTCAGTGGCAGAAACAGCGATGTTCCGCATAAAAACTTTGCTGGGTGGCCATCTGAGCCTGCGTGACTATGAGGCTCAAGTAGGTGAAGCCATAGCGATGGTCAAAGCGCTGAACCGTATGACGTTGTTGGGTATGCCACACAGCGTCAGGATAGGATAACAGGTGTAACAGAGGGAGTCATCCTGTCGGCTAATTCTGATTTATTCAACAAAGCCGTGAAGAGTGAGTGGAAAGCGCCTGCCTGATGAAGTTCTGAATGTGTGGCTCCAACTGGTAAAAAGCATTGTTTGGCAGAAAACTAGTTGCTGAATAGAGACTTGCATTTTTTGTCAGGCTATTGAGAATAAAAAGAGGTTTAACTTAGAGAATAAAGGTTTGAAATGATCAACAAAGAGCGGTTGTTACGAGATAATCGTTTATGTAAAGCAATCATTGGATTATCAGTCGAAGAATTGAAAAATTTAGCCGCTGAATTTTCAGCTTGTTATTTGATTTATCGGAAAAAGAATCGAAAAGATCACGAGCGGCAGATGGGTGCAGGGCAGAAAGGATTTATCCCAACCCCATTAGATAAACTGCTTTTTATTTTATTGTATTTAAAATGTTATCCGACCTATGATTTGCAAGGACTTCTTTTTGGTTTAGATAGAACACGGGTATGTCGCTGGGTAAAAATATTATTGCCGGTTTTAGAGATGACCTTGGGGCGAGAATGTGTTTTGCCCGCTCGTCAAATTCGCTCTGCTGAGGAATTTTTTCGCGCCTTTCCTGGAGTTAAAGACGTCTTTATTGATGGGACAGAGCGACCTGTCCAAAAGCCTAAGAATCTGCGTCGGCGAAAAAAAATGTATTCGGGAAAGAAAAGACAGACCACTCGAAAAGGGCTTATTATGACTGACGAAACAAGGCAAATTGGATTTATCCCCATGAGCAAAAATGGGCGCGGTCACGATAAACGCTTACTCGATAAAGTCGATATAATTCGCCATATTCCTCCTGAGGTAACCATCTGGGCAGATACCGGTTTTCAAGGTATAGATAAACAGCATCCTAATACACAAATCCCAAAAAAAGGAACTCGAAAAAGACCTTTATCGCCTGAACAAAAACAAGAAAATAAAATAATCTCGGGCATCCGTATTACAGTTGAACACGCCATCGCGGGTATCAAGCGCCTCGGTTGCATGACCCAAATTTTACGGAATCGTAGACCCTTTATTGATGATACCTTCTTACTCCTTAGCGCCGGTCTTTGGAATTTCCATCTCAGAACAGCGTAAAATTTACTTCAATCACCGAAACACCCTTATTTCACTATTAAGCAACACGCTTAGAGGCTTATGACGGCGTTCCCGGGCCAGAGTGTCCGCCCTTCTACATCAGTAGACACCATTGAAAGTAGGGTCAGTATTGCGTCTGAGTTCCCTACTGATGGTCGAGCGAGGCAGAGCAAGCTCTCTGGCGATGGTAGCTTGGTTGACACCTTCACCACGCCGCTTTTCGATGTAGAACCGTTCTTTCTGAGTCAGATGTTTTCCCTGCATGCAACAGGCTCTCCAGTATAGCTAAACGACTTAATTTTGATTACATTATTTAAATGAGCTATTCAATTGATTTTAGACGTAAAGTGATATCTACACGGAAAAACGAAGGGTTGAGTATCCGAGAAACAGCGAAGCAATTTCGGATTGGCCCTGCCTCTGTATCGCGTTGGATTAATCAAATATAGCCAACCGACTTAAAAATGATTACATCCTATGCCCTGATATGCGGCAAAGAAGCATAGCTGGCTGTTATCAAAATAATGTCGCTTGGCTATAGAGTCAAAAGCATCGACCACGCGTCAGCGAAAGATCGATAAATCCGAGTTGATAAAAGATGTTGAACAATATCCAGATGCTTACCAAAAAGAACGTGCAGAGCGTTTTGGCGTTTGTCAGAAGGCCATTTGGCAAGCGCTTAAAAAGCTGGGATTGACCTATAAAAAAAACTCTACGTCATCCGAAAGCCGACGAAAACGCCCGGCAGGGATTTCAACAAAAAAAACAACAGTATGAAAAAGAAGGTAAACCTATTGTTTTTATTGATAAAAGTGGTTTTTCACACGATGCCCACGCCCCATTCCCACTCGAAACGCAACAAAGTGACCCACTGGCCAGAGTCGGATAAAATCACCGTTCTGGCCCTACTGGAGATCCCGTTGCATGCAGGGAAAACATCTGACTCACAAAGAACGGTTCTACATCGAAAAGCGGCGTGGTGATGGGGTTAACCAGGCCACCATCGCCCGGGAACTGGAGCTTCCTCGTTCTACCATCAGCAGGGAACTCAGACGCAATACCGACGCCGCTTTCAACGGGGTCTATTCCTGCAGAAGGGCCGAAACGTTGGCCAGAGGGCGGCGGCAGAAAACACGGCCGGACAGCGTGATTAACCAGCTTGAACCGCACATTCAGGACGTTATCAGAACGGCGCTGTCTACCCACACCTCACCTGAGGTCATCAGTGGGCGCCTGGTCCTGGAATTTGGCCTGTCCGTCAGCAAGAACTCGCTCTATCGCTATATCCAGCAGGAGCGCCGGGCCGGCGGTGAGCTGTATCAGCAGCTCCCTCATCGGGGTAAACGGTATAACTATCAGACCGATGAGAACAAACGCGGTCCTATTCCCAACCGTGTTGGCATTGAGCAGCGGCCGGCCGTTGCTGACCTCAAGCAGGAACCCGGGCATTTCGAGATTGACACCATCTTTGGCAAAGATCAGAAATCATTCCTGCTGACGGTGGTCGATAAAGCCGTCAAGCTGGTCATCATTCGCAAACTGCCCAACAAGCGAGCAGAGACAGTGGTAGCGGCCTTCAGGGACATCGTTGCCAATACCTTTTGCGAGTTTAAAACCCTGACTGCTGACAACGGTTCTGAATTTTCCCAGCACGGGGAAATTACAAAAGTCACGGGGGCACCGGTCTACTTTGCCCGGCCATATCATTCCTGGGAACGCGGGTTGAATGAGCATACCAACGGGCTGATACGGCGTTTTTACCCGAAGGGAACGGACTTCAATTATGTCACCCATCGCAAGGTTGCAGCACTCGAACACCTGCTCAATACGCGAGGCCGAAAATCGCTGGGTTATCGTTCTCCAAATGAGGTATTTTTAACGCACTTACAGGCGGCATAATGCCCTACCGTTTTGTTGCGTTTCGACTGGGAATGGGGCAAAGTGGCGAAAATCAAGGTTGGGCTATACGAAGCGGTGCGTGACGGCATGATAGTCAATGTGCTGCTGGAAGCGCTGCCGGATTTGACGCTGTGTCTGGATGCCAACCGCAGTTGGACGCGCGTCAAAGGCGATGGCTTTGCGCGCTATGTGGCACCAGAACTGCGTTCACGCATTGCGTTTCTTGAAGAACCGTGCAAAACCCGTGAAGAATCCCGCGCTTTTGCGCGTGACACCGGTATTGCTATCGCCTGGGATGAGAGCGTGCGTGAGGCCGATTTTCGCGTGCAGGCGGAACCTGGCGTAAGCGCGATCATCATCAAACCGACGCTGGTGGGCAGTCTGGCACGTTGCGAGCAATTGGTGCGTGAAGCGCATCAGGCCGGTTTGACGGCGGTAATCAGTTCCAGCATTAAGCGTGTTGCTTAATAGTGAAATAAGGGTGTTTCGGTGATTGAAGTAAATTTTACGCTGTTCTGAGATGGAAATTCCAAAGACCGGCGCTAAGGAGTAAGAAGTTATCATCAATAAAGAGTCTGTAAAGAATTTTGTGTAAATGGCTCCATTGCTTAACCGGAGATTCGTTCTCCATACATCAACATGAATTGGCTCATAGCAGGTTTCCAGTCTCTGATTGGCAAGGTCCATTTAGCAGAGATATTATGCAAGGCTAGATAGAGTAATTTTATCACCGAGTCATCCGTTGGAAATATTCGTCGCGTTTTCGTTATAGCCAAGCGACATTATTTTGATAACAGCCAGCTATGCTTCTTTGCCGCATATAGCTAAACGACTTAATTTTGATTACATTATTTAAATGAGCTATTCAATTGATTTTAGACGTAAAGTGATATCTACACGGAAAAACGAAGGGTTGAGTATCCGAGAAACAGCGAAGCAATTTCGGATTGGCCCTGCCTCTGTATCGCGTTGGATTAATCAAATAGAGTCAAAAGCATCGACCACGCGTCAGCGAAAGATCGATAAATCCGAGTTGATAAAAGATGTTGAACAATGGCTTTGTTGAATAATTTAACCGTTTGATTTACATCTTCTTTAGGTAGAATGCATGTACAGAGACTGTATTTTGTTAGAACGACAAATCAAGTAGTTAGCACAATAAAAAGCATTACGGCTGGAAAACTTAGTTGTTGAAGTGTTATAATAATTATGTAAATCAGCATGTTAAATTATTCAACAAAGCCTTGAACAATATCCAGATGCTTACCAAAAAGAACGTGCAGAGCGTTTTGGCGTTTGTCAGAAGGCCATTTGGCAAGCGCTTAAAAAGCTGGGATTGACCTATAAAAAAAACTCTACGTCATCCGAAAGCCGACGAAAACGCCCGGCAGGGATTTCAACAAAAAAAACAACAGTATGAAAAAGAAGGTAAACCTATTGTTTTTATTGATGAAAGTGGTTTTTCACACGATGCCCCACGGACTCACGGCTATTCCCCAAAAGGTCAACGGTGTTTTGGCCTGAAGAACTGGGGAGCTAGGGGAAGAACAAATGTTATCGGCGCTTTATTAGGCACAACGCTGTTTGCTATCGGATTATTTGATATCAATATTAACAGCGATGTTTTCTATGCCTGGGTCACACAAGTCCTTATCCCAGTACTCCCTAAAAACAGTGTAATCATGATGGACAATGCCACTTTTCACAAAAAACATAATATTCAACAAGTCATCATCGATGCAGGGTATATGGTGGAGTATTTGCCTACATATTCGCCAGATCTTAACCCAATTGAGCATAAATGGGCACAAGCAAAAAGCAAAAAAAGAGAGATGGGTTGCGATACAGAGAGTTTGTTCTCAGTCCATATGGTGTAATCAAAATTAAGTCGCTTGGCTATATCTTGCGCAATGAAGCATTTAACGACTCTATCGCGTTGGTGGTGTAGATAACCTTGCGGATCTCCGGCGGAAAGTCAAAAATGACGATGAGACGTTCCCAATTATTTCTCCACGACGGGCTGATCGTCGGGAACTGCTCATCCCATTTGGCCGCGAAGGCATCCAGGGCCTCTTCAGCGCCCTCTAGCGTTGCGGAACTATAGATGGTGCGCAGGTCAGCAGCAACGGCCTTACGCTCTTTCCAGCCGACGTAGCGCAGCGAGTTCCGCACCTGATGCACAATGCAGAGCTGTACCCGCGTATGCGGGTAAACAGCTTCAATGGCATCAGGAAAGCCTTTCAGGCCATCGCAGCAGGCGACGAAGATGTCCTTTAGCCCACGATTTTTCAGTTCTGTCATCACAGATAACCAGAACTTGGCCCCCTCAGTTTTGGCTATCCATAGCCCCAGCAGCTCTTTTTCGCCCTGGCCGTTGACGCCGAGGGCCAGATAAACAGACTTGTTGGCCACGGCTCCGCCGTCCTGGCTTTTGACAACAATACAGTCAAGGTAAACAATGGGATAAAGCGCATCCAGCGGCCGTTGCTGCCAGCGCTTAACTTCATCCATCACAGCATTGGTCACTTGAGAAATGAAGCCAGCGGAAACATCGACCCCGTAGACTTCTTTAAAGTGTGCCTGAATATCACGGGTTGATAACCCTCTGGAATAGAGATAAATAATGCGGTCATCGAAGCCGTTAAGCTGTTTTTCGTTCTTACCGATCAGTGTCGGCTCGAAGGTATAGCCAAGCGACATTATTTTGATAACAGCCAGCTATGCTTCTTTGCCGCATATCAGGGCATAGGATGTAATCATTTTTAAGTCGGTTGGCTATACATGGCGAAGAAACCAAAGATACCGCCGAGGAAGAAGGGGATACGCCAGCCACCGCCGACAATCTGCTGCGGCGTTAATGTACTATTGAGCAGTGTCGCAATCGCAGAACCAAGCAGAATACCGAGCGTCAGCCCGGCCGTCAGAATGCCACACGCCAGCCCAATCCGAGAACGCGGCACGTGTTCAGAGACAAATACCCAGGCTCCCGGCACTTCGCCACCAATCGCGGCACCCTGTAAAATGCGCATCAACAGCAGCAATACCGGCGCAGCGATCCCCATATTTTCATAGGTCAGCAGCATCCCCATGGCGAGCGTAGGCACCGCCATCAGAAAGATACTCAGGCTGAACATCTTTTTACGTCCCACCTGATCGCCAAAGTGGGCCATGATGATGCCCCCCAACGGGCGGGCCAGGTAGCCTGCGGCAAAAATACCGAAAGTTTGCAACTGGCGCAGCCACTCAGGAATATCAGGCGGGAAAAACAGTTCGCCAATTACCGCTGCGAAAAACACGAAAATGATGAAATCGTAGAATTCCAACGCGCCACACAGCGCCGCCAGGGAGAGCGTTTTGTAATCCTGCCCGTTCAGTTGGCGCTGTTGTTGTGATATAGCCAACCGACTTAAAAATGATTACATCCTATGCCCTGATATGCGGCAAAGAAGCATAGCTGGCTGTTATCAAAATAATGTCGCTTGGCTATACTGTTGCGGTCGCGCGGAATATCGAGCTCGATCTCCCCATTTTGGCTACGTACGCTCTTGGATGTCTTGCCATTGCGGGAGTTGCCTGAATGATTACCAGCCGGGTCATGCTTAGCATACCCAAGGTGCATCTCCATCTCAGCTTCAAGAACCCGTTCCGCCAGTCTTTTAGTCAGCACCTTGAGTAGGCCTGATTCACCCAGAAGCTCCTGAGGGGAGTGACAATCTTGAAGCAGTTGGTCAATAAGTTCGTTGCTGATAGGCATTTTGTTATCCTTTGAAGGTTTTCCTCAAAATGCCATTTACACAGATTATTTTACAGTCTCTCAATAAAGGGTCTACGATTCCGTAAAATTTGGGTCATGCAACCGAGGCGCTTGATACCCGCGATGGCGTGTTCAACTGTAATACGGATGCCCGAGATTATTTTATTTTCT
This sequence comes from Symbiopectobacterium purcellii, assembly GCF_052050035.1. GTDB lineage: Bacteria > Pseudomonadota > Gammaproteobacteria > Enterobacterales > Enterobacteriaceae > Symbiopectobacterium > Symbiopectobacterium purcellii_A. Next base: position 3,543,561 of record NZ_CP189882.1, read on the forward strand.
TGTTTTTGTTCAGGCGATAAAGGTCTTTTTCGAGTTCCTTTTTTTGGGATTTGTGTATTAGGATGCTGTTTATCTATACCTTGAAAACCGGTATCTGCCCAGATGGTTACCTCAGGAGGAATATGGCGAATTATATCGACTTTATCGAGTAAGCGTTTATCGTGACGGCGCCCATTTTTGCTCATGGGGATAAATCCAATTTGCCTTGTTTCGTCAGTCATAATAAGCCCTTTTCGAGTGGTCTGTCTTTTCTTTCCCGAATACATTTTTTTTCGCCGACGCAGATTCTTAGGCTTTTGGACAGGTCGCTCTGTCCCATCAATAAAGACGTCTTTAACTCCAGGAAAGGCGCGAAAAAATTCCTCAGCAGAGCGAATTTGACGAGCGGGCAAAACACATTCTCGCCCCAAGGTCATCTCTAAAACCGGCAATAATATTTTTACCCAGCGACATACCCGTGTTCTATCTAAACCAAAAAGAAGTCCTTGCAAATCATAGGTCGGATAACATTTTAAATACAATAAAATAAAAAGCAGTTTATCTAATGGGGTTGGGATAAATCCTTGCTGCCCTGCACCCATCTGCCGCTCGTGATCTTTTCGATTCTTTTGCCGATAAATCAAATAACAAGCTGAAAATTCAGCGGCTAAATTTTTCAATTCTTCGACTGATAATCCAATGATTGCTTTACATAAACGATTATCTCGTAACAACCGCTCTTTGTTGATCATTTCAAACCTTTATTCTCTAAGTTAAACCTCTTTTTATTCTCAATAGCCTGACAAAAAATGCAAGTCTCTATTCAGCAACTAGTTTATTGAGTCGAGTTTGGGGCTGACGCAATTGGCACGTATAGCCAAGCGACTTAATTTTGATTACACCATATGGACTGAGAACAAACTCTCTGTATCGCAACCCATCTCTCTTTTTTTGCTTTTTGCTTGTGCCCATTTATGCTCAATTGGGTTAAGATCTGGCGAATATGTAGGCAAATACTCGGCTTTGTTGAATAATTTAAGATACTGATTTATATAAGCATTATAAAATTTCAACGACTAATTTTTCCTCTCGGAATGCTTTTTATTGTGCTAACTATTTGATTTGTCGTTCTAACAAAATACATTCTCTGTAAATGCATTCTAACTAAAGAAGATGTAAATCAAACGGTTAAATTATTCAACAAAGCCCAAATACTCCACCATATACCCTGCATCGATGATGATTTGTTGAATATTATGTTTTTTGTGAAAAGTGGCATTGTCCATCATGATTACACTGTTTTTAGGGAGTACTGGGATAAGGACTTGTGTGACCCAGGCATAGAAAACATCGCTGTTAATATTGATATCAAATAATCCGATAGCAAACAGCGTTGTGCCTAATAAAGCGCCGATAACATTTGTTCTTCCCCTAGCTCCCCAGTTCTTCAGGCCAAAACACCGTTGACCTTTTGGGGAATAGCCGTGAGTCCGTGGGGCATCGTGTGAAAAACCACTTTCATCAATAAAAACAATAGGTTTACCTTCTTTTTCATACTGTTGTTTTTTTTGTTGAAATCCCTGCCGGGCGTTTTCGTCGGCTTTCGGATGACGTAGAGTTTTTTTTATAGGTCAATCCCAGCTTTTTAAGCGCTTGCCAAATGGCCTTCTGACAAACGCCAAAACGCTCTGCACGTTCTTTTTGGTAAGCATCTGGATATTGTTCAACATCTTTTATCAACTCGGATTTATCGATCTTTCGCTGACGCGTGGTCGATGCTTTTGACTCTATTTGATTAATCCAACGCGATACAGAGGCAGGGCCAATCCGAAATTGCTTCGCTGTTTCTCGGATACTCAACCCTTCGTTTTTCCGTGTAGATATCACTTTACGTCTAAAATCAATTGAATAGCTCATTTAAATAATGTAATCAAAATTAAGTCGTTTAGCTATATCGCACAGTGGTTGACGCCGAATGTGGTTCCCGGTCTGGATACGCTGGATGGCTTTGTTGAATAATTTAACCGTTTGATTTACATCTTCTTTAGTTAGAATGCATTTACAGAGAATGTATTTTGTTAGAACGACAAATCAAATAGTTAGCACAATAAAAAGCATTCCGAGAGGAAAAATTAGTCGTTGAAATTTTATAATGCTTATATAAATCAGTATCTTAAATTATTCAACAAAGCCACGCTGGATCTGATGCAGGGACAGGTGGTGCGCGCCTGGCCGGACAGTGTGCTGCCGCTGCAATCGTTGGAATCACTGGATAAGGTATGGCAGGCATAACGGACTGGCCCTGGCGATATTGGGCCGCGCGTAAACCGCAGGCGTTGGCGCTGACGGTGGAAGCGCAGTCATGGAGCTGGCAACGGCTGGCATCACATTGCGCTGCCCTTGCCGCCGATTTTTCCCGGCAAGGGGTCAACCCTGACGATATCGTGGCACTGCGTGGGAAAAACAGTGCCGCGATGCTATTGAGCTATAGCCAAGCGACTTAATTTTGATTACACCATATGGACTGAGAACAAACTCTCTGTATCGCAACCCATCTCTCTTTTTTTGCTTTTTGCTTGTGCCCATTTATGCTCAATTGGGTTAAGATCTGGCGAATATGTAGGCAAATACTCCACCATATACCCTGCATCGATGATGACTTGTTGAATATTATGTTTTTTGTGAAAAGTGGCATTGTCCATCATGATTACACTGTTTTTAGGGAGTACTGGGATAAGGACTTGTGTGACCCAGGCATAGAAAACATCGCTGTTAATATTGATATCAAATAATCCGATAGCAAACAGCGTTGTGCCTAATAAAGCGCCGATAACATTTGTTCTTCCCCTAGCTCCCCAGTTCTTCAGGCCAAAACACCGTTGACCTTTTGGGGAATAGCCGTGAGTCCGTGGGGCATCGTGTGAAAAACCACTTTCATCAATAAAAACAATAGGTTTACCTTCTTTTTCATACTGTTGTTTTTTTTGTTGAAATCCCTGCCGGGCGTTTTCGTCGGCTTTCGGATGACGTAGCGTTTTTTTTATAGGTCAATCCCAGCTTTTTAAGCGCTTGCCAAATGGCCTTCTGACAAACGCCAAAACGCTCTGCACGTTCTTTTTGGTAAGCATCTGGATATTGTTCAACATCTTTTATCAACTCGGATTTATCGATCTTTCGCTGACGCGTGGTCGATGCTTTTGACTCTATTTGATTAATCCAACGCGATACAGAGGCAGGGCCAATCCGAAATTGCTTCGCTGTTTCTCGGATACTCAACCCTTCGTTTTTCCGTGTAGATATCACTTTACGTCTAAAATCAATTGAATAGCTCATTTAAATAATGTAATCAAAATTAAGTCGTTTAGCTATATCTGGCGTTGCTGCAATGCGGAGCGCGGGTGTTGCCGCTGAATCCGCAATTGCCAGCGGCGCTGCTGTCTACGTTGCTACCCTCGCTTGGCGTGGCGCATTTTCTTTCTGTCGCACCGTCCGATGCTGATTTTCCGCTGTCATGCAATATGCTTCATTACCCCGACAAGGTTACCGATGAGACGCCGTCAGAACGGCAACCCCCTGCATGGCAAGCCTCACGCCTTGCCACACTGACACTGACCTCCGGTTCCAGCGGGCTGCCGAAGGCCGTGGTGCATGCGTTCTCCGCACATATTGCCAGTGCGCAAGGGGTGATTGAACTGATGGCCTTTACGGCGCAGGACAGTTGGCTGCTGTCGTTGCCCTTATTTCACGTATCCGGGCAGGGCATTGTCTGGCGCTGGTTGACGGTGGGGGCGCGACTGGTGCTGCGCAGTGCACAACCGCTCGAGCACGCGTTGCAGGATTGCTCGTATGCCTCACTGGTGCCGACGCAGTTGTGGCGGTTGTTGGCGCAAGGCACTTTGCCAGATTCGTTAAGCGCGGTATTGCTCGGCGGTGCGGCGATTCCGCTAGAACTGACTCAGCAGGCCGAGGCGCGCGGCATTCGCTGCTGGTGCGGCTATGGCATGACGGAAATGGCCTCTACGGTCTGTGCCAAGCGGGCCGATGGCCAAGCTGGCGTCGGTCTTCCTTTGCTGGCGCGAGAAATCGCCGTGCAGGATGGGGAGATTCTGCTGCGCGGTGACAGCATGGCTGCAGGGTACTGGCGTGATGGTACATTGCTGCCGCTCACTGACAGCGACGGTTGGTTTCATACGCGCGACAGTGGCGTATTCCAACACCATGAGTGGCACGTGCTGGGGCGTTTGGACAATCAGTTCTTCAGCGGTGATGAAGGTATCCAGCCGGAAAATATTGAAGCGCTGCTGCTGGCACACCCGAAGGTTAAACAAGCGTATAGCCAACCGACTTAAAAATGATTACATCCTATGCCCTGATATGCGGCAAAGAAGCATAGCTGGCTGTTATCAAAATAATGTCGCTTGGCTATATGTGGTGCCGGTGTCGGATGCCGAATTTGGTCAGCGCCCGGTGGCCGTGATCGACGTCTCCCCTGAGGTGACGCTCACGGCGATCCGCGACTGGCTCACGCCGCAGTTGGCGGGCTTTCAACGTCCGGTCGCCTACTACGCTTTGCCCACCGAATTACACGGCGGTGGCATCAAAATTGCGCGGGTGCAGGTGCAGGCATGGGCGGAAAAAATCTACCGCAATGGCGCGAATTAAGCCGCTTTTTTACACGTTCGTTGATGATATTAATGCAATTTGTTGCTGGTCACCGGGACTGATTCAGGTAAAATTCCTCAGATGCGATGTCTTGCTTGTATACCGTCATACTTCACGTTGCAGGTGCGTTGGCTGCGCTCGCTCACTCGAACCACTTACCTGAGTAAGCGCATGGGGATGGATGAACCTCATCCCTGCGGGTCAGCGCTTGCTGCCTTCCTGCAACGCGAATTATTTAGGGTATAGCGTTTAATGATCGATTTAAGGATAAACACAATGAAAAAGATTGCGATTGCCCTGGCAGGCAGCTTGCTGCTGGCAACAGCGACGGCTCAGGCTATTAGCCTTTCCGGGGAAGCGGGCGATGACTATGCGGGCGCGAGCGCGGGCTTTGGTCTGGGCGTTCCTGGTCTCGGTGCTAACGTCAGTTACGGTCATGGTAAAGATAACAATGACGTGTACGGTTTCGGCCTGGGCTATACGTTGCCGTTGGGCGCGGTATCACTGACTGTGGCCGGCAAAGCGCTCTATTTGAACCAGCAACACGCGACCGATGGTTATGGTGTGGCGCTGGGCGGTGGGTTGCAGTTCCCGATCAACCGTTATTTATCCCTGTATGGTGAAGGGTATTATGCGCCGGATGCGTTCTCCAGCCATATCGATCACTATGTAGAAGCAAAAGGTGGCGTGCGCTGGCAGGTATTGCGTCCGCTGAACCTGGATCTTGGCTACCGTTATATGAATATCGGTGGTGAAAGCGGCCGCTCTGATAACAAAGTGGCCGATACGTTCTACCTGGGCGCAGGCTTTAATTTCTAAGCCAACGCGTAGCGTGATAAAAAACGGGTGTCCGCAGCAGCGGCACCCGTTTTTGTGGGGCGTCAGTAAGCCCTACTGGGATAGGCGATCAGCCGACCGTTGGTAGCCAGCCACTCGCCATGGTGCATTGGATGGCAATAATGCCAATACCGCATAAAAACACCAGCAGTAGCGCCGGTGTACCGCCTGGCGTCGCTCTACCTACCTGATGGTGTTGCCGCACGCGCCAACTGAGCAACGCCGGAATTAACAACGCCAGCACTGCGAGCGCAATGGCGGCATAACCCAGCGCCATGACAAATCCTTGCGGATAGAACAGCGCAAAAATAAGCGGTGGCAGAAACGTCAGTGCACCGGTTTGTAGTCGTCCACGCGCCGTGTTCTTGCGTTTGAACAAATCGGCAAGATAGTCAAACAGGCCAAGCGCTACGCCAAGGAAGGAGGTTGCCAGCGCCAGATCGGCAAAAAGGTGGACCGCAACTTCTACGTGCGGGGAGGCAACCAACGTTCGGATCGCTTGCATCAACCCATTTAGACCGGCTTGCTGCGCCAGGATCGCCGTGAAGGTGTTGCCACTCAGCGCGCCAAGCGTTGCCAATTGCCAGAACAGATATACAAATAGCGGGATGGCGCTGCCGATGATAAAGATACGGCGCAGCTTGCGACTGTCTCCCCCCATATAATGCACAATGCTGGGAATGCTGCCGTGAAAGCCAAACGACGTCAGCACCACAGGCAGTGAGGAGAGCGTGAGCCCTTGTTGCAGCGGGAGCGTCAGCAGGTTCTGTTTTTCGACGTGCGGAATCATCATCCCCAGCATGACCAGCAGCATTAGCAATTTTCCGCTAAACAGCAGACGGTTAAAGAAATCTACCGATGTGGTGCCGATGCATACCACGCTGCCTGCTAACAGGGTAAACAGCAGGATACCCGCAGAGGATGGAAGCGCGTAGCCACTCCACTGGTGCAGGCTGCTTGCCAGAAGTTCGCCTGCGCCACTGATATAGGCGGCGGTGAGGGCATACATCAAAAACAGCATGCTAAAGCCGGTGAGCCATTGGCCCCACTGACCCAGATAAATTTTAGCCAGCGTGCCCAAACCGGTATGGGACGGCTGATATTGATAGACTTCGACCAGTAATAACGCGCTGTAGCACATCAACAGCCACAGGCTCAACAAGATAGCGAAGGTCACGCTGAAACCCACGCCGGAGGTTGCCAACGGCATGGCGAGCATACCTGCGCCAATGGTGGTGCCCGCAACGATAAATATGCTGCCAAATGTACGATTTTTCACCCTTTCTCCTGAGTGTGATGCTATCTCTTTTTCTTATGGCAGCGCAGACTAGAGTATTCGGTAAAGTATGTCAAAACGCCGTTACGACGACTGTAAAGCTGGTGTTACGATTTAGGCGCTTTCACAAAAAGTGGGCGGCGATGAGCGCAGCGATTGTCTTTCTGTGAGGGAATTTTTACAGTGAAAGAAAAACACAGGAGTAGCACATGCTGAGGGTGGAGATGTTGTGTACCGGAGACGAAGTGCTCCACGGACAGATTCTGGATACAAACGCGTCCTGGTTGGCGGATTACCTGTTTGAACAAGGCCTCCCGATGACCAGCCGAATGACGGTCGGTGACAAGCTGGAAGAATTGGTGGCGGCGCTGACGCAACGTAGCCAGATTGCCGATGTGCTGATTGTGAACGGCGGCCTGGGGCCCACAAGTGACGATCTGAGCGCGTTGGCGGCCGTAACGGCGGTGGGCGAAGGGCTGGTAGAACACCCTGAGTGGATTGCGCGCATGGAGGCATTTTTCACTGAGCGCGGGCGTGTAATGGCGCCGAGCAACCGTAAACAGGCGCAAATTCCGGCCAGTGCTGAGGTGGTGGATAACCCGATAGGGACAGCGTGCGGGTTTATGTTAACGCTGAACGAGACTGTAAAATAATCTGTGTAAATGGCATTTTGAGGAAAACCTTCAAAGGATAACAAAATGCCTATCAGCAACGAACTTATTGACCAACTGCTTCAAGATTGTCACTCCCCTCAGGATATGCTGGGTGAATCAGGCCTACTCAAGGTGCTGACTAAAAGACTGGCGGAACGGGTTCTTGAAGCTGAGATGGAGATGCACCTTGGGTATGCTAAGCATGACCCGGCAGGTAATCATTCAGGCAACTCCCGCAATGGCAAGACATCCAAGAGCGTACGTAGCCAAAATGGGGAGATCGAGCTCGATATTCCGCGCGACCGCAACAGTATAGCCAAGCGACTTAATTTTGATTACACCATATGGACTGAGAACAAACTCTCTGTATCGCAACCCATCTCTCTTTTTTTGCTTTTTGCTTTTTGCTTGTGCCCATTTATGCTCAATTGGGTTAAGATCTGGCGAATATGTAGGCAAATACTCCACCATATACCCTGCATCGATGATGACTTGTTGAATATTATGTTTTTTGTGAAAAGTGGCATTGTCCATCATGATTACACTGTTTTTAGGGAGTACTGGGATAAGGACTTGTGTGACCCAGGCATAGAAAACATCGCTGTTAATATTGATATCAAATAATCCGATAGCAAACAGCGTTGTGCCTAATAAAGCGCCGATAACATTTGTTCTTCCCCTAGCTCCCCAGTTCTTCAGGCCAAAACACCGTTGACCTTTTGGGGAATAGCCGTGAGTCCGTGGGGCATCGTGTGAAAAACCACTTTCATCAATAAAAACAATAGGTTTACCTTCTTTTTCATACTGTTGTTTTTTTTGTTGAAATCCCTGCCGGGCGTTTTCGTCGGCTTTCGGATGACGTAGAGTTTTTTTTATAGGTCAATCCCAGCTTTTTAAGCGCTTGCCAAATGGCCTTCTGACAAACGCCAAAACGCTCTGCACGTTCTTTTTGGTAAGCATCTGGATATTGTTCAACATCTTTTATCAACTCGGATTTATCGATCTTTCGCTGACGCGTGGTCGATGCTTTTGACTCTATTTGATTAATCCAACGCGATACAGAGGCAGGGCCAATCCGAAATTGCTTCGCTGTTTCTCGGATACTCAACCCTTCGTTTTTCCGTGTAGATATCACTTTACGTCTAAAATCAATTGAATAGCTCATTTAAATAATGTAATCAAAATTAAGTCGTTTAGCTATACCTTCGAGCCGACACTGATCGGTAAGAACGAAAAACAGCTTAACGGCTTCGATGACCGCATTATTTCTCTCTATTCCAGAGGGTTATCAACCCGTGATATTCAGGCACACTTTAAAGAAGTCTACGGGGTCGATGTTTCCGCTGGCTTCATTTCTCAAGTGACCAATGCTGTGATGGATGAAGTTAAGCGCTGGCAGCAACGGCCGCTGGATGCGCTTTATCCCATTGTTTACCTTGACTGTATTGTTGTCAAAAGCCAGGACGGCGGAGCCGTGGCCAACAAGTCTGTTTATCTGGCCCTCGGCGTCAACGGCCAGGGCGAAAAAGAGCTGCTGGGGCTATGGATAGCCAAAACTGAGGGGGCCAAGTTCTGGTTATCTGTGATGACAGAACTGAAAAATCGTGGGCTAAAGGACATCTTCGTCGCCTGCTGCGATGGCCTGAAAGGCTTTCCTGATGCCATTGAAGCTGTTTACCCGCATACGCGGGTACAGCTCTGCATTGTGCATCAGGTGCGGAGCTCGCTGCGCTACGTCGGCTGGAAAGAGCGTAAGGCCGTTGCTGCTGACCTGCGCACCATCTATAGTTCCGCAACGCTAGAGGGCGCTGAAGAGGCCCTGGATGCCTTCGCGGCCAAATGGGATGAGCAGTTCCCGACGATCAGCCCGTCGTGGAGAAATAATTGGGAACGTCTCATCGTCATTTTTGACTTTCCGCCGGAGATCCGCAAGGTTATCTACACCACCAACGCGATAGAGTCGTTAAATGCTTCATTGCGCAAGATAACGAAAACGCGACGAATATTTCCAACGGATGACTCGGTGATAAAATTACTCTATCTAGCCTTGCATAATATCTCTGCTAAATGGACCTTGCCAATCAGAGACTGGAAACCTGCTATGAGCCAATTCATGTTGATGTATGGAGAACGAATCTCCGGTTAAGCAATGGAGCCATTTACACAAAATTCTTTACAGACTCCGCTGAACCGTTGCTTGATGTTCTTTACGCCCGGCGTACCGTCCGAATTTAAACGGATGGTGGATGAGCAGATTGTGCCGCGTCTGCGTGAGCGTTTTTCTGTGGCATCTGCACCGCTGTGTCTGCGCTTGACCACCTTTGGTCGCTCAGAGAGTGATTTGGCAGACCAGCTCGACAGCCTGCCGCTGCCGGAGGGGGTGGTGCTGGGCTATCGTTCTTCCATGCCGATCATTGAACTGAAGCTGATCGGCCCGGCGTCGTAGCGAGCCGCAATGGAATCCGCATGGGAGACGGTACGCGCAGTGGCGTGTGAAAACGCCTTGTTCGAAGGAACTCAAGGGTTGCCGGCCCAACTGGCACAGCGTTTGACTGGCTTTGTTGAATAATTTAAGATACTGATTTATATAAGCATTATAAAATTTCAACGACTAATTTTTCCTCTCGGAATGCTTTTTATTGTGCTAACTATTTGATTTGTCGTTCTAACAAAATACATTCTCTGTAAATGCATTCTAACTAAAGAAGATGTAAATCAAACGGTTAAATTATTCAACAAAGCCCGTTTGACTGAGAAAGATTTGACGTTGACCGTCGGGGAGTCATTTACCGCTGGCCTGCTCCATTGGCAACTGAACGCCGCACAGGTGCCGCTTAATGGTGGTGCGCTGTGGGCGCAAACGCCGTTTGCTTCGTTGACCGTGCTGGCAGAAGTAGCAAACCGCCTGGCTGACGAGCATCAGTCTTTGCTGGCGCTGGTGGTGAGCGATCGTCAGGACGATCGTTTGTCCCTTGCATTGCACACTCCGCAGGGCACCTTTGCTGAGGCGATTTCGTTTAATGTGACGCGCTATAGCCTGCAAACCCATCAGGAAGTGGTTGCCATGCTGGCTATGAACATGCTGCGCCGCTGGCTGAACGGTTGGTCACCGTATGGCGGACATGGCTGGATCACAGTGGTGGAAACGCTGGATTAAAAGTGTAACGTGTTTTGTTTTTGATTTTCTGGGGGCCCCGCGTCCAATGGCGATTTATGTGAGGAACGGGGATGTTTTCGTGCGCAAATTGCACAGTGTTTCTCAGCGACTTGCTTAGCACGCGCCCTACGAGGGGTGTGCAGTCCCCACACCCCTCGACCCCGTTTGCCCAGCACCATTGGACACGGGGGGAGGTCAAGACCTTAAAACCGCATACAACAACGCGAATTAATACAATAACGCGTAAAGCTGACGACGATAACGCGACGCGAGCGCATCGCCGGTGCCCAGCGCCGCCAGAATATCCATCATGGTTTTTCGTGCGTTGCCGTCGGCGGCAGCCAGATCTTTTTTCAGCATCACCATCAGGCTTTCCAGCGCTTCTTCGTTACGTCCCACCTGATGCAACTGCAACGCCAGTTTCACTGCCAGTTCCGCGTTGGTGGGGTCGGCAGCAAGCTGTTGTTGTAACTGCTGGATCTCTGGCGTGTCGGCGGCTTGCTTGAGCAATTCAATCTGTGCCACCAGACTGTGATAACGCGTATCCTGATCCTGCAACGGGATGGTGTCCAGTACCGCTTGCGCATCGTCGCTGCGGTTCAGTTGAATCTGCACTTCGGCCAGCATCAGGCAGATATCGCTGCGCTGCTGGCTTAACTGCCAGGCGTCTTTCAACAGCGTCAGCGCCGCCGGGAGATCGCCTTCCTGAATACGCTGCTGCGCTTCTGCCACTTTCAGCTCTTCTTCACGCGGCAACACCCGTTGCAGCAGTTCGCGGATCGCTTCTTCAGGCTGCGGACCTTGGAAACCGTCCAGCGGCTGGCCGTCTTTAAACAGATAAACCGTCGGAATGGCGCGCAGACCAAACTGCGCCGCAACGCGCTGCTCGGCATCACAATCGACCTGGGCCAGAATAAACTGACCGGCATACTCCTGTGCCAGCTTGTGCAGCACCGGCGTGAGTGCCTGGCAGTGTTGACTGCGTTCTGACCAGAAATAAAACAGCACCGGCAGTTGCATGGATTGTTCCAACAACTGGTGCAGGTTGGTCTCGTTAACATCCATCACGCTCGCGTAATGGGCGGTGTTGGCATTAGGGTCTAGCATGGCAGTCTCTCTCATCCGTTTCAAGGATAAATGGGGGCGAATAACGCCATTTCAAGCAGTTGTAACGTTCATCGTTCCGCCGTGTTGTGTGCGGAATCGTGATGGCTATGGGTCAATAGTATATGCCGTTAATCAAGAACGGGTACGCAATATCCCATCCAACCAGCGGGCTGGTAGCAGGCGGCGCAGTACGGTAAGCTCATGTGCCACCAGCGTTACCGGGTAGCGCAGTTTGGGGCGCGGGCTTTCCAGCGCATGACGCAATTTGGGAAGTATCGCTTCGGGCGGTAGGGTAAAACGCCGGGCGATACCGGGATTGGTGACAGGCGCCTCTGCCTGCATTTGCGATACATTATCGGTAAAGCGCGTGGCGATAGGGCCGGGTTCGATCAGGCTGACCAGCAACCCGCTGCCGTGCAGTTCCATACGCAGCGTGTCGGACCAGGCTTCCAGCGCATATTTGCTGGCCGCGTAGGCACCGCGTCCCGGGGTGGCGACAAACCCCATCACGGAACTGGTCTGGATAATACGTCCTTCGCCGTGCGGCAGCATGGCGGGCAGCAAGCGCTGCGTCAGTTGGTGCGTGCCTAACAGGTTGCTGGCAAACTGTTGTTCGAGTTGCTGACGCGAAATGGTGTTCAATGGGCCATAAACCCCGTAGCCAGCGTTATTAAACAGCCCGTACAGTCGATTGCCAGTCAATGCGATAACCTGCTCAGCCGCGGCATCCACGCTGTCGGGATCGTCTAAATCCAGTGCGATCCCTTCAAGTCCCAGCGTGTTCATGCGTTGCACATCCTCGGCGCGGCGGCAGGCGGCTAACACCCGATAGCCGCGCTGACGTAGGTCTACTGCCGCAATCAAGCCAATACCGCTGGAGCAACCGGTAATCAAAACCGTTTTTTGCATAACTTTACCTAAGTAAAAAGCCCTATTTTTCAAGAGTCATGGTTAACTAGCAATAAGACGCAAATAAGCGGTCACAGGTTCACTAACGGTTTAAGCTGTTTTGCCATCCAGTCGGCAATGAACGGCTGCGCTTCGCGCGTGGGATGGATACCATCGTCTTGCATCCATTCCGGCTTAAGATAAACCTGTTCCATAAAGAACGGCACCAGCGGGATGGAAAATTGCTGCGCCAGTCGCGGGTAAATAGCGCTGAACGTGTTGGTATAGCGCTGACCGTAGTTGGCAGGCAGGCGGATTTGCATCAGCAAGGGCTGCGCGTTAGCCGTTTTCACCTGATTGATGATGGTGGTCAGGTCCTGTTCGATGGTCGGTGGTGGCAAGCCGCGCAGGCCATCATTACCGCCCATTTCAATCAGCACCCAGCGTGGTTGATGTTGTTGCAGCAGTGCCGGTAAGCGCGCCAGCCCTTGTGATGCGGTATCGCCGCTGATGCTTGCGTTGACGATTGTGATGCCGTCAGGGCTCGCTTTTTGCCATTGCTCATTGAGCAGGGCGGGCCAGGCGGAAGCGGCGGGCATGCGATAGCCCGCGCTCAGGCTGTCTCCCAATACCAGGAGCGTTTCCGCCGCAAAGGCGCGGGCGCTGAGTAATCCCAGCAGCAAAAGGATGTAGATATGTCTTTGAATGACGTCTCTTCGGCAGCCACCGCGTCGGCGGAAAATATTCTGGAAGTTCATCATTTAAGTAAGCACGTCGGTCAGGGTGAACATCGGCTTTCCATCCTCACCGGAGTTGAGCTGGTTGTCAAACCCGCGCAGTCGATTGCACTGATCGGTGAGTCCGGTTCGGGCAAATCAACGCTGCTGGGAATACTCGCTGGGCTGGATGACGGCAGTGAAGGTGATGTCAAACTGCTCGGCGAATCGTTGGGTGCCTTGGATGAATATGGGCGTGCTGCGCTGCGTGCCCGCGATGTCGGATTTGTGTTTCAGGCATTTATGTTAGTGCCGACGCTAAATGCGTTGGAAAATGTGCAGTTGCCTGCATTGCTACGCGGTGAAAGTGATGCACAAAGCCGTGCGCAGGCAGAACAGTTGTTACGTCAATTGGGTCTGGGCGAGCGTTTGCACCATTTGCCCGCGCAGCTATCCGGCGGTGAGCAACAGCGTGTCGCCATCGCGCGTGCCTTTAGCGGGCGGCCCAGAGTGCTGTTTGCGGATGAACCGACCGGCAATCTGGATCGTAAAACCGGCGAACGTATTGTGGATCTGCTGTTTTCTCTAAATCGGGATTACGCCACCACGCTGATCCTGGTTACCCACGATGAGCAGTTGGCTGCACGCTGCGAACGGCGTTTGCACCTGTTGGACGGCAAATTGCAGGAGGTGGCATGATCTGGCGCTGGTTTTGGCGGTAGTGGCGATCCCCGTCGCTGCTGATCGTGTGGCTGGCGTTAACGCTGGCGGTGGCGTGTGTGCTGGCGTTGGGCAATATCAGCGATCGCATGGAGAAAGGGCTAAGCCAGCAGAGCCGTGATTTTCTGGCGGGCGATCGCGTGCTGCGCGCTGCACGTCCGGTGGATGAAGATTGGTTGAAAACGGCACAGCAACAAGGGTTGACGGTCAGTCGCCAGGTGTCATTCATGACCATGACCTATGCGGGCGAACAGGCCCAGTTGGCGCGCGTCATCCGGTTCCTGGCTCGGTATTGGTGGCTCCGCGACTGCTGGCATTACTGGGATTGAAGGTCGGGGATAACCTCGATGTTGGCGATACTACGCTGCGAATCGCCGGGGAACTGATTCAGGAGCCGGACGAAGGGTTTAATCCGTTTGATACCGCCCCGCGCGTGTTGATGAGCAGCGCCGATGTGGAAAAAACCGGTGCGATACAGCCGGGTGGACGCATTACCTGGCGCTATATGTTTGCCGGTGATGACGCGCGTATCACGCTGTTCAGCGATTTTATCAAACCGTTGCTGAAACCGGATCAGCGCTGGTATGGCATGGAAGACAGCGACGGGGCATTGAGTAAGTCCTTGCAACGCTCGCAGCAATTTTTACTGCTGTCGGCGCTGTTGACACTGCTGTTATCCGTCGCGGCGGTGGCTGTTGCCATGGGGCACTATTGCCGCAGCCTCTACGATTTGGTGGCGGTACTCAAAACGCTGGGCGCGGACAAACGAGCACTGCGGCGTTTGATTGTCGGGCAATGGGTGTCGGTGCTGGAGTTGGCTGGCGTGTGCGGCAGCCTGGAGGGGTTAGGTTTTGAAGCGATACTCACGCGTTTGTTAGCGCCGGTGCTGCCCACCGCGTTGCCTGCAGCGGGGCTGTGGCCGTGGGTATGGGCATTGGGATCGCTGGTGGTGATTTCGCTGCTGGTGGAGCTACGTCCTTATCGCCTGCTGCTGGCGACCCAGCCGTTGCGGGTGCTGCGTCAGGATATCACGGCGAACGTCTGGCCGTTGCGTTATAGCCAAGCGACATTATTTTGATAACAGCCAGCTATGCTTCTTTGCCGCATATCAGGGCATAGGATGTAATCATTTTTAAGTCGGTTGGCTATACTATCTGCCCGCCGTGGCGCTGATTGTGGTGGCCGGCTTGGCACTGCTCTCTGGCGGCGGCATGTTGCTGTGGGCATTGCTCGGTGGCACGGCCGTGCTGGCGCTGTTGCTGGGCGTTGTAGGCTGGGGTGGGTTGTTGGTGTTGCGTCGCCTGACGGTCAAGCATTTGCCGCTGCGTCTGGCGGTTAATCGACTGTTGCGTCAGCCGTGGTCCACCCTGAGCCAACTGGCGGCGTTTTCTCTGTCGTTTATGTTGCTGGCGTTGCTGCTGGTGATGCGCGGCGATCTGTTGGAGCGCTGGCAGCTTCAGTTGCCGCCGGAAAGCCCTAACTTTTTCTTGCTGAATAACGCGCCACCTCAGGCGGCACCATTGAAAACGTTCCTTGAACAGCACGCGGTGAAACCGGAGGCGTTTTATCCGATCATTCGTGCGCGCTTGACGGCTATTAACGGTCAGGTCGCGACCGAGCGTATCCATGAGAACGATCCGGGTGCTAATACTGTTAACCGCGAACTGAACCTGACGTGGATGGAGGGCCTACCCGATCACAACGTGTTGACGGCCGGGCAAGCGCCGAAAGCGGGGGAAGTCTCGATGGAAACGAATGAGGCGCAGGAGATGGGGATCACTATCGGCGATACCCTGACCTTCACCGGCGACACGCAGCCTTTTATAGCCAAGCGACATTATTTTGATAACAGCCAGCTATGCTTCTTTGCCGCATATCAGGGCATAGGATGTAATCATTTTTAAGTCGGTTGGCTATAGCGCCACGGTGACCAGCTTCCGGCGCGTGGATTGGGAGAGCCTGCGGCCGAACTTCTTCTTTATTTTCCCGCCCGGTGCGTTGGATGCACAGCCGCAATCGCTGCTGACCAGTTTCCGCCACGACGGTGATGACAAACTTATCGTGCAGCTTAACCGCCAATTTCCCACGGTCAGTGTACTGGATGTGGGCACGATGCTGCGCCAGATTGGTCAGGTATTGCAGCAGGTGAGTCGTGCGCTGGAAGTGATGGTGGTGCTGGTCTTGTTCTGCGGCATACTGCTGCTGTTGGCGCAAATTCAGGTTGGCATGCGTCAGCGGCGTCAGGAGTTGATGGTGTATCGCACGTTGGGGGCCGGACGTCGCTTGCTGCGTGGCACCTTGTGGTGCGAGTTTGCTGCGTTGGGGCTGATGTCGGGGGTAGCGGCCGCCATTGGTGCGGAAGTGGCGCTGTGGCTGTTACAACGCAAAGTGTTTGATTTTCCCTGGGAGCCTAATGTGGTGATGTGGGGGGCACTGCCACTCAGTGCCGCCTTGCTACTGTCGCTGTGCGGCGGTTGGCTGGGACTGCGGCTGTTAAGCGGTAAAGCGTTGTTTCGGCAATTCTCAGGGTAGTCTAGCCGTTGATATAGCCAACCGACTTAAAAATGATTACATCCTATGCCCTGATATGCGGCAAAGAAGCATAGCTGGCTGTTATCAAAATAATGTCGCTTGGCTATATGTTGGCGCCATTGGCTCTGTTGTAGGGACTAGGCTGTGTCCCTTAATTACGTAACCGGGCGTAAAACAAGCGGATGCAGCCCAGTTTCACCATTGCTAGATAGTTTCTTGCCGTTTTTTCATAACGTGTGGCAATCCGTCTATATTCCTTTAAACGGCCAAAACATCTTTCTACAACGTTGCGACGGCGATAAGCATCACGATAAAGTTGTGAGCGTCCATCTGAAGCCAGTTTTTCATTTGATTTTCGGGGAATAACCGCTCTTATCCCTTTTCTTTTCAACTCGTTACGGAGTGCATTGCCAGAGTAGGCTTTGTCAGCCAGTACCGCATGACCACGACGCTTCATGCTACCGTTCTGCCGTTGCACGCCAATGCCGTCCAGGAATCGTAACGCGAACAGGCTTTCGTGAGCCTGCCCAGCACTCAGTACGATATTTAGCAGGATGCCGCTTCCGTCAGTCGCCATGTGGATTTTGGTGCCATAACCACCTCGTGAGCGACCCAGGCTGTTATCGTTGGTAATATCGGGATGTTTTTTTGAGCGCCAGCCGCACATTTGAGCGCACGGATATTGCTGCCATCCAGCGCAGTGGCTGGCCAGTCAACAAGTCCATGAGCATCAAGAAATGAAAGTAACCAATTAAAAATAATGTTAATAACTCCAGACTTTGACCATCTATTGAAACGGTTATAAACGGTTTTCCATGGGCCGTAACGTTCAGGTAAATCACGCCATGGGGCACCTGAACACAGTATCCAGAACATGCCGTTGACGATTTTGCGATGTTCTGCCCATGGCCGGCCTGCCTGCGGAGATGTCAAAACGGTTGGTAACAAGGGCTCAATGATTGCCCATGCTTCATCAGAAAGATCGTAGCGAGCCATAATCCAAAGTGTCTTAGAAACAGATGGATACTATAGCTCAAGCAATTAAGGGACACAGCCTAATTATCCTTGGGTCATGGCACCATCCACAAAATAAATACGCGTTATGGGGATGGCGTTATTTAACCGGGTAATGGCGTCAATCGGAAGGTTGATCGGTGATAAGATTTATATTGATCCCCATTTTGTTATTTGGGTCTTTGGAGGAGGTTAGTATGATGCCTTTACAGTTTTCTGGGGTGAGGGTTATCTTGTTTTGTTTCGATATTGAAAAGAGTTGCGGTATGCAAAATTTTTTCTTGGAGTCTGTAAAGAATTTTGTGTAAATGGCTCCATTGCTTAACCGGAGATTCGTTCTCCATACATCAACATGAATTGGCTCATAGCAGGTTTCCAGTCTCTGATTGGCAAGGTCCATTTAGCAGAGATATTATGCAAGGCTAGATAGAGTAATTTTATCACCGAGTCATCCGTTGGAAATATTCGTCGCGTTTTCGTTATCTTGCGCAATGAAGCATTTAACGACTCTATCGCGTTGGTGGTGTAGATAACCTTGCGGATCTCCGGCGGAAAGTCAAAAATGACGATGAGACGTTCCCAATTATTTCTCCACGACGGGCTGATCGTCGGGAACTGTTCATCCCATTTGGCCGCGAAGGCATCCAGGGCCTCTTCAGCGCCCTCTAGCGTTGCGGAACTATAGATGGTGCGCAGGTCAGCAGCAACGGCCTTACGCTCTTTCCAGCCGACGTAGCGCAGCGAGTTCCGCACCTGATGCACAATGCAGAGCTGTACCCGCGTATGCGGGTAAACAGCTTCAATGGCATCAGGAAAGCCTTTCAGGCCATCGCAGCAGGCGACGAAGATGTCCTTTAGCCCACGATTTTTCAGTTCTGTCATCACAGATAACCAGAACTTGGCCCCCTCAGTTTTGGCTATCCATAGCCCCAGCAGCTCTTTTTCGCCCTGGCCGTTGACGCCGAGGGCCAGATAAACAGACTTGTTGGCCACGGCTCCGCCGTCCTGGCTTTTGACAACAATACAGTCAAGGTAAACAATGGGATAAAGCGCATCCAGCGGCCGTTGCTGCCAGCGCTTAACTTCATCCATCACAGCATTGGTCACTTGAGAAATGAAGCCAGCGGAAACATCGACCCCGTAGACTTCTTTAAAGTGTGCCTGAATATCACGGGTTGATAACCCTCTGGAATAGAGAGAAATAATGCGGTCATCGAAGCCGTTAAGCTGTTTTTCGTGCTTACCGATCAGTGTCGGCTCGAAGGTACTGTTGCGGTCGCGCGGAATATCGAGCTCGATCTCCCCATTTTGGCTACGTACGCTCTTGGATGTCTTGCCATTGCGTGAGTTGCCTGAATGATTACCAGCCGGGTCATGCTTAGCATACCCAAGGTGCATCTCCATCTCAGCTTCAAGAACCCGTTCCGCCAGTCTTTTAGTCAGCACCTTGAGTAGGCCTGATTCACCCAGCAGATCCTGAGGGGAGTGACAATCTTGAAGCAGTTGGTCAATAAGTTCGTTGCTGATAGGCATTTTGTTATCCTTTGAAGGTTTTCCTCAAAATGCCATTTACACAGATTATTTTACAGTCTCTTTTCTTGGGATAATGTATATCTATTTCCATATTCCCCGCTTTGTTAGATATAGAGATAGTTTTATCTGCTGATGATTTTACCCTGCTGAGTTGCTTTATGAGATTGTTATCACTTTTCTTATCTGCGTGGCGAGTTGTGCTAACCGGGTCGGTCAGTAAAGAATAGCGATTATTGGCATTTGGAATTAATGACATGCTTATCTCCTTCGTTGAGTTTTAATAGTAATTTTTATGGCAGAGAGTGGTGAATCATAAAGCGTTCTTGTTTGATGAATGGTGTTTTTTGAGCAGTAATATGTTATTTTCCCGATGCAAGGCTAACGTCGTCTCAACGGCATGTGTTGTAAGTGGAAGGCTTAGGTGTTCTTTCTGTCAACGTGATATAAACGTCGGCAGGTGATGATCGGGGGAATAGCCGACGATCCTGAATCACGACAATCGGCTTTAAATCGAAGATTTAGATAATTAACCTGTTAGCGTGTAATATCGGCTTCCGGTGACGGTTTTTCTGACGCCGCATTCGCTTTATACCGTTCCATATACTGGTGCTGAAAAATGCACATGCGAATGGTATTGCGGTATTCGCCGTTGATGAAAAACTCGTGGCGCAATTCGGCTTCGACTTCAAAGCCCAGCTTGGCATAAATGTGGATAGCCTTGGTGTTCTCTTTATCCACAATCAGGTACAGCTTGTACAGGTTCAGTACGGAAAACCCATAATCCATTGCCAGCTTGGCGGCGGCACTGGCATAACCACGCCCCTGATAGGCAGGGTCGATAATAATCTGGAATTCAGCGCGGCAATGGATATGGTTGATTTCCACCAACTCGACCAGACCTACCCGATTTTTTTCAAACTCGATGATAAAGCGCCGCTCGCTTTGGTCGTGAATGTGCTTGTCGTAGAGATCGCACAATTCCACAAAGGCTTCATAGGGCTCTTCAAACCAATAACGCATCACGCTGGCATTGTTATCCAACTGATGGACAAAATTGAGATCCTCTCGTTCCAGAGGCCGTAAACGCACGATATTGCTCGTGCCAGACATGTTTCCTCCCATTACCTGTTTGCCACATGGCAACACGATGAGTATAGCGTGCTTTAAACTAGTTGCTGAATAGAGACTTGCATTTTTTGTCAGGCTATTGAGAATAAAAAGAGGTTTAACTTAGAGAATAAAGGTTTGAAATGATCAACAAAGAGCGGTTGTTACGAGATAATCGTTTATGTAAAGCAATCATTGGATTATCAGTCGAAGAATTGAAAAATTTAGCCGCTGAATTTTCAGCTTGTTATTTGATTTATCGGAAAAAGAATCGAAAAGATCACGAGCGGCAGATGGGTGCAGGGCAGAAAGGATTTATCCCAACCCCATTAGAGAGAGTGTAAAAAGATCTGTGTAAGTGGCATTTTGAGGAAAACCTTCAGAGGACAAAAAATGCCTATCAGCAACGAACTTATTGACCAACTGCTTCAGGATTGCCACTCCCCTCAGGAGCTTCTGGGTGAATCAGGCCTACTCAAGGAGCTGACTAAAAGACTGGCGGAACGGGTTCTTCAAGCTGAGATGGAGATACACCTTGGGTATGCTAAGCATGACCCGGCTGGTAATCATTCAGGCAACTCCCGCAATGGCAAGACATCCAAGAGCGTACGTAGCCAAAATGGGGCGCTCGAGCTCGATATTCCGCGCTACCGCAACAGTACCTTCGAGCCGACACTGATCGGTAAGCACGAAAAGCAGCTTAACGGCTTCGATGACCGCATTATTCCTCTCTATTCCAGAGGGCTATCAACCCGTGATATTCAGGCTCACTTTAAAGAAGTCTACGGGGTTGATGTTTCCGCTGGCTTCATTTCTCAAGTGACCAATGCCGTGATGGATGACGTTAAGCGCTGGCAGCAACGGCCGCTGGATGCGTTTTATCCCATTGTTTACCTTGACTGTATTGTGGTCAAAAGCCAGGACGGCGGAGCCGTGACCAACAAGTCTGTTTACTTTGCTCTAGGCATCAACGGCCAGGGCGAAAAAGAGCTGCTGGGGCTATGGATAGCCAAAACCGAGGGGGCCAAGTTCTGGTTATCTGTAATGACAGAACTGAAAAATCGTGGGCTACAGGACATCTTCATCGCCTGCTGCGATGGCCTGAAGGGCTTTCCTGATGCCATTGAAGCTGTTTACCCGCATACGCGGGTACAGCTCTGCATCGTGCATCAGGTGCGGAACTCGCTGCGCTACGTCGGCTGGAAAGAGCGTAAAGCCGTTGCTGCTGACCTGCGCACTATCTATAGTTCCGCAACGCTAGAGGGCGCTGAAGAGGCCCTGGATGCCTTCGCGGCCAAATGGGATGAGCAGTTCCCGACGATCAGCCCATCGTGGAGAAATAATTGGGAACGTCTCATCGTCATTTTTGATTTTCCGCCGGAGATCCGCAAGGTTATCTACACCACCAACGCGATAGAGTCGTTAAATGCTTCATTGCGCAAGATAACGAAAACGCGACGAATATTTCCAACGGATGACTCGGTGCTAAAATTATTCTATCTAGCCTTGCATAATATCTCGGCTAAATGGACCCTACCAATCAGAGACTTGAAACCGGCTATGAGCCAATTCATGTTGATGTATGGAGATCGGATTTCCGGTTAAGCGATGGAGCCATTTACACGAAATTCTTTACAGACTCCCATTAGATAAACTGCTTTTTATTTTATTGTATTTAAAATGTTATCCGACCTATGATTTGCAAGGACTTCTTTTTGGTTTAGATAGAACACGGGTATGTCGCTGGGTAAAAATATTATTGCCGGTTTTAGAGATGACCTTGGGGCGAGAATGTGTTTTGCCCGCTCGTCAAATTCGCTCTGCTGAGGAATTTTTTCGCGCCTTTCCTGGAGTTAAAGACGTCTTTATTGATGGGACAGAGCGACCTGTCCAAAAGCCTAAGAATCTGCGTCGGCGAAAAAAAATGTATTCGGGAAAGAAAAGACAGACCACTCGAAAAGGGCTTATTATGACTGACGAAACAAGGCAAATTGGATTTATCCCCATGAGCAAAAATGGGCGCCGTCACGATAAACGCTTACTCGATAAAGTCGATATAATTCGCCATATTCCTCCTGAGGTAACCATCTGGGCAGATACCGGTTTTCAAGGTATAGATAAACAGCATCCTAATACACAAATCCCAAAAAAAGGAACTCGAAAAAGACCTTTATCACCTGAACAAAAACAAGAAAATAAAATAATCTCGGGCATCCGTATTACAGTTGAACACGCCATTGCGGGTATCAAGCGCCTCGGTTGCATGACCCAAATTTTACGGAATCGTAGACCCTTTATTGATGATACCTTCTTACTCCTTAGCGCCCGTCTTTGGAATTTCCATGGCTTTGTTGAATAAATCAGAATTAGCCGACAGGATGACTCCCTCTGCTACACCTGTTATCCTATCCTGACGCTGTGTGGCATACCCAACAACGTCATACGGTTCAGCGCTTTGACCATCGCTATGGCTTCACCTAGTTGAGCCTCATAGTCACGCAGGCTCAGATGGCCACCCAGCAAAGTTTTTATGCGGAACATCGCTGTTTCTGCCACTGAACGCCGGTGATAACCCACTTTCTTTTTCCACATATCATTACTCCCGCTCAGACGCTGATTCGCCACCGCATGGTTACGCTCATGGTACTTGTCCGGCCAGTATTTGGCTCCGCTTCGCGGCGGGATAAGGGGCCTGATTTTCTTTCTTAGCAAAGCATCGTGGCAGTAACGGGCGTCATAAGCACCGTCTGCTGACACTTCCCTGATTTTTCGGTGGGTTTGGTTAATCAGGCCCGGCAGTGCCTGCGCATCTGTCGTTCCGCTGAGCGATAAGTCGGCACAGATAATCTCATGCGTCGCACTGTCTGCTGCCAGATGAAGCTTGCGCCACACTCTTCGTCTGTCAGCCCCATGCTGCCTGACTTTCCATTCACCTTCGCCAAAGACCTTCAGACCGGTACTGTCGATGACCAGATGCGAGATTTCACCACGCGTTGGCGTTTTTATGCTGATACTGACGGTTTTTGCCCGCCGACTGACCAGAGAGTAGTCCGGGCAGCGCAGTGGCAGGCTCATCAGTGTAAAAACCGAGTCGACAAAGCCCTGTAATGCCCGGAGCGACAGGTTAAACACGCGCTTTATCATCAAAACCGTGGTAACAGCCATATCGGTGTAGCAAAGCGGCCGACCACGACCTTCAGGCGAAGAACTGTCAGTCCATGCAGCGATGGCCGACTCATCAAGCCAGACCGTCAGGGAGCCGCGTTGTCTGAGTGCTTTGTTGTAGGTGGGCCAGTTGGTGATTTTAAACTTTTGCTTTGCCATGGGGAGCTGCTATCGGGAGCGATGATAGTGCTTTGATCCGGCGATCCCCTGAAAGTTCGATTTATTCAACAAAGCCTCACCGAAACACCCTTATTTCACTATTAAGCAACACGCTTAACGGCAGACGCACGCAGCCAGGCGCAAATCGTCCAACTGACCCTGAATGGCGACGTAGACTGGGGACGCATCAACCATCAACTGCTGTTTGGTGTTGATTATGAAGCCGATCGTACCTTCCGTGGCGACATGATCCGTGGCACAGCAACTTCAGGTTTCAACATTTACAACCCGGTCTACGGCACCCTGCCCGCCTCCACCACGGTCAGCGCCAAAGACAGCGACCAGCGTGAAAATATCGACAGCACCGGCTTTTTCGTGCAAGACACCCTGCGCCTGAACGAACGCTGGCAGTTGCTGGGCGGGTTACGCTACGACAGCTTTGATGTCATGGCAGGCAAAGGCCGCCCATTTGTCGCCAACACCGACGGTTCCTACCACCGCATTGTACCGCGCACCGGCGTTATCTACAGCCTGACACCGAACAGTTCGCTCTACGCCAGCTAAAGCGAATCGTTCAAAACCAATTCGTCTATTGCCACTCAAATCGGCGCACTTCCTCCTGAACTGGGCCATTCTTATGAAGTGGGCACCAAAATCGATCTGCCGGACCGTATCACCGCTAACCTGGCACTGTTCGATATTGTGAAACGTAACGTGATGGTGGATGAAACCATCGGCACTGAAACAGTGACACGCACCTCAGGCAAAGTGCGCTCGCAAGGTATTGAGCTGTATATGGCCGGTAAGCTCACCGATTCCCTGAGCCTGATCGGTAGCTACGCCTTTACTGATGCGCGCGTGGCGGCCGATCCGAAAAATAACGGTAACGAAATGACTAACGCCGCTCGCCACACTGCCGCGCTGTTCCTGACGCAAGATTTCGGGTCGCTTGGATGGCATGCCGGAGACGACCTGCGCGCAGGTGCCGGTGCACTCTACGTCGGTCGCCGTGCGGGAGATGCGGCCAACAGCTTCTATAGCTAAACGACTTAATTTTGATTACATTATTTAAATGAGCTATTCAATTGATTTTAGACGTAAAGTGATATCTACACGGAAAAACGAAGGGTTGAGTATCCGAGAAACAGCGAAGCAATTTCGGATTGGCCCTGCCTCTGTATCGCGTTGGATTAATCAAATAGAGTCAAAAGCATCGACCACGCGTCAGCGAAAGATCGATAAATCCGAGTTGATAAAAGATGTTGAACAATATCCAGATGCTTACCAAAAAGAACGTGCAGAGCGTTTTGGCGTTTGTCAGAAGGCCATTTGGCAAGCGCTTAAAAAGCTGGGATTGACCTATAAAAAAAACTCTACGTCATCCGAAAGCCGACGAAAACGCCCGGCAGGGATTTCAACAAAAAAAACAACAGTATGAAAAAGAAGGTAAACCTATTGTTTTTATTGATGAAAGTGGTTTTTCACACGATGCCCCACGGACTCACGGCTATTCCCCAAAAGGTCAACGGTGTTTTGGCCTGAAGAACTGGGGAGCTAGGGGAAGAACAAATGTTATCGGCGCTTTATTAGGCACAACGCTGTTTGCTATCGGATTATTTGATATCAATATTAACAGCGATGTTTTCTATGCCTGGGTCACACAAGTCCTTATCCCAGTACTCCCTAAAAACAGTGTAATCATGATGGACAATGCCACTTTTCACAAAAAACATAATATTCAACAAGTCATCATCGATGCAGGGTATATGGTGGAGTATTTGCCTACATATTCGCCAGATCTTAACCCAATTGAGCATAAATGGGCACAAGCAAAAAGCAAAAAAAGAGAGATGGGTTGCGATACAGAGAGTTTGTTCTCAGTCCATATGGTGTAATCAAAATTAAGTCGCTTGGCTATACCTCGATGATTACACCGTTGCTGACGCTTTTGTAGCCTATACCGTGCCGTTTAACTGCTACAAGGTGAAATGGCAGATGAACGTGAAGAACCTGTTTGATAAAACCTACTACCCGTCCAGCGGCAACAACCTGCGCGTGGCGGTGGGTGAACCACGTCAGGTACTGCTGCGTGCCAGCGTAGATTTTTAATCGCACCATGCCGCGCCCTTTGATCTTAACGATAAGGGCGCGGTCCTTTCCCCCCACATCCCCCGCAAACGGTGGTTCTGCGAACAAAAAGCGTGTTGCTTAATAATGAAATAAGGGTGTTTCGGTGATTGAAGTAAATTTTACGCTGTTCTGAGATGGAAATTCCAAAGACCGGCGCTAAGGAGTAAGAAGGTATAGCCAAGCGACTTAATTTTGATTACACCATATGGACTGAGAACAAACTCTCTGTATCGCAACCCATCTCTCTTTTTTTGCTTTTTGCTTTTTGCTTGTGCCCATTTATGCTCAATTGGGTTAAGATCTGGCGAATATGTAGGCAAATACTCCACCATATACCCTGCATCGATGATGACTTGTTGAATATTATGTTTTCTGTGAAAAGTGGCATTGTCCATCATGATTACACTGTTTTTAGGGAGTACTGGGATAAGGACTTGTGTGACCCAGGCATAGAAAACATCGCTGTTAATATTGATATCAAATAATCCGATAGCAAACAGCGTTGTGCCTAATAAAGCGCCGATAACATTTGTTCTTCCCCTAGCTCCCCAGTTCTTCAGGCCAAAACACCGTTGACCTTTTGGGGAATAGCCGTGAGTCCGTGGGGCATCGTGTGAAAAACCACTTTCATCAATAAAAACAATAGGTTTACCTTCTTTTTCATACTGTTGTTTTTTTTGTTGAAATCCCTGCCGGGCGTTTTCGTCGGCTTTCGGATGACGTAGAGTTTTTTTTATAGGTCAATCCCAGCTTTTTAAGCGCTTGCCAAATGGCCTTCTGACAAACGCCAAAACGCTCTGCACGTTCTTTTTGGTAAGCATCTGGATATTGTTCAACATCTTTTATCAACTCGGATTTATCGCTCTTTCGCTGACGCGTGGTCGATGCTTTTGACTCTATTTGATTAATCCAACGCGATACAGAGGCAGGGCCAATCCGAAATTGCTTCGCTGTTTCTCGGATACTCAACCCTTCGTTTTTCCGTGTAGATATCACTTTACGTCTAAAATCAATTGAATAGCTCATTTAAATAATGTAATCAAAATTAAGTCGTTTAGCTATAGCTGCTGTCTGTATCGGCGGCGGCGCGGTCAGATTGGGTGACCACGACGGTATAGCCAACCGACTTAAAAATGATTACAGCCGATGCCCTGATATGTGGCAAAGAAGCATAGCTGGCTGTTATCAAAATAATGTCGCTTAGCTATATCTTCCTGCGCGCTCGAGGAGGCAGCGTGCGAACCCAGTGGCAACAACGCGATAAGTGGCCAGCCGCGACGGATAAAATTAGCGTTCATGTGCGATGTGACTCCAGAATGTCCCTGAAAATTCAATAGGTAAGAATTGTTGGTAGAGTTGTTTTAAGGTGTCTTGCGGTTGCAGATCGGCAAACAGATCGGGGTAAAGCGCTTTGGCAAACATCTCCACCATCACCACGTGATACGGGCTTAGGTAGAAGTTGTGCCACATACTCCAGGCGCGCCCCTGCTGCACGGCACGCAGGTGTGAAAGAATGGGTTCGTG
This sequence comes from Symbiopectobacterium purcellii, assembly GCF_052050035.1. Classification (GTDB taxonomy): domain Bacteria; phylum Pseudomonadota; class Gammaproteobacteria; order Enterobacterales; family Enterobacteriaceae; genus Symbiopectobacterium; species Symbiopectobacterium purcellii_A. The sequence continues at coordinate 3,570,720 of NZ_CP189882.1, forward strand.
TTGTAGCAGGGTGGTAAAACTGTTTTGCGCTTGCTGATCGGAAACGTCCGGGCCCAGCATCAGCGTTGAAAACCGTTTTCCTTCTGGCCCCGCCATGCCGGTGGCGATGTAGACATCCGGGTTGGCTGCCAGCACTTTTTCCGGGTTGAGTTCACCGTAGACGCGCTGAATGCTGTCGGCCGCAATGTTATCGCCACCCGCAAAGGTTATAGCCAACCGACTTAAAAATGATTACAGCCGATGCCCTGATATGTGGCAAAGAAGCATAGCTGGCTGTTATCAAAATAATGTCGCTTAGCTATAACAGTTCACCGAGATTGCCACCGACCGCCGTGGTACAGCAGGTATCGCGGCGACCCAGATGCAGGTGCAACATCACGATAGGCTTTTGCCCGTGATAGTGTGCCAGTCGTTGCGAAATGGCATCCATATGCTGCTGATAAAACGCGCTGAACGCGTCAGCACGCTCCGTGCGGTTCAGCACCTCGCCAAGTAAACGGATGCTGGGCAGGGTGTTTTTCAACAGTTCGACGCGCAGATCGACATAAATCACCGGGATGCCTGCGCGTTCAAGCGTTTGCTGTAGCGCCTCATCTTCCGTCGAAGTTTTAGCCAGGCGCGGCAGGATGACCAGATCGGGCTTTAACGGCAGAATGGCTTCGGCATTCAGTGTGCGTGGACCGCCATCGCCAAGACGCGGGATCTGTGCAATGGCAGGAAACGCAGCGGTGTATTTTTCCCAGCTTTGCGCATCGTAACGCGCCAAATCTCCGGGCCAGCCTACCACTCGCTGTGCCGGGTTGCCGGGTTCTAACAACGCAAGGGTATAGAGCAAACGGCTTTCGCCAAGAAAAAGACGTGAAGGATTATCGGGAATCGCTACCTGGCGCCCCAGCAGGTCGGTAACGGTCTTTCCCCAGGCGGTGGTGTTCGCCAACAGCAGCATGACCAGTATAGCTAAGCGACATTATTTTGATAACAGCCAGCTATGCTTCTTTGCCACATATCAGGGCATCGGCTGTAATCATTTTTAAGTCGGTTGGCTATAACGCTTTGGTCAGGAATAACGCACGCATATTCGCCCTCTGCATAAAATCGAGCAGGGGAAGTTAATGAGTATGAGAGTGATTGTCAATAATGCTAAGGCGCGGAAAGTGCCACAAAAAGATAATGTTTTTTTATATCATTAAGATGGTAATAATTTTGTAAATAAAGTGTCGTTCAATGGGAACTTTCAGGGCGGCACGGTTCTACCGCCTGAACGTCAATGGAGATTTCCGCTATTCGGCAGCATAGCCGTGTTTGGGAATACGCACGCCGTCAAGCCAGGCTTCGCCCTCGCGCATTTTAAGACGCCCTTCTGCAAACCAGTTCACCACCAGTGGATAGATGGTGTGTTCCTGGGTTTGTACCCGAGCGGCGAGCACTTCTTCCGTATCATCACTAAACACCGGGACCTTTGCTTGCAGAATCAGAGGGCCGCCATCCAGTTCGTCAGTCACGAAGTGAACCGAGGTGCCATGTTCCTTATCGCCCTTTTCCAGCGCTTTACGGTGGGTGTGCAGGCCCGGGTACTTGGGCAGTAGGGAAGGGTGGATGTTCAGCATTTTGCCTGCAAACAGCGCAACGAACTCCGGGCTGAGGATGCGCATATAACCTGCCAGTACCACCAGGTCCGGCTGGTATTGCGCCATCTCTTCTGCCATTGCGGCGTCAAAGGCGGCTCGGTCAGCAAACCCTTGCGGGTCGATGACATGAGCCGGAATGTCGGCTTCTTGCGCCAGCACCAGACCATAGGCTTCTGGATTGTTGCTGAACACGGCAGCAATATTCGCTTTGACGCGCTTGCGCGCGCAGGCGTCAATCAACGCCTGCAAGTTGCTTCCTTGACCTGAGAGCAAGACAACGATGTTTTTCATTAATTAATGACCACTGCGTCTCCGGCGTTAGCGGGTTGAATAACGCCAATTTTCCATGCGGTTTCACCCTGGCTATTGAGGAATGCCACGGCTTCCTCTGCCTGTTCAGCAGGCAGTGCGATAATCATACCCACACCGCAGTTAAAAGTACGGTACATTTCGTGACGGCTGACGTTGCCCGTCTGTTGCAGCCAGTTGAACACGGCGGGCCACTGCCAGCTGGATTCATCAATGTTGGCTTGCATGCCTTCCGGCAACACGCGCGGGATATTTTCCCAGAAACCGCCACCGGTCAGGTGAGCAATCGCGTGGACATCCACTTTTTCAATCAGCGCCAGAATAGATTTGACGTAGATTTTGGTCGGGGCCAGCAGATGATCGGCCAACGATTTTCCTTCAAGCGTCGTCTGTTCCGGATCGGTTTTGCTTACCTCAAGAATCTTACGTACCAGCGAATAGCCGTTAGAGTGCGGGCAACTGGCTGCCAGTGCTATCAGGGTATCACCTGCCTGCACCTTACTTCCGTCGATGATCTCTGATTTTTCAACAACACCGACGCAAAAGCCCGCAACGTCGTAATCTTCACCGTGGTACATGCCGGGCATTTCAGCGGTTTCACCGCCGACCAGCGCACAGCCTGACTGCTTGCAGCCTTCGGCGATACCGGTGATCACGCTGGCGGCGGTATCGACATCCAGTTTCCCCGTGGCGTAGTAATCCAGAAAGAACAGCGGCTCGGCTCCTTGAACTAACAGGTCATTGACACACATGGCCACCACATCGATACCGATGGTGTCGTGGCGTTTCAGATCCATGGCAAGACGCAGCTTGGTGCCGACCCCGTCAGTACCGGAAACCAGAACTGGTTCACGGTATTTTTGGGGCAAGGCGCACAGGGCACCGAAACCGCCCAGACCGCCCATCACTTCAGGACGGCGGGTTTGTTTCACTACGCCTTTAATACGGTCTACCAATGCGTTACCAGCATCAATATCCACGCCTGCGTCTTTGTAGCTAAGAGAGGTTTTGTCGGTCACTGCGGAGTCCCCACGGAGAATACAATTGGTGGTGAGATAGCGAGCATATCCAGCCTGGTGGATCTACCCCTATCGAAGCGCGCTAATTCTAACAGCGAGAGCAATCGTTTGCGAGTGGTGTGTTGCCTGCTTTGCATTTTTCCTGTTCAATGAGAATTTCCCTGCCCGGTTGATCTGGATCAGGCTATAACCTGTAGCGCTTAAGCAAAAAAGCGGTATAATCCCGCGATTTTTTTTATGATGGGCTGCCATGTCCGCCCTCGGCGCACCGATTCTGCGTCGTGAGGATATCCGTCCACTTTCTATAGGGGGAATAGAATGAAGGTCGTCGAGGTTAAACACCCGCTCGTCAAACATAAGCTTGGCCTGATGCGTGAAAACGATATAAGTACAAAACGCTTTCGTGAACTGGCATCCGAAGTCGGCAGCTTATTGACCTATGAAGCCACGGCCGATCTGGTCACTGAAAAAGTGACTATCGAAGGCTGGTGCGGTCCGGTGGAAGTCGATCAGATCAAAGGCAAAAAAATTACTGTGGTGCCGATCCTGCGTGCCGGTCTGGGTATGATGGAAGGCGTACTGGAAAACGTACCGAGTGCGCGTATCAGCGTAGTGGGTATGTACCGCAATGAAGAGACGCTGGAGCCAGTGCCTTACTTCCAGAAGCTGATCTCCAACATTGATGAACGTATGGCGCTGGTGGTGGATCCCATGCTGGCAACCGGTGGTTCGATGATTGCCACTATCGATCTGCTGAAGAAAGCTGGTTGCCAGAGCATCAAGGTATTGGTGCTGGTGGCGTCACCGGAAGGGATTGCCGCGCTGGAAAAAGCGCACCCTGACGTTGAGCTGTATACCGCCTCGGTCGACAAAGGGCTCAACGAGCATGGCTACATCATGCCGGGTCTTGGTGACGCGGGCGATAAGCTCTTTGGTACTAAATAAGCCGTATCAGCCGACTGAGTAAGTCGGCTTTTTTTTGCGCCGGTTTCGCGGTGCAACGCGTATGACGGTTTTTCACTCATATTTCGCACGATTTTTATAATCAGCCTCGCTTCCCTACCCGGTGACGCAAGGGGGCGGCTGGGCTGTGATAACGATGCTGGACAAACCGGCTAACCACAACATCAAGTGACTTTTACAGAGGATATAAACGATGACTCGTCGCGCCATCGGGGTGAGTGAACGACCCCCCTTGCTACAAACAATCCCGCTGAGCTTCCAGCACCTGTTTGCCATGTTCGGCGCGACGGTGTTGGTGCCGATTCTGTTCAAAATCAACCCTGCGACCGTGCTGTTGTTCAACGGCATTGGCACGTTGCTCTATCTATTTATCTGTAAGGGCAAAATCCCGGCATATCTGGGCTCCAGTTTTGCTTTTATTTCTCCGGTACTGTTGCTGCTGCCGCTGGGATATGAAGTGGCGCTGGGCGGCTTTATCATGTGCGGCGTGCTGTTTTGCGTGGTGGCGCTGATTGTGCAACGCGCTGGCACTGGCTGGCTGGATGTGATTTTCCCCCCAGCGGCGATGGGGGCGATTGTTGCGGTCATCGGTCTGGAATTGGCCGGGGTTGCCGCGGGCATGGCCGGTCTGCTGCCTGCGGACGGCGTGTCAGTGGATAGCAAAACCGTGATTATTTCGCTGGTGACCTTAGGCGTTACCGTGCTGGGCTCTGTGTTGTTTCGTGGTTTTCTGGCTATCATTCCGATCCTGATCGGCGTGCTGGTGGGTTATGGCTTATCGTTTGCCATGGGCGTTGTGGATTTCGCGCCTATCGCTCAGGCGCACTGGTTTGCACTGCCGACCTTCTATTCGCCGCGCTTTGAGTGTTTTGCGATTCTGACCATTCTACCTGCGGCGTTGGTGGTGATTGCAGAGCACGTGGGTCACCTGGTGGTTACCGCCAATATCGTGAAAAAAGATCTGATGCGCGATCCTGGCTTGCACCGCTCGATGTTTGCCAACGGTCTTTCTACCATGATCTCCGGTTTCTTCGGTTCTACGCCGAATACCACTTACGGCGAAAATATTGGTGTGCTGGCCATCACCAAGGTCTACAGCACCTGGGTGATTGGCGGTGCGGCAATACTCGCCATTCTGCTCTCCTGCGTGGGCAAGCTGGCGGCCGCGATTCAGGCGGTGCCGGTGCCGGTCATGGGCGGTGTTTCTCTGCTGCTGTACGGTGTAATCGGTGCTTCCGGTATTCGTGTGCTTATCGAATCCAAAGTGGATTACAACAAGGCACAAAACCTGATTCTGACCTCGGTTATCCTGATCATTGGGGTGAGCGGGGCGAAAGTGCATCTGGGTGCTGCTGAATTGAAAGGCATGGCGTTAGCCACCGTGGTGGGCATTGCGTTAAGCCTGCTGTTCGCGCTGATCAACCGCTTCAGAAGCGAAGAAGTGGTGCTGGATGCCGCTGATGATGCCGAGGAGACCTCGCGCGCGTCATAAATTTCGCATTGCTCTGGTTTCCGGGGATGGTATTATCCCCGGAAACAGAAAAAATATGGCAAGGGATTGTTAATCATGAAGAAAACAACGTTGGCGTTGTTACTGGGTTTCTCGTGCTCTGCTTTTGCCCAAGAGGCTGATGACGCCGATCGTCTCGAACAGCAGGATAACGCGGCGCTGACCGCCCTCACCGATTTGGCTAAACGTCAGGACCCTTATGCACTCTCTGTATTAGGATTTGTCTACGAGTTTGGCGTTTCCGTTCCCAAAAATATCCAACAGGCTATCGACTATTATCAGCAAGCCTGCGCGCTGAGTGGCGATTATGGTTGTTATAACGCCGGGTATTTTTATCAATATGGCATCGGCGTGCCGCAGGATAACGCCCGGGCCAGCCAACTGCTGGAAAAGATTAACGCCGCAGATATTGATATCAAAATCGCCAGCAAGCTTGGGCACACCGTCTATGAAGCCAAAGCAAAGGCGGAAACCGATGCGGAGATGCGTGCGCCGATCCTGAAATATGTTTCCCGTTACTTAAATACGGCCGATGACCAAACGCGCCGCATATTCAGCCTCCTCGGTTTGAGCAAAAGCGACACGTTACGGCTAGCAAAGCGTTGGGCGCAGCAAGGCGATCCCAAAGTCAATTTCTACGCCGGCCATTTCTATAATTTTGGTTACTCCTCGATCAAAGATAAAGACGTTGAGGCGATACGCTGGTTTCGCCGCGCGGCAGAGGGCGGCGAACCGGAATCGCAGAATATTCTCGCGTTGGCTTACCTTAAAGGACGCTGGGGTGTGGATAAGGCACCGCAAGAGGCTGTCGTTTGGTTTGAACGTGCTGCGCAGCAGGGTAATAACGATGCGATTATCAATCTGGCCGAAATGTATTACACCGGCGAAGAGATTCGCGTTGATTATGATAAGGCGCTGAGATTATTCACTGAGGCTGATGAGAAAGGCGCATCGCGGGCGGCAAGATATCTTTCCTGGATCTACTACAATGGCTAAGGTGTCACCACTGACTGCCTGAAAGCCTGGGAGTACCGCAGTCGGGGACGTAGTGACGAGACGAAGTCCAGGTATACGGCGCACTGCGTTAACGATAGCCGTGCGCGTCAGGAAAATCGTCAGACATTGCCCGCATTGGTATTGAAAGATGAATCGACCTTTTTCGGCGGCAACGGTGGTGCATTCAAATGTGAAAATCACTTTGTTGTCGACACCGACAAAATCGGTGAAGTGGCTGATCTGCGGGTGACGGTGACGTTAACCAACACCGAGGGCGTAAGCGGGAAATTCACGCTGGCGTTTGCGACGTTTGGTATGAACACGATGAATGAAAACCTGAGTGGTCGGGAATACAGCTCCTTTCGTTCATCCACCTTGCTTGCACAAAAGACCAATGATTTTTGCCAGCGCGGTGATGTGACTTTTCGATCAATGCGGCAACGGCACGGATTAACGGACAGGAAAAAGACCTGCTGGCGGCGGGTGCTATCAAGCCCTATATCAAAAACGCCGGATAATCAGGCCGAGAGCCCGGTTGATGTACTATCAACAGGGCTCGCTTTCTGTGGTAAACTCAGTCCGTTTTCCCGCCGAATTGAACATGAGGTGCTTCTGAACACGCCGGCACAGCTTTCACTGCCACTTTCTTTGCCTGATGACGAAACCTTTGCCAGTTTCTACCCGGGAGAAAACGCGTCACTTCTGGCTGCCCTTCACAACGTGTTGCAACAAGAGCACGGTAGCTATATGTACTTCTGGTCGCGGGAAGGGGGAGGGCGCAGCCATCTGCTGCATGCCGCCTGTGCAGCGTTATCACGTCAGGGCGATGCGGCGGGCTATGTGCCGTTAGACAAACGCGCCTATTTTGTGCCTGAAGTCCTTGACGGCATGGAGCAACTCGCGCTGGTCTGTATCGACAATATCGAATCCATTGCGGGCGATAATGCCTGGGAAATGGCGATGTTCAACCTCTACAACCGCATTCAGGAAGGGGGGCACACCCGGCTGTTGATCACCGGCGATCGCCCACCGCGTCAGCTTAATTTGCATCTGCCTGATTTGGCCTCTCGTCTGGATTGGGGACAGATTTATAAGTTGCAGCCGCTCTCTGATGAAGAGAAAGGCGAGGCGTTACAGTTGCGCGCTCGCCTGCGTGGCTTTGAACTGCCGGAAGACGTGAGCCGCTTTTTGCTAAAGCGGCTCGATCGCGAAATGCGCACGCTGTTTATGACGCTCGATCAGCTCGATCACGCCTCGATTACCGCCCAGCGTAAACTGACTATCCCCTTCGTCAAAGAGATTCTGGGGCTATAACAGCTCCAGCACTTGCTCCGGTGGGCGGCCGATACGAGCCCGCTCACCGTTGACCACAATTGGGCGCTCCATCAGCTTGGGGTGTTCAACCAGTGCCGCAATCAGCTGTGTTTCACTCAGCGTTGCATCCGACAGATTTAATTCGCGGTACAGATCTTCTTTCTGGCGCATTAATTCACGTGCGCTGCTAAAGCCTAACTGTGATAACAGTTGGCGAACCTGTGCGGCATCCAGTGGTGTATCCAGATAGAGCACCACGCGCGGCGTAACGCCGTGTTGCTGCAACAGCGCCAGCGTTTCACGGCTTTTGGAGCAGCGCGGGTTGTGATAAATAACGATATCGTGGGACATGGGCTGTTCCTTGCGGTATATCAAGATTTCTCAAACTGACGGAAACGTTGCTGTAACTGGCGTAACTGGTCAATGCGGGCATCATAGCGCGCCTGCTCCAGGCTGCCGAGTTTACTCAGCGAACTGGCATTGCTGAACAGCCCGATGGCCTGATCCAATTTTCCGGATAACGCCAGCTCCTCTCCGCGCGCGGCAAGCTCTTCGGCGCGCATGCCCTGTGCGGCGGAGGCCTGCGCCAGCAGCGACCAGCCGTTGGGATCGCCCGGATTGGCGTAGGTATAACGATAAAGCAGGCGGCTGGCTGCGGCGGCCTGACCGCCTGTGACATAGGCGTTTGCCAGGTTCAATTGCAGTACCGGGTTGTTCTGGGCACCCGGCGCTTTTTGTAAGCGCGCGATGGCCAGTGCGGCTTTATTTTGCGCCAACTCGATATCCGTCATCAGATCGAGAAACCAGGGGCTTTCCGGGGTTTTATCCAGCAGCGGCTGAAGCACGGCGCGGGCATAGTCATATTTCTTCTCTTCATACGCGCGCACCGCTTTTCCGTACTGTGCGGCAAGCTGCTCGCGCACATTGCCTTTTAGCCAGTTATCAATGGTCTCATCAGCGGTGGCCTTATACGCGGTGCTGTACATTGTCAGTGCGCGCATCTTGGCAAACAGAAAATCCTGTGAGGATTGGGTCGGCGCCGGGCGCATCTGGTTGGCACGGTTACGGGCATCGGCCAGACGGCTCTCCGGCAACGGGTGGGTCAACAGCATTTCCGGCGGTTTAGTGGCATAGCGTGATTGATCGGCCAGTTTTTGCATAAAGTTAGGCATAGCCTGTGGATCAAACCTGGCCCGCTGCAACACTTGCAGACCAATACGATCGGCTTCCTGTTCGTTGGACTGCGTGAAGCTGATAATTCCCTGTTGCGCGCCCGCCAACGTGCCGCTCAGTGCGGTCATACCCACCTGCGGGTTTGCCATTGCTAGCAGAATAGAACCCAATGCACCCACCCAGGTTAATGGGGCGCTGCGCTGTTGTGATTCCATGGCGCGCGCCAGATGGCGTTGAGTGACGTGCGAGATTTCATGCGCCAGCACCGAGGCCAGTTCGCTTTCATTTTCCGCGTAGCGGAACAAGGCAGAATGGATGACCACATTGCCACCGAAGAAGGCAAAGGCGTTCAGCTCATCGTTGCGAATAATGAAGAAGTGAAAAGGCGTGCGTACTGAGTTGGCGCTTTTTACTAACCGTTGGCCCAGTTGGTTGATGTATTGTACCAGCAGACGATCGTCAATCAGCGGTGCACCACCGCGCATTTGCCGCAGGTAGAAGTCACCCATGGCAATTTCTTGATTGATACTGAGAGTACCGCCCGCAGTGGTTCCCATATCGGGAAGCTGATCCTGCATATCTGCAACCACGGGAGCCGCGACGCCGCCCAACATTGCGCTGAACAGCAGCGCAGTCAGGGTTTTCTTTACTCTCAATCCACGCAGAAACGTCTTGTCTGCCGGAGGGCTAATGCGAGGACGTTCAGCACCTAACCAATTGAAGACCATGAATGGGACCTTCTCGACTGCACGGTAAAAGCGATTAACGCCTATCTTAGCCAGCGCGGAGGGAGCATGCAAAGTGGAATGCGGGAAAAGTGCAGCATAACAGCGCACCGTGCAAAAAATAGCATGCACAAGGTTGCGCGCAACATAAATCAGAGTAACGCAAAAACACCACACCTTAACAGTGTCGGTGGATACCTGACACGCTATCAGGCGCTCTTCAGATAGTTCAGTACGATATCGTGGTGATCGCTGGTTTTGAAATCATCAAACACGTGCGCCACTTTACCGTCTTCACCAATCAAAAAGCTGATACGGTGAATACCGTCGTAGGTTTTTCCCATGAATGTCTTTTCGCCCCACACGCCGAAGGCTTGTGAGATCTGATGATCTTCGTCGGACAACAACGTAAAGTTCAGCAACTCTTTTTCCGCAAAGCGAGACAGTTTTTCCGGTTTGTCGGTGCTGATACCCAGTACTTCCACGCCATGTTTCTTCAGATCGTCCATGTTGTCGCGCAAACCGCAGGCTTGCACGGTACATCCCGGCGTCATCGCTTTAGGGTAAAAATAGACCAACACTTTTTGTCCCTGGAAGTCGGTTAAATTTACTTGTTCGCCATCCTGGTCGGGCAAGCTAAATTTCGGTGCGGTATCACCGGCTTTCAGTGTGTTCATCACTACTCTCCATCTTTCTCTTCATGCTGTGGATAGTTCACGACGCTAATACTGCCTTGTGCGTGCAGTTCTGTACATAGCTGATGAAAGGCTGGCTCAATAATTGCGCCATTTAGCGTTTCAGGGCTGTGTGCAGTGATTTGAATATATAGCGTTGACGGATGTCCGCTGGTGGCGTGCTGCGTTTTTGAAACCAGCTCCGCAATGTTCATGTGATGGGCGTCAAACAGCGCGGTAAAGCGTTCAATGATATGCGGGGAATCTGCCAGTTCAACCTTGACCCACACCGTCGAGGGCATTGGTGGGCGAGCCTGAGACTCCGTACGCTTCATCACGATCAACAATTCCATTTCTGCCCCTTTGAGCGGCAGCGTGGATTCGATAAGCGTGATGGCGTTCCAACTTCCCGACAGCAGCATGATGAACGTGAACTCTTTGCCCAGCATCGCAAGACGACTATCTTCAATGTTACAGCCACAGCTACTGACGTGACGTGTGATGGCGTTCACAATCCCGGGACGATCGACGCCGAGGGCGGTGATAACCAGAGAGTGTTCTTGTTGGCTCGGCAAAATCTTGCTTCCTCTGCATCGGGTTGAGAGTAACATGGTAAACACAAAAAATTGTCTGGGGCAATTTTGAGTTTGTTCTGCGTGCGTTTTCCCGCGCCGCCGTCAGTCGCGGCATGCAGAAAGAAAAAAACCGCATGTCAGACGCCGACAACGCGGTTGCACGCTTGCTTTTGCAGTGAAGTCAAAAGTACCATGAAGAACTTGTTTTTGGAGGGGATGGCGAATGTTTACGGGAAGTATTGTTGCACTGGTAACGCCGATGGACGACAACGGTGCCTTCGATCGTGCAAGCTTAAAAAAACTTGTTGATTATCATGTTGATAGCGGTACCGCGGCGATAGTGTCCGTCGGAACCACCGGAGAGTCTGCCACGTTGAGCCATGATGAACACGGCGACGTGGTGATGATGACGCTGGAACTGGCAGACGGACGTATCCCGGTGATCGCGGGCACGGGTGCTAATGCAACGTCGGAAGCCATCTCTCTGACCAAACGCTTTCACGGTACGGGCGTGGTGGGCTGCCTGACGGTAACCCCTTACTACAACCGCCCAACGCAGGAAGGGTTGTTCCAGCATTTTAAAGCGATCGCTGAGCACACCGATTTACCGCAGATTCTGTATAACGTACCCTCGCGTACCGGTTGTGACATGCTGCCGGAAACCATCGCCCGTCTTTCCGAAGTAAAAAATATTGTTGCGGTGAAAGAAGCCACCGGGAACTTAAGTCGTGTGAGTCAGATCCAAGAGTTGGTTGATGATAAATTCATTTTGCTGAGCGGTGATGACGCCAGCAGTCTGGATTTTATGCAACTCGGTGGTCGCGGCGTGATTTCCGTGACGGCGAACATTGTAGCACGGGAAATGGCGCAGCTGTGCGCCCTGGCTGCACAAGGTGATTTCGCTGCGGCGCGCCGTTTGAATCAGCGCCTGATGCCACTGCATCAGAAATTATTTGTTGAACCTAATCCGATCCCTGTGAAATGGGCATGCAAGGCATTAGGATTGATGGCGACCGATACGCTTCGCTTGCCGATGACGCCGCTGACTGACGCCGGTCGGGCAGTGATGGAGCGCGCATTGAAGCAAGCTGGTTTGCAGTAACCCTTAGGGAGATTTGATGACTTCTTCAGTGCAAAAGTCCATGGTGGCAAAAGTGGTTGGTTTGTCGCTGGTTATGCTGTTAGCAGCCTGTTCCAGCGATCAGCGTCACAAACGTCAGGTCAGCGGCGATGAGTCGTATTTGAAAGCGCCACAACCGAGGACGTTAGTGGCACCGGCAGGAATGATCCTTCCGGTGCAAAATGGGGATTACGAGATCCCGGCAGCCGCATCAACCGGTGAACTGGGTAAAGCGTTAGATATTCGTCCTCCTCTCCAGCCATTGGCGTTGTTAAGCGGATCGCGCACGCAAATTTCCGGTGATACGGCTACCTTGCTGATCGAAAACAGCGCGCAGGCGAACCGTTTGTGGCCGCAGGTGGTGCAGATCATTCAGGACAAGGGCTATGTGATTGCCAGCCGTCAGGATGCCTCGCAGACGCTGACCACCGATTGGATCTTCTGGCCGCGAGACGATGAAAGTGTGCCGTACCGCGCACGTTATCAGATCTCCGTTCAACCTCAAGGGTATCAGGTCGCGGTTGTGGTGAAACTGCTCGGCCTTGAAGTGCAAAATACGCCAGTGGCAGAAGCGCTTCAGGTGCAACGTTATACCAGCCTGATGGCCAATGCTCTGTCAGATGCGTTGGAGAAACAGGCGGCTGCGCGTGAGAATGCGCAGGTCAATCGTGCCGTTGGTACGCTGGACGTACTGAGCGGTGCGGATGATAGCGGCCTGCCGTTGCTGGTGGTGCGTGGTCCTTATTCGGTGGTCTGGGATCGACTTCCTGCGGCGCTGGAAAAAGTCGGCATGAAAGTGAACGATCGCAGCCGTCCGCAAGGCTCTATCGCGGTGACCTACAAGGCACCGGGCAGCAGCACTTGGGAACGTCTGGGGGCGAAAGACCCTGAATTGGCCAACGGCGATTATAAATTGCAGGTTGGCGATCTGGGTAACCGCAGTACGTTGCAGTTTATCTACGCGAAAGGGCATACGCTCAGCCAGTCGAAAAACGACGCGCTCGTCGCCGTCTTCCAGGCGGCTCTCAGTCACTAAAAAGAAGGGCCGGTCATATCCGGCCCTTCTTTATTCGGCCCGGCGCATGCCGGTATTTTGTTATATATACCCTAAATAATTCGCGTTGCAGGAAGGTGGCAAGGGAGTGAATCCCGATGAGCTTACTCAGGTAAGTGATTCGAGTGAGTGAGCGAAGCCAACGCACCTGCAACGTGAATTATTTAGGGTATATCAGTATTAAATCATCGGGCCCGTTGTCGGTGGCCCACAACTGTGTGGAGTAATAAAAGATGCAAAAGCTAGCTGAGTTGTATCGCGGAAAAGCGAAAACGGTCTACACCACTGAAGATCCCGATCTGTTGGTGCTGGAGTTTCGCAATGATACGTCAGCCGGTGATGGCGCGCGCATTGAACAGTTTGATCGTAAAGGCATGGTGAACAACAAGTTCAACCATTTCATCATGAGTAAACTGGAAGAGGCGGGCATCCCGACGCAAATGGTCAAGTTGCTGTCCGACAACGAAGTGCTGGTGAAAAAACTGGAGATGGTACCGGTAGAGTGCGTGGTACGTAACCGTGCGGCTGGTTCTTTGGTGAAACGCCTGGGTGTGGAAGAGGGCATTACCCTGAACCCGCCGCTGTTTGACCTGTTCCTTAAAAATGATGCCCTGCACGATCCGATGGTGAACGAGTCTTACTGCAAAACCTTCGGTTGGGTGAATGAAACCCACCTGGCGCGCATGAAAGCATTGAGCTACAAAGCCAACGAGGTGCTGAGCAAGCTGTTTGATGACGCTGGCTTGATTCTGGTGGATTTCAAACTGGAATTCGGCTTGTTCAAAGGTGAAGTGGTGCTGGGTGATGAGTTCTCTCCGGACGGCAGCCGCCTGTGGGACAAGCAAACCCTGAACAAGATGGACAAAGACCGTTTCCGTCAAAGTCTGGGTGGTTTGATTGAAGCCTATGAAGAAGTTGCACACCGCCTTGGCGTAAAATAGGACTAAACGCGCAATCGTTTTCGTGTTAAGCGTTGCGTGCGTGCCGTTGCCTGCCATTATCTGCGTTAAGCGGAGAATGGCCGTTTACCCTTACCAATGTGAGTATTGTGCTAATTAGCCGTACCAAAACAATGCTATCATCTGAGTCTTGAATGAAACCGTTATCTTGATTTCAGCATGGCAGGAAACCCGGCTTTGTTGAATAATTTAACCGTTTGATTTACATCTTCTTTAGTTAGAATGCATTTACAGAGAATGTATTTTGTTAGAACGACAAATCAAATAGTTAGCACAATAAAAAGCATTCCGAGAGGAAAAATTAGTCGTTGAAATTTTATAATGCTTATATAAATCAGTATCTTAAATTATTCAACAAAGCCAGGAAACCCCTTCCTCATGACTTCTTTCGATCCCACGCTTCTGATCCTGCTTGGCCTTGCGGGACTTGGTATTATCAGCCACAACATGACGGTCACCTGGGCGATGTTGGCGCTGCTGGCGGTACGCTTGACGCCGCTCAATGGGTATTTCCCGTTGGTGGAAAAATATGGATTGAGCATCGGGATACTGATTTTGACCATCGGCGTGATGGCCCCGATAGCCAGTGCGAAAATCAGCGCCCATGACTTCTTTCAAGCATTCCTCAACTGGAAATCGCTGGTAGCGATTGCGGTGGGCGTTGCGGTTTCCTGGCTCGGTGGCCGCGGTGTTTCTCTGATGAGCAATCAACCTTCCGTGGTGTCGGGATTGCTGATTGGCACTGTGGCTGGTGTCGCGTTATTCCGCGGCGTGCCGGTGGGCCCATTGATTGCGGCAGGTCTGCTCTCGTTGTTGATTGGCAAATCCTGAGAGCAGTATTGGCATGTCTGAGCTCCTCACCCCAAACCTGCTCAGTGCTGACGCGAACGGCGACCCTACGCTGTTGCGGCATGTCGGTGTGCGCCGCCTGCTGGTTGTCAGCGGCGAGGCAAATTGGGTGCAAAGGCAGGCGGAAGCGCTGTGCCGACAGGCACCGGGGGATTGGCTTTGGCTGGGGGGCATGCAACCTGACAGCATACCCTTTAGTAAAGCGCGAAGGCTGCTGGGCCAGGAGTATCAGCATGCTGTCTTTGATGCCCGCATCGGACTAGATGTGGAAGCGCTGGCGATCGTGGCTGGCACGTTGCGTGCAGGCAGTTGGCTACTGTTGCTGGTCCCGCCCTGGCAGGCGTGGGCACAACAGCCCGATGCCGATAGTTTGCGCTGGAGTGAGCAATCGCAGGCGATAGCCACACCGAATTTCATTACGCATTTTCAGCAACAACTGCTGGCGAATGAGGAAATCACGCTGTGGCGGCAGGGGGAAGAGGGCGCTATAAAACCGCTGGCTCCTCGTGCACCGTGGCACCCTGCCAGCGGTGATCCAACTCCACAGCAGCAGGCATTGCTGACCCGTCTACAGACTGCGGCACCGGGCGTCTATGTGATTACCGCTGCGCGTGGGCGCGGTAAATCGACGTTGGCGGGGATGCTGGCCGCGCAGTGTTCTGGCGTCTGTTGGACGACATCACCTTCCCGCGATACTGCCGTTCAGTTGCTGCAATACGCTGGGGCTGAATTGCCGTTTTACTCCCCGGATGCCTTGCTCGCACATTGCCAATCGTCATCTGCGCCACAGCTCGACTGGCTGTTGATTGATGAGGCGGCGGCGATCCCTGCGCCAGAGTTGCAGGCGCTGGTAAGCTACTTCCCTCGCGTATTGATGCTCACTACGGTGCAAGGGTATGAAGGCACTGGGCGTGGTTTTTTGCTGAAATTTTGTGCCTCGCTGCCACAGTGCGACATGCTGACGTTGGATCAACCACTGCGCTGGGCCGCAGACGATCCGCTGGAGCGTTTTCTGGATCATGCTCTGCTTTTTCGTGACACGGTTACCGATGTCGATACCCTGAATCTGGGGGATGCGAGAGTGCCTGCTGTCGTGACGAAATGTCTGACGACAGCGTGGTTGAGCGAACCGGCAGGTTTGCATTGGTATTATGCCTTGTTGTGCAGCGCGCATTACCGCACCTCACCGCTTGATTTGCGGCGCTTGCTGGATGCGCCCGGCATGCATCTCTACGGTGCTCAACGGGGCGAGGCGCTGTGCGGTGTAGCCTGGTGGGTTGATGAAGGCGGTCTGTCACCCGCGTTAGCGCACGAGGTGTGGGCGGGTCGTCGTCGCACACGCGGCAATCTGGTGGCACAATCATTGGCAGCGCACGGTGATGAGTGGCAAGCCCCGTGTTTACGTTCGCGGCGTATCAGCCGTATTGCGGTTGTCGCAGAGCAGCGGCGCAGTGGGGTTGGTCATGCACTGATTGCCGCACAACGAGACACCGCGAGCGATGAGGGTATTGATTTTCTGTCAGTCAGCTTTGGCTATCAGCCTGATCTGTGGGCGTTCTGGCAGGCCTGCGGGTTTCAACTGGTGCGCATTGGCAGCCATCGCGAGGCGAGCAGTGGCTGCTATAGCGCGATGGCGGTTTTGCCTATTAGTGAAGCAGGCCGGCAACTGGTCAGTCGCGCCGAACGGCGTCTTGCTCAGGAATGGACAGCCTTGCGTCGCATTATCCCTCTGGCACTGCCGTTGCAACTACCGGTATCCGATCGTTCTATACTCGATGACACCGAGTGGCGCAGTCTGTCCGGGTTCGCTTTTGCACATCGTGGCATGGAGCCTACCTTTGCCGCGTTGACCTACCTGCTGGCACGCTCCGGGCTGCCGCTGCCTGCGTTGCGTTTGCTCGATGCCTATCCGCACGATCCAGAGCGTGGGGTGACGCGGTTTTCATTAAGCGGTAAAAAAGCGCTGTTACAACGCTGGCGTGAGGAGACGGCTCAGGCTCTTGCCGAGCTTGATGCAGCAACCTGTGCGCGTTGGCAACGCTGGACGCAACCGGGTGGTTTCAGATTGAATAAATAAATGCCTTGGCGGAATGGACCTGTCTGCCGGCATACGTAGTAATCGATATGGAGAAGAGCGACATATTATGGTGATGGGAATTTTTTGCGGTTCGAGTGCGGGAAGTGATACTGCCTTTATTGATGCGGCGCGCGTTACGGGAAAAACTCTGGCGCAGGCCGGTATTGCGATTGTTTACGGCGGTGGCCGCGTCGGGTTGATGGGCGCGGTCGCGGATGCGGCGCTGGCACAGGGCGGCAAGGTGATTGGTGTCATGCCGCGCTTGCTGGCCGATCAAGAGCTTTCTCATCCGGGCCTGACCACGCTGCATGTGGTGGAAAACATGCATGAACGTAAAGCCAAAATGGCGCAGATTACCGATAGTTTTATCGCGATGCCGGGCGGTCCTGGGACGCTGGAAGAGATTTTTGAACAGTGGACCTGGGCGCAATTGGGGATTCATGACAAACCCTGCGCCTTTCTCAATGTTAACGGCTATTTTGACCCGTTGAAAACCATGAATGAGACGATGGTCAGTCAGGGTTTTATGAAGCAAACCTATGCCGATATGCTCACGTTTTCCGACAGCATTGAGGATATCCTGCGCGTTTTCGCCACCTATACTCCGCCGCCGCATAAGTGGACGCCTGCATTTCGTCAGGTAGGGTGAGACAGTGATGTAGACGTTCCGTGTGATTCGCATTGCCGCTGCCGTGATCACCGATGCGACAGGTGCCTGCCTGCTGGTTCGCAAACAGGGCACAACGGCATTTATGCAACCGGGGGGGGGGGGGGGAATGGAACCCGGTGAAACGCCAGAGCAGGCGCTGGTGCGCGAACTGGAAAGAAGAATTGTCGATTCAGATTGCGATAGCGGATCTGACGTATCTTGGTCATTTTTCCGATCACGCGGTCAATGAGCCTGGGTATGTTGTTGAAGCCGATGTGTACCGGGTGCAGGGGGTGAGTAGCGTAACTCCGGCGGCTGAAATTGCCGAAATCGCCTGGGTTAACCCAACCGCGCCGACAACATTGCGCCTGGCCCCGTTGACTCAGCAACAATTATTGCCCCTTGTCGCCGCATTTTGATACCGTTGTGACAGGTTGATCACCGTGTCAGCATGGTATTTCTCTTTTTTCTTTCCTGCCTATCGGGTGAACGAGGTGAGGGCGTGTCATTGGAAATAATGGAATGACTTGTTCAATAAATCCCGATAGCACGCGATAGCCGCAGGGGTATCATGCTGGAATACCAAGACAAAACGGGATATATCATGAGCGATGCAATTACAGTACAACAACCGGAGCAGGCGCAGCGTTTGGTCCTGCTGTTTCACGGTGTTGGCGACAGCGCCAACGGCATGGCGGCACTGGGGCGTTATTTCGCCGATGCCCTGGCGGATGCCTGTGTTGTCAGTCTCAATGGGCCAGAAAGCACCGAATGGGGCGCCGGGCGTCAGTGGTTCTCCGTGCAAGGGGTGACCGAAGAGAACCTTCAGGCGCGCGTTGATGCGGCGATACCGGGATTTCTGTCAACGGTGCGCCATTGGCAGGATAAGGTTGGAGTCGATGCTGCACATACCGTGCTGGTTGGGTTTTCGCAGGGGACCATCATGTCTCTGGAAGCGCTCAAGGTGGACCCGACGATTGCCGGTACGGTTATCTCCTTTAGCGGCCGTTTTGCCTCGTTGCCTGAATCTGCATTGACGCCAGCGGTGGTGCATTTTATCCACGGAGAACAGGAGCCCCATTCCCAGTCGAAACGCAACAAAACGGTAGGGCATTATGCCGCCTGTAAGTGCGTTAAAAATACCTCATTTGGAGAACGATAACCCAGCGATTTTCTGCCTCGCGTATTGAGCAGGTGTTCGAGTGCTGCAACCTTGCGATGGGTGACATAATTGAAGTCCGTTCCCTTCGGGTAAAAACGCCGTATCAGCCCGTTGGTATGCTCATTCAACCCGCGTTCCCAGGAATGATATGGCCGGGCAAAGTAGACCGGTGCCCCCGTGACTTTTGTAATTTCCCCGTGCTGGGAAAATTCAGAACCGTTGTCAGCAGTCAGGGTTTTAAACTCGCAGAAGGTATTGGCAACGATGTCCCTGAAGGCCGCTACCACTGTCTCTGCTCGCTTGTTGGGCAGTTTGCGAATGATGACCAGCTTGACGGCTTTATCGACCACCGTCAGCAGGAATGATTTCTGATCTTTGCCAAAGATGGTGTCAATCTCGAAATGCCCGGGTTCCTGCTTGAGGTCAGCAACGGCCGGCCGCTGCTCAATGCCAACACGGTTGGGAATAGGACCGCGTTTGTTCTCATCGGTCTGATAGTTATACCGTTTACCCCGATGAGGGAGCTGCTGATACAGCTCACCGCCGGCCCGGCGCTCCTGCAGGATATAGCGATAGAGCGAGTTCTTGCTGACGGACAGGCCAAATTCCAGGACCAGGCGCCCACTGATGACCTCAGGTGAGGTGTGGGTAGACAGCGCCGTTCTGATAAAGTCCTGAATGTGCGGTTCAAGCTGGTTAATCACGCTGTCCGGCCGTGTTTTCTGCCGCCGCCCTCTGGCCAACGTTTCGGCCCTTCTGCAGGAATAGACCCCGTTGAAAGCGGCGTCGGTATTGCGTCTGAGTTCCCTGCTGATGGTAGAACGAGGAAGCTCCAGTTCCCGGGCGATGGTGGCCTGGTTAACCCCATCACCACGCCGTTTTTCGATGTAGAACCGCTCTTTGTGAGTCAGATGTTTTCCCTGCATGCAACGGGATCTCCAGTAGGGCCAGAACGGTGATTTTATCCGGGTCTGGCCAGTGGGTCACTTTGTTGCATTTAGACTGGGAATGGGGCTTCTGACAAACGCCAAAACGCTCTGCACGTTCTTTTTGGTAAGCATCTGGATATTGTTCAACATCTTTTATCAACTCGGATTTATCGATCTTTCGCTGACGCGTGGTCGATGCTTTTGACTCTATTTGATTAATCCAACTCGATACAGAGGCAGGGCCAATCCGAAATTGCTTCGCTGTTTCTCGGATACTCAACCCTTCGTTTTTCCGTGTAGATATCACTTTACGTCTAAAATCAATTGAATAGCTCATTTAAATAATGTAATCAAAATTAAGTCGTTTAGCTATATGTATTCGCGTCGCTGGCCGCTTTAACGCCGGTTATTCTTGCCGCTGCATTATTGCGTCAATGGCGCGGCGCGAATCATTAAACTAGTTGCTGAATAGAGACTTGCATTTTTTGTCAGGCTATTGAGAATAAAAAGAGGTTTAACTTAGAGAATAAAGGTTTGAAATGATCAACAAAGAGCGGTTGTTACGAGATAATCGTTTATGTAAAGCAATCATTGGATTATCAGTCGAAGAATTGAAAAATTTAGCCGCTGAATTTTCAGCTTGTTATTTGATTTATCGGAAAAAGAATCGAAAAGATCACGAGCGGCAGATGGGTGCAGGGCAGCAAGGATTTATCCCGAGTCTGTAAAGAATTTTGTGTAAATGGCTCCATTGCTTAACCGGAGATTCGTTCTCCATACATCAACATGAATTGGCTCATAGCAGGTTTCCAGTCTCTGATTGGCAAGGTCCATTTAGCAGAGATATTATGCAAGGCTAGATAGAGTAATTTTATCACCGAGTCATCCGTTGGAAATATTCGTCGCGTTTTCGTTATCTTGCGCAATGAAGCATTTAACGACTCTATCGCGTTGGTGGTGTAGATAACCTTGCGGATCTCCGGCGGAAAGTCAAAAATGACGATGAGACGTTCCCAATTATTTCTCCACGACGGGCTGATCGTCGGGAACTGTTCATCCCATTTGGCCGCGAAGGCATCCAGGGCCTCTTCAGCGCCCTCTAGCGTTGCGGAACTATAGATGGTGCGCAGGTCAGCAGCAACGGCCTTACGCTCTTTCCAGCCGACGTAGCGCAGCGAGTTCCGCACCTGATGCACAATGCAGAGCTGTACCCGCGTATGCGGGTAAACAGCTTCAATGGCATCAGGAAAGCCTTTCAGGCCATCGCAGCAGGCGACGAAGATGTCCTTTAGCCCACGATTTTTCAGTTCTGTCATCACAGATAACCAGAACTTGGCCCCCTCAGTTTTGGCTATCCATAGCCCCAGCAGCTCTTTTTCGCCCTGGCCGTTGACGCCGAGGGCCAGATAAACAGACTTGTTGGCCACGGCTCCGCCGTCCTGGCTTTTGACAACAATACAGTCAAGGTAAACAATGGGATAAAGCGCATCCAGCGGCCGTTGCTGCCAGCGCTTAACTTCATCCATCACAGCATTGGTCACTTGAGAAATGAAGCCAGCGGAAACATCGACCCCGTAGACTTCTTTAAAGTGTGCCTGAATATCACGGGTTGATAACCCTCTGGAATAGAGAGAAATAATGCGGTCATCGAAGCCGTTAAGCTGTTTTTCGTGCTTACCGATCAGTGTCGGCTCGAAGGTACTGTTGCGGTCGCGCGGAATATCGAGCTCGATCTCCCCATTTTGGCTACGTACGCTCTTGGATGTCTTGCCATTGCGGGAGTTGCCTGAATTATTACCAGCCGGGTCATGCTTAGCATACCCAAGGTGCATCTCCATCTCAGCTTCAAGAACCCGTTCCGCCAGTCTTTTAGTCAGCACCTTGAGTAGGCCTGATTCACCCAGCAGATCCTGAGGGGAGTGACAATCTTGAAGCAGTTGGTCAATAAGTTCGTTGCTGATAGGCATTTTGTTATCCTTTGAAGGTTTTCCTCAAAATGCCATTTACACAGATTATTTTACAGTCTCTTTATCCCAACCCCATTAGATAAACTGCTTTTTATTTTATTGTATTTAAAATGGGCTTTGTTGAATAAATCAGAATTAGCCGACAGGATGACTCCCTCTGCTACACCTGTTATCCTATCCTGACGCTGTGTGGCATACCCAACAACGTCATACGGTTCAGCGCTTTGACCATCGCTATGGCTTCACCTACTTGAGCCTCATAGTCACGCAGGCTCAGATGGCCACCCAGCAAAGTTTTTATGCGGAACATCGCTGTTTCTGCCACTGAACGCCGGTGATAACCCACTTTCTTTTTCCACATATCATTACTCCCGCTCAGACGCTGATTCGCCACCGCATGGTTACGTTCATGGTACTTGTCCGGCCAGTATTTGGCTCCGCTTCGCGGCGGGATAAGGGGCCTGATTTTCTTTCTTAGCAACGCATCGTGGCAGTAACGGGCGTCATAAGCACCGTCTGCTGACACTTCCCTGATTTTTCGGTGGGTTTGGTTAATCAGGCCCGGCAGTGCCTGCGCATCTGTCGTTCCGCTGAGCGATAAGTCGGCACAGATATAGCTAAACGACTTAATTTTGATTACATTATTTAAATGAGCTATTCAATTGATTTTAGACGTAAAGTGATATCTACACGGAAAAACGAAGGGTTGAGTATCCGAGAAACAGCGAAGCAATTTCGGATTGGCCCTGCCTCTGTATCGCGTTGGATTAATCAAATAGAGTCAAAAGCATCGACCACGCGTCAGCGAAAGATCGATAAATCCGAGTTGATAAAAGATGTTGAACAATATCCAGATGCTTACCAAAAAGAACGTGCAGAGCGTTTTGGCGTTTGTCAGAAGGCCATTTGGCAAGCGCTTAAAAAGCTGGGATTGACCTATAAAAAAAACTCTACGTCATCCGAAAGCCGACGAAAACGCCCGGCAGGGATTTCAACAAAAAAAACAACAGTATGAAAAAGAAGGTAAACCTATTGTTTTTATTGATGAAAGTGGTTTTTCACACGATGCCCCACGGACTCACGGCTATTCCCCAAAAGGTCAACGGTGTTTTGGCCTGAAGAACTGGGGAGCTAGGGGAAGAACAAATGTTATCGGCGCTTTATTAGGCACAACGCTGTTTGCTATCGGATTATTTGATATCAATATTAACAGCGATGTTTTCTATGCCTGGGTCACACAAGTCCTTATCCCAGTACTCCCTAAAAACAGTGTAATCATGATGGACAATGCCACTTTTCACAAAAAACATAATATTCAACAAGTCATCATCGATGCAGGGTATATGGTGGAGTATAGCTAAGCGACATTATTTTGATAACAGCCAGCTATGCTTCTTTGCCATATATCAGGGCATCGGCTGTAATCATTTTTAAGTCGGTTGGCTATATTTGCCTACATATTCGCCAGATCTTAACCCAATTGAGCATAAATGGGCACAAGCAAAAAGCAAAAAAAGAGAGATGGGTTGCGATACAGAGAGTTTGTTCTCAGTCCATATGGTGTAATCAAAATTAAGTCGCTTGGCTATACCGACGCCGCTTTCAACGGGGTCTATTCCTGCAGAAGGGCCGAAACGTTGGCCAGAGGGCGGCGGCAGAAAACTCGGCCGGACAGCGTGATTAACCAGCTTGAACCGCACATTCAGGACGTTATCAGAACGGCGCTGTCTACCCACACCTCACCTGAGGTCATCAGTGGGCGCCTGGTCCTGGAATTTGGCCTGTCCGTCAGCAAGAACTCGCTCTATCGCTATATCCAGCAGGAGCGCCGGGCCGGCGGTGAGCTGTATCAGCAGCTCCCTCATCGGGGTAAACGGTATAACTATCAGACCGATGAGAACAAACGCGGTCCTATTCCCAACCGTGTTGGCATTGAGCAGCGGCCGGCCGTTGCTGACCTCAAGCAGGAACCCGGGCATTTCGAGATTGACACCATCTTTGGCAAAGATCAGAAATCATTCCTGCTGACGGTGGTCGATAAAGCCGTCAAGCTGGTCATCATTCGCAAACTGCCCAACAAGCGAGCAGAGACAGTGGTAGCGGCCTTCAGGGACATCGTTGCCAATACCTTCTGCGAGTTTAAAACCCTGACTGCTGACAACGGTTCTGAATTTTCCCAGCACGGGGAAATTACAAAAGTCACGGGGGCACCGGTCTACTTTGCCCGGCCATATCATTCCTGGGAACGCGGGTTGAATGAGCATACCAACGGGCTGATACGGCGTTTTTACCCGAAGGGAACGGACTTCAATTATGTCACCCATCGCAAGGTTGCAGCACTCGAACACCTGCTCAATACGCGAGGCCGAAAATCGCTGGGTTATCGTTCTCCAAATGAGGTATTTTTAACGCACTTACAGGCGGCATAATGCCCTACCGTTTTGTTGCGTTTCGACTGGGAATGGGGCGCATAACCTCGGCAAGATCATTGTGGGAAGGCCGCCGCGGCGGCGTTGGGCGTTGCCAAATCGCTTTGCGCGACGGCTAAGCCGCCTTGGGCCGGATCTCGACTTGATGATTGTCGCCCTGGATGATGCGCCAGACGTGCATGCGGCACCGCGCATAGACACGCACCTCAGCCCGGATAAGCTGCGACAGAAAGCGCGCGGCTGTCTGGCGGCAACTGCGCTGTGCGCGTTGATTACGCTGGTGAGCAAGTGGATTTTGCCCGACTTTTCGCCGATCAATCTGGTGATGGTCTATTTATTGGGCGTGGTGCTGATTGCCATTGGTTTTGGCCGTTTGCCCTCGGTGGTGGCGGCAATACTCAATATCGTGGCGTTCGATCTGTTTTTTGTCGCGCCGGAAGGCACTTTTGCCGTCAGCGATGCGCAGTATCTGGTGACCTTTGCGGTAATGCTAACCGTGGGCGCGATCACCGGTAACCTGACGGCGGGTGTGCGCTACCTGTACGAAATGGCCGACGGGCTGAGCCGGGTGCGAGCCCCGAATGACATTGCGCCGGTCTGCCAGCGTGTTATGGGCAGCGCACTGTTTGCCCGCTGTGAAATCTGGCTACCAGACGCGCAGGGAAAACTGATCGCGCCAACTGAACGCTTGCTGCATACCATTCCCGATCCTGCCATCGTTAAATGGAGCTTTGAGAAAGGGCATGTGGCGGGCGCAGGAACGGATACGCTGCCCGGCGTGCCTTATAAAGTGCTGCCGTTACTCTCTTCCGAGGACACCTTAGGGTTGCTGATTATTGAGCCAAGCAACCTGCGCCACCTGTTGATCCCTGAACAGCAGCGGCTGCTGGAGACCTTTGTCATGCTGATTTCCGGTGCGCTGCTGCGTCTGGCACTGACGCGGCGTGAACAGCAGTCACGTCTGGTGGCGGAGCGGGAAGAGCTGCGTAATTCCTTACTGGCTGCGCTGTCTCACGATCTGCGCACACCGTTGACGGTGTTGTTTGGTCAGGCGGAGATCCTGCTGCTCGATCTGTCTACGGAAGGATCGCCGCACGCGCCGCAAGCCGGTGCCCTTCGCCTGCAAACGCTGAGTACCATTCGCCTGGTGAACAACATGCTGGATATGGCTCGTATTAAGCGTGTTGCTTAATAGTAAAATAAGGGTGTTTCGGTGATTGAAGTAAATTTTACGCTGTTCTGAGATGGAAATTCCAAAGACCGGCGCTAAGGAGTAAGAAGGTATCATCAATAAAGGGTCTACGATTCCGTAAAATTTGGGTCATGCAACCGAGGCGCTTGATACCCGCGATGGCGTGTTCAACTGTAATACGGATGCCCGAGATTATTTTATTTTCTTGTTTTTGTTCAGGCGATAAAGGTCTTTTTCGAGTTCCTTTTTTTGGGATTTGTGTATTAGGATGCTGTTTATCTATACCTTGAAAACCGGTATCTGCCCAGATGGTTACCTCAGGAGGAATATGGCGAATTATATCGACTTTATCGAGTAAGCGTTTATCGTGACGGCGCCCATTTTTGCTCATGGGGATAAATCCAATTTGCCTTGTTTCGTCAGTCATAATAAGCGCTTTTCGAGTGGTCTGTCTTTTCTTTCCCGAATACATTTTTTTTCGCCGACGCAGATTCTTAGGCTTTTGGACAGGTCGCTCTGTCCCATCAATAAAGACGTCTTTAACTCCAGGAAAGGCGCGAAAAAATTCCTCAGCAGAGCGAATTTGACGAGCGGGCAAAACACATTCTCGCCCCAAGGTCATCTCTAAAACCGGCAATAATATTTTTACCCAGCGACATACCCGTGTTCTATCTAAACCAAAAAGAAGTCCTTGCAAATCATAGGTCGGATAACATTTTAAATACAATAAAATAAAAAGCAGTTTATCTAATGGGGTTGGGATAAATCCTTTCTGCCCTGCACCCATCTGCCGCTCGTGATCTTTTCGATTCTTTTTCCGATAAATCAAATAACAAGCTGAAAATTCAGCGGCTAAATTTTTCAATTCTTCGACTGATAATCCAATGATTGCTTTACATAAACGATTATCTCGTAACAACCGCTCTTTGTTGATCATTTCAAACCTTTATTCTCTAAGTTAAACCTCTTTTTATTCTCAATAGCCTGACAAAAAATGCAAGTCTCTATTCAGCAACTAGTTTATTGAAGGAGAAGGCTTCCGTCTGCAAACCGATTGGGTCGCGCTGGATGAGGTGATTGGCGGCGCGCTGAAATCCCTTGAAGCACTTCTGCCCGCCGAAGCGGTGCAATTGGATCTGCCGCAGGAGATAGTGTTGCTTCAGGCCGATGGTGCGCTGCTGGAACGGGTATTCGCGAACTTTGCTGGAAAACGCATTGAAATACGCGGGCAGAACGCGGGCGATAGGCATTCGTGCTCGTGCGTTGCCGGGGAAAATCAGGATCGAGGTATGGGACGATGGCCCCGGAATCACCTCGGGCAGCGAACAGCATATTTTTGAGAAATTCACCCGGGGCAATGAGGAGTCCTCCATTCCGGGCGTAGGGATGGGATTAGCGATTTGTCGTGCGATCGTGATGCTTCATCACGGGGAGATCAGTGCAGCAAATCGGCCAGAAGGGGGAGCCTGTTTTACGGTTCAACTTCCCCTGTCGCCGGTGCCGGAAATGGTGGAATCTTCTTAATAAATAGCCTGTAAATCAATGTAAAACACTTGAACTCATCCAACATTGTCGGTAAAAAGGTGACGGGTGTTAGCCACATGTTGTGGTGAAACAGGTTTGTGCGTTGGTCGGGCCGCCACGCGGAGTGATAACAACCATGAATCGACACCTGTCCCCGCAGGGCATTCCTCGTGCTCAGCGTTTGGCGGAACGTGCTTTCGCCACCCTTGAACGTTTTCTCCATATTGAAGCGGTAAGCGGCATTGTGCTGCTTGTGGCTGCTGCTACGGCATTGGTTTGGGCCAACTCGCCGTGGGCGGAAAGCTACCATGCGCTGTGGCATCTACCGATCTCTTTTAGCATTGGCAACACGGAAATCGCGCATTCACTGCATTTCTGGATCAACGACGCCTTTATGACCCTGTTCTTCTTAGTGGTCGGCATGGAGATCCGTCGTGAAATTCACGAAGGTGCGCTGAGCAGCCTGCGGCAAGCTATGCTTCCGATCGCTGCCGCCGTGGGCGGCGTGATAGTACCCGCGCTGATCTATCTGAGTTTGAACAGCGCGCCATTGCAGCAACAAGGCTGGGCGGTGCCGACGGCAACGGATATCGCGTTTGCCGTCGGTGTGCTGGCACTGTTGGGGAAAGGCATTCCCGGCAATGTGCGGGTGTTTTTGCTGGCGCTAGCCATTATCGATGACATTATTGCCGTCTTGATTATCGCGTTCTTCTACTCCGGTGGGCTTGAATACCACGGCTTGCTCCCCGTACTGGTGGGCGTATTGCTGGTGTTTGGGCTACAGAAGATTGGTATTGGATCGGCGTGGGCCTATGTCATTCCCGGCATCATCGTCTGGTTGGGCTTTTTGCTCACGGGAGCGCATCCGACATTAGCGGGCGTCGTCTTGGGGCTGATCACCCCGGTAGCCTCCGTGCGGGTGATGAAAGAGCGCCCCTTGGAGCGTGTTTCTCACATTGTGCGCGATCTGATGCACAAGCAGGATACACACGCTGTGGAGCAGTTGGCTGCACCGCTTAAGCAGTTACTCCATGCTCAGCGTGAAGTGCTGCCGCCTGTCACCCGTGTGCAGAGGGCGTTGCACCCTTGGGTGGCGTATGGCGTGATGCCGCTGTTTGCCTTGGCGAACGCGGGGGTGAGCGTGAATGGCATTGATCTGTCGGGCGCGGGGCCACTCGGCGTGATGATGGGCGTTACGCTTGCACTGGTAGCCGGTAAGTTGCTGGGCGTAGTGGGTGTTAGCTGGCTAATGGTACGCTTTGGCGGGTGCCAGCTACCGGCAGACGTGTCCTGGCGCGGTGTGTTTTTGATAGGGCTGCTCGCCGGTATCGGTTTTACCATGTCGATCTTTATCGCCATGCTGGCCTTCGACGATCCGCAACTGCTGGGTGCGGCCAAGCTAGGGGTGCTGTTGGGCTCGCTGATTGCAGCCACGCTGGGCCTGCTGTGGGGCCGGTATTATGCGCGTCGCCGCCGTGTGCAGCAGGCCGGTCAATCGGTCTAATCCAAACCAAACAGGTCGCGGGTATATGTCGCTACCGATGTAAATCTGACCCACCTAGGGTAAAAATGGCAGTTTTAAGGCACTGCCAATGATGACATTGGATACGAGAGTGGAGATTCACGTTTTACACCGTCAAGGCATGTCCATCCGCGCCATCGCGCGGCAGCTTTCATGCTCCCGCGAGACCGTTCGACGATATATCCGTAGTCCACTAGCCCCATTCCCAGTCGAAACGCAACAAAATGGTAGGCCATTATGCCGCCTGTAAGTGCGTTAAAAATACCTCATTTGGAGAGCGATAGCCCAGGCATTTTCTCCCTCGCGTATTGAGCAGGTGTTCGAGTGCTGCAACCTTGCGATGGGTGACATAATTGAAGTCCGTTCCCTTCGGGTAAAAACGCCGTATCAGCCCGTTGGTATGCTCATTCAACCCGCGTTCCCAGGAATGATATGGCCGGGCAAAGTAGACCGGTGCCCCCGTGACTTTTGTAATTTCCCCGTGCTGGGAAAATTCAGAACCGTTGTCAGCAGTCAGGGTTTTAAACTCGCAGAAGGTATTGGCAACGATGTCCCTGAAGGCCGCTACCACTGTCTCTGCTCGCTTGTTGGGCAGTTTGCGAATGATGACCAGCTTGACGGCTTTATCGACCACCGTCAGCAGGAATGATTTCTGATCTTTGCCAAAGATGGTGTCAATCTCGAAATGCCCGGGTTCCTGCTTGAGGTCAGCAACGGCCGGCCGCTGCTCAATGCCAACACGGTTGGGAATAGGACCGCGTTTGTTCTCATCGGTCTGATAGTTATACCGTTTACCCCGATGAGGGAACTGCTGATACAGCTCACCGCCGGCCCGGCGCTCCTGCTGGATATAGCGATAGAGCGAGTTCTTGCTGACGGACAGGCCAAATTCCAGGACCAGGCTCCCACTGATGACCTCAGGTGAGGTGTGGGTAGACAGCGCCGTTCTGATAAAGTCCTGAATGTGCGGTTCAAGCTGGTTAATCACGCTGTCCGGCCGAGTTTTCTGCCGCCGCCCTCTGGCCAACGTTTCGGCCCTTCTGCAGGAATAGACCCCGTTGAAAGCGGCGTCGGTATTGCGTCTGAGTTCCCTGCTGATGGTAGAACGAGGAAGCTCCAGTTCCCGGGCGATGGTGGCCTGGTTAACCCCATCACCACGCCGTTTTTCGATGTAGAACCGCTCTTTGTGAGTCAGATGTTTTCCCTGCATGCAACGGGATCTCCAGTAGGGCCAGAACGGTGATTTTATCCGGGTTTGGCCAGTGGGTCACTTTGTTGCATTTCGACTGGGAATGGGGCCTCGTGCGTAACAATATTTAGTTACACATTGCCCCTGTTACTCGTATACCTCATCAAAAGGGCAGCCCAATGGGCTGCCCTTTTTGATTACAGTGATTAGTCCTTGTTATGAGGAATTTCACCGGCAGGTTCTGCATCATCCCCTGCGGTGGTCGGTTTCACTGACTGATCGCCATTCATCGCTTTCTTGAAGCCTTTAATTGCTGCCCCCAAGTCACCGCCCAATGAGCGCAGTTTATTGGTGCCGAACAGTAAAACAATCAGTGCGCCAATCACCAACAGCTTGGCAATGCTAATACCTTCCATCACACACCTACCTGATTACGAATACTGGAATACCAGCGAAAAAATACCGATATTGTTTATTTATGCTTACTACAGAGCGAACACAAAATCCATTTGTAACAAAATTAGACCCTACTCCTGATACGTCTATACCCTAAATAATTCGAGTTGCAGGACAACACGTTTACGTTTTGAACAGCGCCTGCGCTGGTCCGCAGGGTGAACCTCAGGGATGAGGTTCATTCATCCCGATGCGCTTACTCAAGTCATTGATTCTGGTGACAAATCTGCTGGGAGCAGATTTGAACGCCGCGTGCGGCGGCCTCGTAAGCGGTGAAGCCCAGGGATGGACCGAATAACGCGTGCAGCCAACGCATCTGCAACTTGAAGTATGACGGGTATAGCCGCTACACTGTTTTTGTCATATGGAGATGGCATTCCTCCCTAACCGCCTTTTGGGCTGATGATGCCTACGTACGCCTCAGAGCAGGCGCGTAGGAGTCTGCCCGCTCTGAATCACTTTCGACGTAAAATAATGCACAACACGAGGTCATTATGTGGATGATGTTTCTGGCCGTATTTATCGGCGGCGGAGCGGGAAGCGTTGCCCGGTGGGTATTGGGAATGCGCTATAACACAACGGCAGTGTCAGTACTGCCACTGGGTACGCTGATGGCAAACCTGATCGGCGCTTTTGTCATTGGTGGCGCCCTCGCCTACTTTTCCCGTCATGCGGAAGTACCGCCACATTGGAAGCTGCTGATAACCACTGGGCTGTGTGGCGGGTTAACCACATTTTCCACCTTCTCGGCAGAGACATTTCTGTTTATCAACCAGGGTCAACTCTCAGCGGCAGCCATTAACATTCTGTGTAATCTAGTAGGCTCACTGCCCATGACGGCGCTGGCATTCGCACTGGTCAACTGGCTGGTGTCCTGAAAACAGGATAAAAAAAACCCGCCATAGGCGGGTTTTCAAGAAATCGGTATTATTAAATAGCGATAACGTTAGCCGCAGATGTGCCTTTAGCACCGTCAGTGATTTCAAACTCTACTCGCTGACCTTCAGCCAGAGTTTTGAAGCCATTGCTCATGATTGCAGAGAAATGTACGAATACATCTTTGCTGCCGTCTTCCGGAGTGATGAAACCAAAACCTTTGGACTCATTGAACCACTTAACGCTACCTTTAATCTTAGACATCAAACTTACCTTTAAACATGAATGAAAGACACAAAACGTGTGCCCGGTACAGTACAGCAATTAGTAACGCATTTGTCCAGTTGAACTTGGATAAAAAGTGATGAAAATCGCTAAATATACGCTCCGATTTACCAATAGTTTGAAATGAGACACCTTTGTTACCGTTTTCTCCCCACACACTGTGTCGGGCAACCGTAAATGACCCTCAGGATAAACTAACGATGAAAACCCTTGGATTGATCGGCGGCATGAGTTGGGAATCCACCGTGCCCTACTACCGTCTCATTAACGAACGCATTCAGCAGCGTCTGGGCGGCTTACACTCATCGAAACTGATACTGCACAGCGTAGACTTTCATGATATAGCCAACCGACTTAAAAATGATTACATCCTATGCCCTGATATGCGGCAAAGAAGCATAGCTGGCTGTTATCAAAATAATGTCGCTTGGCTATATCGAGCAACTCCAGGCGCAAGGCGCATGGGAGCCGGCTGCGCAACAGCTTTCTGACATTGCCCTCGGGCTACGTCGGGCAGGCGCAGAAGCGATCGTCATCTGTACCAACACCATGCACAAGGTGGCTGACCCGGCAGAAAACGCCTGCCAACTACCGGTATTGCATATCGCCGATGCCACTGCTGATATAGCCAAGCGACTTAATTTTGATTACACCATATGGACTGAGAACAAACTCTCTGTATCGCAACCCATCTCTCTTTTTTTGCTTTTTGCTTGTGCCCATTTATGCTCAATTGGGTTAAGATCTGGCGAATATGTAGGCAAATACTCCACCATATACCCTGCATCGATGATGACTTGTTGAATATTATGTTTTTTGTGAAAAGTGGCATTGTCCATCATGATTACACTGTTTTTAGGGAGTACTGGGATAAGGACTTGTGTGACCCAGGCATAGAAAACATCGCTGTTAATATTGATATCAAATAATCCGATAGCAAACAGCGTTGTGCCTAATAAAGCGCCGATAACATTTGTTCTTCCCCTAGCTCCCCAGTTCTTCAGGCCAAAACACCGTTGACCTTTTGGGGAATAGCCGTGAGTCCGTGGGGTATCGTGTGAAAAACCACTTTCATCAATAAAAACAATAGGTTTACCTTCTTTTTCATACTGTTGTTTTTTTTGTTGAAATCCCTGCCGGGCGTTTTCGTCGGCTTTCGGATGACGTAGAGTTTTTTTTATAGGTCAATCCCAGCTTTTAAGCGCTTGCCAAATGGCCTTCTGACAAACGCCAAAACGCTCTGCACGTTCTTTTTGGTAAGCATCTGGATATTGTTCAACATCTTTTATCAACTCGGATTTATCGATCTTTCGCTGACGCGTGGTCGATGCTTTTGACTCTATTTGATTAATCCAACGCGATACAGAGGCAGGGCCAATCCGAAATTGCTTCGCTGTTTCTCGGATACTCAACCCTTCGTTTTTCCGTGTAGATATCACTTTACGTCTAAAATCAATTGAATAGCTCATTTAAATAATGTAATCAAAATTAAGTCGTTTAGCTATAGTCTGAAACTGCATGGCATGACGCGCGTCGGCTTATTGGGTACTCGCTATACCATGGAGCAGGATTTCTACCGTGGCCGCTTACGAGAGCGCCACGGCATCGATGTCATAGTTCCGCAACCCGATCAACGCGACGAGATCAACCGAGTCATTTACGAAGAACTGTGCCGCGGCATATTGGATGACCGTTCACGGCAAGCATTTGGCACGGCTTTGTTGAATAAATCAGAATTAGCCGACAGGATGACTCCCTCTGCTACACCTGTTATCCTATCCTGACGCTGTGTGGCATACCCAACAACGTCATACGGTTCAGCGCTTTGACCATCGCTATGGCTTCACCTACTTGAGCCTCATAGTCACGCAGGCTCAGATGGCCACCCAGCAAAGTTTTTATGCGGAACATCGCTGTTTCTGCCACTGAACGCCGGTGATAACCCACTTTCTTTTTCCACATATCATTACTCCCGCTCAGACGCTGATTCGCCACCGCATGGTTACGTTCATGGTACTTGTCCGGCCAGTATTTGGCTCCGCTTCGCGGCGGGATAAGGGGCCTGATTTTCTTTCTTAGCAACGCATCGTGGCAGTAACGGGCGTCATAAGCACCGTCTGCTGACACTTCCCTGATTTTTCGGTGGGTTTGGTTAATCAGGCCCGGCAGTGCCTGCGCATCTGTCGTTCCGCTGAGCGATAAGTCGGCACAGATAATCTCATGCGTCGCACTGTCTGCTGCCAGATGAAGCTTGCGCCACACTCTTCGTCTGTCAGCCCCATGCTGCCTGACTTTCCATTCACCTTCGCCAAAGACCTTCAGACCGGTACTGTCGATGACCAGATGCGAGATTTCACCACGCGTTGGCGTTTTTATGCTGATACTGACGGTTTTTGCCCGCCGACTGACCAGAGAGTAGTCCGGGCAGCGCAGTGGCAGGCTCATCAGTGTAAAAACCGAGTCGACAAAGCCCTGTAATGCCCGGAGCGACAGGTTAAACACGCGCTTTATCATCAAAACCGTGGTATAGCCAACCGACTTAAAAATGATTACATCCTATGCCCTGATATGCGGCAAAGAAGCATAGCTGGCTGTTATCAAAATAATGTCGCTTGGCTATAACAGCCATATCGGTGTAGTAAAGCGGCCGACCACGACCTTCAGGCGAAGCACTAAACTAGTTGCTGAATAGAGACTTGCATTTTTTGTCAGGCTATTGAGAATAAAAAGAGGTTTAACTTAGAGAATAAAGGTTTGAAATGATCAACAAAGAGCGGTTGTTACGAGATAATCGTTTATGTAAAGCAATCATTGGATTATCAGTCGAAGAATTGAAAAATTTAGCCGCTGAATTTTCAGCTTGTTATTTGATTTATCGGAAAAAGAATCGAAAAGATCACGAGCGGCAGATGGGTGCAGGGCAGAAAGGATTTATCCCAACCCCATTAGATAAACTGCTTTTTATTTTATTGTATTTAAAATGTTATCCGACCTATGATTTGCAAGGACTTCTTTTTGGTTTAGATAGAACACGGGTATGTCGCTGGGTAAAAATATTATTGCCGGTTTTAGAGATGACCTTGGGGCGAGAATGTGTTTTGCCCGCTCGTCAAATTCGCTCTGCTGAGGAATTTTTTCGCGCCTTTCCTGGAGTTAAAGACGTCTTTATTGATGGGACAGAGCGACCTGTCCAAAAGCCTAAGAATCTGCGTCGGCGAAAAAAAATGTATTCGGGAAAGAAAAGACAGACCACTCGAAAAGGGCTTATTATGACTGACGAAACAAGGCAAATTGGATTTATCCCCATGAGCAAAAATGGGCGCCGTCACGATAAACGCTTACCCGATAAAGTCGATATAATTCGCCATATTCCTCCTGAGGTAACCATCTGGGCAGATACCGGTTTTCAAGGTATAGATAAACAGCATCCTAATACACAAATCCCAAAAAAAGGAACTCGAAAAAGACCTTTATCGCCTGAACAAAAACAAGAAAATAAAATAATCTCGGGCATCCGTATTACAGTTGAAGACGCCATCGCGGGTATCAAGCGCCTCGGTTGCATGACCCAAATTTTACGGAATCGTAGACCCTTTATTGATGATACCTTCTTACTCCTTAGCGCCGGTCTTTGGAATTTCCATCTCAGAACAGCGTAAAATTTACTTCAATCACCGAAACACCCTTATTTCACTATTAAGCAACACGCTTACTGTCAGTCCATGCAGCGATGGCCGACTCATCAAGCCAGACCGTCAGGGAGCCGCGTTGTCTGAGTGCTTTGTTGTAGGTGGGCCAGTTGGTGATTTTAAACTTTTGCTTTGCCATGGGGAGGGGCTTTGTTGAATAATTTAACCGTTTGATTTACATCTTCTTTAGTTAGAATGCATTTACAGAGAATGTATTTTGTTAGAACGACAAATCAAATAGTTAGCACAATAAAAAGCATTCCGAGAGGAAAAATTAGTCGTTGAAATTTTATAATGCTTATATAAATCAGTATCTTAAATTATTCAACAAAGCCCATGGGGAGCTGCTATCGGGAGCGATGATAGTGCTTTGATCCGGCGATCCCCTGAAAGTTCGATTTATTCAACAAAGCCATTGGCCCCATTCCCACTCGAAACGCAACAAAGTGACCCACTGGCCAGAGTCGGATAAAATCACCGTTCTGGCCCTACTGGAGATCCCGTTGCATGCAGGGAAAACATCTGACTCACAAAGAACGGTTCTACATCGAAAAGCGGCGTGGTGATGGGGTTAACCAGGCCACCATCGCCCGGGAACTGGAGCTTCCTCGTTCTACCATCAGCAGGGAACTCAGACGCAATACCGACGCCGCTTTCAACGGGGTCTATTCCTGCAGAAGGGCCGAAACGTTGGCCAGAGGGCGGCGGCAGAAAACACGGCCGGACAGCGTGATTAACCAGCTTGAACCGCACATTCAGGACTTTATCAGAACGGCGCTGTCTACCCACACCTCACCTGAGGTCATCAGTGGGCGCCTGGTCCTGGAATTTGGCCTGTCCGTCAGCAAGAACTCGCTCTATCGCTATATCCAGCAGGAGCGCCGGGCCGGCGGTGAGCTTTATCAGCAGCTCCCTCATCGGGGTAAACGGTATAACTATCAGACCGATGAGAACAAACGCGGTCCTATTCCCAACCGTGTTGGCATTGAGCAGCGGCCGGCCGTTGCTGACCTCAAGCAGGAACCCGGTCATTTCGAGATTGACACCATCTTTGGCAAAGATCAGAAATCATTCCTGCTGACGGTGGTCGATAAAGCCGTCAAGCTGGTCATCATTCGCAAACTGCCCAACAAGCGAGCAGAGACAGTGGTAGCGGCCTTCAGGGACATCGTTGCCAATACCTTCTGCGAGTTTAAAACCCTGACTGCTGACAACGGTTCTGAATTTTCCCAGCACGGGGAAATTACAAAAGTCACGGGGGCACCGGTCTACTTTGCCCGGCCATATCATTCCTGGGAACGCGGGTTGAATGAGCATACCAACGGGCTGATACGGCGTTTTTACCCGAAGGGAACGGACTT
The DNA here is from genome assembly GCF_052050035.1 of Symbiopectobacterium purcellii. GTDB lineage: Bacteria > Pseudomonadota > Gammaproteobacteria > Enterobacterales > Enterobacteriaceae > Symbiopectobacterium > Symbiopectobacterium purcellii_A. The sequence continues at coordinate 3,606,895 of NZ_CP189882.1, forward strand.
CAATTATGTCACCCATCGCAAGGTTGCAGCACTCGAACACCTGCTCAATACGCGAGGCAGAAAATCGCTGGGTTATCGTTCTCCAAATGAGGTATTTTTAACGCACTTACAGGCGGCATAATGCCCTACCGTTTTGTTGCGTTTCGACTGGGAATGGGGCATTTTGGCACCATCATCGATCAACTGGCCCAGCAAGGTGCTGAGGGCGTAATTCTGGGCTGCACCGAAATTCCCCTTTTAATCCATCAATCTGATCCAAAAACTCCTCTTTTTGATACTAGCTATCTGCATTCCATTGCTGCGGCAGATTACGCACTAAAAAATAACTAATTGATATATATTCATAAACTCAGCCATCATTGGGCTTTGTTGAATAATTTAACCGTTTGATTTACATCTTCTTTAGTTAGAATGCATTTACAGAGAATGTATTTTGTTAGAACGACAAATCAAATAGTTAGCACAATAAAAAGCATTCCGAGAGGAAAAATTAGTCGTTGAAATTTTATAATGCTTATATAAATCAGTATCTTAAATTATTCAACAAAGCCCCATCATTGTTTTAAATCACAATTTCCTGGGCTTTGTTGAATAAATCGAACTTTCAGGGGATCGCCGGATCAAAGCACTATCATCGCTCCCGATAGCAGCTCCCCATGGCAAAGCAAAAGTTTAAAATCACCAACTGGCCCACCTACAACAAAGCACTCAGACAACGCGGCTCCCTGACGGTCTGGCTTGATGAGTCGGCCATCGCTGCATGGACTGACAGTTCTTCGCCTGAAGGTCGTGGTCGGCCGCTTTACTACACCGATATGGCTGTTACCACGGTTTTGATGATAAAGCGCGTGTTTAACCTGTCGCTCCGGGCATTACAGGGCTTTGCCGACTCGGTTTTTACACTGATGAGCCTGCCACTGCGCTGCCCGGACTACTCTCTGGTCAGTCGGCGGGCAAAAACCGTCAGTATCAGCATAAAAACGCCAACGCGTGGTGAAATCTCGCATCTGGTCATCGACAGTACCGGTCTGAAGGTCTTTGGCGAAGGTGAATGGAAAGTCAGGCAGCATGGGGCTGACAGACGAAGAGTGTGGCGCAAGCTTCATCTGGCAGCAGACAGTGCGACGCATGAGATTATCTGTGCCGACTTATCGCTCAGCGGAACGACAGATGCGCAGGCACTGCCGGGCCTGATTAGCCAAACCCACCGAAAAATCAGGGAAGTGTCAGCAGACGGTGCTTATGACGCCCGTTACTGCCACGATGCGTTGCTAAGAAAGAAAATCAGGCCCCTTATCCCGCCGCGAAGCGGAGCCAAATACTGGCCGGACAAGTACCATGAACGTAACCATGCGGTGGCGAATCAGCGTCTGAGCGGGAGTAATGATATGTGGAAAAAGAAAGTGGGTTATCACCGGCGTTCAGTGGCAGAAACAGCGATGTTCCGCATAAAAACTTTGCTGGGTGGCCATCTGAGCCTGCGTGACTATGAGGCTCGACTAGGTGAAGCCATAGCGATGGTCAAAGCGCTGAACCGTATGACGTTGTTGGGTATGCCACACAGCGTCAGGATAGGATAACAGTTGTAGCAGAGGGAGTCATCCTGTCGGCTAATTCTGATTTATTCAACAAAGCCATGGAAATTCCAAAGACCGGCGCTAAGGAGTAAGAAGGTATCATCAATAAAGGGTCTACGATTCCGTAAAATTTGGGTCATGCAACCGAGGCGCTTGATACCCGCGATGGCGTCTTCAACTGTAATACGGATGCCCGAGATTATTTTATTTTCTTGTTTTTGTTCAGGCGATAAAGGTCTTTTTCGAGTTCCCTTTTTGGGATTTGTGTATTAGGATGCTGTTTATCTATACCTTGAAAACCGGTATCTGCCCAGATGGTTACCTCAGGAGAAATATGGCGAATTATATCGACTTTATCGAGTAAGCGTTTATCGTGACGGCGCCCATTTTTGCTCATGGGGATAAATCCAATTTGCCTTGTTTCGTCAGTCATAATAAGCCCTTTTCGAGTGGTCTGTCTTTTCTTTCCCGAATACATTTTTTTCGCCGACGCAGATTCTTAGGCTTTTGGACAGGTCGCTCTGTCCCATCAATAAAGACGTCTTTAACTCCAGGAAAGGCGCGAAAAAATTCCTCAGCAGAGCGAATTTGACGAGCGGGCAAAACACATTCTCGCCCCACGGTCATCTCTAAAACCGGCAATAATATTTTTACCCAGCGACATACCCGTGTTCTATCTAAACCAAAAAGAAGTCCTTGCAAATCATAGGTCGGATAACATTTTAAATACAATAAAATAAAAAGCAGTTTATCTAATGGGGTTGGGATAAAGAGACTGTAAAATAATCTGTGTAAATGGCATTTTGAGGAAAACCTTCAAAGGATAACAAAATGCCTATCAGCAACGAACTTATTGACCAACTGCTTCAAGATTGTCACTCCCCTCAGGATCTGCTGGGTGAATCAGGCCTACTCAAGGTGCTGACTAAAAGACTGGCGGAACGGGTTCTTGAAGCTGAGATGGAGATGCACCTTGGGTATGCTAAGCATGACCCGGCTGGTAATCATTCAGGCAACTCACGCAATGGCAAGACATCCAAGAGCGTACGTAGCCAAAATGGGGAGATCGAGCTCGATATTCCGCGCGACCGCAACAGTACCTTCGAGCCGACACTGATCGGTAAGCACGAAAAACAGCTTAACGGCTTCGATGACCGCATTATTTCTCTCTATTCCAGAGGGTTATCAACCCGTGATATTCAGGCACACTTTAAAGAAGTCTACGGGGTCGATGTTTCCGCTGGCTTCATTTCTCAAGTGACCAATGCTGTGATGGATGAAGTTAAGCGCTGGCAGCAACGGCCGCTGGATGCGCTTTATCCCATTGTTTACCTTGACTGTATTGTTGTCAAAAGCCAGGACGGCGGAGCCGTGGCCAACAAGTCTGTTTATCTGGCCCTCGGCGTCAACGGCCAGGGCGAAAAAGAGCTGCTGGGGCTATGGATAGCCAAAACTGAGGGGGCCAAGTTCTGGTTATCTGTGATGACAGAACTGAAAAATCGTGGGCTAAAGGACATCTTCGTCGCCTGCTGCGATGGCCTGAAAGGCTTTCCTGATGCCATTGAAGCTGTTTACCCGCATACGCGGGTACAGCTCTGCATTGTGCATCAGGTGCGGAACTCGCTGCGCTACGTCGGCTGGAAAGAGCGTAAGGCCGTTGCTGCTGACCTGCGCACCATCTATAGTTCCGCAACGCTAGAGGGCGCTGAAGAGGCCCTGGATGCCTTCGCGGCCAAATGGGATGAACAGTTCCCGACGATCAGCCCGTCGTGGAGAAATAATTGGGAACGTCTCATCGTCATTTTTGACTTTCCGCCGGAGATCCGCAAGGTTATCTACACCACCAACGCGATAGAGTCGTTAAATGCTTCATTGCGCAAGATAACGAAAACGCGACGAATATTTCCAACGGATGACTCGGTGATAAAATTACTCTATCTAGCCTTGCATAATATCTCTGCTAAATGGACCTTGCCAATCAGAGACTGGAAACCTGCTATGAGCCAATTCATGTTGATGTATGGAGAACGAATCTCCGGTTAAGCAATGGAGCCATTTACACAAAATTCTTTACAGACTCGGGATAAATCCTTTCTGCCCTGCACCCATCTGTCGCTCGTGATCTTTTCGATTCTTTTTCCGATAAATCAAATAACAAGCTGAAAATTCAGCGGCTAAATTTTTCAATTCTTCGACTGATAATCCAATGATTGCTTTACATAAACGATTATCTCGTAACAACCGCTCTTTGTTGATCATTTCAAACCTTTATTCTCTAAGTTAAACCTCTTTTTATTCTCAATAGCCTGACAAAAAATGCAAGTCTCTATTCAGCAACTAGTTTAATGAAGTCTTTCCAGTGACGCACTTCTACTTCTATCATCATGTCACCCCTGGTGATTAACTGCGGCCAGTATACGCCCACTTTTTAACCAGCGAAACGTTTTCCTGTCGAATAAAAAGCGAACACGATCCCATTCTGAGCAGATTGCATCGGTGGATCTCCCGGCCATTTTTCGGCATGCTGACACCTTCACCTGCCGCCTTAATGGCCTCCCGATGAGAAAGGACTGTTATCACCATGACGCTGATGATGTACGGTATCAAAAACTGCGATACGATCAAAAAAGCACGACGCTGGCTGGAAGCGCATCAGATTGCCTATCAGTTTCATGATTACCGTGGCGATGGGTTGGAGCATGCGCAGTTAACCGCCTTTATCCGTCTTATCGGCGATTGGCAACCGTTGCTCAATACGCGCGGAACCACCTGGCGCCAGTTAAGTGACGCTGAGCGCGCCGCTGTCACCGATGCTGAAAGCGCCTGCGCCCTGCTGCTGGCGCATCCAGCCTTGATCAAACGCCCGCTACTGGTGAGCGGCGAGCGTGCCCTGTTAGGCTTCACTGCCGAAAGTTACCACGCCTTTACCGCGGAGAAAGAGTGAGATGTCCTGCCCCGTTTTAGAACTTGCACAACAATTGATTAAACGCCCATCGCTCAGCCCGCGCGATGAAGGGTGTCAGGCACTGCTGATTGAACGCCTGAAAGCGGTGGGCTTTACCATTGAAAAAATGGATTTCGGCGATACCGAAAATGTCTGGGCATGGCGCGGTGAAGGCAAAACGCTGGCGTTTGCCGGGCATACCGATGTGGTTCCGAGCGGTGATGCCAGCCGCTGGCAGCACCCACCGTTTGAACCTACCCTGCGCGATGGCTTTTTGTATGGGCGCGGCGCGGCAGACATGAAAGGGTCAGTTGCCGCCATGGTGGTGGCCGCCGAGCGATTTGTACAGGCTAATCCCCATCATCAGGGCCGCCTGGCGTTTTTGATCACCTCAGATGAAGAAGCCAGTGCGGTAAACGGCACGGTGAAGGTGGTTGAGGCGTTAATGGCACGTAATGAGCGTCTGGATTACTGTCTGGTGGGTGAACCCTCCAGCACCACCAAACTGGGCGACGTGTTAAAAAACGGGCGTCGTGGCTCTATCACTGCCAATCTGACCGTACACGGGGTTCAGGGCCACGTGGCCTATCCGCATCTGGCCGACAACCCGGTGCATCGCGCTATGGAAGCCCTGAATGAGCTGGTCAGCACCGAATGGGATCAGGGTAATGCCTTCTTCCCCCCCACCAGCATGCAAATTGCCAACATTAATGCGGGCACTGGCAGCAATAACGTGATCCCCGGCGAGCTGTTTGTGCAGTTTAATTTCCGCTTTAGCACGGAGTTGACGGACGACATGATTAAAGCGCGCGTCGCCGCCCTGCTGGATCGCCACCAGCTTAACTACACGCTGAACTGGAACCTCTCCGGCCAACCCTTTTTAACCCCGCCAGGGGATCTGGTCGATGCCGTGGTGACCTCCGTTGAGCATTACAGCGAAATCACCCCGGAGTTGCTGACCAATGGTGGCACGTCGGATGGGCGCTTTATCGCGCAGATGGGCGCACAGGTGGTAGAGCTTGGCCCGGTAAACGCCACCATCCACAAAGTGGACGAGTGCGTCAGCGCCGCCGACCTGCAATTACTGAGCCGCATTTATCAACGCATTATGGAGCAGCTCATCGCATGATGACGCACGCCATGCTCACGGGGAAAACCCGTGAGCACCTTGTCCCGCTCGGTGAGACACACAGCCTGCAACCGGCCGCTCTCACCGCCTTTACTGGCTTACAGCAGGCGGCTGCGCGCGATGGCTTTCAGCTACAGCCCGCCAGCACCTTTCGTGACTTTGCCCGCCAGCGCCACATCTGGAATCAAAAATTCAACAGCGAGCGCCCGTTGCTGGATAAAAACAGCCAGCCGCTGGTGGCAACAGCGCTTTCTGTGGCGGAACGCTGTGCCGCGATATTGCGCTGGTCGGCCCTGCCGGGCGCCAGCCGCCATCACTGGGGCACTGAGCTTGATATCTACGATCCGTCACGCCTGCCTCAGGGGACCCGTCTGCAACTGGAGCCGTGGGAATATCAGGCGGACGGTTATTTTGCTGAACTGAACGACTGGCTTACTGCGCATATGGCGCAGTTCGATTTTTACCGCCCCTTTGCCCACGACCGCGGCGGCGTAGCGATAGAACTCTGGCACATCAGCTACCACCCCTTGGCCAGACCGGCGGCGCAACAGTTGACACCAGAGGTTATTCTGGAAGCCTGGCAACATGAAGATATCGCGGGAGATGCTTGGTTACGCCCGCACCTGCCTGATATTTTTTCCCGCTTTATCATGAATATTGATGAGGATTGAACATGTCGTGGCTGGCTGATTACTGGTGGGTGATTCTGATTATTCTGGTTGGCATGGTGATTAACGGCATGAAAGAACTGAGCCGCCTTGACCATAAACGCTTTCTCAAGAATAAACCGGAACTGCCGCCTTACAGAGACAACAACGCCGAGTGGGATAAAGAAGATGACTGGCCGGAGAAAAAAACCTGAAGGTTTCCTCTTCCAGCCCATGCCCTGTGGGCCGTTTTTTAACAAAGCGTCAGGATACTGAGCGCGGGGTGAAACTCTCCGCTTTTTCCAGCAGAAATTCATAGAACTCTTTGGCACATTGCGACAACTGCCGCTCTTTGTCGGTCACCAGATAGATGCCACGCTGTAGCGACAGATCGCGAAACGGCACAATCGCGATATCTTTGTGCTGAAACTGAAACAGCGTCAGGCCAGTCACAATGCTCACCCCATAGTTGGCCGCGACCAGCCCCATCATGGTGGTCAGTTGACGCACTTAAAGCACGTAGTTAAAAATGTGCGGCGCCATCAGTTGATCGGTGTACTGACGGATGCTGGTCCCCTGAGAGAAGCCCACAAAGGCGTGCTTTGCCAGTTCGGCAACGTCAACGCTTTGACGCTGTGCCAGAGGGTGATTGCGATGGCAAATCAGGAAAAACTCATCGGCAAACAGCATTCGGGAGCTGAACGTGCCCGGAGAAGGCTGACCTGCGGTTAATGCCAGATCCGCGCGCCCATCCAGAATGTCTTTTAGGCAACGATCCCACTGCGTATCCAACAGTTCAACCTTGATATCAGGATGTGCGCGATGATGCTGTGCCAGCACCTGCGGCAACCATTCCACCGCCATTGAGGGCAACACTGCCAATACAATTTTGCCTTCGTATCCGGTGGCATACGACTTAATCTCCACGACGGCATCATCATGCGACTGAATGAGTCGACGAGCAATATCAATAAAGTGAATGCCATTTCCGTTTAACTGTACCTTGCGCGTGTCACGGTCAAAAAGACGATATCCCACCTCATCTTCCAATGTCGCGATCAACGCGCTAAAGGCAGGCTGCGACAAGTTTATTTTCTGCGCTGCCCGGGTAAAGTTTTCAGTTTCCGTGAGCGCAATAAATGCCCTCAATTGTTTAATGGATAAGTTCATAACACCTCTATCTGAAATAGACCTTACACATCGGTTAAAAATTAACAAACTTTATTTCAATCAAGCGACTTATTTTGTTTTTATGATTACTGCCATAATTATTTAATCTTATTTGGTCTTCAGATAAAAGATGCAATTGCTACATTTTGAAGCAAAATCACAACACCTCACCCACGCCTATCGCAAATTATTCTTTGATACCATTTCAAAACAATCAGTTACCCATACATGGGTAATTTATGTCTATTTATTTTATCTGCAAATAGAATAAACCCATTCGGTTTTCAAATGAATCCATTGCAATTATGAGTTAGTCTGAACCAATTCCAAATGATAAAAATAGCGCAGCCAACAATATCTGTTCTGGGTTAGGCGTTGATTTTCATGTTTGTTATAAAAAAACGATAATTTTTAACATAATCGTTAAATCAGCATGCATTATCAACTGCGCACAATAATAAGTAGAGGAGTGCTGTATGTTAGCATTAATCGGGGTGCTCACCATTGCCACCCTATTATTTTTCATCATGACCAAGGCTTTGTTGAATAAATCGAACTTTCAGGGGATCGCCGGATCAAAGCACTATCATCGCTCCCGATAGCAGCTCCCCATGGCAAAGCAAAAGTTTAAAATCACCAACTGGCCCACCTACAACAAAGCACTCAGACAACGCGGCTCCCTGACGGTCTGGCTTGATGAGTCGGCCATCGCTGCATGGACTGACAGTTCTTCGCCTGAAGGTCGTGGTCGGCCGCTTTACTACACCGATATGGCTGTTATAGCCAACCGACTTAAAAATGATTACATCCTATGCCCTGATATGCGGCAAAGAAGCATAGCTGGCTGTTATCAAAATAATGTCGCTTGGCTATAGCTGTCCGGACGGTGGATTTCATACAGCATCTGCTCTTTGCAGGTGTCCACGCAAACCCGGCCGCCAGAACCGGCAACTTTGGTGATAACCGCATCGCCGTTTTCGTCAATTTCCGCGATCGGGAAGCCAAGGCGCTCCAGATGCGGAATATCCTTGAAGCCAGGATCGGCATAGTAACCACCAGTGATCTGTCCTGCGCATTCCAGCAGGTGACCAAGGCACGTGCCTTTGCCCAGGTGTTCCCAATCGTCGGCTGCCCAGTTGAATTCATATAGCCAAGCGACTTAATTTTGATTACACCATATGGACTGAGAACAAACTCTCTGTATCGCAACCCATCTCTCTTTTTTTGCTTTTTGCTTTTTGCTTTTTGCTTGTGCCCATTTATGCTCAATTGGGTTAAGATCTGGCGAATATGTAGGCAAATACTCCACCATATACCCTGCATCGATGATGACTTGTTGAATATTATGTTTTTTGTGAAAAGTGGCATTGTCCATCATGATTACACTGTTTTTAGGGAGTACTGGGATAAGGACTTGTGTAACCCAGGCATAGAAAACATCGCTGTTAATATTGATATCAAATAATCCGATAGCAAACAGCGTTGTGCCTAATAAAGCGCCGATAACATTTGTTCTTCCCCTAGCTCCCCAGTTCTTCAGGCCAAAACACCGTTGACCTTTTGGGGAATAGCCGTGAGTCCGTGGGGCATCGTGTGAAAAACCACTTTCATCAATAAAAACAATAGGTTTACCTTCTTTTTCATACTGTTGTTTTTTTTGTTGAAATCCCTGCCGGGCGTTTTCGTCGGCTTTCGGATGACGTAGAGTTTTTTTTATAGGTCAATCCCAGCTTTTTAAGCGCTTGCCAAATGGCCTTCTGACAAACGCCAAAACGCTCTGCACGTTCTTTTTGGTAAGCATCTGGATATTGTTCAACATCTTTTATCAACTCGGATTTATCGATCTTTCGCTGACGCGTGGTCGATGCTTTTGACTCTATTTGATTAATCCAACGCGATACAGAGGCAGGGCCAATCCGAAATTGCTTCGCTGTTTCTCGGATACTCAACCCTTCGTTTTTCCGTGTAGATATCACTTTACGTCTAAAATCAATTGAATAGCTCATTTAAATAATGTAATCAAAATTAAGTCGTTTAGCTATACATCATCGGTGCCAGGAACAAAGACGGGTCAGATACGCGCCCGGCGATAATGATGTCCGCACCGTCATGCAGCGCTTTGACCATGGCATCAGCGCCCATGTAGGCATTGCCCCATTCCCAGTCGAAATGCAACAAAGTGACCCACTGGCCAGAGTCGGATAAAATCACCGTTCTGGCCCTACTGGAGATCCCGTTGCATGCAGGGAAAACATCTGACTCACAAAAAGCGTGTTGCTTAATAGTGAAATAAGGGTGTTTCGGTGATTGAAGTAAATTTTATGCTGTTCTGAGATGGAAATTCCAAAGACCGGCGCTAAGGAGTAAGAAGGTATCATCAATAAAGGGTCTACGATTCCGTAAAATTTGGGTCATGCAACCGAGGCGCTTGATACCCGCGATGGCGTGTTCAACTGTAATACGGATGCCCGAGATTATTTTATTTTCTTGTTTTTGTTCAGGCGATAAAGGTCTTTTTCGAGTTCCTTTTTTTGGGATTTGTGTATTAGGATGCTGTTTATCTATACCTTGAAAACCGGTATCTGCCCAGATGGTTACCTCAGGAGGAATATGGCGAATTATATCGACTTTATCGAGTAAGCGTTTATCGTGACGGCGCCCATTTTTGCTCATGGGGATAAATCCAATTTGCCTTGTTTCGTCAGTCATAATAAGCCCTTTTCGAGTGGTCTGTCTTTTCTTTCCCGAATACATTTTTTTTCGCCGACGCAGATTCTTAGGCTTTTGGACAGGTCGCTCTGTCCCATCAATAAAGACGTCTTTAACTCCAGGAAAGGCGCGAAAAAATTCCTCAGCAGAGCGAATTTGACGAGCGGGCAAAACACATTCTCGCCCCAAGGTCATCTCTAAAACCGGCAATAATATTTTTACCCAGCGACATACCCGTGTTCTATCTAAACCAAAAAGAAGTCCTTGCAAATCATAGGTCGGATAACATTTTAAATACAATAAAATAAAAAGCAGTTTATCTAATGGGGTTGGGATAAATCCTTTCTGCCCTGCACCCATCTGCCGCTCGTGATCTTTTCGATTCTTTTTCCGATAAATCAAATAACAAGCTGAAAATTCAGCGGCTAAATTTTTCAATTCTTCGACTGATAATCCAATGATTGCTTTACATAAACGATTATCTCGTAACAACCGCTCTTTGTTGATCATTTCAAACCTTTATTCTCTAAGTTAAACCTCTTTTTATTCTCAATAGCCTGACAAAAAATGCAAGTCTCTATTCAGCAACTAGTTTAAAGAACGGTTCTACATCGAAAAGCGGCGTGGTGATGGGGTTAACCAGGCCACCATCGCCCGGGAACTGGAGCTTCCTCGTTCTACCATCAGCAGGGAACTCAGACGCAATACCGACGCCGCTTTCAACGGGGTCTATTCCTGCAGAAGGGCCGAAACGTTGGCCAGAGGGCGGCGGCAGAAAACACGGCCGGACAGCGTGATTAACCAGCTTGAACCGCACATTCAGGACTTTATCAGAACGGCGCTGTCTACCCACACCTCACCTGAGGTCATCAGTGGGCGCCTGGTCCTGGAATTTGGCCTGTCCGTCAGCAAGAACTCGCTCTATCGCTATATCCAGCAGGAGCGCCGGGCCGGCGGTGAGCTGTATCAGCAGCTCCCTCATCGGGGTAAACGGTATAACTATCAGACCGATGAGAACAAACGCGGTCCTATTCCCAACCGTGTTGGCATTGAGCAGCGGCCGGCCGTTGCTGACCTCAAGCAGGAACCCGGGCATTTCGAGATTGACACCATCTTTGGCAAAGATCAGAAATCATTCCTGCTGACGGTGGTCGATAAAGCCGTCAAGCTGGTCATCATTCGCAAACTGCCCAACAAGCGAGCAGAGACAGTGGTAGCGGCCTTCAGGGACATCGTTGCCAATACCTTCTGCGAGTTTAAAACCCTGACTGCTGACAACGGTTCTGAATTTTCCCAGCACGGGGAAATTACAAAAGTCACGGGGGCACCGGTCTACTTTGCCCGGCCATATCATTCCTGGGAACGCGGGTTGAATGAGCATACCAACGGGCTGATACGGCGTTTTTACCCGAAGGGAACGGACTTCAATTATGTCACCCATCGCAAGGTTGCAGCACTCGAACACCTGCTCAATACGCGAGGCCGAAAATCGCTGGGTTATCGTTCTCCAAATGAGGTATTTTTAACGCACTTACAGGCGGCATAATGCCCTACCGTTTTGTTGCGTTTCGACTGGGAATGGGCCATTGGCGCAAAGGATCTCTTTACCGCAGGTAGAAACTGGCTGGCCGATTTCATCCAGACGCGCATCTTGTTGAATCAATACATCGCGTACGTCATCACCGGTGACCACGGCAATTTTCAGCTGTGTGGCGCCCAGTTCTTTGGCGATCTCCAGCACGCGCTGGCCCGCTGCCGTTGGGTTGGCAGAACCCATATTGGTGATGATTTTGATACCTTTTTCCAGACAGGTTGGCAGAACCGCGTACATTAAACTAGTTGCTGAATAGAGACTTGCATTTTTTGTCAGGCTATTGAGAATAAAAAGAGGTTTAACTTAGAGAATAAAGGTTTGAAATGATCAACAAAGAGCGGTTGTTACGAGATAATCGTTTATGTAAAGCAATCATTGGATTATCAGTCGAAGAATTGAAAAATTTAGCCGCTGAATTTTCAGCTTGTTATTTGATTTATCGGAAAAAGAATCGAAAAGATCACGAGCGACAGATGGGTGCAGGGCAGAAAGGATTTATCCCAACCCCATTAGATAAACTGCTTTTTATTTTATTGTGGCTTTGTTGAATAAATCGAACTTTCAGGGGATCGCCGGATCAAAGCACTATCATCGGCTTTGTTGAATAATTTAACCGTTTGATTTACATCTTCTTTAGTTAGAATGCATTTACAGAGAATGTATTTTGTTAGAACGACAAATCAAATAGTTAGCACAATAAAAAGCATTCCGAGAGGAAAAATTAGTCGTTGAAATTTTATAATGCTTATATAAATCAGTATCTTAAATTATTCAACAAAGCCACTATCATCGCTCCCGATAGCAGCTCCCCATGGCAAAGCAAAAGTTTAAAATCACCAACTGGCCCACCTACAACAAAGCACTCAGACAACGCTGCTCCCTGACGGTCTGACTTGATGAGTCGGCCATCGCTGCATGGACTGACAGTTCTTCGCCTGAAGGTCGCGGTCGGCCGCTTTACTACACCGATATGGCTGTTACCACGGTTTTGATGATAAAGCGCGTGTTTAACCTGTCGCTCCGGGCATTACAGGGCTTTGTCGACTCGGTTTTTACACTGATGAGCCTGCCACTGCGCTGCCCGGACTACTCTCTGGTCAGTCGGCGGGCAAAAACCGTCAGTATCAGCATAAAAACGCCAACGCGTGGTGAAATCTCGCATCTGGTCATCGACAGTACCGGTCTGAAGGTCTTTGGCGAAGGTGAATGGAAAGTCAGGCAGCATGGGGCTGACAGACGAAGAGTGTGGCGCAAGCTTCATCTGGCAGCAGACAGTGCGACGCATGAGATTATCTGTGCCGACTTATCGCTCAGCGGAACGACAGATGCGCAGGCACTGCCGGGCCTGATTAACCAAACCCACCGAAAAATCAGGGAAGTGTCAGCAGACGGTGCTTATGACGCCCGTTACTGCCACGATGCGTTGCTAAGAAAGAAAATCAGGCCCCTTATCCCGCCGCGAAGCGGAGCCAAATACTGGCCGGACAAGTACCATGAACGTAACCATGCGGTGGCGAATCAGCGTCTGAGCGGGAGTAATGATATGTGGAAAAAGAAAGTGGGTTATCACCGGCGTTCAGTGGCAGAAACAGCGATGTTCCGCATAAAAACTTTGCTGGGTGGCCATCTGAGCCTGCGTGACTATGAGGCTCAAGTAGGTGAAGCCATAGCGATGGTCAAAGCGCTGAACCGTATGACGTTGTTGGGTATGCCACACAGCGTCAGGATAGGATAACAGGTGTAGCAGAGGGAGTCATCCTGTCGGCTAATTCTGATTTATTCAACAAAGCCGCTCATCAGTGTAAAAACCGAGTCGACAAAGCCCTGTAATGCCCGGAGCGACAGGTTAAACACGCGCTTTATCATCAAAACCGTGGTATAGCCAAGCGACTTAATTTTGAGAGTCTGTAAAGAATTTTGTGTAAATGGCTCCATTGCTTAACCGGAGATTCGTTCTCCATACATCAACATGAATTGGCTCATAGCAGGTTTCCAGTCTCTGATTGGCAAGGTCCATTTAGCAGAGATATTATGCAAGGCTAGATAGAGTAATTTTATCACCGAGTCATCCGTTGGAAATATTCGTCGCGTTTTCGTTATCTTGCGCAATGAAGCATTTAACGACTCTATCGCGTTGGTGGTGTAGATAACCTTGCGGATCTCCGGCGGAAAGTCAAAAATGACGATGAGACGTTCCCAATTATTTCTCCACGACGGGCTGATCGTCGGGAACTGTTCATCCCATTTGGCCGCGAAGGCATCCAGGGCCTCTTCAGCGCCCTCTAGCGTTGCGGAACTATAGATGGTGCGCAGGTCAGCAGCAACGGCCTTACGCTCTTTCCAGCCGACGTAGCGCAGCGAGTTCCGCACCTGATGCACAATGCAGAGCTGTACCCGCGTATGCGGGTAAACAGCTTCAATGGCATCAGGAAAGCCTTTCAGGCCATCGCAGCAGGCGACGAAGATGTCCTTTAGCCCACGATTTTTCAGTTCTGTCATCACAGATAACCAGAACTTGGCCCCCTCAGTTTTGGCTATCCATAGCCCCAGCAGCTCTTTTTCGCCCTGGCCGTTGACGCCGAGGGCCAGATAAACAGACTTGTTGGCCACGGCTCCGCCGTCCTGGCTTTTGACAACAATACAGTCAAGGTAAACAATGGGATAAAGCGCATCCAGCGGCCGTTGCTGCCAGCGCTTAACTTCATCCATCACAGCATTGGTCACTTGAGAAATGAAGCCAGCGGAAACATCGACCCCGTAGACTTCTTTAAAGTGTGCCTGAATATCACGGGTTGATAACCCTCTGGAATAGAGAGAAATAATGCGGTCATCGAAGCCGTTAAGCTGTTTTTCGTGCTTACCGATCAGTGTCGGCTCGAAGGTACTGTTGCGGTCGCGCGGAATATCGAGCTCGATCTCCCCATTTTGGCTACGTACGCTCTTGGATGTCTTGCCATTGCGTGAGTTGCCTGAATGATTACCAGCCGGGTCATGCTTAGCATACCCAAGGTGCATCTCCATCTCAGCTTCAAGAACCCGTTCCGCCAGTCTTTTAGTCAGCACCTTGAGTAGGCCTGATTCACCCAGCAGATCCTGAGGGGAGTGACAATCTTGAAGCAGTTGGTCAATAAGTTCGTTGCTGATAGGCATTTTGTTATCCTTTGAAGGTTTTCCTCAAAATGCCATTTACACAGATTATTTTACAGTCTCAATTTTGATTACACCATATGGACTGAGAACAAACTCTCTGTATCGCAACCCATCTCTCTTTTTTTGCTTTTTGCTTGTGCCCATTTATGCTCAATTGGGTTAAGATCTGGCGAATATGTAGGCAAATACTCCACCATATACCCTGCATCGATGATGACTTGTTGAATATTATGTTTTTTGTGAAAAGTGGCATTGTCCATCATGATTACACTGTTTTTAGGGAGTACTGGGATAAGGACTTGTGTGACCCAGGCATAGAAAACATCGCTGTTAATATTGATATCAAATAATCCGATAGCAAACAGCGTTGTGCCTAATAAAGCGCCGATAACATTTGTTCTTCCCCTAGTTCCCCAGTTCTTCAGGCCAAAACACCGTTGACCTTTTGGGGAATAGCCGTGAGTCCGTGCGGCATCGTGTGAAAAACCACTTTCATAAATAAAAACAATAGGTTTACCTTCTTTTTCATACTGTTGTTTTTTTTGTTGAAATCCCTGCCGGGCGTTTTCGTCGGCTTTCGGATGACGTAGAGTTTTTTTTATAGGTCAATCCCAGCTTTTTAAGCGCTTGCCAAATGGCCTTCTGACAAACGCCAAAACGCTCTGCACGTTCTTTTTGGTAAGCATCTGGATATTGTTCAACATCTTTTATCAACTCGGATTTATCGATCTTTCGCTGACGCGTGGTCGATGCTTGGCTTTGTTGAATAATTTAAGATACTGATTTATATAAGCATTATAAAATTTCAACGACTAATTTTTCCTCTCGGAATGCTTTTTATTGTGCTAACTATTTGATTTGTCGTTCTAACAAAATACATTCTCTGTAAATGCATTCTAACTAAAGAAGATGTAAATCAAACGGTTAAATTATTCAACAAAGCCTCGATGCTTTTGACTCTATTTGATTAATCCAACGCGATACAGAGGCAGGGCCAATCCGAAATTGCTTCGCTGTTTCTCGGATACTCAACCCTTCGTTTTTCCGTGTAGATATCACTTTACGTCTAAAATCAATTGAATAGCTCATTTAAATAATGTAATCAAAATTAAGTCGTTTAGCTATATGCGGTTTCGCACCGTCAGAAGTGCGTTTCGATTTGATTGGCGTAGACGCGCTGCACGGCGCAGAACGTTCTCAACGCAGCGAGCCTTATGAAGTGCGCGCACGCGTGGCCGCTCGCTGTGCCACTCGCGCACAGGCAGTGAAAGTGGGCAACGAAGTGGAAACGCTGTACACCAACGGCCCTGCGGGTGGCGGTGGCGTCAATAAAGGCGTTAAAGAGATTCTGGCCATGGATTCCACCCTGCTGGCGCGCGCTTTCGTTACCCCAGCGGTTAACTACCTGGAGATCAAATAATGAAACTACGTGAAATCGCCCACTCCCGCACTGGTGACAAAGGCAATACGTCGAATATCTCGCTGATTGCTTATCGTGCGGAATATTTTGAGAAAATCAAAACGGCCGTTACTGCGGAAAAAGTTAAAGCCTGGTTTGCCGATATCGTTACCGGTGACGTCGTTCGCTACGAACTGCCCGCCATTGGCGCGCTGAACTTTGTCATATATGGCGCACTGGGTGGCGGTGTTACCCGCTCACTGGCGCTGGATATGCACGGCAAAGGGCTGAGTGCAGCCATTCTGGATATGGATATCTAAGCGATTGCCACGGGTTCGCCCGTGGCACAGTTAAAAAGAGTATGCCCTAAATAATTAGAGTTACAGCAAGACGGCAAGAGAAGGAGTCCCGATGAGCTTACTCAGGTAAGTGATTCAGGTGAGCGAACGCAGCCAACACACCTGTAACGTGAAGTATGACGGGTATATTGGGGCAACGACTATTGCCCCAATATACCACCCGATTGTAAGCGTCTCATCTGAACCGTCTGTCCTGTGACCGTCCGTTCCGGGAAAATAGTGTCCATCATTTTTTAATGGACACTATCCCATGAAACACCGGACATGGATCCTTGAAGCACTCCGCCTCCATTTTGATGAAAAGCTGCCGCGTATTGAGGCAGGCAGACGGCTCGGCATTCCCAAAACCACAGTATGTGAGCTGTTCGCTCGCTTCAGTAAGGCCGGGCTGCCCTGGCCCCTGCCGGCCAGGATCAGCGCCCGGAGTCTGGAGAAGCGTCTTTACCGGCCGGCATCACGTAAAGCCGCCGTTCTGCCCGCAGCACCGGAGCCGGCTGAGACACCCGCACCCCGCAGTCGGCCACGTCGCCCCAACTTCCCCCGTGACTTCAAAATATCCCTGGTGGAGCAGTCGATGCAGCCCGGCGTCAGCGTGGCACAGCTGGCCCGCGAAAATAACATCAATGACAACCTGCTGTTCAACTGGCGGCGTCTTTATCAGCAGGGGCTGCTCGCTGCACCATCAGGCGCTCCGGCGATGCTGCCGGTCACGCTCACTGCAGAAGGTGGCTGTCACCCTTTGCCCCCTGTGTAGTGGTCAACTAAATTTGGCCACCCTACCTGACTGTTGATGGAACAGCCGTTCTGATTCATTTGGTGTTAACCCACCGTTATACCAGTGAGGTCTGACATCGCTATAATAATGGGTTATGTAGCGAATAATGGATGATTGAGCAGTACTAAAGCTTTGGTAGCCAGTCGTTGGCACCCATTCAGTCTTCAGACTACGGAAGAATCGCTCCATCGGACTATTATCCCAACAATTTCCTCTGCGACTCATACTTTGGGTCATCTGATAACGCCACAATGCCTGCCTATGCTGACGACTGGTGTAATGGCTTCCTTGGTCACTATGAAACATGACTTGTTTGGGATGCCCACGCAGTTCCCAAGCCATTTGTAGTGCTTTGGCTGTTAATTCTGAATCTGGCGAAAACGACATTGCCCAACCCACGGGTTTTCGGGCAAATAAATCTAATACCACCGCCAGATACGCCCATCGGGCGCCTGTCCAAATATAGGTTACACCGCCGCACCAAACCTGGTCAGGCTTGGTAACAGCGAACTGCCTATTGAGCAGATTTGGAATATCAATACGTTCATTTCCACCGCGGTTGTATTGATGTTTTCTTGTTTGGCAACTAACGAGGGTTAATTCTTTCATCAACTTACCCGCTAACCACCGCCCAAGTTTCACGTCGTGTGTATTGGTAACCATCGTGGCGATAGTCCTTGCGCCCGCAGACCCGCCACTAACGTTCCACGCTTCGCTGACCAGGCTACGTTTTATCGTCCGCTCAATATCTGGCTCCTTAGGTCGACACCAATAGCGATAACTGCTTCGGTGAACATTAAAAATACGACACAACGCTTTCACGGCTTTGTTGAATAATTTAAGATACTAATTTATATAAGCATTATAAAATTTCAACGACTAATTTTTCCTCTCGGAATGCTTTTTATTGTGCTAACTATTTGATTTGTCGTTCTAACAAAATACATTCTCTGTAAATGCATTCTAACTAAAGAAGATGTAAATCAAACGGTTAAATTATTCAACAAAGCCCGCTTTCACTGGATAAAGCGCTCTTAGCTTTTCAACTACCGAGAATTTTTCAGTGAGTAGGACATTAAGAGCGCAGTAGCCTTTTTTAAGATGGAATTCTCCATTTCCAGTCGGTGGATTTTTTTCTTCATTTCTCTGAACTCAATTTGTTCAGGTGTTAATGGCAGACCAGGCGATGTTTTCCCTTGACGTTCTAAACGAAGGGCTCTTACCCACCGGCTAATCGCTGAAAGACTGACGTTCATGGCTTTCGCGGCTTCCTGGTAGGTATAATTTTGGTCAAGGACTAATTTGGCGGTTTCACATTTAAATTCAGCAGTAATTATTTTACTCATTTTGGCACCTATAAAAATTATGAGGTAAGCATATCACCTCTACTTAGGTGGCCAAATTCAGTATGCCACTACAGTTGGCATTGAGCAGCGGCCGGCCGTTGCTGACCTCAAACAGGAACCCGGGCATTTCGAGATTGACACCATCTTTGGCAAAGATCAGAAATCATTCCTGCTGACGGTGGTCGATAAAGCCGTCAAGCTGGTCATCATTCGCAAACTGCCCAACAAGCGAGCAGAGACAGTGGTAGCGGCCTTCAGGGACATCGTTGCCAATACCTTCTGCGAGTTTAAAACCCTGACTGCTGACAACGGTTCTGAATTTTCCCAGCACGGGGAAATTACAAAAGTCACGGGGGCACCGGTCTACTTTGCCCGGCCATATCATTCCTGGGAACGCGGGTTGAATGAGCATACCAACGGGCTGATATGGCGTTTTTACCCGAAGGGAACGGACTTCAATTATGTCACCCATCGCAAGGTTGCAGCACTCGAACACCTGCTCAATACGCGAGGCCGAAAATCGCTGGATTATCGTTCTCCAAATGAGGTATTTTTAACGCACTTACAGGCGGCATAATGCCCTACCGTTTTGTTGCGTTTCGACTGGGAATGGGGCGAGGCGCTTACTTGACCTCAATGCCTTTTGCTTGCAGATCGGCGTGATACGACGAACGCACAAACGGGCCGCAGGCTGCGTGGGTAAAGCCCATCGCCATCGCTTCGGCTTTCATCTCGTCAAACTCTTCCGGGCTCACATAACGTTTCACCGGCAGGTGATGACGGCTCGGCTGCAAATATTGCCCTAACGTCAACATGGTGACGCCGTGGCGGCGCAGGTCACGCATTACTTCAACGATCTCTGCGTTTGTTTCCCCCAGCCCAACCATCAGGCCGGATTTGGTCTGGATTTCAGGATGCATGGCTTTGAAGTTCTCAAGCAGCTTCAATGACCACTCGTAGTTAGCACCAGGACGCACCTGACGGTAGAGGCGCGGTACGTTTTCCAGATTGTGGTTGAACACGTCCGGCGGCGTCACGTTCAGGATATCCAACGCTTTATCCATACGGCCGCGGAAGTCGGGCACCAGCGTCTCAATGCGAATATGCGGATTTTTACGGCGAATAGCGGCGATGCAGTCAGCGAAGTGCTGTGCGCCGCCGTCGCGCAGGTCATCCCGGTCAACGGAGGTGATAACCACGTAGCGCAACCCCATGTCATGGATAGTTTGCGCCAGTTTCTCAGGCTCATTGGCATCGGGAGTCACCGGGCGGCCGTGTGCCACGTCGCAGAACGGGCAACGGCGGGTACAAATGGCACCCAGAATCATAAAGGTTGCCGTGCGGTGGTTGAAACATTCGGCCAGATTCGGGCAGGAGGCCTCTTCACAGACGGAATGCAGGCCGTTTTTGCGCATGGCCTCCTTGATGCCCTGAATACGGCTGGAATCGGCAGGTAACTTGATTTTCATCCATTCAGGTTTACGCAGTAGCTCCTGCCGCTCAGTGACGACGGTGCGTACCGGGATGAGTGCCATTTTGTCTGCATCGCGGTATTTAACGCCGCGTTCCATCTGAATCGGTTTACTCATGATAGCCAGGTTCCAGTTCTGAATCACAGGTTGAATCATGATTTAAAATCTATGATTCAATGGATTATGTTTCCAATTAAACTTTTTTTTAAAAACTATAAAAAATTATACCATCATTGCTGTCTGACATTCAGCCTTTACGTCGCACAAATGCATAAATAATGTAAACGGAATGTGATTTGGCGCCGATAGGCATAAAACCAATGGCGCTTTCTCACGCCAATCTATTGCGCGGTGTAGGCGCACCCTGAGTGGCCCAATCCCATACCAGCGGCGCTTGTTGCGTGTAACCAAGCTGTTGCATAAAGGTGGTTATCAATACTGGTGCTACATCTGCCACTGTCACAGCGGGTGCTTGCTGGCTGACCTGTGTCATCACCATACCCGCATAGCCGCACGGGTTAATGCGCAAGAACGGCGTCAGGTCCATGTTGATGTTAAGTGCCAGTCCATGAAAAGAGCAGCCTTTGCGAATACGCAGACCGAGTGAACAGATTTTTGATTCTTGCACATACACACCTGGCGCATCGGCGCGGGCATGAGCGACGATGCCGCACTGAGCCAGCGTACCGACCACGGTATTTTCAATTGCGGTGACCAGCTCTCGCACACCCACTTTTCTGCGCTTTAAATCCACCAGCACATACATCACTTGCTGACCCGGCCCATGATAGGTCACCTGACCGCCGCGATCGCTTTGGATCACCGGAATATCGCCTGTAGTGAGCAGATGCTCTGCCTTGCCTGCCTGGCCTTGAGTAAAAACGGGAGGGTGCTGCACCAACCAAAGCTCATCAGCGCTCTGTGTGTCACGCGAATCGGTAAACTGATGCATCGCCAATGAGACTGGCTCATAGGGTTGTACGCCAAGCTGACGTACGATGATCTTATCCTGTAGCAACATCGTGATCTTCAGGTTAAGGAAAACAATGGAGCCGATTATAGTCGCGGTAAGCGCTAGCGAACAGCACTGAAACACATTTTCCCGCGATTATCCGGCCGGGCAGGGGCATGCCCTTACAGCACGACGCGCACGATATCGATAGCGCCCAGCTCTTCATAGAGCGTCTCGACTTGCTCAATGTGCGTGGCGGTAATGGTGATGGAAACCGAATGGTAATTACCTTTGCTGCTCGGTTTGACCTGTGGGCTATAGTCGCCCGGCGCATGGCGTTGCACCACTTCGACAACGCGGTCTACCAATTCTGGCTGCGCGTGTCCCATCACCCGGTAGGTGAATGAGCAGGGAAATTCGAGCAGTTCATTGAGTTTGGTTTTCATGTGTTCTCCAGATGGATCGGTGCCCATGCTGATCGTCGCTGTTTGATAGCGTTTGGTTCAACATAAAGTATAACTCCCGCCGCAGCGGGAGTTATCATCTCTGAATATGGGGCCAAAAATGGCTAACCCAAGGGCTTAGCCCAACCAGCGATGGAGTATCAGGCGAATGTAGTCAAACAGGCGACCAAAAATGCCCCCTTCTTTCACTTCATTCATTACGACCAGCGGACGCTGCTCAATGGTTTTACCATCCAACTGGAAGTTGATGGTGCCGACCACCTGGTTCTTGCTCAGCGGTGCGTGCAGTTCCGTGTTATTGAGCACGTAGCTGGCTTTCAGATCTTTCATCCGGCCGCGCGGAATGGTGAGGTAGGCATCTTTTTCCACGCTCAGGGACACTCTGTCGCTGTCACCGAACCAGACGGGCTCAGACGCAAACTCTTTGCCCGCTTTCAGCGGTGCAACGGTTTCAAAGAAACGGAAACCCCAGGTGAGCAATTTTTTGCTCTCGGTTTCGCGGCCTTTGAAGGTGCGTCCGCCCATCACTACTGAGATCAAACGCATTTGACCTTCAGTGGCCGAGGCAACCAGATTGTAACCTGCCGCATTGGTGTGGCCGGTTTTGATGCCGTCGACGGCCAGGCTGCTGTCCCACAGCAGGCCATTACGGTTGGTCTGCTTGATGTTGTTAAAGGTGAACTCTCTTTCTTTATAAATGGCGTACTCATCCGGCACATCGCGAATCAGTGCCTGACCAATCAGCGCCATATCGCGCGCGGAGCTGTGCTGCCCCGGCGCATCCAGGCCGTGCACGGTCTGGAACGTGGTGTTCTGCAAACCCAATGCTTTCACATAGTTATTCATCAGGCTAACGAAGGCACCCTGGCTACCCGCCACGTAGTCTGCCATCGCAACGCAGGCATCATTACCCGATTGCAGAATGATGCCACGGCTGAGTTGTGAGACCGGTACGCGATCGCCCGGTTTCAGGAACATCAGCGACGATCCCTGAAAGGTTGGGTTGCCGGTTGCCCAGGCGTCTTTACCGACGGTCACGATGTCATTCTGCGTGATCTTGCCGGATTTCAGTGCCTGTCCGATAACATAACTGGTCATCATTTTGGTCAGGCTGGCGGGATCCCGGCGCGCATCGGCATTCATTTCCGCCAACACTTTGTCAGAGTTGTAATCAATCAGGATGTACGACTCGGCGTCGATTTGTGGTACGCCGGGGATCATCGTCTTGAGATTGACGTCTTCCGCATGGGCCGTTGTGGCAACGCTGACGGCAAGCAGCGTGCCCAGCGCTGTACCTAAGGTGAAACGAGACGTGATAACAATATTCATGATTGGAACTACAACATCCGTTGAGTGAAGTTAAAAACGAGCAGTACTATAGCAGATGCGTTATAGCGCGGCACCAGACATTCCGTTACGTGATTTTGCTAAAGCAGAATGGCGTAACAACCCCATGTTCGCACGTTAACAGGTGGCGGACAGTGGCGAGAGAGGATTATTGCGCGTCTGCCGCTGTGATAAAGGCGTGCTGCTGCGCTTCTGTTGCCAAACGTTGCTGAAGGTCAGTGGCCTGTTGGCGGTTTTGAAAAGGGCCAAGCTGAACGCGATACAACCCGTTGCTAGGCGTCACTTTCCCCGTCACGCGGAAACGTTCGCTCAGGCTCTTCAGCCAGGTTTGCGCGCGCTGTGGGTCGCTCAACGCCCCAACTTGCACCAGATAGCGTCCGTTACTGTTGCCAAGGGGTGTCGCTGCGGGGGTCACAGCAAGTGGGAGCGCTGTCGTGGCTGCAGGTTCGCTGGTTGTGGGCGTAGCGGCATGGGTATCTTCCAATACGCCAGAACGCAGGGCCGTCGGGGCACCCAAAAACCCGCTTTGGCGTGCACTGGTGCTGCTGGCGGGCATGTCGCCGTTAATGTGTTCGCTGAGAGCACTGTTGTTGACGGGCCTGCTGGCAATGGCTGTCGGCGCGCTGGTTTCCATCATCGGCGTACCCAATCCGCTGGCACCGAGGTTGGGGCGATCGGGCAAGGCGAAACTCTGTTTGGCAACGGCGGTCCCAATGGTGCCTGGCCCGGACAGCGTGCCATCCGGCGCTACCACAATCGCTTCAACTTTCACTTTGGTGTTATTGGATATATTGAGGCGATCGCCAGCCGCCTTGGACAGATCGATGATTCTGCCCGGAGTATACGGGCCGCGATCGTTCACGCGCACCACCAAACGGCGGCCGTTGCTCAGGTTTGTCACGCGGACATAGCTGGGTAATGGCAGCGTCGGGTGCGCAGCGGTAATGGCATTGGGATCGAAGATTTCGCCGATAGAGGTACGATTACCGTTGGCTTCAGCGCCATACCAGGTTGCCAGACCGACCTCGGAGAAGTTCTGCGCATTCTGGACAACCTTGTAGGTTTTGCCCTTGATGGTGTAATCCTGCAACGTGCTCGGATTATAGGGCTCATAGCGCGGCTCGGCTCCGCCAATCTCTTCCACCGGACCGTTATAAGCCGTGGTCGGCGTGATCGGTGCTCGCGGGGCTTCCGTGGTGGTACAGGCTGCAAGCATCAAGGTGACGATGCCGATCCAAAGCCAGTCCTTACGCATGTGTTTACCTCATTTTATAAGTTTTTCGAGAGCATCTTACGGTGCGTGTGGATTGACATCACGATGCCAAATCCTGCCATCAACACCACCAACGCCGAGCCGCCGTAACTGATAAGCGGGAGCGGTACCCCAACCACGGGCAATATGCCACTCACCATACCGATGTTAACAAAAACATAGACAAACAGAATGAGAATCAGGCCGCCGACCATCACTCGGCCAAACGAGGTCTGGGCATTGGCGGCAATGACCAGGCCGCGCATGATGACAAACAGATACATGGCGATCAGAATCAGCACCCCAATCAATCCCAACTCCTCTGCCAGTACGGCAAAAATAAAGTCGGTATGGCGTTCTGGCAGAAATTCGAGCTGTGACTGGGTGCCTTGTAACCACCCTTTACCCGACAAGCCTCCGGAGCCGATAGCAATCTTGGACTGAATAATATGGTAGCCTGCACCCAGCGGATCGCTTTCTGGATCGAGCAGCATCATCACACGGGCGCGTTGGTAATCGTGCATCAGGAAGAACCAGAGCACGGGAATAAACGCTGCAAGCAACACCAGCGCCACGGCGATCAGCCGCCAGCTCATACCCGCGAGAAAAAGCACAAACAGGCCGGATGCCGCGACCAGAATCGACGTGCCCAGATCGGGTTGTGCCGCCACCAGCAGGGTCGGCAAAAAGATTAATACCAGAGCAATCCCGGTATTTTTCAGCGACGGTGGGCACATATCACGGTTGATAAAACGAGCCACCATTAGCGGCACGGCAATTTTGGCAATTTCTGACGGCTGAAAACGCACAAAGCCAAGATCGAGCCAGCGCTGTGCGCCCTTACTGATCTGGCCGAACACATCCACCATGATCAGCAGAATGACACACACGATATAGAGATAGGGTGCCCAGCCTTCGTAAACGCGCGGCGGAATTTGCGCCATGACGATCATCACGGCAAGCCCAATGGCTATCTGTGCCGCTTTACGCTCCATCATGCCGATGTCCTGGCCGCTGGCGCTCCACATCACGAATAAACTGTACCCCAGCAGCACCAGAATACAGAGCAGGAAGGGTAGGTCGATATGAGTCTTGGTCCAGATCGACCTTTTTTGTTGGCTTTCAGTCATGGCGGCGGTTACTCGCTTTCAGAACCGGGTGCGCTCGGTGGCGCATCGGGCAATTCGGTGTTGTTATCGCCCAGAATAATGTGGTCGAGCATTTGGCGTACCAAGGCGCTGATCGCAGGGCCAGCGCCGCCATTCTCCAAAACGATTGAGATGGCAATCTTGGGATTGTTATAGGGGGCAAATGCCGTCAGCAGTTTGTGGTCGCGCAGGTGTTCGGCGATTTTATGTGCATTGTAGGTCTCATTTTCTTTCAGGCCAAATACCTGCGCTGTACCGGTTTTTGCCGCGATCTTATACGGCGCATCGGCGAAAAATTTATGCGCAGTACCGTTCTGACGGTTAGCAACCCCGTACATCCCGTCTTTGGCGATTTCCCAATAGCTGGCGCGCACATCGCTAAGCCGCGACGCTTCTTGTTGACGATAAGGTACAATGACGCCGCTATTGCGCGCGATATAAAGCAAATGCGGGGTTTTCACGTTGCCATCGTTGATAAGCGTCGTCAGTGCTTTCGCCATTTGAATCGGCGTGGCAATCCAGTAGCCTTGGCCGATGCCGACCGGAATGGTATCCCCTTGATACCAAGGGCGTTTGAAGCGTTTTTGCTTCCATTCGCGCGTGGGCATATTTCCGGAACGCTCTTCCGCCAGGTCGATACCGGTGTATTCGCCGTAGCCGAACTTGTTCATCCATTCAGCCAGGCGATCGATACCCATGTCATAAGCGACCTGATAAAAGAAGGTATCCGCAGATTCTTCCAGCGATTTGGTCACATTCAAGCGGCCATGGCCCCATTTTTTCCAGTCGCGGAACCGTTTTTCTGAACCCGGCAGCTGCCACCAGCCGGGATCGAACAGCGAGGTGGTGGGCGTAATGACATTGGCGCTTAACGCAGAGGCGGCAATATAGGGTTTCACCGTTGAAGCCGGAGGATACAGCCCTTGCGTGGCACGGTTGATCAGCGGCTTGTTGGGATCATTAAGCAGTGCGCGATAATCTTTGGTCGAGATACCATCAACGAACAGGTTGGGATCGTAACTCGGCGTGGAAACCAGTGCGCGCAGGCCACCATCGCGTGGATCGATAATCACCACCGCAGCCCGGCTGCCTTCCAGCAGTTTTTCAACGTAGATTTGCAGGTTGAGATCGATAGTGAGGTAGATGTCCTGGCCTGCCTGCGGTGGCTGCTCGTGTAACTGACGGATAACACGTCCACGGTTATTGACTTCCACCTCTTCATAACCGGGTTTACCGTGCAAAATATCTTCGTAATAGAGCTCAATACCCAGTTTGCCAATGTCGCGCGTGGCGGCGTAATCGGCAATTTTTTCTTCTTTGCTCAGTCGCTCTACGTATTTATCGTTGATTTTTGAGACGTATCCGAGGACATGGGTGAGGGCTGAACCATACGGGTAATAACGGCGTTGATAACCTTTGACTTCCACACCGGGAAAACGGTACTGGTTGACGGCAAAACGGGCAACATCAACGTCGCTTAGGGCGGTTTTGACTGGAATGGAGGTGAAGCGGCGTGAGCGTTTACGTTCTTTCTCGAAGTTTTCCAGATCATCATCAGTGAGATTGACGATGGGTTTCAGCGCAGCCAACGTATCTTGCAGGTTATCAACTTTGTCTGGCACCAGTTCAAGCTGGTAAATGATACGGTTGAGCGCCAGTGGAATACCGTTGCGATCGTAAATAATGCCGCGGCTGGGCGCGATGGGCACCAGTTTGATGCGGTTTGCGTTTGAACGTGTGCGGTAGTCATCAACGCGCACCACTTGTAAATGGTACAGATTGGTCACCAGCACGCCGGAAAGCAGCAAAATGCCGATGAACGCCACTAAAGCACGACGTACGAAAAGGGCTGATTCCGCCGAATAATCACGAAAGGGTTTATGTTCTGTTTTCATCCGGCAACTATTTCGTGTGTTTCATCGTACAGTCTTACTCTCTATGGTAAGGGTGATTGGTGGTGATGCTCCACGCCCGATACAGGCTCTCGGCCACCAATACGCGCACCAGCGGGTGCGGCAGCGTTAACGGTGACAGCGACCAGCTTTGCTCCGCTGCCGCTTTGCACGCGGGGGCCAGCCCTTCTGGGCCGCCAATCAGCAGGCTGACGTCGCGCCCGTCCTGCTTCCAGCGTTCCAACTGGCTGGCAAGCTGCGGGGTTTCCCACGGTGTACCGGGAATATCCAACGTCACAATATGGTTACCTTTGCCCACTGCTGCCAGCATCAGTTCACCTTCTCGCTCGAGAATGCGTTTGATATCCGCATTCTTCCCCCGTTTACCGGCAGGGATCTCCGTGAGCTCTAAGGGCATATCTTTGGGAAAACGCCGCAGATAATCTGAAAAACCTGTCTGCACCCAGTCTGCACTTTGCTGCCCTTCCACTCCCAGCGGGATCATCCCAGCGGCGCGCGAGGCTTGTACCACATGGTCGGCGATAGAAGAGACGTGACGGCTGGATGTCCCGGTGCAGATAATCATTCAGTCGGTAATGCTGTATTTGCCACGCACGTTCAGCGCAACGATATCCTGGCCTTTTAAATCATCTATTTTATCAATAACAAAATTTTGGAGTGCTTGGCCTTGCAAAGGTTCCTCCTGCCTGGCGGTTCATCCGGAGAAATGTGCTCCGGCGGGATAAAAAAGATTGCGTGTTTATGCGTGACGCCCCGCTGGTGTTTCAGGGTATTAACGACCCATTTGGTGGCGTAGACAATGCGTTTTACGGTTTTTTACTGGATTGAAAAATCAGCGGCGGAGTATAGCATGCCCGGTGAAAGAGTGGTACGTGAGAAGCGGGTTAACGGTATAAGTCGTGAGCATCCATAAAATGCAGCACTGCAGGTGGAACCAAGTCGTCACAGGGTTCACCCTTTTGGCGGCGCTGGCGAATATCGGTGGCAGAAACGGTGACCAGCGGCGTATGCGCCAGATAGATCAATCCGTGCGGTTGCGCGTGGAGGGCGGCTGCATGTCCAGCGCTGTGCGCTTCCAGCCACGCATGCTGCTCTGGCGTGTCCAGCGTGGTGCGGTAACCAGGGCGGGCGCAGACTAGCAGATGACAGACGTTGAGCAGATCGCGCCCACGATGCCAGGTGTGCAAGGTGAGCAGCGAATCCTGTCCGATGATAAACGCTAACGGCTGGTCATCGCCCATTTCGCCACGGAGCGTTTCCAGCGTATCGATAGTGTAGGACGGTGTCACACGCTGCAATTCACGGTCATCCACGCTGAATAACGGCGTCTCGGCGATGGCGAGTTCCACCATGCGTTTTCGCTGTTGCGCGGTGGCTTCTGGTTGTTCGCGATGGGGCGGTACGTTATTGGGCATCAGCGTGATGCGCGTTACGCCTATTTCATCCGCCAACGCGGTGACTGGGCGTACATGGCCATAATGAATCGGGTCAAAAGTGCCGCCGAAATAGGCGATCAATTTAGCGGGTGTTGCGCTAGTCATCGGCGTTGACCATTCCCGGCGCAAGCGCTTTGCCGCACAATAACAGTGTCAGCGTTTGCATTTCTGGCCAGATGGATTGGCCATAATCCTGTTTGAGCGTCAGTTCCAATCGCGTCAGCAGGTGCATAGCCTGTTGCAACTGGCGTCCATTGAGCCGTTGAAGTGCCTGAGTGAGCAGAGTACGTCGATTTTGCCACACCTTATGCTGATCAAACAGGGTGCGTAACGGTGTCGTCGCCATGTTGCGTTGTAAGGTTACCAACAGCGTCAATTCACGTTGCAGTGTGCGTAGCAGAATCACGGGTTCGCTGTCTTCTGCTTGTAACTGTTGCAACACATGCCAGGCGCGTTTGCTTTTACCTGCCAGCACGGCATCCAGCCAGTGAAACGGCGTGAAATGTGCGGCATCGTTTACCGCCTGCTCAACCCGTGGCAGCGTGAGCTTGCCGTCAGGATAGAGCAGTGACAGACGTTCCAGCGCCTGCATCAACGCCAGAAGATTGCCTTCATAGCAGTAACACAGCAGTTGCGTGGCGGCATCATCCAGTTGCAGTTTGCATTGCTTGGCGCGTTGCGCCACCCAGCGCGGTAATTGCGCCTGTTCTGGTGTTAAACAGTTGATGATTACGCCGTTTTGTGACAGAGATTTATACCAGGCGCTGTTTTCTTGCGCTTTGGTAAGTTTGCTGCCGCGTAGAATAGGCAAGGCGTCCTGATGCAGCAGCCCAGCCAATTTGACCAGATTTTCTGCCATGGCCGCGTTGGGGCCGTTTTCCGGCAGTTGCAGCAACAGGCTCTGCCGAGAAGCGAACAGGCTGAGTGCCTGACAAACGCTGAAAATAGCATCCCAATCGGTGCTTTGATCGAGTGTGAAGCTGAAATGCTCGGTGAAGCCCTGCTCACGCGCGCGATGGCGCAGCGTATCCAGACTTTCCTGCAACAACAGTGGGTCGTTGCCAAACAGCAGATAGCAAGCGCGCAGCCCTTCATTGAGCTGCGCGGCAAGCTGTTCCGGATAGATACGGATCATGAACGCCCGTTGTTAGCGCTAATGGCGGCGGCACGTTGCTGACGTTTTTTCACCTCATCACTGCCATTGATGGTCACAAGTTTACGCACTAACTGCTCGGCAGCCTGACGGCGCATCTCCTTACGTATAATGTCCTGCTCGGCGTCTTTTGCCAACGCGGCGAGCGGGTTATCAAAGAAGGTGCGGAACACCGTGACCGAGAGTGGATAAATATCCTCACCCGGCAGCAGTAGCTGCGCATGAACGGTCAGTACCAACTGATACTCTGCGGTGGTCCCATCCTGGAAAATAGAGACAGTGTCTCTGGTTTCCGTGGCGTCGAGAATACGCAGGGACGCGATATCCTGACGCGCAGCGTTTTCTTCGATTCGTACATCACTGGCACGCAACTGATCGCGAATGGCTCGGGTCAACGGACCAAAGGGATCGTTACTGGTCAGCGTTAATACCTTCAATTCGCTCGGCAGTTGTGTGGTGCCACGCAGATGAAAACCGCAGCCGGCGGTGACCAACACCGCCAACCCCAGCAACAACGTGAATAAACGATGTCGCATAGTGCCTCCTTGGCTTAACCGACAACCAGGTTAAGCAGTTTGCCCGGAACGTAAATGACTTTACGTACTGTAACGCCTTCCAGGTATTTTGCCACCAGATGTTTCTGTGCGGCACGTGCCTGAACCTGCTCTTGCGTGGCATCGGCGGCAACGGTAATTCTACCGCGCACCTTGCCGTTCACTTGCACCACGACCAGCTTGGAGTCTTCCACCATGGCTTCTTCATCGGCGATAGGCCACGGAGCCGTGTCGATATCGCCATTGCCGCCCAGCGCCTGCCACAGCGTGAAGCAGGCGTGCGGTGTGAACGGATACAGCATGCGCACCACGGCCAACAGTGCTTCCTGGGTCAGCGCGCGATCCTGCTCGCTCTGTTGCGGCGCTTTGGCCAGCTTGTTCATCAGTTCCATCACGGCGGCGATAGCCGTGTTGAACGTCTGGCGGCGACCAATATCATCGGTGACTTTAGCGATGGTTTTATGCAGATCGCGACGCAGTGCTTTTTGGCCTTCCGTCAGCGAGGTCACATCCAGCGCATGGGTAGCGCCTTTCTCCGTGTGGTCGTACACCTGTTTCCACACGCGTTTGAGAAAGCGGTTAGCCCCTTCAACGCCTGATTCCTGCCATTCCAGCGTCATTTCTGCCGGAGAGGCGAACATCATGAACAGACGCACGGTGTCGGCACCGTATTTCTCTACCATCACCTGCGGGTCGATACCGTTGTTCTTCGATTTCGACATCTTGCTCATCCCGGCATACACCATTTCGCGACCTTCTGCATCGAAGGCTTTCAGGATGCGCCCTTTGTCATCGCGTTCCACGTTGACGTCAGACGGTGATACCCAGATACGTTCGCCGTTGTTGCCGGTGTAATAGAAGGCATCAGCCAGCACCATACCCTGACACAACAAACGCTTGGCGGGTTCATCGGAGGTGACAAGACCAGCATCACGCATCAGCTTGTGGAAGAAACGGAAATACATCAGGTGCATGATGGCGTGTTCGATGCCGCCTACATATTGATCGACCGGCAGCCAGTAGTTGGCCGCCGCCGGATCGAGCATACCCTGATCGTATTGTGGGCAGGTGTAACGCGCGTAGTACCAGGAGGATTCCATAAAGGTATCGAAGGTATCTGTTTCACGCAGCGCAGGCTGACCGTTGACGGTGGTTTTCGCCCAGTAGGGTTCGGCCTTGATGGGGCTGGTAATGCCATCCATCACCACGTCTTCCGGCAGAATCACCGGCAGTTGATCTTCGGGTGTCGGGATAACAGTGCCATCTTCCAACGTCACCATCGGGATCGGTGCACCCCAGTAACGCTGACGGGAAACACCCCAATCGCGTAGGCGATAGTTGACTTTGCGTGCGCCAACGCCGAGTGCGACCAGCTTGTCAGCAATGGCGTTAAAGCCCGCCTCGTGATCCAGACCGCTGAATTCGCCTGAGTTGAACAGGGCGCCTTTCTCGGTCATGGCTTGTGCTGAGATATCGGGTTCGCTGCCGTCCAGGTTCAGGATAACGGGTTTGATCGTTAACTGATATTTTGTGGCAAATTCCCAGTCGCGTTGGTCGTGGCCCGGAACGGCCATCACCGCGCTAGTGCCGTAATCCATCAGCACGAAGTTGGCTGCCCACACGGGCAGTTTGTCGCCGGTCAGTGGATGCACCACGAACAGGCCTGTTGCCATGCCCTTTTTCTCCATGGTCGCCATATCTGCTTCGGCAACTTTGGTGTTGCGGCATTCATCGATAAACGCGGTCAACGCCGGGTTAGTGGCGGCGGCGCGCAGCGCTAGCGGATGTGCCGCAGCTACAGCGACATAGGTGGCACCGATAAAGGTATCCGGACGCGTGGTGTAGACGGTCAACTTGTCAGCGCTGTCTGCCACGTCAAAGGTGATTTCCACCCCTTCAGAGCGGCCAATCCAGTTGCGCTGCATGGTTTTGATCTGCTCCGGCCAGCTTTCCAGCGTGTCCAGATCGTTGAGCAACTGATCGGCGTAATCGGTGATTTTTATAAACCACTGCGGGATCTCTTTGCGCTCTACTTTGCTGTCACAGCGCCAGCAGCAGCCATCGATAACCTGTTCGTTGGCCAGCACCGTCTGATCGTTCGGGCACCAGTTCACCGCTGAGGTCTTTTTGTAGACCAAACCTTTTTCATACAGCTTGGTGAAGAACCACTGTTCCCAGCGGTAGTAATCGGGTTTGCAGGTGGCGACTTCACGATCCCAGTCATAGCCAAAGCCCAACAGCTTCAACTGGTTTTTCATGTAATCAATGTTGGCATAGGTCCAGGGGGCCGGTGCGGTGTTGTTTTTTACCGCAGCGCCTTCCGCCGGCAAGCCGAAAGCGTCCCACCCGATCGGTTGCAGGACGTTTTTCCCCAACATACGTTGGTAGCGGGAAATAACGTCACCGATGGTGTAATTACGTACGTGCCCCATGTGTAGGCGGCCAGAAGGGTAGGGGAGCATGGAAAGGCAGTAGTACTTTTCCTTGCCGGGCTCTTCGGTCACTTTAAACGTTTTGTTTTCTTGCCAGTGAAGCTGGACGCGAGTTTCTATCTCTTCTGGGCGGTATTGCTCTTGCATGGCAGCCAGGGGTCCTATTGAGTAAAGAAGCGCTACACCCGTAGCGTATTCCGATTCATCATAATGATCCGCATAGCATAGCTGATAAGCAGCGCTGGCAACAACCGTCTCTGCACCCTAAGCGCCGATTTATACCCGTCATACTTCACGTTGCAGGTGCGTTGGCTACACGCGTTATTCAGCCCATCCTTGGGCCTCACCGCTTACGAGGCGGCCGCACGCGGCATTCAAATCTGCTCCCGGCAGATTTGTCACTCGAATCACTTACCTGAGTAGGCGATTCAGGATGAATGAAACTCATCCCTGAGGTTCACCCTACGGGCCAGCGCAGGCGCTGTTCAAATTGGTTCCAGACAAATTTGTCTTTCCCTTGCCGCCTTGCTGCAACTCGAATTATTCAGGGTATACGGATGCAAGCCGCAAAGTTGGTAAAAAGTGGGGCAAAGCGAAGTGATGAGCAAGAATAGTGTTTAAAACCGTCTAAAATAGAGAGGGATAGCTAAACAGGTATCGTCATTGCCCCGTCAATGTTAATCAATCCGCGTAATCAGGAGAATGAGATGAACGCATCCCACACATTTGAGAGCAGCGAAGGGTTCGGCAGGTAAGGTGTGGATCCTCGCAGACTTCCGGCATCATTGTGCCCAACACGGGATGCATAAAGCTCCCTGATAACTGGAGGATCCACGACATGAAATATACCCCTGTTGGCGTCGATATCGCAAAACATCTGATGCAGGTTCACTTCATTAATGAACATACCGGTGAAGTCATCGATAAACAGATAAAGCGCGACGCGCTGCTGGAATACTTCAGCAATCGGGAGCCTTGCCTGATTGGCATGGAAGCTTGCGGCGGTTCCCAGTACTGGGCGCGGGAGCTGGAAAAACTGGGGCATAAGGTCAGACTACTCCAGGGCAAATTCGTCAAGGCCTTCGTGATGGGCAATAAAAATGACGTGATGGATGCCCGTGCTATCTGGATGGCGGTCCAGCAGCCAGCTAAAGCCGTTGCCGTCAAAACTGAGGAACAGCAGGCAGTACTGTCGCTGCACAAAATGCGCCGCCAGTTAGTGAAGTTCCGCACCGCGCAAATCAACGCGCTGCACGTATTGCTGTTGGAGTTCGGCGAAACTGTGCGTAAAGGCCGGGCGTCACTGGACAAGGCGATGCCAGAGGTGCTTGAGCGACTTAAGGAAAAACTGCCACCGTTCCTGATCTACCAGTTTGAAGACCAGCATCGGCGCCTCAATGACCTGGATATGCAGATAGAGGGTATCGAAAAACAGCTTGCCACTTGGGCGAAACAGAATGAGGTCTGTCGGCGGATTATGGACATTCCAGGTGTTGGCCCACTGGTTGCCACCGCAGCAGTTACCATCATGGGAGATGCGGGAGCCTTCCGATCAGGACGGGA
The DNA here is from genome assembly GCF_052050035.1 of Symbiopectobacterium purcellii. GTDB lineage: Bacteria > Pseudomonadota > Gammaproteobacteria > Enterobacterales > Enterobacteriaceae > Symbiopectobacterium > Symbiopectobacterium purcellii_A. Next base: position 3,641,380 of record NZ_CP189882.1, read on the forward strand.
GTTCGCAGCCTACATCGGCTTGGTGCCAAAGCAAACAGGCACCGGCGGCAAAGTGAGGCTTCTGGGCATCAGTAAACGCGGCGTTGCTTATCTGCGGACGCTGTTTATCCACGGAGCCAGTGCTGCGACGCTGCTGGCGAAAGAGCCGAACCCGTGGGTTACGGAGCTGCTGAAAAGACGGACAACCAGCGTTGCGGTGGTGGGGATGGCTAACAAGATAGCGCGCACGGTGTGGGCCCTGGTGGCACATAGCCGAACTTACGACAAAAAACACGTCAGTGTCAGGCCGTTCTGAACGACAGATACTGGCAAAACATTAACTCTTTTAATAGAAGGGTGAATGCTGAAAGGTTGCTAGGGCAGCCGTAGTGATGACAACGACAGGTAAGACCGTGACTCACTAAACCTGAATGGGGTGTTGAGCTTAAAGTGCACTGGTCAAGTAAATCAGGACACTTTTTTCTCAGCCATTTGTTCATAACGCACCGGAGACAGATCCCCGTTAGCGGCATGATGCCTGTGTAGGTTGTAGTAGCGGATATACGTCGCCACATCCTGCTCCATGTAAGCCCGTGTTGGCTGGGGTACCAGCAGCAACCATTCATGTTTCAAACTGCCCCAGAAGCGCTCCATCACCGCATTATCCCAGCAGGCACCCACGTCTCCCATACTGCTCCTCAGCCTGTAGCTGCTCAGCAGCGCCTGAAAGCGTTGTCCCGTGTACTGCGCCCCACTGTCCGTATGCACCACCAGGCCCGGCGGGGGAGTTCGCAGGTTATATGCCTTCATCAGGGCCACGCAGACCAGCGATGAGGTCATCCGTCTGTCCACCTGCCAGCCCACTATCTGCCGGGAGTACAAATCCATAATAGCCGCCAGATACAGCCAGCCTTCACCGGTCTTCAGATACGTGATGTCACTCGCCCACACCTGATTTGGCCCCGGCGGGTTAAAATTCTGGTTCAGCAGGTTTGGGGTCACCTCTGCACCCGGGCGGGGTTTTGTCGTGACCTTATAAGTCCGGCGCTGTCGGCAGACCAGCCCCTCTTCCTGCATGAGTTTCCTCACCCGCCAGCGGCTGATTATGATGCCTTCTCCACGAAGACTTTTGACCAGCGTCCGGCTTACTGCTCCCTGTCTGCTGGCGGCGAACAGCGCCTTTAACCTGACCCGGACCTCCACGTCTTTTTGCAGCGGTTCGGCGGGCTTTTTTCGCCATGCATACCAGGCAGAGGCCGTCACACGCATGACCCGACAGAGTGTACGAACGCTGAAGTCAGTGGCATTGTCGAGAATGAACCGGTATCTCACCACATATGTTTCGCGAAGAAGGCACTCGCCTTTTTTAGTATCTCCTTCTCTGTACGTAACTCTTTGTTTTCCTTTTGTAACCGTTTTAACTCTGCACGTTCATCATCGCTGAGTACGCCGTTGCTCTGCTCGCGTGCCAGCGAGACCCATGTATGCAGGGTTTTGTTGCTTATGCCCAGCGATGCTGCTGCCCTGGCTATCGTATAGCCCTGCTCTGTTACCAGGGCAACGGCTTCCTTTTTAAACTCAGGGGTAAATTGTCGTTTATGGTTCACTAAACACCTCCGTTTTGGATGTAAGTTTAGTGTCCTGATTATTCAACCACTACAAAGCTCGCCAGTAGAATGAGGTGTGAGTCAGCGAATCTCATCGATGCCCGCAGCAGCGGCTGCAACAAGGCCGAATATAGAGCTGCAACCTACCGTCAATGTCAACACCACGAATGCTTTGCAAACGGGATGCGTTCATATAGGCACCATGAACAAGAAAGCTCGGCATTATCGTGCGCTGATGTCTTCCATCATGACGCGTTTAAGCGCCGGTGAACGCGATCTGACGCAGATGCTTCAACACGCCAGAGAGAGCTTGCACGACAGCGAAGACCTCACCCACCGCGAACGCGAAGACATTATTCAGTCCGTAGAGCGCGATTTGGCTGAATTTGCTCAGCGTTACACGGACAGCTAGGAAGAGGATTTATCCGATAGCGTGTTTCTGCGTGTCATCAAGGAGAGTCTGTGGCAAGAGTTGGTGGATATCACGGATAAAACCCAGCTGGAATGGCAAGCGCTGTTTAAAGATGTCAGCCATCACGGCGTTTACCACAGTGGTGAAGTGGTCGGATTGGGAAATTTGGTGTGCGAAAACTGCCATCACCATGTGGCATTTTATACGCCGGAAGTGCTGCCTCGTTGCCCGAAGTGCGAGCACGATCAGTTTCAGCGTCAACCTTTTCAGCCCTGACGGGGTAGCTTAAGAGAAGTACGTTCCCGCTTGCGCGGGAACGAGAGACGCAGCGCCTGATGTCGCGATGCTGGATGATGGTTTAGTGCAGGATCTTCGCCAGAAAATCTTTGGCACGATCGGATTTAGGATTGTTAAAGAACTCGTCTTTTGGCGTATCTTCCACTATCTTGCCTTCATCCATGAAGATGACGCGGTGTGCTACTTTGCGCGCAAAGCCCATTTCGTGGGTAACGACCATCATCGTCATGCCTTCGTGCGCCAACTCAACCATGACATCCAGTACTTCGTTGATCATTTCCGGATCGAGCGCAGAAGTCGGTTCATCAAACAGCATGGCTACCGGATCCATGCAGAGTGCGCGCGCAATGGCGACACGCTGCTGCTGCCCGCCGGAAAGCTGGCCGGGAAACTTGTTAGCGTGCGCGGACAACCCCACGCGATTGAGCAACTTGGTGGCCTTTTCACGCGCGGCCTCTTTGTCACGCTTAAGCACTTTCACCTGCGCCAACGTCAGGTTCTCAATGATGGAAAGGTGGGGAAACAGTTCAAAATGTTGAAACACCATGCCCACTTTGGAACGCAATTGCGCCAGATTGGTTTTCTTGTCGTTAACCGAGATGCCGTTAACGTAAATCTGACCTTGCTGCACGGGTTCAAGGACGTTAACGGTTTTGATCAACGTGGATTTCCCCGAGCCTGATGGCCCACATACCACGACCACTTCACCTTTCTTCACTTCTGTTGAACAATCGGAGAGCACCTGAAAGTGACCATACCATTTGGAAACGTTTTTTAGAGTAATCATCGAACAGTCCTTCTTTTCAGGTAACTGACCAGCATTGATGCGCTAATGCTGATAACGAAATAAACCAACCCGGCAAACAGCACCATTTCCACCTGGGTTCCGTCACGCTCGCCAATGGTTGACGCGGTGCGGAAGAAGTCAGCCAGGCTCAGGACGTACACCATCGAGGTGTCCTGAAACAGAACGATCCCTTGCGTCAGGAGCAATGGGACCATGGCGCGAAACGCCTGCGGCAGGATCACCAGCTTCATGGATTGCCACTGTGTCATGCCGAGCGCCAACGCAGCGGATGATTGTCCGCGTGAAATGCTGAGTATGCCCGCACGGATAATTTCAGAGTAGTAGGCGGCTTCAAACAGCGAAAAGGCTACCATAGCGGAGATCAGACGAATATCCGTTTTTGGTGATAGCCCAAGCACATTTTGTAATAAGCTAGGAACCACAAGGTAGAACCACAGCAATACCATCACCAACGGGATGGAACGGAAGATGTTGACATAGCCTTTGGCAAACCAGCGAATCGGGGCGATAGGTGACAGCCTCATTACCGCCAGAATGGTTCCCCACAGGATGCCAAACACCACGGCAATCACCGTGATTTTCAGTGTGACCACTAGCCCTTGCAGCAGGTAGGGCATGCTTGGCGCAATTGAGCTCCAGTCAAATTCGTACATTATTTACTCCCCATATTGCCGGGCAAACGGGTCTTTTTCTCAACCACTTGCATAATCAGCATGATAATGGCGTTAATCGCGACATACGCCAGCGTGATGGCGGTAAACGACTCATAGGCGTGCGCAGAGTAATCCAGCAACTTGTTCGCCTGTGCCGCCATGTCTACCAGCCCGATAGTCGAGGCGATGGCTGAGTTTTTCACCATGTTGAGCATTTCAGACGTCAGGGGCGGTACGATAATACGATACGCATTGGGCAGCAGAACGTAACGGTAGGTCTGCGGCAGCGTCAGCCCCATGGCAAGTGCAGCGGCTTTCTGACCGCGCGGCAGTGATTGGATACCTGCGCGAACCTGCTCGCAGACGCGAGCCGCGGTAAACAGACCCAAGCAGACCATGGAGGAGAAGAAAAACTGAATGTTGGGATCCAGCTCCGCTTTAAACCACATGCCGATATTTTGCGGCAGTAATTCGGGAACCACCAGATACCAGGCAAAAAATTGGACGATAAGCGGAACGTTACGGAACATTTCCACATAGCAGGTGCCGAGACCTGACAGAAACCGGTTGGGTACGGTGCGCAAAATGCCGAAAACAGAGCCGACAACGAATGCAATGATCCAGGCGCAAATGGACAAAGCCACAGTGACCTGTAACCCAGACCAAATCCACCCAAGATAAGTGGTATTACCGAATGGGGCGGCTTGTAAAAAAATACCCCAGTTCCAATCTATAGACATAGCAAACTCCGGTAAAAAAAGGGTAGCAGAGCTACCCTGAAGATTGATGAGTGGCGATAATCCATTGGTGAAAGGGCAGTGCGGTTAATCAACACCTGAGATTCCACCGTGTGGGCCGGGACGCCAGACGGGGAACGACCGTCTGACGCCTGTCTGTCCAGCCACGAGTCAACAATCGAGGGCAAGCTGTCTGCCCTTGTTTTCACTTGTTGTTAGTTTAATGCTTTATCGTTAGGGGCTTTGAACAGCGCCTTCATATCTGCTGACAAATCGAAGTTCATGTTGAGATCTTTAGGCGGAATTGGCTGTTTGAACCAGCGATCAAAGGATTTTTCCGCTTCACCGGAGGTTTGCAACGTCGCGATGGTGTCATCAACCAGTTTTTTGAACTGCGGGTCGTCTTTGCGCAGCATACAGCCATAAGCTTCTTCGGATTGTGCAGTACCGACGATCACCCAGTCGCCCTGTTGTTTGGCTTTGGCGCGTTCACCAGCCAGCAACGCATCATCCATCATAAAGGCAACGGCACGGCCGGTTTCCATGGTGCGGAAGGCATCGCCATGGTCTTTGGCACTGATGATACGCATATCCAGTTTTTTCTCTTCGTTCAGCTTATTCAGCAATTTCTCAGAGGTGGTGCCGGAGGTAACAACCACGGTTTTGCCTGCCAGATCCGGGAAGTCTTTAATACCGGAGTCTTTTTTAGTCAGCAGACGCGTACCGACGATAAAGATGGTATTGGAGAAAGCCGCTTGCTGCTGGCGTTCCAAGTTGTTGGTGGTGGAACCACATTCAAAATCAAAGGTGTCGTTTTGCAGCAACGGGATACGGTTCTGAGACGTGATCGGGATCAGTTTGACCTGAAGATCGGCAACGCCAATTTTCGCTTTCACCGCATCGACAATTTTGTTCGAATAATCCTGAGAGTAACCAACTACTTTCTGCTGGTTGTCATAGTAGGAAAATGGCACGGAAGACTCACGGTGGCCTACAACGATGACGCCATTGTCTTTGATTTTTTTGAGCGTCCCCGTTAATTCTTCTGCATGAGCCAGGCTGCTTGCGGCTGTACCAATCAGAAGCAGTGACAGTGCCAGTTTACGCATTTGCATGTTGTAACTCCTTTGCTGTTGTGATGACGGCAGTCGCTATGACGCTAAGGCGGTTGCGAATTCAATCATGTCGATAGAGCGCTCTCTCGGATGAGACAGGGTATGCACCATAAAAGAGCGAGTACTTGCCTTTATCTTTAAAAAATAGCCGATTGTGAACAAAATGAAATAAATTTGTTTGTCTTTTGAGAACTCAACTGCACTAAATCACTGCACTAAAATCATTTAGCACTATTTTGGTGCGCTAATTGCCCCATTAGGGTGCTTTTTCGCTGGTTTTCAGAGAACAAACAACGGAATCATCCCGTTACACTCTGTTATTCAATAAAAAAGCAAATAATGTGCCAATTGTGAAAATGGGAGATGGTAGGTATAGCCAACCGACTTAAAAATGATTACAGCCGATGCCCTGATATGTGGCAAAGAAGCATAGCTGGCTGTTATCAAAATAATGTCGCTTAGCTATATTACACAAAGGTATGGTGGGGATTGATGAGAAACCGGCAGGCCGTGCCTGCCGGTGGTCACGTTAACGCCGCAGGCGAGTGGCGCAGGCTATACCGGCCAGTACGGCGAGAATGATCCACATTGGCCAGGCGCCAAAGCGGGCATAAGGGGTGATGCCCTTGGTCGGTGTCACCTTGGTAAGCAGCACTTTGCGCGTAAACTGCGGCAGTTCGGCACTGATCTCACCCTGCGGGCCGATAACGGCAGTCACGCCATTGTTGGTCGCACGCAGCAGTGGACGCCCTAACTCCAGAGCACGCATGCGTGCCATCTGGAAATGTTGCCATGGGCCGATAGAACGACCAAACCAGGCATCGTTTGAAATGGTCAGCAGCATATCGGTATCAGGCAGGAAATTATCGCGTACTTGTTGACCGAGAATAATTTCATAGCACACCGTGGCAGTCATCCGTATGCCGTTGACCGTGAGCTGAGGCTGTTGGTAAGGACCACGGCTGAACGAAGACATCGGCAGATCGAAGAACGGCGCTAACGGGCGGAGCAGCGTTTCCAGCGGAACAAACTCACCAAACGGCACCAGATGATTCTTGTTGTAGCGATTGGTGCTGGGATAACGGTACGGTTCGCTGCCACCCAGCACGATAATGCTGTTGTAGAAGTCAACCTGCTCGTTTGTGCGGCGGCGAGCATCCACAACGCCGGTGACCAGACTGCTGTTGTGTGCACGCAGCAAGTCGTCGATGTACTGCAAGTAGTCTTGCTGACGCGTTTCTATATCAGGGATGGCCGATTCTGGCCAGATAACGATCGGTGCTTTATCCAGATAAGGCAGCGTGGCGTCGCGGTAGATATTCAGAATCTGTTGCAGCGCGTTGGGATCCCATTTTTGGGCCTGAGCAATATTGCCTTGCACCAATGCAACGTTCACCGCGCGCTCGGGTTGAGGCGTAAACCAGTGGATAAACTTCAACGGCCAGGGAAGCAGCAGCAGCGCAATGGCGCAGTAAAGCGGGATAGTTTTGCGCCGTGTGGTACCGAACACCAGCAGACCGGCAACGATGACCAACAAGAGGGTGATACCATCAACCCCAAGCAGTGGAGCCAGGCCTTGTAGCGGGCCGTCAATCTGGCTGTAGCCAAATTGCAGCCAGGGAAAGCCGGTGAGTACCCAACCGCGCAACCACTCAGTGAACTGCCACAGGACTGGCGCGACCACGATCAGACGCACCAGCGTCGTTCGCGGCCATATACGTGTTAACAGTCCTGAGAAGAGCGCGGGGTAAAGCGACAAATAGAGCGCCAGCAGCACCACCAGAAACACGTTAACGGCTTCCGGCATGCCACCGAACTCGGCGATGCTGACGTACACCCAGTTCACGCCGCTGCCAAACAGGCCAAAGCCCCAGCTAAAACCAATGGCGGAGGATTGCCGCCAGGTTCTGTTCAACGTCAGGGCTTGCAATCCGCACAGCGAAACCAGCGCGGCAGGCCAGAAATCAAACGGTGAAAACGCCAGGGTGCCCCAGGCACCGCAGAACAGCGCCAACACGATGCGCACCCGTTGGCGTCGTAAAACAGACATGACAGACATTGTCGAATTAAGGTTCCAGTGTTGGTTGAGGCGCCTCGTCAGGAATTCTGACATGAGTCTGAATGATACGTCGGCTGTCCGCCATGGCAACTTTGAACAGGTAACCGTTGATGTCGATGGTTTCACCACGCGCTGGCAGATGGCCGAAGGCCTGCATCACCAGCCCGCCGATGGTGTCCACTTCTTCATCGCTGAACTGGGTGCCAAACGCCTCATTGAAATCTTCAATCAGTGTTAACGCACGCACGGTATAGGTGTGTCGGTTCAGTTGACGGATATCGCGATCTTCTTCGTAGTCGTACTCATCTTCAATTTCGCCAACGATCAGCTCAAGAATATCTTCAATGGTGACCAGACCAGAAACACCGCCAAACTCATCGATGACGATAGCCATGTGGTAACGCAGCGAACGAAACTCGTGCAGCATGCGATCCACGCGTTTGCTTTCTGGCACCACGACCGCGGGACGCAGCACCTGTTCCATGCTAAATGGCTCAGCATCGCTGCGCATAAACGGCAGCAGATCCTTGGCCATCAGGATGCCTTCAATGTGATCCTTATCTTCGCTGATCACCGGAAAACGCGAATGCGCTGATTCGATAATCACATCCAAACACTCTTCCAGCGTTTGATTGTGTTTCAGTGTGATCATCTGTGAACGGAGTATCATGATATCCCGTACGCGTTGCTCCCCGATATCCATTACGCCTTCGAGCATGTCGCGGGTGTCTTGATCGATCAGATCGTTTTGTTCGGAATCACGGATAAAGGCGAGGAGGTCACTACGATCCTTGGGTTCACCATGAAAAAGCTGGTTAAAGATCAGTGAGAAGAATCCTTTCTTGGGACTGGGGCTATCGCTGTTTTGAGAATGGTCGTCGCTCATGGCGTTTTATTTACTGTATCTCTGGTTAGTCAATCATCATCAACTACGCAAAAGGGGCATGCGCTGTAAGACCATCAGGCGCGCGGGCGGGTTGATATAAAGGTGCACGGTGATAACCGCGCGTGGCGTTATTTTTAACCATAACGCCGTTACGCTATGATGACGAAGACGGCATCATAGCGAAAAGTGCGCCATCAAGAAAAATACCGAGGCTTATCGTAATCTACTGCATTTTTCATCATAACAGAATATACCCGCGATACTTCAACTTGCTGGTGTATCGGCTTACTCTTTTTCGGACAGATAAGGGTCCGCATAACCCATTTGCTGCATGATCTCGGTTTCCAACGCTTCCATCTCTTCCGCTTCGTCGTCCTCGATATGATCATAACCCAGCAGATGCAGGCAACCGTGTATCACCATATGTGCCCAGTGAGCGTCTGCGGTTAATTGCTGTTCAATGGCTTCCTGTTCCACCACCTGGCGGCAAATGATCAGATCGCCCAATAACGGCAGTTCGACTTCCGGCGGTGCTTCAAAGGGAAAAGAGAGCACGTTGGTGGGTTTGTCTTTGCCGCGATAGGTGTGATTCAGCTCATGGCTTTCCGCTTCATCGACGATACGAATGGTCACTTCCGCTTCTGGCTGAAACTGCGGCAGTACCGCCTCCAGCCAACGCTGAAAATCCTGTTCGCTCGGCAGTCCTGTTGTATTGTCGCTGGGGATCTGTAAATCGAGAATAACCTGACTCATTGTAACTCCTGCTTATCACCAGCCTCTGACGCGGCGGGTGTACTGACGGCTTGTGCTTCGCGTTTACGCTCTTCTGCCTGCGCGGCACGACGTTTCTGGTCGGCTTCTTCCCAGGCTTCATAGGCGTTGACGATGCGTGCGACCACAGGATGGCGTACCACATCTTCACTGTGAAAGAAGTTAAAGCTGATCTCTTCCACATCGGCCAATACGTCGATGGCGTGGCGTAGCCCCGATTTGATATTGCGTGGCAGGTCAATCTGGGTGATGTCGCCGGTGATGACGGCCTTGGAATTGAAGCCAATACGGGTCAAAAACATCTTCATCTGTTCGATCGTGGTGTTCTGACTCTCATCGAGGATGATGAAGGCGTCGTTCAGCGTGCGACCGCGCATATAGGCCAACGGCGCTACTTCAATCACGTTGCGCTCAATGAGTTTTTCCACGCGCTCAAACCCCAGCATTTCGAATAACGCATCGTAGAGCGGGCGCAGATAAGGATCGACCTTTTGGCTCAAATCACCGGGCAGAAAGCCGAGTTTTTCTCCCGCTTCAACGGCCGGGCGCGTTAACAAAATGCGGCGGATATCCTGACGCTCGAGCGCATCCACCGCCGCCGCGACTGCCAGATAGGTTTTCCCCGTACCCGCAGGGCCTACGCCGAAGGTAATATCATGGTCGAGTATGTTGGCGATATACTGCGCCTGATTCGGCGTGCGTGGCTTGATGATGCCGCGTTTGGTACGAATGTTGATCGCCTTGCCAAAATCCGGCACGCTCTCGGCGCTTTGATCCAGCACGCCCGATTCTTTGATTGCCAAATGAATCTGCTCGGGGTCAATATCCCCTTCCACGCCACGCACGGGGGCGGTATCAACATAGAGACGTTGCAGAATGTCTGCCGCCGCCTCAATGCACAGGCCTTTTCCGACCAGTTTGAATTTATTGTCTCGACGGTTGATTTCGATTCCGAGGCGGCGCTCTAACTGTTTGATATTACTATCAAAGGGGCCGCACAGGTTGAGCAGGCGTTTATTATCAGCAGGTTCGAGGGCAATCTCTTTTATCGTAACGTTCAAATTATTCCTCTTGGTATATCAAGGCTCGTCATCGTGAGTGATGAGAACAATAAAGTGCGAGATGATGATTGAATTATTTATCGGTAATAGGGAAAGGTGCAAGTGGCAATATGTTCATACCCGTCATACTGTAGTGGTTGAATAATCAGGACACTAAACTTACATCCAAAACGGAGGTGTTTAGTGAACCATAAACGACAATTTACCCCTGAGTTTAAAAAGGAAGCCGTTGCCCTGGTAACAGAGCAGGGCTATACGATAGCCAGGGCAGCAGCATCGCTGGGCATAAGCAACAAAACCCTGCATACATGGGTCTCGCTGGCACGCGAGCAGAGCAACGGCGTACTCAGCGATGATGAACGTGCAGAGTTAAAACGGTTACAAAAGGAAAACAAAGAGTTACGTGCAGAGAAGGAGATACTAAAAAAGGCGAGTGCCTTCTTCGCGAAACATATGTGGTGAAATACCGGTTCATTCTCGACAATGCCACTGACTTCAGCGTTCGTACACTCTGTCGGGTCATGCGTGTGACGGCCTCTGCCTGGTATGCATGGCGAAAAAAGCCCGCCGAACCGCTGCAAAAAGACGTGGAGGTCCGGGTCAGGTTAAAGGCGCTGTTCGCCGCCAGCAGGCAGGGAGCAGGAAGCCGGACGCTGGTCAAAAGGCTTTGTGGAGAAGGCATCATAATCAGCCGCTGGCAGGTGAGGAAACTCATGCAGGAAGAGGTGCTGGTCTGCCGACAGCGCCGGACTTATAAGGTCACGACAAAACCCCGCCCGGGTGCAGAGGTGGCCCCAAACCTGCTGAACCAGAATTTTAACCCGCCGGGACCAAATCAGGTGTGGGCGAGTGACATCACGTATCTGAAGACCGGTGAAGGCTGGCTGTATCTGGCGGCTATTATGGATTTGTACTCCCGGCAGATAGTGGGCTGGCAGGTGGACAGACGGGTGACCTCATCGCTGGTCTGCGGGGCCCTGATGAAGGCATATAACCTGCGAACTCGCCCGCCGGGCCTGGTGGTGCATACGGACAGGGGGGCGCAGTACACGGGACAACGCTTTCAGGCGCTGCTGAGCAGCTACAGGCTGAGGAGCAGTATGGGAGACGTGGGTGCCTGCTGGGATAATGCGGTGATGGAGCGCTTCTGGGGCAGTCTGAAACATGAATGGTTGCTGCTGGTACCCCAGCCAACACGGGCTTACATGGAGCATGATGTGGCGCCCCATTCCCAGTCGAAACGCAACAAAACGGTAGGGCATTATGCCGCCTGTAAGTGCGTTAAAAATACCTCATTTGGAGAACGATAACCCAGCGATTTTCGGCCTCGCGTATTGAGCAGGTGTTCGAGTGCTGCAACCTTGCGATGGGTGACATAATTGAAGTCCGTTCCCTTCGGGTAAAAACGCCGTATCAGCCCGTTGGTATGCTCATTCAACCCGCGTTCCCAGGAATGATATGGCCGGGCAAAGTAGACCGGTGCCCCCGTGACTTTTGTAATTTCCCCGTGCTGGGAAAATTCAGAACCGTTGTCAGCAGTCAGGGTTTTAAACTCGCAGAAGGTATTGGCAACGATGTCCCTGAAGGCCGCTACCACTGTCTCTGCTCGCTTGTTGGGCAGTTTGCGAATGATGACCAGCTTGACGGCTTTATCGACCACCGTCAGCAGGAATGATTTCTGATCTTTGCCAAAGATGGTGTCAATCTCGAAATGCCCGGGTTCCTGCTTGAGGTCAGCAACGGCCGGCCGCTGCTCAATGCCAACACGGTTGGGAATAGGACCGCGTTTGTTCTCATCGGTCTGATAGTTATACCGTTTACCCCGATGAGGGAGCTGCTGATACAGCTCACCGCCGGCCCGGCGCTCCTGCTGGATATAGCGATAGAGCGAGTTCTTGCTGACGGACAGGCCAAATTCCAGGACCAGGCGCCCACTGATGACCTCAGGTGAGGTGTGGGTAGACAGCGCCGTTCTGATAAAGTCCTGAATGTGCGGTTCAAGCTGGTTAATCACGCTGTCCGGCCGTGTTTTCTGCCGCCGCCCTCTGGCCAACGTTTCGGCCCTTCTGCAGGAATAGACCCCGTTGAAAGCGGCGTCGGTATTGCGTCTGAGTTCCCTGCTGATGGTATAGCCAAGCGACTTAATTTTGATTACACCATATGGACTGAGAACAAACTCTCTGTATCGCAACCCATCTCTCTTTTTTTGCTTTTTGCTTTTTGCTTTTTGCTTGTGCCCATTTATGCTCAATTGGGTTAAGATCTGGCGAATATGTAGGCAAATACTCCACCATATACCCTGCATCGATGATGACTTGTTGAATATTATGTTTTTTGTGAAAAGTGGCATTGTCCATCATGATTACACTGTTTTTAGGGAGTACTGGGATAAGGACTTGTGTGACCCAGGCATAGAAAACATCGCTGTTAATATTGATATCAAATAATCCGATAGCAAACAGCGTTGTGCCTAATAAAGCGCCGATAACATTTGTTCTTCCCCTAGCTCCCCAGTTCTTCAGGCCAAAACACCGTTGACCTTTTGGGGAATAGCCGTGAGTCCGTGGGGTATCGTGTGAAAAACCACTTTCATCAATAAAAACAATAGGTTTACCTTCTTTTTCATACTGTTGTTTTTTTTGTTGAAATCCCTGCCGGGCGTTTTCGTCGGCTTTCGGATGACGTAGAGTTTTTTTTATAGGTCAATCCCAGCTTTTTAAGCGCTTGCCAAATGGCCTTCTGACAAACGCCAAAACGCTCTGCACGTTCTTTTTGGTAAGCATCTGGATATTGTTCAACATCTTTTATCAACTCGGATTTATCGATCTTTCGCTGACGCGTGGTCGATGCTTTTGACTCTATTTGATTAATCCAACGCGATACAGAGGCAGGGCCAATCCGAAATTGCTTCGCTGTTTCTCGGATACTCAACCCTTCGTTTTTCCGTGTAGATATCACTTTACGTCTAAAATCAATTGAATAGCTCATTTAAATAATGTAATCAAAATTAAGTCGTTTAGCTATAGAACGAGGAAGCTCCAGTTCCCGGGCGATGGTGGCCTGGTTAACCCCATCACCACGCCGCTTTTCGATGTAGAACCGTTCTTTGTGAGTCAGATGTTTTCCCTGCATGCAACGGGATCTCCAGTAGGGCCAGAACGGTGATTTTATCCGACTCTGGCCAGTGGGTCACTTTGTTGCGTTTCGAGTGGGAATGGGGCGGCGACGTATATCCGCTACTACAACCTAGACAGGCATCATGCCGCTAACGGGGATCTGTCTCCGGTGCGTTATGAACAAATGGCTGAGAAAAAAGTGTCCTGATTTACTTGACCAGTGCATACCTCAAGTTGCAGAAGCGTTGGCGGCGTTCACTCACCCGGATCACTGACCTGAGTAAGCGCATCGGGATTCATTCGCTTGCCGCGTTACGAGACTCATTAATCAGCCTCGCCCTAAAGGGCCAGCGCAAACGCTATTCACAACGTTAACGTTTTGTCCTGCAACTCGAAGTATGTAGGGTATGTAATGGTGTGCAGCAGGTAAGTGCACGGGCGAGGACATCGCCCGTGCGGCGCATTCATCAGGGTTGGTAGAGGCCAACGCCGATATCATTCTCTTTACGAGTACGTGCAATCACGGAGGCCGGAGATTCGCTGATGCGCAGGCCCATCTGGTCTTCGGTTTTGACAACCACTCCGCGCAGTGAATTCGGACGAACGTCGACAATTTCAACGTCAACGAACTTACCGATCATATCCGGGGTGCCTTCGAAATTAACCACGCGGTTATTTTCCGTGCGGCCTGACAGTTCCATTACGCTTTTACGTGATGTTCCTTCCACCAAAATGCGTTGGATGCTGCCTAACATACGACGGCTGAACTGCATTGCCTGCTGGCTGATACGTTCTTGCAGAATGTACAGGCGCTGCTTTTTCTCTTCTTCGCTGACATCATCAACCATGTCTGCGGCAGGTGTCCCCGGACGTGCAGAGTAGATAAAGCTAAAGCTCATATCAAAATTGACGTCACCAATCAGTTTCATAGTTTGTTCAAAATCTTCCTGGGTTTCACCGGGGAAGCCGATAATAAAGTCGGAGCTGATATGAATATCCGGTCGCGCGCTGCGCAGTTTACGAATAATGGCTTTGTATTCCAACGCAGTATGGCGGCGTTTCATCATAGTCAAAATACGATCGGAACCGCTTTGCACCGGCAGATGAAGGAAACTCACCAGCTCTGGCGTATCTTCATAGACGCTGATGATATCGTCGGTGAACTCAATCGGGTGACTGGTGATAAAGCGCACGCGGTCGATACCGTCTATCGCGGCCACCAGACGCAGCAAATCGGCAAACGAGCAGATGCTGCCATCAAAATTTTCGCCACGATAGGCGTTGACGTTTTGACCCAACAGGCTAACTTCGCGTACCCCTTGTGCGGCCAACTGCGCAATTTCATATAAGACGTCGTCACAAGGGCGGCTGACTTCTTCACCGCGCGTATAAGGCACCACGCAAAATGAGCAGTATTTGTTGCAGCCTTCCATGATGGAAACAAATGCCGTTGGTCCTTCGGCACGAGGTTCCGGCAGTCGGTCAAATTTTTCAACTTCCGGGAAGCTGATATCCACCACCGGGCTATGTGTGCCCTGAACGTGGTTAATCATTTCTGGCAGGCGGTGCAGAGTTTGTGGGCCAAAAATCAGATCGACATAGCTGGCGCGTTCGCGAATATGCTCGCCTTCCTGAGAAGCAACACAACCGCCCACACCAATAATCAGGTCGGGATTGTTCTGTTTCAGCGCTCTCCAGCGGCCAAGTTGATGGAAAACTTTTTCCTCTGCCTTTTCACGGATAGAACAGGTATTCAGCAGCAGAACGTCAGCCTCTTCGGCCACCTCGGTCAGCTCATAACCGTGTGTACTTTCCAGCAGGTCAGCCATCTTGGATGAATCGTATTCATTCATCTGACAGCCCCAGGTTTTAATGTGCAGTTTCTTTGTCATCGACTTGTCATTACTCAGTGCGGGTGAAAAAGCGTATTACCAAATCATAGATGCCCGGAAATACGGACGGGGCACGTATTGTAATCTTTTGCTGCGGTTGTGACCAGCGCGCGAAATTTGTTGAGCGTTTTTTCGCAGAGTCAACGCGGTCGTCGAAAATCCAGTACACTATGCCTATCAGTCACACAGTTTGAGTCGATTTAGGCACGATGAACGGAATAAATCAACGGTATGATGCCATCGTGGTCGGTGGCGGGATGGTCGGTGCCGCAGTCGCGCTCGGACTCGCGCGCAACGGTTTTCAGGTCGCGGTGTTGGAGCAGGCTGCCCCCGCTGCCTTTATGGACGACGGTGTACCGGATATTCGGGTGTCAGCGTTGGGATATGCCTCTGTTGCACTGTTAAAGTCGTTGGGAGCATGGTCGGGCGTTGAGCAGATGCGCTGTGCGCCTTATAGTCGGTTGGAAACCTGGGAATGGGATGATGCACGCGTTGCTTTCAACGCTGACGACCTGCACCTGCCCGAATTGGGATTTATGGTGGAAAATCGGGTATTGCAACTGGCATTGTGGCAATGCCTGGCTGAGCAGCAGCGGTGTGATATTCGCTGCCCCGCGCAGATACGCAGCATGGTTCGCACGCCGGCGAGCTGGCATATCGCTCTGGAGAGCGGAGAGACATTGAGTGCGCCTTTGGTGCTCGGCGCGGATGGTGCGAACTCGCGTGTGCGCCAGTGGGCTGGCATTGGCATCAATGGATGGCAGTATCGGCAATCGTGTATGTTGATTGCCGTTGATACCCAGCAACCTCAACAGGATTGTACCTGGCAGCAGTTTACACCACAGGGGCCGCGCGCATTTTTGCCGCTGTTTGGGTCATGGGGTGCGCTGGCGTGGTATGACAGTCCGCGCCGCATTCGTCAGCTTCAATCACTGCCGTTGCCGCAGTTGGACAACGCGATTGCAGAAACTTTCCCCGCGCGTTTGTGGCCCGTGAAGTCGGTTGCCGCCGGGGCGTTCCCGCTGGTGCGGCGGCATGCACAACGGTATGTGGCTGAAGGCGTCGCCTTGGTGGGGGATGCCGCTCATACCATTAATCCACTCGCCGGGCAGGGCGTGAACCTCGGCTATCGTGACGCTGATGCGTTGATTGACGTTGTCACTGGTGCGCGGGATGCAGGGGAGTGCTGGCACAGTGAAGCCGTTTTGCTGCGCTATCAGCGTCGGCGTAAGGCCGATAACCTGTTAATGCAAAATGGCATGGACATGTTTTATAACGCGTTTAGCAATAGTTTACCGCCGTTAACCTTTGCCAGAAACATGGCATTGCTGGCTGCTGAACGTGCCGGTCATCTCAAAACGCTGGCGCTGAAATATGCCATCGGTGTGTAATGTGTCGGTGTTAGCATAGTGGCAATTGTCGATGTCTAAGACGCTTTGCGCGATTCTGTAAGGTAGCGGTTGTTTATGACGTATCTGTTTCTTTCTCTCGCCATTGTGGCGGAAGTGATCGCCACCTCGGCGCTCAAGCTTTCGGATGGCTTTAGTCGTTTAATGCCCAGCATCATTACGGTGATTTTTTATGGCGTGTCGTTCTATTGCCTCTCTCTGACCATGCGCACGCTGCCGACCGGCATCATTTATGCCATCTGGTCTGGGGTTGGGATTGTGCTGATTGCCACGGTGAGCTGGCTGTTTTACGGCCAAAAACTCGATTTGCCCGCGATACTGGGGATGTTGCTGATTATCCTAGGCGTGATTGTTATTAACCTGTTTTCCAAGTCGGTGGCGCATTGAAACGGTATCTTTGATAGGGGAGCCGAAGTGATCTTCGCTCGTTGATTCACGGTTTAACGTGCCTGCGACGATCGTCTCTCTCGGGGGGGGGGAGGGGCATTGACCGATGGAGACGATAGACGCAATGCGTCAATAACTATTGTCGCGCTGCGCTGAGGCTACTCGCCTTGGTAAGCTAAAGAACCCAACTGCGCCGTTGGTTTTTTTTGCCTGTTTGCTGTGCGTTAATGGCGTTAATCAGGACCGCTTTTTATGATTTAATCGTGAGTATGCGGATGTGGCTGAGAGGTAAAGACCTACCCGAGTTACCACTCGGTGGCCTTTAATCTTTATTGAATAACGCACAAAAGCAAACAGGGCGACGTCTTTCGACTGTCGCCCTGTTTGTCGCTGTATTACCAGCGTTTTTTTGGCTGGGGTACGAGGATTCGAACCTCGGAATGGTGGAATCAGAATCCACTGCCTTACCGCTTGGCGATACCCCAAAAATGTGGTGGCTACGACGGGAATCGAACCTGTGACCCCAGCATTATGAGTGCTGTGCTCTAACCAGCTGAGCTACGTAGCCAAATAGTACATCTTGGTTTTTTGCTTTTCAACAAAAACTTTTAACTTCAGTCACATAGCATCAATTACATGGCTGGGGTACCTGGATTCGAACCAGGGAATGCCGGTATCAAAAACCGGTGCCTTACCGCTTGGCGATACCCCAACAACGTGCAATCCGATGCGGCATTAAGGTGGCTGGGGTACCTGGATTCGAACCAGGGAATGCCGGTATCAAAAACCGGTGCCTTACCGCTTGGCGATACCCCAATACCCTAACATGCCTTGTTGCTTAACAACCGTGAAGTAATGGTGCGGGAGGCGAGACTTGAACTCGCACACCTTGCGGCGCCAGAACCTAAATCTGGTGCGTCTACCAATTTCGCCACTCCCGCAAGAAAAGATGGTGGCTACGACGGGAATCGAACCTGTGACCCCAGCATTATGAGTGCTGTGCTCTAACCAGCTGAGCTACGTAGCCATCTTTTCCGCGTCACCTTCATCGGCGTTGCGGGGCGCATTATGCGTAGTTGGCCGAATTGCGTCAACACATTTTTTCCCTAAAAACGCCTGTGACGGTTCGTTTGTTTGGGTTGTGAACAGTATGATGAGAAAAGCGACAATAAAACAGGTTTTCCTGGGACAAAAGGGAAAAAAACGGGCCCATAAAGGGCCCGTTTTTATTCGAGACAATTACCATAAGGCAATGTTCTATAACGGCTACGCTCAGTATGCTGATTGGTGAACGCCAACCGCACGACCTGAAGGATCGTCCATCTTTTTGAAGGATTCATCCCATTCGATCGCTTTTGCCGAAGAACAGGCGACAGAAGGGCCTCCAGGCACGCATTCTGCGGCGCTCGGTACCGGGAACAGCTCTTCGAAGATTTCGCGATACAGGTAGCTTTCTTTGGACGTTGGCGTGTTGTACGGGAAACGGAAATGGGCGGTTTCCAGTTGCTGATCGGTAACCTGTTTTGCTGCTACTTCTTTCAGCGTGTCAATCCAGCTATACCCTACGCCATCAGAGAACTGCTCTTTCTGACGCCAGGCGACGCTGTGTGGCAGGTAGGATTCAAAACATTCACGCAGAATGTGTTTCTCCATTTTCCCGTTGCCACACATTTTGTCCTGAGGGTTGATGCGCATTGCCACATCCAGGAATTTTTTATCCAGGAACGGTACACGCGCTTCCACGCCCCAGGCGGACATGGCCTTGTTGGCACGCGCGCAATCGTATTGATGCAGCGCGAGCAGTTTACGTACCGTTTCTTCGTGCAGCTCTTTGGCGTTAGGCGCTTTGTGGAAATACAGGTAACCACCGAACACTTCATCAGAGCCTTCACCGGACAGCACCATTTTGATGCCCATCGCTTTGATTTTACGTGACATCAGATACATTGGGGTAGACGCACGAATGGTGGTCACGTCATAAGTTTCGATGTGATAAATCACGTCGCGAATGGCATCCAGACCTTCCTGCACGGTGAAATGAATTTCATGGTGCACTGTGCCCAAATGCTCTGCCACTTCCTGTGCGGCTTTCAGATCCGGCGCACCTTCCAAGCCAAAGGCGAAAGAGTGCAACTGAGGCCACCAGGCTTCACTGCGCTCGTCATCTTCCACGCGACGTGCGGCAAATTTCTTGGTGATCGCCGAAATAACGGAAGAGTCCAGACCGCCAGAGAGCAGTACGCCGTAAGGCACATCGGACATCAGGTGGCTTTTCACCGATTCTTCCAACGCTTCACGCAGCGCTTCTTTGTCGGTCACGTTGTCTTTGACGGCATCGTAGTCGAACCAGTCACGACGGTAGTATTCGCGAATTTCGCCGTCTTTGCTCCACAGGTAGCTGCCTGCCGGGAATTCCTTGATGGTGCGGCATACTGGCACCAGCGCTTTCATTTCCGAGGCCACGTACAGGTTGCCGTGTTCGTCGTAGCCCATATACAGCGGGATAATGCCCAAATGGTCACGACCAATCAGGTACGCGTCTTTTTCACTGTCATACAGGGCAAAAGCGAACATGCCGCGCAGATCGTCTAAGAATTCCGGCCCTTTTTCCTGGTACAGTGCCAGAATGACTTCGCAGTCAGAACCGGTCTGGAAGGCATAACGGTCGCCGTACTGCTGGCGCAATGCCTGATGGTTATAGATTTCACCGTTGACAGCCAGAATATGGGTGTGTGCTTGGTTGTAGAGCGGTTGGGCACCGGTGTTGACGTCAACGATAGACAGACGTTCGTGGGCCAAAATCGCTTTTTCATTGGCATAAATACCAGACCAGTCCGGGCCGCGGTGGCGCATCAGTCGAGATAGCTCCAGCGCTTTTTTACGCAATTCAACCGGATCGGTTTTGATATCCAACACACCAAAAATAGAACACATAAAGAACTCCCTCTTGCTCACCTGTCTGAAGTGAAATAACACGGTTATGGCGTCAGCAACCTTGCGTGGGACGATGCCACAGCGGTTCGCGTTGCCTTCTGCTGTACCAATGACAATGATTTAGCATCAAAATGCCACTTGAATTCAATATCATTTAATGAAAAAAAGCCTTTGGCATGTGTTTTATACAATGCGAAAGGCTTGTTTATGAAAAAATGATAATCAGTGTCGCTATTGAGGGCGAATTTTTGCTGATTTCATAATCCCGCAAACGTCCACGATCAAAAGGGCTCGAGTAAATGGGCTTTGTTGAATAATTTAACATGCTGATTTACATAATTATTATAACACTTCAACAACTAAGTTTTCCAGCCGTAATGCTTTTTATTGTGCTAACTACTTGATTTGTCGTTCTAACAAAATACAGTCTCTGTACATGCATTCTACCTAAAGAAGATGTAAATCAAACGGTTAAATTATTCAACAAAGCCGAGTAAATGCTGCAGCAGGACACCGTTAAGCATGGCGCGTTTTACCAGCGCGAAAGCCCCAATGGGGGAGAGGTGGTTCAATGTGGAGACTTCAATCGGCAGGTGCTGCCGGAATTCTTTCAGCACCTGTGTGTTGATGCAGCGTTGAATGGCAGGCAGCAGAATTTTCTCGGCATCGGTGATCTCACCCGCAATCACGACCTTTTGCGGGTTGAACAGGTTAATGGCGATGGCAAGCGCTTTGCCTAAATATTTACCTGCATGCTCAAGCACATCTTGCGCTAGCGTATCACCCCGATTAGCGGCTTTGCAGATGGCGGTGATGGTGCACTCTTCGCGCGTCAGTTTGCTGCTGAACCCTTGCGACAGAAGGTGAGCGAAACGTTGCGCAATCGCTCCGTTGGACACCACCGTTTCCAGACAGCCAAAGTTGCCGCAGTGGCAGCGTTCGCCAAGGGGATCGATTTGAATATGCCCGATTTCGCCCACGTTGCCGTTGCTACCGAGGAAGATTTGCCCGTTGACTAAAATACCTGCACCGGTGCCACGGTGAACCCGGACCAGAATGGAGTCAGGGTAGTCGTGAGTGACGCCAAAATAGTGTTCAGCCAGCGCCAGGCTGCGAATATCATGGCCGACAAAGCACGTGACCTTGAAGCGCTGTTGAAGCAACTGTACCAGCGGCCAGTTATCGACGCTAATGTGCGGCATGTAATGCACAATGCCCGCCGAGGGATCGACCAAGCCGGGGAGCACGACTGAGATAGCGATCAGTTCCCGAATACGACGTTGATTGATGGCAATAAAGTCGCTGATCGCGTCAAACAGCGAGGCTTCCAGCGTATCCTGTGTACTTTCTGTCAACGGATAGTGGGCATCGCACAGCGATTTGCCCTGAAGATCGTAGAGCGCAATCGTGGCACCGTGGCGACCCAGACGCACGGCGATCGCGTGGAAAGGCCGCGTTTCACAAATGATGGAAATGGCACGACGCCCACCGGTAGAGGCCTGTTGGTCAACTTCTTTTATCAGCCCACGCTCCAACAACTGCCGCGTGATTTTTGTGACGCTGGCCGGCGCCAACTGGCTGAATTCGGCTATCTGAATGCGGGAAATGGGGCCTTGTTGATCAATCAGACGATAGACAACGGCACTATTTAACTGCTTGACCAGATCAACATTCCCTATTTGTGCTTGTCCGCCTGTCGTCATTCTTGAACGCTCGCTTATCTTTCCGGCCTCGTTTTATATCCCCCTTACCTCAGACAGCCTAAGCGTTTGCTGCACGTGTTATCGCGTATAGACGCTATTGCCATTCACGAAGGTATGAAGGACGTTGTACCCATCATCGAATACTGTCAGGTTGGAGATTTTTCCACTTTCGATACTGCCTAATCGATCGTCCAGATGCATGGCGCGCGCTGGGTAAAGGGTTGCCATGCGCAGCGCTTCATCTAGCGCAATACCGACATGTTGCACGCTGTTCTTGACGGCATCGATCATCGTCAGTGCCGAACCGCTTAGCGTGCCGTTATCATCCACGCACAACCCATCACGGTAGTATATGGTTTTACCGGCAAAAGTGAACCTATCGATATCAGCGCCAGCTGGGGCCGTGGCATCGGTGACCAGCACGAGCTTCTCACCTTTGATCCGTTTGCTGTTGCGGATATTGGCCCAATCAACGTGCATGCCATCGGCAATGATGCCGCAATAGATCTCAGGGGCGTCATAAATAGCGCCCACCAAACCCGGTTCGCGTCCGCTAATATACGGCATGGCATTAAACAGGTGTGTGGCAAAGCGAATACCGGCAGCAAATCCCCGTTTTGCTTCCTGCCAGGTGGCATTGGAATGCCCTGCCGAAACCACGATCCCCGCCTGGCTAAGCTGTCGAATCATCGCGGCTGGCACCTTTTCCGGTGCCAGCGTGATTTGACCAATCACATCCGCATTGGCACAAAGATAGTCAACCAGCTGTTGCTCGGGCGCACGGATTAGGCGGGCATCGTGCGTCCCTTTTTTTATTACATTCAGCCACGGTCCTTCAATGTGCAGGCCGAGTGCCTGATTGGCGTGTAACGCGAGATAAGCACGCAGGGTTTCAACCGCGTGCTTGATAAAAGCATCACTGGAGGTGATAAGCGTAGGGAGAAAGCTGGTGCAGCCAGAGCGTTGGTTGGCCTGCTGCATGGTTTCCAGCGTGGCAATGGAAATGGCATCAATGCTGTCATTGAACTGGACGCCACCGCAGCCGTTAAGCTGTAAATCGATAAAGCCGGGGGCCACCGAAGCACCCTTCAGATCGTGGCGCGGCAGGGTGTCGGGAAGATCGGATTCGGGACACACGCTGTCGATCGTGTCATCGTTGATAACGATAGCATGGTCATCCAGTATTTGGTGCCCGGTATAGATACGACAATGGGTTAACGCATACATCTTGAACTCCCGGCTTACAGATTAAAGACCGATAATGCTTTCAGCTTCCAACTCGTGGAAGTATTTCACGGTTTTTACTTTCAACTCCATGGTCGAGGGCTCATCGCAAACAATGATTGCCTTGGCATGCAGTTGCAGACAACTGATGGTCCACATGTGATTCACATTGCCCTCTACCGCTGCCTGTAACGCTTGAGATTTATTACGGCCAGACACCAGAATCATCACTTCCTCTGCATCCAGCAGAGTGCCGACGCCGACGGTAAGTGCGTATTTGGGAACCTGGGACACATCACCCTCGAAGAAACGGGAATTCGCGGTGCGGGTCTCTTCTGTCAACGTTTTGATCCGTGTACGGGAGGCTAAGGATGAGGCGGGTTCATTAAACGCAATATGCCCGTCATTACCTACCCCGCCCATGAACAGGTGAATTTTGCCGTAGGAGGCCATTTTCTCTTCATAGCGTTGGCATTCTGCCATCACATCTGGAGTGTTACCGTTCAACAGGTTAATATTTTCCTGCTGAATATCAACGTGATTGAAGAAATTCTCATACATGAACGTGTGATAGCTTTGCGGATGTGCGGCTGGCAGACCGACATATTCATCCATATTAAATGTCACCACGTGTTTAAAACTGACCAGCCCCGCGTTGTGCATCACGATAAGCGCTTTGTAGGCTTCTAACGGCGAGCTGCCTGTTGGCAGGCCTAATACAAAAGGGCGCTCAGCGCTGGGATTAAAGGCATTAATGCGCTGCACAATGTGTCGTGCCGCCCATTTGCCTACCTGCTCTGATGTGGTTACGGGAATAAGTCTCATATATAAATCTCCGGATAAGCGTTCCAAAACCAGTGAACCGATTTGCTACTGTCTGGATGATAAAGATAGGTTATTAGTTAGTCTAGCCTGTTTTTTTTATCTTGAAATAAGCTGGGGCTATCGATAGGTATAATGATTTAATATGCGGATGTTTTGCGCGTTATGTCACAAAATGTCAGGGTTTAATTTGCGTGGCGAATTATTTTTTTTACACTTCAAGCACAAGCCGCCTGGTATGGGATGGCTGCTGTGAATCAGTTTAACGGGCAGTTTAGTATCCCCTGGCGGGAGAGAGAGGATAATGTGAGTGTTCTTAGCTATTTGCAAAGGGTAGGCCGAGCGCTGATGGTGCCAGTGGCGACGTTGCCAGCCGCAGCGATTCTCATGGGGATAGGGTACTGGATCGATCCAAACGGTTGGGGGAGTGAGAGCGCGCTGGCGGCGTTGCTGATCAAATCCGGCGCCGCAATCATTGAAAACATGGGGGTGCTGTTTGCGGTGGGCATTGCTTACGGCATGTCCAAAGATAAAGACGGTGCTGCGGCGCTAACCGGGTTCGTCGGTTTTCTGGTGTTGACCACGCTGTGCTCCCCTGCGGCCGTTTCAATGATCCAGCATATCCCGCTGGCGGAAGTGCCTGCGGCGTTCAGCAAAATCCAAAACCAGTTTATTGGTATTCTGGTCGGTATTATTTCGGCTGAGCTCTACAACCGTTACAGTCATGTCAAATTGCCCGAAGCATTGTCGTTTTTTAGCGGGCGTCGGCTGGTACCGATCTTGACCTCGTTCCTGATGATCGTTGTTGCCTTCATCTTGATGTATGTCTGGCCAGTGATTTTTAGCGCGTTGGTCACGCTGGGCGAGCATATCCAGCAGTTGGGATCGGTGGGAGCGGGCGTATACGCGTTCTTCAACCGCCTGCTGATCCCTGTCGGGTTGCACCACGCGTTAAACTCGGTGTTTTGGTTTGATGTGGCGGGCATTAACGATATCCCTAATTTCCTTGGTGGACAGCAGTCTATTGATGCGGGCAAAGCGGTTGTTGGTATCACGGGACGCTATCAGGCGGGGTTCTTCCCCATCATGATGTTTGGTTTACCGGGCGCAGCGTTGGCGATTTATCACTGCTCGCGTCCCGAAAACAAAAGCAAAGTGGCAGGGATTATGATGGCCGCCGCGTTTGCCGCTTTCTTTACCGGGATCACCGAGCCGCTTGAATTTTCGTTTATGTTCGTAGCGCCCGTGCTGTATGTGCTGCATGCTGTGTTGACTGGGATTTCAGTGTTTATCGCCGCAAGCATGCATTGGATTGCAGGCTTTGGCTTTAGCGCCGGATTGGTCGATATGGCGCTCTCTTCGCGCAACCCGCTGGCAACCCAGTGGTATATGCTGATTCCACAAGGGTTGGTGTTCTTTGCTATCTACTATGTGACGTTCCGTTTCACCATCAAACGGTTCAACTTGCTAACGCCGGGACGCGAGCAGTCGGTTGATGGCAGCGAGACAGATGGTTTTACGCTGAATCAAAGTGTTGCCGAAAAGACGGTGAATGATACGACAGCTCTGGCTCAGGGATATTTGGCGGCGCTGGGCGGTAAAGCCAATCTGGTGGGGATCGATGCGTGTATCACACGTCTGCGGCTCAATGTGGTGGATTCTGCGCAAGTGCATGAGGCACAGGCAAAACGCTTGGGGGCGGCAGGGGTTATCCGCTTGAATAAACAGAATGTACAAATTGTCGTGGGGACTCAGGCAGAAGCGATCGCCACGGCCTTGAAGCAAATCCAAAACGGGCAGTAATCATTGTATTGTCCGCGTTGAATGGTGCGGCGTGGGGCATTTCTCACGCCGCATTTTTTATCACCGTTGGTATTACAAGATGTTCACTTTCAGTTACCTCATGCGTAATCATCAGCAGTTTTGCTTCTTTCTGTGTATTTCATAAGATTTAGTGCAAGTAACTGTTGTGTCCTGCCGTAGCTTATTGGATCATTGCGGGTTATGTGTCGTTTTGCATCGAGGAATCAAGCATGAGTGAGGCAGAAGCCCGCCCAACCAATTTTATCCGTCAGATCATTGATGAAGATCTGGCGTCTGGAAAACACAGCCTGGTACAAACCCGTTTTCCGCCGGAACCTAATGGCTACTTGCATATCGGCCATGCCAAGTCCATTTGCCTCAATTTTGGGGTGGCGAAAGATTACAACGGTCAGTGTAATCTGCGTTTTGATGACACCAACCCGGTGAAAGAGGATATCGAGTACGTCGAGTCGATCAAGCAGGATGTGCAATGGCTGGGTTTCTCCTGGAGCGGAGAGATTCGCTACTCTTCTGATTATTTTGACCAGTTGCATCTGTACGCCGTCGAACTGATTGGCAAAGGGCTGGCCTATGTGGACGAACTCTCTCCCGAGCAGATTCGCGAATACCGTGGCACGCTGACCTCCCCCGGTAAAAACAGTCCTTACCGCGATCGCAGCGTTCAGGAAAACCTGAATCTGTTTGAAAAAATGCGCAATGGTGGATTCGCTGAGGGCACCGCCTGTCTGCGCGCCAAGATAGACATGGCATCCCCGTTCATTGTGATGCGCGATCCGGTGCTGTACCGCATCAAATTCGCCGAGCACCACCAGACCGGGAAAAAATGGTGCATCTATCCCATGTACGATTTCACGCACTGCATTTCCGATGCGCTGGAAGGGATTACGCACTCACTGTGTACGCTGGAGTTTCAGGATAACCGCCGCCTGTACGATTGGGTGTTGGACAACATAACCATTCCTTGCCATCCGCGCCAGTATGAATTCTCGCGCTTAAACCTGGAATATGCAGTGACGTCCAAACGTAAACTGAATCAGCTGGTGACGGAAAATGTGGTTGAAGGGTGGGACGATCCCCGTATGCCTACCATCTCCGGCCTGCGCCGCCGTGGTTACATGGCTGCTTCTGTGCGCGAATTTTGTCGTCGTATCGGCGTGACCAAGCAGGACAATAATGTCGAAATGGCGGCGCTGGAATCCTGCATTCGTGACGATTTGAATGAGCATGCACCGCGTGCCATGGCGGTGTTGGATCCGGTAAAAGTGATTATCGAGAACCTGCCAGAAGGCCACGAAGAGTGGGTTTCCATGCCGAATCATCCGAATAAGCCGGAAATGGGCACCCGTCAGGTGCCGTTCAGCCGTGAGATTTATATCGATCGTGCCGACTTCCGTGAAGAAGCGAACAAACAGTACAAGCGTCTGGTGCTGGGTAAAGAAGTGCGCTTGCGCAATGCGTATGTCATCAAGGCTGAACGCGTTGAGAAAGATGAACTGGGTGTTATCACCGCGCTGTATTGCACCTATGATGCTGAAACGTTGAGTAAAGACCCGGCTGACGGGCGTAAGGTAAAGGGCGTTATCCATTGGGTTTCTGCCGCACATGCGTTGCCGGCGGAGTTCCGCCTTTACGATCGCCTGTTCAACGTGCCAAATCCAGGTGCTGCGGATGATTTCCTCGCAACGATCAACCCGGATTCGCTAAAAGTGGCTCAGGGCTTTGTTGAACCGAGTTTGGCAAAGGCCGAAGTGGAAAAAGCCTATCAGTTTGAACGTGAAGGGTATTTTTGTGCCGATCGTCGTTATTCGAGCGAAACACATCTGGTGTTTAACCGTACAGTCGGTTTGCGTGATACCTGGGTTGGCTGAGGCCAGCGTTTGACTGAAATGAAAAAACCGCCTGCGTGGGCGGTTTTTTTATGGCATCAATCAGAAAAGAGCCTGGCTTATTTCGGGTCGTGGAGCGTTTCTTCTTCACGGCAGTCGCCCGTACTGCAATGACCATAAAGGTACAAACTGTGGTTAGTCAGTTTGATGCCGTGTCTGTCTGCGATTTCGCGCTGACGCGCTTCGATAGATTCATCACGGAATTCAATAACGCTTCCGCAATCCAGGCAAATAAGATGGTCATGGTGGTGTTGCTGTGTCAGCTCGAACACTGACTTACCACCTTCAAAATTATGACGGGTGACAATACCGGCATCGTCAAACTGGTTAAGCACGCGATAAACGGTCGCCAGACCGATCTCTTCGCCCATATCTATCAGTTTTTTATATAAATCTTCCGCGCTGACGTGATGACACTCCGGATCCTGCAACACTTCCAGAATCTTCAGTCTTGGCAGAGTGACTTTCAAGCCGGCCTTCTTTAATGCGGTGTTATTGTCAGTCATGCGGGTTTAGTCCTGTTACTTTCTCGTCGATGGGGGCAATTAAGCCTATGACATCGGTCGGCTCAAAAATTGTAATGGCGTCTCAATTATAGAACCGCGCATTAAAAATGAAAACCATGGGATGTTAACAATACCGTCTCCATAAAGAAAGTGTGCATTCGCGCGCAATCTCTTGTTGTAAAATGGAGAAAATTGATAAACGTACAAAAGCGATGGGTACTATTGTACATGCTTAGACCGGGAAGTTAAAAAAATGTTTCTATTAATTTAATAGATTTTATCTATTAATAAAGCCCTGACATTGCTATCAGGGCTTTATGTGAAACAGGGGAGATCAACCCACCAGCGTTTTCAGGTTGAGTTCTTCGCTGATTTGTTTGACCCAAGTACTGACGCGTTCACTGGTCAGCTCAGGTTGGCGATCTTCATCAATGGCCAGACCGATGAAATGGTTATCGTCTGCCAGCCCTTTAGACGCTTCGAAATAATAACCTTCGGTTGACCAATTGCCGACGATGGTTGCCCCGCGCGGTTCAATAATGTCGCGCAGCGTTCCCATCGCGTCACAAAAATATTCTGCGTAATCTTCTTGGTCGCCACAGCCAAACAAGGCAACGATTTTTCCATTGAAATCAATTTCTTCCAATGTCGGAAAGAAATCGTCCCAATCACACTGGGCCTCACCATAGTACCAGGTCGGAATGCCAAGCAGCAGGATATCAAACGCTTCAATATCTTCTTTGCTGCTCTTGGCGATGTCATGAACCTCTGCAACATCACTGCCCAGTTGCTGTTGGATTGTCTTGGCAATGTTTTCGGTATTGCCGGTGTCACTGCCAAAGAAAATGCCTATGAGTGCCATGGATAAAATAACCTCTTTATTCTTAATGGTATGGTGCGGTTTATCACCTACATATCAAGTAATAATATCAGACGCTGGGGGTGGGAAAAACTTGTATCTTTCCCCAGGCCCAAAGAGGAAATAACCGCTATTAAACAAGGGTATTTATCAGATAGCTCTTTTTCGCCATTTCGCCAGTTTTTTTAATTACTTTAGCGGCGGCATTGTTAATGTAGGCTTACCTATCTTTTTGAAAAATATAAAAAATAACTAATTTTCAGTGACAGCGTGCGGTAGATCACGGAGGGAAACTACTAAATATTATTTTAATATTGACGATGAAACGAGAAGGTTCGCCGTGTGCTTGCAGGCGTAAAGCATCGCGCATTTTCCCCGTTGGGGATTGTTTTAAACCTGATGATTTTTTAAAAAAAGAATAACCCTACCGCACATAATTTATATCTGGAGCTTGCTTATGCAATTTTTGAGAAATATCGCCATCAGAACGGCAATGTTATGGGTTTTAGGGGTCTTCTGTGTGCTTTGGGGCGGTGTTTCCGTCTACACCATTTTCTCCTTCAAAGAGATGACCACGACGTCACAGACCAGTACCTTACTGGTTCATAACATGAATTTAGTCAATCAGGGCAACGATCAATATTTTCGCATGGTAACCCGTTTGGCACGGGTAGTGGATTGGCGCCGTAGTGGTAAAATACGCTGGCAGATAAAGAACAGGCGTCAGCATTGACGGCATTAAATAATCTGAAATCCGATCTGGCTACCTTCAGCAGCATCGATCACGCAGGGCTGGATGCCGCGCTGGCTGAAGCGGTGGTGCGCGATTGGGGCAACCTGATTACTCAGGGTGTGGATCCGATGTTTCAAAAGGCGCAAGCCAACGCGTTGGATGAATATCAGCGTTATGCCAAGGAAACGGTGCCCGCACTGAGTCGTCAATTCGGAGCCTCGGTTAACGCTTTTAACAAGGCAGGCTCCGATAAATTCGCCGCAGCGGGCGCGCATTTTCAGCACATCACCGCCATTGGCCAAAATATATTACTGACGGGATTGGTTGTAGGACTGCTGCTG
Source organism: Symbiopectobacterium purcellii (assembly GCF_052050035.1). Lineage (GTDB taxonomy): Bacteria > Pseudomonadota > Gammaproteobacteria > Enterobacterales > Enterobacteriaceae > Symbiopectobacterium > Symbiopectobacterium purcellii_A. The sequence continues at coordinate 3,671,401 of NZ_CP189882.1, forward strand.
CTGTTTTTCACCGATCGCTATCTGGTGGCCTGTTTGGTTAAACCTCTCGATACGCTTCGCGAGCACTTTAGCGCTATCGCCTCCGGGCAACTTGGCAAACCGATTCATGATTTTGGTCGTAACTGTGTGGGGCGTTTCTTGCCGCTATTACGGGATATGCAAACCAGTCTGGCGACGACAGTCAGTACGATCCGTTCCAGCACGGATGCCATCTACCTTGGCGCCTCCGAGATTGCATCCGGTAATAATGACCTCTCATCGCGTACTGAACATCAGGCTTCTGCACTGAAAGAGACAGCGGCCAGCATGGAGCAGTTGACGGCAACCGTTAAACAGAATGCGGAAAATGCCAATCACGCGAGCCAGTTGGCGTTGCAAGCATCCAATACGGCGAGAAAAGGGGGCGAGATCGTCGATAACGTGGTGAAAACCATGGCGGAGATTTCGGGAAGTTCAAAACGCATTGCCGAGATAACCACGGTGATCAACGGTATTGCGTTCCAGACGAACATTCTGGCACTTAACGCTGCCGTTGAAGCGGCGCGTTCCGGTGAGCAAGGGCGCGGTTTTGCCGTTGTTGCCGGTGAAGTGCGCAGTCTGGCGCAGCGCAGTGCACAGGCGGCAAAAGAGATCGAAAGATTGATCGCTGAATCCGCACACTGTGTGTGCACGGGCTCCCAGCTGGTTGAAGATGCGGGTGTTACCATGAGTGACATTGTGCGTGCCGTGACCAATGTGACGGACATCATGGGGGAAATCGCCTCGGCTTCCGGTGAGCAAAGCAAGGGGATTGCACAGGTTGGACAAGCGGTGGCGGAAATTGACAGCGTAACGCAGCAAAATGCGGCACTGGTGGAGCAGGCGTCTGCGGCAGCGTTGTCATTGGAAGAGCAGGCTGCAGTGTTTAATCGCACGGTGGCGGTGTTCCAACTGTCTGAATCCGTGGTGCCCGTTGCCGCGCCTTCTGCACCCGTTGCCGCCTTGGCGCGCACTGGAAGTGGCACAGCAGCCAAAAAGGCGTTGCCACCAGGAAACGATATAGCCAAGCGACTTAATTTTGATTACACCATATGGACTGAGAACAAACTCTCTGTATCGCAACCCATCTCTCTTTTTTTGCTTTTTGCTTGTGCCCATTTATGCTCAATTGGGTTAAGATCTGGCGAATATGTAGGCAAATACTCCACCATATACCCTGCATCGATGATGACTTGTTGAATATTATAGCCAAGCGACATTATTTTGATAACAGCCAGCTATGCTTCTTTGCCGCATATCAGGGCATAGGATGTAATCATTTTTAAGTCGGTTGGCTATATGTTTTTTGTGAAAAGTGGCATTGTCCATCATGATTACACTGTTTTTAGGGAGTACTGGGATAAGGACTTGTGTGACCCAGGCATAGAAAACATCGCTGTTAATATTGATATCAAATAATCCGATAGCAAACAGCGTTGTGCCTAATAAAGCGCCGATAACATTTGTTCTTCCCCTAGCTCCCCAGTTCTTCAGGCCAAAACACCGTTGACCTTTTGGGGAATAGCCGTGAGTCCGTGGGGCATCGTGTGAAAAACCACTTTCATCAATAAAAACAATAGGTTTACCTTCTTTTTCATACTGTTGTTTTTTTTGTTGAAATCCCTGCCGGGCGTTTTCGTCGGCTTTCGGATGACGTAGAGTTTTTTTTATAGGTCAATCCCAGCTTTTTAAGCGCTTGCCAAATGGCCTTCTGACAAACGCCAAAACGCTCTGCACGTTCTTTTTGGTAAGCATCTGGATATTGTTCAACATCTTTTATCAACTCGGATTTATCGATCTTTCGCTGACGCGTGGTCGATGCTTTTGACTCTATTTGATTAATCCAACGCGATACAGAGGCAGGGCCAATCCGAAATTGCTTCGCTGTTTCTCGGATACTCAACCCTTCGTTTTTCCGTGTAGATATCACTTTACGTCTAAAATCAATTGAATAGCTCATTTAAATAATGTAATCAAAATTAAGTCGTTTAGCTATAACTGGGAACAATTTTAAGCGAGCGATTTACCCATCAATGTCATTGCCAGGGAGGGATGCAGGGCGTCATGGAAGACGCCGGAAATTAACGTATCAGGATGAAAGGTCTTTGTCCGCCAACTGCGCCAGCAACATGCGTTCAATTAGTTCACTACGGCTGATGTTCTGCATTTCAGCCAGGCTATTGAGTGCTTCCACGGCTTCCTCATTAATTTTCAATTCAATGCGACGCAATCCTCGCACTTTGTCACGACGCAATTGATTACGCTTGTTAATGCGAAGCTGTTCGTCGCGTGAAAGCGGGTTGGTTTTGGGACGACCAGGCCGACGTTCATCCGCGAACAGATCCAACGTGGTACGGTCCGTTTGTTCTTTTGCCATAGGTAGTGTTGCTGCAAGGAAGTCTGACCAAAATGCACGCATCGGTTCAGCGTGACATTTTGATGATGTGGTTACTGTGCATAAGGCTGATTCAGCCGTCCCTCTACTGCGGGCGCCATCATACCCCAGCGAGGCTGGCGGCGACAATGGGTAACTGCCGCTGATCGTTACGGATTATGCGGGGGTTCTTCAAGGAAACGGTGAATTGCGCGCAGAACCGCATCGGGTTTTTCTGCATGAACCCAGTGGCCGCTACCCGCAATCACATGCGCCTTGGCATTGGGAAACTGCTGCAATAGCGTTTCTCGATAGCGGTCATCCAGATAAGGGGATGACGCCTCGCGAATGAACAGGATGGGTTTGCGCCAGGCGGGTACGGTTTCCCAGCCGACAATGTGCTCATACTGCTCCCACAGCACCGGGACATTAAAGCGCCACTCGCCCTGCTGGAAGGATTTCAGTAAAAATTGCACCACGCCCTCTTCCTTAAGGTGATGGCGCATGATGGCTGCGGCTTCGGTGCGCGTAGTAACGCCCGCAGCGCTAACTGCACGCAGTGCTGCAAAAACGTCATCGTGGCGTCGCAGCTGGTAATCGACCGGCGCAATATCAATGGCGACGATTTTTTCAATGCGGTCAGGGATCTGTGCACTCAACGCCATGGCGGTTTTCCCTCCCATGGAGTGCCCGATGATAATGGCGTTATCGATGGACAATGCATCCAGTAATGCTTTTACATCGCCTGCCATGGCCGGGTAGTTCATTTCCGGCGTACGCGGTGATAATCCGTGATTACGTAAGTCAATCTGAATGACATCGTGCTGCTTTTGCAGGTAACGCGCCAGAATGCCCAGATTATCCAGATTACCAAACAGACCGTGAATCAATACGATAGGCAATGTATGCGTGGGTTGTTGCGCATTTTGCAAGCGATAATTCAATTTCATGGTGAAGTTCATTCAGAGACACAGGCGCTTAGGGTATCATGACTGCTGCCGATGATGTTGCCCTGTGGAAAATGAAGACTATGCTTTTTGCAGGTTACAGGTAATGGGGCGAGGGAGCAGATGGGGGATCGTCTGACTTTCGATATTGTTTGTGTAATGCCGCTGTTCGGTGGTATTGATTCGCCTATATACTTCTTGCCGATTAATTAGAGTAAAAACAGTACTGGATAAAGATGAAAACTATTGAGGTCGACGAAGAGCTGTATCGTTATATTGCAAGCCACACACAGCACATTGGTGAAAGCGCCTCGGATATTCTGCGTCGTATGTTGAATTTCCGGGCAGGACAGGTTGTCGCCGCTTCTGAAACGGCCACAACGAAAGCGCAGGCGCCAGCGAGCGTAGCTACAAAACCGCGCGATGGTGTACGGGCAGTGCGTGAACTGCTGTTGTCCGATGAATATGCCGCGCAAAGTAAAGCCATCAATCGCTTTATGCTGGTGCTCTCCACCTTATATTGCCTCGAACCGAACACCTTTTCTGCGGCAACCGAGCAACTTCATGGCCGCACGCGCGTTTATTTTGCCGGCGACGAACACACATTGCTTCAGCATGGCGTCCATACTAAACCCAAACATATTCAGGGTACGCCTTACTGGGTCATCACCAATACCAATACGGATCGCAAACGCAGCATGGTTGAACAAATCATGCAATCGATGCAGTTCCCCGCGGAACTTGTCGAAAAAGTGTGCGGTACCATTTAGCGAACAGTGTCTTAACGAATAGCGTCAGGGAGCACGCCGATGGCTAATCACCCCAGAGCCGGACAACCCACCCGGCAAAGTGATTTGATTAATGTGGCGCAATTAACGTCACAGTATTATGTCTTACGCCCCGATGTGGATAACGCCGCACATGCGGTAAAGTTCGGAACATCCGGCCACCGCGGCAGCGCAGCGCGCCACAGTTTTAATGAAGCGCATATTCTGGCTATCGCTCAGGCGATTGCCGAAGAGCGCAAAAAGCAAGGGATCAGCGGTCCCTGTTTTGTGGGTAAAGACACCCACGCGCTGTCGGAACCGGCCTTTATCTCGGTGCTGGAAGTGCTGGCAGCGAACGGCGTTGACGTGGTAGTGCAGCAGGACAACGGCTTTACGCCCACGCCCGCTATCTCCAATGCCATTCTGGTGCATAACCGCAAGGGCAATGCGCAGGCCGATGGCATTGTGATCACTCCGTCTCATAATCCGCCGGAAGATGGTGGTATCAAATATAACCCCCCCAATGGCGGGCCTGCTGATACTAACGTCACCAGCGTTATCGAGAAACGTGCCAACGCCCTCTTAGCTGATGGGCTAAAAGCCGTAAAAAGCCTGACGCTGGATAAAGCCTGGCAGAGTGGTTATGTGCATGAGCAAGATCTGGTGCAGCCTTATGTCGAGGGCTTGCGTGAGGTCGTAGATATCCCCGCCATTCAGAAAGCAGGGCTAACACTGGGTGTCGATCCGTTGGGCGGGTCGGGCATTGCCTACTGGCAGCGCATCGCAGAGCACTACCAGTTGAATTTGCGCTTGGTCAACGATGCGGTCGATCAGACGTTCCGCTTTATGACTCTGGATCATGACGGCGTTATCCGCATGGACTGCTCTTCAGAGTCAGCGATGGCGGGGCTACTGTCGCTGCGTGATAAATTCGATCTGGCTTTTGCCAACGATCCTGATTATGACCGCCACGGCATTGTGACGCCCGCCGGCCTGATGAACCCGAATCACTATTTGGAGGTTGCTATCGACTACCTGTTCCGCCATCGTCCGCAGTGGGGGCAATCTGTTGCTGTCGGTAAGACGCTGGTTTCCAGCGCCATGATTGACCGTGTGGTTGCCTGCCTTGGGCGTAAACTGGTGGAAGTGCCGGTCGGGTTCAAATGGTTTGTTGATGGTTTATTCGATGGCAGCTTTGGTTTTGGCGGCGAAGAGAGCGCAGGGGCATCCTTCCTGCGCTTCGATGGCACGCCATGGTCAACGGATAAAGATGGCATCATCATGTGCTTGCTGGCGGCTGAGATCACTGCGGTAACCGGTAAAAATCCGCAGCAGCATTATGATGCGCTGGCGGCCCGTTTTGGCGCGCCGAGTTACAATCGCATTCAAGCCTCAGCGACTCATGCGCAGAAAGCGGCACTGTCACGGTTATCACCCGAACAGGTTGCCGCCAGTACGTTGGCTGGCGATCCGATCACTGCACGTTTGACGGCGGCACCGGGTAACGGTGCCTCTATTGGCGGATTGAAAGTGATGACGGATAACGGCTGGTTTGCGGCGCGTCCGTCGGGCACGGAAGAAGCCTACAAGATTTACTGCGAAAGTTTCCTGGGCGCGGAGCACCGCGAGCGCATTGAGAAAGAAGCGGTAGATATTGTCAGCGCTGTGCTGGCAAATGCCAAATAGGCGTTCCTGTAGTGAGCCGTCTTTAGGGGGCCACAGAGGAAGAGAAACAAAGGACGCACTGTGCGTCCTTTGTCATTTAATCTTGGCCTGTTTTCATAAGAACCGTTGTCAGGTGAGTGACGGATGCTATTGTCGGGCCAGCGAATTTTGCAGCGTTGTTCACCTTTTCACGCTTCCTTTTTGCTGCTTGAAATAGCAGGAAAGGTTCTCGGCAGCGATGCTGTGTAACCACTCATGGAGATCGGCATGGTTTCTCAGCATCAGCTTTTGCATCGCGTGATTACGGTACGCGCTGATGGCTTTAATGGATATTCCAGATAGTTCATTGATTTTACTGTTATTTAGCCCCTGTTTGTAGCCCCATAACACCTCTCGCTCACGCGGACTGAGGCACTGCACGACGTTATATCGCTGTACGTGGGACGGAATCCCTGGCGATGAAGGGCTGGCAACAAAGGTATTTAACAACGCAGACAGTGTTTCTGGTGGATCGCTGAGCGCCAACTGCCCGTCTTCATAACCACAGCACAGCGTGTTCTTCTGCTTTACCAGCAAGAAAAGCAAGGTAGCGCGCCGTTTGCGGCGAAACTGACGCCACCAGCGCGGAGCGTGCTGAGTCGCTGTAGTGAAAATAATATCCGCTTGTTCAATTTGCTCTGTGCTATATTGAATATTGACCTCAAGTTTCTGGGTATGGAACCATTGATGAATGAGGTGTCCAAGGCCGACAGTAAAATAGCGATCAAAATGAAGGAGCACAACAGTTCTTTCCATCGTCTAGTACCTATTTAACCGGTTGTTCCCGAAAAATTGTCTGCATGGGCAAATGCACCTGGATCCTATGTAGGGTGAATACATTCATCAAGGGTGAGTTAATAAATGATTGATGTAAAAACTTCCTTATGTTTATTTTATTATCTGGTTTTATGAGAACTTATGTTTGCGGATTAATCTTCCTCTTGGTCTACAGCGCTTTGCATTAATATTTAATAGCATGGTTTTCTATAATGTCCATTTTTTTTTGTTTAGTCGTTGTGTAACTGTTATCCTTTGATAATCATACCCATTGTAACCGTGCGATATCCGTAGCAAAACATATGAATAGTAATCATTTTCTTAAAATGAAAACGATGGTGAGATTTATATCTTTTTTGTTCTACGATGTGTTTTTTCTCTAAAGAGACAAAAGTGAAAGGTATTCATTGAGGTTTTCAATGGTAATCGTTTGATCTACCAATTGACGATCATTTTTATCGAGTAGCGCTATGCATAGCAGGGGCATTTTTTTATTGGTTTGCCTTTCGTTTATCGTTTATTGGATATTATCATTACGCATACTTGTAACCATTAACGGTGAAACCGGCGCTCTCAGCCTGAGACGGCTTGTCGCTGCGTATGCGTGGTATACAGCACGGTGTTCGTGCCGCAGCATCCCGGTTGAAGCCCGTTACCCTAAATATGGTCAATTGCAGGCAAAAGTAACAACAACGATATCCTGAAAAATTCGAGTTGTAGGAAGGCGGTAAGTGATTCGGGGAGTGAACTCAGCCAACGCATATGTAACGTGAGGTATAACGGATATAGGTCTATGACAGCGTTAACGGGTTATATCTCAGCGCACTTTTTAATTCTTACCTTATGGGATAGTGATATGGACAGAAAAAATGTTTTTCTTCAGTACAAATCATGTGCGGCGCGTTCATTGAAAAAAATCAATGCTAAAAGAAAGAATGATTCTGTTTATTTAATGATGACGCATGTTTATAAGGAAAAGATAAATTGTTTGAGGGATAAATACGATCTCTATTTTTATTTCACTGGCAGAGATAAACAGCATTCTCAATTTATATTTTATTCAATATGTCGGCTGCGCGAAAAAAGAAAGCGCTTCGGTTGTCATACGATGAGATTTTCTTAACCTAAAGCCATTGCTAACGGTCTGTTGTTCCTTCTTTTTATAAGCCCTCGGCCTCAGCCGAGGGATCACCTCAGCCTAATGCTACCAGCAGTGCACCAACGGATATCATAGCAACGCCAACGCCGCCTAATAGTGATATTTTTTCTCCCAGGAGTACGGCTGCCAAAATAACAGCAAACACAACGCTGAGTTTATCAATGGGGGCAACCTGAGCCACATTACCACTTTTCAATGCTAAAAAATAAAATAGCCAGGAAAGCGCTCCTGCAACCCCGCTAAACAGAATAAAAGTCAGTGCTTTTTTATTGGCAAGCACTTCACCGATCATGGTTGTTTTTCCTTGCACCACCACAACGCCCACCAAAAACAGCGCCATCACCACGGCACGAACTGCCGTTGCTGTGTTGGCGTCAAGATTTTGCAATCCCACTTTACCAAACAGGGCCACTGCGGCGGCGCACAGGGCGGAGAGCAATGCATAAAGTAACCAACTACTCATGATGAGCCTCAGCATTAAAAATCGGGATGGAGATCGACAGAATGAGCGTGGGATGTTACGCCTGCTCCGGGGGGATAACCAGCGTTATCCGCTGTTGATTCAGTACGCTAGCTCAAGGCATAAAACGGTAACCCACGGCGGTTTCGGTGATAAAGTGACGAGGCCGTGTGGGGTCGCTTTCCAACTTTTGCCGTAGGTGCCCCATATAGATGCGCAGATAATGGCTGCTTTCCACCGCGTTGGGTCCCCAAACGTGCACCAGCAGTTGACGCTGCGTCAGTACTTTTCCCGCATTCGCCAGCAGCAGTGCCAACAGTTTGAATTCAATCGGCGTCAGATGTAGTGTTTCGCCGTCCCGGCTGACCAAACGTTGGCTGAGATCAACGGTAACGCTGCCGAATGTCACTATCGGGCTTTCCATCGCATTAGCGGTGTGGCGGCGCAGTGCAACGCGCACACGGGCCAGCAACTCACCAATCCCAAACGGCTTGGCGAGATAATCATCAGCACCCGCATCCAACGCGTCGATTTTGTCCCGTTCATCACTGCGCGCGGACAGCACAATAATTGGCACGCTGCTCCACTGGCGAACCTCACGGAGATAAAGGGTGCCGTCACCGTCAGGTAAACCGAGATCGAGGATCACCAGATCAGGCTTGCGTGTAGCCGTTTCCAGCAGGCCACGTTGCAAGGTCTGCGCATCAAAAACACGTAGTCCTTCGCTTTCCAGCGCACTGCGTACAAAGCGCTGGATCTCTTTTTCATCTTCTATGATCAAAACGCTGGAGGGTAGCAGGGCATCTACTCCTTCTGTCTCGTAGCTGCGGGTGTTGACCCGCCAGTACGACGTTAAATGGTATTCTACGACGCTATCATATCGTTCCGTGCGTTTGCGACAAAAGCCTTTTGAATGGCAAAAGGAGAGTCGAACCGCGCGAGCGGATAAAAAGCCAATAAACGCAACATTGACTTATACATTGAATGTAATTCGTTAACCATTCTGTAACTAAATAACAGAATGTTCGGGGAAAATGACGAAAACACGATCTTTTTCTGGTCCGATGAGTAGTAAAATTTCAGCAAAGGCGGTACTATTTTGAGCGAGAGTGTAAAAAGATCTGTGTAAATGGCATTTTGAGGAAAACCTTCAGAGGACAAAAAATGCCTATCAGCAACGAACTTATTGACCAACTGCTTCAGGATTGCCACTCCCCTCAGGAGCTTCTGGGTGAATCAGGCCTACTCAAGGAGCTGACTAAAAGACTGGCGGAACGGGTTCTTCAAGCTGAGATGGAGATACACCTTGGGTATGCTAAGCATGACCCGGCTGGTAATAATTCAGGCAACTCCCGCAATGGCAAGACATCCAAGAGCGTACGTAGCCAAACGCTCGAGCTCGATATTCCGCGCGACCGCAACAGTATAGCCAACCGACTTAAAAATGATTACATCCTATGCCCTGATATGCGGCAAAGAAGCATAGCTGGCTGTTATCAAAATAATGTCGCTTGGCTATAAATCCGAGTTGATAAAAGATGTTGAACAATATCCAGATGCTTACCAAAAAGAACGTGCAGAGCGTTTTGGCGTTTGTCAGAAGGCCATTTGGCAAGCGCTTAAAAAGCTGGGATTGACCTATAAAAAAAACTCTACGTCATCCGAAAGCCGACGAAAACGCCCGGCAGGGATTTCAACAAAAAAAACAACAGTATGAAAAAGAAGGTAAACCTATTGTTTTTATTGATGAAAGTGGTTTTTCACACGATGTCCCACGGACTCACGGCTATTCCCCAAAAGGTCAACGGTGTTTTGGCCTGAAGAACTGGGGAGCTAGGGGAAGAACAAATGTTATCGGCGCTTTATTAGGCACAACGCTGTTTGCTATCGGATTATTTGATATCAATATTAACAGCGATGTTTTCTATGCCTGGGTCACACAAGTCCTTATCCCAGTACTCCCTAAAAACAGTGTAATCATGATGGACAATGCCACTTTTCACAAAAAACATAATATTCAACAAGTCATCATCGATGCAGGGTATATGGTGGAGTATTTGCCTACATATTCGCCAGATCTTAACCCAATTGAGCATAAATGGGCACAAGCAAAAAGCAAAAAAAGAGAGATGGGTTGCGATACAGAGAGTTTGTTCTCAGTCCATATGGTGTAATCAAAATTAAGTCGCTTGGCTATACCTTCGAGCCGACACTGATCGGTAAGCACGAAAAGCAGCTTAACGGCTTCGATGACCGCATTATTTCTCTCTATTCCAGAGGGCTATCGCCCCATTCCCACTCGAAACACAACAAAGTGACCCACTTGCCAGAGTCGGATAAAATCACCGTTCTGGCCCTACTGGAGAGCCTGTTGCATGCAGGGAAAACATCTGACTCAGAAAGAACGGTTCTACATCGAAAAGCGGCGTGGTGAAGGTGTCAACCAAGCTACCATCGCCAGAGAGCTTGCTCTGCCTCGCTCGACCATCAGCAGGGAACTCAGACGCAATACCGACCCTACTTTCAATGGTGTCTACTGCTGTAGAAGGGCGGACACTCTGGCCCGGGAACGCCGTCATAAGCCTCTGCCAAACAATGCTTTTTACCCGTTGGAGCCACACATTCAGAACTTCATCAGGCAGGCGCTTTCCACTCACTCTTCACCTGAAATCATCAGTGGCGGTTTGCACCTGGAATTCGGTATATCTGTCAGCAAGAATACGCTATATCGCTATATCCTGCAGGAGAGACAGGCTGGCGGGGAGCTATATCAGCAACTTCCTCATCGGGGAAAACGTTACAGGTACAATGCCGAAAACCTCAAATCAGGCCCTATTCCCAACCGTGTTGGTATTGAGTATCGCCCAGCTCAAGCCGAGCTTAAACAGGAGCCTGGCCACTTCGAAATTGACACTATTTTTGGCAAAGACCAGAAGTCATTCTTGTTAACCATCGTAGATAAAGCATTGAAAACCGTCATTATTCGCAAACTGCCTAATAAGCGTGCGGAGACTGTGGTTGCTGCTTTCAGGGACATTGAAGCTAATACCTTTTGCAAGTTTAAGACCCTAACAGCTGATAACGGCCCTGAATTCGCTCTGCACGAGCAAATTACTCAAATCACAGGGGCGCAGGTCTACTTTGCCCATCCTTATCATTCCTGGGAGAGGGGCTTGAATGAGCACACCAACGGGCTGATACGACGTTTTTACCCAAAGGGAACAGACTTCAGTCAGGTCAGTCATCGTAAGATTGCCGAACTCGAACACATACTCAATACAAGAGGCAGAAAATCGCTGGGCTATCGTTCCCCCAATGAGGTATTTTTAACGCACTTACTGGTGGCATAAGCCTCTACCGTTTTGTTGCGTTTCGAGTGGGAATGGGGCATCAACCCGTGATATTCAGGCTCACTTTAAAGAAGTCTACGGGGTCGATGTTTCCGCTGGCTTCATTTCTCAAGTGACCAATGCCGTGATGGATGACGTTAAGCGCTGGCAGCAACGGCCGCTGGATGCGTTTTATCCCATTGTTTACCTTGACTGTATTGTGGTCAAAAGCCAGGACGGCGGAGCCGTGACCAACAAGTCTGTTTACTTGGCTCTAGGCATCAACGGCCAGGGCGAAAAAGAGCTGCTGGGGCTATGGATAGCCAAAACCGAGGGGGCCAAGTTCTGGTTATCTGTAATGACAGAACTGAAAAATCGTGGGCTACAGGACATCTTCATCGCCTGCTGCGATGGCCTGAAGGGCTTTCCTGATGCCATTGAAGCTGTTTACCCGCATACGCGGGTACAGCTCTGCATCGTGCATCAGGTGCGGAACTCGCTGCGCTACGTCGGCTGGAAAGAGCGTAAAGCCGTTGCTGCTGACCTCCGCACTATCTATAGTTCCGCAACGCTAGAGGGCGCTGAAGAGGCCCTGGATGCCTTCGCGGCCAAATGGGATGAACAGTTCCCGACGATCAGCCCATCGTGGAGAAATAATTGGGAACGTCTCATCGTCATTTTTGATTTTCCGCCGGAGATCCGCAAGGTTATAGCCAAGCGACTTAATTTTGATTACACCATATGGACTGAGAACAAACTCTCTGTATCGCAACCCATCTCTCTTTTTTTGCTTTTTGCTTTTTGCTTGTGCCCATTTATGCTCAATTGGGTTAAGATCTGGCGAATATGTAGGCAAATACTCCACCATATACCCTGCATCGATGATGACTTGTTGAATATTATGTTTTTTGTGAAAAGTGGCATTGTCCATCATGATTACACTGTTTTTAGGGAGTACTGGGATAAGGACTTGTGTGACCCAGGCATAGAAAACATCGCTGTTAATATTGATATCAAATAATCCGATAGCAAACAGCGTTGTGCCTAATAAAGCGCCGATAACATTTGTTCTTCCCCTAGCTCCCCAGTTCTTCAGGCCAAAACACCGTTGACCTTTTGGGGAATAGCCGTGAGTCCGTGGGGCATCGTGTGAAAAACCACTTTCATCAATAAAAACAATAGGTTTACCTTCTTTTTCATACTGTTGTTTTTTTTGTTGAAATCCCTGCCGGGCGTTTTCGTCGGCTTTCGGATGACGTAGAGTTTTTTTTATAGGTCAATCCCAGCTTTTTAAGCGCTTGCCAAATGGCCTTCTGACAAACGCCAAAACGCTCTGCACGTTCTTTTTGGTAAGCATCTGGATATTGTTCAACATCTTTTATCAACTCGGATTTATCGATCTTTCGCTGACGCGTGGTCGATGCTTTTGACTCTATTTGATTAATCCAACGCGATACAGAGGCAGGGCCAATCCGAAATTGCTTCGCTGTTTCTCGGATACTCAACCCTTCGTTTTTCCGTGTAGATATCACTTTACGTCTAAAATCAATTGAATAGCTCATTTAAATAATGTAATCAAAATTAAGTCGTTTAGCTATATCTCGGCTAAATGGACCCTACCAATCAGAGACTGGAAACCGGCTATGAGCCAATTCATGTTGATGTATGGAGATCGGATTTCCGGTTAAGCGATGGAGCCATTTACACGAAATTCTTTACAGACTCTTTTGAGCAGTTATTCATCGTTGTGTTGGTTTTGTGAGCTATGTCGTTGCAGTGGCTGCTCACTGATGAAGGAGGATCGCTATGTCGATTTATACTGCTTATCCCCTGTATCGCTTCTCCTGCGTCGCGTTGCTGTTGTAGCCTTCGGCTTACTGGCATTGCCTGTGATGCTGTTTCGTACCGATCGCGCCCGCTTTTACAGCTATTTGCACCGTGTTTGGTTGAAAACCAGCGATCAACCGGTCTGGATGGCGCAATCAGAAGCGGCGGCCGGTGATTTTTTCTAAGCTACGCTGTGAGTAAGTAAAAGCATTGATTCAGTAAAAACATCATTGTGCGCTACTGACCTCTATATCTCCCTCGGTCAGTAGCTCTGTTTGTTTGTTCTCTTTCCTTTTTCCTCTAATACACCCTGGTTTTTGTTTTCGCTCGATCTTCGTCGTTGTGCTCCGTAGCCGCTTGAAATCCGCTATGATGAGGGAATGTTGACGAACGGGAGAGCGTTTATGATGTCAGCTCCTATTCCTGTTGGAATAAGTGCATGTTTACTCGGTGCGCCAGTGCGGTTTGACGGAGGGCATAAGCGCTTTGACTTCGCTGTTGATCAATTAGCGCCTTATTGCCATTTTCAGCCAGTATGCCCCGAAATGGCGGTCGGATTACCGGTGCCACGCCCCGCGCTGCGATTGGTCAACGCCGGTAAGCAGGGTATGCGGCTCTGTGCCAGCAACGGTTCTGGCATCGATATCACCGATGAGATGCTCGCGTTTTCCGATCAAAAAATGGCATCGTTGCGCGATCTGTGCGGTTTTATCCTGTGCGCCAAATCCCCCATTTGTGGGATGGAACGGGTAAAGGTCTATGATAGTCAGGGGAAAAATGCCCAAAAAAACGGAGAAGGGCTGTTTGCGCAGGCGCTGAAACGGCATATGCCGTGGTTGCCGTTAGAGGAGAATTGGCGCTTGAACGATCCTGTGCTGCGAGAAAACTTTATTGCCCGGGTTTATGCCTTGCATGAATTGCAGCAGATCTGGCAGCAGGGGTTGTCGCGTGGTGCACTGATGGCGTTCCATAGTCGCTATAAATTGTTATTACTGGCGCACTCGCAGCCCGAATATCGAGAACTGGGCACTTTTGTCGCCGGCATGGCGCAATGGCCGACGCTGGAAGCCTTTGCCACGGAATACCGGCTGCGTTTTATGCGCTTGTTGTCTCACCCCGCATCGCGTCGCAACCATACCAATGTATTGATGCACGTTCAGGGTTATTTTCGTCCCCACCTTAGCTCCCAGCAACGTCAGGAGTTGGCCAACTTAATCGATCGTTATCGGCAAGGTGTGCAACCGCTGCTGGCGCCAATGACGCTGTTGCGTCATTACATGACCGAATACCCTGATGATTACCTGGCGCAGCAGCGCTACTTTGACCCCTATCCCGAAGCTTTGCGTTTACGCTATGGCCACTAATGTTTTCCAGTAAGGATCAATTATGACCACGCATCTGGTCTGGTTTCGCCATGATTTACGGATCACCGATCACTCCGCGCTGCATGCGGCCTGTCAGAACCCCGATGCCAAGGTCATTGCGCTCTATATTGCCACGCCAGGTCAATGGCAGACGCATGGCATGGCTCCGCGACAGGCGACGTTTCTGCTGCGCAACCTCCAGGCATTGCAACAGTCGTTGGCAGATAAAGGCATTCCCCTGTTTTATCAGCAGTGTGACCACTTTCATCTGGCGGTTGAGGCCGTTGATGCGTTTTGCAAAAAGCAGCATGTTTCACACCTGTTTTATCACTATCAGTACGAAATCAATGAACGTGAGCGTGATCGTGCGCTGGAAGCCAAACTGCATGGGCAGGTCGTGTGTCAGGGATTTGATGATAGCGTACTGTTAGCGCCAGGCAGTCTGGTGACGGGAAAGCAGGAGATGTACAAAGTCTTTACCCCGTTTCGCAAAGCGTTTATTCAACGTTTGCTGGAGAGAGAGATTACCTGTTTCCCGGTGCCGAAAAGGCGTGCCAATGCAAACGTGGAGACATTGGCGGCGTTGACACCCTTCGATTACCCTCAACAGGCGGTGGATGAGACGTTGTTTCCGGCGGGCGAACAGGCCGCGTTGGCACGATTACGCCAGTTCTGCCAATCCAGCGTAGCGGGTTATGACCAACAGCGAGATTTTCCCGCACAGCAAGGCACCAGCCAGCTTTCGCCTTATCTGGCGTTGGGTGTCATCTCCCCGCGTCAGTGCTTCAATCGCCTGCGTACTGAGCATCCCACTCTGTTAGAACAGTCTGACGGCGGGGCATTTACCTGGTTGAGCGAGCTGGTATGGCGTGAGTTTTATCGCCATCTGCTGGTCGCCTGGCCACGCTTGTGTAAACACCACCCGTTTGTGGCGTGGACGCAGCAGGTGCAATGGCGACAAGACGAAAAAGCACTGGCCGCCTGGCAACAGGGTAAAACCGGTTTTCCGATTGTTGATGCCGCAATGCGCCAACTGAACGGCACCGGATGGATGCATAATCGGTTACGCATGATCTGCGCCAGTTTTCTGGTAAAAGATTTGCTTATCGACTGGCGGGCAGGGGAGCGGTATTTTATTTCTCAACTGCTGGACGGTGATTTGGCCGCGAACAATGGCGGGTGGCAGTGGGCAGCCTCTACGGGTACGGACGCGGCGCCCTATTTTCGTATTTTTAACCCCACTACGCAGGGGGAACGTTTCGACCCGCAAGGGACGTTTATCCGCCAGTGGGTGCCCGAACTGGCGGAAGTGCCAGAGCGTGATATTCACCAGCCGCATCGCTGGGCGCAGCGGGAAGGACGTGGGTTGGATTACCCGACGCCGATGGTCGATCATAAGCAGGCCAGACAAATGACGTTGGAGGCTTTTGAAGCGGCGAAAGCGTCACAGGAACAAGGCCACAATCAGGCATATTAAGGAGCGTTATGCGCAACAGTGAATTGGAAACAGTGATCAATCAGCAACTGAATGTGGCCGCATTTCTGGATTATGCGCCTAACGGGTTGCAGGTTGAAGGGCGTGAAAACGTGCAACGTATTATCACCGGAGTCACCGCCTCGCAGGCATTGCTGGATGTAGCCGTTGCTCAACAGGCCGATGCCGTGCTGGTACACCACGGCTATTTTTGGAAAAACGAGTCTCCGGTGATTTCTGGCATGAAGCGGCGCCGCTTGAAAACATTGCTGGCGAACGATATCAACCTGTATGGCTATCATTTGCCGTTGGACGCGCACCCCGATCTAGGCAATAACGCCTGTCTGGCGGCGTTGCTAGACATCACCGTGTTGGGTGAGATTGAGCAACTGCTGCCTTATGGTGAACTGTCTCAGCCTGTGAGTGGTGAGGCATTACGTGAGCGTCTGGAGACGCGATTGGGGCGTGGCGTGCTGCATTGTGGGGATAATGCACCGTCGCAGATAAAACGCTTGGCCTGGTGCTCAGGTGGTGGCCAAGGCTTTATTGAGCAAGCTGCGCGCTTTGGCGTGGAGGCCTTCATCACCGGGGAAGTGTCGGAACAGACGATTCATATCGCGCGCGAGATGGGGCTGCATTTCTACGCGGCAGGCCATCATGCAACGGAGCGTGGCGGTATTAAAGCACTGGGGGAGTGGCTGGCACAGCAGCACGGGTTTGATGTCACCTTTGTTGATATCCCCAATCCCGCCTAGTGTTAATCAACCCACTGTTTTTTTAAAAATAATATAAAAATTTTAGTGGGTTGAAAAAGGCATATTTATTGCCCGTCTATTAAGAAACCTTATCGCCATAACGTGTCTGGCGAGGTGCGAATCAAGGCGGCATGGCATAGCAATGCCCTACCGAGATGGGGAGAAGAGTGTGCAACGAGTGCGGTGCTACTTATTGGGCGAGCGGGCCGTGGTGCTGGAGTTGGAGCCGCCGCTGTCACTGCAAAGTCAACAGCGTATCTGGGGGCTGGCTGAACGTCTTCAACAGCATGAAGCGGTTGAGGCGGCGATCCCTGGGATGAATAATCTGACTGTGGTGTTAGCCCACCCACAGCAGGCGGCACGCGATGCTATCGAACGATTGCAGCGCTGGTGGGAGGAGAGTGAATCGGTAACGCTCGAGGCGAGGGATATCACGATCCCGGTGGTGTATGGCGGTGATGCGGGCCCGGATTTGTTGCAGGTGGCGGCGCATTGCCAGCTTTCTCCTCGTCAGGTGGTGGAAGCGCATGCTGCGGCACACTACGTGGTCTACTTTCTGGGTTTTCAGCCGGGATTTCCTTATCTGGCTGGGTTGCCAGAGCACCTTCATACTCCACGGCGTGCAGAACCGCGCCTGAGTGTACCCGCTGGCAGTGTTGGTATCGGTGGTCGGCAAACCGGTATTTACCCGCTGGCAACTCCCGGGGGGTGGCAGTTAATTGGCCGAACGTCGGTAGCGTTGTTCGATCCGAGCGCGGAGCCACCTACGTTGTTGCGTCCCGGTGATAACGTGCGCTTTGTACCGCAACCGGAGGGCCTATGCTGAAGATCATTCATGCCGGGCTGCATACTTCGGTGCAGGATGCCGGGCGTCATCATCTGCGTCATCTGGGTATCAGTCAGTCTGGCGCGCTGGACACGCCAGCGTTAAACATCGCCAATTCGTTGGTGGGTAACGCGATGTCCGAAGCCGGGCTGGAAATTACGCTCGGAAAATTCGCTGCGACCTTTACGTCATCCTGCTGGATTGCGTTGACGGGCGCTGATAGTCACGCTGAGCTCGACGGGAAACCGGTCTGGACCGGCTGGCGCTTTCATGTGAAAGCGGGGCAAACGCTCAGGCTGCGTATGCCGCGCCGAGGCATGCGCAGCTATCTGGCCATTTCGGGTGGCCTGGGGCTACCGGATGTGCTCGGGTCACTCAGTACCGATTTGAAAGCCGGATTTGGTGGTTATCTGGGTCGCCCACTTCAGGATGGCGATACGCTGCCACTGAAAAAAGCGGCCTACCGCAAGCCGCATAAGCCTGTGGGCATCAAGCAAATTCTGTTCAGTAATCGGGTGCGGGTGCTTCCAGGGCCGGAATATCATGAATTCAGTGAAGAGGCGCGTGACACCTTCTGGCGCACAGGGTGGCAACTGAGTCCACAGAGTAACCGTATGGGATATCGGTTGCAGGGACCTGCGTTGACACGTATCACATCGCGAGAACTTTTTTCGCACGGTGTGCTGCCGGGAGTCATTCAGGTGCCGCACAGTGGTCAACCGATCTTGTTGCTGGCAGATGCGCAGACCACCGGGGGCTACCCACGCATTTCCTGCGTGATTGACGCGGATTTATTCCATCTGGCGCAGATTCGGCTCGGTGAACCGATACATTTCATTCCCTGCACGCTGGACGACGCCCTGCGTGCGTCAGATGCGCAAAGGTGCTATCTGGAACAACTGGCGTGGAGGCTCAATGATTATTGATTTAAATGCCGATCTGGGCGAAGGCGGTCGCCACGATGAAGCGCTATTACAGCTGGTGACGTCTGCCAATATTGCCTGTGGGTTTCATGCGGGCGATGCTCAAACCATGCGCCAGTCGGTGCGTTGGGGGATGCGTTACGGCGTGGCGCTGGGTGCCCATCCCAGCTTTTTGGATCGGGAAAACTTTGGCCGTAAAGCGATGTCAGTATCCGCAGACACGGTCTTCGCTCAGGTGGTGTATCAACTGGGTGCGTTAAGTGCGATTGTGGCGGTTGAAGGTGGCAGGCTGACGCATGTCAAACCGCACGGCATGCTGTATAACCAGGCTGCGCGGGATCCCATGCTGGCCGATGCGATTGCGCGTGCGGTGAAATCGGTGAATCCGGCGTTGCGGCTGGTCGGGCTAGCAGGAAGTGAATTGATTCACGCGGGGCAGCGTCTGGGATTGGCAACACGGCAGGAGGTGTTTGCCGACCGCGGTTACCTGCCGGACGGCACGCTGGTGCCGCGCGACCAAACTGCCGCGTTGATCAAAAGCGATGAGTTGGCGCTGGCGCAAACGCTGGAGATCATTAAACGGCGAAGGGTGCGGGCCAGTGATGGCACCTGGGTTGACGTTGAGGCCGATACGGTTTGTCTTCATGGCGACGGCGATCATGCATTGCTGTTTGCGCGCAAGCTGCGTCAGTGTTTCAATGAGCACCAGATTCAGGTCAGGGCGGCGTAACGCACAAGTAGATATAAAAGATGAAAACTGTTTTAGTGACGGCGTTTGAACCCTTTGACGGAGAAGCCATTAATCCGTCCTGGGAAGCGGTCAAGGTATTGCAAGGACGTGAGATTGCTGGCGCACGGGTGGTGACCTGGCAATTAGCCTGAGTGTTTGACCTTGCTTTGCAGCAGCTTAACGCCGCGCTGGCTGAGCATCAGCCCGACTGCGTGCTGGCTGTGGGGCAAGCCGGAGGCCGCGCCGAGATCACCGTTGAACGGATTGCCATCAATATCAATGATGCGCGTATTCCTGACAATGAGGGTAAGCAGCCCATTGATACCCCGGTGATCCCAGGAGGCACAGACGCCTATTTTTCCACCTTGCCGATTAAATCGATGGTTAATGCATTACGCGAGCAGGGTATTCCTGCCTCGGTGTCCCACACCGCAGGCACCTTCGTTTGCAATCATGTGATGTAGGGCTTATTGCACGCGCTGGCACAGTGCCCGGAGGCGGCCAGCGGTGGGTTTGTTCATATTCTTTATGCACCGGAACAGGCAGCGCGCCATCCTGGCGAGCCATCCATGCCGATTGCTATAGCCAAGCGACTTAATTTTGATTACACCATATGGACTGAGAACAAACTCTCTGTATCGCAACCCATCTCTCTTTTTTTGCTTTTTGCTTGTGCCCATTTATGCTCAATTGGGTTAAGATCTGGCGAATATGTAGGCAAATACTCCACCATATACCCTGCATCGATGATGACTTGTTGAATATTATGTTTTTTGTGAAAAGTGGCATTGTCCATCATGATTACACTGTTTTTAGGGAGTACTGGGATAAGGACTTGTGTGACCCAGGCATAGAAAACATCGCTGTTAATATTGATATCAAATAATCCGATAGCAAACAGCGTTGTGCCTAATAAAGCGCCGATAACATTTGTTCTTCCCCTAGCTCCCCAGTTCTTCAGGCCAAAACACCGTTGACCTTTTGGGGAATAGCCGTGAGTCCGTGGGGCATCGTGTGAAAAACCACTTTCATCAATAAAAACAATAGGTTTACCTTCTTTTTCATACTGTTGTTTTTTTTGTTGAAATCCCTGCCGGGCGTTTTCGTCGGCTTTCGGATGACGTAGAGTTTTTTTTATAGGTCAATCCCAGCTTTTTAAGCGCTTGCCAAATGGCCTTCTGACAAACGCCAAAACGCTCTGCACGTTCTTTTTGGTAAGCATCTGGATATTGTTCAACATCTTTTATCAACTCGGATTTATCGATCTTTCGCTGACGCGTGGTCGATGCTTTTGACTCTATTTGATTAATCCAACGCGATACAGAGGCAGGGCCAATCCGAAATTGCTTCGCTGTTTCTCGGATACTCAACCCTTCGTTTTTCCGTGTAGATATCACTTTACGTCTAAAATCAATTGAATAGCTCATTTAAATAATGTAATCAAAATTAAGTCGTTTAGCTATATGGTGACGCAGGCGCTGGTTGCCATGATTGCTGTCGCGGTGACCCAGCAGCAAGACGCGATTATTTCTGGCGGTACCACGCATTAGCATCCGGGCAAATCCCCAACCAGAAAGGAGAGATTGATGCCTGAGGGGCCAGAGATCCGCCGTGCCGCCGACGCATTAGCCGCAGCGGTGGTAGGGCAGCCGTTAACCGAGGTGTGGTTTGCTTTCCCTGAATTAAAACCTTACGAAACTGAGCTTACAGGACAGCGGATTGAAAAGCTGGAAACGCGTGGTAAAGCGTTGCTCACCTACTTTTCTGCTGGGCGGGTGCTTTATACCCATAACCAGCTTTATGGCCTGTGGCGCGTTGTTGATGCGGGCGTGACGCCAGACACCAAACGCGATTTGCGCGTTCGCCTAGAAACGCAACACCGTGCAATTCTACTCTATAGCGCCTCGGATATTGCCATGTTCACGCCGGATGCGCTTGCGGCACATCCTTTCTTGCAGCGCATTGGCCCTGATGTGCTCGATATACGCGTCACGCCGCAGCAAGTACAGACCCGATTGTTAAGCGAACGGTTTCGCCGCCGTCGCCTGAGTGGTTTGTTACTCGATCAGGCTTTTTTAGCCGGACTGGGCAACTATTTGCGTGCGGAGATTTTATGGCACGCGGCGCTGTCGCCGCAGCACACGGCGATGACGTTGGATGAGGGGCAACGGACCAAACTGAGTGACGCGTTATTATCACTGCCGCGCCTTTCCTACCACACACGGGGAACGGTGGATGACAACCACCATCATGGCGCGTTGTTCCGTTTTAAGGTTTTTGACCGTGAAGGAGAACCGTGCGAGCGCTGTGTGCAAGCTATCGTGCGCACCATGCTCTCGTCGCGCCCGTTTTTCTGGTGCCCACATTGCCAGCATTGAGACGTAAAAAAGCCGAAGAAACCCGGCTTTTTGAAGTATTTGCCTTACTGATGATGCTTAGCGATGGTTGAGCGAAGAGGTGAAGTCGCGTTTGTCGTAGCCGGTATACAGCTGACGCGGACGCGCAATCTTCAGGCCGTCGTCGTGCATTTCGTTCCAGTGGGCAATCCAGCCGACGGTCCGTGCCATCGCGAAGATCACGGTAAACATGAAAGACGGAATGCCCATCGCTTTCAAGATGATACCTGAGTAGAAATCCACGTTGGGGTAGAGTTTCTTCTCGATAAAATAGGGGTCGTTGAGCGCGATGTGTTCCAGTTCCATGGCCACTTCCAGCAGGTCATCTTTCATACCCAGCTCTTTAAGCACTTCATGGCAGGTTTCACGCATCACTGTGGCGCGTGGGTCATAATTTTTATACACCCGGTGGCCGAAGCCCATCAGACGGAAGGAGTCGTTCTTGTCCTTGGCGCGTCTGACGAATTCAGGAATGTGTTCAACCGAATTGATCTCTTCCAGCATACGCAGACAGGCTTCGTTAGCACCGCCGTGCGCCGGTCCCCACAGTGACGCGATGCCTGCAGCGATACAGGCAAACGGGTTTGCGCCTGAAGAACCTGCGGTACGCACTGTCGAGGTGGACGCGTTCTGTTCATGATCGGCATGCAGGATCAGGATGCGGTCCATTGCGCGTTCCAGTACCGGATTCACCACATACTCTTCACACGGCGTAGCAAACATCATATGCAGGAAATTGCCGGCATAGGACAGGTCGTTACGCGGGTAAACGAACGGCTGACCGAGGGAGTATTTGTAACACATGGCGGCCACGGTCGGCATTTTGGACAGCAGGCGATACGCGGCAATTTCGCGGTGACGCTCAATGCTGATATCCAGTGAGTCGTGGTAGAACGCTGCCAATGCACCGGTTACGCCGCACAACACCGCCATCGGGTGAGAGTCGCGACGGAAACCGTGGAACAAACGCGTAATCTGTTCGTGGATCATGGTGTGACGCGTTACCGTGGTTTTAAAGGTGTCAAACTGCTCGGACGTTGGCGCTTCGCCGAACAGCAGAATGTAGCAGACTTCCAGATAGGTGGATTTCTCCGCCAGCTGGTCGATAGGGAAGCCGCGATGCAGCAGCACCCCTTTTTCACCGTCGATGTAGGTGATTTTGGATTCGCAAGACGCCGTGGAGGTAAATCCCGGATCGAACGTGAAAAAGCCTTTGGAACCGAGGCTACGGATATCGATTTCATCTTGCCCAAGCGTGCCGGACAACACATCAAGCTCGATGGGCTCTTTACCATTTAGGGTAAGTGTCGCTTTCTTATCAGCCATTTACAGTCTCCTTAGCGCTTTAATTTTAAAAATTCATCACCGAAGAAATACCGTTATGCCTGTACACCGAACGGAGAAACTCGGTCAAAACGCCGAGGTCTCGGCATTTGCACCTATCAGGGTACAGCATCGGGCAGTGGCCGGGCTCACCACCCCATCAAAGGAAAACCGTGTTCTTCTGGTTAGTAACGATTCTCTAAATTCTAGTCTACTCTAGTCATTAACATGACTTTATACGTGGAATTCGACTTTCCACTGTTACACAAGTTATGTCACTTGGGGAAGCCTATCTTGAATTCTTTAACGGGCGACTTTCAGATTGCATCTCTATTTGTAATTTAATTGTTTAATATATGTCAAATTAGTTGGTTAATTTTATATAAAATGTAAAATAAGTGATCTCACTCACTGTTTAGCCGAAATGTCACTAAACAATTTGTGGGCTAATTGTAATAAGATTGTGAAGCACTTATACTCGCGTCAGGTCTCCGGAACCCCCTGAAGTAGGAGCACCCAGCGTGAATAAGTCATGTGCCGTTTAACATGGGATGTTGACGTTAAGGCCAACGTATCACCCGGAAGCATGTGGCTGCATTCTTCGCGCTGTCTGACCTAGAGTTACAGGTCCGGAGGAACGAAAAATAATAAAGGTGTGTGGGAAAATCCGTGAAAAAACAAAGACCTGTCAATCTGGATCTGCAAACGATCCAGTTTCCCGTAACTGCGATAGCCTCAATTCTTCACCGTGTCTCTGGCGTCATTACCTTTGTGGCCGTCGGCATTCTGCTGTGGCTGCTCGGGCACTCTCTTGCCTCAGAAGAGGGATTTCTGTACGCCGCAGCCATTCTGGATAGCGTGATTGTTAAATTTATCCTGTGGGGCATCCTCACCGCGCTGGCCTACCACATTGTTGGCGGATTACGCCATCTGATGATGGACTTTGGCTTTCTGGAAGAAGATCTCGCGTCGGGAAATCGTTCCGCAAGGCTCTCTTTTATCATTACTGTCGTGCTTTCACTACTGGCTGGAGTCCTCGTATGGTAAGCAATGCTTCTGCATTAGGACGTAATGGCGTTCACGATTGGCTGCTCATTCGCGCTTCTGCCATTTTTATCGTGCTCTACGTGATTTATCTCGTGGGGTTTATAGCGACGGCGGGGGATATTACCTACCCCGTTTGGCGCGGTTTCTTCGCGATGCCCCTCACCAAAGTGTTCACGCTGCTGACGCTGTTCGCCATCCTGGTTCACGCCTGGATAGGGATGTGGCAAGTGCTGACTGACTACATTAAGCCGCTGGCGTTGCGTCTGATATTGCAACTCGCCATCGTGGTGGCGCTGCTGGTGTACGTTATTTATGGAACCGTTGTGGTGTGGGGTGCGTGATGAATTTACCAATTAGGCAATTTGATGCCGTTGTTGTCGGCGCAGGCGGCGCAGGTATGCGCGCTGCGTTACAAATCTCCCAAATGGGGCTCTCCTGTGCGCTGTTGTCCAAGGTGTTCCCGACCCGCTCGCACACCGTGTCTGCGCAAGGAGGTATTACTGTCGCGCTGGGCAATACCCATGAAGATAACTGGGAATGGCACATGTACGATACCGTAAAAGGGTCGGACTATATTGGCGATCAGGATGCCATCGAATACATGTGTAAAACCGGCCCGGAAGCCATTCTGGAACTCGAGCACATGGGGCTGCCTTTCTCTCGTCTGGATGATGGCCGCATTTATCAGCGTCCGTTCGGTGGGCAATCGAAGAATTTCGGCGGTGAGCAGGCGGCGCGTACCGCAGCCGCAGCAGACCGCACCGGCCACGCCCTGCTGCACACGCTTTATCAGCAAAACCTGAAAAATCACACCACTATCTTCTCCGAGTGGTATGCGCTGGATTTGGTGAAGAATCAGGATGGTGCGGTGGTAGGTTGTACCGCTATCTGTATCGAAACCGGCGAAGTGGTTTATTTCAAAGCGGGTGCAACGATACTGGCAACCGGCGGTGCTGGTCGTATCTACCAATCCACGACTAACGCCTACATCAACACCGGCGACGGTGTCGGCATGGCGCTGCGCGCTGGTGTGCCCGTGCAGGATATGGAAATGTGGCAGTTCCACCCGACCGGGATCGCAGGCGCAGGCGTGCTGGTTACCGAAGGCTGCCGTGGTGAAGGGGGCTATCTGCTCAACAAGCACGGCGAACGTTTTATGGAGCGCTACGCGCCTAACGCCAAAGATCTGGCTGGCCGCGATGTTGTTGCGCGTTCCATCATGATTGAAATCCGTGAAGGGCGTGGCTGTGATGGCCCATGGGGTCCCCACGCCAAGCTGAAACTCGATCACTTGGGTAAAGATGTGCTGGAATCGCGTCTGCCGGGCATTCTGGAGCTGTCGCGCACCTTTGCGCATGTCGATCCAGTCAAAGAACCGATCCCGGTCATCCCTAC
This sequence comes from Symbiopectobacterium purcellii, assembly GCF_052050035.1. Taxonomy (GTDB): domain Bacteria; phylum Pseudomonadota; class Gammaproteobacteria; order Enterobacterales; family Enterobacteriaceae; genus Symbiopectobacterium; species Symbiopectobacterium purcellii_A. Next base: position 3,696,996 of record NZ_CP189882.1, read on the forward strand.
CTGCCACTATATGATGGGGGGCATTCCCACCAAAGTAAGCGGTCAGGCGTTGACGGTTAATGAAAAGGGCGAAGATGTGGTAGTGCCGGGCCTGTTCGCCGTCGGTGAAATTGCCTGCGTTTCCGTACACGGCGCTAACCGTCTGGGCGGTAACTCGCTGCTCGATCTGGTGGTGTTTGGCCGTTCTGCGGGCATGCATTTACAAGAATCACTGCAAGAGCAGGGTGAACTGCGTGATGCCAGCGACAGTGACGTTGAGGCGGCGCTGGAGCGCCTGAATCGTTGGAACAATAACCGTACTGGCGAAGATCCGGTAGAAATCCGTAAGGCATTGCAATCCTGCATGCAGAACAACTTCTCGGTATTCCGTGAAGGGGATGCAATGGCGAAAGGGTTGGAAGAGCTGAAGATGATTTGCGAGCGTCTGAAAAATGCCCGCCTTGACGACACCTCTACGGAGTTCAATACCCAGCGCATTGAGTGCCTCGAACTGGACAACCTGATGGAAACTGCCTATGCCACGGCCGTCTCTGCCAATTATCGCACTGAAAGCCGTGGGGCGCACAGCCGCTTCGATTATCCGGATCGCGATGATGAAAACTGGTTGTGTCATTCGTTGTATTTGCCGCAACACGAGAGCATGACGCGCCGCGAGGTGAACATGCAGCCTAAATTACGTCCGGCGTTTCCGCCGAAAATACGTACTTATTAATTTCGCGGAGATGGCACGATGAAACTTGAATTTTCAATTTATCGCTACAACCCGGATGTTGATGACGCACCGCACATGCAGGATTACACCCTGGAGGCGGAAGAAGGGCGCGACATGATGCTGCTTGACGCGCTGATCCAGCTGAAAGAGCAAGATCCTACGCTGGCGTTCCGTCGCTCTTGCCGTGAAGGGGTATGTGGCTCTGACGGCCTTAACATTAACGGCAAAAACGGGCTGGCTTGCATTACGCCAGTCTCGGTGCTGCAACGGGCCAAAGGTAAAATAGTTATCCGTCCGCTACCGGGATTACCGGTAATCCGTGATTTGGTGGTGGACATGGGACAGTTCTATGCCCAATATGAGAAAATAAAGCCTTACTTGTTGAATAATTGGCAGAATCCACCCGCGCGTGAACATTTGCAGTCGCCGGACCAGCGTGCCAAGCTGGATGGATTGTATGAGTGCATCATGTGTGCCTGCTGTTCCACGTCTTGCCCGTCGTTCTGGTGGAACCCGGATAAGTTTGTGGGCCCGGCAGGGCTGCTGGCGGCTTACCGTTTCCTGATCGACAGCCGTGATACAGAAACCAAGCCGCGCCTGGATGCGCTGGATGATGCATTCAGCGTATTCCGCTGCCACAGCATCATGAACTGCGTTAATGTTTGCCCGAAAGGACTCAACCCAACGCGGGCGATTGGTCACATTAAATCGATGTTGTTGCAACGCGGTGCCTAAGGCACACCGCGAAACAGCGTAAGCGCCGCCGCGCAGAGGTAAAACTGCCGTATTGTGCAGTGGTAAGACGTAACATGATTATCCCCCCGGCTCACGGCGGGGGGATGATAGGAAACCTTTAAAAACGGGCTTGTGCGCCAAACCGGTTTTTAAAGGTTCCTTAAAGGGGAATGACACCCTGGCCCTGCGTCTCTGACAGGGAAATGAACCGTTTACGGTGCCTGGTTTTTTTACGGCACAGGACATGTTAACCACGGCGAAAACTGAAGCTTATTAGCTTAAGGGATCACAATGCAGAACGGCGCAATGAAGGCCTGGCTGGATTCCTCCTATCTGGCGGGCGCGAACCAGTCCTACATAGAACAGCTCTATGAAGATTTTTTAACCGATCCGGATTCTATCGATCTTAGCTGGCGGTCTATCTTCCAGCAGTTGCGTACGGCGGGGGTCAAACCCGATCAACTGCATTCCAAAACGCGCGGCTATTTCCGCCGTCTGGCGAAAGATGCCTCGCTCTTTAGCTCCTCTGTGACCGACCCTGACATTGACGCCAAGCAGGTCAAAGTATTGCAGCTGATAAACGCGTTTCGTTTCCGTGGACATCAGCAGGCCAAGCTTGACCCGATCGATTTACGCCCGCAAGCCCCGGTTGCAGAGCTGGATCTGGCTTACCACAACCTGACGGCAGATGACCTTCAGGAAACCTATAATGTGGGCTCTTTCGCCATCGGCAAAGAGACCATGAAGCTTGGTGAACTGTATGAAGCCTTGAAGCGCACCTACTGCTGTTCTATCGGTGCTGAATACATGCATATCACTAGCACCTATGAGAAACGCTGGATTCAGCAGCGTATCGAATCCATTACCGGACAACCTTCTTTCAGTTTGGAAGAGAAGCATCGCTTCCTGAAAGAGCTGACTGCGGCGGAAGGGCTGGAGCGCTATTTAGGGGCCAAATACCCGGGCGCTAAACGCTTCTCGCTGGAAGGTGGCGATGCGCTGGTGCCGATGCTCAAAGAGATGATCCGCCATGCGGGCAACAGCGGCACGCGTGAAGTGGTGCTGGGCATGGCGCACCGCGGCCGCCTTAACGTGCTGGTTAACGTGCTGGGGAAAAAACCGCAGGATTTGTTCGACGAATTTGCCGGTAAGCATAAAGAGCATCTCGGCACCGGTGATGTGAAATACCATCAGGGCTTTTCGTCTGAATTTGCCACCGAAGGCGGTCTGGTGCATCTGGCGCTGGCGTTTAACCCTTCGCACCTTGAGATTGTCAGCCCAGTGGTGACCGGTTCAGTGCGCGCTCGCCTCGATCGTCTCAGCAGTGAGAGCGGTCCGCGCGTGTTGCCAGTGACGATTCACGGTGATGCGGCCATCAGTGGACAGGGCGTGGTTCAGGAACTGCTGAATATGTCCACCGTGCGTGGCTATGAAGTGGGCGGTACGTTGCGTATCGTTATCAACAACCGCATTGGTTTTACCACCTCTAACCCGCTGGATATTCGTTCCACGGAATATTGCACCGACATTGGCAAAATGGTGCAGGCGCCGATTTTCCACGTCAACGCTGACGATCCGGAAGCGGTCGCCTATGTGACGCGTCTGGCGTTGGATTTCCGCAATGAATTCAAACGCGATGTGTTTATCGATCTGATTTGCTACCGTCGTCATGGTCACAACGAAGCGGATGAACCAAGTGCTACGCAGCCGATGATGTACCAGAAGATCAAAAAACACCCAACGCCGCGCAAGGTGTATGCCGATCGTCTGAAACTGGAAAAAAACATCTCGCTGGAAGATGCCACCGAGCAGGTTAACCTGTATCGCGATGCGTTGGACGCGGGCGAATGCGTGGTGGAAGAGTGGCGTGAAATGGACATGCAATCCTTCACCTGGACGCCTTACCTGAACCACGAGTGGGATGAGCCGTACCCCCACAAGGTGGAGATGAAACGCCTGCAAGAATTGGCAAAGCGCATCAGTGAAGTGCCGGAAGCCATTGAAATGCATCCGCGTGTTGTCAAAGTGTACGCTGACCGTGCTGACATGGCGCTGGGTAACAAGCCCTTTGATTGGGGCGGCGCGGAAACGCTGGCCTACGCTACGCTGGTGGATGACGGCATTCCTATTCGTATATCCGGTGAAGACAGCGGCCGTGGTACGTTCTTCCACCGCCATGCCGTGGTGCATAACCAAAAAAATGGCTCAAGCTATACCCCACTAGAACATGTGCATAACGCACAGGGTACGTTTAACGTCTGGGACTCCGTGTTGTCTGAAGAGGCGATCCTGGCGTTTGAATACGGATACGCCACGGCAGAGCCGCGCACGCTGACCATTTGGGAAGCGCAGTTCGGTGACTTTGCCAACGGTGCGCAAGTGGTGATCGATCAGTTCATCAGCTCCGGTGAACAGAAGTGGGGGCGCATGTGTGGCCTGGTGATGCTGCTGCCGCACGGCTACGAAGGTCAAGGCCCAGAGCACTCTTCTGCGCGTCTTGAACGCTACCTGCAATTGTGTGCTGAGCAAAACATGCAGGTGTGCATTCCGTCGACGCCAGCGCAGGTTTACCATATGTTGCGTCGCCAGGCGCTGCGCGGTATGCGGCGTCCGTTGGTGGTGATGTCACCGAAATCGCTGTTGCGTCATCCGCTGGCGATTTCCTCCCTGGAAGAGTTGGCAAACGGTGCGTTCCAGCCTGCTATTGGTGAAATTGACGAACTTGATCCGCAAGGAGTGAAGCGCGTCGTGCTCTGTTCCGGCAAGGTCTACTATGATTTATTGGAACAGCGTCGTAAGAATGAACAGAACAACGTGGCGATTGTGCGCATCGAGCAACTCTACCCGTTCCCGCAGCAGGCGGTTCAGGCGGCGTTAGCGCCGTTTGCGCACGTGCATGATTTTGTCTGGTGTCAGGAAGAGCCGCTCAATCAGGGGGCATGGTATTGCAGCCAGCACCATTTCCGCGAAGTGATTCCCTTTGGAGCGTCTTTGCGTTACGCCGGACGCCCGGCCTCCGCCTCTCCGGCGGTCGGTTATATGTCTGTGCACCAGAAACAACAGCAAGATCTGGTTAACGACGCGCTGAACGTTGATTAAATAAAAGGATAGATAATGAGTAGCGTAGATATTCTTGTCCCTGACCTTCCCGAATCGGTAGCCGATGCTTCCGTGGCGACCTGGCACAAAAAGCCGGGTGACAGCGTCCAGCGTGATGAAGTGCTGGTCGAGATTGAAACCGATAAAGTGGTGCTGGAAGTGCCTGCGCCAGAAGCGGGCGTGCTGGATGCCGTGCTGGAAAGCCAGGGTGCTACGGTGACATCACGCCAAATCCTCGGTCGCCTTCGCCGTGGCGACAGCTCCGGTAAAGAAACCAGCGAAAAAGCGCAGAGCAAAGAGTCTACGCCTGCCCAGCGCCATACCGCTGGGTTGACCGAAGAGAATAGCGACGCGCTTAGCCCGGCGATTCGTCGTCTGATCGGTGAGCACGGTTTGGATGCGGCTGCGATTAAAGGCAGTGGCGTCGGTGGCCGTATCACGCGTGAAGATGTTGAAAAGCATCTGGCGGCACAGGCTGCCAGCGGCAGCGACAAAAAAGCGGAAAAAGTAGCAGAAGCAGCACCAGCGCTGGTCCATCGCAGTGAGAAACGCGTGCCAATGACGCGTCTGCGTAAGCGTGTTGCTGAGCGCCTGCTCGAAGCGAAAAACAGTACCGCCATGTTGACCACCTTTAACGAAGTCAACATGCAGCCGATCATGAACTTGCGCCAGCAGTACGGTGATGCGTTTGAAAAGCGTCACGGTGTGCGCCTGGGCTTTATGTCGTTCTACATCAAAGCCGTGGTGGAAGCGCTGAAACGCTATCCTGAGATGAACGCCTCCATCGACGGCGAAGATGTGGTGTACCACAACTATTTCGATGTCAGTATCGCGGTCTCCACGCCGCGAGGTCTGGTTACGCCAGTGCTGCGCGATGTTGATGCGCTGGGCATGGCTGACGTTGAGAAGAAAATCAAAGATCTCGCAGTAAAAGGGCGCGACGGCAAGTTGACGGTTGAAGAACTGACCGGCGGTAATTTCACCATTACCAACGGTGGCGTGTTCGGCTCCCTGATGTCCACCCCCATCATCAACCCGCCACAGAGTGCGATTCTCGGCATGCATGCCATCAAAGACAGACCGATGGCCGTGGAGGGGCAGGTGGTTATTCTGCCAATGATGTATCTGGCGCTTTCTTACGATCACCGGTTGATCGATGGTCGCGAATCCGTGGGCTTTTTGGTCACGGTAAAAGAGATGCTGGAAGATCCAACACGCCTGCTGCTGGATGTATAGCGCGTGATGGCGTAGACCGCCGCCGCCTGCCGAGCGGCGGTCATACGGTAACGGTATTGGTTTACTTTGTGCTATGCAGCCGTCCTTGGCGGCTTTATCCAATAATATCAAGAAAGTCATGCGACTTATCTTCAAACCGAGATGGATAGAACATCATGAATTTACATGAATATCAGGCAAAACAGCTCTTTGCTCGATATGGCCTGCCGGCGCCTACCGGTTATGCCTGCACCACGCCGCGCGAAGCAGAAGAGGCCGCCTCGAAAATTGGTGCCGGTCCGTGGGTAGCGAAATGTCAGGTGCATGCGGGTGGCCGCGGTAAAGCGGGCGGCGTAAAAGTGGTGAGCAGCAAAGAAGATATTCGCGCGTTTGCGGAAAATTGGTTGGGCAAACGTTTGGTGACCTATCAAACGGATGCGCAAGGTCAACCTGTGCATCAAATTCTGGTGGAAGCCGCAACTGACATCGATCAAGAACTCTACCTCGGTGCCGTGGTCGATCGCGCTACGCGTCGTGTGGTGTTTATGGCCTCGACTGAAGGTGGCGTGGAAATTGAAAAAGTGGCGGAAGAGACGCCGGAGCTGATTCATAAAGCCGCGCTCGACCCGCTGACCGGTCCGCAGCCTTATCAGGGGCGTGAGTTGGCCTTTAAACTGGGGCTGAGCGGCAAGCAAGTGGCGCAGTTCACCAAGATTTTCATGGGGCTGGCGACTCTGTTCCTGGAACGCGATCTGGCACTGGTGGAGATTAACCCGCTGGTGATCACCAAGCAGGGCGATCTGGTCTGTCTGGACGGTAAACTCGGTGCGGATGGCAATGCACTGTTCCGCCAGCCGGAACTGCGCGAAATGCGCGATCCAAGCCAGGAAGATCCCCGCGAAGAGCATGCTGCGCAGTGGGAACTGAACTATGTGGCACTCGATGGCAACATTGGTTGTATGGTGAATGGTGCGGGTCTTGCCATGGGTACCATGGATATCGTCAAGCTGCATGGCGGCGCGCCGGCCAACTTCCTGGATGTGGGCGGCGGTGCAACCAAAGAGCGTGTGACCGAAGCCTTTAAAATCATTCTCTCCGACGACAACGTGAAAGCGGTACTGGTCAATATCTTTGGCGGTATCGTGCGCTGTGATCTGATCGCTGACGGCATCATCGGTGCGGTAGCCGAAGTGGGCGTTAACGTACCTGTGGTGGTGCGCCTGGAAGGAAACAACGCGGAACTGGGTGCCAAGCAACTGGCAGACAGCGGCCTGAATATCATTGCCGCCACCAGTTTGACAGATGCAGCTCAGCAGGTTGTGAAGGCAGCGGAGGGTAAATAATGTCTATTCTGATTGATAAGCACACTAAAGTGATTTGCCAGGGATTCACTGGCAGCCAAGGAACCTTCCACTCTGAGCAAGCACTCGCTTACGGTACGCAACTGGTGGGCGGCGTGACGCCCGGTAAAGGCGGCACAGAGCATTTGGGGTTACCGGTGTTCAATACCGTGCGCGAAGCGGTAACCGCGACCGGGGCAACGGCTTCGGTTATCTATGTTCCGGCACCGTTTTGCAAAGACTCGATTCTGGAAGCGATTGATGCGGGGATTGAACTGGTCATCTGTATTACCGAAGGCATCCCGACGCTGGATATGCTGACCGTGAAGGTGAAGCTGGAACAGAGCGGCGTGCGAATGATTGGGCCCAACTGTCCGGGCGTTATCACCCCCGGAGAGTGCAAGATTGGCATTATGCCCGGCCATATTCACAAGCCGGGAAAAGTGGGGATCGTTTCTCGTTCAGGAACGCTGACCTATGAAGCGGTAAAACAGACCACGGACACCGGGCTGGGTCAGTCAAGCTGTGTCGGAATTGGTGGTGACCCGATTCCGGGCTCCAACTTTATCGATATTTTGGCGTTGTTCGAACAGGATCCGCAAACCGAGTCCATCGTGATGATCGGTGAAATCGGTGGTACGGCGGAAGAGGAAGCGGCAGCCTATATCAAAGCGCATGTCACCAAACCGGTGGTCGGGTATATTGCCGGTGTAACGGCGCCTAAGGGCAAGCGTATGGGCCATGCCGGTGCCATCATTGCAGGCGGTAAAGGCACAGCGGATGATAAATTCGCGGCACTGGAAGCCGCTGGCGTGAAAACGGTGCGCAGCCTGGCGGATATCGGCGATGCCGTGAAAGCGGTGCTGGCGCGTTAGTTCCTCGCCATAAACGCGTACTGTAAGTATAGCCAACCGACTTAAAAATGATTACATCCTATGCCCTGATATGCGGCAAAGAAGCATAGCTGGCTGTTATCAAAATAATGTCGCTTGGCTATATTAATCCAATACTCAATATATTAAGAACCTATCCCAAAAGGAATTGTCAGTTAATAAGTAATGGCAATTTCTGAGGGAAGTATGGCAATCAATAAGTGGCAGATCAGCGATGAACTCTGGGGGAAAATGGTTCCGTTGCTCCCGGAACACAAAACCCACCATCCGCTGGGTACGCATCGCAGGCGGGTTGATAATCGTGCCGCAATGAACGCCATTCTCTTTGTGCTCAGAACGGGTTGCCAGTGGAATGCCCTGAATGCCACCGGGATATGCTCGTCAAGCTCCGCTCACCGCCGCTTCCAGGAGTGGCGGGATGCAGGAGTTTTTGAACGGTTCTGGCAGAACGGGTTGCTGGCCTGCGAGCAGCTGGATGCTATCGACTGGTGGCTGTCGATGGATGGTTGTATAGCCAACCGACTTAAAAATGATTACATCCTATGCCCTGATATGCGGCAAAGAAGCATAGCTGGCTGTTATCAAAATAATGTCGCTTGGCTATATGACGAAGTCACCGCTGGCAGGCTCAAAAAAACAGGACGGAATCCCACAGACCGGGGGAAACAGGGTGTAAAGCGTAGCCTGATGACCGATGCGAACGGGCTTCCCCTCTCTCTGGTTGTCTCAGGGGCAAATACCCACGACATAAAGCTGGTTGCTGATACTCTCGACGCCCTTCAGACGGGCAGACCCGGCAGAAAGCTCCGCCTCTGTCTGGACAAAGGCTATGAAGCCGGATGGCAGGAGGCCTGTCTGAAAAGTCGTCGTTACGAACCTCATATCCAGTCAAGGAAAGAGGAGTCGGAAGCCATCAAAAACACGGATTTTAAAGCTCACCGCTGGGTAGTGGAGAGAACGCACAGCTGGATGAATCGCTTTCGTCGGGTTCTGACTCGCTGGGAGAAGAAAGTCGAAAATTATGAGGCGATGCTGCATTTTACCTGCGGCATCATTGTCTGGAATAAAATCCTATTGGGATAGGCTCTAACTATAGCAACATTAAATCAACAATTTAAACAATGTGGTTATCATTAAATCATCTACGCTTGATAGTGCGATAAATTAACTCTGCGCGAGTAAGTCAAAAATTGGTTTGCTAATTGATACTGTTGTTACGTTTATTTCTACATTTGATTAACAAGTAATCGCATGGAGAAAACCTGGTAAACCTGAAATTAACATCTGGCGAGAGTGTAAAAAGATCTGTGTAAATGGCATTTTGAGGAAAACCTTCAAAGGATAACAAAATGCCTATCAGCAACGAACTTATTGACCAACTGCTTCAGGATTGCCACTCCCCTCAGGAGCTTCTGGGTGAATCAGGACTACTCAAGGAGCTGACTAAAAGACTGGCGGAACGGGTTCTTCAAGCTGAGATGGAGATACACCTTGGGTATGCTAAGCATGACCCGGCTGGTAATAATTCAGGCAACTCCCGCAATGGCAAGACATCCAAGAGCGTACGTAGCCAAAATGGGGAGATCGAGCTCGATATTCCGCGCGACCGCAACAGTACCTTCGAGCCGACACTGATCGGTAAGCACGAAAAGCAGCTTAACGGCTTCGATGACCGCATTATTTCTCTCTATTCCAGAGGGCTATCAACCCGTGATATTCAGGCTCACTTTAAAGAAGTCTACGGGGTCGATGTTTCCGCTGGCTTCATTTCTCAAGTGACCAATGCCGTGATGGATGACGTTAAGCGCTGGCAGCAACGGCCGCTGGATGCGTTTTATCCCATTGTTTACCTTGACTGTATTGTAGTCAAAAGCCAGGACGGCGGAGCCGTGACCAACAAGTCTGTTTACTTGGCTCTAGGCATCAACGGCCAGGGCGAAAAAGAGCTGCTGGGGCTATGGATAGCCAAAACCGAGGGGGCCAAGTTCTGGTTATCTGTAATGACAGAACTGAAAAATCGTGGGCTACAGGACATCTTCATCGCCTGCTGCGATGGCCTGAAGGGCTTTCCTGATGCCATTGAAGCTGTTTACCCGCATACGCGGGTACAGCTCTGCATCGTGCATCAGGTGCGGAACTCGCTGCGCTACGTCGGCTGGAAAGAGCGTAAAGCCGTTGCTGCTGACCTCCGCACTATCTATAGTTCCGCAACGCTAGAGGGCGCTGAAGAGGCCCTGGATGCCTTCGCGGCCAAATGGGATGAGCAGTTCCCGACGATCAGCCCATCGTGGAGAAATAATTGGGAACGTCTCATCGTCATTTTTGATTTTCCGCCGGAGATTCGCAAGGTTATCTACACCACCAACGCGATAGAGTCGTTAAATGCTTCATTGCGCAAGATAACGAAAACGCGACGAATATTTCCAACGGATGACTCTGTGCTAAAATTATTCTATCTAGCCTTGCATAATATCTCGGCTAAATGGACCCTACCAATCAGAGACGGCTTTGTTGAATAATTTAACCGTTTGATTTACATCTTCTTTAGGTAGAATGCATGTACAGAGACTGTATTTTGTTAGAACGACAAATCAAGTAGTTAGCACAATAAAAAGCATTACGGCTGGAAAACTTAGTTGTTGAAGTGTTATAATAATTATGTAAATCAGCATGTTAAATTATTCAACAAAGCCATCAGAGACTGGAAACCGGCTATGAGCCAATTCATGTTGATGTATGGAGATCGGATTTCCGGTTAAGCGATGGAGCCATTTACACGAAATTCTTTACAGACTCCATCTGGCGTGCTATTTGCGTCAGATCAAAATCTTAGGCTGGCTATAAATAGGGAAATGCGTTTAAATTGCGCCACATCTATTTTCACTAAAGGTACGCCGGAAGGGGAAAGTTGATTTGAAACCAAAAACACAATATGTGTCACGTAAAAACCTATTTATTGTAGGGGATTACAGGCGTAATATAGCCGCTACCCTGTTTGTGGTATCGTTTTAAGCTATTTTTAACGTGTTTTCTTTGGCGTGTTATTGGTTTAACGGTGAACTCTCGCTGTTTATAAAAGCCGGTTCTGAAGCAATTTTCTGTTGTGTTCTTTTTGGGTGTTTAGCGGCTTGTTGGCATTGACAAGCTAAAACCTTCCTGCGAGGAGCAAGGAGTCAAGATGTTTGATATAGTCGAACTGTCACGTTTACAGTTTGCCTTAACCGCAATGTACCATTTCCTTTTCGTACCATTAACGCTGGGGATGGCGTTTTTGTTGGCGATCATGGAAACGGTCTATGTGCTAACGGGCAAACAAATCTACAAGGATATGACCAAGTTCTGGGGCAAATTGTTTGGTATCAACTTTGCACTGGGCGTGGCTACCGGGCTGACCATGGAGTTCCAGTTCGGTACTAACTGGTCCTATTTCTCCCACTATGTCGGGGACATTTTCGGCGCGCCGCTGGCGATCGAAGGCCTGATGGCGTTCTTCCTCGAATCAACGTTTGTTGGCTTGTTCTTCTTTGGCTGGGATCGCCTGGGCAAAGTGCAACACATGGCTGTGACCTGGTTGGTGGCGTTGGGGTCTAACTTCTCCGCGCTGTGGATTCTGGTCGCGAACGGCTGGATGCAAAACCCCATCGCTTCCGAATTCAATTTCGAAACCATGCGTATGGAAATGGTGAGCTTCTCACAACTGGTGCTGAACCCGGTTGCGCAAGTGAAGTTCGTTCATACCGTCGCTGCGGGTTACACCACCGGTGCCATGTTCATTTTGGGCATCAGTGCTTACTATCTGCTTAAAGGCCGTGATTTGGCCTTTGCCAAACGCTCATTTGCCATTGCTGCCAGCTTCGGCACCGCTGCTGTGCTGTCAGTTATCGTACTGGGTGATGAATCCGGTTATGAAATGGGCGACGTACAAAGAACCAAACTGGCCGCGATTGAAGCTGAGTGGGAAACCCAACCGGCACCTGCCAGCTTTACGCTGTTCGCCATTCCCAACCAGGAGAGAATGGAGAACCAGTTCGCCGTGCGTATTCCGTTTATGCTGGGGCTTATTGCCACGCGTTCGACGGACGGTGTGGTGCTGGGGCTGCGTGAACTGATGGATGGTCATCAAGTGCGTATCCGTAACGGCATGAAAGCGTATGAGTTGCTGGAAAAGCTGCGAGCAGGTAATACCGATCCCGCAGTGCGTGAAGCCTTTAACCAATCCAAACAGGATCTGGGTTACGGCATGCTGCTCAAACGTTACACCGCAGACGTTGCTAATGCGACTGAAGCGCAAATTCAGCAGGCAACCAAGGACTCTATTCCTCGCGTTGCACCGCTCTACTTTTCATTCCGCATCATGGTGGCCTGTGGAGTGCTGATGCTGCTGATTATCGGCTTGTCGTTCTGGAGCGTTATCAGAAACCGCATCGGTAAAAACAAGCTGCTGCTTCGTGCAGCCCTGTTCGGTATTCCGTTACCGTGGATTGCGGTTGAAGCCGGTTGGTTTGTTGCTGAGTACGGCCGTCAACCGTGGGCTATCGGCGAGGTGCTGCCAACGGCGGTGGCGAACTCGTCGCTGACGGCTGGCGACATCCTGCTATCAATGGGCTTGATCTGCGGTTTGTATACGCTGTTCCTGGTTGCCGAAATGTATCTGATGTTCAAATTCGCGCGCCTCGGTCCAAGCAGCCTGAAAACAGGGCGTTACCTCTTTGAACAGCCGTTGACGCTGGCTCAGGACGCACGGTAAACAGGAGTCCACTATGTTTGAATATGAAGTATTACGTTTTATCTGGTGGCTGTTGATTGGCGTGCTGATGATCGGTTTCGCCATCACTGACGGCTTTGATATGGGCGTTGGCGTACTGGTCCGCGTTATGGGGCGTAATGATGTAGAACGCCGTATCATGATCAACAGTATCGCTCCGCACTGGGACGGTAACCAGGTGTGGCTTATCACCGCGGGCGGAGCGCTGTTTGCTGCCTGGCCGATGGTGTATGCCGCCGCGTTCTCCGGTTTCTATATCGCGATGATTCTGGTGCTGGCCTCCTTGTTCTTCCGCCCGATCGGTTTTGACTACCGCTCTAAGCTCGAAGACGCGCGCTGGCGCAACATGTGGGACTGGGGCATCTTCATCGGTAGCTTTGTGCCGCCGGTGGTCATTGGTGTGGCATTCGGTAACCTGTTGCAGGGCGTGCCGTTCCATATTGATGCCAGTGCGCGCTTGTTCTACAACGGTAGCTTTTTCCAACTGCTCAACCCGTTTGGCCTGTTGGCCGGCGTTGTCAGCTTGACCATGATGCTGGCTCAAGGGGCTACCTACCTTATGATGCGCACCAACGGCGATCTGTATGTGCGTTCGAAAGGTGCTGCCCAGTTGTCGGCGTTGGTGATGATGGTGACGTTTGCGTTGGCTGGCGTGTGGGTAATTTACGGTATTCATGGTTTTACCATTACCTCCGTGCTGGACAAAGCGGCTGAGTCTAATCCGCTGCACAAAGAAGTGGCGCATCAGGCCGGTGCCTGGTTGGCTAACTTCACGGCGCATCCGGTGCTGTGGGCAATCCCGCTGTTGGGTGTGGTGTTGCCGCTGCTGACAATCGCGACGGCGCGTGCGAACAAGGGCGTTCTGGCCTTCCTGTTCAGTTCGCTGACTATCGCCTGCGTTATCCTGACCGCTGGTGTTGCCATGTTCCCGTTTGTGATGCCTTCCATCACACAACCGAACGTGAGCCTGACCATGTGGGATGCCACCTCCAGCCTGTACACGCTGAAAGTGATGACGATCGTCGCGATTATTTTTGTACCCATCGTGCTCTCCTATACCGCATGGTGTTACTACAAAATGTTCGGCCGCATCACCAAAGAGCATATTGAACAGAACACCCACTCTCTGTACTAAGTAAGGAGCTTAATGATGTGGTATTTTGCCTGGATACTCGGAACGCTTCTTGCTTGCTCGCTGGGGATTATTACCGCTCTGGCGTTAGAGCAGAGTGAAGCAACTAAAGCGAAAGCGGCAGAAGATAACGCGCAATGAGCAGTCTGGTTGATAAACTCTACCAACTGATGGACAAGGGCCCACTACGGGCTCTTGCCCTGCTCATGGCGTTGCTTATGGCAGGCTGTGTGATGTGGGACCCGACACGCTTTGCGGCGCGCACCAGCGCGTTTGAAGTGTGGCAAGGCCCGTTGCTGGTATGGGCCGTTTGTACCGGTGTGATCTACGGGGTAGGGTTCCGCCAACAGCGTCTGCTGTGGCGCGTGATTTTTGCGCCTTTTCCTGCCTTTGTGATCCTGCTCGCAGGGCTTATTTACTTCTTCCGCTAGTATCTACCCTAAATAATTCGAGCTGTAGGAAGGCGGCAAGGGAGCGAATCCCGGTGAACTTACTCAAGTAAGTGATTCCGGTGAGTGAGCGTAGCCAACGCACCTACAGCTTGAATTATTTAGGGTATAGTCTATTCCGTTTAGTTATGGGTTCGCTGCAACACATAATTATTTTATTTCCCTCTAAGCAACCCATTCCAAACCTCATTTCTCTTGCGTATAGTAGCGGTGTTTCGTTGTATTACCGGGATGTAGAGTGAGCAATACGTTGTTTCGTTGGCCTGTGCGTGTCTACTATGAAGACACAGACGCCGGTAGCGTGGTGTATCACGCCCGTTATATCGCCTTCTATGAGCGTGCGCGGACAGAAATGTTACGCCAGCACGGCTTTCATCAGTGCGCCTTGCTGGAAGAGCATGTGGCTTTCGCTGTGCGCCGTATGGCGGTCGAATATTTTTCTCCGGCGCGTCTGGATGATTTATTGAACGTAGAGAGTGAAATCACAGTGATACGCGGTGCTTCTCTCACGTTTGCTCAGCGTATTCTCAATTCTCACGGCGATCTGTTGAGTCAGGCCGACTTATTGATCGCTTGTATCGATCCACATCACATGAAGCCCATCGCGCTTCCTAAGTCTATTGTCGCGGAGTTTAAGCAGTGACTGACATGAATATCCTTGATTTGTTCCTGAAAGCAAGTCTTTTAGTGAAACTTATCATGCTGGTTTTGATTGGTTTTTCTATCGCCTCTTGGGCGATCATCATCCAACGCACGCGTATTTTGAACAACGCTACGCGTGAAGCTGAAGCCTTTGAAGATAAATTCTGGTCAGGCATTGAACTCTCTCGGCTGTATCAGGAAAGCCAGACCCGCCGCGATTCGCTGGCAGGTTCAGAGCAGATCTTCTATTCCGGCTTCAAAGAATTTGCCCGTTTGCATCGCGCCAACAGCCATGCACCGGAAGCGGTGGTTGAGGGGGCTTCGCGTGCGATGCGCATCTCCTTTAACCGTGAGTTAGAAATGCTGGAAACCCATATCCCGTTCTTGGGAACCGTCGGCTCTATCAGTCCGTATATCGGTCTGTTCGGTACGGTATGGGGGATTATGCACGCCTTTATCGCCCTGGGGGCTGTGAAGCAGGCGACGTTGCAAATGGTTGCGCCGGGTATTGCCGAAGCGTTGATTGCGACGGCAATCGGTCTGTTTGCGGCGATCCCAGCGGTAATGGCCTATAACCGCTTGAATCAGCGTGTGAATAAACTGGAGCAGAACTACGACAACTTCATGGAAGAGTTCATCGCTATCCTGCATCGTCAGGCCTTCACTGAAAGTAGTAAGTAATCAGGAGGCAGCATGGCTCGTTCACGTGGTCGCCGGGATCTAAAATCCGAAATTAACATCGTTCCATTGCTGGACGTATTGTTGGTGTTGTTGCTGATTTTCATGGCAACGGCACCGATCATCACGCAGAGCGTGGAAGTGGATTTGCCTGATGCGACAGATTCAAAAACCGTTTCCAGCAACGACAATCCACCGGTGATCGTTGAAGTGTCTGGTGTCGGTCAGTACAGCCTGGTGATTGAGCAAAAGCGGATGGAACAACTTCCCGCAGAGCAGATTGTGGCGGAAGCCCAGGCGCGTATGGCTGAGAACCCCAAGTCGGTGTTTCTGATCGGCGGCGCGAAAGACGTGCCTTATGATGAGATCATCAAAGCGCTGAACTTGCTGCGCCAGGCTGGGGTCAAATCAGTAGGTCTGATGACTCAGCCTATATAATCAATGCGTTGCAGTCAAAGCATGATGTTTTTTCTGGCAATCGTTTATTACGGCAACACAGTATTTGGGAACCGCTTGTGCTAAAGGCCACCGAAAAACCTGATAAGTTGAAACGCGCCATTATTGTCTCGGCCGTTTTGCACATCATACTGATTGCTATGATGGTGTGGAGCTCATTCAATTCCACCATGGATGCCAGTGGCGGTGGCTCTTCCATCGATGCGGTGATGGTTGATCCCAATGCCGTCGTTGAACAGTACAACCGCCAGCAACAGCAACAAAGTGATGCAAAACGCGCGGAACAGTTGCGTAAAAAGCAGGCTGAACAGCAGGCTGATGAGTTGCAGCAAAAGCAGGCTGCCGAACAACAGCGCTTAAAAGAGCTTGAAAAAGAGCGTCTTCAGGCGCAAGAAGATGCCAAGCAACAGGCACAAGAGCAGGCCGAGCAGCGTAAGCAGTCAGAAGCGGCTGCCGCGAAGGCCAAAGAACAGCAACAGCAGGCGGAAGCCGCTGCCGCGAAAGCGAAAGCCGAAGCTGAACAACAAGCCAAAGCTGCCGCTGACGCGAAGAAAAAAGCGGAAGAAGAAGTGAAGAAACAGGCAGCCGCTGCTGCTGCCGCGAAAAAGCAGGCGGAAGAAGACGCCAAGGCCAAAGCGGTAGCTGATGCGAAAGCCAAAGCGGCTGCTGATGCCAAAGCGAAAGCCGCAGCAGACGCAAAAGCCAAGGCGGCTGCGGATAAAAAAGCTGCCGCAGATGCCGCTGCACAGTCTGATTCCGTTGACGATCTGCTCGGTGGTTTGGCGTCTTCAAAAAACGCGCCTAAATCAGGTGGCGGTCCGCCAGCCGGTGCTGGCACGGCGAAAAAGAGCGGTGCCTCAGGTGCCGCGCTGGACAGTTATGGCGGCCAGGTGCGCGCGGCGATCCAGAGCAAATTCTATGACTGGCAGCTTTATCGGGGTAAAACCTGTACATTGCGCATCAAACTAGCACCGGATGGTCTGCTCGTTTCCGTTGAAGCTGAAAGTGGCGATCAGGCACTATGTCAGGCAGCGATTGCCGCAGCCAAGCAGGCAAGAATACCGAAGCCGCCAAGCACGGATGTGTATGAAGCTTTCAAAAACGCACCGATTGATTTCAAACCGCAATAATCGGGGCGCGCAGTACGATGCTAACGGTGCCGCATGGCACCTTTAGGACAAGGATCATAGCACCACCCACGGGTATTGTGTTTTGGTGATACCGGTTTGTTAAAATTCTGCTAATTTATCCGATGCGATACCTCTGGATAAGGGAGATGAAATGAAGCAGGCATGTAAAGTTGCACTAGGTTTTTTAATGCTGTGGGTCACAGCGCTGCACGCCGAAGTGCGTATCGAGATTACCCAAGGGGTTGACTCGGCACGTCCTATCGCTGTGGTTCCGTTCAAGTGGGCTGGCGGTGGCGCAGCGCCGGAAGATATTGGTGGTATCGTTGGTGCGGATCTGCGCAACAGCGGTAAATTCAATCCGATCGATCCCAGCCGTATGCCGCAGCAGCCGGGTTCTGCCTCGGAAGTCACCCCTGCGGCCTGGACGGCGCTGGGTATCGATTCCGTTATCGTCGGTCAGGTTCAGCCCGGTGCAGACGGCAGCTACGTGATCTCTTACCAATTGGTTGATACCTCGGGTAATCCGGGCAGCGTATTGGCACAAAACCAGTTCAAGGTCACGAAACAATGGCTGCGCTATGCCGCGCATACTGCCAGTGATGAAGTGTTCCAGAAATTAACCGGTATCAAAGGGGCTTTCCGTACCCGTATCGCCTATGTAGTACAGACCAACGGCGGTCAGTTCCCTTACGAACTGCGCGTCTCTGACTACGATGGCTACAACCAGTTTGTGGTGCACCGTTCTCCGGAACCGCTAATGTCACCGGCCTGGTCGCCGGATGGCAGCAAAGTGGCATACGTCACCTTTGAAAGCGGCCGTTCTGCGCTGGTGATTCAAACGTTGGCCAATGGTGCAATCCGTCAGGTTGCGTCCTTCCCGCGTCACAACGGTGCTCCGGCGTTTTCCCCGGATGGCAGCAAACTGGCCTTTGCGCTGTCCAAAAGCGGCAGCCTGAACCTGTATGTCATGGACATCGGCTCTGGTCAGATCCGTCAAGTAACGGATGGTCGCAGCAACAATACTGAGCCAACCTGGTTCCCCGACAGCCAAACTTTGGCATATACTTCGGATCAGGCTGGACGTCCACAAGTCTATAAAATTAACGTCAATGGCGGAGCTCCGCAGCGTATCACCTGGGAAGGGGCGCAGAATCAGGACTCAGAAGTCAGTGACGATGGCAAAATGCTAGTGATGGTAAGCTCCAACGCTGGTGCTCAGCATATTGCTACACAAGATCTAGTGACGGGGGCCGTTCAAGTCATTACGGGCACCTATCTGGACGAAACGCCGAGTATCGCACCGAACGGCACGATGGTGATTTACAGCTCTAAACAAGGACTGGGCTCAGTGCTGCAACTGGTGTCTACTGACGGACGTTTCAAAGCGCGTCTTCCGGCAACTGATGGACAGGTTAAATCCCCTGCCTGGTCGCCGTATTTATAAACATAAATAATTTTTTCAAAGGACATAAGAGATGCAATTCAATAAAGTACTGAAAGGCCTGATGTTGGCTCTGCCGGTGCTGGCTATCGCCGCATGTAGTTCACACAAGAAAGACGGCAATGACCAGTCTACCGTTGGCACTGCAGGCAGCGGTTATGAAAACGGCAATATGTCTTCTTCTGAGCAGGCTCGCCTGCAAATGCAAGAACTGCAACGTAACAACATCGTATACTTCGATCTGGACAAGTACGATATCCGTTCTGACTTCGCTCAGATGCTGGACGCGCAGGCTTCCTTCCTGCGCAGCAACCCGTCCTACAAAGTGACTATCGAAGGTCATGCGGATGAACGCGGTACGCCGGAATACAACATCGCCCTGGGTGAACGTCGCGCTAACGCGGTTCAGATGTACCTGCAAGGCAAAGGTGTTTCTTCCGATCAGATCTCTATCGTTTCTTACGGTAAAGAGAAACCTGCGGTTCTGGGTCATGACGAAGCTGCATGGTCCAAAAACCGTCGTGCGGTCCTGGTATACTAAGAGCATTGCATGAACAGTAACTTCAGACGTCATCTTGTGGGTCTGTCGTTATTGGTTGGCGTAGCGGTCCCTTGGGCCGCTACTGCCCAAGCGCCAATCAGTAATGTCGGCTCTGGCTCGGTGGAAGACCGTGTCACCCAAATGGAGCGTATTTCCAACGCTCATAGACAGCTTTTAACTCAACTTCAGCAGCAGCTTTCTGACACGCAGCGCGATATTGACAGTTTGCGTGGGCAGATTCAGGAAAATCAGTACCAGTTGAATCAGGTTGTTGAACGCCAGAAGCAAATCTATCAGCAAATGGATAGCATGGGCTCCTCGTCGTCAACGCCGGCGGCGTCTTCTGCGCCAGCAACTGATACGGGTGCGTCCACCGACAGCCCCGCCATCAATGGTGCGGGCGCGGCCGCTGCGCCAGCCAGTACCGGTGACGCCAACAGCGACTACAACGCTGCGGCAGCATTGGTGCTAGAGAAAAAGCAATACGATCAGGCTATTGCCGCTTTTCAGACATTTATCAAAAAATATCCTGATTCAACCTACCAGCCAAATGCCAACTACTGGCTGGGTCAGTTGAACTACAACAAAGGTAAGAAAGACGACGCCGCTTACTATTTTGCGAATGTGGTCAAGAATTACCCCAAATCCCCCAAAAGCGCCGAAGCCTTACTTAAGGTTGGGGTGATCATGCAGGAAAAGGGGCAGACGGATAAAGCGAGGGCTGTCTACCAGCAGGTCATCAAACAATATCCCAACACCGAAAGCGCCAAGCAGGCACAAAAGCGGCTAACTGGGCTCTAACCCTTTTTCCAGGCACAAAAATTGCGCGTCATGAGCGATTTTTGTGCTTTGTCGTTTGATGATTAAGCAGTTGAGCAGTTTTTCAGGAAAATAGGTTGCACTGCGCGGATAAGTTAGTAATATATGCCGCCGTTGCCAAGGCAAGGTGAAAACGCCGAAGTAGCACCATGATGGGTCGTTAGCTCAGTCGGTAGAGCAGTTGACTTTTAATCAATTGGTCGCAGGTTCGAATCCTGCACGACCCACCATTTTCTCGATATCCTTTCGATAAAGTCCAATCGCTAAATTTTTATCTGCCTCTGTCGTGCAGGTGAGACGCTGGGTTCAGGTTTGAGCCGCGCGAGACAGCAACGCTATTTCATGCTGATGACAACTTTACCTTTCGCTCGTCCTGTTTAGACGTGAGCCAATGCATCCGCCGTAGAGTCGAAGGGAAATATCCGATCCACAATCGGCCTGATGGCACCGGATTCAATAAGCAGGCTAATCTTGTCCAACTGCTCTGCGCTGGCACGCATAAAGACAAACTGATATCTGATGCCCAAACGTGCAGCTTTCTTTCGGATTCGGTAACTCAGAAGCCGCTTAACTGCTGTAGCCAACAGGGCTGCCCTTGCGCTATCGCAAACGCGGGATCCGGTGGCCCAGAGATCGAAATAAGCTGACCGCCGGGTTTCAGCACCTGAAGCGATTTCTCCAATGTCGCTTTTCCAAGACCATTGAGCACCACATCATAATCGTGCAGGACTGTTGCAAAATCCTGTTTGTGGTAATCAATCACCACATCCGCCCCTAGCGCCTTCACCCACGCAAGATTACGATCGCTGGTGGTGGTAGCAACAAAAGCGCCCAAATGCTTAGCTAGCTGAATCGCAAGGGTACCCACGTCACCTGAACCCGCATGGATAAGCACCTTTTGGCCTTTTTTCAGCCCCGCAGCTTCCACCAACGTTTGCCAGGCGGTCAGGCTGACCAGTGGAAGGGATGCGGCTTCACCCATGCTGAGATGATGGGGCTTTAATGCCAGAGCGTTTTCTGGTACGGCGATCCTTTCGGCAAAAGTGCCGATACGCGCCTGCTCGGGTCGAGCGTAAACCTCATCGCCAGGTTTGAACCGTTTTACATTCGCACCAACGCGCACAACAACGCCTGCAACATCATTTCCCAATACCGAGACTGTAAAATAATCTGTGTAAATGGCATTTTGAGTAAAACCTTCAAAGGATAACAAAATGCCTATCAGCAACGAACTTATTGACCAACTGCTTCAAGATTGTCACTCCCCTCAGGATCTGCTGGGTGAATCAGGCCTACTCAAGGTGCTGACTAAAAGACTGGCGGAACGGGTTCTTGAAGCTGAGATGGAGATGCACCTTGGGTATGCTAAGCATGACCCGGCAGGTAATCATTCAGGCAACTCCCGCAATGGCAAGACATCCAAGAGCGTACGTAGCCAAAATGGGGAGATCGAGCTCGATATTCCGCGCGACCGCAACAGTACCTTCGAGCCGACACTGATCGGTAAGCACGAAAAGCAGCTTAACGGCTTCGATGACCGCATTATTTCTCTCTATTCCAGAGGGTTATCAACCCGTGATATTCAGGCTCACTTTAAAGAAGTCTACTGGGTCGATGTTTCCGCTGGCTTCATTTCTCAAGTGACCAATGCTGTGATGGATGAAGTTAAGCGCTGGCAGCAACGGCCGCTGGATGCGCTTTATCCCATTGTTTACCTTGACTGTATTGTTGTCAAAAGCCAGGACGGCGGAGCCGTGGCCAACAAGTCTGTTTATCTGGCCCTCGGCGTCAACGGCCAGGGCGAAAAAGAGCTGCTGGGGCTATGGATAGCCAAAACTGAGGGGGCCAAGTTCTGGTTATCTGTGATGACAGAACTGAAAAATCGTGGGCTAAAGGACATCTTCGTCGCCTGCTGCGATGGCCTGAAGGGCTTTCCTGATGCCATTGAAGCTGTTTACCCGCATACGCGGGTACAGCTCTGCATTGTGCATCAGGTGCGGAACTCGCTGCGCTACGTCGGCTGGAAAGAGCGTAAGGCCGTTGCTGCTGACCTGCGCACCATCTATAGTTCCGCAACGCTAGAGGGCGCTGAAGAGGCCCTGGATGCCTTCGCGGCCAAATGGGATGAGCAGTTCCCGACGATCAGCCCGTCGTGGAGAAATAATTGGGAACGTATCATCGTCATTTTTGACTTTCCGCCGGAGATCCGCAAGGTTATCTACACCACCAACGCGATAGAGTCGTTAAATGCTTCATTGCGCAAGATAACGAAAACGCGACGAATATTTCCAACGGATGACTCGGTGATAAAATTACTCTATCTAGCCTTGCATAATATCTCTGCTAAATGGACCTTGCCAATCAGAGACTGGAAACCTGCTATGAGCCAATTCATGTTGATGTATGGAGAACGAATCTCCGGTTAAGCAATGGAGCCATTTACACAAAATTCTTTACAGACTCATTTAAAATGTTATCCGACCTATGATTTGCAAGGACTTCTTTTTGGTTTAGATAGAACACGGGTATGTCGCTGGGTAAAAATATTATTGCCGGTTTTAGAGATGACCTTGGGGCGAGAATGGGCTTTGTTGAATAATTTAAGATACTGATTTATATAAGCATTATAAAATTCCAACGACTAATTTTTCCTCTCGGAATGCTTTTTATTGTGCTAACTATTTGATTTGTCGTTCTAACAAAATACATTCTCTGTAAATGCATTCTAACTAAAGAAGATGTAAATCAAACGGTTAAATTATTCAACAAAGCCGCGAGAATGTGTTTTGCCCGCTCGTCAAATTCGCTCTGCTGAGGAATTTTTTCGCGCCTTTCCTGGAGTTAAAGACGTCTTTATTGATGGGACAGAGCGACGTGTCCAAAAGCCTAAGAATCTGCGTCGGCGAAAAAAAAATGTATTCGGGAAAGAAAAGACAGACCACTCGAAAAGGGCTTATTATGACTGACGAAACAAGGCAAATTGGATTTATCCCGATGAGCAAAAATGGGCGCCGTCACGATAAACGCTTACTCGATAAAGTCGATATAATTCGCCATATTCCTCCTGAGGTAACCATCTGGGCAGATACCGGTTTTCAAGGTATAGATAAACAGCATCCTAATACACAAATCCCAAAAAAAGGAACTCGAAAAAGACCTTTATCGCCTGAACAAAAACAAGAAAATAAAATAATCTCGGGCATCCGTATTACAGTTGAACACGCCATCGCGGGTATCAAGCGCCTCGGTTGCATGACCCAAATTTTACGGAATCGTAGACCCTTTATTGATGATACCTTCTTACTCCTTAGCGCCGGTCTTTGGAATTTCCATCTCAGAACAGCATAAAATTTACTTCAATCACCGAAACACCCTTATTTCACTATTAAGCAACACGCTTGAAGAGTGTGGCGCAAGCTTCATCTGGCAGCAGACAGTGCGACGCATGAGATTATCTGTGCCGACTTATCGCTCAGCGGAACGACAGATGCGCAGGCACTGCCGTGCCTGATTAACCAAACCCACCGAAAAATCAGGGAAGTGTCAGCAGACGGTGCTTATGACGCCCGTTACTGCCACGATGCGTTGCTAAGAACGAAAATCAGGCCCCTTATCCCGCCGCGAAGCGGAGCGAAATACTGGCCGGACAAGTACTATGAACGTAACCATGCGGTGGCGAATCAGCGTCTGAGCGGGAGTAATGATATGTGGAAAAAGAAAGTGGGTTATCACCGGCGTTCAGTGGCAGAAACAGCGATGTTCCGCATAAAAACTTTGCTGGGTGGACACCTGAGCCTGCGTGACTACGATGCTCAGGTGGGTGAAGCCATGGCGATGGTCAAAGCGCTGAATCGTATGACGTTGTTGGGTATGCCACACAGCGTCAGGATAGGATAACAGGTGTAGCAGAGGGAGTCATCCTGTCGGCTAATTCTGATTTATTCAACAAAGCCATAAGCGTGTTGCTTAATAGTGAAATAAGGGTGTTTCGGTGATTGAAGTAAATTTTACGCTGTTCTGAGATGGAAATTCCAAAGACCGGCGCTAAGAACCTATCCCAAAAGGAATTGTCAGTTAATAAGTAATGGCAATTTCTGAGGGAAGTATGGCAAGCAATAAGTGGCAGATCAGCGATGAACTCTGGGGGAAAATGGTTCCGTTGCTCCCGGAACACAAAACCCACCATCCGCTGGGTACGCATCGCAGGCGGGTTGATAATCGTGCCGCAATGAACGCCATTCTCTTTGTGCTCAGAACGGGTTGCCAGTGGAATGCCCTGAATGCCACCGGGATATGCTCGTCAAGCTCCGCTCACCGCCGCTTCCAGGAGTGGCGGGATGCAGGAGTTTTTGAACGGTTCTGGCAGAACGGGTTGCTGGCCTGCGAGCAGCTGGATGCTATCGACTGGTCATGGCTGTCGATAGATGGTTTGATCCGGCCCAGAGATCGTGGACACGCTGTTAAGTGAGTAAAATTGCTGACAGAGGTGGAAAATGACTCAATCGAACGGTCGTAAAATGAGCAATAATCGCTATCCGGACGAGTTTCGGGAGAATGCTCTGCTATAGCTAAACGACTTAATTTTGATTACATTATTTAAATGAGCTATTCAATTGATTTTAGACGTAAAGCGATATCTACACGGAAAAACGAAGGGTTGAGTATCCGAGAAACAGCGAAGCAATTTCGGATTGGCCCTGCCTCTGTATCGCGTTGGATTAATCAAATAGAGTCAAAAGCATCGACCACGCGTCAGCGAAAGATCGATAAATCCGAGTTGATAAAAGATGTTGAACAATATCCAGATGCTTACCAAAAAGAACGTGCAGAGCGTTTTGGCGTTTGTCAGAAGGCCATTTGGCAAGCGCTTAAAAAGCTGGGATTGACCTATAAAAAAAACTCTACGTCATCCGAAAGCCGACGAAAACGCCCGGCAGGGATTTCAACAAAAAAAACAACAGTATGAAAAAGAAGGTAAACCTATTGTTTTTATTGATGAAAGTGGTTTTTCACACGATGCCCCACGGACTCACGGCTATTCCCCAAAAGGTCAACGGTGTTTTGGCCTGAAGAACTGGGGAGCTAGGGGAAGAACAAATGTTATCGGCGCTTTATTAGGCACAACGCTGTTTGCTATCGGATTATTTGATATCAATATTAACAGCGATGTTTTCTATGCCTGGGTCACACAAGTCCTTATCCCAGTACTCCCTAAAAACAGTGTAATCATGATGGACAATGCCACTTTTCACAAAAAACATAATATTCAACAAGTCATCATCGATGCAGGGTATATGGTGGAGTATTTGCCTACATATTCGCCAGATCTTAACCCAATTGAGCATAAATGGGCACAAGCAAAAAGCAAAAAAAGAGAGATGGGTTGCGATACAGAGAGTTTGTTCTCAGTCCATATGGTGTAATCAAAATTAAGTCGCTTGGCTATACTCTCGACGCCCTTCAGACGGGCAGACCCGGCAGAAAGCTCCGCCTCTGTCTGGACAAAGGCTATGAAGCCGGATGGCTGGAGGCCTGTCTGAAAAATCGTCGTTACGAACCTCATATCCAGTCAAGGAAAGAGGAGTCGGAAGCCATCAAAAACACGGATTTTAAAGCTCACCGCTGGGTAGTGGAGAGAACTCACAGCTGGATGAATCGCTTTCGTCGGGTTCTGACTCGCTGGGAGAAGAAAGTCGAAAATTATGAGGCGATGCTGCATTTTACCTGCGGCATCATTGTCTGGAATAAAATCCTATTGGGATAGGTTCTAAGGAGTAAGAAGGTATCATCAATAAAGGGTCTACGATTCCGTAAAATTTGGGTCATGCAACCGAGGCGCTTGATACCCGCGATGGCGTGTTCAACTGTAATACGGATGCCCGAGATTATTTTATTTTCTTGTTTTTGTTCAGGCGATAAAGGTCTTTTTCGAGTTCCTTTTTTTGGGATTTGTGTATTAGGATGCTGTTTATCTATACCTTGAAAACCGGTATCTGCCCAGATGGTTACCTCAGGAGGAATATGGCGAATTATATCGACTTTATCGAGTAAGCGTTTATCGTGACGGCGCCCATTTTTGCTCATGGGGATAAATCCAATTTGCCTTGTTTCGTCAGTCATAATAAGCCCTTTTCGAGTGGTCTGTCTTTTCTTTCCCGAATACATTTTTTTTCGCCGACGCAGATTCTTAGGCTTTTGGACAGGTCGCTCTGTCCCATCAATAAAGACGTCTTTAACTCCAGGAAAGGCGCGAAAAAATTCCTCAGCAGAGCGAATTTGACGAGCGGGCAAAACACATTCTCGCCCCAAGGTCATCTCTAAAACCGGCAATAATATTTTTACCCAGCGACATACCCGTGTTCTATCTAAACCAAAAAGAAGTCCTTGCAAATCATAGGTCGGATAACATTTTAAATACAATAAAATAAAAAGCAGTTTATCTAATGGGGTTGGGATAAATCCTTTCTGCCCTGCACCCATCTGCCGCTCGTGATCTTTTCGATTCTTTTTCCGATAAATCAAATAACAAGCTGAAAATTCAGCGGCTAAATTTTTCAATTCTTCGACTGATAATCCAATGATTGCTTTACATAAACGATTATCTCGTAACAACCGCTCTTTGTTGATCATTTCAAACCTTTATTCTCTAAGTTAAACCTCTTTTTATTCTCAATAGCCTGACAAAAAATGCAAGTCTCTATTCAGCAACTAGTTTTTCGTCTGTCAGCCCCATGCTGCCTGACTTTCCATTCACCTTCGCCAAAGACCTTCAGACCGGTACTGTCGATGACCAGATGCGAGATTTCACCACGCGTTGGCGTTTTTATGCTGATACTGACGGTTTTTGCCCGCCGACTGACCAGAGAGTAGTCCGGGCAGCGCAGTGGCAGGCTCATCAGTGTAAAAACCGAGTCGACAAAGCCCTGTAATGCCCGGAGCGACAGGTTAAACACGCGCTTTATCATCAAAACCGTGGTAACAGCCATATCGGTGTAGTAAAGCGGCCGACCACGACCTTCAGGCGAAGCACTGTCAGTCCATGCAGCGATGGCCGACTCATCAAGCCAGACCGTCAGGGAGCCGCGTTGTCTGAGTGCTTTGTTGTAGGTGGGCCAGTTGGTGATTTTAAACTTTTGCTTTGCCATGGGGAGCTGCTATCGGGAGCGATGATAGTGCTCTGATCCGGCGATCCCCTGAAAGTTCGATTTATTCAACAAAGCCCACGCTTATTGCATCCTGCCGGGGTCTGGTGGGAGTATAGTAGGTTCTTTGTATTTTTCTGCCCGCTGTGATTACCGGGGCAAACCCACTGAAGTCTCGTTATCAGTAATACGCAGATGTGGGTGTAAGGAGTATTATGATTGGTCCTCTGATTAACGGTTCTGCCATTATTATTGGCGGCCTACTGGGTATTTCCCTGAGTCGTTTTATTCCCCAGCGTCTTCGCGATGGTCTCCCCCCTGCGTTTGCCATGATCTCCATTGCGATGGGAATAACCTTGGTTATCAAGGTGCATCAGTTGCCAGCGGTCGCGCTGGCGGTGGTGCTGGGGGTTGCCTTGGGTGAACTGCTGAAATTGGAGCACGGTATACAACTCGCCGGCATCTGGATCCAACGGGTGTTAAGCCGTGTTCTGCCACCGCCTCGGCACAAACTGCCGGCGGATGTGTATACCCAGAATTTTACGGCTCTAATCGTGCTGTTCTGTGCCAGCGGCACGGGCGTGGTTGGTGCGCTGACGGAAGGGCTGACGGGTGACTATCAACTGCTGATTATCAAATCGGCACTGGATGTGTTCACTGCGCTGATTTTTTCTATCACGCTCGGCGCGGCAGTGATTTCAATCGCGGTACCGCAATTTATGGTTCAGGCGCTGTTATTTTTTTACGCGCAATTGATCATGCCGTTTATGAATGACATCACCATGGGGGATTTTGCAGCCTGTGGCGGCATTATCATGATGGCGGTAGGGCTGCGTATCGCGCAGATCAAAATGTTCGCCGTGGTGAATTTCTTGCCTGCGCTGTTGTTTATCATCCCTCTGTCGATTTATTGGCATCGCTGGTTCGGTTAGTTTTATATTCGCTAAACAAAATAAGATAATTGAACTTATTACTCATTATTTGTTTAGTATGTAAAACATTAAGTGCCTTCTTGCTAACCTGCTGCTACCATATATCCCGTTTGGGAGTCTGGCAGATGCAGGATTTCCTCATTTGACGATAAACATGGGGTGGCAAGATGGACTTTTTCAGAACCAGCAACATTTTGATTCATATCCCGTTCGGCGCGGGTGGGTACGATCTTTCTTGGATTGAAGCCATCGGCGCACTGTGCGGCCTGCTCTGTATCTGGCTTGCCAGCCTGGAAAAAACCATCAATTATCTGTTTGGTTTGATCAACGTCTCGCTGTTTGCCGTTATTTTTTTCCAGATTCAGCTTTATGCCAGCCTGCTGCTGCAAATCTTTTTCTTTGTGGCCAATGTCTATGGCTGGTATGAGTGGACACGGCGCACGGAACAGCAGGATATCGCCTTGAAAATACGCTGGCTGCCTCTCCCCAGATTGCTTGTCTGGTCAGCGCTGGGTGCACTTGTGATTGGTTTGATGACGGTCTACATCGATGCGGTGTTTGCCGCGCTGTCAGGGGTTGCGGTGACGGTGATGCAGAGCATGGGCGTGCAGGTGACTATGCCGACATTACAGCCAGATGCCTTTCCCTTCTGGGATTCCAGCATGATGGTGCTCTCCATGATAGCCATGGTCCTGATGACGCGTATGTATGTGGAGAACTGGATTTTGTGGGTTGTGGTTAACGTTATCAGCGTGGTGATCTTCACCTACCAGGGGGTTTATGTGATGGCGTTGGAATACCTGATTTTGACGGGTATCGCCCTCAACGGCACCTGGCTGTGGATCAAGAAAGCGCGCCAGCATCCAACGCCCTCGTACCTACAGCGTAGAGCGTAAAGTGCACGTTGGAAAACGCGGTGTAGCGTTCAGCTAACAGCATTTTATCGCGTAAAATAACGCGATATTGTTGTGGGTACGCCATACGCTTGACTTATCATTTGTGCGCTGCTATATGAACAGATCGGTTTTTAAACGCTAGGGTAATCGCCCTGCAACCGTTTCCTATTAGCAAGATGTGGCATGTTCTGCGCAAGCATCGATGGATGAATGATGAATTACCAAAATGATGACTTAAGAATTAAAGAGATCAAAGAGTTATTACCCCCTGTCGCGCTGCTGGAGAAATTTCCGGCTACCGCGCGTGCGGCAGAAACGGTCTCATTTACCCGCTCGGCAATTCACAAGATTCTGCATGGCACTGACGATCGTCTGCTGGTGGTGATTGGTCCGTGCTCGATTCATGATACCAAGGCTGCTAAAGAATATGCCGCCCGTTTGCTCACGCTGCGCAACGAGTTGAGCGATGATTTAGAAGTG
Organism: Symbiopectobacterium purcellii; assembly: GCF_052050035.1. Lineage (GTDB taxonomy): Bacteria > Pseudomonadota > Gammaproteobacteria > Enterobacterales > Enterobacteriaceae > Symbiopectobacterium > Symbiopectobacterium purcellii_A. The sequence goes on from NZ_CP189882.1 coordinate 3,726,493, forward strand.
GTGATGCGTGTCTATTTCGAGAAACCGCGTACTACCGTGGGTTGGAAAGGACTGATTAACGATCCGCACATGGATAACAGCTTCCAGATTAACGATGGATTGCGTATCGCCCGTCAACTGCTGGTGGAAATCAACGATAGCGGGTTACCTGCTGCGGGTGAGTTTCTGGACATGATATCGCCGCAGTATCTGGCAGATCTGATGAGCTGGGGCGCCATCGGCGCACGCACTACGGAATCGCAGGTGCACCGCGAATTGGCTTCTGGCCTCTCGTGCCCGGTTGGTTTCAAAAATGGCACCGATGGCACGATTAAAGTGGCAATCGATGCTATTAACGCCGCGAGTGCGCCGCACTGCTTCCTGTCGGTGACCAAATGGGGTCACTCTGCCATCGTCAACACCAGCGGCAACAACGATTGCCACATTATTTTGCGTGGTGGAAAGGCGCCGAATTACAGTGCCGAGCACGTTAGCGCCGTTAAGGATGGGTTGGAAAATGCCGGGCTGCGTCCGCAGGTGATGATCGATTTCAGTCATGCCAACAGCAGCAAACAGTTTAAGAAGCAGATGGACGTGGGCGCTGATGTGTGCGCGCAGATCGCTGGCGGTGAACGTGCCATCACCGGTGTGATGGTGGAAAGCCATCTGGTGGAAGGCAACCAGAACCTGGAAAGCGGTGAGCCGCTGGTTTATGGCCGCAGTGTGACAGATGCGTGTATCGGTTGGGAAGATACTGAAACGCTGCTGAGAGCTTTAGCTGAAGCCGTCAAAGCGCGGCGCGTTAAATAAGAAAACGACAGCATGCTGTTTTCTTATGATTTTCGATGCTGTGCATAATGCAAAATAATATGCTTGCAAAGCAATGTATCGAATCAGCCCTATTACCACACAGTATAATGAGCCTCCCATATTGATAATGTGGGAGGCTATTTGGCCACTAGTGGATTAAGAACAGCATTAACAGGTTATTGGTGTGATTCTGAAAACAATATCAATGCCTCAAGGTCACCATGTATTATTGAGGTGGGTAGCTCTGTTTCCTATACTTATATAACGCCATGCGGCTTTGTTGAATAATTTAAGATGCTGATTTATATAAGCATTATAAAATTTCAACGACTGATTTTTCCTCTCGGAATGCTTTTTATTGTGCTAACTATTTGATTTGTCGTTCTAACAAAATACATTCTCTGTAAATGCATTCTAACTAAAGAAGATGTAAATCAAACGGTTAAATTATTCAACAAAGCCACGCCATGCTCTCGGTAGTGGCATAAAGAAGCCCATTTCGCGCTGATGTATTGTTTGCAGTACTAGCGATATTGTCTTTTAAAATAAACAGTAATGACGCCTGTGTCGACGGTGATGTTGATGTCGGTGGCATAGCATACGGTGATTGAGTTGTCGTAGCCCCTATGCCAAGGCGTTCATAATTCCAAGGTGATGATGATTTGCAATGTCTTGATGACTGACGCATATCTTCATTCATTATGCTGACAATACAGTTGACAATGTGTTTAAAAGGGGGAACACTGGCGTCGGTATTTTTGGCTTCACAATGATGCGTAACCGAGGGTAGCGCTTTTAGTGTTGAAGATTGGCTAACTTCATGATCGTTTCTTATATTCATCATCACTCCTGATGTCAATTTTAGGGCGTGTCGCCGCTAACCATTGCTAGTCTTCACTATCGAGTGACAAATATCGATAAAAAATAGCGCCTTATCGATGCAAAGGCAGGAATTCCGATGGCGCTTTGTTGAATGTTACATAAATCTACAAAGGAATAAAAAAACCAGCGAGCGACGGGTTTTTTATTACTGCAATTCAAACGTTACTTATTTAGCTTTGCCCTGATTGGCAACAGCCGCGGCTTTTGCTGCGATTTCGTCAGCGTCACCCAAATAGTAGTGTTTGATCGGCTTGAAGTTTTCATCGAACTCATACACCAAAGGTACGCCCGTTGGGATGTTCAGCTCGAGGATTTCGTCTTCGCCCATGTTGTCCAGGTATTTCACCAGCGCACGCAGGGAGTTACCGTGTGCAGCGATGATAACGCGCTCACCGCTCTTGATACGTGGCAGAATGGTTTCGTTCCAGAACGGTACAACGCGTTCAATGGTCAGCGCCAGACTTTCGGTCTGCGGCAACTCAGCATCAGTCAGAGAGGCGTAACGCGGATCGTGGCCAGGGAAACGCTCATCTTCGCGGGTCAGCGCCGGCGGAGTGATAGCAAAACCACGACGCCATTGTTTAACCTGGTCATCACCGTATTTTTCTGCGGTTTCTGCTTTGTTCAGACCCTGCAACGCGCCGTAGTGGCGTTCGTTCAGTTTCCAGCTCTTTTCCACCGGCAGCCAAGCCTGATCCAGCTCGTCCAAGATGTTCCACAGCGTGTGAATGGCGCGTTTCAGCACAGAGGTATACGCGAAATCGAAGGAGAAACCTTCATTTTTCAGCAATGTACCAGCGGCTTTGGCTTCTGAGCGGCCCTTTTCGGACAGGTCAACATCGTACCAGCCTGTGAAGCGGTTTTCATTGTTCCACTGGCTTTCACCGTGTCTCACCAGTACCAGCTTAGTTACAGCCATAGCTAAACTCCTTCATTCCTAAGATTTCAGTGATAACTGATCTCATTATATTGCTGCGCTGCAATTAACGGCAATCAATAGTCACCGATAAACCTGATTTATCTGCATTAACTTTGCTCATTATCACGTTATCGCTTGCTCGTTTCAGCTCACAGCAATAGCCTGTCGGCCCAAGATGAGTATGGACCGACATTACGGGATTGCCACTCAGGCGCTATCGCCTCGCTTACGGTGTGTCAGCAGGTAGAACGCGGGGATCACCAGCATTGAGAGCAGAGGGGCGGTTACCATGCCGCCCACCATCGGTGCGGCAATACGTTGCATCACCTCCGCCCCGGTGCCGCCGCCCCACATGATAGGCAATAGTCCGGCCATGATGGTGGCGACCGTCATCACTTTAGGCCGCACGCGCAACACGGCACCTTCATGAATAGCCTCGCGCAACAGGGGTAATGCCAGTGTTTCATCAGCGTGTTGACGTTTTTCAATGGCGTGATTGAGGTATAACACCATGATAACGCCGAACTCGGCCGCCACCCCGGCAAGCGCAATAAAGCCCACCGCCGCCGCCACCGATAAGTTATAGCCCAGCAGATAAAGCAGCCATACGCCGCCAATCAGCGAGAAGGGCAAGGTGCCCATGATCAATAGCGCATCCTTTACCTTGCTGAACGTTATAGCCAACCGACTTAAAAATGATTACATCCTATGCCCTGATATGCGGCAAAGAAGCATAGCTGGCTGTTATCAAAATAATGTCGCTTGGCTATACATAGAGCAGAATAAAAATAATCAGCAGTGTGAACGGTAATACCACTTTGAGTTTGGCCGTTGCGCGCTCCAGATACTCAAATTGCCCCGACCAAATCAGCGATACGCCTTCCGGTAATTTCACCTGTTGTTCAACCGCTCGTTGCATATCCTGTACCGCAGATTTCAAATCGCGGCCGCGAATATCGACGTAGATCCAATCCGAAAGACGCGCGTTTTCACTTTTCAGCATGGGCGGCCCATCGCTGATGCGAATATCGGCTAGGCTGTGTCCCTTAATTGCTTGAGCTATAGCATCCATCTGTTTCTAAGACACTTTGGATTATGGCTCGCTACGATCTTTCTGATGAAGCATGGGCAATCATTGAGCCCTTGTTACCAACCGTTTTGACATCTCCGCAGGCAGGCCGGCCATGGGCAGAACATCGCAAAATCGTCAACGGCATGTTCTGGATACTGTGTTCAGGTGCCCCATGGCGTGATTTACCTGAACGTTACGGCCCATGGAAAACCGTTTATAACCGTTTCAATAGATGGTCAAAGTCTGGAGTTATTAACATTATTTTTAATAGGTTACTTTCATTTCTTGATGCTCATGGACTTGTTGACTGGTCAGCCATTGCGCTGGATGGCAGCAATATCCGTGCGCTCAAATGTGCGGCTGGCGCTCAAAAAAACATCCCGATATTACCAACGATAACAGCCTGGGTCGCTCACGAGGTGGTTATGGCACCAAAATCCACATGGCGACTGACGGAAGCGGCATCCCGCTAAATATCGTACTGAGTGCTGGGCACGCTCACGAAAGCCTGTTCGCGTTACGACTCCTGGACGGCATTGGCGTGCAACGGCGGAACGGTAGCATGAAGCGTCGTGGTCATGCGGTACTGGCTGACAAAGCCTACTCTGGCAATGCACTCCGTAACGAGTTGAAAAGAAAAGGGATAAGAGCGGTTATTCCCCGAAAATCAAATGAAAAACTGGCTTCAGATGGACGCTCACAACTTTATCGTAATGCTTATCGCCGTCGCAACGTTGTAGAAAGATGTTTTGGCCGTTTAAAGGAATATAGACGGATTGCCACACGTTATGAAAAAACGGCAAGAAACTATCTAGCAATGGTGAAATTGGGCTGCATCCGCTTGTTTTACGCCCGGTTACGTAATTAAGGGACACAGCCTAGCTCCGAGAGTGAAATTTGTCCACCACTTGCGGTAATCACTGGCAAATTCTTGAGTTTTTGCAGCGAATCGCGGATCTCGCGCGGGCAGCGCAGGTTGATGCCCCATTCCCAGTCGAAATGCAACAAAGTGACCCACTGGCCAGACCCGGATAAAATCACCGTTCTGGCCCTACTGGAGATCCCGTTGCATGCAGGGAAAACATCTGACTCACAAAGAGCGGTTCTACATCGAAAAACGGCGTGGTGATGGGGTTAACCAGGCCACCATCGCCCGGGAACTGGAGCTTCCTCGTTCTACCATCAGCAGGGAGCTCAGACGCAATACCGACGCCGCTTTCAACGGGGTCTATTCCTGCAGAAGGGCCGAAACGTTGGCCAGAGGGCGGCGGCAGAAAACTCGGCCGGACAGCGTGATTAACCAGCTTGAACCGCACATTCAGGACTTTATCAGAACGGCGCTGTCTACCCACACCTCACCTGAGGTCATCAGTGGGCGCCTGGTCCTGGAATTTGGCCTGTCCGTCAGCAAGAACTCGCTCTATCGCTATATCCAGCAGGAGCGCCGGGCCGGCGGTGAGCTGTATAGCTAAACGACTTAATTTTGATTACATTATTTAAATGAGCTATTCAATTGATTTTAGACGTAAAGTGATATCTACACGGAAAAACGAAGGGTTGAGTATCCGAGAAACAGCGAAGCAATTTCGGATTGGCCCTGCCTCTGTATCGCGTTGGATTAATCAAATAGAGGCTTTGTTGAATAATTTAAGATACTGATTTATATAAGCATTATAAAATTTCAACGACTAATTTTTCCTCTCGGAATGCTTTTTATTGTGCTAACTATTTGATTTGTCGTTCTAACAAAATACATTCTCTGTAAATACATTCTCTGTAAATGCATTCTAACTAAAGAAGATGTAAATCAAACGGTTAAATTATTCAACAAAGCCTCAAATAGAGTCAAAAGCATCGACCACGCGTCAGCGAAAGATCGATAAATCCGAGTTGATAAAAGATGTTGAACAATATCCAGATGCTTACCAAAAAGAACGTGCAGAGCGTTTTGGCGTTTGTCAGAAGGCCATTTGGCAAGCGCTTAAAAAGCTGGGATTGACCTATAAAAAAAACTCTACGTCATCCGAAAGCCGACGAAAACGCCCGGCAGGGATTTCAACAAAAAAAACAACAGTATGAAAAAGAAGGTAAACCTATTGTTTTTATTGATGAAAGTGGTTTTTCACACGATGCCCCACGGACTCACGGCTATTCCCCAAAAGGTCAACGGTGTTTTGGCCTGAAGAACTGGGGAGCTAGGGGAAGAACAAATGTTATCGGCGCTTTATTAGGCACAACGCTGTTTGCTATCGGATTATTTGATATCAATATTAACAGCGATGTTTTCTATGCCTGGGTCACACAAGTCCTTATCCCAGTACTCCCTAAAAACAGTGTAATCATGATGGACAATGCCACTTTTCACAAAAAACATAATATTCAACAAGTCATCATCGATGCAGGGTATATGGTGGAGTATTTGCCTACATATTCGCCAGATCTTAACCCAATTGAGCATAAATGGGCACAAGCAAAAAGCAAAAAGCAAAAAGCAAAAAGCAAAAAAAGAGAGATGGGTTGCGATACAGAGAGTTTGTTCTCAGTCCATATGGTGTAATCAAAATTAAGTCGCTTGGCTATATCAGCAGCTCCCTCATCGGGGTAAACGGTATAACTATCAGACCGATGAGAACAAACGCGGTCCTATTCCCAACCGTGTTGGCATTGAGCAGCGGCCGGCCGTTGCTGACCTCAAGCAGGAACCCGGGCATTTCGAGATTGACACCATCTTTGGCAAAGATCAGAAATCATTCCTGCTGACGGTGGTCGATAAAGCCGTCAAGCTGGTCATCATTCGCAAACTGCCCAACAAGCGAGCAGAGACAGTGGTAGCGGCCTTCAGGGACATCGTTGCCAATACCTTCTGCGAGTTTAAAACCCTGGCTGCTGACAACGGTTCTGAATTTTCCCAGCACGGGGAAATTACAAAAGTCACGGGGGCACCGGTCTACTTTGCCCGGCCATATCATTCCTGGGAACGCGGGTTGAATGAGCATACCAACGGGCTGATACGGCGTTTTTACCCGAAGGGAACGGACTTCAATTATGTCACCCATCGCAAGGTTGCAGCACTCGAACACCTGCTCAATACGCGAGGCCGAAAATCGCTGGGTTATCGTTCTCCAAATGAGGTATTTTTAACGCACTTACAGGCGGCATAATGCCCTACCGTTTTGTTGCGTTTCGACTGGGAATGGGGCGAGGGATAACGTTCGCGCCCCTCAATGGTTTCACCAATATTTTCACCGCCGACCACCACAGACACGATGGATTGCAGTTCTTTTACCGACACGCCATAAGGCGCGGCCTTGGAGCGATCGATATCAATATCGATATAGCGCCCACCGGCCAGACGCTCCGCCAGTGCAGAAGTGACACCGGGAACGCCGCGCACTACCTGCTCAATCTGCTCGGCCACGGCTTCGATTTGTGCAATATTACTGCCGTTCACTTTGATGCCCACCGGGCTTTTGATCCCTGTCGCCAGCATATCCAGTCGGTTGCGGATGGGGGGAACCCAGATATAGCCAAGCGACATTATTTTGATAACAGCCAACTATGCTTCTTTGCCGCATATCAGCGCATAGGATGTAATCATTTTTAAGTCGGTTGGCTATATTGGCAATCCCCGGTACTTTAACAATGCTTTCGAGTTCACTGACCAGTTTGTCCATGGTCATGCCGGGCCGCCACTGATCTTTGGGCTTAAAGCGTATCGTGGTTTCGATCATGGTCAACGGTGCGGGGTCGGTGGCGGTTTCTGCCCGTCCGGCTTTGCCGAACACCGTGTCTACTTCTGGCACGGTTTTGATGAGTCGGTCGGTTTGTTGCAATAACCGTCCGGCTTCCCGGGCGGAAATTCCCGGCAGGGTGGAGGGCATATAGAGCAAATCGCCTTCATCCAATGCGGGCATGAACTCGCTGCCCAAGTGGGAAAGCGGGTAGAGCGTGGCGAGCAACAGGGCCGCGGCGACTGCCAGCGTCACTTTCGGCCACTAAACTAGTTGCTGAATAGAGACTTGCATTTTTTGTCAGGCTATTGAGAATAAAAAGAGGTTTAACTTAGAGAATAAAGGTTTGAAATGATCAACAAAGAGCGGTTGTTACGAGATAATCGTTTATGTAAAGCAATCATTGGATTATCAGTCGAAGAATTGAAAAATTTAGCCGCTGAATTTTCAGCTTGTTATTTGATTTATCGGAAAAAGAATCGAAAAGATCACGAGCGGCAGATGGGTGCAGGGCAGAAAGGATTTATCCCAACCCCATTAGATAAACTGCTTTTTATTTTATTGTATTTAAAATGTTATCCGACCTATGATTTGCAAGGACTTCTTTTTGGTTTAGATAGAACACGGGTATGTCGCTGGGTAAAAATATTATTGCCGGTTTTAGAGATGACCTTGGGGCGAGAATGTGTTTTGCCCGCTCGTCAAATTCGCTCTGCTGAGGAATTTTTTCGCGCCTTTCCTGGAGTTAAAGACGTCTTTATTGATGGGACAGAGCGACCTGTCCAAAAGCCTAAGAATCTGCGTCGGCGAAAAAAAATGTATTCGGGAAAGAAAAGACAGACCACTCGAAAAGGGCTTATTATGACTGACGAAACAAGGCAAATTGGATTTATCCCCATGAGCAAAAATGGGCGCCGTCACGATAAACGCTTACTCGATAAAGTCGATATAATTCGCCATATTCCTCCTGAGGTAACCATCTGGGCAGATACCGGTTTTCAAGGTATAGATGGCTTTGTTGAATAATTTAACCGTTTGATTTACATCTTCTTTAGTTAGAATGCATTTACAGAGAATGTATTTTGTTAGAACGACAAATCAAATAGTTAGCACAATAAAAAGCATTTCGAGAGGAAAAATTAGTCGTTGAAATTTTATAATGCTTATATAAATCAGTATCTTAAATTATTCAACAAAGCCGGTATAGATAAACAGCATCCTAATACACAAATCCCAAAAAAAGGAACTCGAAAAAGACCTTTATCGCCTGAACAAAAACAAGAAAATAAAATAATCTCGGGCATCCGTATTACAGTTGAACACGCCATCGCGGGTATCAAGCGCCTCGGTTGCAGAGTCTGTAAAGAATTTCGTGTAAATGGCTCCATCGCTTAACCGGAAATCCGATCTCCATACATCAACATGAATTGGCTCATAGCCGGTTTCCAGTCTCTGATTGGTAGGGTCCATTTAGCCGAGATATTATGCAAGGCTAGATAGAATAATTTTAGCACCGAGTCATCCGTTGGAAATATTCGTCGCGTTTTCGTTATCTTGCGCAATGAAGCATTTAACGACTCTATCGCGTTGGTGGTGTAGATAACCTTGCGGATCTCCGGCGGAAAATCAAAAATGACGATGAGACGTTCCCAATTATTTCTCCACGATGGGCTGATCGTCGGGAACTGCTCATCCCATTTGTCCGCGAAGGCATCCAGGGCCTCTTCAGCGCCCTCTAGCGTTGCGGAACTATAGATAGTGCGGAGGTCAGCAGCAACGGCTTTACGCTCTTTCCAGCCGACGTAGCGCAGCGAGTTCCGCACCTGATGCACGATGCAGAGCTGTACCCGCGTATGCGGGTAAACAGCTTCAATGGCATCAGGAAAGCCCTTCAGGCCATCGCAGCAGGCGATGAAGATGTCCTGTAGCCCACGATTTTTCAGTTCTGTCATTACAGATATAGCCAACCGACTTAAAAATGATTACATCCTATGCCCTGATATGCGGCAAAGAAGCATAGCTGGCTGTTATCAAAATAATGTCGCTTGGCTATATCGATCTTTCGCTGACGCGTGGTCGATGCTTTTGACTCTATTTGATTAATCCAACGCGATACAGAGGCAGGGCCAATCCGAAATTGCTTCGCTGTTTCTCGGATACTCAACCCTTCGTTTTTCCGTGTAGATATCACTTTACGTCTAAAATCAATTGAATAGCTCATTTAAATAATGTAATCAAAATTAAGTCGTTTAGCTATACCTTCTTACTCCTTAGCGCCGGTCTTTGGAATTTCCATCTCAGAACAGCGCAAAATTTACTTCAATCACCGAAACACCCTTATTTCACTATTAAGCAACACGCTTATTGTTTTGTATCCTGCGGTAATAGCTTTGTATCCTGAGGGATCAAATAACGAATAGCGGCCCAACTGGCAGCGAGCGCTTTTTGCGCGTTGATCTGTTCAATTTCGCTGTTCAGCAGCGCGCGTCTGGCATCAAGGTTTTCTGCCAGTCCGCTGCTGCCAGTGCGATATTCTGCATCCAGCAATGGCTTTGTTGAATAATTTAACCGTTTGATTTACATCTTCTTTAGTTAGAATGCATTTACAGAGAATGTATTTTGTTAGAACGACAAATCAAATAGTTAGCACAATAAAAAGCATTCCGAGAGGAAAAATTAGTCGTTGAAATTTTATAATGCTTATATAAATCAGTATCTTAAATTATTCAACAAAGCCTCCAGCAATTTGAGCCGTGAGCGTTGCAGCGGGATCACCTCATTGGCCTGACGGTCGTAGATGGATTTCGCAGCCTGATACTGTGCGATAAGCGCATCCAGTGCGGCCTGGTGCGCACGCGTCAGTAAGGTCAACTGATCGTTGGCTTCATAGGTTCGGGAGAGATCGGCTGCGTAATCTTTATCCTGCCGCTGTGATTTGAATAAGGGCAGGTCGACCGTCAGCATCACGCCGCCCATATCCTCTAACCCATCGGCCCGCTTGCCATAGTACACTTCCACACCGACATCAGGAATGGCGGCAACGGCGGACTGCGCTGATTTTGCCTTGGCGGCATCCGCTTCGCGCGCGGCTTGAATGATTTCCGGGTGCTGCTTGATGGCATCAATCAACGCACTCTGGCTGGCGGGAAGTCGGGTGATGACGGGGAAATCGCCGCTGACGCGCGTAATGTCCACTCCAGTCAATTGTTTGAGCCGGGAACGCGCCACCGCCACGTCGCGTTTAGCGTTATCCAATTGATTTTTCATTTCATTGACAGTGAGTTGCAGCGCCAGAACGCTGCTCGCGCTGTTGCTGCCGCTCGCGACCCCGGCTTTTTGCATGCCAAGCTGCCACTGTGTGTCGCACAGCGGCATTGAAATATCACCCTTTTCATTCAGTGAGTTACAAACAATCGATCGAAATTACTCGAAATTCGATCGAAATTATTCAATCTGCTTCCATTCAGCCCCCCGGTCATCGCGGTACCTATCTGTCATGGCAGAGCTTTTGTGACCTAACAATTTTTGTGCAGATTCTTTCCCTTTCTCATCGGTGTAGAGACGCGCTGACAAACTTCTGATTTCATGAAATGAGGGAGGTTTGCGTTCCCATATTAATCCTGATATACGACGCGCCTTCAAAAAAGCGGCAGATATCGTTTTTGCGGCAAATTGCTTGTGTTTAGCGTCTGCTACGATATGTGCTACCCCGTTGTTTAATCCCCTGAACTGGTTCAATACATCAGCAAGGCATAAATTGAGGCAGTCGATGCGGGTTGTCTGGGAGAACGCCAGCATCGTGCCTGTTTTTGCCTGCTTGATGTAAAGGCGCCCGTCTTTGAAATCCTCCCAGCGTAGCGCCTGTATATCCCCTAAACGTTGACCGGTGACTAAAGCAAGGTCAAGACAGGGCCCAACCCATGCGGGTAATGTATCCGCTGCCTTGCGTATAAGTCTCCACTCATCCAGCGTTATACGCTCCCTCTTAATGTCCACCCGCTGATTACGCGTAACCTCGGCTGGATTGCTTTTGAGTAGCCCATCAGCAATCGCTTCACGAAACAGGTCAAGCAGCAATGCTCTGATGCGGTTCGCCATTGTCACTTTCCCCGCTTTTACCCACTGATTCAGGAACGAGGCAATGTCTTTGGTTTCTACTTTCTGAAGAGCAACTTCGCCTAAATGGGCGTTAACGGCTTTCAGGTATTTATGGTACTCGCTCATCGTTTTCGGCTTGAGTTTCCGTCCTTCGAGTATCGTCAGATAGCGTTCAGTCCATTCGCTAACTGTGGTCGCCTGTGTGCCGTTGATGCGGTCAACGAGCGGTGATGGTTTTGATGAGCCATAAATTAAGCGTGTTGCTTAATAGTGAAATAAGGGTGTTTCGGTGATTGAAGTAAATTTTACGCTGTTCTGAGATGGAAATTCCAAAGACCGGCGCTAAGGAGTAAGAAGGTATCATCAATAAAGGGTCTACGATTCCGTAAAATTTGGGTCATGCAACCGAGGCGCTTGATACCCGCGATGGCGTGTTCAACTGTAATACGGATGCCCGAGATTATTTTATTTTCTTGTTTTTGTTCAGGCGATAAAGGTCTTTTTCGAGTTCCTTTTTTTGGGATTTGTGTATTAGGATGCTGTTTATCTATACCTTGAAAACCGGTATCTGCCCAAATGGTTACCTCAGGAGGAATATGGCGAATTATATCGACTTTATCGAGTAAGCGTTTATCGTGACGGCGCCCATTTTTGCTCATGGGGATAAATCCAATTTGCCTTGTTTCGTCAGTCATAATAAGCCCTTTTCGAGTGGTCTGTCTTTTCTTTCCCGAATACATTTTTTTTCGCCGACGCAGATTCTTAGGCTTTTGGACAGGTCGCTCTGTCCCATCAATAAAGACGTCTTTAACTCCAGGAAAGGCGCGAAAAAATTCCTCAGCAGAGCGAATTTGACGAGCGGGCAAAACACATTCTCGCCCCAAGGTCTGTAGTGGTTGAATAATCAGGACACTAAACTTACATCCAAAACGGAGGTGTTTAGTGAACCATAAACGACAATTTACCCCTGAGTTTAAAAAGGAAGCCGTTGCCCTGGTAACAGAGCAGGGCTATACGATAGCCAGGGCAGCAGCATCGCTGGGCATAAGCAACAAAACCCTGCATACATGGGTCTCGCTGGCACGCGAGCAGAGCAACGGCGTACTCAGCGATGATGAACGTGCAGAGTTAAAACGGTTACAAAAGGAAAACAAAGAGTTACGTACAGAGAAGGAGATACTAAAAAAGGCGAGTGCCTTCTTCGCGAAACATATGTGGTGAGATACCGGTTCATTCTCGACAATGCCACTGACTTCAGCGTTCGTACACTCTGTCGGGTCATGCGTGTGACGGCCTCTGCCTGGTATGCATGGCGAAAAAAGCCCGCCGAACCGCTGCAAAAAGACGTGGAGGTCCGGGTCAGGTTAAAGGCGCTGTTCGCCGCCAGCAGGCAGGGAGCAGGAAGCCGGACGCTGGTCAAAAGGCTTCGTGGAGAAGGCATCATAATCAGCCGCTGGCGGGTGAGGAAACTCATGCAGGAAGAGGGGCTGGTCTGCCGACAGCGCCGGACTTATAAGGTCACGACAAAACCCCGCCCGGGTGCAGAGGTGGCCCCAAACCTGCTGAACCAGAATTTTAACCCGCCGGGGCCAAATCAGGTGTGGGCGAGTGACATCACGTATCTGAAGACCGGTGAAGGCTGGCTGTATCTGGCGGCTATTATGGATTTGTACTCCCGGCAGATAGTGGGCTGGCAGGTGGACAGACGGATGACCTCATCGCTGGTCTGCGGGGCCCTGATGAAGGCATATAACCTGCGAACTCCCCCGCCGGGCCTGGTGGTGCATACGGACAGGGGGGCGCAGTACACGGGACAACGCTTTCAGGCGCTGCTGAGCAGCTACAGGCTGAGGAGCAGTATGGGAGACGTGGGTGCCTGCTGGGATAATGCGGTGATGGAGCGCTTCTGGGGCAGTCTGAAACATGAATGGTTGCTGCTGGTACCCCAGCCAACACGGGCTTACATGGAGCAGGATGTGGCGACGTATATCCGCTACTACAACCTACACAGGCATCATGCCGCTAACGGGGATCTGTCTCCGGTGCGTTATGAACAAATGGCTGAGAAAAAAGTGTCCTGATTTACTTGACCAGTGCAGTCATCTCTAAAACCGGCAATAATATTTTTACCCAGCGACATACCCGTGTTCTATCTAAACCAAAAAGAAGTCCTTGCAAATCATAGGTCGGATAACATTTTAAATACAATAAAGGCTTTGTTGAATAATTTAACCGTTTGATTTACATCTTCTTTAGTTAGAATGCATTTACAGAGAATGTATTTTGTTAGAACGACAAATCAAATAGTTAGCACAATAAAAAGCATTCCGAGAGGAAAAATTAGTCGTTGAAGTTTTATAATGCTTATATAAATCAGTATCTTAAATTATTCAACAAAGCCTACAATAAAATAAAAAGCAGTTTATCTAATGGGGTTGGGATAAATCCTTTCTGCCCTGCACCCATCTGCCGCTCGTGATCTTTTCGATTCTTTTTCCGATAAATCAAATAACAAGCTGAAAATTCAGCGGCTAAATTTTTCAATTCTTCGACTGATAATCCAATGATTGCTTTACATAAACGATTATCTCGTAACAACCGCTCTTTGTTGATCATTTCAAACCTTTATTCTCTAAGTTAAACCTCTTTTTATTCTCAATAGCCTGACAAAAAATGCAAGTCTCTATTCAGCAACTAGTTTATTGCCATATTGGCAGCTATGGCTTGTGTAATGGCCTCCTGTCGATGGCGGCCCAGGCCATACTCTTTTCCGGTGCGAGGATCACGGTAGCAAAAATAGCCGCCATTGCGCGGTTGCAGGTTTGGCGGCAAATCGCGGTTCTTATGGCTTCTCCGGCGTGCCATGTTTTATCCTCGATAACAGGGCGGGATGAAGGTAAGTTGATGAGCTAAGGTTTTTATTCTGGGTGAGCTTGCAGGCATTTTCGTCAACCAGATACTCGCGCCCATCTCGTATCGGTGCGGGAAAAATCATTCCGCTCCTGACCAATCGCCTGACGGTTTCCATAAAGCGCGGACGGGGTTGCCGCCGATTCCACTCGGATAAGGTGATGTATGCCATCATTGACCTCTGCTAAAATTAAGCCGCTGCGCCGTTCGTCATGACGGCGAGCAGGTGGGGGAATGACCAATCTAAGAAATGCGGTGATGCAGGTGATTTCAGGCTGTAACAGGCTTTGTTGAATAATTTAAGATACTGATTTATATAAGCATTATAAAATTTCAACGACTAATTTTTCCTCTCGGAATGCTTTTTATTGTGCTAACTATTTGATTTGTCGTTCTAACAAAATACATTCTCTGTAAATGCATTCTAACTAAAGAAGATGTAAATCAAACGGTTAAATTATTCAACAAAGCCGCTGTAACAGCCTTGATTAACGTACTGATGCAGGTCGTAGAGGCTTGCCTTGCTGTTCGAGGATATCGATAAGCTTTCGGTATCCCTTTTTCAGCCACTTAACCCATTTATCCAGGTGGGTTTCTTCCGGGTGATGGCTTCCCATGAGGGCAGCATGACCCGCGAATGCATAATTCATGGGTGCTATATGAACGCATCCCGTTTGCAAAGCATTCGTGGTGTTGACATTGACGGTAGGTTGCAGCTCTATATTCGGCCTTGTTGCAGCCGCTGCTGCGGGCCTCGATGAGATTCGCTGACTCACACCTCATTCTCCTGGCGAGCTTTAAGCTCAACACACCATTCAGGTTTAGTGAGTCACGGTCTTACCTGTCGTTGTCATCACTACGGCTGCCCTAGCAACCTTTCAGCATTCACCCTTCTATTAAAAGAGTTAATGTTTTGCCAGTATCTGTCGTTCAGAACGGCCTGACACTGACGTGTTTTTTGTCGTAAGTTCGGCTATGTGCCACCAGGGCCCACACCGTGCGCGCTATCTTGTTAGCCATCCCCACCACCGCAACGCTGGTTGTCCGTCTTTTCAGCAGCTCCGTAACCCACGGGTTCGGCTCTTTCGCCAGCAGCGTCGCAGCCCTGGCTCCGTGGATAAACAGCGTCCGCAGATAAGCATCGCCGCGTTTACTGATGCCCAGAAGCCTCACTTTGCCGCCGGTGCCTGTTTGCTTTGGCACCAAGCCGATGTAGGCTGCGAACTCCCGTCCTGATCGGAAGGCTCCCGCATCTCCCATGATGGTATAGCCAAGCGACATTATTTTGATAACAGCCAGCTATGCTTCTTTGCCGCATATCAGGGCATAGGATGTAATCATTTTTAAGTCGGTTGGCTATAATTGCTGCGGTGGCAACCAGTGGGCCAACACCTGGAATGTCCATAATCCGCCGACAGGCCTCATTCTGTTTCGCCCAAGTGGCAAGCTGTTTTTCGATACCCTCTATCTGCATATCCAGGTCATTGAGGCGCCGATGCTGGTCTTCAAACTGGTAGTTCAGGAACGGTGGCAGCTTTTCCTTAAGTCGCTCAAGCACCTCTGGCATCGCCTTGTCCAGTGACGCCCGGCCTTTACGCACAGTTTCGCCGAACTCCAACAGCAATCCGTGTAGCGAGTTGATTTGCGCGGTGCGGAACTTCACTAACTGGCGGCGCATTTTGTGCAGCGACAGTACTGCCTGCTGTTCCTCAGTTTTGACGGCAACGGCTTTAGCTGGCTGCTGGACCGCCATCCAGATAGCACGGGCATCCATCACGTCATTTTTATTGCCCATCACGAAGGCCTTGACGAATTTGCCCTGGAGTAGTCTGACCTTATGCCCCAGTTTTTCCAGCTCCCGCGCCCAGTGCTGGGAACCGCCGCAAGCTTCCATGCCAATCAGGCAAGGCTCACGATTGCTGAAGTATTCCAGCAGCGCGTCGCGCTTTATCTGTTTATCGATGACTTCACCGGTATGTTCATTAATGAAATGAACCTGCATCAGATGTTTTGCGATATCGACGCCAACAGGGGTATATTTCATGTCGTGGATCCTCCAGTTATCAGGGAGCTTTATGCATCCCGTGTTGGGCACAATGATGCCGGAAGTCTGCGAGGATCCACACCTTACCTGCCGAACCCTTCGCTGCTCTCAAATGTGTGGGATGCGTTCATCTCATTCTCCTGTTTTTATAGTGTTATTTGGGTGTCGTACTTGGCGTGGCTCATGGTCTTCCAACTCAGGCCATTATCTTTGGATAACATGCGCCAGTAGAGGGAGAGTCGTATTGATAAATAACCGGTTCGTCGTATGCGTATTGCGTGGATAAGTCCTTCACGGTATAAGCGCTTAAATCGCTTCTCACGCTCTCTTATTCTGACTGGTATAGCTAAACGACTTAATTTTGATTACATTATTTAAATGAGCTATTCAATTGATTTTAGACGTAAAGTGATATCTACACGGAAAAACGAAGGGTTGAGTATCCGAGAAACAGCGAAGCAATTTCGGATTGGCCCTGCCTCTGTATCGCGTTGGATTAATCAAATAGAGTCAAAAGCATCGACCACGCGTCAGCGAAAGATCGATAAATCCGAGTTGATAAAAGATGTTGAACAATATCCAGATGCTTACCAAAAAGAACGTGCAGAGCGTTTTGGCGTTTGTCAGAAGGCCATTTGGCAAGCGCTTAAAAAGCTGGGATTGACCTATAAAAAAAACTCTACGTCATCCGAAAGCCGACGAAAACGCCCGGCAGGGATTTCAACAAAAAAAACAACAGTATGAAAAAGAAGGTAAACCTATTGTTTTTATTGATGAAAGTGGTTTTTCACACGATGCACCACGGACTCACGGCTATTCCCCAAAAGGTCAACGGTGTTTTGGCCTGAAGAACTGGGGAGCTAGGGGAAGAACAAATGTTATCGGCGCTTTATTAGGCACAACGCTGTTTGCTATCGGATTATTTGATATCAATATTAACAGCGATGTTTTCTATGCCTGGGTCACACAAGTCCTTATCCCAGTACTCCCTAAAAACAGTGTAATCATGATGGACAATGCCACTTTTCACAAAAAACATAATATTCAACAAGTCATCATCGATGCAGGGTATATGGTGGAGTATTTGCCTACATATTCGCCAGATCTTAACCCAATTGAGCATAAATGGGCACAAGCAAAAAGCAAAAAAAGAGAGATGGGTTGCGATACAGAGAGTTTGTTCTCAGTCCATATGGTGTAATCAAAATTAAGTCGCTTGGCTATATTTTAGGTTTCATTTGTAGCCCCTCTTACATCTGGATGGCGCTTTTCTGTCAGTTCGGCAATCTCACGGCTGGAAAGGGTTAAAATATGTTCATATATTAAATTTTGCATGCGTAAAGTCCTCGTTAGTAAAAACGATGAAGAAAATGTAACCCCGGTGTATTAGCGGGGCGGTGAAAGGACATTTAATTACGCCGGTTCGAGGCAAAAGGCTTGAGACAGCTTCGCCAGTCCCTTCGGTGTCACCAGCACCTGCTCGCGGATTTTGTCGGTGCCGTCGTCACAGGGGATAAGTGATATTTTATGCTCGAGGTAGCCTGACTGGATTTTGCTCTGGTAGGCTATCCAGTTCTTGATGCCGATACGGCGATAAATCCAGCCACGCTCACGGAGGAAAGCGAACAGATCTTTGGGGCGTACCTGTAACTCCTTGGCGGCGTTGGTGATGCACATGCCGCCGTCAGATTTGGCGATGCGGTGCAGGGCTTTCACGTCTGGGGCCATCTCCTCAACTTTGCTTTCGAGGGCGATAACCTTTTCGGTGTAGGTAAGCAGGATGCCACGCATGGCCGCTGGGTCATTGAGCATCTGAACGGGATCGGCAGGCAGGGACTTGATGCGCTTCTCACACTGTATAAAGTACTGACGTGCCTCCTTGCCTTTCTCGTTACGCTCAACCATCGAAAGCTCTTTCGCCATGTCGATGCTGATGTAGTAATCTTTCATTGGGCGTTGGCGAGATTTTGCACTCCCCGATTTTGGGGAGCTCAAATTATCAACAATCACGTAGTCCTGATTTTCAACAAATTCGTATTGGCTAATACGGTCTTTAATCCATGTAGTGAAGTCCTTGCCGACCTTCAGGAATTCATGCAGGTCACGGGCATTCACCGTCTGGATGGTTTCTCCATTGATGCTATTAGTTTCGATAGTGATCAGTTCATGTTCTTTAGACATAGTAAGGTCCTCACAAGTTAATGTGATTAATGAAACCCCGGCACGATACCGGGGCTGGATTAGTGGTTAGTGGCGCTGAAGGAACTGGCTAACGTTCGCCTGTTGCCATTTTTCGAGCGCGTGGGTCATGACGCCGTAATGCTGCTGAGTGCTGTCTTCGAGCATCTGTTGCATTTCAGCAAGCACGATAGCTTCATCTTCACGGTGACGCAGAACACGTCGTATCGTCTGCTTCTCAGCGTCGAAGATGGCACCCTTGAGCGTGTTGGTAATGCTGTAGATACGGCGGCACTCTTCGGCCAGCAGGGGGAGTTGCCGGATTTCGAAGTGCTGAGCAACTGTCTTGAACGATAAAATTATGGAGCTACATGATGGTACGACTCATCCCATTCTTCGTTTTTTCTGAGCATCGCATTCAGGATGGTCAGCAGCTTGCGCATACAGGCAACCAGCGCCACTTTTTTGGGTTTTCCTGCTGTAACCAGCCGCATGTAAAACGCTTTTATCACTGGATTGAAGCGGGTTGCTACGAGTGCAGCCATATAAAGCGCGCTCCGCACTCCCGACCGACCACCAAAGATGGTTCGTCGGCCTCTCATGGTGCCAGAGTCCCGATTGACTGGGGCTACTCCCACGAGAACGCTAATTTCTCGTCTCGAGAGCCGACCCAACTCAGGAACCTCTGCCAACAATGCGGCCACGGTCATAGTGCCGACGCCCTTAATGCTACTCAACCGCTCAGAAAGCTCTTTGAAGTGGTTGCTGATGTGGGTGTTCATGTCCTTATCGATCCGCGCAAGTTCATCTTCCAGCGCTTTGATGATGATATTAATGCTTTTTCTGCTTTGCTGATGAGCCAGATACAACCTGTTTCGTTCAGCAACCAGCATTGCAATCAACTGCCGTCTGCGAACTACCATGGAATTGAGAACCTGACGTTCAGTATCCGGCAAAGCCCGAATAAAGCGGCCTCGTTCCGGATGGCGATTAATAACCTCGGTCATCTGCGCAAGTGCTCTCGCATCAATACGGTCAGTCTTCGCCAGATACCCCATAGCACGGGCAAAGTCACGAGCCTGCCTGGGGTTGACCACAGCGAGCTCAAAACCTTCGGCCTGAAGCGCACAAGCTACGGCAGCTTCAAGCCCTCCGGTGGCTTCCATCAGCACAAGCGCAACGTCGTGCTTCTTCAGCTCAGCAATAATGGAATCAAAGCCGTCAGCATCATTGGCAACAGAAAATTGCGCAATCGTGCTGCTGGCGGCAATGTCCAGCGTTGCTTTCGAAACATCGATACCTACACAGAGTGGACTTGGCAGACTCATTATTACCCATCCTTGCAAATGCGTTATGGAGTACGGACAACTGTTCGGGTTTCAGATGAGTGGCTCAACGTATGCGCCAGTCGCTCAGTAACGGGCTTTTAACCCAAAGGGAAATCGGGCTGCATACGCTGTGCCAAATCTAATCGTAGTTATTTTAACCAACTTTTAAGATACAAGGGGAGGGTACGCCCGTTACGCGGCGCAGGGCATACCAGATGGCCTGTGTCCAGGCACGGTCAAAATGAAAGCCGGTCGCCATGCTCCAGACCAGATGGGTCAGGGAACGGGTATCATCATCGTTGAATAGTTCGGCAGCTTGGGGTTTGTATTGTGGATGCTCGTATTTGCCAGTCTTGCGGATTGAGGGAAGTACCTCACTTGTTACCCACTTGCGGAAGCGATGGGGCAGGGTACCTTGCTTCACTGCATTGCGGCAGCGTAGTACCAAGGTGAACATGCCGGATTCGGAGATGATGTTGGTATCACGATTCTGGGTGACCCCGTTCGAGCTGGTGTAAGTTAAGCTTACGTCAGCTTTTTCATCGTCGTCTAACGCTTTTAGAGCCATGCGGGAATTTGTGAGCTTTAATGCATCGCATACATCCTGAGCAATAAACCAAGGATCATCATTAATGATGATGGTGCGCACTATATGGTTTTCAAAAGTAAATGGAGTGGTAGATAATGCGGTCATAGAGACCTCCAACGGTATTTTATGTGTTGCTACCACTGGAGTTTCCAATCTCGTGGTGGTAGCCCAAACAGGGTTGGAAATGCCGGATACCGTGAACCGGTGAACCTTTCGGTTCCCCTGCCTGAGCCACCATAGAGGGTGCTGAGGGCCCCATTCCCAGTCGAAATGCAACAAAGTGACCCACTGGCCAGAGTCGGATAAAATCACCGTTCTGGCCCTACTGGAGATCCCGTTGCATGCAGGGAAAACATCTGACTCACAAAGAACGGTTCTACATCGAAAAGCGGCGTGGTGATGGGGTTAACCAGGCCACCATCGCCCGGGAACTGGAGCTTCCTCGTTCTACCATCAGCAGGGAACTCAGACGCAATACCGACGCCGCTTTCAACGGGGTCTATTCCTGCAGAAGGGCCGAAACGTTGGCCAGAGGGCGGCGGCAGAAAACACGGCCGGACAGCGTGATTAACCAGCTTGAACCGCACATTCAGGACTTTATCATAACGGCGCTGTCTACCCACACCTCACCTGAGGTCATCAGTGGGCGCCTGGTCCTGGAATTTGGCCTGTCCGTCAGCAAGAACTCGCTCTATCGCTATATCCAGCAGGAGCGCCGGGCCGGCGGTGAGCTGTATCAGCAGCTCCCTCATCGGGGTAAACGGTATAACTATCAGACCGATGAGAACAAACGCGGTCCTATTCCCAACCGTGTTGGCATTGAGCAGCGGCCGGCCGTTGCTGACCTCAAGCAGGAACCCGGGCATTTCGAGATTGACACCATCTTTGGCAAAGATCAGAAATCATTCCTGCTGACGGTGGTCGATAAAGCCGTCAAGCTGGTCATCATTCGCAAACTGCCCAACAAGCGAGCAGAGACAGTGGTAGCGGCCTTCAGGGACATCGTTGCCAATACCTTCTGCGAGTTTAAAACCCTGACTGCTGACAACGGTTCTGAATTTTCCCAGCACGGGGAAATTACAAAAGTCACGGGGGCACCGGTCTACTTTGCCCGGCCATATCATTCCTGGGAACGCGGGTTGAATGAGCATACCAACGGGCTGATACGGCGTTTTTACCCGAAGGGAACGGACTTCAATTATGTCACCCATCGCAAGGTTGCAGCACTCGAACACCTGCTCAATACGCGAGGCCGAAAATCGCTGGGTTATCGTTCTCCAAATGAGGTATTTTTAACGCACTTACAGGCGGCATAATGCCCTACCGTTTTGTTGCGTTTCGACTGGGAATGGGGCAGGCGCATAAAGAAACACGCAAATTGCGTGTCACTTTATGACACGGTATTACAGCGGGTTTCCAATCCCGGCACCTGAATTTGCAGATGCAGCCTCACTATAGCGCATGGGTTATCCCTCGGTCAATATGTTGGTTTATGCCGCTACACCGTTCATCATGACGCCTAAGAGCCGTGGAAACAGGCTGTCGTAGAAATGGGGCTGCGTCTGGCGCGGATTGGCTGGGTCAGTGAGATTCTTGCCAAACTGCAAGCATTTCTCTGTTAGCGACCAGAACAGCTTTTCTCTGTCGGGATGCTTGCTGCTGGGACGTGACTTGCGCTCAGCGAGTCCGAGCAATTGCAGGCGCTTGAAACCAGACTGTCAATGAACATCGCTGCTCGAGAGCATTGTTGTAGACGGACCAGTTGGTGATTTTAAACGTTTGCTTTGCCATGGGAACCCGATGCTGAAAAGACTGTAGTGTTCAGATCCGTCATTCGCCTAAAAGCTTGATTTATGCAACAAAGCCAGATCAGGCCTGAGCTAGTACAAATTATTTAGAGACAAGTCGAAGAACTATTGACAATTTCGAGTTTTTCGAGGTGCCCATTAGTCAAAAATCAGTGTTGCAAAAATGGGAGTGACTATAGATTCCTAACCATGAGAGCCGCCCCGCTCGCTTTCATCAGACAGTGGGGCGGCCATACGCCTCACTCGTCGGTCGGCGCCAGTTCCGTCCCAGCGTTTTCACCGTCGGTCGGGGCCAGTTCCCACCCAGCGTTTTCACCGTCTGGGGAGAGCGAATTGTCCTCGCCTACAGCGGTGGGAAGGTCGGCGGGGGCGAGGTTGTAGCTAAACAGCTCGTGCAACACTTGCGCCATTGGCGTGTAGAAGACGATTGAACGGCCGTTAGGCTCGCCGGAGGAGATGATCCCGATCAGATGCCGATCGTAGGTGACGACTGGTCCGCCGGAGTCGCCGTTGTCGATGCGATTGAGCTCGGACCCGTTCGCGGCATCGATGTGCTGATAAGCCGGTCTCCACATCCCCGGCACGAGAGACATGTCTCGCCACACGCAGCTGACGCCGGTGCGCCAACCGCTTGTGCAGAACTGCCCATCCGGCGCGTTCGACCACCCGGTAACAGCAAGTCGCGCTTCCCGCCCGGCACGCGGCATGAAGACCTGGTTGTTTGCTCGAGGGATGTAGGCTTGGAGCGGATTGCAGAACACCGCGCTGTGGTGGGCGGCGCAGTACAGCGCCGACGGGCCCGGCTGGGGCGAAACCCGCACAAGCTCAAAATCTGAGGTGGCCGACTGCCACACAACGGTGCCGATGGCATTGGTACCCACGTGGATAGTCGCGTACATCGGCGCGCAGTGCTTGGCCAGCACGATCCATCGTGTGGCTCGTTGGTACGGCGTCAGTCTGTGGAAGATGCTCTTAGGCACCAAAACCGCCCCTACGGTGCATGATCCACCGGGAGTGCTGACCTTCGAGCCGGAGATGACCGGCAGGACGGCCCGGTCGGGGTTGCGAGGCGGCACGACGGGTTGCGCCGTGGCGACCGAGGATGCGAGGGTTGCAGCAGTGACTATTGCGAGCGCTGCCGCACGTTTTTGCAGTTGTCTGATTTTCATCATGGTGCGAGTTTTCTCATGGATGTTGGGATCGGGAAAGTGGAGGTATTTACGGTATAGAAAAAGATTTAAGTAGCGGGGCGTCACCGGCAACAAACTCAGAGAAGAACGCCGTAAGTGGCTGTTTTTCGAGATAAACCTCTGTTTTATCCAGATTATCAGTCATACTTTACTGACTCAGTACCGGTGATGGAGACCGGGGTTCGCCAATGGACTGCATAACCGGGCGCAGTGAGTTGTCCGGCGTAACGTCACACAAACGGTGCAGAAGCTTTTCAAACGGATAGGGATACAGCTGTGTCAGGGAATTATTCATGGCGGTTATTGCCTCCTATATTTGTACTAGCTCAGACCTGATCTGACCGTTACCACTTATTTATAGTACAGATTTCTGTCAGATTAAACCTGTTTCAGATTCTTTTTTGCCCAGCACCGTTTTCCATCAAGCAATGTTGCCATTGGCGTACGCCCGCAGCACATTTTTCCCTGATGAGTTCGCTCATCATTGTAATCCCA
The DNA here is from genome assembly GCF_052050035.1 of Symbiopectobacterium purcellii. Lineage (GTDB taxonomy): Bacteria > Pseudomonadota > Gammaproteobacteria > Enterobacterales > Enterobacteriaceae > Symbiopectobacterium > Symbiopectobacterium purcellii_A. The sequence goes on from NZ_CP189882.1 coordinate 3,750,526, forward strand.
CAACCCGTTGTCGAGATCTAGTGCTTTGTTGAATAAATCAGATTTAGCCGACAGGATGATCTCGCCGGGGCTACCGTTATGCGATGCGATGCGATGCGATGCGATGCGATGCGATGCGATGCGATGCGATGCGGATGCGGTGCGGTATAGCCAAGCGACTTAATTTTGATTACACCATATGGACTGAGAACAAACTCTCTGTATCGCAACCCATCTCTCTTTTTTTGCTTTTTGCTTGTGCCCATTTATGCTCAATTGGGTTAAGATCTGGCGAATATGTAGGCAAATACTCCACCATATACCCTGCATCGATGATGACTTGTTGAATATTATGTTTTTTGTGAAAAGTGGCATTGTCCATCATGATTACACTGTTTTTAGGGAGTACTGGGATAAGGACTTGTGTGACCCAGGCATAGAAAACATCGCTGTTAATATTGATATCAAATAATCCGATAGCAAACAGCGTTGTGCCTAATAAAGCGCCGATAACATTTGTTCTTCCCCTAGCTCCCCAGTTCTTCAGGCCAAAACACCGTTGACCTTTTGGGGAATAGCCGTGAGTCCGTGGGGCATCGTGTGAAAAACCACTTTCATCAATAAAAACAATAGGTTTACCTTCTTTTTCATACTGTTGTTTTTTTTGTTGAAATCCCTGCCGGGCGTTTTCGTCGGCTTTCGGATGACGTAGAGTTTTTTTTATAGGTCAATCCCAGCTTTTTAAGCGCTTGCCAAATGGCCTTCTGACAAACGCCAAAACGCTCTGCACGTTCTTTTTGGTAAGCATCTGGATATTGTTCAACATCTTTTATCAACTCGGATTTATCGATCTTTCGCTGACGCGTGGTCGATGCTTTTGACTCTATTTGATTAATCCAACGCGATACAGAGGCAGGGCCAATCCGAAATTGCTTCGCTGTTTCTCGGATACTCAACCCTTCGTTTTTCCGTGTAGATATCATTTTACGTCTAAAATCAATTGAATAGCTCATTTAAATAATGTAATCAAAATTAAGTCGTTTAGCTATATACGCAGTCGTGGGCGGTCGGCAACGGCGTCAGGCTGCGTGAGGTGCGTTATTCAGGGGATTATTTTGGGAGAGTCCGATGACACTAAAATCACACACCAGACCAGAGCACAAGGACACATGGCGAACACCGCCCGAGGTCTTCCAAGCGCTGGATGCAGAGTTTGGCTTCTACCTCGATGCCGCCGCTGACCACGACAATGCCCTGTGCCGTCTGTATCTGACGCCAGAGGATGATGCCCTGGCCTGTGACTGGAGTAGCAACGGCGCCATCTTCTGCAATCCCCCGTACAGCACTATCCGCCCGTGGGTTGATAAAGCGGCTGAGCAGAGCCGCAAGCAGAATAAAACGGTCGTTATGCTGCTGCCTGCTGATACCTCGACGGGATGGTTCGCACAGGCACAGAAAACGGTTGATGAGGTGCGGTTCATCACCGAAGGCCGATTGTCGTTTATCTGCGCTGAAACGGGCAAAAAAGGCAAGGCGGGTAACAGCAAGGGCAGCGTGTTGTTCATCTGGCGACCGTGGCGCACAACCCCAAAAGGGATGACCGTGGTAAGCAAACACACGCTGATTAACAGGATGTGGAGGTAGACATGGCGAATCTTGGAAAAGAGGCCAGAGGTCGAGAGTGTCAGGTGAGGATCCCGGGTATCTGTAACGGTAACGCTGAAACCGTAGTGCTGGCGCATTATCGGATGTCGGGCATTTGTGGCATCGGAATGAAGCCTGACGACCTTTTCGGCGCTTGGACATGCTCATCATGCCATGACAAGATAGACCGCCGTACGCGCCTCACAGACGCCGATATAGCTAAACGACTTAATTTTGATTACATTATTTAAATGAGCTATTCAATTGATTTTAGACGTAAAGTGATATCTACACGGAAAAACGAAGGGTTGAGTATCCGAGAAACAGCGAAGCAATTTCGGATTGGCCCTGCCTCTGTATCGCGTTGGATTAATCAAATAGAGTCAAAAGCATCGACCACGCGTCAGCGAAAGATCGATAAATCCGAGTTGATAAAAGATGTTGAACAATATCCAGATGCTTACCAAAAAGAACGTGCAGAGCGTTTTGGCGTTTGTCAGAAGGCCATTTGGCAAGCGCTTAAAAAGCTGGGATTGACCTATAAAAAAAACGCTACGTCATCCGAAAGCCGACGAAAACGCCCGGCAGGGATTTCAACAAAAAAAACAACAGTATGAAAAAGAAGGTAAGCCTATTGTTTTTATTGATGAAAGTGGTTTTTCACACGATGCCCCACGGACTCACGGCTATTCCCCAAAAGGTCAACGGTGTTTTGGCCTGAAGAACTGGGGAGCTAGGGGAAGAACAAATGTTATCGGCGCTTTATTAGGCACAACGCTGTTTGCTATCGGATTATTTGATATCAATATTAACAGCGATGTTTTCTATGCCTGGGTCACACAAGTCCTTATCCCAGTACTCCCTAAAAACAGTGTAATCATGATGGACAATGCCACTTTTCACAAAAAACATAATATTCAACAAGTCATCATCGATGCAGGGTATATGGTGGAGTATTTGCCTACATATTCGCCAGATCTTAACCCAATTGAGCATAAATGGGCACAAGCAAAAAGCAAAAAAAGAGAGATGGGTTGCGATACAGAGAGTTTGTTCTCAGTCCATATGGTGTAATCAAAATTAAGTCGCTTGGCTATAGCGCACACCTCGCCCACCTTGAGGGCGTAATCAGGACGCAGGCTGTTTTACTGGCAGAGGGGAAGATACGGTGATGACTGAATATCACCTCAAATTGCCGTGGCCGCCAAGCCTCAACACATACTGGCGACACGCAAGGGGAAGGCACTACATCAGCGAGAAAGGCACAGAATACCGACAAAGCATCATCCAGATAATCCAGCAGCAAAACCTCGATATCAACACTCCCGCAAGACTGAAAATCGCCATCATCGCTAATTCTCCAGACAAACGACGCCGTGACCTTGACAACCTGCAAAAGGCGGTTTTCGATGCGCTCACGCATGCAGGCTTCATGCTGGACGACGAACAGATAGACGATTTCAGGGTAAGGCGCGGGCAGCAGGAGAAAGGCGGGAGTCTGGATATCGTCATCACCGAATTGGAGGCGGCATGAGAAAGCGAGTGCGACTCATGGTGGAAGATATCCCGCTTATTCGGGCGCTGCTGGCCTCCGGTATGCCGGTGGCTGAGGTGGCGAGGAAATTCGAGACCAGCAAGCAGCATATCTACAGCATCAGGAATGGCAAAAACTGGGGGGCGGTGAAATGAGAGATATTCGATACCTGTTGACGGCATGGGGAAACTGGAGTGGCTCACGTATTGGCACCGAGTACAAGGCAGCATGGCCCCTCGTTACGGCCAGTAGCGATATCCGGCCCATGCTGTCTGATGCCGACGGTGAGATAGTTGACCGGGCGGTAGGGCGGCTCAAGTACTTCGACCCGCTGGGCTACGATATCGTGGTGGCGTATTATAAGGGGAAGGCGTCGTGCAGGGCGATAGGTGAGGGCATGAAGCCACATCGTCACCATTCCTTTGTGAGCAAGGTGCTCGAAAAGGCTGAAGCTTACATTGCCGGTCGTGTTGCTGAACTTTTGGAGGCGGCTTGACAACGCATACAGCTATCGGGATACTGGCTGCACTGAACTACAAAGCGGTCTTCCGCACCCGATAGCCATGCGGCTTTTTTATGCCCGTAAAACGGCGTAACCACATCCGAAGGCCGGGTGGAGAGGCGTAATACAATACCCGAAAGGGGAATATGCCCGGAGTTGCTTTGTAGACTCAGTTGACACCTGGTCACCAGCTACTAACTGGTGATTAAACTAAACTACAAAGGAGGCCGATCATGGCTGATTTATCAATCCAACCTATCTCATTCTCATTCCGAGAAACACATGATATACGCATTCATTTAATTAACGCTGAGCCGTGGTTCTGTCTTAAGGACGTCTGTGAGGTTTTGACTGTTGATCGAACATCTAAATTACTCAGAGAGCTAGATAGAAAGGGGTGGGCAAATTGCCACACCCTGACAGAAGGCGGAGAACAGCAGCTTGTTTATGTTAATGAACCGAATCTCTACCGCATCATCTTTCGCAGTAATAAGCCAGAAGCAAAACAATTTCAAAATTGGGTATTTGATGATGTACTACCAACAATCCGCAAGACTGGTAAGTATGTGCGCCCTACTCATAAACCCGAAGCCCGAGAGCCACTAACCTCCGACGATACGTCCCATCTTGCGCGGCTTATCTGGGGGATGGCAAACGGCTTTCGATTCGAGCGCTCGTGTAGCAATGCTATCTGGCATGCACTGCGTTATGCCGCTGGCGTGCCTTCCCCACAGCATTTTGGCGTCAGCCATATCCCGATACTTGCGGAAGAGTGCCAACGTATCTACAGTTTCACTAATGCGCTGAAAGAAGTCATGTACGACGCTGAAAGGCAAGCTGTCCGACGAGTTCTCAAGAATCGTGAAGATGCAGACGCTGTGGTATAAGAAATGAAACAGCTGCTTGATGAAACCAATCAATCGCACAATCTGTTGCTGACGAATACCTTAGCACGATGGCAACAAGCGGATATCCAGCAGTTTCTACAACGCCATTAACTCTTGACGTTAAATAACTGATCAAACGATCAGTTAAATTCTTGACGTGAGCACCTGAGCTACATATAATTTGCCCAGGCTGCGGCAAAAGCGCGCAGGACATGAAGCCTCAACTCACTCTGGTGGTTGGGGCTTTTTATGTATGGCTACCAATGGATATTTCATAATAATAAATACACCTTTTAACTCTATTGATATATTAAGATGAATGTTAATTTAAGCGGTAATGTCTCCACTTTGCCATCGATACAATCACCATCAAGAAACGAGAGAAATACTTCATGCGTGGGCGGAAATATCAGTAATATCAGTAATATCAGTAATATCAGTAATATCAGTAATATCAGTAATAAATTTGTAAGATTCAATGATGAAGTAACCACTTATGAAGTTGAAAAAGGCTCTCGTAGTAATGAAAAGTTGTCTATATATGTAAAAGAATATAGACGTGAAGTAGATAAGCAGGCGAAAAAATATGGATTAATATGCGCATTTGGACATGAGGATCCACATAAAGATCCATATCCCTATGATCATAGGGTTGGATTAAAACAATATGATGAACTATTAAAATAATAGTTGATTTCGTTCGTAGCGTACTTATCTATTTGAATATACTGATATTACACTGAAAAATCTCTTTTTAAGGCTGCGCTCCGGCGTGGCCTTTTTTATTTCCCCTTTCAATAATATATCGCCATCCCTGCCGGGAGGTGAGGCTATGACACGAATGAGCACACTCTACAGCAGGCTTTCATATGGAACCGGGACGGGCTTAATGGGCCTTGGGGCTTTGTTGAATAAATCAGAATTAGCCGACAGGATGACTCCCTCTGCTACACCTGTTATCCTATCCTGACGCTGTGTGGCATACCCAACAACGTCATACGGTTCAGCGCTTTGACCATCGCTATGGCTTCACCTACTTGAGCCTCATAGTCACGCAGGCTCAGATGGCCACCCAGCAAAGTTTTTATGCGGAACATCGCTGTTTCTGCCACTGAACGCCGGTGATAACCCACTTTCTTTTTCCACATATCATTACTCCCGCTCAGACGCTGATTCGCCACCGCATGGTTACGCTCATGGTACTTGTCCGGCCAGTATTTGGCTCCGCTTCGCGGCGGGATAAGGGGCCTGATTTTCTTTCTTAGCAACGCATCGTGGCAGTAACGGGCGTCATAAGCACCGTCTGCTGACACTTCCCTGATTTTTCGGTGGGTTTGGTTAATCAGGCCCGGCAGTGCCTGCGCATCTGTCGTTCCGCTGAGCGATAAGTCGGCACAGATAATCTCATGCGTCGCACTGTCTGCTGCCAGATGAAGCTTGCGCCACACTCTTCGTCTGTCAGCCCCATGCTGCCTGACTTTCCATTCACCTTCGCCAAAGACCTTCAGACCGGTACTGTCGATGACCAGATGCGAGATTTCACCACGCGTTGGCGTTTTTATGCTGATACTGACGGTTTTTGCCCGCCGACTGACCAGAGAGTAGTCCGGGCAGCGCAGTGGCAGGCTCATCAGTGTAAAAACCGAGTCGACAAAGCCCTGTAATGCCCGGAGCGACAGGTTAAACACGCGCTTTATCATCAAAACCGTGGTAACAGCCATATCGGTGTAGTAAAGCGGCCGACCACGACCTTCAGGCGAAGCACTGTCAGTCCATGCAGCGATGGCGGACTCATCAAGCCAGACCGTCAGGGAGCCGCGTTGTCTGAGTGCTTTGTTGTAGGTGGGCCAGTTGGTGATTTTAAACTTTTGCTTTGCCATGGGGAGCTGCTATCGGGAGCGATGATAGTGCTTTGATCCGGCGATCCCCTGAAAGTTCGATTTATTCAACAAAGCCGGAAGACGCCTGAAAGCCCTGCATTAACACCAGACTCAATAGGCGCATTGTCCATCCGTGAGACTGCAGGTATTCCGCTCCCGTTCCCTGGGGCTGTTGTGCCAGCTGGTTGGCTGAAATGCAACGGGCAGGCCTTTAACAAAACAACCTATCCGATTCTCGCGGAGCTCTACCCATCCGGCTATTTATAGCCAAGCGACTTAATTTTGATTACACCATATGGACTGAGAACAAACTCTCTGTATCGCAACCCATCTCTCTTTTTTTGCTTTTTGCTTGTGCCCATTTATGCTCAATTGGGTTAAGATCTGGCGAATATGTAGGCAAATACTCCACCATATACCCTGCATCGATGATGACTTGTTGAATATTATGTTTTTTGTGAAAAGTGGCATTGTCCATCATGATTACACTGTTTTTAGGGAGTACTGGGATAAGGACTTGTGTGACCCAGGCATAGAAAACATCGCTGTTAATATTGATATCAAATAATCCGATAGCAAACAGCGTTGTGCCTAATAAAGCGCCGATAACATTTGTTCTTCCCCTAGCTCCCCAGTTCTTCAGGCCAAAGCACCGTTGACCTTTTGGGGAATAGCCGTGAGTCCGTGGGGCATCGTGTGAAAAACCACTTTCATCAATAAAAACAATAGGTTTGCCTTCTTTTTCATACTGTTGTTTTTTTTGTTGAAATCCCTGCCGGGCGTTTTCGTCGGCTTTCGGATGACGTAGAGTTTTTTTTATAGGTCAATCCCAGCTTTTTAAGCGCTTGCCAAATGGCCTTCTGACAAACGCCAAAACGCTCTGCACGTTCTTTTTGGTAAGCATCTGGATATTGTTCAACATCTTTTATCAACTCGGATTTATCGATCTTTCGCTGACGCGTGGTCGATGCTTTTGACTCTATTTGATTAATCCAACGCGATACAGAGGCAGGGCCAATCCGAAATTGCTTCGCTGTTTCTCGGATACTCAACCCTTCGTTTTTCCGTGTAGATATCACTTTACGTCTAAAATCAATTGAATAGCTCATTTAAATAATGTAATCAAAATTAAGTCGTTTAGCTATACCTGACCTGCGCGGTGAGTTTATTCGTGGTGCTGATGATGGACGCGGGGTTGATGCCGGACGTGCCTTACTCAGTGCACAGGGAGATGCGATGCAACCGATAACAGCAAAATGGACGATGGACGATATGACCGCTGATAAATTTGTCAATTATAGCTAAACGACTTAATTTTGATTACATTATTTAAATGAGCTATTCAATTGATTTTAGACGTAAAGTGATATCTACACGGAAAAACGAAGGGTTGAGTATCCGAGAAACAGCGAAGCAATTTCGGATTGGCCCTGCCTCTGTATCGCGTTGGATTAATCAAATAGAGTCAAAAGCATCGACCACGCGTCAGCGAAAGATCGATAAATCCGAGTTGATAAAAGATGTTGAACAATATCCAGATGCTTACCAAAAAGAACGTGCAGAGCGTTTTGGCGTTTGTCAGAAGGCCATTTGGCAAGCGCTTAAAAAGCTGGGATTGACCTATAAAAAAAACTCTACGTCATCCGAAAGCCGACGAAAACGCCCGGCAGGGATTTCAACAAAAAAAACAACAGTATGAAAAAGAAGGTAAACCTATTGTTTTTATTGATGAAAGTGGTTTTTCACACGATGCCCCACGGACTCACGGCTATTCCCCAAAAGGTCAACGGTGCTTTGGCCTGAAGAACTGGGGAGCTAGGGGAAGAACAAATGTTATCGGCGCTTTATTAGGCACAACGCTGTTTGCTATCGGATTATTTGATATCAATATTAACAGCGATGTTTTCTATGCCTGGGTCACACAAGTCCTTATCCCAGTACTCCCTAAAAACAGTGTAATCATGATGGACAATGCCACTTTTCACAAAAAACATAATATTCAACAAGTCATCATCGATGCAGGGTATATGGTGGAGTATTTGCCTACATATTCGCCAGATCTTAACCCAATTGAGCATAAATGGGCACAAGCAAAAAGCAAAAAAAGAGAGATGGGTTGCGATACAGAGAGTTTGTTCTCAGTCCATATGGTGTAATCAAAATTAAGTCGCTTGGCTATAAGTGCTTTGCGTCTTTCTGGCTTCTGACCTAAAGCTTTATCGATACGGGATGACACCAGTTCACGCCGGATGGCTTCTGCCTTGCGTCTGGTATGACGGCGAATAGCGGCGTTTGTTTTGCTAACAGGATTAACGGATTTACGGTAAATGATAGTAGCCATGCTCCCCTCCAATAGATGGTTTTGGTGGTGTGGTGAGCCAGTGGTGGCCCTGGTGTTGGCTATAATTTTTATTCAGCCCACCACACCCCAAAAACATCTGGGTAAAGGTTCGCCACGTTGTCGGTGGCTTCCGTAGAGCACGAGGCTCGTTGTAAAAAGAGCGGTTAAAACAGAGCAGACTCATTAATCTGCTGTGTTTTAATGCCTGGTTTACTTCTCCACCTCAGGCGGCGGTGGTATCCTCTGTTCACCACAAACCAAGAGGAAATCGGTATGTCAACTACCCAAGAGTTAGAAACAAAAATTCTTAACTTTCTTGCGAGAGTGTAAAAAGATCTGTGTAAATGGCATTTTGAGGAAAACCTTCAGAGGACAAAAAATGCCTATCAGCAACGAACTTATTGACCAACTGCTTCAGGATTGCCACTCCCCTCAGGAGCTTCTGGGTGAATCAGGCCTACTCAAGGAGCTGACTAAAAGACTGGCGGAACGGGTTCTTGAAGCTGAGATGGAGATACACCTTGGGTATGCTAAGCATGACCCGGCTGGTAATAATTCAGGCAACTCCCGCAATGGCAAGACATCCAAGAGCGTACGTAGCCAAAATGGGGCGCTCGAGCTCGATATTCCGCGCGACCGCAACAGTACCTTCGAGCCGACACTGCTCGGTAAGCACGAAAAGCAGCTTAACGGCTTCGATGACCGCATTATTTCTCTCTATTCCAGAGGGCTATCAACCCGTGATATTCAGGCTCACTTTAAAGAAGTCTACGGGGTCGATGTTTCCGCTGGCTTCATTTCTCAAGTGACCAATGCCGTGATGGATGACGTTAAGCGCTGGCAGCAACGGCCGCTGGATGCGTTTTATCCCATTGTTTACCTTGACTGTATTGTGGTCAAAAGCCAGGACGGCGGAGCCGTGACCAACAAGTCTGTTTACTTGGCTCTAGGCATCAACGGCCAGGGCGAAAAAGAGCTTCTGGGGCTATGGATAGCCAAAACCGAGGGGGCCAAGTTCTGGTTATCTGTAATGACAGAACTGAAAAATCGTGGGCTACAGGACATCTTCATCGCCTGCTGCGATGGCCTGAAGGGCTTTCCTGATGCCATTGAAGCTGTTTACCCGCATACGCGGGTACAGCTCTGCATCGTGCATCAGGTGCGGAACTCGCTGCGCTACGTCGGCTGGAAAGAGCGTAAAGCCGTTGCTGCTGACCTGCGCACTATCTATAGTTCCGCAACGCTAGAGGGCGCTGAAGAGGCCCTGGATGCCTTCGCGGCCAAATGGGATGAGCAGTTCCCGACGATCAGCCCATCGTGGAGAAATAATTGGGAACGTCTCATCGTCATTTTTGATTTTCCGCCGGAGATCCGCAAGGTTATCTACACCCCCAACGCGATAGAGTCGTTAAATGCTTCATTGCGCAAGATAACGAAAACGCGACGAATATTTCCAACGGATGACTCGGTGCTAAAATTATTCTATCTAGCCTTGCATAATATCTCGGCTAAATGGACCCTACCAATCAGAGACTGGAAACCGGCTATGAGCCAATTCATGTTGATGTATGGAGATCGGATTTCCGGTTAAGCGATGGAGCCATTTACACGAAATTCTTTACAGACTCTTTCTTGCTGCCAAAACACCGCCAATTCAATCTGTCGAAGATAAGGATCATTTCTTATCTTTAGCTGATGAAGGCTTTGTTGAATAAATAGATTTTATGCTGCCAGCCCAGTGAAACGACTGAACTCATAAAAGTAAAATCATTAAGTTATACCCCATGAGAAAACGGAAAATCTGAGATGACAAGCATTTTCTACCAAAACTGGCATGGAAAAACAGCATGATTACCTATTATTCAACAAAGCCGCTGATGAAAGCACTCTTGCCGCTACCCTCTACAATTTGGAGAAAAAGGGTCTGGTTATCAGTGGCGTCATGTATGGCGCTGACAATTCGCATCAGATCAGTCTTGATATGATAGAAATTACAGGTCATGGACTTATAGCCAACCGACTTAAAAATGATTGCATCCTATGCCCTGATATGCGGCAAAGAAGCATAGCTGGCTGTTATCAAAATAATGTCGCTTGGCTATAGAGGAGATGATCGGTAAACATCACACCCATTGTTCCACAGCCAAAAACAATCTAATCAGGAAGAAAGTTCTGATTCAGGAAGGGCGGAAGGTTGGCATGAACACCAATATTTCTGAGTGGAAAACCAAAAATAACGGATTCTGCAAAACATTAGCGGAAGTTGCTAAGAAAACCTTAGCGGAACCTGCTAATGCACCTAAGCAGAAAGTGCTAAACACAAAAGACAATATTCAAAAGACAATAAATACAAATACCCAAACCCACGAAGTGGGATTGTCAGAGGGGGAGAAATTAACCCCACGGCAGAGAGGCACCAATCCCATAGCCAAAGGCACAAATCCACGCGCAAGCATTCCAGCGTTTGATCGCGAACGTTTCAAGCACACCTGGAACAGCAAAGCCGAAAAACACGGACTGCCAAAAATTCGCAGTGTGACCACCACTGTCGAGAACGGGGTGAAACGCTTATGGGCCTCCTACCTGAAGCAATGCCGCGAACTGGGCAGGGAGCCAAGGGATATCCACGGTCTCCTGGACGGCTATATCGGGTTCGGCTACACCCCCACTGCGTGGGCCTGCGGTGCCAATCCCGAAGGCAAAAAATACGGCATTGAGACCGCCTTGCGTCAGGAAAAGATCGACCAAATCCTTGCGGAGGATGCCTGATGGACAGTTACGAGTTTGAAGAGCAGCTGGTCGGCCCAATGATGCTCAAAGGCGATCATATCGACTGCCGGGATATCGCTGGGAAGCTACCTGCAGAAGCCTTTGAGAATTTTCACCTGCGCAAGATGTACGAGGTGATCACCGCACTGCTGGCGAAAGCGGAGCCGGTAGACCAGTTCACCGTCCAGTCCGGCGTTCCTGAAGAAACGAAAAATCTGGTTCTGGACGTTGCCAAGCGGTGTTGGTCTGCCGCAAACATCATCGCATGGGCTAAGCGAGTATGTCAGTGCTGGATGCTGCGCAAGGGTAAGCTTGAATTACTTCGCGCTGTGTCGCTTCTTGACGGTGCAGGCACACACGATATCAACGTGTAGTGGTCAACTAAATTTGGCCACCCTACCTGACTGTTGATGGAACAGCCGTTCTGATTCATTTGGTGTTAACCCACCGCGTTATACCAGTGAGGTCTGACATCGCTATAATAATGGGTTATGTAGCGAATAATGGATGATTGAGCAGTACTAAAGCTTTGGTAGCCAGTCGTTGGCACCCATTCAGTCTTCAGACTACGGAAGAATCGCTCCATCGGACTATTATCCCAACAATTTCCTCTGCGACTCATACTTTGGGTCATCTGATAACGCCACAATGCCTGCCTATGCTGACGACTGGTGTAATGGCTTCCTTGGTCACTATGAAACATGACTTGTTTGGGATGCCCACGCAGTTCCCAAGCCATTTGTAGTGCTTTGGCTGTTAATTCTGAATCTGGCGAAAACGACATTGCCCAACCCACGGGTTTTCGGGCAAATAAATCTAATACCACCGCCAGATACGCCCATCGGGCGCCTGTCCAAATATAGGTTACACCGCCGCACCAAACCTGGTCAGGCTTGGTAACAGCGAACTGCCTATTGAGCAGATTTGGAATATCAATACGTTCATTTCCACCGCGGTTGTATTGATGTTTTCTTGTTTGGCAACTAACGAGGGTTAATTCTTTCATCAACTTACCCGCTAACCACCGCCCAAGTTTCACGTCGTGTGTATTGGTAACCATCGTGGCGATAGTCCTTGCGCCCGCAGACCCGCCACTAACGTTCCACGCTTCGCTGACCAGGCTACGTTTTATCGTCCGCTCAATATCTGGCTCCTTAGGTCGACACCAATAGCGATAACTGCTTCGGTGAACATTAAAAATACGACACAACGCTTTCACTGGATAAAGCGCTCTTAGCTTTTCAACTACCGAGAATTTTTCAGTGAGTCGGACATTAAGAGCGCAGTAGCCTTTTTTAAGATGGCATTCTCCATTTCCAGTCGGTGGATTTTTTTCTTCATTTCTCTGAACTCAATTTGTTCAGGTGTTAATGGCAGACCAGGCGATGTTTTCCCTTGACGTTCTAAACGAAGGGCTCTTACCCACCGGCTAATCGCTGAAAGACTGACGTTCATGGCTTTCGCGGCTTCCTGGTAGGTATAATTTTGGACAAGGACTAATTTGGCGGTTTCACATTTAAATTCAGCAGTAATTATTTTACTCATTTTGGCACCTATAAAAATTATGAGGTAAGCATATCACCTCTACTTAGGTGGCCAAATTCAGTATGCCACTACAGGCCACGCCACCGTTAATTTACAGCCACTGCATTCTGCGAACGGTTAAAGATGCCAGCGCTGGCAGTGAGGGCTTGCCGCAGCGCTCCTGGTTGTGGGAGTTCGAACAACCCTTGATCACTGAGAAGGATGCGGAAAGGGCCACTATAGCCAACCGACTTAAAAATGATTACATCCTATGCCCTGATATGCGGCAAAGAAGCATAGCTGGCTGTTATCAAAATAATGTCGCGCTTGGCTATAATACCTTTGTCAATAAGATTGATAGTGGGGAAAAGGTAACCAGCAGCGCATGGACTAATACGGCTAACGCGCTCGGTAACACCGCGCTTGGTGGTTCGGTCAGTGACGTTGTTTCTGGCCTAATCGGTAAGTTACAGGGGGCATTCGGCCTATGAGCACGGAGTATTACCCCTTTTCTGGCAATGAGCAAAAAAGCCTGGAATTTGCGCCAGTACTGGATGGCGCTGTATATAGCCAAGCGACATTATTTTGATAACAGCCAGCTATGCTTCTTTGCCGCATATCAGGGCATAGGATGTAATCATTTTTAAGTCGGTTGGCTATAATGCTAGTAATGTCGGCGATTTTACGTGAACTGTCGTCAATATCATCCATAATGCTGACGACTTGCCCTACGATGGTATTCCCCTGATGAGCGATGTCGGTCGCGTTTTTCGTCAGTGCGGTGGCGCTGTGCGCATTGTCGGCATTAAGTTTTACCGTCGCGGTGATCTGCTCCATGCTTGCGGCTGTCTGCTGTAATGCGGCGGTTTGTTGTTCGGTACGTGAGGCCAGGTCGATATTGCCTGCGGCGATTTCTGTGGCGGCGAGACTCACCGATTCGCTGGTGGTCAGCAATTGCTGAGCGATATCGCGCAACTGGTTTTGCATGGTGTGAATCGCATAGAACAGGCTGCGGGTGTCTTTGGGCTGCACCGGGATGGTGTTGGTGAGTTGCCCATTGGACACGGACAACGCGATGCGTGCCGCTTCTGCCGGTTCGCCACCGATGGGGCGCAACACTTTCCGTGTAAAGATGATGCCCAGTGCGGCAGAGACCACAACAATGCTGATGACCATCAGCAGTAACGCGATATTGCGCTGGCGCTCCGTTGCGGCAAGCACGGCATCAATGGGAGCCGACAGCCCCAATAGCCACGGCGTGCCGGTGTTGCCAATGGTCACCGGAATGGTGAGGTCGTAGGATGCCGTTTTGAGTACCGGGTTTTCAGCGCTGGTGCGTATCGAGACCCCTTCAGACGCTGATTTTAGCAGGCTATCAGCATGGGCGGCGGGTTTGGTTACCTGCGCCTTATCGGGGTAGGCGATATAGGCACCGGATTGTGATAACAGCTCGGCGTAGCCGGTGCCTTTATAGGGCTTGATGGCATTGATAAGCTGTTGCAGCGTATCCAATGAAAAATCTGCCGTTACCGAGCCAAGAAAGTTGCCGTCAACCACGATGGACACCGCCATCGAGGTGAGCAGCACCTCTACGCCATTATAGGGATAGCTGTAGGGTTCAAGAATCACCTCCTGTTTCATCTTGCGCGGCAGTAGATATAGCCAACCGACTTAAAAATGATTACATCCTATGCCCTGATATGCGGCAAAGAAGCATAGCTGGCTGTTATCAAAATAATGTCGCTTGGCTATACAGCGCCCGGATTAAATGGAACATAGCCGCGCAGCGATGGTATCTGCTTATCACGGATAACTCAGGAAGCGTGTTGCTTAACACCGCAATGGTTGGCTCTACAACGCAAGGTGGTATAAACCTTATTTCTGGTGCTTTTTCTCAAACATCCCTGATATGGCGCGAGAAAAACGCACAAATAGAGGTGAGCACTTAATGCGCTATTACGAGATAAATATACTGGATAGCAAAAATCAGGTGATCCGGCAGTATTCCAGCCTCAGAAGCGGGGTGTATACCCTGGCTGCCTGATGGTTGAGTTCGACATCCCGCGTTTCGGAGAATCAACCCCAGCAGGAGAGGCACACCTGACCATCTGGGGGATTCCCCCCATGTCAGGGTAGTTGTCGCCTCTGAGTGAAAAAAAATCTAGGGGGCTGGAGAAGCTGTTCATGGGAAGCTATTCGCCAGAACGTAAAGCGGCTGTGATCGCCAGAATGTTGCCGCCGCATAGTCAGTCTATTTACCAGATATCCCGCCTGGAAGGCATTCCCGCCAATACGCTTTATGGCTGGCGGTCTCAGGCTGGAATTCCGACTCAGTCGGCAGCCAGTGAGAGTAAACTCCACCTGGAGTGGTCTCAGGATGCGCGCTTCGCCGTTATCGTTGAAACCGCGCCGCTTTCTGCTCATGCTGTGGCTGAATACTGTCGCCGTAAAGGCCTCTATCCTGAACAGATTCAGCAGTGGAAGGACGAGTTTATGCAGCCAGGTCAGCGTGCAGAAAGAGCCTTAATAAAGAAACAACAAAAAGAAATTCAGCAGCTTAATCGTGAAATAGCCCGCAAGGACAAAGCCCTCGCCGAAGCGGCGGCACTGCTCATTCTGGAAAAAAAGCTCAAGGCGTTCTTCGACGAAGAACGCGAGGTCGAATGACGCGCACAGCCGACAGGTTACGGCTGATGAAGATGCTGGAGGAGGCTGCCACTGCCGGCGTCCGGCAAAGCGATGCCTGCAGGTCTGTAGGTATTAGCGAGCGGACGTTCCAGCGCTGGCGGCTAAGTCCTGACGACCGGCGACCGACGGCATCACGGCCGATGCCGAAAAACAGGCTCAGTGCTGAAGAGGAACAGCAGGTGCTGGCCATCTGCCATGAGCCACGATTCGCCAGTCTGTCGCCGGCGCAAATCGTACCGGCACTAGCCGATGAGGGGCGTTACGTTGCCAGTGAATCGACGTTTTACCGGGTGTTGCGCCGTGCCGGAGAGGTCAGTCATCGCGGGCGTCAGCAGGCCCCGCAAAGTAAGCCGCTGTCGACATGGAAGGCGATCGCGCCGAACCAGGTGTGGTCGTGGGACATCACCTGGCTGAAGTCGCTGACGGCGGGTCACTGGTTCTACCTGTATCTCATATAGCCAACCGACTTAAAAATGATTACATCTTATGCCCTGATATGCGGCAAAGAAGCATAGCTGGCTGTTATCAAAATAATGTCGCTTGGCTATAGAAGATGTGTTCAGTCGCAAAATAGTGGGTTATGAGGTGTACCCGGTCGAAAGCGGCGAGTATGCAGCAGAACTGCTGAAGCGAACGGTGCTGAGCGAGCGCTGCTGGCAGGAGCCGCTGGTACTGCATGCGGATATAGCCAAGCGACATTATTTTGATAACAGCCAGCTATGCTTCTTTGCCGCATATCAGGGCATAGGATGTAATCATTTTTAAGTCGGTTGGCTATAACGGTGCACCGATGAAGTCACAGGTGCTGCAGGTGAAGCTTGCGGAGCTGAAGATAACCCCGTCACACAGTCGGCCGCGGGTAAGCAACGACAACGCCCACGTGGAATCGCTGTTCAGGATGCTGAAATACGTGCCTGCATGGTCTGAAAAAGGCTTTGCAACGCTGGAAGATGCGCGAGCCTGGGTGGAAACCTTCGTCGGCTGGTACAACGAGGAACATCGCCATAGCGGTATCCGGTATGTCACGCCGGGCCAGCGGCACAGAGGCGAAGACAGCCAGTTGCTGGTAAAGCGAAAATCGGTGTATGAGGCAGCAAAAATGCAGAACCCGCATCGTTGGTCAGGGCCAACAAGAAACTGGGAGCGGCAGGACGAAGTGTGGCTAAATCCGGAACGGGAAAAACAGGCCGTATGAATCAACTGGGGCGACAACTACCTTGACACGCACCGGATTGGCACACAGGAAATGCAGCAAGCTAGGCAAAATCTGTATGAAAAGAAAATTCAGATAGTTGCCGGAATGTCGCCAGGATTGCCGCTGGCGGGAAAATGGAACCTTAAATTAGCCATTGAAGGCACGATTTTTCAGGTATTCGGCAACTGGCAGGGTACCGATCTGAGGCTGGATTTTATTATCGTCTCAGGCCCTATCAATGACAGCGACCCGCAAAGCCTTGCCCCGATTCAACTGACTTTCCCATGGCGAGCGGGCACGGCACTCTCCGTAGCCCTGACTCAGTGCCTTATGAATCTTGGTGGTGGATACCGCCCTAATATCAGCGTTAGCGATCGTCTGGTTCTTAATTATGACTGGCCGATGTTTTGTGGTTCTATTAAGGACCTGGCGCAAAAAATAAAGTCCTTTTCACTTTCCCGCATAAGAGACCCTGGATATTCTGGCGTAGAAATAGCGCTCGTCAATGGTAATGAAATCAGGGTGTGGGACAATGATTATGCCAACCATGCCGATAAAGCATCGAAAGCGAGTGCGTCCGCCAGAGTAAAAAACCCCATTCAGATCGAATTCGTTGATTTGGTGGGGCAGCCCACGTGGGGCTTTGTTGAATAATTTAACCGTTTGATTTACATCTTCTTTAGTTAGAATGCATTTACAGAGAATGTATTTTGTTAGAACGACAAATCAAATAGTTAGCACAATAAAAAGCATTCCGAGAGGAAAAATTAGTCGTTGAAATTTTATAATGCTTATATAAATCAGTATCTTAAATTATTCAACAAAGCCCCCACGTGGATAAATTTTGGTGTTGTCAGTCTCATCTGTGTGATGCGTGCAGACATTCAGACGGGCGACCACATCCTGATGCCTAAGCGCGCCAGACCCATGATCCAGGCCTCATCATATTCTCATTACCGGGATGACTCTGCTTTCACAGGCGAGTTTATTGTGCGATCGGTGCGTCTGCTGGGAAACAGTCGGCAGCCGAATGCAGAGTCATGGATAACCATCATTGAAGCGGGAGTGCGCAAGCCGGTAGGTGGTAAATGAGTATTGAGCAGAAAGTAAACTTTGCCAGAAACATGAATCGGTTTACCGACCAAAAGCTGGAGGAAGCCTTTCAGAGCGCCGGAAAGGTTCTTCCGGCCAGCATCGTAAGCCAATCGGGAAATAGGGTCACAGTAAACTAGTTGCTGAATAGAGACTTGCATTTTTTGTCAGGCTATTGAGAATAAAAAGAGGTTTAACTTAGAGAATAAAGGTTTGAAATGATCAACAAAGAGCGGTTGTTACGAGATAATCGTTTATGTAAAGCAATCATTGGATTATCAGTCGAAGAATTGAAAAATTTAGCCGCTGAATTTTCAGCTTGTTATTTGATTTATCGGAAAAAGAATCGAAAAGATCACGAGCGGCAGATGGGTGCAGGGCAGAAAGGATTTATCCCAACCCCATTAGATAAACTGCTTTTTATTTTATTGTATTTAAAATGTTATCCGACCTATGATTTGCAAGGACTTCTTTTTGGTTTAGATAGAACACGGGTATGTCGCTGGGTAAAAATATTATTGCCGGTTTTAGAGATGACCTTGGGGCGAGAATGTGTTTTGCCCGCTCGTCAAATTCGCTCTGCTGAGGAATTTTTTCGCGCCTTTCCTGGAGTTAAAGACGTCTTTATTGATGGGACAGAGCGACCTGTCCAAAAGCCTAAGAATCTGCGTCGGCGAAAAAAAATGTATTCGGGAAAGAAAAGACAGACCACTCGAAAAGGGCTTATTATGACTGACGAAACAAGGCAAATTGGATTTATCCCCATGAGCAAAAATGGGCGCCGTCACGATAAACGCTTACTCGATAAAGTCGATATAATTCGCCATATTCCTCCTGAGGTAACCATCTGGGCAGATACCGGTTTTCAAGGTATAGATAAACAGCATCCTAATACACAAATCCCAAAAAAAGGAACTCGAAAAAGACCTTTATCGCCTGAACAAAAACAAGAAAATAAAATAATCTCGGGCATCCGTATTACAGTTGAACACGCCATCGCGGGTATCAAGCGCCTCGGTTGCATGACCCAAATTTTACGGAATCGTAGACCCTTTATTGGGCTTTGTTGAATAATTTAAGATACTGATTTATATAAGCATTATAAAATTTCAACGACTAATTTTTCCTCTCGGAATGCTTTTTATTGTGCTAACTATTTGATTTGTCGTTGTAACAAAATACATTCTCTGTAAATGCATTCTAACTAAAGAAGATGTAAATCAAACGGTTAAATTATTCAACAAAGCCCCTTTATTGATGATACCTTCTTACTTCTTAGCGCCGGTCTTTGGAATTTCCATCTCAGAACAGCGTAAAATTTACTTCAATCACCGAAACACCCTTATTTCACTATTAAGCAACACGCTTAGTGTCGTTTGAGTTGCGTGATACCCCCTACGTTTTCCCACAGGTAACCATCCCGCTGTTTGGACCCCAATATATCCGCTACCCGAAGCAACCGGGCGACAAAGGCATTGTTATCCCGGCAGACGGCTTTGTTGAGGCTTTGTTGAATAATTTAAGATACTGATTTATATAAGCATTATAAAATTTCAACGACTAATTTTTCCTCTCGGAATGCTTTTTATTGTGCTAACTATTTGATTTGTCGTTGTAACAAAATACATTCTCTGTAAATGCATTCTAACTAAAGAAGATGTAAATCAAACGGTTAAATTATTCAACAAAGCCCTTTGTTGAATAATTTAAGATACTGATTTATATAAGCATTATAAAATTTCAACGACTAGTTTTTCCTCTCGGAATGCTTTTTATTGTGCTAACTATTTGATTTGTCGTTCTAACAAAATACATTCTCTGTAAATGCATTCTAACTAAAGAAGATGTAAATCAAACGGTTAAATTAGGCTTTGTTGAATAATTTAACATGCTGATTTACATAATTATTATAACACTTCAACAACTAAGTTTTCCAGCCGTAATGCTTTTTATTGTGCTAACTACTTGATTTGTCGTTCTAACAAAATACAGTCTCTGTACATGCATTCTACCTAAAGAAGATGTAAATCAAACGGTTAAATTATTCAACAAAGCCGTTAAATTATTCAACAAAGCCCCGGCAGACACGTATCTTGGCGGCGTAAGCGGGCAAGGGGGCGGCGTGGCAGACCTTACCCCCCCAGCCAACCTTAGCGCGCTGGTTTTCTTGCCCATCAGCAACACTGAGTGGGGAGCGGTGAATGGCCAGGTGCTGACCCTGTATGGTCCCGAGGGTGTCACTATTCGTGACGCTGGCAGCAACACCACGTTTCTGCTCACACCGCAAAGCATCACTATAGCTACCCCTGATTCCTTTAAGGTGACCGTAGGGGGAACGGTTCTCACTCTGACCCAGGAAGGGTGGTCGCTCACCGGCCAGAGTGGAACCCTTCAAGACAACACGGCCAGTACGAGCCCACGCATCATGCATGAAGGGTGGCAGCAATTATTACAATGGCTGAACGCCCATCAACACAGCAATGGTAATGGCGGGGGGAACACGGGCGGCCCGATAAGTGGGTTTGATGGGAGCATAACAGGATGAGAACTTACGGCAGAGATCCCGGCGGCAAGTGGGTTATGGTCGAGACGGATGCCAACGGTTTTAATGACGCCGTGTACCTGACCACACTTGTGCAAAACCTGAAACTGGCGCCGGAGGAATCCCCTTTCTATGCACAAAATGGCATCCCGGCCAACAGTTCGGTTGTCCAGCAGGTGCTGCCCACGTATTACGTGAACAGATTGCAGCAGCAGTTTAGTCAATATAGCCAAGCGACATTATTTTGATAACAGCCAGCTATGCTTCTTTGCCGCATATCAGGGCATAGGATGTAATCATTTTTAAGTCGGTTGGCTATAACTACATCGTGAGAGCCGCATAATGAGCATCTATTCAACTGATATTGAAACCGCAGAATTAGGCGCAAACGGCCTCAGCAAAAAGGCGGGTTGGATCACTGTTTATCAAGCGCACCCGGTCACGCGCGAATACCAAAGCGCCAGCATGGAATACCTCATGTTCGATGTAGGCCTTCCAGCCCACAGTTACCCCGATAAGCCAGAGTTACCGCCTGTTGGGCAAGCGCTATGTCGCGCGGCAGATGGCAAGTCATGGGAGCACGTGGAGGATAATCACGGCCAGACAGTTTACAGTACCGAAACACGGCAGGAACAGATTGTCACCCAATTCGGCGAACTGCCGGATAACCTCACGTTACTGAAACCACAAACCGAATTTGATGTGTGGAACGGGAAAAAATGGGTGACAGACACGCAAGCCCAGCAAGCGGCTGAATCACGAGCTGCGCAGCAGGAGGCACAACAGGCGTTAACCTCACGTCTTACCGTGGCGAATACGCGTATTCAGCCACTTCAGGATGCGGTAGACCTCGATATGGCCACGGAGACAGAAAGGGCGCAACTTGTTGCGTGGAAGAAATACCGCGTGCTGCTTAATCGGCTGGATATAAGCAAAGCGGCGGCTATAAACTGGCCTGAGCCGCCGGACGCGGAAAAGGCGGGGATTAATGCCCGTGGTTGAACAGGGAAGCCAGTTCATCATCGGACAGGCCGGTATAGCGCTTGATGGCTGATTTTCCTACACCATCAGCAAGAAGTTGCCTTGCAATTTTGAGCGAGGCGCTATGCTCGCCTTCTTGGCGACCTTCTTGGCGACCGAGTTGTACGCCTTCATGAACACCATCCTGTCGGCCTAACTGGTAGCCTTCCTGCTTGCCCTTCTGGATGCCCTTGGCTTCAAGCTGCTCTGCAATGGTCATGATGTCCTCCCGATAGTCAATGGCTGTGGCGGCGATATATTGTAGGAATTGCTCTTCATCCGACGTATTTCCCCGCTCTGCAATATAGTATATCAGGCTACGGAACTGCTCTTTCGGTATCGCCCATAGATTGAGTAGGCGGGCGATATCGGTTGCCAGTCCCAGCATGTCCCGTGTACGGATGTGTTTTTGCACCAATTCTAGCAGCGCTACCCGCCGATGCTGGAGTATTTCATCATCCGGCATAGCCGTGATATCAACCAACGGGAATGCCTGCGTATAGACTGATTCTGCCATTTCAGGGTCAGCAAAGCAATCGAGCCATTGTGTGCTGTAGGGGTAGGGCGACGTGGTGCCGTGGTAGAACAGGAGCGGGATGACTACGGGCAAGGTCTCGTTACCTTGCTCAAGGTGCCGCTGCATGGCTGCCACACTGTACCGTAGCAGCCTGAATGCCATGAGCTTTTCTGGCCTGCTCTGGTGCTCGATGAGTGTATAAATGTAGCCTTTCCCCGCATTCGTCTGCACGGAATAGAGCATATCCGAACACTGGGTGCGCAGGTCGTCTTCGATAAAGCTGCCCGACTCCATTGCCAACGTACTGAAGTCGCAGCGTTCACGCAGGTGGGGCGGCAGATGGATTTCCAAAAAGTCTCGGGCCACAGCGATATCGCCGAGAAACTTTTTGAACAGCGAATCGTGTTGTGAGAGTGAAGATGTTGTCATTGGCGCAGTATACCTTGCTCAGGTTACGGTATGCCATCGAAATCCCCCTCCCTCAAGTCTGTCAAATTTGGGCGATTCTGGCGTAGCTAGCAAGTCGAAATGGACGGTAACGTATTGATAAAAATGTCGTGTATTGTCGTGCTTTGTTGTGTTTTGTCGCCTATTTCTTGAGCGATAAATTCATTCAATACATTGATATTTATAGTTTTTATGTATTTTAACTCTGCTGTGTGTCGCACAGCGGCATTAAAATATCACCCTTTTCATTCAGTGAGTTACAAACAATCGATCGAAATTACTCGAAATTCGATCGAAATTATTCAATCTGCTTCCATTCAGCCCCCCGGTCATCGCGGTACCTATCTGTCATGGCAGAGCTTTTGTGACCTAACAATTTTTGTGCATATTCTTTCCCTTTCTCATCGGTGTAGAGACGCGCTGACAAACTTCTGATTTCATGAAATGAGGGAGGTTTGCGTTCCCATATTAATCCTGATATACGGCGCGCCTTCAAAAAAGCGGCAGATATCGTTTTTGCGGCAAATTGCTTGTATTTAGCGTTTGCGACGATATGTGCTCTCCCGTTGTTTAATCTCCTAAACTGGTTCAGTACATCGGCAAGGCATAAATTGAGGCAGTCGATGTGGGTTGTCTGGGAGAAAGAGACTGTAAAATAATCTGTGTAAATGGCATTTTGAGGAAAACCTTCAAAGGATAACAAAATGCCTATCAGCAACGAACTTATTGACCAACTGCTTCAAGATTGTCACTCCCCTCAGGATCTGCTGGGTGAATCAGGCCTACTCAAGGTGCTGACTAAAAGACTGGCGGAACGGGTTCTTGAAGCTGAGATGGAGATGCACCTTGGGTATGCTAAGCATGACCCGGCTGGTAATCATTCAGGCAACTCCCGCAATGGCAAGACATCCAAGAGCGTACGTAGCCAAAATGGGGAGATCGAGCTCGATATTCCGCGCGACCGCAACAGTACCTTCGAGCCGACACTGATCGGTAAGAACGAAAAACAGCTTAACGGCTTCGATGACCGCATTATTTCTCTCTATTCCAGAGGGTTATCAACCCGTGATATTCAGGCACACTTTAAAGAAGTCTACGGGGTCGATGTTTCCGCTGGCTTCATTTCTCAAGTGACCAATGCTGTGATGGATGAAGTTAAGCGCTGGCAGCAACGGCCGCTGGATGCGCTTTATCCCATTGTTTACCTTGACTGTATTGTTGTCAAAAGCCAGGACGGCGGAGCCGTGGCCAACAAGTCTGTTTATCTGGCCCTCGGCGTCAACGGCCAGGGCGAAAAAGAGCTGCTGGGGCTATGGATAGCCAAAACTGAGGGGGCCAAGTTCTGGTTATAGCCAAGCGACATTATTTTGATAACAGCCAGCTATGCTTCTTTGCCGCATATCAGGGCATAGGATGTAATCATTTTTAAGTCGGTTGGCTATATCTGTGATGACAGAACTGAAAAATCGTGGGCTAAAGGACATCTTCGTCGCCTGCTGCGATGGCCTGAAAGGCTTTCCTGATGCCATTGAAGCTGTTTACCCGCATACGCGGGTACAGCTCTGCATTGTGCATCAGGTGGGCTTTGTTGAATAAATCGAACTTTCAGGGGATCGCCGGATCAGAGCACTATCATCGCTCCCGATAGCAGCTCCCCATGGCAAAGCAAAAGTTTAAAATCACCAACTGGCCCACCTACAACAAAGCACTCAGACAACGCGGCTCCCTGACGGTCTGGCTTGATGAGTCCACCATCGCTGCATGGACTGACAGTGCTTCGCCTGAAGGTCGTGGTCGGCCGCTTTACTACACCGATATGGCTGTTACCACGGTTTTGATGATAAAGCGCGTGTTTAACCTGTCGCTCCGGGCATTACAGGGCTTTGTCGACTCGGTTTTTACACTGATGAGCCTGCCACTGCGCTGCCCGGACTACTCTCTGGTCAGTCGGCGGGCAAAAACCGTCAGTATCAGCATAAAAACGCCAACGCGTGGTGAAATCTCGCATCTGGTCATCGACAGTACCGGTCTGAAGGTCTTTGGCGAAGGTGAATGGAAAGTCAGGCAGCATGGGGCTGACAGACGAAGAGTGTGGCGCAAGCTTCATCTGGCAGCAGACAGTGCGACGCATGAGATTATCTGTGCCGACTTATCGCTCAGCGGAACGACAGATGCGCAGGCACTGCCGGGCCTGATTAACCAAACCCACCGAAAAATCAGGGAAGTGTCAGCAGACGGTGCTTATGACGCCCGTTACTGCCACGATGCGTTGCTAAGAAAGAAAATCAGGCCCCTTATCCCGCCGCGAAGCGGAGCCAAATACTGGCCGGACAAGTACCATGAACGTAACCATGCGGTGGCGAATCAGCGTCTGAGCGGGAGTAATGATATGTGGAAAAAGAAAGTGGGTTATCACCGGCGTTCAGTGGCAGAAACAGCGATGTTCCGCATAAAAACTTTGCTGGGTGGCCATCTGAGCCTGCGTGACTATGAGGCTCAAGTAGGTGAAGCCATAGCGATGGTCAAAGCGCTGAACCGTATGACGTTGTTGGGTATGCCACACAGCGTCAGGATAGGATAACAGGTGTAGCAGAGGGAGTCATCCTGTCGGCTAATTCTGATTTATTCAACAAAGCCTAGATAACCTTGCGGATCTCCGGCGGAAAGTCAAAAATGACGATGAGACGTTCCCAATTATTTCTCCACGACGGGCTGATCGTCGGGAACTGCTCATCCCATTTGGCCGCGAAGGCATCCAGGGCCTCTTCAGCGCCCTCTAGCGTTGCGGAACTATAGATGGTGCGCAGGTCAGCAGCAACGGCCTTACGCTCTTTCCAGCCGACGTAGCGCAGCGAGTTCCGCACCTGATGCACAATGCAGAGCTGTACCCGCGTATGCGGGTAAACAGCTTCAATAAACTAGTTGCTGAATAGAGACTTGCATTTTTTGTCAGGCTATTGAGAATAAAAAGAGGTTTAACTTAGAGAATAAAGGTTTGAAATGATCAACAAAGAGCGGTTGTTACGAGATAATCGTTTATGTAAAGCAATCATTGGATTATCAGTCGAAGAATTGAAAAATTTAGCCGCTGAATTTTCAGCTTGTTATTTGATTTATCGGAAAAAGAATCGAAAAGATCACGAGCGGCAGATGGGTGCAGGGCAGAAAGGATTTATCCCAACCCCATTAGATAAACTGCTTTTTATTTTATTGTATTTAAAATGTTATCCGACCTATGATTTGCAAGGACTTCTTTTTGGTTTAGATAGAACACGGGTATGTCGCTGGGTAAAAATATTATTGCCGGTTTTAGAGATGACCTTGGGGCGAGAATGTGTTTTGCCCGCTCGTCAAATTCGCTCTGCTGAGGAATTTTTTCGCGCCTTTCCTGGAGTTAAAGACGTCTTTATTGATGGGACAGAGCGACCTGTCCAAAAGCCTAAGAATCTGCGTCGGCGAAAAAAAATGTATTCGGGAAAGAAAAGACAGACCACTCGAAAAGGGCTTATTATGACTGACGAAACAAGGCAAATTGGATTTATCCCCATGAGCAAAAATGGGCGCCGTCACGATAAACGCTTACTCGATAAAGTCGATATAATTCGCCATATTCCTCCTGAGGTAACCATCTGGGCAGATACCGGTTTTCAAGGTATAGATAAACAGCATCCTAATACACAAATCCCAAAAAAAGGAACTCGAAAAAGACCTTTATCGCCTGAACAAAAACAAGAAAATAAAATAATCTCGGGCATCCGTATTACAGTTGAACACGCCATCGCGGGTATCAAGCGCCTCGGTTGCATGACCCAAATTTTACGGAATCGTAGACCCTTTATTGATGATACCTTCTTACTCCTTAGCGCCGGTCTTTGGAATTTCCATCTCAGAACAGCGTAAAAGTTACTTCAATCACCGAAACACCCTTATTTCACTATTAAGCAACACGCTTAATGGTGTCTACTGCTGTAGAAGGGCGGACACTCTGGCCCGGGAACGCCGTCATAAGCCTCTGCCAAACAATGCTTTTTACCCGTTGGAGCCACACATTCAGAACTTCATCAGGCAGGCGCTTTCCACTCACTCTTCACCTGAAATCATCAGTGGCCGTTTGCACCTGGAATTCGGTATATCTGTCAGCAAGAATACGCTATATCGCTATATCCTGCAGGAGAGACAGGCTGGCGGGGAGCTATATCAGCAACTTCCTCATCGGGGAAAACGTTACAGGTACAATGCCGAAAACCTCAAATCAGGCCCTATTCCCAACCGTGTTGGTATTGAGTATCGCCCAGCTCAAGCCGAGCTTAAACAGGAGCCTGGCCACTTCGAAATTGACACTATTTTTGGCAAAGACCAGAAGTCATTCTTGTTAACCATCGTAGATAAAGCATTGAAAACCGTCATCATTCGCAAACTGCCTAATAAGCGTGCGGAGACTGTGGTTGCTGCTTTCAGGGACATTGAAGCTAATACCTTTTGCAAGTTTAAGACCCTAACAGCTGATAACGGCCCTGAATTCGCTCTGCACGAGCAAATTACTCAAATCACAGGGGCGCAGGTCTACTTTGCCCATCCTTATCATTCCTGGGAGAGGGGCTTGAATGAGCACACCAACGGGCTGATACGACGTTTTTACCCAAAGGGAACAGACTTCAGTCAGGTCAGTCATCGTAAGATTGCCGAACTCGAACACATACTCAATACAAGGGGCAGAAAATCGCTGGGCTATCGTTCCCCCAATGAGGTATTTTTAACGCACTTACTGGTGGCATAAGCCTCTACCGTTTTGTTGCGTTTCGAGTGGGAATGGGGCGGGCATCCGTATTACAGTTGAACACGCCATCGCGGGTATCAAGCGCCTCGGTTGCATGACCCAAATTTTACGGAATCGTAGACCCTTTATTGATGATACCTTCTTACTCCTTAGCGCCGGTCTTTGGAATTTCCATCTCAGAACAGCGTAAAATTTACTTCAATCACCGAAACACCCTTATTTCACTATTAAGCAACACGCTCATTGAATCTGCTGGCGGCACACCGTTATTTGTTTGAAGAGACACGGGAGTCGGCCCGCTTACACCCTCAGGATGTGGTTGCGGTGGAGCGCGCCCGCGATTGGATGGTGTCGCACCTGAATGAAACGCTCTATCTCGGCGCGCTGGCATTGGTGGCTGGTCTAAGCGAATACAAGCTCAAGCTGGCGTTTCATCGCCATTTCAACACCACGCCGGGGCAGATGTTGTTGCAATTGCGCATGGAAGAGGCGCACCGTTTGTTGGAGCAAGGCTTACAGGTTGCGCAAGTGGCTTGGCGGGTGGGATACCGTCACGCCAACAATTTTAGCGTGGCGTTTTGGCGTTATTATGAGCGCTACCCGAAATCCATTTAACCCGGTGTGAATGCCGTGACAGCTTGACTGCCACGGCAGGGAGATTAGGGTTCATTCTTCTTTGGTAGTTATCAACTCAGAAACTCAACTTCGCCACCAACCAGGTGGTACATACTGCCGACGATCTTGATTTTGCCCTCTTGTTCCAGCTTTTTCAGAATCGGGCTGTGTTCACGAATGTGTTCGACGGTGAGTGCCACATTGGTTTTCGCTACCGCATCGACAAACGCCATGTTTTTGCCTGTGCGATCACCCTCATAGGCGGTTTTCTCGACGGCTGGTTTAATCTTGTTCAGCAACCCGGTCAGGTTGCCCAACTCAACATTGTCTATCGCACCCGCCACGGCACCACAGGCGGTATGGCCCATCACCAGCACCACTTTGGCTCCTGCTGCCGCACACGCGAACTCCATACTGCCCAGAATGTCTTCATTCTGCACGTTGCCTGCCACGCGCGCGTTAAACGTCTCGCCAATGCACGTATCCAGCAAAATTTCAGCGGGAGCACGCGAGTCGATACAACTTAAAATCACTGCTGCGGGGAACTGGCCCTCTTGGCTGCTGATTTTTTGCGCCACGAAGTCATGCTGTTGCATTTTTCCTTCCCGAAAGCGCATATTGCCCGCTTTAAAGCTTTTGATGAAATCGTCGGGCGTCATGCTGTCACGCTGTGCTTTAGTCAAAGAGGCGGCATAGGTCACGTGGGGAACCGTAAACCCACTGATACCAGTGAGTGCAAGCACGGAGAGGGCGGCAGTGCGCTTAATCACAGCACGGCGCGATGGTTCGGGAGCGTCGAACGTATTCATAATAATACCTCATTTTTATTGTTGGTATGGCGGCGCCGCCGCCTGGTTCAGGACGTCAATGACACGCCAGCTACGTGATAGGTAGCGGTGATAATAATGGCTGTTGGTAATTAATTGCGGTAAGTGTAGTTGCGCTACAGATAGGGCTGTGGCTGGTGAGGTAACATAACGTCACTGTGCAGCCAGTGTTTTTGTTTTTTTTGATTGTGAAACAATGGGTTGTTTGTGTTTTTGCTGTTTATGTCCGGCAATTCTGATAATTGCTGTCGGGCCCGGTAGGGCCCGACAAAGGGCAATCAGCGAAACGGTGGCTCGTTAAACGTGCGAAGTTTACGTGAATGCAGATGGTCGCCTTCTGCGCGTAACAGGTCCATGGCGCAAATACCGATTTGCAGATGCTCGGAGATGGCACCTTCATAAAAACGGTTGGCCTGACCGGGCAGTTTTATTTCACCGTGTAGAGGTTTGTCTGAAACGCACAGCAGCGTGCCGTAAGGCACTCGGAAGCGATAGCCTTGTGCCGCAATCGTCGCACTTTCCATGTCCACGGCCACGGCGCGGCTCAGGTTGAAACGCAGGGCGGAGACGGAGTAGCGCAGTTCCCAATTGCGGTCGTCCGTGGTCACTACCGTGCCGGTACGTAGCCGCTGCTTTACCGCCTCGCCAGCCATACCGCTCACCATTTTGGTGGCGTCATACAACGCGCGCTGCACTTCGGCGATGCTTGGAATAGGGATATCAGGCGGGAGCACGGCATCAAGCACGTGATCGTCACGCAGGTAGGCGTGCGCCAACACATAGTCACCTATGGTCTGGCTTTCGCGTAGACCGCCGCAGTGACCAATCATCAGCCAGGCGTGCGGACGCAGCACGGCAAGATGGTCACAGATGGTTTTGGCGTTGGACGGCCCAACGCCAATATTGATGAGGGTGATCCCCGGTCCTTGTTTGGCAATCAGGTGATAAGCCGGCATCTGATGTTTCTTCCAGGCAACATCGGAAACGCACGCTTCGGCGATCGCGTCTTTGCCGGTGAGGAGGATACCGCCTGCCGCCGCGAGTGCCTCGTAAGGGCTGTCAGGATTGGCGATTTGTTCACAGGCCCAACTCACAAACTCATCCACGTAGCGCGTGTAGTTGGTGAACAGAATATAAGGCTGAAAATGTTCGATGGCTGTGCCCGTGTAATGGCGCAATCGTGCCAGAGAGAAATCGGTACGCAAGGCATCAAAATGTGAAAGCGGGAAGCGGGTATCGGTAGCGTGAAACAGGCCATCTGCGGTTTCATCACCAATTTGTGCCAGTTCCGTGGTGGGAAAGTGCTGCGAAATCCCGGCGGACATCGAGCGTTCCAGTGCTAAATCAGAGCCGTCAATCACATAAGGAAAGGGAATTTCCTGCTGCGACGGGGATACCTCAATGTGTGCGCCGTACTCTTCGACCAGTAAGGTCAGTTGCTCTGACAGATAGCGGCGAAACAGCGCAGGTTGCGTGACCGTGGTGCTGTAACTTCCGCTATGGGTGAAACGCCCATAAGCGCGGGTGCGGCTTTTACCTTGCTGTACGCCATCCCAACTGACGCGTAAGTCCGGGTAAACAAACAATCCATTACGGCGTGCTTCTGCATCGGGCAAGGAGCCATCTGTCACGTAGGCTTTTATGGCTGCGCGTAACGCGTTAACCGCATCGTTATACTGCGAACTCAGTAAATCCAGCGCTTGTGCGGCCGTGAGGCGGGCAGGGGAACCACAATGCGTCATCGTTCTTCCATCCTTTTTGGGTTATATCCCGCAATGTCATTGCGGCGGTTACACCCAGCATAGATCAGCCACGTGACGAAACGTACATCCATTGTTCTGTTTGGTGAGGCTTTGAACAATATCTCGGTACTACGCCCGGGAAAACTGCGCTTGATTGCAGAAAGAAAAAAGGCGCACAGAAAACTGTGCGCCTGAGGTCAATGGGGTGTGGTTATGCGCGATCCCAGTGAGATTGTGCTTCACCGTTGATGTAGAGCGTGCGTTGGTCCTGCGCGGGCAAACGAACATGCAGACGTTTCCAGGCAGTAGCAAAGTCTCCTTCCTGCGTGAAGGTCACGTCAATGCGTGAGTTGTCGCTGGTGATATTCCAGCGCAACCACAGCGCATGACCTTGCTGCCAGCCATGGGTTTCACCGTCATCTTCAAACAGCAGGCCGCTGTCCTGACCTTTGCCGCACGGAGGGAACAGCAGCAGATCGCGCTGATCGTCCGTTTGGTGTTCGACGTGCTTCAGGCGTGCAGAGGTTGGCAGCATCGCACCGGCGCGAACCAGCAGCGGCAGGCTTTCCAGCGGTGCATCCAGCGTGATGGTTTGTCCGCCGCTGAACCAGGTGCCGGTGTAGAAATCGTACCAGCCAGACGCGTTCTTCGGAAGGTAAACCTGACGCTGGCGTTGACCTTGTTCAACCACGCTTGCAACCAGCACATCGCGGCCCAGCAGGAAGTCATCGGTTTCCTGGAACGTCACGGTGTCGTGTTCGTGATCGAGGAAGGTGGGGCGCAGCATCGGCTCATCGTCCTGGCTGGCGTGCCACAACTGGGTGTACAGGTAAGGCAGCAGGCGATAACGCAGCGCAATGGCGTCGCGGATTGCCGGAGTGACTTCCGGGTACATCCACGGTTCGTTAACCGTGTGATCGTCATTCCAGGAGTGAATGGTGAAACGCGGGTGCATCACGCCGTTTTGTACCCAACGTACGAACAGTTCCGCATCAGGCTTATCGCCAGAGAAACCACCGACATCGTGGCCGACATTATACAAACCGGAGAGGCTCATACCAACACCAATACGGGTGTTATAGGGCTTTGTTGAATAATTTAACCGTTTGATTTACATCTTCTTTAGTTAGAATGCATTTACAGAGAATGTATTTTGTTAGAACGACAAATCAAATAGTTAGCACAATAAAAAGCATTCCGAGAGGAAAAATTAGTCGTTGAAATTTTATAATGCTTATATAAATCAGTATCTTAAATTATTCAACAAAGCCGTGTTATAGCGCAACGTGGTCCAGTTGGTGCGGTTATCGCCGCTCCAGGTTTGTACGTAACGTTGCATCCCGGCACAGCCGGAACGGGAGATCAGGTAAGGGCGTTTTTCCGGTGCAAAGCGCTGTTGCGCTTCCATCGATGCACGCATCATCAGCAGCGGCATTACCGGGCGAATATAAACTAGTTGCTGAATAGAGACTTGCATTTTTTGTCAGGCTATTGAGAATAAAAAGAGGTTTAACTTAGAGAATAAAGGTTTGAAATGATCAACAAAGAGCGGTTGTTACGAGATAATCGTTTATGTAAAGCAATCATTGGATTATCAGTCGAAGAATTGAAAAATTTAGCCGCTGAATTTTCAGCTTGTTATTTGATTTATCGGAAAAAGAATCGAAAAGATCACGAGCGGCAGATGGGTGCAGGGCAGAAAGGGAGTCTGTAAAGAATTTTGTGTAAATGGCTCCATTGCTTAACCGGAGATTCGTTCTCCATACATCAACATGAATTGGCTCATAGCAGGTTTCCAGTCTCTGATTGGCAAGGTCCATTTAGCAGAGATATTATGCAAGGCTAGAGAGAGTAATTTTATCACCGAGTCATCCGTTGGAAATATTCGTCGCGTTTTCGTTATCTTGCGCAATGAAGCATTTAACGACTCTATTGCGTTGGTGGTGTAGATAACCTTGCGGATCTCCGGCGGAAAGTCAAAAATGACGATGAGACGTTCCCAATTATTTCTCCACGACGGGCTGATCGTCGGGAACTGCTCATCCCATTTGGCCGCGAAGGCATCCAGGGCCTCTTCAGCGCCCTCTAGCGTTGCGGAACTATAGATGGTGCGCAGGTCAGCAGCAACGGCCTTACGCTCTTTCCAGCCGACGTAGCGCAGCGAGTTCCGCACCTGATGCACAATGCAGAGCTGTACCCGCGTATGCGGGTAAACAGCTTCAATGGCATCAGGAAAGCCTTTCAGGCCATCGCAGCAGGCGACGAAGATGTCCTTTAGCCCACGATTTTTCAGTTCTGTCATCACAGATAACCAGAACTTGGCCCCCTCAGTTTTGGCTATCCATAGCCCCAGCAGCTCTTTTTCGCCCTGGCCGTTGACGCCGAGGGCCAGATAAACAGACTTGTTGGCCACGGCTCCGCCGTCCTGGCTTTTGACAACAATACAGTCAAGGTAAACAATGGGATAAAGCGCATCCAGCGGCCGTTGCTGCCAGCGCTTAACTTCATCCATCACAGCATTGGTCACTTGAGAAATGAAGCCAGCGGAAACATCGACCCCGTAGACTTCTTTAAAATGTGCCTGAATATCACGGGTTGATAACCCTCTGGAATAGAGAGAAATAATGCGGTCATCGAAGCCGTTAAGCTGTTTTTCGTTCTTACCGATCAGTGTCGGCTCGAAGGTACTGTTGCGGTCGCGCGGAATATCGAGCTCGATCTCCCCATTTTGGCTACGTACGCTCTTGGATGTCTTGCCATTGCGGGAGTTGCCTGAATGATTACCAGCCGGGTCATGCTTAGCATACCCAAGGTGCATCTCCATCTCAGCTTCAAGAACCCGTTCCGCCAGTCTTTTAGTCAGCACCTTGAGTAGGCCTGATTCACCCAGCAGATCCTGAGGGGAGTGACAATCTTGAAGCAGTTGGTCAATAAGTTCGTTGCTGATAGGCATTTTGTTATAGCCAAGCGACATTATTTTGATAACAGCCAGCTATGCTTCTTTGCCGCATATCAGGGCATAGGATGTAATCATTTTTAAGTCGGTTGGCTATAAAGAAGATGTAAATCAAACGGTTAAATTATTCAACAAAGCCCCTCGCGTATTGAGCAGGTGTTCGAGTGCTGCAACCTTGCGATGGGTGACATAATTGAAGTCCGTTCCCTTCGGGTAAAAACGCCGTATCAGCCCATTGGTATGCTCATTCAAACCGCGTTCCCAGGAATGATATGGCCGGGCAAAGTAGACCGGTGCCCCCGTGACTTTTGTAATTTCCCCGTGCTGGGAAAATTCAGAACCGTTGTCAGCAGTCAGGGTTTTAAACTCGCAGAAGGTATTGGCAACGATGTCCCTGAAGGCCGCTATAGCCAACCGACTTAAAAATGATTACATCCTATGCCCTGATATGCGGCAAAGAAGCATAGCTGGCTGTTATCAAAATAATGTCGCTTGGCTATATCCTTTGAAGGTTTTCCTCAAAATGCCATTTACACAGATTATTTTACAGTCTCCAGAAAGGATTTATCCCAACCCCATTAGATAAACTGCTTTTTATTTTATTGTATTTAAAATGTTATCCGACCTATGATTTGCAAGGACTTCTTTTTGGTTTAGATGGCTTTGTTGAATAAATCAGAATTAGCCGACAGGATGACTCCCTCTGCTACACCTGTTATCCTATCCTGACGCTGTGTGGCATACCCAACAACGTCATACGGTTCAGCGCTTTGAACATCGCTATGGCTTCACCTACTTGAGCCTCATAGTCACGCAGGCTCAGATGGCCACCCAGCAAAGTTTTTATGCGGAACATCGCTGTTTCTGCCACTGAACGCCGGTGATAACCCACTTTCTTTTTCCACATATCATTACTCCCGCTCAGACGCTGATTCGCCACCGCATGGTTACGTTCATGGTACTTGTCCGGCCAGTATTTGGCTCCGCTTCGCGGCGGGATAAGGGGCCTGATTTTCTTTCTTAGCAACGCATCGTGGCAGTAACGGGCGTCATAAGCACCGTCTGCTGACACTTCCCTGATTTTTCGGTGGGTTTGGTTAATCAGGCCCGGCAGTGCCTGCGCATCTGTCGTTCCGCTGAGCGATAAGTCGGCACAGATAATCTCATGCGTCGCACTGTCTGCTGCCAGATGAAGCTTGCGCCACACTCTTCGTCTGTCAGCCCCATGCTGCCTGACTTTCCATTCACCTTCGCCAAAGACCTTCAGACCGGTACTGTCGATGACCAGATGCGAGATTTCACCACGCGTTGGCGTTTTTATGCTGATACTGACGGTTTTTGCCCGCCGACTGACCAGAGAGTAGTCCGGGCAGCGCAGTGGCAGGCTCATCAGGGCTTTGTTGAATAATTTAACCGTTTGATTTACATCTTCTTTAGTTAGAATGCATTTACAGAGAATGTATTTTGTTAGAACGACAAATCAAATAGTTAGCACAATAAAAAGCATTCCGAGAGGAAAAATTAGTCGTTGAAATTTTATAATGCTTATATAAATCAGCATCTTAAATTATTCAACAAAGCCGCTCATCAGTGTAAAAACCGAGTCGACAAAGCCCTGTAATGCCCGGAGCGACAGGTTAAACACGCGCTTTATCATCAAAACCGTGGTATAGCTAAGCGACATTATTTTGATAACAGCCAGCTATGCTTCTTTGCCACATATCAGGGCATCGGCTGTAATCATTTTTAAGTCGGTTGGCTATAACAGCCATATCGGTGTAGTAAAGCGGCCGACCACGACCTTCAGGCGAAGAACTGTCAGTCCATGCAGCGATGGCGGACTCATCAAGCCAGACCGTCAGGGAGCCGCGTTGTCTGAGTGCTTTGTTGTAGGTGGGCCAGTTGGTGGTTTTAAACTTTTGCTTTGCCATGGGGAGCTGCTATCGGGAGCGATGATAGTGCTTTGATCCGGCGATCCCCTGAAAGTTCGATTTATTCAACAAAGCCGGTTTAGATAGAACACGGGTATGTCGCTGGGTAAAAATATTATTGCCGGTTTTAGAGATGACCTTGGGGCGAGAATAAGCGTGTTGCTTAATAGTGAAATAAGGGTGTTTCGGTGATTGAAGTAAATTTTACGCTGTTCTGAGATGGAAATTCCAAAGACCGGCGCTAAGGAGTAAGAAGGTATCATCAATAAAGGGTCTACGATTCCGTAAAATTTGGGTCATGCAACCGAGGCGCTTGATACCCGCGATGGCGTGTTCAACTGTAATACGGATGCCCGAGATTATTTTATTTTCTTGTTTTTGTTCAGGCGATAAAGGTCTTTTTCGAGTTCCTTTTTTTGGGATTTGTGTATTAGGATGCTGTTTATCTATATAGCCAAGCGACTTAATTTTGATTACACCATATGGACTGAGAACAAACTCTCTGTATCGCAACCCATCTCTCTTTTTTTGCTTTTTGCTTTTTGCTTGTGCCCATTTATGCTCAATTGGGTTAAGATCTGGCGAATATGTAGGCAAATACTCCACCATATACCCTGCATCGATGATGACTTGTTGAATATTATGTTTTTTGTGAAAAGTGGCATTGTCCATCATGATTACACTGTTTTTAGGGAGTACTGGGATAAGGACTTGTGTGACCCAGGCATAGAAAACATCGCTGTTAATATTGATATCAAATAATCCGATAGCAAACAGCGTTGTGCCTAATAAAGCGCCGATAACATTTGTTCTTCCCCTAGCTCCCCAGTTCTTCAGGCCAAAACACCGTTGACCTTTTGGGGAATAGCCGTGAGTCCGTGGGGCATCGTGTGAAAAACCACTTTCATCAATAAAAACAATAGGTTTGCCTTCTTTTTCATACTGTTGTTTTTTTTGTTGAAATCCCTGCCGGGCGTTTTCGTCGGCTTTCGGATGACGTAGAGTTTTTTTTATAGGTCAATCCCAGCTTTTTAAGCGCTTGCCAAATGGCCTTCTGACAAACGCCAAAAGGCTTTGTTGAATAATTTAACCGTTTGATTTACATCTTCTTTAGTTAGAATGCATTTACAGAGAATGTATTTTGTTAGAACGACAAATCAAATAGTTAGCACAATAAAAAGCATTCCGAGAGGAAAAATTAGTCGTTGAAATTTTATAATGCTTATATAAATCAGTATCTTAAATTATTCAACAAAGCCACGCCAAAACGCTCTGCACGTTCTTTTTGGTAAGCATCTGGATATTGTTCAACATCTTTTATCAACTCGGATTTATCGATCTTTCGCTGACGCGTGGTCGATGCTTTTGACTCTATTTGATTAATCCAACGCGATACAGAGGCAGGGCCAATCCGAAATTGCTTCGCTGTTTCTCGGATACTCAACCCTTCGTTTTTCCGTGTAGATATCACTTTACGTCTAAAATCAATTGAATAGCTCATTTAAATAATGTAATCAAAATTAAGTCGTTTAGCTATACCTTGAAAACCGGTATCTGCCCAGATGGTTACCTCAGGAGGAATATGGCGAATTATATCGACTTTATCGAGTAAGCGTTTATCGTGACGGCGCCCATTTTTGCTCATGGGGATAAATCCAATTTGCCTTGTTTCGTCAGTCATAATAAGCCCTTTTCGAGTGGTCTGTCTTTTCTTTCCCGAATACATTTTTTTTCGCCGACGCAGATTCTTAGGCTTTTGGACAGGTCGCTCTGTCCCATCAATAAAGACGTCTTTAACTCCAGAAAAGGCGCGAAAAAATTCCTCAGCAGAGCGAATTTGACGAGCGGGCAAAACACATTCTCGCCCCAAGGTCATCTCTAAAACCGGCAATAATATTTTTACCCAGCGACATACCCGTGTTCTATCTAAACCAAAAAGAAGTCCTTGCAAATCATAGGTCGGATAACATTTTAAATACAATAAAATAAAAAGCAGTTTATCTAATGGGGTTGGGATAAATCCTTTCTGCCCTGCACCCATCTGCCGCTCGTGATCTTTTCGATTCTTTTTCCGATAAATCAAATAACAAGCTGAAAATTCAGCGGCTAAATTTTTCAATTCTTCGACTGATAATCCAATGATTGCTTTACATAAACGATTATCTCGTAACAACCGCTCTTTGTTGATCATTTCAAACCTTTATTCTCTAAGTTAAACCTCTTTTTATTCTCAATAGCCTGACAAAAAATGCAAGTCTCTATTCAGCAACTAGTTTAATGTGTTTTGCCCGCTCCTCAAATTCGCTCTGCTGAGGAATTTTTTCGCGCCTTTCCTGGAGTTAAAGACGTCTTTATTGATGGGACAGAGCGACCTGTCCAAAAGCCTAAGAATCTGCGTCGGCGAAAAAAAATGTATTCGGGAAAGAAAAGACAGACCACTCGAAAAGGGCTTATTATGACTGACGAAACAAGGCAAATTGGATTTATCCCCATGAGCAAAAATGGGCGCCGTCACGATAAACGCTTACTCGATAAAGTCGATATAATTCGCCATATTCCTCCTGAGGTAACCATCTGGGCAGATACCGGTTTTCAAGGTATAGATAAACAGCATCCTAATACACAAATCCCAAAAAAAGGAACTCGAAAAAGACCTTTATCGCCTGAACAAAAACAAGAAAATAAAATAATCTCGGGCATCCGTATTACAGTTGAACACGCCATCGCGGGTATCAAGCGCCTCGGTTGCATGACCCAAATTTTACGGAATCGTAGACCCTTTATTGATGATACCTTCTTACTCCTTAGCGCCGGTCTTTGGAATTTCCATCTCAGAACAGCGTGAAATTTACTTCAATCACCGAAACACCCTTATTTCACTATTAAGCAACACGCTTAGTGTGCGTTGCTCCACTTCGCGCGCCAGCGTGGCATCATCCATGTTATCGATGTCAGCACCGAGCAGCGGCTGGTCTGCATCAAGCCCAACATCTTTACACACTTTGCTGGATACCACCGGGTTATCGCCCGTAAGCACTTTGACCTGCACACCGTTTTCTCGCAGTGCGGTGATCGTGCAAGCGGATGAGGGTTTCGGGGGATCGAGGAAGGTCAATAGGCCATGGATTACCACTTCCCGCTCATCGGCTTCGGTGAGTGGGAAGTGGTAATCGCTGGCACCAAATTCACGCGTTCCTATCATTAATACACGGAAACCCTGCTGGTTATAACGTTCTGCCAGTGCAAGCAGTGCGCTACGACGGGTATCATCCAGTGGCTGTTTTTCAGGCTTTGTTGAATAATTTAAGATACTGATTTATATAAGCATTATAAAATTTCAACGACTAATTTTTCCTCTCGGAATGATTTTTATTGTGCTAACTATTTGATTTGTCGTTCTAACAAAATACATTCTCTGTAAATGCATTCTAACTAAAGAAGATGTAAATCAAACGGTTAAATTATTCAACAAAGCCTGTTTTTCACCGTTTTCGTCGATATGGGTCGCGATGGCGAGCATCTCTTCTACCGCGCCCTTACAGATTAACTGGTACTGCTGGTTGTCACTGTTGATTAAAATGGACAGCCGGCGGCGAATAAAATCAAAGGGCAGCTCATCGATTTTGTCATGCTGGGTCAGCGCCGCAATATGCGGTTTTTCCTTGCCGAAACGGATGATGGCCTTGTCCATCAGGTTTTTCATCCCGCTTTGGTGGAAGCTGTTCAACCAAGCCAGCCTCAGCACCTGCTCGCTCTCATTACCGTTGACGCACAGGTGGTGCTCGAGAATGATGCGATCCTGCGTCAATGTGCCGGTTTTGTCGGTGCAGAGCACATCCATGGCACCAAAATTCTGGATGGCATTGAGATGCTTGACGACCACTTTGCTGCGCGACATTCTGATTGCCCCTTTCGCCAGGTTGGCAGTAACAATCATCGGCAACATTTCTGGTGTTAGCCCAACCGCGACGGCCAGCGCGAAAAGCGCTGCTTCTGCCCAGTCGCCTTTGGTAAAACCGTTAATCAGCAATACCACGGGCACCATCACTAACATAAAGCGAATCAATAAACGGCTCACGCTGTTAACACCGCGATCGAACGCCGTTTGCGCACGGGTGCCGATGATGGATTTAGCCAACGAACCAAAGTAGGTGTGGTTGCCGGTAGCCACGACTACGGCTTTGGCGATACCGCTGGAAACATTGGTGCCCATCAGGCAGATATTGCCCATTTCCAGCAGAGAGATCCCCTCCTGATTGATGGGCGTCTGACACGATTTCTCTGCCACATGAGCCGAGGTGTCATATTTCTCAACGGGAAGGGATTCTCCGGTGAGGACCGCCTGGCTGATAAACAGATCGCGTGATTCAATCAATTTTACATCGGCGGGCACCATGTCCCCTGCCGAAAGCAAAATGATATCGCCAGGTACCAGCGCTTGCAGCGGGATTTCGCTGCATTCCGCGCGGGCATTGGGATGGGTGCGGCGCAGTACGGTGGCGGTGGTGCGCACCAGCGATTTCAACGCTTCTGCTGCCTGATTGGTGCGGAACTCTTGCCAAAAGCGCAGCAAACCGCTCAGGGTTACCATGACCAGAATGATAATGGTACCGGTCAAATCGGTCTCTTCTCCGCGCTGCAAGGGCAGCCAATAATCGGTAAATGTACCGATAGCGGCTAATGTCAGTAAAATAAAAATAAAGGGGTTATTAAAGGCGCTGATGAGCTGTGTTAGTGCGGGAGGCGCTTTCTCTTGCGCCACCTGGTTGGGGCCGTTTTCAAGTAAACGCTCCTTTGCCTCGGCTTCCACCAAACCGTCCAGGTTGGTAGAAAGTGAGGTAAGGGTGCTATCAAGGCTTTTTACCGCTTCGTCTGCAATAAGGTAGCTTTTTTTTACCGACTGCTGACGGCGAACGGGCAAGTTTTCTAACATCTGAGTCATAACCGTTACTCATTTTTAGGCACATCGCTTTCAGTACGTCTTTTTAAAGACGTGGAAAGGCCGTCCTTCAGGGGCATGATGTGCAAGCGGACTAATTGTTATGCGTGGCAGATAGAGGATGGAGAAGCAAACGAGCTAGCGTGTCATCCTTTGCTACGCGCTGTAGATTGCTGACTGGGGTGATCGTCCATTTCGGCTCCTTAACCGCTGAGAAGCGATAGCTTGAACGTAGTGATGCCGGGACGCCAGGAACGCAGGAATATACGGAGAAACCGGGCGTGTATTCAGAATAATCGCTTGAGGGTAAGGTGAGCGAGCGTCGTCATAAAGCTTCTACCTCAGCCTGAACGCAAGGTATTACTGGATATAAAGGCGCTATTGGCCGGGAGGAAAGAGTACGTAAGTGTAGAGATGCATCCTGATGCTTTCTGTTTATACGGCTTTTCATGTACGCCGTCATGGATCAAGGTTTAACAGTGATGCAATCGTGATAAATGTTGATTGCGTCGCCCACCGTTACCGGCAAGCAACGCACAGTAGCGTGTGTCAGTTTGCCGGAGAGATAATGCCGTTGTTTTTACCATCGATGCTTTCACGATTAATGTTTTCACAACGTATATCGCTTTGACTGTCCAAAAAATCGCTCTCCGTAGTTATACGGCGCGTACTATAGCGGCTGAATTCTAAACGTATCTGTAACGTGTGAATGGTTCATATCCGTTTCATGAAGAATGTGACGCTCTCAACCTTTTGCCCGCGTCAGTACGATAGAACACGCATAGCGATCGGCCGGGTGCACCGAAATCGTGGTTTCAAACGTATTGCCGTCTCGATCCTGATAACGGCGTACAATCTTCAGTGCGGGCGAGCCGGGCTCAACGCCCAGCACCTTGGCAATTTTCGCGGACACGGTGACCGCAGAAATAGTTTGCCGCACCTCCTCACTTTGAATGCCGTAGTGGGTTTCGATCAGATCGCTGATCAGTGCAAAGGGATCGCTGCGCACCAACTGGCGCACTTTGGTGAAGGTGGCGCTAGCATAGCTGTCCGTCCAGCATATGGGCGCGTCTTTGTTTTCGCTGTCCTCTCGAATGCTGGCAACGTGTAACCAGCGAGATCCCGGCTCACAGCCGATGGTCTGTGCCAGGTCGTAGTCAGCAACGACTTCATCAATCCTTTTCAGCACGCGCCGATTGTTTTTCGCCAGAAAAAACAGATCTTCCAGACAAGCCAACGGATGGTTTAACGCCCCATTCCCACTCGAAACGCAACAAAACGGTAGAGGCTTATGCCACCAGTAAGTGCGTTAAAAATACCTCATTGGGAGAACGATAGCCCAACGATTTTCTGCCCCTTGTATTGAGTATGTGTTCGAGTTCGGCAATCTTACGATGACTGACCTGACTGAAGTCTGTTCCCTTTGGGTAAAAACGTCGTATCAGCCCGTTGGTGTGCTCATTCAAGCCCCTCTCCCAGGAATGATAAGGATGGGCAAAGTAGACCTGCGCCCCTGTGATTTGAGTAATTTGCTCGTGCAGAGCGAATTCAGGGCCGTTATCAGCTGTTAGGGTCTTAAACTTGCAAAAGGTATTAGCTTCAATGTCCCTGAAAGCAGCAACCACAGTCTCCGCACGCTTATTAGGCAGTTTGCGAATGATGAATTTTTTCAATGCTTTATCTACGATTCTTAACAAGAATGACTTCTGGTCTTTGCCAAAAATAGTGTCAATTTCGAAGTGGCCAGGCTCCTGTTTAAGCTCGGCTTGAGCTGGGCGATACTCAATACCAACACGGTTGGGAATAGGGCCTGATTTGAGGTTTTCGGCATTGTACCTGTAACGTTTTCCCCGATGAGGAAGTTGCTGATATAGCTCCCCGCCATCCTGTCTCTCCTGCCGGATATAGCGATATAGCGTATTCTTGCTGACAGATATACCGAATTCCAGGTGCAAACGGCCACTGATGATTTCAGGTGAAGAGTGAGTGGAAAGCGCCTGCCTGA
Source organism: Symbiopectobacterium purcellii (assembly GCF_052050035.1). Taxonomy (GTDB): domain Bacteria; phylum Pseudomonadota; class Gammaproteobacteria; order Enterobacterales; family Enterobacteriaceae; genus Symbiopectobacterium; species Symbiopectobacterium purcellii_A. The sequence continues at coordinate 3,792,879 of NZ_CP189882.1, forward strand.
TGAAGTTCTGAATGTGTGGCTCCAACGGGTAAAAAGCATTGTTTGGCAGAGGCTTATGACGGCGTTCCCGGGCCAGAGTGTCCGCCCTTCTACAGCAGTAGACACCATTGAAAGTAGGGTCGGTATTGCGTCTGAGTTCCCTGCTGATGGTCGAGCGAGGCAGAGCAAGCTCTCTGGCGATGGTAGCTTGGTTGACACCTTCACCACGCCGCTTTTCGATGTAGAACCGTTCTTTGTGAGTCAGATGTTTTCCCTGCATGCAACAGGCTCTCCAGTATGGCCAGAACGGTGATTTTATCCGACTCTGGCAAGTGGGTCACTTTGTTGCGTTTCGAGTGGGAATGGTGCTAACCCTTTGTGCTGCGCTTTGTCAGTCACTTGCGTGCCAGCGCCCTTGCGCCGCGTAATCAATCCCTGCTCGGTCAGGTCGCGCAGCGCCTCTCGCATGGTGTGTCTGCTGACTTGATAGTGCTCGCACAGCGCCATTTCCGTCGGTAACAGGGAACCCACCGGGTATTGTCCGGAGAGGATTTGCTGTGCAAGTTCACGCGCAATGCGTCGATACAACGATTCTTTCATAGGCAACGGTTTTTTTTCCGCATAACGGGTCAATATCACAAAGCTACGCTAAAACGCTTTCGTTTTAATGTCCGTACATTTTATTTTGTTCGTACATTTAAACGTGCTTGTACGTAAACAATAGTACAGACCGGTGAGTACCGATGTGCCTGTCATGCCCCTTAACAGTATTGGCTTACTGACAACCCCATTGCGGCATGACAGGCGCAGTTTATCACTCTTACTCTCATTTCAGGATGCTTTTATGGCTTCGAATGTGCTTGATTCCGTATTGTTTCGTGATACATTTGGCACGCCAGCAATGCGCGCCGTTTTTGACGACCACGAGCTGATTAGAAAATATGTCATTGTTGAGATAGCGCTCGCCAAAGCGCAGGCGCGCTGTAGTGTTATCCCCGAAGCGGCGGCGCAAGAGATTGCCCAACGCTGCAATGCCGATACGTTGGATTTTGATCTGCTGCGTCATGAAACTGAAATTGTCGGCTACCCGATTCTGCCGCTGGTGCATCAAATCTCCAAACAGGCGGGGGAGTCAGGTGGGTTTGTTCACTGGGGCGCTACCACCCAGGACATCATGGACACCGCTGTGGTTTTGCAAATCCGCGATGCTTTTGAGCTGATTGAGAAGGAAATCAAAACATTACGTGGGACGCTTGCCGGCCTGGCACATCGTTACCGCACGACACCGATGGCAGGGCGCACCCATTTGCAGCAGGCGTTGCCGGTGACCTTCGGCTATAAAGCGGCAATCTGGCTTGATATGTTCGATCGCCATCAGGAACGCCTCGATCAGGCGCGTCCCCGCATTCTGGTGGGTGAATTTGCCGGTGCCGCCGGAACCCTGGCCTCTTTGGGTGATAAAGGTCTGGACGTTCAGAAAGCGCTCATGGAAGAGTTGGGATTGGGTGTACCTGTCTCAACCTGGCATGTGGCACGCGATGGGTTTGCCGAAGCGGTTAACTTGCTGGCACTGATGACCGGTTCGCTGGGCAAGATTGCCTATGACGTGATGTTGATGGCATACAATGAGTTTGGCGAACTGTATGAGCCCTTTGTGAAGGGGCGCTGTGCCAGCAGCACCATGCCGCAAAAGCGTAATCCTATTTCGAGTGAACGGATGTTGGCATGTGCCAAAGGTGTGCGGCAGCAAGCCGGTTTGATGTTAGATGCCATGGTGCAGGATCTCGAACGTGCCACCGGGCCGTGGCATGCCGAATGGATCGCTATTCCGGAAAGCTTCATTCTCTCCGCCGGTGCGCTGCATCAGGCCAACTTTATGCTAAGCGGACTGATCGTGGATGAACAGGCGATGGCGCGTAATCTCGATATGACCAAAGGGCTTATCGTCGCGGAAGCGGTGATGATGGGGCTGGCACCTTATATTGGACGACAGGATGCGCACGATATCGTTTACGATGCTTGTCGCATTGTGAATGAGAAGGGCGGCCGACTGGCGGATATGCTCAATGCGATGCCGAACGTGGCGGATCGTTTGGCTCGGGAATTGATTGAGCGTTTGACCGATCCGACCAACTATCTCGGCATGGCACCAGAAATGGTCGATCAGGTGCTGAAAATCTCTGCCAGCCGGTCTTAATGTCCGGGGTTCACCCGCTCTACGTATGAGGAGATGATTATGTCATCCGATTCATCCACAGGGAAAAAGGTGTTCGCCGTGGTGGTGCCCATTGTATTGGGCATCGCTATCTGGCTTGCTCCCGTACCTGCCAACCTTTCTCCCCAGGCATGGCATATGTTCGCCATTTTTGCTGCTACCATTGCAGCCATCTTGACGCAGCCATTGCCCTCGGGGGCGGTGATGTTGATCGCGCTTTGCGTGGCCATCTTCACTCAAACGCTTACCGAAGCAAAAGCGCTGTCTGGTTTTGCCAGCGGCACGGTGTGGTTGATTTTCTGCGCTTACATCCTGTCTCTGGGGTTTGTCACTTCAGGGTTGGGTAAACGTATCGCCTATAAAATTCTTTCTTTATTTGGCGGCAGCAGCCTGGGTATTGCCTATTCACTGGGCATTTCCGATTTGATCATGGCACCCGCGATGCCTTCGGTAACCGCCCGTTCCGGGGGCATCATCTTCCCCATTGCGCGTTCTATCAATACCGTATTGGGATCGACACCGGGTGAAAGCGGTAAAAAGATCGGGGATTTCCTGACCATGGTCTGCTTTCAGTTTACGCCGATTACCGGTGCCATTTTTCTGACCGGGATGGCAGCGAATCCGCTGGTGAGCAGTCTGGCAAAAAACTCGCTTGGCGTTGAAATAACCTGGAGTGGCTGGTTTATTGCTGCTGTGCTTCCCGCGCTGGTCTGTTTTTGTTTGATGCCATTATTGGTGTACAAATTGGTGAACCCTGAACTGAAACTCACGCCGGAAGCGAAAGCGATGGGACGTGAGGCGCTCTCTCAGTTAGGCCCCATGACCACAACGGAAAAGAAAGTGGCGTTTGGTTTTCTGTTGGCATTGGTGGGGTGGGGAACCAGCCTGATCACCGGCCTGTCCGCGACATCGGTAGGGTTAGGGTTGGCGGCGTATTTGTTTGCCGTCGGCGCCGTGGATTGGAAAGCCTTGCTGAAAGATCATGCGGCCTGGGACACGGTTATCTGGTTTAGCGTTATCATCAGTCTGGCTACCGGGCTTTCCGATCTGGGCTTCATCAAATGGATGGCGGGCTTGCTGGGCGACCTGATCCAAGGGTTTGGTGCCATGGAGACCTTTGTGCTGCTGGGTGTGCTCTACATCTATGTGCACTACCTGTTTGCCACGGCTTCCGGACATGTCGCTGCCCTTTATGTGCCTTTTGCGGCCACGGCCATTGCTGCGGGGGCACCACCGATGATGGTTGCCATCTGTTTCGGGATTTTCAGTAATCTGATGTGGGGCAATACTGAGTATGGTGGCGGGCCGGGGCCTATCTATTTCGCTCAGGGCTATTTCACGCGACCGCGCTTTTATAAAATTAACGCAGCGGTGGTCACCTTTAACGTCGTGCTGACTTTCAGCGTGGGCTTGCTGTGGTGGAAACTACTTGGCTTCTATTAATGTAAAAGCGGCGTTTTGCTTCATCCGCACCTGATGAGAGTGACAATACGCTAAGACAGGTTGCCTTGAGCGGTATCAGGCAACCTGCCTCGCACAGCGTGCTAATTCCCAGCAGGGCAGGCAGTACTCGAAACCGTCCCTTACTGTACCGTCCGGTTGCGGCCTTCCCGTTTGGCGATATACAGATTTTTATCGGCGGCAGCGAAGAGTTGGTGCACATGCTGCGTCAGGTCCATCGCTGAAGCTGGCGCATAGGCTATGCCGATGCTCACTGCAACGGATACCGGTGAGCCATGAATAATGCAGGGCGTGTCGCGAATTCGCATGCGCAAATGCTCTGCTAACGCAAAAAAGTCCTGCTCTGAGAAATCAAAACAGACTGCCGCAAACTCTTCTCCACCGATGCGGCTCACCAGTCCCGGTTCAGGGATGGATTGTTGAATCAGATGCGCGACGTGTTTCAAAACCTGGTCACCGTTATCGTGGCCGTAACTGTCGTTGATGGTTTTGAAGTGATCGATATCAACCAGCATTATATTGATGGCCGCTTGGCGATAGCGGGGTATTTCCCCGTAACGGTTTAACGCATCGTTAAAACCATAGCGCGAAAGCAGGTGAGTGAGGAAATCGTGGCTGGCCTGCATCAACAAGCGTTGATTGAGCTGGCGGATGGTTTTGGCGTTCATGGCCATCAGCAACGGGCTAAAGATGATAGCGGCGATACTGATACGGGCGATGGTGATCGCCTGCATAAACAGCTCATCCTGATGGTCATAAATCCCCTGAACATGAAGCGCTGTCGCGATCAGTTCAACAATACCCGTGCACAAGGTAATCAGGCGTATAGCCCACAACGGATACACGATGGCACACCAGGTGAGCGCAGGCAGGGGGAACGCTAAAATGGCAATCGGCCCAACCAGCATGCCCAATCCCAGCGACAGTACAAGAAACAGTAGGGGGATGCTGCTGCGCCAGTCAGCGTTGGGCATACGCAATGTGAAATCGCTGCGCAGCGTCAGCAGTAACGGCAAAAATAGCACTGCGGTGTAAAACTGGTCACTGAACCAGTTGAGCACATCTTGTTGAAACGGTTGACGTGTTTGCACGGCCATGTGTTGCGCGAACGCGCCGACCAGCGCACAGCAAAGGGCGGCGATCATACAAGAGGCAAACAGGTGTAATGAGGAGGTGATATCGGCTTCTTGCTGACGATATCGTTCTGGCCAACGCAATAATTTGACCAGCACAAAGATAAACACCAGGTTGGCACTATTATAGCCAAGCGACATTATTTTGATAACAGCCAGCTATGCTTCTTTGCCGCATATCAGGGCATAGGATGTAATCATTTTTAAGTCGGTTGGCTATAATAGTAAGAGCGCTGACCCCCCAGCCATAAATCAGGCTGTCTTGCGCGATCATGGCGCTATAGGCAACGCAGTAATACCAAGGGGTATTCAGACCGCGACAGCGATAAAACAGGGCAGCAACCAGAATGTTGACGGGCCAGAGAACAGAGAGATCGATGCCTGACATACGCGCATGTGAACCTAACATGCAGCCCAGTAGTGTCAAAATAAAAACGTTAAAGCTATTTAAAAGCACATTGTCACTTTTAAACAGTGTCAGGTTTACATGCATAATATCTGCCCATTTCTCCACCGGATCGTGCTCTGCCTTTCAAATAGCGTGCAATCATACACGTAAGCCCAGGAGCAAACAGTACTCTGCATGAAACATGCTGGTTTTTAACGTATTGTTTTTGATCACAGTAGATGCAAATTCTCGGCATTTCGGTAAAAAAAGCCGCTAATAGCGGGATAGAAAATCCTTTTTAGTGCTAGTGTTATAACCAGAATACTGCGTGATGGCATGCGCATACTTTTTCACTGTCGGGAGTTCACCATGAAAATAAAACAGAGTATGTGCGGATTGTTGCTGATGCTGCCGCTGTATGGCTTGGCACAGGCGACGAGTTCCGACGTTATCGAGGGTTTCACTACGCAGCAAATTGCCGATACGCTACCGAAAACGCTGGATGGCTTGCAGCGTCGCACGGTTTAAGTGGTCTCGGATTACCATACGTTTCAGGTGGAGTACGTTGATCCTGCTACTATGCGTAAAGTGCTGGTCACGCTTTATACCTTACCGGCAGATGCAACAGGCAACATCCCCGTGGCTTCCAGCGATCGCGATCTGGATGCAGTGGTCGCCAGTGCTGAAAAAGAGATGTTGCGTCAGCGTATCAAACCGGAAATGAAAGATCTGGCTGCGCCGGATGCGCCCCGGTTTCGTTGCCTGCAAACGATCATGAATGAAAAAGTGGTGCACCAGGTGTGCTCAACCGGCTTTGTTGAATAATTTAAGATACTGATTTATATAAGCATTATAAAATTTCAACGACTAATTTTTCCTCTCGGAATGCTTTTTATTGTGCTAACTATTTGATTTGTCGTTCTAACAAAATACATTCTCTGTAAATGCATTCTAACTAAAGAAGATGTAAATCAAACGGTTAAATTATTCAACAAAGCCTGCTCAACCTTGTTTAAGGGGCGGGTGCTGGAGATTCAACCGGTCACCATGGTAAACGACAATGCTTATGCGCCAGCGATGCAGCGCGGTGAGGAATGGGTCATAAGCCTCGGTAAAATATAGCCAACCGACTTAAAAATGATTACATCCTATGCCCTGATATGCGGCAAAGAAGCATAGCTGGCTGTTATCAAAATAATGTCGCTTGGCTATAATGAGCAATGCCGTGAAATAAAGTGGAAGAGCAGGCTGGCTTGGCCAGCCTGTTTTGCATCAGTCAGGGTTTTCTGTCCAGTCAAACTCCAGTTGTCTGGCGGTTTTTTCTGCCAATTCGCGCCCTGCAAAACGCTCAACCAGATGCAGGCTCATATCAATGCCAGCAGAAATCCCTGCCGAGGACACAAGCGCCCCTTGATCAACCCAGCGCACATCACTTTTCACGTCTAACGTAGGGAACATCGTCTTCAAATCGGCAATGTCTTCCCAATGGGTGGTTACCGAACGGTGGTTGAATAGCCCGGTTTTTGCGAGTAAAAAAGCACCAGTGCAAACAGATGCAGTAATGGTTGTTTGCGGGGTTTGGCGGGTAAGCCAGTCAATAACCGCGGTTTTTTCCATCTCCGCAGTAACCACCCCTCCGGGGACGATCAGACAATCCAGTGCAGGATGATCGTCAAGGGCGTAATCGGGATCGATCTTTAATCCTGCACGCGCGCGCACTGTCACACGCTTCTCTCCGAGCGTGAACACGCTAAAACTCGGTTCGGGTCCACCCGCCACACGCGTTGCGTAGGTAAAGACTTCATAAGGCCCTGCAAAGTCTAATACCTCAACATTATCAAAAACATAAGTTCCAATTTGCAGCGTCATTGCCAGCTCTCCGCAGGAAGGGTCATCCCTTGGATGGTATAACCTGGCGCAGAAAAAAGAAATGTCAAGCCAGTAAGAACATAGTGCTTATAGACAGGGTTGTGCTAGCTGCTTATTCCGAAAATTAAGAAATTCTACATATTTTCGTACTGCCATTATCACTCTGTTGTAGTACATGCTGGTATGTATTTCTTGTTTACTTGGTATCAAATTTCGGCACGTTTTGTTGCGTGCCATTTCAGCGTGAGGTATTTATGCAACGACAGAAGTGGTTTAGCGTGTTTGTCCTAACTATTCTGCTGATGACGACAGGAACCTGGACTTTGCACTTTTTCCTTGATGGTGAGGTTGTCAAAGGGATTGCCTGTTACTTTGTAAAGCTGATGAGCGGAATTACACCACTGGCGGCAATCCGCTCTGTGGTTATGCCCCAACATGGCCCTAAGACCATGTTGGGACACCAGAAGAGTCTTACTGCACGACCCTAGCTCCGAACAACCGCTATACCAGATCGAAACGATCCAGATTCATCACTTTATTCCAGACAGCCACGAAATCGTGCACGAACGATGCCTGCGCATCCGCACTGGCGTAAACCTCTGCCAGCGCCCGTAGCTGTGAGTGTGAATCGAAAATCAGATCTACGCGTGTTCCTGTCCATTTTGGTTGACCCGTGGTGCGATCGCGTCCTTCAAACAGTGTGTGCGATGCATCAATCGGGTGCCTGGTGGTATTCATGTCCAGCAAGTTGATGAAGAAATCAGTGGTCAAGGTGCCAGGGCGTTGAGTAAATACACCGTGCGCTGTTTGCCCGGTATTGATATTCAGTACGCGCAACCCGCCGAGCAGTACGGTCATTTCCGGTGCTGTGAGGGTAAGCAACTGTGCCTTGTCCACTAACAATAAGCGTGTTGCTTAATAGTGAAATAAGGGTGTTTCGGTGATTGAAGTAAATTTTACGCTGTTCTGAGATGGAAATTCCAAAGACCGGCGCTAAGGAGTAAGAAGGTATCATCAATAAAGGGTCTACGATTCCGTAAAATTTGGGTCATGCAACCGAGGCGCTTGATACCCGCGATGGCGTGTTCAACTGTAATACGGATGCCCGAGATTATTTTATTTTCTTGTTTTTGTTCAGGCGATAAAGGTCTTTTTCGAGTTCCTTTTTTTGGGATTTGTGTATTAGGATGCTGTTTATCTATACCTTGAAAACCGGTATCTGCCCAGATGGTTACCTCAGGAGGAATATGGCGAATTATATCGACTTTATCGAGTAAGCGTTTATCGTGACGGCGCCCATTTTTGCTCATGGGGATAAATCCAATTTGCCTTGTTTCGTCAGTCATAATAAGCCCTTTTCGAGTGGTCTGTCTTTTCTTTCCCGAATACATTTTTTTTCGCCGACGCAGATTCTTAGGCTTTTGGACAGGTCGCTCTGTCCCATCAATAAAGACGTCTTTAACTCCAGGAAAGGCGCGAAAAAATTCCTCAGCAGAGCGAATTTGACGAGCGGGCAAAACACATTCTCGCCCCAAGGTCATCTCTAAAACCGGCAATAATATTTTTACCCAGCGACATACCCGTGTTCTATCTAAACCAAAAAGAAGTGCTTGCAAATCATAGGTCGGATAACATTTTAAATACAATAAAATAAAAAGCAGTTTATCTAATGGGAGACTGTAAAATAATCTGTGTAAATGGCATTTTGAGGAAAACCTTCAAAGGATAACAAAATGCCTATCAGCAACGAACTTATTGACCAACTGCTTCAAGATTGTCACTCCCCTCAGGATCTGCTGGGTGAATCAGGCCTACTCAAGGTGCTGACTAAAAGACTGGCGGAACGGGTTCTTGAAGCTGAGATGGAGATGCACCTTGGGTATGCTAAGCATGACCCGGCTGGTAATCATTCAGGCAACTCACGCAATGGCAAGACATCCAAGAGCGTACGTAGCCAAAATGGGGAGATCGAGCTCGATATTCCGCGCGACCGCAACAGTACCTTCGAGCCGACACTGATCGGTAAGCACGAAAAACAGCTTAACGGCTTCGATGACCGCATTATTTCTCTCTATTCCAGAGGGTTATCAACCCGTGATATTCAGGCACACTTTAAAGAAGTCTACGGGGTCGATGTTTCCGCTGGCTTCATTTCTCAAGTGACCAATGCTGTGATGGATGAAGTTAAGCGCTGGCAGCAACGGCCGCTGGATGCGCTTTATCCCATTGTTTACCTTGACTGTATTGTTGTCAAAAGCCAGGACGGCGGAGCCGTGGCCAACAAGTCCCTCGGCGTCAACGGCCAGGGCGAAAAAGAGCTGCTGGGGCTATGGATAGCCAAAACTGAGGGGGCCAAGTTCTGGTTATCTGTGATGACAGAACTGAAAAATCGTGGGCTAAAGGACATCTTCGTCGCCTGCTGCGATGGCCTGAAAGGCTTTCCTGATGCCATTGAAGCTGTTTACCCGCATACGCGGGTACAGCTCTGCATTGTGCATCAGGTGCGGAACTCGCTGCGCTACGTCGGCTGGAAAGAGCGTAAGGCCGTTGCTGCTGACCTGCGCACCATCTATAGTTCCGCAACGCTAGAGGGCGCTGAAGAGGCCCTGGATGCCTTCGCGGCCAAATGGGATGAACAGTTCCCGACGATCAGCCCGTCGTGGAGAAATAATTGGGAACGTCTCATCGTCATTTTTGACTTTCCGCCGGAGATCCGCAAGGTTATCTACACCACCAACGCGATAGAGTCGTTAAATGCTTCATTGCGCAAGATAACGAAAACGCGACGAATATTTCCAACGGATGACTCGGTGATAAAATTACTCTATCTAGCCTTGCATAATATCTCTGCTAAATGGACCTTGCCAATCAGAGACTGGAAACCTGCTATGAGCCAATTCATGTTGATGTATGGAGAACGAATCTCCGGTTAAGCAATGGAGCCATTTACACAAAATTCTTTACAGACTCATCTGAAAGCCAGTTTTTCATTTGATTTTCGGGGAATAACCGTTTTATCCCTTTTCTTTTCAACTTGTTACGGAGTGTATTGCCAGAGTAGGCTTTGTCAGCCAGTACCGCATGACCACGACGCTTCATGCTACCGTTCTGCCGTTGCACGCCAATGCCGTCCAGGAGTCGTAACGCGAACAGGCTTTCGTGAGCCTGCCCAGCACTCAGTACGATATTTAGCGGGATGCCGCTTCCGTCAGTCGCCATGTGGATTTTGGTGTCATAACCACCTCGTGAGCGACCCAGGCTGTTATCGTTGGTAATATCGGGATGTTTTTTTGAGCGCCAGCCGCACATTTGAGCGCACGGATATTGCTGCCATCCAGCGCAGTGGCTGACCAGTCAACAAGTCCATGAGCATCAAGAAATGAAAGTAACTTATTAAAAATAATGTTAATAACTCCAGACTTTGACCATCTATTGAAACGGTTATAAACGTTTTTCCATGGGCCGTAACGTTCAGGTAAATCACGCCATGGGGCACCTGAACACAGTATCCAGAACATGCCGTTGAGGATTTTGCGATGTTCTGCCCATGGCCGGCCTGCCTGCGGAGATGTCAAAACGGTTGGTAACAAGGGCTCAATGATTGCCCATGCTTCATCAGAAAGATCGTAGCGAGCCATAATCCAAAGTGTCTTAGAAACAGATGGATACTATAGCTCAAGCAATTAAGGGACACAGCCTAGAGGGCGCTGAAGAGGCCCTGGATGCCTTCGCGGACAAATGGGATGAGCAGTTCCCGACGATCAGCCCATAGTGGAGAAATAATTGGGAACGTCTCATCGTCATTTTTGATTTTCCGCCGGAGATTCGCAAGGTTATAGCTAAACGACTTAATTTTGATTACATTATTTAAATGAGCTATTCAATTGATTTTAGACGTAAAGTGGTATCTACACGGAAAAACGAAGGGTTGAGTATCCGAGAAACAGCGAAGCAATTTCGGATTGGCCCTGCCTCTGTATCGCGTTGGATTAATCAAATAGAGTCAAAAGCATCGACCACGCGTCAGCGAAAGATCGATAAATCCGAGTTGATAAAAGATGTTGAACAATATCCAGATGCTTACCAAAAAGAACGTGCAGAGCGTTTTGGCGTTTGTCAGAAGGCCATTTGGCAAGCGCTTAAAAAGCTGGGATTGACCTATAAAAAAAACTCTACGTCATCCGAAAGCCGACGAAAACGCCCGGCAGGGATTTCAACAAAAAAAACAACAGTATGAAAAAGAAGGTAAACCTATTGTTTTTATTGATGAAAGTGGTTTTTCACACGATGCCCCACGGACTCACGGCTATTCCCCAAAAGGTCAACGGTGTTTTGGCCTGAAGAACTGGGGAGCTAGGGGAAGAACAAATGTTATCGGCGCTTTATTAGGCACAACGCTGTTTGCTATCGGATTATTTGATATCAATATTAACAGCGATGTTTTCTATGCCTGGGTCACACAAGTCCTTATCCCAGTACTCCCTAAAAACAGTGTAATCATGATGGACAATGCCACTTTTCACAAAAAACATAATATTCAACAAGTCATCATCGATGCAGGGTATATGGTGGAGTATTTGCCTACATATTCGCCAGATCTTGACCCAATTGAGCATAAATGGGCACAAGCAAAAAGCAAAAAAAGAGAGATGGGTTGCGATACAGAGAGTTTGTTCTCAGTCCATATGGTGTAATCAAAATTAAGTCGCTTGGCTATATCTACACCACCAACGCGATAGAGTCGTTAAATGCTTCATTGCGCAAGATAACGAAAACGCGACGAATATTTCCAACGGATGACTCGGTGCTAAAATTATTCTATCTAGCCTTGCATAATATCTCGGCTAAATGGACCCTACCAATCAGAGACTGGAAACCGGCTATGAGACAATTCATGTTGATGTATGGAGATCGGATTTCCGGTTAAGCGATGGAGCCATTTACACGAAATTCTTTACAGACTCGAGCCCTGCGAATAAGGTGGTTCACGACAATCTGGGCGCATATTTTAAATCCTTTACTGTCTACAATCTTGGCGCGTCGTATAAAGTGTCCAAAGAGGTGACGCTCAACGGCGCTATCAATAACCTGACGGGGCTTTGTTGAATAAATCGAACTTTCAGGGGATCGCCGGATCAGAGCACTATCATCGCTCCCGATAGCAGCTCCCCATGGCAAAGCAAAAGTTTAAAATCACCAACTGGCCCACCTACAACAAAGCACTCAGACAACGCGGCTCCCTGACGGTCTGGCTTGATGAGTCGGCCATCGCTGCATGGACTGACAGTGCTTCGCCTGAAGGTCGTGGTCGGCCGATTTACTACACCGATATGGCTGTTATAGCCAACCGACTTAAAAATGATTACAGCCGATGCCCTGATATGTGGCAAAGAAGCATAGCTGGCTGTTATCAAAATAATGTCGCTTAGCTATACCACGGTTTTGATGATAAAGCGCGTGTTTAACCTGTCGCTCCGGGCATTACAGGGCTTTGTCGACTCGGTTTTTACACTGATGAGCCTGCCACTGCGCTGCCCGGACTACTCTCTGGTCAGTCGGCGCGCAAAAACCGTCAGTATCAGCATAAAAACGCCAACGCGTGGTGAAATCTCGCATCTGGTCATCGACAGTACCGGTCTGAAGGTCTTTGGCGAAGGTGAATGGAAAGTCAGGCAGCATGGGGCTGACAGACGAAGAGTGTGGCGCAAGCTTCATCTGGCAGCAGACAGTGCGACGCATGAGATTATCTGTGCCGACTTATCGCTCAGCGGAACGACAGATGCGCAGGCACTGCCGGGCCTGATTAACCAAACCCACCGGAAAATCAGGTAAGTGTCAGCAGACGGTGCTTATGACGCCCGTTACTGCCACGATGCGTTGCTGAGAAAGAAAATCAGGCCCCTTATCCCGCCGCGAAGCGGAGCGAAATACTGGCCGGACAAGTACTATGAACGTAACCATGCGGTGGCGAATCAGCGTCTGAGCGGGAGTAATGATATGTGGAAAAAGAAAGTGGGTTATCACCGGCGTTCAGTGGCAGAAACAGCGATGTTCCGCATAAAAACTTTGCTGGGTGGCCACCTGAGCCTGCGTGACTACGATGCTCAGGTGGGTGAAGCCATGGCGATGGTCAAAGCGCTGAATCGTATGACGTTGTTGGGTATGCCACACAGCGTCAGGATCGGATAACAGGTGTAGCAGAGGGAGTCATCCTGTCGGCTAATTCTGATTTATTCAACAAAGCCACCTGACGGATAAAGATTTTACCCGGACACACGTGTTTGCTGTGGGGAGCGGGACAACAACCGCTGGGGATTACTTTACCTCTTCCCAGAGTACCACCGGCTATGTGATGCCTGGGCGTAATTACTGGCTTTCCGTGAATGTGACTTTCTGATCCTTCACGCGTTGTTGCGTCATGGCTTTGTTGAATAATTTAACGTTTTGATTTACAACTTCTTTAGGTGGGATGCATGTACAGAAAATGTATTTTGTTAGAGCGATAAATCAAATAGTTAGCACAATAAAAAGCATTACGGTAGTAAAATTTAGTCGTTAAAATTTTATAATACCCATTTAAATCAGTATTTTAAATTATTCAACAAAGCCTTGCGTCATACAAAAAATCAGAAGGCGCAGTACAGGACGACTTCTGATTTTTATTTTATCTCTGCCATACTTCACATCATCTGTGCGTTTTTGTAGGCAAGCCATTCCTGCTGTGCAACCTGCGCTGTCGCCCGCCAGCGAGCAGACCGATCCCCGTAATGAAGATTAAATGGAAGAAGTATGCAGTGGAAATCCCTGACTCCCGGCCTGACAAATCTGCTTGCTTATGAACGCACCTGGTTAAAGCATGACGTTCGTGCGGGGCTTTCAGTGGCTGCCGGGCTTTGTTGAATAATTTAAGATACTGATTTATATAAGCATTATAAAATTTCAACGACTAATTTTTCCTCTCGGAATGCTTTTTATTGTGCTAACTATTTGATTTGTCGTTCTAACAAAATACATTCTCTGTAAATGCATTCTAACTAAAGAAGATGTAAATCAAACGGTTAAATTATTCAACAAAGCCTGGCTGCCGTTGCGTTACCGGTGGCGATTGCCTATGCCGAATTGGCCGGCGTAAGCGCGATCGTTGGGCTTTACTCCTGTATCTTGCCGATGGTCGCCTACGCCATTTTTCGCTCTTCACGGCAATTAATTGTGGGGCCAGATGCCGCTACCTGTGCGGTCATCGCGGCGGTCATTAAACCCTTAGCGGCGGGAAACGCGGAGCTTCATTGGCAATTAGCTATTGTGATGACGTTGATGATGGGAACGTGGTGTCTGATTGCCAGCCGATTCAAGTTGGGGGCCATTGCGGATTTATTGTCCCGCCCCATATTGAGTGGCTTGCTTAACGGCGTTGCGTTGACCATTATTGTCAATCAGATCAGCAAAGTGTTTGGTTTCTCTCCCTACACCAGTGAACTGATTGAGCGCATTTATGCGCTACCGTCGAATCTGGCAAGTAGCCACTGGCCGACGGTGGGTATCTCGTTGCTGACGTTGTTATGCCTGTTTGGTGTGCGCTATGTACGCCCTAATTGGCCTGCACCGCTCTTTGCAGTCCTGTTGACAACGGGGCTGACCTGGGCGGCAAACCTGCCACGCTTTGGGGTAGAAACGGTTTCCGATTACACCGGGGGCGGTTTGCCTACTGTCTCCTGGCCGGATTTCAAACCCGGTTTGCTGCGTGAACTGGTGATCCCGGCGTTGAATCTTGCGGTGGTCAGCTTTGTCAGTATGATGCTGACCGCGCGCAGTTTCGCGGCAAAAAATGGCTACGAGGTGGACGTAAACAGTGAATTTCGCGCGCTGAGTTTGGTGAATATCGTCTCTGGTTTATCTCAGGGATTTGCCATCAGCGGCGCTAATTCACGTACTGCGGTTAACGATGCCAACGGTGGCAAAAGTCAGTTGGTTTCTGTGATCGCCGCATTGGCGATTGCGCTGGTGGTCGTGCTGTTAAGTGAACCCCTGCAATATATTCCTATTGCTGTACTCGGTGTCATATTAATCTATGCGCTGTGGGGCTTACTGGATTTACGCAGTATATTCCAACTGCGAAAGCGTAATCGCCCGGCCTTCTATCTTGCTCTGTTTACTTTTCTGAGTGTGCTGCTGGTGGGCATTATTCCGGGTATTGGGTTGGCGGTGCTGCTAGGGTTACTGCAATTCCTGCAAACGGTATTTCGACCCACAGAGCATTTGCTCGGTGTCAACGCGGAAGGCATGATTCATTAAGTGTGTTGCTTAATAGTGAAATAAGGGTGTTTCGGTGATTGAAGTAAATTTTACGCTGTTCTGAGATGGAAATTCCAAAGACCGGCGCTAAGGAGTAAGAAGGTATAGCTAAACGACTTAATTTTGATTACATTATTTAAATGAGCTATTCAATTGATTTTAGACGTAAAGTGATATCTACACGGAAAAACGAAGGGTTGAGTATCCGAGAAACAGCGAAGCAATTTCGGATTGGCCCTGCCTCTGTATCGCGTTGGATTAATCAAATAGAGTCAAAAGCATCGACCACGCGTCAGCGAAAGATCGATAAATCCGAGTTGATAAAAGATGTTGAACAATATCCAGATGCTTACCAAAAAGAACGTGCAGAGCGTTTTGGCGTTTGTCAGAAGGCCATTTGGCAAGCGCTTAAAAAGCTGGGATTGACCTATAAAAAAAACTCTACGTCATCCGAAAGCCGACGAAAACGCCCGGCAGGGATTTCAACAAAAAAAACAACAGTATGAAAAAGAAGGTAAACCTATTGTTTTTATTGATGAAAGTGGTTTTTCACACGATGCCCCACGGACTCACGGCTATTCCCCAAAAGGTCAACGGTGTTTTGGCCTGAAGAACTGGGGAGCTAGGGGAAGAACAAATGTTATCGGCGCTTTATTAGGCACAACGCTGTTTGCTATCGGATTATTTGATATCAATATTAACAGCGATGTTTTCTATGCCTGGGTCACACAAGTCCTTATCCCAGTACTCCCTAAAAACAGTGTAATCATGATGGACAATGCCACTTTTCACAAAAAACATAATATTCAACAAGTCATCATCGATGCAGGGTATATGGTGGAGTATTTGCCTACATATTCGCCAGATCTTAACCCAATTGAGCATAAATGGGCACAAGCAAAAAGCAAAAAAAGAGAGATGGGTTGCGATACAGAGAGTTTGTTCTCAGTCCATATGGTGTAATCAAAATTAAGTCGCTTGGCTATATCATCAATAAAGGGTCTACGATTCCGTAAAACTTGGGTCATGCAACCGAGGCGCTTGATACCCGCGATGGCGTGTTCAACTGTAATACGGATGCCCGAGATTATTTTATTTTCTTGTTTTTGTTCAGGCGATAAAGGTCTTTTTCGAGTTCCTTTTTTTGGGATTTGTGTATTAGGATGCTGTTTATCTATACCTTGAAAACCGGTATCTGCCCAGATGGTTACCTCAGGAGGAATATGGCGAATTATATCGACTTTATCGAGTAAGCGTTTATCGTGACGGCGCCCATTTTTGCTCATGGGGATAAATCCAATTTGCCTT
This sequence comes from Symbiopectobacterium purcellii, assembly GCF_052050035.1. Classification (GTDB taxonomy): domain Bacteria; phylum Pseudomonadota; class Gammaproteobacteria; order Enterobacterales; family Enterobacteriaceae; genus Symbiopectobacterium; species Symbiopectobacterium purcellii_A. The sequence continues at coordinate 3,809,524 of NZ_CP189882.1, forward strand.
GTTTCGTCAGTCATAATAAGCCCTTTTCGAGTGGTCTGTCTTTTCTTTCCCGAATACATTTTTTTTCGCCGACGCAGATTCTTAGGCTTTTGGACAGGTCGCTCTGTCCCATCAATAAAGACGTCTTTAACTCCAGGAAAGGCGCGAAAAAATTCCTCAGCAGAGCGAATTTGACGAGCGGGCAAAACACATTCTCGCCCCAAGGTCATCTCTAAAACCGGCAATATAGCCAAGCGACATTATTTTGATAACAGCCAGCTATGCTTCTTTGCCGCATATCAGGGCATAGGATGTAATCATTTTTAAGTCGGTTGGCTATAATATTTTTACCCAGCGACATACCCGTGTTCTATCTAAACCAAAAAGAAGTCCTTGCAAATCATAGGTCGGATAGAGTCTGTAAAGAATTTTGTGTAAATGGCTTCATTGCTTAACCGGAGATTCGTTCTCCATACATCAACATGAATTGGCTCATAGCAGGTTTCCAGTCTCTGATTGGCAAGGTCCATTTAGCAGAGATATTATGCAAGGCTAGATAGAGTAATTTTATCACCGAGTCATCCGTTGGAAATATTCGTCGCGTTTTCGTTATCTTGCGCAATGAAGCATTTAACGACTCTATCGCGTTGGTGGTGTAGATAACCTTGCGGATCTCCGGCGTAAAGTCAAAAATGACGATGAGACGTTCCCAATTATTTCTCCACGACGGGCTGATCGTCGGGAACTGCTCATCCCATTTGGCCGCGAAGGCATCCAGGGCCTCTTCAGCGCCCTCTAGCGTTGCGGAACTATAGATAGTGCGCAGGTCAGCAGCAACGGCCTTACGCTCTTTCCAGCCGACGTAGCGCAGCGAGTTCCGCACCTGATGCACAATGCAGAGCTGTACCCGCGTATGCGGGTAAACAGCTTCAATGGCATCAGGAAAGCCTTTCAGGCCATCGCAGCAGGCGACGAAGATGTCCTTTAGCCCACGATTTTTCAGTTCTGTCATCACAGATATAGCCAAGCGACATTATTTTGATAACAGCCAGCTATGCTTCTTTGCCGCATATCAGGGCATAGGATGTAATCATTTTTAAGTCGGTTGGCTATATCTACACGGAAAAACGAAGGGTTGAGTATCCGAGAAACAGCGAAGCAATTTCGGATTGGCCCTGCCTCTGTATCGCGTTGGATTAATCAAATAGAGTCAAAAGCATCGACCACGCGTCAGCGAAAGATCGATAAATCCGAGTTGATAAAAGATGTTGAACAATATCCAGATGCTTACCAAAAAGAACGTGCAGAGCGTTTTGGCGTTTGTCAGAAGGCCATTTGGCAAGCGCTTAAAAAGCTGGGATTGACCTATAAAAAAAACTCTACGTCATCCGAAAGCCGACGAAAACGCCCGGCAGGGATTTCAACAAAAAAAACAACAGTATGAAAAAGAAGGTAAACCTATTGTTTTTATTGATGAAAGTGGTTTTTCACACGATGCCCCACGGACTCACGGCTATTCCCCAAAAGGTCAACGGTGTTTTGGCCTGAAGAACTGGGGAGCTAGGGGAAGAACAAATGTTATCGGCGCTTTATTAGGCACAACGCTGTTTGCTATCGGATTATTTGATATCAATATTAACAGCGATGTTTTCTATGCCTGGGTCACACAAGTCCTTATCCCAGTACTCCCTAAAAACAGTGTAATCATGATGGACAATGCCACTTTTCACAAAAAACATAATATTCAACAAGTCATCATCGATGCAGGGTATATGGTGGAGTATTTGCCTACATATTCGCCAGATCTTAACCCAATTGAGCATAAATGGGCACAAGCAAAAAGCAAAAAAAGAGAGATGGGTTGCGATACAGAGAGTTTGTTCTCAGTCCATATGGTGTAATCAAAATTAAGTCGCTTGGCTATAACCAGAACTTGGCCCCCTCAGTTTTGGCTATCCATAGCCCCAGCAGCTCTTTTTCGCCCTGGCCGTTGATGCCTAGAGCCAAGTAAACAGACTTGTTGGCCACGGCTCCGCCGTCCTGGCTTTTGACAACAATACAGTCAAGGTAAACAATGGGATAAAGCGCATCCAGCGGCCGTTGCTGCCAGCGCTTAACGTCATCCATCACAGCATTGGTCACTTGAGAAATGAAGCCAGCGGAAACATCGACCCCGTAGACTTCTTTAAAGTGGAGTCTGTAAAGAATTTCGTGTAAATGGCTCCATCGCTTAACCGGAAATCCGATCTCCATACATCAACATGAATTGGCTCATAGCCGGTTTCCAGTCTCTGATTGGTAGGGTCCATTTAGCCGAGATATTATGCAAGGCTAGATAGAATAATTTTAGCACCGAGTCATCCGTTGGAAATATTCGTCGCGTTTTCGTTATCTTGCGCAATGAAGCATTTAACGACTCTATCGCGTTGGTGGTGTAGATAACCTTGCGAATCTCCGGCGGAAAATCAAAAATGACGATGAGACGTTCCCAATTATTTCTCCACGATGGGCTGATCGTCGGGAACTGCTCATCCCATTTGGCCGCGAAGGCATCCAGGGCCTCTTCAGCGCCCTCTAGCGTTGCGGAACTATAGATAGCGCGGAGGTCAGCAGCAACGGCTTTACGTTCTTTCCAGCCGACGTAGCGCAGCGAGTTCCGCACCTGATGCACGATGCAGAGCTGTACCCGCGTATGCGGGTAAACAGCTTCAATGGCATCAGGAAAGCCCTTCAGGCCATCGCAGCAGGCGATGAAGATGTCCTGTAGCCCACGATTTTTCAGTTCTGTCATTACAGATAACCAGAACTTGGCCCCCTCGGTTTTGGCTATCCATAGCCCCAGCAGCTCTTTTTCGCCCTGGCCGTTGATGCCTAGAGCCAAGTAAACAGACTTGTTGGCCACGGCTCCGCCGTCCTGGCTTTTGACCACAATACAGTCAAGGTAAACAATGGGATAAAACGCATCCAGCGGCCGTTGCTGCCAGCGCTTAACGTCATCCATCACGGCATTGGTCACTTGAGAAATGAAGCCAGCGGAAACATCGACCCCGTAGACTTCTTTAAAGTGAGCCTGAATATCACGGGTTGATAGCCCTCTGGAATAGAGAGAAATAATGCGGTCATCGAAGCCGTTAAGCTGCTTTTCGTGCTTACCGATCAGTGTCGGCTCGAAGGTACTGTTGCGGTCGCGCGGAATATCGAGCTCGAGCGCCCCATTTTGGCTACGTACGCTCTTGGATGTCTTGCCATTGCGGGAGTTGCCTGAATTATTACCAGCCGGGTCATGCTTAGCATACCCAAGGTGTATCTCCATCTCAGCTTCAAGAACCCGTTCCGCCAGTCTTTTAGTCAGTTCCTTGAGTAGGCCTGATTCACCCAGAAGCTCCTGAGGGGAGTGGCAATCCTGAAGCAGTTGGTCAATAAGTTCGTTGCTGATAGGCATTTTTTGTCCTCTGAAGGTTTTCCTCAAAATGCCATTTACACAGATCTTTTTACACTCTCGGGCTTTGTTGAATAATTTAAGATACTGATTTATATAAGCATTATAAAATTTCAACGGGCTTTGTTGAATAATTTAACCGTTTGATTTACATCTTCTTTAGTTAGAATGCATTTACAGAGAATGTATTTTGTTAGAACGACAAATCAAATAGTTAGCACAATAAAAAGCATTCCGAGAGGAAAAATTAGTCGTTGAAATTTTATAATGCTTATATAAATCAGTATCTTAAATTATTCAACAAAGCCATTTCAACGACTAGTTTTTCCTCTCGGAATGCTTTTTATTGTGCTAACTATTTGATTTGTCGTTCTAACAAAATACATTCTCTGTAAATGCATTCTAACTAAAGAAGATGTAAATCAAACGGTTAAATTATTCAACAAAGCCTCTCAGAACAGCGTAAAATTTACTTCAATCACCGAAACACCCTTATTTCACTATTAAGCAACACGCTTGATGAAGGTCGGAATGACAAATGCCGCAGTAGAGAATGTCCATCTCAACGTCATTGTCTTGTAATCCACGGCGTTTGATACTGAATGTGGTTAATGGATTGGCTGCCGCATCGGTGCCAATCGCTTTAATGGTTTTAAACATGACAACTATCTCTATGACGATTAACGACCAACATGCGCTTGCAATGCCGCCGGATAACGTTCACCCACAATTTTTACCGTTTCCAGTGCTTGGGTAATTTTCTGCAAGTCTGCGGGGGGGAGTTTGATTTCTGTTGCAGCCAGGTTTTCCTCCAGCCGATGCAGCTTCGTGGTGCCCGGGATTGGCACAATCCATGATTTTTGTGCCAGTAACCAAGCCAGTGCGATTTGTGCGGAAGTGGTGTGACGTTCTGCTGCCAGTTCTGCCAGTAATATCACCAATTTTTCGTTGGCTTTCAGGGCTTCTGCGGCGAAACGCGGAACCGTTTTGCGGAAATCATTGTCTGCAAAGGTGGTTTTGGCTTTGATTGTACCGGTCAGAAAGCCTCTGCCCAGTGGGCTAAAGGGCACAAAACCAATGCCGAGCTCTTCAAGCAGCGGCAGTATTTCTTGCTCTGGTTCGCGCCACCATAGGGAATATTCACTTTGCAGCGCAGTAACCGGTTGTATGGCATGAGCGCGACGCACGGTTTGCGCACCGGCTTCTGAAAGACCAAAATGTTTTACTTTACCTTCGGCGATCAGATCTTTTACGGTTCCTGCGACATCTTCAATCGGGACATCGGGGTCAACCCGGTGTTGATAGAGAAGATCTATAACCTCCGTCTTAAGGCGACGCAGTGAACCTTCTACGGCCTCACGGATATGCTCCGGGCGACTGTTCAACATTTGTCGTTTATTGTCGTTGCCTATGTTAAAGCCAAATTTTGTCGCGATAACCACGCGATCGCGTAATGGTTTTAAGGCCTCACCCACGACATCTTCATTTAAATAAGGGCCATACACTTCGGCGGTATCAAAAAATGTTACCCCGCGCTCAACGGCTGCGCGAATCAGTGCTATGGCTTGGCGGGTATCCGTTGCCGGGCCGTAGCCTTGGCTCAACCCCATGCAGCCCAGACCTAGCGCCGACACTTCAAGCCCGGATGGCTTTGTTGAATAATTTAAGACACTGATTTATATAAGCATTATAAAATTTCAACGACTAATTTTTCCTCTCGGAATGCTTTTTATTGTGCTAACTATTTGATTTGTCGTTCTAACAAAATACATTCTCTGTAAATGCATTCTACCTAAAGAAGATGTAAATCAAACGGTTAAATTATTCAACAAAGCCACCCGGATTTTCCCAAATATAGCCAACCGACTTAAAAATGATTACATCCTATGCCCTGATATGCGGCAAAGAAGCATAGCTGGCTGTTATCAAAATAATGTCGCTTGGCTATAACGTTTTTGCATTGTTAATCTCCTGCAAATAACGGTTTTACCGATGTTTAGCAAGCATAGCGCAGTGCGATTTATTCGATTAGTCGCGCCAATTCACTAGGGTTTATTCGCTGTATTCATTAATTGTCGGTCGCGTTGGCTATTCAGCGCGAGACGGTACGTAACCAGTGGGTCACGGTTTCCGTGGTCCTGCGTTCCTGATCACATTCGATAACAAGCGGTGGTTCTCGTCTGGCATGGGGAGCCAGTCTCGCCAGGACTGCTTCACAGTTACCAACACCATATCCGCCATGTGTGATGAAAGGTATCAGGGTGCTGTCTGCCAGATTATGGGTAGTGAGAAAGGTTTGAACTACTGGAGGCAGGGTGGTTCCCCAAACAGGAAAACCTAGGCTGTGTCCCTTAATTGCTTGAGCTATAGTATCCATCTGTTTCTAAGACACTTTGGATTATGGCTCGCTACGATCTTTCTGATGAAGCATGGGCAATCATTGAGCCCTTGTTACCAACCGTTTTGACATCTCCGCAGGCATGCCGGCCATGGGCAGAACATCGCAAAATCGTCAACGGCATGTTCTGGATACTGTGTTCAAGTGCCCCATGGCGTGATTTACCTGAACGTTACGGCCCATGGAAAACCGTTTATAACCGTTTCAATAGATGGTCAAAGTCTGGAGTTATTAACATTATTTTTAATAGGTTACTTTCATTTCTTGATGCTCATGGACTTGTTGACTGGTCAGCCATTGCGCTGGATGGCAGCAATATCCGTGCGCTCAAATGTGCGGCTGGCGCTCAAAAAAACATCCCGATATTACCAACGATAACAGCCTGAGTCGCTCACGAGGTGGTTATGGCACCAAAATCCACATGGCGACTGACGGAAGCGGCATCCCGCTAAATATCGTACTGAGTGCTGGGCAGGCTCACGAAAGCCTGTTCGCGTTACGACTCCTGGACGGCATTGGCGTGCAACGGCAGAACGGTAGCATGAAGCGTCGTGGTCATGCGGTACTGTCTGACAAAGCCTACTCTGGCAATACACTCCGTAACAAGTTGAAAAGAAAAGGGATAAAAACGGTTATTCCCCGAAAATCAAATGAAAAACTGGCTTCAGAGAGTCTGTAAAGAATTTCGTGTAAATGGCTCCATCGCTTAACCGGAAATCCGATCTCCATACATCAACATGAATTGGCTCATAGCAGGTTTCCAGTCTCTGATTGGTAGGGTCCATTTAGCCGAGATATTATGCAAGGCTAGATAGAATAATTTTAGCACCGAGTCATCCGTTGGAAATATTCGTCGCGTTTTCGTTATCTTGCGCAATGAAGCATTTAACGACTCTATCGCGTTGGTGGTGTAGATAACCTTGCGGATCTCCGGCGGAAAATCAAAAATGACGATGAGACGTTCCCAATTATTTCTCCACGATGTGCTGATCGTCGGGAACTGCTCATCCCATTTGGCCGCGAAGGCATCCAGGGCCTCTTCAGCGCCCTCTAGCGTTGCGGAACTATAGATATAGCCAACCGACTTAAAAATGATTACATCCTATGCCCTGATATGCGGCAAAGAAGCATAGCTGGCTGTTATCAAAATAATGTCGCTTGGCTATAGTGCGGAGGTCAGCAGCAACGGCTTTACGTTCTTTCCAGCCGACGTAGCGCAGCGAGTTCCGCACCTGATGCACGATGCAGAGCTGTACCCGCGTATGCGGGTAAACAGCTTCAATGGCATAAGGAAAGCCCTTCAGGCCATCGCAGCAGGCGATGAAGATGTCCTGTAGCCCACGATTTTTCAGTTCTGTCATTACAGATAACCAGGACTTGGCCCCCTCGGTTTTGGCTATCCATAGCCCCAGCAGCTCTTTTTCGCCCTGGCCGTTGATGCCTAGAGCCAAGTAAACAGACTTGTTGGTCACGGCTCCGCCGTCCTGGCTTTTGACCACAATACAGTCAAGGTAAACAATGGGATAAAACGCATCCAGCGGCCGTTGCTGCCAGCGCTTAACGTCATCCATCACGGCATTGGTCACTTGAGAAATGAAGCCAGCGGAAACATCGACCCCGTAGACTTCTTTAAAGTGAGCCTGAATATCACGGGTTGATAGCCCTCTGGAATAGAGAGAAATAATGCGGTCATCGAAGCCGTTAAGCTGCTTTTCGTGCTTACCGATCAGTGTCGGCTCGAAGGTACTGTTGCGGTCGCGCGGAATATCGAGCTCGAGCGCCCCATTTTGGCTACGTACGCTCTTGGATGTCTTGCCATTGCGGGAGTTGCCTGAATTATTACCAGCCGGGGCTTTGTTGAATAATTTAACCGTTTGATTTACATCTTCTTTAGGTAGAATGCATGTACAGAGACTGTATTTTGTTAGAACGACAAATCAAGTAGTTAGCACAATAAAAAGCATTACGGCTGGAAAACTTAGTTGTTGAAGTGTTATAATAATTATGTAAATCAGCATGTTAAATTATTCAACAAAGCCACCAGCCGGGTCATGCTTAGCATACCCAAGGTGTATCTCCATCTCAGCTTCAAGAACCCGTTCCGCCAGTCTTTTAGTTAGCTCCTTGAGTAGGCCTGATTCACCCAGAAGCTCCTGAGGGGAGTGGCAATCCTGAAGCAGTTGGTCAATAAGTTCGTTGCTGATAGGCATTTTTTGTCCTCTGAAGGTTTTCCTCAAAATGCCATTTACACAGATCTTTTTACACTCTCGCTTCAGATGGACGCTCACAACTTTATCGTGATGCTTATCGCCGTCGCAACGTTGTAGAAAGATGTTTTGGCCGTTTAAAGGAATATAGACGGATTGCCACACGTTATGAAAAAACGGCAAGAAACTATCTAGCAATGGTGAAACTGGGCTGCATCCGCTTGTTTTACGCCCGGTTACGTAATTAAGGGACACAGCCTAAATAAATCGTTTGATAACGCTCTATATTACTGACACTGCGTTTTAGCGGTGGCCTGAGGCCACGGTCACGTTCAATGTTTGCCTGTTCTACCGTCTGAAAATAATCCTCTGGGTAGGGTATTGCTGGCTCTATCTCAAACAGATCGCTGTGCAGACTGCGGGCTTTGTTGAATAATTTAAGATACTGATTTATATAAGCATTATAAAATTTCAACGACTAATTTTTCCTCTCGGAATGCTTTTTATTGTGCTAACTATTTGATTTGTCGTTCTAACAAAATACATTCTCTGTAAATGCATTCTAACTAAAGAAGATGTAAATCAAACGGTTAAATTATTCAACAAAGCCATAGGCAACGAGCGTGCGTTCAGTGTTTAGTGGTTTATCCGTGTTGACACTCGCGGAGATGGGAAACGCCATTTTGACCACGGTTAAGCTGGCCAATGCGGAAAGCAGCGCTCTTCGAGTGCGGTCGTGTTGGTGCGACATGCATGATTCTCCGTAAATATGTATAACAAACAATGTGCGCTGTGATGCAGGCATCGCTCAGTATCAATAAGGCCAAGATAACAGAACATGTGTAATGAGATAATCGTATTGTATTGATTAGTGCTATGAATATTGCTCATTAAATGTGTGTCATTGTCTCAGCACGTAAATAGTCGCGCTTCGTTATTTAACTATGTTAAAGAGAATATGTTAAATAAACAAATGTAGTTATCTTTAAGGTTGGATAAAAGACATCGGTCTGCTTAAAATCAGAATTATTTTAAAAAATCATCATCAAAATTTCAGAATATTTAACAAGAATAGGCTAATGTTTAGCGAGGAAGGTAACGTTTACATTGAGTGTGTTGTTGTTATTGTGTTGATTTTGATGGTTTTTGTTATCTATCATGACGATAATTATGGCGTTTGAATAACCATTTTTTAGCGATGAAAGACGCAGTTGATGGATTGGTATCGGATGATAACCCTATTTTTTAATTTTTTATCATATTATAGAGTGTGCTGCTTTTTGGTTTTTATAATTCATATTTTTTATTTATTATTGAGGGCACATTTGTGTTTAATAAACTATGAGTGATAATTGGGAATATGGTTTTTTTCGACCGCTGGGGATGGTTTTTGTTTTGATTGGTTGTTCTCAGGTGAATAAAAGTGATGAGAGAACCCACACTTCTGTGATTAAGTTCTCAAAAGAGGAAGCAGGACGCTCTGTAATTTCACCATCGCTCTCAGGTAGCGCCTCTAGTCAGCATTCCTCGATGTCGTCCAAAAGGACGGATATAAAAATTCGGGGAGAGGCTCAGGCTCGTTTGAGTACGCCTGGTCGTCAGTTTGAAAGTACCTCGCTGAATGTATTAGTTCCATTGCAAGAAAATGAAAATCGCATACTGTTTAGCCAATTTGGGGGACATCATCGCAAGCATAAAAACAGCGCCAGTGTGGGAGTGGGACAGCGTCATTTTGGTAATGACTGGGGATTGGGCTATAACCTTTTTTATGATGTACAAAAGTCAAAATCGGTTTACCACCGCCTCGGTGTTGGTGGGGAGCTATGGTTTGATCATGCTCGTTTTACAGCCAATGGATATTATGGCCTGACACGTAACCGGGATGTTGATGAGAAACCAGGGTATTACGCTGATGTCGCTCATGGCTATGATGTCAATTTGCAAGCGTGGATACCTGGGTATCGTCAGTTGAGTGGTCGGGTGAAATTTGAGCAATACTTTGGCGATAGTGTTGCGCTTACCAAGAAAGGGAAAGATGCCAGAAATCCGCATGCGTTATCGTTAGGACTCAGCTATGCGCCTATTCCATTGCTACAGTTTGATGTTGATCGCGTGTTGGGTGGGCAAAGTCAAGCTGAAAACCGTTTCGGGGTCTCTGTTCGTTACCAATTTGGCGTACCTCTTTCTTTGCAACTTTATCCAACGTACACCGCATCGCAGTACTTGAGGAAAGCAAAAAATTATCATGTTGTTGATCGTAACAACGATATAAAGCTTTCGTTTCGAGAGAAATCCTTGGAACAGATAGAAAAACCAGTGGTAAAAGTACCTGCTGTGCCAAAACCGCCAACTGTACCTCCAGCATCTCAACCGCCAAAAGCACCAACCCCATCAGGGGCGCCAGAACGGCCAAAACCACCTGTTGTAACGCCAGAAGGCGATCCATGTTTTGAGTGCGGGGATTTAGAACCAGGAAAAAAACCGTCTGTTGACGATGAACCTCTTGAAGATGAAGACAGTGCAGTAAGCCCTAAAGGGGCGCCAGAGCGGCCAAAACCACCCGTTGTAACGCCAGAAGGCGATCCATGCTTAGAGTGCGGGGATCTAGAGCCAGGAGAAAAAACCTCTGTTGACGATGAATCTTTTGAGGATGAAGACAGGGAAATAAACCCTAAAGGGGCGCCGGAATGGCCAGAACCACCCGTTGTAGCGCCAGGGGGCGATCCATGTTTAGAGTGCGGAGACCTAGAGCCAGTAACAAAGCCTAAATATGAAGTAGAAGTGATTGATATACGGCGTGATATTTATGTTTATCCACCCAGCCCTGATGGTATGCTACTCAGGGCTATCCCCGATACGTTGGAGCGTCATGTGTTAGTTGATGAGGCTGAAGGAGCCGAAGGGTTTGTGATTGTTGAACCCCCGCCAACAAAAAGGGATTCGTCAGACGTGCACGATGGTTTTGAGTTTGTCAACGTTTCTTAACGTGGCGTGACAATCTGAGCTGTCCACCAAGCAGGGCGATAAGTAACGTGGGGGCAGCGTTCTCTTGGTGGGCAATTCCTTGAAGTCTGGGTTTGTCAGGGCTGCGTCAGCAGCCCATGACAGAAGCAGAGGTTATTTCTTGTTAAACATCGATTTTAAATCGGCAAAGGGATTATAGGTCGCAGCCGCAACGTCATTTTGCGCGTCCTCTCCCGCCACAACGGTTGTGCCGTATTGGTCTGCCTCAGTGTACTTTGAGTGTTCATGGTCATGGCAATACAGACACAGTAACTCCCAGTTGCTGCCATCTTCCGGATTATTGGTATGGTCGTTATCGATATGGTGAACTGTTAATTCGCGCATGTTGGAATAAACAAACTCCCGCTAGCAGCGCCCACACACCCACGGATAAATTTTTAGTGCTTTCTCACGGTAGCCGCTTTCCAGCCGTGCGTAGTTTTTGGGGATCAGAGCCATTGCCGATGTTACCTGTTATAAAGAGAGTATTTACGATAGTGTCCCCAATATATCCCATATTGGAACCAGAGAAGAAATGAAAGCGAAATAGCGGGTTCACGGATTCATGATTCTGCGCTGCGTTGGGTATCAGAAACGCTTTCTGCCTCTGAAGACAGTATGTCGATCAGTGCGCGAATATTGGCTGTCATACCGTCCTTGCGCCATACCAACGCGGTGGTAATAGGGTTGCCTGACTCCATGAAGGGGTGGACGGTAATTAAATTCTCCGACGGGAATGTGCACAGTATCGGACGTGGCACTATCCCTACGCCCATCCCGGCGCTGACACCGCCCAGAATGGCATGATAGGACGACATTTCGGCCAGGCGATAGGGTTTAACCTGCGCCTGCTGTAACCAGACGGTTAGCCGATCGCGGTATGAGCAACCATCACGAAAAACCAACAACGTTGCGTTTTCGAGATCGCCTGCAGCATTAGCTTCAATGTACCTGAAAGCAGCAACCACAGTCTCCGCACGCTTATTAGGTAGTTTGCGAATGATGAAGGTTTTCAATGCTTTATCTACGATGGTTAACAAGAATGACTTCTGGTCTTTGCCAAAAATAGTGTCAATTTCGAAGTGGCCAGGCTCCTGTTTAAGCTCGGCTTGAGCTGGGCGATACCCAATTCCAACACGGTTGGGAATAGGGCCTGATTTGAGGTTTTCGGCATTGTACCTGTAACGTTTTCCCCGATGAGGAAGTTGCTGATATAGCTCCCCGCCAGCCTGTCTCTCCTGCAGGATATAGCGATATAGCGTATTCTTGCTGACAGATATACCGAATTCCAGGTGCAAACGGCCACTGATAATTTCAGGTGAAGAGTGAGTGGAAAGCGCCTGCCTGATGAAGTTCTGAATGTGTGGCTCCAACGGGTAAAAAGCATTGTTTGGCAGAGGCTTATGACGGCGTTCCCGGGCCAGAGTGTCCGCCCTGCTACAGCAGTAGACACCATTGAAAGTAGGGTCGGTATTGCGTCTGAGTTCCCTGCTGATGGTCGAGCGAGGCAGAGCAAGCTCTCTGGCGATGGTATAGCCAAGCGACTTAATTTTGATTACACCATATGGACTGAGAACAAACTCTCTGTATCGCAACCCATCTCTCTTTTTTTGCTTTTTGCTTTTTGCTTGTGCCCATTTATGCTCAATTGGGTTAAGATCTGGCGAATATGTAGGCAAATACTCCACCATATACCCTGCATCGATGATGACTTGTTGAATATTATGTTTTTTGTGAAAAGTGGCATTGTCCATCATGATTACACTGTTTTTAGGGAGTACTGGGATAAGGACTTGTGTGACCCAGGCATAGAAAACATCGCTGTTAATATTGATATCAAATAATCCGATAGCAAACAGCGTTGTGCCTAATAAAGCGCCGATAACATTTGTTCTTCCCCTAGCTCCCCAGTTCTTCAGGCCAAAACACCGTTGACCTTTTGGGGAATAGCCGTGAGTCCGTGGGGCATCGTGTGAAAAACCACTTTCATCAATAAAAACAATAGGTTTACCTTCTTTTTCATACTGTTGTTTTTTTTGTTGAAATCCCTGCCGGGCGTTTTCGTCGGCTTTCGGATGACGTAGAGTTTTTTTTATAGGTCAATCCCAGCTTTTTAAGCGCTTGCCAAATGGCCTTCTGACAAACGCCAAAACGCTCTGCACGTTCTTTTTGGTAAGCATCTGGATATTGTTCAACATCTTTTATCAACTCGGATTTATCGATCTTTCGCTGACGCGTGGTCGATGCTTTTGACTCTATTTGATTAATCCAACGCGATACAGAGGCAGGGCCAATCCGAAATTGCTTCGCTGTTTCTCGGATACTCAACCCTTCGTTTTTCCGTGTAGAGGCTTTGTTGAATAATTTAAGATACTGATTTATATAAGCATTATAAAATTTCAACGACTAATTTTTCCTCTCGGAATGCTTTTTATTGTGCTAACTATTTGATTTGTCGTTCTAACAAAATACATTCTCTGTAAATGCATTCTAACTAAAGAAGATGTAAATCAAACTGTTAAATTATTCAACAAAGCCCCGTGTAGATATCACTTTACGTCTAAAATCAATTGAATAGCTCATTTAAATAATGTAATCAAAATTAAGTCGTTTAGCTATAGCTTGGTTGACACCTTCACCACGCCGCTTTTCGATGTAGAACCGTTCTTTCTGAGTCAGATGTTTTCCCTGCATGCAACAGGCTCTCCAGTATGGCCAGAACGGTGATTTTATCCGACTCTGGCAAGTGGGTCACTTTGTTGCGTTTCGAGTGGGAATGGGGCGAGGGCGGCGGCAGAAAACACGGCCGGACAGCGTGATTAACCAGCTTGAACCGCACATTCAGGACTTTATCAGAACGGCGCTGTCTACCCACACCTCACCTGAGGTCATCAGTGGGCGCCTGGTCCTGGAATTTGGCCTGTCCGTCAGCAAGAACTCGCTCTATCGCTATATCCAGCAGGAGCGCCGGGCCGGCGGTGAGCTGTATCAGCAGCTCCCTCATCGGGGTAAACGGTATAACTATCAGACCGATGAGAACAAACGCGGTCCTATTCCCAACCGTGTTGGCATTGAGCAGCGGCCGGCCGTTGCTGACCTCAAGCAGGAACCCGGGCATTTCGAGATTGACACCATCTTTGGCAAAGATCAGAAATCATTCCTGCTGACGGTGGTCGATAAAGCCGTCAAGCTGGTCATCATTCGCAAACTGCCCAACAAGCGAGCAGAGACAGTGGTAGCGGCCTTCAGGGACATCGTTGCCAATACCTTTTGCGAGTTTAAAACCCTGACTGCTGACAACGGTTCTGAATTTTCCCAGCACGGGGAAATTACAAAAGTCACGGGGGCACCGGTCTACTTTGCCCGGCCATATCATTCCTGGGAACGCGGGTTGAATGAGCATACCAACGGGCTGATACGGCGTTTTTACCCGAAGGGAACGGACTTCAATTATGTCACCCATCGCAAGGTTGCAGCACTCGAACACCTGCTCAATACGCGAGGCCGAAAATCGCTGGGTTATCGTTCTCCAAATGAGGTATTTTTAACGCACTTACAGGCGGCATATAGCCAACCGACTTAAAAATGATTACATCCTATGCCCTGATATGCGGCAAAGAAGCATAGCTGGCTGTTATCAAAATAATGTCGCTTGGCTATAATGCCCTACCGTTTTGTTGCGTTTCGACTGGGAATGGGGCTATCCAGATGCTTACCAAAAAGAACGTGCAGAGCGTTTTGGCGTTTGTCAGAAGGCCATTTGGCAAGCGCTTAAAAAGCTGGGATTGACCTATAAAAAAACTCTACGTCATCCGAAAGCCGACGAAAACGCCCGGCAGGGATTTCAACAAAAAAAACAACAGTATGAAAAAGAAGGTAAACCTATTGTTTTTATTGATGAAAGTGGTTTTTCACACGATGCCCCACGGACTCACGGCTATTCCCCAAAAGGTCAACGGTGTTTTGGCCTGAAGAACTGGGGAGCTAGGGGAAGAACAAATGTTATCGGCGCTTTATTAGGCACAACGCTGTTTGCTATCGGATTATTTGATATCAATATTAACAGCGATGTTTTCTATGCCTGGGTCACACAAGTCCTTATCCCAGTACTCCCTAAAAACAGTGTAATCATGATGGACAATGCCACTTTTCACAAAAAACATAATATTCAACAAGTCATCATCGATGCAGGGTATATGGTGGAGTATTTGCCTACATATTCGCCAGATCTTAACCCAATTGAGCATAAATGGGCACAAGCAAAAAGCAAAAAAAGAGAGATGGGTTGCGATACAGAGAGTTTGTTCTCAGTCCATATGGTGTAATCAAAATTAAGTCGCTTGGCTATATGACTTTGGTAAACTGATTGGCGAGTTCTATATTGGTCTGGCCGTGTTGTGGGCGGTATTGTTTGGTGCTGGCTACCTGTTCCTCGGCAAACCAATTTTCCATCTGGCCAAACTGATTCGCGAACCCACCATGCTGGCCTTCGCTACGGCAAGCAGCGAATCGGCTTATCCTAAAACCATGGAAGCACTGAACAAGTTTGGTGTGCCGAAAAAGATCTCCAGCTTCGTGTTGCCGTTGGGATATTCCTTCAACCTCGATGGCTCAATGATGTACCAGTCTTTCGCCATCCTGTTTATCGCGCAAGCCTACAACATTGACTTGAGCATCACTCAGCAGATCCTGATTCTGTTAACACTGATGATCACCAGTAAAGGCATTGCGGGTGTTGCACGTGCCTCCGTCGTTGTCGTAGCGGCAACGCTGCCGATGTTCAGCCTGCCAGAAGCCGGTATTCTGTTGATTATCGGTATCGACCAGTTCCTGGATATGGGCAGTACTGCTACTAACGTAGTGGGTAACAGTATCTCCACCGCAGTGGTCGCGAAGCTCGAACAGAAGAATTGATTGATTGAAGATGACGTTGACGTTGACGTTGACGAAGAAGTCGAATACGACGAAGTCAAAGTCAGCTAAACCATCAACATCAGTGAAATAGCACACAACTGAAAAGCGGCCCTTGGCCGCTTTTTTTTATGAACGCAACCGCGTGTCGCTAACTAATGATTTAAGCTTTTCATGTAGCGCCAAAATTTTTCAGACGCGACATTAAGTTTGGCATTCATTCGATACAGGTAAACCCCCATGCGCATTACCGCATCGGGCATATCCAGCACCGCCAGCTCCCTATTTTTAAGCTCTTCGCGAATGGAGTAATCCGGTAACCAGGCGATACCGTAGCCCTGCAACGTCATGCGCTTAAGCAAGTCGCTCATCGAAGAAACAAACGTTATTGAAAAACGCTCGCTGTTGGTGGCGGAAAGATAGCGGTTCACCTGCCGTCCCATATAGCTGGTATCGGTGTAGCTCAACAGCGGCACAGTTTCTGCTCGGGGGTTAAAAACCGGCTTTCCGGTTTTATCGCAGGCACTAACCGGATAGAGATGGGATTCGAGGATCTTGGTGTGCATAAAAGGTTCAGACATCAGTTCTTCATTAAAGAAGGAAAAAATAAAATCACTTTTCCCCTCTTTAAGGTTGAGAACAGCCTCATCGACATCGATAGATTCCACATAGAATATTTTTTCCTGTGGATCTGGCACTGTTTTTAACAGTTCGGGGGCTTTGTTGAGGCTTTGTTGAATAATTTAAGATACTGATTTATATAAGCATTATAAAATTTCAACGACTAATTTTTCCTCTCGGAATGCTTTTTATTGTGCTAACTATTTGATTTGTCGTTCTAACAAAATACAGTCTCTGTAAATGCATTCTGACTAAAGAAGATGTAAATCAAACGGTTAAATTATTCAACAAAGCCGACACAGCCAGGAAAAGCATAGCCACCCGGCTGGCTATGCAAATCATACATAGGGGATGGGAATTTAGCAATTCACATCCCGACTGGTTGTGCGAAGATATTTTCAATTCCTTCAGGTATTGAGGTTAATAAGGTGAATAATTTAATTGGTATTCTTGGTGGAATGGGGCCAGGGGCGACGGTTGATGCCATGCAAAAATTAATTAACAACACGCCAGCCAATAAAGATCAGGATCATATTCCTACGATTGCAGTATCCATTCCTGACATTCCTGACAGAACACAATGTATTTTGAACCATAGTGCATCGCCGTTGGATAAAATGGTTCAATATCTGAAAATCCTCGAAAACGCTGGCGCTGAGTGTATTATTATTCCCTGTAATACCGCGCATTTTTGGTTCGATGAAGGCTTTGTTGAATAATTTAAGATACTGATTTATATAAGCATTATAAAATTTCAACGACTAATTTTTCCTCTCGGAATGCTTTTTATTGTGCTAACTATTTGATTTGTCGTTGTAACAAAATACATTCTCTGTAAATGCATTCTAACTAAAGAAGATGTAAATCAAACGGTTAAATTATTCAACAAAGCCATTTCAACGACTAATTTTTCCTCTCGGAATGCTTTTTATTGTGCTAACTATTTGATTTGTCGTTCTAACAAAATACATTCTCTGTAAATGCATTCTAACTAAAGAAGATGTAAATCAAACGGTTAAATTATTCAACAAAGCCTTCGATGAATTAAAAAAACGCACGCATGTCGAAATGATCAGTATCATCCATACCACCTGCCAGTTGATTAAACAGCAACATTTGCACGCTGTTGGGTTATTGGCAACCACCGCCACGTGCAAAGCAAAAATTTATCAGGATAACGGCTTTGTTGAATAATTTAACCGTTTGATTTACATCTTCTTTAGTTAGAATGCATTTACAGAGAATGTATTTTGTTAGAACGACAAATCAAATAGTTAGCACAATAAAAAGCATTCCGAGAGGAAAAATTAGTCGTTGAAATTTTATAATGCTTATATAAATCAGTATCTTAAATTATTCAACAAAGCCCAGGATAACCTTAGCGCACTGGGTATTGCCTGTCAGATTCCCGATGACACAGCACAACAGGCGGTGATGGAAAGTATTTATGCCTACAAAGCTGGCCGCATTGCCGATGCACATCGACTTCTGACCCCAGTCAGAGACAGACTGCTTGATGCGGGTGTGGAAAAACTGATTCTCGGGTGTACTGAGCTGCCGTTAATTCTGCAACAAGATATGGCATCAGCACCAGAACACTATATTGACGCAACGGATGCACTGATCAAGAAAACCGTTGAGTGGTACTTCGCCCACTATCCGCGCCATCCCAACCATCAGGGTACGCACCATCACCCGATTGCCGCCTGAAAACGGCGTCGAACCACACGTAGGCATCCACGTTGACCGCGATAAAGGGCGTTAAATTGCCCTGATTCTCGCCTTAACGCAGAAAAAAAGGGCGATTTGACTAATCTCTCAGCAAACGATCGCCTTTTGCATGTTCTTCCTTTGACATCCCCGCAGCACGCCGTTATCATGCGCCCCGTTCACACGATTCCTCTGTAGTTCAGTCGGTAGAACGGCGGACTGTTAATCCGTATGTCACTGGTTCGAGTCCAGTCAGAGGAGCCAAATTAAAAAAAGCAGATGTCTTCGGGCATCTGCCTTTTGCATTGGATTCAATAAAATAATGCAACAACCTTTTCCCGACACGTGGTTGTTTTTCCCTCCGCATCGGGTGAATGTGGTGGTCAGATATGGGGTCTTTTCGATTCGATAAAAACGTGACCCGCCAATGGCTGTTAACGGTCTCACAATCCGCAACGTAAAAGCGTCCGCGACACCTTTCAACGCCTCCGATTCCCACGCTCTCTATTTACTCGTCAATCCCAACGGTTCACGCCATTGGTCTCTCAAATATCGCATCCAGGGGCTTCTGCACTAGCTGCCTCATCGTGGGGTATTTTCAGTCCCATCATTACAGAGATCGTTTTCCGAGTTTTTTTACTGCAAGGGCTTATTGCGTGGTGGCCTACTCATGGGCTGGCGTGTTGTATTCTTGTGTCGCTGATCGTTGCTGCTGAGCATACACAACCTATATCCACGGTAACGCTGGCTGAGCTAATCGCAATAGCATTTATGATTAGGTGGATTTGATTATGGTTGTCCCCCCGGTACAATGCGCGGATAGTAACGCCTCGCCAGCGTCAGCTCATTTTAGCGCAGCCGCGTTAGCCCTCATCCAATCAGCCAATGAGTCTAGGCTGTGTCCCTTAATTGCTTGAGCTATAGTATCCATCTGTTTCTAAGACACTTTGGATTATGGCTCGCTACGATCTTTCTGATGAAGCATGGGCAATCATTAAACTAGTTGCTGAATAGAGACTTGCATTTTTTGTCAGGCTATTGAGAATAAAAAGAGGTTTAACTTAGAGAATAAAGGTTTGAAATGATCAACAAAGAGCGGTTGTTACGAGATAATCGTTTATGTAAAGCAATCATTGGATTATCAGTCGAAGAATTGAAAAATTTAGCCGCTGAATTTTCAGCTTGTTATTTGATTTATCGGAAAAAGAATCGAAAAGATCACGAGCGGCAGATGGGTGCAGGGCAGAAAGGATTTATCCCGAGACTGTAAAATAATCTGTGTAAATGGCATTTTGAGGAAAACCTTCAAAGGATAACAAAATGCCTATCAGCAACGAACTTATTGACCAACTGCTTCAAGATTGTCACTCCCCTCAGGATCTGCTGGGTGAATCAGGCCTACTCAAGGTGCTGACTAAAAGACTGGCGGAACGGGTTCTTGAAGCTGAGATGGAGATGCACCTTGGGTATGCTAAGCATGACCCGGCTGGTAATCATTCAGGCAACTCACGCAATGGCAAGACATCCAAGAGCGTACGTAGCCAAAATGGGGAGATCGAACTCGATATTCCGCGCGACCGCAACAGTACCTTCGAGCCGACACTGATCGGTAAGCACGAAAAACAGCTTAACGGCTTCGATGACCGCATTATTTCTCTCTATTCCAGAGGGTTATCAACCCGTGATATTCAGGCACACTTTAAAGAAGTCTACGGGGTCGATGTTTCCGCTGGCTTCATTTCTCAAGTGACCAATGCTGTGATGGATGAAGTTAAGCGCTGGCAGCAACGGCCGCTGGATGCGCTTTATCCCATTGTTTACCTTGACTGTATTGTTGTCAAAAGCCAGGACGGCGGAGCCGTGGCCAACAAGTCTGTTTATCTGGCCCTCGGCGTCAACGGCCAGGGCGAAAAAGAGCTGCTGGGGCTATGGATAGCCAAAACTGAGGGGGCCAAGTTCTGGTTATCTGTGATGACAGAACTGAAAAATCGTGGGCTAAAGGACATCTTCGTCGCCTGCTGCGATGGCCTGAAAGGCTTTCCTGATGCCATTGAAGCTGTTTACCCGCATACGCGGGTACAGCTCTGCATTGTGCATCAGGTGCGGAACTCGCTGCGCTACGTCGGCTGGAAAGAGCGTAAGGCCGTTGCTGCTGACCTGCGCACCATCTATAGTTCCGCAACGCTAGAGGGCGCTGAAGAGGCCCTGGATGCCTTCGCGGCCAAATGGGATGAACAGTTCCCGACGATCAGCCCATCGTGGAGAAATAATTGGGAACGTCTCATCGTCATTTTTGACTTTCCGCCGGAGATCCGCAAGGTTATCTACACCACCAACGCGATAGAGTCGTTAAATGCTTCATTGCGCAAGATAACGAAAACGCGACGAATATTTCCAACGGATGACTCGGTGATAAAATTACTCTATCTAGCCTTGCATAATATCTCTGCTAAATGGACCTTGCCAATCAGAGACTGGAAACCTGCTATGAGCCAATTCATGTTGATGTATGGAGAACGAATCTCCGGTTAAGCAATGGAGCCATTTACACAAAATTCTTTACAGACTCTTTATCCCAACCCCATTAGATAAACTGCTTTTTATTTTATTGTATTTAAAATGTTATCCGACCTATGATTTGCAAGGACTTCTTTTTGGTTTAGATAGAACACGGGTATGTCGCTGGGTAAAAATATTATTGCCGGTTTTAGAGATGACCTTGGGGCGAGAATGTGTTTTGCCCGCTCGTCAAATTCGCTCTGCTGAGGAATTTTTTCGCGCCTTTCCTGGAGTTAAAGACGTCTTTATTGATGGGACAGAGCGACCTTTCCAAAAGCCTAAGAATCTGCGTCGGCGAAAAAAAATGTATTCGGGAAAGAAAAGACAGACCACTCGAAAAGGGCTTATTATGACTGACGAAACAAGGCAAATTGGATTTATCCCCATGGGCTTTGTTGAATAATTTAAGATACTGATTTATATAAGCATTATAAAATTTCAACGACTAATTTTTCCTCTCGGAATGCTTTTTATTGTGCTAACTATTTGATTTGTCGTTCTAACAAAATACATTCTCTGTAAATGCATTCTAACTAAAGAAGATGTAAATCAAACGGTTAAATTATTCAACAAAGCCTTTCATTTCTTGATGCTCATGGACTTGTTGACTGGTCAGCCACTGCGCTGGATGGCAGCAATATCCGTGCGCTCAAATGTGCGGCTGGCGCTCAAAAAAACATCCCGATATTACCAACGATAACAGCCTGGGTCGCTCACGAGGTGGTTATGGCACCAAAATCCACATGGCGACTGACGGAAGCGGCATCCCGCTAAATATCGTACTGAGTGCTGGGCAGGCTCACGAAAGCCTGTTCGCGTTACGACTCCTGGACGGCATTGGCGTGCAACGGCAGAACGGTAGCATGAAGCGTCGTGGTCATGCGGTACTGGCTGACAAAGCCTACTCTGGCAATGCACTCCGTAACGAGTTGAAAAGAAAAGGGATAAGAGCGGTTATTCCCCGAAAATCAAATGAAAAACTGGCTTCAGATGGACGCTCACAACTTTATCGTGATGCTTATCGCCGTCGCAACGTTGTAGAAAGATGTTTTGGCCGTTTAAAGGAATATAGACGGATTGCCACACGTTATAGCCAAGCGACTTAATTTTGATTACACCATATGGACTGAGAACAAACTCTCTGTATCGCAACCCATCTCTCTTTTTTTGCTTTTTGCTTGTGCCCATTTATGCTCAATTGGGTTAAGATCTGGCGAATATGTAGGCAAATACTCCACCATATACCCTGCATCGATGATGACTTGTTGAATATTATGTTTTTTGTGAAAAGTGGCATTGTCCATCATGATTACACTGTTTTTAGGGAGTACTGGGATAAGGACTTGTGTGACCCAGGCATAGAAAACATCGCTGTTAATATTGATATCAAATAATGGCTTTGTTGAATAATTTAAGATACTGATTTATATAAGCATTATAAAATTTCAACGACTAATTTTTCCTCTCGGAATGCTTTTTATTGTGCTAACTATTTGATTTGTCGTTCTAACAAAATACATTCTCTGTAAATGCATTCTAACTAAAGAAGATTTAAATCAAACGGTTAAATTATTCAACAAAGCCTCAAATAATCCGATAGCAAACAGCGTTGTGCCTAATAAAGCGCCGATAACATTTGTTCTTCCCCTAGCTCCCCAGTTCTTCAGGCCAAAACACCGTTGACCTTTTGGGGAATAGCGTGAGTCCGTGGGGCATCGTGTGAAAAACCACTTTCATCAATAAAAACAATAGGTTTGCCTTCTTTTTCATACTGTTGTTTTTTTTTGAAATCCCTGCCGGGCGTTTTCGTCGGCTTTCGGATGACGTAGAGTTTTTTTTATAGGTCAATCCCAGCTTTTTAAGCGCTTGCCAAATGGCCTTCTGACAAACGCCAAAACGCTCTGCACGTTCTTTTTGGTAAGCATCTGGATATTGTTCAACATCTTTTATCAACTCGGATTTATCGATCTTTCGCTGACGCGTGGTCGATGCTTTTGACTCTATTTGATTAATCCAACGCGATACAGAGGCAGGGCCAATCCGAAATTGCTTCGCTGTTTCTCGGATACTCAACCCTTCGTTTTTCCGTGTAGATATAGCCAAGCGACATTATTTTGATAACAGCCAGCTATGCTTCTTTGCCGCATATCAGGGCATAGGATGTAATCATTTTTAAGTCGGTTGGCTATAACGGTGGTGAGTGCAGTCGGGGTTGCTGCAGCGAAATTCCCGGCTGCCCGTCAGTGGGGTGCCGCAGGCCAGCATCTTTGTGACAACCTCAATCTCTACAGGCCGGAGCGGGTATGTCTCCATGATGTCAGCCCATGCCCTGTTGCGCTGAAACAGCGTCTTCATGGGGCGGGTCTGTATGCCGGTATCATCCGTGCGGGTCATCGGAGAGCATCTCCGCTTCGGTTTCGTACAGGTCAAACCGGCGACAGGTATGGCAGAAGGTATAGCCAACCGACTTAAAAATGATTACATCCTATGCCCTGATATGCGGCAAAGAAGCATAGCTGGCTGTTATCAAAATAATGTCGCTTGGCTATATCACTTTACGTCTAAAATCAATTGAATAGCTCATTTAAATAATGTAATCAAAATTAAGTCGTTTAGCTATACAGCCACTAGCACTGAATTCATAATAAAAAATAGCGATAGGATCGGTGCTCAGCTAGGGGAAGGGGCACAGGCTATTGTGGTTGAAGATAAAGAGAATCCAGGGAAAGTGTTGAAAATTTTCTATGATGATGTGTCGCCCAATGAGATTGCCCGGCAAGCAGACTCGTTCCGCCTTTTTTATGGGAATGAATCTGCTAGTATTATTGCTCAGGGGATTATTCAGTTGGATAAAATTGATGGCGTTCCTTTGTCCAAGGTCGATTATTTTGCTGATGACGCTGAGGAGGATTTTATATTGTTGTTATACGAAATGTGTGACAAAGGTTGTCCGCCGACCGACATGTCTGAAGGTAACTTTTTATACAATATTGCAAGAAATCAATTTTACCCTGTTGATATCTCCTATTTCCCCGGAGACAAGATTGACCTCGGTGGTTTACATCATATTCTCAAGTTGATTGCGGAAAAAAGTAAGCCTCAGCCTATTGGCATAGCGATATAGGAGGAAACACTGATTGTGCCGTTGGCATAAATTTTGCTAAATCGATGCACAGCAACCTGTATTCATCAACAAGGATTATCATCATGTGTCTCGGCATTCCCGGAAAAGTCATCGCACTGGCGGACACCGTGCAGGATAAGGTGTGGGTGGATGTATGTGGGGTTAAGCGCGAAGTGAATATTGCGCTGGTGGCGGATGGCGTTGATGCTGCCAGCCTCATAGACAGTTGGGTATTGGTCCACATCGGGTTTGCCATGAGCCGGTTGGATGAACAGGAAGCGCTCGACACGCTGGCGGCGCTACGCCAAATGGAAGAGGTAGAGCACGATGTTACAATATTTCTGAAACAGTGAGCCCTTTTGTGATTTACGTCAAAAAATGTAAATGTTAAAACGTGATAATGAAAATAACTCTCATTGTTGATGACCATCGTATTTATGTCTAGTTGGCAGAAGTGTTTGATTGTACTGTGTTTCATGTTTTCCAGCCTGTCGGCATTTGCTGCAACGGATTACAACACCTTCATCCATAACATTCAGGGCCGCCTGGATAAGACCGCTGAACTCTATCAGCAGCAGAAGCCGGATGAAGCCCGTACTGAAGTTCAAATGGCCTACTTCGAGGTGTTTGAGAACCTGGAAGGGCCAATTCGTATCAATATCTCCGCGCAGAAAAGCTATCAACTGGAAGCCACCTTTGGTGAAATTCGCCGCATGATTGGCGAAGGTAAGCCGCAAGCTGACATTCAGGCCAAGGTGAACTGGCTGAAAGGCGAGTTAGACAGCGTGTTACCGGTGTTGACTGACGGTCACAAATTGGTGGCTCAGGAGCAGCACGGGGCTTATGGCAACAGCGATATCGCCCTCTACTGGCAGCAAAGTTTCAAGACCATTGACGATGGGTTGGCGCAGGCTGTGGCTGACTATCAGGCGGGCGACTACCAGAAAGCCAGTCAAAGCGTACAGCAGGCACACTATCAAGGATTTAAAAACTCCGAGATGGAAATGTCAGTGCGCCAAAACCGCTCTTCGCAGCAAGCCGCCTCGATCAACCAGCAGTTTAGTGCACTGATCTCGCTGACCGCTCAGCCGGATCAAATGAGCGAAGTGGCGTATCGGGTCACCACGCTGCTGCAAGATATTGAATATGTGCTGCCGGGCTTACCCACCACCCGTGACGATCAACCCTTATCGGCGGCACCGGATAGCAGTATCGCTGGCGCTGACATTCCGGATGCGGATTGGGCCAGCGTGGTTAATAACATCAACCAGGCTATCGCAGCGGCGATTGCGCAGTATGAAAGCGGGCAGGTAAAACCAGCCATTATGGCGGTGCAGGATGCCTACTTCGATCTGTTTGAAGCCAGCGGTATGGAGAACAAAGTCGGCTCGCGTGATTCTGCATTCAAATCCACGCTTGAAGGCTACTTCACCCGTCTGGTCAGTATGATGAGCGCCGGGCAGCCGGTTTCTGCGCTGCATGCGCAGGCCTATGCGATGCAACAGGACTTGGCTAACGCGGTCACCATGCTGGGCAGCGGCAGTGAAACGCACTGGAGCCTGCTGATCTACAGTCTGCTGATCATCGTGCGTGAAGGGCTGGAGGCGCTGCTGGTCGCGGCTGCTATCGTGGCCTATCTGGTGAAAAACAATCACCATGACAAACTGCCGTTAATCCGCCAGTCGGTGTATGTGGCGCTGGTGTGCAGCGTATTGACCGCCGTGTTGTTCCAGATGCTGTTCAGTAATTCCGGTGCCAGTCGCGAATTGCTGGAAGGGTTCACCATGCTGATTGCGGTGGTGATGCTGTTCAGCATGAGCTATTGGTTGCTGTCAAAAGTAGAAGCCCGACACTGGAAAGCCTATCTGGAAGGAAAGCTGTCGCACTCCCTGAGCAGCGGGTCGGTGATCGGTTTGTGGCTGACCAGTTTCCTGGCGGTATACCGCGAAGGCGCGGAAACGGTGTTGTTCTACTTCGCATTAGTGGGGGATGCCAGCAACGTGGCAGGGCACCTCTCTATTCTGGCGGGCTTCCTGATCGGCTGCGTAATATTGCTTATCGCTTATCTGGTGATGCGCTTTACCGTGGTCAAACTGCCGCTGAAACCCTTCTTTATGTTTACCGGTTGTTTTATGTACCTGATGGCGTTTGTGTTCGCCGGTAAAGGTGTACTGGAGTTAATCGAAGGCAAGCTGTTTGAACCCACGCTGTTAACGTGGGTTCCGGAAATCAGTGTATTGGGGATCTACCCCTACGTTGAAACGCTGATACCGCAAGTCGTATTGGTGTTCGCTGCTCTGGCCGCGCTGTGTATTATGCGTCGGCGCGCTGAGACGTTCGAATACGGGAAGCAATGATAAGCAAAAATCAAAAACAACATGATATTGATGATATGAGGATGGGTTTGATGAAGATGCAAAAGAGTTTGATTGCCAGCGCGATTATTGCCGGAGTATTAACGGCACCTGCCGCGTTCGCGTTTACCGAACATCCGGCAGGTGAGCCGATCACCATTAACGAACTGGAGATCGCTGCGGTCTACTTGCAGCCGATTGACATGGAGCCGCGCGGCATGGGTCTGCCAGCGGCTAAATCTGATATTCACCTGGAAGCTGATATCCACGCCGTGGAAGGCAACAAAAACGGCTTCGGCGCAGGCGAATGGATGCCATACCTGACCATCGCTTATACCCTGGTGAACACCGATACCGGTGCCAAGCAGGAAGGGACTTTCATGCCGATGGTGGCGAGCGATGGTCCGCACTACGGTGCCAACATCAAAATGATGGGCGTAGGTAACTATAAAGTGACCTACCACATTGAGCCGCCGTCAAAAGCCGGTATGCACCGCCATACCGATGGTGAAACCGGTGTTGGCCGCTGGTGGAAACCGTTTGATGTCAGCTATGACTTCAAATACGTTGGTCTGGACAAATAATTCGATTCTGGATTGCGTAAGGCCGTTACGGAAATTCCCCCTGCCGCCCTGGACGCAGGGGGCTTCGCCTGAGTGTGCGTTATGAGTCATTTTTTTGTTACCGTGCTACAAGCTTTTTTGCCTGTTGCGCTGCTGTTAGGACTCCACTGGAGTCACCGTTCTGCTCCTCGTCTGCGCCCACTGGTGTGGACCACGCTACTGGCTTTGCTGGTCGGCACCTTGGTGGGAATTCGCCTGCCTTCCAGTCAAACTGTCCAACTGATTTTAACCCTGATTCAACTGGTCGCACTGGCGCTGTTTTTACTGAGCCAATTCACGCAAAGTAGCAAACTCGGCTACCTCTGGCAGGGGCTGTTGATCATCGGGGCCGCAGTGCATTGGGGCGACGATCCCAACCTGACGGCACTGACCACCACTCATGTGGTAAATACCGATTTACTGTTGAACATCAGCGCGGTGATTCTGGCCTTTGGCTGGGTTGCTTTCAGCGCCGTGCTGTGCGGAATGATGGTGCGGCGTTTACCGCGCTGGCCGCTACTGCTGCTGTTGGTGGTATTGTTGGTACTGCCGCTGAGCGGCGGTCTGATGTTGCTGTTGATGAAGCTGCAAGCGCTGGGTTTGACCAAACCGCGTCTGAGCTTTGTGGCGCACGTCACCAATAACGGCGCGGCGCTTAACTATCTCTGCGCACTGCTGTTGGCGCTGCTCTCGGCCGGTTTCTTGCTGCCGTTGCTGAAAAATCGTCAGCAGATGCAGGCCACCGACGAAGCGATAGCCAAGCGCAAAGCAACCGCCGATTACCGTAATACGCGCCGGACCTTTACCGCTGCGTTGGTGGCGCTGCTGGTGGTAGCGCTGGGGCAGCTCTATTGTGATCAGGTTGCATCACAGCCGCCTCGCTTGTCGGAAGCGCAACCCGTGACGCTCGGCCCGGATGGCAAACTGCATATTCCTATCGAGCAGGTACGTGACGGCAAGCTGCACCGTTTTGTCTGGATTGCCGACGACGGCAAAGCCGTTCGCTTCTTTGTGATTAACCGCTATCCCGACCGGCTTCGCCTCGGCGTGGTGTTTGATGCCTGCTTACTGTGTGGCGATCAGGGCTATGTGATGGAAGGCAATCAGGTGATTTGTGTGGCTTGCGGTGTGCGGATCTTTATACCTTCCATCGGTAAAGCCGGTGGATGTAATCCGGTACCGATTGAAGGGTGGAGCAACGACGACAACGAACTGGTGATCAGCTACGCGTCGCTGGCAGTAGGCGCGAACTACTTCAGCACCGTGGTTTCCATGGACGTGGTCGATCCGGTCGACGGCAGCAAGCTGACCAACCTGAAAGCCGAGCACAAATACCGCTACGCCGGGAAGACCTATTTCTTTGCATCGGAAGCCAACTACAACAAGTTCCGTGACAATCCCCGCAGCTTCGTGACAGCACATCCCGCGGGTAATACCGAGTCTGCGACGGATAACGCCGCAGCGGACGAGGAGGAGTAATCATGTTATGGCGCATGCTACGTCAGTCATGGAGTCGCAATGTGCGGCGCAAATCGCTGGCGGTACTGACGGTGTTTCTGGCTGCCGGTTTGATCTCGGCGCTGCTGGCAGTATCGATAGATATTGGCGACAAAATGGCGCGCGAACTGAAGTCCTACGGTGCCAATATTCTGGTAGAGCCCGCCGGTCAGGCGGCGCTGCCTGCGTTGTTTGGTGAAAACAGCAATCCGCTGGCCAGTGAGGAATTTCTTGATGAGTCAGAACTGCCCAACATCAAGGATATCTTTTGGCGTAACAATATTGTCGGTTTTGCACCGCTGCTCAGCGGGGATGTGATCGTTGCCGGCAAGCACATTTCAGTGCTGGGCACCTTCTTTTCTCAGCCGATCACCATCCCTGACGAAGAGGATTACCACACTGGGCAACAGAGCGTCAGCCCATACTGGCAGGTGACCGGCAATTGGCCGACCGAACCGGTGAGCGAAAACGCGTTGCAGAGTGGGCAGGGGATTGACGTGCTGGCGGGAAAACAGCTGGCGCAGCAAAATGGCTGGCAGGTGGGGCAAACGTTACGGTTACAAGGGCCAGAACGCGCGCTGGATGTACGTATCAGTGGCATTCTTGCCAGCGGTGGCGATGAAGAGAACCGCCTGGTGATGCCGCTGGCGGCGGTGCAGAACATGCTGGGGTTGGAAGGAAAGATTCAGGCCGTGCGCGTCTCTGCGCTGACGGTGCCGGAAAACGAGCTGTCACGCCGGGCGCGGGAGAATCTCGAAGCGCTCAATGCCGAAGAGTATGAGCTGTGGTATTGCACCGCTTACGTGTCTTCGATTGCCCACCAGTTGGAAGAAGCCATCTCAGGATCGGTGGTCCGCCCTATCTGGCAGGTAGCAGCGTCAGAAGGGGTCGTTATCGATAAAATTCAGTTGCTGTTGGGCGTGGTGACCTTTGCCGCACTGGTTGCCGCCGCCATGGGCATTGCGTCATTGATGACCAGTACCATTATGGAGCGTTCTAAGGAAATCGGGTTGATGAAAGCGCTCGGCGCACGGCAGTGGCAGATCATGCTGCTGTTCTATCTTGAAGCGGCGATGAGCGGCTTGCTCGGCGGGGCCTTAGGGTGCATCGCCGGTTGGGGATTGGCGCGAGCGATTTGCTTGATGCTGTTTGGCGTGCCGCTCAGTTTTGCCTGGG
Organism: Symbiopectobacterium purcellii; assembly: GCF_052050035.1. Lineage (GTDB taxonomy): Bacteria > Pseudomonadota > Gammaproteobacteria > Enterobacterales > Enterobacteriaceae > Symbiopectobacterium > Symbiopectobacterium purcellii_A. The sequence goes on from NZ_CP189882.1 coordinate 3,839,104, forward strand.
TGGTGATCCCGTGCGTATTGGTGATCGCCATGCTGATTGCCGTGATCGGCACCTGGTTCCCGGCGCGGCGCATTGCCCGACTCTACCCGGTGGAGGTGCTGTATGGCCGTTAATCGCTCGGGTACAGAGCGTTGGATGGGCAGTATGTTTTGGCGGTTGGTGATTCGCGCATTGCGTTTACGCATGCAGCGTGTCAGCGTGGTGTTTGCTGCACTGACCGTCGGTGCAGCCATTGTTACCGCCATGTCGGCGGTGTACTTTGATATCAACGCCAAAATGAGCCAGGAACTGCGTACCTTTGGCGCCAACTTTTATATTGGTCCGGCGCACGGGGGCTCTCTGGCACAAAGCGACTTTCAGCCGATTCTCGACAACGCCCCGCCAGGACTGATCAATGCTGCCAGCCCGTACTTATACGGCATGGCGCGTACCGAGTTGGAGAAAGTGGTGTTAATGGGCGTGTGGTTTGATGCGTTGCGCCAACTCTCCCCCTATTGGCAGGTAACCGGTGACTGGATTGGCGTCAAGTTTGACGATCGTAACGCGATGATCGGCGTCAAGCTGGCGGAGCGACTGCATGTCAAAGTCGGCGATAGCGTCACACTGATCGATGGCAGCGAGCGTCAGCGCCTGCGTATTAAAGGGATTGTTGAAGCCGGTGACGCGACCGACAATATGCTGATCGTGAATCTGGATCTGGCGCAAAAATGGCTGCAAAAGGAAGGCATCATCAGTAACGCCCTGTTAAGTGTCAGCAACGATCTGGGACAGGTGGATCGCTTCGCTGCCAGCCTGCAACAGCAATATCCTGATCTGGAGATTCGACCTATCCTTAAGGTTTCCGCCTCGGAAGGGCAAGTGCTGGACAAGATTAAAGGGCTGATGGGACTGGTTTCTGCCGTCATTCTGGTGCTCTCATCGCTGTGTGTGAACACCACCCTGATGGCGATTGTCGGTGAACGTGCCAAAGAGTTTGCGTTACAGAAGGCGTTGGGCGCGAGCGGTAAAGATATTGTGCGCCAGATGCTGGCCGAAACCGGTGTGATTGCGCTTGCAGCGGTGGTGTGCGGTTGCCTGCTCGGTTACCTGTTGGCACAGGTACTGGGACTGACGGTGTTCAACGCCAGCATTTCGCTGCGTGCGCCGGTGCTGCCGTTGACGCTGCTGCTGTCCTTGCTGGTGGCCGCCGCCGCAGTGTTTCCTACCCGGCGCGCGATCCACGTCGAGCCCGCAAAAGTGTTAAAAGGGGAGTGATTCAATGGGTGTTGCACATAACCCGCAAGAGGCGGTGATTGAGACCCGCCAACTGTACAAACGCTTCGGGCAGGTCACTGCGCTGGAAAACATCAATATCCGTATTCAGCGCGGTGAATTTGTCGCAATCATGGGCGCATCCGGCTCGGGGAAAACCACGCTGATGAATATCCTCACCTGCCTCGATACCGTGACGGAAGGGCAGGTGCTGCTGGACGGCGTCGATGCGGCGGCGCTGGATGAAGAAGGACGGCGACGCTTTCGCGCGGACAAAATCGGGCTGGTGTTCCAGCAGTTCCACCTGATCCCGTTTCTCACCGCGCTGGAAAACGTGATGCTGGCGCAGCATTACCATAGCGTGGTGGATGAAACGGCGGCACGCCAGGTGCTGGCGCAGGTCGGGCTGGAGCATCGCACCGATCACCTGCCTAGTCAGCTTTCCGGTGGGGAACAGCAGCGCGTCTGTATTGCTCGTGCGCTGGTGAACGAGCCGCCAGTGATTTTTGCCGATGAACCGACCGGGAATCTCGATGAAGAGAACGAACAGCGCGTGCTGGCGCTGTTGCAGGATCTGCATCATCAGGGGCGTACCATTGTCATGGTGACACACAATCCGGAACTAGGACGTTTTGCCGATCGTATTATCCGCTTGCAGCACGGCAAGTATCTGAGCGAGGAGGTTCAACAACATGCAGTGGCGTAAACTTATAACGCTAGGGTGCCTGATGGGCGCGCTGGCACTGCTGTCGGGCTGCAAAGAGGAGCAGGTACAGGTTGGCGCACGCGCACCTGCGCTGGCGGCCTACGATCTGGCCGGACAACAGGTGGAACTGGCACGCTGGCAGGGCAAACAGGTCTATCTTAACTTCTGGTCTTCCGGCTGTGGTGGGTGTCTGGCGGAGATGGGCACGCTGGAAAAACTGAGTAAAACCTACGCGGATAACGTGGTGGTGGTGGCGGTGAATACCGATCCCGACGGCGTGGACATCGCTGCGCTGTTGGCTCAGCAGCACATCAGCTATCCGGTCATCCGTGACCAACTGGGCATTACCAAAGAGCGCTATCAGGTGGTGGGCACGCCGACCTCGTTCGTGATTGACGCCTCGGGCAACGTCACCGCCCAGCATGAAGGCGCGCGCAATGAGCAACAGTTAACGACGCTGTTCAAAAAGCTAGCCACCGGGGCCTAATTCCCTTTAGCTATTGGCGCAGAGGGAAGCCTGCGCCACCTTCCGGTTTATTTTTCCTGCACCGCCGTATCCACCTTTACCACTATGGGTTTGGGTTTGATACGCATGGCACCCACCACGCCCACCAACAAACAGAAGATGCCGCACAGTGTCAGCAGCGGCGGCCATGCCTGACGCAGCATAAAGGTGTAGGTCAGCCCAGACAGCGTTTCGAACACGATCAACGGCCCTACCAGCACTGTTGGCAGACGTTGGTTGGCTTGGTTCCAACAGAAGGTGCCCAGCCACGAACACAGTAACCCGATCACCAGCATTATAGCCAACCGACTTAAAAATGATTACATCCTATGCCCTGATATGCGGCAAAGAAGCATAGCTGGCTGTTATCAAAATAATGTCGCTTGGCTATAAACCAATAAACACCAGCGGGCGTGGGCCAAACGGCAGGGCAAAATCCGGTTTGGTCAGGGCAAGCTGTCCGCTGACAATGATATAGCTAAACGACTTAATTTTGATTACATTATTTAAATGAGCTATTCAATTGATTTTAGACGTAAAGTGATATCTACACGGAAAAACGAAGGGTTGAGTATCCGAGAAACAGCGAAGCAATTTCGGATTGGCCCTGCCTCTGTATCGCGTTGGATTAATCAAATAGAGTCAAAAGCATCGACCACGCGTCAGCGAAAGATCGATAAATCCGAGTTGATAAAAGATGTTGAACAATATCCAGATGCTTACCAAAAAGAACGTGCAGAGCGTTTTGGCGTTTGTTAGAAGGCCATTTGGCAAGCGCTTAAAAAGCTGGGATTGACCTATAAAAAAAACTCTACGTCATCCGAAAGCCGACGAAAACGCCCGGCAGGGATTTCAACAAAAAAAACAACAGTATGAAAAAGAAGGTAAACCTATTGTTTTTATTGATGAAAGTGGTTTTTCACACGATACCCCACGGACTCACGGCTATTCCCCAAAAGGTCAACGGTGTTTTGGCCTGAAGAACTGGGGATCTAGGGGAAGAACAAATGTTATCGGCGCTTTATTAGGCACAACGCTGTTTGCTATCGGATTATTTGATATCAATATTAACAGCGATGTTTTCTATGCCTGGGTCACACAAGTCCTTATCCCAGTACTCCCTAAAAACAGTGTAATCATGATGGACAATGCCACTTTTCACAAAAAACATAATATTCAACAAGTCATCATCGATGCAGGGTATATGGTGGAGTATTTGCCTACATATTCGCCAGATCTTAACCCAATTGAGCATAAATGGGCACAAGCAAAAAGCAAAAAAAGAGAGATGGGTTGCGATACAGAGAGTTTGTTCTCAGTCCATATGGTGTAATCAAAATTAAGTCGCTTGGCTATATAGCCAAACGACATTATTTTGATTACAGCCAGCTATGATTCTTTGCCGCATATCAGGGCATAGGATGTAATCATTTTTAAGTCGGTTGGCTATATGAAAAAGAAGGTAAACCTATTGTTTTTATTGATGAAAGTGGTTTTTCACACGATGCCCCACGGACTCACGGCTATTCCCCAAAAGGTCAACGGTGTTTTGGCCTGAAGAACTGGGGAGCTAGGGGAAGAACAAATGTTATCGGCGCTTTATTAGGCACAACGCTGTTTGCTATCGGATTATTTGATATCAATATTAACAGCGATGTTTTCTATGCCTGGGTCACACAAGTCCTTATCCCAGTACTCCCTAAAAACAGTGTAATCATGATGGACAATGCCACTTTTCACAAAAAACATAATATTCAACAAGTCATCATCGATGCAGGGTATATGGTGGAGTATTTGCCTACATATTCGCCAGATCTTAACCCAATTGAGCATAAATGGGCACAAGCAAAAAGCAAAAAAAGAGAGATGGGTTGCGATACAGAGAGTTTGTTCTCAGTCCATATGGTGTAATCAAAATTAAGTCGCTTGGCTATAATTCTTTCATCATACAGAGAGGCATATCAGCCATGAGAAAGACCCATTATACAGAAGAACAGATAGCATTTGCGCTAAAGCAGGCCGAAACCGGCACTCGCATCGAGGAAGTTTGCCAAAAGATGGGTATTTCTGAGACTACTTTTTACAACTGGAAGAAGAAATTTGCTGGTCCGGACGTGACGGAATTGCGGAGACTAGGCTGTGTCCCTTAATTACGTAACCGGGCGTAAAACAAGCGGATGCAGCCCAGTTTCACCATTGCTAGATAGTTTCTTGCCGTTTTTTCATAACGTGTGCCAATCCGTCTATATTCCTTTAAACGGCCAAAACATCTTTCTACAACGTTGCGACGGCGATAAGCATCACGATAAAGTTGTGAGCGTCCATCTGAAGCCAGTTTTTCATTTGATTTTCGGGGAATAACCGTTTTTATCCCTCTTCTTTTCAACTTGTTACGGAGTGCATTGCCAGAGTAGGCTTTGTCAGCCAGTACCGCATGACCACGACGCTTCATGCTACCGTTCTGCCGTTGCACGCCAATGCCGTCCAGGAGTCGTAACGCGAACAGGCTTTCGTGAGCCTGCCCAGCACTCAGTACGATATTTAGCGGGATGCCGCTTCCGTCAGTCGCCATGTGGATTTTGGTGCCATAACCACCTCGTGAGCGACCCAGGCTGTTATCGTTGGTAATATCGGGATGTTTTTTTGAGCGCCAGCCGCACATTTGAGCGCACAGATATTGCTGCCATCCAGCGCAGTGGCTGACCAGCCAACAATTCCATGAGCATCAAGAAATGAAAGTAACCTATTAAAAATAATGTTAATAACTCCAGACTTTGACCATCTATTGAAACGGTTATAAACGGTTTTTCATGGGCCGTAACGTTCAGGTAAATCACGCCATGGGGCACCTGAACACAAAGCGTGTTGCTTAATAGTGAAATAAGGGTGTTTCGGTGATTGAAGTAAATTTTACGCTGTTCTGAGATGGAAATTCCAAAGACCGGCGCTAAGGAGTAAGAAGGTATCATCAATAAAGGGTCTACGATTCCGTAAAATTTGGGTCATGCAAGGCTTTGTTGAATAAATCGAACTTTCAGGGGATCGCCGGATCAAAGCACTATCATCGCTCCCGATAGCAGCTCCCCATGGCAAAGCAAAAGTTTAAAATCACCAACTGGCCCACCTACAACAAAGCACTCAGACAACGCGGCTCCCTGACGGTCTGGCTTGATGAGTCGGCCATCGCTGCATGGACTGACAGTTCTTCGCCTGAAGGTCGTGGTCGGCCGCTTTACTACACCGATATGGCTGTTACCACGGTTTTGATGATAAAGCGCGTGTTTAACCTGTCGCTCCGGGCATTACAGGGCTTTGTCGACTCGGTTTTTACACTGATGAGCCTGCCACTGCGCTGCCCGGACTACTCTCTGGTCAGTCGGCGGGCAAAAACCGTCAGTATCAGCATAAAAACGCCAACGCGTGGTGAAATCTCGCATCTGGTCATCGACAGTACCGGTCTGAAGGTCTTTGGCGAAGGTGAATGGAAAGTCAGGCAGCATGGTGCTGACAGACGAAGAGTGTGGCGCAAGCTTCATCTGGCAGCAGACAGTGCGACGCATGAGATTATCTGTGCCGACTTATCGCTCAGCGGAACGACAGATGCGCAGGCACTGCCGGGCCTGATTAACCAAACCCACCGAAAAATCAGGGAAGTGTCAGCAGACGGTGCTTATGACGCCCGTTACTGCCACGATGCGTTGCTAAGAAAGAAAATCAGGCCCCTTATCCCGCCGCGAAGCGGAGCCAAATACTGGCCGGACAAGTACCATGAACGTAACCATGCGGTGGCGAATCAGCGTCTGAGCGGGAGTAATGATATGTGGAAAAAGAAAGTGGGTTATCACCGGCGTTCAGTGGCAGAAACAGCGATGTTCCGCATAAAAACTTTGTTGGGTGGCCATCTGAGCCTGCGTGACTATGAGGCTCAAGTAGGTGAAGCCATAGCGATGGTCAAAGCGCTGAACCGTATGACGTTATTGGGTTTGTTGGGTATGCCACACAGCGTCAGGATAGGATAACAGGTGTAGCAGAGGGAGTCATCCTGTCGGCTAATTCTGATTTATTCAACAAAGCCGTCATGCAACCGAGGCGCTTGATACCCGCGATGGCGTGTTCAACTGTAATACGGATGCCCGAGATTATTTTATTTTCTTGTTTTTGTTCAGGCGATAAAGGGCTTTGTTGAATAATTTAACCGTTTGATTTACATCTTCTTTAGTTAGAATGCATTTACAGAGAATGTATTTTGTTAGAACGACAAATCAAATAGTTAGCACAATAAAAAGCATTCCGAGAGGAAAAATTAGTCGTTGAAATTTGAGTCTGTAAAGAATTTTGTGTAAATGGCTCCATTGCTTAACCGGAGATTCGTTCTCCATACATCAACATGAATTGGCTCATAGCAGGTTTCCAGTCTCTGATTGGCAAGGTCCATTTAGCAGAGATATTATGCAAGGCTAGATAGAGTAATTTTATCACCGAGTCATCCGTTGGAAATATTCGTCGCGTTTTCGTTATCTTGCGCAATGAAGCATTTAACGACTCTATCGCGTTGGTGGTGTAGATAACCTTGCGGATCTCCGGCGGAAAGTCAAAAATGACGATGAGACGTTCCCAATTATTTCTCCACGACGGGCTGATCGTCGGGAACTGTTCATCCCATTTGGCCGCGAAGGCATCCAGGGCCTCTTCAGCGCCCTCTAGCGTTGCGGAACTATAGATGGTGCGCAGGTCAGCAGCAACGGCCTTACGCTCTTTCCAGCCGACGTAGCGCAGCGAGTTCCGCACCTGATGCACAATGCAGAGCTGTACCCGCGTATGCGGGTAAACAGCTTCAATGGCATCAGGAAAGCCTTTCAGGCCATCGCAGCAGGCGACGAAGATGTCCTTTAGCCCACGATTTTTCAGTTCTGTCATCACAGATAACCAGAACTTGGCCCCCTCAGTTTTGGCTATCCATAGCCCCAGCAGCTCTTTTTCGCCCTGGCCGTTGACGCCGAGGGCCAGATAAACAGACTTGTTGGCCACGGCTCCGCCGTCCTGGCTTTTGACAACAATACAGTCAAGGTAAACAATGGGATAAAGCGCATCCAGCGGCCGTTGCTGCCAGCGCTTAACTTCATCCATCACAGCATTGGTCACTTGAGAAATGAAGCCAGCGGAAACATCGACCCCGTAGACTTCTTTAAAGTGTGCCTGAATATCACGGGTTGATAACCCTCTGGAATAGAGAGAAATAATGCGGTCATCGAAGCCGTTAAGCTGTTTTTCGTGCTTACCGATCAGTGTCGGCTCGAAGGTACTGTTGCGGTCGCGCGGAATATCGAGCTCGATCTCCCCATTTTGGCTACGTACGCTCTTGGATGTCTTGCCATTGCGTGAGTTGCCTGAATGATTACCAGCCGGGTCATGCTTAGCATACCCAAGGTGCATCTCCATCTCAGCTTCAAGAACCCGTTCCGCCAGTCTTTTAGTCAGCACCTTGAGTAGGCCTGATTCACCCAGCAGATCCTGAGGGGAGTGACAATCTTGAAGCAGTTGGTCAATAAGTTCGTTGCTGATAGGCATTTTGTTATCCTTTGAAGGTTTTCCTCAAAATGCCATTTACACAGATTATTTTACAGTCTCTGAAATTTTATAATGCTTATATAAATCAGTATCTTAAATTATTCAACAAAGCCCATTTTAAATACAATAAAATAAAAAGCAGTTTATCTAATGGGGTTGGGATAAATCCTTTCTGCCCTGCACCCATCTGCCGCTCGTGATCTTTTCGATTCTTTTTCCGATAAATCAAATAACAAGCTGAAAATTCAGCGGCTAAATTTTTCAATTCTTCGACTGATAATCCAATGATTGCTTTACATAAACGATTATCTCGTAACAACCGCTCTTTGTTGATCATTTCAAACCTTTATTCTCTAAGTTAAACCTCTTTTTATTCTCAATAGCCTGACAAAAAATGCAAGTCTCTATTCAGCAACTAGTTTACAGTATCCAGAACATGCCGTTGACGATTTTGCGATGTTCTGCCCATGGCCGGCCTGCCTGCGGAGATGTCAAAACGGTTGGTAACAAGGGCTCAATGATTGCCCATGCTTCATCAGAAAGATCGTAGCGAGCCATAATCCAAAGTGTCTTAGAAACAGATGGATACTATAGATCAAGCAATTAAGGGACACAGCCTAGGCAGTTGGAAGATGACAATCAACGATTAAAGAGGCTGGTTGCTGACCTCAGACTGGATAAAGAGATGTTACATTTTACGAAGGTGCCACGTGGACGGCATATCAGGAAATTTGGTGTGTCGACCATCGCTGGCATTCAAACTGCATTTTCCACAGGGGACAATGGCCCATTCCCAGTCGAAATGCAACAAAGTGACCCACTGGCCAGACCCGGATAAAATCACCGTTCTGGCCCTACTGGAGATCCCGTTGCATGCAGGGAAAACATCTGACTCACAAAGAGCGGTTCTACATCGAAAAACGGCGTGGTGATGGGGTTAACCAGGCCACCATCGCCCGGGAACTGGAGCTTCCTCGTTCTACCATCAGCAGGGAACTCAGACGCAATACCGACGCCGCTTTCAACGGGGTCTATTCCTGCAGAAGGGCCGAAACGTTGGCCAGAGGGCGGCGGCAGAAAACACGGCCGGACAGCGTGATTAACCAGCTTGAACCGCACATTCAGGACTTTATCAGAACGGCGCTGTCTACCCACACCTCACCTGAGGTCATCAGTGGGCGCCTGGTCCTGGAATTTGGCCTGTCCGTCAGCAAGAACTCGCTCTATAGCCAACCGACTTAAAAATGATTACATCCTATGCCCTGATATGCGGCAAAGAAGCATAGCTGGCTGTTATCAAAATAATGTCGCTTGGCTATAACTATCAGACCGATGAGAACAAACGCGGTCCTATTCCCAACCGTGTTGGCATTGAGCAGCGGCCGGCCGTTGCTGACCTCAAACAGGAACCCGGGCATTTCGAGATTGACACCATCTTTGGCAAAGATCAGAAATCATTCCTGCTGACGGTGGTCGATAAAGCCGTCAAGCTGGTCATCATTCGCAAACTGCCCAACAAGCGAGCAGAGACAGTGGTAGCGGCCTTCAGGGACATCGTTGCCAATACCTTCTGCGAGTTTAAAACCCTGACTGCTGACAACGGTTCTGAATTTTCCCAGCACAGGGAAATTACAAAAGTCACGGGGGCACCGGTCTACTTTGCCCGGCCATATCATTCCTGGGAACGCGGGTTGAATGAGCATACCAACGGGCTGATACGGCGTTTTTACCCGAAGGGAACGGACTTCAATTATGTCACCCATCGCAAGGTTGCAGCACTCGAACACCTGCTCAATACGCGAGGCCGAAAATCGCTGGGTTATCGTTCTCCAAATGAGGTATTTTTAACGCACTTACAGGCGGCATAATGCCCTACCGTTTTGTTGCGTTTCGACTGGGAATGGGGCAACAGGCACGGTTCAAGTTCATTTATCATCTATGTTGTGCTCTAATACTGGTTATCAATTTTACAAAAAATCATTCATGCATATTGATTCATATGTGGTGGAATAGAAATGGAAATAAGTAGAAATCTTAGCGAAAGTAGTAAATTACAGAGATTGGTGTTTTTCCTATCAGGTTTCGGGATGAGTGTTTTGTTTTTACCTTTTATGGCCTTATCTTTAATTTTAAACGCAAAGAATATTTTCAAGCACAAAATAAAATACACATTCACTTTTCTTTATTTGATTTTTTTTATATTCATATTTTCAACATTTGCAATAGGCGCCGATAACTTCATCACTCCATCGCCATACAATGTAATGTTTGCAATTTTGATTTTAATAACATATTTGGGATCCGCAATTGAATTTCACAATGATAGTGAGAAGATTAAACTATTTACCTATTATTTAGCAGGAATATGTGTGCAGAGTTTATGTATCATTTTCTATAGTTATCTTAATGGAGAAAATTATGGATATGGTAAACTTATAAATCCTTTTACTGGCAATGACATGAATTCACCGTCTGTTAGTAATGTTATGGGGCTGTCAATGTCAGCTACTATGTTTTATATTTTTTATAGGTTAGGAGTAAGAAGAATATACAGCTGCGGATTATTCTTTATTATATTAGCTGCCGGTATTTTTTTATCTGGCAGGACGTTCTTTTTACTTTCCGTGATTACCATTTTTCTTCTTATGGTTAGAGGCATGTCATTAAAAAAAACAATACAGATATTAATATTATTTCCCTTTGTGATTAGTTTATTTTTATTCCTTATGCCTGACTGGATGGTTAAACATTATGATTTTGCCCTTGGTAGAATGGGGGAAGGTTTTGAAAGTAAAAGATTTAAGCATTGGTCACATGGAATAGCGATATTCATGCACTATCCATTTGGTGGTTTCACTGTGGATAAATCAATAGAAAGCACCAACTGGTATCATAATATACTCCTTGATACAGCTAGGGTGGCTGGTTTAATACCTGTTTTTTGTTATGTACTTTTCACTATAGCATCATTATTTATGTTTTATAATAGCAAAAAAACAACATATAAATACTTTGGTTTTATAATGTTTGTTATATCGTTTTTAATAATGCAGCAGGATGTTATTTTTGAGGGTGAGTATAGAATGCTAATTGTGCTGTTCTTATCTGCAGTTATTATATCAACTAAAAATAGATCGAGAGATACGTTGTGAAGCATAAGGAAGTGATGTGCTTTATCACCTCGCTTCCTTATTCTTGTTTTCTCATATAGGAAGCTCATACCACGTTTTGCATCCCAGCTAATCGGAACCGCTGCTGAAGAGGCTCCACGGCTTTGTTGAATAATTTAACCGTTTGATTTACATCTTCTTTAGTTAGAATGCATTTACAGAGAATGTATTTTCTTAGAACGACAAATCAAATAGTTAGCACAATAAAAAGCATTCCGAGAGGAAAAATTAGTCGTTGAAATTTTATAATGCTTATATAAATCAGTATCTTAAATTATTCAACAAAGCCAGGTTCCACCAGAAGCGTTTAGAATACTAAATGTAACGTTGATAGAATCAGCAAAAATAAGAACAATGTATGAGCCAGCCTGCCCGTAACAGTTAGCATTTATTAATGGGTAGCGCACCGACCAGTATATGAGCAATGCGTCCTCCACTAAGGAAATAACCTACGCAAATACTGAAGTCTTGACCCCCTGAATGTTACGCACTGACCCATGAGCCCAATTTCTCTTGACGAAAAGAGATGTGTCTAAACCGGCGGCAGTGACAGAACCATCCGATATATCAACTCGTCCTCCTGACGGCATGAACCACATATAACTTGATGACAGACTTGCGTGAGTCACGTTGCGCCCTATCAAATTCGCAGCCATGTTGTGCCGAACGTGATTTCTGAGTGGGGCATCCGTTTTTATATAAGCACCATCAACAATGAACAAACCCTTAGCGACAGCAGATCCGCCGCTCTGCTCGCCGCTCATTACAATTCCATCATTATTAGAACCACCGCCACCATTACCACCAACGATGCTCGTTTCGAGTATTTCAACTAACCCATCGGAAGCAAAAGCGTAAATGTAAGCCTGTTTACTAACATTCGCAGTCAGGCAATCAATAAGTTTTGTATTTTTTATTGATATGTTCTTTATCGGAGTGTCTCGGTTGTAGCTGGACCCTCGGCCGGATACAGAAATGCAGCGACCATTAGTGCACCTTGTCATCTCAGTATTGGTAATTGAGACGTTTGTAAATGCACCGTTGTACAAATCGATGCCGGTTTTTGTATCGGACGCTTTCGTTCCGGTTATACGCCATGATTTTGACTCCGAAACCGCGCCATTGTTTACCCCGTTATTCCCCCGAAGTACTCCGCCGCAATTTTTAACCTCGTTGTTAATGTACGTGACATTTTGATTTGGAACGCGCCAATCAGCATCACTGCCCATAGCGGCATAGTTCGCAAAATGCGCATTTGCAGGACCTATATTTTCATAATGACAATTTTCTACAGTCTGCCCTTGTACGCTGAACAGATTATGCCCTCCATACCACGAGTTTTTAAATCGGCAGTTGCGCAACGTAACATTTGCACACTTAATCATGTAAACGCCGAAGCTATAGTTATCACCAGTTAAAAATGACGCGCTAACGGGGTCTGCAAGAGAACCGTTATTTGAGTTTAGATAAAGACCTTCCAATTTAAAGTCAGTGATAGGGCCAATTGCTGTGAGGGTAAAGTCACGAATAAAGTTAGAGAAAATATTGCAGCGAGAAGCCATCAGCCTGATTTCAGGATAAGAGCCATCACCATAAAAATGCGTTCCAGAGTTTGCCGGAATGATGCCCTTCCATTCAGAAGAATCATTAATACCATAGAACTCGCGTGGTTTAGGAACTAAGACTGACACTCCGGCATCAGCAGCCCGCTGGAAGGCGGAAGTATCTTCATGAATGTGTACACCATCACCAACTGCACCAGCCATCTGCACTGTAAGACTCTGCCCAACAGACCACTTAATCCTTACTCCGTCAGTAGTAACAAAGCAGGTAAAACCATCATCCGCACTCGTAGAGTCATCACTTACGAAAAGACGCCCACCACCAATACCAGGAACGAAACTGTGATAGCCCAGCAACTGAATTTCCTGACCTGAAGATAAACCAGTAAGCGCCCTTAGTTTTACAACATCAGCACATAGACGTACTAATGATGACCCGTGGGGGCACTCTAGCCTATTACGAAGCGTTGTATCACCGATACATCTCCACGCCTGTCCATCTATTCCGCCAGTTGTCTCTGGATTCGAACCGGCGGGAACGACTTTGGGAAGCGAGCAGTCTCATCGATAATACTCCCCATCGCTTTCGCTAAAGAGAACTTCGTTAGGATTACTGCTGGTATTGCCCAATTTAAAAGACTTCTTCGTGATATAGCCATAGGCTGTCATTGCCCTGTTTGCATTGAGATCAATGCCAACCATTCTACGCCGAGGAGTACCAAGACGTTCAACCCAAATTTCGTCATTAAAGTTTACAACATTATCCAAATTCTCGGCATTATCGAACGAATCTTTTGCTGCCGCATAGCCAAGGAGATTTCTGGTGTTATATGGCTTTGTTGAATAAATCAGAATTAGCCGACAGGATGACTCCCTCTGCTACACCTGTTATCCTATCCTGACGCTGTGTGGCATACCCAACAACGTCATACGGTTCAGCGCTTTGACCATCGCTATGGCTTCACCTACTTGAGGGCTTTGTTGAATAATTTAAGATACTGATTTATATAAGCATTATAAAATTTCAACGACTAATTTTTCCTCTCGGAATGCTTTTTATTGTGCTAACTATTTGATTTGTCGTTCTAACAAAATACATTCTCTGTAAATGCATTCTAACTAAAGAAGATGTAAATCAAACGGTTAAATTATTCAACAAAGCCCTACTTGAGCCTCATAGTCACGCAGGCTCAGATGGCCACCCAGCAAAGTTTTTATGCGGAACATCGCTGTTTCTGCCACTGAACGCCGGTGATAACCCACTTTCTTTTTCCACATATCATTACTCCCGCTCAGACGCTGATTCGCCACCGCATGGTTACGTTCATGGTACTTGTCCGGCCAGTATTTGGCTCCGCTTCGCGGCGGGATAAGGGGCCTGATTTTCTTTCTTAGCAACGCATCGTGGCAGTAACGGGCGTCATAAGCACCGTCTGCTGACACTTCCCTGATTTTTCGGTGGGTTTGGTTAATCAGGCCCGGCAGTGCCTGCGCATCTGTCGTTCCGCTGAGCGATAAGTCGGCACAGATAATCTCATGCGTCGCACTGTCTGCTGCCAGATGAAGCTTGCGCCACACTCTTCGTCTGTCAGCCCAATGCTGCCTGACTTTCCATTCACCTTCGCCAAAGACCTTCAGACCGGTACTGTCGATGACCAGATGCGAGATTTCACCACGCGTTGGCGTTTTTATGCTGATACTGACGGTTTTTGCCCGCCGACTGACCAGAGAGTAGTCCGGGCAGCGCAGTGGCAGGCTCATCAGTGTAAAAACCGAGTCGACAAAGCCCTGTAATGCCCGGAGCGACAGGTTAAACACGCGCTTTATCATCAAAACCGTGGTAACAGCCATATCGGTGTAGTATAGCCAAGCGACTTAATTTTGATTACACCATATGGACTGAGAACAAACTCTCTGTATCGCAACCCATCTCTCTTTTTTTGCTTTTTGCTTGTGCCCATTTATGCTCAATTGGGTTAAGATCTGGCGAATATGTAGGCAAATACTCCACCATATACCCTGCATCGATGATGACTTGTTGAATATTATGTTTTTTGTGAAAAGTGGCATTGTCCATCATGATTACACTGTTTTTAGGGAGTACTGGGATAAGGACTTGTGTGACCCAGGCATAGAAAACATCGCTGTTAATATTGATATCAAATAATCCGATAGCAAACAGCGTTGTGCCTAATAAAGCGCCGATAACATTTGTTCTTCCCCTAGCTCCCCAGTTCTTCAGGCCAAAACACCGTTGACCTTTTGGGGAATAGCCGTGAGTCCGTGGGGCATCGTGTGAAAAACCACTTTCATCAATAAAAACAATAGGTTTACCTTCTTTTTCATACTGTTGTTTTTTTTGTTGAAATCCCTGCCGGGCGTTTTCGTCGGCTTTCGGATGACGTAGAGTTTTTTTTATAGGTCAATCCCAGCTTTTTAAGCGCTTGCCAAATGGCCTTCTGACAAACGCCAAAACGCTCTGCACGTTCTTTTTGGTAAGCATCTGGATATTGTTCAACATCTTTTATCAACTCGGATTTATCGATCTTTCGCTGACGCGTGGTCGATGCTTTTGACTCTATTTGATTAATCCAACGCGATACAGAGGCAGGGCCAATCCGAAATTGCTTCGCTGTTTCTCGGATACTCAACCCTTCGTTTTTCCGTGTAGATATCACTTTACGTCTAAAATCAATTGAATAGCTCATTTAAATAATGTAATCAAAATTAAGTCGTTTAGCTATAAAGCGGCCGACCACGACCTTCAGGCGAAGCACTGTCAGTCCATGCAGCGATGGCGGACTCATCAAGCCAGACCGTCAGGGAGCCGCGTTGTCTGAGTGCTTTGTTGTAGGTGGGCCAGTTGGTGATTTTAAACTTTTGCTTTGCCATGGGGAGCTGCTATCGGGAGCGATGATATAGCCAAGCGACATTATTTTGATAACAGCCAGCTATGCTTCTTTGCCGCATATCAGGGCATAGGATGTAATCATTTTTAAGTCGGTTGGCTATAGTGCTTTGATCCGGCGATCCCCTGAAAGTTCGATTTATTCAACAAAGCCTGCTTGAGCTATAGTATCCATCTGTTTCTAAGACACTTTGGATTATGGCTCGCTACGATCTTTCTGATGAAGCATGGGCAATCATTGAGCCCTTGTTACCAACCGTTTTGACATCTCCGCAGGCCGGCCATGGGCAGAACATCGCAAAATCGTCAACGGCATGTTCTTGATACTGTGTTCAGGTGCCCCATGGCGTGATTTACCTGAACGTTACGGCCCATGGAAAACCGTTTATAACCGTTTCAATAGATGGTCAAAGTCTGGAGTTATTAACATTATTTTTAATAGGTTAATTTCATTTCTTGATGCTCATGGACTTGTTGACTGGTCAGCCATTGCGCTGGATGGCAGCAATATCTGTGCGCTCAAATGTGCGGCTGGCGTTCAAAAAAACATCCCGATATTACCAACGATAACAGCCTGGGCCGCTCACGAGGTCGGTGCGTGTCAAGGTAGTTGTCGCCCCAGTTGATTCATACGGCCTGTTTTTCCCGTTCCGGATTTAGCCACACTTCGTCCTGCCGCTCCCAGTTTCTTGTTGGCCCTGACCAACGATGCGGGTTCTGCATTTTTGCTGCCTCATACACCGATTTTCGCTTTACCAGCAACTGGCTGTCTTCGCCTCTGTGCCGCTGGCCCGGCGTGACATACCGGATACCGCTATGGCGATGTTCCTCGTTGTACCAGCCGACGAAGGTTTCCACCCAAGGCTCGAGAGTGTAAAAAGATCTGTGTAAATGGCATTTTGAGGAAAACCTTCAGAGGACAAAAAATGCCTATCAGCAACGAACTTATTGACCAACTGCTTCAGGATTGCCACTCCCCTCAGGAGCTTCTGGGCTTTGTTGAATAATTTAAGATACTGATTTATATAAGCATTATAAAATTTCAACGACTAATTTTTCCTCTCGGAATGCTTTTTATTGTGCTAACTATTTGATTTGTCGTTCTAACAAAATACATTCTCTGTAAATGCATTCTAACTAAAGAAGATGTAAATCAAACGGTTAAATTATTCAACAAAGCCGAGCTTCTGGGTGAATCAGGCCTACTCAAGGAGCTGACTAAAAGACTGGCGGAACGGGTTCTTGAAGCTGAGATGGAGATACACCTTGGGTAGAGTCTGTAAAGAATTTTGTGTAAATGGCTCCATTGCTTAACCGGAGATTCGTTCTCCATACATCAACATGAATTGGCTCATAGCAGGTTTCCAGTCTCTGATTGGCGCCCCATTCCCACTCGAAACGCAACAAAGTGACCCACTTGCCAGAGTCGGATAAAATCACCGTTCTGGCCATACTGGAGAGCCTGTTGCATGCAGGGAAAACATCTGACTCACAAAGAACGGTTCTACATCGAAAAGCGGCGTGGTGAAGGTGTCAACCAAGCTACCATCGCCAGAGAGCTTGCTCTGCCTCGCTCGACCATCAGCAGGGAACTCAGACGCAATACCGACCCTACTTTCAATGGTGTCTACTGCTGTAGAAGGGCGGACACTCTGGTCCGGGAACGCCGTCATAAGCCTCTGCCAAACAATGCTTTTTACCCGTTGGAGCCACACATTCAGAACTTCATCAGGCAGGCGCTTTCCACTCACTCTTCACATGAAATCATCAGTGGCGGTTTGCACCTGGAATTCGGTATATCTGTCAGCAAGAATACGCTATATCGCTATATCCTGCAGGAGAGACAGGCTGGCGGGGAGCTATATCAGCAACTTCCTAATCGGGAAAACGTTACAGGTACAATGCCGAAAACCTCAAATCAGGCCCTATTCCCAACCGTGTTGGTATTGAGTATCGCCCAGCTCAAGCCGAGCTTAAACAGGAGCCTGGCCACT
This sequence comes from Symbiopectobacterium purcellii, assembly GCF_052050035.1. Lineage (GTDB taxonomy): Bacteria > Pseudomonadota > Gammaproteobacteria > Enterobacterales > Enterobacteriaceae > Symbiopectobacterium > Symbiopectobacterium purcellii_A. The sequence continues at coordinate 3,856,768 of NZ_CP189882.1, forward strand.
TCGAAATTGACACTATTTTTGGCAAAGACCAGAAGTCATTCTTGTTAACCATCGTAGATAAAGCATTGAAAACCGTCATCATTCGCAAACTGCCTAATAAGCGTGCGGAGACTGTGGTTGCTGCTTTCAGGGACATTGAAGCTAATACCTTTTGCAAGTTTAAGACCCTAACAGCTGATAACGGCCCTGAATTCGCTCTGCACGAGCAAATTACTCAAATCACAGGGGCGCAGGTCTACTTTGCCCATCCTTATCATTCCTGGGAGAGGGGCTTGAATGAGCACACCAACGGGCTGATACGACGTTTTTACCCAAAGGGAACAGACTTCAGTCAGTTCAGTCATCGTAAGATTGCCGAACTCGAACACATACTCAATACAAGGGGCAGAAAATCACTGGGCTATCGTTCCCCCAATGAGGTATTTTTAACGCACTTACTGGTGGCATAAGCCTCTACCGTTTTGTTGCATTTCGAGTGGGAATGGGGCCTTGAGTAGGCCTGATTCACCCAGCAGATCCTGAGGGGAGTGACAATCTTGAAGCAGTTGGTCAATAAGTTCGTTGCTGATAGGCATTTTGTTATCATTTGAAGGTTTTCCTCAAAATGCCATTTACACAGATTATTTTACAGTCTCTCATTGCGCAAGATAACGAAAACGCGACGAATATTTCCAACGGATGACTCGGTGCTAAAATTATTCTATCTAGCCTTGCATAATATCTCGGCTAAATGGACCCTACCAATCACAGACTGGAAACCGGCTATGAGCCAATTCATGTTCATGTATGGAGATCGGATCTCCGGTTAAGCGATGGAGCCATTTACACGAAATTCTTTACAGACACCAGTATGAAATGTTGGTGGGTCGTGCAGGGTTCGAACCTGCGACCAATTGATTAAGAGTCAACTGCTCTACCAACTGAGCTAACGACCCAACGCCGTGGATTATTCTCCCGTTGCCTGCCGCTGTCAAACGGTTAATTCGATTTTTTTCTTTTCGCTCCCAACCATGAAAATCCGATTGTCGACAAAAGCCGATTTTGTTAGTCTTGCCCGCGTTTATATCCGTCATCTCTATTCCTCCTAGTATGCCAGCCTTGTTCGAACAGAAAATACACAGACGTAAAACGTGCGAATGTTCACCTTCTCTATGCCACATGCCACGTCCTCGGTATCATGCGCGGCATTGCCAGGTAGGTTTAACAGGATCTATATATACCTATCGCTATCATCAGAGAGCCATTCAAGAGCTCAACACAACATCACCGACAAAAACAGGAAATTTAACACATGGTAGATAACGTCAAAGAGGTCGACGACCTTACCTCAGGCCATGATGAAGGCCTAAGGCGCAACCTGACCAACCGGCATATACAGCTTATTGCTATCGGTGGCGCTATAGGCACCGGTTTATTTATGGGGTCGGGTAAAACCATCAGCCTGGCAGGCCCTTCGATCATCTTTGTCTATATGATCATCGGGTTTATGCTGTTCTTCGTTATGCGCGCAATGGGCGAGTTACTGCTCTCCAATCTCGAATACAAGTCCTTCAGCGACTTTGCCGCTGACCTGCTGGGGCCCTGGGCTGGCTTTTTCACCGGATGGACCTATTGGTTCTGTTGGGTGGTGACGGGCATCGCCGATGTGGTCGCCATCAGCGCCTATACCCAGTTCTGGTTTCCCGAACTTTCGCAGTGGGTGTCTTCTTTATTAAGCGTGTTGCTTAATAGTGAAATAAGGGTGTTTCGGTGATTGAAGTAAATTTTATGCTGTTCTGAGATGGAAATTCCAAAGACCGGCGCTAAGGAGTAAGAAGGTATCATCAATAAAGGGTCTACGATTCCGTAAAATTTGGGTCATGCAACCGAGGCGCTTGATACCCGCGATGGCGTGTTCAACTGTAATACGGATGCCCGAGATTATTTTATTTTCTTGTTTTTGTTCAGGCGATAAAGGTCTTTTTCGAGTTCCTTTTTTTGGGATTTGTGTATTAGGATGCTGTTTATCTATACCTTGAAAACCGGTATCTGCCCAGATGGTTACCTCAGGAGGAATATGGCGAATTATATCGACTTTATCGAGTAAGCGTTTATCGTGACGGCGCCCATTTTTGCTCATGGGGATAAATCCAATTTGCCTTGTTTCGTCAGTCATAATAAGCCCTTTTCGAGTGGTCTGTCTTTTCTTTCCCGAATACATTTTTTTTCGCCGACGCAGATTCTTAGGCTTTTGGACAGGTCGCTCTGTCCCATCAATAAAGACGTCTTTAACTCCAGGAAAGGCGCGAAAAAATTCCTCAGCAGAGCGAATTTGACGAGCGGGCAAAACACATTCTCGCCCCAAGGTCATCTCTAAAACCGGCAATAATATTTTTACCCAGCGACATACCCGTGTTCTATCTAAACCAAAAAGAAGTCCTTGCAAATCATAGGTCGGATAACATTTTAAATACAATAAAATAAAAAGCAGTTTATCTAATGGGGTTGGGATAAATCCTTTCTGCCCTGCACCCATCTGCCGCTCGTGATCTTTTCGATTCTTTTTCCGATAAATCAAATAACAAGCTGAAAATTCAGCGGCTAAATTTTTCAATTCTTCGACTGATAATCCAATGATTGCTTTACATAAACGATTATCTCGTAACAACCGCTCTTTGTTGATCATTTCAAACCTTTATTCTCTAAGTTAAACCTCTTTTTATTCTCAATAGCCTGACAAAAAATGCAAGTCTCTATTCAGCAACTAGTTTATTGTGTGTGCTGCTGTTGCTCACGCTTAATCTCGCGACGGTCAAACTGTTCGGAGAAATGGAGTTCTGGTTTTCCATGGTCAAGATCGTGGCAATTGTCGCTCTGATTATCCTCGGTGCGGTGCTGGTTTTCATGCACTTCCCTTCCCCATCAGGTTCAGTCGCCTCTTTCACTAACCTGTGGGATCACGGTGGCATGTTCCCGAAAGGGATAAGCGGATTTTTTGCCGGGTTCCAGATATAGCCAACCGACTTAAAAATGATTACATCCTATGCCCTGATATGCGGCAAAGAAGCATAGCTGGCTGTTATCAAAATAATGTCGCTTTGCTATAATGGCAGACCAGGCGATGTTTTCCCTTGACGTTCTAAACGAAGGGCTCTTACCCACCGGCTAATCGCTGAAAGACTGACGTTCATGGCTTTCGCGGCTTCCTGGTAGATATAATTTTGGTCAAGGACTAATTTGGCGGTTTCACATTTAAATTCAGCAGTAATTATTTTACTCATTTTGGCACCTATAAAAATTATGAGGTAAGCATATAGCCAACCGACTTAAAAATGATTACAGCCGATGCCCTGATATGTGGCAAAGAAGCATAGCTGGCTGTTATCAAAATAATGTCGCTTAGCTATAGCAGTCTTTGCCTTCTTCGGGATCGAATTGGTCGGTACTACTGCCGCGGAAACCAAAAACCCTCAAGTGGTGCTGCCGCGTGCCATTAATGCCATACCTATCCGTATCATCATGTTTTACGTCTTCTCGCTGATCATGATCATGTCCGTTACGCCATGGAACGCGATTGCCGCCGACCGTAGCCCCTTCGTAGAGATGTTCGTATTGGTCGGATTCCCCGCCGCCGCCAGCGTGATCAATTTTGTCGTACTGACTTCGGCAGCCTCTTCCGCCAACAGCGGCGTATTCTCTACTAGCCGGATGCTGTTTGGATTGGCAAAACAGGGCGATGCACCTAAGGTCTTTGCTCATCTGTCAAAACGCGCTGTCCCTGCAACAGGACTACTGTTCTCTTGCATCTGTTTGCTCAGTGGCGTTGTGCTGATTTACCTGATTCCGAATGTGATGACAGTGTTTACGCTGGTCACAACGGTTTCCGCGATTCTGTTCATGTTTATCTGGAGCATCATCCTGTGCTCTTATCTTAAATATCGGAAAACGCGGCCTCAGCTGCATGCCAATTCCACCTACAAAATGCCGCTAGGTATTATCATGTGCTGGGTATGCTTGGTCTTTTTTGCGGATGTAATTGTTCTGCTGACATTGCAGCCAGACACATTACAGGCACTCATGGTGACACCGCTTTGGTTTGTCCTTCTTGCAATTGCTTATCAGTTCTTGCTGAAGAAAAAACAGAGCGCTTAATCCCGTATAAATCATTGCAGGCATTCATACTAAAGACGCTTATTATTGGCGTCTTTAGTTTTTAATACGTTTCCTGCGCGGGCAATTCACCCATCAAAACAGAGTTAATAACTCTAGACATAATTAGAGACAAAATGTGAAACAGCCGTTCATTTAGCAAATAGATGATGCTATAGAGCTGTTCAATAACTCAGGCGAATGGATAGATGCCATTCCACTGATATTTCTAAGAAGCAGATAGACATCGTCTCTTTCACCGACAGGCAGCGTTTCTCGCCTTACAAGGAGATCAATTTCGCCCTTCAATTTGATCAATTTATGATCATCCATTGTGGAAATAACCGCAGAAACCAGCATTTCAAGAGATGCGACGCGAGTCTGAAGCCGCTTCTCATCTGCCTCCTTTTGCGCCAGTTTGATGAGTAATTGAGAAAGAAGAGTATTCATTTGAACTCCTTCATCAAAAATAATGCACCTGTGAGTAGCCCAGTATAAAGTGATATGCGCCTGCGGAGAAAACAGGAATTGAGATTAATGTAACACTAGAATTGCATCTTCTACCAGCACCAGAATAAAACATTATTGAGTTAACGCGCGGACTTGCAAATAATACGAAAGGAGCCTGGATTACTTACAATGAAATCCAACGGCGGTCAGTGATAAAGAGAGATGACCAGCCACCATAACGATGGCTGGTGTTGCACAATCAGATATTATGTATTAGTCGCGACTTGATCTGACACATGACCTTGAAAGGTTGAGAGTTACCGGTTTTGATATGGGTGTCTAATCCTTAAACAAAACGCGAGGTAACTCTCATGCTTCATACTAACAATCCCATCATCAAACACAAAGCCGGCCTGCTCAATCTCGCCGAAGAACTTGGTATAGCCAAGCGACTTAATTTTGATTACACCATATGGACTGAGAACAAACTCTCTGTATCGCAACCCATCTCTCTTTTTTTGCTTTTTGCTTGTGCCCATTTATGCTCAATTGGGTTAAGATCTGGCGAATATGTAGGAAAATACTCCACCATATACCCTGCATCGATGATGACTTGTTGAATATTATGTTTTTTGTGAAAAGTGGCATTGTCCATCATGATTACACTGTTTTTAGGGAGTACTGGGATAAGGACTTGTGTGACCCAGGCATAGAAAACATCGCTGTTAATATTGATATCAAATAATCCGATAGCAAACAGCGTTGTGCCTAATAAAGCGCCGATAACATTTGTTCTTCCCCTAGCTCCCCAGTTCTTCAGGCCAAAACACCGTTGACCTTTTGGGGAATAGCCGTGAGTCCGTGGGGTATCGTGTGAAAAACCACTTTCATCAATAAAAACAATAGGTTTGCCTTCTTTTTCATACTGTTGTTTTTTTTGTTGAAATCCCTGCCGGGCGTTTTCGTCGGCTTTCGGATGACGTAGAGTTTTTTTTATAGGTCAATCCCAGCTTTTTAAGCGCTTGCCAAATGGCCTTCTGACAAACGCCAAAACGCTCTGCACGTTCTTTTTGGTAAGCATCTGGATATTGTTCAACATCTTTTATCAACTCGGATTTATCGATCTTTCGCTGACGCGTGGTCGATGCTTTTGACTCTATTTGATTAATCCAACGCGATACAGAGGCAGGGCCAATCCGAAATTGCTTCGCTGTTTCTCGGATACTCAACCCTTCGTTTTTCCGTGTAGATATCACTTTACGTCTAAAATCAATTGAATAGCTCATTTAAATAATGTAATCAAAATTAAGTCGTTTAGCTATACCGGATACTTGAGTTTAGATTGGCGTTGTTTTCAGGGGGAAGGTCAGCTGTTTGTCCCGTAATTCCCCCTCCACATTCCAGGCATAAAAAAACCAACCGTAAAAGGTTGGTTTTTTTTGGGATTATTTGGTCGGCACGAGAGGATTTGAACCTCCGACCCCTGACACCCCATGTTAACTAGCAAAATACTCGGGAAGCCTTGCCAATACTGGTTTTAAGAGCATTTAAATGGATAAACAAACAGTGCATTTTAAGCATGATCCACTCTTTATACATCAATGAGTTAGGCAAGGTTTTACCATCAGCCAGTTTTGATTTCTGCATGTGGTACAGCAACCCAATCAAGATGATTTTGCGTATATATCTTTGTTGATTTGGCATCGCTGTGCGCCATGCGCGCTTGTGGATCCACTCCCTGACGTTCAAACATAAATGCGGCCAGCGCTCGTATCTCGTGGAATGTTGGGCGTTCTGCCGGAGGGTATTCAGCGGCAATACCCACTGCATCACGCAGGTCAGAAAATGCTCGGCTTAGGTAATTAGGATTAACCTGCGTAGGGTGGTTAACATCCTTGCTGATCGGGTTGCTGTTTTTCTCTGGTAGCCGGTGGACAACATACGGGCTGGCGATTCGATCGCGGCTGTCATCAATAATGCGCTTTAACTCATCGCCGATTGGAATAGCGATGTGAGACGCTTCCTTTTTCTGCACTTTTTGACGGTGAATATACAGAACGCCGTGAACTCCATTCTCTGGCGCTTGATACCAGACACATCCACAAACTCCTTCCTTGGGCTGCTTAATGGAGTATCGTATGCGCGATACCTCAAGGCGAGCTTGCGTCGTTTGTAATGCCAGATCCATAGCTGTTCGAAGCCAGGGGGGAGCAGATAACCTGATACGCTGAAAATCTTGGAACGACAATCTCCGCCGTTTTTTTCCATCCACACGCCGCATTTTTTTGCGGGTTGCAGGGTTATCGATCATTAATGATTCATCGACCGCATAGCTGAATAGCTTTTTCAGAAAACTAACTTTTCTATTCTGGACGTTGGCCGATGCGTCAGCATGGTAACTCTGGACATATCCGTTGACGTGTTCCAGTTCGATATCACATGCTGGCATGGTGAAATATTCCTTCACCCTGATAATGTCATTTATCCATACATCGCTGGTGGCTTTACCTGGTCGCTCGTCATCAATAGCACGTTGGAGTAAACGGTCTGCATAGCTACAAAACGGCAGTACTTCACCGGATATTCCCCCGGAATCCTTGATCAGTGATGCAATCGAAACGATAGATTCAGACCGCATTTGATTGTTGTATTCTCTTGCGATTGCTATAGCGATATTGCGATTGCCACCAAGGCTTTTTCTTTTCCCTGTTACCAAGGTGAATCTATATACTCCAGCGGTCTTATCAAAATATAAATGATCAGGAAGTGCGCGGTTATCGCGCTTTCGTGGGCGAGCAGCCATTTTTATGCCTCGTTTATTAACCTGGTAACAGCCTGAGAGACAACTGAGTTAACGCCCCATTTTTCAGATGAACACACCCAAACAGCCCCATCAACGATACGGCCTTGCAAAAGGCCGTTTTCGATCCATCGCTTAATAGTTCTGTTATCGGGCTCTGATCCGGATTCAAACTCCCGCCGTCCCCACTGGCTTGCCTTCATTAGCTTGCTCATACGCCATTCTCCACACCGATTAATCACTGCCTGACTGCACTCAGGCTCGCTTCTGTGATTTAGTAGTTATGTGCCTTGATGTACACATTGTTATTGGCTGGTGTTTCTTCCAGAATCACCCAGCCACGCCCATACCAGTTGATATAGTCACGTATCTCACCTGGTCCTATCTCTCTACTTGAGAGCTTCCTTGCCTCTTTGATAATGTCAGTCGTTGACGCTACAAGCCGGTTTCTCTCATCTCTGCGCTGTGCGTTGTAAAAAGCCCTTGCGAGCAGATCTCTGTGTCTCATGCATACCTCGCTGTTAATTGCGAGGCGAGTATAAAATAATGTACTGTATGCATGAACAGTTCTTTTGTTACTCCTTATGCTGTGAAACAAGAGGAATATAAACGTCGGTATCAGTGGCCGCATCTGGCTGCTGCTCTAATGCGAAGCACACGCCAGTAACGCTTTCCATGTCGCTCGGTTGTTGCGCAGCCATCGCCCGTTATCGTCATCAAAGAAGCCTGGCTGAACGCTAAAGGCCAGGGGCTCAGCCACATCACACGGAACGGCAATGGCCCCACATCCACAGTTGTAGTAACCAAGATGCGCTTTAATTTGGCTTTCTGTGTAGCGGCCAGCGCTTTCAATCCGACCGCAGTACCCGGCGTTATTGGCGCGCCACAGGGTGATGTAGGGGCTATTCCGCTGCGTGTGATTTACGCTGAGAACAAAATATTCACGCTCCACTATTCCCCCTCAGCCGGACTCTCGGCACCCAGCACCCAACGTAAAGCGGCAGCATAATCACCGGTCGCAGCATCAAGAGCCTTGGTGATTTCTTTTCGGCTTTTGAGTTTCGGTTTTGCATTGCCCAGCACTTTACGCTGGCGGCGAACACGTTCATGCCCGGATACACCTCTGGTGGCCTGAACCAGTTCCTTTACCTTTTCCCGCTGCTGCTCTGGCTCCATAGCTGCCAGTTGTCGGGCTTGCGTCACATTCACATGCCCAGCCTCAACAGCGGTTTGCACTGCCTGGGTACAATCAAGCAACGCCAGCGTTGTGCGGACGGTTTGCACACTACAGCCAAATGTGAGTGCAAGGTCTTCTTCGTCGTCTCCACGCTCCATCGCTGATGCCATCTTTTTGGCTCGTCCCAATGGAGTATCAGGGCGGCGGATTTCATTAGCGCTCACCATGGCTTTAGATACACGGCTTGCAGATCCGCGTCTGACCACACCCGGCACCAGTAATGGCTTTTCACCTTTCTCAAGCAAACGGCGATTTGCCTCGATGGTGTGGCGTACACGCTGGCGACCATCAACAATGCAAACCTTTCCTGATTCCGGGTCTTTCCAAACGATGATGGGTTCCAGTACGCCCTGGTCCATGATGTTCAGCACCATAGCTTCATCAATCGGCAGATAAATGCGCTCGTCATACAAGGGATGCGCCGGATCATCGATCATGTGCAGAGATTCCGGCTCAAACGTGAGCACGTTGGTTTTGCCGCTGGCACCGTAAACGTCCTTTGAGTTCTTAGCCATGCCGCATCCCCTCATAACTCATGTCCACATAGGGGCCGGCCAGTTCAGAGAAACGAGTCATAAACTCGCGTTCTGCTTCAAAGGCACTCATAGGCACAATGATCCGCTCTGAGCGCTCAACACCATCCAGAATGGGCCAGTGACCGGAATCAGGGTGCAGTAACGCATCCTTTTCAGTAGCCAGCATGATGAGGTCAGCACGTTTCACCTCTGCGCTCATTTTGAGTGGCAACCCATAGCGCAGGCGCACAATCACTTCAACGTCAGTTTCAATACGCTGATAGTCAGGCAGCAGGTGTTTCAGCGATGACATCATGTCGCTTACGTAGGCTTCATGCGCATCATGCATCAGCGCTTCAAAAGCGAATTCATGCGGCACCAGGTAGCTCGCGCCAATGCTGTGCTGAGCGACGGAGTAGGGCCAATGCGTGTGACCACAAAAGCGGTTAATTTGGGAAAGTGCGTGGGCGATATCACGGATATCAACATCATCCACGCTGGGGGCGTTGTAATTAAAATGCCGCCCAGTAAAAGTAGAAATCCACGTCATTATTTTTCTCCACACCGATTTTAGGTTGAGTAAATCCTTCGCCGCGAGGCGATTAAATTGCACAGATAAAGGATTAATTAACGTGAGGCTTCGCCGCCCAGCACTTCAATCAGGTTTTTAATTAATGCTGACAGTTCACCAGTAATAAGCATTACATCGGCATCAAACCGCTGATTAATATCTTCACGGTCGATATCGTCGTTCTGCTCCAGAATCTGATCGCTAAACTTAATCTTCTTAATGGTGCCAGCATCATCAAGAACAAAAGTGATCCGCTCTTGCCAGTCCAGCGCCAGTTTTGTTACCAATTTGCCAGCAGCGATATGACCAGCAATTTCATCACTGATAAGGTCTTGCTGTTTGCTGCGCAGAATACCGCCATCTTCCAGAATCGCTTTCAGTTCAGCTTCATCGCGCAAGGCGAAACCAGCAGGAACGACACGATCACGCACCCAGCCCGTCATTGTTAACTCAATGGGTGTTTCCATAACGACAGGTACAACGGGCAGCGAGCCAATGGTTTTACGCAGCAATGCAAGGGCATCTTCTGCTTTACGCGCGCTTGCGGCATCTACGATAACCAGTGAGGACGGAACGTCGATCCAGAGTGTAATGCGGCTGAATTTTGTGAACGCCCTGGGCAACAGCGAATGAAGAACCTCATCTTTAATGGTGTCCTTTTCGGTCTTTTTGAGCTTGCGGCCTTGTTCAACTTCCAGCTTTGCCACCTTGGTGGCAACTTCACGAGCGATAACCGGCGCAGGCAGGATTTTTTCTTCCCGCTGCACAACGAGAAGGATTTGCCCGTCGTCCTGGTAGCTAAGCCTGTCACACGAAACAGGGAAGGGGGATACCCAACCAGTTTTCGCCATGTCCTGGCTACCACAAGGAGTAAAAGCAAATGCAGGTAACTGTTCAGCTAATTCAGCGAAACTTACATCTCGCGTTAGCCGGTACACCTGCGCATTTTTGAAGTTAAAAAGACTCATGATTTTCTCCACACCGTTATATTTGTTGCTGCACACACAGAAAGGTGAAGGGCGTCGGGATATAGACCTCAGCATTGACTCACCAATTAAGAAGGGTTCCGACACCCTTCTGTCTGTGCAGAAAAAGTGCGGCTATTGGGTGATGGGCCCTCAAGCCGCCAAAAACTACACCTCTGAATCATCACAACTCACAATGCTGGTTACGGTTCCAGCCCCGCGTTAGCGGTCGTACCCTGGTGTGGACGCTTATAAAAACTTCAAAAGAAGGAATGAGGAAATAAGCCCAATCAGCAGCAAAGCGATGACATAAAACGCTGCCCAAAGAATTAGCTGATGGTTCACATTTGCTTTGCTCATCTGGTCCTCACGCCGTTCTGGTTAATCTGTGTCTGGTTACTTCACCACCTCAGACGGCAGTGGTATCCTCATAATCCCTATGATAAGGAGGATATTTTGTGAATAATGAAAACCTGAGCATTCGTTTGCATGCTGTCGAACTTGCCATTTCTCGCCTTGCTACTTCAATTACCGAAAATGTCGGACAATCCTCTATCGATCTCAAAGCACACGTTCTTTACTTCCGTGAGCGTCTTGGTCGTGGTGGTTTAGAGCCTCATCAAGAGCAGATTTATAAACAAACACTGGCGCTGCTTGATCCTCTATCACCAAAACCAGGCGATGAGTTTTAGGTTTCCCCCTCACAGAGTCTTTTGCTGGTGTTGTAACCCCGCGTCATAGCCGCTTGGTCGGTCAACATCGCCTCGGCGAGACGTATGTTTTGGCTTGTTTTTGCATTGGGCTTGAGTTGCTGGAGATCCTTAGAGTCCTCCAGCAGCAAGCGAATTAACGCCATTTCGCATTCATTGACTGCCATCATTACCCCCATCTAATTACGCGAATCATCCCGTACTTCTACGCCACGGGCGGCTACGTTCGTGGCCGTCCTGCCTGTTCGCTGTTGGTGAAATGATATTAGTCCGACTTATTCTAACTGTCAATAGTCCGACTGATATTTTAGGGTGAATGAATAAGTATTTTCTTGATGAGGTGTTTTGTTGCTAAGGAATTAATTTGCCGTCAGACCACACAAGTCTAAGCGCGGATTTTCTCTATGGCACTCTCGCTACCACCTTGTAGCCACCTTCTTGCCTTCGCTTCCAGCGAATCAGCGTATGCTCGGGCATCGCTATCAACCCATTCCGGTTGCCGATCTTCATTCTCACGCAGGAAGAAATCTGCAACAGCCTGCTTCTCGGCGCTTGCCTTTGAATATTTTCCCCATTCGGAGGAATTAGATTCTTGTGCTCGTTTCTTAATAGCGGTGGCGTAAGTGGCTATCCTGTTGATTTCCCTCTGCATGAAAGGGCTAAAGTCAGACACTTGGCACCCAAGCCTGTCTGCGAACTTTATTGAAGCCTCAACATTTAGTGGAATTTTTCCATTGAGATACTGACTTACCGCGCTTTGGTTGGAGAAACCTAGCTCGTCAGCAAGCACTGCTTGGGTTAAACCCTTCTGTTTTTTGAAGATAGCCATCAGCCTTTGGGCATCAGCTTTCTGTTCTGGTGTGAGTGGTTTAGCTGGCATATCTAGGCACGCATCACTGAGTTTTCCAAAGAGTATTACATTCACTAATAAAAAGAAAACAGTCAGACTGTTGCTTATGGATAACAGTCGAGCTAATATTGTTGGTGTTCAAAATCCATAACGGAAAAGGCCATGAAGCAAAAGAACAACATAAACGCAGTGCGTCGAATTCTTGGCTTGTCTCAAGCTGATTTCGCCGCAGCAATCGAAGTGTCTCAAGGCAATGTCAGCCACTACGAAGGACAGCGCCAAAGCGTCCCTCCAGATGTGGCTAATCGTGTTATCGCAGCAGCTGCCGCAAGAGGGGTAACGATCACTTTCAACGATATATATGGTTCCTAATTTGTTCATCTACCACGCTCTCCATGTTTTACGGCAAAGCAGAGCAGGCCGAAACCACAAGAAAAGGTAATCCACTGTGGACAATAAAAACTTTACCGCTCCACCGGACATAACCGCAGCAATGCACAGGCTCATTACTGAGTCTGCTGGTGGCTATGAGGCGATGGCAACCCAACTGGCGCATGACGGCACCTATCACGCATTGAGTAACCGCGTTCGGCAGGTTGGCGGACAAATGGTGCCGCTTGGTATGGCTATTCAGATGGAGGCTATTTCAGGCCGGACAGATATCACCCAGGCGATGTGTAAACGTGCTGGTGGCGTGTTCGTGAAGCTGCCTGATGTTGAGCAAACCGACAACGAAGAGTTGTTGTTCAAGTTCAACGATCTTTTAGCCTCACTCGGTGCATTCGCCCAGGCGCATAACGAATTTACCGCTGATGGCGTTCTGGATCGAGATGAGACAAAGCGAATGAGAGCTAAGGGCTACAAGGTTCAAAGCCTGGTGGCGGAAATCATGGTCGTGACAGAGATGTTGTTTGGAGAGGGTGACGCCAGCAGTGTGCAGCCGCTGGCGTCGGGTGCGTATAACTAATCGGTGTAGAGAAATTAAACGCATGAACATGTTACAGCAAAAAACAGGTTTACCGCAATTTCGTTGTCTGCCGGTCGTTGGCGGTCGTAGCCCGTCTTCGTTTCAGTATGAACGGATGATAAAGGGGCTCTGGACCTCCTGCAACCACAGGCGGGTGAGGGGAATTGTGGGTGTGATTAACCGCAGGGGGTTGGTGTGGACGAACAAGTCACAGAACTCGACAGGCGTTACCTCGATTCATATGGAAAAGTCGTCCACGTTATCGGATACGACCGTCAAAACGAGCGCGTTATTTTCATGCGAGAGGGCTATGAGCATGAATGCGTTCAACCTCTGTGGCATTTCAAAGCAAAGTTTAAGAGGCAAGATGAATAATCTTGATCTGGTGAATTTCGGGCGCTATAGTTCCCATGCATCGAGCAAAGTCGGTGCCGGGATTTGCAACCCGGAATTCATTGGAGCGCACAACCGCGCTAAAAGCGGTTTTTTTGTGTGTGAAGCACGACAACACCTTTTTCGCATTATGGTGGGGCGTGCAGGGCAGCCGCAAGGCTGGCCGGGTTCTCCGATGACCGGTATTGCAAACCCTGTACGTCTCACCACCATTGAGATTTGCAACTCTGGTGGTGGGGTTTATAACCTATCATCGGAGGCTGCCATAATGGCTACTATCCCCACCCTCGCTCAACCTGAAATCACTGCCGTAGACGGTCGCGCCGTCACTACCTCAATCGCTATCGCTGAGTATTTCCGCAAGCTGCATAAAAACGTCATCCAGAAAATCGAATCCTTAGAGTGCTCACAGAAATTTAGCGAGCTGAATTTTCAGCCCGTTGAATACATCGACGCCAAAGGTGAACGCCGCCCAGCCTACCAAATCACCCGCGACGGTTTTGCATTCCTCGCTATGGGTTTCACCGGCAAACGCGCCGCTTTGTTCAAAGAGGCATATATCACCGCTTTTAACACGATGGAGCAGGCGCTGATTAAACAGCCGTATCAGGCAGACCCTCGCTTTGACGCTATCCTGACCGACGCACGTCGCCTGCATGACAATCTGGGAATAATCATGGGCATCTGGGCTGATAACGTTCAGCCGCTCAACCCACCGATAGTGGTAAGCGGCACGATTATGGACTCTTATCACCGTTCCGGCCTCATAGCTGGCGGGATAGAGCGCGTAATACGGGGGGATAGAAAATGAGTGCGCTGATTCAATTACTTGACCGCCCAATTGCCTATAACCCAGCTTTTGCAAAGCTGAGGGCAGGGCCAGTTAATGCGTCCAACCTCTGTGGCATTTCAAAGCAAAATTCAAGAAGCCACATAAATAACCTTGAACACGTGAATTTCGGGCGCTATAGTTCCCGTGCAGCGGAAAAATCCGCTGCCGGGCGTGGAAACCCGGGATTCAACTTAGAGCACAACCGCGCTCATTGCGGTTTTTTTGTGTGCGATGCACGGCTACACCTCTCAATGGTGGGGCATGCAGGGCAGCCGAAAGGCTGGCCGGGTTCTGAGTTGACCGGTATTTCCACCCCTGTACGTCTCACCACCCATGAGCGTGGAAACTCTGGTGGTGAGTTATTAAAACTCAACTCAGAGGCTGCCATTATGGCTACTATCCCGACCCTCGCTCAACCTGAAATCATTGCCGTAGACGGACGCGCTGTCACCACCTCTCATGCTATTGCTTGCTATTTTCGAAAGCGACACGATAACGTTATACGGTCAATTACTAACCTTGAATGTTCCTCTAAATTCGCTGCCCTCAATTTTGAGGCGAGTGAATATATCGATCCAACCGGACGAAAACTACCTTGCTACCAAATCACCCGTGACGGTTTCGCTTTTCTCGCTATGGGGTTTACCGGGAAACGCGCCGCTGTGTTCAAAGAGGCGTATATCACAGCCTTTAACGCCATGGAGCAGGCGCTGATTAAACAGCCGTATCAGGCAGACCCTCGCTTTGACGCTATCCTGACCGACGCACGTCGCCTGCATGACAATCTGGGAATAATCATGGGCATCTGGGCTGATAACGTTCAGCCGCTCAACCCACCGATAGTGGTAAGCGGCACGATTATGGACTCTTATCACCGTTCCGGCCTCATAGCTGGCGGGATAGAGCGCGTGTTGCGAGGTAAACAATGAGCCGCATATTTGACGTTGTTCAGGCTATGTCTGGGCAAAAAAATATGATCGTCATTCCTCGGCCCTACCTTGAGTTTTTCAAGAGGGAGCAGCAGGCACATGCGCTGGCTGCCGTTCTCAATCAACTAGTTTTCTGGTCTGGTTGTTCAACCCGTGATGATGGGTGGTTTTACAAGAGCCACAAGGAGCTGGGCGACGAGGTTGGCGGATTAAGTGACGATCAAATAGGGCGAGTGGTAGACAAGATCATCAAGAAGCTGTTACCGGGTGTTATTGAGACTACTAACCGGAAAGTAAACGGTACTCCAGTCAAGCATTACCGTATCCAAGAAGATGCATTAATTGCTGCCATATTCCCGCCAACGCTGGATTCCGCAGAATCGCGGAATGGAAACCGCGAAGTTGCGGAACCCGATCCGCAGAATCGCGGAATCGAAACCGCAGAATCGCGGAATGAGAGCCGCGAAGTTGCGGAATCTTATCTCTATCCAGATCAATACACAGATCAGGACTTACAGATCAAAAAAGACTCTTGTCAGGCTGAACCGCCTGACGACCCAGATCAACGGGTTTTGGACCATTTCAACAAGGTAACTAACTCCGGCTATCGGGATGGCAAAACCACGATGGGATACATCCGTGGGCGACTTGCTGAGCCCGATTATGTCGCGGAGGACTTGATTCAGGTAGTGGATTACCTGACGGCAAAATGGCTTAACGATCGCAAGATGTGCGACTACCTGCGTCCCAAGACAGTTTTTGCCCCAGAAAACTTCCCAGAGTATTACGACAAGGCCCGCAAATGGCATGTCAGCGGTCGCCCCGAGTGCGTCGATGGGAAATGGATCCGACCAGGGGATATGTCCGCGGTTCCGGTTGATGTCTCCGAACGTGACGCCGCCTATCGCCGTTTCATTGGCAGCGCATTACCCGCCAAAAACCCCAGCCAGATAGAAATTCAGGTGCGTACAGAGGCCAGTAAAGCTGGGCTGAAATCTGCGAAACCAGAGTTTGCCATGAGTCGCTGGAATTCCATCTGGAAAGACGTCACCCAGCGCCAGCAGGGAGGAAAAGCAGCATGATGACCGACGATATCGCATTAGCCGAAAAGTTGGAAAGTAAACGCCTGTGGCGCAGAGCAGCACGTGTATGGCTGACGGTACTTGACCAGACCGAAGGGGTGCAAGCGCGTGCTGAGGTGGTCCACCGCCGTAAGAAATGCCAGATCAGCGCAAACGGACTAAGAAGCCAATACAGCGGCATCAGGGTGATGACGGCAGCGGGAGGCGTGCTCAATGACTGACTTTTCCCAAACCGGGTATGTGCAGGCACTGAACGCCTACAAGGCAGAAACCGCGCATGAACTCAAGGATGTTGGCGATCAGTGGTGTACTCCCGATCCGCTGTTCTGGGGAATCAATGCCATGTTTGGCCCGTTGGTATTGGATCTGTTCAGCGACGGTGAAAACTCGAAGTGTGAAGCCTTCTACACCGCAGAAGATAACGCACTGGCGCAAGACTGGTCCGCGCGTCTGGTTGAACTGAACGGTGCCGCGTTCGGCAACCCTCCATACTCCCGCGCCAAACAGCACGAAGGGCAGTACATGACCGGCATGCGTCACATCATCGATCATGCTATGGCAATGCGTGATTTGGGCGGTCGCTATGTGTTCCTCATCAAATCCGCTACGTCCGAGGTTTGGTGGCCTGAACAGGCGGACCACATCGCGTTTATTCGTGGCCGCATTGGTTTCGATCTGCCGACCTGGTTCATACCCAAAGACGAAAAACAGGTAGCAACCAGCGCCTTCTTTGCTGGCGCTATCGCCGTTTTTGACAAGCAATGGCGCAGTCCAGCGATTGCCTATATCGAGCGTGATCGGCTGTTTGCCCAGGGTGAAGCATTCATGGCGCAGATCCGCAGAGAAGCTGCACGACTGGCGGTGAGGGCCGCAGCATGATCAAAGGCCCACTCATTAGCAGCCAGCGTTACCTTGATCGCGCAAAAGTTGTAGACAAGGCATATCGGTTTACCCGCTTCTACGTTGAAGTCTATCCAGTAGTGCTGCGTGGTAAGCAATACACACTGATCATGGATGGTCACCACGGCTACGCAGCAGCAAAGCTGGCAGGTGTAGAGCCAACCTACCGCCCGATCCGTACGAAGTTGGTGAAGATATTTAAAGGCATGACACAACGGGAAATTGAAGTATTCCTGATCAATAACATCACAGACAGCCATTTGTATTACGTGGAAAGCGGTGAAGTTGTTGAGGAATTGGCTATGCCAGAGGCGGGCGTATGAAATTGACTCTGCCATTCCCTCCCAGCGTAAACAGCTACTGGCGCGCCCCGAACAAAGGGGCGTTAACAGGTAAGCATCTGATCAGTGCAAACGGTCGTAAATACCTCACTAACGCCGTTGCTGACGTAGTGGAACAACTAAAGCGCTATCCCAAACCACAAACCACGTACCGATCTGGTATCGGTGAAAGTCATCCTCATGCCACCAGATAGAAAGCACCGTGATCTGGATAACTACCTGAAGGCGTTATTCGATTCCCTTACCCATGCGGGTATTTGGCTGGATGACAGCCAGGTAAAACGGATGCTGGTGGAGTAGGGGCCGGTAACGCGTGGCGGCAAAGCTGAAATAACCATCGACACATTTTAAGGAGGCATCATGAGCATGTTAACCAATGTGAAAAATGATCCGGGCTTTCTTGCGATGAGCAGCCTTGAAATTGCCGGGTTATGTGAAAAGCGTCATGACCATGTGATGGCTGATATACGCAATATGCTGGAACAGCTCAATATTCAATCTCCCGAGTTTTCGGGAGATTATCGGGATGAGCGCGGGCGCAGTTATCCCTGCTATCACTTACCTCGTGATTTGTGCCTCACGTTGGTATCTGGTTACAGCGTAGTGCTGCGTAAACGCATCATCGATCGCTGGCTGGAATTGGAGAAAGGGCAAACGCCGCAGGTGCCACAGTCTTTACCCGAGGCGTTACGCCTTGCTGCGGATCTGGCAGAGAAGCAGCAAAAGCTGGAAGCTGAATTGGCGGAAGCAGCCCCCAAAGTGGAATTTGTTGATCGGTATGTCACTGCCACAGGCTCCATGACGTTCCGTCAGGTGTGCAAGCTTTTGAACGCCAAAGAACCTGAATTCCGCCTGTTCCTGCTTGATAAACACATCATGTACCGGCTGAACAATATTCTAACCCCTCATCACCAACACATCGCGTTAGGGCGCTTTGAGGTGAAGACCGGCACAACCAATGCCAGCAACTACGCATTCAGTCAGGCTCGTTTCACAGCGAAGGGCGTCAAGTGGATTGCAGGGTTGTGGGTCGAACACCTGGCGAGGGCGGCATGAGAGCACTGTTTAACCCCGTCATTGTGCCAGAGCTGGGGCAAGTCATATTACGCCCCGGTAAAAACCTTCTGCCGTTATTCCATCGTCGCGTGCTGGTGGTCAGTGAACCAGAGGAACTTAAAGAGCTTCCCTCCGGTTTGCTGCCGAATCAGGAACAGCAACTGGGTAATGATCCGCGCTGGCGTCCATTCCTGACCAACGAGCGTGTGATTAATGCCGCTGGTGGCACTGATAGCCTGATTTACTGGCTGGATCAGTCAATCGTGTGTCAGCGCGAAAGTGACTACCACGCCAAGAACTTCACCACCATGAGATACGGGCATAGTGCCATTCGGCTGTGCTGGCATTGTGATAACCAGGTTCACGGGCATAACTCACCGGCGCTTGATGAACTGGCAGATCGGAGTGCGGCTGAGTGGGTAATTAACCAGGCCCGTATCTGGCTGGCATTGCCGGAAGGTCATCAGGTGACAGCACATGAGATTAGTTGGTGGGCTGTAGTAAAAAAGGCCTCTGACCTGCTGCCCGAGCATGCCATTCGCATCAGTTTGCGCATGCCAGCCCCAGAGGAGAAGTCTGGGGCAAAAAAGGAATCTGACGTCGTTTGGGAAACACCTATACACGACATCATTGGCGAGCGTATAGAACAGATTAAACCCATTATCGCGCTGGTGGAGGATGACGAGCCACCAGCAGGTTTTATGCTGCGTCCAAAGTTAAAGCGTCTGGAGTGTGAGAAGTACACCCGCTGGGTGAAGTCACAGCAATGTGCATGCTGTGGCGCTCCTGCTGACGATCCGCACCACGTAATAGGGTACGGGCTTGGCGGAATGGGTACAAAAACGCATGACCTGTTTGTTATCCCCTTGTGCCGCCGTCACCACGACGAGCTACACAGGGATGTAACAGCCTGGGAAGCAGAATACGGCAGTCAACTGCTGCTATTTGTCCAGACCTTCAACCGTGCATTGGGGATCGGGGCTATTTCAATCGGGAAATTAAAAGGTGTAGAGGATGCGTGATATTTCGATGGTGTTGGAGCGCTGGGCAGGATGGGCAGCAAGCGATGGCAGTGGCGTTGACTATTCGCACGTTGCGGCTGGTTTTAAAGGGCTTTTGCCACAAAAGAGTGGTATACGGTTGTCGTGCTCTGATGATGATGGGCTGGTCATTGAGAAATGCATGGCACGTCTGAAGGAAAAACGGCCTGATGAGTATCACCTGCTTGTTGCTCACTATCTTTACCAGATATCAAAACGCAAGCTGGCCCGCTGGCGCAAACGCGATGAGAAAGTGATTCGAATTGAGATTCAGATGGCGGAGGGATTCATTGAAGGGTGTCTTGCTGTGTTGGATGTGCGGCTGGAAATGGACCCAGAGGTAGAAATTCCACAAAATTCGCATAAAACGTTATCGCGGTCCGCAAATTGTGTATTAGTGTAATAAGAGTGGTCGCAGGGTATGAGGGCTTATTCATAGTGATTGTTCTGAATTGAGCATAAAAAAGCCACTATTGCAGTAGTGGCTTTGGATGTCATTCAAGCCACTGCTAACGCGGTGGCTTTTTCATTTGTAGGCTTTATCATGCTGCAACGAGTTTGTGTAGTGTTGATGTATCAATTGTTTGTTGAACAACCCACAAGCTGTAATTACCTTGCAGATTAAGCCAAAATTTAGGCGAGCTACCCAGCACAGTAGACAGCTTTACAGCCATTTCAGGGCTAACTGCAGCATTACCGACAACCAGTCGTTGCGCGGTGGATGGTGCAACGCTAAGTGCGCGAGCAAGCTCACGAATGCCGACGCCCAGCTCTTCCAGTGTTTCGGCGATAATTTCCCCCGGGTGCGGGGGGTTATGCATAGCCATCAGTGATAATCCTCATAGTTAACGATGTAAGCATTTCCATCGACGAACTCAAATGTAATACGCCAGTTTCCCGTTACCGAAATTGACCACTGTCCTTTTCGATCCCCTGCCAACGAGTGGAGATTGTAGCCAGGGCGGTCAATATCGTTTATGTCATCTGCTGCATCGATAGTTGCGAGTCGCAATCTGATTTTCCCTGATTGCTTGGCATCTATTCCCACGGTAGAGCCTTTTTCAAAGAACTGGCGCAATCCTTTGTGCTTGAAGCTCTTAATCATTAATCACTTTCCTGCTGTTGCGTGATGAGAAACAGTATATCAGTTGTTTCGTGATGCGCGACATTTATTTTTGCATTTAGCGACCGGTACTCAATTCCTCATACCCCTGTAGCTCTTTGCCGGATCGCTTTCCTCTTTCAACCACACAGCGCCCACTTAGCGGCGGTGTTAACTAAATTCTGCCAATAAGGGGCACCCGAAAAGCGGCATCGTCACCGCCTTTGGCAGAGCCATTATGACTGTGCCAAGGCGAGGCATTATGAAAGAAATATCTCATTATGATTTAAAAAGAATTGTTTCATATGATCCTGATAGTGGGCTTTTTAAAAGGAAAGTCGCTTTCAGGAAAACACACCCCATTGGTTCTGTCATTGGCACGTTTGATAAGGACGGATATTTACGTGGAAGCGTGCTAGGTAAAAAATTTCAATTACATCGCCTAGCATGGTTCTATCATTACTGCCAATTCCCATTGCGATGCATTGATCATATAGATAATGGCTTTGTTGAATAATTTAAGATACTGATTTATATAAGCATTATAAAATTTCAACGACTAATTTTTCCTCTCGGAATGCTTTTTATTGTGCTAACTATTTGATTTGTCGTTCTAACAAAATACATTCTCTGTAAATGCATTCTAACTAAAGAAGATGTAAATCAAACTGTTAAATTATTCAACAAAGCCATAGATAATAACAAACAAAACAATAGAATCAAAAATTTAAGGTTGGCAAGTAAATCACAAAATGGAGCAAATAGAGGTCTTCAGAAAAACAATACATCTGGATTTAAGGGGGGTTATTGGTCTGATAGATCGCAACGATGGGTGGTTTACATAAAGAAGAATAAAAAACCGATTTATATCGGGTCATTCAAAAGCAAATTAGAGGCTGCTGCGGCATATGATGACGCATTTATTGCAGCGTTCGGAGCTTTTGCAAAAACTAATTTGAGCTAAAGGCTATGACACGAATGAGCACACTCTACAGCAGGCTTTCATACGGAACGGGGACGGGCTTAATGGGCCTTGGGGCATCTGCCAGAGCCTACGCCGCATCGACTAAAGAGAGCGTCTTGCTGCTTGCGGACAAAATGGCCGGGTTAAGCCTTGGTGACTGGGCGATCATTGTCGGTATGGTCTGCACAATCGGCACCTTTGCTATCAACTGGTACTACCGCAGGAAGGAGTATCAACTGAGGGAAAGAGGAAGTGCATGATGTCAAAAGCAAGCAAACTCAGCGCGGCAATGCTGGCGCTAATCGCTGCCGGCGCGTTAGCCCCGGTGATGATGGCGCACTTCCAGTCTGAAAAAGAGGGTATGCGCATAAACGCTTATATTGACGGCGGCGGCATTTGGACGATTTGCGGTGGTGTGACACGGGTCGACGGCAAGCCGGTAGTGAAGGGGATGAAGCTGACCGCTGAGCAGTGCGCAAAGATTGACGCCATTGAGCAGAGGAAGGCGCTCGATTGGGTGGACAGCAACGTTAACGTGCCGCTCACTGAGATTCAGAAAGTCGGCATCGCTTCCTTCTGTCCGTGGAACATTGGACCCGGTAACTGCTTTCCTTCAACGTTCTACCGCAAATTGAATGCTGGTGACCTTATCGGTGCCTGTAAAGAGATAAAGCGTTGGATTTGGGACGGTGGGAAAGATTGCCGTATCCGCTCAAACAACTGTTACGGGCAGATAGAACGGCGTGACCAGGAGTCAGAGCTTTCGTGCTGGGGATTGGGCGCATGAGGCTATATTTCTACGCCGCTCTCGCTGCCCTTATTGCTGCATTGTCTTTCGGCGTCTACTACTACCACGGCAAATATAGCCAAGCGACATTATTTTGATAACAGCCAGCTATGCTTCTTTGCCGCATATCAGGGCATAGGATGTAATCATTTTTAAGTCGGTTGGCTATACAGCACCGAACAAGGCAAAACAGAAAGGCTGACGCAAGAAACGGCGGGCCAATCGTCAGTCATCGCTAAGCAGGCTTTCGAATTTAACCGCTTCAACCAGATATCCCAGCAAGCCAGCCAATGCGCTACCAACATCAAGGCCAAATCAGATGAGCGACAAATCATTATTCGGACGGTGGTCAGGAAAGACCCGGTTAGCGGCCGGTGCGTACCTGATGATGTTGCTGGCCGGTTGCTCGACTATACGTACCATTTACGTGCCAGCGCAATGCACGGCGATACCGGCAAACCTGACACAACCAGTGTTAGCGCCATTGCCACCGCCTGCCGATTGACATACGCGCAGGCTGTTTACTGGATTGATCCGCTGCTGACTGCGATTGACCAGGCGAATAGCCAATTGGCAGGCATTCGGCAGATTGAGGTGGAGAGAAAGAATTTACCCGACGAGTAGATACAGATTTGTTCAACTGCAAAGGCAGGCGATCAATTCTTAATGGCTGTGATGACAGCAAGTGGCGGCGCAACGTCGAGAGACGCGGCAATGCTGCGAAACATGAGGCTCGGTTAATCCGGGCCTTTTTGTGTCCGCAATATTCCCGCGCACCAATAGCGCATCTAAAAACACCGAAAACCTGGCGTTGACGTCGTGTCAGAACAGGTTTTCTGTACAAATATACAGCATCAATATAAGGAGCGTTATCTGATGGCTGACGAAGAAGAAAAAACCACGAGAAAAAAACGCAGTCCCGGTGGCTATGATAGCCATAATCTCGGGGGCCATACCACGCATCATGGTGACGGTACCGCCACCACAACCGATAATCGTGGCTCAATAAGCCACTATTCCGGCAGTGATCGCCGCTCTAGCAGTCATACTCACCGTGGCGGTGGCAATGGTGGCGAGCGTGGAGACCGACATCGACATCAAGGCCCGAATAACGCCGAGATAGCGGCTCAACGGGCGCGTTATCAGCAGGCTCACGCCTTGTTGAGTCAGGTAAAGACACTTTCCCTGTCCGGGGCGATGATAACGCCTGAGGCACTGGCCCACCCTGTCCCGGTTTTCTCGGTCGCCGGCGTGGGCAGCATTGCCCTCACCGACATCTCTACCGCGGCTTTGCTGGCCGGATTGCGCACGGCTATCAGTGCATTAGCCAGCGCAGGCGCGGAAATCGCCGCAGCGACACCAATGGGATTTTTGGTCGCTTCAGCTTTTTATTCGCCAAAGGTCGGTATCGGCAGTGACAAGGTGCCGGGCAGAACCCCTGAAAATTTCTTTTCACTGGCGCTCCCCGCTCAGGTGATGAATTTACCGGATAAAACAGCCCTGGCGCAGGCAGCAGATACCTCGGGTACAGTAAACATGCCGGTACGCGGTGTATTAACCGCTGAAAAAGCGATTGACATCAAGGTGGTCAGACATCCTACCGTACAGCCTGTCAAGGTGGTGAAAGCAAAATACGATGTCAGTACCGGACTGTATGTCCATGACGTTGTCGAGGTACCGGGTGGAAAACTGGTGACAACACCACCGGTAATGGCCGATATTCCCTCATTGGGACCGTTGATAACGCCAATCGCTGACGTGCCCGTCACCGTGCATACCGGCGGCGAAAGCCATCCCCCTGCGGTGCCCATCACCCCCTTTCCTGACGCCTTTGATTCAGTCAACCGGGATATTATACTGGTCTATCCCGACGATGCGGGGATGGAGCCGGTCTATGTGATGTTCAACAAGCCCCGAAAAGGCGCAAAACCCGCCGGGCATGATTATCATCCGCATCCTGAAACAGAAGAAATCACTGGATTTTCGGGTCTTATTCAGAAAAATCCAAAGACACCTAAACAGGGTGGTTCAGGAAAAAGAAGCCGTTGGATTGATGATAAGGGTCGTACTATTTACGAATGGGACTACCAACACGGCGAACTGGAAGGTTATCGGGCCAGTGATGGCGAGCATATTGGCAGCTTTGACCCTAAAACCGGTCAGCAAAGCAAACCCGCAGTACCGGGGCGCAACATTAAAAAATATCTGTGAGGTGGGGTATGGGATTAAAATTAAATTTAGAATGGTTTGATAAATCAACAGAAAATTTAGTTGCTAAAGAATATTCGCGTGACTTACGTGACGATGGCTCTGTGATTGAACAGTTAGGCTTGCCGATTGAAGACAATGTCAATAATGGCACGTTTGACGTTGAATCGCATTGGATAAATATACTACAACCCTATTTTAAGCATCAGATTCAGTCTGAAAAATATAATTATTTTGTTTCGTTTGTCTATCGAGACGAATGGCCGAAAGACATGCGTACCTTACGCTGGGATTTGCACGGACACCCTTCTGCCCATGAGCAGAACGGAAGCTGGCACATGACAGTAACCCCGGAGATAAGCGGGGAAATTCTACGCGCCAGTTATCAATATCATGGAAACCGCTTACCCAATGCCATGATGCGGGTGCATCTGCTGGGCGGCACCTTCGACTGTGATTTGGGTCATGTGGGAACCACCCTATCCTTTACCCCCAAAAACAGACAGTTAACCCAAGGTCAGGCGTTTGAGGTGGTGCATCCGGTTACCCCCACCCGGCACCGGCATAAATCCCTGAAATTTATCGGGCCTATGCCATTGATTATAGAACTGGCGGTGCGTATTGAGGGCTAAATAATCACCAAAGTCACTGTTACTAAAAGAAAAACCCGCCAAAAAAATAACAGGCGGGTTTCCGTGGTGTGTGGCGAAAAAGAGAAAAGGTAAAACGAATAAAGAGCGAATAGCTTTTGTTGTATCTGTCCATTAGCGCCTGGCATCTGCCGGGCTTTTCTTTATGAGGTCTCTCATGCCAGCGCTAATACCTCGTGCCTGCCGTAAGCGTGGTTGCCCAGGCACAACAACTGATCGCTCAGGCTACTGCGAGAAGCATAGGCATGAAGGTTGGCAGCAACACCAACAAGGCAAGAGCAGGCATGAGCGTGGTTATGGTCGCCCGTGGGATATCATTCGTGCTCGCATCCTGAAGCGTGACAATCATCTGTGTCAAGAATGCCTACGCAATGGCCGTGCAGTAGAGGCTAAGACGGTTGACCACATCAACGCTAAGGCGCATGGGGGTACCGATGATGATAGCAATCTTGAATCACTTTGCTGGTCCTGCCATCACTCGAAAACAGGGCGTGAACGCTTCAAATGATAGCGATTCTCATCAAGGGGAGGGGGAGGGGAAATCTCTACAGCCCTGTCGCTCCAGTACCGCCGCCTAGCCTTTCTTCACATCGCCGCAGGTTAGAAACTTTTTTTTGGGGTTCCCCATACGATGATTAATAGGAGTTTTCGATTATGTCTGGACCACCGAAAACCCCGACCCATCTACGTTTGGTGAGGGGTAACCCATCAAAACGCCCGATCAACAAAAATGAGCCGCAACCGACAAAAGGGGTCCCCCCAACGCCGAAGCATTTTACCAAGCAAGGTAAGTACTGGTTTAAGCGATTGG
The DNA here is from genome assembly GCF_052050035.1 of Symbiopectobacterium purcellii. Lineage (GTDB taxonomy): Bacteria > Pseudomonadota > Gammaproteobacteria > Enterobacterales > Enterobacteriaceae > Symbiopectobacterium > Symbiopectobacterium purcellii_A. The sequence continues at coordinate 3,883,056 of NZ_CP189882.1, forward strand.
GCGATCAATTAGCAGGGATCGGCGTACTCACAGCGCTTGATGGAAAGGCGCTTGAAATGTTGGTCGACGCCTACGTTGACTATCGACTTATTAAAGAAACGCTGGAGCGCGAGGGCGCGACAAAAGAAATCACCACCACTACTGGTGATGTCAGGGTTAAGCCGAGCGATTTTTTTGGTGAGAGCCGAGAAGCCAGAAAAGAAGTCCGAGGTTGGCTTCAGGAATTTGGCATGACGCCATCCAGCCGATCAAAAGTAAATGTGGGTGATCCGGGCGAGAGTGATCCTCTTGCTGAATTTCTTAACGCGAGGGATTAATGGCAAACGTTGCTGATGGTATTCGCTACGCTGAACGTGTCGTGGCGGGGGATATTATTGCCTGCGAGTACGTGCGCCTGGCATGCCAGCGTTTTCTTGATGACTTAAAGCATGGCGAAGCCCGTAACATTTATTTCAGCGAGCCACGCGCACAACACATCCTCAATTTTTATAAGTTCGTACCACACGTTAAGGGCAATCTGGCTGGACAGCCCATCGAATTGATGGACTGGCATGTGTTTATTCTGATCAATATCTTCGGCTTTGTTATACCGCTGATGGATGAGCAGACCGGGGAGGTCGTGTTACGCAACGATGGCAGCGGACGCCCGGTGATGGTACGCCGCTTCCGCACTGCCTATAACGAGGTGGCGCGCAAAAACGCCAAATCAACGCTGTCCTCCGGTATTGGCCTGTATATGACTGGCGCTGACAGCGAAGGGGGTGCCGAGGTCTATTCAGCGGCCACCACGCGCGATCAGGCCCGCATTGTGTTTGAAGATGCGAAAAACATGGTCAAAAAGGCCAAGGCGACGCTCGGCAGGTTGTTTGAATTCAACAAACTTGCCATTTACCAGGAACAAACAGCGTCAAAGTTTGAGCCGCTCTCATCGGATGCCAACAACCTCGACGGACTCAATATTCATTGTGGCATTGTCGATGAGTTGCACGCGCACAAAACCCGCGACGTGTGGGACGTTCTGGAGACGGCAACCGGCGCTCGCCTGCAATCATTACTGTTTGGCATCACCACGGCGGGGTTCAATAAAGAAGGTATCTGTTACGAACTGCGTGATTACGCCATCAAGGTGTTGCACGGCTATAACAGCGCGGTCGAGGGTGCAGTAAAGGACGATACGTTTTTTGCCATTATCTACACCCTGGATAAAGACGACGATCCCTTTGATGAGACCGTCTGGCAGAAAGCCAATCCCGGACTTGGCATCTGCAAGCGCTGGGATGACCTGCGGCGGCTGGCTAAAAAAGCCAAAGAGCAGGTTTCAGCCCGCGTTAACTTTTTCACCAAGCACATGAATATCTGGGTGACCGCTGAGTCTGCCTGGATGGACATGATTAAGTGGGAGAAGTGTGAATACCTTGCCCCACAACACGAACTGAAGACCTACCCGATGTGGGTGGGGGTCGATCTGGCGCATAAAATCGATATTTGTGCCGCCGTCAAACTCTGGCGGGCAAACAATGGCCATGTGCATGCTGATTTTAAGTTCTGGTTACCCGAAGGGCGGTTGGAGCGATGCTCTGCACAAATGGCGCAGATGTATCGCAAGTGGGCAGATCTCAGCAAGTTAGCGCTGACTGACGGCGACGTTATTGACCATGCACAAATCAAAGCCGACCTTCTGGAATGGATTAATGGAGAAAACCTGAGAGAGACAGGTTTTGACCCGTGGAGCGCCCTGCAATTCAGCATTGCGATGCGTGATGATGGTGTAGCGATGGTGGAAGTCCCTCAAACGGTCAAAAATTTCTCTGAAGCGATGAAAGAGGTTGAAGCGCTGGTTTACGGTGAACGTTTTCACCACAGCAATCACCCGGTCATGAACTGGATGATGTCGAACGTGACCGTTAAGCCGGATAAACATGACAACATTTTCCCCAACAAATCGACACCCGAAGCCAAAATTGACGGTCCCGCCGCATTGTTTACTGCGATGAGTCGGCTACTGGTCAATGGTGGTAATGAAATCGACTTCCTTTCAACGCTCGATCCTGATGAAGACCTGTTGATGCTATGAAATCACTGATTACTGATGTTATCGGGCTAGCCGGTTTCGGTTCGCTCACCGCTGGCGTGTATTTGCAATTTGGGGTGTCCGTGGCATTGATGCTGACTGGTGTCCTGTTGCTTATTTTTGCGCTGCTGGCTGCAAGGGGGAGAAATGCTGCTTGATGCCTTGTTTCGCAACGAACCGCTGGAGAGTCCTGCGACACCGATCACCGGTGATGCAGCAGAAACAGACAATATTTTTGGCCGTGACGTTTTTGTGAGTCCCGAAACGGCCATGAAACTGGCTGCGGTTTATGCCTGTATCTACGTCATCTCATCAAACATTGCGCAGATGCCCCTGCATGTGATGCGCAAATCAAATAACAAGGTGGAGCCAGCGCGAGATCATCCTGTTTTTCACCTGGTACATGATGAGCCGAACGACTGGCAGACCAGCTACAAATGGCGCGAGCTGAAACAGCGCCATATCCTCGGTTGGGGAAATGGCTATACCCACATAAAGCGCAATCGCAGGGGCGAAGTTATCCAGCTTGAAGCGTGCATGCCGTGGGAAACCACGCTGCTGAATACTGGCGGGCGCTACACCTACGGTGTTTATAACGACGAAGGTTCATTTGCTATTAGTCCGGAAGATATGGTGCATATTCGGGCGCTGGGCAACGATCAGAAGATGGGCGTCAGCCCTGTACTACAGCATGCTGAAACCATCGGCATGGGCATGAGTGGGCAGAAATATACCGAAAATTTCTTCAGTGGAAATGCCCGCCCTGCCGGGATCGTGTCGGTTAAAGGGCCACTGAATAAAGACAGCTGGGGGTGGCTGAAAGACCAGTGGCAGAAGGCCACTGCCATGCTGCGCAGCCAGGAAAATAAAACTATGCTGCTGCCTGCTGACCTTGACTATAAAGCGCTGACCATTTCTCCGGTCGATGCCCAGATCATCGACATGCTGAAGCTCAATCGCTCGATGATCGCCGGGATATATAACGTACCCGCACACATGATTAACGATCTGGAAAAGGCGACATTTTCCAACATCACCCAGCAAGCCATCCAGTTTGTGCGTTACACCATGCTGCCCTGGGTGACGAACTGGGAGCAGGAGCTAAACAGACGTTTGTTTACGCGTTCCGAGAGAGCTGCCGGATATTACACCCGTTTTAACCTCACTGGCCTGCTTCGCGGTACTCCGCAAGAGCGTGCGCAGTTCTATCACTTTGCTATCACTGATGGCTGGATGAGTCGTAACGAAGCCCGCGCCTTTGAAGACATGAACCCTGTGGATGGGCTGGACGAAATGCTGGTGAACGTTAATGCAGCCAACCCTGCCAGCGATTTTAAAACCACGAAAAATGATGATGGGGATAACACCAATGAATGATCGTGAATTGCGTTGCTATAGCGGCGAAGTTCGCACCGAACAGACGGGGGACGGACCAGCATACATTATCGGTTACGGCTCTGTTTTCAATTCCCGATCCGAACCGCTATGGGGTTTTCGGGAAATCATCAAGCCGGGGGCGTTTGACGATGTGCTGAACGACGATGTGCGAGCGCTGTTCAACCACGATGCCAATTTTATTCTTGGTCGCTCAACAGCAGGAACACTGTTTGTGGCTGTTGATGATAAAGGGTTGCGCTATGACATTACCGCGCCCGATACGCAGACGATCCGCGATCTGGTTTTGTCACCCATGGCTCGCGGCGATATCAGCCAGTCCTCCTTTGCTTTCCGTGTCGCTCGTGACGGGGAGCACTGGTACGAAGACGAAGAGGGGATTGTTCTTCGTGAAATCACCAAGGTTTCCCGACTATTCGATGTCAGCCCGGTGACGTACCCGGCGTATCAAGAGGCCGATTCCGCGCTGCGTTCTATGGCGGCATGGCAGGAGGCGCGTGATAGCGGCGCAATACAGAAAGCTATCAATGAAAAAATGGCGCGTGAGCGTCTCCTTAATTTGATAAATGCGTGAGGAAAGACATGAAATATCATGAACTGAAGCAAAAACGTAACACCATCGCCACCGATATGCGCGCCCTGCATGACAAAATCGGTGAAAACACATGGACTGATGAGCAGCGTACTGAGTGGAATAAAGCCAAGTCTGAACTGGACGGTCTGGATGCGCAGATTGCTCGTGAAGACGAGTTGCGCCGTCAAGATCAGTTGTATGTTAATGACAACGAGCAGGAACAGCGCCAGCAAAATAATGGCGATCCGGCTGCGCAAGCTCAAGAAAAACGCGTTGCTGCGTTCGATCGCTTCCTGCGTAATGGTTTTGCCGAATTAACCAGTGAAGAACGCCAGGCATTGAAAGAATTGCGCGCTCAGGGCACTACGCCAGATGCAAAGGGTGGCTACACCGTCCCAACGCAGATGCTGAATAAGATTGTCGATTCAATGAAGGCTTACGGCGGCATTGCCAGCGTAGCGCAGATTCTCAACACATCTAATGGTCAGGACATCACCTGGTCAACGTCTGACGGCACTTCTGAAGAAGGCGAATTGCTGGGTGAAAATACCGAGGCATCGGAAGAAGATGTGAGCTTTGGTACAGCGATCTTGGGTGCAAAAAAACTGTCATCCAAAATCATTCGCGTCTCTAATGAATTACTGCAAGATAGCGGTGTTGATATTGAAGCCTATTTAGCTGGGCGCATCGGGCAGCGCATTGGGCGCGGTGAGGCCAAATATCTGGTACAAGGGACGGGCGCTGGTGCTCCGGTTCAACCGAAAGGACTTGTAACGTCCGTGACGGGGACGGTTAATACCGCTGCCGCTGCTGCATTTACATGGAAAGAGATGAATAGCCTCAAGCACGCCATTGACCCCGCGTATCGAGGTGGACCTAAATACCGCTGGGCGTTCAACGATTCAACACTCCAAATCATCGAAGAGATGGTTGATGATCAGAAGCGCCCGCTATGGCTTCCTGATATCGTCGGCGGTTCTCCCGCTACGATTCTGAACATTCCATACGTTATCGATCAGGCTATCGGCAGCATTGCAGCGGGTAAAAAGTTCGCATTCCTGGGAGATTTTAACCGCTTCATCATCCGCCGAATCACGTACATGACGCTTAAGCGCCTGGTTGAACGCTACGCTGAGTACGACCAGACTGCATTCCTCGCGTTCCATCGCTTTGACTGCGTACTGGAAGATGTCGCGGCTATTAAGGCGCTGGTGGGCAAGCCCGCATAAGGCACAATCACTGTACTGACAACGTTTACCGCTTAGGCGGTTTTTTCATGACCGCAATCTGGTAACGGGTTGCGGGCGGAGTGCTTTCTATGGTCCCAACGATTGATGAATTGCGCAATCAGTGCCGAATAGACAGCGATGACGCTACCGAAGACCAGATGCTTACGCTTTACTGTTTGGCGGCAAAGGGAAGGGCCGAGAATTATATTAACCGTAAGTTATATGATGCTGCGGTGCCTGAAAACGAAAGTGAGGGGCTGGTGATCTCGTCGGATATTAAACTGGCGCTGATGCTTGCGGTTGGGTTTTGGTATGAAAATCGTGAGGCGCAGAGCCTGCCAGCGGGATTTTTCTCAATACTGCAACCTTACAGGTTTATTCCGCTATGAACATCGGAAAAATGCGCCACCGCGTCACCATCCAGAACTTCACCACAACACGCGATGCCAGCGGGCAACTCATCAAGACGTGGTTTGATGCTGCTACTGTGTGGGCCGAGGTCGCACCTATAAGCGGACGTGAGCTGGTGGCTTCAGGGGCGGTATCTGCTGAGGCGACAATTCGTGTGTGGATGCGTCACCGCCGTGATGTATCGGCGGCGTCACGGTTACTGTGCCTGAACGGGCCGTTTAAAGGCTTAACACTGGACGTTATCGGGCCACCCATCCCAGACGGTAAGTGCACCCGACTGGAAATATTGTGCAAGCTGGGGGTGAAACGTGATTGATTTTGGTCTTGATTTTTCCGGCCTGGACGATATTGCAAGGGATTTGGAAAAACTGAGTCGGGCCGAAAACAACAAGGTACTGCGTGATGCTACTCGCGCCGGTGCCGAAGTGCTGAAAGAGGAGGTTATTGCCCGCGCCCCGGTTCGCACTGGGAAAATGCGCAAAAACGTTGTGGTGGTTACTCAGAAATCACGGCGAAAAGGGGAAATATCATCTGGCGTACATATTCGCGGTGTTAATCCCCGAACGGGTAACAGCGATAATACTATGAAGGCGAAAAACCCACGCAATGTCTTTTACTGGCGCTTTGTTGAAATGGGTACAGTGAATATGCCTGCGCATCCTTTTGTGCGCCCTGCATTCGATATAGCCAACCGACTTAAAAATGATTACATCCTATGCCCTGATATGCGGCAAAGAAGCATAGCTGGCTGTTATCAAAATAATGTCGCTTGGCTATATCTGTTGGAACGAGGCATAACGCTGCCCAATTTTGAACGCGCCGATGGATGGTGGAACCGTAGCGAAAACCTTTACATGAAACATTACGCCGAGGCGGGATTTACTGCTGTCAGTGGTGAACTACAACCCGGTGACGTGATCATTATGCAAGTACGCGCCAGCGAGCCAAACCACGCAGGGGTTTATGTTGGAAACGGTGAAATGCTCCATCATATGTATAACCAGTTGAGCCAAAAAATCCCCTATGGCGGTTACTGGTTTGACAGAACCATAACCCGCTTGCGCTATACAGGAGGTGTTAATGTCGGTAGCCATTGAGTACCAACCCCTAAAAAACATCCGTCTCTATGGCGTCCTGGGTGCAACGTTTGGGCGCGTGCACCGTCTGGCGGTTGAAAGCCGTCAGGAGGCTATCAAGGCGCTAAGCATAGTCATCCCCGGCTTTGAGAAGTTTCTACTGACGAGTAAAGCGCGGGGGCTGACCTATGCGGTATTTGACGGTAAGCGAAATCTTACGCGTGATGAGCTGGATTTTAATGTCAGTCATGAAATCCGTATTGCTCCCGTCATTATCGGGAGCAAGAAGGCGGGAATGTTTCAAACGATTTTTGGGGCCGTATTACTAGCCAGTTCTCTTATTCTTGGCCCTGCGTATGGAATTGGGTTTCTCTGGCCCAAACTAGCGTTCGGTATGGGAATGATGGGGGCATCGATGATGCTTGGCGGAGTGGTGCAGATGCTAACGCCCGTTCAGGGCGGGATTGCTATGCGTGAATCTCCCGACAACAAACCCTCATACGCTTTCGGTGGGCCGGTTAACTCCATTGCTCAGGGGGATCCGGTGCCGATCCTCTATGGCCGTCGCCGAATCGGTGGCGCGATTATCTCTGCGGGTATTTACGCAGAAGATCAGCAGTAATCATTATCCCTTCACACGTTTAAGCCGCGCTTAGCGGTTTTTTTGTTTTTGGAGCATTCATGACGATTCGTGGTCGTAAAGGTGGCGGCGGTAATGCCCGCACACCGGTTGAGTCACCTGATTCTATTCAGTCTACGTCCTACGCAAAAATTCTGCTGGCGTTGGGGGAGGGGGAATTTAGCGGTGGGCTGGATGGTACCCGTGTTTTTCTGGACGGTACACCGATCACAGATGCGAACGGTAACGCTAACTTTTCAGGCGTGACGTGGGAGTTTCGTTCCGGCACGCCCGATCAATCCTATATACCCGGCTTCCCTGGCGTTGAGAATGAAATTACCGTCAGCACAGAATTAACCAGTCAGACAGCCTGGGTGCGGTCACTCACCAATACTCAGCTTTCAGCGGTACGTCTACGCTTTTCGTGGTCTGCACTCCAGCAACAACAGGATAACGGCGATGTTGGTGGTTATCGCATTGAGTATGCGATTGATGTGGCCACGGATGGCGGCAGCTATCAGGAACTGCTGAAAACAGCGGTCGACGGTAAGACTACGACGAAATATGAGCGTAGCCACCGTATTGACTTACCTGATGCAACAACCGGCTGGCAAATCCGTGTGCGTCGCATTACGCCGAATTCAACGAGCAACCGCATTGCCGATAAAATGGTTATTGATGCCGTTACGGAAATCATTGATGCGAAATTGCGTTACCCGGAAACCGCGCTGCTGTTTATTCAGTTTGATGCGAAACAGTTCCAGAATATCCCGGTCATTTCCTGTGAGCCCGATGGGCGCATTATCCGCGTCCCCTCAAATTATGATCCGGTAGCCCGAACTTACAGCGGGGCATGGAACGGCACCTTTAAATGGGCATTCACCAATAACCCTGCCTGGGTGTATTACGACATCCAGATCAGCGATCGCTTTGGCCTTGGCAACCGCATCAAGGCTGAAAACCTCTCCGTTTCAAAATGGTCGCTGTATCAGATTGCACAGTATTGCGATCAGTTAGTACCGGATGGCCGGGGCGGTAATGGCACTGAACCACGTTTTTTATGCGATGTGTATATCCAGTCGCAGGAAGAAGCCTGGACCGTGCTTAATGATCTGGCTGCAATCTTTCGCGGTGCCACGTTCTGGGGCAACAACCAGATGAATGTGATCGCCGATATGCCGCGCGATATTGATTACATCGTGACGCGCGCCAACGTGAAAGACGGGAAATTCACCTACAGCAACGCCAGCGAGAAAACACATTATAGCCAGGCCATGGTGTCATGGTCCGATCCTGCCAACAGCTATCAGGATGCCGTTGAAGCCGTCAATGATAACAAGTTGGTTAAACGTTACGGGATTAAACAGGCCGAAGTGACGGCGATTGGTTGTATTCGTCAGACGGAGGCGATCCGCCGTGGTAAATGGATTTTGCACACCAATGATGCGGACAGGGCCATTGCGTACACAATGGGGCTGGATGGCGATATTCCGGTGCCTGGCTCAATTGTTGGGGTAGCTGATTCGTTACTGGCAGGGCGTCCCCTGGGGGGTCGCATCAGTGCGGTTGACGGGCGTAACATCACACTTGATCGCGTATCGTCTGCGGCCATTGGTGAGCGCCTGATTGTTAACCTGCCGAGTGGGAAAGCGGAAGGGCGCACCATTGAAGCGGTAAACGACAACATCATTACGGTCACAACAGACTACAGCGAAACGCCGATCGCAGAATCTGTATGGGCGATAGATGGGCTTTGTTGAATAATTTAAGATACTGATTTATATAAGCATTATAAAATTTCAACGACTAATTTTTTCTCTCGGAATGCTTTTTATTGTGCTAACTATTTGATTTGTCGTTCTAACAAAATACATTCTCTGTAAATGCATTCTAACTAAAGAAGATGTAAATCAAACGGTTAAATTATTCAACAAAGCCGATAGATGCCACTGATTTGGCTTTGCAACTGTACCGCATTGTTGGTGTGGCCGAGGCTGATGGTGGTCTGTCATTTGATATCACCGGCGTCGAGTATGACCCGGACAAATGGGACAATATTGATAACGGCGCACGCATTGAATCGCGTCCGATCAGCGTTATTCCGCCTTCAGTACAACCTGCCCCCGAAAGTGTCGAGATTGGCAGTTACAACACTGTCGATCAGGGCATAAACGTTACGACACTTCGGGTAACGTGGGATCGGGCTGAAAGCGCAATCGCTTATGAGGCGCAATGGCGACGTGATAATGGCAACTGGATAAATGCAGCGCGTACTTCTGCGTTGGGTTTTGAAGTACCAGGCATTTACGCCGGGCAATATCAGGCTCGCGTCCGGGCTATTAATGCGGCTGAAATCTCCAGCATGTGGGCTAACGCGCAGGAGACCCGGCTTAACGGCAAAGAGGGCAACCCGCCTGCGCTGGCGAGTTTCATCACAGTGCCACTCGTTTTCGGCATTCAGCTTAACTGGAGTTTTCCTGCTGATACAGACGATACCCTGAAAACGGAGATTCAGTATTCCCCTACGAGCGACGGGCAGACTGCGTTGCTGCTGGCCGATGTGGCTTACCCCACTCGCACCTATCAGCAAATGGGGCTCAGTGTCGGTCAGGCGTTCTTTTACCGTGCCCGTATTGTTGACAAGTCAGGCAATCAGGGACCGTGGACGAACTGGATACGCGGGGGATCCAGCACAGACGTAAGCGATATTACAGATGTGATTGTGGGTGAAATCACTGAAACCGATGCATGGAAATCTCTGGTTGGTGAGGTCGAGAACAATACCCTGCAAATATCGGACGGCATGCTGAACAGCATTGAACAGGCCAAAGCGATTATCCGTAACAGCCTGGCGAACGATGCTGAAACGCGACGCTGGCGCGCGCAGAACGGCGACAGAGCGGCAGAAATCACCGAAACGCGTGCTACAATCGCCAATGAGGTGGAGGCCAGAACGATTGCGATGCTGGAAATGCAGTCAAGTATCGGCACGACGAACAGTAACCTGACGCAGTTGCAGCAGACCGTGGCAACGCAAAACGAAACCACATCGCAGCAGCTGACCGATCTCAACAGTCAGATGAACGATCCTGCTACTGGCCTTACAGCGAATGCGACGGCGGCGCAGGGGCTGCAAACCTCTGTCACCAACATTGACGGGCAGCTTACAGCGCAAGCTACGCAGCTCACTCAACTTACATCCACGGTTAACGGTGTCACAACGGAAATCAGCGATATCAGCAGCATTGTGAATGGCACAGATGCGAAGTTGTCGGCCTATCGCACGCTGCGCATTAAAGTTGATGCGAATGGGCGGCAATATGTTGCGGGTATGACGCATAGCATTGAGGACACGGACCAGGGTATGCAGTCGAATACTATATTCCTGCAAGACCGATTCTCGATCATGAATGCTGCCGGGGGGGATCCACAACTCATATTCACCACGCAGGGGGATCAGATAATTATTAATTCTGCGATTATCGGTAAGGGCACAATCACTGACCTGATGATTGGCGATCTCATCAAGTCAAAAAACTATTCTGCTGGTGTTTCAGGGTGGATGATCAATAAAGACGGTACTGCTGAGTTCAACGACATGTTGTTTAGAGGCGACCTACAATCAAATAATTATGCTAAAGATGTGCGTGGATGGAAGATATCTAAGAACGGGGATGCTGAATTTCATGACGGTAGTTTCTACGGGACTGTCTATGCTGGAAAAATTGTTGGTGATGTTTATGATTACACCTACAGCTTTGCCGGAGAATATACCGGCATTATTGGTTTAGATGGTGGCGATTATAGCTATCAATTATTTAAAATAAAAAGAGAATTATTTGATAAAACAATCATTATGATTGGCTCGACCGACGAGAGGACCCGCGCTTTCAATCCTCCCATATACAGGGAAACTAATGAAATTTGGTTTTTCAACGGACAAACCGGCGCTGGGGGGTACGGTGGATTATATATTGATGATGATTTAGTCATAAATATGTGGGGTCGCGCCGAATTAGCACCCTATATCCGTCCTCGAAAAATAATTCTCACTATCCCAGCCGGTGAGGGATTTTCTGTCGTTTCAATAAAGATGCATAGAAGCCCATCGAGTGGTGGAACGATGGTTCACAAGGTTGTGTTCAAATTCGACGTTGCTGCTTTTCGGCAATCAAGTTCGATTACGCCGATAATGAATTGGCAATAAAGCAGGGTAAACGTATGAAAGCATGGCACACAACGGGTGCTATCTAATATTTGTAGTTGCTAGTTACAACCGGTGATCTTTAGAAAGTAAAAATATCTATCATGTTGGTATATAGCTAAGCGACATTATTTTGATAACAGCCAGCTATGCTTCTTTGCCACATATCAGGGCATCGGCTGTAATCATTTTTAAGTCGGTTGGCTATATCAACCAATGCTATCGAAAACCATAAACCGCATTCTGCGGTTTTTTTGTGTGTGGTGAAAATATGTCTTGGTATAAAACCGGAACGCTAACTGCCACTAATGGCAGCAAAATGATTACGGGCACAGGAACCCAATTCACTCATCCATTAAACGGTGTATCAGCAGGGCGGATGTTATTGTTGCCTGCTGCTGGCACTGTTCAGATTTATGAAATTGAGTCCGTGCAATCCGATACACAATTAACGCTGGTATCGGCGTTCAATGGCACAACGGGAACAGGCAAAGCTTATGCTATTCCCACCTCACCGGCTGTTTCGGTTGAACAGTTTGCCCATGAGTTTGCATCAACGCTGGCCTATTACCAGCAGCAACTATCAGGCTGGCAGCAGATATTAACCGGAGCGGGAAACGTTACCTTAACTACGCCCGACGGCCAGACTGTCACCGTTCGCTCGCAAAAGGCATGGGATGATGCGCTGAATGGGAAGGTAACAGGGGTTAAGCAGACTGGCCAGTTTGATGCTACCGCAGGCTCGCTATTGATAAACGGGGCTTGGGGTTGGGGGGCGAAAGGGCAGGCTTTCAACCGTGATGATGCGGCAATGATTGCGTGGCTTAGGGCTTCCGACACAGGGAGTCGCATATACCGTAATGACACAAGCCGTGTTTCTTATGGCCTCAGATATGCGCCGTCCGTTCTTCTAAAAACGGGCGATTTGTGGGCTTCAATGTCTTTTGGTCATGAAGCCGTTGTGGGAGCGCCGTCTTTTGGTATTAGGGCAACTGTAGGTAACGAAGCCGGAACGGCTACGGTGATCCATAACTTTTGGACCGACAAAAATCTTGCTAAGCAGACAGCGTCATTGGCTACTGCTGGTCAGGTGTTGGTTGCCGGGTTAGCTGGTGGTATTGGCAGTAACACATCGCAAGTGTTGCCCGGCGCAACCCTTGCATCTGATCACCGAGCAAATGGCGTTTGGTATGCCCGGTCAGCTGAACAGTCTGATGTTCCTAATAGCGGCTATTTACAAAATCTGTTCGGCAATCCAAGCAGCACCTATGGCGCTCAAGTTTGGATCGATGTGAGAAATAGCACGCCATCGTACCGTTTTAGAACAATCGAGAACAACGCCGTTGGTGCGTGGCATGAGTTGGCTACGCTCGACAGCGCACAGACAATATCCGGGCTAAAAACCTTAACTAACGATTTCTTTATTCTTAGGCAATACCCTGCGATATACCTTGAATCGACTACGGTCGCACAGGCAACAGTTGGGCGCAGGGTTCTTATTTCCGCTGAGAACGGACAACTTAAAATAATAAGACGGGACGGCACTGGATCAGCAACAGGACAAACCGTTGTAACGTTCCCGAGCGCTGCGTCCGGCAACGTGCTTGTTACTGGCAATAACGCCGTAGCCGACTCCAACGGCTTCTGGAAAACAGCAAGCCCGGTTGTGAAGCTGTTCGCCGATGGTACCAGCGAGTTGACCAGCGAAGCTGAGGGCATCACCACCGAACGTCTGAGTGAAGGTGTGTACCGCATTTCCGGCTGTTTGGGCCTGAATGCCGATCGCGCCTGGGGCGGTGATGAGGGCGGTATCGATGTGCCGATGTGCCGCAACAAGTTACCGCGCCTGTGGGTGGACTACGGTGGTGATGATGGAAGTGAGCAGATAAACCCGGATGGCTCGATAGTTATTCGCACCTATCACCGCCCACACCCTGACGCGCCAGCGTTCGCTCGCAATGAGATAGAGGGCTACGCGAACGGCGACCCTATCGATATACCGCGTGACACGTTCATATCGGTGCGTGTGCAGATGCCAGAATGCGCGGAGGTTAAACCGAAGGTGATGCACAGTAATGTTTATTGCAACACTGTAGCAAGCTAAACGAAAAGCCCACTCCGCTCGGCTATGAGGTCGAGCGCATCTTCAAGTGTAGGAAGTAGGTTGTGGTGAATGGTCCATGCCTCATTACCTATAACGAACAGAGACACATAGAAGCCTGAATCTTCAATTACTGCGTAAGAGCATTCTGGGCACTGTGTCAGCTTGTCATTGGCTTTGTTGAATAAATCGAACTTTTAAGTGATCGGTGGTTCTGAACGCTACAGTCGTTTCAGCATCGGTTCCCCATGGCAAAGCAAAAGTTTAAAATCACCAACTGGTCAGCCTACAACAAAGCTCTCAGGCAGCGCGGTTCGTTGACGGTCTGGCTTGATGAGTTGGCCATTGCTGCATGGACTGACGGCTCGCCACCTTAGGGGCGTGGCCGGCCACTTCACTACACTCATATGGCGATCGCCACGGTTCTGATGATGAAGCGCGTATTCAACCTTTCTTTACGGGCGTTACAGGGCTTCGTTGACTCGATTTTTAAGATGATGTCTCTGCCGCTGCGCAGCCCGGATTACTCTCTGCTCAGCAGGCGGTCAAAGACCGTAAACATCAGCATAAAGACGCCGACCCGAGGTGAAATCTTGCATCTGGTCATCGACAGTACCGGCCTGAAAGTCTTCGGCGAAGGCGAGTGGAAAGTCAGGCAGCATGGGGCTGACAAACGCATGGTGTGGCGCAAGCTTCATCTGGCCGCAGACAGTGTGACGCACGAGATTATTTGTGCCGATTTATCGCTCAGCGGTACGACAGATGCGCAGGCACTACCGGGATTGATTAACCAGACCCACAGGAAAATCAAGGAAGCCTCGGCAGACGGCGCTTATGACACAGGCTACTGCCATGATGCGTTGCTGAGGAAAAAGATCAGGCCACTTATCCCGCCACGAAGTGGGGCGCAATACTGGCCGGCCAAATACCATGAGCGTAACCACGCAGTGGCGAATCAGCATCTGAGCGGGAGCAATGACGCCTGGAAAAAGAAAGTGGGCTACCACCGCCGCTCGGTAGCGGAAATGGCGATGTACAGCATCAAAACCTTGCTGGGAGGCCATCTGAGCCTGCGGGACTATGACGCGCAGGTGGGTGAAGCAATGACGATGGTCAAAGCGCTAAACCGGATGACATTGTTGGGTATGCCCGACAGCGTCAGGATCGCATAACCGGTGTAGCCGCGGGAGCCGTTCTGTCGGCTCACTCTGATTTATTCAACAAAGCCCTTGTCATTGTCTGCCAGCACGCAGATTCTTGTTCCGTTGAATTCTGTTATTTTCATGGGAGGTGTCATGTCCATTATGATCATCTATCCGCAGATTTTAGCCGATAAAATGAAGTGAATCCCGTTAGAGTTTTACCATCATTTTACCATCGCCAAATTCCAGGCATAAAAAAACCAACCGTAAAAGGTTGGTTCTCTTGGGATTATTTGGTCGGCACGAGAGGATTTGAACCTCCGACCCCTGACACCCCATGACAGTGCGCTACCAGGCTGCGCTACGTGCCGACGTTATGGGGCGCTATATTACCGTCTCCTGAAGCGATTGCAATAGCCAGCTGGCGCGATCGCTTTAGATTTAGGCCGTTAGTTGGCAATAAATCGCCTTTCGCTGGTAAGTACCTGTAACAGCAGCGGTAAACTCGGTTTTTCATCACGCAATTTTTCGCCGTCGCTGTTGTAGGCATCGTAGCTGCCATTGGCTTCCAATTGGATGATCTGCTGCGGCGTGGTGATCATCAATGCCCCGCGGTTGCCGTTCACCAGCCAGTTATTACGTCGCTGGGCTGAAAACAGGTCTTCGCCTTGCGCATAGTCTGTGGCGGACGTTTTGACATGCAGTAAACGCTGCATAAGCGTGACCATAACGTCTTTTTGATCCGTCATTTTACTGATGGTTTGCGCCGGTGTTCCTGGCCAATGCACCACCAACGGGATCTGCCACTGTGAGCGACGGTAGCGACTGCCTTTCTCCTGTTCGCTGGATTTTGCCGTAATAACCACGACGGTATTATCCAGTTTGCCTTGGCTTTGCAACGTATTAAGTATTGCACTGATGCTTTGATCGGTAGCCTTAGCATCCGTCAGTGCACGAGGACCAGTGGTGCCCAGCTCAATATAAGAGAACCATGGCGATGTGGGTTGCGTAGCGGTTTTCAGCCACGTCTGCCACTGTTGCACGGTATCAACATCAGGTTGAATTACCGGTACTGACAGCGAAAAATCTGACAGCAGTGCCTGACTATAAAGCGGGTTATCGAAGCCATTGCTTGAGAACAGGCCAAATTGATAGCCCTGTTGGTTCAGGGAACTCACCAATGCTGATGGCGTGCGTGCACTCAATACACCATCCATATAGGTAGTCGAGATACCGTAAAACAGGTTAAACAGACTGCTTTGGGCATTCTGGCTCACATTGAAATGGTTGCTGAAGTGCACGTTCTCTTCAGCAAAACGCATCAACTGGGGCATTCGGGTGAGCGGCAGTTGGTCTGCCACCACAATCAACAGATTGTAGCCGCTGCCAGCATCGCGGAACTGAATAGTGTTCAGCGGATACTCTAGCGTAATCGCCTCAGGATTGCCCTGTAGCGCAATGCGGCTCTCATACGCTTGTGCATCCAGCAGGCCGTGTTTTTCCAGAAATCGTCGTGCTGTCATCGGATAGGATAACGGCAATGTCGCGCGCTGCATGGTGATAGGGCGATAGAAGTTGGCATCGGCCCAGATATACATCATATGCGAGGCGAAAAACGCACTGATAAACACCGCGGCGACCGGCATGCCAATACGGTGACGGTTCAGGCTACGCAGTTTTTGCCAGCACCAGGTGCCAAACAGCATCTCAACCATGAAAATCACGGGGATGCCGATAAACATCAGTTGCCAGTCACGGGCCAGGTCACTTTGCTCTGGATTGATCACCAGTTCCCAGACAGTGAGATTCAAGTGCAGGTGGAAACGGCTAAACACCTCCATATCCAGCAACAGCAGCGTCAGCCCTGCGGTCGCCAACGCCACAGAAAGAAAACGTAGCAAACGCTGCGACATCACCACGAACGTCAACGGAAAGACAATCAGCAGGTAGACGGCAAAAACGATAAAACTAAAATGCCCCAGCCAACTGACAAGGGCATAGTTACGGCCAAGTAACGACGAGGGCCAATCCGCCACGAACAGATAGCGGCTTCCCACCCCCAGACTCAACAGGATATTAAATAGCGCGAACCAATGCCCCCAACTGATCATCTGGGAAACTTTTTCGCGATAGTTGCGACGGTTGCTTACCATAGCCTCTGGTCGGTGTTATTGCGCGTTATGGGTGGTGATAGATGCCTGCAACGCATCAGCAAAAGAACGAGCCAATACCTGACGCTGCCCCGGTGCTACGCTGGTGTTGATAAGGTTGGTAACCATGTTGCCCAAAACCATCAAGGAGAGGTCAGTGGGGGCATGGTGTTTTTCCAATAAGCTTACCAATTCGGAAAGCACTTGTTCGACGAGTTCGTCTCTGTAACGGGATAATTGTGCCATAAAAGGGCGATTCTCAAGCTGATAAAGGGGAATATCTTAACGTAACGACCTGACGTTTTCCGCAATTTTATCATTTTAGCGTCAACCGTTGGTGGGTGCAGGCTTTTTCTTGTAGGGGACCTGCGTTGGTGTTTGAATACGCTCCTTGCCAAAAGGAGAGTTTATCATGAGTCTGGATATCGACCAGATTGCCTTGCATCAGCTTGTCAAACGCGATGAGCAAATGTTGGAGTTGGTGTTACGGGATTCGTTATTAGATGCCACCCCCGCCGTTGACGAGATGATGGCTGAGCTGCACCGCGTCTACAGTGCGAAAAACAAGGCCTACGGCGTGTTCGAGGAACAGAGCGAACTGGCCCAGGCACTGCGTGGCTGCCGTAAAGGGGAGGAGGATTTCCTCGGGTTTAGTCGCGCGGCCACCGCTCGGTTGCGTGATGAACTGGCGAAGTATCCCTTTGCGGAGGGCGGCATCGTGCTGTTTTGCCAATACCGCTATCTGGCGGTTGAGTATCTGCTGGTGGCGGTGCTGAACAGTTGCAGCAGCATGCGCGTCAATGAACAGCTGGATATCAGCAGCACGCACTATCTGGATATCCCCCATGCGGATATCGTGGCGCGTATCGATCTCACGGAGTGGGAGACCAATCCGGAATCTCAACGCTATCTGACCTTCCTGAAAGGGCGGGTAGGGCGCAAGGTCGCGGATTTCTTTATGGATTTCCTCGGCGCCAGCGCAGGGCTTGATACCAAGGCGCAGAATCGCGGCCTGTTGCAAGCGGTGGACGATTATTGTGCTGAGGCGCAGTTTGATAAAAACGAGCGTCAGCAATACCGTCAGCAGGTGTACAGCTATTGCAATGAGCAGTTGCAGGCTGGGGAAGAGATAGAGGTTGCGGCGTTGTCGCAGGAACTGCCGGCGCTGGGAGAGAAAACCTTCCATGCTTTTTCGCAAGAGCAGGACTATGAATTGGAAGAGAGCTTCCCTGCGGATCGTAGCACACTGCGCCAACTCACCAAGTTTGCTGGCAGTGGCGGTGGTTTAACGATCAATTTTGATGCCTTGCTGCTGGGCGAGCGTATCTTCTGGGATCCGACGACTGACACACTTATCATCAAAGGGACGCCGCCGAATTTGCGCGATCAGCTACAGCGCCGTTTGAGCAGCGGTGATAAATAAGCGACCAGAAAACGAAAAACGCCGAGACTGTAAAATAATCTGTGTAAATGGCATTTTGAGGAAAACCTTTAAAGGATAACAAAATGCCTATCAGCAACGAACTTATTGACCAACTGCTTCAAGATTGTCACTCCCCTCAGGATCTGCTGGGTGAATCAGGCCTACTCAAGGTGCTGACTAAAAGACTGGCGGAACGGGTTCTTGAAGCTGAGATGGAGATGCACCTTGGGTATGCTAAGCATGACCCGGCAGGTAATCATTCAGGCAACTCCCGCAATGGCAAGACATCCAAGAGCGTACGTAGCCAAAATGGGGAGATCGAGCTCGATATTCCGCGCGACCGCAACAGTACCTTCGAGCCGACACTGATCGGTAAGAACGAAAAACAGCTTAACGGCTTCGATGACCGCATTATTTCTCTCTATTCCAGAGGGTTATCAACCCGTGATATTCAGGCACACTTTAAAGAAGTCTACGGGGTCGATGTTTCCGCTGGCTTCATTTCTCAAGTGACCAATGCTGTGATGGATGAAGTTAAGCGCTGGCAGCAACGGCCGCTGGATGCGCTTTATCCCATTGTTTACCTTGACTGTATTGTTGTCAAAAGCCAGGACGGCGGAGCCGTGGCCAACAAGTCTGTTTATCTGGCCCTCGGCGTCAACGGCCAGGGCGAAAAAGAGCTGCTGGGGCTATGGATAGCCAAAACTGAGGGGGCCAAGTTCTGGTTATCTGTGATGACAGAACTGAAAAATCGTGGGCTAAAGGACATCTTCGTCGCCTGCTGCGATGGCCTGAAAGGCTTTCCTGATGCCATTGAAGCTGTTTACCCGCATACGCGGGTACAGCTCTGCATTGTGCATCAGGTGCGGAACTCGCTGCGCTACGTCGGCTGAAAAGAGCGTAAGGCCGTTGCTGCTGACCTGCGCACCATCTATAGTTCCGCAACGCTAGAGGGCGCTGAAGAGGCCCTGGATGCCTTCGCGGCCAAATGAGATGAGCAGTTCCCGACGATCAGCCCGTCGTGGAGAAATAATTGGGAACGTCTCATCGTCATTTTTGACTTTCCGCCGGAGATCCGCAAGGTTATCTACACCACCAACGCGATAGAGTCGTTAAATGCTTCATTGCGCAAGATAACGAAAACGCGACGAATATTTCCAACGGATGACTCGGTGATAAAATTACTCTATCTAGCCTTGCATAATATCTCTGCTAAATGGACCTTGCCAATCAGAGACTGGAAACCTGCTATGAGCCAATTCATGTTGATGTATGGAGAACGAATCTCCGGTTAAGCAATGGAGCCATTTACACAAAATTCTTTACAGACTCAAAACGCCGCATAAGCGGCGTTTTTCTTATCGACATTCTTGATTCCTAGGAAAACACGCGGCGTCCCACAGGGTTCCCCAAACGATTAAGCGCGAACGAAGTCGATGTGAGTCAGTTTCGGCTTGTAAGCGTGACGCTGAACAGCCTGAACTTTCACTTTTTCTTCTTTACCATCAACAACCAGGGTCAGAACTTCACCGTAAAAACCTTCTTTAGCTTCCAGGTTTTTAACGCTGTCGTGATCCAGGGCGATAGATACCGGCGCTTCCGCACCACCGTAGATGATGGCTGGGAATTTGCTGGCTGCGCGCAGGCGGCGGCTCGCACCCTTACCCTGCTCTTTACGTACTTCAACATTAATCGTGATCATGATTTTCTCTACTTTAGAAAATACACCTGCTACAGGCGACCCAGCAACAGGTTAGGTTATTCGCAATGGAATGTGTTATTCACAATGGAACAGAGTGGCTTTTGCATGACAAAAGCGGGCTGCATTCTAACGTAATATCCGCGTGGCGGCAAATGAAACTGTGTTGGGACCGCTAGCGCAATTCATTGGCCCGGCGAAAACGGCCTTCATAATCAAACAGTTTTTCCCTCACTTGCCAAAAGCCCTGCCGCTGTTTGCCTTGGCGTCGCGCTACGACAAAGTCTGGCGCACGCAGGGCGGTTTGTTGGCGCAAGATATCCTGTGCGGATTGCCATGTCAGCGTCAGTCCTGGCGCACGCTGGTGTACCCGTAAAAACTGTTGAGTAAATATAGCCAAGCGACATTATTTTGATAACAGCCAGCTATGCTTCTTTGCCGCATATCAGGGCATAGGATGTAATCATTTTTAAGTCGGTTGGCTATACGTGGCGCTGGGCAGGCGTATGCAGGCGAAAACGTTCGCTGACGTCCGCTCCTTCTTCATCAACATAAGTGATCTTTAGCCACTCGCCTTTCTCATCCTGTCCGGTCGTCATCTGCATGCCACTACAGCGTAACACCAGGGCATATTTCAACTTGAGTGCGGCTTTGAGCATGTCGTCAGGATCGACCATAATGTGATCGCATTGGTGGCAACGACGCGCGGCAATGTCGTTTTCGGCGCCACATTCGGGGCATACTTTAAAGCGAAACCGGTAGTCACACTGTACACGTACACCGCTTTCGTCTTCTTCATAGCCTTGGCAGCGGCGGCCATAGTGTTCGAGGATATCACCCTCCGCCGTGGTTTTTCCCCAAAACAGGTTGGCGAAACCGCACTGTGGGCAAAGCACCTGTACCGGCTGGCTACCGCTGTGTGGTTTATGGCTGCCGACTTCCGGCATATACAAATCGTGGGGATTCCCGGCATAATCCAAAATCAGGCAATCCGTTTTTCCCGGTGACAGGCGCAGGCCGCGTCCGACGATCTGCTGATACAGGCTGACGGATTCCGTTGGGCGCAGGATAGCAATGACGTCGACGTGCGGCGCATCAAAGCCCGTCGTCAACACCGCCACATTAACCAGATAGTGCAACTGTTGCTGCTTAAAGGCTGCTATCAACGCATCACGCTCTGCGGCAGGGGTTTCTCCGCTGACAAAAGCGGCTTTTCCCTGAGGTAACAGATCGTGAATTTCTCGGGCATGCTCCACGGTTGCCGCAAAGATCATCACACCTTTACGTTCGGTGCCGTTGCTGACTATCTGATTAACAATCTGGGGCGTGACGCGCTGCTGTCGTCGTAATTCGCGGTTGAGATCCGCTTCGCTGAATAGGCCGTGAGGGTGTATGTTCAGACGGCTGAAATCATACTGCACCACCGGCATATCCAGGCGCTGCGGCGGTACCAGAAAGCCGTGTTTGATCATGTAACGCAGCGGTAGTTCATAGATACAGTCATGAAACAGGCATTGATCATCACCGCGTATCATGCCGTGATAGTGATACTGATAAATCCAGCCTTTGCCCAGGCGATAGGGGGTTGCGGTAAGGCCGAGCAGGCGCAACGCAGGATTTTGCGCGCGCAGGTGCGTAATGATTTGCTGATATTGGCTGTCGTCGTCATCGCTGATGCGATGGCATTCATCGATAATCAGTAGCGAGAACTGGGTAAAGGCGGGCAGATTACGCGCCACGGATTGCACGCTGCCAAACACCACTTTGCTTTCGCTGCGGCGCTGGTTAAGCCCGGCAGCAAAAATGTCGGCATTCAATCCCCAGGCGCAATATTTGGCGTGATTCTGTTCAACCAACTCTTTGACATGCGCCAGCACCAACACTCGCCCTCGCGCTAACCGCGCCAGTTCGGCAATCACCAGACTTTTTCCTGCGCCAGTGGGCAGTACGATCAGCGCAGGGTGTTGATGTTGCCGAAAATAGGCCAGCGTGGCGGAAACGGCCTCCTGTTGATAGGGGCGTAGGGTGAACGCCATGGCTTAGTGTTGGCAGATCTTGCTGGCTGCTGTGTTAAACCCGGCATCCTGCGGGATAAACTTGCCTTTGTTTGCCAGAAAATCCACCAACATGGCCGCGCTCATGTCGGCAGCGGAGCAGGTGTGAAAGCGAGCATCGGTACCGAAACGCGCCTCAATGGCGGCAATCAGCCCTTCCGTGGTGTAGGATTCAGCAGAATCCAACATCATATGCAGTACTTCATAGCCGTGAATAGATGACATCGTGTGCTCCTGTAATAACCCTGAAAATAAAAGATGCATTTATTCTATATTTTTATGCGCCGAAGGCGAACCCTCGTCTATGGTTAATGAAACGCAATCGCACATTTTGTGCGTATCCATTACCGCCTCGGGGGGAAAACGTCGGACATTCTAGGCTGTGTCCCTTAATTACGTAACCGGGCGTAAAACAAGCGGATGCAGCCCAGTTTCACCATTGCTAGATAGTTTCTTGCCGTTTTTTCATATAGCCAAGCGACTTAATTTTGATTACACCATATGGACTGAGAACAAACTCTCTGTATCGCAACCCATCTCTCTTTTTTTGCTTTTTGCTTGTGCCCATTTATGCTCAATTGGGTTAAGATCTGGCGAATATGTAGGCAAATACTCCACCATATACCCTGCATCGATGATGACTTGTTGAATATTATGTTTTTTGTGAAAAGTGGCATTGTCCATCATGATTACACTGTTTTTAGGGAGTACTGGGATAAGGACTTGTGTGACCCAGGCATAGAAAACATCGCTGTTAATATTGATATCAAATAATCCGATAGCAAACAGCGTTGTGCCTAATAAAGCGCCGATAACATTTGTTCTTCCCCTAGCTCCCCAGTTCTTCAGGCCAAAACACCGTTGACCTTTTGGGGAATAGCCGTGAGTCCGTGGGGCATCGTGTGAAAAACCACTTTCATCAATAAAAACAATAGGTTTACCTTCTTTTTCATACTGTTGTTTTTTTTGTTGAAATCCCTGCCGGGCGTTTTCGTCGGCTTTCGGATGACGTAGAGTTTTTTTTATAGGTCAATCCCAGCTTTTTAAGCGCTTGCCAAATGGCCTTCTGACAAACGCCAAAACGCTCTGCACGTTCTTTTTGGTAAGCATCTGGATATTGTTCAACATCTTTTATCAACTCGGATTTATCGATCTTTCGCTGACGCGTGGTCGATGCTTTTGACTCTATTTGATTAATCCAACGCGATACAGAGGCAGGGCCAATCCGAAATTGCTTCGCTGTTTCTCGGATACTCAACCCTTCGTTTTTCCGTGTAGATATCACTTTACGTCTAAAATCAATTGAATAGCTCATTTAAATAATGTAATCAAAATTAAGTCGTTTAGCTATAGTTAGCACAATAAAAAGCATTCCGAGAGGAAAAATTAGTCGTTGAAATTTTATAATGCTTATATAAATCAGTATCTTAAATTATTCAACAAAGCCGAAAGTACGTAAAGCCTACCAACAAGCTGAACAACAACTGAATATGCTGTTAAACTATCAGGAAGATTATCGCGGAAGGTTACAAGTGACGATGTCTGAGGGCATGGCCAACACCAGTTGGCAGAATTTCCAGCAGTTTATTCAAACGCTGGACGTTGCTATTGATCAGCATCAGAAACAACTGCAACACTGGAATTCGCGCCTGGGTCTGGCGATGAAAGCCTGGCAGGAAAAGCAGAAGCGCCTCAATGCGTTTGAGACGCTACAAGAAAGAGAAGATATCAGGCAGCTCGCGCACGAGAACCGCCTCGATCAAAAACGGATGGATGAATTTGCCCAACGGGCCTCTCTTAGGAAAACAGATTTATGATGCTGCCAATCGTTACCACAACAGCAAGCACTGGCGCCAGTGACACCGCAGGATCGGCTTCGGGGTTACTTGCAACGGATCAGTTGCCTCAGGATTTCGTTCAACTGTTATCGCTACACCTGCCGAAAAAAGCAGCCACTACCGCAGTGCCGACTGACAACACTTCGGCGCTGAGCGGGAAAGACAGTAAGCAAAAGCTGTTGGATGCGTTGTCTGGACAAGATATTGATCTTAGCCAGCAGGATCTGAACACGCTGCTTAAAGCCGTTAATGGGCAAGACAATCTGGATGACAAAACGTTGTCAGAACTGGTGACGTCATTACGCAAGT
Source organism: Symbiopectobacterium purcellii (assembly GCF_052050035.1). Classification (GTDB taxonomy): domain Bacteria; phylum Pseudomonadota; class Gammaproteobacteria; order Enterobacterales; family Enterobacteriaceae; genus Symbiopectobacterium; species Symbiopectobacterium purcellii_A. Next base: position 3,907,351 of record NZ_CP189882.1, read on the forward strand.
CTTTTGCTAAAGGCAAAGACACTGCCCTGGAAAAGGGTAGCGACGACACGTCTTCAACCGATACTCAAGCGCTGCAAGCGCTGATGGCGATGCTATCGCCAGTGGTAACACCGGCTACGGCGCCATCAAGCAGTGAGATGTCGTCTTTGCTCCAGGCAGCACAGTCGCTGTCATTACCGGGCCTGAGTCAGGCTGCACAGCAGAACACATCTGAGGGTGCAACCGCGTCCACAGCCTTGTTCGGTACACTCGCCCCGCGCGATGCGTTAACCAGCGCAAATGATACGCTGGCAACGGCAATAACCAACGCCAAGAACAGCCGTACAGCATCAAACGATCAGTCTCGTGCTCAGGCGCAGTTGGATGACAGCAGTGCCGTTCAGGATAAATCGGCAGTTGTGAACCACTCCCTCGCCGATGTTGCCAAACAGGATAGCAATGGCAGCCCATTACCGTTGACTGCACACACGGCTCCGGTGAGTCTGGCACCTAATGCGCAGACGTCAATGGCGAACAACATTGCGCAACCCAGCGCCAGCGCGCAGTTAAATGCACAATTGGGCACAACGCAGTGGCAAGACTCCTTGGGTCAGCAAATTATCATGCTCAGCCGTAACGGACAGCAAAGCGTACAATTACGGTTGCACCCTGAAGAGTTGGGTACGTTGCATATTTCGCTGCGACTGGATGATAATCAGGCTCAAATCCATTTAGCATCGGCAAACAGCCAGGTGCGTAGTGCCCTTGAGGCGGCGTTGCCTCACCTGCGTTCAGCGATGGCAGAAAGCGGTATCAACCTCGGTCAAAGCAGCGTAGCGAGTGATAATAGCGGTTGGCAACAGGCCCAACAGCACATGGCGGGTAATAACAACTATACCGGTGATAACAACGCATCTTATCGGCAGCAATTTGCGTCCTCCGTGCCCTATGGCGACGAAGCAAACGAGATTGATATGTCAAGCGCAGTCCGCACAAGACCAGTGAGCGGCGTAGATATTTTTGCATAAACATTAGGTAAACGAACAAGTTAGCGCGATTTTTCTGGTTTGTTCCTTGTATTGAATAGACGAATAGACCGGATAATCATTAACATCATATATTCATTTAGTGCCGCACGATATTGGTATTAGATATTGATTAATAACAGGAATTCTCTTTGACCATGTCTGACATGCAAGCTGGTTCACGGCGTAAGCGATCTATCTGGGTGATACTGCTTATTATCATTGCGCTGGCGGCAACAGGAGCTGCGGGCGTAGCATGGTGGATCTTGTACCACAAGTCCTCTTCCGCTGAGCAGCAAGTGGCTCCACCGCCCCCAGCGCCAGTGTTTATGCCGTTGGACACGTTTACTGTCAATTTGGTCAATGCAGACAATAACCCGGACCGGGTACTTTATGTCGGTTTCACCTTGCGTCTGTCAGACGAAGAAACCAGAGCACGTTTGACGAATTACCTCCCTGAGGTGCATAGCCGCTTATTATTGCTGTTGTCGCGTCAGGATGCCATCTCCTTGGCAAATGAGCAGGGTAAGCAGAAGCTGATTGAACAAATAAAGCAGGTGCTAATAAAGCAGGTGCTAAGCCCCCCACTTGTCCCCGGACAGCCGAATCAGGTCGTTACTGACGTGTTATTCACTGCCTTTATTTTGCGGTAATCCTTATGTGCGATAGCATTCTCTCTCAAGCAGAAATTGACGCATTGCTCAATGGCGGAAGTAGTGATGACGCCAGCAGTGCCAACGCCTCCGCGAAATCGGACGGCGACGTCAAGCCTTATGATCCCAACACGCAACGACGTGTTGTCCGTGAACGTATGCAAGCGTTGGAGATCATCAATGAACGCTTTGCACGTCAATTCCGTATCGGGTTGTTCAACCTGCTACGACGTAGCCCGGACATCACCGTTGGTGCAATTAAAACACAGCCTTACCATGAATTTGCACGCAACTTGCCGGTGCCGTCGAACCTTAACCTGATCCACCTGAAACCCTTGCGTGGCACGGCTCTGTTCGTGTTTTCGCCAAGCATGGTATTCATTGCGGTAGACAACCTGTTCGGCGGGGATGGACGCTTTCCCACCAAAGTAGAAGGTCGTGAGTTCACCAATACCGAGCAGCGTATCGTAAAACGTATGTTGCGTTTGGCGCTTGATGCCTATGGCGAAGCCTGGAATGCAATCTACAAACTCGACATTGAGTATGTGTGTTCTGAGATGCAGGTAAAATTTACCAACATCACGACATCACCGAACGATATTGTGGTTACTACGCCTTTTCATGTCGAAATCGGTACCCTATTGGGTGAATTCAGCATCTGCATCCCCTTCTCGATGATTGAACCCTTGCGCGAAGTGCTGACCAATCCCCCCTTGGAAAACTCCCGCCAGGAAGATAAGAATTGGCGCGAAACGTTGGCCACGCAAGTGCAACATTCTGAGTTGGAGTTAGTGGCCAATTTTGTTGACATACCGCTGCGGCTTTCCAAAGTATTAAAACTTCAGCCGGGTGATGTCCTGCCTATTGATAAACCCGATCGCATCATTGCACACGTTGATGGCGTTCCGGTACTGACCATTCAATACGGTACGCTGAATGGGCAATATGCGTTACGCGTCGAACATTAGATTAACCCTATTTTGAATTCTCTAAATAATGAGGAACAGCCCAATGAGTGACACCAAGCAACCGTCCGACGACAAGGAATTCGTGGACGATCTGTGGGCTGATGCGTTTAACGAGCAACAAGCCGCAGAAAAACCAAGCGCAACGGACAATATCTTCAAGAGCCTGGACCCTACCGATGCACTCGGCAGCTTGCAGGATATTGACCTGATCCTCGATATCCCGGTAAAACTGACCGTTCAACTCGGCCGCACCAAAATGACGATCAAAGAACTGCTGCGTTTAACGCAAGGTTCCGTGGTGGCGTTAGATGGATTGGCGGGTGAGCTCTTGGATATTCTGATCAACGGTTATCTGATTGCTCAGGGTGAAGTGGTGGTGGTATCGGATAAATACGGGGTACGTATTACCGATATTATTACGCCTTCCGAGCGGATGCGTCGTTTGAGTCGCTAATGGCCGATACCCAACCTCTTACTCCTGCGCCGTCGGCACCTGCCTCTCATGCCACGACGCAGGTTGCCACCGCTCCCTTTCCCGCCAGTTCGTTGCTTACCCAGGTAGGCACCGTATTGGTGGGCGTTTTGGTGCTCATTCTGGCGATTGCCTGGGTGGTACGTAAGCTGGGGTTAACCCCCCCCGTCAGACAAAATAAGCTGGTCAAGGTGGTTTCAAGCTGCCAGGTCGGACAACGCGAACGCGTTGTGGTGGTCGAAATTGAGGATACCTGGCTGGTACTGGGTGTAACGGCACAGCAGATTACCCCGTTGCATTCCCTACCCGCTCAAGAAATGGACAACGCGCCTGCTGGCGAGATGACCATACCGGCCAATTTCCGGCAATTATTACATAAAGTCATCAAACGTCCGGAAAAATCGGAATGAAAGTGCGTCTTCATGTTCCACCATTATCAGCACTAAAGCGCGGATTGCCGGCACTCGCCGCCGTTCTGGTGCTCTTTACGCCCGCGGTCTGGGCACAGCTGCCGGTAATTATCAGCCAGCCGCTCGCCAACGGCGGCCAGAGTTGGACTTTACCGGTTCAAACGCTGGTTTTCCTGACGTCTTTGACGTTTATTCCAGCAACCATGCTGATGATGACCTGTTTTACACGCATCATCATTGTCCTGGGCTTATTACGTAACGCATTAGGCCCCCCTACCGCGCCCCCTAACCAGGTGCTGTTGGGTTTGACGCTGTTTCTGACTTTTTTCATCATGTCTCCGGTGCTAAACCGGGTTTACGATGAGGCCTATGATGTGCCATTCAGTCAGGATCAGATCAGCATGCAAACGGCCATTGAGCGCGGTGCTCAACCTTTACGCGAATTCATGCTACGCCAGACTCGGCAATCCGATTTGGCATTGTTTACACGTCTGCGCAGATGGGCGAAATTCAGGGGCCAGAAGCGGTTCCTATGCGTGTGTTGGTCCCTGCGTTTGTTACCAGTGAATTGAAAACCGCCTTCCAGATTGGCTTTACCATTTTTATCCCTTTTTTGATTATCGACCTGGTGGTTGCCAGTGTGCTGATGGCCCTCGGTATGATGATGGTGCCGCCGGCCACCATTTCGTTGCCGTTCAAGCTTATGCTATTTGTGCTGGTTGACGGATGGCAATTGTTGCTCGGTTCACTCGCACAAAGTTTTTACAGTTAATTCCTACTAAGGTCGCCCGATGACGCCAGAATCCGTAATGGCTTTAGTCTATGAAGCAATGAAGGTCGCACTGGCGCTCGCAGCCCCACCTCTCCTATCAGCGCTGTTCAGCGGCTTGATCATCAGCCTGTTGCAGGCTGCAACCCAGATCAACGAAATGACGCTCTCCTTCATCCCGAAAATTCTGACGGTGTTTTTCACGCTGGTAATTGCGGGACCCTGGATGCTGAGCTTGATGCTGGATTACATGTGCACGTTGTTCGGCCAACTGCCGACGATCATTGGCTAGTCATGCTAACGCTTGATATAGCTAAACGACTTAATTTTGATTACATTATTTAAATGAGCTATTCAATTGATTTTAGACGTAAAGTGATATCTACACGGAAAAACGAAGGGTTGAGTATCCGAGAAACAGCGAAGCAATTTCGGATTGGCCCTGCCTCTGTATCGCGTTGGATTAATCAAATAGAGTCAAAAGCATCGACCACGCGTCAGCGAAAGATCGATAAATCCGAGTTGATAAAAGATGTTGAACAATATCCAGATGCTTACCAAAAAGAACGTGCAGAGCGTTTTGGCGTTTGTCAGAAGGCCATTTGGCAAGCGCTTAAAAAGCTGGGATTGACCTATAAAAAAAACTCTACGTCATCCGAAAGCCGACGAAAACGCCCGGCAGGGATTTCAACAAAAAAAACAACAGTATGAAAAAGAAGGTAAACCTATTGTTTTTATTGATGAAAGTGGTTTTTCACACGATGCCCCACGGACTCACGGCTATTCCCCAAAAGGTCAACGGTGTTTTGGCCTGAAGAACTGGGGAGCTAGGGGAAGAACAAATGTTATCGGCGCTTTATTAGGCACAACGCTGTTTGCTATCGGATTATTTGATATCAATATTAACAGCGATGTTTTCTATGCCTGGGTCACACAAGTCCTTATCCCAGTACTCCCTAAAAACAGTGTAATCATGATGGACAATGCCACTTTTCACAAAAAACATAATATTCAACAAGTCATCATCGATGCAGGGTATATGGTGGAGTATTTGCCTACATATTCGCCAGATCTTAACCCAATTGAGCATAAATGGGCACAAGCAAAAAGCAAAAAAAGAGAGATGGGTTGCGATACAGAGAGTTTGTTCTCAGTCCATATGGTGTAATCAAAATTAAGTCGCTTGGCTATAGCATACAGTGGGAGATTTGGGTCAATCAGTTCCTGTTTCCCTTGATACGCATTCTGGCATTAATTACTGCGTGCCCGGAATTCAATGAGCGTGCAATCCCGGCCCGCGTGAAGATCTGCCTCGGCATTGTCATTACCCTCCTGGTCGCCCCCTATTTGCCGGTGAATACCACACCGATATTTTCCGCAGGTGGCGTCTGGATCATTCTGCAACAGTTACTTATCGGTGCTGCGCTTGGGTTCAACATGCAATTGGCTTTTGCTGCCGTGCGGTTATCGGGCGAGCTCATTGGTATGCAAATGGGGCTGGCATTTGCCACCTTTTTTGACCCCACCGGTGGGCCAAACATGCAGGTGCTTGCTCGTTTTCTCAATATCATGGCGATGTTGCTTTTTATGGCCTTCAACGGCCATTTATGGATGATATCGTTGATTGCCGACAGCTTTTATACATTGCCAATTGGCACCGCGCCGCTCAATGGTGATGGTTTTTTGGGGCTAGCTCGGGCAGGAAGCATGATATTTATCAACGGTATGATGCTGGCTCTGCCGTTGATTACCTTACTGCTGGCACTCAACATCTCGCTCGGTTTGTTAAACCGCGTTGCGCCTCATCTCACCGTGTTCGTGATTGGTTTTCCACTCGCTTTGTTGAATAATTTAACCGTTTGATTTACATCTTCTTTAGTTAGAATGCATTTACAGAGAATGTATTTTGTTAGAACGACAAATCAAATAGTTAGCACAATAAAAAGCATTCCGAGAGGAAAAATTAGTCGTTGAAATTTTATAATGCTTATATAAATCAGTATCTTAAATTATAGCCAAGCGACTTAATTTTGATTACACCATATGGACTGAGAACAAACTCTCTGTATCGCAACCCATCTCTCTTTTTTTGCTTTTTGCTTGTGCCCATTTATGCTCAATTGGGTTAAGATCTGGCGAATATGTAGGCAAATACTCCACCATATACCCTGCATCGATGATGACTTGTTGAATATTATGTTTTTTGTGAAAAGTGGCATTGTCCATCATGATTACACTGTTTTTAGGGAGTACTGGGATAAGGACTTGTGTGACCCAGGCATAGAAAACATCGCTGTTAATATTGATATCAAATAATCCGATAGCAAACAGCGTTGTGCCTAATAAAGCGCCGATAACATTTGTTCTTCCCCTAGCTCCCCAGTTCTTCAGGCCAAAACACCGTTGACCTTTTGGGGAATAGCCGTGAGTCCGTGGGGCATCGTGTGAAAAACCACTTTCATCAATAAAAACAATAGGTTTACCTTCTTTTTCATACTGTTGTTTTTTTTGTTGAAATCCCTGCCGGGCGTTTTCGTCGGCTTTCGGATGACGTAGAGTTTTTTTTATAGGTCAATCCCAGCTTTTTAAGCGCTTGCCAAATGGCCTTCTGACAAACGCCAAAACGCTCTGCACGTTCTTTTTGGTAAGCATCTGGATATTGTTCAACATCTTTTATCAACTCGGATTTATCGATCTTTCGCTGACGCGTGGTCGATGCTTTTGACTCTATTTGATTAATCCAACGCGATACAGAGGCAGGGCCAATCCGAAATTGCTTCGCTGTTTCTCGGATACTCAACCCTTCGTTTTTCCGTGTAGATATCACTTTACGTCTAAAATCAATTGAATAGCTCATTTAAATAATGTAATCAAAATTAAGTCGTTTAGCTATATTCAACAAAGCCTTTTCCACTGACATTGACCGTGGGAATCATGACGCTAGGTATGTTGCTTTTCCTGTTAGCCCCTTTCACCGAGCACCTGTTCAGTGAAATCCTCAACCTTCTCGCTGACGTATTGACAAGGCTTACACAAGCCTCTTCATATAGCCAAGCGACATTATTTTGATAACAGCCAGCTATGCTTCTTTGCCGCATATCAGGGCATAGGATGTAATCATTTTTAAGTCGGTTGGCTATAGTAAGCAGACACCGCGTTCATACTGCCTAGCAGTGGGCCAGTTTTCAGAGAATGGGAATTCAGGCAGGTGAGAGAATAAAAACAAAAAATGGCACGCCATTTAAAAAATGACATGCCCAAAGAACACGCACGGTTTAAGCGTATTCAAATCTGTGCCGCATCACTGTTTTTACCTGTTAATTTGGAACAGTGACATTCCCTGCATATCTTGATAAGCGGTGTAAGCGGCCTGCAAAGAGGCTTGCTGCATGATGTAGGATGAAATGGCGGGTACCCAGTCGGTATCTACCAACGCACTCTTGGCCTGTGCATTAGCCAGCTTGCGATCGGCGCCAATGGCATCAAGCTGATCGAGCTCTTGCGACTGGATACCAATGCCTGATTCAACGGAGGAGACATTATTCAGTGAGTTGCGTAATCCCCGGGTTTGCGAGAGTGTAAAAAGATCTGTGTAAATGGCATTTTGAGGAAAACCTTCAGAGGACAAAAAATGCCTATCAGCAACGAACTTATTGACCAACTGCTTCAGGATTGTCACTCCCCTCAGGAGCTTCTGGGTGAATCAGGCCTACTCAAGGCCCCATTCCCACTCGAAACGCAACAAAGTGACCCACTTGCCAGAGTCGGATAAAATCACCGTTCTGGCCCTACTGGAGAGCCTGTTGCATGCAGGGAAAACATCTGACTCAGAAAGAACGGTTCTACATCGAAAAGCGGCGTGGTGAAGGTGTCAACCAAGCTACCATCGCCAGAGAGCTTGCTCTGCCTCGCTCGACCATCAGCAGGGAACTCAGACGCAATACCGACCCTACTTTCAATGGTGTCTACTGCTGTAGAAGGGCGGACACTCTGGTCCGGGAACGCCGTCATAAGCCTCTGCCAAACAATGCTTTTTACCCGTTGGAGCCACACATTCAGAACTTCATCAGGCAGGCGCTTTCCACTCACTCTTCACCTGAAATCATCAGTGGCCGTTTGCACCTGGAATTCGGTATATCTGTCAGCAAGAATACGCTATATCGCTATATCCTGCAGGAGAGACAGGCTGGCGGGGAGCTATATCAGCAACTTCCTAATCGGGAAAACGTTACAGGTACAATGCCGAAAACCTCAAATCAGGCCCTATTCCCAACCGTGTTGGTATTGAGTATCGCCCAGCTCAAGCCGAGCTTAAACAGGAGCCTGGCCACTTCGAAATTGACACTATTTTTGGCAAAGACCAGAAGTCATTCTTGTTAACCATCGTAGATAAAGCATTGAAAACCGTCATCATTCGCAAACTGTCTAATAAGCGTGCGGAGACTGTGGTTGCTGCTTTCAGGGACATTGAAGCTAATACCTTTTGCAAGTTTAAGACCCTAACAGCTGATAACGGCCCTGAATTCGCTCTGTACGAGCAAATTACTCAAATCACAGGGGCGCAGGTCTACTTTGCCCATCCTTATCATTCCTGGGAGAGGGGCTTGAATGAGCACACCAACGGGCTGATACGACGTTTTTACCCAAAGGGAACAGACTTCAGTCAGGTCAGTCATCGTAAGATTGCCGAACTCGAACACATACTCAATACAAGGGGCAGAAAATCGCTGGGCTATCGTTCCCGCAATGAGGTATTTTTAACGCACTTACTGGTGGCATAAGCCTCTACCGTTTTGTTGCGTTTCGAGTGGGAATGTGGCGGCAAGGTCCATTTAGCAGAGATATTACGCAAGGCTAGATAGAGTAATTTTATCACCGAGTCATCCGTTGGAAATATTCGTCGCGTTTTCGTTATCTTGCGCAATGAAGCATTTAACGACTCTATCGCGTTGGTGGTGTAGATAACCTTGCGGATCTCCGGCGGAAAGTCAAAAATGACGATGAGACGTTCCCAATTATTTCTCCACGACGGGCTGATCGTCGGGAACTGCTCATCCCATTTGGCCGCGAAGGCATCCAGGGCCTCTTCAGCGCCCTCTAGCGTTGCGGAACTATAGATGGTGCGCAGGTCAGCAGCAACGGCCTTACGCTCTTTCCAGCCGACGTAGCGCAGCGAGTTCCGCACCTGATGCACAATGCAGAGCTGTACCCGCGTATGCGGGTAAACAGCTTCAATGGCATCAGGAAAGCCTTTCAGGCCATCGCAGCAGGCGACGAAGATGTCCTTTAGCCCACGATTTTTCAGTTCTGTCATCACAGATAACCAGAACTTGGCCCCCTCAGTTTTGGCTATCCATAGCCCCAGCAGCTCTTTTTCGCCCTGGCCGTTGACGCCGAGGGCCAGATAAACAGACTTGTTGGCCACGGCTCCGCCGTCCTGGCTTTTGACAACAATACAGTCAAGGTAAACAATAAGCGTGTTGCTTAATAGTGAAATAAGGGTGTTTCGGTGATTGAAGTAAATTTTACGCTGTTCTGAGATGGAAATTCCAAAGACCGGCGCTAAGGAGTAAGAAGGTATCATCAATAAAGGGTCTACGATTCCGTAAAATTTGGGTCATGCAACCGAGGCGCTTGATACCCGCGATGGCGTGTTCAACTGTAATACGGATGCCCGAGATTATTTTATTTTCTTGTTTTTGTTCAGGCGATAAAGGTCTTTTTCGAGTTCCTTTTTTTGGGATTTGTGTATTAGGATGCTGTTTATCTATACCTTGAAAACCGGTATCTGCCCAGATGGTTACCTCAGGAGGAATATGGCGAATTATATCGACTTTATCGAGTAAGCGTTTATCGTGACGGCGCCCATTTTTGCTCATGGGGATAAATCCAATTTGCCTTGTTTCGTCAGTCATAATAAGCCCTTTTCGAGTGGTCTGTCTTTTCTTTCCCGAATACATTTTTTTTCGCCGACGCAGATTCTTAGGCTTTTGGACAGGTCGCTCTGTCCCATCAATAAAGACGTCTTTAACTCCAGGAAAGGCGCGAAAAAATTCCTCAGCAGAGCGAATTTGACGAGCGGGCAAAACACATTCTCGCCCCAAGGTCATCTCTAAAACCGGCAATAATATTTTTACCCAGCGACATACCCGTGTTCTATCTAAACCAAAAAGAAGTCCTTGCAAATCATAGGTCGGATAACATTTTAAATACAATAAAATAAAAAGCAGTTTATCTAATGGGGTTGGGATAAATCCTTTCTGCCCTGCACCCATCTGCCGCTCGTGATCTTTTCGATTCTTTTTCCGATAAATCAAATAACAAGCTGAAAATTCAGCGGCTAAATTTTTCAATTCTTCGACTGATAATCCAATGATTGCTTTACATAAACGATTATCTCGTAACAACCGCTCTTTGTTGATCATTTCAAACCTTTATTCTCTAAGTTAAACCTCTTTTTATTCTCAATAGCCTGACAAAAAATGCAAGTCTCTATTCAGCAACTAGTTTAATGGGATAAAGCGCATCCAGCGGCCGTTGCTGCCAGCGCTTAACTTCATCCATCACAGCATTGGTCACTTGAGAAATGAAGCCAGCGGAAACATCGACCCCGTAGACTTCTTTAAAGTGTGCCTGAATATCACGGGTTGATAACCCTCTGGAATAGAGAGAAATAATGCGGTCATCGAAGCCGTTAAGCTGTTTTTCGTTCTTACCGATCAGTGTCGGCTCGAAGGTATAGCCAACCGACTTAAAAATGATTACATCCTATGCCCTGATATGCGGCAAAGAAGCATAGCTGGCTGTTATCAAAATAATGTCGCTTGGCTATACTGTTGGGGTCGCGCGGAATATCGAGCTCGATCTCCCCATTTTGGCTACGTACGCTCTTGGATGTCTTGCCATTGCGGGAGTTGCCTGAATGATTACCTGCCGGGTTATGCTTAGCATACCCAAGGTGCATCTCCATCTCAGCTTCAAGAACCCGTTCCGCCAGTCTTTTAGTCAGCACCTTGAGTAGGCCTGATTCACCCAGCAGATCCTGAGGGGAGTGACAATAAGCGTGTTGCTTAATAGTGAAATAAGGGTGTTTCGGTGATTGAAGTAAATTTTACGCTGTTCTGAGATGGAAATTCCAAAGACCGGCGCTAAGGAGTAAGAAGGTATCATCAATAAAGGGTCTACGATTCCGTAAAATTTGGGTCATGCAACCGAGGCGCTTGATACCCGCGATGGCGTGTTCAACTGTAATACGGATGCCCGAGATTATTTTATTTTCTTGTTTTTGTTCAGGCGATAAAGGTCTTTTTCGAGTTCCTTTTTTTGGGATTTGTGTATTAGGATGCTGTTTATCTATACCTTGAAAACCGGTATCTGCCCAGATGGTTACCTCAGGAGGAATATGGCGAATTATATCGACTTTATCGAGTAAGCGTTTATCGTGACGGCGCCCATTTTTGCTCATGGGGATAAATCCAATTTGCCTTGTTTCGTCAGTCATAATAAGCCCTTTTCGAGTGGTCTGTCTTTTCTTTCCCGAATACATTTTTTTTCGCCGACGCAGATTCTTAGGCTTTTGGACAGGTCGCTCTGTCCCATCAATAAAGACGTCTTTAACTCCAGGAAAGGCGCGAAAAAATTCCTCAGCAGAGCGAATTTGACGAGCGGGCAAAACACATTCTCGCCCCAAGGTCATCTCTAAAACCGGCAATAATATTTTTACCCAGCGACATACCCGTGTTCTATCTAAACCAAAAAGAAGTCCTTGCAAATCATAGGTCGGATAACATTTTAAATACAATAAAATAAAAAGCAGTTTATCTAATGGGGTTGGGATAAATCCTTTCTGCCCTGCACCGGCTTTGTTGAATAATTTAAGATACTGATTTATATAAGCATTATAAAATTTCAACGACTAATTTTTCCTCTCGGAATGCTTTTTATTGTGCTAACTATTTGATTTGTCGTTCTAACAAAATACATTCTCTGTAAATGCATTCTAACTAAAGAAGATGTAAATCAAACGGTTAAATTATTCAACAAAGCCCCCTGCACCCATCTGCCGCTCGTGATCTTTTCGATTCTTTTTCCGATAAATCAAATAACAAGCTGAAAATTCAGCGGCTAAATTTTTCAATTCTTCGACTGATAATCCAATGATTGCTTTACATAAACGATTATCTCGTAACAACCGCTCTTTGTTGATCATTTCAAACCTTTATTCTCTAAGTTAAACCTCTTTTTATTCTCAATAGCCTGACAAAAAATGCAAATCTCTATTCAGCAACTAGTTTAATCTTGAAGCAGTTGGTCAATAAGTTCGTTGCTGATAGGCATTTTGTTATCCTTTGAAGGTTTTCCTCAAAATGCCATTTACACAGATTATTTTACAGTCTCTGAATTACAAATTATGATGATGATCACTCAGGGGCAAAAGGTCACGGAAATTTCCGAACGGTTAAGCCTGAGTCCGAAAACCGTAAACAGTTACCGTTACCGCATGTTTAGCAAACTGAATGTGAGTGGTGATGTTGAGTTGACTCATTTGGCTATCCGCCACGGATTGTTTAACGCGGAGCCGTCCATGAGCAGTGAATAACAGGCAGTGAGCGAAGGTTAAGCAGTGAGTGAACATTTCGATTCCCCCGCATTTTTGAAAACCGTCACCAGCCAGCCTGGTGTATACCGCATGTATGATGAGAGCAACACGGTCATCTATGTCGGGAAAGCAAAAGATCTAAAAAAGCGCCTCGCAAGCTACTTCCGCAGCAATGTTGCCAGCCGTAAGACGGAAGCGCTGGTGAAGGCTATTCACCAGATTGATGTCACCATTACCCATACCGAAACCGAAGCGCTGCTGCTTGAACACAACTATATCAAGCTTTATCAGCCGCGCTATAACGTATTGCTGCGTGATGATAAATCGTATCCGATGATCTTTCTCAGCGGCGATACGCACCCACGGTTAGCCGTCCATCGCGGTGCAAAGCACGCCAAAGGGGAGTATTTTGGCCCCTTTCCAAACGGCAATGCCGTGCGTGAAACATTGGTGCTGCTGCAAAAGCTTTTCCCTATTCGCCAGTGTGAAAACAGCGTGTATCGAAACCGTTCGCGGCCTTGTCTCCAGTATCAGATTGGGCGCTGCCTTGGCCCCTGTGTTACCGGGTTGGTCAGTGAAGAAAGCTACCGTCAGCAGCTAGAATATGTGCGGCTTTTTCTCTCAGGCAAAGATCAGCAGGTGCTCAATCAACTGGTGGCGCGTATGGAAGCCGCTAGCCGCCAGTTGGATTTTGAAGAGGCGGCTCGTATTCGCGATCAGATTCAAGCGGTGCGTAGCGTCACCGAAAAGCAATTTGTTTCGGGCGATGGCGAAGATCTGGATGTGATAGGCGTTTCCTTCGATGCCGGTATGGCCTGTGTGCATGTGCTCTTTATTCGTCAAGGCAAAGTGCTGGGAAGCCGCAGCTATTTCCCCAAAATACCGGCCGGAACGGAACTGGCGGAAGTGGTTCAGACGTTTGTCGGGCAATTCTATCTGCAAGGCAGTTTGTCGCGCACGCTGCCTAGCGAAATCTTGTTGGATTTTGCGTTGCCAGAGAAAGAGGTATTGGCAGAATCGCTGTCTGAGGTCGCGGGGCGACGTATTCATATCCAAACCAAACCGCGCGGCGATCGCGCCGGCTATTTGAAACTGGCACTCACCAATGCGGCCACGGCATTGGTCACCAAACTCTCGCAGCAGTCCACTATCCACCAGCGCTTAAAGGCATTAGCGGATGTACTTCATCTGGAAAACATCGGGCGGATGGAGTGTTTTGATATCAGCCATACCATGGGGGAGCAGACGGTAGCGTCCTGCGTGGTGTTTGATGCCAATGGGCCGCTGCGTTCGGAGTATCGCCGTTACAATATCACTGGCATCACGCCGGGGGATGACTACGCGGCCATGAATCAGGTTCTGAAACGTCGCTATGGTAAAGCGTTAGAAGAGAGCAAAATTCCCGACGTGATTGTTATCGATGGCGGAAAGGGGCAATTGGGGCAGGCGCTCGCGGTGTTCGATGAGCTGGATGTGTCGTGGGATAAACGCAAACCGCTGCTGCTTGGCGTTGCCAAGGGGACAGAGCGCAAGGCGGGATTGGAAACGCTGTTTTTCGAGGCGACCGGGGAAGGGTTCGCCTTACCCGCGGATTCGCCAGCGTTGCACGTTATTCAACATATTCGCGATGACTCGCATGACCACGCTATCGCCGGGCACCGCAAAAAACGGGCAAAAGTAAAAAACACCAGTTCGCTGGAACTGATTGAAGGGGTGGGCCCAAAACGTCGGCAAATTCTGCTGAAATACCTGGGAGGAATGCAGCCACTGTTAAATGCCAGCATTGATGATATTGCGAATGTGCCAGGAATTTCACATGCATTGGCAGAAAAAATCTTTCATGCATTGAAACACTAGGGACAATGTAGCAACATATCCACCAACCGATACCAGCCAAAGTAGCCAATCCCTATGCAATTGAACATACCAACATTGCTAACTCTGTTTCGCGTTGCCCTTATTCCATTCTTTGTGCTGGCGTTTTATCTCCCTTTTAATTGGGCACCGCTGCTGTGCGCCTTTATTTTTGTGGTCGCGGCGGTGACTGACTGGTTTGATGGTTTTCTGGCGCGTCGTTTGAAGCAAACCACGCGCTTTGGCGCCTTTCTCGATCCTGTTGCTGACAAGGTGATGGTTGCGGTGGCGCTGGTGCTGGTAGCAGAGCATTACCATGCGTGGTGGATAACCTTGCCAGCCGCCACGATGATTGCGCGAGAAATCATTATCTCCGCCCTGCGCGAATGGATGGCTGAGATTGGCAAACGTAGTCACGTCGCGGTTTCTTGGGTGGGTAAGGTGAAAACAACGGCGCAAATGCTGGCGTTGGTTGGACTTCTCTGGCGCCCTGAGCGTATGGTCGAAGGTGCGGGCATTATTGCGCTCTATATCGCCGCTGTGTTGACCTTTTGGTCCATGTTCCAGTATTTGAGTGCCGCGTGGCGTGATTTGCTGGATTACTGACCTCTGCGTCGTAAAAAACAGCAATTGATGAGCGTTAAGGGATAATTTTATTGACTGGTCAGGGTAGGTCAGTAAAATGCTCGCCATAGACAGGTTGGTGGCCAATGCTAACCGAGTAAAAATGTCTATCGATTTTCTACAGTGTCATGATGCCTACTATTTGTAGCATGATGCGGGAATAGCTCAGTTGGTAGAGCACGACCTTGCCAAGGTCGGGGCCGCGAGTTCGAGTCTCGTTTCCCGCTCCAACATTTAAATGTATTAGTCGCGACTTGATCTGACACATGACCTTGAAAGGTTGAGAGTTACCGGTTTTGATATGGGTGTCTAATCCTTAAACAAAACGCAAGGTAACTCTCATGCTTCATACTAACAATCCCATCATCAAACACAAAGCCGGCCTGCTCAATCTCGCCGAAGAACTTGGTAACGTATCAAAAGCCTGCAAGATCATGGGCGTGTCGCGCGACACGTTTTACCGTTATCAGGAACTGGCTGCTGAAGGTGGCATCGATGCACTGGTTAACCAGAACCGCCGGGTTCCCAACGGCTTTGTTGAATAATTTAAAATACTGATTTAAATGGGTATTATAAAATTTTAACGACTAAATTTTACTACCGTAATGCTTTTTATTGTGCTAACTATTTGATTTATCGCTCTAACAAAATACATTTTCTGTACATGCATCCCACCTAAAGAATTTGTAAATCAAAACGTTAAATTATTCAACAAAGCCGTTCCCAACCTGAAGAACCGCGCCGACGAAGCCACTGAACGCGCGGTTGTTGAATATGCCGTTGAGTTCCCGGCCCACGGGCAGCACCGGACCAGTAATGAGCTGCGTAAAAAAGGCGTATTTATCTCCGGCAGCGGCGTGCGGTCCATCTGGCAACGGCACGATCTGGAGAACTTCCGTAAACGCCTGAAGGCGCTTGAGGAAAAAGTTGCCAGAGAAGGCATCGTGCTTACCGATGTCCAAATCGCAGCGCTGGAGAAAAAGGCGCATGATGATGAGGCCAGCGGCGAAATCGAGACGGCTCATCCGGCTTATCTCGGGTCGCAGGACACCTTCTACGTTGGCAATCTGAAAGGGGTGGGCCGTATCTACCAGCAGACGTTCGTGGATACGTACTCGAAAGTGGCACACTGCAAGCTTTATACGAGTAAAACGCCGATCACTGCCGCCGACCTGCTAAATGATCGCGTACTGCCGTTCTACGAGGCTCAGGTACTGCCGATGCTGAGAATACTGACCGACAGGGGAACGGAGTACTGTGGTAAGGTGGAGCAGCATGATTACCAGCTGTATCTGGCCATCAACGATATCGACCATACAAAAACGAAGGCGATGTCTCCGCAGACGAACGGCATCTGCGAGCGCTTCCATAAAACGATTTTGCAGGATTTTTATCAGGTTACGTTCCGCAAGAAGTTATATGGGGACCTGGAGAGCCTGCAGGCAGATCTGGACAACTGGTTGTGGCATTACAATAATGAGCGAACTCATCAGGGAAAAATGTGCTGCGGGCGAACGCCAATGGCAACGTTACTTGATGGAAAACGGGTCTGGGCAGAAAAGGATCTGAACCGGATGTAATCTGACAGACACCTGTATAAATAACCGATAACTGTCAGATAAGGTCTGAGCTAGTACAAATTATGCTGTGCGCGTTGATAACATTCATTTAGAATTTATAGCTGATACCGCCATAAATTGTCCGACCTGACAGGAAATAGTCATTAGCGGTAGCCACATAATCGCGCTTTTCATTAGTGATATTGGTGACACCCAATTTCAGATCAACGTGTTTAATTGGCGTATAGGTCGCGCCCAGATCGACGGTATTGAACCCTCGGGTTTTCTTCGACTGCTTGTCGAGCAGATACTGATTACCCGTGTATTGATAGGAGAGCGACGTAGCAAGGTTGTCCAGCACTTGGCGTCTGTTTCAGGCGCATTTTGGTGCTGCGATCTTCCGCATCGACGATGGTCCAATTGGTGGCCCAATTTAGGTTTTCAGTCAGATCGACCCATACGGAGGTTTCAATGCCCCGGATGCGTGCTTTATCCACATTTTCATAGGTGAGCTGTGTCGCGACACGGTCCCAGGTTTGAACCTGAATCATATCCTTGATGTCGTTATTGAACAGGGTTAGGCCCGCACCGTAATGCTCAGCTTCATAGGCAGTGCCCAACTCATAGCTGACAGCGGTCTCTGCCTTCAGGTCAGGGTTCCCTACCGTTTGGCATTTTCCTCGACAGGCGGCAACGGCATAGCCTGGGTTAAATTGCGCGATGGTCGGTGCTTTGAATGCTTTGTTTACGCCCCCTTTGACCACCCAGTTATAGCCAAGCGACTTAATTTTGATTACACCATATGGACTGAGAACAAACTCTCTGTATCGCAACCCATCTCTCTTTTTTTGCTTTTTGCTTGTGCCCATTTATGCTCAATTGGGTTAAGATCTGGCGAATATGTAGGCAAATACTCCACCATATACCCTGCATCGATGATGACTTGTTGAATATTATGTTTTTTGTGAAAAGTGGCATTGTCCATCATGATTACACTGTTTTTAGGGAGTACTGGGATAAGGACTTGTGTGACCCAGGCATAGAAAACATCGCTGTTAATATTGATATCAAATAATCCGATAGCAAACAGCGTTGTGCCTAATAAAGCGCCGATAACATTTGTTCTTCCCCTAGCTCCCCAGTTCTTCAGGCCAAAACACCGTTGACCTTTTGGGGAATAGCCGTGAGTCCGTGGGGTATCGTGTGAAAAACCACTTTCATCAATAAAAACAATAGGTTTACCTTCTTTTTCATACTGTTGTTTTTTTTGTTGAAATCCCTGCCGGGCGTTTTCGTCGGCTTTCGGATGACGTAGAGTTTTTTTTATAGGTCAATCCCAGCTTTTTAAGCGCTTGCCAAATGGCCTTCTGACAAACGCCAAAACGCTCTGCACGTTCTTTTTGGTAAGCATCTGGATATTGTTCAACATCTTTTATCAACTCGGATTTATCGATCTTTCGCTGACGCGTGGTCGATGCTTTTGACTCTATTTGATTAATCCAACGCGATACAGAGGCAGGGCCAATCCGAAATTGCTTCGCTGTTTCTCGGATACTCAACCCTTCGTTTTTCCGTGTAGATATCACTTTACGTCTAAAATCAATTGAATAGCTCATTTAAATAATGTAATCAAAATTAAGTCGTTTAGCTATATCGCTGAGGCTGTAGGTGGCATAGGCACGTGGGCTAAATTCTGTGCCGTAAATTTCGTGCGAGTCGACACGACCGCCAAACGTCAGTGCCAGATCCCCGAGTTTAAATTCATCCTGCAAGAAAAACGCTTTCTGGCTTACCGCCACGTTGCCATTTTGCAAGTTCAGGCTGTGTTGTAATTCGGTGTTCCGATACTCACCGCCAGCCGTCATCAAGTGATCGCCTAAGTAGCCGGAGATTTGCCCATCCAGGGTTTTATTGTCCTGAGTAATGTAGGCTTTGCCGTTGTTGAGCTGTGAGTTATCCATCAAATCGACGCTTTCGAAGTAGTAGCGCAAGCGCGTATCGACATACTCCCAGCTGCCATTATGTGTCAGGCCAAAGCCAATGCGTTCCATTTTTTGAATATTGCATGCCGATGCGCCGTAGTTATTCCACAGCACATCACGATCGTCTTTTGCGTAAGTGGTGTCGAATTCAATACTTTGCCGGTCATCGATAAGCCAAGTCAGATTGGTCAGTGCATTAAACTAGTTGCTGAATAGAGACTTGCATTTTTTGTCAGGCTATTGAGAATAAAAAGAGGTTTAACTTAGAGAATAAAGGTTTGAAATGATCAACAAAGAGCGGTTGTTACGAGATAATCGTTTATGTAAAGCAATCATTGGATTATCAGTCGAAGAATTGAAAAATTTAGCCGCTGAATTTTCAGCTTGTTATTTGATTTATCGGAAAAAGAATCGAAAAGATCACGAGCGGCAGATGGGTGCAGGGCAGAAAGGATTTATCCCAACCCCATTAGATAAACTGCTTTTTATTTTATTGTATTTAAAATGTTATCCGACCTATGATTTGCAAGGACTTCTTTTTGGTTTAGATAGAACACGGGTATGTCGCTGGGTAAAAATATTATTGCCGGTTTTAGAGATGACCTTGGGGCGAGAATGTGTTTTGCCCGCTCGTCAAATTCGCTCTGCTGAGGAATTTTTTCGCGCCTTTCCTGGAGTTAAAGACGTCTTTATTGATGGGACAGAGCGACCTGTCCAAAAGCCTAAGAATCTGCGTCGGCGAAAAAAAATGTATTCGGGAAAGAAAAGACAGACCACTCGAAAAGGGCTTATTATGACTGACGAAACAAGGCAAATTGGATTTATCCCCATGAGCAAAAATGGGCGCCGTCACGATAAACGCTTACTCGATAAAGTCGATATAATTCGCCATATTCCTCCTGAGGTAACCATCTGGGCAGATACCGGTTTTCAAGGTATAGATAAACAGCATCCTAATACACAAATCCCAAAAAAAGGAACTCGAAAAAGACCTTTATCGCCTGAACAAAAACAAGAAAATAAAATAATCTCGGGCATCCGTATTACAGTTGAACACGCCATCGCGGGTATCAAGCGCCTCGGTTGCATGACCCAAATTTTACGGAATCGTAGACCCTTTATTGATGATACCTTCTTACTCCTTAGCGCCGGTCTTTGGAATTTCCATCTCAGAACAGCGTAAAATTTACTTCAATCACCGAAACACCCTTATTTCACTATTAAGCAACACGCTTATTGAACGTATCGCGGGCTTCCAGTGCATCCGAGTTGGGGTTGACGGAGGCTTTGTTGAATAATTTAACCGTTTGATTTACATCTTCTTTAGTTAGAATGCATTTACAGAGAATGTATTTTGTTAGAACGACAAATCAAATAGTTAGCACAATAAAAAGCATTCCGAGAGGAAAAATTAGTCGTTGAAATTTTATAATGCTTATATAAATCAGTATCTTAAATTATTCAACAAAGCCGTTGACGGATTGATTGGTGCGCCAGGCATCACGTTTTCCCCCGTCAACGATCACGCTGCCGAGCAGTTTATTGTCCAACAGCGGGCCGCTGAGATAGCCGCTTAGAAGATTATAGCCAACCGACTTAAAAATGATTACAGCCGATGCCCTGATATGTGGCAAAGAAGCATAGCTGGCTGTTATCAAAATAATGTCGCTTAGCTATATGTCCGCCGCCATCGCCTTCCGTGGGTGCTTCAAAACCGTAACCTATCTCACCCGCTGCCGTTTCACCCGGCTGACGCAGGATCACGTTGACGACGCCGCCCAGCGCATCGGCGCCATACAGGGATGACATCGGGCCGCGAATGACTTCAATGCGATCGATCGCGGAGACGGGGATCGTGGAGAGGTCGAAATCGTTACCCATGTTGCTGGCGAGCGCTTCACGCGAGTTGATGCGTCGGCCATTGAGCAGCAACAGCGTATAGTCGGATTTCATGCCACGGATTTTGATCTCTTTGCGGCCGTAGGTAGTTGAAGGATTAATGCTGATACCGGGCAGTTTTCTGACAGCATCAGAAACGTCGTTAACCGACATCTTTTCCAGTTCGGCACGGGTGACGACCGAAACGCTGGCTGGTGCGCTGAGCGTGGTGTGTTTTGTCTGGGTAGCGGTAACAACAAACGTTTCATTTGTTACATTTTCCGCGATTGCTCCAGTGGAGAGGGCGGTCAATCCGGTGGCGAAAAGGGTGCGGTACAAGGTATTAAGAAACCATCCCAATAGGATTTTATTCCAGACAATGATGCCGCAGGTAAAATGCAGCATCGCCTCATAATTTTCGACTTTCTTCTCCCAGCGAGTCAGAACTCGACGAAAGCGATTCATCCAGCTGTGCGTTCTCTCCACTACCCAGCGGTGAGCTTTAAAATCCGTGTTTTTGATGGCTTCCGACTCCTCTTTCCTTGACTGGATATGAGGTTCGTAACGACGACTTTTCAGACAGGCCTCCAGCCATCCGGCCTCATAGCCTTTGTCCAGACAGAGGCGGAGCTTTCTGCCGCGTCTGCCCGTCTGAAGGGCGTCGAGAGTATCAGCAACCAGCTTTATGTCGTGGGTATTTGCCCCTGAGACAAACAGAGAGAGGGGAAGCCCGTTCGCATCGGTCATCAGGCTACGCTTTACACCCTGTTTCCCCCGGTCTGTGGGATTCCGTCCTGTTTTTTTGAGCCTGCCAGCGGTGACTTCGTCATACAACCATCCATCGACAGCCATGACCGCGCTCATTGATGAAAAGCACTACGCCTCCGTGCGGCTGTTTAAGCAGTTACTCTCCAGTTACCAACGTAACCGGGACTTGATAAACGTGGGGGCTTACGCTCCGGGCAGCGATCCGACGCTCGACCAGGCCATTCGCCTCTACCCACAGCTTCAGGATTTTTTGCAGCAGGGCATGTTTGAACGCAGTGGTTATGAAGCCGCTTGTCAGGCTTTAAATGTCATTTTTCCCCGTAGCGAGTAGGAGGACAGATGAAAACGCAGTCACCGCTGGTTACATTACGTGAATTGGCCCAAAAAGAGGTCGAAAAAGCAGCGACCCAATTGGGGAAAGTACGGGCTTTGTTGAATAATTTAACCGTTTGATTTACATCTTCTTTAGTTAGAATGCATTTACAGAGAATGTATTTTGTTAGAACGACAAATCAAATATAGCCAAGCGACTTAATTTTGATTACACCATATGGACTGAGAACAAACTCTCTGTATCGCAACCCATCTCTCTTTTTTTGCTTTTTGCTTGTGCCCATTTATGCTCAATTGGGTTAAGATCTGGCGAATATGTAGGCAAATACTCCACCATATACCCTGCATCGATGATGACTTGTTGAATATTATGTTTTTTGTGAAAAGTGGCATTGTCCATCATGATTACACTGTTTTTAGGGAGTACTGGGATAAGGACTTGTGTGACCCAGGCATAGAAAACATCGCTGTTAATATTGATATCAAATAATCCGATAGCAAACAGCGTTGTGCCTAATAAAGCGCCGATAACATTTGTTCTTCCCCTAGCTCCCCAGTTCTTCAGGCCAAAACACCGTTGACCTTTTGGGGAATAGCCGTGAGTCCGTGGGGCATCGTGTAAAAAACCACTTTCATCAATAAAAACAATAGGTTTACCTTCTTTTTCATACTGTTGTTTTTTTTGTTGAAATCCCTGCCGGGCGTTTTCGTCGGCTTTCGGATGACGTAGAGTTTTTTTTATAGGTCAATCCCAGCTTTTTAAGCGCTTGCCAAATGGCCTTCTGACAAACGCCAAAACGCTCTGCACGTTCTTTTTGGTAAGCATCTGGATATTGTTCAACATCTTTTATCAACTCGGATTTATCGATCTTTCGCTGACGCGTGGTCGATGCTTTTGACTCTATTTGATTAATCCAACGCGATACAGAGGCAGGGCCAATCCGAAATTGCTTCGCTGTTTCTCGGATACTCAACCCTTCGTTTTTCCGTGTAGATATCACTTTACGTCTAAAATCAATTGAATAGCTCATTTAAATAATGTAATCAAAATTAAGTCGTTTAGCTATAACGTGTGGCAATCCGTCTATATTCCTTTAAACGGCCAAAACATCTTTCTACAACGTTGCGACGGCGATAAGCATCACGATAAAGTTGTGAGCGTGCATCTGAAGCCAGTTTTTCATTTGATTTTCGGGAAATAACCGCTCTTATCCCTTTTCTTTTCAACTCGTTACGGAGTGCATTGCCAGAGTAGGCTTTGTCAGCCAGTACCGCATGACCACGACGCTTCATGCTACCGTTCTGCCGTTGCACGCCAATGCCGTCCAGGAGTCGTAACGCGAACAGGCTTTCGTGAGCCTGCCCAGCACTCAGTACGATATTTAGCGGGATGCCGCTTCCGTCAGTCGCCATGTGGATTTTGGTGCCATAACCACCTCGTGAGCGACCCAGGCTGTTATCGTTGGTAATATCGGGATGTTTTTTTGAGCGCCAGCCGCACATTTGAGCGCACGGATATTGCTGCCATCCAGCGCAGTGGCTGACCAGTCAACAAGTCCATGAGCATCAAGAAATGAAAGTAACTTATTAAAAATAATGTTAATAACTCCAGACTTTGACCATCTATTGAAACGGTTATAAACGGTTTTCCATGGGCCGTAACGTTCAGGTAAATCACTCCATGGGGCACCTGAACACAGTATCCAGAACATGCCGTTGAGGATTTTGCGATGTTCTGCCCATGGCCGGCCTGCCTGCGGAGATGTCAAAACGGTTGGTAACAAGGGCTCAATGATTGCCCATGCTTCATCAGAAAGATCGTAGCGAGCCATAATCCAAAGTGTCTTAGAAACAGATGGATACTATAGCTCAAGCAATTAAGGGACACAGCCTAGGAGCAATCGCTATCACTCGCTATACTACGGCATGATTTTCCTTCCTTAACCCAGACAGGCACTTGATTTTCTCATGCGATTGGACAAATTTTTATCCCAGCAACTCGGGATCAGCCGCGCATTGGTGGCGCGGGAACTGCGTGCGCAGCGCGTTACTGTAGACGGTGAAGTGGTTAAAAGCGGTGCATTCAAGTTGGTACCTGACCATCAGGTGGCATTCGATGGCAATGCGCTGGTGCAGCAGAATGGCCCACGTTACTTTATGCTTAACAAACCGCAGGGGTACGTGTGTTCAACGGAAGATCCGGATCACCCGACCATCCTCTATTTTATCGATGAACCGGTTGCGCACAAACTGCATGCCGCCGGGCGACTGGATATTGACACTACCGGGCTGGTATTGCTGACCGACGATGGGCAATGGTCGCATCGCATCACGTCGCCCAAGCACCACTGTGAAAAAATCTACCTGGTGACGTTGGAGCTGCCGCTGGCGGAGGATACCGCACACCTGTTTGAGCAGGGGGTGCGATTGCACGGCGAAAAATCGCTGACCAAACCCGCGCAACTGGAAAAACTGGACGATCACCAAGTCCGGTTAACCATTGGGGAAGGACGCTACCACCAGATTAAACGTATGTTTGCCGCCGTGGGCAACCGGGTGGTTGAGTTACACCGCGAGCGTATTGGTGGCATTGCGCTGGATGATACGCTTGAGCCGGGCGAGTATCGCACACTGACGGAAGAGGAAGTGGCCAGCGTTATGCCGCGTTGAGCCGACTTGCGCCATGCTCACTCAGTATGTGTCATGTGCTTGTCATCCCTCTGAGGTAAACACGATGTGCCGCCAAACCGGCCATCACGCTATGTAAACCGTCACCGTGGTGGAGGCCTGCCGCTGCGGTGAATTTTTTTATTTTGCGGGCAAGTTGCTGGGAGACATGCAGTGGGTAAAGCGCCATCACATCGTGGCTTGATTTTTATTCTTGGCTTGTTGTCGATGCTGACACCGTTTGCCATCGATATGTACCTGCCGGCGCTGCCGGCGCTGCCGGTGATTGCCAAAGAGTTCGGAGTAGAGCCGGGCCAGGTGCAGATGACGTTAAGCGCTTACATTATGGGGTTTGCTATCGGTCAGTTATTCTACGGCCCGATGGCGGACAGCCTGGGACGTAAACCCGTGATACTCGGGGGGACGCTGGTCTTTATGTTGGCTGGCGTGGCCTGCGCGCTGGCGCAAACCATTGAGCAGCTTACCGTGCTTCGCATGCTGCACGGCTTGTCTGCGGCTGCGTCTGCGGTGGTGATTAATGCGCTGATGCGTTACACCTTCGCCAAAGATGAATTTTCGCGCATGATGTCATTTGTGATGCTGGTCATGACTGTCGCACCGCTGTTGGCACCGATGTTGGGCGGTGTGTTGCTGCTGTGGTTTAGCTGGCATGCGATTTTCTGGACGCTGCCCGGGCTGTCACTGATTGCCTCGGTGCTAGTGATGCGTTTTGTTAAAGAGTCGTTGCCGGTAGAGAAACGCCAGCCGTTTCATTTTCGTACCACCGCTGGTAATTTCGCCTCGCTGTTTCGTCACAAAAAGGTTTTTAGCTACATGGTGGCAAGCGGGTTTTCGTTTTCTGGCATGTTCTCTTTTTTAAGCGCCGGCCCTTTTGTTTATATCGATCTCTACGGTGTGTCTCCGCAGCGTTTCGGCTATTACTTTGCCCTGAACGTGGTCTTCCTGTTCCTGACCACCTACACCAATAGCCGTGTGGTGCGCCGCTTGGGGGCGAACCAGATGTTTCGCATCGGGTTACTGATACAGTTCGCTGTCGGTATCGCGCTGGTGGCTATCTACGCGTTGGATCTGGGCTTTTTGCCGTTGGTGTTGGGGGTCGCTATCTATGTCGGTTGTATCGCGATGGTGATGTCAAATGCCATGGCCGTGATACTGGATTATTTTCCGCATATGGCAGGCACTGCATCCTCGCTGGCTGGCACGCTCCGCTTCGGCATGGGCGCACTGGTCGGAAGCCTGCTGTCGCTGGTGAGTTTTACCAGCGCCTTGCCAATGATCGCCTCCATGTCACTCTGCTCCGTTGCCGCCTTTCTGCTTTATGGTTACTCCGCCCGCGCCCGCTGATTCCACCTCGCTTTTCCGTTTGCCGCAGTGATGCGGCGAACGGAAGCCTCTGTTTGCTGACCCCCAGGTCGGACGCCATTATTTTGATCTTCTCTTTTTAATCACGGTCAAGTGTTATCGATATCACATTGTCTTTTTTTGGAATGTTGTCTATAAATGTAAAATGTATGATTTAAAAGTGAACAATGTAAATAAAAGGGGTTGAGATATTGCAGGGAAAGCGTTAAATATAGGGCAACCTATAAAAATCTTAAAATGTGATCAACGTGGCATTAATCAGTATTGCAATCATGTCCATTCGCTAAGAAGGGTGACTTATGACTATTGCAACGCGGATTCTTGTAGAAATGCTCATTCAGCAGTGCCGTCTTATCAGAGCACTGAGAGTAAACGTTCTTTCTTTGACGCCAATGTCATTGCGTTTGTTCACCATCATCATACCTGAGGGAAAGTAACAGTGGACACTCTCCAACTTTCGGTAGTGCATCGTTTGCAGCAAAGTTATCGTTGGCTATCGGGTTTTGCCGGTATCAAGGTGGAACCGATTCCGCTGAACGGTATTCCCCTGCGGGGACGAGATGAGGACAACAACCTGATTGGCTTCAAATTATTAAGCCACGACGGCGAAATGGCATGGGTTATTTTACGTCAGTTGAACCAGTCGCTGGCTGAAATTCAGATTGATTGTGCGGTGTTGGAATGGGAAGGGGAACCGTGTCTGTTTTTGCACCGAGATGATGAAAGCACGGCATTGTGTTGTCTTAAAAATGTGGGCGTTGCTATCGCAGAGCCCCTGAGCGCGCTCTATCCGTTTTAAACGCTATGCCCCATGACATGGCGTGTTGTGCCTCTACAGGGTAGCCATGCGCAGCAGTTCCTGTGTATAGGCGCTCTGTGGCGCTGAAAAAACCTGTTCACAACGCCCCTGTTCTACCACCTCGCCTTGACGCAGCACGATAACCTGATGGCACAACGCGCGCACCACCTGTAAGTCATGGCTAATGAACAGATAGGCCAGATGGCGTTTTTGCTGCAACGTTTTCAATAATGTCAGGATCTGCGCCTGGACGGTTCTGTCCAGTGACGACGTGGGTTCGTCAAGGATCAGCAGTGCGGGTTCCAGTATTAGCGCTCTGGCGATAGCAATGCGCTGCCGCTGGCCGCCGGAGAATTCCGACGGATAGCGGTGACGAAATTCGGGGTTAAGCCCGACTTCGCGCATCACCTCGATAACCCGCTGTTCGCGATCTGAGGTACTCATCTTCTGGTGCACTTCCAGCCCTTCTTCGATAATTTGCAGCGCGGTGCGCCGTGGATTCAACGATGAATTGGGATCCTGGAACACCACCTGGATCTGGCTACGCAGCGGTAACATTTGGCGGCGATTAAATTGATGCAGCGGATGTTCATCAAACACGATGTTACCGCGTGAGGCGATGAGTCGTAACAGTGCCAGCCCGGTGGTACTTTTCCCTGAACCGGATTCGCCCACCAGTCCCAGGCTTTCGCCACGGCGTAAGGCGAAATTCAACCCATTGACCACGTTTTTTTCTGCTATGGTACGGCGCAACAGCCCACGTTTGATGGGAAATGAAATCGAGAGATTTTCTACGCGTAGCAGCGTCGGCGTATCGTCAGGCAGAGGCAGGGCGGAACCGGAGGGTTCGGCATCCAACAGTTGCCGGGTGTAGCTGTGCTGCGGCGCGGTAAACAGATCGAGGCAACGATTTTGTTCTACGCAGCGTCCACCCTGCATCACAGCCACCTTGTCAGCCAGTTGCTTGACGATATTCAGGTTATGCGTGATAAACAGCAGGCTCATGCCAAACTCCTGTTTAAGTTCACGTAACAAGGTGAGAATTTGTGCCTGCACGGTGACATCCAGCGCGGTGGTTGGTTCATCGGCAATCAATAAATCTGGCTGCATCAGCAGAGCCATCGCGATCATCACCCGCTGGCGTTCACCACCCGACAGTTGATGAGGAAAGTCTTTCAGGCGCGTTTGCGCCTGCCGTATGCCAACGCGATCCAAACAGATAAGCACTTCTCCGCGCGCAACGTCCCGTGTCATTGCGCGGTGCAATGTCAACACCTCTATCAATTGCTTTTCAATGCTGTGCAGCGGGTTCAGTGACACCATCGGTTCCTGAAAGATCATCGCTATACGGTTGCCGCGCAGTTCGCGTAATCGTGTTTCTGGCGCATGCAGCAGCGATTCGCCGTCAAACAGGATATCGCCTTTAGGATAGATAACCGGCGGAGAAGGTAGCAGGCGCAGTAACGACAGTGCCGTGACGCTCTTGCCCGAGCCGGATTCGCCCACCAGCGCCAGCGTTTCACCGCGCTCAACGTTGAGGGATACCGAATCCACCACCTGATGCACCTGCTCACCCTGGCGAAACGCGATGCTGAGATCCTGAATCTGTAACAGCGGAGTTGGGTTCATATCAATGTGCCTTGCTGGGATCAAAAGCGTCGCGCACCGCTTCGCCAATAAAAATCAGTAACGACAACAGGGTTGCCAACACCAGAAATACGGTAATGCCGAGCCAGGGAGCCTGAAGGTTGTTCTTGCCCTCCAGCAGCAGTGCCCCCAGTGACGGCGAACCGACCGGAAGCCCAAAACCCAGAAAATCGAGCGATGTCAGGGTCGTGATTGAGCTGCAAAAAATAAACGGCAGAAAGGTTAACGTCGCGACCATGGCGTTAGGCAGCATACTGCGCATCATGATCACACGATCGCTTACCCCCATGGCCTGCGCCGCACGGATGTAGTCGAAATTACGGGTCCGCAGAAATTCGGCGCGTACTACGTTCACCAGACTCATCCAGCCAAACAGGATAGTGATGCCCAGTAGCCACCAGAAATCAGGTTGGATAACGCTGGACAGCAAAATAATCAGGAACAGGGTCGGCATGCCCGACCAGACTTCGATAAAGCGCTGTCCCCATAAATCGAGCTTGCCACCGTAGTAACCCTGCGTTGCGCCGACCACAATGCCAATCAGGCTGGAGAACAGGGTTAGTGAAAGCCCAAACAGCAGGGAAATGCGAAAACCGTATAGCACTTGCGCTACCACATCTTTCCCCTGACTGTCGGTGCCGAGCCAATTCTGTCCAGAGGGCGGGGAGGGGAATGACTGGGTGGTGGCATAGTTAATGGTATCGTAGCGATAACGGATCGGCGGCCAGATACTCCAGCCGTGTTGTGCGATACGAGCTGCCACGTAGGGGTCGCGAAAATCCGTGGTGGTGGCAAACTGGCCGCCGAAGGTGGTTTCAGGGTAATTCACCAGCAACGGCGCATAAAAACGGTTGTCATAGCGCACCAGCAGCGGTTTGTCATTGGCCAGCAGTTCGGCGAACAGGCTGAGGGTAAACAACACCAGAAAGATCCACAGTGACCAGTAGCCACGACGATTGGCACGGAAACGGGCCCAGCGCGCCAGATTTATTGGGCTGATTCGACTCATTGGCGCCCCTCAAAATCAATACGCGGATCGACCAGGGTATAGGTCATATCGCTGACAATATTCAGCAGCAGACCAATCAAAGTGAAGATATAGAGCGTACCAAACATCACCGGGTAGTCGCGTT
This sequence comes from Symbiopectobacterium purcellii, assembly GCF_052050035.1. Taxonomy (GTDB): domain Bacteria; phylum Pseudomonadota; class Gammaproteobacteria; order Enterobacterales; family Enterobacteriaceae; genus Symbiopectobacterium; species Symbiopectobacterium purcellii_A. The sequence continues at coordinate 3,936,853 of NZ_CP189882.1, forward strand.
GCAGTGTGGCATCATAGCCCAACAGACCCAGCCCGTTGAGTGAGAACATCACTTCAATCAGCAGCGAACCGGTGAAAAACATGCTGATAAAGGTCGCCGGGAACCCGGCAATCACCAGCAGCATGGCGTTGCGGAAGACATGGCGGTACAGAATGCTGTTTTCATCCAGGCCTTTGGCACGCGCGGTGACAACGTATTGTTTGCGAATCTCGTCCAAAAACGAGTTTTTGGTCAGCATGGTTAGCGTGGCAAAGCCGCCAATCACCGTTGCCAGTACGGGTAGCGTGATGTGCCACAGGTAATCGGTGATTTTGCTGTACCAGGGCAGGGGGTCGAAGTTACTCGATACCAGCCCACGCAGTGGGAACCAATCAAGATAGCTGCCGCCGGCAAACAGCACAATCAGCAGGATGGCAAACAAGAATGCCGGGATAGCGTAGCCGACAATAATCAGGGTGCTGCTCCAGGTATCAAACGGTGTGCCGCTTCTTACAGCCTTTTTGATGCCAAGTGGGATTGAGACCAGATAAATGATCAACGTACTCCATAATCCCAGCGTTATAGAAACGGGCATACTCTGCTTGATAAGCTCCATCACCGAGGAGCCACGAAACAGGCTATCGCCAAAATCCAATCGGGCATAGTTCCACAGCAGCGTGAAATAGCGTTCGTGAATCGGCTTATCAAACCCGTAGCGTTTGGTGATTTCGGCAATCACTTCAGGGTCCAGCCCGCGAGCGCCACGGTAGGCATTTTCCACGGTCAGTGTACCACCGCCGCTGCGCGCCATCGCGCCATCCATACCGCCACCGGCACCAAACCCGCTGCCCTGACCAATTTCGATGGCGGCAATGGCCTGATCAACCGGCCCACCTGGGGCTATCTGCACAATAAAAAAGTTAATGGTAATAATGGCCCACAGCGTGGGGATCACCAGCAAAAGTCGGCGTAGTAAATAGGTTCCCACCATGGCTCCTTAACGGCGTTCGGGCGGCAATGATTGCGCCCGCTGTGCATCGTACCACCAGCTATCCAGCCCTAACTTATAAGTTGGGCGGGTTTCTGGCATGGCGAATTTATCCCAGTAAGCGTAGCGATCGTGATTGGAATACCACATGGGGATCATAAATTGATTCCACGTCACCACCCGATCCAGCGCGCGGCCTAATGTCAGCAATTCCGCCTTATTGCCCTGATGCGCATCGATTTGCTCTATAAGTGCATCGATGGCCGGATCGCTCACACCCGCCGTGTTATAGGTTGAATCGAGGTATTTCGTATGCCAGCCAAATTTCAGGTTGCCATCCGGATAGATTCTTGCTGGGTAAAGGCGGGCGAGCATATCAAAATCGCGGGCACGCAGACGATTGGTAAACTGCCCGCTGTCAATTAGGCGCAGCTTCATGTCTATACCCAATCGTTTGAGATTTTGCTGGAACGGCAGTACGTACTGCACGTTTGCAGCGCTGGGAAGCAATAACTCGAAACTAAAAGGCTCCCCGGTTTTGCGGTTGACCAACGTCTGGTTTTTTAATTCCCAGCCGGCGTCCTCAAGCAGTTGCAAGGCTTGTTGCCAATGGGCGCGATCGTAGCCGCTGCCATCACTTTCTGGCGGTTGAAAGCTGGGGCCAAACACCTCGGGCGGTATTTTGTCCCTGAGCGGCTCCAGCCATTTCAATTCCTCTGGGCTGGGAGTTCCTTGCGCGGCATATTCTGTGTTTTGGAACAGGCTGTTGACGCGCTGATAGGCGTTGTAATAGAACGCTTTGTTCATCCAGTTAAAATCAAAATTAAGCCCAATGGCTTGTCGGATGCGGCGATCCTGAAACAGTGGACGCTCAATATTGAACACCAGCCAGCGGGTATCCTGTGCCGCCTGATTCGCCCGATCGCGCTTGACGATATAACCCCGCGCGAAGTTACCGCCCTGATACTGTGTTGCCCAGTGCTTGGGTGACCCTTCAGCACGCAGATCGAAAGCGCCTGCCTTAAACGCTTCCAGCGCGACACTGTCATCCAGGTAGTAGTCGTAACGTATTTGGTCGAAATTATTCAAACCGCGGTTCACCGGCAGATTGGCACCCCAGTAATCTTGTACCCGTTTATAGGTAACGTACTGGCCGGTGCGGTAGGACGTGATGCGGTAGGGGCCACTGGCCGGTGGGGGATAGGACAGCGGATCGGCAAGACTGTGATTTTTCCAGAAACTCTCAGGCATAACGGGCAATGTTAGCAGCCCTAGCAGCCGTTCTTTATCCGGCTCAGGCATTTCCAGTCGCACGGTGAGCGGGCCGATAGCGGTTACCGTGACACCCTTGTATACCACCCGGAATTGCGGAACCCCTTGCGTCATAAACATCGTGAAGGTGAAGGCTACGTCAGAGGCTAAAATCGGTGAGCCGTCGTGAAACGTGGCTTTTGGATTCAGTTCCACTTCCATCCAACGGAAATCGTCAGCATGGCGCGCATACAGTGCAATCAGCGGATAAAAGCTGCCCGGTTCATCATCGGATGAGGTAAACAGCGTATCGTACAGGCGTTCGGTACGCTCAGCCGCCACGCCGCGTAACGCGAAACGGTTAAAGTTATCATAGGTTCCCAGCGCGCTGAGCGTGATGCTCCCCCCTTTGGGTGCGTCAGGGTTGACGTAACCAAAATGCGTGAATCCCTCGGGGTATTTAGGCTCTCCCAACAAGGCGAACGAGGTGTTCTGCTGGACGGTATCGGCAAAGGCTCCCCAACAAAGCAAACCGAGCAAAGCCAGAGTGGCCACACGTTTTAGCATTGCGCTGTGTTTCTCCTGCAAAGCCGTGCAATTATCTTGCATCAGACCAAAGTTGCGGTGATTTTCATTTGAATATAGGTCAAATCGATGTTGCCGCCTATGGGCAATAGGCAAGCTCGTTCCTTTTTACCATGAAAGTTATGAGTAACCTACTTTATATCAGAGGGTTGAGCAGCTTTTCATCAAATGGGGCATTCAGCATGGAGCGGGGAGGTTGGTGCATGCAAGGTGAATAACAAAAAAAACGCCGCGGGTTAAGCGGCGCTCTGTTTTCGTTTCGTTTTGCACATCAATGGAAATGTGACTAACTGGTTAGGCCATTAACTGGTTGCACTTTTGCTAATGACGCGACGGCCTTCTTGATAACGTTTGTTCCAGTACACTTCATCCATGCTGGAAATCATCACACCCGCACGGGTGGAGGCATGAACAAACTGGTTATTACCGATATAGATGCGAACGTGACGACCGGTAGAACCCGCACGTAACAGTACCAAATCGCCGGGGCGAAGTTTGCTACGTTGCACCTGGGTGCCTGTTTCCTGCTGTTCATAAGTCGAACACGGCATATCCATGCCAAACTGTTCACGGAAGGTACGCTGTACAAAGGCAGAACAATCAATGCCTTTACGGCTGTAACCGCCTAAACGTTAACGCACACCTTTCCAACTGGCATATTGATCCATCAGTTTGGATTTGACGTCCAGGTTACGCACCATGGCTTCAAATTCGTCCTGAGAGGCCTGCAATAAAAGACTGTCTTTATCATTTATTGCAGAACGATCAGTTTGTGCTTGATGAGATCCTGTATTTGTACAAGCAGATAGCGCAAGTGCCATCGCCAACGCGGGAATTGTCCGCCAGATATATCTCAGGCTCGGTTGAGATTTGACCATTATCGTTATGTTCCCTTGATTTCCTTAACGACCACCATCGTCATGTATGCAACTACGCCATATATAAACGCCGAAACGACACGAGAGTCAGACTAAAACAGAGTTTCACCTGGACCAACCACTTGAGGATGAAACTGTGTGGAATCGCACATAATTTCTTCCATTCCGAGGATAATTGCGTTCGGTAAAACTCAAACTTTACCGAGACTAACCTAACGCTCCGGCGATTGCGAGCCTTTTTATGGAAATTCTTTATAAGAATTAATGATGTAATAATTCGTAAAATTGCGGATATGATTTGTCCTAAAAAACGCGGATAACCCTAACGCAGACAGATGACATACTAATGACAGGCCGGCATCCAGGCGCTTGGGGCCAGAATGCCGGTGCAGGTTGGTGGCGTTGCGTCAAAGAGGAGGGCGTCTAGCGCCGGTAACGCGCCGGTAATGAACGATGCAAAAAATTAATCATTGCGTCGCTGGCCGGTGAGATCAGCCACCAGCTTAGTGCCACCAAAACCAAAGACAGGGAGCCCACCGCAATGTCGCTAAACCAGTGGGCACCAATCATTACGCGCGGTGTGGCAAAAACTACCACGATGGCCTATGAGCTCAAAAATGAGCGGCGCGAAAAATAGCGCAGCATAAAAGCGGCGTAAATCATCAGCATCATGCCGTGATCGCCAGGGAAGCTGTCACGAGAGGCATCTTTGGTAGGTCAACCGGCCAATTCTGCTACCCGATTGATATTACTGAAATAATAGGTCGGACTGACGTGTTGTACTGGCAGCAAGTGGCCTAACTGATTCAACACCACGGCGGTAATCAGCATGACCACGCCCATAATCAGTAAGCGCTGGCGTTCAGTGCTATCCCCGCGCCGATATAGCCAAGCGACTTAATTTTGATTACACCATATGGACTGAGAACAAACTCTCTGTATCGCAACCCATCTCTCTTTTTTTGCTTTTTGCTTGTGCCCATTTATGCTCAATTGGGTTAAGATCTGGCGAATATGTAGGCAAATACTCCACCATATACCCTGCATCGATGATGACTTGTTGAATATTATGTTTTTTGTGAAAAGTGGCATTGTCCATCATGATTACACTGTTTTTAGGGAGTACTGGGATAAGGACTTGTGTGACCCAGGCATAGAAAACATCGCTGTTAATATTGATATCAAATAATCCGATAGCAAACAGCGTTGTGCCTAATAAAGCGCCGATAACATTTGTTCTTCCCCTAGCTCCCCAGTTCTTCAGGCCAAAACACCGTTGACCTTTTGGGGAATAGCCGTGAGTCCGTGGGGTATCGTGTGAAAAACCACTTTCATCAATAAAAACAATAGGTTTACCTTCTTTTTCATACTGTTGTTTTTTTTGTTGAAATCCCTGCCGGGCGTTTTCGTCGGCTTTCGGATGACGTAGAGTTTTTTTTATAGGTCAATCCCAGCTTTTTAAGCGCTTGCCAAATGGCCTTCTGACAAACGCCAAAACGCTCTGCACGTTCTTTTTGGTAAGCATCTGGATATTGTTCAACATCTTTTATCAACTCGGATTTATCGATCTTTCGCTGACGCGTGGTCGATGCTTTTGACTCTATTTGATTAATCCAACGCGATACAGAGGCAGGGCCAATCCGAAATTGCTTCGCTGTTTCTCGGATACTCAACCCTTCGTTTTTCCGTGTAGATATCACTTTACGTCTAAAATCAATTGAATAGCTCATTTAAATAATGTAATCAAAATTAAGTCGTTTAGCTATAATGGTAAAGATAAAGCAATCCCATCGCCAGCAGCGCACAGGCATCGAAAGCGCGGTTGTTGGTGATAGCAACCGTATAGAGCAGCAACGGACTGGTTGCCAGATGCTGGTTAAAGTAAAAGAAGATGGCGCTGTCGAGGGTAAACCAGAATCCGTGATGAGCAGGAAGATACCAAGAAAAGAACAGCACCACGCCTGCTGCGCTGAGCAGCAGAATGGCAAAAAACTGACGTTGTGACATGCAAGAAACTCAAAATATTAAGAAAAAAACGCTTTAATCGTATTCCTGCAAACTTAAGCGAGAGCTCAATAGATGGCTTTGGAGCTGATTCCACGGTGCCGGCGCGGTGTGAATTAACTCAATCCGGCTGTCGAGTGGGGGAAGCGGTTTGGTTTCAATATGCAGGTCCAATCCCTGCCGATTGATAATCAATGTCCCTTCGGGAATACGCATCACGCCTTTAATACGGTCGACCGGCGTCAACCGAACCCAATCTAACAGTGCTGCGGTGGAAAACTGCGTTTCTGATGAAAAAATCCAGCCACAGGCAAAGTAACCTTGTCCTTCATTGAGCGCGCGGCGCCAGGCTTCGCCACCGGGCAGACGCAATGCGGCCAATCCGCGCTCGGAAGCATGGGCGTGATGATGTGCACCATCAGGAAGTTCGCGCGTATTGCAGCGTGGTTCATCGAGCAGTGACACATCGATTTCGCCCTGGGCGGCGCTCACGATAAGGCGATCGCCCGCTTCAGTCTGTTGCCAACGCTGTAGCGCGGCGATGTCGTCCACGCGGTAGGTATCCTGCTTGTTGGCAATGATAATGTCCGCTGCGGCTAACTGATCGCGGAAGTTTTCGTTTTCACTGTAACGCGTGTCCTGTAACTGCCGCGCATCAAGCAGGCAAAGAGAGGCCTGCAAACTGAGCCAGGGTTGATAGCTTTCCGCGGTGAGCAACGAAAGAATCTGCTTCGGGTGTCCCAAACCGGTTGGTTCGATCAGTAAACGATGCGGCTTCTTTTGTTGCAGCAGCATATTCAGGCCAATCTGCATCGGCAGACCGTTCACGCAGCACATGCAACCGCCGGGGATTTCTTTCAATACCGCGCCGCTGTCAGACAACAACGCGCCGTCGATGCCTATTTCACCAAATTCATTGACCAGTACTGCCCACACTTCATCTTCGGGTTTTTGTTTCAGCAGATGGCGAATGGTGGTGGTTTTGCCGCTGCCAAGAAAGCCAGTGATCAGGTTTACTTTTGTCAACACATCAGACTCCGGAAATACGCATGCGCGGGAGAGGCGCGCCAGTCAATGACCGGCGCGAGAGAGACTTAGTCAGCGCGGCCCATATAGCGACGCTCAGCGATATGAATACGAATGTTTTCACCCGCGCTCAGGTATTCTGGCACCTGAACCACCAGACCGGTGCTCATGGTCGCCGGTTTGTTGCGGGCGCTGGCGGAAGCCCCTTTGATGCCTGGTGCGGTCTCGACAATTTCCAAATCCACCGTTTGCGGCAGTTACAGCGCCAGGATTTGTCCATCCCAGGTCAGCACCTGAATGCCTGGCATCCCGCCTTCCGGTATAAGCAGCAGTTCGTTTTCAATTTGCTCTTGTTTGAAGATATACGGCGTGTAATCTTCATCATCCATAAAGACGTACTCATCACCGTCCACATAGGAGAAGGTGACAAAACGGCGTGTCAGGGTGATTGTATCGAGAATGTCGTCACCCTTGAAACGTTCTTCAACCTTCAGGCCGTTACGCACATCGGAGAAACGCATTTTGTACAACGTGCTGGCGCCGCGAGCGCTGGGGCTTTGGATATCGACATCCTTTACCAACAGCAGCTTGCCACCGTAATTGATCACCATGCCACGTTTGATTTCGTTCGCTCTTGCCATAAAAAAACCCTGTAATAAAGAAAAAGACATTTTTGTGGCAACACGTTACTAGCGCCGCTGAATTCAGGCAAGCGGCATTTTATCATCCGCTCGCGCATTCATCGCTGTCGTTCTATTTTATAGCAGGTCGGTCAGGCGTACACCGGCAGCACACCCAATAGCGTGAGCAGGTGCGCCACGATGTTGATGGCACCAAACACCAGAACGATAACCACCAGCCATATTCCACCCGGTGCGCGATAGGTCGTGCTATTAGGCGCAAAGCGCTTACGGGCGGCCACCACCATACAGGCGGGAATGATCACCGCCCACAGCGTCGCCGCCAGTCCTGCAAAGCCGATGGCATGCAGAAAGCCATCCGGATAGAGCAAGGCGGCAAGCGTTGGCGGAATAAAGGTCATGCTGGCGGCCTGTGTACGGCCTCGCGGCGTATCTGCCAGTGAAAAAGAGTCGTGAATATAATCAAACAATCCCAAGGATACGCCGAGGAACGAACTGGCCAGCGCCATATAAAAAAAGGCGTTTAGCAAGGGGATCAGATAAGCACTTTGCGCAGCGCTACCCATGTGCTGAAGCAAATTGCCGATGTTGCCGCCTTCGGCGACCACGGCTTTAAACCCTTCACGCGGAATGTTGCCTTGAATCACATACTGCCATAGTAAATAGATCGCCAGCGACAGTAACGTGCCATACAACAGGCTGCGCGCCACCGTGCGACCCTCTTTATGATAGTACTTCACCAAACCAGGCACATTGCCATGGTAGCCAAAAGAGGCCAACAGGTAGGGCAAGGCGCCCAGCGCATAGGGAAAGTAGGGGGCATCCGCGGGGGCACTCATCAGCAGACGAGGATGGTTGACCTGAGTGAGCAGATCGCTCACTGACAGCACAAAAGTAATGACCATGCCGCCAATCAGAAGGGTGCTCAGTCGATCCACGGCGCGCGTGGAGAGCCAGACAATAAAGGCGACCAGCAGGGAGAATACTCCCCCTGATATGGAGTGTCCGATGGGAAAAATATCTGCCAGCGTGTGCGTGATGATTGAACCACCTGCTGAGATATAGGCATAGGTCAGAATATAAAGAACAAAGGTCACGGACAGGCCGTTCAGGGTATTCCACTGTTTCCCGAGCAGATCTTTCACCATAGTGTGGAAGCTGGCACCAGCGGGGTAGTGCAGGTTGGTCTCGAGAATCATCAATCCGGAGGCAAACATGCAAAACCAGGTGGCAACCAGCAACAACACGGAGCCACTAAACCAGACACCGGCGGTAACGATAGGGATGGAAAACATGCCTGCACCTACGGCAGTGCCTGCAATGATCATGGCACCGCCAAAGGCAGAGCGAGAACGGGAAAGCGGGAAAACGTCGGCTGACATTGCAGCTCCAAGGTAAATGTATTGTACTAGTTTAATGATACGAAAAACCTATGGCTAAGTAAATCGTCGATCTGCCAGTAAAACGTGAAATCGCCAACGCTTATGGGGATAAAAATGGGAAAAATGGTGAATATCTCTGTATTGAACTGGCGTTATCGAGCAAATTTCCTAGGCTGTGTCCCTTAATTGCTTGAGCTATAGTATCCATCTGTTTCTAAGACACTTTGGATTATGGCTCGCTACGATCTTTCTGATGAAACATGGGCAATCATTGAGCCCTTGTTACCAACCGTTTTGACATCTCCGCAGGCAGGCCGGCCATGGGCAGAACATCGCAAAATCGTCAACGGCATGTTCTGGATACTGTGTTCAGGTGCCCCATGGCGTGATTTACCTGAACGTTACGGCCCATGGAAAACCGTTTATAACCGTTTCAATAGATGGTCAAAGTCTGGAGTTATTAACATTATTTTTAATAGGTTACTTTCATTTCTTGATGCTCATGGACTTGTTGACTGGTCAGCCACTGCGCTGGATGGCAGCAATATCCGTGCGCTCAAATGTGCGGCTGGCGCTCAAAAAAACATCCCGATATTACCAACGATAACAGCCTGGGTCGCTCACGAGGTGGTTATGGCACCAAAATCCACATGGCGACTGAAGGAAGTGGCATCCCGCTAAATATCGTACTGAGTGCTGGGCAGGCTCACGAAAGCCTGTTCGCGTTACGACTCCTGGACGGCATTGGCGTGCAACGGCAGAACGGTAGCATGAAGCGTCGTGGTCATGCGGTACTGGCTGACAAAGCCTACTCTGGCAATGCACTCCGTAACAAGTTGAAAAGAAGAGGGATAAAAACGGTTATTCCCCGAAAATCAAATGAAAAACTGGCTTCAGATGGACGCTCACAACTTTATCGTGATGCTTATCGCCGTCGCAACGTTGTAGAAAGATGTTTTGGCCGTTTAAAGGAATATAGACGGACTGCCACACGTTATGAAAAAACGGCAAGAAACTATCTAGCAATGGTGAAACTGGGCTGCATCCGCTTGTTTTACGCCCGGTTACGTAATTAAGGGACACAGCCTAGCAGCGCCCACTCTGCGCTAAACAGCACCAGTCCAACATAGAACAGCAGGCCTGCGCCAACGGCAATGCGCATCAAAAAGCGTTTGCCAACGCGTTTTGCCACATAGCCCGCAATCAACATGACCGGAATTTCCAGGCCTGCCGCCGTGCCCATCATGATCCCGGCCAGCTTTTCAGAAAGTCCCAGCGCGTTGACCACATATAAAGGCATGGTGATCAGGTAAACCCCGTTGCACGTCCACATGGCGCTGCAGGCGAAAAAAAGCAGCAGCGTGTCGTGCCGATTCTGACGCTGTGACGCCAGCGTGGTATCCGTTTTCAAGGCGGATTTTGGCATTGAAGGGAGCAGAAAAGTCACCAGCACGCCACACAGCAAAAAGACAACCGCTGCGCTGAGGTACATCACCGGGAAACCAAAACCCAGCGCCAAGGCAAAGGCCACTGGCGGACCAATCACCCAGGACAGGGAAATTTGAGCACGCATCACCGAACTGAACATTGCGGCTTCACGCCCGGTGCGATCGGCGTGCTCACGTGCCAGCGCGAACAGCTGTGCGTTAGCCGTCGAACCAAAGCTTGAGAGAATGACGCCGACAATCAGCAAGATAAAGTAATTACGGTTCCAGGCATACAGCACGCATCCCAGTGCACCCAGTATGCAACAGTGCAGAATCAGCCGTTTACGATCGCCTTGCTTGTCGGAGTGCGTGGCCAGCATTTGGCTCACCACAATGCCGATAACGGCGCTGCCCGTATAGTAGAGCCCCACCATCAGCGGGTTTACCTTTACTTCGGTCGAAAGGAACAGGCTTAACGTCGGCAATTGCAATGCCCCGGCAATACCGGTTAGGAAAGCAATAACCAGGAACGCAGAGGATGTCAGATCGGGCTGACGCCGCAATACGGAGTTCAATATAGACATAGTTAACAATCTAGGGCAGTGCGTGTGTGAGTCAGAAAACGTATGGGCGATACGCGCGTGCAAAAAACGTGCAAGATGAGAGTAAGTGCCGTTTGAGTCAGATAATGCAAGCCGTGATACCACAGCGAGCGTGCGCATTTTACGCGAGTTTTGCGCGTTCTGAAAAGATGTTTCATATTTTTTGCTTCAGCAGGCCTTCAGCTGGTTCGGTTTTCTACTATTAATTCAGAATGCTGAATGGCTAAAATGTGCGTGATGTCAAAAATCCATAACATGAAAGTCGTGGAATATTTGCATAAAAGCAACATTAGGCCCAGACTCAGTGAAAAGTTTCAGTAATCCTTTTTTGCATTGCTTGCTACTAGTGGTATTATATGCTCATTTGTTTGCTGAAACGATTCAACAGAAGCGGAGAGGAGCGTCATGTTCCAGTTATCACAGCAAGATATTCACATGGGTGCGGCTGCCAGCGACAAGCAGGACGCTATCCAACAAGTGGCAGCTGCACTGGCTGCTGCCGGGTGTGTCAGCCCGGCGTATGTCGATGGCATGTTGCAGCGTGAACTGCAAACGTCGACCTATTTAGGGAATGGTATTGCTATCCCACACGGCACAACCGATACGCGCGATCTGGTGCTGAAGACCGGCGTTCAGGTGCTTCAATTTCCGCAGGGGATTGTCTGGGGAGAGGAAACTGCCTATGTGGTGCTGGGCATCGCAGCCCGCTCGGATGAACACCTGGCGTTATTGCGTCAGCTAACCCACGTGTTGAGCGATGAAAACGTGGCAGCGCGTATGGCAAAAACCGCGTCAGCAGAAGAGTTGCGCAGTTTGCTGATGGGTGAGCAGCAGGGCGCGGATTTCCGGTTTGATACCTCGTTGATTACGCTGGACGTTGCAACGGACAGCCTGCTGACGTTACAGGCGCTGAACGCGGGCCGTTTGCAGCAGATCGGTGCCGTCGATGCCGGGTTTGTCAGCGCAGCCGTCAGTCAGAAACCGCTGTATCTGGGACAAGGGGTGTGGTTGAGCGATAACGCACAGGGCAATCTGGCGAGTGCTGTCGCCGTAAGCCGTCCTGTCGCCGCCTTTACCGCTCATGACGAACCGGTGGCGCTGCTGATTACGGTTGCCGCCGCAGATGAACAAGCGCTGGCCCCCATTGATTATTTAAGCAACCTGCTGATCGCACAGAAAGCTGAACGCTTGCTGAATGCCGATGCCGCCACGCTGCTGGCATTGCTGACCAGCGACGTACCGGAAGAAAACGATGTGCTGACCGCCGATTACACCATCCGAAACGAGCATGGGCTGCACGCACGTCCGGGGACCATGTTGGTGAATGTTATCAAGCAGTTCACCAGCGAGATCACGGTGACCAATCTGGACGGTACCGGCAAGCCGGCCAACGGGCGCAGCCTGATGAAGGTGGTGGCGCTGGGCGTTAAAAAGGGCCATAAGCTGCGCTTCACCGCAGCAGGCAGTGATGCTGAACAGGCATTGGCGGCGATTGGCGAAGCAATTAATTCTGGATTAGGGGAGGGCGCAGCATGAGCAGGCGAGTTGCCACCATTACCCTGAATCCCGCGTATGACCTGGTGGGATATTGCCCCGAAATTGAACGGGGTGAAGTCAACCTGGTGCAGACGGCGGGTCTTCACGCCGCAGGCAAAGGTATTAATGTTGCCAAAGTGCTGAAAGACCTCGGGATTGACGTCACGGTGGGTGGATTTCTGGGCAAAGACAATCAGGACGGTTTTCAGCAATTGTTCAGCGAACTGGGCATTGCCAACCGTTTTCAGGTTGTACCCGGCCGCACGCGTATCAACGTCAAGCTGACGGAAAAAGCCGGTGAAGTGACCGATCTCAACTTCTCCGGGTTCGATGTTACACAGCAAGACTGGCTGCGCTTCGTCAATGACTCGCTCAGTTGGTTATGGCAGTTCGACATGGTTGCCGTCAGTGGCAGTTTGCCCGCGGGCGTCGATCCGGATGCGTTTACCGATTGGATGTCACGCCTGCGTACCCAATGCCCGTGCATTATTTTCGACAGCAGCCGTGAGGCGCTGGTCGCTGGGCTGAAAGCCGCGCCCTGGTTGGTGAAACCCAACCGTCGTGAGCTGGAAATCTGGGCAGGCCGTAAGCTGCCTACGCTGGAAGATGTGGTAGACGCTGCCCATGCGCTGCGCGAGCAAGGTATCGCTCATGTGGTGATCTCGTTGGGGGCGGAAGGTGCTCTGTGGGTCAACGCCTCAGGTGCCTGGTTGGCCAAACCACCGGATTGCGATGTTTTCAGCACCGTAGGTGCCGGTGATTCCATGGTCGGCGGATTGATTTATGGCCTGTTAATGCGTGAATCAAGTGAACACACCTTACGACTGGCAACCGCCGTGGCGGCGCTGGCCGTAAGCCAAAGCAATGTTGGCATTACCGATCGACCTCAGTTGGCCGCGATGATGGCGCGTGTAGACCTGAAACCCTTCAATCACTAACAGCAAGAGATAGATCATGAAAACGCTGCTGATAATAGATAAATCACTGGGGCTTGCCAGAAGCCACCTGGTGAAAAAACTGCTCGGCGCGGCGGCTGCGAAAGCGGACCTGACGCTGACTGACAAGATCGATGAAAGCGAACTGGCGATTGTCTTGGGCGGCGCACTGTCTGCTGACAGCGCGCTCAATGGCAAAAAGGTGTATGTCGGTGATGTTGAACTGGCTGCCAGCCAGCCCGAACAATTCCTGACGCAGGCGAAAGCACAGGCTGAGTTGTATCAGGCTCCTGCGGGGGCGGTGAGTGCGCCTTCAGTACCGCGTATCGTAGCGGTGACGGCGTGCCCGACCGGCGTGGCACACACCTTTATGGCAGCAGAAGCCATCGCGCAGGAAGCGAAAAAACGCGGCTGGTGGGTGAAAGTGGACACGCGCGGCTCCGTTGGCGCCGGTAACGCGATCACGCCGGAAGAAGTTGAGCAGGCCGATCTGGTTATCGTGGCAGCGGATATTGCAGTGGATCTGTCGAAGTTTGCCGGCAAAAAAATGTACCGCACCTCAACCGGACTTGCGCTGAAGAAAACGGCGCAGGAACTGGATAAAGCGCAGGCAGAAGCCACGGTGTACCAGTCATCGGCGCAAAGTGGTGCACAGCCAGCCAGTACCGGACAGAAAAAGGGCGGCACCGGACCGTATCGCCATTTGTTGACGGGCGTGTCCTTCATGCTGCCGGTGGTGGTGGCAGGGGGCTTGTGTATCGCGCTATCGTTCTTGTTTGGCATCGAGGCATTTAAAGAGGAAGGTACGCTGGCAGCACACCTGATGAACATCGGGGGCGGTTCAGCCTTTAAGCTGATGGTGCCGGTGTTAGCGGGTTACATTGCATTCTCTATTGCTGACCGTCCCGGTCTGGCTCCGGGGATGGTTGGCGGTATGCTGGCCATGAGTACCGGTGCGGGGTTCTTGGGCGGTATTATCGCGGGCTTCCTGGCGGGTTATCTGGCGAAAGCGCTCAGTGACCATGTCAAGCTGCCGCAAAGTATGTCTGCCCTGAAGCCGATCCTGATTATTCCGCTGGTGGCGACGCTCATCACCGGTCTCATCATGATCTACGTGGTAGGTACGCCGGTAGCGAAAATCCTGACGGGCTTAACCAGCTGGTTGCAATCCATGGGCACGGCTAACGCTGTGATTCTGGGTGCAATTCTGGGCGGCATGATGTGTACCGATATGGGCGGTCCGGTGAACAAGGTGGCCTACGTGTTTGGTACCACATTGCTCAGTAGCCAGATCTACGCGCCGATGGCGGCGGTTATGGCCGGAGGCATGGTTCCGCCGTTGGCGATGGGCCTTGCGACGCTGGTGGCTGCGAAGAAATTCAGCGCGTCCGAGCGTGAAGGGGGCAAAGCCGCATTTGTGCTCGGCCTGTGCTTTATCTCTGAAGGGGCAATCCCTTACGCGGCGCGTGATCCGATGCGTGTACTGCCGTGCTGTATTCTGGGGGGCGCCATTACTGGGGCGCTGTCGATGGCCGTGGGCGCACACCTGATGGCACCGCACGGCGGGTTGTTTGTGCTGTTGATCCCAGGTGCGATCACGCCGGTACTGGGCTACCTGTTCGCGATTCTGGCGGGCACCGCGGTGGCGGGTCTGCTGTATGCTTTGCTGAAACGTCCTTACGAGCAGTTGGTGAAAGCGGCGTAAGTGGTAAGCCAATACTGAACGCGATGCTAAAACGCCAGCCGTAAGGCTGGCGTTTTTTATGCGGCTTGTGCTTTTAGCCAGGCGATTTCATCGGCCCAGATATCCGGATTAACGGTCTCCAGAATCAACGGGATTCCGTCAAAACGTGGGTCGCGCATGATATAGCGGAAGGGGGCGTGCCCGATGTTTCCTTCTCCCAGGCTGTGGTGGCGATCGACGCGGCTGTTAAAGGCACTTTTGGCATCGTTCAGGTGCATACCGCGCAGATAACCAAAGCCCACGGTGCGATCGAACGCGGCAAAGGTTTCATCACAGGCGGCGTCGGTGCGGATATCGTAGCCACCGGCAAAAGCGTGGCAGGTATCAATGCATACCCCTACGCGGGTTTTATCCTCGACGCCGTCAATAATGGCCGCCAGATGTTCAAAGCGGAAGCCCAGGTTGGTGCCTTGGCCTGCGGTGTTTTCGATGACAGCCGTTACGCCTTGAGTGGCATCAAGCGCGATATTGATCGACTCGGCAATGCGCGCCAGACAGTCACGTTTATCAATCTGTTTCAAATGGCTGCCGGGGTGAAAGTTTAGCAATGACAGCCCCAACTGTTGGCAACGCGCCATTTCATCAATAAAGGCGCTGCGTGATTTCTCCAACGCCTCGGTGTCCGGGTGACCGAGATTGATCAGATAGCTGTCGTGCGTAAGGATCTGCCCCGGCTGGTAGCCGTACTGTTGGCAGACAGCCTTGAACTGTGCAATCACCGTTTCGGATAACGGTGCAGACTGCCACTGGCGCTGATTTTTGGTGAACAAGGCAAATGCGGTTGCCTTGAGTTCGTGGGCCCTGATAACTGCCTGATCCACTCCGCCGGCCGCGCTGACGTGTGCGCCTACATATTTCATGCTGTTCTATATGAACGCATCCCGTTTGTAAAGCATTCGTGGTGTTGACATTGACAGTAGGTTGCAGCTCTATATTCGGCCTTGTTGCAGCCGCTGCTGCGGGCCTCGATGAGATTCGCTGACTCACACCTCATTCTCCTGGCGAGCTTTAAGCTCAACACCCCATTCAGGTTTAGTGAGTCACGGTCTTACCTGTCGTTGTCATCACTACGGCTGCCCTAGCAACCTTTCAGCATTCACCCTTCTATTAAAAGAGTTAATGTTTTGCCAGTATCTGTCGTTCAGAACGGCCTGACACTGACGTGTTTTTTGTCGTAAGTTCGGCTATGTGCCACCAGGGCCCACACCGTGCGCGCTATCTTGTTAGCCATCCCCACCACCGCAACGCTGGTTGTCCGTCTTTTCAGCAGCTCCGTAACCCACGGGTTCGGCTCTTTCGCCAGCAGCGTCGCAGCCCTGGCTCCGTGGATAAACAGCGTCCGCAGATAAGCATCGCCGCGTTTACTGATGCCCAGAAGCCTCACTTTGCCGCCGGTGCCTGTTTGCTTTGGCACCAAGCCGATGTAGGCTGCGAACTCCCGTCCTGATCGGAAGGCTCCCGCATCTCCCATGATGGTAACTGCTGCGGTGGCAACCAGTGGGCCAACATCTGGAATGTCCATAATCCGCCGACAGACCTCATTCTGTTTCGCCCAAGTGGCAAGCTGTTTTTCGATACCCTCTATCTGCATATCCAGGTCATTGAGGCGCCGATGCTGGTCTTCAAACTGGTAGATCAGGAACGGTGGCAGTTTTTCCTTAAGTCGCTCAAGCACCTCTGGCATCGCCTTGTCCAGTGACGCCCGGCCTTTACGCACAGTTTCGCCGAACTCCAACAGCAATCCGTGCAGCGCGTTGATTTGCTCGGTGCGGAACTTCACTAACTGGCGGCGCATTTTGTGCAGCGACAGTACTGCCTGCTGTTCCTCAGTTTTGACGGCAACGGCTTTAGCTGGCTGCTGGACCGCCATCCAGATAGCACGGGCATCCATCACGTCATTTTTATTGCCCATCACGAAGGCCTTGACGAATTTGCCCTGGAGTAGTCTGACCTTATGCCCCAGTTTTTCCAGCTCCCGCGCCCAGTACTGGGAACCGCCGCAAGCTTCCATGCCAATCAGGCAAGGCTCCCGATTGCTGAAGTATTCCAGCAGCGCGTCGCGCTTTATCTGTTTATCGATGACTTCACCGGTATGTTCATTAATGAAGTGAACCTGCATCAGATGTTTTGCGATATCGACGCCAACAGGGGTATATTTCATGTCGTGGATCCTCCAGTTATCAGGGAGCTTTATGCATCCCGTGTTGGGCACAATGATGCCGGAAGTCTGCGAGGATCCACACCTTACCTGCCGAACCCTTCGCTGCTCTCAAATGTGTGGGATGCGTTCATCTCATTCTCCTTATTGCTCTTGCGCACAGTATGCCACTGTTATTAACCAAAGGTGATCGCTTGGCGTAAAAAGCGTAACAACATGCTAACCATGTGGCGTACCAAAGGCGTATTTATGCCAACAACGCCGTAATACCAAGGTTGATACCGGCCCCGCCAACCATCAGCCAGATAAACAGCAATAGCGCCAGCAACAGCGGCTTGCTACCTGCACGCCGCACCGCGCTGAAACGGGTTGTCACGCCCAATGCGCCCATGGCCATCGCCAATAGCAGATTATCAATCTGGTTGACGGTGGTTAACCAGGTATCCGGCAGCCAATGGAGCGAATTAAACCCGGCCACTGCGATAAAACCCACGGCAAACCAGGGGAAGGCCATTGGCGTTTTTTCTGTGGTGCTGCTGGTGCGACGTTGCAGAAATCCCCCTAACAGCATGAGAAACGGCGCCAATAGCATGACGCGAAACATCTTGCTAATCACTGCGGTGTTTTCGATCTCCGGTGAAAGGCTGTGGCCTGCCGCCACAACCTGGGCCACTTCATGTACGGTGGATCCGATATAAACGCCGAAAGTCTGCGGCGAGATGGGCAAATAGTCGCCAGTCACGGCCAGTGAGTAGAGACAAGGATAAAGAAACATGGCGATAGTGCCGAAGATGACAACGGTAGCGACAGCAATCGCCACGCTGTCGCCCTCCGCCTTGACCGTTGGCGCGGTGGCCAGCACCGCTGCGGCACCGCAAATGCTGCTGCCTGCACCGATGAGATATACTGTCTTGTCATCAAGGCCAAACAGAGTTTTGCCCAGATATAGCTAAACGACTTAATTTTGATTACATTATTTAAATGAGCTATTCAATTGATTTTAGACGTAAAGTGATATCTACACGGAAAAACGAAGGGTTGAGTATCCGAGAAACAGCGAAGCAATTTCGGATTGGCCCTGCCTCTGTATCGCGTTGGATTAATCAAATAGAGTCAAAAGCATCGACCACGCGTCAGCGAAAGATCGATAAATCCGAGTTGATAAAAGATGTTGAACAATATCCAGATGCTTACCAAAAAGAACGTGCAGAGCGTTTTGGCGTTTGTCAGAAGGCCATTTGGCAAGCGCTTAAAAAGCTGGGATTGACCTATAAAAAAAACTCTACGTCATCCGAAAGCCGACGAAAACGCCCGGCAGGGATTTCAACAAAAAAAACAACAGTATGAAAAAGAAGGTAAACCTATTGTTTTTATTGATGAAAGTGGTTTTTCACACGATGCCCCACGGACTCACGGCTATTCCCCAAAAGGTCAACGGTGTTTTGGCCTGAAGAACTGGGGAGCTAGGGGAAGAACAAATGTTATCGGCGCTTTATTAGGCACAACGCTGTTTGCTATCGGATTATTTGATATCAATATTAACAGCGATGTTTTCTATGCCTGGGTCACACAAGTCCTTATCCCAGTACTCCCTAAAAACAGTGTAATCATGATGGACAATGCCACTTTTCACAAAAAACATAATATTCAACAAGTCATCATCGATGCAGGGTATATGGTGGAGTATTTGCCTACATATTCGCCAGATCTTAACCCAATTGAGCATAAATGGGCACAAGCAAAAAGCAAAAAAAGAGAGATGGGTTGCGATACAGAGAGTTTGTTCTCAGTCCATATGGTGTAATCAAAATTAAGTCGCTTGGCTATAAGTCGTTCGGCGATAAGGTGAAACTTGAGGACTTCCGCTGCGTCAAGGTGAAAAACAGGAACACGTGGTAAATAGCACAATAAACCATCCCATTGACGCAAGGAGAATGAGATGAACGCATCCCACACATTTGAGAGCAGCGAAGGGTTCGGCAGGTAAGGTGTGGATCCTCGCAGACTTACGGCATCATTGTGCCCAACACGGGATGCATAAAGCTCCCTGATAACTGGAGGATCCACGACATGAAATATACCCCTGTTGGCGTCGATATCGCAAAACATCTGATGCAGGTTCATTTCATTAATGAACATACCGGTGAAGTCATCGATAAACAGATAAAGCGCGACGCGCTGCTGGAATACTTCAGCAATCGTGAGCCTTGCCTGATTGGCATGGAAGCTTGCGGCGGTTCCCAGCACTGGGCGCGGGAGCTGGAAAAACTGGGGCATAAGGTCAGACTACTCCAGGGCAAATTCGTCAAGGCCTTCGTGATGGGCAATAAAAATGACGTGATGGATGCCCGTGCTATCTGGATGACGGTCCAGCAGCCAGCTAAAGCCGTTGCCGTCAAAACTGAGGAACAGCAGGCAGTACTGTCGCTGCACAAAATGCGCCGCCAGTTAGTGAAGTTCCGCACCGCGCAAATCAACTCTCTGCACGGATTGCTGTTGGAGTTCGGCGAAACTGTGCGTAAAGGCCGGGCGTCACTGGACAAGGCGATGCCAGAGGTGCTTGAGCGACTTAAGGAAAAGCTGCCACCGTTCCTGAACTACCAGTTTGAAGACCAGCATCGGCGCCTCAATGACCTGGATATGCAGATAGAGGTTATCGAAAAACAGCTTGCCACTTGGGCGAAACAGAATGAGGCCTGTCGGCGGATTATGGACATTCCAGGTGTTGGCCCACTGGTTGCCACCGCAGCAATTACCATCATGGGAGATGCGGGAGCCTTCCGATCAGGACGGGAGTTCGCAGCCTACATCGGCTTGGTGCCAAAGCAAACAGGCACCGGCGGCAAAGTGCGGCTTCTGGGCATCAGTAAACGCGGCGATGCTTATCTGCGGACGCTGTTTATCCACGGAGCCAGGGCTGCGACGCTGCTGGCGAAAGGGCCGAACCCGTGGGTTACGGAGCTGCTGAAAAGACGGACAACCAGCGTTGCGGTGGTGGGAATGGCTAACAAGATAGCGCGCACGGTGTGGACACCGGTGGCACATAGCCGAACTTACGACAAAAAACACGTCAGCGTCAGGCCGTTCTGAACGACAGATGCTGGCAAAACATTAACTCTTTTAATAGAAGGGTGAATGCTGAAAGGTTGCTAGGGCAGCCGTAGTGATGACAACGACAGGTAAGACCGTGACTCACTAAACCTGAATGGGGTGTTGAGCTTAAAGCTCGCCAGGAGAATGAGGTGTGAGTCAGCGAATCTCATCGAGGCCCGCAACAGCGGCTGCAACAAGGTCGAATATAGAGCTGCAACCTACCGTCAATGTCAACACCACGAATGCTTTGCAAACGGGATGCGTTCATATAGCACACCATGAACATGATCAAAACCCGCGCCGCTGTCGCCTGGGGCCCTAACCAACCGCTCTCGGTTGAAGACGTTGATTTGATGCCGCCACAGAAAGGCGAAGTCCTGGTGCGTATCGTCGCGACGGGCGTGTGCCATACCGATGCCTATACACTATCTGGCAAAGGCCCGGAAGGCGTATTCCCCGCCATTCTGGGTCACGAAGGTGGTGGTATCGTTGAAGCCATTGGCGAGGGCGTGACCAGCGTCGCCGTCGGCGATCACTTGATTCCGCTGTATACGTCAGAATGTGGCGAGTGTAAGTTCTGTCGCTCCGGCAAAACCAACCTGTGTCAGTCGATTCGTAGCACCCAAGGTAAAGGGTTGATGCCGGATGGCACCACTCGTTTCTTTAAAGAGGGTAAGCCGATTTTTCACTACATGGGTACCTCTACCTTCGCGGAACTGACGGTAGTGCCCGAAATCTCGCTGACGAAGATCAATAAAGAAGCGCCGCTGGAAGAAGTGTGCCTGCTGGGCTGCGGTGTAACCACCGGCATGGGTGCCGTACTGAATACGGCCAAGTTGAAGCCCGGTGACACCGTCGCCGTGTTCGGTCTGGGCGGTATCGGTCTGTCGGCGATTATCGGCGCACAGATGGCTGGGGCTGGTCGCATTATCGGTATTGATATCAACACCAGCAAGTTCGATCTGGCCCGCAAACTGGGGGCAACCGATCTGATCAACCCAAAAGATTACGACAAACCGATTCAGGATGTGATTGTTGAGCTGACCGATGGCGGCGTGGACTTCTCTTTCGAATGCATCGGCAACGTTACCGTGATGCGTTCTGCGCTAGAGTGCTGCCACAAAGGCTGGGGCGAATCCGTGATCATCGGCGTTGCCGGAGCCGGAGAAGAAATCGCGACGCGCCCGTTCCAATTGGTGACAGGACGCGTATGGCGCGGCTCAGCGTTTGGCGGTGTAAAAGGTCGCAGTCAACTGCCCGGTATCGTCGATCGCTATCTGAAAGGTGAATTCCCGCTAAAAGATTTTATTACTCATACCATGCCGCTGGAACAGATTAACGAAGCCTTCGATTTGATGCATGAAGGCAAATCGATTCGTACTGTTATCCACTATCGTTAATCCGCGCACCAGGAGGCACGCCCCCATGAATGAGACGCTGGAATTACTGGAAGAGCATCGCCTGTTTGGCGGTTGGCAGCAGCGCTATCGCCATACCTCAAGCAGCGTGAATGGCCCGATGACGTTCAGCATTTATCTGCCGCCAACCGCAGACGATACGCCACCGCCGGTGCTGTATTGGCTGTCAGGGTTGACTTGCAATGATGAGAACTTCACCACCAAAGCGGGCGCGCAGCGTATCGCCGCCGAACTGGGGTTGGTGCTGGTGATGCCGGATACCAGCCCGCGTGGAGAAACGGTTGCCAACGATCCCGGTTACGACCTGGGTCAAGGCGCAGGGTTTTACGTCAACGCCACCCAAGCGCCGTGGGCAGCGCACTATCGCATGTACGATTACGTCAGCATCGAGCTGCCGGCGCTGGTGCGTGAGCATTTCAACGTCAGCGACCGTCAGTCGATCAGTGGACACTCAATGGGCGGTCATGGCGCATTAATGCTGGCGCTGCGCCATCCTAAGCGTTATCGGTCCGCTTCTGCGTTTGCACCAATCGTTAATCCAAGCGAGGTTCCGTGGGGATGTAAAGCCTTTACCGCTTATCTCGGCACCGATGAAACGACCTGGCGGGCCTATGACACCTGCTATCTGCTGGCGCAGACTACGGCTCGATTGCCGCTGCTGGTCGATCAGGGCGACAGCGATCAGTTTTTACCCGATCAGTTGCAGCCCGCGCGCTTGGCACAACAGGCAGAGGAACAGGGTTGGCCGCTGACGTTACGCACGCAGTCTGGTTATGACCACAGCTATTACTTTATCGCCAGTTTTATTGAAGATCATTTGCGTTTTCATGCAAGCCATCTGAAGGCTTAAGCGCAATCCCCCAATGAGGCCGGTCGTCCGATCTGCCTCATTCCTTCCCTGCCAGATCGCTTACCTCGCACCGACAATCACCTATCACACGGCGCTCTGATAGCGTTTTTTGCGATATTGCAACCAGCAACAGATTGTTAAATCTGCTTTTTTTATCACACAATCGTTAACTGACTGGGAAATGCAAGAAACTGTTTCAGGGACCTGTTTAGCGAAACAAGACGCCACAAGAGGCGACGTATAAACAGGGAGATTTCACTGGGAGGGATTTGATTTGCAACGTAAACGAGTGGCTTCAAGCGAACTGTTTTCTGTCGGCTATGATGAAGAAAAAAAACATCTGGAAATTGAACTGTTGAACGGCAGCGTCTATAGCCAAGCGACTTAATTTTGATTACACCATATGGACTGAGAACAAACTCTCTGTATCGCAACCCATCTCTCTTTTTTTGCTTTTTGCTTGTGCCCATTTATGCTCAATTGGGTTAAGATCTGGCGAATATGTAGGCAAATACTCCACCATATACCCTGCATCGATGATGACTTGTTGAATATTATGTTTTTTGTGAAAAGTGGCATTGTCCATCATGATTACACTGTTTTTAGGGAGTACTGGGATAAGGACTTGTGTGACCCAGGCATAGAAAACATCGCTGTTAATATTGATATCAAATAATCCGATAGCAAACAGCGTTGTGCCTAATAAAGCGCCGATAACATTTGTTCTTCCCCTAGCTCCCCAGTTCTTCAGGCCAAAACACCGTTGACCTTTTGGGGAATAGCCGTGAGTCCGTGGGGCATCGTGTGAAAAACCACTTTCATCAATAAAAACAATAGGTTTACCTTCTTTTTCATACTGTTGTTTTTTTTGTTGAAATCCCTGCCGGGCGTTTTCGTCGGCTTTCGGATGACGTAGAGTTTTTTTTATAGGTCAATCCCAGCTTTTTAAGCGCTTGCCAAATGGCCTTCTGACAAACGCCAAAACGCTCTGCACGTTCTTTTTGGTAAGCATCTGGATATTGTTCAACATCTTTTATCAACTCGGATTTATCGATCTTTCGCTGACGCGTGGTCGATGCTTTTGACTCTATTTGATTAATCCAACGCGATACAGAGGCAGGGCCAATCCGAAATTGCTTCGCTGTTTCTCGGATACTCAACCCTTCGTTTTTCCGTGTAGATATCACTTTACGTCTAAAATCAATTGAATAGCTCATTTAAATAATGTAATCAAAATTAAGTCGTTTAGCTATATATCCGTAGTCCACTACCGGTGGCTGACATGCGTTATAGCCAAGCGACATTATTTTGATAACAGCCAGCTATGCTTCTTTGCCGCATATCAGGGCACAGGATGTAATCATTTTTAAGTCGGTTGGCTATACAAGCCGCGTATGCCTAGAACATGCAAGCTTGACCCGTTCAAGCCGTATGTTCTCGAGCGCGTTGCTGCTGCCAGACCACAGTGGATACCGGCCAGTGTGCTGCTGCGCGAGATAGGCCAACGGGGATATGATGGCGGCTATAGCATGCTTACCGCATTTCTACACCCCATGAAGCAGCCCGTTACTGAGGCGGTCACGCGCTTTGAGACCGAACCCGGCGTACAGATGCAGGTTGATTTCACCATCGTCAGGCAGGGCCATAACCCGTTGCTGGCCTTCGTCGCTACGCTGGGCTGGAGCCGGGCGACTTTCGTCAAGTTCTACAGCAACCAGGAGTCTGCAGCCTGGTGTGACGGCATTGAGTCTGCACTTAAGTTCTTTGGCGGAACTCCGCATCAGTTGCTGTTCGACAACGCCAAGGCCATCATTATTGAGCGTGATGTCTACGGGCCCGGCAAGCATCGCTGGAACCCACAGTTGATGCAACTGGCTGAGAAGTATGCCTTTACGCCTAAAGTTTGCCGTCCCTACCGCGCCAAGACTAAGGGCAAGGTCGAACGCTTCAACCATTACCTCAAGAACAGCTTTGTTGTGCCGCTTGCCGCCACGTTTCGCCAGGCTGGGCTGATACTGGACGTCCCCGCGGCTAATGCACGCATTGGTGAGTGGTTGATCACCGTTGCCAACACCCGTAAACATGGCACCACCGGTATTCCGCCTGAACAACGCATGCCGCGTGAGCGGGCTGCGTTGTTGCCATTGCCGAAGATAACACTGGCATTGCCTCCACCGGTACCGGCGAGTTGCTCGCGCCCCATACCTACAGAGAGTCTCCAGCACCCGTTGGCTACGTATCAGGCGCTACTGGAGGTAGAAGCATGAACCTCCAGCATGATCGTATCGCAGCGCTCTGCGAGCAGCTTAAGCTCGATAGATTACCGGCTGAGTGGCCCGCCGTTGCTCAGACGACGATCGACAGCAACGGCACTCATGCAGACTTCCTTGAAGCTGCTTTACAGCTTCAGCATGATGGGCTGAACGAACGGCGCCGGCAGACTATTTTGCGTTTATCAGGCCTACCGGTGATCAAGACGCTGGAGCAGTTTGATTTCGCCTTTGCGAGTGGCGTATCTCGCAGTCAGATCCAGGAGTTGGCCGGGCTGGCGTTTATCGAGCGTCAGGAGAGCCTGGTCTTGCTGGGTCCGTCCGGGGTAGGTAAAACGCACCTGGCGACAGCACTCGGCTACAGAGCCGCGATGGCCGGAATGAGTATTCGGTTCGTCACAGCCGCAGATCTGATGCTACAGCTGCTCGCATCACATCGTCAGGGGGAGTTAAAAAGCTATCTTAATCGCGTTGTGGGTAAGCCTAAGTTGTTGATCATAGATGAGGTTGGCTACCTTCCCTTCGGTAAAATGGAAGCCAATCTGTTCTTCCAGGTTATCGCTAAACGGTATGAGTCAGGCAGCGTGGTCCTGACCAGCAACCTGCCGTTTACCCAGTGGTCGGGGACATTCGGAGATGATGAAACGCTGACGGCGGCGATGCTGGATCGGCTGCTTCACCATGCGCATATCGCGCAAATCAGCGGTCAAAGCTATCGACTGAAAGATAAGCTGAAAAGCGGTCAGATCCAGAAGAAAACTAAAGCAGCTACGCTCGAGTAATTCAAAGGGGGTGGGTCAGTTTTACTTTGGCAGGGTGGGTCAGAATTCAATCGGTATTGACATCTGACTAAGAAAGAACGGTTCTACATCGAAAAGCGGCGTGGTGAAGGTGTCAACCAAGCTACCATCGCCAGAGAGCTTGCTCTGCCTCGCTCGACCATCAGCAGGGAACTCAGACGCAATACCGACCCTACTTTCAATGGTGTCTACTGCTGTAGAAGGGCGGACACTCTGGCCCGGGAACGCCGTCATAAGCCTCTGCCAAACAATAAACTAGTTGCTGAATAGAGACTTGCATTTTTTGTCAGGCTATTGAGAATAAAAAGAGGTTTAACTTAGAGAATAAAGGTTTGAAATGATCAACAAAGAGCGGTTGTTACGAGATAATCGTTTATGTAAAGCAATCATTGGATTATCAGTCGAAGAATTGAAAAATTTAGCCGCTGAATTTTCAGCTTGTTATTTGATTTATCGGAAAAAGAATCGAAAAGATCACGAGCGGCAGATGGGTGCAGGGCAGAAAGGATTTATCCCAACCCCATTAGATAAACTGCTTTTTATTTTATTGTATTTAAAATGTTATCCGACCTATGATTTGCAAGGACTTCTTTTTGGTTTAGATAGAACACGGGTATGTCGCTGGGTAAAAATATTATTGCCGGTTTTAGAGATGACCTTGGGGCGAGAATGTGTTTTGCCCGCTCGTCAAATTCGCTCTGCTGAGGAATTTTTTCGCGCCTTTCCTGGAGTTAAAGACGTCTTTATTGATGGGACAGAGCGACCTGTCCAAAAGCCTAAGAATCTGCGTCGGCGAAAAAAAATGTATTCGGGAAAGAAAAGACAGACCACTCGAAAAGGGCTTATTATGACTGACGAAACAAGGCAAATTGGATTTATCCCCATGAGCAAAAATGGGCGCCGTCACGATAAACGCTTACTCGATAAAGTCGATATAATTCGCCATATTCCTCCTGAGGTAACCATCTGGGCAGATACCGGTTTTCAAGGTATAGATAAACAGCATCCTAATACACAAATTCCAAAAAAAGGAACTCGAAAAAGACCTTTATCGCCTGAACAAAAACAAGAAAATAAAATAATCTCGGGCATCCGTATTACAGTTGAACACGCCATCGCGGGTATCAAGCGCCTCGGTTGCATGACCCAAATTTTACGGAATCGTAGACCCTTTATTGATGATACCTTCTTACTCCTTAGCGCCGGTCTTTGGAATTTCCATCTCAGAACAGCGTAAAATTTACTTCAATCACCGAAACACCCTTATTTCACTATTAAGCAACACGCTTAATGCTTTTTACCCGTTGGAGCCACACATTCAAAACTTCATCAGGCAGGCGCTTTCCACTCACTCTTCACCTGAAATCATCAGTGGCCGTTTGCACCTGGAATTCGGTATATCTGTCAGCAAGAATACGCTATATCGCTATATCCTGCAGGAGAGACAGGCTGGCGGGGAGCTATATCAGCAACTTCCTCATCGGGGAAAACGTTACAGGTACAATGCCGAAAACCTCAAATCAGGCCCTATTCCCAACCGTGTTGGTATTGAGTATCGCCCAGCTCAAGCCGAGCTTAAACAGGAGCCTGGCCACTTCGAAATTGACACTATTTTGGCAAAGACCAGAAGTCATTCTTGTTAAGAATCGTAGATAAAGCATTGAAAAAATTCATCATTCGCAAACTGCCTAATAAGCGTACGGAGACTGTGGTTGCTGCTTTCAGGGACATTGAAGCTAATACCTTTTGCAAGTTTAAGACCCTAACAGCTGATAACGGCCCTGAATTCGCTCTGCACGAGCAAATTACTCAAATCACAGGGGCGCAGGTCTACTTTGCCCATCCTTATCACTCCTGGGAGAGGGGCTTGAATGAGCACACCAACGGGC
The DNA here is from genome assembly GCF_052050035.1 of Symbiopectobacterium purcellii. Taxonomy (GTDB): domain Bacteria; phylum Pseudomonadota; class Gammaproteobacteria; order Enterobacterales; family Enterobacteriaceae; genus Symbiopectobacterium; species Symbiopectobacterium purcellii_A. The sequence goes on from NZ_CP189882.1 coordinate 3,964,309, forward strand.
TGATACGACGTTTTTACCCAAAGGGAACAGACTTCAGTCAGGTCAGTCATCGTAAGATTGCCGAACTCGAACACATACTCAATACAAGGGGCAGAAAATCGCTGGGCTATCGTTCCCCCAATGAGGTATTTTTAACGCACTTACTGGTGGCATAAGCCTCTACCGTTTTGTTGCGTTTCGAGTGGGAATGGGGCGGCAATATGCGGGGTAATCAACAGGTTTGGCATGGTTTTCGCCGCTTTCATTAACGGGTTATCCAACGACGGAGGCTCCTGTGCCAATCCATCCAACGCAGCCCCTGCAATGCGATGCTGCAACAGTACCGACAACAGTGCCGATTCATCCACCAACGCCCCGCGCGCCGTATTGATGATAAACGCCGACGGCTTACACAGTGCCAGCGTCTGCGCATTGATCAAACCTTGGGTATCCGCAGTCAGCGGGCAATGCAGCGAGATAACATCGGACGTTTGCATCACTTGTTCAAACGGCAAATAACCGGGCCGACATTGCACCGCACCGCGTCGTTCTGCAAACTGCACTTTCATGCCCACCGCACTGGCCAACCGAGCGACCTCTTGCCCTATCGTCCCAGAACCGATGATACCGAGCGTTGACCCCGCGATATCTTTTACCGGGTGATCGAAATAGCAAAACTGATTTTGCGCGGCCCAGCGATCGCTGAGCTGATCGCGATACCAGCCCATCAGACTATGCTTGAGAGAAAATATCATGGCGATCACGTGTTCCGCGACCGATTGCGTCGAATAAGCAGGAACATTGCGCACAGCGATCCCCAGTTCCTGCGCAGCAACGACATCGATATTGTTCACGCCGGTTGCAGTAACCGCGATCAGTTTTAGCGACTGCAACACTTGCAGAATCTCACGCGTCAGCACCACTTTATTGGTGATTATCACCTCACACCCTTGCGCACGCTCCACCACCAGTTCCGGTGGCGTATAGCTATATTCGATCCATTCGTGTTGACATTGCGGTCTGCGAAAAAAATGCTTTTTCCAGAAAATGGTTTCAGGCAATGCCCCTTTATCCAGGAAAGTAATTTTCAACATGATGTCAGCCCCGAGAGTTAGTGTTGTGATTTATTTGATGATAATAACAAACATTAAAAACGACAATGAATACTGTTTTTTATGCACTGAAGGTTAATTTTTTTCATGTTGCCACGCTTTATTGTTATTCGACACTTTTTTTACTTTACCTGAATAGCGGGTATTGTTATCAACGACCAGTGATAATGTTAATTCGCACATCAAATTAACTGAAAATTAAATTGAATTTATTAACATTCATTGTTATGGATGATACCAACGGAAGGCATTTTTTGACTGAAATTATGATGGATACGCGCCAGATAATTACCTTGGTAAACTATTTATCAGCACGCTTATACAATATGATAGAAAAGCACGGTGGATATACTGAATTACGACATAAGCGAAGAAATTTTTTTACGCGTTTCGAATTAACGCTGTAAACCTATTATTCAATAGAAATGTATTTTCATAAAAAATGCCATGGGTAATCTGATTACCCATGGCGCAATCGAATCACATGCTTAACCGTTATTTATGAAAATCAGGAAAGGTCATGTCTTCATATTTCACAATACGCGTCCCGCGAGACAGCTTATAACCGAACCAAATCAGCAAAAATAATGGAATGCCAATATAGGTTGCGGTGACGCCATACCAGTCGATGTTATCCTGCAAAAATGCCTGATAGTTTTGCCCCAGAGTGATCAGCAGGCAAAGCACGAATGCGAAGATAGGCCCAAGCGGGAAGAATCCTGAACGGTACGGCAGCGCGTTAAGATCCAACCCGTGCTGCACATAGCCACGGCGGAAACGATAATGGCTAATCGCAATCCCCAGCCAGGCGATAAAACCGGTCATGCCGGAGGTATTCAACAGCCAGAGATACACCGTTTGGTTACCAAACATTGAGGTCAGGAAACAGAGCCCCGCCACAACGGTAGTGGCATACAGCGCATTGCGCGGCACACCGCCTTTGGAGAGTTTGGCGAACATCCGAGGCGCTTTGCCTTCCTGCGCCAAGGTAAAGAGCATACGCGTGGAAGCATACATTCCGGAGTTACCCGCAGAGAGCACTGCCGTCAGGATCACCGCATTCATCACCGCTGCCGCCGACAGCAGTCCGGCATTCTGGAACACCAGTGTAAACGGGCTGACCGTAATATCTTTCACATCATTACGCAGCAAGTTGGGGTCGGTATAAGGAATAATCAGGCTGATAATCAGGATGGCAAACACATAAAACAGCAATATACGCCAGAACACCTGGCGAATAGCGCGTGGAATATTTTGCGCAGGATCTTTTGATTCACCCGCCGCTACGCCGATCAGTTCAGTGCCCTGAAAGGAGAAACCGACAATCATCGCCACGCCAATCATCGCCGAGAAACCACCAGAAAAAGGCGCATCGCCAATTTGCCAGTTGTGCCAGCCTGCGTTCTCCGCGCCGCGCAGAATACCGACGATCATCAGCACGCCAACGGCGATAAAGACCACGACGGTGACCACTTTGATCAGTGAGAACCAATACTCTGCCTCACCAAACCCTTTTACCGAGATGTAGTTAAGCAGAAACATCAAGACTAAAAACAGGGCACTCCAAATCCAGCCGGAAACTTCAGGGAACCAGTAGCCCATCACCAACTGCGCCGCCACCAGGTCGACGGCTATCGTCACCGCCCAGTTATACCAGTAGTTCCATCCGAGTGCGAAGCCGAAGCCCTCTTCTACGTATTTGGCACCGTACGTGGAAAACGATCCTGAAACAGGCATAAACGCTGCCAGTTCACCCAGGCTGGTCATCAAAAAGTAGACCATCAACCCGATAAGCGCATAAGAGAGCAGCGCCCCACCGGGTCCGGCCTGCGAAATGGTCGCGCCTGAAGCGACAAACAGCCCGGTGCCGATGGATCCGCCAATTGCAATCATGGTGAGATGCCGCGCTTTAAGCTCACGGCGCAGCGTAGGCGCGCCCTGAGATGTGCTATGTAATTCTTGCTGAGCCATAATATCCTGCGCTCTGTCTAAAATGAGGCGGCATTGTAGCAAATCGTTTTCTACAGAATCGCTATCATTATCGAGTTATAAGAGAGCTTCATAACTGCCGCGCCATCATTAGCAATAAGAAAGTCGAATGGCCGCAGGCAACCCTACTTTGCTGGCTGACAGTATTCCAGAAAGTGTTGCAACACATTGGAAAGGTGTTTTTGTCTGTGGTGCACCAGATAAAGTGTACGCACCAAGTGGGGTTGATCCAGTTGCAACGCCACCAGCGACCCCGCGGCAAGCTGATCGGCAATCACCCGACGCGACAGACAACTGATACCTATACCGTGACGCACCGCATGCTTGATGGCCTCGGAGTTCCCCAATTCCATCACCAGTTTGAAGTGAGGCAATTGTGCCAAGAGTTGGTGATCCAGAATTTCCCGCGTGCCTGAGCCGCGTTCACGCAAGATCCACGGCGCTTCCGCCAGTATAGGGACGGTAAGTATCTGCTGCGCGAGGGGATTATCAGGGGCGCAAAAAACCACAAGCTCATCCTCCAGCCAGGGTTGTGTCACTAAATCCGGGTGATGACAAGGCCCCTCGATGAAACCGAGATCCACGCTGAATTCCGCCACCGCCGTCACCACGTCCTGGGTGTTGCCCACGTGCAGCTCAAAAGGGATCGAGGGATAATCACGCCGATAGCGCGCTATCATGGCAGGCAACAGATAATTACCAATGGTGCTGCTGGCGAACACGCGTAATGCGCCATTGTCTTGCTGGAACATTTTTTCTATCTCCAGCGACTGTTCCAAAATGGCCAACGCTTTGGGATAAAGCAATCGCCCGTGCTCATTCACCACCAAGCGCTTACCGACGCGATCGAACAGTTGAACACCCAGTTGCGCTTCTAAATCCGATAACGCTGCGCTCACGGCAGACTGAGAAAGGGCTAGCATAACGGACGCTTGTGTAGTCGATCCGCTTTTCAGGACCTCAGCAAAAACTTCAAGTTGTCTCAACGTGATGTGCATCGTTCGCCCTTATCGGAAATAGCAATAGGTTATAAGCATATAGTCAATTTCTCTTTTATCGCCACTCATCATAGGCTGTGTACCAGGTTAGCTCGACTTCAAACAGGTATAACAATGGCATCTCTTTTTATAATTCAAGGTGATAAATCTATCCACCCGCTTTTTCGCAAGCTGCCTGGCCTGCTTTTTATTGCCCTTATGACCGTCGGCTTTCTGCAGTTGGCAGCGCTCCCTTCGGTTGCCCGCATGGGGTTAGGCTCACTCACCCTTGCCATGGTGGGCGGTGCATTGCTCGGTATAGCCAAGCGACTTAATTTTGATTACACCATATGGACTGAGAACAAACTCTCTGTATCGCAACCCATCTCTCTTTTTTTGCTTTTTGCTTGTGCCCATTTATGCTCAATTGGGTTAAGATCCGGCGAATATGTAGGCAAATACTCCACCATATACCCTGCATCGATGATGACTTGTTGAATATTATGTTTTTTGTGAAAAGTGGCATTGTCCATCATGATTACACTGTTTTTAGGGAGTACTGGGATAAGGACTTGTGTGACCCAGGCATAGAAAACATCGCTGTTAATATTGATATCAAATAATCCGATAGCAAACAGCGTTGTGCCTAATAAAGCGCCGATAACATTTGTTCTTCCCCTAGCTCCCCAGTTCTTCAGGCCAAAACACCGTTGACCTTTTGGGGAATAGCCGTGAGTCCGTGGGGCATCGTGTGAAAAACCACTTTCATCAATAAAAACAATAGGTTTACCTTCTTTTTCATACTGTTGTTTTTTTTGTTGAAATCCCTGCCGGGCGTTTTCGTCGGCTTTCGGATGACGTAGAGTTTTTTTTATAGGTCAATCCCAGCTTTTTAAGCGCTTGCCAAATGGCCTTCTGACAAACGCCAAAACGCTCTGCACGTTCTTTTTGGTAAGCATCTGGATATTGTTCAACATCTTTTATCAACTCGGATTTATCGATCTTTCGCTGACGCGTGGTCGATGCTTTTGACTCTATTTGATTAATCCAACGCGATACAGAGGCAGGGCCAATCCGAAATTGCTTCGCTGTTTCTCGGATACTCAACCCTTCGTTTTTCCGTGTAGATATCACTTTACGTCTAAAATCAATTGAATAGCTCATTTAAATAATGTAATCAAAATTAAGTCGTTTAGCTATACCTGCCTCCTTAGGCTTAAAGATCAGTTTTTCGCATTCTGACATGGTGAGTTTCACCTCAGAGAACCGTAGCCACTGACATCCATCCCACCGTGCTTTTTGATAGTTGCCGTTATTTTGTACATAAGTCTCTCTCAGGTCGTTTATGCTGCTACAACGTCTATCATTATGGCTAAAAGTGTAGTGGTCAACTAAATTTGGCCACCCTACCTGACTGTTGATGGAACAGCCGTTCTGATTCATTTGGTGTTAACCCACCGTTATACCAGTGAGGTCTGACATGGCTTTGTTGAATAATTTAAGATACTGATTTATATAAGCATTATAAAATTTCAACGACTAATTTTTCCTCTCGGAATGCTTTTTATTGTGCTAACTATTTGATTTGTCGTTCTAACAAAATACATTCTCTGTAAATGCATTCTAACTAAAGAAGATGTAAATCAAACGGTTAAATTATTCAACAAAGCCGTCTGACATCGCTATAATAATGGGTTATGTAGCGAATAATGGATGATTGAGCAGTACTAAAGCTTTGGTAGCCAGTCGTTGGCACCCATTCAGTCTTCAGACTACGGAAGAATCGCTCCATCGGACTATTATCCCAACAATTTCCTCTGCGACTCATACTTTGGGTCATCTGATAACGCCACAATGCCTGCCTATACTGACGACTGGTGTAATGGCTTCCTTGGTCACTATGAAACATGACTTGTTTGGGATGCCCACGCAGTTCCCAAGCCATTTGTAGTGCTTTGGCTGTTAATTCTGAATCTGGCGAAAACGACATTAAACTAGTTGCTGAATAGAGACTTGCATTTTTTGTCAGGCTATTGAGAATAAAAAGAGGTTTAACTTAGAGAATAAAGGTTTGAAATGATCAACAAAGAGCGGTTGTTACGAGATAATCGTTTATGTAAAGCAATCATTGGATTATCAGTCGAAGAATTGAAAAATTTAGCCGCTGAATTTTCAGCTTGTTATTTGATTTATCGGAAAAAGAATCGAAAAGATCACGAGCGGCAGATGGGTGCAGGGCAGAAAGGATTTATCCCAACCCCATTAGATAAACTGCTTTTTATTTTATTGTATTTAAAATGTTATCCGACCTATGATTTGCAAGGACTTCTTTTTGGTTTAGATAGAATACGGGTATGTCGCTGGGTAAAAATATTATTGCCGGTTTTAGAGATGACCTTGGGGCGAGAATGTGTTTTGCCCGCTCGTCAAATTCGCTCTGCTGAGGAATTTTTTCGCGCCTTTCCTGGAGTTAAAGACGTCTTTATTGATGGGACAGAGCGACCTGTCCAAAAGCCTAAGAATCTGCGTCGGCGAAAAAAAATGTATTCGGGAAAGAAAAGACAGACCACTCGAAAAGGGCTTATTATGACTGACGAAACAAGGCAAATTGGATTTATCCCCATGAGCAAAAATGGGCGCCGTCACGATAAACGCTTACTAGATAAAGTCGATATAATTCGCCATATTCCTCCTGAGGTAACCATCTGGGCAGATACCGGTTTTCAAGGTATAGATAAACAGCATCCTAATACACAAATCCCAAAAAAAGGAACTGAGACTGTAAAATAATCTGTGTAAATGGCATTTTGAGGAAAACCTTCAAAGGATAACAAAATGCCTATCAGCAACGAACTTATTGACCAACTGCTTCAAGATTGTCACTCCCCTCAGGATCTGCTGGGTGAATCAGGCCTACTCAAGGTGCTGACTAAAAGACTGGCGGAACGGGTTCTTGAAGCTGAGATGGAGATGCACCTTGGGTATGCTAAGCATGACCCGGCTGGTAATCATTCAGGCAACTCACGCAATGGCAAGACATCCAAGAGCGTACGTAGCCAAAATGGGGAGATCGAGCTCGATATTCCGCGCGACCGCAACAGTACCTTCGAGCCGACACTGATCGGTAAGCACGAAAAACAGCTTAACGGCTTCGATGACCGCATTATTTCTCTCTATTCCAGAGGGTTATCAACCCGTGATATTCAGGCACACTTTAAAGAAGTCTACGGGGTCGATGTTTCCGCTGGCTTCATTTCTCAAGTGACCAATGCTGTGATGGATGAAGTTAAGCGCTGGCAGCAACGGCCGCTGGATGCGCTTTATCCCATTGTTTACCTTGACTGTATTGTTGTCAAAAGCCAGGACGGCGGAGCCGTGGCCAACAAGTCTGTTTATCTGGCCCTCGGCGTCAACGGCCAGGGCGAAAAAGAGCTGCTGGGGCTATGGATAGCCAAAACTGAGGGGGCCAAGTTCTGGTTATCTGTGATGACAGAACTGAAAAATCGTGGGCTAAAGGACATCTTCGTCGCCTGCTGCGATGGCCTGAAAGGCTTTCCTGATGCCATTGAAGCTGTTTACCCGCATACGCGGGTACAGCTCTGCATTGTGCATCAGGTGCGGAACTCGCTGCGCTACGTCGGCTGGAAAGAGCGTAAGGCCGTTGCTGCTGACCTGCGCACCATCTATAGTTCCGCAACGCTAGAGGGCGCTGAAGAGGCCCTGGATGCCTTCGCGGCCAAATGGGATGAACAGTTCCCGACGATCAGCCCGTCGTGGAGAAATAATTGGGAACGTCTCATCGTCATTTTTGACTTTCCGCCGGAGATCCGCAAGGTTATCTACACCACCAACGCGATAGAGTCGTTAAATGCTTCATTGCGCAAGATAACGAAAACGCGACGAATATTTCCAACGGATGACTCGGTGATAAAATTACTCTATCTAGCCTTGCATAATATCTCTGCTAAATGGACCTTGCCAATCAGAGACTGGAAACCTGCTATGAGCCAATTCATGTTGATGTATGGAGAACGAATCTCCGGTTAAGCAATGGAGCCATTTACACAAAATTCTTTACAGACTCAAGGAACTCGAAAAAGACCTTTATCGCCTGAACAAAAACAAGAAAATAAAATAATCTCGGGCATCCGTATTACAGTTGAACACGCCATCGCGGGTATCAAGCGCCTCGGTTGCATGACCCAAATTTTACGGAATCGTAGACCCTTTATTGATGATACCTTCTTACTCCTTAGCGCCGGTCTTTGGAATTTCCATCTCAGAACAGCGTAAAATTTACTTCAATCACCGAAACACCCTTATTTCACTATTAAGCAACACGCTTATTGCCCAACCCACGGGTTTTCGGGCAAATAAATCTAATACCACCGCCAGATACGCCCATCGGTCGCCTGTCCAAATATAGGTTACATCGCCGCACCAAACCTGGTCAGGCTTGGTAACAGCGAACTGCCTATTGAGCAGATTTGGAATATCAATACATTCATTTCCACCGCGGTTGTATTGATGTTTTCTTGTTTGGCAACTAACGAGGGTTAATTCTTTCATCAACTTACCCGCTAACCACCGCCCAAGTTTCACGTCGTGTGTATTGGTAACCATCGTGGCGATAGTCCTTGCGCCCGCAGACCCGCCACTAACGTTCCAAGCTTCGCTGACCAGGCTACGTTTTATAGTTCGCTCAATATCTGGCTCCTTAGGTCGACACCAATAGCGATAACTGCTTCGGTGAACATTAAAAATACGACACAACGCTTTCACTGGATAAAGCGCTCTTAGCTTTTCAACTACCGAGAATTTTTCAGTGAGTCGGACATTAAGAGCGCAGTAGCCTTTTTTAAGATGGCATTCTCCATTTCCAGTCGGTGGATTTTTTTCTTCATTTCTCTGAACTCAATTTGTTCAGGTGTTAATGGCAGACCAGGCGATGTTTTCCCTTGACGTTCTAAACGAAGGGCTCTTACCCACCGGCTAATCGCTGAAAGACTGACGTTCATGGCTTTCGCGGCTTCCTGGTAGGTATAATTTTGGACAAGGACTAATTTGGCGGTTTCACATTTAAATTCAGCAGTAATTATTTTACTCATTTTGGCACCTATAAAAATTATGAGGTAAGCATATCACCTCTACTTAGGTGGCCAAATTCAGTATGCCACTACAGTACGCGATCATTTATAGCCAACCGACTTAAAAATGATTACATCCTATGCCCTGATATGCGGCAAAGAAGCATAGCTGGCTGTTATCAAAATAATGTCGCTTGGCTATAGCAGGTCGGCGGCAGTGATCGGCGTTTTACTCGTATAAAGCTTGCAGTGTGCCACTTTCGAGTACGTATCCACGAACGTCTGCTGGTAGATACGGCCCACCCCTTTCAGATTGCCAACGTAGAAGGTGTCCTGCGACCCGAGATAACCCGGATGAGCCGTCTCGATTTCGCCGCTGGCCTCATCATCATGCGTCTTTTTCTCCAGCGCTGCGATTTGGACATCGGTAAGCACGATGCCTTCTCTGGCAACTTTTTCCTCAAGCGCCTTCAGGCGTTTACGGAAGTTCTCCAGATCGTGCCGTTGCCAGATGGACCGCACGCCGCTGCCGGAGATAAATACGCCTTTTTTACGCAGCTCATTACTGGTCCGGTGCTGCCCGTGGGCCGGGAACTCAACGGCATATTCAACAACCGCGCGTTCAGTGGCTTCGTCGGCGCGGTTCTTCAGGTTGGGAACCCGGCGGTTCTGGTTAACCAGTGCATCGATGCCACCTTCAGCAGCCAGTTCCTGATAACGGTAAAACGTGTCGCGCGACACGCCCATGATCTTACAGGCTTTTGATACGTTACCAAGTTCTTCGGCGAGATTGAGCAGGCCGGCTTTGTGTTTGATGATGTGATTGTTAGTATGAAGCATGAGAGTTACCTCGCGTTTTGTTTAAGGATTAGACACCCATATCAAAACCGGTAACTCTCAACCTTTCAAGGTCATGTGTCAGATCAAGTCGCGACTAATACATCAATATTACTACTGAAGTGCGCCGCAATAACGTACTTCATCCCAACCTCCTTAGTCAGGGTAGCAGTGGTGGGTAGGGGTAAAAGAAAACCCGGCGTACCGGGTTTAGTTTGATTGGTTAGTGAAGTCTATCCTTGCTTATCACTAATAGACGGTGGCTATGACAGTCTTTGTCATTACCCCAACAGAATTCAGCCCATGTAGTATAAAAGTCATCCCAAGAAGTCATAAACGTCAATGGGCGAGACTCTTGCGTACCATCTGATACGTATACGTGATAGCCAGTAGTAGACATGGCCCACGATATCATTCTTTCCCAAAAGCGACGACCTTCAATGGTTTGCTCTTCATCAGATACGACTATTGAGTAGCTCTCCAGGAAGAACTGGAAGAAAACTTGTGGCAATCCTCGAACAGCATTATCGTGCTGGGCTTGAATAGTTCTCCATACCAGTATCTGCGTGCATGTTTTTTTCGCATCTATGATGTCATGACGAAAAACAAGCTTAACTGCATAGACAGTTTCTGGATCCTGAGCACCAGTAACTAAACGGTAATGCTCATCGTTGCGAGACTTAACCAAGCGATAACCAAAAGGCACAACAAAGCCAGGCAGTGAGAAGTCCACTACACCTTTTTGCAGGAAAGCATGGGTGTGCTCGATGTTGTTTCTGACAACACTTAGCTTTCTGTCAAAGTCTGCTTCCGGGATCATGTATGGCATTGTTGCGTTCTTAGTTGCTGTTTGCATATGTCCTCCAGAGTGATCAGGAGTCCTTTTTCTTGCGCACGTGAATCGATTACCTATCAGGTAATACAAGTGTGAACGAAAGCGAACGAGTAAGCAACCGCTAAATCATATATTTCTGTAAAACACAAGGCTCAGTGTGGTGAACTGCTTGTGGATAATTTGACCTAGATCATTTATCTCCGAATGGTTCATGTAAGTCATTCTTGTACATGGATTTTAGTGTTTCAAAAACAATTTTCTTGAACTCTTCTGCATGGATGCTAGCCAGTCGCTCAGCCTCGTCACGATAGCCTGATATCGGCGATGGCTGAGCCATGGCATCTTGAACTATCTGTATCAATTCAGCATTTAAAGAGCGTCCGTTCATCTTGGCACGCTGCGTAACCTTTTCTTTTAACTCGTATGGCAAACGCAAATTGAATTGTGGGTCATATCTTCCCATTTTCGACGCCTCACCTAAACAAGTGGATCTGCATCTTATGATCAACTGTTTATATCCACAATAAGACCGCCGTGATACTACATCACTGATTCCTAAACAATTACCGCAGACACGCTCTGTGGGGACTACTCACGCCCGGAGAAATAACAATGGCAATAACGCTCAATGTTGTAATCAGCATGCCATCGGCTTTGTTGAATAATTTAAGATACTGATTTATATAAGCATTATAAAATTTCAACGACTAATTTTTCCTCTCGGAATGCTTTTTATTGTGCTAACTATTTGATTTGTCGTTCTAACAAAATACATTCTCTGTAAATGCATTCTAACTAAAGAAGATGTAAATCAAACGGTTAAATTATTCAACAAAGCCCATGCCATCTCAAAACTTCACGCTAGCCCGCGCTTTCAAGGCTAACGTCAACGGTAAGATTTAAATTGGAGCCATCGACACAGATCTGACTATTCCCAGCAACCAGATTACGGTCTATCTCGAAAACGATGATGGAAGCCACGTACCCGTAGCCCAGCCAATCGTAATCAACGCTGGTGGCTATCCGGTGTACAACGGGCATATCGCCAAGTTTGTGACCGTGCAAGGCCACTCAATAAGCGTGTTGCTTAATAGTGAAATAAGGGTGTTTCGGTGATTGAAGTAAATTTTACGCTGTTCTGAGATGGAAATTCCAAAGACCGGCGCTAAGGAGTAAGAAGGTATCATCAATAAAGGGTCTACGATTCCGTAAAATTTGGGTCATGCAACCGAGGCGCTTGATACCCGCGATGGCGTGTTCAACTGTAATACGGATGGGCTTTGTTGAATAAATCGAACTTTCAGGGGATCGCCGGATCAAAGCACTATCATCGCTCCCGATAGCAGCTCCCCATGGCAAAGCAAAAGTTTAAAATCACCAACTGGCCCACCTACAACAAAGCACTCAGACAACGCGGCTCCCTGACGGTCTGGCTTGATGAGTCGGCCATCGCTGCATGGACTGACAGTTCTTCGCCTGAAGGTCGTGGTTGGCCGCTTTACTACACCGATATGGCTGTTACCACGGTTTTGATGATAAAGCGCGTGTTTAACCTGTCGCTCCGGGCATTACAGGGCTTTGTCGACTCGGTTTTTACACTGATGAGCCTGCCACTGCGCTGCCCGGACTACTCTCTGGTCAGTCGGCGGGCAACAACCGTCAGTATCAGCATAAAAACGCCAACGCGTGGTGAAATCTCGCATCTGGTCATCGACAGTACCGGTCTGAAGGTCTTTGGCGAAGGTGAATGGAAAGTCAGGCAGCATGGGGCTGACAGACGAAGAGTGTGGCGCAAGCTTCATCTGGCAGCAGACAGTGCGACGCATGAGATTATCTGTGCCGACTTATCGCTCAGCGGAACGACAGATGCGCAGGCACTGCCGGGCCTGATTAACCAAACCCACCGAAAAATCAGGGAAGTGTCAGCAGACGGTGCTTATGACGCCCGTTACTGCCACGATGCGTTGCTAAGAAAGAAAATCAGGCCCCTTATCCCGCCGCGAAGCGGAGCCAAATACTGGCCGGACAAGTACCATGAACGTAACCATGCGGTGGCGAATCAGCGTCTGAGCGGGAGTAATGATATGTGGAAAAAGAAAGTGGGTTATCACCGGCGTTCAGTGGCAGAAACAGCGATGTTCCGCATAAAAACTTTGCTGGGTGGCCATCTGAGCCTGCGTGACTATGAGGCTCAAGTAGGTGAAGCCATAGCGATGGTCAAAGCGCTGAACCGTATGACGTTGTTGGGTATGCCACACATCGTCAGGATAGGATAACAGGTGTAGCAGAGGGAGTCATCCTGTCGGCTAATTCTGATTTATTCAACAAAGCCCTCTCGGAATGCTTTTTATTGTGCTAACTATTTGATTTGTCGTTCTAACAAAATACATTCTCTGTAAATGCATTCTAACTAAAGAAGATGTAAATCAAACGGTTAAATTATTCAACAAAGCCTTCCGAGAGGAAAAATTAGTCGTTGAAATTTTATAATGCTTATATAAATCAGTATCTTAAATTATTCAACAAAGCCTCATAGTACTTGTCCGGCCAGTATTTCGCTCCGCTTCGCGGCGGGATAAGGGGCCTGATTTTCTTTCTCAGCAACGCATCGTGGCAGTAACGGGCGTCATAAGCACCGTCTGCTGACACTTACCTGATTTTCCGGTGGGTTTGGTTAATCAGGCCCGGCAGTGCCTGCGCATCTGTCGTTCCGCTGAGCGATAAGTCGGCACAGATAATCTCATGCGTCGCACTGTCTGCTGCCAGATGAAGCTTGCGCCACACTCTTCGTCTGTCAGCCCCATGCTGCCTGACTTTCCATCCACCTTCGCCAAAGACCTTCAGACCGGTACTGTCGATGACCAGATGCGAGATTTCACCACGCGTTGGCGTTTTTATGCTGATACTGACGGTTTTTGCCCGCCGACTGACCAGAGAGTAGTCCGGGCAGCGCAGTGGCAGGCTCATCAGTGTAAAAACCGAGTCGACAAAGCCCTGTAATGCCCGGAGCGACAGGTTAAACACGCGCTTTATCATCAAAACCGTGGTAACAGCCATATCGGTGTAGTAAAGCGGCCGACCACGACCTTCAGGCGAAGCACTGTCAGTCCATGCAGCGATGGCGGACTCATCAAGCCAGACCGTCAGGGAGCCGCGTTGTCTGAGTGCTTTGTTGTAGGTGGGCCAGTTGGTGATTTTAAACTTTTGCTTTGCCATGGGGAGCTGCTATCGGGAGCGATGATAGTGCTCTGATCCGGCGATCCCCTGAAAGTTCGATTTATTCAACAAAGGGCTTTGTTGAATAAATCAGAATTAGCCGACAGGATGACTCCCTCTGCTACACCTGTTATCCTATCCTGACGCTGTGTGGCATACCCAACAACGTCATACGGTTCAGCGCTTTGACCATCGCTATGGCTTCACCTACTTGAGCCTCATAGTCACGCAGGCTCAGATGGCCACCCAGCAAAGTTTTTATGCGGAACATCGCTGTTTCTGCCACTGAACGCCGGTGATAACCCACTTTCTTTTTCCACATATCATTACTCCCGCTCAGACGCTGATTCGCCACCGCATGGTTACGTTCATGGTACTTGTCCGGCCAGTATTTGGCTCCGCTTCGCGGCGGGATAAGGGGCCTGATTTTCTTTCTTAGCAACGCATCGTGGCAGTATAGCTAAACGACTTAATTTTGATTACATTATTTAAATGAGCTATTCAATTGATTTTAGACGTAAAGTGATATCTACACGGAAAAACGAAGGGTTGAGTATCCGAGAAACAGCGAAGCAATTTCGGATTGGCCCTGCCTCTGTATCGCGTTGGATTAATCAAATAGAGTCAAAAGCATCGACCACGCGTCAGCGAAAGATCGATAAATCCGAGTTGATAAAAGATGTTGAACAATATCCAGATGCTTACCAAAAAGAACGTGCAGAGCGTTTTGGCGTTTGTCAGAAGGCCATTTGGCAAGCGCTTAAAAAGCTGGGATTGACCTATAAAAAAAACTCTACGTCATCCGAAAGCCGACGAAAACGCCCGGCAGGGATTTCAACAAAAAAAACAACAGTATGAAAAAGAAGGTAAACCTATTGTTTTTATTGATGAAAGTGGTTTTTCACACGATACCCCACGGACTCACGGCTATTCCCCAAAAGGTCAACGGTGTTTTGGCCTGAAGAACTGGGGAGCTAGGGGAAGAACAAATGTTATCGGCGCTTTATTAGGCACAACGCTGTTTGCTATCGGATTATTTGATATCAATATTAACAGCGATGTTTTCTATGCCTGGGTCACACAAGTCCTTATCCCAGTACTCCCTAAAAACAGTGTAATCATGATGGACAATGCCACTTTTCACAAAAAACATAATATTCAACAAGTCATCATCGATGCAGGGTATATGGTGGAGTATTTGCCTACATATTCGCCAGATCTTAACCCAATTGAGCATAAATGGGCACAAGCAAAAAGCAAAAAAAGAGAGATGGGTTGCGATACAGAGAGTTTGTTCTCAGTCCATATGGTGTAATCAAAATTAAGTCGCTTGGCTATAACGGGCGTCATAAGCACCGTCTGCTGACACTTCCCTGATTTTTCGGTGGGTTTGGTTAATCAGGCCCGGCAGTGCCTGCGCATCTGTCGTTCCGCTGAGCGATAAGTCGGCACAGAGAATCTCATGCGTCGCACTGTCTGCTGCCAGATGAAGCTTGCGCCACACTCTTCGTCTGTCAGCCCCATGCTGCCTGACTTTCCATTCACCTTCGCCAAAGCCCCATTCCCACTCGAAACGCAACAAAGTGACCCACTGGCCAGAGTCGGATAAAATCACCGTTCTGGCCCTACTGGAGATCCCGTTGCATGCAGGGAAAACATCTGACTCACAAAGAACGGTTCTACATCGAAAAGCGGCGTGGTGATGGGGTTAACCAGGCCACCATCGCCCGGGAACTGGAGCTTCCTCGTTCTACCATCAGCAGGGAACTCAGACGCAATACCGACGCCGCTTTCAACGGGGTCTATTCCTGCAGAAGGGCCGAAACGTTGGCCAGAGGGCGGCGGCAGAAAACACGGCCGGACAGCGTGATTAACCAGCTTGAACCGCACATTCAGGACTTTATCAGAACGGCGCTGTCTACCCACACCTCACCTGAGGTCATCAGTGGGCGCCTGGTCCTGGAATTTGGCCTGTCCGTCAGCAAGAACTCGCTCTATCGCTATATCCAGCAGGAGCGCCGGGCCGGCGGTGAGCTGTATCAGCAGCTCCCTCATCGGGGTAAACGGTATAACTATCAGACCGATGAGAACAAACGCGGTCCTATTCCCAACCGTGTTGGCATTGAGCAGCGGCCGGCCGTTGCTGACCTCAAGCAGGAACCCGGGCATTTCGAGATTGACACCATCTTTGGCAAAGATCAGAAATCATTCCTGCTGACGGTGGTCGATAAAGCCGTCAAGCTGGTCATCATTCGCAAACTGCCCAACAAGCGAGCAGAGACAGTGGTAGCGGCCTTCAGGGACATCGTTGCCAATACCTTCTGCGAGTTTAAAACCCTGACTGCTGACAACGGTTCTGAATTTTCCCAGCACGGGGAAATTACAAAAGTCACGGGGGCACCGGTCTACTTTGCCCGGCCATATCATTCCTGGGAACGCGGGTTGAATGAGCATACCAACGGGCTGATACGGCGTTTTTACCCGAAGGGAACGGACTTCAATTATGTCACCCATCGCAAGGTTGCAGCACTCGAACACCTGCTCAATACGCGAGGCAGAAAATCGCTGGGTTATCGTTCTCCAAATGAGGTATTTTTAACGCACTTACAGGCGGCATAATGCCCTACCGTTTTGTTGCGTTTCGACTGGGAATGGGGCTTTTTGCCCGCCGACTGACCAGAGAGTAGTCCGTGCAGCGCAGTGGCAGGCTCATCAGTGTAAAAACCGAGTCGACAAAGCCCTGTAATGCCCGGAGCGACAGGTTAAACACGCGCTTTATCATCAAAACCGTGGTAACAGCCATATCGGTGTAGTAAAGCGGCCGACCACGACCTTCAGGCGAAGAACTGTCAGTCCATGCAGCGATGGCCGACTCATCAAGCCAGACCGTCAGGGAGCCGCGTTGTCTGAGTGCTTTGTTGTAGGTGGGCCAGTTGGTGATTTTAAACTTTTGCTTTGCCATGGGGAGCTGCTATCGGGAGCGATGATAGTGCTTTGATCCGGCGATCCCCTGAAAGTTCGATTTATTCAACAAAGCATCAACAAAGCCGATTGCCGTCGAATTTTTTATAAAAAAGTTCGCTCAGCCCTTTTATAACGATAATAGAGTATATCCGCAATAACAATTGTTCTCATATCCCTCCCAAATACGGACGAAGCCTATCGATTAAAAACGACTTTTATCGATAAAGTTTATTCTCTCTTTTTTATATACTTTTGTTAGTATATTCACCAGACTTAGATAATCATTCGCAACAAAAGCATTATCGTCTCCAACACAGAACTCTCTCCAAAACTTAATATGTCTATCATCGCCTTTTGTGGAGCTCAATGAAATGTAAAAGATATCTACCTCGTTTGTCTTATAGATTTTATTATAAGTTAATAAACCCTCTTTTATTCTTTTACAAATTTTGTAATCCTTATGGAGCTTTATGGATAAACTTTTCGGACCCTTATGGCTATCATCCCCATCAGTAACCATGATAATGACCTTTTTAGCATTATGACCCTTCGCAATCACAGGTAGCGATCGCAGCAAACCAGTGATAGTGTCAGTTTGTCCTCCCATAACACTCATTTTCTCAAATTGAGAGATAACTTCAGGATTAGAGGTTAATTCAATTAAATAAGAGGGCGGCGACTGTCTATATTTCATTTCCTTAACAAAATCATTCAGATCATGTGAATAGATAGTATTTCTTATTTTTCCATAAAATCTAAAATAGTTAAAATCATAACACATGTTATCAAACATGGTCTTATACTCATGATGAGGACGATGAGGAAAGTAGGTATAAGTAGTGACCGACCTGTCAGAAAACAAATTCTTATCCTTCAAAGCTTCATTGAAATCAATAGTTTCAGAATTTACAATACTCAAATATTCATCTGCTATTTTGTTTAATTTTTTAACATGATCATAATGAAGATTATATTCATCAGTATGCGCCCGCAAATTAGCACGAGAATCAGCATCACAGCTGTAAAAAGGAATATTTTTCTCCGAATATGTAGTGCACCATTTTTTATCAACCATTTGCGGCATGGTAAGATGCAAACCATCTGCAACGATTTTTTCATAAAAATAGGTGATTAGCTCATCCTGTTTTTTGATATTATTTACTTTATCATCTAAATATTTGTTATACCAAAAATTGAAATCAACACTTTTACTTCTGAACTCCGTATACTGTTTTTTGAGCTTCCCGGCAAAAGAACAGCCTGTTTCTTTTCCACCAAAAAGATTTGTTTTACTCAATTTAACAGGAACACCAACATTAAAAGGAACAATGCCAATGGTATTTTTCTTGTTATTATTAAAAATAGTTTGGGAAATATTCACTACCGCCTTTTTTAAAATATCGTATTTAGGACTATTATTATAAGACCCACGAATCTTCCGGCCCATTGAGGAAGAAACGTCTACAATAAAAACGAAATCCGTAGGAATATTGTGATTTTTCACCGATTTTCTTACCGTACCGGCGGAACTGTCTGCACGGACGATGACATCATCGCTAAATCCAACTACGTTATATTTTTTGAAGATAGGATGTAATTTCGCAATCCCTGTTGCATTATAATCAATTGATGTTAATTCTTTTGCATTGTTACGGTTTAGATTGACAATAACGTCCAGATCGTTATCGGTAAAAGTTATGTTGGGAAAATAATAATTCAAATAGTGACTCAGAAGTTTTTTATTGGCTTCCTTATTTTCATGCTTAACAGCACATTCTTTATCCTCTACGTAATCGCAGCGATCGTTTATCGCAATGGCTAATGTCCCCTGATTCATCGCATCTGCCAATCGGGCACGGGTTGACTGGAAATACGCCCCATCAATTGCAAAAGAAAAAAACATCAATAACATTGGAAGCATAATAGCAAACGGCAATATCATTACCCCAGACTCTCTGCGGAATACCAACAGAAAGATATCAAGAGAGTATTTTATCTTCATGACGCTTCCTGACATAATTATCGAACTCCAAAAACTGACCGAGGGATTACCGCGTTACTCACAGAGATATTTTTTACTGATAGCCTATTGCAAGCATCCCTTTTATTTTATCCCTAGATTATACCAGAAGCTTATATACTCAACGTACTTCAAGATGCATCTGCATATTCAGCAGAAGGCAGGTGAAGTAAGCTTATCTGGTGGCCTTGCCGAGCATCTCAGAAGTACGTTGAGTATATTGGTGTAACGAATCAACAGACAATCCGGTAATCAACTGAATATAGGCTTTGCTGAATAAATCGAACTTTTAGGTGACTGGCGGATCTGATCACTACAGTCATTTCAGCATAGGGTTCCCATGGCAAAGCAAACGTTTAAAATCACCAACTGGTCCGTCTACAACAATGCTCTCAGGCAGCGCGGTTCATTGACAGTCTGGCTTGATGCCCCATTCTCCCTCGAAAGGCAGCTGAGGGGTGAACTCATGCATAAATCACCTCCCCGGAGAGGTGACTCAGTGGTGTTTCGTTCATCATGACGGTAAATCGGCAGGCTGTTGTGGCTCTATTTTTATCTATCATTGTTTCTTTTTTAAGCCAATAGAGGCTTTGTTGAATAAATCGAACTTTCAGGGGATCGCCGGATCAAAGCACTATCATCGCTCCCGATAGCAGCTCCCCATGGCAAAGCAAAAGTTTAAAATCACCAACTGGCCCACCTACAACAAAGCACTCAGACAACGCGGCTCCCTGACGGTCTGGCTTGATGAGTCCGCCATCGCTGCATGGACTGACAGTGCTTCGCCTGAAGGTCGTGGTCGGCCGCTTTACTACACCGATATGGCTGTTACCACGGTTTTGATGATAAAGCGCGTGTTTAACCTGTCGCTCCGGGCATTACAGGGCTTTGTCGACTCGGTTTTTACACTGATGAGCCTGCCACTGCGCTGCCCGGACTACTCTCTGGTCAGTCGGCGGGCAAAAACCGTCAGTATCAGCATAAAAACGCCAACGCGTGGTGAAATCTCGCATCTGGTCATCGACAGTACCGGTCTGAAGGTCTTTGGCGAAGGTGAATGGAAAGTCAGGCAGCATGGGGCTGACAGACGAAGAGTGTGGCGCAAGCTTCATCTGGCAGCAGACAGTGCGACGCATGAGATTATCTGTGCCGACTTATCGCTCAGCGGAACGACAGATGCGCAGGCACTGCCGGGCCTGATTAACCAAACCCACCGAAAAATCAGGGAAGTGTCAGCAGACGGTGCTTATGACGCCCGTTACTGCCACGATGCGTTGCTAAGAAAGAAAATCAGGCCCCTTATCCCGCCGCGAAGCGGAGCCAAATACTGGCCGGACAAGTACCATGAACGTAACCATGCGGTGGCGAATCAGCGTCTGAGCGGGAGTAATGATATGTGGAAAAAGAAAGTGGGTTATCACCGGCGTTCAGTGGCAGAAACAGCGATGTTCCGCATAAAAACTTTGCTGGGTGGCCATCTGAGCCTGCGTGACTATGAGGCTCAAGTAGGTGAAGCCATAGCGATGGTCAAAGCGCTGAACCGTATGACGTTGTTGGGTATGCCACACAGCGTCAGGATAGGATAACAGGTGTAGCAGAGGGAGTCATCCTGTCGGCTAATTCTGATTTATTCAACAAAGCCGCCAATAGACATAGCGAATAGCTAATGCAGGTACAACCCAAATGCCTGATTCAACGCCACCATGCATTGTCTTTAATGCGTTATTACCTAACGATTTTGCTATCTTACGAGTCCCCTTGCTTTTGAAAAAAGCGGAAGGTCTCTGTTATTTAGTCGCTCTACCTTGTGCAACGGCTGCGCGATGTAAATCATTCAGGCAGTAACGCCCGAAAGCATCTTGACGGACGACGGTATTTTCAATGACAACTAATTTCGACATAACAATTTCTCCATAATTAAACGGATGTGGTTATCAGAGGGCTAACGGGTAAAATTTTGCAGATTGGCGGTCAGATCGCTTACACTTGGCTTAACACAGGAGGATCCGCTATGGGCCAAGTCGCATTTGATATAGCCAACCGACTTAAAAATGATTACATCCTATGCCCTGATATGCGGCAAAGAAGCATAGCTGGCTGTTATCAAAATAATGTCGCTTGGCTATACATTGCAGGCGTCAGAAGAGCTTGAAACGGCTGGTATTTCGAGAGAGCAGGCCAAGGCGATCTCGCTCGTCGTGCGTAAATCTCACGAGGTAGCTGATGTTGCTACCAAGCGTGACCTTGAATACGTGCGCAAAGAGATGATTGCTCGCTTCGAGAAGAACGAAGCTCAGATGCTGGGCCGCTTCGAGAAGACCGACGCGCAGATAGCCGATGTCCGTAAGGATATGACTGCCGGTTTTGATAAACTTGGCATGCAGATGACCATCCGGCTTGGTCTAATGGTCGCCGCTGCCGTGAGCATCATTGCTGCCATTCTCAAAATGTGATGCCACTACGGATTGTTAGCTCAGTTGGTAGAGCTGTGGACTCTTAATCCATCGGTCGCATGTTCAAATCCTGCACAACCCACAATATTGGGGATTAGTCGCTTCTGACAGCACCGTAACGCCCTCTGTAATTCTTAAAGCGTTCGTCTTTAGAGGAGTCAATTTCTACTTTGGCATAAACTCTATTGGCTTCCGCTGCGATCCGCTGCTCTTCGGCTAATATCACGCGATTTTCCCATGCCAGCCGCTTTTCTTCCCAATTAATTAACCGTGGGTGAGACAATCCTTTATCCCCAGCATCTACAGCTTCCATTGCTCCCCTGACTATAGGAATAGTATTTAGGTATCGCTCCTTTCTCCACGAGTCTAATCGGTTGTAATAGTGTTTTTCGTCAGGCGTTAATTCTTCGTAGGTCATAACGTCACCTGAAATTTAGGCAGCACAAATCCTTCCATGTTGGATATAGCGCTGCGGTGATGGTTGGGTTAAATCAGAATGGTGGCTCGTCGTCGAAATTCATCGGCGGTTCGTTATTAGGCGGCGGTGTTTGCTGCTGGCGTCCATTGCCGTTTGTTTTCTGGCGCTGATTGCTTTGCTGACCTGATGCGCCAAAGTCGATATCGTTGAGGATGATTACTGGTGCTGTACGCTTGTTTCCCTGCTGATCCGTCCATTCGTCCAGAACAAACTCACCAGTTACCGTAACCTTTGTTCCTTTTGTTAGGTATTGAGGCAGCTTTTCAGCTTTGGGCCCAAACAGTCGGCATTGCACCCATGATGTTTTCTCATGCTCTCCGTAGCCTTGTTTTACTGGTAAGGAGAATGACGCAATACACTTACCGTTAGGAGTCCAGCGCTGCTCGGCATCCTTGCCGATATTTCCTGATGCTACGATTACGTTAATTGCCATTTATGCCGCCTCCTCTAGTTCAGATTTACGAATGTCGTATACGCCCTTGGCGTCAGCCTGTTGTGGCGTTCCTCGGCTTTGTTGAATAAATCAGAATTAGCCGACAGGATGACTCCCTCTGTTACACCTGTTATCCTATCCTGACGCTGTGTGGCATACCCAACAACGTCATACGGTTCAGCGCTTTGACCATCGCTATGGCTTCACCTATTTGAGCCTCATAGTCACGCAGGCTCAGATGGCCACCCAGCAAAGTTTTTATGCGGAACATCGCTGTTTCTGCCACTGAACGCCGGTGATAACCCACTTTCTTTTTCCACATATCATTACTCCCGCTCAGACGCTGATTCGCCACCGCATGGTTACGTTCATGGTACTTGTCCGGCCAGTATTTGGCTCCGCTTCGCGGCGGGATAAGGGGCCTGATTTTCTTTCTTAGCAACGCATCGTGGCAGTAACGGGCGTCATAAGCACCGTCTGCTGACACTTCCCTGATTTTTCGGTGGGTTTGGTTAATCAGGCCCGGCAGTGCCTGCGCATCTGTCGTTCCGCTGAGCGATAAGTCGGCACAGATAATCTCATGCGTCGCACTGTCTGCTGCCAGATGAAGCTTGCGCCACACTCTTCGTCTGTCAGCCCCATGCTGCCTGACTTTCCATTCACCTTCGCCAAAGACCTTCAGACCGGTACTGTCGATGACCAGATGCGAGATTTCACCACGCGTTGGCGTTTTTATGCTGATACTGACGGTTTTTGCCCGCCGACTGACCAGAGAGTAGTCCGGGCAGCGCAGTGGCAGGCTCATCAGTGTAAAAACCGAGTCGACAAAGCCCTGTAATGCCCGGAGCGACAGGTTAAACACGCGCTTTATCATCAAAACCGTGGTATAGCCAAGCGACTTAATTTTGATTACACCATATGGACTGAGAACAAACTCTCTGTATCGCAACCCATCTCTCTTTTTTTGCTTTTTGCTTTTTGCTTTTTGCTTGTGCCCATTTATGCTCAATTGGGTTAAGATCTGGCGAATATGTAGGCAAATACTCCACCATATACCCTGCATCGATGATGACTTGTTGAATATTATGTTTTTTGTGAAAAGTGGCATTGTCCATCATGATTACACTGTTTTTAGGGAGTACTGGGATAAGGACTTGTGTGACCCAGGCATAGAAAACATCGCTGTTAATATTGATATCAAATAATCCGATAGCAAACAGCGTTGTGCCTAATAAAGCGCCGATAACATTTGTTCTTCCCCTAGCTCCCCAGTTCTTCAGGCCAAAACACCGTTGACCTTTTGGGGAATAGCCGTGAGTCCGTGGGGCATCGTGTGAAAAACCACTTTCATCAATAAAAACAATAGGTTTACCTTCTTTTTCATACTGTTGTTTTTTTTGTTGAAATCCCTGCCGGGCGTTTTCGTCGGCTTTCGGATGACGTAGAGTTTTTTTATAGGTCAATCCCAGCTTTTTAAGCGCTTGCCAAATGGCCTTCTGACAAACGCCAAAACGCTCTGCACGTTCTTTTTGGTAAGCATCTGGATATTGTTCAACATCTTTTATCAACTCGGATTTATCGATCTTTCGCTGACGCGTGGTCGATGCTTTTGACTCTATTTGATTAATCCAACGCGATACAGAGGCAGGGCCAATCCGAAATTGCTTCGCTGTTTCTCGGATACTCAACCCTTCGTTTTTCCGTGTAGATATCACTTTACGTCTAAAATCAATTGAATAGCTCATTTAAATAATGTAATCAAAATTAAGTCGTTTAGCTATAACAGCCATATCGGTGTAGTAAAGCGGCCGACCACGACCTTCAGGCGAAGCACTGTCAGTCCATGCAGCGATGGCGGACTCATGAAGCCAGACCGTCAGGGAGCAGCGTTGTCTGAGTGCTTTGTTGTAGGTGGGCCAGTTGGTGATTTTAAACTTTTGCTTTGCCATGGGGAGCTGCTATCGGGAGCGATGATAGTGCTTTGATCCGGCGATCCCCTGAAAGTTCGATTTATTCAACAAAGCCTTCGATTTATTCAACAAAGCCGCTTCAATGATGGTTATCCATGACTCTGCATTCTGTAGTGGCATACTGAATTTGGCCACCTAAGTAGAGGTGATATGCTTACCTCATAATTTTTATAGGTGCCAAAATGAGTAAAATAATTACTGCTGAATTTAAATGTGAAACCGCCAAATTAGTCCTTGACCAAAATTATACCTACCAGGAAGCCGCGAAAGCCATGAACGTCAGTCTTTCAGCGATTAGCCGGTGGGTAAGAGCCCTTCGTTTAGAACGTCAAGGGAAAACATCGCCTGGTCTGCCATTAACACCTGAACAAATTGAGTTCAGAGAAATGAAGAAAAAAATCCACCGACTGGAAATGGAGAATGCCATCTTAAAAAAGGCTACTGCGCTCTTAATGTCCGACTCACTGAAAAATTCTCGGTAGTTGAAAAGCTAAGAGCGCTTTATCCAGTGAAAGCGTTGTGTCGTATTTTTAATGTTCACCGAAGCAGTTATCGCTATTGGTGTCGACCTAAGGAGCCAGATATTGAGCGGACGATAAAACGTAGCCTGGTCAGCGAAGCGTGGAACGTTAGTGGCGGGTCTGCGGGCACAAGGACTATCGCCACGATGGTTACCAATACACACGACGTGAAACTTGGGCGGTGGTTAGCGGGTAAGTTGATGAAAGAATTAACCCTCGTTAGTTGCCAAACGGCTTTGTTGAATAAATCAGAATTAGCCGACAGGATGACTCCCTCTGCTACACCTGTTATCCGATCCTGACGCTGTGTGGCATACCCAACAACGTCATACGATTCAGCGCTTGAGTCTGTAAAGAATTTCGTGTAAATGGCTCCATCGCTTAACCGGAAATCCGATCTCCATACATCAACATGAATTGGCTCATAGCCGGTTTCCAGTCTCTGATTGGTAGGGTCCATTTAGCCGAGATATTATGCAAGGCTAGATAGAATAATTTTAGCACCGAGTCATCCGTTGGAAATATTCGTCGCGTTTTCGTTATCTTGCGCAATGAAGCATTTAACGACTCTATCGCGTTGGTGGTGTAGATAACCTTGCGGATCTCCGGCGGAAAATCAAAAATGACGATGAGACGTTCCCAATTATTTCTCCACGATGGGCTGATCGTCGGGAACTGCTCATCCCATTTGGCCGCGAAGGCATCCATGGCCTCTTCAGCGCCCTCTAGCGTTGCGGAACTATAGATAGTGCGGAGGTCAGCAGCAACGGCTTTACGCTCTTTCCAGCCGACGTAGCGCAGCGAGTTCCGCACCTGATGCACGATGCAGAGCTGTACCCGCGTATGCGGGTAAACAACTTCAATGGCATCAGGAAAGCCCTTCAGGCCATCGCAGCAGGCGATGAAGATGTCCTGTAGCCCACGATTTTTCAGTTCTGTCATTACAGATAACCAGAACTTGGCCTCCTCAGTTTTGGCTATCCATAGCCCCAGCAGCTCTTTTTCGCCCTGGCCGTTGATGCCTAGAGCCAAGTAAACAGACTTGTTGGTCACGGCTCCGCCGTCCTGGCTTTTGACCACAATACAGTCAAGGTAAACAATGGGATAAAACGCATCCAGCGGCCGTTGCTGCCAGCGCTTAACGTCATCCATCACGGCATTGGTCACTTGAGAAATGAAGCCAGCGGAAACATCGACCCCGTAGACTTCTTTAAAGTGAGCCTGAATATCACGGGTTGATAGCCCTCTGGAATAGAGAGAAATAATGCGGTCAGGCTTTGTTGAATAATTTAAGATACTGATTTATATAAGCATTATAAAATTTCAACGACTAATTTTTCCTCTCGGAATGCTTTTTATTGTGCTAACTATTTGATTTGTCGTTCTAACAAAATACATTCTCTGTAAATGCATTCTAACTAAAGAAGATGTAAATCAAACGGTTAAATTATTCAACAAAGCCATGCGGTCATCGAAGCCGTTAAGCTGCTTTTCGTGCTTACCGATCAGTGTCGGCTCGAAGGTACTGTTGCGGTCGCGCGGAATATCGAGCTCGAGCGCCCCATTTTGGCTACGTACGCTCTTGGATGTCTTGCCATTGCGGGAGTTGCCTGAATTATTACCAGCCGGGTCATGCTTAGCATACCCAAGGTGTATAGCCAAGCGACATTATTTTGATAACAGCCAGCTATGCTTCTTTGCCGCATATCAGGGCATAGGATGTAATCATTTTTAAGTCGGTTGGCTATATCTCCATCTCAGCTTCAAGAACCCGTTCCGCCAGTCTTTTAGTCAGCTCCTTGAGTAGGCCTGATTCACCCAGAAGCTCCTGAGGGGAGTGGCAATCCTGAAGCAGTTGGTCAATAAGTTCGTTGCTGATAGGCATTTTTTGTCCTCTGAAGGTTTTCCTCAAAATGCCATTTACACAGATCTTTTTACACTCTCCAGCGCTTTGACCATCGCCATGGCTTCACCCACCTGAGCATCGTAGTCACGCAGGCTCAGGTGGCCACCCAGCAAAGTTTTTATGCGGAACATCGCTGTTTCTGCCACTGAACGCCGGTGATAACCCACTTTCTTTTTCCACATATCATTACTCCCGCTCAGACGCTGATTCGCCACCGCATGGTTACGTTCATAGTAATTGTCCGGCCAGTATTTCGCTCCGCTTCGCGGCGGGATAATGGGCCTGATTTTCTTTCTTAGCAACGCATCGTGGCAGTAACGGGCGTCATAAGCACCGTCTGCTGACACTTCCCTGATTTTTCGGTGGGTTTGGTTAATCAGGCCCGGCAGTGCCTGCGCATCTGTCGTTCCGCTGAGCGATAAGTCGGCACAGATAATCTCATGCGTCGCACTGTCTGCTGCCAGATGAAGCTTGCGCCACACTCTTCGTCTGTCAGCCCCATGCTGCCTGACTTTCCATTCACCTTCGCCAAAGACCTTCAGACCGGTACTGTCGATGACCAGATGCGAGATTTCACCACGCGTTGGCGTTTTTATGCTGATACTGACGGTTGTTGCCCGCCGACTGACCAGAGAGTAGTCCGGGCAGCGCAGTGGCAGACTCATCAGTGTAAAAACCGAGTCGATAAAGCCCTGTAATGCCCGGAGCGACAGGTTAAACACGCGCTTTATCATCAAAACCGTGGTAACAGCCATATCGGTGTAGTAAAGCGGCCGACCACGACCTTCAGGCGAAGCACTGTCAGTCCATGCAGCGATGGCGGACTCATGAAGCCAGACCGTCAGGGAGCCGCGTTGTCTGAGTGCTTTGTTGTAGGTGGGCCAGTTGGTGATTTTAAACTTTTGCTTTGCCATGGGGAGCTGCTATCGGGAGCGATGATATAGCCAAGCGACATTATTTTGATAACAGCCAGCTATGCTTCTTTGCCGCATATCAGGGCATAGGATGTAATCATTTTTAAGTCGGTTGGCTATACTGTTGCGGTCGCGCGGAATATCGAGCTCGATCTCCCCATTTTGGCTACGTACGCTCTTGGATGTCTTGCCATTGCGGGAGTTGCCTGAATGATTACCAGCCGGGTCATGCTTAGCATACCCAAGGTGCATCTCCATCTCAGCTTCAAGAACCCGTTCCGCCAGTCTTTTAGTCAGCACCTTGAGTAGGCCTGATTCACCCAGCAGATCCTGAGGGGAGTGACAATCTTGAAGCAGTTGGTCAATAAGTTCGTTGCTGATAGGCATTTTGTTATCCTTTGAAGGTTTTCCTCAAAATGCCATTTACACAGATTATTTTACAGTCTCTGAATAATTTAAAATACTGATTTAAATGGGTATTATAAAATTTTAACGACTAAATTTTACTACCGTAATGCTTTTTATTGTGCTAACTATTTGATTTATCGCTCTAACAAAATACATTTTCTGTACATGCATCCCACCTAAAGAAGTTGTAAATCAAAACGTTAAATTATTCAACAAAGCCTGGTTTAGATAGAACACGGGTATGTCGCTGGGTAAAAATATTATTGCCGGTTTTAGAGATGACCTTGGGGCGAGAATGTGTTTTGCCCGCTCGTCAAATTCGCTCTGCTGAGGAATTTTTTCGCGCCTTTCCTGGAGTTAAAGACGTCTTTATTGATGGGACAGAGCGACCTGTCCAAAAGCCTAAGAATCTGCGTCGGCGAAAAAAAATGTATTCGGGAAAGAAAAGACAGACCACTCGAAAAGGGCTTATTATGACTGACGAAACAAGGCAAGTTGGATTTATCCCCATGAGCAAAAATGGGCGCCGTCACGATAAACGCTTACTCGATAAAGTCGATATAATTCGCCATATTCCTCCTGAGGTAACCATCTGGGCAGATACCGGTTTTCAAGGTATAGATAAACAGCATCCTAATACACAAATCCCAAAAAAAGGAACTCGAAAAAGACCTTTATCGCCTGAACAAAAACAAGAAAATAAAATAATCTCGGGCATCCGTATTACAGTTGAACACGCCATCGCGGGTATCAAGCGCCTCGGTTGCATGACCCAAATTTTACGGAATCGTAGACCCTTTATTGATGATACCTTCTTACTCCTTAGCGCCGGTCTTTGGAATTTCCATCTCAGAACAGCGTAAAATTTACTTCAATCACCGAAACACCCTTATTTCACTATTAAGCAACACGCTTATTATCAGATGACCCAAAGTATGAGTCGCAGAGGAAATTGTTGGGATAATAGTCCGATGGAGCGATTCTTCCGTAGTCTGAAGACTGAATGGGTGCCAACGACTGGCTACCAAAGCTTTAGTACTGCTCAATCATCCATTATTCGCTACATAACCCATTATTATAGCGATGTCAGACCTCACTGGTATAACGGTGGGTTAACACCAAATGAATCAGAACGGCTGTTCCATCAACAGTCAGGTAGGGTGGCCAAATTTAGTTGACCACTGCACGACGTATGCCCGAGTATATGCACCATCCTCAGGCTCTGTCGCATTAGCGTAGACAAGTCAGCAAAAGTGGCATTGCCTATTTATTAAGCAGCCAACAGATAAAATTGCTCTGCCGGTGACAATTCACTGTTGGCTGAATGATGAAATTGACCCTTGCGTATCATGTGCATTAACTCAATGCCGGCCAGTATCGTCTGCGCTCGCCGAAATGATTTGAATCCCAGCATGGGCCGTATCCGGCGCCTGATATTTCGGTGATCCTGCTCCACCATGTAGCTACCGATGTAAAACTGGCCCACCTGCCGATGTAAATCTGACCCACCTAGGGTAAAAATGGCAGTTTTAAGGCACTGCCAATGATGGCATTAAGCGTGTTGCTTAATAGTAAAATAAGGGTGTTTCGGTGATTGAAGTAAATTTTACGCTGTTCTGAGATGGAAATTCCAAAGACCGGCGCTAAGGAGTAAGAAGGTATCATCAATAAAGGGTCTACGATTCCGTAAAATTTGGGTCATGCAACCGAGGCGCTTGATACCCGCGATGGCGTGTTCAACTGTAATACGGATGCCCGAGATTATTTTATTTTCTTGTTTTTGTTCAGGCGATAAAGGTCTTTTTCGAGTTCCTTTTTTTGGGATTTGTGTATTAGGATGCTGTTTATCTATACCTTGAAAACCGGTATCTGCCCAGATGGTTACCTCAGGAGGAATATGGCGAATTATATCGACTTTATCGAGTAAGCGTTTATCGTGACGGCGCCCATTTTTGCTCATGGGGATAAATCCAATTTGCCTTGTTTCGTCAGTCATAATAAGCCCTTTTCGAGTGGTCTGTCTTTTCTTTCCCGAATACATTTTTTTTCGCCGACGCAGATTCTTAGGCTTTTGGACAGGTCGCTCTGTCCCATCAATAAAGACGTCTTTAACTCCAGGAAAGGCGCGAAAAAATTCCTCAGCAGAGCGAATTTGACGAGCGGGCAAAACACACTCTCGCCCCAAGGTCATCTCTAAAACCGGCAATAATATTTTTACCCAGCGACATACCCGTGTTCTATGGCTTTGTTGAATAATTTAAAATACTGATTTAAATGGGTATTATAAAATCCTAACGACTAAATTTTACTACCGTAATGCTTTTTATTGTGCTAACTATTTGATTTATCGCTCTAACAAAATACATTTTCTGTACATGCATCCCACCTAAAGAAGTTGTAAATCAAAACGTTAAATTATTCAACAAAGCCAGAAGTCCTTGCAAATCATAGGTCGGATAACATTTTAAATACAATAAAATAAAAAGCAGTTTATCTAATGGGGTTGGGATAAATCCTTTCTGCCCTGCACCCATCTGCCGCTCGTGATCTTTTCGATTCTTTTTCCGATAAATCAAATAACAAGCTGAAAATTCAGCGGCTAAATTTTTCAATTCTTCGACTGATAATCCAATGATTGCTTTACATAAACGATTATCTCGTAACAACCGCTCTTTGTTGATCATTTCAAACCTTTATTCTCTAAGTTAAACCTCTTTTTATTCTCAATAGCCTGACAAAAAATGCAAGTCTCTATTCAGCAACTAGTTTAATGCCGAAAACCTCAAATCAGGCCCTATTCCCAACCGTGTTGGTATTGAGTATCGCCCAGCTCAAGCCGAGCTTAAACAGGAGCCTGGCCACTTCGAAATTGACACTATTTTTGGCAAAGACCAGAAGTCATTCTTGTTAACCATCGTAGATAAAGCATTGAAAACCGTCATCATTCGCAAACTGCCTAATAAGCGTGCGGAGACTGTGGTTGCTGCTTTCAGGGACATTGAAGCTAATACCTTTTGCAAGTTTAAGACCCTAACAGCTGATATAGCTAAACGACTTAATTTTGATTACATTATTTAAATGAGCTATTCAATTGATTTTAGACGTAAAGTGATATCTACACGGAAAAACGAAGGGTTGAGTATCCGAGAAACAGCGAAGCAATTTCGGATTGGCCCTGGCTTTGTTGAATAATTTAACCGTTTGATTTACATCTTCTTTAGTTAGAATGCATTTACAGAGAATGTATTTTGTTAGAACGACAAATCAAATAGTTAGCACAATAAAAAGCATTCCGAGAGGAAAAATTAGTCGTTGAAATTTTATAATGCTTATATAAATCAGTATCTTAAATTATTCAACAAAGCCATTGGCCCTGCCTCTGTATCGCGTTGGATTAATCAAATAGAGTCAAAAGCATCGACCACGCGTCAGCGAAAGATCGATAAATCCGAGTTGATAAAAGATGTTGAACAATATCCAGATGCTTACCAAAAAGAACGTGCAGAGCGTTTTGGCGTTTGTCAGAAGGCCATTTGGCAAGCGCTTAAAAAGCTGGGATTGACCTATAAAAAAAACTCTACGTCATCCGAAAGCCGACGAAAACGCCCGGCAGGGATTTCAACAAAAAAAACAACAGTATGAAAAAGAAGGTAAACCTATTGTTTTTATTGATGAAAGTGGTTTTTCACACGATGCCCCACGGACTCACGGCTATTCCCCAAAAGGTCAACGGTGTTTTGGCCTGAAGAACTGGGGAGCTAGGGGAAGAACAAATGTTATCGGCGCTTTATTAGGCACAACGCTGTTTGCTATCGGATTATTTGATATCAATATTAACAGCGATGTTTTCTATGCCTGGGTCACACAAGTCCTTATCCCAGTACTCCCTAAAAACAGTGTAATCATGATGGACAATGCCACTTTTCACAAAAAACATAATATTCAACAAGTCATCATCGATGCAGGGTATATGGTGGAGTATTTGCCTACATATTCGCTAGATCTTAACCCAATTGAGCATAAATGGGCACAAGCAAAAAGCAAAAAAAGAGAGATGGGTTGCGATACAGAGAGTTTGTTCTCAGTCCATATGGTGTAATCAAAATTAAGTCGCTTGGCTATAACGGCCCTGAATTCGCTCTGCACGAGCAAATTACTCAAATCACAGGGGCGCAGGTCTACTTTGCCCATCCTTATCATTCCTGGGAGAGGGGCTTGAATGAGCACACCAACGGGCTGATACGACGTTTTTACCCAAAGGGAACAGACTTCAGTCAGGTCAGTCATCGTAAGATTGCCGAACTCGAACACATACTCAATACAAGGGGCAGAAAATCGCTGGGCTATCGTTCCCCCAATGAGGTATTTTTAACGCACTTACTGGTGGCATAAGCCTCTACCGTTTTGTTGCGTTTCGAGTGGGAATGGGGCGAAGAGGCGACGATGTCAACCCGTTCGCTGGAGGATCAGTCAAGACAGCTGATTTTGGCGATGGATACCTTTAAAGTGCGGCGCGTACAACCGCTGCCGGGAACCACATTTTCGTCATCGGTGCTGCTGACGCACGCATCGCTGTAGAGGGTGTTGCTGGTGAACAAAAGGGAAATTCCGGGCCAGACCGGAACTTCCCTTGTGCTGATACCCCTATTTGGCGTGACGAGCCTTGAGGCGGCCAATAATGGTGGCCAGATCCAGTTCTTGATCCTGTAACAACACCAGCAGGTGATACATAAGATCAGCCGCTTCGTTAGTCAGCTCTTCAGTATCGTGTACGGTGGCGGCCAGTGCCGTCTCCAACCCTTCTTCACCCACTTTTTGCGCAATGCGTTTGGTGCCACTGGCATACAGTTTTGCGGTATAAGAGCTGGCCGGGTCTGCCTGTTTGCGGCTCGCTAACAATTGTTCCAACTGATGCAAAAACAACCACTCATGCTGCGCCGGGGCAAAACAGCTGCTGGTGCCTTGGTGGCAGGTCGGACCGATGGGGTCTGCAAGCACCAGCAGGCTGTCATTGTCACAGTCAGGCGTAATGCTCGCGACGTTAAGGAAATGGCCGGAGGATTCGCCCTTGGTCCACAGCCGCTGTTTGGTGCGGGAATAAAAGGTGACCTTGCCGCTCTGCTCGGTGGTGTCCAGCGCCGCCTGATTCATGTACCCCAGCATCAACACCTCACCGGATACCGCATGTTGCACGATGGCGGGGATCATCCCGTCGGTTTTTTCCCAATCAAGTTGGGCCTTCTGTTGTTGGCTTAACACGCTCTGATCTCCACACCTTGTTGCTTAAGGTATTGCTTTAATTCTCCAATATTGATGATTTGCTTATGGAATACTGAAGCAGCCAGCGCACCGTCCACCTGAGCCTGCTCGAAGGCTTGCAAAAAGTGCTCAGGTGTACCGGCCCCGCCAGAGGCGATCAATGGAACATGACAGCGTTCACGCACCAACTTAAGCTGTTCCAGATCGTAACCGTTACGCACGCCATCCTGATTCATCATGTTCAGTACAATTTCACCGGCACCACGCTGTTGCACTTCCTGCACCCAATCCAGCGTTTCCCACTGGGTAACACGGGTGCGACTTTCATCACCGGTATACTGATTCACATGATAACGCCCGGTAGCGCTGTCATACCAGGTATCAATACCGACCACGATGCACTGCACGCCATAACGATCGGCAAGGCGGGTGATCAAGGTACGATCGGCCAGCGCCGGGGAGTTGATTGAAATTTTATCGGCACCGAACGAGAGGATTTGTCCGGCATCTTCGATGCTTTTGATGCCACCGGCCACGCAGAAGGGGATATCAATCACTTCTGCCACACGGGAGACCCAGCTTTTATCGACCACACGGCCGTCTGACGACGCGGTGATATCATAAAAGACCAGTTCGTCTGCGCCTTCATGAGCATAACGCTGTGCTAACGGAACGATATCGCCGATGATTTCGTGGTTGCGAAACTGCACCCCTTTTACCACCTGACCGTCACGCACGTCGAGACAGGGAATTATCCGTTTTGCCAGCATGCGATGGCCTCCGTTACATTGAATTTTTCTTCGAGCAATGCTCGCCCAACGATCACGCCTTGCACACCGCTGCCGCGCAGATTGGCGATATCCTGCAACCCGCCAATGCCGCCAGAAGCCTGGAAGGCAATCTGCGGATAGCGTTGGCATACTGCATGATAGAGATCCACGTTGGAACCGCTCAGCGTACCGTCTCGGGAAATGTCGGTACACAGCACATGTTTCAGACCAAATGGCTGAAATTGTTCGATGACGTGCTCCAGCGTGGTGCCGGAGTTTTCCTGCCAGCCACTGATGGCAACCTGTTTGACGCCTGCGTTATCAATGCGCACGTCCAGCGCCAGCACCAGTGCATCAGCGCCATAACGGGTAAACCACGCCTGTACCAACTCCGGTTGTTTCACGGCCGTCGAACCAATGACGACGCGGGTGGCTCCGGCGTCTAGCAGCGCGACGACATCTTGCTCGGTACGGATACCGCCACCCACCTGTACCGGTACATTAACGCCTGCTAACATGGTTTTCAGTAGCGGGATCTGGCGTGCCGCCGGATCTTTTGCGCCGGTCAAATCCACCAGATGCAGCACCTCAGCCCCCTGTTGCTGATAGGCTTGCAAGCGAGGGAGGGGATCGCTGCCATACTGGCGTTGCTGACCGTAGTCACCCTGATGAAGACGAACCACCTGTCCGTCGATAAGATCGAGTGCGGGGATAATCATGCTGATTACATCTCCAGAAAGTTTTTCAGCAACTGAGCGCCAGCGGCCCCAGAGCGTTCTGGGTGAAATTGCACGCCGTAGAAGTTGTCCTTCTGTACTGCGGCGGTAAAGGTCTCACCGTACTCTGCTTGTGCGATGGTGTTGGCACATACCGGCATGGCATAGCCGTGCACAAAGTAGAAGT
The DNA here is from genome assembly GCF_052050035.1 of Symbiopectobacterium purcellii. Classification (GTDB taxonomy): domain Bacteria; phylum Pseudomonadota; class Gammaproteobacteria; order Enterobacterales; family Enterobacteriaceae; genus Symbiopectobacterium; species Symbiopectobacterium purcellii_A. The sequence continues at coordinate 3,999,340 of NZ_CP189882.1, forward strand.
AAGCACCTTCATCAATGCCTTGGAACAGACGGTGTCCGGCCTGCGGAGTGACTTGATTCCAGCCCATGTGCGGTAGCGGTAGACCGCGGTCCTGCATTTTTTTTACCGCCACCCGAATGATATTCAACGTATCAATCCCGCCATTCTCATCACTGGCAGCGCCGAGCAGTTGCATGCCGAGACAAATACCGAGCACCGGTTGGGTGCAGGCTTTGATCAGCGGAATTAAATCACGCGCGGTAAGTTGGTCCATGGCGGCCTGTGCCGTGCCGACGCCGGGCAGAAACAGTTTGTCGGCGCGTAGCACCACCTCGGCGTCGCGGCTCACCACCGGGTCATAGCCCAAGCGACGCACCGTGTAGGTGACAGAGGCGAGATTGGCGCAACCGGTATCGAGAATCACCACGTTCATCACAACACCCCTTTCGAACTGGGCAGGGTATCACCCTCCACACGAATGGTCTGGCGCAGCGTGCGGCCAAATACCTTGAACAGGCTTTCTACGCGATGGTGATCGTTACGGCCTTTGGTTCTTAAGTGCAGCGTGCACCCCATGGCATAGGACAGTGAGCGGAAGAAGTGCTCGACCATTTCCGTGCTTAAATCGCCTACGCGCTGGTAGTTAAATTCGGCTTTATATTCCAAATGGGGGCGCCCGGAAATATCCAGCGCGCAGCGTGCCAGACATTCATCCATCGGCAGCACAAAGCCAAAACGACCGATACCGCGCTTGTCGCCTAGCGCTTTGTTCAGCGCTTCGCCCAACGCGAGGCCGGTGTCTTCCACCGTGTGGTGATCGTCGATATACAGATCGCCTTTCACATCGATGTTCATGCGGAACCCACCGTGGGTGGCAATCTGGTCGAGCATATGATCGAAGAAACCGACGCCAGTGTGGATCTTGCTGCCACCTTCCTGATCCAGCCACACCTCCACATTAATGGAAGTTTCTCGCGTCACGCGGTTCACCAGCGCATGACGGTTACGCTGGGTGAGCTTGTCGGTGATGGTCTGCCAGTCAAGGCCATCACGCTGATAGCGTAATCCGGTGATACCCATATTTTGTGCCAACTGCACGTCCGTTTCGCGATCGCCAATCACGTAACTGTTGGCGCTGTCCATCGGGTGTTGTTGCAAAAAGGCATCCACCAGCGCGGTTTTGGGTTTGCGACATGCGCAGTTATCCGCAGGAAAATGTCGACAGATCAGCACCTCGTCAAACGCAATGCCCTGCGAAGTAAAAATCTGCATCATCAACTGGTGCGGCGGATCAAACGTCTCTTGCGGGAAACTGGGCGTGCCGAGTCCGTCTTGATTGGTTATCATCACCAGCTTGAAACCGGCTTTCTGCAAACTCAGCAGGGAAGGGATGACGGCAGGCTCCAGCGCCAGTTTATCTAACCGATCAACCTGGAAGTCTTGCGGCGGCTCGGCAATCAGCGTGCCATCGCGGTCAATAAAAAGAAATTTCTGTCCCATGTCTGCTCCTGGTGATTACTCGTTGATGCCGGATAAGGCGCGCAGTGCGGCTACCACCTGCTGGCATTCGCCACGGCTGCCGATAGTGATGCGCAGGCATCCGGAAAGGCTGGGCTGTTTGTTCTGATCGCGTAAAATAATGCCCTGATCCCACAGCGTTTTGAACACATTACTGGCGGCGGCGAAACGTACCAATACGTAGTTGCTGGCACTGTCAAACACCTGTTCCACACAAGGTAACGGCGCCAGCGCGGCCATCAGCCAGGCGCGGTTTTCTGCAATCTCAGCGACGCGTTCACGCATCGTGTCGATTCCAGCGTCATCCAGCGCTTGCGCTGCGATATCTGCCACCGGCGTTGACAGCGGATAAGGTGCGATGACCTTCAGCAGCAGTGCGATCACGGGCTCATTCGCTAACGTAAAGCCGCAACGTAATCCTGCCAGTGCGAACGCTTTGGAAAGGGTACGCAGCACCACCAGATGCGGATAGTCTGCCAACCAGCCCGCGACCGTGGAGCTGGGGTTGAATTCAATATAGGCTTCATCCACGACCACCAGCGCTTTGCATGCAGCCAGTGCCAACAGCTTACGCAGATCGTCTGCGTCAAGGACATTACCGGTCGGGTTGTTGGGGCTGCACACGTAAATCAGTTTTACGTTATTAAGATTTTTTGCAATAGCAGGCAAGTCTAACTGCCAATTCGCCGTGCTGGGCACCGTACGGCGTTCAACGCCCAGCGTTTCCGCGCTGACGCCATACATGCCGTAGGTGGGAGGGCAATAAAGCACGGCATCTTGTCCCGGTTCGCAAAAGGCACGGATCAGCAGTTCGATCCCTTCATCTGCGCCGCGACTGACCAGCACCTGCTCTGGCTTGACGCCTGCATAGGCAGCATAGCGTTCGATGACTACCGGCGGTTGGCATTCAGGATAACGGTTCAGCGTCTGTGCGGTGAGTTGGAATTCTGGTGCCTGGAAAAATTCGTTGGCATTGAGCCACACATCACCTTTGCCACCCAGACGGCGTGCCGATTGATAGGGCGTAAGCGTGTGTACATTGGCGCGAGCCAGTTGTTCAATGCTCATTGGGATTCCTTCTCTTTCAGGGCAGCGACGCGTAGCGTGACGGCATTCTTGTGGGCAACCAGTTGTTCCGCCTGAGCCAACACCTCAATGGTGGGCGCCAGACGCAGAAAACCTTGCGGTGTTAGCTGTTGAACGGTCATGCGTTTCTGGAAATCCGCCAGCCCCAGACTGGAGTAAGTGGCGGTATAACCATAGGTCGGCAGTACGTGGTTGGTGCCAGAGGCGTAATCCCCTGCGGATTCCGGTGACCAGTCACCGAGGAACACCGAACCTGCGCTGGTGATTTTTGCAACCAGCGCTTCGGGTTCACGGGTTTGAATAATCAAGTGCTCCGGCCCGTACTGATTACTGATATCAATGCATTGCGCCAAATCGCGCGCCACAATGGCTCGGCTGCTGTCCAGCGCCTGACGTGCGATCTCTGCACGCGGTAGCTGGGCTAACTGCTGTTGCACTGCCTGCGCCACGGCGCGGGCCAGAGCGGCATCCGGCGTGACCAGAATCACCTGGGAATCCGGGCCGTGCTCTGCCTGTGATAACAGGTCGGAGGCCACAAACGCGGGGGTTGCCCCGCTGTCGGCGATCACCAACACTTCGGAAGGCCCCGCAGGCATATCGATGGCTGCGCCATCCAGACGCTGACTCACCTGGCGTTTAGCTTCGGTCACATAAGCATTACCAGGGCCAAAAATCTTGGCAACGCGGGGGACGCTCTCGGTGCCGAATGCCATGGCGGCGATAGCTTGTGTACCGCCCAATTGAAACACTTCTTGCACGCCACACAGTTGGGCGGCATACAGAATTTCATCGGCAATCGGCGGTGGCGAACAGAGAATTACGCGACGACACTCGGCGATGCGCGCTGGCGTGGCCAGCATCAGTACCGTAGAGAACAGCGGTGCGGAACCACCGGGAATATACAGGCCTACGCTGTCGATAGGGCGTGTTACCTGCTGGCAACGCACGCCCGGTTGGGTTTCCACATCAACGGGCGGTAAACGCTGTGCGTTGTGGAAGGTCTCAATGTTGCTGACGGCAATCGCCATCGCCTGTTTGATGTCGTTGCACAGTCGCGCGGCTGCGGCAGCAATTTGCTCCGGCGTAACGCGAATCGCGCCCACGTCAACCTTGTCAAACTGGGCACTGAAAGCGCGCAGTGCGCTGTCGCCTTCGGCTTTTACCCGATCGAGAATCTCGTTCACGCTACGGGTTATGCGATCGGAGGCCGAAATGGCCGGGCGGGTCAGCAACTGCTGGCGCTCTTGTTCAGCGCACTGTTCCCACTCAATAAGCGTATCGAAATTGCGGCTGGTCATGGCAGTTACTCCATCATCTTCTCGATAGGCAGCACCAGAATGGAACTGGCACCCAGCGTCTTGAGTCGTTCCATGGTTTCCCAGAACAAGGTTTCGCTACTGACCATGTGCATGGCAACGCGGCTTTGGTCGCCGGCCAGCGGCAGGATAGTCGGGCGTTCTGCGCCGGGCAGCAGGGCAATCACTTCATCAAGGCGCTCGCTGGGAGCGTGCAGCATGATGTATTTCGATTCACGCGCCTGGATAACACCTTGCATACGGGTCAGCAGTTTGTCGATCAACTGTTGTTTCTCGGCGGGCATCTCGCCGTCACGTTGAATCAGACAGGCTTTGGAGCGGTAAATAACGTCTACTTCGCGTAGACCGTTGGCTTCCAACGTGGCGCCGGTAGATACCAGATCGCAAATGGCATCGGCTAATCCGGCGCGCGGCGCGACTTCCACTGAACCGTTTAACAGGCAGGATTTAAAATTGATCCCTTGTTTATCGAAGTGTTTCTTCAACAGGTGCGGGTAAGAGGTGGCGATGCGTTTGTTATCAAGGCATTGCGGGCCGGTGTATTCTTCATCCAGCGGCATGGCCAGTGACAGACGGCACGCGCCAAAATCGAGGCGGCGCAGCATGAAATAACGCGGGTCTTCCCCTTGTGCTCGGCGGTTAAGCAACTCTTCTTCCAGCACGTTTTCACCGATGATGCCCAGGTCGACTACGCCGTCCATCACCAGACCGGGGATATCGTCATCGCGTACCCGCAGGATATCGATAGGCATATTTTCTGCAAACGCGATTAAACGCTGCTGCTGTAAATTAATTTTAATACCGCAACGTGCCAGCAACTCCCGGGAATCATCGCTCAGTCTGCCTGATTTTTGCATTGCAATGCGTAAACGTGTTTTATCCAGCATGGAAACCTCTTTTACCTGTCAAAATGGATGCGCTGCTGACCACCACTTTTGTTCATCATCGGGCCATAAAAAAACCCTCGGAAGATGATCTTCCGAGGGCTCTCTTTAGGTTCTGCACTACTGGAAGATCCGAACGTCTTCCAGCACCAACTGCCTGAAAGACTAATCAAGATGATGGTGGTTTGACAGAACGCGTAACATAAAAAATTCTCTTAAATAAACAGCACTAATTGTATTGCTAATAAACCTAAACCATCTCACTGTCGTTGTGCAACCTTTTTTTGTTGCGCGTGCCTGCGTTTGGTTTATTGACGGAAAACGCATTAGCGAATTTTGTAACTGTAATGATAAATACTCACATTATCGTCGGTAGTTAATGAATTAGATAGGATAATATGCCACCGAATGGAACGGGTTAGAACGATGCTAGGTTTTTACGCAACGACGCATTTTTCTTCGTCGCGCGGTGGACACAGGAAGCGAAAAGTCCTCATGTCGGATACGAGGCGGCAATTCGAGAGTAGAATAGAAGGTAACCTCAGACAACTGGGAGTGATGTCGATGAAAAAGGTGTCAATCGTAGGATTAGGGTGGCTGGGCATGCCGTTAGCATTGGCGCTCAATGCGCTCGGTTACCAGGTAACGGGGACGAAAACCACGGCTGACGGTGTTGAAGCGGCGCGCATGAGTGGGATTGCCTGCTATGCGTTGCACTTAACGCCTGAGCTGGTGTGCGATGCCGACGATCTCGACAGTGTACTGAATGTTGATGCTTTAGTGATTACGCTCCCTGCCAGCCGAACGGCGCAGGGAGGCGAGAACTATCTGCTGGCCGTTCAACAATTGGTGAACAGTGCGTTGGCGCATGGCGTTCCGCGCATCCTGTTCACCAGTTCGACCTCGGTGTATGGAAAAGGCGCAGGGAAGATGCGGGAGTCCTCAGCGCTGCATCCCGAAACGGCAGCGGGGTACGTTTTGGTGCAGTTAGAGCAATGGTTGCATGCTTTGCCCAATACCTCGGTGGACATTCTACGACTGGCCGGACTGGTGGGACCCAATCGGCACCCCGGACGCTTTTTATCGGGGAAAACCGATCTCCCCGATGGGGATGTCGGCGTGAACCTGGTGCATCGTGATGACGTGATTGCGGCGATTGAGCTGTTGTTACAACTTCCTGCGGGCGGTCATCGCTATAATCTCTGCGCGCCGCAGCATCCCAGTAAGCGTGCGTTTTACACTGAACAGGCGCATCGTCTCGGCGTTGTGCCACCCCATTTCAACACCGAGAACGAGCCGGGCGGGCGGATCATTGACGGGCAGCGTATCTGTCGTGAACTGGGCTTTGAGTACCAATACCCCGATCCCATGACTATGCCCTGGTAAGTGGTTCAACCACAGTGATGTTGACTGCCGCGGTGTTTAATTAGCCGCGACAATCAGCGTCAGAAGTGCGTCCAATCCTGCGCATTGTCCGCAACCGGTGTTTTTGCTGGCAGAGCCTGGGTTGCAGTGCGTGCCAGCCGCGACGGTGACGCCGTTTCCGAATCACCAAGCCGGAAGGTTGCCATCAATTGCGCCAACACAATGGCTTGTTCTTCCAGCGTGTTAGCACTGGAGGAGGACGCACTAACCAGCGTGGCATTTTGTTGCGTGGTGCTGTCCAGTTCTGTAAGCCCCATTCCCACTCGAAACGCAACAAAGTGACCCACTTGCCAGAGTCGGATAAAATCACCGTTCTGGCCATACTGGAGAGCCTGTTGCATGCAGGGAAAACATCTGACTCACAAAGAACGGTTCTACATCGAAAAGCGGCGTGGTGAAGGTGTCAACCAAGCTACCATCGCCAGAGAGCTTGCTCTGCCTCGCTCGACCATCAGCAGGGAACTCAGACGCAATACCGACCCTACTTTCAATGGTGTCTACTGCTGTAGAAGGGCGGACACTCTGGCCCGGGAACGCCGTCATAAGCCTCTGCCAAACAATGCTTTTTACCCGTTGGAGCCACACATTCAGAACTTCATCAGGCAGGCGCTTTCCACTCACTCTTCACCTGAAATTATCAGTGGCCGTTTGCACCTGGAATTCGGTATATCTGTCAGCAAGAATACGCTATATCGCTATATCCTGCAGGAGAGACAGGCTGGCGGGGAGCTATATCAGCAACTTCCTCATCGGGGAAAACGTTACAGGTACAATGCCGAAAACCTCAAATCAGGCCCTATTCCCAACCGTGTTGGTATTGAGTATCGCCCAGCTCAAGCCGAGCTTAAACAGGAGCCTGGCCACTTTGAAATTGACACTATTTTTGGCAAAGACCAGAAGTCATTCTTGTTAACCATCGTAGATAAAGCATTGAAAACCGTCATCATTCGCAAACTGCCTAATAAGCGTGCGGAGACTGTGGTTGCTGCTTTCAGGGACATTGAAGCTAATACCTTTTGCAAGTTTAAGACCCTAACAGCTGATAACGGCCCTGAATTCGCTCTGCACGAGCAAATTACTCAAATCACAGGGGCGCAGGTCTACTTTGCCCATCCTTATCATTCCTGGGAGAGGGGCTTGAATGAGCACACCAACGGGCTGATACGACGTTTTTACCCAAAGGGAACAGACTTCAGTCAGGTCAGTCATCGTAAGATTGCCGAACTCGAACACATACTCAATACAAGGGGCAGAAAATCGCTGGGCTATCGTTCCCCCAATGAGGTATTTTTAACGCACTTACTGGTGGCATAAGCCTCTACCGTTTTGTTGCGTTTCGAGTGGGAATGGGGCTTGTGTGACCCAGGCATAGAAAACATCGCTGTTAATATTGATATCAAATAATCCGATAGCAAACAGCGTTGTGCCTAATAAAGCGCCGATAACATTTGTTCTTCCCCTAGCTCCCCAGTTCTTCAGGCCAAAACACCGTTGACCTTTTGGGGAATAGCCGTGAGTCCGTGGGGCATCGTGTGAAAAACCACTTTCATCAATAAAAACAATAGGTTTACCTTCTTTTTCATACTGTTGTTTTTTTTGTTGAAATCCCTGCCGGGCGTTTTCGTCGGCTTTCGGATGACGTAGAGTTTTTTTTATAGGTCAATCCCAGCTTTTTAAGCGCTTGCCAAATGGCCTTCTGACAAACGCCAAAACGCTCTGCACGTTCTTTTTGGTAAGCATCTGGATATTGTTCAACATCTTTTATCAACTCGGATTTATCGATCTTTCGCTGACGCGTGGTCGATGCTTTTGACTCTATTTGATTAATCCAACGCGATACAGAGGCAGGGCCAATCCGAAATTGCTTCGCTGTTTCTCGGATACTCAACCCTTCGTTTTTCCGTGTAGATATCACTTTACGTCTAAAATCAATTGAATAGCTCATTTAAATAATGTAATCAAAATTAAGTCGTTTAGCTATATTGTGGTGATGGTTGTGACCCTGGCATTTTTCGGATTTGCCTGTGGCGAATTTGGCCGCCGCTTACCGCTGGTTGGCAAAATGGGCGCCGCTGCCATTTGTGCCACGTTTATTCCCTCCGCGTTGGTGCATTACGGGTGGTTACCACAGGCGCTGGTGGCATCCGTCAGTACCTTTTATCATGACAGCAATATCCTGTATCTCTACATATGTTGCATCATTGTGGGCAGTACGCTTAGCATGAAACGCAGTACCTTGATTCAAGGGTTCCTACGCATCTTTATTCCCATGATATGCGGTGAGGTGGTTGGCATGCTAACGGGGATGGCGGTGGGCATCGCGCTGGGGATGGATCCGTTCTATAGCCAACCGACTTAAAAATGATTACATCCTATGCCCTGATATGCGGCAAAGAAGCATAGCTGGCTGTTATCAAAATAATGTCGCTTGGCTATATCTGTTTTTCTTTCTGGTGTTACCCATTATGGAGGGGGGATTGGCGAAGGAGCCATTCCGCTCTCCATTGGTTACGCGCTGCTGCTGAATCAGGATCAGGCTGAAACACTGGGCCATATGTTGCCCATCGTGATGCTGGGGAGCCTTACCGCCATAATTCTGGCGGGAATATTGAATCAACTCGGTAAGCGCTTTCCCCATCTGACCGGAGAGGGGGCATTGATGCCTGACTGCATGAGCCTCAGCAACAGCGCGCCTGCCTTGTCGGTGTCGCCCAGCGCAAAGCCTGAATTAGCCTCTATCGCCGCGGGGGCGCTACTCGCCATGCTGCTCTACATGGTGGGGGTGGAAATATACCGTGTCTGCGGGTTGCCCGCTCCGGTTGGCATGCTGTTTCTGGCTATCGCGCTGAAGTTGATAAACGGGATTTCAACGTCGCTGCTGGCAGGCTCGCAGGTGGTGTATAAATTCCTCCAGACGGCGGTGACTTACCCGATTCTGTTTGCGGTGGGCGTCGCGATGACATCCTGGCAGGCGTTGGAAGACGCCCTGACGTTGGCGAATCTGCTGGTGATTGTTTCCACCGAGCTGTCCTTGGTGATGACCGGCTTTCTGGTGGGCAAAAAGATCGGTATGCATCCTATTGACGTTGCTATTATTTCTTGTTGCCAGAGTGGACAGGGAGGAACAGGGGATGTTGAGATTTTAAGCGCAGGAGAGCGGATGGTATTAATGCCGTTCGCACAAATCGCTACCCGAGTTGGCGGCGCCTTGAGCGTGTCACTGGCGCTTCTGGTGCTGAATACTATGCTGACCTGAATGCCTGATAGGTATGGGCTTGACGCCAGGCCTTCCCACACCGTAACGTTATGGGGCTCAGTATCATTGCCTGCACGCGATGCAATGATAGGGTCGCTGCGGCTGAGCTAAAGTTTAATGATCCGCTGCCGATACCTATGGGATGTTTTTTTCATGCGATTGGCTGCCCATGTGCATAGACCATTCATTTCATTATGGGGACAGGTGTGGTGGAACAGAATTCCAAAGAACAGTTTGTTAAGCGCAATAAACTGGCTATCTGCGCGACGTTACGCGACTTGCAAAAAAATGACATCACTGTCATGGTCAACCATGCACGCGGACAGTTTATCAGCAAGATTCTGGATGTGTTGCCAGACGATAACCTGTTTGTTTTCGACCTCGGTGGTGTTGAAACCGAAAACAGTCGCGCGTTGTATGCGGGCGATCTTGCGTTTGTGGCTGAGCCGGCGGGGGCTAAAGTAGAATTCAAATCCAGTATTGCCCGTACCGTGACCTTTCAAGGAGAGTGTAAAAAGATCTGTGTAAATGGCATTTTGAGGAAAACCTTCAGAGGACAAAAAATACCTATCAGCAACGAACTTATTGACCAACTGCTTCAGGATTGCCACTCCCCTCAGGAGCTTCTGGGTGAATCAGGCCTACTCAAGGAGCTGACTAAAAGACTGGCGGAACGGGTTCTTGAAGCTGAGATGGAGATACACCTTGGGTATGCTAAGCATGACCCGGCTGGTAATAATTCAGGCAACTCCCGCAATGGCAAGACATCCAAGAGCGTACGTAGCCAAAATGGGGCGCTCGAGCTCGATATTCCGCGCGACCGCAACAGTACCTTCGAGCCGACACTGATCGGTAAGCACGAAAAGCAGCTTAACGGCTTCGATGACCGCATTATTTCTCTCTATTCCAGAGGGCTATCAACCCGTGATATAGCCAACCGACTTAAAAATGATTACATCCTATGCCCTGATATGCGGCAAAGAAGCATAGCTGGCTGTTATCAAAATAATGTCGCTTGGCTATATTCAGGCTCACTTTAAAGAAGTCTACGGGGTCGATGTTTCCGCTGGCTTCATTTCTCAAGTGACCAATGCCGTGATGGATGACGTTAAGCGCTGGCAGCAACGGCCGCTGGATGCGTTTTATCTCATTGTTTACCTTGACTGTATTGTGGTCAAAAGCCAGGACGGCGGAGCCGTGACCAACAAGTCTGTTTACTTGGCTCTAGGCATCAACGGCCAGGGCGAAAAAGAGCTGCTGGGGCTATGGATAGCCAAAACTGAGGAGGCCAAGTTCTGGTTATCTGTAATGACAGAACTGAAAAATCGTGGGCTACAGGACATCTTCATCGCCTGCTGCGATGGCCTGAAGGGCTTTCCTGATGCCATTGAAGTTGTTTACCCGCATACGCGGGTACAGCTCTGCATCGTGCATCAGGTGCGGAACTCGCTGCGCTACGTCGGCTGGAAAGAGCGTAAAGCCGTTGCTGCTGACCTCCGCACTATCTATAGTTCCGCAACGCTAGAGGGCGCTGAAGAGGCCCTGGATGCCTTCGCGGACAAATGGGATGAGCAGTTCCCGACGATCAGCCCATCGTGGAGAAATAATTGGGAACGTCTCATCGTCATTTTTGATTTTCCGCCGGAGATCCGCAAGGTTATCTACACCACCAACGCGATAGAGTCGTTAAATGCTTCATTGCGCAAGATAACGAAAACGCGACGAATATTTCCAACGGATGACTCGGTGCTAAAATTATTCTATCTAGCCTTGCATAATATCTCGGCTAAATGGACCCTACCAATCAGAGACTGGAAACCGGCTATGAGCCAATTCATGTTGATGTATGGAGATCGGATTTCCGGTTAAGCGATGGAGCCATTTACACGAAATTCTTTACAGACTCTAGGGCACCGGCCTTTGTCGGTCCAGCGTTGTCTGTTGTGGGGATAGGAGAGACTTATCATGTCTGTTAACAGTGCCGCTCCGGCTTCGCAACGTGCTCAGTTAAGAAAAACCCTGAAGCTATGGCAGGTGGTCATGATGGGGCTGGCGTACATGCAGCCAATGACCATTTATGATACTTTCGGCATCGTGACCAATTTGACGGATGGCCATGTCGCCACCGCCTATGGCTTTGCACTGATTGGTATCCTGTTTACTGCTGTCAGCTACGGCAAACTGTTGCGCCGTTTTCCTTCCGCAGGCTCAGCCTACACTTACGCGCAAAAGGCGATCAGCCCGCACGTTGGTTTTATGGTTGGCTGGTCTTCGTTGCTCGATTATCTGTTTATGCCGATGATCAACATTCTGTTGGCGAGAACCTATCTGGAAGCGATTTTCCCCGGGGTGCCGGCCTGGATTTTCGTGGCCGGCCTGGTTGCTCTGATGACGATGTTCAACCTGCGCGGTATCAACATTGTTGCCAACCTGAACTCGATTATCGTGGTGGTGCAGGTGGCGATCATGGCGGTATTCCTGGGCCTGTTGATTCACGGTGTTTCACAAGGTGAAGGTGCGGGTACGCTGGTCAGCACACGACCGTTCTGGTCTGAAAATGCGCATGTTGTGCCGATGATCACCGGCGCGACCATACTGTATTTCTCATTCTTGGGCTTTGACGGCATTAGCTCGTTATCAGAAGAAACCCCAGATGCCGGGCGCGTGATCCCGAAAGCGATATTTCTTACCGCACTGATTGGCGGCGTGATCTTTATCGTGGTGTCCTATTTCCTGCAACTCTATTTCCCAGACGTTGCCCGATTCACTTCGCCAGAGTCCTCTCAGCCGGAAATCATGCTGTACGTGGCAGGGAAATTCTTCCAGTCAATTATTCTGGTGTTCTCCTGTGTTACCGTACTGGCTTCCGGTATGGCCGCGCATGCAGGGGTTTCCCGCCTGATGTATGTCATGGGGCGTGACGGTGTGTTCCCAGAACGCTTCTTCGGCTATATCCACCCGCAATGGCGCACGCCGTCGCTGAACGTACTGCTGGTCGGCGTGGTTGCGCTCTCTTCGGTCTCTTTCGATTTGGAAGTGGCAACCGCATTGATTAACTTTGGTGCGCTGGTGGCATTTACCTTTGTTAACCTGTCGGTGATTTCTCAGTTCTATCTGAGTGAAGTGCGTAACCGTACGCTGAAAGATACCTTCCACTATCTGGTGTTGCCGCTGTTAGGCGCGTTGGCAGTGGGTGCGCTATGGCTGAATCTGGAGAAGAGTTCCATGACGTTGGGATTGATCTGGGCGTCTATTGGTCTCATCTACCTGGCGTTTGTGACACGCACTTTCCGTGAACCGGTGCCGCAATGCAGCGAAGAGTTGCTGTAAAACTGTAGCGGGCAACTGCACTGTTCGACGTTAAGCCGGTTCACGATGTGAACCGGTTTTTTTATGCCTTCGCGCCGTAAAAATCAGCCGACCAAGGTTTGCGTATAGACAAACAGGGCTTTCAGCAGTTCGGTTTTGCGCTTGTCGTCTTCGTGCTGAGCATACAGTTCTTGCAAGTGTGAGACATAGTCTTGGAGACGCTCGGAGGTGAATACCGCTTTGCGGTGCTGTAACCAACGCTGCTGCTCACTGTCATCCAACGTGCCGGGAAAGTTTCTGGCGCGATAACGGAATAATAAGGGCGCGATGAGATCGTCATTAAATGACAGATCCAGCGCAGGCAGATTCTTTGCCGCCGTCTGCTGAATAATGTTCATGGCCGCGCGATCGGCATCGCCAAAAAAGCCATCGTATAACCGCATATCCACGTCACTGTCCGGCGTGAAGGGCGGCGCATCGGCATAGAGCGCCACCACTTTTTCACGAAGATCGCTGCGTTGACGCAATACCGCCAGGTTATCGAGACAGTGCTGGCGATCGATCCCCAGTCGTGCTGCATCTTCTGGGCGCAGCGTGTTGGCGGGGGCCAGCACCGGGCATTTATTGATGTGCACCAGTTTGACGGGGGCTGGACTTTGCTCGGGGGCCAGACGCTCTCGCGGGGTATAGAGCCGTTCACGTAACGCATCAGCATCCAACTCAAGCAGCGGGGTGATATCACCGGCCAGATCGCACAGGATCACCGCATTGCGATTTTCCGGGTGCCAGGCCAGCGGCACCACCCAACTGGTATTGCCTCGCGCCGCGCCAAACATCCCGCTGACATGCACCAGCGGTTTCATTTGGGGAATATCGATAAGCTGACTGACCTTGTTTTTATTGCGTAACGCAAACAGATACTGGAACAGTTTCGGCTGGGCTTGCTTAAACAACTTCGCCATGGCAATGGTGGCATACACATCGGACATGGCATCGTGGGCGTGTTCGTGCGCTACACCATTGGCTTGCGTCAGATGTTCCAGACGAAAGCTGGGCAAGCCATCATCATTGAGTGGCCATGTAATGCCGTCCGGGCGCAAGGCGTAGCAAGCACGCAGCGCATCCAGCAAATCCCAGCGAGAATTTCCGTGTTGCCAACTGTACGCATAGGGATCGTAGAAATTGCGGTAGAAAATATTGCGGCTCACCTCATCGTCGAAGCGAATATTGTTGTATCCCATAATGCAGGTGTTCGGCACGCTGAAGGCTGCATGAATCTGGCGCGTGAACTCTGCTTCGCAAACCCCTTTGGCTTGCGCGATTTGCGGCGTAATGCCGGTGATGAGCACCGCTTCCGGTTCTGGCAGGTAGTCATCGGTAGGCTGGCAGTAAATCACCAGCGGTTCACCAATGATATTGAAGTCCATATCGGTACGCACACCGGCAAACTGCGCCGGGCGATCGCGGGCAGGATGTTTGCCGAAGGTTTCATAGTCATGGATGAAGTACGTTGGCTGTATTGATGTGTCTCTCATTGTCTTATTAATCGCTATTGCGCGTCACTTTGTCTATTACAACCAGTGTGTTAAGGTGAGTGCCTGTCTTTGTTTGTCTTATGCTGTACTATAATTAATTAAATTGCATTTGCTAGTCCGATGTCATTTGTGTACATAATTGGTACACATTCCAATTTACCGCGTGTACACAATACTATCATGGCTCTTAGCGACACAAAACTACGGTCACTGCTTGGAAAATCTCAGGACTCGCGCACGGAGTTAACTGATGGTGATGGCCTATCTGCTAGGATATCACCAAAAGGCTCCATCGCCTTTCAGTTTCGCTACCGATGGAACGGTCAACCGCAGCGCCTAACAATCGGCAAGTATCCAGCGATGCCACTAAAGGACGCTCGCGTACTCGTCGGAGAACTCAGGCTAATGTATGACAGAGGAGAAGATCCGCGTAATCATTTCTCATCGGCCGGAGCCACGCAAGAACTTACTCTATCAGAATGCATTGATCGCTGGCGTCAGGATTATGTACACACGCAGTTGCGTCCCAAGACAGCAGCGCTGTATGAGGCTGTGGCGGTAAGGATTATCCGCGATGAATTCCCCGGTAGACCGATAGATACAATCAACGTGCGTGAGTGGATGGACTACTTCACCGAGCAGGAGAGGATAAACAGCAAGAGAGCCAGAACCCTCTTTGTCCAAACGAAATCAGCAATAAATTGGTGTATCCGCAGGCAACTGATAAACGGTTCGTCGCTGATGAAAATCAGCCCGAAAGATATAGGCACAAGAGCAGACCGCGGCGAGCGCGTTTTCACTTACACGGAACTGGCAAAGATATGGGTGGCAATAGAGCAGAGCAGGGCCACTACGCCTAATAAACTCTTGCATCAAATGTCGATGCTATGCACTGGTCAAGTAAATCAGGACACTTTTTTCTCAGCCATTTGTTCATAACGCACCGGAGACAGATCCCCGTTAGCGGCATGATGCCTGTCTAGGTTGTAGTAGCGGATATACGTCGCCACATCTTGCTCCATGTAAGCCCGTGTTGGCTGGGGTACCAGCAGCAACCATTCATGTTTCAGACTGCCCCAGAAGCGCTCCATCACCGCATTATCCCAGCAGGCACCCACGTCTCCCATACTGCTCCTCAGCCTGTAGCTGCTCAGCAGCGCCTGAAAACGTTGTCCCGTGTACTGCGCCCCCCTGTCCGTATGCACCACCAGGCCCGGTGGGTGAGTTCGCAGGTTATATGCCTTCATCAGGGCCCCGCAGACCAGCGATGAGGTCATCCGTCTGTCCACCTGCCAGCCCACTATCTGCCGGGAGTACAAATCCATAATAGCCGCCAGATACAGCCAGCCTTCACCGGTCTTCAGATACGTGATGTCACGCGCCCACACCTGATTTGGCCGCGGCGGGTTAAAATTCTGGTTCAGCAGGTTTGGGGCCACCTCTGCACCCGGGCGGGGTTTTGTCGTGACCTTATAAGTCCGGCGCTGTCGGCAGACCAGCCCCTCTTCCTGCATGAGTTTCCTCACCCGCCAGCGGCTGATTATGATGCCTTCTCCACGAAGCCTTTTGACCAGCGTCCGGCTTCCTGCTCCCTGCCTGCTGGCGGCGAACAGCGCCTTTAACCTGACCCGGACCTCCACGTCTTTTTGCAGCGGTTCGGCGGGCTTTTTTCGCCATGCATACCAGGCAGAGGCCGTCACACGCATGACCCGACAGAGTGTACGAACGCTGAAGTCAGTGGCATTGTCGAGAATGAACCGGTATCTCACGACATATGTTTCGCGAAGAAGGCACTCGCCTTTTTTAGTATCTCCTTCTCTGTACGTAACTCTTTGTTTTCCTTTTGTAACCGTTTTAACTCTGCACGTTCATCATCGCTGAGTACGCCGTTGCTCTGCTCGCGTGCCAGCGAGACCCATGTATGCAGGGTTTTGTTGCTTATGCCCAGCGATGCTGCTGCCCTGGCTATCGTATAGCCCTGCTCTGTTACCAGGGCAACGGCTTCCTTTTTAAACTCAGGGGTAAATTGTCGTTTATGGTTCACTAAACACCTCCGTTTTGGATGTAAGTTTAGTGTCCTGATTATTCAACCACTACACTATGGGGGTGTCGTAATACCGAATTGCGGGAGTCTGTGTCAAGAGAGTTTGATATGGATGATTTGATATGGACAGTGCCAGGTGAGAGAAGCAAGACAAAAAGCGCTATCAGGCGACCAATCTTCGACCAGATAAAACCAATTCTGGAAAGGTTGATGGATGCCTACGGGGATGTCCTTTTCCCCGGCCAACGACTTTCTGAGCCAATGACAATCGCAGCCGCAAACAGATTCATTATCCGGCTGCGTTAAGGCATGGATTTGGGGTACTGGAGAGCTCACGATTTTAGGCGTTCGTTATCAACCAGACTTTCAGAGGAAGGGGTTCCGCCGCACGTCACTGAGAAGATGCTGGGTCATGAGCTTGGCGGTGTACAACAAGCATGATTGGCTGAAAGAGCAAAAAGAAGCATACGAACTGTATGCTGATAAAATTTTCTGGCACATTAAGAAGTTGAAGTGATCCCCTGTGACTGAGTCTGTAAAGAATTTCGTGTAAATGGCTCCATCACTTAACCGGAAATCCGATCTCCATACATCAACATGAATTGGCTCATAGCCGGTTTCCAGTCTCTGATTGGTAGGGTCCATTTAGCCGAGATATTATGCAAGGCTAGATGGCTTTGTTGAATAAATCAGAATTAGCCGACAGGATGACTCCCTCTGCTACACCTGTTATCCTATCCTGACGCTGTGTGGCATACCCAACAACGTCATACGGTTCAGCGCTTTGACCATCGCTATGGCTTCACCTACTTGAGCCTCATAGTCACGCAGGCTCAGATGGCCACCCAGCAAAGTTTTTATGCGGAACATCGCTGTTTCTGCCACTGAACGCCGGTGATAACCCACTTTCTTTTTCCACATATCATTACTCCCGCTCAGACGCTGATTCGCCACCGCATGGTTACGTTCATGGTACTTGTCCGGCCAGTATTTGGCTCCGCTTCGCGGCGGGATAAGGGGCCTGATTTTCTTTCTTAGCAACGCATCGTGGCAGTAACGGGCGTCATAAGCACCGTCTGCTGACACTTCCCTGATTTTTCGGTGGGTTTGGTTAATCAGGCCCGGCAGTGCCTGCGCATCTGTCGTTCCGCTGAGCGATAAGTCGGCACAGATAATCTCATGCGTCGCACTGTCTGCTGCCAGATGAAGCTTGCGCCACACTCTTCGTCTGTCAGCCCCATGCTGCCTGACTTTCCATTCACCTTCGCCAAAGACCTTCAGACCGGTACTGTCGATGACCAGATGCGAGATTTCACCACGCGTTGGCGTTTTTATGCTGATACTGACGGTTTTTGCCCGCCGACTGACCAGAGAGTAGTCCGGGCAGCGCAGTGGCAGGCTCATCAGTGTAAAAACCGAGTCGACAAAGCCCTGTAATGCCCGGAGCGACAGGTTAAACACGCGCTTTATCATCAAAACCGTGGTAACAGCCATATCGGTGTAGTAAAGCGGCCGACCACGACCTTCAGGCGAAGCACTGTCAGTCCATGCAGCGATGGCGGACTCATCAAGCCAGACCGTCAGGGAGCCGCGTTGTCTGAGTGCTTTGTTGTAGGTGGGCCAGTTGGTGATTTTAAACTTTTGCTTTGCCATGGGGAGCTGCTATCGGGAGCGATGATAGTGCTTTGATCCGGCGATCCCCTGAAAGTTCGATTTATTCAACAAAGCCCGAAACACCCTTATCTCACTATTAAGCAACACGCTTATTGAAAGTAGGGTCGGTATTGCGTCTGAGTTCCCTGCTGATGGTCGAGCGAGGCAGAGCAAGCTCTCTGGCGATGGTAGCTTGGTTGACATCTTCACCACGCCGCTTTTCGATGTAGAACCGTTCTTTCTGAGTCAGATGTTTTCCCTGCATGCAACAGGCTCTCCAGTATGGCCAGAACGGTGATTTTATCCGACTCTGGCAAGTGGGTCACTTTGTTGCGTTTCGAGTGGGAATGGGGCCGTGACTTGCGCTCAACGAGGCGTTGTTGAATAAATAGAAATTATGCTGCGAACCTACACAGCCGTTGAACTCACCTAATCTAAAATCAGTAGGCTAAAGTCAGAATTGGGAGGAGCACGCAAAGGTGACAAGCATCTTTGACCAAAACAGGCATGTCAAAACAGCATGATTCCCTATTATTCAACAAAGCCGCTCAACTAGGCTGTGTCCCTTAATTGCTTGAGCTATAGTATCCATCTGTTTCTAAGACACTTTGGATTATGGCTCGCTACGATCTTTCTGATGAAGCATGGGCAATCATTGAGCCCTTGTTACCAACCGTTTTGACATCTCCGCAGGCAGGCCGGCCATGGGCAGAACATCGCAAAATCGTCAACGGCATGTTCTTGATACTGTGTTCAGGTGCCCCATGGCGTGATTTACCTGAACGTTACGGCCCATGGAAAACCGTTTATAACCGTTTCAATAGATGGTCAAAGTCTGGAGTTATTAACATTATTTTTAATAAGTTACTTTCATTTCTTGATGCTCATGGACTTGTTGACTGGTCAGCCACTGCGCTGGATGGCAGCAATATCCGTGCGCTCAAATGTGCGGCTGGCGCTCAAAAAAACATCCCGATATTACCAACGATAACAGCCTGGGTCGCTCACGAGGTGGTTATGGCACCAAAATCCACATGGCGACTGACGGAAGCGGCATCCCGCTAAATATCGTACTGAGTGCTGGGCAGGCTCACGAAAGCCTGTTCGCGTTACGACTCCTGGACGGCATTGGCGTGCAACGGCAGAACGGTAGCATGAAGCGTCGTGGTCATGCGGTACTGTCTGACAAAGCTTACTCTGGCAATGCACTCCGTAACGAGTTGAAAAGAAAAGGGATAAGAGCGGTTATTCCCCGAAAATCAAATAAAAAACTGGCTTCAGATGGACGTTCACAACTTTATCGTGATGCTTATAGCCGTCGCTACGTTGTAGAAAGATGTTTTGGCCGTTTAAAGGAATATAGACGGATTGCCACACGTTATGAAAAAACGGCAAGAAACTATCTAGCAATGGTGAAACTGGGCTGCATCCGCTTGTTTTACGCCCGGTTACGTAATTAAGGGACACAGCCTAGTCCGAGCAATTGCAGGCGCTTGAAACCAGACTGTCAATGAACCACTCTGCCTGAGAGGATTGTTGTATGCGGACCAGTTGGTGATTTTAAACGTTTGCTTTGCCATGGTGACCTGATATTGAAACGGATATATCTTTCAGATCCGCCAATCAGCTAAAAGTTCGATTTATGCAATAAAGCCTTTTTTTAGTAGTTTTAGTGCTAATAAACCAGGTATAAAGTCAATCGTAAATCAGCCCGACGGTGTTATGAGTTTATATAATTAAAGGCTTTGTTGAATAATTTAACCGTTTGATTTACATCTTCTTTAGGTAGAATGCATGTACAGAGGCTGTGTTTTGTTAGAACGACAAATCAAGTAGTTAGCACAATAAAAAGCATTACGGCTGGAAAACTTAGTTGTTGAAGTGTTATAATAATTATGTAAATCAGCATGTTAAATTATTCAACAAAGCCATAATTAAATCGTATCGTTACGCTCTTAACGTGCGTAGCCGCTCCGTTGGGCTTCAGGCACCAAATACAGCAGGAGACACACATCAATGGAAAATTTAGGATTTAATAGAATTGGTAAAAATCACAGTATAATAAAAAAAATTCCTGTAAACAAACTCGCAAGAAAAAATAAACTATCAGTACTAGCAAATAAAATCAAAAAGATAAGCAACACGATAATTGTATTTATCAAAAAAAATCCTAGAAACATTGCAACGGGTATTGGATTTGCATCAATGCTTGTTGGAGTAACCACTGCAAATCCTGCACTTATTTCCGTCGGAATTGCTTCTTTGGTTGGAGCTGTACTCCACGACAAAACTCCACCTTCAGTGACTTCACTACCTAGCCACAATGCAGTCACACAATATGAACCAAAATTAGCAAGAAAATCACATTCCATTTATAATATATTGTGTGCTAATTCACCTAATAAACATGGGAATGCCTTTAAAGGATTGTCTGCCAGCATGAAAAGAAATTCTGAAGCAGTGAGAGACGTTTCAAAAAGAAACTCTATCGATATAGGCTTTGATGATCATGTTTTTGAAAAAAAATTATTTCCTGTGATAAGTGAAGCAGAAATACACGTTGCACCTGTGAATCTTATTTATGGAAAATTAGTAAAACCGCAAAGCGTTCAGATAAAACTAACGAATCAAAGCAGTATAGAAAAGTGTGTAAGCCCCGCCCCCCCCTCCCATCCGGAGATGACAAAAATAGGACAAGAATCTCCTGAAGTTTTAACACATGCTCAGCATAAAAAATTGCAGAAGATAACTGTTAAACCTGATGGCTATTGTTTTTTCAGATGTGTGCTGATAAAAGATACCGATGATATTTTTTGGGCTAAAAATGCTTCCTCTAAGCAGGTAAAGGACAAACTCTTTAACCAATACAAAGACAAAATCGAAGATAGTATAAATGGATCAAAAGAGTGGATATTTAATTCATTTGATAATAAAGATTTGAAAACGTACTTTCGCCAAATTGATTTTCCAAATTGCATAATAAACGACTCTTTTAAATCTGATGGTTGTTGTCTTTGGAGTCCAATTGGATTATGTGCGGCGATTAATCCGTATCTCAACTACGATTCTCTTTCTAAGAATGATAAGGAGCAGCTAGAGCAATTCATTGACGGTGTATACTACATGTTAGCAGAAAATTTGCAAATAAGCGTTGATGCCAAAAATATAAACCCACACGCTGAAGTAGAAAATGGTCATTACACGTGGTACCAATAAAAACATTTATCTATACTCGTTATCATTTATACTCAATGTACTCCAAGATGCATCCGCACATTCAGCAGAAGGCAGGTGCAGTAAGCCTGTCTGGTGGCCTTGCCGAGCATCTTGAAGTTTATTGAGTATAATGTGTTTGATTTTTTCAAGCAATGAAGGGTTTTGTTGAATAAATCAGAGTTAGCGGACAGGATGCTTCCAGCCGGGGCTGCTGTTAGGCTTTGTTGAATAATTTAACATGCTGATTTACATAATTATTATAACACTTCAACAACTAAGTTTTCCAGCCGTAATGCTTTTTATTGTGCTAACTACTTGATTTGTCGTTCTAACAAAATACAGTCTCTGTACATGCATTCTACCTAAAGAAGATGTAAATCAAACGGTTAAATTATTCAACAAAGCCCTGCTGTTATGCAATCCGGACGCTGGTCGGCATACCCAACAGCGTCATCCGGTTCAGCGCTTTGACATCGCCATCGCTTCACCCACCTGCGCGTCATAGTCCTGCAGGCTCAGGTGAACACTCAGCAGAGTTTTGATGCGGAACATCGCTGTTTCTGCCACTGAACGCCGGTGATAACCTACTTTCTTTTTCCAGACGTCATTACTCCCGCTCAGATGCTGATTCGCCACCGCATGGTGACGGGCATGGTACTTGTCAGGCCAGTATTGCGCCCCGCTTCTCGGCGGGATAAGGCGCCTTATTTTCTTTCTCAGCAACGCATCGTAGCATTTTCAATGACAACCAATTTAGACATAACGATTTCTCCATAATGAAACGTATAGCCAAGCGACTTAATTTTGATTACACCATATGGACTGAGAACAAACTCTCTGTATCGCAACCCATCTCTCTTTTTTTGCTTTTTGCTTGTGCCCATTTATGCTCAATTGGGTTAAGATCTGGCGAATATGTAGGCAAATACTCCACCATATACCCTGCATCGATGATGACTTGTTGAATATTATGTTTTTTGTGAAAAGTGGCATTGTCCATCATGATTACACTGTTTTTAGGGAGTACTGGGATAAGGACTTGTGTGACCCAGGCATAGAAAACATCGCTGTTAATATTGATATCAAATAATCCGATAGCAAACAGCGTTGTGCCTAATAAAGCGCCGATAACATTTGTTCTTCCCCTAGCTCCCCAGTTCTTCAGGCCAAAACACCGTTGACCTTTTGGGGAATAGCCGTGAGTCCGTGGGGCATCGTGTGAAAAACCACTTTCATCAATAAAAACAATAGGTTTACCTTCTTTTTCATACTGTTGTTTTTTTTGTTGAAATCCCTGCCGGGCGTTTTCGTCGGCTTTCGGATGACGTAGAGTTTTTTTTATAGGTCAATCCCAGCTTTTTAAGCGCTTGCCAAATGGCCTTCTGACAAACGCCAAAACGCTCTGCACGTTCTTTTTGGTAAGCATCTGGATATTGTTCAACATCTTTTATCAACTCGGATTTATCGATCTTTCGCTGACGCGTGGTCGATGCTTTTGACTCTATTTGATTAATCCAACGCGATACAGAGGCAGGGCCAATCCGAAATTGCTTCGCTGTTTCTCGGATACTCAACCCTTCGTTTTTCCGTGTAGATATCACTTTACGTCTAAAATCAATTGAATAGCTCATTTAAATAATGTAATCAAAATTAAGTCGTTTAGCTATATGTGGTTATCAGAGGGCTGGCGGGTAAAATTTTGCAGATTGGCGGTCAGATCGCGTACACTTGGCTTAACACAGGAGGGGCTTTGTTGAATAATTTAAGATACTGATTTATATAAGTATTATAAAATCTCAACGACTAATTTTTCCTCTCGGAATGCTTTTTATTGTGCTAACTATTTGATTTGTCGTTCTAACAAAATACATTCTCTGTAAATACATTCTCTGTAAATGCATTCTAACTAAAGAAGATGTAAATCAAACGGTTAAATTATTCAACAAAGCCGGGCATGGTATGAACTTCCTTTGTAGTAAGTAAATGTGAGGGCTCATGCCCTCACTTAAATCATTCCATTTTATTATTTTAAAATTAATTCGCATTAATTAAATTAATTTCTTTTCTTTTTATTAAACCTGATTTCAATATTCTTGTATGTTATATTGGAAATTGCTATCACCACAGCTAATATTATAATCGCTACAAAATTGTTGAGAATTGGGGTTCCAGTTGTTAATGCTCTCTTGCCCTCAATTATGGGCGCCATTTCTATTCCTGTATATTTCTGTGCCACAATCATAATTGTAATTAGAATGAAAAGTATTGCAGCGTGAGTCATGTATATGGAGTAAGATAGCACTCCAAGTCGCTGTAGTAATTTATTGCATAGAGTTGATGATACTATTCCTTTTTGACTGGCGTATACAACAATTGTCGCTAGGAATGTTAATGTGCAAATAAACTGCCTACCCTCACCTTGATAGCTAACTGAAATTAAAATCAATATAACCAGAGAAACCTCCAGAAAAGAGCACCACAACACACTAATTCTATCAATTGATGCTTTCCTAAAAATGCTATAAACAAAAGCCCCGCCAAAAAAACATGACAACCCTCTTGTAACTGGCTCTTGAAGCGCTCCTGATCCGGAAACAAGAATCACCATTGCGGCTGATGATATTGCTATCCATGATAACTCCTTAAGTCTTCCGAATAAAAAAATAGTAAAAAAAAGCATTATATACATATAGAACTCAACGCTTATGCTCCATGACGGGAAATTAAATGTTAAGTGATTAGTATATGAACTCCATGACTGCAATAAAAACATATTTGGGAGTATCTCAATCGGTGAGTTATCTCCAGTAAATGGAAGGTTATTAAAATTAAATCCAACAAATTTACATGCGAAAAGTTTGCACATCTCTAGAAGTAAAAAAATAAAAAGCATAAAAATATGCAGTGGGAAAATTCTAAAAAATCTAGATGAAACATATGACTTGAAATTTAATCTTTCATTGTATGCGTAACCATGAGCCAAAACGAATCCGCTCAAAGAGAAAAAGAATTCCACTAAAATATCAGCACCCCTGAAAAAACTAAATTCAGTGAAGCTTCCAACTAAATGTAAGTGAAATATAACAACTGAAACAGCGCATATCCCTCTAAAAGCATCAAGAGATTCATATCTTTTTTTCATGACGACACCGATTGAACGCATTGATAACTTTGATTAAAGCACATCATAGATGATAAATAAACACACATCATGGCCGTTCAGTGAGATTCGCAGGTTTATCCTGAGCGCATACAACAATCATGCCCCATTAATTGGTTAGTGGAGTGAATGCCAATGATGGCATGGGTACACATTTGCGTACACATTGCATTTACGCTAGTTGGCTGGTGGTTTTAATTCAGTTAGTTACGCGAATTGTATTGTTTTCATGGATGAAAAACGTAGGTTGCGTGGTATCGGCCATATTCTCTGTCGCTCGACTGTCCTTGGGTGTGCCGTTCGTCCGGATAAGCGCCAAGAATACCATTGAAATGAGATTCTGTGCGGGTTTCCTGATGTGCATCAATTCCTAATGGGCAGGAATCCCTATGCATTAGCACATCATTCGTTACAATTTCGCACTTTAATGCGAATGATAATTAAATTTCTTCCTACACGCAGTGCAGTGTAGGAAGGCAATCAACAAGGAGACGATGATGCGGTTTTCCAGAGCGATTAAAACGACGCTGTTAGCTTCTTTGCTGGTAGTAGCACGGTGCGATCAGTCAGAGACGTCCTCTAGCGCCAGTTCAACCATTAGCGTTGAACATGCCCAAGGCGTAACAACGGTACCGCTGCATCCGAAAAAAGTTGTCGTGTTTGACCCTGCTATTCTGGATACGCTGGATGCATTGCAAATTCCAGTCGCCGGCGTGCCATAAAGCAGCGCGCATCTTCCTCCTTTCCTGGCCAAATACACCGGCAGCGAATACCTTAATGCCGGCACCCTGTTTGAACCTAACTATGAAGCGCTGAGCAGCTCCAAGCCGGACCTGATTATTGCGGGTGGTCGTGCCCCTGATGCCTATGAAAAGCTCAGCGGTATTGCGCCGACCATTTCTCTGGATGTTGATGAGCAGCAATTTATGCCGAGTTTTCTCCATCGCATTGAGCAACTGGGTGAGATTTTCGGCAAACAGGATGACGTCAAGGCTAAACTCGACGATTTCAAACAACGCGTCGCACAAACCCGTGAAAAAGCGGGGCAAGCCGGTACAGCCATGGTGCTGATGGTCAACGGCGGCAAGATTTCTGCCTATGGCCCTAAATCGCGCTTTGGCTTTGTGTTCGACGAACTGGGGTTCGCCACTGCCACGGAATTTCCGGATCCGGGTCGCCATGGTAACGTGGTTACCGCTGAACTGTTGCTGAGCATTAAACCAGAATGGCTGTTTGTGTTAGACCTCGACAGAGCTATCGGCACCACTGGCGGCTTGCCTGCCCAGCAGGTGTTGGATAACCCGCTGGTAACGAAAACCAAAGCATGGCAGAACCAGCATGTGGTGTATCTGGATTCCGCGTCACTCTACATCGCCGGTGGCTTACAGAGCTATTCGCGTCTGATTTATGACGTTAATAAAGCGTTAGACAAGAAGTAATCAGACAGCACTATGTTTGCCATGAAACCTGTCTATTTGTCGGCCGTATTTATCCTGTTGGCGGGTTTGATCATGCAGCTGTTGACGCAGAATCGCTTTGTCGAGCCATCGCTGGCGGGGACCACGCAGTCCGACAGCTTGGGGTTGTTGGTGGTGATGGTGTTGATGCCTTCCGCCTCGCTGCTGGTAAAAATGACCGTTGCCAGCCTGTTTGCCATGGCAGGCACCGTGCTGTTTATGTTGCTGCTACGCCGTATCGTGCTGAAATCGGCGTGGTGCCGCTGGTAGGGATTATGCTGGGCGCAGTGATCGGCGCGATAACCACCTTCGCGGCGATGCACTTTGATCTGTTGCAGTCGCTGAGCGGTTGGGAGTCAGGCGATTTCTCCGGCGTGCTGCGCGGACGTTACGAACTGTTGTGGCTGGTGGGTATTCTTACGTTGATTGCCTGTTGGACGGCAGATCTCTTTACTGTCACGGGCATGGGGCGCGAGTTTTCCGTCAACGTCGGTCTCAACTACCGGCAAGTGATGCTGCTCGGGCTGGCGATCATTGCCATCATCAGCGGGGTAGTGATGGTGGTGGTCGGTACGCTGCCTTTCCTCGGTCTGATCGTGCCTAACCTGATCAGTATGCTGCTTGGTGACAATGTGCGTAAAACCATTCCCTGGGTGTGTCTGCTGGGTGGGGGATTGGTGTTGCTGTGCGACGTGATTGGGCGGGTGATACGTTATCCGTTTGAGATCCCGGTGAGTGTCATTCTGGGCGTCATTGGCGCGGTGGTGTTCCTTATCCTGTTGTTGAATCAAAAACGCCATGTCAGTTGACGAGCTTAAATTATCCCGTAGCAATACCGGACTGATGGCCGTTATCGCCACGCCCGCAAAACGCTTGTGGTTACTCAGTGCGTTGGCACTGACGACGATCGTTATTTTTATGACAATCAAGCTCGGCAGCAATTTGCAGTATAGCCAAGCGACATTATTTTGATAACAGCCAGCTATGCTTCTTTGCCGCATATCAGGGCATAGGATGTAATCATTTTTAAGTCGGTTGGCTATATCGCGTAAAAAAATAACGCTGAGGGGAACGAGACCACCGGGTGAGCGGCAGAACGCCGGCTTTGTTGAATAATTTAACCGTTTGATTTACATCTTCTTTAGTTAGAATGCATTTACAGAGAATGTATTTTGTTAGAACGACAAATCAAATAGTTAGCACAATAAAAAGCATTCCGAGAGGAAAAATTAGTCGTTGAAATTTTATAATGCTTATATAAATCAGTATCTTAAATTATTCAACAAAGCCCAGAACGCCGCGAAAGTCAGTGGACTCGAGCCCCGAAGGCACCGCGTAGCGGCGTTATTACCTACGAAAATCAGCGGACGCGTGCAATGTACGATGCAAATAACCGTTTGGGCTAATACGCGCGAAACATTCACAGTATAGCCAACCGACTTAAAAATGATTACATCCTATGCCATGATATGCGGCAAAGAAGCATAGCTGGCTGTTATCAAAATAATGTCGCTTGGCTATATATTCTGATGCATCGGGGTTTGACGCTGGCCACCATGTTGCTGGTGGCATTCGCTGCCAGCACCTCCACGCTGCTGTTTCAAACCGTGAACAATAACCGCATCCTCACGCCCTCCATTATGGGTTTCGAAAACCTGTTTGTGCTGATTCAAACGCTGATCATCTTTGTGTTTGGGGCCAAGGGCATTCCCTGGGTGGGCGTTAGCGGCAAGTTTCTGTGTGAAGCGCTGCTGCTGGTGATGTTCTCTGCGGTGCTTTATCGCTGGCTGTTTCTGGGGCGGCGCGACAACCTGCATCTGGTGCTGCTGGTCGGCATTATCTGCGGCACTCTGTTTCGTAGCGCCTCAAGCCTGATGCAGCGGCTACTGGCGCCCAAGGAGTTTGCCGTGTTGCAAGGGCGCATGTTTGCCACCTTTACCCCTGCGGTGCCCGAGCTGATCGCGTTGACGGCGCTGATCGTGGTGATGGTCGCCATCGTTATCTGGCGGCGGCGTTTCGAGCTGGGTGTGCTGGCGTTAGGGCGTCATAGCGCGGTGAACCTGGGCATCAACTTTAACCGCAGCGTCACATTGATTCTGCTGCTGGTGTCGGTACTGGTGGCGGTTTCTACCGCGCTGGTCGGACCGCTCACTTTTCTGGGCTTTATGGTGGCCAATCTGGCGTATAGCCAAGCGACATTATTTTGATAACAGCCAGCTATGCTTCTTTGCCGCATATCAGGGCATAGGATGTAATCATTTTTAAGTCGGTTGGCTATATCTGGTAGCCGGTTCCAGCCAGCATCGCATTTTGTTGCCCACGGCGTTTCTGCTTGGGGTGATATCCCTGGTCGGCGGACAGCTGATTCTGGAGCACCTGTTGAACATGGCCGGGGCGTTGTCCGTCGTGATTGAGTTTATCGGTGGGACACTGTTCATCTTGTTGTTATTGAAAAAGGTTGCCGTGTGATTGAGATCGAGCATCTAACCAAGGCCTATTACGATCAAGTGGTGCTGAATGACATTACCGCCACGATTTCCCGTGGTGGCGTAACGTCAATCATTGGGCCTAACGGGCAGGGAAATCCACGCTGCTGTCGGTGATAAGTCGCTTATTGGCGGCGGATAACGGTCGCGTTACTGTCAATGGGATGGATATTGCCACCACGCCCGGTGAACAGATGGCGACCTGCCTCTCTGTGTTGCGTCAGGAAAACCGTTTTACCAGCCGCCTCACCGTTGAAGAGTTGGTCGGTTTTGGTCGCTATCCCTATACCAAAGGGCGTTTGAATGACGACGATCGCAAACGTATTGCGGATGCACTGGCCTTTCTCAACCTTACCGAGTTTAAAGATCGTTTTCTGGACGAACTGTCTGGTGGACAGCGCCAGCGTGCCTATGTGGCGATGGTCTTGTGTCAGGACACCGAATACGTGCTGCTTGATGAGCCATTGAACAACCTCGACATGAAACATGCGGTGGCGATGATGAAACAGATTCGTCGCGCAGCGGATGAATTTGGAAAAACTATCGTACTGGTCATCCATGACATCAACTTTGCGTCTGCCTACTCGGATTACATTATTGCGATGCGCAAAGGGCAAATTGTTTACAACGGCAAGCCGGAAGAAGTGATCGTCTCTTCGGTGCTGGAATCCATTTTTGATACCTAGGTGGAGATTGAACAGGTACGCAATCAACGCATTGCCGTCTATTATCGTTGATAATATCACCGATTTTCGTCTTTGATGGGACGGCAGGCGGCGTAACTGAAAAACCGACTTGTCGAGCATAGTCACTCCCCTGTATCGTGAGCGGAGTGACGGTCAACACACCGTTGAACTCAAAATTAACTGATCCACGTAAGGGGATAACAATGGATAAGGCGACCAAGCCCTGTTTCCAGAATGTGCTCGAGTTTGTACGAATTTTCCGTCGCAAGAACAAGTTGCAGCGTGAAATTGTCGACAACGAGAAGAAAATCCGTGATAACCAGAAACGCGTGCTGCTGCTGGATAACCTGAGCGAATACCTGAAACCGGGCATGAGTATCGAAGACGTACAGGGCATTATTGCCACCATGCGCGGTGACTATGAAGATCGCGTGGATGAATACATCATCAAGAATGCCGATCTATCAAAAGAGCGTCGCGATCTCTCGAAGAAATTGAAAGAGATGGGCGAAATGAAGTGCGCCGTGCCGGGTAAAGACGCGTAAGCGGAGTCTGTAAAGAATTTCGTGTAAATGGCTCCATCGCTTAACCGGAAATCCGATCTCCATACATCAACATGAATTGGCTCATAGCCGGTTTCCAGTCTCTGATTGGTAGGGTCCATCTAGCCGAGATATTATGCAAGGCTAGATAGAATAATTTTAGCACCGAGTCATCCGTTGGAAATATTCGTCGCGTTTTCGTTATCTTGCGCAATGAAGCATTTAACGACTCTATCGCGTTGGTGGTGTAGATAACCTTGCGGATCTCCGGCGGAAAATCAAAAATGACGATGAGACGTTCCCAATTATTTTTCCACGATGGGCTGATCGTCGGGAACTGCTCATCCCATTTGTCCGCGAAGGCATCCAGGGCCTCTTCAGCGCCCTCTAGCGTTGCGGAACTATAGATAGTGCGGAGGTCAGCAGCAACGGCTTTACGCTCTTTCCAGCCGACGTAGCGCAGCGAGTTCCGCACCTGATGCACGATGCAGAGCTGTACCCGCGTATGCGGGTAAACAACTTCAATGGCATCAGGAAAGCCCTTCAGGCCATCGCAGCAGGCGATGAAGATGTCCTGTAGCCCACGATTTTTCAGTTCTGTCATTACAGATAACCAGAACTTGGCCCCCTCGGTTTTGGCTATCCATAGCCCCAGCAGCTCTTTTTCGCCCTGGCCGTTGATGCCTAGAGCCAAGTAAACAGACTTGTTGGTCACGGCTCCGCAGTCCTTGCTTTTGACCACAATACAGTCAAGGTAAACAATGGGATAAAACGCATCCAGCGGCCGTTGCTGCCAGCGCTTAACGTCATCCATCACGGCATTGGTCACTTGAGAAATGAAGCCAGCGGAAACATCGACCCCGTAGACTTCTTTAAAGTGAGCCTGAATATCACGGGTTGATAGCCCTCTGGAATAGAGAGAAATAATGCGGTCATCGAAGCCGTTAAGCTGCTTTTCGTGCTTACCGATCAGTGTCGGCTCGAAGGTACTGTTGCGGTCGCGCGGAATATCGAGCTCGAGCGCCCCATTTTGGCTACGTACGCTCTTGGATGTCTTGCCATTGCGGGAGTTGCCTGAATTATTACCAGCCGGGTCATGCTTAGCATACCCAAGGTGTATCTCCATCTCAGCTTGAAGAACCCGTTCCGCCAGTCTTTTAGTCAGCTCCTTGAGTAGGCCTGATTCACCCAGAAGCTCCTGAGGGGAGTGGTAATCCTGAAGCAGTTGGTCAATAAGTTCGTTGCTGATAGGCATTTTTTGTCCTCTGAAGGTTTTCCTCAAAATGCCATTTACACAGATCTTTTTACACTCTCATCCGTGGCGTCAGCCATCTGCTGCGGTTATCGCACGTTATAGCCAAGCGACATTATTTTGATAACAGCCAGCTATGCTTCTTTGCCGCATATCAGGGCATAGGATGTAATCATTTTTAAGTCGGTTGGCTATATCGCAACGCGGGGCATCATTGGGTTGATACGGCACAATCAGGACAAGTCAGTGTGCGTTTTTTCAACGAACACTTGCAGGTTTTACCCTATCGTGAGCGGCTATCGCCGTTTTGGTACCATCAGTGGTTTGGCGTAAAGCGCGATAGTGAGTAGAATAAGCGGCTATTTATAAATAATTCAGGTTTATTACATGCTGAATGATAAAGACCTCTCCACCTGGCAGACCTTACGTCGCCTGTGGCCGATGATTTCTCCCTTTAGGGCGGGTTTAGCCGCAGCGGCAATTGCGCTTATCATCAATGCGGCGGGTGATACGCTGATGCTCTCGCTGTTGAAGCCTTTGCTGGATCAAGGGTTTGGGAAAACCGATCGCAGCGTCCTGCTGTGGATGCCACTGGTGGTGATGGGCCTGATGCTGGTACGCGGCATAACAAGTTATGTGTCTACCTACTGCGTCTCCTGGGTATCTGGTAAGGTGGTGATGAATATGCGCCGTCGCTTGTTCAGCCACATTATGGGCATGCCCGTGGGCTTCTTCGATCAGCAATCAACCGGAACGCTGCTCTCGCGCATTACCTATGACTCTGAGCAGGTGGCTTCTTCCTCATCCAGTGCGTTGATTACGCTGGTGCGTGAAGGTGCATCGATTATCGGTCTGTTTGTGCTGATGTTTTACTACAGTTGGCAACTGTCTATTATCCTGATTGTTATTGCCCCTATCGTGGCTATCGCGATCCGCGTGGTATCTAAACGCTTTCGTAATATCAGCAAAAACATTCAGAACACCATGGGGCAGGTGACGGCTAGCGCCGAGCAGATGCTGAAAGGCCATAAAGAGTTGCTGATTTTCGGCGGTCAGGACTTTGAAGTGACGCGTTTCGATAAAGTCAGTAACCGCATTCGTACCCAAGGCATGAAAATGGTGTCTGCGTCAGCGATCTCTGACCCGATTATCCAGTTGATTGCGTCTCTGGCGCTGGCATTTGTGCTCTATGCCGCCAGCTTCCCGAGCGTGATGGATACCCTGACGGCCGGGACTATCACCGTGGTGTTCTCCTCGATGATCGCCCTGATGCGTCCGCTTAAATCGCTGACGAACGTTAATGCACAGTTTCAACGCGGTATGGCAGCCTGCCAAACGCTGTTTGCCATTCTGGATATGGAGCAGGAGAAGGACGAAGGTACACGCGTGCTGGAAAGGGCTGAAGGTGATGTGGAATTCCGCAACGTGAGTTTTGCCTATCCGACCAAAGAGACGTTGGCGCTGAAGAATGTCAGCCTGCACATTGCTCCGGGGAAAACGGTGGCGCTGGTTGGGCGTTCGGGTTCCGGTAAGTCCACTATCGCGAACCTGATTACGCGTTTTTACGATATTCAATCCGGCCAGATCTTACTGGATGGCCATGACCTGCGCGACTATACGCTCTCCTCGCTGCGTCGTCAGGTCGCGTTAGTGTCGCAACACGTACACCTGTTTAACGACACCATTGCGAATAATATCTCGTATGCCTGCGGCGATCGTTACTCGCGCGAAGACATTGAGCGCGCAGCCAAAATGGCCCATGCGATGGACTTTATCAGCAAAATGGATAACGGGCTGGATACGATTATCGGTGAAAACGGCGTATTGCTCTCTGGCGGCCAACGTCAGCGTATCGCGATTGCTCGCGCATTGCTGCGCGATTGTCCGATTCTGGTGCTGGATGAAGCCACGTCAGCACTGGATACCGAATCTGAACGCGCGATTCAAGCCGCACTGGATGAACTGCAAAAAGATCGTACCGCGTTGATGATTGCGCACCGTTTGTCTACCATCGAGAGTGCAGATGAGATTCTGGTGGTCGAGGATGGACAGATTATCGAACGTGGGCCGCATACGGAGCTGCTGGCGAAAAATGGCGCATACGCACAGTTGCATAAAATGCAGTTTGGCGAATGATAGCGCGCCTCTGGTCTGGCGCATCGCGGCTCTACTGGCTGCTGATCCCTTTCTCGGTGTTGTACGGTCTGATAACGGCGATTATCCGTTATAGCTACCGTGCTGGCTGGCGATGTGTCTGGCGCGCGCCTATCCCGGTAGCGATCGTGGGCAACCTGAACGCAGGTGGTAATGGTAAAACGCCGCTGGTGGTGTGGCTGGTGGAACGACTGCAACGTCAGGGGTATCGCGTTGGCGTGGTGTCGCGTGGCTACGGTGGCAAGGCGGAGCGCTATCCGTTGGTGGTGGATGCTTCAGTGTCCACCTTGCAAGCAGGCGATGAGCCGGTACTGATTTACCAGCGTACCGGCGCTGCGGTAGCGGTATCCCCTGTCCGGCGCGACGCCATTGAAGCGCTGTTGGCGCGTCAGCCGCTTGATATGATTGTCACCGATGACGGTTTACAGCACTACGCGCTGGCGCGGGATATCGAAATCGTGGTGGTGGACGGTGAGCGTCGTTTTGGTAATGGCTGGTGGCTGCCCGCCGGGCCGATGCGTGAACGGGCCGCGCGCTTGCGCAGCGTGGATGCCATTGTCGTTAACGGTGGCGAGCCCCAGCCCGGCGAAATTGCCATGCATTTGCAGCCGGGTGACGCGATTAATGTCCTCACGGGGGAAACCTGCCCGGTGGTGACCTTAACGGGAAGTGTCGCTATGGCGGGCATCGGCCATCCGCCTCGATTTTTTGCCACGCTGCGAGCGCAAGGTGTGAACGTTGTGCGCGAAGTCACGTTTGCCGATCACCAAACTTATTTGCCAGAAGCCATTCAAGCGCTGACCGAGGATAATCAGCAACCATTGCTGATGACGGAAAAAGATGCGGTGAAGTGTCGCGCTTTTGCCCAGGCTAACTGGTGGTACTTGCCGGTAGATGCGCAACTTGCCGAGCCGGAAGCATCGCTATTGCTGGATAAGATAATGTCACTGTTGCCTTCACCGCGCGCGTAACGTGTCTACCCATTTTGTTTGTAAGCACCTTTAATGGAGGATGCATGGATCACCGTTTACTCGAGATCGTTGCCTGTCCGGTATGTAATGGACGGCTGTACTACAATAAAGAGAAGCTGGAACTGATTTGTAAAGCGGATGCTTTGGCCTATCCGGTGCGTGAGGGTATTCCGGTCCTGCTGGAAAACGAAGCGCGCAAAATTCCCGCCGATGAGATAACACAATGAGTTTTACTGCGATCATACCTGCGCGCTATGCCTCAACGCGCTTACCGGGAAAGCCGCTGGCGGATATCAATGGTAAGCCGATGGTGGTGCACGTGATGGAGCGCGCTGTGGAATCCGGTGCCAGCCGCGTCATTGTCGCGACGGATCATCCTGACGTTCAACGTGCGGTGGAACTGGCTGGCGGAGAAGTGTGCCTGACCAGCCCCGATCACCATTCTGGTACAGAGCGTTTGGCCGAAGTTATCGAACGTTACCAATTTCCGGATGATGAAATCATCGTTAACGTACAAGGGGATGAACCCTTGATTCCTCCGGTGATTATTCGTCAGGTGGCAGACAATTTGGCCGTGTGTCAGGCCGGAATGGCGACGCTCGCAGTACCCATCACCACCGCAGAAGAAGCGTTTAACCCCAATGCGGTAAAAGTGGTGATGGATGCGCAAGGCTATGCGCTCTATTTTTCCCGCGCCACCATTCCCTGGGATCGTGAGCGTTTTGCCCAAAGCAAGGAGACGATTGGCGAGCATTTCTTACGTCATATCGGTATCTACGCTTACCGCGCGGGTTTTATCCGTCGTTATGTGACCTGGCAGCCCAGTAGCCTGGAGCAGATCGAACTGCTCGAACAGTTACGCGTGCTGTGGTACGGCGAGAAAATTCATGTTGCGGTAGCGCAGGCTGTGCCCAGTATCGGCGTGGATACGCCAGAAGATTTACAGCGCGTGCGTGCAGCGATTGTGTAACGTTCGCGACGTCACTCCCACCGTCATTCCCGCGAAAGCGGGAATGACGGTGGGAGTGACGCCTTTATTCTCGCAGAGATCCCCGTCTTGCGCCGAGGATGACGAGGGGTATAGTAACTTTTTTATCTCATTCCCCCACTTGTTTGTGACATCACCGCTTACCTTACGCCAAAACCTGTATGCCGCCTGCCGATGGCACTTTATTTGATCTATATTGAAGAAATTGACGGCGGTCCACCGCATGATGGCACGCGGGATCCTGAAGCAGGAGCGAGGTTTAGCAATGTATGGAACATTTGAAGGCTGAATTAAGCACGGTGTTGGGGGAAAAATTAAGCCGGCTCGAACGCATCAGTGAGCAACCCTACGCACATTTATACGCGTTGTATGACAATAACGGCAATGCCATGCCGCTGTTGGCGAAAAGCTACGTCTGTCAGGGCATTGCACAGCAGGAAGCGTACAAACTTTCCATGCTGGCGCGCGAAGGGGATGTGCGCTTGCCGACGGTGTACGGTGTGGTGATCACCCAGGAAGCCCCCTATAAGGAACTGCTGTTGATTGAGCGCCTGCGCGGTGTATCGGTCGAAGCGCCAACGCGCACCCCCGAACGTTGGACCTCGCTGATGGACCATGTGGTTGAAAGCGTGTTGCTCTGGCACCGCATCGACAGTCACGGCTGTGTTGGCAGCGTGGATAGCACGCAGGATAACGACTGGCTCAGTTGGTACGAACAGCGGCTGGAAGTGCTCTG
This sequence comes from Symbiopectobacterium purcellii, assembly GCF_052050035.1. GTDB lineage: Bacteria > Pseudomonadota > Gammaproteobacteria > Enterobacterales > Enterobacteriaceae > Symbiopectobacterium > Symbiopectobacterium purcellii_A. The sequence continues at coordinate 4,034,993 of NZ_CP189882.1, forward strand.
GTCAACGTTATTGAATGTTGGTGCACCGCTACTGACTCAGGCCGATCGCAGCGTGTTGTACCGCTCGCGCCAGTGTCTTGATGCCTTATTTGATGATTTTGATGACGGCTGCGTGCTGGTACACGGTAATTTATCGCTGCGCAGTATGCTCAAAGATCCGCGTAGCGATCAGTTGCTGGCGATGATCAATCCCGGCATGATGCTATGGGCTCCCAGGGAATATGACATGTTTCGCCTGTGCGAACCGGGCATGTCGGAAGCGTTGCTCTATCGCTACCTGCAAAAAGCACCGTTGGCAGAAAATTTTGTTTATCGCCGCTGGCTTTACGTGATTTGGGAAGCGGTTTCCCGCTACCTTCACACCGGACAGTTGGATCGCGCGCTGTTGGATCGTGCCACGCGCGAATTGACCCCCTGGCTGGAATAGTCTTCTCAGTGCGATGCCGCTTCTGGCGGCGTTTCACTGCCTTTCAACCGTTGCCACAGTAAGCCCAGCGTTTCGTACCACGCACGTTCGCTGTGAGACAGGTAAAACGCTGAAGGGAATATTTTCTCCCACGGATTGAGCGGGCTGGTAATGGCCAACTGATTGGCGGGTGCCGGTATTGGATGCAGCCCTTGCGCCTGGAAGAACACCATGGCTCGCGGCAGATGACTGGCAGACGTCACTAACAGAAAAGGCTGTTGCCCGATAAGGGCCGCCGTGCCCATCGCTTCTTCTTCCGTGTCGCGCGGTGTGTCCAGCGTAATGATATCCTCGCGCACAATCCCCAGACTCTCCGCGACCAATGCCGCGGTTTGTGAGCTGGTCATCGGATTTCCCTGCGCGGCTGCACCCGTAAAAATCAGTTTTGCGCCGGGGTTGGCATGATAAAGGCGCACGCCTTCGGTCACCCGTGACAGACTGTTACCGATTAGATTGGCGCTTGGTGCCCACGCCGGATTGTAGGTGTAACCTCCGCCCAACACCACGATATACGGAACCGGTGCTGCGCTTGCCTGCCAGGTTGGGTAGTGGCTTTCCAACGGCAGCAGCAGCTTATCGGCGATCGGTTGCACACTCAGCAGAAATAACGCCAGCCAGGCGCAGGAAATAACGGCTTTTCCCCCTCGTTGCCAGCGTGAGAACCACAACAGCGCCAGACCAACGCCCATCAGCACGAGCAGCAACGGGAGCGGTTGCAGCAGCCCACCAACGACTTTTTTTAGGGTAAACAGCATGAAATCAGGTTCCCTTTGGGTGAAAAAATGGCATCCGGCAAAATATCGTGCGGTCAGGCGGTTTATTCTCGTTCCGCCTGTGCCAGAATAACAGGTTGAAGGAATTATGGCGTTATACCCGAGCTCCGGGTATAGAAGGCACACCGTGCCGCACGATCGCCCTAACGATGACGTGGAACGCAGCTCAATGCAAGATCGCAATTTTAACGATATCGCCGAAAAATTTGCCCGTAATATCTATGGCACCACCAAAGGTCAGGTGCGTCAGGCGGTGTTGTGGCAGGATCTGGAGGCGTTGCTTAAAACGTTGCCCGCACGTCATTTGCGAATTCTTGATGCGGGCGGTGGTGAAGGGCATATGGCCTGTCGTTTGGCTGCTTTAGGACATCAGGTCTTGTTGTGCGATGTTTCAGATGAGATGATTCACCGCGCCAGCAGCGTTGCTCAGCAACAGGGCGTAGCCGATAACATGCGTTTTGTTCACTGCGCCGCACAGGATGTTGCGGATCATATGGCGCATCCGGCAGATTTAATCTTGTTCCATGCGGTGCTGGAGTGGGTAGCTGAACCGCAGGCCGTGTTGCAGACATTAACTGATTGTCTGGCACCGGACGGCGCCTTTTCGCTGATGTTTTATAATCATCAAGCACTTTTGCTGCGCAACGTGGTGCTGGGTAATTTTGCCTATGTGCAAGCCGGTATGCCAAAGCGCAAACGACGTTCTCTGTCGCCGGATCATCCCCTCGATCCTCAGCAGGTTTATGGCTGGCTCGATGCGTTGGGGATGACGATTGAAGGAAAGACCGGTGTACGGGTGTTTCATGACTATTTGCAGAACAAACAGCAACAAATCGATAATTTCGAGGAATTGTTAGCGTTGGAACAGCGCTATTGTCGCCAGGAGCCTTTTGTTAGCCTGGGACGCTATATTCATGTCATGGCGCGTAAACGCCCTATAAAGGATGCACTATGAGTGATTTTTCCCAGACAGTGCCGGAACTGGTTGCCTGGGCGCGAAAAAATGATTTTTCCCTGTCACTCCCCACCGAACGCCTGGCGTTTTTGCTGGCGATCGCCACGCTGAACGGCGAGCGAATGGATGGCGAAATGAGCGAAGGGGAACTGGTGGATGCCTTTCGTCACGTCAGCAAGGGATTTGAACAGACCCATGAAACCGTGGCAATGCGCGCCAATAACGCCATTAACGATCTGGTGCGCCAGCGTTTGGTGAATCGCTTTGTCAGTGAAATGGCCGATGGCAATGCCATCTACCGGCTGACGCCGCTCGGCATTGGTATCACCGACTATTACATCCGACAGCGCGAATTTTCGACGTTGCGCCTGTCTATGCAGCTCTCCATTGTGGCGCAAGAACTGTTGCGTGCGGCGGAGGCCGCAGAAGAGGGGGGCGATGAGTTCCACTGGCACCGCAATGTGTTCGCGCCGCTTAAATATTCGGTGGCGGAAATTTTTGACAGTATCGATCTCTCGCAGCGCGTGATGGACGAGCAGCAGCAGGGCGTGAAAGAGGATATCGCGGCGCTGTTGACGCAGGATTGGCGCGCTGCCATCTCCAGTTGTGAACATCTGCTGACTGAAACCTCCGGCATCCTGCGTGAATTGCAGGACACGTTGGAAGCGGCGTGCGATAAACTGCAAACCAGCCTGTTGCAGATTCAGGAAGCAACGATGCAGCATCCTGAGCTCGAGTTTGTTGATAAACTGGTGTTCGATCTGCAAGCCAAGCTTGATCGCATCATCAGTTGGGGACAGCAAACCATCGATCTGTGGATTGGCTATGACCGACACGTCCACAAGTTTATCCGTACTGCCATTGATATGGATAAAAATCGAGTATTCGCTCAGCGCCTGCGTCAGTCGGTGCAAAATTATTTCGACCAGCCCTGGGCGTTGACTTTCGCCAACGCAGATCGCCTGCTGGACATGCGCGATGAAGAGTTGGCGCTGCGTAGCGATGAGGTGACGGGGGAGTTGCCGCCGGAGCTGGAGTATGAAGAATTCAGCGAAATGCGTGAACAGATCGCCGCGCTGATAGAAGCTGCACTGCAAAAATATAAAACCGAGCGCATCCCGCTCAACCTGGCGGACGTTGTGCGCGATTACTTAAGCCACTATCCCCGGGCGCAGCACTTTGATGTGGCACGAATCGTGGTCGACCAGGCGGTGCGCCTGGGTGTGGCCGAAGCAGATTTCACCGGATTGCCTGCGCTATGGCAGTCAATCAATGATTACGGAGCCAAGGTACAGGCCCATGTCATCGACAACTATTGATAAAATCATGCCAGCTAAACTGGCAACGGCGTTAGCCAATACCCTGTTTCCCTCGCTCGACAGCCAACTGCGTGCGGGGCGGCATATCGGCGTGGAAGAGCTGGAGAACCATGCTTACCTGATTGATTTTCAGGACGTGTTGGAGGAGTTCTACGTACGCTATAACGTGGAACTGATTCGCGCGCCAGAGGGGTTCTTCTATCTGCGACCGCGATCGACCACCCTGATCCCGCGCTCGGTGCTGTCTGAGTTGGACATGATGGTGGGAAAAATTCTCTGCTATCTCTACCTCAGCCCAGAGCGACTGGCGCAAGAGGGCATTTTCACTCAGCAGGAGCTTTATGAAGAGCTGCTGAGTCTGGCCGATGAAAACAAGTTGCTGAAGTTGGTCAACCAGCGTTCAACCGGCTCGGATCTGGATCGGCAGAAATTGCAGGAGAAGGTCAGAGCCTCCTTGAATCGCCTGAGGCGCTTGGGGATGGTCTACTTCATGGGCAATGACAGCAGTGAATTCCGTATCACCGAAGCGGCCTTCCGTTTCGGTGCCGACGTGCGTAGCGGCGACGATGCGCGCGAAGCACAGTTGCGCATGATCCGTGATGGCGAAGCACTGCCGTTAGACAGCGGCCTGTCGTTGAATGATGAGGTCGAAGAGGGCGAAGGTGCGCAAGACAATGCGGCTGAGCGTGGAGAGGAAGAATAACAATGATTGAACGCGGTAAATTTCGCTCACTGACGCTGGTCAACTGGAACGGTTTTTTTGCTCGGACGTTCGATTTGGACGAACTGGTTACCACCCTGTCTGGCGGTAACGGCGCTGGGAAATCGACGACCATGGCGGCCTTTATCACCGCGCTGATCCCCGATCTGACGCTGCTGCATTTCCGTAATACCACTGAGGCGGGGGCCACCAGTGGCTCACGCGATAAGGGGTTGCACGGTAAGCTGCGCGCTGGCGTGTGTTATGCCACGTTGGACGTCGTCAACTCCCGCCATCAACGCGTGTTAGTCGGGGTGCGTCTGCAACAGGTTGCCGGGCGTGATAAAAAGGTCGATATCAAACCCTTCGCCATTCAAGGGTTGCCCACCACGTTGCAGCCGACGCAGGTGCTGACCCAGTCATTGGGGGAGCGTCAGGTTCGGGTGTTGACGTTGCAAGAACTGAAAGAGCGTGTGGAGGAGATGGAGGGGGTACTGTTTAAACAGTTCAACTCTATTACCGATTACCATGCGCTGATGTTTGATTTGGGCCTGGTGCCGCGCCGGCTACGCTCCGCTTCCGACCGCAGTAAATTCTACCGTCTGATTGAAGCCTCCCTTTACGGCGGGATCTCCAGTGCCATTACCCGATCGCTGCGTGATTACCTGCTGCCGGAAAACAGCGGGGTGCGCAAGGCGTTTCAGGATATGGAAGCGGCACTGCGTGAAAACCGTATGACGCTGGAAGCCATCCGGGTGACGCAATCGGATCGCGATCTGTTCAAACACCTGATTTCGGAAGCCACCTCCTACGTGGCTGCCGACTATATGCGCCATGCCAATGAGCGACGGGTGCATCTGGATGGTGCGCTGGCGCTGCGACATGACCTGTTTGGCAGCCGTAAGCAGTTGGTGCATGAGCAGTATCGCCATGTGGAAATAGCGCGCGAACTGTCGGAACAAACGGACGCCGAAAGCGATTTGGAAACCGATCACCAGGCCGCCAGTGACCACCTTAATCTGGTGCAAACGGCGCTGCGTCAACAGGAAAAAATTGAGCGTTACGACGGCGATTTGGAAGAACTGCGTTCGCGTCTGGAAGAACAGGACATCGTGGTAGAAGAAGCGCGCGAGCAGCTCGAAGAGAACGACGCGCGCGCACAGGCTGCCGAGCAAGAAGTGGATGAACTGAAAAGCCAGCTCGCCGACTACCAGCAGGCGCTGGACGTGCAGCAAACCCGTGCTATCCAGTATCAACAGGCGCAACAGGCTTTGGAACGTGCTCGTGCGCTCTGTCAGTTGCCGGATTTAACGGCGGATAACGCCGATGAGTGGCTGGAGACCTTCCACGCGCGCGAGCAGGAAGCGACCGAGCTGTTGCTGCAACTGGAACAAACCCTGAGCGTCTCCGATGCGGCACATAACCAATTTGAACAAGCCTATCAGCTAGTCTGCAAGATTGTAGGTAACGTTTCGCGCAGTGAGGCCTGGCAAGCGGCGCGTGATGTGCTGCGCGACAGTACCTCCCAGCGCTATCAGGCCGAACGCGTGCATCCCTTGCGCGGTCGCCTGGCAGAACTGGAACAACGTCTGCGCGAACAGCAGGAAGCGGAACGCCTGCTGCAAGAGTTTGGCAAACGCTATGGTCAGTCCTGTGAGCCGGAAGACTTGGACAGCTTGCAGCAGGAACTGGAGGTGAAGATTGAAACCCTCTCTGCGCTGGTTGCGGAAGCCGGGGAGCGCCGTTTGGCGCTGCGTCAGGAACTGGAACAGGTCCAGCAACAAATCCAGACATTAACCGCACGTGCACCGGTGTGGCTGGCGGCGCAGGAAGCCCTGACGCAATTAAGTGAACAGAGCGGCGCAATCTTTGCTGATGGTCAGGAAGTCACTGAGCATTTGCAGCAACTGCTGGAACGTGAGCGTGAAATCACGGTAGAGCGTGATGAGGTGGCAGCGCGTAAGCGTCACATCGACGATCAGATCGAACGCTTAAGTCAGCCGGGTGGTGCAGAAGATCCCCGTATGACTGCACTGGCAGAACGCTTTGGCGGCGTATTGCTGTCCGAAATTTATGATGACGTGACGCTCGATGATGCGCCGTATTATTCCGCGCTGTACGGACCGTCACGCCACGGTATCGTCGTTGCCGATCTCTCTCTGGTGCGTGAACAGCTTGAAGGGCTGGATGACTGCCCGGAAGATCTCTATCTGATTGAAGGGGATCCGCAATCGTTCGATGACAGCGTCTTCGCGGTAGAAGAGTTGCAAAAAGCGGTGGTGGTTAAAATCGCCGATCGTCAGTGGCGCTATTCACGTTTCCCCGAAGTACCGCTGTTTGGTCGCGCCGCTCGTGAAAGCCGGCTGGAGAGCCTGCGTGACGAACGTGAAGCGCTGGCGGAGCAGTATGCCACCCTGTCGTTTGACGTGCAGAAGACGCAGCGCTTGCATCAGGCATTCAGCCGTTTTATCGGTTCTCATCTGGCCATTGCGTTTGATAACGATCCTGAGGCGGCGTTGCGCCCCTTGAGTTCACGTCGCGGTGAGTTGGACCGTGCTATCAGCAATTTTGACGCAGAAAACCAGCAGCAGCGTCAGCAATACGATCAGGCCAAAGAGTGTGTTTCATTGCTAAATCGCCTGATCCCGCGCGTCAGCCTGCTGTGTGATGATACCTTGCAGGATCGGATCGACGAGATTCGCGATGAACTGGATGCCGCAGAAGAGTCCGCGCATTTTATTACGCAGCACGGTGCGTCGTTAGTGAAATTGGAGCCGCTGGTGGCGGTGCTGCAAAGCGATCCGCAGCAGCATGAACAACTGCGTGCACAGTACACCCAGGCGCAGAGCGCGCAGCGTCAGGCGAAACAGCAGGCGTTTGCGTTAACGGAAGTGGTGCAACGTCGTCCTCATTTCAGCTATAGCTACTCAGCGGACATGCTGAGGGAAAATGCCGATTTGAATGGCAAATTGCGCCAACGGTTGGATCAGGCAGAAACCGAGCGCACCCGTTCGCGCGAGCAATTGCGTCAGCAGCAGGCGCAGTTAACGCAGTACAGTCAGGTGCAGGCATCGTTGCGCAGTGCGCATGATGCCAAAAATGAAATGCACAAAGAGCTTATTCAGGAATTGCAGGAGATCGGCGTGCGTGCGGATGCGGATGCGGAAGCTCGCGCCCGCACCCGCCGTGACGAATTACATGCCGCTTTGAGTGCCAACCGCACGCGCCGTAATCAGTTGGAGAAGCAGATTACTTTCTGTGAAGCGGAAATGGATGGCTTGCAGAAAAAATTGCGCAAAGTGGAACGTGATTATCACCAGATGCGCGAACAGGTGGTGACGGCGAAAGCGGGCTGGTGTGCCGTCATGCGCCTGGTGAAAGACAATGGCGTGGAACGTCGTTTGCACCGGCGCGAGCTGGCCTATATGGACGCAGACGAATTACGCTCCATGTCGGATAAAGCCTTGGGTGCCTTGCGATTGGCGGTTGCGGATAACGAACATCTGCGCGACGTGCTGCGCGCATCGGAAGATCCGAAACGGCCTGAGCGCAAAGTCCAGTTTTATATCGCGGTTTATCAGCACCTGCGTGAGCGGATTCGTCAGGATATTATTCGTACCGATGACCCGGTTGAAGCCATCGAGCAGATGGAGATTGAGCTTAACCGTCTGACGGAAGAACTGACCGCCCGTGAAAAAATGCTGGCGATCAGTTCCAAGAGCGTGGCTAATATTATTCGTAAAACCATTCAGCGTGAGCAAAACCGCATACGCATGTTGAATCAGGGCTTGCAGGCGGTCGCGTTTGGACAGGTGAAAAGCGTGCGCTTGAATGTCAACGTGCGCGAAACGCACACCACGCTGCTCAATGTGCTCTCGGAACAACAAGAGATGCATCAGGATCTGTTCAGCAGCAACCGGTTGACCTTCTCAGAAGCGCTGGCGAAACTTTACCAACGCCTCAATCCTGAAGTGGACATGGGCCAGCGCACTCCGCAAACCATCGGTGAGGAGTTGCTCGATTACCGCAACTACCTTGAGATGGAAGTGGAGGTGAATCGCGGGGCCGATGGCTGGTTGCGTGCAGAGAGCGGCGCGCTTTCCACCGGGGAAGCGATCGGGACCGGGATGTCGATTCTGGTGATGGTGGTGCAGAGTTGGGAAGATGAATCCAAGCGCCTGCGCGGCAAAGATATCATTCCGTGTCGTTTGCTGTTCCTCGATGAAGCTGCGCGTCTGGATGCGAAATCCATCGCCACACTCTTCGAACTGTGCGATCGGTTGGAAATGCAACTGGTGATTGCTGCACCGGAAAATATCAGTCCGGAAAAAGGCACCACGTACAAGCTGGTGCGTAAAGTGTTCCAGAATCAGGAGCATGTACACGTGGTCGGGCTGCGTGGTTTTGGCAGTGAGAGTGAAACGCCACAGGTGCAGGCATCGTAGCACTAATGTTGTAAGATTGTTGTAAGGTAAGGAGCAGAGGCCGTGTTAAACGGCCTCTTTTTTTGTCTCTTCGTTTCCCTGATTGGTGCCGCACACATGACGGACCAGTGAAATAAACCTGCGGGATCTGGCGCAAAAAACATTGTCTCTTTATATACTAACGGTAATGATGAGCGAATAATTAAAGTGGCAGGCCATCTCAACGTTTTGCGCTATTTTATGACAATAGGTTTCTGCATAACGTGAATTAGGGCGTCATATCCATTGGACCTCGAGGCTTTCATTGCCGATAAAAATATCGTGGCTGATATAGCTAAACGACTTAATTTTGATTACATTATTTAAATGAGCTATTCAGTTGATTTTAGACGTAAAGTGATATCTACACGGAAAAACGAAGGGTTGAGTATCCGAGAAACAGCGAAGCAATTTCGGATTGGCCCTGCCTCTGTATCGCGTTGGATTAATCAAATAGAGTCAAAAGCATCGACCACGCGTCAGCGAAAGATCGATAAATCCGAGTTGATAAAAGATGTTGAACAATATCCAGATGCTTACCAAAAAGAACGTGCAGAGCGTTTTGGCGTTTGTCAGAAGGCCATTTGGCAAGCGCTTAAAAAGCTGGGATTGACCTATAAAAAAAACTCTACGTCATCCGAAAGCCGACGAAAACGCCCGGCAGGGATTTCAACAAAAAAAACAGCAGTATGAAAAAGAAGGTAAACCTATTGTTTTTATTGATGAAAGTGGTTTTTCACACGATGCCCCACGGACTCACGGCTATTCCCCAAAAGGTCAACGGTGTTTTGGCCTGAAGAACTGGGGAGCTAGGGGAAGAACAAATGTTATCGGCGCTTTATTAGGCACAACGCTGTTTGCTATCGGATTATTTGATATCAATATTAACAGCGATGTTTTCTATGCCTGGGTCACACAAGTCCTTATCCCAGTACTCCCTAAAAACAGTGTAATCATGATGGACAATGCCACTTTTCACAAAAAACATAATATTCAACAAGTCATCATCGATGCAGGGTATATGGTGGAGTATTTGCCTACATATTCGCCAGATATTAACCCAATTGAGCATAAATGGGCACAAGCAAAAAGCAAAAAAAGAGAGATGGGTTGCGATACAGAGAGTTTGTTCTCAGTCCATATGGTGTAATCAAAATTAAGTCGCTTGGCTATATCGCGTTTAGTGAATACAGGGGATAAATGGATGTTGTTATGTGAGCAAAAAGCGCAGAGCACACTGTGCCGTGTTGGTGCGCTGTGGGCCTTGAGCCTGTTTTCTTTCTGTGCGTTGTCGGCGGCCGGGCAGGCGGCGATAACGCCCCATGCAGTGCCGAGCGTCTCTGCGCACACCGCAGGCTCCGTCTCTCATGAAACCAGCGCGGCGGCGTTACAGGCACTGGCGGCGAAAGGTGTTAAACCGCATTATCTTTCAGAAATCACCGCACTTTACGCACTGCATCCGGCACAACGGCTGTGGGCGGATGAGCACGCCGTGGTGCAACTCCAGCAGCAGTTGGCGGAAGTGGCGCTGTCAGGGGTTCAACCACAGTTTACCCAGTGGGTGACCTGGTTGACCGATGCCAGTATCAAAGGGATGGCACGCGACGTGCTGTTGTCGGATGCCATGCTGGGCTATCTGCAATTTGTTGACGGCGTGGAGCGTAACGGCACCGACTGGCTCTACAGTAGCGTCCCATACCGGTTGCAACCGCCCGCGCCTGCGCGTGTGGAGCAATGGCGACAGGCACTGGTCGCAGGCAACGGCGCCGGATTCGTCGCATCACTGGCACCGCGCCATTCACAATATGCCAAGATGCATCAGGCGCTAAAAACGCTGTTGTTGGACACGCGCCCTTGGCCGGTGTTGACGCTGTCCGATACCTTGAGCCCTGAACAGCAAAGCCAGGATCTGACGGTGCTGCGTGAAATACTGCAACGTACCGGTATGCTTGCCACACCAGAGACCATCACCCTGTTCAATGAACAACCTGCTGCGGCCGACGTGACTGCACCGCTACCAGATACCTACACGGGCGATCTGGTTGAGGGGGTTAAGCGCTTCCAGCAGTGGCAGGGGTTAGATGCCGACGGCGTCATTGGTGAGCGGACCCGCGATTGGCTGAACGTTTCACCGCAAACCCGTGCAGCGCTGCTGGCGCTCAATATTCAGCGCCTGCGTTTGGTGCCGGATAATGTCAGCACTGGCATCATGGTAAACATTCCTGATTACTCGTTGAACTACTATCAAAACGGTACGCAGCGGCTCTCTTCGCGTGTGATTGTCGGGCAACCGAAACGCAAAACGCCGCTGATGAGCAGTTCATTGTATAACGTGGTTGTTAACCCGCCGTGGAATGTGCCCACCACGCTGATTCGTCAGGATATCGTTCCCAAGGTCATCAAAGATTCCAGCTACTTGCAGCGGAACAACTATACGCTGCTCTCTGGTTGGCACTCCGAAGCGGAGACCATCGATCCAACGATGATTGACTGGTCCGTCGTGTCTGCCGATCGTTTCCCGTATCGCATTCGTCAGGCGCCCGGTGCTAACAACTCGCTGGGGCGGTATAAATTCAACATGCCTAATTCTGAAGCGATTTACTTGCACGACACGCCGAATCATGGGCTGTTCCAGCGCGACATTCGCGCACTCAGTTCAGGCTGCGTGCGCGTGAACAAAGCCTCTGAGCTGGCAGGGCTGCTGTTGCAGGATGCCGGTTGGAACGATGCACGTATTTCCTCCACGCTGGCGCAAGGGAATACCACCTATGTGCCGGTCAAACAACGTATTCCTGTTAATCTGTACTATCTGACAGCCTGGGTCGCCGACGACGGCAAACCCCAGTTCCGCACAGATATTTACAATTATGATGATACGGTAAAACGGGCAGCGGGCATCCTGGGTAAGGCAGGGCTACTGCTCCAGTAACCGCTGATATTCTGGGGTGTTAGGGCTGTCACAGGGGTTACATTGCAGCGGAGGATCAATGCGATCCTCCGCATACCCTGTCGTAAAGGGGGTTGACTCAACTGCACTGCACGGTTATGGTACCAAACGGCGCGCTTTTTGTCGTCGTTATGTTTACCTATTAAGCCGGGGCACACTTCATGGAATTCATCGATGATCATCGCCGCAGATGGCTGGCGCTGGGCGGAGCTGCGTTGGGCGTTGCCCTGCTACCGGGGCAGGCGTTTGCCACGCTATCAACCCCGCGTCCGCGCATTCTTACGCTGGCAAACCTTAATACCGGCGAATATCTCAAAACTGAATTTTTCGATGGTCGCCGTTACAACAAAGATGAACTGTCCCGCCTGAACCACTTCTTCCGTGATTACCGCGCCAATAAAATCAAAACCATTGATCCTTTACTGTTCGATCAGCTTTATCGCTTGCAGGTGATGTTAGGCACCAACAAACCGGTGCAGCTGATTTCCGGGTATCGTTCGGTGGACACCAACAATGAAATGCGCAGCCATTCGCGCGGCGTAGCCAAACATAGCTATCACACCAAAGGTCAGGCGATGGATTTTCACATCGAAGGTGTGCAGTTGGCCACTATTCGCAAAGCGGCGCTGAAACTGAAAGCGGGCGGCGTGGGTTACTATCCGAAAAGTAATTTCGTGCACATCGATACCGGGCCGACGCGGAGCTGGTAACCCTTAACGCTAATAGACCCTGTGGCCTGACCATGTCATGATGGCGGTCACGTAAGGGTGCTTTTTCGTGAAGTGGAGTGCTATGAAATACCAGATTGTTCCCGTAACGGCGTTCAGCCAAAACTGTACGTTGTTATGGTGTGAAGAAACCCTCGATGCAGCAATAGTTGACCCCGGCGGCGAAGCGGAAAAAATCAAACGCGCCGTCGCGCAGTGCGACATCAACGTGTCGCAAATCCTGTTGACCCATGGACATCTCGATCATGTCGGTGCGGCTCAGCAACTGGCCGATCACTATCAGGTGCCGATTATCGGCCCACATCCCGCAGATGCCTTTTGGCTCGAGGGGTTGCCCGCGCAGAGCCGCATGTTTGGCCTGACAGACTGCGCGCCGTTAACACCGACGCGCTGGCTGCAAGAAGGAGATTCAGTGACGGTGGGTAACACCGAGCTGTCCGTGCTGCACTGCCCGGGACATACGCCGGGCCACGTGGTGTTTATCGACAAGGTATCGCGTTTAGCGCAGGTGGGCGATGTGATTTTCAATCGAGGGGTCGGGCGCAGTGATTTCCCGCAGGGCGACCATCAGGCACTGATTACGTCCATTCGTACTAAGTTGTTCCCACTCGGTGATGATATCACCTTTATTCCTGGGCACGGGCCTATGTCGACGCTGGGGCAGGAGCGCAAGACCAATACTTTTGTGCATGATTAATGCACTGGCATCCCCCGACTAGCAGGGGATGCCTGACAACCTATTACAGCACGGCCACAATGGCTTCGCACAGCGGAGCCATGTTTTCCGGCGTCATACCCGCCACGTTAACCCGCCCAGAGTTCACCGCATAGACCGCAAACTCATCGCGCAGACGCAACACCTGCTCTTTGGTCAGGCCGCTGAAGGAAAACATACCGTTCTGCTGGATGATAAATGAGAAATCCTGCGTCGCGCCTTTTTCCTGTAAGGTATTGACGAAAAGATGACGCATGCGTTGTATGCGCTCGCGCATCGCTGTCAGTTCCTGTTCCCACAGGGTAAGCAACGCCTCGTTGCCGAGAATGGTCGCCACCACCGCCGCACCGTGTGCCGGCGGGTTGGAATAGTTGGCACGGATGATGGATTTCACCTGGCTGAACGCTTTGTCTGCCACATCGGCATTGTCCGCAACCAGGGTGCAGGCACCGACACGTTCGTTATATAAGCCAAAGTTCTTCGAATAGGAGCTGGAGACTAACAGCTCCGGGTGAGAAGCTGCGAAAATACGCAGACCCTCTGCATCCTCTTCCAGCCCGCGAGCAAAGCCCTGATAGGCAAAATCAAACAGCGGCAGCCAATCCTTTTGAGCAGACAGGTCAGCCAGCGCTTGCCACTGCTGCGCCGTAGGATCGATACCTGTCGGGTTATGGCAACAGCCGTGGAATAACACCACGTCGCCCGCCTGAACGGCTTCGAGGCTTTTTACCATGCCATCAAAATCCAGCGCGTGGTTAGCGGCATCGTAATAGTGATAATCACACACTTCCAACCCGGCTGCCTGGAACACATTTTTATGGTTGGGCCAGCTTGGGTTACTTACCCAAATACGCTTAGCGGAGGTCTGGCTGGCGATAAACTCTGTGGCAATACGCAGGCCACCGGTACCACCCGGCGTTTGTGCGCTACGTGCACGCTTTTCACTGATAATCGCGCTTTGCTTGCCGAACAGCAGTTCCTGCGTGCGCAGGGCGAATTCAGGCAGGCCATCGATCCCGAGATAGTTTTTGGTCGCTTCATTTTCCAGTAAAAATTGTTCTGCTTTTTTTACGCTGGCCAGCACCGGTGTCTTTCCCGTTTCATCTTTGTATACGCCGATACCCAGATTGATTTTTTGCGGACGAGAGTCAGCGCGAAACAGATCGGCCAGGCCAAGAATTGGGTCAGCGGCAGCGGCAGTAATATGTTCAAACATTGATGGCTATTCCATGACAGAGGTTAGGCAAGAACCTTCAGGTTACCGCTAGCCATAAGCTTTGCCAACCGTTTGCGATCAAAATGCGGGTGAAATAACAGGAAAAATTGTGGCAGGAGCGATAGCCATAAATGGCGCTAATAGTCAGGGGACAGAAAACAAAAAGACAGGGCACAAGGCCCTGTCTTTTTCGTTATCAGACTGCGTAATGCAGCGGCGATAAAACGAAATTAGAACTGATAGGTCAGGCCAACAGCAACAACGTCATCAGAGCTCACGCCGTATGCGTTGTCGTCTTTCAGCAGGTTGATTTCGTAATCAACATAGGTAGAAAAGTTTTTGTTGAACGCGTAAGTACCACCAACGCTCACGTATTTTGTGATGTATTCGTTGGTTTTAACAAAAGATGTGTCATCTTTAGCCTTGCCAGCAACATAGGCCAGAGACGGAGTCAGACCGAAGTCGAAGTTGTACTGAGCAACCGCTTCAAATACGGTAGTTTTGTCAGCAAAACCTGCTGCGTTACTGATGAAGGTCAGGTTACGGTATTCACCGTAGGTTGCGGCAACGTAGATACTGTTAGCATCATATTTCAGACCTACAGCTGCTGCTTCAGCGTTTTGGCCGGCACCACCAGCTGTAGCAGCATAACCACGCTGTTGAACGGTACGGTCATAGGTTGCGTAAGACGCAATCACACCAACACCAATTGGAGATACGTACTCCAGAGAGGTACCCCAGCCATCACCATTCTGGGCTTTAACCGCATTAAAACGGTCGCCATCATTAGTGCTTTCACTGTTTTTACCTTGGTATTGCAGACCGAAATTCAGGCCGTCAACCAGACCAAAGAAACCTTTGTTACGATAGGTTGCTACACCAGAAACACGCTGAGTCAGGTTGTCGGTGTAAGCCTGATCCCCACCGAATTCCGGCAGAACGTCTGTGTAGGAGATACCGTCGTAAGCGATGCCCAGGTTACGACCGTAATCCAGAGAACCGAAATCAGTGACCTTAAAGCCAACGAAAGCGTAACGAGTTTTATCGCCACCCTGAGCGGACTCAGCACGGTTGCCTTTGAATTCATATTCAAAACGGGCATAACCAGTCAGGTCGCTGTTGATTTGAGTTTCACCTTTGAAACCCAGACGAACGTAAGTTTTATCGCCTTCACCAGCTTTATCATCGGAGAAATAACGCAGGCCGTTTACTTTACCGTTCAGGTCCAGCTTGTTGCCGTCTTTGTTGTACACTTCTGCTGCGTTTACTGCGCCAGCAGCTAACAAAGCCGGGATTACTACTGCAAGAATATTGCGTTTCATCATTATTACCCTCATTGGTGTTTTAAGACACCCGCCGCTGCCATTAACAATTCTCGAAAAAAGTAATAAAACTCTTACGGAACTATCACTGGAAGTTTGGTGTCCTCATGTGTCTGAACGCAGTGTTCCATTCACTCGCCCGTTAATCTACCCTTAAAATGATACTAAGTTCGCAATAGCGTAACAAAAAGAAATAATATGTTTAAAATTGTAAATTTTAGGGAGATTTGTCAGCCTTATCTGAAAGAAAAAAAAGACCGCGAATTATTCGCGATCTTTTTTCTAGTTATTTGTTTTAATTATGATTAATGCGTATTTAGAAACTGGCGTTACGTGGAGTGCGTGGGAAAGGGATTACATCGCGCACATTTTGTACACCGGTAACGTAGGCGATCAGACGTTCAAATCCGAGCCCAAAACCGGAGTGCGGAATGGTGCCGTAGCGACGCAGATCGCGATACCACCAGTAATCTTCTTTATTCAGCCCCATTTCTTCCAGACGGCTGTCCAACTGCGCCAGACGCTCTTCACGCTGAGAACCACCGATGATTTCGCCGATGCCAGGTGCCAATACGTCCATGGCTGCGACAGTTTTACCGTCTTCGTTCATACGCATATAGAAAGCTTTGATGTCTTTCGGGTAGTTTTTTACCACCACTGGTGCCTTGAAGTGTTGCTCAGCCAGGTAGCGCTCATGCTCGGAAGCCAGATCTACACCCCAGAACACAGGATTCTCGAAGGTATGTCCGCAATTCAGCAGGATTTCGATCGCGTCGGTGTAATCCACCTGGGCAAAATCAGCGCTGACGAAGTTTTCCAGACGGCTGATTGCTTCTTTATCAACACGCTCAGCAAAAAACGCCATATCATCGGCGCGCTCTTCGAGCACGGCCTTGAATACGTATTTTAACAGGCTTTCTGCCAGCGCTGCGGCATCGTCAAGGGTCGCGAAGGCCACTTCCGGCTCGATCATCCAGAATTCCGCCAGATGGCGGCTGGTGTTGGAGTTTTCAGCACGGAACGTGGGGCCAAAGGTGTACACATTGGAGAGCGCACAAGCGTAGGTTTCACCGTTTAATTGGCCAGAAACGGTCAGGAAAGCCTCTTTGCCAAAGAAATCTTCACTGAAATCCACTTTGCCCGCATCGGTACGCGGCAGGTTTTCCAGATCCAGCGTGGAAACGCGGAACATCTCACCGGCACCTTCGGTATCCGACGCGGTGATAAGCGGCGTGGAGACCCAAAAATAGCCGTTCTCATGGAAGAAGCGGTGAATGGCTTGAGCCAGCGTATGACGCACGCGTGCGACGGCACCGATCAGATTAGTGCGCGGGCGCAGGTGCGCGACTTCACGCAGGTACTCAATGCTGTGCCGTTTCGCCGCCATGGGATAGGTGTCCGGATCGTCTACCCAGCCCACCACTTCAACAGCGGTCGCTTGAATTTCGAATGATTGACCTTCACCCGGTGACGCAACCACGGTACCCGTGACAATCACAGAGCAACCAGTGGTCAATTTCAGAACGTCATTCTGGTAATTGGGAAGATTATTATTCACGACCGCCTGTAACGGATTAAAGCAGGAACCGTCATAGACGGCGATAAAGGAGATACCGGCTTTAGAATCTCTCCGGGTACGTACCCAGCCGCGCACGGTGACTTCACTGTCAACGGCGACACGGCCTTGCAGTACGTCGACTACAGGCACTACGCTCATAAAATTCTCTCTTCTCGATGAATGATATTTAACGGGTAAACCCCTAAGGGTGATTTGCTATGTTACTTGCCGTCTGGCAGGACACAAGCAGAAATCACCGGAATGCGCTAAGTTTTGCGCATTCCGGTAACGTTGGGTTAAATACTGAGCAGTCGAACAGACTAGCTGGCTTTTCTGATGCGCGGCAGATCGAAGGCTTTGCGCAGCGCAGAAATAAACGCGGCGTCGTGGCAGATTGTCTTGCCAGGGCTATCGGAGAGTTTCGCCACCGGGCTACCGTTACACTCCACCAGCTTGATGACGATATTCAGCGGTGTAACGCCCGGAATATTGCAGGTCAAACGCGTGCCGATGCCAAACACCAGATTGATGCGCTGAGAAAAATGGCGATAGAGCGTAAGCGCTTTTTCCAGATGCAGGTTATCGGAAAACACCAGCGTCTTGCTCATAGGGTCAATGCCTAAGCGCTGATAATGCGCGATGGCCTTTTCGCCCCAATCGATCGGATCCCCGGAATCATGACGTAGGCCCTGGTAAGCGTTCGCGAAATCGAGATCGAAATCACGCAGGAACGCATCCATGGTGATGCAATCCGTCAGCGCGATACCGAGCTGATCGGGGTATTCCAACAGCCAGGCGTGCAGGGCGGCACGTTGGCTGTTAGCCAATGACGCACCGAGTTGCTGATGCGCTTGGAACCATTCGTGCGCCTGAGTTCCCACTGGCGTCAGCCCTAAACGGCGCGCCAGATCGTAGTTGCTGGTACCAATCAGATAGGGGAACTCTTGCTGCAACATGCTCACGATCTCGTGTTGCACATCGCGGGAGAAACGACGCCGGGTGCCGAAATCCATCAGTTTGAAATGGCTCAGATCGATACCCTGACTGCGTTCACGGAACTGCGCCAGCGTGCGACGCAACTGCGCCACGGCGTGTACGGCGCTAACGTCCGGGGTACGCGAGCGGTGTACCACTTCACTGATCACCGCGAGCAAGGGGACTTCCCATAAAATCACTTCGCGCCACGGGCCGCGAATGCGAATATCCAGCTTGCCGTGATGGTTGCTCACAGTAATCTGTTGCGGGTTAAAGCGGAAATGACGTAGCCACAGTAAATAATCTGCGGTAAAAAAAGGCAGCGTAGAGAGGTAAGCGAACTCGTCGTCGCTGAGTGACAGTTGGCTCATCAGCGCGATCTGCGCGGTGATAGCCTCTGCATAACTCCCTAACAGCTCATCGCCGCGGCAGCGGAATTCCGCTGTAACGTCCACATCATAATAATGATGAAACACCGCTTGCTGCATATGAAGCTTGTACGCATCCGTATCCAGCAATGAGTTCAAAATCGGGGAAGGGTGTAAAGTCATAATGCGTTATAGCATCCTCGTCAGACGCGTTTCCACTATCAAAATCATCAGCAACGTTCGGTGAGTATACCTTGATTCACGCTGCGTTGTCGCTATCACCAGATAACATCATAATTCGACCAGAAAAGAGAGGACCATTCGTGCTCTGGCATGGTTATTATTCTCATTCACTTAGCGCCTATCCCATTAGGGCTATTTTACCTGCCATTTTGGCCTTGGCAGTTATCGAAAACCTCACGTACTCCGTGTACGCTCCGGTTTCTGCGCGCTGTCCGTGACCAAACTGGCTACGCCAATTACGCCTACTGCAATAGGCTCTTAAAGATGGCAACATCGTTGTAACAGGCATAAACTGAACTGTCAAAGCAAAGAGTGAGGTGTAAACATCCTATGAATCAACAGCCGCAAGTAAAATACCGTCATGATTACCTTGCACCTGACTATACCATCAGCGATATCGCGCTTGATTTTGTTCTGGATGCACAAAAAACGCACGTCACGGCAGTGAGCCAAGTGGTTCGGCAGGGAGACGCGGGGACGCCGTTAAAACTGGACGGTGAAGGGCTGACGCTGTTAAGCCTGACAGTGGATGGACAGGACTGGCCGCACTATCAGGTTGAGGATGATGGCGTGGTGTTAACGCACCTGCCCGCCGCTTTCACGCTCAGCATTGTCACCGAGATTAATCCTGCCGCCAACAGCGCGCTGGAGGGGTTATACCAATCCGGTGCTGCGCTTTGTACTCAGTGTGAAGCGGAAGGGTTCCGTCACATCACCTATTATCTGGATCGCCCCGATGTACTGGCGCGCTTTACCACGCGCATTACCGCCGATCCGGTTCGCTATCCTTATTTACTCTCTAACGGAAATCGCATCGCACAGGGCACCCTGGACGATGGCCGATACTGGGTTGAGTGGCAGGATCCGTTCCCGAAACCGTGCTATCTGTTCGCGCTGGTGGCAGGGGACTTCGATGTGCTCAGCGACAGCTTTACCACCCGTTCCGGGCGCGAAGTGGCCTTGGAGTTGTATGTCGATCGCGGCAACCTCGATCGCGCGGACTGGGCGATGACCTCTCTGCAAAATGCCATGAAGTGGGATGAAACCCGTTTCGGCCTGGAGTATGACCTCGACATCTATATGATCGTTGCGGTGGACTTCTTTAATATGGGCGCGATGGAGAATAAGGGGCTCAATGTCTTTAACTCTAAATACGTGCTTGCTAAGGCGGAAACGGCTACCGATAAGGATTATCTGAATATTGAAGCGGTGATCGGCCACGAATATTTTCACAACTGGACCGGTAACCGCATTACTTGCCGTGACTGGTTCCAGCTCAGTTTAAAAGAAGGGCTGACGGTGTTCCGCGATCAAGAGTTCAGCTCCGATTTGGGGTCGTGCCCGGTAAACCGCATCGATAACGTGCGCGTGATGCGCGGTGCGCAGTTTACCGAAGATGCCAGCCCGATGTCGCACCCGATCCGCCCGGATCAGGTGATCGAAATGAACAACTTCTATACCCTGACGGTTTACGAGAAGGGTTCAGAAGTGATCCGCATGATGCATACGCTGCTGGGTGAGGATAACTTTCAGGCGGGCATGCGACTTTATGTTGAACGCCATGATGGCAGTGCGGCCACCTGTGATGATTTTGTGCAGGCGATGGAAGATGCCTCGGGGGTGGATTTGACGCAGTTCCGCCGGTGGTACAGCCAGTCGGGTACGCCAGTGGTGACGGTGCGTGATGACTATAATGCCGCAACGCAGCAATATCTGCTGTCGGTTAGCCAAAAAACGCCGGTGGGCGAGGACGGTCAGGAAAAACGTCCGCTGCATATTCCGCTGGATATTGAGTTGTACGATCAGCAGGGCAAAGTCATTCCGTTGCAATACGCCGGCCAGCCGATCAATTCGGTGCTGAACTTGACCGAAGCAGAGCAGACCTTTGTGTTTGATAATGTGCCGAGTCAACCGATCCCTTCTTTATTAAGGGAGTTTTCTGCGCCGGTTAAACTCAATTATGCTTGGAGCGATGCGCAACTGACCTTCCTGATGCGCCACGCGCGTAATGATTTCTCGCGTTGGGATGCGGCGCAAAGTCTGTTGGCAAACCATATTCGTCTCAACGTGGCGCGCTATCAGCAACACCAACCGCTTTCATTGCCGCTGCATCTGGCCGATGCGTTCCGTGGGGTGTTGTTGGATCCTGCGCTGGACCCGATGTTGGCGGCGCAAATTCTTACCCTGCCCAGTGAAAACGAAATGACAGAGCTGTTTGAGATTATCGATCCACTAGCTATTGCCGCGGTGCGCGAGGCGATGGTTCGCACGTTAGCTACCGAGTTGGCCGATGAGTGGCTCGCGGTGTATCACGTTAACGCCACCGCAGAGTACCGTATCGAACATGCTGATATTGGCAAACGCGCGCTGCGCAACACCTGTCTCTATTATCTGGCATTTGGCGAAGCGACGCAGGCGGATGCGCTGGTAAGCGCGCAGTATCAGCAGGCGGATAATATGACGGATGCGTTGGCGGCGCTTTCCAGTGCAGTCAGTGCGCAACTGCCGGTGCGCGATAGGTTGATGGCGCAATTTGACGATCGCTGGCACACCGATGGTCTGGTGATGGACAAATGGTTTACCTTGCAGGCCAGCAGTCCGGCAAGCGACGTGTTGTCTCGGGTGCGAACGTTGCTTAACCATCGTTCCTTCAGCTTGAATAACCCCAATCGCCTGCGGGCGTTAGTCGGGGCGTTTGCCAGTGCCAACCCGGCAGCGTTTCATGCCGCAGACGGAGAGGGCTACCGTTTCCTGACCGAGATCCTCAGCGATCTCAATACCCGCAATCCGCAGGTAGCGGCTCGGTTGATCGAGCCGCTGATTCGATTAAAACGCTATGATGCACCACGTCAGGCGTTGATGCGCCACTCACTGGAGCAATTGAAAACGCTGGATAACCTCTCTGGCGATTTGTTCGAAAAAATCAGTAAGGCGCTGCAACACTAATCTGTGCTCAAGGTTCCCGCGTCAAGCGGGAACCTGTTTTCTGTGATAAGTGTTTTACTTTCCCTCGCGATCTCATTACCATTTCCCGCCGTGCGTCAGGAAGTCACCCGCTTTATTGTTGTTTTTGCATGCATGACTTTTGGGATCTCAGGAGACACTATGTTCTATCCCGTAATCAAGAAGGCACTTTTCCAGCTCGATCCAGAACGGGCTCACGAATTTACCTTCCAGCAGTTACGTCGTCTGTCTAATACACCGTTTGAATTTCTTATTCGCCAATCTGTTCACACCAAACCTGTTACCTGCATGGGCCTCTCTTTTAAAAATCCACTCGGTTTAGCCGCCGGTCTGGATAAAGATGGCGATTGTATTGATGCGCTGGGTGCAATGGGCTTTGGTCATATTGAAGTCGGTACGGTAACACCGCGTCCGCAGCCCGGGAATGATAAGCCGCGTCTGTTTCGCGTTGTGGAAGCAGAAGGGTTAATTAACCGCATGGGATTTAATAACCACGGCGTTGATAACCTGATCGAGAACGTAAAAAAATCCCGTTTTGGCGGTGTGCTGGGAATTAATATCGGCAAGAATAAAGACACGCCCGTTGAGCAGGGTAAAGATGACTATTTGATCTGCATGGACAAGATCTATGCTCACGCCGGATATATTGCGATCAATATCTCTTCACCGAATACGCCGGGATTACGTTCTCTGCAATACGGCGAAGCGTTGGACGATCTGTTGCAGGCGATTAAAAATAAACAAGAAGCACTGCATCAGCAGTACCAGAAATATGTGCCGATCGCCGTGAAGATCGCGTCGGATCTTTCTGAAGAAGAATTGATCCAAATTACTGACAGTTTGGTGCGCCATAACATTGATGGGGTGATTGCCACCAATACCACGTTGAATCGTGACCTGATTCAGGGGTTAAATCATTGTGGGCAAACCGGTGGATTAAGCGGGCGTCCATTACAGCAGCGCAGCACTGAAGTTATTCGTCGTCTGGCGCAAGAATTGAACGGCCGTTTGCCGATTATTGGCGTTGGCGGGGTCGATTCACTGACGGCCGCACGGGAAAAAATGGCGGCGGGAGCCTCCTTGGTACAGATATATTCCGGCTTTATTTTTCATGGGCCACGTCTGATTAAAGATATCATTACCCATATTTAATCTTTTCATCACATCATTTCTCGTTGGGGGTTTATTTATTCCCCCAGCTAGTCTATATTTTACTCGTTTGTGCAATTAATCTTCTTTTTTACAGAAAACGCTACTGAAATACCCTCGCCGAGCGTATGAAGGATATACCCGTTTTCTTGTCAAGGATGGCAATGGTATGTGGTGTGTAGACGCAATGGCGTCGATGAAAAGCCCAAGGGGAAGGTAGATAATATGAAGTTAAAACGGCTTTGTTGAATAATTTAACCGTTTGATTTACATCTTCTTTAGTTAGAATGCATTTACAGAGAATGTATTTTGTTAGAACGACAAATCAAATAGTTAGCACAATAAAAAGCATTCCGAGAGGAAAAATTAGTCGTTGAAATTTTATAATGCTTATATAAATCAGTATCTTAAATTATTCAACAAAGCCAGTTAAAACCTGACGACAATTGGCGCTGGTATTTTGATGCGGAACACGACCGTATGATGCTGGATTTAGCCAACGGCATGGTATTTCGATCTCGTTTTTCGGCCAAAATGCTAACACCAGATGCGTTTGCCCCCGTATCATTTTGTGTCGATGACGCCGCATTATTTTTCACCTTTCAGGAAAAATGCCAGCCTATTTCATTGCAGCATGAATTGCAGGCAGAGCTGGTATTAAATGCGCTGGTGGCTCACCGTTATTTAAAACCCCTGATGCCAAAGAGTTGGTATTTTGCGCAGCAACCCCATGAACAGCAGGCACCGCAAATGGGCGATGCCGTGTGGGTCATGCTGGCAGAAAACCAGGAAATTGCCTGTCTTATGGTGGTGGATCGCGGTGAAAAGGCCAGTCTGTGCGTGTTGGCACGAGAGGTGTTGACGCTCAACGGCAAAACCATGCAGTTGGGTGAAGCGATTAAAATCATGCATGACCGCCTGTTGCCCCAACAGAGAGCGTTGGCAGGGGCAATGCCATCGGCATCCTTCCCCTATGCCAAGGTGGTGTAGGGGAAAGATTCTTGTCAGGCTAGCACCAGGTCTAACTGTGGCACGCAACTGCACGCCAGAATAGAACCATCCTCACGCACCGCACCTTGCTTTAAGGGCGAAACCTCACCGCTGACCAGCGTTGTTTTGCAACAACCGCACACGCCCGCCCCGCAAGAATAGGGCACGCGCACGCCATGCTGTTCTAGCTGCTCTAACAAAATCTGCTGGTTATTCCCTGACAGCGTTTTGCCCTGATAGTGCAGGGAAAGGCCTTGTTCCGCCTGAACTGGCGCTTCCAGCGTAGCGGCCGGAATTCCTGCACCATATAGCTAAACGACTTAATTTTGATTACATTATTTAAATGAGCTATTCAATTGATTTTAGACGTAAAGTGATATCTACACGGAAAAACGAAGGGTTGAGTATCCGAGAAACAGCGAAGCAATTTCGGATTGGCCCTGCCTCTGTATCGCGTTGGATTAATCAAATAGAGTCAAAAGCATCGACCACGCGTCAGCGAAAGATCGATAAATCCGAGTTGATAAAAGATGTTGAACAATATCCAGATGCTTACCAAAAAGAACGTGCAGAGCGTTTTGGCGTTTGTCAGAAGGCCATTTGGCAAGCGCTTAAAAAGCTGGGATTGACCTATAAAAAAAACTCTACGTCATCCGAAAGCCGACGAAAACGCCCGGCAGGGATTTCAACAAAAAAAACAACAGTATGAAAAAGAAGGTAAACCTATTGTTTTTATTGATGAAAGTGGTTTTTCACACGATGCCCCACGGACTCACGGCTATTCCC
Organism: Symbiopectobacterium purcellii; assembly: GCF_052050035.1. GTDB lineage: Bacteria > Pseudomonadota > Gammaproteobacteria > Enterobacterales > Enterobacteriaceae > Symbiopectobacterium > Symbiopectobacterium purcellii_A. The sequence continues at coordinate 4,059,630 of NZ_CP189882.1, forward strand.
CAAAAGGTCAACGGTGTTTTGGCCTGAAGAACTGGGGAGCTAGGGGAAGAACAAATGTTATCGGCGCTTTATTAGGCACAACGCTGTTTGCTATCGGATTATTTGATATCAATATTAACAGCGATGTTTTCTATGCCTGGGTCACACAAGTCCTTATCCCAGTACTCCCTAAAAACAGTGTAATCATGATGGACAATGCCACTTTTCACAAAAAACATAATATTCAACAATTCATCATCGATGCAGGGTATATGGTGGAGTATTTGCCTACATATTCGCCAGATCTTAACCCAATTGAGCATAAATGGGCACAAGCAAAAAGCAAAAAAAGAGAGATGGGTTGCGATACAGAGAGTTTGTTCTCAGTCCATATGGTGTAATCAAAATTAAGTCGCTTGGCTATAGCGACGCGCGGGCTTGGTTGCCAGCACCTCGACGCTATCGCCTACGCGAATGATACCGCTTTGACGCGCCACCATATTCTGACCAAAATCCACGTCACCGTTTTCCGCCGTGCGGAAGGCTTGCAGAGTGGCGAGCGGCTCTCCCGCGGGATGTTTGCGCCCGCGCTCTGTGCTCACAGTGGTCAATACGCAGCGGCTGCACGGTTTGACAACGTCGAAGGTCACCTCGCCGATGCGCAGCGTCTGCCAACTGTCTTCCGCGAAGGCATCAGCGCCGGTCTGTAGTGGCATACTGAATTTGGCCACCTAAGTAGAGGTGATATGCTTACCTCATAATTTTTATAGGTGCCAAAATGAGTAAAATAATTACTGCTGAATTTAAATGTGAAACCGCCAAATTAGTCCTTGACCAAAATTATACCTACCAGGAAGCCGCGAAAGCCATGAACGTCAGTCTTTCAGCGATTAGCCGGTGGGTAAGAGCCCTTCGTTTAGAACGTCAAGGGAAAACATCGCCTGGTCTGCCATTAACACCTGAACAAATTGAGTTCAGAGAAATGAAGAAAAAAATCCACCGACTGGAAATGGAGAATGCCATCTTAAAAAAGGCTACTGCGCTCTTAATGTCCGACTCACTGAAAAATTCTCGGTAGTTGAAAAGCTAAGAGCGCTTTATCCAGTGAAAGCGTTGTGTCGTATTTTTAATGTTCACCGAAGCAGTTATCGCTATTGGTGTCGACCTAAGGAGCCAGATATTGAGCGGACGATAAAACGTAGCCTGGTCAGCGAAGCGTGGAACGTTAGTGGCGGGTCTGCGGGCGCAAGGACTATCGCCACGATGGTTACCAATACACACGACGTGAAACTTGGGCGGTGGTTAGCGGGTAAGTTGATGAAAGAATTAACCCTCGTTAGTTGCCAAACAAGAAAACATCAATACAACCGCGGTGGAAATGAACGTATTGATATTCCAAATCTGCTCAATAGGCAGTTCGCTGTTACCAAGCCTGACCAGGTTTGGTGCGGCGATGTAACCTATATTTGGACAGGCGACCGATGGGCGTATCTGGCGGTGGTATAGCCAAGCGACTTAATTTTGATTACACCATATGGACTGAGAACAAACTCTCTGTATCGCAACCCATCTCTCTTTTTTTGCTTTTTGCTTGTGCCCATTTATGCTCAATTGGGTTAAGATCTGGCGAATATGTAGGCAAATACTCCACCATATACCCTGCATCGATGATGACTTGTTGAATATTATGTTTTTTGTGAAAAGTGGCATTGTCCATCATGATTACACTGTTTTTAGGGAGTACTGGGATAAGGACTTGTGTGACCCAGGCATAGAAAACATCGCTGTTAATATTGATATCAAATAATCCGATAGCAAACAGCGTTGTGCCTAATAAAGCGCCGATAACATTTGTTCTTCCCCTAGCTCCCCAGTTCTTCAGGCCAAAACACCGTTGACCTTTTGGGGAATAGCCGTGAGTCCGTGGGGCATCGTGTGAAAAACCACTTTCATCAATAAAAACAATAGGTTTACCTTCTTTTTCATACTGTTGTTTTTTTTGTTGAAATCCCTGCCGGGCGTTTTCGTCGGCTTTCGGATGACGTAGAGTTTTTTTTATAGGTCAATCCCAGCTTTTTAAGCGCTTGCCAAATGGCCTTCTGACAAACGCCAAAACGCTCTGCACGTTCTTTTTGGTAAGCATCTGGATATTGTTCAACATCTTTTATCAACTCGGATTTATCGATCTTTCGCTGACGCGTGGTCGATGCTTTTGACTCTATTTGATTAATCCAACGCGATACAGAGGCAGGGCCAATCCGAAATTGCTTCGCTGTTTCTCGGATACTCAACCCTTCGTTTTTCCGTGTAGATATCACTTTACGTCTAAAATCAATTGAATAGCTCATTTAAATAATGTAATCAAAATTAAGTCGTTTAGCTATATTAGATTTATTTGCCCGAAAACCCGTGGGTTGGGCAATGTCGTTTTCGCCAGATTCAGAATTAACAGCCAAAGCACTACAAATGGCTTGGGAACTGCGTGGGCATCCCAAACAAGTCATGTTTCATAGTGACCAAGGAAGCCATTACACCAGTCGTCAGTATAGGCAGGCATTGTGGCGTTATCAGATGACCCAAAGTATGAGTCGCAGAGGAAATTGTTGGGATAATAGTCCGATGGAGCGATTCTTCCGTAGTCTGAAGACTGAATGGGTGCCAACGACTGGCTACCAAAGCTTTAGTACTGCTCAATCATCCATTATTCGCCACATAACCCATTATTATAGCGATGTCAGACCTCACTGGTATAACGGTGGGTTAACACCAAATGAATCAGAACGGCTGTTCCATCAACAGTCAGGTAGGGTGGCCAAATTTAGTTGACCACTACAGCGCGATGCAGGCAGAAAAATGTGTGCCCCAGACCTCAGTAGGCTGCGGCGTGTGGGCGAAATCCGTATAGCGTACTAACGCCTGAGCGCCGTCAGGCGCGGTGAGAAACAGGCCATCAGGCAGCAAGGCCGGTGTAAATAGCACCATTTCGGGAAACTGGCGCGCAGTGATAAAGCTCCCATCGGGTTCCGTCACCATAAATGAACGGTCATACGCCAGACCTCTGGGCGTTGCCAACGCATGGGAAAGTTGCAAGCCGCGCAAGGATTTGACCGGATGAACGTACAGTTGGGAAACACCAATCATCAAGAGTGCCTATCTGTTCAAAGGTATTTAACGCGGCAACTTTATGACAAGTCGCTGGGATTAGCTATAATGCGCCTCAATTTTATGTTTTACACCCGTGATACTTCAAATTGCACGTGCGCTGGCTGTGTGGGATCCCCGAACCACTTACTGCTTTCCTGCAACCTGAAGTCGTCTGGGTCTACACTTTTACCTTGGTGGTCGTCGTATTATGAATTCTCTGTTTGCCAGCACGGCGCGTGGTCTGGAAGAACTGCTTAAAAGTGAACTTGAAGCGTTAGGTGCGCAGGAATTCAGCCTGGTTCAAGGCGGCGTGCATTTTCAGGGTGACGACCGTTTGATGTATCACAGCTTGCTGTGGAGTCGCCTGGCATCACGTATCTTATTGCCGCTCCGTGAATGCAAGGTCTACAGCGATCTCGATCTCTACCTCGGCGTTCAGGCGGTTGACTGGACCTCGGTGTTCTCGGTTGACAGCGCCTTTGTGGTCCACTTTACCGGCACTAACGACGAAATCCGTAATTCACAGTACGGCGCGCAGAAAGTAAAAGATGCCATCGTCGACAGCTTCGTGCGTAAAACTGGTCAGCGCCCCAATGTGGCTAAACAGCAACCGGATATTCGCATCAATGTGTTTCTGCAACGCGAAACGGCCAGCATTGCGTTGGATCTCAGTGGTGAAGGCTTGCACCAGCGCGGCTACCGTGAAGGCACTGGCGCTGCGCCGTTGAAAGAAAAACTGGCCGCGGCCATTGTGCAGCGCTCGGGTTGGCAACCCGGTACGCCAATGATCGATCCGTTGTGCGGTTCTGGTACGCTGCTGATTGAGGCTGCCATGATGGCCGCCGATCGCGCACCGGGCTTGCGCCGTCATCACTGGGGATTCAGCGCCTGGCTGAACCATAATGCCGAGCTGTGGCGTGACGTGGTGGCTGAGGCTCAGGTGAGAGCCCAACGAGGCCTGCAAACCACCACCTCCCGTTTTTACGGTTCAGATAACGATAGCCGGGTGATTGAGCTGGCGCGCGCCAATGCGCGCCGCGCCGGTGTCAGCGAATTGATAACCCTCTCAGTACAGGACGCGGTGCAACTGCGCAATCCGTTGCCGCAAGGGCCGACAGGCACGGTGCTCAGTAACCCGCCTTACGGTGAACGTTTGGAGAGTGAGCCCGCGCTGATTGCCTTGCACAATATGCTGGGCCGTAAGCTGAAAAGTGAGTTTGGTGGCTGGACGCTGTCGCTGTTCAGTGCGTCACCAGAACTGTTAACCAGCCTGCCGTTGCGCGCTGAACGTCAGTTTAAGGCCAAAAATGGACCGCTGGATTGCGTACAGAAAAACTACCGTATCAGCGCTGCGCCTGAGGCCTCGGTGGGTGAAGCCACTGCGCCGCGTGTCAGCGTTGAAGTGGCACCGGATTTTGCCAACCGCCTGCGCAAAAACTGCCGTAAACTGGAAAAATGGGCTAAGCAGCAAGGTATAGAATGCTATCGCCTGTATGACGCCGACCTGCCGGAATACAATGTGGCTATCGATCGCTATGGCAGCTGGGTCGTGGTACAGGAATACGCGCCGCCGAAAACCATCGATCCTCAAAAAGCGCGCCAGCGCGTGTTTGATATCATCAACGCGACGTTGCACGTGTTAGAACTGCCCGCCAACCGTTTGGTGTTAAAAACCCGCGAGCGGCAAAAGGGCAAAAGTCAGTATGAAAAACTGGCGCAGAAGGGCGATTTTCTGCTGATGCAGGAGTATAACGCCAAGCTGTGGGTGAATCTGACCGATTATCTGGATACCGGGCTGTTTCTTGATCACCGTATCGCGCGCAAGATGCTGGGTGAGATGAGTAAAGGAAAAGACTTCCTGAACCTGTTTGCCTATACCGGCACGGCCAGCGTCCACGCGGGGCTGGGCGGAGCGCGCAGTACTACCACGGTGGATATGTCACGTACCTATCTGGAATGGGCAGAGAAAAACCTGAGCAGCAATGGCCTGGCGGGTCGTCATCATCGTCTCATTCAGGCAGATTGCGTGACTTGGATGCAGGAAACGCACGAGCAGTTCGATCTGATTTTCATCGATCCGCCCACGTTCTCAAACTCGAAGCGCATGGCCGATGCCTTTGACGTGCAACGCGACCATCTGGCGCTGATGAAAGATTTGCAACGTATGCTGCGTCGCGGCGGTACCATTCTGTTTTCCAATAACAAACGCGGTTTCCAGATGGATCTGGCGGGTATTGCAGCCCTTGGGCTTCACGCCACGGAGATCAGCGAAAAAACCCTTTCATTAGATTTTGCCCGCAATAGTCAGATCCACAACTGCTGGCTGCTGCGACACGCGGGCGAGGAAAAGTAAGTCATGTCATTAATTAGCGTCTCGGATGCCTGGCTGTCGTTCAGCGATGCGCCTTTACTTGATAACACCGAACTGCACATTGAAGAAAATGAACGCGTCTGTCTGGTGGGGCGTAACGGTTCGGGGAAATCGACCCTGTTGAAAATTCTGGCGCGCGAAGTGCGGTTGGATGATGGGCGTATTGTTTATGAACAAGATCTGATTGTTTCCCGCTTGCAGCAGGACCCGCCGCGTGACGTAGCGGGTAGCGTATTTGACTTTGTGGCGGAAGGCGTGGCCGAGCAGGCCGATTACCTGAAACGCTATCACGAAGCTTTGCGCCTGGTCGAACAGGATCCCAGCGACAAGAACCTCAATCTGTTGGCGGTGCTGCAGGAAACGTTGGAAACCCAAGGTCTGTGGCAATTGGAAAATCGCATCCACGACGTGTTGGACCAATTGGGACTGACAGCAGATGCGCCATTGTCCTCACTCTCGGGTGGCTGGCTACGCAAGGCTGCGCTAGGCCGCGCATTGGTCAGCGGGCCGAAAGTGTTGCTGCTTGATGAGCCAACCAACCACCTGGATATCGAAACCATCGACTGGCTGGAAGGTTTCCTCAAAACGTTTCAGGGCAGCATCGTTTTCATCTCCCATGACCGTTCCTTTATTCGCAACATGGCGACACGTATTGTCGATCTCGATCGCGGTAAACTGGTCTCCTGGCCTGGCAATTACGATAAGTATCTGCTGGGCAAAGAAGAAGCGTTACGGGTGGAAGATCTGCAAAATGCCGAGTTCGATCGCAAACTGGCGCAGGAAGAGGTGTGGATCCGTCAGGGTATCAAGGCGCGTCGCACGCGTAACGAAGGCCGTGTGCGTGCGCTCAAGGCGATGCGTCAGGAACGTTCACAGCGTCGCGAAGTGATGGGCTTAGCCAAAATGCAGGTGGAAGAAGCGGCGCGTTCCGGCAAGATCGTGTTTGAGCTGGAAAACGTCGATTATCATATCGGTGATAAAAATTTGGTGCAGGGATTCTCTGCTCAGGTGCTGCGTAGTGACAAGATAGCGCTGGTGGGGCCAAACGGCTGCGGCAAAACCACGCTGCTGAAACTGATGTTGGGCTCCCTGCAAGCGTCGCACGGCCGCGTCCATTGCGGCACCAAGCTCGAAGTGGCCTATTTCGACCAGCACCGCGCGGAGCTCGATCCTGAGCGTACCGTGATGGATAACCTGGCCGAAGGCAAACAGGAAGTGATGGTGAATGGCCGTTCTCGCCATGTGCTGGGCTACCTGCAAGATTTCTTGTTCCACCCTAAACGGGCAATGACGCCGGTAAAAGCCCTTTCGGGCGGTGAACGTAACCGACTGCTGCTGGCGCGATTGTTCCTTAAACCCAGCAACCTGCTGATCCTTGACGAACCGACCAACGATCTGGATGTGGAAACGCTGGAGTTGCTGGAAGAACTGATCGATAGCTATCAAGGTACTGTGCTGCTGGTGAGTCACGACCGTCAGTTTGTCGATAACTCGGTCACGGAGTGCTGGATTTTCGAAGGGGATGGGCGTATTAACCGCTATGTAGGCGGTTATTATGATGCGCAGCAACAGCGTGCTGAAGCCATGCCGCTGCGTAAATCTCAGCCTGCGGCGGCGGAAAAATCCGCAAAGAGCAAAGAGACAGCCCAGAGCGCAACCAGCGCTAAACGTCAAACCGGTAAACTCAGTTATAACCAGCAGCGCGAACTGGAACAACTGCCTGAGAAACTGGAGCAGTTGGAGCAGTCCATCGCGGCGTTACAAGCGCAAATGAACGATGCCGATTTCTTTACGCGTTCGCGCGATGAAACGCAGAATGTTCTCAACGCACTGGCAGAAGCGGAGCAAGAGTTGGAAGTGTGTTTTGAGCGCTGGGAAGCGTTGGAGACGCAAAGAAACGTCTAACGTTGCGTATACTACCAACAGGTAGATACCTTCTGATGGTAGCCACAGTGCACGCTATACCGTGACGTGGCAAACACGAGCCTTCTACAGGTAACGGCGGCGGCGCCCCTGACAGGGGTGCCGCGCGGCGAAGGATAAAGGAGGCAGATCGTGTGCAATCATAACGCAAGGCATGACGACTACATGTTGTGCCCTCAGTGCGATTTGCTGGTGGAATTACCCTCCCTGATGCATGGGCAGAGGGCGGTGTGTCCGCGCTGCAAAACCACGTTGGCCAACCGTCAGAATCAGGCGCGTCAGCGCTCGATCGGTTTTGCCTTCAGTGCCCTGCTGATGCTGGTCTTCGCGAACGCCTTTCCGTTTGTTTATATGCGCGTAGCGGGCATCACCAGTGAGATATGCTTGTTTGATATCCCGCAGGTGATGGTGTCCGATAATTACGCCAGCGTCGCCTTCCTGTTTATGTTATTTGTTCAGGTGATCCCGGCGTTCTCCATGGTGATGGTTATCCTGCTGTCGATGCACTCCGCAATGCCATCACGGATCAAACGTCTGATGGGTACCTGGCTCTTCTGGTTAAAAAGCTGGGGAATGGCCGAAATCTTTCTTGCTGGCGTGCTGGTGAGTTTCGTGAAGCTGATGTCTTATGGTGACATTGGCGTCGGTACCGGTTTTGTTCCCTACGTATTGTTTTGTCTGCTGCAACTGCTGGCTTATCAAAGTCTGGATCGGCGCAGCGTGTGGAATGATGTGGCCCCTGCGCCGCAACTGTTCTTTGCACCGGAGGCTGGGCGATCGGGTTTGGCGCAAGGATTGCGGTCTTGCACCTGCTGTACGGCAATATTGCCCGCCGATCGGTGGGAATGCCCACGGTGTCATCGCCACGGCCATGCACGACGTAAAAACAGCCTGCAATGGACGCTGGCGCTGCTGTTGACCTCGGTATTGCTCTATATTCCGTCTAACCTGCTGCCTATCATGATAACCGAGGCGTTGGGGAGTAGCGAAACGTCCACCATTATGTCGGGGGTTATTCTGCTGTGGGGGATGGGGTCTTATCCGGTGGCGCTGGTCATCTTTGTTGCCAGCATTATGGTGCCGTCGCTGAAAATGCTGGCGCTGGCGTGGTTGTGCTGGAGTGCGGCGGGTAACGGACGTCAGGACAATGAGCGTCTGCACGTGGTGTATGAAATGGTGGAATTTGTCGGTCGCTGGTCAATGATCGATGTATTTGTCACTGCGGTACTGTCTGCCATGGTGCGCATCGGCCAGTTAATGAGTGTTTATCCGGCAATCGGCGCGGTGTTGTTCGCGTTGGTGGTCATTTTGACCATGTTTGCCGCCATGACGTTTGATCCCCGTTTGTTGTGGGATCGCCAGCGTGATAATGATCAAGAGGGATCAGCCATTGGCGAAAAATAATTACTCTGTCGCGAACGTAGAAGCGATTAAACGCTGGTCGCCCGTGTGGATTGTGCCCATTGTGACGGTGCTGATTGGAGCCTGGATTTTATTTTACCATTTCAGCCATCTGGGGCCGCAGATCACGCTAACGACGCAAAGTGCCGAAGGGATTGTGGCCGGTAAAACCACCATCAAAAGCCGCAGTGTGGATGTCGGTGTGGTGGAGAGCGTGGTACTGAGTGAAGACCTGCGCCAGGTGGAAATTGTGGCTCGTTTGCACTCTGGTATGGGCAAGTTACTGCGCCATGATTCTGTGTTCTGGGTGGTGAAACCGCAGATTGGCCGCGAAGGGGTCTCCGGATTAGGCACGCTGTTGTCCGGGGCGTTCATTGAACTTCAGCCGGGAGTGAGCGGTGAAGCACGCAGTGAATTTGCCTTGCTGGATTCACCGCCGCTGGCACCGCCGAACGCCAAAGGGATCCGTATTTTGCTCGACAGCGAGCGTTCGGGCCAACTGAACGCAGGCGATCCGGTGCTGTTTCGTGGTTATCGCGTCGGTTCAGTTGAAACCAGCGAGTTCGATACCAAGGCGCGCCAAATGCGCTATCAACTGTTTATTACCGCCCCTTACGACAGTCTGGTGACCAGCAATGTCCGTTTCTGGAAAGACAGCGGCGTTACGCTGGATATGTCAGCGCAGGGAATGCGGTTGGAAATGGGCTCGCTGACCACTTTGTTCAGCGGCGGCGTCAGTTTTGACGTGCCGGCGGGTTGGGATCTGGGCGAGCGCGTTCAGGATCGCTCGCAGTATCAGCTGTTTGATAATGAGCGCAGCATTCAGGATTCGCTGTACACCGAGTACAAGGAATACGTGATGTTCTTTGATGAATCCATCCGTGGGTTGCAGGTGGGCGCACCGGTGGAATTCCGTGGCATTCGTCTGGGGACGGTGGCACAAGCGCCGTTGGTAACGACCAACTTCAAGCAGGATATGGACATAGAATATCGCATTCCGGTGCTGATCCGCGTTGAACCTGCGCGTTTTGAAAAGATCATCGGCAAGCAATTTGATTACCAGAAACAGCTCGCAGACGCACAGGCCATGGGGCTGCGTGCCTCATTGAAAACGGCCAATCTGCTGACCGGTGCCTTGTTTATCGATCTCGATTTTTACCCGAAAGCGCGTGGTAACAATACCGGACCGTTGCGCGTGGTGGATGGATATCCGGTGCTGCCGACGATGGGCGGCGGTCTGTCGCAAATCCAGCAAAAACTGATGGCGGTACTGGATAAGGTCAACGACCTGCCGTTAACGCCAATGGTGAGCGAAGCGACCAAGACGCTGGCAGAAAGTCAGTCAACGCTGCGTGAGCTGAAAAAAACGCTCACCTCGTTAAACCAGATAACGTCCAGCAAAGCGATGCAGGCACTGCCGCAGGACATGCAGCAAACGCTGCAAGAGCTGAACCGCAGTATGCAAGGTATGCAGCCGGGCTCGCCCGCCTATAACCGATTGGTGGCGAACATGCAGCGCCTTGATCAAGTGTTAAGAGAATTGCAGCCTGTCTTGCGTACGCTGAATGACAAAAGCAATGCACTGATCTTCCAGGCACCCGATAGTGAAGATCCGCAACCGAAGAGGGCGAAACCATGAGTAAAGGATGGCTGGTGGCAATGGCGTTGTTGTTAAGTGCATGCAGCAGTACGGTGCCAAAAACCTATTATCAACTGCCGCAGCCTTCCGTAGCGGCAGCAGGAAAAACGGATCTGACTGCAGCTCGCACGCTGTGGCTCTCCCACGTTTCACTGGCGGATTATCTCAGTACCTCGGGCCTGGTTTATCAGACCAATGATGTGCGTTATGTCATTGCCAGCAATAACCTGTGGGCCAGCCCGTTGGAGCAACAGCTGCAACAGACGCTGCAAAGTAGCCTGAATGCGGGTTTGCCGGGCTGGACGGTAAGTTCGCAGCCCTTAGGGGCGGCTCCTTCAGAGCTGGCTGTTACCGTGAAAGCCTTCCACGGCCGCTACGATGGAAAAGCGGTGGTGCAAGGGGAGTGGACCTTGCAGCGCGGCGATCGACTGTTGCGTCAGCCGTTTAATCTGGTATTGCCGCTCAAAGACGATGGCTATGACGCGTTAGTGACAACGCTGGCACAAGGTTGGCAGCAGGTTGCACAATACATTGCCGCGCAGATTCAACGCAGTGAGTAGTTGGCAGCGATAGGAAACACTTATCTAACGTTATGTAATTTAACGATTTATCACTTGTTACCTGGCGCTATTTTTATGCATTTGCCTGCGTGCAGTGCGCCATGATGGCGCACTGCACCGTTCTTAAAAATCCCTCAATATCATCTTCTTTTTAAATATCAACCAGTTATTTTTTTTGGCACAGATACTGCAGTGCTAATCGCATAACATTATGACTGCGAATGACAGGGCACTAACATGCAGCAAGATGACGCCTATCCCGCTAACCCTGACTCCAATGTGCGCATTGATCTTATCGCACGTATCGAAGCGTCGTTCAGTCAGCAGACGCCTAGCGGTAAGCGCATTGCCGGCTGGTTGCTGAATAATCTGGCACAGATACCGTTTGAATCGGCGGATAGCATCGCCGGTTATACCGGCACGACGGGAATTACCGTGGGACGCTATCTGCGCAAGCTGGGCTACCGCAATTTGGAAGATGTCAAAGCGAGTCTGCGCGCCGATGCGCTGGCCCCTTACCGCCCCTGGGGTGTTACCGACCGGCTGGATGCCTGGCAACAGCAACGTACCCTCTCGGATCGTCTCAGCCCCTCTCTGCTTCTGGAGGTTGATGCCATTCAGGACGTCTATAGTTTGGCGCAAATGGAGGCGTTCGCGCGCATCAGTCAGCAACTTGCTGAAGCAGAAGCGGTGTTTATTCTCGGCATCCAATCTACGCGCGGCATTGCCAACGCGTTTTTTAGCCATCGGGAGTATTTGCGGCCGCGTGTGACCTATGTCGATGGCCTGTCTGGTACCTGGGTGGAGTCGCTCAATTCCGAATACCAACGTCCTTATGTGTCAATACCGATTGAATTCTGACCCACCCTGCCAAAGTAAAACTGACCCACCCCCTTTGAATTACTCGAGCGTAGCTGCTTTAGTTTTCTTCTGGATCTGACCGCTTTTCAGCTTATCTTTCAGTCGATAGCTTTGACCGCTGATTTGCGCGATATGCGCATGGTGAAGCAGCCGATCCAGCATCGCCGCCGTCAGCGTTTCATCATCTCCGAATGTCCCCGACCACTGGGTAAACGGCAGGTTGCTGGTCAGGACCACGCTGCCTGACTCATACCGTTTAGCGATAACCTGGAAGAACAGATTGGCTTCCATTTTACCGAAGGGAAGGTAGCCAACCTCATCTATGATCAACAACTTAGGCTTACCCACAACGCGATTAAGATAGTTTTTTAACTCCCCCTGACGATGTGATGCGAGCAGCTGTAGCATCAGATCTGCGGCTGTGACGAACCGAATACTCATTCCGGCCATCGCGGCTCTGTAGCCGAGTGCTGTCGCCAGGGCTTTGTTGAATAATTTAACCGTTTGATTTACATCTTCTTTAGTTAGAATGCATTTACAGAGAATGTATTTTGTTAGAACGACAAATCAAATAGTTAGCACAATAAAAAGCATTCCGAGAGGAAAAATTAGTCGTTGAAATTTTATAATGCTTATATAAATCAGTATCTTAAATTATTCAACAAAGCCTGTCGCCAGGTGCGTTTTACCTACCCCGGACGGACCCAGCAAGACCAGGTTCTCCTGACGCTCGATAAACGCCAGCCCGGCCAACTCCTGGATCTGACTGCGAGGTACGCCACTCGCAAAGGCGAAATCAAACTGCTCCAGCGTCTTGATCACCGGTAGGCCTGATAAACGCAAAATAGTCTGCCGGCGCCGTTCGTTCAGCCCATCATGCTGAAGCTGTAAAGCAGCTTCAAGGAAGTCGGCATGAGTGCCGTTGCTGTCGATCGTCGTCTGAGCAACGGCGGGCCACTCAGCCGGTAATCTATCGAGCTTAAGCTGCTCGCAGAGCGCTGCGATACGATCATGCTGGAGGTTCATGCTTCTACCTCCAGTAGCGCCTGATACGTAGCCAACGGGTGCTGGAGACTCTCTGTGGGTATGGGGCGCGAGCAACTCGCCGGTACCGGTGGAGGCAATGCCAGTGTTATCTTCGGCAATGGCAACAACGCAGCCCGCTCACGCGGCATGCGTTGTTCAGGCGGAATACCGGTGGTGCCATGTTTACGGGTGTTGGCAACTGTGATCAACCACTCACCAATGCGTGCATTAGCCGCGGGGACGTCCAGTATCAGCCCAGCCTGGCGAAACGTGGCGGCAAGCGGCACAACAAAGCTGTTCTTGAGGTAATGGTTGAAGCGTTCGACCTTGCCCTTAGTCTTGGCGCGGTAGGGACGGCAAACTTTAGGCGTAAAGGCATACTTCTCAGCCAGTTGCATCAACTGTGGGTTCCAGCGATGCTTGCCGGGCCCGTAGACATCACGCTCAATAATGATGGCCTTGGCGTTGTCGAACAGCAACTGATGCGGAGTTCCGCCAAAGAACTTAAGTGCAGACTCAATGCCGTCACACCAGGCTGCGGACTCCTGGTTGCTGTAGAACTTGACGAAAGTCGCCCGACTCCAGCCCAGCGTAGCGACGAAGGCCAGCAACGGGTTATGGCCCTGCCTGAAGATGGTGAAATCAACCTGCATCTGTACGCCGGGTTCGGTCTCAAAGCGCGTGACCGCCTCAGTAACGGGCTGCTTCATGGGGTGTAGAAATGCGGTAAGCATGCTATAGCCGCCATCATATCTCCGTTGGCCTATCTCGCGCAGCAGCACACTGGCCGGTATCCACTAAACTAGTTGCTGAATAGAGACTTGCATTTTTTGTCAGGCTATTGAGAATAAAAAGAGGTTTAACTTAGAGAATAAAGGTTTGAAATGATCAACAAAGAGCGGTTGTTACGAGATAATCGTTTATGTAAAGCAATCATTGGATTATCAGTCGAAGAATTGAAAAATTTAGCCGCTGAATTTTCAGCTTGTTATTTGATTTATCGGAAAAAGAATCGAAAAGATCACGGCTTTGTTGAATAATTTAACCGTTTGATTTACATCTTCTTTAGGTAGAATGCATGTACAGAGACTGTATTTTGTTAGAACGACAAATCAAGTAGTTAGCACAATAAAAAGCATTACGGCTGGAAAACTTAGTTGTTGAAGTGTTATAATAATTATGTAAATCAGCATGTTAAATTATTCAACAAAGCCAAAGATCACGAGCGGCAGATGGGTGCAGGGCAGAAAGGATTTATCCCAACCCCATTAGATAAACTGCTTTTTATTTTATTGTATTTAAAATGTTATCCGACCTATGATTTGCAAGGACTTCTTTTTGGTTTAGATAGAACACGGGTATGTCGCTGGGTAAAAATATTATTGCCGGTTTTAGAGATGACCTTGGGGCGAGAATGTGTTTTGCCCGCTCGTCAAATTCGCTCTGCTGAGGAATTTTTTCGCGCCTTTCCTGGAGTTAAAGACGTCTTTATTGATGGGACAGAGCGACCTGTCCAAAAGCCTAAGAATCTGCGTCGGCGAAAAAAAATGTATTCGGGAAAGAAAAGACAGACCACTCGAAAAGGGCTTATTATGACTGACGAAACAAGGCAAATTGGATTTATCCCCATGAGCAAAAATGGGCGCCGTCACGATAAACGCTTACTCGATAAAGTCGATATAATTCGCCATATTCCTCCTGAGGTAACCATCTGGGCAGATACCGGTTTTCAAGGTATAGATAAACAGCATCCTAATACACAAATCCCAAAAAAAGGAACTCGAAAAAGACCTTTATCGCCGAGTCTGTAAAGAATTTTGTGTAAATGGCTCCATTGCTTAACCGGAGATTCGTTCTCCATACATCAACATGAATTGGCTCATAGCAGGTTTCCAGTCTCTGATTGGCAAGGTCCATTTAGCAGAGATATTATGCAAGGCTAGATAGAGTAATTTTATCACCGAGTCATCCGTTGGAAATATTCGTCGCGTTTTCGTTATCTTGCGCAATGAAGCATTTAACGACTCTATCGCGTTGGTGGTGTAGATAACCTTGCGGATCTCCGGCGGAAAGTCAAAAATGACGATGAGACGTTCCCAATTATTTCTCCACGATGGGCTGATCGTCGGGAACTGTTCATCCCATTTGGCCGCGAAGGCATCCAGGGCCTCTTCAGCGCCCTCTAGCGTTGCGGAACTATAGATGGTGCGCAGGTCAGCAGCAACGGCCTTACGCTCTTTCCAGCCGACGTAGCGCAGCGAGTTCCGCACCTGATGCACAATGCAGAGCTGTACCCGCGTATGCGGGTAAACAGCTTCAATGGCATCAGGAAAGCCTTTCAGGCCATCGCAGCAGGCGACGAAGATGTCCTTTAGCCCACGATTTTTCAGTTCTGTCATCACAGATAACCAGAACTTGGCCCCCTCAGTTTTGGCTATCCATAGCCCCAGCAGCTCTTTTTCGCCCTGGCCGTTGACGCCGAGGGCCAGATAAACAGACTTGTTGGCCACGGCTCCGCCGTCCTGGCTTTTGACAACAATACAGTCAAGGTAAACAATGGGATAAAGCGCATCCAGCGGCCGTTGCTGCCAGCGCTTAACTTCATCCATCACAGCATTGGTCACTTGAGAAATGAAGCCAGCGGAAACATCGACCCCGTAGACTTCTTTAAAGTGTGCCTGAATATCACGGGTTGATAACCCTCTGGAATAGAGAGAAATAATGCGGTCATCGAAGCCGTTAAGCTGTTTTTCGTGCTTACCGATCAGTGTCGGCTCGAAGGTACTGTTGCGGTCGCGCGGAATATCGAGCTCGATCTCCCCATTTTGGCTACGTACGCTCTTGGATGTCTTGCCATTGCGTGAGTTGCCTGAATGATTACCAGCCGGGTCATGCTTAGCATACCCAAGGTGCATCTCCATCTCAGCTTCAAGAACCCGTTCCGCCAGTCTTTTAGTCAGCACCTTGAGTAGGCCTGATTCACCCAGCAGATCCTGAGGGGAGTGACAATCTTGAAGCAGTTGGTCAATAAGTTCGTTGCTGATAGGCATTTTGTTATCCTTTGAAGGTTTTCCTCAAAATGCCATTTACACAGATTATTTTACAGTCTCTTATCGCCTGAACAAAAACAAGAAAATAAAATAATCTCGGGCATCCGTATTACAGTTGAACACGCCATCGCGGGTATCAAGCGCCTCGGTTGCATGACCCAAATTTTACGGAATCGTAGACCCTTTATTGATGATACCTTCTTACTCCTTAGCGCCGGTCTTTGGAATTTCCATCTCAGAACAGCGTAAAATTTACTTCAATCAGGCTTTGTTGAATAATTTAAGATACTGATTTATATAAGCATTATAAAATTTCAACGACTAATTTTTCCTCTCGGAATGCTTTTTATTGTGCTAACTATTTGATTTGTCGTTCTAACAAAATACATTCTCTGTAAATGCATTCTAACTAAAGAAGATGTAAATCAAACGGTTAAATTATTCAACAAAGCCCTTCAATCACCGAAACACCCTTATTTCACTATTAAGCAACACGCTTAATGTCATCATTGGCAGTGCCTTAAAACGGCTTTGTTGAATAAATCAGAATTAGCCGACAGTATGACTCCCTCTGCTACACCTGTTATCCTATCCTGACGCTGTGTGGCATACCCAACAACGTCATACGGTTCAGCGCTTTGACCATCGCTATGGCTTCACCTACTTGAGCCTCATAGTCACGCAGGCTCAGATGGCCACCCAGCAAAGTTTTTATGCGGAACATCGCTGTTTCTGCCACTGAACGCCGGTGATAACCCACTTTCTTTTTCCACATATCATTACTCCCGCTCAGACGCTGATTCGCCACCGCATGGTTACGTTCATGGTATAGCCAACCGACTTAAAAATGATTACATCCTATGCCCTGATATGCGGCAAAGAAGCATAGCTGGCTGTTATCAAAATAATGTCGCTTGGCTATATCGAGCTCGATCTCCCCATTTTGGCTACGTACGCTCTTGGATGTCTTGCCATTGCGGGAGTTGCCTGAATGATTACCTGCCGGGTCATGCTTAGCATACCCAAGGTGCATCTCCATCTCAGCTTGAAGAACCCGTTCCGCCAGTCTTTTAGTCAGCACCTTGAGTAGGCCTGATTCACCCAGCAGATCCTGAGGGGAGTGACAATCTTGAAGCAGTTGGTCAATAAGTTCGTTGCTGATAGGCATTTTGTTATCCTTTGAAGGTTTTCCTCAAAATGCCATTTACACAGATTATTTTACAGTCTCTGCCAAAGTAAAACTGACCCACCCCCTTTGAATTACTCGAGCGTAGCTGCTTTAGTTTTCTTCGGCTTTGTTGAATAATTTAACCGTTTGATTTACATCTTCTTTAGTTAGAATGCATTTACAGAGAATGTATTTTGTTAGAACGACAAATCAAATAGTTAGCACAATAAAAAGCATTCCGAGAGGAAAAATTAGTCGTTGAAATTTTATAATGCTTATATAAATCAGTATCTTAAATTATTCAACAAAGCCGTTTTCTTCTGGATCTGACCGCTTTTCAGCTTATCTTTCAGTCGATAGCTTTGACCGCTGATTTGCGCGATATGCGCATGGTGAAGCAGCCGATCCAGCATCGCCGCCGTCAGCGTTTCATCATCTCCGAATGTCCCCGACCACTGGGTAAACGGCAGGTTGCTGGTCAGGACCACGCTGCCTGACTCATACCGTTTAGCGATAACCTGGAAGAACAGATTGGCTTCCATTTTACCGAAGGGAAGGTAGCCAACCTCATCTATGATCAACAACTTAGGCTTACCCACAACGGCTTTGTTGAATAATTTAAGATACTGATTTATATAAGCATTATAAAATTTCAACGACTAATTTTTCCTCTCGGAATGCTTTTTATTGTGCTAACTATTTGATTTGTCGTTCTAACAAAATACATTCTCTGTAAATGCATTCTAACTAAAGAAGATGTAAATCAAACGGTTAAATTATTCAACAAAGCCACCCACAACGCGATTAAGATAGCTTTTTAACTCCCCCTGACGATGTGATGCGAGCAGCTGTAGCATCAGGTCTGCGGCTGTGACGAACCGAATACTCATTCCGACCATCGCGGCTCTGTAGCCGAGTGCTGTCGCCAGGTGCGTTTTACCTACCCCGGACGGACCCAGCAAGACCAGGTTCTCCTGACGCTCGATAAACGCCAGCCCGGCCAACTCCTGGATCTGACTGCGAGGTACGCCACTCGCAAAGGCGAAATCAAACTGCTCCAGCGTCTTGATCACCGGTAGGCCTGATAAACGCAAAATAGTCTGCCGGCGCCGTTCGTTCAGCCCATCATGCTGAAGCTGTAAAGCAGCTTCAAGGAAGTCGGCATGAGTGCCGTTGCTGTCGATCGTCGTCTGAGCAACGGCGGGCCACTCAGCCGGTAATCTATCGAGCTTAAGCTGCTCGCAGAGCGCTGCGATACGATCATGCTGGAGGTTCATGCTTCTACCTCCAGTAGCGCCTGATACGTAGCCAACGGGTGCTGGAGACTCTCTGTGGGTATGGGGCGCGAGCAACTCGCCGGTACCGGTGGAGGCAATGCCAGTGTTATCTTCGGCAATGGCAACAACGCAGCCCGCTCACGCGGCATGCGTTGTTCAGGCGGAATACCGGTGGTGCCATGTTTACGGGTGTTGGCAACTGTGATCAACCACTCACCAATGCGTGCATTAGCCGCGGGGACGTCCAGTATCAGCCCAGCCTGGCGAAACGTGGCGGCAAGCGGCACAACAAAGCTGTTCTTGAGGTAATGGTTGAAGCGTTCGACCTTGCCCTTAGTCTTGGCGCGGTAGGGACGGCAAACTTTAGGCGTAAAGGCATACTTCTCAGCCAGTTGCATCAACTGTGGGTTCCAGCGATGCTTGCCGGGCCCGTAGACATCACGCTCAATAATGATGGCCTTGGCGTTGTCGAACAGCAACTGATGCGGAGTTCCGCCAAAGAACTTAAGTGCAGACTCAATGCCGTCACACCAGGCGGCGGACTCCTGGTTGCTGTAGAACTTGACGAAAGTCGCCCGGCTCCAGCCCAGCGTAGCGACGAAGGCCAGCAACGGGTTATGGCCCTGCCTGACGATGGTGAAATCAACCTGCATCTGTACGCCGGGTTCGGTCTCAAAGCGCGTGACCGCCTCAGTAACGGGCTGCTTCATGGGGTGTAGAAATGCGGTAAGCATGCTATAGCCGCCATCATATCCCCGTTGGCCTATCTCGCGCAGCAGCACACTGGCCGGTATCCACTGTGGTCTGGCAGCAGCAACGCGCTCGAGAACATACGGCTTGAACGGGTCAAGCTTGCATGTTCTAGGCATACGCGGCTTGTAACGCATGTCAGCCACCGGTAGTGGACTACGGATATATAGCCAAGCGACATTATTTTGATAACAGCCAGCTATGCTTCTTTGCCGCATATCAGGGCATAGGATGTAATCATTTTTAAGTCGGTTGGCTATATCGTCGAACGGTCTCGCGGGAGCATGAAAGCTGCCGCGCGATGGCGCGGATGGACATGCCTTGACGGTGTAAAACGTGAATCTCCACTCTGGTCTCCAATGTCATCATTGGCAGTGCCTTAAAACTGCCATTTTTACCCTAGATGGGTCAGATGTACATCAAGCGTGTTGCTTAATAGTGAAATAAGGGTGTTTCGGTGATTGAAGTAAATTTTACGCTGTTCTGAGATGGAAATTCCAAAGACCGGCGCTAAGGAGTAAGAAGGTATCATCAATAAAGGGTCTACGATTCCGTAAAATTTGGGTCATGCAACCGAGGCGCTTGATACCCGCGATGGCGTGTTCAACTGTAATACGGATGCCCGAGATTATTTTATTTTCTTGTTTTTGTTCAGGCGATAAAGGTCTTTTTCGAGTTCCTTTTTTTGGAATTTGTGTATTAGGATGCTGTTTATCTATACCTTGAAAACCGGTATCTGCCCAGATGGTTACCTCAGGAGGAATATGGCGAATTATATCGACTTTATCGAGTAAGCGTTTATCGTGACGGCGCCCATTTTTGCTCATGGGGATAAATCCAATTTGCCTTGTTTCGTCAGTCATAATAAGCCCTTTTCGAGTGGTCTGTCTTTTCTTTCCCGAATACATTTTTTTTCGCCGACGCAGATTCTTAGGCTTTTGGACAGGTCGCTCTGTCCCATCAATAAAGACGTCTTTAACTCCAGGAAAGGCGCGAAAAAATTCCTCAGCAGAGCGAATTTGACGAGCGGGCAAAACACATTCTCGCCCCAAGGTCATCTCTAAAACCGGCAATAATATTTTTACCCAGCGACATACCCGTGTTCTATCTAAACCAAAAAGAAGTCCTTGCAAATCATAGGTCGGATAACATTTTAAATACAATAAAATAAAAAGCAGTTTATCTAATGGGGTTGGGATAAATCCTTTCTGCCCTGCACCCATCTGCCGCTCGTGATCTTTTCGATTCTTTTTCCGATAAATCAAATAACAAGCTGAAAATTCAGCGGCTAAATTTTTCAATTCTTCGAGGCTTTGTTGAATAATTTAACCGTTTGATTTACATCTTCTTTAGTTAGAATGCATTTACAGAGAATGTATTTTGTTAGAACGACAAATCAAATAGTTAGCACAATAAAAAGCATTCCGAGAGGAAAAATTAGTCGTTGAAATTTTATAATGCTTATATAAATCAGTATCTTAAATTATTCAACAAAGCCATTCTTCGACTGATAATCCAATGATTGCTTTACATAAACGATTATCTCGTAACAACCGCTCTTTGTTGATCATTTCAAACCTTTATTCTCTAAGTTAAACCTCTTTTTATTCTCAATAGCCTGACAAAAAATGCAAGTCTCTATTCAGCAACTAGTTTATCGGCAGGTTGGCCAGTTTTACATCGGTAGCGACACAGCCTCACCCACGGTTAATTAACTGGGAAGAAAAACGGGTGGCATGGGAAAATCGCGTGATATTAGCCGAAGAGAAGCGGATCGCAGCGGAAGCCAATAGAGTTTATGCCAAAGTAGAAATTGACCCATCTAAAGACGAACGCTTTAAGAATTACATAGGGCATTACGGTGCTGTCAGAAGCGACTAATCCGAGATAGGGACATCACCCCCTGTCAACAGGTGACCGTGCAATCACGTTCCGCCTGACCCAAGGGATATAGTGCACCGTCACATTTTGAGAATGGCAGCAATGATGCTCACGGCAGCGGCGACCATTAGACCAAGCCGGATGGTCATCTGCATGCCAAGCTTCTCAAATTTATCGTTAATTTTATCGAAACCAGCAGTCATATCCTTACGGACATCGGCTATCTCTGCGGATAAGTCCTTACGGACATCGGCTATCTCTGCGGATAAGTCCTTACGGACATCGGCTATCTCACGCTTCACCTCGGCGATATCAGCGGACAGGTCTTTGCGCACGTCCTCGAGATCGCGCTTTGTAGCAAGATCTGCTACCTCGTGTGATTTTCGCACAACAAGAGATATCGCCTTGGCCTGGTCTTTCGGCAACCCGGCGTTTTCCAGCGTTTCAACGAACTCTTGAGTATCAAATGCAACCTGGCCCATAGCGGATCCTCCTGTGTTAAGCCAAGTGTAAGCGATCTGACCGCCAATCTGCAAAATTTTACCCGTTAGCCCTCTGATAACCACATCCGTTTAATTATGGATAAATGGTTATGTCTAAATTAGTTGTCATTGAAAATTCCACGATGCCTTGCTGAGAAAGAAAATCAGGCCCCTTATCCCGCCGCGAAGCGGGGCGCAATAAGCGTGTTGCTTAATAGTGAAATAAGGATGTTTCGGTGATTGAAGTAAATTTTACGCTGTTCTGAGATGGAAATTCCAAAGACCGGCGCTAAGGAGTAAGAAGGTATCATCAATAAAGGGTCTACGATTCCGTAAAATTTGGGTCATGCAACCGAGGCGCTTGATACCCGCGATGGCGTGTTCAACTGTAATACGGATGCCCGAGATTATTTTATTTTCTTGTTTTTGTTCAGGCGATAAAGGTCTTTTTCGAGTTCCTTTTTTTGGGATTTGTGTATTAGGATGGGCTTTGTTGAATAAATCAGAATTAGCCGACAGGATGACTCCCTCTGCTACACCTGTTATCCTATCCTGACGCTGTGTGGCATACCCAACAACGTCATACGGTTCAGCGCTTTGACCATCGCTATGGCTTCACCTACTTGAGCCTCATAGTCACGCAGGCTCAGATGGCCACCCAGCAAAGTTTTTATGCGGAACATCGCTGTTTCTGCCACTGAACGCCGGTGATAACCCACTTTCTTTTTCCACATATCATTACTCCCGCTCAGACGCTGATTCGCCACCGCATGGTTACGTTCATGGTACTTGTCCGGCCAGTATTTGGCTCCGCTTCGCGGCGGGATAAGGGGCCTGATTTTCTTTCTTAGCAACGCATCGTGGCAGTAACGGGCGTCATAAGCACCGTCTGCTGACACTTCCCTGATTTTTCGGTGGGTTTGGTTAATCAGGCACGGCAGTGCCTGCGCATCTGTCGTTCCGCTGAGCGATAAGTCGGCACAGATAATCTCATGCGTCGCACTGTCTGCTGCCAGATGAAGCTTGCGCCACACTCTTCGTCTGTCAGCCCCATGCTGCCTGACTTTCCATTCACCTTCGCCAAAGACCTTCAGACCGGTACTGTCGATGACCAGATGCGAGATTTCACCACGCGTTGGCGTTTTTATGCTGATACTGACGGTTTGTGCCCGCCGACTGACCAGAGAGTAGTCCGGGCAGCGCAGTGGCAGGTTCATCAGTGTAAAAACCGAGTCGACAAAGCCCTGTAATGCCCGGAGCGACAGGTTAAACACGCGCTTTATCATCAAAACCGTGGTAACAGCCATATCGGTGTAGTAAAGCGGCCGACCACGACCTTCAGGCGAAGAACTGTCAGTCCATGCAGCGATGGCCGACTCATCAAGCCAGACCGTCAGGGAGCCGCGTTGTCTGAGTGCTTTGTTGTAGGTGGGCCAGTTGGTGATTTTAAACTTTTGCTTTGCCATGGGGAGCTGCTATCGGGAGCGATGATAGTGCTTTGATCCGGCGATCCCCTGAAAGTTCGATTTATTCAACAAAGCCCATCTAAAGACGAACGCTTTAAGAATTACAGAGGGCGTTACGGTGCTGTCAGAAGCGACTAATTCGAGATAGGGACATCACCCCCTGTCAACAGGTGACCGTGCAATCACGTTCCGCCTGACCCAAGGGATATAGTGCACCGTCACATTTTGAGAATGGCAGCAATGATGCTCACGGCAGCGGCGACATCATGAGAGTGTAAAAAGATCTGTGTAAATGGCATTTTGAGGAAAACCTTCAGAGGACAAAAAATGCCTATCAGCAACGAACTTATTGACCAACTGCTTCAGGATTGCCACTCCCCTCAGGAGCTTCTGGGTGAATCCGGCCTACTCAAGGAGCTGACTAAAAGACTGGCGGAACGGGTTCTTCAAGCTGAGATGGAGATACACCTTGGGTATGCTAAGCATGACCCGGCTGGTAATAATTCAGGCAACTCCCGCAATGGCAAGACATCCAAGAGCGTACGTAGCCAAAATGGGGCGCTCGAGCTCGATATTCCGCGCGACCGCAACAGTACCTTCGAGCCGACACTGATCGGTAAGCACGAAAAGCAGCTTAACGGCTTCGATGACCGCATTATTTCTCTCTATTCCAGAGGGCTATCAACCCGTGATATTCAGGCTCACTTTAAAGAAGTTTACGGGGTCGATGTTTCCGCTGGCTTCATTTCTCAAGTGACCAATGCCGTGATGGATGACGTTAAGCGCTGGCAGCAACGGCCGCTGGATGCGTTTTATCCCATTGTTTACCTTGACTGTATTGTGGTCAAAAGCAAGGACGGCGGAGCCGTGACCAACAAGTCTGTTTACTTGGCTCTAGGCATCAACGGTCAGGGCGAAAAAGAGCTGCTGGGGGTATGGATAGCCAAAACCGAGGGGGCCAAGTTCTGGTTATCTGTAATGACAGAACTGAAAAATCGTGGGCTACAGGACATCTTCATCGCCTGCTGCGATGGCCTGAAGGGCTTTCCTGATGCCATTGAAGCTGTTTACCCGCATACGCGGGTACAGCTCTGCATCGTGCATCAGGTTCGGAACTCGCTGCGCTACGTCGGCTGGAAAGAGCGTAAAGCCGTTGCTGCTGACCTCCGCACTATCTATAGTTCCGCAACGCTAGAGGGCGCTGAAGAGGCCCTGGATGCCTTCGCGGACAAATGGGATGAGCAGTTCCCGACGATCAGCCCATCGTGGAGAAATAATTGGCAACGTCTCATCGTCATTTTTGATTTTCCGCCGGAGATTCGCAAGGTTATCTACACCACCAACGCGATAGAGTCGTTAAATGCTTCATTGCGCAAGATAACGAAAACGCGACGAATATTTCCAACGGATGACTCGGTGCTAAAATTATTCTATCTAAGCCTTGCATAATATCTCGGCTAAATGGACCCTACCAATCAGAGACTGGAAACCGGCTATGAGCCAATTCATGTTGATGTATGGAGATCGGATTTCCGGTTAAGCGATGGAGCCATTTACACGAAATTCTTTACAGACTCACCATTATCCCAAGCGGGATAGCCATCTGCATGCCAAGTTTATCGAAACCAGCAGTCATGTCCTTACGGACATCAGCTATCTTCGCATCGGTCTTCTCGAAGCGAGCCTGCATCTGAGCTTCGTTCTTCTCGAAGCGAGCGTAAATATCCTTGCGAACGTCAGCGATATCGCGCTTCACTTCGCCAATATCAGCCTTGGTAGCGACATCCGCCACTTCGTGAGACTTACGTACGACAAGCGAGATCGCCTTGGCCTGCTGACTGGTAAGCCCGGCGGTTTGAAGCTCTTCTGACGCCTGCAATGTATCAAATGCGACTTGGCACATAGCGGATCCTCCTGTGTTAAGCCAAGTGTAACCGATCTGACCGCCAATCTGCAAAATTTTACCCGTTAGCCCTCTGATAACCCCATCCGTTTAATTATGGAGAAATCGTTATGTCTAAATTAGTTTTCATTGAAAATGCCACGATGCGTTGCTGAGAAAGAAAATCAGGCACCTTATCCCGCCGCGAAGCGGGGCTCAATACTGGCCGGACAAGTACCATGAACGTAACCATGTGGTGGCGAATCAGCATCTAAGCGGCAGCAATGACGAGTGGAAGGGCTTTGTTGAATAATTTAAGATACTGATTTATATAAGTATTATAAAATTTCAACGACTAATTTTTCCTCTCGGAATGCTTTTTATTGTGCTAACTATTTGATTTGTCGTTCTAACAAAATACATTCTCTGTAAATGCATTCTAACTAAAGAAGATGTAAATCAAACGGTTAAATTATTCAACAAAGCCGAGTGGAAGAAGAAAGTGGGCTATCATCGCCGTTTAGTGGCAGAAACGGCGATGTTCCGCATCAAAACTCTGCTGGGTGGCCATCTGAGCCTGCGTGACTATGACGCACAGGTGGGCGAAGCGATGGCTATGGTCAAAGCGCTGAACCGTATGACGCTGTTGGGTATGCCGGACAACGTGCGGATTGGGTAACAGGTGTTCCGGTGGGAGCATCCTGTTGGCTAACTTTGATTTATTCAACAAAGCCAAACCACGTGTAATGATAATTTCTTATTTCAGCGTGTGGTTTTGTATCTTTGGGATCAAAGCTTATTTTCAAATTTGTTGTTAACCTGTTGTATACACTATCAGTGAATATATCTAGCTGCTCATGATCGTTATTGGAAAGAGATTCGTAGTCGAGATACGAATCGATCTCCGCACATAATCCAATTGGACTCCAAAGACAACAGCCGTCAGGTTTAAAAGAGTCGTTTATTATGCAATTTGGGAAATCACTTTGGCTAAAGTACGTATTCAAACCTTCATTTTCAAATGAAGGGGGGAGCTCAGATATTGCTTCCTTTATACTATCTTCGATTTCCTTTTTGTATGTCTTAAGAAGTTGGTTCTTTACCTCCTTAGCAGAAGCATTATTAGCCCAGACAATATCACCGGTATTTTTTAGCAGCACACATCTGAAAAAACAATATCCATCAGGCTTAACAGCTATCTGCTGCAATTTTTTATGCTGAGCATGTGTTAAAACTTCAGGAGACTCTTGTATTATGTTTGTCATCTCCGGATGGGGGGGGTGGAGTCTTACACTCTGTTCTATACTGCTTTCTTTCGTTAGTCTCATCTGAACGCTTTGCGTTTTTATTAATTTACCAAAAATAAGATTCACAGGTGCAACTTGCATTTCTGCTTCACTGGTCACAGAAAATAATTTTTTTTCTTCAAAAATATGATCATCAAGGCCTATAGCGATAGAGTTTCTTTTGGAAACGTCTCTCCCTGCCTCAGTCTCTATTTTGATGCTGGCAGAAAACCCTTGAAATGCATTCCCATGTTTATTAAGTGGATTGTAAATGGGATTACCTTGATATTTAACCACGTTATTTACGCCACGCTGCTCATCGCCAAGGCTTCTGATAAAACCGGGCCGCGTTGATGCGTTACTTCTAGGGATCCCCTGAAAGGTGTTTCCATGTTTATTAAGTGGATTGTAAATGGGATTACCTTGATATTTAACCACGTTATTTACGCCACGCTGCTCATCGCCAAGGCTTCTGATAAAACCGGGCCGCGTTGATGCGTTACTTCTAGGGATCCCCTGAAAGGTGTTTCCATGTTTATTAAGTGGATTAGCACACGGTGTATTATAAATGGAATGTGTGTTTTTTGCTAATACTGTCGGATTATTATTTCCTTTTCCATTACTAGCAGAGATCTGCTGGGAATTTAACACACAATTATCCAGCCGCTTTAAATTTACTACAGTCATATTTTTCCTTATTGCGCTAATATCAAGTGAAGCAGTTAAATGATATCATTGGATATTGTATGTTTCTTCTTAGCATAACTATTAAGAATCGGCTTTTCACAACAACAGGGGCTTTGTTGAATAAATCGAACTTTTAGGAGATTGGCGGATCTGATCGGCTTTGTTGAATAAATCAGAATTAGCCGACAGGATGACTCCCTCTGCTACACCTGTTATCCTATCCTGACGCTGTGTGGCATACCCAACAACGTCATACGGTTCAGCGCTTTGACCATCGCTATGGCTTCACCTACTTGAGCCTCATAGTCACGCAGGCTCAGATGGCCACCCAGCAAAGTTTTTATGCGGAACATCGCTGTTTCTGCCACTGAACGCCGGTGATAACCCACTTTCTTTTTCCACATATCATTACTCCCGCTCAGACGCTGATTCGCCACCGCATGGTTACGTTCATGGTACTTGTCCGGCCAGTATTTGGCTCCGCTTCGCGGCGGGATAAGGGGCCTGATTTTCTTTCTTAGCAACGCATCGTGGCAGTATAGCCAACCGACTTAAAAATGATTACATCCTATGCCCTGATATGCGGCAAAGAAGCATAGCTGGCTGTTATCAAAATAATGTCGCTTGGCTATATAGCTAAACGACTTAATTTTGATTACATTATTTAAATGAGCTATTCAATTGATTTTAGACGTAAAGTGATATCTACACGGAAAAACGAAGGGTTGAGTATCCGAGAAACAGCGAAGCAATTTCGGATTGGCCCTGCCTCTGTATCGCGTTGGATTAATCAAATAGAGTCAAAAGCATCGACCACGCGTCAGCGAAAGATCGATAAATCCGAGTTGATAAAAGATGTTGAACAATATCCAGATGCTTACCAAAAAGAACGTGCAGAGCGTTTTGGCGTTTGTCAGAAGGCCATTTGGCAAGCGCTTAAAAAGCTGGGATTGACCTATAAAAAAAACTCTACGTCATCCGAAAGCCGACGAAAACGCCCGGCAGGGATTTCAACAAAAAAAACAACAGTATGAAAAAGAAGGTAAACCTATTGTTTTTATTGATGAAAGTGGTTTTTCACACGATGCACCACGGACTCACGGCTATTCCCCAAAAGGTCAACGGTGTTTTGGCCTGAAGAACTGGGGAGCTAGGGGAAGAACAAATGTTATCGGCGCTTTATTAGGCACAACGCTGTTTGCTATCGGATTATTTGATATCAATATTAACAGCGATGTTTTCTATGCCTGGGTCACACAAGTCCTTATCCCAGTACTCCCTAAAAACAGTGTAATCATGATGGACAATGCCACTTTTCACAAAAAACATAATATTCAACAAGTCATCATCGATGCAGGGTATATGGTGGAGTATTTGCCTACATATTCGCCAGATCTTAACCCAATTGAGCATAAATGGGCACAAGCAAAAAGCAAAAAAAGAGAGATGGGTTGCGATACAGAGAGTTTGTTCTCAGTCCATATGGTGTAATCAAAATTAAGTCGCTTGGCTATACCTACCAGGAAGCCGCGAAAGCCATTAACGTCAGTCTTTCAGCGATTAGCCGGTGGGTAAGAGCCCTTCGTTTAGAACGTCAAGGGGCTTTGTTGAATAATTTAAGATACTGATTTATATAAGCATTATAAAATTTCAACGACTAATTTTTCCTCTCGGAATGGCTTTGTTGAATAATTTAACCGTTTGATTTACATCTTCTTTAGTTAGAATGCATTTACAGAGAATGTATTTTGTTAGAACGACAAATCAAATAGTTAGCACAATAAAAAGCATTCCGAGAGGCTTTGTTGAATAAATCAGAATTAGCCGACAGGATGACTCCCTCTGCTACACCTGTTATCCTATCCTGACGCTGTGTGGCATACCCAACAACGTCATACGGTTCAGCGCTTTGACCATCGCTATGGCTTCACCTACTTGAGCCTCATAGTCACGCAGGCTCAGATGGCCACCCAGCAAAGTTTTTATGCGGAACATCGCTGTTTCTGCCACTGAACGCCGGTGATAACCCACTTTAAACTAGTTGCTGAATAGAGACTTGCATTTTTTGTCAGGC
The DNA here is from genome assembly GCF_052050035.1 of Symbiopectobacterium purcellii. Lineage (GTDB taxonomy): Bacteria > Pseudomonadota > Gammaproteobacteria > Enterobacterales > Enterobacteriaceae > Symbiopectobacterium > Symbiopectobacterium purcellii_A. The sequence continues at coordinate 4,088,537 of NZ_CP189882.1, forward strand.
TATTGAGAATAAAAAGAGGTTTAACTTAGAGAATAAAGGTTTGAAATGATCAACAAAGAGCGGTTGTTACGAGATAATCGTTTATGTAAAGCAATCATTGGATTATCAGTCGAAGAATTGAAAAATTTAGCCGCTGAATTTTCAGCTTGTTATTTGATTTATCGGAAAAAGAATCGAAAAGATCACGAGCGGCAGATGGGTGCAGGGCAGAAAGGATTTATCCCAACCCCATTAGATAAACTGCTTTTTATTTTATTGTATTTAAAATGGGCTTTGTTGAATAATTTAAGATACTGATTTATATAAGCATTATAAAATTTCAACGACTAATTTTTCCTCTCGGAATGCTTTTTATTGTGCTAACTATTTGATTTGTCGTTCTAACAAAATACATTCTCTGTAAATGCATTCTAACTAAAGAAGATGTAAATCAAACGGTTAAATTATTCAACAAAGCCTTTAAAATGTTATCCGACCTATGATTTGCAAGGACTTCTTTTTGGTTTAGATAGAACACGGGTATGTCGCTGGGTAAAAATATTATTGCCGGTTTTAGAGATGACCTTGGGGCGAGAATGTGTTTTGCCCGCTCGTCAAATTCGCTCTGCTGAGGAATTTTTTCGCGCCTTTCCTGGAGTTAAAGACGTCTTTATTGATGGGACAGAGCGACCTGTCCAAAAGCCTAAGAATCTGCGTCGGCGAAAAAAAATGTATTCGGGAAAGAAAAGACAGACCACTCGAAAAGGGCTTATTATGACTGACGAAACAAGGCAAATTGGATTTATCCCCATGAGCAAAAATGGGCGCGGTCACGATAAACGCTTACTCGATAAAGTCGATATAATTCGCCATATTCCTCCTGAGGTAACCATCTGGGCAGATACCGGTTTTCAAGGTATAGATAAACAGCATCCTAATACACAAATCCCAAAAAAAGGAACTCGAAAAAGACCTTTATCGCCTGAACAAAAACAAGAAAATAAAATAATATCGGGCATCCGTATTACAGTTGAACACGCCATCGCGGGTATCAAGCGCCTCGGTTGCATGACCCAAATTTTACGGAATCGGAGACTGTAAAATAATCTGTGTAAATGGCATTTTGAGAAAAACCTTCAAAGGATAACAAAATGCCTATCAGCAACGAACTTATTGACCAACTGCTTCAAGATTGTCACTCCCCTCAGGATCTGCTGGGTGAATCAGGCCTACTCAAGGTGCTGACTAAAAGACTGGCGGAACGGGTTCTTGAAGCTGAGATGGAGATGCACCTTGGGTATGCTAAGCATGACCCGGCAGGTAATCATTCAGGCAACTCCCGCAATGGCAAGACATCCAAGAGCGTACGTAGCCAAAATGGGGAGATCGAGCTCGATATTCCGCGCGACCGCAACAGTACCTTCGAGCCGACACTGATCGGTAAGCACGAAAAACAGATTAACGGCTTCGATGACCGCATTATTTCTCTCTATTCCAGAGGGTTATCAACCCGTGATATTCAGGCACACTTTAAAGAAGTCTACGGGGTCGATGTTTCCGCTGGCTTCATTTCTCAAGTGACCAATGCTGTGATGGATGAAGTTAAGCGCTGGCAGCAACGGCCGCTGGATGCGCTTTATCCCATTGTTTACCTTGACTGTATTGTTGTCAAAAGCCAGGACGGCGGAGCCGTGGCCAACAAGTCTGTTTATCTGGCCCTCGGCGTCAACGGCCAGGGCGAAAAAGAGCTGCTGGGGCTATGGATAGCCAAAACTGAGGGGGCCAAGTTCTGGTTATCTGTGATGACAGAACTGAAAAATCGTGGGCTAAAGGACATCTTCGTCGCCTGCTGCGATGGCCTGAAAGGCTTTCCTGATGCCATTGAAGCTGTTTACCCGCATACGCGGGTACAGCTCTGCATTGTGCATCAGGTGCGGAACTCGCTGCGCTACGTCGGCTGGAAAGAGCGTAAGGCCGTTGCTGCTGACCTGCGCACCATCTATAGTTCCGCAACGCTAGAGGGCGCTGAAGAGGCCCTGGATGCCTTCGCGGCCAAATGGGATGAGAAGTTCCCGACGATCAGCCCGTCGTGGAGAAATAATTGGGAACGTCTCATCGTCATTTTTGACTTTCCGCCGGAGATCCGCAAGGTTATCTACACCACCAACGCGATAGAGTCGTTAAATGCTTCATTGCGCAAGATAACGAAAACGCGACGAATATTTCCAACGGATGACTCGGTGATAAAATTACTCTATCTAGCCTTGCATAATATCTCTGCTAAATGGACCTTGCCAATCAGAGACTGGAAACCTGCTATGAGCCAATTCATGTTGATGTATGGAGAACGAATCTCCGGTTAAGCAATGGAGCCATTTACACAAAATTCTTTACAGACTCCGGAATCGTAGACCCTTTATTGATGATACCTTCTTACTCCTTAGCGCCGGTCTTTGGAATTTCCATCTCAGAACAGCGTAAAATTTACTTCAATCACCGAAACACCCTTATTTCACTATTAAGCAACACGCTTTTTCTTTTTCCACATATCATTACTCCCGCTCAGACGCTGATTCGCCACCGCATGGTTACGTTCATGGTACTTGTCCGGCCAGTATTTGGCTCCGCTTCGCGGCGGGATAAGGGGCCTGATTTTCTTTCTTAGCAACGCATCGTGGCAGTAACGGGCGTCATAAGCACCGTCTGCTGACACTTCCCTGATTTTTCGGTGGGTTTGGTTAATCAGGCCCGGCAGTGCCTGCGCATCTGTCGTTCCGCTGAGCGATAAGTCGGCACAGATAATCTCATGCGTCGCACTGTCTGCTGCCAGATGAAGCTTGCGCCACACTCTTCGTCTGTCAGCCCCATGCTGCCTGACTTTCCATTCACCTTCGCCAAAGACCTTCAGACCGGTACTGTCGATGACCAGATGCGAGATTTCACCACGCGTTGGCGTTTTTATGCTGATACTGACGGTTTTTGCCCGCCGACTGACCAGAGAGTAGTCCGGGCAGCGCAGTGGCAGGCTCATCAGTGTAAAAACCGAGTCGACAAAGCCCTGTAATGCCCGGAGCGACAGGTTAAACACGCGCTTTATCATCAAAACCGTGGTAACAGCCATATCGGTGTAGTAAAGCTGCCGACCACGACCTTCAGGCGAAGCACTGTCAGTCCATGCAGCGATGGCGGACTCATCAAGCCAGACCGTCAGGGAGCCGCGTTGTCTGAGTGCTTTGTTGTAGGTGGGCCAGTTGGTGATTTTAAACTTTTGCTTTGCCATGGGGAGCTGCTATCGGAAGCGATGATAGTGCTTTGATCCGGCGATCCCCTGAAAGTTCGATTTATTCAACAAAGCCTATTTTATTGTATTTAAAATGTTATCCGACCTATGATTTGCAAGGACTTCTTTTTGGTTTAGATAGAACACGGGTATGTCGCTGGGTAAAAATATTATTGCCGGTTTTAGAGATGACCTTGGGGCGAGAATGTGTTTTGCCCGCTCGTCAAATTCGCTCTGCTGAGGAATTTTTTCGCGCCTTTCCTGGAGTTAAAGACGTCTTTATTGATGGGACAGAGCGACCTGTCCAAAAGCCTAAGAATCTGCGTCGGCGAAAAAAAATGTATTCGGGAAAGAAAAGACAGACCACTCGAAAAGGGCTTATTATGACTGACGAAACAAGGCAAATTGGATTTATCCCCATGAGCAAAAATGGGCGCCGTCACGATAAACGCTTACTCGATAAAGTCGATATAATTCGCCATATTCCTCCTGAGGTAACCATCTGGGCAGATACCGGTTTTCAAGGTATAGATAAACAGCATCCTAATACACAAATCCCAAAAAAAGGAACTCGAAAAAGACCTTTATCGCCTGAACAAAAACAAGAAAATAAAATAATCTCGGGCATCCGTATTATAGCTAAACGACTTAATTTTGATTACATTATTTAAATGAGCTATTCAATTGATTTTAGACGTAAAGTGATATCTACACGGAAAAACGAAGGGTTGAGTATCCGAGAAACAGCGAAGCAATTTCGGATTGGCCCTGCCTCTGTATCGCGTTGGATTAATCAAATAGAGTCAAAAGCATCGACCACGCGTCAGCGAAAGATCGATAAATCCGAGTTGATAAAAGATGTTGAACAATATCCAGATGCTTACCAAAAAGAACGTGCAGAGCGTTTTGGCGTTTGTCAGAAGGCCATTTGGCAAGCGCTTAAAAAGCTGGGATTGACCTATAAAAAAAACTCTACGTCATCCGAAAGCCGACGAAAACGCCCGGCAGGGATTTCAACAAAAAAAACAACAGTATGAAAAAGAAGGTAAACCTATTGTTTTTATTGATGAAAGTGGTTTTTCACACGATGCCCCACGGACTCACGGCTATTCCCCAAAAGGTCAACGGTGTTTTGGCCTGAAGAACTGGGGAGCTAGGGGAAGAACAAATGTTATCGGCGCTTTATTAGGCACAACGCTGTTTGCTATCGGATTATTTGATATCAATATTAACAGCGATGTTTTCTATGCCTGGGTCACACAAGTCCTTATCCCAGTACTCCCTAAAAACAGTGTAATCATGATGGACAATGCCACTTTTCACAAAAAACATAATATTCAACAAGTCATCATCGATGCAGGGTATATGGTGGAGTATTTGCCTACATATTCGCCAGATCTTAACCCAATTGAGCATAAATGGGCACAAGCAAAAAGCAAAAAAAGAGAGATGGGTTGCGATACAGAGAGTTTGTTCTCAGGCCCCATTCCCACTCGAAACGCAACAAAGTGACCCACTGGCCAGAGTCGGATAAAATCACCGTTCTGGCCCTACTGGAGATCCCGTTGCATGCAGGGAAAACATCTGACTCACAAAGAACGGTTCTACATCGAAAAGCGGCGTGGTGATGGGGTTAACCAGTCCACCATCGCCCGGGAACTGGAGCTTCCTCGTTCTACCATCAGCAGGGAACTCAGACGCAATACCGACGCCGCTTTCAACGGGGTCTATTCCTGCAGAAGGGCCGAAACGTTGGCCAGAGGGCGGCGGCAGAAAACACGGCCGGACAGCGTGATTAACCAGCTTGAACCGCACATTCAGGACTTTATCAGAACGGCGCTGTCTACCCACACCTCACCTGAGGTCATCAGTGGGCGCCTGGTCCTGGAATTTGGCCTGTCCGTCAGCAAGAACTCGCTCTATCGCTATATCCAGCAGGAGCGCCGGGCCGGCGGTGAGCTGTATCAGCAGCTCCCTCATCGGGGTAAACGGTATAACTATCAGACCGATGAGAACAAACGCGGTCCTATTCCCAACCGTGTTGGCATTGAGCAGCGGCCGGCCGTTGCTGACCTCAAGCAGGAACCCGGGCATTTCGAGATTGACACCATCTTTGGCAAAGATCAGAAATCATTCCTGCTGACGGTGGTCGATAAAGCCGTCAAGCTGGTCATCATTCGCAAACTGCCCAACAAGCGAGCAGAGACAGTGGTAGCGGCCTTCAGGGACATCGTTGCCAATACCTTCTGCGAGTTTAAAACCCTGACTGCTGACAACGGTTCTGAATTTTCCCAGCACGGGGAAATTACAAAAGTCACGGGGGCACCGGTCTACTTTGCCCGGCCATATCATTCCTGGGAACGCGGGTTGAATGAGCATACCAACGGGCTGATACGGCGTTTTTACCCGAAGGGAACGGACTTCAATTATGTCACCCATCGCAAGGTTGCAGCACTCGAACACCTGCTCAATACGCGAGGCCGAAAATCGCTGGGTTATCGTTCTCCAAATTAGGTATTTTTAACGCACTTACAGGCGGCATAATGCCCTACCGTTTTGTTGCGTTTCGACTGGGAATGGGGCTTAGCCCTCTGATAACCCCATCCGTTTAATTATGGATAAATGGTTATGTCTAAATTAGTTGTCATTGAAAATTCCACGATGCCTTGCTGAGAAAGAAAATCAGGCCCCTTATCCCGCCGCGAAGCGGGGCGCAATACTGGCCGGACAAGTACCATGAAGGTAATCATGCGGTGGGGAATCAGCATATGAGCGGCAGCAATGACGAGTGGAAAAAGAAAGTGGACTATCACCGCCGTTCAGTGGCAGAAACGGCTATGTTCCGCATCAAAACTCTCCTGGGTGGCTATCTGAACCTGCGGGACTATGACGCGCAGGTGGGTGAAGCGATGGCGATGGTCAAGCGCTGCACCGGATGACGCTGTAGTGTCAAAGCGTTTCGCGGGCCAAATATAGCCAACCGACTTAAAAATGATTACATCCTATGCCCTGATATGCGGCAAAGAAGCATAGCTGGGGCTTTGTTGAATAATAGGTAATCATGCTGTTTTTCCATGCCAGTTTTGGTAGAAAATGCTTGTCATCTCAGATTTTCCGTTTTCTCATGGGGTATAACTTAATGATTTTACTTTTATGAGTTCAGTCGTTTCACTGGGCTGGCAGCATAAAATCTATTTATTCAACAAAGCCCATAGCTGGACGACTTCTGTGCCCGGCTCCGGCTTTGTTGAATAATTTAAAATACTGATTTAAATGGGTATTATAAAATTTTAACGACTAAATTTTACTACCGTAATGCTTTTTATTGTGCTAACTATTTGATTTATCGCTCTAACAAAATACATTTTCTGTACATGCATCCCACCTAAAGAAGTTGTAAATCAAAACGTTAAATTATTCAACAAAGCCCCCGGCTCCACGCTCTGTGCCACTTGGCCCGGTGTAAGTTTTTAAATGACGCAGAACGGTATTGAGACTTATACGTGGCTTTGTTGAATAATTTAACATGCTGATTTACATAATTATTATAACACTTCAACAACTAAGTTTTCCAGCCGTAATGCTTTTTATTGTGCTAACTACTTGATTTGTCGTTCTAACAAAATACAGTCTCTGTACATGCATTCTAACTAAAGAAGATGTAAATCAAACGGTTAAATTATTCAACAAAGCCCTTATACGTAAGAGTCTTGCGGTATCTCGGCATCCAGAGCCATTCATTGCCATATCAACAATGGTCTGATGGGTTTCAGGTTTCGCACCCTTGTAACGAAAGTTGAGCTGGAAGGTCTTCAGACATTGATTACAACGAGGCTTTGTTGAATAATTTAAGATACTGATTTATATAAGCATTATAAAATTTCAACGACTAATTTTTCCTCTCGGAATGCTTTTTATTGTGCTAACTATTTGATTTGTCGTTCTAACAAAATACATTCTCTGTAAATGCATTCTAACTAAAGAAGATGTAAATCAAACGGTTAAATTATTCAACAAAGCCTTACAACGATAAAGCTGCGCACCTGAAATGGAATGACAGTTTCGGATAACCCCCTGTATTTCAGAATAGCAGGGACAAACCACATCAATCTTTGCCATCAACTCATCCAAAAGGCAAAGAATAAAACAACACTAAATCTGAGTGACTACCAATTTATTTAACAGAGCCCTTCTGCGACAGCGGAAAAGGGGCGGCGATAGCGGTATAGCCAAACGACATTATTTTGATAACAGCCAGCTATGATTCTTTGCCGCATATCAGGGCATAGGATGTAATCATTTTTAAGTCGGTTGGCTATAACACGAAGTATAACTTTGTGACACTTTCTTAAGCGGCAACGAGAGAACTGCGTCTGCGATTCTGTTTTAATTATAGTTTGAAAGAAAACAACACAGGCTATACCGATGCAAGCAAAAACACTCAAAACATTACTGTCGCTTTGCCTCACATGTTTATTGAGTACCGTGCACGCCGCCGATCGTCGGCAGGTGCAGGAGCCCACATACCCGCAGCAAATTTGTACCACCCTGAATCCCGAGCCCGGAAACAATCAGCAACGGATTCAGCTGGCCATCGATAACTGCCCTGAGGGTCAAGCCGTTCAATTAATCGCCGCCAACGACCAAAATACCTTTTTAAGCGGCCCACTGAGTATACGTTCCGGCATATGGCTATGGGTGGATAAAGGTGCCGTGCTCGCAGCCTCCGCCAACCCCACCGATTACGACAAAGGCAATGGTATTTGCGGCACGATCAGCGATCAGAAGGGGCAATGTCAGCCCTTTATTCATATTGATAACGTACAGGGCGGCGGCCTGGTCGGCGAAGGTACAATTGATGGGCGTGGCAACCAGATCATGGAAGGTACAACTGAAACCTGGTGGCAGTTGGCGCGACGTGCGCAAAAGGAAGGGGGCTACCAGAACGTGCCTCGTCTTATTCAGGTGGATAACGCCAAAAATCTGATCTTTTATCACATCCATTTAATCAACTCGCCTAACTTTCATCTGGCGCTGAGTAAAGTACAAGGGATCACGGTGTGGGGAGTTGTTATCGATACCCCAGCAGATGCGCGTAATACGGACGGTATCGATCCCGGGGCAGCAACCGATGTGACAATAGCGAAAAGTTTTATCCGCACCGGTGATGACAATATTGCGATTAAAGCAGGCAACAATGGGCCAACACGTTTTATCTCTATTCTGGATAACCACTTCTATTCCGGTCATGGCATGTCTATCGGTAGTGAAACCAACAGCGGCGTCAGCTATATTCTAATTAAAGATCTTACCTTGGATGGAACAACATCAGGCATCAGAATTAAAAGTGATTCCAGCCGTGGTGGAATCGTTGAAAACGTCAAGTATGAGAATGTCTGTTTACGCAATAATATATTCCCGATTACGATGGATACGGCTTATGAAGGCAAAAAGGGCAACCTAATTCCCTGGTACCACGATATTTTGCTGAAAAATGTGTCCGGTAACGGCGGCAATGTGTTACTTAACGGCTATGATAGCGATCATCCTCTTGAGGTGACCTTTGACGGTGTGAAAATCCATAATCTTCAGGGCTGGCATCAACAGAACGCCCTTGTTCATGTGGCCGAAGGCGGTTTAACCCCAGCGCCCTCGACCATCCCCGACACACCAGCGGTGGAAACTGCGTGTACCTGTGAAGACAAATGGCTGTCTTTCCCGCTGTCAGCGCCAATGATATAAGACTGTAATTCACCATTTGGATTGTCCGCTCCAGCCAAGATGTTGTTTCCTTCAGGTTCTCATACCAGAAAGGACATCGACATGCTGAGCAGAGAGGACTTTTACATGATAAAGCAAATGCGTAAGCAAGGTGCGTACATTGTCGATATCGCGACTCAGGTTGGTTGTTCTGAGCGTACCGTCAGACGGTATCTTAAATGGCTCTGTCGCATTAGTGAGATGAAGTTTGCATAAGGTGTGTTGTCGATTATTTAGGCAACCAACAGATAAAATGATCCTGCAGGTGACAAACTCTGACTTTTCGGGTGTTGATAGGCTTTGTTGGATAAATCGAACTTTTAGGAGATTGGCGGATCTTATCACTACAGTCGTTTCAGCATAGGGTTCCCATGGCAAAGCAAACGTTTAAAATCACCAACTGGTCCGTCTACAAAATGCTCTCAGGCAGCGCGGTTCATTGACAGTCTGGTTTCAAGCTCCTGGAAATATAGGGACAAATCCACATCCCGACAAAGAGAATCTGTTCTAGTCGCTAACGAAGAAATGTTTACAGTTTGTTAAGAACCTGACTGACCCTAATAATCCGCGCCAGACACAGCCCCATTTCTACGACAGCCTGTTTCCAAGGCTCTTAGGCGTCATGATGAACGGTGTAGCAGTGTAAACCAACATATTGACGCAAGGAGAACCCATGCGCTATAGTCAAGCTGCATCTGCAAATTCAGGTGCCGGGTTTCGAACCCCGTAGGGATTGTCGCGACAGAATGACACGCCGCGAGCGTGTTTTTTTATGTCGCAATTCAGCTTCATCTCAATGGTGGGCTGGATAGGGCTACCGAAAGGTAGGCCGGATGACAATCCCGGTAGTTCGAACCCTGTTCAGTTCACCACCAGTTATAGAGATTCGAACCTCTTGGTGGTGGTTAAATTTAGATTGTCACCGGAGGTCATTATGACACTTCACTCATCCCTTGCTGCACCTAAAGTTACTATTCACAATGGTAAAGCTGTAACCACTTCGCTGGACGTTGCTGATTATTTCGGCAAGCTACATAAAAATGTCATCCAGAAGATAGAATTCTTGGATTGTTCTTCTGAATTTACAAAGCTGAATTTTAAGCTTTGCCATAAAAACAATGAGTTGCAGAACGGCAAGCCTCAGCCATACTATGAAATGACCAAAGACGGCTTCGTCTTCCTCGTCATGGGCTTCACGGGAAAAAAGGCAGCAGCGTTCAACGAAGCGTACATTGCGGAGTTTAACCGCATGGAAGAGCGGCTTCATGGAGCAGTTGCCGTCAGTGGCGTAACCAGCGAAATCTTACTCACCCTTCAAGATAATAAAGTCATCAGCTCCCGGCCCATCGCTGACAACGAGTATGTTGCCAGCCTCGATACATTGTTCGAGATTGCGCGCCGAGCTGACTATCTCATCATACACAAAGACGATCTGATTAAAAAGCTCGCTAGCTAATCACCAATCACGCCCCGGTATCGCGCCGGGGTTCCATTAATCACATTAACTTGTGAGGATATTGATCATGCAAAATTTAACCATTGCACAAACATTAACCATGTCCAGCCGTGAGATTGCTGAACTTACAGAAAAGCGCCATCCAGATGTAAAACGAGACATTGAACGAATGATTTTTGACCTACAGGGAGATGTGAGCAAATTTGCGCACATCTATCTGGACTCCATGAATCGCCAGCAGACTGAGTACCTACTCGACCGCGACCACACCGAATGCCTGCTTACCGGCTATAGCGCTGTTCACCGTATGCGCGTTATCAAACGCTGGCATGACCTCGAAAAACTGGCGGCTACACCTGCCTTGCCGGAAAACTACATCTCTGCGCTGGAAGCACTGCTGGAATCGAAAAAGAGTGAAGCTGCACTGATACTGGTCAACAAAGAACAGGAGGCCGAAATCCACGACCTCAAGAGCTTGTTCAAGGAGGGTATGACCCCTACCCAGTTTTGCAAAATGCTCAACGGTGTTAACACCCAGAAAGTGAACCAGTGGTTAGCTGAGCGTAACTGGCTCTATAGCCAAGCGACTTAATTTTGATTACACCATATGGACTGAGAACAAACTCTCTGTATCGCAACCCATCTCTCTTTTTTTGCTTTTTGCTTGTGCCCATTTATGCTCAATTGGGTTAAGATCTGGCGAATATGTAGGCAAATACTCCACCATATACCCTGCATCGATGATGACTTGTTGAATATTATGTTTTTTGTGAAAAGTGGCATTGTCCATCATGATTACACTGTTTTTAGGGAGTACTGGGATAAGGACTTGTGTGACCCAGGCATAGAAAACATCGCTGTTAATATTGATATCAAATAATCCGATAGCAAACAGCGTTGTGCCTAATAAAGCGCCGATAACATTTGTTCTTCCCCTAGCTCCCCAGTTCTTCAGGCCAAAACACCGTTGACCTTTTGGGGAATAGCCGTGAGTCCGTGGGGCATCGTGTGAAAAACCACTTTCATCAATAAAAACAATAGGTTTACCTTCTTTTTCATACTGTTGTTTTTTTTGTTGAAATCCCTGCCGGGCGTTTTCGTCGGCTTTCGGATGACGTAGAGTTTTTTTTATAGGTCAATCCCAGCTTTTTAAGCGCTTGCCAAATGGCCTTCTGACAAACGCCAAAACGCTCTGCACGTTCTTTTTGGTAAGCATCTGGATATTGTTCAACATCTTTTATCAACTCGGATTTATCGATCTTTCGCTGACGCGTGGTCGATGCTTTTGACTCTATTTGATTAATCCAACGCGATACAGAGGCAGGGCCAATCCGAAATTGCTTCGCTGTTTCTCGGATACTCAACCCTTCGTTTTTCCGTGTAGATATCACTTTACGTCTAAAATCAATTGAATAGCTCATTTAAATAATGTAATCAAAATTAAGTCGTTTAGCTATACAACGAAAGCCAATCCGGTACCCGTTGGCGTGCAACATCCTACTCTCGCGACAAATACCTGACTGAGCACCAACATCTGATTAGCGTTCATGGTGCCGATGACTTCATTAAGCAACAGCCGGTACTCCTTCGCAAAGGCGCTGAGCGCATCTATGACTTATACCGTCGTGGCAAAGTGCCCATGAAACTCCACTGGAATGGCGATTTTACCCACCAAAAGCACGTCAGCCTTGCATCGTGAGAGGTTTACGCATGCAAAACTTAATATCTGAACATATTTTAACCATAACCAGCCGCTACGAGCGGTTTTTTTTTACGCCTGAATGAAGGAGATGAAGATGGGTGGGTATACGAAAGGCCCGTGGAAATGGTGGATGAGTAATAGTTTTCGCCGCCTGAGTGGGCCAGACGGCAAGGATGGTGGCGTAATTTGCCCAACCGTGAGCAGAAGTGATGGGCATCCTGATTTAATCGTGAGAAAAGCTGATATGGCGCTTATTGAGTCGGCACCGGATTTGCTTGAGGCGCTGGAAGCAGTGGTTCGTGTTGCAGACAGAGATACCGTCGAGTTCAACATGGCCCGTGCAGCCATTGCTAAAGCAAAAGGTGGATCATGAAACGCCCAACCCCAGCAGCAACACTCGCCATAGCCGCTCTTGTAGCGGCTTTTTGTGGGCGTCAGACATTATTTGGAGCGCTATATGATGCTAATACCCTTACCCACCCCAATACTAGCACAGCATCAAAACAGCCTTGCATCGTGAGAGGAGCAACGAACGAATGAAACCTAAAATACCTAACAGGATAAGAGAGCGGGAGAAGTTATTTAAACGCTTATACCGTGAAGGACTTATCCATGCAAGACGCATAAGACGAACCGGTTATTTATCAATACGGCTCTCCCTCTACTGGCGCATGTTATCCAAAGATAATGGCCTGAGTTGTATTAGACGACAATTACAACCCTTGCTATCGCGTCAATTACCCTAAAGAGGTCATACCAGAAGGAATGTCACTTTTAAATGCTTCCTAAGTTTCCTTTTCCTAGCTCCCTTAACACTAACCAGTAACGCTTTTTAGTCAGGACTGAGGCGGAGCGCAGCGAAGTGAGCACCGAACAGTTATGGCTAAAAAGCGGAAGGATTCTGTAAGTCATACAGCCGCATTTTACAGAAAGGAATCGGCTTTGTTGAATAAATCAGAATTAGCCGACAGGATGACTCCCTCTGCTACACCTGTTATCCTATCCTGACGCTGTGTGGCATACCCAACAACGTCATACGGTTCAGCGCTTTGACCATCGCTATGGCTTCACCTACTTGAGCCTCATAGTCACGCAGGCTCAGATGGCCACCCAGCAAAGTTTTTATGCGGAACATCGCTGTTTCTGCCACTGAACGCCGGTGATAACCCACTTTCTTTTTCCACATATCATTACTCCCGCTCAGACGCTGATTCGCCACCGCATGGTTACGTTCATGGTACTTGTCCGGCCAGTATTTGGCTCCGCTTCGCGGCGGGATAAGGGGCCTGCTTTTCTTTCTTAGCAACGCATCGTGGCAGTAACGGGCGTCATAAGCACCGTCTGCTGACACTTCCCTGATTTTTCGGTGGGTTTGGTTAATCAGGCCCGGCAGTGCCTGCGCATCTGTCGTTCCGCTGAGCGATAAGTCGGCACAGATAATCTCATGCGTCGCACTGTCTGCTGCCAGATGAAGCTTGCGCCACACTCTTCGTCTGTCAGCCCCATGCTGCCTGACTTTCCATTCACCTTCGCCAAAGACCTTCAGACCGGTACTGTCGATGACCAGATGCGAGATTTCACCACGCGTTGGCGTTTTTATGCTGATACTGACGGTTTTTGCCCGCCGACTGACCAGAGAGTAGTCCGGGCAGCGCAGTGGCAGGCTCATCAGGGCTTTGTTGAATAATTTAAGATACTGATTTATATAAGCATTATAAAATTTCAACGACTAATTTTTCCTCTCGGAATGCTTTTTATTGTGCTAACTATTTGATTTGTCGTTCTAACAAAATACATTCTCTGGGCTTTGTTGAATAATTTAACGTTTTGATTTACAACTTCTTTAGGTGGGATGCATGTACAGAAAATGTATTTTGTTAGAACGACAAATCAAATAGTTAGCACAATAAAAAGCATTACGGTAGTAAAATTCAGTCGTTAAAATTTTATAATACCCATTTAAATCAGTATTTTAAATTATTCAACAAAGCCATTTATTCAACAAAGCCACCCAGCGACATACCCGTGTTCTATCTAAACCAAAAAGAAGTCCTTGCAAATCATAGGTCGGATAACATTTTAAATACAATAAAATAAAAAGCAGTTTATCTAATGGGGTTGGGATAAATCCTTTCTGCCCTGCACCCATCTGCCGCTCGTGATCTTTTCGATTCTTTTTCCGATAAATCAAATAACAAGCTGAAAATTCAGCGGCTAAATTTTTCAATTCTTCGACTGATAATCCAATGATTGCTTTACATAAACGATTATCTCGTAACAACCGCTCTTTGTTGATCATTTAAAACCTTTATTCTCTAAGTTAAACCTCTTTTTATTCTCAATAGCCTGACAAAAAATGCAAGTCTCTATTCAGCAACTAGTTTCATGTAAGCCCGTGTTGGCTGGGGTACCAGCAGCAACCATTCATGTTTCAGACTGCCCCAGAAGCGCTCCATCACCGCATTATCCCAGCAGGCACCCACGTCTCCCATACTGCTCCTCAGCCTGTAGCTGCTCAGCAGCGCCTGAAAGCGTTGTCCCGTGTACTGCGTCCCCCTGTCCGTATGCACCACCAGGCCCGGCGGGGGAGTTCGCAGGTTATATGCCTTCATCAGGGCCCCGCAGACCAGCGATGAGGTCATCCGTCTGTCCACCTGCCAGCCCACTATCTGCCGGGAGTACAAATCCATAATAGCCGCCAGATACAGCAAGCCTTCACCGGTCTTCAGATACGTGATGTCACTCGCCCACACCTGATTTGGCCCCGGCGGGTTAAAATTCTGGTTCAGCAGGTTTGGGGCCACCTCTGCACCCGAGCGGGGTTTTGTCGTGACCTTATAAGTCCGGCGCTGTCGGCAGACCAGCCCATCTTCCTGCATGAGTTTCCTCACCCGTCAGCGGCTGATTATGATGCCTTCTCCACGAAGCCTTCTGACCAGCGTCCGGCTTCCTGCTCCCTGCCTGCTGGCGGCGAACAGCGCCTTTAACCTGACCCGGACCTCCACGTCTTTTTGCAGCGGTTCGGCGGGCTTTTTTCGCCATGCATACCAGGCAGAGGCCGTCACACGCATGACCCGACAGAGTGTACGAACGCTAAAGTCAGTGGCATTGTCGAGAATGAACCGGTATCTCACGACATATAGCCAACCGACTTAAAAATGATTACATCCTATGCCCTGATATGCGGCAAAGAAGCATAGCTGGCTGTTATCAAAATAATGTCGCTTGGCTATATGTTTCGCGAAGAAGGCACTCGCCTTTTTTAGTATCTCCTTCTCTGTACGTAACTCTTTGTTTTCCTTTTGTAACCGTTTTAACTCTGCACGTTCATCATCGCTGAGTACGCCGTTGCTCTGCTCGCGTGCCAGCGAGACCCATGTATGCAGGGTTTTGTTGCTTATGCCCAGCGATGCTGCTGCCCTGGCTATCGTATAGCCCTGCTCTGTTACCAGGGCAACGGCTTCCTTTTTAAACTCAGGGGTAATTGTCGTTTATGGTTCACTAAACACCTCCGTTTTGGATGTAAGTTTAGTGTCCTGATTATTCAACCACTACAGTAACGCGAACAGGCTTTCGTGAGCCTGCCCAGCACTCAGTACGATATTTAGCGGGATGCCGCTTCCGTCAGTCGCCATGTGGATTTTGGTGCCATAACCACCTCGTGAGCGACCCAGGCTGTTATCGTTGGTAATATCGGGATGTTTTTTTGAGCGCCAGCCGCACATTTGAGCGCACGGATATTGCTGCCATCCAGCGCAATGGCTGACCAGTCAACAAGTCCATGAGCATCAAGAAATGAAAGTAACCTATTAAAAATAATGTTAATAACTCCAGACTTTGACCATCTATTGAAACGGTTATAAACGGTTTTCCATGGGCCGTAACGTTCAGGTAAATCACGCCATGGGGCACCTGAACACAGTATCCAGAACATGCCGTTGACGATTTTGCGATGTTCTGCCCATGGCCGGCCTGCCTGCGGAGATTTCAAAACGGTTGGTAACAAGGGCTCAATGATTGCCCATGCTTCATCAGAAAGATCGTAGCGAGCCATAATCCAAAGTGTCTTAGAAACAGATGGATACTATAGCTAAACGACTTAATTTTGATTACATTATTTAAATGAGCTATTCAATTGATTTTAGACGTAAAGTGATATCTACACGGAAAAACGAAGGGTTGAGTATCCGAGAAACAGCGAAGCAATTTCGGATTGGCCCTGCCTCTGTATCGCGTTGGATTAATCAAATAGAGTCAAAAGCATCGACCACGCGTCAGCGAAAGATCGATAAATCCGAGTTGATAAAAGATGTTGAACAATATCCAGATGCTTACCAAAAAGAACGTGCAGAGCGTTTTGGCGTTTGTCAGAAGGCCATTTGGCAAGCGCTTAAAAAGCTGGGATTGACCTATAAAAAAAACTCTACGTCATCCGAAAGCCGACGAAAACGCCCGGCAGGGATTTCAACAAAAAAAACAACAGTATGAAAAAGAAGGTAAACCTATTGTTTTTATTGATGAAAGTGGTTTTTCACACGATGCCCCACGGACTCACGGCTATTCCCCAAAAGGTCAACGGTGTTTTGGCCTGAAGAACTGGGGAGCTAGGGGAAGAACAAATGTTATCGGCGCTTTATTAGGCACAACGCTGTTTGCTATCGGATTATTTGATATCAATATTAACAGCGATGTTTTCTATGCCTGGGTCACACAAGTCCTTATCCCAGTACTCCCTAAAAACAGTGTAATCATGATGGACAATGCCACTTTTCACAAAAAACATAATATTCAACAAGTCATCATCGATGCAGGGTATATGGTGGAGTATTTGCCTACATATTCGCCAGATCTTAACCCAATTGAGCATAAATGGGCACAAGCAAAAAGCAAAAAAAGAGAGATGGGTTGCGATACAGAGAGTTTGTTCTCAGTCCATATGGTGTAATCAAAATTAAGTCGCTTGGCTATATAGCTCAAGCAATTAAGGGACACAGCCTAGTTATTCGTACGGTTTATCCTGTCGTGCCGCCAAAAGTGGAATACCAGTTGACCGATCTTGGCCTCAGTCTGGGGGCTGCCTTTTGTGGTGTGTGGGTGTGGGCTGAAGAAAATCTTGCAACAATCAGACATGCTCGAGCGATCTTCGATCAAAGAAAAAAGGGCGAATAAAATGCACTGTTCTGGCAGGCAATGCGTTGTTTTTTTTGAGAAAATAACTCTGTTATAAGGCGCAATGGGTGTCGCATGTTGTTTGATAAAGCAGATGCCGAAGACATCTGCTTTTTGCATTTGGCGCCTCTAACCAGGACAGCCTTTGCCAAGCGCTCGCTAATGAGCACGCTGAACGAGGAGGGGCCTGTTAAGACCACCAGAATCTGATCACTGTTTGCTTTAATTTTTACTCTTGTTTGACGGCATCGTTAATACGGCGCTGGGAGCAATAGAATATCAAGATATTCCAGGATCTGCAGAGCCTTGACCTTGCGGGAATATCACAAATAACTTATTGAATAAATTGTTTTTGTTTATTTCCTTGTGCGTTGCTTTCACGTTGCCCGGGGCGCTTAAACGCGTCCTTTCATTGCTGAATTTCTTCAAGATAAAGGCCTTTACGGCGACAATATTCAGCAGAGTAAGGTGATAAAGCCAAGAACGACCAATAAAAAGCTACCACCAAGACAAAAAAACTGATAAGATAAATGAGATTGATTATCAATATCATCTAATGATAATATAAAGGACATCATATGCTTTCTATCGCCTCTTTCTCTAATTCTCTTTACAACACAGGCTATTTGGGAAAAATATCAGAGCATAAAAATGATATAAATCAATCCCATTGTTCTTCTAAGGTCAGTAACATTAGTAATTCTAATCAAAGTATAAATAATGATCCAACACCCTCTCTGTTTGTACGGTCATGTGATGTAGATAAACAAAAAAACATATTGAGTAAAGTAAAAACGTATTGTAATAAAATAGTCGTATCAGCTTATAATTATTTGCGTTCTATTGATGGCATTGATGAATTTACCGTAGCAACCGGCCAGGTTTTACCACAGTTTCATCAATCATTATTATCATTAAGCATTTTACTACCCGCTATTCCTTTGGTCGGTGTGGGTGCGAAAGGTGCTTTTGATGAATCAGTTGAAAGTTATAAAATAATTTATCCTATGTTTATGGAGGATCTTAAGGGGAAAAAGCAAGAAGTTTTAGAAATATTACAACAAAACTTTGCTGAAGATGATGTCAATAAGAAACTCGTTGAAGAACGGATTGAACCCTTTTTTGATGTTTGGATTAATTGGCTACAAGGTGGCAATGAAAAAGAAAATATTGAGAATTTCCAACAACTGTGTGCGGCTTGGGCATCGTTGCAAGAAAAAAACAATGCTACTGCCAAAACACGTTATGTCGCTACAGAATATCAACGAATGAAACAAGAAGTTCCGATGGTAAAAATTGACCGCAATTTCTCACCATTACAAGCTACAGCAATGAGTTTAATGACAGGTGGAATGGTTGGATTGTCTGCGAAATCAATAGCAGATCTAGTCATGTCACAGGGAATCAGCGGAGCAGAAGCAGCGAGTGATTTAGCAGAAATGGTCAGTAATATTCTACTTTTGCCCGCACAAGTCATGATGACTGGGTATGGAATTTCGCAAACGGTTTCTGGATATAACTACGACAAACTGCTGAAAAAGAATCGTTCTTTATTAGTAAAGGACCATCAACCCGAGTTTATTAAAGAAAATATTGCACAATTAAAAGAAATAGCTGACCGGAAAATATATTATAATTATAAGCAAAGAATAGAATATGGTGCTGTCACTGCTGTTGGCCAGGCTGGGATGGCATTAAGCTCCTTAAGTGCACTCACTGGTGTTGGCAGCGCGCTGGGGCTTGTTCCTGCTTTAATTGGCGCGCCAGCGACTATTTATGGTTGTTATATTCGGACGAGAACCAGAGTGCAAGAACGAAAATATTTAGGTGCTAGAGATGCTCAAAATGTATTGGATAAAAGATTAAATTTTGATAACTTGATAAAATATCAAACTACAACCCCTACTGGCACAAATCAGACAACGCAATCCGCTGTAACAACGATTGATACTCTCAACACGGTTGTTAAAGCGGCAACGAATGTAATGCTAGAACAGCAAAAAATCCTGGCAGAAGTAAAATTACTCTCATTGATTCAAAAAACGATCAACAAAGCACATAAAAATAATATTCAACTAACGGTTGAAGCATTGCATCAGCAAGTAGGTTCCAGAGTTGATGTTTTACTTGATAGAGTAACGCGGAGCCAGAAAAGGTTTATAGAACAACCGGGTAAGTATTTTATTCGGCAACGCACCTCATTATTGTCAGATGATTTAAAAATAATAAAGGGAATGCTTAATGATGGCGAATATAACATTGGTTGTTTGGAGGGTAAATTAGATAAGCAACAAGGGTATTATAATCTATTATCCAGATTGGAATTTATGAAAGAAAGCTATAATCTATCTCTATCCATCAATACAAAAGAAAAAATATTAGCATCTAGCGTGCGAGATCTTTTAAAGTTAGCAGGTGAAAGGAAAGAAATCAAAGAGGCGCTACAACATCAAAATGGTATTTCTGATAAATTTTTTAATTGGAATGATTTGCAAGAAATCATTCGGCGTGATGAAAAAGCGAAGGCCATTTACACCCAGCATCATAACCATTACTTTATTAAGCAAATGAAAAATGAAGGTAAATCCTTGAGGGATGATGCTTATGAAAATATCATAAACGGATTGGCGTCTAAATCAGCAATTGAACAACGTGTTAATAAAATAATAATTTGAACTGTTCTTCCTCCTGAAAAAAGGACCAGTCTACACTAAGAACCTATCCCAAAAGGAATTGTCAGTTAATAAGTAATGGCAATTTCTGAAGGAAGTATGGCAAGCAATAAGTGGCAGATCAGCGATGAACTCTGGGGGAAAATGGTTCCGTTGCTCCCGGAATACAAAACCCACCATCCGCTGGGTACGCATCGCAGGCGGGTTGATAATCGTGCCGCAATGAACGCCATTCTCTTTGTGCTCAGAACGGGTTGCCAGTGGAATGCCCTGAATGCCACCGGGATATGCTCGTCAAGCTCCACTCACCGCCGCTTCCAGGAGTGGCGGGATGCAGGAGTTTTTGAACGGTTCTGGCAGAACGGTTTGCTGGCCTGCGAGCAGCTGGATGCTATCGACTGGTCATGGCTGTCGATGGATGGTTTGTAGTGGTCAACTAAATTTGGCCACCCTACCTGACTGTTGATGGAACAGCCGTTCTGATTCATTTGGTGTTAACCCACCGTTATATAGCTAAACGACTTAATTTTGATTACATTATTTAAATGAGCTATTCAATTGATTTTAGACGTAAAGTGATATAGCCAAGCGACATTATTTTGATAACAGCCAGCTATGCTTCTTTGCCGCATATCAGGGCATAGGATGTAATCATTTTTAAGTCGGTTGGCTATATCTACACGGAAAAACGAAGGGTTGAGTATCCGAGAAACAGCGAAGCAATTTCGGATTGGCCCTGCCTCTGTATCGCGTTGGATTAATCAAATAGAGTCAAAAGCATCGACCACGCGTCAGCGAAAGATCGATAAATCCGAGTTGATAAAAGATGTTGAACAATATCCAGATGCTTACCAAAAAGAACGTGCAGAGCGTTTTGGCGTTTGTCAGAAGGCCATTTGGCAAGCGCTTAAAAAGCTGGGATTGACCTATAAAAAAAACTCTACGTCATCCGAAAGCCGACGAAAACGCCCTGCAGGGATTTCAACAAAAAAAACAACAGTATGAAAAAGAAGGTAAACCTATTGTTTTTATTTATGAAAGTGGTTTTTCACACGATGCCCCACGGACTCACGGCTATTCCCCAAAAGGTCAACGGTGTTTTGGCCTGAAGAACTGGGGAGCTAGGGGAAGAACAAATGTTATCGGCGCTTTATTAGGCACAACGCTGTTTGCTATCGGATTATTTGATATCAATATTAACAGCGATGTTTTCTATGCCTGGGTCACACAAGTCCTTATCCCAGTACTCCCTAAAAACAGTGTAATCATGATGGACAATGCCACTTTTCACAAAAAACATAATATTCAACAAGTCATCATCGATGCAGGGTATATGGTGGAGTATTTGCCTACATATTCGCCAGATCTTAACCCAATTGAGCATAAATGGGCACAAGCAAAAAGCAAAAAAAGAGAGATGGGTTGCGATACAGAGAGTTTGTTCTCAGTCCATATGGTGTAATCAAAATTAAGTCGCTTGGCTATATCTGGCTCCTTAGGTCGACACCAATAGCGATATAGCCAACCGACTTAAAAATGATTACATCCTATGCCCTGATATGCGGCAAAGAATCATAGCTGGCTGTTATCAAAATAATGTCGTTTGGCTATAACTGCTTCGGTGAACATTAAAAATACGACACAACGCTTTCACTGGATAAAGCGCTCTTAGCTTTTCAACTACCGAGAATTTTTCAGTGAGTCGGACATTAAAAACTAGTTGCTGAATAGAGACTTGCATTTTTTGTCAGGCTATTGAGAATAAAAAGAGGTTTAACTTAGAGAATAAAGGTTTTAAATGATCAACAAAGAGCGGTTGTTACGAGATAATCGTTTATGTAGAGAGTGTAAACAGATCTGTGTAAATGGCATTTTGAGGAAAACCTTCAGAGGACAAAAAATGCCTATCAGCAACGAACTTATTGACCAACTGCTTCAGGATTGCCACTCCCCTCAGGAGCTTCTGGGTGAATCAGGCCTACTCAAGGAACTGACTAAAAGACTGGCGGAACGGGTTCTTCAAGCTGAGATGGAGATACACCTTGGGTATGCTAAGCATGACCCGGCTGGTAATAATTCAGGCAACTCCCGCAATGGCAAGACATCCAAGAGCGTACGTAGCCAAAATGGGGAGATCGAGCTTATTCCGAGTCTGTAAAGAATTTTGTGTAAATGGCTCCATTGCTTAACCGGAGATTCGTTCTCCATACATCAACATGAATTGGCTCATAGCAGGTTTCCAGTCTCTGATTGGCAAGGTCCATTTAGCAGAGGGCTAGATAGAGTAATTTTATCACCGAGTCATCCGTTGGAAATATTCGTCGCGTTTTCGTTATCTTGCGCAATGAAGCATTTAACGACTCTATTGCGTTGGTGGTGTAGATAACCTTGCGGATCTCCGGCGGAAAGTCAAAAATGACGATGAGACGTTCCCAATTATTTCTCCACGACGGGCTGATCGTCGGGAACTGCTCATCCCATTTGGCCGCGAAGGCATCCAGGGCCTCTTCAGCGCCCTCTAGCGTTGCGGAACTATAGATAGTGCGGAGGTCAGCAGCAACGGCTTTACGCTCTTTCCAGCCGACGTAGCGCAGCGAGTTTCGCACCTGATGCACGATGCAGAGCTGTACCCGCGTATGCGGGTAAACAGCTTCAATGGCATCAGGAAAGCCCTTCAGGCCATCGCAGCAGGCGATGAAGATGTCCTGTAGCCCACGATTTTTCAGTTCTGTCATTACAGATAACCAGAACTTGGCCCCCTCGGTTTTGGCTATCCATAGCCCCAGCAGCTCTTTTTCGCCCTGGCCGTTGATGCCTAGAGCCAAGTAAACAGACTTGTTGGTCACGGCTCCGCCGTCCTGGCTTTTGACCACAATATAGCCAAGCGACATTATTTTGATAACAGCCAGCTATGCTTCTTTGCCGCATATCAGGGCATAGGATGTAATCATTTTTAAGTCGGTTGGCTATACAGTCAAGGTAAACAATGGGATAAAACGCATCCAGCGGCCGTTGCTGCCAGCGCTTAACGTCATCCATCACGGCATTGGTCACTTGAGAAATGAAGCCAGCGGAAACATCGACCCCGTAGACTTCTTTAAAGTGAGCCTGAATATCACGGGTTGATAGCCCTCTGGAATAGAGAGAAATAATGCGGTCATCGAAGCCGTTAAGCTGCTTTTCGTGCTTACCGATCAGTGTCGGCTCGAAGGTACTGTTGCGGTCGCGCGGAATATCGAGCTCGAGCGCCCCATTTTGCTACGTACGCTCTTGGATGTCTTGCCATTGCGGGAGTTGCCTGAATTATTACCAGCCGGGCCATGCTTAGCATACCCAAGGTGTATCTCCATCTCAGCTTGAAGAACCCGTTCCGCCAGTCTTTTAGTCAGCTCCTTGAGTAGGCCTGATTCACCCAGAAGCTCCTGAGGGGAGTGGCAATCCTGAAGCAGTTGGTCAATAAGTTCGTTGCTGATAGGCATTTTTTGTCCTCTGAAGGTTTTCCTCAAAATGCCATTTACACAGATCTTTTTACACTCTCTCAAAGTAGAAATTGACCCATCTAAAGACGAACGCTTTAAGAATTACATAGGGCGTTACGGTGCTGTCAGAAGCGACTAATCCCCAATATTGTGGGTTGTGCAGGATCTGCACACCTCCCGATATGGGCACCACCTGCATATTTTCATTGCTCCTGCTCATTTTTCTTTCTACTGTATATTTTAGTTGATCCTGCGTGTTTTAGTTGATCCTGCATATGAGCTAACAACCCGTAGTGGCATAATTAATTAGAGGGCCGTGACGAGAAAAGCTTTCACAACCAGAGAGAAAATACCTAAAACTCCAGCGCTCAGCATCCAGCGAATTAACTTCTGCTCAGAGCGGATACCGGCCATCTCAAGCTGTAAGTCTTTGCGGACTAATTGCATATCCTTACGCACATCGGCTATCTCTGCGGATAGGGCCTTACGGACATCGGCTATATCGCGCTTTACCTCAGCGATATCAGCCTTGTTAGCGACATCCGCCACCTCATGAGATTTGCGTACGACGAGCGAGATCGCCTTGGCCTGCTCTCTGGAAATACCAGCAGTCTCAAGCTCTTCTGATGCCTGCAATGTATCAAATGCAACCTGGCCCATAGCGGATCCTCCTGTGTTAAGCCAAGTGTAAGCGATCTGACCGCCAATCTGCAAAATTTTACCCGTTAGCCCTCTGATAACCACATCCGTTTAATTATGGAGAAATTGTTATGTCTAAATTAGTTGTCATTGAAAATACCGTCGTCCGTCAAGATGCTTTCGGGCGTTACTGCCTGAATGATTTACATCGCGCAGCCGTTGCACAAGGTAGAGCGACTAAATCACAGAGACGGCTTTGTTGAATAATTTAAGATACTGATTTATATAAGCATTATAAAATTTCAACGACTAATTTTTCCTCTCGGAATGCTTTTTATTGTGCTAACTATTTGATTTGTCGTTCTAACAAAATACATTCTCTGTAAATGCATTCTAACTAAAGAAGATGTAAATCAAACGGTTAAATTATTCAACAAAGCCCACAGAGACCTTCGGCTTTTTTCAAAAGCAAGGGTACTCGTAAGATAGCAAAATCGTTAGGTAATAACGCATTAAAGACAATGCATGGCGGCGTTGAATCAGGCATTTGGGTTGTACCTGCATTAGCTATTCGCTATGTCTATTGGCTTAAAAAAGAAACAATGATAGATAAAAATAGAGCCACAACAGCCTGCCGATTTACCGTCATGATGAACGAAACACCACTGAGTCACCTCTCCGGGGAGGTGATTTATGCATGAGTTCACCCCTCAGCTGCCTTTCGAGGGAGAATGGGGCATCAAGCCAGACTGTCAATGACCCGCGCAGCCTGAAAGCATTGTTGTAGATGGACCCGTTGGTGATTTTAAACGTTTGCTTTGCCATGGGGAGCTGCTATCGGGAGCGATGATAGTGCTCTGATCCGGCGATCCCCTGAAAGTTCGATTTATTCAACAAAGCCGGTCTGCGTCCGCGCCAGGATGAGGGGTAACACGGGAGCAGTATATCTGCAATATCATCTTATGGAACCAGAACATTCATGCGGTCGAGAAACTGTGATTTACGGGAGGAATAGCGGGAAATGGCTGGCATCGTAAAAATATCATGATAAATAAAGTGTTACATTCTCATAACTCACTATTAAATCGCACCTTCCTTAGAGACATCACCTTCATGCGGTTTCAGGATCTTTGAAATTCCTAGGCGTTCAAAAAGCCGTTTTTTTATATTAAATAATATAATAAATTGAAATTATACTTCCTTACGAAAATCAATCCAATCAGTAAGGTTTATTTTACTATGAATATGACAGTATCAAGCGGCGCAAGCCCAATTAAAGGAAATCATGCAACTATTGAAAAAGGCAATTTAAATAAATCAAATAGGAACAGCATCACCAATAACATTCTTCAAGCAAATAATAGTGTTCTTACATTTTCATCTATAAAAAAATTCATTAACGCAAAAAATAATAATACCATTGATACAAGCAATATTAATCAAATTAATATTAAAAACAGAGAGTATAAAATCCAAGAAAAAGATGGAAAAGTTGAGATTATTAAATCAAAACAATACAGAAAATTTGATTGCATCAAACATTTTCTTGAAAAATGCAAGGCAGATCATTTTTCCTCGGTAAAAAAAGATATAAAATCGATGAATAATCAAAAAAATCACATTAAAAATATAATGACTCCAGAGCCTTATGGGCAATCGGCTGCTACCTCGATGAAAGCGTCTACCATTCCGCTGGTTCCCATTCGGCCAGCGCCGCCGGTTCCCACTAGGGCATTAACTCAGACTGCGCCCGTAGAACTGCGTAGCAGTGGGATACCAACGCCGCCGCCTTTGCCGCCTAACCCCCAGAAGGTTACGGTAAGCTCAGAACCCGCGTTAAGTCAAAAGACAATACTTAAACCCGAAAGCACATTAACTCAGACAGCACCTGCAGAACTGCGTAGCAGTGGGATACCAACGCCGCCGACTATGCCGCAACCTCAGAAGGTTACGGTAAGTTCAGCACCGGTGGTAAATGAAAAAAGACAAGACATGGTCACAATGCTCAATTTGGAGGAAGTACTCAAAGAGGCGCAGATGAAACTTAATACCACAGTTAACGCATACTGGAAATAGTTGGCTTTTGTTATATTCTGCCGTTATTTGAGGTTTCCACGGGCTTTGTTAAATAAACCAGATATTAGATGATAGGATGGTCCCCGCTGGAACACCTGTTATGCAATACGGACGCTGGCCGGCATACCCAACAGGGTCATCCGGTTCAGCGCATTGACCATCGCCATCGCTTCACCTACCTGATCCTCATAGTCACGCAGGCTCAGGTGGCCACCCAACAGAGTTTTGATGCGGAACATCGCTGTTTCTGCCACTGAACGGCGGTTATTGACGCAAGGAGAGCCCATGCGCTATAGTCACTCTGTATCTGCAAATTCAGGTGCCGGAATTGGAACTCCGCCGAGATTCACCGCGACAAACTGACACGCCGCGAGCGTGTTTTTTTATGTCGCAATCTAGCTACGCTTCCATGGTGAGCTGGATGGGGCAGCAGTAAGGCTGGCCGGACGGTGATCCCGGTAGTTCCAACCCTGTTCAGTTCACCACCAATAGAGATTGGAACCTCTCGGTGGTGATAACATCAAGATCACTATTGGAGGTCATCATGACCATTCATACCAGCCTTGCTGCACCTAAAGTTACTATCCACGACGGTAAAGCTATTACCACCACCGATGACGTTGCTGCTTACTTCGGCAAACAACCACATCATGTTGTACAAAAAGTAGAATCCCTTGAATGTTCAGAAGATTTTATCATCCGCAACTTTTCGCGAATGATAAAAAATGTACAACTTGCCAAGGGCGCAACACGTGAGGTCTGCACTGGTCAAGTAAATCAGGACACTTTTTTCTCAGCCATTTGTTCATAACTCACCGGAGACAGATCCCCGTTAGCGGCATGATGCCTGTCTAGGTTGTAGTAGCGGATATACGTCGCCACATCTTGCTCCATGTAAGCCCGTGTTGGCTGGGGTACCAGCAGCAACCATTCATGTTTCAGACTGCCCCAGAAGCGCTCCATCATCGCATTATCCCAGCAGGCACCCACGTCTCCCATACTGCTCCTCAGCCTGTAGCTGCTCAGCAGCGCCTGAAAGCGTTGTCCCGTGTACTGCGCCCCCCTGTCCGTATGCACCACCAGGCCCGGCGGGGGAGTTCGCAGGTTATATGCCTTCATCAGGGCCCCGCAGACCAGCGATGAGGTCATCCGTCTGTCCACCTGCCAGCCCACTATCTGCCGGGAGTACAAATCCATAATAGCCGCCAGATACAGCCAGCCTTCACCGGTCTTCAGATACGTGATGTCACTCGCCCACACCTGATTTGGTCCCGGCGGGTTAAAATTCTGGTTCAGCAGGTTTGGGGCCACCTCTGCACCCGGGCGGGGTTTTGTCGTGACCTTATAAGTCCGGCGCTGTCGGCAGACCAGCCCCTCTTCCTGCATGAGTTTCCTCACCCGCCAGCGGCTGATTATGATGCCTTCTCCACGAAGCCTTTTGACCAGCGTCCGGCTTCCTGCTCCCTGCCTGCTGGCGGCGAACAGCGCCTTTAACCTGACCCGGACCTCCACTGTCAATACCGATTGAATTCTGACCCACCCTGACAAAGTAAAACTGACCCACCCCCTTTGAATTACTCGAGCGTAGCTGCTTTAGTTTTCTTCTGGATCTGACCGCTTTTCAGCTTATCTTTCAGTCGATAGCTTTGACCGCTGATTTGCGCGATATGCGCATGGTGAAGCAGCCGATCCAGCATCGCCGCCGTCAGCGTTTCATCATCTCCGAATGTCCCCGACCACTGGGTAAACGGCAGGTTGCTGGTCAGGACCACGCTGCCTGACTCATACCGTTTAGCGATAACCAGGAAGAACAGATTGGCTTCCATTTTACCGAAGGGAAGGTAGCCAACCTCATCTATGATCAACAACTTAGGCTTACCCACAACGCGATTAAGATAGCTTTTTAACTCCCCCTGACGATGTGATGCGAGCAGCTGTAGCATCAGATCTGCGGCTGTGACGAACCGAATACTCATTCCGGCCATCGCGGCTCTGTAGCCGAGTGCTGTCGCCAGGTGCGTTTTACCTACCCCGGACGGACCCAGCAAGACCAGGTTCTCCTGACGCTCGATAAACGCCAGCCCGGCCAACTCCTGGATCTGACTGCGAGGTACGCCACTCGCAAAGGCGAAATCAAACTGCTCCAGCGTCTTGATCACCGGTAGGCCTGATAAACGCAAAATAGTCTGCCGGCGCCGTTCGTTCAGCCCATCATGCTGAAGCTGTAAAGCAGCTTCAAGGAAGTCGGCATGAGTGCCGTTGCTGTCGATCGTCGTCTGAGCAACGGCGGGCCACTCAGCCGGTAATCTATCGAGCTTAAGCTGCTCGCAGAGCGCTGCGATACGATCATGCTGGAGGTTCATGCTTCTACCTCCAGTAGCGCCTGATACGCGTAGCCAACGGGTGCTGGAGACTCTCTGTGGGTATGGGGCGCGAGCAACTCGCCGGTACCGGTGGAGGAAATGCCAGTGTTATAGCCAAGCGACATTATTTTGATAACAGCCAGCTATGCTTCTTTGCCGCATATCAGGGCATAGGATGTAATCATTTTTAAGTCGGTTGGCTATATCTTCGGCAATGGCAACAACGCAGCCCGCTCACGCGGCATGCGTTGTTCAGGCGGAATACCGGTGGTGCCATGTTTACGGGTGTTGGCAACGGTGATCAACCACTCACCAATGCGTGCATTAGCCGCGGGGACGTCCAGTATCAGCCCAGCCTGGCGAAACGTGGCGGCAAGCGGCACAACAAAGCTGTTCTTGAGGTAATGGTTGAAACGTTGAGTCTGTAAAGAATTTCGTGTAAATGGCTCCATCGCTTAACCGGAAATCCGATCTCCATACATCAACATGAATTGGCTCATAGCCGGTTTCCAGTCTCTGATTGGTAGGGTCCATTTAGCCGAGATATTATGCAAGGCTAGATAGAATAATTTTAGCACCGAGTCATCCGTTGGAAATATTCGTCGCGTTTTCGTTATCTTGCGCAATGAAGCATTTAACGACTCTATCGCGTTGGTGGTGTAGATAACCGGCTTTGTTGAATAATTTAAGATACTGATTTATATAAGCATTATAAAATTTCAACGACTAATTTTTCCTCTCGGAATGGCTTTGTTGAATAATTTAACCGTTTGATTTACATCTTCTTTAGTTAGAATGCATTTACAGAGAATGTATTTTGTTAGAACGACAAATCAAATAGTTAGCACAATAAAAAGCATTCCGAGAGGCTTTGTTGAATAAATCAGAATTAGCCGACAGGATGACTCCCTCTGCTACACCTGTTATCCTATCCTGACGCTGTGTGGCATACCCAACAACGTCATACGGTTCAGCGCTTTGACCATCGCTATGGCTTCACCTACTTGAGCCTCATAGTCACGCAGGCTCAGATGGCCACCCAGCAAAGTTTTTATGCGGAACATCGCTGTGGCTTTGTTGAATAATTTAAGATACTGATTTATATAAGCATTATAAAATTTCAACGACTAATTTTTCCTCTCGGAATGCTTTTTATTGTGCTAACTATTTGATTTGTCGTTCTAACAAAATACATTCTCTGTAAATGCATTCTAACTAAAGAAGATGTAAATCAAACGGTTAAATTATTCAACAAAGCCCATCGCTGTTTCTGCCACTGAACGCCGGTGATAACCCACTTTCTTTTTCCACATATCATTACTCCCGCTCAGACGCTGATTCGCCACCGCATGGTTACGTTCATGGTACTTGTCCGGCCAGTATTTGGCTCCGCTTCGCGGCGGGATAAGGGGCCTGATTTTCTTTCTTAGCAACGCATCGTGGCAGTATAGCTAAGCGACATTATTTTGATAACAGCCAGCTATGCTTCTTTGCCACATATCAGGGCATCGGCTGTAATCATTTTTAAGTCGGTTGGCTATAACGGGCGTCATAAGCACCGTCTGCTGACACTTCCCTGATTTTTCGGTGGGTTTGGTTAATCAGGCCCGGCAGTGCCTGCGCATCTGTCGTTCCGCTGAGCGATAAGTCGGCACAGATAATCTCATGCGTCGCACTGTCTGCTGCCAGATGAAGCTTGCGCCACACTCTTCGTCTGTCAGCCCCATGCTGCCTGACTTTCCATTCACCTTCGCTAAAGACCTTCAGACCGGTACTGTCGATGACCAGATGCGAGATTTCACCACGCGTTGGCGTTTTTATGCTGATACTGACGGTTTTTGCCCGCCGACTGACCAGAGAGTAGTCCGGGCAGCGCAGTGGCAGGCTCATCAGTGTAAAAACCGAGTCGACAAAGCCCTGTAATGCCCGGAGCGACAGGTTAAACACGCGCTTTATCATCAAAACCGTGGTAACAGCCATATCGGTGTAGTAAAGCGGCCGACCACGACCTTCAGGCGAAGCACTGTCAGTCCATGCAGCGATGGCGGACTCATCAAGCCAGACCGTCAGGGAGCCGCGTTGTCTGAGTGCTTTGTTGTAGGTGGGCCAGTTGGTGATTTTAAACTTGTGCTTTGCCATGGGGAGCTGCTATCGGGAGCGATGATATAGCCAACCGACTTAAAAATGATTACATCCTATGCCCTGATATGCGGCAAAGAAGCATAGCTGGCTGTTATCAAAATAATGTCGCTTGGCTATACCAGTGAGGTCTGACATCGCTATAATAATGGGTTATGTAGCGAATAATGGATGATTGAGCAGTACTAAAGCTTTGGTAGCCAGTCGTTGGCACCCATTCAGTCTTCAGACTACGGAAGAATCGCTCCATCGGACTATTATCCCAACAATTTCCTCTGCGACTCATACTTTGGGTCATCTGATAACGCCACAATGCCTGCCTATACTGACGACTGGTGTAATGGCTTCCTTGGTCACTATGAGACATGACTTGTTTGGGATGCCCACGCAGTTCCCAAGCCATTTGTAGTGCTTTGGCTGTTAATTCTGAATCTGGCGAAAACGACATTGCCCAACCCACGGGTTTTCGGGCAAATAAATCTAATACCACCGCCAGATACGCCCATCGGTCGCCTGTCCAAATATAGGTTACATCGCCGCACCAAACCTGGTCAGGCTTGGTAACAGCGAACTGCCTATTGAGCAGATTTGGAATATCAATACGTTCATTTCCACCGCTGTTGTATTGATGTTTTCTTGTTTGGCAACTAACGAGGGTTAATTCTTTCATCAACTTACCCGCTAACCACCGCCCAAGTTTCACGTCGTGTGTATTGGTAACCATCGTGGAGATAGTCCTTGCGCCCGCAGACCCGCCACTAACGTTCCACGCTTCGCTGACCAGGCTACGTTTTATCGTCCGCTCAATATCTGGCTCCTTAGGTCGACACCAATAGCGATAACTGCTTCGGTGAACATTAAAAATACGACACAACGCTTTCACTGGATAAAGCGCTCTTAGCTTTTCAACTACCGAGAATTTTTCAGTGAGTCGGACATTAAGAGCGCAGTAGCGTTTTTTAAGATGGCATTCTCCATTTCCAGTCGGTGGATTTTTTTCTTCATTTCTCTGAACTCAATTTGTTCAGGTGTTAATGGCAGACCAGGCGATGTTTTCCCTTGACGTTCTAAACGAAGGGCTCTTACCCACCGGCTAATCGCTGAAAGACTGACGTTCATGGCTTTCGCGGCTTCCTGGTAGGTATAATTTTGGTCAAGGACGGCTTTGTTGAATAATTTAAGATACTGATTTATATAAGCATTATAAAATTTCAACGACTAATTTTTCCTCTCGGAATGCTTTTTATTGTGCTAACTATTTGATTTGTCGTTCTAACAAAATACATTCTCTGTAAATGCATTCTAACTAAAGAAGATGTAAATCAAACGGTTAAATTATTCAACAAAGCCGTCAAGGACTAATTTGGCGGTTTCACATTTAAATTCAGCAGTAATTATTTTACTCATTTTGGCACCTATAAAAATTATGAGGTAAGCATATCACCTCTACTTAGGTGGCCAAATTCAGTATGCCACTACACTTATCGTGCGCTTTTATAGCTAAACGACTTAATTTTGATTACATTATTTAAATGAGCTATTCAATTGATTTTAGACGTAAAGTGATATCCACACGGAAAAACGAAGGGTTGAGTATCCGAGAAACAGCGAAGCAATTTCGGATTGGCCCTGCCTCTGTATCGCGTTGGATTAATCAAATAGAGTCAAAAGCATCGACCACGCGTCAGCGAAAGATCGATAAATCCGAGTTGATAAAAGATGTTGAACAATATCCAGATGCTTACCAAAAAGAACGTGCAGAGCGTTTTGGCGTTTGTCAGAAGGCCATTTGGCAAGCGCTTAAAAAGCTGGGATTGACCTATAAAAAAAACTCTACGTCATCCGAAAGCCGACGAAAACGCCCGGCAGGGATTTCAACAAAAAAAACAACAGTATGAAAAAGAAGGTAAACCTATTGTTTTTATTGATGAAAGTGGTTTTTCACACGATACCCCACGGACTCACGGCTATTCCCCAAAAGGTCAACGGTGTTTTGGAGACTGTAAAATAATCTGTGTAAATGGCATTTTGAGGAAAACCTTCAAAGGATAACAAAATGCCTATCAGCAACGAACTTATTGACCAACTGCTTCAAGATTGTCACTCCCCTCAGGATCTGCTGGGTGAATCAGGCCTACTCAAGGTGCTGACTAAAAGACTGGCGGAACGGGTTCTTGAAGCTGAGATGGAGATGCACCTTGGGTATGCTAAGCATGACCCGGCTGGTAATCATTCAGGCAACTCACGCAATGGCAAGACATCCAAGAGCGTACGTAGCCAAAATGGGGAGATCGAGCTCGATATTCCGCGCGACCGCAACAGTACCTTCGAGCCGACACTGATCGGTAAGCACGAAAAACAGCTTAACGGCTTCGATGACCGCATTATTTCTCTCTATTCCAGAGGGTTATCAACCCGTGATATTCAGGCACACTTTAAAGAAGTCTACGGGGTCGATGTTTCCGCTGGCTTCATTTCTCAAGTGACCAATGCTGTGATGGATGAAGTTAAGCGCTGGCAGCAACGGCCGCTGGATGCGCTTTATCCCATTGTTTACCTTGACTGTATTGTTGTCAAAAGCCAGGACGGCGGAGCCGTGGCCAACAAGTCTGTTTATCTGGCCCTCGGCGTCAACGGCCAGGGCGAAAAAGAGCTGCTGGGGCTATGGATAGCCAAAACTGAGGGGGCCAAGTTCTGGTTATCTGTGATGACAGAACTGAAAAATCGTGGGCTAAAGGACATCTTCGTCGCCTGCTGCGATGGCCTGAAAGGCTTTCCTGATGCCATTGAAGCTGTTTACCCGCATACGCGGGTACAGCTCTGCATTGTGCATCAGGTGCGGAACTCGCTGCGCTACGTCGGCTGGAAAGAGCGTAAGGCCGTTGCTGCTGACCTGCGCACCATCTATAGTTCCGCAACGCTAGAGGGCGCTGAAGAGGCCCTGGATGCCTTCGCGGCCAAATGGGATGAACAGTTCCCGACGATCAGCCCGTCGTGGAGAAATAATTGGGAACGTCTCATCGTCATTTTTGACTTTCCGCCGGAGATCCGCAAGGTTATCTACACCACCAACGCGATAGAGTCGTTAAATGCTTCATTGCGCAAGATAACGAAAACGCGACGAATATTTCCAACGGATGACTCGGTGATAAAATTACTCTATCTAGCCTTGCATAATATCTCTGCTAAATGGACCTTGCCAATCAGAGACTGGAAACCTGCTATGAGCCAATTCATGTTGATGTATGGAGAACGAATCTCCGGTTAAGCAATGGAGCCATTTACACAAAATTCTTTACAGACTCGTGTTTGGCCTGAAGAACTGGGGAGCTAGGGGAAGAACAAATGTTATCGGCGCTTTATTAGGCACAACGCTGTTTGCTATCGGATTATTTGATATCAATATTAACAGCGATGTTTTCTATGCCTGGGTCACACAAGTCCTTATCCCAGTACTCCCTAAAAACAGTGTAATCATGATGGACAATGCCACTTTTCACAAAAAACATAATATTCAACAAGTCATCATCGATGCAGGGTATATGGTGGAGTATTTGCCTACATATTCGCCAGATCTTAACCCAATTGAGCATAAA
Organism: Symbiopectobacterium purcellii; assembly: GCF_052050035.1. Lineage (GTDB taxonomy): Bacteria > Pseudomonadota > Gammaproteobacteria > Enterobacterales > Enterobacteriaceae > Symbiopectobacterium > Symbiopectobacterium purcellii_A. Next base: position 4,122,847 of record NZ_CP189882.1, read on the forward strand.
TGGGCACAAGCAAAAAGCAAAAAAAGAGAGATGGGTTGCGATACAGAGAGTTTGTTCTCAGTCCATATGGTGTAATCAAAATTAAGTCGCTTGGCTATAGTGCTTTGATCCGGCGATCCCCTGAAAGTTCGATTTATTCAACAAAGCCTTGCGGAACTATAAGCGTGTTGCTTAATAGTGAAATAAGGGTGTTTCGGTGATTGAAGTAAATTTTACGCTGTTCTGAGATGGAAATTCCAAAGACCGGCGCTAAGGAGTAAGAAGGTATCATCAATAAAGGGTCTACGATTCCGTAAAATTTGGGTCATGCAACCGAGGCGCTTGATACCCGCGATGGCGTGTTCAACGAGTCTGTAAAGAATTTTGTGTAAATGGCTCCATTGCTTAACCGGAGATTCGTTCTCCATACATCAACATGAATTGGCTCATAGCAGGTTTCCAGTCTCTGATTGGCAAGGTCCATTTAGCAGAGATATTATGCAAGGCTAGATAGAGTAATTTTATCACCGAGTCATCCGTTGGAAATATTCGTCGCGTTTTCGTTATCTTGCGCAATGAAGCATTTAACGACTCTATCGCGTTGGTGGTGTAGATAACCTTGCGGATCTCCGGCGGAAAGTCAAAAATGACGATGAGACGTTCCCAATTATTTCTCCACGACGGGCTGATCGTCGGGAACTGTTCATCCCATTTGGCCGCGAAGGCATCCAGGGCCTCTTCAGCGCCCTCTAGCGTTGCGGAACTATAGATGGTGCGCAGGTCAGCAGCAACGGCCTTACGCTCTTTCCAGCCGACGTAGCGCAGCGAGTTCCGCACCTGATGCACAATGCAGAGCTGTACCCGCGTATGCGGGTAAACAGCTTCAATGGCATCAGGAAAGCCTTTCAGGCCATCGCAGCAGGCGACGAAGATGTCCTTTAGCCCACGATTTTTCAGTTCTGTCATCACAGATAACCAGAACTTGGCCCCCTCAGTTTTGGCTATCCATAGCCCCAGCAGCTCTTTTTCGCCCTGGCCGTTGACGCCGAGGGCCAGATAAACAGACTTGTTGGCCACGGCTCCGCCGTCCTGGCTTTTGACAACAATACAGTCAAGGTAAACAATGGGATAAAGCGCATCCAGCGGCCGTTGCTGCCAGCGCTTAACTTCATCCATCACAGCATTGGTCACTTGAGAAATGAAGCCAGCGGAAACATCGACCCCGTAGACTTCTTTAAAGTGTGCCTGAATATCACGGGTTGATAACCCTCTGGAATAGAGAGAAATAATGCGGTCATCGAAGCCGTTAAGCTGTTTTTCGTGCTTACCGATCAGTGTCGGCTCGAAGGTACTGTTGCGGTCGCGCGGAATATCGAGCTCGATCTCCCCATTTTGGCTACGTACGCTCTTGGATGTCTTGCCATTGCGTGAGTTGCCTGAATGATTACCAGCCGGGTCATGCTTAGCATACCCAAGGTGCATCTCCATCTCAGCTTCAAGAACCCGTTCCGCCAGTCTTTTAGTCAGCACCTTGAGTAGGCCTGATTCACCCAGCAGATCCTGAGGGGAGTGACAATCTTGAAGCAGTTGGTCAATAAGTTCGTTGCTGATAGGCATTTTGTTATCCTTTGAAGGTTTTCCTCAAAATGCCATTTACACAGATTATTTTACAGTCTCTGTTCAACTGTAATACGGATGCCCGAGATTATTTTATTTTCTTGTTTTTGTTCAGGCGATAAAGGTCTTTTTCGAGTTCCTTTTTTTGGGATTTGTGTATTAGGATGCTGTTTATCTATACCTTGAAAACCGGTATCTGCCCAGATGGTTACCTCAGGAGGAATATGGCGAATTATATCGACTTTATCGAGTAAGCGTTTATGGTGACGGCGCCCACTTTTGCTCATGGGGATAAATCCAATTTGCCTTGTTTCGTCAGTCATAATAAGCCCTTTTCGAGTGGTCTGTCTTTTCTTTCCCGAATACATTTTTTTTCGCCGACGCAGATTCTTAGGCTTTTGGACAGGTCGCTCTGTCCCATCAATAAAGACGTCTTTAACTCCAGGAAAGGCGCGAAAAAATTCCTCAGCAGAGCGAATTTGACGAGCGGGCAAAACACATTCTCGCCCCAAGGTCATCTCTAAAACCGGCAATAATATTTTTACCCAGCGACATACCCGTGTTCTATCTAAACCGGCTTTGTTGAATAATTTAACATGCTGATTTACATAATTATTATAACACTTCAACAACTAAGTTTTCCAGCCGTAATGCTTTTTATTGTGCTAACTACTTGATTTGTCGTTCTAACAAAATACAGTCTCTGTACATGCATTCTACCTAAAGAAGATGTAAATCAAACGGTTAAATTATTCAACAAAGCCATCTAAACCAAAAAGAAGTCCTTGCAAATCATAGGTCGGATAACATTTTAAATACAATAAAATAAAAAGCAGTTTATCTAATGGGGTTGGGATAAATCCTTTCTGCCCTGCACCCATCTGCCGCTCGTGATCTTTTCGATTCTTTTTCCGATAAGTCAAATAACAAGCTGAAAATTCAGCGGCTAAATTTTTCAATTCTTCGACTGATAATCCAATGATTGCTTTACATAAACGATTATCTCGTAACAACCGCTCTTTGTTGATCATTTCAAACCTTTATTCTCTAAGTTAAACCTCTTTTTATTCTCAATAGCCTGACAAAAAATGCAAGTCTCTATTCAGCAACTAGTTTAATGAGCTGAAAATGTGCGAGCCCTGATGGCCTGTGGCCCTGACTTCCAACTCACCGAGATCATTTCGGCTAACAATACCGCGTTGAAAATCGAGGCGACCGGGGGTTTTCTTCAACGCAGAGGCTGCTTTCACCCGCTGGCGCGGCGGGAAGTGCCACTGGCTGTGGCCAGAAAGCTGTGCGATGAGCGGTTGCACCAATTGATAGAAGGTGACGGCAGCAGAGACCGGATTACCGGGCAGGCTGCAGAACCAGGCCTGACGCAGTTTGCCGAAGGCGAACGGCTTGCCGGGCTTTATCGCCAACTTCCAGAAATGGATGTTACCCAAATCGTCCAGAATCTGTTTGGTGTAATCGGCTTCTCCCACTGAAACGCCACCGCTGCTGATGACCAAATCGGCCTCGCTGTCGGCGCGTTGAAACGCGTCGCGTAGGGCTGCCGGATCGTCGCGGATAATGCCGAGATCGAGAATATCGCAGCCCAGTTTTTCCAGCATCAGGCGCACGGCAAAACGGTTGGTGTCGTATATCTGCCCAGCCTGTAATGGCTGACCGATACGCTGTAACTCATCGCCGGTAGAAAATATAGCCACGCGCAGGCGACGCATTACGGTGACCTCAGGCACACCCAGCGATGCCAGCAGCGGCAAACGGGCTGGCCCCAATGCGCAGCCCGCCGCTAGGACGCGCGCGCCGCGCTGAATGTCTTCACCTGCCAGACGGATATTTTGTCCCGCCTTCGCGGGGTGCGTGAAGCGTACGCCGTTAGCCTCTGCTTCAGCGTATTCTTGCATGATAACCGCCTCTGTCCCCGGCGGAACCGGTGCACCGGTCATGATGCGGATACAACTTCCTGCGGGCCAGTCACCCACGAACGGGTTACCGGCAAACGCTTTCCCCGCCACGGGCAGCAGTGCATCACCCTGTGCCAGATCTGCCATGCGCACGGCATAGCCATCCATCGCGGCATTGGCAAAGGCGGGCACGTCGAGAGGGGAGGTAATGTCGGTGGCGGTGATGCGGCCCGCAGCCTGCTCAAGCGCGACGGTTTCGGTCTGCGCCAGCGGTGAAACCAGCGCCAGCATACGTTGCAGCGCTTGCTCAAGCGCGAGTAAACCTGAAGTAAATGCTTCCATGATGACTCCATTCGCCGACGTCTTTGCGTCGGGAGATCGGGCAAAACGCGATACAGTGCACTGGGATTACGCCAGCCAAGTGATCGCTATTAAGTCAGAGAACACTCTGCGGGTGAACGTGACAACGTCAAGGTTATGGCAGGAAAGTGCGTCATCAGGGAGTAACACGCTTTAATACTGAACAGGTATAGACGGAATGATTATGTGCTGTACGCAATGTTATAAGAGACATATTTTATTCATTGCACGGCAGTTTTATGCTAAACCTCCCTCAGTGTGCTAAATAAAACTAAAACCGTTTTTCATACGGACTGGTTCTGCTGCAAGTTAAACAAGGAGAGACATCGTTCATGATATCCCATGCGCCCGTGCGTGAAGCGACTGATACTACACTGATTCTGCCCGAACAGCAGATTCTGTCAGTGCGGTCACTGGGCGTGCGTTTTCACGCGCAGCGGGAGCCGGTATCGGTGATTCACGATCTCTCGTTAACGGTGGCTCGCGGTGAGACGTTGGCGATCGTTGGTGAATCCGGTTCCGGTAAATCGGTCACGGCGTTAGCGATCATGCGTTTGATCGAGCAGGCTGGCGGCGATATTCATCACGGTGAGATTCTGTTTCGCCGTCGTAATGGCCACATTCTGGATGTCACAACCGCCAGCCAGCGTGAGATGCGTCGTTTACGCGGTGCGGACATGGCGATGGTATTCCAAGAGCCAATGACCTCGCTTAACCCGGTGTTTCCGGTGGGGGAGCAAATTGCTGAGTCCATTCGCCTGCATCAGGGCATGTCTGCGCGAGACGCGAAGGCAGAGGCGTTGCGCATGCTGGATCTGGTAAGAATTCCGGAGGCGAAAAGCGTGCTGGGCCGTTATCCGCACCAGCATTCAGGGGGTATGCGCCAGCGTATCATGATTGCCATGGCTCTCTCCTGCAAACCCACCTTGCTGATAGCCGATGAACCGACCACCGCGCTCGACGTCACTATTCAGGCACAAATCTTACAACTGATTCAGCTATTGCAGCGTGAAATGGCGATTGCCGTGATTTTCATCACCCATGATATGGGTGTGGTAGCGGAAGTGGCCGATCGCGTGTTGGTGATGAATAACGGCCACTGTGTCGAAACCGCCGGCGTGAGCGAGATATTTGCCACGCCGCAGCATCTGTATACCCGTGCATTGCTGGCGGCAGTACCGACGCTAGGCGAGATGCGCGGGCGTAGCGAACCGGCACCGTTTTCACTGTATCTCAGCGATGCCTCAGTGCAGGCAATGGTCCCGCAAGCCCCGGCCAGCCGGACACCGGCGAGTCTACCCGAACCGTTGGCACCCGTGTTGCAAGTGCGTGATCTGGTCACGCGATTTCCGCTGCGCCGGGGAATACTCAACCGCGTTACCCATCAGGTACATGCGGTGGAGCACATCAGTTTCGATCTTTACCCCGGCGAAACGCTGTCGCTGGTCGGGGAGTCCGGCTGTGGAAAATCGACGGCCGCGCGCGCCTTGTTGCAACTGGTGCCGAGCCAGCGGGGCACGATCACCTTTGCCGGTGAACGCATTGAAGGTCTGGGCAGCGAGGCGCTGCACCGGATACGCCGCAATATTCAACTGATTTTTCAGGACCCGTATGCCTCGCTGGACCCTCGTCTGACGGCAGGGTTCTCGATCATGGAGCCGCTGTTGGTCCACAAGGTGATGGATAAACAGGCCGCTGAAGTGCGGGTGGCGCAACTGCTCAAGCGGGTGGGGCTGCTGCCAGAGCATGCCGGACGCTATCCGCATGAGTTTTCTGGTGGGCAGCGCCAGCGCATATGCATTGCGCGCGCACTGGCGCTAAACCCCAAAGTGGTGATCGCCGATGAGGCGGTCTCAGCGCTTGATGTCTCGATCAGAGCACAAATCGTCAACCTGATGATGGAATTGCAGCAGGAATACGGTATCGCGTTCCTGTTTATTTCTCACGATATGGCGGTGGTGGAGCGTATCAGTCACCGCGTTGCTGTGATGTATTTGGGGCAGATTGTGGAAATCGGCCCGCGTCAGGCGGTGTTTGAGAATCCTCAACATCCTTATACCCGTAAACTGATGGCAGCAGTACCGATCGCCGATCCGGGCCGCCGCCATCACCGGCATGCACTGCTGGCGGATGATATACCCAGCCCTGTTCGGGCGCTGGGCGATGAACCAACGATCGCACCGCTGATCGAGGTGGGTGAACGGCACTATGTGGCTCACCATACGATTGCGGGTGCTTATTGACAGAGGATACAGGGAGATACGATCACAATGACACTTTTGACTCGCGTTAATCTGCTCACTGCCAAACGTGCGGGGGCGCTGGCAGTGGCGGCAGCCTTGATGGCGTCTGCACCGGCCTGGGCGGCGAAAGATGCTGTAATTGCTGTGGCATCCAACTTCACCACGCTCGATCCCTATGATGCCAACGACACCCTGTCACAAACGGTGGCGAAATCATTCTATCAGGGGCTGTTTGGCTTCGATAAGGACATGAAGTTAGTCAACGTGCTGGCCGAAAGCTATCAGGTCAGCGACGACAACCTGACCTATACCATCAAACTGCATACCGGTGTGAAATTTCATGACGGCACCGATTTCAATGCACAGGCGGTGAAGGTAAACCTCGATCGCGCCAGCAATCCGGAAAATCGCCTGAAACGTTATAACCTGTTCAAGGTGATTGCCAATACAGAAGTGGTGGATCCGCAGACGGTAAAAATCGTGCTTAAACAGCCGTTCTCGGCTTTTATCAACAACCTGGCACACCCTGCTGCGGTGATTATTTCACCTGCCGCATTGCAACAATACGGTAAGGACATTGGTTTTCATCCGGTGGGTACTGGCCCTTACAAGTTTGTCACCTGGAACCAGACGGACTATGTGAAAGTGGAGAAATTCTCCGGTTATTGGCGTGCCGGGCTGCCCAAACTCGACAGTATTACCTGGCGTCCAGTCGTGGATAACAACACCCGCGCCTCGCTGCTCCAGACCGGCGAAGCGCAGTTTGCGTTCCCTGTGCCATTTGAGCAGGCCAAGGTGCTGGAGAAAAATGATCAACTGGCGGTGGTGACATCGCCTTCTATTTTGCACCGTTATCTCAGCTTCAATGTCACACAAAAGCCGTTTGACAATATCAAGGTGCGGCAGGCGATTAACTATGCCATCAACAAAGAGGCGTTAATTAAGGTGGCATTCTCAGGTTACGCGGTGCCGTCACAGGGACCGTTGCCAAAGAGCATCGATTTTGCCCAGCAGTATCAACCGTGGCCTTACGATCCGGCAAAAGCGCGCGAACTGTTGAAAGAAGCGGGCTACCCGGATGGATTCACCACCACACTGTGGGCATCGCATAACCACAGTACGGCGCAGAAAGTACTGCAATTCACCCAGCAGCAGTTGGCGCAAGTGGGGATTAAAGTGCAGGTTACGGCGATGGATGCCGGGCAGCGTGCCGCCGAAGTAGAAGGTAAGGGCGTGAAGGAGACTGGCGTGCGTTTGTTCTACACCGGCTGGTCTGCCTCAACCGGGGAAGCTGATTGGGCGCTGACGCCGGTGTTTGCCACGGCGTCTTGGCCACCGGCGCTGTTTAATACGGCGTTTTACAGCAGCGAGCAGGTGGATGCCGATCTGGCGAATGCGTTGAAGACTACCGATCGTGCGCAGAAGGAAAAACTGTATAAAGACGCGCAGGACAAAATCTGGGCGGATGCCCCTTGGGCGTTTTTGGTGACGGAACAGCTGGTTTCAGCTAACAGCAAGAAACTGAGTGGGTTCTATGTGATGCCTGATACCGTATTCAGTTTTGATGAGGCTGATTTGGCGCAATAAGTGGCGCTGGGTTTTCTCGGCCGCGTAATAGACGCGGCTGAGAACCTGGTCGTTTTCGTGTTGCCGTCGCGCGAGGAACAAGGCGCGGCGAACGCTATGCCATACAATGAAACAAGAAGGATAATCATGTTGTTATGCTAAATTATTTCCTCAAACGACTGCTGGGCATGATCCCCACCTTGCTGATTGTGCTGGTCGTGGTGTTTATGTTTGTGCACCTGCTGCCGGGCGATCCTGCTCGCCTGATGGCAGGGCGTGAGGCTGATGCCGCCGTGATTGCCATGGTCCGGCAGGATTTAGGTCTGGATAGACCGCTCTACGAGCAATTCTGGCGCTTTTTCACCCATGTGTTACAAGCGGATCTGGGCACCTCAATGGCCTCTAAACGTCCGGTCACCAATGAGATTGCAATCCGTTTTTTGCCGACGCTGTGGCTCACCTTAACCAGCATGGTGTGGGCGGTTATCTTCGGCATGAGCATCGGTATGATTTCCGCTATCTGGCGCAATCGCTGGCCGGATCGGCTGGGGATGGCGCTTGCGGTATCTGGCCTGTCATTTCCATCGTTTGCGTTGGGGATGCTGTTGATGCAGGTCTTTTCCGTTGAGCTGGGTTGGTTACCCACCGTCGGTGCGGAGAGCTGGCGTCACTGTATTTTGCCCTCAATCACCCTGGGCGCTGCCGTTGCCGCCGTGATGGCGCGTTTCACGCGCGCCTCCTTTGCCGATGTGCTGCAAGAAGACTACATGCGTACCGCACGCGCTAAAGGGGTCCGCGAATTTTTGGTCATCACCAAACATGGTCTGCGCAATGCGCTGATCCCGGTAGTGACGATGATGGGCCTTCAGTTTGGCTTTTTGCTGGGCGGGTCTATCGTGGTGGAAAAAGTGTTTAACTGGCCGGGGTTAGGGCGCTTGTTGGTGGACGCGGTGGAGATGCGCGATTACCCCGTGATTCAGGGACTGGTGCTGTTGTTCTCACTGGAGTTTATTGTCATTAACCTGCTGGTGGATGTGCTGTATGCGGCAATCAACCCGTCAATTCACTATCGATAAGGAGCCGCGATGAAACATTGGCGACGTAAGGCCGTGCTGGCAACGCTGCCGCTGCTGCGGGAAACCACCATCCGCACTCCGCTCGGTGAGTTTTGGCGACGTTTTTTATTGCAGCGCACCGCCGTGATGGCGGGCGTGTTTGTGGTGCTACTTATTGCCGTAGCGCTACTCGCGCCTTATCTGGCTCCGTTCGATGCGGAAAACTATTTCGATTATGACAGTTTGAATGAGGGGCCCTCTTCGCTGCATTGGCTCGGCGTCGATGCGCTGGGTCGCGATATCTTCAGCCGTATTCTGCTTGGCGCGCGTATTTCGCTGGCGGCAGGTATTTTGTCCGTGGCAGTTGGCATGGTTATCGGTACCTTGCTGGGGCTGGTGGCCGGTTACTATGAAGGAGGATGGGATCGGCTGATTATGCGCATCTGCGACGTATTATTTGCCTTTCCGGGCATCCTGCTGGCGATTGCCGTGGTGGCGGTGATGGGTAGCGGTATGGCCAATGTGATTGTCGCCGTGGCGATTTTCAGCATTCCTGCCTTTGCGCGTCTGGTACGTGGTAACACCTTGGTGTTGAAACAGCAAACCTATGTGGAATCGGCGCGTAGCCTTGGTGCCTCCGACAGCACCATTTTATTACGTCACATTCTTCCCGGTACCTTTTCGTCGATTGTGGTCTATTTTTCAATGCGTGTGGGCATGTCGATCATTACGGCGGCTAGCCTCTCTTTTCTTGGTCTTGGGGCGCAGCCACCAACGCCGGAGTGGGGCGCGATGCTCAATGAAGCCAGGGCCGATATGGTGATGGCACCTCACGTGGCGTTGTTTCCCAGTCTGGCGATTTTCCTGACCGTGCTGGCGTTTAATGTGCTGGGGGATGGTTTGCGCGATGCTCTCGATCCCAAATTACGCCCATAGTTCAGCGCAAATAAAAACGGCCCCGGTATCGGGGCCGTTGTGTTTTAGGCAACTGAAACGCTTAGAACGAGGTGCGCTTATAGCTGCGGTATTGCGGTTGCCAGAAGTTGTGCGTAATCGCCTTCGCCAGCGTATCGCTGGAGGTCACTTCTGCGACGCCTTGCAACTGCGCGGCTTTAGCTACGTCCATCGCGATACGGCGAGACACATCCTGAATATCTTCCAGGTCAGGCAGCAAAGCACCTTCCCCGTTGTTGGCCAGCGGCGAACAATCGGCCAAAGCGCGGCTGGCAGCCATCAGCATGCCATCGGTAATGCGCTTGGCACTACAAGCCAGCACGCCCAAGCCAATACCGGGGAAGATATAGGAGTTGTTACATTGGGCAATCGGGAACAGGGTGTCCTTGTGCTTGACCAGCGCAAACGGGCTTCCGGTTGCGACCAGTGCGGCACCGTCGGTCCAGCGGATAATATCTTCCGGACGCGCTTCCACGCGGGAGGTCGGATTGGAAAGTGGCATCACGGTAGGGCGCGCACAGTGGGTGTGCATTTCGCGAATGATCTCTTCCGTGAACAGACCCGGTTGGCCGGAGACGCCAATCAGGATGGTCGGCTTAGCGTTGCGCACCACTTCCAGCAGCGAGATCGCATCGCTGGCAACGTCCCACTCGCTCAGCAGTTCGCTCTTCTGCACCAGTTTGCTCTGGAAATCGAGCAGGTTCGGCAGTTTGTCGGTTAGCAGGCCGAAGCGATCCACCATGAATACGCGAGCACGCGCTTCTTCTTCGCTCAGACCTTCAGATTTCATCTGCGCGATAATTTGCTCCGCGATACCGCAACCGGCGGAACCGGCACCCAGGAAGGTGACCGTTTGATCGCGCAGTTGTGTGCCAGCAGCACGGCTGGCGGCAATCAGGCTGCCCAGCGCCACGGCGGCGGTGCCTTGAATGTCGTCGTTAAAGCAGCAGATTTCATCACGGTAACGGTTTAACAGCGGTGTGGCGTTGCTTTGCGCAAAGTCTTCAAATTGCAGCAACACGTTCGGCCAGCGGCGTTTCACCGCCTGAATAAACTCTTCCACAAAGGCATCGTATTCTTCGCCGGTAATGCGCGGGTGACGCCAGCCCATATAAAGCGGATCGTTCAGGCGTTGCGGGTTGTTGGTGCCCACATCCAGCACTACCGGCAGGGTATAGGCCGGGCTGATGCCGCCACAGGCTGTGTACAGTGCCAGCTTGCCGATAGGAATACCAATGCCGCCGATGCCCTGATCGCCCAGACCAAGGATACGCTCACCGTCGGTGACCACGATCACCTTCACGTTCTGCTTGGTGGCGTTTTGCAACATGTCATCGATGTTTTCACAGTTCGGGTAGGAGATAAACAAGCCGCGGGCACGACGATAAATATCTGAGAAGTGTTCGCACGCCTTACCGACCGTTGGGGTGTAGATGATCGGCATCATTTCGGTCAGGTGTGCGTCCAGCAGGCGGTAAAACAGCGTCTCGTTAGTATCCTGAATATTACGCAGGTAGACGTGCTTCTCCATATCATTTTTGAATTCCTGATACTGACGCCAGGCGCGTTCTGCCTGCTCTTCAATGGTCTCCACGGCTTCAGGCAACAGGCCATGCAGGTTGAAGTTGGCACGTTCTTCATTGGTGAAGGCGCTGCCTTTGTTCAGCAACGGGAATTCCAACAGGATAGGGCCAGCATAAGGGATGTAGAGTGCGCGTTTGCTTTCGTATTCTAATTCCATGACTTTTCTTACTCTTCGGGTAACAGAAACGAATTTAGGTAATGATACGACATGACAGCGCGGATCTTAAATTACCCAAAAAATATGTACAGAAAATGTTAATTAAAATAGTTACACATGACTTGCGTCACAACATTTTGTCAATGCTCCCCAGTTTACTCACCATTTTTGTGCGCTGTATCAGTCGATAAAGTGTTGCTGAACGTCGGTACACCCAGCTTCAGCCAGAATAATTTGCAACATCACCCACTGACTGATGGTGGTATTGCGTGGCTCAACCAGCGCGGCGCGTCGCACGCTGTGAATATCTTCACCGGCCAGATTCATCAGATTCAACGCCACCTGAAGCGGCGGCAGGCTGGGGTTGAACGCCGCATTTTCTGCGTAGCGCCCGGTATACACAGTGCCGCGTTCGGTTTCCAGCGCGACGCCGCTCAACGCATTGCTGTAAGGCGCATGGCTGCGGTTGGCTGCGTCCAATGCTGTCTGCGCCAGCAGATCGGCATAGAGCAGGGTGCGCCCGTGATTGACCTGATCCATCAATAGCGTGGTGATGTTCAGATCCTGCGGTCCAAAGGCATCGGGTAAATAGTGGTGCAGTTGTGCAGGTTCGCGCCCCGGCAGGTGGATGTGCAGCGTGTTTGCCCGGTTCAGTTCATTCATAAACTGACGGCAGTGCCCGCAGGGCGTGTAGTTGACCGTGATACTGGTCAAACCGCGTTCCTGGCGCAGCCAGGCATGCGCGATGGCGCTCTGCTCCGCGTGCAGTGTTTGTTGCAACGGCACGGCGGTGAACTCCATGTTGGCACCAAAGTAGAGATTGCCGCTTTCGCCTTGGGCAACGGCACCCACTTGAAAATGCGAAATAGGGGCAATGGCGCATGCTGCCGCAAGAGGGAGCAAGGCGTAGGCCAACGTCTCCGGCGTCAGATCGCAGTGGGTACACAGGGTCGTTACGTCGTCAGCAAGTAGCATCCCGACAAAGTCAGGGCGTTCAAGTATCGGCAGCAAGACGTGTTGCAGTGTGTCAGAAAGTTGTGCAAAAGGGGCGTGATATCGTGGGTGCATAGCGATGTACTCTTTTTGCCATTATTGTTTGTTGTCAGGGTAAAAAGTAGCCTATCAATAAATTGTGAACAGTATCTCGTCGAACGTGAACCTATTGAAATTAAGATGCATTCTGCGCGATATATCTCAAATTATCGAGCAGAATGCAACGGCGCTGCGATTATCGCGCCGTCTGCATCATCTCTGTCGCTAGTGGAACAGTTGCACCAGCAGCGGAAAGATAAAAGGCGCAATCAGCGAGGTCATTATGCCGAAAATCACCAGAGCCAAAGAGCTGAACGCCCCTTCCTGAAAATCGATCTCGACGCAACGGGCCGTGCCCAGCGCGTGTGATGCCGTGCCCATGGCGAGTCCGCGCGCTGCCTTGGTGCGAATGCCCACGCGATTAAACAGCGTGTGCCCGAACACTGCACCGAGAATGCCGACAAAAATCACACAAACCGCACTAATGGCGGGAATGCCGCCGATGGTGCTTGCGACCGCCATGGCGATGGGCGTGGTTACCGATTTAGGCAGCACTTATGCAGCAATTTCGGGCGTCGCGCCTAACCACAGCGCAATGATCGTACCGGAAATAATCGCTGCCATGCTGCCGATAAAGCAGACGCTGATGATGGATTTCCAACGCGCACGAATTTGATGAAGCTGTTCATAGAGCGGAAACGCTAACGCCACCACTGCCGGCTGCAACAGATCGTTCAGCACTTTACTGGCTTTGTTGAATAATTTAAGATACTGATTTATATAAGCATTATAAAATTTCAACGACTAATTTTTCCTCTCGGAATGCTTTTTATTGTGCTAACTATTTGATTTGTCGTTCTAACAAAATACATTCTCTGTAAATACATTCTCTGTAAATGCATTCTAACTAAAGAAGATGTAAATCAAACGGTTAAATTATTCAACAAAGCCCAAATACTCCACCATATACCCTGCATCGATGATGATTTGTTGAATATTATGTTTTTTGTGAAAAGTGGCATTGTCCATCATGATTACACTGTTTTTAGGGAGTACTGGGATAAGGACTTGTGTGACCCAGGCATAGAAAACATCGCTGTTAATATTGATATCAAATAATCCGATAGCAAACAGCGTTGTGCCTAATAAAGCGCCGATAACATTTGTTCTTCCCCTAGCTCCCCAGTTCTTCAGGCCAAAACACCGTTGACCTTTTGGGGAATAGCCGTGAGTCCGTGGGGCATCGTGTGAAAAACCACTTTCATCAATAAAAACAATAGGTTTACCTTCTTTTTCATACTGTTGTTTTTTTTGTTGAAATCCCTGCCGGGCGTTTTCGTCGGCTTTCGGATGACGTAGAGTTTTTTTTATAGGTCAATCCCAGCTTTTTAAGCGCTTGCCAAATGGCCTTCTGACAAACGCCAAAACGCTCTGCACGTTCTTTTTGGTAAGCATCTGGATATTGTTCAACATCTTTTATCAACTCGGATTTATCGATCTTTCGCTGACGCGTGGTCGATGCTTTTGACTCTATTTGATTAATCCAACGCGATACAGAGGCAGGGCCAATCCGAAATTGCTTCGCTGTTTCTCGGATACTCAACCCTTCGTTTTTCCGTGTAGATATCACTTTACGTCTAAAATCAATTGAATAGCTCATTTAAATAATGTAATCAAAATTAAGTCGTTTAGCTATAACTAAAGAAGATGTAAATCAAACGGTTAAATTATTCAACAAAGCCCACTTTACTGCCCGCGAAGTAGTTTTCGTAAGGGATATTGAGCAGGAGTAATACTGGAATCAGGATAGCCATTGATACCAGCAGCGGGTTTAGCAGTGGCATTTTGCATTTTATGGCCAACTTACGCGCCGCAAAGAAGGTCAGCAAGGTCAGGGGCAATGACCACCAGATGTTGGACAACATCATTTTTTCGCTTCATCATCCGGCGTTTCGTGCGTAGTGATAATGTGTTCACGTTGCATCAACTGCGTGCAAAAGCCAACGACCAGCATCACTACCAGCGTACTGATAAGACATGACACCACGATGGGGCCAAACTGCTTGCTCAGCAGATCATAGTAATTCATGACGCCCACGCCGATAGGCACAAACAGCAGCGCCATATAGCGAATCATTAGATGGCAGCCGGGTTTTACCCATTGCGCAGGAAGGATCTGCGAAGCCAGCAGGGCAAAAAGGATGAGCATACCGATAATGCTGCCGGGAATAGTCAGCGGGAGTAACGCGGATATAGCATTACCTGCGAACAGACACAGATAAATAAGTGCGAAAGCGCGTAAATACTGCCCGCAAAGGATTGTCGTATTACGCATGGGAAGTTCCTGATAAGCTTAGGCGATTATCATAGCGCTAATCAATTTGGTGTGCCACAGATCACAGGTTTTTCCCGCTGACTTTCCCCGCTGTTAGTAAAACCAGTTGTTATTGAAACTGATTGTTATCGAGACTGAGTGTTATTGAAACAGTTCGTGCTGCTGTACGGCGTCACGCAGGGCGCTGTTCAAGCGTGTTAAAGCCTGTTGCGAAATAATATAGGGCGGCATTAAATATAGTAGCTTGCCAAAAGGGCGTATCCAGACACCGCGCTCTACAAAAAAGCGCTGCACGCGCGCCACGTTCACCGGACGTGTGGTTTCCAGCACCCCAATCGCGCCCAGAACGCGCACGTCCGCCACCAACGCGGCATCCAGTAATGGCACTAATTCAGCGCGCAGTTGGCGCTCAATCGCCATCACTTGTGTCTGCCATTCCCCGTTAGCAAGCAACGCCAGACTGGCATTGGCGGCGGCACAGGCCAGTGGGTTAGCCATAAAGGTCGGGCCGTGCATGAAACAACCGGCCTCGCCGTTGCTGATGGTGTCTGCAACGTTACGCGTGGTCAAGGTGGCCGACAGCGTCAGGTATCCTCCGGTCAGCGCTTTACCCAGACAGAGAATATCGGGGGCAATATCGGCATGTTCACAGGCAAACAACTTGCCCGTGCGGCCAAACCCGGTCGCTATTTCATCTGCTATCAGAAAGATACCGTACTGATCGCACAACTCGCGCACACGCTTGAGGTAGGTGGGGTGGTAGATACGCATTCCACCTGCGCCTTGAACCACCGGTTCAAGGATAACGGCGGCGATGTCGTGACTGTGCGTATTCAGTGTATCGCGCAACGGCTGGATATCAGACTCATGCCATTCGCCATCAAAACGGCTACGTGGCGCATCGACAAACAGGTGTTCAGGCAGATACCCCTGATAGAGGCTGTGCATGGCATTGTGTGGGTCACACACCGACATGGCGCCAAAGGTATCACCGTGGTAGCCGTGGCGCAGGGTCAAAAAGCGTGCCCGCTGCTCACCGCGCGCCTGCCAATATTGCAGCGCCATTTTGAGCGCCACTTCCACGGCCACGGAGCCGGAGTCTGCCAGAAACACGCACTCCAACGGCGCAGGGGTGATCGTGACGAGCCGTTGGCAAAGTGCGATGGCTTGAGGATGTGTAATGCCGCCAAACATCACGTGTGACATATGGGCTATCTGCTGCTGTAACGCCTGGTTGAGACGCGGGTGGTTGTAGCCGTGGATCGCCGCCCACCAGGAAGACATGCCATCCACCAGTTCTCGCCCATCGTCCAGTTGCAGGTGATACCCGTGGGCTGCTACCACCGGATAACATGGAAGGGGGTGTGTCATTGAGGTGTAAGGATGCCAGATATGGCGTTGATCAAATTCCAGGTCTGCATTTGAAAGCAACATTATTAATAAACCGTATTGTAAACTAAATAGATACTCATTTAGTTGACAGTATAACGTTGTCATTTACACTTACGCCACATTTTCATGTCGCCGTGGCGGCATGGCACCCTGTTGAACAAAGAGGCCAACCATATGGCAGAACGTATTCGCTGGACGCTGGAGCAAGCGCAACAACTGTTTAATAAACCGTTTTTAGAGCTGATGTTTGAAGCGCAGCAGGTGCATCGCCAGCACTTCGATCCGCGTCAGGTGCAGGTAAGCACGCTGCTCTCCATCAAAACCGGTGCCTGCCCGGAAGATTGCAAGTATTGTCCGCAGAGTGCGCGTTATCGCACCGGGCTGGAAGCGGAGCGATTGATGCAGGTTGAGCAGGTGCTGGACTCCGCGCGCCAGGCTAAAGCGGCTGGCTCAACCCGTTTTTGTATGGGTGCAGCTTGGAAAAATCCCCATGAGCGCGATATGCCTTATCTGCAACAGATGGTGAAAGGCGTCAAGGAAATGGGAATGGAAACCTGCATGACGTTAGGCACTTTGCATGGCGATCAGGCGGAACGATTGGCTGACGCCGGGCTGGATTTCTATAACCATAACCTGGACACCTCACCGGAGTTCTACGGCAATATCATCACCACCCGTACCTATCAAGAGCGGTTGGATACTCTGGATAAAGTGCGTCACGCAGGAATCAAAGTCTGCTCTGGCGGCATTGTCGGGTTGGGCGAAACCGTCCGCGATCGCGCCGGATTGCTGGTGCAACTGACAAACCTGCCGACGCCGCCGGAGAGCGTACCGATCAATATGCTGGTGAAAGTAAAAGGAACGCCGCTGGAAAACAACGACGACGTTGAACCTTTCGATTTTATCCGCACCATCGCTGTCGCACGCATCATGATGCCGACCTCTCATGTGCGTCTGTCCGCCGGTCGCGAACAGATGAGTGAACAGACCCAGGCCATGTGCTTTATGGCCGGTGCCAACTCCATTTTTTATGGCTGCAAATTGCTGACCACCCCCAATCCGAAAGAAGATAAGGATTTGATCCTGTTTCGCAAACTGGGTCTCAATCCGCAACAAACGGAAACGGAGGCCGGTGACAACCAACAGCAGATGCAACTGGCGCAGCAGGTGCTGGAAGCCGATACCGAACAGTTCTATAACGCTGCCGTGTGACGCCGATGGGATGGCAAAAACGTATAGACGCGGCGCTGATAACGCGCCGTGAGCAAGATGCTTACCGCTCACGCATTTTAAATCAGGGCGGTGGACGGTGGTTGACGCAGCAGGGGCAACGCTATCTGAATTTCTCCAGCAATGACTACCTGGGATTAAGCCAGCATCCGGCCATTATTGACGCCTGGCAAACCGGTGCAACGCGTTATGGCGTGGGGAGTGGCGGTTCAGGGCATGTCACGGGGTATACCGATGCGCATGCAGCGTTGGAGGGTGAACTGGCGCAATGGCTAGGTTACCCGCGTGCGCTGCTGTTTGTCTCCGGCTATGCCGCGAATCAGGCGGTAGTTGCCGCCCTGATGCAATCGCAAGATCGCATTCTGGCGGACAAGCTCAGCCATGCGTCATTACTGGAAGCCGCGGCCCAGTCACCGGCCACCCTGCGGCGCTTTGCGCACAATCAGCCGGCAGCGCTACAACGTCTGTTGGAAGGGGATTGCTCCGGCGAAACCCTTGCTGTCACAGAAGGCATTTTCAGTATGGACGGTGACAGTGCGCCGCTGGAAGCACTGTATGCGTTGACGCAGGCACGCGGTGCCTGGCTGATGGTGGATGATGCGCACGGGGTAGGCGTGTGCGGTGAGCAAGGCCGTGGCAGTTGCTGGCAGCAGGGGATACAACCCGAACTGCTGGTCGTGACCTTCGGTAAGGCGTTTGGCGCGAGCGGGGCTGCGCTGTTGTGCAGTGAATCGGTGGCCGACTATTTCTTACAGTTTGCCCGCCATCTGATCTATAGCACCAGCATGCCACCGGCTCAGGCTTGCGCATTGCGCGCAGCGTTGTCCTGTATTCAGCAGGGCGATGCACTACGTGACAGGTTAGGCCGCCATATTGCTCAGTTTCACGCCGGGGCCGGGGATTTGCCCTTTACCTTAATGCCTTCGCAAAGTGCCATCCAACCGTTGATCGTCGGCGACAACGCTGCCGCGTTGCGCGTAGCACAGTGTTTACGTGAACAGGGATTCTGGGTGAGTGCGATGCGTCCGCCTACCGTGCCGCCCGGTAGCGCACGGCTGCGGATTACGCTGACGGCCAGCCATAGGGATGAGGATATAGCTCGTCTGCTTTCCGCTTTGCACACGGCAGCGCATGAGCAAGAAGGGGGTGCCAATGAGTGATGAATTGCATAACAAACGGGCTATTGCGCAGGCTTTTGGTCGTGCGGCACAGCGCTACACCCGATTTGCCGAGCTGCAACGCACCAGCGGTGAGTATCTGATGACCTTGGCGCTACCGCTTGCCGGGTCGCAGATATTGGATGCGGGCTGTGGCACCGGCCATTTCAGTCAACGCTGGCGCGCGTTGGGTAAGCAGGTGGTCGCCTTGGATCTTTCAGCTGGCATGCTACAACAAGCGGCCTTTGAAAACAGTGCCGATGTCTACATACAAGGGGACATTGAACATTTACCGTTAGCGGATGACAGCATCGATCTCTGTTTCAGTAATCTGGCAGTGCAATGGTGCGAAGATCTGCCGCGTGCCATCGCAGCCTGTTATCGGGCCACGCGTCCCGGTGGCGCGGTGGTGTTTTCTACGTTGGCTGAAGGCTCCCTCGGCGAGCTGGCACAAGCCTGGCTGAGCCTTGATGGATCCAAACGCGTCAATGATTTTTTACCGTTGGCACAGATCGCTGATGCCTGTCGCCCTTATCGCCATCGGCTCTACCCGCATACCCTGAGCTACCGTTTTGCGACCGTGAGCGATGTGATGCACTCGTTGAAAGGGATTGGGGCCACCTGGCTCCATGGCGATCGTTCGCGCGGTTTGCTTACCCGGCGGCGGTTGCAAGCGCTGGCGCAGGTTTATCCTGCGGCGCCGGGTGGGTTCACCCTCAGTTATCATTTGGTTTATGGGATTATTTATCGTGACTAAACGTTGGTTTATTACCGGAACAGACACTGAGGTGGGCAAAACCATCGCCAGCGGCGCATTGCTACAGGCCGCTGCGCGGGCGGGCTACCGCTGTGCAGGTTATAAGCCAGTCGCTTCAGGGGCGGCAATGACCCCGCAGGGCATTCGTAATGAAGATGCTTGCCATCTGCAAGCGTGCAGCAGCCTGCCGCTCACTTACGATGAGGTCAACCCGTTGGTGTTTATTGAACCAACCTCACCGCATATTGTGAGCAGGGTTGAGCAGCGGCCCATTGATTTCGCGGTGATGTCGCGCGGTCTGGCGGCTTTGACCGAAAAGGCCGATTGGGTGCTGGTTGAGGGGGCGGGGGGGTGGTTCACGCCACTGACCGCACAGCAGACGTTTGCCGACTGGGTACAGCATGAGCAACTGCCAGTGATTCTGGTGGTAGGCATCAAGCTGGGCTGCATCAATCACGCGTTACTGACGGCGCAGGCCGTTGCACAGTCAGGGTTGGCGCTAGCGGGCTGGATTGCTAACGATATTCAACCGGCCGGACGCTGGCACCAAGATTATCTGGAAACGCTGCAACGCCATCTTCGCGCGCCGCTGCTCGGCGAAATACCCTATGTCAGTGCGCCCAGTACGCAGGACTTGGGTACGTATCTGGATATTAGGCTGTGTCCCTTAATTGCTTGAGCTATAGTATCCATCTGTTTCTAAGACACTTTGGATTATGGCTCGCTACGATCTTTCTGATGAAGCATGGGCAATCATTGAGCCCTTGTTACCAACAGTTTTGA
The DNA here is from genome assembly GCF_052050035.1 of Symbiopectobacterium purcellii. Taxonomy (GTDB): domain Bacteria; phylum Pseudomonadota; class Gammaproteobacteria; order Enterobacterales; family Enterobacteriaceae; genus Symbiopectobacterium; species Symbiopectobacterium purcellii_A. The sequence continues at coordinate 4,142,958 of NZ_CP189882.1, forward strand.
CATCTCCGCAGGCAGGCCGGCCATGGGCAGAACATCGCAAAATCGTCAACGGCATGTTCTTGATACTGTGTTCAGGTGCCCCATGGCGTGATTTACCTGAACGTTACGGCCCATGGAAAACCGTTTATAACCGTTTCAATAGATGGTCAAAGTCTGGAGTTATTAACATTATTTTTAATAAGTTACTTTCATTTCTTGATGCTCATGGACTTGTTGACTGGTCAGCCACTGCGCTGGATGGCAGCAATATCCGTGCGCTCAAATGTGAGGCTGGCGCTCAAAAAAACATCCCGATATTACCAACGATAACAGCCTGAGTCGCTCACGAGGTGGTTATGGCACCAAAATCCACATGGCGACTGACGGAAGCGGCATCCCGCTAAATATCGTACTGAGTGCTGGGCAGGCTCACGAAAGCCTGTTCGCGGCTTTGTTGAATAATTTAACCGTTTGATTTACATCTTCTTTAGTTAGAATGCATTTACAGAGAATGTATTTTGTTAGAACGACAAATCAAATAGTTAGCACAATAAAAAGCATTCCGAGAGGAAAAATTAGTCGTTGAAATTTTATAATGCTTATATAAATCAGTATCTTAAATTATTCAACAAAGCCCCTGTTCGCGTTACGACTCCTGGACGGCATTGGCGTGCAACGGCAGAACGGTAGCATGAAGCGTCGTGGTCATGCGGTACTGGCTGACAAAGCCTACTCTGGCAATGCACTCCGTAACAAGTTGAAAAGAAAAGGGATAAAAACGGTTATTCCCCGAAAATCAAATAAAAAACTGGCTTCAGATGGACGCTCACAACTTTATCGTGATGCTTATCGCCGTCGCAACGTTGTAGAAAGATGTTTCGGCCGTTTAAAGGAATATAGACGGATTGCCACACGTTATGAAAAAACGGCAAGAAACTATCTAGCAATGGTGAAACTGGGCTGCATCCGCTTGTTTTACGCCCGGTTACGTAATTAAGGGACACAGCCTAGATTGCTGCCAGTATGATTCGTTATTGTCTGAAAAAAAATACGGCATTAACCTTCTTACTGATATATAACCGTCGCACAATAATGTGCGCCTATTCGTTAAGTATTTTTTATCAGATAAGGGAATTACGATGGCTAGCATAAGTACATTATATAATATTACAGCATGTGCCGCTGGTGAAGAAAATCAGGATAAGGTGAATAAAGCATTATCTCCTAATGGTTTGCTGGAATGTATTATTAATTTTTTTACTGCGGTGTACGAAGGGATAATCAGGCGTTATATCGTCAGATTGATGATAATATTATACGGCTTATAAACTCCCCAGAAGCCATGAATGAATGTTCAAAAACAGGGATTATTACTCTGGATGACATTCAAGGTAATAAAGTGACCTTTACCCTGCCGGGTAAGAATAATGAGAACGGTATGGTTACCGTGACAGTCAGTAAAGGTAAAAATATGGTAACAGGGGAGATTCCTGGTGATAGGTTTAAAGTTATAGTTGCAACGCAGTGGAAACAGGATGCGGACGCGTTAAACACCATTGATGAAGACAATGCAATTGACGTTGAGTCTGATGATAGTGATAATTATTATTATAATTATCATCATTATGATGGCGATGTATCTACTCATTTTAAAACGCTTGGTGCGTCTAACACAAGGTTTGCCGATCTCGATAGTGATATAGTGAAAAATATGTACTTACAAGATATTGAAGCTGAGATGGGCTTTGTTGAATAATTTAAGATACTGATTTATATAAGCATTATAAAATTTCAACGACTAATTTTTCCTCTCGGAATGCTTTTTATTGTGCTAACTATTTGATTTGTCGTTCTAACAAAATACATTCTCTGTAAATGCATTCTAACTAAAGAAGATGTAAATCAAACGGTTAAATTATTCAAAAAAGCCGCTGAGATGAGCGATATCCTTCGGGAAGGCGGGAGAGACTGTAAAATAATCTGTGTAAATGGCATTTTGAGGAAAACCTTCAAAGGATAACAAAATGCCGGCTTTGTTGAATAATTTAAGATACTGATTTATATAAGCATTATAAAATTTCAACGACTAATTTTTCCTCTCGGAATGCTTTTTATTGTGCTAACTATTTGATTTGTCGTTCTAACAAAATACATTCTCTGTAAATGCATTCTAACTAAAGAAGATGTAAATCAAACGGTTAAATTATTCAACAAAGCCCAAAATGCCTATCAGCAACGAACTTATCAACTGCTTCAAGATTGTCACTCCCCTCAGGATCTGCTGGGTGAATCAGGCCTACTCAAGGTGCTGACTAAAAGACTGGCGGAACGGGTTCTTGAAGCTGAGATGGAGATGCACCTTGGGTATGCTAAGCATGACCCGGCAGGTAATCATTCAGGCAACTCCCGCAATGGCAAGACATCCAAGAGCGTACGTAGCCAAAATGGGGAGATCGAGCTCGATATTCCGCGCGACCGCAACAGTATAGCCAAGCGACATTATTTTGATAACAGCCAGCTATGCTTCTTTGCCGCATATCAGGGCATAGGATGTAATCATTTTTAAGTCGGTTGTCTATACCTTCGAGCCGACACTGATCGGTAAGAACGAAAAACAGCTTAACGGCTTCGATGACCGCATTATTTCTCTCTATTCCAGAGGGTTATCAACCCGTGATATTCAGGCACACTTTAAAGAAGTCTACGGGGTCGATGTTTCCGCTGGCTTCATTTCTCAAGTGACCAATGCTGTGATGGATGAAGTTAAGCGCTGGCAGCAACGGCCGCTGGATGCGCTTTATCCCATAAAACTAGTTGCTGAATAGAGACTTGCATTTTTTGTCAGGCTATTGAGAATAAAAAGAGGTTTAACTTAGAGAATAAAGGTTTGAAATGATCAACAAAGAGCGGTTGTTACGAGATAATCGTTTATGTAAAGCAATCATTGGATTATCAGTCGAAGAATTGAAAAATTTAGCCGCTGAATTTTCAGCTTGTTATTTGATTTATCGGCAAAAGAATCGAAAAGATCACGAGCGGCAGATGGGTGGAGGGCAGAAAGGATTTATCCCAACCCCATTAGATAAACTGCTTTTTATTTTATTGTATTTAAAATGTTATCCGACCTATGATTTGCAAGGACTTCTTTTTGGTTTAGATAGAAAACGGGTATGTCGCTGGGTAAAAATATTATTGCCGGTTTTAGAGATGACCTTGGGGCGAGAATGTGTTTTGCCCGCTCGTCAAATTCGCTCTGCTGAGGAATTTTTTCGCGCCTTTCCTGGAGTTAAAGACGTCTTTATTGATGGGACAGAGCGACCTGTCCAAAAGCCTAAGAATCTGCGTCGGCGAAAAAAAATGTATTCGGGAAAGAAAAGACAGACCACTCGAAAAGGGCTTATTATGACTGACGAAACAAGGCAAATTGGATTTATCCCCATGAGCAAAAATGGGCGCCGTCACGATAAACGCTTACTCGATAAAGTCGATATAATTCGCCATATTCCTCCTGAGGTAACCATCTGGGCAGATACCGGTTTTCAAGGTATAGATAAACAGCATCCTAATACACAAATCCCAAAAAAAGGAACTCGAAAAAGACCTTTATCGCCTGAACAAAAACAAGAAAATAAAATAATCTCGGGCATCCGTATTACAGTTGAACACGCCATCGCGGGTATCAAGCGCCTCGGTTGCATGACCCAAATTTTACGGAATCGTAGACCCTTTATTGATGATACCTTCTTACTCCTTAGCGCCGGTCTTTGGAATTTCCATCTCAGAACAGCGTAAAATTTACTTCAATCACCGAAACACCCTTATTTCACTATTAAGCAACACGCTTATTGTTTACCTTGACTGTATTGTTGTCAAAAGCCAGGACGGCGGAGCCGTGGCCAACAAGTCTGTTTATCTGGCCCTCGGCGTCAACGGCCAGGGCGAAAAAGAGCTGCTGGGGCTATGGATAGCCAAAACTGAGGGGGCCAAGTTCTGGTTATCTGTGATGACAGAACTGAAAAATCGTGGGCTAAAGGACATCTTCGTCGCCTGCTGCGATGGCCTGAAAGGCTTTCCTGATGCCATTGAAGCTGTTTACCCGCATACGCGGGTACAGCTCTGCATTGTGCATCAGGTGCGGAACTCGCTGCGCTACGTCGGCTGGAAAGAGCGTAAGGCCGTTGCTGCTGACCTGCGCACCATCTATAGTTCCGCAACGCTAGAGGGCGCTGAAGAGGCCCTGGATGCCTTCGCGGCCAAATGGGATGAGAAGTTCCCGACGATCAGCCCGTCGTGGAGAAATAATTGGGAACGTCTCATCGTCATTTTTGACTTTCCGCCGGAGATCCGCAAGGTTATCTACACCACCAACGCGATAGAGTCGTTAAATGCTTCATTGCGCAAGATAACGAAAACGCGACGAATATTTCCAACGGATGACTCGGTGATAAAATTACTCTATCTAGCCTTGCATAATATCTCTGCTAAATGGACCTTGCCAATCAGAGACTGGAAACCTGCTATGAGCCAATTCATGTTGATGTATGGAGAACGAATCTCCGGTTAAGCAATGGAGCCATTTACACAAAATTCTTTACAGACTCAGGCGGGATTTTTTCTTAATCGAGTCAGGATGGCGCTGACCTAGCCATTCTGACTTGCCTGATTCTATTCAATAGCATATTGGGAGCCTATCATTGATGCGATCGCGCGTAGTGCGTAGAAACCGGAGCGTACCCCGAGTTGTAGTGGTCAACTAATTTTGGCTACCCTACCTGACTGTTGATGGAACAGCCGTTCTGATTCATTTGGTGTTAACCCACCTTTATACCAGTGAGGTGTGACATCGCTATAATAATGGGTTATGTAGCGAATAATGGATGATTGAGCAGTACTAAAGCTTTGGTAGCCAGTCGTTGGCACCCATTCAGTCTTCAGACTACGGAAGAATCGCTCCATCGGACTATTATCGGCTTTGTTGAATAATTTAAGATGCTGATTTATATAAGCATTATAAAATTTCAACGACTAATTTTTCCTCTCGGAATGCTTTTTATTGTGCTAACTATTTGATTTGTCGTTCTAACAAAATACATTCTCTGTAAATGCATTCTAACTAAAGAAGATGTAAATCAAACGGTTAAATTATTCAACAAAGCCACTATTATCCCAACAATTTCCTCTGCGACTCATACTTTGGGTCATCTGATAACGCCACAATGCCTGCCTATACTGACGACTGGTGTAATGGCTTCCTTGGTCACTATGAAACATGACTTGTTTGGGATGCCCACGCAGTTCCCAAGCCATTTGTAGTGCTTTGGCTGTTAATTCTGAATCTGGCGAAAACGACATTGCCCAACCCACGGGTTTTCGGGCAAATAAATCTAATACCACCGCCAGATACGCCCATCGGTCGCCTGTCCAAATATAGGTTATAGCCAAGCGACTTAATTTTGATTACACCATATGGACTGAGAACAAACTCTCTGTATCGCAACCCATCTCTCTTTTTTTGCTTTTTGCTTGTGCCCATTTATGCTCAATTGGGTTAAGATCTGGCGAATATGTAGGCAAATACTCCACCATATACCCTGCATCGATGATGACTTGTTGAATATTATGTTTTTTGTGAAAAGTGGCATTGTCCATCATGATTACACTGTTTTTAGGGAGTACTGGGATAAGGACTTGTGTGACCCAGGCATAGAAAACATCGCTGTTAATATTGATATCAAATAATCCGATAGCAAACAGCGTTGTGCCTAATAAAGCGCCGATAACATTTGTTCTTCCCCTAGCTCGCCAGTTCTTCAGGCCAAAACACCGTTGACCTTTTGGGGAATAGCCGTGAGTCCGTGGGGCATCGTGTGAAAAACCACTTTCATCAATAAAAACAATAGGTTTACCTTCTTTTTCATACTGTTGTTTTTTTTTGTTGAAATCCCTGCCGGGAGTTTTCGTCGGCTTTCGGATGACGTAGAGTTTTTTTTATAGGTCAATCCCAGCTTTTTAAGCGCTTGCCAAATGGCCTTCTGACAAACGCCAAAACGCTCTGCACGTTCTTTTTGGTAAGCATCTGGATATTGTTCAACATCTTTTATCAACTCGGATTTATCGATCTTTCGCTGACGCGTGGTCGATGCTTTTGACTCTATTTGATTAATCCAACGCGATACAGAGGCAGGGCCAATCCGAAATTGCTTCGCTGTTTCTCGGATACTCAACCCTTCGTTTTTCCGTGTAGATATCACTTTACGTCTAAAATCAATTGAATAGCTCATTTAAATAATGTAATCAAAATTAAGTCGTTTAGCTATACATCGCCGCACCAAACCTGGTCAGGCTTGGTAACAGCGAACTGCCTATTGAGCAGATTTGGAATATCAATACGTTCATTTCCACCGCGGTTGTATTGATGTTTTCTTGTTTGGCAACTAACGAGGGTTAATTCTTTCATCAACTTACCCGCTAACCACCGCCCAAGTTTCACGTCGTGTGTATTGGTAACCATCGTGGCGATAGTCCTTGCGCCCGCAGACCCGCCACTATAGCTAAACGACTTAATTTTGATTACATTATTTAAATGAGCTATTCAATTGATTTTAGACGTAAAGTGATATCTACACGGAAAAACGAAGGGTTGAGTATCCGAGAAACAGCGAAGCAATTTCGGATTGGCCCTGCCTCTGTATCGCGTTGGATTAATCAAATATAGCCAACCGACTTAAAAATGATTACATCCTATGCCCTGATATGCGGCAAAGAAGCATAGCTGGCTGTTATCAAAATAATGTCGCTTGGCTATAGAGTCAAAAGCATCGACCACGCGTCAGCGAAAGATCGATAAATCCGAGTTGATAAAAGATGTTGAACAATATCCAGATGCTTACCAAAAAGAACGTGCAGAGCGTTTTGGCGTTTGTCAGAAGGCCATTTGGCAAGCGCTTAAAAAGCTGGGATTGACCTATAAAAAAAACTCTACGTCATCCGAAAGCCGACGAAAACTCCCGGCAGGGATTTCAACAAAAAAAAACAACAGTATGAAAAAGAAGGTAAACCTATTGTTTTTATTGATGAAAGTGGTTTTTCACACGATGCCCCACGGACTCACGGCTATTCCCCAAAAGGTCAACGGTGTTTTGGCCTGAAGAACTGGCGAGCTAGGGGAAGAACAAATGTTATCGGCGCTTTATTAGGCACAACGCTGTTTGCTATCGGATTATTTGATATCAATATTAACAGCGATGTTTTCTATGCCTGGGTCACACAAGTCCTTATCCCAGTACTCCCTAAAAACAGTGTAATCATGATGGACAATGCCACTTTTCACAAAAAACATAATATTCAACAAGTCATCATCGATGCAGGGTATATGGTGGAGTATTTGCCTACATATTCGCCAGATCTTAACCCAATTGAGCATAAATGGGCACAAGCAAAAAGCAAAAAAAGAGAGATGGGTTGCGATACAGAGAGTTTGTTCTCAGTCCATATGGTGTAATCAAAATTAAGTCGCTTGGCTATAACGTTCCACGCTTCGCTGACCAGGCTACGTTTTATCGTTCGCTCAATATCTGGCTCCTTAGGTCGACACCAATAGCGATAACTGCTTCGGTGAACATTAAAAATACGACACAACGCTTTCACTGGATAAAGCGCTCTTAGCTTTTCAACTACCGAGAATTTTTCAGTGAGTCGGACATTAAGAGCGCAGTAGCCTTTTTTAAGAGAGACTGTAAAATAATCTGTGTAAATGGCATTTTGAGGAAAACCTTCAAAGGATAACAAAATGCCTATCAGCAACGAACTTATTGACCAACTGCTTCAAGATTGTCACTCCCCTCAGGATCTGCTGGGTGAATCAGGCCTACTCAAGGTGCTGACTAAAAGACTGGCGGAACGGGTTCTTGAAGCTGAGATGGAGATGCACCTTGGGTATGCTAAGCATGACCCGGCTGGTAATCATTCAGGCAACTCACGCAATGGCAAGACATCCAAGAGCGTACGTAGCCAAAATGGGGAGATCGAGCTCGATATTCCGCGCGACCGCAACAGTACCTTCGAGCCGACACTGATCGGTAAGCACGAAAAACAGCTTAACGGCTTCGATGACCGCATTATTTCTCTCTATTCCAGAGGGTTATCAACCCGTGATATTCAGGCACACTTTAAAGAAGTCTACGGGGTCGATGTTTCCGCTGGCTTCATTTCTCAAGTGACCAATGCTGTGATGGATGAAGTTAAGCGCTGGCAGCAACGGCCGCTGGATGCGCTTTATCCCATTGTTTACCTTGACTGTATTGTTGTCAAAAGCCAGGACGGCGGAGCCGTGGCCAACAAGTCTGTTTATCTGGCCCTCGGCGTCAACGGCCAGGGCGAAAAAGAGCTGCTGGGGCTATGGATAGCCAAAACTGAGGGGGCCAAGTTCTGGTTATCTGTGATGACAGAACTGAAAAATCGTGGGCTAAAGGACATCTTCGTCGCCTGCTGCGATGGCCTGAAAGGCTTTCCTGATGCCATTGAAGCTGTTTACCCGCATACGCGGGTACAGCTCTGCATTGTGCATCAGGTGCGGAACTCGCTGCGCTACGTCGGCTGGAAAGAGCGTAAGGCCGTTGCTGCTGACCTGCGCACCATCTATAGTTCCGCAACGCTAGAGGGCGCTGAAGAGGCCCTGGATGCCTTCGCGGCCAAATGGGATGAACAGTTCCCGACGATCAGCCCGTCGTGGAGAAATAATTGGGAACGTCTCATCGTCATTTTTGACTTTCCGCCGGAGATCCGCAAGGTTATCTACACCACCAACGCGATAGAGTCGTTAAATGCTTCATTGCGCAAGATAACGAAAACGCGACGAATATTTCCAACGGATGACTCGGTGATAAAATTACTCTATCTAGCCTTGCATAATATCTCTGCTAAATGGACCTTGCCAATCAGAGACTGGAAACCTGCTATGAGCCAATTCATGTTGATGTATGGAGAACGAATCTCCGGTTAAGCAATGGAGCCATTTACACAAAATTCTTTACAGACTCTTTTAAGATGGCATTCTCCATTTCCAGTCGGTGGATTTTTTTCTTCATTTCTCTGAACTCAATTTGTTCAGGTGTTAATGGCAGACAAGGCGATGTTTTCCCTTGACGTGGCTTTGTTGAATAATTTAAGATACTGATTTATATAAGCATTATAAAATTTCAACGACTAATTTTTCCTCTCGGAATGCTTTTTATTGTGCTAACTATTTGATTTGTCGTTCTAACAAAATACATTCTCTGTAAATGCATTCTAACTAAAGAAGATGTAAATCAAACAGTTAAATTATTCAACAAAGCCCCTTGACGTTCTAAACGAAGGGCTTTTACCCACCGGCTAATCGCTGAAAGACTGACGTTCATGGCTTTCGCGGCTTCCTGGTAGGTATAATTTTGGTCAAGGACTAATTTGGCGGTTTCACATTTAAATTCAGCAGTAATTATTTTACTCATTTTGGCACCTATAAAAATTATGAGGTAAGCATGGCTTTGTTGAATAAATCAGAATTAGCCGACAGGATGACTCCCTCTGCTACACCTGTTATCCTATCCTGACGCTGTGTGGCATACCCAACAACGTCATACGGTTCAGCGCTTTGACCATCGCTATGGCTTCACCTACTTGAGCCTCATAGTCACGCAGGCTCAGATGGCCACCCAGCAAAGTTTTTATGCGGAACATCGCTGTTTCTGCCACTGAACGCCGGTGATAACCCACTTTCTTTTTCCACATATCATTACTCCCGCTCAGACGCTGATTCGCCACCGCATGGTTACGTTCATGGTACTTGTCCGGCCAGTATTTGGCTCCGCTTCGCGGCGGGATAAGGGGCCTGATTTTCTTTCTTAGCAACGCATCGTGGCAGTAACGGGCGTCATAAGCACCGTCTGCTGACACTTCCCTGATTTTTCGGTGGGTTTGGTTAATCAGGCCCGGCAGTGCCTGCGCATCTGTCGTTCCGCTGAGCGATAAGTCGGCACAGATAATCTCATGCGTCGCACTGTCTGCTGCCAGATGAAGCTTGCGCCACACTCTTCGTCTGTCAGCCCCATGCTGCCTGACTTTCCATTCACCTTCGCCAAAGACCTTCGGACCGGTACTGTCGATGACCAGATGCGAGATTTCACCACGCGTTGGCGTTTTTATGCTGATACTGACGGTTTTTGCCCGCCGACTGACCAGAGAGTAGTCCGGGCAGCGCAGTGGCAGGCTCATCAGTGTAAAAACCGAGTCGACAAAGCCCTGTAATGCCCGGAGCGACAGGTTAAACACGCGCTTTATCATCAAAACCGTGGTAACAGCCATATCGGTGTAGTAAAGCGGCCGACCACGACCTTCAGGCGAAGAACTGTCAGTCCATGCAGCGATGGCCGACTCATCAAGCCAGACCGTCAGGGAGCCGCGTTGTCTGAGTGCTTTTTTGTAGGTGGGCCAGTTGGTGATTTTAAACTTTTGCTTTGCCATGGGGAGCTGCTATCGGGAGCGATGATAGTGCTTTGATCCGGCGATCCCCTGAAAGTTCGATTTATTCAACAAAGCCGGTAAGCATATCACCTCTACTTAGGTGGCCAAATTCAGTATGCCACTACAAGTGTGCGAGGATTCCGAGCACGGTGAATACGGGGCGCGTCAATTACGCCTATCTGGGGTAGGCCCTTGTGAACACTCTTTCTTCGTAAAATGCTCTCCATGCCTGCCACTCTGTTCTCAGGTGGCGTCTCTTGCTTCGACTCGCCAGTTTGTGCGCCAAGACGATTTTTTGTGCAAAACGTCAAAAAACCATGCATAAGTGAAATCTTTGCAAAAACGCTAAAAAAATTCTGATTTCCCTCAGCCCCATAACGATAAGATATTTCACTAAAGCAGGAGGCGTGCGGGGTTGTGGGAGTTATCCACTACTTATGTGGATAACCATGTGCATTAGGTTTAGAAAAACGGTGGCAAGCGAGAATTGGCGCGGGTTTTTGTTGAGTTGCTGTGATTCTCTACTTTTTTGTTTAATTGATATAAATCAGTGAGTTAATTAAAATCAAGTCTCGGTTTATCACCGACTGATGGTTGCATGTTTTTACAGCACAGGTCTAACCACTTTGTTAAGACAAATACGCATTCTGGGGATAAATAGCACATTTTTAACTGGATAAATGCGTAACGATGTGTTAGCGCTTTTGGCGCCCATTTCTCTCTTCCACCCCGCTACGCTGACCGCAGGTTTACTCCGCACACCATTTTAACCAACAAATGACTGGATGCTGTTTTTATATCCAGTATACTGCATGTGAACGAATTTCTGAGGCGTGCTGTGAGCGCTTATGCGCTGTTAGCGCTATGCATGGTTAGTGCTATGCTTGACGCCTCACTCCATTGTTGAACGTTACTGTACGTTGCCTGGTCGCGCGACGTGTGGTCCACTTGCTGGTAGGTTGTTCATGAGCAAACCCTTTAAACTGCACTCCGAGTTTACCCCTTCAGGCGATCAGCCTGAAGCAATCCGTCTGTTGGAAGAGGGACTGGAAGCGGGGTTGGCGCATCAGACGTTACTGGGGGTAACCGGTTCGGGAAAAACCTTTACCATTGCCAACGTAATTGCGGATCTTAACCGTCCTACCATGGTGTTGGCACCCAACAAAACGCTGGCGGCGCAACTCTATGGTGAGATGAAAGCGTTTTTTCCCGACAATGCGGTTGAGTATTTCGTTTCTTACTATGATTACTACCAGCCTGAAGCCTATGTGCCCAGCTCGGACACCTTCATCGAGAAAGACGCCTCGGTTAACGAGCATATTGAACAGATGCGCCTGTCTGCCACCAAAGCGCTGCTTGAGCGACGCGATGTCGTGGTCGTTGCGTCAGTCTCGGCTATCTACGGACTGGGCGATCCCGATCTCTATCTGAAAATGATGCTGCACCTGACGGCCGGCATGATTATCGATCAACGTTCTATTTTACGCCGACTGACCGAACTGCAATATTCGCGCAACGATCAGGCCTTTACGCGTGGTACTTTCCGCGTGCGCGGCGAAGTGATTGATATTTTTCCGGCAGAATCCGATGAGATTGCACTGCGTGTCGAACTGTTCGATGAAGAGGTTGAACGTTTGACGCTGTTCGATCCGCTTACCGGGCAGCAGTTACAAACGGTGCCGCGTTATACCATCTACCCGAAAACCCACTATGTCACGCCGCGTGAGCGTATTCTTCAGGCGATGGAAGATATCAAAGTGGATCTCGCAGAACGTCGAAAAATATTTTTGGAAAACAATAAACTGCTGGAAGAACAGCGTTTGACACAGCGTACCCAGTTCGACCTGGAGATGATGAACGAACTCGGTTATTGCTCCGGTATCGAAAACTATTCGCGCTATCTCTCTGGGCGCGGGCCGGGCGAGGCGCCGCCGACGCTGTTTGACTACCTGCCTGCCGATGGATTGCTGGTGATCGATGAGTCCCACGTGACCATCCCACAATTGGGCGGCATGTATCGCGGTGACCGGGCGCGTAAAGAAACGCTGGTCGAATATGGTTTTCGTCTGCCGTCAGTGCTGGACAACCGGCCGATGAAGTTTGAGGAGTTTCAAGCGCTCGCGCCGCAAATCATCTATGTTTCAGCAACGCCCGGTAATTATGAGTTGGAACATTCCGGCAGCGATGTCGTCGATCAGGTCGTACGCCCAACGGGGCTGCTCGATCCACTGCTCGAAGTGCGTCCGGTTGCGACGCAGGTGGAAGATTTGCTGTCTGAAATCCGCAAACGCGTTGTGCTGAACGAGCGCGTGCTGGTCACCACTTTAACTAAACGCATGGCAGAAGATCTCACCGAATACCTTGAAGAACACGGTGAGCGCGTGCGTTACCTGCACTCGGACATTGACACCGTCGAGCGCGTTGAGATTATCCGCGATCTGCGACTGGGCGAATTTGATGTGCTGGTGGGCATTAACCTGCTCAGAGAAGGGTTGGACATGCCAGAAGTGTCGCTGGTGGCCATTCTGGACGCTGACAAAGAGGGCTTCCTGCGTTCGGAACGCTCCTTGATTCAGACCATCGGCCGTGCCGCACGTAACCTCAATGGTAAAGCCATTCTGTATGGGGACAAGATAACGCCCTCGATGCAGCGCGCCATTCAGGAAACGGAGCGGCGACGCGAGAAGCAGCAAACCTACAACGAGGCGCACGGGATTGTGCCTACCCGGCTTAACAAGAAAATCGACGATATTTTGCAACTGGGTCGGCCGACGGCTAAGGGTAAGGGGCGTGGTAGCCGTAAAGCGGCTGAACCTGCCGCAGAGTACATGGTGCTGACACCCAAGGCGCTGGAGCAAAAAATTCGTGAATTGGAGGGCCAAATGATTACGCATGCGCAGAATTTGGAATTTGAAGAGGCTGCAGCATTGCGTGACCAGATTCATGCCTTACGTGAGCGATTTATCGCTGCATCCTGATTTCCCTGTGGAGCAAGGAGCCGACATGACATTTTCTCTACCCGATGTGGATGTACTGTTTATCGCGGGCTTCGGGCCAATCGTTGCGGACGCGGTGGCCAGTCGATCGCTCTATCTGGACACGTTACATTTGCCGCTTAAACCGCTGGGAGAATCGAGCGATTATCTGGTCGCCGATACGCTCGATGGAGTGAAACATTTTGCGCTGTGGCCGTTGGCGCAGGCGAGCCAATCCTGCTTCGGCACTGACCGCTGGCCGGATGATGTCACCGGGCCGCAAAGCTGGTTGGAGTTTGAAGTTGCTGATATGGCGGCCGCTACGGCTGCGATTAAACGGGCGGGGTATACCTTGCTGGTAGATAACCGACTCGAGCCGTGGGGGCAATGGGTGACACGTTTCCTTAGCCCGGAAGCCATTTTAGTTGGTGTTACCCATACGCCGTGGCTACGCGGGGAATAGCCCTCGGTTGCTGCACGGTTAGCCCAGGTGTTGCAGGGTAATTTCCAGCGCCTGGCGCAGCAGTTCGCGATCGTGATGGTGCGGCACGTCGGCCGCGCTTAACGCCTGTTGCATGATGAGACGATCGTTGATGCCCTGCACCGAGGTGTGTGGACTAACGATAACCGCATCCACCACTTTACGCCCCACCTTGTTTTCGATCATGGCGAGCTTTTGTGCCAGCGTCATATGGGCAGCGGCCTGATTGAGCTCTCGGCCCAGATTCCCGATATAGACCATCTGCGCTGGCGTGCGGCGTAGGGCACGCGCCAGATCGTCCAGCAACAGCAGGGGCATCAGACTGGTCAGAAAGCTGCCCGGACCAATCAGGATCACATCGGCCTGATCGATAGCATCAATCGCTTCCTGCGTCGCCTTGACCACCGGGTGGAGTTGCAGTTCCTGTGGCAGTACGTTCAGATTGTCTATTTGCACTTCACCGTAGATTTGGTTTCCGCCGGTGTCGGTAGCGACCAGATCGACGGGGTGTTCAGACATCGGGATCAGCACCGCATCCACTTTCAGCAGCCCACGAATCAGGTTGATGGCTTCCAGCGGCCGCACGCTCAGATGATCCAGCGCTTTGAGCATCAGGTTGCCCAGATTGTGTCCAGCGAGTTCGCCGCTGCCGGTGAAACGGTATTCAAACATGGCGGAGGCCACACTGGGGCTAGTGATCAGTTGATTCAGGCAGTTGCGCATGTCTCCCCAGGCGATGCCACCCTCTGCGCGGCGGATCCTTCCCGTCGAACCGCCATTATCGGTGGTTGTCACAATGCCGGTGAGTCGTGAACCCAATGAAGACAGTGATGACATGACGCGACCGAGGCCGTGCCCGCCACCCAGCGCGACAACCTTGTCGAGATCGGCTAACGTGCGATTGCGCATAGAGACCTTTTGCATAAGAGGGGGGAATTCACGTCGCTAAGGTAGCTGATTTCTCAGATAAAGGCGAAAAAAACCAAAAATCTTTGCGGCAGGATGATTTACGACAATTTTTTCCGTCCCTTTTCGACTATGCTGAAAGCCTGTGTAAGAGAAAAAACCTTTATATATACGCTATATACATAAATATATAACGAATAACTGGGTGACGTAGCGCGTGAGTAACACTAGACTCTTCTTTGATTAAATCAGACTCCTAGCCTTTGTGCCTAAGTGATGTGGCAGTGACTGCATCATACGGTGCTCTGGCCGTGACCCTTGAGGTCACCAGGGTGCAGGGGAGAAATGCCCGCGCCTACCGAATTTGGAAAGGTGTTTATGCTAAGTCAATTGACGGATGCGTTTGCGCGCAAGTTTTACTATTTGCGAGTCTGTAAAGAATTTCGTGTAAATGGCTCCATCGCTTAACCGGAAATCCGATCTCCACACATCAACATGAATTGGCTCATAGCCGTTTTCCAGTCTCTGATTGGTAGGGTCCATTTAGCCGAGATATTATGCAAGGCTAGATAGAATAATTTTAGCACCGAGTCATCCGTTGGAAATATTCGTCGCGTTTTCGTTATCTTGGGCTTTGTTGAATAAATCAGAATTAGCCGACAGGATGACTCCCTCTGCTACACCTGTTAGGCTTTGTTGAATAATTTAAGATACTGATTTATATGAGCATTATAAAATTTCAGCGACTAATTTTTCCTCTCGGAATGCTTTTTATTGTGCTAACTATTTGATTTGTCGTTCTAACAAAATACATTCTCTGTAAATGCATTCTAACTAAAGAAGATGTAAATCAAACGGTTAAATTATTCAACAAAGCCCACCTGTTATCCTATCCTGACGCTGTGTGGCATACCCAACAACGTCATACGGTTCAGCGCTTTGACCATCGCTATGGCTTCACCTACTTGAGCCTCATAGTCACGCAGGCTCAGATGGCCACCCAGCAAAGTTTTTATGCGGAACATCGCTGTTTCTGCCACTGAACGCCGGTGATAACCCACTTTCTTTTTCCACATATCATTACTCCCGCTCAGACGCTGATTCGCCACCGCATGGTTACGTTCATGGTACTTGTCCGGCCAGTATTTGGCTCCGCTTCGCGGCGGGATAAGGGGCCTGATTTTCTTTCTTAGCAACGCATCGTGGCAGTAACGGGCGTCATAAGCACCGTCTGCTGACACTTCCCTGATTTTTCGGTGGGTTTGGTTAATCAGGCCCGGCAGTGCCTGCGCATCTGTCGTTCCGCTGAGCGATATAGCCAAGCGACTTAATTTTGATTACACCATATGGACTGAGAACAAACTCTCTGTATCGCAACCCATCTCTCTTTTTTTGCTTTTTGCTTGTGCCCATTTATGCTCAATTGGGTTAAGATCTGGCGAATATGTAGGCAAATACTCCACCATATACCCTGCATCGATGATGACTTGTTGAATATTATGTTTTTTGTGAAAAGTGGCATTGTCCATCATGATTACACTGTTTTTAGGGAGTACTGGGATAAGGACTTGTGTGACCCAGGCATAGAAAACATCGCTGTTAATATTGATATCAAATAATCCGATAGCAAACAGCGTTGTGCCTAATAAAGCGCCGATAACATTTGTTCTTCCCCTAGCTCCCCAGTTCTTCAGGCCAAAACACCGTTGACCTTTTGGGGAATAGCCGTGAGTCCGTGGGGCATCGTGTGAAAAACCACTTTCATCAATAAAAACAATAGGTTTACCTTCTTTTTCATACTGTTGTTTTTTTTGTTGAAATCCCTGCCGGGCGTTTTCGTCGGCTTTCGGATGACGTAGAGTTTTTTTTATAGGTCAATCCCAGGCTTTGTTGAATAATTTAAGATACTGATTTATATAAGCATTATAAAATTTCAACGACTAATTTTTCCTCTCGGAATGCTTTTTATTGTGCTAACTATTTGATTTGTCGTTCTAACAAAATACATTCTCTGTAAATGCATTCTAACTAAAGAAGATGTAAATCAAACGGTTAAATTATTCAACAAAGCCTCAATCCCAGCTTTTTAAGCGCTTGCCAAATGGCCTTCTGACAAACGCCAAAACGCTCTGCACGTTCTTTTTTGTAAGCATCTGGATATTGTTCAACATCTTTTATCAACTCGGATTTATCGATCTTTCGCTGACGCGTGGTCGATGCTTTTGACTCTATTTGATTAATCCAACGCGATACAGAGGCAGGGCCAATCCGAAATTGCTTCGCTGTTTCTCGGATACTCAACCCTTCGTTTTTCCGTGTAGATATCACTTTACGTCTAAAATCAATTGAATAGCTCATTTAAATAATGTAATCAAAATTAAGTCGTTTAGCTATAAGTCGGCACAGATAATCTCATGCGTCGCACTGTCTGCTGCCAGATGAAGCTTGCGCCACACTCTTCGTCTGTCAGCCCCATGCTGCCTGACTTTCCATTCACCTTCGCCAAAGACCTTCAGACCGGTACTGTCGATGACCAGATGCGAGATTTCACCACGCGTTGGCGTTTTTATGCTGATACTGACGGTTTTTGCCCGCCGACTGACCAGAGAGTAGTCCGGGCAGCGCAGTGGCAGGCTCATCAGTGTAAAAACCGAGTCGACAAAGCCCTGTAATGCCCGGAGAGACAGGTTAAACACGCGCTTTATCATCAAAACCGTGGTAACAGCCATATCGGTGTAGTAAAGCGGCCGACCACGACCTTCAGGCGAAGAACTGTCAGTCCATGCAGCGATGGCCGACTCATAAAGCCAGACCGTCAGGGAGCCGCGTTGTCTGAGTGCTTTGTTGTAGGTGGGCCAGTTGGTGATTTTAAACTTTTGCTTTGCCATGGGGAGCTGCTATCGGGAGCGATGATAGTGCTTTGATCCGGCGATCGGCTTTGTTGAATAATTTAACCGTTTGATTTACATCTTCTTTAGTTAGAATGCATTTACAGAGAATGTATTTTGTTAGAACGACAAATCAAATAGTTAGCACAATAAAAAGCATTCCGAGAGGAAAAATTAGTCGTTGAAATTTTATAATGCTTATATAAATCAGTATCTTAAATTATTCAACAAAGCCCGGGCGATCCCCTGAAAGTTCGATTTATTCAACAAAGCCGTTATCTTGCGCAATGAAGCATTTAACGACTGGCTTTGTTGAATAATTTAACCGTTTGATTTACATCTTCTTTAGTTAGAATGCATTTACAGAGAATGTATTTTGTTAGAACGACAAATCAAATAGTTAGCACAATAAAAAGCATTCCGAGAGGAAAAATTAGTCGTTGAAATTTTATAATGCTTATATAAATCAGTATCTTAAATTATTCAACAAAGCCTTAACGACTCTATCGCGTTGGTGGTGTAGATAACCTTGCGGATCTCCGGCGGAAAATCAAAAATGACGATGAGACGTTCCCAATTATTTCTCCACGATGGGCTGATCGTCGGGAACTGCTCATCCCATTTGTCCGCGAAGGCATCCAGGGCCTCTTCAGCGCCCTCTAGCGTTGCGGAACTATAGATAGTGCGGAGGTCAGCAGCAACGGCTTTACGCTCTTTCCAGCCGACGTAGCGCAGCGAGTTCCGCACCTGATGCACGATGCAGAGCTGTACCCGCGTATGCGGGTAAACAGCTTCAATGGTATCAGGAAAGCCCTTCAGGCCATCGCAGCAGGCGATGAAGATGTCCTGTAGCCCACGACTTTTCAGTTCTGTCATTACAGATAACCAGAACTTGGCCCCTCGGTTTTGGCTATCCATAGCCCCAGCAGCTCTTTTTCGCCCTGGCCGTTGATGCCTAGAGCCAAGTAAACAGACTTGTTGGTCACGGCTCCGCCGTCCTGGCTTTTGACCACAATACAGTCAAGGTAAACAATGGGATAAAACGCATCCAGCGGCCGTTGCTGCCAGCGCTTAACGTCATCCATCACGGCATTGGTCACTTGAGAAATGAAGCCAGCGGAAACATCGACCCCGTAGACTTCTTTAAAGTGAGCCTGAATATCACGGGTTGATAGCCCTCTGGAATAGAGAAAACTAGTTGCTGAATAGAGACTTGCATTTTTTGTCAGGCTATTGAGAATAAAAAGAGGTTTAACTTAGAGAATAAAGGTTTGAAATGATCAACAAAGAGCGGTTGTTACGAGATAATCGTTTATGTAAAGCAATCATTGGATTATCAGTCGAAGAATTGAAAAATTTAGCCGCTGAATTTTCAGCTTGTTATTTGATTTATCGGAAAAAGAATCGAAAAGATCACGAGCGGCAGATGGGTGCAGGGCAGAAAGGATTTATCCCAACCCCATTAGATAAACTGCTTTTTATTTTATTGTATTTAAAATGTTATCCGACCTATGATTTGCAAGGACTTCTTTTTGGTTTAGATAGAACACGGGTATGTCGCTGGGTAAAAATATTATTGCCGGTTTTAGAGATGACCTTGAGGCGAGAATGTGTTTTGCCCGCTCGTCAAATTCGCTCTGCTGAGGAATTTTTTCGCGCCTTTCCTGGAGTTAAAGACGTCTTTATTGATGGGACAGAGCGACCTGTCCAAAAGCCTAAGAATCTGCGTCGGCGAAAAAAAAATGTATTCGGGAAAGAAAAGACAGACCACTCGAAAAGGGCTTATTATGACTGACGAAACAAGGCAAATTGGATTTATCCCCATGAGCAAAAATGGGCGCCGTCACGATAAACGCTTACTCTATAAAGTCGATATAATTCGCCATATTCCTCCTGAGGTAACCATCTGGACAGATACCGGTTTTCAAGGTATAGATAAACAGCATCCTAATACACAAATCCCAAAAAAAGGAACTCGAAAAAGACCTTTATCGCCTGAACAAAAACAAGAAAATAAAATAATCTCGGGCATCCGTATTAGAGTCTGTAAAGAATTTTGTGTAAATGGCTCCATTGCTTAACCGGAGATTCGTTCTCCATACATCAACATGAATTGGCTCATAGCAGGTTTCCAGTCTCTGATTGGCAAGGTCCATTTAGCAGAGATATTATGCAAGGCTAGATAGAGTAATTTTATCACCGAGTCATCCGTTGGAAATATTCGTCGCGTTTTCGTTATCTTGCGCAATGAAGCATTTAACGACTCTATCGCGTTGGTGGTGTAGATAACCTTGCGGATCTCCGGCGGAAAGTCAAAAATGACGATGAGACGTTCCCAATTATTTCTCCACGACGGGCTGATCGTCGGGAACTGTTCATCCCATTTGGCCGCGAAGGCATCCAGGGCCTCTTCAGCGCCCTCTAGCGTTGCGGAACTATAGATGGTGCGCAGGTCAGCAGCAACGGCCTTACGCTCTTTCCAGCCGACGTAGCGCAGCGAGTTCCGCACCTGATGCACAATGCAGAGCTGTACCCGCGTATGCGGGTAAACAGCTTCAATGGCATCAGGAAAGCCTTTCAGGCCATCGCAGCAGGCGACGAAGATGTCCTTTAGCCCACGATTTTTCAGTTCTGTCATCACAGATAACCAGAACTTGGCCCCCTCAGTTTTGGCTATCCATAGCCCCAGCAGCTCTTTTTCGCCCTGGCCGTTGACGCCGAGGGCCAGATAAACAGACTTGTTGGCCACGGCTCCGCCGTCCTGGCTTTTGACAACAATACAGTCAAGGTAAACAATGGGATAAAGCGCATCCAGCGGCCGTTGCTGCCAGCGCTTAACTTCATCCATCACAGCATTGGTCACTTGAGAAATGAAGCCAGCGGAAACATCGACCCCGTAGACTTCTTTAAAGTGTGCCTGAATATCACGGGTTGATAACCCTCTGGAATAGAGAGAAATAATGCGGTCATCGAAGCCGTTAAGCTGTTTTTCGTGCTTACCGATCAGTGTCGGCTCGAAGGTACTGTTGCGGTCGCGCGGAATATCGAGCTCGATCTCCCCATTTTGGCTACGTACGCTCTTGGATGTCTTGCCATTGCGTGAGTTGCCTGAATGATTACCAGCCGGGTCATGCTTAGCATACCCAAGGTGCATCTCCATCTCAGCTTCAAGAACCCGTTCCGCCAGTCTTTTAGTCAGCACCTTGAGTAGGCCTGATTCACCCAGCAGATCCTGAGGGGAGTGACAATCTTGAAGCAGTTGGTCAATAAGTTCGTTGCTGATAGGCATTTTGTTATCCTTTGAAGGTTTTCCTCAAAATGCCATTTACACAGATTATTTTACAGTCTCTTATCGCCTGAACAAAAACAAGAAAATAAAATAATCTCGGGCATCCGTATTACAGTTGAACACGCCATCGCGGGTATCAAGCGCCTCGGTTGCATGACCCAAATTTTACGGAATCGTAGACCCTTTATTGATGATACCTTCTTACTCCTTAGCGCCGGTCTTTGGAATTTCCATCTCAGAACAGCGTAAAATTTACTTCAATCACCGAAACACCCTTATTTCACTATTAAGCAACACGCTTCATGTGCACCGTCCTGCCAGCGGTAACTGGCGCGGTATCACCTTTACTACGGTGCGCGGTACCAACCACCAGTCTGCACTGCGTTTTGTCCCCGGTTTTGACATCAGCCAGGAAACGCCGCAGTACGCTATTTTCTGGGTAACGGCGCAGGGGCATACGGTACATTTCAACGACATTCCCGCCCTGTAACACGGGGTGGGACAGTATGATGAAAAAAATTCATTTACCTTGAATAATCATCAACAGCTTTTAAACGAAATTCGTTGACTCTTGGTTGAGATTTCGTCATTTTCTATATAGACGTCTAAACGTATAGATGTTCGATAAATTATGACGGTAACGTGACGACAAGGGTGGCAAGGGTATGAGTTTTTTTCACGCAAACCAGCGGGAAGCGCTGAATCGCCGCCTGGCGGAGCTCCAAGGGCAAATCAATGTTTCCTTTGAATTTTTCCCGCCGAAAACCAGTGAAATGGAAGAAACGCTGTGGAACTCAATTGACCGCCTGAGCAACCTGAAACCCAAGTTTGTTTCTGTTACCTACGGTGCAAACTCTGGCGAACGTGACCGCACTCACAGCATTATCAAGACGATCAAAGAGCGTACCGGGCTGGAAGCTGCGCCGCACCTGACTTGTATTGATGCTTATCGCGAGCAACTGATTGAAATAGCACAGGATTACTGGCAGAGCGGTATTCGCCATATTGTAGCGCTGCGTGGGGATTTACCGCCGCAAGGGGGCAAACCGGACATGTATGCCGCCGATTTGGTGAGCCTGCTGAAAAGCGTCGGTGATTTTGATATCTCGGTCGCGGCTTATCCGGAAGTTCACCCAGAGGCCAAAAGCGCGCAGGCCGATCTGATTAACCTGAAGAAAAAGATTGATGCGGGGGCCAATCGTGCCATCACACAGTTCTTTTTCGATGTCGAAAGCTATTTACGTTTTCGCGATCGTTGCGTTGCCACGGGCATTGATGTGGAGATTGTGCCGGGCATTCTGCCGGTTTCCAACTTCAAACAGTTACAACGCTTCGCCACCATGACGAACGTGCGCGTGCCGAACTGGATGACGGCAATGTTTGATGGGCTGGATAACGATGCTGACACCCGCAAAATGGTGGGGGCAGCCATCGCCATGGACATGGTGAAAATCCTCAGCCGTGAGGGTGTGAAAGATTTCCACTTCTATACGCTCAACCGTGCGGAGTTGAGTTATGCGATTTGCCATACACTGGGTGTAAGACCTGCCGTTAACTGATCAAAAGCTATACCCTAAACAATTCGAGTTGTAGGAAGGCGGCAAGCGAATGAATCCCGATGAGCTTACTCAGGTAAGTGATTCGGGTGAATGCGTGCAGCCAACGCGCCTGCAGCTTGAAGTATGATGGGTATATCATGGCAGTGCGTAACCGTTACCACTGTCATTTAGTGCGTTTTTCTTTTCCTTTTTTTCCCCCTATTGCTTTGCTGGTTGTCGGGTGCTCCCTGCGATCGGGCTCCGGCTCTGATTCATAGGCTGACATCTCAGAATCCGATTCTGTATCGTAGTCTTTGGCTCGCTCATTAAGAATATAGCCATAGGTTTTTTCCTCTAGTTTGTCCAGACGAGGAATTTTACTGAAGTTATGTTTTTGAGGATTATTGATAATAATCTCTAAACATCTCCGCGTATCTTTTAATATGGATTCCAGTTCTTGTTTTCGCTTAGTGCGCAATGCTGGGGGATTATCAGGCATTGATTTAACGCGCCATAACCTTATGATGATATCATTGATATCACCGTTGCTGACATGTTTATCTGCCGGTAAACGTGAGTAGTGACATCTCCCTTGCTGGTATATTTTCATTAGGCTGTGTCCCTTAATTACGTAACCGGGCGTAAAACAAGCGGATGCAGCCCAGTTTCACCATTGCTAGATAGTTTCTTGCCGTTTTTTCATAACGTGTGGCAATCCGTCTATATTCCTTTAAACGGCCAAAACATCTTTCTACAACGTTGCGACGGCGATAAGCATCACGATAAAGTTGTGAGCGTCCATCTGAAGCCAGTTTTTCATTTGATTTTCGGGGAATAACCGCTCTTATCCCTTTTCTTTTCAACTTGTTACGGAGTGCATTGCCAGAGTAGGCTTTGTCAGCCAGTACCGCATGACCACGACGCTTCATGCTACCGTTCTGCCGTTGCACGCCAATGCCGTCCAGGAGTCGTAACGCGAACAGGCTTTCGTGAGCCTGCCCAGCACTCAGTACGATATTTAGCGGGATGCCGCTTCCGTCAGCCGCCATGTGGATTTTGGTGCCATAACCACCTCGTGAGCGACCCAGGCTGTTATCGTTGGTAATATCGGGATGTTTTTTTGAGCGCCAGCCGCACATTTGAGCGCACGGATATTCTGCCATCCAGCGCAATGGCTGACCAGTCAACAAGTCCATGAGCATCAAGAAATGAAAGTAACCTATTAAAAATAATGTTAATAACTCCAGACTTTGACCATCTATTGAAACGGTTATAAACGGTTTTCCATGGGCCGTAACGTTCAGGTAAATCACGCCATGGGGCACCTGAACACAGTATCCAGAACATGCCGTTGACGATTTTGCGATGTTCTGCCCATGGCCGGCCTGCCTGCGGAGATGTCAAAACGGTTGGTAACAAGCGCTCAATGATTGCCCATGCTTCATCAGAAAGATCGTAGCGAGCCATAATCCAAAGTGTCTTAGAAACAGATGGATACTATAGCTCAAGCAATTAAGGGACACAGCCTAGTATTCTTTCTCAGTTTGCGGTCTTTTCCGGACTTTAACCCGATTGACGCTGAGGGAGCACTAAATTTCGCTACTGATGTGGGTCACTCGCTGGCCCGATTCCACTTTTTATTCAAGCTTCATTGATATGTTGCAGGGTAAAATAATTATGTCATTATTGATGCGCTATGTTATTACCACTACCTCGGTAAAGTGTGTCGGCTTTGTGTGTTTTTAATATTTGGCATCTTATGACTATCCAGCATTGAAGGTCTTATAAAATTTCAATAGTGAAACAAATTTCATTTTCTTAACGCCGTCGCTGGTTATATTTTTTAACCGATAAGATACCGTTGTTGTCGGGAAACAAACGTTTTCTTTGTTGATAGGTGTTACCATTGATTGGTATCCCACCTATCGTTTTTGGCTATCGTGTTAAGGATAATGATAAATGAACATTCGGGATCTAGAGTATCTGGTGGCGTTAGCTGAACACCGTCATTTTCGGCGTGCAGCGGACTCTTGCCATGTCAGCCAACCGACGCTCAGCGGTCAAATTCGTAAACTGGAAGATGAACTGGGCGTGATGTTATTGGAACGCACCAGCAGAAAAGTGTTGTTTACTCAGGCTGGCTTGCTACTGGTCGAACAGGCAAGAACCGTGCTGCGCGAAGTCAAAGTGCTTAAAGAGATGGCGAGCCAACAGGGAGAGACCATGTCTGGCCCGCTGCATATTGGGCTGATCCCCACCGTTGGTCCTTATCTGCTGCCGAATATCATTCCCATGCTGCACCGCACGTTCCCTAAGCTGGAAATGTACCTGCACGAAGCTCAGACGCATCAGCTACTGGCACATCTGGATAGCGGCAAGCTGGACTGCGCCATTCTCGCGATGGTCAAGGAATCGGAAGCATTTATCGAAGTCCCACTGTTTGATGAACCCATGAAGCTGGCGATTTATCATGATCATCCGTGGGCAAACCGTGAGCGTGTTGCCATGTCCGATCTGGCCGGTGAAAAACTGCTGATGCTGGAAGACGGGCATTGCCTGCGCGATCAGGCATTGGGGTTCTGCTTCCAGGCCGGGGCAGATGAAGATACGCATTTTCGTGCCACCAGCCTGGAAACGCTGCGCAACATGGTCGCCGCCGGCAGTGGGATCACCTTGTTGCCTTCGCTGGCGGTGCCTCATGAGCGCCAGCGTGATGGTGTTTGTTATTTACCGTGCTACAAGCCGGAGCCGAAGCGAACTGTCGCGCTGGTGTACCGCCCGGGATCGCCACTGCGCGGTCGCTATGAACAATTGGCGGACGCTGTGCGGGAACATATGCAGCACTATTTGGACAGCGCATTAAAACAGGCGGTTTAATCCATTAAGTGCAGCCACCCGGTAAGCTTCGGCCATCGTTGGGTAATTAAAGGTTGTATTAACGAAATATTCGATAGTATTCCCTTCGCCTTTTTGCTCCATGATGGCCTGGCCGATGTGAATGATTTCTGCCGCACGCTCGCCAAAGCAGTGAATACCGAGAATTTGCCTGGTTTCTCGGTGGAAAAGAATCTTCAGGCTCCCCACGTTCATGCCAACGATTTGCGCCCGCGCCAGATGCTTGAACTGCGCGCGCCCAACCTCATAAGGCACTTTCATTGCCGTAAGCTCCTGCTCGGTTTTTCCTACGGAGCTGATTTCCGGAATGGTATAGATCCCTGTCGGGATATCTTCGATAAGGTGTGCACTGGCATCGCCTTTGACGATGGCTTGCGCCGCCAATCGTCCCTGATCGTAGGCCGCTGAAGCCAGGCTGGGATAGCCGATAACGTCGCCCACCGCGTAAATGTGTGCCAGCGCGGTTTGGTACATGCTGTTGACTTTCAACTGGCCGCGCCCATCGTGCACCAAACCGATTTTTTCCAGCCCTAACATCTCCGTGTTGCCGGTGCGCCCATTGGCGTACAGCAAGCAGTCGGCCTTCATCTTTTTACCGGATTTAAGATGAACAATGACGCCGTCAGCGGTACCCTCGATCGATTCGAACTCTTCGTTATGACGAATTACTACGCCATTGTTCCAAAAATGGTAGGACAAGGCGTCAGACATTTCCTGATCGAGAAACGCCAGCAGGCGATCGCGGGTGTTGATCAGATCCACTTTTACGCTCAGACCACGAAAGATTGAGGCATATTCGCAGCCAATCACGCCTGCGCCATAAATGATCACGTGCTGGGGTTCGTGATCCAGTTCCAGAATGGAATCGCTGTCGTAAATACGGGGATGTGCAAAGTCTACATTTGCCGGGTGGTAGGGGCGCGAGCCCGTGGCAATGATAATGTGGGCGGCGGTGAGCGTATCTTGCATATTATCGGGATACTGCACGGCAACCGTGTGTTCATCGATGAAATGCGCTTCACCTGAAAATATTTCGCAATGGTTACGTTCGTAAAAACCCTGGCGCATACGGGTTTGCTGGCCGATGACGCTGTCGGCGTGGCGTAGGATATCGGAGAACGAGGAGCGAATAGGGCGTGCATTATCGCTATACAGCGGGTTCTGGTTAAATTCGATGATGCGGCTGACAGCATGGCGCAAAGCTTTGGAGGGGATGGTTCCCCAGTGCGTGCATCCGCCGCCGACGTTGTTATATCGCTCGATGACGGCCACTCTGGCACCTTGCTTGACCAGCCCCATCGCGGCCCCTTCGCCGCCTGGGCCGGAACCAATGATGATGGCATCATAATCAAACGGTTGCTGAATCTGTGCTTGCTGTGTCATGGTAGGGTAATCCTGTTTTTATACAA
Organism: Symbiopectobacterium purcellii; assembly: GCF_052050035.1. Classification (GTDB taxonomy): domain Bacteria; phylum Pseudomonadota; class Gammaproteobacteria; order Enterobacterales; family Enterobacteriaceae; genus Symbiopectobacterium; species Symbiopectobacterium purcellii_A. The sequence goes on from NZ_CP189882.1 coordinate 4,169,818, forward strand.
GCCGATAACGCTATTGTAACACTGCCGCGTTCATAACCCAATTTATCCCTGTTGCTGGTATGACAATCGTCTGTCTCATTTTCAATATGGCAAACTTTGTCTCAGTATGTCGCAAGTAAAGTTTGCTATAGTGCTTTTCTGGAGAGGAACGCGGATGGTGTCAGCTGAATATGTGTGTCGGAACACAAAATATGGGTGTCAGAGCACAACAAAAAGAACGCACTCGCCGTTCCTTAATCGAAGCTGCTTTCAGTCAACTCAGCGCCGAACGGAGTTTCGCCAGCCTGAGCTTGCGTGAGGTCGCGCGTGAGGCGGGCATCGCTCCCACCTCTTTTTATCGCCACTTCCGCGATGTCGATGAATTGGGTTTGAGCATGGTCGATGAAAGCGGCCTGATGTTGCGTCAACTGATGCGACAGGCACGCCAACGCATTGCCAAAAGCGGTAGCGTTATTCGTACATCGGTCGCCACCTTTATGGAGTTCATTGGCAATAACCCCAATGCGTTCCGCCTGTTGCTGCGTGAACGTTCGGGCACCTCCGCCGCGTTTCGTGCTGCTGTTGCCCGTGAAATCCAGCATTTTATTGCGGAACTGGCGGACTATCTTGAAGTGGAAAATCATATCCCGCGTGAATTTGCGGAGGCCCAGTCTGAAGCGATGGTCACGATTGTGTTTAGCGCTGGCGCAGAGGCGTTGGACGTTGGGCTTGAACAACGGCGGCAATTGGAAGAACGTCTGGTGCTGCAATTACGCCTGATTGCCAAAGGGGCTTACTACTGGTACAGAAAGTAACATGAGAAGGAAGTGAATACTTCTGACGTGTAGCAGCGAGCCTGAGGTGACGTTTCCCTCTGTTAAGGCGGTATGCGGTAGGCGTCTCATCGTGTTCCTGAGTGTTTAAAACACTTGAGTGTTTATAGCTAAACGACTTAATTTTGATTACATTATTTAAATGAGCTATTCAATTGATTTTAGACGTAAAGTGATATCTACACGGAAAAACGAAGGGTTGAGTATCCGAGAAACAGCGAAGCAATTTCGGATTGGCCCTGCCTCTGTATCGCGTTGGATTAATCAAATAGAGTCAAAAGCATCGACCACGCGTCAGCGAAAGATCGATAAATCCGAGTTGATAAAAGATGTTGAACAATATCCAGATGCTTACCAAAAAGAACGTGCAGAGCGTTTTGGCGTTTGTCAGAAGGCCATTTGGCAAGCGCTTAAAAAGCTGGGATTGACCTATAAAAAAAAACGCTACGTCATCCGAAAGCCGACGAAAACGCCCGGCAGGGATTTCAACAAAAAAAACAACAGTATGAAAAAGAAGGTAAACCTATTGTTTTTATTGATGAAAGTGGTTTTTCACACGATACCCCACGGACTCACGGCTATTCCCCAAAAGGTCAACGGTGTTTTGGCCTGAAGAACTGGGGAGCTAGGGGAAGAACAAATGTTATCGGCGCTTTATTAGGCACAACGCTGTTTGCTATCGGATTATTTGATATCAATATTAACAGCGATGTTTTCTATGCCTGGGTCACACAAGTCCTTATCCCAGTACTCCCTAAAAACAGTGTAATCATGATGGACAATGCCACTTTTCACAAAAAACATAATATTCAACAAGTCATCATCGATGCAGGGTATATGGTGGAGTATTTGCCTACATATTCGCCAGATCTTAACCCAATTGAGCATAAATGGGCACAAGCAAAAAGCAAAAAAAGAGAGATGGGTTGCGATACAGAGAGTTTGTTCTCAGTCCATATGGTGTAATCAAAATTAAGTCGCTTGGCTATAAAACTACGGGAGACATCATGACAAAATACCCTCATCAATAAAAAGGCACCCTGGTTTTGGCATTGATCGCAGGTTTATCGGTCAATGGTTCATTTGCCTCCTTGTTCAGTTCAATCGTGCCCTTTTCCGTCTTTCCGCTGGTTGCGCTGGTGCTTTCGGTTTACTGCCTGCACCAGCGTTACCTCAATATTGAGATGCCTGAAGGCATACCGCTGCTGGCCGCCGCCTGCTTTTTACTGGGGCTGCTGCTGTATAGCGCATTGGTTCGCGTTGAATACCCACAGATTGGCTCCAACTTCCTGCCTTCGTTACTGTGTGTCGTGTTGGTGTTCTGGATTGGCTTGCGGCTTAAAAAGCGCCTCCCGGTAGACAACGCGCCTGCATCCTGATGGTCACGTTTTCGCGATGAAGAAAACGGTTACGCCTTCTTCTCTAACAGCACGCCGCATTCAATATGATGGGTATAGGGAAACTGATCGAACAGCGCCAGACGAGTGATACGGTGCGTCGTCGTGAGTTGGGTCAGGTTGTTGCACAGGGTTTCCGGGTTGCAGGAGATGTAGAGGATGTGCGAGTAACCCTGCACCATGGACAGCGTTTGGTCGTCCAGGCCGCTACGGGGTGGATCGACAAAAATGGTGTCGCACTGATATTCGGACAAATCGATACCCTGCAAACGGGTAAATTCACGCTGACCCTGTAGCGCTTGGGTGAATTCTTCTGCCGACATGCGAATAATCTGCACGTTATCAATCTGGTTCGCGGCGATGTTGAATTGTGCCGCGGCGACGGACGGTTTGGCGATTTCGGTGGCTAATACACGATTGAAATTACGTGCCAAGGCCAATGAGAAGTTGCCATTACCGCAATAAAGCTCGAGCAGATCGCCTTTTGAGCCTGCAGTAGCCTTCAGCGCCCACTCCAGCATTTGGATATTGATGGCGGCATTGGGCTGGGTAAAGCTGTTTGCCACCTGACGGTAGATAATCTCACGCCCGGCGACGGGTAGGCGTTCATCCACATAATCTCTGTCGAGACAGATTTTAGTTTTTGTTGCCCGGCCAATCAGTTGCAGAGCGAACCCCTGAGCGCGCAGTGTATCGCGCAGCGCGCGCGCCTGTTGTTGCCACGCGTCATCTAACGCTTTGTGGTAGATAAATGTCACCACGACTTCACCGCTCATCGTCGACAGATAGTCAATCTGAAACAGCTTGTGACGCAGTATCACATCGTTGCGTAGTGCATCGATCAGAATGGGCATGAGTCGATTAATCAACGCACTGGCCACAGGGAATTGATCGACCCTGACCCGCTGTTTGGTCTGCTGATCGAACATGATGTGGTAGAGATCGTCACCTTCGTGCCACATGCGAAATTCGGCCCGCATGCGGTAATGACTCTCAGGGGAACGGAACACCTCTGGCTCTGGCGCAGTAAAGGGCACCATCATCTGCCGTAGACGTTCCGTCTTTTCCGCAAGCAGGTCGTCATACTGTTCGATGGGCAGGTTCTCTGGCGTCATGGTGTTCTCGGCTTCAAAACGATGAAAAGAAGTTTACTGGCCGGCATTGTAGGGCATATCGAAGGGATGTCCAGCGTTGTTGCTGCGATAATAATCTCGCATCGCGGAAGTCTAGATATCCGTAAGCGGCTATCGTAGCATAGCGTGCCGGTATTGCACTGTGTGCTGAAGCAGTGTGAGTTAAAAGGGAATCCAGTAAGCGTGTTGCTTAATAGTGAAATAAGGGTGTTTCGGTGATTGAAGTAAATTTTACGCTGTTCTGAGATGGAAATTCCAAAGACCGGCGCTAAGGAGTAAGAAGGTATCATCAATAAAGAGTCTACGATTCCGTAAAATTTGAGACTGTAAAATAATCTGTGTAAATTGCATTTTGAGGAAAACCTTCAAAGGATAACAAAATGCCTATCAGCAACGAACTTATTGACCAACTGCTTCAAGATTGTCACTCCCCTCAGGATCTGCTGGGTGAATCAGGCCTACTCAAGGTGCTGACTAAAAGACTGGCGGAACGGGTTCTTGAAGCTGAGATGGAGATGCACCTTGGGTATGCTAAGCATGACCCGGCAGGTAATCATTCAGGCAACTCCCGCAATGGCAAGACATCCAAGAGCGTACGTAGCCAAAATGGGGAGATCGAGCTCGATATTCCGCGCGACCGCAACAGTACCTTCGAGCCGACACTGATCGGTAAGAACGAAAAACAGCTTAACGGCTTCGATGACCGCATTATTTCTCTAAACTAGTTGCTGAATAGAGACTTGCATTTTTTGTCATGCTATTGAGAATAAAAAGAGGTTTAACTTAGAGAATAAAGGTTTGAAATGATCAACAAAGAGCGGTTGTTACGAGATAATCGTTTATGTAAAGCAATCATTGGATTATCAGGGCTTTGTTGAATAAATCGAACTTTCAGGGGATCGCCGGATCAAAGCACTATCATCGCTCCCGATAGCAGCTCCCCATGGCAAAGCAAAAGTTTAAAATCACCAACTGGCCCACCTACAACAAAGCACTCAGACAACGCGGCTCCCTGACGGTCTGGCTTGATGAGTCGGCCATCGCTGCATGGACTGACAGTTCTTCGCCTGAAGGTCGTGGTCGGCCGCTTTACTACACCGATATGGCTGTTACCACGGTTTTGATGATAAAGCGCGTGTTTAACCTGTCGCTCCGGGCATTACAGGGCTTTGTCGACTCGGTTTTTACACTGATGAACCTGCCACTGCGCTGCCCGGACTACTCTCTGGTCAGTCGGCGGGCACAAACCGTCAGTATCAGCATAAAAACGCCAACGCGTGGTGAAATCTCGCATCTGGTCATCGACAGTACCGGTCTGAAGGTCTTTGGCGAAGGTGAATGGAAAGTCAGGCAGCATGGGGCTGACAGACGAAGAGTGTGGCGCAAGCTTCATCTGGCAGCAGACAGTGCGACGCATGAGATTATCTGTGCCGACTTATCGCTCAGCGGAACGACAGATGCGCAGGCACTGCCGTGCCTGATTAACCAAACCCACCGAAAAATCAGGGAAGTGTCAGCAGACGGTGCTTATGACGCCCGTTACTGCCACGATGCGTTGCTAAGAAAGAAAATCAGGCCCCTTATCCCGCCGCGAAGCGGAGCCAAATACTGGCCGGACAAGTACCATGAACGTAACCATGCGGTGGCGAATCAGCGTCTGAGCGGGAGTAATGATATGTGGAAAAAGAAAGTGGGTTATCACCGGCGTTCAGTGGCAGAAACAGCGATGTTCCGCATAAAAACTTTGCTGGGTGGCCATCTGAGCCTGCGTGACTATGAGGCTCAAGTAGGTGAAGCCATAGCGATGGTCAAAGCGCTGAACCGTATGACGTTGTTGGGTATGCCACACAGCGTCAGGATAGGATAACAGGTGTAGCAGAGGGAGTCATCCTGTCGGCTAATTCTGATTTATTCAACAAAGCCGATTATCAGTCGAAGAATTGAAAAATTTAGCCGCTGAATTTTCAGCTTGTTATTTGATTTATCGGAAAAAGAATCGAAAAGATCACGAGCGGCAGATGGGTGCAGGGCAGAAAGGATTTATCCCAACCCCATTAGATAAACTGCTTTTTATTTTATTGTATTTAAAATGTTATCCGACCTATGATTTGCAAGGACTTCTTTTTGGTTTAGATAGAACACGGGTATGTCGCTGGGTAAAAATATTATTGCCGGTTTTAGAGATGACCTTGGGGCGAGAGTGTGTTTTGCCCGCTCGTCAAATTCGCTCTGCTGAGGAATTTTTTTGCGCCTTTCCTGGAGTTAAAGACGTCTTTATTGATGGGACAGAGCGACCTGTCCAAAAGCCTAAGAATCTGCGTCGGCGAAAAAAAATGTATTCGGGAAAGAAAAGACAGACCACTCGAAAAGGGCTTATTATGACTGACGAAACAAGGCAAATTGGATTTATCCCCATGAGCAAAAATGGGCGCCGTCACGATAAACGCTTACTCGATAAAGTCGATATAATTCGCCATATTCCTCCTGAGGTATAGCCAAGCGACTTAATTTTGATTACACCATATGGACTGAGAACAAACTCTCTGTATCGCAACCCATCTCTCTTTTTTTGCTTTTTGCTTGTGCCCATTTATGCTCAATTGGGTTAAGATCTGGCGAATATGTAGGCAAATACTCCACCATATACCCTGCATCGATGATGACTTGTTGAATATTATGTTTTTTGTGAAAAGTGGCATTGTCCATCATGATTACACTGTTTTTAGGGAGTACTGGGATAAGGACTTGTGTGACCCAGGCATAGAAAACATCGCTGTTAATATTGATATCAAATAATCCGATAGCAAACAGCGTTGTGCCTAATAAAGCGCCGATAACATTTGTTCTTCCCCTAGCTCCCCAGTTCTTCAGGCCAAAACACCGTTGACCTTTTGGGGAATAGCCGTGAGTCCGTGGGGTATCGTGTGAAAAACCACTTTCATCAATAAAAACAATAGGTTTACCTTCTTTTTCATACTGTTGTTTTTTTTGTTGAAATCCCTGCCGGGCGTTTTCGTCGGCTTTCGGATGACGTAGCGTTTTTTTTTATAGGTCAATCCCAGCTTTTTAAGCGCTTGCCAAATGGCCTTCTGACAAACGCCAAAACGCTCTGCACGTTCTTTTTGGTAAGCATCTGGATATTGTTCAACATCTTTTATCAACTCGGATTTATCGATCTTTCGCTGACGCGTGGTCGATGCTTTTGAGGCTTTGTTGAATAATTTAACCGTTTGATTTACATCTTCTTTAGGTAGAATGCATGTACAGAGACTGTATTTTGTTAGAACGACAAATCAAGTAGTTAGCACAATAAAAAGCATTACGGCTGGAAAACTTAGTTGTTGAAGTGTTATAATAATTATGTAAATCAGCATGTTAAATTATTCAACAAAGCCTGCTTTTGACTCTATTTGATTAATCCAACGCGATACAGAGGCAGGGCCAATCCGAAATTGCTTCGCTGTTTCTCGGATACTCAACCCTTCGTTTTTCCGTGTAGATATCACTTTACGTCTAAAATCAATTGAATAGCTCATTTAAATAATGTAATCAAAATTAAGTCGTTTAGCTATAACCATCTGGGCAGATACCGGTTTTCAAGGTATAGATAAACAGCATCCTAATACACAAATCCTAAAAAAAGGAACTCGAAAAAGACCTTTATCGCCTGAACAAAAACAAGAAAATAAAATAATCTCGGGCATCCGTATTACAGTTGAACACGCCATCGCGGGTATCAAGCGCCTCGGTTGCATGACCCAAATTTTACGGAATCGTAGACCCTTTATTGATGATACCTTCTTACTCCTTAGCGCCGGTCTTTGGAATTTCCATCTCAGAACAGCGTAAAATTTACTTCAATCACCGAAACACCCTTATTTCACTATTAAGCAACACGCTTTCTATATTCCAGAGGGTTATCAACCCGTGATATTCAGGCACACTTTAAAGAAGTCTACGGGGTCGATGTTTCCGCTGGCTTCATTTCTCAAGTGACCAATGCTGTGATGGATGACGGCTTTGTTGAATAATTTAACCGTTTGATTTACATCTTCTTTAGTTAGAATGCATTTACAGAGAATGTATTTTGTTAGAACGACAAATCAAATAGTTAGCACAATAAAAAGCATTCCGAGAGGAAAAATTAGTCGTTGAAATTTTATAATGCTTATATAAATCAGTATCTTAAATTATTCAACAAAGCCATGGATGACGTTAAGCGCTGGCAGCAACGGCCGCTGGATGCGCTTTATCCCATTGTTTACCTTGACTGTATTGTTGTCAAAAGCCAGGACGGCGGAGCCGTGGCCAACAAGTCTGTTTATCTGGCCCTCGGCGTCAACGGCCAGGGCGAAAAATAGCTGCTGGGGCTATGGATAGCCAAAACTGAGGGGGCCAAGTTCTGGTTATCTGTGATGACAGAACTGAAAAATCGTGGGCTAAAGGACATCTTCGTCGCCTGCTGCGATGGCCTGAAAGGCTTTCCTGATGCCATTGAAGCTGTTTACCCGCATACGCGGGTACAGCTCTGCATTGTGCATCAGGTGCGGAACTCGCTGCGCTACGTCGGCTGGAAAGAGCGTAAGGCCGTTGCTGCTGACCTGCGCACCATCTATAGTTCCGCAACGCTAGAGGGCGCTGAAGAGGCCCTGGATGCCTTCGCGGCCAAATGGGATGAGCAGTTCCCGACGATCAGCCCGTCGTGTAGAAATATAGCCAAGCGACATTATTTTGATAACAGCCAGCTATGCTTCTTTGCCGCATATCAGGGCATAGGATGTAATCATTTTTAAGTCGGTTGGCTATAATTGGGAACGTCTCATCGTCATTTTTGACTTTCCGCCGGAGATCCGCAAGGTTATCTACACCACCAACGCGATAGAGTCGTTAAATGCTTCATTGCGCAAGATAACGAAAACGCGACGAATATTTCCAACGGATGACTCGGTGATAAAATTACTCTATCTAGCCTTGCATAATATCTCTGCTAAATGGACCTTGCCAATCAGAGACTGGAAACCTGCTATGAGCCAATTCATGTTGATGTATGGAGAACGAATCTCCGGTTAAGCAATGGAGCCATTTACACAAAATTCTTTACAGACTCAAATTTGGGTCATGCAACCGAGGCGCTTGATACCCGCGATGGCGTGTTCAACTGTAATACGGATGCCCGAGATTATTTTATTTTCTTGTTTTTGTTCAGGCGATAAAGGTCTTTTTCGAGTTCCTTTTTTTGGGATTTGTGTATTAGGATGCTGTTTATCTATACCTTGAAAACCGGTATCTGCCCAGATGGTTACCTCAGGAGGAATATGGCGAATTATATCGACTTTATCGAGTAAGCGTTTATCGTGACGGCGCCCATTTTTGCTCATGGGGATATAGCCAAGCGACATTATTTTGATAACAGCCAGCTATGCTTCTTTGCCGCATATCAGGGCATAGGATGTAATCATTTTTAAGTCGGTTGGCTATAAATCCAATTTGCCTTGTTTCGTCAGTCATAATAAGCCCTTTTCGAGTGGTCTGTCTTTTCTTTCCCGAATACATTTTTTTTCGCCGACGCAGATTCTTAGGCTTTTGGACAGGTCGCTCTGTCCCATCAATAAAGACGTCTTTAACTCCAGGAAAGGCGCGAAAAAATTCCTCAGCAGAGCGAATTTGACGAGCGGGCAAAACACATTCTCGCCCAAAGGTCATCTCTAAAACCGGCAATAATATTTTTACCCAGCGACATACCCGTGTTCTATCTAAACCAAAAAGAAGTCCTTGCAAATCATAGGTCGGATAACATTTTAAATACAATAAAATAAAAAGCAGTTTATCTAATGGGGTTGGGATAAATCCTTTCTGCCCTGCACCCATCTGCCGCTCGTGATCTTTTCGATTCTTTTTCCGATAAATCAAATAACAAGCTGAAAATTCAGCGGCTAAATTTTTCAATTCTTCGACTGATAATCCAATGATTGCTTTACATAAACGATTATCTCGTAACAACCGCTCTTTGTTGATCATTTCAAACCTTTATTCTCTAAGTTAAACCTCTTTTTATTCTCAATAGCCTGACAAAAAATGCAAGTCTCTATTCAGCAACTAGTTTAGTGAAAATCTGGAGCTGACGCGCAGCGGTAAGGGGAAGGGAAACGACAGCATTAAATGCAGACACTGCCTGCGGGTGGGAAGTCGTCGTTTCTGATTGCAACAGCAATGTCACTCGAGCCCGAAGACCTGCCGGTTTACGTCGCAATGTTCACGATCGTCGCGAGCTATCGATTGTGGTAATGCGGCATCCGCAATGTGATTTGGATGCTAACTACATGTCTTATAAAAAATTATCGCTGCTGGCGGCGCTCTCTGTCACGGCTTTTTCTGGCTGGGCACAGCAAACTGACAACAACACCATGGTGGTTACCGCTAACCGTTTTCAACAGCCGGTTAATACGGTGTTGGCGCCTACAACAGTGGTGACTCGCGAAGATATTGACCGCTGGCAGGCGAAGAGCTTGACTGACGTGATGCGCCGTTTGCCGGGGGTGGATATTGGGCAGAATGGTGGGTTGGGGCAAATGAGTTCTATGTTTATTCGTGGCACCAATTCTAACCATGCTCTGATTTTAATCGACGGTATACGTTTGAATCAGTCTGGTATAGCCAAGCGACTTAATTTTGATTACACCATATGGACTGAGAACAAACTCTCTGTATCGCAACCCATCTCTCTTTTTTTGCTTTTTGCTTTTTGCTTGTGCCCATTTATGCTCAATTGGGTTAAGATCTGGCGAATATGTAGGCAAATACTCCACCATATACCCTGCATCGATGATGACTTGTTGAATATTATGTTTTTTGTGAAAAGTGGCATTGTCCATCATGATTACACTGTTTTTAGGGAGTACTGGGATAAGGACTTGTGTGACCCAGGCATAGAAAACATCGCTGTTAATATTGATATCAAATAATCCGATAGCAAACAGCGTTGTGCCTAATAAAGCGCCGATAACATTTGTTCTTCCCCTAGCTCCCCAGTTCTTCAGGCCAAAACAACGTTGACCTTTTGGGGAATAGCCGTGAGTCCGTGGGGCATCGTGTGAAAAACCACTTTCATCAATAAAAACAATAGGTTTACCTTCTTTTTCATACTGTTGTTTTTTTTGTTGAAATCCCTGCCGGGCGTTTTCGTCGGCTTTCGGATGACGTAGAGTTTTTTTATAGGTCAATCCCAGCTTTTTAAGCGCTTGCCAAATGGCCTTCTGACAAACGCCAAAACGCTCTGCACGTTCTTTTTGGTAAGCATCTGGATATTGTTCAACATCTTTTATCAACTCGGATTTATCGATCTTTCGCTGACGCGTGGTCGATGCTTTTGACTCTATTTGATTAATCCAACGCGATACAGAGGCAGGGCCAATCCGAAATTGCTTCGCTGTTTCTCGGATACTCAACCCTTCGTTTTTCCGTGTAGATATCACTTTACGTCTAAAATCAATTGAATAGCTCATTTAAATAATGTAATCAAAATTAAGTCGTTTAGCTATATGTACTAGCTCAGACCTGATCTGACAGTTACCGGTTATTTATACAGGTGTCTGTCAGATTACATCCGGTTCAGATCCTTTTCTGCCCAGACCCGTTTTCCATCAAGTAACGTGGCCATTGGCGTTCGCCCGCAGCACATTTTTCCCTGATGAGTTCGCTCATTATTGTAATGCCACAACCAGTTGTCCAGATCTGCCTGCAGGCTCTCCAGGTCCCCATATAACTTCTTGCGGAACGTAACCTGATAAAAATCCTGCAAAATCGTTTTATGGAAGCGCTCGCAGATGCCGTTCGTTTGCGGAGACATCGCCTTCGTTTTTGTATGGTCGATATCGTTGATGGCCAGATACAGCTGGTAATCATGCTGCCCCACCTTACCACAGTACTCCGTTCCCCTGTCGGTCAGTATTCTCAGCATCGGCAGTCCCTGAGCCTCGTAGAACGGCAGTACGCGATCATTTAGCAGGTCGGCGGCAGTGATCGGCGTTTTACTCGTATAAAGCTTGCAGTGTGCCACTTTCGAGTACGTATCCACGAACGTCTGCTGGTAGATACGGCCCACCGCTTTCAGATTGCCAACGTAGAAGGTGTCCTGCGACCCGAGATAACCCGGATGAGCCGTCTCGATTTCGCCGCTGGCCTCATCATCATGCGCCTTTTTCTCCAGCGCTGCGATTTGGACATCGGTAAGCACGATGCCTTCTCTGGCAACTTTTTCCTCAAGCGCCTTCAGGCGTTTACGGAAGTTCTCCAGATCGTGCCGTTGCCAGATGGACCGCACGCCGCTGGCGGAGATAAATACGCCTTTTTTACGCAGCTCATTACTGGTCCGGTGCTGCCCGTGGGCCGGGAACTCAACGGCATATTCAACAACCGCGCGTTCAGTGGCTTCGTCGGCGCGGTTTGCACTGGTCAAGTAAATCAGGACACTTTTTTCTCAGCCATTTGTTCATAACGCACCGGAGACAGATCCCCGTTAGCGGCATGATGCCTGTGTAGGTTGTAGTAGCGGATATACGTCGCCACATCCTGCTCCATGTAAGCCCGTGTTGGCTGGGGTACCAGCAGCAACCATTCATGTTTCAGACTGCCCCAGAAGCGCTCCATCACCGCATTATCCCAGCAGGCACCCACGTCTCCCATACTGCTCCTCAGCCTGTAGCTGCTCCTCAGCCTGTAGCTGCTCCTCAGCCTGTAGCTGCTCCTCAGCCTGTAGCTGCTCCTCAGCCTGTAGCTGCTCCTCAGCCTGTAGCTGCTCCTCAGCCTGTAGCTGCTCCTCAGCCTGTAGCTGCTCAGCAGCGCCTGAAAGCGTTGTCCCGTGTACTGCGCCCCCCTGTCCGTATGCACCACCAGGCCCGGCGGGGGAGTTCGCAGGTTATATGCCTTCATCAGGGCCCCGCAGACCAGCGATGAGGTCATCCGTCTGTCCACCTGCCAGCCCACTATCTGCCGGGAGTACAAATCCATAATAGCCGCCAGATACAGCAAGCCTTCACCGGTCTTCAGATACGTGATGTCACTCGCCCACACCTGATTTGGCCCCGGCGGGTTAAAATTCTGGTTCAGCAGGTTTGGGGCCACCTCTGCACCCGGGCGGGGTTTTGTCGTGACCTTATAAGTCCGGCGCTGTCGGCAGACCAGCCCCTCTTCCGCCCCATTCCCAGTCGAAACGCAACAAAACGGTAGGGCATTATGCCGCCTGTAAGTGCGTTAAAAATACCTAATTTGGAGAACGATAACCCAGCGATTTTCGGCCTCGCGTATTGAGCAGGTGTTCGAGTGCTGCAACCTTGCGATGGGTGACATAATTGAAGTCCGTTCCCTTCGGGTAAAAACGCCGTATCAGCCCGTTGGTATGCTCATTCAACCCGCGTTCCCAGGAATGATATGGCCGGGCAAAGTAGACCGGTGCCCCCGTGACTTTTGTAATTTCCCCGTGCTGGGAAAATTCAGAACCGTTGTCAGCAGTCAGGGTTTTAAACTCGCAGAAGGTATTGGCAACGATGTCCCTGAAGGCCGCTACCACTGTCTCTGCTCGCTTGTTGGGCAGTTTGCGAATGATGACCAGCTTGACGGCTTTATCGACCACCGTCAGCAGGAATGATTTCTGATCTTTGCCAAAGATGGTGTCAATCTCGAAATGCCCGGGTTCCTGCTTGAGGTCAGCAACGGCCGGCCGCTGCTCAATGCCAACACGGTTGGGAATAGGACCGCGTTTGTTCTCATCGGTCTGATAGTTATACCGTTTACCCCGATGAGGGAGCTGCTGATACAGCTCACCGCCGGCCCGGCGCTCCTGCTGGATATAGCGATAGAGCGAGTTCTTGCTGACGGACAGGCCAAATTCCAGGACCAGGCGCCCACTGATGACCTCAGGTGAGGTGTGGGTAGACAGCGCCGTTCTGATAAAGTCCTGAATGTGCGGTTCAAGCTGGTTAATCACGCTGTCCGGCCGTGTTTTCTGCCGCCGCCCTCTGGCCAACGTTTCGGCCCTTCTGCAGGAATAGACCCCGTTGAAAGCGGCGTCGGTATTGCGTCTGAGTTCCCTGCTGATGGTAGAACGAGGAAGCTCCAGTTCCCGGGCGATGGTGGCCTGGTTAACCCCATCACCACGCCGCTTTTCGATGTAGAACCGTTCTTTGTGAGTCAGATGTTTTCCCTGCATGCAACGGGATCTCCAGTAGGGCCAGAACGGTGATTTTATCCGACTCTGGCCAGTGGGTCACTTTGTTGCGTTTCGAGTGGGAATGGGGCTCCTGCATGATTTTCCTCACCCGCCAGCGGCTGATTATGATGCCTTTTCCACGAAGCCTTTTGACCAGCGTCCGGCTTCCTGCTCCCTGCCTGCTGGCGGCGAACAGCGCCTTTAACCTGACCCGGACCTCCACGTCTTTTTGCAGCGGTTCGGCGGGCTTTTTTCGCCATGCATACCAGGCAGAGGCCGTCACACGCATGACCCGACAGAGTGTACGAACGCTGAAGTCAGTGGCATTGTCGAGAATGAACCGGTATCTCACGACATATGTTTCGCGAAGAAGGCACTCGCCTTTTTTAGTATCTCCTTCTCTGTACGTAACTCTTTGTTTTCCTTTTGTAACCGTTTTAACTCTGCACGTTCATCATCGCTGAGTACGCCGTTGCTCTGCTCGCGTGCCAGCGAGACCCATGTATACAGGGTTTTGTTGCTTATGCCCAGCGATGCTGCTGCCCTGGCTATAGTATAGCCCTGCTCTGTTATAGCCAAACGACATTATTTTGATAACAGCCAGCTATGATTCTTTGCCGCATATCAGGGCATAGGATGTAATCATTTTTAAGTCGGTTGGCTATACCAGGGCAACGGCTTCCTTTTTAAACTCAGGGGTAAATTGTCGTTTATGGTTCACTAAACACCTCCGTTTTGGATGTAAGTTTAGTGTCCTGATTATTCAATCACTACAGTTCTTCAGGTTGGGAACCCGGCGGTTCTGGTTAACCAGTGCATCGATGCCACCTTCAGCAGCCAGTTCCTGATAACGGTAAAACGTGTCGCGCGACACGCCCATGATCTTGCAGGCTTTTGATACGTTACCAAGTTCTTCGGCGAGATTGAGCAGGCCGGCTTTGTGTTTGATGATGTGATTGTTAGTATGAAGCATGAGAGTTACCTCGCGTTTTGTTTAAGGATTAGACACCCATATCAAAACCGGTAACTCTCAACCTTTCAAGGTCATGTGTCAGATCAAGTCGCGACTAATACACGTAATGATATTGATAACCTGATTTACACTGACTCAACGCTCCACTATAGCAACATCCAAGAAGCTCGAATTAAAGGTGTAGAAGCAACGGCATCCTTCGAAACGGGCCCTCTGGCTCGGCTTTGTTGAATAATTTAACCGTTTGATTTACATCTTCTTTAGTTAGAATGCATTTACAGAGAATGTATTTTGTTAGAACGACAAATCAAATAGTTAGCACAATAAAAAGCATTCCGAGAGGAAAAATTAGTCGTTGAAATTTTATAATGCTTATATAAATCAGTATCTTAAATTATTCAACAAAGCCCTCTGGCTCATAAAGTGTCATTTGATTACCTCGACCCACGTAATACCCAAACAAATAAAGTGCTATTACGTCTCGCTAAACAACAGGTTAAGTATAGCCAAGCGACATTATTTTGATAACAGCCAGCTATGCTTCTTTGCCGCATATCAGGGCATAGGATGTAATCATTTTTAAGTCGGTTGGCTATATCAGTTGGATTGGGCTGTTGCTGATCTTGATTGGTCATTGAGTTACCAGTATCTCGGTCAGCGTTACGATACTGACTACAAGACTTACCAAACCATCAAAATTGGCGGCGTAAGTCTCTGGGACCTCGCTGTATCATATCCTGTCACCTCTCATCTTACAGTTCGTGGTAGAATCGCCAACCTGTTTGATAAAGAGTACGAGACAGCATATGGCTATCAAACGGCAGGAAGAGAGTACTATCTCAACGGAAGCTACACCTTCTAACCTGCCCGCCCGCCCCACGGTTTTGGTGTTTGACTCCGGCGTGGGGGGGTTATCTGTGTATAACGAGATTCGGCAGTTGCTGCCGGATCTTCATTATATCTACGCCTTCGATAATGAAGCGTTCCCCTACGGTGAGAAGCCGCAAGACTTTATCGTTGAGCGTGTGGTTCAAATCGTTTCTGCGGTACAACAGCGCCACCAACTGGCCGCCGTGGTTATTGCCTGCAACACCGCAAGCACCATTTCACTGCCCGCATTGCGCGAGCGTTTTACCTTCCCGGTAATCGGCGTTGTGCCAGCGGTGAAGACTGCCGCAAAGCTGACACGCAACGGTATCGTCGGTGTTCTGGCGACGCGCGCCACGGTGCAACGCTCCTACACGCACGAACTGATTGCCCGTTTTGCCACAGACTGCCAGATATTACTGCTGGGGTCGGCCGAGTTGGTGGAACTTGCGGAGGCTAAGTTGCAAGGGGATAACGTATCGTTGTTGGCGTTGCAGCAAATTTTGCACCCTTGGCTGAAATTGCCTGAGCCTCCGGATACTGTGGTGCTTGGCTGTACGCACTTCCCGCTTTTGGCTGAAGAGTTGCAGTTGGTGTTACCAAACGGCACGCGGCTGGTGGATTCCGGGGCGGCAATCGCCAGAAGAACTGCATGGCATCTCGCTAACCTGGAGCAGCCACCGGTTCTGAGCTCGGAAAAGAATCTGGCTTATTGCATGACTATCACGCCTAAAGTAGCGACCCTGTGGCCTGTTTTGCAGCGTTTCGGCTTTGAATCGTTGGAAAAACTGCCGTTTTAATGGCTTTTTGGCTGAATAGTAGACACTCAGAAATAAAATTGAAATTAGCCCTTGTCAGGGCGCGAGAAGTGTCTATACTGCGCCTCCACTGACACGGCAACAGCGACACGCAGTTGTGGTAACAGTAAGAAGTAAAACAGGAAAGCCGAACGCGAAATTGAAAAATTAACGTTGACTTTTCAGCGGTGCAGCGTAATATGCGCCTCCCGCGCCACGGTAGATGTGGCAACGCTCTTTAACAATTAATCAGACAATCTGTGTGGGCACTCACAGGACTTTATCGTAAAGCCTACGGGCTTAAAAAATAAAAGTCTTGCAGAGTGAACAACAGTTAATTCATTACGAACTAACAGTAATAATTCTTTGAGCATCGCTTCTCTTGCAGAAGCAAATCAAACTTTAAATTGAAGAGTTTGATCATGGCTCAGATTGAACGCTGGCGGCAGGCCTAACACATGCAAGTCGAGCGGTAGCACAGTAGAGCTTGCTCTTTGGGTGACGAGCGGCGGACGGGTGAGTAATGTCTGGGAAACTGCCTGATGGAGGGGGATAACTACTGGAAACGGTAGCTAATACCGCGTAACGTCGCAAGACCAAAGTGGGGGACCTTCGGGCCTCACGCCATCAGATGTGCCCAGATGGGATTAGCTAGTAGGTGGGGTAATGGCTCACCTAGGCGACGATCCCTAGCTGGTCTGAGAGGATGACCAGCCACACTGGAACTGAGACACGGTCCAGACTCCTACGGGAGGCAGCAGTGGGGAATATTGCACAATGGGCGCAAGCCTGATGCAGCCATGCCGCGTGTGTGAAGAAGGCCTTCGGGTTGTAAAGCACTTTCAGCGAGGAGGAAGGCAGTAAGGTTAATAACCTTGCTAATTGACGTTACTCGCAGAAGAAGCACCGGCTAACTCCGTGCCAGCAGCCGCGGTAATACGGAGGGTGCAAGCGTTAATCGGAATGACTGGGCGTAAAGCGCACGCAGGCGGTTTGTTAAGTTGGATGTGAAATCCCCGGGCTTAACCTGGGAACTGCATTCAAAACTGGCAAGCTAGAGTCTCGTAGAGGGGGGTAGAATTCCAGGTGTAGCGGTGAAATGCGTAGAGATCTGGAGGAATACCGGTGGCGAAGGCGGCCCCCTGGACGAAGACTGACGCTCAGGTGCGAAAGCGTGGGGAGCAAACAGGATTAGATACCCTGGTAGTCCACGCTGTAAACGATGTCGATTTGGAGGTTGTGCCCTTGAGGCGTGGCTTCCGGAGCTAACGCGTTAAATCGACCGCCTGGGGAGTACGGCCGCAAGGTTAAAACTCAAATGAATTGACGGGGGCCCGCACAAGCGGTGGAGCATGTGGTTTAATTCGATGCAACGCGAAGAACCTTACCTACTCTTGACATCCAGAGAACTTGGCAGAGATGCCTTGGTGCCTTCGGGAACTCTGAGACAGGTGCTGCATGGCTGTCGTCAGCTCGTGTTGTGAAATGTTGGGTTAAGTCCCGCAACGAGCGCAACCCTTATCCTTTGTTGCCAGCGATTCGGTCGGGAACTCAAAGGAGACTGCCAGTGATAAACTGGAGGAAGATGGGGATGACGTCAAGTCATCATGGCCCTTACGAGTAGGGCTACACACGTGCTACAATGGCGTATACAAAGAGAAGCGACCTCGCGAGAGCAAGCGGACCTCATAAAGTACGTCGTAGTCCGGATTGGAGTCTGCAACTCGACTCCATGAAGTCGGAATCGCTAGTAATCGTAGATCAGAATGCTACGGTGAATACGTTCCCGGGCCTTGTACACACCGCCCGTCACACCATGGGAGTGGGTTGCAAAAGAAGTAGGTAGCTTAACCTTCGGGAGGGCGCTTACCACTTTGTGATTCATGACTGGGGTGAAGTCGTAACAAGGTAACCGTAGGGGAACCTGCGGTTGGATCACCTCCTTACCTAATGATACTGATTCTGTGAAGTGTTCACACAGATTGTCTGATGAAAGAAATCGAGCGGTTAGAAGACCTTATAGGCTTGTAGCTCAGGTGGTTAGAGCGCACCCCTGATAAGGGTGAGGTCGGTGGCTCAAGTCCACTCAGGCCTACCAAAATCGTTCTTGTGCTGCGTTGTGAAACAACTTGCATACTGGTGTATGCGTCGTCATTCCACGCCTTGCTCAAAAACGATTTGGCAAAGGTCTAACATTCGATGGGGCTATAGCTCAGCTGGGAGAGCGCCTGCTTTGCACGCAGGAGGTCTGCGGTTCGATCCCGCATAGCTCCACCATTTACCGTCTCGATACCCAATACTTCAGAGTGTACTGTTTGACAGTATGCTGCGAAGTATTTTGCTCTTTAACAATCTGGAACAAGCTGAAAATTAAAACGAGCAATATTGGCTCACTACCAATATTGTGATTCTCTCAAGCTTTCACACCCGAAACATTTTCGGGTTGTGAGGTTAAGTGAATAAGCGTACACGGTGGATGTCTAGGCAGTCAGAGGCGATGAAGGGCGTGCTAATCTGCGAAAAGCGTCGGTAAGCTGATATGAAGCGTTACAACCGACGATACCCGAATGGGGAAACCCAGTGCAATTCGTTGCACTATCATGTCATGAATACATAGTGGCATGAGGCGAACCGGGGGAACTGAAACATCTCAGTACCCCGAGGAAAAGAAATCAACCGAGATTCCCCCAGTAGCGGCGAGCGAACGGGGAAAAGCCCAGAGTCTGAATCAGCTTGTGTGTCAGTGGAAGCGTCTGGAAAGTCGCACAGTAAAGGGTGATAGTCCCGTACACGAAGATGCACAGGTTGTGAGCTCGATGAGTAGGGCGGGACACGTGACATCCTGTCTGAATATGGGGGGCCCATCCTCCAAGGCTAAATACTCCTGACTGACCGATAGTGAACCAGTACCGTGAGGGAAAGGCGAAAAGAACCCCGGCGAGGGGAGTGAAATAGAACCTGAAACCGTGTACGTACAAGCAGTGGGAGCACTCTTTATGGGTGTGACTGCGTACCTTTTGTATAATGGGTCAGCGACTTATATTCTGTAGCAAGGTTAACCGTATAGGGGAGCCGTAGGGAAACCGAGTCTTAACTGGGCGTTAAGTTGCAGGGTATAGACCCGAAACCCGGTGATCTAGCCATGGGCAGGTTGAAGGTTGGGTAACACTAACTGGAGGACCGAACCGACTAATGTTGAAAAATTAGCGGATGACTTGTGGCTGGGGGTGAAAGGCCAATCAAACCGGGAGATAGCTGGTTCTCCCCGAAAGCTATTTAGGTAGCGCCTCGTGAATTCATCTTCGGGGGTAGAGCACTGTTTCGGCTAGGGGGTCATCCCGACTTACCAACCCGATGCAAACTACAAATACCGAAGAATGTTATCACGGGAGACACACGGCGGGTGCTAACGTTCGTCGTGAAGAGGGAAACAACCCAGACCGCCAGCTAAGGTCCCAAAGTCATGGTTAAGTGGGAAACGATGTGGGAAGGCATAGACAGCCAGGATGTTGGCTTAGAAGCAGCCATCATTTAAAGAAAGCGTAATAGCTCACTGGTCGAGTCGGCCTGCGCGGAAGATGTAACGGGGCTAAACCATGCACCGAAGCTGCGGCAGCGACGCTTAGGCGTTGTTGGGTAGGGGAGCGTTCTGTAAGCCGTTGAAGGTGAACTGTGAGGTTTGCTGGAGGTATCAGAAGTGCGAATGCTGACATAAGTAACGATAAAGCGGGTGAAAAGCCCGCTCGCCGGAAGACCAAGGGTTCCTGTCCAACGTTAATCGGGGCAGGGTGAGTCGACCCCTAAGGCGAGGCCGAAAGGCGTAGTCGATGGGAAACAGGTTAATATTCCTGTACTTGGTGTTACTGCGAAGGGGGGACGGAGAAGGCTATGTCATCCGGGCGACGGTTGTCCCGGTTTAAGCGTGTAGGTGGGTGACTTTGGTAAATCCGGGTCGCTATTAACACTGAGGCGTGATGACGAGGTACTACGGTACTGAAGTGACAGATGCCCAGCTTCCAGGAAAAGCCTCTAAGCATCAGGTAACATTGAATCGTACCCCAAACCGACACAGGTGGTCAGGTAGAGAATACCAAGGCGCTTGAGAGAACTCGGGTGAAGGAACTAGGCAAAATGGTGCCGTAACTTCGGGAGAAGGCACGCTGTGCGAGGTGAAGAGACTTGCTCTCCGAGCTTTGCGCAGTCGCAGATACCAGCTGGCTGCAACTGTTTAATAAAAACACAGCACTGTGCAAACACGAAAGTGGACGTATACGGTGTGACGCCTGCCCGGTGCTGGAAGGTTAATTGATGGGGTTATCCGTAAGGAGAAGCTCTTGATCGAAGCCCCAGTAAACGGCGGCCGTAACTATAACGGTCCTAAGGTAGCGAAATTCCTTGTCGGGTAAGTTCCGACCTGCACGAATGGCGTAATGATGGCCAGGCTGTCTCCACCCGAGACTCAGTGAAATTGAACTCGCTGTGAAGATGCAGTGTACCCGCGGCAAGACGGAAAGACCCCGTGAACCTTTACTATAGCTTGACACTGAACCTTGAGCCTTGATGTGTAGGATAGGTGGGAGGCTTTGAAGTGTGGACGCCAGTCTGCATGGAGCCAACCTTGAAATACCACCCTTTAATGTTTGATGTTCTAACCTGGGCCCATAATCTGGGCTGGGGACAGTGTCTGGTGGGTAGTTTGACTGGGGCGGTCTCCTCCCAAAGAGTAACGGAGGAGCACGAAGGTTAGCTAATCCTGGTCGGACATCAGGAGGTTAGTGCAAAGGCATAAGCTAGCTTGACTGCGAGAGTGACGGCTCGAGCAGGTACGAAAGTAGGTCTTAGTGATCCGGTGGTTCTGAATGGAAGGGCCATCGCTCAACGGATAAAAGGTACTCCGGGGATAACAGGCTGATACCGCCCAAGAGTTCATATCGACGGCGGTGTTTGGCACCTCGATGTCGGCTCATCACATCCTGGGGCTGAAGTAGGTCCCAAGGGTATGGCTGTTCGCCATTTAAAGTGGTACGCGAGCTGGGTTTAGAACGTCGTGAGACAGTTCGGTCCCTATCTGCCGTGGGCGTTGGAGAATTGAGGGGGGTTGCTCCTAGTACGAGAGGACCGGAGTGAACGCACCACTGGTGTTCGGGTTGTCATGCCAATGGCATTGCCCGGTAGCTACGTGCGGAAGAGATAAGTGCTGAAAGCATCTAAGCACGAAACTTGCCCCGAGATGAGTTCTCCCTTGTCCCTAGAGGACGCTGAAAGGCCGTTGAAGACGACGACGTAGATAGGCTGGGTGTGTAAGTGCAGCGATGCATTGAGCTAACCAGTACTAATGACCTGTGAGGCTTAACCTTACAACGCCGAAGATGTTTTGGTGTTGGTGTAGAGAATCAGAACTCGTGAAGTTCAGCTTGTTGACAGATTGGTCTTGCTGGCTCGAAAGGGCGGGTGAGATGAAACAGAATATGCCTGGCGGCGATAGCGCGGTGGTCCCACCTGACCCCATGCCGAACTCAGAAGTGAAACGCCGTAGCGCCGATGGTAGTGTGGGGCTTCCCAATGTGAGAGTAGGGAACTGCCAGGTTTTTATATCGATTATCAGACGGTGTCTGATGATGAGAAATAGCGAAAGGACAGCCCTTTTTGCTGTGCGCTAATATGTACTAGCTCAGACCTGATCTGACAGTTACCGGTTATTTATACAGGTGTCTGTCAGATTACATCCGGTTCAGATCCTTTTCTGCCCAGACCCGTTTTCCATCAAGTAACGTGGCCATTGGCGTTCGCCCGCAGCACATTTTTCCCTGATGAGTTCGCTCATTATTGTAATGCCACAACCAGTTGTCCAGATCTGCCTGCAGGCTCTCCAGGTCCCCATATAACTTCTTGCGGAACGTAACCTGATAAAAATCCTGCAAAATCGTTTTATGGAAGCGCTCGCAGATGCCGTTCGTCTGCGGAGACATCGCCTTCGTTTTTGTATGGTCGATATCGTTGATGGCCAGATACAGCTGGTAATCATGCTGCTCCACCTTACCACAGTACTCCGTTCTCCTGTCGGTCAGTATTCTCAGCATCGGCAGTCCCTGAGCCTCGTAGAACGGCAGTACGCGATCATTTAGCAGGTCGGCGGCAGTGATCGGCGTTTTACTCGTATAAAGCTTGCAGTGTGCCACTTTCGAGTACGTATCCACGAACGTCTGCTGGTAGATACGGCCCACCGCTTTCAGATTGCCAACGTAGAAGGTGTCCTGCGACCCGAGATAACCCGGATGAGCCGTCTCGATTTCGCCGCTGGCCTCATCATCATGCGCCTTTTTCTCCAGCGCTGCGATTTGGACATCGGTAAGCACGATGCCTTCTCTGGCAACTTTTTCCTCAGGCGCCTTCAGGCGTTTACGGAAGTTCTCCAGATCGTGCCGTTGCCAGATGGACCGCACGCCGCTGCCGGAGATAAATACGCCTTTTTTACGCAGCTCATTACTGGTCCGGTGCTGCCCGTGGGCCGGGAACTCAACGGCATATTCAACAACCGCGCGTTCAGTGGCTTCGTCGGCGCGGTTCTTCAGGTTGGGAACCCGGCGGTTCTGGTTAACCAGTGCATCGATGCCACCTTCAGCAGCCAGTTCCTGATATAGCTAAACGACTTAATTTTGATTACATTATTTAAATGAGCTATTCAATTGATTTTAGACGTAAAGTGATATCTACACGGAAAAACGAAGGGTTGAGTATCCGAGAAACAGCGAAGCAATTTCGGATTGGCCCTGCCTCTGTATCGCGTTGGATTAATCAAATAGAGTCAAAAGCATCGACCACGCGTCAGCGAAAGATCGATAAATCCGAGTTGATAAAAGATGTTGAACAATATCCAGATGCTTACCAAAAAGAACGTGCAGAGCGTTTTGGCGTTTGTCAGAAGGCCATTTGGCAAGCGCTTAAAAAGCTGGGATTGACCTATAAAAAAAACTCTATAGCCAACCGACTTAAAAATGATTACATCCTATGCCCTGATATGCGGCAAAGAAGCATAGCTGGCTGTTATCAAAATAATGTCGCTTGGCTATATTTGCCTACATATTCGCCAGATCTTAACCCAATTGAGCATAAATGGGCACAAGCAAAAAGCAAAAAGCAAAAAAAGAGAGATGGGTTGCGATACAGAGAGTTTGTTCTCAGTCCATATGGTGTAATCAAAATTAAGTCGCTTGGCTATACGTCATCCGAAAGCCGACGAAAACGCCCGGCAGGGATTTCAACAAAAAAAACAACAGTATGAAAAAGAAGGTAAACCTATTGTTTTTATTTATGAAAGTGGTTTTTCACACGATGCCCCACGGACTCACGGCTATTCCCCAAAAGGTCAACGGTGTTTTGGCCTGAAGAACTGGGGAGCTAGGGGAAGAACAAATGTTATCGGCGCTTTATTAGGCACAACGCTGTTTGCTATCGGATTATTTGATATCAATATTAACAGCGATGTTTTCTATGCCTGGGTCACACAAGTCCTTATCCCAGTACTCCCTAAAAACAGTGTAATCATGATGGACAATGCCACTTTTCACAAAAAACATAATATTCAACAAGTCATCATCGATGCAGGGTATATGGTGGAGTATTTGCCTACATATTCGCCAGATCTTAACCCAATTGAGCATAAATGGGCACAAGCAAAAAGCAAAAAGCAAAAAAAGAGAGATGGGTTGCGATACAGAGAGTTTGTTCTCAGTCCATATGGTGTAATCAAAATTAAGTCGCTTGGCTATATCGGCGCTTTATTAGGCACAACGCTGTTTGCTATCGGATTATTTGATATCAATATTAACAGCGATGTTTTCTATGCCTGGGTCACACAAGTCCTTATCCCAGTACTCCCTAAAAACAGTGTAATCATGATGGACAATGCCACTTTTCACAAAAAACATAATATTCAACAAGTCATCATCGATGCAGGGTATATGGTGGAGTATTTGCCTACATATTCGCCAGATCTTAACCCAATTGAGCATAAATGGGCACAAGCAAAAAGCAAAAAAAGAGAGATGGGTTGCGATACAGAGAGTTTGTTCTCAGTCCATATGGTGTAATCAAAATTAAGTCGCTTGGCTATAACGGTAAAACGTGTCGCGCGACACGCCCATGATCTTGCAGGCTTTTGATACGTACCAAGTTCTTCGGCGAGATTGAGCAGGCCGGCTTTGTGTTTGATGCCCCATTCCCACTCGAAACGCAACAAAACGGTAGAGGCTTATGCCACCAGTAAGTGCGTTAAAAATACCTCATTGGGGGAACGATAGCCCAGCGATTTTCTGCCCCTTGTATTGAGTATGTGTTCGAGTTCGGCAATCTTACGATGACTGACCTGACTGAAGTCTGTTCCCTTTGGGTAAAAACGTCGTATCAGCCCGTTGGTGTGCTCATTCAAGCCCCTCTCCCAGGAATGATAAGGGCGGGCAAAGTAGACCTGCGCCCCTGTGATTTGAGTAATTTGCTCGTGCAGGGCGAATTCAGGGCCGTTATCAGCTGTTAGGGTCTTAAACTTGCAAAAGGTATTAGCTTCAATGTCCCTGAAAGCAGCAACCACAGTCTCCGCACGCTTATTAGGCAGTTTGCGAATAATGAATTTTTTCAATGCTTTATCTACGATTCTTAACAAGAATGACTTCTGGTCTTTGCCAAAAATAGTGTCAATTTCGAAGTGGCCAGGCTCCTGTTTAAGCTCGGCTTGAGCTGGGCGATACTCAATACCAACACGGTTGGGAATAGGGCCTGATTTGAGGTTTTCGGCATTGTACCTGTAACGTTTTCCCCGATGAGGAAGTTGCTGATATAGCTCCCCGCCAGCCTGTCTCTCCTGCAGGATATAGCGATATAGCGTATTCTTGCTGACAGATATACCGAATTCCAGGTGCAAACGGCCACTGATGATTTCAGGTGAAGAGTGAGTGGAAAGCGCCTGCCTGATGAAGTTCTGAATGTGTGGCTCCAACGGGTAAAAAGCATTGTTTGGCAGAGGCTTATGACGGCGTTCCCGGACCAGAGTGTCCGCCCTTCTACAGCAGTAGACACCATTGAAAGTAGGGTCGGTATTGCGTCTGAGTTCCCTGCTGATGGTCGAGCGAGGCAGAGCAAGCTCTCTGGCGATGGTAGCTTGGTTGACACCTTCACCACGCCGCTTTTCGATGTAGAACCGTTCTTTGTGAGTCAGATGTTTTCCCTGCATGCAACAGGCTCTCCAGTATGGCCAGAACGGTGATTTTATCCTACTCTGGCAAGTGGGTCACTTTGTTGCGTTTCGAGTGGGAATGGGGCGATGATGGGATTGTTAGTATGAAGCATGAGAGTTACCTCGCGTTTTGTTTAAGGATTAGACACCCATATCAAAACCGGTAACTCTCAACCTTTCAAGGTCATGTGTCAGATCAAGTCGCGACTAATACAGCTAATATTCATTTTTCCCGTGATTTTGCGGAAAAAAGGAGCATTCAGACACGCTTTATATCCCGTTTTATTAATGTAATAACCTTTCTCTTACCCTCTGTTTGTGACAACATCGAGAATAACTCGTTTCCGCCACACGTTTTTGCACGTTGTTTTCACTGCGTTTTACCAAATTATAACAATTTACTTGTGCCGTATGCATGAGCATACCGCTGCACGCATTTATAACTCTTATAGGGATTTTTACTATGGCAGATGTAACACCACCGCTTGCGCAGCAACACCTAGACCCCCATGCAACACGCAAGCGGATTTTCGCCATTGTGGGAGCCTCATCCGGTAACCTGGTGGAGTGGTTCGATTTTTATGTCTATTCGTTCTGCGCACTCTATTTTGCCTCTGCGTTTTTCCCCAGTGGTGATACCACGACGCAACTCCTGCAAACCGCTGGCGTATTTGCCGTCGGGTTTCTGATGCGTCCGATCGGTGGTTGGCTGTTTGGCTATATTGCTGATAAGCACGGTCGCCGCACCTCGATGCTTATCTCTGTTTGTATGATGTGCTGTGGCTCATTCGTTATCGCCTGTTTGCCGACTTATAGCGTGATTGGCCATTGGGCACCGGCTTTGTTGCTGCTGGCCCGTTTGTTTCAGGGGCTTTCTGTTGGCGGCGAGTATGGCACCAGCGCAACCTATATGAGTGAAGTCGCCGTTGAGGGTAAGCGCGGTTTCTATGCCTCCTTTCAATATGTCACCTTGATCGGTGGGCAGTTATTGGCGCTGTTGGTGTTGGTTATCCTGCAACAGTGGCTCAGCACTGAAGAACTGAAAGCCTGGGGATGGCGTATTCCCTTTGCATTGGGTGGCCTGCTGGCGATTGTGGCCTTATACCTGCGGCGTTCACTGCATGAAACCTCGAGCACCAGCACGCGTCAGCGTAAAGATGCGGGAACGCTTTCTGGTTTGTGGCATAACCGGCGTGCTTTTATGATTGTGCTGGGTTTTACCGCCGCAGGTTCGTTGAGCTTTTATACCTACACCACCTACATGCAGAAGTACCTGATGAATACGGCGGGTATGGATGCAAAAACCGCAAGCGGTGTGATGACCGCGGCTCTGGTGATATTCATGCTGCTGCAACCGATGTTTGGTGCGTTGTCAGATAAAATCGGGCGGCGCACCATGATGATCATTTTTGGATCGATGGCGGCGTTGTTTACCGTTCCAATTCTTAGCGCCTTGCAAAATGTGACAAGCCCATACGCCGCCTTTGGCATTATCGTGATGGCGTTAATGATCATCAGCTTTTACACCTCGATCAGCGGTGTGCTGAAAGCAGAGATGTTCCCTCCTGAGATACGGGCGCTGGGCGTAGGGCTTTCCTATGCGATAGGCAACGCGCTGTTTGGCGGTTCTGCTGAGTATGTCGCACTGTCGTTGAAATCAGCCGGGGTTGAAACGACGTTCTTCTGGTATGTCTCTGCTATGTGCCTGATGGCAATGTTTGTTTCTCTGCTGTTGCACCGAAAAAGGAAAGAAGTACAGATGTAAACCGCGCTGCACAGTGCGCAGGATGAAGATTATTCAACTTCGGCCTGTGCGCTGTACAAGTATGGGAAAACTGTTTATCTTCATGCATCTGGATGTCTAAACGTATAAACGTATAAACGGTTGCAGTGAGGTGTAGTGCCATGCCAATTCGGATCCCTGATGAGTTACCCGCGGTAAGTTTTTTGCGCAATGAGAATGTGTTCGTCATGACCACTTCTCGTGCCAGTACTCAGGAAATTCGTCCGTTAAAGGTATTGGTATTGAACCTCATGCCAAAGAAGATTGAGACGGAAAATCAGTTCCTGCGTCTACTCTCCAACTCGCCGTTGCAGGTAGATATCCAACTGCTGCGCATCGATAGCCGTGAATCCAAGAACACCCCTACAGAACATCTCAATAACTTCTACTGTAACTTCGAGGATATTGAGAACGAGAACTTCGATGGTCTGATTGTCACGGGTGCGCCGCTGGGGCTGGTCGATTTCTTCGATGTGGTTTACTGGCCACAGATTGCAAAAGTGATCGATTGGGCAAAAGATCATGTAACATCTACGCTGTTTGTCTGTTGGGCGGTACAGGCTGGATTAAATCTGCTGTATGGCATCCCTAAGATGACGCGCAGCAAGAAGCTTTCTGGCGTATATACGCATCACACGGTGCAGCAGCATGCGTTGCTTACCCGTGGTTTTGATGAAACCTTCCTGGCTCCCCATTCGCGCTACGCTGATTTCCCCACAGATATTATTCGTGAGTATGCCGATCTGGATATTCTGGTTGAGTCTGATGAGGCCGGTGCCTATCTGTTTGCCAGCAAAGATAAGCGTCAAGTGTTCGTCACCGGGCACCCTGAATATGATGCGTATACCCTTGCCAGCGAATTCTTTCGTGACCGCGATGCGGGCTTGAATCCGATCGTGCCGTTGAACTACTTCCCTGATGACAATCCAGAGAATGCGCCAAAAGCGAGTTGGCGCAGCCACGGGCATTTGTTGTTTGCTAACTGGCTTAACTACTGTGTTTATCAAATTACGCCGTTCGATCTGCGTCGTATGAATCCAACTCTGGACTAGAACCTCCTGCCGTTTTACTCAGGGTGCCTAATGGTACCCTTTTTTATGTCCTCTTGCTTTTATTGAAAATAATTTCCCTGATTTTTTTATATTTTTATTCATTTAAATCATAAAGATAAATTCTTTTTTATGAAAATGGAAATCGTTTTTTATTTTTTGAGTAATTGGATTACGCTTAATTCTGTTGGTTGAAAATTTCGCCCCTTGATAACCCCTCTCTGTTATAGCTAAACGACTTAATTTTGATTACATTATTTAAATGAGCTATTCAATTGATTTTAGACGTAAAGTGATATCTACACGGAAAAACGAAGGGTTGAGTATCCGAGAAACAGCGAAGCAATTTCGGATTGGCCCTGCCTCTGTATCGCGTTGGATTAATCAAATAGAGTCAAAAGCATCGACCACGCGTCAGCGAAAGATCGATAAATCCGAGTTGATAAAAGATGTTGAACAATATCCAGATGCTTACCAAAAAGAACGTGCAGAGCGTTTTGGCGTTTGTCAGAAGGCCATTTGGCAAGCGCTTAAAAAGCTGGGATTGACCTATAAAAAAAACTCTACGTCATCCGAAAGCCGACGAAAACGCCCGGCAGGGATTTCAACAAAAAAAACAACAGTATGAAAAAGAAGGTAAACCTATTGTTTTTATTGATGAAAGTGGTTTTTCACACGATACCCCACGGACTCACGGCTATTCCCCAAAAGGTCAACGGTGTTTTGGCCTGAAGAACTGGGGAGCTAGGGGAAGAACAAATGTTATCGGCGCTTTATTAGGCACAACGCTGTTTGCTATCGGATTATTTGATATCAATATTAACAGCGATGTTTTCTATGCCTGGGTCACACAAGTCCTTATCCCAGTACTCCCTAAAAACAGTGTAATCATGATGGACAATGCCACTTTTCACAAAAAACATAATATTCAACAAGTCATCATCGATGCAGGGTATATGGTGGAGTATTTGCCTACATATTCGCCAGATCTTAACCCAATTGAGCATAAATGGGCACAAGCAAAAAGCAAAAAAAGAGAGATGGGTTGCGATACAGAGAGTTTGTTCTCAGTCCATATGGTGTAATCAAAATTAAGTCGCTTGGCTATAACAGGTAGCGTGGCACTGAGAAAAGGAACCCGAGAGATGACACAGCGGACAATAAGCAGAGAGTTGGTATTCAGTGAACGTTTTGATGGCAGAGCAGAGTGTTCTGACAGAAGAGGCCACCGATTTTCTGGCAGCGTTGGTCAACCGTTTCTTGTTACCAAGAAATGGGTTGTTGCTGGAAAGACAGCTACAACAGCAGAAGATTGGCGCAGGTGAATTGCCTGATTTTATTTCGGAAACAACTTCCATTCGAAATTCTGACTGGACCATTCGTGGTATCCCTTCGGATTTACAAGATCGCCGAGTCGAGATCACTGCGCCTGTTGAACGGAAGATGATCATCAACGCCCTGAACGCTAACGTGAAAGTGTTTATGGCGGATTTTGAAGATTCGCTGTCTCCTTCATGCGACAAGGTGATCGACGGTCAGCTCAATTTGCGCGATGCGGTGCGGGGCACCATCTCGTACGTCAATGATGAAGGCAAGATCTACCAGCTTAAACCGAATCCTGCCGTGCTGATTTGTCGAGTGCGCGGTTTGCACCTGCCGGAAAAACATGTGACCTGGCAAGGAGAAGCGATTCCCGGTGGGTTGTTCGATTTTGCGCTCTATTTTTACCATAACTATCAAGCCTTGCTGGCAAAGGGCAGCGGTCCCTATTTTTATCTGCCCAAACTGCAATCCTGGCGCGAAGCGGCCTGGTGGAGTGAGGTGTTCAGCTATACCGAAGATCGCTTTAATGTGCCGCGCGGCACCATCAAGGCCACGGTATTGATTGAAACACTGCCAGCGGTGTTCCAGATGGATGAGA
Source organism: Symbiopectobacterium purcellii (assembly GCF_052050035.1). GTDB lineage: Bacteria > Pseudomonadota > Gammaproteobacteria > Enterobacterales > Enterobacteriaceae > Symbiopectobacterium > Symbiopectobacterium purcellii_A. The sequence goes on from NZ_CP189882.1 coordinate 4,199,983, forward strand.
TTCTGCATGCGCTGCGTGACCACATTGTTGGGCTGAATTGCGGCCGTTGGGATTACATCTTCAGCTATATCAAGACATTGAAAAATCATCCCGATCGCGTATTGCCTGACCGGCAATCCGTCACCATGGATAAGCCGTTCCTCAATGCCTATTCCCGTTTGCTCATTAAAACCTGTCACCGCCGTGGTGCTTTTGCGATGGGAATGGGGCACCAGCTTGAACCGCACATTCAGGACTTTATCATAACGGCGCTGTCTACCCACACCTCACCTGAGGTCATCAGTGGGCGCCTGGTCCTGGAATTTGGCCTGTCCGTCAGCAAGAACTCGCTCTATCGCTATATCCAGCAGGAGCGCCGGGCCGGCGGTGAGCTGTATCAGCAGCTCCCTCATCGGGGTAAACGGTATAACTATCAGACCGATGAGAACAAACGCGGTCCTATTCCCAACCGTGTTGGCATTGAGCAGCGGCCGGCCGTTGCTGACCTCAAGCAGGAACCCGGGCATTTCGAGATTGACACCATCTTTGGCAAAGATCAGAAATCATTCCTGCTGACGGTGGTCGATAAAGCCGTCAAGCTGGTCATCATTCGCAAACTGCCCAACAAGCGAGCAGAGACAGTGGTAGCGGCCTTCAGGGACATCGTTGCCAATACCTTCTGCGAGTTTAAAACCCTGACTGCTGACAACGGTTCTGAATTTTCCCAGCACGGGGAAATTACAAAAGTCACGGGGGCACCGGTCTACTTTGCCCGGCCATATCATTCCTGGGAACGCGGGTTGAATGAGCATACCAACGGGCTGATACGGCGTTTTTACCCGAAGGGAACGGACTTCAATTATGTCACCCATCGCAAGGTTGCAGCACTCGAACACCTGCTCAATACGCGAGGCCGAAAATCGCTGGGTTATCGTTCTCCAAATGAGGTATTTTTAACGCACTTACAGGCGGAATAATGCCCTACCGTTTTGTTGCGTTTCGACTGGGAATGGGGCTGCGCGTTGGCGGTGCTTTCGAAATGGAATGGAAGGTGGTATCAACAGCGCACACTGCTGCACATCACCGGTGGAAATGTGTTTTTCGGGATAACCTCAGAGAGCGATCGCCAACCTGATCTCGTCAGCGGATGGCTACCGAAACTCAAGTCAGAGTTGGTTGACGGCGGTAACGGTGCGTGTAAAGGTAGTTGTCGCCCCAGTTGATTCATACGGCCTGTTTTTCCCGTTCCGGATTTAGCCACACTTCGTCCTGCCGCTCCCAGTTTCTTGTTGGCCCTGACCAACGATGCGGGTTCTGCATTTTTGCTGCCTCATTGTAGTGGCATACTGAATTTGGCCACCTAAGTAGAGGTGATATGCTTACCTCATAATTTTTATAGGTGCCAAAATGAGTAAAATAATTACTGCTGAATTTAAATGTGAAACCGCCAAATTAGTCCTTGACCAAAATTATACCTACCAGGAAGCCGCGAAAGCCATGAACGTCAGTCTTTCAGCGATTAGCCGGTGGGTAAGAGCCCTTCGTTTAGAACGTCAAGGGAAAACATCGCCTGGTCTGCCATTAACACCTGAACAAATTGAGTTCAGAGAAATGAAGAAAAAAATCCACCGACTGGAAATGGAGAATGCCATCTTAAAAAAGGCTACTGCGCTCTTAATGTCCGACTCACTGAAAAATTCTCGGTAGTTGAAAAGCTAAGAGCGCTTTATCCAGTGAAAGCGTTGTGTCGTATTTTTAATGTTCACCGAGGCTTTGTTGAATAATTTAACCGTTTGATTTACATCTTCTTTAGTTAGAATGCATTTACAGAGAATGTATTTTGTTAGAACGACAAATCAAATAGTTAGCACAATAAAAAGCATTCCGAGAGGAAAAATTAGTCGTTGAAAGGCTTTGTTGAATAATTTAAGATACTGATTTATATAAGCATTATAAAATTTCAACGACTAATTTTTCCTCTCGGAATGCTTTTTATTGTGCTAACTATTTGATTTGTCGTTCTAACAAAATACATTCTCTGTAAATGCATTCTAACTAAAGAAGATGTAAATCAAACGGTTAAATTATTCAACAAAGCCTCGTTGAAATTTTATAATGCTTATATAAATCAGTATCTTAAATTATTCAACAAAGCCGTTCACCGAAGCAGTTATCGCTATTGGTGTCGACCTAAGGAGCCAGATATTGAGCGGACGATAAAACGTAGCCTGGTCAGCGAAGCGTGGAACGTTAGTGGCGGGTCTGCGGGCGCAAGGACTATCGCCACGATGGTTATAGCAAAGCGACATTATTTTGATAACAGCCAGCTATGCTTCTTTGCCGCATATCAGGGCATAGGATGTAATCATTTTTAAGTCGGTTGGCTATACCAATACACACGACGTGAAACTTGGGCGGTGGTTAGCGGGTAAGTTGATGAAAGAATTAACCCTCGTTAGTTGCCAAACAAGAAAACATCAATATAGCCAACCGACTTAAAAATGATTACATCCTATGCCCTGATATGCGGCAAAGAAGCATAGCTGGCTGTTATCAAAATAATGTCGCTTGGCTATACAACCGCGGTGGAAATGAACGTATTGATATTCCAAATCTGCTCAATAGGCAGTTCGCTGTTACCAAGCCTGACCAGGTTTGGTGCGGCGATGTAACCTATATTTGGACAGGCGACCGATGGGCGTATCTGGCGGTGGTATTAGATTTATTTGCCCGAAAACCCGTGGGTTGGGCAATGTCGTTTTCGCCAGATTCAGAATTAACAGCCAAAGCACTACAAATGGCTTGGGAACTGCGTGGGCATCCCAAACAAGTCATGTTTCATAGTGACCAAGGAAGCCATTACACCAGTCGTCAGTATAGGCAGGCATTGTGGCGTTATCAGATGACCCAAAGTATGAGTCGCAGAGGAAATTGTTGGGATAATAGTCCGATGGAGCGATTCTTCCGTAGTCTGAAGACTGAATGGGTGCCAACGACTGGCTACCAAAGCTTTAGTACTGCTCAATCATCCATTATTCGCTACATAACCCATTATTATAGCGATGTCAGACCTCACTGGTATAACGGTGGGTTAACACCAAATGAATCAGAACGGCTGTTCCATCAACAGTCAGGTAGGGTGGCCAAATTTAGTTGACCACTACAAACGTCTGCTGGTAGATACGGCCCACCGCTTTCAGATTGCCAACGTAGAAGGTGTCCTGCGACCCGAGATAACCCGGATGAGCCGTCTCGATTTCGCCGCTGGCCTCATCATCATGCGCCTTTTTCTCCAGCGCTGCGATTTGGACATCGGTAAGCACGATGCCTTCTCTGGCAACTTTTTTCTCAAGCGCCTTCAGGCGTTTACGGAAGTTCTCCAGATCGTGCCGTTGCCAGATGGACCGCACGCCGCTGCCGGAGATAAATACGCCTTTTTTACGCAGCTCATTACTGGTCCGGTGCTGCCCGTGGGCCGGGAACTCAACGGCATATTCAACAACCGCGCGTTCAGTGGCTTCGTCGGCGCGGTTCTTCAGGTTGGGAACCCGGCGGTTCTGGTTAACCAGTGCATCGATGCCACCTTCAGCAGCCAGTTCCTGATAACGGTAAAACGTGTCGCGCGACACGCCCATGATCTTGCAGGCTTTTGATACGTTACCAAGTTCTTCGGCGAGATTGAGCAGGCCGGCTTTGTGTTTGATGATGTGATTGTTAGTATGAAGCATGAGAGTTACCTCGCGTTTTGTTTAAGGATTAGACACCCATATCAAAACCGGTGACTCTCAACCTTTCAAGGTCATGTGTCAGATCAAGTCGCGACTAATACAGCATGACCCGGCTGGTAATAATTCAGGCAACTCCCGCAATGGCAAGACATCCAAGAGCGTACGTAGCCAAAATGGGGCGCTCGAGCTCGATATTCCGCGCGACCGCAACAGTACCTTCGAGCCGACACTGATCGGTAAGCACGAAAAGCAGCTTAACGGCTTTGATGACCGCATTATTTCTCTCTATTCCAGAGGGCTATCAACCCGTGATATTCAGGCTCACTTTAAAGAAGTCTACGGGGTCGATGTTTCCGCTGGCTTCATTTCTCAAGTGACCAATGCCGTGATGGATGACGTTAAGCGCTGGCAGCAACGGCCGCTGGATGCGTTTTATCCCATTGTTTACCTTGACTGTATTGTGGTCAAAAGCCAGGACGGCGGAGCCGTGACCAACAAGTCTGTTTACTTGGCTCTAGGCATCAACGGCCAGGGCGAAAAAGAGCTGCTGGGGCTATGGATAGCCAAAACCGAGGGGGCCAAGTTCTGGTTATCTGTAATGACAGAACTGAAAAATCGTGGGCTACAGGACATCTTCATCGCCTGCTGCGATGGCCTGAAGGGCTTTCCTGATGCCATTGAAGCTGTTTACCCGCATACGCGGGTACAGCTCTGCATCGTGCATCAGGTGCGGAACTCGCTGCGCTACGTCGGCTGGAAAGAGCGTAAAGCCGTTGCTGCTGACCTCCGCACTATCTATAGTTCCGCAACGCTAGAGGGCGCTGAAGAGGCCCTGGATGCCTTCGCGGCCAAATGGGATGAGCAGTTCCCGACGATCATCCCATCGTGGAGAAATAATTGGGAACGTCTCATCGTCATTTTTGATTTTCCGCCGGAGATTCGCAAGGTTATCTACACCACCAACGCGATAGAGTCGTTAAATGCTTCATTGCGCAAGATAACGAAAACGCGACGAATATTTCCAACGGATGACTCGGTGCTAAAATTATTCTATCTAGCCTTGCATAATATCTCGGCTAAATGGACCCTACCAATCAGAGACTGGAAACCGGCTATGAGCCAATTCATGTTGATGTATGGAGATCGGATTTCCGGTTAAGCGATGGAGCCATTTACACGAAATTCTTTACAGACTCAGCTAGTGTGGGATTCAATCCCAATGCTTTAATACCCCTCAAATCCCCCAAAACATAAGATTAATAGCATCCTTAATCTTATCGGCATACTCTCCAAGATCCGCGATCTCTTCACCAGTCACCTCAACGGGAACGCTCGATAGTTCAGTGGTCATCAGACGATAATCTTCGCCGTCGACGCGGATCAGTGGGAACAACGTATTATTCACTTTCTCAGACAGGTGATGCGCTTCGATAAGCGGGATAGCCATACGCCGTTTTGGTGTCTCGACAATATCGCTTTGTACATCAACAAACATTGTGTAGTGGCTAGCGCGTTTATATTGATAAACAATAAATTGCATGATCACCAGTTCCTGTTTTCATCCGCAAAAGAGCCATTCTGTGCGATAAATCGGGCGACTTCCTCCATTCCTTCGCGGTTTTCTTTCTTCCACTTCTCTGCCTTGATGCGACGGGCTTCTTTGCCAATGACATCATTCACCAGTCCAGAGATATTGATTCCGGCAGCACTCAGAACCTGATAATTGTCTTTGTCTACGGTAACGCTAACGCGGTGTTTCATAATAGTGCTCCTCTTGTGTGCATGCTTTGAGTATATACTCAGCGTGGTCGTTCAGCAATTAGTCAAAATTTAACGCCAACCGTTTAAGTTCCTCAACCGTACAAACCCGAAAAACATCCCGATGCTTCGCTTCCAGCGGGATACGCTGATGGTTGACGATGGCGTATTTCACGCTATTGAACATCCGCTCAATAGCTCGCTTTATCTGCGGATCGGGCACGATGTAGAAGACGTACATCCAAAGTTTTTGAGTACGCGTTATCAAATGCTGGGTGATAATTGCCTGATAACGGGCCTTGGTTTTCAGATGGCGCTCAGTCTCAACGGCGATAACCGTCCCGTATGGTAACGTTATCACCCCAGCCGGGCGATGATATGCCTGATATCGACTACGGAATGTTGAACAGGTGCCGCTAATCCACCCATAAGCGCCTTTCTTCTCCAGAATGAGTCGTGCTAGCTGATTATCAAGGTGCTGCGCCAGCGTCCAGCCAGTGACTTTAGAGGGCTAAAACCGTGCAGGAAAGCCATCTTCATGGGGTGTGATAACAACGGCTAATCCGTCATTGGTGATCCCCCACAGAGAGATTTTCACCATTCGGGTGTTTATTTCATGCTTTTGGACCAATCCCATGCTAATGGCTTTCGCCAGCAGCAGATAAAGCGGTTTGTGATTTTTAAAATCAAAAAGCAGCATCAGGTTTTTAAAACTACTGTAGGTGTCTTGTTTCAAAAAATTGAGCAGGATCCGGATCTTTTCGTGATTACGCGCCCGTCGTTCACTGTAATCGTAAATAAGCATGCATCCTCCTTCGCATTGTATTGGACTGTTCTCTCCTTCGGCTTTATCGTCTCATTGCATGGGGGAATACCTTCGCCCACTGGCATGAGTCGACGTTATGAGGCGATCTCGTGAGGCAAAAGAGGTGGCCGCATTGCGGCCATGAGCTGGGAAGTAGACTTCCCAGCACAAAACGGCATGCGCCAGTTCATGCGGGCTGGACGCCCTTATTGCCTGGCGCATGGGGGTAATGTCGCGGCTGGACGCCACGCCAAAACCCCCAAGGTCAACGGTGTCAACGCCACGATCTTTGACCGTTTTTCACCATTTTTAATGTCCGCTATTCATCAACCAGGTTGACCGCTTTTCTCCAGCGATGCCTCGTTGTTTTCTGGCGCACGATTCTTGCTCAGTACGCCTGCCTTACGTTTCTCTCTTAGCCGGTAGCTCTCCCCCTTGATATTCAGCGCCGTTGAGTGATGCAGCAACCTGTCCAGGATCGCCGTTGCCAGCACGTTGTCGCCGAACATCTCTCCCCAGTCCGCGAACCCCTTGTTCGACGTCAGGATGATGCTGGCCTTCTCGTAACGCCGATTCAGCAGCCTGAAGAACAGGCTTGCCTCCTCACTGTTCATCGGCAGGTAGCCGATTTCATCGAGGATCAGCACGCGCGCATAACTCAGCTGCTGCAGCTGGCGCTCCAGACGGTTTTCCTGTCGCGCCTTCATCAGCGTCGCTATCAGCCTGTCCAGCGGCATGAACAGCACCCGATGCCCTGCATCCGCCGCTTTCACGCCCAGCGCCACCGCCAGATGCGTTTTGCCCACGCCCGGTGGACCCAGCAGGATCACGTTTTCGCTTCGTTCTACGAACGCCAGGCCGGCAAGCTCTCTCACCACCTTAAGGTCGATGCCCGGCTAGAAGCTGAAGTCGAACTGCTCCAGCGTTTTCACCCAGGGGAGCCGGGCTTGCTTCAGCCGGGACTCCATACCGCGTTGATGGCGCCCGCTCCATTCCTGTTGCAGCGCTCGGCACAGGAACTCGCGGTAGTTGAGTTCTTCCTTCGCCGCCTGCTCCAGCAGGCTTTCTACCTGGTACCCCAGATGCTCCATTTTCAGACGGCCCAGCAGCGTCTCCAGTTCATGCATCACAGCAGCTCCTCATAAGCACTCAGCGGACGGTGTTCTATAGCCAAGCGACATTATTTTGATAACAGCCAGCTATGCTTCTTTGCCGCATATCAGGGCATAGGATGTAATCATTTTTAAGTCGGTTGGCTATACCATGCTCACCTGTTGCCACAGCGGTGCATGGTGCTCCGGAACGGTCTGCCACCCGGTACCACGGTTGTTCAGGCGATGAGTGGCCACAAGCTGCTCATTGCCGTAGATCCTCAGCTCATCATCCAGCGTGATCCGGATTGAGACCGGGCGGCCACACCAGGCCTCCGGCACGGAGTAACGATTACCCCGCACCTTGATATAGCCGTCCCAGGCCACATGACGGATGTCGAAGTAGCTGGTATCGAAGTCCGTTGCCGGCAACGCCTGCAGGTGCCCTTTTTCTTCATCGAAGCGGGTCGCCGGCGTTTGCCGGAACTGGCGCAGCTCGCGCTGGTCCGCGACCTCGGCAAGCCACTGCTCCAGCAACTGGTTAACGTGCGCGAAGCTGTCGAACTGCGTGTAACGGACAAAAAGCGTGTTGCTTAATAGTGAAATAAGGGTGTTTCGGTGATTGAAGTAAATTTTACGCTGTTCTGAGATGGAAATTCCAAAGACCGGCGCTAAGGAGTAAGAAGGTATCATCAATAAAGGGTCTACGAGTCCGTAAAATTTGGGTCATGCAACCGAGGCGCTTGATACCCGCGATGGCGTGTTCAACTGTAATACGGATGCCCGAGATTATTTTATTTTCTTGTTTTTGTTCAGGCGATAAAGGTCTTTTTCGAGTTCCTTTTTTTGGGATTTGTGTATTAGGATGCTGTTTATCTATACCTTGAAAACCGGTATCTGCCCAGATGGTTACCTCAGGAGGAATATGGCGAATTATATCGACTTTATCGAGTAAGCGTTTATCGTGACGGCGCCCATTTTTGCTCATGGGGATAAATCCAATTTGCCTTGTTTCGTCAGTCATAATAAGCCCTTTTCGAGTGGTCTGTCTTTTCTTTCCCGAATACATTTTTTTTCGCCGACGCAGATTCTTAGGCTTTTGGACAGGTCGCTCTGTCCCATCAATAAAGACGTCTTTAACTCCAGGAAAGGCGCGAAAAAATTCCTCAGCAGAGCGAATTTGACGAGCGGGCAAAACACATTCTCGCCCCAAGGTCATCTCTAAAACCGGCAATAATATTTTTACCCAGCGACATACCCATACACGAGTCTGTAAAGAATTTTGTGTAAATGGCTCCATTGCTTAACCGGAGATTCGTTCTCCATACATCAACATGAATTGGCTCATAGCAGGTTTCCAGTCTCTGATTGGCAAGGTCCATTTAGCAGAGATATTATGCAAGGCTAGATAGAGTAATTTTATCACCGAGTCATCCGTTGGAAATATTCGTCGCGTTTTCGTTATCTTGCGCAATGAAGCATTTAACGACTCTATCGCGTTGGTGGTGTAGATAACCTTGCGGATCTCCGGCGGAAAGTCAAAAATGACGATGAGACGTTCCCAATTATTTCTCCACGACGGGGGCTTTGTTGAATGATTTAAGATACTGATTTATATAAGCATTATAAAATTTCAACGACTAATTTTTCCTCTCGGAATGCTTTTTATTGTGCTAACTATTTGATTTGTCGTTCTAACAAAATACATTCTCTGTAAATGCATTCTAACTAAAGAAGATGTAAATCAAACGGTTAAATTATTCAACAAAGCCCACGACGGGCTGAACGTCGGGAACTGCTCATCCCATTTGGCCGCGAAGGCATCCAGGGCCTCTTCAGCGCCCTCTAGCGTTGCGGAACTATAGATATAGCCAACCGACTTAAAAATGATTACATCCTATGCCCTGATATGCGGCAAAGAAGCATAGCTGGCTGTTATCAAAATAATGTCGCTTGGCTATAGTGCGCAGGTCAGCAGCAACGGCCTTACGCTCTTTCCAGCCGACGTAGCGCAGCGAGTTCCGTACCTGATGCACAATGCAGAGCTGTACCCGCGTATGCGGGTAAACAGCTTCAATGGCATCAGGAAAGCCTTTCAGGCCATCGCAGCAGGCGACGAAGATGTCCTTTAGCCCACGATTTTTCAGTTCTGTCATCACAGATAACCAGAACTTGGCCCCCTCAGTTTTGGCTATCCATAGCCCCAGCAGCTCTTTTTCGCCCTGGCCGTTGACGCCGAGGGCCAGATAAACAGACTTGTTGGCCACGGCTCCGCCGTCCTGGCTTTTGACAACAATACAGTCAAGGTAAACAATGGGATAAAGCGCATCCAGCGGCCGTTGCTGCCAGCGCTTAACTTCATCCATCACAGCATTGGTCACTTGAGAAATGAAGCCAGCGGAAACATCGACCCCGTAGACTTCTTTAAAGTGTGCCTGAATATCACGGGTTGATAACCCTCTGGAATAGAGAGAAATAATGCGGTCATCGAAGCCGTTAAGCTGTTTTTCGTTCTTACCGATCAGTGTCGGCTCGAAGGTACTGTTGCGGTCGCGCGGAATATCGAGCTCGATCTCCCCATTTTGGCTACGTACGCTCTTGGATGTCTTGGCATTGCGGGAGTTGCCTGAATGATTACCTGCCGGGTCATGCTTAGCATACCCAAGGTGCATCTCCATCTCAGCTTCAAGAACCCGTTCCGCCAGTCTTTTAGTCAGCACCTTGAGTAGGCCTGATTCACCCAGCAGATCCTGAGGGGAGTGACAATCTTGAAGCAGTTGGTGGCTTTGTTGAATAATTTAACCGTTTGATTTACATCTTCTTTAGTTAGAATGCATTTACAGAGAATGTATTTTGTTAGAACGACAAATCAAATAGTTAGCACAATAAAAAGCATTCCGAGAGGAAAAATTAGTCGTTGAAATTTTATAATGCTTATATAAATCAGTATCTTAAATTATTCAACAAAGCCGCAGTTGGTCAATAAGTTCGTTGCTGATAGGCATTTTGTTATCCTTTGAAGGTTTTCCTCAAAATGCCATTTACACAGATTATTTTACAGTCTCCAGAAAGGATTTATCCCAACCCCATTAGATAAACTGCTTTTTATTTTATTGTATTTAAAATGTTATCCGACCTATGATTTGCAAGGACTTCTTTTTGGTTTAGATAGAACACGGGTATGTCGCTGGGTAAAAATATTATTGCCGGTTTTAGAGATGACCTTGGGGCGAGAATGTGTTTTGCCCGCTCGTCAAATTCGCTCTGCTGAGGAATTTTTTCGCGCCTTTCCTGGAGTTAAAGACGTCTTTATTGATGGGACAGAGCGACCTGGGCTTTGTTGAATAAATCAGAATTAGCCGACAGGATGACTCCCTCTGCTACACCTGTTATCCGATCCTGACGCTGTGTGGCATACCCAACAACGTCATACGGTTCAGCGATTTGACCATCGCTATGGCTTCACCTACTTGAGCCTCATAGTCACGCAGGCTCAGATGGCCACCCAGCAAAGTTTTTATGCGGAACATCGCTGTTTCTGCCACTGAACGCCGGTGATAACCCACTTTCTTTTTCCACATATCATTACTCCCGCTCAGACGCTGATTCGCCACCGTATGGTTACGTTCATGGTACTTGTCCGGCCAGTATTTGGCTCCGCTTCGCGGCGGGATAAGGGGCCTGATTTTCTTTCTCAGCAACGCATCGTGGCAGTAACGGGCGTCATAAGCACCGTCTGCTGACACTTCCCTGATTTTCCGGTGGGTTTGGTTAATCAGGCCCGGCAGTGCCTGCGCATCTGTCGTTGCCCCATTCCCACTCGAAACGCAACAAAGTGACCCACTGGCCAGAGTCGGATAAAATCACCGTTCTGGCCCTACTGGAGATCCCGTTGCATGCAGGGAAAACATCTGACTCACAAAGAACGGTTCTACATCGAAAAGCGGCGTGGTGATGGGGTTAACCAGGCCACCATCGCCCGGGAACTGGAGCTTCCTCGTTCTACCATCAGCAGGGAACTCAGACGCAATACCGACGCCGCTTTCAACGGGGTCTATTCCTGCAGAAGGGCCGAAACGTTGGCCAGAGGGCGGCGGCAGAAAACACGGCCGGACAGCGTGATTAACCAGCTTGAACCGCACATTCAGGACTTTATCAGAACGGCGCTGTCTACCCACACCTCACCTGAGGTCATCAGTGGGCGCCTGGTCCTGGAATTTGGCCTGTCCGTCAGCAAGAACTCGCTCTATCGCTATATCCTGCAGGAGCGCCGGGCCGGCGGTGAGCTGTATCAGCAGCTCCCTCATCGGGGTAAACGGTATAACTATCAGACCGATGAGAACAAACGCGGTCCTATTCCCAACCGTGTTGGCATTGAGCAGCGGCCGGCCGTTGCTGACCTCAAGCAGGAACCCGGGCATTTCGAGATTGACACCATCTTTGGCAAAGATCAGAAATCATTCCTGCTGACGGTGGTCGATAAAGCCGTCAAGCTGGTCATCATTCGCAAACTGCCCAACAAGCGAGCAGAGACAGTGGTAGCGGCCTTCAGGGACATCGTTGCCAATACCTTCTGCGAGTTTAAAACCCTGACTGCTGACAACGGTTCTGAATTTTCCCAGCACGGGGAAATTACAAAAGTCACGGGGGCACCGGTCTACTTTGCCCGGCCATATCATTCCTGGGAACGCGGGTTGAATGAGCATACCAACGGGCTGATACGGCGTTTTTACCCGAAGGGAACGGACTTCAATTATGTCACCCATCGCAAGGTTGCAGCACTCGAACACCTGCTCAATACGCGAGGCAGAAAATCGCTGGGTTATCGTTCTCCAAATGAGGTATTTTTAACGCACTTACAGGCGGCATAATGCCCTACCGTTTTGTTGCGTTTCGACTGGGAATGGGGCGTTCCGCTGAGCGATAAGTCGGCACAGATAATCTCATGCGTCGCACTGTCTGCTGCCAGATGAAGCTTGCGCCACACTCTTCGTCTGTCAGCCCCATGCTGCCTGACTTTCCATTCACCTTCGCCAAAGACCTTCAGACCGGTACTGTCGATGACCAGATGCGAGATTTCACCACGCGTTGGCGTTTTTATGCTGATACTGACGGTTTTTGCCCGCCGACTGACCAGAGAGTAGTCCGGGCAGCGCAGTGGCAGGCTCATCAGTGTAAAAACCGAGTCGACAAAGCCCTGTAATGCCCGGAGCGACAGGTTAAACACGCGCTTTATCATCAAAACCGTGGTAACAGCCATATCGGTGTAGTAAAGCGGCCGACCACGAACTTCAGGCGAAGAACTGTCAGTCCATGCAGCGATGGCCGACTCATCAAGCCAGACCGTCAGGGAGTCGCGTTGTCTGAGTGCTTTGTTGTAGGTGGGCCAGTTGGTGATTTTAAACTTTTGCTTTGCCATGGGGAGCTGCTATCGGGAGCGATGATAGTGCTTTGATCCGGCGATCCCCTGAAAGTTCGATTTATTCAACAAAGCCAGCGACCTGTCCAAAAGCCTAAGAATCTGCGTCGGCGAAAAAAAATGTATTCGGGAAAGAAAAGACAGACCACTCGAAAAGGGCTTATTATGACTGACGAAACAAGGCAAATTGGATTTATCCCCATGAGCAAAAATGGGCGCCGTCACGATAAACGCTTACTCGATAAAGTCGATATAATTCGCCATATTCCTCCTGAGGTAACCATCTGGGCAGATACCGGTTTTCAAGGTATAGATAAACAGCATCCTAATACACAAATCCCAAAAAAAGGAACTCGAAAAAGACCTTTATCGCCTGAACAAAAACAAGAAAATAAAATAATCTCGGGCATCCGTATTACAGTTGAACACGCCATCGCGGGTATCAAGCGCCTCGGTTGCATGACCCAAATTTTACGGAATCGTAGACCCTTTATTGGGCTTTGTTAAATAATTTAAAATACTGATTTATATAAGCATTATAAAATTTCAACGGGCTTTGTTGATGATACCTTCTTACTCCTTAGCGCCGGTCTTTGGAATTTCCATCTCAGAACAGCGTAAAATTTACTTCAATCACCGAAACACCCTTATTTCACTATTAAGCAACACGCTTATTATTCGCTACATAACCCATTATTATAGCGATGTCAGACCTCACTGGTATAACGGTGGGTTAACACCAAATGAATCAGAACGGCTGTTCCATCAACAGTCAGGTAGGGTGGCCAAATTTAGTTGACCACTACACAACGTGAATGGGAAGACTGTGAGAAGCGAGAAGACCACACGGGCAAAAGGTTGGCGCAAAGGCATGAAACAAAGGAAGCACACTAACGCAGGAGAGCGACAGCTCCCCTGCGAACAGCTTAATTACTCGCTTCTGGCGCGCGTCGGGCGACGCATCGCATTCCCCTGCGAGCGCGATGCGGCCGGTTTCCCCTGGCCGCCACGACGTTGCTCTCCAGAAGGCGAACCTTCGCCACTGCGCTGGCGGCGCGGGGCCGTACTGTGGCGCTCACTGCCGGAACGATCGCCGCCACGCGGCGCACCGCGCGTGTTTTGGCGCCCATTTTGAATCGGCTCTGCCTTGATATTCGGATCGGGCTCAAAGCCCGGCACGGCAATGCGCGGAATTTCACGTTTTAGCAATCGTTCGATATCGCGCAGCAGCTTATGTTCATCGACACACACCAGCGACAACGCTTCACCGGTAGATTCCGCGCGACCGGTACGCCCGATGCGGTGCACGTAGTCTTCCGGCACGTTCGGAAGCTCATAGTTCACCACGTGCGGCAGTTGGTCGATATCCAGACCGCGCGCAGCGATATCCGTTGCCACCAGCACACGAATCGATCCTTCCTTGAAATTCGCCAACGCACGAGTACGGGCGCCCTGGCTCTTGTTACCATGAATAGCCGCGGCGGTAATACCGTCTTTGCCCAATAGCTCCGCCAGATGGTTAGCACCGTGCTTGGTGCGCGTAAACACCAGCACCTGCTGCCAGTTCTCTTTGCCGATCAGCAAGGAGAGCAGTTCGCGCTTGCGTTTCTTATCGACAAAGTGCACGTTCTGGGTCACCAGTTCCGATGGCGTATTGCGGCGCACCACTTCGACCGACGCAGGGCGCGTCAGCAGCGTATTGGCCAGCGCTTTGATCTCATCCGAGAAGGTGGCAGAAAACAGCAGGTTTTGGCGTTTGGCGGGCAATTTAGCTAATACACGGCGAATGTCGTGAATAAAGCCCATGTCCAGCATGCGATCCGCTTCATCCAGCACCAGTATTTCGATATGGGAAAGGTCAACCGCATTCTGGTGTTCCAAATCCAACAGACGTCCCGGCGTTGCCACCAGAATGTCGACGCCACCGCGCAGTTTCATCATCTGCGGATTGATGCTGACACCGCCGAACACCATCAGCGAACGTAAACGCAGGTATTTGCTGTACGCCTGCACGTTTTCACCAATCTGAGCGGCCAGCTCACGGGTTGGTGTCAGGATCAATGCGCGTAACGGGCGACGGCCTTTGACCTCACTGTGCTTGGCGCTCAACAGTTGCAGCAACGGCAGGGTAAAACCAGCCGTTTTACCGGTACCGGTTTGCGCGCTGGCCATCAAGTCCTGACCCGACAGCACCACGGGAATCGCCTGGCGTTGTACCGGCGTAGGTTCACGATAGCCCTGTTCTTCAACAGCACGGAGAATATCGGCGCTCAGGCCGAGAGATGAAAAAGACATAGAGAAAACAACTCCAGATCAACCCTGACCGAGCCAAAGACGGTGCAGTTTCCAGGGGGAACATCAGGCGGGTTTGCTGAGCCACCATCAACCAAGGGATAGCGACGTGAGCAACAACCACAATGAACGGGCACAAACTACGGTGCATAAGGCCGCTAGTGTAACAGAGATTTCACCTTCCTGATATGCCATCCTGATAGCTACTATTCTGAATTATTCGCCTCCCGGCGCTTGAATATATCCGTGCGCACGCGCAGGGATGTGACGTTAATCACTTATAAAAAACCAGATTAGGCTAAATTTAATCATACGATTGATTAAAAAAGGGGGTGTGCCATGTTATTTCAGGCATCGTCGCCTACCCGAGGCGACCAAACCAAGCAACGACTGTTACAGGCAGCCCTTGAAGTTTTTGGCGAGTTTGGCCTGCAAGCCGCCACCACGCGCGACATTGCCCGCCGTGCCGGACAGAACATCGCCGCCATCACCTACCATTTTCACTCCAAAGAGGGGTTATATCGTGCGGTGGCAAGCGCGATTGCCGATGAAGTCGCACAAATCTATCTCCCTTTGCGCACAGAAATTACCGAGTACCTGCAACAGCCCGCTGGCACACCAGAGCGCTACATGGCGTATCTGCAAAAACTGGTGCTGAACTTTACCCGGCTGATGACCAGCCCGGAAACGTTGCACTTCAGCCGCTTTATGTCGCGCGAACAGTTGTCACCAACCGATGCCTATCCGCTGATGCACGAACGCATTATCGCGCCCATGCACCAGTTGATGACACAGCTGGTCGCTGGCTACACCGGACTAGGCTGTGTCCCTTAATTACGTAACCGGGCGTAAAACAGAGTCTGTAAAGAATTTCGTGTAAATGGCTCCATCGCTTAACCGGAAATCCGATCTCCATACATCAACATGAATTGGCTCATAGCCGGTTTCCAGTCTCTGATTGGTAGGGTCCATTTAGCCGAGATATTATGCAAGGCTAGATAGAATAATTTTAGCACCGAGTCATCCGTTGGAAATATTCGTCGCGTTTTCGTTATCTTGCGCAATGAAGCATTTATAGCTAAGCGACATTATTTTGATAACAGACAGCTATGCTTCTTTGCCACATATAGCCAAGCGACATTATTTTGATAACAGCCAGCTATGCTTCTTTGCCGCATATCAGGGCATAGGATGTAATCATTTTTAAGTCGGTTGGCTATATCACTTTACGTCTAAAATCAATTGAATAGCTCATTTAAATAATGTAATCAAAATTAAGTCGTTTAGCTATATCAGCAACTTCCTCATCAGGGAAAACGTTACAGGTACAATGCCGAAAACCTCAAATCAGGCCCTATTCCCAACCGTGTTGGTATTGAGTATCGCCCAGCTCAAGCCGAGCTTAAACAAGAGCCTGGCCACTTCGAAATTGACACTATAGCCAACCGACTTAAAAATGATTACATCCTATGCCCTGATATGCGGCAAAGAAGCATAGCTGGCTGTTATCAAAATAATGTCGCTTGGCTATATCAGGGCATAGGATGTAATCATTTTTAAGTCGGTTGGCTATAACGACTCTATCGCGTTGGTGGTGTAGATAACCTTGCGGATCTCCGGCGGAAAATCAAAAATGACGATGAGACGTTCCCAATTATTTCTCCACGATGGGCTGATCGTCGGGAACTGCTCATCCCATTTGGCCGCGAAGGCATCCATGGCCTCTTCAGCGCCCTCTAGCGTTGCGGAACTATAGATAGTGCGGAGGTCAGCAGCAACGGCTTTACGCTCTTTCCAGCCGACGTAGCGCAGCGAGTTCCGCACCTGATGCACGATGCAGAGCTGTACCCGCGTATGCGGGTAAACAGCTTCAATGGCATCAGGAAAGCCCTTCAGGCCATCGCAGCAGGCGATGAAGATGTCCTGTAGCCCACGATTTTTCAGTTCTGTCATTACAGATAACCAGAACTTGGCCCCCTCGGTTTTAGCTATCCATAGCCCCAGCAGCTCTTTTTCGCCCTGGCCGTTGATGCCTAGAGCCAAGTAAACAGACTTGTTGGTCACGGCTCCGCCGTCCTGGCTTTTGACCACAATACAGTCAAGGTAAACAATGGGATAAAACGCATCCAGCGGCCGTTGCTGCCAGCGCTTAACGTCATCCATCACGGCATTGGTCACTTGACAAATGAAGCCAGCGGAAACATCGACCCCGTAGACTTCTTTAAAGTGAGCCTGAATATCACGGGTTGATAGCCCTCTGGAATAGAGAGAAATAATGCGGTCATCGAAGCCGTTAAGCTGCTTTTCGTGCTTACCGATCAGTGTCGGCTCGAAGGTACTGTTGCGGTCGCGCGGAATATCGAGCTCGAGCGCCCCATTTTGGCTATGTACGCTCTTGGATGTCTTGCCATTGCGGGAGTTGCCTGAATGATTACCAGCCGGGGCATGCTTAGCATACCCAAGGTGTATCTCCATCTCAGCTTGAAGAACCCGTTCCGCCAGTCTTTTAGTCAGCTCCTTGAGTAGGCCTGATTCACCCGGAAGCTCCTGAGGGGAGTGGCAATCCTGAAGCAGTTGGTCAATAAGTTCGTTGCTGATAGGCATTTTTTGTCCTCTGAAGGTTTTCCTCAAAATGCCATTTACACAGATCTTTTTACACTCTCCCATGAGCAAAAATGGGCGCCGTCACGATAAACGCTTACTCGATAAAGGGCTTTGTTGAATAAATCGAACTTTCAGGGGATCGCCGGATCAGAGCACTATCATCGCTCCCGATAGCAGCTCCCCATGGCAAAGCAAAAGTTTAAAATCACCAACTGGCCCACCTACAACAAAGCACTCAGACAACGCGGCTCCCTGACGGTCTGGCTTGATGAGTCCGCCATCGCTGCATGGATTGACAGTGCTTCGCCTGAAGGTCGTGGTCGGCCGCTTTACTACACCGATATGGCTGTTACCACGGTTTTGATGATAAAGCGCGTGTTTAACCTGTCGCTCCGGGCATTATAGCCAAGCGACTTAATTTTGATTACACCATATGGACTGAGAACAAACTCTCTGTATCGCAACCCATCTCTCTTTTTTTGCTTTTTGCTTGTGCCCATTTATGCTCAATTGGGTTAAGATCTGGCGAATATGTAGGCAAATACTCCACCATATACCCTGCATCGATGATGACTTGTTGAATATTATGTTTTTTGTGAAAAGTGGCATTGTCCATCATGATTACACTGTTTTTAGGGAGTACTGGGATAAGGACTTGTGTGACCCAGGCATAGAAAACATCGCTGTTAATATTGATATCAAATAATCCGATAGCAAACAGCGTTGTGCCTAATAAAGCGCCGATAACATTTGTTCTTCCCCTAGCTCCCCAGTTCTTCAGGCCAAAACACCGTTGACCTTTTGGGGAATAGCCGTGAGTCCGTGGGGCATCGTGTGAAAAACCACTTTCATCAATAAAAACAATAGGTTTACCTTCTTTTTCATACTGTTGTTTTTTTTGTTGAAATCCCTGCCGGGCGTTTTCGTCGGCTTTCGGATGACGTAGAGTTTTTTTTATAGGTCAATCCCAGCTTTTTAAGCGCTTGCCAAATGGCCTTCTGACAAACGCCAAAACGCTCTGCACGTTCTTTTTGGTAAGCATCTGGATATTGTTCAACATCTTTTATCAACTCGGATTTATCGATCTTTCGCTGACGCGTGGTCGATGCTTTTGACTCTATTTGATTAATCCAACGCGATACAGAGGCAGGGCCAATCCGAAATTGCTTCGCTGTTTCTCGGATACTCAACCCGGCTTTATTGAATAATTTAAAATACTGATTTAAATGGGTATTATAAAATTTAGTTGTTGAAGTGTTATAATAATTATGTAAATCAGCATGTTAAATTATTCAACAAAGCTTTTCTGTACATGCATCCCACCTAAAGAAGTTGTAAATCAAAACGTTAAATTATTCAACAAAGCCACTCAACCCTTCGTTTTTCCGTGTAGATATCACTTTACGTCTAAAATTAATTGAATAGCTCATTTAAATAATGTAATCAAAATTAAGTCGTTTAGCTATATCAGTGTGGTATCTGAATAAGCACCGTCGTTGCACGTCGTGCACCATGATTAAAATCCATAATGGGGCCGCGCGGTGTGAATTATGTTGTGAAAACTTTAACGCTTTGTATAAGGATGTTCTGGGGCGAATTGATTTTTGAGATATCGGTGATAAACGTGGCAGGCAGTAAATATTATATTACCGGCTTTTGTAATTAAAAAAACAATCGTGTTTGCTTCATCCTGCAAAATAACAGAATAAAGGAACCGAATTATGAAAAAAAAGGTGCTGTTATTCAGTGCGCTGGCACTCGCTTTTTCTTCCATGGCGCAAAGTGAGACGCCCGAGTCCACCGATCTGGTGATCATCGGTGCGGGGGGCGCAGGCATGTCTGCGGCCATTGAGGCACACAACCAGGGTGCAAAAGTTATCCTGCTGGAAAAAATGCCGTTTGCCGGTGGTAACACGGCACGCGCCGAGGCGGGATTGAACGCTGCGGGCACTCCTTATCAAAAAGCCAAGGGCATTCAGGATAGCCCTGAGTTGTTCTTCCAAGACACCATGAAAGGTGGCCGTAACATCAACAACCCGGATCTGGTACGTACCCTGTCTGAACGTGCAAAAGACTCGGTACAATTCTTGAAGGATAACGGCGCTGAGTTGGCCGACTTAACCCGTACTGGCGGTGCCAGCGTGGATCGTACCCACAGACCTGCTGGCGGCGAACCGGCCGGTAGCTTCATTGCGACTGCGTTGATCAAAAAAGTGAAAGCTCTGAACATCGATCTGCGCACCAATACGTCCGCCACTGAAATTGTACAAAATGACAAGGGCGAAGTAACCGGCATTAAAGCGAAAGGCAAAGATGGCAAAGAATTTGCGCTCAATCCCAAAAAAGTCATGATCACCTCAGGTGGCTTTGGTGCCAACTTTGACATGATCAAGCAGTATAGCCAACCGACTTAAAAATGATTACATCCTATGCCCTGATATGCGGCAAAGAAGCATAGCTGGCTGTTATCAAAATAATGTCGCTTGGCTATACGACCCGAAACTCGCCAACTTCAAAACCACCAATGCACCGGGTTCACTGGGCGAAGGGGTTAATATGGCGGAGAAAATCAATGCCAAGCTGGTGGATATGGAATATATCCAGATTCACCCCAGTACCGTGCCGGGTAAAGGGATTCTGATCACTGAAGCCGTACGCGGTGACGGTGCGATTTTGATCAATGAAGAGGGCAAACGTTTTATCAATGAATTGCAGACGCGCGACGTGGTTTCTCAAAGTATTCTGAAACAACCGGGTGCTCACGCGTATTTGATCTTCAACGATGATTTGGTAAAACAAAACAAGACCATCAACAGCTACTTCAAGCAAAAACTGGTGGCTGAAGGTGATACACCGGAAGCCTTGGCTAACGCCATCAAGGTAGATGCCAAACAGTTACCGTTAACCGTGAAAACGTACACTGGCTACGCAAAAGCCAACAAAGATAGCGAATTCGGGCGTGACAGCTTTAAACAGGCGCTGGATACCGGTAAATATTACGCCATTGAAGTAACGTCGGGCATCCACCACACCATGGGGGGTATTGCTATCAACACCAAAGCACAAGTGGTGAACAAAGACGGGAAAGTTATCCCGAACCTGTTTGCGGCGGGTGAAGTGGGGGGTGTGTCCACGGTGCTAACCGCCTGGGCGGTAACTCACTGGCAGATATTGTTACCTTTGGTCGCATCGGTGCCGATGAAGCTGTGAAAGAAATCAAAGCAGGTAAATAAGTCGTATTGTTCAGGGGACGCCGCTTCGTGAGCAGCGGCGTTGCTATTATCACAAAACCAGAGAAAGCGAGAAAATTATGAAAAAAATCGTTCCATCGTTGGTGGCTGCTGCTGCCTTGTTGTTTGTTGCCTCAGCCGGCGTTCAGGCTGCCCAAACGTATAAAGACGGTACTTACACCTGCAAAGCGCAGGGTAAAGAAGGGGAGATCGAAGTTTCGGTGAAAATCAGCGATGGCAAAATTGCCAATGTGGAAGTGGTAAAACACGAGGACACAGAAGCGCTGATGCTCGGTGTTATTGATAATATCGTGCCGGAAATTGTGGAAAAACAAACGGCAGACGGTATTGATGCGGTAACGGGTGCCACCATGTCCAGTACTGGTGTATTGGAAGCCGCGAAACAAGCGCTGGCACAAGCTAAATCCTAATCAGTCAGACGCCTGTGGCCAATGTCGCAGGCGTTATGAGTCTGTAAAGAATTTCGTGTAAATGGCTCCATCGCTTAACCGGAAATCCGATCTCCATACATCAACATGAATTGGCTCATAGCCGGTTTCCAGTCTCTGATTGGTAGGGTCCATTTAGCCGAGATATTATGCAAGGCTAGATAGAATAATTTTAGCACCGAGTCATCCGTTGGAAATATTCGTCGCGTTTTCGTTATCTTGCGCAATGAAGCATTTAACGACTCTATCGCGTTGGTGGTGTAGATAACCTTGCGAATCTCCGGCGGAAAATCAAAAATGACGATGAGACGTTCCCAATTATTTCTCCACGATGGGCTGATCGTCGGGAACTGCTCATCCCATTTGTCCGCGAAGGCATCCAGGGCCTCTTCAGCGCCCTCTAGCGTTGCGGAACTATAGATAGTGCGGAGGTCAGCAGCAACGGCTTTACGCTCTTTCCAGCCGACGTAGCGCAGCGAGTTCAGCACCTGATGCACGATGCAGAGCTGTACCCGCGTATGCGGGTAAACAGCTTCAATGGCATCAGGAAAGCCCTTCAGGCCATCGCAGCAGGCGATGAAGATGTCCTGTAGCCCACGATTTTTCAGTTCTGTCATTAAACTAGTTGCTGAATAGAGACTTGCATTTTTTGTCAGGCTATTGAGAATAAAAAGAGGTTTAACTTAGAGAATAAAGGTTTGAAATGATCAACAAAGAGCGGTTGTTACGAGATAATCGTTTATGTAAAGCAATCATTGGATTATCAGTCGAAGAATTGAAAAATTTAGCCGCTGAATTTTCAGCTTGTTATTTGATTTATCGGAAAAAGAATCGAAAAGATCACGAGCGGCAGATGGGTGCAGGGCAGAAAGGATTTATCCCAACCCCATTAGATAAACTGCTTTTTATTTTATTGTATTTAAAATGGGCTTTGTTGAATAATTTAACATGCTGATTTACATAATTATTATAACACTTCAACAACTAAGTTTTCCAGACGTAATGCTTTTTATTGTGCTAACTACTTGATTTGTCGTTCTAACAAAATACAGTCTCTGTACATGCATTCTACCTAAAGAAGATGTAAATCAAACGGTTAAATTATTCAACAAAGCCTTTAAAATGTTATCCGACCTATGATTTGCAAGGACTTCTTTTTGGTTTAGATGGCTTTGTTGAATAATTTAAGATACTGATTTATATAAGCATTATAAAATTTCAACGACTAATTTTTCCTCTCGGAATGCTTTTTATTGTGCTAACTATTTGATTTGTCGTTCTAACAAAATACATTCTCTGTAAATGCATTCTAACTAAAGAAGATGTAAATCAAACGGTTAAATTATTCAACAAAGCCGGTTTAGATAGAACACGGGTATGTCGCTGGGTAAAAATATTATTGCCGGTTTTAGAGATGACCTTGGGGCGAGAATGTGTTTTGCCCGCTCGTCAAATTCGCTCTGCTGAGGAATTTTTTCGCGCCTTTCCTGGAGTTAAAGACGTCTTTATTGATGGGACAGAGCGACCTGTCCAAAAGTCTAAGAATCTGCGTCAGCGAAAAAAATGTATTCGGGAAGGCCTTGTTGAATAATTTAACCGTTTGATTTACATCTTCTTTAGTTAGAATGCATTTACAGAGACTGTATTTTGTTAGAACGACAAATCAAATAGTTAGCACAATAAAAAGCATTCCGAGAGGAAAAATTAGTCGTTGAAATTTTATAATGCTTATATAAATCAGTATCTTAAATTATTCAACAAAGCCATTCGGGAAAGAAAAGACAGACCACTCGAAAAGGGCTTATTATGACTGACGAAACAAGGCAAATTGTATTTATCCCCATGAGCAAAAATGGGCGCCGTCACGATAAACGCTTACTCGATAAAGTCGATATAATTCGCCATATTCCTCCTGAGGTAACCATTTGGGCAGATACCGGTTTTCAAGGTATAGATAAACAGCATCCTAATACACAAATCCCAAAAAAAGGAACTCGAAAAAGACCTTTATCGCCTGAACAAAAACAAGAAAATAAAATAATCTCGGGCATCCGTATTACAGTTGAACACGCCATCGCGGGTATCAAGCGCCTCGGTTGCATGACCCAAATTTTACGGAATCGTAGACCCTTTATTGATGATACCTTCTTACTCCTTAGCGCCGGTCTTTGGAATTTCCATCTCAGAACAGCGTAAAATTTACTTCAATCACCGAAACACCCTTATTTCACTATTAAGCAACACGCTTATTACAGATAACCAGAACTTGGCCCCCTCGGTTTTGGCTATCCATAGCCCCAGCAGCTCTTTTTCGCCCTGGCCGTTGATGCCTAGAGCCAAGTAAACAGACTTGTTGGTCACGGCTCCGCCGTCCTGGCTTTTGACCACAATACAGTCAAGGTAAACAATGGGATAAAACGCATCCAGCGGCCGTTGCTGCCAGCGCTTAACGTCATCCATCACGGCATTGGTCACTTGAGAAATGAAGCCAGCGGAAACATCGACCCCGTAGACTTCTTTAAAGTGAGCCTGAATATCACGGGTTGATAGCCCTCTGGAATAGAGAGAAATATAGCCAAGCGACTTAATTTTGATTACACCATATGGACTGAGAACAAACTCTCTGTATCGCAACCCATCTCTCTTTTTTTGCTTTTTGCTTTTTGCTTTTTGCTTGTGCCCATTTATGCTCAATTGGGTTAAGATCTGGCGAATATGTAGGCAAATACTCCACCATATACCCTGCATCGATGATGACTTGTTGAATATTATGTTTTTTGTGAAAAGTGGCATTGTCCATCATGATTACACTGTTTTTAGGGAGTACTGGGATAAGGACTTGTGTGACCCAGGCATAGAAAACATCGCTGTTAATATTGATATCAAATAATCCGATAGCAAACAGCGTTGTGCCTAATAAAGCGCCGATAACATTTGTTCTTCCCCTAGCTCCCCAGTTCTTCAGGCCAAAACACCGTTGACCTTTTGGGGAATAGCCGTGAGTCCGTGGGGTATCGTGTGAAAAACCACTTTCATCAATAAAAACAATAGGTTTACCTTCTTTTTCATACTGTTGTTTTTTTTGTTGAAATCCCTGCCGGGCGTTTTCGTCGGCTTTCGGATGACGTAGAGTTTTTTTATAGGTCAATCCCAGCTTTTTAAGCGCTTGCCAAATGGCCTTCTGACAAACGCCAAAACGCTCTGCACGTTCTTTTTGGTAAGCATCTGGATATTGTTCAACATCTTTTATCAACTCGGATTTATCGATCTTTCGCTGACGCGTGGTCGATGCTTTTGACTCTATTTGATTAATCCAACGCGATACAGAGGCAGGGCCAATCCGAAATTGCTTCGCTGTTTCTCGGATACTCAACCCTTCGTTTTTCCGTGTAGATATCACTTTACGTCTAAAATCAATTGAATAGCTCATTTAAATAATGTAATCAAAATTAAGTCGTTTAGCTATATAGCCAAGCGACATTATTTTGATAACAGCCAGCTATGCTTCTTTGCCGCATATCAGGGCATAGGATGTAATCATTTTTAAGTCGGTTGGCTATAATGCGGTCATCGAAGCCGTTAAGCTGCTTTTCGTGCTTACCGATCAGTGTCGGCTCGAAGGTACTGTTGCGGTCGCGCGGAATATCGAGCTCGAGCGCCCCATTTTGGCTACGTACGCTCTTGGATGTCTTGCCATTGCCGGAGTTGCCTGAATTATTACCAGCCGGGTCATGCTTAGCATACCCAAGGTGTATCTCCATCTCAGCTTGAAGAACCCGTTCCGCCAGTCTTTTAGTCAGCTCCTTGAGTAGGCCTGATTCACCCAGAAGCTCCTGAGGGGAGTGGCAATCCTGAGGCTTTGTTGAATAATTTAACCGTTTGATTTACATCTTCTTTAGTTAGAATGCATTTACAGAGAATGTATTTTGTTAGAACGACAAATCAAATAGTTAGCACAATAAAAAGCATTCCGAGAGGAAAAATTAGTCGTTGAAATTTTATAATGCTTATATAAATCAGTATCTTAAATTATTCAACAAAGCCCAATCCTGAAGCAGTTGGTCAATAAGTTCGTTGCTGATAGGCATTTTTTGTCCTCTGAAGGTTTTCCTCAAAATGCCATTTACACAGATCTTTTTACACTCTCGGCGTTATTGTTGCCCCCGCTATTTATTGCTCTTTATTATATACCAATCGGTATTCTTCGGTTTATCGCTCATTTCAATGTCGCTATTCTCTCATTTTAATAAATATTATCGTTGACTGTTTTAATTATGTTGATGTCATGCTCGAATATTGATAACAAGCTGGTTTGATTATGTAGGCGTGTAATTTGGTGGTTGCGGGAAGTATTAGGGAATTATCATTTCATGATCGAGTTAAAGTAATTACTCTGCTAAGGGCGTAGTATTTCAAAAATCAGCGTTATTGCACGTCGTATACCATGATTAAAAGCCATGATGGTGTAATGCGCTGTGAATATGTTGTGACAATATTATTGAATAAAGGAATATATCATGAAAAGAAAGGTGCTGTTATTCAGTGCGCTGGCACTTGCTTTTTCTTCAATGGCGCAAAGTGAAAACCGGGAATCTACCGATCTGGTTATCATTGGTGCCGGTGGGGCGGGCATGTCCGCTGCCATTGAAGCGCACAACGGCTTTGTTGAATAATTTAAGATACTGATTTATATAAGCATTATAAAATTTCAACGACTAATTTTTCCTCTCGGAATGCTTTTTATTGTGCTAACTATTTGATTTGTCGTTCTAACAAAATACATTCTCTGTAAATGCATTCTAACTAAAGAAGATGTAAATCAAACGGTTAAATTATTCAACAAAGCCCCATTGATGCCAAGAAGGTAATGATCACTGCTGGCGGATTTGGTGCCAACTTTGACATGATTAAACACTACGATCCCAAACTGGTCGGTTTTAAAACGACGAATGCGCCATGCTCGTTAGGTGAAGGGGTTAAAATGGCGGAAAGTATTATAGCTAAACGACTTAATTTTGATTACATTATTTAAATGAGCTATTCAATTGATTTTAGACGTAAAGTGATATCTACACGGAAAAACGAAGGGTTGAGTATCCGAGAAACAGCGAAGCAATTTCGGATTGGCCCTGCCTCTGTATCGCGTTGGATTAATCAAATAGAGTCAAAAGCATCGACCACGCGTCAGCGAAAGATCGATAAATCCGAGTTGATAAAAGATGTTGAACAATATCCAGATGCTTACCAAAAAGAACGTGCAGAGCGTTTTGGCGTTTGTCAGAAGGCCATTTGGCAAGCGCTTAAAAAGCTGGGATTGACCTATAAAAAAAACTCTACGTCATCCGAAAGCCGACGAAAACGCCCGGCAGGGATTTCAACAAAAAAAACAACAGTATGAAAAAGAAGGTAAACCTATTGTTTTTATTGATGAAAGTGGTTTTTCACACGATGCCCCACGGACTCACGGCTATTCCCCAAAAGGTCAACGGTGTTTTGGCCTGAAGAACTGGGGAGCTAGGGGAAGAACAAATGTTATCGGCGCTTTATTAGGCACAACGCTGTTTGCTATCGGATTATTTGATATCAATATTAACAGCGATGTTTTCTATGCCTGGGTCACACAAGTCCTTATCCCAGTACTCCCTAAAAACAGTGTAATCATGATGGACAATGCCACTTTTCACAAAAAACATAATATTCAACAAGTCATCATCGATGCAGGGTATATGGTGGAGTATTTGCCTACATATTCGCCAGATCTTAACCCAATTGAGCATAAATGGGCACAAGCAAAAAGCAAAAAAAGAGAGATGGGTTGCGATACAGAGAGTTTGTTCTCAGTCCATATGGTGTAATCAAAATTAAGTCGCTTGGCTATAACGCCAAGCTGGTGGATATGGAATATATATAGCCAACCGACTTAAAAATGATTACATCCTATGCCCTGATATGCGGCAAAGAAGCATAGCTGGCTGTTATCAAAATAATGTCGCTTGGCTATACAGATTCACCCAACCACCGTCCCCGGAAAAGGCATTCTAATCACGGAGGGGGTTCGCGGTGATGGTGCTATTTTAGTCAATGAACAAGGGAAACGTTTTATTAATGAGTTGCTAACGCGCGATGTGGTTTCGCAAAATATTTTAAAACAACCCAATGCGCATGCTTACGTGATATTTAATGACGCGCTGGTAAAACAGAACAAAACCATTGATACCTATTTTAAACAGAAACTGGTGTTTGAAGGTGATTCTGTTGAGGCACTTGCCACTGCCATTAAGATGGATCCCAAACAACTGTCTGCCACGCTCGCCGCTTATACGGGCTATGCGAAAGCGAAAAAAGACACCGAGTTTGGCCGTGAAAGCTTTAAGCAAACCTTGGATAGCGGAAAGTATTACGCCATTGAAGTGACGCCGGGTATCCACCACACCATGGGTGGTATCGCCATCAACACCAAAGCGCAGGTGGTCGATAACCAAGGCAAGGTGATCCCGAACTTGTTTGCAGCCGGTGAAGCGGCGGGTGGGGTGCACGGCGCTAATCGCCTAGGGGGGAACTCACTGGCAGATATCGTGACCTTTGGCCGTATCGGTGCTGATGAAGCGGTGAAAGAAATTAAAGCCGGTCATTAAGCATCACTCAACGCAGCGCCTGTGACTGAGTTCACAGGCGTTTTTGTGTGTTCTTGCGTTCAGCGCTGTAGCTGGAAGAATAATCGCTGTTAAACTTTGTCACAAAAGCTTTTTCTGCTGCGCAGTGCGTAGCGGCGAGCGCTAACTTATAATGCCCGGGTTGTTACCAATACCGTAACCGTTATTTATTTAAGACGTTGAATAATGATTAAAAAACATAAGTTTTCTCTGCTTGCATTGCTGTTGCTGTCCACACAGATGACATTCACCCCCTCCGTCTTGGCGAAAACGGCTGCTCCCGCCATTGCCAGTACACATCAGGAGATCGCATCAGGTAGCGCGATGGTGGTCGATCTGCGTGATAATAAGGTGCTTTATTCCGCCAATCCGGATGTTGTGGTGCCTATCGCCTCTGTCACCAAACTGATGACGGCGCTGGTGGTGCTGGATGCGAATTTGCCGTTGGATGAAGTTATCTCGGTCGATATCAGCCACACACCGGAAATGAATGGGGTTTATTCGCGCGTTCGTTTGAACAGTCAGATCAGCCGCCGCGACATGCTGTTATTGGCCTTGATGTCCTCCGAAAACCGCGCTGCTGCCAGTCTGGCAAACCACTATCCGGGAGGCTATCAGGCGTTTATCGCCGCGATGAACGCCAAGGCCAAAGCGCTGGGCATGACGCACACCCGCTATGTGGAACCGACGGGGCTGTCGATTAACAACGTCTCTACCGCGCGCGATCTGGTCAAATTACTGATTGCCAGCAAGCAATATCCGCTGCTGAGCCAACTGAGCACCACGCAGGAGAAAACTGCCACCTTCACCAATCCGGGCTATAGCCTGCCGTTTCGCAATACCAATCATCTGGTCTACAAAAATGACTGGGACATTCAGTTGACCAAAACCGGGTTTACGAATCAGGCGGGACATTGTCTGGTCATGCGTACCGTGATCAACCAGAAACCGGTAGCGCTGGTCGTACTGGACGCATTCGGTAAATACACCCATTTTGCGGACGCCAACCGTCTGCGTCGCTGGATGGAAACCGGGCAGGTAACCGCAGTACCGGATGACGCGTTGAGCTATAAAAAGCAAAAAGCGCTCGCCTCACGTGCACCGGGTCAAGTGGCTCGGGTTACAACAGATATTGAATAACGCGTTTTAACGCTGCCGCTTTGTAGTAACCCCCGACGAACTTTCCCTCCGTCGGGGGTTGGCTCCTCGCCGTCAGGCGCGAAAATCCGCTACGACAACCCGCTTACCGTTATCGGTGACTTCATCTTCGTGTGCCGGCTCGCGCCAGGTTTCAGCCAACGCGCTGGTGTACCAGTTCTGCATGGCCGGTTGCCCTAACAGATGCTGGCAGTATAGCCAAGCGACATTATTTTGATAACAGCCAGCTATGCTTCTTTGCCGCATATCAGGGCATAGGATGTAATCATTTTTAAGTCGGTTGGCTATAGCTGTTTACTGCGGGTGAAACCGGCAATAGGTTTGAATGCGAAACACCACAGGTGCGAAAAAAGCATCCACGGCGCTGAAAGTATTTCCTGCCAGAAACGGCCCACCAAAACGAGTAAGACATTCCGTCCAGAGTACATCGAGACGAGCCAACTCATCGCGCAATGCCGCTGATATCTCCGGTAACGCAACACGTACCCCACAGCTCATTGAACACTGGTTGCGCAATGCGGTAAAACCCGAATGCATTTCCGCTGACGCACAGCGAGCCCAGGTGCGCGCTTTACTCTCTTCGGGCCACACGCCGCGGTGGCGTTCAGCCAGGTATTCAACGATCGCCAGTGAATCCCACACCACGTGCTGATCATCGGCCAGACAGGGCACTTTAGCCGTCGGAGAAAAGGCTTTTAAGGCGGTTTGTACCGCACCGGTGCTAAAGGGGGTCAACTGTTCGGTAAAAGGAATATCCAGTGCTGCCATCAATACCCAAGGGCGCAGTGACCAGGACGAATAGTTTTTATTGGCGATATGCAATTGATTCATCGTTAGTGATGCTCCAGGCAGTTGAGCGGTGGGAGATAGCAGTAGGAGTATCATGAAATGCGCCTAATGACACGCGGCAGATGAGAGATGGCGCAGGATTGCGTAATTCTTTCAGTTTTTACTAAAGACAATCAGAACAAATACATTATGATTACGCGCTGGATATTTTGACGACGTTACCGACGTCATTTTCAAACCTCACAGGCGCTCCCCGATGACGTGGAGTGCGGCATGCTTGGGCTAGAATAACGAATGAAATGGCTTACCTCTTTGACGATTGCGATTGGCCTGGCCTGCGCGCCGGCCGGAGCGCAACTGAACAATACTGCGCCTGTTGCGGCACAAAGTAATGCTGCACATCAGGCGCAGCGTGATGCCTTTGTCTCCGATCTGCTGCGTAAAATGACCACTGACGAAAAAATTGGGCAATTACGCCTGATCAGTGTGGGTACCGATAACCCGAAACACGTGATCCGCGAGATGATCAGGGACGGGCAGGTGGGCGCGATTTTCAACACGGTAACGCGTCAGGACATCAGAGCGATGCAAGATCAGGTGATGGAACTGAGTCGCCTGAAAATTCCTCTGTTTTTTGCCTACGATGTGGTGCACGGTCATCGAACCATTTTCCCGATTGCACTGGGGCTAGCCTCTTCCTGGGACATGAACAACATCGCCAAAAGCGCTCGTGTCTCCGCCTATGAAGCCACCGAAGACGGACTGAACATGACCTGGGCGCCGATGGTGGATATCACCCGCGATCCGCGTTGGGGACGGGTATCGGAAGGCTTTGGTGAAGACACCTGGCTGACCAGCCAGATTGCCCGCGTGGTAGTGAAAGCATTTCAGGGCGAGGCCCCGACCGACAGGCATTCACTGATGACCAGCGTCAAACACTTTGCCCTTTATGGTGCGGTGGAAGGCGGACGCGACTACAACACGGTGGACATGAGTCCTCAGCGTATGTTTCAGGATTATTTGCCACCCTACAAAGCGGCAATTGACGCAGGCAGTGGCGGGGTAATGGTTGCCCTGAACTCGATTAATGGCGTGCCTGCAACCGCCAATCGCTGGTTGTTGAAAGATTTACTGCGCGATCAGTGGAAATTCCAGGGGATTACCATCACCGATCACGGTGCAATTAAAGAGCTGATGAAACACGGTGTGGCGAGCGACCCTCTTGACGCATCGCGTATTGCTATGAAATCCGGCATCGCGATGAGCATGAGCGATGAATACTTTGTCAAGTACCTGCCTGAGTTGGTGAAAAGCGGCGCTATCACGGCGCAAGAGCTGGATGAAGCTTGCCGCCAGGTGCTGAACGTGAAGTATGACATGGGACTGTTTGCCGATCCTTACCGTATGCTGGGTGCTGCCAGCAGCGATCCGGTGGATACCAATGCGGAAAGCCGTTTACATCGCGCCGAGGCGCGTGACGTTGCCAAACGCAGTCTGGTATTGCTGAAAAACCGCCTCAACATTCTGCCGCTGAAAAAATCGGGCGTGATTGCGGTGGTGGGGCCGTTGGCGGACAGCAAGCTCGATACGATGGGCAGTTGGTCTGCGGCTGGCTTAGCGCGCCAAACGGTAACCGTGTATCGCGGTATTCGTACGGCAGTGGGTAATGAGGCGACGGTTTTCTACGCTAAAGGCGCTAATGTCAGTAATCACAAAGGCATTATCGATTTCCTGAATCAATATGAAGATGCGGTGCAGGTTGACCCGCGTTCACCGCAAGCGATGATTGATGAAGCGGTGGCGGTGGCGAAAAAATCTGATGTAGTGGTTGCGGTCGTCGGTGAAGCGGCCGGTATGGCGCACGAAGCTTCCAGCCGTTCCAACATTGATTTACCCCAGAGTCAGCGCGATCTTATCGCCGCACTCAAAGACACCGGCAAGCCGTTGGTGCTGGTGCTGATGAACGGTCGACCGCTGGCGCTGGTGCGTGAAGATCAGCAAGCGGACGCGCTGTTGGAAACCTGGTTTAGCGGTACGGAAGGGGGCAATGCGATCGCCGATGTCCTGTTCGGTGACTATAATCCGTCAGGTAAGTTGCCGATGTCCTTCCCGCGTTCTGTTGGGCAAATTCCGATTTATTACAACCATTTACCTTCCGGTCGTCCGTATACGCCGGAAAATCCCGGCAAGTACACGTCGCATTACTACGACGAAGCGAATGGTCCGCTCTATCCGTTTGGCTACGGCTTGAGTTACACCACTTTCAGCGTGTCGGATGTGAGCATGTCCAGTCCGCTGATGAAACGTAACGGCAGCGTGAACGCGAGCGTAACGGTCACCAACACCGGTAAGCGCGCAGGCGAAACCGTGGTGCAGCTCTACTTGCACGATGTCGTCGCGTCTATCAGCCGTCCGGTCAAGGAACTGCGCGGTTACGAGAAGGTGATGCTGCAACCGGGCGAAAGCCGTGTTATCAGCTTTACCATCACGGAAGATGATCTGAAGTTCTACAATGCGCAAATGCAGCAGGTTGTCGAACCGGGCAAATTTGAGGTATTTATTGGTCTGGATTCGCAACGAGTGAAACAGCAGAGATTTTCGCTGCTCTGATACCCGTAGTGCACTCACGATCCTCGGCGCTTGCCGGGGATCGTCTTCGCATGATTGGCGTGACGGTTTCAACCGCCGTGAACCAGAATGATATAGCCAACCAGCATCAGACCGCTGATCCCGCCTAACGTCATCAATGAGAACACGCCGATCATGGCGATTTTGCCGAAATTCATAAAGTTATCCTTTTGTTAATCGCCATAAGTTATAAAGCCTATCACTTATGAAACAAGCGGCCTGCGCGATTTACGGTGTCAACCCAGCCATAAACCCAGCAACAGATAACCACCAAACAGCATCAAAATAGCCCTTGCGCCGCGTTCAATCAGATAAAGGTAGCGTTGCAACGTCTGCTGTATCCGTTGTTGTCCTATCGTTGCGGCTAATGCGATATCCCACAGTAATACCACGCTGAACATCCATACGCCGCTGACGGCTTGCTGTGTCAGCGTGACGGATGGGCCAAGAATACTGGCCATCAGGGGCTTTGTTGAATAATTTAACCGTTTGATTTACATCTTCTTTAGGTAGAATGCATGTACAGAGACTGTATTTTGTTAGAACGACAAATCAAGTAGTTAGCACAATAAAAAGCATTACGGCTGGAAAACTTAGTTGTTGAAGTGTTATAATAATTATGTAAATCAGCATGTTAAATTATTCAACAAAGCCGCCATCAGGCTGATATAAAACAGCATATTTTTTGGGTTAAGCAACGAGTACCCCAGCCCGAGTAGTATAGCCAAGCGACATTATTTTGATAACAGCCAGCTATGCTTCTTTGCCGCATATCAGGGCATAGGATGTAATCATTTTTAAGTCGGTTGGCTATAACTGATGTGACAGTGAGGGCAGGCGCTGCGTATCCGTGGCCGTCAGTGCGGTGGTTCGTGCCGAACTGCGCACGAGCTGTGAACCGATCCACAGCAGATATAGCTAAGCGACATTATTTTGATAACAGCCAGCTATGCTTCTTTGCCATATATCAGGGCATCGGCTGTAATCATTTTTAAGTCGGTTGGCTATACAGCGCCCCGGCGAGTTGCAGCAGAATAAAAAGCGGTGGCATTTGCTGAATAGCTGCACCGCCCATCATGGCCAGCAGGATATAGCCGTCGTTGCCCAGCGCGATGCCAACACCAATCCCGATACTGCCGCGCAGGCGGTGGCGCAGCGCGAAGGCCGCCAGCGGCTTTGTTGAATAAATCGAACTTTCAGGGGATCGCCGGATCAGAGCACTATCATCGCTCCCGATATAGCCAAGCGACATTATTTTGATAACAGCCAGCTATGCTTCTTTGCCGCATATCAGGGCATAGGATGTAATCATTTTTAAGTCGGTTGGCTATAGCAGCTCCCCATGGCAAAGCAAAAGTTTAAAATCACCAACTGGCCCACCTACAACAAAGCACTCAGACAACGCGGCTCCCTGACGGTCTGGCTTGATGAGTCGGCCATCGCTGCATGGACTGACAGTTCTTCGCCTGAAGGTCGTGGTCGGCCGCTTTACTACACCGATATGGCTGTTACCACGGTTTTGATGATAAAGCGCGTGTTTAACCTGTCGCTCCGGGCATTACAGGGCTTTGTCGACTCGGTTTTTACACTGATGAGCCTGCCACTGCGCTGCCCGGACTACTCTCTGGTCAGTCGGCGGGCAAAAACCGTCAGTATAGCCAAGCGACTTAATTTTGATTGCACCATATGGACTGAGAACAAACTCTCTGTATCGCAACCCATCTCTCTTTTTTTGCTTTTTGCTTGTGCCCATTTATGCTCAATTGGGGCTTTGTTGAATAATTTAAGATACTGATTTATATAAGCATTATAAAATTTCAACGACTAATTTTTCCTCTCGGAATGCTTTTTATTGTGCTAACTATTTGATTTGTCGTTCTAACAAAATACATTCTCTGTAAATGCATTCTAACTAAAGAAGATGTAAATCAAACGGTTAAATTATTCAACAAAGCCCTCAATTGGGTTAAGATCTGGCGAATATGTAGGCAAATACTCCACCATATACCCTGCATCGATGATGACTTGTTGAATATCATGTTTTTTGTGAAAAGTGGCATTGTCCATCATGATTACACTGTTTTTAGGGAGTACTGGGATAAGGACTTGTGTGACCCAGGCATAGAAAACATCGCTGTTAATATTGATATCAAATAATCCGATAGCAAACAGCGTTGTGCCTAATAAAGCGCCGATAACATTTGTTCTTCCCCTAGCTCCCCAGTTCTTCAGGCCAAAACACCGTTGACCTTTTGGGGAATAGCCGTGAGTCCGTGGGGCATCGTGTGAAAAACCACTTTCATCAATAAAAACAATAGGTTTACCTTCTTTTTCATACTGTTGTTTTTTTTGTTGAAATCCCTGCCGGGCGTTTTCGTCGGCTTTCGGATGACGTAGAGTTTTTTTTATAGGTCAATCCCAGCTTTTTAAGCGCTTGCCAAATGGCCTTCTGACAAACGCCAAAACGCTCTGCACGTTCTTTTTGGTAAGCATCTGGATATTGTTCAACATCTTTTATCAACTCGGATTTATCGATCTTTCGCTGACGCGTGGTCGATGCTTTTGACTCTATTTGATTAATCCAACGCGATACAGAGGCAGGGCCAATCCGAAATTGCTTCGCTGTTTCTCGGATACTCAACCCTTCGTTTTTCCGTGTAGATATCACTTTACGTCTAAAATCAATTGAATAGCTCATTTAAATAATGTAATCAAAATTAAGTCGTTTAGCTATATCAGCATAAAAACGCCAACGCGTGGTGAAATCTCGCATCTGGTCATCGACAGTACCGGTCTGAAGGTCTTTGGCGAAGGTGAATGGAAAGTCAGGCAGCATGGGGCTGACAGACGAAGAGTGTGGCGCAAGCTTCATCTGGCAGCAGACAGTGCGACGCATGAGATTATCTGTGCCGACTTATCGCTCAGCGGAACGACAGATGCGCAGGCACTGCCGGGCCTGATTAACCAAACCCACCGAAAAATCAGGGAAGTGTCAGCAGACGGTGCTTATGACGCCCGTTACTGCCACGATGCGTTGCTAAGAAAGAAAATCAGGCCCCTTATCCCGCCGCGAAGCGGAGCCAAATACTGGCCGGACAAGTATAGCTAAACGACTTAATTTTGATTACATTATTTAAATGAGCTATTCAATTGATTTTAGACGTAAAGTGATATCCACACGGAAAAACGAAGGGTTGAGTATCCGAGAAACAGCGAAGCAATTTCGGATTGGCCCTGCCTCTGTATCGCGTTGGATTAATCAAATAGAGTCAAAAGCATCGACCACGCGTCAGCGAAAGATCGATAAATCCGAGTTGATAAAAGATGTTGAACAATATCCAGATGCTTACCAAAAAGAACGTGCAGAGCGTTTTGGCGTTTGTCAGAAGGCCATTTGGCAAGCGCTTAAAAAGCTGGGATTGACCTATAAAAAAAACTCTACGTCATCCGAAAGCCGACGAAAACGCCCGGCAGGGATTTCAACAAAAAAAACAACAGTATGAAAAAGAAGGTAAACCTATTGTTTTTATTGATGAAAGTGGTTTTTCACACGATGCCCCACGGACTCACGGCTATTCCCCAAAAGGTCAACGGTGTTTTGGCCTGAAGAACTGGGGAGCTAGGGGAAGAACAAATGTTATCGGCGCTTTATTAGGCACAACGCTGTTTGCTATCGGATTATTTGATATCAATATTAACAGCGATGTTTTCTATGCCTGGGTCACACAAGTCCTTATCCCAGTACTCCCTAAAAACAGTGTAATCATGATGGACAATGCCACTTTTCACAAAAAACATAATATTCAACAAGTCATCATCGATGCAGGGTATATGGTGGAGTATTTGCCTACATATTCGCCAGATCTTAACCCAATTGAGCATAAATGGGCACAAGCAAAAAGCAAAAAAAGAGAGATGGGTTGCGATACAGAGAGTTTGTTCTCAGTCCATATGGTGTAATCAAAATTAAGTCGCTTGGCTATACCATGAACGTAACCATGCGGTGGCGAATCAGCGTCTGAGCGGGAGTAATGATATGTGGAAAAAGAAAGTGGGTTATCACCGGCGTTCAGTGGCAGAAACAGCGATGTTCCGCATAAAAACTTTGCTGGGTGGCCATCTGAGCCTGCGTGACTATGAGGCTCAAGTAGGTGAAGCCATAGCGATGGTCAAAGCGCTGAATCGTATGACGTTGTTGGGTATGCCACACAGCGTCAGGATCGGATAACAGGTGTAGCAGAGGGAGTCATCCTGTCGGCTAATTCTGATTTATTCAACAAAGCCGCCGCCAGCAAGAAGAAATCGGGGCCGGGACTGAGCAGTGCGACAAAATGCGCTAAGGCTAGCGCGGGGAAATGAGCAGGAAATAGGGCATCAATAACCATAACAGTGACCTCAACGGAATAAACGAGGCCAAGTCTAGTGAGCTTGTCAGGCTAATTATTGTCAAATAGTGATCGTGGCAGACGACGATTCATTCGCTTGCTGATATTGCCCCGGTGTGGCCGCTGTGTGCAGCACAAAGATTTTGTGAAAATGGCTTTGATCGCTAAAGCCACTTTGGTATCCGGCGTCGGCCAGCGGTACACCTTGCTTAATCAGCATCTTGGCATATTCAATACGCGCATTGTTAAGGAAAGCCATGGGCGTGATGCCGGTATCTTCACGGAAATGTCGTACCAGCGTTTCCCGGCGCAGGTGCAGCTCCTGTGCCAGCGTGGCCAGCGACGGTGATGTTTGCAAATTGCTGAGCAGACGCTAACGCATATAGCGCGTGGTGGATTGCTCTGCGAGAGGCTGTTGCCCCATTCCCAGTCGAAACGCAACAAAACGGTAGGGCATTATGCCGCCTGTAAGTGCGTTAAAAATACCTCATTTGGAGAACGATAACCCAGCGATTTTCGGCCTCGCGTATTGAGCAGGTGTTCGAGTGCTGCAACCTTGCGATGGGTGACATAATTGAAGTCCGTTCCCTTCGGGTAAAAACGCCGTATCAGGCCGTTGGTATGCTCATTCAACCCGCGTTCCCAGGAATGATATGGCCGGGCAAAGTAGACCGGTGCCCCCGTGACTTTTGTAATTTCCCCGTGCTGGGAAAATTCAGAACCGTTGTCAGCAGTCAGGGTTTTAAACTCGCAGAAGGTATTGGCAACGATGTCCCTGAAGGCCGCTACCACTGTCTCTGCTCGCTTGTTGGGCAGTTTGCGAATGATGACCAGCTTGACGGCTTTATCGACCACCGTCAGCAGGAATGATTTCTGATCTTTGCCAAAGATGGTGTCAATCTCGAAATGCCCGGGTTCCTGCTTGAGGTCAGCAACGGCCGGCCGCTGCTCAATGCCAACACGGTTGGGAATAGGACCGCGTTTGTTCTCATCGGTCTGATAGTTATACCGTTTACCCCGATGAGGGAGCTGCTGATACAGCTCACCGCCGGCCCGGGCCCCATTCCCACTCGAAACGCAACAAAGTGACCCACTTGCCAGAGTCGGATAAAATCACCGTTCTGGCCATACTGGAGAGCCTGTTGCATGCAGGGAAAACCTCTGACTCAGAAAGAACGGTTCTACATCGAAAAGCGGCGTGGTGAAGGTGTCAACCAAGCTACCATCGCCAGAGAGCGTGCTCTGCCTCGCTCGACCATCAGCAGGGAACTCAGACGCAATACCGACCCTACTTTCAATGGTGTCTACTGCTGTAGAAGGGCGGACACTCTGGCCCGGGAACGCCGTCATAAGCCTCTGCCAAACAATGCTTTTTACCCGTTGGAGCCACACATTCAGAACTTCATCAGGCAGGCGCTTTCCACTCACTCTTCACCTGAAATCATCAGTGGCGGTTTGCACCTGGAATTCGGTATATCTGTCAGCAAGAATACGCTATATCGCTATATCCTGCAGGAGAGACAGGCTGGCGGGGAGCTATATCAGCAACTTCCTCATCGGGGAAAACGTTACAGGTACAATGCCGAAAACCTCAAATCAGGCCCTATTCCCAACCGTGTTGGTATTGAGTATCGCCCAGCTCAAGCCGAGCTTAAACAGGAGCCTGGCCACTTCGAAATTGACACTATTTTTGGCAAAGACCAGAAGTCATTCTTGTTAACCATCGTAGATAAAGCATTGAAAACCGTCATCATTCGCAAACTGCCTAATAAGCGTGCGGAGACTGTGGTTGCTGCTTTCAGGCACATTGAAGCTAATACCTTTTGCAAGTTTAAGACCCTAACAGCTGATAACGGCCCTGAATTCGCTCTGCACGAGCAAATTACTCAAATCACAGGGGCGCAGGTCTACTTTGCCCATCCTTATCATTCCTGGGAGAGGGGCTTGAATGAGCACACCAACGGGCTGATACGACGTTTTTACCCAAAGGGAACAGACTTCAGTCAGGTCAGTCATCGTAAGATTGCCGAACTCGAACACATACTCAATACAAGGGGCAGAAAATCGCTGGGCTATCGTTCTCCCAATGAGGTATTTTTAACGCACTTACTGGTGGCATAAGCCTCTACCGTTTTGTTGCGTTTCGAGTGGGAATGGGGCATCAATCGCACAATCTGTTGCTGACGAATACCTTAGCACGATGGCAACAAGCGGATATCCAGCAGTTTCTACAACGCCATTAACTCTTGACGTTAAATAACTGATCAAACGATCAGTTAAATTCTTGACGTGAGCACCTGAGCTACATATAATTTGCCCATACTGCGGCAAAAGCGCGCAGAACATGAAGCCTCAACTTCGGTTGGGGTCTTCCGAATTGACTTCTTGAAAACTTGGTATATCCTTTTGCAGTTTTCGCATTTCTTCAAATTCAAACTTGCTAATACGGTTATCTAACAATCGCGGTAGGAGTTTTTCTCCAAATTTTTGGTTATAACTTGTATTTGTTACCTTCAAAAGGTTGCTCACGTAGCCTTTTACGTGAAGACCCTTATCTGTAAGATCGTTTAGCGTATTATCTTTTCCGAATTTTTTGTCTAACACTGTTATATAAAAATTAGCCGATGAGTATACGCGTGGCATGCTAAATCCTCTTTTTTGAATTTGGATTATATACTCAACTTACTTCAAGATGCATCCGCACATTCAGCAGAAGGCAGGTGCAGTAAGCCTATCTGGTGGCCTTGCCGAGCATTTTGAAGTACGTTAAGTATATATTTCATCTCAAGGCTACGCTCCGGCGTGGCTTTTTTTATTCCCTGAAATCACACACAGTGCCCACTTCGCGGGTGAGGCTATGACACGAATGAGCACGCTCTACAGCAGGCTTTCATACGGAAGCGGGACGGGACTAATGGGCCTTGGTGCATCAGTCCGAGCCTACGCCGCATCGACTAAACAGAGCGTCCTGCTGCTTGCAGATAAGCTTGCCGGGTTAGGCTGTGTCCCTTAATTGCTTGAGCTATAGTATCCATCTGTTTCTAAGACACTTTGGATTATGGCTCGCTACGATCTTTCTGATGAAGCATGGGCAATCATTGAGCCCTTGTTAGGCTTTGTTGAATAATTTAACATGCTGATTTACATAATTATTATAACACTTCAACAACTAAGTTTTCCAGCCGTAATGCTTTTTATTGTGCTAACTACTTGATTTGTCGTTCTAACAAAATACAGTCTCTGTACATGCATTCTACCTAAAGAAGATGTAAATCAAACGGTTAAATTATTCAACAAAGCCCCCTTGTTACCAACCGTTTTGACATCTCCGCAGGCAGGCCGGCCATGGGCAGAACATCGCAAAATCGTCAACGGCATGTTCTGGATACTGTGTTCAGGTGCCCATGGCGTGATTTACCTGAACGTTACGGCCCATGGAAAATCGTTTATAACCGTTTCAATAGATGGTCAAAGTCTGGAGTTATTAACATTATTTTTAATAGGTTACTTTCATTTCTTGATGCTCATGGACTTGTTGACTGGTCAGCCACTGCGCTGGATGGCAGCAATATTCCCCCATGTCAGGGTAGTTGTCGCCTCTGAGTGAAAAAAATCTAGGGGGCTGGAGAAGCTGTTCATGGGAAGCTATTCGCCAGAACGTAAAGCGGCTGTGATCGCCAGAATGTTGCCGCCGCATAGTCAGTCTATTTACCAGATATCCCGCCTGGAAGGCATTCCCGCCAATACGCTTTATGGCTGGCGGTCTCAGGCTGGAATTCCGACTCAGTCGGCAGCCAGTGAGAGTAAACTCCACCTGGAGTGGTCTCAGGATGCGCGCTTCGCCGTTATCGTTGAAACCGCGCCGCTTTCTGCTCATGCTGTGGCTGAATACTGTCGCCGTAAAGGCCTCTATCCTGAACAGATTCAGCAGTGGAAGGACGAGTTTATGCAGCCAGGTCAGCGTGCAAAAAGAGCCTTAATAAAGAAACAGCAAAAAGAAATTCAGCAGCTTAATCGTGAAATAGCCCGCAAGGACAAAGCCCTCGCCGAAGCGGCGGCACTGCTCATCCTGGAAAAAAAGCTCAAGGCGTTCTTCGACGAAGAACGCGAGGTCGAATGACGCGCACAGCCGACAGGTTACGGCTGATGAAGATGCTGGAGGAGGCTGCCACTGCCGGCGTCCGGCAAAGCGATGCCTGCAGGTCTGTAGGTATTAGCGAGCGGACGTTCCAGCGCTGGCGGCTAAGTCCTGACGACCGGCGACCGACGGCATCACGGCCGATGCCGAAAAACAGGCTCAGTGCTGAAGAGGAACAGCAGGTGCTGGCCATCTGCCATGAGCCACGATTAGCCAGTCTGTCGCCGGCGCAAATCGTACCGGCACTAGCCGATGAGGGGCGCTACGTTGCCAGTGAATCGACGTTTTACCGGGTGTTGCGCCGTGCCGGAGAGGTCAGTCATCGCGGGCGTCAGCAGGCCCCGCAAAGTAAGCCGCTGTCGACATGGAAGGCGATCGCGCCGAACCAGGTGTGGTCGTGGGACATCACCTGGCTGAAGTCGCTGACGGCGGGTCACTAGTTCTACCTGTATCTCATAGAAGATGTGTTCAGTCGCAAAATAGTAAACTAGTTGCTGAATAGAGACTTGCATTTTTTGTCAGGCTATTGAGAATAAAAAGAGGTTTAACTTAGAGAATAAAGGTTTGAAATGATCAACAAAGAGCGGTTGTTACGAGATAATCGTTTATGTAAAGCAATCATTGGATTATCAGTCGAAGAATTGAAAAGTTTAGCCGCTGAATTTTCAGCTTGTTATTTGATTTATCGGAAAAAGAATCGAAAAGATCACGAGCGGCAGATGGGTGCAGGGCAGAAAGGATTTATCCCAACCCCATTAGATAAACTGCTTTTTATTTTATTGTATTTAAAATGTTATCCGACCTATGATTTGCAAGGACTTCTTTTTGGTTTAGATAGAACACGGGTATGTCGCTGGGTAAAAATATTATTGCCGGTTTTAGAGATGACCTTGGGGCGAGAATGTGTTTTGCCCGCTCGTCAAATTCGCTCTGCTGAGGAATTTTTTCGCGCCTTTCCTGGAGTTAAAGACGTCTTTATTGATGGGACAGAGCGACCTGTCCAAAAGCCTAAGAATCTGCGTCGGCGAAAAAAAATGTATTCGGGAAAGAAAAGACAGACCACTCGAAAAGGGCTTATTATGACTGACGAAACAAGGCAAATTGGATTTATCCCCATGAGCAAAAATGGGCGCCGTCACGATAAACGCTTACTCGATAAAGTCGATATAATTCGCCATATTCCTCCTGAGGTAACCATCTAGGCAGATACCGGTTTTCAAGGTATAGATAAACAGCATCCTAATACACAAATCGGCTTTGTTGAATAATTTAAGATACTGATTTATATAAGCATTATAAAATTTCAACGACTGATTTTTCCTCTCGGAATGCTTTTTATTGGCTTTGTTGAATAATTTAAGATACTGATTTATATAAGCATTATAAAATTTCAACGACTAATTTTTCCTCTCGGAATGCCTTTTATTGTGCTAACTATTTGATTTGTCGTTCTAACAAAATACATTCTCTGTAAATACATTCTCTGTAAATGCATTCTAACTAAAGAAGATGTAAATCAAACGGTTAAATTATTCAACAAAGCCACACAAATCCCAAAAAAAGGAACTCGAAAAAGACCTTTATCGCCTGAACAAAAACAAGAAAATAAAATAATCTCGGGCATCCGTATTACAGTTGAACACGCCATCGCGGGTATCAAGCGCCTCGGTTGCATGACCCAAATTTTACGGAATCGTAGACCCTTTATTGATGATATAGCTAAACGACTTAATTTTGATTACATTATTTAAATGAGCTATTCAATTGATTTTAGACGTAAAGTGATATCTACACGGAAAAACGAAGGGTTGAGTATCCGAGAAACAGCGAAGCAATTTCGGATTGGCCCTGCCTCTGTATGGCTTTGTTGAATAATTTAACCGTTTGATTTACATCTTCTTTAGTTAGAATGCATTTACAGAGAATGTATTTTGTTAGAACGACAAATCAAATAGTTAGCACAATAAAAAGCATTCCGAGAGGAAAAATTAGTCGTTGAAATTTTATAATGCTTATATAAATCAGTATCTTAAATTATTCAACAAAGCCGGGGAAGAACAAATGTTATCGGCGCTTTATTAGGCACAACGCTGTTTGCTATCGGATTATTTGATATCAATATTAACAGCGATGTTTTCTATGCCTGGGTCACACAAGTCCTTATCCCAGTACTCCCTAAAAACAGTGTAATCATGATGGACAATGCCACTTTTCACAAAAAACATAATATTCAACAAGTCATCATCGATGCAGGGTATATGGTGGAGTATTTGCCTACATATTCGCCAGATCTTAACCCAATTGAGCATAAATGGGCACAAGCAAAAAGCAAAAAAAGAGAGATGGGTTGCGATACAGAGAGTTTGTTCTCAGTCCATATGGTGTAATCAAAATTAAGTCGCTTGGCTATACCTTCTTACTCCTTAGCGCCGGTCTTTGGAATTTCCATCTCAGAACAGCGTAAAATTTACTTCAATCACCGAAACACCCTTATTTCACTATTAAGCAACACGCTTAGTGGCTTATGAGGTGTACCCGGTCGAAAGCGGCGAGTATGCAGCAGAACTGCTGAAGCGAGCGGTGCTGAGCGAGCGCTG
Organism: Symbiopectobacterium purcellii; assembly: GCF_052050035.1. Lineage (GTDB taxonomy): Bacteria > Pseudomonadota > Gammaproteobacteria > Enterobacterales > Enterobacteriaceae > Symbiopectobacterium > Symbiopectobacterium purcellii_A. The sequence continues at coordinate 4,243,686 of NZ_CP189882.1, forward strand.
CTGGCAGGAGCCGCTGGTACTGCATGCGGATAACGGTGCACCGATGAAGTCACAGGTGCTGCAGGTGAAGCTTGCGGAGCTGAAGATAACCCCGTCACACAGTCGGCCGCGGGTAAGCAACGACAACGCCCACGTGTAATCGCTGTTCAGGATGCTGAAATACGTGCCTGCATGGTCTGAAAAAGGCTTTGCAACGCTGGAAGATGCGCGAGCCTGGGTGGAAACCTTCGTCGGCTGGTATAGCTAAACGACTTAATTTTGATTACATTATTTAAATGAGCTATTCAATTGATTTTAGACGTAAAGTGATATCTACACGGAAAAACGAAGGGTTGAGTATCCGAGAAACAGCGAAGCAATTTCGGATTGGCCCTGCCTCTGTATCGCGTTGGATTAATCAAATAGAGTCAAAAGCATCGACCACGCGTCAGCGAAAGATCGATAAATCCGAGTTGATAAAAGATGTTGAACAATATCCAGATGCTTAACAAAAAGAACGTGCAGAGCGTTTTGGCGTTTGTCAGAAGGCCATTTGGCAAGCGCTTAAAAAGCTGGGATTGACCTATAAAAAAAACTCTACGTCATCCGAAAGCCGACGAAAACGCCCGGCAGGGATTTCAACAAAAAAAACAACAGTATGAAAAAGAAGGTAAACCTATTGTTTTTATTGATGAAAGTGGTTTTTCACACGATACCCCACGGACTCACGGCTATTCCCCAAAAGGTCAACGGTGTTTTGGCCTGAAGAACTGGGGAGCTAGGGGAAGAACAAATGTTATCGGCGCTTTATTAGGCACAACGCTGTTTGCTATCGGATTATTTGATATCAATATTAACAGCGATGTTTTCTATGCCTGGGTCACACAAGTCCTTATCCCAGTACTCCCTAAAAACAGTGTAATCATGATGGACAATGCCACTTTTCACAAAAAACATAATATTCAACAAGTCATCATCGATGCAGGGTATATGGTGGAGTATTTGCCTACATATTCGCCAGATCTTAACCCAATTGAGCATAAATGGGCACAAGCAAAAAGCAAAAAAAGAGAGATGGGTTGCGATACAGAGAGTTTGTTCTCAGTCCATATGGTGTAATCAAAATTAAGTCGCTTGGCTATAATTTAAGATACTGATTTATATAAGCATTATAAAATTTCAACGACTAATTTTTCCTCTCGGAATGCTTTTTATTGTGCTAACTATTTGATTTGTCGTTCTAACAAAATACATTCTCTGTAAATGCATTCTAACTAAAGAAGATGTAAATCAAACGGTTAAATTATTCAACAAAGCGAGTGGAAAACCAATCACGAACACGGTGAGATGAGGCGCAACGCGGTTTAACAAACCGAGCGAGATGTTGAGTGCCAGCAGTAAGGTAATCAACGGCAGAGCCAGCATCATACCGTTGATAAATATCATGCTTCCTGCCCGAGCTAGCCCCAAAAAACCATCACCATTGAGCGGCGCGGTGCCAATTGGCAATGTATAAAAGCTGTCGGCAATCAACGATATCATCCATAAATGGCCGTTGAAGGCCATAAAAAGCAACATAGCCATGATATTGAGAAAACGAGCAAGCACCTGCATGTTTGGCCCACCGGTGGGGTCAAAAAAGGTGGCAAATGCCAGCCCCATTTGCATACCAATGAGCTCGCCCGATAACCGCACGGCAGCAAAAGCCAATTGCATGTTGAACCCAAGCGCAGCACCGATAAGGCTTTGTTGAATAATTTAAGATACTGATTTATATAAGCATTATAAAATTTCAACGACTAATTTTTCCTCTCGGAATGCTTTTTATTGTGCTAACTATTTGATTTGTCGTTCTAACAAAATACATTCTCTGTAAATGCATTCTAACTAAAGAAGATGTAAATCAAACGGTTAAATTATTCAACAAAGCCCACCGATAAGTAACTGTTGCAGAATGATCCAGACGCCACCTGCGGAAAATATCGGTGTGGTATTCACCGGCAAATAGGGGGCGACCAGGAGGGTAATGACAATGCCGAGGCAGATCTTCACGCGGGCCGGGATTGCACGCTCATTGAATTCCGGGCACGCAGTAATTAATGCCAGAATGGAGTCTGTAAAGAATTTCGTGTAAATGGCTCCATCGCTTAACCGGAAATCCGATCTCCATACATCAACATGAATTGGCTCATAGCCGGTTTCCAGTCTCTGATTGGTAGGGTCCATTTAGCCGAGATATTATGCAAGGCTAGATAGAATAATTTTAGCACCGAGTCATCCGTTGGAAATATTCGTCGCGTTTTCGTTATCTTGCGCAATGAAGCATTTAACGACTCTATCGCGTTGGTGGTGTAGATAACCTTGCGAATCTCCGGCGGAAAATCAAAAATGACGATGAGACGTTCCCAATTATTTCTCCACGATGGGCTGATCGTCGGGAACTGCTCATCCCATTTGGCCGCGAAGGCATCCAGGGCCTCTTCAGCGCCCTCTAGCGTTGCGGAACTATAGATAGCGCGGAGGTCAGCAGCAACGGCTTTACGTTCTTTCCAGCCGACGTAGCGCAGCGAGTTCCGCACCTGATGCACGATGCAGAGCTGTACCCGCGTATGCGGGTAAACAGCTTCAATGGCATCAGGAAAGCCCTTCAGGCCATCGCAGCAGGCGATGAAGATGTCCTGTAGCCCACGATTTTTCAGTTCTGTCATTACAGATAACCAGAACTTGGCCCCCTCGGTTTTGGCTATCCATAGCCCCAGCAGCTCTTTTTCGCCCTGGCCGTTGATGCCTAGAGCCAAGTAAACAGACTTGTTGGCCACGGCTCCGCCGTCCTGGCTTTTGACCACAATACAGTCAAGGTAAACAATAAGCGTGTTGCTTAATAGTGAAATAAGGGTGTTTCGGTGATTGAAGTAAATTTTATGCTGTTCTGAGATGGAAATTCCAAAGACCGGCGCTAAGGAGTAAGAAGGTATCATCAATAAAGGGTCTACGATTCCGTAAAATTTGGGTCATGCAACCGAGGCGCTTGATACCCGCGATGGCGTGTTCAACTGTAATACGGATGCCCGAGATTATTTTATTTTCTTGTTTTTGTTCAGGCGATAAAGGTCTTTTTCGAGTTCCTTTTTTTGGGATTTGTGTATTAGGATGCTGTTTATCTATACCTTGAAAACCGGTATCTGCCCAGATGGTTACCTCAGGAGGAATATGGCGAATTATATCGACTTTATCGAGTAAGCGTTTATCGTGACGGCGCCCATTTTTGCTCATGGGGATAAATCCAATTTGCCTTGTTTCGTCAGTCATAATAAGCCCTTTTCGAGTGGTCTGTCTTTTCTTTCCCGAATACATTTTTTTTCGCCGACGCAGATTCTTAGGCTTTTGGACAGGTCGCTCTGTCCCATCAATAAAGACGTCTTTAACTCCAGGAAAGGCGCGAAAAAATTCCTCAGCAGAGCGAATTTGACGAGCGGGCAAAACACATTCTCGCCCCAAGGTCATCTCTAAAACCGGCAATAATATTTTTACCCAGCGACATACCCGTGTTCTATCTAAACCAAAAAGAAGTCCTTGCAAATCATAGGTCGGATAACATTTTAAATACAATAAAATAAAAAGCAGTTTATCTAATGGGGTTGGGATAAATCCTTTCTGCCCTGCACCCATCTGCCGCTCGTGATCTTTTCGATTCTTTTTCCGATAAATCAAATAACAAGCTGAAAATTCAGCGGCTAAATTTTTCAATTCTTCGACTGATAATCCAATGATTGCTTTACATAAACGATTATCTCGTAACAACCGCTCTTTGTTGATCATTTCAAACCTTTATTCTCTAAGTTAAACCTCTTTTTATTCTCAATAGCCTGACAAAAAATGCAAGTCTCTATTCAGCAACTAGTTTAATGGGATAAAACGCATCCAGCGGCCGTTGCTGCCAGCGCTTAACGTCATCCATCACGGCATTGGTCACTTGAGAAATGAAGCCAGCGGAAACATCGACCCCGTAGACTTCTTTAAAGTGAGCCTGAATATCACGGGTTGATAGCCCTCTGGAATAGAGAGAAATAATGCGGTCATCGAAGCCGTTAAGCTGCTTTTCGTGCTTACCGATCAGTGTCGGCTCGAAGGTACTGTTGCGGTCGCGCGGAATATCGAGCTCGAGCGCCCCATTTTGGCTACGTACGCTCTTGGATGTCTTGCCATTGCGGGAGTTGCCTGAATTATTACCAGCCGGGTCATGCTTAGCATACCCAAGGTGTATCTCCATCTCAGCTTCAAGAACCCGTTCCGCCAGTCTTTTAGTCAGTTCCTTGAGTAGGCCTGATTCACCCAGAAGCTCCTGAGGGGAGTGGCAATCCTGAAGCAGTTGGTCAATAAGTTCGTTGCTGATAGGCATTTTTTGTCCTCTGAAGGTTTTCCTCAAAATGCCATTTACACAGATCTTTTTACACTCTCGCGTGAGGAAACTCATGCAGGAAGAGGGGCTGGTCTGCCGACAGCGCCGGACTTATAAGGTCACGACAAAACCCCGCCCGGGTGCAGAGGTGGCCCCAAACCTGCTGAACTAGAATTTTAACCCGCCGGGGACAAATCAGGTGTGGGCGAGTGACATCACGTATCTGAAGACCGGTGAAGGCTGGCTGTATCTGGCGGCTATTATGGATTTGTACTCCCGGCAGATAGTGGGCTGGCAGGTGGACAGACGGATGACCTCGTCGCTGGTCTGCGGGGCCCTGATGAAGGCATATAACCTGCGAACTCCCCCGCCGGGCCTGGTGGTGCATACGGACAGGGGGGCGCAGTACACGGGGCATGCCCCATTCCCACTCGAAACGCAACAAAGTGACCCACTTGCCAGAGTCGGATAAAATCACCGTTCTGGCCATACTGGAGAGCCTGTTGCATGCAGGGAAAACATCTGACTCAGAAAGAACGGTTCTACATCGAAAAGCGGCGTGGTGAAGGTTCAACCAAGCTATAGCCAAGCGACTTAATTTTGATTACACCATATGGACTGAGAACAAACTCTCTGTATCGCAACCCATCTCTCTTTTTTTGCTTTTTGCTTGTGCCCATTTATGCTCAATTGGGTTAAGATCTGGCGAATATGTAGGCAAATACTCCACCATATACCCTGCATCGATGATGACTTGTTGAATATTATGTTTTTTGTGAAAAGTGGCATTGTCCATCATGATTACACTGTTTTTAGGGAGTACTGGGATAAGGACTTGTGTGACCCAGGCATAGAAAACATCGCTGTTAATATTGATATCAAATAATCCGATAGCAAACAGCGTTGTGCCTAATAAAGCGCCGATAACATTTGTTCTTCCCCTAGCTCCCCAGTTCTTCAGGCCAAAACACCGTTGACCTTTTGGGGAATAGCCGTGAGTCCGTGGGGTATCGTGTGAAAAACCACTTTCATCAATAAAAACAATAGGTTTACCTTCTTTTTCATACTGTTGTTTTTTTTTGTTGAAATCCCTGCCGGGCGTTTTCGTCGGCTTTCGGATGACGTAGAGTTTTTTTTATAGGTCAATCCCAGCTTTTTAAGCGCTTGCCAAATGGCCTTCTGACAAACGCCAAAACGCTCTGCACGTTCTTTTTGGTAAGCATCTGGATATTGTTCAACATCTTTTATCAACTCGGATTTATCGATCTTTCGCTGACGCGTGGTCGATGCTTTTGACTCTATTTGATTAATCCAACGCGATACAGAGGCAGCGCCAATCCGAAATTGCTTCGCTGTTTCTCGGATACTCAACCCTTCGTTTTTCCGTGTAGATATCACTTTACGTCTAAAATCAATTGAATAGCTCATTTAAATAATGTAATCAAAATTAAGTCGTTTAGCTATATCAGCAACTTCCTCATCGGGGAAAACGTTACAGGTACAATGCCGAAAACCTCAAATCAGGCCCTATTCCCAACCGTGTTGGTATTGAGTATCGCCCAGCTCAAGCCGAGCTTAAACAGGAGCCTGGCCACTTCGAAATTGACACTATTTTTGGCAAAGACCAGAAGTCATTCTTGTTAAACATCGTAGATAAAGCATTGAAAACCGTCATCATTCGCAAACTGCCTAATAAGCGTGCGGAGACTGTGGTTGCTGCTTTCAGGGACATTGAAGCTAATACCTTTTGCAAGTTTAAGACCCTAACAGCTGATAACGGCCCTGAATTCGCTCTGCACGAGCAAATTACTCAAATCACAGGGGCGCAGGTCTACTTTGCCCATCCTTATCATTCCTGGGAGAGGGGCTTGAATGAGCACACCAACGGGCTGTGTAGTGGTCAACTAAATTTGGCCACCCTACCTGACTGTTGATGGAACAGCCGTTCTGATTCATTTGGCGTTAACCCACCGTTATACCAGTGAGGTCTGACATCGCTATAATAATGGGTTATGTAGCGAATAATGGATGATTGAGCAGTGCTAAAGTGTATTAGTCGCGACTTGATCTGACACATGACCTTGAAAGGTTGAGAGTTACCGGTTTTGATATGGGTGTCTAATCCTTAAACAAAACGCGAGGTAACTCTCATGCTTCATACTAACAATCACATCATCAAACACAAAGCCGGCCTGCTCAATCTGGCCGAAGAACTTGGTAACGTATCAAAAGCCTGCAAGATCATGGGCGTGTCGCGCTACACGTTTTACCGTTATCAGGAACTGGCTGCTGAAGGTGGCATCGATGCACTGGTTAACCAGAACCGCCGGGTTCCCAACCTGAAGAACCGGGCCGACGAAGCCACTGAACGCGCGGTTGTTGAATATGCTGTTGAGTTCCCGGCCCACGGGCAGCACCGGACCAGTAATGAGCTGCGTAAAAAAGGCGTATTTATCTCCGGCAGCGGCGTGCGGTCCATCTGGCAACGGCACGATCTGGAGAACTTCTGTAAACGCCTGAAGATAACGAAAACGCGACGAATATTTCCAACGGATGACTCGGTGCTAAAATTATTCTATCTAGCCTTGCATAATATCTCGGCTAAATGGACCCTACCAATCAGAGACTGGAAACCGGCTATGAGCCAATTCATGTTGATGTATGGAGATCGGATTTCCGGTTAAGCGGTGCGTGTCAAGGTAGTTGTCGCCCCAGTTGATTCATACGGCCTGTTTTTCCCGTTCCGGATTTAGCCACACTTCGTCCTGCCGCTCCCAGTTTCTTGTTGGCCCTGACCAACGATGCGGGTTCTGCATTTTTGCTGCCTCATACACCGATTTTCGCTTTACCAGCAACTGGCTGTCTTCGCCTCTGTGCCGCTGGCCCGGCGTGACATACCGGATACCGCTATGGCGATGTTCCTCGTTGTACCAGCCGACGAAGGTTTCCACCCAGGCTCGCGCATCTTCCAGCGTTGCAAAGCCTTTTTCAGACCATGCAGGCACGTATTTCAGCATCCTGAACAGCGATTCCACGTGGGCGTTGTCGTTGCTTACCCGCGGCCGACTGTGTGACGGGGTTATCTTCAGCTCCGCAAGCTTCACCTGCAGCACCTGTGACTTCATCGGTGCACCGTTATCAGCATGCAGTACCAGCGGCTCCTGCCAGCAGCGCTCGCTCAGCACCGTTCGCTTCAGCAGTTCTGCTGCATACTCGCCGCTTTCGACCGGGTACACCTCATAACCCACTATTTTGCGACTGAACACATCTTCTATGAGATACAGGTAGAACCAGTGACCCGCCGTCAGCGACTTCAGCCAGGTGATGTCCCACGACCACACCTGGTTCGGCGCGATCGCCTTCCATGTCGACAGCGGCTTACTTTGCGGGGCCTGCTGACGCCCGCGATGACTGACCTCTCCGGCACGGCGCAACACCCGGTAAAACGTCGATTCACTGGCAACGTAACGCCCCTCATCGGCTAGTGCCGGTACGATTTGCGCCGGCGACAGACTGGCGAATCGTGGCTCATGGCAGATGGCCAGCACCTGCTGTTCCTCTTCAGCACTGAGCCTGTTTTTCGGCATCGGCCGTGATGCCGTCGGTCGCCGGTCGTCAGGACTTAGCCGCCAGCGCTGGAACGTCCGCTCGCTAATACCTACAGACCTGCAGGCATCGCTTTGCCGGACGCCGGCAGTGGCAGCCTCCTCCAGCATCTTCATCAGCCGTAACCTGTCGGCTGTGCGCGTCATTCGACCTCGCGTTCTTCGTCGAAGAACGCCTTGAGCTTTTTTTCCAGGATGAGCAGTGCCGCCGCTTCGGCGAGGGCTTTGTCCTTGCGGGCTATTTCACGATTAAGCTGCTGAATTTCTTTTTGCTGTTTCTTTATTAAGGCTCTTTCTGCACGCTGACCTGGCTGCATAAACTCGTCCTTCCACTGCTGAATCTGTTCAGGATAGAGGCCTTTACGGCGACAGTATTCAGCCACAGCATGAGCAGAAAGCGGCGCGGTTTCAACGATAACGGCGAAGCGCGCATCCTGAGACCACTCCAGGTGGAGTTTACTCTCACTGGCTGCCGACTGAGTCGGAATTCCAGCCTGAGACCGCCAGCCATAAAGCGTATTGGCGGGAATGCCTTCCAGGCGGGATATCTGGTAAATAGACTGACTATGCGGCGGCAACATTCTGGCGATCACAGCCGCTTTACGTTCTGGCGAATAGCTTCCCATGAACAGCTTCTCCAGCCCCCTAGATTTTTTTCACTCAGAGGCGACAACTACCCTGACATGGGGGGTAAGCGATGGAGCCATTTACACGAAATTCTTTACAGACTCACATTTTTCCCTGATGAGTTCGCTCATTATTGTAATGCCACAACCAGTTGTCCAGATCTGCCTGCAGGCTCTCCAGGTCCCCATATAACTTCTTGCGGAACGTAACCTGATAAAAATCCTGCAAAATCGTTTTATGGAAGCGCTCGCAGATGCCGTTCGTCTGCGGAGACATTGCCTTCGTTTTTGTATGGTCGATATCGTTGATGGCCAGATACAGCTGGTAATCATGCTGCTCCACCTTACCACAGTACTCCGTTCCCCTGTCGGTCAGTATTCTCAGCATTGGCAGTCCCTGGGACTCGTAGAACGGCAGTACACGATCATTGAGCAGATCGGCGTTTTATCGTATACAGCTTGCAGTGTGCCACTTTCGAGTACGTATCCACGAACGTCTGCTGGTAGATACGGCCCACCGCTTTCAGATTGCCAACGTAGAAGGTGTCCTGCGACCCGAGATAACCCGGGTGAGCAGTCTCGATTTCGCCGCTGGCCTCATCATCATGCGCTTTTTTCTCCAGCGCTGCGATTTGGGCATCGGTAAGCACGATGCCTTCTCTGGCGACCTTTTCCTCAAGCGCCTTCAGGCGTTTACGGAAGTTCTCCAGGTTGTGTCGTTGCCAGATGGATCGCACGCCGCTGCCGGAGATAAACACGCCTTTTTTACGCAGCTCATTACTGGTCCGGTGCTGCCCGTGGGCCGGGAAGTCAACGGCATATTCAACAACCGCGCGTTCAGTGGCTTCGTCGGCGCGGTTCTTCAGGTTGGGAACCCGGCGGTTCTGGTTAACCAGCGCATCGATGCCGCCTTCAGCAGCCAGTTCCTGATAACGGTAAAACGTGTCGCGTGACACGCCCATGATCTTGCAGGCTTTTGATACGTTACCAATTTCTTCGGCGAGATTGAGCAGGCCGGCTTTGTGTTTGATGATGGGATTGTTAGTATGAAGCATGAGAGTTACCTCGCGTTTTGTTTAAGGATCGAACACCCATATCAAAACCGGTAACTCTCAACCTTTCAAGGTCATGTGTCAGATCAAGTCGCGACTAATACAACTAATCCGAGATAGGGACATCACCCCCTGTCAACAGGTGACCGTGCAATCACGTTCCGCCTGACCAAAGGGATATAGTGCACCGTCACATTTTGAGAATGGCAGCAATGATGCTCACGGCAGCGGCGACCATTAGACCAAGCCGGATGGTCATCTGCATGCCAAGCTTCTCAAATTTATCGTTAATTTTATCGAAACCAGCAGTCATATCCTTACGGACATCGGCTATCTGCGCGTCGGTCTTTTCGAAGCGGGCTTGCATCTCTTTACGCACGTCCTCAAGGTCACGCTTGGTAGCCACATCCTCCACCTCATGAGATTTACGAACGACGAGCGAAATCGCCTTGGCTTGCTCACTGGTAAGCCCGGCGGTTTGAAGCTCTTCTGACGCCTGCAATGTATCAAAGGCAACCTGGCCCATAGCGGATCCTCCTGTGTTAAGCCAAGTGTAAGCGATCTGACCGCCAATCTGCAAAATTTTACCCGTTAGCCCTCTGATAACCCCATCCGTTTAATTATGGATAAATGGTTATGTCTAAATTAGTTGTCATTGAAAAGGCTTTGTTGAATAATTTAACCGTTTGATTTACATCTTCTTTAGTTAGAATGCATTTACAGAGAATGTATTTTGTTAGAACGACAAATCAAATAGTTAGCACAATAAAAAGCATTCCGAGAGGAAAAATTAGTCGTTGAAATTTTATAATGCTTATATAAATCAGTATCTTAAATTATTCAACAAAGCCCATTGAAAATTCCACGATGCCTTGCTGAGAAAGAAAATCAGGCCCCTTATCCCGCCGCGAAGCGGGGCGCAATACTGGCCGGACAAGTACCATGAAGGTAATCATGCGGTGGGGAATCAGCATATGAGCGGGACTATGACGCGCAGGTGGATTAAGCGCTGGCGATGGTCAAAGTGCTAAACAGGATGACATTGTTGGGTATGCCGAACAGTGTTCGGAGCGCATAACAAGGGTTCCAGCGGGAGCCATCCCGGCGGCTAACTATGATTTATTCAACAAAGCCCCGATAAGGCAGAAGGTGAATATTATCCTTGACGGAGCGGGTTATAACCGTGCGGAGCCGGTAAAAGATTGGGCATATGTGATGAATATAGCTCTCCACTTTCTGCCGCCTTACAGCCCGAATCTGAACCCGAATAGAAAGGCTGTGGAAAGTGATGAATAAAAAGGTGAGAAACAACCGCTACTTGGCTTCAGCAAAGGCGTTTCGGCAGGAAATACACCACTTTTTCCGCAATATATTACCGGGACTGGCGAGGGGCTTATCGCGAAGGATTAATGACAACTTCCAGAAGCTGAAAAATGCGACTTCAAGTTAATCGGGTATACACCTGTATAAATAACTGGCAACTATCAGCTCAGGTACTGAGCTAGTATACTACCGCCCATCGGTAGATATCCGTCCATCGGTAGATATTTTGACATGTAGATGAGGTTGTAATGCCAATTAAAATAAATTCACACATATTTGCGCAAGAAAATATTTCAAAAACTGATAATAAAGCTTGCAATAATGATAACCTACACTCCAAAATTAAACACATTAGAAATGTACCAGAGCATTTCATTAATAAATTTACTAAAGATGCATATGTTTTTTGTAAAAAAAGAGGTGACAGCTATAAAAGCATTATTTCACATCTATTAGAAACCCAAAAAACCTCAGATTCGAACACGCTGGAAGCTGAATTAAAACTTTATCAAAAAACAGAGGAATATATAAAGACACATCCCAATTCCGGCCGAAATAGAGCAATTAGAAGCCTTCACAAACTCTGTTCTAAACACATTAATGAGACGAATCCAATATCTGATGAAGCACAAGCTAAACTACAATTATACAAGATCATTGAAGGAGTAACCACAACACAAAAAGTAGATTTTAACATCCAAAAAATGCCTGATGGTTCTAAACTGCTTGCTGATAAACCAAGGGCACTTCAATTATTAAATGAATTGCAGAAACCAATAACCCATGAAAAAATAATAGAAGACGAATTGAACAAGGCAAAGATTGACGGAAATTCCATAAGAAATAAGGCAGGCCTGAACAAAAATGAAATAGAAAGTATTCAGTGGTATACAAGTATCGGCTTTCAATATATTAATGCGGCTCTAAGGAGCGGTGAACAGTTGACTTCATTTATTAAGGAGCATGGAGAAAATATCATGATTGGTCTGAATAAATTGAGTTCTTTCACTGGCGAAGTTTATCGTTCACTGGCGGTAGATAATCTTTCCTCCTTAGCAGAAAAACTCACTCCAGGCCAACTTGTAACAGATAAAGGTTTCATATCTACATCTTCCAACTCTACTTTTGCTAAGACGTTTCGTGGTGGAAAAGGTACAGTGATTTATTCAATTTACGATGTTACAACAGGTAAAAACATTGCCGATTATACGCAACTTAAACAGGCTGAAGTTCTTCTACTTCCAAACTATCATATGAGAGTAGTTGCAACCAAGCTTACGGAGAAAAATCTTTACGTAGTATTGGAGAGTACGAATAAATTCCATAAAGGTGAGTCTGTATGTGATATTGCTTCAGGGAATATTTTGGGCATTTCCATCAATAATGAGAAAACAACAGTGAATAAAGAAATAAAAATATAATTGACTCTGTACACAGGCTTTGTTGAATAAATCGAACTTTTAGTAGATTGGCGGCTATGATCACTACAGTCGTTTTAGCATCGGGTTCCCATGGCAAAGGGCTTTGTTGAATAATTTAAGATACTGATTTATATAAGCATTATAAAATTTCAACGACTAATTTTTCCTCTCGGAATGCTTTTTATTGTGCTAACTATTTGATTTGTCGTTCTAACAAAATACATTCTCTGTAAATGCATTCTAACTAAAGAAGATGTAAATCAAACGGTTAAATTATTCAACAAAGCCCACCAACCGTATACCACCGGCGTGACGGCTCCTAATACACACAAGGAGTCTAGCAATGAAGAACCATATTTCATTCAATAACGCTCAGCTTGAAATTATTCACCGTGAGCAATCTACCTGGCTGAGGTCAACCCAAATTGGGTTAGCCTTGAAATACGCGAACCCCAAAACAGCAGTAACCAAAATTTTTAACAGAAACAAAGACGAATTTACAACTCAGATGAGTGCGGTAGTTAAGTTGCCTGACGCCAATGGCGACATGCAAAACACTCGCATCTTCTCCCTGCGCGGCGCTCACCTGATTGCGATGTTCGCCAACACGCCGATAGCCAAAGAGTTCCGCAAATGGGTGCTGGATATCCTCGACAAAGAAACCAGTATCCCACAGTACAAACCCCAAGCCGCCGAACTGTTCAACGATGATGATACCCGTTGCCTGACCCATTTGATCTGGAGCATGGCAAATGGTTTTCACTTCGACCGGGAATGGAGCAACGCCATATGGCACGCTCTGCGCCGCGTAACGGGCGTGCCCTCCCCTCAGCACTTTGAAATCCGGCAACTCCCCCTGCTGGCCGAAGAATACCGTCGTATCTACAGCATTACCAACACGCTCAAGGGTGCCATCTTCGACGCTGAGAAGCAGACGATACGCCGTGTTCTGCGTCATCGTGAAGATGAAGCTATAGCTAAACGACTTAATTTTGATTACATTATTTAAATGAGCTATTCAATTGATTTTAGACGTAAAGTGATATCTACACGGAAAAACGAAGGGTTGAGTATCCGAGAAACAGCGAAGCAATTTCGGATTGGCCCTGCCTCTGTATCGCGTTGGATTAATCAAATAGAGTCAAAAGCATCGACCACGCGTCAGCGAAAGATCGATAAATCCGAGTTGATAAAAGATGTTGAACAATATCCAGATGCTTACCAAAAAGAACGTGCAGAGCGTTTTGGCGTTTGTCAGAAGGCCATTTGGCAAGCGCTTAAAAAGCTGGGATTGACCTATAAAAAAAACTCTACGTCATCCGAAAGCCGACGAAAACGCCCGGCAGGGATTTCAACAAAAAAAACAACAGTATGAAAAAGAAGGTAAACCTATTGTTTTTATTGATGAAAGTGGTTTTTCACACGATGCCCCACGGACTCACGGCTATTCCCCAAAAGGTCAACGGTGTTTTGGCCTGAAGAACTGGGGAGCTAGGGGAAGAACAAATGTTATCGGCGCTTTATTAGGCACAACGCTGTTTGCTATCGGATTATTTGATATCAATATTAACAGCGATGTTTTCTATGCCTGGGTCACACAAGTCCTTATCCCAGTACTCCCTAAAAACAGTGTAATCATGATGGACAATGCCACTTTTCACAAAAAACATAATATTCAACAAGTCATCATCGATGCAGGGTATATGGTGGAGTATTTGCCTACATATTCGCCAGATCTTAACCCAATTGAGCATAAATGGGCACAAGCAAAAAGCAAAAAAAGAGAGATGGGTTGCGATACAGAGAGTTTGTTCTCAGTCCATATGGTGTAATCAAAATTAAGTCGCTTGGCTATATCGTACTGGGCGAGATGCAGCGGATGCTAGAAGAGAGCACACAGCAGCATTACGGCGTCATGACCCATGCGCTCGAAAAATGGCAACAGGCGAACGTTAGCCAGTTCCTGCAACGCCACTAACCCAGTCATTCCGCCCCGGGATCGCGCCGGGGTTCCATTATCGTTTTAACCAACGAGGTATATCTGTATGCAAAATTTAACCATTGCACAAACATTAACCATGTCCAGCCGTGAAATTGCAGAGCTATAGCCAACCGACTTAAAAATGATTACATCCTATGCCCTGATATGCGGCAAAGAAGCATAGCTGGCTGTTATCAAAATAATGTCGCTTGGCTATAACCGGAAAACAACATAAAGACGTTCTTGCTGATTGCCGCAAAATGTTCGAGGCGCTCAATATTCAATCGGCGGACTTTTCCGCCGATTACAAAGACAGCAAAGGACGCACCTATCAGGAGTTTTTGCTTGACCAAGACCTAACAATGACGCTTGTCATGGGGTACAGCATTGAGCTTCGCCATAAAGTTGCCAAGCGCTGGCGTGAGCTGGAAGAGCAAGCCAAGAAGCCAGCTATTCCGCAGCCCCATTCCCACTCGAAACGCAACAAAGTGACCCACTTGCCAGAGTCGGATAAAATCACCGTTCTGGCCATACTGGAGAGCCTGTTGCATGCAGGGAAAACATCTGACTCAGAAAGAACGGTTCTACATCGAAAAGCGGCGTGGTCATGCGGTACTGGCTGACAAAGCCTACTCTGGCAATGCACTCCGTAACGAGTTGAAAAGAAAAGGGATAAGAGCGGTTATTCCCCGAAAATCAAATGAAAAACTGGCTTCAGATGGACGCTCACAACTTTATCGTGATGCTTATCGCCGTCGCAACGTTGTAGAAAGATGTTTTGGCCGTTTAAAGGAATATAGACGGATTGCCACACGTTATGAAAAAACGGCAAGAAACTATCTAGCAATGGTGAAACTGGGCTGCATCCGCTTGTTTTACGCCCGGTTACGTAATTAAGGGACACAGCCTAACCTGGCCAACGCTAATCTGGTCAACGTTAACCTGAGTAAAGCTTACCTGATGGGAGCTGACTTAAGTGAAGCTAACCTGAGCAATGCTGACCTGATTCGGGCTGATCTGAGCAAAGCTGACCTGAGAAAAGCTGAACTGGGCAACGCTCACCTGACAAAAGATGACCTGTGGTAGGCTAGGATGGACGACAATATTCTGAATCAGCTGAGCGACTCTTTGTTTCAGGAAAGCAAGGCGGAGAAGCTAAAAGGAGGCTAATCCGGGCACATGAATTTGCAGGTGCAGATGGACTATAGCGCATGGGTTATCCTTGCGTCAATATGCTGGTTTATGCCACTATACCGTTCATCAGAGAGTGTAAAACTACTCATTGCCCCATTGATTCAAGAACGTCGCTATCTCATCAATGCGCTGCTCGTTGATATGGGCTTCACGCGCCATCTCCTGCTGGGCCTGCTCACTGATCTCTTCATTATTCATTAAGCGAGTGAGCAGTAATTGGAAATAGTGTGCCAGCGCGTCACGCTCAGACTCGCCCACTAACTCAGCGGCTTCCGTCGAGTACTCATCCACAATATCATAATATTTAAGGGGTATTTCATTGTTCATACGTCGTCCCGTGTGGTAAGGTGTTTGTCAGTACGGCCTGGTGACCAAATTCTGCGAATGACTACCGCATACCGCGTCAATTACCACATTAAATCATCGGGCACTTTAAAGTCAGCATAGGGATCTTCTTCATCTAGTGCTTCCTGACTCAGCGCACTGTGTAAAACGATACTGCCTGCATCCCGCTGAGCAATTTTTTCGGCCACGCTCGCGGGGATAATCGCGTATTGGCTCTCGCCCTTGCTATCAATAACGAGACGTGCGATGGCGAGACGACCATTAATCAGTTGAGTTTGTGTAAGTTTATCGACAACCACTTTTTTGATTACATTGTTATCTGTGAAATTAAAGCTAATATCACCTTTTGAAATGTCGATTTTGTTCATTTCAATCAGTTGCTTCACCTGTGCTTTATACTCTTTAGATAACACAGCCTGTTTCTGCTGTTCGCTGAGTTGTTTATCGCGTTCAAGCTGATTTTTTTTGTTTTCCTCTACCGCGGCTCTGGATTCACGCGCCTGAACGCGTGATTTTTTGGCCGTTCTTTCAACTTTGGCCATTTTTTTGCTGGTCACTAATCCCGCTTTCAGCATCTGCTCTTGTAAGGTGAGTTTTGTCATCGTCGTTTCGAAACCCGTAGAAAAATTTGTGGAATTATACCTGTAATCGCCAAGGCTGTAACCGGGCGCAAAGCCCGAACGCTACGGCGTTTGAATTTGGAAGACGCCATCAGGGGCGCAGTGAATACGACAGCGAAATGACGTCACACCTTGAGCAGTTTCACCGTGGCATCAATGTCTATCTCATCTTCAGTGAAAATTAACGTCGACCCCTGAAAGGTGGTGAACGCCAATTTTTTCATCGTGCGAACGTCACTGGGTTTAGCAGCTGATTTCGGCCTGATATTTCCCATCAGCGCTCCCACAGAAAGCACGGTATTTTCTTTGTCAATACGGGTATCAGCCGACACTTCTTCGCTAAATACCAGAAAGGATTTAATGGCGGTAAGCTTGATACGTTCGCCTGCGATATAAATGTATTTGCTTTCTGGTTCGACTTTCACGGCATAAGCCGATAGACCCTTGTTATTTGTGGTGGTTTCGAAACTGACGGCCGCGCCTTTTTTAAGCAGGTCTGGATTGGCAACCTTAATAACATGAAAATAACGGTTATCACCGTTTTCATCTTTGATAAACCCAAAACCTTTATCTTTAAACCAGGTTGTGATCGTTCCGTTCATCGCCATTACCGCCTACCTAATCGTTTATCACCTTATTTTTGCAGCGCGCAGTGTAAAGCACAATTCCGGCGCAGACCACTTCTTTGGGTTTCCTCTTGCTAATAAATGTTAGGTGTTTTTTTTAGAAATGGGTTATCGGGAAATTTAAAACAGTGTCATGGAGGGAACACTGAGGAACAAGAAGTGGTGCGTTCTAATGGACTCGAACCATCGACCCCCACCATGTCAAGGTGGTGCTCTAACCAACTGAGCTAAGAACGCATTTTTTGAGGCTGGTTGCTAAAGCAGCGGACGATGCCCTGTACTGCCGTGCGCGGCGCATAGTAGCGAGTGAACGTGGTGCTGGCAAGACGCAAATATAACATTTATGCGGTCGAAGTGCACGACTGCTGCGCTTGTGTTCACTTTGCGTTTTTTTCACCCAGTGCAGGCGGCGTGCAGCCCCTTGCGCTGGGTGATATCAGCGTTAGCGCGCCGCGCGCGCCAGAATATCGCCAGGGGGTTGACGTTGTAAGTAACGGATACGTAGCACCATCATGATCGCGGCAGCAGTGAGCCCGATGATAAAGCCACACCAGAAACCGGCAGGACCCATGCGTGGCACCCAATAATCGGTCATTGCCAGCAGATAACCGCTGGGTAAACCGAGTATCCAGTAGGAGACGAAGGTGATGTAGAAAATGGAACGCGTGTCTTTATAGCCACGTAATACGCCGTTGCCGATAGCCTGCACAGCGTCTGAGATCTGATAAATCGCGGCCAAAAGCATCAACTGTGCTGCCATAGCGACCACTTCCGGGTTTTTGTTATATAACAAGGCGATCTGTTCACGCAGCAGTGCCGTGAAAATGGCGGTACAACAGGCCAGCATCACGCCGGTGTAGGACGCGACACGCGCATCTTCCACCGAGCCTTCTCCCAGCCGGTGACCAACGCGGATCGTCGACGCAATGCCGATAGACAAGGGCAGCACAAACATCAGTGAACTGAAATTCAGTGCTATCTGGTGCCCGGCAACGTCAATCACACCGAGTGGCAGGATCAGCAGGGCGACGATGGCAAACAGCGACACTTCGAACAGCAGGGCGAGTGCAATGGGTAAACCGAGTGAAAACAGACGCCGCATGGCGGAGAAATCAATCTGCAAGCGCTGCCATTTTATGTCGTGCAGCCAGTGAGCACGCATACTGTAAAACGCCATCATCAACATCATTATCCAGTAGGTAGAGGCAGTCGCGACACCGCATTCCACGCCACCCAGTTCTGGCATGCCAAATTTGCCGTAGGTAAAGATATAGTTCAGGGGAATATTGATCAGCACTCCAATAAAACCAATCACCATGCCTGGCTTGGTTTTGGACAGCCCTTAACATTGACAGCGCAGCACCTGATAGAACAAATAGCCCGGGACCCCCAGTAACATCACGTGCAGATAGCCGATGGCAACATTCGCCAGTTACGGTGAGTCGGTGTGCATCATGGCAATAACGTGTTTGCCGTTATACAGCACCACCATGGTGATAACCGCAACGATCGCAGCCAAAATAAACGCCTGCTGAACCTGATGGGCGATACGAGGGCGTCGACCAGAACCGTTGAGCTGGGCCACCACTGGCGTGAGTGCCATCAATAAACCATGTCCAAACAGGATGACCGGCAACCACACGGAAGTACCGACTGCAACCGCCGCCATATCGGTGGCGCTATAGGCACCCGCAATAATGGTGTCAACGACACCCATGGACGTTTGGGAAACCTGCGCAATAATGACAGGAACCGCGAGCGTTAACAGGCTCCGCGCCTCTGACAAATATTTCTGCACGCAAACACCTTCCTTGAATTGTTAAAACGAAAAACTCGCGTTCTGTTATAGCTAAGCGACATTATTTTGATAACAGCCAGCTATGCTTCTTTGCCACATATCAGGGCATCGGCTGTAATCATTTTTAAGTCGGTTGGCTATATACGACAGCTCGGCGAGGTAGCGCGTTACTTTTCCAGCAGGGGGTTGGGATGAATGAAAGTAAACAACCGCAAGCGAGATATAGCTAAACGACTTAATTTTGATTACATTATTTAAATGAGCTATTCAATGGATTTTAGACGTAAAGTGATATCTACACGGAAAAACGAAGGGTTGAGTATCCGAGAAACAGCGAAGCAATTTCGGATTGGCCCTGCCTCTGTATCGCGTTGGATTAATCAAATAGAGTCAAAAGCATCGACCACGCGTCAGCGAAAGATCGATAAATCCGAGTTGATAAAAGATGTTGAACAATATCCAGATGCTTACCAAAAAGAACGTGCAGAGCGTTTTGGCGTTTGTCAGAAGGCCATTTGGCAAGCGCTTAAAAAGCTGGGATTGACCTATAAAAAAAACTCTACGTCATCCGAAAGCCGACGAAAACGCCCGGCAGGGATTTCAACAAAAAAAACAACAGTATGAAAAAGAAGGTAAACCTATTGTTTTTATTGATGAAAGTGGTTTTTCACACGATGCCCCACGGACTCACGGCTATTCCCCAAAAGGTCAACGGTGTTTTGGCCTGAAGAACTGGGGAGCTAGGGGAAGAACAAATGTTATCGGCGCTTTATTAGGCACAACGCTGTTTGCTATCGGATTATTTGATATCAATATTAACAGCGATGTTTTCTATGCCTGGGTCACACAAGTCCTTATCCCAGTACTCCCTAAAAACAGTGTAATCATGATGGACAATGCCACTTTTCACAAAAAACATAATATTCAACAAGTCATCATCGATGCAGGGTATATGGTGGAGTATTTGCCTACATATTCGCCAGATCTTAACCCAATTGAGCATAAATGGGCACAAGCAAAAAGCAAAAAAAGAGAGATGGGTTGCGATACAGAGAGTTTGTTCTCAGTCCATATGGTGTAATCAAAATTAAGTCGCTTGGCTATAACGAGCATAAATGGCTTTTGAAGCCATCCATCTGAGATGGAAAATCAATCGATGACAGAACGTTGTTCTAGGCTGTGTCCCTTAATTGCTTGAGCTATAGTATCCATCTGTTTCTAAGACACTTTGGATTATGGCTCGCTACGATCTTTCTGATGAAGCATGCCCATCCCCACTCGAAACGCAACAAAACGGTAGAGGCTTATGCCACCAGTAAGTGCGTTAAAAATACCTCATTGGGGGAACGATAGCCCAGCGATTTTCTGCCCCTTGTATTGAGTATGTGTTCGAGTTCGGCAATCTTACGATGACTGACCTGACTGAAGTCTGTTCCCTTTGGGTAAAAACGTCGTATCAGCCCGTTGGTGTGCTCATTCAAGCCCCTCTCCCAGGAATGATAAGGATGGGCAAAGTAGACCTGCGCCCCTGTGATTTGAGTAATTTGCTCGTGCAGAGCGAATTCAGGGCCGTTATCAGCTGTTAGGGTCTTAAACTTGCAAAAGGTATTAGCTTCAATGTCCCTGAAAGCAGCAACCACAGTCTCCGCACGCTTATTAGGCAGTTTGCGAATGATGACGTTTTTCAATGCTTTATCTACGATGGTTAACAAGAATGACTTCTGGTCTTTGCCAAAAATAGTGTCAATTTCGAAGTGGCCAGGCTCCTGTTTAAGCTCGGCTTGAGCTGGGCGATACTCAATACCAACACGGTTGGGAATAGGGCCTGATTTGAGGTTTTCGGCATTGTACCTGTAACGTTTTCCCCGATGAGGAAGTTGCTGATATAGCTCCCCGCCAGCCTGTCTCTCCTGCAGGATATAGCGATATAGCGTATTCTTGCTGACAGGTATACCGAATTCCAGGTGCAAACGGCCACTGATGATTTCAGGTGAAGAGTGAGTGGAAAGCGCCTGCCTGATGAAGTTCTGAATGTGTGGCTCCAACGGGTAAAAAGCATTGTTTGGCAAAGGCTTATGACGGCGTCCCCGGGCCAGAGTGTCCGCCCTTCTACAGCAGTAGACACCATTGAAAGTAGGGTCGGTATTGCGTCTGAGTTCCCTGCTGATGGTCGAGCGAGGCAGAGCAAGCTCTCTGGCGATGGTAGCTTGGTTGACACCTTCACCACGCCGCTTTTCGATGTAGAACCGTTCTTTGTGAGTCAGATGTTTTCCCTGCATGCAACAGGCTCTCCAGTATGGCCAGAACGGTGATTTTATCCGACTCTGGCAAGTGGGTCACTTTGTTGCGTTTCGAGTGGGAATTGGGCATGGGCAATCATTGAGCCCTTGTTACCAA
Source organism: Symbiopectobacterium purcellii (assembly GCF_052050035.1). Taxonomy (GTDB): domain Bacteria; phylum Pseudomonadota; class Gammaproteobacteria; order Enterobacterales; family Enterobacteriaceae; genus Symbiopectobacterium; species Symbiopectobacterium purcellii_A. The sequence goes on from NZ_CP189882.1 coordinate 4,265,052, forward strand.
CCGTTTTGACATCTCCGCAGTCAGGCCGGCCATGGGCAGAACATCGCAAAATCCTCAACGGCATGTTCTGGATACTGTGTTCAGGTGCCCCATGGCGTGATTTACCTGAACGTTACGGCCCATGGAAAACCGTTTATAACCGTTTCAATAGATGGTCAAAGTCTGGAGTTATTAACATTATTTTTAATAGGTTACTTTCATTTCTTGATGCTCATGGACTTGTTGACTGGTCAGCCACTGCGCTGGATGGCAGCAATATCCGTGCGCTCAAATGTGCGGCTGGCGCTCAAAAAAACATCCCGATATTACCAACGATAACAGCCTGGGTCGCTCACGAGGTGGTTATGGCACCAAAATCCACATGGCGACTGACGGAAGCGGCATCCCGCTAAATATCGTACTGAGTGCTGGGCAGGCTCACGAAAGCCTGTTCGCGTTACGACTCCTGGACGGCATTGGCGTGCAACGGCAGAACGGTAGCATGAAGCGTCGTGGTCATGCGGTACTGTCTGACAAAGCTTACTCTGGCAATGCACTCCGTAACGAGTTGAAAAGAAAAGGGATAAGAGCGGTTATTCCCCGAAAATCAAATAAAAAACTGGCTTCAGATGGACGTTCACAACTTTATCGTGATGCTTATAGCCGTCGCTACGTTGTAGAAAGATGTTTTGGCCGTTTAAAGGAATATAGACGGATTGCCACACGTTATGAAAAAACGGCAAGAAACTATCTAGCAATGGTGAAACTGGGCTGCATCCGCTTGTTTTACGCCCGGTTACGTAATTAAGGGACACAGCCTAGTGTAGCGGCTTGGCATAAGTAAACCAACTTCTTCGTAAGATATTGTGTCACTAGATAGGGTCTGTTGCCTTATCGGATTTGTCAGGTGTCAAAGGCGGGAATACGTTTGGATTTCCAGTCGTTATGAGGCAAACTGCAAAATGATTTGTCAGGCTTTATTCCCTCTCAGCGAGCCACCGTAGCGTAGGGGGGAGAGGCTGGCACCGTAGCATTCAGCTATTTCACTGATTTATTATGAGGCAAGCGTATGTTTACCGGTATTGTTCAAGGCACCGCGCCGGTGGTGTCCATCGATGAAAAAACGAACTTCCGCACGCATGTGGTAAAACTTCCTCCCGAATTACTGACCGACCTGGTGACAGGTGCCTCGATTGCCAATAACGGTTGTTGCCTGACAGTGACGGCGATTGATGGCGATCGGGTCAGTTTTGATTTAATGAAAGAGACGCTGCGCCTGACCAACCTGGGCGATATTACGCCGGGCGATCTGGTGAATATTGAGCGTGCCACAAAATACGGCGATGAGATCGGCGGACATGTTATGTCCGGGCACATTATGTGCACGGCCGAAGTGGTTAAAATTCTCACCTCGGAAAATAACCACCAAATTTGGTTCCGACTGGCCGATGAATCGCAGATGAAATATGTGCTGCACAAAGGGTTTATCGGGATTGATGGTATCAGCCTTACGGTGGGCGAAGTGACACGCAGCCGTTTCTGCGTGCATTTGATTCCCGAAACCCTGCAACGCACCACACTCGGTCAGAAGCGATTGGGAAATCGGATCAATATTGAAATCGATCCACAAACTCAGGCGGTGATCGACACGGTTGAACGTGTGATGGCACAGCGCCAGGCACAAGAGGTCGCAACGGCAAATGCCGCGCAGAGTGCCTGACGACTAAGTTGAAAAAGCGATAAAAAATGCCGTACACCCTTGGCTGTACGGCGTTACGCCGACTGAAATCAGCGCGCTACACGCACGCCGCCTTCAATCCCTTGGGGGCTAAACAACACCTGCCACAGTTGAATGTTCCGCGCGCGAAACGCTCCGGCGCAGGCATTCAAGTAGTAACGGAACATACGATTAAAACGCGGTGAGTAACGGTTCGCTAACTGTGGCCAATTAGCTACAAAACGATCGTGCCAGGCCATCAAGGTTTTATCGTAATCGGCCCCAAAATTATGCCAATCTTCCATCACCAGATAGGGTTCACTGCGTGCGGCAATGTGGCGTACGGAGGGCAGGCAGCCGTTGGGGAAGATATATTTGTTAATCCAGGGGTCAACCTGTGAATCGGTTTTATTTGCCCCAATGGTATGCAGCAGAAACAACCCTTCGGGTTTGAGATTTTTGCTGACAACGCGAAAGTACGTATCGTAATTTTTCGGCCCTACGTGCTCAAACATGCCGACAGACACGATGCGATCGAAATGTCGGTTAAGGTCGCGATAATCCTGCAATTCAATGGTGACATTGAGATCGCTACAGCGGGCCTGAGCCAATTTTTGCTGCTCACGCGAGATGGTCACGCCGTAAACCGATACGCCATGATGGCGTGCCGCATAAGCGGCAAGCCCGCCCCAGCCACAGCCAATATCCAACAGTGTCATGCCTGGCTGAAGCTGAAGCTTTTCGCAAATCATGCGCAGTTTGGCCTGTTGCGCCTGCTCAAGGGTCGTGGCCTCTTTCCAGTAGCCGCAGGAATATTGCATATGCGTGTCGAGCATCAGGCTAAACAGATCGTTGCCCAGATCGTAATGCTCCTCGCCGACGATCCAGGCCCGCTTGCGGGATTGCAGGTTAATTAAGCGTGCAGCGACAATATGCAAAATGTCTTTGAGGTGATGGGGGGCTTTTTTCTCAAGCCCTGCACGTAAGATACGCCGAAAAAAGCAGTCTAAACGATCGCACTCCCACCAACCGTCCATATAGCTTTCCCCGAGCCCCAGTGAGCCTTCTCGCAGAACGCGTTTGTAGAAATCGGGGTTACTTATCCGAATATCAAACGGGCGTGAGCCATTGATTTTAATATCGGCGATAGCTAATAACGCGTGTACGATCCGGAACCAGGACGTGTTATGTTCTGCCAGTTCCTCTACATATGATGAACTCATAACTTCTCCCAACCTTGCCAGACAGCGCTGCAAGGAACAGCATAGACAGTCTCTCATCAACCCGAACGCTGCGATTTGTACACAGCGTGTTCGAATCACGGGCAAGTTACCCGTTGTTCAAATTGTAAGCGGTTGCATTCGTGCGCAGCCGTTTATGCTTGCCCGTTGCACAGTGGCAGCGGGCATAACATCCATCGTCTACTCTCTGGGATATCCAGAGGGAATGAAGTGTCAACGCCGGTACGTGGTAACACGTAGGGGGCACATATCCTGATACGCAGTCGTGCGTTGGCTTTGTTGAATAAATCGAACTTTCAGGGGATCGCCGGATCAGAGCACTATCATCGCTCCCGATATAGCCAAGCGACATTATTTTGATAACAGCCAGCTATGCTTCTTTGCCGCATATCAGGGCATAGGATGTAATCATTTTTAAGTCGGTTGGCTATAGCAGCTCCCCATGGCAAAGCAAAAGTTTAAAATCACCAACTGGCCCACCTACAACAAAGCACTCAGACAACGCGGCTCCCTGACGGTCTGGCTTGATGAGTCGGCCATCGCTGCATGGACTGACAGTTCTTCGCCTGAAGGTCGTGGTCGGCCGCTTTACTACACCGATATGGCTGTTACCACGGTTTTGATGATAAAGCGCGTGTTTAACCTGTCGCTCCGGGCATTACAGGGCTTTGTCGACTCGGTTTTTACACTGATGAGCCTGCCACTGCGCTGCCCGGACTACTCTCTGGTCAGTCGGCGGGCAAAAACCGTCAGTATCAGCATAAAAACGCCAACGCGTGGTGAAATCTCGCATCTGGTCATCGACAGTACCGGTCTGAAGGTCTTTGGCGAAGGTGAATGGAAAGTCAGGCAGCATGGGGCTGACAGACGAAGAGTGTGGCGCAAGCTTCATCTGGCAGCAAACAGTGCGACGCATGAGATTATCTGTGCCGACTTATCGCTCAGCGGAACGACAGATGCGCAGGCACTGCCGGGCCTGATTAACCAAACCCACCGAAAAATCAGGGAAGTGTCAGCAGACGGTGCTTATGACGCCCGTTACTGCCACGATGCGTTGCTAAGAAAGAAAATCAGGCCCCTTATCCCGCCGCGAAGCGGAGCCAAATACTGGCCGGACAAGTACCATGAACGTAACCATGCGGTGGCGAATCAGCGTCTGAGCGGGAGTAATGATATGTGGAAAAAGAAAGTGGGTTATCACCGGCGTTCAGTGGCAGAAACAGCGATGTTCCGCATAAAAACTTTGCTGGGTGGCCATCTGAGCCTGCGTGACTATGAGGCTCAAGTAGGTGAAGCCATAGCGATGGTCAAAGCGCTGAACCGTATGACGTTGTTGGGTATGCCACACAGCGTCAGGATAGGATAACAGGTGTAGCAGAGGGAGTCATCCTGTCGGCTAATTCTGATTTATTCAACAAAGCCTCGTGCGTTCGTTATAATAAGGATAAGAATAGGGATATTGTCCGAATGAAAAACAGTGTATGACTGCTTCAACCAGAGGACAAGTCAAAATTGATTGATGCAGTCATGAAGAATTTACAAATCAACGTGCTATACACGTCATACTTCAAGTTGCAGGTGCGTTGTCTGCACTCGCTCACCCGAATCACTTACTTTAGAATCTATCCCAAAAGGAATTGTCAGCTAATAAGTAATGGCAATTTCTGAAGGAAGTATGGCAAGCAATAAGTGGCAGATCAGCGATGAACTCTGGGGGAAAATGGTTCCGTTGCTCCCGGAACATAAAACCCACCATCCGCTGGGTACGCATCGCAGGCGGGTTGATAATCGTGCCGCAATGAACGCCATTCTCTTTGTGCTCAGAACGGGTTGCCAGTGGAATGCCCTGAATGCCACCGGGATATGCTCGTCAATCTCCGCTCACCGCCGCTTCCAGGAGTGGCGGGATGCAGGAGTTTTTGAACGGTTCTGGCAGAACGGGTTGCTGGCCTGCGAGCAGCTGGATGCTATCGACTGGTCATTGCTGTCGATGGATGGTTGTATGACGAAGTCACCGCTGACAGGCTCAAAAAAACAGGACGGAATCCCACAGACCGGGGGAAACAGGGTGTAAAGCGTAGCCTGATGACCGATGCGAACGGGCTTCCCCTCTCTCTGGTTGTCTCAGGGGCAAATACCCACGACATAAAGCTGGTTGCTGATACTCTCGACGCCCTTCAGACGGGCAGACCCGGCAGAAAGCTCCGCCTCTGTCTGGACAAAGGCTATGAAGCCGGATGGCAGGAAGCCTGTCTGAAAAGTCGTCGTTACGAACCTCATATCCAGTCAAGGAAAGAGGAGTCGGAAGCCATCAAAAACACGGATTTTAAAGCTCACCGCTGGGTAGTGGAGAGAACGCACAGCTGGATGAATCGCTTTCCCCCCATGTCAGGGTAGTTGTCGCCTCTGAGTGAAAAAATCTAGGGGGCTGGAGAAGCTGTTCATGGGAAGCTATTCGCCAGAACGTAAAGCGGCTGTGATCGCCAGAATGTTGCCGCCGCATAGTCAGACTATTTACCAGATATCCCGCCTGGAAGGCATTCCCGCCAATACGCTTTATGGCTGGCGGTCTCAGGCTGGAATTCCGACTCAGTCGGCAGCCAGTGAGAGTAAACTCCACCTGGAGTGGTCTCAGGATGCGCGCTTCGCCGTTATCGTTGAAACCGCGCCGCTTTCTGCTCATGCTGTGGCTGAATACTGTCGCCGTAAAGGCCTCTATCCTGAACAGATTCAGCAGTGGAAGGACGAGTTTATGCAGCCAGGTCAGCGTGCAGAAAGAGCCTTAATAAAGAAACAGCAAAAAGAAATTCAGCAGCTTAATCGTGAAATAGCCCGCAAGGACAAAGCCCTCGCCGAAGCGGCGGCACTGCTCATCCTGGAAAAAAAGCTCAAGGCGTTCTTCGACGAAGAACGCGAGGTCGAATGACGCGCACAGCCGACAGGTTACGGCTGATGAAGATGCTGGAGGAGGCCGCCACTGCCGGCGTCCGGCAAAGCGATGCCTGCAGGTCTGTAGGTATTAGCGAGCGGACGTTCCAGCGCTGGCGGCTAAGTCCTGACGACCGGCGACCGACGGCATCACGGCCGATGCCGAAAAACAGGCTCAGTGCTGAAGAGGAACAGCAGGTGCTGGCCATCTGCCATGAGCCACGATTCGCCAGTCTGTCGCCGGCGCAAATCGTACCGGCACTAGCCGATGAGGGGCGTTACGTTGCCAGTGAATCGACGTTTTACCGGGTGTTGCGCCGTGCCGGAGAGGTCAGTCATCGCGGGCGTCAGCAGGCCCCGCAAAGTAAGCCGCTGTCGACATGGAAGGCGATCGCGCCGAACCAGGTGTGGTCGTGGGACATCACCTGGCTGAAGTCGCTGACGGCGGGTCACTGGTTCTACCTGTATCTCATAGAAGATGTGTTCAGTCGCAAAATAGTGGGTTATGAGGTGTACCCGGTCGAAAGCGGCGAGTATGCAGCAGAACTGCTGAAGCGAACGGTGCTGAGCGAGCGCTGCTGGCAGGAGCCGCTGGTACTGCATGCGGATAACGGTGCACCGATGAAGTCACAGGTGCTGCAGGTGAAGCTTGCGGAGCTGAAGATAACCCCGTCACACAGTCGGCCGCGGGTAAGCAACGACAACGCCCACGTGGAATCGCTGTTCAGGATGCTGAAATACGTGCCTGCATGGTCTGAAAAAGGCTTTGCAACGCTGGAAGATGCGCGAGCCTGGGTGGAAACCTTCGTCGGCTGGTACAACGAGGAACATCGCCATAGCGGTATCCGGTATGTCACGCCGGGCCAGCGGCACAGAGGCGAAGACAGCCAGTTGCTGGTAAAGCGAAAATCGGTGTATGAGGCAGCAAAAATGCAGAACCCGCATCGTTGGTCAGGGCCAACAAGAAACTGGGAGCGGCAGGACGAAGTGTGGCTAAATCCGGAACGGGAAAAACAGGCCGTATGAATCAACTGGGGCGACAACTACCTTGACACGCACCGCTTTCGTCGGGTTCTGACTCGCTGGGAGAAGAAAGTCGAAAATTATGAGGCGATGCTGCATTTTACCTGCGGCATCATTGTCTGGAATAAAATCCTATTGGGATGGATTCTTATAGCCAAGCGACATTATTTTGATAACAGCCAGCTATGCTTCTTTGCCGCATATCAGGGCATAGGATGTAATCATTTTTAAGTCGGTTGGCTATATTTAGGGTATATAAGAAAACCGTCTTAAGCATCAACGGCGGTAGTCGCGGAAAGGGCCTTCACCCACTGAACGACGCTCGATAAGCGTTGGGTGAACCTCAATCATCTGCGCCTCTTCGCGCTTGCTGGTGATGCGATCGAGCAGCATGGTAAAAGCCGATTGGCCCAAACGCTCTTTTGGCTGGTGGATCGTGGTTAATGCTGGGGTGAAATAACGTGCATGGCGAACATTATCATAGCCAATCACGGAAATGTCTTGCGGTACGCGTAGCCCCAATTCATCAGCCGCGCAGATAGCACCCATGGCCATGATGTCGCCGCCGCAGAAAATAGCGGTCGGGCGCTGTTTTTGCGCCAAAATCTGGTGCATGGCTTTGTAACCGGATTCCGGCTCGAAATCCCCCTGAACAATCCATTCATCGCGAACGGTGATATCCGCTTCCTGCAAGGCTTTGAGAAAACCCAGATAACGCCCGCTGCCCGTGTTGCGTTCCTGAATACCGGGAATGGCACCAATGTCGCGGTGCCCGCGCTCAATCAGATAACGCCCAGCCAGATATCCCCCTTCGAAGGCGTTATCTATAATGGTGTCCGTAAAATCACTGTGTGCCTGACCCCCATCCATGACCACCATGGGAATGCTGCGGTAATCGGACAACATGCTCAACAGTTCAGGCGGGTATTCCGCACACATCACCAACAGGCCATCGACCCGTTTTTGCGCCAGCATGGAAAGATAAGCACGCTGTTTATCCAGGTTATTATGCGAGTTACACAGAATCAGGGTGTAGCCTTTGGCATAACAACTGTTTTCAACCGCTTCGATAATTTCCGCAAAGTAGGGCGCTTCACTCGAAGTGGCGAGCAATCCGATGGATTTTGTGTGATTGACCTTTAAGCTCCGAGCCACTGCGCTCTGGGAGTAGTTTAATTCCTTGATGGCTTCCCGCACGGCCGTTTTGGTCTCTTCGGCGACGAAACGTGTTTTGTTGATGACGTGAGAGACGGTTGTTGTTGAAACGCCAGCACGCTTTGCCACATCTTTGATCGTTGCCATCTAAACATGACTCCTGAACCTACTTGTTACGGCAGTATATAGTTTGTTAATCGTTTGCTTTTGCGTAATGTTCTCTTTCCGATGGTATAAACAGGATATCAGAAGGAGACTGCCGACGTACTTTGTACCTAAAGGGGACGTGTTGATCCCATCGAAGATGACGTGTTCGGACACCGACGCAGCGCACGGTAAACTGCGAATTTTGGCTGATTTACCGCGAAAGTGAAAGGGTTAATTGATTTAATTAGTGCAGCCGGGATCGGAGATTTTCCCTATTGTGCTGTGGTATTGGTGTGCAGGAAACAACGAAGCATCCGGTGCGGCGGCAACGTTTACGCGTTTCTGTGTTTCAAGGAGATAGAATGAATACTGATTTGAAAATGTCATTAATGACCACGGTTGGGGCGTTAGTCATGATCATGGTATTTAGCTTTGTTGCCGTGTTGAACTGATCGCGATTAAAATAAAGGCCAGGCTGCATAGGCATCACCTGGTCTTTATTTGTACTAGCTCAGACCTGATCTGACAGTTACCGGTTATTTATACAGGTGTCTGTCAGATTACATCCGGTTCAGATCCTTTTCTGCCCAGACCCGTTTTCCATCAAGTAACGTGGCCATTGGCGTTCGCCCGCAGCACATTTTTCCCTGATGAGTTCGCTCATTATTGTAATGCCACAACCAGTTATCCAGATCTGCCTGCAGGCTCTCCAGGTCCCCATATAACTTCTTGCGGAACGTAACCTGATAAAAATCCTGCAAAATCGTTTTATGGAAGCGCTCGCAGATGCCGTTCGTCTGCGGAGACATCGCCTTCGTTTTTTGTATGGTCGATATTGTTGATGGCCAGATATAGCTAAACGACTTAATTTTGATTACATTATTTAAATGAGCTATTCAATTGATTTTAGACGTAAAGTGATATCCACACGGAAAAACGAAGGGTTGAGTATCCGAGAAACAGCGAAGCAATTTCGGATTGGCCCTGCCTCTGTATCGCGTTGGATTAATCAAATAGAGTCAAAAGCATCGACCACGCGTCAGCGAAAGATCGATAAATCCGAGTTGATAAAAGATGTTGAACAATATCCAGATGCTTACCAAAAAGAACGTGCAGAGCGTTTTGGCGTTTGTCAGAAGGCCATTTGGCAAGCGCTTAAAAAGCTGGGATTGACCTATAAAAAAAACTCTACGTCATCCGAAAGCCGACGAAAACGCCCGGCAGGGATTTCAACAAAAAAAACAACAGTATGAAAAAGAAGGTAAACCTATTGTTTTTATTGATGAAAGTGGTTTTTCACACGATGCCCCACGGACTCACGGCTATTCCCCAAAAGGTCAACGGTGTTTTGGCCTGAAGAACTGGGGAGCTAGGGGAAGAACAAATGTTATCGGCGCTTTATTAGGCACAACGCTGTTTGCTATCGGATTATTTGATATCAATATTAACAGCGATGTTTTCTATGCCTGGGTCACACAAGTCCTTATCCCAGTACTCCCTAAAAACAGTGTAATCATGATGGACAATGCCACTTTTCACAAAAAACATAATATTCAACAAGTCATCATCGATGCAGGGTATATGGTGGAGTATTTGCCTACATATTCGCCAGATCTTAACCCAATTGAGCATAAATGGGCACAAGCAAAAAGCAAAAAAAGAGAGATGGGTTGCGATACAGAGAGTTTGTTCTCAGTCCATATGGTGTAATCAAAATTAAGTCGCTTGGCTATACAGCTGGTAATCATGCTGCTCCACCTTACCACAGTACTCCGTTCCCCTGTCGGTCAGTATTCTCAGCATCGGCAGTCCCTGAGCCTCGTAGAACGGCAGTACGCGATCATTTAGCAGGTCGGCGGCAGTGATCGGCGTTTTACTCGTATAAAGCTTGCAGTGTGCCACTTTCGAGTACGTATCCACGAACGTCTGCTGGTAGATACGGCCCACCGCTTTCAGATTGCCAACGTAGAAGGTGTCCTACGACCCGAGATAACCGGATGAGCCGTCTCGATTTCGCCGCTGGCCTCATCATCATGCGCCTTTTTCTCCAGCGCTGCGATTTGGACATCGGTAAGCACGATGCCTTCTCTGGCAACTTTTTCCTCAAGCGCCTTCAGGCGTTTACGGAAGTTCTCCAGATCGTGCCGTTGCCAGATGGACCGCACGCCGCTGCCGGAGATAAATACGCCTTTTTTACGCAGCTCATTACTGGTCCAGTGCTGCCCGTGGGCCGGGAACTCAACGGCATATTCAACAACCGCGCGTTCAGTGGCTTCGTCGTCGCGGTTCTTCAGGTTGGGAACCCGGCGGTTCTGGTTAACCAGTGCATCGATGCCACCTTCAGCAGCCAGTTCCTGATAACGGTAAAACGTGTCGCGCGACACGCCCATGATCTTGCAGGCTTTTGATACGTTACCAAGTTCTTCGGCGAGATTGAGCAGGCCGGCTTTGTGTTTGATGATGTGATTGTTAGTATGAAGCATGAGAGTTACCTCGCGTTTTGTTTAAGGATTAGACACCCATATCAAAACCGGTAACTCTCAACCTTTCAAGGTCATGTGTCAGATCAAGTCGCGACTAATACACTTTTTATCGCTAGCATGCCGATTTGGCGATCACCGAATCGTTTGTGGTGTTACCACGCGACGTGCACCAATATAGTGTTCCTGCCAGTAGTCTTCACTCAACTTACTGATCTTGATATCGGCACCGGTTCGCGGTGACTGAATAAACTTGCCATTGCCGAGATAAACTCCGACATGATCGGCGGTGCCGCGACCGTTGATGCGAAAGAACACCAGATCGCCAATCTCCAGTTCACCCTTATTGATGGGGGCTGCATCGCGCAAGTGATACATTTCATTGGCGGTGCGCGGGATAGGGATTTTCACCACATCCTTGTAGGCATAATAGACCAGGCCGCTACAGTCGAAACCGGTGTAGGGGGAGTTGCCACCCCATTGATAAGGTTTACCGATCTGACTCATCAGCTTGTTCATCGCCGTCATTTTTGCATGCTGATAACGGCGCTTATGCGCTTCACTGAGTACTAACTCTTTGCCCGCTTTTTTGGCGCCTGGTTTTATTGCCGCCGTTTTCTTGTCAGTGGCATCAGTCCCTTTTTTTAACCCCTTTACCAGTTTTGCGGGCGTTGCACTGTGGTAGCGGGACGACGTGGTTTTTGACGCGGTGCTCTTGATGTCGACGTCAGCAGAACTTTTTTTAGTGGTGGTCGTTTTGGTCGGTTTCGTGCTTTGCGCTATTTTGGTTTTTTTCTCAACGATCTTTTTTTCAGGCTGTGCTTTAGCTTTTTCCTGCGTTGTCTTTTTCTTCGGTGGTTCCGGTGGGGTTTGTGGCTTTTTAGCGGTTTTGGTGGTCTGGCTTTTTTTCAGGTGTTTGTCATCCGTGCTGGCGCAGGCTTGCTTCTCCGCATTGGTATGCGGAGCTGCCTGGGCAACATTAACAAACAGATGGCTGAAGAAAACAAAGATCAGAGTAATAAATACGCGCATGATAAAAGAGACCGAATACAATACTTAACTCGCTCAATTCGAATAGTATTCACGAAAACGCCATGAGAAAAAAGCAGGAAATCACCTTTTCGCTTAACAGAATCATGAGAAAACGTTAATAATTGTTTTCCCGCTGTAAATATCATCATTTATTGCGGCATATTTCACCTAGGGGACTGAGGGGGAACGGTGGTAGGAAAAACCCTACAAAAAATGGCGTTTTTTTGTCATCACCGCTCTCGCTACAATGACGCAACGGTAAATGCGCTTTGCAATCACTTGGATTACAAAGCGCATACGCGACAATGGTGCGATAATACTCCGTTACATAATGCTGCCAAGCGATCCCTCCGACAGGAATGGGGTAGCGTGATGGCTCGCAGAAACACCGTTTGAGGAAGCAAAAAGCATGACGACGACAACGATTGAAAAAATTCAGCGCCAGATTACAGAAAACCCGATTTTGTTGTACATGAAAGGCTCACCGAAGTTGCCGAGCTGCGGTTTTTCCGCCCAGGCCGTACAGGCACTGTCGGCGTGCGGTGAGCGCTTCGCCTATGTGGACATTTTGCAAAACCCGGATATTCGTGCTGAGCTGCCGAAATATGCTAACTGGCCGACCTTTCCCCAACTGTGGGTTGACGGTGAGCTGGTTGGCGGATGCGACATCATCATTGAAATGTATCAACGTGGTGAATTGCAGCAACTGATCAAAGAAACCGCAGACAAATACCGTGAACCGCAGGAGGGAGACAGCGCGCAGTAAATTGCGCCTGTTGGCGCGTACTTCGCCGGTATCTGAGGTAAAAGAGGGGACCCAGCACCGTGGTGCCCTTTTTTTGGGTATCAAATTTGTTGATGACCCCATTCAGAGAATTCAGACTGTTTGATCTTCCAGGGGCAATGGCCAACCGCCCAGTCGCTTCCACCGATTCACCAGTTCGCAAAATAGCGCCGTGGTTTGCTGGGTATCATAAAGCGCTGAGTGTGCCTGCGCGGAGTCGAAGGCGATGCCAGCGGTCATGCAGGCCTTTGCCAATACGGTTTGTCCCAGCACTAATCCGCTCAGTGCGGCGGTGTCAAAGGTGGCAAAGGGGTGGAACGGGTTGCGCTTGAGTCCGCAGCGTTCTGCCGCCGCCATCAGAAAACCGTGATCAAAGTTGGCGTTGTGGGCGACGATAATCCCGCGATTGCAACCTTTGTCTTTAATGCCTTTACGCACCATTTTGAATATTTCATGCAGAGCTTCGTATTCAGAGACGGCACCACGCAACGGGTTGTGAGGATCAATGCCGGTAAACGCCAGCGCAGCGGGATCAAGCAGCGCGCCTTCGAATGGCGCAACGTGAAAATGCAACGTTTCATCGGGCTGTAACCAACCGTTCTCATCCATTTTCATCGTGATGGCGGCAATTTCCAGCAGTGCGTCAGTTTGCGCGTTGAACCCTGCGGTTTCAACATCAATAACAACCGGGTAAAACCCGCGGAAACGGCCACTCAGTGCGTTCAGGTTATTTTTATCAGCCATGTTCTCTTTAATCATTTACTAAATGCAGCGCGCATTATGGCAAATTCCTGCCACCAATGCAGTAAACCTGATGTCTTGAACGCCTTGAAAGGAATGTGAGCGCAATGAAATGAACGACATATAAGAGAGAAGGGGAAGAGAGAAAGCAAAAAAGCGGCGGACAGAAGCCGCCGCAGAGCATCGTGAGAGTGTAAAAAGATCTGTGTAAATGGCATTTTGAGGAAAACCTTCAGAGGACAAAAAATGCCTATCAGCAACGAACTTATTGACCAACTGCTTCAGGATTGCCACTCCCCTCAGGAGCTTCTGGGTGAATCAGGCCTACTCAAGGAGCTGACTAAAAGACTGGCGGAACGGGTTCTTCAAGCTGAGATGGAGATACACCTTGGGTATGCTAAGCATGACCCGAGACTGTAAAATAATCTGTGTAAATGGCATTTTGAGGAAAACCTTCAAAGGATAACAAAATGCCTATCAGCAACGAACTTATTGACCAACTGCTTCAAGATTGTCACTCCCCTCAGGATCTGCTGGGTGAATCAGGCCTACTCAAGGTGCTGACTAAAAGACTGGCGGAACGGGTTCTTGAAGCTGAGATGGAGATGCACCTTGGGTATGCTAAGCATGACCCGGCTGGTAATCATTCAGGCAACTCACGCAATGGCAAGTGTAGTGGTCAACTAAATTTGGCCACCCTACCTGACTGTTGATGGAACAGCCGTTCTGATTCATTTGGTGTTAACCCACCGTTATACCAGTGAGGTCTGACATCGCTATAATAATGGGTTATGTAGCGAATAATGGATGATTGAGCAGTACTAAAGCTTTGGTAGCCAGTCGTTGGCACCCATTCAGTCTTCAGACTACGGAAGAATCGCTCCATCGGACTATTATCCCAACAATTTCCTCTGCGACTCATACTTTGGGTCATCTGATAACGCCACAATGCCTGCCTATACTGACGACTGGTGTAATGGCTTCCTTGGTCACTATGAAACATGACTTGTTTGGGATGCCCACGCAGTTCCCAAGCCATTTGTAGTGCTTTGGCTGTTAATTCTGAATCTGGCGAAAACGACATTGCCCAACCCACGGGTTTTCGGGCAAATAAATCTAATACCACCGCCAGATACGCCCATCGGTCGCCTGTCCAAATATAGGTTACATCGCCGCACCAAACCTGGTCAGGCTTGGTAACAGCGAACTGCCTATTGAGCAGATTTGTAATATCAATACGTTCATTTCCACCGCGGTTGTATTGATGTTTTCTTGTTTGGCAACTAACGAGGGTTAATTCTTTCATCAACTTACCCGCTAACCACCGCCCAAGTTTCACGTCGTGTGTATTGGTAACCATCGTGGCGATAGTCCTTGCGCCCGCAGACCCGCCACTAACGTTCCACGCTTCGCTGGCCAGGCTACGTTTTATCGTCCGCTCAATATCTGGCTCCTTAGGTCGACACCAATAGCGATAACTGCTTCGGTGAACATTAAAAATACGACACAACGCTTTCACTGGATAAAGCGCTCTTAGCTTTTCAACTACCGAGAATTTTTCAGTGAGTCGGACATTAAGAGCGCAGTAGTCTTTTTTAAGATGGCATTCTCCATTTCCAGTCGGTGGATTTTTTTCTTCATTTCTCTGAACTCAATTTGTTCAGGTGTTAATGGCAGACAAGGCGATGTTTTCCCTTGACGTTCTAAACGAAGGGCTCTTACCCACCGGCTAATCGCTGAAAGACTGACGTTCATGGCTTTCGCGGCTTCCTGGTAGGTATAATTTTGGTCAAGGACTAATTTGGCGGTTTCACATTTAAATTCAGCAGTAATTATTTTACTCATTTTGGCACCTATAAAAATTATGAGGTAAGCATATCACCTCTACTTAGGTGGCCAAATTCAGTATGCCACTACAAAGACATCCAAGAGCGTACGTAGCCAAAATGGGGCGCTCGAGCTCGATATTCCGCGCGACCGCAACAGTACCTTCGAGCCGACACTGATCGGTAAGCACGAAAAGCAGCTTATAGCCAAGCGACTTAATTTTGATTACACCATATGGACTGAGAACAAACTCTCTGTATCGCAACCCATCTCTCTTTTTTTGCTTTTTGCTTGTGCCCATTTATGCTCAATTGGGTTAAGATCTGGCGAATATGTAGGCAAATACTCCACCATATACCCTGCATCGATGATGACTTGTTGAATATTATGTTTTTTGTGAAAAGTGGCATTGTCCATCATGATTACACTGTTTTTAGGGAGTACTGGGATAAGGACTTGTGTGACCCAGGCATAGAAAACATCGCTGTTAATATTGATATCAAATAATCCGATAGCAAACAGCGTTGTGCCTAATAAAGCGCCGATAACATTTGTTCTTCCCCTAGCTCCCCAGTTCTTCAGGCCAAAACACCGTTGACCTTTTGGGGAATAGCCGTGAGTCCGTGGGGTATCGTGTGAAAAACCACTTTCATCAATAAAAACAATAGGTTTACCTTCTTTTTCATACTGTTGTTTTTTTTGTTGAAATCCCTGCCGGGAGTTTTCGTCGGCTTTCGGATGACGTAGAGTTTTTTTTATAGGTCAATCCCAGCTTTTTAAGCGCTTGCCAAATGGCCTTCTGACAAACGCCAAAACGCTCTGCACGTTCTTTTTGGTAAGCATCTGGATATTGTTCAACATCTTTTATCAACTCGGATTTATCGATCTTTCGCTGACGCGTGGTCGATGCTTTTGACTCTATTTGATTAATCCAACGCGATACAGAGGCAGGGCCAATCCGAAATTGCTTCGCTGTTTCTCGGATACTCAACCCTTCGTTTTTCCGTGTAGATATCACTTTACGTCTAAAATCAATTGAATAGCTCATTTAAATAATGTAATCAAAATTAAGTCGTTTAGCTATAACGGCTTCGATGACCGCATTATTTCTCTCTATTCCAGAGGGCTATCAACCCGTGATATTCAGGCTCACTTTAAAGAAGTCTACGGGGTCGATGTTTCCGCTGGCTTCATTTCTCAAGTGACCAATGCTATGATGGATGACGTTAAGCGCTGGCAGCAACGGCCGCTGGATGCGCTTTATCCCATTGTTTACCTTGACTGTATTGTGGTCAAAAGCCAGGACGGCGGAGCCGTGACCAACAAGTCTGTTTACTTGGCTCTAGGCATCAACGGCCAGGGCGAAAAAGAGCTGCTGGGGCTATGGATAGCCAAAACCGAGGGGGCCAAGTTCTGGTTATCTGTAATGACAGAACTGAAAAATCGTGGGCTACAGGACATCTTCATCGCCTGCTGCGATGGCCTGAAGGGCTTTCCTGATGCCATTGAAGCTGTTTACCCGCATACGCGGGTACAGCTCTGCATCGTGCATCAGGTGCGGAACTCGCTGCGCTACGTCGGCTGGAAAGAGCTTAAAGCCGTTGCTGCTGACCTCCGCACTATCTATAGTTCCGCAACGCTAGAGGGCGCTGAAGAGGCCCTGGATGCCTTCGCGGACAAATGGGATGAGCAGTTCCCGACGATCAGCCCATCGTGGAGAAATAATTGGGAACGTCTCATCGTCATTTTTGATTTTCCGCCGGAGATTCGCAAGGTTATCTACACCACCAACGCGATAGAGTCGTTAAATGCTTCATTGCGCAAGATAACGAAAACGCGACGAATATTTCCAACGGATGACTCGGTGCTAAAATTATTCTATCTAGCCTTGCATAATATCTCGGCTAAATGGACCCTACCAATCAGAGACTGGAAACCGGCTATGAGCCAATTCATGTTGATGCATGGAGATCGGATTTCCGGGGCTTTGTTGAATAAATCAGAATTAGCCGACAGGATGACTCCCTCTGCTACACCTGTTATCCTATCCTGACGCTGTGTGGCATACCCAACAACGTCATACGGTTCAGCGCTTTGACCATCGCTATGGCTTCACCTACTTGAGCCTCATAGTCACGCAGGCTCAGATGGCCACCCAGCAAAGTTTTTATGCGGAACATCGCTGTTTCTGCCACTGAACGCCGGTGATAACCCACTTTCTTTTTCCACATATCATTACTCCCGCTCAGACGCTGATTCGCCACCGCATGGTTACGTTCATGGTACTTGTCCGGCCAGTATTTGGCTCCGCTTCGCGGCGGGATAAGGGGCCTGATTTTCTTTCTTAGCAACGCATCGTGGCAGTAACGGGCGTCATAAGCACCGTCTGCTGACACTTCCCTGATTTTTCGGTGGGTTTGGTTAATCAGGCCCGGCAGTGCCTGCGCATCTGTCGTTCCGCTGAGCGATAAGTCGGCACAGATAATCTCATGCGTCGCACTGTCTGCTGCCAGATGAAGCTTGCGCCACACTCTTCGTCTGTCAGCCCCATGCTGCCTGACTTTCCATTCACCTTCGCCAAAGACCTTCGGACCGGTACTGTCGATGACCAGATGCGAGATTTCACCACGCGTTGGCGTTTTTATGCTGATACTGACGGTTTTTGCCCGCCGACTGACCAGAGAGTAGTCCGGGCAGCGCAGTGGCAGGCTCATCAGTGTAAAAACCGAGTCGACAAAGCCCTGTAATGCCCGGAGCGACAGGTTAAACACGCGCTTTATCATCAAAACCGTGGTAACAGCCATATCGGTGTAGTAAAGCGGCCGACCACGACCTTCAGGCGAAGAACTGTCAGTCCATGCAGCGATGGCCGACTCATCAAGCCAGACCGTCAGGGAGCCGCGTTGTCTGAGTGCTTTTTTGTAGGTGGGCCAGTTGGTGATTTTAAACTTTTGCTTTGCCATGGGGAGCTGCTATCGGGAGCGATGATAGTGCTTTGATCCGGCGATCCCCTGAAAGTTCGATTTATTCAACAAAGCCGATTTCCGGTTAAGCGATGGAGCCATTTACACGAAATTCTTTACAGACTCAGCATCTGACAATCAGTTGTCGAGCCAGTTTCCTGATTGCGCTTTTTCAATCAGCTCAATCTTGTAACCATCGGGATCTTCGATAAAGGCAATGATCGTGGTGCCGCCCTTAACCGGGCCAGCTTCGCGCGTCACTTTTTCGCCTGCCTGACGAATACGCTCGCAGGTTGCGGCAACATCTTCAACCGCCAGTGCGATGTGCCCGTAAGCATTACCCAAATCGTATTTATCAACGCCCCAGTTGTACGTCAGTTCAATGACGGCCCCTTCGCTCTCTTCGGTATAACCGACGAAGGCGAGCGTGTATTTGTATTCGGTGTTTTCACTGGTTCGCAGCAAACGCATCCCCAGTACCTTGGTGTAAAAATCGATTGAGCGTTGTAAGTCCCCAACACGCAACATGGTATGAAGTAAGCGCATAATATCCTCGATTGACTACTGTGGTTGACCGCCATCACCGGAGCGACAGCGCAAAGGCTCGTTACAAAGTATACCGTTGTAACGAGGTTGAGTCCAAACCCTTGATGTAGAAGGCATACTTAAGGTGTCGCAGGGCTTTGTTGAATAATTTAACCGTTTGATTTACATCTTCTTTAGTTAGAATGCATTTACAGAGAATGTATTTTGTTAGAACGACAAATCAAATAGTTAGCACAATAAAAAGCATTCCGAGAGGAAAAATTAGTCGTTGAAATTTTATAATGCTTATATAAATCAGTATCTTAAATTATTCAACAAAGCCGTGTCGCAGTAGACGGCAATCACATTTATGCCATAGCTTTGCGGTATATTAATAACAAGCCAAATAAATAGTGTCGCTAGAGAAATCTTCGGCGCTACAATATATAATACTGAGTATCGTTTACAACCAGCGCCGCTCTACACCTAAAGCTTGCCATTGTTGCCCTGTAACGCTTCAATGAACGTGATGGGTAGCGGAGGTGCAGTGCCTGAACAACTTGAGATTTTTGCTGTTCCCAACCCTTGTCGTGGCGTGTGCCAAACGGATGCGCGCGTTTATTGTCTGGGTTGCTTTCGCAGTCGCAGTGAGCGTTTCTCCTGTGGGGAAATGAGCGATACGCAAAAACAGGACGTGCTAAGGCTTTGCAGGCAGCGCGAGAAACGGATGGTTCGTTCGGAAAAGGCTACACTGAATAGCGAGTGGCAGCAGCACTCATTATTCAACGATGAGTAGTGTGCTGTGGGCTCTAATAACTTATGTTGCATAATGTAGAGAGAACAATCTTTTCCACTGCACCTGTTGAGAGAATTTCCTCAAGGTGAATATATTTGGTATAACAGCAACGTGGCTATCGCTATTTATCGATAAATCATTAAGCAGAGCACCTTTTTCATTTTTTTTAAAATCAGAGTTGATTGCAATCCAGGGATATAACTTAGTTCACTAATAATAAGGAGGTGTTATGGAATTGCCGTTAGGTTCTGATTTGGCCAGATTGGTTCGGGTGTGGCGATCATTAATTGATTTTCGTCTGAAACCACTGGAATTAACCCAAACCCATTGGGTTACACTGCATAATATATACCAACTGCCTCCTGGACAGTCGCAGATTCAACTGGCAAAAGCCATTGGCATCGAACAGCCATCGCTGGTAAGAACCTTGGATCAGTTAGAAGAGAAAGGGTTGATTACTCGAAGTATTTGTGCGCACGATCGGCGCGCAAAGCGCATCGCGTTGACCGATGCGGCAGAGCCAATCATTCAAGCGGTGGACGATGTGATAAGCCAAACGCGTGGTGAGATATTGCTGGGTATATCGGGGCAGGAAGTCAGTGCCCTGACGGGCCTTATTGCGCGCCTGGAGAAAAATATTCTCGCCTTACATGAGAGCCATGAAAGTCGTCATTGAAGCATCATCAGACAGAATAATGCTTGGGTAGAATAAATGTCCATCAAGCCGAATTGAATACTGCGCTGCATTCAAACATGGTATCACGCTTCGATCCTTTACCTGAACCCTATTTCTGGTGAATTATTGATGTCGTGTGGATGTTTTTTTTACTGAAAAAACTGATGGGGTTTTAGCCTGGGCAGGGGATATACCTTTTGGCCTCTTTCTTAGACAATGTGCTATTTTTCGTTAAAAATGTGTTTTGCCCGACGTGTTTTGAGTCAGTGCAATTATTGCCTGTACAATTGAGGCCGCTCGTTGTCAGAATGAACTTTTCATGTGAAGTGACATTATTGATCTAAGCAATAATCTAGGTTATCACCACCGTGCTGGTGGTGATAACAGAAAACAGGGGGTGTTTATCGTGGTGCAACTGTCACGTTTTGGCCGTTGCTGGACATGGCAACACGTTGGCCAACGCTGAAACCGGTATCGCCCTGGCGCTGTACAACCATGATAGTGGTACCATCGTCGCGGCGAATTTCCAACTCAACGCCTTGAACTCGGTTCATCGCACCTTGTGCACTTTGACCCGCTACGCCACCCGCCACCGCGCCTGCTGCGGTTGCCAGTGAGCGACCCGATCCACCTCCGATGGTGTTACCCAAGAACCCACCCAGCACTGCGCCACCAATAGCGCCCATGGTGCCATTCTCATCGCCAGCCTGAATCTGTACAGGTCGTAATGAAACGATGGTGCCATAAGTTACAGTACGAACCTGTTTGGCTTCAGAGGCGCGATAAACGTCACCGGAAAGCGAACTGGTGTTGGCGCAGCCCGCCAATGTCATACCGGCTAAAGTAATCACAAGTAAACGCTTCATCATATATAAGACTCCTGTAATCGCAATGTGTCAGCTTTCTGTTACTGAAAGCCGACGTGGTAATGCTTATCAAACGGTTACTGCGAAACGTCGAATGGCCGTTGCGCACAACTCACCCTGATATAATAGGATTATATTGATAATGAAAAATGGCTAAAGTTCCTTGCTGCCACTATTCTCTCTCATCCTATTGGCGCATATGTTCATTTTATAGCAAAAAACGGCCTTTTTTTCCTCAAAATAAACGCGCATTCAAAGTATAGGACGTCGAATCCGCCGTAGAATGAAGAATACCTGAGCCGTTTGCCCGCTCGCCATGTTATTTTGTAAACAAGTGCAGCTTGGTTTATGGGGATTTTGGGCTTTGTTGAATAATTTAACATGCTGATTTACATAATTATTATAACACTTCAACAACTAAGTTTTCCAGCCGTAATGCTTTTTATTGTGCTAACTACTTGATTTGTCGTTCTAACAAAATACAGTCTCTGTACATCCATTCTACCTAAAGAAGATGTAAATCAAACGGTTAAATTATTCAACAAAGCCGGGATTTTGTGTGCGTGTACAGCGCGGGATGGGAAATTCACCGTTATGAAATCAGGCAGATACATCGGAGTGATGTCGGGCACCAGTCTGGATGGTGTCGATGTGGTCCTGGCAGCGATTGATGAGCACACGGTCGCGCAGCAGGCGAGCTATTGTCATCCAATGCCACTGGCATTGAAGCAAGCCATTCTGGACGTATGCCAGGGTCAGGCGGTAACGCTGTCTACATTAGGTCAGTTGGATACACGTCTCGGCAAGTTGTTTGCCGAAGCGGTGCGAATGTTGTTGAAGCAGACCGAACTCGATGCCAGCGACATCATGGCGATAGGCTGTCATGGACAGACGGTGTGGCACGAACCGCTCGGTGATGCGCCTTGTACGCTGCAAATCGGCGATAATAACCAAATCGCAGCGTTGACGGGCATCACTACGGTGGGCGATTTTCGCCGACGTGACATTGCGCTTGGCGGGCAAGGTGCGCCGCTGGTGCCGGGGTTTCACTATGCGTTGCTGATGCATCCTGATGAACGCCGCGTCGTGCTCAATATTGGGGGGATTGCCAACATCTCTCTGCTGGCTCCTGACTGTCCGGTACGCGGCTATGATACCGGACCCGGCAATATGTTGCTCGATGCCTGGATCTGGCGTCGTCAGGGACAACACTATGATAAAGACGCGCAGTGGGCGGCAACCGGGCGCGTAAATATCCCCTTGCTGCGCCGCATGCTGGCCGATCCCTATTTCGCGTTACCTGCACCTAAAAGCACCGGGCGCGAATACTTTAATCTAGGCTGGCTGGAAAAGCAGCTTGTGGGGTATGGCTCCCTGTCTCCTCAGGATGTACAGGCTACGTTGGGGGAGCTAACCGCCGTCAGCATTGCCGATCAGGTGCTGTTGACGGGAGGCTGTGAACGTGTGCTGGTGTGCGGCGGTGGGGCGCGTAATCCCCTGCTGATGGCGCGTCTGTCCGCATTAATGCTCGGTATTGAGGTCAACACCACCGATGAGTGCGGCGTGAACGGCGATGATATGGAAGCGCTGGCTTTTGCCTGGCTTGCTGCGCGCACCTTGTCGGGCCTGCCCGGGAACTTGCCGTCAGTGACCGGTGCCAGCAAAGCGACGATATTGGGGGCCATTTTCCCCGTTCTGAACGACTAATCAGATTTTGCTTAGAGGTCGTTGTAGACCCCGTTGTTACACTGCTGTTATCTGTGACTCGACTGGCTGCGTCGTGGTCACGTGGCGATAACCTTCAGACAGGTAATAACGGGAAAATAATAATGAAATTAATGCTATCGGGCCGCGTTGGCGTGCTGTTAGGGCTTATGATGCTGTCCGGTTGTAGCGGTTTTAACCGGCAGACACCGGTAACAACGCTGCATTATCAATGTGGCACCCTGCCGCTCACCGTAACGCTGAAACAAGATATCCAGCCAGCGGAAGTGCATTTCTTGCTGGATGGTGAACGTTTGCAACTTCCGCAGGTTGTTTCTGCCTCAGGCACTAAATACAGCAATAACCGGTATACGTTCTGGAGCAAAGGGGATCGCGCCTTTATTGAGCGCAGCGGACACATCATTGCGGATGATTGCCTCCTACAGAATGCACCTTGACGCAAGGTGTTACGTTGAGATTTTCCCGCTGTGGGCGCAGAATGGAATGATGATTTTCGTCCCGATACACCACAGCAGGATGTTATGACACAGGACAACACTTCACCTCCCTCCGCCGCATTTCCGACCGAAGATGAAATTGCGGACGTCAGACGCGAATATACCCGCGGCGGTTTACGCCGCAATGAATTGACCGCCAACCCCCTAGATCTGTTCGACAAGTGGCTCAAACAGGCGTGCGATGCGCGCCTGTCCGATCCTACTGCGATGTGCGTTGCCACCGTTGATGAACAGGGCCAGCCCTACCAGCGCATCGTGTTGCTCAAACACGTCGATGAGCAAGGGATGGTGTTTTACACCAACCTGGGCAGTCGCAAGGCACAGCATTTGGCGCTGAATTCGCGTATCAGTTTGCTGTTTCCTTGGCACAGCCTGGATCGTCAGGTGATTGTGACGGGGCATGCTGAACGCTTATCCACCATCGAGGTGCTGAAATATTTCCACAGCCGACCAAAAGAGAGTCAGATAGGCGCTTGGGTTTCACAACAGTCGAGCCGCATATCGGCCCGTGGCGTGCTGGAAAGCAAGTTTTTAGAGCTGAAACAAACATTCATGAAAGGTGAGGTGCCGTTACCGAGTTTTTGGGGCGGATACCGCGTGGTCATTGATACTGTCGAATTCTGGCAGGGCGGGGCGCATCGCCTGCATGACCGCTTTATCTATCAGCTAGATGGCGATAACTGGCAAATTGATCGTCTGGCACCTTAAGTGCTGCGAATTGTAGCAAATATCCCCTTTAAATACTGGCGCTCCCCTCGGGGGCGCTTTATTCTATGAAGTTACGTTATTTCCCTTGGAATACAGTTTTTCAAACATCGTTTCTTTTACGAAAATGGAGCTATTGATGGCGAGTGGTAACCTGATTCAACAATTGCAAGAGCGGGGCCTGGTTGCTCAGTTAACGGACGAAAACGCGTTAGCAGAGCAGTTGGCGCAAGGGCCAATTGCTCTGTATTGCGGTTTCGATCCGACCGCTGACAGCTTGCACTTGGGGCATCTGGTGCCTCTGCTGTGCCTGCGCCACTTCCAGCTTGCGGGGCATAAACCTGTGGCATTGGTCGGTGGGGCTACCGGCCTTATCGGCGATCCGAGTTTTAAAGCCACAGAGCGTAAACTCAATACCAGCGAAACCGTGGGCGAGTGGGTAGAAAAGATCAGCAATCAGGTGTCGCCGTTCCTGGATTTTTACTGTGGGGAAAATAGCGCTGTCATGGCGAACAACTATGACTGGTTTGGCGGCATGAACGTGCTGACTTTCCTGCGCGATATCGGTAAGCATTTCTCCGTTAACCAGATGATTAACCGCGAAGCGGTGAAACAGCGTCTGAACCGTGATGATGTCGGTATCTCTTTTACCGAGTTTTCGTACAACCTGTTGCAAGGGTATGATTTCGCGGCGTTGAACGAGAAATATGGCGTTGCGTTACAGATCGGCGGCTCTGACCAATGGGGCAATATTACCTCCGGAATCGATCTAACCCGTCGCTTGCATCAGAATACGGTGTTTGGTCTGACCGTTCCGTTGATCACCAAATCAGATGGCACCAAATTTGGTAAAACTGAAGGCGGCGCGGTCTGGTTGGATGCCAAGAAAACCAGCCCGTACAAATTCTACCAATTCTGGATCAATACCGCCGATGCGGATGTCTATCGTTTCCTGAAGTTCTTTACCTTCCTCAGTATCGAAGAGATCACGGCGCTGGAAGAAGAGGACAAAAACAGCGGCAAGGCACCGCGCGCCCAGTATGTGCTGGCAGAATACGTCACGCGGATGGTGCATGGTGAAGAGGGCCTGAAAGCGGCGCAGCGCATTACGCAGAGCCTGTTCTCTGGTGCACTGAATGCGCTGACAGAAAATGACTTTGCCCAGTTGGCGCAGGACGGCATGCCGGTTATTGAACTGGGGCGCGACGCTGACTTGCAGCAGGCATTGGTCACGGCTGAACTGGTCCCTTCGCGTGGTCAGGCGCGTACCATGATCGCCTCAAATGCGGTGACCATTAACGGCGAAAAACAGGCTAACCCTGAATATGTTTTCGCGGATAGCGATCGTCTGTTTGACCGTTATACGCTGCTACGCCGTGGTAAAAAGCACTACTGCCTGATTTGTTGGACGGCATAAGAAAACAGCATGCACAAGGGAGCGAAGGCTCCCTTTATTCTTGGTAATACTCCGAGGTCAGTGATAAGCAAGGTCAGGTTGTTGATAAATGAAAAACATTCTTTCTATTCAGTCCCATGTGGTTTTTGGACATGCAGGGAACAGTGCCGCAGAATTTCCGATGCGGCGTATGAGCGCAAACGTTTGGCCGCTTAATACGGTGCAATTCTCCAATCATACGCAGTATGGTCAGTGGACCGGCAGTGTGATGGACGCCAGCTATTTGAACGACATTAAGCGTGTTGCTTAATAGTGAAATAAGGGTGTTTCGGTGATTGAAGTAAATTTTACGCTGTTCTGAGATGGAAATTCCAAAGACCGGCGCTAAGGAGTAAGAAGGTATCATCAATAAAGGGTCTACGATTCCGTAAAATTTGGGTCATGCAACCGAGGCGCTTGATACCCGCGATGGCGTCTTCAACTGTAATACGGATGCCCGAGATTATTTTATTTTCTTGTTTTTGTTCAGGCGATAAAGGTCTTTTTCGAGTTCCTTTTTTTGGGATTTGTGTATTAGGATGCTGTTTATCTATACCTTGAAAACCGGTATCTGCCCAGATGGTTACCTCAGGAGGAATATGGCGAATTATATCGACTTTATCGAGTAAGCGTTTATCGTGACGGCGCCCATTTTTGCTCATGGGGATAAATCCAATTTGCCTTGTTTCGTCAGTCATAATAAGCCCTTTTCGAGTGGTCTGTCTTTTCTTTCCCGAATACATTTTTTTTCGCCGACGCAGATTCTTAGGCTTTTGGACAGGTCGCTCTGTCCCATCAATAAAGACGTCTTTAACTCCAGGAAAGGCGCGAAAAAATTCCTCAGCAGAGCGAATTTGACGAGCGGGCAAAACACATTCTCGCCCCAAGGTCATCTCTAAAACCGGCAATAATATTTTTACCCAGCGACATACCCGTGTTCTATCTAAACCAAAAAGAAGTCCTTGCAAATCATAGGTCGGATAACATTTTAAATACAATAAAATAAAAAGCAGTTTATCTAATGGGGTTGGGATAAATCCTTTGTGCCCTCCACCCATCTGCCGCTCGTGATCTTTTCGATTCTTTTTCCGATAAATCAAATAACAAGCTGAAAATTCAGCGGCTAAATTTTTCAATTCTTCGACTGATAATCCAATGATTGCTTTACATAAACGATTATCTCGTAACAACCGCTCTTTGTTGATCATTTCAAACCTTTATTCTCTAAGTTAAACCTCTTTTTATTCTCAATAGCCTGACAAAAAATGCAAGTCTCTATTCAGCAACTAGTTTATTGTGCAGGGCATTGCCAATATTGACAGACTGGCGCGCTGTGATGCGGTGCTGAGTGGCTATATCGGTTCCCCCGAGCAGGGTGCCAGCATTCTGGATATCGTCCGTCAGGTCAAAGCGGCGAATCCGCAGGCGATCTATTTTTGCGATCCGGTGATGGGCACGCCCGAGAAAGGCTGTTTTGTTGCACCCGGCGTTTCGGGCTTCAATTGTAACCAGTCGCTGCTCGCAGCCGATGTGATTGCGCCGAACCTGCCGGAACTGGAGTTGCTGGCTGGCGTGACGGTGCACAATGTGTATGAGGTCGTTGCCGCAGCGCGTCAGCTCTGTGAACGCGGACCGAAAATCGTGTTAGTTAAACACCTCAGCCGCGCAGCACGCCGTGCTGACAGTTTTGAAATGTTGCTGGTTACACCTACTGACGCCTGGCATATCCGCCGTCCGCTGGTGGAATTCGAACGTCAGCCCGTTGGTGTAGGGGATTTGACCAGCGGCCTGTTACTGGTGAACCTGCTCAAAGGCGTGGCGTTAGATAAGGCGCTGGAACATACCACGGCAGCGGTCTATGAAGTGATGTTGGTGACCAAAGATATGGACGAGTACGAACTGCAATTGGTGGCGGCACAAGATGGCATTGCCAACCCGCGTCATCATTTTCAGGCAGAACGCCTCGGTTAATGGCGCGTTAGGCGGCACCCTTGGGTGCCGCACTCTCTCTTACCCTTTCAATCGTTCAACTTTCAATGCCGTCAATACCGCCGGGCGTTCTGCAATATGGTCGAGATAAGCCGCCAGGGCCGGATAGCGGAACATATAGCCAAACGACATTATTTTGATAACAGCCAGCTATGATTCTTTGCCACATATCAGGGCATAGGATGTAATCATTTTTAAGTCGGTTGGCTATATCGAGCTTTAACGACTGTGCCCACCGCATCACGGTAAACAGATAGGCATCCGCGACGGAAAAACGATTTCCCACCAGATAGTTTTGTTCACTGAGCACAATATTGATATAGCGGAAACGAACCTGAAGGTATTCCTGTAGCAGTTCCTTATAGGTTTCCGGTGTACCTGGGCGAAAAATGGGGGTAAATGTTTTGTGCAGTTCGGCGGAAATATAGTTAAGTCACGCCCATTCCCACTCGAAACGCAACAAAACGGTAGAGGCTTATGCCACCAGTAAGTGCGTTAAAAATACCTCATTGGGGGAACGATAGCCCAGCGATTTTCTGCCCCTTGTATTGAGTATGTGTTCGAGTTCGGCAATCTTACGATGACTGACCTGACTGAAGTCTGTTCCCTTTGGGTAAAAACGTCGTATCAGCCCGTTGGTGTGCTCATTCAAGCCCCTCTCCCAGGAATGATAAGGATGGGCAAAGTAGACCTGCGCCCCTGTGATTTGAGTAATTTGCTCGTGCAGAGCGAATTCAGGGCCGTTATCAGCTGTTAGGGTCTTAAACTTGCAAAAGGTATTAGCTTCAATGTCCCTGAAAGCAGCAACCACAGTCTCCGCACGCTTATTAGGCAGTTTGCGAATGATGACGGTTTTCAATGCTTTATCTACGATGGTTAACAAGAGTGACTTCTGGTCTTTGCCAAAAATAGTGTCAATTTCGAAGTGGCCAGGCTCCTGTTTAAGCTCGGCTTGAGCTGGGCGATACTCAATACCAACACGGTTGGGAATAGGGCCTTGTAGTGGCATACTGAATTTGACCACCTAAGTAGAGGTGATATGCTTACCTCATAATTTTTATAGGTGCCAAAATGAGTAAAATAATTACTGCTGAATTTAAATGTGAAACCGCCAAATTAGTCCTTGACCAAAATTATACCGACCAGGAAGCCGCGAAAGCCATGAACGTCAGTCTTTCAGCGATTAGCCGGTGGGTAAGAGCCCTTCGTTTAGAACGTCAAGGGAAAACATCGCCTGGTCTGCCATTAAAACCTGAACAAATTGAGTTCAGAGAAATGAAGAAAAAAATCCACCGACTGGAAATGGAGAATGCCATCTTAAAAAAGGCTACTGCGCTCTTAATGTCCGACTCACTGAAAAATTCTCGGTAGTTGAAAAGCTAAGAGCGCTTTATCCAGTGAAAGCGTTGTGTCGTATTTTTAATGTTCACCGAAGCAGTTATCGCTATTGGTGTCGACCTAAGGAGCCAGATATTGAGCGGACGATAAAACGTAGCCTGGTCAGCGAAGCGTGGAACGTTAGTGGCGGGTCTGCGGGCGCAAGGACTATCGCCACGATGGTTACCAATACACACGACGTGAAACTTGGGCGGTGGTTAGCGGGTAAGTTGATGAAAGAATTAACCCTCGTTAGTTGCCAAACAAGAAAACATCAATACAACCGCGGTGGAAATGAACGTATTGATATTCCAAATCTGCTCAATAGGCAGTTCGCTGTTACCAAGCCTGACCAGGTTTGGTGCGGCGGTGTAACCTATATTTGGACAGGCGCCCGATGGGCGTATCTGGCGGTGGTATTAGATTTATTTGCGGCTTTGTTGAATAATTTAAGATACTGATTTATATAAGCATTATAAAATTTCAACGACTAATTTTTCCTCTCGGAATGCTTTTTATTGTGCTAACTATTTGATTTGTCGTTCTAACAAAATACATTCTCTGTAAATGCATTCTAACTAAAGAAGATGTAAATCAAACGGTTAAATTATTCAACAAAGCCTTTATTTGCCCGAAAACCCGTGGGTTGGGCAATGTCGTTTTCGCCAGATTCAGAATTAACAGCCAAAGCACTAGAAATGGCTTGGGAACTGCGTGGGCATCCCAAACAAGTCATGTTTCATAGTGACCAAGGAAGCCATTACACCAGTCGTCAGTATAGGCAGGCATTGTGGCGTTATCAGATGACCCAAAGTATGAGTCGCAGAGGAAATTGTTGGGATAATAGTCCGATGGAGCGATTCTTCCGTAGTCTGAAGACTGAATGGGTGCCAACGACTGGCTACCAAAGCTTTAGTACTGCTCAATCATCCATTATTCGCTACATAACCCATTATTATAGCGATGTCAGACCTCACTGGTATAACGGTGGGTTAACACCAAATGAATCAGAACGGCTGTTCCATCAACAGTCAGGTAGGGTGGCCAAATTTAGTTGACCACTACACAGCGCCTTCAACCTGACCCGGACCTCCACGTCTTTTTGCAGCGGTTCGGCGGGCTTTTTTCGCCATGCATACCAGGCAGAGGCCGTCACACGCATGACCCGACAGAGTGTACGAACGCTGAAGTCAGTGGCATTGTCGAGAATGAACCGGTATCTCACGACATATGTTTCGCGAAGAAGGCACTCGCCTTTTTTAGTATCTCCTTCTCTGTACGTAACTCTTTGTTTTCCTTTTGTAACCGTTTTAACTCTGCACGTTCATCATCGCTGAGTACGCCGTTGCTCTGCTCGCGTGCCAGCGAGACCCATGTATGCAGGGTTTTGTTGCTTATGCCCAGCGATGCTGTTGCCCTGGCTATCGTATAGCCCTGCTCTGTTACCAGGGCAACGGCTTCTTTTTTAAACTCAGGGGTAAATTGTCGTTTATGGTTCACTAAACACCTCCGTTTTGGGGCTTTGTTGAATAAATCGAACTTTCAGGGGATCGCCGGATCAGAGCACTATCATCGCTCCCGATAGCAGCTCCCCATGGCAAAGCAAAAGTTTAAAATCACCAACTGGCCCACCTACAACAAAGCACTCAGACAACGCGGCTCCCTGACGGTCTGGCTTGATGAGTCCGCCATCGCTGCATGGACTGACAGTGCTTCGCCTGAAGGTCGTGGTCGGCCGCTTTACTACACCGATATGGCTGTTACCACGGTTTTGATGATAAAGCGCGTGTTTAACCTGTCGCTCCGGGCATTACAGGGCTTTGTCGACTCGGTTTTTAACACTGATGAGCCTGCCACTGCGCTGCCCGGACTACTCTCTGGTCAGTCGGCGGGCAAAAACCGTCAGTATCAGCATAAAAACGCCAACGCGTGGTGAAATCTCGCATCTGGTCATCGACAGTACCGGTCTGAAGGTCTTTGGCGAAGGTGAATGGAAAGTCAGGCAGCATGGGGCTGACAGACGAAGAGTGTGGCGCAAGCTTCATCTGGCAGCAGACAGTGCGACGCATGAGATTATCTGTGCCGACTTATCGCTCAGCGGAACGACAGATGCGCAGGCACTGCCGGGCCTGATTAACCAAACCCACCGAAAAATCAGGGAAGTGTCAGCAGACGGTGCTTATGACGCCCGTTACTGCCACGATGCGTTGCTGAGAAAGAAAATCAGGCCCCTTATCCCGCCGCGAAGCGGAGCGAAATACTGGCCGGACAAGTACTATGAACGTAACCATGCGGTGGCGAATCAGCGTCTGAGCGGGAGTAATGATATGTGGAAAAAGAAAGTGGGTTATCACCGGCGTTCAGTGGCAGAAACAGCGATGTTCCGCATAAAAACTTTGCTGGGTGGCCACCTGAGCCTGCGTGACTACGATGCTCAGGTGGGTGAAGCCATGGCGATGGTCAAAGCGCTGAATCGTATGACGTTGTTGGGTATGCCACACAGCGTCAGGATCGGATAACAGGTGTAGCAGAGGGAGTCATCCTGTCGGCTAATTCTGATTTATTCAACAAAGCCACGTTTTGGATGTAAGTTTAGTGTCCTGATTATTCAGCCACTACAGATGATACCAACCAGCAAAGCCCAGTCGTTGAGCGACATAGCGCCCAGCATCGCAGTAAACGAACCCCAGCCAATGGCAGTTCCGCTTGAATATTTGTCCATTCTCATGCCTCTACCTCCCTCGTGGGGATCGGCGCTGTGTGTAATTGAAAGGGTAAATAAAAAAAGCCACGCCGGAGCGGCAGCGTCATTGGTGTGGTTGCAAATTAAAATCTATAACTTATAATCATATGTATCATGATTGAATGTAGGTCGAGTTCATATGTTTTTTCTGTTTATCAACGCATTAGGGATAGCAATCAGCGCTATCAAAGGCAAAAAGAGGTTAGGTTATGCTTTATGGATATTGCTACTCATCGTAGTTTCTTTGCTATTAAATCATCATATTACTAACCCACTTAACCTTTCATTTTAATCTGAGATACATCATATGTTTAACGAAAAGTCTGTAGAAAACATTTCAGTATTATTTAATATACTAGGTTTATGTGGTGTAAATATAATTCTTTTAATTGCTTTTTTTTACCAGTTCAATCTTCATGAGCTGCCATGTCCACTATGCTTGCTTCAGCGAATGGGTTTTATCATGATTGGTTGTGGATTTTTTTTCAATCTATCTTTTGGAATAAAATTAAAACACTATAGTTTCATCTTAATTAGTGCCGTTATCACAGGTGTGATAGCTACCAGACAGTTTCTTCTTCATATTTTACCAGGAGATAATGGATATGGTTCAGCATTCTTTTCTCTTCATTTCTATACATGGTCAATACTTGCAAGTGTTATAGTAATAATATCCACAGCAATGATATTGTTTATTTATAAAAATGAATGTAGTTATACCACATCAATAAATAGTAAAATATTAAAATTTATGTTTACTTTTCTCATTGTGGCAAATTTACTATCTACATTTTTAGAGTGTGGATATGGACAGTGTTCAGACAATCCTCATTATTATCAAATGCTGAAATAAAAAATGGAGCACGCAAGAGGCAGCGGCAATTAACCGGGGCCATATCTAACACCTGCACAAAACTGATACGGACTGAACAACAAGCGAGATGTGCGACGAAATAGTTTTATTGAGCAATCAGTCGCTGTCAATAGCAAAAAGCCCCAACTACTAAAGGGAGTTGAGGCTAAGTAAGCTTGATGCCTTGATGGCACCCTTACCATAATATTGCGTTTTTTACGATCGTAAAGACCTTATTGGCGGTAAAGTAAATCTTTTACACGCCCCATTCCCAGTCGAAATGCAACAAAGTGACCCACTGGCCAGACCCGGATAAAATCACCGTTCTGGCCCTACTGGAGATCCCGTTGCATGCAGGGAAAACATCTGACTCACAAAGAGCGGTTCTACATCGAAAAACGGCGTGGTGATGGGGTTAACCAGGCCACCATCGCCTGGGAACTGGAGCTTCCTCGTTCTATAGCTAAACGACTTAATTTTGATTACATTATTTAAATGAGCTATTCAATTGATTTTAGACGTAAAGTGATATCTACACGGAAAAACGAAGGGTTGAGTATCCGAGAAACAGCGAAGCAATTTCGGATTGGCCCTGCCTCTGTATCGCGTTGGATTAATCAAATAGAGTCAAAAGCATCGACCACGCGTCAGCGAAAGATCGATAAATCCGAGTTGATAAAAGATGTTGAACAATATCCAGATGCTTACCAAAAAGAACGTGCAGAGCGTTTTGGCGTTTGTCAGAAGGCCATTTGGCAAGCGCTTAAAAAGCTGGGATTGACCTATAAAAAAAACGCTACGTCATCCGAAAGCCGACGAAAACGCCCGGCAGGGATTTCAACAAAAAAAACAACAGTATGAAAAAGAAGGTAAACCTATTGTTTTTATTGATGAAAGTGGTTTTTCACACGATGCCCCACGGACTCACGGCTATTCCCCAAAAGGTCAACGGTGTTTTGGCCTGAAGAACTGGGGAGCTAGGGGAAGAACAAATGTTATCGGCGCTTTATTAGGCACAACGCTGTTTGCTATCGGATTATTTGATATCAATATTAACAGCGATGTTTTCTATGCCTGGGTCACACAAGTCCTTATCCCAGTACTCCCTAAAAACAGTGTAATCATGATGGACAATGCCACTTTTCACAAAAAACATAATATTCAACAAGTCATCATCGATGCAGGGTATATGGTGGAGTATTTGCCTACATATTCGCCAGATCTTAACCCAATTGAGCATAAATGGGCACAAGCAAAAAGCAAAAAAAGAGAGATGGGTTGCGATACAGAGAGTTTGTTCTCAGTCCATATGGTGTAATCAAAATTAAGTCGCTTGGCTATACCAGCCGACGAAGGTTTCCACCCAGGCTCGCGCATCTTCCAGCGTTGCAAAGCCTTTTTCAGACCATGCAGGCACGTATTTCAGCATCCTGAACAGCGATTACACGTGGGCGTTGTCGTTGCTTACCCGCGGCCGACTGTGTGACGGGGTTATCTTCAGCTCGGCTTTGTTGAATAAATCGAACTTTCAGGGGATCGCCGGATCAAAGCACTATCATCGCTCCCGATAGCAGCTCCCCATGGCAAAGCAAAAGTTTAAAATCACCAACTGGCCCACCTACAACAAAGCACTCAGACAACGCGGCTCCCTGACGGTCTGGCTTGATGAGTCGGCCATCGCTGCATGGACTGACAGTTCTTCGCCTGAAGGTCGTGGTCGGCCGCTTTACTACACCGATATGGCTGTTACCACGGTTTTGATGATAAAGCGCGTGTTTAACCTGTCGCTCCGGGCATTACAGGGCTTTGTCGACTCGGTTTTTACACTGATGAGCCTGCCACTGCGCTGCCCGGACTACTCTCTGGTCAGTAGGCGGGCAAAAACCGTCAGTATCAGCATAAAAACGCCAACGCGTGGTGAAATCTCGCATCTGGTCATCGACAGTACCGGTCTGAAGGTCTTTGGCGAAGGTGAATGGAAAGTCAGGCAGCATGGGGCTGACAGACGAAGAGTGTGGCGCAAGCTTCATCTGGCAGCAGACAGTGCGACGCATGAGATTATCTGTGCCGACTTATCGCTCAGCGGAACGACAGATGCGCAGGCACTGCCGGGCCTGATTAACCAAACCCACCGAAAAATCAGGGAAGTGTCAGCAGACGGTGCTTATGACGCCCGTTACTGCCACGATGCGTTGCTAAGAAAGAAAATCAGGCCCCTTATCCCGCCGCGAAGCGGAGCCAAATACTGGCCGGACAAGTACCATGAACGTAACCATGCGGTGGCGAATCAGCGTCTGAGCGGGAGTAATGATATGTGGAAAAAGAAAGTGGGTTATCACCGGCGTTCAGTGGCAGAAACAGCGATGTTCCGCATAAAAACTTTGCTGGGTGGCCATCTGAGCCTGCGTGACTATGAGGCTCAAGTAGGTGAAGCCATAGCGATGGTCAAAGCGCTGAAGCGTATGACGTTGTTGGGTATGCCACACAGCGTCAGGATAGGATAACAGGTGTAGCAGAGGGAGTCATCCTGTCGGCTAATTCTGATTTATTCAACAAAGCCCTTCAGCTCCGCAAGCTTCACCTGCAGCACCTGTGACTTCATCGGTGCACCGTTATCCGCATGCAGTACCAGCGGCTCCTGCCAGCAGCGCTCGCTCAGCACCGTTCGCTTCAGCAGTTCTGCTGCATACTCGCCGCTTTCGACCGGGTACACCTCATAACCCACTATTTTGCGACTGAACACATCTTCTATGAGATACAGGTAGAACCAGTGACCCGCCGTCAGCGACTTCAGCCAGGTGATGTCCCACGACCACACCTGGTTCGGCGCGATCGCCTTCCATGTCGACAGCGGCTTACTTTGCGGGGCCTGCTGACGCCCGCGATGACTGACCTCTCCGGCACGGCGCAACACCCGGTAAAACGTCGATTCACTGGCAACGTAACGCCCCTCATCGGCTAGTGCCGGTACGATTTGCGCCGGCGACAGACTGGCGAATCGTGGCTCATGGCAGATGGCCAGCACCTGCTGTTCCTCTTCAGCACTGAGCCTGTTTTTCGGCATCGGCCGTGATGCCGTCGGTCGCCGGTCGTCAGGACTTAGCCGCCAGCGCTGGAACGTCCGCTCGCTAATACCTACAGACCTGCAGGCATCGCTTTGCCGGACGCCGGCAGTGGCAGCCTCCTCCAGCATCTTCATCAGCCGTAACCTGTCGGCTGTGCGCGTCATTCGACCTCGCGTTCTTCGTCGAAGAACGCCTTGAGCTTTTTTTCCAGGATGAGCAGTGCCGCCGCTTCGGCGAGGGCTTTGTCCTTGCGGGCTATTTCACGATTAAGCTGCTGAATTTCTTTTTGCTGTTTCTTTATTAAGGCTCTTTCTGCACGCTGACCTGGCTGCATAAACTCGTCCTTCCACTGCTGAATCTGTTCAGGATAGAGGCCTTTACGGCGACAGTATTCAGCCACAGCATGAGCAGAAAGCGGCGCGGTTTCAACGATAACGGCGAAGCGCGCATCCTGAGACCACTCCAGGTGGAGTTTACTCTCACTGGCTGCCGACTGAGTCGGAATTCCAGCCTGAGACCGCCAGCCATAAAGCGTATTGGCGGGAATGCCTTCCAGGCGGGATATCTGGTAAATAGACTGACTATGCGGCGGCAACATTCTGGCGATCACAGCCGCTTTACGTTCTGGCGAATAGCTTCCCATGAACAGCTTCTCCAGCCCCCTAGATTTTTTTCACTCAGAGGCGACAACTACCCTGACATGGGGGGTAACTAACAAACACATAAACCTAGTTTCTGGCTGTAGCGGGCTTTGTTGAATAATTTAACCGTTTGATTTACATCTTCTTTAGTTAGAATGCATTTACAGAGAATGTATTTTGTTAGAACGACAAATCAAATAGTTAGCACAATAAAAAGCATTCCGAGAGGAAAAATTAGTCGTTGAAATTTTATAATGCTTATATAAATCAGTATCTTAAATTATTCAACAAAGCCGCTGTAGCGTAGATATCCATGACGGTAAACTCGATTATGCAAGCCCAGACACAGCTAACTTCATCACCCGTAATTGGGCGCACGGCTCCCTGCGTAACATCCAGGGCTTTAAGACATATTCATTTGGGCTTGATAACGTTCTTAGCGGTGCAACGATAAACCATGGGTTAGTAGGAGGAACGCCGCCAGTCGTTCGTGGTGCAATTTTTGGGTCATCAGGTGAATATTTTGTGCGCCGAGTTAACGCGACAGCAACAACGATTTCTTTCTACATAACAGATCTTTCAGCTAATACGCCCACGGTGGCATTGCCAGTAAGCTGGGAAGCACGATCATGGTATGAGTTGCCACTCTAGGAGTTGATGACAAGGATGACTATATGATCCCATCAACCAATGTCCGCATCACCTAATTGCGCTTGTTGAAGGGTGGCGCTGGCGTTTCGTACTGTGCCAGGTTGTGACGAGCCAAGGATGGCCCTTTACTTGTTCCTTTAACACGTACCTGATGACGTGTACTATATATACGGACTTATCAGCGGGCTGGGGTAGGTACATTTTGATTGTTGTACATCTTGGTCTACACAGTTTGCAGAGTGAAGCGAACATTACTTCATAACCCGCTGGTAAACTTAAATAATATTGTTTCGTATGTGATCTTTCGTGTGGGTCAGCACTGCGAATAAAGGAACTAGAATGCCTGTTATTACGCTTCCTGATGGAAGTCAGAGTCAATACGATCGTGCCGTTTCTCCTTTTGATGTGGCACTGGATATTGGTCCGGGTCTTGCGAAAGCCTGTATCGCGGGCCGCGTTAACGGTGAACTGGTTGATGCCAGCGATCTGATCGATTCTGATGCACAATTGGCGATTATTACCGCCAAGGATCAAGAGGGGCTGGAGATTTTGCGCCACTCTTGTGCGCATCTGTTGGGGCACGCCATCAAGCAACTGTGGCCTGATACCAAAATGGCGATCGGTCCGGTAATCGATAATGGTTTTTACTATGACGTTGATTTAGATCGTACGCTGACGCAGGAAGATATCGATCTGCTTGAAAAGCGCATGCACGAACTGGCCGACAAAGATTACGACGTTATCAAGAAAAAGGTCAGTTGGCAGGAAGCGCGTGATGTTTTCGCCGCGCGTGGCGAGACCTATAAGGTCGCCATTCTGGATGAAAACATCAGCCACGACGATCGTCCTGGTCTGTATCATCACGAAGAATACATCGACATGTGTCGTGGCCCGCATGTACCCAATATGCGTTTCTGCCATCATTTCAAATTGCAGAAAACCTCGGGTGCCTACTGGCGCGGTGACAGCAAAAACAAAATGTTGCAGCGTATCTACGGTACGGCTTGGGCGGATAAAAAACAGTTGGGCGCCTATTTGCAACGTCTGGAAGAAGCCTCCAAGCGCGATCACCGCAAAATCGGCAAGCAGCTCGACCTGTATCATATGCAGGAAGAAGCGCCAGGCATGGTGTTCTGGCACAACGATGGCTGGACCGTATTCCGGGAACTGGAAGCATTTGTGCGCATGAAGCTCAAAGAGTACCAGTATCAGGAAGTGAAAGGGCCCTTTATGATGGACCGTGTGCTGTGGGAAAAAACCGGGCACTGGGAAAACTACAAAGAAGCCATGTTCACCACTTCCTCAGAGAACCGGGAATATTGCATCAAGCCGATGAACTGCCCGGGGCATGTGCAAATATTCAATCAGGGCTTAAAATCTTATCGCGATTTGCCGCTGCGTATGGCCGAATTCGGCAGTTGCCACCGCAACGAACCGTCAGGCTCCCTGCACGGGTTGATGCGTGTGCGCGGGTTTACTCAGGACGATGCCCATATCTTCTGTACCGAAGAGCAGGTTCGTGCAGAAGTGAATAGCTGTATCAAGATGGTGTACGACATGTACAGCACCTTCGGCTTTGAAAAAATCGTCGTCAAGCTTTCCACGCGCCCTGAAAAACGCATCGGCAGCGATGAGATGTGGGATCGCGCTGAGCACGATTTGGCCGCTGCGCTGACAGAGAACGGGATTCCTTTTGATTATCAGCCGGGTGAAGGGGCGTTCTATGGTCCGAAAATTGAATTTACTTTGCACGATTGTTTGGATCGCGCCTGGCAATGTGGTACGGTGCAGCTCGACTTTTCACTGCCAGGCCGTTTAAACGCCTCTTATGTGGGCGAAAGCAACGAGCGTCAGGTGCCTGTGATGATTCACCGCGCCATATTGGGTTCCATGGAGCGCTTCATCGGTATTCTTACCGAGGAGTTCGCCGGATTCTTCCCAACCTGGTTGGCACCGGTGCAAGCTGTGGTTATGAATATCACCGATGGACAGTCCGAATATGTCAGTGAATTGACACGAAAACTGCAAGATGCAGGTATTCGTGTAAAAGCGGACTTGAGAAATGAGAAAATAGGCTTTAAAATCCGCGAGCACACTTTACGACGTGTTCCATATATGCTTGTT
Organism: Symbiopectobacterium purcellii; assembly: GCF_052050035.1. Taxonomy (GTDB): domain Bacteria; phylum Pseudomonadota; class Gammaproteobacteria; order Enterobacterales; family Enterobacteriaceae; genus Symbiopectobacterium; species Symbiopectobacterium purcellii_A. The sequence continues at coordinate 4,303,737 of NZ_CP189882.1, forward strand.
TGCGGTGATAAAGAGGTGGAAGCTGGCAAAGTGGCCGTTCGCACCCGTCGCGGCAAAGATTTGGGAAGCATCGACGTTAACGAAGTGATCAAGCAGCTGCAACAAGAAATTCGCAGCCGTAGTCTTCATCAGTTGGAGGAATAAGGTATAAAAGGCGGAAAACGAGTTCAACCGGCGCGTCCTAATCGCATCAATAGAGAAATTTGCGCGCAAGAGGTACGTCTAACAGGCGTCGATGGCGAGCAGATTGGCATTGTCAGTCTGAATGAAGCGTTAGAGAAAGCCGAAGAAGCAGGTGTTGATTTAGTTGAAATCAGTCCTAACGCCGAGCCGCCGGTTTGCCGAATCATGAATTACGGCAAGTTCCTCTACGAGAAGAGTAAGGCCACCAAGGAACAGAAGAAGAAACAAAAAGTTATCCAGGTTAAGGAAATTAAATTCCGTCCTGGTACCGATGATGGCGACTATCAGGTCAAACTACGCAACCTGATTCGCTTTCTGGAAGACGGTGACAAGGCCAAAATCACCCTGCGTTTTCGCGGACGTGAAATGGCGCACCAACAGATTGGTATCGAAGTGCTTAACCGCGTTCGTGACGATCTGAGTGAACTGGCAGTGGTCGAATCCTTCCCTACGAAGATCGAAGGCCGCCAGATGATCATGGTGCTCGCACCGAAGAAGAAACAGTAAGGCATTCAAGTAATAGAGCCCGTGCGGTGTTCGCCTTAGCTGATTCGTTATATCAACAATGCGGAGTGGAAATTAACATGCCAAAAATCAAAACAGTACGTGGCGCCGCTAAACGCTTTAAAAAGACCGCCAAAGGTGGTTTTAAGCGTAAGCATGCTAACCTGCGTCATATTCTGACCAAAAAAGCGACTAAACGTAAACGTCATCTGCGTCCGAAAGGTATGGTCTCCAAAGGAGATCTGGGCCTCGTGATCGCATGTCTGCCGTACGCATAAGTAACCTTTTTGAATCAAGAATAAGACTTTAGGAGAGAGCATATGGCTCGCGTAAAACGTGGTGTGGTTGCTCGTGCACGTCACAAGAAAATTCTGAAACAAGCGAAAGGTTACTACGGTGCCCGTTCGCGCGTTTATCGTGTTGCCTTCCAGGCAGTAATCAAAGCTGGTCAGTACGCTTACCGCGACCGTCGTCAACGTAAACGTCAATTCCGCCAGCTGTGGATTGCACGTATAAATGCAGCAGCCCGCCAAAATGGCTTCTCTTACAGCAAATTCATCAATGGCCTGAAAAAAGCCTCTGTTGAAATCGACCGTAAGATCCTGGCTGATATCGCCGTATTCGACAAAGTGGCATTCACTGCACTGGTTGAAAAAGCGAAAGCAGCCCTGGCGTAAGCCAGTGGAAAGAGGGAGATTTGCTCCCTCTTTTCGTTTAAGGAGCGGTCAGTGTGTCCTTTATGTCGCATTGAACGATATCCATAACTGTTGTGATTGACTTTTTATCTGCACCGATTTCCAATAAGACCGCGCTGTTGGTAGTAACCTTTTTACTGTAAACGTGTCCGCCGCGAGGTTATTGGCGATAAACATCGACACTGGTGACGCGCAAGCGTATTGACATTAAGGTAACGCAAGTATGAATACTGCTATTTTCCGTTTCTTTTTTTACTTTAGCACCTGATCCCAGGAGGCTTTGCGCGTAAGAAAAGAAACGAAAAATAGCGCTTGAAGCCTCCCCCCGGGAGGCTTTTTTGTTTGCGTTTGGTTCTAATCATGATAACTGGCCATACAGGCAGAAGAAGAGGAATGCAATGCCACATCTCGCAGAGCTGGTAGCGAATGCCAGAACAGCCATAGGCGCGGCTCAGGATATTGTGACGCTGGATAATGTGCGTGTCGAATACCTGGGCAAAAAAGGGCATTTAACCCTGCAAATGACAACGCTACGCGATTTGCCCGCAGACGAACGCCCTGCGGCAGGTGCGGTCATCAACCAGGCGAAGCAGGATGTGCAAGAAGCGCTGAACGTCCGCAAACAAACGTTGGAGTCGGCGGTGCTGAACGCCCGTCTAGCCGAAGAAACCCTCGATGTTTCCCTGCCGGGTCGCACCATGGAAAACGGTGGTTTGCATCCGGTCACGCGCACCATCGATCGTATCGAAACCTTTTTTGGTGAATTGGGTTTCTCGGTAGCCACCGGGCCGGAAATCGAAGATGCCTATTATAACTTCGATGCGCTGAATATCCCGGGGCACCACCCCGCGCGTGCCGATCATGACACTTTCTGGTTTGATGCAACGCGTTTACTGCGTACCCAAACCTCTGGGGTGCAAATTCGCACCATGGAAAAACAGCAGCCGCCGATTCGCATTATCGCACCAGGCCGTGTCTATCGTAACGATTACGACCAAACGCATACGCCGATGTTCCATCAAATGGAAGGGCTGATTGTGGATAAAAACATCAGCTTTACCAACCTGAAAGGCACTCTGCATGATTTCCTGCGTAACTTCTTCGAAGAGGATTTGCAGGTACGTTTCCGCCCGTCCTATTTCCCGTTTACTGAACCGTCCGCAGAAGTGGATGTGATGGGTAAAAACGGGAAATGGCTTGAAGTGCTGGGCTGCGGCATGGTGCACCCTAATGTATTGCGTAACGTGGGTATCGATCCAGATGTGTACTCCGGTTTCGCGTTTGGTATGGGGATGGAGCGTCTGACCATGTTGCGCTATGGCGTAACCGATTTGCGCGCATTCTTCGAAAACGATCTTCGCTTCCTCAAACAGTTTAAGTAAGGCGGGTACAGTATTATGAAATTCAGTGAACATTGGCTGCGCGAGTGGGTTAACCCGGCGATCAGCAGTGACGAACTGTCAGAACAGATTACCATGGCCGGCCTGGAAGTGGATTGCGTTGAGGCAGTTGCAGGGGCGTTTCATGGTGTGGTGGTAGGCGAAGTCGTTGAATGCGGTCAGCATCCTAATGCCGATAAGCTGCGCGTCACCAAAATTAACGTGGGCGGTGAACGTCTGCTGGATATCGTGTGTGGTGCCCCGAACTGCCGTCAAGGGCTGCGCGTTGCTGTTGCAACTATTGGTGCTGTGTTGCCGGGCGATTTCAAAATCAAGGCCGCCAAGCTGCGTGGTGAACCCTCGGAAGGGTTGCTGTGCTCGTTCTCCGAACTGGGCATATCTGAAGACCACAGCGGCATTATCGAATTGCCGCACGACGCGCCGATCGGTACTGACATCCGCGCTTATCTGGGGTTGGATGATAATGCCATCGAAATCAGCGTGACGCCTAACCGCGCCGACTGCTTGAGTATCATTGGCGTGGCCCGTGATGTTGCAGTGCTAAATCAACTGCCGTTGACGGCACCGGACATTACGCCGGTCGCAGCAACGGTGTCCGATACCTTCCCGATCCGTGTAGAAGCGTCAAACGCTTGTCCTCGCTATTTGGGACGCGTGGTGAAGGTGATTGATGTGAAAGCGGCAACGCCGCTGTGGATGCGCGAGAAGCTGCGTCGTTGCGGTATCCGCTCCATCGATGCCGTGGTGGATGTGACCAACTACGTGCTGCTGGAGTTGGGGCAGCCGATGCACGCTTTCGACCGAGATCGTCTGGACGGCGGTATCGTGGTGCGTCTGGCGCAGGAAGGCGAAACCCTGACGCTGCTGGATGGCAATGAAGCAACCTTGAATGCTGATACCCTGGTGATTGCCGATCACAGTAAAGCACTGGCAATGGGCGGTATTTTCGGCGGTGAACACTCTGGCGTTAACGGTGAAACCCGTAACGTGCTGCTTGAATGTGCCTATTTCCATCCGCTGGCGATCACCGGCCGTGCCCGCCGTCACGGCTTGCATACCGATGCCTCGCACCGTTATGAGCGCGGTGTCGATCCTGCGTTGCAGTACAACGCGATGGAGCGTGCGACCAAACTGCTGCTAAGTATTTGCGGCGGTGATGCCGGGCCGGTGATTGATGTGACCTCTGAAACACATTTGCCCACCCGTGCTACGATTACGCTGCGCAGAGAAAAACTGGACCGGTTGATTGGGCATGTCGTTCCCGATGAGCAGGTGAGCGATATCCTGACTCGCCTTGGTTGCAGCGTGGCACGTACTGATGCAGGCTGGACTGCCGTAGCACCGAGCTGGCGTTTTGACATGGAGATTGAAGAAGACTTGGTGGAAGAGGTTGCCCGTGTTTACGGTTACAACAATATTCCCAATATTCCAACCCATACACCGCTGACCATGACATCGCACCGTGAATCGGCGCTTTCGCTTAAGCGCGTGAAAACGCTGCTGGTTGACCGCGGCTATCAGGAAGCGATTACTTACAGCTTTGTCGATCCTAAAGTGCAATCGCTGATTCACCCAGGTGAAGAATCATTGATTCTGCCAAGCCCGATTTCCATTGAAATGTCAGCAATGCGCCTGTCACTGTGGAGCGGCTTGCTCGGTGCGGTGGTTTATAACCAAAACCGCCAGCAGAGTCGCCTGCGCCTCTTTGAAAGCGGTTTAAGATTCGTTCCTGATAGTCAGGATAAACTCGGTATTCGTCAGGACCTTATGTTAGCTGGCGTGATTACTGGGAATCGCTATGATGAGCATTGGGGTCTGGCGCGTCAGACGGTTGACTTCTATGATCTCAAAGGCGATTTGGAAGCGCTGCTGTCACTGACAGGTAAACTTTCGGAAATTGAGTTCAAAGCAGAATCACACCCGGCGTTGCATCCTGGCCAGAGTGCAGCGATTTATCTGGCAGGGGAATCGGTTGGTTTCATTGGTGTAATCCATCCAGAGCTGGAACGTAAACTGGATCTGAATGGCCGTACTGTGGTGTTCGAATTGAGCTGGAACAAGGTCGCAGACCGCGTGGTTCCTGATGCGAGCGAAATTTCTCGCTACCCGTCGAACCGTCGTGACATTGCGGTTGTGGTAGCAGAAAACGTTTCGGCTGGCGAAGTTTTGTCAGAATGTAAGAAAGTTGGCGCAAATCAGTTAGTTGGCGTAAACTTGTTTGACGTGTACCGAGGCAAGGGCGTGGAAGAAGGGTATAAGAGCCTGGCGATCAGTCTGGTATTGCAAGATACCTCTCGTACACTGGCAGAAGAGGATATTGCCGCTACCGTATCACAATGCGTAGAGGCACTAAAACAGCGATTCCAAGCATCCTTGAGGGATTGAACCTATGGCGCTTACTAAAGCTGAAATGTCAGAATACCTGTTTGAAAAGCTTGGGCTGAGTAAACGGGATTCCAAAGAACTCGTCGAACTTTTTTTTGAAGAAGTTCGCCGCGCTCTGGAAAATGGTGAGCAGGTAAAGTTATCGGGGTTTGGTAATTTCGATCTGCGCGACAAGAACCAACGTCCGGGACGTAACCCTAAAACGGGTGAAGATATTCCGATTACGGCGCGACGGGTTGTCACCTTCCGTCCAGGGCAAAAGCTCAAAAGCAGAGTCGAGAACGCCTCTCCCAAAGAGTAGTTCTTACATGCAATTCACAAAAAGGCCGCGTTAGCGGCCTTTTTTTATGCCGTGATGGGTGCAGGCGGTCTGCGGTTGTCGTACCCGCGCCGCGGTTTCCTGCCGTGGCGTATGTGCCGGTACGGTGCGATGATCATCGATTAAATGACGTATCTCCAGAATAGGGTGGTGCAATAACATGCGCGGTCCCGACCAACGCATAATGGCGCGAATCTGCTCGCGTCTGGCCGGTTGATAGCAGTGGATCGGACAATGTTTGCAGGCTGGCTTCTCTTCGCCAAACTGACAGCGCTCAAGGCGATTAGTGGCATAGGCAGAAAGTTGCTGATAGCGTTCGCCGTCCCCCTCGTCTGCGGTATGGTGCTTTTCATACAGATCTATCATCAGCAGAATGGTGCGCAGTTCTCGCAGGCCCCATTCCCAGTCGAAATGCAACAAAGTGACCCACTGGCCAGACCCGGATAAAATCACCGTTCTGGCCCTACTGGAGATCCCGTTGCATGCAGGGAAAACATCTGACTCACAAAGAGCGGTTCTACATCGAAAAACGGCGTGGTGATGGGGTTAACCAGGCCACCATCGCCCGGGAACTGGAGCTTCCTCGTTCTACCATCAGCAGGGAACTCAGACGCAATACCGACGCCGCTTTCAACGGGGTCTATTCCTGCAGAAGGGCCGAAACGTTGGCCAGAGGGCGGCGGCAGAAAACTCGGCCGGACAGCGTGATTAACCAGCTTGAACCGCACATTCAGGACTTTATCAGAACGGCGCTGTCTACCCACACCTCACCTGAGGTCATTAGTGGGCGCCTGGTCCTGGAATTTGGCCTGTCCGTCAGCAAGAACTCGCTCTATCGCTATATCCAGCAGGAGCGCCGGGCCGGCGGTGAGCTGTATCAGCAGCTCCCTCATCGGGGTAAACGGTATAACTATCAGACCGATGAGAACAAACGCGGTCCTATTCCCAACCGTGTTGGCATTGAGCAGCGGCCGGCCGTTGCTGACCTCAAGCAGGAACCCGGGCATTTCGAGATTGACACCATCTTTGGCAAAGATCAGAAATCATTCCTGCTGACGGTGGTCGATAAAGCCGTCAAGCTGGTCATCATTCGCAAACTGCCCAACAAGCGAGCAGAGACAGTGGTAGCGGCCTTCAGGGACATCGTTGCCAATACCTTCTGCGAGTTTAAAACCCTGACTGCTGACAACGGTTCTGAATTTTCCCAGCACGGGGAAATTACAAAAGTCACGGGGGCACCGGTCTACTTTGCCCGGCCATATCATTCCTGGGAACGCGGGTTGAATGAGCATACCAACGGGCTGATACGGCGTTTTTACCCGAAGGGAACGGACTTCAATTATGTCACCCATCGCAAGGTTGCAGCACTCGAACACCTGCTCAATACGCGAGGCCGAAAATCGCTGGGTTATCGTTCTCCAAATGAGGTATTTTTAACGCACTTACAGGCGGCATAATGCCCTACCGTTTTGTTGCGTTTCGACTGGGAATGGGGCCAGACGATATTTTCCCATCGGTTGTCGTGCAACAGTTGGTCTCTCATCCCGTCATCTTTATTCATGTATTTTAAATGCATTTTATTGGGTAAGACACCATGAATGTCAAAAAAGCGGGGAAAAAAGGGAGTAGGTAGGAAAAAGGCGAGAGGCTCTGGCCACCGGACGGAAGAACACTTCAATCAGCAGCAGGAAACCAATAAAGCCACCGTAAGAGAGTTCTCCTTGAATCACATACCATATGCCCGCCAACATGATGATCAGTTGTATTAAGCGCGTGCTAAGGTAGCTCAGCTTCAGGCTAGCGGTCATGATGCGGTAGGCTTGCAGTTTGATGGTGCGATAGTTTTCGTTGTCCTGCGCGAATAGCGCCTTTTCATGAAACTCATTGGCAAACGCCTTAACCACGCGGATACCGCCAATGCTCTCTTCAATGCGTGCATTAAAGTTATAGCTAAACGACTTAATTTTGATTACATTATTTAAATGAGCTATTCAATTGATTTTAGACGTAAAGTGATATCTACACGGAAAAACGAAGGGTTGAGTATCCGAGAAACAGCGAAGCACTTTCGGATTGGCCCTGCCTCTGTATCGCGTTGGATTAATCAAATAGAGTCAAAAGCATCGACCACGCGTCAGCGAAAGATCGATAAATCCGAGTTGATAAAAGATGTTGAACAATATCCAGATGCTTACCAAAAAGAACGTGCAGAGCGTTTTGGCGTTTGTCAGAAGGCCATTTGGCAAGCGCTTAAAAAGCTGGGATTGACCTATAAAAAAAAACTCTACGTCATCCGAAAGCCGACGAAAACGCCCGGCAGGGATTTCAACAAAAAAAACAACAGTATGAAAAAGAAGGTAAACCTATTGTTTTTATTGATGAAAGTGGTTTTTCACACGATGCCCCACGGACTCACGGCTATTCCCCAAAAGGTCAACGGTGTTTTGGCCTGAAGAACTGGGGAGCTAGGGGAAGAACAAATGTTATCGGCGCTTTATTAGGCACAACGCTGTTTGCTATCGGATTATTTGATATCAATATTAACAGCGATGTTTTCTATGCCTGGGTCACACAAGTCCTTATCCCAGTACTCCCTAAAAACAGTGTAATCATGATGGACAATGCCACTTTTCACAAAAAACATAATATTCAACAAGTCATCATCGATGCAGGGTATATGGTGGAGTATTTGCCTACATATTCGCCAGATCTTAACCCAATTGAGCATAAATGGGCACAAGCAAAAAGCAAAAAAAGAGAGATGGGTTGCGATACAGAGAGTTTGTTCTCAGTCCATATGGTGTAATCAAAATTAAGTCGCTTGGCTATAACATACAATACGATGAAATGAGTTAAATAAATGTGAAACGCACTATAAGGGAGTGCGATAAAACCCTACTGTTTTTGTGTCTCGCGCGTTGCCCACCAACAGACCAATGAACCCAGCGTAATCATGGCGACACCCTGCCAAAAGGCCAAATCAGGCACGGTATGCAGCCAGAGGGCGGCGAGCAGCGTTGAGAACACGGGCGTAAAATAAGACGCCGTCGCGAGCAATGTCATATTGCCGCGCTGAATGCCGGTATTTCAGGCAGAGTAGGCGACCGCTGTCGATGCCCCCATAAACAGCAATTCCAGTCCGGTAGTGAGTGAAAACGCCATCGACGGTCTGGCTGAGACGGCGTATTGAATCCACAGCACAACGCTGACCGCAAGAAAGAACAGGGTATTGCCACTTTTCACCCTAGCAAGCCGCTTGGTGATATTGCAATACAGCGCCCAGGAAATGGCTGCTGCAAAGGCCAGGCCGTAGGCCAACGGGTTAGTCAGAATGTTTTGCCACATCACTAATGGCGACCAGTGGCTTTCGCCCTTCATCATCCAGACGATACCGGCCAGCGCGAGCGCGACGCCAATCCATAGCCCAAGGCTGCTTTTTTGTTGATTGATAAAAACCGCAAACAAGAGCGTGAGGCTTGGCCAAAGGTAATTGATCATGCCCATTTCCATTGCCTGAACGCGATTCGCGGCAAAGCCGATGGAGAGTGACAGGAAGATTTCGTAACAGACGAAAAGCAATCCGCCGCCAAACAAATAGCCTTTGGAAAAACCGCGCAGAGACGGGAATCCAGAGAACAGCACCAGACAGAGTGTACAGGTGCTGTATATCATCGCCGCCCCTCCGACAGGGCCGAGGGCTTCGGTTAAACTGCGTAACAGGCCGAGAGAAGTACTCCAGAGCAGAATGGCTAACAGGCCTGCCAGCGTGGCGCGTGTGGGGTCATATCCATGTTGATTATCATTGTTCCAAAAGCAAACGGATGCCGTTTCCGGCATCCGTGCAGCGTCTACTGCCCGCCTATCAGTGCCAGAAATCGTCAAATACAGTAACCGGAGGACGGCGTTTATGTTCGGTCTTTTTATACCAGTTTTCGATAATAGCGGCGCGATCGGCGTCGAGCGTTTTTCCTTCCAGATAGTCATCAATTTCGTTATAGGTGACGCCAAGAGCGGTTTCATCAGGCAAAGAAGGGCGGTTCTCTTCCAGATCGGCTGTCGGGGCTTTGGTGTACAGGTGCTGCGGACAGCCAAGTACCTTCAGTAGCGCTTTTCCTTGCCGTTTATTTAAACGAAAAATAGGATTGATATCCGTGCCGCCGTCGCCGTATTTGGTAAAGAACCCCGTGACGGCTTCTGCCGCATGGTCGGTGCCGACCACCAGACCCGCGTTCATGCCCGCAATGCTGTATTGCGCTTTCATGCGTTCACGCGCCTTTTCATTGCCTTTGACAAAATCGGACAGAGTCACGCCGATGGCAGCCAGGGTGGCTTCACTGGCTTCGACGGCGGGCTTGATGTTCACCGTCAAAACGTTGTCCGGTTGGATGAAGGCGATGGCATCCTGGCAATCGGCCTCATCCGCCTGAATGCCATACGGCAAGCGCACAGCGATAAACTGATAACGCGTATCGCCGGTTTCGCTGCGTAACTCATTGATGGCCGTCTGGCACAGTTTACCGGTCAGTGTGGAATCTTGTCCGCCGCTGATCCCCAGTACTAACGAACGAATGAAGGGATTAGCCTTAAGATAATTCTTTAAAAAATCAACGCTGATGCGAATCTCGGCATCAGGATCGACAGTAGGCTTAACACCCAGTGCCTGGATGATCTCTTGCTGCAATGACATGGTGGCCCCCTTCCTGAACCTGTTGATACTGCGAAATAATTAGCTTGATGGTTAGAGTGTAAAGCTAATCGTCGTGAAGAAAAAGGACAAGCAGTGCGCGCGTATTTTTCGTTTTATAGCCAACCGACTTAAAAATGATTACATCCTATGCCCTGATATGCGGCAAAGAAGCATAGCTGGCTGTTATCAAAATAATGTCGCTTGGCTATATTGGCGCAATAAGGGGCAGCGAGACGATAAAATGTGGTCGAATACTGATTTGAAAAATTGCAGCGAGCCATCTAGCCTTGTCAGTGACCCATTAATGAATGAGGTAATAACATGAAAAATAATCAACTACTGGTATGTCTTGATGCTGCGGGGGCTCTCCTTCTCTCTGGGTGTTCAGCCTACAATCGTGCAGAAAGTAGCTTTACCGAGCCGGTGGTTAAAGAGGTCAAGGCCGGACAGACCAAACAGCAAGTGCTTCAAATTGCCGGCACGCCTGCGTCAGAAGTACGGTTGAAAAACGCCAGAGGCACCTGCTTTAACTACCTGTTGAAAAACCGTGATGGGACGGCGCAGAACTATTTCGTGAGTTTTAACGACCGTGGACAGGTGTTGAACAAAGGTTTCCAAAGCTGCGAGGCCTATGACACCAATCCCCAACGGTAATGGTATTTTGCGTATATAACCGTCTGCATAAACAAAAACCGGCAGGGTAGACCTGCCGGTTTTTTTATGCCGCAATGCATTCACCTGGCTATCAGGTGTGGGATGCGTTCAACACGGACTCATCGTCGGCCGCAAAACGGGCCTTGTCGGTTTGTTGCAGTAACTGGCTGGTTACCGTGCCTGCCGTCATTGAACCGCTCACATTGAGCGCTGTACGTCCCATATCAATCAACGGCTCGATAGAGATCAGCAGTGCGACCAGCGTTACCGGCAATCCCATGGCGTGCAGAACGAACAGTGCAGCGAACGTCGCACCGCCGCCTACGCCTGCGACGCCGGCAGAACTGATGGTCACAATACCCACTAGCGTGGCAATCCACACCGGGTCCAGCGGATTGATACCGACGGTAGGCGCGACCATGACTGCGAGCATAGCGGGATAGAGCCCGGCACAGCCGTTTTGCCCAATGGTGGTGCCAAAGGACGCGGCAAAGCTGGCGATAGATTCCGGCACGCCGATGCGGCGCGTTTGCGCCTCTATGCTGAGCGGAATGGTGGCTGCGCTCGAACGACTGGTAAAAGCAAATCTCAGCACTGGGGCAATTTTTCGAAAGAAACGCAGTGGGTTGATACCCGTTGAGGCTAACAGCACACCATGAACCACAAACATGATGCCAAGGCCAAGGTAAGAGGCGACGACAAAGCTACCCAGCTTGATGATATCCTGCAAATTCGACGTTGCGACCATCTTGGTCATCAGCGCCAACACACCGTAGGGCGTCAGTTTCATCACCAGGCGAACCAACTTCATCACCCAGGATTGCAGCGTATCGATCGCCGCCAAGACGCGTTCACCCTTGGCCGCATCATCGCGATGAAGTTGCAGTGCCGCAATACCGAAAACTAGTTGCTGAATAGAGACTTGCATTTTTTGTCAGGCTATTGAGAATAAAAAGAGGTTTAACTTAGAGAATAAAGGTTTGAAATGATCAACAAAGAGCGGTTGTTACGAGATAATCGTTTATGTAAAGCAATCATTGGATTATCAGTCGAAGAATTGAAAAATTTAGCCGCTGAATTTTCAGCTTGTTATTTGATTTATCGGCAAAAGAATCGAAAAGATTACGAGCGGCAGATGGGTGGAGGGCAGAAAGGATTTATCCCAACCCCATTAGATAAACTGCTTTTTATTTTATTGTATTTAAAATGTTATCCGACCTATGATTTGCAAGGACTTCTTTTTGGTTTAGATAGAAAACGGGTATGTCGCTGGGTAAAAATATTATTGCCGGTTTTAGAGATGACCTTGGGGCGAGAATGTGTTTTGCCCGCTCGTCAAATTCGCTCTGCTGAGGAATTTTTTCGCGCCTTTCCTGGAGTTAAAGACGTCTTTATTGATGGGACAGAGCGACCTGTCCAAAAGCCTAAGAATCTGCGTCGGCGAAAAAAAATGTATTCGGGAAAGAAAAGACAGACCACTCGAAAAGGGCTTATTATGACTGACGAAACAAGGCAAATTGGATTTATCCCCATGAGCAAAAATGGGCGCCGTCACGATAAACGCTTACTCGATAAAGTCGATATAATTCGCCATATTCCTCCTGAGGTAACCATCTGGGCAGATACCGGTTTTCAAGGTATAGATAAACAGCATCCTAATACACAAATCCCAAAAAAAGGAACTCGAAAAAGACCTTTATCGCCTGAACAAAAACAAGAAAATAAAATAATCTCGGGCATCCGTATTACAGTTGAACACGCCATCGCGGGTATCAAGCGCCTCGGTTGCATGACCCAAATTTTACGGAATCGTAGACCCTTTATTGATGATACCTTCTTACTCCTTAGCGCCGGTCTTTGGAATTTCCATCTCAGAACAGCGTAAAATTTACTTCAATCACCGAAACACCCTTATTTCACTATTAAGCAACACGCTTCGAGCAGCGCGGCGAAGATTACCGTACTGATAATTGACGTGGGATTAGCGCCGATCAGCGCTGCGATCAGGGTGGTTAACAGCAGGGTACCCAGTGTTAGTACGCTGATTTTTCCTAATGATGATGTGCAGCTTGGCAACCGAATTCAAAATTGAAACGAAAACCAACTGCATAACAATCATTTGTAACAGTCGAACGTAACCGTTACCCACGATGTTAAACCAGGCAACGGAAGTCTTGATGACCGGATTGTTGCCGCCATACACCAGATGCAGCGCAAAGCCGAACAGTACGCCGATAACTAGACCGCCCCATTCCCACTCGAAACGCAACAAAGTGACCCACTGGCCAGAGTCGGATAAAATCACCGTTCTGGCCCTACTGGAGATCCCGTTGCATGCAGGGAAAACATCTGACTCACAAAGAACGGTTCTACATCGAAAAGCGGCGTGGTGATGGGGTTAACCAGGCCACCATCGCCCGGGAACTGGAGCTTCCTCGTTCTACCATCAGCAGGGAACTCAGACGCAATACCGACGCCGCTTTCAACGGGGTCTATTCCTGCAGAAGGGCCGAAACGTTGGCCAGAGGGCGGCGGCGCGCATCGCCTGCTGCAAAATGTGCGCGAGGGGCGCGGCTACCTGACGAACCAGTAATTCGCAGCCCGCGATGGAACTGGCGGCAAGCAGCCCCAGCCATAAGGGCGCTGAGGGGGTTGCGTGAAGGGCTGCGCCGGCCAGCGATAGGGGCAACAGGCTACACAGCAGAAAGCAGATACGGATACGCCAGCGTAAGGGTAAGGTTTTTGTCAGGTTTAACCATCCCCACAGGCCACGATAGACTAGCAGACCTTGAAAAAAGGTTTGGCGTGTCAGTTTACCGCGGTTGACCCGGTCATAGAGGGCTTCAGCCTGGGCAATTTCCTCTTGGGTGGCGGCAATCCGTACAGACATATAGCCCGTAAGCCGATCGCCCTTTTTTAATGGTGTGGTACTCGACTTTACCCAGTAGAATTCGCCATTTTTTCGACGATTTTTGACGATGCCCGTCCAGATTTTGCCCTTCTTTAGGGTGTTCCACATATCCGCGAACGCGGATGGCGGCATATGCGGGTGTCGGATAATATTATGAGGCTCCCCCATCAGTTCCTCGGCGTGGTAGCCGCTTACCTGGATAAAATCTTATTAGCGCAGGTAATAAAGCTGCCGGGTGTGGTCACAGACATAAGCCGTGTCTCAGCGTCCAATGGATAGCGCTGCGAGAGGATAGGAAGATTTTTGCGCATGACGTAGTCCTTTAAATACAAATTCCGGGTACAGCGTGGTTAAAACAAGAAACGCATAACGTAACCTGCATGCCGTAGCCCGTGGCCTTGGCACTTCTAGGGTTATCAAGGTGCCTTAAGCCTGCGATTATTTTGGTGCTAAAGCATTGCAGCTTTTGTGCGTAAGTAAACATTTTATCACTAATTCGTAAGTAATATGTGAGCTGAATGGTGCAAAGCATGACTGAATAGGTTAATGAATGTTAGTAATAAAGAAGTGTGCACAGTTCTGCACAGGCGAAACAAACTGCTGCCGATCGGATGAGTAATGAGAAAGTGTCTGTTTGCCGCAGGGAGCGCGATGCTGCTTGCGTTGGTAATTTGGTATACCTCACCTCAGTGGCTGACCGCTGCGGCGAGAAGCGTATTGCCTGAAGGTGCCTCCTTTACGTTGAAATCGCGCCCTGTCTGGCACCAGGGCGTGAGTACGGCGGGCGTACGCATTACGATGGGGGACTGTGTGCTACTGGATGTTGATAACATCCAGCTTATGCGCGCGCAGCAGCGCTGGCGCGTGGACATTGACCGCTTTACACTAGACACCGCCTGCCTGCCCGCGTCCTCCACTGACGCCGCAGACGCCGAGCCCGCGTTACTGGCACAGTGGCAAGCGCGCCTGTTCGCTGCCGACATCAACATCGGCCGCCTGGCGGTTTTGCCGTGGGACAGCTATGCCGGGCAGGTACATCTGGTGATTGACCGCCAGCAGCAATCCCTGCGCTACCAAAGTGAACTGTTATCACTGACGGCAAAAGTGGAAGATGCGCATTTTACGCTGGAGAGTGCGACGTTCTCTGCACCCGATGTCGCTTCTCGTCTGGTGCTGCGAGGTGAGGCCGATCTGGCGGAGAGCGTGTCGCATCCGCCGTTGCGTGGCGCGTTGCAAGGGCGAATGGAAAGCAGCAGTATCCCCGATCCGCTGACGTTGGCGCTTAACTGGCAGGGAACGCACGGCGTTCTGCGTTTAGAGGCGCAACATGACAGCGCGCCGCTGGTGTCGCTGCCGTGGAAAATGAGCCCAGATCGTATCGATATTGAAAACGGCGTCTGGCGTTGGCCTTACGCCGCGCAGCCCTTGTCCGGTAATGTCTCAATGACGCTGCATGACTGGCGCGATGGCTGGCAGCAAACGCGCATTGATGCGCGTCTGAATATGCTGACGCAAGGGCATAACGGCCGGGCAAACGCGGTGTTGGTGCTGGGACCTGGCCGACTGGGACTGATTGACAGCGCTTTACGCTTCCAACTTACCGGGCAGGCTAATCTGGCCGATATCTCGTTGAGTGCTACCACTCCCGGCGAGATCCGCGGTTCTGTTATCAATCCCACCCTGGCGCTGCTACCGGGATCGCTACTGCGTGCCTGGGGACGGCCCTCGGCGCAGACGGTGCTGGAGGAAGCGCGCTGGCCGCTGGCTGGCCTGCGACTGAATGCCAACGGCGTAAATGGCCGGTTACAGGCAATCGTGCGCGCGCAGGATCGCTACTGGGGGCGCATCGCACTGCACCTCGATGGACAGGCGCAAGATTTCTGGCCGGACAATGGCCGCTGGCAGTGGCGCTATTGGGGAGAAGGGCGGCTGCCGCCGCTCGGAAGCCAGTGGGATGTTGCCGGGCAAGGACGCTGGGAAGATTCACTTATCACGGTTGAGCAACTCTCCAGCGGGTTGGATCAGTTGCGCTATGGCCGCGTGCTGGCGCACCAACCGCGCTTAACCCTGACCGCACCCTTGCAGTGGCAGCGTAAAGTGGGGGAGGCGCATTTTGCCGGCGCATTGCGCCTGACCTCGCAGCGGGTTGACCTGGGGGAAGGTGGATACCTTCCTCCTTCACAGCTGCTGTTTAGCGTTGAGGGCCGCAGCCCATCGAACTTTCAATGGCAGGGCGATCTTAATGCCGAAGCGATCGGCCCGGTAGCGCTGCGTGGCCGCTGGGACGGTGAGCGTCTGCGCGGTATGGGGTGGTGGGCGGCGCAGCCGTTAACCGTGTTTCAGCCACTGTTATCACCGAAACTGAACGTCAACGTCCGTTCGGGGGAATTTTATGCGCAGGTGGCCTTTTCAGCCGCTCGCCAGCAGGGCTTCAGTGCCGGTGGGCACTGGGTGGTGAAAAATGGCAGCGCCTGGTTGCCGGATGGGGAAGTGCGCGGCGTCAATTTTGTTTTACCGTATCGTTTTGCGCAGCACCGATGGGAATTCGGTGTCAGGCACCCCGTCACACTGCATATCGACAAACTGGTCAGCGTCTTCACCATGCAGGATATCCATCTTGCATTGCAAGGCGCTTATCCTTTCGGTGAGGATCACCCTCTGATTTTATCCCAGGCGGAGATGGGGGGACTGGGGGGGCGAGTCAGTCTATCTGCGCTGCGCTGGCCGTTGCGCGATCCGGTATTGTTTACCGTCGAAGGGGTCGACCTGAGTGAGCTGGTGACTGCGCTAAAGATAAAGCAGTTTGCCCTTTCAGGAAAAATGAGCGGCGTGCTGCCGTTGGATTTCACCAATCCGAACAAGATGATCACGCGTGGGCAGTTGCGTAACGACAAGTCACTCACGCTGCGTCTTGATCAACAATTGGCTGATGAACTGGCGCAACGTAACATGGCGCAAGGTGCCGTAGTGAACTGGCTGCGCTATCTGGAAATCAGCCGTGCTTATGCCTCTGTGGATATGACGCCACAAGGTGAAATGACGCTTTTGGCGCATATCGAAGGCAAGAACTCGACGCGCAGCATGCAAAAACCGGTCATACTTAACTACCGCCACTGGCAGGATCTGAGCCAGCTTTGGCAAAGCCTGCGCTTTGGCGGCACCGTGCAGGACACACTAGAGCAACGAGCCAATGAACAAGAATAACGTCAGGAAGTTAGGCAGTGAGCACCCGCGGCGTCCTTCCGCCAGCGCCCCTTACGTAGCGGCAAGCCTACTGACGGTGCTGCTGGCAGGCTGTGTGCCGCGCATTGAGGTGGCCGCGCCTACCACACCGATCACTATCAACATGAACGTCAGGGTGGAGCACGACATCACCATTCGTGCCGATAAGGACGCGACGCGGCTGCTGGAATCCGGTAATAACACGGCGGCGGACGCGGTGAGTGAAGGCGAAAGTCGGGTGGAAACCACAACCCGAGAGCAGACGGTTGTCACTACGCCTGCGGCAACAGCGGCGCAGGGGCACTGAAAGCAAAAAAAAGCGCGTCGAAAGACGCGCAGTGGCTAACCAAACACACAATATTGAGACAGGGTAGTAATGATGAATCTGGGTCCTGATGGCGTATACGCCACCAGGGAGCGGCTCGCTGGGGTTATGCAACCGCCAGTGAAGAGAGCTGTGCTTTTGCCGTTTAGGTCGCTTTCTGAGCAACGTCTGGGCCGTAGCCGTAGCCTTCTGCGAACACAAATTCCACGTTGGTAATACCGATAAAGCACAAGAACAGACGCAGGTACGGTTCCAACAGGTCAGACGGAGTGCCTTTGTGAATGCCGCCACGGCTGGTCAGTACGATAGCGCGCTTGCCTTTCACCAGGCCTTGCGGACCCTGTTCGGTGTAGCGGAACGTCACGCCGGCACGGGCAACTAGGTCAAAATAGTTCTTCAATTGGGTTGGTATGTTGAAGTTGTACCTCGGTGCAGCCAGTACCACCACGTCATGCGCCTGCAATTCGGCAATCAGGGTATCAGACAGTGCCAGTGCTTCTTGTTGGCGCGGTGTCAGCGGCGCATCGGAAGGACGCAGTAGCCCCATTACCACTCGAAACGCAACAAAGTGACCCACTTGCCAGAGTCGGATAAAATCACCGTTCTGGCCATACTGGAGAGCCTGTTGCATGCAGGGAAAACATCTGACTCAGAAAGAACGGTTCTACATCGAAAAGCGGCGTGGTGAAGGTGTCAACCAAGCTACCATCGCCAGAGAGCTTGCTCTGCCTCGCTCGACCATCAGCAGGGAACTCAGACGCAATACCGACCCTACTTTCAATGGTGTCTACTGCTGTAGAAGGGCGGACACTCTGGCCCGGGAACGCCGTCATAAGCCTCTGCCAAACAATAAACTAGTTGCTGAATAGAGACTTGCATTTTTTGTCAGGCTATTGAGAATAAAAAGAGGTTTAACTTAGAGAATAAAGGTTTGAAATGATCAACAAAGAGCGGTTGTTACGAGATAATCGTTTATGTAAAGCAATCATTGGATTATCAGTCGAAGAATTGAAAAATTTAGCCGCTGAATTTTCAGCTTGTTATTTGATTTATCGGAAAAAGAATCGAAAAGATCACGAGCGGCAGATGGGTGCAGGGCAGAAAGGATTTATCCCAACCCCATTAGATAAACTGCTTTTTATTTTATTGTATTTAAAATGTTATCCGACCTATGATTTGCAAGGACTTCTTTTTGGTTTAGATAGAACACGGGTATGTCGCTGGGTAAAAATATTATTGCCGGTTTTAGAGATGACCTTGGGGCGAGAATGTGTTTTGCCCGCTCGTCAAATTCGCTCTGCTGAGGAATTTTTTCGCGCCTTTCCTGGAGTTAAAGACGTCTTTATTGATGGGACAGAGCGACCTGTCCAAAAGCCTAAGAATCTGCGTCGGCGAAAAAAAATGTATTCGGGAAAGAAAAGACAGACCACTCGAAAAGGGCTTATTATTACTGACGAAACAAGGCAAATTGGATTTATCCCCATGAGCAAAAATGGGCGCCGTCACGATAAACGCTTACTCGATAAAGTCGATATAATTCGCCATATTCCTCCTGAGGTAACCATCTGGGCAGATACCGGTTTTCAAGGTATAGATAAACAGCATCCTAATACACAAATCCCAAAAAAAGGAACTCGAAAAAGACCTTTATCGCCTGAACAAAAACAAGAAAATAAAATAATCTCGGGCATCCGTATTACAGTTGAACAGAGAGTGTAAAAAGATCTGTGTAAATGGCATTTTGAGGAAAACCTTCAGAGGACAAAAAATGCCTATCAGCAACGAACTTATTGACCAACTGCTTCAGGATTGCCACTCCCCTCAGGAGCTTCTGGGTGAATCAGGCCTACTCAAGGAGCTGACTAAAAGACTGGCGGAACGGGTTCTTGAAGCTGAGATGGAGATACACCTTGGGTATGCTAAGCATGACCCGGCTGGTAATAATTCAGGCAACTCCCGCAATGGCAAGACATCCAAGAGCGTACGTAGCCAAAATGGGGCGCTCGAGCTCGATATTCCGCGCGACCGCAACAGTACCTTCGAGCCGACACTGATCGGTAAGAACGAAAAACAGCTTAACGGCTTCGATGACCGCATTATTTCTCTCTATTCCAGAGGGTTATCAACCCGTGATATTCAGGCACACTTTAAAGAAGTCTACGGGGTCGATGTTTCCGCTGGCTTCATTTCTCAAGTGACCAATGCTGTGATGGATGACGTTAAGCGCTGGCAGCAACGGCCGCTGGATGCGCTTTATCCCATTGTTTACCTTGACTGTATTGTTGTCAAAAGCCAGGACGGCGGAGCCGTGGCCAACAAGTCTGTTTATCTGGCCCTCGGCGTCAACGGCCAGGGCGAAAAAGAGCTGCTGGGGCTATGGATAGCCAAAACTGAGGGGGCCAAGTTCTGGTTATCTGTGATGACAGAACTGAAAAATCGTGGGCTAAAGGACATCTTCGTCGCCTGCTGCGATGGCCTGAAAGGCTTTCCTGATGCCATTGAAGCTGTTTACCCGCATACGCGGGTACAGCTCTGCATTGTGCATCAGGTGCGGAACTCGCTGCGCTACGTCGGCTGGAAAGAGCGTAAGGCGGTTGCTGCTGACCTGCGCACCATCTATAGTTCCGCAACGCTAGAGGGCGCTGAAGAGGCCCTGGATGCCTTCGCGGCCAAATGGGATGAGCAGTTCCCGACGATCAGCCCGTCGTGGAGAAATAATTGGGAACGTCTCATCGTCATTTTTGACTTTCCGCCGGAGATCCGCAAGGTTATCTACACCACCAACGCAATAGAGTCGTTAAATGCTTCATTGCGCAAGATAACGAAAACGCGACGAATATTTCCAACGGATGACTCGGTGATAAAATTACTCTATCTAGCCTTGCATAATATCTCTGCTAAATGGACCTTGCCAATCAGAGACTGGAAACCTGCTATGAGCCAATTCATGTTGATGTATGGAGAACGAATCTCCGGTTAAGCAATGGAGCCATTTACACAAAATTCTTTACAGACTCGTTGAACACGCCATCGCGGGTATCAAGCGCCTCGGTTGCATGACCCAAATTTTACGGAATCGTAGACCCTTTATTGATGATACCTTCTTACTCCTTAGCGCCGGTCTTTGGAATTTCCATCTCAGAACAGCGTAAAATTTACTTCAATCACCGAAACACCCTTATTTCACTATTAAGCAACACGCTTAATGCTTTTTACCCGTTGGAGCCACACATTCAGAACTTCATCAGGCAGGCGCTTTCCACTCACTCTTCACCTGAAATTATCAGTGGCCGTTTGCACCTGGAATTCGGTATATCTGTCAGCAAGAATACGCTATATAGCTAAACGACTTAATTTTGATTACATTATTTAAATGAGCTATTCAATTGATTTTAGACGTAAAGTGATATCTACACGGAAAAACGAAGGGTTGAGTATCCGAGAAACAGCGAAGCAATTTCGGATTGGCCCTGCCTCTGTATCGCGTTGGATTAATCAAATAGAGTCAAAAGCATCGACCACGCGTCAGCGAAAGATCGATAAATCCGAGTTGATAAAAGATGTTGAACAATATCCAGATGCTTACCAAAAAGAACGTGCAGAGCGTTTTGGCGTTTGTCAGAAGGCCATTTGGCAAGCGCTTAAAAAGCTGGGATTGACCTATAAAAAAAACTCTACGTCATCCGAAAGCCGACGAAAACGCCCGGCAGGGATTTCAACAAAAAAAACAACAGTATGAAAAAGAAGGTAAACCTATTGTTTTTATTGATGAAAGTGGTTTTTCACACGATGCCCCACGGACTCACGGCTATTCCCCAAAAGGTCAACGGTGTTTTGGCCTGAAGAACTGGGGAGCTAGGGGAAGAACAAATGTTATCGGCGCTTTATTAGGCACAACGCTGTTTGCTATCGGATTATTTGATATCAATATTAACAGCGATGTTTTCTATGCCTGGGTCACACAAGTCCTTATCCCAGTACTCCCTAAAAACAGTGTAATCATGATGGACAATGCCACTTTTCACAAAAAACATAATATTCAACAAGTCATCATCGATGCAGGGTATATGGTGGAGTATTTGCCTACATATTCGCCAGATCTTAACCCAATTGAGCATAAATGGGCACAAGCAAAAAGCAAAAAAAGAGAGATGGGTTGCGATACAGAGAGTTTGTTCTCAGTCCATATGGTGTAATCAAAATTAAGTCGCTTGGCTATATCGCTATATCCTGCAGGAGAGACAGGCTGGCGGGGAGCTATATCAGCAACTTCCTCATCGGGGAAAACGTTACAGGTACAATGCCGAAAACCTCAAATCAGGCCCTATTCCCAACCGTGTTGGTATTGAGTATCGCCCAGCTCAAGCCGAGCTTAAACAGGAGCCTGGCCACTTCGAAATTGACACTATTTTTGGCAAAGACCAGAAGTCATTCTTGTTAACCATCGTAGATAAAGCATTGAAAACCGTCATCATTCGCAAACTGCCTAATAAGCGTGCGGAGACTGTGGTTGCTGCTTTCAGGGACATTGAAGCTAATACCTTTTGCAAGTTTAAGACCCTAACAGCTGATAACGGCCCTGAATTCGCTCTGCACGAGCAAATTACTCAAATCACAGGGGCGCAGGTCTACTTTGCCCATCCTTATCATTCCTGGGAGAGG
Organism: Symbiopectobacterium purcellii; assembly: GCF_052050035.1. Taxonomy (GTDB): domain Bacteria; phylum Pseudomonadota; class Gammaproteobacteria; order Enterobacterales; family Enterobacteriaceae; genus Symbiopectobacterium; species Symbiopectobacterium purcellii_A. Next base: position 4,325,684 of record NZ_CP189882.1, read on the forward strand.
GGCTTGAATGAGCACACCAACGGGCTGATACGACGTTTTTACCCAAAGGGAACAGACTTCAGTCAGGTCAGTCATCGTAAGATTGCCGAACTCGAACACATACTCAATACAAGGGGCAGAAAATCGCTGGGCTATCGTTCCCCCAATGAGGTATTTTTAACGCACTTACTGGTGGCATAAGCCTCTACCGTTTTGTTGCGTTTCGAGTGGGAATGAAGCGTGCACCCACCAGTTCACCATCCAGCACCGGAATCGGGTTGGCGGCAAGGTCACGCACGGTCAGAGTATCGTTCGGGTGCGCGGCTTGCCATTCAGCGACGAAGTGATCCGCCAGTTGGTTTGACTGGGAATACCCTGCCAGAATGCTGGATTTCAGAACCACTACTTTACTCATTGTGTCATTCCTTTTCTCGTTTGGATGGGGTACGTCTTGTCATTGCCCCCGGATGACTAGCATCTTATGCAGTGTACCAACAGGTTGAAAGTGCAATATTTCGAGGGCATTGTTCGATTTTATTGAACAAAAGAAAAAAGGCGCGGTGATAACAGCTGCGCTGGCATGTGATAACATGCCAGCCGAAAGATAAAACGCAGGCGCAGAGGCAGCCTGCGTAGCGCTTGCGCGATATACGTTTGAGGAACAGGATTGTGACATCACCCCTAACAGCATTGTCATCTCAGTTGGATGAGCTCATGTTGCGCGACAGGTTGCGTCTGCAACGCCGTTTACAGGGGGCGGCGAAAGTGCGTAACCCACAGGCGCAAGCCGCTATTGCGCAGGAACTCGCTGTAGAGATCGCGGCGGCGCAAACGCGCGTTGTGCTGCGTCGGGCCAGTTGTCCGGCCATCAGTTATCCGCCCGCGCTGCCGGTAAGTCAGAAGCGTGACGAGATTTTGCGCGCGGTGCGCGATCACCAGGTGGTGATCGTTGCCGGCGAAACCGGCTCAGGCAAAACCACCCAGTTGTCGAAGATTTGTCTGGAACTGGGACGCGGTGTCAGAGGCATGATTGGTCATACCCAACCGCGTCGTTTGGCTGCGCGTGCCGTGGCCGATCGCATCGCGGCCGAATTGGACACGCCGCTGGGCGGCTGTGTCGGCTATAAAGTGCGCTTTAACGATCAGGTGGGGGAAACTTCACTGGTCAAGCTGATGACCGACGGTATCTTGCTGGCGGAGATTCAGCAAGATCGGTTATTGATGCAGTATGACACCATTATTATCGATGAAGCTCACGAACGCAGCCTGAATATCGATTTCATACTGTGCTACCTGCGCCAACTGTTGCCAAAACGCCCCGATCTCAAGGTGATTATCACGTCAGCAACCATTAATCCTGAGCGCTTTTCGCGCCATTTTGGCAATGCACCGATTGTGGAAGTGTCAGGACGTACCTATCCGGTGGAAGTGCGTTATCGCCCGGTGGTTGAGGAGGCGGATGACAGCGATCGCGATCAGCTACAGGCGATTTTCGATGCCGTCGATGAGCTGAGCCGCGAAGGGCCGGGGGATATTCTGGTATTTATGAGCGGCGAGCGGGAGATTCGTGATACCGCAGATGCGCTCAACAAGCTGGACTTGCCGCACACTGAGGTGGTGCCGCTATATGCGCGCTTATCCAATCAGGAACAAAACCGTGTTTTCCAATCTCACGCCGGGCGGCGCATTGTGCTGGCCACCAACGTGGCAGAAACTTCACTCACGGTGCCGGGTATCCGTTATGTGATTGATCCCGGCACGGCGCGTATCAGTCGCTACAGCTACCGTACCAAGGTGCAGCGCTTGCCGATCGAGGCTATTTCTCAGGCGTCAGCCAATCAGCGTAAAGGTCGCTGCGGTCGCGTGGCCGCCGGGGTTTGTATTCGGCTCTATTCGGAACCCGATTTTTTGTCGCGTCCTGAATTTACCGACCCGGAAATTTTGCGTACCAATCTGGCCTCGGTCATTTTGCAGATGACATCACTCGGGCTGGGCGATATTGCTGCGTTTCCATTTGTCGAAGCACCGGACAACCGTAACATTCAGGACGGTGTGCGTCTGCTGGAAGAGCTCGGGGCGATCGCTACCGCTGAGAACGGCCATTATCGGTTGACGCCATCGGGGCAGCAGTTGGCGCAATTGCCCATCGATCCGCGTCTGGCGCGTATGGTGCTGGAAGCCAGTAAAACCCGCTGCGTGCGTGAAGTGATGGTGATAACCGCGGCACTGTCGATTCAGGACCCACGTGAACGTCCACTGGACAAAAAGCAGGCGTCCGATGAAAAACACCGGCGCTTTGTCGATAAATCCTCCGATTTCCTCACGCTGGTCAACCTGTGGAACTACCTGCGTGAGCAGCAACAGGCGCTCTCTTCCAGCCAATTCCGTAAACAGTGCCGCAGTGACTTCTTGAGCTACCTGCGCGTGCGCGAGTGGCAGGATATTTACACCCAACTGCGCCAGGTGGTGAAAACCCTGGGTATACCGGTTAACAGCGAACCGGCAGACTATCTCAGCGTACACTGTGCCCTGTTGACCGGCATGCTTTCCCATATCGGTCAAAAAGATGTCGAAAAGCAGGAGTTTACTGGTGCGCGTAATGCACGCTTTGCGCTGTTCCCCGGATCTGCGCTGTTTAAGAAGCCGCCTAAATGGGTAATGGTAGCGGAACTGGTGGAAACCAGTCGCTTGTGGGGACGCATGGCGGCCCGCCTGGAACCGGAGTGGATTGAGCCGGTTGCACAACACCTGATTAAGCGCAGTTACAGCCAGCCGCACTGGGAAAAAGCGCAGGGCGTGGTGATGGCGCAAGAGAAAGTCACGCTGTTCGGCTTGCCGATTGTGGCGGCGCGTAAGGTCAACTACAGCCAGATTGATCGGGTGTTGGCGCGTGAACTGTTTATCCGCCATGCGCTGGTGGACGGGGATTGGCAAACGCGTCATGCTTTCTTTCGCTCTAACCTCAAACTGCTGGCGGAAGTGGAAGATCTTGAGCACAAATCGCGACGTCGCGATATTCTGGTCGATGACGACACGCTGTTTGCGTTTTACGATCAGCGCATCCCTCATGAGATTATCTCTGCCCGCCATTTTGATAACTGGTGGAAAGCCGCCAGCCGCGAAGATGCTGATCTGCTCAACTTTGAAAAGAGCATGTTGATTAAAGATGGCGCGGAGAAGGTCAGTGCGTTGGATTACCCCAACTTCTGGTATCAGGGGGCGATCAAACTGCGTTTATCCTACCAGTTTGAGCCCGGTGCCGATGCGGATGGGGTCACCGTACACATTCCGCTGCCTATTCTCAATCAGGTGCATGAAGACGGATTTGAATGGCAAATTTCCGGCCTGCGTGAAGACCTGATCATTGCCTTAATCAAATCGTTGCCTAAGCCGTTGCGACGCAATTTTGTGCCAGCACCGAACTACGCACAAGCCTTTCTCGTACGTGCCACGCCGTTAGCGCGGGGACTGCTGGAATCGCTGGAACGTGAATTGCGTTTGATGACCGGTGTGACTGTGCCGCGCGAAGAGTGGCAATGGGAACAGGTGCCCGATCATCTGAAAATGACGTTTCGCGTGATCGATGAGAAAAATCATACATTGCGTGAAGGCAGAGATCTGGCGGCATTGAAAACCCAGCTTAAAGAGAAAGTGCAGCAGACCTTATCTGCCGTTGCCGATGATGGGCTGGAGCAGCAGGGACTGCATATTTGGAGCTTTGGTACCCTGCCGGAACGCTATGAGCAGAGGCGCGGCGGTTATTCGGTGAAGGCTTATCCTGCATTGGTGGATGAGAAAGAGAGCGTCGCTATCCGGGTATTTGATACGCCGGAACAGCAACAGCACGCGATGCGCCACGGCCTGCGTCGCTTGTTATTGCTCAATATCCCATCCCCCATCAAATCCCTGCATGAAGAGCTGCCGAATAAAGCCAAACTGGGGCTTTATTTCAACCCCTACGGCAAAGTGCTGGATCTGATCGATGATTGTATTGCCTGTGGCGTTGATAAATTGGTGGCACAAGCGGGGGGCATGGTGTGGGAGGAAGCCGCGTTCTTGCAGTTGCATGAAAAGGTGCGCGCGGATCTCAGTGACACCGTTGTCGATATCGCCAGGCAGGTCGAGCAGATCCTGACCATGGTTTTCGCCATCAATAAACGTCTCAAGGGTCGGGTCGATATGGCGATGGCGTTGGCGTTAAGCGATATCAAAGCACAATTGAGTGGCTTAGTGTATCGCGATTTTGTCACGGATATCGGCTGGCAGCGTTTACCCGATGTGTTGCGCTACTTACAGGCGATTGAGCGTCGGTTGGAAAAATTGGCCCAGGATGTTCACCGCGACAGGGCGCAAATGCTGAAGGTGGATCAGGTGCAGCAAACCTGGCAGCAGTGGTGGCACAAAGTGCCTGAAGCGCAGCGCGATGATGACGCCGTGAAAAATATCCGCTGGATGATTGAAGAGCTACGCGTCAGCTATTTTGCCCAGCATTTGGGCACACCGTATCCCATTTCGGATAAACGGGTACTGCAAGCTATGGAACATATTGTGTTGTAAAAGGCAGCGAAGCCGTGCAGTACAAAGGCAGGTGGGCGGAACAGGAAACAGTACGCCCGCTTTTTTTTGTCCGCTGTTTGAGGACAGAGGGGATTATAGCCAACCGACTTAAAAATGATTACATCCTATGCCCTGATATGCGGCAAAGAAGCATAGCTGGCTGTTATCAAAATAATGTCGCTTGGCTATATGTAAGTGATACGCAGTGGCAAGCACGGCGGGTGCTGGGAGATAGATACACGTCGTAGGTGCTAAAACGACGGCGGATTACGATTTTATGCTGGCATCATGTAACGCTAACCACTGTGCAAAATTGTCGGCCACCAACGGGCGAGAGAAGTAATAGCCCTGGCCTTGATCGCAATTGTACTGCCCTAAATAGTTGAGCGTTTCCTCATCTTCAATCCCCTCCGCCAGCACCAGATAATTCAGCTTATGCGAGAGTGTAAAAAGATCTGTGTAAATGGCATTTTGAGGAAAACCTTCAGAGGACAAAAAATGCCTATCAGCAACGAACTTATTGACCAACTGCTTCAGGATTGCCACTCCCCTCAGGAGCTTCTGGGTGAATCAGGCCTACTAAAGGAGCTGACTAAAAGACTGGCGGAACGGGTTCTTCAAGCTGAGATGGAGATACACCTTGGGTATGCTAAGCATGACCCGGCTGGTAATAATTCAGGCAACTCCCGCAATGGCAAGACATCCAAGAGCGTACGTAGCCAAAATGGGGCGCTCGAGCTCGATATTCCGCGCGACCGCAACAGTATAGCTAAACGACTTAATTTTGATTACATTATTTAAATGAGCTATTCAATTGATTTTAGACGTAAAGTGATATCTACACGGAAAAACGAAGGGTTGAGTATCCGAGAAACAGCGAAGCAATTTCGGATTGGCCCTGCCTCTGTATCGCGTTGGATTAATCAAATAGAGTCAAAAGCATCGACCACGCGTCAGCGAAAGATCGATAAATCCGAGTTGATAAAAGATGTTGAACAATATCCAGATGCTTACCAAAAAGAACGTGCAGAGCGTTTTGGCGTTTGTCAGAAGGCCATTTGGCAAGCGCTTAAAAAGCTGGGATTGACCTATAAAAAAAACTCTACGTCATCCGAAAGCCGACGAAAACGCCCGGCAGGGATTTCAACAAAAAAAACAACAGTATGAAAAAGAAGGTAAACCTATTGTTTTTATTGATGAAAGTGGTTTTTCACACGATGCGCCACGGACTCACGGCTATTCCCCAAAAGGTCAACGGTGTTTTGGCCTGAAGAACTGGGGAGCTAGGGGAAGAACAAATGTTATCGGCGCTTTATTAGGCACAACGCTGTTTGCTATCGGATTATTTGATATCAATATTAACAGCGATGTTTTCTATGCCTGGGTCACACAAGTCCTTATCCCAGTACTCCCTAAAAACAGTGTAATCATGATGGACAATGCCACTTTTCACAAAAAACATAATATTCAACAAGTCATCATCGATGCAGGGTATATGGTGGAGTATTTGCCTACATATTCGCCAGATCTTAACCCAATTGAGCATAAATGGGCACAAGCAAAAAGCAAAAAAAGAGAGATGGGTTGCGATACAGAGAGTTTGTTCTCAGTCCATATGGTGTAATCAAAATTAAGTCGCTTGGCTATACCTTCGAGCCGACACTAATCGGTAAGCACGAAAAGCAGCTTAACGGCTTCGATGACCGCATTATTTCTCTCTATTCCAGAGGGCTATCAACCCGTGATATTCAGGCTCACTTTAAAGAAGTCTACGGGGTCGATGTTTCCGCTGGCTTCATTTCTCAAGTGACCAATGCCGTGATGGATGACGTTAAGCGCTGGCAGCAACGGCCGCTGGATGCGTTTTATCCCATTGTTTACCTTGACTGTATTGTGGTCAAAAGCCAGGACGGCGGAGCCGTGACCAACAAATCTGTTTACTTGGCTCTAGGCATCAACGGCCAGGGCGAAAAAGAGCTGCTGGGGCTATGGATAGCCAAAACCGAGGGGGCCAAGTTCTGGTTATCTGTAATGACAGAACTGAAAAATCGTGGGCTACAGGACATCTTCATCGCCTGCTGCGATGGCCTGAAGGGCTTTCCTGATGCCATTGAAGCTGTTTACCCGCATACGCGGGTACAGCTCTGCATCGTGCATCAGGTGCGGAACTCGCTGCGCTACGTCGGCTGGAAAGAGCGTAAAGCCGTTGCTGCTGACCTCCGCACTATCTATAGTTCCGCAACGCTAGAGGGCGCTGAAGAGGCCCTGGATGCCTTCGCGGCCAAATGGGATGAGCAGTTCCCGACGATCAGCCCATCGTGGAGAAATAATTGGGAACGTCTCATCGTCATTTTTGATTTTCCGCCGGAGATTCGCAAGGTTATCTACACCACCAACGCGATAGAGTCGTTAAATGCTTCATTGCGCAAGATAACGAAAACTCGACGAATATTTCCAACGGATGACTCGGTGCTAAAATTATTCTATCTAGCCTTGGGCTTTGTTGAATAATTTAAGATACTGATTTATATAAGCATTATAAAATTTCAACGACTAATTTTTCCTCTCGGAATGCTTTTTATTGTGCTAACTATTTGATTTGTCGTTCTAACAAAATACATTCTCTGTAAATGCATTCTAACTAAAGAAGATGTAAATCAAACGGTTAAATTATTCAACAAAGCCCTAGCCTTGCATAATATCTCGGCTAAATGGACCCTACCAATCAGAGACTGGAAACCGGCTATGAGCCAATTCATGTTGATGTATGGAGATCGGATTTCCGGTTAAGCGATGGAGCCATTTACACGAAATTCTTTACAGACTCGGCTGTTCTTAAAGCGCTCATCTTGTGACGCATCATTGCAGACCAGCAATTCGTTGGTTTGCATGGTGTACTGATCGAGTGCGCCGACTTTGCGCATTTCGTTGAGCACAAAGTTATGTTTGGCTTTGATATGCAATGAATGGGTATCACTGACGGTGAGCAGCGCGCTAGGCATATTCAATATCTTGCTGGTCAACGAAGTGATTTGGCTAAGCACATTATCTTGAGAGGTATCCAGGTGAAACAATAGCCTATCGAGCGCATGCATCCGCTGCTCCTCATCATGATTCAAATGTCTTAGCATTGATGACTCCATTTATGCGCTATAAGAACACCTCATCTTAGCCTATTCCATAGGGGACAAACCTGTCATTAGGCACCGCTATTCATGATATTTCACAGGATAAAAAACCGGAGAAGTACCGCGTTTGCATTATCTGATGAAAACGAGAAGGGCGTAGTTAAGCGATTTTACATGAAATCGATCGCCTGGCTAGCGCTTGTATGCGCGGCGTTTCGCTTTACGCCGCGTTTGGCGATAATATATTCTGAATCAGCAGCGTTTTTCATCGCATGGCACGCCAGCGCCTTCAATTGCCGCTGAATGGCGGTGATCGCAACGGCATGGTTGTCAGCGCGTTCGCGTTCGCTGGCATCTGGCGCAGAGATTTGGATGCCAATCAACTGCCAGCCTTGCAGTGTTTTCAGCATCAGCGGAGAACCGCTGTCGCCCGGCAAGGTGTCGCACTGGTGAGATAAAATCGCGGAGGCCGCCCAACCGGTAATCACACAATCCTGATGGCGATAGAGCGCTTCCTGGTGATCTTCGGGGTAGCCCGCCTGCGTAACCTTTGCTTGCTGTTGCGCTAGTGCGGCATTCAGTTCTGATTGTGTGCCATTCCAGGTGGTCAACGGCGTGATACCCGCAGGGGGATCGCGCAACCAAATCAAGGCGTAATCCAGCGGTGCGGCGGCAGGAGAAACAATCCACCCTTCGCCGTCGGGCTGCAATTTTTTGCGTAGCGCGCTATTGGTCACTGCTTCGATGGCGTGCGTTTCATACTTCCATTCGCCATTGACCGCAATAAAACGCAACGCAACCGGTTTATCGGGTTTTCCTGACGGCGGCGTTAAGACGCAGTGGCCTGCGGTTAATGCCAGATGCGGAGCAATCAGCGTGGCGGTACACAGATTGCCGCTGGCGGTTTCCAGTTGACCGATGGCCTGCCAGGGCCAGGCGTTAGGGGACGGCACCGGATCGCGATCGTCATGATTAAAAAACAGCGTTTTTTGACGTTCAGCTTCAGAAGAGGATTGTTCAGCCCAGCTATGGGCGGCGGGTAACGCTATCAAACAGAACAACCAGGCCAGTTTACGCATCAATAGAATTACCTTGCGGAAAAGCGATATATTTTCGTTGCCCACTAACTATAGTCAGGTTTGCTAGGATGGTGGGTTCAGGTTCTACTTGGAATCGCTTTTGTGTTCCTCATATAAAGAACAGCAGCGTGATGAATCCGCACACAAGCACCAACGAAAACGCAATTTCGAATGAGTAGCTATGGAACATCATCAGGCACCCCATAAATAAACCGTATGCGTCCGGGCATACGGCGGCTTCCGGAAGGGGAGCGGCTGGAATGCCTGTCATAAAAAAACACCCGATTCACCGGGTGTCAGACTCACTATCTTTGCGTGAAACCCGCTGGTGTTGGCGGCGTTTTGTGGCTAACAAGTCCCTGCCGGAGCAGGGATCTTGAGACAACAAACAGTGATGCGATTACGCGGCGGTGGGAGCCGGTTTTTTAGCGGCCTTTTTGACGTGTTTTTTCGCAGCCTGGGCTTTTTGTGCGGCAGGCTTAGCGGCTTTCTTCACGTGTTTTTTGGCAGCTTGCGCTTTCTGTGCGGCAGGCTTAGTGGCTTTTTTCACTGTCTTTTTCGCGTGTTCCTGAGCATGTGCAGCAGGTGTGGTTGCTGGCGCTGCCGTGGTGTTCGCTGCAAATGTGACAGAGGAGAGACCCAGAGCGGCACCTGCGATCAATACTAATACTTTTTTCATCATCAATTCCTCATTATTCCGTTCAAATGTGGGCCTTGAAGCGGCCCGGTGAAAGAAGCATAAGAAAAAGCCCGTTGAGGGTCTGTGAGTCATTGGTATCGGTGTGTAACGCAATGTACACCCTCAGGACGGGAGTGCAGGGCGAACGGGGATATCGGTTTTAATCGGCCAGCAGAAGCGGAAACGGGCGCCGCCCCATTCATTGCTCTCCGCCACAATAGTGCCGTCATAAGCCTGCACGATGGCATAAACAATCGCGAGGCCCAGCCCACAACCTCCGCTGCTGTTTTCTAACCCGGCCTCCAGCCGGATAAACGGCTCAAACACCGTTTCCCGGTCTTCCAACGCAATGCCGGGGCCATCGTCATCCACTTGAAGACAGGCCATTGGCCCATCGCGAGATACGCTGACGCTGATGCGCGAATGGCAGAAGCGCAGTGCATTATTGACCAGATTATCCAGCACCCGCTCCATCAGGCGCATATCGAGATAGCCAATATCCGTGCCGGGCGGCATCGACAGTTCGAATTCCTTATCCGCGTGCAGCATACGCCACTCATCGATTTTATTTTGCAGCCAGGCAGTGACATCAATCTGTGTCAGGTGGAGTGAGACCTGCGGACGATCGAGGCGTGCGTAGGTCAGTAACTCGTCAATCAGCGCTTCCAATTGCCCAATATCGCGGTTGAGGGCGATTTGTTTATCCTCACTCAGATTATCGCTCATGGCGAGGCGATAGCGCAGGCGTACCAGCGGGGTGCGTAATTCATGGGCAATGTTGTCAATCAGCCGCTTTTTACTGACAATCAGTTGATTCAGATTATCGGCCATTTGGTTAAACGCGATACCCAGTCGCACCATACTGGAGGTGTTGTCATAGTGCAGTCGCTCTTCAAGATGGCCTTCCCCCAATCGCTGCGCGGCATTTTCCAGTTTCAACATGGCCTGCCAATGCGGTCGCATCCACAAAAACACGGGCAGTGCCAGAGAAAGACCAATCAGCATCACAAACAGCAAATCCCACAGCCGCATCTCATGCAGGAAAAACAGATAAGGGATTGGCCCAACCGACAGTACATAGTGAGAGCGCGGGATACGCTGGATAAAGGTGTATTGATCTTCAATCGCGATAATTTCGCCCTGATTCAACCGCTGCTGTGCTTTCGGCGATAAGCGGTATTTACTCAGTGGCTCAATGTTCAACGTGAATGACAGGTTCAAATCCATCTCGTTGATGGTTTTATGCCATTCGCGCGGCGGGATGGTACGCAACTCATTGCGGATCAGATAGAGCGAACTTTTCATCAGGTCGTCCATCGACTGGCGACCAGCGCGCTCTGCGGTCATTTTGTAGACCAGACCTACCAGCAGCGTCATTACCACGAAGCTGGCAAACAGCAACAGAAAAAACTGCACAAACAGTTTTCTCATGGTATGGCGCTCTCCCAGGCGTTCGGAGCGAAAAGGTAACCTTTGTTGCGCACGGTCTTGATACGGAAGGGCTCCAGGGCGTTGTCGTGCAATTTTTTGCGCAGGCGGGAAATGGCAACGTCGATGCTGCGATCCATACCGTCATAACTGACGCCGCGCAGATTTTTGAGCAACAAATCCCGGTCCATGGTGTGTCCGGCATGGGTCGCCAACTGCCACAGTAAATCGAAATCGGCGGTGGATAGCACTATATTCTCTTCCGCCAGCGTCACTTCACGGTTAACCGGATCGATACACAGCAACCCGAAGTGCAGCGTTTTGTGCACCTGAACCTGCGCCTGTACTGCGGGCGTTTCAGGTGCAAACTGCGTGGCGGGCTGTGTTGAATACTGGCGCAGATGGAGTCGCAGGCGGGCCAGTAACACGGCGGGTGGCGTCGTTTTCAGAATGTAGTCATCTGCGCCCATTTCCAGCGCCAAAATGTGGTTCATGTCGCTGTCAAGTGAGGTCAGCAGCACGATCGGGCCGCAGTACAGGGGGCGTAACTCGCGGCAAATGGTCATGCCATCTTTGCCCGGTAGCATCACATCCAACAGCACCAGATCGGGATTTTGCTGCGCGATGAAGTCGAGCGCTTTATCACCGCGCTGCTCCAGATGAACATCTATGTCATGTTTTCCCAGATAAGCCGCAATCAGTTTGCCCACTTCAGGGTCATCTTCCACAAAGGCAATCTTATGCATAGTCACCGTAGTTTTTGTTGCTCTATCCTCAGCCTGCCGTGTGACAGACCGTTTTCGTCTTGCGTTAGCATAGCGCCCACACATGGGCGGCGCCAGCAATGAAGCGTAAAAGGGTATAACGCGCAGATACCGGATTTCATTAAGCGTGTTGCTTAATAGTGAAATAAGGGTGTTTCGGTGATTGAAGTAAATTTTACGCTGTTCTGAGATGGAAATTCCAAAGACCAGCGCTAAGGAGTATAGCTAAACGACTTAATTTTGATTACATTATTTAAATGAGCTATTCAATTGATTTTAGACGTAAAGTGATATCTACACGGAAAAACGAAGGGTTGAGTATCCGAGAAACAGCGAAGCAATTTCGGATTGGCCCTGCCTCTGTATCGCGTTGGATTAATCAAATAGAGTCAAAAGCATCGACCACGCGTCAGCGAAAGATCGATAAATCCGAGTTGATAAAAGATGTTGAACAATATCCAGATGCTTACCAAAAAGAACGTGCAGAGCGTTTTGGCGTTTGTCAGAAAGGCCATTTGGCAAGCGCTTAAAAAGCTGGGATTGACCTATAAAAAAAACTCTACGTCATCCGAAAGCCGACGAAAACGCCCGGCAGGGATTTCAACAAAAAAAACAACAGTATGAAAAAGAAGGTAAACCTATTGTTTTTATTGATGAAAGTGGTTTTTCACACGATGCCCCACGGACTCACGGCTATTCCCCAAAAGGTCAACGGTGTTTTGGCCTGAAGAACTGGGGAGCTAGGGGAAGAACAAATGTTATCGGCGCTTTATTAGGCACAACGCTGTTTGCTATCGGATTATTTGATATCAATATTAACAGCGATGTTTTCTATGCCTGGGTCACACAAGTCCTTATCCCAGTACTCCCTAAAAACAGTGTAATCATGATGGACAATGCCACTTTTCACAAAAAACATAATATTCAACAAGTCATCATCGATGCAGGGTATATGGTGGAGTATTTGCCTACATATTCGCCAGATCTTAACCCAATTGAGCATAAATGGGCACAAGCAAAAAGCAAAAAAAGAGAGATGGGTTGCGATACAGAGAGTTTGTTCTCAGTCCATATGGTGTAATCAAAATTAAGTCGCTTGGCTATAAGAAGGTATCATCAATAAAGGGTCTACGATTCCGTAAAATTTGGGTCATGCAACCGAGGCGCTTGATACCCGCGATGGCGTGTTCAACTGTAATACGGATGCCCGAGATTATTTTATTTTCTTGTTTTTGTTCAGGCGATAAAGGTCTTTTCGAGTTCCTTTTTTTGGGATTTGTGTATTAGGATGCTGTTTCTCTATACCTTGAAAACCGGTATCTGCCCAGATGGTTACCTCAGGAGGAATATGGCGAATTATATCGACTTTATCGAGTAAGCGTTTATCGTGACGGCGCCCATTTTTGCTCATGGGGATAAATCCAATTTGCCTTGTTTCGTCAGTCATAATAAGCCCTTTTCGAGTGGTCTGTCTTTTCTTTCCCGAATACATTTTTTTTCGCCGACGCAGATTCTTAGGCTTTTGGACAGGTCGCTCTGTCCCATCAATAAAGACGTCTTTAACTCCAGGGAAGGCGCGAAAAAATTCCTCAGCAGAGCGAATTTGACGAGCGGGCAAAACACATTCTCGCCCCAAGGTCATCTCTAAAACCGGCAATAATATTTTTACCCAGCGACATACCCGTGTTCTATCTAAACCAAAAAGAAGTCCTTGCAAATCATAGGTCGGATAACATTTTAAATACAATAAAATGAAAAGCAGTTTATCTAATGGGGTTGGGATAAATCCTTTCTGCCCTGCACCCATCTGCCGCTCGTGATCTTTTCGATTCTTTTTCCGATAAATCAAATAACAAGCTGAAAATTCAGCGGCTAAATTTTTCAATTCTTCGACTGATAATCCAATGATTGCTTTACATAAACGATTATCTCGTAACAACCGCTATTTGTTGATCATTTCAAACCTTTATTCTCTAAGTTAAACCTCTTTTTATTCTCAATAGCCTGACAAAAAATGCAAGTCTCTATTCAGCAACTAGTTTATTGCAATATCGTGAACTTGATAACGTGCTCGCGCTGTCAAATCACTCACGCTCATGACAATATATAGCCAAGCGACATTATTTTGATAACAGCCAGCTATGCTTCTTTGCCGCATATCAGGGCATAGGATGTAATCATTTTTAAGTCGGTTGTCTATATGGGGGTAACCCGTGAGCCTGGTAAAACAGGGCAGATGTATTATCGACGCTTGATGAAAGGTGATTGACGTACAAGTGACGCGATGAACCCACTGGCGAACAGGAGAGAAGGACATGGGAGATAACCCAGAGTCTGTGTGTTACAATGAGGAGTTAAGTATTGATTACGCTGAGTATTTGGCAGCGCTGTGTAACAAACGCTGGCGTTTTATTGATGCCATGTATGGCGTGTTGCCGATTATCGGCATAGTCACAAAATCTGAGTCGGCCCGTCAGGTAGCCCCGCAAGAGCAAATGAAAACGCTGGCAATGCAGGTGTTTTCCACTCAGGTCAACGATGAAACAAACCTGACGCGACTGATCGCCCTGGCGCAGCAGCAGCAGCTGACAGCACTGAATATTGTGCTGCCGTATCCGCTGACGTCACAACAGTTAGTGACGATCCGTGAAGCCTGCGCGGCATCAACAACGGTGTCGCAGCGCAATGAGTGTCTGAACGTCCAGATCACACCGGTTTAGGCCGCTCGCGCGGCCTAATGGGTAGTGAGATTAATCGATAGCCTGCGTTGCTTCCAACGCTTGGGCCAGCGTGGGATAAAATGTGCGGCGTCCCGCAATGGGATGCACATTGGCGCGCGCCAAGGTTTTGAGCGGTTGGAACGGAATATCGGTTATCAATAGCTGTTTGTCAGCGGGTAAGGCATCGCTGAAACGCAAGAACGCATTGAGTCCTCCGGCATCCAGAATCGGCACCGCGTCCCATTGCAGAATGATGATCTGATAATGCTCGCTGCGTTGCAGAATATCGTTGAAAATGCGTTCCGCTGCGGCGAAAAACAGTGGACCGTTGACCCGCAGTACCAGTCGCGTCGGCGATGAGGTCTCGGGACGTTCGCTCAGCCGGGTGATTTGGGCAATGCGGCGCATAAACAGCAGCGATGCCAACACAATCCCCACCGTAATCGCAATCACCATATCAAACAGCACGGTCAACGACATGCAAAGCAGCATGACAATGATGTCATCTTTGGGGCCATGACGCAGCAAATCCACCACTTTATGGGCTTCGCTCATGTTCCAGGCGACGATCAGCAGCAGCGCGGCTATAGCGGCCAATGGCAGATAAGAGAGCCAGGGAGCCAGCACCAAAAGCGCCAACAGCACCAACAGCGCGTGCACCACCGCCGACACCGGAGATGTTGCTCCGGCGCGCACGTTGGCGGCGGAGCGCGCGATAGCCGCGGTGGCGGTGATGCCGCCAAAGAATGGCGCGACCAGATTACCGAAGCCTTGTCCCATCAATTCGGCATTGGAGTTGTGTTTTTTACCGGTCATTCCGTCTAGTACCACCGCGCACAGCAGTGATTCGATAGCGCCGAGCATCGCCATGGAAAATGCCGCGGGGAGCAGGGCGGAAATGCTCTGCCAGTTGAGCGTCATGGCCGGTTCACCGGCTGCCGACACGTTCCACGGCAGCACCCACTGCGGCAGAATGGGCGGAATGCCCTGACCCTGCGAGCCATCAGCCAGCATAAAGCTAAAGCGGGAACCGATGGTGGCGACATCGTGGCCCATCAGCGACATGATACCCATGACAGCAACGCCTGCCAGCAGCGCAGGCAAATGGCCCGGCAAGCGGAGCCCCAGTTTGGGCCACAACACTAGCACGGCCAGCGTTGTCAGGCCGATCAGGGTGTCAGCCAGCGTCAGGGTGGGAAACGCCTGTGCCAGCGCTATCACCTTTTCGATATAGTGCTCTGGCACGATGGTCAGATGCAGACCAAACAGGTCCTTAATCTGCATGGCAGCAATGGTGATACCGATGCCGGAGGTAAAGCCTAAAGTCACTGACAGCGGAATATATTCAATCAGGCGCCCAAAGCGGCAGACGCCCATCAACACCAAAAACACCCCGGAAAGCAGTGTGGCCACCAACAAGCCAGAGAGGCCAAACTGCTGCGAAACGGGATAAAGAATTACCACGAAGGCTGCCGTTGGGCCGGAAACGCTATAGCGTGACCCTCCGGTTACCGCAATGACAATCCCGGCAATTGCCGAGGTGTAAAGCCCGTACTGCGGAGGAACGCCACTGGCAATCGCCAGCGCCATTGCCAAGGGAATGGCAATAATCCCCACGGTGATGCCCGCGATAATGTCGTGAACCAAACGTTGTGCGGTATATTTTTCGCGCCAACAGGCGGCGATCAGCGCATTAAAAGGCGTAACCCCGATTACTCCATGCGTTTTCATCTTATGTCAGACCAAAAAAGGACAAAAAAATGGCGGGCAGTTGGCCCGTCGTCGATAAGTGAAGTGTAGGATACGCCTGTTAAGCAGGGAGTGTTAAGACTTACATCAAAATGCAGGGTGACCTGACGCAAAATCAGAGTTTTCCCGTCGGATTACAGCATGATTGTCATCAAATATGCAGCAAACAGGGCTAAGAACCTATCCCAAAAGGAATTATCAGTTAATAAGTAATGGCAATTTCTGAGGGAAGTATGGCAAGCAATAAGTGGTAGATCAGCGATGAACTCTGGGGGAAAATGGTTCCGTTGCTCCCGGAACACAAAACCCACCATCCGCTGGGTACGCATCGCTGGCGGGTTGATAATCGTGCCGCAATGAACGCCATTCTCTTTGTGCTCAGAACGGGTTGCCAGTGGAATGCCCTGAATGCCACCGGGATATGCTCGTCAATCTCCGCTCACCGCCGCTTCCAGGAGTGGCGGGATGCAGGAGTTTTTGAACGGTTCTGGCAGAACGGGTTGCTGGCCTGCGAGCAGCTGGATGCTATCGACTGGTCATGGCTGTCGATGGATGGTTGTATGACGAAGTCACCGCTGACAGGCTCAAAAAAACAGGACGGAATCCCACAGACCGGGGGAAACAGGGTGTAAAGCGTAGCCTGATGACCGATGCGAACGGGCTTCCCCTCTCTCTGGTTGTCTCAGGGGCAAATACCCACGACATAAAGCTGGTTGCTGATACTCTCGACGCCCTTCAGACGGGCAGACCCGGCAGAAAGCTCCGCCTCTGTCTAGACAAATGCTATAAGCGTGTTGCTTAATAGTGAAATAAGGGTGTTTCGGTGATTGAAGTAAATTTTACGCTGTTCTGAGATGGAAATTCCAAAGACCGGCGCTAAGGAGTAAGAAGGTATAGCTAAACGACTTAATTTTGATTACATTATTTAAATGAGCTATTCAATTGATTTTAGACGTAAAGTGATATCTACACGGAAAAACGAAGGGTTGAGTATCCGAGAAACAGCGAAGCAATTTCGGATTGGCCCTGCCTCTGTATCGCGTTGGATTAATCAAATAGAGTCAAAAGCATCGACCACGCGTCAGCGAAAGATCGATAAATCCGAGTTGATAAAAGATGTTGAACAATATCCAGATGCTTACCAAAAAGAACGTGCAGAGCGTTTTGGCGTTTGTCAGAAGGCCATTTGGCAAGCGCTTAAAAAGCTGGGATTGACCTATAAAAAAAACTCTACGTCATCCGAAAGCCGACGAAAACGCCCGGCAGGGATTTCAACAAAAAAAACAACAGTATGAAAAAGAAGGTAAACCTATTGTTTTTATTGATGAAAGTGGTTTTTCACACGATGCCCCACGGACTCACGGCTATTCCCCAAAAGGTCAACGGTGTTTTGGCCTGAAGAACTGGGGAGCTAGGGGAAGAACAAATGTTATCGGCGCTTTATTAGGCACAACGCTGTTTGCTATCGGATTATTTGATATCAATATTAACAGCGATGTTTTCTATGCCTGGGTCACACAAGTCCTTATCCCAGTACTCCCTAAAAACAGTGTAATCATGATGGACAATGCCACTTTTCACAAAAAACATAATATTCAACAATTCATCATCGATGCAGGGTATATGGTGGAGTATTTGCCTACATATTCGCCAGATCTTAACCCAATTGAGCATAAATGGGCACAAGCAAAAAGCAAAAAAAGAGAGATGGGTTGCGATACAGAGAGTTTGTTCTCAGTCCATATGGTGTAATCAAAATTAAGTCGCTTGGCTATAAGAAGGTATCATCAATAAAGGGTCTACGATTCCGTAAAATTTGGGTCATGCAACCGAGGCGCTTGATACCCGCGAGAGTCTGTAAAGAATTTTGTGTAAATGGCTCCATTGCTTAACCGGAGATTCGTTCTCCATACATCAACATGAATTGGCTCATAGCAGGTTTCCAGTCTCTGATTGGCAAGGTCCAGGCTTTGTTGAATAAATCAGAATTAGCCGACAGGGGCTTTGTTGAATAATTTAAGATACTGATTTATATAAGCATTATAAAATTTCAACGACTAATTTTTCCTCTCGGAATGCTTTTTATTGTGCTAACTATTTGATTTGTCGTTCTAACAAAATACATTCTCTGTAAATGCATTCTAACTAAAGAAGATGTAAATCAAACGGTTAAATTATTCAACAAAGCCGCCGACAGGATGACTCCCTCTGCTACACCTGTTATCCTATCCTGACGCTGTGTGGCATACCCAACAACGTCATACGGTTCAGCGCTTTGACCATCGCTATGGCTTCACCTACTTGAGCCTCATAGTCACGCAGACTCAGATGGCCACCCAGCAAAGTTTTTATGCGCAACATAGCTGTTTCTGCCACTGAACGCCGGTGATAACCCACTTTCTTTTTCCACATATCATTACTCCCGCTCAGACGCTGATTCGCCACCGCATGGTTACGTTCATGGTACTTGTCCGGCCAGTATTTGGCTCCGCTTCGCGGCGGGATAAGGGGCCTGATTTTCTTTCTTAGCAACGCATCGTGGCAGTAACGGGCGTCATAAGCACCGTCTGCTGACACTTCCCTGATTTTTCGGTGGGTTTGGTTAATCAGGCCCGGCAGTGCCTGCGCATCTGTCGTTCCGCTGAGCGATAAGTCGGCACAGATAATCTCATGCGTCGCACTGTCTGCTGCCAGATGAAGCTTGCGCCACACTCTTCGTCTGTCAGCCCCATGCTGCCTGACTTTCCATTCACCTTCGCCAAAGACCTTCAGACCGGTACTGTCGATGACCAGATGCGAGATTTCACCACGCGTTGGGCTTTGTTGAATAATTTAAGATACTGATTTATATAAGCATTATAAAATTTCAACGACTAATTTTTCCTCTCGGAATGCTTTTTATTGTGCTAACTATTTGATTTGTCGTTCTAACAAAATACATTCTCTGTAAATACATTCTCTGTAAATGCATTCTAACTAAAGAAGATGTAAATCAAACGGTTAAATTATTCAACAAAGCCCACGCGTTGGCGTTTTTATGCTGATACTGACGGTTTTTGCCCGCCGACTGACCAGAGAGTAGTCCGGGCAGCGCAGTGGCAGGCTCATCAGTAAACTAGTTGCTGAATAGAGACTTGCATTTTTTGTCAGGCTATTGAGAATAAAAAGAGGTTTAACTTAGAGAATAAAGGTTTGAAATGATCAACAAAGAGCGGTTGTTACGAGATAATCGTTTATGTAAAGCAATCATTGGATTATCAGTCGAAGAATTGAAAAATTTAGCCGCTGAATTTTCAGCTTGTTATTTGATTTATCGGAAAAAGAATCGAAAAGATCACGAGCGGCAGATGGGTGCAGGGCAGAAAGTATTTATCCCAACCCCATTAGATAAACTGCTTTTTATTTTATTGTATTTAAAATGTTATCCGACCTATGATTTGCAAGGACTTCTTTTTGGTTTAGATAGAACACGGGTATGTCGCTGGGTAAAAATATTATTGCCGGTTTTAGAGATGACCTTGGGGCGAGAATGTGTTTTGCCCGCTCGTCAAATTCGCTCTGCTGAGGAATTTTTTCGCGCCTTTCCTGGAGTTAAAGACGTCTTTATTGATGGGACAGAGCGACCTGTCCAAAAGCCTAAGAATCTGCGTCGGCGAAAAAAAATGTATTCGGGAAAGAAAAGACAGACCACTCGAAAAGCGCTTATTATGACTGACGAAACAAGGCAAATTGGATTTATCCCCATGAGCAAAAATGGGCGCCGTCACGATAAACGCTTACTCGATAAAGTCGATATAATTCGCCATATTCCTCCTGAGGTAACCATCTGGGCAGATACCGGTTTTCAAGGTATAGATAAACAGCATCCTAATACACAAATCCCAAAAAAAGGAACTCGAAAAAGACCTTTATCGCCTGAACAAAAACAAGAAAATAAAATAATCTCGGGCATCCGTATTACAGTTGAACACGCCATCGCGGGTATCAAGCGCCTCGGTTGCATGACCCAAATTTTACGGAATCGTAGACCCTTTATTGATGATACCTTCTTACTCCTTAGCGCCGGTCTTTGGAATTTCCATCTCAGAACAGCGTAAAATTTACTTCAATCACCGAAACACCCTTATTTCACTATTAAGCAACACGCTTAGTGTAAATACCGAGTCGACAAAGCCCTGTAATGCCCGGAGCGACAGGTTAAACACGCGCTTTATCATCAAAACCGTGGTAACAGCCATATCGGTGTAGTAAAGCGGCCGACCACGACCTTCAGGCGAAGAACTGTCAGTCCATGCAGCGATGGCCGACTCATCAAGCCAGACCGTCAGG
The DNA here is from genome assembly GCF_052050035.1 of Symbiopectobacterium purcellii. Lineage (GTDB taxonomy): Bacteria > Pseudomonadota > Gammaproteobacteria > Enterobacterales > Enterobacteriaceae > Symbiopectobacterium > Symbiopectobacterium purcellii_A. The sequence goes on from NZ_CP189882.1 coordinate 4,346,096, forward strand.
GAGCCGCGTTGTCTGAGTGCTTTGTTGTAGGTGGGCCAGTTGGTGATTTTAAACTTTTGCTTTGCCATGGGGAGCTGCTATCGGGAGCGATGATAGTGCTTTGATCCGGCGATCCCCTGAAAGTTCGATTTATTCAACAAAGCCCCACTACAGTTGCTGATATAGCTCCCCGCGAGCCTGTCTCTCCTGCAGGCTATAGCGATATAGCGCATTCTTGCTGACAGATATACCGAATTCCAGGTGCAAACGGCCACTGATGATTTCAGGTGAAGAGTGAGTGGAAAGCGCCTGCCTGATGAAGTTCTGAATGTGTGGCTCCAACGGGTAAAAAGCATTGTTTGGCAGAGGCTTATGACGGCGTTCCCGGGCCAGAGTGTCCGCCCTTCTACAGCAGTAGACACCATTGAAAGTAGGGTCGGTATTGCGTCTGAGTTCCCTGCTGATGGTCGAGCGAGGCAGAGCAAGCTCTCTGGCGATGGTAGCTTGGTTGACACCTTCACCACGCCGCTTTTCGATGTAGAACCGTTCTTTGTGAGTCAGATGTTTTCCCTGCATGCAACAGGCTCTCCAGTAGGGCCAGAACGGTGATTTTATCCGACTCTGGCAAGTGGGTCACTTTGTTGCGTTTCGAGTGGGAATGGGGTATAGGGCTAACATCTAAGGTGACGGTGTCACTTTTTGAGTGTTGAAAAGGGTAATTATTCCTTGGAAATGCTATAAAATGATTAAATGTCGTAACGGTTTAGCGATGATTTAATAGCAACCGCGAATAGCAACCGCGTAGTAATCTTTAGGAAAAAACGCCTATTTACTGGCTTATTGTGATGCTTATTGCTGTTAATGATCGCCAAGGAGGTGAATTTTTCATGATATCCAATTCTGTTTTGTCTACCACTCGTCCAGGCGGGCTGAAATTGCTCACCGTGGGAATGCTCGCATTGGGAGTTGCCGGATGTTCTACGCCACGTTCAACGTTGGTGGATCGTGGCGATTACACCGTGGATACCACTCATCCGGCCAAGGGCCAGAATGAGCGTGTCCGATTTCTGATTTTACATTACACCGCACTGGATGATGCGCGTTCGTTAAAGGTATTAACCCAGGGGCAGGTAAGTGCGCATTATCTGGTTGCGAAAAATCCACCGCTACGCGATAAAAAACCCGTAGTGATGCAACTGGTACCTGAGGATATGAGAGCCTGGCATGCGGGTGTCAGTAATTGGAATGGTCGGGTAAATCTCAATGACTCGTCGGTAGGCATTGAGATTGTTAACCTCGGATTTACCGATAACATGCTTGGCTTTCGTACCTGGTATGCTTATAATGAAACACAAATCACCGCGCTTGCTGCGCTGATCAAAGACATTATCAAGCGTAACAACATCACGCCGGATAATGTGCTGGCGCACAGCGATATTGCACCGCTGCGCAAACAGGACCCTGGAAAACTGTTCCCCTGGAAACTGTTTGCGGAGATGTGCGTTGGTGCCTGGCCTGATGATGCAACGGTGAACAAGTATCTGGCTGGACGGCAACCGAGTGCGCCGACGGATGTGCTGACGCTTCAGAAAGCACTGCATCGGTATGGCTATGATAAAATTCCACAAAACGGTGAGCTGGATAAAGAAACACGTTTGACCATCAGCGCGTTTCAAATGCATTTCCGCCCGACGGACATCGAAGGCAATGCCGATGCGCAAACGGAGGCAATTGCCAAAGCGCTGGTGGAAAAATACCGAACCTAAATCCGTGATTGCCCTTTCTACTGCCAAGGAGTTGCCCAAATATGCTGAATTATCAACGTCGTTTTTTTCTGCTGTGTTTGGTGTGCGGGGTGCTTGGGTGCGGTAGCAAAGGGAACATCATCTCTCCCGTGGTGGTTGAGGCTCCCGTCCGCGTTTCTCCGGCTGTGCCGGAGAACGTTAAGGGGGTTTGGCTGACCACGCTATCCGGCCTTGACTGGCCGACGCCTGCGTCAAGTGATGAACCTTCTGATGAGCGCCGCATTGCGTTACAAAAACAGGCGCTGATCGACAAGCTTGACAATCTGGTTAGTCTGGGCGTTAACACGATTTTTTTTCAGGTAAAGCCGGATGGCACAGCGTTATACCGTTCGGCGTTGCTGCCGTGGTCTGATGTATTAACCGGCGTGGTGGGCAAAGATCCCGGTTACGATCCTTTGGCCTTCATGTTGGCTGAGGGGCATAAGCGTGGATTACGCATTCACGCCTGGCTTAATCCTTACCGAGTGACCAGCAATACCCAGCCGAAAACTGTGGCCGCGCTGCGCCGCACCCTTGGTGCCTCGCCCTCGAGCGTGTATGCGTTGCACCCAGAATGGATACGCACGGCGAGCGACCGGTTTGTGTTGGATCCTGGTATCCCTGAGGTGCGTCAGTGGATCACCAACGTGGTGGTGGAGCTGATTAACAACTACGCCGTAGATGGCATCCATTTTGATGATTACTTTTACTACGAGACCCCAGCTTCTCGTTTGCAAGACGATGCTACCTATCGACAGTACGGACAGGGATTTGCCCTCAAAGGGGACTGGCGCCGCAATAATACCTTACTATTGATTGAGCAAGTATCGATGGCAATCAAAGCGGTCAAACCGCAGGTTGAGTTTGGCATCAGTCCGTCGGGCGTGTGGCGCAATGCGGAGAATGACGCTCGCGGTTCGGACACGCGCGGGGGGGAGGCCTATGACATCTCTTATACAGACACACGGTTGTGGGTGGAACGCGGCCTGATTGACTACATCATCCCGCAAATCTACTGGCCTTTTTCACTAGAAATCGTCCGTTATGACACACTGGTAAAATGGTGGGCGGATGTGGTAAAGCCAACAAAAACGCGCCTCTACATTGGTATAGCACTATATAAAGTCGGTGTGCCTTCCCAAAAGGAGCCTGATTGGGCGCAGGACGGCGGCGTGCCTGAACTGCGGCGGCAGTTGGCGCTCAATGAAGCGCTGCCGGATGTGAAAGGCAGCGTGCTCTTTCGTGAGGGATTTCTTCATCAACCTCAAACCGTTCCGGCGGTGGATTACCTCAAAACGCACTGGGGTAAATAGCGTTAAAAACGACGTTGCGGCGAAAAGCCGCTATATTTTCTGTTGAAGAACAGACTGTCCGACGCGCATTTGCAAAAATGGATTTTATCGCGTGCGACAGGATTTAAACGTCGTGTTAACCCTAAGCAGGCCACCATGAAAACACCTGTATTTTCCGATGATATGTTGCTGAACCGCATGTTGCTGTTAGCCGCATTGGCTATCGTCATGATGGGGATCCATCTGGCGGCATCCATCCTCTCCATCATTCTGCTTTCCCTGTTTTTGGCTATCGTGCTTGAGCCGGTAGTGGCGCTATTGTGTCGTACGCGTCTACCGCGTTCACTGGTTGTGGTGTTGCTGGGCGGCGTATTGTTGATGCTGTTGGTTTACGTCCTGCTCCGAATGGTGGCGGCGTTGCCTGAGTTAAATCAAATGAGCCTGCAAATGCGCAGCCTGCTGACGCGTCAGCTTGCCGTCGGTATGGCACCATTGCAGGAATTAGGGCTAACACTGTCGCCGGAAGCGGCGATGTCGCTGATTGACCCTGGGCAATTTCTTGGACTGATCACCCGTATGCTCAGCAATGTATCCAGTTTTTTTTCATCGACACTGGTGGTGTTTCTGACCGTTATTTTCATGCTGATTGAGGTACCGGTATTAGTAGAGAAAACACAACGGTTGTTTCGCGCGGAATCCTCTGGCATGAAAGCCGTGCGGCGCGGCATTGATAGCGTAACGCAGTATCTGATGCTTAAAACGCTGATGAGCGTGTTAAACGGCGTAGCAACCTGGGTGCTGTTAACCATTTTGCAGGTTAAATTCGCCTTTATTTGGGCTGTGCTGGCCTTTCTGCTGAATTTTATTCCCGCGCTGGGATCTATTCTGGCGGCAGTGCCGCCTATCATTCAGGCATTTGCCTTTAACGGCATGAGTCCGGGTATGGCGGCACTGGCGGCATTTCTGATCATCAACCTGATATTGGGCTGGATTGTGGACCCATACCTGTGTGGCCGGAAGCTGAATATTGCCACCAGTGTGGTCTTGATTTCTCTGCTGGTGTGGCAGGGGTTGTTGGGACTGATCGGAATTTTGTTGGCCGTGCCACTGACCATGACGCTGAAGCTGATTGTCGAACAGGTTGATGGCGGCGCGCGTTGGGCGCGCCTGCTGGAGGGGGGAAAAGAAAACTAACGTCGGTCAGCCATTGAGTATGGCGAATACCTGCTGGTGAAGCTGCGGATCGCCTGAAGCAACAATATTCCCCCCGCCTTCAGGACGTCCGCCATCAAGGGTGGTCACGATGCCACCTGCCTGCTCAATGATCGGGATCAGCGCTGCGATATCATAAGGCTGCAGGCCATATTCCACTCTGATATCAATGTGTCCAGCGGCCACCATGGCCATGGCATAGCACTCTCCGCCATAACGGGTCATCAGGGTTTGCTGTGTCAGGGACGGAAAATAGATGCCAGGATGACGTGGAACCGGTTCGGGGGAGGTGGTGTGCAGAATAACTTGCGACAGCGATAGATTTTTACGCGTTTGCAACGCATGCTCACCGTAGGGGCCCCGATACCAAGATTGAATTCCATCGGCCCAGAAGCGTTCTTGCGTAAACGGCTGACTCATCATTCCCATAACGGCGCGCCGGTGATGCAGTAAACCCATCAACGTTCCCCACACGGGAATGCCGCACAGAAAGGGCCGGGTTCCGTCAACCGGATCTAATATCCATTGGGTTTCACCCTCGCCAACTGCGCTGAACTCCTCGCCCAAAATCGCATGTTCAGGGTAATGTGCGCTAATCAGTGCGCGAATGGCGCGCTCCGCTTCTCGATCGGCGTCGGTCACCGGGTCGAAGCGAAAACCTTCCTTTGGCTTATTGCCAATGTGAAGGTTTTGCGCTGAACGATAGCGAGGGAGGTTCTGCTCGGCTGCGGCATCGGCCAGCGTGTGAAAAAAGCAATATCAGGTAAGTTATGCACGATGATGTCCCTTCTAATGCAGTTCTAGTATTGGCAATGCCGCTGCTTGTTCAGCAACGCGCGCTTCTGTCGGTATTCAGGATTGCGCGTTTGCGCTATCCTGACACCATGAACTCGATGCCCCATTCCCACTCGAAACGCAACAAAGTGACCCACTGGCCAGAGTCGGATAAAATCACCGTTCTGGCCATACTGGAGAGCCTGTTGCATGCAGGGAAAACATCTGACTCAGAAAGAACGGTTCTACATCGAAAAGCGGCGTGGTGAAGGTGTCAACCAAGCTACCATCGCCAGAGAGCTTGCTCTGCCTCGCTCGACCATCAGCAGGGAACTCAGACGCAATACCGACCCTACTTTCAATGGTGTCTACTGCTGTAGAAGGGCGGACACTCTGGCCCGGGAACGCCGTCATAAGCCTCTGCCAAACAATGCTTTTTACCCGTTGGAGCCACACATTCAGAACTTCATCAGGCAGGCGCTTTCCACTCACTCTTCACCTGAAATCATCAGTGGCCGTTTGCACCTGGAATTCGGTATATCTGTCAGCAAGAATACGCTATATCGCTATATCCTGCAGGAGAGACAGGCTGGCGGGGAGCTATATCAGCAACTTCCTCATCGGGGAAAACGTTACAGGTACAATGCCGAAAACCTCAAATCAGGCCCTATTCCCAACCGTGTTGGTATTGAGTATCGCCCAGCTCAAGCCGAGCTTAAACAGGAGCCTGGCCACTTCGAAATTGACACTATTTTTGGCAAAGACCAGAAGTCATTCTTGTTAACCATCGTAGATATAGCCAAGCGACATTATTTTGATAACAGCCAGCTATGCTTCTTTGCCGCATATCAGGGCATAGGATGTAATCATTTTTAAGTCGGTTGGCTATAAAGCATTGAAAACCGTCATCATTCGCAAACTGCCTAATAAGCGTGCGGAGACTGTGGTTGCTGCTTTCAGGGACATTGAAGCTAATACCTTTTGCAAGTTTAAGACCCTAACAGCTGATAACGGCCCTGAATTCGCTCTGCACGAGCAAATTACTCAAATCACAGGGGCGCAGGTCTACTTTGCCCATCCTTATCATTCCTGGGAGAGGGGCTTGAATGAGCACACCAACGGGCTGATACGACGTTTTTACCCAAAGGGAACAGACTTCAGTCAGGTCAGTCATCGTAAGATTGCCGAACTCGAACACATACTCAATACAAGGGGCAGAAAATCGCTGGGCTATCGTTCTCCCAATGAGGTATTTTTAACGCACTTACTGGTGGCATAAGCCTCTACCGCTTTGTTGCGTTTCGAGTGGGAATGGGGCATTATTTCTCTCTATTCCAGAGGGCTATCAACCCGTGATATTCAGGCTCACTTTAAAGAAGTCTACGGGGTCGATGTTTCTGCTGGCTTCATTTCTCAAGTGACCAATGCCGTGATGGATGAAGTTAAGCGCTGGCAGCAACGGCCGCTGGATGCGTTTTATCCCATTGTTTACCTTGACTGTATTGTGGTCAAAAGCCAGGACGGCAGAGCCGTGACCAACAAGTCTGTTTACTTGGCTCTAGGCATCAACGGCCAGGGCGAAAAAGAGCTGCTGGGGCTATGGATAGCCAAAACCGAGGGGGCCAAGTTCTGGTTATCTGTAATGACAGAACTGAAAAATCGTGGGCTACATGACATCTTCATCGCCTGCTGCGATGGCCTGAAGGGCTTTCCTGATGCCATTGAAGCTGTTTACCCGCATACGCGGGTACAGCTCTGCATCGTGCATCAGGTGCGTAACAGCATGCGGCTCGTCTCCTGGAAGGACTACAAAGCCGTCACTCGCGACCTGAAAGCCATCTATCAGGCTTCCACGGAAGAATCAGGCCAGCAGGCGCTGGAAGCGTTCGCCAGCGCATGGGACAGCCGCTACCCGCATATAAGCCGGAGCTGGCAGACAAACTGGGCCAACCTGGCGACGTTCTTCGCTTACCCGGCAGACATACGCAAGGTGATCTACACAACGAATGCCATAGAGTCGCTGAACAGCGTGAACATCATGTCGGCTAACTCTGATTTATTCAACAAAGCCGGTAATTACACAAATTTATGTACAGGCTCTTTTTACCCAATCTAAGTCCACTACATTTTCAGTAATGCCGCTAATTTTCCCCTTGGAGCTATACTGCCACCATGACCAACTTTTAGCTGCATTTTTCCATGTCAAAGGAAGCTGGGGTGTCTCTACATTCCAGTTAGCAACCCAGAGAGGATATATACTAAAATCATATTTATCCCACTTAATACCACTATCCCAATACGATGGCGAGCAATATATAAGTGTAGTTTGGCAAGAAAAATCTGAATTTTTACTGACAAGATCTAATAATGCATGCAAATTGTCCGCCATTTGTTCTGGCGTTGCTGTTTCATTACGTGATTTTTCAACATCAATCGCCAGTGAATTTTTGGTTGAATCAAAATCAACAGAAGATAATACATTTTTGATGTTATTAAACTGTTCTTCTGGCGTACTGCTTAGTGCCCTGAAATAATGATAACAATTAACGTTAATATTTTCAATCTTCGCTTTATTCCAGTTTTCAACGAATTTAGGGTCGACATAAGTCCCTCCTTCGGTCATTCTTATGAATGCATGTTTAACACCACTTTTAGCTACGGATCCCCAGTCAATAGCCCCTTGCCATTTTGATACATCAATACCTTTATCGAAAACATTATCATTATTGAAAGAATTCATATTTATTCCTTATTGATCACAGGCAGATTCAACTATTAAGGTGCAGAGCAAAGCCGCCTGTCTTTGCTCTGCAAAGAGCACTGAACGTGGCCTGAAGCCAAGGCATTTTCGTGGCCTGCTATTCAGCGCTCCTTGGTACTTGCGGAGCTCGTCATCCGTTACCGTCCTTAGGTCAGTCCCTTTCGAGATAAACTGTCTCAGTAGCCCATTGGTGTTCTCGTTCAACCCGCGCTCCCAGGAGGCGTAAGGGTGAACGAAGTAGGTTTCCGATTCCAACGCAACGGCGATTTCTTTGTGCTGAGGCTTTGTTGAATAATTTAACATGCTGATTTACATAATTATTATAACACTTCAACAACTAAGTTTTCCAGCCGTAATGCTTTTTATTGTGCTAACTACTTGATTTGTCGTTCTAACAAAATACAGTCTCTGTACATGCATTCTACCTAAAGAAGATGTAAATCAAACGGTTAAATTATTCAACAAAGCCTTGTGCTGAGTAAACTCTCTGCCATTGTCGAACGTTATGGTATGGCAGACGTCCTTATAGCCATACCGTTATACACATTTTTTGCCCGTTTTTTGAGCAACCTACTTGGGAGCCCGTGAATTACTATATACCAACCACCTTACTGGCTTTTTTGGTGTTTGATCATCACTACGAATTATACTAATAAGTAATTGATTAATAAGTTATAAATTAATATATGTATAACGGTATGCCTTATAGCTCCTCAGCATCGAGATAATGGCAGCAGCCACTTCGGTTGAGGTCTTTAGAAAAGACCTTTTAGTCAGATAAATGCGGTTTTTACGCTCGGCCAACGTCACGATGGCACCAGTGCCTTGCTTGCCCAGTACAAAGTCTGCTTCCCTATCCCCTACGGGGCTACGGTCATGAAAGACCAGCGGCCGTTTCTCGATGGAGACAGCGTCAGGTATAGGGCTTCACTTTTTGCCGTAGCGTTTGCGATACCTACGTTTACCCTGGCGTAGGGACTTGTACAGGTCTCCACCAACGGCTTTATAGCTAGCCACGTGCTGGTAGCTCCACTCGTGGCTAACCGGCCTGCCGATGATATCGCCAATGGTACTGATCTGTTCCGGACTCCATAGCCAGTTAAGCGCTTCTTCGACAAAGAAGACCGTGTCTTCATGTATCTGGCGTTTGCCGGGAGTTTTACGCCGGTAGTCGCTGAGCTTCTGCGCGACGGCTGGCTGGTAGCCATCTACAGAGCAATTACGCCGTAGCTCGCGGGATACCGTTGACTTACTGACGCCTAACCGGCAGCCAAACTCGGCCTGACTAACTGTAGTGGTTGAATAATCAGGACACTAAACTTACATCCAAAACGGAGGTGTTTAGTGAACCATAAACGACAATTTACCCCTGAGTTTAAAAAGGAAGCCGTTGCCCTGGTAACAGAGCAGGGCTATACGATAGCCAGGGCAGCAGCATCGCTGGGCATAAGCAACAAAACCCTGCATACATGGGTCTCGCTGGCACGCGAGCAAAGCAACGGCGTACTCAGCGATGATGAACGTGCAGAGTTAAAACGGTTACAAAAGGAAAACAAAGAGTTACGTACAGAGAAGGAGATACTAAAAAAGGCGAGTGCCTTCTTCGCGAAACATATGTCGTGAGATACCGGTTCATTCTCGACAATGCCACTGACTTCAGCGTTCGTACACTCTGTCGGGTCATGCGTGTGACGGCCTCTGCCTGGTATGCATGGCGAAAAAAGCCCGCCGAACCGCTGCAAAAAGACGTGGAGGTCCGGGTCAGGTTAAAGGCGCTGTTCGCCGCCAGCAGGCAGGGAGCAGGAAGCCGGACGCTGGTCAAAAGGCTTCGTGGAGAAGGCATCATAATCAGCCGCTGGCGGGTGAGGAAACTCATGCAGGAAGAGGGGCTGGTCTGCCGACAGCGCCGGACTTATAAGGTCACGACAAAACCCCGCCCGGGTGCAGAGGTGGCCCCAGACCTGCTGAACCAGAATTTTAACCCGCCGGGGCCAAATCAGGTGTGGGCGAGTGATATCACGTATCTGAAGACCGGTGAAGGCTGGCTGTATCTGGCGGCTATTATGGATTTGTACTCCCGGCAGATAGTGGGCTGGCAGGTGGACAGACGGATGACCTCATCGCTGGTCTGCGGGGCCCTGATGAAGGCATATAACCTGCGAACTCCCCCGCCGGGCCTGGTGGTGCATACGGACAGGGGGGCGCAGTACACGGGACAACGCTTTCAGGCGCTGCTGAGCAGGTATAGCCAAGCGACTTAATTTTGATTACACCATATGGACTGAGAACAAACTCTCTGTATCGCAACCCATCTCTCTTTTTTTGCTTTTTGCTTGTGCCCATTTATGCTCAATTGGGTTAAGATCTGGCGAATATGTAGGCAAATACTCCACCATATACCCTGCATCGATGATGACTTGTTGAATATTATGTTTTTTGTGAAAAGTGGCATTGTCCATCATGATTACACTGTTTTTAGGGAGTACTGGGATAAGGACTTGTGTGACCCAGGCATAGAAAACATCGCTGTTAATATTGATATCAAATAATCCGATAGCAAACAGCGTTGTGCCTAATAAAGCGCCGATAACATTTGTTCTTCCCCTAGCTCCCCAGTTCTTCAGGCCAAAACACCGTTGACCTTTTGGGGAATAGCCGTGAGTCCGTGGGGTATCGTGTGAAAAACCACTTTCATCAATAAAAACAATAGGTTTACCTTCTTTTTCATACTGTTGTTTTTTTTGTTGAAATCCCTGCCGGGCGTTTTCGTCGGCTTTCGGATGACGTAGCGTTTTTTTTTATAGGTCAATCCCAGCTTTTTAAGCGCTTGCCAAATGGCCTTCTGACAAACGCCAAAACGCTCTGCACGTTCTTTTTGGTAAGCATCTGGATATTGTTCAACATCTTTTATCAACTCGGATTTATCGATCTTTCGCTGACGCGTGGTCGATGCTTTTGACTCTATTTGATTAATCCAACGCGATACAGAGGCAGGGCCAATCCGAAATTGCTTCGCTGTTTCTCGGATACTCAACCCTTCGTTTTTCCGTGTAGATATAGCCAACCGACTTAAAAATGATTACATCCTATGCCCTGATATGCGGCAAAGAAGCATAGCTGGCTGTTATCAAAATAATGTCGCTTGGCTATATCACTTTACGTCTAAAATCAATTGAATAGCTCATTTAAATAATGTAATCAAAATTAAGTCGTTTAGCTATACAGGCTGAGGAGCAGTATGGGAGACGTGGGTGCCTGCTGGGATAATGCGGTGATGGAGCGCTTCTGGGGCAGTCTGAAACATGAATGGTTGCTGCTGGTACCCCAGCCAACACGGGCTTACATGGAGCATGATGTGGCGATGTATATCCGCTACTACAATCTAGACAGGCATCATGCCGCTAACGGGGATCTGTCTCCGGTGCGTGATGAACAAATGGCTGAGAAAAAAGTGTCCTGATTTACTTGACCAGTGCAATAGTCCGATGGAGCGATTCTTCCGTAGTCTGAAGACTGAATGGGTGCCAACGACTGGCTACCAAAGCTTTAGTACTGCTCAATCATCCATTATTCGCTACATAACCCATTATTATAGCGATGTCAGACCTCACTGGTATAACGGTGGGTTAACACCAAATGAATCAGAACGGCTGTTCCATCAACAGTCAGGTAGGGTGGCCAAATTTAGTTGACAACTACAGAGAACCGTAGCCACTGACATCCATCCCACCGTGCTTTTTGATAGTTGCCGTTATTTTGTACATAAGTCTCTCTCAGGTCGTTTATGCTGCTACAATGTTCATCATGACGCCTAAGAGCCGTGGAAACAGGCTATCATAGAAGTGTGGCTGTGTCTGGCGCGGATTATTCGGGTCAGTCAGGTTCTTACCAAACTGCAAGACTTTCTCCGTTAGCGACCAGAACAGCTTCTCTTTGTCGGGATGCTTGCTGCTGGGACGTGACTTGCGCTCAGCGAATCAGAGCCATCGCAGGCGTTTGAAACCAGACTGTCAATGAAACGCGCTGCCTGAGTGCTTTGTTGTATGCAGGCCAGTTGGTGATTTTAAACTTTTGCTTTGCCATAGGGACCCGATGATGAAACGACTGTAGCGATCAGATCCCCCAATCACCTAAAAGTTCGATTTATTCAACAAAACCAACCAGACCCAAAAATTATCAAGTTAAATCCCCGTGGATAATTTAAAAAATTTTAAATGGTTATTAATTAATACCACCTAATATGAATATAGGTTAATATAATGCCAATTAACACATCACCAAGCTCTATATTACAAAATGTATCCGCGTCAATGACAAGTAGTTCTATGGAAGATATATCTTCATCAAAAGATATTCTCGAACACGTCATCAATTTTATGTCCTTCGGTAGGATGCCGAAAGATGAAGGAATTTTACATAATCAAATAATGGAAAAAATAGAAATCGCTTTTGAAGAAAAAAAACATAAATTTCAAGAAATTCTATGTGGCGAAGAAATACTCTTAAATGACATTAATGGATGCAAAGTATCATTTTGTTACATGGAACTAACAGAAAAATTTATTGTAGAAGTAAAAACGACATATAAATCAGAAAGACAAGAAATTAATGATAAAGGATTTTTTAATATATTTCAAGCGATAAGATTGAAGACATTGCTCAACATTAACTATATTAAAGATATATTAACCGATGATGGGATTCTCAACCTGAAAGGAGTTAACCTGAGCGGTGCTAAACTGTACCATGCTTATCTGGTAGATGCAGATCTAAGCGATGCTAACCTGAGCAACGCTTACTTGGAACACGCTATACTATTCAATGCTAACCTGAGCAACGCTGATCTGAGATATGCTAACCTGAGTGATAATCACCTGGAAGCCGCTAATCTGAGCAACGCTAACCTGGAAAACGCTGACCTGAATGATGTTAGCCTGGAGCATGCTAACCTGAGCAACGCTAACCTGAGGAAAACTAATCTAAGGTACGCTAACCTGAGCAATGCTGACCTGAGCGGCGCTAACCTGGAAAATGCTGACCTGGTCAACGCTAACCTGGACTTCGCTGACCTGAGGAACGCTAATCTGAGCAATGCTAACCTGACTGATGTTAGCCTGGAGCATGCTAATCTGAGGAACGCTAACCTGAGGAACGCTAACCTGAGTAAAGCTAACCTGAGCAATGCTGACCTGAGCAATGCTGACCTGATTCGGGCTGACCTGAGCAAAGCTGACCTGAGAAAAGCTGAACTGGGCAACGCTAACCTGACAAAAGCTGACCTGTGGGAGGCTAGGATGGACGACAATATACTGAATCAGCTGAGCGACTCTTTGTTTCAGGAAAGCAAGGCGGAGAAGCTAAACGGAGGCTAATCCGGGCACCTGAATTTGCAGGTGCAGATCGACTATAGCGCATGGGTTATCCTTGCGTCAATCTGGTGGTTTATGCCGCTACACCGTTCATCATGACGCCTAAGAGACGTGTAAACAGGCTGTCGTAGAAGTGTGGCTGTGTCTGGTGCTGATTGACTGGGTCAGTGAAATTCTTGCCAAACTGCAAGCCTTTTTCTGCTAGCGACCAGAACAATTTCTCTTTGTCGGGATGCTTGCTGCTGGGACGTGACTTGCGCTCAGCGAGTCCGAGCAATTGCAGGCGCTTGAAACCAGACTGTCAATGAACAGCGCTGCTCGAGAGCATTGTTATAGACGGACCAGTTGGTGATTTTAAACGTTTGCTTTGCCATGGGAACCCGATGCTGAAAAGACTGTAGTGTTCAGATCCGTCATTCGCCTAAAAGCTTGATTTATGCAACAAAGCCAGATCAGGCCTGAGCTAGTACAAATTATTTAGAGACAAGTCGAAGAACTATTGACAATTTCGAGTTTTTCGAGGTGCCCATTAGTCAAAAATCAGTGTTGCAAAAATGGGAGTGACTATAGATTCCTAACCATGACAGCCGCCCCGCTCGCTTTCATCAGGCAGTGGGGCGGCCATACGCCTCTCTCGTCGGTCGGCGCCAGTTCCGTCCCAGCGTTTTCACCGTCTGGGGAGAGCGAATTGTCCTCGCCTACAGCGGTGGGAAGGTCGGCGGGCGCGAGGTTGTAGCTAAACAGCTCGTGCAACACTTGCGCCATTGGCGTGTAGAAGACGATTGAACGGCCGTTAGGCTCGCCGGAGGAGATGATCCCGATCAGATGCCGATCGTAGGTGACGACTGGTCCGCCGGAGTCGCCGTTGTCGATGCGATTGAGCTCGGACCCGTTCGCGGCATCGATGTGCTGATAAGCCGGTCTCCATATTCCCGGCACGAGAGACATGCCTCGCCACACGCAGCTGACGCCGGTGTGCCAACCGCTTGTGCAGAACTGCTCATTCGGCGCGTTCGACCACCCGGTAAAGCAAGTCGCGCTTCCCGCCCGGCACGCGGCATGAAGACCTGGTTGTTTGCTCGAGGGATGTAGGCCTGGAGCGGATTGCAGAACACCGCGCTGCGGTGGGCGGCGCAGTACAGCGCCGACGGGCCCTGCTGGGGCGTGCACTGGTCAAGTAAATCAGGACACTTTTTTCTCAGCCATTTGTTCATAACGCACCGGAGACAGATCCCCGTTAGCGGCATGATGCCTGTGTAGGTTGTAGTAGCGGATATACGTCGCCACATCATGCTCCATGTAAGCCCGTGTTGGCTGGGGTACCAGCAGCAACCATTCATGTTTCAGACTGCCCCAGAAGCGCTTCATCACCGCATTATCCCAGCAGGCACCCACGTCTCCCATACTGCTCCTCAGCCTGTAGCTGCTCAGCAGCGCCTGAAAGCGTTGTCCCGTGTACTGCGCCCCCCTGTCCGTATGCACCACCAGGCCCGGCGGGGGAGTTCGCAGGTTATATGCCTTCATCAGGGCCCCGCAGACCAGCGATGAGGTCATCCGTCTGTCCACCTGCCAGCCCACTATCTGCCGGGAGTACAAATCCATAATAGCCGCCAGATACAGCCAGCCTTCACCGGTCTTCAGATACGTGATGTCACTCGCCCACACCTGATTTGGCCCCGGCGGGTTAAAATTCTGGTTCAGCAGGTTTGGGGCCACCTCTGCACCCGGGCGGGGTTTTGTCGTGACCTTATAAGTCCGGCGCTGTCGGCAGACCAGCCCCTCTTCCTGCATGAGTTTCCTCACCCGCCAGCGGCTGTAGTGGTCAACTAAATTTGGCCACCCTACCTGACTGTTGATGGAACAGCCGTTCTGATTCATTTGGTGTTAACCCACAGTTATACCAGTGAGGTCTGACATCGCTATAATAATGGGTTATGTAGCGAATAATGAATGATTGAGCAGTACTAAAGCTTTGGTAGCCAGTCGTTGGCACCCATTCAGTCTTCAGACTACGGAAGAATCGCTCCATCGGACTATTATCCCAACAATTTCCTCTGCGACTCATACTTTGGGTCATCTGATAACGCCACAATGCCTGCCTATACTGACGACTGGTGTAATGGCTTCCTTGGTCACTATGAAACATGACTTGTTTGGGATGCCCACGCAGTTCCCAAGCCATTTGTAGTGCTTTGGCTGTTAATTCTGAATCTGGCGAAAACGACATTGCCCAACCCACGGGTTTTCGGGCAAATAAATCTAATACCACCGCCAGATACGCCCATCGGTCGCCTGTCCAAATATAGGTTACATCGCCGCACCAAACCTGGTCAGGCTTGGTAACAGCGAACTGCCTATTGAGCAGATTTGGAATATCAATACGTTCATTTCCACCGCGGTTGTATAGCCAAGCGACATTATTTTGATAACAGCCAGCTATGCTTCTTTGCCGCATATCAGGGCATAGGATGTAATCATTTTTAAGTCGGTTGGCTATATTGATGTTTTCTTGTTTGGCAACTAACGAGGGTTAATTCTTTCATCAACTTACCCGCTAACCACCGCCCAAGTTTCACGTCGTGTGTATTGGTAACCATCGTGGCGATAGTCCTTGCGCCCGCAGACCCGCCACTAACGTTCCACGCTTCGCTGACCAGGCTACGTTTTATCGTCCGCTCAATATCTGGCTTCTTAGGTCGACACCAATAGCGATATAGCTAAACGACTTAATTTTGATTACATTATTTAAATGAGCTATTCAATTGATTTTAGACGTAAAGTGATATCTACACGGAAAAACGAAGGGTTGAGTATCCGAGAAACAGCGAAGCAATTTCGGATTGGCCCTGCCTCTGTATCGCGTTGGATTAATCAAATAGAGTCAAAAGCATCGACCACGCGTCAGCGAAAGATCGATAAATCCGAGTTGATAAAAGATGTTGAACAATATCCAGATGCTTACCAAAAAGAACGTGCAGAGCGTTTTGGCGTTTGTCAGAAGGCCATTTGGCAAGCGCTTAAAAAGCTGGGATTGACCTATAAAAAAAACTCTACGTCATCCGAAAGCCGACGAAAACGCCCGGCAGGGATTTCAACAAAAAAAACAACAGTATGAAAAAGAAGGTAAACCTATTGTTTTTATTGATGAAAGTGGTTTTTCACACGATGCCCCACGGACTCACGGCTATTCCCCAAAAGGTCAACTGTGTTTTGGCCTGAAGAACTGGGGAGCTAGGGGAAGAACAAATGTTATCGGCGCTTTATTAGGGGCTTTGTTGAATAATTTAACCGTTTGATTTACATCTTCTTTAGTTAGAATGCATTTACAGAGAATGTATTTTGTTAGAACGACAAATCAAATAGTTAGCACAATAAAAAGCATTCCGAGAGGAAAAATTAGTCGTTGAAATTTTATAATGCTTATATAAATCAGTATCTTAAATTATTCAACAAAGCCTTTATTAGGCACAACGCTGTTTGCTATCGGATTATTTGATATCAATATTAACAGCGATGTTTTCTATGCCTGGGTCACACAAGTCCTTATCCCAGTACTCCCTAAAAACAGTGTAATCATGATGGACAATGCCACTTTTCACAAAAAACATAATATTCAACAAGTCATCATCGATGCAGGGTATATGGTGGAGTATTTGCCTACATATTCGCCAGATCTTAACCCAATTGAGCATAAATGGGCACAAGCAAAAAGCAAAAAAAGAGAGATGGGTTGCGATACAGAGAGTTTGTTCTCAGTCCATATGGTGTAATCAAAATTAAGTCGCTTGGCTATAACTGCTTCTGTGAACATTAAAAATACGACACAACGCTTTCACTGGATAAAGCGCTCTTAGCTTTTCAACTACCGAGAATTTTTCAGTGAGTCGGACATTAAGAGCGCAGTAGTCTTTTTTAAGATGGCATTCTCCATTTCCAGTCGGTGGATTTTTTTCTTCATTTCTCTGAACTCAATTTGTTCAGGTGTTAATGGCAGACAAGGCGATGTTTTCCCTTGACGTTCTAAACGAAGGGCTCTTACCCACCGGCTAATCGCTGAAAGACTGACGTTCATGGCTTTCGCGGCTTCCTGGTAGGTATAATTTTGGTCAAGGACTAATTTGGCGGTTTCACATTTAAATTCAGCAGTAATTATTTTACTCATTTTGGCACCTATAAAAATTATGAGGTAAGCATATCACCTCTACTTAGGTGGCCAAATTCAGTATGCTGTAGTGGTTGAATAATCAGGACACTAAACTTACATCCAAAACGGAGGTGTTTAGTGAACCATAAACGACAATTTACCCCTGAGTTTAAAAAGGAAGCCGTTGCCCTGGTAACAGAGCAGGGCTATACGATAGCCAGGGCAGCAGCATCGCTGGGCATAGGCTTTGTTGAATAATTTAAGATACTGATTTATATAAGCATTATAAAATTTCAACGACTAATTTTTCCTCTCGGAATGCTTTTTATTGTGCTAACTATTTGATTTGTCGTTCTAACAAAATACATTCTCTGTAAATGCATTCTAACTAAAGAAGATGTAAATCAAACGGTTAAATTATTCAACAAAGCCCTGGGCATAAGCAACAAAACCCTGCATACATGGGTCTCGCTGGCACGCGAGCAGAGCAACGGCGTACTCAGCGATGATGAACGTGCAGAGTTAAAACGGTTACAAAAGGAAAACAAAGAGTTACGTACAGAGAAGGAGATACTAAAAAAGGCGAGTGCCTTCTTCGCGAAACATATGTCGTGAGATACCGGTTCATTCTCGACAATGCCACTGACTTCAGCGTTCGTACACTCTGTCGGGTCATGCGTGTGACGGCCTCTGCCTGGTATGCATGGCGAAAAAAGCCCGCCGAACCGCTGCAAAAAGACGTGGAGGTCCGGGTCAGGTTAAAGGCGCTGTTCGCCGCCAGCAGGCAGGGAGCAGGAAGCCGGACGCTGGTCAAAAGGCTTCGTGGAGAAGGCATCATAATCAGCCGCTGGCGGGTGAGGAAACTCATGCAGGAAGAGGGGCTGGTCTGCCGACAGCGCCGGACTTATAAGGTCACGACAAAACCCCGCCCGGGTGCAGAGGTGGCCCCAGACCTGCTGAACCAGAATTTTAACCCGCCGGGGCCAAATCAGGTGTGGGCGAGTGATATCACGTATCTGAAGACCGGTGAAGGCT
The DNA here is from genome assembly GCF_052050035.1 of Symbiopectobacterium purcellii. Taxonomy (GTDB): domain Bacteria; phylum Pseudomonadota; class Gammaproteobacteria; order Enterobacterales; family Enterobacteriaceae; genus Symbiopectobacterium; species Symbiopectobacterium purcellii_A. Next base: position 4,364,446 of record NZ_CP189882.1, read on the forward strand.
GGCTGTATCTGGCGGCTATTATGGATTTGTACTCCCGGCAGATAGTGGGCTGGCAGGTGGACAGACGGATGACCTCATCGCTGGTCTGCGGGGCCCTGATGAAGGCATATAACCTGCGAACTCCCCCGCCGGGCCTGGTGGTGCATACGGACAGGGGGGCGCAGTACACGGGACAACGCTTTCAGGCGCTGCTGAGCAGCTATAGCCAACCGACTTAAAAATGATTACATCCTATGCCCTGATATGCGGCAAAGAAGCATAGCTGGCTGTTATCAAAATAATGTCGCTTGGCTATACAGGCTGAGGAGCAGTATGGGAGACGTGGGTGCCTGCTGGGATAATGCGGTGATGGAGCGCTTCTGAGGCAGTCTGAAACATGAATGGTTGCTGCTGGTACCCCAGCCAACACGGGCTTACATGGAGCAGGATGTGGCGACGTATATCCGCTACTACAACCTAGACAGGCATCATGCCGCTAACGGGGATCTGTCCCCGGTGCGTTATGAACAAATGGCTGAGAAAAAAGTGTCCTGATTTACTTGACCAGTGCACTAACGCCTGATGCGCTAAAACAGGGCAAATGCCGCACAACAATGGGGTGATTTCACCCCATTTGCACGTTTTGGGCGCGCTGTGGCTCAGCTAGGGTAGCTAACAGGATGCAAGGAGGATAGCGATGACAACCCGACAGATTCGATTTCCTGATGGTTCAACGCTGCCCGCTATCGGGCAGGGCACGTGGTTTATGGGGGAAGCGGTCAGTGAGAAGGCGCATGAAATAAAGGCCTTGCAGGCAGGGCTCGATCTCGGGCTCAGGCTTATTGATACCGCAGAAATGTACGCCGACGGTGGTGCGGAGAGCGTGGTGGGTGCTGCACTGCGCGGGCGGCGTGATGCAGCGTTTCTGGTCTCTAAAGTCTATCCCCACAATGCGGGCGGCACGAAAGCTATTGAAGCCTGTGAGCGCAGCCTGAAACGGTTGCAAACCGACGTGCTGGATTTATACTTGCTACACTGGCGCGGTGGTATCCGGTTGGAAGAGACCATCACGGCGATGGAGGCGCTGCAACAGGCAGGCAAGATTCGTCAGTGGGGGTGGGCCAATCTGGACGTGACGGACATAAATGAACTCTGGTCCTTGTCGGGCGGTGAGCATTGCATGACCAATCAGGTGCTCTATCACGTTGCCTCGCGCTGCATTGAGTTTGATTTACTGGCCTGGTGTCAGGCGCGTGCCGTGCCGGTGATGGCCTACTGTCCATTAGCACAAGCGGGTACGCTTTGCCGCAACCTGTTTTCTCACCCGGTGATAACGCGTATGGCAGACAAATACCAGGCGACCTCCGCTCAAATTATGTTGGCATGTGTATTGCTTCAACCCGGCGTGATGGCTATTCCGAAAGCGAGTTCGGTGGCCCACGTTGAAGAAAACGCACGCGCGCTCACGTTGGAATTGGACAGCGTTGATATCGCTGCGCTGGATGCCGCTTTTCCCGCACCGACCAGTAAGCAGCCGTTGGATGTTGTGTAGCGTGATAGGGCAATGAGGCTCAATGGGTTAGCATTACGTGACTAACGCCGCCCGCATGACTGCGAGCGGCGATTTCGGATCTACGGACGTAAACCCGTTTTGCTAATCAACGTGTTACGCTGATCACCGTAGTCAAACGCGCCGGTGCGGCCGGTGTAGCAACAAACGGCTGAGTCACGCGTGCCGTTTCCACGCAAACAAAGGTTTTATAACCGTCATCCGGCATATCAGCGATGGATTTAGACACTTCTGCCGCCGGGTTCCAGGCAACTGCATCGCTGTGGTGCGTGTGGTGCACGTCGATAGTGCGTTTCAGCGTTGGGTCCACGATGCTGCTTACTGCCTGCGGATGCGTATAGATACGATCGGTACGGTCGGTGAATGTCAGATCGCCACCTTGCGTCGTCAACTTGCCTTGATTGACCTTATCGATAAAGGTATCGCCCAAACCACTGACGTGGATATGGTCAATGTCACCAATCTGGAAGTAGGTGTGCAAGGCGCTGGTGATGCTGTAATCGCCCTGCGCTTCTAATTCGATCGTGCAGGTTTTACCCAATTTGTAGCGCGCTGTCAGCGTGAAAGCATGTGGCCAGCTTGCCAACGTCTCCGGCGTATCACGCAGGGTGAAGGTCAGTTCAACACCGTTAGCATCTTCACGGTGCGCGGTGAATTCCCACGGCAGCAAACGGGCAAAACCGTGGTTAGGTTCCGCGAACGGACCAAACCATGGGAAGCAGATTGGCACGCCACCGCGGATGGCGACGCCCTCAGCGAACGGCGTGTTGTCGCTCAACCACAGTACGGGGGTTTCACCCTGCGGCTGCCAATGCAGCAGATGCGCACCTTGCAGCGTTACGGCAGCACGCACCTGCGGATGATCAACGACAATAACCGGCAGTTGGTCTATCTGACGTTGACTGAGCGTGGATGAAATTTCAGATTTGATGGGAAGTGAAAAAATTTTATCGTTCATGATGTTACCTTGTTTTATTTGTATTTCGTGTTGCATCATGGCGGAACGCAGCTAATAAAAAGAGCGACATCATGTCGCCCCTAGCATCGCTTATCGCACCGTCGCCTTATTTGGAGATGTGTGCGATCAGGTCCAGTACTTTGTTGGAGTAGCCAGTTTCGTTGTCATACCAAGAAACCAGTTTCACAAAGTTGTCGTTCAGCGCGATACCGGCTTTGGCATCGAACACAGACGTCAGAATTTCACCGTTGAAATCGGTGGAAACCACGTCATCTTCAACGTAACCCAGAACGCCTTTCAGCTCGCCTTCAGAAGCGGCTTTGAGGGCTTTCTTGATTTCTGCGTAAGAAGCTGCTTTTTCCAGACGAACAGTCAGGTCAACAACAGAAACGTTCGGAGTCGGAACGCGGAACGCCATACCGGTCAGTTTACCGTTCAGTTCCGGCAGAACTTTACCTACCGCTTTAGCTGCGCCAGTAGAGGACGGGATGATGTTCTGGGATGCGCCGCGGCCGCCGCGCCAGTCTTTGTGAGACGGGCCATCAACGGCTTTCTGCGTAGCCGTGGTGGCGTGAACAGTGGTCATCAGACCTTCGATGATGCCGAAGTTGTCGTTGATCACTTTTGCCAGCGGTGCCAAGCAGTTAGTGGTGCAAGATGCGTTGGAAACGATATCTTGTCCGGCATATTTGTCAAAGTTGGCACCACGAACAAACATCGGGGTGTCATCTTTGGACGGGCCAGTCAGAACCACTTTTTTCGCGCCGGTGGTGATGTGCTTACGTGCAGTTTCGTCAGTCAGGAAGATACCGGTTGCTTCAGCAACTACGTCAACACCAACTTCGTCCCACTTCAGGTTAGCCGGATCTCTTTCTGCGGTAACGCGGATTTTTTTGCCGTTAACAATCAGCTGACCGTCTTTCACTTCAACGGTGCCGTCAAAACGGCCGTGAGTTGAGTCGTATTTCAGCATGTAAGCCATGTAGTCAGCGTCCAACAGGTCGTTGATTGCAACGATCTCGATGTCAGAGCGTTTCTGAGCAGCACGGAAAACAATGCGGCCGATGCGGCCAAAACCGTTGATACCTACTTTGATAGTCATATATTTCACCAGCTATGGTTAGTGAATAATGGTTACTGAATAAAGGTTGGTTGTAAAATTACAAAAACCTTGCTGAGCGTCAAGCGGAATCGTGTCAATAGTTGCGGCAAGTCAAATCTGATGCGCAACGGTTGCAAGAAAAAGCGCCGTAATGAAACTTAGGAACATCTTTCCCTTAAATGGGAGCGTTTGCACCAATATAAAGCCCGCAGGCTCGATAAATGTGATGGATATCACAATTCTTGGGGCTTTGCTCGGTTACTCCTCTTAGTCGGAAAAAACGTTATGAAGATGTTAATTCTTGTTAAACTAAGCAATGCCAAATAAAAATGATGACGAGACAATCATGGATAAGCCAGCTTCAACGTCTGCACCGGCAGGCAAGGGAACGTTGACGGAGATGCAACAGTATTTGACGCAGCAACGCTGCACTGAGGAGAGTGTAAAAAGATCTGTGTAAATGGCATTTTGAGGAAAACCTTCAGAGGACAAAAAATGCCTATCAGCAACGAACTTATTGACCAACTGCTTCAAGATTGTCACTCCCCTCAGGATCTGCTGGGTGAATCAGGCCTACTCAAGGTGCTGACTAAAAGACTGGCGGAACGGGTTCTTGAAGCTGAGATGGAGATGCACCTTGGGTATGCTAAGCATGACCCGGCAGGTAATCATTCAGGCAACTCCCGCAATGGCAAGACATCCAAGAGCGTACGTAGCCAAAATGGGGAGATCGAGTTCGATATTCCGCGCGACCGCAACAGTACCTTCGAGCCGACACTGATCGGTAAGAACGAAAAACAGCTTAACGGCTTCGATGACCGCATTATTTCTCTCTATTCCAGAGGGTTATCAACCCGTGATATTCAGGCACACTTTAAAGAAGTCTACGGGGTCGATGTTTCCGCTGGCTTCATTTCTCAAGTGACCAATGCTGTGATGGATGAAGTTAAGCGCTGGCAGCAACGGCCGCTGGATGCGCTTTATCCCATTGTTTACCTTGACTGTATTGTTGTCAAAAGCCAGGACGGCGGAGCCGTGGCCAACAAGTCTGTTTATCTGGCCCTCGGCGTCAACGGCCAGGGCGAAAAAGAGCTGCTGGGGCTATGGATAGCCAAAACTGAGGGGGCCAAGTTCTGGTTATCTGTGATGACAGAACTGAAAAATCGTGGGCTAAAGGACATCTTCGTCGCCTGCTGCGATGGCCTGAAAGGCTTTCCTGATGCCATTGAAGCTGTTTACCCGCATACGCGGGTACAGCTCTGCATTGTGCATCAGGTGCGGAACTCGCTGCGCTACGTCGGCTGGAAAGAGCGTAAGGCCGTTGCTGCTGACCTGCGCACCATCTATAGTTCCGCAACGCTAGAGGGCGCTGAAGAGGCCCTGGATGCCTTCGCGGCCAAATGGGATGAGCAGTTCCCGACGATCAGCCCGTCGTGGAGAAATAATTGGGAACGTCTCATCGTCATTTTTGACTTTCCGCCGGAGATCCGCAAGGTTATCTACACCACCAACGCGATAGAGTCGTTAAATGCTTCATTGCGCAAGATAACGAAAACGCGACGAATATTTCCAACGGATGACTCGGTGATAAAATTACTCTATCTAGCCGGCTTTGTTGAATAAATCGAACTTTCAGGGGATCGCCGGATCAAAGCACTATCATCGCTCCCGATAGCAGCTCCCCATGGCAAAGCAAAAGTTTAAAATCACCAACTGGCCCACCTACAACAACGCACTCAGACAACGCGGCTCCCTGACGGTCTGGCTTGATGAGTCGGCCATCGCTGCATGGACTGACAGTGCTTCGCCTGAAGGTCGTGGTCGGCCGCTTTACTACACCGATATGGCTGTTACCACGGTTTTGATGATAAAGCGCGTGTTTAACCTGTCGCTCCGGGCATTACAGGGCTTTGTCGACTCGGTTTTTACACTGATGAGCCTGCCACTGCGCTGCCCGGACTACTCTCTGGTCAGTCGGCGGGCAAAAACCGTCAGTATCAGCATAAAAATGCCAACGCGTGGTGAAATCTCGCATCTGGTCATCGACAGTACCGGTCTGAAGGTCTTTGGCGAAGGTGAATGGAAAGTCAGGCAGCATGGGGCTGACAGACGAAGAGTGTGGCGCAAGCTTCATCTGGCAGCAGACAGTGCGACGCATGAGATTATCTGTGCCGACTTATCGCTCAGCGGAACGACAGATGCGCAGGCACTGCCGGGCCTGATTAACCAAACCCACCGAAAAATCAGGGAAGTGTCAGCAGACGGTGCTTATGACGCCCGTTACTGCCACGATGCGTTGCTAAGAAAGAAAATCAGGCCCCTTATCCCGCCGCGAAGCGGAGCCAAATACTGGCCGGACAAGTACCATGAACGTAACCATGCGGTGGCGAATCAGCGTCTGAGCGGGAGTAATGATATGTGGAAAAAGAAAGTGGGTTATCACCGGCGTTCAGTGGCAGAAACAGCGATGTTCCGCATAAAAACTTTGCTGGGTGGCCATCTGAGCCTGCGTGACTATGAGGCTCAAGTAGGTGAAGCCATAGCGATGGTCAAAGCGCTGAAGCGTATGACGTTGTTGGGTATGCCACACAGCGTCAGGATAGGATAACAGGTGTAGCAGAGGGAGTCATCCTGTCGGCTAATTCTGATTTATTCAACAAAGCCTATCTAGCCTTGCATAATATCTCTGCTAAATGGACCTTGCCAATCAGAGACTGGAAACCTGCTATGAGCCAATTCATGTTGATGTATGGAGAACGAATCTCCGGTTAAGCAATGGAGCCATTTACACAAAATTCTTTACAGACTCAATTAAGTCAGCCTGACGCTGTTTTTTGTTATTTATATCTGCATGAAATCCCAGCAATATCCCCATAAAATATTGAGTCCATTGCTCAAACAACATATATTAGCCGCGTTTTTTACCCCTTAACCATTATTCAACCCGGCGTTAACCATACCCCCGGTTGTAGGAGTGATATGATGACGGATAAAGTCCGTATTGATACTTTGAGTGCTAATTCATTACCGCAACGCAATGAAACCTTTTTAGCAAGACAAGCTGAATTTGAATCTAATGTCAGGAGCTATCCGCGCAAATTGCCCTTGGCCATTGCCAAAGCGCAGGGCGTTTGGATTACTGATGTTGAGAATAATCAATATCTTGACTGCCTTGCCGGTGCCGGAACCCTGGCACTCGGCCATAATCATCCTGATGTGCTTCAAAGCATTCAAAGTGTCATTACCAGTGGCTTACCGTTACACACCCTTGACCTGACCACGCCGTTAAAAGATGAATTTTCATCTTATCTGCTGTCATTGCTGCCGGGTCAGGGCAAAGAATATTGCTTGCAATTTACCGGGCCTTCCGGTGCCGATGCCGTTGAGGCTGCGCTAAAACTGGCTAAAAAAGTGACCGGTCGTTCAGGTGTGATCAGTTTCTCCGGAGGCTATCACGGTATGACCCACGGAGCGCTCGCTGTCACGGGTAACCTGTCACCTAAAGAAGCTGTCGATGGTATGATGCCTGAAGTGCAGTTTATGCCTTACCCGAACCAATACCGTTGCCCGTTGGGCATTGGCGGTGAGGCTGGTGTTAACGCACTGACCTACTACTTTGACAATCTGATCAACGATGTCGAAAGCGGGGTGCGCAAACCTGCCGCGGTAATCCTTGAAGCCGTTCAAGGAGAAGGGGGCGTCAACCCGGCACCGGCCGAGTGGCTGCAACGTATTCGCAAAGTGACTCAGGAACATGGCATTGTCCTGATTATTGATGAAGTACAGGCCGGTTTTGCCCGTACCGGTAAACTGTTCGCGTTTGAACACGCGTGCATCGAACCTGATATCATCGTCATGTCTAAAGCGGTCGGTGGCGGTTTACCGCTTGCAGTGCTTGGCATCAAAAAACAGTTCGATGCCTGGGCACCGGGTCACCACACCGGCACTTTCCGTGGTAACCAACTGGCGATGGCCACCGGTCTGACTACGCTCAAAATCCTTAAAGACGATCGGATTGCAGATAAAGTGGCCGCACAGGGCGAGTGGCTGAAAGCCAAGCTGGCCGAACTGCAAAAACGCTACCCGGTGATGGGGCATGTACGCGGGCTGGGGTTAATGATCGGCATTGAGATCGTCAAACCTCATGAAGCGCAGGATCACATGGGATGCCACCCTGCGGATGGTGAACTTTCTGCACTGTTGCAGAAAAAATGTTTTGAAGCTGGCCTGATCCTTGAAAGAGGTGGCCGCAACGGTTGCGTATTGCGCCTGTTGCCTTCGCTGCTCATCACCAATGCCGAGTTGGATATTTTCCTCGATAAATTCGAAAGTGCCTTGCTGAGCGCTGGCGTCAAGCCTGTTTAAGTGTAGTGAGCCCTCAAATGTCTGATATCAAACCTATTCTGTCAGGTTCGGCGCAGAGCATTGCCGCCTATCAGGACGCCATCGAGCAGAGCACTCAGGCTGTCGTGGCTTGGTTACAGCAGCCCGAGATGTATCAAGGCAAGACCGTTGAGCAATTGCGTGAGCGTATTCATTTGTCCTTCACGTCTCAGGGGCTGGGCAACCAGGTCGCCATTGAACGTGCTGTTGAATACTTTCTTAAAGACAGCTTGTCCGTGCATCACGCGCAATGTGTCGCGCACTTGCATTGCCCGAGTTTGGTGATCAGTCAGGCGGCAGAAGTGCTGATTAATGCCACCAACCAAAGCATGGACTCTTGGGATCAGAGCCCGTCAGCCACTATCATTGAGATGAAGCTGATCGAATGGTTACGCCAGCAAGTAGGTTACACCGCGGGTGACGCGGGTGTATTCACCAGCGGCGGTACCCAAAGCAACCTGATGGGATTGATGTTGGCGCGAGATGCTTTTTTTGCGCGTCAGGGGCACTCCGTTCAGCAGCACGGTTTAACCGGCGATCTGAGTAAAATCAAAGTGCTGTGTTCTGAAAATGCCCATTTTTCCGTGCAAAAAAACATGGCACTGATGGGGCTGGGATATCAATCCGTTACGCTGGTAAAAACGGATCCATTCTCGCGCATGGATCTCAGCGATTTGGCTGAAAAATTGGCGCAGGCCGCCGCCAATGGTGAGCAGGTGCTGGCCATTGTTGCAACGGCCGGAACTACCGATGCCGGCGCCATCGATCCCTTAGCTGAGATTGCGGCTATGGCCGCCGAACGGCATATCTGGCTGCACGTTGACGCAGCATGGGGCGGCGCGCTGTTGCTTTCTGATAAATACCGCCACTACCTGGATGGCCTTGAGTTAGCCGATTCCGTCACGTTGGATTTCCATAAGCAATTTTTCCAGACCATCAGCTGCGGCGCATTTTTGCTGAAAGATGCCCGTCACTATGAACTGATGCGCTATCAGGCGGCTTATCTCAATTCAGGCTTTGATGAAGAGCAGGGCGTGCCTAATCTGGTGTCGAAATCGCTGCAAACTACGCGCCGATTTGATGCTCTGAAATTGTGGATGGGCCTTGAAGCATTGGGCAAAAAGCAGTACGCCGAAATCATTGATAATGGTGTAACGTTGGCACAACAAGTTGCACAGTTTATCACAGAACAGTCGCATCTGGAACTGGTGATGCAGCCACAACTGGCCAGCGTACTGTTCCGTTTCCGCCCGGCGTCTGGCGATGTGGCGACTGTCGCTTTACTGAACCAACGCATTGGTGACTCACTGCTCGCGTCTGGCAGCGCAAATGTGGGTGTTACCGAAGCCGACGGGGTGATCTGCCTGAAACTGACCTTGCTGAATCCTACCGTTTGCCTGGCAGATGTAAAAATCCTGTTGGAAAGTGTGAAAGCGTGCGGGTTGCAACTACTAAAAGTTTAGTGATCTAAAAATAAAAGCCGACAGCATTTATGTTGTCGGCTTTTTTACGCGCACAATATATCAGAAACTATACTGAATCCCGATCCTATAGCGTGTTTGTCGATCGTTGCCCTTATCTACCGCAGGAACATTACCGACAGCAAGGTAAGGGCGCCAATTTTTATCCCATTGATAGCTCACTTTAAAATCATGACTAAAGGCATATTTTTTATTTTCTGCCGAGTTGGCTTTTAGCTCGTTGGCATTTTGATAATCCAGTTCATATTCAAACGTATAGTCATTAAGGAAGTTATAAGCCATCAACGACGTTAAACTATAACCTTTTTCGGATGTTTGTTTCGGCGTCCCAATATTGACACTGTTTCGTTTATAATAAGGACGATAGGTCACAGAGACGGAAAGATCGTCGGTAATATTCGCTTTACCGCGCAGGTAGGGGCGATAGCTATTGTAGTCCGCGGTCGATTCCAACGAAAATCCAGGTTCTAAAGAGAAGGTTTTGTTGACATCATGCGTGTAGCTGGCGATCACCTCCGTACCGCTACTGACCCGTTCGCTGAATGGACTTTTTTCTGATTTATCATTGGGATGCTGAGCCCATCGCGCTTCTGCTGACAGTCCAAAACCCTGCTCAAAAAGCGTGGAAAACTTAAAACTATCATTGTGCTCCCCGTTTGATGAATCTTTAAATTCATGCTGATAATCAATGGCAGTAGCATGTGCGTTAAGTGTGATCAATGAAGCCATTGCCAACGTAACTAACTTTAATTTCATTATATCTCTCCGAGAAAAATAACATTAACGTCAACAACTCCGCAGACAAAAGCAATTCCAACCGTGAAAAGGCAACGGTGTATTAATGTAATGCGCCAAGAGATTGTAACAGCAATTCAATATTAAAAGTGTTACATTTATGACGCGTCTAAGAATATAGTATAATCCACATTGATAAAATAAACCGATTGGCAATAAGCGTGCAGGAAGAGACTTTCTCAAATCAGCGAATAAATGATGAGTTATTGACTATTCACTTAACGGAGAATGTAATCTGATTTCTGGTAAACGCGATAATTTTCACGAACGCTATTGAATAAATCGGAAAATTAGTGAACAGAATACTCGCCGTGGAGCAGGGCGGATTGAAACGAACCTATCAATCGTACGCGAAATTGTTGAGTAGAGAATGGTTTTGATTTGGTTAACAAAATGGGCGTTATACTCATCATGCGATGCGAGGATGCGACGTTATAAAAAGCGTCGATATGCCAACTAATTACGAGATCATTTATGAGGACCGTCTCTCCTGCTATTTTGGTTAAAGCCACACTGTGTCTATGCTTTTCCAGCATGGCATTAGCCGCTCCAAATGTAACCCACACAGTTAATAAAGCCATCGCCCCATTCCCACTCGAAACGCAACAAAACGGTAGAGGCTTATTCCACCAGTAAGTGCGTTAAAAATACCTCATTGGGGGAACGATAGCCCAGCGATTTTCTGCCCCTTGTATGAGTCTGTAAAGAATTTCGTGTAAATGGCTCCATCGCTTAACCGGAAATCCGATCTCCATACATCAACATGAATTGGCTCATAGCCGGTTTCCAGTCTCTGATTGGTAGGGTCCATTTAGCCGAGATATTATGCAAGGCTAGATAGAATAATTTTAGCACCGAGTCATCCGTTGGAAATATTCGTCGCGTTTTCGTTATCTTGCGCAATGAAGCATTTAACGACTCTATCGCGTTGGTGGTGTAGATAACCTTGCGGATCTCCGGCGGAAAATCAAAAATGACGATGAGACGTTCCCAATTATTTCTCCACGATGGGCTGATCGTCGGGAACTGTTCATCCCATTTGGCCGCGAAGGCATCGAGGGCTTCTTCAGCGCCCTCTAGCGTTGCGGAACTATGTAGTGGTTGAATAATCAGGACACTAAACTTACATCCAAAACGGAGGTGTTTAGTGAACCATAAACGACAATTTACCCCTGAGTTTAAAAAGGAAGCCGTTGCCCTGGTAACAGAGCAGGGCTATACGATAGCCAGGGCAGCAGCATCGCTGGGCATAAGCAACAAAACCCTGCATACATGGGTCTCGCTGGCACGCGAGCAGAGCAACGGCGTACTCAGCGATGATGAACGTGCAGAGTTAAAACGGTTACAAAAGGAAAACAAAGAGTTACGTACAGAGAAGGAGATACTAAAAAAGGCGAGTGCCTTCTTCGCGAAACATATGTCGTGAGATACCGGTTCATTCTCGACAATGCCACTGACTTCAGCGTTCGTACACTCTGTCGGGTCATGCGTGTGACGGCCTCTGCCTGGTATGCATGGCGAAAAAAGCCCGCCGAACCGCTGCAAAAAGACGTGGAGGTCCGGGTCAGGTTAAAGGCGCTGTTCGCCGCCAGCAGGCAGGGAGCAGGAAGCCGGACGCTGGTCAAAAGGCTTCGTGGAGAAGGCATCATAATCAGCCGCTGGCGGGTGAGGAAACTCATGCAGGAAGAGGGGTTGGTCTGCCGACAGCGCCGGACTTATAAGGTCACGACAAAACCCCCCCCGGGTGCAGAGGTGGCCCTAAACCTGCTGAACCAGAATTTTAACCCGCCGGGGCCAAATCAGGTGTGGGCGAGTGACATCACGTATCTGAAGACCGGTGAAGGCTTGCTGTATCTGGCGGCTATTATGGATTTGTACTCCCGGCAGATAGTGGGCTGGCAGGTGGACAGACGGATGACCTCATCGCTGGTCTGCGGGGCCCTGATGAAGGCATATAACCTGCGAACTCCCCCGCCGGGCCTGGTGGTGCATACGGACAGGAGGGCGCAGTACACGGGACAACGCTTTCAGGCGCTGCTGAGCAGCTACAGGCTGAGGAGCAGTATGGGAGACGTGGGTGCCTGCTGGGATAATGCGGTGATGGAGCGCTTCTGGGGCAGTCTGAAACATGAATGGTTGCTGCTGGTACCCCAGCCAACACGGGCTTACATGGAGCAGGATGTGGCGACGTATATCCGCTACTACAACCTAGACAGGCATCATGCCGCTAACGGGGACCTGTCTCCGGTGCGTTATGAACAAATGGCTGAGAAAAAAGTGTCCTGATTTACTTGACCACTGCACTATAGATAGTGCGGAGGTCAGCAGCAACGGCTTTACGCTCTTTCCAGCCGACGTAGCGCAGCGAGTTCCGCACCTGATGCACGATGCAGAGCTGTACCCGCGTATGCGGGTAAACAGCTTCAATGGCATCAGGAAAGCCCTTCAGGCCATCGCAGCAGGCGATGAAGATGTCCTGTAGCCCACGATTTTTCAGTTCTGTCATTACAGATAACCAGAACTTGGCCCCCTCGGTTTTGGCTATCCATAGCCCCAGCAGCTCTTTTTCGCCCTGGCCGTTGATGCCTAGAGCCAAGTAAACAGACTTGTTGGTCACGGCTCCGCCGTCCTGGCTTTTGACCACAATACAGTCAAGGTAAACAATGGGATAAAACGCATCCAGCGGCCGTTGCTGCCAGCGCTTAACTTCATCCATCACGGCATTGGTCACTTGAGAAATGAAGCCAGCGGAAACATCGACCCCGTAGACTTCTTTAAAGTGAGCCTGAATATCACGGGTTGATAGCCCTCTGGAATAGAGAGAAATAATGCGGTCATCGAAGCTGTTAAGCTGCTTTTCGTGCTTACCGATCAGTGTCGGCTCGAAGGTACTGTTGCGGTCGCGCGGAATATCGAGCTCGAGCGCCCCATTTTGGCTACGTACGCTCTTGGATGTCTTGCCATTGCGGGAGTTGCCTGAATGATTACCAGCCGGGTCATGCTTAGCATACCCAAGGTGTATCTCCATCTCAGCTTGAAGAACCCGTTCCGCCAGTCTTTTAGTCAGCTCCTTGAGTAGGCCTGATTCACCCAGAAGCTCCTGATGGGAGTGGCAATCCTGAAGCAGTTGGTCAATAAGTTCGTTGCTGATAGGCATTTTTTGTCCTCTGAAGGTTTTCCTCAAAATGCCATTTACACAGATCTTTTTACACTCTCCCTTGTATTGAGTATGTGTTCGAGTTCGGCGATCTTACGATGACTGACCTGACTGAAGTCTGTTCCCTTTGGGTAAAAACGTCGTATCAGCCCGTTGGTGTGCTCATTCAAGCCCCTCTCCCAGGAATGATAAGGATGGGCAAAGTAGACCTGCGCCCCTGTGATTTGAGTAATTTGCTCGTGCAGAGCGAATTCAGGGCCGTTATCAGCTGTTAGGGTCTTAAACTTGCAAAAGGTATTAGCTTCAATGTCCCTGAAAGCAGCAACCACAGTCTCCGCACGCTTATTAGGCAGTTTGCGAATGATGACGGTTTTCAATGCTTTATCTACGATGGTTAACAAGAATGACTTCTGGTCTTTGCCAAAAATAGTGTCAATTTCGAAGTGGCCAGGCTCCTGTTTAAGCTCGGCTTGAGCTGGGCGATACTCAATACCAACACGGCTTTGTTGAATAATAGGGAATAATGCTGTTATGACACGCCTTTTTTGGATTAAAATGCTGATCGCTCCGGGATGCATCACTACGCTCTGGATGTAACATACTGATTTTACCTCAAGGGAATCCGCAGCCTTTATGGCTGCGCAGAATAATATCTATTTATTCAACAAAGCCTACCAACACGGTTGGGAATAGGGCCTGATTTGAGGTTTTCGGCATTGTACCTGTAACGTTTTCCCCGATGAGGAAGTTGCTGATATAGCTCCCCGCCAGCCTGTCTCTCCTGCAGGATATAGCGATATAGCGTATTCTTGCTGACAGATATACCGAATTCCAGGTGCAAACGGCCACTGATGATTTCAGGTGAAGAGTGAGTGGAAAGCGCCTGCCTGATGAAGTTCTGAATGTGTGGCTCCAACTGGTAAAAAGCATTGTTTGGCAGAGGCTTATGACGGCGTTCCCAGGCCAGAGTGTCCGCCCTTCTACAGCAGTAGACACCATTGAAAGTAGGGTCGGTATTGCGTCTGAGTTCCCTGCTGATGGTCGAGCGAGGCAGAGCACGCTCTCTGGCGATGGTAGCTTGGTTGACACCTTCACCACGCCGCTTTTCGATGTAGAACCGTTCTTTGTGAGTCAGATGTTTTCCCTGCATGCAACAGGCTCTCCAGTATGGCCAGAACGGTGATTTTATCCGACTCTGGCAAGTGGGTCACTTTGTTGCGTTTCGAGTGGGAATGGGGCATTGAACCCATTTATCCAATTGGGTTTCTTGCGGGTGATAGCTCCCCATGAGGGCAGCATGACCCGCGAATGCATAATTCATGGGTGCTATATGAACGCATCCCGTTTGCAAAGCATTCGTGGTGTTGACATTGACGGTAGGTTGCAGCTCTATATTCGGCCTTGTTGCAGCCGCTGCTGCGGGCCTCGATGAGATTCGCTGACTCACACCTCATTCTCCTGGCGAGCTTTAAGCTCAACACACCATTCAGGTTTAGTGAGTCACGGTCTTACCTGTCGTTGTCATCACTACGGCTGCCCTAGCAACCTTTCAGCATTCACCCTTCTATTAAAAGAGTTAATGTTTTGCCAGCATCTGTCGTTCAGAACGGCCTGACGCTGACGTGTTTTTTGTCGTAAGTTCGGCTATGTGCCACCAGGGCCCACACCGTGCGCGCTATCTTGTTAGCCATTCCCACCACCGCAACGCTGGTTGTCCGTCTTTTCAGCAGCTCCGTAACCCACGGGTTCGGCTCTTTCGCCAGCAGCGTCGCAGCCCTGGCTCCGTGGATAAACAGCGTCCGCAGATAAGCATCGCCGCGTTTACTGATGCCCAGAAGCCGCACTTTGCCGCCGGTGCCTGTTTGCTTTGGCACCAAGCCGATGTAGGCTGCGAACTCCCGTCCTGATCGGAAGGCTCCCGCATCTCCTATGGTGGTAATTGCTGCGGTGGCAACCAGTGTGCCAACACCTGGAATGTCCATAATCCGCCGACAGGCCTCATTCTGTTTCGCCCAAGTGGCAAGCTGTTTTTCGATACCCTCTATCTGCATATCCAGGTCAGTGAGGCGCCGATGCTGGTCTTCAAACTGGTAGTTCAGGAACGGTGGCAGCTTTTCCTTAAGTCGCTCAAGCACCTCTGGCATCGCCTTGTCCAGTGACGCCCGGCCTTTACGCACAGTTTCGCCGAACTCCAACAGCAATCCGTGCAGCGAGTTGATTTGCGCGGTGCGGAACTTCACTAACTGGCGGCGCATTTTGTGCAGCGACAGTACTGCCTGCTGTTCCTCAGTTTTGACGGCAACGGCTTTAGCTGGCTGCTGGACCGCCATCCAGATAGCACGGGCATCCATCACGTCATTTTTATTGCCCATCACGAAGGCCTTGACGAATTTGCCCTGGAGTAGTCTGACCTTATGCCCCAGTTTTTCCAGCTCCCGCGCCCAGTGCTGGGAACCGCCGCAAGCTTCCATGCCAATCAGGCAAGGCTCACGATTGCTGAAGTATCCCAGCAGCGCGTCGCGCTTTATCTGTTTATCGATGACTTCACCGGTATGTTCATTAATGAAATGAACCTGCATCAGATGTTTTGCGATATCGACGCCAACAGGGGTATATTTCATGTCGTGGATCCTCCAGTTATCAGGGAGCTTTATGCATCCCGTGTTGGGCACAATGATGCCGTAAGTCTGCGAGGATCCACACCTTACCTGCCGAACCCTTCGCTGCTCTCAAATGTGTGGGATGCGTTCATCTCATTCTCCTTGTGTCAATAACCGCCGTTCAGTGGCAGAAACAGCGATGTTCCGTATCAAAACATCGCATAACGGTAGCCCCGGCGGGAAGCATCCTGTCTGCTAACTCTGATTTATTCAAAAAAGCCCGTATCCTTCTGAGGTTCATACGATGCTGGCGGCATAGGCGGCATCCCAATTTCACCCGGTTTTACGGGCGCTGTCTGAGAGAATGTGCTCAGGGTGACAGGCGCTGGCGGAGTGAATGTCATCGGGGTGACAGGCGCTGGCGGAGTGAATGTCATCGGGGGGAAACCATATTGCCGAAAAAAAGTTTCTGAAGTCGCCATATTTTTAATGTGACTCTTTTGATCAAGCATAGATTTTATATCTTTTTTTACCGAGGCAAAATGATTTGCCTTGCATTTTTCAAAAAAATGTTTGATAAAATCAAATTTTCTGTATGTTTTTGATTTAATAATCTCAACTTTCCCATTTTTTTCTTGGATTTTATATTCTCTATTTTTAATATTAATTTGATTAACCTCACTTATGTCAATGTAATTATTATTTTTTGCGTTAACAAATTGTTTTATAGATGCAAGTTCACGAACGCAATTATATACTTGAGTGATATTATTATTGATGATGCTACTTCTATTTGAAGTAGTTAAATTACCTTTTGTAGTTGCAAACGTTTCTTTAATTGGACTTACATTGCTTGATATTTTCATATTCATAGTGAAATAAACCTCAATGATTGAATTAATTTGGGCTTTGTTGAATAAATAGATATTATGCTGCGTAGCCATAAAGGCTGCGAATTCCCTTGACGTAAAATCAGTATGTTAAATTCAGATCGTGGTGATGCATCTCGGAGCGATGCAGCATTTTAATCCAAAACAGGCATAACAGCATGATTACCTATTATTCAACAAAGTCAACTGGAGCACTATTCCGCGCAGCTATTTAGCAAAATACATTTCCTTTACATTCATTTTACCTAACATTTATGTAAATTAATCGTTTAATTTATTCAACAAAGCCTTGCTATGCTTCTTTACTGTAATGTACATTACCATAATTAAGTGAGAGTTATACTGCTTTCATAATTCGCTGAATCAATAAGAGTCGACCCCGACTTTGTTGAATAAATCAGATTTAGACGACAGTATGTTCCCGCTGGAACACCTGTTATGCAATACGGACACTGGCCGGCATACCCAACAGGGTCATCCGGTTTAGCGCTTTGACCATCGACATCGCTTCAGTCACCTTCGCGTCATAGTCCCGCAGGCTCAGGTGGCCACCCAGCAGAGTTTTGATGCGGAACATCGCTGTTTTTGCCACTGAACGCAGGTGATAACCTACTTTCTTTTTCCAGGCGTCATTACTCCCGCTCAGATGCTGATTCCCCACCGCAGGGTTACGTTCATGGTACTTTTCCGGCCAGTATTGCGCAACGCTTAGCGGCAGGATAAGGAGCCTGATTTTCTTTCTCAGCAACGCATCGTGGCATTTCAATGACAACTAATTTAGACATATAGCCAACCGACTTAAAAATGATTACATCCTATGCCCTGATATAGCTAAACGACTTAATTTTGATTACATTATTTAAATGAGCTATTCAATTGATTTTAGACGTAAAGTGATATCTACACGGAAAAACGAAGGGTTGAGTATCCGAGAAACAGCGAAGCAATTTCGGATTGGCCCTGCCTCTGTATCGCGTTGGATTAATCAAATAGAGTCAAAAGCATCGACCACGCGTCAGCGAAAGATCGATAAATCCGAGTTGATAAAAGATGTTGAACAATATCCAGATGCTTACCAAAAAGAACGTGCAGAGCGTTTTGGCGTTTGTCAGAAGGCCATTTGGCAAGCGCTTAAAAAGCTGGGATTGACCTATAAAAAAAACTCTACGTCATCCGAAAGCCGACGAAAACGCCCGGCAGGGATTTCAACAAAAAAAACAACAGTATGAAAAAGAAGGTAAACCTATTGTTTTTATTGATGAAAGTGGTTTTTCACACGATGCCCCACGGACTCACGGCTATTCCCCAAAAGGTCAACGGTGTTTTGGCCTGAAGAACTGGGGAGCTAGGGGAAGAACAAATGTTATCGGCGCTTTATTAGGCACAACGCTGTTTGCTATCGGATTATTTGATATCAATATTAACAGCGATGTTTTCTATGCCTGGGTCACACAAGTCCTTATCCCAGTACTCCCTAAAAACAGTGTAATCATGATGGACAATGCCACTTTTCACAAAAAACATAATATTCAACAAGTCATCATCGATGCAGGGTATATGGTGGAGTATTTGCCTACATATTCGCCAGATCTTAACCCAATTGAGCATAAATGGGCACAAGCAAAAAGCAAAAAAAGAGAGATGGGTTGCGATACAGAGAGTTTGTTCTCAGTCTATATGGTGTAATCAAACTTAAGTCGCTTGGCTATATGCGGCAAAGAAGCATAGCTGGCTGTTATCAAAATAATGTCGCTTGGCTATATCAGAGGGCTAACGGGTAAAATTTTGCAGATTGGCGGTCAGATCGATTACACTTGGCTTAACACAGGAGGATCCGCTATGGGCCAGGTTGCATTTGATACTCAAGAGTTCGTTGAAACGCTGGAAAACGCCGGGTTGCCGAAAGACCAGGCCAAGGCGATATCTCTTGTTGTGCGAAAATCACACGAGGTAGCAGATCTTGCTACAAAGCGCGATCTCGAGGACGTGCGCAAAGACCTGTCCGCTGATATCGCCGAGGTGAAGCGTGAGATAGCCGATGTCCGTAAGGACTTATCCGCAGAGATAGCCGATGTCCGTAAGGACTTATCCGCAGAGATAGCCGATGTCCGTAAGGACTTATCCGCAGAGATAGCCGATGTCCGTAAGGATATGACTGCTGGTTTCGATAAAATTAACGATAAATTTGAGAAGCTTGGCATGCAGATGACCATCCGGCTTGGTCTAATGGTCGCCGCTGCCGTGAGCATCATTGCTGCCATTCTCAAAATGTGACGGTGCACTATATCCCTTGGGTCAGGCGGAACGTGATTGCACGGTCACCTGTTGACAGGGGGTGATGTCCCTATCTCGGATTAGTCGCTTCTGACAGCACCGTAACGCCCTATGTAATTCTTAAAGCGTTCGTCTTTAAATTTCTACTTTGGCATAAACTCTATTGGCTTCCGCTGCGATCCGCTTCTCTTCGGCTAGGCTGTGTCCCTTATAGCTAAGCGACATTATTTTGATAACAGCCAGCTATGCTTCTTTGCCACATATCAGGGCATCGGCTGTAATCATTTTTAAGTCGGTTGGCTATAATTGCTTGAGCTATAGTATCCATCGCCCCATTCCCAGTCGAAATGCAACAAAGTGACCCACTGGCCAGACCCGGATAAAATCACCGTTCTGGCCCTACTGGAGATCCCGTTGCATGCAGGGAAAACATCTGACTCACAAAGAGCGGTTCTATAGCTAAACGACTTAATTTTGATTACATTATTTAAATGAGCTATTCAATTGATTTTAGACGTAAAGTGATATCTACACGGAAAAACGAAGGGTTGAGTATCCGAGAAACAGCGAAGCAATTTCGGATTGGCCCTGCCTCTGTATCGCGTTGGATTAATCAAATAGAGTCAAAAGCATCGACCACGCGTCAGCGAAAGATCGATAAATCCGAGTTGATAAAAGATGTTGAACAATATCCAGATGCTTACCAAAAAGAACGTGCAGAGCGTTTTGGCGTTTGTCAGAAGGCCATTTGGCAAGCGCTTAAAAAGCTGGGATTGACCTATAAAAAAAACTCTACGTCATCCGAAAGCCGACGAAAACGCCCGGCAGGGATTTCAACAAAAAAAACAACAGTATGAAAAAGAAGGTAAACCTATTGTTTTTATTGATGAAAGTGGTTTTTCACACGATGCCCCACGGACTCACGGCTATTCCCCAAAAGGTCAACGGTGTTTTGGCCTGAAGAACTGGGGAGCTAGGGGAAGAACAAATGTTATCGGCGCTTTATTAGGCACAACGCTGTTTGCTATCGGATTATTTGATATCAATATTAACAGCGATGTTTTCTATGCCTGGGTCACACAAGTCCTTATCCCAGTACTCCCTAAAAACAGTGTAATCATGATGGACAATGCCACTTTTCACAAAAAACATAATATTCAACAAGTCATCATCGATGCAGGGTATATGGTGGAGTATTTGCCTACATATTCGCCAGATCTTAACCCAATTGAGCATAAATGGGCACAAGCAAAAAGCAAAAAAAGAGAGATGGGTTGCGATACAGAGAGTTTGTTCTCAGTCCATATGGTGTAATCAAAATTAAGTCGCTTGGCTATACATCGAAAAACGGCGTGGTGATGGGGTTAACCAGGCCACCATCGCCCGGGAACTGGAGCTTCCTCGTTCTACCATCAGCAGGGAACTCAGACGCAATACCGACGCCGCTTTCAACGGGGTCTATTCCTGCAGAAGGGCCGAAACGTTGGCCAGAGGGCGGCGGCAGAAAACACGGCCGGACAGCGTGATTAACCAGCTTGAACCGCACATTCAGGACTTTATCAGAACGGCGCTGTCTACCCACACCTCACCTGAGGTCATCAGTGGGCGCCTGGTCCTGGAATTTGGCCTGTCCGTCAGCAAGAACTCGCTCTATCGCTATATCCAGCAGGAGCGCCGGGCCGGCGGTGAGCTGTATCAGCAGCTCCCTCATCGGGGTAAACGGTATAACTATCAGACCGATGAGAACAAACGCGGTCCTATTCCCAACCGTGTTGGCATTGAGCAGCGGCCGGCCGTTGCTGACCTCAAACAGGAACCCGGGCATTTCGAGATTGACACCATCTTTGGCAAAGATCAGAAATCATTCCTGCTGACGGTGGTCGATCAAGCCGTCAAGCTGGTCATCATTCGCAAACTGCCCAACAAGCGAGCAGAGACAGTGGTAGCGGCCTTCAGGGACATCGTTGCCAATACCTTCTGCGAGTTTAAAACCCTGACTGCTGACAACGGTTCTGAATTTTCCCAGCACAGGGAAATTACAAAAGTCACGGGGGCACCGGTCTACTTTGCCCGGCCATATCATTCCTGGGAACGCGGGTTGAATGAGCATACCAACGGGCTGATACGGCGTTTTTACCCGAAGGGAACGGACTTCAATTATGTCACCCATCGCAAGGTTGCAGCACTCGAACACCTGCTCAATACGCGAGGCCGAAAATCGCTGGGTTATCGTTCTCCAAATGAGGTATTTTTAACGCACTTACAGGCGGCATAATGCCCTACCGTTTTGTTGCGTTTCGACTGGGAATGGGGCCGATGGCGTGTTCAACTGTAATACGGATGCCCGAGATTATTTTATTTTCTTGTTTTTGTTCAGGCGATAAAGGTCTTTTTCGAGTTCCTTTTTTTGGGATTTGTGTATTAGGATGCTGTTTATCTATACCTTGAAAACCGGTATCTGCCCAGATGGTTACCTCAGGAGGGGCTTTGTTGAATAAATCAGAATTAGCCGACAGGATGACTCCCTCTGCTACACCTGTTATCCTATCCTGACGCTGTGTGGCATACCCAACAACGTCATACGGTTCAGCGCTTTGACCATCGCTATGGCTTCACCTACTTGAGCCTCATAGTCACGCAGGCTCAGATGGCCACCCAGCAAAGTTTTTATGCGGAACATCGCTGTTTCTGCCACTGAACGCCGGTGATAACCCACTTTCTTTTTCCACATATCATTACTCCCGCTCAGACGCTGATTCGCCACCGCATGGTTACGTTCATGGTACTTGTCCGGCCAGTATTTGGCTCCGCTTCGCGGCGGGATAAGGGGCCTGATTTTCTTTCTTAGCAACGCATCGTGGCAGTAACGGGCGTCATAAGCACCGTCTGCTGACACTTCCCTGATTTTTCGGTGGGTTTGGTTAATCAGGCCCGGCAGTGCCTGCGCATCTGTCGTTCCGCTGAGCGATAAGTCGGCACAGATAATCTCATGCGTCGCACTGTCTGCTGCCAGATGAAGCTTGCGCCACACTCTTCGTCTGTCAGCCCCATGCTGCCTGACTTTCCATTCACCTTCGCCAAAGACCTTCAGACCGGTACTGTCGATGACCAGATGCGAGATTTCACCACGCGTTGGCGTTTTTATGCTGATACTGACGGTTTTTGCCCGCCTACTGACCAGAGAGTAGTCCGGGCAGCGCAGTGGCAGGCTCATCAGTGTAAAAACCGAGTCGACAAAGCCCTGTAATGCCCGGAGCGACAGGTTAAACACGCGCTTTATCATCAAAACCGTGGTATAGCCAACCGACTTAAAAATGATTACATCCTATGCCCTGATATGCGGCAAAGAAGCATAGCTGGCTGTTATCAAAATAATGTCGCTTGGCTATAACAGCCATATCGGTGTAGTAAAGCGGCCGACCACGACCTTCAGGCGAAGAACTGTCAGTCCATGCAGCGATGGCCGACTCATCAAGCCAGACCGTCAGGGAGCCGCGTTGTCTGAGTGCTTTGTTGTAGGTGGGCCAGTTGGTGATTTTAAACTTTTGCTTTGCCATGGGGAGCTGCTATCGGGAGCGATGATAGTGCTTTGATCCGGCGATCCCCTGAAAATTCGATTTATTCAACAAAGCCATTCTCTGGACAAAGCGCGGAGCCGCTAGGCATGCCAAGATGCTCGAGACAGATAAGGCATGGGATGTGTTCGAGCAACTGGAAGATTGCTACTTCAATGCTGCACGTGCTAACAATCCGCTACGTTACCAGCCAGAAGCCCGAGAGCCACTAACTGCCGACGATACATCCCATCTTTCACGGCTCATATGGGGGATGTCGAACGGCTTCCGATTCGAGCGCTCATGGAGCAATGCCATATGGCATGCACTGCGCTATGCGGCGGGCGTCTCTTCCCCACAGCATTTTGGCGTCAGTCATATCCCGCTCCTCGCGGAAGAGTGCCAGCGTATTTACAGTTTCACGAATGCGCTGAAAGAGGTCATGTACGATGCTGAAAAGCAAGCTGTCCGACGAGTTCTCAAGAATCGTGAGGATGCTGACGCCGTAGTATCTGAAATGAAACAGCTGCTTGATGAAACCAATCAATCGCACAATCTGTTGCTGACGAATACCTTAGCACGATGGCAACAAGCGGATATCCAGCAGTTTCTACAACGCCATTATAGCCAACCGACTTAAAAATGATTACATCCTATGCCCTGATATGCGGCAAAGAAGCATAGCTGGCTGTTATCAAAATAATGTCGCTTGGCTATAACTCTTGACGTTAAATAACTGATCAAACGATCAGTTAAATTCTTGACGTGAGCACCTGAGCTACATATAATTTGCCCATGCTGCGGCAAAAGCGCGCAGGACATGAAGCCTCAACTCCCTATGGTGGTTTGGGCTTTTTTTGATATTAGTTAGCGTCAAAATGCATTCTAATCCACATGAAAGCCTAAACTAAAAATGGATATTAATATGCATATTGCTTCATATTCTAACGGTAGTATTATTTACCAAAAAGATGGATGGTCATCACCTACTTCTGGTTCATCATTAAATGAACAGCCACATGTTCTGTCAAAAAGCATTCATAGAGTCCAAAACAAATTTATATTTCCTGAACGTAAAATTTCTTTGTGGACACAGTGTAAGAAAAAAATAGGAGCCATGTTTCAAAAAATCATAAGTGTATTTCAGGCTTCGCCTCCTGATACATTTCCTCAATCGCAGGCATGCAACGATGCATCAACAAAAGTTCCTAGAATTGCCTCTTTTAAAGAAAATACCGAACTTCTGTATAAAGAAAAACCGACACCTAAACCACGCACAAAAATCACTTGTTCTGCTATAGTAGAACATCATGATGTTATTAACAAAAAGCCTATTCCGACTCCAAGAAAACGCCTAATTGAAGCACAAAAGACAAACATGCAACAACCTTTCGTAGAGAGTCATCCTTCTGCAAAGGAAAATCGCAAAACTATATATCAGAGTACGGGCGTAAAACCGGACGTAAAACATGAAAAAGTTCGAGGAAAAAAGGTTGCTGATCTCGTAGCACATTTTCAGAATCTAAAATAATTATACTCAACAAACTTCAAAATGCACGCCTAGGCCACGCGAGAGACTTACTGCCCGTGGCTCTTGTTGGACAAGCAGATGCATCTTGAAGTACGTTGAGTATAGATGAAATATCATCAAATTTAATTAATAATATATTTCATTTTAAGGCTACGCTCCGGCGCGGCCTTTTTTATTTCCCTTTCAATAATATATCGCCATCCCTGCCGGGAGGTGAGGGTATGACACGAATGAGCAGGCTTTGTTGAATAATAGGGAATAATGCTGTTATGACACGCCTTTTTTGGATTAAAATGCTGATCGCTCCGGGATGCATCACTACGCTCTGGATGTAACATACTGATTTTACCTCAAGGGAATCCGCAGCCTTTATGGCTGCGCAGAATAATATCTATTTATTCAACAAAGCCGAATGAGCACTCTCTACAGCAGGCTTTCATACGGAAGCGGGACGGGCTTAATGGGCCTTGGCGCGTCCGGTGCGTGTCAAGGTAGTTGTCGCCCCAGTTGATTCATTCGGCCTGTTTTTCCCGTTCCGGATTTAGCCACACTTCGTCGCCCCATTCCCACTCGAAACGCAACAAAACGGTAGAGGCTTATGCCACCAGTAAGTGCGTTAAAAATACCTCATTGGGAGAACGATAGCCCAGCGATTTTCTGCCCCTTGTATTGAGTATGTGTTCGAGTTCGGCAATCTTACGATGACTGACCTGACTGAAGTCTGTTCCCTTTGGGTAAAAACGTCGTATCAGCCCGTTGGTGTGCTCATTCAAGCCCCTCTCCCAGGAATGATAAGGATGGGCAAAGTAGACCTGCGCCCCTGTGATTTGAGTAATTTGCTCGTGCAGAGCGAATTCAGGGCCGTTATCAGCTGTTAGGGTCTTAAACTTGCAAAAGGTATTAGCTTCAATGTCCCTGAAAGCAGCAACCACAGTCTCCGCACGCTTATTAGGCAGTTTGCGAATGATGACGGTTTTCAATGCTTTATCTACGATGGTTAACAAGAATGACTTCTGGTCTTTGCCAAAAATAGTGTCAATTTCGAAGTGGCCAGGCTCCTGTTTAAGCTCGGCTTGAGCTGGGCGATACTCAATACCAACACGGTTGGGAATAGGGCCTGATTTGAGGTTTTCGGCATTGTACCTGTAACGTTTTCCCCGATGAGGAAGTTGCTGATATAGCTCCCCGCCAGCCTGTCTCTCCTGCAGGATATAGCGATATAGCCAAGCGACTTAATTTTGATTACACCATATGGACTGAGAACAAACTCTCTGTATCGCAACCCATCTCTCTTTTTTTGCTTTTTGCTTGTGCCCATTTATGCTCAATTGGGTTAAGATCTGGCGAATATGTAGGCAAATACTCCACCATATACCCTGCATCGATGATGACTTGTTGAATATTATGTTTTTTGTGAAAAGTGGCATTGTCCATCATGATTACACTGTTTTTAGGGAGTACTGGGATAAGGACTTGTGTGACCCAGGCATAGAAAACATCGCTGTTAATATTGATATCAAATAATCCGATAGCAAACAGCGTTGTGCCTAATAAAGCGCCGATAACATTTGTTCTTCCCCTAGCTCCCCAGTTCTTCAGGCCAAAACACCGTTGACCTTTTGGGGAATAGCCGTGAGTCCGTGGGGCATCGTGTGAAAAACCACTTTCATCAATAAAAACAATAGGTTTACCTTCTTTTTCATACTGTTGTTTTTTTTGTTGAAATCCCTGCCGGGCGTTTTCGTCGGCTTTCGGATGACGTAGCGTTTTTTTTATAGGTCAATCCCAGCTTTTTAAGCGCTTGCCAAATGGCCTTCTGACAAACGCCAAAACGCTCTGCACGTTCTTTTTGGTAAGCATCTGGATATTGTTCAACATCTTTTATCAACTCGGATTTATCGATCTTTCGCTGACGCGTGGTCGATGCTTTTGACTCTATTTGATTAATCCAACGCGATACAGAGGCAGGGCCAATCCGAAATTGCTTCGCTGTTTCTCGGATACTCAACCCTTCGTTTTTCCGTGTAGATATCACTTTACGTCTAAAATCAATTGAATAGCTCATTTAAATAATGTAATCAAAATTAAGTCGTTTAGCTATATAGCGTATTCTTGCTGACAGATATACCGAATTCCAGGTGCAAACGGCCACTGATAATTTCAGGTGAAGAGTGAGTGGAAAGCGCCTGCCTGATGAAGTTCTGAATGTGTGGCTCCAACGGGTAAAAAGCATTGTTTGGCAGAGGCTTATGACGGCGTTCCCGGGCCAGAGTGTCCGCCCTTCTACAGCAGTAGACACCATTGAAAGTAGGGTCGGTATTGCGTCTGAGTTCCCTGCTGATGGTCGAGCGAGGCAGAGCAAGCTCTCTGGCGATGGTAGCTTGGTTGACACCTTCACCACGCCGCTTTTCGATGTAGAACCGTTCTTTCTGAGTCAGATGTTTTCCCTGCATGCAACAGGCTCTCCAGTATGGCCAGAACGGTGATTTTATCCGACTCTGGCAAGTGGGTCACTTTGTTGCGTTTCGAGTGGGAATGGGGCATTGATATTCCAAATCTGCTCAATAGGCAGTTCGCTGTTACCAAGCCTGACCAGGTTTGGTGCGGCGATGTAACCTATATTTGGACAGGCGCCCGATGGGCGTATCTGGCGGTGGTATTAGATTTATTTGCCCGAAAACCCGTGGGTTGGGCAATGTCGTTTTCGCCAGATTCAGAATTAACAGCCAAAGCACTACAAATGGCTTGGGAACTGCGTGGGCATCCCAAACAAGTCATGTTTCATAGTGACCAAGGAAGCCATTACACCAGTCGTCAGTATAGGCAGGCATTGTGGCGTTATCAGATGACCCAAAGTATGAGTCGCAGAGGAAATTGTTGGGATAATAGTCCGATGGAGCGATTCTTCCGTAGTCTGAAGACTGAATGGGTGCCAACGACTGGCTACCAAAGCTTTAGTACTGCTCAATCATCCATTATTCGCTACATAACCCATTATTATAGCGATGTCAGACCTCACTGGTATAACGGTGGGTTAACACCAAATGAATCAGAACGGCTGTTCCATCAACAGTCAGGTAGGGTGGCCAAATTTAGTTGACCACTACAGTATAGCCAAGCGACATTATTTTGATAACAGCCAGCTATGCTTCTTTGCCGCATATCAGGGCATAGGATGTAATCATTTTTAAGTCGGTTGGCTATAGTGTCAATTTCGAAGTGGCCAGGCTCTTGTTTAAGCTCGGCTTGAGCTGGGCGATACTCAATACCAACACGGTTGGGAATAGGGCCTGATTTGAGGTTTTCGGCATTGTACCTGTAACGTTTTCCCTGATGAGGAAGTTGCTGATATAGCTAAACGACTTAATTTTGATTACATTATTTAAATGAGCTATTCAATTGATTTTAGACGTAAAGTGATATCTACACGGAAAAACGAAGGGTTGAGTATCCGAGAAACAGCGAAGCAATTTCGGATTGGCCCTGCCTCTGTATCGCGTTGGATTAATCAAATAGAGTCAAAAGCATCGACCACGCGTCAGCGAAAGATCGATAAATCCGAGTTGATAAAAGATGTTGAACAATATCCAGATGCTTACCAAAAAGAACGTGCAGAGCGTTTTGGCGTTTGTCAGAAGGCCATTTGGCAAGCGCTTAAAAAGCTGGGATTGACCTATAAAAAAAACTCTACGTCATCCGAAAGCCGACGAAAACGCCCGGCAGGGATTTCAACAAAAAAAACAACAGTATGAAAAAGAAGGTAAACCTATTGTTTTTATTGATGAAAGTGGTTTTTCACACGATGCCCCACGGACTCACGGCTATTCCCCAAAAGGTCAACGGTGTTTTGGCCTGAAGAACTGGGGAGCTAGGGGAAGAACAAATGTTATCGGCGCTTTATTAGGCACAACGCTGTTTGCTATCGGATTATTTGATATCAATATTAACAGCGATGTTTTCTATGCCTGGGTCACACAAGTCCTTATCCCAGTACTCCCTAAAAACAGTGTAATCATGATGGACAATGCCACTTTTCACAAAAAACATAATATTCAACAAGTCATCATCGATGCAGGGTATATGGTGGAGTATTTGCCTACATATTCGCCAGATCTTAACCCAATTGAGCATAAATGGGCACAAGCAAAAAGCAAAAAAAGAGAGATGGGTTGCGATACAGAGAGTTTGTTCTCAGTCCATATGGTGCAATCAAAATTAAGTCGCTTGGCTATACCTGCAGGCTGAACGGTGTGGAACCGGAAGCGTGGTTGCGCTATGTGCTGGGGCATATCCAGGACTGGCCGGTGAACGGGATCCGGGATCTTCTGCCGTGGAAAACCGATCTTAAATCTGTATAGGCGTCAATACGGTCTATATGTGACGCTTACCGTTGCTGAGCGTGTTGAGTGATTTCAGGCGTAAACCTTGTCACCGAACTCGCACAAATCTTCAATCAGGCAGGAGCCGCAGCGTGGTTTACGGGCAATACAGGTGTAACGTCCGTGCAGAATTAGCCAGTGGTGGCAGTCGATTTTGAATTCTGCGGGCACCACCTTCAATAGCTTTTCTTCTACCGTATCCACGTTTTTTCCCGGCGCAAAACCGGTGCGGTTGCATACACGAAAAATGTGCGTGTCAACGGCGATGGTGGGCCAACCAAAGGCGGTGTTTAACACCACATTGGCGGTTTTTCGGCCGACACCGGGCAGCGCTTCCAGCGCTTCGCGATTTTCTGGCACCTGCCCCTGATGCTTGTCTAACAGAATCCGGCAGGTCTTGATGATGTTTTCAGCCTTGCTGTTAAACAGGCCGATGGTGCGGATATAATCTTTCACCCCGTCCACGCCAAGCGCCAATAAAGCTTCTGGCGTGTTGACTACCGGGTAGAGTTTTGCCGTGGCCTTATTCACGCTGACGTCCGTGGCCTGTGCGGATAGCAGTACGGCAATCAGCAGCTCGAACGGTGTCTGAAAGCGTAGTTCGGTGGTCGGATGTGGATTCGCATCGCGCAGACGACGCAAGATTTCGCCGCGTTTTTCCTTGTTCATCGTCTTGTCCTTGTGCTTATGGTGCGATTCCGGTCAGCTTATCAACAGCTGTGACGCTCTGTTTTGTCTCACTGACAGCGCGGCGGCGTTTCATTTTTTCGTCAATCAGGTACTTGGCGGCAAGCAACAGCGCCAAGCCAATAAACGCCCCCGGCGGCAGCATGGCCAGTAAGAAAGGGGTATCAACCTGGATCACTTCAATGCGCAGCACCTTGGCCCAATCGCCGAGCAGTAGGTCTGCACCGTCAAATAAGGTGCCGTTACCCAGCAATTCGCGCAGCGAACCCAAGACGAACATAGTACAGGTCGCCCCCATACCCATGGCGAAACCATCCAACGCCGACAGGGCCACAGGGTTTTGCGCCGCATAGGCTTCCGCACGGCCAATAACCAAACAGTTAGTGACGATCAGCGGAATAAAAATGCCCAGCGACTGGTATAAGCCATAGGCGTAGGCGTTAATCAACATTTCCACCGAGCTGACCACGGCCGCAATAATCATCACATAAATAGGGATGCGGATTTCAGACGGTACCCAACGGCGCATAGCGGAAATCGCTGCATTGGTACAGGTCAGTACCAGCGTGGTGGCTAACCCTAAGCCCAATGCGTTGGTGGCCGTGGAGGTGACGGCCAGCAGCGGACACATGCCTAACAGTTGCACCAGCGCCGAATTGTTTTTCCAAAGCCCCTGTGCCAGAAGGTGGTTCACTTCACTCATGTTACTCTGCTCCACAATTCGGCAATGTTGCCAGGCGCGCCGTGAGGGTCTGCATAAAAAGCGCAGTCCGTTTGCTTGCGTTTACCACGGCACGGGGCGTGATGGTGGCGCCGGTGAACTGATCGTATTCACCGCCATCCTTTTTAACAGCCCATTGACGATCGTCAGCACCTTGCACGGTGCGCCCTGTAAAACGGGTTATCCAGTCGGATATCCGCAGATCAATTTTGTCGCCCAGACCTGGTGTTTCATGATGCTCAGTCACCCGAACACCGAGTACCTTACCATGGAAATCGGCCCCTATCAGCAGATGAATGGCACCGGAATAGCCATCCGGTGCGCTGGATTCAATGGCTGCTGCCACCGGCGTATCACCTTTGCGAGCAATATAGAGATGGCGCGCGGATGTCGTGCCCAGCGCCACATCGGTGACAAGGTAACATTCTTGCAGAATATTGTTGTCGTAAATATCCGGCGGAATCACCTGATCCAGCAATGCCTTTTGTTGCAACTGCGCCTGATGGGCAATGGTAGGTTTGGTCAGGGTATTGACCATGGCTGTCAAGCCGGTGGTCAAGGCGGCAAACAGCGCCAGCGTGGTCGCGTGACGTCGCATCGTACTGATCATGCTATTTCCTTATCGACGATGGCCATAGGCGCGTGGCTGGGTATAGTAATCGATGAGCGGCACGGTAATATTCGCCAGCAACACCGCAAACGCGATGCCATCCGGGTATCCGCCGTAGGTACGGATCAACCACACCAGCAGGCCAATCAGTGCGCCAAACAACAAGCGCCCTTTGTTGGTGGTGGAGGCCGTCACAGGGTCGGTGGCGATGAAGAAAGCACCGAGCATAGTGGCACCAGAGAACAGATGCAGCAGCGGTGGCGCCGCTTTTTCCGGCATCAATATCCAACAAAGCGCGGCACACAGCAGCAAAGAGAGCAGCATGCTGACAGGAATATGCCAACGAATGGAGCGGGTCAATAATAAAAGGATACCGCCTGCAAGGTACGCCAGATTGACCCATTGCCAGCCTACGCCCGCCAGGCTCTCGGCAAAGATCGGGTGTTGTAACACTTGTGCTGGTGTTTCCCCGGCACGCAGGCCGGTTTTGAAGCTATCTAACGGCGTGGCCTGGGTAATGCCATCAATGTTCTGCATTAAGCCCTGAATGTGCAAACCTGCATCGGTTTGTCCTGTGAAAATCACATGCAGTGCATCAATGAAGGTGACCGGAGCCACCTGCAATGTGGTGGGCGGTAGCCAACTGGTCATCTGGACCGGGAAGGAGATTAGCAATACCACGTAGCCGACCATAGCCGGATTAAAGGGGTTGTTTCCTAATCCACCATAAAGTTGTTTGGCGATCACGATAGCGAAAAACGTGGCAAGCACCACCATCCACCAGGGCGCCAATGGGGGCAAGCTGACGCCGAGCAGAATGGCGGTTAACAGCGCGGATTGATCCGCCAGCGTAGTTCGTACTGCAAATTTTCGCAGTGACAACGTCACCGCTTCCGCCGTTAGCGCGGTGACCGAGGCGAGCGCGATTTGTATCAATGTGCCGACGCCAAAAAACAGGGTCTGGGCAACGATACCGGGCACACAGGCGAGTATCACCCACAGTATGATGTGCTGTGTGCGCTGATGGTTATGGGTAAAAGGCGAACTTGCGATCTTGAAAGCCATCTATTCCTCGTGAGTGTGGATTAAAGCCTGTTCGGCTTTACGTGCTTTAACGCGGGCAATGGCAGCGGCAACGGCAGCTTTGCGTGGGTCACTCAGATCTGGGGCAGGTTCCGCTTCGGGGACTGGCGTGGCGACATCCGCTGGGGTGATAGCTTCCGGTGACTGCTGAGCGGCTTTTTTAGCTTTAACCCGAGCAATAGCCGCAGCTACCGCAGCTTGTCGTGGATCCTCTGGCACAGCGGCAATCGGTTGGGCTTGTTCATCTTCGGCCTGCATCCGTTGCTTTTCGCGCGCCTGGGCTTTTCGCGCTTCGCGCGCCGCGATGACCGCACTATTATCCGGCGTGCGGTCAGGATTTATCGCAATCGGAGCAAGCGTTTCAGTCAGCGCATTTTTGCTGCGCACGCGCTCCAGTGCAGCCTGAACGGCCTGTTTATCCGTCGTAGACACCGTGGCAGCCGCTTGCTGATGACGCCGTTCACGCGCCGCTTTTTCTCGCTCCAAACGCAACTGTTTCGCATCAAAACGCGCTTTCGCTTGTTGCGCTCGCGATGCCTCAAGATCGAGGGTGCGGATTTCCGCTTTTTCCTGACGGTAGTATTGTACCAATGGAATGTTGCTTGGGCAGACATAGGCACAGGCACCGCATTCAATGCAGTCAAATAAATGATGTGCGCGCGCTTTTTCATGTTCCTGACCGCGGCTGAACCAATAAAGCTGTTGTGGTAACAGGCCTGCCGGACAGGTATCAGCGCACTTACTACACCGAATGCAGGATTGTTCTTGCTCTGGTGCCTGCATTTCACTCACCGACGGAGCAAGAATACAGTTGCTGATTTTGACAATAGGAACATCAAGCGCGGGCAGGGTGAATCCCATCAACGGTCCACCCATGATCACCATCGGGGTTTTGTTTTCGGCATGAAACCCGGCTTGTTTAAGCAAGTGGCGTACCGGTGTGCCGAGGCGTGCCCAAACGTTGCCTGGTTGGCGCAGTGCCTCTCCAGTCAGGGTAACCACCCGCTCCGTCAAGGCTTCACCGTCGATCACCGCACGTTTGATGGCATAAGCGGTACCGACGTTTTGCATCAATACGCCGATGGAGGCGGAGTGTTTGCCAAACGGCACTTCCTTACCGGTCAAAATCTTGGTGAGCTGCTTGGCTCCG
Organism: Symbiopectobacterium purcellii; assembly: GCF_052050035.1. Taxonomy (GTDB): domain Bacteria; phylum Pseudomonadota; class Gammaproteobacteria; order Enterobacterales; family Enterobacteriaceae; genus Symbiopectobacterium; species Symbiopectobacterium purcellii_A. The sequence goes on from NZ_CP189882.1 coordinate 4,397,350, forward strand.
CCGGAGGGGTATTTGGTGGGAATGACCCGCAACCGTATATCCGCGCGATTGGCCAGTACGTGGCGCAGCGCCTGAATGGCTTCAGGCTTGTTGTCTTCAATGCCAATCAAGGTACGTTCTGGTGAAAGTAAATGCATCAGGATCTCAATCCCTTGCACAATTTCACGCGCATACTCTTGCATCAACCGGTCGTCGGCGGTGATATAAGGTTCACATTCGGCGGCGTTGATGATCAACGTTGCGATACCACGCAGCCCACCTTTGAGTTTGGCTGAGGTCGGGAAGCCTGCGCCGCCCAGCCCCGCGATGCCTGCCTGATGTAAATGTGCAAGCAGGGTATCTATCGAATGCTGCTGATAATCAGGCAAGCACTGACGGTCGCACCAGCGATCTTCTCCGTCAGGAATAAGAATGATGCTTAACTCAGGCAAGGCCGAAGGGTGTGCCGTCATGTGCGGACGGATGGCGTTTACCGTGCCGGAGGTGGAGGCATGTACCGGCAGCATACGTCCCGTGCCGCGCGTCAGGAGTTGACCGCGCAGTACGCGATCGCCAACGTTCACGCAGAGTTCGCCTTCCGGCCCGAGGTGCTGTTTTAACGGAATGATAAACTGTTCCGGCAGCGGGATGTGACGCATCGGCACACGGCTGGATTGGGTTTTCATCTCCGGTGGATGAATACCACCGTCGAAATCCCAAATTCTTTCTTTACGAAACAGAGTTAACAGTTTAAGCATGATGGTCTACTTGGATAAGGCGAACCGGGATGGTTTCGAGATCCCATTTCCAGTTGGATGTCGTGGTGGCTACCGGGCGCAGTTCAATGCAATCTGTCGGGCAAGGGGCAACACACAGGTCACAGCCGGTACAGAGATCGCTTACCACGGTGTGCACCGCGCGAGTGGTGCCAATAATGGCATCAACCGGGCAGGCTTGAATACATTTGGTGCAGCCGATGCAGTTACTTTCGTCGATCCAAGCCACTTTGAGCGCCGGTTGCAGGTCCGGCGCGTCACCATCGAGCGGCTGCGTGTCAATATTGAGTTTCTCGGCCAGCTTCAACATCATCGCCTCGCCGCCGGGGCCACACTTGTTGATCTGCTCACCGTGCAAGGCAACGGCTTCGGCGTAAGGGCGGCAACCCGGATAACCGCATTGACCACATTGGCTTTGCGGTAGCATGGCCTCGACCTGCTCGACTATAGGATCAGCATCAACGTGAAAACGGCGCGAAGCAAAACCAAGAATCAAGCCGGAAACCAGCGCCAGCACACTCAACGCGGCAATCGCAATCCAAATGGCATTCATTAGAATTTCACCAACCCGGTAAAGCCCATAAACGCGAGCGACATCAACCCAGCGGTTACCAGTGCAATCGACGATCCTCGGAACGGCGCAGGGACATCCGACACAGCAATGCGTTCACGAATTGCGGCGAACAACACCATAACCAATGAGAAGCCCGCAGCGGCGCTGAAGCCATAAACCGTTGATTGCAAGAAATTGTGTGACAGGTTGACGCTGATCAGCGCAACGCCCAACACGGCGCAGTTGGTGGTGATCAACGGCAGGAAAATGCCCAGCAGGCGGTAGAGTTCCGGGCTGGTTTTGCGCACGGCCATTTCGGTGAACTGCACCACGACCGCCAGAATCAGAATAAATGCCATGGTACGCAGGTAGACGATCCCCAGCGGCAGCAGCACATACTCATTTACCAGCCAGGAAAACATCGAGCCGAGCGTCATGACGAAGGTTGTTGCCAACCCCATACCAATGGCGGTTTCCAGTTTCTTGGACACGCCCATAAAGGGACAAAGTCCAAGAAATTTCACCAGAACAAAATTGTTCACCAGCAGAGTGCTGACGAAAAGAAGTAGATAGTCGGTCATTACCATGCCTAAAAAACAAAACCGGACCATTATCCGGCATTGTAAGGCTTTCGACAACACACCCAAAATAGGGATATTCACCAAAAGCGCATATTTACTCCGCGGTTGGCAGAGTAAACCGTCATAGTGAAAGCCTTTTGGGCCAGTAACGCAAGGCAAGAGTAAACAGGCCGCTCATAAAACGACCCGTTGTCAGGGCTTAAAGGGCTTTGTTGAATAAATCGAACTTTCAGGGGATCGCCGGATCAAAGCACTATCATCGCTCCCGATAGCAGCTCCCCATGGCAAAGCAAAAGTTTAAAATCACCAACTGGCCCACCTACAACAAAGCACTCAGACAACGCGGCTCCCTGACGGTCTGGCTTGATGAGTCGGCCATCGCTGCATGGACTGACAGTTCTTCGCCTGAAGGTCGTGGTCGGCCGCTTTACTACACCGATATGGCTGTTACCACGGTTTTGATGATAAAGCGCGTGTTTAACCTGTCGCTCCGGGCATTACAGGGCTTTGTCGACTCGGTTTTTACACTGATGAGCCTGCCACTGCGCTGCCCGGACTACTCTCTGGTCAGTCGGCGGGCAAAAACCGTCAGTATCAGCATAAAAACGCCAACGCGTGGTGAAATCTCGCATCTGGTCATCGACAGTACCGGTCTGAAGGTCTTTGGCGAAGGTGAATGGAAAGTCAGGCAGCATGGGGCTGACAGACGAAGAGTGTGGCGCAAGCTTCATCTGGCAGCAGACAGTGCGACGCATGAGATTATCTGTGCCGACTTATCGCTCAGCGGAACGACAGATGCGCAGGCACTGCCGGGCCTGATTAACCAAACCCACCGAAAAATCAGGGAAGTGTCAGCAGACGGTGCTTATGACGCCCGTTACTGCCACGATGCGTTGCTAAGAAAGAAAATCAGGCCCCTTATCCCGCCGCGAAGCGGAGCCAAATACTGGCCGGACAAGTACCATGAACGTGTAGCCAAGCGACTTAATTTTGATTACACCATATGGACTGAGAACAAACTCTCTGTATCGCAATGCCCCATTCCCACTCGAAACGCAACAAAGTGACCCACTGGCCAGAGTCGGATAAAATCACCGTTCTGGCCCTACTGGAGATCCCGTTGCATGCAGGGAAAACATCTGACTCACAAAGAACGGTTCTACATCGAAAAGCGGCGTGGTGATGGGGTTAACCAGGCCACCATCGCCCGGGAACTGGAGCTTCCTCGTTCTACCATCAGCAGGGAACTCAGACGCAATACCGACGCCGCTTTCAACGGGGTCTATTCCTGCAGAAGGGCCGAAACGTTGGCCAGAGGGCGGCGGCAGAAAACACGGCCGGACAGCGTGATTAACCAGCTTGAACCGCACATTCAGGACTTTATCAGAACGGCGCTGTCTACCCACACCTCACCTGAGGTCATCAGTGGGCGCCTGGTCCTGGAATTTGGCCTGTCCGTCAGCAAGAACTCGCTCTATCGCTATATCCTGCAGGAGCGCCGGGCCGGCGGTGAGCTGTATCAGCAGCTCCCTCATCGGGGTAAACGGTATAACTATCAGACCGATGAGAACAAACGCGGTCCTATTCCCAACCGTGTTGGCATTGAGCAGCGGCCGGCCGTTGCTGACCTCAAGCAGGAACCCGGGCATTTCGAGATTGACACCATCTTTGGCAAAGATCAGAAATCATTCCTGCTGACGGTGGTCGATAAAGCCGTCAAGCTGGTCATCATTCGCAAACTGCCCAACAAGCGAGCAGAGACAGTGGTAGCGGCCTTCAGGGACATCGTTGCCAATACCTTCTGCGAGTTTAAAACCCTGACTGCTGACAACGGTTCTGAATTTTCCCAGCACGGGGAAATTACAAAAGTCACGGGGGCACCGGTCTACTTTGCCCGGCCATATCATTCCTGGGAACGCGGGTTGAATGAGCATACCAACGGGCTGATACGGCGTTTTTACCCGAAGGGAACGGACTTCAATTATGTCACCCATCGCAAGGTTGCAGCACTCGAACACCTGCTCAATACGCGAGGCCGAAAATCGCTGGGTTATCGTTCTCCAAATGAGGTATTTTTAACGCACTTACAGGCGGCATAATGCCCTACCGCTTTGTTGCGTTTCGACTGGGAATGGGGCAACCCATCTCTCTTTTTTTGCTTTTTGCTTGTGCCCATTTATGCTCAATTGGGTTAAGATCTGGCGAATATGTAGGCAAATACTCCACCATATACCCTGCATCGATGATGACTTGTTGAATATTATGTTTTTTGTGAAAAGTGGCATTGTCCATCATGATTACACTGTTTTTAGGGAGTACTGGGATAAGGACTTGTGTGACCCAGGCATAGAAAACATCGCTGTTAATATTGATATCAAATAATCCGATAGCAAACAGCGTTGTGCCTAATAAAGCGCCGATAACATTTGTTCTTCCCCTAGCTCCCCAGTTCTTCAGGCCAAAACACCGTTGACCTTTTGGGGAATAGCCGTGAGTCCGTGGGGTATCGTGTGAAAAACCACTTTCATCAATAAAAACAATAGGTTTACCTTCTTTTTCATACTGTTGTTTTTTTTGTTGAAATCCCTGCCGGGCGTTTTCGTCGGCTTTCGGATGACGTAGAGTTTTTTTTATAGGTCAATCCCAGCTTTTTAAGCGCTTGCCAAATGGCCTTCTGACAAACGCCAAAACGCTCTGCACGTTCTTTTTGGTAAGCATCTGGATATTGTTCAACATCTTTTATCAACTCGGATTTATCGATCTTTCGCTGACGCGTGGTCGATGCTTTTGACTCTATTTGATTAATCCAACGCGATACAGAGGCAGGGCCAATCCGAAATTGCTTCGCTGTTTCTCGGATACTCAACCCTTCGTTTTTCCGTGTAGATATCACTTTACGTCTAAAATCAATTGAATAGCTCATTTAAATAATGTAATCAAAATTAAGTCGTTTAGCTATATCATCAATAAAGGGTCTACGATTCCGTAAAATTTGGGTCATGCAACCGAGGCGCTTGATACCCGCGATGGCGTGTTCAACTGTAATACGGATGCCCGAGATTATTTTATTTTCTTGTTTTTGTTCAGGCGATAAAGGTCTTTTTCGAGTTCCTTTTTTTGGGATTTGTGTATTAGGATGCTGTTTATCTATACCTTGAAAACCGGTATCTGCCTAGATGGTTACCTCAGGAGGAATATGGCGAATTATATCGACTTTATCGAGTAAGCGTTTATCGTGACGGCGCCCATTTTTGCTCATGGGGATAAATCCAATTTGCCTTGTTTCGTCAGTCATAATAAGCCCTTTTCGAGTGGTTTGTCTTTTCTTTCCCGAATACATTTTTTTTCGCCGACGCAGATTCTTAGGCTTTTGGACAGGTCGCTCTGTCCCATCAATAAAGACGTCTTTAACTCCAGGAAAGGCGCGAAAAAATTCCTCAGCAGAGCGAATTTGACGAGCGGGCAAAACACATTCTCGCCCCAAGGTCATCTCTAAAACCGGCAATAATATTTTTACCCAGCGACATACCCGTGTTCTATCTAAACCAAAAAGAAGTCCTTGCAAATCATAGGTCGGATAACATTTTAAATACAATAAAATAAAAAGCAGTTTATCTAATGGGGTTGGGATAAATCCTTTCTGCCCTGCACCGGCTTTGGGCTTTGTTGAATAATTTAAGATACTGATTTATATAAGCATTATAAAATTTCAACGACTAATTTTTCCTCTCGGAATGCTTTTTATTGTGCTAACTATTTGATTTGTCGTTCTAACAAAATACATTCTCTGTAAATTCATTCTAACTAAAGAAGATGTAAATCAAACGGTTAAATTATTCAACAAAGCCCTGAAGCGTATGACGTTGTTGGGTATGCCACACAGCGTCAGGATAGGATAACAGGTGTAGCAGAGGGAGTCATCCTGTCGGCTAATTCTGATTTATTCAACAAAGCCCTCTCGGAATGCTTTTTATTGTGCTAACTATTTGATTTGTCGTTCTAACAAAATACATTCTCTGTAAATGCATTCTAACTAAAGAAGATGTAAATCAAACGGTTAAATTATTCAACAAAGCCGTACTCCAGTGGATGCACCTGCCGGTCTATCCCCTGAAGGGCTATTCACTCACGCTGCCGCTTGCCAACGACGCTGCTGCACCGGTTTCAACGGTGCTTGATGAGACGTACAAAGTGGCGGTGACGCGCTTCGATCGCCGTATTCGTGTCGGGGGCATGGCAGAAATCGTTGGCTTTGACACAGCCCTTAATCCTAAACGCCGTGAAACGTTGGAAATGGTGGTGCGCGATCTTTACCCTGACGCTGGGCCGGTAGAGCAGGCAACGTTCTGGACCGGGCTACGCCCAATGATCCAGACGGCACGCCATTGGTAGGCCGTTCGCCGCTATCCAATCTTTATCTGAATACCGGACACGGTACGTTAGGCTGGACGATGGCGTGCGGTTCAGGGCAACTGCTGGCGGATATCATTTCTGGCAAGACGCCTGAAATTGCCCATGACGATTTGTCGATCTTTCGTTACGCCAGTATTTAAATCGTCGGGTTATCGAGCACGATTGCAGCGCGCTACGATCAACCAAGCGCCGTGATCGTGCCGCGCGCCACTACGCTTAAACGTTGGGCGCGCAGCGCCAACAGCGTGGCGCACAGCATGGAAATAGCCAGCGTACTCTGAGGTGAAAGGGGCAGTGCCATCACCGCCAGCCCAACACCCGCACCGCCCGCCATTTGCACTAATCCTACCAGCGCCGATGCGGTACCCGCTTCATTGGCATAAGGTTCCAGTGCATAGCTGGTGGCTGGGCCGATGGCAAACGCCAGGCCAGCGAACGCTACCACGATCGGGATCATAAAGATCCACCAACGCACCTGTAGCGCCTCGGGCAACCACAGAATAATGGCGCACAGTAATAAAAAACCACTGCCAATGAATATCACACTCAGTGTCAGGCAAGCGGGGCGGCCAATTTTCACGATCGCTCGCGTTGCCAGCAGGCTCATCGCCATCACCCAAAAGCCGTTTGCGCCGAATACCAGTGAGAACTGTAACGGTGACAACCCGCCGTGTGCCATCAATACCACTGATGCCATCGACAGATAGGTAAGGGCCATCCCCATAATGCCTGCATTACAGCCAGCAAAACCGATAAAACGTGGCGTAAATAGGATGCGTGCGTATTGTTTGATGGGTAACCCTGGCAGGCGCAGGGTGTCTGCCGGGCGGGTTTCTGGCAGATAGCGCAGGGTGAGCAACAGGGCCAGGCTGGCATACAGCGTCAAAAACCAGAAGCAGGCGCGCCAACCGAAAGCGGCGGATAGCAGTCCGCCAAAAAAAGGGGCCAGTGCGGGCACGATATTCAAGGTACCATTGAGAAAGCCAAAAGTGCGTGCAGCATCATCACCGTTTAACCGGTCCCGCACGGCGCTAAATACCACCACGGCAGTGCAACACACGGCAATGCTTTGCAGTACGCGCGAAGCGATAAACACGGCCCCAGTGGTCGCCAGCGCTGCCGTGATGGCCCCCACAATGTAAATTACTATCCCGATCAGGGCCATTGGGCGGCGTCCTACGCGGTCAACCAGCGGACCAGCCACCAGTTGTCCCCATCCCATGATCATGATAAACAATGAAATGGTCGATTGAATGGTCGCATTATCGCTATCCAGACCTTGTGAGATAGCCGGGATCACTGGAAGGTAGATGTCGATGGCTAACGGGCCGAGCAGCACCAGTATAAATAACAACAGCACGAATCTTTGTATGGTCATAGCAAGGTAAATTCCGTTCCCTGGCAAGTGAATGAATAACTTAGTGCTTGCCTTTGGTCATCGTCAGGAAAGGCGGGTTACATAACCACACTGTAGCGAATGGTACGCTACAACGGACGTGCTTTACCACGCCAGAAGCGTTTCTTGGTGTTTTATGGCGTTCCGGGGCAGAGAATTTGGTACATTATTTTCAGTGACGCTGTCACTTTACCTTCTTCACACCAAAGGTCATTTGCCCCAACGAGACCGCCAACATTGCCAGCAGCATCAGTGTGGTAATCGGGGCCAGTACCGCCCAAGGGGCACGTTCTATATATGCCTTCAGCGACAATCAGCCCCCATTCAGGGTATGGCGGTTGTTGCCCCAATCCGAGAAAACCTAATGCCGTCAATGCCAAGGTGATACCGGGAAAACGCACCAGGGCGTGCCGGGTGACGGGGCCAACCAGCGCAGGCAGCACATAGCCTGTGAAGCGGTGCCAACGTCCGACACCCAACAAGGGAGTGATACGCACATAAGGACGTGCCAGTATCTCTTCCACCAATGCGGCAGTATGCGCCGCCAGCGGCGCCCAACTCACTAGCATTACCGCCAGTGCCGCACCATAGGTAGAGGCCCCATAATGGAACGGATGTGGTTAAAGGTATTAGGCTGTGTCCCTTAATTGCACGATAGATGAAAAATCGTACAAAGCAGGCTGTTTTTGACAGTAAAAAAACCCAAAATCAGTCCAAAAACGAACAGATTCGATGTGTTTTTCTCATTTCCAATCAGTGAAAATTAATTAAGGGACACAGCCTAGCAAACTCACTTATAAAATTTTGCAGATTGGCGGTCAGATCGCTTACACTTGGCTTAACACAGGAGGATCCCCCCATGGGACAAGTTGCATTTGATACTCAAGAGTTCGTCGAGAAGCTGGAAAGCTCTGGTCTTAATAGAGAGCAGGCCAAGGCTATAACCCTTGCCGTGCGTCAGTCCCATGAGGTTGCCGACCTTGCTACCAAGCGTGACCTTGAAGATGTGCGCAAAGATTTAACGGTTCAGATAGCCGATGTCCGTAAGGATATGACTGCCGGTTTTGATAAACTTGGCATGCAGATGACCATCCGGCTTGGTCTAATGGTCGCCGCTGCCGTGAGCATCATTGCTGCCATTCTCAAAATGTGATGCCACCCTGGGTTGTTAGCTCAGTTGGTAGACTAGTGGACTCTAATCCATCGGTCGCATGTTCAAATCCTGCACAACCCACAATATTGGGGATTAGTCGCTTCTGACAGCACCGTAACGCCCTCTGTAATTCTTAAAGCGTTCGTCTTTAGAGGGGTCAATTTCTACTTTGGCATAAACTCTATTGGCTTGGGCTGCGATCCGCTTCTCTTCGGCTAATATCACGCGATTTTCCCATGCCACCCGTTTTTCTTCCCAGTTAATTAACCGTGGGTGAGGCAGTCCTTTTTCTCCAGCGTCTACCGCTTCCATTGCTCCTCTGACTATAGGAGTCGTATTTAGATATCGTTCCTTTCTCCACGGGTCTAACCGGTCGTAATATTTCCTTTCGTCGGGCGTTAATTCTTCGTAGGTCATAACGTCACCTGAAATTTAGGCAGCACAAATCCTTCCATGTTGGATATATAGCTAAACGACTTAATTTTGATTACATTATTTAAATGAGCTATTCAATTGATTTTAGACGTAAAGTGATATCTACACGGAAAAACGAAGGGTTGAGTATCCGAGAAACAGCGAAGCAATTTCGGATTGGCCCTGCCTCTGTATCGCGTTGGATTAATCAAATAGAGTCAAAAGCATCGACCACGCGTCAGCGAAAGATCGATAAATCCGAGTTGATAAAAGATGTTGAACAATATCCAGATGCTTACCAAAAAGAACGTGCAGAGCGTTTTGGCGTTTGTCAGAAGGCCATTTGGCAAGCGCTTAAAAAGCTGGGATTGACCTATAAAAAAAACTCTACGTCATCCGAAAGCCGACGAAAACGCCCGGCAGGGATTTCAACAAAAAAAACAACAGTATGAAAAAGAAGGTAAACCTATTGTTTTTATTGATGAAAGTGGTTTTTCACACGATACCCCACGGACTCACGGCTATTCCCCAAAAGGTCAACGGTGTTTTGGCCTGAAGAACTGGGGAGCTAGGGGAAGAACAAATGTTATCGGCGCTTTATTAGGCACAACGCTGTTTGCTATCGGATTATTTGATATCAATATTAACAGCGATGTTTTCTATGCCTGGGTCACACAAGTCCTTATCCCAGTACTCCCTAAAAACAGTGTAATCATGATGGACAATGCCACTTTTCACAAAAAACATAATATTCAACAAGTCATCATCGATGCAGGGTATATGGTGGAGTATTTGCCTACATATTCGCCAGATCTTAACCCAATTGAGCATAAATGGGCACAAGCAAAAAGCAAAAAAAGAGAGATGGGTTGCGATACAGAGAGTTTGTTCTCAGTCCATATGGTGTAATCAAAATTAAGTCGCTTGGCTATATATTAAAAATCGTCTTTATTTTTGGTAAATACCTTCAAAAAATAATCATAAACAGGGTATTGCCAGTGCGAAAAATATTTTTTCCACTGCCATAAGCGGGAACAGATTCGATAAACGGTGGGATTGGCAAGAAAACGTAGTGAAAAATGCTGTCCCCGTCAGAGAGAAACCCGACGGGGAAGGGAAAATAGCCTGGATTAGCCGCGCGTGGCGGCTTTCATACGGCTGACAAAATCATGCAGTTTTGCCAGAATCACTTCTGGCTGGTGCCGATGCTGTTCAATGATACGCACGATGGCTGAGCCTGAAATTGCCCCCGCGGCGCCGGAAGCGATAGCCTCTTTAACCTGTGAAGGTTCCGAAATACCGAAGCCTTGTAGCGCGGGCGCAGCGTGATATTCCGTCAGCGTGGCTATCAGGTGGTGCAACGGCAGTTCAGCGCCCTTCTCCGCGCCCGTCACGCCCGCTCGGGATAACAGATAGGTATAACCACGGCCATGAGAAGCAATCTCTCTGAGCAAGGCGTCATTCGCGTTGGGCGGGCATATAAAGATGGGTGCAACGTTATGTCGCAACGCGGCGGCGCGGAAGGGTGCAGATTCTTCAATCGGCACGTCGGCGATCAACACGGAATCAACACCCGCGTCGGCGCAGCGCTGGTAAAAGGCATCGATACCGTTGCTGAAGACCAGATTGGCGTACATCAACAGGCCAATAGGCATGGTAGGGTGCTTCTGGCGGATGGCTGCCAGCATCTCAAAACAGTGTCTGGGGGTCACGCCTGCTTCAAAGGCACGCAGGGTTGCGGCCTGAATCGTGTGGCCGTCAGCCAGAGGATCGGAGAACGGGATGCCTAATTCTAACGCATCGGCACCAGCATCAATCAGTGTGTCGATAATCTGCAATGAGAGTGCCGGAGTCGGATCGCCTAAGGTAACGAAGGGAACAAAGGCACCTTCCTGCTTTTCCGCCAACTGTGCAAACCGGTGTTGATAACGCTCCATCAGATCTCCCCCCGACCTTTCAAAATATCGTGCACTGTAAATATGTCTTTATCGCCACGGCCAGAGAGGTTAACCACCAGCAGTTGCTCTTTCTCAGGCTCCTGACGAATCATCTTCAAGGCATGTGCCAATGCGTGGGAAGATTCCAGCGCTGGAATGATCCCTTCATGGCGGGACAGTTCCTGAAACGCGGCGAGGGCTTCATCATCGGTTATCGAGACGTAGTCGGCGCGCCCGATGCTGTTCAGGTGGGCGTGCTGCGGACCCACTGACGGAAAATCCAGCCCCGCAGAAATGGAGTAGGACTCCTCGATTTGGCCGTCGGAAGTCTGCATCATGGGCGATTTCATCCCAAAATAAATCCCTACCCGGCCATGTTTCAGCGGGGCACCGTGTTGCCCGCTTTCAATACCCAGTCCCGCCGGTTCAATGCCAATCAACCGCACCGGGGTTTCTTCGATGAAATCTGCAAACATGCCAATGGCGTTGGATCCGCCGCCTACGCAGGCGATGACGGCATCAGGCAAACGCCCTTCGTGCTCCAGAATCTGCGCTTTGGTTTCTTCGCCAATCATGCGCTGAAATTCGCGCACAATCGTCGGGAACGGGTGCGGACCGGCTGCGGTACCTAATAGGTAATGAGCCTTGTCATAACTGCCGGACCAGTCGCGTAGCGCCTCGTTACAGGCATCTTTCAGCGTAGAGGATCCGCTGTGCACCGGGATCACTTCTGCCCCCATCAGGCGCATGCGGAACACGTTAGGTGACTGACGTTCAACGTCTTTGGCACCCATATAGATGCGACATTTCAGGCCGAGCAGGGCACATGCCAGCGCGGTTGCCACACCGTGTTGTCCAGCGCCAGTTTCAGCGATGATTTCGGTTTTCCCCATGCGCTTGGCTAGCAGCGCCTGACCCAACACCTGGTTGGTTTTATGCGCGCCACCGTGCAACAGATCTTCGCGCTTAAGGTACAGCGTGGCACGCGTGCCTTCGGTCAGGTTACGGCAACGGGTGAGCGCCGTGGGGCGACCAGCGTAGTTTTTCAACAAATCGGTAAAGGCAGCCTGAAATTCAGGATCTTTTTGTGCGTCTACAAAGGCCTGTTCCAATTGTTGTAACGCAGGGATCAGTATCTGCGGTACATACTGTCCGCCGAATTCACCAAAGTAAGGATTAAGTAACGTCATAATGTTCCTGTATGTCCTATCAGTGCTAATCAAAAAATTAAAGCGTGCCGCGCCGTACCGGCCGGCGATTATTGCGGATAGAGTGGGGCAAAGGCGGCATGTATTTTCACCGCGTCTTTGATCCCAGGTTCTCTTTCGACACCAGAGTTAACGTCCAGCCCGGCACAGTCGAACTGCGCAGCTTTAGCGCTATTGAACACATTCACGCCCCCTGCCAGCAGCACGTTACTCAGTTCGGCATCATGCAATAAATTCCAGTCAAAACGCTCACCGCTACCGCCTTGTCCGTTATCGAACAGGTAACGATTCACACCGGCAAAATCGCGTTTGGGCAGCTTTTTCTCAACGCTGAGCGCCTTCCAGATCTGGCAGGTGGTGGGCAGCAACGCGCGCAGGTCATCAATGGCGGTCTGGTTTTCGTTGCCGTGCAGTTGCACGGCGAACAACCCCAGTTGTCGGGCCGTTTGCGCAATCTCAGCGGCGGGCGCGTTACGAAACACGCCGACGTAGCGCAACGGTGCACCGGACATTACCGTCAGAGCGAATTCCGGTGTTACACAACGCGGTGAAGAGGGGACAAAGATCAAGCCACCGTACACTGCGCCGGCGTTATACGCCGCAGCAGCATCTATCGCACGCGTGAGTCCGCACACTTTATTTTCGCCCAGGATAAGACGGCGCACCGCCAATGACAGATTGGGCTCTGACATCAGCGAACTGCCAACCAGAAAGCCGTTCGCGTTGGCGCTGAGTTCGCGAATTTGTGCCGCGTTATGAATCCCTGACTCACTGATAACGGTAACATTTTTGGGTAAGCGCGGGGCCAGTGTGCGAGTGCGGTCGAGATCGATAGACAGATCGCGCAGATCGCGATTATTGATACCGACCACGCGGGCTTTGAGCGCGATAGCCCGTTCCAGTTCAGCCTCGTTACTCACTTCTGTCAACACTCCCATTTTCAGACTGTGTGCAACCTGGGCCAGCTCACGGTATTCGTGATCGTCCAGTACGGAGAGCATCAACAGAATGGCGTCGGCCTGGTAATGGCGCGCCAGATAAATCTGGTATTCCGAGATGATAAAATCTTTGCACAGCACCGGTTGTCTGACGACAGCGCTGATGCGCGGTAAAAAATCAAAACTGCCCTGAAAATATTTCTCATCGGTTAGCACCGAGATGGCAGAGGCGTAATCGCTGTAGACGCGTGCAATGGCCACCGGATCAAAATCTTCGCGAATCAGCCCCTTGGAAGGCGATGCTTTTTTGCATTCCAGAATAAACGCGGGCTTTTTATGTTTGAGCGCCGCATAAAAATCGCGCTGGCTAGGAACAAGATCCGCTTGAAAGCTGGATAACGGCTGTGTTTGCTGGCGCGCAACAATCCAACTCACTTTATCCTTTACGATTTTACCCAATACGGTCTTGTTCAGTTCTGACTCTTGCATAGCACCTTTACCATCTGGCGGCGAGCGCTGTCACGCGCTGATAAGCCTGCCCGCTGTGAATAACATCCAATGCCTGCTGCGCGTTCTGGCGCAAATCTTCTTGTCCGAACAGACGCAACAGTAATGCAACGTTGGCGGCCACGGCATTTTCCTGCGCGCGTTCGCCTTTGCCTTGTAACAGGCGTGCCAGAATATCACGGTTTTCTTCGGGCAGCCCGCCCTGGAGTGCAGGAAGCGGGGAGCTTTCGAGACCAAAATCGCGGTGGGTCAGTTCGTAGGTTTCCACCTTGCCATCGCGCAATTCTGCCACTTGAGTTGGGGCGTGCAGCGCGACTTCATCCATACCGCCGCCGTGCACGACGGCAGCACGTTGGTAGCCGAGCACACGGAGCGTTTCAGCGATGGGTGTCACCAGATGCGGACTGTAAACTCCAATCAGCGCCAGCGGCGGACGCGCCGGGTTAATCAGCGGTCCCAGCACGTTAAACAGCGTGCGGGTTTTCAGCAACTGACGCACTGGCATCGCGTGGCGAAATCCGGTGTGGTACTGCGGTGCAAACAAAAAACAAACGCCGAGATCGTCCAGCGCCTGACGTGATTGTTCGGGTGCCATATCCAATTTAATGCCGAAGGCAGACAGCAGATCGGAAGAGCCGGAACGGCTGGAGACGCTGCGGTTACCGTGCTTGGCGACCTTCACGCCGCAACTGGCGGCAACGAACGCGCTGGCCGTTGAGATATTGATGCTATTGGTGCCATCACCGCCGGTGCCGACGATATCGGCAAACAGGTAGTCAGGGCGTGGGAAAGGTTGCGCGTCCGCCAGTAAGGCCGCCGCCGCGCCCGCGATCTCTTCCGGGTGTTCACCACGCACTTTCATGCTGATCAGTGCGGCTGCCAACTGCGCAGGTTCCAACTCGCCGTGCACAATCGCGCTAAACAGCGCTTGGCTCTCAGCGCGGGAAATGGCCTGAGCGCCAAACAGTTTCTCCAGTATGGCCTGTGTTCCCAGGGGGGCATCGAGCGGAGCAGCGGTCAGCGTGTTTACAGAAGCGTACATAATATATCCTTAAATTCGGTAATGATTTTCGTTGTGGGTGGCGATAAGGCTTATGCCAGCGCCCACGCCAGCGTCTGTTCCAGCAGACGGGCACCATGAGTGGTCAGGATAGATTCGGGGTGAAACTGGAAGCCGCAGACGCGATCGGCGTCGTGACGCACTGCCATCACCATGCCATTAAAATGGGCATTGACCGTGAGTTCATCGGGCACCTGACTGCCTACCAGGGAGTGGTAACGCGCCACCGGCAAGGGGTTAGGCAATCCCTGAAACATCGCTTGTCCATCATGTTCAATGGACGAGGCTTTGCCGTGCAGGATTTCACCGGCTTGGCCTACGTGGCCACCATAGGCTTCAACAATCGCCTGATGCCCCAGACAGACGCCAATGATCGGCAAGCGTCCGCGCAGTTGGGTTAATAGTGCCGGCATGCAGCCGGCCTGTGCCGGAGTACCAGGGCCGGGGGAAAGCATCAGAACCGGTTTTTCCAGGGTTTTCAGGCGGGCAATAATGGTATCCACCGGCACCTGATTGCGGTAAATCACCACGTTATGGCCGCTGGCGCGCAGCTGGTCCACCAGGTTGTAGGTGAAGGAATCAATGTTATCGAGCAACAGGATATCGGCCATCAGAAGATCTCCTTGGCATGGTGAGCCTTGACAATGGCGCGAAGCACCGCGCGCGCTTTATTTCCGGTTTCATCCGCTTCCGCCTGCGGCTGTGAGTCGAGCACCACGCCCGCACCGGCCTGAACAGTAGCGATACCGTCTTCAACATAAGCAGAGCGGATGACGATGCAGGTGTCTAAATCGCCGTGCACGGTGAAATACCCCACTGCGCCGCCATAGCTGCCGCGTCGCGTTTTCTCACTGTCGGCAATCAACTGCATGGCGCGTACTTTCGGCGCGCCGCTCAGCGTGCCCATGTTCATGCAAGCCCGGTAGGCGTGCAGTACATCTAAATCCTTACGCAACGTACCAACAACGCGGGATACCAGATGCATTACGAACGAGTAGCGATCCACTTTGGTTAGTTCGGCCACGTAGCGGCTACCGGCTTCACAAATACGCGCCAGATCGTTACGCGCCAGATCGACCAGCATCAGGTGCTCAGCCAGCTCTTTATGGTCAGTGCGCATTTCCAACTCGATGCGGCTGTCGAGATCGCGATCCAGTGAACCATCTGCCCGACGGCCGCGTGGGCGGGTTCCGGCAATGGGGTAGATTTCGATTTGACGAGAATCCGCGTCGTATTTCAGCGAGCTTTCAGGAGAGGCACCAAACAAGGTGAAGTCCTGATCCTGCATAAAGAACATATAAGGGCTGGGATTGTTCTCTTTTAGCGTTTGGTATGCGGCCAGCGGCGATGGGCACGGCAAAGAGAAACGGCGTGACGGCACTACCTGGAAGATTTCACCAATACGAATCGCTTCCTGCATTTGACGTACCACGTCACCGTATTCTTCGTCGCTCTGGTCACAACTGAGCGTCATATCTGTCAGCGTCTGACGCGGCAGCGCGGGTGCCGGTTGCTGCAACTGGTGCCCTAACTGTGCCAGGCGATGTTGCAGGCGCTGACGTTCGGTGGCATCTGGCGTGAACAAGCTAGCCTGTAAATGCGTGACGCGCTGTTGGTGATCCAGAATCAACAAGGTCTCTGCCAGATAAAAGCAGTAGTCCGGGCAGCGCTGTTGTTGGCTGAGTGGCGGCAATGCCTCAAACCCGGCAACCAAATCGTAAGCAAACAGGCCACCGAAGAACATCGCTTCCCGCTCATGAGCAGGGCTGGTTACCAGCGTTTGCAGCAGACGAAGTGCGTCAAAAACGGACAGCGAACGCAGACGGGCATCTTCATCTTGCAGGGTATCCACGGCGGGAAAGGTTAATTCACGACCGTTGGGACGCACGGCGACATCGATATCAGCCGGTAACAGTTGGTCAAGCAGTGGCAGCAGTGTCGCGCCGTTAGCAGTCAAGGCCTGAATGGAGACCTGCTGCCCCAGTGCGGTGATACGCAGTGCGCTATCAATGATCAACAGGCTTTTCAGATCCTGTTTACTGTCAATTTCAGCGTATTCCAGCAGCAGCGTGGCCGGCCGGGCACCGCACAGTTGATGGAAAACCGCGCTCGGATTGTCGCGATAAGCGGCTTCGATGCGCAGCAGTTCAAGCTGCGGCTTATCGGTGGATGAAGATATCGTTGCTGATGTTTGCATCGTCGCTACTCTGGTTATCTGCTGCCCGTTTTACGTCGGTTTCACGGCATCGCACAGCAGTAAGTCATAAAAAAACCCGCCAATTAAGCGGGTTTAGAGATTTTGCATGTTGTGATAACAGCTATGCGTTAATACTCCACCCACCATAGGGAAGAGCGCCACCAACCACTGGTTTGGAAGCTGCCGCGCGGGCTGCTGTTTACCATTGCGAGAACGTGCGTTGCCATTATCACATTTCCATTTATTTGCTGAACTCGTGTACTAGTTAAATAGTTAACTAGTTCATGAGCGCATTGTCAACGGGTTAACACATTTTATTTTATCAATACCGTACCGCCGTCGTGTGGTTCCCCTCCGACGGTGTTTAATGGCATGATGTCCCGCGCCTCAGGTCCCCTGAGCCGCATTAACAACCATAGGTGCCTGTGTGTCCGAACTTTCCGTTGCCCTGTCCGCCAACCCACTGTTTGATCTGCACAGCCACACCACCGCTTCGGATGGAGAACTGTCGCCCGGCGATCTGGTGCAACGCGCCGTCGAGATGCGCATTGGTGTTCTGGCGATCACCGAACACGATACCGTAGCTGGCCTGGCGGCTGCGCAGCAAGCGATAGCCACATACAATCTCCCATTACGGCTGGTGTGTGGTGTTGAGATCTCCACCCTGTGGGAAAACCATGAGATTTATATTGTCGGTTTAGGCATTGATCCCGACCACGTCGCTCTCACACGGCTACAACAGAAGGCGCGCCGCTGGCAGCGTGCGCAGGCCATCGGTGAACGGTTGGAGAAGGCAGGTATTTCAGGCGCACTGAAAGGGGCACAGCGCCTCGCTGGAGAGGGCGAAATCACTCGTGGTCATTTTGCCCGTTTTCTGGTGGAGCAGGGCAAAGCCAGCAATGTAGGGCAGGTGTTCAAATCCTATCTGGCAAAAGGGAAAACCGGATATGTCCCGACCCAGTGGTGTACAATAGCAGAAGCCGTTGATGTTATTCATCATGCGGGCGGTGTGGCAGTACTGGCACACCCTGGGCGCTATGATTTGTCGCCAAAATGGCTCAAACGGGTGCTGGCCAGTTTTGTGGCAGCTACGGGGGATGCGATGGAGGTCGCCCAGTGCCAACAAGCGCCGGACGAACGTACTCAACTGGCGCGTTATGCGCAGGATTTTCAGCTCTATGCCTCACAGGGCTCTGATTTTCACCGTCCCTGTGCCTGGATAGAGTTGGGGCGCAAGCTGTGGTTGCCCGGCGGGGTTACGCCAGTATGGCAACATCCCGTGTTGGCAGCTTTGCTTTTGACCGCAGACGCACTGCCCCCCGATGGATGCGAAGCGTCGCGCTAAATTCGATGTTTAAGGACGTATTATGAGTCAGTTTTTTTATATTCATCCACAAAACCCGCAGCCCCGGTTGATCAATCAATCTGTGGATGTGCTACGCAAAGGTGGCGTGCTGGTTTATCCCACCGATTCAGGCTACGCATTGGGATGTATGCTGGGCGAGAAAAACGCGATGGAGCGCATTTGTCAAATTCGCCATCTGGACAGCAACCATAACTTCACCATCGTATGTCGCGATCTTTCCGAAATGTCTACCTATGCCTATGTGGATAATGCAGCGTTTCGTCTGATCAAGAACAATACGCCCGGTAACTACACCTTTATTTTGAAAGCCACCAAAGAAGTGCCGCGCCGATTGATGAGTGAAAAACGTAAAACTATCGGCATGCGCGTGCCTTCTAACGAGATAGCACTGGCGCTGCTGGAAGCGCTGAATGAGCCGCTGATGTCGACCACATTGATGCTGCCGGGCAATGATTTTGCGGAGTCCGATCCAGAAGAGATTCAAGATCACTTGGGCAAACGGGTTGATTTGATTATCCACGGTGGATTTCTGGGACAAAAACCCACAACGGTGATTGATCTGACCGACTCGGCGCCGGTTGTGGTGCGTGAAGGCACCGGCGATATCTCACCATTTCAGTGAGTAAGGCTCGCTCGGTGCTTTGCGCTCAGCGTTCCGTTTTCGTCAGCGAATGGCGCAGCGTAAATTGGGTCGTCGGGTGCTGTTCCCAGCCTGCCTGTAAAAATAACGGGGTCAATGCCTGCGGTACCGCAACAGGGGTACAAATCCCCTCGAACTGAGCGGCCAGCGCTTGCAGTAGTCGCCGTGCATGACCTTGCCGCCGGGCGGCGGGCGCGACATAAAGCGTCCGCAACTGTGGATTGGTAAACGCAGTGGCAACAATGGCGTAGGCATCATTGCCCCAGCGATATCCCTGTGCCGGCAGTGCGACGGTGCCCAAAGGATCGATCATCCAGGGTAGCGCGTTATCCGGTGCTGCAATCATACTGCCGATAATGGTGACCGGATCGCAACGCGTTAATGTTACCGAACCGTTTATTGTTCCATTGCCCAGTGGTGCAGCAAAACCACACAGGGTGTCCTGACGTACAAATCCCATCTTGTCATACAAAGCAATGCCAGCTGCATTGCAGCTAATCACCTCGAGCCACAGGGCGCAATCGCCCCGTTGACGTGCTTCATTCAGCAATTGCTCTAACAACGCTGTTCCTAATCCGCCACGCGCCAGCGCGGATGAACGGCAAAGGCTGCCAAACGGCAACGCGAGCCGCGCCGTACCATGATTGCTAACGCTACCGGATTATTGTTAGCGCTCCGGCCCCATTCCCACTCGAAACGCAACAAAACGGTAGAGGGTTATGCCACCAGTAAGTGCGTTAAAAATACCTCATTGGGGGAACGATAGCCCAGCGATTTTCTGCCCCTTGTATTGAGTATGTGTTCGAGTTCGGCAATCTTACGATGACTGACCTGACTGAAGTCTGTTCCCTTTGGGTAAAAACGTCGTATCAGCCCGTTGGTGTGCTCATTCAAGCCCCTCTCCCAGGAATGATAAGGATGGGCAAAGTAGACCTGCGCCCCTGTGATTTGAGTAATTTGCTCGTGCAGAGCGAATTCAGGGCCGTTATCAGCTGTTAGGGTCTTAAACTTGCAAAAGGTATTAGCTTCAATGTCCCTGAAAGCAGCAACCACAGTCTCCGCACGCTTATTAGGCAGTTTGCGAATGATGACGGTTTTCAATGCTTTATCTACGATGGTTAACAAGAATGACTTCTGGTCTTTGCCAAAAATAGTGTCAATTTCGAAGTGGCCAGGCTCCTGTTTAAGCTCGGCTTGAGCTGAGCGATACTCAATACCAACACGGTTGGGAATAGGGCCTGATTTGAGGTTTTCGGCATTAAGCGTGTTGCTTAATAGTGAAGTAAGGGTGTTTCGGTGATTGAAGTAAATTTTACGCTGTTCTGAGATGGAAATTCCAAAGACCGGCGCTAAGGAGTAAGAAGGTATCATCAATAAAGGGTCTACGATTCCGTAAAATTTGGGTCATGCAACCGAGGCGCTTGATACCCGCGATGGCGTCTTCAACTGTAATACGGATGCCCGAGATTATTTTATTTTCTTGTTTTTGTTCAGGCGATAAAGGTCTTTTTCGAGTTCCTTTTTTTGGGATTTGTGTATTAGGATGCTGTTTATCTATACCTTGAAAACCGGTATCTGCCCAGATGGTTACCTCAGGAGGAATATGGCGAATTATATCGACTTTATCGAGTAAGCGTTTATCGTGACGGCGCCCATTTTTGCTCATGGGGATAAAGGCTTTGTTGAATAATTTAAGATACTGATTTATATAAGCATTATAAAATTTCAACGACTAATTTTTCCTCTCGGAATGCTTTTTATTGTGCTAACTATTTGATTTGTCGTTCTAACAAAATACATTCTCTGTAAATGCATTCTAACTAAAGAAGATGTAAATCAAACGGTTAAATTATTCAACAAAGCCATTTCAACGACTAATTTTTCCTCTCGGAATGCTTTTTATTGTGCTAACTATTTGATTTGTCGTTCTAACAAAATACATTCTCTGTAAATGCATTCTAACTAAAGAAGATGTAAATCAAACGGTTAAGTTATTCAACAAAGCCGGGGATAAATCCAATTTGCCTTGTTTCGTCAGTCATAATAAGCCCTTTTCGAGTGGTCTGTCTTTTCTTTCCCGAATACATTTTTTTTCGCCGACGCAGATTCTTAGGCTTTTGGACAGGTCGCTCTGTCCCATCAATAAAGACGTCTTTAACTCCAGGAAAGGCGCGAAAAAATTCCTCAGCAGAGCGAATTTGACGAGCGGGCAAAACACATTCTCGCCCCAAGGTCATCTCTAAAACCGGCAATAATATTTTTACCCAGCGACATACCCGTGTTCTATCTAAACCAAAAAGAAGTCCTTGCAAATCATAGGTCGGATAACATTTTAAATACAATAAAATAAAAAGCAGTTTATCTAATGGGGTTGGGATAAATCCTTTCTGCCCTGCACCCATCTGCCGCTCGTGATCTTTTCGATTCTTTTTCCGATAAATCAAATAACAAGCTGAAAATTCAGCGGCTAAATTTTTCAATTCTTCGACTGATAATCCAATGATTGCTTTGCATAAACGATTATCTCGTAACAACCGCTCTTTGTTGATCATTTCAAACCTTTATTCTCTAAGTTAAACCTCTTTTTATTCTCAATAGCCTGACAAAAAATGCAAGTCTCTATTCAGCAACTAGTTTATTGTACCTGTAACGTTTTCCCCGATGAGGAAGTTGCTGATATAGCTCCCCGCCAGCGGCTTTGTTGAATAATTTAAGATACTGATTTATATAAGCATTATAAAATTTCAACGACTAATTTTTCCTCTCGGAATGCTTTTTATTGTGCTAACTATTTGATTTGTCGTTCTAACAAAATACATTCTCTGTAAATGCATTCTAACTAAAGAAGATGTAAATCAAACGGTTAAATTATTCAACAAAGCCCGCTTTTCGATGTAGAACCGTTCTTTCTGAGTCAGATGTTTTCCCTGCATGCAACAGGCTCTCCAGTATGGCCAGAACGGTGATTTTATCCGACTCTGGCAAGTGGGTCACTTTGTTGCGTTTCGAGTGGGAATGGGGCGGCCTGCCTGCGGAGATGTCAAAACGGTTGGTAACAAGGGCTCAATGATTGCCCATGCTTCATCAGAAAGATCGTAGCGAGCCATAATCCAAAGTGTCTTAGAAACAGATGGATACTATAGCTTAAGCAATTAAGGGACACAGCCTAGTGCGTGGCATTACGGCAGACCAGCGGTGAAATCGATGTCATGGACGTTTCCTGTAGTGTCGGCGCTAGCGTATACGGCTCCCTGTAACAGGATTATCGGTCGATATGCCGTTGTACTCAAACAAGATGCGCTTTTTAGCCTAAAATTCATGTAGAATGATCGGCCACTCGCGCTACGGGTACGGCGATGTGGCGATAAGCAGGGGGGCATTGCCCGAATTCCTCTGTTAAACAGATACTCATCAGTGAGTTATGCGGTAATTAACGTTGACTCATTGTTTTATCCGACGCCTGTGAAGGCGACACTCTGAGGCTGCTCAATGAGCGAAAAGTTACAAAAAGTGCTGGCGCGCGCTGGCCACGGCTCACGCCGCGAGATTGAAGGCATTATCCAGGCAGGCCGTGTGAGCGTGGACGGAAAAATTGCGACGCTGGGCGACCGCGTCGAGGTGACCAAGGCAACCCGCATTCGTATCGATGGTCACGTGGTTTCTGTGAAGGAAACTGAAGAAGCGGTGTGTCGCGTACTGATCTATTACAAACCGGAAGGTGAGCTGTGCACCCGCAGCGATCCCGATGGTCGCCCGACGGTATTCGACCGCTTGCCGAAAATGCGCGATTCGCGCTGGGTAGCGGTAGGGCGTCTGGATGTGAATACCTCTGGCCTGTTGTTGTTCACCACCGACGGCGAATTGGCAAACCGCTTGATGCACCCCAGTCATGAAGTAGAACGTGAATATGCGGTGCGGGTGTTTGGTGAAGTGGATGAGGATAAACTCAAACTACTGACCAAAGGTGTACAGCTTGATGACGGTCCTGCATCGTTCTGCACCCTGAAGTACAGCGGTGGTGAAGGATTGAACCAGTGGTATAACGTCACGCTGACCGAAGGGCGCAACCGCGAAGTGCGTCGTCTGTGGGAAGCGGTCGGCGTGCAGGTAAGCCGCTTGATTCGTGTGCGCTATGGCGACATCCCATTACCAAAAGGGTTGCCGCGCGGTGGTTGGACAGAAATGCTGCTCGAGCAGCTTAACTATCTGCGTGAGCTGGTGCAATTGCCGGCGGAAACCACCAGTAAACTGCCGGTGGAGCGCGAGCGTCGTCGGGTGAAAGCCAATCAAATTCGTCGTGCGGTTAAACGCCACGGCCAGGCTGGTCCTGCGCGTCGCAGTGCGCCAAAGCGTAACGGCTAAGTGTGATCTGTATATATTGGGTTTTACACGGGGTGTGCAGTCGCTACACCCCGCAATATCAATAGCGTATTTTCTTACCAATCGATGCCTTGCTGAGCCTTTATACCCGCATCAAACGCGTGTTTTGTCGGCCGCATTTCCGTTACCTTATCCGCCAATTCCAACAATTCGCGGTGGCAGCCGCGACCAGTAATGATCACGCTCTGATGGGACGGTCGCTGCCGTAATGCGCTGCCCCATTCCGACTCGAAACGCAACAAAACGGTAGAGGGTTATGCCACCAGTAAGTGCGTTAAAAATACCTCATTGGGGGAACGATAGCCCAGCGATTTTCTGCCCCTTGTATTGAGTATGTGTTCGAGTTCGGCAATCTTACGATGACTGACCTGACTGAAGTCTGTTCCCTTTGGGTAAAAACGTCGTATCAGCCCGTTGGTGTGCTCATTCAAGCCCCTCTCCCAGGAATGATAAGGATGGGCAAAGTAGACCTGCGCCCCTGTGATTTGAGTAATTTGCTCGTGCAGAGCGAATTCAGGGCCGTTATCAGCTGTTAGGGTCTTAAACTTGCAAAAGGTATTAGCTTCAATGTCCCTGAAAGCAGCAACCACAGTCTCCGCACGCTTATTATGCAGTTTGCGAATGATGACGGTTTTCAATGCGTTATCTACGATGGTTAACAAGAATGACTTCTGGTCTTTGCCAAAAATAGTGTCAATTTCGAAGTGGCCAGGCTCCTGTTTAAGCTCGGCTTGAGCTGGGCGATACTCAATACCAACACGGTTGGGAATAGTGCCTGATTTGAGGTTTTCGGCATTGTACCTGTAACGTTTTCCCCGATGAGGAAGTTGCTGATATAGCTCCCCGCCAGCCTGTCTCTCCTGCAGGATATAGAGATATAGCGTATTCTTGCTGACAGATATACCGAATTCCAGGTGCAAACGGCCACTGATGATTTCAGGTGAAGAGTGAGTGGAAAGCGCCTGCCTGATGAAGTTCTGAATGTGTGGCTCCAACGGGTAAAAAGCATTGTTTGGTAGAGGCTTATGACGGCGTTCCCGGGCCAGAGTGTCCGCCCTTCTACAGCAGTAGACACCATTGAAAGTAGGGTCGGTATTGCGTCTGAGTTCCCTGCTGATGGTCGAGCGAGGCAGAGCACGCTCTCTGGCGATGGTAGCTGCCCCATTCCCAGTCGAAACGCAACAAAACGGTAGGGCATTATGCCGCCTGTAAGTGCGTTAAAAATACCTCATTTGGAGAACGATAACCCAGCGATTTTCTGCCTCGCGTATTGAGCAGGTGTTCGAGTGCTGCAACCTTGCGATGGGTGACATAATTGAAGTCCGTTCCCTTCGGGTAAAAACGCCGTATCAGCCCGTTGGTATGCTCATTCAACCCGCGTTCCCAGGAATGATATGGCCGGGCAAAGTAGACCGGTGCCCCCGTGACTTTTGTAATTTCCCCGTGCTGGGAAAATTCAGAACCGTTGTCAGCAGTCAGGGTTTTAAACTCGCAGAAGGTATTGGCAACGATGTCCCTGAAGGCCGCTACCACTGTCTCTGCTCGCTTGTTGGGCAGTTTGCGAATGATGACCAGCTTGACGGCTTTATCGACCACCGTCAGCAGGAATGATTTCTGATCTTTGCCAAAGATGGTGTCAATCTCGAAATGCCCGGGTTCCTGCTTGAGGTCAGCAACGGCCGGCCGCTGCTCAATGCCAACACGGTTGGGAATAGGACCGCGTTTGTTCTCATCGGTCTGATAGTTATACCGTTTACCCCGATGAGGGAGCTGCTGATACAGCTCACCGCCGGCCCGGCGCTCCTGCTGGATATAGCGATAGAGCGAGTTCTTGCTGACGGACAGGCCAAATTCCAGGACCAGGCGCCCACTGATGACCTCAGGTGAGGTGTGGGTAGACAGCGCCGTTATGATAAAGTCCTGAATGTGCGGTTCAAGCTGGTTAATCACGCTGTCCGGCCGTGTTTTCTGCCGCCGCCCTCTGGCCAACGTTTCGGCCCTTCTGCAGGAATAGACCCCGTTGAAAGCGGCGTCGGTATTGCGTCTGAGTTCCCTGCTGATGGTAGAACGAGGAAGCTCCAGTTCCCGGGCGATGGTGGCCTGGTTAACCCCATCACCACGCCGTTTTTCGATGTAGAACCGCTCTTTGTGAGTCAGATGTTTTCCCTGCATGCAACGGGATCTCCAGTAGGGCCAGAACGGTGATTTTATCCGGGTCTGGCCAGTGGGTCACTTTGTTGCATTTCGACTGGGAATGGGGCGATTGACCTATAAAAAAAACTCTACGTCATCCGAAAGCCGACGAAAACGCCCGGCAGGGATTTCAACAAAAAAAACAACAGTATGAAAAAGAAGGCAAACCTATTGTTTTTATTGATGAAAGTGGTTTTTCACACGATGCCCCACGGACTCACGGCTATTCCCCAAAAGGTCAACGGTGTTTTGGCCTGAAGAACTGGGGAGCTAGGGGAAGAACAAATGTTATCGGCGCTTTATTAGGCACAACGCTGTTTGCTATCGGATTATTTGATATCAATATTAACAGCGATCTTTTCTATGCCTGGGTCACACAAGTCCTTATCCCAGTACTCCCTAAAAACAGTGTAATCATGATGGACAAGGCTTTGTTGAATAATTTAACCGTTTGATTTACATCTTCTTTAGTTAGAATGCATTTACAGAGAATGTATTTTGTTAGAACGACAAATCAAATAGTTAGCACAATAAAAAGCATTCCGAGAGGAAAAATTAGTCGTTGAAATTTTATAATGCTTATATAAATCAGTATCTTAAATTATTCAACAAAGCCGATGGACAATGCCACTTTTCACAAAAAACATAATATTCAACAAGTCATCATCGATGCAGGGTATATGGTGGAGTATTTGCCTACATATTCGCCAGATCTTAACCCAATTGAGCATAAATGGGCACAAGCAAAAAGCAAAAAAAGAGAGATGGGTTGCGATACAGAGAGTTTGTTCTCAGTCCATATGGTGTAATCAAAATTAAGTCGCTTGGCTATATACTCATGCTAATGCATTGATGACAAGGATAATACTACCGATGGGACATTCATGAGTGATACCATTCGCGTCGGGCTGGTAGGGTATGGCTATGCCAGCAAGACGTTTCATGTGCTGTTGATCACCGCCGTGCCGGGTATGAAACTGGTTGCCGTGTCGAGCAGTGATGTGCAGAAAGTGCATGCGGATTGGGCTGACGTCATTGTGGTTGACGATCCGCAGGCGCTGTTCAGCCGTACCGATATTGATCTTGTTGCCCCATTCCCACCCCGAATGAAACCCATTTCCCTTTGGCCAAACAGGCGCTGTTAGCGGGGAAACACGTGGTGGTTGATAAACCTTCCACCGTGACGTTGTCACAAGCAAAAGAGCTGGCGCAGGTGGCGGCCCACAGTGGAAAGCTGTTGTCTGTGTTCCACAATCGTCGCTTGGACAGAGATTTTCTCACGCTAAAACAGTTAGTTGATACCGGTGTGTTGGGCGAAGTCGTTTATCTTGAGTCCCATTTTGACCGTTTCCGCCCGGAAGTGCGTCAGCGCTGGCGTGAAGATGGCAGTGTGGGCAGCGGAATCTGGTACGACTTAGGACCGCATCTGTTGGATCAAGCGCTGCAGCTGTTTGGGTTGCCAGTGGCTATCAATGTGGATCTGGCACAACTGCGCCCTGGCGGCAAAGCGACGGATTATTTTCATGCCACCTTGATTTACCCACAGCGTCGTATGGTGTTACATGCCAGTATGCTGGTGGCCGCCGAGTCTGCGCGTTTTACGCTGCACGGAACCAAAGGCAGCTTCATTAAATATGGCCTTGATCCGCAAGAAGATCGTTTGAAAACCGGTGTACGTCTGCCGCAGACAGGTTGGGGGCAGGATTCGCGTCATGGTGTGCTAACGCTGCATCAGGATGGGGTGATGGCTGAGCAGACGGTAACGACGTTGCCTGGTAACTATCCTGCCTATTACGCGGCAGTGCGTGATGCGCTGCAAGGCAAGGGCGAAAACCCAGTGCCCGCTGAGCAGGTGATGGAGTTGATTGAGATTGGCCTGCTCTCTCATCAGGAACGCCGTGCGGTGATGGTCAAAAAACAATGATCCCGAAATCGGATAGCATCATGCCTTACCATTTCATCTCCTTATGATGCAAGGTTAGTTTTGATCTTGTTGGCATTTCGTTGATAAAGGCGATCTTAAGATTGACCGTATTTTTTATAAAAACAGCAGGTTCCTGTAATGGCTTCATTCTCTCCCTTGTCATGGTTACAACGCCTTCGTATTGATAAATTTTTACTGGTATTGATTGTGGTGGTGCTTACGGCATCGGTTTTTCCGTGCGAAGGTAACGTGAAAACCTTTTTTGAATACCTGACCACGGCAGCTATAGCGCTGCTGTTTTTTATGCACGGCGCAAAGCTCTCACGTGAAGCAATCACCGCAGGCATGGGGCACTGGCGTTTGCATCTGGTGGTGTTCGCCAGCACCTTTTTGTTCTTTCCGCTGCTGGGTATGGGGATGAATGCATTGGTGCCTACCGTGTTGACGCCGACGCTCTATCTTGGGTTTCTCTACCTGTGTGCACTGCCTGCTACGGTGCAATCAGCTATTGCCTATACATCAATGGCGGGAGGCAACGTGGCGGCTGCTATTTGCAGCGCGTCAGCGTCCAGCATTCTTGGCGTGTTTTTATCTCCCATTCTTGTCGGTTTGTTGATGCACACACAGGGCGGGGAAACGGATACGCTGCACGCGATTGGCTCGATTATCCTGCAACTGATGGTGCCGTTTGTGTTAGGGCATCTTTCTCGTCCACTGATTGCGGGTTGGGTTGAACGCCATCGCAAATTGATTAATATTACTGACCGGTCATCGATTCTGTTGGTGGTTTATGTGGCCTTCAGTGAAGCCGTAGTGCAGGGGATTTGGACACAAATTAACGGCTGGTCGCTGCTGGCCGTGGTCGTTTGTTCGATTGTGCTGCTGGCGATTGTGCTGGTGGTTAACACCTTGGCGGCGCGTAAGTTGGGCTTCAATACTGCCGATGAGATCACCATCGTCTTTTGCGGTTCCAAAAAGAGTCTGGCGAACGGTATTCCTATGGCTAATGTGCTGTTTCCCGCCGCCGCCGTTGGCGCCATGGTGTTGCCGTTGATGATATTTCATCAGATTCAATTAATGGTGTGCGCCGCCTTGGCTCAGCGTTATGCTAATAAAAGGGCCAAGACGCAACCGGTGAAACCGGCCTAATGGTTCAAACTGTTTAGTCTTATTCTAAGGCCGGATAACCGTCCGGCCTTAGCACGCTTCCTTGGATAGAATCGTTTTCTGCATTATATCATCGTAAAAATCACCAATACTTCTCAAACGTGAGTTATTTCGAATGTTATCTTGGTCATAAGGACGAGGTATGCGAATTTATAGTCTCGATTTGATGAAAATTGTTGCGATTTTTCTGGTTATTATTTCACATGTCTCTCTCTATTTTATGAATCGTGATCCTCAGGATTTTGGCGTATTGTTTATTCGTCAGACCGGACAATTTGGTGTGGCAATGTTTTATATGGCGAGTGGCTATTTTTTATTGAATAATCACCATGAGGATCAATTTCGTTATGTGATGACTAAAGGCTTTGTTGAATAAATCAGAATTAGCCGACAGGATGACTCCCTCTGCTACACCTGTTATCCTATCCTGACACTGTGTGGCATACCCAACAACGTCATACGGTTCAGCGCTTTGACCATCGCTATGGCTTCACCTACTTGAGCCTCATAGTCACGCAGGCTCAGATGGCCACCCAGCAAAGTTTTTATGCGGAACATCGCTGTTTCTGCCACTGAACGCCGGTGATAACCCACTTTCTTTTTCCACATATCATTACTCCCGCTCAGACGCTGATTCGCCACCGCATGGTTACGTTCATGGTACTTGTCCGGCCAGTATTTGGCTCCGCTTCGCGGCGGGATAAGGGGCCTGATTTTCTTTCTTAGCAACGCATCGTGGCAGTATAGCCAAGCGACTTAATTTTGATTACACCATATGGACTGAGAACAAACTCTCTGTATCGCAACCCATCTCTCTTTTTTTGCTTTTTGCTTTTTGCTTGTGCCCATTTATGCTCAATTGGGTTAAGATCTGGCGAATATGTAGGCAAATACTCCACCATATACCCTGCATCGATGATGACTTGTTGAATATTATGTTTTTTGTGAAAAGTGGCATTGTCCATCATGATTACACTGTTTTTAGGGAGTACTGGGATAAGGACTTGTGTGACCCAGGCATAGAAAACATCGCTGTTAATATTGATATCAAATAATCCGATAGCAAACAGCGTTGTGCCTAATAAAGCGCCGATAACATTTGTTCTTCCCCTAGCTCCCCAGTTCTTCAGGCCAAAACACCGTTGACCTTTTGTGGAATAGCCGTGAGTCCGTGGGGCATCGTGTGAAAAACCACTTTTATCAATAAAAACAATAGGTTTACCTTCTTTTTCATACTGTTATTTTTTTTGTTGAAATCCCTGCCGGGCGTTTTCGTCGGCTTTCGGATGACGTAGAGTTTTTTTTATAGGTCAATCCCAGCTTTTTAAGCGCTTGCCAAATGGCCTTCTGACAAACGCCAAAACGCTCTGCACGTTCTTTTTGGTAAGCATCTGGATATTGTTCAACATCTTTTATCAACTCGGATTTATCGATCTTTCGCTGACGCGTGGTCGATGCTTTTGACTCTATTTGATTAATCCAACGCGATACAGAGGCAGGGCCAATCCGAAATTGCTTCGCTGTTTCTCGGATACTCAACCCTTCGTTTTTCCGTGTAGATATCACTTTACGTCTAAAATCAATTGAATAGCTCATTTAAATAATGTAATCAAAATTAAGTCGTTTAGCTATATTCCTTTAAACGGCCAAAACATCTTTCTACAACGTTGCGACGGCGATAAGCATCACGATAAAGTTGTGAGCGTCCATCTGAAGCCAGTTTTTCATTTGATTTTCGGGGAATAACCGCTCTTATCCCTTTTCTTTTCAACTCGTTACGGAGTGCATTGCCAGAGTAGGTTTTGTCAGCCAGTACCGCATGACCACGACGCTTCATGCTACCGTTCTGCCGTTGCACGCCAATGCCGTCCAGGAGTCGTAACGCGAACAGGCTTTCGTGAGCCTGCCCAGCACTCAGTACGATATTTAGCGGGATGCCGCTTCCGTCAGTCGCCATGTGGATTTTGGTGCCATAACCACCTCGTGAGCGACTCAGGCTGTTATCGTTGGTAATATCGGGATGTTTTTTTGAGCGCCAGCCGCACATTTGAGCGCACGGATATTGCTGCCATCCAGCGCAGTGGCTGACCAGTCAACAAGTCCATGAGCATCAAGAAATGAAAGTAACTTATTAAAAATAATGTTAATAACTCCAGACTTTGACCATCTATTGAAACGGTTATAAACGGTTTTCCATGGGCCGTAACGTTCAGGTAAATCACGCCATGGGGCACCTGAACACAGTATCCAGAACATGCCGTTGACGATTTTGCGATGTTCTGCCCATGGCCGGCCTGCCTGCGGAGATGTCAAAACGGTTGGTAACAAGGGCTCAATGATTGCCCATGCTTCATCAGAAAGATCGTAGCGAGCCATAATCCAAAGTGTCTTAGAAACAGATGGATACTA
The DNA here is from genome assembly GCF_052050035.1 of Symbiopectobacterium purcellii. Classification (GTDB taxonomy): domain Bacteria; phylum Pseudomonadota; class Gammaproteobacteria; order Enterobacterales; family Enterobacteriaceae; genus Symbiopectobacterium; species Symbiopectobacterium purcellii_A. The sequence continues at coordinate 4,428,541 of NZ_CP189882.1, forward strand.
TAGTTCAAGCAATTAAGGGACACAGCCTAATGTTACATACCCGTTTTGCCTGGCTTGAAGGGATGATCGGTCGGATTGGTAGTAAAACGTTGGGGATTTATCTGGTGCACAATATCTTCGTCATAGAGATTAACAACACCGCGCTTTATGACCGGTTATACCTCATGTTCAGCTTTTTGTCCGTCTATGGCTTTATTGTGCTCTATGGCGCGTTGACCTTTGCGCTGTCATACCTGATTTGCTGTCTATTAAGCCGGTTACGTTGGATAAATCGTGTGATAACCCTGTAGGGGCGAGCTGTCGCCCCGGTGTGCTTGAGCTTACGCGCGAGCGCGCTTGCGTTGAACTTTTTCACGAATACGCTGTTTGTCCTGCTCGGAAAGAAACACGACGGCCAATCCATTGCTCTGCGCCTGACGAATTTCATCGGCGGTCAGGCCAGCCTGCGGGGCGGCAGTGTGATATTCGTGTGCTATCTCGATCCCTTGTACTACCGGATCGTCAGTATTGATGGTCGCGGGAATACCGTGACGCAGAAAGTGGGGCAGAGGATGTTCCGCTAAGGACATGACGGTACTGGTTTGAATATTTGACGTCAGGCAGGATTCAATGGCGATCTGTTGCTGCGCCATGTGTGTCATTAGCGTTTTATCCACAATGGCGGCTTCCACAATGGCGGCTACGCCGTGACCGATGCGCTCTGCCCCTAATTGACGAATCGCCTGCCAGATACTTTCAGCATCCGCCGCTTCACCGGCATGAACGGTAATATGCCAACCGTTATCACGCGCCTAACGAAAGTGCGAAGTAAACAAACCGCCCGGGAAGCCTAATTAATCGCCAGCCAAATCGAGGCCCCATTCCCACTCGAAACGCAACAAAGTGACCCACTTGCCAGAGTCGGATAAAATCACCGTTCTGGCCATACTGGAGAGCCTGTTGCATGCAGGGAAAACATCTGACTCAGAAAGAACGGTTCTACATCGAAAAGCGGCGTGGTGAAGGTGTCAACCAAGCTACCATCGCCAGAGAGCTTGCTCTGCCTCGCTCGACCATCAGCAGGGAACTCAGACGCAATACCGACCCTACTTTCAATGGTGTCTACTGCTGTAGAAGGGCGGACACTCTGGCCCGGGAACGCCGTCATAAGCCTCTGCCAAACAATAAGCGTGTTGCTTAATAGTGAAATAAGGGTGTTTCGGTGATTGAAGTAAATTTTACGCTGTTCTGAGATGGAAATTCCAAAGACCGGCGCTAAGGAGTAAGAAGGTATCATCAATAAAGGGTCTACGAGTCCGTAAAATTTGGGTCATGCAACCGAGGCGCTTGATACCCGCGATGGCGTGTTCAACTGTAATACGGATGCCCGAGATTATTTTATTTTCTTGTTTTTGTTCAGGCGATAAAGGTCTTTTTCGAGTTCCTTTTTTTGGGATTTGTGTATTAGGATGCTGTTTATCTATACCTTGAAAACCGGTATCTGCCCAGATGGTTACCTCAGGAGGAATATGGCGAATTATATCGACTTTATCGAGTAAGCGTTTATCGTGACGGCGCCCATTTTTGCTCATGGGGATAAATCCAATTTGCCTTGTTTCGTCAGTCATAATAAGCGCTTTTCGAGTGGTCTGTCTTTTCTTTCCCGAATACATTTTTTTTCGCCGACGCAGATTCTTAGGCTTTTGGACAGGTCGCTCTGTCCCATCAATAAAGACGTCTTTAACTCCAGGAAAGGCGCGAAAAAATTCCTCAGCAGAGCGAATTTGACGAGCGGGCAAAACACATTCTCGCCCCAAGGTCATCTCTAAAACCGGCAATAATATAGCCAAGCGACATTATTTTGATAACAGCCAGCTATGCTTCTTTGCCGCATATCAGGGCATAGGATGTAATCATTTTTAAGTCGGTTGGCTATATTTTTACCCAGCGACATACCCGTGTTCTATCTAAACCAAAAAGAAGTCCTTGCAAATCATAGGTCGGATAACATTTTAAATACAATAAAATAAAAAGCAGTTTATCTAATGGGAGAGTGTAAAAAGATCTGTGTAAATGGCATTTTGAGGAAAACCTTCAGAGGACAAAAAATGCATATCAGCAACGAACTTATTGACCAACTGCTTCAGGATTGCCACTCCCCTCAGGAGCTTCTGGGTGAATCAGGCCTACTCAAGGAGCTGACTAAAAGACTGGCGGAACGGGTTCTTCAAGCTGAGATGGAGATACACCTTGGGTATGCTAAGCATGACCCGGCTGGTAATAATTCAGGCAACTCCCGCAATGGCAAGACATCCAAGAGCGTACGTAGCCAAAATGGGGCGCTCGAGCTCGATATTCCGCGCGCCCGCAACAGTATAGCCAAGCGACTTAATTTTGATTACACCATATGGACTAAGAACAAACTCTCTGTATCGCAACCCATCTCTCTTTTTTTGCTTTTTGCTTGTGCCCATTTATGCTCAATTGGGTTAAGATCTGGCGAATATGTAGGCAAATACTCCACCATATACCCTGCATCGATGATGACTTGTTGAATATTATGTTTTTTGTGAAAAGTGGCATTGTCCATCATGATTACACTGTTTTTAGGGAGTACTGGGATAAGGACTTGTGTGACCCAGGCATAGAAAACATCGCTGTTAATATTGATATCAAATAATCCGATAGCAAACAGCGTTGTGCCTAATAAAGCGCCGATAACATTTGTTCTTCCCCTAGCTCCCCAGTTCTTCAGGCCAAAACACCGTTGACCTTTTGGTGAATAGCCGTGAGTCCGTGGGGCATCGTGTGAAAAACCACTTTCATCAATAAAAACAATAGGTTTACCTTCTTTTTCATACTGTTGTTTTTTTTGTTGAAATCCCTGCCGGGCGTTTTCGTCGGCTTTCGGATGACGTAGAGTTTTTTTTATAGGTCAATCCCAGCTTTTTAAGCGCTTGCCAAATGGCCTTCTGACAAACGCCAAAACGCTCTGCACGTTCTTTTTGGTAAGCATCTGGATATTGTTCAACATCTTTTATCAACTCGGATTTATCGATCTTTCGCTGACGCGTGGTCGATGCTTTTGACTCTATTTGATTAATCCAACGCGATACAGAGGCGGGGCCAATCCGAAATTGCTTCGCTGTTTCTCGGATACTCAACCCTTCGTTTTTCCGTGTAGATATCACTTTACGTCTAAAATCAATTGAATAGCTCATTTAAATAATGTAATCAAAATTAAGTCGTTTAGCTATACCTTCGAGCCGACACTGATCGGTAAGCACGAAAAGCAGCTTAACGGTTTCGATGACCGCATTATTTCTCTCTATTCCAGAGGGCTATCAACCCGTGATATTCAGGCTCACTTTAAAGAAGTCTACGGGGTCGATGTTTCCGCTGGCTTCATTTCTCAAGTGACCAATGCCGTGATGGATGACGTTAAGCGCTGGCAGCAACGGCCGCTGGATGCGTTTTATCCCATTGTTTACCTTGACTGTATTGTGGTCAAAAGCCAGGACGGCGGAGCCGTGACCAACAAGTCTGTTTACTTGGCTCTAGGCATCAACGGCCAGGGCGAAAAAGAGCTGCTGGGGCTATGGATAGCCAAAACCGAGGGGGCCAAGTTCTGGTTATCTGTAATGACAGAACTGAAAAATCGTGGGCTACAGGACATCTTCATCGCCTGCTGCGATGGCCTGAAGGGCTTTCCTGATGCCATTGAAGCTGTTTACCCGCATACGCGGGTACAGCTCTGCATCGTGCATCAGGTGCGGAACTCGCTGCGCTACGTCGGCTGGAAAGAGCGTAAAGCCGTTGCTGCTGACCTCCGCACTATCTATAGTTCCGCAACGCTAGAGGGCGCTGAAGAGGCCCTGGATGCCTTCGCGGCCAAATGGGATGAACAGTTCCCGACGATCAGCCCATCGTGGAGAAATAATTGGGAACGTCTCATCGTCATTTTTGATTTTCCGCCGGAGATTCGCAAGGTTATCTACACCACCAACGCGATAGAATCGTTAAATGCTTCATTGCGCAAGATAACGAAAACGCGACGAATATTTCCAACGGATGACTCGGTGCTAAAATTATTCTATCTAGCCTTGCATAATATCTCGGCTAAATGGACCCTACCAATCAGAGACTGGAAACCGGCTATGAGCCAATTCATGTTGATGTATGGAGATCGGATTTCCGGTTAAGCGATGGAGCCATTTACACGAAATTCTTTACAGACTCTCTAATGGGGTTGGGATAAATCCTTTCTGCCCTGCACCCATCTGCCGCTCGTGATCTTTTCGATTCTTTTGCCGATAAATCAAATAACAAGCTGAAAATTCAGCGGCTAAATTTTTCAATTCTTCGACTGATAATCCAATGATTGCTTTACATAAACGATTATCTCGTAACAACCGCTCTTTGTTGATCATTTCAAACCTTTATTCTCTAAGTTAAACCTCTTTTTATTCTCAATAGCCTGACAAAAAATGCAAGTCTCTATTCAGCAACTAGTTTAATGCTTTTTACCAGTTGGAGCCACACATTCAGAACTTCATCAGTCAGGCGCTTTCCACTCACTCTTCACCTGAAATCATCAGTGGCCGTTTGCACCTGGAATTCGGTATATCTGTCAGCAAGAATACGCTATATCTCTATATCCTGCAGGAGAGACAGGCTGGCGGGGAGCTATATCAGCAACTTCCTCATCGGGGAAAACGTTACAGGTACAATGCCGAAAACCTCAAATCAGGCCCTATTCCCAACCGTGTTGGTATTGAGTATCGCCCAGCTCAAGCCGAGCTTAAACAGGAGCCTGGCCACTTCGAAATTGACACTATTTTTGGCAAAGACCAGAAGTCATTCTTGTTAACCATCGTAGATAAAGCATTGAAAACCGTCATCATTCGCAAACTGCCTAATAAGCGTGCGGAGACTGTGGTTGCTGCTTTCAGGGACATTGAAGCTAATACCTTTTGCAAGTTTAAGACCCTAACAGCTGATAACGGCCCTGAATTCGCTCTGCACGAGCAAATTACTCAAATCACAGGGGCGCAGGTCTACTTTGCCCATCCTTATCATTCCTGGGAGAGGGGCTTGAATGAGCACACCAACGGGCTGATACGACGTTTTTACCCAAAGGGAACAGACTTCAGTCAGGTCAGTCATCGTAAGATTGCCGAACTCGAACACATACTCAATACAAGGGGCAGAAAATCGCTGGGCTATCGCTCCCCCAATGAGGTATTTTTAACGCACTTACTGGTGGCATAAGCCTCTACCGTTTTGTTGCGTTTCGAGTGGGAATGGGGCATCAGACTTAGCCAGCCATCCGTTTCAGAAAAAACCTGTGCTGCCAGCCAGGCCAGTGCCATTGCAGCAAAATAAAGTACGCTCTGACGCGACTCGAGTGTGTGTTTATCCAACGGTATGACCATTTACTCAGCGAATTCTAGGGGACCGCCTGCCAGAACGCGCAGGCGGTATAGGCATTACTGCGCTTGCGGGGGCACGACTGCCGGTGTGTCTTGTGTTTCCGGCTCGGCATCATCGCCTTCGTCACCTGCATCGGTAGGGATATCGATAAAGGGGGCAATAAACTCTGCCAGTGAGATTTTGCGTCCGTTGAACTCCACCTGATTGTCCGCATAGTGCAGCGAACTGGTGATAGCATCATCTTTGGTCACGGTAATTTGGTTCATTTCACCTACGCCAGCCAGCATTTTCACTTGCTCTTGCGCACTGGTAATCAGTTGCTGATGCTCTTGCTCTGATTGTGCTTGTCCTCCGGCCTGAACAATGCCTTCAGCCAGCATGGACATTGGTGCGTTCAATGTCACATACAGTTGTTTAACCGCGCGACGGATCACGCCTTCTTCATCACTTTGTGCCGGCGGCGTTAACGCTGTGGATTGCACCGGGTTAGTCAAATTGAGTGAGGCGTTTAGTGTGCTTTCACCTTTGGCATTTTTCCAACTCAAAGGGGCGATGGTAAAGTTAGGGTTGCCTTTCAGCAAGCCAGGCAAAGCCTTGCGTAATGATTGTCCGAGCTCATACTGGAAACGCAGTGGGTCCATGGCGGACGGCGACTCCAGGAATGACGCACTCAAGGCCTTATAGGTTTTGGCGAACTGTTGTGTTGCTTCTCCATCGAGTTGGTTAAAGTTGAAAGCAAACTTCATGCTACCCAAGTCGCGATCTTTGAGCAGCAGTGCGTCTAATGACAATGTTATCGCGCCAGCGATGCTTTTGTCATCTTCGCTCATGGTGCTGTTGATCACGAAGTTATTCAGCGTGACAGGGTCACTTATTGGTGGTGTCACCCTCATGGATTTCAGGGTGACACCACCATCGCCAAGATCCAGATTAAACTTGCCGCGGTGATTGTTCGCTTCCAATCCAAAGCCTTCGAGAACGATAGTCTCTTTGCCGCCTTCGTAATTGGTGGTTTCTGATAAAAAGTGAGAAACCGTGCCTGAAATTCGGCTGCTACGTAGATCGTGAGCAAGGTCTAACGCAATATCAGTGCCGCTGAAGGCAAATTTGGTGCCCTCACTGTCAATATCGAGTGGACGTAGAGAGATAACAGATGACGTATCACCATTGAATGCCACACGTGTTTCTGCGCTCAGGAACGGCTGATTCTGAAGCACATCAAACAGTTCTTTGGTCGCTTCGGTATTAGCCAGTTCGCTGTGGATATGCGCCATGCTGGGACGTAAATTCATTTTTTTTAGCAGGGCGAGCGGAAGTGGCCCGTGTGAAAAGGTTTCGTTGAGCACGATTTCGTTTTTGGGCGCTAATGGACGCGTTTCTGATGCAGAACCGTCAGGCTGTAACACCAGAGAAAACGTACTGCTAAACACGCCCCCTTGGTAATCACGATACACCAGCTTGAATCCTGAATTCGGATAGGCTTCCTGCAACTGCTTGTTAAATTCAGCGGTGACAGTATCGATGTTTTGTGCCAATTGCTTGCCCGTATACCATGACGCACCTGTCCACACGGCGCCCAGTGCGACGATAACTCCGACGGCAATCAGAGACTTCTTCATAGTGTGATTCCTTTTCTAAGTAAGCATCCCTAAAGGGAGAAAGTGTCTAACCATTATAAACGCGTGCCAGTCGTCCACTTCCCTCTACGCTGACGGGAGACTCTGACGCACGCAAAAAACAGGATTCGCCGGGACAAAGCGTAAGCTGTTGACCATTTTTAATCAACGTGGCTTTTCCATCGATACAAAAGACAACGGCAGCACTCTGTTGGTTCAGCGTTTGTGGCTGACCTTTCAGATGATGCAGGGAAAAGGCAAAATCGGCGACCGGTACGGGAAAATAGCAGGTTTCACCGTCTTCAATCGGCTGAGTTAACAACTGGTTCGCCGGTTTAGGGATGAATTTCACGTTCGCCAGCAGCTCAGGAATATCGATGTATTTAGGGGTGAGTCCAGCCCGCAGTACGTTATCCGAATTTGCCATTACTTCGAGTGCCACGCCGTGCAGATAAGCATGCGGCGTTTCCGCATAAAGAAACATCGCTTGCCCCGGTTGCAGGGTGATGACGTTGAGCAACAACGGGGAAAACAGTCCGCTGTCGTTAGGGTATTCCTGAATGATGTTGCGCAGCGTCGCCCAGGGTTCACCCTGTTGTGAGGTGAGTGCGGCTTTTAACACTGCCAGAGCGCGATCTTTGATCTCTGCGCGCATACTCAATAAATTGGCAAACAGCATCGACAGGTTTTTGTCATCGGGCTGCTGCAAATAGGCGGTAATGGACGGATGTGCGCTGGCAACGGGCTGCAATAGTGCCACAATATCGTCGTGCTCTCGAAAACCGTTCATCGCTTGAAAGGGCGTTAAGGCAAACACCAGTTCTGGCTTGTGGTTGGCATCTTTGTAATTGCGATGGGGCGTATCGAGCGGGATCGCGAGCCTGTTCTCTTTGGCAAAACCTTGCTCTGCGGCGGATTTGCTCGGGTGAACCTGAATGGAGAGCGGCTGCGCCGCGCAGAGAACTTTAAACAGAAATGGCAGCTCACCAAACTGTGCTGCGATAGACGCTCCCAATGTCTCCACGGGCGCATCGCTGATAACGTCACGTAAACGCTGTTCCTCACCCTGATCATTCAGCACCCACGAACTGCTTTTGGGATGCGCCCCCATCCAAAGCTCTGCCATTGGTCGATTGTCTTTATTCTCAATGCCGTAGAGTTCTGTTAATGCTGTTGTGCTTCCCCAGGCGTAGTGCTGGATGCTATTGCGCATTTTTTGCATATTCACACTCGATTGTTATGTAATTTGTTAATATATGTGACTATAGAGGTTAATAAAGGCGGTGAATATGAATACACTGCCTTAGCTTGCAGACGATGGCGCTTGACGTGCATGTTAATGTTTTCTCAATCACGATGCCAGACAAGACCATGACCCCCCGTCCTTTTTAGGAATGTTAGGAGAAAAAACCAATGACGACTCGTATCGAAAAAGATTCCATGGGCCCGATTGATGTTCCCGCCAATAAGCTGTGGGGGGCTCAAACGCAGCGCTCTTTGGAGCATTTTCGTATCTCTGAGGAGAAAATGCCGCAAGCGCTAATTTTCGCCTTGGCGTTGACCAAACGTGCAGCCGCACAGGTCAATAACATGCTCGGCCTGTTGCCAGATGACAAGAGCGCGGCGATCATTGAGGCTGCTGATGAGGTGTTAGCCGAGAAACACCCCGGCGAGTTTCCTTTGGCGATTTGGCAGACCGGCTCTGGCACGCAAAGCAACATGAACATGAACGAAGTGCTAGCCAACCGTGCCAGCGAAATACTGGGGGGAGAACGCGGTAATGCACGTTTAGTGCACCCCAATGATGATGTTAACAAAAGCCAAAGTTCGAACGATGTATTCCCTACGGCAATGCACGTAGCTGCCGTTATCGCCCTCAATACCCATCTGTTGCCGGAGCTTGATGCGCTGTTGGCAACGTTACAGGCGAAAGCCGAGGCGTTCAGCGATATCGTTAAAATCGGGCGCACCCATTTGCAGGATGCCACGCCGTTGACCTTGGGGCAGGAGATTTCCGGTTGGGTTGCCATGTTGCAACATAACCGCAAGCATATTGAGAACAGCATTCCCCATTTGAGCGAATTGGCTCTCGGTGGCACGGCGGTGGGGACGGGCCTTAACAGCCACCCTGAATATGCCGTTCGCGTTGCTAGCGCGCTGACCGAATTGACCGGACAACCGTTTATTACCGCCCCCAATAAATTCGAAGCGTTGGCAACCTGTGATGCACTGGTGCATGGGCACGGCGCGTTGAAAGGGTTGGCAGCATCACTGATGAAAATAGCCAACGATGTGCGCTGGCTGGCGTCTGGGCCACGCTGCAGCATCGGGGAGTTGAGCATCCCTGAAAATGAGCCTGGCAGTTCCATCATGCCAGGGAAAGTGAATCCGACTCAGTGTGAAGCGCTGACCATGCTGTGTTGCCAGGTGATGGGTAATGATGTGGCGGTGAATATGGGGGGCGCGTCGGGGAATTTTGAGCTCAATGTCTATCGCCCCATGGTGATCCACAATTTCCTGCAATCGGTTCGTTTGCTGGCAGATGGCATGAAGAGCTTTGATGAGCACTGCGCTATCGGTATTGAGCCTAACCGCGATCGTATTGAACAGTTGCTGAATGACTCTCTGATGTTGGTTACCGCATTAAACACCCACATCGGTTACGATAAAGCCGCAGAGATTGCCAAGAAAGCGCATAAAGATGGATTAACGCTCAAAGCCGCCGCGCTTAAACTCGGTTATTTAACCGAGTCGCATTTCGATGAGTGGGTGCGTCCGCAGGATATGGTGGGTAGCTTGCATATCGGATAAGGGGCGAGTCTTACGCGCTTTCATCCAGATAGAGGTGAAGGCGCGGAATCAGCAGTCGCAGCGCTTTCGCTTTCGGTCTGAATTTGGGTTGAACACTGTCAGCCAGATAGTTTCCCAATTCACCAATGAGTGGAATGCGTGATTGATCGCGGCACAACACCAATAACGGTGACGGGCAGGGGTGTTGCACCTGTTTCTGCGCGTCCTGATACCACACTCGGGCGATAGGTTGTACTTTCACCGGCCGTTTAATCTTCAACACGTCATCTTGCGGCAGCTTTTTGATATCAATCAGTTCCTGGGTTACCCGGGCGTGCCAAGTGGCTTTTTCTGTCGGTGAAATTCCGCGGGTTGCCTGAAGGCTTTTCTCCAGTTTTTCTAATACCGCCTCGCGGGTCAGCGTATTCACTACATGCTTATTGGCCCAACCAAAGCGCACGGTATCGGGTTCGATTATAGCTAAACGACTTAATTTTGATTACATTATTTAAATGAGCTATTCAATTGATTTTAGACGTAAAGTGATATCTACACGGAAAAACGAAGGGTTGAGTATCCGAGAAACAGCGAAGCAATTTCGGATTGGCCCTGCCTCTGTATCGCGTTGGATTAATCAAATAGAGTCAAAAGCATCGACCACGCGTCAGCGAAAGATCGGCTTTGTTGAATAATTTAACCGTTTGATTTACATCTTCTTTAGTTAGAATGCATTTACAGAGAATGTATTTTGTTAGAACGACAAATCAAATAGTTAGCACAATAAAAAGCATTCCGAGAGGAAAAATTAGTCGTTGAAATTTTATAATGCTTATATAAATCAGTATCTTAAATTATTCAACAAAGCCCGAAAGATCGATAAATCCGAGTTGATAAAAGATGTTGAACAATATCCAGATGCTTACCAAAAAGAACGTGCAGAGCGTTTTGGCGTTTGTCAGAAGGCCATTTGGCAAGCGCTTAAAAAGCTGGGATTGACCTATAAAAAAAACTCTACGTCATCCGAAAGCCGACGAAAACGCCCGGCAGGGATTTCAACAAAAAAAACAACAGTATGAAAAAGAAGGTAAACCTATTGTTTTTATTGATGAAAGTGGTTTTTCACACGATGCCCCACGGACTCACGGCTATTCCCCAAAAGGTCAACGGTGTTTTGGCCTGAAGAACTGGGGAGCTAGGGGAAGAACAAATGTTATCGGCGCTTTATTAGGCACAACGCTGTTTGCTATCGGATTATTTGATATCAATATTAACAGCGATGTTTTCTATGCCTGGGTCACACAAGTCCTTATCCCAGTACTCCCTAAAAACAGTGTAATCATGATGGACAATGCCACTTTTCACAAAAAACATAATATTCAACAAGTCATCATCGATGCAGGGTATATGGTGGAGTATTTGCCTACATATTCGCCAGATCTTAACCCAATTGAGCATAAATGGGCACAAGCAAAAAGCAAAAAAAGAGAGATGGGTTGCGATACAGAGAGTTTGTTCTCAGTCCATATGGTGTAATCAAAATTAAGTCGCTTGGCTATACCGTCTCGGCATAATGATGAATAAACAAACGTTGAACGTGTGCCAGACCCGCCGCACAGGCCGCTTCGCCTTGCAACGCCGTAACGGGGATCTGAGTGATGGGATCGTGTTCTTTCCCTTTTTCGACAGTCGGGAGGATGAACACGCGAGCATTGAGCAGGGTAAGCGAGGCCAAACGCTGGCGAAATTCTGCAAGCAGCTGTTCTAGTGATGAAAAGGTCTCATAAAGGGCAGCAATCAGTTGCCCCATTCCCACTCGAAACGCAACAAAGTGACCCACTTGCCAGAGTCGGATAAAATCACCGTTCTGGCCATACTGGAGAGCCTGTTGCATGCAGGGAAAACATCTGACTCAGAAAGAACGATTCTACATCGAAAAGCGGCGTGGTGAAGGTGTCAACCAAGCTACCATCGCCAGAGAGCTTGCTCTGCCTCGCTCGACCATCAGCAGGGAACTCAGACGCAATACCGACCCTACTTTCAATGGTGTCTACTGCTGTAGAAGGGCGGACACTCTGGTCCGGGAACACCGTCATAAGCCTCTGCCAAACAATGCTTTTTACCAGTTGGAGCCACACATTCAGAACTTCATCAGGCAGGCGCTTTCCACTCACTCTTCACCTGAAATCATCAGTGGCCGTTTGCACCTGGAATTCGGTATATCTGTCAGCAAGAATACGCTATATCGCTATATCCTGCAGGAGAGACAGGCTGGCGGGGAGCTATATCAGCAACTTCCTCATCGGGGAAAACGTTACAGGTACAATGCCGAAAACCTCAAATCAGGCCCTATTCCCAACCGTGTTGGTATTGAGTATCGCCCAGCTCAAGCCGAGCTTAAACAGGAGCCTGGCCACTTCGAAATTGACACTATTTTTGGCAAAGACCAGAAGTCATTCTTGTTAACCATCGTAGGTAAAGCATTGAAAACCGTCATCATTCGCAAACTGCCTAATAAGCGTGCGGAGACTGTGGTTGCTGCTTTCAGGGACATTGAAGCTAATACCTTTTGCAAGTTTAAGACCCTAACAGCTGATAACGGCCCTGAATTCGCTCTGCACGAGCAAATTACTCAAATCACAGGGGCGCAGGTCTACTTTGCCCATCCTTATCATTCCTGGGAGAGGGGCTTGAATGAGCACACCAACGGGCTGTGTAGTGGCATACTGAATTTGGCCACCTAAGTAGAGGTGATATGCTTACCTCATAATTTTTATAGGTGCCAAAATGAGTAAAATAATTACTGCTGAATTTAAATGTGAAACCGCCAAATTAGTCCTTGACCAAAATTATACCTACCAGGAAGCCGCGAAAGCCATGAACGTCAGTCTTTCAGCGATTAGCCGGTGGGTAAGAGCCCTTCGTTTAGAACGTCAAGGGAAAACATCGCCTTGTCTGCCATTAACACCTGAACAAATTGAGTTCAGAGAAATGAAGAAAAAAATCCACCGACTGGAAATGGAGAATGCCATCTTAAAAAAAGGCTACTGCGCTCTTAATGTCCGACTCACTGAAAAATTCTCGGTAGTTGGCTTTGTTGTATAATTTAACCGTTTGATTTACATCTTCTTTAGTTAGAATGCATTTACAGAGAATGTATTTTGTTAGAACGACAAATCAAATAGTTAGCACAATAAAAAGCATTCCGAGAGGAAAAATTAGTCGTTGAAATTTTATAATGCTTATATAAATCAGTATCTTAAATTATTCAACAAAGCCTCGGTAGTTGAAAAGCTAAGAGCGCTTTATCCAGTAAACTAGTTGCTGAATAGAGACTTGCATTTTTTGTCAGGCTATTGAGAATAAAAAGAGGTTTAACTTAGAGAATAAAGGTTTGAAATGATCAACAAAGAGCGGTTGTTACGAGATAATCGTTTATGTAAAGCAATCATTGGATTATCAGTCGAAGAAGTGAAAAATTTAGCCGCTGAATTTTCAGCTTGTTATTTGATTTATCGGAAAAAGAATCGAAAAGATCACGAGCGGCAGATGGGTGCAGGGCAGAAAGGATTTATCCCAACCCCATTAGATAAACTGCTTTTTATTTTATTGTATTTAAAATGTTATCCGACCTATGATTTGCAAGGACTTCTTTTTGGTTTAGATAGAACACGGGTATATCGCTGGGTAAAAATATTATTGCCGGTTTTAGAGATGACCTTGGGGCGAGAATGTGTTTTGCCCGCTCGTCAAATTCGCTCTACTGAGGAATTTTTTCGCGCCTTTCCTGGAGTTAAAGACGTCTTTATTGATGGGACAGAGCGACCTGTCCAAAAGCCTAAGAATCTGCGTCGGCGAAAAAAAATGTATTCGGGAAAGAAAAGACAGACCACTCGAAAAGGGCTTATTATGACTGACGAAACAAGGCAAGTTGGATTTATCCCCATGAGCAAAAATGGGCGCCGTCACGATAAACGCTTACTCGATAAAGTCGATATAATTCGCCATATTCCTCCTGAGGTAACCATCTGGGCAGATACCGGTTTTCAAGGTATAGATAAACAGTATCCTAATACACAAATCCCAAAAAAAGGAACTCGAAAAAGACCTTTATCGCCTGAACAAAAACAAGAAAATAAAATAATCTCGGGCATCCGTATTACAGTTGAACACGCCATCGCGGGTATCAAGCGCCTCGGTTGCATGACCCAAATTTTACGGAATCGTAGACCCTTTATTGATGATACCTTCTTACTCCTTAGCGCCGGTCTTTGGAATTTCCATCGCAGAACAGCGTAAAATTTACTTCAATCACCGAAACACCCTTATTTCACTATTAAGCAACACGCTTAGTGAAAGCGTTGTGTCGTATTTTTAATGTTCACCGAAGCAGTTATCGCTATTGGTGTCGACCTAAGGAGCCAGATATTGAGCGGACGATAAAACGTAGCCTGGTCAGCGAAGCGTGGAACGTTAGTGGCGGGTCTGCGGGCGCAAGGACTATCGCCACGATGGTTACCAATACACACGACGTGAAACTTGGGCGGTGGTTAGCGGGTAAGTTGATGAAAGAATTAACCCTCGTTAGTTGCCAAACAAAAAAACATCAATACAACCGCGGTGGAAATGAACGTATTGATATTCCAAATCTGCTCAATAGGCAGTTCGCTGTTACCAAACCTGACCAGGTTTGGTGCGGCGATGTAAGGCTTTGTTGAATAATTTAAGATACTGATTTATATAAGCATTATAAAATTTCAACGACTAATTTTTCCTCTCGGAATGCTTTTTATTGTGCTAACTATTTGATTTGTCGTTCTAACAAAATACATTCTCTGTAAATGCATTCTAACTAAAGAAGATGTAAATCAAACGGTTAAATTATTCAACAAAGCCGCGATGTAACCTATATTTGGACAGGCGACCGATGGGCGTATCTGGCGGTGGTATTAGATTTATTTGCCCGAAAACCCGTGGGTTGGGCAATGTCGTTTTCGCCAGATTCAGAATTAACAGCCAAAGCACTACAAATGGCTTGGGAACTGCGTGGGCATCCCAAACAAGTCATGTTTCATAGTGACCAAGGAAGCCATTACACCAGTCGTCAGTATAGGCAGGCATTGTGGCGTTATCAGATGACCCAAAGTATGAGTCGCAGAGGAAATTGTTGGGATAATAGTCCGATGGAGCGATTCTTCCGTAGTCTGAAGACTGAATGGGTGCCAACGACTGGCTACCAAAGCTTTAGTACTGCTCAATCATCCATTATTCGCTACATAACCCATTATTATAGCGATGTCAGACCTCACTGGTATAACGGTGGGTTAACACCAAATGAATCAGAACGGCTGTTCCATCAACAGTCAGGTAGGGTGGCCAAATTTAGTTGACCACTACAACCGTTTTGTTGCGTTTCGAGTGGGAATGGGGCAGGGAAGTGGAACTGAGTCCTATAAAGCCTACAGCCGTGATTATGATATATCGTCGGGAAATAAACGGACTATCGCCGGCTCATCCGATCCCACTTTTTTGGGAGACGCGACACGCTGGAACCCAGAAGATCTGCTTGTCGCTTCAGCATCGGCATGCCATAAACTCTGGTACCTGCACCTGTGTGCCGACGCTGGCATATCGGTTTGCACTTATCGAGACAGTACAGAGGGTACGATGGTGGAAGGTAAAAAGGGGGCGTTCACGCAGATTGTGCTTAAACCTGAAATTACGCTGCGCCCCGGCGATGACCTGGAACGTGCATATGCGCTGCATCATCAGGCGCATGAACTCTGTTTCATCGCCAATTCACTTAATTTCCCAGTGACTTGCGAACCCATTATCAAACATCATACTGCTTTGTGATGTGGGGCGGTATGTTCAAAGGCGCTGAACATACCGTCTGAAGTCTATTGCCGAGATGGATTTATAGGTTACGTCGTAAATACAGGCTGACATAGAGCGCAATCAGCAGCAGCAGTCCGATAAACAGCGCCACGCCCAGCCAGCCATAATGTGACCAGAATACGCCGCCGAGCGTACCCGCCAGGCTGGAGCCCAGATAGTAGCAAAACAGATACATCGAGGAGGCTTGACCGCGTGCACGGCGTGCTCTTACACCAATCCAGCCGCTGGCAACGGCGTGTGCCGCAAAAAAACCGGCGGTAAACAGCATCATGCCGATAAAAATAAGCCACAATGCAACAAAGGCTGTCAGGCATAGCCCCGCAAGCATCAGCCCTACGGAGCCAGCCATCACCGCACCGCGCCCATAGCGTGCTGTCATTGCGCCAGCGCGCGGTGAACTGATGCTGCCGGTGAGATACACCACCGAGAGCAAGCCAACAACGGCCTGATTCAGGGTGTAGGGCGGTGCCAGTAGCCGGTAGCCAATGTAGTTGAACAGGGTAACAAAGGCCCCCATCAGTAAAAACGCCTGAAGGAAAAGCCAGGGCAACCCGGCGTCATGCCAGTGAATCTTGGTATTAATCAGCAATGATTTGGGCCGCAGTGAGCCAGGGCGAAAATGGCGCGAATCCGGCAAAATACGCCAAAACATCAACGCCGCAAACAGTGCGAGAACGCCCATAACTCCGATGGCCACGCGCCAGGGGAAATAATCAGTAAGAACCCCAGTGACCAAACGACCACTCATGCCACCGATAGAGTTCCCGCTGATGTATAACCCCATGGAGAAGGCCAGGAAGCTGGGATGAATCTCTTCGCTTAGGTAGCTCATGGCCACCGCCGCCACGCCGCTTAATGAGAGTCCAATCAGCGCACGCATTAACAACACACCGTGCCAACTGGTCATAAAGGCGCAAATAAGCGTGCAAAATGCGGCCAACAGCAACGAGATTACCATTACATTTTTGCGGCCCAGCGTGTCAGAAAGTGGACCGGTAAACAATAACCCAACCGCAAGCATTATCGTGGCAATCGATAATGACAGGCTACTGGTTGCTGGTGAAATACCAAAATCCTGCGACAGCACGGGTAAAATCGGTTGTACGCAATACAGCAAGGCAAAGGTCGCAAGCCCGGCGGAAAACAGTGCCAGCGTAACGCGAATAAATGCAGTCGTACCACGGGTGATATACGGTGATTTGGGCGCGACGGGGATTTTACGATTCAGAGGTTCTTCGCGTCGTTCGTCATCTGGCACGGTGACCGAATCAGATACTGAAGAAAGTGACGTACTCAAAACTATTCCTTGGCAACAGGGGGAAAGTAGCAAATTTATGCGGCATTCTGCGTGCGATGTAGTGTATGACGCGTAGAGGATCATAGAAGGGTAAAAATGTTTTGTATAATATATTAATAATACCAATTGATATGTTTAAAATATTGAGTCTGTAAAGAATTTTGTGTAAATGGCTCCATTGCTTAACCGGAGATTCGTTCTCCATACATCAACATGAATTGGCTCATAGCAGGTTTCCAGTCTCTGATTGGCAAGGTCCATTTAGCAGAGATATTATGCAAGGCTAGATAGAGTAATTTTATCACCGAGTCATCCGTTGGAAATATTCGTCGCGTTTTCGTTATCTTGCGCAATGAAGCATTTAACGACTCTATCGCGTTGGTGGGCTTTGTTGAATAATTTAACCGTTTGATTTACATCTTCTTTAGTTAGAATGCATTTACAGAGAATGTATTTTGTTAGAACGACAAATCAAATAGTTAGCACAATAAAAAGCATTCCGAGAGGAAAAATTAGTCGTTGAAATTTTATAATGCTTATATAAATCAGTATCTTAAATTATTCAACAAAGCCACGTTGGTGGTGTAGATAACCTTGCGGATCTCCGGCGGAAAGTCAAAAATGACGATGAGACGTTCCCAATTATTTCTCCACGACGGGCTGATCGTCGGGAACTGCTCATCCCATTTGGCCGCGAAGGCATCCAGGGCCTCTTCAGCGCCCTCTAGCGTTGCGGAACTATAGATGGTGCGCAGGTCAGCAGCAACGGCCTTACGCTCTTTCCAGCCGACGTAGCGCAGCGAGTTCCGCACCTGATGCACAATGCAGAGCTGTACCCGCGTATGCGGGTAAACAGCTTCAATGGCATCAGGAAAGCCTTTCAGGCCATCGCAGCAGGCGACGAAGATGTCCTTTATAGCCAAGCGACATTATTTTGATAACAGCCAGCTATGCTTCTTTGCCGCATATCAGGGCATAGGATGTAATCATTTTTAAGTCGGTTGGCTATAGTTCCTCAACGCTAGAGGGCGCTGAAGAGGCCCTGGATGCCTTCGCGGCCAAATGGGATGAGCAGTTCCCGACGATCAGCCCGTCGTGGAGAAATAATTGGGAACGTCTCATCGTCATTTTTGACTTTCCGCCGGAGATCCGCAAGGTTATAGCCAAGCGACTTAATTTTGATTACACCATATGGACTGAGAACAAACTCTCTGTATCGCAACCCATCTCTCTTTTTTTGCTTTTTGCTTGTGCCCATTTATGCTCAATTGGGTTAAGATCTGGCGAATATGTAGGCAAATACTCCACCATATACCCTGCATCGATGATGACTTGTTGAATATTATGTTTTTTGTGAAAAGTGGCAGTGTCCATCATGATTACACTGTTTTTAGGGAGTACTGGGATAAGGACTTGTGTGACCCAGGCATAGAAAACATCGCTGTTAATATTGATATCAAATAATCCGATAGCAAACAGCGTTGTGCCTAATAAAGCGCCGATAACATTTGTTCTTCCCCTAGCTCCCCAGTTCTTCAGGCCAAAACACCGTTGACCTTTTGGGGAATAGCCGTGAGTCCGTGGGGCATCGTGTGAAAAACCACTTTCATCAATAAAAACAATAGGTTTACCTTCTTTTTCATACTGTTGTTTTTTTTGTTGAAATCCCTGCCGGGCGTTTTCGTCGGCTTTCGGATGACGTAGAGTTTTTTTTATAGGTCAATCCCAGCTTTTTAAGCGCTTGCCAAATGGCCTTCTGACAAACGCCAAAACGCTCTGCACGTTCTTTTTGGTAAGCATCTGGATATTGTTCAACATCTTTGATCAACTCGGATTTATCGATCTTTCGCTGACGCGTGGTCGATGCTTTTGACTCTATTTGATTAATCCAACGCGATACAGAGGCAGGGCCAATCCGAAATTGCTTCGCTGTTTCTCGGATACTCAACCCTTCGTTTTTCCGTGTAGATATCACTTTACGTCTAAAATCAATTGAATAGCTCATTTAAATAATGTAATCAAAATTAAGTCGTTTAGCTATATCAGCAACTTCCTCATCAGGGAAAACGTTACAGGTACAATGCCGAAAACCTCAAATCAGGCCCTATTCCCAACCGTGTTGGTATTGAGTATCGCCCAGCTCAAGGCCCCATTCCCACTCGAAACGCAACAAAGTGACCCACTTGCCAGAGTAGGATAAAATCACCGTTCTGGCCATACTGGAGAGCCTGTTGCATGCAGGGAAAACATCTGACTCAGAAAGAACGGTTCTACATCGAAAAGCGGCGTGGTGAAGGTGTCAACCAAGCTACCATCGCCAGAGAGCTTGCTCTGCCTCGCTCGACCATCAGCAGGGAACTCAGACGCAATACCGACCCTACTTTCAATGGTGTCTACTGCTGTAGAAGGGCGGACACTCTGGCCTGGGAACGCCGTCATAAGCCTCTGCCAAACAATAAGCGTGTTGCTTAATAGTGAAATAAGGGTGTTTCGGTGATTGAAGTAAATTTTACGCTGTTCTGAGATGGAAATTCCAAAGACCGGCGCTAAGGAGTAAGAAGGTATCATCAATAAAGGGTCTACGATTCCGTAAAATTTGGGTCATGCAACCGAGGCGCTTGATACCCGCGATGGCGTGTTCAACTGTAATACGGATGCCCGAGATTATTTTATTTTCTTGTTTTTGTTCAGGCGATAAAGGTCTTTTTCGAGTTCCTTTTTTTGGGATTTGTGTATTAGGATGCTGTTTATCTATACCTTGAAAACCGGTATCTGCCCAGATGGTTACCTCAGGAGGAATATGGCGAATTATATCGACTTTATCGAGTAAGCGTTTATCGTGACGGCGCCCATTTTTGCTCATGGGGATAAATCCAATTTGCCTTGTTTCGTCAGTCATAATAAGCCCTTTTCGAGTGGTCTGTCTTTTCTTTCCCGAATACATTTTTTTTCGCCGACGCAGATTCTTAGGCTTTTGGACAGGTCGCTCTGTCCCATCAATAAAGACGTCTTTAACTCCAGGAAAGGCGCGAAAAAATTCCTCAGCAGAGCGAATTTGAAGAGCGGGCAAAACACATTCTCGCCCCAAGGTCATCTCTAAAACCGGCAATAATATTTTTACCCAGCGACATACCCGTGTTCTATCTAAACCAAAAAGAAGTCCTTGCAAATCATAGGTCGGATAACATTTTAAATACAATAAAATAAAAAGCAGTTTATCTAATGGGGTTGGGATAAATCCTTTCTGCCCTGCACCCATCTGCCGCTCGTGATCTTTTCGATTCTTTTTCCGATAAATCAAATAACAAGCTGAAAATTCAGCGGCTAAATTTTTCAATTCTTCGACTGATAATCCAATGATTGCTTTACATAAACGATTATCTCGTAACAACCGCTCTTTGTTGATCATTTCAAACCTTTATTCTCTAAGTTAAACCTCTTTTTATTCTCAATAGCCTGACAAAAAATGCAAGTCTCTATTCAGCAACTAGTTTAATGCTTTTTACCAGTTGGAGCCACACATTCAGAACTTCATCAGGCAGGCGCTTTCCACTCACTCTTCACCTGAAATTATCAGTGGCCGTTTGCACCTGGAATTCGGTATATCTGTCAGCAAGAATACGCTATATCGCTATATCCTGCAGGAGAGACAGGCTGGCGGGGAGCTATATCAGCAACTTCCTCATCGGGGAAAACGTTACAGGTACAATGGGCTTTGTTGAATAAATCGAACTTTCAGGGGATCGCCGGATCAAAGCACTATAGCCAACCGACTTAAAAATGATTACATCCTATGCCCTGATATGCGGCAAAGAAGCATAGCTGGCTGTTATCAAAATAATGTCGCTTGGCTATATCATCGCTCCCGATAGCAGCTCCCCATGGCAAAGCAAAAGTTTAAAATCACCAACTGGCCCACCTACAACAAAGCACTCAGACAACGCGGCTCCCTGACGGTCTGGCTTGATGAGTCGGCCATCGCTGCATGGACTGACAGTTCTTCGCCTGAAGGTCGTGGTCGGCCGCTTTACTACACCGATATGGCTGTTACCACGGTTTTGATGATAAAGCGCGTGTTTAACCTGTCGCTCCGTGCATTACAGGGCTTTGTCGACTCGGTTTTTACACTGATGAGCCTGCCACTGCGCTGCCCGGACTACTCTCTGGTCAGTCGGCGGGCAAAAACCGTCAGTATCAGCATAAAAACGCCAACGCGTGGTGAAATCTCGCATCTGGTCATCGACAGTACCGGTCTGAAGGTCTTTGGCGAAGGTGAATGGAAAGTCAGGCAGCATGGGGCTGACAGACGAAGAGTGTGGCGCAAGCTTCATCTGGCAGCAGACAGTGCGACGCATGAGATTATCTGTTCCGACTTATCGCTCAGCGGAACGACAGATGCGCAGGCACTGCCGGGCCTGATTAACCAAACCCACCGAAAAATCAGGGAAGTGTCAGCAGACGGTGCTTATGACGCCCGTTACTGCCACGATGCGTTGCTAAGAAAGAAAATCAGGCCCCTTATCCCGCCGCGAAGCGGAGCCAAATACTGGCCGGACAAGTACCATGAACGTAACCATGCGGTGGCGAATCAGCGTCTGAGCGGGAGTAATGATATGTGGAAAAAGAAAGTGGGTTATCACCGGCGTTCAGTGGCAGAAACAGCGATGTTCCGCATAAAAACTTTGCTGGGTGGCCATCTGAGCCTGCGTGACTATGAGGCTCAAGTAGGTGAAGCCATAGCGATGGTCAAAGCGCTGAACCGTATGACGTTGTTGGGTATGCCACACAGCGTCAGGATAGGATAACAGGTGTAGCAGAGGGAGTCATCCTGTCGGCTAATTCTGATTTATTCAACAAAGCCTACAAGGGGCAGAAAATCGCTGGGCTATCGTTCCCCCAATGAGGTATTTTTAACGCACTTACTGGTGGCATAAGCCTCTACCATTTTGTTGCGTTTCGAGTGGGAATGGGGCGCCTGAATGATTACCTGCCGGTTCATGCTTAGCATACCCAAGGTGCATATCCATCTCAGCTTCAAGAACCCGTTCCGCCAGTCTTTTAGTCAGCACCTTGAGTAGGCCTGATTCACCCAGCAGATCCTGAGGGGAGTGACAATCTTGAAGCAGTTGGTCAATAAGTTCGTTGCTGATAAGCATTTTGTTATCCTTTGAAGGTTTTCCTCAAAATGCCATTTACACAGATTATTTTACAGTCTCAATATTGCACGTAGATCTCTACTCTCTGATCGAGGAGGCTTGCCATCAACATCGAACTACGCCATCTACGCTATTTTCTTGCTGTTGCTGAAGAGCTGCATTTTGGCCGGGCAGCAGAGAAACTCAACATTTCACAGCCGCCACTGAGCCAGCAGATTCAGTCATTAGAGGCACAAATCGGCGCGACGCTGTTTGAACGCAACAATCGCAATGTCAGGCTGACCCCGGCAGGGGAAGCGTTTCGCAAAGCGAGTTGGGGAATATTGCACCAGGTAGAGCAAGCCTCTGCGCACGCCGCCAGGCTCCAACGTGGTGAGATTGGTGAACTACGGATTGGTTTTACCTCCTCTGCGCCTTTTATTCGTGCGGTTTCGCGCAGTTTGCTGCATTTCCGGCAACGTTATCCGGATGTTCATCTGCAAATGTTGGAGTTGAACACCAAGCAGCAGATAGACCCATTGCTCAGTGGAAAGTTGGATATCGGCGTAATGCGCAATAACACGCTGCCGGCAGATTTACAGCATCAGTTACTGTTGCATGAAGCCTTGGTGGCGGTGGTACACAAAACACATCCGTTGGCCAGTCAGCCCCATATCAGCGTGCGTCAATTGGCTAACGAGCCTTTTGTGTTTTTTGCCCGGGAAGTAGGAACGGCGCTTTATGACGAAATTCTGCGTTTGCTGAAAAATTATGCCATTGATCCCTACATTACGCAGGAAGTCGGGGAAGCGATGACCATTGTGGGATTAGTCTCGGCGGGGCTGGGCGTTTCAATTCTGCCCGCATCCTTTTTGCGTATCTCCGTGGATGGTGTCAAATATGTGCCGCTTAGCGAACCTGATGCCACCACGGAAGTGTGGCTGGTCACCTCACGCCGGGCGGCACTTAATCCTGCGGCAAACACGTTGATTTCATTTATGTTGGAACAAGACACGGGCAAATATGTGCACCAAATCACAAAATGAATCAAAGAGTTGACGCAATTCACTAAAAGCCCCACCATACCCGCAGTTTTTTTATTTTGCAGCGTGAAAAATACGCATTGATGCTAACAACCTTCGCTGCACAATGTACGTAACAACTCACCTTATGCATCAGCGAACGCTCAGCATGGCAATTCGTAGACAGTAGGAGCCGTTTTGTGATTGCGGATGGTCAACCCGGACATATCGATCAGATTAAACAAATGAATGCCGGTGCGTTATACCGGCTCATTGACCTGCACGGCCCCGTATCCCGCATTGCGTTATCAAAACTGGCCCAGTTGGCCCCTGCCAGTATCACAAAGATCGTGCGCGAATTGATGGAAGCGCATCTGGTGAAAGAGACCGAATATCAGGACGTCGGCAGCCGTGGCCGTCCTGCGATTGGCTTGTTGCTGGATACCGATGCCTGGCACTATCTTTCCGTTAGAATTGGCCGTGAAGAAATTACGCTGGCACTGCGCGATCTCAGTAATGCGCTGGTTGTTGAGGATTGCGTCAACCTGCCGAGCAACCATTCGCAGCCGCTGCTGGAGCGTATCCTGCACGAAGTCGACCAGTTTTTTATTCGACACCAACGCAAACTGGAACGGCTAACGGCAATTGCCATTACCTCACCGGGTATGGTTGATGCTGTTGCCGGGATTATTCACCGCATGCCATTTTATGCGGTCGAGGAGATGGCGTTAGGCCCGGCGTTAGAAAGCCGCACTGGATTACCGGTCTTCCTACAGCATGACATTTACGCGTGGACTATGGCCGAAGCGATGTATGGCGCAGCGCGAGGTTCGCAAAACGTTATCCAGATTGTTATTGATCACAATGTCGGCTCAGGGGTGATCACCGGAGGCCACCTACTTCATGCGGGCAGCCGTAATCTGGTTGAAATCGGCCATACCCAGGTCGATCCCTACGGCAAACGCTGCTATTGCGGTAATAACGGTTGTCTGGAAACCGTTGCCAGCATCGAAAGCATGCTCGAACTGGCACAACAGCGTCTGAATGGTTCGATGAGCTCATTGCTGAACGGTTCACCGCTTACCGTAGAGACACTCTGCGATGCCGCGTTGAAAGGGGACCAATTAGCCAAAGATATCATTAACGGAGTTGGCAGCAATGTCGGCCGTATCGCGGCTATCATGGTTAACCTCTTCAACCCAGATAAGATTCTGGTTGGCTCCCCCTTAAATAAGGCCGCAAGTATCCTGCATCCTGCGATCCTGGATTGTGTTCGCCAACAGTCTTTACCTGCCTACAGCCACAATATACAAGTGGAATCTACGGCGTTTTATAATCAGGGGACCATGCCAGGTGCGGCGTTGGTCAAAGAGGCGTTGTATAACGGTTCACTGCTGGTGAGACTGTTGCAAGGCTGATGTGGCACAAAAATTTATAAAACGTTTCATGAATTACAAAACATTGCGCTAACGCAAGCCCTACCTGAGGTACATCACCTAGACTTTCACTCTTGGAAGACTTTTTGCTGTGTTTTTTATTTTCAGGTGTGTAGTGGCATACTGAATTTGGCCACCTAAGTAGAGGTGATATGCTTACCTCATAATTTTTATAGGTGCCAAAATGAGTAAAATAATTACTGCTGAATTTAAATGTGAAACCGCCAAATTAGTCCTTGACCAAAATTATACCTACCAGGAAGCCGCGAAAGCCATGAACGTCAGTCTTTCAGCGATTAGCCGGTGGGTAAGAGCCCTTCGTTTAGAACGTCAAGGGAAAACATCGCCTGGTCTGCCATTAACACCTGAACAAATTGAGTTCAGAGAAATGAAGAAAAAAATCCACCGACTGGAAATGGAGAATGCCATCTTAAAAAAGGCTACTGCGCTCTTAATGTCCGACTCACTGAAAAATTCTCGGTAGTTGAAAAGCTAAGAGCGCTTTATCCAGTGAAAGCGTTGTGTCGTATTTTTAATGTTCACCGAAGCAGTTATAGGGCTTTGTTGAATAATTTAAGATACTGATTTATATAAGCATTATAAAATTTCAACGACTAATTTTTCCTCTCGGAATGCTTTTTATTGTGCTAACTATTTGATTTGTCGTTCTAACAAAATACATTCTCTGTAAATGCATTCTAACTAAAGAAGATGTAAATCAAACGGTTAAATTATTCAACAAAGCCCAGTTATAGCTATTGGTGTCGACCTAAGGAGCCAGATATTGAGCGGACGATAAAACGTAGCCTGGTCAGCGAAGCGTGGAACGTTAGTGGCGGGTCTGCGGGCGCAAGGACTATCGCCACGATGGTTACCAATACACACGACGTGAAACTTGGGCGGTGGTTAGCGGGTAAGTTGATGAAA
The DNA here is from genome assembly GCF_052050035.1 of Symbiopectobacterium purcellii. Taxonomy (GTDB): domain Bacteria; phylum Pseudomonadota; class Gammaproteobacteria; order Enterobacterales; family Enterobacteriaceae; genus Symbiopectobacterium; species Symbiopectobacterium purcellii_A. Next base: position 4,454,071 of record NZ_CP189882.1, read on the forward strand.
GAATTAACCCTCGTTAGTTGCCAAACAAGAAAACATCAATACAACCGAGGTGGAAATGAACGTATTGATATTCCAAATCTGCTCAATAGGCAATTCGCTGTTATAGCCAAGCGACATTATTTTGATAACAGCCAGCTATGCTTCTTTGCCGCATATCAGGGCATAGGATGTAATCATTTTTAAGTCGGTTGGCTATACCAAGCCTGACCAGGTTTGGTGCGGCGATGTAACCTATATTTGGACAGGCGCCCGATGGGCGTATCTGGCGGTGGTATTAGATTTATTTGCCCGAAAACCCGTGGGTTGGGCAATGTCGTTTTCGCCAGATTCAGAATTAACAGCCAAAGCACTACAAATGGCTTGGGAACTGTGTGGGCATCCCAAACAAGTCATGTTTCATAGTGACCAAGGAAGCCATTACACCAGTCGTCAGTATAGGCAGGCATTGTGGCGTTATCAGATGACCCAAAGTATGAGTCGCAGAGGAAATTGTTGGGATAATAGTCCGATGGAGCGATTCTTCCGTAGTCTGAAGACTGAATGGGTGCCAACGACTGGCTACCAAAGCTTTAGTACTGCTCAATCATCCATTATTCGCTACATAACCCATTATTATAGCGATGTCAGACCTCACTGGTATAACGGTGGGTTAACACCAAATGAATCAGAACGGCTGTTCCATCAACAGTCAGGTAGGGTGGCCAAATTTAGTTGACCACTACAGTGCATGGCAAACCTTACTTATAGCTAAACGACTTAATTTTGATTACATTATTTAAATGAGCTATTCAATTGATTTTAGACGTAAAGTGATATCTACACGGAAAAACGAAGGGTTGAGTATCCGAGAAACAGCGAAGCAATTTCGGATTGGCCCTGCCTCTGTATCGCGTTGGATTAATCAAATAGAGTCAAAAGCATCGACCACGCGTCAGCGAAAGATCGATAAATCCGAGTTGATAAAAGATGTTGAACAATATCCAGATGCTTACCAAAAAGAACGTGCAGAGCGTTTTGGCGTTTGTCAGAAGGCCATTTGGCAAGCGCTTAAAAAGCTGGGATTGACCTATAAAAAAACTCTACGTCATCCGAAAGCCGACGAAAACGCCCGGCAGGGATTTCAACAAAAAAAACAACAGTATGAAAAAGAAGGTAAACCTATTGTTTTTATTGATGAAAGTGGTTTTTCACACGATGCCCCACGGACTCACGGCTATTCCCCAAAAGGTCAACGGTGTTTTGGCCTGAAGAACTGGGGAGCTAGGGGAAGAACAAATGTTATCGGCGCTTTATTAGGCACAACGCTGTTTGCTATCGGATTATTTGATATCAATATTAACAGCGATGTTTTCTATGCCTGGGTCACACAAGTCCTTATCCCAGTACTCCCTAAAAACAGTGTAATCATGATGGACAATGCCACTTTTCACAAAAAACATAATATTCAACAAGTCATCATCGATGCAGGGTATATGGTGGAGTATTTGCCTACATATTCGCCAGATCTTAACCCAATTGAGCATAAATGGGCACAAGCAAAAAGCAAAAAAAGAGAGATGGGTTGCGATACAGAGAGTTTGTTCTCAGTCCATATGGTGTAATCAAAATTAAGTCGCTTGGCTATACACAGCAGGTGGTCTGCCTTTACAAGTTCCCGATGAAGTGACGACCCCCGCGGGGTTGCTACAGTTCTATCTGTACTGGCAACCGCAATGGGGACCGGGTGAAATGCGGCAGTACGCGAATTTTTATTGGAAGGCTACGGTGGGGCATTACGTTGTTTTACATTCACATTAAATTTAACATAATATACATTATGCGCACCAGTGCACCAGTATACGTGATGTCACTCGCCCACACCTGATTTGGCCCCGGCGGGTTAAAATTCTGGTTCAGCAGGTTTGCGGCCACCTCTGCACCCGGGCGGGGTTTTGTCGTGACCTTATAAGTCCGGCGCTGTCGGCAGACCAGCCCCTCTTCCTGCATGAGTTTCCTCACCCGCCAGCGGCTGATTATGATGCCTTCTCCACGAAGCCTTTTGACCAGCGTCCGGCTTCCTGCTCCCTGCCTGCTGGCGGCGAACAGCGCCTTTAACCTGAACCGGACCTCCACGTCTTTTTGCAGCGGTTCGGCGGGCTTTTTTCGCCATGCATACCAGGCAGAGGCTGTCACACGCATGACCCGACAGAGTGTACGAACGCTGAAGTCAGTGGCATTGTCGAGAATGAACCGGTATCTCACGACATATGTTTCGCGAAGAAGGCACTCGCCTTTTTTAGTATCTCCTTCTCTGTACGTAACTCTTTGTTTTCCTTTTGTAACCGTTTTAACTCTGCACGTTCATCATCGCTGAGTACGCCGTTGCTCTGCTCGCGTGCCAGCGAGACCCATGTATGCAGGGTTTTGTTGCTTATGCCCAGCGATGCTGCTGCCCTGGCTATCGTATAGCCCTGCTCTGTTATAGCCAACCGACTTAAAAATGATTACAGCCGATGCCCTGATATAGCTAAGCGACATTATTTTGATAACAGCCAGCTATGCTTCTTTGCCACATATCAGGGCATCGGCTGTAATCATTTTTAAGTCGGTTGGCTATATGTGGCAAAGAAGCATAGCTGGCTGTTATCAAAATAATGTCGCTTAGCTATACCAGGGCAACGGCTTCCTTTTTAAACTCAGGGGTAAATTGTCGTTTATGGTTCACTAAACACCTCCGTTTTGGATGTAAGTTTAGTGTCCTGATTATTCAACCACTACAAGGCAGGCATTGTGGCGTTATCAGATGACCCAAAGTATGAGTCGCAGAGGAAATTGTTGGGATAATAGTCCGATGGAGCGATTCTTCCGTAGTCTGAAGACTGAATGGGTGCCAACGACTGGCTACCAAAGCTTTAGTACTGCTCAATCATCCATTATTCGCTACATAACCCATTATTATAGCGATGTCAGACCTCACTGGTATAACGGTGGGTTAACACCAAATGAATCAGAACGGCTGTTCCATCAACAGTCAGGTAGGGTGGCCAAATTTAGTTGACCACTACACGCCGAAGAACTTGGTAGCGAATCAAAAGCCTGCAAGATCATGGGCGTGTCGCGCGACACGTTTTACCGTTATCAGGAACTGGCTGCTGAAGGTGGCATCGATGCACTGGTTAACCAGAACCGCCGGGTTCCCAACCTGAAGAAACGCGCCGACGAAGCCACTGAACGCGCGGTTGTTGAATATGCCGTTGCCCCATTCCCACTCGAAACGCAACAAAGTGACCCACTTGCCAGAGTCGGATAAAATCACCGTTCTGGCCATACTGGAGAGCCTGTTGCATGCAGGGAAAACCTCTGACTCAGAAAGAACGGTTCTACATCGAAAAGCGGCGTGGTGAAGGTGTCAACCAAGCTACCATCGCCAGAGAGCGTGCTCTGCCTCGCTCGACCATCAGCAGGGAACTCAGACGCAATACCGACCCTACTTTCAATGGTGTCTACTGCTGTAGAAGGGCGGACACTCTGGCCCGGGAACGCCGTCATAAGCCTCTGCCAAACAATGCTTTTTACCCGTTGGAGCCACACATTCAGAACTTCATCAGGCAGGCGCTTTCCACTCACTCTTCACCTGAAATCATCAGTGGCCGTTTGCACCTGGAATTCGGTATATCTGTCAGCAAGAATACGCTATATCTCTATATCCTGCAGGAGAGACAGGCTGGCGGGGAGCTATATCAGCAACTTCCTCATCGGGGAAAACGTTACAGGTACAATGCCGAAAACCTCAAATCAGGCCCTATTCCCAACCGTGTTGGTATTGAGTATCGCCCAGCTCAAGCCGAGCTTAAACAGGAGCCTGGCCACTTCGAAATTGACACTATTTTTGGCAAACACCAGAAGTCATTCTTGTTAACCATCGTAGATAAAGCATTGAAAACCGTCATCATTCGCAAACTGCCTAATAAGCGTGCGGAGACTGTGGTTGCTGCTTTCAGGGACATTGAAGCTAATACCTTTTGCAAGTTTAAGACCCTAACAGCTGATAACGGCCCTGAATTCGCTCTGCACGAGCAAATTACTCAAATCACAGGGGCGCAGGTCTACTTTGCCCATCCTTATCATTCCTGGGAGAGGGGCTTGAATGAGCACACCAACGGGCTGATACGACGTTTTTACCCAAAGGGAACAGACTTCAGTCAGGTCAGTCATCGTAAGATTGCCGAACTCGAACACATACTCAATACAAGGGGCAGAAAATCGCTGGGCTATCGTTCCCCCAATGAGGTATTTTTAACGCACTTACTGGTGGCATAACCCTCTACCGTTTTGTTGCGTTTCGAGTGGGAATGGGGCGTTGAGTTCCCGGCCCACGGGCAGCACCGGACCAGTAATGAGCTGCGTAAAAAAGGCGTGTTTATCTCCGGCAGCGGCGTGCGGTCCATCTGGCAACGGCACGATCTGGAGAACTTCCGTAAACGCATGAAGGCGCTTGAGGAAAAAGTTGCCAGAGAAGGCATCGTGCTTACCGATGTCCAAATCGCAGCGCTGGAGAAAAAGGCGCATGATGATGAGGCCAGCGGCGAAATCGAGACGGCTCATCCGGGTTATCTCGGGTCGCAGGACACCTTCTACGTTGGCAATCTGAAAGCGGTGGGCCGTATCTACCAGCAGACGTTCGTGGATACGTACTCGAAAGTGGCACACTGCAAGCTGTATACGATAAAACGCCGATCTGCTCAATGATCGTGTACTGCCGTTCTACGAGGCTCAGGGACTGCCGATGCTGAGAATACTGACCGACAGGGGAACGGAGTACTGTGGTAAGGTGGAGCAGCATGATTACCAGCTGTATCTGGCCATCAACGATATCGACCATACAAAAACGAAGGCGATGTCTCCGCAGACGAACGGCATCTGCGAGCGCTTCCATAAAACGATTTTGCAGGATTTTTATCAGGTTACGTTCCGCAAGAAGTTATATGGGGACCTGGAGAGCCTGCAGGCAGATCTGGACAACTGGTTGTGGCATTACAATAATGAGCGAACTCATCAGGGAAAAATGTGCTGCGGGCGAACGCCAATGGCCACGTTACTTGATGGAAAACGGGTCTGGTCAGAAAAGGATCTGAACCGGATGTAATCTGACAGACACCTGTATAAATAACCGGTAACTGTCAGATCAGGTCTGAGCTAGTACATTTCATCCGGTGTCGTTGATATGTTCTCTTGTCTTCGATCTCCAAAAGTCCAATGTCCTCTAACGCTGCAATGTTCATAACCTTACAGCGTTAGAGTGATCTGCTAATCGTCGTACCGCCTGTCGGCGGTCAGTTAGCTCAGTTAGCCCGGTGGTATAAAACTCTGGGACTCTGCCTTCCATGTACAATGCGAATCTACTAACACTGACGGTAGCCACATTAACATGATGAAAATACGGTTACGGTAGAATCCGTCTCGCCCAGGCTGATTGCTTGCTACGGTAGCAATATACTCTAATCCCGGAATGACAGGCTTTGATGGGTCTGCATTTTCCCATTCCTGCGCTTCAGCGGTTAATTTTTTCCACAGTTCAGGAGCCGGATATTCCCCTAATATGCCCATTCTTCGGGAGTTGAAATTACCATAATAAACAACCAGCCTGTTTGCAGGAATAATCCCTGCTCGGCCACTTGATGTGTAAAATTTGTCGACCCCCTCCATTCGTGGCGGTGTTGTTGACAGAGTGCCTTGGGCATTAGTGGGTAAAAATATATTCAACGTTGAGGCAACCATTAACACCCAAAGCTTCTTCATAAGCATCCTTTCATTTTTTCCTGGTAATACATTCACTGGTTATAATTTGAAGCACTTTAACCGCCAGGACCTATATATAAGCAGTTGACGTTCAATGGCATTGAAACCAATGTAAAATTAGCGAGTTTGCTCTACAATGGATTTTCTAACCTACAACGAGATCCCTTCCCATGCCCAGACTGACACAGAAAGACATGACTGAGAGTGAACAGCGACAGCTCAAAACGCTGCTGGATCAGGAAAGGAAGAAACGAGGTCGGACATTAACCAACGCGGAGAATAATCGTATTAAAGACGATTATATCGATAAGTTGATGAAAGAACGTGAAATGGCAGCGAAGCAGGCTCGTGCAGAGCAGAAGAAAAATAAATTCAAACCGGATGCTAACGTCACCTATAAATGGTCTGCAAATACTCATGTGCGGGGACGCCGTTAGGCCTGCTGTTACGCAGGATTCCTGCCTAATAGGAAAAGATAGCAACGGATGAAGTGGTACGACTATTGGATTGTTGTCGCCGGCGTGTTAACCGCGTGCAGTCTTGCTAATGATGTGTTTAAGGCGCTCAGAACCGGCGTATTTGAAGAAGCGCTCAAAGGCACATCAAAACGTAACTATGGAGAGTGTAAAAAGATCTGTGTAAATGGCATTTTGAGGAAAACCTTCAGAGGACAAAAAATGCCTATCAGCAACGAACTTATTGACCAACTGCTTCAGGATTGCCATTCCCCTCAGGAGCTTCTGGGTGAATCAGGCCTACTCAAGGAGCTGACTAAAAGACTGGCGGAACGGGTTCTTCAAGCTGAGATGGAGATACACCTTGGGTATGCTAAGCATGACCCGGCTGGTAATAATTCAGGCAACTCCCGCAATGGCAAGACATCCAAGAGCGTACGTAGCCAAAATGGGGCGCTCGAGCTCGATATTCCGCGCGACCGCAACAGTACCTTCGAGCCGACACTGATCGGTAAGCACGAAAAGCAGCTTAACGGCTTCGATGACCGCATTATTTCTCTCTATTCCAGAGGGCTATCAACCCGTGATATTCAGGCTCACTTTAAAGAAGTCTACGGGGTCGATGTTTCCGCTGGCTTCATTTCTCAAGTGACCAATGCCGTGATGGATGACGTTAAGCGCTGGCAGCAACGGCCGCTGGATGCGTTTTATCTCATTGTTTACCTTGACTGTATTGTGGTCAAAAGCCAGGACGGCGGAGCCGTGACCAACAAGTCTGTTTACTTGGCTCTAGGCATCAACGGCCAGGGCGAAAAAGAGCTGCTGGGGCTATGGATAGCCAAAACTGAGGAGGCCAAGTTCTGGTTATCTGTAATGACAGAACTGAAAAATCGTGGGCTACAGGACATCTTCATCGCCTGCTGCGATGGCCTGAAGGGCTTTCCTGATGCCATTGAAGCTGTTTACCCGCATACGCGGGTACAGCTCTGCATCGTGCATCAGGTGCGGAACTCGCTGCGCTACGTCGGCTGGAAAGAGCGTAAAGCCGTTGCTGCTGACCTCCGCACTATCTATAGTTCCGCAACGCTAGAGGGCGCTGAAGAGGCCCTGGATGCCTTCGCGGACAAATGGGATGAGCAGTTCCCGACGATCAGCCCATCGTGGAGAAATAATTGGGAACGTCTCATCGTCATTTTTGATTTTCCGCCGGAGATCCGCAAGGTTATCTACACCACCAACGCGATAGAGTCGTTAAATGCTTCATTGCGCAAGATAACGAAAACGCGACGAATATTTCCAACGGATGACTCGGTGCTAAAATTATTCTATCTAGCCTTGCATAATATCTCGGCTAAATGGACCCTACCAATCAGAGACTGGAAACCGGCTATGAGCCAATTCATGTTGATGTATGGAGATCGGATTTCCGGTTAAGCGATGGAGCCATTTACACGAAATTCTTTACAGACTCAGCGCCTCGGTTGCATGACCCAAATTTTACGGAATCGTAGACCCTTTATTGATGATACCTTCTTACTCCTTAGCGCCGGTCTTTGGAATTTCCATCTCAGAACAGCGTAAAATTTACTTCAATCACCGAAACACCCTTATTTCACTATTAAGCAACACGCTTAGTGCCCGGCCGTCAGCGATTTTAACCAGGTTATGTCCCATGACCACACCTGTCTGGCGGCTATCGCCTTCCAGGTCGACAGTGGTTTGCTCTGCCGGGCCTTCTGCCGGCCCCGGTGCGTGGTTTCACCCGCCCGCCGCAGCACCCGGTAGAACGTTGATTCGCTGGCGATATAGCGCTTCTCATCAGCCAGCACCGGAACGATTTGCGATGGCGGCAGGCTGGCGAACCGGGGTTCATGGCAGATGGCCAGCACCTGCTGTTCCTCTTCAGCACTGAGCTTGTTTTTCGGTGCCGGCCGTGGCGTCGAGGTTCGCCGATCGTCCGGTATCTGCTGCCAGCGTTGCAGGGTCCGTTCACTCAGCCCAACGCAGCGACAGGCCTCGCTCAGTCGGGCCCCGCCAGCGACGGCTTCCTGCACCATCGCCATCAACTGTAGCCTGCCGGCAGTGCGCGTCATTCGGCCTCGTTTTTTTCGTCGAACAACGCCTTCAGCTTTTTTTCCAGGAGCAACAGCGCGGCAGCTTCGGCAAGCGCTTTATCCTTACGGGCAATTTCACGGTTAAGTTGTTGGTTTTCTTTTCTTAATCGTTTTATTTCGGCTTTTTCTTCTCGCTGACCGGGTTGCATTAACTCGTCCTTCCACTGCTGAAGTTGCTCAGGATACAGGCCCTTACGGCGACAGTATTCAGCTACAGCGTGGGCAGAAAGCGGGGCCGTTTCAACCAGTACAGCAAAACGCGCTTCCTGAGACCACTCACCGGGAGGTGTTTTCTCTGCGGATACAGGCAAAGTGGAAATACCCGCCTCTGAGCGCCAGTGGTAAAGCGTTTTTATCGGGATCGCCTCCTGGCGTGATAACTGGCTGACGGGTTGATTATGCGGTGGAAGCATTCTGGCGATCACAGCCGCTTTACGCTCAGGTGAATAGATTTTCATTGTCGTCTCCAGCCCCTCAGATTTTTTTCACTCAGAGGCGACAACTACCCTGACATGGGTGGTTGATCCCGACACCAAGATAAGGACGCAGTTTGTCTTTCGCATCACGGAAATAATACTGCGCCATTAAAGATGGGTGCAAATGACTCACCTGCGCAACGTTACCGACAGTTTGCAGCACTACATTGTGCGTAAACGGGGTTGCAGCCAGCAATTCCACGCCAATGTTATCGGTGACCATGTAGCTGAACGTCAGCCCCAACTGCGTATCGTTGTCGACCTTAAAAGAGCTTACGTTAAGCACCGTGTCCCCACCTGCATTCGGACGCACGGTAGCGGTTCCTGCGCGCACAATAAAATCACCAGCCTGATGCGCCTGAGCGAAGACAGGCAGCAACGTTGCGACGAGTAGAGCCAAAGACGTTTTTTTCATTATTATCCATTCCCTTTATATGGTTTAAAATCGAGCGCAGAATACCTCTAAGTAGGTATTCTTGTTTTAAGCCAGATCACAACTTTCACGCTGAAAAAGCGAAATTTAAAACACATCAAGATGCGCTAAATACTTAAAAAAACTAAAATTGATCTGCGTCAATTTTCAACTTAAAACACAATTAGTGCTCAGGCTCATGCTGCGCCTTCACACCGCTGAATCGTTGACGCTATAGTGAGCGACAGTACGGCACCCTGTGATGACGTTGTGGAAGAGGTAAACCATGGACGCGTCGAACCCGAAATCGAATAGCGGTGACAATCTCAACAGCTGCCTGCAATGCGGTGCCTGCTGCGGTTTTTTTCGTGTCTCATTTTACTGGGCAGAGGGGCTTTGTTGAATAATTTAACCGTTTGATTTACATCTTCTTTAGTTAGAATGCATTTACAGAGAATGTATTTTGTTAGAACGACAAATCAAATAGTTAGCACAATAAAAAGCATTCCGAGAGGAAAAATTAGTCGTTGAAATTTTATAATGCTTATATAAATCAGTATCTTAAATTATTCAACAAAGCCGGGCAGAGGCTGATGATGGTGGCGGAGTGACGCCAGCAAGCCTGACAGAACCCATTACTCCGTTTATTCGCTGTATGCAGGGCACCAACAGCACATCGCACTGTCGTTGCACTGCGCTTGAGGGCGAAATCGGTCAGGCTGTCAGTTGCAAGATCTATGCACAACGCCCTTCGCCGTGCCGTGAGTTTTTACGATCGGGTGAAAACGGTCAGGAAAATGGCGCCTGCAACCGAGCCAGGGCCCGCTATGGCTTGCCCCCGCTTTAACCGCCCCATTCCCAGTCGAAACGCAACAAAACGGTAGGGCATTATGCCGCCTGTAAGTGCGTTAAAAATACCTCATTTGGAGAACGATAACCCAGCGATTTTCTGCCTCGCGTATTGAGCAGGTGTTCGAGTGCTGCAACCTTGCGATGGGTGACATAATTGAAGTCCGTTCCCTTCGGGTAAAAACGCCGTATCAGCCCGTTGGTATGCTCATTCAACCCGCGTTCCCAGGAATGATATGGCCGGGCAAAGTAGACCGGTGCCCCCGTGACTTTTGTAATTTCCCCGTGCTGGGAAAATTCAGAACCGTTGTCAGCAGTCAGGGTTTTAAACTCGCAGAAGGTATTGGCAACGATGTCCCTGAAGGCCGCTACCACTGTCTCTGCTCGCTTGTTGGGCAGTTTGCGAATGATGACCAGCTTGACGGCTTTATCGACCACCGTCAGCAGGAATGATTTCTGATCTTTGCCAAAGATGGTGTCAATCTCGAAATGACCGGGTTCCTGCTTGAGGTCAGCAACGGCCGGCCGCTGCTCAATGCCAACACGGTTGGGAATAGGACCGCGTTTGTTCTCATCGGTCTGATAGTTATACCGTTTACCCCGATGAGGGAGCTGCTGATACAGCTCACCGCCGGCCCGGCGCTCCTGCTGGATATATAGCTAAACGACTTAATTTTGATTACATTATTTAAATGAGCTATTCAATTGATTTTAGACGTAAAGTGATATCTACACGGAAAAACGAAGGGTTGAGTATCCGAGAAACAGCGAAGCAATTTCGGATTGGCCCTGCCTCTGTATCGCGTTGGATTAATCAAATAGAGTCAAAAGCATCGACCACGCGTCAGCGAAAGATCGATAAATCCGAGTTGATAAAAGATGTTGAACAATATCCAGATGCTTACCAAAAAGAACGTGCAGAGCGTTTTGGCGTTTGTCAGAAGGCCATTTGGCAAGCGCTTAAAAAGCTGGGATTGACCTATAAAAAAAACTCTACGTCATCCGAAAGCCGACGAAAACTCCCGGCAGGGATTTCAACAAAAAAAACAACAGTATGAAAAAGAAGGTAAACCTATTGTTTTTATTGATGAAAGTGGTTTTTCACACGATGCCCCACGGACTCACGGCTATTCCCCAAAAGGTCAACGGTGTTTTGGCCTGAAGAACTGGGGAGCTAGGGGAAGAACAAATGTTATCGGCGCTTTATTAGGCACAACGCTGTTTGCTATCGGATTATTTGATATCAATATTAACAGCGATGTTTTCTATGCCTGGGTCACACAAGTCCTTATCCCAGTACTCCCTAAAAACAGTGTAATCATGATGGACAATGCCACTTTTCACAAAAAACATAATATTCAACAAGTCATCATCGATGCAGGGTATATGGTGGAGTATTTGCCTACATATTCGCCAGATCTTAACCCAATTGAGCATAAATGGGCACAAGCAAAAAGCAAAAAAAGAGAGATGGGTTGCGATACAGAGAGTTTGTTCTCAGTCCATATGGTGTAATCAAAATTAAGTCGCTTGGCTATAGCGATAGAGCGAGTTCTTGCTGACGGACAGGCCAAATTCCAGGACCAGGCGCCCACTGATGACCTCAGGTGAGGTGTGGGTAGACAGCGCCGTTCTGATAAAGTCCTGAATGTGCGGTTCAAGCTGGTTAATCACGCTGTCCGGCCGAGTTTTCTGCCGCCGCCCTCTGGCCAACGTTTCGGCCCTTCTGCAGGAATAGACCCCGTTGAAAGCGGCGTCGGTATTGCGTCTGAGCTCCCTGCTGATGGTAGAACGAGGAAGCTCCAGTTCCCGGGCGATGGTGGCCTGGTTAACCCCATCACCACGCCGTTTTTCGATGTAGAACCGCTCTTTGTGAGTCAGATGTTTTCCCTGCATGCAACGGGATCTCCAGTAGGGCCAGAACGGTGATTTTATCCGGGTCTGGCCAGTGGGTCACTTTGTTGCATTTCGACTGGGAATGGGGCACCTACCTAATAAAATTGCAGCGAATACCCTTTTCAGACGTGCAGCAAGGTGCAACCTTTTGAGGTAACAGGTTACAATGTGGATCATTAGGCGCGGTGACGCGTCGTTTTCACTGTTGAATAGCCAAGGAGCCTTCATGTCTATCACGGCCGGTACCCTCTACCGTGACACTATGAATTTTACGCGTAACCAACTTATCGGCCTGTTGTTGCTGTCATTGCTCACGGCGGTCATTACTGTCATGTTAAATCAGGCATTGATACCCGCGCCGGAACAGTTACAGCTATTAAGTAATGTCAGCGGCGATCTCTCCAGCACCGGTCAATTAGGGCTGCACGACCTGATTCAACAAATGACGCCCGAGCAGCAGATGGTGCTACTCAAAGTTTCCGCTGCCAGCACCTTTGCAGCACTGGTCGGTAATGCGTTGCTGACTGGCGGCGTGCTGACGCTGGTGAGACGGGTCTCGGCCGGACAACCGACCAGCGCGCTACGGTCAATTGGTGCCTCCGCTCCGCTGCTGCCACGACTGTTTTTTTTGATTCTGGTGGGTACTATTTTGGTGCAGTTGGGGATGCTGCTGTTAATCGTGCCGGGGGTGTTACTCGCCATAGCGGTGAGTTTATCCCCGGTGATCGCCGCAGTCGAAAATAAAGGCGTTTTCGCCTCCATCCGCCTCAGTGCAAAGCTCGCCTATGGCAATTTGAAGCTGGTTGCCCCTGCCGTGCTCTTTTGGTTATTGGCAAAAGTGGCCCTGCTGATGTTGGTTGCGCGTCTGCCGCTGGCATCGCCTACCACCATGGCAATCCTGATGAACGGGGTGAGTAACCTGGTCTCTGCCATCTTTTTGATCTATCTTTTCCGTCTGTATATGTTGCTGCGTCAATAATGCGTGAATGTGCCGTCTGCGGACGGCATGTTTGATTAACAGAAAAGTAATGTTCTGCAAATTATCACGATAAAACAGGAAGCGGATGGCGCAATCAAGGATAATGACAACCAGCAGAGACGATCGCCTACGGGTGAATGTGGTTAATCTTTGGCACCTCGCGTTGTAACGGGTCGATATAATGAAGCAACTTCTTGATTTTTTACCTTTAGTTATCTTTTTCGTCGTATACAAACTGCACGATATCTTTTGGGCAACCGGGGCGCTGATCGCTGCCACACTCGCCGCTTTTCTCTATAGCTGGTACAAATTCCGTAAGGTGGAAAAAACCATGCTGGTCACCGTGGTGTTGGTCGCGGTGTTCGGCGGGCTGACTATCTATTTCCATAACCCCGAATTCATCAAATGGAAAGTAACGATCATCTATGCCTTGTTCGCTGGTGCGTTACTGATCGGTCAATGGTTTTTCAACAAGTCGCTGATTCAGAGCATGCTGGGCAAAGAGATTACGCTGCCACAACCTGTGTGGCGCAAGCTGAATACCGCCTGGGCACTGTTCTTCATTGCCTGTGGATTGCTTAATATCTATGTTGCATTCTGGTTGTCAGAAGGTCTGTGGATGAACTTCAAAGTATTCGGGCTGACAGGGCTCACCTTGTTGTTTACACTGGCCTGTGGCGTTTACATCTACCGCCATCTGCCGCCTGAGCAGAATAATAACGAAAGCAAACAGTAATCCTTTAAACGTTAACCTGAGACGACGATGAGCACTACTCAAACTGCACCTCACGGTGAGCTGGTTTTGCGCACGCTGGTCATGCCCGCGGATACCAATGCCAATGGCGATATCTTTGGTGGCTGACTGATGTCGCAAATGGACATTGGCGGTGCCATTATGGCGAAAGAGATTGCCGAAGGACGCGTTGTTACGGTACGCGTTGACGGCATGAGTTTCCTCAAACCCGTCGCCGTTGGTGATGTGGTTTGCTGCTATGCCCGCTGCCTGCGTACCGGTCGCAGTTCACTGGACATCAATGTTGAAGTGTGGGTGAAAAAGGTCTCCACCGCCCCCATCGGGCAACGTTACCGTGCAACCGAGGCGCTTTTCACCTATGTAGCCTTAGATGAAGCGGGCCACCCCTGCGAGTTACCGGCCGGGAAAAGCCACTTTACCGCACCCGACCCAGCCCAGGAACAACCCTGATCGCCAGTAACGTGGTCGGGCCTTGAATGAAAAAAAGAACCGCATTTGCGGTTCTTTTTTTTGCCGTGCAATCGCGGTTTTATTCAACCACGGCGCCGCCATCAATTTTAAAGATAATCGTGACTTGCAAATCTTTGCCTGGTTTTCCCGCTTCATAGCTCCATTTACGCATGGCCTTACGAATATCGCGTTCAAACATGTTGCGCGGCTGCGCGTTCAACACGCGAATATTGTCTACTCGCCCTTCGCTATCCACATCAAACTGAAGCGTTGCCCGACCTTCCACGCACAGCGCAAACGCTCGAGCCGGATACTGCGGTGGCGCACGGCTCAACGGCCGCGGACCTGACGACTGCGCAGAGGCAGACGGCGCCGGGGCTTGGCGCACGGGCGCATTGTCACGAGTTTTGCTGGCATCCTCTGAGGTAAACGGCGAGGTAGGCTGTTTCTCATCAGCTTTCTCTTGCGTTTTCTTCGGTTGCTCAACCTTTTTCTTCACCGGCTCCGTTTTCGGTTTCGGCTTAGGTTTCGGTTCTGGCTTTGGCTCTGGCAATGGAATAGCGACAGGCTGCGGTAAAGGTTCCGACTCTAGCTCAGGTTGTTTCACGGCTTCGACCTGTGGTTCTGGCTCTGGCTCAGGCTGAGCAGCCTGAGGTGCAGGAGCCTCTTCCATCGCCGCAGGCGCGACCATTACGACGCTGATCGGTTTCGTCGCCTGAGGAAGTTCAAGTGCGTCATTAAACGATGCGTATAACAATACGGCGATTAATCCACCATGGGCGCCAACAGAAAGTAAAAAAGACCATGATTGGCGGCGGATTCCTAATAAAGTTGTTTGCGGCATAATTTTCCGTTGTCCTCTTAGCCGCCCAAGTTTAAATGCAAATAGCAATCATATTCAATAAGAACCCGATAGTTTGTTAAAAAAACCACGGGCAGAGTATGATGGTGTTTTCACGCTATTCCCTTGAGGATTATCAAGATGTTGTACATCATTTTTGCTCAGGACGTTTCTGGTTCATTGTCAAATCGTCTGGCTGCACGCACTGCCCATTTGGCACGGTTGCAAACCTTGCGCGATGAAGGATGGCTGCTTACGGCAGGCCCACTCCCCGCCGTTGATAGTGAAGCCCCCGGAGATGCAGGGTTTACCGGTTCTGCGGTTATTGCCGAATTCCCCACTCTGACCGACGCACAGCGCTGGGCCGATGCTGACCCTTACGTGGCCGCAGGCGTGTGCCACAGCGTAACCGTAAAACCGTACAAAAAGGTATTTTAACCCTGCATTACCAACGGTTATTTTGTTTAAGACAGCATTTATGATGCAGTAAAAACGCCCGGTTTAACGCGTTTTGCTGTATTAGCGGCTATAACTCAATGCCGTATCTATTTCAGTGAATTTGAACAACTTGAGTAACTGAAGAAAAAAGCTGAAATAATATAGTCATTGGCCCCATTCCCACTCGAAACGCAACAAAACGGTAGAGGCTTATGCCACCAGTAAGTGCGTTAAAAATACCTCATTGGGGGAACGATAGCCCAGCGATTTTCTGCCCCTTGTATTGAGTATGTGTTCGAGTTCGGCAATCTTACGATGACTGACCTGACTGAAGTCTGTTCCCTTTGGGTAAAAACGTCGTATCAGCCCGTTGGTGTGCTCATTCAAGCCCCTCTCCCAGGAATGATAAGGATGGGCAAAGTAGACCTGCGCCCCTGTGATTTGAGTAATTTGCTCGTGCAGAGCGAATTCAGGGCCGTTATCAGCTGTTAGGGTCTTAAACTTGCAAAAGGTATTAGCTTCAATGTCCCTGAAAGCAGCAACCACAGTCTCCGCACGCTTATTAGGCAGTTTGCGAATGATGACGTTTTTCAATGCTTTATCTACGATGATTAACAAGAATGACTTCTGGTCTTTGCCAAAAATAGTGTCAATTTCGAAGTGGCCAGGCTCCTGTTTAAGCTCGGCTTGAGCTGGGCGATACTCAATACCAACACGGTTGGGAATAGGGCCTGATTTGAGGTTTTCGGCATTGTACCTGTAACGTTTTCCCCGATGAGGAAGTTGCTGATATAGCTCCCCGCCAGCCTGTCTCTCCTGCAGGATATAGCGTATTCTTGCTGACAGATATACCGAATTCCAGGTGCAAACGGCCACTGATAATTTCAGGTGAAGAGTGAGTGGAAAGCGCCTGCCTGATGAAGTTCTGAATGTGTGGCTCCAACGGGTAAAAAGCATTGTTTGGCAGAGGCTTATGACGGCGTTCCCGGGCTAGCGTGTCCGCCCTTCTACAGCAGTAGACACCATTGAAAGTAGGGTCGGTATTGCGTCTGAGTTCCCTGCTGATGGTCGAGCGAGGCAGAGCACGCTCTCTGGCGATGGTAGCTTGGTTGACACCTTCACCACGCCGCTTTTCGATGTAGAACCGTTCTTTCTGAGTCAGATGTTTTCCCTGCATGCAACAGGCTCTCCAGTATGGCCAGAACGGTGATTTTATCCGACTCTGGCAAGTGGGTCACTTTAAGCGTGTTGCTTAATAGTGAAATAAGGGTGTTTCGGTGATTGAAGTAAATTTTACGCTGTTCTGAGATGGAAATTCCAAAGACCGGCGCTAAGGAGTAAGAAGGTATCATCAATAAAGGGTCTACGATTCCGTAAAATTTGGGTCATGCAACCGAGGCGCTTGATACCCGCGATGGCGTGTTCAACTGTAATACGGATGCCCGAGATTATTTTATTTTCTTGTTTTTGTTCAGGCGATAAAGGTCTTTTTCGAGTTCCTTTTTTTGGGATTTGTGTATTAGGATGCTGTTTATCTATACCTTGAAAACCGGTATCTGCCCAGATGGTTACCTCAGGAGGAATATGGCGAATTATATCGACTTTATCGAGTAAGCGTTTATCGTGACGGCGCCCATTTTTGCTCATGGGGATAAATCCAATTTGCCTTGTTTCGTCAGTCATAATAAGCCCTTTTCGAGTGGTCTGTCTTTTCTTTCCCGAATACATTTTTTTTCGCCGACGCAGATTCTTAGGCTTTTGGACAGGTCGCTCTGTCCCATCAATAAAGACGTCTTTAACTCCAGGAAAGGCGCGAAAAAATTCCTCAGCAGAGCGAATTTGACGAGCGGGCAAAACACATTCTCGCCCCAAGGTCATCTCTAAAACCGGCAATAATATTTTTACCCAGCGACATACCCGTGTTCTATCTAAACCAAAAAGAAGTCCTTGCAAATCATAGGTCGGATAACATTTTAAATACAATAAAATAAAAAGCAGTTTATCTAATGGGGTTGGGATAAATCCTTTCTGCCCTGCACCCATCTGCCGCTCGTGATCTTTTCGATTCTTTTTCCGATAAATCAAATAACAAGCTGAAAATTCAGCGGCTAAATTTTTCAATTCTTCGACTGATAATCCAATGATTGCTTTACATAAACGATTATCTCGTAACAACCGCTCTTTGTTGATCATTTCAAACCTTTATTCTCTAAGTTAAACCTCTTTTTATTCTCAATAGCCTGACAAAAAATGCAAGTCTCTATTCAGCAACTAGTTTTTTGTTGCGTTTCGAGTGGGAATGGTGCGCAATGTCCGACATTACCGGACGCACCAAAGAGATGACGGATGCCATCGGGATGATTGAAAACCTGGCGTTTCAAACGCACATTCTTTCATTGAATGCCGCCATTGAGGCTGCGCGAGCGGGTGAACTGGGGCGCGGTTTCGCGGTGGTCGCCCGTGAGGTTGGCACGCTGGCTGCACAGAGTAGCCAGTCGGCACAGCACATTAATGTGCTGATTCGCGACTCAGACAGCAGCGTCGACACCGGTGCCAAATTGGTCAAGAAATTGAGCGACAGCCTGCAAAATATCATCAGCTCCGCACAGGGCACTGGCGCCTTCCTCAATGAGATCGCCGATATTTCTGCGCAGCAAACCCAGCATATTCAGGCGGTGACAGCGCGCATTCAAACCCTGAACGATACGGTCAAACAGAATGTCAGCCAGGTAGAAGCCAGCGCTGATATAGCCAACCGACTTAAAAATGATTACATCCTATGCCCTGATATGCGGCAAAGAAGCATAGCTGGCTGTTATCAAAATAATGTCGCTTGGCTATACGTTTAACGCGTTACTGGCGCAGACCGAGCTGTTGCGCTCATCCGTCACCCTCTTCACCCTGCCAATCTCAAATGCGCTGGAAACGGGGCAACCCGTGGCATCAGCACGATTAGGTATCGCGCGCTAACGGCACACGGAGAACAAGAAAAAACAACGGCCACAGTAGGTGGCCGTTCAGGCTGCTAACAAGTCCGTTTAGACGACTACCACTCGTAGGCCACCGCATACAGCAGAGCACGACGCTGATGTTTCTGTTGCAGATAACGGGCATAGTGAATATGCCGATAAGTGCGTGACTGGGCTTCCAACCAACGGCCTCTGCGCCGCTGAACCTGGCGTAACATGCGCCACCGGATCACTTCATTCCTGCTGCGTCTCATGACAACACTCTTTATCGAAAACGGGAAAGGAATTTCCTCTTTTGACAAACTATGCGTACACTTTATGTCAATCGTGTGCCGAAGGGATCTGTGCGCTGCTATGACGACTTTTTACACTCTGTTGAGTTGGCTACTGGTTCTGGGTTACTGGCTGCTGATCGCTGGCGTCACGCTTCGCGTTTTGATGAAGCGCCGTGCGGTTCCTTCTGCAATGGCCTGGTTACTGGTCATTTATATTCTGCCTCTGGTCGGTATCATCGCTTACCTCTCGTTTGGTGAGTTACATCTGGGTAAGCGGCGCGCCGAACGCGCCAGCCGGATGTGGCCATCGACGGCCAAATGGCTGCGTGAGTTGGCCGTATATCGGCAAATTTTCGCCACTGAGAATAGCGAAGTGGCACGTTCACTGTTCCAGTTGTGTGAACGTCGTCAGGGGATTGGCGGCATCAAAGGAAACCAGTTGCAGTTGTTGACCACGTTCGAAGACACCATAAAAGGGCTGGTGAGTGATATCGAGCTGGCGCGTAGCGACATCGAGATGGTGTTTTACATCTGGCAACCTGGCGGGCTGGTAGAAGAGGTCACTGCCGCCTTGAAAAAAGCGGCCCAACGCGGTGTAACCTGTCGAATTTTGCTCGATTCCGCAGGCAGCGTCGATTTCTTTCACAGCACCTATCCCGCACAGATGCGCGAAGCAGGAATTGAGGTTGTGGAAGCCCTCAATGTAAATCTGTTTCGTGCTTTTCTGCGCCGTATGGATTTGCGTCAGCACCGCAAAGTGGTTCTGATTGATAACCGGATTGCCTATACCGGCAGCATGAACATTGTCGATCCGCGCTTTTTCAAACAGGATGCGGGCGTCGGCCAGTGGGTCGATTTAATGGCGCGTATCGAAGGGCCGATCACCACCACCATGGGCATCATCTATTGCTGCGACTGGGAAATGGAAACGGGTCAACGCCTGTTGCCACCACCGCCGGATGTCGGCTTGATGCCGTTCGAGCAGGAGCAAGGGCATACCGTGCAGGTGATTGCATCAGGTCCGGGCTACCCCGAGGACATGATTCACCAAGCGCTACTAACGGCGGTCTACTCGGCGCGACACCAGTTGATCATGACCACGCCCTACTTCGTGCCCAGTGACGACTTGCTACACGCTATCTGCACGGCGGCACAACGCGGCGTCGATGTCAGTATTATCCTGCCGCATAAAAACGACTCGGTGTTGGTTGGTTGGGCCAGCCGTGCGTTTTTCAACGAACTGTTTGCCGCAGGGGTAAAAATCTATCAGTTTCAGGATGGATTGCTGCACACCAAAAGCGTGTTGGTCGACAGACAACTCAGCTTGGTGGGCACCGTCAACCTGGATATGCGTAGCCTGTGGCTCAACTTTGAAATCACGCTGGTGATCGACGATGACGGCTTCGGCAGCGATCTGGCCTGCGTACAGGAAGACTATATTGCACGCTCGCGTCTGATGGATGAGAGCAAATGGCAACAGCGGCCCTACTGGCAGCGTATTGTCGAGCGTCTGTTTTACTTTTTCAGCCCGTTTTTGTGATGCTCAGGTTCCCGACAAACGCCGCGTGTTACGCTGTCAATAGCCGAGCCGTCATGCTCTAATAGTGTCATTAACGAATCTATGGAAATGTGTTATGGACCTGAACAACCGTCTTACGGAAGATGAAACGCTTGAGCAAGCTTACGATATCTTTCTTGAACTGGCGTCTGACAACCTAGACCCGGCGGATATCATCCTGTTCAATCTTCAATTTGAGGAGCGTGGCGGTGCAGAATTATTTGATCCCGCCGAGGATTGGCAAGAGCACGTTGATATCGATTTGAATCCCGACTTTTTTGCCGAAGTGGTGATTGGCTTGGCGGAAAAAGACGGTGACCCGATCAATGACGTGTTTGCGCGCATTTTGATTTGCCGTGAAAAAGACAACAAGATGTGCCACATCTTGTGGCGTGAGTAAAACTTCAGATTAACGGCCTGCTAATATGCAGGCCTTTTTTTGGTCAGCCCTGTAGCGGATCGACCTTCAGGCATGAGACCGCATGGGTAAAATTGCCTCCCAACAACGGCCGCGTCTTAACACAGGTTTCACTGGCTATCGGGCAGCGGGTGCAAAATACGCAGCCAGTGGGCGGGTTAATAGGTGAAGGCAACTCTCCCTCCAACAGCTGTATCCGTTTGCCACGCTCTTTGTCGGGATCGGGGATCGGTACTGCCGACATCAGCGCCTGGGTATAAGGGTGCAACGGGTTGCCAAATAAGGCGTCATCGGTGGCCAATTCCACGGCGTGACCGAGATACATCACCAGTACGCGATCGGATATGTGCTTAACCACCGAAAGGTCGTGCGCAATAAAAATCAGTGACAGTTGCATTTCCTTCTGCAACTGCCGCAGCAGATTCACTACCTGAGCCTGTATCGACACATCAAGCGCCGATACGGGCTCATCACAAATAATCAGCTTGGGGCGTAAAATCAATGCCCGGGCAATGCCGATTCGCTGACACTGACCGCCAGAAAACTCATGAGGATAGCGGTTAATCTGGTTTGGTAGCAGCCCCACTTTCTGCATCATATTTTTGACACGTTCGTCGATCACTTGTCGAGACAGATCGTCACGATACGTGCGCAGCGGCTCGGCGATGATCTCACCCACCGTCATACGCGGATTCAGCGAAGCCAGCGGGTCTTGAAATATCATCTGGATATCGTTTCGGACGTGACGCCATCCCTCCTGATGGATGTGGCACAAATCCTGGCCCAGCCAGCAAATCTGCCCACTGGTGGCTTTCACCAACCCAATAATGGCGCGCGCCAGGGTCGATTTACCGCAACCCGATTCGCCGACAATACCCAAGGTTTCACCTTCATAGAGACGAAACGTGACGCCATCTACCGCTCTGAGCGAGTGTGGCGGTTGCCAAAACCATTTTTTGCGTGCATTGACGGCAAAGTGTACGCAGAGGTCACGCACGTCAAGGATGACGCGTTTTTCCTGTTGGGTGGTCATAACACCTCCTCCACTGCGCGAAAACAGGCCCGCATCCGACCCGCATCAAACGTGGTCAACGCAGGCACTTCCTGGCAGCTTTCCATGGCGTAAGGACACCGGGGAAGAAAAGGACATCCCTGCGGTAGATGCAACAAATTGGGCGGATTACCGGGGATCGTGGCCAGCATGTCGTCACTGACATCGAGACGGGGCACCGCGTTAAGCAACCCAACCGAATAAGGGTGCGAAGGACGATAAAATACATCGCGCGCGCTGCCATACTCCATAGTACGACCCGCATACATCACCAACACCTTGTCACAAATGCCTGCCACCACGCCTAAATCATGGGTAATCATGATGATGGAGATGTTAAATTCCCGTTTTAAATCCGCAAGCAACATCATCATTTGTGCCTGAACGGTCACATCCAGTGCCGTGGTCGGTTCATCGGCAATCAGCAGTTTGGGCTGACACAGCAGCGCCATGGCAATCATGACACGCTGGCGCATCCCCCCCGAAAACTCATGGGGATACATTTTCATCCGCTGGCGCGCCTCTGGCATTCGCACCGCATCCAGCATATGCACCGCGCCGTCAAACGCCTCGCTGCGACTGCATCCTTGATGAAACATCAGGACTTCCATCAACTGTTCCCCGACGCGCATATAAGGATTAAGCGAGGTCATCGGATCCTGAAAAATCATGGCGATCTCTTTCGCCCGCAGCATGTTCAACGATTTTTCAGGCAGATTGAGGATTTCATGCCCCATGAAGCGAGCCGACCCGCTGGCTTGACCATTGGCCGCCAGCAGCCCCATCAGCGCAAACGCGGTCTGCGATTTTCCCGAGCCTGACTCGCCAACAATACCCAGCGTTTCACCTTGTTCTACCGTAAACGTCAGCGCGTTCACTGCCGTGACCTCGCCTTCCTCCGTGGCAAATCGCACGTTGAGATCCGTGACGCTCAGCAACAGGTGCAGCGCGCGCAGGTTATTCCCTTTCTGTTCTGCGTGTTTCGCAATCATAGCGGCTCCTCAACGATCCTTCGGGTCCAAGGCATCCCGTAAGCCATCGCCGATAAAATTAAAACAAAACAGGGTGACAACCAAAAACGCGGCCGGAAACAGCAGCAGCCAAGGCGACACTTCCATAGAGTTCGCCCCATCATTGAGCAGCGAGCCCCAACTGCTGAGAGGCTCTTGCACGCCCAGCCCAAGAAAACTTAAAAACGATTCGAACAGAATCATGCTCGGAACCAGCAATGATGCGTAAACCACGACAACGCCCAGCACATTGGGCACGATATGGCGCAACACTATGCCAGTGGTAGACACCCCGCACACCACTGCAGCTTCAATAAATTCTTTACGTTTCAGGCTAAGCGTCTGCCCGCGCACAATTCTCGCCATATCAAGCCACGACACCATGCCAATCGCAATAAAGATCAGCAGCAGTTGCTGTCCAAAAAAGGTCACCAGCAAGATGACGAAAAACATAAAAGGGAAGGAGTTCAGGATCTCCAGCCAGCGCATCATGACGGAGTCCACTTTGCCGCCCGCATAGCCAGAAATGGCCCCGTACAAGGTGCCCACCAGCACCGCAATCAGCGCGGCAGCGATGCCCACCAGCAATGAAATTCTCCCGCCAATGGCAACACGAACCAACAGATCGCGGCCGTTAGAATCGGTGCCAAAGTAGTGTTTTGAAGCCAAATCCGGTGCCTGCGACATCATGGCAAAATCCGTATCGGCAAAATTGAAGGGGGACAACAGCGGAGCCAGCGTAACAAACAACGTAATGCCCACCAGCACCATCAGGCTTGCCACGGCAGCGCGGTGATGCATAAACCGCCGCCCGGCGTCCTGCCATAGACTGCGCCCCTTAATTTCCAATGATTGTCCCATCTTCATCAGCGCGTGATGATTTTGTTTCCTAAACATCCTCACCTCACTCAATAACGAATTTTGGGATCGATGACGGCATACAACACATCGATGATGGCGTTAAACAGAATCGTCAAACCGCCCACCAGTATGGTCAGGCTAAGCACCAGAGAATAGTCCCGGTTCAATGCACCGTTAACAAACAGTTGCCCGATGCCTGGCAGACCGAAAATAGTCTCGATCACCATTGAACCGGTGATAATGCCGACAAACGCCGGGCCCATGTAGGAAAGCACCGGCAGCAAGGCCGGTTTCAACGCGTGGCGCAAAATGATGTGACGCATTGGCAACCCTTTAGCGCGCGCGGTGCGGATGAAATTGGCATGCAGCACTTCAATCATCGCGCCACGCGTGATGCGTGCGATACTGGCGATATAAGAGAGTGAAAGCGCCACCATAGGCAGTAACACATATTTGCCTGCCCCACCGTTCCATCCCCCGGCGGGCAGCCAGCGCAGCGTGATCGAGAACACCAGCACCAAAAGTGGCGCGACCATAAAACTGGGGATCACCACGCCGGTCATGGCAAATCCCATAATGGTGTAGTCCCAACGGCTATTTTGGTACAGCGCTGCTACAGTACCTGCCGTAACGCCCAAGATCACCGCAAACACAAAAGCGGCCGCACCAAGTTTAGCGGAAACGGGAAACGCACTCGCCACCAGATCGTTAACCGAGTAGTCTTTATATTTAAAGGACGGGCCAAAATCTCCCTGCGCCAATTGCAGCAAATAATTTCCATATTGTTTCAATACCGGATCGTTGAGATGGTATTTGGCCTCAATATTCGCCATCACTTCCGGAGGCAAGTTTCGTTCGCCAGTAAAGGGACTCCCCGGCGCTAACCGCATCATAAAGAACGACATCGTAATCAATATAAACAGCGTCGGTATCGCTTCCAGACAACGACGCAGAATAAATTTCAGCATGGTTCTACCTATAAAGGCATTGCACCTGTTTCTGTGTTCGCATTCTCTCTACCGATCATTTTTTCGGCAAGAGAGAAGCGATGCACATTAAGGAACGGCGTTAATGTTGCAAAATATAAAGGTCTTTCACATGAATATTGTCGAGTGGGTCATTTCCCGTCAGACCACCGACATACGGTTTCACCAACCGGGTATTGGCGTAATAAAATATCGGGATCGTCACCGCATCCTGGTCCAATTGCGTTTCAGCCTGTTGATATACGGCGGTACGCTGTTGTTCATTGCACACTTGCAGTGATTTCGCCATAAACGTATCAAACGCAGCGCTTTTGTAATGTGACGTATTTGAGCTGCTGTCCGATAACATACTGTTCAAAAATGACGACGGTTCATTATAATCGGCACACCACCCGGCGCGCGCCAGGTCAAAATTGCCCTGATGGCGCGTACTGAGAAACGTTTTCCATTCCTGATTTTCCAATTTCACATTCACACCAATATTTTGCTTCCAGATCGACGCGGCAGCAATCGCCATTTTCTTGTGCAGATCGGAAGTGTTATAAAGCAAGGTCAACGTCAACGGTTTTTCGGGTGAATACCCTACTTCACTCAATAGTCGCTTCGCCTCAGCATTACGCTTCTCCTGTGTCCAGGTAAACCACTCAGGCACGCTGGCCTTTAACCCATCAATATAAGGAGGTACAAATCCATAGGCAGGCATATCGCCTTGATTTTTGACCTTGTTGGTTAAAATCGCCTGATCGAGCCCTAAACGCAACGCCTGTCGCACCAGAACATCAGTAAAGGGAGCCCGCTGATTGGCTTTGTTGAATAAATCAGAATTAGCCGACAGGATGACTCCCTCTGCTACACCTGTTATCCTATCCTGACGCTGTGTGGCATACCCAACAACGTCATACGGTTCAGCGCTTTGACCATCGCTATGGCTTCACCTACTTGAGCCTCATAGTCACGCAGGCTCAGATGGCCACCCAGCAAAGTTTTTATGCGGAACATCGCTGTTTCTGCCACTGAACGCCGGTGATAACCCACTTTCTTTTTCCACATATCATTACTCCCGCTCAGACGCTGATTCGCCACCGCATGGTTACGTTCATGGTACTTGTCCGGCCAGTATTTGGCTCCGCTTCGCGGCGGGATAAGGGGCCTGATTTTCTTTCTTAGCAACGCATCGTGGCAGTAACGGGCGTCATAAGCACCGTCTGCTGACACTTCCCTGATTTTTCGGTGGGTTTGGTTAATCAGGCCCGGCAGTGCCTGCGCATCTGTCGTTCCGCTGAGCGATAAGTCGGCACAGATAATCTCATGCGTCGCACTGTCTGCTGCCAGATGAAGCTTGCGCCACACTCTTCGTCTGTCAGCCCCATGCTGCCTGACTTTCCATTCACCTTCGCCAAAGACCTTCAGACCGGTACTGTCGATGACCAGATGCGAGATTTCACCACGCGTTGGCGTTTTTATGCTGATACTGACGGTTTTTGCCCGCCGACTGACCAGAGAGTAGTCCGGGCAGCGCAGTGGCAGGCTCATCAGTGTAAAAACCGAGTCGACAAAGCCCTGTAATGCCCGGAGCGACAGGTTAAACACGCGCTTTATCATCAAAACCGTGGTAACAGCCATATCGGTGTAGTAAAGCGGCCGACCACGACCTTCAGGCGAAGCACTGTCAGTCCATGCAGCGATGGCCGACTCATCAAGCCAGACCGTCAGGGAGCCGCGTTGTCTGAGTGCTTTGTTGTAGGTGGGCCAGTTGGTGATTTTAAACTTTTGCTTTGCCATGGGGAGCTGCTATCGGGAGCGATGATAGTGCTTTGATCCGGCGATCCCCTGAAAGTTCGATTTATTCAACAAAGCCCCGCTGATTATTAATTTCATAATAGTAGGTGCGGCTTTGTTGAATAATTTAAGATACTGATTTATATAAGCATTATAAAATTTCAACGACTAATTTTTCCTCTCGGAATGCTTTTTATTGTGCTAACTATTTGATTTGTCGTTCTAACAAAATACATTCTCTGTAAATGCATTCTAACTAAAGAAGATGTAAATCAAACGGTTAAATTATTCAACAAAGCCAGTAGGTGCATAAATAGGGCGAAATTTTAACCTCATTGGGTATTTCCTGTTTCATTTTCTGAAACAGTTCAATCGGCAACTTATTATTCGACATGTCAATTTCACCGCTGCGATAGCGGTTTACGTCAGTGACTTCTGACGCGATGGGTAAATACGTCACCTGCTCAATGGTGGTATTGGCATTATTCCAGTAGCGTGGGTTGCGTACTAACACCAGGCGTTCATTAACGACCCAGCTTTTCAAAGTGTAAGCACCATTACCGATCCAATTTTGTTGCAACGTCCATTTCTCTCCAAAGGTTTCTACCGCCGCGCGGTTGAATGGCGACATGGCAGGATAAACAGGAAGCTTATCAAAATAAGGCACCGCTTCGCTCAGCGTCACCTCCAGCGTATGGTCATCAACGGCTTTGACACCCAGCGTGTCCGGCGTTTTCTTTCCTGCAATGATGTCGTCAATGTTAACGATATGCCCGTATTGCAGGTAGCTGGCGTAAGGCGAAGCGGTTGCCGGATCGGCTAATCGTTGCCAACTGTAAACAAAATCCTGCGCGGTTACAGGATCACCGTTCGACCAGCGTGCATCTTTGCGTAAATGGAACGTCCAAATTCGGAAATCTTGATTTTCCTAACGCTCAGCCACACCAGGCACTATTTTTCCATTCGGATCGGTAATCACCAGCCCTTCCAACAGATCGCGAGACAAGTTGGACTCTGGCACACCTTCTATTTTGTGCGGATCGAGGGAAGCCACTTCCGCACCGTTGTTTCGCACCAGCACCTGATCTTTGGCTAACGTCGTACCGGGCGGCGGAGCCGCACGTGCGACAAGCGCGCCGCACCCCCAACAGCCCAACAATAACGCCACTGTTGTGGCAAGTCGTGCTGCCCCCGTAAGCCATTGACGTCGTATTTGAGTCGAATCTTCTATTTGTGAAACAGCGTAACCTGATAATTCTTTGTCCATATATCCGGTCCTCTCTATGTTATCACATTGATATCAAATGGGTTCCTTCAAAGCATATGGCTCTGAGGGAAATGCAAGACGTATCCTGGAAGCGCTTCAAACATTAAACATTATTCTGGTCGCTGGCTACCCATTCTGAGATGACGCTGATAAACGACGGGTTATTCTCACGCAAATAACAGGTAAATAATGTTATGGTAATCGCCCCATTCCCACTCGAAACGCAACAAAGTGACCCACTTGCCAGAGTCGGATAAAATCACCGTTCTGGCCATACTGGAGAGCCTGTTGCATGCAGGGAAAACCTCTGACTCAGAAAGAACGGTTCTACATCGAAAAGCGGCGTGGTGAAGGTGTCAACCAAGCTACCATCGCCAGAGAGCTTGCTCTGCCTCGCTCGACCATCAGCAGGGAACTCAGACGCAATACCGACCCTACTTTCAATGGTGTCTACTGCTGTAGAAGGGCGGACACTCTGGCCCGGGAACACCGTCATAAGCCTCTGCCAAACAATGCTTTTTACCCGTTGGAGCCACACATTCAGAACTTCATCAGGCAGGCGCTTTCCACTCACTCTTCACCTGAAATTATCAGTGGCCGTTTGCACCTGGAATTCGGTATATCTGTCAGCAAGAATACGCTATATCGCTATATCCTGCAGGAGAGACAGGCTGGCGGGGAGCTATATCAGCAACTTCCTCATCGGGGAAAACGTTACAGGTACAATGCCGAAAACCTCAAATCAGGCCCTATTCCCAACCGTGTTGGTATTGAGTATCGCCCAGCTCAAGCCGAGCTTAAACAGGAGCCTGGCCACTTCGAAATTGACACTATTTTTGGCAAAGACCAGAAGTCATTCTTGTTAATCATCGTAGATAAAGCATTGAAAAACGTCATCATTCGCAAACTGCCTAATAAGCGTGCGGAGACTGTGGTTGCTGCTTTCAGGGACATTGAAGCTAATACCTTTTGCAAGTTTAAGACCCTAACAGCTGATAACGGCCCTGAATTCGCTCTGCACGAGCAAATTACTCAAATCACAGGGGCGCAGGTCTACTTTGCCCATCCTTATCATTCCTGGGAGAGGGGCTTGAATGAGCACACCAACGGGCTGATACGACGTTTTTACCCAAAGGGAACAGACTTCAGTCAGGTCAGTCATCGTAAGATTGCCGAACTCGAACACATACTCAATACAAGGGGCAGAAAATCGCTGGGCTATCGTTCCCCCAATGAGGTATTTTTAACGCACTTACTGGTGGCATAAGCCTCTACCGTTTTGTTGCGTTTCGAGTGGGAATGGGGCCTTACCATTTGCCAGGGAACTACACCACAGCGACTTACCCTTGATGCGGTGTTCCACATAACGCCGCCGCGTCATCTGCCGATGGAAGTTATTTTTTCAGCTTACGTTTATTGTCTCAGTAGGGTGATTTTTCTGTAAAAAATCCAAGACAGGGTAATCTTGGGGCGGACAACGAGAAATGCAGTTTCCTGCTATTTATATGGATAAATACCTCATCTCGTCAGAATGTGATGCAACCCACATTATTAGTATCGATATAATAAGCAACGGAATGATGTGATGGCATCATTCGCAAAAAATCACGTTTACCCCTACAGCATAGTTGAAACTAAGCGCGGGGAAAGCGCTCATCCGAGGCAACGATCACATTGTAATGCGCCTGTTCGACATTCCACTCAGCATAGGGTTGAGTGCTGTCATGCACGTTCATGCTCAATTGGTAAATCAGATTTTCAGAAATAAGGTGCGTGAAGTTTTCCCACTGTTCAAAAGACATATCAGATAAATACTCATTGCCGTTTTCCTGATTTTTTAATTTCCTTAACGCTTCAGGTAATGCCTATCTAACCGCCAGTGGCGAATAAAGCGTAAACGCACCGTTAGCAATGGTATTGTTGTAAATTATCGCCTCAACAGATTCCCCATCAGTAACAGGAGAATAACCGTAAACCTCACCCATGTTAGCGATGGCATTTTTTATCGCCATCTGTATTTTTGGTTCCCAATCTGTCGTTTTTATCTCCTGCAAAATAACCGATTTATCGACTTCCAACCAATTTTCATTTCTATCACGTAGCATCAAGGCCGCACGAAACTGGCAGGCGCCGTCTTCAGGCAACACGTAGCGCAGTTGACGGTTGTTGTCGTTGAAAGTGGCGTAATCTACCGCATCAAACGTCCCTTGCTCCGGGGTATACCACTTCGGTTTAACGGGCAACCTATCGAGATCCATGATTTTTTCTTTCACCAGGGCCGGTATATTATCCGTGCAGGGTTCTTCGTCTTTGAGGTGCGTGCCAGCAATAAACAACAGCGCAAACCGGTCTTGTAGAAACGCATTGTTGATCCACTGGGGGAAATCTGTGATTAACGATTGACACTGCGCGCGCGCCTTTTTGGCGACGTTGGCTGCGCCGTCGTCATCCTGGCACACGATACGCCAGAGGTAATCCTGGGTAAGCGTTGCAATCTCGCCTTTCCCAAGGGCGATATTTTGTAATAATTCAATGCTCTCACAACAGTTATTTTTTGCCCGATGGTATACGCTATCAAGGTGTTGTTTTATCGTGGTTCCATCACCACCATCACAATGCAAAGGCGTCCCCTCGATAGCCGCTGAAATAAGGACACCGAGCCGATGGCTATGCGCATCTGAATCATATAAGGGGGATGATGGAATAAGCGTTGAGCACGATCGATGCGGTATCAATATAGACATGAGAATAACTTAGCGTATTGAACAGATACTGGTTTTTACACCGTAAACGCAGAATATTCATTCAAAAAATAAGCCGTTATTTTTTAACGGCTATTACTGCTCTTCATGACAAGAGAGCATTGCCGCACTCTACCGCTATAACCCTTGGTAGCGCAGCGGCATACGCCGAATACCGGTGTGCTTGTTGCTGCGCACCCATTCCACGGGACCGTTTAAGGCGAAGGTATCAATGTGGTTTAGCAATTCCCGAAAGACAACCCGCATCTCCAACGTCGCCAACTGCGCCCCCAGACAGCCGTGTCCCCCAATACCGAACGCTAAATGGGGATTTTTTTCCCGGCAGATATCAAAGGCAAAGGGGTTTTCAAACTGCTGTTCATCGCGATTGGCCGAAGCCCACCACAGTGTCACTTTCTCGCCAGCCTTGATGCGCTTACCTGCGACGTCAACATCACGCGTCGCGGTCCGGCGGTTGTACGGCGTGGGAGAGGTCCAGCGTAGAATTTCCTCCAGCGCCCGGTTCATTCGCACTGGTTCACGTTGCAACAGCTGCCACTGTTGCGGATGCTGAATAAACGCCAGTATTCCCCCCGCAATGGCATTGCGCGTGGTTTCCAAGCCGGCCACCATCACCACGCTAAACATCATCACCTGCTCCATCGGCGTTAAGCTGCCCAGTTCAGCAGACAGTTCTCCCGCAATTGCCAGCGAAACAATGTCATCACCGGGAGCCTGACGGCGTTGTTCCACAAAGCGCTGTGCGTAAGCCATAAACTGCTGCATACCTTGCTGACTGCTGGCACTGCTCTGCCCCAATTGACGATCGGCATAATCAAGCACCGCGCTAATCCACTCCGAGATCGGGTGCCGATCTTCAGGAGGAATCCCGACCAAATGCGCGATGGCAAACAGCGGAAGTTCGGCGGCAATATCCGACACAAAATCCCCTTCGCCTTTGGTTAACGCGCTCACGATGGCCTGACGTGCCGCCACGGTGAGAATCGGCTCCAGCGCAGCGATGCGTCCACGGGTGATCCCCGGCGCCATTAGACGCCGCAACGCTTTGTGGCGCGGATCGTCCATCATATTGATGACGGTCCCTGGCCCTGCGGCGCTGGGAAGATCCTCAATCATGGTTCCGCCACCGGTACGAGCGCCACCACGGTGTGAGGAGAAGGTGTCGATATCTATGGCAAGCGGTACAATATCCTGATAGCGAGTGAACACCCAAAAACCTTCATTATCCGGCGTCAACGGCGTAGCCGGATGATATAGCGCGCCATCATTCTGTCGTAATTGAGTGAACACGTCATGGGGGAAGCCCTGAGAGAACAGCGTCAAATCCGTTAAATCAACATCAGGCAACGGCCAATACGTAGCGCAACGTTCACTGTCACAAAGATGCTCAGACATTATCTCCTCCTTGATCTTCTCGGGGATGTACAATACGCCATCCTTCAGCGCGTACTTTTGCCTGCCAAAGGGCCGCGTAGCGTCCATTTTTGGCCAACAACTGTTGATGATTGCCCTGCTCCACAATTTGCCCGTTGTCGAGCACTAAAATGTTGTCTGCATTGCGGATGGTGTGCAGTTGATGGGCAATGACCAGCATGGTGCAGTGACCACGCAACGCGTTAAGCCCCTGCGCGATCGCTTCCTGGTTTTCCGGATCCAACGCACCGGTCGCCTCATCCAGCAGCAGAATTGGCGCATTTTTCAGCAATGCACGTGCCAGTGCGGCACGCTGACGTTCCCCCCCCGACAGAAATCCGCCCCCTTCGCCGACCCGACTATCCAGTCCCAGCGGTAAGCGCTGCACAACCTCGTCCAAACGCGTCAGTTTCAGAACGTTTTTCAAGGTGTTATCATCAGCGGCCGGGTTTCCCATCATCAGGTTTTCCCGCAGCGTGCCACTGAACAGATAATTGTCCTGAAACACTTGTGAAATCATATTAATGTGTTGCTTGACCGGGAAGTTCTTCACATTAATGCCGCCAATAGCAATCACCCCATTATCCGGATCGAAAAAACGGGCAATCAACTTGGTCAAGGTGGTTTTCCCCGAACCGGATGCGCCCACCACGGCGGTCACGCTATTAGCCGGCAGCGTCGCGGAGACACGCTGCAGCGCCCTAACACCGGGCTGATAGCTGAAGGTCACATCACGCAATTCGATGGTGTAGTGTTGTGGTAAAGGCACGGGCTCTGTCGGTGCCGGTAACGACAGTTGTGACAACACGTTTTCAGCCGCTTCCATTTGGGCTGACGCCATACGGATACCTGAGCCATAAGAGGCCACCTCACTGAGGGGATCGATAACCCTGCTCACCAACACAAGTAAGGCAAACAGCGTGGTTTGCTTCGCCGCATCGCCTTCCATCACCACCAGCCAGGTAATCCCTGCCATCAGCCCCATCAAAGCCAATTGCCCCAACCAGGTGTTCAACAGCAACGGTGGCAACACCAGCCATAACTGACGCCGCCCAGCCCGGCTTTGCGCCACAAGCGCCTGATCAAACTGTCGATATCCCTGTGCGGACTTGCCATAGGTGCGTAACACCGGCTGGCTTTGCGCAAACTCCACCATGCGATCGCACGCCTGTGCATTGGCAGTCTGAACGGCCCGGTCGGCGGTACGCCCCAGTCGCCCGGCCCACCAATACACCATCCCCAACATGGGAAACAGAAACGACGCGCACAGTGCTACGCGCCAGTCGAAAAAACTGGTTGCCACCACCACCACCGCAGGCGTGATCACCGCACGTAACAAGGGGGTTAACTGGTGGGCAGGCAATCCCAGGATCTCCATCACGCCCTGACTGAGTAATAGGCCCAATCGACTGGTATTGGCGCGCACAAACCAGCCCAGCGGTAATGTGACTACATGATCGCCAATGCGGCGACGCAACTGGCTCATTAACGTTGCCGCCACCTGAAATCCACTGTACGCCGCGCGATAGTGCAAATACCCGGTCAGCACTACCCCCACTCCTAACGGCAGCAACCACATCAACGCATCGTCCACGCGCAGATCCAGCAGAGCGCGGATAATGGGCACCACCAGTACAAACGTCAGCCCCTGCATCAGACAATAGCTGAACACCCATAGCAAATAATGCCGCAGCAACAACGCGTGAGATTTCCCCATCAGTCTGGTCAGGCGCATCAACAGCATATTGCCTCCTGTTGCCCTTGTTGTACCGCCCACAGCCGCGCATATTCACCGCCACCGGCCAGCAAATCGGCATGACACCCTTGCGCGTCAATGCGGCCATGCGACAGCACGACAATGTTATCTGCGTGCGTGATGGTCTCCAGACGGTGGGCGATCACCAGCACCACCTGACGACGTTGATGCGCGATCAATGCATTGAACGCTGACTGTATCGCGGCTTCTGATTCAGCATCCGCCTGCGCGGTGGGCTCATCCAACACCAGCACGGCAGGTTGCAGTAACAGCGCGCGGGCAATGCTGACCCGCTGTTCCTCACCGCCTGACAGTGTGGCATCATCGCCGTATACCGATTGATAACCGCGCGGTAAACACAGAATGCGCTCGTGAATATGGGCCGCCTTGGCTGCGGCAACCACCTGCTCTATGCTGGCCTGCGGATCGCCCAGCGCAATATTGTCATACAAACTCATACGCAACAGTCGCGTGTCCTGAAACACAGTACCGACCTGGCGGTATAAATGTCGGCTGTCAATCTGGCTCAACGCAATGCCACCCAGGGTAATTTGGCCGTGGTCGGGCACATCGAAGCGCAACAATAAGCGCGCCAACGTTGATTTCCCCGCGCCAGAGGCACCGACCAACGCGGTTACCGTGCCTGGCGCGAGGGTGAGCGAGATTTTGTGTAACAGGGGGGCACCAGGCTGATAACTAAAATCAATCTGGTCAAACACGACCTCATTATTCTGAGGAAACCGGCTCAGCGTCGGCTCCGGTTGCAGTGGGATCGCCAGCAGCGTGGCAAGCCGTTCTAACGCGGTTTTCGCCATACGCAGGGATTGCGCGCTGTGACTCAGTGTGGTCACGGGCACCGAGATCCCAAGCGCAATCACCAGAAACGGCAGCAGTTCTGTCATCCCAAGCATCCCCTGATGCATCAACCCGATGCCGCCGACCAGTATCAACATCAGCATAGTAATGGGCGCGATCATCACGGCAGACAAACACTCAGGCTTGATCAGCGGCAGCGCCCAATCCAGAAAAAAATGCTGAAACCCAGTTGTTGCCCGACAATAAGCCTGATGGGCTTTACCGCTGAGTCCAAAGGTCTTGACCACGGTGATGCCCTGCACGTACTCCACCACTGATTGGTTCACCTGTGTCAGCGCTGTACCGTATTCCGACATTTTGCGTTGACAACCTTTCTGCACTTGCCGATAGAACACCGTAAACAGCAGCAGCGGCACCAGAGCCACCAGCGTCATACGCCAGTCAACCCACAGCAGATAACCGTAGACAAACAGCAATGTGGCGCTCGGATTGGTGATATTGAGCCAGGCATGCGCCACCAGATGATGAATTGCCGTAACGTCATCCTGAAGCCCTTGTTTGATCCGTCCGCTGGTCTGGGCAGTAAACCAGCCGAGCGGTGCCTGAGACAGGCGTTGCGCTAATTGGCGGCGTAGCGATAAGGCCAAACGATTATCGGCCAGATGAGTAATCAGTTCCGCCAGGCCGCGCAGGGCCAAACCGGAAGCCAGACAGGCGCAGGCCAGCATAATGACGTGCCAGGCCTCTTTATGTCGCGTCAGCGACGTACTCATCAACACTTGGATCAGTTCACACAATTCAACCAGCGGTACCAACACCAACCCCGCCGAAAATATTTGCAGCACTGCCGCAAGCATGATCCAACCACGAATAGGCGCTAACAGTGACGCCGGTTTGATACTCTCAAGTGAATCAGTAGGTGACGATAGAGGGATTATCGGCTCCGTCATTAACAGGCTCTCCTTGTTGCTGGGGTAATGAAGGGGTGATGCCTGACCGGGGACTCAGCAGTAACACCCGATGGCACAGTGAACGTACGCTTTCCACCTGATGCGTGATCAACAACAGTGCCATGTGGTGTTCATGGCAAAGACGTTGTAAAAGGACAAGAATTTGTCTGGCGGTGAGCGCATCCAGCGCTGAAGTGACTTCATCACAAATCAAGACGGCAGGTTTAGCGGCCAGCGCGCGTGCCAAAGCAACCCGCTGCAATTCCCCACCGGATAGCTGTGCCGGAAAGCGCAGAGCATAATCCGCTGGCAAGGCAACCGCCGCAAGTAAGTGTTCAACGTCGTACTCCTGATGGAGGCCATAACGCCGCAGTGCCTGATATAACTGCGCACCAACGCGCCGAAAGGGATTAAGGGTTCGAGCCGTATCCTGTGGCACAAACGCCACCGCCTGCTGTTGACCACGTTGACGCTGTTGAACCGCCGCTGCCAACGGTTCCCCTGCTAAGCGCAGCGTTCCTTGCCGAGGTGCCAGAAGCCCGATCACGGTTTTAGCCAGCGTGCTTTTCCCCACTCCGGACACACCGTGTAATGCCACCATTTCTCCGGCGTAAAGCTGCAAAGACAACGGCGGCAGCAGGTTTTCTGAGTACGGCAGAGACAGCAACAGACGATCGAGTTCAAGTACAGGGCGTGTGCGCGTAGCGACCGACAGCGAGATCGGTGCGCTGTCCGGTGCCTGCCACGGGTTCAACAAGGGAATATCCTTCTGCGCCAGCAGACTGTCCACGGGACCATAGGCCTGCTGCTGCCCGTGCTGTAACACCAGGATATGGGTTGCCAGGTCACGCACACTGGTTGCATGATGGCTGATAAGCAGCAACGCACCGCGATGCTCTCGCTGCCAATGCCTCAGCACGGCTTTGTTGAATAATTTAAGATACTGATTTATATGAGCATTATAAAATTTCAACGACTAATTTTTCCTCTCGGAATGCTTTTTATTGTGCTAACTATTTGATTTGTCGTTCTAACAAAATACATTCTCTGTAAATGCATTCTAACTAAAGAAGATGTAAATCAAACGGTTAAATTATTCAACAAAGCCCCTCAGCACCGCAATCATGTTATACCGCTGTGCGTCATCGATACCGGCGAAAGGCTCATCCAACAGCAGTAAGCGAGGCCGCTTGAGCAGCACGCGAATTAACGCCACGCGCCGCCGTTGACCGCCAGACAGTTGATGCGGATAACGACGCAGGAAGGTGTTATCCGTGGGTAAACCCATCGCGCGTAGTAACGTGACAGCGTCACTTAATGCTTCAGGTGTTTTTGACACAAAACCCAGCAACAGTTGCTCAACTCTCTGAGTGTGCACCAGTTCCTGTGCCGGATCTTGCCCCAACCAGGCGCACTGCTGTGCACGCAACGTTCGTAAACGCTCACCGTCGGCATCATGTACTGCGCAACCGCAACAGAAGATCGCTCCTGCCACCCGACGCATCCCCGGTGCAAGTTCCCCGAGCAGCGATCGCAGCAAGGTACTCTTCCCCGCCCCGCTGCACCCGACAACGACCAGTACGTCATCGATACCAAGACAGAAAGAGATGCCGGCCAGCACTGGGTTACATACGGCGTCTTCGACGCTTAATTTCGTCACCTGCAACACCGGCGACCTCATCTGAGCCCCCGGCGGTCAACGGCCCGATTGATCAATATCATCACGCTGGCGATGCTGACTGCAGGCAAGAACAAGGCACAAGGATTGAGCGCCATCCCTTCCAGGCTCTCGCGGACCATGCTCGCCCAGTCATTCCCCTGTCCGACTGCATTGATGCCCAGAAAGCTGGCCGCAGAAAAAAGATAAAATGCCCCCACCAGCCGCGTTGCTCCATCGCACAACAGCGCCGGACACACCCCCGGCAGGATTTCACGTCGAAGCAACAGACCGGTAGAATCGCCTGCGGCACGGGCTACCATCACGTAATCGCTGTCCAGCATCGGCTCTGCCAGCGCACGGATAAACCGTGCAGTAAAGGGCACGTTCAGCAGTATGATGGCGAATAGTAGGGTTAGCGGTGAGGGACCGAGTGCATAATAGGTCATCATCACAATCAACAGCGGCGGCAACATCAGGATACTGTCTAACAGCGCCGTCACTGCATACCCGCGATCGGGTAACACCAACAGCCCCATGCCCGTGACGAGTCCAACCATGGACGCCACCAACATAGCCATCAGCGAAAACAGCAACATAGCAACGCCACCGTGCAGGGTACGGCTTAGCACATAGCGCCCCAACGCGTCGGTTCCACACCAAAACAGCGCATCCGGCACTTGCCACGGCAACCCTACGCTACGCGCCGGATCATACGGCGCTAAAAACGGCGCAAACAGAACGCATAACAGCACCAATAGCACCGTTTTCATAACGTTCTACGCTGCGCGATCAGTGTGGAAAGACTATCCGCGACCAGCCAGCACACGGCGGTATTCAGCGCCAGCAGCATCACAATCGCCTGAAGTAATGCGCCGTCTCGGGCATTAAACGCATCAACCCACATGCTGCCTAGACCGGGGTAGCCAAACAGGCGCTCAACCACAATTGCTCCGCCCAAGAGATAAGGAAGGGTGACAGCAACAATCGGAATAAACGACGCCGCCGCGTTCGGAAATAAATAGTCGCGCAGTAGAGCCCCCGTCGTTACACCGTTTAATCGAGCACTGATGAACCACGGAGCCTGAACCTGCTGCAACAACGTAATGCGCACCATCCGCTGCAGATAGCACACGGCAACCAGCCCTAATGTCAATGCAGGTAGCACCAGATTACGCACCTGCTCGGCGACACTGGCAGTGTCAACCGACAGGGATACCGCTGGCAACACCCCCATCCACACAGAAAAGATCAGGATGAGCAGTGTGGCAATCACAAACTCAGGGATACTCAGCCCAGCCAGGGCGAGTGCGGATAACCATCGATCGGGCCATGCCCTGTGACAGAGTGCCGCGATAATTCCGCCGGAGAAGCCCAGCAGCAACATCACAACGGCCGCACAGGCCACCAGCGTGGCACTGCGCTTCATGGCGGGCAGAACCACATCTGTCACAGGCCGCTGGCTCGTCAGTGAACGGCCCCATTCACCGTTTAACGCGCCCTTAAACCAGTACAGATATCGCACCATTACCGGTTTATCCAGCCCGTATTGATGACGCCAGTAGGCCAGCGCCGACGGCGTTGCCCGATCGCCCAGTACCCGGTTCACCGCATCACCGGGGGCCGTTGCCACCGCATAAAACGTCAGTACGCTCACCAGCCACAGAGAAAACAGCGTGGTCAGCACCCGCAGCAGGCAGAATCGCCTGAGATTAACGACCATTTGCCGACGCGCCTTTTATCCAGTCTGCATCAGCAAATAGCGGTACCCCCTGACTTAATTCCACGCCCTGCAAATCAGTAACTGCCGCTGACAATTGATCGCGGTAACCCCACACCAGATAGGGCCCGTCGTGCATGACTTGCCTTTGCAATTGTTGCAACAGCGGTTGCTGTAACGACGGTTCGGGCGTAGCACGCAGGCGAGTCACTCGCTCTGCCATACTGGAGGAATACCATCCCCCGTAGTTGTAGGGATTATTGTCGCCGAACAGCACGGGTAGCGCGGCGACAAAGGGGCGATTGAGAGCAAACATGGCCATTAACGGCGCTTGATGGAGCCGCCGAATGTCACTGAGATAGTCTGCCGGGTTAATCCGCACCAGCGTCAGCGTGACGTCAATCTCCGCCAGTTGCTGGCGCAGCAGTTCGGCGGCGTTGTTAAGCCCAGGGGTCAAGTCGGCCGTCAGCAGGGTTAATGCAGTAATGCCTTTTTGCGCAAACACTTGGCGAGCCGCTTCAACATCGTGTTTTATCGGCCAGGCCAGCGTATTCCCCCCGGGCAGACCTTGACCGAACAAATCGTTACCCGGATAACCATACCCTTCCAACACCACATCCACTAGCTGTTGGCGATTCACCAGCGCCTTCAATGCCTGACGCACTTCAACGTCGTTAAAAGGCGGAATACGCGTATTCATGGAAAAATAGAAGGCGTTGGCACCGACGATACCGCTGCGCAGTACGCGGTATTTGGGCTGTCCGTTCAACATGCGCGCACTGCTCACGGGAATATCAAACGCATAATCGGCGGCACCGCTCAGCAAGGCATTGACACGCGCAGCCGCATCGGCCAAGGGACGAATAACGATGCGTTCAAAGTAAACGACAGGTTGCCAGGCATACGGGTTACGCGTAAGTTCGGCACAGTTGATGCCGTCAAAGAGGCTCACCTGCCAGGGACCGCTGCACACGGGGAAATCACCGGTCTGCGTACCCGCTTTCCACACCATACTGGCCGCCGCCAGCACCGCGGGAACCAGATCGGCGCGTGGCTGGTGCAATTGTAACCTCAGCGTCAAGGCCCCCGTTGCGACACTCCGTGTAAAATCAACATCCTGAAAAAAACTGCCAAAGCCGATGGACTGCGACAACTGCTGTAGGCTGGTCAACACGTTGGTTGCCGATAATCGGCTACCATCAGAGAAATAGACATCGGGACGCAGACGTATCGTCCAGAGAGTTGCATCTTCATTCGGTTCAATGGCCGTTGCCAACTGGTACTCCAGCCGCCCATTGCGCCATCTGACCAGCACATCACAGACGTTTCCCATCACCGCCCAGGGAAAGTAAGTTTGGGCCTGACCATACTCCAGCGTCTCATTTTGACTGCCAAGCATGACCACACGCAGCGTTTTGTCATCACGCGAGGTATCAGAGATG
Source organism: Symbiopectobacterium purcellii (assembly GCF_052050035.1). Lineage (GTDB taxonomy): Bacteria > Pseudomonadota > Gammaproteobacteria > Enterobacterales > Enterobacteriaceae > Symbiopectobacterium > Symbiopectobacterium purcellii_A. Next base: position 4,494,203 of record NZ_CP189882.1, read on the forward strand.
TCGCTGTGTCTCCAGAAGAACCCAACGGCAGCAACCAGCAGAGCAACAACCCACAGTGTTTTTCTCTGGTTTCTCATTCGAATCCTGATAATGCCAACGGGCGCCGCACAGTACGGTGCAACGGCTACATGTGTACCTTCATTCCGGCACCGATCACCCGTCCGTGTCCCACGGTGACGACGTTCACGCCGGGCATATAGCTTATGCCGGTATACTGGGGCCGCTCATTCGTCAGATTTTGCGCAAACAGGTACACATCCAGTGACGGAAACTCTAACCCAGCCCTGAGATTGATCTGGCGATAAGCGGGCAATGTGAAGTTGTTATCCACATTCGCCTCACGCTGAGCGATAAACTGATGCTGTGCCAGCGCAAACACATTGGCGGCTGGGATGCCCAGCACGGCGGCTGAGTCGTAATAGGCCATGGTCAGCGAGGTGGTAAAACGGGGAACGGCAGGAACACGATAACCATCGCGCGCCCAAGTTTTATCGGCCACATTGCTGGGCACATTGCGCAACTCGGCATGGGTGTACCCGACACCACCGCCAAGCCGCCAGTGCTCCGCCACTTGCCATCCGCCTTCCAGCTCCGCGCCATAGCTGGCGGTATCGATGGATTGTGGTGTGAAGGCCATCGAATTACGTTCTTTGGCAAACATGTGCTCGTTTCTCACCTGGTTGTAAAACAGCGCCAGATTCCATTCGCCACGTCCGCCAGCGACACGGTTCTTGCTGCCAACCTCATAACTCCACGACGAGGACGCCTGATAGGGTTCATCTCGCATACCGCTCGGCGCATTATTGGTGAAGTTGGGGAAGCCCCCACTTTTGGCACCGCGCGCCACGCTGGTATACAGCATGGCATCGCGTGTCAGTTGATAGTGTAGCGCTGCACGTCCGGTCACCATGTCATATTGCAATCTTCCTTGCTGATCGAAGGCGGCAACGTTACCGGGGTGACCATTATTTTGAAAATGAGCGTGATACCCTTTGCTGTCGTGGGTGTAACGTAACCCCAGCGTGCCTTTTAATTTTTCGCTATCCGTCAGCGCCGTGGTCAGTTCGCCGAACAGCGCGTAGCTGTCCGTTTGATAATGGTTATTACGCTTTCCATTGATCATCGAACTGACGTTGCTCGGTGCCAACAGCGAGGTCGTGGTGTAATCGTTCATTAGACGATAGTCGTCGTGCAGGTAATTCATGCCGCCGACCCACCCCACCCGGGCCTTGTCCAGACTGCTCATCCGCAGCTCCTGATAGAAGCTGCGCTGTTTTTCGTCATAGGTACTCCAGTCAAGCGCAGGTAGAAATGCTGCACTGGGCTGGTTAAACCAGGTTCCATAGGTGAGTGCTTCGGAATTGTTCGTCAGGTTGTCGAAATCATAACGATTGAATGCGGTCACCGAGGTCACTTGCAAGGTACGCAGCGTGCGATTGGCGGTCAGCGACAGGGCCCCCGTTTCCCGGTGTGCCCACCCTTTGGGATCCAGAGCCACGCTGGGAAAATTCGGTGTACCTTGCAGCACAAAATTGGACGGCATCAGGCGATCGCGCCCATAGCTTAGCGCGAGCACCAGTTGGGTGATGTCATCGGGCGTTGCCAACAGCGTAGTGCGCATTGCACCGTCCTGCTCGCGGCCCATCCATCCTCCGACCTGATTGCGCACGTCACCACCCTGATCGGCGTAGGCAGCAGAAAAACTGCCTTTCAACATATCATCACGCAGCGGGCCGGAAAACGTTAACTGCCCGAGATTCTGGGAATGTCGATCCAGCGCACCTTCCGCACGCAGGGTGTGTTGAGCGTCATCGCTCGGTTGACGCGTGATGATATTGATAGCTCCGGCCTGGGCATTGCGCCCGAACACCGTGCCTTGCGGACCGCGCAGCACTTCTATACGTTCAACGTTGAGAAAACGCAAATCAGAACCAAACAGCGGCTGCGGTACGCCATCAATATAAGTGACGACCGAGGTGTCATCGTGCCCGAGGGGCTGCGCCAACGTGCCCACGCCTCTCATGGAAAGATGCGTGGATCGCCCATCGCCCAGCGCGCTCATACCAATGTTCGGCACACCGCGGATCAGCCGGGCAATATCATCAATACGGCGGTCTTCGATCGTTTGTTTGTCGAACACGCTCAAACTGAGCGGCACACGCAGGGAATCCTCTTTAATTTTGCGGGCCGTGACCCACACAACGCTGTCATCCTCCTGCTCCGTAGGGGGTTGCGCAGTATCAACTGGCGTTGCTGCCACGGCCCCACACAGTGCATACCCGGCGCATACGCACATCGGGTAAGTTACTCGCTTGTGACAAAAGTACTTGTTGTTCAGCATGTCCATCCCTCAACGCAGCAAAAAAAAGAAATGATAATTATTTTCATTACGGAGAGTGTAGGGGGAGGCCCGACGCCGCCCTAGCGAACTTAACTATGATAAAAGCTAAAACAGCTGTGATTGGAGCCAGCATCAAGCATTGAGCGCATCACGGGGACAGCGACCAAACTTGCGGCGGTAGGCGGTTGAGAAATTGCTGGGATGCTGATAGCCGACATAATAGGCAGCTTGTTTCACCGTCCATCCTTCCGACTCCAGCCCTTTTCGCGCACGCATCAGCCGCTGCTCCCGCAAGAAAGAAAACACGGATTGCCCCATCACCGCCGTAAATTTGCTTTTGAGCGCACTGATGCTGATCCCGGCTTCACGCGCCAAATCAAACAGGCAGTGATTGTTATCCAACTGTGCGAGCAGCTTGTCGCGAACTTTCAGAATGCGCACTGTATCCCGACAAGGTGTGGTGTAGGGCATCAAGGACGGCGTCTGTTCTGCGGCGCGCAGACCCTGCGCCAAAAGATCCAACACGCAGCTATGAATATGTAAACGTCCAGGCACACAGCTATCGCACAGGGTAAACAGGTTTTCGGCCAGCGTCAGGGTGTGATACGGCACCATAAAACTGTAAATACCTTCATGCTGTAGCAAGCGTTCAATCTGCTGCGCCAATTCGCCATCAACAATGCGACGTGGTGCCGCCTGAATAACCAAACTCCGGCTATGATGACCACGCGGATTGCGGCACCAGAGGCGGAGCGGGCTGCGAGTGGCAATCACTTTGGCCACACCAAGCTCCATCACCAGCATGCTGCCATCATCCAGATAATAATTTGGCGTGTCCCCGTCCAGGGTCAACAGGATGGTCAGGCACTGTTTAAGCGTGGCACTGCGAGAATCTTCCTCACGGGTAGTAATGTCGTTAAGACAAAGATCGATCCCATACGGCAACGTCACGGCCCGCAGCGTGCCCTCTAACGCGATCTCATGGGCCGGACTTTTGCCTGCCGCGACCATGTCACATTCGTAGTCCCAATGACGTGCTAAGTCGCTTAATTGCTTTAGCGATGAGAGGTGTTGTACTGATGACATGTAACCCTTCCTCCAGTCCCTCGATGTTGCATCCTTACCGCGTTTTTTGCTGGAAGACCAGATAAGGAGCAATACTGTCCAATTTTTCTTGCGTTTCAGTGAGTTCCCGTATGGGGGATGACTGCGCAATCACCCCTGCCCCGGCCTGTAACCAGCGCTGTTGGCTATCCTGAAATGCAGAGCGCAGCACCAGTGCCGCTTCGAAATGCGTTTTGCCGTCTAGCCAGAGTATGGCGCCGGAGTAAAGTTCGCGCGGGGACGATTCAAGTCGGGCAATTGCCGACAGCGCGGCGCGCTTCGGTACGCCCGTGGCGGTTATCGCGGGAAACAGGGCATCAAAAGCATCCCACGCATCTTTCCCGAAGCCCAATTCACCGCTGACGCGCGAGCCGAGGTGCTGCACGTTACCGCGCTGACGTACCGACATTAAATCATTGATAACGACACTCTCAGGCTGGCACAGCCCTTTCATTTCCTCTACCGCCGCTCTGACTGACATCACATGCTCAACAATCTCTTTGTCGTCACTCAAGGAATGGTTCAGCAATGCATTCGTCCGGGCCACATCCTGATGCTGTACGCAGGTGCCCGCCAGCGTATCCGTGCTCACCCTGTCCTGCTCGACGGACATCACCAACTCAGGACAAAAACCGACGGCCTCCCGATCTCCCTGTCGCAATAAAAACGTGCGCACCGGCGTATTAGCCTGGCGTCCACGCAGCAGCGTTGCTGCCATATCCACCGATTGTTTAAGGGGCAAGACGCGTGCCAGGATCACCTTGCTGTAGTGGGCATCGTTGATTTCTTCAATCGCCTGGCATACACGCTGGCAGTAGTCGCCCTGATCGCAGGCGAGTTCAGCAATGTGGGCCAGTCTGGCATCCCCACCGCGACGTTTCGCCACGGCTGCGGCACTCAGTATCCAATCAGAGAGTTGCCGACAACGCAGCGCATCCTCCGCCAACACCGTGACGCCGTTATCGCAAAAAATCAGCTCTTCACGCGGCACGATCAGGTTCAGCACCGGCCAACGCCCCGGTTTGTATGCGTGATCCTGAACACAAAGCGCATAGTGAAATCCCGCTTCGCCATAAATGCGCAGATTGTCACCGCCATGTGCCGCTTGAAAGCGACGGGCATACTCCGCTGGCGATCCCTTGACGCGCGTAGTATTGATGCCGTTATCGGTAATGGTGGTCGCCTGCTCACCAGCGGCATCGACGGTCAACGATGCCCGTTGCCCTAATGCCAGATACCAGCAGGATTGACGCTCGTAGACATAGTGGTCTTCCCCTTTCAACTGGTTGAGCAGTTCCGCGATGATTGGCAGCGATTGCGCCTCAGGCAAAATCAGATGCCGTCTACTGTGATATCCCATCATGGTTGCTCCTTTACCTGTTCCCTTACACGACCGAGAAGACGCGCCGTTAGTGCCTGTTTATTAATTTTTCCCATTGGGGTGAGCGGCAATGCTTTTACCACGCTCAGCGCGTCGGGCCATCGGGATAAGGGAACGCCCTGTTGTTCCAAAAAAGCACATAAATCCTCCAACAACAGCGAACGCTTGGCGACCACCACCGCATGCACCGTTTCATCCAGACCTGTCACAACGGCCACGTCACGCACATCAGGATGCAAGCGCAACGCATCCTCAATATCCCCTGCCGCAACGGATTCGCCGTGGCGGTTGATGGTTTCCTTGATGCGCCCTTCGACGCAAAGATTGCCATCCGGCAAACATCGAACCCGATCGCCGCTACGGTAAAATCCCTCGGACGTGAATGGCTGCACATCTGAAGGGCGAGCACGGAAATACCCTCGAATCGTATAGGGGCCGCGCACCCATAGTTCACCCGGGTCACCGGGGGAGACCGCTTTCCCAGCGGGATCTACAATGCGAATATCGTCATCCTCACACAGCGGTCGCCCTTGCGTGGTAAGAATAGTGTGTGGTGTATCGTCCAGTCGGGTCGCGGTGATCAACCCTTCAGCCATACCAAAGACTTGCTGCAATTGGCATCCGAAACGATTCAGCATTGCACTGGCCCGAATAGCATCAAGTTTGGCTCCGCCCACCTGAATCAGACGCAGTGAGCGCAAATCAGGAAGCTCACTGTCCAGCGCTTCCAGCCAACATTGGCTTAACGAAGGCACCAAGGCGGTGAGCGTGACACCAAAACGGGCAATCGCGGCGAAAGCATCCTCCGGCGCTGGCGTGGCATGGACCACCACACAACCGCCGCGCGACCACACCCCTAACGCGCCGGGACACGCCAACGAAAAATTGTGCGCCATCGGCAAGGCGGCCAAATAGCGATCCCGCCCGCTCAACGCGCACAGTTCAGCACAGCGCTGAAAGTTATAGCAATAATCTGCATGGGTGCGCGGGATCATTTTCGGTGTGCCCGTTGTTCCGCCGGACAGCAACAGCAGCGCAATATTGCCCGCCTCATCCCCCGGCGGCGGTGCAGCGATCATCGTCTCCTGGCAAAAACAAAAGCGATCCGTTTTGCCACTGAAGAGTGTACGGCACCCGAGTTCGGCCAGTTGCGTGGTCAATGCCTCGTTTTCACTCTGGAAGAGACGTGCGCTGCCCAGGTAACGTCGGGCACGAGCCTGCGCCGCCACCTGAACTACCGTCTTGGTACACAGTGTCGGCACCATCAATACTGGTACAGCGCCAATCAGCAATACCGCAAACAGGGCAACGGCGAAATCAGCACCGTTTGGCAACTGCACCAACACCGGATCACCGGGAGAGACCCCATGTTGACGGAGTATGGTGGCAAAACGCCTGCCTTGACCAATCAGTTTCCAATAGGGCCAGGCGTGCCCCTCGGCGATCAAGGCAATGTGTTCGCTGTAAGCCTGTTGCCAACGGATAATATGGGTCGATAGCGTATCCGCTTGCCAGTAACCCACATCCTGATAGCGCTGGACGGCATCCGGCGGCCAGGCAAGCGTTGGCGGCAATCGCCGCGCATCGGTATCGAACATACGGGTATCGGTCAGATAAGCATCCTGCGCATCGTTATTATGCATAAAGCACCCCGGCCTGAGCGGTGAGACGTTCTGCACGCAACCCCGCTTCCTGCGCAAGTTCCGCCAGACTAAATGTGTGCCAGACGCTCTGATTACGGATCACCTGCGCCGGGCAAGGCCCGCCGCGTACCGTCCAGCAGGACGTCAGCAGCATAGTATCGTCTAGCCCCGGTTCGCCTTGCAATGATGCGGTGTAATGCCGTTTACCTACCGTTTCACAAGCGAGCGGAAAGGCGGGCAGTACAATGGGTTTTTCCAGCGGCAACAGCTCGACAAAAATCGGGGCGCCAGCCGACAGGCGCGGTAACAGTAGCTGCCATAGCTGCTGGCGTTTTTCCCGACACAGATGCCCCAATACGCCATAGGCCACCACGGCGCCCAGTTTGTCCGGCAGTTGCAATTTATCCACGGGTTCAGCGACTACCGTCACGCGCTGACGCAGATGCGGATCGTTGACAACGCGGTGCATCAACACGGCGCGCATGGCCGGTGCCGGCTCCACCGCCAAAATGTCACACTGCGGCACGCTCTCAGCAATGGCCGCGACCGTGCGCCCGGTTCCCGCGCCAAGATCCAGGATCGGTTCGCCATTTAACGCGGTGGTCGCAAGACGTTCCCGAAGCACGGTATCGCCTTCTGAATGCGCTCTGGCCACCAGGTCATAATATTCTGCTACGGGTGAGTAGAAATCGTCCATCGTTTATCCTTTTGTGCAAGGTGTGAGCGAGGAGAGAAACGCCTGCTGCACGGTGTCAACCACCGCATCGCGTTGCTGATTGATAAAGAAATGGTCACCGGGAAAAATATGCACCTGACACGATGCGGAGGTGTAATCGGCCCAGGCGCAGGCTTGATCGGCGGGAAGATCGGGATCGTCCCGTCCGGCGAGCACATCAATCGGACACCCAATCACAGGCGTGTTATGAGGCCGATAGTTTTCGATCAAGCAATAGTCACTGCGGATAATCGGCACCAGCAGAGCCGCTAATTCCGGCGATTCCACAAGCGCATTGTTGCGCGGATTCAAACGGCGCAGCTCAGCCAGAATATCGCTGTCACTGCTGCGATGAACAGCGCTGTCGCGCGGGTGATAACGGGGGGGTTGTCGGCCAGAAATAAACAGATGTCGCGGCGGCATCCCCTGTGCTTCCAACTGGATAGCCAACTCATGCGCAATCGCACCGCCCATGCTGTGCCCCAGCAGCGCGTAGGGCCGGGTCGCGATATCGCGTTGCAATTCGGTCATCAGCGTGGTCAGCAAGCGTGACATGTCATCGATAGTCGCTTCGGTAAAACGATCTTCTCGCCCTGGATATTGCACAGCAGCCACGGCGATCTGCGTATCAAACAGCGTTGACCAGGCGCGAAATGCGCTAGCTCCGCCCCCGGCATAGGGCAGACAAACCAGCAGCGGTTGCCACGCCGAGGTCGGAGTAAAAAAACGCAAGAAATGACGGGTCATTCGGCCTCCTGTTGGCACAATTGCTGGCACAGCGCCACCTCGGGTGGCGTTTCGGGTTCAATCAACACGGGGGGACCGAGCAGGGTTGAAATCAGATGCCAACTGCGCGTAACGCTCAATGTCCAAGCGGATTGGCTCTGGGCCAAGGCCGGGTTTCCGATACTTATGATAAAAGCATCCAGCGCCCGATTGATCGCCTGCGGCCATTGGCTATCGAATACGGCGCGAAAGGTGTCAGGCTCACTGCCCGGCAGAGTGCTACTGCTCAGCGCCGCCAAGCGTTCTGTGCCCGGTCCGTCCAACACCAAACGGTGAGTGGTATCACGGTGGGTGTGCAAACGAGGTTGCCACAGGGCTGGACCGTGCGTATCCGCTAATGTCAAAACGCCGCTGTCCGCCGCCAGCGTCATGCGGTGCAGCAAAAACGCATGGTTATCGGCATCCCCCGGATGGATCTGATTTTGTACGCGCAGAGTCACCGGGACACCACCAATATCGCCCTGAATCGTGGTGTAGGGGCCGGTGTGCGCTGGCTGCGCCAGCGTCAGTCGACAAGGTTGCAAACGCCCCAGCGCCCGCGCCGCCATATCCAGCCAGGGATACAACACTTGTGCGCCACAGACCCCCTCCAGATAAGCGATCGGTTGTTGCTTAAGCAGCAACGCCGCGGCCTGCAAGAAGCGCATCACTGCGCACACATGGGGATAAAATGCATTGACGTCATAGCGCACACCATACTGATAAGCAGTACGAAAACAGTGCGCCAGTTCATCAGGATGCAGTGGGTGCTCCTGTAAAACGTGGATTCCACGGCGCAGCAACGCACACGCGATCTCTGCACCGTTGCCACCGGATACGCCAGCGCGCACCACCACGCAGGCCAGCGTTATCGTATCCGGCAATTCATTCACCGAGTGATAATGCGCAATACCCAGCTCGCAGGCACAGCGCGCGGAAGCCTCAGAGCCACGCGACAAGATCCCAACCAGTTCAATGTTCGGATGTATCGCCAATGCTCGAAGATAAAAACGGCCAAACGCGGTGCCGCACACGACAGCCTTTATTTTGCGGGTCATAGTTTTCCCTCTTCGAGGCGTTCATCAGGCAGGTATTGACGAATCTGCGTACCCGGATGTAGGCGGATAACGTCGTTAAAGGTTTGTGTCGCCATCAGGACGTCATCCGCGAAATGTACACCGGGGGCAATGTCACCCCGTAATAACGCATTCACCGTGCTCACCGTAACGGCGGCGGTTAACGCCGCGCTGCTGTCAGTGGAGATCACCGCGCGGCGGCGCGGTGCGTGGTGAGGGATAAGATCGAATACCAGTCGGTAATACGGCGAGTGCCCCAGCAGATCGAGTTCACTGGCCTGCTCAACCTGAGCCACCGCCTGCGCCAGACGTTCAGCACTGTTGACCCAACCGCGTAAACCGGTCAGCGTCTCACGCAATAAGCTGCCGCTAAACACGTTATACCAGCGCAGTTCGCGCAATTGATGGCGTAATGCCAGGCGCTCAGCATCGCTACTGAGAAACGGAAGCAACGTTAATTCACCGGGGAAATGCGCCAAATCATGGCGCAATTCTGTCGATAGCCGGCGTAAATGCGGCTCTACCTTGACCCAGAAAGCGCTCGCTTCGCCATACCAGTAGCTACTGGCCGCTACCGTGCCGTACTGATCGTTGACCGACAGCACCAGATCCCCCGCTGCGGCACCGCGTACACTTTCACGTCCGCCGCTGTATACGTTAATGGCATCATCACTCAACACGCCCAGCCAATCTGGCATCAAATTGGCTAATCCCGGCAACATGCCCGCCGAGAGCACGGCGATCCAGCCGCGTGAGCAGGTTGGTGTTTGTTGCAGCAAATGCCATACCGGCGCATCGCCGGACACATCGATATAATGTGCACCGGCCCGAGCGGCACTGCGCGCAACCCGATCGAGCACCAGATAGGACGGTCCTGCACAGTTCACCACCAGTGCGCAGCCCTGACTAAAGGCATCCAATTCCGCTTGCTGATAGAGATCGACCACCTGCGCCTGCGCGTTAACCCGCTGTGCAAGCGCGCACAGCGCCTCGGGCTGCCTGGCACCGAGGCGTAATGTGTATCCCGCCGCGCCTAACCAATGGGTAACTTCTCGTCCGATACTGCCTGTCGCCCCCAGAATCGCGATGCAAAACCGCTTCACAGCGCCGCCTCCGGGCGCGTGTGTCGTGCGATACAGTCAGCCAGGGACGCAGCGTGTTGCTGCGTCATGCAACTGAAATGATCGCCAGGCGTGTCCACCACGGTCAGATCGCCAAGACTCAGACGTTGCCAATAGTCGGTGACATCCTGCGGCATACCCGGCAATAGTGGATCGCTCGCACTGTTACGTATCAGCACGGTTTTTCCCGTCCAGGGCGCAGGCTGATGTTCACCCACAGCAGCCATGCAGTGATGGAACAGCGCATGACGCTCCGCAAAGGCCTGCACTTCATCTGCGGGAGCAAGGTAGGCTCCCTGCGCATCACCACCGGCTTGCAAGGCGCGCAATCGCTCATTCAGCGGTTTCATCGCCCATTGACTCAGTGCGTCACCGACTGGCTGATAGGCCTCAGACAAGCGGTCAAATGCACCAGCGGGGATGTGGGACGGTGTTTCACGCAGCACGTAATGAACAACCTCTGCCAGCGCCGATTCCGATGGCAAACGCAACGCCTCCATGCATGCGCCGTGTGAACGGGCAAACACATACTCAACCAGACGCACATCGTCCACGCGCGGTGGCTGCCAGGCGCTAATCACCACCAATTGTTGCACGCCGACGCCGCGCTCACTGAGCTGACGAGCCATTTCTGCTGCCAGCAATCCCCCCAAACAGTAGCCGATTAGCGTGAAACGCTCTCCCCGTTCGCAAAGTGCATCAGCATACTGTCCCGCCAGTCTGAGCAGCGCCTGCGACGGGGGTAACGCCATAAACGCCGTCAGTGAAGGCAGTTCAATCCCGATTCCGCAGGAATAGCCTGATTTATCCAATTCCGGCAGCACGTGTCGATAGGGCTGCATATCGCCACTACCCGCATGTAACAACACACAGGCGTGTGACGACACGCCCGCCGTTTCCCATAAGGCCACCAGAGGAACCTGTGAGGGGGACGCCACCGTTTGTTGTTTTTCCACCTGACGCAGCCTTGCAGAAAGCGATTTTAACGTGGGTTCTTGTAGCAAATGGCGCAGCAAACTGCCCCAGGTCAGCGCGTTGGCCGCAGGGACGCGCTCGCGCAGTCGGCCAATCATGCGCGACAGCAACAGTGAATCGCCGCCACAAGCATAAAAATCGGCGTCCCGTGTGACGATCTCCGTGTCGAGAACCTCGCTCCAGATGGCAGCAATATCCTGTTCCAGTGCGTCACTCAGCGCATCACCCTGCACCTGCGATGCCGCGATTGACCCGTGGCTCACCAGCATTTTCGCCAGCATCGGTCTGTCTATTTTGCCGCTAGCAGTGCGCGGCAAGGTATCCCAGACATGCAACTGTGTCGGTATCATGTACACCGGTAACCGCGTTTGCAGGTACGCCCGCAGGCGTGCATCACACACACTGGCACGATCGGTTTTAAACTGAGCGATAAAGACGCCCTGTCCCGACGTTGCCAAGGCGCTGTGCGCAGCAGGTGAGCAGTCAAGCAGAGTCGCGCCCGCCTGCTGCAATAAATCGAGCCACTGTTCACGGGTAAAGAAGGTCTGATCGGTTTCTGCACGCAGATCGGTAAATCCGGTCAGTTCAGGGAAGAACTCCATCGACACTAACAGCGGGTAGTTATGGCGCCGTACCGGTTCAATAAACACCAGAATGCCGCCCGGTGTCAGCAATTGCGCCAGACCGGCCAGCACCTCACCCGCGTGTCGTGCATTGTGCAACGCGTTGGCGCACAGGATAACGTCCATGCTGTTGGCCTGCATGCCCTGCGCCGCGGCGGGTAGGTTCATATCAAACAGGCCGTAGTGCATACCGTCGTAGTCAGCAAAGCGTTTACGCGATTCTGTCAGGAAGAACGTCGACAAATCAGTAAACCAGTATTCAGTTCCATAGGCCGCCAGCGCAGGAACCAACTCGCTGGCCGTCCCCGCCACCCCCGCCCCCACTTCCAGCAAGCGCAATGGCCGTTCGCACTGCTTCGCAAATTCGGTAATGGCTGCAATAGCGATGGCATTCATGCTGCGGCTCGCCACGTTATCACGGTAGGCGGCCTGCGCCGTCGACAGTTCGCCTTGTGGAAACAGCAGCCCACGCACATCTCGCTCACCGCGTAATAGCCCTGCCAGATCTTCACTGCACGCCCGGATGTAATTCAATGTCAGACTGCCATAGCGAGTACGCTGTTCGAGGCGGTCAACCTGTTGCCAGGCATCGTCAAGCGCCGCTGTATCACTCGGTATCAAGTCACGGTAATGACCTTGTGCATCGCGCGTTAACGCCCGCGCCCCGACCAAGGCATCCAACCAGCGACGCAGCAAGCGCTGATGCGTCTGCGCCACATGTGTTGCCTGATATATCTCGTCTAATGAATGGTAAACCGCCTCCGCGCCGAATAACCCATCGGCACGTAACCGGGCTGCCATCGCGAGCATGGCCACCCGGTCCGCCGCTGCCATCAATGCCATGAAGGCCGGGGCATCCATCCCCCGTTCGAGTTGATGTGCGCAGTCTCGGGCAGCATCTGTCACTGAGGTGGCGGCGGACTGCTGTCCGGCAGCCGTTTCGACTACACCGTGCAACGTCCCCTCTGCCGTCAACAGCGCAATGCCATCCGCAACCGCCGGATGTTGGCGTAGCGTCGCGGTGATCTCGCCCAGTTCTACCCGGTGACCGTGGATTTTCACCTGCTGGTCATAGCGACCACGAAATTCGATACGGCCGTCGGGCCAATAACGCCCTCGATCGCCAGTAAGGTAACGACGCTCACCATTGCGCGCGGTAACAAAACGTTGCGCCGTTTTTTCGGCATCCTGCCAGTATCCGTCAGCCAGGCTGGCTCCGGCGATGGCAATTTCTCCCTCTACCCAATCGGGGCGGTCATTCATTGCGTCGTCCAGAACGTACAGGCGCTGGTTGGCGAGGGGCGCGCCATAAGGGGCATGAACCCAGTGGGCCTCCAGCGCATTGACCGGGCAGCACACCGACCAAATGCCCGCCTCAGTGGCACCCCCCAGGGCAAACATCTCTGCGGATGCCTGCAACGCCGACAGCGATTCCGTCAGGCTACGCGGCACCCAATCCCCGGAGACCAGCACCACGCGTAGCGGTGCCAATGGTTGCTGGACATTACATAGCATCTGCAACTGTGACGGCACGCTGTTCCACAAGGTGATGCCATGACGCTGAATCTGCTGCGCCCAGTGCGCCGGATCGCCCTGCTGATCTGCGTGGGGATAGACCAGACGCCCTCCGGCGGCCAGCACTCCAAATAGGTCATAAACGGCGAGATCGAAGGAGAGATTAGCCAAAGCCAGCATAGCATCCTGCGGCCCCACGGCAAATCGGTTGTTGATGTCGGCCAGCGTATTCCAGGCAGCCTGATGAGACATCACCACCCCTTTCGGTGTGCCGGTAGAGCCTGAGGTATAAATCAGGTATGCGGGCTGCTCCGGTGCCACCGATACCGGTGTGAAATCGCACACTGGCGAGTCACATCGCCAGTCAAACACCTGGATACCTGCGGGAAGCAACGTGAGATCGTCGGCAATGGCCCACGCAATGTCAGCATCTTGCAACATCAGGTCGCGACGCGCCGTCGGTTGCTTCAAGTAAAACGGCACATAGCATCCCCCGCACAGTAGCGTTGCAAGCACGGCCAGCGCCTGCCCCCGCCCCTTGTCACAGAAAATGGCAACCCGTTGCGTAGGTTGATGCCCCGCCTGCTGCAACTGTGCGGCCAGCCTGCGGGCCTGCGCCAGCAGTTGTTGGTAGCTCAGTGCACCGTGTTCATCAATGACTGCGATACCTTCGGGATGCCGTTCAGCCTGCGCTACAATCCCCTGATGCAGCAACTGGGTCGGATGGGTCCTACAGGTCGCGTTGGCATACTGACGCACATGGCACAATGAGGCGGGCAGCGGCACCGGGCGGGCCTGCGGCATGCAGCCCTCACCGTCTTCAATTAGCCGATTGATAAAACTGCTATACACTTCGAACGCCTGCTCAATCAAGGCCGGAGGAAACAGCGCCTCGCGCGAATCCCATGCCACCAGGATCCCTTCTGGTTGCTCAACCACCTGGCAATCGATCAGCACCTGCGGCGTCTGCGTCATGCCTTGAACAAGGTGATAGCAAGGCTTTTTCCCCTCGCGGTGTCCGCGTTGCCCCAATGTGCTGGTAAACACCACGGGCATTATTTGGGCGTCCCCGCGACGGCGAGAAAGCTCTCTGAGCACGTCTAACCCGGAGTAGCTGACGTGATCCATCGCGTCACACAGGCGCTGACTGAGCACACGCAGCTGTTCGCCAAACGGGACCACACCTTGTAAATCAACCTCAAGCAGCACGGTGTCAGTAAAATCGCCCACCACGCGCTGGATATCGTGGTGACGTTGATCGCGCCTAGACACGGGCAAATTCAGTGTGAAATGACGCTGTTGACTGTACAGCGCCAGCACCTGGGCAAACGCCCCGAGCAACAATACGCTCAATGTCACCTGATGTTCGCCAGCCAGTGAGCCGAGCAGTCTGACCTGACTCGCCGACAGCAGCCGATGACGGCGCAGAAAAGGCGCATCGGCCACGGCTTCCGCCAGCGGCAGTTGCGGCGCGTCAGGCAGGGCATCAAGGCGTGCCAGCCAATAGTGTCGATCGTCTCGATAGCGTTTTCCTTCACGTGCGGCACGCCGGGCAATCACGCAGTCACGAAAGGTAATGTCAGGCGCAGGGAGAAGCTGTTCCGGATTGAACAACAGCAGCGCAAGCTCATCGACCAACAGATAGAGGCTGGCCGCATCCAACGCGATCAGTTCAACGGCCAACAGCAACTGTGTATCACGGGCCAACCGCACCGCATGCGCCGCGAACAGCGGCCAGGTGGCGTAATCAGACGGGGCTGACAACAGGGTATCGCGTAGCCGCTCCACAGCGCGCTGCGCCGCTTCAGTACTAAGATGGCGTAGATCGCTGCTGGGCAGCGCATAATCAGGCACTGTTGCCAGAACGCGCTGAAAGCCTTCCTCTTTCACCACCACCCGTAGCATGTCGTGGCGAGCAATCAACTGCTGCAATGCCTGCTCGAGCCGCACGGGCTCCAGCACAGCGGGGAAACTCACAGCAAGAAACCCACGACACGCCAGACCGCCGTAGGTGAAAGCGCTGTGACGCCCGATCAGCCACGCCTGCTGAGTTTCCGTCAGGGGGAATGGCGTAAAGCGACCTTGACGATCGCAGTGAATCGCCTCGCTCTCATTCCGGCTTGCCAGATAGACCAATAGCGCAGGCTTGTGTTCGCGCAGCGCTTCTTTCACCGTTTCACTCAAGGTTCCGGCAGGCGCCCGAAAGTGCAGATTATTCCCTTCGCTCCACAACTCGATGCCCTGTAACTCCAGCGTGGCAACAAAATCGGCGATATTCATAGCGATCCCTCCTCCATTCGAGCGCGGTCGGCTAAATGCCTTTCAACACAGGCACACAGACCAGATAAGGTTGCATCATAGAAAAACTCCTTTATGGTCAGATTGATAGAAAATCGATCACACACCTGAGCGACCAATTTTGTCCCCAGCAACGAGTTACCGCCCGCGCGGAAGAAGGAATCAGTGCCCAATGGCAGCTGCCCTTCCACGAGTTGTTGCCACAACATGGCAACCACATGCTGCAATTCGCTGACCTTGTTGGGGTGGTGGGACGTTGAGTACGGTGACGATAACGCTAACTGACGCCTGTCGATTTTCCCGTTGGGCGTCAGCGGCCAGGTGGTAACAGACGATATTGCCCCCGGAATCGCATAGCCCGGCAAGGTGATACGCAGTTCATGGTGCAGTGCACTCAGAAGCTCGTTGATCGTGTCTTCAGCAGCATCCATCTGGACATAAGCGTGCAATCCTGCCGTAGCGCCATCGCCCTGCACTACGGCAACCGCCTGACGCACCTGTGGGTGACGCTGCAAGATGGATTCAATTTCACTCAGTTCAATTCTGTGACCCTGTAACTTGATTTGATTATCGATGCGTCCTAAAAACTCCAGCACACCGTTTGGGCGGTAGCGAGCGCGATCGCCGGTACGATACCAACGCCACAGGTAATCACCGTTGAAGTGCAGCGCCGTCAAGCGCGCATCCGCACAATAACCGCGTGCTACCCCCAACCCGCCAATCCACAGTTCACCGGGCACCCAATCGGGCGTGTCATTGCCCAATGTGTCCACTACGCGGAAACGCTGATTTCTCAGAGGGAAACCGTAGGGCACCGAGTGGCATCCTTCCGGTCGCGGTGAGGAGAGCGGCCATATCGAGGACCAGATTGCGGCCTCGGTAGCACCGCCCAACGCAAACCCCTGTGCTGACGGCGCGAACGTGCGCAGCCGTTCTCCGCTATCAGGCTCCACCCAATCTCCCGATAACAAGGCAATACGCAGATCGGGCAGTGTCACCTGCCGCGCACGCGCCAAGGTATGCAGCATATCGAACAGCGATGGCACACTGTTCCATACGCTGACACCGTGGGTAGACATCAGCGTTAACCAGCGATCTGCATCATGATGGGGCGAGTCTTCCACCAACACCATCAGCCCCCCCACGCTCAGCGTGGCGAACAGATCAAACACCGACAGGTCAAAATCCAACGCAGAAACGGCCAGAAAGACATCCTGTGCCGAGATATCAAGTTGCTGACACACCGTCTCCAGCGTATTGAGGACATTACGGTGTTCAATCATTACGCCTTTGGGCTCCCCGGTGGTTCCAGAGGTAAACAGCACATAGGCAAGCGTATCGTCCGGCGGAATAATCGGTGCCGTTAACGGCGCGTTGGCCCGTAATGAGGCCAGCGAGTAAGTCGGTAAGGCGAACGATAGTTCGTTGTCGCAAATAACGGCTTTCGCGCGTCCTTTACGACAAAGCATTGCGTGGCGCGCGACGGGATGCGCCTGATTGAGGGGCAAATAAGCCGCACCGGCGGCAAGGATGCCGAGCAGCGCCACCATGCGCTCGCTACCTGACGGCAGGCACAGTGCGACACAATCTCCCGTGTGAATACCGTGGTGTAGCAGCCCGGCCGCAACCGTCAGCGCCTGTTCCCGCAGCGCACCGTAGCTCAGGTAGCCGTTCACGCTATCCCACAGCGCTGGGCGCTCGGGCCACTGCTGCGCCTGGCTGAAAAAGGCGTCATGCAGCGCCCGATGATTTGGCATCGGACCGCCGGTCGTGTTGGCCTGGAGTCGTATCTGGCGCTGCGCAACGGGCAAATCCCTCATTGGCGGCGACAGCCAGTCATTGGCTGCCAACGCGCGCAGCGTGTGACAGTACCAGGCAAACATCTGCTCGATCATGTCGGGTAAAAACAGCTCTTCCAGATAATCCCAACTGAGCAACACACCATCGGCTAAATCAATGGCCTGATGATCAAGCCACACCTGCGGCGTTTGCGAACGGGTGTAGTTCGGCCAGGGCACCGTTTTAGCCAGCGCATTGGCCACCCCCAGCATACTGGTGAACACCACTGGTGCGGCCTGCATCTCATTGCCTGTCCGCTGTGCCAGCTCACGCTGTACTGAAATAGCGGACACGGAGGCGTGGCCAAGATCGCGCCACACTTGTTCCTGCAACCGCTGGGCGTGCCTTAGCCAGCTCTCTGCGTTATCGGCGTGATACTCTGCGAGCGTCAGCGAGGTAAAATCCCCTACCACGCGGTTGATGTCAGGGTGAAGCGGTTGGCGATCGAACTGCGTCAGGGTGATCACCAACGCTTTTTGCCCACTCCACCGACTCAACGTTTCTGCAAAGCAGGTCAAGAGCAGCACAGAGGGGGTAATTTGCGCCTGACGCGCGCGATTGCTGAGCTGTCGCCACAGTGCGGGATCGAGCTGCGTTTCCAGCCGACGAAAACGCGGTGTAATAATGGCTGCAGGCACCATCCGTGTCGGCAATGCGGGCGCAGGTGGCAACGCATCAAAGCGCTGCTGCCAGTAGACAATATCCTCTTGCGCCTGCCCCTGCTGCGCACGCCAGCACTGATAATCACGGAATTGTATCGCCAGCGGGGGGAGTTCACTCTCCGGATTTTGGTAGCATTCGAACCATTCGCTGAACAATGTCAACATGCTTAAACCATCGACAATCAAATTATCGAACAGCACCGCAAGTCGTGATTTTCCTGCACCATAGTCAATCAACGTAATGTCGTAGAGCCTGCCGCTACTCGCAGACAGAATCTGATGCGCCATTCGGTTTCTGAGCAGTGCCAACTGCGCTGACGCATCGGTCAAATGGCGTAAATCGTGGTAACGGAAGTAAAAATAGGGGACCTCTTCCATGATTGACTGTTGACCATCCTCACTGATAACACAGCGCAGCATGTCATGCCGCATAACCAACTGGTTCCAGGTGTGTTCAAGACGCATCAGATCGGCGTGTTGTAGTTCATATTCGTGGTAGCACTGGGCGGCGATACCGCCCAGTACAAACCCGTCGCGCCGCCCCAGCCAATAGGCCTCTTGCACGTCATTCAGTGGGAACGGGTGATAACGCTGCGCGGCGTCATGGTGTAAGCGGATCGGCTGTTCGGGCGTAGCGTTCCGCAGCGTTGCCGCAAACGCGTGCAGCACCGGCTGGCGAAACAGGGACGCCAGCGAGCCGTGAAACCCCTCCTGGGGCAGGCGGCTAATTAGCCGGGTAGCAATCAGGCTGTCGCCACCGTGTGAAAAAAAGTTCGCCTCACGCGTAACCGTGTCCAGATCGAGCAATGCGCCCCACAGCGTTGCCAGAACCTGCTCTGCCCGGCCGACGGGACGTTCCCCCACCCGTTCATCACGCAGACCATTCAGATAGGACTGCATCTCGTCACGAATGGCTGCTCGGTCAATCTTGCCATTGGCCGTCAAGGGTACACGGGCGATGCGTATCAGGTGTTCAGGCACTTCATACTCAGGTAACCACGCCTGTAGCGTTAACTTGATGTCCGCCATCTCGGTGGTCTCAGGACACACCAGTGCGGCAGCTACCTGCTGCGAAGGCGCATCCAGAACCACGGCAACCGCCTCATCCACTTCCGGCAGTCGTGTTAACGCGCCTTCGATTTCCGCCAGTTCGATGCGATATCCCCGCACTTTGACTTGCCCATCGGTGCGCCCGCAGAAAATCAGCACGCCGTCGTCGCGGTAATAGGCCCGGTCACCGGTGCGGTACCAGGTGGTGCCCTGGCGCACGACAAACTTCTCCGCGCTGCGTTGCGCATCCCCCATATAACCGTCCGCAAGTCCAGCACCACTGATCCACAATTCACCTTTCACCCCATTCGGACAATCGCGTTCCTGTCCATCGACAACCCGACAGCGCATGTTCGCCAGCGGCTCGCCATACGGGGCCGCGGGCCACCAGGGTTCATCGTGGGTGACGATGTAGCAGGTCGCGTGGATTGCCGCCTCCGTCATGCCGCCCAGGGCCGCAAAGCGCGCTTGAGGCGCCAGCGCCCATAGCTGATGCGGCAAGGCGTACAAGATACGATCGCCGCCCACCATCACCAGCCGCAGCGACTGCGGCAACCCACCGTCATGGGCTGCAATGGTCAACATCTCCACTTGCGCTGGCACAGCGCTGATCACGCTAACCTGCCAGCGAGTCATCAACACAGCCCAGGCGGCCGCATCACGCCACTGAGGCTCTTCGACCACGGCCAGCGAAGCACCGATGCCGAGGAAGGTTAAAATATCAAAAGCCGACAGATCAAAATCCAGTGCAGAAAGCGTTATGGAACGATCGCTGACGCTGAGATCAAAACGCCGAGTGACGGCATCAATAGTATTGGCAACCGCACGATGGCTCACCACCACCCCTTTGGGTGCTCCAGTGCTACCGGAGGTAAAAATAACGTAGATCGGCGCATAATCAGGCTGGATGACAGGTTCTTGTAGCGGGGCACAAGCCAGCGCGGTGCTGAGCGCCACGACGGGAAATGCGGCAGGCCAATCGAGATGAGTCAGGCTCATATCGTCAGTCAGAACCCAGCGTACCTGAGCCGCCTGGTAAATCTGCTCGCGGCGTGCCAGCGGTAACGCAATATTGCAAGGAACATAGCAGCCTCCCGCCGCCAACACCCCTAGTACCCCGACAATCTGCGCCGCCCCCTTGCGGTGAGTGATGGCCACCTTGTCACCTGGCTGCATGCCCTGTTGCACCAGATATGCCGCCACGCTCAACGCTTGACGCGTCATCTCACCGTAATGCATTACGCCGTGATCGCCCCATACCAGCGCCGTCGCTTGCGGGGCACGTTGTGCTTGAGCAAAAACGCGCAGGTAAGGCACGGTGTTGTTACCGAAATCCATCGCCGTTTGGTTGATTTGCGCCCTTAGACGCTGCTGTTCGGCGGGAAGCGATAACGATATTGGCTGGCACCAGTCTGCCTGTACCAGGCTTTCGACCAGATGGCAGTATGCGGCAAACAGGCTGTCGATAACGCCGAGGGGAAACAGGGCTTCCACCACGTCCCACTCCAGCAGCAGACACCCATGCGATTCGCTGACTTTGGCATCGAGCCACACCTGCGGCGTTTGCGTCAGCGTATAATGTACGCGGGGAAACGCGTCAGACAGCGCCATCGATGCATTCTTTTCCAGCCCGAGCACGCTGGTGAACACGACGGGCATCGTAGCCATGCTTTGGTCGTGATAACGGGCCAGTTCCCGTAAAACCTGCACCCCAGAAAACTGCCGATGGCTTAGCCCTTCCCCCACTTGCTGCTGCAATTGCATGGTCGCCTGACAAAAATCTTTACCCTGCGCAGTTTCATAACCGAGCAACAGGATGGAGGCGAAATCCCCCACCACGCGATTAATATCGGGATGCAAGGGCTGCCTATCGAACAGCGTGAAGTTCAGCGCCAGTGCAGACTGATTGCTCCAGTACGCCAGCACTTCACCGTAGGCCGCCGCCAGCGCCACGCTGACGGTGACACCATGCCGCTGCGCCTGCCACATAAAACGCTGCCATGACTCCGCGGGTAACACATAGCGCCTGCGCTGGAAGCGGGGTTTCGCCACCGTCTCGGGTCTCACCGCCAACGGCAAGGCGGGCGCCGCGGGCAACGTCTTCAATTGCTCCAGCCAGTAGGCCTTCGCCTGCGGCATCAGTGCTGCACTATGATCCGCCTGCCCACATTGATAATCCCGATAATGGATGCGCAACGCGGGTAATTCCGCCGTCGGATTGCGGTATAAAGCATCCCATTCAGTGAACAGGATCATGATGCTACGCCCATCGAACATCATGCTGTCGAGGCTGACCATCAGCCGTTGGCGCGCGTCCCCCCCTTGTTGGTAATCCACCACATGAAGGGAAAACAGCGGCCACTCACGCACATCGTAAACCCGGTGCGACAGCGTATCGCGCCAGGTCTGCAACGCCCCTTCAACGTCGTCCCAGGCGTTATGACGTTCAATATGATAAAGCCGCGTGTCGGGTAGCACCTGCTGCTCCCCGGCGTCGGTCACCACCGCACGCAGCATAGCATGACGCGCGATCAACTGTTGCCAGGCGGCTTCAAGGCGTGCGACATCCAGCCCTTCACCATCAAATTCGATATAAAAATGCGAGCCGACGCCGCCCAGCGTCATCTGTTCACTGCGGCCAATCCAGAAGGCACGCTGAATGTCACTGAGTGGGAAGGGTTGATAGCGCGCGGCGTCATCGGCGACCAGCATGGGCAGTGAAACGGCGGCTTCTGCTTGAACATAATGGCAAAAATCGCGCAGCTCGGGGGACATGAATAAAGCATGCAACGGCGCGCTCAACTGCCGTTCGCGTAGCGCCGCAATCAAGCGCGTGGCAATAAGGCTGTCGCCACCCAGAACGAAAAAATTATCCTCACGGCTCACGCTGTCAACGTTCAACAGCATGGCCCACAGCGCGGCAACCTGCCGTTCGATATCGTTTTCGGGCGTGCTGCGCGGGGTGCGCGCCAGGTTAATCTGCGATGCGGCGAGGTATTCTACGCTCGCCCGGTCCGTTTTGCCGTTTTCCGTTACTGGCATCGCGGGTATAACTACGTAATGTTCGGGAATGGCATAGCGTGGCAGCAGCGGCTGCAACCAGCCTTGCCAGACGCTGGCGCTGTTATTTTCATCGGTCACCAGCGTGGCGCAGAGTTGGCGGGTCGCCTGTGCCACTACCGTTACGCAGGCGCCGTGAATGGCGGGATGGCGCATCAGGGCCGCTTCCACCTCACCCGGTTCGATACGGTGTCCACGAATCTTTATCTGCTGGTCATTACGCCCGAGATAGTCAATGGTGCCATCGGGCCAATAGCGTGCGCGGTCACCACTGCGATACCAGCGTCGCTCGGAATATTCCACAAACTTCTCCGCGGTGCGCGCCGCATCGTTACGATACCCCAGCGCCAATCCCGGGCCGCTGACCCACAGTTCTCCGGCTACCCAAGGAGGGCAATCCCGCCCCAGAGCATCAACAATACGACAATACATATTGGGTAGAGGCGTACCAAAAGGCACCAGCGTCCAGCGCGGGTCGTCGGCATGCAGCACGAATAACGTGGAGTGGATTGCTGCCTCCGTCATACCGCCCAACCCAACGAAAAGTGCTCCTGCCGTGCGCCGCCACCACCGCTCCGCCAATGCCACCGGAATACGATCGCCCCCCAGCATAACCAGCCGGGCAGAAAATAATGGCGTTTCTCCGGCGGCGGTAAGGATCATATCCAACAGCGCAGGCACACAACTGATGATGCTGACACCATAGCGCTGTATAAGCGCCAGCCATGCATGGGCATCCCGGCGTTGGTGTTCTTCAACCACCGCCACGCGAGCGCCGCGGCTCAGGCAGGAGAAGATATCGTAGGCAGAGAGATCGAAATCAAGCGCGGATAGCGTGATCGTACAATCGCTGGGTGTAACAGTGAAAAGCGAATCAACACCGTCCACCGTATTGGCAACCGCTCGGTACGAAACCGCGACGCCTTTCGGTTCCCCGGTGGTGCCGGAGGTAAAGATGACATACATCGCCCGCTGTTCATCCACCTCGGCCGATGCCGCAAGCGGCAACGCCTGTAGCCCTTGCACCAGTGGAAACACCGGGATACCCTGCGGCCATTCAGGCTGATAGGCACTGCGGGAGTCACAAAGCACCAGTGCTACATTCGCCAGGCGATACACGGCTTCGCGGCGCGCCAGCGGGATATCAATACCGCAAGGAACATAGGTTGCCCCCGCAGCCAAGGCGCCTAATACGGCCATCACCTGCTCCGGCCCCTTTCCCATACTGATGGCGACGCTGTCACCGGTTTTGATGCCCTGCTCATGAAGAAAACGCGCAATGCACAGGGCATTTTGCGCCAATTCACCGTAATGCAGCACGCCGTGCTCCCCCCACTGCAAGGCGATAGCATCGGGCTCTCGTTCGGCGTGCATGAAGAATCGATGCAGCAGCGTCGGCGCATTGGCCGGTTCGGCAACCTCTGGCGGCCAGGGTGCTACCGGCGGTGGCACTGGCTGTGGGCGCTGCCAGCACGTTGTATCGTTGAGCAACGCGTGCACCTGTTGCTGAAACCCATCGAACATGGCATCGATCACACCGGGTGCAAACCTGTCAGTACGCACATCCCAATTCAGCATGATGCCGTTCAGGTATTCAGTAGCCTGTGCATCAATCAACACCTGCGGCCCCTGAGAAACCGACCACACGGGCTCCCCTAACACCGCGCGCACTGGTGGTTCAAAGAGATCGCCCAGCGCCAATGCGCTGGTAAACACCACCGGAGCCAGGCTGGCATTGATCTGTTGCTGCCGCGACAGATCGCGTAGCACATCAACGCCACTCCACGCCGTATGTGCCAGCGCCCGGTGAAGCTGAGTTTGCAGTTGACGCGCCTGCTCGATAACGCTCGCGGCACTGCCCGGCTCAACGTTAATCAGTACTGAGCTGGAAAAATCGCCCACCAATCGATCGGCGTCTTCTATCTCTTCATCGCGGGAAAACACTGGCAGATTCAACAGAAAGGGGGCACCGCCGCTCCATAAACCAATACACTCGCCAAAAATCGTTGCCAGCACGACCGGGACGCTTAGTCCAGATTTGTGACTCATCGTCATCAATTGCTGCTGCTGCGTTGGGTTCAGCCACAGATAGCGTCTTTCGGTTACCGGTATGGTTTTTTCTGATGATTGAAGGGGCAAGGTGGGCGATGTCGCCAAGCGGGATAACTGAGTTTGCCACCATGCTCTGTCCTGCTCACGACGGTGTTGATGCTTCTCTTGCCAGCGCTGTTGGTAGTCACGATAGCTTGACCGCAACGGCGGTAGCGCATAATCCGGTTGGCGATAGCCTTGCGCCAACTCACGCAGCAAGAGACGCAGGCTGGTGGCATCGCCAGCGATCATATCCAAATCGATGTGCAGCCGACTGTCTCCTGTTGGCAGCAGCGATAACGCCAACATCAGCGTTTCACCATTGGCAATATCCAACTGCTGATGGGTATAGCGCTGACGCAACGCGGCCAGACGCCCATGACGCTGCTCCGCAGACAGCTCGCGCAAATCATTGATCTGTAGCTGACAAGGGCTATCCGGCGCAATGCGCAAACGCGCGTCCTGATCAATACGCAACCGCAGCATGTCATGGCGTTGAATCAGGCGGTTCAGCGCGTTCGCCAGCCGTTCTGGATCGAGCGCTTTACCGTCCAATTCAGCATAAAAATGGGCGCTTACACCGCCAAGTTGTTGCCGCTCGTTACGCCCAATCCAAAAGGCGTGCTGCATAGTGGCCAGTTCGAACCCCGGCGTATCGCACGGCGGTGCATCCGCATCGGCCTCCGTGCGATACGCCTTTGCAGCAGAGATCACCTCACGCCACTCTTTAACGGTCCGTTTATCGATAAAATCAGAGAAAGTAACGGCGATCCCCTCGCGCCGTAACCAGGTCGCGGCACGCATGGTGCGCATCGAGTCCATGCCATAGTGCATCAGATTCCTGTCGTCGTGTAATGCTGCTTCGGGAACATCGAGTATCCTGCTCAATAAAGGGATCAGCAGCGCATCCTTTTTGGCCATCTGGTTCACGCTCCTTTTGCTTGCCGAAGTCCGACTTCGGCTTGACTCACTGACAGAGACCTATGATGTTTATTTATTGCGGCCAAGATCATGTTTTATAAGCTATGCCAAAAGACATTCACCTATGAGTTAAGCCAAAATAACGGCAACGTTGAGATTTCTGCATTCAGAAAACAGGAATACCTTGTTTAAATCTGCCACATTTATCCCCAGCGATATGCTATTCCTGCTTTTTCTTTGGCCTTTTCTCTTTGTGAAATAAATATTTATACGCGGCATATCAGCACGCAGGAAAATATAAGCAGGAGCGTTATTCTGCTTTTATTCACCGTACGGAAAAGCGCGAGCGGCAGCGGTCGTTCTGCTTTACAGCCATAAAATATAACCAGACGATATTTATTTCGCGTCGAGGGATCCGCTACGGTTGATAGCAGGCAATCCATGGGGGAGAGTGTAAAAAGATCTGTGTAAATGGCATTTTGAGGAAAACCTTCAGAGGACAAAAAATGCATATCAGCAACGAACTTATTGACCAACTGCTTCAGGATTGCCACTCCCCTCAGGAGCTTCTGGGTGAATCAGGCCTACTCAAGGAGCTGACTAAAAGACTGGCGGAACGGGTTCTTCAAGCTGAGATGGAGATACACCTTGGGTATGCTAAGCATGACCCGGCTGGTAATAATTCAGGCAACTCCCGCAATGGCAAGACATCCAAGAGCGTACGTAGCCAAAATGGGGCGCTCGAGCTCGATATTCCGCGCCACCGCAACAGTACCTTCGAGCCGACACTGATCGGTAAGCACGAAAAGCAGCTTAACGGCTTCGATGACCGCATTATTTCTCTCTATTCCAGAGGGCTATCAACCCGTGATATTCAGGCTCACTTTAAAGAAGTCTACGGGGTCGATGCTTCCGCTGGCTTCATTTCTCAAGTGACCAATGCCGTGATGGATGACGTTAAGCGCTAGCAGCAACGGCCGCTGGATGCGTTTTATCCCATTGTTTACCTTGACTGTATTGTGGTCAAAAGCCAGGACGGCGGAGCCGTGACCAACAAGTCTGTTTACTTGGCTCTAGGCATCAACGGCCAGGGCGAAAAAGAGCTGCTGGGGCTATGGATAGCCAAAACCGAGGGGGCCAAGTTCTGGTTATCTGTAATGACAGAACTGAAAAATCGTGGGCTACAGGACATCTTCATCGCCTGCTGCGATGGCCTGAAGGGCTTTCCTGATGCCATTGAAGCTGTTTACCCGCATACGCGGGTACAGCTCTGCATCGTGCATCAGGTGCGGAACTCGCTGCGCTACGTCGGCTGGAAAGAGCGTAAAGCCGTTGCTGCTGACCTCCGCACTATCTATAGTTCCGCAACGCTAGAGGGCGCTGAAGAGGCCCTGGATGCCTTCGCGGCCAAATGGGATGAGCAGTTCCCGACGATCAGCCCATCGTGGAGAAATAATTGGGAACGTCTCATCGTCATTTTTGATTTTCCGCCGGAGATTCGCAAGGTTATCTACACCACCAACGCGATAGAGTCGTTAAATGCTTCATTGCGCAAGATAACGAAAACGCGACGAATATTTCCAACGGATGACTCTGTGCTAAAATTATTCTATCTAGCCTTGCATAATATCTCGGCTAAATGGACCCTACCAATCAGAGACTGGAAACCGGCTATGAGCCAATTCATGTTGATGTATGGAGATCGGATTTCCGGTTAAGCGATGGAGCCATTTACACGAAATTCTTTACAAACTCACGCTCACAACTTTATCGTGATGCTTATCGCCGTCCCAACGTTGTAGAAAGATGTTTTGGCCGTTTAAAGGAATATAGACGGATTGCCACACGTTATGAAAAAACGGCAAGAAACTATTGTAGTGGTCAACTAAATTTGGCCACCCTACCTGACTGTTGATGGAACAGCCGTTCTGATTCATTTGGTGTTAACCCACCGTTATACCAGTGAGGTCTGACATCGCTATAATAATGGGTTATGTAGCGAATAATGGATGATTGAGCAGTACTAAAGCTTTGGTAGCCAGTCGTTGGCACCCATTCAGTCTTCAGACTACGGAAGAATCGCTCCATCGGACTATTATCCCAACAATTTCCTCTGCGACTCATACTTTGGGTCATCTGATAACGCCACAATGCCTGCCTATACTGACGACTGGTGTAATGGCTTCCTTGGTCACTATGAAACATGACTTGTTTGGGATGCCCACACAGTTCCCAAGCCATTTGTAGTGCTTTGGCTGTTAATTCTGAATCTGGCGAAAACGACATTGCCCAACCCACGGGTTTTCGGGCAAATAAATCTAATACCACCGCCAGATACGCCCATCGGTCGCCTGTCCAAATATAGGTTACATCGCCGCACCAAACCTGGTCAGGCTTGGTAACAGCGAACTGCCTATTGAGCAGATTTGGAATATCAATACGTTCATTTCCACCGCGGTTGTATTGATGTTTTCTTGTTTGGCAACTAGCGAGGGTTAATTTTTTCATCAACTTACCCGCTAACCACCGCCCAAGTTTCACGTCGTGTGTATTGGTAACCATCGTGGCGATAGTCCTTGCGCCCGCAGACCCGCCACTAACGGGCTTTGTTGAATAAATCAGAATTAGCCGACAGGATGACTCCCTCTGCTACACCTGTTATCCTATCCTGACGCTGTGTGGCATACCCAACAACGTCATACGGTTCAGCGCTTTGACCATCGCTATGGCTTCACCTACTTGAGCCTCATAGTCACGCAGGCTCAGATGGCCACCCAGCAAAGTTTTTATGCGGAACATCGCTGTTTCTGCCACTGAACGCCGGTGATAACCCACTTTCTTTTTCCACATATCATTACTCCCGCTCAGACGCTGATTCGCCACCGCATGGTTACGTTCATGGTACTTGTCCGGCCAGTATTTGGCTCCGCTTCGCGGCGGGATAAGGGGCCTGATTTTCTTTCTTAGCAACGCATCGTGGCAGTAACGGGCGTCATAAGCACCGTCTGCTGACACTTCCCTGATTTTTCGGTGGGTTTGGTTAATCAGGCCCGGCAGTGCCTGCGCATCTGTCGTTCCGCTGAGCGATAAGTCGGCACAGATAATCTCATGCGTCGCACTGTCTGCTGCCAGATGAAGCTTGCGCCACACTCTTCGTCTGTCAGCCCAATGCTGCCTGACTTTCCATTCACCTTCGCCAAAGACCTTCAGACCGGTACTGTCGATGACCAGATGCGAGATTTCACCACGCGTTGGCGTTTTTATGCTGATACTGACGGTTTTTGCCCGCCGACTGACCAGAGAGTAGTCCGGGCAGCGCAATGGCAGGCTCATCAGTGTAAAAACCGAGTCGACAAAGCCCTGTAATGCCCGGAGCGACAGGTTAAACACGCGCTTTATCATCAAAACCGTGGTAACAGCCATATCGGTGTAGTAAAGCGGCCGACCACGACCTTCAGGCGAAGAACTGTCAGTCCATGCAGCGATGGCCGACTCATCAAGCCAGACCGTCAGGGAGCCGCGTTGTCTGAGTGCTTTGTTGTAGGTGGGCCAGTTGGTGATTTTAAACTTTTGCTTTGCCATGGGGAGCTGCTATCGGGAGCGATCATAGTGCTTTGATCCGGCGATCCCCTGAAAGTTCGATTTATTCAACAAAGCCCCACTAACGTTCCACGCTTCGCTGACCAGGCTACGTTTTATCGTCCGCTCAATATCTGGCTCCTTAGGTCGACACCAATAGCGATAACTGCTTCGGTGAACATTAAAAATACGACACAACGCTTTCACTGGATAAAGCGCTCTTAGCTTTTCAACTACCGAGAATTTTTCAGTGAGTCGGACATTAAGAGCGCAGTAGCCTTTTTTAAGATGGAATTCTCCATTTCCAGTCGGTGGATTTTTTTCTTCATTTCTCTGAACTCAATTTGTTCAGGTGTTAATGGCAGACCAGGCGATGTTTTCCCTTGACGTTCTAAACGAAGGGCTCTTACCCACCGGCTAATCGCTGAAAGACTGACGTTCATGGCTTTCGCGGCTTCCTGGTAGGTATAATTTTGGTCAAGGACTAATTTGGCGGTTTCACATTTAAATTCAGCAGTAATTATTTTACTCATTTTGGCACCTATAAAAATTATGAGGTAAGCATATCACCTCTACTTAGGTGGCCAAATTCAGTATGCCACTACACGCAGCGAAAGGTTTGTAGAAAGCTTTATCATGAGCGTCCTTGTTCAAGCCACCAAACGAGACAACGGTTACGGTTTCGGCATAGGCCTGTGAAGCCATAGCAGTAACCAGCGCGCCGAGCGCCATTTTTTTCACTGCGGACATCTTGGACGGTAACTTCTTGGTCAACATAGTGCGGCTCCTGGAGAGTTCGTCAACGTAAAATGCGGACTGTACCCATCACAATTTATTTGATGCATCATGCATCAAATAAAAAGCATAACCTGTGCCATGAATTCGGATTACCCCTGGTTGATTAGCTGAATTAGCGCGATTGGAGCCTGAAAAAGGCATAGGGAATTTTTATGGCTGGCCACGCTGCCCTGACATCGCGTTTTTTGCTTTGTTGTGGTGCATCGTGTTACACGCTGCACCAGCAAAAGGCGGAGACTGCCAGAACATAGCGCCAGAATGCGGCACGGCCAGAAACGGGTTTCTGAACCGTACCACCTTGGCATTACGATAAATCGACGCAGAGATATTTCATCTCCAGATAATCTTCAATGCCGAAACGGCTTTGTTGAATAATTTAAGATACTGATTTATATAAGCATTATAAAATTTCAACGACTAATTTTTCCTCTCGGAATGCTTTTTATTGTGCTAACTATTTGATTTGTCGTTCTAACAAAATACATTCTCTGTAAATACATTCTCTGTAAATGCATTCTAACTAAAGAAGATGTAAATCAAACGGTTAAATTATTCAACAAAGCCTGCCGAAACGCGAGCCTTCACGTCCTAAACCAGACTGTTTCACCCCACCAAACGGTGCCACTTCGTTGGAGATAAGACCGGTATTGATACCGACCATGCCGTAATCCAACGCTTCCGGCACCTTCCACTGGCGTACCGCATCACGGGTATATAGCTAAACGACATTATTTTGATAACATCCAGCTATGATTCTTTGCCGCATATCAGGGCATAGGATGTAATCATTTTTAAGTCGGTTGGCTATATCGCGTTGGATTAATCAAATAGAGTCAAAAGCATCGACCACGCGTCAGCGAAAGATCGATAAATCCGAGTTGATAAAAGATGTTGAACAATATCCAGATGCTTACCAAAAAGAACGTGCAGAGCGTTTTGGCGTTTGTCAGAAGGCCATTTGGCAAGCGCTTAAAAAGCTGGGATTGACCTATAAAAAAAACTCTACGTCATCCGAAAGCCGACGAAAACGCCCGGCAGGGATTTCAACAAAAAAAACAACAGTATGAAAAAGAAGGTAAACCTATTGTTTTTATTGATGAAAGTGGTTTTTCACACGATACCCCACGGACTCACGGCTATTCCCCAAAAGGTCAACGGTGTTTTGGCCTGAAGAACTGGGGAGCTAGGGGAAGAACAAATGTTATCGGCGCTTTATTAGGCACAACGCTGTTTGCTATCGGATTATTTGATATCAATATTAACAGCGATGTTTTCTATGCCTGGGTGGCTTTGTTGAATAATTTAACCGTTTGATTTACATCTTCTTTAGTTAGAATGCATTTACAGAGAATGTATTTTGTTAGAACGACAAATCAAATAGTTAGCACAATAAAAAGCATTCCGAGAGGAAAAATTAGTCGTTGAAATTTTATAATGCTTATATAAATCAGTATCTTAAATTATTCAACAAAGCCTGCCTGGGTCACACAAGTCCTTATCCCAGTACTCCCTAAAAACAGTGTAATCATGATGGACAATGCCACTTTTCACAAAAAACATAATATTCAACAAGTCATCATCGATGCAGGGTATATGGTGGAGTATTTGCCTACATATTCGCCAGATCTTAACCCAATTGAGCATAAATGGGCACAAGCAAAAAGCAAAAAAAGAGAGATGGGTTGCGATACAGAGAGTTTGTTCTCAGTCCATATGGTGTAATCAAAATTAAGTCGCTTGGCTATAACGTAGTGCATGGTTTTTTCCTCCGGCAGGTTGTGCATCAAGATCCAGATACTGGGGTACTACCGCGCCCGCAAAACGACGCTGGTACGCGGTCTGCTGCGCACTGTCGGACCCTTTATCCGCAAAGAATTTCACCTGCTCTTCTTCCCAAACCGCATCCAACGCCTGCGGTGTGTCGTCACGGGCTTCTTCCGCCACTTTATGCGTGACATCGTCACTTTTTAAGGCGCTACCAGAAAGCGTCAGCAACACATCAAACAACAGGGCATAATCGCTGTCGCGCTGCTGTAAACGTGCACCGAGCAACGCCAGAATGGGCACAATATCCAGCAGCCCCGCACGACTTTCTGCTGAGCCCAATCGCGAGAGATATTCGAGATAGAGCGGCAAAAAATCCGGCAGTTCGTGACAGTCAAGCTCAAGTCCCGCCGCATGGTAATGCTGCATCAGGTCCACCATCGCCTGACCGCGATCACGCGATTCACCGTTCACATGTTCGAACAACAGCAGCGACGTCGCGCGGCCCCGGTCGAACAGCGCGCAGTGTATTCGGCCTGTTTATCCAGCAGCTCCTGCGTACATTGTTGTCGGATAAACAGCGCTAATTGCTCACGCAGTGGCGGTGACAGTGCATCGTCTTGTGCCAGCGCCTCAATCAATTCCTGATGATGCACCCACAGGTCCCCATCGGGATAATCGAGCAGACGGGCGATAATGCGTAACGTCATCATCATCAATCCTCCTGCATCACTTTGCTGTTCATGTCACGCGTTTTGCTGGTGACATCAATGGCATCAATACGTTTGCTGTTAAATAGGTTGAATTTGCTGTCGCTGCCGTGGCAATCGTCACCGAAGCTGAAACCGCACCCTTTACTTTCCGGAAAGGCGTCACGCGCTAACTCACGGTGGCTAGACGGCACCACGAAGCGATCTTCATAGTTGGCAATGGCCAGGTAGCGGTACATTTCCTGCGCCTGAGCGCTGGTCAAGCCCACCTGTTCCAGCGCGGGTATCGATCACCCCTTCTACGGTTTCTGCCCGTTTAAAGTGGCGCATCGCCAGCATGCGTTTCAGCGCCAACAGTAACGGTGCGGTATCGCCCGCCGTCAGCAGATTTGCCAGGTACTGCACAGGAATGCGCAGACTTTCCACGTCCGGCAACACACCGCTGTGTGCCAGCACGCCCGCATCGGCGGCAGATTGGATCGGTGACAACGGCGGCACGTACCACACCATGGGCAACGTGCGATATTCCGGGTGCAGCGGCAGCGCCAACTTCCACTCCATCGCCATTTTGTAGACCGGCGATTGCTGTGCCGCTTCGATAACCCCGCGCGGTACGCCGTCTTTCAGCGCCTGAGCAATCACGTTCGGATCGTGCGGGTCGAGAAAGACATCCAACTGACGCTGGTAGAGATCCTGCTCGTTTTCCGTGGCCGCTGCTTCCGCGATACGATCGGCGTCGTACAGCAGCACGCCGAGATAACGGATGCGGCCAACGCAGGTTTCAGAGCAGAGGGTCGGTTGCCCACTTTCGATACGCGGGTAGCAGAAGATGCATTTTTCTGATTTTCCGCTCTTCCAATTAAAGTAGATTTTTTTGTACGGGCAGCGGCTTTGTTGAATAATTTAAAATACTGATTTAAATGGGTATTATAAAATTTTAACGACTAAATTTTACTACCGTAATGCTTTTTATTGTGCTAACTATTTGATTTATCGCTCTAACAAAATACATTTTCTGTACATGCATCCCACCTAAAGAAGTTGTAAATCAAAACGTTAAATTATTCAACAAAGCCACGGGCAGCCGGTCAGGCACATGCGCCAACCGCGGCATTTATCTTGATCGATCAGTACGATGCCATCTTCACCCCGTTTGTAAATCGCACCGCTCGGGCAGGTCGCTACGCAGGCCGGATTCAGACAGTGTTCACACAGGCGCGGCAAATACATCATGAAGGTGTTTTCGAACTGGCCGTACATCTCCTTTTGCATATGCTCAAAGTTTTTATCTTTGGCACGCCAATAAGGTGATTACACGCAAGCTGTCCATCACGGAAAGTACAGTGAAGGTGCACGTTAAGCATCTGCTGAAAAAAATAAACTAGTTGCTGAATAGAGACTTGCATTTTTTGTCAGGCTATTGAGAATAAAAAGAGGTTTAACTTAGAGAATAAAGGTTTGAAATGATCAACAAAAAGCGGTTGTTACGAGATAATCGTTTATGTAAAGCAATCATTGGATTATCAGTCGAAGAATTGAAAAATTTAGCCGCTGAATTTTCAGCTTGTTATTTGATTTATCGGAAAAAGAATCGAAAAGATCACGAGCGGCAGATGGGTGCAGGGCAGAAAGGATTTATCCCAACCCCATTAGATAAACTGCTTTTTATTTTATTGTATTTAAAATGTTATCCGACCTATGATTTGCAAGGACTTCTTTTTGGTTTAGATAGAACACGGGTATGTCGCTGGGTAAAAATATTATTGCCGGTTTTAGAGATGACCTTGGGGCGAGAATGTGTTTTGCCCGCTCGTCAAATTCGCTCTGCTGAGGAATTTTTTCGCGCCTTTCCTGGAGTTAAAGACGTCTTTATTGATGGGACAGAGCGACCTGTCCAAAAGCCTAAGAATCTGCGTCGGCGAAAAAAAATGTATTCGGGAAAGAAAAGACAGACCACTCGAAAAGGGCTTATTATGACTGACGAAACAATGCAAATTGGATTTATCCCCATGAGCAAAAATGGGCGCCGTCACGATAAACGCTTACTCGATAAAGTCGATATAATTCGCCATATTCCTCCTGAGGTAACCATCTGGGCAGATACCGGTTTTCAAGGTATAGATAAACAGCATCCTAATACACAAATCCCAAAAAAAGGAACTCGAAAAAGACCTTTATCGCCTGAACAAAAACAAGAAAATAAAATAATCTCGGGCATCCGTATTACAGTTGAACACGCCATCGCGAGACTGTAAAATAATCTGTGTAAATGGCATTTTGAGGAAAACCTTCAAAGGATAACAAAATGCCTATCAGCAACGAACTTATTGACCAACTGCTTCAAGATTGTCACTCCCCTCAGGATCTGCTGGGTGAATCAGGCCTACTCAAGGTGCTGACTAAAAGACTGGCGGAACGGGTTCTTCAAGCTGAGATGGAGATGCACCTTGGGTATGCTAAGCATGACCCGGCTGGTAATCATTCAGGCAAATCACGCAATGGCAAGACATCCAAGAGCGTACGTAGCCAAAATGGGGAGATCGAGCTCGATATTCCGCGCGACCGCAACAGTACCTTCGAGCCGACACTGATCGGTAAGAACGAAAAACAGCTTAACGGCTTCGATGACCGCATTATTTCTCTCTATTCCAGAGGGTTATCAACCCGTGATATTCAGGCACACTTTAAAGAAGTCTACGGGGTCGATGTTTCCGCTGGCTTCATTTCTCAAGTGACCAATGCTGTGATGGATGAAGTTAAGCGCTGGCAGCAACGGCCGCTGGATGCGCTTTATCCCATTGTTTACCTTGACTGTATTGTTGTCAAAAGCCAGGACGGCGGAGCCGTGGCCAACAAGTCTGTTTATCTGGCCCTCGGCGTCAACGGCCAGGGCGAAAAAGAGCTGCTGGGGCTATGGATAGCCAAAACTGAGGGGGCCAAGTTCTGGTTATCTGTGATGACAGAACTGAAAAATCGTGGGCTAAAGGACATCTTCGTCGCCTGCTGCGATGGCCTGAAAGGCTTTCCTGATGCCATTGAAGCTGTTTACCCGCATACGCGGGTACAGCTCTGCATTGTGCATCAGGTGCGGAACTCGCTGCGCTACGTCGGCTGGAAAGAGCGTAAGGCCGTTGCTGCTGACCTGCGCACCATCTATAGTTCCGCAACGCTAGAGGGCGCTGAAGAGGCCCTGGATGCCTTCGCGGCCAAATGGGATGAGCAGTTCCCGACGATCAGCCCGTCGTGGAGAAATAATTGGGAACGTCTCATCGTCATTTTTGACTTTCCGCCGGAGATCCGCAAGGTTATCTACACCACCAACGCAATAGAGTCGTTAAATGCTTCATTGCGCAAGATAACGAAAACGCGACGAATATTTCCAACGGATGACTCGGTGATAAAATTACTCTATCTAGCCTTGCATAATATCTCTGCTAAATGGACCTTGCCAATCAGAGACTGGAAACCTGCTATGAGCCAATTCATGTTGATGTATGGAGAACGAATCTCCGGTTAAGCAATGGAGCCATTTACACAAAATTCTTTACAGACTCCGACTTTATCAAGTAAGCGTTTATCGTGACGGCGCCCATTTTTGCTCATGGGGATAAATCCAATTTGCCTTGTTTCGTCAGTCATAATAAGCCCTTTTCGAGTGGTCTGTCTTTTCTTTCCCGAATACATTTTTTTTCGCCGACGCAGATTCTTAGGCTTTTGGACAGGTCGCTCTGTCCCATCAATAAAGACGTCTTTAACTCCAGGAAAGGCGCGAAAAAATTCCTCAGCAGAGCGAATTTGACGAGCGGGCAAAACACATTCTCGCCCCAAGGTCATCTCTAAAACCGGCAATAATATTTTTACCCAGCGACATACCCGTGTTCTATCTAAACCAAAAAGAAGTCCTTGCAAATCATAGGTCGGATAACATTTTAAATACAAAAATAGAGTCTGTAAAGAATTTTGTGTAAATGGCTCCATTGCTTAACCGGAGATTCGTTCTCCATACATCAACATGAATTGGCTCATAGCAGGTTTCCAGTCTCTGATTGGCAAGGTCCATTTAGCAGAGATATTATGCAAGGCTAGATAGAGTAATTTTATCACCGAGTCATCCGTTGGAAATATTCGTCGCGTTTTCGTTATCTTGCGCAATGAAGCATTTAACGACTCTATCGCGTTGGTGGTGTAGATAACCTTGCGGATCTCCGGCGGAAAGTCAAAAATGACGATGAGACGTTCCCAATTATTTCTCCACGACGGGCTGATCGTCGGGAACTGTTCATCCCATTTGGCCGCGAAGGCATCCAGGGCCTCTTCAGCGCCCTCTAGCGTTGCGGAACTATAGATGGTGCGCAGGTCAGCAGCAACGGCCTTACGCTCTTTCCAGCCGACGTAGCGCAGCGAGTTCCGCACCTGATGCACAATGCAGAGCTGTACCCGCGTATGCGGGTAAACAGCTTCAATGGCATCAGGAAAGCCTTTCAGGCCATCGCAGCAGGCGACGAAGATGTCCTTTAGCCCACGATTTTTCAGTTCTGTCATCACAGATAACCAGAACTTGGCCCCCTCAGTTTTGGCTATCCATAGCCCCAGCAGCTCTTTTTCGCCCTGGCCGTTGACGCCGAGGGCCAGATAAACAGACTTGTTGGCCACGGCTCCGCCGTCCTGGCTTTTGACAACAATACAGTCAAGGTAAACAATGGGATAAAGCGCATCCAGCGGCCGTTGCTGCCAGCGCTTAACTTCATCCATCACAGCATTGGTCACTTGAGAAATGAAGCCAGCGGAAACATCGACCCCGTAGACTTCTTTAAAGTGTGCCTGAATATCACGGGTTGATAACCCTCTGGAATAGAGAGAAATAATGCGGTCATCGAAGCCGTTAAGCTGTTTTTCGTGCTTACCGATCAGTGTCGGCTCGAAGGTACTGTTGCGGTCGCGCGGAATATCGAGCTCGATCTCCCCATTTTGGCTACGTACGCTCTTGGATGTCTTGCCATTGCGTGAGTTGCCTGAATGATTACCAGCCGGGTCATGCTTAGCATACCCAAGGTGCATCTCCATCTCAGCTTCAAGAACCCGTTCCGCCAGTCTTTTAGTCAGCACCTTGAGTAGGCCTGATTCACCCAGCAGATCCTGAGGGGAGTTACAATCTTGAAGCAGTTGGTCAATAAGTTCGTTGCTGATAGGCATTTTGTTATCCTTTGAAGGTTTTCCTCAAAATGCCATTTACACAGATTATTTTACAGTCTCATAAAATAAAAAGCAGTTTATCTAATGGGGTTGGGATAAATCCTTTCTGCCCTGCACCCATCTGCCGCTCGTGATCTTTTCGATTCTTTTTCCGATAAATCAAATAACAAGCTGAAAATTCAGCGGCTAAATTTTTCAATTCTTCGACTGATAATCCAATGATTGCTTTACATAAACGATTATCTCGTAATAACCGCTCTTTGTTGATCATTTCAAACCTTTATTCTCTAAGTTAAACCTCTTTTTATTCTCAATAGCCTGACAAAAAATGCAAGTCTCTATTCAGCAACTAGTTTAATGAAGCCGGATGGCTGGAGGCCTGTCTGAAAAGTCGTCGTTACGAACCTCATATCCAGTCAAGGAAAGAGGAGTCGGAAGCCATCAAAAACACGGATTTTAAAGCTCACCGCTGGGTAGTGGAGAGAACGCAAAGCTGGATGAATCGCTTTCGTCGGGTTCTGACTCGCTGGGAGAAGAAAGTCGAAAATTATGAG
The DNA here is from genome assembly GCF_052050035.1 of Symbiopectobacterium purcellii. Taxonomy (GTDB): domain Bacteria; phylum Pseudomonadota; class Gammaproteobacteria; order Enterobacterales; family Enterobacteriaceae; genus Symbiopectobacterium; species Symbiopectobacterium purcellii_A. The sequence continues at coordinate 4,531,981 of NZ_CP189882.1, forward strand.
GCGATGCTGCATTTTATAGCCAAGCGACTTAATTTTGATTACATCATATGGACTGAGAACAAACTCTCTGTATCGCAACCCATCTCTCTTTTTTTGCTTTTTGCTTGTGCCCATTTATGCTCAATTGGGTTAAGATCTGGCGAATATGTAGGCAAATACTCCACCATATACCCTGCATCGATGATGACTTGTTGAATATTATGTTTTTTGTGAAAAGTGGCATTGTCCACCATGATTACACTGTTTTTAGGGAGTACTGGGATAAGGACTTGTGTGACCCAGGCATAGAAAACATCGCTGTTAATATTGATATCAAATAATCCGATAGCAAACAGCGTTGTGCCTAATAAAGCGCCGATAACATTTGTTCTTCCCCTAGCTCCCCAGTTCTTCAGGCCAAAACACCGTTGACCTTTTGGGGAATAGCCGTGAGTCCGTGGGGCATCGTGTGAAAAACCACTTTCATCAATAAAAACAATAGGTTTACCTTCTTTTTCATACTGTTGTTTTTTTTGTTGAAATCCCTGCCGGGCGTTTTCGTCGGCTTTCGGATGACGTAGAGTTTTTTTTATAGGTCAATCCCAGCTTTTTAAGCGCTTGCCAAATGGCCTTCTGACAAACGCCAAAACGCTCTGCACGTTCTTTTTGGTAAGCATCTGGATATTGTTCAACATCTTTTATCAACTCGGATTTATCGATCTTTCGCTGACGCGTGGTCGATGCTTTTGACTCTATTTGATTAATCCAACGCGATACAGAGGCAGGGCCAATCCGAAATTGCTTCGCTGTTTCTCGGATACTCAACCCTTCGTTTTTCCGTGTAGATATCACTTTACGTCTAAAATCAATTGAATAGCTCATTTAAATAATGTAATCAAAATTAAGTCGTTTAGCTATACCCGCGGCATCATTGTCTGGAATAAAATCCTATTGGGATAGGTTCTAAATGTGCGCTGCCGTTCAACACGTTGGTCCTGCCGGTTGAGAACGAAATATGACACAGCATCAACACCGAGACCATGACGACGATGCTTGGCATCTCCAGGCCGAAATTCAGCGTATTGCCCGTTAGGCTGGCAATCACGGTGACCGCTGGCACGGTCAGTGAAATGGTGGCGAGTACCGATCCGAAAAACAGGTTCATTGCACGCTGCACCTGATTGCGCAGCACTGCTTTAATCGCGCCCAGAACCTCTGGAGAGAGGATAAGCAGCGCCACCAGAAAGCCGGTGAATTGCTCTGGGGCGTTCATGCGCGTCAGCAGCGCGTTGAGCGGCGCGGAGTCCATTTTGGTGATACTGATCACCGCTACCAGATGAATCAGCAGCCAAGCGGTGTGCCACAGCGAACTGTGCGCAGAGGGTTTGCCATGGTGCGGATCGCCGTCATCACTTTCATCTTCATGTTCGTAGATAAACAGGCTTTGGTGCGTGCGCGTTTGGATCAGGAGAAACACGCCGTACATGGCGGCGGAAATGAGGGCGATAATCAGCGCTTGCCCGGTGGTGAAACTTCCGCCCGGCAGTGAGGTGGGGAAAACCAGCACGATAATTGCCAGTGGAAAAATGGCCATCAGGTACTGTTTGATACCGATCAAGTTGACGTGCTGTGTGGCAAATTTCCGACCGCCTAGCAGTAAGGCAAACCCGACCAGGCCGCCGCTGACGATCATAATGATGGAATAAAGCGTATCACGCATCAGGTCCGGACCGGCATCACCCGTGGCCATCAGCGCAGAGATCAAGCTTACTTCAAGGACGACGACGGAGAGACTGAGGATCAGTAAGCGTGTTGCTTAATAGTAAAATAAGGGTGTTTCGGTGATTGAAGTAAATTTTACGCTGTTCTGAGATGGAAATTCCAAAGACCGGCGCTAAGGAGTAAGAAGGTATCATCAATAAAGGGTCTACGATTCCGTAAAATTTGGGTCATGCAACCGAGGCGCTTGATACCCGCGATGGCGTGTTCAACTGTAATACGGATGCCCGAGATTATTTTATTTTCTTGTTTTTGTTCAGGCGATAAAGGTCTTTTTCGAGTTCCTTTTTTTGGGATTTGTGTATTAGGATGCTGTTTATCTATACCTTGAAAACCGGTATCTGCCCAGATGGTTACCTCAGGAGGAATATGGCGAATTATATCGACTTTATCGAGTAAGCGTTTATCGTGACGGCGCCCATTTTTGCTCATGGGGATAAATCCAATTTGCCTTGTTTCGTCAGTCATAATAAGCCCTTTTCGAGTGGTCTGTCTTTTCTTTCCCGAATACATTTTTTTTCGCCGACGCAGATTCTTAGGCTTTTGGACAGGTCGCTCTGTCCCATCAATAAAGACGTCTTTAACTCCAGGAAAGGCGCGAAAAAATTCCTCAGCAGAGCGAATTTGACGAGCGGGCAAAACACATTCTCGCCCCAAGGTCATCTCTAAAACCGGCAATAATATTTTTACCCAGCGACATACCCGTGTTCTATCTAAACCAAAAAGAAGTCCTTGCAAATCATAGGTCGGATAACATTTTAAATACAATAAAATAAAAAGCAGTTTATCTAATGGGGTTGGGATAAATCCTTTCTGCCCTGCACCCATCTGCCGCTCGTGATCTTTTCGATTCTTTTTCCGATAAATCAAATAACAAGCTGAAAATTCAGCGGCTAAATTTTTCAATTCTTCGACTGATAATCCAATGATTGCTTTACATAAACGATTATCTCGTAACAACCGCTCTTTGTTGATCATTTCAAACCTTTATTCTCTAAGTTAAACCTCTTTTTATTCTCAATAGCCTGACAAAAAATGCAAGTCTCTATTCAGCAACTAGTTTAGTGAACCATAGGGTTCGCCCAAGCGGTGGGCCAACACGTCAGCATGGCGCACGACGCTAAAGGCGCTGGCGAGAATACCCACCAATGCAATAAAGTTTATACCAAGGATAGCGATCAGGTTCTGTGCATCGTTCCATTGCAACAAAACAAACAGCGCGATAATGGGGAAGATCAGAGAATATTCGTGGTGACGCGTTTTGATCACCTCAGTGTGCGACTTCATGGCAGGCGGTTCCTTATCAAAAGTAATGAATCTCACTGGTCGTGCCGCACGCCTTATTGTTCTTTTCACTTATGCCAGACGGGTAGCGACGGCAATCCATGTGCAAGGGTGTGGCGTTGCGGAAAAAAGTTGCTTACAGCTATACCTGTCATACTTCAAGTTGCAGATGCGTTGGCTGCACGCGTTCATCCGAATTACTTACTCGAGTATGCGTATCGTGATGAATGACCCTCATCCTAAGGTTCACCCAACGGGCCAGCATAGGCGCTGTTTAAAACGTAAACGTGTTGCGCTGCAACACGAATGCTTTAAGGTATAGTTATAGCCTAAAAAACAAAATCAGATTAGCAGAATGCGCGCAGCAGGCGGGAGATTTTAAGTGATTTTACATTCTTGGTGATAAAAAGAGGGTAAGTGGAGAGAATTTTGCAGTTTTATCCTCACTGTATTGATGTGGCTATGAATTTTAGCCATCTCAGTCATCTGGGTTATCCATAAAATCGTGACTTTTCTGATGATAATCCTCTTCGTTTAACCCTTCACGCCAATATGGCACGGCGTAGAGCTGATTTCTCTCAACTTTGATCTCTCTGCGTACATAACGACGCAGTTGCACCACGATGCGGTCTTCGCCCGCCAGCCAGAAAAATGCGCTGCTGGCATCAATGTCGCGTGTCACAGCGTGGAACTGTTGCAACAACGTATCCGTACTGGCGGTCGAGCGGACCACCCAATGCACGCTGAGGCCACTGGGGGCGGTCAGTGGCAGACGATCGGCCTCGCTGTCGACGCGGATAACGGCATGACCGGTGGCATCGCGGGGCAATGCGTCCAGCAACGCCGCAATGGCGGGCAGCGAAGAGGGATCGCCTGCCAGGTAATAGGCGCTGGACGCAGGCAGCATCGGGTGCGGACCGCCCGGTTGAGTAATACCTACGCTATCTCCTGGCTGTGCGTTGCGGGCAAACGTGACGGCGGGTCCGCCGTGGTCGTGCAGGGCAAAGGCCACATCCACTTCGCCCAATTCGTGCCGGAAGGCATAAATCGTATAAGTGCGCACGATGGGGCGCGTCTCACCTTCTGGCCATTGCGGGCCTAGCTCTCCCAATGTGGGCAACGTAGGTACTTTCTGACCGGAACGCGCTAAAAACAGTTTAATATGCGCAGCATGTCGCCCGACGGCCGGGTAGTCGAGCAGTGTGTAGCTGTGAAAGGTGATGCAGCGCAAGTGCGGTGAGAGATCGGTGATGCGTTTAACCTGGATTAATCGGGGTTGGGCTGGGCGAAAACCTGTCGGATGAGCCATTAAATTTCTCCATCATTCAGCCGATATCATTATTGATTTGATGGACAACATCATATAGCCAACCGACTTAAAAATGATTACATCCTATGCCCTGATATGCGGCAAAGAAGCATAGCTGGCTGTTATCAAAATAATGTCGCTTGGCTATATCATGTTGATGATAGTGATTATCATTTTAGTGACAGGCAAAAAGCACGCGTGGCTAAAAAGTGTTGTTCACCCTTTTTTGTTACGATTTCAGCGTTACATTAACCCTTTATGATTAAGATCAAGCTTGATTGCCACACAAAAAATGGCATATTCTGAAATGAGTTGCAGAAAATTTAAGCAGCTACGCGATTTTTGTCAGAAAGAACGCGGCGGTTTTTGTTCGGTTATTGGTTGTTGGGGGTTTTAAGGTATTGTTAACACGCGATTTTTTACAAAAGGCTGATTGTGGTACGTCTTTTGGTTGTATCGAAGAAAACTTGCTGCTCACGCCTTCGCAGCGAGCGGCCTCCCTGAACCAGACGCTATCGCGTCGCCCTGATAGCCCGGTGTGGGTCTTTGGTTATGGCTCACTGATGTGGAATCCGGTATTTACACCGGAGGAAGCCCGTTTGGCTACACTTTCCGGCTGGCAGCGTGCATTTTGCCTGCGCCTTACGGCAGGACGCGGTACGGCAACCCAACCTGGGCGCATGCTGGCGTTAACGCCAGGCGGGAAAACGACCGGGATGGCATTTCGTTTGCCGGAGGCCTCGCTGCGTGAAGATCTGGAACTGTTGTGGAAGCGCGAGATGATCACCGGTTGCTATCGTCCGGAGTGGTGCGATCTGCACTGCCACAGCGGTGAGACACTCACTGCGTTGGTGTTTGTTTCACAAGAACAGCACCCGCTGATCGAGGCGGATACCTGTATACAGCGCGTTGCCACCCTGATTGCCAGAGCCAGCGGTCCGCTAGGCACAAATGCACAGTATCTGTTTGCGCTGGAAGAGGCGCTCAAAAAACACGGTATGGCCGATGAATGTCTAACGGCGCTGGCGCAGCGGGTGCGAGAGATTAAGGAACAGGCGAAGCAGGCGCATCCACAGCAGGGTGACTTCTGATAGGTAAAGGTTTGGCTGTTGACCAGAGACGTCAGCGAGAACGCGCCTAAATCATTGTCCCAGAACTGGTAGCCGGGACCAAGACCGAACGAGCGGTTGACCTTGATGTTTTCGATCCAGTCACGTATGTAGTATTAACGTGACTGGACGAACCATTGCTCATCAAGGAATTTATCCAGTGCGTATTCGCCGGAGGCATTCTTGGTGCTGCGCACATCATTTTCAGTGGCTTCGTGGTAAGTACCATCCACGTTGTGACGCTAGGTGCCGTGGCGCATCCGGGTATCGAGGGTGACGACGTAGTTTTCGGTCTCGGTCGAGCTCTTCTTGTGCGACATCCCGGCGTCGATGTTGCCTTTCCATGAGAAGTCAGTGACCAACGGTTTCGCGGTAACGATGGATTTGATATTGGTGAGTGCCAGCGTTTGTTCACCCTGACCTGCGCTGGCAGGCGCGCCGACGACGGAACGGGTTTCACCCGCCTTCAGGTTCGGATACAGCACACCGTTTTCATAGCGCTCGCCCTGAATCACCAACCCGTGGTCGGATTCAAAGGTCTTGACCTGATCCCAGGCGACAGAAACGGAGCCTGCATAATCCGTGGTGATAAACAGTTTGCCGCCGTCAAGCAGCGTAATTTTCCCGGTAATTTTGTCCCCGTTGTTGAGCCAGACCGTATCGGCGTAGCTTGCAGACGTGCCAACCGTTGCCAGAGCAAAGGCCAAACCCAGGGAAGATAGTGCGCGTTTAGTATGTGTCATTTTTTGGGAGATAATACAGTGGAAGTCGTTGATGAATAATGCTGCCAATGGCGCTGGCTAAAGCAGTTGAGCCGTTAATTTCGTCACTGCAAACAGTAACAGGAAATGTGATCTGGCTCTACAATAAAACAGCGATTCGTTAGAATCTAAATTGTTATAAAACATATCAATGATGATTAAGCGCTATAACCAGAGCAAAATCCCGTTTCAATCGGGCGTTATCCCCTCAACGCCGTCCGAGGGTGCGAAGAGGGAGAGGGACATCACGCCGCTTGTTGTGGCTTGCGCTGGTTTCTCTCAGGGCGTGCCTTGCGTGGCAGAAAACGGATTGTGAGAAATTGGCGTACTCGCGTCACAATGTGTTCTTGGAACAGCAAGCAGATAATCACGGTTGCCAGCAGGAATATGCCGTAGCCGGGCAGTGAAAGCTGCACGTTCCCAGCGGCCAAGGCGCACTGTCCCCAATCGCTAAAGCAGGTCTTAGGATCGCCGCGTAATAGCTGCTCCAGCGTTCGGAACAGGTTAAACAGGGGAACATGCAGCGCAAAAATAGAGAGTGATGCTGCACCCAATCGCGGTGACCAATGGCGTAGCCAGTGGCTATCCGGATCGCGTGCCAGCGCGCTCAGACACACCAGCCCCACCTGCGCTGGTAGCAGCAGACCGTTGTGCAACAGGAAATACCAATAGGCTTCTCCGTTAGTGAACAACCAGGCACCCGCAATGAAATTCAGCAAAATAAACGCGGCAACGCCGTTGCGTTGGCCGTTGGTCAGTGGCGTTCTGGCGCGATCGCGATAATAGCGGAATAGCGCATAGCCTAATATCCCCGCTAAAAATTCCGGCAAACGGAAAATAGGCCCGCGTTGCAGCAAACCGGTGTAGGGCATACCAAACTGCTGCTTCCAAATAATCCAGGCAGGTGGTATCAAATAGAGCAGACAAATAATACCAAGCCACATCCAGGGGTGACGGCTGTTAAGTAAGCGCGGCCCCAGTGCTGGAAAGAGTAAATAGAAGAAAAACAGCGTTGAGAGCGACCACAACGGGGCATTGAACGTCAGAAAGTAGGGATTCCACGCTTGCAGCATAAACACTTGCAGCAGGCTATTGAAGAGCAACTGCGCATTGGTCATGTAATGGCGCAGGCTTTCCGGATCGACATTGGGCTCGTTGGTGTCATAAATGACAAAGCGTGCGCTGGCGACCTGGCCCTCTGGTGGCACCGCCAGCCATTGCATCAGGGTGACCACGGCGATAGATGCCAGCAGTGCCATGATGTGGATGGGATAAAGCGTGAACAGCCGTTTGGCCCAAAAATGGCGGACGGGCTCGCGCAGTTGTCCACCGCGAATATAAACGTGAGCCAGCAAAAATCCGGACAGCACGAAAAAGGTGCTGGTGGCAAAAAAACCCATGCTGGTCAGTTCACTTAAGAAAGGCACACGTTTTATCTGGGGATAAACATGGGCAGTGTGATAGATCATCACATAGCAGCCGAGCAGAAAACGCAGCCATTCCAGTCCGATAAAGCGTTCTGTACGCGGTTTGATCATGATTATTCCTCTGTGCCGAGCAGCAATGCGCATTACGCCAAACGGCGTCGAAAATCATCACTGTGGCGAATAGCAAAAAACGAATCTTAATGTGAGTTTAGCGAAGTAAATAGCGGGAATACGTAGGATTATGACGATAATCGCCACTCTCGTTTAGGATTTGTTTAATATTTGTAGTGTTATTTAACCAACTGAAAAAAAATGTAAAGCCTTTTAAAGAAGGCGGATTCCCTTTCCTCACCGGTATTCAGATTTGCCGGTGAACGAGATCCGATCGAACTCATGAGTAATAGTAATGTTTACAGGGCTATTAAATTTCAGAGAGCAGCGCTAAGCAGCCTGGCAATCAAGGAGTAACAATAAGCGTGTTGCTTAATAGTGAAATAAGGGTGTTTCGGTGATTGAAGTAAATTTTACGCTGTTCTGAGATGGAAATTCCAAAGACCGGCGCTAAGGAGTAAGAAGGTATAGCCAACCGACTTAAAAATGATTACATCCTATGCCCTGATATGCGGCAAAGAAGCATAGCTGGCTGTTATCAAAATAATGTCGCTTGGCTATATCATCAATAAAGGGTCTACGATTCCGTAAAATTTGGGTCATGCAACCGAGGCGCGGCTTTGTTGAATAAATCGAACTTTCAGGGGATCGCCGGATCAAAGCACTATCATCGCTCCCGATAGCAGCTCCCCATGGCAAAGCAAAAGTTTAAAATCACCAACTGGCCCACCTACAACAAAGCACTCAGACAACGCGGCTCCCTGACGGTCTGGCTTGATGAGTCGGCCATCGCTGCATGGACTGACAGTGCTTCGCCTGAAGGTCGTGGTCGGCCGCTTTACTACACCGATATGGCTGTTACCACGGTTTTGATGATAAAGCGCGTGTTTAACCTGTCGCTCCGGGCATTACAGGGCTTTGTCGACTCGGTTTTTACACTGATGAGCCTGCCACTGCGCTGCCCGGACTACTCTCTGGTCAGTCGGCGGGCAAAAACCGTCAGTATCAGCATAAAAACGCCAACGCGTGGTGAAATCTCGCATCTGGTCATCGACAGTACCGGTCTGAAGGTCTTTGGCGAAGGTGAATGAAAAGTCAGGCAGCATGGGGCTGACAGACGAAGAGTGTGGCGCAAGCTTCATCTGGCAGCAGACAGTGCGACGCATGAGATTATCTGTGCCGACTTATCGCTCAGCGGAACGACAGATGCGCAGGCACTGCCGGGCCTGATTAACCAAACCCACCGAAAAATCAGGGAAGTGTCAGCAGACGGTGCTTATGACGCCCGTTACTGCCACGATGCGTTGCTAAGAAAGAAAATCAGGCACCTTATCCCGCCGCGAAGCGGAGCCAAATACTGGCCGGACAAGTACCATGAACGTAACCATGCGGTGGCGAATCAGCGTCTGAGCGGGAGTAATGATATGTGGAAAAAGAAAGTGGGTTATCACTGGCGTTCAGTGGCAGAAACAGCGATGTTCCGCATAAAAACTTTGCTGGGTGGCCATCTGAGCCTGCGTGACTATGAGGCTCAAGTAGGTGAAGCCATAGCGATGGTCAAAGCGCTGAACCGTATGACGTTGTTGGGTATGCCACACAGCGTCAGGATAGGATATAGCCAAGCGACATTATTTTGATAACAGCCAGCTATGCTTCTTTGCCGCATATCAGGGCATAGGATGTAATCATTTTTAAGTCGGTTGACTATAACAGGTGTAGCAGAGGGAGTCATCCTGTCGGCTAATTCTGATTTATTCAACAAAGCCCCGAGGCGCTTGATACCCGCTAAAGTCGATATAATTCGCCATATTCCTCCTGAGGTAACCATCTGGGCAGATACCGGTTTTCAAGGTATAGAGAAACAGCATCCTAATGCACAAATCCCAAAAAAAGGAACTCGAAAAAGACCTTTATCGCCTGAACAAAAACAAGAAAATAAAATAATCTCGGGCATCCGTATTACAGTTGAACACGCCATCGCTGGTGAGACTGTAAAATAATCTGTGTAAATGGCATTTTGAGGAAAACCTTGGCTTTGTTGAATAAATCAGAATTAGCCGACAGGATGACTCCCTCTGCTACACCTGTTATCCTATCCTGACGCTGTGTGGCATACCCAACAACGTCATACGGTTCAGCGCTTTGACCATCGCTATGGCTTCACCTACTTGAGCCTCATAGTCACGCAGGCTCAGATGGCCACCCAGCAAAGTTTTTATGCGGAACATCGCTGTTTCTGCCACTGAACGCCGGTGATAACCCACTTTCTTTTTCCACATATCATTACTCCCGCTCAGACGCTGATTCGCCACCGCATGGTTACGTTCATGGTACTTGTCCGGCCAGTATTTGGCTCCGCTTCGCGGCGGGATAAGGGGCCTGATTTTCTTTCTTAGCAACGCATCGTGGCAGTAACGGGCGTCATAAGCACCGTCTGCTGACACTTCCCTGATTTTTCGGTGGGTTTGGTTAATCAGGCCCGGCAGTGCCTGCGCATCTGTCGTTCCGCTGAGCGATAAGTCGGCACAGATAATCTCATGCGTCGCACTGTCTGCTGCCAGATGAAGCTTGCGCCACACTCTTCGTCTGTCAGCCCAATGCTGCCTGACTTTCCATTCACCTTCGCCAAAGACCTTCAGACCGGTACTGTCGATGACCAGATGCGAGATTTCACCACGCGTTGGCGTTTTTATGCTGATACTGACGGTTTTTGCCCGCCGACTGACCAGAGAGTAGTCCGGGCAGCGCAGTGGCAGGCTCATCAGTGTAAAAACCGAGTCGACAAAGCCCTGTAATGCCCGGAGCGACAGGTTAAACACGCGCTTTATCATCAAAACCGTGGTAACAGCCATATAGCCAAACGACATTATTTTGATAACAGCCAGCTATGATTCTTTGCCGCATATCAGGGCATAGGATGTAATCATTTTTAAGTCGGTTGGCTATATCGGTGTAGTAAAGCGGCCGACCACGACCTTCAGGCGAAGAACTGTCAGTCCATGCAGCGATGGCCGACTCATCAAGCCAGACCGTCAGGGAGCCGCGTTGTCTGAGTGCTTTGTTGTAGGTGGGCCAGTTGGTGATTTTAAACTTTTGCTTTGCCATGGGGAGCTGCTATCGGGAGCGATGATAGTGCTTTGATCCGGCGATCCCCTGAAAGTTCGATTTATTCAACAAAGCCGAAAACCTTCAAAGGATAACAAAATGCCTATCAGCAACGAACTTATTGACCAACTGCTTCAAGATTGTCACTCCCCTCAGGATCTGCTGGGTGAATCAGGCCTACTCAAGGTGCTGACTAAAAGACTGGCGGAACGGGTTCTTCAAGCTGAGATGGAGATGCACCTTGGGTATGCTAAGCATGACCCGGCAGGTAATCATTCAGGCAACTCCCGCAATGGCAAGACATCCAAGAGCGTACGTAGCCAAAATGGGGAGATCGAGCTCGATATTCCGCGCGACCGCAACAGTATAGCCAACCGACTTAAAAATGATTACATCCTATGCCCTGATATGCGGCAAAGAAGCATAGCTGGCTGTTATCAAAATAATGTCGCTTGGCTATAATCGTCCGGTGGCGCCGAATCTGCTACAGCAGGATTTCACAGCATCAGCCCCGAACCAGAAATGGGTCGGTGACATCACTTACTTATGGACGGAAGCGGGCTGGGTTTATCTGGCTGTAATAATTGATTTATTTTCACGAGCCGTTGTGGGATGGTCAATATCGGTAAGGATGAAGTCGGGCCTGGTCTGCGATGCCCTGCAGATGGCCCTGAGCCGACGGGGTTCCCCAGAGGGCGTCATCGTCCACTCGGATCGTGGCAGTCAGTACTGTTCTGATGATTATCAGAAGTTAATTAAAATCAGTAAATTAACATGTAGCATGAGTGGGAAAGGCAACTGTTATGATAACGCGTGTGCTGAAAGTTTTTTTCACAGCCTGAAGGTGGAGCTGATCCACGGCGAACACTTTCCTGACCGGGAAACCATGAAATCTGAGGTGTTTAACTACATTGAGGTGGATTACAATCAGAAACGGCGGCATAGCACGCTGGGCTATGTCAGCCCGATGGTATTTGAACGACAAGTCCTCTCTTAAGGGCGTGTCCATCAAGTCTGGGCCAGATCAGACTTCAGTCAGGTCAGTCATCGTAAGATTGCCGAACTCGAACACATACTCAATACAAGGGGCAGAAAATCGCTGGGCTATCGTTCCCCCAATGAGGTATTTTTAACGCACTTACTGGTGGCATAAGCCTCTACCGTTTTGTTGCGTTTCGAGTGGGAATTGGGCTATTGCGGTAAACGTTTCTATAAAGCAGGCATAAAAAATGGGAGCCACCCGGCTCCCGTTTTTCATTCGATGCTGGGCGCTACAGTGCACGCTGCCGCGTTTCCTGTCCCAACAGCATAATAGCCAAGACAGCAAGCAGTATTGCCAGACTAAACAAGGCAAAAATACCACTGATGGGCACGCCGCTTGCGACCAAAGCGCCAACCAACAGTGGGCCAAAAATCCCACCGATGCGCCCTACGGCCGCAGCCATCCCTGCACCGGTAGCGCGAATGGAAGTCGCGTATTGCTCTGGCGTATAGGCATACAGCGCCCCCCAAGCCCCAAGGTTGAAAAACGATAGCAGCGAGCCGGAAAGCAGCAGTTGTGAGGCACTGGTGGCAACACCAAAAAAATAGGCGCTGATCAGCGTTCCCAACAAATAGACCACCAGCACAGCCTTTCGCCCTGCGCGTTCAATCAGCCAGGCAACGGTAAAATAGCCGGGTAACTGCGCCAGCGTCATCACCAGCACGTAGCCGAAACTTTTCACCATATCAAACCCTTTGAGCATCATCACGCTCGGCAACCACAAGAACATGCCGTAATAGGAGAACACCACGCAAAACCAGACAATCCACAACATTACGCTGGCACGCCGCAACTCCGGTGCCCAGAGTGCAGCAATCTTATGGCGAAAAGCGCTTTTTTTCTCTTTCTGGCTCAGTTGCAGATAGTGCGGCGAATCCGGCAAACGAAAGCGCAAGTAGAGCGCATAGAAAGCGGGCAACGCACACAGGATCATGGCACCGCGCCAGCCAACGCTAGGCAAGGGAATAAGGAAGTAGGCGATTAATGCGGCCAGCAGCCAGCCTACAGCCCAAAAGCTTTCGAGCAGCACCACGACGCGTCCTCGTACTTCTGGGGGCACACTTTCACTGACCAGAGTAGAGGCCACCGGCAATTCGCCGCCTAATCCCATGCCGATAAAGAAGCGCAACACCAGCAAACTGCCGAATCCCCAGGCAAAGGCGCTTAATCCGCTGGCAATGCTGAACATCAGCAACGTGATCATAAAGGCACATTTACGCCCTTTACGATCGGCATAAAGGCCGAAAACAAATGCACCAACCACCATGCCAATGGAGTTAACGCTGCCGATTAGCCCTAACTGCGCGGCAGAAAGCCCCCACTCCAGCTTCAGCGCCGCCAGAACAAAAGACAATAGCCCGACATCCATGGCATCAAACAACCAGCCGGTGCCACAAATGAGCAATAACTTATTACTGCATAACGCACCCTGTCTTACCTGAGATAAAATCATGATATTATTATGTCATCGTCAATCACGGTTTGTTTATCATACTAAACACGCATGACACTGTCATGCAGCTTTTTTACTCAGACAGCACAATTTCACCTTAGGGCGGAGTGATACCATGACCGAAAAGGCGATATCGAACACCACGCCTCATCACTATTCTGCGGCTGACCAGCGCTTTCACGAAGTGCGACCCAGCGTATACCTGCACATGGGCTGGCGTGAACGGCTTTCGGTACTCAGGCGCCTGTTGTTTACTGCACGATCCCGTATGCCGGAACAGCGTTTGCCTGAAGTCACGCCGAATTGGCGGGAGTTTCTCAAACCTGACACTAAAACCCGCATCATCTGGTTTGGTCACTCCAGTCTGTTACTGAACATGGATGGCGTCACCGTACTGATCGACACGGTATTTTCTGCATCCGCAGCCCCCTTTCCTTTTCGTATCAAACGCTTTCAACCGTCGGTGGTCCCGATGGAAGCCTTACCCGCCATCGATGTGATCGTGCTTTCACATAACCATTACGATTATCTGGACCGCGTGACCATCGATTTCTTCCGCGATAAGAAAAGTCATTTTGTTACCCCGCTCGGCATGGGAAAAACCCTGCAAAAATGGGGGATCGCCGCTGAACGCATTACCGAACGGGCTTGGTATGAGGAATGTGTGTGGAAGACGCTGAAATTAACTGCGGCGCCAGCGCGTCATGCCTCCGGTCGCACCCCCTTCGATCATAACCGTACGCTCTGGTGCTCCTGGGTGCTACAGAGTCCGCATGAAACGCTGTATTACAGCGGGGACTCCGCCTACGATGACCACTTTACGGCCATCAAAGAACGCTTTGGCCCTATCGATCTTGCGTTTGTCGAGAATGGTCAATACAACCGACGCTGGCCCGATTCACACATGACACCGGAACAAACCCTGCAAGCAGTATGCGATCTGGCACCGCGTACCTTTGTTCCTATTCACTGGGGCATGTTTACGCTGTCACTGCATCACTGGACAGAACCGGTACAGCGCAGCTGCGCGTTGGCCGCTCAGAAAGGCATTCAGGTGCTCTGCCCACGTCTGGGAGAAGTGGTGGACAGCCATTCATTATCCACCCCACCGTTATGGTGGATGCCCTTTGTGCCCGAAAAGACCTCGGTTCCCTTCCCACCCGCATCACAAGACACGGCCTACTCGGAAAACGATAGCCCATAGAAAAAAACGGCCCATACACGACGCTAAACCCAAGAAACGGCGTTTATAGGTCAAATATTTAGTGGTTTTGTCGTTTCTTTATCCGTTTGACATTGCCATTTCCGGTTTAAAGTAAATTTTATAGTAAACTGATTTGATTTCAGATTTTAACCTTCCATTTAATAAGGTCTTTTTCTTGGCAAAATAATTACTACGCAGCGGAAGTTTGGCCGATTTTTTTGCGCTGGGCGAAAATGGGCAACCGGTGTATGCATCGGCACTTCAGTTGCGAGAAACTCTACGTTTACGGCGACAACAAACGATCGCTGACTGCCTGGCCATTCCGCAGCCTAATGAAACGGGCGACCGTCTTGATTGGTACGCCCCCAGCGAAGGAAAAGTGCCCTCATGGATGGCCGCGGGCGAAACAGAACGGGAGGCCTCGCTGGAGCAGTTGCAAACCTGCCTGACCACCGTTGCGGCGCTGAGTGAGCGCGCGTTAGCATCAGACAATGCGGCACAGCAACGATTTGGCGCCCTGCTCGCCAAAGCGTTCCAATTCCCCGCGGCAAATTACGTTTATCTGGTCGGTGGCCTCCCCATCATCACCTTTTGGGGTTTTATTAATATTGACCAAAAACCGCGAACCGACGCCTTAGAGTGCCTGCGCGAAGCCTTGCCGGTCATCACGTCACAACCACTGGTCGATCCGATTGCACCGCCTATTGCGCAACCCAACGCTGCCGCCGTCTATGCGGAAACGGCGTCGTTACCGGTTGAGCCAGACAACGAACCCGACGACGCCCCCAAGGTCGCTATTCCTCCTGTGCCGTCCGCATCTCAAGGGAAATCCGCCTTACGCCGCTGGTGGTGGGCTGCACCGGGCGTAGCACTCGCTGGTGCGTTAGTGTGGCAGTTCCGCGCGGGCGCGCCGAGCCAGCCGATAACGGCAGAACCGGTGGTCGCACATACGCCGGAAAAACGCGTGCTGCCTGCTACGGAAAAAGCCAAAGAAGCCGAGACCGTTGCACAAAATGCCACACCGATAGCGCCACCTCCGGTTGCTGCTGAAACACCGCCCGAGGCAGTAAAAGCGCCCGTGGTTGCGCATCCTGAAACTGCGCCGGTGGTGGCTCAGAAACCGGCCCCGACGCCCAGCACGCCACCGGTTGAAACGGTGGTTGCAGAAGTCAAACCGGAAGAAGCCAAACCGGTAGATAAAAATGCGCTGGTGATGCCGATCACCCCAGCGCCTACACGGACAATGAGATTGACAGTCAGGTTTCTCGTGCCCTGACGGTGCTCGGCGATTATATCGCCTGGTTGGGTTTCCAGAAAATACCCGAGGAACAGCGGCCGGAAAGCCGCATCAACCGTGGCCGTAAAATCTTTGCTAAGCCGGAAAAACAGGCCGTCAGTTGGGGCAGCGCCAAAAGATTGACCAAGCTGTCGCTCCCCCCTACCAACAATACGGCGTTTTACGTGTACGATTGGCTGATTGTGCTCAATACGCTGATCCTGCATAATGCCGGGCATTCTGCAGGTCGCGAACTGGATACCGAACAGCGCAAACAGTTGGGTGCCATTCTACAAATTTTCAAACAGACCGCCTCCGGCACAAAATAAGTGATTCGCCCCTGCTCAATGCAGGGGCAAACCTCCCCATATCGCCGCTTACGAATAGTTTTCAATACAGGTCGCATTTATCTCGAGTGTGGCGAGTGATGATGAATGCGGGCTATCGATGATGTAATCACGCAGTCGTGCCAGACTAACGTCATAATCAGACACGCAACATACGGAGTAGTAAAGATTGTTTTCATCTGCCATCGCTGTAACGTAGCGCTCAACAGCGCGCTTGATATCCGATATCGTCATTTCGGGAGCCGACGTCGACGCCTGTATGGTTTTTGCCTGTTCCAGAAGCGGAATACATGCCTCTTTCATCATCAAACTTCTTGGTGCCTGCGTCGACAACACCTCACAGCGCCCGAATTTATTGACGTGGCATTTCAAGATGCTGCACAGCGTCGCGATGCGATCGCCACGTGCCAGCATCGCCATCGCATGGTCCACCAGCTCTTTATATTCAGGATCGCAGGCGATCAAATAGAGGCAATTGGCGGCGGCGATATCCTCAACGGGGCGGCCCTTGACCGACATACTTTGCGGATCGATGCACGCCCTGCCTAAAGCCTGTGACGATGACGTCGGCGGATCAATGATCAGTAGTACGGTAGCCCAACGGTCTCTGTCGTTAGTTGCGCCATTTCCGCCCGTACCGGTAGTGAAATAGTGTTGTTCCGAACTGTAAACAGCCAGTTTTCCCGCCGTTAACCCGGCAAAGTCATCCAGACTGTCGCGGTAGGAAAGGCAACGGTGAACCCCATCAGGCCCGTATTCAATATCGATAACCCGCCAATTTATGTCCTGATATCCATGGCCTTGCAACTGCTTATGAATAAAGGATTCCATCAACAACCCACCAGCACCAAGTGAAATCAGCGTCAACGGCTGATCCCGGTTGGGCATCGTCTGCCGGATATGGTTAACCACCGCGTTGAGGTAACTCACCCGACTGTTCAGCGAGGAGACATCATCATGCTCACACCAGAAGAGCTGGTCCTGAAAACGATACATCAATTGTCCATGTGGACGTAGGTGGGTTTGATTAATGACTGAGGTGGGCGTCAAGGCAGTTTGCTGCCGATCGCGGGAATAGAGGGGTAACAGAGCGATAGATTCGGAAGTCACTGCTGGCAACATGGCGATACTCCGTGGAATTCAGTGGATTACACGATAACAGTTGCCGGGTCAGCCTGCGTTGTAAAATCCGATATCCCACCGCATCAGGCGGTGGGAACCGGTGTCATCATCAAGAAAATGCTCAGGCAAAGAAGCAACTCAACAACCCTACGCCAAGCAGCGCAGAGCTTGCACCGATAACGCGCGGCCACCACACGCTGCGTTTCGCAGCCAGCATGGCATAGCCCAACGCCAGCCCGCCGATGTGTAGCAGCGCAGTCGCGACCACCATCCCTGACAGGGCGACAAAGGAGTGAGACAACTCAGCGCCGTGCGCCAGACCATGAAACAGGGCAAAAGCGCCGACCAGCACTGCGCCAGTGGAAGCTGACAGCTTCAGTTGCATAGCCACCATCAGCCCCAGAACCAACAGCGAAGCCGCAACAATATGTTCAGTCGCTGGCACAACCAGCCCTGTCATGCCAATCAGTGCGCCTACCAGCAACAGGCTGGCAAACGAGAGAGGTGCCAACCACCATTTTTGGGTATTCATGGCACTCCACACGCCGACCAGCGTCATGGCAAACAGGTGATCTAGGCCGGTAAGCGGATGGATAAATCCCTGCATAAAGCCCGTTACGTGGTGCGCCCCCTCATCGGCACCGATATGGGCAAAGGCAGCAACGGGCAAGGCAAATAGTGCAGCAGTAAACAGTACCTTCATTGGGTTATTCATTTTCGATTCCATTAACAGGTTGGGAAGACAGATAGCAACGCAACCGTTTTACCCAATGCAGCGACACCGCATTATGATTTAAATTAATTTTGTATGAACTATGGTTTTTAACACCACCATTAAAACAAATATGGAGATAAAAATAAGTTTATACGAGGCTAACAGCGTTAAATATCGAATATAGCTAAACGACTTAATTTTGATTACATTATTTAAATGAGCTATTCAATTGATTTTAGACGTAAAGTGATATCTACACGGAAAAACGAAGGGTTGAGTATCCGAGAAACAGCGAAGCAATTTCGGATTGGCCCTGCCTCTGTATCGCGTTGGATTAATCAAATAGAGTCAAAAGCATCGACCACGCGTCAGCGAAAGATCGATAAATCCGAGTTGATAAAAGATGTTGAACAATATCCAGATGCTTACCAAAAAGAACGTGCAGAGCGTTTTGGCGTTTGTCAGAAGGCCATTTGGCAAGCGCTTAAAAAGCTGGGATTGACCTATAAAAAAAACTCTACGTCATCCGAAAGCCGACGAAAACGCCCGGCAGGGATTTCAACAAAAAAAACAACAGTATGAAAAAGAAGGTAAACCTATTGTTTTTATTGATGAAAGTGGTTTTTCACACGATGCCCCACGGACTCACGGCTATTCCCCAAAAGGTCAACGGTGTTTTGGCCTGAAGAACTGGGGAGCTAGGGGAAGAACAAATGTTATCGGCGCTTTATTAGGCACAACGCTGTTTGCTATCGGATTATTTGATATCAATATTAACAGCGATGTTTTCTATGCCTGGGTCACACAAGTCCTTATCCCAGTACTCCCTAAAAACAGTGTAATCATGATGGACAATGCCACTTTTCACAAAAAACATAATATTCAACAAGTCATCATCGATGCAGGGTATATGGTGGAGTATTTGCCTACATATTCGCCAGATCTTAACCCAATTGAGCATAAATGCCCCATTCCCAGTCGAAACGCAACAAAACGGTAGGGCATTATGCCGCCTGTAAGTGCGTTAAAAATACCTCATTTGGAGAACGATAACCCAGCGATTTTCGGCCTCGCGTATTGAGCAGGTGTTCGAGTGCTGCAACCTTGCGATGGGTGACATAATTGAAGTCCGTTCCCTTCGGGTAAAAACGCCGTATCAGCCCGTTGGTATGCTCATTCAACCCGCGTTCCCAGGAATGATATGGCCGGGCAAAGTAGACCGGTGCCCCCGTGACTTTTGTAATTTCCCCGTGCTGGGAAAATTCAGAACCGTTGTCAGCAGTCAGGGTTTTAAACTCGCAAAAGGTATTGGCAACGATGTCCCTGAAGGCCGCTACCACTGTCTCTGCTCGCTTGTTGGGCAGTTTGCGAATGATGACCAGCTTGACGGCTTTATCGACCACCGTCAGCAGGAATGATTTCTGATCTTTGCCAAAGATGGTGTCAATCTCGAAATGCCCGGGTTCCTGCTTGAGGTCAGCAACGGCCGGCCGCTGCTCAATGCCAACACGGTTGGGAATAGGACCGCGTTTGTTCTCATCGGTCTGATAGTTATACCGTTTACCCCGATGAGGGAGCTGCTGATACAGCTCACCGCCGGCCCGGCGCTCCTGCAGGATATAGCGATAGAGCGAGTTCTTGCTGACGGACAGGCCAAATTCCAGGACCAGGCGCCCACTGATGACCTCAGGTGAGGTGTGGGTAGACAGCGCCGTTCTGATAACGTCCTGAATGTGCGGTTCAAGCTGGTTAATCACGCTGTCCGGCCGTGTTTTCTGCCGCCGCCCTCTGGCCAACGTTTCGGCCCTTCTGCAGGAATAGACCCCGTTGAAAGCGGCGTCGGTATTGCGTCTGAGTTCCCTGCTGATGGTAGAACGAGGAAGCTCCAGTTCCCGGGCGATGGTGGCCTGGTTAACCCCATCACCACGCCGCTTTTCGATGTAGAACCGTTCTTTGTGAGTCAGATGTTTTCCCTGCATGCAACGGGATCTCCAGTAGGGCCAGAACGGTGATTTTATCCGACTCTGGCCAGTGGGTCACTTTGTTGCGTTTCGAGTGGGAATGGGGCAATGGGCACAAGCAAAAAGCAAAAAAAGAGAGATGGGTTGCGATACAGAGAGTTTGTTCTCAGTCCATATGGTGTAATCAAAATTAAGTCGCTTGGCTATAACGGCGAAGCGCGCATCCTGAGACCACTCCAGGTGGAGTTTACTCTCACTGGCTGCCGACTGAGTCGGAATTCCAGCATGAGACCGCCAGCCATAAAGCGTATTGGCGGGAATGCCTTCCAGGCGGGATATCTGGTAAATAGACTGACTATGCGGCGGCAACATTCTGGCGATCACAGCCGCTTTACGTTCTGGCGAATAGCTTCCCATGAACAGCTTCTCCAGCCCCCTAGATTTTTTTCACTCAGAGGCGACAACTACCCTGACATGGGGGGGCGCTGCCGGACATCAGCGGACTGATTCTCAGTCTGCAAACCCCAACGTTTCATCCCGAGCAGTGGAAACAGAGCATGAAAGTGCTGCACCGCATTTTGCGTCTGCACGGCAAAAAACTGGTGCTGCGTGGATCCCGGAAAAGCGAATTATTCGGCGCATTCAGTCTGGTGGTTGTGCAATCCATTGCCAGGATTGCAGCATCAGCCAGTTGTGCATTCCTTTTACATTAAATGAGCACAAGCTTGATCAGCTCGATAATGTCATTGAAAGGAAAAAACCGATCCAAAAGGGACAAGCACTGTTTAAAGCCGGTGATGAACTGAAATCACTGTACGCGATCCGTTCCGGGACCATTAAAAGTTACACCATCACGAACAGGGTGACGAACAAATTACCGGTTTCCATTTGGCAGGCGATCTGGTGGGTTTCGATGCCATTGGCAATGCCCAGCATCCCAGCTTTGCGCAGGCGTTGGAAACCTCTATGGTGTGTGAAATCCCCTTCGAGACGCTGGACGACCTGTCTGGCAAAATGCCGAATCTGCGCCAGCAGATGATGCGCCTGATGAGCGGTGAGATTCGTAGCGATCAAGACATGATACTGCTACTGTCGAAAAAGAACGCCGAAGAACGTCTGGCTGCATTTATCTACAACCTGTCGCGCCGTTTCGCCCAGCGTGGTTTCTCTCCACGCGAGTTCCGACTGACCATGACTCGCGGTGATATCGGTAACTACTTAGGGCTTACAGTGGAAACCATCAGCGGTTTGCTCGGTCGCTTCCAGAAAGGCGGCATTCTGGCAGTAAAAGGAAAATACATCACCATCAAGAATATCGATGCCCTGTCAGAACTGGCCGGAACCGCACGCGTTAAAGCCTAACCTATTGCCGGGTCATTGTTTTTATTTTATTGATCCGGCGCTCATCACCAGTTGTTAAAAGCAATTCTCATGAGGTACTCTTAATTACCGGCTGTAAGGTGACAGCTGTTAGGAGGACCTATGGCAACATATCAGAACTTACTGGTAGCTATTGACCCGAATCAGGATGACCAACCTGCGCTGCGACGCGCGGCATACCTGGTTCAGCGGTTAGGCGGTCGTATCAAGGCATTCCTGCCGATTTATGATTTCTCTTACGAAATGACCACCTTGCTCTCGCCAGACGAACGCACGGAAATGCGCCAGGGTGTCATTGAACAGCGGAAAGCGTGGATTGCAGAACAGTGCGCCTACTACATTGAAGCCGGTATCCCCATCGATATCAAAGTGGTATGGCACAATAAACCCTATGTCGCCATTATTCAGGAAGTGATCACTCATCAGCACGATTTGGTGTTGAAAATGGCTCACCAGCACGACAGGCTGGAGGCAGTAATTTTTACCCCGCTGGATTGGCAATTGTTGCGTAAATGCCCCTGCCCGATGTGGATGGTGAAAGACCAACCCTGGCCGGATAATGGCCGTGCGCTGGTCGCCGTTAACATTGCCAGTGAAGATCCTTATCACGATCCGCTCAACATCAAGCTGGTGTCTGAAACGATTGCGCTTGCCAAGCTGGTTGACCAAACCGAAGTCCATCTTGTCGGCGCCTATCCGATTACCCCTATCAATATTGCCATTGAGCTGCCGGATTTCGATCCCGGTGTTTACAATGACGCTATTCGTGGCCAGCATTTGATTGCCATGAAATCCTTACGCCAGAAATTTTCGCTGGATGAACGCCTGACGCATGTCGAAAAAGGGTTACCGGAAGAAGTTATCCCCGACCTGGCGGAACACTTGCAGGCGGGCGTGGTGGTGCTGGGCTCGCTGGGACGCACCGGTCTGTCAGCGGCCTTTATCGGCAACACCGTTGAACACGTTATCGATCACCTTAAATGTGACCTGCTCGCTATCAAACCCAATGATTTTATTTCCCCTGTCACCCTCGATGACGAAGGTGAAGATACCAAAGCCTAGCGCTTCAAGGTTATAATCTGTTTCTCTGGACGAAATCGACCTGACGGCCGATTTCGTTTTTTTATGCGCTCGCAACCGTCATCTGGCACGTTGTGGCGCAATCTCGTTTATGTTGCCAAACGGTTTAGCGCATTTTCTCGTTTATGCTTGTCTTAGAGAGGACGATTTAACACGCTATTGATACAGGAGACCGACCATGGACGTTCAGCAAATCCTACATGCCATGACGCTGGAAGAAAAAATAGGGCAAAAAATCATGCTGGATTTTCGCCTCTGGCAGCAGCAGGACATGATCGAACCCAACGGGGTCATCGCAAACCTGCTACGCGTCAACCACATCGGTGGCGTGATTCTTTTTGCCAACAATTTGAAAAACAAAGCGCAAATTAAGACACTCACCTCCTGGTACGCCTCGTTGGAAACCCTTTCTGGCGTTCGGCTGTTTATTGGCACTGACAATGAAGGCGGAAATGTATTTCGCTTGCCGCGCGATCAGTATGCCCCGTTTTCAGGCAACATGGCGCTGGCAGCGGCCGTTACCGGCGGCGGAGATAGCCAACTGGCCTACGCGCAGGGCGTGCATATGGGGCACGATCTGAGGACGTTGAACATCAATACCAACTTTGCCCCGGTGGTTGACGTTAACAGCAACCCGCTCAACCCGGTGATTAATGTGCGCAGTTTTAGCGATGACGTCGCGACCGTCACGACACTGGCTGAAAAAGTCTCGGCAGGCATGCAGCAACAAGGTGTAATGACGGCCTATAAACATTTTCCCGGGCACGGAGATACTTCCACCGATTCCCATACCTCTCTGCCACGGGTTAATCGCTCGCGCCATGATGCTTTCGCCATCGATATCGCCCCCTTTGCGCAAGCCATTGAACACGGGCCTGCACCCGATATGATCATGACTGCGCATATTCAGTACCCCGCGCTGGATAACAGTCATATCACGACCTGCAACGGCGAAAGCATCATTGTGCCAGCAACCATGTCGCGAGAAATACAGAGCAACCTGCTGCGCCAGCAGTTGCATTATCAGGGCGTCACTATCACCGATGCGTTAGACATGGGTGCAATTGCCGACCACTTCACGCAACAAGACGCACTGGATGCGGTGTTTAGGGCTGGGGTAGATATCGCGCTAATGCCGGTCAGCATAACCACGCCCGAACAGGGCGCAGCACTATCGGCCTTGATTAACCGCATTGTTGAGAAAGTGAAACAGGGTGACTACAGTGAGGCGGAAATCAACGCATCCGTAGCGCGTATCCTCACGCTGAAACAGCACTACCACCTGCTGGGCAACACCAGTGCTCCCGCAGTCACTCCGCCCAACGACGATACCGAAGCGCTGATTGCCGATCGTTCGATCACCGCCGTGGTTAATCACCGTGCCACGCTACCGTTGCTGGAAAAAAACTTACGCTACTTTATCCTGACCCCCTGGATGGAGCAGGCAGACGGCATCAAAATAATGATGGATCAATACGGCTACGCTCACGTTGATGTCGCCAAGGAATCGCAGTTAACCGACAAAGAAATTCGCCAGCGGATAGCACACTGTGATGTGTTTCTGCTTGGAACCCTCTCGACCCGTTTTACCCCAGTAGAAAAAGACGGTATTGCAACAGCCGAAAACGCGCAGCAAAACGATACCGCGCGTTACCTGGGCTGGTTGCGTTATGCGGGGTCGCTCGCCAAAACACGGGTACATTTGTCACTTCGTGCGCCTTATGACATCGCCCTTTATGCCAATGACGTTGAGGCCTCCGTTGCCAGCTACGCCTATTATGGCTGTGACAACGGTGTGTGGCGTGGAAAATCTATGATAGCGCTGGCAAAAGTGCTGACAGGAAACGCCTCGCCGCAGGGCAAGCTGCCGGTGATGGTGTGGAAAGACTATGACGCGCAAACCAATACGGGCACGGTCGCCTTTCCGCGCGGTTTTGGTTTAAGCTGGTAACGGACAACCAATAAAAAGGGCAGGATATCTCCTGCCCTTCGCAATATACGCTCAGGTCATAAAACTGTTACAACGCTTTCAGGATCGCTTCCACGCTTTCTTTGGCATCGCCAAACAGCATTTGTGTGTTTTCTTTGAAGAACAGCGGGTTCTGCACCCCGGCATAGCCGGTGTTAATGGAACGTTTAAATACAATAACGTTCTGCGCTTTCCACACTTCCAACACAGGCATTCCTGCAATCGGGCTACCCGGATCTTCCTGTGCCGCCGGGTTCACCGTATCGTTAGCACCAATGACCAGCACGGTATCGGTATCGGCGAAATCGTCATTGATCTCGTCCATTTCCAGCACCACATCGTAAGGTACTTTGGCTTCCGCCAGCAGCACGTTCATATGGCCCGGCAAACGCCCGGCGACCGGGTGGATAGCGAAACGCACTTTGATGCCACGCGCGCGCAGTTTAGCCGTGATGTCATGCACCGGATATTGCGCCTGAGCCACCGCCATACCGTATCCCGGCGTAATGATCACCGAACTAGAGTTTTTCAGCAGTTCCGCGACGTCTTCCGCCGACGCTTCGCGGTATTCGCCCACTTCTTCACTGGCACCGGTAGAAGAGCCGTCGGTGCCGAATCCGCCAGCAATGACGCTAAAGAACGAGCGGTTCATCGCCTTACACATGATGTAAGAGAGGATCGCCCCCGAAGAACCGACCAACGCACCGGTAACAATCAGCAGGTCGTTGCTGAGCATAAAACCCGCCGCCGCCGCTGCCCAACCGGAATAGGAGTTCAGCATCGATACCACAACAGGCATGTCAGCCCCACCGATGGATGCCACCAAGTGCCAACCGAACACAAGTGCAATGGCGGTCATGAGCAGCAGCTCAATGCTCTGTCCGGCCACACTGCCCGTATTGACAAACCACAGCAGCAGCAGGAACGACACGACCAGCGCGGCCAGGTTCATCTTATGGCGATGCGGTAACATCAGCGGCTTGGATGAAATAATGCCGCGCAGTTTACCGAAGGCTACCACGGAACCCGTAAAGGTGACCGCACCGATAAAGATGCCAAGGAACACTTCCGTCAGATGGATATTCACCATCACCGGATCGGTGATTTCACCGTGATCCAGGAAACTGTTAAACCCAACCAGTACTGCGGCCATGCCGACAAAGCTGTGCAGAATAGCGACCAGCTCCGGCATTTCCGTCATTTCGACTTTACGCGCCAGGTAGATACCGACTGCGCCACCAATCGCCATCGCAGCGATAATCCAGCCCACGTTTCCGGCATTCGGCCCGAGAATGGTGGCAATCAGCGCAATCGCCATCCCGGTAACGCCAAATATATTGCCCTGGCGTGAAGTTTCATGTTTCGACAGCCCTGCCAGACTGAAAATAAACAAAATAGCGGCAACAATGTATGCAGCTGTAACCAATCCTCCAGACATGTGTTACCCCTTAGTTTTTACGGAACATTTTCAGCATGCGCTGGGTGACGGTGAAACCACCGAATATATTGATGCTGGCGATCAGTACGGCAATGAAGGAGAAGAATGACACCCATCCGCCATGACCGATCTGCAACAGCGCCCCCAACACAATAATGCCCGAAATCGCATTGGTAACGGACATCAGCGGCGTATGCAACGCATGCCTGACGTTCCACACCACGTAGTAGCCCACCACGCACGACAGCGCAAACACGGTGAAATGCGATAAAAACTCTTTCGGAGCCACATTGGCCAGCCAGCCGAACAACAAAATAGCCAGTGCCATAAAGGCGTATTTTTTCCACGGTGAAGCCGGTGCTGCCTCCACTTTTGGCGCAGCAGCGGCCGCCTTGGCCTGTTGCGGTTGGG
The DNA here is from genome assembly GCF_052050035.1 of Symbiopectobacterium purcellii. Classification (GTDB taxonomy): domain Bacteria; phylum Pseudomonadota; class Gammaproteobacteria; order Enterobacterales; family Enterobacteriaceae; genus Symbiopectobacterium; species Symbiopectobacterium purcellii_A. Next base: position 4,558,243 of record NZ_CP189882.1, read on the forward strand.
CAGAAACCTGAATCGGCGGTGCCGGCCAGGTGACGTCTCCTTCTTTCACCACGGTAACACCGCGGATCACCACGTCATCAAAATCAACGGTGATGATGCCGTCTTTCTCTTTGCACAACAGTTTCAGCAAGTTAACCAGGTTAGTGGCATACAACTGTGAGGACTGTGTCGGTAAACGGCTCGGCAAATCGGTGTAACCGATAATTTTCACGCCGTTTTCAGTGACGGTCACTCGATCGGCCACGGTGAGTTCGCAGTTACCACCGGTTTGTGCCGCCAGATCGACAATCACGCTGCCCGGTTTCATGCTCAGCACCATCTCTTTGGTGATAAGGCTCGGTGCCGGTTTGCCGGGGATCAAGGCTGTGGTCACGATAATATCGACATCTTTCGCCTGCGCAGCGAACAGTTCCATTTCCGCTTTGATAAAGGCTTCTGACATCACTTTGGCATAGCCGTCGCCGCTGCCCGCATCTTCTTCAAAATCAAGTTCAAGGAATTCGGCGCCCATACTCTGCACCTGCTCCTTGACCTCCGGGCGGGTGTCGAACGCACGCACGATCGCACCCAGGCTACCTGCCGCACCGACAGCAGCCAGCCCGGCAACGCCCGCACCGATCACCATCACTTTGGCAGGCGGTACTTTACCCGCCGCGGTAATCTGACCGGTGAAGAAGCGGCCAAACTCATGGGCGGCTTCCACAATGGCACGGTAACCGGCGATATTGGCCATGGAGCTCAAGGCATCCAATGATTGAGCGCGAGAAATACGCGGCACGGAATCCATGGCCATCACGGTTACCTGACGCTCTGCCAGTTTTTCCAGCAATGCCGGATTCTGCGCAGGCCAAATAAAGCTTACCAGCGTGCTGCCTGCACGTAACAACGCCGTTTCATCCTCTGACGGCGCGTTAACTTTGAAAATGATATCGGATTGCCAGACATCCGCCGGTTCCGCAATCGCTGCGCCCGCAGCGGCATAAGCGGCATCGTCGAAACTGGCCAATTTGCCCGCGTCACGTTCTACTGAGACCTCGAAGCCGAGTTTCAGCAACTGTTCCACCGTTTTCGGCGTTGCTGCGACACGCGCTTCATTGGCCAACCGTTCTTTTGGTATACCAATACGCATACTGATTCCCTATCGCTTATTTATACGAAGTTTTTATTGTCACCCCACCTGATAACTCGATTGCCCGGCAATGCTTGCGCAACGTTCTGTTATCAACAATCACAAGGCAATTACATATAACCTACTGAAAATGTGATCGATGATCCATATATAAAATCACTTTCCTGCAAATGCTTAGCAAACTTCGGCGAATGGCTCGAATTTAGGAGAAAAGCCGCCGCTATCTCCCCTATTCTTATCATTATCTTCCAAAACGTATTTAGCGGTAATTCACAAAACTTGCTTGTTACAAGGTTGTTATTAGCGACAATCCTTATAAATCTCACTTATCGCACGCAAATTATCATTAATGGGTATTATTCCCTTTTTTGTGCCACGAATGCTTTCCCCCTGACGATACGCCGCCGCCAGACAAAATGCTGAGGCGAACGCGCTGATTACGTGCCATAATCGGCACCACGTTGTGTCATCAGGTGATGACGTTTTATGTCGCAACCTTCCATGCGTCAGGCGAAAGGATTTTTTATGAAGCTGAAGACCCGCGTTATCGCGTCTATCCTCCTCTCTCTCGCGGCTTTTTCTGCCCATGCGGCACAAGAATTGACACCCGAGCAGGCTGCTGCGGTAAAACCGTTCGATCGAATTTCGTTTAATGGCCGTTTTGACGCCATTTTTGACGCGGTGGCTGAAGCGTCAAAACGTGCTGACAAAGCCGGTGCTGATGCGTTTTACATTCAGGCGATCAACGAACAAAACCGAGGCAACAGTCAAACGGTTTATGTCGACCTGTACCATAAAGAGGCACCGAAAGCGGATGCCACCCCGGCGCAGCGCACTTTCGATGGCATTCGTGAACTGCCACAACATGATGCTTACCATCTTGAGCCGTTTGATACCGTATCAGTCAGTGGGTATTTCTCTACCCAGCCTGACATCAATGCCGCCATTGCCAAAGCCGCGAAAGAGAAGAATGCAGCATCCTTCTTTATCGTGCGCCAGGTCGATATCAACAGCACTGGCACTAACCAGAAGATCACCGCTTACGTCTATCAGGCCGATGCGCCCAAGCGCGTCGTGCAGAGCACTGATGTTATCCCCGCCGATTCTGATGCAGGTCGCGCTGCGCTCGCCGCGGGTGGTGAAGCGGCGGCGAAAGTGGAAATCTCCGGTGTTGCCATGTCTGGCAGCCCGAGCCGTAACGTGGGTAATTTCTACGAAACGCAGGCATCTAAAGGTGGACGCTATACGGTGAATTTGGCAGATGGCAAAAGTATTCAGGAATTGAACAAGGCCACCGCTGCGCAGATGACCCCCTTCGACTCGATAACCTTCCGTGGCAACTTCAACGGAACGACTGATGTATCAGAAGCCGTGGCAAAACGTGCCGCCGACAAAGGTGCCAAGTACTACCACATTACCAAGCAGTGGTTTAATAAACGCAGCAATATGACCATCAGCGCAGATCTGTATAAATAACAGCGTGCTGGAATTTTTTTTGCTGAAGTGACAGATTCCCGCCAAGGCGGGAATCTGTGTTTAATGGGGATAACGAACAGCGGACAATCAGTTGTTGGTATCCAGTTCAGGGAACTGTTTGACCAGGTCATCAATTGCTTTCATTTGCTGCAATAAGGGCTCCAGTTTATTCAACGGCAATGCAGACGGGCCATCGCATTTCGCGTTAGCTGGGTCCGGATGCGCTTCAATAAACAACCCAGCCAGCCCGACCGCCATACCAGCACGAGCCAACTCAGTAACCTGACCACGACGACCGCCGGAGGCAGCACCGAACGGATCGCGACACTGCAAGGCGTGAGTCACGTCAAAAATCACCGGGCAGCCACCAGACACCTGCTTCATGACATTGAAACCCAACATATCCACAACCAGGTTGTCATAACCAAAATTGCTGCCACGATCGCACAAAATAACCTGCTCGTTGCCACCTTCCTTGAACTTGTCAACGATATTGCCGATTTGTCCCGGGCTGATAAACTGCGGTTTTTTCACGTTGATCACCGCGCCGGTTTTCGCCATAGCCTCTACCAGATCGGTTTGACGGGCCAAAAATGCAGGTAGCTGGATCACATCCACCACGTCGGCGACAGCCTGCGCCTGCTGTGCTTCGTGCACATCGGTTATCACCTTCACACCGAAGGTCTGTTTCAGTTCCTGGAAGATTTTCATGCCCTCTTCCAGACCCGGTCCACGATAAGAGTGAATGGAGGAGCGGTTAGCCTTGTCGAATGAGGCCTTGAACACGTAGGGAATGCCCAGTTTTTGCGTGACAGTGACGTAATGTTCGCAAATACGCATGGCGAGATCGCGCGATTCAAGCACATTCATACCGCCAAACAGGACAAAAGGCGCGTCGTTGGCAACAGGAATATCACCAACCTTGACCACTTTGTTCTTCATGCTGTTACCTTATCGGAGTGATTAACATTAAAAAAATGCTTTAGTGCAATACAATATGTTTTTGCTCTATCGAATGAATTTGCACTTTGATCATTTCGCTGACCGGATCTTCAGGGCATTGCTCCACGAAGTAGCTTAAATCAGACACGGCGATATGGTCACAGTCTAATTGCGCATAGATCAAGCCGCGATCGCGAATTTCATAGGGATCTTCTGGGTCAAATTGCAACACAGCCTCGCTTGCCCGCAGCGCAAGCTCCATCTGCTTCTCTTCCATCAGCGCCACTTTTAACGTATCAAGCAATTTGCGCACAATCAGCACGTTTTCCGCTTCGTCCAGATCCTCATCCATCAGTTGCGTAGACGGGCCAATGTTACCTTTAAGCCACACATCCAGCACATGCTCACTCAGGGTGTCGCCATTCAGCGGATTGATGAGCCACATTTCGTTATCCATCCAGTCGGCGCGCAGGATCAACTGTGTCGGAAAAATCACAGGCATCATGGGGAGATCCAAGGCGTGAGCAATATGCAGAAACACAATCCCCAGCGATACCGGCATCCCCTGACGGGATTCCAGTACCTTATCTAACCACAGCGCATCGGATAAACGGTAAACCCCACCGGCACCGCCAAATCCCCAAGTGCCGTAGAACAACGTCAACAACATCTCTAATTGTTGATCCTGGTCCAGATCGCGGGGAATGGCTTTACGCGCTTCATCGACCAACTGTTGCAGTTTCTTGCGTACATTCAGGTCGGAGAAGTCACTTCGCACTCTCTGTGAAACTAAAATAACACCTTCACTTAACGGCGACTGATTGAATTCAAAATCCGCAATAGAACTCATAGTTATTCCATCAGAAATGCGAGTTTAGTGATTGCTGCCTGTGCAATCAGAAAGAAACACATCAAGGCAAGGATAAACGCCACCCAGCGCAGACTCAGGCTACGCTGGCGTCGACCCATCGCAATGTGTCCCAGTAAAATGTAAATGATAACGCCAAACAGCTTCGCCGTCAGCCAGCTTTCTTGCGCAGAGAAAGGATAAAAGCGATTGATAACGATCAGGGCAATACCGCTGGCTAACAGTAGCGTATCGTTAATGTGCGGTGCTACTTTGACCCAGCGCTGTTGCAACGCGGGAGAGTGGCGGCACAGCCAATAAAAACGCGTCACAAACAGGCAGAGCGTGACCACAGCGGCCAGCACGTGCAGCGTGAGAACAATGGAGTGGTACGACATTATGCTTCTTCCTCTGCCGCTGGCCACTGCCCCAGCGTCACGCGCTCATTGCCGCCATAATCGCGACAGGTGGCAACCTGTTCAAAACCGCGCTGTGACAACAACTGTCGCACCGCTTCGCCTTGCTGCCAACCGTGTTCTAATAGCAGCCAGCCCGTATTTTTCAAATATTGCGGAGCATGTTGAATAATCCAACGTAAATCAGCTAACCCACCTTCGGCAGCTACCAGCGCGCTAAGAGGTTCAAAGCGCACATCCCCTTCACGCAAATGGGTATCTTCGGCGTCGATATAAGGCGGGTTGCTCACAATCAGACAAAAGCTCGCGTGTGCCACGGGCTCAAACCAACTGCCATGCAGAAATTGCACATTAGACAATTGCAACGTTGTCGCATTGCGTTGTGCCAATGCCACGGCATCCGGCTGAACGTCAACCCCGGTCACCCTACAGTCCGGGCGTTCGCTCGCCAAAGCCAGCGCAATCGCTCCTGTGCCTGTGCCCAAATCCAGCACCGCCGGTGCAGTGAACTGTGCCATGCACTGCAACGCCTGTTCCACCAGACACTCAGTGTCGGGACGAGGAATAAGCGTTGCCGATGAAACAGCCAGTGGCAGAGACCAAAACTCACGTTCTCCCGTCAAATACGCCACTGGCTCACCGTTGATGCGACTTGCCAGCAGCGCCGACAGGCGTTGAAGCTGTGCGTCATCAAGCCGAGTTTCGACAAACGCCAGCAAAAACGTGCGCCCTTTACCCGTGACGTGTTCCAGCAGAATTTCAGCGTCACGCTTCGGGCTTTCACTGTGTACCAGTTGCTGTAACGCCGTCGCCACCCAGGTGCGGTAATCCATTATTCCTGCTCTGACAGCGCAGCCAACTGATCGGCCTGATACTCTTGCACCACGGGCTGGATCAGCATATCCATCTTGCCTTCCATCGCTTCATCCAGTCGGTAAAGCGTCAGGTTAATGCGGTGATCGGTCACGCGCCCCTGCGGGAAGTTATACGTACGAATACGATCGGAACGGTCGCCGCTGCCCAACAGGTTACGGCGTGTCGACGCTTCTTCCAATTGACGTTTTTGCATTTCTGCCGCGCGTATACGAGCTACCAGCACCGACATGGCCTTCGCCTTGTTTTTGTGCTGGGAACGCTCATCCTGACATTCGACCACAATCCCGGTCGGTAAGTGGGTGATACGAATGGCTGAGTCGGTGGTGTTAACGTGCTGGCCACCGGCACCGGAGGAGCGGAAGGTATCAATACGCAAATCGGCCGGATTGATATCAGGGGTTTCCGCTTCGGGCACCTCGGGCATCACTGCAACCGTACAGGCTGAAGTATGAATACGCCCCTGCGATTCTGTGGCAGGCACGCGCTGCACGCGGTGGCCGCCCGACTCAAATTTCAACTGGCCATAGACACCATCGCCACTCACTTTGGCGATCACTTCTTTATAGCCGCCGTGCTCACCGTCGCTGGCGCTCATGATTTCCACCCGCCAGCGGCGCGATTCGGCATAACGGCTGTACATGCGAAACAGATCGCCGGCAAACAGCGCCGCTTCATCACCGCCGGTCCCTGCACGCACTTCAAGGAAGCAACCGCGTTCATCATCCGGATCTTTGGGCAATAACAGCACCTGAAGCTGCTGTTCCAGCGCTTCACCATCAATCTTCAACTGTTTTAATTCTTCTTGCGCCATATCGCGCATTTCCGCATCGTCCAGCATGATTTCTGCGGTTTCGCTGTCTTCTTGCACCTGCTGCCAGCGTTGAAAACAGCGCGTGATGTCCGCCAACTGAGCATATTCGCGAGATAAGGCCCGAAAACGCTCCATATCAGAGATAACGCTCGGCTCACCCAGCAGGGCTTGTACTTCCTCGTGACGTTCTTGTAACGCTTCCAGTTTGGCAACAATAGAAGGCTTCATGCGTGCGGTTAATTCCTGTCAACTAAGAATGGAGGGGGGCTAGTCCAGCGCAAGGCTGTCGCGTAAAATGTGTAATCGGTTTAGGTCGCCATCGCGGGCAGCCTGCTGCAACGCGGTGGTAGGCGCATGAATAAGGCGGTTAGTAAGACGCGAGGTTAACGCGTCCAGCACCGCTTCGACGTCATTGCCTTGCTGAATGGCCGTAAGCGCTTTCGCCGTCATCTCCGCGCGAATCGCGTCTGCCTGTGAACGGTATTCTTGGATGGTTTCTACCGCAGATTGCGCACGCATCCAGGCCATAAAATCGGCAGATTCTTGCTGTACGATGGATTCAGCCTGCACCGCCGCAGCCTGGCGCTGCGCCATGTTGTGCTGAATGATGGCATGCAAATCGTCTACGCTGTACAGATAGACGTTGGGTAACTTACCCACTTCCGGTTCGATATCGCGCGGCACGGCGATGTCCACCATTAGCATGGGCTGGTTGCGTCGCACTTTCAGCGTCCGTTCCATCATGCCTTTTCCAATAATCGGCAACGTACTCGCGGTGGAACTGATCACGATATCAGCCTGTGCCAGATAATCGTCCAGTTCGCCCAGCGTGATCACTTCAGCACCCACCTCTGTGGCAAGGACTTGCGCACGTTCGCGGGTGCGATTGGCAATCACCATGCGTTTCACCTGATGTTCACGTAGATGACGTGCCACCAGTTCGATGGTTTCTCCCGCACCGACCAGCAGCACGGTAACCCCCACCAGTGATTCAAAAATCTGCCGCGCCAACGCACAGGCAGCAAACGCCACCGACACCGCGCTGGCACCGATATCCGTCTCCGTGCGCACCCGTTTTGCCACTGAGAACGAGCGCTGGAACAAGCGTTCCAACTCACTGGAGATCGAGTGAGCGCGTTGGGATTCGGCAAAGGCTTTTTTAACCTGACCAAGAATTTGCGGCTCGCCCAGCACCAACGAATCCAATCCGCTGGCAACACGCATCAGGTGATTAACCGCCGCGTTATCCTGATGCCAGTAGAGGCTGTTTTTCAGTTCATCAGGGTGCAGGTGGTGGAACTGGCACAGCCAGTCAACCACCTGCTCGCGCTGGTTCTCCCTCTCATCGACACTGAGATACAGCTCAGTACGATTGCAGGTAGACAGCACAACCCCGCCCTGCACCAGCGGCTGCGCAAGCAGGCTGTGCAAAGCATAGCACAGCGCATCAGGGGAGAACGCGATACGTTCCCTCAGTGATACTGGAGCGGTTTTGTGGTTGATGCCAAGCGCAAGCAGGGTCATTGGGTCATTCTTGAATAAACGCCGTCAAGAGTAATGCCGACATTAGTATGGTCTTCGAGTAGGGGCATTCTACTTGATGCTGCGCAGCATGAAAAGCGACGCGGCGCGAAGTACCTCTATTGATGTAGTTGGTATTGCGTGCCGCGTTGCTTTTTCTCTGCCATACATTGTCGCTGGGCATCGCTTGCAACGCATGGCACACTGTATCCATTCGACATGATGACGGGGTTCTCTACCCTTAATAGGATACATGTAACATGTTAATCCACACCGCCCGCGCCTTACGGCTCCTGCCTGTCGCCAGCTTACTGCTGACCGCCTGTACGCTGACCAAACCCTCTGGTCCCAATGCAACGTCGGACTCTCCAGCCTGGTTGCAACATAAGCAGCAGGTGCAACAATTAAGCCAGTATCAGACGCGTGGCGCATTTGCCTATCTCTCCGATAGCAAGAAGCTTTCAGCCAACTTTTTCTGGCAAGAGTCCTCTGCGCAGCGCTACCGCCTGCTGCTGACCAACCCGTTTGGCGGCACAGAGCTGGAACTGCGCGCGCAGCCTGATGGCATTCAAATCACCGATGGACAAGGCAAACGTTATATCGGCAAAGATGCCGAGTACATGCTGTATCAATTGACCGGAATGCGTATTCCGTTGACCAATCTGCGCCAGTGGATGATTGGCGTACCGGGAGATGCGCAGCAGTTTACGCTGAATGAGCACGCACGGCTCAGTACGGCAACGCTTCAACAAAACGGCCTAACGTGGGAAGTGAAATACCTTGGGTACGATGATAGCGTCACGCCCACGCTGCCGAACGCTCTCGAACTGACGCAAGGCGAGCAACGCATCAAGCTGAAAATGAATAACTGGACGGTGCAATAAGCATGAGCGATGCTGCACAGCTGACGCAGTGGCCGTCTCCGGCCAAACTCAACCTGTTTCTGTATATCACTGGCCAGCGTGCCGACGGATATCACATGTTGCAAACGCTGTTTCAGTTTCTGGATTATGGCGATACGGTCGACATCGGGTTACGCAACGACGGTGTTATCCAGCTACTCACCCCGCTGCCCGGCGTACCTGACGACACCAATCTGGCGGTGCGCGCAGCACGCCTGTTACAGGCCTACTGCCATGAGCAGGGCCTCACCCTTGCCCGTAACGGCGCCGATATCGCTATCGATAAACGCCTGCCGATGGGAGGCGGGCTGGGGGGCGGTTCGTCCAACGCCGCTACGGTGCTGGTTGCGTTTAATCACCTGTGGCAATGCGGTCTTGATGAAGACACGCTGGCGCAGTTGGGATTACAATTAGGTGCAGATGTGCCGGTGTTTGTGCGCGGTCACGCCGCCTTTGCCGAAGGCGTTGGTGAGAGGCTGACACCCGCTTCGCCGCCGGAAAAATGGTATCTGGTGGTGCACCCCGGCGTCGCCATTCCGACACCCTTGGTATTTGGCGATCCTGACTTACCGCGTAACACACCGGTACGCACATTAGATGAGCTACAAAAACAGACCTTCGTCAATGATTGTGAATCTACCGTAAGAAAACGTTTTCGCGAGGTTGAACAGCGACTTTCTTGGCTGCTAGAATACGCACCGGCGCGCCTGACAGGAACGGGAGCTTGTGTGTTTGCCGAATTCGACACCGAATTTGCCGCTCGTCAGGTGCTTGACCAGGCCCCGGAAACGCTGAACGGTTTTGTTGCGCGTGGCGTGAATACCTCGCCGCTGCACCGTGTGCTTTCTGGGCAACGTTAAGCGTTGAAAAATTTTTTACCCCGTATGACGGGTTTATGCCTTAAGTTCAACGCTTAACTCATACACCCGTATGCATATTTTACCCGCTGCCTCGCAACGCCCTCGAGACACCGGGTACAATATTTCTCTGGACGCAAGCCTGAGGTTCTTCTCGTGCCTGATATGAAGCTTTTTGCTGGTAACGCTATCCCCGAACTAGCGCAACGTATTGCCAACCGTTTATACACCAGCCTGGGAGACGCCGCTGTAGGTCGCTTTAGCGACGGTGAAGTCAGCGTGCAAGTCAATGAAAACGTTCGTGGTGGCGACATTTTCATCATCCAGTCCACCTGTGCACCAACCAATGACAACCTGATGGAGCTGGTTGTAATGGTCGATGCTCTACGCCGCGCGTCAGCGGGACGTATTACCGCCGTTATCCCGTATTTCGGCTATGCTCGTCAGGACCGCCGTGTGCGTTCTGCGCGTGTGCCGATCACCTCCAAAGTGGTCGCTGACTTTCTGTCAAGCGTCGGGGTTGACCGTGTCCTGACCGTGGACCTGCACGCAGAACAGATTCAAGGCTTCTTCGATGTTCCGGTCGATAACGTTTTCGGCAGCCCCATTCTGCTGGAAGATATGTTGCAGCAGAATCTGGAAAACCCGATTGTGGTTTCTCCGGATATCGGTGGCGTTGTGCGCGCACGCGCCATTGCTAAACTGCTGAACGACACTGACATGGCGATCATCGACAAACGTCGTCCGCGCGCCAACGTTTCTCAGGTGATGCACATCATTGGTGATGTCGCTGGGCGCGACTGTATTCTGGTCGACGACATGATCGATACCGGTGGCACACTGTGCAAAGCGGCAGAAGCATTAAAAGAACGCGGTGCCAAACGCGTCTTTGCTTATGCCACTCACCCGATTTTCTCTGGCAATGCGTATGACAACATCAAGAATTCGGTGATTGATGAATTGATCGTCTGCGATACCATTCCGCTGTCGGAAAATATCAAAGCACTGCCTAACGTGCGCACGCTGACACTTTCGGGCATGTTGGCAGAAGCTATTCGTCGCATCAGCAACGAAGAGTCTATTTCTGCCATGTTTGAGCATTAATCAACAGCGTCCATCTCTGTTGTCAATTTGTTATTAACAAAACGCCACCTTCGGGTGGCGTTTTTTATTATCGTGTGGGTACATTTACCTGCTCGACATAATATCGTTCAGCGCGACAATAATATTGCTTATGAACAATGGCGATAATTATTATCGGGTCTATTAGCGCAGGAGTGTAGTGGCATACTGAATTTGGCCACCTAAGTAGAGGTGATATGCTTACCTCATGATTTTTATAGGTGCCAAAATGAGTAAAATAATTACTGCTGAATTTAAATGTGAAACCGCCAAATTAGTCCTTGACCAAAATTATACCTACCAGGAAGCCGCGAAAGCCATGAACGTCAGTCTTTCAGCGATTAGCCGGTGGGTAAGAGCCCTTCGTTTAGAACGTCAAGGGAAAACATCGCCTGGTCTGCCATTAACACCTGAACAAATTGAGTTCAGAGAAATGAAGAAAAAAATCCACCGACTGGAAATGGAGAATGCCATCTTAAAAAAGGCTACTGCGCTCTTAATGTCCGACTCACTGAAAAATTCTCGGTAGTTGAAAAGCTAAGAGCGCTTTATCCAGTGAAAGCGTTGTGTCGTATTTTTAATGTTCACCGACGCAGTTATAGCTATTGGTGTCGACCTAAGGAGCCAGATATTGAGCGGACGATAAAACGTAGCCTGGTCAGCGAAGCGTGGAACGTTAGTGGCGGGTCTGCGGGCGCAAGGACTATCGCCACGATGGTTACCAATACACACGACGTGAAACTTGGGCGGTGGTTAGCGGGTAAGTGGCTTTGTTGAATAAATCGAACTTTCAGGGGATCGCCGGATCAAAGCACTATCATCGCTCCCGATAGCAGCTCCCCATGGCAAAGCAAAAGTTTAAAATCACCAACTGGCCCACCTACAACAAAGCACTCAGACAACGCGGCTCCCTGACGGTCTGGCTTGATGAGTCCGCCATCGCTGCATGGACTGACAGTTCTTCGCCTGAAGGTCGTGGTCGGCCGCTTTACTACACCGATATGGCTGTTACCACGGTTTTGATGATAAAGCGCGTGTTTAACCTGTCGCTCCGGGCATTACAGGGCTTTGTCGACTCGGTTTTTACACTGATGAGCCTGCCAATGCGCTGCCCGGACTACTCTCTGGTCAGTCGGCGGGCAAAAACCGTCAGTATCAGCATAAAAACGCCAACGCGTGGTGAAATCTCGCATCTGGTCATCGACAGTACCGGTCTGAAGGTCTTTGGCGAAGGTGAATGGAAAGTCAGGCAGCATGGGGCTGACAGACGAAGAGTGTGGCGCAAGCTTCATCTGGCAGCAGACAGTGCGACGCATGAGATTATCTGTGCCGACTTATCGCTCAGCGGAACGACAGATGCGCAGGCACTGCCGGGCCTGATTAACCAAACCCACCGAAAAATCAGGGAAGTGTCAGCAGACGGTGCTTATGACGCCCGTTACTGCCACGATGCGTTGCTAAGAAAGAAAATCAGGCCCCTTATCCCGCCGCGAAGCGGAGCCAAATACTGGCCGGACAAGTATAGCTAAACGACTTAATTTTGATTACATTATTTAAATGAGCTATTCAATTGATTTTAGACGTAAAGTGATATCTACACGGAAAAACGAAGGGTTGAGTATCCGAGAAACAGCGAAGCAATTTCGGATTGGCCCTGCCTCTGTATCGCGTTGGATTAATCAAATAGAGTCAAAAGCATCGACCACGCGTCAGCGAAAGATCGATAAATCCGAGTTGATAAAAGATGTTGAACAATATCCAGATGCTTACCAAAAAGAACGTGCAGAGCGTTTTGGCGTTTGTCAGAAGGCCATTTGGCAAGCGAGTCTGTAAAGAATTTTGTGTAAATGGCTCCATTGCTTAACCGGAGATTCGTTCTCCATACATCAACATGAATTGGCTCATAGCAGGTTTCCAGTCTCTGATTGGCAAGGTCCATTTAGCAGAGATATTATGCAAGGCTAGATAGAGTAATTTTATCACCGAGTCATCCGTTGGAAATATTCGTCGCGTTTTCGTTATCTTGCGCAATGAAGCATTTAACGACTCTATCGCGTTGGTGGTGTAGATAACCTTGCGGATCTCCGGCGGAAAGTCAAAAATGACGATGAGACGTTCCCAATTATTTCTCCACGACGGGCTGATCGTCGGGAACTGTTCATCCCATTTGGCCGCGAAGGCATCCAGGGCCTCTTCAGCGCCCTCTAGCGTTGCGGAACTATAGATGGTGCGCAGGTCAGCAGCAACGGCCTTACGCTCTTTCCAGCCGACGTAGCGCAGCGAGTTCCGCACCTGATGCACAATGCAGAGCTGTACCCGCGTATGCGGGTAAACAGCTTCAATGGCATCAGGAAAGCCTTTCAGGCCATCGCAGCAGGCGACGAAGATGTCCTTTAGCCCACGATTTTTCAGTTCTGTCATCACAGATAACCAGAACTTGGCCCCCTCAGTTTTGGCTATCCATAGCCCCAGCAGCTCTTTTTCGCCCTGGCCGTTGACGCCGAGGGCCAGATAAACAGACTTGTTGGCCACGGCTCCGCCGTCCTGGCTTTTGACAACAATACAGTCAAGGTAAACAATGGGATAAAGCGCATCCAGCGGCCGTTGCTGCCAGCGCTTAACTTCATCCATCACAGCATTGGTCACTTGAGAAATGAAGCCAGCGGAAACATCGACCCCGTAGACTTCTTTAAAGTGTGCCTGAATATCACGGGTTGATAACCCTCTGGAATAGAGAGAAATAATGCGGTCATCGAAGCCGTTAAGCTGTTTTTCGTGCTTACCGATCAGTGTCGGCTCGAAGGTACTGTTGCGGTCGCGCGGAATATCGAGCTCGATCTCCCCATTTTGGCTACGTACGCTCTTGGATGTCTTGCCATTGCGTGAGTTGCCTGAATGATTACCAGCCGGGTCATGCTTAGCATACCCAAGGTGCATCTCCATCTCAGCTTCAAGAACCCGTTCCGCCAGTCTTTTAGTCAGCACCTTGAGTAGGCCTGATTCACCCAGCAGATCCTGAGGGGAGTGACAATCTTGAAGCAGTTGGTCAATAAGTTCGTTGCTGATAGGCATTTTGTTATCCTTTGAAGGTTTTCCTCAAAATGCCATTTACACAGATTATTTTACAGTCTCAGTCGCTTGGCTATATCTCACGACATATGTTTCGAGAAGAAGGCACTCGCCTTTTTTAGTATCTCCTTCTCTGTACGTAACTCTTTGTTTTCCTTTTGTAACCGTTTTAACTCTGCACGTTCATCATCGCTGAGTACGCCGTTGCTCTGCTTGCGTGCCAGCGAGACCCATGTATGCAGGGTTTTGTTGCTTATGCCCAGCGATGCTGCTGCCCTGGCTATCGTATAGCACTGCTTTGTTACCAGGGCAACGGCTTCCTTTTTAAACTCAGGGGTAAATTGTCGTTTATGGTTCACTAAACACCTCCGTTTTGGATGTAAGTTTAGTGTCCTGATTATTCAACCACTACAGCCATTACACCAGTCGTCAGTATAGGCAGGCATTGTGGCGTTATCAGATGACCCAAAGTATGAGTCGCAGAGGAAATTGTTGGGATAATAGTCCGATGGAGCGATTCTTCCGTAGTCTGAAGACTGAATGGGTGCCAACGACTGGCTACCAAAGCTTTAGTACTGCTCAATCATCCATTATTCGCTACATAACCCATTATTATAGCGATGTCAGACCTCACTGGTATAACGGTGGGTTAACACCAAATGAATCAGAACGGCTGTTCCATCAACAGTCAGGTAGGGTGGCCAAATTTAGTTGACCACTATAGAGGAATATGATAAGCGCGCAAAGCAGATACTTTCTGCAAGCAGAAAGTATCTCAACGCCTGCCGCACAGGCAGGCGTCTGGTATTATCAGGAATGCGGTTGCTGGCGGAGGCAGCGTTTATCGAAATGCTTCACCCACCAATAGCGATCGGCGACGGCTTCACGGCCGCCAATGCGCGCACCAACCAACCAGGTCATGGCACCAGCGAAGATGGCCATCAGGTCGAAATAGGTAAAATAGGCGGGCAAGTTAAGCTCCGGTAATTGGCTGATAATGGTTAAGGCGATCCCCCCGACCATTAACACAATACCGATACCCATAAATACGTTGCCTAGCATGACAGCATTTTTGCGTTTCATCTGTCACCTCCTGTAAGGGTCAGGTAAAATACGTGACCGTTCGGAAAAATGAAAATGCTACGTAACCGTCCTTGTTCTGATGTAATTATAGACGCTGTAGGCAATAAGGTATTGCGTAGGCGATCACAGATAAGCAAGTGTAGAAACGTTTTTTTACATTTAGTGCTGACAGAGTGTGAATATAATTAATAACAAAATTGAATTGTTACCAAAGTAAATCGTTTCCAACCCTTTTCTGCTGCACGCCCGTCGAACGCACGACAAACAACCTGCTGAAGGCTTTTTCACTGTACTACACGTGTGTAAACTACGCGTTTGACTTTCTGTTATCGGGCGTCATAAGACGCAAAATCTGGGACTTAACGTGAGCAGTATCAAATTGATCGTCGGATTGGCGAATCCGGGAGCCGAATACGCCGCCACGCGCCACAATGCCGGTGCCTGGTATGTTGACCAGTTAGCTGAGGTTTATCGGCAATCGCTGAAGGAAGAGGCCAAGTTCTTTGGCTATACCGCACGCCTTAAGCTGGCTGGCCACGATATTCGTCTGCTGGTGCCAACCACCTTTATGAACCTCAGTGGTAAAGCAGTGGCGGCAATGGCAACCTTTTACCGCATCCAACCGGATGAAATTTTGGTGGCGCACGATGAGCTGGATCTTTTACCGGGGATTGCCAAACTAAAACTGGGCGGTGGACACGGCGGACACAACGGCTTGAAAGACATCATGAGCAAATTAGGGAACAACCCTAATTTTCACCGTTTGCGCATCGGTATCGGCCATCCCGGTGATAAAAGTAAGGTTACCGGTTTTGTGCTGGGCAAACCGCCCGCCAGTGAGCAGACGCTGATCGACTGCGCGATCGACGAAGCCATTCGCTGCACCGAGATTTTGCTGAAAGACGATATGGTAAAAGCAATGAATCGACTGCACGCCTATAAACCTGTGTGAAGTAATATTCGCGCGCAGGCGATTCGAGTTAATGCGCCATTCCGTGTATAATCGGCGCTAACGTATTTATTTGTTCAGATAACAAACCACAACCATCTGATTGATAAGCTATTTAAGGTGATAAAAGTATGGGATTCAAATGCGGTATCGTTGGGCTGCCTAACGTGGGTAAATCTACGCTGTTCAATGCATTGACCAAAGCCGGTATCGAAGCGGCCAACTTTCCGTTTTGCACCATAGAGCCCAACACTGGCGTGGTGCCGATGCCCGATCCGCGTTTGGATAAGCTGGCCGAGATTGTTAAACCGCAGAGTATTCTCCCAACCACGATGGAGTTTGTTGATATCGCAGGTCTGGTAAAAGGTGCGTCCAAAGGTGAAGGCGTGGGTAACCAATTCCTGACTAACATCCGCGAAACGGAAGCGACCGGTCACGTAGTGCGCTGCTTCGAAAACGACAATATTATCCACGTTGCGGGCAAAGTTGATCCGGCTGACGACATCGATACCATTAACACCGAACTGGCGCTGGCTGATCTCGATACCTGCGAACGTGCACTGCACCGCGTGCAGAAGAAAGCCAAAGGCGGCGACAAAGACGCCAAAATTGAACAGGCCGCGCTGGAAAAATGTCTGCCGCAGTTGGAAAAAGCGGGCATGTTGCGCGCCCTAGATCTGAACGCTGAAGAGAAAGCGGCCATTCGTTACCTGAGCTTCCTGACGCTCAAGCCCACCATGTACATCGCTAACGTCAATGAAGATGGCTTTGAAAACAACCCCTACCTGGATCGGGTGCGTGAAATCGCTGCCAGCGAAGGTTCTGTGGTCGTCCCGGTTTGTGCTGAGGTGGAATCCGACATTGCCGAACTGGATGACGCCGATCGCGACGAATTCATGGCAGAACTGGGGCTGGAAGAACCGGGCCTGAACCGCGTGATTCGCGCCGGTTATGAACTGCTTAACCTGCAAACCTACTTTACCGCCGGCGTAAAAGAAGTGCGCGCCTGGACCATCCCTGTCGGCGCTACTGCCCCACAGGCCGCAGGTAAAATCCATACCGACTTTGAAAAAGGCTTTATCCGCGCCCAAACTATCGCGTATGAAGACTTCATCACCTACAAAGGTGAGCAAGGCGCGAAAGAAGCAGGAAAAATGCGTTCTGAAGGGAAAGAATACATCCTTAAAGATGGCGATGTGATGAAATTCTTGTTTAACGTCTAAATCGATTATGTTGTCTCATGCGATCTCACTGCATCGCATAAGGACCACCAAACCTCAAAAAACCCACGCAGTTGCGTGGATTTTTTGTTTTCATAATGCCTCACGGCGTCACAACGCAATCGGGCTGCAATAACTACTGGGCATCGGCCTTAGCAACATACTACGTTCGATTTTATGAGTCTGTAAAGAATTTCGTGTAAATGGCTCCATCGCTTAACCGGAAATCCGATCTCCATACATCAACATGAATTGGCTCATAGCCGGTTTCCAGTCTCTGATTGGTAGGGTCCATTTAGCCGAGATATTATGCAAGGCTAGATAGAATAATTTTAGCACAGAGTCATCCGTTGGAAATATTCGTCGCGTTTTCGTTATCTTGCGCAATGAAGCATTTAACGACTCTATCGCGTTGGTGGTGTAGATAACCTTGCGAATCTCCGGCGGAAAATCAAAAATGACGATGAGACGTTCCCAATTATTTCTCCGCGATGGGCTGATCGTCGGGAACTGCTCATCCCATTTGGCCGCGAAGGCATCCAGGGCCTCTTCAGCGCCCTCTAGCGTTGCGGAACTATAGATAGTACGGAGGTCAGCAGCAACGGCTTTACGCTCTTTCCAGCCGACGTAGCGCAGCGAGTTCCGCACCTGATGCACGATGCAGAGCTGTACCCGCGTATGCGGGTAAACAGCTTCAATGGCATCAGGAAAGCCCTTCAGGCCATCGCAGCAGGCGATGAAGATGTCCTGTAGCCCACGATTTTTCAGTTCTGTCATTACAGATAACCAGAACTTGGCCCCCTCGGTTTTGGCTATCCATAGCCCCAGCAGCTCTTTTTCGCCCTGGCCGTTGATGCCTAGAGCCAAGTAAACAGACTTGTTGGTCACGGCTCCGCCGTCCTGGCTTTTGACCACAATACAGTCAAGGTAAACAATGGGATAAAACGCATCCAGCGGCCGTCGCTGCCAGCGCTTAACGTCATCCATCACGGCATTGGTCACTTGAGAAATGAAGCCAGCGGAAACATCGACCCCGTAGACTTCTTTAAAGTGAGCCTGAATATCACGCGTTGATAGCCCTCTGGAATAGAGAGAAATAATGCGGTCATCGAAGCCGTTAAGCTGCTTTTCGTGCTTACCGATCAGTGGGCCCATTCCCAGTCGAAACGCAACAAAACGGTAGGGCATTATGCCGCCTGTAAGTGCGTTAAAAATACCTCATTTGGAGAACGATAACCCAGCGATTTTCTGCCTCGCGTATTGAGCAGGTGTTCGAGTGCTGCAACCTTGCGATGGGTGACATAATTGAAGTCCGTTCCCTTCGGGTAAAAACGCCGTATCAGCCCGTTGGTATGCTCATTCAACCCGCGTTCCCAGGAATGATATGGCCGGGCAAAGTAGACCGGTGCCCCCGTGACTTTTGTAATTTCCCCGTGCTGGGAAAATTCAGAACCGTTGTCAGCAGTCAGGGTTTTAAACTCGCAGAAGGTATTGGCAACGATGTCCCTGAAGGCCGCTACCACTGTCTCTGCTCGCTTGTTGGGCAGTTTGCGAATGATGACCAGCTTGACGGCTTTATCGACCACCGTCAGCAGGAATGATTTCTGATCTTTGCCAAAGATGGTGTCAATCTCGAAATGCCCGGGTTCCTGCTTGAGGTCAGCAACGGCCGGCCGCTGCTCAATGCCAACACGGTTGGGAATAGGACCGCGTTTGTTCTCATCGGTCTGATAGTTATACCGTTTACCCCGATGAGGGAGCTGCTGATACAGCTCACCGCCGGCCCGGCGCTCCTGCTGGATATAGCGATAGAGCGAGTTCTTGCTGACGGACAGGCCAAATTCCAGGACCAGGCGCCCACTGATGACCTCAGGTGAGGTGTGGGTAGACAGCGCCGTTATGATAAAGTCCTGAATGTGCGGTTCAAGCTGGTTAATCACGCTGTCCGGCCGTGTTTTCTGCCGCCGCCCTCTGGCCAACGTTTCGGCCCTTCTGCAGGAATAGACCCCGTTGAAAGCGGCGTCGGTATTGCGTCTGAGTTCCCTGCTGATGGTAGAACGAGGAAGCTCCAGTTCCCGGGCGATGGTGGCCTGGTTAACCCCATCACCACGCCGCTTTTCGATGTAGAACCGTTCTTTGTGAGTCAGATGTTTTCCCTGCATGCAACGGGATCTCCAGTAGGGCCAGAACGGTGATTTTATCCGACTCTGGCCAGTGGGTCACTTTGTTGCATTTCGACTGGGAATGGGGCTCATAGTGCCGACGCCCTTAATGCTACTCAACCGCTCAGAAAGCTCTTTGAAGTGGTTGCTGATGTGGGTGTTCATGTCCTTATCGATCCGCGCAAGTTCATCTTCCAGCGCTTTGATGATGATATTAATGCTTTTTCTGCTTTGCTGATGAGCCAGATACAACCTGTTTCGTTCAGCAACCAGCATTGCAATCAACTGCCGTCTGCGAACTACCATGGAATTGAGAACCTGACGTTCAGTATCCGGCAAAGCCCGAATAAAGCGGCCTCGTTCCGGATGGCGATTAATAACCTCGGTCATCTGCGCAAGTGCTCTCGCATCAATACGGTCAGTCTTCGCCAGATACCCCATAGCACGGGCAAAGTCACGAGCCTGCCTGGGGTTGACCACAGCGAGCTCAAAACCTTCGGCCTGAAGCGCACAAGCTACGGCAGCTTCAAGCCCTCCGGTGGCTTCCATCAGCACAAGCGCAACGTCGTGCTTCTTCAGCTCAGCAATAATGGAATCAAAGCCGTCAGCATCATTGGCAACAGAAAATTGCGCAATCGTGCTGCTGGCGGCAATGTCCAGCGTTGCTTTCGAAACATCGATACCTACACAGAGTGGACTTGGCAGACTCATTATTACCCATCCTTGCAAATGCGTTATGGAGTACGGACAACTGTTCGGGTTTCAGATGAGTGGCTCAACGTATGCGCCAGTCGCTCAGTAACGGGCTTTTAACCCAAGGGGAAATCGGGCTGCATACGCTGTGCCAAATCTAATCGTAGTTATTTTAACCAACTTTTAAGATACAAGGGGAGTGGCAATCCTGAAGCAGTTGGTCAATAAGTTCGTTGCTGATAGGCATTTTTTGTCCTCTGAAGGTTTTCCTCAAAATGCCATTTACACAGATCTTTTTACACTCTCGCACCATCACCATCACCATCACCATCGCCGAGCCGATCGGATTGCTGTGCGGGATTGTCCCGACCACTAACCCGACCTCCACCGCTATTTTCAAAGCACTTATCAGTCTGAAAACCCGTAATGGCATCATTTTCTCGCCGCACCCGCGCGCTAAAAATGCCACCAATAAAGCCGCAGACATCGTGCTGCAAGCCGCCATCGCTGCCGGCGCGCCGAAAGACATAATTGGCTGGATTGATGAGCCTTCTGTGGAATTGTCCAACCAGTTAATGCACCATCCCGACATTAATATGATCCTCGCCACCGGTGGTCCCGGCATGGTAAAAGCCGCCTACAGTTCCGGCAAACCGGCCATCGGGGTGGGCGCTGGCAATACCCCGTTGTGATCGATGAAACGGCAGACATCAAACGCGCCGTGGCTTCTATTCTGATGTCGAAAACGTTCGACAACGGTGTTATCTGCGCCTCTGAACAGTCGGTGATTGTGGTAGACAGCGTTTATGACGCGGTGCGGGAACGTTTTTCAACCCACGGCGGCTATCTGCTGCAAGGTATAGCCAACCGACTTAAAAATGATTACATCCTATGCCCTGATATGCGGCAAAGAAGCATAGCTGGCTGTTATCAAAATAATGTCGCTTGGCTATAAAGAGCTCGCAGCAATCCAATCGATCATTTTGAAAAACGGCTCGCTTAACGCGGCTATTGTTGGTCAGGCAGCGCCAAAAATCGCCGAAATGGCCGGTTTTACTGTGCCCACTGGGACTAAAGTGCTGATTGGTGAAGTGGTTAACGTGGATGAGTCTGAACCGTTTGCCCACGAGAAACTGTCGCCAACGCTTGCCATGTATCGCGCTAAAGATTTTGATGACGCCTTAGAACCTATCCCAATAGGATTTTAGTCAAAGCCGAGAAGTTGGTCGCCATGGGAGGTATCGGTCATACCTCCTGCCTGTATACCGATCAGGATAACGAGGTAGCACGCGTCAACCATTTTGGGGCGATGATGAAAATCGCGTGTATTTTAATCAATACACCAGCCTCTCAGGGCGGTACCGGCGATCTGTACAACTTCAATCTGGCACCGTCGCTAACGCTGGGCTGCGGCTCTTGGGGTGGTAACTCAATTTCAGAAAACGTCGGACCCAAACACTTGATTAACAAGAAAACGGTAGCCAAGCGAGCTGAAAATATGTTGTGGCACAAACTTCCGAAATCCATCTATTTCCGTCGTGGCTCCTTGCCTATCGCACTGGAATAAGTGGCCGAGGATGGCCACAAACGCGCCTTTATCGTTACTGACCGTTTCTTGTTCAACAACGGCTACGTGGATCAAATCACGTCGGTGCTGAAACAGCACGGAATGGAAACCGATGTTTTCTTTGAAGTGGAAGCCGATCCGACGCTGAGCATCGTGCGCAAAGGCGCTGAGCAGATGCAAGCATTCAAGCCTGACGTGATCATCGCGCTAGGTGGCGGTTCACCGATGGACACGGCCAAAATCATGTGGGTGATGTACGAGCATCCAGATACCCATTTTGAAGAATTGGCGCTGCGCTTTATGGATATTCGCAAGCGTATCTACAAATTCCCGAAAATTGGCGTGAAGGCGAAGATGATTGCCGTGACCACCACATCCGGTACCGGTTCTGAAGTGACGCCGTTCGCCGTAGTATAGCTAAACGACTTAATTTTGATTACATTATTTAAATGAGCTATTCAATTGATTTTAGACGTAAAGTGATATCTACACGGAAAAACGAAGGGTTGAGTATCCGAGAAACAGCGAAGCAATTTCGGATTGGCCCTGCCTCTGTATCGCGTTGGATTAATCAAATAGAGTCAAAAGCATCGACCACGCGTCAGCGAAAGATCGATAAATCCGAGTTGATAAAAGATGTTGAACAATATCCAGATGCTTACCAAAAAGAACGTGCAGAGCGTTTTGGCGTTTGTCAGAAGGCCATTTGGCAAGCGCTTAAAAAGCTGGGATTGACCTATAAAAAAAACTCTACGTCATCCGAAAGCCGACGAAAACGCCCGGCAGGGATTTCAACAAAAAAAACAACAGTATGAAAAAGAAGGTAAACCTATTGTTTTTATTGATGAAAGTGGTTTTTCACACGATGCCCCACGGACTCACGGCTATTCCCCAAAAGGTCAACGGTGTTTTGGCCTGAAGAACTGGGGAGCTAGGGGAAGAACAAATGTTATCGGCGCTTTATTAGGCACAACGCTGTTTGCTATCGGATTATTTGATATCAATATTAACAGCGATGTTTTCTATGCCTGGGTCACACAAGTCCTTATCCCAGTACTCCCTAAAAACAGTGTAATCATGATGGACAATGCCACTTTTCACAAAAAACATAATATTCAACAAGTCATCATCGATGCAGGGTATATGGTGGAGTATTTGCCTACATATTCGCCAGATCTTAACCCAATTGAGCATAAATGGGCACAAGCAAAAAGCAAAAAAAGAGAGATGGGTTGCGATACAGAGAGTTTGTTCTCAGTCCATATGGTGTAATCAAAATTAAGTCGCTTGGCTATAACGGATGATGCTACCGGGCAAAAATACCCGCTGGCTGACTATGCGCTCACCCCGGACATGGCGATCGTTGATGCGAATCTGGTGATGAACATGCCGAAATCTCTGTGCGCCTTTGGCGGCCTGGATGCGGTTACCCACTCACTCGAAGCCTACGTATCGGTACTCGCCAACGAATATTCCGACGGACAAGCGCTACAGGCATTGAAGCTGCTCAAAGAGAACCTGCCAGCCAGCTACCGTGACGGCGCGAAAAACCCGGTTGCACGTGAACGCGTTCACAACGCCGCCACCATCGCCGGTATCGCCTTTGCCAACGCCTTC
Organism: Symbiopectobacterium purcellii; assembly: GCF_052050035.1. Classification (GTDB taxonomy): domain Bacteria; phylum Pseudomonadota; class Gammaproteobacteria; order Enterobacterales; family Enterobacteriaceae; genus Symbiopectobacterium; species Symbiopectobacterium purcellii_A. Next base: position 4,581,502 of record NZ_CP189882.1, read on the forward strand.
CTTGGGGTCTGCCACTCCATGGCGCACAAACTGGGCTCTGAGTTCCATATTCCGCACGGTTTGGCCAACGCCCTGTTGATCGCTAACGTGATTCGTTATAACGCGAATGACAACCCGACCAAGCAAACCGCATTCAGTCAATACGATCGACCACAAGCGCGTCGTCGTTCTGCCGAAGTGGCCGATCATCTGGGGCTGAGCGCGCCGGGCGATCGCACTGCGGCGAAGATTGACAAACTGTTGACTTGGTTGGATGAAATTAAAACTGAACTGGGCATCCCCACGTCAATTCGTGAAGCAGGCGTGCAAGAAGCCGATTTCCTGGCGAAAGTGGACAAACTGTCTGAAGATGCCTTTGACGATCAGTGTACGGGGCCAACCCGCGCTATCCGCTGATTGCTGAACTGAAACAGATCATGCTGGACACGTACTACGGCCGTCCCTATACGGAAAGTGTAGAAGACGCGAAAGCCCCGGCCAAAACCGAGAAAAAAGGTAAGAAGGCTAACTGAGAGGCGATAACACCCCCTTGCCGTTAAGGTGAGGGTTTCTCACCCCAGCGACGCACCGCGTCACTGGTTTTTTTTATCGGCCTGATTTTTATCGACCGCCTATTGCTTATCTGTTGATAGTGACGCGTGGATCAATCCCAATGCGCTTTTATATAGCCAAGCGACATTATTTTGATAACAGCCAGCTATGCTTCTTTGCCGCATATCAGGGCATAGGATGTAATCATTTTTAAGTCGGTTGGCTATAGTGTTTACGGCAGACTGACACATAGCGCTCATTGCCCCCCGATCACCACCTGCTCACCTTCGCGCAGCGGGTTGCCCTGCGCATCAAGCCGCAGTACCCGATTCGCTTTGCGCACGCAATGACAAACCGTTTTCAACTCGATCAGCTTATCCGCCCAGGCGAGCAGATACTGGCTACCGGAGAATAATTCGCCCTGAAAATCAGTGCGTAGACCGTAGCACAGCACCGGAATATCCAACTCATCGACAATGTCCGACAGCTGGTTCACCTGCTCGCGGGTTAGAAACTGGCACTCATCGATTAATATGCAGTGTACAGGCTGTTCACGTTGCGCATTAACCACCAAGGGGCTTTGTTGAATATAGCCAAGCGACTTAATTTTGATTACACCATATGGACTGAGAACAAACTCTCTGTATCGCAACCCATCTCTCTTTTTTTGCTTTTTGCTTGTGCCCATTTATGCTCAATTGGGTTAAGATCTGGCGAATATGTAGGCAAATACTCCACCATATACCCTGCATCGATGATGACTTGTTGAATATTATGTTTTTTGTGAAAAGTGGCATTGTCCATCATGATTACACTGTTTTTAGGGAGTACTGGGATAAGGACTTGTGTGACCCAGGCATAGAAAACATCGCTGTTAATATTGATATCAAATAATCCGATAGCAAACAGCGTTGTGCCTAATAAAGCGCCGATAACATTTGTTCTTCCCCTAGCTCCCCAGTTCTTCAGGCCAAAACACCGTTGACCTTTTGGGGAATAGCCGTGAGTCCGTGGGGCATCGTGTGAAAAACCACTTTCATCAATAAAAACAATAGGTTTACCTTCTTTTTCATACTGTTGTTTTTTTTGTTGAAATCCCTGCCGGGCGTTTTCGTCGGCTTTCGGATGACGTAGAGTTTTTTTTATAGGTCAATCCCAGCTTTTTAAGCGCTTGCCAAATGGCCTTCTGACAAACGCCAAAACGCTCTGCACGTTCTTTTTGGTAAGCATCTGGATATTGTTCAACATCTTTTATCAACTCGGATTTATCGATCTTTCGCTGACGCGTGGTCGATGCTTTTGACTCTATTTGGGCTTTGTTGAATAATTTAAGATACTGATTTATATAAGCATTATAAAATTTCAACGACTGATTTTTCCTCTCGGAATGCTTTTTATTGTGCTAACTATTTGATTTGTCGTTCTAACAAAATACATTCTCTGTAAATGCATTCTAACTAAAGAAGATGTAAATCAAACGGTTAAATTATTCAACAAATCCCTCTATTTGATTAATCCAACGCGATACAGAGGCAGGGCCAATCCGAAATTGCTTCGCTGTTTCTCGGATACTCAACCCTTCGTTTTTCCGTGTAGATATCACTTTACGTCTAAAATCAATTGAATAGCTCATTTAAATAATGTAATCAAAATTAAGTCATTTAGCTATATCACTGCCACAATGGCGTAGGTGCTCGGCGTATATAAAGCAATGGGCAATTGCGAAAATTCCTATACATAGGAAAATATTAACAGCATGAGCGATATTTAGCGTAAATAATTAGCATTGTATGATACCGGTCAGAAAGGCATGGAATCGCCCTCTTCAGAGTAAGGGAACGAGTAACTTGATTTGTGCTTATCGACGCAGCCACCTGACAACAGGTAAACGTTATCGGGTATAAAAAATGCTTATATCGCTCTCTGTCCACATCACCGTTGACCGTTTTAACGCAGCGCACAGAGTAATACTCAAGTAACAGGTATTTCATTTGTTAACACCGCAGTTTTATTTACCTCAGCGGCAACGTGATATCGGTTTTAAAAACGCCATTTTTTAACAATCTTACAAATTTGACTATTGCAGAAAATAAAATAGCCATCTATTATCACCCTACATACGCCACCAATAATATTATTTGAGATTATCACAATGAGCGAAGCACTAAAGGTTCTAAACAACATCCGTACTCTGCGCGCCCAAGCGAGAGAATGCAGCCTGGATACTTTGGAAGAAATGCTGGAAAAACTGGAAGTCGTTGTCAATGAGCGTCGTGACGAAGATAATCAGGCTCAGGCAGAAATCGAAGAGCGTACCCGTAAATTACAACAATATCGTGATATGTTGATTGCTGATGGCATCGACCCGAATGAACTGTTGCAATCTTTGGGTGCAGCAAAAACTCCGGGCAAAAGCAAACGCGCCGCACGCCCTGCAAAATATCAATATACCGATGAAAACGGCGAATCAAGAACGTGGACTGGCCAAGGCCGTACCCCTGCCGTGATCAAAAAAGCCATTGAAGAGCAAAGTAAATCGCTGGACGATTTCCTGCTGTAATTCCCAATCGGAATTCTTGCGCTTATTTAACAAAAAACCCCGTTTAACGGGGTTTTTTATATCCATTTTTCGTGACGCTCCGCGAACCACAAGGCAAAGCGCCATCGAATCAGGTTATTTCACATCATTTTCATTAACGGTTTCATTAAGCCATGCAGCAAAATCATTACCCAGCGTATTGTGACGCAGGCCGTATTCTACAAATGCACGCATGTAACCCAATTTGTTTCCGCAGTCGTGACTGCCCCCTTTAAGGTGGTAAGCCTCTACTGTTTCTTTTTCCATCAACATGGCAATGGCATCCGTTAACTGGATTTCATTACCCGCTCCCGGCGGTGTTTTTTCCAGCAGAGACCAAATATCAGCCGATAGCACATAGCGACCAACAATGGCTAAATTGGACGGTGCCTCTGCCGCCTTGGGTTTTTCCACGACGCCCACCATTGGTGCACTGTCGCCCGGCTGTAATGTTTGCCCTTTGCAGTCAACAACGCCATAGCTGCTGACTTCTTCAACCGGTTCAACCATAATTTGGCTATGACCCGTTTCAGAGAAACGCGCCAGCATTTCACTCAGGTTGTCTTTTTTCAGGTTGGATTCAAATTCATCAATGATAACGTCGGGCAAAATAACGGCGACCGGCTCATCCCCGACTAACGGGTGTGCGCACATCACAGCGTGTCCCAATCCTTTTGCCAACCCCTGACGCACTTGCATGATGGTGACGTGCTTCGGGCAAATAGACTGAACTTCTTCCAACAATTGGCGTTTAACACGCTTCTCCAACATCGCTTCCAGCTCAAAACTGGTATCGAAGTGGTTTTCAATAGAATTCTTAGATGAGTGTGTAACTAAAATAATTTCGTTCAAGCCTGCGGCGATACACTCATTGACGACGTATTGAATGAGCGGCTTATCAACCAGCGGCAACATTTCTTTTGGAATCGCTTTTGTTGCCGGCAGCATCCGAGTCCCTAGCCCTGCGACGGGGATGACCGCTTTTCTAACTTTTTTATTGACCGTTGACATAACAACCTCTGATATACCGTTCAAATAATGAACTTTATTGCCGGGTTTAATTCGGGATACACCAGCCTGCTCGGCCAGAGACGACACCCGGTAAACGCGATGGCTATGATAAAAATAAAACAACACTTTATATAGTAGGAAATAAAAAATAATTTCGAAAGCGAAGAGTATGCAACAAATTGCATGATGAGCGCCTATCAGACTATTCCGTAGGCCTCATCACACCGCGTAAGCATTCAATCTGCTGATAACATCAGTCGTAAGCGTCCGACGCGTCCCCATACCTGACATTCAAAAGCGGCGCACTCATGGTTTAATTGGTTAAGATATGCTCCATCGAGGGTGCCGAGTGGAATACCATTGTTTAACACCAACTGCTCCTCTCCCGCGTTCAGCATGGCATGCAAACCGGCTGAAATAAGAATGAGTCGTTGCAATCCTCGGTGATAGTAGCCCACTAGCAGAGGGAAACGCCCATTAAGATTGGCCTGACGCAGCAATTGATTGACCTGTCGCAGCAATACAGGCAATTCAGGTAGACGGTGTTGCTGATTAGCCAGATGCTCTTGCAACAACCCGTTAAACAGTGTGCGCAGCAGCAAAGCCGCCAGCGTGCCGTTATTATTAGCGGCTTGTGTCACATCAAGACAATAGAACGCCAAATCATCATCAGACAAAGCGGCAATATCCAGTACCAGACCCGGCTGCTCTAATGACGTCAATTGGCGGTAACGCACGCTGCAACCTGCTATTATTTTTTGATGCACCGGCGGCTGTAGCTGCGCCAGCAATTTATTGACCGCGTCTGGCGATTGATTGAGTGAATCCATATCCTCCATCAACTGCTCAACTTCACTCAGTTGAGAAGTGAACATGTCAGGGTACATGCAGGTCATCACAGCTTCGCGCAAGCGCGCATAATCGCGGATAGGCTTAAGCATCACATTCTGCACGCCCAGGCGCAGCACTTTGGCGACATCCCCCATCTGGCTGGTGGCGGACACCACCAGAATAGGCGTGCGATTATCTTGCAACCTGAGCGTTTCAACGAACTCAATGCCCCCCATCAGCGGCATTTCCAAATCGCACACGATCAAATCAGGGTGATAGCCTTGCATTACGGCTAATGCATCCACACCATTGACAGCTTCACGCACAGATGCACCCAGCGATGTCAGATAGCCAGCGATCACGGAACGAAATACCGCCTCATCTTCAACAATCAAAATGTGCTTATCTGTTAATGGCTGACCCATTGATGACCTCATACGTCAACTTCATGCATATTCCCTCGCGTTGTTCGGCCTTAACCCCTGCCACTCCAAACTTTTACCCTTTTTGACACCTATCAGGTGCAGCGTTTCGCATTAGCCTGCGTCTCGGTTTACCAGCAGTTGCAATTCATCCTGCTTTTTATCCACGGCCAGTCGCCCTGCTGCAATCGCCTCGTGCGCACGATGAAAATCCAGCGTGGCAATTTGTGGACAATAGGGCTGCACCACCACATCAGGCGGGTCGCCAGCCATACGATGCATTTTTAAACGGTTTTCCAGCACCTGAATGGAGGCCGTCATGATATCCATCGCGGAAGGTGCACGGTTGGCACGCTGACGCTGCAATACCATGGACAAGCGCCGCCGAAGCTTATGCTGCCAGTTGAGCGGCGTCGAATCCGCATGCGTCTCCTCAGCCATCGCGGCCACCGACAGCATGTCGTCATGCCCCAGCGTCGCGTTGTGCTGCAAATCAACGGCAATTACCACGTCAGCGCCCAGTGCGCGTGCCAGAGAAACAGGCACCGGGTTCACCACTGCACCATCAACCAACCAATAGTCATTGTGTCGCACCGGTGCGAGCAATCCCGGCATGCTGCACGAGGCGTGGATCGCATGGTGCAGATCGCCCTCGGTAAGCCACAGTTCTCGCGCTGTTGTAAGGTTAGTAGCCACCGCACCGAACTTGATAGTACACTCGTCTATCTGCTGGGTACGCAAGATGTGTCGTACCTGATTAAATACCCGATCGCCACGCAGTAACCCACCCCGCTGCCAAGAGAGATACATCAGGCGAATCACATCCCAATGATGAAACCCACTCACCCAGCGAGCCATGGCATTCAGTCGGTTAGTCGCATAAGCCGCTGCCACTAAAGCGCCTACAGAGCAACCGGCTACCACATCGACCACAATCCCCATTTTAGTCAGTGCCTGAATGACAGCGATATGGGCCCATCCTTTTGCCGCGCCCGATCCCAGCGCCAGGCCAATCTTTCTTTGCTTCATGATATCCTTCTCATCTCGCTATTCATTTTAGCGTACATTGCCACTCACCGAGATTGTTAGGTAACATATCGCCACGACGTTGAGTTATTTTCACGCAAATATCGATATTTTTTTCATTTTTTTTACTATTGGCACACCCAGGAGTCACCGTGCCGCAAAGCTGTCCTTGCGGGAGTGGTAAGCAGTATACCGCATGCTGCCTTCCCTATCTGCAACGCACCCACATCGCACCAACGCCAGAAGCATTAATGCGTTCACGCTATTGTGCGTACGTAGCCCATGACGTTGATTATCTTATTGCAACCTGGGACCCTGCGCTTCAACCTGAAAAATGGCGTGCTTCAATCTCCGAAAGCGCCCAGGATACGCAGTGGCAACGCTTGAACGTGCTGGCTACCAGCCCAGGACGCGATGCGGATGAAGGCTATGTCGAATTCGCTGCGCGCTATACCGACGCCGCGCAGCCAGAGCGCACATCGCTGATGCGCGAACGCTCACGCTTCCTTCGCCGCCTCGATCGCTGGTACTATATGGACGGCGTACATCTGCAAACTGGCAGAAACGATCGCTGTCCATGAGGTTCGGACAAAAAATACAAACAGTGCTGCGGGCGTGGATAGGCGCGTAGTGTAAGGCAAAAAATGTAACCCGGTGGCATGCTTCCCCTTATCGCGGCGATAAATCGCACGAACGTGGCAGCTTTCGGGGATGATGACAGACGAATTTGGACAGGGTTCTTATTTCCATGCAATCCCAAACGATGCAATCTCAGGCACTACAACGAAAAGTGTTGCGTACTATTTGCCCCGATGCGAAGGGGCTTATCGCGAAAATTACCAACATCTGTTACAAGCACGAATTAAACATTGTGCAGAACAATGAATTTGTCGATCACCGCACCGGGCGCTTTTTCATGCGTACCGAATTAGAAGGGATCTTCAATGACACCACGCTGCTGGCCGATTTAGACGGCGCGCTGCCGGAAGGTTCCGTGCGTGAACTGAGCGATGCGGGCCGTCGTCGCATCGTGGTTCTGGTCACCAAAGAGGCGCATTGTTTGGGCGATTTGCTGATGAAGAGCGCCTACGGTGGCCTGGATGTTGAAATTGCCGCCGTGATTGGCAACCACGATACCTTGCAGACGCTGGTTGAGCGCTTTGATATTCCGTTCCATCTGGTGAGCCATGAAGGGCTTTCACGCGAAGCACACGACCAGTTGATGATTGAGCAGATTGATGCTTACCAACCGGATTACGTGGTATTGGCCAAATACATGCGCGTACTGACGCCTGCTTTTGTGCAGCACTACCCGAATCAGGTGATCAACATCCACCACTCGTTCCTGCCAGCGTTCATCGGTGCGCGTCCCTATCATCAGGCCTATGAGCGCGGCGTGAAGATCATCGGTGCTACCGCCCACTATGTGAACGATAGCCTGGATGAGGGTCCGATTATCATGCAGGATGTGATCAACGTGGATCACACCTATACCGCCGATGACATGATGCGTGCAGGCCGCGACGTCGAGAAAAACGTCCTTAGCCGCGCCCTTTACCGCGTGCTGGCGCAGCGAGTTTTCGTTTACGGTAATCGCACCATTATTCTTTAAGCTGCTGTTTTTCAACTCAACACTGGGTGGAAAATCCTCAAGGCGTGTGAAAAAACGGCAAACAAACGCGTTTTTTTGCGTTCAGGCTTTACAGGGGCGCCGCATTTGGTATGATGCGCCCCGCTTACCAAGAAAGCGCACAATCAGTTAGGCCATGGTGGGGTTCCCGAGCGGCCAAAGGGAGCAGACTGTAAATCTGCCGTCACAGACTTCGAAGGTTCGAATCCTTCCCCCACCACCATATCGCAGCGTCTATTTTATTTACTGTCCACCTTACTCCCCAGCTAGCACCAGAATGTAACGTTACCCTTCTGACGCTTTTTGCTCATGGTATTTACCGTACTCTTTTTTACAAACAAAAGAGCCGGACAGCATGAACAAGGTCAGCACAGCCAATGTAACCAGCGTCAACTTTGCACCGATAAATCCTAGAGAATACCCGGCCACCAGGCTACCAACGCCAGCGCTGATTTTCACCAACGTCCCGCTCACCGCAGAAATCCTTGCCGCCAGTTTTAGAGGCATCTCCTGAAGGGTGAATACGTTATAACTGACATTCCATATTCCCCCCATGATGGCTTTATAGCTAAACGACTTAATTTTGATTACATTATTTAAATGAGCTATTCAATTGATTTTAGACGTAAAGTGATATCTACACGGAAAAACGAAGGGTTGAGTATCCGAGAAACAGCGAAGCAATTTCGGATTGGCCCTGCCTCTGTATCGCGTTGGATTAATCAAATAGAGTCAAAAGCATCGACCACGCGTCAGCGAAAGATCGATAAATCCGAGTTGATAAAAGATGTTGAACAATATCCAGATGCTTACCAAAAAGAACGTGCAGAGCGTTTTGGCGTTTGTCAGAAGGCCATTTGGCAAGCGCTTAAAAAGCTGGGATTGACCTATAAAAAAAACTCTACGTCATCCGAAAGCCGACGAAAACGCCCGGCAGGGATTTCAACAAAAAAAACAACAGTATGAAAAAGAAGGTAAACCTATTGTTTTTATTGATGAAAGTGGTTTTTCACACGATGCCCCACGGACTCACGGCTATTCCCCAAAAGGTCAACGGTGTTTTGGCCTGAAGAACTGGGGAGCTAGGGGAAGAACAAATGTTATCGGCGCTTTATTAGGCACAACGCTGTTTGCTATCGGATTATTTGATATCAATATTAACAGCGATGTTTTCTATGCCTGGGTCACACAAGTCCTTATCCCAGTACTCCCTAAAAACAGTGTAATCATGATGGACAATGCCACTTTTCACAAAAAACATAATATTCAACAAGTCATCATCGATGCAGGGTATATGGTGGAGTATTTGCCTACATATTCGCCAGATCTTAACCCAATTGAGCATAAATGGGCACAAGCAAAAAGCAAAAAAAGAGAGATGGGTTGCGATACAGAGAGTTTGTTCTCAGTCCATATGGTGTAATCAAAATTAAGTCGCTTGGCTATAGCGTATTCTTGCTGACAGATATAGCCAACCGACTTAAAAATGATTACAGCCGATGCCCTGATATATGGCAAAGAAGCATAGCTGGCTGTTATCAAAATAATGTCGCTTAGCTATATACCGAATTCCAGGTGCAAACGGCCACTGATGATTTCAGGTGAAGAGTGAGTGGAAAGCGCCTGCCTGATGAAGTTCTGAATGTGTGGCTCCAACGGGTAAAAAGCATTGTTTGGCAGAGGCTTATGACGGCGTTCCCGGAGTCTGTAAAGAATTTTGTGTAAATGGCTCCATTGCTTAACCGGAGATTCGTTCTCCATACATCAACATGAATTGGCTCATAGCAGGTTTCCAGTCTCTGATTGGCAAGGTCCATTTAGCAGAGATATTATGCAAGGCTAGATAGAGTAATTTTATCACCGAGTCATCCGTTGGAAATATTCGTCGCGTTTTCGTTATCTTGCGCAATGAAGCATTTAACGACTCTATCGCGTTGGTGGTGTAGATAACCTTGCGGATCTCCGGCGGAAAGTCAAAAATGACGATGAGACGTTCCCAATTATTTCTCCACGACGGGCTGATCGTCGGGAACTGTTCATCCCATTTGGCCGCGAAGGCATCCAGGGCCTCTTCAGCGCCCTCTAGCGTTGCGGAACTATAGATGGTGCGCAGGTCAGCAGCAACGGCCTTACGCTCTTTCCAGCCGACGTAGCGCAGCGAGTTCCGCACCTGATGCACAATGCAGAGCTGTACCCGCGTATGCGGGTAAACAGCTTCAATGGCATCAGGAAAGCCTTTCAGGCCATCGCAGCAGGCGACGAAGATGTCCTTTAGCCCACGATTTTTCAGTTCTGTCATCACAGATAACCAGAACTTGGCCCCCTCAGTTTTGGCTATCCATAGCCCCAGCAGCTCTTTTTCGCCCTGGCCGTTGACGCCGAGGGCCAGATAAACAGACTTGTTGGCCACGGCTCCGCCGTCCTGGCTTTTGACAACAATACAGTCAAGGTAAACAATGGGATAAAGCGCATCCAGCGGCCGTTGCTGCCAGCGCTTAACTTCATCCATCACAGCATTGGTCACTTGAGAAATGAAGCCAGCGGAAACATCGACCCCGTAGACTTCTTTAAAGTGTGCCTGAATATCACGGGTTGATAACCCTCTGGAATAGAGAGAAATAATGCGGTCATCGAAGCCGTTAAGCTGTTTTTCGTGCTTACCGATCAGTGTCGGCTCGAAGGTACTGTTGCGGTCGCGCGGAATATCGAGCTCGATCTCCCCATTTTGGCTACGTACGCTCTTGGATGTCTTGCCATTGCGTGAGTTGCCTGAATGATTACCAGCCGGGTCATGCTTAGCATACCCAAGGTGCATCTCCATCTCAGCTTCAAGAACCCGTTCCGCCAGTCTTTTAGTCAGCACCTTGAGTAGGCCTGATTCACCCAGCAGATCCTGAGGGGAGTGACAATCTTGAAGCAGTTGGTCAATAAGTTCGTTGCTGATAGGCATTTTGTTATCCTTTGAAGGTTTTCCTCAAAATGCCATTTACACAGATTATTTTACAGTCTCCGTTCCCGGGCCAGAGTGTCCGCCCTTCTACAGCAGTAGACACCATTGAAAGTAGGGTCGGTATTGCGTCTGAGTTCCCTGCTGATGGTCGAGCGAGGCAGAGCACGCTCTCTGGCTGTGGTAGCTTGGTTGACACCTTCACCACGCCGCTTTTCGATGTAGAACCGGCTTTGTTGAATAAATCAGAATTAGCCGACAGGATGACTCCCTCTGCTACACCTGTTATCCTATCCTGACGCTGTGTGGCATACCCAACAACGTCATACGGTTCAGCGCTTTGACCATCGCTATGGCTTCACCTACTTGAGCCTCATAGTCACGCAGGCTCAGATGGCAACCCAGCAAAGTTTTTATGCGGAACATCGCTGTTTCTGCCACTGAACGCCGGTGATAACCCACTTTCTTTTTCCACATATCATTACTCCCGCTCAGACGCTGATTCGCCACCGCATGGTTACGTTCATGGTACTTGTCCGGCCAGTATTTGGCTCCGCTTCGCGGCGGGATAAGGGGCCTGATTTTCTTTCTTAGCAACGCATCGTGGCAGTAACGGCCGTCATAAGCACCGTCTGCTGACACTTCCCTGATTTTTCGGTGGGTTTGGTTAATCAGGCCCGGCAGTGCCTGCGCATCTGTCGTTCCGCTGAGCGATAAGTCGGCACAGATAATCTCATGCGTCGCACTGTCTGCTGCCAGATGAAGCTTGCGCCACACTCTTCGTCTGTCAGCCCCATGCTGCCTGACTTTCCATTCACCTTCGCCAAAGACCTTCAGACCGGTACTGTCGATGACCAGATGCGAGATTTCACCACGCGTTGGCGTTTTTATGCTGATACTGACGGTTTTTGCCCGCCGACTGACCAGAGAGTAGTCCGGGCAGCGCAGTGGCAGGCTCATCAGTGTAAAAACCGAGTCGACAAAGCCCTGTAATGCCCGGAGCGACAGGTTAAACACGCGCTTTATCATCAAAACCGTGGTAACAGCCATATCGGTGTAGTAAAGCGGCCGACCACGACCTTCAGGCGAAGCACTGTCAGTCCATGCAGCGATGGCGGACTCATCAAGCCAGACCGTCAGGGAGCCGCGTTGTCTGAGTGCTTTGTTGTAGGTGGGCCAGTTGGTGATTTTAAACTTTTGCTTTGCCATGGGGAGCTGCTATCGGGAGCGATGATAGTGCTTTGATCCGGCGATCCCCTGAAAGTTCGATTTATTCAACAAAGCCGGTTTTGACGCCAATTTTTTCCGTACTAGCAACACCCCAAGCAGCAACAGGATGCGAAGCAAAACGCCAGAACATTGAACAGCAAATAGATTATGCCCGCACTCACGGCAACGACCATCGCATAGCCGGTTTGAAAAAAGCACTTGCTGAACTTAACGCTAACTGCACCGATGAAGCGCTGCGTGCTAAGCGTGAAGTCAACTTGCGTGAAAAAGAACGAAAGGTTGAAGAACGCCGCCAGGAACTGGCTGAAGCTCAGGCTGACGGGCGTAAAGATAAAATCAGTAAACAACAGAGGAAGCTCAAAGAGGCTCAGTCAGAGCTCGATGAAGCCAGAAACACACTAAATAAATAACCGCACAGTCTGAAACCCCCCCCATGTCAGGGTAGTTGTCGCCTCTGAGTGAAAAAAATCTAGGGGGCTGGAGAAGCTGTTCATGGGAAGCTATTCGCCAGAACGTAAAGCGGCTGTGATCGCCAGAATGTTGCCGCCGCATAGGAGACTGTAAAATAATCTGTGTAAATGGCATTTTGAGGAAAACCTTCAAAGGATAACAAAATGCCTATCAGCAACGAACTTATTGACCAACTGCTTCAAGATTGTCACTCCCCTCAGGATCTGCTGGGTGAATCAGGCCTACTCAAGGTGCTGACTAAAAGACTGGCGGAACGGGTTCTTGAAGCTGCGATGGAGATGCACCTTGGGTATGCTAAGCATGACCCGGCTGGTAATCATTCAGGCAACTCACGCAATGGCAAGACATCCAAGAGCGTACGTAGCCAAAATGGGGAGATCGAGCTCGATATTCCGCGCGACCGCAACAGTACCTTCGAGCCGACACTGATCGGTAAGCACGAAAAACAGCTTAACGGCTTCGATGACCGCATTATTTCTCTCTATTCCAGAGGGTTATCAACCCGTGATATTCAGGCACACTTTAAAGAAGTCTACGGGGTCGATGTTTCCGCTGGCTTCATTTCTCAAGTGACCAATGCTGTGATGGATGAAGTTAAGCGCTGGCAGCAACGGCCGCTGGATGCGCTTTATCCCATTGTTTACCTTGACTGTATTGTTGTCAAAAGCCAGGACGGCGGAGCCGTGGCCAACAAGTCTGTTTATCTGGCCCTCGGCGTCAACGGCCAGGGCGAAAAAGAGCTGCTGGGGCTATGGATAGCCAAAACTGAGGGGGCCAAGTTCTGGTTATCTGTGATGACAGAACTGAAAAATCGTGGGCTAAAGGACATCTTCGTCGCCTGCTGCGATGGCCTGAAAGGCTTTCCTGATGCCATTGAAGCTGTTTACCCGCATACGCGGGTACAGCTCTGCATTGTGCATCAGGTGCGGAACTCGCTGCGCTACGTCGGCTGGAAAGAGCGTAAGGCCGTTGCTGCTGACCTGCGCACCATCTATAGTTCCGCAACGCTAGAGGGCGCTGAAGAGGCCCTGGATGCCTTCGCGGCCAAATGGGATGAACAGTTCCCGACGATCAGCCCGTCGTGGAGAAATAATTGGGAACGTCTCATCGTCATTTTTGACTTTCCGCCGGAGATCCGCAAGGTTATCTACACCACCAACGCGATAGAGTCGTTAAATGCTTCATTGCGCAAGATAACGAAAACGCGACGAATATTTCCAACGGATGACTCGGTGATAAAATTACTCTATCTAGCCTTGCATAATATCTCTGCTAAATGGACCTTGCCAATCAGAGACTGGAAACCTGCTATGAGCCAATTCATGTTGATGTATGGAGAACGAATCTCCGGTTAAGCAATGGAGCCATTTACACAAAATTCTTTACAGACTCAATTGAGTTCAGAGAAATGAAGAAAAAAATCCACCGACTGGAAATGGAGAATGCCATCTTAAAAAAGGCTACTGCGCTCTTAATGTCCGACTCACTGAAAAATTCTCGGTAGTTGAAAAGCTAAGAGCGCTTTATCCAGTGAAAGCGCTGTGTCGTATTTTTAATGTTCACCGAAGCAGTTATCGCTATTGGTGTCGACCTAAGGAGCCAGATATTGAGCGGACGATAAAACGTAGCCTGGTCAGCGAAGCGTGGAACGTTAGTGGCGGGTCTGCGGGCGCAAGGACTATCGCCACGATGGTTACCAATACACACGACGTGAAACTTGGGCGGTGGTTAGCGGGTAAGTTGATGAAAGAATTAACCCTCGTTAGTTGCCAAACAAGAAAACATCAATACAACCGCGGTGGAAATGAACGTATTGATATTCCAAATCTGCTCAATAGGCAGTTCGCTGTGACCAAGCCTGACCAGGTTTGGTGCGGCGATGTAACCTATATTTGGACAGGCGACCGATGGGCGTATCTGGCGGTGGTATTAGATTTATTTGCCCGAAAACCCGTGGGCTGGGCAATGTCGTTTTCGCCAGATTCAGAATTAACAGCCAAAGCACTACAAATGGCTTGGGAACTGCGTGGGCATCCCAAACAAGTCATGTTTCATAGTGACCAAGGAAGCCATTACACCAGTCGTCAGTATAGGCAGGCGTTGTGGCGTTATCAGATGACCCAAAGTATGAGTCGCAGAGGAAATTGTTGGGATAATAGTCCGATGGAGCGATTCTTCCGTAGTCTGAAGACTGAATGGGTGCCAACGACTGGCTACCAAAGCTTTAGTACTGCTCAATCATCCATTATTCGCTACATAACCCATTATTATAGCGATGTCAGACCTCACTGGTATAACGGTGGGTTAACACCAAATGAATCAGAACGGCTGTTCCATCAACAGTCAGGTAGGGTGGCCAAATTTAGTTGACCACTACAGTTCTTCAGGTTGGGAACCCGGCGGTTCTGGTTAACCAGCGCATCGATGCCGCCTTCAGCAGCCAGTTCCTGATAACGGTAAAACGTGTCGCGTGACACGCCCATGATCTTGCAGGCTTTTGATACGTTACCAAGTTCTTCGGCCAGATTGAGCAGGCCGGCTTTGTGTTTGATGATGGGATTGTTAGTATGAAGCATGAGAGTTATCTCGCGTTTTGTTTAAGGATCGAACACCCATATCAAAACCGGTAACTCTCAACCTTTCAAGGTCATGTGTAAGATCAAGTCGCGACTAATACAAGTTATCGCAGCAGACCTGCATTACGTGCATTGCCGCTGACAGCAACTCACGCGAAGCCATGCGCTGAATTGGTGAAAATAGCCACGAATTATCGCTGCACCGCTTTCCAGTTATGCTGCTGTAAGAAACGCGACGTAGGGAGGGGATGCGTTGTGTGTGCTCTATAGCCCACGTCATAAACCCTGTAAATATACTCGCCTCTGCACCGTTCAGCACCGCGTAAACGTCGACAATCTCAGCGGGACACCGATGCGAGTCATGGCGGCAAATGAGGGGCAGAAAAGTAATCTGTTTACATGTTGGAGATGAGCATTTTCCCGATCTCGGCAATGGGCGTCATGGGGTTCAATATGAACGCATCCCGTTTGCAAAGCATTCGTGGTGCTGACATTGACGGTAGATTGCAGCTCTATATTCGGCCTTGTTGCAGCCGCTGCTGCGGGCCTCGATGAGATTCGCTGACTCACACCTCATTCTCCTGGCGAGCTTTAAGCTCAACACACCATTCAGGTTTAGTAAGTCACGGTCTTATAGCCAAGCGACATTATTTTGATAACAGCCAGCTATGCTTCTTTGCCGCATATCAGGGCATAGGATGTAATCATTTTTAAGTCGGTTGGCTATACCTGTCGTTGTCATCACTACGGCTGCCCTAGCAACCTTTCAGCATTAACCCTTCTATTAAAAGAGTTAATGTTTTGCCCGCATCTGTCGTTCAGAACGGCCTGACGCTGACGTGTTTTTTGTCGTAAGTTCGGCTATGTGCCACCAGGGCCCACACCGTGCGCGCTATCTTGTTAGCCATCCCCACCACCGCAACGCTGGTTGTCCGTCTTTTCAGCAGCTCCGTAACCCACGGGTTCGGCTCTTTCGCCAGCAGCGTCGCAGCCCTGGCTCCGTGGATAAACAGCGTCCGCAGATAAGCATCGCCGCGTTTACTGATGCCCAGAAGCCGCACTTTGCCGCCGGTGCCTGTTTGCTTTGGCACCAAGCCGATGTAGGCTGCGAACTCCCGTCCTGATCGGAAGGCTCCCGCATCTCCTATGATGTAATTGCTGCGGTCGCAACCAGTGGGCCAACACCTGGAATGTCCATAATCCGCCGACAGGCCTCATTCTGTTTCGCCCAAGTGGCAAGCTGTTTTTCGATACCCTCTATCTGCATATCCAGGTCATTGAGGCGCCGATGCTGGTCTTCAAACTGGTAGTTCAGGAACGGTGGCAGCTTTTCCTTAAGTCGCTCAAGCACCTCTGGCATCGCCTTGTCCAGTGACGCCCGGCCTTTACGCACAGTTTCGCCGAACTCCAACAGCAATCCGTGCAGCGCGTTGATTTGCGCGGTGCGGAACTTCACTAACTGGCGGCGCATTTTGTGCAGCGACAGTACTGCCTGCTGTTCCTCAGTTTTGACGGCAACGGCTTTAGCTGGCTGCTGGACCGCCATCCAGATAGCACGGGCATCCATCACGTCATTTTTATTGCCCATCACGAAGGACTTGACGAATTTGCCCTGGAGTAGTCTGACCTTATGCCCCAGTTTTTCCAGCTCCCGCGCCCAGTACTGGGAACCGCCGCAAGCTTCCATGCCAATCAGGCAAGGCTCCCGATTGCTGAAGTATTCCAGCAGCGCGTCGCGCTTTATCTGTTTATCGATGACTTCACCGGTATGTTCATTAATGAAGTGAACCTGCATCAGATGTTTTGCGATATCGACGCCAACAGGGGTATATTTCATGTCGTGGATCCTCCAGTTATCAGGGAGCTTTATGCATCCCGTGTTGGGCACAATGATGCCGTAAGTCTGCGAGGATCCACACCTTACCTGCCGAACCCTTCGCTGCTCTCAAATGTGTGGGATGCGTTCATCTCATTCTCCGTGATCATTATCAAAGGCAGTTTTGCTCTCCCCTTGTAATGACCACTAACTCACGGTGACAGTGTGAGTAGCCACGTTGTTGCCATCCTCGGTTGAAGTGACGATTTGAGCGATGCCGGCTGCAATGCGAATGACGGTGCTGCCTGATGCAACCGCTGTAGCTTTGGTGGCGTCAGTAGTTGCCGCGGTGAACGCCTTGTTCGTATGGGCCACACCTCGGCGCAGAGGGTTTACAGCGTTTATGGAAAATGGATGGCAGACAACAACACCCACCAAATGAACATACTCAATGCGAATTTTGGGGGAAACGCCCCACCGATGCACCAATTAACCAATCAATAATAAAATTATATTTCAATTCAACTATTACCGCGCCCACTCTGGTTTATTCAGAATATGGTCCTGCCAATCGACGACCTCGGATTCACGCACCGCGATGTGGCGCACGGAGATACGTTCACTGTGCATCAGCGCTTTGTTACCTGCTCGCAGCGGGTGCCAGCCGGGCAAGTCTTTGCCTTCGTGAATCAATCGATAAGCGCAGGTAGCAGGCAACCAGTCGAAGGAGAGCAGGTTTTCCCGCGTCAGTTTGATGCAATCCGGTTCGTACTCAAATCGCCGCTCGTAGTTGCGGCATTGGCAGGTTTTGATATTTAACTGATTACAGGCGACGTTAGTGAAGTAGAGTTCTTCCGTGTCTTCATCAATGAGTTTATGCAAACAACACTGACCGCAGCCGTCGCACAGGGACTCCCATTCTTGATCGGACATTTCAGACAAGGTTTTTTGCTGCCAAAAATCGCGTTCGCTCATGCACAGTATCTCATCATTCTTTATGTTATCTGGCAACGCACAAACGCCCCGCCAACCACACCTGCAACGAGCAGGAGGGGTATACCCTAAATGATTCGAATTGCAGAAAAACGGCAAGCAGTGGCCCGAAGGGAGAATCTCAGGGATGAGGTTCATCAATCCCGATGAACTGACTCAAGTCAGTGATTCGGGTGAATGAGTGCAGCCAGCGCATCTGCAACTTGAAGTAAGACGGGTGTATAACGGATTTAGCGGAGTGAAGCAAGTGCTTTACCTGTTCCCAACGGGAACGGGTCGGGGAAACATCAGATAATCCGCGTGGAGAGACTGCGATCGTTGATAGTGATGGTCAGCATATCACCGGACACAATCGGGCCAACGCCCGCTGGGGTTCCGGTCAGGATCACATCACCGGCACGCAGTGTAAAAAAGCGGCTCATATAAGCAATCAATGGCAGAATCGGCGTGATCATATCGCGCGTGTTGCCCTATTGGCGAATGTCATCATTCACCTTTACGCCTAAATCCGTTTGCTGCGGATCGCCAAACTCCGCGACGGGAATAAACCCGGAAATCGGACAAGCGCCATCAAATCCTTTGGCCTTTTCCCAAGAGCGACCGGCCTTTTTGCAGTCGGACTGAATGTCACGCAGCGTGAAATCCAGCGCGACACCATAACCGGCAATCGCACGCGCCACGCGCTCTTCATTCGCCTGTTTAAGCGGCGTGCCGATATCAGCACCGCCAATTCAACTTCGTGATGCACCGAACCCAGGTTTTTCGGAATAGCCACGGGTTGGCGCAGATCGCACAGTGCGGTCTCAGGTTTGATAAATAGCACGGGTTCAGGGGCGACCGAGTTTCCCATTTCTTTAATGTGGTCCGCGTAGTTACTGCCGACGCAAACCACTTTATTTACCGGGAAATCGAGCAGTGCGCCCTGCCAGTCTCTGTGTTGGTACATGGATATCTATATGAACGCATCCCGTTTGCAAAGCATTCGTGGTGTTGACATTGACGGTAGGTTGCAGCTCTATATTCGGCCTTGTTGCAGCCGCTGCTGCGGGCCTCGATGAGATTCGCTGACTCACACCTCATTCTCCTGGCGAGCTTTAAGCTCAACACCCCATTCAGGTTTAGTGAGTCACGGTCTTACCTGTCGTTGTCATCACTACGGCTGCCCTAGCAACCTTTCAGCATTCACCCTTCTATTAAAAGAGTTAATGTTTTGCCAGCATCTGTCGTTCAGAACGGCCTGACGCTGACGTGTTTTTTGTCGTAAGTTCGTCTATGTGCCACCAGGGCCCACACCGTGCGCGCTATCTTGTTAGCCATTCCTACCACCGCAACGCTGGTTGTCCGTCTTTTCAGCAGCTCCGTAACCCACGGGTTCGGCTCTTTCGCCAGCAGCGTCGCAGCCCTGGCTCCGTGGAGCCCCATTCCCACTCGAAACGCAACAAAACGGTAGAGGCTTATGCCACCAGTAAGTGCGTTAAAAATACCTCATTGGGGGAACGATAGCCCAGCGATTTTCTGCCCCTTGTATTGAGTATGTGTTCGAGTTCGGCAATCTTACGATGACTGACCTGACTGAAGTCTGTTCCCTTTGGGTAAAAACGTCGTATCAGCCCGTTGGTGTGCTCATTCAAGCCCCTCTCCCAGGAATGATATAGCCAAGCGACTTAATTTTGATTACACCATATGGACTGAGAACAAACTCTCTGTATCGCAACCCATCTCTCTTTTTTTGCTTTTTGCTTGTGCCCATTTATGCTCAATTGGGTTAAGATCTGGCGAATATGTAGGCAAATACTCCACCATATACCCTGCATCGATGATGACTTGTTGAATATTATGTTTTTTGTGAAAAGTGGCATTGTCCATCATGATTACACTGTTTTTAGGGAGTACTGGGATAAGGACTTGTGTGACCCAGGCATAGAAAACATCGCTGTTAATATTGATATCAAATAATCCGATAGCAAACAGCGTTGTGCCTAATAAAGCGCCGATAACATTTGTTCTTCCCCTAGCTCCCCAGTTCTTCAGGCCAAAACACCGTTGACCTTTTGGGGAATAGCCGTGAGTCCGTGGGGCATCGTGTGAAAAACCACTTTCATCAATAAAAACAATAGGTTTACCTTCTTTTTCATACTGTTGTTTTTTTTGTTGAAATCCCTGCCGGGCGTTTTCGTCGGCTTTCGGATGACGTAGAGTTTTTTTTATAGGTCAATCCCAGCTTTTTAAGCGCTTGCCAAATGGCCTTCTGACAAACGCCAAAACGCTCTGCACGTTCTTTTTGGTAAGCATCTGGATATTGTTCAACATCTTTTATCAACTCGGATTTATCGATCTTTCGCTGACGCGTGGTCGATGCTTTTGACTCTATTTGATTAATCCAACGCGATACAGAGGCAGGGCCAATCCGAAATTGCTTCGCTGTTTCTCGGATACTCAACCCTTCGTTTTTCCGTGTAGATATCACTTTACGTCTAAAATCAATTGAATAGCTCATTTAAATAATGTAATCAAAATTAAGTCGTTTAGCTATAAGGATGGGCAAAGTAGACCTGCGCCCCTTTGATTTGAGTAATTTGCTCGTGCAGAGGCTTTGTTGAATAATTTAACCGTTTGATTTACATCTTCTTTAGTTAGAATGCATTTACAGAGAATGTATTTTGTTAGAACGACAAATCAAATAGTTAGCACAATAAAAAGCATTCCGAGAGGAAAAATTAGTCGTTGAAATTTTATAATGCTTATATAAATCAGTATCTTAAATTATTCAACAAAGCCTCGTGCAGAGCGAATTCAGGGCCGTTATCAGCTGTTAGGGTCTTAAACTTGCAAAAGGTATTAGCTTCAATGTCCCTGAAAGCAGCAACCACAGTCTCCGCACGCTTATTAGGCAGTTTGCGAATGATGACGGTTTTCAATGCTTTATCTACGATGGTTAACAAGAATGACTTCTGGTCTTTGCCAAAAATAGTGGCTTTGTTGAATAAATCGAACTTTCAGGGGATCGCCGGATCAGAGCACTATCATCGCTCCCGATAGCAGCTCCCCATGGCAAAGCAAAAGTTTAAAATCACCAACTGGCCCACCTACAACAAAGCACTCAGACAACGCGGCTCCCTGACGGTCTGGCTTGATGAGTCCGCCATCGCTGCATGGACTGACAGTGCTTCGCCTGAAGGTCGTGGTCGGCCGCTTTACTACACCGATATGGCTGTTACCACGGTTTTGATGATAAAGCGCGTGTTTAACCTGTCGCTCCGGGCATTACAGGGCTTTGTCGACTCGGTTTTTACACTGATGAGCCTGCCACTGCGCTGCCCGGACTACTCTCTGGTCAGTCGGCGGGCAAAAACCGTCAGTATCAGCATAAAAACGCCAACGCGTGGTGAAATCTCGCATCTGGTCATCGACAGTACCGGTCTGAAGGTCTTTGGCGAAGGTGAATGGAAAGTCAGGCAGCATGGGGCTGACAGACGAAGAGTGTGGCGCAAGCTTCATCTGGCAGCAGACAGTGCGACGCATGAGATTATCTGTGCCGACTTATCGCTCAGCGGAACGACAGATGCGCAGGCACTGCCGGGCCTGATTAACCAAACTCACCGGAAAATCAGGGAAGTGTCAGCAGACGGTGCTTATGACGCCCGTTATAGCCAAGCGACTTAATTTTGATTACACCATATGGACTGAGAACAAACTCTCTGTATCGCAACCCATCTCTCTTTTTTTGCTTTTTGCTTGTGCCCATTTATGCTCAATTGGGTTAAGATCTGGCGAATATGTAGGCAAATACTCCACCATATACCCTGCATCGATGATGACTTGTTGAATATTATGTTTTTTGTGAAAAGTGGCATTGTCCATCATGATTACACTGTTTTTAGGGAGTACTGGGATAAGGACTTGTGTGACCCAGGCATAGAAAACATCGCTGTTAATATTGATATCAAATAATCCGATAGCAAACAGCGTTGTGCCTAATAAAGCGCCGATAACATTTGTTCTTCCCCTAGCTCCCCAGTTCTTCAGGCCAAAACACCGTTGACCTTTTGGGGAATAGCCGTGAGTCCGTGGGGCATCGTGTGAAAAACCACTTTCATCAATAAAAACAATAGGTTTACCTTCTTTTTCATACTGTTGTTTTTTTTGTTGAAATCCCTGCCGGGCGTTTTCGTCGGCTTTCGGATGACGTAGAGTTTTTTTATAGGTCAATCCCAGCTTTTTAAGCGCTTGCCAAATGGCCTTCTGACAAACGCCAAAACGCTCTGCACGTTCTTTTTGGTAAGCATCTGGATATTGTTCAACATCTTTTATCAACTCGGATTTATCGATCTTTCGCTGACGCGTGGTCGATGCTTTTGACTCTATTTGATTAATCCAACGCGATACAGAGGCAGGGCCAATCCGAAATTGCTTCGCTGTTTCTCGGATACTCAACCCTTCGTTTTTCCGTGTAGATATCACTTTACGTCTAAAATCAATTGAATAGCTCATTTAAATAATGTAATCAAAATTAAGTCGTTTAGCTATACTGCCACGATGCGTTGCTAAGAAAGAAAATCAGGCCCCTTATCCCGCCGCGAAGCGGAGCGAAATACTGGCCGGACAAGTACTATGAACGTAACCATGCGGTGGCGAATCAGCGTCTGAGCGGGAGTAATGATATGTGGAAAAAGAAAGTGGGTTATCACCGGCGTTCAGTGGCAGAAACAGCGATGTTCCGCATAAAAACTTTGCTGGGTGGCCACCTGAGCCTGCGTGACTACGATGCTCAGGTGGGTGAAGCCATGGCGATGGTCAAAGCGCTGAATCGTATGACGTTGTTGGGTATGCCACACAGCGTCAGGATCGGATAACAGGTGTAGCAGAGGGAGTCATCCTGTCGGCTAATTCTGATTTATTCAACAAAGCCAAAAATAGTGTCAATTTCGAAGTGGCCAGGCTCCTGTTTAAGCTCGGCTTGAGCTGGGCGATACTCAATACCAACACGGTTGGGAATAGGGCCTGATTTGAGGTTTTCGGCATTGTACCTGTAACGTTTTCCCCGATGAGGAAGTTGCTGATATAGCTCCCCGCCAGCCTGTCTCTCCTGCAGGATATAGCGATAGAGCGTATTCTTGTTGACAGATATACCGAATTCCAGGTGCAAACGGCCACTGATAATTTCAGGTGAAGAGTGAGTGGAAAGCTCCTGCCTGATGAAGTTCTGAATGTGTGGCTCCAACTGGTAAAAAGCATTGTTTGGCAGAGGCTTATGACGGCGTTCCCGGGCCAGAGTGTCCGCCCTGCTACAGCAGTAGACACCATTGAAAGTAGGGTCGGTATTGCGTCTGAGTTCCCTGCTGATGGTCGAGCGAGGCAGAGCAAGCTCTCTGGCGATGGTAGCTTGGTTGACACCTTCACCACGCCGCTTTTCGATGTAGAACCGTTCTTTCTGAGTCAGATGTTTTCCCTGCATGCAACAGGCTCTCCAGTATGGCCAGAACGGTGATTTTATCCGACTCTGGCAAGTGGGTCACTTTGTTGCGTTTCGAGTGGGAATTGGGCCTATGATGGTAATTGCTGCGGTGGCAACCAGTGGGCCAACACCTGGAATGTCCATAATCCGCCGACAGGCCTCATTCTGTTTCGCCCAAGTGGCAAGCTGTTTTTCGATACCCTCTATCTGCATATCCAGGTCATTGAGGCGCCGACGCTGGTCTTCAAACTGGTAGTTCAGGAACGGTGGCAGCTTTTCCTTAAGTCGCTCAAGCACCTCTGGCATCGCCTTGTCCAGTGACGCACGGCCTTTACGCACAGTTTCGCCGAACTCCAACAGCAATCCGTGCAGCGCGTTGATTTGCGCGGTGCGGAACTTCAATAAGCGTGTTGCTTAATAGTGAAATAAGGGTGTTTCGGTGATTGAAGTAAATTTTACGCTGTTCTGAGATGGAAATTCCAAAGACCGGCGCTAAGGAGTAAGAAGGTATCATCAATAAAGGGTCTACGATTCCGTAAAATTTGGGTCATGCAACCGAGGCGCTTGATACCCGCGATGGCGTGTTCAACTGTAATACGGATGCCCGAGATTATTTTATTTTCTTGTTTTTGTTCAGGCGATAAAGGTCTTTTTCGAGTTCCTTTTTTTGGGATTTGTGTATTAGGATGCTGTTTATCTATACCTTGAAAACCGGTATCTGCCCAGATGGTTACCTCAGGAGGAATATGGCGAATTATATCGACTTTATCGAGTAAGCGTTTATCGTGACGGCGCCCATTTTTGCTCATGGGGATAAATCCAATTTGCCTTGTTTCGTCAGTCATAATAAGCCCTTTTCGAGTGGTCTGTCTTTTCTTTCCCGAATACATTTTTTTTCGCCGACGCAGATTCTTAGGCTTTTGGACAGGTCGCTCTGTCCCATCAATAAAGACGTCTTTAACTCCAGGAAAGGCGCGAAAAAATTCCTCAGCAGAGCGAATTTGACGAGCGGGCAAAACACATTCTCGCCCCAAGGTCATCTCTAAAACCGGCAATAATATTTTTACCCAGCGACATACCCGTGTTCTATCTAAACCAAAAAGAAGTCCTTGCAAATCATAGGTCGGATAACATTTTAAATACAATAAAATAAAAAGCAGTTTATCTAATGGGGTTGGGATAAATCCTTTCTGCCCTGCACCCATCTGCCGCTCGTGATCTTTTCGATTCTTTTTCCGATAAATCAAATAACAAGCTGAAAATTCAGCGGCTAAATTTTTCAATTCTTCGACTGATAATGGCTTTGTTGAATAATTTAAAATACTGATTTAAATGGGTATTATAAAATTTTAACGACTAAATTTTACTACCGTAATGCTTTTTATTGTGCTAACTATTTGATTTATCGCTCTAACAAAATACATTTTCTGTACATGCATCCCACCTAAAGAAGTTGTAAATCAAAACGTTAAATTATTCAACAAAGCCACTGATAATCCAATGATTGCTTTACATAAACGAGGCTTTGTTGAATAAATCAGAATTAGCCGACAGGATGACTCCCTCTGCTACACCTGTTATCCTATCCTGACGCTGTGTGGCATACCCAACAACGTCATACGGTTCAGCGCTTTGACCATCGCTATGGCTTCACCTACTTGAGCCTCATAGTCACGCAGGCTCAGATGGCCACCCAGCAAAGTTTTTATGCGGAACATCGCTGTTTCTGCCACTGAACGCCGGTGATAACCCACTTTCTTTTTCCACATATCATTACTCCCGCTCAGACGCTGATTCGCCACCGCATGGTTACGTTCATGGTACTTGTCCGGCCAGTATTTGGCTCCGCTTCGCGGCGGGATAAGGGGCCTGATTTTCTTTCTTAGCAACGCATCGTGGCAGTAACGGGCGTCATAAGCACCGTCTGCTGACACTTCCCTGATTTTTCGGTGGGTTTGGTTAATCAGGCCCGGCAGTGCCTGCGCATCTGTCGTTCCGCTGAGCGATAAGTCGGAACAGATAATCTCATGCGTCGCACTGTCTGCTGCCAGATGAAGCTTGCGCCACACTCTTCGTCTGTCAGCCCCATGCTGCCTGACTTTCCATTCACCTTCGCCAAAGACCTTCAGACCGGTACTGTCGATGACCAGATGCGAGATTTCACCACGCGTTGGCGTTTTTATGCTGATACTGACGGTTTTTGCCCGCCGACTGACCAGAGAGTAGTCCGGGCAGCGCAGTGGCAGGCTCATCAGTGTAAAAACCGAGTCGACAAAGCCCTGTAATGCACGGAGCGACAGGTTAAACACGCGCTTTATCATCAAAACCGTGGTAACAGCCATATCGGTGTAGTAAAGCGGCCGACCACGACCTTCAGGCGAAGAACTGTCAGTCCATGCAGCGATGGCAGACTCATCAAGCCAGACCGTCAGGGAGCCGCGTTGTCTGAGTGCTTTGTTGTAGGTGGGCCAGTTGGTGATTTTAAACTTTTGCTTTGCCATGGGGAGCTGCTATCGTGAGCGATGATAGTGCTTTGATCCGGCGATCCCCTGAAAGTTCGATTTATTCAACAAAGCCCATAAACGATTATCTCGTAACAACCGCTCTTTGTTGATCATTTCAAACCTTTATTCTCTAAGTTAAACCTCTTTTTATTCTCAATAGCCTGACAAAAAATGCAAGTCTCTATTCAGCAACTAGTTTACTAACTGGCGGCGCATTTTGTGCAGCGACAGTACTGCCTGCTGTTCCTCAGTTTTGACGGCAACGGCTTTATAGCCAAGCGACATTATTTTGATAACAGCCAGCTATGCTTCTTTGCCGCATATCAGGGCATAGGATGTAATCATTTTTAAGTCGGTTGGCTATAGCTGGCTGCTGGACCGCCATCCAGATAGCACGGGCATCCATCACGTCATTTTTATTGCCCATCACGAAGGCCTTGACGAATTTGCCCTGGAGTAGTCTGACCTTATGCCCCAGTTTTTCCAGCTCCCGCGCCCAGTGCTGGGAACCGCCGCAAGCTTCCATGCCAATCAGGCAAGGCTCACGATTGCTGAAGTATTCCAGCAGCGCGTCGCGCTTTATCTGTTTATCGATGACTTCACCGGTATGTTCATTAATGAAATGAACCTGCATCAGATGTTTTGCGATATCGACGCCAACAGGGGTATATTTCATGTCGTGGATCTTCCAGTTATCAGGGAGCTTTATGCATCCCGTGTTGGGCACAATGATGCCGTAAGTCTGCGAGGATCCACACCTTACCTGCCGAACCCTTCGCTGCTCTCAAATGTGTGGGATGCGTTCATCTCATTCTCCTGCCCTGTCAGTTGAAAATCACGCTAAGATACCCCGTGCATCAGGTATAGCCAAGCGACATTATTTTGATAACAGCCAGCTATGCTTCTTTGCCGCATATCAGGGCATAGGATGTAATCATTTTTAAGTCGGTTGGCTATAAACCCCCCATGTCAGGGTAGTTGTCGCCTCTGAGTGAAAAAAATCTAGGGGGCTGGAGAAGCTGTTCATGGGAAGCTATTCGCCAGAACGTAAAGCGGCTGTGATCGCCAGAATGTTGCCGCCGCATAGTCAGTCTATTTACCAGATATCCCGCCTGGAAGGCATTCCCGCCAATACGCTTTATGGCTGGCGGTCTCAGGCTGGAATTCCGACTCAGTCGGCAGCCAGTGAGAGTAAACTCCACCTGGAGTGGTCT
The DNA here is from genome assembly GCF_052050035.1 of Symbiopectobacterium purcellii. Classification (GTDB taxonomy): domain Bacteria; phylum Pseudomonadota; class Gammaproteobacteria; order Enterobacterales; family Enterobacteriaceae; genus Symbiopectobacterium; species Symbiopectobacterium purcellii_A. Next base: position 4,608,737 of record NZ_CP189882.1, read on the forward strand.
CAGGATGCGCGCTTCGCCGTTATCGTTGAAACCGCGCCGCTTTCTGCTCATGCTGTGGCTGAATACTGTCGCCGTAAAGGCCTCTATCCTGAACAGATTCAGCAGTGGAAGGACGAGTTTATGCAGCCAGGTCAGCGTGCAGAAAGAGCCTTAATAAAGAAACAGCAAAAAGAAATTCAGCAGCTTAATCGTGAAATAGCCCGCAAGGACAAAGCCCTCGCCGAAGCGGCGGCACTGCTCATCCTGGAAAAAAAGCTCAAGGCGTTCTTCGACGAAGAACGCGAGGTCGAATGACGCGCACAGCCGACAGGTTACGGCTGATGAAGATGCTGGAGGAGGCTGCCACTGCCGGCGTCCGGCAAAGCGATGCCTGCAGGTCTGTAGGTATTAGCGAGCGGACGTTCCAGCGCTGGCGGCTAAGTCCTGACGACCGGCGACCGACGGCATCACGGCCGATGCCGAAAAACAGGCTCAGTGCTGAAGAGGAACAGCAGGTGCTGGCCATCTGCCATGAGCCACGATTCGCCAGTCTGTCGCCGGCGCAAATCGTACCGGCACTAGCCGATGAGGGGCGTTACGTTGCCAGTGAATCGACGTTTTACCGGGTGTTGCGCCGTGCCGGAGAGGTCAGTCATCGCGGGCGTCAGCAGGCCCCGCAAAGTAAGCCGCTGTCGACATGGAAGGCGATCGCGCCGAACCAGGTGTGGTCGTGGGACATCACCTGGCTGAAGTCGCTGACGGCGGGTCACTGGTTCTACCTGTATAGCCAACCGACTTAAAAATGATTACATCCTATGCCCTGATATGCGGCAAAGAAGCATAGCTGGCTGTTATCAAAATAATGTCGCTTGGCTATATCTCATAGAAGATGTGTTCAGTCGCAAAATAGTGGGTTATGAGGTGTACCCGGTCGAAAGCGGCGAGTATGCAGCAGAACTGCTGAAGCGAGCGCTGCTGGCAGGAGCCGCTGGTACTGCATGCGGATAACGGTGCACCGATGAAGTCACAGGTGCTGCAGGTGAAGCTTGCGGAGCTGAAGATAACCCCGTCACACAGTCGGCCGCGGGTAAGCAACGACAACGCCCACGTGGAATCGCTGTTCAGGATGCTGAAATACGTGCCTGCATGGTCTGAAAAAGGCTTTGCAACGCTGGAAGATGCGCGAGCCTGGGTGGAAACCTTCGTCGGCTGGTACAACGAGGAACATCGCCATAGCGGTATCCGGTATGTCACGCCGGGCCAGCGGCACAGAGGCGAAGACAGCCAGTTGCTGGTAAAGCGAAAATCGGTGTATGAGGCAGCAAAAATGCAGAACCCGCATCGTTGGTCAGGGCCAACAAGAAACTGGGAGCGGCAGGACGAAGTGTGGCTAAATCCGGAACGGAAAAAACAGGCCGTATGAATCAACTGGGGCGACAACTACCTTGACACGCACCGTAAACCGGTGGGTATCCATTTACGCTAGGGGTTTATTTATACGTCTCTGCGCCGATAAAACAAGCCTATAGGCGGTAATGCGGAAAAATATAGCTAAACGACTTAATTTTGATTACATTATTTAAATGAGCTATTCAATTGATTTTAGACGTAAAGTGATATCTACACGGAAAAACGAAGGGTTGAGTATCCGAGAAACAGCGAAGCAATTTCGGATTGGCCCTGCCTCTGTATCGCGTTGGATTAATCAAATAGAGTCAAAAGCATCGACCACGCGTCAGCGAAAGATCGATAAATCCGAGTTGATAAAAGATGTTGAACAATATCCAGATGCTTACCAAAAAGAACGTGCAGAGCGTTTTGGCGTTTGTCAGAAGGCCATTTGGCAAGCGCTTAAAAAGCTGGGATTGACCTATAAAAAAAACTCTACGTCATCCGAAAGCCGACGAAAACTCCCGGCAGGGATTTCAACAAAAAAAACAACAGTATGAAAAAGAAGGTAAACCTATTGTTTTTATTGATGAAAGTGGTTTTTCACACGATGCCCCACGGACTCACGGCTATTCCCCAAAAGGTCAACGGTGTTTTGGCCTGAAGAACTGGGGAGCTAGGGGAAGAACAAATGTTATCGGCGCTTTATTAGGCACAACGCTGTTTGCTATCGGATTATTTGATATCAATATTAACAGCGATGTTTTCTATGCCTGGGTCACACAAGTCCTTATCCCAGTACTCCCTAAAAACAGTGTAATCATGATGGACAATGCCACTTTTCACAAAAAACATAATATTCAACAAGTCATCATCGATGCAGGGTATATGGTGGAGTATTTGCCTACATATTCGCCAGATCTTAACCCAATTGAGCATAAATGGGCACAAGCAAAAAGCAAAAAAAGAGAGATGGGTTGCGATACAGAGAGTTTGTTCTCAGTCCATATGGTGTAATCAAAATTAAGTTGCTTGGCTATATAAGTAAAGAATTCAACGCCAGATCATACTTTTTAAACGTGGTTAGGCACGAGCGCGACGCCTGAACTACGCAATTAGGGGCGAAAAACGGTTAAGAAAAAACCGAATTTTCATACCAAACACGGCGTCACATTATTTGCTGACGTTGTGATGAACGGATAACAAATTCTCAGGAGGCGGCGGTATTTGCAGATCAAACCCCTCGTCCTTAAGCGCCTGCTTTACTTTTTCAATGTCGGCTGACGCTAATTTTTTGCTGCCATCGAGCGGTAATAGCATCACCAACTGCGGCGAGCCAAAACTTTTCATCAGCGCTTCCGGTACGCGGGAGAAATCGTCTTTTTTATCAACATAGAGGTAGGTTTGATCGCGTTTAGCGCTTCGATAGATCACACAAAACATTTTTTTACTCGATTAGATGGGAATGTCATCTTGCCTGTATATAATTGTGACTATAACATGCTTACAGCACTCTGGAATATCATGTTGCCATGCAAATCCAGGGATTTAACAGGCTGAAACAGAGTCAGGATAGATGTCACAAACGCCAATTGAGTTAAAAGGCAGCAATTTTACCTTATCGGTTGTTCATTTGTATGAGTCGCAGCCCGAGGTAATTATTCAAGCATTACAGGAAAAGATAGAACAGGCTCCCGCATTTTTAAAAAATGCACCTGTGGTTATTAATGTTGCCGCCCTGACGGAAGAAATAGACTGGTTATCTATCCAGCACGCTATTATTTCTACAGGGTTACACGTGGTAGGTGTGAGCGGATGTAAGGACGAGGTACTTAAAAAAGCCATTATCAAAGCGGGATTACCGCTGTTAAATGAAGGCAAGTCACCGCGTCGGGCACCGGAACCTATTCCCGTTTCACCCACAATAGCCAAAACGAAAGTGATTACCGCGCCGGTTCGTTCCGGACAGCAGATTTATGCCAGAGAGTGTGACTTAATCGTACTGAGCAGCGTCAGCGCCGGTTCAGAAGTTATCGCCGATGGCAATATCCATATTTACGGCATGATGCGGGGCCGAGCGCTGGCGGGCGTCTCGGGTGATGTACAGAGCCAAATCTTCTGTACGCATCTTGCAGCCGAACTGGTATCCATCGCCGGGCGTTACTGGCTCAGTGACAAGATCCCAGCGGCACATTTCGGGAAGGCCGTGCGTCTGAAGCTCGACCAACTCGCAAACGATTTAACCATACAACCTCTAGACTAAGCCCTTTAACAAGGAACTATTTATGGCACGCATTATTGTTGTTACATCGGGTAAAGGGGGCGTTGGCAAGACTACTTCAAGCGCGGCCATTGCTACCGGTTTAGCCCAGAAAGGTAAAAAGACGGTTGTTATCGACTTCGATATTGGGCTGCGTAACCTCGATCTCATCATGGGATGCGAGCGCCGCGTAGTCTACGATTTCGTCAATGTGATTCAAGGCGATGCCACGCTGAATCAGGCATTAATCAAAGACAAGCGCACGGAAAACCTCTATATCCTGCCCGCGTCACAAACCCGTGACAAAGATGCACTGACGCGCGAAGGCGTGGAAAAAGTGTTGGATACGCTGGCAGAGATGAAGTTTGATTTTATCATCTGTGACTCGCCGGCCGGAATTGAAACGGGTGCATTGATGGCGCTCTATTTTGCCGACGAAGCCATCATTACCACCAACCCGGAAGTGTCATCAGTGCGCGACTCTGACCGCATTCTTGGTATCCTCGCCTCCAAATCACGCCGGGCAGAACGCGGGCAGGATGCGATTAAAGAGCACTTGCTGCTCACCCGTTACAATCCAGGCCGCGTCAGCCGCGGTGATATGTTAAGCATGGAAGATGTACTGGAAATTCTTCGTATTTCGCTGGTTGGAGTTATCCCCGAAGATCAGTCCGTACTACGCGCCTCAAACCAGGGGGAACCGGTGATCCTTGATATCGCTTCTGACGCAGGTAAAGCCTACGCTGACACCGTAGATCGCTTGCTGGGTGAAGATCGTCCCTACCGTTTCATTGAGGAAGAGAAAAAGAGTTTTCTTAAACGCCTTTTTGGGGGATAAATTATGGCATTACTCGACTTCTTTCTGTCCCGCAAAAAAAACACTGCGAATATTGCCAAGGAGCGGCTGCAAATTATCGTTGCAGAACGCCGCCGTGGCGACAGTGAGCCACATTATTTGCCACAGTTAAAGCGGGATATTTTGGCGGTGATCTGTAAATACGTACAGATCGACCCGGAAATGGTGACGGTGCAGTTGGAGCAAAAAGGGGATGATATCTCCGTGCTTGAGCTTAACGTCACCCTGCCTGAACCGGAAGAACCCGCTAAATGAGTCCAAGGAATTAAATAACCCCCGCACCTTGTGGGGGTTATTCTGCTGTTACCCTTCGCGAGTCAACAAATCGCGCAACGGTTCATCGAACAGTTTAGCTCGCCAGCCGTTCAACATTTCCGGCGCAGTGCCTTCTTGAGCAAACAGTTTCCAATGCCAATTCAACAAGCGGTTGATCTGACGCCGTGATGCCAGTAATTCAGCAGAAAGTCCACTGCGTTCACTCACCTGTGTCACCAGATTTTTGATGTATTTAAACACGCGCTTATAGCCGGGGTAGTCGATCAAATTAACGATCGGCGCGGGATAGTGGGATTCCGGCAGCGCATTGGCCTGGGTGACAATATCGAGCAGTGTTTTCCCGTGATAACGGATTTCCGGGCCGCTCAGCCCCAATGCACTCAACTCACCCAACGAGGACGGCATACAGCGCGCCACCTGAAGTAAATTTTCTTCCCGTACCACAAAGTTGACCGAGCTGTCGCGCTGACGCGCCAGATTGAGCCGCCACTGAGCAAGCAGTTGTAAACAAGCCAGTTGCTTGCCACGCAGTTGCCAGGCGTTACCAAATTCACGATAGGCCAGTTCCGGCGTGAGAATATCCTGTTTACGCTGACACAGTAGCCGGCACTCATCCAACGCCGCGTCCAGCCATCCAGCTTCACGCGTTTCGGCCACAATCTTCTCAGCCATCGGCAATAGGTAGAAGACATCTGCAGCAGCATAGTCACACTGTTTCTCAGTCAACGGACGCGCCAGCCAGTCGGTACGCGACTCGGTTTTATCCAGCGTCACACCTTGATAATCAGCCACTAAAGCAGCAAATCCATAGGACAAGGGCTTACCGAGAAAGGCGGCCAAAATCTGTGTATCGATAAACGGATGCGGCAACACGCCAAATGCATTAATAAACACCTCAAGATCTTCACTGCTGGCGTGCAGGAACTTAGTCACCTGCGCATCCTGCAACAGCGCCACGAACGGCTGCCAGGCGCTGATAGTGAGGGGATCAATCAGAGAGAGGGTTTCGCCGTCAAAAAGCTGGATGAGACCCAATTGCGGATAATAGGTGCGAGTGCGGACAAATTCGGTATCCAGCGCGACCTGCGTGTGCTGACGCGCCTGCTGACAAACCTGTTCCAGGCCATTGTTGTCGCTGATTAACTGATAATTCAAAACGGGTTCTCTTGTTTTTAACTGTCGGCTACTGCAAAAACAACGCCGGTATAACCGGCGTTGTTAACCTTTTGCTATGATAGCCTGTCATGCGGCGATCTGGCAGACGTTTTATTGATAAATCAGGAAACCTTTGCGGCAACTTCATCGGGTGACTTTTGCTTGGCGTTGTCTGCGCGTAATTCGCGGCGCAAAATCTTTCCCACGTTAGATTTTGGTAACTCTTCCACAAACTCGACCAGTTTTGGCACTTTGTAGGCGGTCAGATTACGACGGCAATGGGTAATCAGTTCATCTTTACTCAGGCTGCTGTCACGGGCCACAACATAGGCTTTAACGGCTTCACCGCTCAGCTCGCTTTCCACACCGATCACCGCGGCCTCGGACACTTTTGGATGGCGCGCAATCACTTCCTCGATTTCTGTCGGATAGACGTTAAATCCGGACACCAGAATCATGTCTTTTTTGCGATCGATCACGCGCAGAAACCCCTCTTCATCTGCCGTGACAATATCGCAGGTTGCCAGCCACCCCGCTTTCAGCACCTCTTGCGTCGCAGCCGGTTGAAGCCAGTAGCCCAGCATGACCTGCGGACCTTTCACCCACAGTTCCCGCGACTCACCCGGTGCCACATCCTGCCCCTCATCATCCACAATACGCACATCGGTAGAGGGCACTGGCAAACCGATGCTGCCGCTGTAGTGTTTTAAATCATAGGGGTTGCCTGCCACTAGCGGTGAGCTTTCCGTCAGGCCATAACCTTCCAGCAGGTGTTTCCCCGTCAATTTTTCCCACAGCTCGGCCACCGATTGCTGCACCGATGCGCCACCGCCCACCGACAAACGCAGCGTAGAAAAATCCAGTTCGTGGAAGGCCTTGTTATTCAGCAATAGGTGTTAACTCCCGTGACTGCCGTAAACGGGTATTTACCGAGTTCTTTCACCACCGCCGGAATATCCCGCGGATTGGTGATCAACAGGTTCTGCCCACCCAGTTCAACAAACAGCAGGCAGTTTACCGTCAGCGCAAAGATGTGATAAAGCGGCAGCATGGTAACCACCAGCTCATGGCGCTCTTGCAACACCGGACCGTAGGCGGCTTTCGCCTGTGCCAGATTGGCCTGCATATTACGGTGCGTGAGCATCGCCCCTTTCGACAACCCGGTGGTGCCGCCGGTATATTGCAAAAAGGACAGATCTGCATTCACAATTTGTGGTTTGATGTACTGAAGACGCAGCCCTTGTTGCAGCGCGCTGCGAAACGAGATGGCATCCGGCAGATGGTATTTCGGCACCAGACGCTTGATGTATTTAACCACAAAGTTGACCAGCGTCCCTTTCGCGGTAGAAAGCTGATCGCCCATGCGCGTCAGGATCACATGTCTAACGTCAGTTTTATAGACCACCTTTTCCAGCGTATGTGCAAAGTTGGACACAATGAGAATGGCGGTTGCGCCGCTGTCCTTCAACTGGTGCTCCAGTTCACGCGGCGTATAAAGCGGGTTAACGTTAACCACCACCAGGCCCGCGCGCAAAATACCAAACAACGCGACTGGATATTGCAACAAGTTCGGCATCATCAGGGCCACGCGATCGCTTTTTTGAAGATGGAGCTGATTTTGCAAATAGGCAGCAAATGCACGGCTACGCTCTTCCAACTTGCGGAAAGTCATCACCTCGCCCATGTTAATAAACGCGGGCAGGTCGGCATATCGGGTAACCGCATTTTCAAAAAGATCGACCAACGACGTATAGCTATCCGGGTTAATTTCGGCTGGCACGTTAGCCGGATAACGCGTTAACCAGATTTTCTCCAAGGCATCACTCCCAAGGTATTTTTTTAGTGGCATGATGATTCTCCCACCGCTCGTATAATTAACATTATTTTAACTCAGCTTGCCAGTTGCTGCTGAGACAATATCGAGGTTGAGAGTTCGATCACGCCTTATTGTTAATCATAATTCTGCGTTTTTTAAGAGAGAAAAAACGCCATTTATTGCGTCACAATCGTCTCGATTCGAGCCGGGCCCCAGTCATTGCCAAAGCCCCAACCCCGCCGGTAGCGCCAATCCCATCCCCACGGATCAGCAGCGCCGGGCTGCAAGATGACCTGCTGCGTTTCGTTCCAGCGTTGATAACCCGTCACATTGATCACCACAAAGCGATAAGGTCTGCTGCCTATCTGACCTTGCTCCATTTCCGCGACGGACCCCACGACGGTCACCAGTCGGCCCTGAAAATCGAGGGGCTCAAGAAAACCTTTGACGTTGGCGATGAATCGCCCTTCCGAAACGCTCTCCAACTGAGGCCGCGCCCAGCGATCCAACGGCAGGCTGACAATCACCAGACGGGTTTTGTCATTTTCGTTATGTACGGCGACAACGCGACCGCCGAGACGCGCTTCCTGGCCCAAGGCCATCTGCGGCATCAACATAATTTGTGACAAACGGTCGTACGGTCTTTCCGAACTACTCTGGATGGATTCAGAAATCGAGGAACAACCTGCCAGCAACAGTGCCAGCGCCGCGAACGTCACCTGTTTTGACCAATTAGAAATCGCCATAATACTGATCCCTTTGCCATTACCTACACATTAGAGTAGGCAGTAATGCAATAAGTTGCGCGGTTATCAGACGCGGCCGGGTAATTTTTTCCAGGTGACGTTGTTGCGCAGATAGCGCGGCAAGGCATCAGCAACGGCGACCGCGTTACCTGACTGCCACTGATGACAAGCCAACGGCAGCATATCCTGTGCCTGTGGCAGCAGCATATCGCCCGGTGTCAGCGTGATCGCGGCGTGGGCAGCCAGTGTCGGATACGTCTCCCACCCGGTACCAACGGTCACCCATTCACCGCGCAGCAGCAGTGTGCGCTCCAGCACCTGTTGTGGCGTCAGCACGGCTTCATGCTCGTCGCCCTGCCAGTTGCCGTCAACATCACGCTGATACTCGGCCCAATAGACTTCGCCCATGCGAGCGTCAATCGCCGCCAGCACGCGCGTAGCACCTGTGCGGCGCCAGGCCCCCTGCGCCATCGTGGCAAGCGTCGAGATACCCAGCATCGGTAAATCTGCGCCTAATGCCAACCCTTGAGCGATACCAATGCCAATGCGCACACCGGTAAAGCTGCCGGGGCCTTGACCAAATGCCAGCGCATCCAGGCTGTTCAACGTCACACCGGTTTCGGCCAGCACCTGTTGCACCATCGGCAACACGCGTTGGATATGTTCACGGGGACACACTTCATACAGGGAGAAAATTTGACCATCATTCCAGAGCGCAACGGAACAGGCTTCCGTCGCAGTATCGAGCGCTAAAATTCGCGTAGACATGCCGACCTCAGGCAGGGAAACAAAATAACGCGGCGTAGCATAGCACACCGCGCATGGAATTACTTAGAGGCATCACACCGCTTCGGTGCGGGAAAGAAAACGGATCGCTTGCGCCAGATCGCGCGTGCGGGCAGCGGGCGGCAGGCTTTGCAGAAAGGTTTTTCCGTAAGGACGCATCACCAGACGGTTATCGCAGATAACGATAACACCGCGATCGTCCACATCACGAATCAAACGCCCCACCCCTTGTTTCAGGGTGATGACCGCATCGGGCAGTTGCACCTCGTCAAACGGATCGCCGCCGCACAGGCGACAATCTTCAATACGCGCTTTCAGCAGCGGGTCATCTGGCGAGGTAAACGGCAGCTTATCGATAATCACACAAGAGAGCGCGTCACCGCGCACATCCACCCCTTCCCAGAAACTGCTGGTCGCCACCAGCAACGCATTCCCGGCAGAGACAAACTGCGCTAACAGTTGCGCCTTGCTGGTTTCTCCCTGAAGCAACACGGGCAACGTCAAAGAGGCACGGAACTCCGCGGCCAGATCGCGCATCATTTGGTGCGAGGTGCACAGCATGAAGCAACGTCCGCGATTCGCCTCGATGAGCGGGCGCAACTGAGTGGCCAACCGTTGTGCCGCACCGCGTTGCTGCATCTCCGGCAGAAAACGTGGCACGCAGAGCAGCGTCTGCTGCGCATAATCAAACGGACTCGGCAGCAACATAGATTGCGCATGGTCCAATCCCAGGCGTTCCGTAAAGTGTTCGACCCTGTCGTTAACCGACAGCGTTGCTGAGGTAAAGATCCAGGCGGCCTTCTTTTCATGCATCAACTCTCTAAAACGGTCGGCCACGGAGAGCGGGGTCAACGCCAACACGAAGTGCCGCGCATTGCATTCATACCAATAGCTGTAACCAGCCTGTTGCACATCCTGTAGCCGCTTGAGACGCGCGCGATACAGGGTAGCGCGTTCAAAGGCGGCATCCAGCAACGTCGAGCGCCCGAGAGAAAGTTTGGCAACGTCATAGCAGAGCTCAAGCGCATCATCGAGCAACAGCAGCGCGCGTTGCAACGAGGGCTGCGCCAGCACATCGCGCAGGTTGCCACGAAAGCAGGGCTCACCCAGCGCCAGCCGAAAATCCTGCGTACTTTGCGCTAAACGATCGGCGGATTTTTGCAACTGAGCCGCATCGCGCACTTCGGTGCGATAGGCGATAATGATATCTTTCGTCAGATCGAGCAGTTGGCGACTGGTGAGTTGCTGACCAAAGTAGTGGCTGGCGATATCAGGGATCTGGTGGGCTTCATCGAAAATCACCACGGCGCTATCGGGGATCAGTTCAGCAAATCCGCTCTCTTTGACCACCATATCCGCCAGATAAAGGTGATGGTTAACCACCACAACGTCAGATTCCATCGCCTTACGTCGCGCCTTCACCACAAAGCACTCCTTGTAATGTGGGCAATCGCTCCCCAGACAGTTGTCGTTGGTGCTGGTGACTAACGGCCACACCGCACTATCCTCCGCCACGTCGGTGCAGGTACTGATGTCACCGTCTACCGTGGCCGATGACCAACCGCGCAAACGTACCAGTTCGCTCAACGCCTCACCGCTCAGATCGCCGCCGGCCAGGGATTGCTGCTCAAGCCGCTCGATACATAAATAGTTCGATCGCCCTTTGAGTAACGCGACCTGTCCGGTGTAGCCCAAAGCGGTGGCGATGCGCGGCAAATCACGTGAAAAAAGCTGGTCTTGAAGGGCTTTAGAGCCGGTGGAGACGATAACCTTGCGTTCAGAACGCAACGCCGGTACCAGATAAGCATAGGTTTTTCCGGTCCCGGTGCCCGCCTCCACCACCAGCGCACGTTGTTCAACAATGGCTCGCTCTACCGCCGCAGCCATATCACGCTGAAGTTCACGCGGTTTAAAACCGTCAATGGCTTGCGCCAGGGTGCCTTCGGGAGAAAAATCGTCCTGTACGGAATGTTTTGTCACACACGCTCTCTGTTTGTCACTGCCAATGGTCACAACCACAACCGCAAGGGATACCGTGAAGCTATCGTCCAATTATGCCCTGTGTCTGTCCCGGCAGCCACCCTGCATCGCAATCGCATCGCCTCAAACCGCAGAATCATGCTAAGCTGCAAAACAATTTTTACTTCACAGGATTGATGCAGGGAGACAACCAATGACAGACATTATCAGGATTCAACCAGAAGCCCGCTGGTCCGATGCCGTAATTCACAACAACACCCTTTACTACACCAGCGTGCCGGAAAATTTGGATGCCGATGCCGAGGCACAGACCGAAAACGCCTTGGCGCTGCTTGATGCCATCCTGAAACAGAATGGCTCAGACAAAACGCGTCTGTTGGATGTGACGATTTTCCTTGCCGATGCGGCTGATTTTAACGCCATGAATGCCGCCTGGGATGCCTGGGTAGTGGCAGGCCAGGCACAGGTACGCTGTACCGTAGAAGTGCGTCTAATGAACCCGAAATATAAAGTGGAAATCAAAGCTATTGCCGCGCTGTAGTACAGTGAAGAATAAGTACAGCGAAGAATAAGCGAATCGCTAAGCGCCTGCGTTAGGGCTTATTAATCCTGTCACTTTCATCATAAGTGACGGCGTCACTTCTATGTTGCCGCCGTAAGTCAGCGGCAACCAATGCGATGGCCTCTCCGCTGCTCATACCTTGTGCCATCAGCGATTGAATACGTTCAACCGCGTCTTGCTGCTGCGAGTGGGTTAAAGGGGGCATATCATTGAACATTCAGTCAGCTTCCTTATACGCCGTGGGCGAATTGTGCTAGGCTGACGCACTCGCGTGGCCTATATAAACACGCATCATAACGCTAACGACGATATTAATCAGCACCTGCACGATGACATAACACCGATGGATTCTCGTTTACCTGATTTTCACAGACTGCCTTATCAGCCGGACACCCTGCTGCATCTGTTTGCCCGCTTCTCTCGTCAGCCATGGGCTATGTTGCTGCATTCCGGTTTTGCCGAACACCAGCACAACCGTTTCGACATCATGGTGGCCGATCCGGTGGCAACATTAACCACCGACGGCGATGAGACTCTCATCATGCGTGCGGATGGTACAGAGCGCTCGGCGCAAGATCCCTTCTTGTTGCTGCGCCAGGCGATGACGCAGGCCGGGATCACCGCACACACCCATCCCGACATGCCTTTTCAGGGCGGAGCACTCGGACTGTTTGGTTACGATCTCGGGCGGCGCGTCGAAACGCTGCAGTCTCAGGCCAAGCAGGATATCCACCTGCCGGACATGGAGGTGGGTATCTACGACTGGGCACTGATCGCCGATCACCAGCAGCAGACGCTTACGCTGGTGACCTATGGCGGCCATGAGGCGCGGCTCGCCTGGTTAGCTGCACCGCCAGATGCGCCCTCCCTTGACGATTTCCAACTGACTACCCCGTGGCAGTCCAATATGACACGGGAAGAGTACGGCTTGCGCTTTCAACGCATTCAAGCCTACCTGCGCGCGGGGGATTGCTATCAGGTCAACCTGGCACAACGCTTCAGCGCAGGTTACCGCGGTGATGAATGGCAGGCTTTTCTCTCGCTCTCTGATGCCAATCGGGCCCCATTTTCTGCGTTTATCCGTTTGCCGGCGCATTGCGTTATCAGCGTATCGCCAGAACGTTTCTTGCAGTTACAAAACCAGCGCATTGAAACGCGCCCCATCAAGGGCACGCTGCCGCGCGCAGCCGATCCACAGGAAGATGCGCGCCGCGCCATGGCGCTTGCTGCCTCGCAGAAAGATCGGGCAGAGAATGTCATGATTGTCGACCTGCTACGTAATGATATTGGTCGCGTTGCCGTACCCGGCAGCGTGCGGGTGCCAGCGCTGTTTCACGTTGAGCCGTTTCCCGCGGTGCACCATCTGGTCAGCACCATTGAAGCAAGGCTACCGGAAACCCGCCATGCCACAGATTTGCTGCGCGCCTGTTTTCCCGGTGGCTCCATCACCGGTGCCCCCAAGATTCGCGCCATGGAGATTATTGAAGAGCTGGAACCGCATCGCCGCAACGCTTATTGTGGCAGCATCGGCTATATCAGTGTCTGTGGCACCATGGATACCAGCATTACCATTCGCACGCTGATCGCAGAACAGGGCCAACTTCACTGCTGGGCGGGTGGCGGTATCGTCGCAGATAGTCAAGAACAGGCGGAATATCAGGAAACTTTGGATAAACTGGGGCGTATTCTTCCTCTACTATACTACACACGGCGCACAGGTTATGAGTTCAGTGATTCAGCCGGTTACCTTCCCATTCCCCCCGCTGACTGACGATTTGGCGAACTTCGTCACACGCTTTCAGCTGCAGCGAGCACCGCAGGCCAAACCGGTACGTCAAATGCGTAAAGCGGCGGTGCTGGTGCCAATCGTGTGCCTCGCTCATGCCCCGATGCTGTTGCTGACCCGGCGTGCCAGCACGCTGCGCAAACATGCCGGGCAAGTCGCCTTCCCTGGTGGAGCCTCAGACAGCTGCGACGCCAGCCTGATCGCCACGGCGCTGCGAGAAGCTCAAGAGGAAGTGTCAATTGCCCCTGAGGTCGTGACCGTGTTAGGCACCCTGCCGCCGCTGGACAGTGTCAGCGGTTTTCAGGTCACGCCCGTGGTTGGGCTTCTGCCTGCCAATATTCGTGTTGCACCCAATGCGGATGAGGTTGCGGAGCTGTTTGAAATGCCGTTGACCGATGCGTTTTCGCTGGCGCGCTACTATCCGCTGGATATTGAGCGCCAGCGCCAAACGCACCGTGTTTATCTCTCCTGGTATCGACAACAGTTTGTCTGGGGGCTGACAGCTGCCATCATTCGCCAGTTAGCGCTTCAAGTCTCTGCCTCAACCGTCTGAAATGTATAGCCAAGCGACTTAATTTTGATTACACCATATGGACTGAGAACAAACTCTCTGTATCGCAACCCATCTCTCTTTTTTTGCTTTTTGCTTGTGCCCATTTATGCTCAATTGGGTTAAGATCTTGCGAATATGTAGGCAAATACTCCACCATATACCCTGCATCGATGATGACTTGTTGAATATTATGTTTTTTGTGAAAAGTGGCATTGTCCATCATGATTACACTGTTTTTAGGGAGTACTGGGATAAGGACTTGTGTGACCCAGGCATAGAAAACATCGCTGTTAATATTGATATCAAATAATCCGATAGCAAACAGCGTTGTGCCTAATAAAGCGCCGATAACATTTGTTCTTCCCCTAGCTCCCCAGTTCTTCAGGCCAAAACACCATTGACCTTTTGGGGAATAGCCGTGAGTCCGTGGGGCATCGTGTGAAAAACCACTTTCATCAATAAAAACAATAGGTTTACCTTCTTTTTCATACTGTTGTTTTTTTTGTTGAAATCCCTGCCGGGCGTTTTCGTCGGCTTTCGGATGACGTAGAGTTTTTTTTATAGGTCAATCCCAGCTTTTTAAGCGCTTGCCAAATGGCCTTCTGACAAACGCCAAAACGCTCTGCACGTTCTTTTTGGTAAGCATCTGGATATTGTTCAACATCTTTTATCAACTCGGATTTATCGATCTTTCGCTGACGCGTGGTCGATGCTTTTGACTCTATTTGATTAATCCAACGCGATACAGAGGCAGGGCCAATCCGAAATTGCTTCGCTGTTTCTCGGATACTCAACCCTTCGTTTTTCCGTGTAGATATCACTTTACGTCTAAAATCAACTGAATAGCTCATTTAAATAATGTAATCAAAATTAAGTCGTTTAGCTATAGCATTTTATTCTGGTGTTCCCTTGCACGACTATTAACCATACATAATCAGGGGTATTTCTATTCCCCTGATTATTCATGGCAAACGCAAGTGTGACGCGGATCAGCTATAAGTTATATTCACCTGGCGCATAAGATCTTTTCATGTGAAAAGGCCAATCCTGCCAGATAAACCCCACTACAATAGCGCGATCCAAGGAGTATTATTCTAAATCTGCGCTTTTGAGGAGTTTCCGCGTGATAAGCGTTTTCGACATGTTCAAGATCGGTATTGGCCCTTCGAGCTCTCATACGGTTGGACCGATGAAAGCCGGTAAGCAATTTGTCGATGATTTGATTGAGCTGGGTAAACTTGGCGATGTTACCCGTATTGCCGTTGACGTCTACGGCTCGCTCTCCCTGACGGGGAAAGGACACCATACTGATATCGCCATTATTATGGGACTGGCGGGTAACATGCCCGATACCATCGCCATCGATACCATTCCGGGATTTATCCGCGACGTAGAACAGCGCGAACGCCTGATGCTGGCTAACGGTCAGCATGAAGTGGATTTTCCGCTGCACGGCGGCATGAATTTTCGCAGTGAAAACCTCTCTCTGCACGAGAATGGCATGACCATCACCGCTTTTGGCGGCGACCTCCCGCTGTATCGCAACACCTATTACTCAATCGGCGGTGGATTTATCGTTGATGAAGCCCTGTTTGGTCAAAGCAGCACAAGCGACGTTCAGGTGCCGTTTCCGTTCCACTCAGCAAAAGAGATTCTGATGCACTGTAAACAGCACGGCTTGTCGCTTTCCGGGTTGGTGATGCGCAATGAGTTGGCACTACACAGCCGGGATGAGATTGAGCACTACTTTGCCGCAGTATGGCAAACTATGCATGCCTGCATCGATCGTGGCATCAATACCGAAGGGGTGTTGCCCGGCCCACTGCGAGTACCACGTCGAGCCTCGGCGTTGCGTCGTATTCTGGGCGCCGCTGGAAAACACTCCAACGACCCGATGGACGTGGTCGATTGGGTTAACATGTTCGCGTTAGCCGTGAATGAAGAAAACGCGGCCGGCGGCCGCGTCGTAACCGCACCAACCAACGGAGCTTGTGGGATCCTTCCGGCGGTGTTGGCCTATTACGATCACTTTATTGAGCCGATCACCACTGACATTGCCCTGCGTTATTTCCTCGCCGCCGGGGCGATCGGCATCCTGTATAAAATGAATGCCTCGATCTCTGGGGCGGAAGTTGGCTGTCAGGGCGAAGTCGGTGTGGCATGTTCCATGGCGGCAGCGGGCCTGGCGGAATTACTCGGTGCCAGCCCGGAGCAAGTGTGCGTTGCGGCTGAAATTGGTATGGAGCACAACCTTGGCCTCACTTGCGATCCTGTCGCGGGTCAGGTTCAGGTGCCGTGCATTGAGCGCAATGCCATCGCCTCGGTTAAAGCCATCAATGCAACACGCATGGCCATGCGTCGCACCAGCGAACCGCGCGTATCGCTCGATAAAGTGATTGAAACCATGTACGAAACCGGCAAAGACATGAATGCCAAATATCGCGAAACCTCGCGCGGCGGTTTGGCCGTGAAAGTACAATGTGATTAACAGCGCGTGACTGGTTGAACATGTCACGCCCCAAAAGCAAAACCCCTCAACAGAGTTTTTTTTTTTCGGGTGCGTAGCCAGGATTACTCTTCTTCATCCGCATAAGGATCGGCCAAACGGGTCACTCGCACCAGTTCTATACGGTATTCCGATACCGCCATGACCTCAAAACGGAAGTGATGCAGTTCAATCACCTCGCCCACCTTGGGAATTTCATTGCTGTGTGCCAGCAACAACCCCGCCAACGAGGCATACTCTTCTTTCGGATCGACCAGTTCATGACTGTCAAACACCTGTTGCAACGTGTGCAAATCGGTGCCGCCTTTCACTAACCAGCCGCCCTCTTCGACCACAATATCCGGTGTTTCATCTTCATCCGGGAATTCACCGGCAATCGCTTCCAGAATATCCAACGGTGTCACCAGTCCCTGCACCACACCAAACTCGTTGGTGACGACAACCACACTGCCTTTTGCACGGCGCAGTACCGGCAGCAGGTTGATGGCATCCAGCGTATCTGGCACCACCAGCGGCGGTGTGGCTGCGGCAAAGCTCTCCACATCCACGCCTTTATCCAACGCCACCAGCAATTCTTTGGCACGTACCACACCGACCAACTCATCCAGAGAACCACGGCAAACCGGGAACAGGCTGTGCGGCGTATCCAACAGTTGCACGCGAATATCGTCAATCGAGCGTTCACTGTCCACCCAGGAGATCTCGGTACGCGGCGTCATCACACTGCGCAGCGACCGCGATGCCAGCGTCAATACGCCGCTTATCATGTAGCGTTCTTCTTCTGCGAAAGTTTCCATGGCGGGAGATACCGGCTTGGCTTCTTCATCGTCCGTGGCTTTACGCGCCCCCATCAAACGCAGGATCGCTTCGGCAGTCCGCTCACGCATCGGACGGCGCGACTGGTGCTTGATAAAATTGCGGCGTGCAATCTGGTTAAACAGCTCAATCAGAATCGAGAAACCGATCGCGGCGTACAAGTAACCTTTCGGGATATGGAAGCCGAAACCTTCCGCCATCAAGCTCAAACCGATCATCAGTAAGAAACTAAGGCAGAGCACCACCACCGTCGGATGCGCATTGACGAAGTTCATCAGTGGCTTGGAGGCCAGCAACATCACCACCATCGCAATTACTACCGCCGTCATCATGACGCCGATATGGTTAACCATACCGACAGCCGTAATCACTGCATCCAGTGAGAAGACGGCATCCAGCACCACAATCTGTGCGACAACCGCCCAGAAACTGTCGTGAACTTTGGGTCCGTTATGCTCATGCGGCCGATTTTCCAGCCGTTCATGCAGCTCCGTGGTGGCTTTGAACAGCAAAAATAGCCCCCCCGCCAGCAAGATCATATCGCGCGCCGAGAAACCGTAACCGGCGATAGTGATCAGTGGGTTGGTCAGTTTCACCATCCATGAAATCAGAGACAGCAGCCCCAGGCGCATCAAGAGCGCCAGCGAGATGCCAATGACACGGGCCTTGTCGCGCTGCTTCGGCGGTAACTTATCCGCCAGAATGGCAATAAACACCAGGTTATCGATGCCCAGAACGATTTCCAATACGACCAGCGTCAACAGGCCCGCCCAGATTGAGGGATCCAGAAAAAATTCCATGTCAGACTCCAAAAAGGGTTCAAGCAGACAGCATCAACACTGGCGGTGTGATGTGAAGCAGCATAGGGGAAACAGCGAGAGAATAAATACCGCCCTGGCGGCTATCGATAAGTGGGTGACCCATCAGGTCAGCCCCAGAAACAGCACCGGCGCAGGCCGGCTGGGTAAGAAAGGATTGTCGGTGACGGTCCATATAGAGTGGGTCGAAACCCTGTGCTCCTAAGCAATTAAAAAGAGGGCTACTCTAGCAGGTTGTTTCGAATTTTTACAAAGATTTCTTTGCTACCAAGTAACGCCCATTCGCAACGATTCTTAACATGCCCGTGATATTGTTCTCAATCACATAACAAACGGCGTTTTAACCAGCAAATACGTAAGCAGCATCACACTATTTATTTTTTCAGTGGGTAAAATAAATCGAACTTTACACCCATGATGGGGAGCCTGAATCGTTTCATAGCATATAACGCTACAGCGCAGCCTTTTTATTCTTTTATGATTCTTGAGTAAAAACTTGCGTTCATACTGATATCACTTCGGTTAATCGCCTTCCCCCTTAACCGGATGCATTGAGTACCTTAAATAGAATGAGGAGGTAGCAAGTGAGTATTGCAATTATGTTGTGCACTCACGGATCCACCGCCGGGCCGCTGCTGAAAACAGCGGAAATGATTCTGGGTGAACAAAGCAACGTTGCCTGGATTGATTTCGTTCCCGGTGAAAATGCGGAAACGTTAATTGAGAAATATCAGGCTAAGCTCGAAACGTTGGATACGTCGCTTGGCGTGCTGTTTCTTGTTGATACCTGGGGCGGCAGCCCGTTCAATGCCGCCAGCCGTCTGGTTACGGATAAAGCCAACCATGACGTGATTGCCGGGGTGAATATCCCAATGCTGGCAGAAACGTTTATGGCGCGCGACGATAACCCCAGCTTCGAGGAGTTGATTGCCATCGCGCTGGAAGCGGGTCGCACTGGCGTGAAAGCGCTAAAAACCGCTGAACCGGCGCCTGTCGCCAAACCCGTGGCCAAAGCCGTCGCTCCCGCACAGGTTGGCCCCGGTGGGCATATGAAGATTGGTCTCGCGCGTATTGATGACCGCTTGATTCACGGTCAGGTAGCGACCCGCTGGACCAAAGAGACCAATGTAAGTCGCATTATCGTCATTAGTGATGAAGTTGCCGCCGATAACGTGCGCAAAACGCTGCTGACACAGGTTGCCCCTCCCAGTGTCACTGCCCACGTGGTGGATGTTGCCAAAGCGATCCGGGTGTATGAAAACCCGAAATACGCCAATGACCGGGTGATGCTGCTGTTCACCAATCCTACCGACGTGCAGCGTCTGGTTGAGAACGGCGTTGAAATCACGTCTGTGAACATCGGAGGCATGGCGTTTCGTCAGGGTAAAACCCAGGTTAATAACGCCGTCTCCATTGATGCCAAAGATATCGAAGCCTTCAAGGCATTGGATGCGCGCGGCATTGAACTGGAAGTCAGAAAGGTATCAACCGATTCTAAACTTAAAATGATGGACCTGATTGCCAAGGTGAATAGCTAACCTGGCAACGACAGGCGCATTGCTGCCCCTGGCAGGTCAATGCTCTGTTTCGACTATTTTTTTGACCATGTTTACTCAGACAGTTTTCTCATAGGAGAAGTACAATGGAGATAACAACACTTCAACTTGTGCTGATATTTCTCGTCTCATGCGTGTCGGGGATGGGGTCTATTCTTGATGAATTCCAGTTTCACCGCCCTCTGGTCGCCTGTACGTTGATTGGTGCCGTGCTCGGTGATTTGCAAACTGGGATCATCATCGGCGGGACCCTGGAAATGATCGCACTGGGATGGATGAATATCGGCGCTGCTGTAGCACCCGATGCTGCGCTCGCGTCCATCATCTCTAATATTCTGGTTATCGCAGGTGGTCAGGGCGTTGGGGCCGGTATTGCACTGGCTATCCCGCTTGCCGCCGCAGGCCAGGTATTGACCATTATCGTTCGTACCATCACCGTTGCCTTTCAGCATGCGGCTGACAGTGCAGCAGAACGCGGTAATTTAAACGCCATCAGTTGGATTCACATCTCCGCTCTGCTGTTGCAGGCAATGCGTATCGCGATCCCGGCACTGATTGTGGCCGTATCCGTCGGTACGGAAGCCGTCCACACACTGCTGAACTCCATCCCTGAGGTAGTGACCAACGGGTTGAACATTGCAGGTGGTATGATCGTGGTGGTTGGTTATGCGATGGTTATCAACATGATGCGTGCTGGTTACCTGATGCCGTTCTTCTACCTTGGCTTCGTAACTGCCGCTTTCACCCAGTTCAACCTGGTTGCACTGGGGGTTATTGGTATCGTGATGGCGATCATGTACATCCAGTTAAGCCCGAAATACAACAAGGCGCAGGGGCAACCCGCCACCGCATCGGGCAACAACGATCTTGATAACGAACTGGACTAACAGGGGTGAGAGAAATGGTTGATTCAACGCAAGAGAAAAAACTGACGCCCAGCGATATCCGTGCGGTGTTTATTCGCTCCAACCTGTTTCAGGGATCGTGGAACTTTGAACGTATGCAGGCACTGGGATTCTGTTTTTCCATGGTGCCGGTCATCCGTCGTCTGTATCCGGAAAACTCGGAAGAGCGCAAACAGGCGATCAAACGCCATCTTGAGTTTTTTAACACGCAACCTTTCGTGGCCGCCCCAGTACTGGGTGTCACCATGGCGATGGAAGAACAGCTTGCGAACGGTGCGCCGATCGATGACGGTGCGATCAACGGTTTGAAAGTGGGCCTGATGGGACCGTTGGCCGGTGTTGGCGACCCGATTTTCTGGGGAACAGCCCGTCCGGTGTTTGCTGCACTGGGTGCAGGTATCGCCATGAGTGGCAGCCTGCTCGGCCCTATTTTGTTCTTCGTGCTGTTTAACCTGGTACGTCTGTTGGTGCGCTACTACGGCGTAGCCTACGGTTACCGTAAAGGCATCGATATCGTCAGTGATATGGGAGGCGGCTTCCTGCAAAAGATGACCGAGGGGGCATCTATCCTCGGCCTGTTTGTCATGGGGGCGTTAGTTAACAAGTGGACCCATGTCAACATCCCCATGGTGGTTTCCCGCGTCACCAACCAGAACGGTGAGACCACGGTCACCACGGTGCAATCGATCCTCGATCAGTTGATGCCAGGGTTAGTACCGTTGCTGCTGACGTTCGGTTGTATGTGGTTGTTACGCCGAAAAGTGAATGCACTGTGGTTGATTATCGGCTTCTTTGCCATTGGTATCTTTGGCTACTGGATTGGGCTGCTGGGCGTTTAATACCAACAGCACGTAGCAACGACGATGGGCGGTGCGTGCGCCACTCATCGTCAGCCAGCCTGTGATAAACTACCGGACGCGCCGTGACTCACGCCGCGTCCTTTATTTTTCGCCCTACAACGAGTTTCGCTCAACGCAAAGAATCAGGAGAATGAGATGAACGCATCCCACACATTTGAGAGCAGCGAAGGGTTCGGCAGGTAAGGTGTGGATCCTCGCAGACTTACGGCATCATTGTGCCCAACACGGGATGCATAAAGCTCCCTGATAACTGGAGGATCCACGACATGAAATATACCCCTGTTGGCGTCGATATCGCAAAACATCTGATGCAGGTTCACTTCATTAATGAACATACCGGTGAAGTCATCGATAAACAGATAAAGCGCGACGCGCTGCTGGAATACTTCAGCAATCGGGAGCCTTGCCTGATTGGCATGGAAGCTTGCGGCGGTTCCCAGTACTGGGCGCGGGAGCTGGAAAAACTGGGGCATAAGGTCAGACTACTCCAGGGCAAATTCGTCAAGGCCTTCGTGATGGGCAATAAAAATGACGTGATGGATGCCCGTGCTATCTGGATGGCGGTCCAGCAGCCAGCTAAAGCCGTTGCCGTCAAAACTGAGGAACAGCAGGCAGTACTGTCGCTGCACAAAATGCGCCGCCAGTTAGTGAAGTTCCGCACCGCGCAAATCAACGCGCTGCACGGATTGCTGTTGGAGTTCGGCGAAACTGTGCGTAAAGGCCGGGCGTCACTGGACAAGGCGATACCAGAGGTGCTTGCGCGACTTAAGGAAAAACTGCCACCGTTCCTGATCTACCAGTTTGAAGACCAGCATCGGCGCCTCAATGACCTGGATATGCAGATAGAGGGTATCGAAAAACAGCTTGCCACTTGGGCGAAACAGAATGAGGTCTGTCGGCGGATTATGGACATTCCAGGTGTTGGCCCACTGGTTGCCACCGCAGCAGTTATAGCCAAGCGACATTATTTTGATAACAGCCAGCTATGCTTCTTTGCCGCATATCAGGGCATAGGATGTAATCATTTTTAAGTCGGTTGGCTATACCATCATGGGAGATGCGGGAGCCTTCCGATCAGGACGGGAGTTCGCAGCCTACATCGGCTTGGTGCCAAAGCAAACAGGCACCGGCGGCAAAGTGAGGCTTCTGGGCATCAGTAAACGCGGCGATGCTTATCTGCGGACGCTGTTTATCCACGGAGCCAGGGCTGCGACGCTGCTGGCGAAAGAGCCGAACCCGTGGGTTACGGAGCTGCTGAAAAGACGGACAACCAGCGTTGCGGTGGTGGGGATGGCTAACAAGATAGCGCGCACGGTGTGGGCCCTGGTGGCACATAGCCGAACTTACGACAAAAAACACGTCAGTGTCAGGCCGTTCTGAACGACAGATACTGGCAAAACATTAACTCTTTTAATAGAAGGGTGAATGCTGAAAGGTTGCTAGGGCAGCCGTAGTGATGACAACGACAGGTAAGACCGTGACTCACTAAACCTGAATGGGGTGTTGAGCTTAAAGCTCGCCAGGAGAATGAGGTGTGAGTCAGCGAATCTCATCGATGCCCGCAGCAGCGGCTGCAACAAGGCCGAATATAGAGCTGCAACCTACCGTCAATGTCAACACCACGAATGCTTTGCAAACGGGATGCGTTCATATAGCATACTATGTCAACAACAGATATTGTGCTGATCGTCGTTATTGCGCTTATGTTGGCGTATGCCATTTTTGATGAATTTATCCAACCACTGCGTCAAGGCGGTACTCTTTTGCGGGTGCCATTACGTCGCACCAATCGGCTGGACACGCTGATTTTCGTCGGTCTTATCGGCATTCTTATCTATCAGAATATCATTCATAACGGTATGGTATTAACCACCACGTTATTAATATCTCTGGTGGCCATGTCCCTCTATCTCTCTTATATTCGCCGACCAAAATTATTATTCAAGGCAACAGGTTTTATCTATACCAACATTTTTATTCCTTATAACCGCATTCGTAACATGAATTTATCCGAAGACGGCATACTGGTGGTCGACTTGGAAAAGCGTCGTTTACTGATCAACGTGCAACAATTAGACGACCTTGAGAAAATATATAAATTTATGATTTAAAATCAATAGCATATAAAAATTGTATTTTGATATAACTAAATCACTCAATCAGTTCCCACACGATAACTGGTTATATTTAACCCTGTTAACACTGTTATTATTTTGTAAACTCGGCGCCCCACATGATAATGAAAACAATTACATTTGAAACAATAATAGCGAAATCCCTGCTTTTTATCGGTTGTTTCACGCGTAAATATTATGGTAAGGTTGCGCCGTCATTTGGGGAGTAGCCAATTTCTGAATATCAGTTTCAGAAATGCCCGTATCAACATACTCGTTTTATACCGAAAGATTGTCAGTACCTCCTTCATGCAGAAGCGGACATACGGCAGCAGGTATAGTAAAAACGTGGTGCGGGCGGCAGTGATGCAGGCGAGACCATAGACACATGTCCCCTATTTAGGTTGGGAAGGCGACATGTGGATATGTAGAACCGCCCAGCCGAGGCTATTGCTATGAATCTTTCTGCTACGCTTATTCTTGCTTTTGGCATGTCCATGGATGCTTTCGCGGCTTCCATTGGTAAAGGTGCCGTCCTGCATAAACCCCGTTTTCGTGATGCGATTCGCACCGGCTTAATCTTTGGGCTGATTGAAGCCATTACCCCTCTTATCGGCTGGGCACTGGGTTTCTTTGCCAGCCAATATATCATTGAGTGGGATCATTGGGTGGCTTTCACGCTGCTGGTCATCCTGGGTGGCAGCATGATTATGCAAGGCATCAGCAGTGCACATAACGAGGACGATGAACCGGTGCGACGCCACACGCTGTTTGCTCTGGTTTGTACTGCCATCGCGACCAGTCTCGATGCCATGGCCATCGGTGTAGGTTTGGCCTTATTGCAAGTCAATATCTTCCATACCGCGATGGTTATCGGCTGCGCCACCATGATCATGGTGACACTGGGTATGATGATTGGCCGCTATATCGGTCCGCTAATGGGGAAAAAGGCGGAAATCTTTGGCGGTGTGGTGTTGATTGGCATTGGCAGCAATATTCTCTACGAACACCTGTAAAGCCGGGCAGCTCCTCTGCTTTTATCGGATGCAGCATGACAGAATCATAGACCTTAGCTTTAAGCTGATACAAATGACGCGGACCGGGCGAAACGGTAATCACCCACCCTCGCGCTTACACGGTCCTGGCCAGCTCTTCCCCGTCACAGGGCGCATAAATTTTCAGTATTCCATCCAGCGTCGCATCGCCGAACGGTAAACGTCGGCTTGAGGCAACGCAAAATTCAACCGCCGTATAGCGTTTTGCGGCCCGCTGAATCGCAGCTTTAGAGATATCCAGTCCAAAAATCTGAGCTGCCGGTAACCCGTCCACCAATGCCCCGGTGTAATACCCTTCTCCGCAGCCAATATCCAGCAACGCCTGCGCCTGTGTGGCGAGCACGCGAGGGATATGTTGCAGTAACGCTGCCTGTAACTGCTGATAATGGTCTGCATCAAGAAAAAGGCGACGGGCACGCATCATCTCTGCGTTGTCACCGGGCATTTTGGAGCGCTTAAACTGCACCGTTAGCAGATTGACGTACCCTTCTCTGGCGCGATCGAAATGGTGCATACCGCATGACCATTGGCGATCGTTAGCCAGTAGCGGCTGATGGCAGAGCGGGCATTGATAGAACATGGACATATTTTCCTACAGAGCGATAACAACACGAGCGGATTGACGGCAAGGGAAAAGGCAGACAACAAAAAACCCGCACTATGGCGGGTTTTGCACCGGAAACGGTAATTACAGCGCGGTTACGTTAACAGCAGAAGGACCTTTCTGGCCGTCTTGAATTTCGAACTCTACGCTCTGGCCTTCAGCCAGCGTTTTAAAACCGGTACCTTGGATTGCAGAGAAGTGAACAAACACGTCTTTGCTGCCGTCACCAGGCGTAATGAAACCAAAACCTTTGGACTCATTGAACCACTTAACCTGACCTTTAATCTTTGCCATTTTACACATTTCCTTTAATTGTTTAAACCGCCCAAAGGCGTTATACAGACAAACCAAAGTCGTTACTGCTTTGAGGCACCAAGATAAGGATCGGCAGAGAAGTAGTGCGCAACGCTAAAGGTTGTATCATTAACTTCCTTACTGAAAATGCCACTCATATACAGAACTGTACCTCGTTTCACCCAGATGCGTTATTACACACTCTGAAAACGATGGCAAGCTATTTTTCTTCAGTCACAGACGCGCCGCACAAAATAAGGCTTTACCCCCTGTAACAACAGCATTAAACACGCCGCTGCCATCACAAATAGGCAACGGATAACCCACTGAATATACGTGGTTTTATTTATTAATCCGTAAAATGTAACTCCCTGGGAATCCTTGCTACCGTTAAGGCGCATTTGCCATAGCAAAATGTTATAAATTTAGAACTTATTTACGATAAGAAAATAAAAGGAATGATTTCTTATTATTATGCTAGTGGGAGGAAAATGCATCCTATGACACAGGTTCCTCCCACTAGGATCCATTAATACCCTTGAACCATTACACCAACTAACAACGCCAGTACCACCAAGAGAATGATACTGGCCATCTTCCAGCGCCTTTCTGATTTTCCTCCCATTGCGAATACCCTCCCAACATCGCATACTTCCATTGCACACCTTTTGGTATATCGGCCGATTAACATTTTTTTTTATGCATGTTGTGCCATCAGACAGCATTTAGCATCTAACGAAAAAACATCATAAACACATCAGCAACAGTTAGACTTCATTCGTTACGTTAAGTAAGATTTGTTAACCAGAATCACGATTTTACAACAAAGCCACGTTCAGGATATGCAAGGATCGCGCAAAAGCACACGGCAGTGGATAAATACAGGGTATCAGCGTCGCAGTTATCGCACGAGACGCTTGACTTAAATGCTATTGAGAATTATTTTCATCTAATAATTAACCATCTCGACTTGTAAGGATATGTCTATGCGTTTCTTTCAGGCCTTCAACCCTTCTCGAATTGTAAGTCTTACCCTGCCTCTGGCGCTCCTCGCCGCATTGACTCTCGCCTCACCTGCGAATGCCAAAGACAAACTCAAGGTTGTCACCACCTTTACCATCATTCAGGATATCGCGCATAACATCGCGGGAGAGGCGGCTATCGTGGAATCGATCACCAAGCCGGGCGCCGAGATCCATGACTACCAGCCCACACCGCGGGATATCGTTAAGGCGCAGTCCGCGGACCTTATCTTGTGGAACGGTTTGAACCTGGAGCGCTGGTTTAGCCGCTTCTTTGAAAATATTAAAGATGTTCCGGCCATTACGGTGACGGAAGGGATAACACCATTGCCTATCCGTGCAGGGGCCTATAACGGCAACCCAAACCCACATGCCTGGATGTCCCCCAGCAACGCTTTAATTTATGTCGATAACATCCGTAAGGGACTGGTGCAATACGATCCGGATAACGCGGAGATCTATAACCGTAACGCAAAGGCTTATGCGGAAAAAATCACCGCACTGGATGCTCCCCTGCGTGAGCGTTTGGCAAGGATTCCGGAAGCTCAACGGTGGCTTGTCACCAGCGAAGGGGCCTTTAGCTACCTCACCACCGATTATCAGTTCAACGAAGTCTATCTGTGGCCGATCAACGCCGATGAGCAGGGTTCCCCCCAGCAAGTGCGCCGCGTGATCGATACCGTGCGCGAAAAACACATCCCCGTGGTGTTTAGTGAAAGCACCATTTCTGATAAGCCGGCCAAGCAGGTCAGTAAAGAAACCGGCGCGAAATATGGCGGTGTGTTGTATGTTGACTCATTGTCTAATGAAAAGGGTCCGGTTCCCACTTATCTGGATCTGCTGCAAACCACGGTGAACACCATCGCCGAAGGATTCAATCAATGAGTCGTACACCCGAACTAGCCCTCACCGTCGACGATGTCTCTGTGACTTACAGCAACGGCCATCAGGCGATTCTAAACGCGTCCTTTTCACTGGGCGGCGGCACGATCTGCGCACTGGTCGGGGTCAACGGCAGCGGTAAATCGACTTTATTCAAGAGCATTATGGGGCTGGTGAAGCCCTCTTCAGGCCACGTCCGTCTCAACGGTGAAGCCATTAGTGAGGCATTGAAAAAAAATCTCATCGCCTATGTGCCGCAAACGGAAGAGGTTGACTGGAATTTTCCCGTGCTGGTTTCCGACGTGGTGATGATGGGGCGTTACGGCAAAATGAATTTTTTGCGCATCCCGCGCCAACAAGATCGTGACGTGATAAACGATGCCATGGCCCGCGTCGGCATGAGCGCGCTCAGTCAACGGCAAATCGGTGAACTCTCCGGTGGTCAAAAAAAGCGCGTTTTTCTGGCGCGTGCGCTGGCACAACAAGGGGGTGTGCTGCTGTTGGATGAACCCTTTACTGGCGTTGATGTGAAAACTGAAAACGCCATTATCGATATGTTGCGTACTTTGCGCGACGAGGGACATCTGATTTTGGTGGCGACCCATAACCTCGGGAGCGTGCCTGAATTTTGTGACAACGTAATTCTGGTTAACCGCACCGTGCTAGCGGCCGGCCCTACCGCGACCACCTTTACCCAGAGTAATCTGGAGAAAACCTTTGGCGGCGTACTGCGCCACATTAACCTCGGTGGCGAACACCTGCACGACGATGACGACGCCCGCACTGTCACCGTCTTGACCGACGATGAGCGCCCTGCCGTCTTCTACGGTTCAACCCCCAGCGATACACCGGCATTCCGCTCCCGGCCAGAGGATAACTAACGTAGATGTTTGAACTTTTTTTGCAACCGTTCCACTACAACTACATGGTGAAAGCCATTTGGGTGAGTGCCATCGTGGGCGGTGTCTGTGCCTTTCTTTCCGCTTACCTGATGCTCAAGGGCTGGTCGTTGATGGGCGATGCGCTCTCCCACTCTGTCGTGCCCGGCGTCGCGGGAGCCTATGCCCTTGGGTTGCCCTATGCAGCAGGCGCTTTTTTTACCGGGATGCTAGCGGCCTTGGCAATGACGCTTATCCGTCACATCACACGCTTGCGTGAAGATGCCATTATCGGCTTTATCTTTTCCACTTTTTTTGCCGCCGGGTTGCTCATCATCTCCCTCAACCCCACCTCGGTTAACGTGCAGTCGATTATTTTTGGCAACATCCTCGGCATTGCCGATGAAGACGTGCTTCAGGTCGAGATTATCATCGGCATTACCTTCATCATCATGTGCGTACTGTGGAAAGATCTGCTGGCGGTATTTTTTGATGAAAGCCACGCCCGCTCCATTGGTTTATCGCCACTGAAGCTTAAAATCCTGTTTTTTACCCTGCTGAGCGCCTGCACGGTCGCAGCACTGCAAACGGTAGGTGCCATTTTGGTGATTGCTATGGTGATCACACCCGGTGCCACTGCCTATCTGTTAACCGACCGCTTTGGCAGACTGATTATCATTGCCATTGCCCTCGGTGTCATCAGCAGCGCGTTGGGTGCCTATCTCAGTTTTTATCTTGATGGCGCAACCGGCGGTGTGATTGTCACGTTGCAAACGCTGATTTTTCTGCTAGCGTTTCTATTTGCCCCGAAACATGGCCTGTTGGCAACGCGGCGCGCACGCCACCTTGCCACAGAAGGAGATCAGCCATGAGTCTGCTGTTAGATTGGATTCTGGAGCCGCTTGCCTACCCGTTCATGCAACGCGCGCTGCTGGCTGCCGTCGTCACAGGCGTTGTGTGTGCGGTACTCTCCTGCTACCTGGTGCTTAAAGGCTGGTCCTTAATGGGGGATGCCATCTCCCATGCCGTGCTGCCCGGCATTGTTGTGGCATTTTTGCTCGGTATTCCTTTTGCGGTGGGCGCATTTGCCTCCGGCGTGCTGTGCGCGCTTGCTACCGGTTACCTGAAAGAGCATAGCCGAGTCAAAGAAGATACCGTGATGGGCATCGTTTTCTCAGGCATGTTCGCCCTCGGGCTGGTCATGTTTGCCCGGGTAGATACCGACCAACACCTGTCGCATATTCTTTTTGGTAATGTGTTAGGGAGCACCACACAAGAATTAACGCAAATCCTGCTGATTGCCGCTGTTACGCTGGCGATTGTCATGCTCAAGCGCCGTGACCTGATGCTGTATTGCTTTGATCCACACCATGCCCGCGTGATTGGTCTGCCGGTCAAATGGCTCCACTACGGTCTGCTTTGCCTGTTGGCCATGACTATCGTTGCCTCGCTACAAACCGTTGGGGTTATTTTGGTCATCGCCATGCTGATCGCCCCCGGTATCGTCGCATTTATGGTCTGTAAAACCTTCGATGGTATGCTGGTCGTCGCCACCTGCGTGTCGGTGTTTTCCTGCGTTAGCGGCACGCTGATCAGCTTTTATCTGGATGGTGCCACCGGGCCCTGTATCGTGTTGGTGCAAGCGCTGTTCTTTGCCCTGGCCTTGGTCGTGCATCAGGTTCGTACCCGGCGTCAGCATATTGCGCAGACTGCATTGTCTTAAGACGATAGCGTGTTTTTTAGCCTGTGGCGGACGATTCGGGTTATACTGCTCTAGGTTTCAGACGCAGCGGCGGGTGATTGCCCATGCTGTGCGACAGCTTCAGGTTTACTGATAAGGAATACGCTAAGGTAACAATCTCTGCGTAACATCATCAACGGGGGTGGCGCTATGTGGCAAGCAATCGGCAAGCTATTGGATGAACATCTTGGAACCGCTGATATCTTCGAGTACCAGGCGTGTGAAGCTGGCGAAATGCACACCGTCTGGCAGGTCAAATACGGGGAGTATGATGTTTTCGTAAAGAGCGATATCCGTGAGATGTTGCCCAAATTCACCGCTGAAGCCGATCAACTGGCGCTGCTGGCACGCAGTCGTACTGTGCGTGTCCAGGCTGTGTATGGCGTCGGCAGTTCACGCGACCACAGTTTTCTGCTGATGGAATACCTCGCCCCCAAACCCCTGGATGCTCACAGTGCCTGGTGCCTCGGAGAACAGCTGGCGCACTTGCATCAGTGGAGTGACCAACCTCAGTTTGGTTTGGATTTTGACAATGACCTCTCGACCACGCCACAACCTAATAGCTGGCAGCGACGTTGGGCGACCTTCTTTGCCGAACAGCGCATTGGCTGGCAGTTACAGCTGGCTGCTGAAAAAGGGATGTATTTAGGTGATATCGACTCGTTGATTTTACAGGTGGAATCACGTCTGGCCGGACATCAACCGCAACCGTCACTGCTGCACGGCGATCTTTGGCCCGACAACTGTGCCAGTTATCACGACGGCAGTTTCCTGTTCGATCCCGCCAGCTATTGGGGCGACAGAGAGTGTGATTTGGCAATGTTACCCCTCACCCCCTCACTGGCGCCGCAAATCTATGACGGTTACCAAAACGTCTGGCCGCTGGATAAAGGCTTTATCGAACGCCAGCCGCTATACCAAATCTATTATCTGCTTAATCGGGCAAATCTGTTTGGTGGGCAACACATTAAGCGTGTTGCTTAATAGTGAAATAAGGGTGTTTCGGTGATTGAAGTAAATTTTACGCTGTTCTGAGATGGAAATTCCAAAGACCGGCGCTAAGGAGTAAGAAGGTATCATCAATAAAGGGTCTACGATTCCGTAAAATTTGGGTCATGCAACCGAGGCGCTTGATACCCGCGATGGCGTGTTCAACTGTAATACGGATGCCCGAGATTATTTTATTTTCTTGTTTTTGTTCAGGCGATAAAGGTCTTTTTCGAGTTCCTTTTTTTGGGATTTGTGTATTAGGATGCTGTTTATCTATACCTTGAAAACCGGTATCTGCCCAGATGGTTACCTCAGGAGGAATATGGCGAATTATATCGACTTTATCGAGTAAGCGTTTATCGTGACGGCGCCCATTTTTGCTCATGGGGATAAATCCAATTTGCCTTGTTTCGTCAGTCATAATAAGCCCTTTTCGAGTGGTCTGTCTTTTCTTTCCCGAATACATTTTTTTTCGCCGACGCAGATTCTTAGGCTTTTGGACAGGTCGCTCTGTCCCATCAATAAAGACGTCTTTAACTCCAGGAAAGGCGCGAAAAAATTCCTCAGCAGAGCGAATTTGACGAGCGGGCAAAACACATTCTCGCCCCAAGGTCATCTCTAAAACCGGCAATAATATTTTTACCCAGCGACATACCCGTGTTCTATCTAAACCAAAAAGAAGTCCTTGCAAATCATAGGTCGGATAACATTTTAAATACAATAAAATAAAAAGCAGTTTATCTAATGGGGTTGGGATAAATCCTTTCTGCCCTGCACCCATCTGCCGCTCGTGATCTTTTCGATTCTTTCTCCGATAAATCAAATAACAAGCTGAAAATTCAGCGGCTAAATTTTTCAATTCTTCGACTGATAATCCAATGATTGCTTTACATAAACGATTATCTCGTAACAACCGCTCTTTGTTGATCATTTCAAACCTTTATTCTCTAAGTTAAACCTCTTTTTATTCTCAATAGCCTGACAAAAAATGCAAGTCTCTATTCAGCAACTAGTTTATTATTGCGGCGCAACACGCTATTGAGCAGCAGTTGACCACGTGAGTCACGCCCCCCTTGCGCATGACGGCGCAAGGGGGGCAACTGCTATCACACCGATACGCTCAGCAAGCGCAAAACCAGATAACCAACAACGGCGGTAATAACGGGCATGATATAAAGCGGGAGATATTGCAGAAAAATGGTGTGGTGTGGCACTTCTGCCCGTGACGCCAGCTCTTCGCGGGTTCGTCCCTCACTCCCCTTCATTTTCTCCAGGATCACCTGATCTTCAATGCCCTCACGCACTGTGCGCACCTGCCGCGACATGCGCGCACCGCTAACTTGCAGTGCCAGCCCGACAAAAATCAGTAGATAGATAATCCAGAACATGATGCTGGCCGCAGCGAAGGGCCGGGAGAAATCCGGCATCGGCGAGTTGTACCAAAAAAGGTTAAGAAACGGCGTGTTAAAGCGCGTCATGTCAATCATCAGGTGCAGGAAATCCAGAAGTACCGCATCAATACCCTGCTTTTTTTGCGTATATTGATAGACATAGTTCGCCAGCGAAATGCAGGTTGAGAGCAGCGCCGGGATAAAAAGGATCCATCCTGCGATGCGTTTTATAATCGCAATAAGACCCGCCTGTTGGTACGTCATGAGTTCCCCTTATAAATGACGCGATAAAATAGCCTTCATCCGGCACCTTCAACGCCGGAGAGTGGGCAGGCAACGCCGAAACAGAAGCCGCTGACATATCCCATTGCATTATAAACATAATAATCGTTGATAGGCAGTGCAGGCACCATTACACAAGGTCCCATGTAGTGGTCAACTAAATTTGACCACCCTACCTGACTGTTGATGGGACAGCCGTTCTGATTCATTTGGTGTTAACCCACCGTTATACCAGTGAGGTCTGACATCGCTATAATAATGGGTTATGTAGCGAATAATGGATGATTGAGCAGTACTAAAGCTTTGGTAGCCAGTCGTTGGCACCCATTCAGTCTTCAGACTACGGAAGAATCGCTCCATCGGACTATTATCCCGACAATTTCCTCTGCGACTCGGCTTTGTTGAATAATTTAAGATACTGATTTATATAAGCATTATAAAATTTCAACGCCTAATTTTTCCTCTCGGAATGCTTTTTATTGTGCTAACTATTTGATTTGTCGTTCTAACAAAATACATTCTCTGTAAATGCATTCTAACTAAAGAAGATGTAAATCAAACGGTTAAATTATTCAACAAAGCCCTGCGACTCATACTTTGGGTCATCTGATAACGCCACAATGCCTGCCTATACTGAAGACTGGTGTAATGGCTTCCTTGGTCACTATGAAACATGACTTGTTTGGGATGCCCACGCAGTTCCCAAGCCATTTGTAGTGCTTTGGCTGTTAATTCTGAATCTGGCGAAAACGACATTGCCCAACCCACGGGTTTTCGGGCAAATAAATCTAATACCACCGCCAGATACGCCCATCGGGCGCCTGTCCAAATATAGGTTACATCGCCGCACCAAACCTGGTCAGGCTTGGTAACAGCGAACTGCC
This sequence comes from Symbiopectobacterium purcellii, assembly GCF_052050035.1. GTDB lineage: Bacteria > Pseudomonadota > Gammaproteobacteria > Enterobacterales > Enterobacteriaceae > Symbiopectobacterium > Symbiopectobacterium purcellii_A. Next base: position 4,642,479 of record NZ_CP189882.1, read on the forward strand.
TATTGAGCAGATTTGGAATATCAATGGCTTTGTTGAATAAATCGAACTTTCAGGGGATCGCCGGATCAAAGCACTATCATCGCTCCCGATAGCAGCTCCCCATGGCAAAGCAAAAGTTTAAAATCACCAACTGGCCCACCTACAACAAAGCACTCAGACAACGCGGCTCCCTGACGGTCTGGCTTGATGAGTCGGCCATCGCTGCATGGACTGACAGTTCTTCGCCTGAAGGTCGTGGTCGGCCGCTTTACTACACCGATATGGCTTACCACGGTTTTGATGATAAAGCGCGTGTTTAACCTGTCGCTCCGGGCATTACAGGGCTTTGTCGACTCGGTTTTTACACTGATGAGCCTGCCACTGTGCTGCCCGGACTACTCTCTGGTCAGTCGGCGGGCAAAAACCGTCAGTATCAGCATAAAAACGCCAACGCGTGGTGAAATCTCGCATCTGGTCATCGACAGTACCGGTCTGAAGGTCTTTGGCGAAGGTGAATGGAAAGTCAGGCAGCATGGGGCTGACAGATGAAGAGTGTGGCGCAAGCTTCATCTGGCAGCAGACAGTGCGACGCATGAGATTATCTGTGCCGACTTATCGCTCAGCGGAACGACAGATGCGCAGGCACTGCCGGGCCTGATTAACCAAACCCACCGAAAAATCAGGGAAGTGTCAGCAGACGGTGCTTATGACGCCCGTTACTGCCACGATGCGTTGCTAAGAAAGAAAATCAGGCCCCTTATCCCGCCGCGAAGCGGAGCCAAATACTGGCCGGACAAGTACCATAAACGTAACCATGCGGTGGCGAATCAGCGTCTGAGCGGGAGTAATGATATGTGGAAAAAGAAAGTGGGTTATCACCGGCGTTCAGTGGCAGAAACAGCGATGTTCCGCATAAAAACTTTGCTGGGTGGCCATCTGAGCCTGCGTGACTATGAGGCTCAAGTAGGTGAAGCCATAGCGATGGTCAAAGCGCTGAACCGTATGACGTTGTTGGGTATGCCACACAGCGTCAGGATAGGATAACAGGTGTAGCAGAGGGAGTCATCCTGTCGGCTAATTCTGATTTATTCAACAAAGCCAATATCAATACGTTCATTTCCCCCGCGGTTGTATTGATGTTTTCTTGTTTGGCAACTAACGAGGGTTAATTCTTTAATCAACTTACCCGCTAACCACCGCCCAAGTTTCACGTCGTGTGTATTGGTAACCATCGTGGCGATAGTCCTTGCGCCCGCAGACCCGCCACTAACGTTCCACGCTTCGCTGACCAGGCTACGTTTTATCGTCCGCTCAATATCTGGCTCCTTAGGTCGACACCAATAGCGATAACTGCTTCGGTGAACATTAAAAATACGACACAACGCTTTCACTGGATAAAGCGCTCTTAGCTTTTCAACTACCGAGAATTTTTCAGTGAGTCGGACATTAAGAGCGCAGTAGCCGAGTCTGTAAAGAATTTCGTGTAAATGGCTCCATCGCTTAACCGGAAATCCGATCTCCATACATCAACATGAATTGGCTCATAGCCGGTTTCCAGTCTCTGATTGGTAGGGTCCATTTAGCCGAGATATTATGCAAGGCTAGATAGAATAATTTTAGCACCGAGTCATCCGTTGGAAATATTCGTCGCGTTTTCGTTATCTTGCGCAATGAAGCATTTAACGACTCTATCGCGTTGGTGGTGTAGATATAGCCAACCGACTTAAAAATGATTACATCCTATGCCCTGATATGCGGCAAAGAAGCATAGCTGGCTGTTATCAAAATAATGTCGCTTGGCTATAACCTTGCGAATCTCCGGCGGAAAATCAAAAATGACGATGAGACGTTCCCAATTATTTCTCCACGATGGGCTGATCGTCGGGAACTGTTCATCCCATTTGGCCGCGAAGGCATCCAGGACCTCTTCAGCGCCCTCTAGCGTTGCGGAACTATAGATAGTGCGGAGGTCAGCAGCAACGGCTTTACGCTCTTTCCAGCCGACGTAGCGCAGCGAGTTCCGCACCTGATGCACGATGCAGAGCTGTACCCGCGTATGCGGGTAAACAGCTTCAATGGCATCAGGAAAGCCCTTCAGGCCATCGCAGCAGGCGATGAAGATGTCCTGTAGCCCACGATTTTTCAGTTCTGTCATTACAGATAACCAGAACTTGGCCCCTTCGGTTTTGGCTATCCATAGCCCCAGCAGCTCTTTTTCGCCCTGGCCGTTGATGCCTAGAGCCAAGTAAACAGACTTGTTGGTCACGGCTCCGCCGTCCTAGCTTTTGACCACAATACAGTCAAGGTAAACAATGGGATAAAACGCATCCAGCGGCCGTTGCTGCCAGCGCTTAACGTCATCCATCACGGCATTGGTCACTTGAGAAATGAAGCCAGCGGAAACTGTAGTGGTTGAATAATCAGGACACTAAACTTACATCCAAAACGGAGGTGTTTAGTGAACCATAAACGACAATTTACCCCTGAGTTTAAAAAGGAAGCCGTTGCCCTGGTAACAGAGCAGGGCTATACGATAGCCAGGGCAGCAGCATCGCTGGGCATAAGCAACAAAACCCTGCATACATGGGTCTCGCTGGCACGCGAGCAGAGCAACGGCGTACTCAGCGATGATGAACGTGCAGAGTTAAAACGGTTACAAAAGGAAAACAAAGAGTTACGTACAGAGAAGGAGATACTAAAAAAGGCGAGTGCCTTCTTCGCGAAACATATGTCGTGAGATACCGGTTCATTCTCGACAATGCCACTGACTTCAGCGTTCGTACACTCTGTCGGGTCATGCGTGTGACGGCCTCTGCCTGGTATGCATGGCGAAAAAAGCTCGCCGAACCGCTGCAAAAAGACGTGGAGGTCCGGGTCAGGTTAAAGGCGCTGTTCGCCGCCAGCAGGCAGGGAGCAGGAAGCCGGACGCTGGTCAAAAGGCTTCGTGGAGAAGGCATCATAATCAGCCGCTGGCGGGTGAGGAAACTCATGCAGGAATAGGGGCTGGTCTGCCGACAGCGCCGGACTTATAAGGTCACGACAAAACCCCGCCCGGGTGCAGAGGTGGCCCCAAACCTGCTGAACCAGAATTTTAACCCGCCGGGGCCAAATCAGGTGTGGGCGAGTGACATCACGTATAGCCAAGCGACATTATTTTGATAACAGCCAGCTATGCTTCTTTGCCGCATATCAGGGCATAGGATGTAATCATTTTTAAGTCGGTTGGCTATATCTGAAGACCGGTGAAGGCTGGCTGTATCTGGCGGCTATTATGGATTTGTACTCCCGGCAGATAGTGGGCTGGCAGGTGGACAGACGGATGACCTCATCGCTGGTCTGCGGGGCCCTGATGAAGGCATATAACCTGCGAACTCCCCCCCCCCGGGCCTGGTGGTGCATACGGACAGGGGGGCGCAGTACACGGGACAACGCTTTCAGGCGCTGCTGAGCAGCTACAGGCTGAGGAGCAGTATGGGAGACGTGGGTGCCTGCTGGGATAATGCGGTGATGGAGCGCTTCTGGGGCAGTCTGAAACATGAATGGTTGCTGCTGGTACCCCAGCCAACACGGGCTTACATGGAGCAGGATGTGGCGACGTATATCCGCTACTACAACCTAGACAGGCATCATGCCGCTAACGGGGATCTGTCTCCGGTGCGTTATGAACAAATGGCTGAGAAAAAAGTGTCCTGATTTACTTGACCAGTGCAGAGAAAATGCAATCCTGCCCTGCGGGTTGCAGGCCGATCGTTGGCATCACGGCTAAGGCTCCATAAAACGACCGTTTACTGGACGTTCAGAAAAATGATTGAATAATATTTAACCAATCGATTATCTTACATAAATTATACGATGCCATTTATAGAGAAAGGAAACAGCTATGAAATTTGTTTTGAAGGGAATGCTGGCGGGGTTATTACTGTTCAGTCTTCACGCCGTATCTTCTGCCCTGCCACTGGAAAGGCCGCGCCTCACTATTGCAGTGGGAGGGAAAAGCGTTTTATACAATCTGCCGCTGACGATTGCAGAGCGGAAAGGCTATTTTAAAGAGGCTGGTTTACAGGTTGATATTGCGGATTTCGCTGGCGGTGGGAAAGCGTTACAGGCACTGATTGGCGGAAGTGCTGATGTAGTCAGTGGAGCCTATGAGCATACAATTACCTTACAGAATAAAAATCAATATATTACCGCGTTTATCATGACCGGGCAGGCACCGCAAATTGTGGTAGCTGTGTCACGGAAAACCATGCCGGATTATCATCAGATTAGCGATCTGAAAGGTAAAAGAATCGGGATAAGTGCACCGGGCTCCTCCACTAATATGGTGGCAAATGTGGTGCTTGCCCGGGCGGGGCTGAAACCAGGTGATGTTTCCTTCATTGGTGTCGGCACCACCGCTGGCGCAGTGGACGCCCTGCGTTTCGGACGTATTGATGCCATCGCCAATACGGAACCGGTTATCTCTCTGCTTGAGAAAAGTAACGACATTATTATTGTCGCTGATACACGGACAAAAGCAGGTACAGAAGCCATTTTTGGCGGGCCAATGCCCGCTGGCTCACTGTACGCCAAAGAGTCATTTCTGAAGAACAATCCGGCAACGATTCAGGCTGTAACATCAGCGATGCTGAAAGCATTACGCTGGCTGAACACCGCTTCTCCTGAAGAGGTCGCTGCTTTGGTACCCGAAAATTATCTTCTCGGGGATCCAACCCTTTATAAAATGGCTTTTACCAATATACGTCCCGCTATCTCCCGGGATGGTCTGTTTACACCGGTAGCCACAAAAACAGCATTACATGCCCTTTCGACGTTCGATCCGTCTATTCAGCCTGAGCATATCGATCTATCACGAACATGGACTGACCGTTACGTGATTGAGGCACAGCGCAATGAACAGAAATGACCTTTATAGTGAGACGGCACTGCAACTGCACGCTGTCTCATATTGTTATGGCCAGTCTCGTCCACAGACAGAAAGAACGGTACTGGCCGAAACCAGCCTGAAGATTTCAGCCGGAGAGTTTGTCTCACTGGTCGGGCCAACAGGATGTGGTAAATCCACATTGTTGAAGCTTTGCGCTGGCTTGCTCGCGCCTTCTTCCGGTCATATTACGGTATTTGATAAACCTCTGGACGGTATTAATTCACACTCAGGCTATATGTTTCAGGATGAAGTATTACTGCCCTGGCTGACGGTTCTGGAAAATGTGGTGTTGGGATTGGGGTATAGCGGGATGCCTGCGACTGAATCTGATTCACTGGGCAGGTCATGGTTAACCCGCGTCGGGTTAAGCGTTGTTGCAGACTACTATCCTTCGCAGCTGTCCGGAGGCATGCGTAAACGTGTGGCCCTGGCGCAAACCTTGATTCTTGATCCTGACATTATCCTGATGGATGAACCTTTTTCTTCACTGGATATTCAAACCCGTCAGCTAATGGAAAATGAATTGCTCGCACTCTGGGAAAAAAAACGCAGTGCGGTGCTGTTTATTACGCACGATCTGGACGAAGCCATTGCCCTGGCCGATCGGGTTATTGTCCTTTCGGCCGGGCCAGGCACACACCCAATAGGCGAATTTTCAGTTCCCCTGGTCCGCCCACGTGATGTAACAGAAATTCGTACCCATCCAGATTTTGTCGGACTACATAAGAATATCTGGAATGTACTTCGTGACGAAGTGCTGAAAAGTTACCAACATAATTTATCCCATCATGAGTAATAGCAATTCCGAAATGAAACCAGCCTTGCTTGTGCTGGGTAAACTGTCTGTATTCTGCAGTGCGCTTGCTGTCTGGGAAATGGTATCGTGGGATCCACAGCTGGCGTTTTTCTTTGGTGATCCTCAGCGTGTGGTTATCACCCTCTGGCAATGGTTTACTGAAGGTGAGGGAGTTCTGGACATCGCCTGGGGTGACCATGTTCTCTGGTCGTTACATTTTCCGGCGCAAATTTATCCTCATCTCATTATTACACTCGCTGAAACCTTGTTGGCATTTATCATTGGTACGGCGATGGGGATGGTGGCGGGACTTCTTCTGGGGATAAATCCGCTGTTATCTGCAATTTTCTCACCTTATATCAAAGCATTAAACTCGTTACCACGCGTGATCCTCGCCCCCATCTTTGCTATGTGGTTTGGACTTGGTATATGGTCAAAAGTAGCTTTTGCTGTAACCCTGGTATTTTTTGTCGTCTTTTTTAACGTATGGCAGGGGGTTCGTGACGTAAACCCTGTTTTGCTGGACAATGTCCGTATGCTAGGAGCAAATAAACGCCAACAACTAATGACTATTTACCTTCCATCCGCCACGTCATGGGTATTTTCAAGTTTGCATATGGCTATAGGCCTGGCTTTCGTCGGTTCAGTTGTGGGGGAATATTTAGGCTCTTACCGGGGGATTGGATATTTACTCCTTCAGGCGGAAGGAAGTTTTGATATCAATACTATCCTTGCCGGAACGTTGTTACTTACCCTGTTTGCTCTGTTATTAGACTCCGGGATTAATATTATTGAGCGCTATGCATTTAAATACAGGCAAGTTAAATAATTTTATCGGGTGAACAACATTTGCCAATGAAGCTGTTTCGGGGAATGAATTTTCATTTGCAGCTAATGTGGGTTGGCAAAAATGGAATGCAGGTTGGCTCGGATAAATGCAGGCTCATTTGCTGCTATTGTGGGTTTGAGACCGCGGCTGGTTGCAGCTAATATGGGCTGAAAATCAGGGGTAAATGCAGGTCTGATCATTTATAAATGCAGGTCGCTACACATAGTTTGATAACTCCAGTGTTGCGAGTTCTTCCGTGGTGTAGATGCGAAAAACATCGCGGTGTTTAGCCTCCAGAGTGACGTGCTGATTTTTGACGATCACACTGCTGATGCTGTTAAAAATGACATGCAGGGCGCGTTTTTTTTGTTCATCCGGGGTGACGTAAAAAACGTAACGCCAGTGCTTTTCGCTGATTGCTACAAGGTGACTGGCCATGATGGACTGATACCGCGCTTTGGTTTTTATGCGGCGCTCTGTTTCAACCGCTATCATGCGACCGTCAGGGAGGGAAATAAGCCCGTCCGGGCGGTGTTTTACGTTGAACTGGTTAAGGAATGTTGAGCGATCACCGTTAATCCAGTTAACAGCGCCTTTTTTCTCAAGAGTGAGGCGAACGAGCTGGTTATCCAGGTGATGATCCAGCGACCAGCCTGTTATGCGGTATGGCTCAAAACGTGACGGCATTACGCTATCTTCCGGTGTAAGAACAACGGCAATACCATCGTTAGTGATGCCCCACAGCGCTATTTTGCTGGAGCGTGATTCCAAGGTGTGCTTCTGTATAAGCCCCATATTTGTCACTTTATCCAGCAAATCATAAAGTGATTTGTGGTGTTTAAAACCAAACAGCATATTGAGGGTTTGAAAGTCGCTGTAAGTCTCTTCCTTCAAAAAATTCAGCAGGATGCGGATCTTTTCATGGTTACGCTCGCGGCGCTCGCTGTTTGTGGCTAAAAGCATTACGCCCCCTTAAAATGTAGTGGCATACTGAATTTGGCCACCTAAGTAGAGGTGATATGCTTACCTCATAATTTTTATAGGTGCCAAAATGAGTAAAATAATTACTGCTGAATTTAAATGTGAAACCGCCAAATTAGTCCTTGACCAAAATTATGCACTGGTCAAGTAAATCAGGACACTTTTTTCTCAGCCATTTGTTCATAACGCACCGGAGACAGATCCCCGTTAGCGGCATGATGCCTGTCTAGGTTGTAGTAGCGGATAGCCCCATTCCCAGTCGAAACGCAACAAAACGGTAGGGCATTATGCCGCCTGTAAGTGCGTTAAAAATACCTCATTTGGAGAACGATAACCCAGCGATTTTCGGCCTCGCGTATTGAGCAGGTGTTCGAGTGCTGCAACCTTGCGATGGGTGACATAATTGAAGTCCGTTCCCTTCGGGTAAAAACGCCGTATCAGCCCGTTGGTATGCTCATTCAACCCGCGTTCCCAGGAATGATATGGCCGGGCAAAGTAGACCGGTGCCCCCGTGACTTTTGTAATTTCCCCGTGCTGGGAAAATTCAGAACCGTTGTCAGCAGTCAGGGTTTTAAACTCGCAGAAGGTATTGGCAACGATGTCCCTGAAGGCCGCTACCACTGTCTCTGCTCGCTTGTTGGGCAGTTTGCGAATGATGACCAGCTTGACGGCTTTATCGACCACCGTCAGCAGGAATGATTTCTGATCTTTGCCAAAGATGGTGTCAATCTCGAAATGCCCGGGTTCCTGCTTGAGGTCAGCAACGGCCGGCCGCTGCTCAATGCCAACACGGTTGGGAATAGGACCGCGTTTGTTCTCATCGGTCTGATAGTTATACCGTTTACCCCGATGAGGGAGCTGCTGATACAGCTCACCGCCGGCCCGGCGCTCCTGCTGGATATAGCGATAGAGCGAGTTCTTGCTGACGGACAGGCCAAATTCCAGGACCAGGCGCCCACTGATGACCTCAGGTGAGGTGTGGGTAGACAGCGCCGTTCTGATAAAGTCCTGAATGTGCGGTTCAAGCTGGTTAATCACGCTGTCCGGCCGTGTTTTCTGCCGCCGCCCTCTGGCCAACGTTTCGGCCCTTCTGCAGGAATAGACCCCGTTGAAAGCGGCGTCGGTATTGCGTCTGAGCTCCCTGCTGATGGTAGAACGAGGAAGCTCCAGTTCCCGGGCGATGGTGGCCTGGTTAACCCCATCACCACGCCGTTTTTCGATGTAGAACCGCTCTTTGTGAGTCAGATGTTTTCCCTGCATGCAACGGGATCTCCAGTAGGGCCAGAACGGTGATTTTATCCGGGTCTGGCCAGTGGGTCACTTTGTTGCATTTCGACTGGGAATGGGGCTAAGCGCATCAAACGAACGGGTGGCTGCCGCGCTGCCACCAACGCAGCAACAGACGCTCAGCGGAGTCACCCGCGTTTCCCATGATTTTATCCAGCAGGCGCTTGCGACGTGTATAGCGCACGCTCAGCACTTCATGCGTGGTTATTTCCTGAATCAGTAAATCGTCACTGGTGCCAATCGCATCGACCAGCCCTAACGTTTGCGCCTGTGTGCCAAACCAATGCTCGCCCGTGGCCGTTTTATCGATATCCAGCGTGGGTCGCATCTCTTTGACAAACTGTTTAAACAGACCGTGGGTCACGTTCAGTTCTTCACGGAATTTTTTACGCCCTTGATCCGTATTCTCCCCAAACAGCGTCAGGGTGCGCTTATATTCACCGGCGGTATGTAGCTCCACATCGATATCATTGTTTTTCAGCAACCGATTAAAGTTGGGGATCTGAGCCACCACGCCGATAGAGCCGATGATGGCAAACGGAGCTGCGACAATACGATCGGCCACACACGCCATCATGTATCCACCGCTGGCAGCAACCTTGTCCACCGCGACGGTCAACCGAATACCGCCGTCACGCAAGCGCTGTAACTGAGAAGCCGCTAACCCGTAGCCGTGCACCACACCACCGGGGCTTTCCAGGCGCAACAGCACTTCATCCTGCGGCGTAGCGACCGCCAGCACCGCAGAGACCTCTTCACGCAGCGCAGAGACTTCACCGGCGTCCATGCTGCCGTTAAAATCCAATACGTAAAAACGTGGCTTCACCACTTTCTCATCGCCGCGTTTGGCGCGCAGTTTTTCTTCTTTGGCTGCAGCCTTGTCCTCTTTTTTCTTACGCTTCGCAACCAGTTTGCGTGCCGCATCACTCATGCAAGTGTCGCGCATTTCATTTTGCATTTCGCGATACTGATCACCCAGGTTCATCACCTGCAACTCCCCTTTTCGTGGGCGTTTTCGCTGCGTGACACCAAAGGTCAACACGACCAGTGCGCCAATGGCCAGCACTATCGTGACTACTTTTGCCAGAAATAAGCCGTACTGAGAAAGCAATTCCACAAATACCGTCCCTCGTTTACTGAGTCATATCATGACGCCGCCGATGTTACCTGCGCAGTTGCCTGCGACACACCACACCATCATACCGCTCGTCTTACGCCACTCCACGGTTTTCATCAAACCGGCGCGAGAGCAAAAAGACAGCCTAACTTATGGCGTGAAATATGGCGATGTTATTCATGGTTTTTTACGCCTGTTGCTGTTTTTTACCGCAGAGGCCTAAGAATGCGCCCGACGCGCATTGAATTCACTGTAGCATTGAGGCATAACTGCCGTTACGTCTTAGGATTTGCGGCGTATAGAGGAAAGCACCGTGCATTATCAACCTATGAATGACCTTCTCAAACACCGCCTTATTCTGGTCACCGGCGCGGGCGATGGTATCGGGCGTGAAGCCGCGATCACCTACGCACGCCACGGTGCCCGGCTGATCCTGTTGGGGAGCACCGAGCATAAATTACAGGATGTGCAAGCAGAAATCCTGCGTGAAACGGGGACGCATTCGCTTATTGTGCCCTGCGATTTATTGACGCTAACTGAACAGGCTTGCACTGCACTGGCAACTGATCTGGAAAAACAGATAACGCACCTTGACGGCGTGCTGCATAACGCGGGGTTGCTCGGAGATATCGCACCGATCGCTGGACAGGATCCGGCGACCTGGCATCAGGTGATGCAAGTTAACGTGAATGCCACCTTTATGCTGACGCAGGCATTGTTACCCCTGTTGCTAAAAGCAACCAGCCCCTCTTTGGTATTCACCAGTTCCAGCGTGGGTCGCGTGGGCCGTGCAGAATGGGGAGCCTATGCAGTTTCCAAATTCGCCACAGAAGGGCTAATGCAGGTATTAGCAGATGAGTATCGCAACCAACATTTACGCGTTAACTGTATCAATCCGGGGGGAACACGCACCGCAATGCGCGCCAGCGCGTTCCCGGATGAAGATCCCCAACGCCTCAAAACCCCAGCTGAGATTATGCCGCTCTACCTTTATTTAATGGGCGATGACAGCAAACGCAAAACCGGGATGAGTTTCGACGCACAGCCGGGAAGAAAGCCCGCTCCAGCCGTATAAGGGAGCCTCAACAATGGATAACGATCGCCACAAGCAGCGCCAGAAAAAGCTGAAACAACAGGTTGACGAACGTATAGCCAAGCGACATTATTTTGATAACAGCCAGCTATGCTTCTTTGCCGCATATCAGGGCATAGGATGTAATCATTTTTAAGTCGGTTGGCTATATTGCGGCGGCCAACGAGGTGCGCGGCATCCTGATGGTTTTCACCGGTAATGGCAAAGGAAAAACCACTGCGGCCTTTGGCACCGCGACACGCGCGGTAGGACATGGCCTGCGCGTCGGCGTGATTCAATTTATCAAAGGTGAATGGCCTAACGGCGAGCGTAATCTGCTCGCCGATCACGGAGTTGAATTTCAGGTGATGGCAACAGGGTTTACCTGGGATACGCAGGATCGCACCGGCGATACGCTAGCAGCGCAGGCCGTCTGGCAACACGGCAAACGCATGTTGTCCGATGCCTCGCTCGATCTGGTGATCCTGGATGAGTTGACCTACATGGTGAGCTATGACTATCTGGCACTTGAAAAGGTAGTGAGCGCCCCATTCCCACTCGAAACGCAACAAAGTGACCCACTTGCCAGAGTCGGATAAAATCACCGTTCTGGCCATACTGGAGAGCCTGTTGCATGCAGGGAAAACATCTGACTCAGAAAGAACGGTTCTACATCGAAAAGCGGCGTGGTGAAGGTGTCAACCAAGCTATAGCCAACCGACTTAAAAATGATTACATCCTATGCCCTGATATGCGGCAAAGAAGCATAGCTGGCTGTTATCAAAATAATGTCGCTTGGCTATACCATCGCCAGAGAGCTTGCTCTGCCTCGCTCGACCATCAGCAGGGAACTCAGACGCAATACCGACCCTACTTTCAATGGTGTCTACTGCTGTAGAAGGGCGAACACTCTGGCCCGGAAACGCCGTCATAAGCCTCTGCCAAACAATGCTTTTTACCCGTTGGAGCCACACATTCAGAACTTCATCAGGCAGGCGCTTTCCACTCACTCTTCACCTGAAATCATCAGTGGCCGTTTGCACCTGGAATTCGGTATATCTGTCAGCAAGAATACGCTATATCGCTATATCCTGCAGGAGAGACAGGCTGGCGGGGAGCTATATCAGCAACTTCCTCATCGGGGAAAACGTTACAGGTACAATGCCGAAAACCTCAAATCAGGCCCTATTCCCAACCGTGTTGGTATTGAGTATCGCCCAGCTCAAGCCGAGCTTAAACAGGAGCCTGGCCACTTCGAAATTGACACTATTTTTGGCAAAGACCAGAAGTCATTCTTGTTAACCATCGTAGATAAAGCATTGAAAAACGTCATCATTCTCAAACTGCCTAATAAGCGTGCGGAGACTGTGGTTGCTGCTTTCAGGGACATTGAAGCTAATACCTTTTGCAAGTTTAAGACCCTAACAGCTGATAACGGCCCTGAATTCGCTCTGCACGAGCAAATTACTCAAATCACAGGGGCGCAGGTCTACTTTGCCCATCCTTATCATTCCTGGGAGAGGGGCTTGAATGAGCACACCAACGGGCTGATACGACGTTTTTACGGCTTTGTTGAATAATTTAACCGTTTGATTTACATCTTCTTTAGTTAGAATGCATTTACAGAGAATGTATTTTGTTAGAACGACAAATCAAATAGTTAGCACAATAAAAAGCATTCCGAGAGGAAAAATTAGTCGTTGAAATTTTATAATGCTTATATAAATCAGTATCTTAAATTATTCAACAAAGCCCGTTTTTACCCAAAGGGAACAGACTTCAGTCAGGTCAGTCATCGTAAGATTGCCGAACTCGAACACATACTCAATACAAGGGGCAGAAAATCGCTGGGCTATCGTTCCCCCAGAGACTGTAAAATAATCTGTGTAAATGGCATTTTGAGGAAAACCTTCAAAGGATAACAAAATGCCTATCAGCAACGAACTTATTGACCAACTGCTTCAAGATTGTCACTCCCCTCAGGATCTGCTGGGTGAATCAGGCCTACTCAAGGTGCTGACTAAAAGACTGGCGGAACGGGTTCTTGAAGCTGAGATGGAGATGCACCTTGGGTATGGCTTTGTTGAATAATTTAACCGTTTGATTTACATCTTCTTTAGTTAGAATGCATTTACAGAGAATGTATTTTGTTAGAACGACAAATCAAATAGTTAGCACAATAAAAAGCATTCCGAGAGGAAAAATTAGTCGTTGAAATTTTATAATGCTTATATAAATCAGTATCTTAAGTTATTCAACAAAGCCCTTGGGTATGCTAAGCATGGCCCGGCAGGTAATCATTCAGGCAACTCCCGCAATGGCAAGACATCCAAGAGCGTACGTAGCCAAAATGGGGCGCTCGAGCTCGATATTCCGCGCGACCGCAACAGTACCTTCGAGCCGACACTGATCGGTAAGAACGAAAAACAGCTTAACGGCTTCGATGACCGCATTATTTCTCTCTATTCCAGAGGGTTATCAACCCGTGATATTCAGGCACACTTTAAAAAACTAGTTGCTGAATAGAGACTTGCATTTTTTGTCAGGCTATTGAGAATAAAAAGAGGTTTAACTTAGAGAATAAAGGTTTGAAATGATCAACAAAGAGCGGTTGTTACGAGATAATCGTTTATGTAAAGCAATCATTGGATTATCAGTCGAAGAATTGAAAAATTTAGCCGCTGAATTTTCAGCTTGTTATTTGATTTATCGGAAAAAGAATCGAAAAGATCACGAGCGGCAGATGGGTGCAGGGCAGAAAGGATTTATCCCAACCCCATTAGATAAACTGCTTTTTATTTTATTGTATTTAAAATGTTATCCGACCTATGATTTGCAAGGACTTCTTTTTGGTTTAGATAGAACACGGGTATGTCGCTGGGTAAAAATATTATTGCCGGTTTTAGAGATGACCTTGGGGCGAGAATGTGTTTTGCCCGCTCGTCAAATTCGCTCTGCTGAGGAATTTTTTCGCGCCTTTCCTGGAGTTAAAGACGTCTTTATTGATGGGACAGAGCGACCTGTCCAAAAGCCTAAGAATCTGCGTCGGCGAAAAAAAATGTATTCGGGAAAGAAAAGACAGACCACTCGAAAAGGGCTTATTATGACTGACGAAACAAGGCAAATTGGATTTATCCCCATGAGCAAAAATGGGCGCCGTCACGATAAACGCTTACTCGATAAAGTCGATATAATTCGCCATATTCCTCCTGAGGTAACCATCTGGGCAGATACCGGTTTTCAATGTATAGATAAACAGCATCCTAATACACAAATCCCAAAAAAAGGAACTCGAAAAAGACCTTTATCGCCTGAACAAAAACAAGAAAATAAAATAATCTCGGGCATCCGTATTACAGTGAACAGAGTCTGTAAAGAATTTTGTGTAAATGGCTCCATTGCTTAACCGGAGATTCGTTCTCCATACATCAACATGAATTGGCTCATAGCAGGTTTCCAGTCTCTGATTGGCAAGGTCCATTTAGCAGAGATATTATGCAAGGCTAGATAGAGTAATTTTATCACCGAGTCATCCGTTGGAAATATTCGTCGCGTTTTCGTTATCTTGCGCAATGAAGCATTTAACGACTCTATTGCGTTGGTGGTGTAGATAACCTTGCGGATCTCCGGCGGAAAGTCAAAAATGACGATGAGACGTTCCCAATTATTTCTCCACGACGGGCTGATCGTCGGGAACTGTTCATCCCATTTGGCCGCGAAGGCATCCAGGGCCTCTTCAGCGCCCTCTAGCGTTGCGGAACTATAGATGGTGCGCAGGTCAGCAGCAACGGCCTTACGCTCTTTCCAGCCGACGTAGCGCAGCGAGTTCCGCACCTGATGCACAATGCAGAGCTGTACCCGCGTATGCGGGTAAACAGCTTCAATGGCATCAGGAAAGCCTTTCAGGCCATCGCAGCAGGCGACGAAGATGTCCTTTAGCCCACGATTTTTCAGTTCTGTCATCACAGATAACCAGAACTTGGCCCCCTCAGTTTTGGCTATCCATAGCCCCAGCAGCTCTTTTTCGCCCTGGCCGTTGACGCCGAGGGCCAGATAAACAGACTTGTTGGCCACGGCTCC
Organism: Symbiopectobacterium purcellii; assembly: GCF_052050035.1. GTDB lineage: Bacteria > Pseudomonadota > Gammaproteobacteria > Enterobacterales > Enterobacteriaceae > Symbiopectobacterium > Symbiopectobacterium purcellii_A. The sequence continues at coordinate 4,657,547 of NZ_CP189882.1, forward strand.
GCCGTCCTGGCTTTTGACAACAATACAGTCAAGGTAAACAATGGGATAAAGCGCATCCAGCGGCCGTTGCTGCCAGCGCTTAACTTCATCCATCACAGCATTGGTCACTTGAGAAATGAAGCCAGCGGAAACATCGACCCCGTAGACTTCTTTAAAGTGTGCCTGAATATCACGGGTTGATAACCCTCTGGAATAGAGAGAAATAATGCGGTCATCGAAGCCGTTAAGCTGTTTTTCGTGCTTACCGATCAGTGTCGGCTCGAAGGTACTGTTGCGGTCGCGCGGAATATCGAGCTCGATCTCCCCATTTTGGCTACGTACGCTCTTGGATGTCTTGCCATTGCGTGAGTTGCCTGAATGATTACCAGCCGGGTCATGCTTAGCATACCCAAGGTGCATCTCCATCTCAGCTTCAAGAACCCGTTCCGCCAGTCTTTTAGTCAGCACCTTGAGTAGGCCTGATTCACCCAGCAGATCCTGAGGGGAGTGACAATCTTGAAGCAGTTGGTCAATAAGTTCGTTGCTGATAGGCATTTTGTTATCCTTTGAAGGTTTTCCTCAAAATGCCATTTACACAGATTATTTTACAGTCTCGTTCTCAGTCCATATGGTGTAATCAAAATTAAGTCGCTTGGCTATACCTTCTTACTCCTTAGCGCCGGTCTTTGGAATTTCCATCTCAGAACAGCGTAAAATTTACTTCAATCACCGAAACACCCTTATTTCACTATTAAGCAACACGCTTTCTCTATTCCAGAGGGCTATCAACCCGTGATATTCAGGCTCACTTTAAAGAAGTCTACGGGGTCGATGTTTCCGCTGGCTTCATTTCTCAAGTGACCAATGCCGTGATGGATGACGTTAAGCGCGGGCAGCAACGGCCGCTGGATGCGTTTTATCCCATTGTTTACCTTGACTGTATTGTGGTCAAAAGCCAGGACGGCGGAGCCGTGACCAACAAGTCTGTTTACTTGGCTCTAGGCATCAACGGCCAGGGCGAAAAAGAGCTGCTGGGGCTATGGATAGCCAAAACCGAGGGGGCCAAGTTCTGGTTATCTGTAATGACAGAACTGAAAAATCGTGGGCTACAGGACATCTTCATCGCCTGCTGCGATGGCCTGAAGGGCTTTCCTGATGCCATTGAAGCTGTTTACCCGCATACGCGGGTACAGCTCTGCATCGTGCATCAGGTGCGGAACTCGCTGCGCTACGTCGGCTGGAAAGAGCGTAAAGCCGTTGCTGCTGACCTCCGCACTATCTATAGTTCCGCAACGCTAGAGGGCGCTGAAGAGGCGCTGGATGCCTTCGCGTCCAAATGGGATGAGCAGTTCCCGACGATCAGCCCATCGTGGAGAAATAATTGGGAACGTCTCATCGTCATTTTTGATTTTCCGCCGGAGATTCGCAAGGTTATCTACACCACCAACGCGATAGAGTCGTTAAATGCTTCATTGCGCAAGATAACGAAAACGCGACGAATATTTCCAACGGATGACTCGGTGCTAAAATTATTCTATCTAGCCTTGCATAATATCTCGGCTAAATGGACCCTACCAGTCAGAGACTGGAAACCGGCTATGAGCCAATTCATGTTGATGTATGGAGATCGGATTTCCGGTTAAGCGATGGAGCCATTTACACGAAATTCTTTACAGACTCGTGTTCAACTGTAATACGGATGCCCGAGATTATTTTATTTTCTTGTTTTTGTTCAGGCGATAAAGGTCTTTTTCGAGTTCCTTTTTTTGGGATTTGTGTATTAGGATGCTGTTTATCTATACCTTGAAAACCGGTATCTGCCCAGATGGTTACCTCAGGAGGAATATGGCGAATTATATCGACTTTATCGAGTAAGCGTTTATCGTGACGGCGCCCATTTTTGCTCATGGGGATAAATCCAATTTGCCTTGTTTCGTCAGTCATAATAAGCCCTTTTCGAGTGGTCTGTCTTTTCTTTCCCGAATACATTTTTTTCGCCGACGCAGATTCTTAGGCTTTTGGACAGGTCGCTCTGTCCCATCAATAAAGACGTCTTTAACTCCAGGAAAGGCGCGAAAAAATTCCTCAGCAGAGCGAATTTGACGAGCGGGCAAAACACATTCTCGCCCCAAGGTCATCTCTAAAACCGGCAATAATATTTTTACCCAGCGACATACCCGTGTTCTATCTAAACCAAAAAGAAGTCCTTGCAAATCATAGGTCGGATAACATTTTAAATACAATAAAATAAAAAGCAGTTTATCTAATGGGGTTGGGATAAATCCTTTCTGCCCTGCACCCATCTGCCGCTCGTGATCTTTTCGATTCTTTTTCCGATAAATCAAATAACATGATCTGGCCCAGACTTGGTGGACACGCCCTTAAGAGAGGACTTGTCGTTCAAATACCATCGGGCTGACATAGCCCAGCGTGCTATGCCGCCGTTTCTGATTGTAATCGGCTTTGTTGAATAATTTAAGATACTGATTTATATAAGCATTATAAAATTTCAACGACTAATTTTTCCTCTCGGAATGCTTTTTATTGTGCTAACTATTTGATTTGTCGTTCTAACAAAATACATTCTCTGTAAATGCATTCTAACTAAAGAAGATGTAAATCAAACGGTTAAATTATTCAACAAAGCCATTGTAATCCACCTCAATGTAGTTAAACACCTCAGATTTCATGGTTTCCCGGTCAGGAAAGTGTTCGCCGTGGATCAGCTCCACCTTCAAACTGTGAAAAAAACTTTCAGCACACGCGTTATCATAACAGTTGCCTTTTCCACTCATGCTACATGTTAATTTACTGATTTTAATTAACTTCTGATAATCATCAGAACAGTACTGACTGCCACGATCCGAGTGGACGATGACGCCCTCTGGGGAACCCCGTCGGCTCAGGGCCATCTGCAGGGCATCGCAGACCAGGCCCGACTTCATCCTTACCGACATTGACCATCCCACAACGGCTCGTGAAAATAAATCAATTATTACAGCCAGATAAACCCAACCCGCTTCCGTCCATAAGTAAGTGATGTCACCGACCCATTTCTGGTTCGGGGCTGATGCTGTGAAATCCTGCTGTAGCAGATTCGGCGCCACCGGACGATTATGCTTCGAATCTGTTGTCACCCTGAATTTTTTTGCCGCTTTCGCCTTCAGCCCCTGCCGGCGCAGGCTGGCAGCGATGGTTTTGCGATTGTAATGATAACCGGCATCCTGCAGGTCCAGGCGCAGCCTGCGGGCACCGTTGGGCTTTGTTGAATAATTTAACCGTTTGATTTACATCTTCTTTAGTTAGAATGCATTTACAGAGAATGTATTTTGTTAGAACGACAAATCAAATAGTTAGCACAATAAAAAGCATTCCGAGAGGAAAAATTAGTCGTTGAAATTTTATAATGCTTATATAAATCAGTATCTTAAATTATTCAACAAAGCCATACAGCCCTTTCAACCCGTTAAGAATCAATCCATAAATCGGGTTACCGGAAACAAACGCCAATCCACGGAAAATTGCATAATCCAGTTGTGTAAATGCATCGGCGTTGTCTTCGACACTGGCCCGCTGTATTAATACTTCTTGGCTCTTATCAGGATGTTGACGCAGCGCAGTACGAATAAAAATCGCGGCAATGTTGGTGCGCACAGCCAGCAGATTATCAATCAACTGCGGGACGCTGTCGTGATCGAGTCACGCCAGTGTTTCAAGGATGTTCAGCCCGGATGTTTCCCAAAAATTGTTGATTTTCGTGGGTTTACCATGCTGAATCGTCAGCCAGCCATCACGAGCCAGGCGCTGTAGCACCTCGCGCAACGTGGTACCCCGATCAGTTCCGATAACTCACGTTCCGCAGGTAAGATTGAACCGGGAGGAAAACGATTATTCCAAATACTTTCGATAATATATTCTTCCGCGAATCCAGCAGGACTTTGCGCCTTGATAACCATGTGTGTGATGTTCCATTGCGATATAAAAGCGGACTCATCATACCAGAGCAGTCCGCTATGACATAGCGTGGCATGGAGACAAAAACAGAATTCCGACAGAAACTGTGACACTTCACCCGCTCATTTATTTAAAAGTCACTGCATTGGGCTTAGTATTGACCCGGTCGTTTACCGTAAGTGAACGGTAACTCAGATTTCACACTGTTAGACAATAAGGGAACCGTAAACATAATGACGGACATGTCGATAAGACGCGCACTGCAAAATAATTTTCTGGGGCAATGCCCCGGCTGGTATAAATTAACCCTGCTGGGTTTCCTCATCCTCAATCCCTTGGTGTTTTTTTTGGTCAGTCCTTTTTTAGCGGGCTGGTTACTGGCCGCAGAGTTTATTTTTACTCTGGGTATGGCCCTGAAATGCTATCCGCTCCAGCCCGGCGGACTACTGGCTCTGCAGGCGGTGTTTATCGGCATGACAAGTCCAGAGCAGATCTGGCATGAGGTTTCTCGCAATATTCCCGTCATCACACTGCTGATATTTATGGTTGCGGGCATCTACTTTATGAAGCCGCTGTTGCTGTTCGTGTTGACTCGACTGTTGTTGCGCATCCGTTCCAAGGCGCTGCTTTCAATCGCCTTCTGCCTGGCGGCCGCATTTCTGTCTGCTTTTTTGGATGCCTTGACCGTCATTGCGGTGGTGATTGGCGTTGCCACCGGGTTTTATGATATTTACCACCGGTACATCAACGGGCTGGATCAACAGTCCCAGTCGATCACCGACGAGCAGGCGCAAACGTTGGAACAATTTAGCGCCTTTCTACGCAGTTTATTGATGCATGCGGGCGTGGGTACAGCTCTTGGCGGCGTGATGACCATGGTCGGTGAGCCACAAAACCTGATTATTGCGAAAACCGCTGGCTGGGATTTCGCCAGCTTCTTCTTGCGTATGTCGGCAGTTACCGTTCCGATATTCCTGTGCGGTATCGCTACCTGCATTCTGGTAGAGCATGTAAAAATTTGCGGCTATGGCGTCGCACTGCCGGATACCGTGCGTCAGGTGCTGGAAGATTACGAGCGTAAGACCAGCGCCGAACGGGCACCGCAAGAGCGTACTATGCTGTGGATTCAGGGCGTTATTGGCATCTGGTTGATTGCAGCCCTGGCATTTCACCTGGCAGAAGTCGGTTTAATCGGACTGAGCGTTATTATTCTGGTTACCTCGTTTTGCGGCATTACAGAAGAACACTCCATCGGCAAAGCCTTTCAGGATGCGATGCCTTTTACGGCATTGCTTACCGTGTTCTTTGCCATTGTTGCGGTGATTATTGACCAGCAACTGTTCACACCGCTGATTCAGTTTGTGCTTCAGGGCTCGGAGCAAAACCAGCTTACGCTGTTTTATCTGTTTAATGGCCTGCTCTCTTCTATTTCTGACAATGTGTTCGTCGGCTCTATTTATATCAACGAGGCGCATCAGGCCTTTGAACAAGGCCACATCTCACAGGAACAGTTTGAACTGTTAGCCGTAGCGATCAACACCGGTACTAACCTGCCTTCAGTCGCGACACCCAACGGACAGGCCGCCTTTCTCTTTTTGCTGACCTCGGCCCTGGCACCGCTCATTCGACTTTCTTATGGCAGAATGGTGATCATGGCACTGCCCTATACGATAGTAATGACGCTGGTAGGCTGGCTGTGCGTTGCCTTCGCGTTAGTGCCTGCAACTGAACTGTTTACTGAATGGCAGTGGATAGCGCTACCAAAACTGTAAACACAGACGCATCGCTACGCACAACTATCGTGTATAGTGAACGGGTTACAACGCTTAACCGTAGCGTGCTATGCGTCAAAGGATGGCAATCGCAAAAATGATATATAAAGAGTATCAAATAAATAGATTGTTACGTTTTGCTCAGTGAAATGATGGCGTCATTGCCTGTACCGTCTTTGCCGCCAAATCGATCATTTTTTTTAGCATGGAATATTCGTTATGTTGCGATTTCTTAACCGCTGCTCACGTGGGCGCGGTGCCTGGCTGTTAATGGCTTTGACGGCGTTTGCCTTTGAATTGGTCGCGCTTTATTTTCAGCATGTCATGTTGCTCAAACCTTGTGTGCTGTGTATCTACCAGCGCAGCGCACTGTTCGGCGTGATGGGTGCCGGGTTGCTGGGGGCTATCGCACCCGCGACGCAGCTGCGCTATCCAGCAATTTTCCTATGGATCTACAGTGCAGTCGAAGGATTAAAGCTCGCCTGGGAGCACACCAATGTCATGCTGCATCCTTCACCGTTTGCCGTGTGTGACTTCTTTGTCAACTTCCCGTCATGGCTGCCGCTGGACAAGTGGCTGCCCTCCGTGTTCGTTGCTTCCGGTGACTGTGCCGAGCGCCAATGGCAGTTCCTGTCACTGGTTATGCCACAGTGGATGCTGGTGATTTTCGGTGCGTTTCTGGTGATGGGCGTACTGGTGCTGATTGCCCAGCCGTTCAAGCCTAAACGTCGCGATCTGTTTAGCCGCTAATCCTGTTGTTGCCAGATGGCCTGCGCCATCTGGCTTCATACACGTCTAAGGCCTCGTCGGCCGTGCGCGACTTCAGTGGTGAAGCGAGAGGTCTAGCGAATACCTGAACGCTTTATGCGATGCGTCCAATGTCACCACGCGCACATGCCGGTTGCAAATAAACCATATCTCATCGCGATCGTTTGCCAATATGTAATAGGCATCTGAGGTTTCAGAAGGATTAAAGCATCCCAGTACGCGGTGCCTACCGAAAATCCGCTTTGCAGCGGTAGCGGTAGCGGTCTGGGGCCGTTGTCTAACTCCTGTATTTCGCAGATATAACCCTCGTTCTAACCAAAGCATCAGACCTCACTCACCGTTAATCACACCAACTAAAAATGTAGCTAACGTCCGTGCATGCCGACAAGTTTATCAGAATAAATTAACGCTACTTCGGCTACATTAGGGCAGGTCTGCTGGTTTTGACGGCTTTGTTGAATAAATCAGAATTAGCCGACAGGATGACTCCCTCTGCTACACCTGTTATCCTATCCTGACGCTGTGTGGCATACCCAACAACGTCATACGGTTCAGCGCTTTGACCATCGCTATGGCTTCACCTACTTGAGCCTCATAGTCACGCAGGCTCAGATGGCCACCCAGCAAAGTTTTTATGCGGAACATCGCTGTTTCTGCCACTGAACGCCGGTGATAACCCACTTTCTTTTTCCACATATCATTACTCCCGCTCAGACGCTGATTCGCCACCGCATGGTTACGTTCATGGTACTTGTCCGGCCAGTATTTGGCTCCGCTTCGCGGCGGGATAAGGGGCCTGATTTTCTTTCTTAGCAACGCATCGTGGCAGTAACGGGCGTCATAAGCACCGTCTGCTGACACTTCCCTGATTTTTAGGTGGGTTTGGTTAATCAGGCCCGGCAGTGCCTGCGCATCTGTCGTTCCGCTGAGCGATAAGTCGGCACAGATAATCTCATGCGTCGCACTGTCTGCTGCCAGATGAAGCTTGCGCCACACTCTTCGTCTGTCAGCCCCATGCTGCCTGACTTTCCATTCACCTTCGCCAAAGACCTTCAGACCGGTACTGTCGATGACCAGATGCGAGATTTCACCACGCGTTGGCGTTTTTATGCTGATACTGACGGTTTTTGCCCGCCGACTGACCAGAGAGTAGTCCGGGCAGCGCAGTGGCAGGCTCATCAGTGTAAAAACCGAGTCGACAAAGCCCTGTAATGCCCGGAGCGACAGGTTAAACACGCGCTTTATCATCAAAACCGTGGTAACAGCCATATCGGTGTAGTAAAGCGGCCGACCACGACCTTCAGGCGAAGAACTGTCAGTCCATGCAGCGATGGCCGACTCATCAAGCCAGACCGTCAGGGAGCCGCGTTGTCTGAGTGCTTTGTTGTAGGTGGGCCAGTTGGTGATTTTAAACTTTTGCTTTGCCATGGGGAGCTGCTATCGGGAGCGATGATAGTGCTTTGATCCGGCGATCCCCTGAAAGTTCGATTTATTCAACAAAGCCTGTAGAACCGTTCTTTCTGAGTCAGATGTTTTCCCTGCATGCAACAGGCTCTCCAGTATGGCCAGAACGGTGATTTTATCCGACTCTGGCAAGTGGGTCACTTTGTTGAGTTTCGAGTGGGAATGGGGCGGTGCCACCACCCAGCGCGGTAATAAAGGCGATCATCGCCACACCGAAAATATCCATGTTCCTGCGTCCGGCGGCCAATGCGCCAGACATGCCTTCTGCGGTAATTGCGATTAGATAGATGTAAGTAAGCACACAAATTTTCCTGTGAAATGTGCCTCTCCCCCTATCCATTTTACCTGAGAGTTTATGCAGCTTACGCCGCTTGCCCCTTCGGTGGGTGGCTACGCAGAAACCGCGCGCGCACCGCTCTCCAGTCGGCGTATCAACAAAGTGCAGTAAGGTGGCCTGAGCGATTATGGGAGTTTGCGCCTTCGGCGGGTCGCTCGTTGCGCGGTCCTCTCTCCTGCGAGCTGCGAAGTATAAAGGCTTACTATCGCTACTTCAACCTTCCGTTCGCTCGACAGACCGCGATATCATCCGCCGGGCGCCTCTGGCGTGACTTTTGCCTGTTTTTTCTGATACCATCAGCGTCACGATTTCCTGACATGGCAGTGACGATGAAAGTTGTTTCTTTTAATATCAATGGGCTGCGCGCCCGTCCTCACCAACTGGCCGCAATCATCGCCCAGCATCAGCCGGATATCATTGGCTTGCAGGAAACAAAAGTGCACGATGATATGTTTCCCTTCGAAGAGATCCGAAAGCTGGGCTATCAGGTCTACTACTACGGGCAAAAAGGCCATTATGGCGTCGCCTTGCTGTGTAAAGAGACGCCGATTGCCGTGCGCTACGGCTTTCCCAGCGATGAACCCGATGCGCAGCGGCGCATCATTATGGCAGATTTCGCTACGTCCGCCGGTACGCTGACCGTTATCAATGGCTATTTCCCGCAGGGAGAGAGTCGCGACCACCTGGTGAAATTCCCGGCCAAAACCCGCTTTTATGCCGACTTGCAGACCTATCTGACACAGCATCACACCCCGGAGCAACCGCTGATCGTCATGGGGGATATCAATATCAGCCCGACGGATCTGGATATTGGCATTGGTGAAGAAAACCGTAAGCGCTGGCTGCGCACCGGTAAGTGTTCATTCTTACCCAAAGAGCGGGAATGGATGGCGCGCTTACTGGGATGGGGATTGGTCGATACTTTCCGCGCGCTGGCGCCGGACAGTACCGATCGCTATTCTTGGTTTGACTACCGTTCTGCCGGATTTGACGATAATCGCGGCCTGCGCATCGATGTGATTCTCGCCAGTCATGCATTGGCGACGCACTGCACGGCCAGTGATATTGATTACGATATCCGCGGCATGGAAAAACCCTCTGACCACGCGCCAATTTGGGCCACGTTCTCCGGGCTCTGACACCCTGCACGGGCAGCCGCTCACGGCTGCCCCATCTCTAAAACCATTGCTGTTTGAGCACTTGCCAGATCAGATTATTCGTCCCCAGCATTTGCCTGTCACGCGTACACTGTAACAACACCCCTTCCGTTCGCACCACAGCGCCTTCAGTGTAATTAAGGTTCTCAAACACACAGCAACGCATACAGTTGTTTTGCGGCTCTCGCCGCGTCGAACCATTGTTATCGCCCCAGATAACACTGGGCGGTAAACCAACCACAATATCCGTGTTGCCCCGCGAGGGCATGGTCGTCGCTGTAGATTGCGCCCACACGGGCAGAGAAACCAGCGCGCCGACAAACAACATCACCTGTGATGATTTCATCCGTTCTGCTCCTTCGCGGCCTTTTTCGCCGTGGGTTTACGTGTTTTTTTCTGCGTTTTTTGTGGTGCTTGCAGCCCGCGAAACGCTGATGCGGACCGGTTTTGTCGCGCTTGCGCTATCAATCCACTCAAAGTTTCAGTGAGCGGTTGCATAAAATCCTGGTAACGACGCTGTTTTTCACTGATTAGCGTCAACGTGGCTTCCCAATTGGCGGTCATATCCGGCAACGCTGCGCTAGGCGGTAGTGCATGAATCAGCGCACGCCCCGCTTCGCTGGCATGAATGTAACACCCTTTTTTAAACAGAAAGCTTCGTTTAAAGAGTAGCTCAATAATGCCTGCACGCGTGGCTTCGGTACCGAGGCCATCAGTTTCACGCAATATTTTCTTCAGCGTTTTGTCTTGCACAAAACGGGCAATACCGGTCATGGCAGAAAGCAATGTGGCATCGGTAAACGGACGTGGAGGCTGGGTTTGCCGCTCCACCACTTCACCTTTTTCACACAGCAGTACATCCCCTTTGGCGACCACCGGTAGCGGCAAGCCATCGTTTTCGTCGTCGCGTTCCTTAGCGCCCAGTAGCGCACGCCAGCCTGCATCGGCAAGAAAACGGGCTTTGGCAATAAATTTTCCCCCGGCAATATCGAGGGTAATGACGCATTTACGAAACACCGCATCAGGGCAAAACTGCATCAGATACTGCCGGGCAATCAGCCCATACACCTGACGCTCGTTCTCACTCAGCGATACACTGGCGCTGCGCGCGGTGGGAATAATCGCATGGTGCGCATCAACTTTGCTGTCATCCCAACAGCGGTTACGACGTTCAAGGTTGACGACCGGTTGCGGTAATAGCCCCGACGCATGCACCGTAATCGCATTGATAACCGCATGACGCCCGGCAAAATGCTCTTCAGGCAGGTAACGGCAGTCGGAACGCGGATAGGTAATCAGTTTATGGGTTTCATACAAGCGCTGGCAGGTGTCCAGCACTTGTTGAGCGCTAAGGCCAAAGCGTTTGGCAGCTTCGATCTGCAAAGCGGAGAGAGAATATGGCAGCGGTGCCGTTTCCGATTCGCGCTTATCGCTGTAATCCGTTACGGCGGCAGGCTGTCCAGCAATGCGCTTAACCACATGCTCAGCCAAAGACCGGTGCAACAGGCGCCCTTCTTCATCCTGATACGGCTCACAAGATTCGCTCGGTTGCCACAGCGCCACAAAACGTTCATCGGCAGGCGTGACAATATGCGCCTTGACCTCAAAGTAATCCTTGGCGACGAAATTTTCGATCTCTTCATCGCGACGCACCACCAGCCCCAGCACCGGCGTTTGCACCCGACCGACGGAGAGCACGCCGTCATAACCGGCATTGCGCCCCAACAGCGTGTAGGCGCGGGTCATATTGATGCCGTAAAGCCAGTCAGCCCGCGAACGCGCCAGCGCCGATACGCACAGCGATACAAAGTCGCGGTTATCGCGTAGACGTTCGACAGCTCGCGTCACCGCCTGCGGGTTGAGATCGTTGATCAGGCAGCGCCGCACCTGCTGACGTTTTTCCGGCGCCAGCGCCAGATACTCCAGCACTTCATCCACCAGCAGTTGCCCTTCGCGATCCGGGTCACCGGCGTGGATCACCTCCGTCGCCTCCCCCAACAGCTTCTTGATGGCATTCAGTTGCTTGCTCACTGAGGGACGCGGCATCAACAGCCATTTTTCGGGGATAATCGGCAGATCGGCCAACGACCAGCGCGCGTAGCGGGCATCATAGGCATCAGGCTGAGCCTGCTCGAGTAGATGCCCGACGCACCAGGTAACAACATCCTGTGAACCGCAGGCGATGTAACCGTCACCTCGCCGATGCGGTTTAGGCAAGATATCGGCTATCGCTCTGGCGAGGCTGGGTTTTTCAGCAATAAACAGGCGCATTATCAGAAATAGCGAACAAATTTTTCCGTGTCCAACGGCACAACCGTAGTGGACGCTTTCAGTTGCGGTGTTCCCAAATAGAGAAACCCGACAATTTCATCTTGTTCGCGGCAACCAAAGGCTTCACGGACCTGTTCGTGCTCAGTCCACAGACCGCTGCGCCAGATACCGTTGAAACCCTGCGCCAGTGCAGCCATTTGCATCGCTTGCACCGCGCAGCCCGCGGAAACCACCTGCTCCCATTTGGGCACTTTGGGATTATCTTCGCAGTGTGCAATCACGGTGATGACCATTGGCGCGCGAAACGGGGCCTGACGGGCTTTATCTTGAGCAGCCGCGTCAAGACCTTCCTGTTGGGCCGCGGCGTATAAAACCTCACTCAAACGGGCCAATCCCTCGTCCTGTGCAATCACGAAACGCCACGGTTGCAGGGTGCCGTGATCGGGCGCGCGCATACCGGCATGAATAATGTTGGCTAACGCGTCGCCTTGCGGTGCCGGAGCAGCCAAACGCGAGGCAGAACGGCGGTTGAGTAACAAGTCCAGTGCATACATCCTTTTTCTCCTGTTAACGGCCTGCATGAAAAATAGCGCCAAGCGTTGCCATCGCCTGTTAATGCGCGCCACGGTATCACAACTCACGGTGCGTCAGTAACGGTTTTGTGGCAAATCCTATCATAGCGGATGCCGGTGATAATGCGGGGAGATTCTGATTGTTTTCGACACTGTTCAGACGGTTGACGTAGGGTGATGGGCCAGCGTGAACGGCTGCCTGCGCATTCGAACCCTGACCGGGAGCACGCTCAGTGCCGCGCTGCGATCACTTCGTGTCGTGACGCAAGTGATACACCTTTAGTTGATTCCAAAAGTCGAGGCCAATTAACTTAACGTTTCCTGCGCGACGAAAGGCAAACGCACCGCCCTTATTGTGGCCGATACGAATAATGCCTTTTTCTTCTTGTGCGTTAACAGGTGCAATACCGCGCATGTTCACCCTACCGTCTTCGGCAAAAATGAAATCTGGATCGCCCGTTTCGCGCAGGGCAAAGGCGCCTACGGGAAGGCTTTGTTGAATAAATCAGAATTAGCCGACAGGATGACTCCCTCTGCTACACCTGTTATCCTATCCTGACGCTGTGTGGCATACCCAACAACGTCATACGGTTCAGCGCTTTGACCATCGCTATGGCTTCACCTACTTGAGCCTCATAGTCACGCAGGCTCAGATGGCCACCCAGCAAAGTTTTTATGCGGAACATCGCTGTTTCTGCCACTGAACGCCGGTGATAACCCACTTTCTTTTTCCACATATCATTACTCCCGCTCAGACGCTGATTCGCCACCGCATGGTTACGTTCATGGTACTTGTCCGGCCAGTATTTGGCTCCGCTTCGCGGCGGGATAAGGGGCCTGATTTTCTTTCTTAGCAACGCATCGTGGCAGTAACGGGCGGTCTGCTGACACTTCCCTGATTTTTCGGTGGGTTTGGTTAATCAGGCCCGGCAGTGCCTGCGCATCTGTCGTTCCGCTGAGCGATAAGTCGGCACAGATAATCTCATGCGTCGCACTGTCTGCTGCCAGATGAAGCTTGCGCCACACTCTTCGTCTGTCAGCCCCATGCTGCCTGACTTTCCATTCACCTTCGCCAAAGACCTTCAGACCGGTACTGTCGATGACCAGATGCGAGATTTCACCACGCGTTGGCGTTTTTATGCTGATACTGACGGTTTTTGCCCGCCGACTGACCAGAGAGTAGTCCGGGCAGCGCAGTGGCAGGCTCATCAGTGTAAAAACCGAGTCGACAAAGCCCTGTAATGCCCGGAGCGACAGGTTAAACACGCGCTTTATCATCAAAACCGTGGTAACAGCCATATCGGTGTAGTAAAGCGGCCGACCACGACCTTCAGGCGAAGCACTGTCAGTCCATGCAGCGATGGCGGACTCATCAAGCCAGACCGTCAGGGAGCCGCGTTGTCTGAGTGCTTTGTTGTAGGTGGGCCAGTTGGTGATTTTAAACTTTTGCTTTGCCATGGGGAGCTGCTATCGGGAGCGATGATAGTGCTTTGATCCGGCGATCCCCTGAAAGTTCGATTTATTCAACAAAGCCCTACGGGAATACCCGATACCGGCGACGCGATGTCCTGCTCAGTCAATAAGCGTGTTGCTTAATAGTGAAATAAGGGTGTTTCGGTGATTGAAGTAAATTTTACGCTGTTCTGAGATGGAAATTCCAAAGACCGGCGCTAAGGAGTAAGAAGGTATCATCAATAAAGGGTCTACGATTCCGTAAAATTTGGGTCATGCAACCGAGGCGTTTGATACCCGCGATGGCGTGTTCAACTGTAATACGGATGCCCGAGATTATTTTATTTTCTTGTTTTTGTTCAGGCGATAAAGGTCTTTTTCGAGTTCCTTTTTTTGGGATTTGTGTATTAGGATGCTGTTTATCTATACCGGCTTTGTTGAATAAATAGATATTATTCTGCGCAGCCATAAAGGCTGCGGATTCCCTTGAGGTAAAATCAGTATGTTACATCCAGAGCGTAGTGATGCATCCCGGAGCGATCAGCATTTTAATCCAAAAAAGGCGTGTCATAACAGCATTATTCCCTATTATTCAACAAAGCCATCTATACCTTGAAAACCGGTATCTGCCCAGATGGTTACCTCAGGAGGAATATGGCGAATTATATCGACTTTATCGAGTAAGCGTTTATCGTGACGGCGCCCATTTTTGCTCATGGGGATAAATCCAATTTGCCTTGTTTCGTCAGTCATAATAAGCCCTTTTCGAGTGGTCTATCTTTTCTTTCCCGAATACATTTTTTTTCGCCGACGCAGATTCTTAGGCTTTTGGACAGGTCGCTCTGTCCCATCAATAAAGACGCCTTTAACTCCAGGAAAGGCGCGAAAAAAATTCCTCAGCAGAGCGAATTTGACGAGCGGGCAAAACACATTCTCGCCCCAAGGTCATCTCTAAAACCGGCAATAATATTTTTACCCAGCGACATACCCGTGTTCTATCTAAACCAAAAAGAAGTCCTTGCAAATCATAGGTCGGATAACATTTTAAATACAATAAAATAAAAAGCAGTTTATCTAATGGGGGTTGGGATAAATCCTTTCTGCCCTGCAACCATCTGCCGCTCGTGATCTTTTCGATTCTTTTTCCGATAAATCAAATAACAAGCTGAAAATTCAGCGGCTAAATTTTTCAATTCTTCGACTGATAATCCAATGATTGCTTTACATAAACGATTATCTCGTAACAACCGCTCTTTGTTGATCATTTCAAACCTTTATTCTCTAAGTTAAACCTCTTTTTATTCTCAATAGCCTGACAAAAAATGCAAGTCTCTATTCAGCAACTAGTTTAATGAGGCCAGATTGGCCACTTTCTGGGCTTTGTTGAATAAATCGAACTTTCAGGGGATCGCCGGATCAAAGCACTATCATCGCTCCCGATAGCAGCTCCCCATGGCAAAGCAAAAGTTTAAAATCACCAACTGGCCCACCTACAACAAAGCACTCAGACAACGCGGCTCCCTGACGGTCTGGCTTGATGAGTCGGCCATCGCTGCATGGACTGACAGTTCTTTGCCTGAAGGTCGTGGTCGGCCGCTTTACTACACCGATATGGCTGTTACCACGGTTTTGATGATATAGCTAAACGACTTAATTTTGATTACATTATTTAAATGAGCTATTCAATTGATTTTAGACGTAAAGTGATATCTACACGGAAAAACGAAGGGTTGAGTATCCGAGAAACAGCGAAGCAATTTCGGATTGGCCCTGCCTCTGTATCGCGTTGGGGCTTTGTTGAATAATTTAACGTTTTGATTTACAAATTCTTTAGGTGGGATGCATGTACAGAAAATGTATTTTGTTAGAGCGATAAATCAAATAGTTAGCACAATAAAAAGCATTACGGTAGTAAAATTTAGTCGTTAAAATTTTATAATACCCATTTAAATCAGTATTTTAAATTATTCAACAAAGCCTCGCGTTGGATTAATCAAATAGAGTCAAAAGCATCGACCACGCGTCAGCGAAAGATCGATAAATCCGAGTTGATAAAAGATGTTGAACAATATCCAGATGCTTACCAAAAAGAACGTGCAGAGCGTTTTGGCGTTTGTCAGAAGGCCATTTGGCAAGCGCTTAAAAAGCTGGGATTGACCTATAAAAAAAACTCTACGTCATCCGAAAGCCGACGAAAACTCCCGGCAGGGATTTCAACAAAAAAAACAACAGTATGAAAAAGAAGGTAAACCTATTGTTTTTATTGATGAAAGTGGTTTTTCACACGATGCCCCACGGACTCACGGCTATTCCCCAAAAGGTCAACGGTGTTTTGGCCTGAAGAACTGGGGAGCTAGGGGAAGAACAAATGTTATCGGCGCTTTATTAGGCACAACGCTGTTTGCTATCGGATTATTTGATATCAATATTAACAGCGATGTTTTCTATGCCTGGGTCACACAAGTCCTTATCCCAGTACTCCCTAAAAACAGTGTAATCATGATGGACAATGCCACTTTTCACAAAAAACATAATATTCAACAAGTCATCATCGATGCAGGGTATATGGTGGAGTATTTGCCTACATATTCGCCAGATCTTAACCCAATTGAGCATAAATGGGCACAAGCAAAAAGCAAAAAAAGAGAGATGGGTTGCGATACAGAGAGTTTGTTCTCAGTCCATATGGTGTAATCAAAATTAAGTCGCTTGGCTATATGTGTTCGAGTTCGGCAATCTTACGATGACTGACCTGACTGAAGTCTGTTCCCTTTGGGTAAAAACGTCGTATCAGCCCGTTGGTGTGCTCATTCAAGCCCCTCTCCCAGGAATGATAAGGATGGGCAAAGTAGACCTGCGCCCCTGTGATTTGAGTAATTTGCTCGTGCAGAGCGAATTCAGGGCCGTTATCAGCTGTTAGGGTCTTAAACTTGCAAAAGGTATTAGCTTCAATGTCCCTGAAAGCAGCAACCACAGTCTCCGCACGCTTATTAGGCAGTTTGCGAATGATGACGGTTTTCAATGCGTTATCTACGATGGTTAACAAGAATGACTTCTGGTCTTTGCCAAAAATAGTGTCAATTTCGAAGTGGCCAGGCTCCTGTTTAAGCTCGGCTTGAGCTGGGCGATACTCAATACCAACACGGTTGGGAATAGGGCCTGATTTGAGGTTTTCGGCATTGTACCTGTAACGTTTTCCCCGATGAGGAAGTTGCTGATATAGCTCCCCGCCAGCCTGTCTCTCCTGCAGGATATATAGCCAAGCGACTTAATTTTGATTACACCATATGGACTGAGAACAAACTCTCTGTATCGCAACCCATCTCTCTTTTTTTGCTTTTTGCTTGTGCCCATTTATGCTCAATTGGGTTAAGATCTGGCGAATATGTAGGCAAATACTCCACCATATACCCTGCATCGATGATGACTTGTTGAATATCATGTTTTTTGTGAAAAGTGGCATTGTCCATCATGATTACACTGTTTTTAGGGAGTACTGGGATAAGGACTTGTGTGACCCAGGCATAGAAAACATCGCTGTTAATATTGATATCAAATAATCCGATAGCAAACAGCGTTGTTCCTAATAAAGCGCCGATAACATTTGTTCTTCCCCTAGCTCCCCAGTTCTTCAGGCCAAAACACCGTTGACCTTTTGGGGAATAGCCGTGAGTCCGTGGGGCATCGTGTGAAAAACCACTTTCATCAATAAAAACAATAGGTTTACCTTCTTTTTCATACTGTTGTTTTTTTTGTTGAAATCCCTGCCGGGCGTTTTCGTCGGCTTTCGGATGACGTAGAGTTTTTTTATAGGTCAATCCCAGCTTTTTAAGCGCTTGCCAAATGGCCTTCTGACAAACGCCAAAACGCTCTGCACGTTCTTTTTGGTAAGCATCTGGATATTGTTCAACATCTTTTATCAACTCGGATTTATCGATCTTTCGCTGACGCGTGGTCGATGCTTTTGACTCTATTTGATTAATCCAACGCGATACAGAGGCAGGGCCAATCCGAAATTGCTTCGCTGTTTCTCGGATACTCAACCCTTCGTTTTTCCGTGTAGATATCACTTTACGTCTAAAATCAATTGAATAGCTCATTTAAATAATGTAATCAAAATTAAGTCGTTTAGCTATAAAGCGCGTGTTTAACCTGTCGCTCCGGGCATTACAGGGCTTTGTCGACTCGGTTTTTACACTGATGAGCCTGCCACTGCGCTGCCCGGACTACTCTCTGGTCAGTCGGCGGGCAAAAACCGTCAGTATCAGCATAAAAACGCCAACGCGTGGTGAAATCTCGCATCTGGTCATCGACAGTACCGGTCTGAAGGTCTTTGGCGAAGGTGAATGGAAAGTCAGGCAGCATGGGGCTGACAGACGAAGAGTGTGGCGCAAGCTTCATCTGGCAGCAGACAGTGCGACGCATGAGATTATCTGTGCCGACTTATCGCTCAGCGGAACGACAGATGCGCAGGCACTGCCGGGCCTGATTAACCAAACTCACCGGAAAATCAGGGAAGTGTCAGCAGACGGTGCTTATGACGCCCGTTACTGCCACGATGCGTTGCTAAGAAAGAAAATCAGGCCCCTTATCCCGCCGCGAAGCGGAGCCAAATACTGGCCGGACAAGTACCATGAACGTAACCATGCGGTGGCGAATCAGCGTCTGAGCGGGAGTAATGATATGTGGAAAAAGAAAGTGGGTTATCACCGGCGTTCAGTGGCAGAAACAGCGATGTTCCGCATAAAAACTTTGCTGGGTGGCCATCTGAGCCTGCGTGACTATGAGGCTCAAGTAGGTGAAGCCATAGCGATGGTCAAAGCGCTGAACCGTATGACGTTGTTGGGTATGCCACACAGCGTCAGGATAGGATAACAGGGCTTTGTTGAATAATTTAACCGTTTGATTTACATCTTCTTTAGGTAGAATGCATGTACAGAGACTGTATTTTGTTAGAACGACAAATCAAGTAGTTAGCACAATAAAAAGCATTACGGCTGGAAAACTTAGTTGTTGAAGTGTTATAATAATTATGTAAATCAGCATGTTAAATTATTCAACAAAGCCGGATAACAGGTGTAGCAGAGGGAGTCATCCTGTCGGCTAATTCTGATTTATTCAACAAAGCCCAAAGAGCGGTTGTTACGAGATAATCGTTTATGTAAAGCAATCATTGGATTATCAGTCGAAGAATTGAAAAATTTAGCCGCTGAATTTTCAGCTTGTTATTTGATTTATCGGAAAAAGAATCGAAAAGATCACGAGCGGCAGATGGGTGCAGGGCAGAAAGGATTTATCCCAACCCCATTAGATAAACTGCTTTTTATTTTATTGTATTTAAAATGTTATCCGACCTATGATTTGCAAGGACTTCTTTTTGGTTTAGATAGAACACGGGTATGTCGCTGGGTAAAAATATTATTGCCGGTTTTAGAGATGACCTTGGGGCGAGAATGTGTTTTGCCCGCTCGTCAAATTCGCTCTGCTGAGGAATTTTTTCGCGCCTTTCCTGGAGTTAAAGACGTCTTTATTGATGGGACAGAGCGACCTGTCCAAAAGCCTAAGAATCTGCGTCGGCAAAAAAAATGTATTCGGGAAAGAAAAGACAGACCACTCGAAAAGGGCTTATTATGACTGACGAAACAAGGCAAATTGGATTTATCCCCATGAGCAAAAATGGGCGCCGTCACGATAAACGCTTACTCGATAAAGTCGATATAATTCGCCATATTCCTCCTGAGGTAACCATCTGGGCAGATACCGGTTTTCAAGGTATAGATAAACAGCATCCTAATACACAAATCCCAAAAAAAGGAACTCGAAAAAGACCTTTATCGCCTGAACAAAAACAAGAAAATAAAATAATCTCGGGCATCCGTATTACAGTTGAACACGCCATCGCGGGTATCAAGCGCCTCGGTTGCATGACCCAAATTTTACGGAATCGTAGACCCTTTATTGATGATACCGGCTTTGTTGAATAATTTAACCGTTTGATTTACATCTTCTTTAGTTAGAATGCATTTACAGAGAATGTATTTTGTTAGAACGACAAATCAAATAGTTAGCACAATAAAAAGCATTCCGAGAGGAAAAATTAGTCGTTGAAATTTTATAATGCTTATATAAATTAGTATCTTAAATTATTCAACAAAGCCGATGATACCTTCTTACTCCTTAGCGCCGGTCTTTGGAATTTCCATCTCAGAACAGCGTAAAATTTACTTCAATCACCGAAACACCCTTATTTCACTATTAAGCAACACGCTTTATGAGATACAGGTAGAACCAGTGACCCGCCGTCAGCGACTTCAGTTAGGTGATGTCCCACGACCACACCTGGTTCGGCGCGATCGCCTTCCATGTCGACAGCTGCTTACTTTGCGGGGCCTGCTGACGCCCGCGATGACTGACCTCTCCGGCACGGCGCAACACCCGGTAAAACGTCGATTCACTGGCAACGTAACGCCCCTCATCGGCTAGTGCCGGTACGATTTGCGCCGGCGACAGACTGGCGAATCGTGGCTCATGGCAGATGGCCAGCACCTGCTGTTCCGCTTCAGCACTGAGCCTGTTTTTCGGCATCGGCCGTGATGCCGTCGGTCGCCGGTCGTCAGGACTTAGCCGCCAGCGCTGGAACGTCCGCTCGCTAATACCTACAGACCTGCAGGCATCGCTTTGCCGGACGCCGGCAGTGGCAGCCTCCTCCAGCATCTTCATCAGCCGTAACCTGTCGGCTGTGCGCGTCATTCGACCTCGCGTTCTTCGTCGAAGAACGCCTTGAGCTTTTTTTCCAGAATGAGCAGTGCCGCCGCTTCGGCGAGGGCTTTGTCCTTGCGGGCTATTTCACGATTAAGCTGCTGAATTTCTTTTTGTTGTTTCTTTATTAAGGCTCTTTCTGCACGCTGACCTGGCTGCATAAACTCGTCCTTCCACTGCTGAATCTGTTCAGGATAGAGGCCTTTACGGCGACAGTATTCAGCCACAGCATGAGCAGAAAGCGGCGCGGTTTCAACGATAACGGCGAAGCGCGCATCCTGAGACCACTCCAGGTGGAGTTTACTCTCACTGGCTGCCGACTGAGTCGGAATTCCAGCCTGAGACCGCCAGCCATAAAGCGTATTGGCGGGAATGCCTTCCAGGCGGGAATGCCTTCCAGGCGGGATATCTGGTAAATAGACTGACTATGCGGCGGCAACATTCTGGCGATCACAGCCGCTTTACGTTCTGGCGAATAGCTTCCCATGAACAGCTTCTCCAGCCCCCTAGATTTTTTTCACTCAGAGGCGACAACTACCCTGACATGGGGGGTGGCAGCTCGCTCCAGCATTCGGGTTATGCGTCCTGAGTCAGTTCGCCGCGCAGGTCTTGTTGCATTAGCTGGCGAATGGTATCAGGGGTTAAACCAGGTTGGCTCAGCAGATAATGCAGTTTAGTCAGTGCGGCTTCCACCGTCATATCGAAACCGCTGATCACGCCAGCCTGCGCCAGCGCATTGCCGGTGGCGTAACCTTCCATATTCACCCGTCCGGAAATGCACTGGGTGAGGTTAACCACCACAATATCGCGCGCCGATGCCTGACGCAGCTCGTCCAGCAGCGCCGGGCTTTGCGGCGCGTTACCCACACCATAAGAGCGCAATATCAGCGCCTTGACCGGCTGGCGCAGGAAGTTACGCACTACGTCCGCTGAGATCCCCGGATAGACGGTGATCACACCGATCGGTTGCGGGGTAATCGGATGAACGATCAGCGGGGCGCTGGAGGTTTCCGACTGCGCTGGCACCAGGCGGCGTATATGAATACCGGCCTCTAGCAGCGTCGGAAAATTGGGAGAGGCGAACGCATCGAAGCCGTCGGCATGGGCTTTGGTGGTGCGGTTACCGCGCAGCAGCTTGTTATTGAAGAACAGGCTGACTTCATTCACCGGATGATTAGCCGCGACGTACAGTGCATTAAGCAGGTTGGTTTGCCCATCTGAACGCAATTCTGCCAACGGGATTTGTGACCCTGTCACAATGAGCGGCTTGGCTAGATTCTCCATAATGAAGGAGAGGGCAGAAGCTGTGAAGGCCATGGTATCGGTGCCGTGCAGAATTACGAAGCCATCGTACTCATCATAATGTTGTTGAATATCCTCCGCGATAGCCTGCCAATCTGCAGGGGTCATGTCGGAGGAGTCAATCAGTGGGTCATATTCATGGATGGTAAAATCAGGCATTTCCGGGCGATGAAACTCCGGCATGTTGGCCAGTTGCTGTTGCAGGTGACCTGAGACTGGAATGTAACCATTGGCGGAACGTTGCATACCAATCGTACCGCCGGTATACGCGACATAAATGGATTTCTTTTGCATGCTGTTCTTATTTAAAATATGAAAAACAGCCCGACATAAGCCGGGCTAAGGGAGAATCCTGTGTGACGATGTCTTATTTTACTTCACCGCAGGCCATGCATAGCGCATAGCGATGCTGCGGATCGTTAAACGTGTTGAGCAATGCCGGTTGTGCTTGCACCACCTCAGCAAACTGCGCTACTGGCGCAGGTAGCATGGCCTGAAGTCGGTCAGGTAACCATGCGTGGGCGGCGGCGTTGACGCGGTTTAGCATCATATCCAGCAGGCTTGGCTGTTCTTCGAACCAGTTGAGCTGGTATTGGCCCAGCTTTGCCAATTCAGCGGCTTTTTTGACGGCGTCGTCGAAGTCACCCAACTGATCGACCAACCCGTTGGTCTTGGCATCATCACCGGTCCAAACGTGCCCCTGGGCGATTTTATGAATCTCTTCCGGGCTTTTCTTGCGTGACTGTGCAACCAGATCGACAAAGTTTTTATAACCACGCTCGATGCTGATTTGCATCATCTGAGCAAACTCGGGCGGCAGCGTTTTGGTGATGCTGAGATCCGCTAACGGTGAGGTTGCCACGCCATCGGTATGCACGCCAATAGACCCAAGGGTATTTTCAAAGGTAGTGATCACGCCAAATATCCCAATCGAGCCGGTCAAGGTGCACGGGCTGGCGATAATCGCGTTCGCAGGCGTGGAGATCCAGTAGCCACCGGAGGAGGCCATACCGCCCATGGATACCACGATCGGTTTGCCCGCCAGGCGTACCGCCATCAGCTCAGCGCGAATCTTCTCTGAGGCGGTTACGCTGCCGCCGGGGCTATTGACGCGCAGCACGATCGCTTTGATTTTAGGATCCAATCTGGCCTGACGAATTTGAGCCGCCGTGGTATCGCCACCGACCACTCCCGGGGTTTCCGGACCGTCAACAATGGCGCCACTGGCAAAAATCACCGCGATTTCAGCGCCGCTTTGAGTGGTCGGTTTCTCGGTGTAGTCGTAAATGCTGGTGTAGTTGAAACTCTGATTTTTGGTGTCCCAACCGAAGGTTTTCACCAGCTTCTGTTCGATGACCGAACGTGATGCCACTTCGTCCACCAGTTTGTTTTCCAGCGCATAGCGTGCCGGATCGCCTTGCACGGCCTGAAGACCCGCAATAATTGCGCTGGCACCGGGGAACAACTGTTGCGGCGTAATTTGGCGGTTTGCGGCAACCGTATTGAGGTAGTTTTGCCACAATCCACCCACCCAGCGCATATCGGCTTCGCGCGCTTCAGGGGACATACCATCACGCATGAAAGGCTCTACCGCTGACTTATAAGTACCAACGCGGAATACGTGACTGGTCACATCCAGGTTTTCCAACAGCGATTTGTAATAGAGGCCATTGGTGGCGAAACCGCGCAGATCGACGTTACCGTGCGGGGTGAGTGAAAGGCTGGTTGCGAAACTGGCCAGATAGTATTGCGTTTGGCTGTAACTGTCACCGATAGCAAAAATGGGCTTGCCGCTGTCGCGGAATTCACGCAATGCTTTGCCGATATATTGTAGAGAGGGTTGGTCGGCACCGACGAAATCGCTCAGATCGAGCACCATACCGGTAATATTACTGTCGGTTTTGGCCTGACGAATCGTATTAACAATATCAAACAGCGAATTTTCCTGACTACGATTGCTGGAAGCACCAAAAAATTCTCTACCTAACTGGCGCAGTTCATTATTAACCGTCGGTTTATCGACGACAACGCCGGTGATATCAACGAGCAGAGCGCCCTCAGGTGTTTGAGCTGGTGCATTTTTGAACTGCAAATAAATGCCGACCCCCCCCAAAATCAACACAATCAGAAACAAATTAAGAATAAACTCACGGGTGAAATTGAGCAGACGCCAAGTCCACTTGAAGAGTCCGCTAAAGATTCGCCACAGTGTGCGCATGTTATCTCCAAAAACGCCAAACATAATACCTGCCGCTGTTCCTTTTGATGGCAAAGCGAGCAGTAAAGGGTTGCCCCGCGACATTCACGCTAATAAGAGCGAACTTACTCTCTATCCTAATGAGCGTATAGGAAAATGCCAACTTCATTAGTACCCTTCGTTGATAAAAATGTGTCTATTTTGTAAAGAAAAGCGATTGCTTGAGCGGCAACATTTTTTCGCAGGGCGTGATGTGAAGACCGCCGGAGGAGGAATAGCGGCGTGTGGGCTAGAGATGAATAATAACGCGCAGAATCCGGTAATGGCATTTCAGGGGGAAAACGCGTGTCCCCCCATGTCAGGGTAGTTGTCGCCTCTGAGTGAAAAAAATCTAGGGGGCTGGAGAAGCTGTTCATGGGAAGCTATTCGCCAGAACGTAAAGCGGCTGTGTGTAGTGGCATACTGAATTTGGCCACCTAAGTAGAGGTGATATGCTTACCTCATGATTTTTATAGGTGCCAAAATGAGTAAAATAATTACTGCTGAATTTAAATGTGAAACCGCCAAATTAGTCCTTGACCAAAATTATACCTACCAGGAAGCCGCGAAAGCCATGAACGTCAGTCTTTCAGCGATTAGCCGGTGGGTAAGAGCCCTTCGTTTAGAACGTCAAGGGAAAACATCGCCTGGTCTGCCATTAACACCTGAACAAATTGAGTTCAGAGAAATGAAGAAAAAAATCCACCGACTGGAAATGGAGAATGCCATCTTAAAAAAGGCTACTGCGCTCTTAATGTCCGACTCACTGAAAAATTCTCGGTAGTTGAGTCTGTAAAGAATTTTGTGTAAATGGCTCCATTGCTTAACCGGAGATTCGTTCTCCATACATCAACATGAATTGGCTCATAGCAGGTTTCCAGTCTCTGATTGGCAAGGTCCATTTAGCAGAGATATTATGCAAGGCTAGATAGAGTAATTTTATCACCGAGTCATCCGTTGGAAATATTCGTCGCGTTTTCGTTATCTTGCGCAATGAAGCATTTAACGACTCTATCGCGTTGGTGGTGTAGATAACCTTGCGGATCTCCGGCGGAAAGTCAAAAATGACGATGAGACGTTCCCAATTATTTCTCCACGACGGGCTGATCGTCGGGAACTGTTCATCCCATTTGGCCGCGAAGGCATCCAGGGCCTCTTCAGCGCCCTCTAGCGTTGCGGAACTATAGATGGTGCGCAGGTCAGCAGCAACGGCCTTACGCTCTTTCCAGCCGACGTAGCGCAGCGAGTTCCGCACCTGATGCACAATGCAGAGCTGTACCCGCGTATGCGGGTAAACAGCTTCAATGGCATCAGGAAAGCCTTTCAGGCCATCGCAGCAGGCGACGAAGATGTCCTTTAGCCCACGATTTTTCAGTTCTGTCATCACAGATAACCAGAACTTGGCCCCCTCAGTTTTGGCTATCCATAGCCCCAGCAGCTCTTTTTCGCCCTGGCCGTTGACGCCGAGGGCCAGATAAACAGACTTGTTGGCCACGGCTCCGCCGTCCTGGCTTTTGACAACAATACAGTCAAGGTAAACAATGGGATAAAGCGCATCCAGCGGCCGTTGCTGCCAGCGCTTAACTTCATCCATCACAGCATTGGTCACTTGAGAAATGAAGCCAGCGGAAACATCGACCCCGTAGACTTCTTTAAAGTGTGCCTGAATATCACGGGTTGATAACCCTCTGGAATAGAGAGAAATAATGCGGTCATCGAAGCCGTTAAGCTGTTTTTCGTGCTTACCGATCAGTGTCGGCTCGAAGGTACTGTTGCGGTCGCGCGGAATATCGAGCTCGATCTCCCCATTTTGGCTACGTACGCTCTTGGATGTCTTGCCATTGCGTGAGTTGCCTGAATGATTACCAGCCGGGTCATGCTTAGCATACCCAAGGTGCATCTCCATCTCAGCTTCAAGAACCCGTTCCGCCAGTCTTTTAGTCAGCACCTTGAGTAGGCCTGATTCACCCAGCAGATCCTGAGGGGAGTGACAATCTTGAAGCAGTTGGTCAATAAGTTCGTTGCTGATAGGCATTTTGTTATCCTTTGAAGGTTTTCCTCAAAATGCCATTTACACAGATTATTTTACAGTCTCCGGTAGTTGAAAAGCTAAGAGCGCTTTATCCAGTGAAAGCGTTGTGTCGTATTTTTAATGTTCACCGAAGCAGTTATCGCTATAGCCAAGCGACTTAATTTTGATTACACCATATGGACTGAGAACAAACTCTCTGTATCGCAACCCATCTCTCTTTTTTTGCTTTTTGCTTGTGCCCATTTATGCTCAATTGGGTTAAGATCTGGCGAATATGTAGGCAAATACTCCACCATATACCCTGCATCGATGATGACTTGTTGAATATTATGTTTTTTGTGAAAAGTGGCATTGTCCATCATGATTACACTGTTTTTAGGGAGTACTGGGATAAGGACTTGTGTGACCCAGGCATAGAAAACATCGCTGTTAATATTGATATCAAATAATCCGATAGCAAACAGCGTTGTGCCTAATAAAGGAGACTGTAAAATAATCTGTGTAAATGGCATTTTGAGGAAAACCTTCAAAGGATAACAAAATGCCTATCAGCAACGAACTTATTGACCAACTGCTTCAAGATTGTCACTCCCCTCAGGATCTGCTGGGTGAATCAGGCCTACTCAAGGTGCTGACTAAAAGACTGGCGGAACGGGTTCTTGAAGCTGAGATGGAGATGCACCTTGGGTATGCTAAGCATGACCCGGCTGGTAATCATTCAGGCAACTCACGCAATGGCAAGACATCCAAGAGCGTACGTAGCCAAAATGGGGAGATCGAGCTCGATATTCCGCGCGACCGCAACAGTACCTTCGAGCCGACACTGATCGGTAAGAACGAAAAACAGCTTAACGGCTTCGATGACCGCATTATTTCTCTCTATTCCAGAGGGTTATCAACCCGTGATATTCAGGCACACTTTAAAGAAGTCTACGGGGTCGATGTTTCCGCTGGCTTCATTTCTCAAGTGACCAATGCTGTGATGGATGAAGTTAAGCGCTGGCAGCAACGGCCGCTGGATGCGCTTTATCCCATTGTTTACCTTGACTGTATTGTTGTCAAAAGCCAGGACGGCGGAGCCGTGGCCAACAAGTCTGTTTATCTGGCCCTCGGCGTCAACGGCCAGGGCGAAAAAGAGCTGCTGGGGCTATGGATAGCCAAAACTGAGGGGGCCAAGTTCTGGTTATCTGTGATGACAGAACTGAAAAATCGTGGGCTAAAGGACATCTTCGTCGCCTGCTGCGATGGCCTGAAAGGCTTTCCTGATGCCATTGAAGCTGTTTACCCGCATACGCGGGTACAGCTCTGCATTGTGCATCAGGTGCGGAACTCGCTGCGCTACGTCGGCTGGAAAGAGCGTAAGGCCGTTGCTGCTGACCTGCGCACCATCTATAGTTCCGCAACGCTAGAGGGCGCTGAAGAGGCCCTGGATGCCTTCGCGGCCAAATGGGATGAGCAGTTCCCGACGATCAGCCCGTCGTGGAGAAATAATTGGGAACGTCTCATCGTCATTTTTGACTTTCCGCCGGAGATCCGCAAGGTTATCTACACCACCAACGCAATAGAGTCGTTAAATGCTTCATTGCGCAAGATAACGAAAACGCGACGAATATTTCCAACGGATGACTCGGTGATAAAATTACTCTATCTAGCCTTGCATAATATCTCTGCTAAATGGACCTTGCCAATCAGAGACTGGAAACCTGCTATGAGCCAATTCATGTTGATGTATGGAGAACGAATCTCCGGTTAAGCAATGGAGCCATTTACACAAAATTCTTTACAGACTCTAATAAAGCGCCGATAACATTTGTTCTTCCCCTAGCTCCCCAGTTCTTCAGGCCAAAACACCGTTGACCTTTTGCCCCATTCCCAGTCGAAATGCAACAAAGTGACCCACTGGCCAGACCCGGATAAAATCACCGTTCTGGCCCTACTGGAGATCCCGTTGCATGCAGGGAAAACATCTGACTCACAAAGAGCGGTTCTACATCGAAAAACGGCGTGGTGATGGGGTTAACCAGGCCACCATCGCCCGGGAACTGGAGCTTCCTCGTTCTACCATCAGCAGGGAGCTCAGACGCAATACCGACGCCGCTTTCAACGGGGTCTATTCCTGCAGAAGGGCCGAAACGTTGGCCAGAGGGCGGCGGCAGAAAACTCGGCCGGACAGCGTGATTAACCAGCTTGAACCGCACATTCAGGACTTTATCAGAACGGCGCTGTCTACCCACACCTCACCTGAGGTCATCAGTGGGCGCCTGGTCCTGGAATTTGGCCTGTCCGTCAGCAAGAACTCGCTCTATCGCTATATCCAGCAGGAGCGCCGGGCCGGCGGTGAGCTGTATCAGCAGCTCCCTCATCGGGGTAAACGGTATAACTATCAGACCGATGAGAACAAACGCGGTCCTATTCCCAACCGTGTTGGCATTGAGCAGCGGCCGGCCGTTGCTGACCTCAAGCAGGAACCCGGGCATTTCGAGATTGACACCATCTTTGGCAAAGATCAGAAATCATTCCTGCTGACGGTGGTCGATAAAGCCGTCAAGCTGGTCATCATTCGCAAACTGCCCAACAAGCGAGCAGAGACAGTGGTAGCGGCCTTCAGGGACATCGTTGCCAATACCTTCTGCGAGTTTAAAACCCTGACTGCTGACAACGGTTCTGAATTTTCCCAGCACGGGGAAATTACAAAAGTCACGGGGGCACCGGTCTACTTTGCCCGGCCATATCATTCCTGGGAACGCGGGTTGAATGAGCATACCAACGGGCTGATACGGCGTTTTTACCCGAAGGGAACGGACTTCAATTATGTCACCCATCGCAAGGTTGCAGCACTCGAACACCTGCTCAATACGCGAGGCCGAAAATCGCTGGGTTATCGTTCTCCAAATGAGGTATTTTTAACGCACTTACAGGCGGCATAATGCCCTACCGTTTTGTTGCGTTTCGACTGGGAATGGGGCTTTGGGGAATAGCCGTGAGTCCGTGGGGCATCGTGTAAAAAACCACTTTCATCAATAAAAACAATAGGTTTACCTTCTTTTTCATACTGTTGTTTTTTTGTTGAAATCCCTGCCGGGCGTTTTCGTCGGCTTTCGGATGACGTAGAGTTTTTTTTATAGGTCAATCCCAGCTTTTTAAGCGCTTGCCAAATGGCCTTCTGACAAACGCCAAAACGCTCTGCACGTTCTTTTTGGTAAGCATCTGGATATTGTTCAACATCTTTTATCAACTCGGATTTATCGATCTTTCGCTGACGCGTGGTCGATGCTTTTGACTCTATTTGATTAATCCAACGCGATACAGAGGCAGGGCCAATCCGAAATTGCTTCGCTGTTTCTCGGATACTCAACCCTTCGTTTTTCCGTGTAGATATCACTTTACGTCTAAAATCAATTGAATAGCTCATTTAAATAATGTAATCAAAATTAAGTCGTTTAGCTATACATTGAGGTGGATTACAATCAGAAACGGCGGCATAGCACGCTGGGCTATGTCAGCCCGATGGTATTTGAACGACAAGTCCTCTCTTAAGGGCGTGTCCACCAAGTCTGGGCCAGATCAGAATACTTTCGCCGTAAAGGCCTCTATCCTGAACAGATTCAGCAGTGGAAGGACGAGTTTATGCAGCCAGGTCAGCGTGCAGAAAGAGCCTTAATAAAGAAACAGCAAAAAGAAATTCAGCAGCTTAATCGTGAAATAGCCCGCAAGGACAAAGCCCTCGCCGAAGCGGCGGCACTGCTCATCCTGGAAAAAAAGCTCAAGGCGTTCTTCGACGAAGAACGCGAGGTCGAATGACGCGCACAGCCGACAGGTTACGGCTGATGAAGATGCTGGAGGAGGCTGCCACTGCCGGCGTCCGGCAAAGCGATGCCTGCAGGTCTGTAGGTATTAGCGAGCGGACGTTCCAGCGCTGGAGGCTAAGTCCTGACGACAGGCGACCGACGGCATCACGGCCGATGCCGAAAAACAGGCTCAGTGCTGAAGAGGAACAGCAGGTGCTGGCCATCTGCCATGAGCCACGATTCGCCAGTCTGTCGCCGGCGCAAATCGTACCGGCACTAGCCGATGAGGGGCGTTACGTTGCCAGTGAATCGACGTTTTACCGGGTGTTGCGCCGTGCCGGAGAGGTCAGTCATCGCGGGCGTCAGCAGGCCCCGCAAAGTAAACCGCTGTCGACATGGAAGGCGATCGCGCCGAACCAGGTGTGGTCGTGGGACATCACCTGGCTGAAGTCGCTGACGGCGGGTCACTGGTTCTACCTGTATCTCATAGAAGATGTGTTGAGTCGCAAAATAGTGGGTTATGAGGTGTACCCGGTCGAAAGCGGCGAGTATGCAGCAGAACTGCTGAAGCGAACGGTGCTGAGCGAGCGCTGCTGGCAGGAGCCGCTGGTACTGCATGCGGATAACGGTGCACCGATGAAGTCACAGGTGCTGCAGGTGAAGCTTGCGGAGCTGAAGATAACCCCGTCACACAGTCGGCCGCGGGTAAGCAACGACAACGCCCACGTGGAATCGCTGTTCAGGATGCTGAAATATAGCCAACCGACTTAAAAATGATTACATCCTATGCCCTGATATGCGGCAAAGAAGCATAGCTGGCTGTTATCAAAATAATGTCGCTTGACTATACGTGCCTGCATGGTCTGAAAAAGGCTTTGCAACGCTGGAAGATGCGCGAGCCTGGGTGGAAACCTTCGTCGGCTGGTACAACGAGGAACATCGCCATAGCGGTATCCGGTATGTCACGCCGGGCCAGCGGCACAGAGGCGAAGACAGCCAGTTGCTGGTAAAGCGAAAATCGGTGTATGAGGCAGCAAAAATGCAGAACCCGCATCGTTGGTCAGGGCCAACAAGAAACTGGGAGCGGCAGGACGAAGTGTGGCTAAATCCGGAACGGGAAAAACAGGCCGTATGAATCAACTGGGGCGACAACTACCTTGACACGCACCTGCCATGGCCCCTGTCGTCACAAACCATGCCCTGCTGTTGATTGATTTGCAGAATGATTTTTGTCCGAACGGCGCACTGCCTGTCGCAGAAGGTGACATCACCATCGATGTTGCCAACGCCGCGATAGCGGTGGCGCAGCGTGCAGGAATGCCGGTCATCGCCAGCCAGGATTGGCACCCGGCCAATCATCTGAGCTTCGCAGCCAACCATCCGCACGCTGTCGTGGGAGAGCGTGGCGAACTGGCAGGATTAGCGCAAACATGGTGGCCAGTGCACTGCGTACAGGGCACGCATGGCGCAGAATTTCATGCGCGCCTTGAGCGTGGGGCGTTTGATGCGGTGATACAGAAAGGCACTCAGCCTGATATTGACAGCTACAGCGCTTTTTTCGACAACGGCAAACGCGCCGCCACCGCACTGGATGCCCTGTTACGCCAACGCGGTATCATGCAGTTGACCATTATGGGGCTGGCAACGGACTACTGCGTGAAATTTACCGTGCTTGATGCACTGGCACTCGGGTATGACGTGCAGATCGTTTAAGAAGGTTGTCGCGGGGTAAATCTCCAACCGGGTGACAGTGAAGCAGCGTTGGTCTATATGGTGGCTCACGGAGCGCGCCGTATTAGCCTGACTGACTTTAGCGCGACCTCAGCGCACCACCCTGCATAACACCGAGCCCCTGTGCCTCCAGGGGCATCGCTTACTGGCGTTCTCGCTGAATCAGGTTGTCGATGGCAAACGCCTGCTTCAGCTCTTGCTTGCTTTTCATCACCAACTCGCCGTCGGTATTGATGGTCATGTGTTCCGCTTCCACGTTATGGCGCGATTGCCATAGCATCACCATTTGCAGGCAATTTTCTTTTTGCTCCGGCGTCAACGGCACGCCATCTGGCCATTTCCCCAGCACCACGGCGGTTGCCAGGCGTTGGTAGATGTCCGGCGTCAGCGCCGTCACAACCTCATCAAGCTGTTTGTCGAGCATCGTGATTGCCATCCTGTCATTGCTATTTTAAATCAGAACCCAGCAAGCTGAAACGTTTTAGCTTGAGCTATCGTCTAAACCGTCAGCCATCCACTTTCTCACCGTCGCTGCCATCGATAAAACTCAACGAGGCCGAGTTAACGCAGTAACGCTCACCGGTGGTTTGCGGACCATCGGGAAACACATGCCCCAAATGGGCATCGCATTTACCGCAGCGAATTTCGATACGGTGTATGCTATGCGAAAAATCTTCCAGATAGCGAATTGCCCCCTTCGACACGGGCCGATCAAAGCTGGGCCAGCCGCATCCAGAGTCATATTTGTTGTCAGAGTAAAACAGTGCGCTTTGGCAAAAGCAGGCAGTGATACACCCCGGTGCGCTTATTATGCAACAGTTTGCCTGAATAGGCAGGCTCAGTGCGAGTCTGTAAAGAATTTCGTGTAAATGGCTCCATCGCTTAACCGGAAATCCGATCTCCATACATCAACATGAATTGGCTCATAGCCGGTTTCCAGTCTCTGATTGGTAGGGTCCATTTAGCCGAGATATTATGCAAGGCTAGATAGAATAATTTTAGCACCGAGTCATCCGTTGGAAATATTCGTCGCGTTTTCGTTATCTTGCGCAATGAAGCATTTAACGACTCTATCGCGTTGGTGGTGTAGATAACCTTGCGAATCTCCGGCGGAAAATCAAAAATGACGATGAGACGTTCCCAATTATTTCTCCACGATGGGCTGATCGTCGGGAACTGCTCATCCCATTTGGCCGCGAAGGCATCCAGGGCCTCTTCAGCGCCCTCTAGGCTGTGTCCCTTAATTGCTTGAGCTATAGTATCCATCTGTTTCTAAGACACTTTGGATTATGGCTCGCTACGATCTTTCTGATGAAGCATGGGCAATCATTGAGCCCTTGTTACCAACCGTTTTGAAATCTCCTCAGGCAGGCCGGCCATGGGCAGAACATCGCAAAATCGTCAACGGCATGTTCTGGATACTGTGTTCAGGTGCCCCATGGCGTGATTTACCTGAACGTTACGGCCCATGGAAAACCGTTTATAACCGTTTCAATAGATGGTCAAAGTCTGGAGTTATTAACATTATTTTTAATAGGTTACTTGCCCCATTCCCACTCGAAACGCAACAAAGTGACCCACTGGCCAGAGTCGGATAAAATCACCGTTCTGGCCCTACTGGAGATCCCGTTGCATGCAGGGAAAACATCTGACTCACAAAGAACGGTTCTACATCGAAAAGCGGCGTGGTGATGGGGTTAACCAGGCCACCATCGCCCGGGAACTGGAGCTTCCTCGTTCTACCATCAGCAGGGAACTCAGACGCAATACCGACGCCGCTTTCAACGGGGTCTATTCCTGCAGAAGGGCCGAAACGTTGGCCAGAGGGCGGCGGCAGAAAACACGGCCGGACGGCGTGATTAACCAGCTTGAACCGCACATTCAGGACTTTATCAGAACGGCGCTGTCTACCCACACCTCACCTGAGGTCATCAGTGGGCGCCTGGTCCTGGAATTTGGCCTGTCCGTCAGCAAGAACTCGCTCTATCGCTATATCCAGCAGGAGCGCCGGGCCGGCGGTGAGCTGTATCAGCAGCTCCCTCATCGGGGTAAACGGTATAACTATCAGACCGATGAGAACAAACGCGGTCCTATTCCCAACCGTGTTGGCATTGAGCAGCGGCCGGCCGTTGCTGACCTCAAGCAGGAACCCGGGCATTTCGAGATTGACACCATCTTTGGCAAAGATCAGAAATCATTCCTGCTGACGGTGGTCGATAAAGCCGTCAAGCTGGTCATCATTCGCAAACTGCCCAACAAGCGAGCAGAGACAGTGGTAGCGGCCTCCAGGGACATCGTTGCCAATACCTTCTGCGAGTTTAAAACCCTGACTGCTGACAACGGTTCTGAATTTTCCCAGCACGGGGAAATTACAAAAGTCACGGGGGCACCGGTCTACTTTGCCCGGCCATATCATTCCTGGGAACGCGGGTTGAATGAGCATACCAACGGGCTGATACGGCGTTTTTACCCGAAGGGAATGGACTTCAATTATGTCACCCATCGCAAGGTTGCAGCACTCGAACACCTGCTCAATACGCGAGGCCGAACATCGCTGGGTTATCGTTCTCCAAATGAGGTATTTTTAACGCACTTACAGGCGGCATAATGCCCTACCGTTTTGTTGCGTTTCGACTGGGAATGGGGCTTCATTTCTTGATGCTCATGGACTTATTGACTGGTCAGCCACTGCGCTGGATGGCAGCAATATCCGTGCGCTCAAATGTGCGGCTGGCGCTCAAAAAAACATCCCGAATTACCAACGATAACGGCCTGGGCCGCTCACGAGGTGGTTATGGCACCAAAATCCACATGGCGACTGACGGAAGCGTCATCCCGCTAAATATCGTACTGAGTGCTGGGCAGGCTCACGAAAGCCTGTTCGCGTTACGACTCCTGGACGGCATTGGCGTGCAACGGCAGAACGGTAGCATGAAGCGTCGTGGTAAATCCGGCAGAAGCGTGGTTCAGCCAACCGCTTGGGTTTTGCTGTGCAACTCTGTTACCTGCGCTTTCCCGGCATCGTCCTTGCCAACGATGAGTTGCCATTTCCGCCATTGTTGAAGCTGGTTGCCGACCAGCTCAAGGTCAGTATCGAAAGTTGGAACGAGTACGGGCTTCGGGAGCAGACCCGACGCGAACACCTGGTCGAATTGCAAACGATGTTCGGCTTTCAGCCGTTCACTATGAATCACTATCGGCAGGTCGTCCACACAATGACCGAGATGGCCATGCAAACCGATAAAGGTATTGTGATGGTTAATGCTTTGATCGACAATCTGCGGCAGAGATCGATCATTCTGCCAGCCATCAATGCTGTCGAGAGAGCGTGTGCCGAAACTCTCACCCGTGCAAACCGGCGTATCTACGACACCTTGACCGCCCCGCTGTCAGACTCGCATCGCCAACGCCTCGACAATCTGCTTAAGCTTCGAGACAACAACAAGACGACCACTCTCGCTTGGCTTCGCCTTTCACCAGTTAAACCCAATTCGCGGCACGTGCTGGAACATATTGAACGACTCAAAGTATGGCAGGCACTTGAGCTGCCTATTGGTGTCGATCGTCTGATTCACCAAAACCGATTGCTCAAGATCGCCCGTGAGGGCGGACAGATGACCCCAGCAGATTTGGCCAAATTCGAGCCACAACGCCGCTATGTCGCTACCGATGTAAAACTGGCCCACCTGCCGATGTATAGCCAACCGACTTAAAAATGATTACATCCTATGCCCTGATATGCGGCAAAGAAGCATAGCTGGCTGTTATCAAAATAATGTCGCTTGGCTATAAATCTGACCCACCTAGGGTAAAAATGGCAGT
Organism: Symbiopectobacterium purcellii; assembly: GCF_052050035.1. Classification (GTDB taxonomy): domain Bacteria; phylum Pseudomonadota; class Gammaproteobacteria; order Enterobacterales; family Enterobacteriaceae; genus Symbiopectobacterium; species Symbiopectobacterium purcellii_A. Next base: position 4,692,943 of record NZ_CP189882.1, read on the forward strand.
TTTAAGGCACTGCCAATGATGACATTGGAGACCAGAGTGGAGATTCACGTTTTACACCGTCAAGGCATGTCCATCCGCGCCATCGCGCGGCAGCTTTCATGCTCCCGCGAGACCGTTCGACGATATAGCCAACCGACTTAAAAATGATTACATCCTATGCCCTGATATGCGGCAAAGAAGCATAGCTGGCTGTTATCAAAATAATGTCGCTTGGCTATATATCCGTAGTCCACTACCGGTGGCTGACATGCGTTACAAGCCGCGTATGCCTAGAACATGCAAGCTTGACCCGTTCAAGCCGTATGTTCTCGAGCGCTTTGCTGCTGCAAGACCACAGTGGATACCGGCCAGTGTGCTGCTGCGCGAGATAGGCCAACGGGGATATGATGGCGGCTATAGCATGCTTATAGCCAACCGACTTAAAAATGATTACATCCTATGCCCTGATATGCGGCAAAGAAGCATAGCTGGCTGTTATCAAAATAATGTCGCTTGGCTATACCGCATTTCTACACCCCATGAAGCAGCCCGTTACTGAGGCGGTCACGCGCTTTGAGACCGAACCCGGCGTACAGATGCAGGTTGATTTCACCATCGTCAGGCAGGGCCATAACCCGTTGCTGGCCTTCGTCGCTACGCTGGGCTGGAGCCGGGCGACTTTCGTCAAGTTCTATAGCTAAACGACTTAATTTTGATTACATTATTTAAATGAGCTATTCAATTGATTTTAGACGTAAAGTGATATCTACACGGAAAAACGAAGGGTTGAGTATCCGAGAAACAGCGAAGCAATTTCGGATTGGCCCTGCCTCTGTATCGCGTTGGATTAATCAAATAGAGTCAAAAGCATCGACCACGCGTCAGCGAAAGATCGATAAATCCGAGTTGATAAAAGATGTTGAACAATATCCAGATGCTTACCAAAAAGAACGTGCAGAGCGTTTTGGCGTTTGTCAGAAGGCCATTTGGCAAGCGCTTAAAAAGCTGGGATTGACCTATAAAAAAAACTCTACGTCATCCGAAAGCCGACGAAAACGCCCGGCAGGGATTTCAACAAAAAAAACAACAGTATGAAAAAGAAGGTAAACCTATTGTTTTTATTGATGAAAGTGGTTTTTCACACGATGCCCCACGGACTCACGGCTATTCCCCAAAAGGTCAACGGTGTTTTGGCCTGAAGAACTGGGGAGCTAGGGGAAGAACAAATGTTATCGGCGCTTTATTAGGCACAACGCTGTTTGCTATCGGATTATTTGATATCAATATTAACAGCGATGTTTTCTATGCCTGGGTCACACAAGTCCTTATCCCAGTACTCCCTAAAAACAGTGTAATCATGATGGACAATGCCACTTTTCACAAAAAACATAATATTCAACAAGTCATCATCGATGCAGGGTATATGGTGGAGTATTTGCCTACATATTCGCCAGATCTTAACCCAATTGAGCATAAATGGGCACAAGCAAAAAGCAAAAAAAGAGAGATGGGTTGCGATACAGAGAGTTTGTTCTCAGTCCATATGGTGTAATCAAAATTAAGTCGCTTGGCTATATCACTTTACGTCTAAAATCAATTGAATAGCTCATTTAAATAATGTAATCAAAATTAAGTCGTTTAGCTATATGCTACCTTGGTTGCGCTAGCCATCGATGGGATGGCCACCGTTACAGATGAAATTATTGATCTGCATGACCGCATCCTGGGCAAGCTGTTCAATGATGCCAAAAAGCGACATCAGAAACAGTTCCAGGCATCTGGGAAGGCGATCAATGACAAGGTACACCTGCTCAGTCGTATCGGCCAAGTGTTGATCAACGCCAAGCAAGCAGGTGATGATCCGTTTGCTGCCATCGAGACAGTAATATCCTGGGAAGCCTTCGCCAAGAGCGTTACAGAAGCACAAACGCTCGCGCAGCCAGAAGAGTTCGACTTCCTGCACCGTCTCGGCGAGAGCTACACCACACTACGCCGTTACGCACCAGCCTTCCTTACCGCGTTTAAGTTACGGGCTGCACCGGCTGCCAAGAGTGTACTGGAAGCTATAGAAGTGTTGCGCAGTATGAACAATGACAACGTCCGAAAAGTACTTGCTGATGCGCCGACCGATTTCATCAAGCCACGCTGGCAGAAACTGGTGATAACCGAAACTGGCATCGACCGGCGTTACTACGAGCTATGTGCGCTGTCGGAAATGAAGAATGCATTGCGTTCTGGTGACATCTGGGTACAGGGATCGCGCCAGTTCAAGGACTTCGAGGACTACCTTATACCACCCAAGAAATTCGCCAGTCTAAAGCTGGTCAATGAATTGCCGCTGGCTGTAGCTACCGACTGTGAACAGTATTTGAATGAACGGTTGACGCAGTTGGAAACGCAGCTCGCTACTGTCAACCGCATGGCGCTAGCTAATAAGTTACCGGATGCCATCATCACTGCCTCAGGCCTAAAGATCACGCCGCTGGATGCAGTAGTACCCGATACTGCGCAGCTTCTTATCGCTCAGGCAGCAATGATCCTACCGCACGTTAAGATCACTGAATTGCTGCTTGAAGTGGACGAATGGACAGGTTTTACCAGGCACTTCACGCACCTGAAATCTGGTGACCAGGCTAAGGACAAGAACCTGTTGTTGACTGCGATCTTGGCCGACGCGATCAATCTGGGGCTGACCAAGATGGCGGAATCGTGTCCAGGAACGACCTATGCCAAGCTTGCTTTGCTGCAAGCCTGGCATATCCGCGACGAAACCTATGGTTCGGCCTTGTCCGAGCTGGTCAATGCCGAGTACCGGTATCCGTTTGCCAAGCACTGGGGCGATGGTTCCACGTCCTCGTCTGACGGTCAGAATTTTCGCACTGGCAACAAGGCTGAGAGCACGGGGCACATCAACCCGAAATATGGTAGTCGTCCATGACGGACCTTTTACACCCACATCTCCGACCAGTATGCACCATTTCATACCAAGGTAGTCAATGTCGGTGTGCGCGACTCAACTTACGTGCTTGAAGGGCTGCTCTATAGCCAACCGACTTAAAAATGATTACAGCCGATGCCCTGATATGTGGCAAAGAAGCATAGCTGGCTGTTATCAAAATAATGTCGCTTAGCTATATCATGAATCTGACCTACGGATCGAAGATCATTACACCGACACGGCAGGCTTCACTGATCACGTTTTTGCGTTGATGCACCTGTTGAGGGTTTCGTTTCGCCCCGCGCATCCGTGATCCGGGTGAGACTAGGCTCTACATTCCAAAGAGTTATGCCACCTACGAGGGATTGGAATCAATGATTGGCGGGACGCTAAATATCAAGCTCATCCGCACCCATTGGGACGAAATTTTGCGGCTGGCTACCTCAATAAAGCAAGGTACGGTAACGGCCTCACTCATGCTGAGAAAGCTTGGCAGCTACCCCCGGCAAAATGGCCTGGCGGTCGCCCTGCGCGAGTTGGGGCGTATCGAGCGCACACTGTTCATCCTGGAGTGGCTGCAAAGTGTTGAGCTCCGCCGGCGCGCACATTCTGGACTAAATAAGGGGGAGGCTCGTAACGCCTTGGCTCGTGCAGTGTTTTTCAATCGATTAGGGGAGATCCGTGACCGCAGTTTTGAGCAACAGCGTTACCGGGCAAGTGGTCTTAACCTGGTGACTGCCGCCATCGTGCTATGGAATACCGTCTATCTGGAAAGGGTGACTAATGGATTACGAGCCAAGGGGCATGCCGTCGATGATGCGTTATTACAATATCTGTCGCCGCTAGGCTGGGAGCACATTAACCTCACAGGGGATTACCTGTGGCGCAATAGTGTCAAGATCGGTGCAGGTAAGTTCAGGCCGCTACGACCACTACAACTTGCTTAGCGTGCTTTATTTTCCGTTTTCTGAGGCGACCCCTAATAGAGGTAGGTGTATTTTGAGGGCCATACTTAGTGGTGTTTACATTGACTTAAAGAGCCACAATTTATCGGTGCCAACTTTTATGCCTATTCTTGGCGTCGCCATATATTCTGGCTTATCCGTCGAATCGTAAACACAAAAATCATGAGATTGTGTTAAATCAACCTGGTTATTATTTTTCGTGATATGTAATTTTTTACAGAGTTTACCCGGCCCATTAAAAGAAAGAACTGTAGGTTTGTATAAATCAATGCCACGAATTAAAACTGCCGCTGGAAATCCTTCACGCTCGGTCACAATATTCAGGCAATGATACATACCGTAGATAAGATAAACATAGGAAAACCCGGCAGCACCAAACATGCCCGCTGTTCTTGGCGTGAAACCTCTCGCGGCATGGCAGGCCGGATCATCCTGCCCTACATAGGCTTCGACTTCATTGATAACCCCGTAATAGTCAGCAAATTTTAAAACTTTTCCCAACAAATCCTTTGCTACACAAAGCGTAGCACGCTCATAAAATGAGCGAGGTAAAATAGTGGCTTTGTTGAATAATTTAACCGTTTGATTTACATCTTCTTTAGGTAGAATGCATGTACAGAGAATGTATTTTGTTAGAACGACAAATCAAATAGTTAGCACAATAAAAAGCATTCCGAGAGGAAAAATTAGTCGTTGAAATTTTATAATGCTTATATAAATCAGCATGTTAAATTATTCAACAAAGCCTAAAATAGTATTACTCGACATCGATTAATCCATCAGTGCATTAATCTCAGCATCAGACACCCCAGTAGACATTTTGACAATCGCCCGGGCTTTGTTGAATAATTTAACATGCTGATTTACATAATTATTATAACACTTCAACAACTAAGTTTTCCAGCCGTAATGCTTTTTATTGTGCTAACTATTTGATTTGTCGTTCTAACAAAATACATTCTCTGTACATGCATTCTACCTAAAGAAGATGTAAATCAAACGGTTAAATTATTCAACAAAGCCAATCGCCCGATCAACGCCGTTGGCCAGAAGCTGGCGCGCTATGGTTCTGGCAGATTCTTGCCTACCTTTTTCTATGCCCTTTTCTATGCCTCGCTGTTCGCCTAGATGAATGCCTTTTTCTATACCCCTCTGTTCACCAAGTTTCTCGCCCTCTTGCCGTAACTGCTCTGCAATGGTCATCACAACCTCCCGATAATCAGTTGCTGTTTCCGCAATCTGATGCAAAAATTGCTTTGCATCAGAAGTATTTCCTCGTTTTACAATATAACATATTAATCCTCGAAATAGCTCCGGCTGCAATACCCACTGATTGAGCAAGGATGCTATCTCATGACTTAACTCTAGCATATCGCGGGTACGGATATGCTTCATCACCAGTTCCATCAGGGCAACATGTCGATGTGTGACAATCTCCTCGTCCGGGATGGCCGTCACGTCAACCAGAGGAAATGCCTGCATATAAACCGACTTTGCCAGTTCCGGATCAGCAAAACAATCCAGACAATGGGTACTGTAGGGATACGGCGAAGTTTTACCTTGATAAAACAACATCGCTATCACCACTGGCAAGGTGTTGTTGCCCTGCTCAAGGTGCCGCAGCATGGCAGCAACCGCATACCTTAAAAGCCTAAATGCCATCAGTTTTTCAGGTCTGCTCTGATGTTCGACAACACAAGTTAGCACTACGACAGCCTTTTTCATGGACTATCGTTTTTAATTCTTGATATTGCTCATCGGTTACTCTGAATCTTAGCATTTTCATCGCTTCATATCAGCCTTTTCAAAGTGATGCATTTTTGGTGTAAAAATGACATAAAAGTCATATTACGATGTAATAATGACGTACTAAAAACGTACAGCTAATTTTTTTGTTGTAAAAGTGACGTATTTTTGATGTTTAACTATTTTTACCCCCAAGAACCCCGTGTAGCGGCGGGCGTAGCGTCGGAAAATGGCACATTTTGGGACGCTACGCATATCCTGCATCGTGCATTAATATGTGGGTTTTGTGTCCATTGCTTCGCTCCATAATCGATTAAATTCTCGAGTGTACTTTTCTGCAATGTCTGGTCGGTTACGCAGGTAAATCACATTTTCCGCGTTACGAAATGCGGCACTTTTTGTGTAATTAAACGAGCCCGTTTCGATGGAATGGCCATCCACAATCATAAACTTGTTGTGCATAATCGCATACTTGTCATTGAGTCTTACTGGTACGCGGTGATTTGCCAGATAGGTCACAGCGGTATACTTTCCGCCGTTCGATTTCTTATCGGCAACCACACGGACATTGACGCCTCGCTGTTGGGCGTCAACAAGGGCTAATGCAATCGGCTTGCTGGTAAATGAATAGGCGGCAATATCAATCGATGTTTTCGCCTCTTCAATGGCAGTCAAAACTATCTCCTTTGCCGTCCTCCCTGGTGAAAAACCCACTTCCACATCCTGAATACTCGTACTGGCTGAAAGCGGAGATGTGAAGGTCAGAAATAATGAAAAAATTGCAGCGGTTACTTTTACTGGTTTACTCATCGTTAGCAGCACCTTGATAGTGAGAGTCGCTATTTTCTTCTTCTCTGAGCAAAACCGCAAGGAGTCGGTGAAAAGGCATCACATAGTGAAGCATTGACGTTATCGCCTCACCTGCACAAGCCATCACCCAAAGCCCCACAAAAAAGGGAATGGTATAGTTATCAGGTGCCGTAAAATGCTTATCAAGATGATAATACATGATAATGCAACCCAATCCGCCAATCACAAAAATAAATCCCTTAAACGCATGTAAAAAGGAAAAGAATGTGACCGTGGCTATATGCAGCATATTCGCAAGTGTGATTCGCAAAGCAAACCACAACCAGAGAATGCCGGTCATGATGAGTCTGTAAAGAATTTCGTGTAAATGGCTCCATCGCTTAACCGGAAATCCGATCTCCATACATCAACATGAATTGGCTCATAGCCGGTTTCCAGTCTCTGATTGGTAGGGTCCATTTAGCCGAGATATTATGCAAGGCTAGGCTGGCTTTGTTGAATAAATCGAACTTTCAGGGGATCACCGGATCAAAGCACTATCATCGCTCCCGATAGCAGCTCCCCATGGCAAAGCAAAAGTTTAAAATCACCAACTGGCCCACCTACAACAAAGCACTCAGACAACGCGGCTCCCTGACGGTCTGGCTTGATGAGTCGGCCATCGCTGCATGGACTGACAGTGCTTCGCCTGAAGGTCGTGGTCGGCCGCTTTACTACACCGATATGGCTGTTACCACGGTTTTGATGATAAAGCGCGTGTTTAACCTTTCGCTCCGGGCATTACAGGGCTTTGTCGACTCGGTTTTTACACTGATGAGCCTGCCACTGCGCTGCCCGGACTACTCTCTGGTCAGTCGGCGGGCAAAAACCGTCAGTATCAGCATAAAAACGCCAACGCGTGGTGAAATCTCGCATCTGGTCATCGACAGTACCGGTCTGAAGGTCTTTGGCGAAGGTGAATGGAAAGTCAGGCAGCATGGGGCTGACAGACGAAGAGTGTGGCGCAAGCTTCATCTGGCAGCAGACAGTGCGACGCATGAGATTATCTGTGCCGACTTATCGCTCAGCGGAACGACAGATGCGCAGGCACTGCCGGGCCTGATTAACCAAACCCACCGAAAAATCAGGGAAGTGTCAGCAGACGGTGCTTATGACGCCCGTTACTGCCACGATGCGTTGCTAAGAAAGAAAATCAGGCCCCTTATCCCGCCGCGAAGCGGAGCCAAATACTGGCCGGACAAGTACCATGAACGTAACCATGCGGTGGCGAATCAGCGTCTGAGCGGGAGTAATGATATGTGGAAAAAGAAAGTGGGTTATCACCGGCGTTCAGTGGCAGAAACAGCGATGTTCCGCATAAAAACTTTGCTGGGTGGCCATCTGAGCCTGCGTGACTATGAGGCTCAAGTAGGTGAAGCCATAGCGATGGTCAAAGCGCTGAACCGTATGACGTTGTTGGGTATGCCACACAGCGTCAGGATAGGATAACAGGTGTAGCAGAGGGAGTCATCCTGTCGGCTAATTCTGATTTATTCAACAAAGCCGGCTAGGCTGTGTCCCTTAATTACGTAACCGGGCGTAAAACAAGCGGATGCAGCCCAGTTTCACCATTGCTAGATAGTTTCTTGCCGTTTATTCATAACGTGTGGCAATCCGTCTATATTCCTTTAAACGGCCAAAACATCTTTCTACAACGTTGCGACGGCGATAAGCATCACGATAAAGTTGTGAGCGTCCATCTGAAGCGAGACTGTAAAATAATCTGTGTAAATGGCATTTTGAGGAAAACCTTCAAAGGATAACAAAATGCCTATCAGCAACGAACTTATTGACCAACTGCTTCAAGATTGTCACTCCCCTCAGGATCTGCTGGGTGAATCAGGCCTACTCAAGGTGCTGACTAAAAGACTGGCGGAACGGGTTCTTCAAGCTGAGATGGAGATGCACCTTGGGTATGCTAAGCATGACCCGGCAGGTAATCATTCAGGCAACTCCCGCAATGGCAAGACATCCAAGAGCGTACGTAGCCAAAATGGGGAGATCGAGCTCGATATTCCGCGCGACCGCAACAGTACCTTCGAGCCGACACTGATCGGTAAGAACGAAAAACAGCTTAACGGCTTCGATGACCGCATTATTTCTCTCTATTCCAGAGGGTTATCAACCCGTGATATTCAGGCACACTTTAAAGAAGTCTACGGGGTCGATGTTTCCGCTGGCTTCATTTCTCAAGTGACCAATGCTGTGATGGATGACGTTAAGCGCTGGCAGCAACGGCCGCTGGATGCGCTTTATCCCATTGTTTACCTTGACTGTATTGTGGTCAAAAGCCAGGACGGCGGAGCCGTGGCCAACAAGTCTGTTTATGTGGCCCTCGGCGTCAACGGCCAGGGCGAAAAAGAGCTGCTGGGGCTATGGATAGCCAAAACTGAGGGGGCCAAGTTCTGGTTATCTGTGATGACAGAACTGAAAAATCGTGGGCTAAAGGACATCTTCGTCGCCTGCTGCGATGGCCTGAAAGGCTTTCCTGATGCCATTGAAGCTGTTTACCCGCATACGCGGGTACAGCTTTGCATTGTGCATCAGGTGCGGAACTCGCTGCGCTACGTCGGCTGGAAAGAGCGTAAGGCCGTTGCTGCTGACCTGCGCACCATCTATAGTTCCGCAACGATAGAGGGCGCTGAAGAGGCCCTGGATGCCTTCGCGGCCAAATGGGATGAGCAGTTCCCGACGATCAGCCCGTCGTGGAGAAATAATTGGGAACGTCTCATCGTCATTTTTGACTTTCCGCCGGAGATCCGCAAGGTTATCTACACCACCAACGCGATAGAGTCGTTAAATGCTTCATTGCGCAAGATAACGAAAACGCGACGAATATTTCCAACGGATGACTCGGTGATAAAATTACTCTATCTAGCCTTGCATAATATCTCTGCTAAATGGACCTTGCCAATCAGAGACTGGAAACCTGCTATGAGCCAATTCATGTTGATGTATGGAGAACGAATCTCCGGTTAAGCAATGGAGCCATTTACACAAAATTCTTTACAGACTCTCTGAAGCCAGTTTTTCATTTGATTTTCGGGGAATAACCTCTCTTATCCCTTTTCTTTTCAACTCGTTACGGAGTGCATTGCCAGAGTAGGCTTTGTCAGCCAGTACCGCATGACCACGACGCTTCATGCTACCGTTCTGCCGTTGCACGCCAATGCCGTCCAGGAGTCGTAACGCGAACAGGCTTTCGTGAGCCTGCACAGCACTCAGTACGATATAGCCAAGCGACATTATTTTGATAACAGCCAGCTATGCTTCTTTGCCGCATATCAGGGCATAGGATGTAATCATTTTTAAGTCGGTTGGCTATATTTAGCGGTATGCCGCTTCCGTCAGTCGCCATGTGGATTTTGGTGCCATAACCACCTCGTGAGCGACCCAGGCTGTTATCGTTGGTAATATCGGGATGTTTTTTTGAGCGCCAGCCGCACATTTGAACGCACGGATATTGCTGCCATCCAGCGCAGTGGCTGACCAGTCAACAAGTCCATGAGCATCAAGAAATGAAAGTAACCTATTAAAAATAATGTTAATAACTCCAGACTTTGACCATCTATTGAAACGGTTATAAACGGTTTTCCATGGGCCGTAACGTTCAGGTAAATCACGCCATGGGGCACCTGAACGGTGCGTGTAAAGGTAGTTGTCGCCCCAGTTGATTCATACGGCCTGTTTTTCCCGTTCCGGATTTAGCCACACTTCGTCCTGCCGCTCCCAGTTTCTTGTTGGCCCTGACCAACGATGCGGGTTCTGCATTTTTGCTGCCTCATACACCGATTTTCGCTTTACCAGCAACTGGCTGTCTTCGCCTCTGTGCCGCTGGCCCGGCGTGACATACCGGAGCCCCATTCCCACTCGAAACGCAACAAAACGGTAGAGGCTTATGCCACCAGTAAGTGCGTTAAAAATACCTCATTGGGGGAACGATAGCCCAGCGATTTTCTGCCCCTTGTATTGAGTATGTGTTCGAGTTCGGCAATCTTACGATGACTGACCTGACTGAAGTCTGTTCCCTTTGGGTAAAAACGTCGTATAGCCAAGCGACTTAATTTTGATTACACCATATGGACTGAGAACAAACTCTCTGTATCGCAACCCATCTCTCTTTTTTTGCTTTTTGCTTGTGCCCATTTATGCTCAATTGGGTTAAGATCTGGCGAATATGTAGGCAAATACTCCACCATATACCCTGCATCGATGATGACTTGTTGAATATTATGTTTTTTGTGAAAAGTGGCATTGTCCATCATGATTACACTGTTTTTAGGGAGTACTGGGATAAGGACTTGTGTGACCCAGGCATAGAAAACATCGCTGTTAATATTGATATCAAATAATCCGATAGCAAACAGCGTTGTGCCTAATAAAGCGCCGATAACATTTGTTCTTCCCCTAGCTCCCCAGTTCTTCAGGCCAAAACACCGTTGACCTTTTGGGGAATAGCCGTGAGTCCGTGGGGTATCGTGTGAAAAACCACTTTCATCAATAAAAACAATAGGTTTACCTTCTTTTTCATACTGTTGTTTTTTTTGTTGAAATCCCTGCCGGGCGTTTTCGTCGGCTTTCGGATGACGTAGAGTTTTTTTTATAGGTCAATCCCAGCTTTTTAAGCGCTTGCCAAATGGCCTTCTGACAAACGCCAAAACGCTCTGCACGTTCTTTTTGGTAAGCATCTGGATATTGTTCAACATCTTTTATCAACTCGGATTTATCGATCTTTCGCTGACGCGTGGTCGATGCTTTTGACTCTATTTGATTAATCCAACGCGATACAGAGGCAGGGCCAATCCGAAATTGCTTCGCTGTTTCTCGGATACTCAACCCTTCGTTTTTCCGTGTAGATATCACTTTACGTCTAAAATCAATTGAATAGCTCATTTAAATAATGTAATCAAAATTAAGTCGTTTAGCTATAGCATCAGATCTGCGGCTGTGACGAACCGAATACTCATTCCGGCCATCGCGGCTCTGTAGCCGAGTGCTGTCGCCAGGTGCCTTTTACCTACCCCGGACGGACCCAGCAAGACCAGGTTCTCCTGACGCTCGATAAACGCCAGCCCGGCCAACTCCTGGATCTGACTGCGAGGTACGCCACTCGCAAAGGCGAAATCAAACTGCTCCAGCGTCTTGATCACCGGTAGGCCTGATAAACGCAAAATAGTCTGCCGGCGCCGTTCGTTCAGCACATCATGCTGAAGCTGTAAAGCAGCTTCAAGGAAGTCGGCATGAGTGCCGTTGCTGTCGATCGTCGTCTGAGCAACGGCGGGCCACTCAGCCGGTAATCTATCGAGCTTAAGCTGCTCGCAGAGCGCTGCGATACGATCATGCTGGAGGTTCATGCTTCTACCTCCAGTAGCGCCTGATACGTAGCCAACGGGTGCTGGAGACTCTCTGTGGGTATGGGGCGCGAGCAACTCGCCGGTACCGGTGGAGGCAATGCCAGTGTTATCTTCGGCAATGGCAACAACGCAGCCCGCTCACGCGGCATGCGTTGTTCAGGCGGAATACCGGTGGTGCCATGTTTACGGGTGTTGGCAACGGTGATCCACCACTCACCAATGCGTGCATTAGCCGCGGGGACGTCCAGTATCAGCCCAGCCTGGCGAAACGTGGCGGCAAGCGGCACAACAAAGCTGTTCTTGAGGTAATGGTTGAAGCGTTCGACCTTGCCCTTAGTCTTGGCGCGGTAGGGACGGCAAACTTTAGGCGTAAAGGCATACTTCTCAGCCAGTTGCATCAACTGAGGGTTCCAGCGATGCTTGCCGGGCCCGTAGACATCACGCTCAATAATGATGGCCTTGGCGTTGTCGAACAGCAACTGATGCGGAGTTCCGCCAAAGAACTTAAGTGCAGACTCAATGCCGTCACACCAGGCGGCGGACTCCTGGTTGCTGTAGAACTTGACGAAAGTCGCCCGGCTCCAGCCCAGCGTAGCGACGAAGGCCAGCAACGGGTTATGGCCCTGCCTGACGATGGTGAAATCAACCTGCATCTGTACGCCGGGTTCGGTCTCAAAGCGCGTGACCGCCTCAGTAACGGGCTGCTTCATGGGGTGTAGAAATGCGGTAAGCATGCTATAGCCGCCATCATATCCCCGTTGGCCTATCTCGCGCAGCAGCACACTGGCCGGTATCCACTGTGGTCTGGCAGCAGCAACGCGCTCGAGAACATACGGCTTGAACGGGTCAAGCTTGCATGTTCTAGGCATACGCGGCTTGTAACGCATGTCAGCCACCGGTAGTGGCCCCATTCCCACTCGAAACGCAACAAAGTGACCCACTTGCCAGAGTCGGATAAAATCACCGTTCTGGCCATACTGGAGAGCCTGTTGCATGCAGGGAAAACATCTGACTCAGAAAGAACGGTTCTACATCGAAAAGCGGCGTGGTGAAGGTGTCAACCAAGCTACCATCGCCAGAGTGTAGTGGTATACTGAATTTGGCCACCTAAGTAGAGGTGATATGCTTACCTCATAATTTTTATAGGTGCCAAAATGAGTAAAATAATTACTGCTGAATTTAAATGTGAAACCGCCAAATTAGTCCTTGACCAAAATTATACCTACCAGGAAGCCGCGAAAGCCATGAACGTCAGTCTTTCAGCGATAAGAGCGCTTTATCCAGTGAAAGCGTTGTGTCGTATTTTTAATGTTCACCGAAGCAGTTATCGCTATTGGTGTCGACCTAAGGAGCCAGATATTGAGCGGACGATAAAACGTAGCCTGGTCAGCGAAGCGTGGAACGTTAGTGGCGGGTCTGCGGGCGCAAGGACTATCGCTACGATGGTTACCAATACACACGACGTGAAACTTGGGCGGTGGTTAGCGGGTAAGTTGATGAAAGAATTAACCCTCGTTAGTTGCCAAACAAGAAAACATCAATACAACCGCGGTGGAAATGAACGTATTGATATTCCAAATCTGCTCAATAGGCAGTTCGCTGTTACCAAGCCTGACCAGGTTTGGTGCGGCGATGTAACCTATATTTGGACAGGCGACCGATGGGCGTATCTGGCGGTGGTATTAGATTTATTTGCCCGAAAACCCGTGGGTTGGGCAATGTCGTTTTCGCCAGATTCAGAATTAACAGCCAAAGCACTACAAATGGCTTGGGAACTGCGTGGGCATCCCAAACAAGTCATGTTTCATAGTGACCAAGGAAGCCATTACACCAGTGGTCAGTATAGGCAGGCATTGTGGCGTTATCAGATGACCCAAAGTATGAGTCGCAGAGGAAATTGTTGGGATAATAGTCCGATGGAGCGATTCTTCCGTAGTCTGAAGACTGAATGGGTGCCAACGACTGGCTACCAAAGCTTTAGTACTGCTCAATCATCCATTATTCGCTACATAACCCATTATTATAGCGATGTCAGACCTCACTGGTATAACGGTGGGTTAGCACCAAATGAATCAGAACGGCTGTTCCATCAACAGTCAGGTAGGGTGGCCAAATTTAGTTGACCACTACACTCTTCGGCCTCGCGCACCTGACGCGCCGTTTTCTCACGCAGCTTTTCGGAGCTTTTACCGAACTGCGGCTTTGTTGAATAATTTAACCGTTTGATTTACATCTTCTTTAGTTAGCATGCATTTACAGAGAATGTATTTTGTTAGAACGACAAATCAAATAGTTAGCACAATAAAAAGCATTCCGAGAGGAAAAATTAGTCGTTGAAATTTTATAATGCTTATATAAATCAGTGTCTTAAATTATTCAACAAAGCCCCGAACTGCATGCGCTGCAGCTTCGCGACCAGCACCTTCAGCCGGTTGATTTCGCTGGCGTAGGCCGCCACCCGCTGCGAGAGCAGGCGGTTATACTCCGCCATTTTGCGGATGGTGGTCTGCGGCTCCAGCAGCTGCGCCCTGAGACGGGCATTTTCATCGGTGTATGAGGTGTCCATAACCCCACTTTACAGCAGGTTATATTCTCAGACCAGGGCGTTCCGTCCGCTGCGGATGTTTCCAGTTAATGCCTTCCAGCAGCATGGACAGCTGTGCCGGCGTCAGATGAACCTTACCGTCACGCGTCACCGGCCACACGAAGCGCCCCCGCTCCAGGCGTTTGATGAACAGGCACAGACCGTCCCGGTCCGCCCACAGCACTTTTATCATGTCACCGCGCCGGCCGCGGAAGATAAACAGGTGGCCGCTGAACGGGTCATCCCGTAACGTGTTCTGCACCCTGGAAGCAAGGCCATTGAAGCCGTTCCGCATGTCCGTGACGCCGGCAACCAGCCAGATGCGGGCTCCCGCAGGGAGTGATATCACCGGCATCCTCCCTGCATTTCCCGGATGAGCGTCTGCAGCATCTCCGGCGTCAGCTTTCCACTGATACGAAGCGTCCCTGCGGGCAGAACCAGCTCGCAACAGGATCTCCGGTCTGAACGGCAGGGCGCAAAGGGTGACAGCCACCTTCTGCAGTGAGCGTGACCGGCAGCATCGCCGGAGCGCCTGATGGTGCAGCGAGCAGCCCCTGCTGATAAAGACGCCGCCAGTTGAACAGCAGGTTGTCATTGATGTTATTTTCGCGGGCCAGCTGTGCCACGCTGACGCCGGACTGCATCGACTGCTCCACCAGGGAAATCTTGAAGTCACGGGGGAAGTTGGGGCGACGTGGCCGCCTGCGGGGTGCGGGTGTCTCAGCCGGCTCCGGTGCTGCGGGCAGAACGGCGGCTTTACGTGATGCCGGCCGGTAAAGACGCTTCTCCAGACTCCGGGCGCTGATCCTGGCCGGCAGGGGCCAGGGCAGCCCGGCCTTACTGAAGCGAGCGAACAGCTCACATACTGTGGTTTTGGGAATGCCGAGCCGTCTGCCTGCCTCAATACGCGGCAGCTTTTCATCAAAATGGAGGCGGAGTGCTTCAAGGATCCATGTCCGGTGTTTCATGGGATAGTGTCCATTAAAAAATGATGGACACTATTTTCCCGGAACGGACGGTCACAGGACAGACGGTTCAGATGAGACGCTTACCAGCAACGTCTCACCAAAATCCATTCTGCGATCGCGTCCAGGGCACCGGGCGCGTAGGCAGACTGCCCCGCGGCTAAAAATCCCCACTGCGTCCAGCGCGGCCATTGTTCGCTCAACTGATAATTAAACCATTTGGCGCGCAGCAAACCGTGGGTGGCATCTTTGACTTCGCGCAAGCAACGGGAGGTTGCCTCCGGCAGTAATCGGCTCCACACCGTTAACGTTTCCGTCGTGGAAACATTGAGATCCTGTGCCCCCATCAGCACCATCACCGGCACACGCTGTGCGGCAATGTCCTGACGTGCATCCGATAACGCATTCCGCCGCTCAAAATCGTCGCGCGTGCAACTCGACGTGCAAGGTTGCATCACCGTTTGAGGCGTAAAGCGTTGCGAATAGGCCGTGCGTTCTCTCGCGATGGCAGCGGCAATCGCCGACGGCTCTGCCCCTTTTGCCGCTAAACGCTGCTGCAGGTAGTAGAAGCCTTGCTCGCGCCAGTTTATCGCGGGGCCAATCAACACGATAAAATCTGCCGCAGCGCGCTGACTGGCATTGGGTACCACCCATACGACTTGAGAAAAACCGAGAAATCCCAGACGACTCCCTTTCAATTCTGTCCGCGTACGCAACGCATGCAGAGCGGCAACCGCTTCATCCGCGCGATCGCCCAACGTTTGTGCCAGCCACTCACCGCTACTGGCCGCTACGCCGGGTTTATCCCAGGAAAAGACGCCAATCCCTTGGGCAACCAGAGCATTTACCAGCGGAAGGTAACCGCCGTCAGACCAGCGATCCTGAGCACCGTCGCCGTGCACCAGCAACACCACGGGCGGATTTTGTGCGTTATCAGGCAGCAACAGCGTGCCTTCAAGGTGGGTATAGCCCAGCGAAAACGATAAGGTCTGCTGGGCGCGTTCAGGGAGTTCAAAAGCAGAGAGGCCATGCAACACGATGCCTGATATTACTATTAGTGCAAAGGCTACCACTGATAGCACAAGCTTGATCATGCCATGTACCTCTTTGGTGGATAATCGAAACTATTTTACTGGCAGCGTTATATCCTTGAACATAGCTTCAATTTCTTCATTTGAACGTAGGGCAATGGCAGAATCCACCACATCACGCGTGAGGTGCGGCGCAAAGCACTGAATGAAATCATACATGTAGCTGCGCAGGAAGGTACTGCGGCGAAACCCGATCTTGGTGGTGCTGTAGCTGAAAATGCTATTGGCGTTAATGGTCACCAGATCGGTCTCCGTGCGCGGATCGACGGCCAAGTTGGCAATAACACCAACGCCTAATCCCAGACGCACGTATGTTTTGATCACGTCGGCATCCGTGGCGGTAAACACGATGCGCGGCGTCAACCCTGCGCGGTTGAATGCGGTATCCAGCTCAGAACGGCCGGTAAAGCCGAAGGTGTAGGTAACGATCGGATACGCTGCCAGCTCTTCAATGGTGATATTTTTTCTCGTTGCCAGCGGATGATCGGGTTTCACCACTACCGCGCGATTCCAGTGGTAGCACGGCAGCATGATCAAATCGTCATACAGATGCAGCGCCTCAGTGGCGATGGCAAAATCTGCCGTCCCTTTCGCGACCGCTTCGGCTATCTGCGTTGGCGACCCCTGATGCATATGCAGTGAAACGCGAGGATAGCGCTCAATAAAACCTTTGATGACATCCGGCAGTGCGTAGCGCGCCTGCGTGTGCGTGGTCGCTACATAGAGCGAACCTTTATCAGGATAGGTGTGTTCTCCGGCTACTGCCTTAATGGCATCTACCTTGGAAAGCACTTCCCGGGCGATTCGCACAACTTCCTGGCCTGCAGGCGTTACCTGAGTCAGGTGTTTACCACTGCGCGCAAAGATTTGAATTCCGAGCTCATCTTCCAGCATTCTCACCTGTTTACTGATCCCCGGCTGCGAGGTATACAAACCCTCAGCCGTTGAGGAAACGTTCAGGTTATGATTAACAACTTCAACGATATAACGAAGCTGTTGCAATTTCATATGTCATCCCATGTTATTGAGCATGTGCATCAGGCACGAATAAATTATCTATCGTTGCTTTACTTTTTCATGGTGCCGCAACATTTGCAGTGCCATGAAAAGCAGACGGTTATTTCATCATATTAAGGTCATTTAATCATAAAAAAATATTTTTATATAACTATTATCTTTACATCGATAAAAATAGCGCCCTCAACCTGAGCTGAGTGAGGGCGCTCATTCTAGCGCACGGCGGCGTGATCCTCTCACCTAGATCGCTATCTTCCTACCCAGATCAAAAAAGCCAGCCCAAAAGGCTGGCTTTTATTCACATGGCAGCGAATTATTTTTTCTCAGAGGTCCATTTGCCGTCTACATAGAATGCAGACCAGCCCGTCGCCTTACCGTTTTTCTCCGACGCAACGTATTGCTGCTTGGTTTTACGACTAAAGCGAACCACCGCTTTGTTACCCTCGGCATCTTCCACTGGCGCATCGGCCAGATAACGCAGTTTTTCCGGCAGGCGATCGCGGAATCGCACCAGTTCTTCCACTAACGGCGCGCGGGTTTCTCGCGATTTAGGGAATGTATTGGCAGCCAGGAAGACCCCAGCCGCGCCGTCACGCAGCACAAAGTATGCATCGGATTTTTCACAAGGCAGTTCGGGTAAAGGAACCGGATCTTCCTTCGGCGGCGCGACCTCACCATTGCGCAAAATCTTGCGGGTATTGGTGCAGCCTTCGTTGGTGCAGGCCATGTATTTACCAAAACGCCCCATTTTCAGGTGCATGTCGGAACCACATTTATCGCACTCCACAACCGGACCGTCGTAGCCCTTAATTCGAAACTCACCGTTTTCGATCTCGTAGCCATCACATGCCGGGTTATTGCCGCACACGTGCAGCTTGCGCTGGTTATCGATCAGGTAGCTGTCCATAGCCGTACCGCACTTACCACAACGACGACGGGCACGCAGGGCATTAGTTTCCGCCTCATCCCCATCCAACACATTCAACACTTCGGCTTCAGGGATCAGGTTGATGGTGGTTTTGCAACGCTCTTTTGGTGTCAACGCATAGCCGGAACAACCGAGGAACACGCCAGTGCTAGCGGTGCGAATCCCCATTTTACGTCCACAGGTAGGGCAATCGATGGTAGTCAGCACCATGGCATTGGGGCGCATACCCCCGACTTCCGGATCCATTTCCGCTTTTTCTAACTGCTGGCTGAATTCGGCAAAAAACTCATCCAGCACCCCTTTCCATTCCGCCTGGTTGTTGGCGACCTGATCGAGGCTGCTTTCCATACGCGCAGTAAAATCGTAGTTCATCAACTCACGGAAATTTTCTTCCAGACGGTCGGTGACAATTTCACCCATTTTTTCCGCGTAGAAACGGCGGTTTTCAACCCGCACATAGCCACGATCCTGAATGGTTGAAATGATAGAGGCGTAAGTTGACGGACGACCAATGCCGCGTTTTTCAAGCTCTTTTACCAGCGAGGCATCGCTATAACGTGCAGGTGGTTTGGTAAAGTGCTGGCTCGGCAGCAATTTATCCAGGGTCATCACTTCCCCTACCTCAACGGTCGGCAGCGTACGGTCTTCATCACCTTTACGCAGCGCCGGCATCACTTTGGTCCAGCCGTCAAAACGCAGGGTGCGCCCTTTGGCACGCAACTGATAACCTTCAGCATTCACCGACAGCGTTGTTGAGTCATATTTGGCCGGCGTCATTTGGCAAGCAACAAATTGACGCCAGATCAACTGGTAGAGTTTCTGGGCATCCGCTTCCATATCCTTCAGCGCATCGGCCAGAACGGCAACATCTGAGGGGCGGATAGCTTCATGCGCTTCCTGAGAGTTTTCTTTACTACTGTAAAGGTTCGCGCTCTCCGGCAAGTAAGCGTTACCAAAGCTGGACGCAATGTAATCGCGCGCCATGGTCAGCGCATCCTGACTCAGGTTGGTTGAGTCGGTACGCATATAGGTGATATAGCCCGCTTCGTACAGACGCTGCGCCATCATCATGGTTTTTTTAACGCCAAATCCCAAGCGGGTGCTTGCCGCCTGTTGCAGCGTGGAGGTGATGAAAGGAGCCCCCGGTTTGCTGCTGGTCGGCTTGTCTTCGCGTTCTGCAACCACATAACGCGCGGCCTCCAGCACACTGACCGCCGCTGCGGTTTGCGCTTTATTGACCGGCTTAAACGGTTTGCCATCAAAATGCGTCACCTGCATTTGCAATGCGGCATTTGATGACTGTAAATCTGCATGCAGTTCCCAGTACTCTTCCGGGATGAAGGCTTTGATTTGGCGTTCGCGCTCCACCACCAGACGTACCGCAACGGACTGTACACGGCCAGCAGACAGCCCACGGGCAATCTTTTTCCACAACAGTGGAGAAACCATGTAGCCCACGACACGGTCCATAAAACGCCGTGCTTGCTGCGCATTGATCCTATCGATATTTAATTTATCTGGTTTTTCAAATGCCTGCTTGATTGCGTTCTTGGTGATTTCATTGAACACCACGCGGCTGAAACGGCCTTCATCCCCACCAATGATTTCCCGCAGGTGCCAGGCAATGGCTTCACCTTCGCGGTCAAGGTCGGTTGCGAGATAGACGTGGTCGGCATTGGCCGCCAGCGTTTTCAGTTCAGAGACCACTTTCTCTTTGCCGGGCAATATTTCGTAATCAGCCTGCCAGCCGTGGTACGGATCGACGCCCATACGATTGACCAGCGCGGTGCGCTCATCTTTTTTGCCGGCTTTTTTCGCTTTACCAGGCTCAGCGCTCTTCTTTGCCGCCGCAGAACCGCTGGTCGGCAAATCACGCACATGACCGACGCTCGATTTCACCACGTAGTCATTGCCCAGATATTTGTTGATTGTTTTGGCTTTGGCCGGGGACTCAACTATGACGAGAGCTTTACCCATATGTATTGTTACCTACCGAATGCTTCATATTAACGTGTTGTTGAGGGCGTCTGGTCCCTTTTTCAAGGGGCATATACGTCATTTATTCTCTACCGCTACGCCTGTTCGCGTACTTCCAGCTTCACTACGTGGAGATTCAAGAGTACGTAACGGTCAATAAACCATTCCATAACCACATGAACATCAACGTTTTTTTGCTTTAATGACGGTTAACTGCCCGCGGTGCCGCTCATGCTGCCGCAACACCGTAAAGAATTTTTTCCGCTTAACGATACAAAATCCCACACTCTACCTGATAAATGCCGCCACGCAACCTAATTAGCATGGAAACGCGGTTTTCGCCAACCTCTGTTGCTCATCGTTATCGGCTGAAAACGGCATAGTCTTCAAAAAAATTACGTCGTCTTATCAATCTGTTTTCAACGCTTCAGAAAAAAAACGCAAGCGCATGCCGTCAGGGTGGCGTTAGAATAGCGCCATGAGTTTAAGCTGGGGAATGAGATGAACGCATCCCACACATTTGAGAGCAGCGAAGGGTTCGGCAGGTAAGGTGTGGATCCTCGCAGACTTACGGCATCATTGTGCCCAACACGGGATGCATAAAGCTCCCTGATAACTGGAGGATCCACGACATGAAATATACCCCTGTTGGCGTCGATATCGCAAAACATCTGATGCAGGTTCACTTCATTAATGAACATACCGGTGAAGTCATCGATAAACAGATAAAGCGCGACGCGCTGCTGGAATACTTCAGCAATCGGGAGCCTTGCCTGATTGGCATGGAAGCTTGCGGCGGTTCCCAGTACTGGGCGCGGGAGCTGGAAAAACTGGGGCATAAGGTCAGACTACTCCAGGGCAAATTCGTCAAGTCCTTCGTGATGGGCAATAAAAATGACGTGATGGATGCCCGTGCTATCTGGATGGCGGTCCAGCAGCCAGCTAAAGCCGTTGCCGTCAAACTGAGGAACAGCAGGCAGTACTGTCGCTGCACAAAATGCGCCGCCAGTTAGTGAAGTTCCGCACCGCGCAAATCAACGCGCTGCACGGATTGCTGTTGGAGTTCGGCGAAACTGTGCGTAAAGGCCGGGCGTCACTGGACAAGGCGATGCCAGAGGTGCTTGAGCGACTTAAGGAAAAACTGCCACCGTTCCTGATCTACCAGTTTGAAGACCAGCATCGGCGCCTCAATGACCTGGATATGCAGATAGAGGGTATCGAAAAACAGCTTGCCACTTGGGCGAAACAGAATGAGGTCTGTCGGCGGATTATGGACATTCCAGGTGTTGGCCCACTGGTTGCCACCGCAGCAATTACCATCATGGGAGATGCGGGAGTCTTCCGATCAGGACGGGAGTTCGCAGCCTACATCGGCTTGGTGCCAAAGCAAACAGGCACCGGCGGCAAAGTGAGGCTTCTGGGCATCAGTAAACGCGGCGATGCTTATCTGCGGACGCTGTTTATCCACGGAGCCAGGGCTGCGACGCTGCTGGCGAAAGAGCCGAACCCGTGGGTTACGGAGCTGCTGAAAAGACGGACAACCAGCGTTGCGGTGGTGGGGATGGCTAACAAGATAGCGCGCACGGTGTGGGCCCTGGTGGCACATAGCCGAACTTACGACAAAAAACACGTCAGTGTCAGGCCGTTCTGAACGACAGATACTGGCAAAACATTAACTCTTTTAATAGAAGGGTGAATGCTGAAAGGTTGCTAGGGCAGCCGTAGTGATGACAACGACAGGTAAGACCGTGATTCACTAAACCTGAATGGTGTGTTGAGCTTAAAGCTCGCCAGGAGAATGAGGTCTGAGTCAGCGAATCTCATCGAGGCCCGCAGCAGCGGCTGCAACAAGGCCGAATATAGAGCTGCAACCTACCGTCAATGTCAACACAACGAATGCTTTGCAAACGGGATGCGTTCATATAGTAACACCATGTCAGACAACGTGGCCATCCCCCCATGTCAGGGTAGTTGTAGCCTCTGAGTGAAAAAAATCTGAGGGGCTGGAGACGACACTAAGCGTGTTGCTTAATAGTGAAATAAGGGTGTTTCGGTGATTGAAGTAAATTTTACGCTGTTCTGAGATGGAAATTCCAAAGACCGGCGCTAAGGAGTAAGAAGGTATCATCAATAAAGGGTCTACGATTCCGTAAAATTTGGGTCATGCAACCGAGGCGCTTGATACCCGCGATGGCGTGTTCAACTGTAATACGGATGCCCGAGATTATTTTATTTTCTTGTTTTTGTTCAGGCGATAAAGGTCTTTTTCGAGTTCCTTTTTTTGGGATTTGTGTATTAGGATGCTGTTTATCTATACCTTGAAAACCGGTATCTGCCCAGATGGTTACCTCAGGAGGAATATGGCGAATTATATCGACTTTATCGAGTAAGCGTTTATCGTGACGGCGCCCATTTTTGCTCATGGGGATAAATCCAATTTGCCTTGTTTCGTCAGTCATAATAAGCCCTTTTCGAGTGGTCTGTCTTTTCTTTCCCGAATACATTTTTTTTCGCCGACGCAGATTCTTAGGCTTTTGGACAGGTCGCTCTGTCCCATCAATAAAGACGTCTTTAACTCCAGGAAAGGCGCGAAAAAATTCCTCAGCAGAGCGAATTTGACGAGCGGGCAAAACACATTCTCGCCCCAAGGTCATCTCTATAGCCAAGCGACATTATTTTGATAACAGCCAGCTATGCTTTTTTGCCGCATATCAGGGCATAGGATGTAATCATTTTTAAGTCGGTTGGCTATAAAACCGGCAATAATATTTTTACCCAGCGACATACCCGTGTTCTATCTAAACCAAAAAGAAGTCCTTGCAAATCATAGGTCGGATAACATTTTAAATACAATAAAATAAAAAGCAGTTTATCTAATGGGGTTGGGATAAATCCTTTCTGCCCTGCACCCATCTGCCGCTCGTGATCTTTTCGATTCTTTTTCCGATAAATCAAATAACAAACTGAAAATTCAGCGGCTAAATTTTTCAATTCTTCGACTGATAATCCAATGATTGCTTTACATAAACGATTATCTCGTAACAACCGCTCTTTGTTGATCATTTCAAACCTTTATTCTCTAAGTTAAACCTCTTTTTATTCTCAATAGCCTGACAAAAAATGCAAGTCTCTATTCAGCAACTAGTTTAATGAAAATCTATTCACCTGAGCGTAAAGCGGCTGTGATCGCCAGAATGCTTCCACCGCATAATCAACCCGTCAGCCAGTTATCACGCCAGGAGGCGATCCCGATAAAAACGATTTACCACTGGCGCTCAGAGGCGGGTATTTCCACTCTGCCTGTATCCGCAGAGAAAACACCTCCCGGTGAGTGGTCTCAGGAAGCGCGTTTTGCTGTACTGGTTGAAACGGCCCCGCTTTCTGCCCACGCTGTAGCTGAATACGGCTTTGTTGAATAATTTAAAATACTGATTTAAATGGGTATTATAAAATTTTAACGACTGAATTTTACTACCGTAATGCTTTTTATTGTGCTAACTATTTGATTTATCGCTCTAACAAAATACATTTTCTGTACATGCATCCCACCTAAAGAAGTTGTAAATCAAAACGTTAAATTATTCAACAAAGCCGCTGAATACTGTCGCCGTAAGGGCCTGTATCCTGAGCAACTTCAGCAGTGGAAGGACGAGTTAATGCAACCCGGTCAGCGTGAAGAACAAGCCGAAATAAAACGATTAAGAAAAGAAAACCAACAACTTAACCGTGAAATTGCCCGTAAGAATAAAGCGCTTGCCGAAGCTGCCGCGCTGTTGCTCCTGGAAAAAAAGCTGAAGGCGTTGTTCGACGAAGAAAACGAGGCCGAATGACGCGCACTGCCGGCAGGCTACAGTTGATGGCGATGGTACAGGAAGCCGTCGCTGGCGGGGCCCGACTGAGCGAGGCCTGTCGCTGCGTTGGGCTGAGTGAACGGACCCTGCAACGCTGGCAGCAGATACCGGACGATCGGCGAACCTCGACGCCACAGCCGGCACCGAAAAACAAGCTCAGTGCTGAAGAGTAACAGCAGGTGCTGGCCATCTGCCATGAACCCCGGTTCGCCAGCCTGCCGCCATCGCAAATCGTTCCGGTGCTGGCTGATGAGAAGCGCTATATCGCCAGCGAATCAACGTTCTACCGGGTGCTGCGGCGGGCGGGTGAAACCACGCACCGGGGCCCGGCAGAGCAAACCACTGTCGACCTGGAAGGCGACAGCCGCCAGACAGGTGTGGTCATGGGACATAACCTGGTTAAAATCGCTGACGGCCGGGCACTGGTTCTACCTGTATAGCCAAGCGACATTATTTTGATAACAGCCAGCTATGCTTCTTTGCCGCATATCAGGGCATAGGATGTAATCATTTTTAAGTCGGTTGGCTATATCTGATAGAAGACGTGTTCAGCCGCAAAATCGTGGGTCACGAGGTGCACCTGGCTGAAAGCGGTGAGTATGCGGCAGAGTTTCTGAAGCGGACCGTGCTGAGCGAGCGTTGCTGGCAGGATTGTAGTGGTCAACTAAATTTGGCCACCCTACCTGACTGTTGATGGAACAGCCGTTCTGATTCATTTGGTGTTAACCCACCGTTATACCAGTGAGGTCTGACATCGCTATAATAATGGGTTATGTAGCGAATAATGGATGATTGAGCAGTACTAAAGCTTTGGTAGCCAGTCGTTGGCACCCATTCAGTCTTCAGACTACGGAAGAATCGCTCCATCGGACTATTATCCCAACAATTTCCTCTGCGACTCATACTTTGGGTCATCTGATAACGCCACAATGCCTGCCTATACTGACGACTGGTGTAATGGCTTCCTTGGTCACTATGAAACATGACTTGTTTGGGATGCCCACGCAGTTCCCAAGCCATTTCTAGTGCTTTGGCTGTTAATTCTGAATCTGGCGAAAACGACATTGCCCAACCCACGGGTTTTCGGGCAAATAAATCTAATACCACCGCCAGATACGCCCATCGGTCGCCTGTCCAAATATAGGTTACATCGCCGCACCAAACCTGGTCAGGCTTGGTAACAGCGAACTGCCTATTGAGCAGATTTGGAATATCAATACGTTCATTTCCACCGCGGTTGTATTGATGTTTTCTTGTTTGGCAACTAACGAGGGTTAATTCTTTCATCAACTTACCCGCTAACCACCGCCCAAGTTTCACGTCGTGCGTATTGGTAACCATCGTGGCGATAGTCCTTGCGCCCGCAGACCCGCCACTAACGTTCCACGCTTCGCTGACCAGGCTACGTTTTATCGTCCGCTCAATATCTGGCTCCTTAGGTCGACACCAATAGCGATAACTGCTTCGGTGAACATTAAAAATACGACACAACGCTTTCACTGGATAAAGCGCTCTTAGCTTTTCAACTACCGAGAATTTTTCAGTGAGTCGGACATTAAGAGCGCAGTAGCCTTTTTTAAGATGGCATTCTCCATTTCCAGTCGGTGGATTTTTTCTTCATTTCTCTGAACTCAATTTGTTCAGGTGTTAATGGCAGACCAGGCGATGTTTTCCCTTGACGTTCTAAACGAAGGGCTCTTACCCACCCGCTAATCGCTGAAAGACTGACGTTCATGGCGGCTTTGTTGAATAAATCAGAATTAGCCGACAGGATGACTCCCTCTGCTACACCTGTTATCCTATCCTGACGCTGTGTGGCATACCCAACAACGTCATACGGTTCAGCGCTTTGACCATCGCTATGGCTTCACCTACTTGAGCCTCATAGTCACGCAGGCTCAGATGGCCACCCAGCAAAGTTTTTATGCGCAACATCGCTGTTTCTGCCACTGAACGCCGGTGATAACCCACTTTCTTTTTCCACATATCATTACTCCCGCTCAGACGCTGATTCGCCACCGCATGGTTACGTTCATGGTATAGCCAAGCGACATTATTTTGATAACAGCCAGCTATGCTTCTTTGCCGCATATCAGGGCATAGGATGTAATCATTTTTAAGTCGGTTGGCTATACTTGTCCGGCCAGTATTTGGCTCCGCTTCGCGGCGGGATAAGGGGCCTGATTTTCTTTCTTAGCAACGCATCGTGGCAGTAACGGGCGTCATAAGCACCGTCTGCTGACACTTCCCTGATTTTTCGGTGGGTTTGGTTAATCAGGCCCGGCAGTGCCTGCGCATCTGTCGTTCCGCTGAGCGATAAGTCGGCACAGATAATCTCATGCGTCGCACTGTCTGCTGCCAGATGAAGCTTGCGCCATACTCTTCGTCTGTCAGCCCCATGCTGCATGACTTTCCATTCACCTTCGCCAAAGACCTTCAGACCGGTACTGTCGATGACCAGATGCGAGATTTCACCACGCGTTGGCGTTTTTATGCTGATACTGACGGTTTTTGCCCGCCGACTGACCAGAGAGTAGTCCGGGCAGCGCAGTGGCAGGCTCATCAGTGTAAAAACCGAGTCGACAAAGCCCTGTAATGCCCGGAGCGACAGGTTAAACACGCGCTTTATCATCAAAACCGTGGTAACAGCCATATCGGTGTAGTAAAGCGGCCGACCACGACCTTCAGGCGAAGCACTGTCAGTCCATGCAGCGATGGCGGACTCATCAAGCCAGACCGTCAGGGAGCCGCGTTGTCTGAGTGCTTTGTTGTAGGTGGGCCAGTTGGTGATTTTAAACTTTTGCTTTGCCATGGGGAGCTGCTATCGGGAGCGATGATAGTGCTTTGATCCGGCGATCCCCTGAAAGTTCGATTTATTCAACAAAGCCCCCAAAAGAAACATTGACACCGGGAAGCTTAAGATTAAGCAACAAGTGAAAAATACGCAACTTCATAGCTGCACCCAAAAAATAGTTTATGTATCCCCTATCCCTTGGAGGAGAACCCTGACACTTACATACAGAAATGTTATAACTATGAAACCAAATCCAGTTGTTTGGTAAAATTGAAAGACTACGAGACAGAGTAATATTTTAGCAAATGCCGTTACATCTGCGCTCAAGGTGGGTCGGGATGTAATGGAAGCGCATCGTGTGTGAGAGTGTAAAAAGATCTGTGTAAATGGCATTTTGAGGAAAACCTTCAGAGGACAAAAAATGCCTATCAGCAACGAACTTATTGACCAACTGCTTCAGGATTGCCACTCCCCTCAGGAGCTTCTGGGTGAATCAGGACTACTCAAGCAGCTGACTAAAAGACTGGCGGAACGGGTTCTTCAAGCTGAGATGGAGATACACCTTGGGTATGCTAAGCATGACCCGGCTGGTAATAATTCACGCAACTCCCGCAATGGCAAGACATCCAAGAGCGTACGTAGTCAAAATGGGGCGCTCGAGCTCGATATTCCGCGCGACCGCAACAGTACCTTCGAGCCTACACTGATCGGTAAGCACGAAAAGCAGCTTAACGGCTTCGATGACCGCATTATTTCTCTCTATTCCAGAGGGCTATCAACCCGTGATATTCAGGCTCACTTTAAAGAAGTCTACGGGGTCGATGTTTCCGCTGGCTTCATTTCTCAAGTGACCAATGCCGTGATGGATGACGTTAAGCGCTGGCAGCAACGGCCGCTGGATGCGTTTTATCCCATTGTTTACCTTGACTGTATTGTGGTCAAAAGCCAGGACGGCGGAGCCGTGACCAACAAGTCTGTTTACTTGGCTATAGGCATCAACGGCCAGGGCGAAAAAGAGCTGCTGGGGCTATGGATAGCCAAAACCGAGGGGGCCAAGTTCTGGTTATAGCCAAGCGACATTATTTTGATAACAGCCAGCTATGCTTCTTTGCCGCATATCAGGGCATAGGATGTAATCATTTTTAAGTCGGTTGGCTATATCTGTAATGACAGAACTGAAAAATCGTGGGCTACAGGACATCTTCATCGCCTGCTGCGATGGCCTGAAGGGCTTTCCTGATGCCATTGAAGCTGTTTACCCGCATGCGCGGGTACAGCTCTGCATCGTGCATCAGGTGCGGAACTCGCTGCGCTACGTCGGCTGGAAAGAGCGTAAAGCCGTTGCTGCTGACATCCGCACTATCTATAGTTCCGCAACGCTAGAGGGCGCTGAAGAGGCCCTGGATGCCTTCGCGGCCAAATGGGATGAACAGTTCCCGACGATCAGCCCATCGTGGAGAAATAATTGGGAACGTCTCATCGTCATTTTTGATTTTCCGCCGGAGATCCGCAAGGTTATAGCCAACCGACTTAAAAATGATTACATCCTATGCCCTGATATGCGGCAAAGAAGCATAGCTGGCTGTTATCAAAATAATGTCGCTTGGCTATATCTACACCACCAACGCGATAGAGTCGTTAAATGCTTCATTGCGCAAGATAACGAAAACGCGACGAATATTTCCAACGGATGACTCGGTGCTAAAATTATTCTATCTAGCCTTGCATAATATCTCGGCTAAATGGACCCTACCAATCAGAGACTGGAAACCGGCTATGAGCCAATTCATGTTGATGTATGGAGATCGGATTTCCGGTTAAGCGATGGAGCCATTTACACGAAATTCTTTACAGACTCTCGTGTGTTTTCGGCGATTCGACCTGCGCTTACAGGGAGCATTGGGATCACTGCATGTAGAACCCCGGTGACGCCTTCTCATCGATTGCACAATGATTGACCTCAACAGTAAAACGATCTGGTATTCGTCGCCGTAATCCGTACCATACGCGCCATACTTATTCATGCAGGCGACTTTGTGCAAGAGTTCCCCCTCGTTTACACTACTCAGAGGAGGCGTGAAAATGCACAATAGGTGTATCAACTCTACCGCAAATGGATAGAAGACCTGAATGCAGATCGGGTCGGAATGCCGAGTAAACGGCTTTCCCAGTGAATCAATTTGCCCCTGTGGTGCCCCTCAAGGGCATGGAAAAGAAATTAAATGCAAGAAAATCAAAAAATTAATCAAAAACAGCA
Source organism: Symbiopectobacterium purcellii (assembly GCF_052050035.1). Lineage (GTDB taxonomy): Bacteria > Pseudomonadota > Gammaproteobacteria > Enterobacterales > Enterobacteriaceae > Symbiopectobacterium > Symbiopectobacterium purcellii_A. Next base: position 4,722,238 of record NZ_CP189882.1, read on the forward strand.
ATGCAACCTCAACAAACTGCAAAAGCGTTTGCGTCGTAACGTGGGCGAAGCGATCGCTGACTTCAATATGATTGAAGAGGGTGACCGCATTATGGTGTGTCTCTCCGGCGGTAAAGACAGTTACACGCTGCTGGAAATACTGCGTAATCTGCAACAGAGCGCCCCCGTGAATTTTTCACTGGTGGCCGTCAATCTCGATCAGAAACAGCCGGGTTTCCCTGAGCATGTTTTGCCGCAGTATCTGGACAGCCTGGGCGTTGAATACAAGATTGTCGAAGAGAACACCTACGGCATTGTGAAAGAAAAAATCCCTGAGGGGAAAACCACCTGCTCCCTCTGTTCGCGACTGCGTCGCGGTATTCTCTACCGCACGGCTACCGAGCTGGGAGCCACCAAAATTGCGCTGGGTCACCACCGCGACGATATGCTGCAAACGCTGTTTCTCAACATGTTTTACGGCGGCAAGTTAAAAGGGATGCCACCAAAGCTGATGAGTGACGACGGCAAACACGTGGTGATCCGCCCACTGGCCTACTGTCGCGAAAAAGATATTGAACGTTTTGCCGAAGCGCGCGCGTTTCCGATTATCCCCTGCAACCTGTGCGGATCGCAGCCTAATCTGCAACGTCAAGTGATTAAAGACATGCTGCGCGATTGGGATAAACGTCATCCCGGCCGTATTGAGACGATGTTCACGGCCATGCAAAACGTTGTGCCTTCCCATTTGGCCGACCATCACCTTTTCGATTTCAAGGGGATCCAGCATGGCAGTGAAGTGATTGACGGTGGGGATTTAGCGTTTGATCGTGAAACGCTTCCGCTCCAGCCGGTCGGTTGGCAACCCGAAGACGATGCCGTTGCCGAACCTGAGCGCCTCAACGTTATCGAAATCAAATAAGACCAGGGTACTACGGTGCCCACCTGAGCTTCAGGCAAAAAAAATGCCGACATAAACGTCGGCATGGTGTGAATCAATTGTGCTATGCAGTAATTCAAAAAAGGAAGTAAGACAATATGGAGCGCAACGCCCATCGCTTGACGTTGCATTCACCTGCGAGAGTGATAGTGCCGTACCTGAGTGCATGAAATGTTGATATTTCTCAATATATTCAATTTTTTTTGAAGACACTCAACATATTGTGATAGCAGACGCAGTAACACATTGGAAAATTTCATAGCCATTTACTGCGCTTTAACCACAGGGCAACGCCCCCCACCAAGACGATCAACATAACGCAGAAGGTGATAAATCCCATGGATGAACCACCGCCAGGGATCCCGCCCAGATTGACCCCAAACAGCCCGGTTAAGAAAGTGGTTGGCAAAAATATCATGGCCAACAAGGACATGCTGTAAGTACGTCGATTCAGCGCCTCTGTCATCTGTGAAGTAATTTCATCAGCCAGTACAGTTGTGCGGGCTACGCTGGCGTCCAAATCATCCAACCCGCGCCCAAGGCGTTCAGCAATTTCCTGCATCCTGCGGCGATCGCCATCGCCCATCCAGGCCAGGCGCTCGCCTGAAAGACGGGAAAAAACGTCGCGCTGCGGTGTCATGTAACGCCGTAGCACAATCAGTTGCTTGCGAATCAATGCCAGCATACCGCGCGCCGGAATTTTCTGCTCCAGCAGATCGTCTTCCAGATCGATGATTTTTTCATGCAAGTCGTCGATAAACTCACTGGTTTGGTCCGTCAGTGCTTCCGCCACGGAAACCAGCCAGCTACCGCTGTCAGTTGGGCCGTTGCCCTCTTGCAAATCCGTTAGCACATCATTGATGGCGGCAATTTTACGACGACGCGTTGAGATAATCAGCGTATCCGTAATAAAGACCCGGCCACAAACTGGTCAGGGCGTGAATCGGCATTGAGATTGATGCTGCGCAGCGTAATGAGCGTCCCCTCGCCCAAGCTCGTAACCCGTGGACGCGCACTTTCTCCGGCCAGTAAGTTACGAATGCCATCAGGTAGCAGCGGGGTTTCATTTAACCAACGCGCACTGCCGGGCAGGCTATAATCCAAATGCAGCCAGCAAGGATTGGCGCTATCAACCACCCCGTAAGCCGAAATCGGCTTGATTCCGCCCTTCCCATCCAACTGGCAGGCATGAACCGCCTCTGAATCCTGCAATACTTTTCCTTCAAACGGCTTCATGTTTTTCTCTCCCACGGCCTTTACGCTACCCCATCACAATGACGGCCATACCATAACGGTTTTACAACAGCTAAAGCCTAGTGATAATTAGATTTTTCGCAAATTCAATCAGTAACAAAATCGCTCCCGATCGTTGCGCATTTACGTTATCGTTGAATAGCACATTTTTGACACATATCACTGCCGGTTTGCTAAAACCCGCTACAGTATCAATGAGCTCTTGTTTCCACATAAGATGATGAACAGGAGGTGATATGTATAAGACCGTGCTCGTTCCCATCGACATATCTGAAAATGAACTAACGCAACGCGTTGTTGCGCACGTAGAAGCGTTGGCCAAGCTGCATGACACCTACGTGCACTTTCTTACCGTAATCCCTTCGTACCCCTATTACACCACCCTTGGTGTTACCTATCCTGCCGGGCTGCCCGATATCGAGGAGATGAAACGCAACACCAGCGCGGCATTTACCGAGGTCATCAAACGTTTTAACCTGCCGGAAGACAGGATAATGCCGCACATCATGACCGGTACGCCCAAGTAGCAAATCCTGAAGCTTGCTGACTCACTCGATGCTGACCTCATCATCATAGGCTCCCACCGTCACAGTGCCACAACCTTTTTACTGGGCTCCAACGCGGCCGCCGTGGTACGACACACCACCTGTTCGGTGCTTGTCGTTCGCTAGCCGTAGGCAGCCCGCGCAAAACGGGCTGCCTAATCGCTGACCATCACGATCCATGTTTCAGGATGTAGAGGGTATGGCTGTATGCCACATCTTCGGGATTGGCGATCGGATAGCCTTTTACCCACGGTTTGATCAAACGCCCGTTGGTATATTGATAGATAGGGGCGATAGGCGCGGCGTCCAGCAGCAGATTTTCGGCCTGGTTATACAGCGTGTTGCGCGCCGCCGCATCGGTTTTCATGCTGGCATCATTGACCACGCGATCGTAATCCGCACTGTGAAAACGCGCAATATTTCCGCTGTGAGTGGACGTCAGCAAGGACAGAAACGTTGAGGCCTCATTGTAATCGCCTACCCAGGATGCGCGGATCACATCAAAATCACCGCTATTGCGGCTATTGATATAGGTTTGCCACTCCTGATTAGTCAACTTCACATTAACGCCCAGCTTTTGCTTCCACATCGACGCGATAGCGATAGCAATTTTCTGATGGTTTTCCGCCGTGTTATACAACAGCGAGAGCGTCAGGGGACGATCGGGCCCATACCCTGCCGCTGCCATCAGCGCTTTAGCCTGCATGTCCAACTCTTCCTGCGAGTAGTGCTGTAATGGGTTAGGCTCCGGCGTAAACCCGGCGGTCACATCAGGGGTGAAGCGGTAGGCCGGTTTTTCTCCAGTGCCCAGCACCTTTTCGGCAATGATCTTACGGTCTATCGCATAGGAGAGCGCCCGACGTACGCGTGCATCATTGGTCGGCGCACGCTGGGTGTTAAAGGCGTAGTAGTACGTTCCCAACTGCTCTGGCGTGTACACCTGTCCCGGCACGTCCTTGAGCAGCTTCTGGTACATCTGTTTCGGGAAAGATTCGGTGATATCGATATCCCCCGCCAGATAGCGCTTGGTGGCGTTGGATTCCTGATTGATGGGCACAAACGTCACTTTGGTCAAACGGGTGTTGGCACGATCCCAGTAGTAAGGGTTAGGTGTCAGCACCAGCTTCTCGTTGACCACGCGCTCTTTTAGCGCGAATGCGCCGTTACCCACCAGATTGCCCGGTTTAGTCCAATCATTGCCAAATTGCTCAATGGTTTTCTGGTGCACCGGAAACAGGCTGAAATTGCCGACAAGATTGATAAAATAAGGTACTGGCTTAGTCAATTGCACGCGTAGCGTATGCGCATCCACCGCCGTCACGCCTAACTGATCTGGCGGCTGAGTCCCGGCAATGATCTGCTCAGCATTCACAATCCCCGCCAGACGGGCAAACCAGGCAAACGGCGAGGAATTGGCGGGATCAACCAGACGCCGCCAACTGTAGACAAAATCCTGAGCGGTCACCGGATCGCCATTCGACCAGCGCGCATCATCACGCAGCGTAAACAGAAAGGTTCGGTTGTCATTGGTTTGCCAACGCAACGCAACGCCGGGGATCGCTCGGCCTTGTGCGTCCTGATTCAGCAGTCCTTCAAACAGATCGCGCGACACCTGAGCTTCAGGCAAACCGACCGCTTTAATCGGGTCCAAAGAGGCGGGTTCATCCTTGATATGGCGAACAATTTCCTGTTTATCCGCCAATACCGCATCAGCAGGCACGTTGGCCGCCACGGCACTGCCCATTGTCGTGCCCAAGATGACCGCCAGCAGGCCCCGTTTCAGCCCGGTATTATTATGGTATTGCATCTTCATTCACCTCATCCATCATCAGGTTACGGTATCAGTCACAGTGTATTGCAACCATGATAGCGGGAAATGGGCTATGTCGCCTTATTGGTTTAGCGCTCAGTGTGTATCAATGCGAAACGGGGCACGAATAAGGCTTTTTTCATCACCCCTTTTATGATGAAGTATGCTGATGTATGACCACAATGAGGCTTTGGCATCATTATGACGGGCACGTGTTTGCTGACACCACGCCACCAGCGTGGACCCCTTAAGGTATCCGGTGAACGCTATGGTTCATCCGCGTTGGGCGCGCCGTTACTCTACTTTCCTGCCGAACACGCCAGCAGCGATACCGGTCTAATTCTCGCCGGCACGCACGGTGATGAAGCCGCGTCAATCGCCGCCCTCTCCTGCGCCCTGCGAACGCTGCTCCGCGGACAACGTCATCAACATCTGGTGCTGTGCGTCAATCCGGACGGCTGCCAGCTTGGTCTGCGCGCCAATGCCAATGGCGTTGATCTGAACCGCAATTTCCCCACCGCTAACTGGCAGGAAGCCAATACGGTCTATCGCTGGAACAGCGCCACGCCTGAACGCGACGTGCAACTGTCCACCGGTGCGTCTCCAGGCTCAGAGCCAGAAACCCAGGCATTGTGTTCGCTAATTGAACGTCTCGATCCGGCCTGGGTTGTCACCTTCCACGAACCGCTTGCCTGGGTTGACGATCCGGACAGTTCTGCGCTGGCAGCATGGCTTTCACAGGCCTTCTCGTTGCCGCAGGTCGAACATATTGGTTATCCCACGCCGGGCTCTTTTGGCAGTTGGTGCGCAGAGCGCCAATTGCCCTGCATCACGTTAGAGCTGCCTGCGATTTCCGCCGACGACGCGAGCGAACGCTACTTGTCCACCTGTGTCACCTTGTTGCAACAAAAGTTTTTATATCAATGTTGCTAATGTTGCCCTACACTGATGAGCGTGTTAACCACCTGTAATTAAAGGACAAAGAAATGTCAAAAAATGTGCATTTTCAAGGCAATCCTGTCGCTGTAGCCGGAAACTTTCCAGAGAAAGGCGCTAAGGCTGCCGCCTTCACACTGGTTGCCAAGGACCTTTCCGATGTCGCGCTGACCCAGTTCGCAGGTAAGCGTAAGATCCTGAATATCTTCCCAAGTATCGATACGGGTGTATGCGCCGCTTCCGTGCGCAAATTTAACCAATTGGCTTCCGAGCTGGATAACACCGTGGTTCTCTGTATCTCTGCCGATCTGCCGTTTGCGCAATCGCGTTTCTGTGGAGCAGAAGGTCTCAACAACGTGGTAGTGCTCTCTTTGCTGCGCGGTGCGGAATTTAAGGACAACTACGGTGTTGCTATCGCTGCTGGTCCGCTGCACGGACTGACAGCGCGCGCTGTGGTGGTATTGGATGAGCAAGACAACGTGCTGCACAGCGAGTTGGTGAACGAGATCACCACCGAGCCCGATTATGATGCCGCGCTGGCTGCACTGAAATAACTCTCCGCGGATAAAAAAAACGGCTGCCTCGGCAGCCGTTTTTGTTGGATTACTCCTCCGCCTCATCGGCGGCTTTACGCTGGCTCAACCCGTATTCGCGCAATTTGTTGGCGATGGCGGTATGGGAAACACCCAGACGTTTTGCCAGTTTCCGCGTGCTGGGATAAGCCTGATAAAGGCGGATCAGCACCGAACGTTCAAAGCGCTTGCTGATATCGTCCAGTGAACCTTCAAGCAAATCATCGTTCTGTACGGTATCAAGGGTGAACGAGGGCAGATCGATATCCTGCACGCGCAGTTCGCGCCCTTCCAACTGGGTTAACGCACGATAAACGGTGTTTTTCAACTGACGCACATTGCCCGGCCACCCGTACTGCGGCAGCAGGTGATACAGTTCCGGCGCAATGCGCGGTCTGGCAATGCCCTGCTCATCAGCAAAACGCGCCACAAACAGTTCGGTGAGCGCCATGATATCTGCTGGACGTTCACGCAGCGGCGGCAAGGCAAGCATCAACACGTTAAGCCGGTAGTAGAGATCCTCACGAAACTCACCGCGTTGCACCAGTTCCAGCAGATTTTTCTGCGTGGCGCAAATCACCCGGACATCAACGTGCACTTCGTGCTCTTTCCCTACCCGGCGGAAAGTACCGTCATTGAGAAAACGCAGCAGCTTGGTTTGCATCTGCGGCGACATTTCGCCCACCTGATCCAGCAGTACAGACCCCCCATTAGCCTGCTCAAAGAAGCCTTTTTTGCCTTCCAGCGCATTGGGATAAGCCCCCGGTGCGTGGCCGTACAGTTCACTTTCCATCACATCGTCAGGCAATGAAGCGCAATTGAGCGCCAGGAAAGGCTTTTTGCCGCGAGAACTGCGCAGATGGCATGCACGGGCCAGCATATCTTTACCGGTTCCGGTATCACCGACGATCAACAGCGGCGCATCGAGCATGGCCAGTTTTTTACATTGATCAACCACCTGACGCATTTTGGGGCTGACGGCGACGATATGGTTGAATTCATTTTCATCGTTAACCGCCAGATCTTGTAACTGGCGGCCCATACGCACTGCCGATTTCAGCATGACCAACGCGCCAGCAATCACGCTTTCGCCCGCGTCATTATCCAAATACACCGGCGTGATTTCCAACAGGAAATCTTGTCCACGGATCACGACACGTTCTGCTTCCAGCCTTCGATCATCGCGCTCCAACCAGCGTGTGAAGTTGTAATTGGGGATCAACTGGCTAATGGTGACAGAGCTGATGCTGTCAGCCGATTGTTCGAACAGCACCAGCATCGCCGGATTGAACAATTCAATGTTGCCTTTCAGATCGAGAGAGAAAACCGGCTCAGGCATCGATTCCAATACGGCGCTCATCGCGCGCTGCTCTCGCTCGGAAGGCATAAATGCCACGGTGCGCACGTCGCGCACGCTTTCGGTACGTCGAATCTCCGCCATCAGTACGCGAAAATCGTCAAAACCGAGCGTAGCAAAATTCAGGTAAATCCGTCCGGCGGGGTCAATTTCAATGCCCCGTAAATCAATAGCGCGCGAGGCCAGCAAATCCAGCAACTCGCGCGTCAGGCCAATTCGATCTTCACAAAAGACTTCCAGACGCATTAACAGCTACCTTCTTCCAGGGGAATGGATATCCCTGGCATCATACCGCGTCCCCTTCCACGGATGAAGCCACCTGTCAGCAAAAGTTGACAGGTGGCTTCATCTTTTTTCCCGTTGGCGCTATTTCGAGCGTTTGTGGGCGTTACGGCGGCGTTGGTGTGGTTTTTTTCTGTACCACAGCTTTGATCTGCCCGACCAACTCACGTCGGAAATCCCCAAGCTGCGGCTTGTCATCGAGCCAGGGCAATGGACGACAGAGTTCCATCGCCTTGATGCCGAGTCGCGCAGTCAGCAAACCAGCACCAATGCCCTGTGCAGCGCGGGCCGAGAGGCGCGCAGCCAGATCCTGCGACATCCAGTCCATGCCAATTTCACGCACCATATCTGACGCGCCGGCGAAAGCGATATTCAGCAACACCAATTTAAACAGACGAATGCGGCTAAAATAACCCAGTTCGATACCGTAAAGCGCGGCAATACGATTGATCAGACGCAGGTTCCGCAAGGCGATAAAAGCAATGTCCACCAGCGCCAGTGTGCTGAGCGCGATCATCAGCGTCGATTCGGCAGCCGAACGGCTGATCTCGCGACGGGCGCGGTTATCCAGCACCGGTTGCACCAGATTGGCGTACAGTACCAGCACTTCTTTATCGTTGTGAGTCTCATGCAGCGAGGCTCGCCAACGCTGGAGTGCAGGATGCCCGTCATCCAACCCGGCCTGCTGCGCCAGCCTTTCACAAAAATCGCGCCCCTGCCCAACAGCGAGGCTGCTGAGCAACTCACGGGCTTTATCACGCGCTTCGGCACGCGCCCGCAAACGGTACAAACGCCGCCATTCGGCAATCAGGGAGCCTGCACCGGCGACCACTATCATGCCGCCTGCCGCCAACCCACCCAGCACAATCCACTGCTGTTCCAGCCAAGCTGGTATGTACCGATTGGATGCCCTGCGCAACCGCGCTGGCGCCGAATAAGGTGAGACCCGCCATCACCAGCTTGCGCCATAGGCTGCGGCGTGGTCGCAATGCCGCCTCAACGGCGGCTTCCGCCTCGCCCTCACGGCTCAATTCCGCTTCGGGCACCGTCGGGGAGAAGTGACGCGAGGTATCATCATCAAAGGCAACGGTACTGCGTAGCGTGGGGGCGGTTGCCAAGGGTGCCTCGTCATCAAAGGTGATCCGCGGCTTTAACGGTTTACTCATCGCAATTTATCCCCCAATAAAAATTCCATGACGCTGTCCAGCCGAATGTGTGGCAGCGGCGTATCAACGTTCATCGCTTGAGGGGCTTTGTTGAATAAATCAGAATTAGCCGACAGGATGACTCCCTCTGCTACACCTGTTATAGCCAAGCGACTTAATTTTGATTACACCATATGGACTGAGAACAAACTCTCTGTATCGCAACCCATCTCTCTTTTTTTGCTTTTTGCTTGTGCCCATTTATGCTCAATTGGGTTAAGATCTGGCGAATATGTAGGCAAATACTCCACCATATACCCTGCATCGATGATGACTTGTTGAATATTATGTTTTTTGTGAAAAGTGGCATTGTCCATCATGATTACACTGTTTTTAGGGAGTACTGGGATAAGGACTTGTGTGACCCAGGCATAGAAAACATCGCTGTTAATATTGATATCAAATAATCCGATAGCAAACAGCGTTGTGCCTAATAAAGCGCCGATAACATTTGTTCTTCCCCTAGCTCCCCAGTTCTTCAGGCCAAAACACCGTTGACCTTTTGGGGAATAGCCGTGAGTCCGTGGGGCATCGTGTGAAAAACCACTTTCATCAATAAAAACAATAGGTTTACCTTCTTTTTCATACTGTTGTTTTTTTTGTTGAAATCCCTGCCGGGCGTTTTCGTCGGCTTTCGGATGACGTAGAGTTTTTTTATAGGTCAATCCCAGCTTTTTAAGCGCTTGCCAAATGGCCTTCTGACAAACGCCAAAACGCTCTGCACGTTCTTTTTGGTAAGCATCTGGATATTGTTCAACATCTTTTATCAACTCGGATTTATCGATCTTTCGCTGACGCGTGGTCGATGCTTTTGACTCTATTTGATTAATCCAACGCGATACAGAGGCAGGGCCAATCCGAAATTGCTTCGCTGTTTCTCGGATACTCAACCCTTCGTTTTTCCGTGTAGATATCACTTTACGTCTAAAATCAATTGAATAGCTCATTTAAATAATGTAATCAAAATTAAGTCGTTTAGCTATATCCTATCCTGACGCTGTGTGGCATACCCAACAACGTCATACGGTTCAGCGCTTTGACCATCGCTATGGCTTCACCTACTTGAGCCTCATAGTCACGCAGGCTCAGATGGCCACCCAGCAAAGTTTTTATGCGGAACATCGCTGTTTCTGCCACTGAACGCCGGTGATAACCCACTTTCTTTTTCCACATATCATTACTCCCGCTCAGACGCTGATTCGCCACCGCATGGTTACGTTCATGGTACTTGTCCGGCCAGTATTTGGCTCCGCTTCGCGGCGGGATAAGGGGCCTGATTTTCTTTCTTAGCAACGCATCGTGGCAGTAACGGGCGTCATAAGCACCGTCTGCTGACACTTCCCTGATTTTTCGGTGGGTTTGGTTAATCAGGCCCGGCAGTGCCTGCGCATCTGTCGTTCCGCTGAGCGATAAGTCGGCACAGATAATCTCATGCGTCGCACTGTCTGCTGCCAGATGAAGCTTGCGCCACACTCTTCGTCTGTCAGCCCCATGCTGCCTGACTTTCCATTCACCTTCGCCAAAGACCTTCAGATCGGTACTGTCGATGACCAGATGCGAGATTTCACCACGCGTTGGCGTTTTTATGCTGATACTGACGGTTTTTGCCCGCCGACTGACCAGAGAGTAGTCCGGGCAGCGCAGTGGCAGGCTCATCAGTGTAAAAACCGAGTCGACAAAGCCCTGTAATGCCCGGAGCGACAGGTTAAACACGCGCTTTATCATCAAAACCGTGGTAACAGCCATATCGGTGTAGTAAAGCGGCCGACCACGACCTTCAGGCGAAGAACTGTCAGTCCATGCAGCGATGGCCGACTCATCAAGCCAGACCGTCAGGGAGCCGCGTTGTCTGAGTGCTTTGTTGTAGGTGGGCCAGTTGGTGATTTTAAACTTTTGCTTTGCCATGGGGAGCTGCTATCGGGAGCGATGATAGTGCTTTGATCCGGCGATCCCCTGAAAGTTCGATTTATTCAACAAAGCCGACTGACGAAACAAGGCAAATTGGATTTATCCCCATGAGCAAAAATGGGCGCCGTCACGATAAACGCTTACTCGATAAAGTCGATATAATTCGCCATATTCCTCCTGAGGTAACCATCTGGGCAGATACCGGTTTTCAAGGTATAGATAAACAGCATCTTAATACACAAATCCCAAAAAAAGGAACTCGAAAAAGACCTTTATCGCCTGAACAAAAACAAGAAAATAAAATAATCTCGGAGAGGGCTTTGTTGAATAATTTAACCGTTTGATTTACATCTTCTTTAGTTAGAATGCATTTACAGAGAATGTATTTTGTTAGAACGACAAATCAAATAGTTAGCACAATAAAAAGCATTCCGAGAGGAAAAACTAGTCGTTGAAATTTTATAATGCTTATATAAATCAGTATCTTAAATTATTCAACAAAGCCCTCGGAGAGTGTAAAAAGATCTGTGTAAATGGCATTTTGAGGAAAACCTTCAGAGGACAAAAAATGCCTATCAGCAACGAACTTATTGACCAACTGCTTCAGGATTGCCACTCCCCTCAGGAGCTTCTGGGTGAATCAGGCCTACTTCCAAGGAGCTGACTAAAAGACTGGCGGAACGGGTTCTTCAAGCTGAGATGGAGATACACCTTGGGTATGCTAAGCATGACCCGGCTGGTAATAATTCAGGCAACTCCCGCAATGGCAAGACATCCAAGAGCGTACGTAGCCAAAATGGGGCGCTCGAGCTCGATATTCCGCGCGACCGCAACAGTACCTTCGAGCCGACACTGATCGGTAAGCACGAAAAGCAGCTTAACGGCTTCGATGACCGCATTATTTCTCTCTATTCCAGAGGGCTATCAACCCGTGATATTCAGGCTCACTTTAAAGAAGTCTACGGGGTCGATGTTTCCGCTGGCTTCATTTCTCAAGTGACCAATGCCGTGATGGATGACGCTAAGCGCTGGCAGCAACGGCCGCTGGATGCGTTTTATCCCATTGTTTACCTTGACTGTATTGTGGTCAAAAGCCAGGACGGCGGAGCCGTGACCAACAAGTCTGTTTACTTGGCTCTAGGCATCAACGGCCAGGGCGAAAAAGAGCTGCTGGGGCTATGGATAGCCAAAACCGAGGGCGCCAAGTTCTGGTTATCTGTAATGACAGAACTGAAAAATCGTGGGCTACAGGACATCTTCATCGCCTGCTGCGATGGCCTGAAGGGCTTTCCTGATGCCATTGAAGCTGTTTACCCGCATACGCGGGTACAGCTCTGCATCGTGCATCAGGTGCGGAACTCGCTGCGCTACGTCGGCTGGAAAGAGCTTAAAGCCGTTGCTGCTGACCTCCGCACTATCTATAGTTCCGCAACGCTAGAGGGCGCTGAAGAGGCCCTGGATGTCTTCGCGGACAAATGGGATGAGCAGTTCCCGACGATCAGCCCATCGTGGAGAAATAATTGGGAACGTCTCATCGTCATTTTTGACTTTCCGCCGGAGATCCGCAAGGTTATCTACACCACCAACGCGATAGAGTCGTTAAATGCTTCATTGCGCAAGATAACGAAAACGCGACGAATATTTCCAACGGATGACTCGGTGCTAAAATTATTCTATCTAGCCTTGCATAATATCTCGGCTAAATGGACCCTACCAATCAGAGACTGGAAACCGGCTATGAGCCAATTCATGGGCTTTGTTGAATAATTTAAGATACTGATTTATATAAGCATTATAAAATTTCAACGACTAATTTTTCCTCTCGGAATGCTTTTTATTGTGCTAACTATTTGATTTGTCGTTCTAACAAAATACATTCTCTGTAAATGCATTCTAACTAAAGAAGATGTAAATCAAACGGTTAAATTATTCAACAAAGCCCAATTCATGTTGATGTATGGAGATCGGATTTCCGGTTAAGCGATGGAGCCATTTACACGAAATTCTTTACAGACTCGGGCAATCCGTCACTCCTTGTTCTATACCTCATGATTCATACGCCAGTAGATGACATCACAGTTGACGAAAACGGCTCTGTACCGCAAAGGTCTCCGAGGTGACATAGCGCTCCATGTCACGCAAACGCGCTTCACTGTCACGCAGTACTGCATCGGCATCGCTCAGCGTTTGGCTTGGTCGCACGGCATTATCATCGTGGTCATAAGCGCCCTCCGGTGCCGGATCGAGGACAAAGGTCAGCACGATATACGCCACCAGCGTAAAGAAAAACAGACCAAAGAACAGCGACAGTACCACAATGACACGCAGCAGTTTCACCGGAACATCCAGATAGCGCGCCAGCCCGGCGCACACGCCTTTAATCATGCCCTCTTGCGGTAACCGGTACAGCTTGCGACCGTGCGAATTGATCATCGTGTTCAATTTTCCTTTTATCATGATTGCCTCCAGTGGGGATGTTCTGCATCCAGAATCTCTTCCAATGCCTGGATCCGCTCGCGCATCTGCTTCGCTTCTTGAGACAGCGTCGTCAAACGCTGGAGATCGCCTTGCCCCCAGGATGCCTCCCCTTGCGCCGCATCACGTTGTTTGCGCTGACTGTAGTGCAGCCAAAGCCATACCGGGGCCACGAACAACATGAAAATGGTCAATGGGATGGCAAGAAACAAAGCACTCATTATATCTCCTTGATAGGCGTATTAGTGTGGTGCGAGCGGTCCAACAAACTCGCCGCCATCAGGCTTCTGGTTTAATTTTTGCTTTTAACGCGGCCAACTGAGCGCTGATTTCATCATCAGCCTGCAACTCGGCAAATTGCTGATCCAACGATTTCTGCTTACCGAAACCGACGCTCTCTGCTTCCGCTTCCATCGAATCGATACGACGTTCGAACTGCTCGAAACGGGCCATCGCTTCATCTAGTTTACCGCTGTCGAGTTGACGACGCACATCGCGAGAGGAAGAAGCTGCCTGATGGCGCAGCGAAAGCGCCTGCTGGCGAGCGCGGGTTTCCGTGAGTTTGTTTTCCAACTCACCAATTTCACGTTTCATGCGCGTCAGCGTTTCATCCACATTTTCCGCTTCGCGGGTCAGCACCACAATCACGTCGGCCAGTTTCTGCTTTTCAAGCAGTGCTGCACGTGCCAGATCGTCTTTGTCTTTGCGCAACGCCAGTTCGGCTTTTTCTTGCCATTGCCCCTGCTGGGATTCTGCCTGCTCGACACGACGCGCAATCTGCTTTTTCTCCGCCAGCGCCCGCGCCGAGGTGGAACGTACTTCTACCAGTGTGTCTTCCATTTCCTGGATCATCAAGCGCACCAGCTTTTGCGGATCTTCCGCTTTGTCCAGTAACGAATTGATGTTTGCGTTCACGATATCGGCAAAACGAGAAAAAATACCCATTACAGTGTCCTCTTGGTCATATCACAGTGCGCATGCACTGGGTGGTGATGTTGATTCGTCATGCTTTATGTCGACCAACCTTAGCGTTCTCCCTTGCTATTACAAGATGCGTGCCAATATGGCTAAAAAATATCCATATGAATTTATTGATTATTATTTTTTTGACAAATAAACTCCATCGGATAGATTAGTTAAATACACCAACAGTTGGTAAAATTAACCGCAGTAAAGGTGGTATCTGATGGACAAAGGTCAGGAGAATCTACTGGGCGAAGCCAACAGCTTTGTTGAGATGCTGGAACAGGTTTCACAATTGGCGCAGCTCACCAAGCCAGTGCTGGTGTTAGGCGAGCGCGGCACCGGCAAGGAGTTGATTGCCAGCCGCCTGCACTACCTGTCGCCACGTTGGCAAGGCCCGTTTATCTCCCTGAACTGTGCGGCGCTTAATGAAAATCTGCTGGATTCAGAGCTGTTCGGCCATGAAGCCGGCGCGTTTACCGGTGCGCAACGCCGTCATCTGGGGCGTTTTGAGCGCGCTGACGGCGGCACGCTGTTCCTTGATGAGCTGGCAACGGCGCCAATGCTGGTGCAGGAGAAATTGCTGCGCGTCATTCAATATGGCGTATTGGAGCGTGTGGGAGGCAGCCAGCCGCTTCAGGTTGATGTCCGTCTGGTGTGTGCAACCAATGAAGATCTGCCCGCACTAGCTACGGCTGGCAAGTTTCGCGCCGATCTGCTCGACAGGCTGGCCTTTGATGTGGTGCAACTGCCCCCGCTGCGCGAACGCCAACAGGATATCATGTTATTAGCAGAACACTTCGCTATCCAAATGTGCCGGGAATTGCATCTCCCGTTGTTCACCGGATTTTCTGCACGCGCTCGTCATGCCCTGCTGAATTACGCCTGGCCCGGCAACGTGCGTGAATTGAAAAACGTGGTAGAGCGTTCGGTCTATCGACACGGTGCAACTGCCGAACCACTGGATGCCATCATCATTAATCCGTTTCAACGCGCTGTTGAAACGCCTCTCGCTGAACCGTCTGAGGAAAGCGCCCTACCGTCTCTACCCTTAGCCTTACGAGAATGGCAGCAGGTGCAAGAAAAAGCCCTGATCGAACAGGCACTGTCTCACGCGCGTTTTAATCAACGCAAAGCAGCTTCACTACTAGGGTTAACCTACCATCAGCTGCGTGGGCTGCTGAAAAAGCATGATATCACCAGCGGTGAGGCATAAATTGCAGACAAAAAAAAGCCAGCAAACGCTGGCTAAAATAATACTGGAAGCAATGTGAGCAATGTCGTGCTCCCCTTGCGCGCTTACGAGAAGCCGCTTGGAGTGCGAGATGAATGATAATAGTTATCAGTATCAGTTGTAAAGCGCTTTGTTGAGAATTTTTCTCATTTCCGTAGTAACGGTAGGGTTCTTTCTCACTCAGGTTTACCTACGTGACACGATGCACCCGGCAAGTTATTGGCCAACCCGGTGATGTGCCTTGTTCATGTTTTATCGAATTTGGTGGAAAATACAGCAGGTAAGCGTCTATAGAGTGGGGCACTTTAGCAGAGTGCGGTACACTCTTATCATGACAACTCTGTTTTTTAGCCAACGTAAGCGCATCGTATGTCTGGATACACCTCCTGCCTGATCAAAATAGGCGCGCTGTTCTCCGCCTGCCTGATAGGGTCTGCGTTCGCCGCAGCCCCCGCACAGACGCAGCGGGAAGATATCCGCCACAGCGGTTTCGTATACTGCGTCAACGGCGTAGTCAATACATTCAACCCGCAGATGGCTCGCAGCGGCGTGATCATCGATACGCTGGCGGCACAGCTTTACGATCGGCTGCTGGATGTGGATCCATACACCTATCGCTTGATGCCGGAACTGGCCCAGCGTTGGGAGGTTCTGGATAACGGTGCGACCTACCGTTTATATCTGCACCACGATGTGCCGTTTCAAACCACCGACTGGTTTAAGCCTACGCGCCCGTTAAACGCCGATGATGTGATTTTCAGCCTGCAACGAATGCTGGATAAAACCCACCCGTATCATGACGTGAACGGCGGTGAATACCCCTATTTCACCAGTTTGCAGTTTGCCGATGTGGTACAAAGCATCCGCAAGCTGGGCGATTATGCGCTGGAAATCCGCCTTAACAGCCCGGATGCCTCGTTTTTGTGGCACCTGGCAACCCACTATGCACCGGTACTTTCTGCCGAGTATGGCCAGCAGTTGATCAAACAAGACAGAAAGGAACTGTTAGATCGTGAACCCGTCGGTACCGGTCCTTATCGACTGGAAGCCTATCGCAGCGGTCAGTATCTGCGCCTGATGCGCAACGATCGCTACTGGCGTGGAAAACCACGAATGCAGCAGGTAGTTGTCGATTTAGGCGTCGGAGGCACAGGTCGTCTCTCTAAATTACTGACCGGCGAGTGCGATGTGCTGGCTTACCCTGCCGCCAATCAGTTGCCTATTTTGCGCAACGATCCGCGGTTGCGGCTCTCGCTGCGTCCCGGGATGAATATCGCGTATCTCGCCTTCAATGTGCGTAAACCGCCGTTGGATGACATGCGCATTCGCCGCGCCATTGCGCTGGCAATCAACAATGATCGTTTGATGCAGTCCATCTATTACGGCACGGCAGAAACTGCGGCGTCTCTGCTACCCCGCGCCTCCTGGGCCTATGACAGCGAATCGCGCATTACCGAATACAACCCGGAAGAAGCGCGCCACCTGCTGACAACGCTTGGGGCAACCGACCTTAACCTCAAGCTGTGGGTGCCGGTTGCATCGCAATCCTATAATCCCAGCCCGTTAAAGACCGCTGAGCTGATTCAGGCGGATTTGGCGCAAGTGGGCGTTAAAGTGACCATTGTTCCGGTCGAAGGCCGTTTTCAGGAGGCTCGCCTGATGGAGATGAGCCATGACCTGACGCTCTCCGGCTGGACCACCGACAGTAACGATCCTGACAGTTTTTTCCGCCCGCTGCTCAGTTGCGCTGCCATTCACTCGCAAACCAATTACACGCATTGGTGCGATCCTACGTTCGACAGCGTGCTGCAAAGCGCCCTTACCTCACAGCAGTTGTCCAAACGCATTGAGTACTACCAACAGGCCCAACAGATATTAGCGCAGCAATTACCAGTGCTGCCTTTGGCCTCTTCGCTACGTATGCTGGCTTACCGTTATGACATGAAAGGGCTGATATTAAGTCCGTTCGGCAATGCCTCTTTCGCCGGCGTGTATCGCGAGTTAGGTGAGACCCCGACGCCGGAAGCACCACCGCAGGTGGGTAAAGAGGGAGAGCTGCCATGATCATTTTTACCCTGCGTCGCCTGTTGCTGTTGCTGATAACCCTGATGCTGCTCACGTTGGTCGGTTTCAGCATCTGCTATTACACCCCCAACGCCCCACTGGGCGGCGCCACGCTGTTCGACGCCTACGGCTTCTTTATGCGCAGCCTGATGCGCGGCGATCTGGGTATTTCATCGATTAACGGCGAATCGATCAGTGTGCAATTAAATGAAGTGCTTCCCGCCACCATTGAACTGTGCGTGTTGGCGTTCTCACTCTCTTTGTTAGTCGGCATCCCGCTCGGTGTCACAGCGTGTATTATGCGTAATAAAACGCCTGACATCATCATCAGCGCCATCGCGTTGGTGGGTTTCTCTATTCCGGTATTTTGGCTGGCACTGCTACTGACGTTACTGTTCTCACTGCAACTCGGCTGGCTGCCGGTTTCAGGCCGTTTTGATCTGCTTTATCAGGTTGAACCGGTGACCGGTTTTGCGCTCATTGACGCCTGGTTGTCCAATTCTCCCTATCGCGATGAAATGCTGGTCAGCGCCGTGCGCCATCTTATTTTGCCGATTATTGTGCTGGCCGTCGGCCCCACAATGGAAGTCATTCGTCTGATGCGCATTAGCACCACAGATGTGATCAGCAAGAATTATGTCAAAGCTGCCGCCACCCGCGGTCTGTCGCGCCTTACCATTATTCGCCGCCATGTGCTGCGTAATGCGCTGCCGCCCATTGCACCGCAACTGGGACTTCAGTTTTCCACCATGTTGACGCTGGCGATCATTACCGAAGTGGTGTTCAGTTGGCCCGGTATAGGACGCTGGCTGGTGGATGCCATTCGCCAGCAGGATTATTCCGCTATCTCCGCCGGCGTTATGGTGGTCGGAGCGATGGTGATTACTGTTAATGTGCTGTCCGATATTTGGGGCGCAATGGCAAATTCACTGAAACATAAAGAATGGTATGCCCTGTGATAGGGCTATCACAGAATAATAAATAGACATCAAACGATTGAGTAATCACCCATACGTTAAGGCGATCAAAACACCGTTATCTACATCTCATCATGAGTGAAGACCTTTATGGCTAGCCCTACAAGGACTCCTCACCTCAACCCGCTTTTCACGCATGAGGATGCACTCGACATTATCGGCGTGCGCTGAGGCATTTTCATTTAGCAGGTTCAGCATGCGTCGGCAGCGGTGCGCAATAATGTTTTTTGATATTACTTATTCCCTTTTTCGGGGAGAATATTCAGCAGTACACTCATTGGCGGAGCACGACGATACGATATTCATTAAGGAGAATGAGATGAACGCATCCCACACATTTGAGAGCAGCGAAGGGTTCGGCAGGTAAGGTGTGGATCCTCGCAGACTTACTGCATCATTGTGCCCAACACCGGATGCATAAAGCTCCCTGATAACTGGAGGATCCACGACATGAAATATACCCCTGTTGGCGTCGATATCGCAAAACATCTGATGCAGGTTCATTTCATTAATGAACATACCGGTGAAGTCATCGATAAACAGATAAAGCGCGACGCGCTGCTGGAATACTTCAGCAATCGGGAGCCTTGCCTGATTGGCATGGAAGCTTGCGGCGGTTCCCAGCACTGGGCGCGGGAGCTGGAAAAACTGGGGCATAAGGTCAGACTACTCCAGGGCAAATTCGTCAAGGCCTTCGTGATGGGCAATAAAAATGACGTGATGGATGCCCGTGCTATCTGGATGGCGGTCCAGCAGCCAGCTAAAGCCGTTGCCGTCAAAACTGAGGAACAGCAGGCAGTACTGTCGCTGCACAAAATGCACCGCCAGTTAGTGAAGTTCCGCACCGCGCAAATCAACGCGCTGCACGGATTGCTGTTGGAGTTCGGCGAAACTGTGCGTAAAGGCCGGGCGTCACTGGACAAGGCGATGCCAGAGGTGCTTGAGCGACTTAAGGAAAAGCTGCCACCGTTCCTGAACTACCAGTTTGAAGACCAGCATCGGCGCCTCAATGACCTGGATATGCAGATAGAGGGTATCGAAAAACAGCTTGCCACTTGGGCGAAACAGAATGAGGCCTGTCGGCGGATTATGCACATTCCAGGTGTTGGCCCACTGGTTGCGACCGCAGCAATTACCATCATGGGAGATGCGCGAGTCTTCCGATCAGGACGGGAGTTCGCAGCCTACTGTAGTGGTTGAATAATCAGGACACTAAACTTACATCCAAAACGGAGGTGTTTAGTGAACCATAAACGACAATTTACCCCTGAGTTTAAAAAGGAAGCCGTTGCCCTGGTAACAGAGCAGGGCTATACGATAGCCAGGGCAGCAGCATCGCTTGGCATAAGCAACAAAACCCTGCATACATGGGTCTCGCTGGCACGCGAGCAGAGCAACGGCGTACTCAGCGATGATGAACGTGCAGAGTTAAAACGGTTACAAAAGGAAAACAAAGAGTTACGTACAGAGAAGGAGATACTAAAAAAGGCGAGTGCCTTCTTCGCGAAACATATGTCGTGAGATACCGGTTCATTCTCGACAATGCCACTGACTTCAGCGTTCGTACACTCTGTCGGGTCATGCGTGTGACGGCCTCTGCCTGGTATGCATGGCGAAAAAAGCCCGCCGAACCGCTGCAAAAAGACGTGGAGGTCCGGGTCAGGTTAAAGGCGCTGTTCGCCGCCAGCAGGCAGGGAGCGGCTTTGTTGAATAATTTAACGTTTTGATTTACGCCCCATTCCCACTCGAAACGCAACAAAGTGACCCACTGGCCAGAGTCGGATAAAATCACCGTTCTGGCCCTACTGGAGATCCCGTTGCATGCAGGGAAAACATCTGACTCACAAAGAACGGTTCTACATCGAAAAGCGGCGTGGTGATGGGGTTAACCAGGCCACCATCGCCCGGGAACTGGAGCTTCCTCGTTCTACCATCAGCAGGGAACTCAGACGCAATACCGACGCCGCTTTCAACGGGGTCTATTCCTGCAGAAGGGCCGAAACGTTGGCCAGAGGGCGGCGGCAGAAAACACGGCCGGACAGCGTGATTAACCAGCTTGAACCGCACATTCAGGACTTTATCATAACGGCGCTGTCTACCCACACCTCACCTGAGGTCATCAGTGGGCGCCTGGTCCTGGAATTTGGCCTGTCCGTCAGCAAGAACTCGCTCTATCGCTATATCCAGCAGGAGCGCCGGGCCGGCGGTGAGCTGTATCAGCAGCTCCCTCATCGGGGTAAACGGTATAACTATCAGACCGATGAGAACAAACGCGGTCCTATTCCCAACCGTGTTGGCATTGAGCAGCGGCCGGCCGTTGCTGACCTCAAGCAGGAACCCGGGCATTTCGAGATTGACACCATCTTTGGCAAAGATCAGAAATCATTCCTGCTGACGGTGGTCGATAAAGCCGTCAAGCTGGTCATCATTCGCAAACTGCCCAACAAGCGAGCAGAGACAGTGGTAGCGGCCTTCAGGGACATCGTTGCCAATACCTTCTGCGAGTTTAAAACCCTGACTGCTGACAACGGTTCTGAATTTTCCCAGCACGGGGAAATTACAAAAGTCACGGGGGCACCGGTCTACTTTGCCCGGCCATATCATTCCTGGGAACGCGGGTTGAATGAGCATACCAACGGGCTGATACGGCGTTTTTACCCGAAGGGAACGGACTTCAATTATGTCACCCATCGCAAGGTTGCAGCACTCGAACACCTGCTCAATACGCGAGGCCGAAAATCGCTGGGTTATCGTTCTCCAAATGAGGTATTTTTAACGCACTTACAGGCGGCATAATGCCCTACCGTTTTGTTGCGTTTCGACTGGGAATGGGGCTACAACTTCTTTAGGTGGGATGCATGTACAGAAAATGTATTTTGTTAGAGCGATAAATCAAATAGTTAGCACAATAAAAAGCATTACGGTAGTAAAATTTAGTCGTTAAAATTTTATAATACCCATTTAAATCAGTATGTTAAATCATTCAACAAAGCCGCAGGGAGCAGGAAGCCGGACGCTGGTCAAAAGGCTTCGTGGAGAAGGCATCATAATCAGCCGCTGGCGGGTGAGGAAACTCATGCAGGAAGAGGGGCTGGTCTGCCGACAGCGCCGGACTTATAAGGTCACGACAAAACCCCGCCCGGGTGCAGAGGTGACCCCAAACCTGCTGAACCAGAATTTTAACCCGCCGGGGCCAAATCAGGTGTGGGCGAGTGACATCACGTATCTGAAGACCGGTGAAGGCTGGCTGTATCTGGCGGCTATTATGGATTTGTACTCCCGGCAGATAGTGGGCTGGCAGGTGGACAGACGGATGACCTCATCGCTGGTCTGCGTGGCCCTGATGAAGGCATATAACCTGCGAACTCCCCCGCCGGGCCTGGTGGTGCATACGGACAGTGGGGCGCAGTACACGGGACAACGCTTTCAGGCGCTGCTGAGCAGCTACAGGCTGAGGAGCAGTATGGGAGACGTGGGTGCCTGCTGGGATAATGCGGTGATGGAGCGCTTCTGGGGCAGTCTGAAACATGAATGGTTGCTGCTGGTACCCCAGCCAACACGGGCTTACATGGAGCAGGATGTGGCGACGTATATCCGCTACTACAACCTAGACAGGCATCATGCCGCTAACGGGGATCTGTCTCCGGTGCGTTATGAACAAATGGCTGAGAAAAAAGTGTCCTGATTTACTTGACCAGTGCATACATCGGCTTGGTGCCAAAGCAAACAGGCACCGGCGGCAAAGTGCGGCTTCTGGGCATCAGTAAACGCGGCGTTGCTTATCTGCGGACGCTGTTTATCCACGGAGCCAGTGCTGCGACGCTGCTGGCGAAAGAGCCGAACCCGTGGGTTACGGAGCTGCTGAAAAGACGGACAACCAGCGTTGCGGTGGTGGGAATGGCTAACAAGATAGCGCGCACGGTGTGGGCCCTGGTGGCACATGGCCGAACTTACGACAAAAAACACGTCAGCGTCAGGCCGTTCTGAACGACAGATGCTGGCAAAACATTAACTCTTTTAATAGAAGGGTGAATGCTGAAAGGTTGCTAGGGCAGCCGTAGTGATGACAACGACGTGTAAGACCGTGACTCACTAAACCTGAATGGGGTGTTGAGCTTAAAGCTCGCCAGGAGAATGAGGTCTGAGTCAGCGAATCTCATCGAGGCCCGCAGCAGCGGCTGCAACAAGGCCGAATATAGAGCTGCAACCTACCGTCAATGTCAACACCACGAATGCTTTGCAAACGGGATGCGTTCATATATAACTCTCCATGAACAGAGTCGGTTCAGAACTTCATCAACACCCTATGTGGCGGACATTACAAGACGATGTCGCAACCAACCCAGGAGCAGCAACCTATAACAAAGGGATCATTAATTCTTACGTAACCGAATTAAATGCTTATCACAAACCCGATCCGGATGATAGCCAAAGAAAATACATTTCTGAATTAATCGCTAACATGAAGCATGCCGACAGTGATGACGTACGATCTTCTTTAAAAACCGACTTAAACACGGCTATAGAAGGTCTCATTGGGGATATAGCGCTAACACGACATAACACATTCGTGATACATAATGAGTATACCAAAGATGTTTATGGGGTTTTGGCAAATAACTGCACAACCAATGATCGCGATAACTATGTGAAAAGTGTCGTTAATCTACATGAAATAATCAACGACGTTAACCAACTGGCTGACACGCCATAGTACTATCACTCTAAGAACCTATCCCAAAAGGAATTGTCAGTTAATAAGTAATGGCAATTTCTGAGGGAAGTATGGCAAGCAATAAGTGGCAGATCAGCGATGAACTCTGGGGGAAAATGGTTCCGTTGCTCCCGGAACGCAAAACCCACCATCCGCTGGGTACGCATCGCAGGCGGGTTGATAATCGTGCCGCAATGAACGCCATTCTCTTTGTGCTCAGAACGGGTTGCCAGTGGAATGCCCTGAATGCCACCGGGATATGCTCGTCAAGCTCCGCTCACCGCCGCTTCCAGGAGTGGCGGGATGCAGGAGTTTTTGAACGGTTCTGGCAGAACGGGTTGCTGGCCTGCGAGCAGCTGGATGCTATCGACTGGTCATGGCTGTCGATGGATGGTTGTATGACGAAGTCACCGCTGACAGGCTCAAAAAAAACAGGACGGAATCCCACAGACCGGGGGAAACAGGGTGTAAAGCGTAGCCTGATGACCGATGCGAACGGGCTTCCCCTCTCTCTGGTTGTCTCAGGGGCAAATACCCACGACATAAAGCTGGTTGCTGATACTCTCGACGCCCTTCAGACGGGCAGACCCGGCAGAAAGCTCCGCTTCTGTCTGTACAAAGGCTATGAAGCCGGATGGCTGGAGGCCTGTCTGAAAAGTCGTCGTTACGAACCTCATATCCAGTCAAGGAAAGAGGAGTCGGAAGCCATCAAAAACACGGATTTTAAAGCTCACCGCTGGGTAGTGGAGAGAACGCACAGCTGGATGAATCGCTTTCGTCGGGTTCTGACTCGCTGGGAGAAGAAAGTCGAAAATTATGAGGCGATGCTGCATTTTACCTGCGGCATCATTGTCTGGAATAAAATGCTATTGGGATAGGTTCTAAATATCCCAGCGTTTAAGGACCCTACATCTCTTTCATTCAGACCATGTCTTGTTTTAAGCAAATCACAGGCACGCATTCACTTGACCATAGCACTGCACTTTACGGCGATCTGAAAGCACTTTTTATGATTATGTCTGAAAGTGCTTGAAACTCTAAAGCTCCCAAAATGGTTCCTTTTTTTTCCTTCAATAAGAGTCTGGTGAGAGTTTAAACGCATCCAGAATACAACCCAGTGATCGCCATGAAGCGTGATGCAGAAACATAATGTACGATATATATCAAGAAACCGAACGGTTACCGTCGTCACTTTATATCGTTGCCATTTCGTTTATCGTCATCACGATGGCGATTGGAGAATGAGGTGGTTTTGACTTAGAACCTATCCCAATAGGATTTTATTCCAGACAATGATGCCGCAGGTAAAATGCAGCATCGCCTCATAATTTTCGACTTTCTTCTCCCAGCGAGTCAGAACCCGACGAAAGCGATTCATCCAGCTGTGCGTTCTCTCCACTACCCAGCGGTGAGCTTTAAAATCCGTGTTTTTGATGGCTTCCGACTCCTCTTTCCTTGACTGGATATGAGGTTCGTAACGACGACTTTTCAGACAGGCCTCCTGCCATCCGGCTTCATAGCCTTTGTCCAGACAGAGGCGGAGCTTTCTGCCGGGTCTGCCCGTCTGAAGGGCGTCGAGAGTATCAGCAACCAGCTTTATGTCGTGGGTATTTGCCCCTGAGACAACCAGAGAGAGGGGAAGCCCGTTCGCATCGGTCATCAGGCTACGCTTTACACCCTGTTTCCCCCGGTCTGTGGGATTCCGTCCTGTTTTTTTGAGCCTGTCAGCGGTGACTTCGTCATACAACCATCCATCGACAGCCATGACCAGTCGATAGCATCCAGCTGCTCGCAGGCCAGCAACCCGTTCTGCCAGAACCGTTCAAAAACTCCTGCATCCCGCCACTCCTGGAAGCGGCGGTGAGCGGAGCTTGACGAGCATATCCCGGTGGCATTCAGGGCATTCCACTGGCAACCCGTTCTGAGCACAAAGAGAATGGCGTTCATTGCGGCACGATTATCAACCCGCCTGCGATGCGTACCCAGCGGATGGTGGGTTTTGTGTTCCGGGAGCAACGGAACCATTTTCCCCCAGAGTTCATCGCTGATCTGCCACTTATTGCTTGCCATACTTCCCTCAGAAATTGCCATTACTTATTAACTGACAATTCCTTTTGGGATAGGTTCTTAATAATTTTATCGATTAACGCGACGGTATTTCCGCAGACTTTCAGGTTTCCGTTCACTGCAATGGGCACCACGATCACCACAGGGTGGTGCACAGCCGGTGCTCTCGGGCAGCGAGAGTCTGTAAAGAATTTCGTGTAAATGGCTCCATCGCTTAACCGGAAATCCGATCTCCATACATCAATATGAATTGGCTCATAGCCGGTTTCCAGTCTCTGATTGGTAGGGTCCATTTAGCCGAGATATTATGCAAGGCTAGAGGCTTTGTTGAATAATTTAAGACACTGATTTATATAAGCATTATAAAATTTCAACGACTAATTTTTCCTCTCGGAATGCTTTTTATTGTGCTAACTATTTGATTTGTCGTTCTAACAAAATACATTCTCTGTAAATGCATTCTATAGCCAACCGACTTAAAAATGATTACATCCTATGCCCTGATATGCGGCAAAGAAGCATAGCTGGCTGTTATCAAAATAATGTCGCTTGGCTATAACTAAAGAAGATGTAAATCAAACGGTTAAATTATTCAACAAAGCCAAGGCTAGATAGAATAATTTTAGCACCGAGTCATCCGTTGGAAATATTCGTCGCGTTTTCGTTATCTTGCGCAATGAAGCATTTAACGACTCTATCGCGTTGGTGGTGTAGATAACCTTGCGAATCTCCGGCGGAAAATCAAAAATGACGATGAGACGTTCCCAATTATTTCTCCACGATGGGCTGATCGTCGGGAACTGTTCATCCCATTTGGCCGCGAAGGCATCCAGGGCCTCTTCAGCGCCCTCTAGCGTTGCGGAACTATAGATAGTGCGGAGGTCAGCAGCAACGGCTTTACGCTCTTTCCAGCCGACGTAGCGCAGCGAGTTCCGCACCTGATGCACGATGCAGAGCTGTACCCGCGTATGCGGGTAAACAGCTTCAATGGCATCAGGAAAGCCCTTCAGGCCATCGCAGCAGGCGATGAAGATGTCCTGTAGCCCACGATTTTTCAGTTCTGTCATTACAGATAACCAGAACTTGGCCCCCTCGGTTTTGGCTATCCATAGCCCCAGCAGCTCTTTTTCGCCCTGGCCGTTGATGCCTAGAGCCAAGTAAAAAGACTTGTTGGTCACGGCTCCGCCGTCCTGGCTTTTGACCACAATACAGTCAAGGTAAACAATGGGATAAAACGCATCCAGCGGCCGTTGCTGCCAGCGCTTAACGTCATCCATCACGGCATTGGTCACTTGAGAAATGAAGCCAGCGGAAACATCGACCCCGTAGACTTCTTTAAAGTGAGCCTGAATATCACGGGTTGATAGCCCTCTGGAATAGAGAGAAATAATGCGGTCATCGAAGCAGTTAAGCTGCTTTTCGTGCTTACCGAGCAGTGTCGGCTCGAAGGTACTGTTGCGGTCGCGCGGAATATCGAGCTCGAGCGCCCCATTTTGGCTACGTACGCTCTTGGATGTCTTGCCATTGCGGGAGTTGCCTGAATTATTACCAGCCGGGTCATGCTTAGCATACCCAAGGTGTATCTCCATCTCAGCTTGAAGAACCCGTTCCGCCAGTCTTTTAGTCAGCTCCTTGAGTAGGCCTGATTCACCCAGAAGCTCCTGAGGGGAGTGGCAATCCTGAAGCAGTTGGTCAATAAGTTCGTTGCTGATAGGCATTTTTTCTTCTCTGAAGGTTTTCCTCAAAATGCCATTTACACAGATCTTTTTACACTCTCGGCAGCGATAATCGGCGTTAGGTTTCTTCCCGCGTGTATCATCACAGCTCTCATATCGGCTAACAGCGCGATACTTGCCAGTGATTGACGCTGCTCTTCAAAAAGATCTTCCCTCTGCCAAAGGGTGCTCTGACACTCGAAATAATCACGTGTTCTGATATAATTAACAGCGTTGAATCCTTTGATATGTTGCTCTAACTTGAACTGATTTAGCGCTCTGATCGAGTATCATTACAATAGACTGTCAGCTGTATGCGGTAGAGATACTTAATTGATAATCATTATTACTTTAATCATAAGGAGTATCTTGAATGAAAAAACACCTTCTTTTTTTTATGTTTCTGCTGATTTCCTCTGCCCCCTTTAGCGCAGAACCCTCTACCAGCCTGGCCATTCAGGACATCAATAATAATCTCTATCATGGCCGCACGCTTGAATTAACCACAGATTTACCTTCATGGATAACCTATTACCCAGAAAATACCCTTTTTCAGAAGAAAACACCCGATGGCAAAGCGGGAGCTCGCTATCAGTCTCACTATAAAATACTTGCCATTAGTACCAAGGTATATGACGACGGTGATATTTATAACATTTTCCAGGGTATGAACAGCGGGGGGCTTTCATTCAGTGCGAATCTGATAAACAGTGCGGATCTTGATGATGTAAATCCTAATGAATATCAAAATGCCATCCCGGTAACGGCGATCGGCGAATGGGCCCTGTCTCAATTTTCTCGCGTCAGTGAACTCAAAGCCTCTGTCGAAAAGACCAAATTCCGGTCTCCTGTGATTAAAGGATTTGGTAATATTAAAGCGCCACTCCATTATGCTTTCTATGATAAAGATGGCGGCAGTATCGTGATTGAAGCCGTTGATGGTAAATTAACCGTTTATGAAAATCCAACTCGGGTTATGACCAATGGACCGGATTTTCCCTGGCACTTGCAGAATCTCAATAACTATACGCATCTGACCAATATAGATCGTTCTCACGCAACGCTTGGCAACGTATCAATCAGTCAACCAGACAGCGGTATTGCCATTGCGGCACTCCCCTCTTCAGACACGTCTGTAGGCCGATTCATTCGTGGTGTATTTTATACCACCTCTGTACCTAAGCCGGTAAATGCTGCGCTCGCAATGAATACGCTAGCTCATATTATGAACAGGTTTGATCGTATTAAAGACATCACGGTGGACGAGCGGCAGGCGCGCGGAGAAGTCAAAACGTCACAGACGGAATATACCGTATGGACCAGCTTGTCTGACCTTAAGGAAGGAAAGATGCTGGTGAAAGGATATGCTGATATTAACTATACCGAGTTCTCTTTTGATAAAATGAAAGACAAAAAAATGCCTTATTTTGAAAGAATAAATGCTGAGCAGTAAACGGCATTCCGGTAGCTCGTCACACAGGTCATAACCGTCGGCTCTCCTCCAGAGAGCAAATTGCTGCCCGCGCTCTCTTGCCTGCGACAGGGATATAGAAGGATAATCACCTATGCTTAACGCTATGGACTTCTTTCCCCGGCGGTATAGGTAAAAAAGCGGCAGCACAGGAAATCACGAACCTGACATCCAGTCCGTGTGAATCAGCGATTATCTCTACTTTGTCTCGGTATTTTTCTGACCCAAGGTAATGATATGATTGATATATGTAGAGTAACACCACATGCATCAAAAGCAGTTCAAGTGAAATCATATGCCCTTCGATAACGTTTACAGTGAAAAGCGCCTGCCCAGCCGCGTGCGGGATATCTGGCAATTTTTCCATCGCGATACGCTGGCGATGATTGGGCTATACGGATTTTTGGCGCTGCTGTTTCTGTGTCTGTTTGGTTCGGCCATCGCCCCTTATGCTGTCGATCAGCAGTTTCTGGGCTACCAGTTGTTGCCCCCTTCCTGGTCACATTACGGTGAAGTCTCCTTTTTTCTCGGTACAGATGATCTGGGGCGCGACCTATTGAGCCGGTTATTGACCGGTACTGCGGCGACCGTCGGTTCAGCGCTGATCGTCACCTATGCGGCGGCCTTCTGCGGCATTGTGCTGGGCACATTAGCAGGCGTAACGCACGGCCTGCGCTCCGCATTGTTGAACCATATTCTTGACACGTTACTGTCTATACCCTCATTACTGCTGGCTATCGTGGTGATTGCCTTTATCGGCCCGGATTTGACGCACGCTATGCTGACCGTGTGGCTGGCGCTGCTGCCGCGCATGGTGAGAACGCTCTACACTGCCGTACACGATGAGATGGATAAGGAATATGTGATCGCCGCCCGGTTAGACGGCGCATCAACCCCCTATATCATTTGGTACGTGGTGTTACCCAATATCGGACCGGTGCTGGTGTCCGAGTTTACCCGCGCACTCTCTATCGCCATTCTGGATATTTCAGCCTTGGGCTTTCTCGATCTGGGCGCTCAAATGCCAACGCCCGAATGGGGTGCAATGTTAGGCAATTCGCTGGAACTGGTGTATGCCGCGCCCTGGACGGTGATGTTGCCGGGTGTGGTCATTACCCTCAGCGTACTGATTGTGAATCTGCTGGGCGATGGCATCCGCCGTTCCCTGCTGTCGCAAATGGATTAATGGCGGAGACGAACCATGGCACTACTTGATATTCGTAATCTGACCATTGAATTCCTTACGCCTGACGGTCCGGTCAAGGCCGTCGATCGCGTCAGCATTACCCTGACAGAAGGGGAAATCCGCGGCCTGGTCGGCGAATCAGGATCGGGTAAGAGCCTTATCGCTAAAGCCATCTGCGGCGTAACCAAAGATAACTGGCGAGTGACGGCTGATCGCTTCCGTTTTGATGATATCGACTTGCTGCAACTCTCACCCCGCGCACGGCGTAAGCTGATGGGCCACAACGTGTCGATGATTTTTCAGGAGCCGCAATCCTGTCTCGATCCCTCCGAGCACATTGGCAAACAGCTGATGCTTGCCATTCCCGGCTGGACCTACAAAGGTCGTTGGTGGCAGCGTTTTCAGTGGCGCAAACGCCGCGCCATCGAACTGTTGCACCGGGTCGGCATTAAAGATCATAAAGATATCATGCGCAGTTACCCCTATGAATTGACGGAGGGTGAATGCCAGAAGGTAATGATTGCCATCGCCTTGGCGAATCAGCCGCGTCTGCTGATCGCCGATGAACCAACCAATGCGATGGAGTCGACCACGCAGGCACAGATTTTCCGGCTACTGTCGCGGCTGAACCAAAACAATAACACCACCATTTTATTGATCAGTCATGACCTGCAAACCATGAGCAAATGGGCCGATCGCATCAACGTGCTTTACTGTGGACAGACGCTGGAAAGCGCGCCAAGCGAAGAATTGATCACCGCGCCCCACCACCCTTATACCCAGGCGCTGATCCGCGCCATGCCCGATTTCGGGCGTTCGTTGCCGCACAAAAGCAGACTCAACACGCTGCCGGGTGCGATTCCGTCTCTGGAGTACCTGCCGGTAGGCTGCCGTTTGGGCCCACGCTGCCCCTATTCGCAGAAAAAATGCATGCAGACACCGCTGTTGGTCTCGACCAAAAATCACTGGTTTGCCTGTCATTTCCCGCTTAATACGGAGGAGCAATGATGGATGACATTCTACTCGAAGCGCGCAACCTGACCAAAACGTTCCGCTATCGCACCGGGTTGTTTCACCGCCAACACGTTGAAGCCGTGAAATCGGTGAGTTTCACGCTGCGCGAACGGCAGACGCTGGCGATTATCGGTGAGAACGGCTCCGGCAAATCGACCCTGGCGAAAATGTTGGCGGGCGTCATTCCACCGACCTCCGGTGAACTGCTGATTAACGACCACCCTTTGTGCTACGGCGATTATCGCTTCCGCTGCCAGCAGGTGCGCATGATTTTTCAGGACGCGGGTAATGCGCTCAACCCACGTCAGCGTATCGGCCAACTGCTTGATATGCCGCTGCGGTTGAATACCACATTGAACGGTCATGAGCGGGAAAAAATTATCAACCAGACGCTGCAACAGGTAGGCCTGCGCCCGGACCACGCTTACTACTACCCGCAGGCGCTGGCGCCTGGCCAAAAACAACGCGTGGGATTGGCTCGGGCGTTAATCTTGCAGCCCAAGGTGATCGTGGCTGATGAGGCGCTGGCCTCGTTAGACATGTCGATGCGCTCGCAAATCATTAATTTGATGCTGGAACTTCAGGAAGAACAAGGGATCTCCTATATTTATGTCACTCAGCATCTGGGCATGATGAAGCACATCAGCGATCAGATCGTGGTAATGCACGACGGTAAAGTGGTCGAACGAGGCAGCACCGTAGACGTGTTGGCCGCACCGCTGCACGATTTGACCAAACGCCTGATTGCCAGCTACTTTGGCGAAGCGCTCAGTGCCGATTCCTGGCGCCGTGACGGCGCGCAGTTTTAGCCAGATTCGCCAGCGCGACATCGCGGCAAACGCATGGGCGATACTGCTCGGAGTACCCCACGAGGGGCAACCATGCTAGAATCGCCCGGTTTACTCACTTCGAACGCCCTGATTAACGCATTCTGTGCAGGCGTTCGCAGCAACTATAATCACAAGGATTACTGCTATGGGTTTTCTAACCGGTAAGCGCATTTTGGTAACGGGTGTTGCCAGTAACCGCTCAATTGCATTCGGTATCGCACAGGCGATGCAACGCGAAGGCGCTGAACTGGCGTTTACGTACCAGAACGATAAGCTGAAATCGCGTGTTGAAGGCTTCGCACAAGAGCTGGGTTCCAGCATCGTACTGCCGTGCGACGTTGCGGAAGATGCCAGCATTGAAGCGCTGTTTGCCGAACTGGCTAACGTATGGCCGACCTTTGACGGTTTTGTCCACTCCATCGCGTTCGCCCCGGGCGATCAACTGGATGGTGATTACGTCGACGCAGTGACCCGTGAAGGGTTCAGCGTTGCACACGATATCAGTTCCTACAGCTTCGTGGCGATGGCAAAAGCCTGCCGCGCCATGCTGAACCCGAACTCTGCACTGGTCACGCTCTCCTATCTGGGTGCCGAGCGCGCTATCCCGAACTACAACGTGATGGGCCTGGCCAAAGCGTCTCTGGAAGCTAACGTTCGCTACATGGCGAACGCCATGGGCGCGCAAGGTGTGCGCGTTAACGCCATTTCCGCAGGCCCTATCCGCACGCTCGCGGCGTCTGGCATCAAGAACTTCAAAAAAATGCTCTCCCACTGCGAGGCCGTTACGCCTATCCGCCGTGTGGTCACTATTGAAGACGTGGGCAACACGGCTGCGTTCTTGTGCTCGAATCTGGCTGCGGGTATCTCCGGTGAAGTCCTGCACGTGGATGGCGGCTTCAACATCGCCGCCATGAATGAGCTGGAACTGGATTAATTTCCAACTGCTATTAGCAAAAACCACCGGTATCCGGTGGTTTTTTTTCGTCCAACTCAATCCGCGTGTGCTGCCAGCCAGGTCTGCGCGAAAACAAAGAAATTTTGCGCCAGGGCCGTAACCTTGCCAACCGGAGCCACAACCAGCGCCGCCTGACGCTGCATCGGTGGCAGCGTGAGTGGGCGAAAACGCAGTGCGGGCGTCATTTCCGGCAACAGGCTTCCCTAAGGCACAACGGCGCAGCCCAATCCTAAAAATACGCTTTGCACCAATTGCATCACCGAGGCACTTTCCACTTTCACCGTCGGCGTCACGCCCAACTCGCGAAAGTGTCCATCAAGATAACGCCGAAAATAGCGGCTGGGCTCAGCCAGACACAGCGGTAAATCCGCCAAATCCGATAATGCCAGCGGCGTTTCTCCGACCATCTGCGGGAATGCCTGCGGGTGGTACACCAGAGAAATCTCACTGCGGTGCACGGGAGCCGCCTGAAAAGCCAGCTCGTTGAGCGTGGCAAACTCGAAAAAAACCAGACCGATATCAACCGCATGGGCATTCAACGCCTCAAGAAGCTGATCGGCACTGAACAAGGAGACCTGATAGTCGAGCTGCGGGTAGATCTCATGGGCAGCAGCCAGCAGTTGTGGCAGCACCATTCCCGATTGCGGCACCGCACCAATGCGCAATACGCCGCTCACGCCACGCTTGAGCGACGCCACTTCCAGCTTCAATCCCTGATAAATCGACACAATTTCTCGCGCCCAGGCCAAAACGCGCTCACCCTCTGCCGTGAACCCTTCAAAATTGTTCCCGCGCTTGATCAGCGCCAAATCGAGCTCGCGCTCCAGGTTTTTCAGCCGCATTGAGAGCGTGGGCTGGCTGACGAAACTGGCCTCCGCCGCACGGCCAAAATGACGTTCTTTCTCGAGATTGCACAGATAAATGAGCTGTTTGATGTCGATGATGTCGCTTCCTGTCTGGCGTGAACATTAAGGGGAACGTCCCATTGAAGTGACAGTGAAACCAATTTCTCCGTGTACCGCAAGTCATTCGCCGATAAGGGGTTATAAAATACCAAAGATACCAAGCATATAAATTTAATAACCCTGACCAATCGCGCCATAGTCACAGTCGATTAGACGACCGACGCCCTCACTCTTAGACTGGCCACACATCGCAAATATTTAATATAAAATTTACATAACACAAACATTCAACACCTGCGGATACCACTATGAAATTTAAACACGCCATCAAACCATACCAGAGCGCAGCAGGTGGTTGGGGCTCTTTAGAAGCCACAACCCGCTTTGTGCTCGACAGCAAGCAAGCGCTGAGAAATATCCGAAACTTGCTCCGCGTCAATAAATCGAAAGGTTTTGACTGTCCCGGCTGCGCCTGGGGTGATGATAACAGCAGCACCTTCAGTTTTTGCGAAAACGGGGCCAAAGCAGTGAGCTGGGAAGCCACGCGCAAAGTCATCGATCCGGCGTTCTTTGCCGCCCACAGCGTGAGCAGGCTGCGCCAGCAGAGCGACTATTTTCTCGAGTATCAGGGGCGGTTGACCCATCCGATGCGCTATGATCGCGCCAGCGATCGCTATGTCCCGATTGAGTGGCAGGATGCTTTTGCGCTGATCGCCCGGCATCTCCACGCCCTGGAACCCCCCAATCAGTTGGATCTGTACACCTCGGGATGGGCCAGTAACTAGGCCTCTTACCTGTATCAGCTGTTTGGTCGCCTGTTTGGCACCAACAATTTCCCCGACTGTTCCAATATGTGTCACGAAGCCAGCGGCACCGGTTTAAAGCAAAGCATCGGTGTCGGTAAAGGCACCATTCGCCTTGAAGATTTTGAACATGCCGATGCCATTTTCGTCTTTGGACAAAATCCCGGCACCAACCATCCGCGGATGCTTCACAGCCTGTGCCATGCCGCTGATCGCGGCGCGCACATCGTGTCATTCAATACGCTGCGCGAACGCGGTCTGGAACGCTTTGCCAACCCGCAAAACCCGTTGGAACTGCTGACACCGCTGTCCGGCACTAGCAGCGAAACTTACCTACAACCCCATCTCGGCGGCGATATGGCCGCAGTGCGCGGCATGGTCAAAGCCCTGCTTGAAACAGATCGCCAGCGTCTGGCACAGCAGCAACCGGGACTGTTTGACCGTGCGTTTATCGCCAGCCACACGGCCAACGTTGAGGCGTATCTGGCAGTGGTCGATGCCACCACGTGGGCCGAGATTGAACAGCAATCGGGTTTACGCGAAGCACAATTACGCGCCGTGGCCGATATCTATCAACGCTCGCCGCGCGTCATTTGTACCTGGGCCATGGGTGTCACACAGCATAAACACTCCGTTGCCACGGTGCGAGAGATCGCCAATCTGCAACTGTTGTTTGGTCAGTTAGGCAAGCCGGGCGCAGGGCTATGCCCGGTGCGCGGACACAGCAACGTGCAGGGTAATCGCACCATGGGCATTGATGAGAAACCGAGTCAGGCGTTTCTTGACAGCCTTGGTGCGCATTTTGGTTTCACCCCTGCGCAACAACCCGGCCATAATACCGTGGAAGCGCTGGAAGCCATGCTGCGCGATGAGGCTCGCGTGTTGATCGCGTTGGGCGGTAACCTTGCCGCCGCCGCGCCGGATTCGCCTCGTACCGAAGCTGCATTGCAGCGCTTTCAGCTTACGGTACACATCAGCACCAAACTTAACCGCAGCCACCTGATCACGGGTAAACAAGACGCGCTGATCCTGCCGACACAGGGACGCACCGAGCGTGATATAGCCAAGCGACATTATTTTGATAACAGCCAGCTATGCTTCTTTGCCGCATATCAGGGCATAGGATGTAATCATTTTTAAGTCGGTTGGCTATATCCAAGCCAGCGGCCCACAGTTTGTGACCGTCGAGGACTCATTCAGCATGGTGCACGCCTCGGAAGGTGTAGGCTATCCCCTGTCTGAGCAGCAGCGCTCTGAGACCGCAATCGTGGCTGGCATTGCCAATGCGACGCTGGGCGACCAACCGGTGGATTGGCTGGCACTTGCGGGGGATTATTCTCTGATCCGCGATCATATAGCCGCCACCTTGCCCGGCTTCAACGATTTCAACCTCCGTTGCGAACAACCCGGCGGATTCTATTTAGGCAATGCAGCAGCTGAACTACGTTTCAATACGCCGAACCAGAAGGCCAACTTCGGTGCCGCCGAACTGCCGAAAACCCTGTTTCCGCAGCTTGTCTCTCAGCAGGCTCCTTTTACCCTGCAAACCCTGCGCTCGCACGATCAGTACAACACCACCATTTATGGCCTTGATGACCGCTATCGTGGCGTTTACGGACAACGCGAGGTGCTGTTTATCAATCCGCAGTATATCGCCGCATTGGGGTTGGCTGACGGTGACAACGTGGATATCGAGACAGTGTGGCACGATGGCATCACACGCAAGGTAAGCGGATTTCGGCTGGTCAGCTACAACATTCCTAGCGGTAATCTGGCCGCCTACTATCCGGAAACCAATCCGTTGGTGCCACTCTCAAGCGTAGGTGATGAAACCTTTACGCCGACCTCAAAATCCGTACCTGTGACCATAACCCGCAGTCAACGCAATACAGACACTGAGCGACGTATCGCCTGATACACAGGCGTCTCGGCACTGGCCGGGACGCCTGTGTTCTGCGCCCGTTACGCGCTGCATTGCGGTTACTCTCAAAACGCGAAGATTGCTCTTATTGATATACATCACGCTTGCCGCCAGCACGGGTTTCGCGTAAAACTGTCTGCCATTGATTAGTGTCGTTAATAACCGCATCTGGACATCTCTTTTACTCATTATGTTTCAAGATAATCCGCTGCTTGCCCAGCTAAAACAGCAACTTCACTCCCAAACTCCGCGTGCTGAAGGCGTGGTGAAAGGCACTGATAAAGGGTTCGGCTTTTTAGAAGTCGACGCACAAAAAAGCTACTTTATTCCACCGCCGCAGATGAAGAAGGTGATGCATGGCGATCGTATCGTTGCGACGCTGCACACCGACAAAGATCGCGAAATTGCAGAACCGGAATCCCTGATTGAACCTTTTTTGACGCGCTTTGTTGGCCGCGTGCAGAAAAAGGATGACCGCTTTGCCGTCCTGCCCGATCATCCGCTGTTGAAAGAGGCGATTCCCTGCCGTACCGGGCGCGACATAAATCACACCTTTCAGGATGGTGATTGGGCGGTGGCGGAAATGCGCCGCCATCCGCTCAAAGGCGATCGCAGTTTTCATGCAGAATTAACGCAATACATCACCACTGGCGACGATCCGCTGGCGCCGTGGTGGGTGACGTTGTCACGTCATAATCTTGAGCTTACTGCGCCAGAAATGGACAGTGAATTGACGCTCAATGATAGTAACCTGACGCGCGAAGATTTAACCGCATTGACCTTTGTTACCATCGACAGCGCCAGCACCGAAGACATGGACGATGCGCTGTATGCCAAAGACAACGGCGACGGCACCCTGGAACTCACTATCGCCATTGCCGATCCTACCTCCTATGTGGAAGCGGGCAGTACGCTGGATACGCTGGCGCGTCAACGTGCGTTTACCAACTATCTGCCGGGATTCAATATTCCGATGCTGCCGCGCGTGCTTTCCGACGATCTCTGCTCCCTGCGCGCGCTAGCGCGCCGCCCGGCAGTGGTGTGCCGCGTCACCGTCGCGGCTGACGGTACGCTGGGTGATGATGTGCAGTTCTTTGCCGCCTGGGTAGAATCCAAGGCCAAGCTGGTTTACGACAACGTTTCAGACTGGCTGGAGCAACAGGGTGAATGGCAGCCGGAGAACGATGCCGTTGCCGAACAAATCCGTTTGTTGCACCGCATCGGTCTGGCCCGTAGCACCTGGCGCGCCACCCATGCGCTGGTGTTTAAAGACCGTTCTGATTACCGTTTCCTGCTCGGCGAGCAGGGCGATGTGTTGGATATCGTGGTTGAGCAACGCCGTATCGCCAATCGCATCGTCGAAGAAACCATGATCACCGCCAATATCTGCGCTGCGCGCATGCTTAAAGAGAAGCTGGGCTTTGGCATTTACAACGTGCATAACGGCTTCGAACCGACACAGGTCGATCAGGCCGTGACAGTGTTAAGCAACAACGGTATTGAAGCGGATGCTTCCGCGCTGTTAACGCTAGACGGTTTTTGCAAACTGCGCCGTGAGCTGGATGCGTTACCGACGTCATTCTTAGACAGCCGCATTCGCCGCTTCCAAACCTTCGCTGAAGTCTCTACCACGCCGGGGCCGCATTTCGGTCTGGGGCTGGATGCGTATGCCACCTGGACCTCGCCCATTCGTAAGTTCGGTGACATGATCAACCATCGCCTGTTGAAAGCCATTATTTGCCAGCAACCAGCTGAGAAACCGCAAGATGACAGCACGCAACACATGGCGGAACGCCGCCGTTTGAACCGTATGGCAGAGCGTGACGTTGGTGACTGGCTGTATGCCCGTTTCCTGAAACCGAAAGCCGGTACCGCTGCCCGTTTCCGTGCCGAGATCATCGATG
The DNA here is from genome assembly GCF_052050035.1 of Symbiopectobacterium purcellii. Lineage (GTDB taxonomy): Bacteria > Pseudomonadota > Gammaproteobacteria > Enterobacterales > Enterobacteriaceae > Symbiopectobacterium > Symbiopectobacterium purcellii_A. Next base: position 4,760,221 of record NZ_CP189882.1, read on the forward strand.
TGACGCGTGGAGGTCTGCGCGTGCGTTTGCTGGACAACGGTGCCGTTGCGTTTATCCCGGCTTCGTTTATTCACGCAGTGCGCGATGAATTAGTCAGCAGCCAGGAAACCGGTACGGTCTCCGTGAAAGGTGAAGTGGTCTACCGCCAAAGCGATACGCTGGACGTGGTATTGACCGACGTGCGCATGGAAACGCGTAGTATCATTGCCAAACCAGCAGCATAATCCTCTGGTGTCGCCAGCCTGTGGGTTGGCGACACCGTTTTTCCCGCATCAGGCTCTCTCCTCACGCATCGTCAGTAGCTAAATCTGAATTTAATTTACAAAAATCCACTCTTGCTCACATTTTCTCATCTGCACCTGCCGCGCATCACGCTGAAATACACTATAGCTAAACGACTTAATTTTGATTACATTATTTAAATGAGCTATTCAATTGATTTTAGACGTAAAGTGATATCTACACGGAAAAACGAAGGGTTGAGTATCCGAGAAACAGCGAAGCAATTTCGGATTGGCCCTGCCTCTGTATCGCGTTGGATTAATCAAATAGAGTCAAAAGCATCGACCACGCGTCAGCGAAAGATCGATAAATCCGAGTTGATAAAAGATGTTGAACAATATCCAGATGCTTACCAAAAAGAACGTGCAGAGCGTTTTGGCGTTTGTCAGAAGGCCATTTGGCAAGCGCTTAAAAAGCTGGGATTGACCTATAAAAAAAACTCTATAGCCAAGCGACATTATTTTGATAACAGCCAGCTATGCTTCTTTGCCGCATATCAGGGCATAGGATGTAATCATTTTTAAGTCGGTTGGCTATACGTCATCCGAAAGCCGACGAAAACGCCCGGCAGGGATTTCAACAAAAAAAACAACAGTATGAAAAAGAAGGTAAACCTATTGTTTTTATTGATGAAAGTGGTTTTTCACACGATACCCCACGGACTCACGGCTATTCCCCAAAAGGTCAACGGTGTTTTGGCCTGAAGAACTGGGGAGCTAGGGGAAGAACAAATGTTATCGGCGCTTTATTAGGCACAACGCTGTTTGCTATCGGATTATTTGATATCAATATTAACAGCGATGTTTTCTATGCCTGGGTCACACAAGTCCTTATCCCAGTACTCCCTAAAAACAGTGTAATCATGATGGACAATGCCACTTTTCACAAAAAACATAATATTCAACAAGTCATCATCGATGCAGGGTATATGGTGGAGTATTTGCCTACATATTCGCCAGATCTTAACCCAATTGAGCATAAATGGGCACAAGCGAAAAGCAAAAAAAGAGAGATGGGTTGCGATACAGAGAGTTTGTTCTCAGTCCATATGGTGTAATCAAAATTAAGTCGCTTGGCTATATGTTTTTAAGGGCTGCGCCGTTTGCTATGGCGTTATGCCCTAAAAGCCAGCAAAACTCTCGCCCCATTAGTTGGGTAACGAAGGAGCCGTTGTCATGAATAATGTCAAGAGCATAGTGATCTGGCTGTTGGTCGCATTAGCGGGGGCTATCTATCGCCTTCGCCATGCTGGCCTTAAGCCGCGGAGAGCATGTTAATGCCGTGTGGTTGGTCATTGCCGCCGTATCCTGCTACAGCATTGCCTACCGCTTTTACAGTCTGTTTATTGCTAAAAAAGTGTTTGAACTGGATGACCGCCGTGTCACGCCGGCTGAACGTCACAATGAAGGGTTAGATTATGTTCCTACCAACAAATGGGTGCTGTTTGGTCACCACTTTGCCGCTATCGTCGGGGCAGGCCCGTTGGTTGGCCCGATTCTCGCCGCGCAGATGGGTTTTCTGCCGGGCACCATCTGGATTTTGGTCGGGGTAATGTTCGCTGGTGCGTTACAGGATTTTCTGGTCCTGTTTATCTCGACGCGCCGCGATGGCCGTTCGCTCGGGGAGATGGCAAAACAAGAGTTGGGCACCTTTGCAGGCATGGTCACCATGCTGGGCGCGCTGGGCGTGATGATCATCATTCTTTCCGCACTGGCCCTGGTGGTGGTCAAAGCGCTGGCACACAGCCCCTGGGGGGTGTTCACCATTGCAGCCACGATCCCGATTGCGCTGTTTATGGGTGTTTACATGCGCTTTCTGCGCCCCGGAAAAATTGCTGAAGTCTCACTGATCGGTTTTGTATTGATGATGATGGCCATCGTGTACGGCGGCGACATCTCAGTCCATCCGTACTGGGGCCCCTTCTTTACCCTGCAAGGCACCACGCTGACCTGGGCGCTGATGATCTATAGCTTTATCGCTTCGGTGCTGCCAGTGTGGCTGCTGTTGGCTCCCCGTGATTATCTTTCTAAATTCCTGAAAATTGGTGTGATTGTCGGTCTGGCCGTGGGTATTGTGCTCGCCACGCCAGAACTGAAAATGCCATCAGTCACTCGCTTTATTGACGGTAGCGGCCCGGGTGCGTTCGCGCGACTGCCCGACAAAATAGGGTAAAAACAGTTGGATCAGCGGGCCAATCGCAAAGGCATACACCACCGTACCCACGCCGATCGTGCCGCCGAGTATCCACCCCACCACCAGCACCGTCAGTTCGATGCCGGTTCGCACATAGCGAATTTGCCATCCGGTGCGCGCCACGATGCCGGTCATCAAGCCATCGCGAGGACCAGGGCCAAAACCAGCACCGATATACATGCCCGTGGCAAGCCCATTGGTGATGACACCCCCAACCAACAGCGCCGTGCGTGCTCCGAGGTGTTCTATTTCTGGCAGTAAATCCAATCCCACGTTGGTGGCCAGCCCAATCACGATAACGTTACTGATGGTCCCCAATCCCGGTCGCTGGCGCAGCGGGATCCACAGCAGCAGCACCAACGCGCCCATCAGGATGATGATAGTCCCCACACTCAGTGGCAAATGCTGCGCTAACCCGAGGTGAAAGACGTCCCACGGGTCCACCCCTAAATTTCCCCGGATCATCATGGCGATTGCAATGCCGTACAGAGCCAATCCCACATACAGTAATCCAAGCCGATACGCCATAGTACTTCACCCCACCATAAACCCTTCGTCACCAACAGGATGACGTCATCAAGGAAGTTGTGCTACATTAACGCAAAATGGACTTTATTTTAAGGTTCAGTTTATCGAAAGTGGCTTTTAATCCGTCTCGGAGTTTACCATGGCTGCACGGCGAATCGGCTCGGCCTCATTACAGCGTCTGCTCGGTAACTGGCAGCAACCCGAATCACGCACTCCGGCTTATCGCCAGTTGGCAGATGGATTGCGGTTGCTGATCCTGGATGGACGTTTGCCGTTGGATACCCGCCTTCCGGGCGAGCGCGACGTGGCAGAAATACTGCACATCAGCCGTACCACGGTAACCGGTGCCTTGACCGAACTGCGCAGCGAGGGCTATCTTGCCAGCCGCCAAGGTTCTGGCTCTCTCACAACGCTGCCCATTGCGCGCACTGAGCCGGATATAGCCCGTTTGCCGTTGCCTGCAGTCGATCTCTCTTGCGCCGCCCTGCCCGCAGGTCCAGAAATCCATCAGGCCTATACCCGCGCCCTGTCTCAGTTGCCAGAGTATCTCGAACACAGCGGCTACGACGCCGCTGGACTGCCACGACTGCGCACAGCGATTGCGCAACGCTACAACGAGCGTGGTCTGCACACCACCGCGGATCAAATCATGGTGGTGAACGGCGCGGTCAGCGGTTTTACCTTGCTGCTGCGGCTGCTGACCGGCCCGGGAGACCGCGTAATTATTGAACACCCGACCTATCCTCACGCAATTGGGGCGATAAAAGGCGCAGCTTGTCGCCCGATTCCCTTAGCACTGCCCGCTCAGGGATGGGATACCGATGGCCTTGCCATCACGATTGCTCAGGCCGCTCCACGCCTCGCTTACCTGATCGCCGATTTTCACAACCCCACCGGTCGCTGCATGGACAGCGCTACGCGCCAGATTGTGGCGGAGATCGCGGCACGTACGCGCACGCCGATGGTGGTGGATGAAACCATGTCTGAACTGTGGTACGACGTTCCGCCACCGCCGCCTTTGATGACAGCGGACACGTCATCATGCTGGGTTCGGCGGGCAAAAGCTTTTGGGGTGGGCTACGACTCGGTTGGATTCGTGCCAGCGCTCGCACCATCGCCGCACTGATACAGATGCGCGATACCGTGGATTTGGGCTCTCCGCTATTGGAACAGCTCGCCTGTGCGGAATTGTTGCAGGATGCAGAACAGATCTTACCTGCACGCCGCGCCGGTTTGCGCCAGCAGCGGGACCAAACCGGGGCTGCTATCGCGCGCCATTTTCCTGAGTGGCAGTTGAATACGCCCAGTGGTGGCCTCTGTTGGTGGGCAGAACTGCCACAGCCGGTCTCCACCATGTTGGCAGCCAATGCAGAAACCTTGGGGATACGAATTGGCGCAGGGCCGCGTTTTGGGATTGAAGGGGCTTTTGAACGCTTTTTACGCGTCCCTTTTACGCTGCCAGTCAGTCGAATTGAAGATGCGCTGACACGCATCAGGCCAGTGTGGGATCGCATTGCAGCCCACCGCGTCAGTTATCCACGAGGTGGGTTGATTTAAGGTTATTGTCCGTAATAGGCGTTTTTACCGTGCTTACGCAGGTAGTGTTTATCCAGCAGTTGCTGCTGCATCGGGCCGACGTCCGGTGTCAACTGGCGGGTAAAGATGCCCATATAGGCAATTTCTTCCAGCACCACCGCGTTGTGCACCGCACTGTCAGCGTCTTTTCCCCAGGCGAAGGGACCGTGCGCGTTGACGAGCACGGCGGGGATATCCAAGGGCGAAAGCTGGCGTTGATGAAAAGTCTCTACAATCACATTCCCCGTTTCCCACTCATAACGGCCGTCGATCTCCGCGTCGGTAATCAGACGGGTGCAAGGGATTGCGCCGTAAAAGTAATCAGCATGGGTAGTACCAAAGGCCGGTAAATCTTTGCCCGCCTGCGCCCAAATTGTCGCATGACGCGAATGCGTATGCACAATGCCACCAATTTGATCAAACGCCAGATAGAGTACGCGATGAGTGTCTGAATCCGATGAGGGCTTCTTGCTGCCTTCAACCACGCGCCCGGTTGCCAGCTCCACCACCACCATATCTTCAGCGGTCATCACCGGGTAAGCCACACCCGACGGTTTAATCACCATCAACCCCTGCTGACGATCGACTGCACTGACATTTCCCCAGGTAAACGTCACCAGGTGATGCGCTCGCAGCGCCAAATTCGCCTCCAACACCTGCTGTTTGAGTTCTTCTAACATCGTTCGCCCCCTTTCATCCGATAGGATATTGTCGGGGAGTCGGGGGGCCACACCTATGGGCTATAGCCAAGCGACATTATTTTGATAACAGCCAGCTATGCTTCTTTGCCGCATATCAGGGCATAGGATGTAATCATTTTTAAGTCGGTTGGCTATAACTGGCTAAAAACCCTGCTACGTTCTGCTGCGCATTACCGTTTATGACAGGGAAGTCATTTATCACCATGCACAGCGTGATGGTACTACGGGCATTTACGAGACACTCGGCGTGAAGCAATTAGGATTTTTCCACCTGCCCAGAGCACTTCCGACGATTATACTGAGAGAAAGAGAGAGATGGCCGACAAGGTCAAATTAAATAGTTCAAATATCGTGTAATGCGATATTTTCCGGCGCCGCGGGCGAAAACATCAGGAGCGGGCGAAAACATCAGGAGAATGAGATGAACGCATCCCACACATTTGAGAGCAGCGAAGGGTTCGGCAGGTAAGGTGTGGATCCTCGCAGACTTACTGCATCATTGTGCCCAACACGGGATGCATAAAGCTCCCTGATAACTGGAGGATCCACGACATGAAATATACCCCTGTTGGCGTCGATATCGCAAAACATCTGATGCAGGTTCATTTCATTAATGAACATACCGGTGAAGTCATCGATAAACAGATAAAGCGCGACGCGCTGCTGGAATACTTCAGCAATCGTGAGCCTTGCCTGATTGGCATGGAAGCTTGCGGCGGTTCCCAGTACTGGGCGCGGGAGCTGGAAAAACTGGGGCATAAGGTCAGACTACTCCAGGGCAAATTCGTCAAGGCCTTCGTGATGGGCAATAAAAATGACGTGATGGATGTCCGTGCTATCTGGATGGCGGTCCAGCAGCCAGCTAAAGCCGTTGCCGTCAAAACTGAGGAACAGCAGGCAGTACTGTCGCTGCACAAAATGCGCCGCCAGTTAGTGAAGTTCCGCACCGCGCAAATCAACTCGCTGCACGGATTGCTGTTGGAGTTCGGCGAAACTGTGCGTAAAGGCCGGGCGTCACTGGACAAGGCGATGCCAGAGGTGCTTGAGCGACTTAAGGAAAAACTGCCACCGTTCCTGATCTACCAGTTTGAAGACCAGCATCGGCGCCTCAATGACCTGGATATGCAGATAGAGGGTATCGAAAAACAGCTTGCCACTTGGGCGAAACAGAATGAGGTCTGTCGGCGGATTATGGACATTCCAGGTGTTGGCCCACTGGTTGCCACCGCAGCAGTTACCATCATGGGAGATGCGGGAGCCTTCCGATCAGGACGGGAGTTCGCAGCCTACATCGGCTTGGTGCCAAAGCAAACAGGCACCGGCGGCAAAGTGAGGCTTCTGGGCATCAGTAAACGCGGCGATGCTTATCTCCGGACGCTGTTTATCCACGGAGCCAGGGCTGCGACGCTGCTGGCGAAAGAGCCGAACCCGTGGGTTACGGAGCTGCTGAAAAGACGGACAACCAGCGTTGCGGTGGTGGGGATGGCTAACAAGATAGCGCGCACGGTGTGGGCCCTGGTGGCACATAGCCGAACTTACGACAAAAAACACGTCAGTGTCAGGCCGTTCTGAACGACAGATACTGGCAAAACATTAACTCTTTTAATAGAAGGGTGAATGCTGAAAGGTTGCTAGGGCAGCCGTAGTGATGACAACGACAGGTAAGACCGTGACTCACTAAACCTGAATGGGGCGTTGAGCTTAAAGCTCGCCAGGAGAATGAGGTGTGAGTCAGCGAATCTCATCGAGGCCCGCAGCAGCGGCTGCAACAAGGCCGAATATAGAGCTGCAACCTACTGTCAATGTCAACACCACGAATGCTTTGCAAACGGGATGCGTTCATATAGATCACCATGGTTGTAAAAAAAGGTTTCGTCGTTACTGCCCTTGCCGTTGCATTAGTCATGACGCTCAGCGACTGTTCCAACATGTCCAAACGCGATCGTAATACCGCCATTGGCGCTGGGGCTGGCGCAGTCGGTGGGGCAATCCTGACCGGTGGCGGCACGCTGGGCACACTGGGCGGAGCAGCCATTGGCGGCATTATTGGTCATCAGGTCGACTAATAGCGAGTGACAGCAGGGGCCGCCCTGCTGTCAGGTTCTGTATTAACCGCCCGCCAGTTTGACCTTCAACCCCTTCGCTTCTAATAGCTGTTTTAACAGATCGCGCTTGTCGCCCTGAATCTCAATGGTGCCCTCTTTCACCGCGCCACCACAGCCACATTTCTTTTTCAGCTCTGCACCCAACGCAGTAAGCGCGGCATCATCCAGATCGAGACCTGTGATAATACACACCCCTTTTCCTTTGCGTCCGCTGGTTTGTCGTTGAATGCGCACCACGCCGTCGCCTTTGGCACGCGCCACCGGAGCGTGTTCTTCCTTGATGCGTCCGGTGTCGGTGGAATAGACCAACCGGCTGTTACTGTCACTCATCCCTGCCCTCCCGCCAATAACGAACGCCGAATCTGCGCCAGCGTGTGCGCCGGATCGGCAGATTGGGTGATCGGACGCCCAATGACCATATAATCAACGCCGGCCGCCTGCGCCTGTTCCGGCGTCATAATGCGACGCTGATCGCCACTGGCACTGCCCGCTGGGCGAATACCCGGCGTGACCAGTTGAAATGCGCTACCACAAACCTGTTTCAGGCGCTGCGCTTCCTGGGCAGAACACACCACACCATCCAATCCACAATCACGGGTCAGCACCGCAAGGCGCTCCGCTTGCTGCGCCGGTGTCGCAGTGATGCCTAACGCCAGCAGATCGTCAGCTTCCATGCTGGTCAATAAGGTAACAGCAATCAGCATCGGCGCATCGGCACCAAAGGGCTGCAATGCCGCTTTCGCCGCTTCCATCATCCGTCGGCCGCCACTGGCATGGACGTTGACCATCCACACCCCTAATTCTGCCGCCGCCGCCACCGCATGCGCAGCTGTGTTAGGGATATCGTGAAACTTGAGGTCGAGAAAAACGTCAAAACCGCGCTGCTGTAATGCCTTAACAAATTGCGGACCGAAGAGGGTAAACATCTCTTTGCCCACTTTCAGCCGACAATCCTGTGGATTGATGCGATCGACAAACGCCAACGCCTGATTCTGGTCAGCATAGTCCAATGCGACAACGATCGGCGACGTAACGGCATGCGGTGGGGTGATGTGTTCGCTCATGTGGCCCTCAGTTTTGCTTTGCGATTAAATCCGTGGAGTGAAATTGGTCCGCGTATAAAAATTTTCCGCCGCATTTTACCCTTCTCGCCCGCGAAAGCCCAGCGACCCTGCCGGACTGTGCCGCATTTCGCGCGGTGTTCACCGCGGATTCGTGCTTAATTAAAAGCATGTTGTAACTAAATCGCGTTTTATAAAATGGACAACACGCATTAGGCACACTGCACGCCTCAGGCTATTGTCCATCCAGACCACGGATCGGTTTGATGCTGTCCCAGGAGCGGCATGAAGGACAGTGCCAGTATAGGGATTGCGAGGTGAAACCACACTTCTGGCAGCTGTAGCGCGGTTTGGTCCGTATCTGTTCTCCCACCATATCGCGCAGCACCAGCAAGCTCTCTTTAGCTCGACCATCTTCGGCTTCACTCAGGTGAAAATCCATCAAGCGATGGAAAACACGCATAGTCGGGTGGCGCTGTAACTGGCGGTTGATGTAGACCTGCGCCACCTCAGCCCCTTCTTTACGCTCAAGGATATCCGCTAACATCAGATCGGCGCTGGCGCCAGTGTTCTCTTCAACACAGCGTTTGAGAAAATCTTCCCATGCCTCCGACGCAGGCAAATGCTGATAGCAGGTTTCCAGCATCGGCAAGATTTCACTGACAAAGGCTTTATCTTGTTCCTTAACCTGCTGGAGCACCTCTGCCGCAGGCCCATAGCGTTCCTGGGCAATATGAATACGCCCCATCATGATCGATGCACGTGCGCACGCTTTGTCCGTTGCTGCGCCCTTTTTGAGTAGCGTCAGGGCTTTATCCAGATCGTCACTGCTCATCGCTTGTAGCGCCAGTTCGCAGTAGAAATGGGCGATTTCCGTATTCAACTGCGGTTGACCGAGTTTGACCAGTTTTTCCGCAATATCGATCGCCTTCTGCCACTCGCTGGTAGCCTGATAAATCTGCAACAGTTGTTGAAGCGCGCTGCGACGAAAATCTTCTTCATCCACTAGCTGGGTGAAGATCTCTTCAGCGCGGTCATACAGCCCGGCGGCCATGTAATCACGCCCCAGTTGCTGCACCGCCAACAAGCGCTGTTCGAAAGATAACGACGCACTTTCCGTCAATGCCTGATGAATGCGAATAGCACGGTCAACCTCACCGCGAGAGCGGAACAGGTTACCGAGCGTCAGGTGTTCTTCAAAGGTGTTACTTTCGTCCTTGATCATGTCAAGGAACAGTTCCACCGCTTTATCTTGCTGATTAGAAAGCAAAAAGTTTACACCTGTCACATATTCTAGCGACAAGCGGTTGGCTTCCTGATCTTTGTCCTGCTGCGCGCTTCTGTGGCCCATGTACCACCCGTATGCGGCGGCCACCGGCAATAACAGAAACAGCAGTTCTAACATAGAGGAGGATCCTTAGTGGGAAACAGAGGGCGCAAAGGGCGATGGTTCGCTCTCTGTTACAGACTGCTGCTGTTCCAGGCGTTTGATTTTACGCTGCGCACGACTCAGTGTGATGCGTAATCGCAGGTAAAATAAACCGCAGATCACCCACCCCAGCACAAACCCCACTGCAAACAGCGTCGCAAGTAGCGTGGAAACACGATATTCGCCCTGCGCCAACAGATAGTTGAAGGTAACAACCTGCTCGTTGTGTGCCCCCAACGTAATGGAAATGATGAATATCGCCAGTACCAATAAGAAGATCAGCAAGTATTTCACATTCTTGTTCCTGAGATATCGCCTTAACCTAATGATTATGCCAAATGTTGGCGCTAAACCCCATAGAATTATCCATTATAGCCGGAGAAAGGGCACGACTAACGGAGGTAGCATCAGGCAAGAGCGGCGGCGCCGCCTGTTTTTGCACCATCTGCTTACAAAAAGCGATGATCGACAAAACGCGATTCAGGCAAAAGCAATTTTATATAGGGCAAGAGCGCGTGGCGAGCTTCCGCCGGAGGCATGAAATGGCCGCTGGCATTACTCCAAAAAGCCAGCAGCTGTTGCACGAATTTCAACACCCCGGCGAAATGCACCTTGGTGACATTCACAAAGGAAGAATGTCATTTTAGGGGGAATCTGCTTAGCGGTTCTTTGAGGCAGGCTAGCGCTGCGCACTGGATTTTATACGGCGCGTCGACAGGGATAATGAAAACATAATAACCGTCAATGTGTGAGGTTACCCCCTCGATCGCATTGACAATGCGGTACTCTGCCCCCCACTTTTCCAATGTGAAAATATCGGTCGGGCCGTAAGGCAATTGCACCGTTTTACCTTTGACGAGGGAGTGCTGAGACGCCAGGGTGACGTTCAACCTCAGATGTATACTCTCTAGCGCATCTTGCAATATGGTTCCATCTTTGGCAATCACATGATTTAGCCTTGCCCGTATCCCCACCTTTATGCACCTTGGTTATTTCTGCACCGCAGAGACCAACTTCCGTTTACGGTTATGTGTATTGGTCACAGAGACGATTTTACGTATCAGACCGTTCAAGGATAGGCGGCGTAAGTGATGATCGCTGACCAAAGCCCATCGGCCTGAAACACCCGTCGGGTTCAGGGTCTGAACCGCAATGCCTGACATCATAAACGGCGTCACTGGTGCTCCTGCTTCACGTTATCATCACCTTGTTTTTCCTGAGACGTTCGCGATAATGGACCGCACCAGCACTGCGCGAGCGTACACGCCAGCACCACTAACACCCAGCTCATCAGGGTGGCCGCGATCAAATCCTGCGGCCAATGCATGCCCAAGGCTAAACGACTGGCCATCACCCCCGATGCCCACACCATCAATACCGCCACGGTTTTATAGTGCCGCCGCGCCCACAACAACCCTACCGCCAGCATCGCCCAGGTTGCCGCGAACAGGGTATGCCCCGATGGAAAGGCAAAGCCGGTTTCAAATTGCCAGTGGGCGCGCAGCCATTCAGGGATCTGCGTTTGTGCCCTCAGTTGCTGCGCCACCAGACGCGCGCGTTCAGGACGCTGCAAAGAATAAAAATAGCGTTCGTCGACATGGTACGTTTTTTCCAGCCAGACGACAAAAGGGCGCGGCTCCTGAAGCCGCTCTTTAATTAACGACTTCATGCCCTGACCAACCAGCACCGTCAGCTCCATGATTGCCAGCACGCCCAACGCCGGTTTGAAACGAAAACGTAAACACAACAAAAACCAGAGCGCCAAGAGTGCGCTGGTCACTATTCCCCAGGGGCGCGTCACCGTTTCCGTGACCCAGAACAGTCCACGCAGCCAAAGTCCCTGTGTTTCGGGTTGCCATTGCCAGCCGCTCACCCCTACGGCAATCGGCAATATCAGCAAAATTCCCGCACCGAGGGCAGTGCGCTTGGCAATGTCGTACATAGCTTCCCCTGTTTCATCCTTCACCCACAAACGCAGATACACACGGTTGAAGCGTGGGCGTAAATCGCAATTTTTTCATAAATTTATCATGAAATCGCCCCGCCTTCGTAAATGGAACGTAAACTACTCCATCGTTATGTCAGTACCTGTGCTGCTGTACATACATCGTGCTGCGGCACAGTCCGGATGAACACAGCAGGGCACCTGCACGGTTTACGCTTGGTTTTATTCCTCAATGGCGTTTTTACTGGTTAATTGCGTTATCCGGCAGTAGGATATGCGCAATCTTTTTGTGTTGGAGATGTAAAATGCAGCTTAAACGGGTGGCCGAAGCAAAATTACCCACCCCCTGGGGCGATTTCCTCATGGTAGGATTCGAAGAGTTAGCCACAGGACACGATCACCTCGCACTGGTTTTCGGTGATATCTCCGGTCCAGCGCCTGTTTTAGCTCGTGTCCATTCCGAATGTTTAACCGGTGATGCATTGTTCAGCCTGCGCTGCGATTGCGGATTCCAACTGGAAGCCGCATTGGGCCATATTGCTGAAGAAGGGCGTGGTGTACTGCTCTATCACCGACAAGAAGGGCGTAATATCGGCTTGTTGAACAAGATTCGCGCCTATGCGTTACAAGACCTGGGGGCGGATACCTTCGAAGCAAATCATCAGCTCGGGTTTGCGGCTGATGAGCGCGATTTCACGCTGTGTGCGGACATGTTCAAGCTATTGGGCGTGAATGAAGTCCGCTTACTGACCAACAATCCGCAAAAAGTAAAAATCCTCAATGACGCAGGCATCAACATTGTTGAACGTGTGCCGTTAGTCGTGGGACGCAACCCGAAAAATGAGCGCTATCTGGCAACGAAAGCGGCCAAGATGGGCCATATGTTGGATCTCCCTCCGCGTTAATCTGTGTCTATAACGATTTATCTGTATTAGTCGCGACTTGATCTGACACATGACCTTGAAAGGTTGAGAGTTACCGGTTTTGATATGGGTGTCTAATCCTTAAACAAAACGCGAGGTAACTCTCATGCTTCATACTAACAATCCCATCATCAAACACAAAACCGGCCTGCTCAATCTCGCCGAAGAACTTGGTAACGTATCAAAAGCCTGCAAGATCATGGGCGTGTCGCGCGACACGTTTTACCGTTATCAGGAACTGGCTGCTGAAGGTGGCATCGATGCACTGGTTAACCAGAACCGCCGGGTTCCCAACCTGAAGAACCGCGCCGACGAAGCCACTGAACGCGCGGTTGTTGAATATGCCGTTGACTTCCCGGCCCACGGGCAGCACCGGACCAGTAATGAGCTGCGTAAAAAAGGCGTATTTATCTCCGCCAGCGGCGTGCGGTCCATCTGGCAACGGCACGATCTGGAGAGCTTCCGTAAACGCCTGAAGGCGCTTGAGGAAAAAGTTGCCAGAGAAGGCATCGTGCTTACCGATGTCCAAATCGCAGCGCTGGAGAAAAAGGTGCATGATGATGAGGCCAGCGGCGAAATCGAGACGGTTCATCCGGGTTATCTCGGGTCGCAGGACACCTTCTACGTTGGCAATCTGAAAGCGGTGGGCCGTATCTACCAGCAGACGTTCGTGGATACGTACTCGAAAGTGGCACACTGCAAGCTTTATACGAGTAAAACGCCGATCACTGCCGCCGACCTGCTAAATGATCGCGTACTGCCGTTCTACGAGGCTCAGGGACTGCCGATGCTGAGAATACTGACCGACAGGGGAACGGAGTACTGTGGTAAGGTGGAGCAGCATGATTACCAGCTGTATCTGGCCATCAACGATATCGACCATACAAAAACGAAGGCGATGTCTCCGCAGACGAACGGCATCTGAGAGCGCTTCCATAAAACGATTTTGCAGGATTTTTATCAGGTTACGTTCCGAAAGAAGTTATATGGGGACCTGGAGAGCCTGCAGGCAGATCTGGACAACTGGTTGTGGCATTACAATAATGAGCGAACTCATCAGGGAAAAATGTGCTGCGGGCGAACGCCAATGGCCACGTTACTTGATGGAAAAGGGGTCTGGGCAGAAAAGGATCTGAACCGGATGTAATCTGACAGACACCTGTATAAATAACCAGTAACTGTCAGATCAGGTCTGAGCTAGTACAATTTATCGTTATAGCTAAACGACTTAATTTTGATTACATTATTTAAATGAGCTATTCAATTGATTTTAGACGTAAAGTGATATCTACACGGAAAAACGAAGGGTTGAGTATCCGAGAAACAGCGAAGCAATTTCGGATTGGCCCTGCCTCTGTATCGCGTTGGATTAATCAAATAGAGTCAAAAGCATCGACCACGCGTCAGCGAAAGATCGATAAATCCGAGTTGATAAAAGATGTTGAACAATATCCAGATGCTTACCAAAAAGAACGTGCAGAGCGTTTTGGCGTTTGTCAGAAGGCCATTTGGCAAGCGCTTAAAAAGCTGGGATTGACCTATAAAAAAAACTCTACGTCATCCGAAAGCCGACGAAAACGCCCGGCAGGGATTTCAACAAAAAAAACAACAGTATGAAAAAGAAGGTAAACCTATTGTTTTTATTGATGAAAGTGGTTTTTCACACGATGCCCCACGGACTCACGGCTATTCCCCAAAAGGTCAACGGTGTTTTGGCCTGAAGAACTGGGGAGCTAGGGGAAGAACAAATGTTATCGGCGCTTTATTAGGCACAACGCTGTTTGCTATCGGATTATTTGATATCAATATTAACAGCGATGTTTTCTATGCCTGGGTCACACAAGTCCTTATCCCAGTACTCCCTAAAAACAGTGTAATCATGATGGACAATGCCACTTTTCACAAAAAACATAATATTCAACAAGTCATCATCGATGCAGGGTATATGGTGGAGTATTTGCCTACATATTCGCCAGATCTTAACCCAATGCCCCATTCCCAGTCGAAACGCAACAAAACGGTAGGGCATTATGCCGCCTGTAAGTGCGTTAAAAATACCTCATTTGGAGAACGATAACCCAGCGATTTTCTGCCTCGCGTATTGAGCAGGTGTTCGAGTGCTGCAACCTTGCGATGGGTGACATAATTGAAGTCCGTTCCCTTCGGGTAAAAACGCCGTATCAGCCCGTTGGTATGCTCATTCAACCCGCGTTCCCAGGAATGATATGGCCGGGCAAAGTAGACCGGTGCCCCCGTGACTTTTGTAATTTCCCCGTGCTGGGAAAATTCAGAACCGTTGTCAGCAGTCAGGGTTTTAAACTCGCAGAAGGTATTGGCAACGATGTCCCTGAAGGCCGCTACCACTGTCTCTGCTCGCTTGTTGGGCAGTTTGCGAATGATGACCAGCTTGACGGCTTTATCGACCACCGTCAGCAGGAATGATTTCTGATCTTTGCCAAAGATGGTGTCAATCTCGAAATGCCCGGGTTCCTGCTTGAGGTCAGCAACGGCCGGCCGCTGCTCAATGCCAACACGGTTGGGAATAGGACCGCGTTTGTTCTCATCGGTCTGATAGTTATACCGTTTACCCCGATGAGGGAGCTGCTGATACAGCTCACCGCCGGCCCGGCGCTCCTGCTGGATATAGCGATAGAGCGAGTTCTTGCTGACGGACAGGCCAAATTCCAGGACCAGGCGCCCACTGATGACCTCAGGTGAGGTGTGGGTAGACAGCGCCGTTCTGATAAAGTCCTGAATGTGCGGTTCAAGCTGGTTAATCACGCTGTCCGGCCGTGTTTTCTGCCGCCGCCCTCTGGCCAACGTTTCGGCCCTTCTGCAGGAATAGACCCCGTTGAAAGCGGCGTCGGTATTGCGTCTGAGTTCCCTGCTGATGGTAGAACGAGGAAGCTCCAGTTCCCGGGCGATGGTGGCCTGGTTAACCCCATCACCACGCCGCTTTTCGATGTAGAACCGTTCTTTGTGAGTCAGATGTTTTCCCTGCATGCAACGGGATCTCCAGTAGGGCCAGAACGGTGATTTTATCCGACTCTGGCCAGTGGGTCACTTTGTTGCGTTTCGAGTGGGAATGGGGCAATTGAGCATAAATGGGCACAAGCAAAAAGCAAAAAAAGAGAGATGGGTTGCGATACAGAGAGTTTGTTCTCAGTCCATATGGTGTAATCAAAATTAAGTCGCTTGGCTATACCTTCGAGCCGACACTGATCGGTAAGAACGAAAAACAGCTTAACGGCTTCGATGACCGCATTATTTCTCTCTATTCCAGAGGGTTATCAACCCGTGATATTCAGGCACACTTTAAAGAAGTCTACGGGGTCGATGTTTCCGCTGGCTTCATTTCTCAAGTGACCAATGCTGTGATGGATGACGTTAAGCGCTGGCAGCAACGGCCGCTGGATGCGCTTTATCCCATTGTTTACCTTGACTGTATTGTTGTCAAAAGCCAGGACGGCGGAGCCGTGGCCAACAAGTCTGTTTATCTGGCCCTCGGCGTCAACGGCCAGGGCGAAAAAGAGCTGCTGGGGCTATGGATAGCCAAAACTGAGGGGGCCAAGTTCTGGTTATGTGTGATGACAGAACTGAAAAATCGTGGGCTAAAGGACATCTTCGTCGCCTGCTGCGATGGCCTGAAAGGCTTTCCTGATGCCATTGAAGCTGTTTACCCGCATACGCGGGTACAGCTCTGCATTGTGCATCAGGTGCGGAACTCGCTGCGCTACGTCGGCTGGAAAGAGCGTAAGGCCGTTGCTGCTGACCTGCGCACCATCTATAGTTCCGCAACGATAGAGGGCGCTGAAGAGGCCCTGGATGCCTTCGCGGCCAAATGGGATGAGCAGTTCCCGACGATCAGCCCGTCGTGGAGAAATAATTGGGAACGTCTCATCGTCATTTTTGACTTTCCGCCGGAGATCCGCAAGGTTATCTACACCACCAACGCAATAGAGTCGTTAAATGCTTCATTACGCAAGATAACGAAAACGCGACGAATATTTCCAACGGATGACTCGGTGCTAAAATTATTCTATCTAGCCTTGCATAATATCTCTGCTAAATGGACCTTGCCAATCAGAGACTGGAAACCTGCTATGAGCCAATTCATGTTGATGTATGGAGAACGAATCTCCGGTTAAGCAATGGAGCCATTTACACAAAATTCTTTACAGACTCTTATCCCAACCCCATTAGATAAACTGCTTTTTATTTTATTGTATTTAAAATGTTATCCGACCTATGATTTGCAAGGACTTCTTTTTGGTTTAGATAGAACACGGGTGGCTTTGTTGAATAAATCAGAATTAGCCGACAGGATGACTCCCTCTGCTACACCTGTTATCCTATCCTGACGCTGTGTGGCATACCCAACAACGTCATACGGTTCAGCGCTTTGACCATCGCTATGGCTTCACCTACTTGAGCCTCATAGTCACGCAGGCTCAGATGGCCACCCAGCAAAGTTTTTATGCGGAACATCGCTGTTTCTGCCACTGAACGCCGGTGATAACCCACTTTCTTTTTCCACATATCATTACTCCCGCTCAGACGCTGATTCGCCACCGCATGGTTACGTTCATGGTACTTGTCCGGCCAGTATTTGGCTCCGCTTCGCGGCGGGATAAGGGGCCTGATTTTCTTTCTTAGCAACGCATCGTGGCAGTAACGGGCGTCATAAGCACCGTCTGCTGACACTTCCCTGATTTTTAGGTGGGTTTGGTTAATCAGGCCCGGCAGTGCCTGCGCATCTGTCGTTCCGCTGAGCGACAAGTCGGCACAGATAATCTCATGCGTCGCACTGTCTGCTGCCAGATGAAGCTTGCGCCACACTCTTCGTCTGTCAGCCCCATGCTGCATGACTTTCCATTCACCTTCGCCAAAGACCTTCAGACCGGTACTGTCGATGACCAGATGCGAGATTTCACCACGCGTTGGCGTTTTTATGCTGATACTGACGGTTTTTGCCCGCCGACTGACCAGAGAGTAGTCCGGGCAGCGCAGTGGCAGGCTCATCAGGGCTTTGTTGAATAATTTAAGATACTGATTTATATAAGCATTATAAAATTTCAACGACTAATTTTTCCTCTCGGAATGCTTTTTATTGTGCTAACTATTTGATTTGTCGTTCTAACAAAATACATTCTCTGTAAATGCATTCTAACTAAAGAAGATGTAAATCAAACGGTTAAATTATTCAACAAAGCCGCTCATCAGTGTAAAAACCGAGTCGACAAAGCCCTGTAATGCCCGGAGCGACAGGTTAAACACGCGCTTTATCATCAAAACCGTGGTAACAGCCATATCGGTGTAGTAAAGCGGCCGACCACGACCTTGAGGCGAAGAACTGTCAGTCCATGCAGCGATGGCCGACTCATCAAGCCAGACCGTCAGGGAGCCGCGTTGTCTGAGTGCTTTGTTGTAGGTGGGCCAGTTGGTGATTTTAAACTTTTGCTTTGCCATGGGGAGCTGCTATCGGGAGCGATGATAGTGCTTTGATCCCGCGATCCCCTGAAAGTTCGATTTATTCAACAAAGCCAACACGGGTATGTCGCTGGGTAAAAATATTATTGCCGGTTTTAGAGATGACCTTGGGGCGAGAATGTGTTTTGCCCGCTCGTCAAATTCGCTCTGCTGAGGAATTTTTTCGCGCCTTTCCTGGAGTTAAAGACGTCTTTATTGATGGGACAGAGCGACCTGTCCAAAAGCCTAAGAATCTGCGTCGGCGAAAAAAATGTATTCGGGAAAGAAAAGACAGACCACTCGAAAAGGGCTTATTATGACTGACGAAACAAGGCAAATTGGATTTATCCCCATGAGCAAAAATGGGCGCCGTCACGATAAACGCTTACTCGATAAAGTCGATATAATTCGCCATATTCCTCCTGAGGTAACCATCTGGGCAGATACCGGTTTTCAAGGTATAGATAAACAGCATCCTAATACACAAATCCCAAAAAAAGGAACTCGAAAAAGACCTTTATCGCCTGAACAAAAACAAGAAAATAAAATAATCTCGGGCATCCGTATTACAGTTGAACACGAGTCTGTAAAGAATTTCGTGTAAATGGCTCCATCGCTTAACCGGAAATCCGATCTCCATACATCAACATGAATTGGCTCATAGCAGGTTTCCAGTCTCTGATTGGTAGGGTCCATTTAGCCGAGATATTATGCAAGGCTAGATAGAATAATTTTAGCACCGAGTCATCCGTTGGAAATATTCGTCGCGTTTTCGTTATCTTGCGCAATGAAGCATTTAACGACTCTATCGCGTTGGTGGTGTAGATAACCTTGCGGATCTCCGGCGGAAAATCAAAAATGACGATGAGACGTTCCCAATTATTTCTCCACGATGGGCTGATCGTCGGGAACTGCTCATCCCATTTGGCCGCGAAGGCATCCAGGGCCTCTTCAGCGCCCTCTAGCGTTGCGGAACTATAGATAGTGCGGAGGTCAGCAGCAACGGCTTTACGCTCTTTCCAGCCGACGTAGCGCAGCGAGTTCCGCACCTGATGCACGATGCAGAGCTGTACCCGCGTATGCGGGTAAACAGCTTCAATGGCATCAGGAAAGCCCTTCAGGCCATCGCAGCAGGCGATGAAGATGTCCTGTAGCCCACGATTTTTCAGTTCTGTCATTACAGATAACCAGAACTTGGCCCCCTCGATTTTGGCTATCCATAGCCCCAGCAGCTCTTTTTCGCACTGGCCGTTGATGCCTAGAGCCAAGTATACAGACTTGTTGGTCACGGCTCCGCCGTCCTGGCTTTTGACCACAAAACAGTCAAGGTAAACAATGGGATAAAACGCATCCAGCTGCCGTTGCTGCCAGCGCTTAACGTCATCCATCACGGCATTGGTCACTTGAGAAATGAAGCCAGCGGAAACATCGACCCCGTAGACTTCTTTAAAGTGAGCCTGAATATCACGGGTTGATAGCCCTCTGGAATAGAGAGAAATAATGCGGTCATCGAAGCCGTTAAGCTGCTTTTCGTGCTTACCGATCAGTGTCGGCTCGAAGGTACTGTTGCGGTCGCGCGGAATATCGAGCTCGAGCGCCCCATTTTGGTTACGTACGCTCTTGGATGTCTTGCCATTGCGGGAGTTGCCTGAATTATTACCAGCCGGGTCATGCTTAGCATACCCAAGGTGTATCTCCATCTCAGCTTGAAGAACCCGTTCCGCCAGTCTTTTAGTCAGCTCCTTGAGTAGGCCTGATTCACCCAGAAGCTCCTGAGGGGAGTTGCAATCCTGAAGCAGTTGGTCAATAAGTTCGTTGCTGATAGGCATTTTTTGTCCTCTGAAGGTTTTCCTCAAAATGCCATTTACACAGATCTTTTTACACTCTATCACTGCGTTCATCGCCGGTGTCGATATGATGACACCGGCGATGAGGCGAAATCCCGCGTAATCCTGCTATTCTTTCACGCCATGCGCCAGCATTTCTGCCGCTTTACGACGTTGAGACCAGTAAAAACCCAACCAGATAACGCCTACCCAAACCGGG
This sequence comes from Symbiopectobacterium purcellii, assembly GCF_052050035.1. Lineage (GTDB taxonomy): Bacteria > Pseudomonadota > Gammaproteobacteria > Enterobacterales > Enterobacteriaceae > Symbiopectobacterium > Symbiopectobacterium purcellii_A. The sequence continues at coordinate 4,780,478 of NZ_CP189882.1, forward strand.
ATTAACAACACAGAAATCCGAATGCCTGGCGTCATTAACATAATGACCAGAATGGCTGCCAGGAAAAGTAAGCACAGGTAGTTACCATAAGGATAGAAAATTGCCTTGAAATGGGTCACCACGCCGCGCTGGTCCATCGCATGGCGGAAACGCAGATGCGCCACGCAAATCATGATCCAGTTAATCACCAGCGTTGAGACTACCAGCGCCATCAGAAGCTCAAAGGCCTTACCTGGCATCACATAGTTAATCAGCACACCAATCGAGGTCGCCAGCTCAGAAAGCGCAATGGACCGCACTGGTACACCGCGACTATTCACGCGAGACAACCAGCGCGGCGCATTCCCCTGCGTCGCGAGGCCGAATAACATGCGGCTGTTGCAGTATACCCCACTGTTGTATACCGATAACGCAGCGGTCAATACCACCAGATTCAGCACATTGGCGATAGCGTTACTGTCCAGCGCATGGAAAATCATCACAAATGGGCTGCCGCCGCTGACGACGTTCTGCCACGGATAGAGCGACAGTAAGATACCGAGCGAACCAATATAAAAGATCAGAATGCGGTAGACGACCTGATTAGTCGCTTGCGGGATGGAGCGCTTAGGATCGGCGGCTTCAGCGGCAGTGATCCCGACCAGTTCCAATCCACCGAAAGAGAACATGATAACTGCCATCGCCATCACCAGGCTATTGACGCCGTGCGGGAAAAAGCCACCATGCTGCCACAGGTTGCGTACCGTAGCCTGCTCTCCGCCCTGCCCACTTAGCAGCAACCAGGCCCCAAAGCCAATCATGCCAAGGATCGCCAGGACTTTGATGATGGCGAACCAGAATTCGGTTTCACCATACACTTTCACGTTCACCAGATTGATGGCATTGATCAGTACAAAAAATACCGCTGCCGATCCCCATGTGGGCACATCAGGCCACCAATACTGAATGTAGATCCCGACGGCTGTGAGTTCAGCCATACCCACCAGGATAAACATTGCCCAGTAGTTCCAGCCAGCGAGGAAACCGGCGAAGCTGCCCCAATACTTATAGGCAAAATGGCTAAACGACCCTGCAACCGGCTCTTCAACCACCATTTCGCCCAACTGGCGCATGATCAGGAAAGCAATAATGCCCGCGACACCGTATCCCAAGAGTACGGAAGGCCCCGCCATCTGAATGGTTTGCGAGATCCCTATAAACAGCCCCGTGCCTATCGCACCGCCCAAGGCGATTAATTGAATATGGCGATTCTTCAATCCCCGTTTTAACACCAGCTCACTATCTACTGCCATGTTGTATTCACTTTTCCATTTGCTGTTTTTGATTATTGTACGCACGGCATCACGTTGGTTACGTGCGCTATGTATAAGCAATGCAGGCCAGCGTAGAACCGTTGCAATTTGCCTTAGCGTTCGGGAATTACGTTGAACGCATCAAATTCTGGCGCGGGTGCGGCCGACGGGTGCAACATGGTTTCAGGCTCAGACGGTGTACTATCCGCGGTGACAGGCGCTAACGATTGAAGCAACGCGGTTTGAATACGTTGCTGTTCCAAAATTTCTTGTAGCAGGCGGATCTTTTCATTGGCACGAACACTGGCGCGATTGACAAAAAACCAGACCAACGCAGCAAACAGCACCATCAACATGATAAAAACAATCTGTAAAATATTCACAACAACCCCAACTCATACTCTCAACCCAAGCATATCCGGGTCATACTATCACTTCGTAGCCGCCCACGCCTATTACATCCTGCTCATGAACCGCCTTTCAGACGAGACCGTCTGATCTCGGCCAGCGATTGGACCTGTTTTCCTTCAGTATCGAAGTTACCCTGCGCCAGCCAATCGAGAAAATCTTGCTTGCGCTGTGGCCACTCATTATCCAACAAGGAGAACCAGGCAGTGTCACGCGCACGTCCTTTATAAACAATAGCCTGACGGAAAATGCCTTCAAAGGTTGTAGTGGTTGAATAATCAGGACACTAAACTTACATCCAAAACGGAGGTGTTTAGTGAACCATAAACGACAATTTACCCCTGAGTTTAAAAAGGAAGCCGTTGCCCTGGTAACAGAGCAGGGCTATACGATAGCCAGGGCAGCAGCATCGCTTGGCATAAGCAACAAAACCCTGCATACATGGGTCTCGCTGGCACGCGAGCAGAGCAACGGCGTACTCAGCGATGATGAACGTGCAGAGTTAAAACGGTTACAAAAGGAAAACAAAGAGTTACGTACAGAGAAGGAGATACTAAAAAAGGCGAGTGCCTTCTTCGCGAAACATATGTCGTGAGATACCGGTTCATTCTCGACAATGCCACTGACTTCAGCGTTCGTACACTCTGTCGGGTCATGCGTGTGACGGCCTCTGCCTGGTATGCATGGCGAAAAAAGCCCGCCGAACCGCTGCAAAAAGACGTGGAGGTCCGGGTCAGGTTAAAGGCGCTGTTCGCCGCCAGCAGGCAGGGAGCGGCTTTGTTGAATAATTTAACGTTTTGATTTACAACTTCTTTAGGTGGGATGCATGTACAGAAAATGTATTTTGTTAGAGCGATAAATCAAATAGTTAGCACAATAAAAAGCATTACGGTAGTAAAATTTAGTCGTTAAAATTTTATAATACCCATTTAAATCAGTATGTTAAATCATTCAACAAAGCCGCAGGGAGCAGGAAGCCGGACGCTGGTCAAAAGGCTTCGTGGAGAAGGCATCATAATCAGCCGCTGGCGGGTGAGGAAACTCATGCAGGAAGAGGGGCTGGTCTGCCGACAGCGCCGGACTTATAAGGTCACGACAAAACCCCGCCCGGGTGCAGGGGTGGCCCCAAACCTGCTGAACCAGAATTTTAACCCGCCGGGGCCAAATCAGGTGTGGGCGAGTGACATCACGTATCTGAAGACCGGTGAAGGCTGGCTGTATCTGGCGGCTATTATGGATTTGTACTCCCGGCAGATAGTGGGCTGGCAGGTGGACAGACGGATGACCTCATCGCTGGTCTGCGGGGCCCTGATGAAGGCATATAACCTGCGAACTCCACCGCCGGGCCTGGTGGTGCATACGGACAGGGGGGCGCAGTACACGGGACAACGCTTTCAGGCGCTGCTGAGCAGCTACAGGCTGAGGAGCAGTATGGGAGACGTGGGTACCTGCTGGGATAATGCGGTGATGGAGCGCTTCTGGGGCAGTCTGAAACATGAATGGTTGCTGCTGGTACCCCAGCCAACACGGGCTTACATGGAGCAGGATGTGGCGACGTATATCCGCTACTACAACCTACACAGGCATCATGCCGCTAACGGGGATCTGTCTCCGGTGCGTTATGAACAAATGGCTGAGAAAAAACTGTCCTGATTTACTTGACCACTGCAGCCCGTAGAGGTTCACATGCTCAGTCATTATTCCCATCCCCCAGATGTTAAAAAACCCACCGTCAGGCAGGCTTTTTGAGAAGCAATCGTTTGTTCAGCGAAAGACGATTCAGAACGGATAGTCGTGATAGCCCATCTGCTCGGAGATGTTTTTTGCTGCGTGATGCAACATGGCAACATATTCGTGCATGCTTTCTTCTGCAAAGCGAATGGTAGGGAATGAAATACTCAATCCGGCAATCACCACGCCGAAACGGTCAAAGACGGGCACAGCGATACAGCGCAAGCCTTCTTCCTGTTCTTCCTTATCTTCCCCATACCCTTGCACACGTACGGTATCCAGCAGAGGTAACAATTCATCCGCGCTACCCACCGTATGCGGCGTACTGCGGGTAAATTCCACTTTACTCAGGATTTCAACCACTTCGTCACGATCGCGCCAGGCCAGCAACACTTTACCAATGGCGGTACTGTGCAGCGGGTTGCGACGACCAATGCGAGAATACATACGTAGATTGTACATGGAATCGATCTTGTGAATATAAACGATACCATCTTCATCCAACGCACCGAGGTGGATGGTTTCTTTCGTCAGCGCGGACAATTCGCGCATCTGAATATCAGCACTACGAATCAAATCTACGTTTTGCAACGCCTTGGCGCCCAGTTCGAACAACTTAAGCGTTAACGAATACTTCTCGGATTCTCCTTCCTGCGCGACATATCCCAAGGACTTCATCGTCTGCAAAAAACGGTAGACTGTACTTTTAGACATCATGACGCGCTGGGAGAGTTCCGTAATACCGATCTCTCTTTCCTCACCTAATGCCTGCAAAATACCAAAAACTTTCAAAACGGACGACACGGAATCGGGCTGTTTATCTAAATCTGCAATAGCCATTTTTTTGGGTACCCTACTCAGTTTTTTTGTTTTAAAAAAAATAGAACGATGGTTTTAGTATAAAGGGAACACACTGATTATGGCAATGGAACAATAACGATAATCAAGGGACTTGCTTATTATTAAAGTTATTATACCCGTTACACCTCACACTACGGCGGCGTTAGCGACGCTCGCTGGCCCGAATCACTTATCTTTATAAGCTTATCGGACGCTACTCGCTTGCTAACGATGTTACTGCAACGCGAAATATTCAGGGCTTATTCTATTCGTCACCGAGAACACAGCGACGAATAGAAAAAACCCCATTCCGTTGCCGGGATGGGGTTCTGGGTTTACTTCCAAACTGAATCAGGTACGGCGGCAAGATAAAGGGCTGGTTTGCCATACACATCCGAGGTTAACAGGATGCGTTTATTGTCCGGCGTAAAGGACGGATGCGGGTGTGTTACCTGACGATCGCCTTCCAACACATTCCACGAGGTGTTGTGCTGTGCAACGCGGTGCTCTTTGCCGGTTTGCAGGTTAAACACATACAGGAACGGATCGTTTTCGATTTTGTAACCGCCGTCATCTTGTACATCAACCGGTGCATCAGAACCGTCACCCACCAGGAGCGTGCCGTCATAGTTACTCATCAGGTGAGAACAAGGCGGCATAACGCGCAGTTGCGTATCTTCCAGCGTAACCGGGTTGATGCTGCGTATATAACGGTTGGTGTCATCTTTCAGATAAGACACATAGATCATGGCAGAGCCATCCGGCACCCAGAATTCGTGCGTGCAGCTTTCACCTTCCGCATGCTCTTTGCCCCATTCCCACTCGAAACGCAACAAAGTGACCCACTGGCCAGAGTCGGATAAAATCACCGTTCTGGCCCTACTGGAGATCCCGTTGCATGCAGGGAAAACATCTGACTCACAAAGAGCGGTTCTACATCGAAAAACGGCGTGGTGATGGGGTTAACCAGGCCACCATCGCCCGGGAACTGGAGCTTCCTCGTTCTACCATCAGCAGGGAACTCAGACGCAATACCGACGCCGCTTTCAACGGGGTCTATTCCTGCAGAAGGGCCGAAACGTTGGCCAGAGGGCGGCGGCAGAAAACTCGGCCGGACAGCGTGATTAACCAGCTTGAACCGCACATTCAGGACTTTATCAGAACGGCGCTGTCTACCCACACCTCACCTGAGGTCATCAGTGGGCGCCTGGTCCTGGAATTTGGCCTGTCCGTCAGCAAGAACTCGCTCTATCGCTATATCCAGCAGGAGCGCCGGGCCGGCGGTGAGCTGTATCAGCAGCTCCCTCATCGGGGTAAACGGTATAACTATCAGACCGATGAGAACAAACGCGGTCCTATTCCCAACCGTGTTGGCATTGAGCAGCGGCCGGCCGTTGCTGACCTCAAGCAGGAACCCGGGCATTTCGAGATTGACACCATCTTTGGCAAAGATCAGAAATCATTCCTGCTGACGGTGGTCGATAAAGCCGTCAAGCTGGTCATCATTCGCAAACTGCCCAACAAGCGAGCAGAGACAGTGGTAGCGGCCTTCAGGGACATCGTTGCCAATACCTTCTGCGAGTTTAAAACCCTGACTGCTGACAACGGTTCTGAATTTTCCCAGCACGGGGAAATTACAAAAGTCACGGGGGCACCGGTCTACTTTGCCCGGCCATATCATTCCTGGGAACGCGGGTTGAATGAGCATACCAACGGGCTGATACGGCGTTTTTACCCGAAGGGAACGGACTTCAATTATGTCACCCATCGCAAGGTTGCAGCACTCGAACACCTGCTCAATACGCGAGGCCGAAAATCGCTGGGTTATCGTTCTCCAAATGAGGTATTTTTAACGCACTTACAGGCGGCATAATGCCCTACCGTTTTGTTGCGTTTCGACTGGGAATGGGGCTTTGACTTTACGCATGTTGCTGCCGTCTTCATTGATGAACCACATACGGGCATCAACCAGGTCATGTGGACCTTCATGGCAGAACGCGGCTTTGTTGAATAATTTAACCGTTTGATTTACATCTTCTTTAGTTAGAATGCATTTACAGAGAATGTATTTTGTTAGAACGACAAATCAAATAGTTAGCACAATAAAAAGCATTCCGAGAGGAAAAATTAGTCGTTGAAATTTTATAATGCTTATATAAATCAGTATCTTAAATTATTCAACAAAGCCGCAGAACGCGACAGTGTTGTCATCGCCAGGACGATAGATCGGGTGACCCAGCCAGCGTTTTTCTTGCAGAATGGTCTGCGCTTCACCGGTTTTCAGATCGATACGGATCAGTCGGCAGCACGGATTGGTGAAATAAAGCGTGTTGCTTAATAGTGAAATAAGGGTGTTTCGGTGATTGAAGTAAATTTTACGCTGTTCTGAGATGGAAATTCCAAAGACCGGCGCTAAGGAGTAAGAAGGTATCATCAATAAAGGGTCTACGATTCCGTAAAATTTGGGTCATGCAACCGAGGCGCTTGATACCCGCGATGGCGTGTTCAACTGTAATACGGATGCCCGAGATTATTTTATTTTCTTGTTTTTGTTCAGGCGATAAAGGTCTTTTTCGAGTTCCTTTTTTTGGGATTTGTGTATTAGGATACTGTTTATCTATACCTTGAAAACCGGTATCTGCCCAGATGGTTACCTCAGGAGGAATATGGCGAATTATATCGACTTTATCGAGTAAGCGTTTATCGTGACGGCGCCCATTTTTGCTCATGGGGATAAATCCAATTTGCCTTGTTTCGTCAGTCATAATAAGCCCTTTTCGAGTGGTCTGTCTTTTCTTTCCCGAATACATTTTTTTTCGCCGACGCAGATTCTTAGGCTTTTGGACAGGTCGCTCTGTCCCATCAATAAAGACGTCTTTAACTCCAGGAAAGGCGCGAAAAAATTCCTCAGCAGAGCGAATTTGACGAGCGGGCAAAACACATTCTCGCCCCAAGGTCATCTCTAAAACCGGCAATAATATTTTTACCCAGCGACATACCCGTGTTCTATCTAAACCAAAAAGAAGTCCTTGCAAATCATAGGTCGGATAACATTTTAAATACAATAAAATAAAAAGCAGTTTATCTAATGGGGTTGGGATAAATCCTTTCTGCCGAGTCTGTAAAGAATTTCGTGTAAATGGCTCCATCGCTTAACCGGAAATCCGATCTCCATACATCAACATGAATTGGCTCATAGCCGGTTTCCAGTCTCTGATTGGTAGGGTCCATTTAGCCGAGATATTATGCAAGGCTAGATAGAATAATTTTAGCACCGAGTCATCCGTTGGAAATATTCGTCGCGTTTTCGTTATCTTGCGCAATGAAGCATTTAACGACTCTATCGCGTTGGTGGTGTAGATAACCTTGCGGATCTCCGGCGGAAAGTCAAAAATGACGATGAGACGTTCCCAATTATTTCTCCACGACGGGCTGATCGTCGGGAACTGCTCATCCCATTTGGCCGCGAAGGCATCCAGGGCCTCTTCAGCGCCCTCTATCGTTGCGGAACTATAGATGGTGCGCAGGTCAGCAGCAACGGCCTTACGCTCTTTCCAGCCGACGTAGCGCAGCGAGTTCCGCACCTGATGCACAATGCAAAGCTGTACCCGCGTATGCGGGTAAACAGCTTCAATGGCATCAGGAAAGCCTTTCAGGCCATCGCAGCAGGCGACGAAGATGTCCTTTAGCCCACGATTTTTCAGTTCTGTCATCACAGATAACCAGAACTTGGCCCCCTCAGTTTTGGCTATCCATAGCCCCAGCAGCTCTTTTTCGCCCTGGCCGTTGACGCCGAGGGCCACATAAACAGACTTGTTGGTCACGGCTCCGCCGTCCTGGCTTTTGACCACAATACAGTCAAGGTAAACAATGGGATAAAACGCATCCAGCGGCCGTTGCTGCCAGCGCTTAACGTCATCCATCACGGCATTGGTCACTTGAGAAATGAAGCCAGCGGAAACATCGACCCCGTAGACTTCTTTAAAGTGAGCCTGAATATCACGGGTTGATAGCCCTCTGGAATCGAGAGAAATAATGCGGTCATCGAAGCCGTTAAGCTGCTTTTCGTGCTTACCGATCAGTGTCGGCTCGAAGGTACTGTTGCGGTCGCGCGGAATATCGAGCTCGAGCGCCCCATTTTGGCTACGTACGCTCTTGGATGTCTTGCCATTGCGGGAGTTGCCTGAATTATTACCAGCCGGGTCATGCTTAGCATACCCAAGGTGTATCTCCATATCAGCTTCAAGAACCCGTTCCGCCAGTCTTTTAGTCAGTTCCTTGAGTAGGCCTGATTCACCCAGAAGCTCCTGAGGGGAGTGGCAATCCTGAAGCAGTTGGTCAATAAGTTCGTTGCTGATAGGCATTTTTTGTCCTCTGAAGGTTTTCCTCAAAATGCCATTTACACAGATCTTTTTACACTCTCGGGATAAATCCTTTCTGCCCTGCACCCATCTGCCGCTCGTGATCTTTTCGATTCTTTTTCCGATAAATCAAATAACAAGCTGAAAATTCAGCGGCTAAATTTTTCAATTCTTCGACTGATAATCCAATGATTGCTTTACATAAACGATTATCTCGTAACAACCGCTCTTTGTTGATCATTTCAAACCTTTATTCTCTAAGTTAAACCTCTTTTTATTCTCAATAGCCTGACAAAAAATGCAAGTCTCTATTCAGCAACTAGTTTATAGAACTCTTGAAATTTTTTCCAGTCGGTCAGCGGCTGCCAGTCTTCTTTCTTGATCTCGATCCGCACCATCTTGGTGCAATCGGAGTTGGCAACCCAGGTGCCGTAACCTACCCACTCATCCGGTACTTGATAAATGGTGGTTTCTTCCAACGTGTTCAGATCAACACGCATCAGGTTGCGGGTGTTCTTCACATAGTACAGCGCATCATCTTCAGGAGACATGAAACCACCAAAGGTGTTGTCACCTTTGCCTTCCGTCAGTTGTGTCGCTTCCTGCGTGTTCAGATCCAGCAGGTAGTAGTTCCAGGGGCCATCAAATGCGCTGCCGAACAACAGTTTGCTTCCGTCATTGGAGAAGCACTTCTGGTAGAAATAGTTTCGATGGCAAATAACATCGGGAGGCGTTAAACGCACCACTTCGGTGCCAGTTGCTGCGTCTTGATAGGTATGAAACGAGAGGGGAATCTTTTTGCCTTTGGCCATCGTAAATCCTTAGAACATATCGAAAAGAATACGGCTAGCACCAGCAGAGGACACAAGTCTTGCGACTCACAGCCACACTGATGCGATAGATCTGTAATACCAGTATTATAGAAAAAGCGTTTCAATTTTCCGTGATCACGGTTTTATTTTATGAAACATTCTCCTTATTTTCATCCCCTGTTTTCCCAGTAAAAAAGGAATTTATGCTATCAAGACAGAGGTATAGAGAATAACACGTTATAGCAAACAGGGAGCCCGCAATGGGCTCCCTGTTGTGGAATGGTTTGTTTTTGCGGAAGTTTTATTTCAAATATGCACCGCTCCGCAGCGCTTCGATGCGCTTATCCAACGGCGGGTGTGACATAAATAACTCACTGAAAGATTTTGATTTACCGTTGATACAAAACGCCATCATGCTACCTTCTTCCTGCGGTTCGTAGCTGGTTTTCAAGCGCTGCAATGCGGCAATCATCTTCTCACGGCCCACCAACTTGGCCGATCCTGCATCCGCATAGAACTCGCGATAGCGGGAGAACCACATGGTAATGATGCTGGCCAGAATACCAAACACCAGCTCCAGTACCGTTGCCACGGCAAAATAGACCAGCGGGTTACCGTTGCTGCTTTCACCTTCGTCGCGGTTGCCTGAAAGGAAACCGGATGCCACCTGTGCAATCAGGCGCGAGATGAATATAACAAAGGTGTTCACTATGCCTTGAATCAGCGTCATGGTCACCATATCACCGTTCGCCACGTGACTGATTTCGTGGGCAATGACCGCCTCGGCTTCATCACGGCTCATGTTTTGCAGCAAACAGGTGCTGACGGCCACCAGCGACGCATCACGTCGTGCCCCCGTCGCGAAGGCGTTGATATCAGGTGCGTGATAAATAGCAACCTGCGGCATCGCAATGCCAGCCTGCTGCGATTGTACCCGCACGGTGTCAAGCAACCAACGCTCCGTTTCATTACGCGGTTGTTCGATCAGTTCACCGCCCACCGAGCGTAGAGCCATCCATTTGGACATCAGCAGTGAAACGAACGCACCACCAAAGCCAAACAGGCCAGCCATGATCATAAGCCCCTGGACACTGCTGGACCGAATTCCCGTCAGGCTGAGAATCAGCCCGAAGACCAACATCACCGCCAGGTTGGTGATCAGGAAAAGCGCAATACGCATCATAACAGTCTGATTTCCTCTTTAAAGGGATTAACATCGTTCACAACACGATGGTATGGGTTATCACGCCGTTTTCAAGCATTCTTAATCTTCCTATCGCTAAAACGACATAACTTTACATTTTGTAATAACCTGCTCCGTCGCGACACGCCTTACAACCGCTCAGCCTGTCATCGCGCCGGAATCATACCCGTGAAACAGCGCCATAAAAAAGCCCCCGGGTAAAAACCCAGGGGCTCTGCATAATAAGGGATTTATGTGGTTAGTACAGCGTATTATCCGCGGGCATGCGCCACTGTCGCAGGCATATCGGGTTGCGAGCGGATATGCTTGGGCGGTTTGATTCACAGCGCAATCAGCAGTGACAGCGCTGACAGTATCGCGATCGCAATAAAGGTAGCATGAAAACCGCCCAGCCGTGCCGCAATGAAAGAACCGGACAGCGCACCGATACCAAATCCCTGATAAATCACGCCATAGTTTTTACTGTGATGTTTCAGACCGAAGAAGTCGCCGACAATGGCTGGGAACACGGTGATATTGCCGCCAAAACAGAAGGCAATGGCGCTGACACAGATGAAAAACAGCACGGTGACGAGAGTGTAAAAAGATCTGTGTAAATGGCATTTTGAGGAAAACCTTCAGAGGACAAAAAATGCCTATCAGCAACGAACTTATTGACCAACTGCTTCAGGATTGCCACTCCCCTCAGGAGCTTCTGGGTGAATCAGGCCTACTCAAGGAGCTGACTAAAAGACTGGCGGAACGGGTTCTTCAAGCTGAGATGGGGATACACCTTGGGTATGCTAAGCATGACCCGGCTGGTAATAATTCAGGCAACTCCCGCAATGGCAAGACATCCAAGAGCGTACGTAGCCAAAATGGGGCGCTCGAGCTCGATATTCCGCGCGACCGCAACAGTATAGCCAAGCGACTTAATTTTGATTACACCATATGGACTGAGAACAAACTCTCTGTATCGCAACCCATCTCTCTTTTTTTGCTTTTTGCTTGTGCCCATTTATGCTCAATTGGGTTAAGATCTGGCGAATATGTAGGCAAATACTCCACCATATACCCTGCATCGATGATGACTTGTTGAATATTATGTTTTTTGTGAAAAGTGGCATTGTCCATCATGATTACACTGTTTTTAGGGAGTACTGGGATAAGGACTTGTGTGACCCAGGCATAGAAAACATCGCTGTTAATATTGATATCAAATAATCCGATAGCAAACAGCGTTGTGCCTAATAAAGCGCCGATAACATTTGTTCTTCCCCTAGCTCCCCAGTTCTTCAGGCCAAAACACCGTTGACCTTTTGGGGAATAGCCGTGAGTCCGTGGGGCATCGTGTGAAAAACCACTTTCATCAATAAAAACAATAGGTTTACCTTCTTTTTCATACTGTTGTTTTTTTTGTTGAAATCCCTGCCGGGCGTTTTCGTCGGCTTTCGGATGACGTAGAGTTTTTTTTATAGGTCAATCCCAGCTTTTTAAGCGCTTGCCAAATGGCCTTCTGACAAACGCCAAAACGCTCTGCACGTTCTTTTTGGTAAGCATCTGGATATTGTTCAACATCTTTTATCAACTCGGATTTATCGATCTTTCGCTGACGCGTGGTCGATGCTTTTGACTCTATTTGATTAATCCAACGCGATACAGAGGCAGGGCCAATCCGAAATTGCTTCGCTGTTTCTCGGATACTCAACCCTTCGTTTTTCCGTGTAGATATCACTTTACGTCTAAAATCAATTGAATAGCTCATTTAAATAATGTAATCAAAATTAAGTCGTTTAGCTATATTGTGGTCAAAAGCCAGGACGGCGGAGCCGTGACCAACAAGTTTGTTTACTTGGCTCTAGGCATCAACGGCCAGTGCGAAAAAGAGCTGCTGGGGCTATGGATAGCCAAAACCGAGGGGGCCAAGTTCTGGTTATCTGTAATGACAGAACTGAAAAATCGTGGGCTACAGGACATCGGTGCGTGTCAAGGTAGTTGTCGCCCCAGTTGATTCATACGGCCTGTTTTTCCCGTTCCGGATTTAGCCACACTTCGTCCTGCCGCTCCCAGTTTCTTGTTGGCCCTGACCAACGATGCGGGTTCTGCATTTTTGCTGCCTCATACACCGATTTTCGCTTTACCAGCAACTGGCTGTCTTCGCCTCTGTGCCGCTGGCCCGGCGTGACATACCGGATACCGCTATGGCGATGTTCCTCGTTGTACCAGCCGACGAAGGTTTCCACCCAGGCTCGCGCATCTTCCAGCGTTGCAAAGCCTTTTTCAGACCATGCAGGCACGTATTTCAGCATCCTGAACAGCGATTCCACGTGGGCGTTGTCGTTGCTTACCCGCGGCCGACTGTGTGACGGGGTTATCTTCAGCTCCGCAAGCTTCACCTGCAGCACCTGTGACTTCATCGGTGCACCGTTATCCGCATGCAGTACCAGCGGCTCCTGCCAGCAGCGCTCGCTCAGCACCGTTCGCTTCAGCAGTTCTGCTGCATACTCGCCGCTTTCGACCGGCTACACCTCATAACCCACTATTTTGCGACTGAACACATCTTCTATGAGATACAGGTAGAACCAGTGACCCATTCCCACTCGAAACGCAACAAAACGGTAGAGGCTTATGCCACCAGTAAGTGCGTTAAAAATACCTCATTGGGGGAACGATAGCCCAGCGATTTTCTGCCCCTTGTATTGAGTATGTGTTCGAGTTCGGCAATCTTACGATGACTGACCTGACTGAAGTCTGTTCCCTTTGGGTAAAAACGTCGTATCAGCCCGTTGGTGTGCTCATTCAAGCCCCTCTCCCAGGAATGATAAGGATGGGCAAAGTAGACCTGCGCCCCTGTGATTTGAGTAATTTGCTCGTGCAGAGCGAATTCAGGGCCGTTATCAGCTGTTAGGGTCTTAAACTTGCAAAAGGTATTAGCTTCAATGTCCCTGAAAGCAGCAACCACAGTTTCCGCACGCTTATTAGGCAGTTTGCGAATGATGACGGTTTTCAATGCTTTATCTACGATGGTTAACAAGAATGACTTCTGGTCTTTGCCAAAAATAGTGTCAATTTCGAAGTGGCCAGGCTCCTGTTTAAGCTCGGCTTGAGCTGGGCGATACTCAATACCAACACGGTTGGGAATAGGGCCTGATTTGAGGTTTTCGGCATTGTATAGCCAAGCGACTTAATTTTGATTACACCATATGGACTGAGAACAAACTCTCTGTATCGCAACCCATCTCTCTTTTTTTGCTTTTTGCTTGTGCCCATTTATGCTCAATTGGGTTAAGATCTGGCGAATATGTAGGCAAATACTCCACCATATACCCTGCATCGATGATGACTTGTTGAATATTATGTTTTTTGTGAAAAGTGGCATTGTCCATCATGATTACACTGTTTTTAGGGAGTAATGGGATAAGGACTTGTGTGACCCAGGCATAGAAAACATCGCTGTTAATATTGATATCAAATAATCCGATAGCAAACAGCGTTGTGCCTAATAAAGCGCCGATAACATTTGTTCTTCCCCTAGCTCCCCAGTTCTTCATGCCAAAACACCGTTGACCTTTTGGGGAATAGCCGTGAGTCCGTGGGGTATCGTGTGAAAAACCACTTTCATCAATAAAAACAATAGGTTTACCTTCTTTTTCATACTGTTGTTTTTTTTGTTGAAATCCCTGCCGGGCGTTTTCGTCGGCTTTCGGATGACGTAGAGTTTTTTTTATAGGTCAATCCCAGCTTTTTAAGCGCTTGCCAAATGGCCTTCTGACAAACGCCAAAACGCTCTGCACGTTCTTTTTGGTAAGCATCTGGATATTGTTCAACATCTTTTATCAACTCGGATTTATCGATCTTTCGCTGACGCGTGGTCGATGCTTTTGACTCTATTTGATTAATCCAACGCGATACAGAGGCAGGGCCAATCCGAAATTGCTTCGCTGTTTCTCGGATACTCAACCCTTCGTTTTTCCGTGTAGATATCACTTTACGTCTAAAATCAATTGAATAGCTCATTTAAATAATGTAATCAAAATTAAGTCGTTTAGCTATACCTGTAACGTTTTCCCCGATGAGGAAGTTGCTGATATAGCTCCCCGCCAGCCTGTCTCTCCTGCAGGATATAGCGATATAGCGTATTCTTGCTGACAGATATACCGAATTCCAGGTGCAAACGGCCACTGATGATTTCAGGTGAAGAGTGAGTGGAAAGCGCCTGCCTGATGAAGTTTTGAATGTGTGGCTCCAACGGGTAAAAAGCATTGTTTGGCAGAGGCTTATGACGGCGTTCCCGGGCCAGAGTGTCCGCCCTTCTACAGCAGTAGACACCATTGAAAGTAGGGTCGGTATTGCGTCTGAGTTCCCTGCTGATGGTCGAGCGAGGCAGAGCAAGCTCTCTGGCGATGGTAGCTTGGTTGACACCTTCACCACGCCGCTTTTAGATGTAGAACCGTTTTTTCTGAGTCAGATGTTTTCCCTGCATGCAACAGGCTCTCCAGTAGGGCCAGAACGGTGATTTTATCCGACTCTGGCAAGTGGGTCACTTTGTTGCGTTTCGAGTGGGAATGGGGCAGAGCGATATGATTCACATCATCCCATCTCTGTAATCGCCCCTTCATACTTCCGTCATCTGATACCGATCAACCAGAAGCGCGGCGCTTACTGTGAGGTTACTGCGTTAGAACAACGTAATCATATCCAGTCCTAGAGTCATAAAACACCACACACCCCAAAAAAAAGCGAAATATTATTTCACTTTATAAGAAACGATATTTTGTTAAAAAAAAACTATGGAGATCAAATTTTATAGCGTGTTGTGCCACATGACTGCCCACCATCGCCCGATTACGCTACTTGGCCTTGTAGGGCACAACATCAATAAAATTAGAACGCCATCGAAGAGATTCGTAAAGAACATGCAAATTGGCAAATTGATGAATGAAATCGCTGGATAAGCAGAATACCTTACCACTATCATAGAGCGAGTATGAATGAGGAGTGCGCCGTTTCCTGAATCCTTCAGGTCAGGCAGCTTGCTGGAGTGAGGACATCCCCCCAGGTATCAGGGTTTTCGTCCCAGTGTGCCGCTTACAGAAAGTCTGTTTCTTTATGCGATACATCCCCCTTTTTTTGTGTAGTGCGTATAGGAACATCATGAGTTCGAGCGTTCGTTTTTGTCCTGCCTTTTTTCACCCTCACTACTGGCTAACCTGGTTTGGTGTTACGGTGCTTTTCCTTTTGGTTCAACTGCCCTACCCGGTGCTGATTCGTCTGGGTGCCCTCTTTGGTAGGTTGTCCAGACCATTTCTTAAACGAAGAGAAACCATCGCGCGCAGGAACCTCAAACTCTGCTTCCCTACGTTAAACGACCAAGAGCAAGAAAGGCTTATTGCCAGTAACTTCGCGTCGCTAGGGATGGCACTGGTTGAAACCGGGATTGCCTGGTTTTGGCCCAACAAGCGCATTCGTAAATTGTTTGACGTACAGGGTTTGCAAAACCTCCAACGTGCTCAAGAGAACAAACGCGGTGTAATGGTGGTTGGTGTGCATTTTATGTCGTTGGAGTTGGGGGGGCGTGCCATGGGCCAGTGCCAGCCGATGATGGCGATGTATCGCCCACACAATAATCGCCTGTTAGAGTGGGTGCAGACTAAAGGCAGAATGCGTTCCAACAAAGCGATGATCGATCGCCGAAATCTAAAGGCCATGGTCGCCGCTTTGCGCCAAGGAGAAGCCGTCTGGTTTGCCCCCGATCAGGATTACGGCCCGAAAGGCAGCACCTTTGCGCCCTTCTTCGCCGTCAGCGATGTGGCAACAACCAACGGAACTTACGTCCTTTCCCGTTTGTCCGGCGCGGCTATGTTGACCATCACGCTGATCAGAAAACCAGACCTTACGGGCTATACGCTAATTATCGAGCCAGAATTGGTCGATTACCCGAAAGACGATGAGTCTGCGGCAGCAACCTACATCAACAAGGTCATTGAGCGCGAAATATTGCGCGCGCCTGAGCAGTATCTTTGGGTTCACCGGCGCTTTAAAACACGGCCTCAAGGCGAAAAGTCACTGTATATATAAATGACACTGCCAAGGAAATAAGGAGAAGTACCAATGAGTAAAATCACAATGATCATGAATGTTGTGGCTATCGTTGTGGGCGCTGGCAGCTATCTGGGATGGTGGTAGCAGAGAAGCCGTGACGTTATAGACAAGCACTTATCTGTACTAGCTCAGACCTGATCTGACAGTTACCGGTTATTTATACAGGTGTCTGTCAGATTACATCCGGTTCAGATCCTTTTCTGACCAGACCCGTTTTCCATCAAGTAACGTGGCCATTGGCGTTCGCCCGCAGCACATTTTTCCCTGATGAGTTCGCTCATTATTGTAATGCCACAACCAGTTGTCCAGATCTGCCTGCAGGCTCTCCAGGTCCCCATATAACTTCTTGCGGAACGTAACCTGATAAAAATCCTGCAAAATCGTTTTATGGAAGCGCTCGCAGATGCCGTTCGTCTGCGGAGACATCGCCTTCGTTTTTGTATGGTCGATATCGTTGATGGCTAGATACAGCTGGTAATCATGCTGCTCCACCTTACCACAGTACTCCGTTCCCCTGTCGGTCAGTATTCTCAGCATCGGCAGTCCCTGAGCCTCGTAGAACGGCGGTACGCGATCATTTAGCAGGTCGGCGGCAGTGATCGGCGTTTTACTCGTATAAAGCTTGCAGTGTGCCACTTTCGAGTACGTATCCACGAACGTCTGCTGGTAGATACGGCCCACCCCTTTCAGATTGCCAACGTAGAAGGTGTCCTGCGACCCGAGATAACCCGGATGAGCCGTCTCGATTTCGCCGCTGGCCTCATCATCATGCGCCTTTTTCTCCAGCGCTGCGATTTGGACATCGGTAAGCACGATGCCTTCTCTGGCATGTAGTGGTCAACTAAATTTGGCACCCTGCCTGACTGTTGATGGAACAGCCGTTCTGATTCATTTGGTGTTAACCCACCGTTATACCAGTGAGGTCTGACATCGCTATAATAATGGGTTATGTAGCGAATAATGGATGATTGAGCAGTACTAAAGCTTTGGTAGCCAGTCGTTGGCACCCATTCAGTCTTCAGACTACGGAAGAATCGCTCCATCGGACTATTATCCCAACAATTTCCTCTGCGACTCATACTTTGGGTCATCTGATAACGCCACAATGCCTGCCTATACTCACGACTGGTGTAATAGCTTCCTTGGTCACTATGAAACATGACTTGTTTGGGATGCCCACGCAGTTCCCAAGCCATTTGTAGTGCTTTGGCTGTTAATTCTGAATCTGGCGAAAACGACATTGCCCAACCCACGGGTTTTCGGGCAAATAAATCTAATACCACCGCCAGATACGCCCATCGGTCGCCTGTCCAAATATAGGTTACATCGCCGCCCCAAACCTGGTCAGGCTTGGGGCTTTGTTGAATAAATCAGAATTAGCCGACAGGATGACTCCCTCTGCTACACCTGTTATCCTATCCTGACGCTGTGTGGCATACCCAACAACGTCATACGGTTCAGCGCTTTGACCATCGCTATGGCTTCACCTACTTGAGCCTCATAGTCACGCAGGCTCAGATGGCCACCCAGCAAAGTTTTTATGCGGAACATCGCTGTTTCTGCCACTGAACGCCGGTGATAACCCACTTTCTTTTTCCACATATCATTACTCCCGCTCAGACGCTGATTCGCCACCGCATGGTTACGTTCATGGTACTTGTCCGGCCAGTATTTGGCTCCGCTTCGCGGCGGGATAAGGGGCCTGATTTTCTTTCTTAGCAACGCATCGTGGCAGTATAGCCAAGCGACTTAATTTTGATTACACCATATGGACTGAGAACAAACTCTCTGTATCGCAACCCATCTCTCTTTTTTTGCTTTTTGCTTGTGCCCATTTATGCTCAATTGGGTTAAGATCTGGCGAATATGTAGGCAAATACTCCACCATATACCCTGCATCGATGATGACTTGTTGAATATTATGTTTTTTGTGAAAAGTGGCATTGTCCATCATGATTACACTGTTTTTAGGGAGTACTGGGATAAGGACTTGTGTGACCCAGGCATAGAAAACATCGCTGTTAATATTGATATCAAATAATCCGATAGCAAACAGCGTTGTGCCTAATAAAGCGCCGATAACATTTGTTCTTCCCCTAGCTCCCCAGTTCTTCAGGCCAAAACACCGTTGACCTTTTGGGGAATAGCCGTGAGTCCGTGGGGCATCGTGTGAAAAACCACTTTCATCAATAAAAACAATAGGTTTACCTTCTTTTTCATACTGTTGTTTTTTTTGTTGAAATCCCTGCCGGGCGTTTTCGTCGGCTTTCGGATGACGTAGAGTTTTTTTTATAGGTCAATCCCAGCTTTTTAAGCGCTTGCCAAATGGCCTTCTGACAAACGCCAAAACGCTCTGCACGTTATTTTTGGTAAGCATCTGGATATTGTTCAACATCTTTTATCAACTCGGATTTATCGATCTTTCGCTGACGCGTGGTCGATG
Organism: Symbiopectobacterium purcellii; assembly: GCF_052050035.1. Lineage (GTDB taxonomy): Bacteria > Pseudomonadota > Gammaproteobacteria > Enterobacterales > Enterobacteriaceae > Symbiopectobacterium > Symbiopectobacterium purcellii_A. The sequence continues at coordinate 4,799,650 of NZ_CP189882.1, forward strand.
CTTTTGACTCTATTTGATTAATCCAACGCGATACAGAGGCAGGGCCAATCCGAAATTGCTTCGCTGTTTCTCGGATACTCAACCCTTCGTTTTTCCGTGTAGATATCACTTTACGTCTAAAATCAATTGAATAGCTCATTTAAATAATGTAATCAAAATTAAGTCGTTTAGCTATAACCAGAACTTGACCCCCTCGGTTTTGGCTATCCATAGCCCCAGCAGCTCTTTTTCGCCCTGGCCGTTGATGCCTAGAGCCAAGTAAACAGACTTGTTGGTCACGGCTCCGCCGTCCTGGCTTTTGACCACAATACAGTCAAGGTAAACAATGGGATAAAACGCATCCAGCGGCCGTTGCTGCCAGCGCTTAACGTCATCCATCACGGCATTGGTCACTTGAGAAATGAAGCCAGCGGAAACATCGACCCCGTAGACTTCTTTAAAGTGAGCCTGAATATCACGGGTTGATAGCCCTCTGGAATAGAGAGAAATAATGCGGTCATCGAAGCGGTTAAGCTGCTTTTCGTGCTTACCGATCAGTGTCGGCTCGAAAGTACTGTTGCGGTCGCGCGGAATATCGAGCTCGAGCGCCCCATTTTGGCTACGTACGCTCTTGGATGTCTTGCCATTGCGGGAGTTGCCTGAATTATTACCAGCCGGGTCATGCTTAGCATACCCAAGGTGTATCTCCATCTCAGCTTGAAGAACCCGTTCCGCCAGTCTTTTAGTCAGCTCCTTGAGTATGCCTGATTCACCCAGAAGCTCCTGAGGGGAGTGGCAATCCTGAAGCAGTTGGTCAATAAGTTCGTTGCTGATAGGCATTTTTTGTCCTCTGAAGGTTTTCCTCAAAATGCCATTTACACAGATTATTTTACAGTCTCACAGCATCCTAATACACAAATCCCAAAAAAAGGAACTCGAAAAAGACCTTTATCGCCTGAACAAAAACAAGAAAATAAAATAATCTCGGGCATCCGTATTACAGTTAAACACGCCATCGCGGGTATCAAGCGCCTCGGTTGCATGACCCAAATTTTACGGAATCGTAGACCCTTTATTGATGATACCTTCTTACTCCTTAGCGCCGGTCTTTGGAATTTCCATCTCAGAACAGCGTAAAATTTACTTCAATCACCGAAACACCCTTATTTCACTATTAAGCAACACGCTTGTAGCCAAAATGGGGCGCTCGAGCTCGATATTCCGCGCGACCGCAACAGTACTTTCGAGCCGACACTGATCGGTAAGCACGAAAAGCAGCTTAACGGCTTCGATGACCGCATTATTTCTCTCTATTCCAGAGGGCTATCAACCCGTGATATTCAGGCTCACTTTAAAGAAGTCTACGGGGTCGATGTTTCCGCTGGCTTCATTTCTCAAGTGACCAATGCCGTGATGGATGACGTTAAGCGCTGGCAGCAACGGCCGCTGGATGCGTTTTATCCCATTGTTTACCTTGACTGTATTGTGGTCAAAAGCCAGGACGGCGGAGCCGTGACCAACAAGTCTGTTTACTTGGCTCTAGGCATCAACGGCCAGGGCGAAAAAGAGCTGCTGGGGTTATGGATAGCCAAAACCGAGGGGGCCAAGTTCTGGTTATCTGTAATGACAGAACTGAAAAATCGTGGGCTACAGGACATCTTCATCGCCTGCTGCGATGGCCTGAAGGGCTTTCCTGATGCCATTGAAGCTGTTTACCCGCATACGCGGGTACAGCTCTGCATCGTGCATCAGGTGCGGAACTCGCTGCGCTACGTCGGCTGGAAAGAGCGTAAAGCCGTTGCTGCTGACCTCCGCACTATCTATAGTTCCGCAACGCTAGAGGGCGCTGAAGAGGCCCTGGATGCCTTCGCGGACAAATGGGATGAGCAGTTCCCGACGATCAGCCCATCGTGGAGAAATAATTGGGAACGTCTCATCGTCATTTTTGATTTTCCGCCGGAGATTCGCAAGGTTATCTACACCACCAACGCGATAGAGTCGTTAAATGCTTCATTGCGCAAGATAACGAAAACGCGACGAATATTTCCAACGGATGACTCGGTGCTAAAATTATTCTATCTAGCCTTACATAATATCTCGGCTAAATGGACCCTACCAATCAGAGACTGGAAACCGGCTATGAGCCAATTCATGTTGATGTATGGAGATCGGATTTCCGGTTAAGCGATGGAGCCATTTACACGAAATTCTTTACAGACTCCGCTCACAACTTTATCGTGATGCTTATCGCCGTCGCGACGTTGTAGAAAGATGTTTTGGCCGTTTAAAGGAATATAGACGGATTGCCACACGTTATGAAAAAACGGCAAGAAACTATCTAGCAATGGTGAAACTGGGCTGCATCCGCTTGTTTTACGCCCGGTTACGTAATTAAGGGACACAGCCTAGTAAGGCCAGAGATAAAACAGGATTGAGTTGGGAAAACGGTACGCCGCCCACCTTTAATGAGCAGCGTTCGTTGTCCGAGCGGCTATATCGGGAACAAGGTGATGTCGATACCCGGCATCTGCTGGGGCATAAATCGCAGCATCAGACCGATGCGTACAGCGATGATCGCGGTAAAGATTGGTTAACAATTCAGGTGAAGTCGGGTTGAAAGGCTGTTACTGATGCGGTGATTTTTTAATCTATTTTACTGAGGGATTTTACTGGGATTTTACTGAATGATTTTTTCGATGTTAAAAATCAGCGGAAGCAGCACGCCCCCGCCGATCTTTATCGCAACAAGTCGATTACATGTTATCGATGATGTCCTGAGCAAACTCACTACATTTCCGCAGCTTAGCGCCTTCCAGCTGACGTTCGAAATCGTAGGTCACAGTCTTGTTCTTGATCGCGCCTTCCATACCCTTAACAATCAGGTCGGCCGCTTCGAACCAGTGCATGTGGCGCAGCATCATTTCAGCGGAAAGAATGACTGAACCGGGGTTCACTTTATCCTGACCGGCATATTTCGGTGCTGTGCCGTGAGTCGCTTCGAAAAGCGCGCATTCATCACCAATGTTGGCACCGGGTGCGATACCAATACCGCCGACCTGAGCCGCCAGCGCATCAGAAATGTAGTCACCGTTCAGGTTCATACAAGCGATAACGTCGTACTCGGCAGGACGCAGCAGAATCTGTTGCAGGAACGCATCGGCAATCACATCCTTGATGATAATGTCTTTGCCGCTGTTCGGGTTCTTGATGTTAACCCACGGTCCACCGTCGATCAGCTCACCGCCGAATTCGTCACGCGCCAACTGGTAGCCCCAATCTTTAAACGCGCCCTCGGTGAATTTCATGATGTTGCCCTTGTGGACTAACGTCACAGATTCACGATCGTTGACGATAGCGTACTCAATGGCGGCACGTACCAGACGCTTGGTTCCCTCTTCCGAGCACGGCTTGATGCCAATACTACACTGTTGCGGGAAGCGGATTTTGCTCACACCAATCTCGTCACGCAGGAATTTGATCACCTTGTCAGCTTCTGCGGTACCGGCTTTCCACTCGATCCCCGCATAAATGTCTTCGGAGTTTTCACGGAAGATCACCATATCAGTCAGCTCAGGCTGTTTAACCGGGCTTGGTGTACCTTCGTAATAACGAACCGGACGCAGGCAGATATAAAGATCCAGTTGTTGACGCAGAGCAACGTTCAGAGAACGGATACCGCCGCCGACCGGCGTCGTCAATGGGCCTTTGATGGCGACACGGTAGTCACGAATCAAATCCAGCGTCTCTTCCGGCAACCAGACATCGTTGCCATACACTTGGGTGGATTTTTCACCGGTGTAGATTTCCATCCATGAGATAGCGCGCTTGCCGTCATAAGCTTTTTTCACTGCGGCATTAACAACATTGATCATCGCAGGAGTCACATCCACGCCGATACCGTCGCCTTCGATAAAGGGGATGATCGGATTATTAGGAACGTTCAGCTTACCTTGGGCATCAACAGTGATTTTTTGTCCGTCTGTTGGTACAACTACTTTGCTTTCCATTAACCTCTCCTTCGAGCGCAATTTTGTTAATGATTTGTAAGATGCGCGTCAATACTACTTGAATATTTTGCCCGCGCCAATCGCAAACCATTTCGAGTATAATGCCTTTGTAACTCTCGGCTATAAAGATGATGAATAAATTCTCGGTTAAAAATCAAAACTTTAAGCGATTCATCTCGCAAACTTCACGTAAACGCGCGGTTTCCACTGCGCCGCGCCGTATCGTTCTGTTCAACAAACCTTTTGACGTGCTTCCGCAGTTTACCGATGAAGCAGGCCGCACCACCCTGAAAGACTATATCCCTTTTCCTGATATTTATGCCGCTGGGCGGTTGGATCGTGATAGCGAGGGTCTAATGATTCTCACTAATGACGGAAAACTGCAAGCCCGACTCACTCAACCGGGGGAAAAAAACCGCGAAAATCTATTATGTTCAGGTAGAAGGCACCCCGACAGAGACGGATCTGCAGCAACTTCGTCGCGGCTTGCTGTTGAAAGATGGCATGACATTGCCCGCTGGCGCAGAAATTGTTGCTGTCCCTGAGTGGCTATGGGCACGCGTGCCGCAGATTCGCGAAAGAAAAACGGTTACATACAGTTGGCTAAAAATCACGCTACATGAGGGGCGAAACCGTCAGGTTCATCGCATGACCGCGCACAGAGGCTATCCAACCCTACGCCTGATAAGTTAAGGTATGGCCAATCAGACACTGGAACATCTACCGCCTGGCACCTGGAGAGAGATTATAGATGTTTAAACCGCATGTTACCGTGGCCTGTGTTGTACAGGCAGAAAACCATTTTTTAATCGTTGAGGAAGAGATTCGCGGTAAGGCAACCTGGAACCAGCCCGCGGGACACCTTGAGGCTAACGAAACACTGATTCAGGCAGCTCGACGCGAACTGTGGGAGGAAACCGGCATCAGCGCCACGCCGCAGTTTTTTCTGCGTCTTCACCAATGGATTGCCCCCGACCATACTCCGTTTCTGCGTTTTTGCTTTACCATTGATCTCCCAGCAAGACGTCCAACCACCCCACATGACAGCGATATCAGTTGCTGCCACTGGCTCGCCGCTGAGGAGATCCTGCATTCCACGCAGTTGCGATCGCCGCTGGTAGCAGAAAGTATTCGCTGCTATCAGACGTCAGAACGCTACCCGCTCAGCCTGTTGGGAGCCTTTAACTGGCATTTTGAAATACCCAATGCGCAGGATTAGCCATGCAGCCCTGACAACATCATGATAAAATATGCCGCTTGTTTTTCATGCTGACGCGTTGAAGTCCTATGAGCCGCGCGCCAGCACTTCAGTTCGTGAGACGCCCATGTCAGATAACAGCCAGAAAAAAATCATTGTCGGGATGTCCGGCGGTGTCGATTCTTCCGTTTCCGCCTACCTGTTACAGCAACAGGGTTATCAGGTTGAAGGCCTGTTCATGAAGAACTGGGAGGAAGACGATGACACCGAGTATTGCTCTGCCGCTACCGATCTGGCCGATGCGCAAGCCGTATGCGACAAATTGGGCATTGTGCTACACACCGTCAATTTTGCTGCGGAATATTGGGATAATGTGTTTGAACATTTTCTGGCGGAATACCGTGCCGGCCGCACGCCCAACCCCGATATTCTGTGTAACAAAGAGATAAAATTCAAAGCGTTTTTGGAGTTTGCCGCCGAAGACTTAGGGGCCGACTATATCGCTACCGGCCACTATGTTCGACGCCATGACAGCGGCTGCGCCACGCGTTTGTTACGCGGCAAAGACAGCAACAAAGATCAGAGTTATTTCCTTTACACGCTTAGCCACCAGCAAATCTCACAAAGCCTGTCCCCTGTGGGAGAGTTGGAAAAACCTGAGGTGCGCCATATCGCAGAACGCCTTGGCCTGGCAACTGCGCAGAAGAAAGATTCCACCGGTATCTGCTTTATCGGTGAACGCAAATTTCGAGATTTTCTGGCGCGCTACTTGCCTGCACAACCGGGACCTATCCTGTCCGTTGATGATGGCAAACCCATGGGGCAACATCAGGGCTTGATGTACCACACGCTGGGACAGCGCAAAGGGTTAGGCATCGGCGGTGTCAAAGAGGGCAGCGAAGATCCTTGGTATGTGGTTGATAAAGATGTCACGAATAATATTCTGTATGTTGCACAAGGACACGACCACCCACGCCTGATGTCACAGGGGCTCATCGCACAACAGTTGCATTGGGTCGATCGCCAACCGCGCCTTGAACCTTTCCGCTGCGTCGTGAAAACGCGATATCGTCAGGAAGACATTCCCTGTACGGTGACCCCACTGGACAGCGAACGCATCAGTGTTCGCTTTGATGCACCGGTTGCTGCCGTCACGCCGGGTCAATCCGCGGTGTTTTATCAGGGAGAGGTTTGCCTTGGCGGCGGCATCATCGAAGAACGAGTACAGGAGTAACCTGTGGCTAAAAATTATCAGGACATCACGCTGGCACTGGCTGGCGTTTGCCAATCTGCCCATCTGGTTCAACAGTTGGCGCACAATGGCCACTGTGATAATGACGTACTGCAAACCTCGCTCAACAGCATGTTGGATATGAATCCCGGCTCTACCGTAGCAGTATTTGGTGGCGATGAGCGCAACCTAAAGGTTGGATTGGAAACCTTGCTAGGTATTTTAAACAGCAGTGTCAAAGGCGTAGGTGCAGAATTATCCCGCTATGCCTTTAGTTTGATTGCCCTTGAGCGCAAGTTAAGCGGCAATGGTGCAGCGCTTGATGAGTTGGGTAACCGTATTAGCCAACTTTCACGACAACTCGAGCATTTTGAGCTGATGTCAGAGACGATTATCAGTGCTCTGGCAGGGATTTATGTCGACGTCATCAGTGCACTGGGTCCGCGAATTCAGGTCACCGGTTCCCCGGAAGTGCTGAAAAACGCGCAGGTGCAGGCCAAAGTGCGCGCCGCGTTGTTGGCGGGTATCCGTGCAGCCGTGCTGTGGCAACAGGTCGGCGGTGGGCGTTTGCAACTGATGTTTTCTCGCGCACGTTTGGTAAAAGAAGCCAAACAGATGCTGGCCCGTTGTTAATCCGTAGGCGGCCGATTGCGATATAAGAAACAGCGTTGTGGCCGCCCATGCATCATCACAACACCTAAACGTTGCTGATGTTATCGTTTTTAATTTATGTGTTGTTAAACCTATACTTTGATAAATACACCCCAGGAGTTGCTTGCGATGGAATTATCCTCACTGACCGCCGTGTCCCCGATTGATGGTCGCTACGGTGATAAAGTCAGCACGTTACGCGCTATTTTCAGTGAATTTGGTTTGCTGAAATTTCGTGTGCAGGTTGAAGTCCGCTGGCTGCAAAAATTGGCAGCCTGTGCAGAAATCAAGGAAGTTCCTGCATTTGACGCCGACGCAAACGCTTTCCTTGATAAAATTGTCGCAGAATTCAATGAAACTGACGCCGCGCGAATCAAAACCATCGAACGTACGACCAATCATGATGTGAAAGCCGTAGAGTATTTTCTCAAGGAAAAAGTCGCGGCGGTGCCTAGCCTGCACGCAGTCAATGAATTTATCCATTTCGCCTGTACGTCAGAAGATATTAACAACCTGTCTCACGCATTGATGCTGGATTGCGCACGTCGTGAGGTGATTCAGCCGTTCTGGCGCCAAATTATTGATGCCCTTAAAACGTTGGCGCAGCAGTATCGCGACATTCCCCTGCTCTGCCGTACCCACGGTCAGCCTGCAACGCCGTCGACTATCGGCAAAGAGTTCGCTAACGTGGTTTACCGCATGGAGCGCCAATATCGTCAACTGCAACAGGTCGAAATTCTTGGCAAAATCAATGGAGCAGTGGGTAACTACAACGCGCATTTGGCCGCTTATCCGACACTGGATTGGCATGCATTCAGCGAAAGCTTTGTAACCTCGCTGGGTATCCAGTGGAATCCCTACACCACACAGATAGAACCTCACGACTACATCGCGGAACTGTTTGATTGTGTAGCCCGCTTCAATACCATTCTGATCGATTTCGATCGAGATATCTGGGGCTATATTGCACTGAATCACTTCAAGCAGAAAACCATCGCGGGTGAAATTGGTTCTTCCACGATGCCGCACAAGGTGAACCCGATCGACTTTGAAAATTCCGAAGGCAATCTGGGATTGGCCAATGCTGTGCTGTGCCATTTGGCGACTAAGTTACCTGTGTCACGCTGGCAGCGTGATTTAACCGATTCAACCGTACTTCGTAATCTGGGTGTCGGCATCGGTTATGCGCTAATCGCTTATCAAGCTACACTGAAGGGCATTAGCAAACTGGAAGTGAACGGCGATCGTCTGCTGGATGAGCTGGACAGCAATTGGGAAGTGCTGGCAGAACCTATCCAAACGGTCATGCGCCGTTATGGCATTGAGAAGCCTTACGAGAAGCTGAAAGAACTGACGCGTGGAAAACGCATTGACGGTGCTGGCATTCAGGCCTTTATCGACAGTCTCGCGCTGCCAGAGGAAGAAAAAACACGCCTCAAGGCAATGACGCCTGCGAGCTATATTGGTCATGCAGTGACGCTGGTAGACACGTTAAAGTAACGCGTAAGCACGGGGGGGTAACGGCCCCTCGTGTCCCTTTTACGAGTGATTATTGGTTCGCGTTAGGCTTTTTCTCCATTCCCTCGACGTTTGTTTACATTTAGTTTACTGCGATTGTGGATAATTCACATCGCCACCGCCGATGCTCAATTCTGCTTTTTTTGTTAGAATTAGGAGGCATAGCCCGGTTCGTCTAGTTCAATGAAGGATAAAGTCATGCGCGTACTGGTTGTTGAAGATAATGTGTTGCTGCGCCATCACCTCACCGTTCAGATGAAAGAAATGGGCCATCAGGTTGATGCGGCTGCCGATGCTAAAGAAGCGGATTATTTCCTGCATGAACATGCCCCTGATATCGCTATTCTGGACCTGGGATTGCCTGTTGAAGATGGTATGACGCTGATTCGCCGTTGGCGCAATCAGCAAGTGAAGCTGCCCATTTTGGTGCTAACAGCGCGAGAAAGCTGGCAGGATAAAGTGGCGGTGCTTGAAGCTGGTGCTGATGATTATGTGACGAAACCCTTTCATCTTGAGGAAGTCGTTGCACGAATGCAGGCGCTGATGCGACGCAACAGCGGTCTGGCTTCCCAGTTAATCAGTTTACCACCGTTCGAAATTGATCTGTCGCGTCGTGAATTAATGGTGGAGGGTACACCGATTAAACTCACGGCATTTGAATACACGATTATTGAGACGCTGATTCGTAACAACGGTAAGGTAGTCAGCAAGGAGTCACTCATGCTGCAACTTTATCCTGATGCAGAATTGCGTGAAAGCCACACTATTGATGTGTTGATGGGACGTCTGCGCAAAAAATTGCAACTGGTGTATGATGCCGACGTCATCACTACCGTACGAGGCCAAGGCTATCGTTTTGATTTGGTCGCCTCTTCATAGCCATGCGTGTAAAAAGACTGCCATTCTCCTTACGTGTTCGTTTTCTGCTTGCTGCTGTCGCTATAGTGCTGGCCCTGTCGCTGTCTTACGGGGCCGTCGCTATAATTGGCTACAGCGTAAGTTTCGATAAAACGTCATTCCGTTTACTGCGCGGCGAAAGCAACTTGTTTTATCGACTGGCGCAGTGCAAGGATCATCAGCTTAGCGTCACCATGCCCTCCGACATGGATATCAGCTATCCCACGCTGGTGCTGATTTACGATCAAGACGGCAAAATGCTCTGGCGCGAACGCGAAGTACCGGAACTGGAAGCGCTGATCAAACCCGAGTGGCTGACAAAAACCGATTATCACGAACTGGATACCAACACCCAGACCAGCAGTGCGGTACTCAAAGGTGATGCACAAGTCCTCAGCAAGCTAACCCGCTTTATCAGTAAAGTGGAAGAAACACCGTTCACCCACTCCATCGCGGTCAATACCTATCCGGCTACAGAAAGTCTGCCCGCACTAACCATCGTCGTGATTGATAAAATTCCCCAGGAACTGCAACAGGCAGATATGGTCTGGGAATGGTTTAGCTATGTTTTTATCGCCAATTTACTGCTAGTACTGCCCTTACTCTGGCTAGCCGCCCACTGGAGCTTGCACCCCATTAAGACGCTGGCAGAACAGGTTGCCGATTTAGAAAATGGCACCCGAGAACAGCTTGATGAGAATCCACCGCGTGAGCTCTATAGTCTGGTGCGCAACCTCAACATTCTTCTCAATAACGAACGTAAACGTTATCAAAAATACCGTACGGCACTAACGGATCTAACGCATAGCCTGAAAACGCCGCTTGCGGTGCTCCAAACTACATTACGTGCGTTACGTACGGATAAAGAAGTGCATATTGAGCAGGCAGAACCGGTGATGCTGGCGCAAATCAGCCGCATCTCACAGCAGATAGGTTACTATCTTCATCGCGCGAGTATGCGTTATGAGCACAATCTGTTGCTGCGTGAGGTGCACTCCGTTCCGGCATTGCTGGATGGCCTTTGTTCCGCGCTAAACAAAGTGTATCAGCGTAAAGGCGTCGTCATCACATTGGATATTTCCCCGGAATTGACCTTTGTCGGCGAGAAAAACGACTTTATGGAAGTGCTGGGTAACGTACTCGATAATGCCTGCAAATACAGTCTTGAGTTTGTTGAAGTGAGCGCACAGTATTCGGACCATCGCCTGCATCTGCTGATCGATGATGATGGCCCTGGCATACTGCGCAGCCAACGTGAAATGATTTTCCAACGTGGTCAACGGGCGGATACGCTGCGCCCCGGTCAGGGCATTGGGCTCTCCGTCGCGCTGGATATTATCGAGCAATATGAAGGGGAAATTATCATCACCGACAGTGTTCTTGGTGGTGCCCGCGTTGAAACCATTTTTGGCCGCCAGCATCCGCATCCTGACTAACCTCGGCGAGTTGTCACCGTATAGCTGCTCCGTGCTGCAACTCCACCGCTGAAATGGTTATACTCTTACCGCACCCCTTTGTTGGAACACATGGTATGGATTATCAACTGGCCCCATTCCCAGTCGAAACGCAACAAAACGGTAGGGCATTATGCCGCCTGTAAGTGCGTTAAAAATACCTCATTTGGAGAACGATAACCCAGCGATTTTCTGCCTCGCGTATTGAGCAGGTGTTCGAGTGCTGCAACCTTGCGATGGGTGACATAATTGAAGTCCGTTCCCTTCGGGTAAAAACGCCGTATCAGCCCGTTGGTATGCTCATTCAACCCGCGTTCCCAGGAATGATATGGCCGGGCAAAGTAGACCGGTGCCCCCGTGACTTTTGTAATTTCCCCGTGCTGGGAAAATTCAGAACCGTTGTCAGCAGTCAGGGTTTTAAACTCGCAGAAGGTATTGGCAACGATGTCCCTGAAGGCCGCTACCACTGTCTCTGCTCGCTTGTTGGGCAGTTTGCGAATGATGACCAGCTTGACGGCTTTATCGACCACCGTCAGCAGGAATGATTTCTGATCTTTGCCAAAGATGGTGTCAATCTCGAAATGCCCGGGTTCCTGCTTGAGGTCAGCAACGGCCGGCCGCTGCTCAATGCCAACACGGTTGGGAATAGGACCGCGTTTGTTCTCATCGGTCTGATAGTTATACCGTTTACCCCGATGAGGGAGCTGCTGATACAGCTCACCGCCGGCCCGGCGCTCCTGCTGGATATAGCGATAGAGCGAGTTCTTGCTGACGGACAGGCCAAATTCCAGGACCAGGCGCCCACTGATGACCTCAGGTGAGGTGTGGGTAGACAGCGCCGTTCTGATAAAGTCCTGAATGTGCGGTTCAAGCTGGTTAATCACGCTGTCCGGCCGTGTTTTCTGCCGCCGCCCTCTGGCCAACGTTTCGGCCCTTCTGCAGGAATAGACCCCGTGGCCCATTCCCAGTCGAAACGCAACAAAACGGTAGGGCATTATGCCGCCTGTAAGTGCGTTAAAAATACCTCATTTGGAGAACGATAACCCAGCGATTTTCTGCCTCGCGTATTGAGCAGGTGTTCGAGTGCTGCAACCTTGCGATGGGTGACATAATTGAAGTCCGTTCCCTTCGGGTAAAAACGCCGTATCAGCCCGTTGGTATGCTCATTCAACCCGCGTTCCCAGGAATGATATGGCCGGGCAAAGTAGACCGGTGCCCCCGTGACTTTTGTAATTTCCCCGTGCTGGGAAAATTCAGAACCGTTGTCAGCAGTCAGGGTTTTAAACTCGCAGAAGGTATAGCCAAGCGACTTAATTTTGATTACACCATATGGACTGAGAACAAACTCTCTGTATCGCAACCCATCTCTCTTTTTTTGCTTTTTGCTTGTGCCCATTTATGCTCAATTGGGTTAAGATCTGGCGAATATGTAGGCAAATACTCCACCATATACCCTGCATCGATGATGACTTGTTGAATATTATGTTTTTTGTGAAAAGTGGCATTGTCCATCATGATTACACTGTTTTTAGGGAGTACTGGGATAAGGACTTGTGTGACCCAGGCATAGAAAACATCGCTGTTAATATTGATATCAAATAATCCGATAGCAAACAGCGTTGTGCCTAATAAAGCGCCGATAACATTTGTTCTTCCCCTAGCTCCCCAGTTCTTCAGGCCAAAACACCGTTGACCTTTTGGGGAATAGCCGTGAGTCCGTGGGGCATCGTGTGAAAAACCACTTTCATCAATAAAAACAATAGGTTTACCTTCTTTTTCATACTGTTGTTTTTTTTGTTGAAATCCCTGCCGGGCGTTTTCGTCGGCTTTCGGATGACGTAGAGTTTTTTTATAGGTCAATCCCAGCTTTTTAAGCGCTTGCCAAATGGCCTTCTGACAAACGCCAAAACGCTCTGCACGTTCTTTTTGGTAAGCATCTGGATATTGTTCAACATCTTTTATCAACTCGGATTTATCGATCTTTCGCTGACGCGTGGTCGATGCTTTTGACTCTATTTGATTAATCCAACGCGATACAGAGGCAGGGCCAATCCGAAATTGCTTCGCTGTTTCTCGGATACTCAACCCTTCGTTTTTCCGTGTAGATATCACTTTACGTCTAAAATCAATTGAATAGCTCATTTAAATAATGTAATCAAAATTAAGTCGTTTAGCTATATTGGCAACGATGTCCCTGAAGGCCGCTACCACTGTCTCTGCTCGCTTGTTGGGCAGTTTGCGAATGATGACCAGCTTGACGGCTTTATCGACCACCGTCAGCAGGAATGATTTCTGATCTTTGCCAAAGATGGTGTCAATCTCGAAATGCCCGGGTTCCTGCTTGAGGTCAGCAACGGCCGGCCGCTGCTCAATGCCAACACGGTTGGGAATAGGACCGCGTTTGTTCTCATCGGTCTGATAGTTATACCGTTTACCCCGATGAGGGAGCTGCTGATACAGCTCACCGCCGGCCCGGCGCTCCTGCTGGATATAGCGATAGAGCGAGTTCTTGCTGACGGACAGGCCAAATTCCAGGACCAGGCGCCCACTGATGACCTCAGGTGAGGTGTGGGTAGACAGCGCCGTTCTGATAAAAAACTAGTTGCTGAATAGAGACTTGCATTTTTTGTCAGGCTATTGAGAATAAAAAGAGGTTTAACTTAGAGAATAAAGGTTTGAAATGATCAACAAAGAGCGGTTGTTACGAGATAATCGTTTATGTAAAGCAATCATTGGATTATCAGTCGAAGAATTGAAAAATTTAGCCGCTGAATTTTCAGCTTGTTATTTGATTTATCGGAAAAAGAATCGAAAAGATCACGAGCGGCAGATGGGTGCAGGGCAGAAAGGATTTATCCCAACCCCATTAGATAAACTGCTTTTTATTTTATTGTATTTAAAATGTTATCCGACCTATGATTTGCAAGGGCTTCTTTTTGGTTTAGATAGAACACGGGTATGTCGCTGGGTAAAAATATTATTGCCGGTTTTAGAGATGACCTTGGGGCGAGAATGTGTTTTGCCCGCTCGTCAAATTCGCTCTGCTGAGGAATTTTTTCGCGCCTTTCCTGGAGTTAAAGACGTCTTTATTGATGGGACAGAGCGACCTGTCCAAAAGCCTAAGAATCTGCGTCGGCGAAAAAAAATGTATTCGGGAAAGAAAAGACAGACCACTCGAAAAGGGCTTATTATGACTGACGAAACAAGGCAAATTGGATTTATCCCCATGAGCAAAAATGGGCGCCGTCACGATAAACGCTTACTCGATAAAGTCGATATAATTCGCCATATTCCTCCTGAGGTAACCATCTGGGCAGATACCGGTTTTCAAGGTATAGATAAACAGCATCCTAATACACAAATCCCAAAAAAAGGAACTCGAAAAAGACCTTTATCGCCTGAACAAAAACAAGAAAATAAAATAATCTCGGGCATCCGTATTACAGTTGAACACGCCATCGCGGGTATCAAGCGCCTCGGTTGCATGACCCAAATTTTACGGAATCGTAGACCCTTTATTGATGATACCTTCTTACTCCTTAGCGCCGGTCTTTGGAATTTCCATCTCAGAACAGCGTAAAATTTACTTCAATCACCGAAACACCCTTATTTCACTATTAAGCAACACGCTTAAAGTCCTGAATGTGCGGTTCAAGCTGGTTAATCACGCTGTCCGGCCGTGTTTTCTGCCGCCGCCCTCTGGCCAACGTTTCGGCCCTTCTGCAGGAATAGACCCCGTTGAAAGCGGCGTCGGTATTGCGTCTGAGTTCCCTGCTGATGGTAGAACGAGGAAGCTCCAGTTCCCGGGCGATGGTGGCCTGGTTAACCCCATCACCACGCCGTTTTTCGATGTAGAACCGCTCTTTGTGAGTCAGATGTTTTCCCTGCATGCAACGGGATCTCCAGTAGGGCCAGAACGGTGATTTTATCCGGGTCTGGCCAGTGGGTCACTTTGTTGCATTTCGACTGGGAATGGGGCCTGTAGGTATTAGCGAGCGGACGTTCCAGCGCTGGCGGCTAAGTCCTGACGACAGGCGACCGACGGCATCACGGCCGATGCCGAAAAACAGGCTCAGTGCTGAAGCGGAACAGCAGGTGCTGGCCATCTGCCATGAGCCACGATTCGCCAGTCTGTCGCCGGCGCAAATCGTACCGGCACTAGCCGATGAGGGGCGTTACGTTGCCAGTGAATCGACGTTTTACCGGGTGTTGCGCCGTGCCGGAGAGGTCAGTCATCGCGGGCGTCAGCAGGCCCCGCAAAGTAAGCCGCTGTCGACATGGAAGGCGATCGCGCCGAACCAGGTGTGGTCGTGGGACATCACCTGGCTGAAGTCGCTGACGGCGGGTCACTGGTTCTACCTGTATCTCATAGAAGATGTGTTCAGTCGCAAAATAGTGGGTTATGAGGTGTACCCGGTCGAAAGCGGCGAGTATGCAGCAGAACTGCTGAAGCGAACGGTGCTGAGCGAGCGCTGCTGGCAGGAGCCGCTGGTTGTAGTGGCATACTGAATTTGGCCACCTAAGTAGAGGTGATATGCTTACCTCATAATTTTTATAGGTGCCAAAATGAGTAAAATAATTACTGCTGAATTTAAATGTGAAACCGCCAAATTAGTCCTTGACCAAAATTATACCTACCAGGAAGCCGCGAAAGCCATGAACGTCAGTCTTTCAGCGATTAGCCGGTGGGTAAGAGCCCTTCGTTTAGAACGTCAAGGGAAAACATCGCCTGGTCTGCCATTAACACCTGAACAAATTGAGTTCAGAGAAATGAAGAAAAAAATCCACCGACTGGAAATGGAGAATGCCATCTTAAAAAAGGCTACTGCGCTCTTAATGTCCGACTCACTGAAAAATTCTCGGTAGTTGAAAAGCTAAGAGCGCTTTATCCAGTGAAAGCGTTGTGTCGTATTTTTAATGTTCACCGAAGCAGTTATCGCTATTGGTGTCGACCTAAGGAGCCAGATATTGAGCGGACGATAAAACGTAGCCTGGTCAGCGAAGCGTGGAACGTTAGTGGCGGGTCTGCGGGCGCAAGGACTATCGCCACGATGGTTACCAATACACACGACGTGAAACTTGGGCGGTGGTTAGCGGGTAAGTTGATGAAAGAATTAACCCTCGTTAGTTGCCAAACAAGAAAACATCAATACAACCGCGGTGGAAATGAACGTATTGATATTCCAAATCTGCTCAATAGGCAGTTCGCTGTGACCAAGCCTGACCAGGTTTGGTGCGGCGATGTAACCTATATTTGGACAGGCGACCGATGGGCGTATCTGGCGGTGGTATTAGATTTATTTGCCCGAAAACCCGTGGGTTGGGCAATGTCGTTTTCGCCAGATTCAGAATTAACAGCCAAAGCACTACAAATGGCTTGGGAACTGCGTGGGCATCCCAAACAAGTCATGTTTCATAGTGACCAAGGAAGCCATTACACCAGTCGTCAGTATAGGCAGGCATTGTGGCGTTATCAGATGACCCAAAGTATGAGTCGCAGAGGAAATTGTTGGGATAATAGTCCGATGGAGCGATTCTTCCGTAGTCTGAAGACTGAATGGGTGCCAACGACTGGCTACCAAAGCTTTAGTACTGCTCAATCATCCATTATTCGCTACATAACCCATTATTATAGCGATGTCAGACCTCACTGGTATAACGGTGGGTTAACACCAAATGAATCAGAACGGCTGTTCCATCAACAGTCAGGTAGGGTGGCCAAATTTAGTTGACCACTACAGCATCAACCGGGAAGCCATCGACCCGGCAACGGTAACCGGCTGGAGTGATTTTTGGGATGCGAAGTATAAAGGCAGCCTGTTGCTGACCGACGATGCCCGTGAAGTGTTTCAGATTGCGTTACGTAAACTGGGTTACTCGGCCAATACCACCGATCCGAAAGAGATTGAAGCCGCCTATACCGAGTTAAAGACGCTGATGCCAAACGTGCTCACCTTTAACTCCGATAACCCCGGTAACCCGTTTATCGAGGGCGAAGTCAATCTGGGTATGGTCTGTAACGGCTCTGCTTACGTAGCCCGCCAATCGGGCACGCCGCTCGACGTTATCTGGCCGAAAGAGGGTGGCATCTTCTGGATGGACAGTTTGGCGATCCCTGCCAACGCCAAGAACAAAGAGGGTGCCATGAAGCTCATCGACTTCTTGTTGCGTCCGGATGTGGCGGCAAAGGTTGCCGAAACCATCGGTTACCCGACGCCTAATCTGGCAGCAAAAAAATTACTGCCCGCTGAGGTAGCAAATGACAAGACGCTCTACCCAGATGAAGCGACAATTCAGAAAGGGGAATGGCAAAACGACGTTGGCAACGCCAGCACGCTGTATGAAAACTATTTTCAACAGTTGAAAGCCGGCCGTTAATCCGTGAAGGCTAGCCGCATAGCGCGGCTAGCCTTTTATGATGAATAATCACCCGACCCATTCATAGTAAAGCCGTAGTCCTTTCTCACAGGAACAACAGCCGCTACAACCGCCACTGGTGTTTTCGTGGCTGCTGATTTTTCCCTTCTGAACCCAGAGCGCTATCATGCCTTCAACCACGCCGGTTTCGACGTGGAAGCGTTGGCTGATCTCTTGCAACGAAACGCGTTGCCTTTGCTTCACAAAATTGCGCAGTTCAATCAGTGTCATCTCATCCTCCTGACTCGCACGGCCATGGTTTTACGCTGCTCGCACCACCGCAGATTGCTGCCTTAAGTTGCCATTGCGGCGCAGGAAAAAGACGGTTATTGCCCACACGGCAAGCACCGCCGCGATAGCCGAGGCAGAATAAAGGGGATGGTTAGCAAACCGCCCTGCCTGATACACCAGCACCGCAGCACCATAGCCCAGCTCTATCGTCCACACGAAACAGAACAGCGCCCATGCCGTACCCACTTCACGCCAGATAGCGGATAATGCCGCGACGCAAGGCACATACAGCAAGACCATCAGTAAGTAGGCTACCGCGCCCAAGCGACCATCGAACAGGTGCACAATGATATCCAGCGATGAGACGGAAAATTCGTTCTGTTCTGCTACGGCGGCGGTATCGCTCAAATCGCCAACGTTGATGCCCAACGGATCGAGAAGTTCACCACCGAGTTTGGCTAGATTCTCCGGAATGGTTGCCAGTGCAGCAACAACGCTGTCGCCCAGATTAAACGGTGTGTCCTGTTCCTGCTCACCGGACTGGCTGTCAGCCATCGCGCCATACAGTGAATCCAGTGTGCCCACCACCGCTTCTTTGGCGAAAATGCCGGTGAAAACACCGACAGCGGCAGGCCAGTTTTCCGCTTTTATCCCCATTGGCGCGAACACTGGAACAATTTTCTGCCCGATGGAGGAAAGCACTGATTTATCACTGTCCTGATTGCCAAACGACCCGTCGGTGCCCATGGAGTTGAAAAAACTGAGCACAGTTACAACCACGACAATCAGCTTACCTGCACGCAGAATAAACCCCTTGAGCCGATCCCAGGTGCGGATCAATACGCTGCGTAGCCCCGGTAAATGGTACGGAGGGATCTCCATGACAAACGCTGATGCATCGCCTTGTAGCGCGGTGTTTTTCAGCATAAAGCCGGTGGCGATAGCGGCAAAAATACCAACCAGATAGAGTCCGAATACCAAATTCTGTCCGCCGCTGGTAAACAATGCCGTCGCAAACAGCACATAGACAGGTAAGCGCGCCCCGCACGACATAAAGGGTGCCATCATTACCGTGACCATGCGATCGCTATGCTTCTCCATGGTACGCGTGGCCATGACAGCAGGCACGTTGCAACCGAAGCCAACAATCAAAGGCACGAACGCTTTGCCTGGCAGCCCAATGCTGCGCATGAAGCGATCCATAACAAACGCAGCTCGCGCCATGTACCCGGAGTCTTCGAGATAGGAGAGGAACAGATACAGGCAGCCAATAACCGGAATAAAGGTGGAAACCGTTTGGATACCCCCACCAATACCGTCTGCCACCAGCGTCGCCAGCCACTCTGGTGTGTTGATAGCGCGCAACAGCGTCCCTAATCCATCCACCAGCAGCGCGCCGACAAACTGATCGAAAAAATCGATAAATGCACTCCCCACCTTAATGGTGAAGATAAACATCAGGTACATCACCAGCAGGAAGATAGGAATACCGAAAAAGCGGTGCAGCACCACACGGTCAATTTTATCAGTGAGCGTTGCGGAGACGTTGCTGCGGCGAATCACCACCTGATTGGCGATGGAGGTGACAAACTGATAACGCCCATCGGCAAGGAAGATATCCAGTTCATCGTCATAGGTTTCTGTGAGCGTGGCAACCTGTGCATCCATCTCTGCCAACAGCGGCGCCGGTAAGCGAGTGCGAACCGTGGCATCCCCTTCCAGCAATTGCAGCGCCAACCAATACGGATGAGTTACGCTTGGAATATCCGTTAAATGCAACGCCATTTGCACCGCAGCATTTTTCAGCGCCGCATCATAAGGCACTTCAACATTGGGTGAACGAATATCCGACAGTGCGGACAGGCACACCTGGCGCAACACATCCATCCCTTTGTTTTGGCTGGCGGTAATGGGAATCACGGGGCAACCTAGCCGGTTTTGCAGAGCGGCAATATCGATCTCCAGCTTGCGCGAAGAGGCGATGTCCATCATGTTCACCGCAACGATCATTGGCACGTTCATGTCCAGCAACTGCGCCGTCAGATACAGGTTTCGCTCAAGATTGGCCGCATCAAGAATATTCAGCATCAAATGTGCTTCGCCGGAGAGGATATAATCACGCGTGACGCGCTCATCCTCCGCGCTTTCCGAGGCCGGATTGAGCGAATAGACTCCGGGAAGATCGACCAGAGTGAAACGTTGGCCTTTGTAGAGGAACTGACCGACCTTTTTCTCGACGGTGACACCGGGCCAATTCCCCACCGTTTGTTTTCCCCCTGTCAGCAGGTTGAACAGGGTGGTTTTGCCACAATTGGGGTTGCCAACAACACCAATGACGGGATGTGTGACCATAACGGTTCCTTACTCGAACGAGCTTTTATCAGGCAGGCATGCCTTGCAATCCACATACCTGGCAAATCCAGACCCTGAAAATCAGCACGGCTCCAGGATCAATATTTGTGCTTCACTCTTGCGCACGCTGATAGCAGCACCACGCAAACGCAATTCGATAGGATCGCCCAACGGCGCAACCCGGGTGACCGTGAAGATCACGCCCGGTGTCACCCCTAACGCCAGCAGGCGCTTGCGGTAATCTGCCGATCCTTTTTGGTAACCTTGCACACGCCAAGAACTGCCTACGGGAAATACGTCCTCTGTCATGAATACCACTCCTCGTTGAATGAATGCCACCCTGTTGCTGCCAGATGGCATCAACCTTGGGTAACCTGCGGTGCCACCCAAACCTGCTTGCCCATATCCCAATTAATCGCGATACGGCCATCGCCCGCAGCCAGCATCAACGGCTGATTTACTTCACGCTGAATAACCCGAATTTCACCCCCGACGCGAATACCTAACTCCAGTAAACGCTGGTGGTACTCACCGCTGAGACGAATTCGCGCAACCACAGCGCTGACATTGAGGGGAATATCAAGAAGAGTGTGTATACCTGGCGTCATAGTTGGGCTCTTAAAGAGAAACCGCAGAACCCATGGGTGAATACATGCGGTATAATTGCTGTAAATGCTCAGAAAAAGAACAAAATTAATAACGATTATCAATGATAAATGCACAGGTATAAATATACTTGATACACATCAAACAAAAATTAAATATCGCTCATTCCCGCTTTCCGAGGTGAATAAAAGCATCAGAAAACACTAAAAATAAAACCCCCAGTCAACCGCTAGGCTGACTGGGGGTTTTATTACATGAAGTAAGATTATTTCACGTTGTGCGACAGATCGCTGGCAATATGCACCGTCTCTTCCAGATAGGCATCCGGGGCCTGATAATCCTTGGGTAAATCATCCAGAGATTTCAGCGGCTTTTTGCCTTCGCGTTTGAAGCGTTCGTTAAGACGATTCAGGCGTAGCGCTTCATCGTCGTTATTCTCTTTTTCACGCTGAGCATAATTAAGGGAAACGATATTACGTTTCTCTTTATTGGCGTTGTAACGGGCAACATCCTGAATGATATATTGGAATTCAGGATCTTTGGCAACGCGTGACTGGTGCTGCGCCTTCAATGCATTGATGAAGGGTTTCAGATCACCCAGTTTACCGTAGCGTGCCGCATTGATGCTGTCCCAGACCAAGGCGTTGTCTTCAAATTTCTCACCGGTTTCAACCGCTTCTGTGCCTGTTGGCATCAAGATATCCGGCGTGACGCCGCGCAACTGCGTGCTACCGCCATCAATACGGTAAAACTTCTGAATGGTGTAGGAGACCGAACCCAATCCCTGCCACGCCGGATGCAGCATCTGATCGTAAATACGGTTCAAGGAGCGATACTGTTGCACTGTGCCTTTACCGAAGGTCGGTTCACCCACAATCAACGCGCGACCGTAGTCTTGCATGGCGGCGGCGAAAATTTCCGATGCCGACGCACTGAAACGGTCAACCAACACGACCAGTGGACCTTTGTAGTAGACCACACCATCAGTATCGCTGTCTTCGCGCACCTTGCCGTTGTTGTCACGGATTTGCACCACCGGACCACTGGGAATAAACAGACCGGAAAGTCCTACCGCTTCGGTCAGCGCACCGCCGCCGTTGCCGCGCAGGTCGATGACAATACTGCTCACATTCTGTTCTTCCAGCTTTTGCAATTGCACTTTGACGTCATCCGTCAAGCCAACGTAAAAACTGGGAATATCCAGCACCCCGATGGTCTCTTTGCCCACGGTTTTAACCGACATTTTCACCGCGCGATCTTCCAGACGAATACGCTCACGGGTCAAGGTGACGGTTTTGGTTTTAGTGCCTTTGCCACCGGGCAAGATTTCAAGCCGCACCTTGCTGCCTTTGGGGCCTTTAATCAAAGCCACCACGTCATCAAGTCGCCAGCCAATCACTTCCACCATCGGTTCGCCGTTTTGCCCGACGCCGACAATGCGATCGCCAACGGTGATGCTTTTACTTTTTGCCGCCGGGCCACCCGCCACCATGGAATTGATAACCGTGTAATCATCATCCATCTGCAACACCGCACCGATACCTTCCAGAGAAAGGCTCATGTCGGTATTGAACTGCTCGGTATTACGCGGTGATAAATAACTGGTGTGGGGATCCATTACTCGCGCAAACGCATTCATCACCAGTTGAAAAACGTCTTCACTGTTGCTCTGCGCCAGACGACGGATAGCAAACTGGTAACGCTTGGTGAGCGTTTCTTTGATCTCTTTGTCGTCTTTACCGGTGAGTTTTAACGTCAGCAAGTCAAATTTTACTTTGGCATCCCACAGGCGGTTCAGCTCACCGACATTTTGCGGCCACGGCGATTTGCTGCGATCCAGCTCGATGGTGTCTGTTCCTGCGAGATCAATGGGTTTTTCTAATACTGAGAGGGCATATTGCAAGCGCTCGAAACGGCGCTTTTGCGCTAGATTGTAGAGCGCATAGGGCACGTCCAGTTTGCCGCCTTTCAGATCTTCGCCTAACTGCCCTTTTTGGTTGGAAAATTCGGCAATATCGGAAGCCAACAGCACGTTATGGCTGTAGTCCAGCATATTGAGATAGCGGTTGAAAATTTTCTCGGAAAATTGTTCATCGAGCGCTATCTGCCGGTAGTGCGAGCGTAAGAAACGCAGTGTGATGCGAACGCTCTCGGTGGCATGCTGAAGTTCCTGGTGCAGTTGAGGAATCTGATCTGCACGCGTGATCATCTCACTGCGCGCAATCGCTTCACTGCGTGAGACAGGTGCTTCTTTGGCCACGCTCACGCCTGCGAGCAATGCGGCAGCAAGCACCGTCATTCGTATTAATGTGTTCATGCCCTGGTTGGCCCTCCGTATCAGAACTGCAAGTGTTCTGCACGCACAATCATCGCCAGACCGGAAGCCAGTTGAACCCGAACTTCACCTTTGGCAATCTCAAGCACCGTAGCGTCCATGGCATCTTTACCCGCTCTAACTTTGATCTCTTGACCAATTTTCAGGGCGGTAATATCCGTCACGTTAACGCGCTGCGGTTGCGGCGCACGCTCGGTAGCCGCTTTGGGCTGACGAGGCGCGGAAGCACGCGGCGCAGTGGTACGAGGTTGACGCGGAGCACTGTCGGCTGCTGGGCGCTCGCGGCGCGGGGCAGGTTTACGCTGACGCGCAGGTTGATCGGTGGTTTCACCTGCGGCACGACGTTTCGCTTGCTGTTCAGCTCGCTGCGCCTGAACGCGCGCTTTCGCTTCTTCCAACTGCTTGCGAGCGTGATCGACATGCTGCTGTTCCAATTCACCGCACGGATTGCCATCCAGATCCACACGTTGCGCACCCAGCTTGATGCCGTACAGGTAACGCCAACTGGAGGTATAAAGGCGCAACGCAGAACGCAATTGCGTTTTACTCACACTGTCAGTCTCCGACACACGCGTGACAAGATCCTGAAAAATACCGATTTTCAAAGGCCGCGTGTCACCTTCAGTGGTGAAACAAAGCGGAAACCGTTCTGCCAAAAAGGCAATGACATCTTTACTACTGTTCAACTTAGGTTGATTTTCCATGAAATTTCCTGATTACAACGGGTTTGCCAACCAGCGCAGGCATGAACAGGCGACATTATAATGACGCCATCAGCAATTGCTACGTTATCCTTCTCTCTGCGTGAGAGAATTGATAAAAATCAGCACATCGCTCTGTTGCAATTGTGCGCAGAGCACGGCGACCAGCGCTTTAAGACCTTCTTCGTCATCCGCGTCAAAACGCGCATAGGACGTGCTATCAATATCCAGCACGCCAATCAGTTGGCCGTTGACAGAAAGCGGCAACACGATCTCGGCATTACTGGCGGCATCGCAGGCGATGTGACCAGGAAAGGCATGCACATCATCGACACTTTGAATGAGGTTCTCCGCAATCGCGCGCACACAAACGCCTTTGCCCGCAGGAATGCGCACACAGGCAACCCGACCTTGAAATGGCCCAAGAAACAGCGTGTCATCATCCAGAAGATAAAAACCCGCCCAATTGACGCCTTCCAGACGCTCAAACAAAAGCGCACTGCTATTGGCCAAAATAGTGATAAAGCGGCGTTCACCCGTAATCAGAGCAGTAAGATCGCTGACAAGATCCCTATAAAATGATGGTTTGTTCATAAATAATAATTCAGTTTTTCCAAATACCGGATCACTCCATCCCTAACCGATTGACGCAACGCGTATCGTTAGCTCAGGGGCATAATCCCATAATTTCAATCACCCTGCCTGACAACATCGGCAGCGTCTCCCACAAGAG
Organism: Symbiopectobacterium purcellii; assembly: GCF_052050035.1. GTDB lineage: Bacteria > Pseudomonadota > Gammaproteobacteria > Enterobacterales > Enterobacteriaceae > Symbiopectobacterium > Symbiopectobacterium purcellii_A. Next base: position 4,823,960 of record NZ_CP189882.1, read on the forward strand.
AAGAAGAATATACGCTTTTGCGTTTTTATTCACATAAACGTGACAGGATGAATTGAGACATACTGCACAGCATGCCACAACAACATTCGCTTCGTCAGCGTATTGCGCACATTTCATTCACCCTAGCCAGACATCTGATTTTCCTGAAACCACGCCTACACATTCAATTACCGTGCATCCCCGGAAGTAGGCTATAAGCGTGTTGCTTAATAGTGAAATAAGGGTGTTTCGGTGATTGAAGTAAATTTTACGCTGTTCTGAGATGGAAATTCCAAAGACCGGCGCTAAGGAGTAAGAAGGTATCATCAATAAAGGGTCTACGATTCCGTAAAATTTGGGTCATGCAACCGAGGCGCTTGATACCCGCGATGGCGTGTTCAACTGTAATACGGATGCCCGAGATTATTTTATTTTCTTGTTTTTGTTCAGGCGATAAAGGTCTTTTTCGAGTTCCTTTTTTTGGGATTTGTGTATTAGGATGCTGTTTATCTATACCTTGAAAACCGGTATCTGCCCAGATGGTTACCTCAGGAGGAATATGGCGAATTATATCGACTTTATCGAGTAAGCGTTTATCGTGACGGCGCCCATTTTTGCTCATGGGGATAAATCCAATTTGCCTTGTTTCGTCAGTCATAATAAGCCCTTTTCGAGTGGTCTGTCTTTTCTTTCCCGAATACATTTTTTTTCGCCGACGCAGATTCTTAGGCTTTTGGACAGGTCGCTCTGTCCCATCAATAAAGACGTCTTTAACTCCAGGAAAGGCGCGAAAAAATTCCTCAGCAGAGCGAATTTGACGAGCGGGCAAAACACATTCTCGCCCCAAGGTCATCTCTAAAACCGGCAATAATATTTTTACCCAGCGACATACCCGTTTTCTATCTAAACCAAAAAGAAGTCCTTGCAAATCATAGGTCGGATAACATTTTAAATACAATAAAATAAAAAGCAGTTTATCTAATGGGGTTGGGATAAATCCTTTCTGCCCTCCACCCATCTGCCGCTCGTGATCTTTTCGATTCTTTTGCCGATAAATCAAATAACAAGCTGAAAATTCAGCGGCTAAATTTTTCAATTCTTCGACTGATAATCCAATGATTGCTTTACATAAACGATTATCTCGTAACAACCGCTCTTTGTTGATCATTTCAAACCTTTATTCTCTAAGTTAAACCTCTTTTTATTCTCAATAGCCTGACAAAAAATGCAAGTCTCTATTCAGCAACTAGTTTTATGATGCTGACGACCTTCACAGCGCAATCCGGCGTAATGAAAATATACAGCATAGTGGGTTCTGCCACGCATAGCGCTCCGCGCCCGCCCGTCCCCCAGGCACGCTCTGGCGTTGCCTATGGGCGTTATAGCTAAACGACTTAATTTTGATTACATTATTTAAATGAGCTATTCAATTGATTTTAGACGTAAAGTGATATCTACACGGAAAAACGAAGGGTTGAGTATCCGAGAAACAGCGAAGCAATTTCGGATTGGCCCTGCCTCTGTATCGCGTTGGATTAATCAAATAGAGTCAAAAGCATCGACCACGCGTCAGCGAAAGATCGATAAATCCGAGTTGATAAAAGATGTTGAACAATATCCAGATGCTTACCAAAAAGAACGTGCAGAGCGTTTTGGCGTTTGTCAGAAGGCCATTTGGCAAGCGCTTAAAAAGCTGGGATTGACCTATAAAAAAAACTCTACGTCATCCGAAAGCCGACGAAAACGCCCGGCAGGGATTTCAACAAAAAAAACAACAGTATGAAAAAGAAGGTAAACCTATTGTTTTTATTGATGAAAGTGGTTTTTCACACGATGCCCCACGGACTCACGGCTATTCCCCAAAAGGTCAACGGTGTTTTGGCCTGAAGAACTGGGGAGCTAGGGGAAGAACAAATGTTATCGGCGCTTTATTAGGCACAACGCTGTTTGCTATCGGATTATTTGATATCAATATTAACAGCGATGTTTTCTATGCCTGGGTCACACAAGTCCTTATCCCAGTACTCCCTAAAAACAGTGTAATCATGATGGACAATGCCACTTTTCACAAAAAACATAATATTCAACAAGTCATCATCGATGCAGGGTATATGGTGGAGTATTTGCCTACATATTCGCCAGATCTTAACCCAATTGAGCATAAATGGGCACAAGCAAAAAGCAAAAAAAGAGAGATGGGTTGCGATACAGAGAGTTTGTTCTCAGTCCATATGGTGTAATCAAAATTAAGTCGCTTGGCTATATCACCGTTGTCATGGTTGCGACATGCTGTTTCTGCTTCCGGCAATGCGCAAAGGGGGAGTATGCCACCTGCCCGCGATGTTCCACCCGCGTCGGTTCAGGGCGCGATTGGTCAATGACACGACTGGCCGCGATGGCCACGACGATGTTGTTGTTAATGCCTTTCGCCTATACCGCCCCCCTGCTCGATATCCGACTGCTGGGTGTCGCGATCAATGCCAGCCTGTTTGAAGGCATCTGGCAGATGACCCAGCAAGGACACCCGGTCACCGCCAGTATGGTGGCGTTCTGTACCGTAGGCGTACCGGTTACGCTGATGATTTCCCTGCTGTATCTCTTTTTTGCTCCGCGCATTGGTATGAATCTGCGGCCGATTCTGCTGTTGCTGGAAAAATTGAAAGCCTGGATGATGCTCGATATTTATCTGGTCGGGCTGGCCGTTGCAGCCATCAAGATCCGCGAGTTTTCCGATATTGAGATAGGCCACGGCATGGTGGCCTATCTCACTTTGACCCTGCTGAGTCTGTTAACCTTGATTCACCTGAATCCAGATCAACTCTGGCTACGTTTCTACCCCCGGCTGCATCCGGTGATCAATCCGGAACGTTATCGCCTGTGTCTGGCCTGCCATTTCACCAGCTCACGCCCCATTCCCACTCGAGGGCGCTGCCCTCGCTGCCATACCCCATTACGAGCACGTCGCCGCCACAGCCTGCAAAAATCGTGGGCGGCCTTGATCAGCGCCATCGTATTTCTGGTGCCCGCCAACCTTCTGCCCATCTCGATTCTCTACGTCAATGGTGCACGTAAAGAGGACACTATAGCCAAGCGACTTAATTTTGATTACACCATATGGACTGAGAACAAACTCTCTGTATCGCAACCCATCTCTCTTTTTTTGCTTTTTGCTTGTGCCCATTTATGCTCAATCGGGTTAAGATCTGGCGAATATGTAGGCAAATACTCCACCATATACCCTGCATCGATGATGACTTGTTGAATATTATGTTTTTTGTGAAAAGTGGCATTGTCCATCATGATTACACTGTTTTTAGGGAGTACTGGGATAAGGACTTGTGTGACCCAGGCATAGAAAACATCGCTGTTAATATTGATATCAAATAATCCGATAGCAAACAGCGTTGTGCCTAATAAAGCGCCGATAACATTTGTTCTTCCCCTAGCTCCCCAGTTCTTCAGGCCAAAACACCGTTGACCTTTTGGGGAATAGCCGTGAGTCCGTGGGGCATCGTGTGAAAAACCACTTTCATCAATAAAAACAATAGGTTTACCTTCTTTTTCATACTGTTGTTTTTTTGTTGAAATCCCTGCCGGGCGTTTTCGTCGGCTTTCGGATGACGTAGAGTTTTTTTTATAGGTCAATCCCAGCTTTTTAAGCGCTTGCCAAATGGCCTTCTGACAAACGCCAAAACGCTCTGCACGTTCTTTTTGGTAAGCATCTGGATATTGTTCAACATCTTTTATCAACTCGGATTTATCGATCTTTCGCTGACGCGTGGTCGATGCTTTTGACTCTATTTGATTAATCCAACGCGATACAGAGGCAGGGCCAATCCGAAATTGCTTCGCTGTTTCTCGGATACTCAACCCTTCGTTTTTCCGTGTAGATATCACTTTACGTCTAAAATCAATTGAATAGCTCATTTAAATAATGTAATCAAAATTAAGTCGTTTAGCTATATCCTGTCAGGTATTCTCTCGCTGGCAAACGGCAATGTGTCTGTCGCGGCGGTGGTTTTTATCGCCAGTATACTGGTGCCCTTCACCAAGGTTATCGTGCTGAGCACCCTGCTGTTGAGCATACATCTGCACACGCAGCGCGCTATCATGACGCGCATGCGCTTGTTACGTGCCATGATCTGGATTGGCCGCTGGTCGATGCTGGATCTGTTCGTCATCGCCTTGATGATGTCGCTGGTAAATCGCGACCAACTGTTGGCTTTTACCTTAGGCCCGGCGGCCTTCTATTTTGGGGCGGCCGTTATTTTGACCATTCTTGCTGCGGAATGGCTGGATAGCCGATTAATGTGGGATACCCATGGAACACGATTCAACAACACCCGAGTCAACACGAACCGCGATTAAGCATAGGCGTCGTATATCGCCGTTCTGTCTGCTGCCCTTTATTGCACTGCTGATTGCCGGCTGGTTGCTCTACACCAATCAGCAAGAGCGCGGAACCACGGTCACCATTGATTTTATCTCTGCTGACGGCATCGTGGCTGGCAGAACTCCGGTGCGTTATCAAGGTGTCGAAATCGGGACGGTACAAAACATTTCGCTGAGTGAAGACCTGCGGACCATTCAGGTTGAAGCCAGCATTAAAAGTGACATGAAAGAAGCGCTACGCAGCGGGACACAATTCTGGCTGGTAACCCCCAAAGCCTCATTAGCTGGCGTTTCCGGCCTTGACGCTCTGGTTGGCGGTAACTATATAGGTATGATGCCCGGCCCCGGCGAGCCGCAGGCGCACTTTTCTGCGCTGGATACTCAACCGAAATACCGGGTCAACAGTGGGGAGTTACTGGTGCATCTGCATGCCGATGACCTAGGGTCACTCAACGCGGGCTCGCTGGTGTATTACCGCAAGATACCCGTCGGAAAAGTGTACGATTACACCGTAACCCCAGATAATAAAGGCGTGACAGTTGATGTTCTTATCGAGCGCCGCTTCACGCATTTAATCAAGAAAGAGAGCCGCTTTTGGAATGTGTCCGGCATCAAGGCGGATATCAGCCCGGGCGGCGCCAAAGTAGAAATGCAAAGCCTGGCGGCACTGGTCAATGGCGCTGTCGCATTTGACTCACCGGATGGAAGCGATAACGCCAGCGCGGAACAAGCATACCGACTCTACCCTAATCTGGCGCAAAGCCAGCGCGGTGTGGCGATTACCTTAACGCTTCCCTCCGCCAATATGCTGAAAACCGGACAAACACCGCTGCTTTATCAGGGTTTGGAAGTGGGCAGTGTACAAAAACTGGTGCTGGACCCTGGCAACGGGAATGTCACCGGAAAGTTGATTATCGACCCCTCTGTTGTACCGCTGATGCGTGAAGGCACACGTATTGAACTCACCAAACCACGGCTGACCTTGAACGATCTTAACCTCTCTCGCCTGTTAACCGGTCCAACGCTAACTCTGATTCCCGGCGACGGAGAGCCGCGCCAAATATTTCCACTGATTGATGGCACGCAGGCCTTACGTCCCGATACGCTGACCGTTCAGTTGTCTGCCGCACAGAGCTATGGCATTGATGTTGGCCAACCCGTGTTGCTACATGGCGTACAGATCGGGCAGATCATTCAGCGCACGCTGACCGAAAAAGGCGTCACCTTCGATGCTAGCATCGAACCCGAATACCGTGCTCTGCTGCACAAAGACAGCATCTTTATCGTCAACAGCAGGCTAAACGTCAAACTGGGGTTGGAGGGCGTGCAAATGATCGGAGCCAGCCCGCAAGAGTGGCTCAGCGGCGGTGTGATGGTGTTACCCGGTACACAAGGTGAGCCGCTGGCTCACTATACCCTGTTTAGTGATCGGGATAATGCGCAAGAAGGCATCAAAGGCAGCACGCCCAGCCCAACCTTAACGCTGGTCACCGACAGTCTACCGGACATTCAGGAAGGCTCGGTTGTGTTATACCGCAAGTTTCAGGTCGGCGAAATCATGCGTATTCGTCCCGGTGCAGAAACCTTCGACGTCCAGGTTTACCTGCATCCGGAGTATCGCAAACTGCTGACTGAACGCAGCGTGTTCTGGGCCGAGGGCGGAGCCCGCGTGCAACTGAGCACCTCCGGACTGACGGTTCAGGCCGTGCCCCTTAACCGGGCAATCAAAGGCGCCATCAGTTTCGATAATCTCGAAGGGGCTCCTGAAACCAAAGGCGGAAAGCGGCTGCTGTATAACACTGAAACCGCTGCACGTGCGATCGGTAGCCGCATTGAATTGCGGACTTATGACGCCAGTTCACTCTCAGCCGGCATGCCGATTCGCTACCTTGGTATTGAGATTGGTCGGTTGGACTCCCTTAAGCTGGCGGAACAGCGCAACGATGTATTGGCGCAAGCGGTGCTCTACCCCGAGTACGTTAACGCCTTTGCTAGTGCCGGCACGCGCTTTTCAGTGGTGACGCCGCAAATTTCAGCAGCTGGCGTCGATCATCTGGAAACCCTGCTCCAACCCTACATTAATGTCGAGCCAGGCAACGGGGCGCAACAGCGCCAATTCGAACTGCAACAGGCGACCATTTCCGATTCCCGTTATAGCCAAGCGACTTAATTTTGATTACACCATATGGACTGAGAACAAACTCTCTGTATCGCAACCCATCTCTCTTTTTTTGCTTTTTGCTTGTGCCCATTTATGCTCAATTGGGTTAAGATCTGGCGAATATGTAGGCAAATACTCCACCATATACCCTGCATCGATGATGACTTGTTGAATATTATGTTTTTTGTGAAAAGTGGCATTGTCCATCATGATTACACTGTTTTTAGGGAGTACTGGGATAAGGACTTGTGTGACCCAGGCATAGAAAACATCGCTGTTAATATTGATATCAAATAATCCGATAGCAAACAGCGTTGTGCCTAATAAAGCGCCGATAACATTTGTTCTTCCCCTAGCTCCCCAGTTCTTCAGGCCAAAACACCGTTGACCTTTTGGGGAATAGCCGTGAGTCCGTGGGGCATCGTGTGAAAAACCACTTTCATCAATAAAAACAATAGGTTTACCTTCTTTTTCATACTGTTGTTTTTTTTGTTGAAATCCCTGCCGGGCGTTTTCGTCGGCTTTCGGATGACGTAGAGTTTTTTTTATAGGTCAATCCCAGCTTTTTAAGCGCTTGCCAAATGGCCTTCTGACAAACGCCAAAACGCTCTGCACGTTCTTTTTGGTAAGCATCTGGATATTGTTCAACATCTTTTATCAACTCGGATTTATCGATCTTTCGCTGACGCGTGGTCGATGCTTTTGACTCTATTTGATTAATCCAACGCGATACAGAGGCAGGGCCAATCCGAAATTGCTTCGCTGTTTCTCGGATACTCAACCCTTCGTTTTTCCGTGTAGATATCACTTTACGTCTAAAATCAATTGAATAGCTCATTTAAATAATGTAATCAAAATTAAGTCGTTTAGCTATATCAAGATGGGCTGAATATCGTGGTTGATGCGCCGGAAGCCGGTGCGCTGCAAGTGGCGACACCAGTGCTATTTCGCGGCGTTGAGGTGGGGACGGTTACTGGCCTTTCTCTGGGACCGCTGTCCGATCGGGTGATGGTGGCATTGCGTATCAGCAAGCGACACCAGCATCTGGTGCGCAGCAATTCGGTATTCTGGCTGGCATCGGGCTACAAACTGGAGTTTGGCTTGGGCGGCGGCTTATTGAAAACCGGTACCTTCCAGCAATTTATTCGCGGCGGTATCGCTTTTGCCACCCCGCCCGCCGTTCCCTTAGCGCCGATTGCCACCCCCGGTAAGCATTTCCTATTATTGGGACAAGAGCCCAAAGAGTGGCGCGAATGGGGTACTGCCATTCCTGAATAACCAGCGTTGATCCTGCCGTCGCGTGATGAGCGACGGCAGCCACGTGCCGTGTTACACTATCAGAATATCACCCGCATTTTTCTGCTATTGTAACGAGGTATTACCACCGTGGTGAAGCCCCTCTCTCCTTCTTTGCCCTCCGCGTTTCTTGAGGCGATTCAGTACATCATGCCCGCGCATCTGTCCCTTGATGAATTCATTGCTGCCTGCCAGCGTCCGTTAAGGCGCAGTCTGCGCGTCAACACGTTGAAGATTAGCGTGAATGACTTTTTGGCACTGGCGGCGGATTGGGGCTGGCAATTGGCATCAATCCCCTGGTGTAAAGAAGGGTTTTGGGTGGTCAGCCCGGATGAAACACAACTGCGATTGGGCAACACGGTTGCCCATTTAAGTGGACTGTTTTATTTGCAGGAATCCAGCTCAATGCTGCCGGTCAGCGCATTGTTTTACGCGCAGGAAAGCGCGTTATTGTCGCGAGAGATAACCCCATCGCCATTGGTGCTGGACGTGGCCGCAGCACCAGGGTCGAAAACCACACAAATTGCGGCACGGCTCGGCAATAACTGCGGGATCGTCGCTAACGAATATTCGGCCAGCCGGGTCAAGGTACTGCATGCCAACATCAGCCGCTGCGGCGTACACAACAGTGCGCTGACGCACTTTGATGGCCGCGTATTCGGCGCGGCCCTGCCTGAGACGTTCGACGCCATTCTGCTTGATGCGCCGTGTTCCGGCGAAGGCGTGGTACGCAAAGACCCGGATGCCATGCGCCACTGGTCACCGGAAAGTATGGCGGAGTTGGCGCAAACCCAGAAGGAACTGATCGTCAGCGCGTTTCATGCATTAAAGCCTGGAGGTGTACTCATTTACTCAACCTGTACGCTCAACGCCCAGGAAAACCAGCAGGTGTGTCAGCATCTGCTCGATGCATTCCCTCAGGCCTGTGCGATCGAAGCGTTAGGTGACCTCTTCCCCGGCGCAGAAGATGCGCTGACTGAAGAGGGATATCTCCACGTATTCCCGCAAATTTACGACAGTGAAGGTTTCTTTGTCGCGCGGTTGCGCAAAACCGCGACCATCCCCCTGTTACCCATACCGCGTTTTAACGTGGGTAAGTTCCCCTTCACGCCAGTAGCATGCAAAGATAAACACGCGGTGACGCTTTCTGCCAATCAGGCAGGCCTGGTCTGGGATCCAGAGCAGCAGCAACTCTGGCTGCGTGACAATGAAATCTGGCTGTTTCCCACCGCACTCAGTGCGTTGTTTGGCAAGATACGCTTCTCGCGCATTGGCCTCAAACTGGCGGAACGCTATGCCAAAGGTTTTCGCTGGCAGATGCACAGGCACCACACGCTTACGCACTGAGCGACGCGCTGGCTTGTGAATGGTATCAGGGGCGCGACAGTTATCCCGACGAACTCCCTACCGGCGATGAAGTAGTGCTCACCTATCAGCACACACCGGTCGGATTGACCAAACGTATCGGCAGCCGTATAAAAAACAATCTTCCGCGCGAACTGGTGCGTGATGGTGCCGGCACGCAGCACGGTAAACAGGGTTAGTTTAACTCTCAGTGCCTCATTTTCATCTACACTCTCGCTAGGGCTACTGCCAGTGACTGGGAGGGTAAACGCCTATGTACGCACTGGTTGTCTTTATCTGTTATCTCGGCCACGGTTGCGAAAATCTTGTCATTGATGCCTATCTCAATGAAGCGCAGTGCCTGAGTGCGATGGATGAGCAACATTTACGACGGGCGGGATGTTTTCCGATAGAGGATTTTATCGACGGCTATTGGATCCCGGCCCATGAACGCGCCGAGTTTTGACGCGTATGCACAGCAGGCATACGCGCCATAATGGGGCATAAAACGACAGCAAACTCCTGCTCCGTCATCCCTAAAGACACGCCCGCAGCAACGATATTGGCCCACTCTTGATCGGACAGCGTTATCCCGTTAGCCTGACGTTGTGCGCAGGCAATACGTTCTGGCTCACCGGCAATCAGCACCGGATGTTCAGCATCCGCCGCCGGGCAGGTCCGCACATAGTCCAGCATGGCATCATACTCTTTTTGCAGCCAGTCCATCGATACCATTGCCGCCGGGTCAATAACGATCGTTGTCATATTATTCATGATCGCCCCTTTACGCTCATTATCCGGCTGGATTGTACCGCCGCCAGAGAGCAGCCCTGCCAGCATCTCTGCCGCCAGCACCAACCCGCCGCCTTTATGGCGTGCAATGGGTTTCAGCGCGCCGGGTTTTTCATCTTCCCACATCACTTTGGGATCGTTGGTAGAAACGCCCTGACTATCGAGCATCACCTCTTCATCAAACGTCTTGCCGGCCAGATAGGCCACACGCGTTTTGCCCAACGCCACGATGCTGGTGGCAAAATCGAGCACAAACGGTGGGTTATATTCACTTTTAGGAAATGCGATGCAGATGGGGTTGGTACCAAAACGCGCCTCACGGCCGCACCATGGTGCCACAATCGGATCCAAATCATTCACGTTGACAAAATGAATCGCCACCATCCCCGCCTCGGCCGACATTTCACCGTAGGTGCCAATCCGTCCGAGGTGGCATGTGGAGGCCAGCGTCATCAGGCACACGCCAGTGGTTTTTGCTCTGGCAATCGCCTGCTCCATCGCTTCTTTACCGGTGCGCTGACCAAAACCACGATCGCCGATGAACTGCAATACCGCTCCCCCGTCACGCAACAAACGTACCGGCGTATTAGGATGCATGATCCCTTTGGCGATAAATGCCACATAGTGCGGCAACACTCCGACGCCGTGACTATCATGACCTTTGAGGTTGGCATTGACCAGATGATCGGAAACACAGCGCGCCTCATCAGCCTGTGAACCTGCCTTTTGCAATAAAAGGTACGTAACGTCTCGAAGCTGACGCTCGGAGATTAACATAGGACAATTTCCTTGATTGTTTCCCTTCCGCCTCCAGATATCACATTTTCTAATATCATGAAAAAGAGGGAGTTATAGATGATTATTGTGTTTGCCTCATTATCCTACCGCTGAAAGCGCAGGGATTAAATGCCTCATCGCGCCTGACGCACTATTGCGTTAATCAAGATCAAAACCCTGGTCTATTGTTAGCAGCACGATTCGCGCCCTCAGCCCCGTACCTGACTGCTCTATAATAGGAAGAGTACGCCGTGATCATCCAAGGATCGCCATGAACTACCGCGCTGTAATACCCTTATCTCTCCTGCTGTTGCTTACAGCGGGTTGCTCCTCGCCAGAGTCTGTAAAGAATTTTGTGTAAATGGCTCCATTGCTTAACCGGAGATTCGTTCTCCATACATCAACATGAATTGGCTCATAGCAGGTTTCAAGTCTCTGATTGGCAAGGTCCATTTAGCAGAGATATTATGCAAGGCTAGATAGAGTAATTTTATCACCGAGTCATCCGTTGGAAATATTCGTCGCGTTTTCGTTATCTTGCGCAATGAAGCATTTAACGACTCTATCGCGTTGGTGGTGTAGATAACCTTGCGGATCTCCGGCGGAAAGTCAAAAATGACGATGAGACGTTCCCAATTATTTCTCCACGACGGGCTGATCGTCGGGAACTGCTCATCCCATTTGGCCGCGAAGGCATCCAGGGCCTCTTCAGCGCCCTCTAGCGTTGCGGAACTATAGATGGTGCGCAGGTCAGCAGCAACCGCCTTACGCTCTTTCCAGCCGACGTAGCGCAGCGAGTTCCGCACCTGATGCACAATGCAGAGCTGTACCCGCGTATGCGGGTAAACAGCTTCAATGGCATCAGGAAAGCCTTTCAGGCCATCGCAGCAGGCGACGAAGATGTCCTTTAGCCCACGATTTTTCAGTTCTGTCATCACAGATAACCAGAACTTGGCCCCCTCAGTTTTGGCTATCCATAGCCCCAGCAGCTCTTTTTCGCCCTGGCCGTTGACGCCGAGGGCCAGATAAACAGACTTGTTGGCCACGGCTCCGCCGTCCTGGCTTTTGACAACAATACAGTCAAGGTAAACAATGGGATAAAGCGCATCCAGCGGCCGTTGCTGCCAGCGCTTAACTTCATCCATCACAGCATTGGTCACTTGAGAAATGAAGCCAGCGGAAACATCGACCCCGTAGACTTCTTTAAAGTGTGCCTGAATATCACGGGTTGATAACCCTCTGGAATAGAGAGAAATAATGCGGTCATCGAAGCCGTTAAGCTGTTTTTCGTTCTTACCGATCAGTGCCGGCTCGAAGGTACTGTTGCGGTCGCGCGGAATATCGAGCTCGATCTCCCCATTTTGGCTACGTACGCTCTTGGATGTCTTGCCATTGCGGGAGTTGCCTGAATGATTACCTGCCGGGTCATGCTTAGCATACCCAAGGTGCATCTCCATCTCAGCTTCAAGAACCCGTTCCGCCAGTCTTTTAGTCAGCACCTTGAGTAGGCCTGATTCACCCAGCAGATCCTGAGGGGAGTGACAATCTTGAAGCAGTTGATAAGTTCGTTGCTGATAGGCATTTTGTTATCCTTTGAAGGTTTTCCTCAAAATGCCATTTACACAGATTATTTTACAGTCTCGAACAAAAACAAGAAAATAAAATAATCTCGGGCATCCGTATTACAGTTGAACACGCCATCGCGGGTATCAAGCGCCTCGGTTGCATGACCCAAATTTTACGGAATCGTAGACCCTTTATTGATGATACCTTCTTACTCCTTAGCGCCGGTCTTTGGAATTTCCATCTCAGAACAGCGTAAAATTTACTTCAATCACCGAAACACCCTTATTTCACTATTAAGCAACACGCTTGATGACAACCACACCGATGGTATCCATGGCTCGACTTCACCGCGCGCAGCCCTTATGATCGCGTTCAGATTCATTTATGTAACTCGCTGATTAACGATAGGTAGTTTTGCCACGTTATCAGCTCAGCACAGAGATACCACGATGAAAAAGATCATTTTAGCGCTAACCCTTGCCACGCTTGGTGCTGATGCCATTGCCGCCGCCCAGTTGGTGACGTTAAGCCGCCAGCAATATGGCGAACGTTGGGCGTTTACTCGTGAAGAGGTCCAGTTGATTTGCCGCCCGGGTAAGGCTGTTTTTGCGTTGAGCACCGGGACGCTGATGCAGTACCCACTTAACGCGGCCGCACAGGCGCAAATGAAAAACGGCCAGGTTAATGGGCAACCGATCGTGATCTGGCTGGACGACCCCACTGAACCGGGCAAGAAGAAAGATTTACAGCCATTTATCGAACGCGGTGAACAGCTTTGCGCCGCAGGGTGATTTAAAAACTGACTACATTTCAGCCACATGTTAATGCATGGATAATGGTGCGTTATCTTGAGGTGTGAAAGCTGTTCCAGTTATGAAACGAACTACTCTGCAACACTGGTAATCAGTGAGAAGTTGGCTACGCTTTAAAGGGCAAGGCTGATTCAGCTTGCACAAATGCCAACTTTTAGCGCAAGGCTCTCTCCCAAGAGCCATTTCCCTAGACCTAGGCTGTGTCCCTTAATTGCTTGAGCTATAGTATCCATCTGTTTCTAGGACACTTTTTGGATTATGGCTCGCTACGATCTTTCTGATGAAGCATGGGCAATCATTGAGCCCTTGTTACCAACCGTTTTGACATCTCCGCAGGCCGGCCATGGGCAGAACATCGCAAAATCGTCAACGGCATGTTCTGGATACTGTGTTCAGATGCCCCATGGCGTGATTTACCTGAACGTTACGGCCCATGGAAAACCGTTTATAACCGTTTCAATAGATGGTCAAAGTCTGGAGTTATTAACATTATTTTTAATAGGTTACTTTCATTTCTTGATGCTCATGGACTTGTTGACTGGTCAGCCATTGCGCTGGATGGCAGCAATATCCGTGCGCTCAAATGTGCGGCTGGCGCTCAAAAAAACATCCCGATATTACCAACGATAACAGCCTGGGTCGCTCACGAGGTGGTTATGGCACCAAAATCCACATGGCGACTGACGGAAGCGGCATCCCGCTAAATATCGTACTGAGTGCTGGGCAGGCTCACGAAAGCCTGTTCGCATTACGACTCCTGGACGGCATTGGCGTGCAACGGCAGAACGGTAGCATGAAGCGTCGTGGTCATGCGGTACTGGCTGACAAAGCCTACTCTGGCAATGCACTCCGTAACAAGTTGAAAAGAAGAGGGATAAAAACGGTTATTCCCCGAAAATCAAATGAAAAACTGGCTTCAGATGGACGCTCACAACTTTATCGTGATGCTTATCGCCGTCGCAACGTTGTAGAAAGATGTTTTGGCCGTTTAAAGGAATATAGACGGATTGCCACACGTTATGAAAAAACGGCAAGAAACTATCTAGCAATGGTGAAACTGGGCTGCATCCGCTTGTTTTACGCCCGGTTACGTAATTAAGGGACACAGCCTAATACAGGAATCGTATTCGGTCTTTTTTTATCTAATTGATTGTATAATGCTTTCTTGACTCGGCCCGCAAATGTCTGAAATCAGCCCTACATTCTGTATTCAGTGTAAACTTACATAGCTATCTTTAGCGGCTTTGTTGAATAATTTAACCGTTTGATTTACATCTTCTTTAGTTAGAATGCATTTACAGAGAATGTATTTTGTTAGAACGACAAATCAAATAGTTAGCACAATAAAAAGCATTCCGAGAGGAAAAATTAGTCGTTGAAATTTTATAATGCTTATATAAATCAGTATCTTAAATTATTCAACAAAGCCATCTTTAGCCAGAACACGCTTGGCATGACGCCGGACGGCAATAATATCCTGCATGAGAGAAGACGTTTCAGTAAATAGTATTACCTATCATCTTCAAATTAGATTCCTAACACTCTGGCATCTTTACACATTTCACCGTAATTCCTATTATTTGATATCACAAATCTCTTTCTTTAGGCGAAAATTGTAAAAACTAATTAATAGGATAGTTAACATGCTTACTATTAAAAAAGAGGGTATTTTATACTCAAAATCATTGATGAATACAACGCCAGCGATAGCTATTTCTTCGCAGGCTACAACATCAGAGCAAAATGAATGGGAGTATTATAAGATTTGGTCTGAATGGGGAAAGAATTCCTCACAACGTATGGGGGAACAACGCGACGTTGCAGTGGCTTTGTTGAATAATTTAAGATACTGATTTATATAAGCATTATAAAATTTCAACGACTATTTTTTCCTCTCGGAATGCTTTTTATTGTGCTAACTATTTGATTTGTCGTTCTAACAAAATACATTCTCTGTAAATGCATTCTAACTAAAGAAGATGTAAATCAAACGGTTAAATTATTCAACAAAGCCCGTTGCAGTGCGAAGAATGCGAGATGCTCTGGAAAGAAAAACTGATTCCCTTGATTTGAGCATGGGCTTTGTTGAATAAATCAGAATTAGCCTACAGGATGACTCCCTCTGCTACACCTGTTATCCTATCCTGACGCTGTGTGGCATACCCAACAACGTCATACGGTTCAGCGCTTTGACCATCGCTATGGCTTCACCTACTTGAGCCTCATAGTCACGCAGGCTCAGATGGCCACCCAGCAAAGTTTTTATGCGGAACATCGCTGTTTCTGCCACTGAACGTCGGTGATAACCCACTTTCTTTTTCCACATATCATTACTCCCGCTCAGACGCTGATTCGCCACCGCATGGTTACGTTCATGGTACTTGTCCGGCCAGTATTTGGCTCCGCTTCGCGGCGGGATAAGGGGCCTGATTTTCTTTCTTAGCAACGCATCGTGGCAGTAACGGGCGTCATAAGCACCGTCTGCTGACACTTCCCTGATTTTTCGGTGGGTTTGGTTAATCAGGCCCGGCAGTGCCTGCGCATCTGTCGTTCCGCTGAGCGATAAGTCGGCACAGATAATCTCATGCGTCGCACTGTCTGCTGCCAGATGAAGCTTGCGCCACACTCTTCGTCTGTCAGCCCCATGCTGCCTGACTTTCCATTCACCTTCGCCAAAGACCTTCAGACCGGTACTGTCGATGACCAGATGCGAGATTTCACCACGCGTTGGCGTTTTTATGCTGATACTGACGGTTTTTGCCCGCCGACTGACCAGAGAGTAGTCCGGGCAGCGCAGTGGCAGGCTCATCAGTGTAAAAACCGAGTCGACAAAGCCCTGTAATGCCCGGAGCGACAGGTTAAACACGCGCTTTATCATCAAAACCGTGGTAACAGCCATATCGGTGTAGTAAAGCGGCCGACCACGACCTTCAGGCGAAGCACTGTCAGTCCATGCAGCGATGGCGGACTCATCAAGCCAGACCGTCAGGGAGCCGCGTTGTCTGAGTGCTTTGTTGTAGGTGGGCCAGTTGGTGATTTTAAACTTTTGCTTTGCCATGGGGAGCTGCTATCGGGAGCGATGATAGTGCTTTGATCCGGCGATCCCCTGAAAGTTCGATTTATTCAACAAAGCCTTGAGCATGTTGAACTTAAGCACATTACCTGGCATTATTCCCAAACAGGTTAAGACTTTGGATATTAGTAGAAATCAACTTCATACATTGACTGAATGTTTACCAGAAAATCTTCAAGTGATAGATGGCTTTGTTGAATAATTTAACCGTTTGATTTACATCTTCTTTAGTTAGAATGCATTTACAGAGAATGTATTTTGTTAGAACGACAAATCAAATAGTTAGCACAATAAAAAGCATTCCGAGAGGAAAGATTAGTCGTTGAAATTTTATAATGCTTATATAAATCAGCATCTTAAATTATTCAACAAAGCCGTGATAGATGCCAAAAATAACAAATTAATCACTCTCCCTAAAAACTTACCCGCGAGTTTATCTAAGTTATTCCTATCACATAATCGTCTAAAAAGATTACCTGAAAACTTACCTTCATCCCTTCTAATTATCTACGTTGAAAACAACCGATTGGAGGGTACAATCAGGAATCTACCAGACGCTCTTATGGGTTTAAACTTAAAAAATAACAGGCTAAACACAATACCAAGCCATTTACCTAATTTTATAGAATTTTTAGACATAAGTAATAATGTAGTAACTGAATTACCTGATGATTTGCCGAATTCCATCAGATCTTTGAATGTTAGAAACTATCCCAAAAGGATTTTATTCCAGACAATGATGCCGCAGGTAAAATGCAGCATCGCCTCATAATTTTCGACTTTCTTCTCCCAGCGAGTCAGAACCCGACGAAAGCGATTCATCCAGCTGTGCGTTCTCTCCACTACCCAGCGGTGAGCTTTAAAATCCGTGTTTTTGATGGCTTCCGACTCCTCTTTCCTTGACTGGATATGAGGTTCGTAACGACGACTTTTCAGACAGGCCTCCAGCCATCCGGCTTCATAGCCTTTGTCCAGACAGAGGCGGAGCTTTCTGCAGGGTCTGAAGTGCGTCGAGAGTATCAGCAACCAGCTTTATGTCGTGGGTATTTGCCCCTGAGACAAACAGAGAGAGGGGAAGCCCGTTCGCATCGGTCATCAGGCTACGCTTTACACCCTGTTTCCCCCGATCTGTGGGATTCCGTCCTGTTTTTTTGAGCCTGCCAGCGGTGACTTCGTCATACAACCATCCATCGACAGCCATGACCAGTCGATAGCATCCAGCTGCTCGCAGGCCAGCAACCCGTTCTGCCAGAACCGTTCAAAAACTCCTGCATCCTGCCACTCCTGGAAGCGGCGGTGAGCGGAGCTTGACGAGCATATCCCGGTGGCATTCAGGGCATTCCACTGGCAACCCGTTCTGAGCACAAAGAGAATGGCGTTCATTGCGGCACGATTATCAACCCGCCTGCGATGCGTACCCAGCGGATGGTGGGTTTTGTGTTCCGCGAGCAACGGAACCATTTTCCCCCAGAGTTCATCGCTGATCTGCCACTTATTGCTTGCCATACTTCCCTCAGAAATTGCCATTACTTATTAACTGACAATTCCTTTTGGGATAGGTTCTTAGTCATAACAAATTAACCGCTTTGCCCAGAATATTACCCGATTCAATTAAAGTTCTAGACACAAGCCATAACAAATTAACATTTTTTCCCAATGAGTTACCAGATTCCCTTGAGGTTTTTGACGTAAGTCATAACAAACTAACCAATCTGCCCGACAAGTTACCAGACTCCATCGATCTTTTGATGGTTCATCATAACAAATTAAACAAACTCCCAAATAAGTTACCCCACACCCTTGACAACCTTCAATCAAGCAATAATAAGTTGACTTGCATTCCTTACAAATTACCAAAAGACATTCGCATTACAGATTTTAGTTTTAATAAAATAGAATCCTTCCCCGATAACCTACCACAAGCCATTACTCATTTAAAATTAAACAACAATATTACGGCAATTTTAGGAAAATCACCCAGTTTCAATGATGGAATGGAAATTGACTTAAGGAATAACAAATTATCTGAAAAAGAAAAATCAAAAATAATCAATTTGCAGGCGAATGAACACTATAATGGCCCTGAAATTAAAACATAAATATTAGCTTCCCCCCACTTGTAATAACAAGGTGGGGGGATAGTTAAGTGCGGCTTTGTTGAATAATTTAACCGTTTGATTTACATCTTCTTTAGTTAGAATGCATTTACAGAGAATGTATTTTGTTAGAACGACAAATCAAATAGTTAGCACAATAAAAAGCATTCCGAGAGGAAAAATTAGTCGTTGAAATTTTATAATGCTTATATAAATCAGTATCTTAAATTATTCAACAAAGCCGTTAAGTGCGATTATTATACAACCATCTTCGCAGGTCATTTACAATCATCAGTTATTTTCACAACGGCGGCATCGAGCACAGTAGCATTTTCAGAGGCAAACATGGCAATGCCTTTGACAGGTTTTCCCTCTTTCAAGATACCGGTGGTCAATGCCTCATCCACTGTATCAAGCCTGAACGCTTTATTATCAGGAGAGTACGCCTTTAAACATAGCGTAGACAAATTGACGTCATCACCAGATAGCTTAACCACTGCCACCTCGAAACTTTTGGTGTAAACCATTTTGCTTCCAATAGAGATTGAGCCGTTAGATTGTGCTGTAGCGTATACCGCTATATTATCCGGCATCGACGCATTTGCAGCAAAACTAAAACCAGCCAGAACCATAGTGGCAACGATCATCGAAACTTTCATATCCATTCCTTTCAGTAGGTTTTAGTCTTGATTACTGTATATATACAAGATACAGAATATTGAAATAGTACATCAGCTAACCTAAACCATTATTAAAGGGATGTTTTGCTATTTAAAGATCGTTGGTTTTAGAATCTAACGGGTTAATTGTTAAGGAAAAATAGGAAAGCTTACGGGTGCCGGTTATGTCTTACAGTCATAATCTGGGCGACCTAGGCTTAACGTAGCGTGTCAGTTTACGCTCAGGGCGCTAAGGCCTTCGTCACATGTTTGACGGCTTTGTTGAATAAATCGAACTTTCAGGGGATCGCCGGATCAAAGCACTATCATCGCTCCCGATAGCAGCTCCCCATGGCAAAGCAAAAGTTTAAAATCACCAACTGGCCCACCTACAACAAAGCACTCAGACAACGCGGCTCCCTGACGGTCTGGCTTGATGAGTCCGCCATCGCTGCATGGACTGACAGTGCTTCGCCTGAAGGTCGTGGTCGGCCGCTTTACTACACCGATATGGCTGTTACCACGGTTTTGATGATAAAGCGCGTGTTTAACCTGTCGCTCCGGGCATTACAGGGCTTTGTCGACTCGGTTTTTACACTGATGAGCCTGCCACTGCGCTGCCCGGACTACTCTCTGGTCAGTCGGCGGGCAAAAACCGTCAGTATCAGCATAAAAACGCCAACGCGTGGTGAAATCTCGCATCTGGTCATCGACAGTACCGGTCTGAAGGTCTTTGGCGAAGGTGAATGGAAAGTCAGGCAGCATGGGGCTGACAGACGAAGAGTGTGGCGCAAGCTTCATCTGGCAGCAGACAGTGCGACGCATGAGATTATCTGGGCTTTGTTGAATAATTTAAGATACTGATTTATATAAGCATTATAAAATTTCAACGACTAATTTTTCCTCTCGGAATGCTTTTTATTGTGCTAACTATTTGATTTGTCGTTCTAACAAAATACATTCTCTGTAAATGCATTCTAACTAAAGAAGATGTAAATCAAACGGTTAAATTATTCAACAAAGCCGATTATCTGTGCCGACTTATCGCTCAGCGGAACGACAGATGCGCAGGCACTGCCGGGCCTGATTAACCAAACCCACCGAAAAATCAGGGAAGTGTCAGCAGACGGTGCTTATGACGCCCGTTACTGCCACGATGCGTTGCTAAGAAAGAAAATCAGGCCCCTTATCCCGCCGCGAAGCGGAGCCAAATACTGGCCGGACAAGTACCATGAACGTAACCATGCGGTGGCGAATCAGCGTCTGAGCGGGAGTAATGATATGTGGGCTTTGTTTAATAATTTAACCGTTTGATTTACATCTTCTTTAGTTAGAATGCATTTACAGAGAATGTATTTTGTTAGAACGACAAATCAAATAGTTAGCACAATAAAAAGCATTCCGAGAGGAAAAATTAGTCGTTGAAATTTTATAATGTTTATATAAATCAGTATCTTAAATTATTCAACAAAGCCTGATATGTGGAAAAAGAAAGTGGGTTATCACCGGCGTTCAGTGGCAGAAACAGCGATGTTCCGCATAAAAACTTTGCTGGGTGGCCATCTGAGCCTGCGTGACTATGAGGCTCAAGTAGGTGAAGCCATAGCGATGGTCAAAGCGCTGAACCGTATGACGTTGTTGGGTATGCCACACAGCGTCAGGATAGGATAACAGGTGTAGCAGAGGGAGTCATCCTGTCGGCTAATTCTGATTTATTCAACAAAGCCATGTTTGACGAGACTATCACCGAACTTTTGATGGCGATTGGCATTAGCGTTGGCCAAGGGGTTGTGCCCTTCCCTCTCTGTTTCGTTAGTTAACGCAGGTTTTTATTTATCATTTGATTAACATCACTGTTCTTACCTTACCAGATAAGATAGATAAGGATACTGAAAATTAAATAGCAATTAATGAATAGACTGGGGTAATACCAACACTAGTTATACATCATTATCTGTTAACCCAAATAGCAACTAATTGTCTTCTTATGTTCAAGTTTCATATTTCAATCCAAACCGTTAGCCTTCATCGCCGCTCACCTATACTCGTTGATATTTATCCATAAATCGTCATCAATAAGCTGGAGAAAACATGAGCGTTGCATATGAAGCGAAAGATATTAAGACAATATCATGGGGCAGTATCATTGCAGGTATAGTGACGGTGATGGCCGTGTCTATATTATTATCTACCCTGGGCAGCAGCTTAGGTTTCGCAAGGCTTTGTTGAATAATTTAACCGTTTGATTTACATCTTCTTTAGTTAGAATGCATTTACAGAGAATGTATTTTGTTAGAACGACAAATCAAATAGTTAGCACAATAAAAAGCATTCCGAGAGGAAAAATTAGTCGTTGAAATTTTATAATGCTTATATAAATCAGGGCTTTGTTGAATAATTTAACCGTTTGATTTACATCTTCTTTAGGTAGAATGCATGTACAGAGACTGTATTTTGTTAGAACGACAAATCAAGTAGTTAGCACAATAAAAAGCATTACGGCTGGAAAACTTAGTTGTTGAAGTGTTATAATAATTATGTAAATCAGCATGTTAAATTATTCAACAAAGCCATAAATCAGTATCTTAAATTATTCAACAAAGCCGTTTCGCAATGGTCGAGCCGAAGTCAGACGATCCGGTAAATGGCGTGGGAATGGCTGTCGGCCTATGGACCGTGTTCTCCATTGTTATTAGTTTATTTTCGGGATCGTTTATCGCTGGCCGGTTGGCGGGTTAAGATGGCATGATTCACGGCTTTTTAAATTGGGCTAGCGCGTTACTGGTTGCTTCAGTGTTGGGAGCCATGCTGGTGAGTTCATCAATAAAAACAGCGGGAAGTGCGCTTGGCTCTATCGCATCAGCCACAGGCTCGATGATATCCAGCGGTGGTGAATCTCTGGGCAACGGACTTTCTCGCGTGAGGGATGCAGGGCAAAATTGGTTTGAGGAGATCATGCTTGATACGCACCTTTCAAGTGATGGCTTGCAGAGTGAAGTAGAAAATGCGCTAGTGAAATCGGGTATTCCCACATTACAACCTGATTATCTCAAACGACAATTACAAGGTGCCAAACAGGATATCATACTGGCTGCGCGCCGCATGGCGGTGGGTACTGAATCGAGTGAACAGGTCGCAACCCAATTAACCGAGAAACTTGCTCAACGGAGTAAGGCGATTGCGGCCGGTATTAACCGCGATGATATCAAGCGGGCGTTAGCGCAAAACACCGACCTGACTCCCGTTGAAGCAGACCGGACGGTCGAAAACATTATCAGTACTCGTGATCGCATGGTGAAAGAAGTAAGCGAGCGCCTCAGCGAAGCACAACAAAATATACAGCAGGCTCAGCAGCGTTATGAGGACTGGAAAAAACAGGCGGTTGAACAAGCTGATCAGATGTCAAAAGCAGCGGCAAAAGCAGCGTTATGGTCCTTTTTCGCACTGCTGATCGGTGCCGTAATCAGTACTCTTGCGGGTGCTTGGGGCGCGAAGAGTAAACGTCATGTGTAGTATGAGTCAGGCAAGAGGTGGCTGCGATGTTTAAACCTGGGGATATCGTTCAAAGTAAAACGGGCGGCTACGCATGCGGGTTCTTAGCGTAGAGGACGATAGGCTTTACTGTGCGAGAATTGACGATCCTATTGAGAAAGAAGTAGAAATCAGCGTTGATAGCGTCTCGCTTTACCGCGAGGAAGGCGATTTCGGCGTGTGTTAAATACACATACCCTTCAGGCTTAACCTGAAGGGTATGTAGTAAAGCATTACTGTTGCGTCGTTGCAGTCGTCATTTTCTTCAGGTCTTGATCGATAAAGAACAGACCCCCTTGCGCGGGACTCACCAATGCCAACTTGTCGAGAATGGACTTAAACAATTTCTCTTCTTCATGTTGTTCAGCCACATACCATTGCAAGAAGTTGAACGTTGAATAATCCTGCTGTGTCATTGCCGCATGAGCCAGTCCATTGATTTTCCGAGTAATTAATTGCTCATGATCATAGGTTTGCTCAAACACATCAGCCAGAGATGCGAAATTGACCGGTGGCGCAGCGATAGCCCCCAGTACGGGCATGCTGCCGGTGTCATCCAGATAATTGAAGAGCCGTTGCATATGCTCCATCTCTTCTTGAGAATGCGTTTTCAGGAATGCTGACGCACCTTCAAACCCTTTATCACCACACCATGCGCTCATTTGTAGATACAAATTAGCAGAATAGAATTCTAGGTTTAGCTGATCGTTTAATTGTTGAATCATCTCTTTTTTAAGCATCTTTCATTCCTTCTGATTGGCAGGTGAGTCAATTTTTTCCATTATGCCTTGCTGTTAAAAAATAAAAAACATTTTATTATCAATATAATTAACATCAAAATAAACTGTTATTAATCAATGAAATAAATTAAATGATAACGATTTTCAATTTCATGAATGAGTTATTTACCTCATCCATTTGAGAATGGTTTTTATTTAATAAAAACAACCTGCTGGATATTTATAAAAATCACCACCTCAATTTAATAACCTAAAAAATAATCATTCTTTTTTAGCATCAGATTATGCAGTAATACCCGCGTATGCCCAGCAAGGAAAAAAATGCTATCATGCACGCGTTACCGACGGCTCTAAGGATAAGAATAATGGCGTATAATCTGGCTAACCTTCCTGCGCAAGAGATGGATAAAGTGAATGTTGATCTCGCGGCCTCTGGCGTGGCGTTCAAGGAACGGTACAACATGCCAGTTATCCCAGAAGTGGTTGAAAGAGAGCAACCTGAGCATCTGCGTGACTATTTTCGTGAACGCGTCGCTTTCTACCGCCAACGTTCGTTGCAGTTCTCCCGCCTTCCCTACGAACCCAAGGCGAAATAGTCTGGAATCTGCTGTCCAAAACACTTTTTTTGCTTGCATGTTATGCCCAACAAGCGGTTAATGGTAAGGCACACCACCTTTTACCAAAAGAGGCAAATCAAATGAGTAAAGGTATGGACAGCAAGAAGAACAGCAAGAAAAAACCGGCAAAGACCGCAGCAGAAAAACGGGCGGATAAACGGTCAAAACGTGCCCAGCAAACCGAGTCTGTAAAGAATTTCGTGTAAATGGCTCCATCGCTTAACCGGAAATCCGATCTCCATACATCAACATGAATTGGCTCATAGCCGGTTTCCAGTCTCTGATTGGTAGGGTCCATTTAGCCGAGATATTATGCAAGGCTAGATAGAATAATTTTAGCACCGAGTCATCCGTTGGAAATATTCGTCGCGTTTTCGTTAT
This sequence comes from Symbiopectobacterium purcellii, assembly GCF_052050035.1. Lineage (GTDB taxonomy): Bacteria > Pseudomonadota > Gammaproteobacteria > Enterobacterales > Enterobacteriaceae > Symbiopectobacterium > Symbiopectobacterium purcellii_A. The sequence continues at coordinate 4,848,176 of NZ_CP189882.1, forward strand.
CTTGCGCAATGAAGCATTTAACGACTCTATCGCGTTGGTGGTGTAGATAACCTTGCGAATCTCCGGCGGAAAATCAAAAATGACGATGAGACGTTCCCAATTATTTCTCCACGATGGGCTGATCGTCGGGAACTGCTCATCCCATTTGGCCGCGAAGGCATCCAGGGCCTCTTCAGCGCCCTCTAGCGTTGCGGAACTATGTAGTGGTTGAATAATCAGGACACTAAACTTACATCCAAAACGGAGGTGTTTAGTGAACCATAAACGACAATTTACCCCTGAGTTTAAAAAGGAAGCCGTTGCCCTGGTAACAGAGCAGGGCTATACGATAGCCAGGGCAGCAGCATCGCTGGGCATAAGCAACAAAACCCTGCATACATGGGTCTCGCTGGCACGCGAGCAGAGCAACGGCGTACTCAGCGATGATGAACGTGCAGAGTTAAAACGGTTACAAAAGGAAAACAAAGAGTTACGTACAGAGAAGGGCTTTGTTGAATAATTTAACATGCAGATTTACATAATTATTATAACACTTCAACAACTAAGTTTTCCAGCCGTAATGCTTTTTATTGTGCTAACTACTTGATTTGTCGTTCTAACAAAATACAGTCTCTGTACATGCATTCTACCTAAAGAAGATGTAAATCAAACGGTTAAATTATTCAACAAAGCCACAGAGAAGGAGATACTAAAAAAGGCGAGTGCCTTCTTCGCGAAACATATGTCGTGAGATACCGGTTCATTCTCGACAATGCCACTGACTTCAGCGTTCGTACACTCTGTCGGGTCATGCGTGTGACCGCCTCTGCCTGGTATGCATGGCGAAAAAAGCCCGCCGAACCGCTGCAAAAAGACGTGGAGGTCCGGGTCAGGTTAAAGGCGCTGTTCGCCGCCAGCAGGCAGGGAGCAGGAAGCCGGACGCTGGTCAAAAGGCCTCGTGGAGAAGGCATCATAATCAGCCGCTGGCGGGTGAGGAAACTCATGCAGGAAGAGGGGCTGGTCTGCCGACAGCGCCGGACTTATAAGGTCACGACAAAACCCCGCCCGGGTGCAGAGGTGGCCCCAAACCTGCTGAACCAGAATTTTAACCCGCCGGGGCCAAATCAGGTGTGGGCGAGTGACATCACGTATCTGAAGACCAGTGAAGGCTGGCTGTATCTGGCGGCTATTATGGATTTGTACTCCCGGCAGATAGTGGGCTGGCAGGTGGACCGACGGATGACCTCATCGCTGGTCTGCGGGGCCCTGATGAAGGCATATATAGCCAAGCGACATTATTTTGATAACAGCCAGCTATGCTTCTTTGCCGCATATCAGGGCATAGGATGTAATCATTTTTAAGTCGGTTGGCTATACCTTCGAGCCGACACTGATCGGTAAGCACGAAAAGCAGCTTAACGGCTTCGATGACCGCATTATTTCTCTCTATTCCAGAGGGCTATCAACCCGTGATATTCAGGCTCACTTTAAAGAAGTCTACGGGGTCGATGTTTCCGCTGGCTTCATTTCTCAAGTGACCAATGCCGTGATGGGGCTTTGTTGAATAATTTAACCGTTTGATTTACATCTTCTTTAGTTAGAATGCATTTACAGAGAATGTATTTTGTTAGAACGACAAATCAAATAGTTAGCACAATAAAAAGCATTCCGAGAGGAAAAATTAGTCGTTGAAATTTTATAATGCTTATATAAATCAGTATCTTAAATTATTCAACAAAGCCCCTTGATGGATGACGTTAAGCGCTGGCAGCAACGGCCGCTGGATGCGTTTTATCCCATTGTTTACCTTGACTGTATTGTGGTCAAAAGCCAGGACGGCGGAGCCGTGACCAACAAGTCTGTTTACTTGGCTCTAGGCATCAACGGCCAGGGCGAAAAAGAGCTGCTGGGGCTATGGATAGCCAAAACCGAGGGGGCCAAGTTCTGGTTATCTGTAATGACAGAACTGAAAAATCGTGGGCTACAGGACATCTTCATCGCCTGCTGCGATGGCCTGAAGGGCTTTCCTGATGCCATTGAAGCTGTTTACCCGCATACGCGGGTACAGCTCTGCATCGTGCATCAGGTGCGGAACTCGCTGCGCTACGTCGGCTGGAAAGAGCGTAAAGCCGTTGCTGCTGACCTCCCAACGCTAGAGGGCGCTGAAGAGGCCCTGGATGCCTTCGCGGCCAAATGGGATGAGCAGTTCCCGACGATCAGCCCATCGTGGAGAAATAATTGGGAACGTCTCATCGTCATTTTTGATTTTCCGCCGGAGATTCGCAAGGTTATCTACACCACCAACGCGATAGAGTCGTTAAATGCTTCATTGCGCAAGATAACAAAAACGCGACGAATATTTCCAACGGATGACTCAGTGCTAAAATTATTCTATCTAGCCTTGCATAATATCTCGGCTAAATGGACCCTACCAATCAGAGACTTGAAACCGGCTATGAGCCAATTCATGTTGATGTATGGAGATCGGATTTCCGGTTAAGCGATGGAGCCATTTACACAAAATTCTTTACAGACTCTATCTGAAATGCAAAATACGTAGCTTAATGAAGAGGTAAACCAATCATTTTGTAGCAACAACTGATGCAGACGTACTGGTAGACAAAAAGGATGATTACGAAGCGCTAAAGCAGGCAATATGCAGCTAACTCTAATCGAGCACTCACCTCCCCCTTCAGGTCATTCACTGTTATAGCCAAGCGACATTATTTTGATAACAGCCAGCTATGCTTCTTTGCCGCATATCAGGGCATAGGATGTAATCATTTTTAAGTCGGTTGGCTATAACCTGCGAACTCCCCCGCCGGGCCTGGTGGTGCATACGGACAGGGGGGCGCAGTACACGGGACAACGCTTTCAGGCGCTGCTGAGCAGCTACAGGCTGAGGAGCAGTATGGGAGACGTGGGTGCCTGCTGGGATAATGCGGTGATGGAGCGCTTCTGGGGCAGTCTGAAACATGAATGGTTGCTGCTGGTACCCCAGCCAACACGGGCTTACATGGAGCAGGATGTGGCGACGTATATCCGCTACTACAACCTAGACAGGCATCATGCCGCTAACGGGGATCTGTCTCCGGTGCGTTATGAACAAATAGCTGAGAAAAAAGTGTCCTGATTTACTTGACCAGTGCACTATAGATAGTGCGGAGGTCAGCAGCAACGGCTTTACGCTCTTTCCAGCCGACGTAGCGCAGCGAGTTCCGCACCTGATGCACGATGCAGAGCTGTACCCTCGTATGCGGGTAAACAGCTTCAATGGCATCAGGAAAGCCCTTCAGGCCATCGCAGCAGGCGATGAAGATGTCCTGTAGCCCACGATTTTTCAGTTCTGTCATTACAGATAACCAGAACTTGGCCCCCTCGGTTTTGGCTATCCATAGCCCCAGCAGCTCTTTTTCGACCTGGCCGTTGATGCCTAGAGCCAAGTAAACAGACTTGTTGGCCACGGCTCCGCCGTCCTGGCTTTTGACCACAATACAGTCAAGGTAAACAATGGGATAAAACGCATCAAGCGGCCGTTGCTGCCAGCGCTTAACGTCATCCATCACGGCATTGGTCACTTGAGAAATGAAGCCAGCGGAAACATCGACCCCGTAGACTTCTTTAAAGTGAGCCTGAATATCACGGGTTGATAGCCCTCTGGAATAGAGAGAAATAATGCGGTCATCGAAGCCGTTAAGCTGCTTTTCGTGGGCTTTGTTGAATAATTTAAGATACTGATTTATATAAGCATTATAAAATTTCAACGACTAATTTTTCCTCTCGGAATGCTTTTTATTGTGCTAACTATTTGATTTGTCGTTCTAACAAAATACATTCTCTGTAAATGCATTCTAACTAAAGAAGATGTAAATCAAACGGTTAATTTATTCAACAAAGCCCTTTTCGTGCTTACCGATCAGTGTCGGCTCGAAGGTACTGTTGCGGTCGCGCGGAATATCGAGCTCGAGCGCCCCATTTTGGCTACGTAAGCTCTTGGATGTCTTGCCATTGCGGGAGTTGCCTGAATTATTACCAGCCGGGTCATGCTTAGCATACCCAAGGTGTATCTCCATCTCAGCTTGAAGAACCCGTTCCGCCAGTCTTTTAGTCAGCTCCTTGAGTAGGCCTGATTCACCCAGAAGCTCCTGAGGGGAGTGGCAATCCTGAAGCAGTTGGTCAATAAGTTCGTTGCTGATAGGCATTTTTTGTCCTCTGAAGGTTTTCCTCAAAATGCCATTTACACAGATCTTTTTACACTCTCGGACCTGCGCGACCACACCTTTGAACAACTCAGGGGCCAGATTGACGACCGCGCCCATCAACAAACCTCCGGCGCTGCCGCCCATGGCATAAAGCTGCTTTTCATTACCATATTCCTGCGCCACCAATGCTCGAGAGATATCAATAAAATCAGTAAAGGAGTGCATCTTATTGAGCAAACGCCCGCCATCGTACCATTGCTGCCCCAATTCCCCGCCGCCGCGAATGTGCGTCAACGCAAATACAAACCCTCGATCGAGCAGGCTAAGACGACTCACGCTAAAATCCGGTTCCATACTGCTACCGTAGGCACCATAGCCGTACACCAGTAACGGATTATTGCCGGGCTGGTAGCAGTCACGGCGGTACACCAGCGACACCGGCACCTCAACGCCATCGCGCACGGTGATCCACAGGCGTTCGCTGCAATAATCCGAAGCGGAGAAGTGTTTGACCTCCGCCTGTTTGAGCAGGCTCTGTTCGCCGCTGTCCAGATTAATCTCGTACAGCGAGGTCGGCGTGGTCATTGATGAATAACCAAAACGCAGCAGTGACGTCTCAGGCGTCGGATTGTAAGCGAGCCAGGTAACGTAGCTGGGATCGTTAAAGCTGATGTTTTTTTCGGTACCGGTCTGCCAATGCACCTGCCGCAGCGAGGTTAAGCCTTTCTCGCGTTCTTCCAGCACCAGCCAATCGCGGAACAGCTCAAAGCTTTCCAGCACGCGACTGCTGTGCGGCGCGATGAGCGTTTCCAACGCGGATTCATCCCAGTCGGTAGTGCGATACAGGCCGAAGTTTTTGCCCTCACGGTTCGAGCGCAGATAAAACGCCCCCTGATAGTGGTCCACGCCATACTCATGATCTTTGCGGCGCGGAATACACACTTGGGGCACGGCGTCACTGTGGTGCGCATCCAGTAAGCGAACTTCCGTGTTGGTGGTACTGCTCAGAAAGATAACGATATACGCTTCAGCGGTGGTTTCCCCCAGACTGACATAGTAAGTATCGTCCTGCTCTTCATAGACCAACCGATCCTGGCTGACATCATCGCCGAGACGGTGCAAGAACACCTGATAGGGAAGCAGCGTCTGCGTATGCTTGCGCACGTAGTAGATTGCGGTGGAATCGGCATTCCACTGCATGTTTGCCGAGACGTGCTCAATGACGTCCGGTAACCACTCCCCGCTCTCCAGGTTGCGAAACCGGATGTCATACTGACGGCGGGAAATTTTATCCTCAGCCAGCGCCAACAGTCGGTTGTCCGGGCTAACGGATAACGCCCCCAGATTATAGAACTCGCTGTCTGCGGCACGCTCATCCTCATCCAGCAACAGTTGCCACTGTTCTGTTTCTGAGGCAGGCTGCCGCACATAGCGCGCGTACTCTTTCCCCGATTCGTAGCGCGTCTGATAGCGATAGCCCCGTTTAACATAGGGCACTGAGACATCCTGCGCCGGGATCCTCGCCACCATCTCCTGATACAGCGTTTCTTTCACCGCATCGCAGGGTTGCATATGGGAAGCGCAATACGCGTTTTCTGCTTGCAGGTACGACAACACGGCCGGATCTTCCCGCGTATCGTCGCGTAGCCAGTAGTAATGATCAAGGCGGGTATCACCGTGGGTCGTGAGGGAGTGCGGACGTTTTTCTGCCTGAGGTGCTTTCATTGCGTGCCATCATGTTTTCTGGAAAGAAAATCGTGGCACGATTCTCTGAGAAAGCCAAGCGGTGCTGTTTGTAGGTAGAGCATGTTGACTTCGATATTCTCGTCGCTGATGCGTACGCAAACGTTTTCCTTTATACTGAGCGCCATGTCAATACAGAGCGGGAAAGCAGAATGTTAATGGTTGGAACAGCGCTACGCGCGTCATGTTATTAGGTTGCGGAGAACTGGGTAAAGAAGTGGCGATAGAATGCCAGCGGCTGGGCGTCGAAGTGATCGGTGTCGATCGTTATGCCAATGCTCCCGCCATGCATATCGCTCACCGCAGCCACGTCATTAACATGCTGGATGGTGCAGCGTTGCGTGCCGTTATCGAACTTGAGCGCCCCGATTACATTGTGCCGGAAATTGAAGCCATTGCTACCTAGATGCTAGAGACGTTAGAGCAGGAAGGCCACCATGTGGTGCCCTGTGCCAAAGCCACGCGTCTGACCATGAACCGCGAAGGCATTCGTCGTCTGGCAGCGGAAACCCTGAATTTGCCCACCTCGTCCTACCGTTTTGCCGCCAGCGAGGATACTTTTCAACAGGCCATTGCCGAAATCGGTTACCCCTGTATCGTTAAACCGGTGATGAGTTCATCAGGAAAAGGGCAGAGTTTTATCCGTCGGGAAGAACAACGGGATCAAGCCTGGAAATACGCACAAGAAGGTGGACGTGCGGGCGGCGGTCAGGTCATCGTGGAAGGTCTGGTCAACTTTGATTTCGAAATCACGTTATTAACGGTCAGCGCCAACGACGGTATCCACTTCTGCGCGCCCATCGTCCACCGTCAGGAGGACGGCGACTATCGCGAATCATGGCAACCGCAGCAGATGAGCGAACTGGCTTTGGCGCGTGCACAACAGATCGCCCGCGATGTCGTCAGTGCGCTGGGGGGATATGGTCTGTTTGGCGTAGAGCTGTTTGTATGCGGCGATGAGGTCATCTTCAGCGAGGTTTCTCCGCGCCCACATGATACCGGCATGGTCACGTTGATCTCGCAAGACCTTTCTGAGTTTGCCCTACACGTACGCGCTTTTTTAGGCTTGCCTGTCGGTGCTGTACGCCAATACTGCCCTGCCGCCTCTGCCGTTATTTGCCTGAGTTGGTGAGTGATATAGCCAACCGACTTAAAAATGATTACATCCTATGCCCTGATATGCGGCAAAGAAGCATAGCTGGCTGTTATCAAAATAATGTCGCTTGGCTATAATGTCAGCTGCAGTGGATTAGAACATGCTCTGCGCCCCTGTACGCAAGTTCGCCTGTTCGCCAAACCGAGTATCGAAGGTAAGCGCAGAATGGGCGTGGCGCTGGCTGTGGCGGGTAATATCGATGATGCCGTAGGATTGGCTGTCTCCGTCGCCAGTGCTGTAAAAGTGACCGGATAACCGCCTTCATCCCCAAAAAAAAAGCCACGCAACGCGTGGCTTTTTTGTAGTAACCGCGTTTTAGGCTGTTGCGCCTGCAACTGCTTCACGCGCCAGTTCGGTAATGCGCGCGTAGTCACCGCTTTCCAGCGCATCGTTCGGCACCAGCCAAGAACCGCCCACGCACAGCACGCTTTTCAGTGCCAGGTAATCGCGGTAGTTTTTCAGTGAGATACCGCCAGTCGGGCAGAAACGGATCTGGGAGAACGGACCTGCAATCGCTTGCAGCGCTTTTACGCCGCCGTTCGCTTCCGCTGGGAAGAATTTGAACTCACGCAAACCGTAGTCCATGCCCAGCATCAGTTCAGAAACGGTACTGATACCCGGAATCAACGCAATCGGGCCTTCCACGGCAGCTTTCAGCAAAGGCTCTGTCAAGCCGGGGCTGATAGCGAACTGTGCGCCAGCAGCAATCACATCCGCCAACTGCTGCGGATTGGTTACTGTGCCAGCACCGACAATCGCGTCAGGTACTTCTTTGGCAATGGCACGGATCGCTTCTACTGCGCAGTCGGTACGCAACGTGACTTCCAGAACGCGAACGCCACCCGCTACCAGGGCTTTCGCCATCGGCACCGCGTGCTCCAGTTTGTTCACTACAATCACTGGAACCACAGGACCTGTGGTCAAAATTTGCTCTGCGCTCGTTTTCCAGTTTTTCATTCGTCATCTTCTCCTGTCATGCCCGGAGGCATCATTAGTCATATAGCGCGCCCCTGCCACAGTGATCTGCCAAAAGCAGACGTCCGACCGCACCGAGTTTTAGCCAAACATTACAAACAAAAATTCAATCGATTACCGGTCACTGCCACATGTCGCCACACACGGCAGAAACCAATCACTCATTCCACTTCGTTCCAGGAACGGCCATCCCGGGTAATCATGGCGACAGAGGCCACCGGCCCCCAGGTACCTGCCTGATACGGCTTCGGCGCATCGTTGTCCATCGCCCAGGCTTCCATGATGGAGTCAACCCATTTCCACGCCTCTTCCGTCTCATCACGGCGCACGAACAGGGCCTGGATACCGCGCATGGTTTCCAGCAACAGGCGTTCGTAGGCATCGGCCAAATGCTGCTGGTTAAAGGTTTCCGAGAAGCTCAAGTCCAACTTCACGGTTTGCAGACGGTGTTTATGCTCCAACCCGGGAATTTTGTTCAAAATTTGAATTTCAACGCCTTCGTCGGGCTGCAAGCGGATGATCAATTTATTCTGCGGCAGTTGCTGGTAAGAATCGTGGAACAGGTTCAACGCCGGGTTTTTGAAATACACCACCACTTCCGAGCACTTGGTTGGCAAACGCTTGCCGGTGCGCAGATAGAACGGCACGCCCGCCCAACGCCAGTCGTCAATATCCATGCGGATGGCAACAAAGGTCTCCGTGTTGCTCTTTTTGTTGGCGCCCTCTTCTTCCAGATAGCCCGGCACTTTATGGCCCTGAACAAAGCCGCCAGTATATTGGCCACGCACGGTGGTTTCATGGACGTTGGAACGATCGATGCGACGCAGTGAACGCAGTACCTTCACTTTTTCGTCACGAATGCGATCGGTGCTCAGATCCGACGGCGGGGACATGGCAATCATGGTCAGGATCTGCAACAGATGGTTCTGAATCATGTCGCGCATCTGCCCAGCCTGGTCGAAATAGCCCCAACGCCCTTCAATACCGACCTCTTCCGCAACGGTGATCTGCACATGATCGATGGTGCGGTGATCCCAGTTGGCAGAGAACAACGAGTTGGCAAAACGCAGTGCCAACAAGTTGAGTACCGTCTCTTTACCCAGATAATGGTCGATGCGGTATACCTGACACTCGTCGAAATATTCGGCGACCTGATTGTTGATCTCGCGAGAAGACGCCAGATCCGAACCCAGCGGTTTTTCCATCACCACGCGCGACGGCGACTTGTTAAGCCTCGCTTCACCCAACCCGCGACAGATTGCGCCGAAGGTGCTGGGCGGCATGGCAAAATAGTTGATGGTGGTACGGTTCTTTTGATCGAGCATTTTGCCCAGACGTTTGAAACCGGCAGTATCCTGTACATCGAGATTGCAAAAATCCAGCCGACCACTCAGCGTTTGCCACAGTCCGTCATCGATAGACACCTTCATGAAGGTGTCCAATGCTTCACGGACTACGCTAACGTATTTTTCCTTATCCCACTCTGCACGTCCCACGCCGATGATGCGCGTGTCCGGATGAATGTGACCGGCTTTTTCCAATTGATACAGAGACGGCAGCAATTTTCGGCGCGCCAAATCGCCTTTCGCACCGAAAATAACCAGATCACACGCCTGGGCTGTTGAAGTTACCGCCATGTTCATCTCCTCGCTGCAGGATGCTGTAATTTTATTACAGCAATAATGTACTCTTTTTGGCTAGGCCCCGTAAACCCGTCAATAAATGTCATTAAGTTTCATAATGTGCATCACGTAATGATGAAAAAAATCCACTGTATGAATGACTGAAACGGTTTAGGCGTTCCTCCAAAAGAGAAATTTTCTGTCTTTTCTGACAGTCGGTTACTTTTTTGAAAGTTAGACTCACGTCATGTTCTCAGAAAAAAAATGCGCAGGCTTACGCAGTTTTCCCTGCCAACCCGACATGGGGCGTAGTATATTCCCATGAATTCTGCATCGGTTTCCCTCTGGTTGAAATCGATAAAACCGCACATGGTCTCATTATATGAAAATGCTGGACAAAATTCTGAGCCACCTTGAGCTCCTCAGCAAGTCAGAACGAAAAGTTGCAGAGGTTATTTTGGCGGCACCACACACCGCCATCCACTCCAGTATTGCCACACTGGCTGGCATGGCGGAGGTCAGTGAGCCCACCGTCAACCGATTCTGCCGTCGTTTGGAAACCAAAGGCTTTCCCGATTTTAAACTGCACCTGGCGCAAAGCATTGCCAATGGCACGCCGTATGTTAACCGTAACGTCGATGAAGATGACAGCGTCGATTCCTATACCAGCAAAATTTTTGAATCCACGATGGCTGGTCTGGAGCACGCTAAATCAAATCTGGACATCACCGCGGTCAACCGCGCCGTCGATCTGCTGACGCAAGCGAAGAAAATTTCGTTTTTCGGCTTTGGTGCTTCTGCCGCCGTCGCGCACGATGCGATGAATAAATTCTTCCGCTTTAATATTCCTGTCGTCTACTTTGATGACATTGTTATGCAGCGTATGAGTTGCATGAACTCCAGCGATGGGGATGTTGTGGTGCTGATCTCCCATACCGGCAGGACCAAAAGTCTGGTTGAAATGGCCCAGTTAGCGCGGGAAAACGATGCAACGGTTATCGCCATCACCTCAGACGCCAGTCCCCTCGCCCATGAAGCGTCGTTGACGCTACGAGTCGATGTGCCCGAGGACACGGATGTTTATATGCCGATGGTATCCCGTATCGCGCAGTTAACGCTGATTGACGTATTGGCGACCGGCTTTACGCTGCGGCGCGGTGCCAAATTCAGGGATAACCTCAAGCGCGTCAAAGAAGCCTTACGGGAGTCGCGCTTTGACAAAAGCGACCGATTTGGGGGTTCCTACGGTAACGAACACTGAGCATTTGTTTTATAATTTTGTGTTTATATAAACAGGTGTTTTTACTAACATATTGTTTTTGTTAGTACAATGCGTTTGTATTTAACGATTTACCCAACACCATAACCATAACAAGGGGAAGGGTTGGCTATCCTTAAGGAATAATGGCTGCTATACATGACCATTGCCCGGTACAGCCACCCGAACTTAACCACGGAGGCGGGCCGCGTTTGCGCTTTACCTGATGCGAAAGCGTGGTTCGGCACTACTCACTTCACTATTGCTTCACAAGTCAACGGAGTTATACATGTCCAGACGGCTCAGAAGAACCAAAATCGTCACTACGCTGGGGCCAGCTACCGACCGCGACAATAATCTGGAAAAGGTTATTGCCGCAGGCGCAAACGTAGTCCGCCTGAATTTTTCGCACGGTACGCCTGAAGACCATCAGTTGCGTGCGGACAAAGTGCGGGAAATCGCAGCAAAATTGGGCCGTCATGTGGCAATTCTGGGCGACCTTCAGGGGCCAAAAATTCGCGTTTCAACCTTCAAGGAAGGCAAAGTTTTCCTGAACGTTGGCGACAAATTCCTGCTGTATGCCAACCTGGGCAAAGGCGAAGGCGATAAAGAAAAAGTGGGCATCGACTACAAAGGCTTGCCAGCCGATGTGGTTCCGGGTGACATCTTGTTGCTTGACGATGGTCGCGTACAGTTAAAAGTGTTGCGCGTGGATGGCATGAAGGTGTTTACCGAAGTGACCGTTGGCGGCCCACTGTCCAATAATAAAGGGATTAACAAGCTCGGTGGCGGTCTTTCTGCCGAAGCCTTAACCGAGAAAGACAAAGCCGATATAATCACAGCGGCCAAAATTAGCGTCGATTATCTGGCCGTGTCTTTCCCGCGCTGTGGAGAAGACCTCAATTACGAACGCCGACTGGCACGCGATGCTGGCAGCCAGGCAAAGGCCCCATTCCCACTCGAAACGCAACAAAACGGTAGAGGCTTATGCCACCAGTAAGTGCGTTAAAAATACCTCATTGGGGGAACGATAGCCCAGCGATTTTCTGCCCCTTGTATTGAGTATGTGTTCGAGTTCGGCAATCTTACGATGACTGACCTGACTGAAGTCTGTTCCCTTTGGGTAAAAACGTCGTATCAGCCCGTTGGTGTGCTCATTCAAGCCCCTCTCCCAGGAATGATAAGGATGGGCAAAGTAGACCTGCGCCCCTGTGATTTGAGTAATTTGCTCGTGCAGAGCGAATTCAGGGCCGTTATCAGCTGTTAGGGTCTTAAACTTGCAAAAGGTATTAGCTTCAATGTCCCTGAAAGCAGCAACCACAGTCTCCGCACGCTTATTAGGCAGTTTGCGAATGATGACGGTTTTCAATGCGTTATCTACGATGGTTAACAAGAATGACTTCTGGTCTTTGCCAAAAATAGTGTCAATTTCGAAGTGGCCAGGCTCCTGTTTAAGCTCGGCTTGAGCTGGGCGATACTCAATACCAACACGGTTGGGAATAGGGCCTGATTTGAGGTTTTCGGCATTGTACCTGTAACGTTTTCCCCGATGAGGAAGTTGCTGATATAGCTCCCCGCCAGCCTGTCTCTCCTGCAGGATATAGCGATATAGCGTATTCTTGCTGACAGATATACCGAATTCCAGGTGCAAACGGCCACTGATGATTTCAGGTGAAGAGTGCGTGGAAAGCGCCTGCCTGATGAAGTTCTGAATGTGTGGCTCCAACGGGTAAAAAGCATTGTTTGGCAGAGGCTTATGACGGCGTTCCCGGGCCAGAGTGTCCGCCCTTCTACAGCAGTAGACACCATTGAAAGTAGGGTCGGTATTGCGTCTGAGTTCCCTGCTGATGGTAGAGCGAGGCAGAGCAAGCTCTCTGGCGATGGTAGCTTGGTTGACACCTTCACCACGCCGCTTTTCGATGTAGAACCGTTCTTTCTGAGTCAGATGTTTTCCCTGCATGCAACAGGCTCTCCAGTATGGCCAGAACGGTGATTTTATCCGACTCTGGCAAGTGGGTCACTTTGTTGCGTTTCGAGTGGGAATGGGGCCAGGGACTGCCGATGCTGAGAATACTGACAGACAGGGGAACGGAGTACTGTGGTAAGGTGGAGCGGCATGATTACCAGCTGTATCTGGCCATCAACGATATCGACCATACAAAAACGAAGGCGATGTCTCCGCAGACGAACGGCATCTGCGAGCGCTTCCATAAAACGATTTTGCAGGATTTTTATCAGGTTACGTTCCGCAAGAAGTTATATGGGTACCTGGAGAGCCTGCAGGCAGATCTGGACAACTGGTTGTGGCATTACAATAATGAGCGAACTCATCAGGGAAAAATGTGCTGCGGGCGAACGCCAATGGCCACGTTACTTGATGGAAAACGGGTCTGGGCAGAAAAGGATCTGAACCGGATGTGATCTGACAGACACCTGTATAAATAACCGGTAACTGTCAGATAATGTCTGAGCTAGTACACCTTAAACGTGTCCAGCCCTTGTTTTAAACGGGCCAACTCTTCCTCTGCCGTGCGTAATTCAGTAGCGAGTAACGTTGAGTTGTTACTGGTTTTCGCTTCAGCAGCACGATCCAATGCACTTTTCGCACGGTAATATTGACCACTGGCGCCGTTGATAATGTCGCCATTAATTTGCTGTACGTTGGTGAGATCAATTTCATCGTTAAGCTGACTAAGCGAGTAGAGTGCGAACGCCGAAACGCCGCCCCACAGCAAAGAAAACAGGATCAGGATAAGCACCAGCATGGTTCTTATTTTGGTATCGCGGATAAAATTCATAATATCTGCCCTGGGAAGGTAATGATTAGGGGTTCATCGGAGTGAACCAAATCCATGCTTCCTTGCGTGGAAAGCGCGCAAGTCTACCTGCGGGCCGTGATTGTCCATAGTTGTGTAACGCTCAATGCGTTAAAGTTATCGGCATGTTATTGATACACTTGAGGTGTATATTAAAATATTTTTTTGTAATTAAAAAAAACATGCAATTTAGCGGTAGCTACACTGAGGGACAGCAGAGGGCAATGCAGAATATGTGGTAACAGGCTTGCGCCTGTTACCGCCGCGTTGGCAAGGGAGCAACTTAGTCGCGGAACAGATCGTCCCGGCAGTAGGGCTCGGTCTCACCCGGTTTGCGGGTTTTCAGCAACTTCAAAATCCAGGTGTACTGCTCTGGATTTGGGCTAACCAGTTGTTCGACTTCCTCATTCATCCGTCGCGCAATCTGGGTGTCATCCGCCTCAAGTAAATCATCCATCGGTGGACGTATCACCACATCCAGTACCCCTTCTGCGGCGTTATACACTGGGAACAACGGCACCACGGAGGCTTTACAGACCTTCATCAAACGACCGATGGCAGGTAAGGTTGCTTTATAAGTGGCAAAGAAATCAACAAATTCACTGTGCTCAGGGCCATGATCCTGATCGGGCAGATAATAGCCCCAATAACCATTACGGATTGAGCTCACAAAGGGCTTGATACCATCATTTCGGGCATGAACGCGACCATTAGTGCAAAGGCGTGCGCTGTTCCACAGATAATCCACCAGCGGATTTTTTTGATTGTGCATCATTGCCGCAATTTTTTGGCCTTTGGCAGAGATCAACATGGCAGGAATATCGACGCCCCACCCATGAGGTACCAAAAAGATGCTATTGCGTTGTTGCTGCTGAAGCGCTTCGACGGTTTCCCAGCCATGCCAGCGCAGTTTTTTCTGCACATGTGCCGGACCGCGAACCGCCACCTCAGCCATCATCACCATTGCCTGGGGTGCGGTAGCAAACATCCTGTCAATAATCGCTTCCCGCTTTGATTCCGACAGTTCAGGAAAACAATAGAGCAGATTGATTCTGGCTCGTCTTCTCGCGCCTTTGGCAAACCGTCCTACCAGTTTGCCCAACTGGCCCAACACCGGGTCGCGCCAGCGGGCAGGTACGTAGGTAGTGGCCGCCATGGCTCCTGCGGCTAGCCAGACCCCCCAATAACGCGGTAGATAAAACTCGCGTTTGAACTCGGGGATAAACTCGGCGCTATTTTTTTTCTCTGTATTCATGCCTTAACTCTTCATATACAACATAGGGTAATGATAATTGTCCGCTCAGGTTTTGCAATCATATTCCCGATAAACGCATGATCGGTATAAATAAAACAGCCGACAGCAAGCTGTCGGCTGAAGATGAACTGTACCGGATATTAATCAAACTTGAGTTGCGGTGTCACTTCTCTGACCTGCGCCAGATACTCGCGACGATCATGCCCAGCCAACCCTTCCGAACGCGGTAGTTTCGCCGTCAACGGGTTCACTGCTTGTTGATTGATCCAGAACTCATAGTGCAAATGCGGGCCAGTTGAGCGCCCGGTATTGCCGGAGAGAGCAATACGATCGCCGCGTTTCACTTTCTGCCCAGGTTTCACCAGCAGTCGATTTAAGTGCATATAGCGCGTGGTATATTGGCGCCCGTGGCGGATCTCAACGAAGTTACCCGTATCCGGCCCACGCGATGCGGCCACCACTTCACCGTCCCCGACTGAAAGCACTGGGGTCCCGACTGGCATGGAGAAATCCACACCGCGGTGCGATGTCACTCTACCGGTGACCGGATTGAGGCGACGCGGATTAAAATTCGAAGAGACACGGAATTGCTTCATGGTAGGGAAACGCATGAAGCCACGGGTTAACCCGGAGCCTTCCCGATCGTAGAACTTGCCGTCCGCTGCGCGGATAGCAAAGTAATCTTTATCACCGGTGTTAAGACGAACACCGATCAATTCGCTCTGTTCACTGCGGCCATCGAGAATTTCGCGAGACAGCAATACCGAGAAATTATCGTCTTTGCGCAATTTTCGGAAATCGAGCTGCCATTGCAGTGCCTTGATCACCGCACTCACTTCACTGTCCGTCAGACCCGCCGCTTTGGCACTCTGCACAAAACTGCCACTCAGGCGACCGTTGATAACGCGGTTGTGCCATTCACCCTTCTGCATCTCAACGCGTTCTTTAAAACCGTTATCGCCGCGTTCATAGATTCGGGTTTCACGGCGCGACATCTGCCATGTCAGGCTTTGCAACTCACCGTCATCGTTGACCGCCCAGGAGAGCTGCTGCCCGATTTTGAGATTTCGTAAGTCGTCGTGTTTATCTGCCAGCAGCGCCACATCAACCATATCAATGCCGTACTGGGTTAAAATACTGCTCAGCGTATCGCCCGTCGAAACCACATACTCATGCACACTGCTGTCATCACTGCCGGTGGTACCCAACTCATCCGCCGGGATTGCTACCGGCGGCGTCGGTTGCTCGATGCTTTCGCTATCCATCGGCTCACTGGCCTCAGGCGCGATCGTCTGCGGTGACATAATGGTTTGATTTGGCGTAGGAGCGGTGCTAATCGGGGCTTCTTTGACAGTAACAGGCGTATCATCGGCGGGGGGATAGACAACGGGCCGCCAAACGGCGACGGCCAGGGTGATGACACTCAACGACCCCAGCATTATGCGATGGGGTCGCTGCAAGTTGTTATACGCTATAGCGATAGTTCGGACTATCTGCTGCACTTATCGGCATCCTCATGATCTCTTCTCCAGGCAGCGGCTATACTGATCGGACAGCTGTAATAAAAAAATCGTCATAACTGTCCTTACTTAGCGCAATGTTGCTTCCCAATGGATCCAGTACGCCAATGCGTACATCCGTTCCTTTGGCAACAGCGTTGATAACCGCTGGCCTGAATTGTGGCTCAGCAAAGACACATACGGCCTTCTGCTCAACCAGTTGTGTTCGTATCTGGTGTAAACGCTGTGCACCGGGTTGAATGGCAGGGTTGATAGTGAAATAGCCTAGCGGGCTTAACCCGAAACGCTTTTCAAAATAACCATAGGCATCGTGAAACACGAAGTAGCCCTTCCCCTTGACAGGTGCCAGCATATTAACAACTTTTTCTTCTGTCTGCGCGAGTTGATCTGTAAAATTAAGCAGATTCGCGTCTAGTTTGTCTTTCTTTTGTGGCATTAGTTCCAATAATTTTGCATGAATTGCGATTGCTGTCTGTTTTGCCATCGCTGGTGACAGCCAAATGTGCATATTGTACTCGCCATGGTGGTGCCCTTCATGGGCATCTGCGACCTCATCGGCACCGTGATCGTGGTGCGCATCAGCACTTTCATGCGCGTATTCATGCTCATGCTGGTGATCGGCGTCATCATGACCAGCGGCCTCATGATGTTCGTGTTCTGCTGCTTCAGCATGCTCATCATCATGATGCCCATTTTCTTTTATCAGCGCGTTCTTAATGGCAGGCAAACTTGCCAATGAAATCTGTGGTGATGTGGCATGGGATGCCAGCGGTTTAGTTAAAAACGCTTCCATTTCCGGCCCAACCCATACAACCAGCTCTGCCGACTGTAAACGCTGGACATCTCTCGGGCGCAGGGCATAATCGTGCGGCGATGCGCCATCCGGCAATAGCACCTCCGTGGACGTTACCCCATCAGCGATGGCGGCCGCGATAAACCCGAGAGGACGAACAGAACTGACGACCGCTGCTTGGGCACTTTCGACAGTCATACCCGCAATGCATAGTGCACCCGCGACAAGTAGGGCTTTCATTTTTTGTTCATTTGGCGATTTTTTCGGTGTGAAGTTGGCTGACATGTGTGTTTTCTCATTCATTTACCGTTAATTTTGTAATATTATAACGTCACAGACACTCTGCAAACTGAATTTTATGTCTACACTCGTTTCGCTCGATCGCATATCCGTCGCCTTTGGTGAACGTAACGTGCTTAGCGACATTTCGCTGAACCTGCAATCGGGCCGCATTCTCACGCTGCTTGGGCCCAATGACGCAGGAAAATCCACGCTGGTACGCGTGGTGCTTGGACTGCTGTCGCCCACGGCAGGCACCCTGCACAAACAGCCGAATTTACGTATTGGCTACGTGCCGCAAAAACTGCACCTGGATGCTACCCTGCCATTGACCGTGGGTCGCTTTATGCGGTTACGTCCCAGCGTCAAGCAACAGGATATCCTGCCCGCGCTCAAGCGGGTGCAGGACGCCCATTTGTTGGATCAACCAATGCAAAAGCTCTCGGGTGGCGAGACACAGCGGGTGCTGTTGGCACGCGCACTGCTCAATCAGCCTCAATTGCTGGTGTTGGATAAGCCCACGCAGGGGGGGATGTCAACGGACAGCTGGCGCTGTACGACCTTATCAACCAACTGCGGCAGGAGTTTGATTGCGGCGTGTTGATGGTCTCGCACGACTTGCACCTGGTGATGGCTAAGACTGATGAAGTGCTGTGCCCGAATCAACATGTGTGCTGTTCGGGTGCACCAGAGGTCGTCTCTCTGCATCCTCAATTTATCGCCATGTTCGGCCCGCGTGGCGCAGAACAATTGGCGGTGTATCGCCACCACCATAATCATCGTCACGATTTAAACGGACGCATTACTTTAAAACGACAGGGCGGCAACGACGCATGATTGACATTTTGCTTCCCGGTTGGCTGGCCGGTATGTTTCTCGCGTGCGCGGCGGGTCCGATCGGTTCATTCGTAGTCTCGCGACGGATGTCTTACTTCGGTGATACCCTGGCCCATGCCTCTCTGCTGGGTGTTGCTATCGGTTTTCTGCTGGACATCAACGTCTATTACGCCGTTATTCTGGTCACATTGCTGTTGGCGCTGGGCTTAGTGTGGCTTGAACGTCGACCCTATCTTGCCATTGACACTCTGCTTGGCATCATGGCGCACAGCGCGCTGTCGTTAGCACTGGTAGTTGTTAGCCTGATGAACAACATTCGTGTTGATTTGATGGCCTACCTGTTTGGTGATTTGCTGTCGGTAACGACGCAGGATTTATGGTTGATTGGGCCGGGCGTGCTGGTGGTGATCGCCATCATGTGCTGGCAATGGCGTTCATTGCTTTACATGACCATCAGCCAGGAATTGGCACACGTGGACGGCGTCAATTTACAGCGCACCCGTTTGATCCTGATGCTGGTAACTGCGTTGACCATCGGGCTGGCAATGAAATTTGTCGGTGCACTGATCATCACCTCACTGCTGATCATTCCTGCCGCCACCGCGCGCCGTTTTGCGCGCACGCCGGAGCAGATGGCGGGTTTGGCCGTGGTGCTGGGGATGCTCGCCGTGACTGGCGGCCTGATTTTCTCCGCCTTGTACAACACCCCTGCTGGCCCTTCCGTGGTACTCAGCGCCTCGTTTCTGTTTATGCTGAGTCTAATTCGCAAACAACCCGCCTGAAGGCGGGTCAGGTTCTGTCTATACCGAAATGGCGATACGCGTGCGCGGTGGCAATACGTCCGCGCGGCGTGCGCTGAATAAACCCTTGCTGAATCAGGTAAGGCTCCAGCACATCCTCAATAGTTTCCCGCTCTTCACCGATGGCCGCCGCCAAGTTATCCAGACCTACCGGCCCACCGGTAAATTTATCGATGATGGCTAACAGCAATTTACGATCCATGTAATCAAAGCCTTCCGTGTCTACCGCCAGCATGTCCAGCGCCAGCCTCGCCGTCTCGGCATTGATAGCGCCACTCGATTTTACCTCCGAGTAATCACGGACTCGGCGCAGCAAACGATTGGCAATACGCGGCGTGCCGCGAGAACGTCGAGCGACTTCCAGCGCGCCCTCATCGGTAAGCTCCAACCCAAGGCAAGCTGCACTGCGACCGACAATATGCTGTAAATCTTCGACCTTGTAGAATTCGAGTCGTTGTACGATGCCAAAACGATCGCGCAGTGGTGAGGTCAAAGAACCCGCACGGGTCGTCGCGCCAATCAGGGTAAACGGAGGAAGGTCAAGTTTGATAGAACGCGCGGCAGGCCCTTCACCGATCATGATATCCAGCTGGTAATCTTCCATCGCGGGATAGAGCACTTCCTCCACCACGGGCGACAAACGGTGGATCTCATCGATAAACAGCACGTCATGCGGTTCGAGGTTGGTTAACAATGCGGCCAAATCGCCAGCCTTCTCCAACACCGGACCTGACGTGTTACGCAGGTTCACGTTCATCTCATTGGCGACGATATTGGCAAGCGTGGTTTTCCCTAAACCGGGCGGGCCAAAAATCAGTAGATGATCCAGCGCATCACCCCGTTTGCGCGCGGCCTCAATAAAGATTTCCATCTGTTCGCACACCACGGGTTGCCCGACATATTCCGCCAGCATGCGTGGGCGGATCGCACGGTCAATGATCTCTTCTTCAGGTATTTCTTGCGCGGAGATCAGGCGGTCGGCTTCAATCATGGCAATCCCCTTACAGTGCCGCGCGCAGCGCTTCGCGGATCAGTGTTTCACAATCGGCACCGGGTCGGGCAATTTTGGATACCATCCGGCTGGCTTCCTGCGGTTTGTATCCCAAAGCCACCAGCGCTGAGGCCGCTTCACTTTCCTGATCATCTTCGGGCGCCGCGGTGGGTGCTGAACTGCTGAGAGGGACATCGAGGGCGGCGGGATTAAACAGGTCTCCGCTCATCCCTTTAAAGCGGTCCTTCATTTCTACCACCAACCGTTCTGCCGTTTTCTTACCGACCCCCGGCAATTTGATCAACGTAGCGATCTCTTCGCGCTCAACGGCGCTCACAAACTGCTGCGCGGACATCCCTGAGAGAATAGCCAGCGCCAGTTTCGGCCCAACGCCGTTGGTTTTGATCAACTCACGAAATAACGCGCGTTCTTGCTTGTTGTTAAAACCAAACAGTAACTGTGCATCTTCCCGCACCACAAACTGGGTGAAAATGACCGCTTCCTGGTTCAAATCAGGCAGTTCATAAAAGCAGGTCATCGGCATGTGGACTTCATAGCCAACCCCGTTGACTTCGATCAGCACCTGCGGCGGTTGTTTTTCCAGAATTATGCCTCTGAGACGACCAATCACGTTGACCTTCCTTTTCGTTACGTTAAAACCTTTTCGCTAGTTTATAGCATAAAAAAGGCTGGATGAATATCCAGCCTGATGTTCAACGCAGTCGCCCACGTGCTAAATTCAACCTGTCGGGGCCGATGCGTGTCAGATTCTGACTCAAATGACAGTGCGTAATGGCAATGGCGAGCGCGTCGGCAGCATCCGCCTGCGGATTCGCCGACAGTTTCAGCAAGGTACGCACCATGTGTTGCACCTGACTTTTTTCTGCCGCACCGGTGCCAACCACCGTTTGTTTTACTTGTCGGGCAGCGTATTCAAAAATGGGTAACCCTCGATTGACACCTGCCACAATCGCCACACCGCGCGCCTGCCCCAACTTCAGGGCTGAATCCGCATTTTTGGCCATAAAAACTTGTTCTATTGCCAGACAGTCGGGCTGAAACTGGGTGATTATCTCGCTCACCCCAGCATAAATCAGTTTCAATCGTGTGGGGAGATCATCCACCCCGGTGCGAATACAGCCGCTGCCTACATAGCTGAGCTGACGCCCTTGCTGGCGGATAATGCCATAGCCGGTAATACGAGAACCGGGGTCGATGCCTAGAATTAGCGTCATAGCGCATCGCCCCCCTGTAAACGCGTTAACCGCAAGCCGCGAAAACACCATTACAGTGTCGCCGCTACCTCGTCGGAAATTTCACCGTTATGATACACTTCCTGCACATCATCACAGTCTTCAAGCATATCGATGAGACGCATCAGTTTTGGTGCAGTGTCTACATCCATGTCGGCATTGGTCGACGGGATCATGGAGACTTCTGCGGATTCGGCTTTCAAACCGGTAGCATCCAGCGCATCTTTCACCTGACCGAAGGTTTCCCACGGCGTAAAGACATCAATCGCACCGTCGTCATAGGTCATCACGTCATCAGCACCGGCTTCCAGCGCCGCATCCATCACCTGATCTTCATCCAAGCCAGGCGCATAAGAGATAACGCCTTTTTTAGTGAACAGGTAGGCAACAGAACCATCGGTGCCCAGATTGCCACCGCATTTAGTGAATGCATGGCGCACTTCGGATACGGTACGGTTACGGTTGTCACTCAGACATTCCACCATCACCGCCGTGCCGCCAGGACCATAACCTTCATAAATGATGGTTTCCATGTTGTTATCTTCATCACCACCGACACCACGCGCAATAGCACGGTTCAGGGTATCGCGCGTCATGTTGTTGGAGAGCGCTTTATCAATAGCCGCACGTAGACGCGGGTTGGAGCCCGGATCGCCGCCGCCCAAACGCGCGGCCGTCACCAGTTCGCGGATAATTTTGGTAAAGATCTTGCCGCGTTTTGCATCCTGCGCCGCTTTACGATGTTTTGTGTTGGCCCACTTACTATGACCTGCCATAAAAATCTCCGAAAAAAGCCTCTTCAGGCCGGATAAATAACAAATTCTTCAATCGCCTGCCGGTTGCTCCACGATTTGGTAAGTTGTGCCGCCTCGGGCACCGCTAACCAACGGTAGGCAAGGTGCTCGGTGAGAACCACCGCGCGTTCACGTGGCAACGCCAGACAGAACCAGTGTTCCATATTGTGCGTGATGCCAGGGGCATAGCGACGTCTCAAATGAGCAAAAAGCTCAAACTCGACACAGCGCTGACAGTCAAACAGTGATAACCCCTCAGCGGCGATATCGATGTTAACTTCTTCTTTCACTTCGCGCTGTGCGGTAAGCGCCGCGGTTTCGCCCTCCTCAAGGCTGCCGGTAACCGACTGCCAAAAATCGGGATCGTCGCGACGCTGAAGCATCAGCACCCGCCCGGTGTCCTGCGCATAGATAACGATCAGGGCCGAAACGGGACGCTTATAAGCCATCGGCGGTTACTCCGCATCCTGCGCAGGTTTCGCTTTCGCCACCACAGCAATAGACAGTTCTGCTAACGATGCCGGATTGGCGTAACTCGGCGCCTCCGTCATCAGGCAGGCTGCTGCGGTCGTTTTCGGGAAGGCGATCACGTCACGAATGTTTTCCGTACCGGTCAACAACATCACCAGCCGATCCAGCCCGAACGCCAGGCCAGCATGCGGCGGTGTACCGTATTTCAGGGCATCCAGCAAGAAGCCAAATTTTTCGCGTTGTTCTTGCTCGTTAATGCCCAGAATACGGAACACCGTTTGTTGCATTACGCTGCTGTGAATACGCACGGAACCACCGCCCACTTCATAGCCGTTCAGTACCATATCGTACGCGTTAGCGATGGCGGAAACCGGGTTACTTTCCAGTGCTTCAGGCGTCATATCACGCGGTGAAGTAAACGGATGGTGCATTGCGGCCAGCCCACCTTCGCCATCGTCTTCAAACATCGGGAAATCGATGACCCACAGCGGTTTCCAGCTTGCCAGATTGGTCAGGCCGAGATCGCGTCCCAGTTTAAGGCGCAGCGCACCCAATGCATCCGTTACCACTTTCGCGCTGTCCGCGCCAAAGAACAGAATGTCGCCGTCTTCAGCCGCAGTGCGTTCTAACAGCGCTGCCAGCAGTGTCTCGTTCAGGAATTTAGCAACCGGACTGGAAATTCCTTCGAGCCCTTTCGCCTTCTCGTTCACTTTAATATAAGCGAGTTCCTTGGCACCGTAGATCTCGATAAACTTGCCGTATTCATCAATCTGTTTGCGGCTCAGCTGTGCACCACCCGGTACGCGAATCACTGCTACACGGCCTTTGGCATCGTTCGCCGGGCCGGAGAACACTTTAAAATCGATCGTTTTGAGCAGATCGGCGACATCCACCAGTTCCAGCGGGTTACGCAGATCAGGTTTGTCGGAGCCAAAACGGCGCATGGCTTCAGCAAACGTCATGATCGGGAAATCCCCCAAATCGACGCTCAAAATCTCTTGCCACAGTTCACGCACCAGTTTTTCCATCACTTCACGCACCTGCGGTGCCGTCATGAAGGAGGTTTCGACGTCAATCTGGGTAAATTCCGGCTGGCGATCCGCACGCAGGTCTTCATCACGGAAGCATTTAACAATCTGGTAGTAACGGTCGAAGCCGGACATCATCAGCAATTGCTTGAACAACTGCGGCGATTGCGGCAGCGCATAGAATTTGCCCTTGTGCACTCGGCTTGGCACCAGGTAATCGCGCGCCCCTTCCGGTGTCGCTTTGGTCAGCATCGGCGTTTCAATATCCAGAAAGTCGTGGCTGTCCATAAAGCGACGCACAAAGCTGGTAATACGCGCACGCGTTTTTAACCGCGTCGCCATTTCAGGGCGACGCAAATCGAGATAGCGGTATTTCAAGCGCGCTTCTTCGGTGTTGGTTTGATTGGCGTCCAGCGGCAACGGCTCTGAGCGGTTTATAATCGTCAACGCGGTCGCAAACACTTCCACTTCACCCGTAGACATATCTTTATTCACCTGGCTTTCAGGGCGCGCACGCACCACACCGGTCAGTTGAATGCAGAATTCGTTACGCAGTTCTGACGCCAAAGTGAAAGCATCCTGCCGATCGGGGTCGAAAAACACCTGGACCACGCCGTCGCGGTCACGCATATCGATAAAAATCAAACCACCCAGATCGCGGCGACGGTTAACCCAACCGCACAATGTCACTTCCTGGCCCACATGGGACGCGTTTAGTTGTCCACAATATTCAGTACGCATTACGATGTCCTTTTGAGCAATCACGCTAGAAACCATCTCAACGAGATATAATCACACCTACAACAACCACGCCTGAGCGCACCGGCCAAACCGCATCGTCACAGTGAGTACGAAACGCTGGTTTTATAAAACATATCGGTTTCACAAAACACACCGGTTTCATAAAACGCATCGATGCTACAAAACACACAGGTTCCACAAACACAGCGGCGTTTCCCCACGCACCCGATCACAACGGTGTTTTTTTTGCGCGGAATGGTTGTTCTGGATTGCTGTTCAGTAAAAAAAGGTTGCTATTATAAAGGATATTCCCCGGAACGATAAGAGTGAAGCGGTTTCAGGGCAGTGATATGTCGCAAGAATTGTGAGAATTCCCTCTCGGTTAAAAAAATGTTTTACTGTCTCTCACTCTGTTAATGGGTTGCAACGGAATGTTTATCGGCTTACCACAATGGCAACATCCCGCCTGGCACAAGTTCGGACTGCGCACGCTGGCTGACTACGCGCGGTATTTCAACTGTGTGGAAGGCAACACTACGTTTTATGCGCTGCCCAGCGCCGATAGCGTATTGCGTTGGCGGGACATGACCACTGACAGTTTCCGTTTCTGTTTCAAATTTCCTGCCACCATCAGTCATCATGCGGGATTGCGCCACTGTGAAGAGGAAACGCGTCAGTTCTTTCATTGCCTGCAACCGCTCGCCTCGCGTGTCGGACAATTCTGGTTACAGCTTCCTGCGGCTTTTTCGCCCGAGCAACTCCCCGATTTATGGCGTTTTATCGATACACTGACTCAGGAATTCAGCTACGGGGTGGAAGTTCGCCACCTTGCATTTTTTGCCAAAGGTGAGGATGAACGCCAACTGAACCAAGGGCTTTCACAGCGCGCTATCGACAGGATCATGCTCGACAGCCGCCCGGTACACCACGCACCGCCAGATACGCCCGCCCTGCGGGAAGCCCAACGGAAAAAACCGCGTTTGCCGGTTCATGCACTGCTGACCGCACAGCGACCCGCCATCCGTTTCATTGGCAACGAAGATATTGCAGACAATTTGCGCTGGTTTGCACCCTGGATTGATAAACTGAAACTCTGGCAGGAGCATTCTCCGTATCTGTTTATCCATACGCCTGACATTGGCAATGTGCTCCCGCTGGCACAAGCACTATGGCCGTTGTTAGAACCGGTTATCACTGCCTGTCCGCCGCGCCCTGACTGGCCGCAACAAGACGCCTTATTTTAAACAAATATAAAACAGCAACGTATTAAAAGGTTTTTTTTAGCATTTTTTATTATAAGTTCAGGTTTTGAACTGCTTTTTTTTAAAAGCAGACATTACAGGCGACAGTCTGACAGCAGACAGTTATCATTCTGCCAGCCGAAGTCGGTTAATATTTTCTGTCAGGCAATGTTTGCCCGACAATGGAGTGGAACATGGTAAGCGCGCTCTATGTGGTGCTTGGCGCATTGTTGCTGGTAAAACTGTCTCTCGATGTGGTGAAACTGCGTATGCAATACCGCGTGGCCTACGGAGACGGTGGTTTTTATGAATTACAGACCGCCATTCGGGTTCACGGCAATGCCGTAGAATACCTCCCCATCGGCGCTATTCTTCTGGTGCTGATGGAAATGAACGGTGCGTTGATCGTCATGATTCATCTGTGCGGTATCTTGCTAATTGTTGGCCGACTCTTTCACTACGTAGGCTTGCGTCAACGTGAATTCCGCTGGCGCCGAACCGGCATGTCCGCTACCTACGCTTCACTGGTATTGATGTCGCTGTTCAATCTTTACTACCTTCCCTGGGAATTGGTACTCACCCTGTATTAACCGCGCCTGTGAAGTTGGTGCGCCGTACGTATTATGGCGCGCCGCAAGGAAACAGACTTTCTTATTGGTATTTGCTAAACTGTGCAACCTTTTTTATTAACCTCACTGTAATTTAGTGTCCATCATGCCAAATCGCGATACGCTTTTTTCTGTTCCCATAGCCCACCTCGGTGACTGGACTTTTGACGAACGCGTCGCTGAAGTCTTTCCCGATATGGTTCAGCGCTCCGTCCCCGGCTATTCGAATATAATTTCCATGATCGGCATGTTGGCCGAACGTTTCGCCAAACCCGATACGCAGATTTACGATCTGGGCTGCTCGCTCGGAGCCGCTACGCTGTCGATGCGGCGTAATATTCAGGCCACGGGCTGCAACATTATCGCCGTTGACAACTCACCTGCGATGATTGAACGCTGTCGCCGCCACATTGATGCTTTTCGCGCTGCCACCCCCGTCCAGGTGATCGAAGCGGATATCCGCGATATCGTCATCGAGAATGCCTCCCTGGTGGTGCTCAATTTCACCTTGCAATTCCTGGCACCGGAAGAACGGCAAACGCTGTTAACACGTATCTATCAAGGCTTGAATCCCGGTGGTGCGCTGGTGTTATCGGAGAAGTTCAGCTTTGAAGATAACAAGGTAGGTGAACTGTTATTTAACATGCACCACGATTTCAAGCGGGCAAATGGCTACAGCGAATTAGAGATCAGCCAAAAACGTAACATGCTGGAAAACGTCATGCTGACCGATTCGGTGGAAACCCATAAATCTCGTCTGGCACACGCCGGATTTCAACACAGCGAAGTGTGGTTCCAGTGCTTTAATTTTGGTTCGTTACTGGCGTTAAAAGCTGAGGATAAGGCGTGATCGATTTCGGCAATTTTTATCAGCTTATCGCGAAAGGTCCATTAAGCCATTGGTTAAATATGCTGCCGGCCCAACTGAGTGCCTGGCAACGGGAATCCTTGCACGGCAAATTTAAACAATGGTTCAATGCCGTTGAAGCCTTGCCCGAATTAACACCCTCCCAGTTAGATGTGCAACACAGCGTCACTGCCGCCTCACTGCCGGGCCTCAGCGAGGGTCAACGTGAAGGGCTGGAAGTGCGTCTGCGTCAACTGATGCCGTGGCGTAAAGGTCCCTATTCCCTTTACGGTGTCAATATCGATACCGAATGGCGCTCTGACTGGAAATGGGAACGTCTGACGCCCCATATCAGCCCCTTAGCAGGCCGTCTGGTATTGGATGTCGGCTGCGGCAGCGGTTATCACCTGTGGCGCATGATTGGTGCCGGTGCGCATCTGGCCGTGGGCATCGACCCGATGCAGCTTTTCGTCTGCCAATTTGAAGCCGTTCGCAAACTGCTGGGTAACGATCAACGAGCGCATGTATTACCGCTTGGCATCGAACAGCTGCCGGAACACGCTGCCTTTGATACCGTGTTCTCCATGGGCGTGCTTTACCATCGCCGCTCGCCGCTCGATCATCTTTGGCAGTTGAAAAACCAGTTAGTGTCAGGCGGAGAACTGGTGTTGGAGACGCTGGTTATCGAGGGCGATGAGAATGCCGTGCTGGTGCCGGGCGAACGTTACGCGCAGATGCGCAATGTTTACTTTATTCCCTCAGCCCCTGCGCTGGTACGCTGGTTGGAAAAATGCGGTTTTGTCGACGTGCGTATCGTCGATCATTGCGTCACTACCCTCGAGGAACAGCGCAGGACCTCATGGATGACCACGAAATCACTGGCCTATTTCCTCGATCCTAACGATCACAGCAAAACCTGCGAAGGTTACCCCGCGCCACTGCGTGCGGTGATTGTGGCTCGTAATCCTTAGTACCTCGCCCCGGCGCCATGCCGGGGTTATACTCTCGGTTTATCGCGACAGCAGATTCTCGCTACAGAATATCTACTCATTGGTATTCCCGACGGAGCGTGATAGTTACTTTCGAGTCATTTCATAGCTTATAAATGCGTTACATGAAACAAGGCGATAATCTGATATAGCCAAGCGACTTAATTTTGATTACACCATATGGACTGAGAACAAACTCTCTGTATCGCAACCCATCTCTCTTTTTTTGCTTTTTGCTTGTGCCCATTTATGCTCAATTGGGTTAAGATCTGGCGAATATGTAGGCAAATACTCCACCATATACCCTGCATCGATGATGACTTGTTGAATATTATGTTTTTTGTGAAAAGTGGCATTGTCCATCATGATTACACTGTTTTTAGGGAGTACTGGGATAAGGACTTGTGTGACCCAGGCATAGAAAACATCGCTGTTAATATTGATATCAAATAATCCGATAGCAAACAGCGTTGTGCCTAATAAAGCGCCGATAACATTTGTTCTTCCCCTAGCTCCCCAGTTCTTCAGGCCAAAACACCGTTGACCTTTTGGGGAATAGCCGTGAGTCCGTGGGGCATCGTGTGAAAAACCACTTTCATCAATAAAAACAATAGGTTTACCTTCTTTTTCATACTGTTGTTTTTTTTGTTGAAATCCCTGCCGGGCGTTTTCGTCGGCTTTCGGATGACGTAGAGTTTTTTTTATAGGTCAATCCCAGCTTTTTAAGCGCTTGCCAAATGGCCTTCTGACAAACGCCAAAACGCTCTGCACGTTCTTTTTGGTAAGCATCTGGATATTGTTCAACATCTTTTATAGCTAAACGACTTAATTTTGATTACATTATTTAAATGAGCTATTCAATTGATTTTAGACGTAAAGTGATATCTACACGGAAAAACGAAGGGTTGAGTATCCGAGAAACAGCGAAGCAATTTCGGATTGGCCCTGCCTCTGTATCGCGTTGGATTAATCAAATAGAGTCAAAAGCATCGACCACGCGTCAGCGAAAGATCGATAAATCCGAGTTGATAAAAGATGTTGAACAATATCCAGATGCTTACCAAAAAGAACGTGCAGAGCGTTTTGGCGTTTGTCAGAAGGCCATTTGGCAAGCGCTTAAAAAGCTGGGATTGACCTATAAAAAAAACTCTACGTCATCCGAAAGCCGACGAAAACGCCCGGTAGGGATTTCAACAAAAAAAACAACAGTATGAAAAAGAAGGTAAACCTATTGTTTTTATTGATGAAAGTGGTTTTTCACACGATGCCCCACGGACTCACGGCTATTCCCCAAAAGGTCAACGGTGTTTTGGCCTGAAGAACTGGGGAGCTAGGGGAAGAACAAATGTTATCGGCGCTTTATTAGGCACAACGCTGTTTGCTATCGGATTATTTGATATCAATATTAACAGCGATGTTTTCTATGCCTGGGTCACACAAGTCCTTATCCCAGTACCCCCTAAAAACAGTGTAATCATGATGGACAATGCCACTTTTCACAAAAAACATAATATTCAACAAGTCATCATCGATGCAGGGTATATGGTGGAGTATTTGCCTACATATTCGCCAGATCTTAACCCAATTGAGCATAAATGGGCACAAGCAAAAAGCAAAAAAAGAGAGATGGGTTGCGATACAGAGAGTTTGTTCTCAGTCCATATGGTGTAATCAAAATTAAGTCGCTTGGCTATATCAACTCGGATTTATCGATCTTTCGCTGACGCGTGGTCGATGCTTTTGACTCTATTTGATTAATCCAACGCGATACAGAGGCAGGGCCAATCCGAAATTGCTTCGCTGTTTCTCGGATACTCAACCCTTCGTTTTTCCGTGTAGATATCACTTTACGTCTAAAATCAATTGAATAGCTCATTTAAATAATGTAATCAAAATTAAGTCGTTTAGCTATACTGCCACGATGCGTTGCTAAGAAAGAAAATCAGGCCCCTTATCCCGCCGCGAAGCGGAGCCAAATACTGGCCGGACAAGTACCATGAACGTAACCATGCGGTGGCGAATCAGCGTCTGAGCGGGAGTAATGATATGTGGAAAAAGAAAGTGGGTTATCACCGGCGTTCAGTGGCAGAAACAGCGATGTTCCGCATAAAAACTTTGCTGGGTGGCCATCTGAGCCTGCGTGACTATGAGGCTCAAGTAGGTGAAGCCATAGCGATGGTCAAAGCGCTGAACCGTATGACGTTGTTGGGTATGCCACACAGCGTCAGGATAGGATAACAGGTGTAGCAGAGGGAGTCATCCTGTCGGCTAATTCTGATTTATTCAACAAAGCCCCTCGCCGAGAAAAATACTGATTATTCAGGACCAATAATTGTATACTCAATGGGATAGTTTAAGAATAAACACTTCGTTATGGGTGTCTATTAAATGTGTTTTCGCACTCCAGCCCGTAAAAAACCTGATCCTCGTTGCCCTGTTTGTTTGCACGTTAGCAGACGAAAATGTTGCTCATTATTTATCTTATCTCTTTTGCTCCACTGCATGAGGGGTAGAGGCAATGTATCAGAAAAAAAGCCCCGGCAACACGCCGGGGCTTGGTACTCGCAAGCAAACCCGAAGCGATGCTGCGCGGTAAAGGACTCGTTGGGCGAATTTTCCGCGTCATCAGGGGACAGGGACTGTCTGGCACCCCGCATTCAGCACTCGCTTCATTTCAGCAACGATGTCGCCGTCGACGCAATAGTGGCTGAATTCGTCCAGATCGCTTTCCGCGTCTGAACACATCGAGACACCCACTTTGCGAAACCGCATCGCCGAAGGCAGCCAGTGTCCGGCTGAACTGTGCAATTCCTGAATACCGCTTCGCTGAAATTTATGCAGGTTGGTCAAACGCACACCTGCTCCCGCCATAATAATTGGACCACGGCTTGCCCGAATTAGTTCACGCAATAATGTTAAGCCGTTTTCCGCTTGCTGCTGCTGACCGGATGTTAACACGCGCGCCACGCCCAAATCGGTGAGCTGTTGCAACGCCATATGCGGATTGAGGCACAGATCGAAGGCACGATGAAATGTCACTGCCATCCCTTCACACAGTGCCATCAACACTTTCATGCGCAGCAGATCGATATGCCCTTCTTCATCCAGCACACCAACCACTACGCCGGGAAAACCCATTTCTTTAATGCGCTGAATATCGTACTGAATGGTGCGAAACTCACTGTCGCTGTAGCAGAAATCCCCGCCGCGCGGGCGTACGATAGGATGAACCGGTAGCCGCACCCTGCTTCTCGCCTCGGCCAGAACACCATAGCTTGGTGTCAGACCGCCTTCACGCTGGCCAGCACAGAGCTCAATCCTGTCTGCTCCCGCCAGTTCCGCCGTGAGCGCGCAATCAACGCTGTAACAGCATACTTCCAACTTTGACATGTAATCTCTCCCGCCTGCGTCACATTGCGCTGTGACCATTGCACCATCAACTAGCACGCTATAGCTTTAGGATAAATATGGCATCTGAATAAAAATGCAAAGAAGAGCCGAGTCACAGAGGGCAGGATTGCCCCAAGGCTATCCATTACGCGTCACACAAATTTTACCAAAAGCCGTCAACAGCGATCGGGGACAGGCTTATTCCTGCTCGCTGGCGATGACTTCACGGATCGAATACGGATGAAACTTGATAGTGGTTGTCCCATCGCTCACGGCTAACGTGGGATTGGGCAAACGTTCTTTATCGCTGCCGGGTTGGCTGAATTTAAGGGTAATGCGCGGTGAGGCCAGCGCGCTATCAGAAAGACAAGCCAAAGCGCGAGCATGCAAGGTCTCTGGATTGCCAGCTAACACTAATTCAATATGCTCCCAACCTTCATTGGGATAAAAACGCTCACCAGGCCAAGGTAGTTCAATACAATCAATATTCAACGGACCGAGGGTTATTTTTTCGTTAAGCGAAAAAAGGCAAATAGGACGTCCGTTAATTTGATTTTCAGAAATTAATACCCCTAGCGTTAATAACGTTTCTTTCCAGTGCGCAGCTGTCGTATTTTGGTTGCAGCGCAATGCAATATGATCGGCTTCGAATTGCGACAAATCTAATGACAGCGTCTCCGCTAACTGTAACAACGCACGCTCAAAACGGGCCAAATCGTGTTGAAGCGCAGGGGTAAGCATTCCGGACATTGCATTTCCTAATATTAATAATAATTAACCTTCAAATAGTAACGCTATGCACGCGTTTTGAATACCATTGCGACACACGTCAGGTGTAGCGCGCTCTGGATCATCGTCCACAGCACAAAATGCTTACGGGTTTATGCAACCGATACTGTAATATTCTGAAACATAACGTGATAAAAATCACCCTATGCAATATCCCTTCATTGTTAATCACATCAGCGTGTTTGATAAGGATATCGAACGGCAGCGGAATTTATAAGCACAACACGCAAATGGTGCACAATAACCTACTACGCCTAATTCATACGTAAATTATACTGATTTAGGGAATATTCTCAAAAGAAAAGATTAATCTTAAACCTCTTGACCGGCTTTGTTGAATAAATCAGAATTAGCCGACAGGATGACTCCCTCTGCTACACCTGTTATCCTATCCTGACGCCGTGTGGCATACCCAACAACGTCATACGGTTCAGCGCTTTGACCATCGCTATGGCTTCACCTACTTGAGCCTCATAGTCACGCAGGCTCAGATGGCCACCCAGCAAAGTTTTTATGCGGAACATCGCTGTTTCTGCCACTGAACGCCGGTGATAACCCACTTTCTTTTTCCACATATCATTACTCCCGCTCAGACGCTGATTCGCCACCGCATGGTTACGTTCATGGTACTTGTCCGGCCAGTATTTGGCTCCGCTTCGCGGCGGGATAAGGGGCCTGATTTTCTTTCTTAGCAACGCATCGTGGCAGTAACGGGCGTCATAAGCACCGTCTGCTGACACTTCCCTGATTTTTCGGTGGGTTTGGTTAATCAGGCACGGCAGTGCCTGCGCATCTGTCGTTCCGCTGAGCGATAAGTCGGCACAGATAATCTCATGCGTCGCACTGTCTGCTGCCAGATGAAGCTTGCGCCACACTCTTCGTCTGTCAGCCCCATGCTGCCTGACTTTCCATTCACCTTCGCCAAAGACCTTCAGACCGGTACTGTCGATGACCAGATGCGATATTTCACCACGCGTTGGCGTTTTTATGCTGATACTGACGGTTTTTGCCCGCCGACTGACCAGAGAGTAGTCCGGGCAGCGCAGTGGCAGGCTCATCAGTGTAAAAACCGAGTCGACAAAGCCCTGTAATGCCCGGAGCGACAGGTTAAACACGCGCTTTATCATCAAAACCGTGGTAACAGCCATATCGGTGTAGTAAAGCGGCCGACCACGACCTTCAGGCGAAGAACTGTCAGTCCATGCAGCGATGGCCGACTCATCAAGCCAGACCGTCAGGGAGCCGCGTTGTCTGAGTGCTTTGTTGTAGGTGGGCCAGTTGGTGATTTTAAACTTTTGCTTTGCCATGGGGAGCTGCTATCGGGAGCGATGATAGTGCTTTGATCCGGCGATCCCCTGAAAGTTCGATTTATTCAACAAAGCCCTCTTGACCTACATTGTCACACCTAACAAAAACAGGTAATTTGTTAACGTATCGCAATAGTACACAGAGAAATAATTATGATTTTAGCTATTTTATCGGTTCTGCTTATTGCCATTGCGGCATATGCAATTTTTAAACATTTTAAAATAAGGGAAAGTCAACGTATCGGAACCAACCATCGGGGAAGAAAGCGTTAACTATTTTTCGCTAGCGCTGGTACTTTTTTCCTCCTTTTTCGACGCGTTACCCTCCTCTTCGTGCTCTATACCCCTTGCATTTTCTCAGGAAAATTCTCGCGGGGAAGGCTCGCCCTGCTGACGTTTCAGCCCAAATATGGTATAAGCGGGGGCTAAATTTTTATTAAAGGTATCCAGGTGAATATTCAGGCTCTTCTTTCGGAAAAAGTCAGCCAGGCATTGGTTGCAGCGGATGCGCCCAACGGCACAGACCCGCAGGTGCGCCAGTCCGCCAAGGCTCAGTTTGGTGATTACCAGGCCAATGGTGTCATGGCGGCAGCGAAAAAACTTGGGCTTGCTCCGCGACAACTGGCAGAAACGGTAGTTAAGCATCTGGCATTAGAAGGCATTGTCGCTAAAACAGAGATCGCTGGTCCGGGGTTTATCAACCTGTTTCTGGATGCGCAGTGGTTGGCACAACAAACCGAACGGGCTTTGAACGCACCCAAATTGGGTATCACACCTGTCACACAGCAAACCATCGTGGTTGACTATTCTGCGCCCAACGTTGCAAAAGAAATGCATGTCGGCCACCTGCGCTCCACCATCATTGGTGATGCTGCGGTACGCACGCTTAAATTTCTCGGACACAAGGTTATCCGCGCCAACCACGTGGGTGACTGGGGAACACAGTTCGGTATGTTGATCGCTCATCTGGAAGATGTGCAGAAAGATACCTCCGGCGAGTTGGTATTACCCGATCTGGAAGCCTTCTACCGCGAAGCGAAACTCCGTTACGATGAAGATGCCGCCTTTGCTGAACGCGCCCGCCACTACGTGGTGAAATTACAGGGCGGCGACGTTTATTTCCGCGAACTGTGGAGCAAGCTGGTTGATGTCACCATGACGCAAAACCAGCTCACCTACGATCGTCTGAATGTCACCCTGACCAAAAAAGATGTAATGGGTGAAAGCCTCTATAACGCAATGCTGCCGGAGATTGTTGCCGATCTTAAGGCAAAAGGTCTGGCCGTTGAAAGTGAAGGGGCGACGGTGGTTTTCCTTGATGAGTTTAAAAACAAGGACGGCGAACCGATGGGCGTCATCGTGCAAAAGAAAGATGGCGGCTATCTCTATACCACCACTGACATTGCCTGCGCCAAGTACCGGTATGAGACGCTGGGCGCCAATCGCGTTCTTTACTACATTGATTCCCGCCAGCACCAACATTTGATGCAAGCATGGACTATCGTGCGCAAAGCGGGCTATGTACCCGAATCAGTATCACTGGAACATCATATGTTCGGCATGATGCTGGGCAAAGATGGCAAACCGTTTAAAACCCGCGCGGGCGGCACCATCAAACTGGTAGATCTGTTAGACGAAGCCTATGAGCGTGCATTAACGCTGATCGCAGGTAAAAACCCCGATATGGACCAAGACGTGTTGCGTGAGTTGGCGCGCGTCGTTTCCATCGGAGCAGTGAAATACGCGGATCTATCCAAAAGTCGCACCACTGACTACGTGTTTGACTGGGATAACATGCTTGCGTTTGAAGGGAATACAGCTCCCTATATGCAGTATGCCTACACGCGCGTTGCCTCGATTTTCAAACGCGCCAATCTTGATAAAGCCGCTCTGACGCAGCCTGTCGTACTGAATGATGGGAAAGAAACGGCGCTGGCAACCCGCCTGATGCAGTTTGAAGAAACCATCACTACCGTGGCACGCGAAGGGACGCCGCACGTGATGTGTGCCTACTTATACGATCTTGCAGGCTTATTCTCCAGTTTCTACGAGCATTGCCCGATTCTGAATGCCGACAGTGATGCTGTGCGTCAAAGCCGTCTGAAACTGGCCCTGTTAACCGCAGAAACGCTGAAACAAGGGTTAGGCACTCTGGGCATTGAAACCGTCGATAAAATGTAATCAACGGCGTTTTTTATGGGTTCTATCACATACCGCGACGCGCAAAATCGCGCGGACGAAAGCCGAGCAGCGCAAGCATCACAAAGTAGGTACTCGCCCCAGCCACCACCACCAGCAGCAGGCGCGAAATACGCACGGTCATGCCGCCAATGTCCCAAGCAGGCATCCACGCTAACAACGCTACCAATACCGCTGACATAGCCAGCACGGCAATAACCAGTTTGACCAGAAACGCGCCCCACCCCGGACGTGGTTGGAAAAGCTGCTGTTTGCGCAACTGCCAATAAAGCAGTCCGGCATTCAGGCAAGAGGCCAATCCAATGGAAAGTGCCAGCCCGGCATACTGTAACGGCCCGATAAAAATCAGGTTCATGACCTGCGTCAGCGCCAACGTCACCAGCGCAATTTTCACCGGCGTTTTGATATCCTGTCGAGAATAGAACCCCGGAACCAACACTTTAACGACAATCAGTCCCATTAATCCAATGGCGTAAGCAATCAACGCCCGCTGAGTCATCAATGCATCCAGCGCGCTAAACTTGCCATACTGGAACAGTGCAACAATCAACGGCTTCGACAAAATCCCCAATGCCACTGCACTTGGCAACGCCAACAGAAAGCAGAGACGCAGCCCCCAATCCATCAGGTGCGAATAGGCCTCCTGATCGCCGCTGGCGACGCTTTTCGCCAGAGAAGGCAGCAAAATCGTGCCTAAAGCGACGCCCAGCACACCGGACGGAAACTCCATCAGTCGGTCAGCGTAGTACATCCACGAGACCGCTCCTTCACTGAGAAAAGAGGCAAATATAGTGTTTATGATCAACGAGATTTGGCTCACTGATACGCCCAGAATCGCTGGGGCCATCAGTTTCATCACTCGCCCGACGCCGGGGTGACGCCATTTAAAGCGCGGCAAGACCAACATCCCTATCTTCTTGAGATGAGGCAGTTGGTAAACCAATTGCAGCACCCCGCCCAGCAACACCGCCCAGGCCAACGCTAATACCGGCGGATCGAAATAGGGTGTAGCGAACAAAGCAAAACCGATCATGCTGATATTGAGAAAGGTCGGCGCAAACGCTGGCACGGAGAAACGGTTCCAGGTGTTTAATACCGACCCTACCATCGAGGTTAGCGATATCAGCAAAATATACGGGAAGGTGATGCGCAACAGCGCCGAAGTCAGTGCAAACCGATGGAGCGTGGCGGCAAATCCTGGCGCCGTTACCATGATAACCCAGGGCGCGGCGATCATCCCCGCTACGGTCACCAGCGCCAGCACCAGCGTCAACATGCCTGACACATAGGCAAGAAAGGTTCGCGTTGCTTCATCCCCTTGCTGGCTTTTGTATTCAGCCAGTATCGGAACAAATGCCTGCGAGAAGGCTCCCTCTGCAAAAACACGGCGCAGCAGATTCGGCAGTTTAAAGGCGACGAAGAAGGCGTCTGTCGCCACGCCAGCACCAAATACCCGTGCGACAATGGCATCGCGGATAAAGCCCAAAATGCGCGATAGCATGGTCATTGAACTGACCGCAGCCAATGATTTTAATAAGTTCATCCGATTCAATTCTGTTGTGTCGAGAGTTACGGCGGAACGCAGCCCGCCGGGCGTGGCGACAGTCTACGCATCAGGGGCAGAATAGCCACCCTTGATGAGAGATCACTGAGGAATTCAGCATGATGTGAGCAGTGATTAAACCACTCGCTGCGCCAGAATCGCCTGTTCGCCTGATGTTTGGGGTTGAATACCTCTCTCCAGCGCGTCGACAAAATGGTGAACCGCCCCCACAAAACCGCGCTGTTCCAAAATACTTTGCCAGGACGGTGCTGGGGATCGCGTGATAATGCCACCGCATTCCTGCCAGCAATCACCGAGATTATCCACGTGGTGAATGGCGCCCTGTCCGATCATCTGGACCGATTCGCGCTGACTGCCCGTGCACCGATGCATGCTGGTGACAACCCCTCAGGTTGGAGAACTAAACAGATGTTCAGCAAAAACAAGCTGTCCCTCTGTATTGTTGCGAACGACACCACCTTGCAACGTCGCGCCCTCACCCGCCAGCCACAGTGCCGTGTCAACCACGTGCAGGTAGTCATCCAACAGGGTGAAGCGCGCTGGTTGCGGACCCACGTTATCCGCCCGGTGTTTTTCCACCCGAACCGAATCCGGATGCGGTAACGCTGACTTCAGCGATTGATAACCAGGGGCGAAACGGCGGTTAAATCCGACCATCACGGTTTTTCCCTGTCGTTCGGCTAACGCTAACAGCGCTTCAGCCTGCGGCAGTGTTTCCGCCAACGGCTTATCGACATACACATGCACGCCAAGATGCAGTAACGTACTGATAACTTCGTAGTGGCTGGCCGTGCTGCTGTGTACCATCACGGCATCACACACGTTCACCAGTGCCTCCAGAGATGAATAACCTGACAGGCGATATTGCTGGCAAAGCGTGCGCATTTTTTGCTGATCCGGTGAAAAAACACCGGCAAACGTCCAGTGTGTTTCCCGGCTCAGTACCGGCAGATAGGCGTTTTGCGCAATCGAGCCAAGCCCAACCATGCCGATGCGGATCCGCCCTCCATCCGTTTTCGCTGTATTCATTGTGTCACCTTCAGTCAGAGGGCGATGCCCCCGGGCAATACTCAGGATTGCTGCGACAGCAAGTGCGCCAATTGCTGTTTCAATTCGTCCACCTCCTGCTCCAACACACGCACACGCTGTGCGAGATCCGGCATGGCAGCGTCCATGCGCTCTTGCGCGCTGTCAGTGGCGGTTGCAACGGCGTCATCATCGCCAAACAGGTGCATAAAACGGTGCTCCCGCTTACCTGGCTCACGCGCCAAACGCACCACAAAGGGGCCATCCTCCCGCGTTTGTAGCAGTGTGAGCGTCTGCTCAACGTCATCGACATCCGCAAAGTCATGCAAGCGCCCCGCTCGAGTGCGCAATTCACCCGGCGTTTGCGCCCCGCGCAGCAACAGCGTCGTGACCAATGCAACTTCTGCGGAGGAAAACTTCAGATCGCCGAACTCTGAGTTGCAAAACCGGTGCTCATACTTCATCACGCGATTACCAAAGCCGCTGAGAGTTCTGACAACGTGCTTTTTAACCAGCACATCGAGCGTTTGTTGAACCTCACTCTCACTGAGTTCCAATACCGGCTCGCGGTTGGTTTTCTGATTGCAGGCTGTTACCACGCCATTCAACGACATGGGGTACTGTTCTGGCGTGGTGACCTGTTTTTCCAATAAACAACCCACTACACGCAACGCTTTGGCATCAAACTGATATTTCATTCTCTGGGCTCCTATCGCTGAGGCGTCCACTGTTCATTCGTCAAGGCAGTCAGTACGTGATCCTGCCAGGTGCCATCGATTAACAAGTATTTTTTAGCATAGCCCTCACGTTCAAAGCCCAGTCGCGTCAGCAGATTACCGCTGCGCTGATTGTGCGGCATGTAGTTGGCCATGATACGGTGCATGTGCTGTTGGCGCTGCATATAGCGCAGCGCAGGCTGTAAGGCTTCATACATCATGCCCTGCCCCTGCCATTTCTCGCCGAGCGAATAGCCCAGATAGCACGCGTGGAAGGAACCACGCAGGACGTTACTGAAATTGGCAACACCCCGCACCTCATTTTCATTCGGATCGAGCAGCAAGAAGTAATAAGCAGCCCCTTGCTTATGCATGTCGTTGATCACACTAAGCCGCGCTTGCCAGCCGGAAGGATAACAATGGCTGGCATCGCGCACCGGCTCCCAGGGTTTTAAAAAATCACGATTATCCGCATAGTATTCCGCCAGACGCCAGGCATCACGTTCGTGGGCTAAACGCACGACCAGCCTGTCTGTAGTCATATATACCCGTGCCGGGGTTGAAGGATAGCCAAACATCTCTGCCTCATTTTTTGCGTTGTTCGATAAGAAAAATTTATCGCGATAATTTGCACTACAGGTTTAACTGGGAAAAACCGTCTTCCCAACAGGGAACCACACCCCTAACCACAAAAAACGTCGATACTTGCTACTATAACCGCATCAATCATCTGGCGTAAAACCTCCTGCGGTGACTTATTGCGCAATTACTACAATATTGCCGCTCTTTGGCTAAAAAAAAGCCATTCAAACTGCACCCACTGATGTTCAGGACGATAAAAAAATATTGTTCTGTAAAGACTATCCTGCCATTTGATTAGGGTACAAAATAGACGTGTTGTAACTCTTTCTTTTTTTCTCTTGTGGTGAAACATGCCCCTGATGTCACAAGCTCGGAGTCTCGGCAAATATTTCCTGTTATTAGATAATATGCTGGTGGTTCTGGGTTTTTTTGTAGTATTCCCGCTTATTTCCATACGCTTTGTTGATGATTTGGGTTGGGCGGCCTTGCTGGTGGGCATCGCTCTCGGATTACGTCAGTTTATTCAACAGGGATTAGGTGTTTTTGGCGGTGCCATTGCCGACAAGTTTGGTGCGAAACCGATGATCATCACCGGTATGTTGTTGCGTGCCGCCGGTTTTGTGTTTATGGCTATCGCCACCGAACCTTGGCTGCTTTGGCTCTCCTGCGCGCTGTCTGGCCTTGGCGGAACACTGTTCGATCCTCCGCGCACCGCACTGGTGGTAAAACTGGTTCGTCCACAGGAACGCGGGCGCTTTTACTCATTGCTGATGATGCAAGACAGTGCCGGGGCAGTTATCGGTGCGCTGATTGGCAGTTGGCTGCTGCAATATGACTTTACCGTCGTGTGCTGGGGCGGCGCTGTGCTGTTCGTGCTGGCGGCGGCCTTAAACGCCTGGCTGTTACCCGCCTATCGCATCTCGACCGTGCGTACGCCAATTTCAGAAGGCCTGCTGCGCGTCATTCGCGATCGACGCTTCCTGATTTATGTCCTGACGTTGACCGGCTACTACATGCTCGGCGTGCAAGTTCTGTTAATGCTCCCGATCATGGTCAATGAGATTGCGGGCACCCCTTCGGCAGTGAAATGGATGTATGCCATTGAAGCCACGCTATCGCTCAGTTTGCTCTATCCGATTGCACGCTGGAGTGAAAAACGCTTCCGTCTGGAACAGCGTCTGATGGTAGGGTTATTTATTATGACTCTCAGTCTGTTTCCCATCGGCATGACAACCACACTGCCGACGCTACTGATGCTTATCAGCCTGTTTTACATGGGATCAATTATCGCAGAGCCTGCCCGTGAAACATTGAGCGCGTCATTGGCTGATGCGCGTGCGCGCGGTAGTTACATGGGATTCAGCCGTTTGGGACTGGCACTGGGCGGCGCGCTGGGCTATAGCGGCGGCGGTTGGTTGTTTGATACCGGGCATCGGCTGCATATGCCCGAACTGCCGTGGTTTATGTTAGGCATTATCGGTTTACTCACGCTGGCGACCCTGTATTGGCAGTTCAATCTGCGCAAGATAACACCGGCGATGCTGGGAGAGCATTAAGGTTAACGCTGACTGGCAATTTCTGTGCTTTCAGCGCTATCTGATAGTTAACCCGGGGCTTATAAGGCACTGTATCTCTACGCCCGTTAGCCCCGCAGATTTTCTGCTATGCTCAGGGCACATTTCTATCGTTAAACCGCCATACTTTAGAAACACAGCACGTGCAGAGGAACATCAATGAAAAAATCAGGGATAGCCGCCATTGCCGCAGTGGCGCTGACATTACTTGTTAGTGGCTGCGATCGGCTCACGCAATATTCGCTTAGCGAGCAAGATGTAAACCGTTATCTGCAAAAACACAATGATTTTAAAAAACAGATCGGCATTCCAGGCGTAGTTGATGCCACCATCGTGTTAAACGATCTCAGCAGCCAGATAGGACGTGCTGAACCGGGCAAGGTCACGCTGTCTGGCCATGCCAAGGTGGATATCAGTTCGCTACTGGGTGCCCAGTCAGCGGATGCTGTGCTTACTCTGAAAGCACAACCGGTGTTTGATAAAACTAACAGCGCCATTTACCTCAAAGAGATGGAGTTGGTGGATTATCAGGTGACGCCTGAGAAGATGGATACCGTGTTCAAAACGCTGACACCCTATTTGAACCAGGCGCTGAAGAACTATTTTGATCAAAAACCGGCCTATGAGCTCAGTGATGAAAATAGCAAAACGGAAGCCTTAGCCAAAAAACTGGCAAAAGGCATTGAGGTAAAACCGGGACAAATTGCTATTCAGTTGACGGATTAAGCCGTTATCAGGGCGGGTTTCCCGCCCTGACGAACCGATTTACGCCT
This sequence comes from Symbiopectobacterium purcellii, assembly GCF_052050035.1. Taxonomy (GTDB): domain Bacteria; phylum Pseudomonadota; class Gammaproteobacteria; order Enterobacterales; family Enterobacteriaceae; genus Symbiopectobacterium; species Symbiopectobacterium purcellii_A. Next base: position 4,890,294 of record NZ_CP189882.1, read on the forward strand.
CTGGGCTATACGGCGCGTGCTCGTCGTCTTCTTCCAGCAAATCTTCTCGTAACGCTTCCAGCGCCTCGCGTGTTAATAGCGCCAGCGTGCGATAAAATGGCGTGGTGGCGTGGCTTTCGACTTTACCAAGAAACCGATCGCTCCACGGCAGCAAAAATTCGTCAAACAGGGCCAACTGCGCAGCATTTTCATCTTCCGCTGCCTGATCTTCAAGCCATGAAGCGGCCAGCAACAACGCGCCAAAATGGTCGACGGCGCCCTCTTTGAGCGGCATGCCGCGCTGTTGTAGAAAAACACGAACAGCGTCCTCTGGCTCATTCTCGACATAGGAAGAGCGCCAGGGGGAAACTGCACCGCCTTGTTCAATAAACAGCGCGTGATAATCGGCAGTGATTGCGTTGATATCAACGCTCTGCTGCATGCGCTCCAACAAAGCATCCTGATTAAGCGGCCAATTCGGCTTGAGTTTACCCTGCTCAATCATCGTCAATAACGGGGTCACCACGGTGTCATCAGGGGCCCGATTAAACAGCGTACCGAGCAGCCGGCATACCAGTGAGAATTCGTTCATGTCATACCAGTTGTTATTATGGTGATTAAGTGACAACGTCACTAATAAATTACAAAGCCGCCAGTTCTGCTATCGCAGGGCGGCCACGTTGTTCCAGAAAATCTAAAACGCGGCGAGGACTCACATTGAGTATACGCTCTTGCGGAAAATCAATTTCCTGCACAATACGTTCGCAGTGGGTAAAATCGCCCAACGTGAACGCAATATGGGAATCAGAGGCAAGCGCCAGCCTTCCGCCTGCGTCGCGAACCGCCTCAGCAATGGCGCGACAGTTGGGTCCACTGCCTTTGCGTGAATGCATAAACGACGAGTTATTCAATTCAAGCGCGACGTCATAATGCGCTGCGGCTTGCGCCACGGCGGCAATGTCAATCGGATATTTGGGATTGCCGGGATGGCTGATGATATGCACATTGCCACTGGCCATGGTGGCAATCAGCGCCTCTGTGTGCGTAACAAGATCCTGCGGTGGCAGTACGTGTTCATGAAAACCAGCAATGACCACGTCCATTTGCTCCAGCATGATCCCGGTACAGTCGATATCGCCCTGACGGTTTTTGATATTGGATTCAATACCACGCAGGATGCCGACACCCTCCACCAACCGCGGCCACACGCGCATATTCATAAAGTGCCAATAGTGTGGTGCATCTGCCATGTCAGGACCATGATCGGTAATGGCAAATAGGCGGATGTTCTTGCGTTTAGCCTCTGCGATATAGTCATGCAGGGTGCTGTAGGCGTGAGTACTGGCGACGGTATGCATATGTAAATCGACGGGATACATGGTCTCTCCTGGCTAGGTATTTCACCGTCAGCATACCATTTCTCGCCGGCACTGGCAGCCTGCACCGCAGCCATAACGAAAATTTAACACACACATCGCACCCTATTTAAACTAAAATAGGTCAGTAAATCAGCAAATTGCATTAAGTTTGGCTAAACGCGCATTTTGTCGCACAAACTCATTGACGCTGCCGGGCAATTTACCTACATTAGCGCCCGTCGCCGCAGCATGCTGATGGGTGACAATCCGGTGAGGTGTCTGAGTGGCTGAAGGAGCACGCCTGGAAAGTGTGTATACGTGAAAGCGTATCGAGGGTTCGAACCCCTCTCTCACCGCCAAATTTAATGTAAAAAAAACCCGTGAATTTAATGGGGTTTTTCATTTCAGAAGAGGCGAAAAGGTCCGTGTCACGATGAGGTGTCACTCGTGTGCCGAACGGCCTGCTGAAAAGCCGAAACAGGCACGAATGCACCCGCATTCCGTTTCCTCAATCCCTTATAGTCAGCCCGATGATGTGTCACAAGCGCCCGCCTGCGACGACATTGATTGCTCGTTTCACTCATTCAACCGGGTGCAGGTATCGTCGATGGAGTCGTGATGCTGGTCAAACACACCCTGTGCAATGTATGGCGCCATAAGCGACTAACCCGGTGGTACCCCAAAGGTATGGGTGTAGAAAGCGTGGATTGCTATACCGCAGACTGGGGCGGTAAGCCAGCGGGCGGTAGCTTAGCTTTAAGGCCGGAGTATGGGCTGCGTACCGAGTCTGTAAAGAATTTCGTGTAAATGGCTCCATCGCTTAACCGGAAATCCGATCTCCATACATCAACATGAATTGGCTCATAGCCGGTTTCCAGTCTCTGATTTGTAGGGTCCATTTAGCCGAGATATTATGCAAGGCTAGATAGAATAATTTTAGCACCGAGTCATCCGTTGGAAATATTCGTCGCGTTTTCGTTATCTTGCGCAATGAAGCATTTAACGACTCTATCGCGTTGGTGGTGTAGATAACCTTGCGGATCTCCGGCGGAAAATCAAAAATGACGATGAGACGTTCCCAATTATTTCTCCACGGTGGGCTGATCGTCGGGAACTGTTCATCCCATTTGGCCGCGAAGGCATCCAGGGCCTCTTCAGCGCCCTCTAGCGTTGCGGAACTATAGATAGTGCGGAGGGCCCCATTCCCAGTCGAAACGCAACAAAACGGTAGGGCATTATGCCGCCTGTAAGTGCGTTAAAAATACCTCATTTGGAGAACGATAACCCAGCGATTTTCGGCCTCGCGTATTGAGCAGGTGTTCGAGTGCTGCAACCTTGCGATGGGTGACATAATTGAAGTCCGTTCCCTTCGGGTAAAAACGCCGTATCAGCCCGTTGGTATGCTCATTCAACCCGCGTTCCCAGGAATGATATGGCCGGGCAAAGTAGACCGGTGCCCCCGTGACTTTTGTAATTTCCCCGTGCTGGGAAAATTCAGAACCGTTGTCAGCAGTCAGGGTTTTAAACTCGCAGAAGGTATTGGCAACGATGTCCCTGAAGGCCGCTACCACTGTCTCTGCTCGCTTGTTGGGCAGTTTGCGAATGATGACCAGCTTGACGGCTTTATCGACCACCGTCAGCAGGAATGATTTCTGATCTTTGCCAAAGATGGTGTCAATCTCGAAATGACCGGGTTCCTGCTTGAGGTCAGCAACGGCCGGCCGCTGCTCAATGCCAACACGGTTGGGAATAGGACCGCGTTTGTTTTCATCGGTCTGATAGTTATACCGTTTACCCCGATGAGGGAGCTGCTGATACAGCTCACCGCCGGCCCGGCGCTCCTGCTGGATATAGCGATAGAGCGAGTTCTTGCTGACGGATAGGCCAAATTCCAGGACCAGGCGCCCACTGATGACCTCAGGTGAGGTGTGGGTAGACAGCGCCGTTCTGATAAAGTCCTGAATGTGCGGTTCAAGCTGGTTAATCACGCTGTCCGGCCGAGTTTTCTGCCGCCGCCCTCTGGCCAACGTTTCGGCCCTTCTGCAGGAATAGACCCCGTTGAAAGCGGCGTCGGTATTGCGTCTGAGTTCCCTGCTGATGGTAGAACGAGGAAGCTCCAGTTCCCGGGCGATGGTGGCCTGGTTAACCCCATCACCACGCCGTTTTTCGATGTAGAACCGCTCTTTGTGAGTCAGATGTTTTCCCTGCATGCAACGGGATCTCCAGTAGGGCCAGAACGGTGATTTTATCCGACTCTGGCCAGTGGGTCACTTTGTTGCGTTTCGAGTGGGAATGGGGCGCCCGGGTGCAGAGGTGGCCCCAAACCTGCTGAACCAGAATTTTAACCCTCCGGGGCCAAATCAGGTGTGGGCGAGTGACATCACGTATCTGAAGACCGGTGAAGGCTGGCTGTATCTGGCGGCTATTATGGATTTGTACTCCCGGCAGATATAGCCAAGCGACATTATTTTGATAACAGCCAGCTATGCTTCTTTGCCGCATATCAGGGCATAGGATGTAATCATTTTTAAGTCGGTTGACTATAGTGGGCTGGCAGGTGGACAGACGGATGACCTCATCGCTAGTCTGCGGGGCCCTGATGAAGGCATATAACCTGCGAACTCCCCCGCCGGGCCTGGTGGTGCATACGGACAGGGGGGCGCAGTACACGGGACAACGCTTTCAGGCGCTGCTGAGCAGCTACAGGCTGAGGAGCAGTATGGGAGACGTGGGTGCCTGCTGGGATAATGCGGTGATGGAGCGCTTCTGGGGCAGTCTGAAACATGAATGGTTGCTGCTGGTACCCCAGCCAACACGGGCTTACATGGAGCAGGATGTGGCGACGTATATCCGCTACTACAACCTAGACAGGCATCATGCCGCTAACGGGGATCTGTCTCCGGTGCGTTATGAACAAATGGCTGAGAAAAAAGTGTCCTGATTTACTTGACCAGTGCACGGCTTTGTTGAATAAATCAGAATTAGCCGACAGGATGACTCCCTCTGCTACACCTGTTATCCTATCCTGACGCTGTGTGGCATACCCAACAACGTCATACGGTTCAGCGCTTTGACCATCGCTATGGCTTCACCTACTTGAGCCTCATAGTCACGCAGGCTCAGATGGCCACCCAGCAAAGTTTTTATGCGGAACATCGCTGTTTCTGCCACTGAACGCCGGTGATAACCCACTTTCTTTTTCCACATATCATTACTCCCGCTCAGACGCTGATTCGCCACCGCATGGTTACGTTCATGGTACTTGTCCGGCCAGTATTTGGCTCCGCTTCGCGGCGGGATAAGGGGCCTGATTTTCTTTCTTAGCAACGCATCGTGGCAGTAACGGCCGTCATAAGCACCGTCTGCTGACACTTCCCTGATTTTTCGGTGGGTTTGGTTAATCAGGCCCGGCAGTGCCTGCGCATCTGTCGTTCCGCTGAGCGATAAGTCGGCACAGATAATCTCATGCGTCGCACTGTCTGCTGCCAGATGAAGCTTGCGCCACACTCTTCGTCTGTCAGCCCCATGCTGCCTGACTTTCCATTCACCTTCGCCAAAGACCTTCAGACCGGTACTGTCGATGACCAGATGCGAGATTTCACCACGCGTTGGCGTTTTTATGCTGATACTGACGGTTTTTGCCCGCCGACTGACCAGAGAGTAGTCCTGGCAGCGCAGTGGCAGGCTCATCAGTGTAAAAACCGAGTCGACAAAGCCCTGTAATGCCCGGAGCGACAGGTTAAACACGCGCTTTATCATCAAAACCGTGGTAACAGCCATATCGGTGTAGTAAAGCGGCCGACCACGACCTTCAGGCGAAGAACTGTCAGTCCATGCAGCGATGGCCGACTCATCAAGCCAGACCGTCAGGGAGCCGCGTTGTCTGAGTGCTTTGTTGTAGGTGGGCCAGTTGGTGATTTTAAACTTTTGCTTTGCCATGGGGAGCTGCTATCGGGAGTGATGATAGTGCTTTGATCCGGCGATCCCCTGAAAGTTCGATTTATTCAACAAAGCCAAACGCCTGCTGTAAGGAAAGCAGCGGCACAGATTGATGAGACTGCCAGGCATGAATAAAAAGCGAAACGTCGAGCTTATCGCGGCCCGCAGCCTGTAATCGCCACGACAGCTCACGAACGCCATCAACCATCCGGCGCTGGCGTCGATGCTGCCGCAACGCTTCCCTTTGTACCTCGGGCAACGCCAACTCCCAACGCTCCAGCGATTGTTCCCACTCTCCCACGGATAAAAACAGCACGGGTACAGCAGAGAGCCCCTCTGTCACCTCAGCCCGCAAAAAGTCTGTAGCAATCTCATTGATATATCCCTCGTTCCACCACACCGAAGGGCTGGAGGCATAGTAGTGTTGAAAGGCATGGCGGCAGGTAAACAAGGTATTAAGCGTAAACAGCCCACCGTAGGAGTGGCCAAATAAGGCTTCCCTCCTGGGATCGACAGAGAACGCTTGTCGGATATAGGGCTTCAGTTCATGTTGAATGAACGCCAGAAATGCCTCTGACTGTCCTGCCAGCCCACTCGGGTAGTATCCGCCGCGAGGATTTGGTTCAGGAACCCGCTGCGCCACTGCCGGACGATAATCCCGTTCACGCAGCGTCCCTTCCAAATAACCGATCGCCACCACGACACCCGGCGTCATACAACACCGCGGACGTGCCAGTGTACGCATCAGGGTTTCCGCCACCGGGAAATGTACTTCTCCATCAAGCAGATAAATCACAGGCCATCCTTGCTCAGGCGCTGGCTCATCGGGCCAGGCGATAAACAGCTGGTAGTCCCCGCAGGTGGAAGAAGTGAAAATCTCCTTCCGCGTTGGATAATGCTGATACAAAAATGACACTCCTCTTGTTCTGTTCCCTGTCCTGAGGCACCGAGAGGCTGAGCAAAAACAGATCAGCCCGGCAACTGTATAGCTAAACGACTTAATTTTGATTACATTATTTAAATGAGCTATTCAATTGATTTTAGACGTAAAGTGATATCTACACGGAAAAACGAAGGGTTGAGTATCCGAGAAACAGCGAAGCAATTTCGGATTGGCCCTGCCTCTGTATCGCGTTGGATTAATCAAATAGAGTCAAAAGCATCGACCACGCGTCAGCGAAAGATCGATAAATCCGAGTTGATAAAAGATGTTGAACAATATCCAGATGCTTACCAAAAAGAACGTGCAGAGCGTTTTGGCGTTTGTCAGAAGGCCATTTGGCAAGCGCTTAAAAAGCTGGGATTGACCTATAAAAAAAACTCTACGTCATCCGAAAGCCGACGAAAACGCCCGGCAGGGATTTCAACAAAAAAAACAACAGTATGAAAAAGAAGGTAAACCTATTGTTTTTATTGATGAAAGTGGTTTTTCACACGATGCCCCACGGACTCACGGCTATTCCCCAAAAGGTCAACGGTGTTTTGGCCTGAAGAACTGGGGAGCTAGGGGAAGAACAAATGTTATCGGCGCTTTATTAGGCACAACGCTGTTTGCTATCGGATTATTTGATATCAATATTAACAGCGATGTTTTCTATGCCTGGGTCACACAAGTCCTTATCCCAGTACTCCCTAAAAACAGTGTAATCATGATGGACAATGCCACTTTTCACAAAAAACATAATATTCAACAAGTCATCATCGATGCAGGGTATATGGTGGAGTATTTGCCTACATATTCGCCAGATCTTAACCCAATTGAGCATAAATGGGCACAAGCAAAAAGCAAAAAAAGAGAGATGGGTTGCGATACAGAGAGTTTGTTCTCAGTCCATATGGTGTAATCAAAATTAAGTCGCTTGGCTATAATCCCAGCGCACGCAGCATAGTCCCCATTTTCCCCGCGATCTCTTCCCACTCTTTTTGCGCGTCAGAGCCTTCTACGATCCCAGCACCGGCGAAAAAGCGCACCTGCTGCTGCCGGATGATGGCACTGCGGATGATAATAGCCCATTCACCGTCGCCGTGTTCATCGCTCCATCCCACAATACCGCTGAATAACCCACGATCGTAGGGTTCCAATTCAGCAATCAACTGTCGTGCCGCTGCCGTCGGCGTACCGCACATCGCTGGCGTGGGATGCAGCAAACAAGCCAGTTGTATAACACTATTATCCGTTTGGTACAGTTCACCTTCAATAGGCGAGGAAAGGTGCCACATGGTGTTGGTTGCCAATAATGAAGGGGCAGAGGGTGTGATAAGTTGACGGCACACAGGGCGTAAATGCCGGGCAATATCGTCCACTACCATGCGGTGTTCCTGCTGATCTTTATGTGAATCCAGTAATTGCTGACACTGCAGTTTATCGTGCTGCGGGTCTTGATGACGACAAATTGAGCCTGCCAAGGGGTTACTCCAGATACGCCGCGCATTTTTGCGAATCAACAATTCTGGACTGGCACCGACTAAAATCCCTCCCTCCGGTAGAGGCAGAGAAAAGTGATAAGCATGGGGATTTTGCACCCGCAAATTGTTCATGACTGCCGAGCAATCTATTGGCTGTGCGACCTCCACATCAAGCAGACGCGACAATACCACTTTGCGGATTTCCCCCTGACACACGCAACGTAGTGCAGCCCCTACGGCAGATTGAAAATGCCGGACGTCAGGCATGCTGTTCACCTGGGTGATCGTAGCGATGGGGCTCGCACGGTTGCTCAATGCAAGCGAGGTATCAGCCTGTCTGGAGGTGAAATGGTAGTGCAGCGGAATGAACAAGCAGGATGGACGGCAGGTATCAAAAGGAATAGCGCCAACCACAAGTGGCGCGGACACACCTTGCGCCCGTGCTCGCGCCATGGTCGCTTGTACCTTTTGCCACAGGGATTTGCCATTATCACCGTCGGTTTGTGCAGGTTGTGAAATCCGTTCAAAAATGCCCGAAGCGATCACACACCGGTGTGTGGAGTAATAAGAGAAATCTACCGGTGTTTCTGGCGGGTTACTGGTCTGGGTTACAATAGCATCCAACATCGTGTCACCTTAAATGATGAAATTAAACACGCCTGATTGATCCCATGCGGATACTCACATCTTGTGAAACGGATCGTTATTTCGCGCACACCTTCACGTAATTTATAAATATCAATCATCAATAAAACGATTTTTAATTTAAAATCCGTCCCATCTACCCAATCACACTCCCCCGGGCCTCCGGCCTGCATGGTAGGTTGCAGGGTTCCCACGCTAACTCAATTGATAATCATTATCAACAAGTAAAGTTGAGCAATACGGGGGTTATTAGGCTGTGTCCCTTAATTACGTAACCGGGCGTAAAACAAGCGGATGCAGCCCAGTTTCACCATTGCTAGATAGTTTCTTGCCGTTTTTTCATAACGTGTGGCAATCCGTCTATATTCCTTTAAACGGCCAAAACATCTTTCTACAACGTTGCAACGGCGATAAGCGAGAGTGTAAAAAGATCTGTGTAAATGGCATTTTGAGGAAAACCTTCATAAAACTAGTTGCTGAATAGAGACTTGCATTTTTTGTCAGGCTATTGAGAATAAAAAGAGGTTTAACTTAGAGAATAAAGGTTTGAAATAATCAACAAAGAGCGGTTGTTACGAGATAATCGTTTATGTAAAGCAATCATTGGATTATCAGTCGAAGAATTGAAAAATTTAGCCGCTGAATTTTCAGCTTGTTATTTGATTTATCGGAAAAAGAATCGAAAAGATCACGAGCGGCAGGGCTTTGTTGAATAAATCGAGTCTGTAAAGAATTTCGTGTAAATGGCTCCATCGCTTAACCGGAAATCCGATCTCCATACATCAACATGAATTGGCTCATAGCCGGTTTCCAGTCTCTGATTGGTAGGGTCCATTTAGCCGAGATATTATGCAAGGCTAGATAGAATAATTTTAGCACCGAGTCATCCGTTGGAAATATTCGTCGCGTTTTCGTTATCTTGCGCAATGAAGCATTTAACGACTCTATCGCGTTGGTGGTGTAGATAACCTTGCGAATCTCCGGCGGAAAATCAAAAATGACGATGAGACGTTCCCAATTATTTCTCCACGATGGGCTGATCGTCGGGAACTGTTCATCCCATTTGGCCGCGAAGGCATCCAGGGCCTCTTCAGCGCCCTCTAGCGTTGCGGAACTATAGATAGTGCGGAGGTCAGCAGCAACGGCTTTACGCTCTTTCCAGCCGACGTAGCGCAGCGAGTTCCGCACCTGATGCACGATGCAGAGCTGTACCCTATGCGGGTAAACAGCTTCAATGGCATCAGGAAAGCCCTTCAGGCCATCGCAGCAGGCGATGAAGATGTCCTGTAGCCCACGATTTTTCAGTTCTGTCATTACAGATATAGCTAAGCGACATTATTTTGATAACAGCCAGCTATGCTTCTTTGCCACATATCAGGGCATCGGCTGTAATCATTTTTAAGTCGGTTGGCTATACCTACCAGGAAGCCGCGAAAGCCATGAACGTCAGTCTTTCAGCGATTAGCCGGTGGGTAAGAGCCCTTCGTTTAGAACGTCAAGGGAAAACATCGCCTGGTCTGCCATTAACACCTGAACAAATTGAGTTCAGAGAAATGAAGAAAAAAATCCACCGACTGGAAATGGAGAATGCCATCTTAAAAAAGGCTACTGCGCTCTTAATGTCCGACTCACTGAAAAATTCTCGGTAGTTGAAAAGCTAAGAGCGCTTTATCCAGTGAAATCGTTGTGTCGTATTTTTAATGTTCACCGAAGCAGTTATCGCTATTGGGGGTTCTAAGCCGGAAACGCCGAAATTTCCGTTACCCCAGCTTCAGCCCGGCAACCAGCGTATCCAGGTCAATAATCTCATCGCTTCTCTGGAAGGTATAGCCAAGCGACTTAATTTTGATTACACCATATGGACTGAGAACAAACTCTCTGTATCGCAACCCATCTCTCTTTTTTTGCTTTTTGCTTGTGCCCATTTATGCTCAATTGGGTTAAGATCTGGCGAATATGTAGGCAAATACTCCACCATATACCCTGCATCGATGATGACTTGTTGAATATTATGTTTTTTGTGAAAAGTGGCATTGTCCATCATGATTACACTGTTTTTAGGGAGTACTGGGATAAGGACTTGTGTGACCCAGGCATAGAAAACATCGCTGTTAATATTGATATCAAATAATCCGATAGCAAACAGCGTTGTGCCTAATAAAGCGCCGATAACATTTGTTCTTCCCCTAGCTCCCCAGTTCTTCAGGCCAAAACACCGTTGACCTTTTGGGGAATAGCCGTGAGTCCGTGGGGCATCGTGTGAAAAACCACTTTCATCAATAAAAACAATAGGTTTACCTTCTTTTTCATACTGTTGTTTTTTTTGTTGAAATCCCTGCCGGGCGTTTTCGTCGGCTTTCGGATGACGTAGAGTTTTTTTTATAGGTCAATCCCAGCTTTTTAAGCGCTTGCCAAATGGCCTTCTGACAAACGCCAAAACGCTCTGCACGTTCTTTTTGGTAAGCATCTGGATATTGTTCAACATCTTTTATCAACTCGGATTTATCGATCTTTCGCTGACGCGTGGTCGATGCTTTTGACTCTATTTGATTAATCCAACGCGATACAGAGGCAGGGCCAATCCGAAATTGCTTCGCTGTTTCTCGGATACTCAACCCTTCGTTTTTCCGTGTAGATATCACTTTACGTCTAAAATCAATTGAATAGCTCATTTAAATAATGTAATCAAAATTAAGTCGTTTAGCTATACTTCAGCGTGTAGATGCTGCGTACCAACCGGTCATATTCAAAGAGGGCCTGCCGGGTCGGATTGGCCGTGGTGTACGTGCACAGTTTGCGGACCAGCGTCCCCTGCGTCATTTCTTTCAGCCCCAGCGTGGCGACAATACGATAGAGACTGTTTTTTTCGCGGATGATAAGGTCCCGGTCAATCTGTCCGGCAGGCTGGAACAAGCATTTTTTATAGGCCGATGGAGCTCTGATACAGTACAGTTCCTGCAACTGCCGGTTCAGATCCGTGAAATGAGGTTCAAAGCGCAGGCCAAACCAGTGCAGGATCGCAAAGTTGGCTTTGTTGATGCTGTGCATGTCGCCGGTGATGGCCGTAGGTTTCACCTCTGAGGTATAGCCAACCGACTTAAAAATGATTACATCCTATGCCCTGATATGCGGCAAAGAAGCATAGCTGGCTGTTATCAAAATAATGTCGCTTGGCTATAACCAGAACTTGGCCCCCTCGGTTTTGGCTATCCATAGCCCCAGCAGCTCTTTTTCGCCCTGGCCGTTGATGCCTAGAGCCAAGTAAACAGACTTGTTGGTCACGGCTCAGCCGTCCTGGCTTTTGACCACAATACAGTCAAGGTAAACAATGGGATAAAACGCATCCAGCGGCCGTTGCTGCCAGCGCTTAACGTCATCCATCACGGCATTGGTCACTTGAGAAATGAAGCCAGCGGAAACATCGACCCCGTAGACTTCTTTAAAGTGAGCCTGAATATCACGGGTTGATAGCCCTCTGGAATAGAGAGAAATAATGCGGTCATCGAAGCCGTTAAGCTGCTTTTCGTGCTTACCGATCAGTGTAGGCTCGAAGGTACTGTTGCGGTCGCGCGGAATATCGAGCTCGAGCGCCCCATTTTGACTACGTACGCTCTTGGATGTCTTGCCATTGCGGGAGTTGCGTGAATTATTACCAGCCGGGTCATGCTTAGCATACCCAAGGTGTATCTCCATCTCAGCTTGAAGAACCCGTTCCGCCAGTCTTTTAGTCAGTTCCTTGAGTAGGCCTGATTCACCCAGAAGCTCCTGAGGGGAGTGGCAATCCTGAAGCAGTTGGTCAATAAGTTCGTTGCTGATAGGCATTTTTTGTCCTCTGAAGGTTTTCCTCAAAATGCCATTTACACAGATCTTTTTACACTCTCAATAAATCAGAATTAGCCGACAGGATGACTCCCTCTGCTACACCTGTTATCCTATCCTGACGCTGTGTGGCATACCAAACAACGTCATACGGTTCAGCGCTTTGACCATCGCTATGGCTTCACCTACTTGAGCCTCATAGTCACGCAGGCTCAGATGGCCACCCAGCAAAGTTTTTATGCGGAACATCGCTGTTTCTGCCACTGAACGCCGGTGATAACCCACTTTCTTTTTCCACATATCATTACTCCCGCTCAGACGCTGATTCGCCACCGCATGGTTACGTTCATGGTACTTGTCCGGCCAGTATTTGGCTCCGCTTCGCGGCGGGATAAGGGGCCTGATTTTCTTTCTTAGCAACGCATCGTGGCAGTAACGGCCGTCATAAGCACCGTCTGCTGACACTTCCCTGATTTTTCGGTGGGTTTGGTTAATCAGGCACGGCAGTGCCTGCGCATCTGTCGTTCCGCTGAGCGATAAGTCGGCACAGATAATCTCATGCGTCGCACTGTCTGCTGCCAGATGAAGCTTGCGCCACACTCTTCGTCTGTCAGCCCCATGCTGCCTGACTTTCCATTCACCTTCGCCAAAGACCTTCAGACCGGTACTGTCGATGACCAGATGCGATATTTCACCACGCGTTGGCGTTTTTATGCTGATACTGACGGTTTTTGCCCGCCGACTGACCAGAGAGTAGTCCGGGCAGCGCAGTGGCAGGCTCATCAGTGTAAAAACCGAGTCGACAAAGCCCTGTAATGCCCGGAGCGACAGGTTAAACACGCGCTTTATCATCAAAACCGTGGTAACAGCCATATCGGTGTAGTAAAGCGGCCGACCACGACCTTCAGGCGAAGAACTGTCAGTCCATGCAGCGATGGCCGACTCATCAAGCCAGACCGTCAGGGAGCCGCGTTGTCTGAGTGCTTTGTTGTAGGTGGGCCAGTTGGTGATTTTAAACTTTTGCTTTGCCATGGGGAGCTGCTATCGGGAGCGATGATAGTGCTTTGATCCGGCGATCCCCTGAAAGTTCGATTTATTCAACAAAGCCGAGCGGCAGATGGGTGCAGGGCAGAAAGGATTTATCCCAACCCCATTAGATAAACTGCTTTTTATTTTATTGTATTTAAAATGTTATCCGACCTATGATTTGCAAGGACTTCTTTTTGGTTTAGAGGCTTTGTTGAATAATTTAAGATACTGATTTATATAAGCATTATAAAATTTCAACGACTGATTTTTCCTCTCGGAATGCTTTTTATTGTGCTAACTATTTGATTTGTCGTTCTAACAAAATACATTCTCTGTAAATGCATTCTAACTAAAGAAGATGTAAATCAAACGGTTAAATTATTCAACAAAGCCTGGTTTAGATAGAACACGGGTATGTCGCTGGGTAAAAATATTATTGCCGGTTTTAGAGATGACCTTGGGGCGAGAATGTGTTTTGCCCGCTCGTCAAATTCGCTCTGCTGAGGAATTTTTTCGCGCCTTTCCTGGAGTTAAAGACGTCTTTATTGATGGGACAGAGCGACCTGTCCAAAAGCCTAAGAATCTGCGTCGGCGAAAAAAAATGTATTCGGGAAAGAAAAGACAGACCACTCGAAAAGGGCTTATTATGACTGACGAAACAAGGCAAATTGGATTTATCCCCATGAGCAAAAATGGGCGCCGTCACGATAAACGCTTACTCGATAAAGTCGATATAATTCGCCATATTCCTCCTGAGGTAACCATCTGGGCAGATACCGGTTTTCAAGGTATAGATAAACAGCATCCTAATACACAAATCCCAAAAAAAGGAACTCGAAAAAGACCTTTATCGCCTGAACAAAAACAAGAAAATAAAATAATCTCGGGCATCCGTATTACAGTTGAACACGCCATCGCGGGTATCAAGCGCCTCGGTTGCATGACCCAAATTTTACGGAATCGTAGACCCTTTATTGATGATACCTTCTTACTCCTTAGCGCCGGTCTTTGGAATTTCCATCTCAGAACAGCGTAAAATTTACTTCAATCACCGAAACACCCTTATTTCACTATTAAGCAACACGCTTTTTGGGTAAAAACGTCGTATCAGCCCGTTGGTGTGCTCATTCAAGCCCCTCTCCCAGGAATGATAAGGATGGGCAAAGTAGACCTGCGCCCCTGTGATTTGAGTAATTTGCTCGTGCAGAGCGAATTCAGGGCCGTTATCAGCTGTTAGGGTCTTAAACTTGCAAAAGGTATTAGCTTCAATGTCCCTGAAAGCAGCAACCACAGTCTCCGCACGCTTATTAGGCAGTTTGCGAATGATGACGGTTTTCAATGCGTTATCTACGATGGTTAACAAGAATGACTTCTGGTCTTTGCCAAAAATAGTGTCAATTTCGAAGTGGCCAGGCTCCTGTTTAAGCTCGGCTTGAGCTGGGCGATACTCAATACCAACACGGTTGGGAATAGGGCATGATTTGAGGTTTTCGGCATTGTACCTGTAACGTTTTCCCCGATGAGGAAGTTGCTGATATATAGCCAAGCGACATTATTTTGATAACAGCCAGCTATGCTTCTTTGCCGCATATCAGGGCATAGGATGTAATCATTTTTAAGTCGGTTGGCTATAGCTCCCCGCCAGCCTGTCTCTCCTGCAGGATATAGCGATATAGCGTATTCTTGCTGACAGATATACCGAATTCCAGGTGCAAACGGCCACTGATGATTTCAGGTGAAGAGTGAGTGGAAAGCGCCTGACTGATGAAGTTCTGAATGTGTGGCTCCAACGGGTAAAAAGCATTGTTTGGCAGAGGCTTATGACTGCGTTCCCGGGCCAGAGTGTCCGCCCTTCTACAGCAGTAGACACCATTGAAAGTAGGGTCGGTATTGCGTCTGAGTTCCCTGCTGATGGTCGAGCGAGGCAGAGCACGCTCTCTGGCGATGGTAGCTTGGTTGACACCTTCACCACGCCGCTTTTCGATTTAGAACCGTTCTTTCTGAGTCAGATGTTTTCCCTGCATGCAACAGGCTCTCCAGTATGGCCAGAACGGTGATTTTATCCGACTCTGGCAAGTGGGTCACTTTGTTGCGTTTCGAGTGGGAATGGGGCCTCAGGCGTTGCAGCAACACCGTTGCATTAATATGCGTTTGCCTACGTTGGGTGGATTGTATGCCTGGGAGTTTGCACATGCCGGTCGCGAAATGCGGGTGCGCGTGGATGGACAGTTAACATTTAACAGCTTGCGCCAGCGCATTGATGCCGCATGCCACGGTTTCGGCCTAGCCTATGTGCCAGAGGATGCGGTTTGCCAGGAACTTATAGCCAAGCGACTTAATTTTGATTACACCATATGGACTGAGAACAAACTCTCTGTATCGCAACCCATCTCTCTTTTTTTGCTTTTTGCTTGTGCCCATTTATGCTCAATTGGGTTAAGATCTGGCGAATATGTAGGCAAATACTCCACCATATACCCTGCATCGATGATGACTTGTTGAATATTATGTTTTTTGTGAAAAGTGGCATTGTCCATCATGATTACACTGTTTTTAGGGAGTACTGGGATAAGGACTTGTGTGACCCAGGCATAGAAAACATCGCTGTTAATATTGATATCAAATAATCCGATAGCAAACAGCGTTGTGCCTAATAAAGCGCCGATAACATTTGTTCTTCCCCTAGCTCCCCAGTTCTTCAGGCCAAAACACCGTTGACCTTTTGGGGAATAGCCGTGAGTCCGTGGGGCATCGTGTGAAAAACCACTTTCATCAATAAAAACAATAGATTTACCTTCTTTTTCATACTGTTGTTTTTTTTGTTGAAATCCCTGCCGGGCGTTTTCGTCGGCTTTCGGATGACGTAGAGTTTTTTTTATAGGTCAATCCCAGCTTTTTAAGCGCTTGCCAAATGGCCTTCTGACAAACGCCAAAACGCTCTGCACGTTCTTTTTGGTAAGCATCTGGATATTGTTCAACATCTTTTATCAACTCGGATTTATCGATCTTTCGCTGACGCGTGGTCGATGCTTTTGACTCTATTTGATTAATCCAACGCGATACAGAGGCAGGGCCAATCCGAAATTGCTTCGCTGTTTCTCGGATACTCAACCCTTCGTTTTTCCGTGTAGATATCACTTTACGTCTAAAATCAATTGAATAGCTCATTTAAATAATGTAATCAAAATTAAGTCGTTTAGCTATAAAGCGGGCACCCTGACGCGAGTACTGGAGGAATGGTGCTCACAGTTTCCCGGCTAATACCTTTATTATCCGACACGCAAGCAGCACCCTACGGCATTTGCCCTGTTTATCGACGCGATACGCTATCAGAATAAATGACCTACGGGGACGCTCGCAGCACAAACATTCAGCACTCGGTAAAAAAGCGGTAATAAAGCACTTGCCATCACGGGAGGTCAACGCCATAATAGCGCCCACTCCCACAGCGGGGTTGCCAAAAAATGTATCTAATCAACCAATTGATTGATACTGCATACAGTACGACCATAGCTCAGTTGGTTAGAGCACCACCTTGACATGGTGGGGGTCGGTGGTTCGAGTCCACTTGGTCGTACCAATTCTTTTTTTATAGACGGACAGTAATGTCTATAATGCTTTGAAAAAATTCTTATACCTTTTTTATGTCAGATTTTCGAGATATGCACGTATCCAAATTTGTTTGATGCCTCCCCTACTAAGCTTGTGCGTAGCGCCTGCTTGCGAAATTCCTTTTGCGGTTTAAAGCTCGAAAGTGGTTCATCGTTATGGACACTGAAAACAAAGTGGGTATCTCAGCTATCGTCCAGAACCACACATTTCCAAAACCGAGCGCCGCTGCATCACGGGACACCACCTGCAAAAAAGGCGATACATCCATTCCGGCGATAAACCTGTTCGGCAAGTGGCTCAGAGAGCCCGGATTTGACGCTGGCACTGGCGTAACGGTGCGTATCGCTGAGGGCTGCATTGTTTTGATACCTGACAGCGACGAGGTGCAAGCACTTATTCAGCAGACACAGCGGACGGTTAAGCGGATGGTAAGCAAGACGGATAGAATGTGGGACTGCTATTTTTATGACAAGTCAAAAAAGCTCTCTAGGAAGGAGTTAAAATTCTTCCACTGGAGTCTGTAAAGAATTTCGTGTAAATGGCTCCATCGCTTAACCGGAAATCCGATCTCCATACATCAACATGAATTGGCTCATAGCCGGTTTCCAGTCTCTGATTGGTAGGGTCCATTTAGCCGAGATATTATGCAAGGCTAGATATAGCTAAACGACTTAATTTTGATTACATTATTTAAATGAGCTATTCAATTGATTTTAGACGTAAAGTGATATCTACACGGAAAAACGAAGGGTTGAGTATCCGAGAAACAGCGAAGCAATTTCGGATTGGCCCTGCCTCTGTATCGCGTTGGATTAATCAAATAGAGTCAAAAGCATCGACCACGCGTCAGCGAAAGATCGATAAATCCGAGTTGATAAAAGATGTTGAACAATATCCAGATGCTTACCAAAAAGAACGTGCAGAGCGTTTTGGCGTTTGTCAGAAGGCCATTTGGCAAGCGCTTAAAAAGCTGGGATTGACCTATAAAAAAAACTCTACGTCATCCGAAAGCCGACGAAAACGCCCGGCAGGGATTTCAACAAAAAAAACAACAGTATGAAAAAGAAGGTAAACCTATTGTTTTTATTGATGAAAGTGGTTTTTCACACGATGCCCCACGGACTCACGGCTATTCCCCAAAAGGTCAACGGTGTTTTGGCCTGAAGAACTGGGGAGCTAGGGGAAGAACAAATGTTATCGGCGCTTTATTAGGCACAACGCTGTTTGCTATCGGATTATTTGATATCAATATTAACAGCGATGTTTTCTATGCCTGGGTCACACAAGTCCTTATCCCAGTACTCCCTAAAAACAGTGTAATCATGATGGACAATGCCACTTTTCACAAAAAACATAATATTCAACAAGTCATCATCGATGCAGGGTATATGGTGGAGTATTTGCCTACATATTCGCCAGATCTTAACCCAATTGAGCATAAATGGGCACAAGCAAAAAGCAAAAAAAGAGAGATGGGTTGCGATACAGAGAGTTTGTTCTCAGTCCATATGGTGTAATCAAAATTAAGTCGCTTGGCTATACCTTCCAGAGAAGCGATGAGATTATTGACCTGGATACGCTGGTTGCCGGGCTGAAGCTGGGGTAACGGAAATTTCGGCGTTTCCGGCTTAGAACCCCCAATAGCGATAACTGCTTCGGTGAACATTAAAAATACGACACAACGATTTCACTGGATAAAGCGCTCTTAGCTTTTCAACTACCGAGAATTTTTCAGTGAGTCGGACATTAAGAGCGCAGTAGCCTTTTTTAAGATGGCATTCTCCATTTCCAGTCGGTGGATTTTTTTCTTCATTTCTCTGAACTCAATTTGTTCAGGTGTTAATGGCAGACCAGGCGATGTTTTCCCTTGACGTTCTAAACGAAGTGCTCTTACCCACCGGCTAATCGCTGAAAGACTGACGTTCATGGCTTTCGCGGCTTCCTGGTAGGTATAATTTTGGTCAAGGACTAATTTGGCGGTTTCACATTTAAATTCAGCAGTAATTATTTTACTCATTTTGGCACCTATAAAAATTATGAGGTAAGCATATCACCTCTACTTATGTGGCCAAATTCAGTATGCCACTACAACCTGTACGAAACCGAAGCGGAGATGCTCTCCGATGACCCGCACGGATGATACCGGCATACAGCCCCGCCCCATGAAGACGCTGTTTCAGCGCAACAGGGCATGGGCTGACATCATGGAGGCATACCCGCTCCGGCCTTTAGAGATTGAGGTTGTATAGCCAACCGACTTAAAAATGATTACATCCTATGCCCTGATATGCGGCAAGGAAGCATAGCTGGCTGTTATCAAAATAATGTCGCTTGGCTATATGTGGAAAAAGAAAGTGTGTTATCACCGGCGTTCAGTGGCAGAAACAGCGATGTTCCGCATAAAAACTTTGCTGGGTGGCCACCTGAGCCTGCGTGACTACGATGCTCAGGTGGGTGAAGCCATGGCGATGGTCAAAGCGCTGAATCGTATGACGTTGTTGGGTATGCCACACAGCGTCAGGATCGGATAACAGGTGTAGCAGAGGGAGTCATCCTGTCGGCTAATTCTGATTTATTCAACAAAGCCCGATTTATCATCTATCGTGCAATTAAGAGACACAGCCTAGCACCGAGTCATCCGTTGGAAATATTCGTCGCGTTTTCGTTATCTTGCGCAATGAAGCATTTAACGACTCTATCGCGTTGGTGGTGTAGATAACCTTGCGAATCTCCGGCGGAAAATCAAAAATGACGATGAGACGTTCCCAATTATTTCTCCACGATGGGCTGATCGTCGGGAACTGCTCATCCCATTTGGCCGCGAAGGCATCCAGGGCCTCTTCAGCGCCCTCTAGCGTTGCGGAACTATAGATAGTGCGGAGGTCAGCAGCAACGGCTTTACGCTCTTTCCAGCCGACGTAGCGCAGCGAGTTCCGCATCTGATGCACGATGCAGAGCTGTACCCGCGTATGCGGGTAAACAGCTTCAATGGCATCAGGAAAGCCCTTCAGGCCATCGCAGCAGGCGATGAAGATGTCCTGTAGCCCACGATTTTTCAGTTCTGTCATTACAGATAACCAGAACTTGGCCCCATCGGTTTTGGCTATCCATAGCCCCAGCAGCTCTTTTTCGCCCTGGCCGTTGATGCCTAGAGCCAAGTAAACAGACTTGTTGGTCACGGCTCCGCCGTCCTGGCTTTTGACCACAATACAGTCAAGGTAAACAATAAGCGTGTTGCTTAATAGTGAAATAAGGGTGTTTCGGTGATTGAAGTAAATTTTACGCTGTTCTGAGATGGAAATTCCAAAGACCGGCGCTAAGGAGTAAGAAGGTATCATCAATAAAGGGTCTACGATTCCGTAAAATTTGGGTCATGCAACCGAGGCGCTTGATACCCGCGATGGCGTGTTCAAATGTAATACGGATGCCCGAGATTATTTTATTTTCTTGTTTTTGTTCGAGACTGTAAAATAATCTGTGTAAATGGCATTTTGAGGAAAACCTTCAAAGGATAACAAAATGCCTATCAGCAACGAACTTATTGACCAACTGCTTCAAGATTGTCACTCCCCTCAGGATCTGCTGGGTGAATCAGGCCTACTCAAGGTGCTGACTAAAAGACTGGCGGAACGGGTTCTTGAAGCTGAGATGGAGATGCACCTTGGGTATGCTAAGCATGACCCGGCAGGTAATCATTCAGGCAAATCCCGCAATGGCAAGACATCCAAGAGCGTACGTAGCCAAAATGGGGAGATCGAGCTCGATATTCCGCGCGACCGCAACAGTACCTTCGAGCCGACACTGATCGGTAAGCACGAAAAACAGCTTAACGGCTTCGATGACCGCATTATTTCTCTCTATTCCAGAGGGTTATCAACCAGTGATATTCAGGCACACTTTAAAGAAGTCTACGGGGTCGATGTTTCCGCTGGCTTCATTTCTCAAGTGACCAATGCTGTGATGGATGAAGTTAAGCGCTGGCAGCAACGGCCGCTGGATGCGCTTTATCCCATTGTTTACCTTGACTGTATTGTTGTCAAAAGCCAGGACGGCGGAGCCGTGGCCAACAAGTCTGTTTATCTGGCCCTCGGCGTCAACGGCCAGGGCGAAAAAGAGCTGCTGGGGCTATGGATAGCCAAAACTGAGGGGGCCAAGTTCTGGTTATCTGTGATGACAGAACTGAAAAATCGTGGGCTAAAGGACATCTTCGTCGCCTGCTGCGATGGCCTGAAAGGCTTTCCTGATGCCATTGAAGCTGTTTACCCGCATACGCGGGTACAGCTCTGCATTGTGCATCAGGTGCGGAACTCGCTGCGCTACGTCGGCTGGAAAGAGCGTAAGGCCGTTGCTGCTGACCTGCGCACCATCTATAGTTCCGCAACGCTAGAGGGCGCTGAAGAGGCCCTGGATGCCTTCGCGGCCAAATGGGATGAGCAGTTCCCGACGATCAGCCCGTCGTGGAGAAATAATTGGGAACGTCTCATCGTCATTTTTGACTTTCCGCCGGAGATCCGCAAGGTTATAGCTAAACGACTTAATTTTGATTACATTATTTAAATGAGCTATTCAATTGATTTTAGACGTAAAGTGATATCTACACGGAAAAACGAAGGGTTGAGTATCCGAGAAACAGCGAAGCAATTTCGGATTGGCCCTGCCTCTGTATCGCGTTGGATTAATCAAATAGAGTCAAAAGCATCGACCACGCGTCAGCGAAAGATCGATAAATCCGAGTTGATAAAAGATGTTGAACAATATCCAGATGCTTACCAAAAAGAACGTGCAGAGCGTTTTGGCGTTTGTCAGAAGGCCATTTGGCAAGCGCTTAAAAAGCTGGGATTGACCTATAAAAAAAACTCTACGTCATCCGAAAGCCGACGAAAACGCCCGGCAGGGATTTCAACAAAAAAAACAACAGTATGAAAAAGAAGGTAAACCTATTGTTTTTATTGATGAAAGTGGTTTTTCACACTATGCCCCACGGACTCACGGCTATTCCCCAAAAGGTCAACGGTGTTTTGGCCTGAAGAACTGGGGAGCTAGGGGAAGAACAAATGTTATCGGCGCTTTATTAGGCACAACGCTGTTTGCTATCGGATTATTTGATATCAATATTAACAGCGATGTTTTCTATGCCTGGGTCACACAAGTCCTTATCCCAGTACTCCCTAAAAACAGTGTAATCATGATGGACAATGCCACTTTTCACAAAAAACATAATATTCAACAAGTCATCATCGATGCAGGGTATATGGTGGAGTATTTGCCTACATATTCGCCAGATCTTAACCCAATTGAGCATAAATGGGCACAAGCAAAAAGCAAAAAAAGAGAGATGGGTTGCGATACAGAGAGTTTGTTCTCAGTCCATATGGTGTAATCAAAATTAAGTCGCTTGCCCCATTCCCAGTCGAAACGCAACAAAACGGTAGGGCATTATGCCGCCTGTAAGTGCGTTAAAAATACCTCATTTGGAGAACGATAACCCAGCGATTTTCGGCCTCGCGTATTGAGCAGGTGTTCGAGTGCTGCAACCTTGCGATGGGTGACATAATTGAAGTCCGTTCCCTTCGGGTAAAAACGCCGTATCAGCCCGTTGGTATGCTCATTCAACCCGCGTTCCCAGGAATGATATGGCCGGGCAAAGTAGACCGGTGCCCCCATGACTTTTGTAATTTCCCCGTGCTGGGAAAATTCAGAACCGTTGTCAGCAGTCAGGGTTTTAAACTCGCAGAAGGTATTGGCAACGATGTCCCTGAAGGCCGCTACCACTGTCTCTGCTCGCTTGTTGGGCAGTTTGCGAATGATGACCAGCTTGACGGCTTTATCGACCACCGTCAGCAGGAATGATTTCTGATCTTTGCCAAAGATGGTGTCAATCTCGAAATGCCCGGGTTCCTGCTTGAGGTCAGCAACGGCCGGCCGCTGCTCAATGCCAACACGGTTGGGAATAGGACCGCGTTTGTTCTCATCGGTCTGATAGTTATACCGTTTACCCCGATGAGGGAGCTGCTGATACAGCTCACCGCCGGCCCGGCGCTCCTGCTGGATATAGCGATAGAGCGAGTTCTTGCTGACGGACAGGCCAAATTCCAGGACCAGGCGCCCACTGATGACCTCAGGTGAGGTGTGGGTAGACAGCGCCGTTCTGATAAAGTCCTGAATGTGCGGTTCAAGCTGGTTAATCACGCTGTCCGGCCGTGTTTTCTGCCGCCGCCCTCTGGCCAACGTTTCGGCCCTTCTGCAGGAATAGACCCCGTTGAAAGCGGCGTCGGTATTGCGTCTGAGTTCCCTGCTGATGGTAGAACGAGGAAGCTCCAGTTCCCGGGCGATGGTGGCCTGGTTAACCCCATCACCACGCCGTTTTTCGATGTAGAACCGCTCTTTGTGAGTCAGATGTTTTCCCTGCATGCAACGGGATCTCCAGTAGGGCCAGAACGGTGATTTTATCCGGGTCTGGCCAGTGGGTCACTTTGTTGCATTTTGACTGGGAATGGGGCCTTGGCTATATCTCGTAACAACCGCTCTTTGTTGATCATTTCAAACCTTTATTCTCTAAGTTAAACCTCTTTTTATTCTCAATAGCCTGACAAAAAATGCAAGTCTCTATTCAGCAACTAGTTTAGTGGGATGCGCTGAACCTGTACTGCAGCAACGGCTGGGCGGAAATCGACAACAACATCGCGGAGAACGCACTGCGCGGTGTTGCCCTGGACCGGAAAAACTGGCTGTTCGCCGGTTCAGACGCGGGCGGTGGGCGTGCTGCCGTGCTGTACTCGCTGATCGGCACCTGCCGGCTGAACGGTGTGGAACCGGAAGCGTGGTTGCGCTATGTGCTGGGGCATATCCAGGACTGGCCGGTGAACCGGATCCGGGATCTTCTGCCGTGGAAAACCGATCTTAAATCTGTATAGGCGTCAATACGGTCTATATGTGACGCTTACGCAATATTGGCAACGATTGCAAGATAGTTAAGTTTAGCGGCAATAAAAAAGGCACCCTTTAACAGGTGCCTTTTGGAAAAGCTGGACATTACAGTCTATTGCAAGTAATACCACGGTGTTCCGTACAAATTATCTCGGCGTATTAGCCATAAATATTTGCACGATCGCGCAGTTCTTTACCCGGTTTGAAGTGAGGAACGTATTTACCTTCCAGCTCCACCTTTTCACCGGTTTTCGGATTGCGCCCAACGCGTGGTGCACGGTAGTGAAGTGAAAAACTCCCGAACCCTCGGATCTCAATGCGATCACCATCAGCCAGCGTTGCCGCCATCCGCTCTAGCATCTCTTTCACTGCATCCTCAACCACCTTGGCCGGGATATGAGATTGCTGTCCAGCAAGTCTTTCGATCAGTTCAGACTTGGTCATAATTCCTCCAAGTGCGTGGTTATATCAATATTGGATAGCCACGATTGACTTACTACCGTAACAGAATGAGCCAGCCACATGGCCGACTCATCCCACCCTATTACTCGCCTTTAGCTGCTTTGAACGCTTCAGCCATTGCGCTGGAGAAGTTACCTTCTTCCTGTTTGTTGTTTACGGTAGCGATAGCGTCTTTCTCATCCGCTTCGTCTTTAGCACGTACAGACAGGCTTACAACACGGTTTTTACGATCAACACCGGTGTATTTGGCTTCAACTTCATCACCAACGTTCAGAACCAGCGTAGCGTCTTCTAGACGGTCACGCGAAGCTTCAGAAGCACGCAGGTAACCTTCAACGCCATCGGCTAATTCAACTGTAGCACCTTTTGCGTCAACAGCAGTGACTTTACCCGTTACGATCGCACCTTTTTTGTTCAGTGACAGATAGTTATTGAACGGGTCTTCCGCCAGTTGTTTAACGCCCAGGGAGATACGCTCGCGCTCTGCGTCAACTTGCAGAACAACAGCGGCGATTTCATCACCTTTCTTGTATTCGCGAACTGCTTCTTCTCCAGCCACGTTCCAAGAGATGTCAGACAGGTGTACCAGACCATCGATACCGCCATCCAGACCGATGAAGATACCGAAGTCAGTGATAGACTTGATCTTACCTTCTACTCGGTCACCCTTGTTGTGGGTTTCAGCGAACAGCTGCCACGGGTTGAATTTGCATTGTTTCAGGCCCAGGGAGATACGACGACGTTCTTCGTCGATATCCAGAACCATAACTTCAACCACATCGCCCACGTTAACCACTTTGGACGGATGGATGTTTTTGTTGGTCCAATCCATTTCGGATACGTGTACCAGACCTTCAACGCCTTCTTCGATTTCTACAAAGCAGCCGTAATCAGTCAGGTTGGTTACACGACCGGTCAGACGGGTGTTTTCCGGGTAGCGCTTAGCGATAGCAACCCACGGATCCTCGCCCAGCTGTTTCAGGCCCAGAGACACACGAGTACGTTCGCGGTCGAACTTCAGCACTTTTACAGTGATCTCATCGCCAACATTGACGATTTCGCTCGGATGCTTAACGCGTTTCCACGCCATATCAGTGATATGCAGCAGACCATCAACGCCACCCAGGTCAACGAATGCACCGTAGTCAGTGAGGTTCTTAACGATACCTTTAACTTCCATGCCTTCTTGCAGGTTTTCCAGCAGTTGATCGCGCTCAGCGCTGTTCTCGGATTCGATAACCGCACGGCGGGAAACGACAACGTTGTTGCGTTTCTGATCCAGCTTGATCACTTTAAACTCAAGCTCTTTGCCTTCCAGGTGCAGCGTATCGCGAACCGGGCGAACGTCAACCAGAGAACCCGGCAGGAACGCACGGATGCCGTTCAGTTCAACCGTGAAGCCGCCTTTCACTTTACCGTTGATAACACCTGTAACGGTCGCAGCTTCTTCGTAGGCTTTTTCCAGCATCAGCCAGGCTTCGTGGCGTTTCGCTTTTTCACGAGACAGCAGGGTCTCGCCGAAACCGTCTTCTACCGCGTCCAGGGCAACGTCAATTTCGTCACCCACCTGGATTTCGAGTTCGCCTTGTGCGTTTTTGAATTGCTCTACCGGAATGGCAGATTCAGATTTCAGACCGGCGTCAACCAGTACGACATCTTTATCAATAGCAACGACAACTCCGCGAACGATGGAACCCGGACGAGTTTCGATTTCTTTCAGCGATTCTTCAAAGAGTTGAGCAAAAGATTCAGTCATGTTGTTAATCTTAAGGGTTTCAATTTAACGTCCATCTGGCATCCTGCTTGATGGGGTTGTATCACATGCCCTGCTGTTATCCTTACAACAAGGTTAAAAAAACAATGCTATACCGCGCCTCAATCAACCCTGTGATTGAGCAAGGATTTTACGCGCATAAGTGAGCGATTTCGCAATAACATCATCAATAGACATATCGGTCGAATCCAACACCAGCGCATCTGCGGCAGGGACTAGCGGTGCTACCGAACGATTACGATCGCGCGCATCCCGTTCTTTTATCTCGGACAAAAGACGTTCAAAGTTAACATTAAAACCTTTTTCCTGCAACTGTAGCATGCGTCGTTGTGCACGTTCTTCCGCGCTGGCATCCAAAAAAATCTTCACAGGTGCATCGGGGAACACCACGGTTCCCATATCGCGGCCGTCCGCCACCAATCCCGGCGCATCACGAAATGCGCGCTGACGGCGCAATAAAGCTTCTCTCACACGCGGAAAAGCGGCTGCCTGCGAGGCGGTATTACCGACCGTTTCATTACGAATTTCGTTACTGACGTCCTCGCCTTCCAGAATCACTTTCAGTTGCCCGTCTTCAGCAACGAAGCGTACATCAAGGTGCGACGCCAGCGGCACTAACGCTTCTTCCGAACCGATATCAACCTGATGATGCAAGGCAGCCAACGCGAGTACGCGATAAATCGCACCCGAGTCCAACAAATTCCACTGCAATGTTTCTGCCAACGCCTTGCACAGCGTTCCCTTGCCTGCGCCACTCGGCCCATCAACCGTAATTACCGGTGCCGTTACCGCCATCTCTTTCTCCTATTACTCGGGTCAACCGCGAGGTCTGTTACGACTTACGGTGCCTCATTATTATACGCGCCAACGAGCAAAACCGTTAATCTAACACCCGGAGAAAGATAAAATTTCAGAAGATGCCTTGCAAAACTGAGGGCGGGTTTATGCCCGCCCTACAGGAAAAGCGCAACCACTGTCCGGTTATTAACCGTGGCTTAGACGCGCCAGCTGTTGAAAATAGTCCGGAAAGGTTTTTGCCGTGCATTTGGGATCGAGAATGGTCACGGGCGTATCCGATAATGCCACCAGTGAGAAACACATCGCCATACGGTGATCGTTGTAGGTGCCAATCTCGGCAAAACGTAACTGAGGTGCAGGTGTAATGCGAATATAATCGTTACCCTCTTCCACCGTGGCACCGACTTTGCGCAGTTCCGTCGCCATGGCAGCAAGACGGTCGGTCTCTTTTACCCGCCAATTGTAGATATTGCGCAGCGTTGTGGTGCCCCCCTCGGCAAACAGTGCTGCCGTGGCGATGGTCATGGCCGCATCGGGAATATGATTCATGTCCATATCAATGGCGTGCAGCTCAGCGCGCTGACACTCGATATAGTCATCGCCCCAGCGGATAATAGCACCCATTTTTTCCAGCACATCAGCAAACCGGATATCGCCTTGCACGCTGTTACGTCCCACGCCAGTAACACGGACCGTGCCGCCTTTGATAGCCGCCGCCGCCAGAAAATAGGACGCGGAGGAGGCATCCCCTTCGACCAGATATTCACCCGGCGCACGGTATTGCTGGTTGCCCTGTACGCTGAAGTGCTGGTAATGCTCGTTATGCACCTCGACGCCGAAATCTTTCATCATGCGCAGCGTGATATCGATATAGGGTTTGGACACCAGATCGCCTTTGATACTGATGCGGGTGTCTTTACCCGCCAACGGCGCTGTCATCAGCAACGCGGTCAGGAACTGGCTGGAGACGCTACCATCCACGGCAATCTCACCGCCCTGGAAGCCACCGTGCAGGCGCAATGGCGGATAGTTGGTCTGTTCAAGGTAATCGATGGTCGCGCCGCCTTGGCGTAGCGCATCCACCAGATGACCGATCGGTCGCTCTTTCATACGCGGCTCGCCGGTCAAGACAATATCGCCCTGCGTCAAGCACAGCGCGGCGGCTAGCGGGCGCATCGCCGTGCCCGCATTGCCGAGAAACAGTTCTAACGGTTGCGACGCGGTGAACGGCCCACCGATACCGGTGACGTCGCACTCGGTGCGGCTGGGCGAAAGCTGATATTGCACGCCTAACGCCTGTAACGCGTCCAGCATATGGCGAACGTCATCGCTATCGAGCAGATTTTTCAAACGCGTCGTCCCCGTTGCCAATGCGGCCAGCAACAACGAACGGTTAGAGACACTTTTCGAACCGGGAAGGTTAATCACACCATCGATCAGGGAAATAGGCTGTAGGGTAAGGGATTCCTGCATGTAACTCTTAACTCCGGTCATCAACATAAGAAACCCCGGTGCAAACCGGGGCTTACTGGAAACAGGTTACCGCTTTGCGGGCAGCGGCAACGATACAACCTGCAACGTCGCGGACAAACCACGACGTCACTCGCGGCGGTATTAGCCGTGGCGACGTTCAAAATCCGCCATAAACGCGGTCAGCGCCTGCACGCCTTCCAGCGGCATTGCGTTGTACAGTGACGCACGCATTCCACCCACCACGCGATGGCCTTTCAGCGCATGCAACCCTGCCGCTTTGGACTCTTCCAGGAACAGCTTATCCAGCGCGTCGTCACCGAGCAGGAACGGCACGTTCATGCGCGAGCGGTTGGCGGCCAGCACGTCGTTACGGTAGAAATCGCTGCTGTAGATAGCGCCGTAGAGGTGATCCGCTTTCTCACGATTGCGTTTTTCCATCTCCACCAGGCCACCATGTTCTTTCAACCATTTGAACACCATGCCAGAAAGGTACCAGGCAAAGGTCGGCGGTGTGTTGTACATGGAGTCATTGTCCGCCAGGATTTTGTAATCCAGTACCGACGGCAGCACGCTACGGGATTTACCCAGCAGGTCCTCGCGCACAATCACCAACGTCAGCCCCGCTGGGCCAATGTTTTTCTGCGCACCGGCATAAATCACGCCGAAACGGCTGACATCTATCGGACAGGACAGGATGCTGGAGGAAAAGTCAGCGACCACAATCTTGTCGCCAAAGTCAGGGGTTTCCTTAATTGCCAGACCGTCAATGGTTTCATTCGGGCAGTAGTGCACAAAAGCCGCATCGTCAGACAGTGCCCATTCACGCATCGGTTTGGCTGCACGCAGGCCGTCAATGCGGGTTTTCACGTCGATAACGTTCACTTTGCAATATTTTTCCGCTTCATTGATCGCACTGTGCGCCCAATAGCCGCCGTCGATGTAGTCTGCTTTATCGCTGTCACCCAGCAGGTTAAGCGGTACGGCAGAAAACTGCGCGCGTGCGCCGCCTTGGCAAAACAGCACTTTGTAGTTGGAGGGGATCTTTAACAGATCCCGCAAATCCTGTTCGGCTTCCGCCGCCACCTGCATAAACTCTTTACTGCGGTGGCTGATTTCCATTACGGAGGTTCCCAGCCCACGCCAGTTACATAACTCTTGCTCGGCACGACGCAGCACTTCAACAGGCAGCATGGCTGGACCGGCGCTAAAATTGAAAACTTGTGTCATTTCCCCTCACCACGTATTTAGTACGACTATTTTTAACGTTTCGTCTGTTTTACAGCGATAATTATGATTCTTTGCAACAACCACACTGGCTTTTTGCAGCAGCCATCATGGTTTTTTGCAGCAACCGTCATCATTTGTTTTTATCACTGGCTCCTTCTCGCTGCAATCCTTATTACGCTTTCCCGTATAAAACCCGCACGGCGACAGCGTGGAGTTGTCCGTGAAAAATCCGTATGATGCACATCCCATAAAAGAGAAAAGTGACAATCATGAGCCAAACGTTCATCCCAGGCAAAGACGCCGCCCTGGAAGACTCCATCGCCCGTTTTCAACAACAACTCCGTGACCTGGGGTTCAACATCGAAGAAGCCTCCTGGCTGAATCCGGTGCCTAACGTCTGGTCCGTGCATATTCGCGACAAAGATTGCCCACTGTGCTTTACCAACGGCAAAGGCTCCAGTAAGAAGGCCGCCCTGGCTTCAGCCTCAGGTGAATATTTTGAGCGTCTTTCCACCAACTACTTCTTTGCCGATTTCTATCTCGGCAAGTCAATCGCGAACGGCGATTTTATACACTACCCGAACGAGCAGTGGTTCCCGCTGCCGGATGATGACAGCCTGCCGCCAGGGATTCTGGATGATCACCTGCGCGCCTTTTACGATCCTGACAACTAATTGAGCGCCAGCATGTTGGTGGATCTGCAATCCGGCAACGATGAATGCGGCATCTGCGCCCTGCCGTTTACCCGTCAATCCGATGACACCACGGTCTACATCCCGATGAATATCATCGGCAACCTCTACGTCTCCAACGGCATGTCCGCCGGCAACACCGCCAATGAAGCGCGTGTACAGGGGTTGTCTGAGGTGTTCGAACGCCACATCAAAAACCGCATTATTGCCGAGGCCATCAGCCTGCCGACCATCCCAGACAGCGTGTTACAACGTTATCCCGGCGTAGTGGAAGCCATCGCTACGCTGGAAAAAGAAGGGTTCCCGATCCTTGCCTATGACGCGTCGCTGGGCGGTAATTACCCGGTGATCTGCGTGGTGCTGTTTAACCCCAGCAATGGCACCTGCTTCGCCTCCTTTGGTGCGCACCCGGATTTCGGAGTCGCGGTGGAGTGCACCGTCACCGAACTGCTGCAAGGACGCGGGTTGAAAGATCTTGATGTCTTTACCCCACCAAGTTTCGATAATGACGATGTGGCGGATCATGCCAATCTGGAAACCCACTTTATCGATTCCAGTGGTTTGATCTAGTGGGATTTGTTTAAAACCGACGCAGATTATCCCTTTGTCGACTGGAGCTTTACAGGCAGCACCGAGCAGGAATTTGCTACCTTGATGGCCATTTTCCATAAAGAGCACAAAGAGGTGTATATCGCCGACTACGAGCACCTGTCTTGCCGCATTATAGCTAAACGACTTAATTTTGATTACATTATTTAAATGAGCTATTCAATTGATTTTAGACGTAAAGTGATATCTACACGGAAAAACGAAGGGTTGAGTATCCGAGAAACAGCGAAGCAATTTCGGATTGGCCCTGCCTCTGTATCGCGTTGGATTAATCAAATAGAGTCAAAAGCATCGACCACGCGTCAGCGAAAGATCGATAAATCCGAGTTGATAAAAGATGTTGAACAATATCCAGATGCTTACCAAAAAGAACGTGCAGAGCGTTTTGGCGTTTGTCAGAAGGCCATTTGGCAAGCGCTTAAAAAGCTGGGATTGACCTATAAAAAAAACTCTACGTCATCCGAAAGCCGACGAAAACGCCCGGCAGGGATTTCAACAAAAAAAACAACAGTATGAAAAAGAAGGTAAACCTATTGTTTTTATTGATGAAAGTGGTTTTTCACACGATGCCCCACGGACTCACGGCTATTCCCCAAAAGGTCAACGGTGTTTTGGCCTGAAGAACTGGGGAGCTAGGGGAAGAACAAATGTTATCGGCGCTTTATTAGGCACAACGCTGTTTGCTATCGGATTATTTGATATCAATATTAACAGCGATGTTT
This sequence comes from Symbiopectobacterium purcellii, assembly GCF_052050035.1. GTDB lineage: Bacteria > Pseudomonadota > Gammaproteobacteria > Enterobacterales > Enterobacteriaceae > Symbiopectobacterium > Symbiopectobacterium purcellii_A. The sequence continues at coordinate 4,921,765 of NZ_CP189882.1, forward strand.
TCTATGCCTGGGTCACACAAGTCCTTATCCCAGTACTCCCTAAAAACAGTGTAATCATGATGGACAATGCCACTTTTCACAAAAAACATAATATTCAACAAGTCATCATCGATGCAGGGTATATGGTGGAGTATTTGCCTACATATTCGCCAGATCTTAACCCAATTGAGCATAAATGGGCACAAGCAAAAAGCAAAAAAAGAGAGATGGGTTGCGATACAGAGAGTTTGTTCTCAGTCCATATGGTGTAATCAAAATTAAGTCGGTTGGCTATATCGTGCCGGGGATGTCCGACATTTATCCGGCAGACGATCTGCTGCTGGCAAACAACAAGATGGGTGTTCATCTACGCGAGACCATCCTCTCTCTGCCCGGTAGTCAATGGGAAAAGCAGGCCTATCTCGATCTGATTGCTCAGTTGGATGATGAAGGTTTTGATGACTTCACCCGCGTGCGCGAACTGCTGGGGCTGGCAACCGGCAAGGATAACGGCTGGCTCACGCTGCGCATCGGTGAATTGAAAGCCATGCTGGCGCTGGCAGGCGGCGATCTGGAACAGGCCTTAATCTGGGCAGAATGGACGCAGGATTTCAACGGCTCCGTCTTCAGTCCGTCGCACAGCAACTATTACCGCTGTTTACAGATGCACTGGTCAAGTAAATCAGGACACTTTTTTCTCAGCCATTTGTTCATAACGCACCGGAGACAGATCCCCCTTAGCGGCATGATGCCTGTCTAGGTTGTAGTAGCGGATATACGTCGCCACATATAGCTAAGCGACATTATTTTGATAACAGCCAGCTATGCTTCTTTGCCACATATCAGGGCATCGGCTGTAATCATTTTTAAGTCGGTTGGCTATACTGCTCCATGTAAGCCCGTGTTGGCTGGGGTACCAGCAGCAACCATTCATGTTTCAGACTGCCCCAGAAGCGCTCCATCACCGCATTATCCCAGCAGGCACCCACGTCTCCCATACTGCTCCTCAGCCTGTAGCTGCTCAGCAGCGCCTGAAAGCGTTGTCCCGTGTACTGCGTCCCCCTGTCCGTATGCACCACCAGGCCCGGCGGGGGAGTTCGCAGGTTATATGCCTTCATCAGGGCCCCGCAGACCAGCGATGAGGTCATCCGTCTGTCCACCTGCCAGCCCACTATCTGCCGGGAGTACAAATCCATAATAGCCGTCAGATACAGCCAGCCTTCACCGGTCTTCAGATACGTGATGTCACTCGCCCACACCTGATTTGGCCCCGGCGGGTTAAAATTCTGGTTCAGCAGGTTTGGGGCCACCTCTGCACCCGGGCGGGGTTTTGTCGTGACCTTATAAGTCCGGCGCTGTCGGCAGACCAGCCCCTCTTCCTGCATGAGTTTCCTCACCCGCCAGCGGCTGATTATGATGCCTTCTCCACGAAGCCTTTTGACCAGCGTCCGGCTTCCTGCTCCCTGCCTGCTGGCGGCGAACAGCGCCTTTAACCTGACCCGGACCTCCACGTCTTTTTGCAGCGGTTCGGCGGGCTTTTTTCGCCATGCATACCAGGCAGAGGCCGTCACACGCATGACCCGACAGAGTGTACGAACGCTGAAGTCAGTGGCATTGTCGAGAATGAACCGGTATCTCACGACATATGTTTCGCGAAGAAGGCACTCGCCTTTTTTAGTATCTCCTTCTCTGTACGTAACTCTTTGTTTTCCTTTTGTAACCGTTTTAACTCTGCACGTTCATCATCGCTGAGTACGCCGTTGCTCTGCTCGCGTGCCAGCGAGACCCATGTATGCAGGGTTTTGTTGCTTATGCCCAGCGATGCTGCTGCCCTGGCTATCGTATAGCCCTGCTCTGTTACCAGGGCAACGGCCCCATTCCCAGTCAAAATGCAACAAAGTGACCCACTGGCCAGACCCGGATAAAATCACCGTTCTGGCCCTACTGGAGATCCCGTTGCATGCAGGGAAAACATCTGACTCACAAAGAGCGGTTCTACATCGAAAAACGGCGTGGTGATGGGGTTAACCAGGCCACCATCGCCCGGGAACTGGAGCTTCCTCGTTCTACCATCAGCAGGGAACTCAGACGCAATACCGACGCCGCTTTCAACGGGGTCTATTCCTGCAGAAGGGCCGAAACGTTGGCCAGAGGGCGGCGGCAGAAAACACGGCCGGACAGCGTGATTAACCAGCTTGAACCGCACATTCAGGACTTTATCAGAACGGCGCTGTCTACCCACACCTCACCTGAGGTCATCAGTGGGCGCCTGGTCCTGGAATTTGGCCTGTCCGTCAGCAAGAACTCGCTCTATCGCTATATCCAGCAGGAGCGCCGGGCCGGCGGTGAGCTGTATCAGCAGCTCCCTCATCGGGGTAAACGGTATAACTATCAGACCGATGAGAACAAACGCGGTCCTATTCCCAACCGTGTTGGCATTGAGCAGCGGCCGGCCGTTGCTGACCTCAAACAGGAACCCGGGCATTTCGAGATTGACACCATCTTTGGCAAAGATCAGAAATCATTCCTGCTGACGGTGGTCGATAAAGCCGTCAAGCTGGTCATCATTCGCAAACTGCCCAACAAGCGAGCAGAGACAGTGGTAGCGGCCTTCAGGGACATCGTTGCCAATACCTTCTGCGAGTTTAAAACCCTGACTGCTGACAACGGTTCTGAATTTTCCCAGCACGGGGAAATTACAAAAGTCATGGGGGCACCGGTCTACTTTGCCCGGCCATATCATTCCTGGGAACGCGGGTTGAATGAGCATACCAACGGGCTGATACGGCGTTTTTACCCGAAGGGAACGGACTTCAATTATGTCACCCATCGCAAGGTTGCAGCACTCGAACACCTGCTCAATACGCGAGGCCGAAAATCGCTGGGTTATCGTTCTCCAAATGAGGTATTTTTAACGCACTTACAGGCGGCATAATGCCCTACCGTTTTGTTGCGTTTCGACTGGGAATGGGGCACGGCTTCCTTTTTAAACTCAGGGGTAAATTGTCGTTTATGGTTCACTAAACACCTCCATTTTGGATGTAAGTTTAGTGTCCTGATTATTCAACCACTATAGCCAAGCGACATTATTTTGATAACAGCCAGCTATGCTTCTTTGCCGCATATCAGGGCATAGGATGTAATCATTTTTAAGTCGGTTGGCTATACAGTGTGTGCGCATCATGCCACTGCGCGTTTAAAAGTCAACGTGGGCAATATCGGGCCGCACGATTTGTGATACTGAGGCACCATAACGCAAAAAGCGCCCCGAAAGGCGCTTTTAATAACGAAAGAGCAGCGTGTTTAACCGATAAACGCTAACCCGCCCATATAAGGACGCAGCACATCAGGAATGGCGATGCGCCCGTCCGCCTGCTGATAGTTTTCCAGCACGGCAACCAGTGTACGTCCAACGGCCAGACCGGAACCGTTCAGCGTATTCACCAGACGCGTTTTCTTGTCACTTTTGTTGCGGCAGCGCGCTTGCATGCGTCGAGCCTGGAAATCCCCCATGTTGGAGCAGGAAGAGATTTCACGGTAGGTGTTCTGCGCTGGCAGCCACACTTCCAGATCGTAAGTTTTGGTTGAGCCAAAGCCCATGTCACCAGTACACAGCAGCACCTTGCGATACGGCAGTTGCAGCAGTTGCAACACGGTTTCCGCGTGCGTCGTCAGCGTTTCCAGCGCATCCATGGAATCTTCCGGGCGCACAATCTGCACCAACTCCACTTTGTCAAACTGGTGCATACGGATCAGGCCACGGGTATCACGACCGTAGGAACCGGCTTCAGAACGGAAACACGGGGTGTGCGCCGTCATTTTGATCGGCAGTGTTTCTTCATCCAGAATTTCATCACGCACCAAATTGGTTAACGGCACTTCCGCCGTCGGGATCAGAGCATAATTGCTGCTTTCTGCTTCTTCATCCAACGGTTTGGTGTGGAACAGGTCTTCACCAAACTTCGGCAACTGACCAGTACCGTACAGCGTGGCATGGTTAACCAGATAAGGCACGTAGGCCTCCTGATAACCGTGCTGTTCGGTATGCAGATCCAGCATAAATTGTGACAGTGCGCGGTGCAGGCGAGCAATCTGCCCTTTCATAACAACGAAACGCGCACCGGTCAATTTGACGCCTGCGGCGAAATCGACGCCTTTGGCCAGTTCACCTAAATCAACGTGATCGCGCACTGGGAAATCAAACTGACGCGGTTCACCCCAGCGGCTGATTTCCTGGTTATCGTGCTCATCTTTGCCCAACGGCACGGCGTCATCCGGCATATTCGGAATGGTTAACGCCAGCTCACGAATGGCATTTTGCAACGCATCAAGCTCGGCCTTGGCCGTATCCAGCTTTTCACCCAGGGTATTCACTTCGCGGCGCAACGGTTCGATATCTTCACCACGAGATTTAGCCGTACCGATCTCTTTCGATCGGGAGTTACGCTCTGCTTGCAGACTTTCCGTTTCTACTTGTAGCACTTTGCGGCGTTCTTCTTGTTGACGCAGCGTGTCTACATCCAGTTTAAAACCTCTGCGAGCCAGTAGCTTTTCGGCAACTGCGTCTAGCTCATTACGCAGTAAATTGGGATCGAGCATGCTAATCCTGTTTTAATGTTTTTTGGTGAAATTTTACGTTGCGCGACACCCGTCGCGCGGTAGAAAAGAACCTTATAACCTTACCGCAACGCCTAGTTCAGCGGTAGCGTTTTGTCGGGCTATTTTGATCCTGTGCAGTCAACCAGGCCAGCTTTTCACCAATTTTGGCTTCCAGACCACGTGACGTTGGCAGATAGTAGCGCGTTTGCGCCATAGCTTGCGGGAAATAGTCCTCACCCGCCGCGTAGGCATTGGGTTCATCATGGGCGTAGCGGTATTCCGCACCCAGCCCCATCTCTTTCATCAGTTTGGTGGGCGCATTGCGCAAATGCTCCGGCACGTCGTAATCCGGTTTCTCTCTGGCATCCTGCATCGCCGCTTTAAAAGCGGTGTAAACCGCATTACTCTTGGGCGCACAGGCCAGATACACTATCGCTTGCGCAATAGCACGCTCTCCTTCTGCCGGCCCTACGCGGGTGAAGCAATCCCAGGCGGCGATCGCCACCTGCATTCCCCGCGGATCGGCATTGCCTACGTCTTCGGAGGCTATTGCCAACAGACGCCGTGCAACATAGAGCGGATCGCCACCAGCGGTAATAATGCGTGCATACCAGTACAATGCGGCATCAGGTGCCGACCCACGCACTGATTTATGCAATGCAGAAATCAGGTCATAGTAGCGGTCGCCTTTGTTATCAAAGCGCGCACTACGTTCGCCCGACACTTCGTGCAGCAATTCGGGCGTCAGTATCCGGTTGCCCTGCGCATCAACCTCGGCCATATCCGCCATCATTCCCAGGCTGTTCAACGCGCGCCGCGCATCGCCATTCACCAGTTCCGCCAGCAATCGCTGCGTCTCTGGCGGCAATACGATGTTCTGTCCGCCAAACCCGCGCGCGGTATCCGTCATTGCCTGCTGCAACACCTGTTCGATGTCTTCTGCGGTGAGCGCCTTCAGTAAATAGACGCGTGCACGCGACAGCAGTGCCGAATTAAGCTCGAACGAAGGGTTTTCGGTGGTTGCGCCAATGAAGGTGATGGTGCCGTCTTCAATATGCGGCAGAAAGGCATCCTGCTGACTCTTGTTGAAGCGATGCACTTCATCCACAAACAGGATGGTACGTCGCCCGTCATCGCGATTCTGCCGCGCGCGCTCTATCGCTTCGCGAATTTCTTTAATGCCGGAAGTTACGGCAGAGATCCGCTCCACGTCGGCTTGTCCGTAGTGACCAATCAGTTCTGCCAGTGTGGTTTTTCCGGTGCCGGGCGGCCCCCATAGAATCATGGAGTGTAACTGCCCCGCCTCAATCGCTCGCGGCAAGGGCTTACCGGCGCCAAGCAGATGCTGTTGACCGATATATTGCGCCAACGTAGCGGGCCGCATACGAGCGGCAAGCGGCTGAAAGCTATTGTCCGAAAAATCCAGTGACAGGTTACTCACGATGGCCTCACTGCCGTTGATCGTCCAGCGTCACGCCTTTCGGCGGCGTAAAAGTGAACTTGCTGCTATCCACAGCGCCGTTTTGCTGGTTTTGCAGGGTATAGCTGCTGCGTTGTCCATCCTGCTCTGTCGCGACAAAACTCTTGATGGTGCCGCTGGCATTGACGTTAATAGCAAACTGTTTCAGATTGCCTTTGGCTGCTTTCGGCGTTAACTCAAAATCATCCCCTTTCTGGCGCACGTTATACTGACCCCATTCACTGGCATCGTTACGTGTGATAAGCATAAAGGGCGTATTACCCGTGGCTTCCTTCAACCAGGTCGCTGATACCTGTTCGACGAACGGGTTATAGAACCACAGCGTCTTGCCATCAGAGATCAGCACGCTTTCGTCCGGCGCAGTGGTTTTCCAGTTGAACAGATTTGGCCGCTTCAGCCAGAGCTCCCCCTGACCTTCCTGCACCGCAGTCCCTTCAGCACTAGTGACTTTTTGGGTGAACGTCGCGTGGAAGCTGTTCACTTTATTCAGTCGGCTTTGTAAATCGCTCGCCGCATCGGCATAAACCGCGCTGGACGTCATCCCGGCGATCAGCACGCCTGCCACTAAGCCTGTTATCATTATTTACATCCTTTGCTGTCGATTCAAAAGACCGCCATAGCGGTCTGACTATCGTACTTTGCACTTGTCGTATTGCACGTCCTACTGCTCGCCGTGCTACCCATAACTATTGCCAGAGAATCACGCGATACGGCAGACGAATTGTCTGTAAATGGCATCAGTCCATGGGGGGCGGTGCCAACACGTCTCGGTTGCCATTATGCCCCGGCGCGCTAACAATACCTTGCATTTCCATCTGTTCCACAATGCGTGCGGCACGATTGTAGCCGATGCGGAATTGACGTTGCACGCCAGAAATAGAGGCTCGCCGTTTTTCTACAACAAAGGCCACCGCCTGATCGAACAGCGGATCCAAATCTTCATCACCGCCAAATTCCAGATTACCGCCTTCACCGTCATCGCTGGCACTGGTGATATTGTCAATGTATTGTGGACGTCCGCGCGCTTTCCAGTCCAGCACCACGGCATGAACTTCCTGATCGCGAACGAATGCGCCGTGCACACGCACCGGAATGGAGGAGTTTGGCGCCATGTACAACATATCCCCCATCCCCAGCAGCGATTCTGCACCGCCCTGATCGAGGATGGTACGCGAATCAATCTTGCTCGACACGGTAAAAGCGATACGCGTCGGAATGTTGGCCTTGATGAGACCGGTGATAACATCTACGGAGGGGCGCTGCGTCGCCAGCACCAGGTGGATACCGGCCGCGCGAGCTTTCTGCGCCAGGCGAGCGATCAACTCTTCCACCTTTTTGCCAACCGCCATCATCAGGTCGGCAAATTCATCCACAATCACCACGATAAAGGGCAATTTCTCCAGCACGGGCGGTGTGGTATCCATGCTGTCGCCGGGTTTCCAGAACGGGTCAGGGATCGGACGTCCCATCGCTTCCGCTGCTTTCACCCGTTCGTTGTAGCCTTCCAGATTGCGCACGCCCAATGCCGACATCAGCTTATAGCGACGATCCATTTCACCGACGCACCAACGCAACGCATTCGCCGCGTCTTTCATGTCGATAACCACTTCAGTCAGCAAATGCGGGATACCTTCGTAGACCGATAGCTCCAGCATTTTCGGGTCGATCATGATAAAGCGCACATCTTCCGGCGTCGCCTTGTACAACATGCTGATGATCATGGTGTTCACGCCGACAGATTTACCCGAACCGGTGGTCCCGGCCACCAGCAGGTGAGGCATACGCGCCAGATCGGCCACTACCGGTTGACCAGCAATGTCTTTACCCAGCACCACGGCCAGCGGCGACGGGTTATCACGAAAGGCCTTGCAATCGAGCACTTCGCGCAGATGAACCGTGTGGCGAAGTTTATTGGGCAGTTCCAACCCGACATAAGGTTTGCCGGGGATAACTTCCACCACGCGCACCGCCACAACCGACAGCGAACGCGCCAGGTCACGCGACAGGTTGGATATGCGTGCAGCTTTCACGCCGGGGGCCAAATCCAGTTCAAAACGCGTTATCACCGGTCCGGCATCGTACCCGACCACACTGGCCGTAACACGATAATCCGCCAGACGCGCTTCAATCAGACGCGCCGTTTGTTCAAGCTCAAAATGGTCAACCGGTGCTTCACTTTCCGGTGGTGCCGTGAGCAGTTCCAACGTTGGCAGCGGTGTGGTTGGCTTTTGCAAAGGCTGATCGTTGCGCATCAGGAACGGATGAATCAGGCTATCCATCAATGACGGCGCGGCATCGTTTTCGGCCTCGCCAGCGTACGGCGATTGCACGTCATGCTGGGGCTCCGCCACCGGATGCACTGGTGTTGCCGGGCTCTCATCCTCATCAACTGCCGCACGCCATGTCGGCGATGGCGGCTCAGAGGCCCGTTCAGGTTCAGCGACATCCTCAGGCGATAGCGTAAACAGCGGCGCTTTTGGCGACTCATCGACCAAATCGTTAAACTGCGAGAAAGAGAAGGCGGGTTCATCCGCATCCGCAGTGACACCGGCGATAAATGCTGCTGCCGCACTGACTGAGCCCGCGGCTTTTGTGCCTACGGGCTCGACGACCGGCGTTACGTTCGGGCTTTCTGGTTGTGCGCTGACGTCATAACGCGCCTGTTGCTGCTGAGCAAACGCCTGCGCCAATTGGGCCTGCAACAGCGCCTCTTCATCCTGCTCGCGTTCGGCATAGTCCTCGCCGTAGCGCTGTTCTTGTTGCTCCAGATAAGCCTGACGCAAGGCAGCCTCTTGAGCAGCCCCGTCATCGTCAGCATCGTCTGGCGCAACCCTTTCGATCGTTTCAGGCTGGGACGCTATCTGCCGTTGCGCTTCCCGCTCTTGCTCTTCTGCCTGACGCTGCGATGGCAACTTGATGCCATAAGACGCCAGCTCACGCCGGGTAGGAATACGCACCGGATTCGGACGCGGCAATTCTGGGCCCATGCCCTGTTTCACCTGAGGGTTATCCTCCCCAGCAGCCGTAAAGGCAGGCATAAAGGACACTACATCGCTAGACACCGGCGTGACCGTTGCCACGGTGGGTACACCCAGTTCATGCAGCGCGCCCAACGGCGGCGTGCGATCGCGATCCGGTCCCCCTGAAGGCGAAAAGACAGATAACGCGCTCTTTTCCGGCACAGCAGCCTGTGGCAACTCAAACGCGTAAAGAGGCGGCAGTGAATCCTGCGCAACGGGATCAGGGCTGACGGCCGTTGCTGGCGTGACCGGATTGACGGCGTTGGGCGTACCTGCTGGGTCTGGCATCGTATCGACCGCAGCCGATTGCTGCATCGGTGCGAGCGACTCCGTTGCGTCAGTAACGCTCAACGTACTGTTTTGCGCTATGTCATCCTGTGCATGCTCACGTGCAGCCGGCGCCAACAATATATCATCCGCCTCTACGTCTTCTGCTGTTGACTCCGTTGACGCGGTTAGCGTATCGGGTTGTTCAACCTCGCGATTCACAGCGTCGTGTGAATCGTCTTCCTCATCGAGATAGTTATCTTCTGCCCGCGAACGGTTGGAGAAGAACGTCAGGCAGCCTAATACCGCCCCGCCGATTTTTTCCGCAATGGTCAGCCATGACCAGCCGGTAAACAGCGTCAAGCCCGCCGACCACACGCAGAGCAGAATCAACGTGGCACCCATACTGTTGAAGCGCGGCACCATCGAACTGCTCAGCAAACTACCCAGCACGCCGCCAGAGGCAAAATAGTAGAGATCGTCCACATTGAGCGCAGCGAGACCACAGGAAGTGAGGATCAGCGCCAAGGTGCCAATCAGGCGCAAAGAGAGGGTAAACAGATCGACATCGCTCTGATTATCGAGCTGGCGAAAGGCTACCCAGCACAGCGACAGCATGATCGGCGGAATGGCGTAGGCCAGCACGCCAAAGATGAAAAACAGCGTATCAGCCAGCCAAGCGCCGACGCCACCGCCCAGGTTATGGATGGGCTCGTGCCAGGCAGTTTGTGACCAACTCGGGTCAGACGGACTGAAACTTAACAGCGCTACGCTCAAATAAATGGCGAATAGCGCGACAACGATTAAAATCGCTTCCAATAAACGACGGCTGCCGCTGAGTTTGTTCAGCGCCACGTCTTTGTCTTCCGTGTATTCCTGGCTCAAGCGTCTCTCCAGGGGTCCTGTTCATGTTCATGACAAAACGCCGAGGCGAACTCGGCGCTGTGACTGTATATATTCACAGGAGTGTAGCTGAAATTAGCGGGCTTTGCACCCCTGCGTTTAGCGCGTTCTGATCACCAGACGATTGCTCTGTTTTACTTCTTCCATCACCACATAGGTACGGGTATCGTTCACACCCGGCAAGCGCAGCAAGGTTTCACCCAGCAGCTTACGGTATGCGGACATATCCGGCACGCGTGTTTTCAGCAGATAGTCGAAATCCCCGGAGACCAGATGGCACTCCTGAATTTCTTCCAGTTTCTGCACCGCCGTGTTGAACTGTTCAAAAACATCAGGCGCACCGCGGTTCAGAGTAATCTCCACAAACACCAGCAGTGAAGCGTCGAGGTAATGCGGGTTCAGCAATGCGGTATAGCCATTGATGAAGCCCTGACGCTCCAGGCGGCGCACGCGTTCCAGACACGGTGTAGGAGAAAGCCCTACGCGCTTGGAAAGTTCAACGTTAGAGATTCGGCCGTCTTTTTGTAGTTCATTCAGGATATTGCGATCGATGCGATCAAGATCTTTTCCCGGTCGTTTTTTCGTGTCTACCATTCTTATGGTCTCTCTTCACTACGTCCTTGCCCTTGCTACACTCCGACCCACATCAATGTATCAGAGCAGCCCTAAAAGAAGACGCGCTGTCTATTTTGTATATCAAGGGTCGCTTTACGTCACTCTCCTTTCACCGCCACGTCGCACCGCGATGTCATCCCTGCGTTCACAACACCCTGTCTGTCCTGTTATAAATGCACCATCAGCGGGTGGTACGGTAAAAGCCACAACATAAAGAAAAACCGAGCTTTCAACCATTCACATACAAATAGTTTCCTCTTACTTAGATGTTTTCGCAAAGCGGTAGCCGATTGTCAAAGCAAAACAATGAAAATCAGAAGAAACTGCCAAATAAAACCCTACTGTACGCTCGGTAAGACCATTTTCAATCATTTCGCTAATAAATGACGCTGTCTTATCAGTGAATTGTATGGGTTATCGGCACAACCGATTAAACAAATAGGTAACAATTTTGCTGCCTACTTTTTTTAGTCTGGTAATTTCCTTACAATCGGCGTTAAGTAGACCGTTGCAAAAAAGAGGAACACATGGGTACCGTCAAGCACCACAAGCTATTGATTTTGGGTTCTGGCCCTGCGGGCTATACCGCTGCGGTGTACGCCGCGCGCGCCAACCTGCATCCGGTGTTGATTACCGGCATGGAAAAAGGCGGGCAGTTGACGACCACGACGGAAGTGGAAAATTGGCCGGGTGACGCGGAAGGTCTTACCGGGCCGTTGCTGATGGACCGCATGCACGCTCATGCTGAAAAGTTCAACACCGAGATCATTTTCGATCACATTCAGCGCGTTGATTTGCAACAGCGGCCGTTTCGTCTGTTTGGCGACAGCGAAGAATACACCTGTGATGCCCTGATCGTGGCGACCGGTGCCTCCGCACGTTATATCGGTCTGCCTTCCGAAGAGGCCTTTAAAGGTAAGGGCGTATCTGCCTGCGCGACCTGTGACGGTTTCTTTTACCGTAACCAACGCGTCGCTGTAGTCGGTGGCGGCAATACCGCGGTAGAAGAAGCACTTTATCTGTCTAACATTGCACAGCAAGTTCACTTAATCCACCGTCGTGACAGCTTTCGCGCAGAGAAAATCCTGATCGATCGTCTGATGGACAAAGTGCAAAACGGCAATATTGTGCTGCACACCGATCGTACGCTGGACGAAGTGCTGGGCGATGACATGGGCGTGACCGGCGTTCGTATTCGCAACACCCGTACAGATGAGAGCGAAGAGCTGGCGCTGGCTGGCGTATTTATCGCCATCGGCCACAGCCCTAACACGGCCATCTTTGACGGCCAACTGGCGCTGGAAAACGGCTACATCAAGGTACAATCCGGTATCAACGGCAATGCCACACAGACCAGCATCCCTGGCGTGTTTGCCGCAGGCGACGTCATGGATCATATCTACCGTCAGGCCATTACCTCGGCGGGCACCGGCTGCATGGCCGCGCTGGATGCAGAGCGCTATCTGGATGGCCTCGCAACCCGATAATATGCTGCCCTTCTCCCCGTATTCAGATCGTACCACCTGAATAAGGGGATTCTTTTGGCTCCCTTTTGGGAAAATTGATCTCTCCCCACATTTTCTCCCTGCTTTTGGTTTGCACCTGCACGCTAACGCGGTAACATGAGGCCACGCTGAATACTCGCCTGCTTTTTGTTATATAACAGTTGCATAAATGTTGGATTTTTGGGTATTCCCCTCTCTATAGCGCAGCCCGGTACTCTATGAAACAGACTCGACAGCAACAACTTGCACGCTGGCTAAAACAACAGAGCAAACTGGCACAACGCTGGCTCCGCCTCTCTTTACTGCTGGGGATGGTAAGCGGCCTTCTTATCGTGGCACAGGCATGGGTATTGGCAACATTGTTACACGGCTTGATTATTGAGCACCTGTCCCGTCAGACACTGATCAGCGAGTTTATGCTGCTCATTGGTTTGTTCGCCGCACGCGCGCTCACTCATTTTCTGCGCGAGCAGGTAGGCTTTCGCTGTGGCGAAGCGGTAAGGCGACAAATTCGCCATCAGGTGCTGGAAAAACTACAGCGACTGGGCCCCGCCTGGGTGCTGGGAAAACCAGCAGGCAGTTGGGCAACGCTCATTCTAGAACAAGTCGAAGACATGCAGGATTACTATGCGCGCTATCTGCCACAAATGTACCTTGCTGCCTTGATTCCCCTGCTGATTCTGGCCGCCGTGTTTCCCATCAACTGGGCGGCGGCGCTAATTTTGCTAGTTACCGCCCCGCTGATCCCATTGTTTATGGCGTTGGTCGGCATGGGGGCCGCCGATGCCAACCGTCGCAACTTTCTCGCACTGGCGCGACTGAGCGGCCACTTTCTCGATCGGTTGCGCGGCATGGAGACGTTGCGACTGTTCCATCGCGGCGCGGCCGAAGTGGATGACATTCGCCGGGCATCGGAGGATTTTCGCAGTCGCACCATGGAAGTGTTGCGCATGGCGTTTCTTTCGTCCGGTGTACTGGAGTTTTTTGCGTCTATCTCCATCGCAGTGGTCGCGGTCTATTTCGGCTTTTCTTACCTTGGCGAGCTGGATTTCGGCCATTATGGCACTGGCGTCACCCTGTTTGCTGGTTTTCTGGTCTTGATTCTCGCCCCCGAATTTTTCCAGCCGTTGCGCGATCTGGGCACGTTTTATCACGCGAAAGCACAGGCCGTTGGTGCAGCAGAATCGCTGGTAAACTTTCTTACTGCTGAAGCTGAGGAGGTCGGACTCGGCACTCAGCCGTTTGACTCAGAAACCATTGCCATCCGTGCGGACCAACTGGTGGTGTTATCGCCCACGGGCTCTGCGTTAACCGAACCGCTGACCTTTACGCTCGAACCGGGACAGCGGGTGGCGCTGGTTGGCGTGAGCGGAGCCGGAAAGAGTTCGCTGCTTCATGTACTGCTTGGTTTTTTACCTTATCGCGGCTCGTTGTGTATCAACGGGCAGGAACTGCATTCACTGGATGCCACCGCATGGCGTAAACACATCAGTTGGTTAGGTCAAAATCCGCACTTACCAGAAGAAACACTTCGCAGCAATATTCTGTTGGGGAACCCGCAAGCCTCTGAGAGCGCGTTGCAACAGGCAGTAGAACACGCTTACGTGCATGAGTTTCTTCCTCTGTTGCCACAGGGGCTTGATACCGTAGTGGGTGATGGCGCAGCGCGACTCTCTGTCGGACAAGCGCAGCGCATTGCCGTTGCCCGTGCCTTGTTAAAACGCTCGCAGTTGCTCCTACTGGATGAACCAACCGCCAGTCTGGATTCACACAGCGAACAGCGCGTGATGCACGCCTTGGAAAACGCCACACGCCAGCAAACCATCTTGCTGGTGACGCACCGCCTTGATGACACCCGCCATTACGATTGCATATGGGTGATTGAAAAAGGACAACTGGCGCAGCAGGGAGACTACGACACGCTACGTCAACAGTCAGGGCCGTTTGCCGACCTTCTGGCACAGCGTCAGGGAGCTTACTAATATGCCGCAGAACAGTTCGTTGCAGGTACTGAAACCCTTTCTCCTGCTGTATCGTCGCCACGTTTGGCGGCTGAGCATTGGCGTAGTGCTCGCCATTATCACATTATTGGCAAGCATTGGGCTGCTGACACTCTCCGGCTGGTTTCTGGCGGGAGCGTCACTGGCGGGCCTTGCCGGATTGATGACCTTTAATTATATGTTGCCTGCGGCGGGCGTGCGCGGTGCGGCGATCCTGCGTACTGCCGGGCGTTACGCCGAGCGTCTGGTGTGCCATGACGCCACCTTCCGCGTGTTGCAGCATCTGCGCGTGTTTACCTTTTCGCGCACGCTTCCGCTGTCACCGGGGGGGCTCGCCCGGTTTCGTCAGGCCGACCTGCTCAACCGTCTGGTTGCCGATGTTGACACCCTCGACCATCTTTATTTGCGCGTGATATCGCCGTTGGTCAGCGCGTTGGTGGTGATATTGGTAGTAACTTACGGGCTGAGCTGGCTGGACAGCTCACTGGCATTGACCCTCGGCTCCATTATGTTGCTGCTGTTAGCCCTGCTCCCGCCGGTGTTCTATCGTGCGGGTAAACCGATAGGCACCCACCTTACGCTGCTGCGCTCGCGTTATCGCACGCAGTTGACCACCTGGCTGCAAGGGCAGGCCGAATTAACCCTGTTTGGCGTACAGACAGCCTTTCGCCATCAGCTCGCCGGCACGGAACAGGCCTGGCTGACGCAACAACAGCGACAGGCGCGCCTGACGGGCCTGTCGCAGGCACTGATGCTGCTCTGCACCGGTTTTACCGTGACCGCCATTCTCTGGCTGGCAGCGGCCGGGATTGGCGGTTATACGCAACCAGGGGCGTTGATTGCCCTGTTTGTATTCGCCGCACTGGCAGCGTTCGAGCCGCTAGGTCCGGTTACTGGCGCGTTTCAACACATGGGCCAGGTGATCGCATCAGCCACGCGCGTTGACCAGATTCTGCGTCAGCAGCCTGCGGTGGTATTCACAGCGGCAACGCCATCTTCCGCCGTAACCACGACGGCAACGCTGTCATTACAGCAGGTAAGTTTCACCTATCCCGGTCAACCGCTGCCCGTATTGCAGGACATTACACTGGATATCGCACCAGGCGAACACATTGCGCTGCTAGGGCGTACGGGGTGCGGCAAATCAACGCTATTGCAATTACTGACCCGCGCCTGGGACTGCGACGCAGGCAGCATTACCCTAAACGGCCTGCCGCTCGCACAGTGGAGTGAACCAGCACTGCGAGACATGATGAGCGTGGTGCCGCAGCGGATACATATTTTTAGCGCGACGCTGCGCGACAATCTGCTACTGGCCGCACCGCAGGCCAGCGATGCCCAACTGAGCCAACAGTTGCAACAGGTAGGATTAGGCAATCTGCTGGAAACACCAGAGGGCCTTAACGCCTGGATCGGTGAAGGTGGACGCCAACTCTCTGGCGGGGAACAGCGCCGCCTTGGGCTAGCTCGCGCCCTACTCCACCCAGCCCCCTTGGTACTGTTAGATGAACCGACCGAAGGGTTGGATGCCGATACCGAGCAGAAAATTCTGCATCTGCTGCGAGAAAACACCCGTGGAAAAACGTTTATCATCATTACTCATCGCCTGAACGACTTGGCGTCGCTGGATCGTATTTGCATCGTGGATAATGGTCGCATGGTTGAGCAGGGTCGCCACGCCGATCTGCTGGCAGCACAAGGCCGCTATTGGCAGTTCCATCAACACGCTATCCGGCAGGCATGATGCAGCTATTTCAACTCGCTGCCAATACCACGCTTTTTCCTCCGGTGGAAAAAGCGTTGGCCGACCCCAACGGCTTATTGGCCTTTGGTGGAGACCTGTCGCCAGGCAGATTATTGGCGGCTTATCGAGACGGTATTTTTCCCTGGTACTCACCCGGCGATCCCATTCTGTGGTGGTCACCCGATCCACGCGCCATATTGCAACCTGAGGCGCTTCATATCAGTCGCAGCCTGCGAAAGTTCATGCGCAAACAGCCTTTTCACATCACGCTAAACTACGCGTTCAGTGCGGTAATACACGCCTGCGCCAAAGCGCGTCAGGAAGGAACCTGGATAAGCCCAGAGGTGATTGCCGCTTATTGCGCACTGCATGAGCAGGGGCATGCGCACTCCATCGAAGTCTGGAGCGACAAGGAACTGGTGGGCGGGCTGTACGGCATCGCGCAAGGAAAGCTATTTTGCGGCGAATCGATGTTCAGCCTCAGTGACAACGCGTCCAAATGCGCGCTGGTTGCACTCGTCACGCATTTTGTTCGCTGTGGCGGGCATTTAATGGACTGCCAGGTGCTAAACGCTCACACGGCGTCTCTGGGCGCCACAGAAGTGTCGCGCCCGACCTATCTGACGGCGCTACGTGCATTACAGGATGCCCCTATCGCCGCGTCCAGTTGGCAGCCACAAGCACTGTCACTGGTCCCAATTGGAGAAACATAAGCAGGCGCATACGCCCTTCTTATCCGAAAGTTGCTGCTGAGATCATCAACGCTCCTTTACATAATGCCGGTTTTTCGGCATTATCGTGCCCGTTAAAAAATTTAAGGTAGTTAACCCTAGAGGATTCGATGGCCAAAGAAGACAATATTGAAATGCAAGGCACCGTGCTTGATACACTGCCTAACACCATGTTCCGCGTTGAGTTGGAAAACGGACACGTGGTTACCTCTCATATCTCCGGTAAAATGCGTAAAAACTATATCCGCATCCTGACGGGTGACAAAGTCACTGTAGAGCTGACCCCGTACGACCTGAGTAAAGGCCGCATTGTCTTCCGTAGCCGTTAATCGGTTCGCCTGTCGCTAACACCGCGACACCTGAGGATGTACCCGCCTTATGTGCCCTTCCCTTTTCAGGCAAGGGCTTTTGCTTTTTGGTACAGGTTGCACGTGGTGGTATTAACCACCACGCCCAAAAAAAAGCAGTGCTTTTTTCTTTTACCGCTCAGTGACACACTCAGTGCACAGTCCCTTCCGTTTTTAGCTTTTGCGCACTGTGGAAGCTGTAGGTCAATGCTTGCGTTGCGCTGTCCAGTTCCACCTTCACTGAGCCGCCGTTCACCAACGACCCAAACAACAGTTCGTTTGCCAGCGGTTTTTTGAGGTTTTCCTGTATCACACGCACCATAGGCCGCGCGCCCATCGCCTTGTCATAGCCCTTATCCGCCAACCAGTTGCGTGCATCTTCGCTGACTTCTAACGACACGCCCTTCGCGTCCAACTGCGCTTGCAGTTCCACGACAAACTTGTCCACCACCTGCTGAATAATCTGCGCTGACAGATGGTTGAACCAGATGATGCCGTCCAGACGGTTGCGGAATTCTGGCGTGAAGATCTTTTTAATCTCCTCCATCGCATCACTGCTGTTGTCCTGTTGAATCAGGCCAATCGATTTACGCTGGGTCTCTTGCACGCCCGCATTGGTGGTCATGACGACAATCACGTTGCGGAAATCCGCCTTGCGACCGTTATTGTCAGTCAGCGTACCGTTATCCATCACCTGTAGCAGCAGGTTGAAGACATCAGGGTGCGCTTTTTCGATTTCATCAAGCAGCAACACCGAATGCGGATGTTTGATCACCGCGTCAGTCAGCAATCCGCCCTGATCGAAACCGACGTAGCCCGGAGGCGCACCGATCAGGCGGCTCACCGTGTGGCGCTCCATGTATTCCGACATATCAAAGCGCAGAAGCTCAATGTCCATCGCCTTGGCCAGTTGCACGGTGACTTCGGTTTTCCCGACCCCAGTCGGCCCGGCAAACAGGAAAGAGCCGACAGGCTTGCGCTCACTGCCCAAACCAGCGCGGCTCATTTTGATAGCCTCGCTTAGCGCTTCAATGGCCTTATCCTGCCCGAACACCAGCATCTTCAGACGATCGCTGAGGTTTTTCAACACATCGCGATCGCTGGCAGACACGGTTTTCTCAGGGATACGGGCGATACGCGCCACCACCGACTCAATGTCTGAAACGTTAACCGTTTTTTTGCGTTTGCTGGCTGGCATCAAACGGCTGCGAGCACCCGCCTCATCAATAACATCGATAGCTTTATCCGGCAGATGGCGATCGTTGATGTATTTGACCGACAGTTCAACGGCGGCGCGCACGGCTTTGGCGGTGTAACGAACATCGTGGTGAATTTCATATTTCGGTTTAAGCCCATTGATGATTTGTACGGTCTCTTCGACGCTTGGTTCAGTAATATCGATTTTCTGGAAACGACGCGCCAAGGCACGGTCTTTTTCGAAGATAGTGCTGAATTCCTGGTAAGTGGTAGAACCGATAACCCGAATCTTACCGCTGGAGAGCAGCGGTTTGATCAGGTTTGCTGCATCAACCTGTCCACCAGAAGCCGCACCCGCACCAATGATGGTGTGTATTTCATCAATAAACAGAATGCTGCTTTGATCCTGTTCCAATTGTTTGAGCAGCGCTTTGAAACGTTTTTCAAAATCGCCACGGTATTTGGTACCCGCCAGCAGCGAGCCGATATCCAGGGAATAGAGCGTGCAAACGGCCATCACTTCCGGCACGTCGCCTTGAACGATGCGCCAGGCCAGACCTTCTGCAATCGCCGTTTTCCCTACACCAGACTCGCCGACCAGCAGCGAATTGTTTTTGCGCCGCCGGCACAATACCTGAATGGTGCGTTCCAGCTCTTTTTCACGACCAATCAGCGGGTCAATAGCGCCAACGCGAGCCAATTGATTGAGGTTAGTGGTGAAGTTTTCCATGCGATCCTCCCCGCCTACCGGCTCTTCGTTGACAGGGTTTTCCGAGCTAGGTGCCTGGCCCGGTTCTTCTTTACGCGTGCCGTGGGAAATGAAGTTCACCACATCGAGCCGACTCACATCATGCTTACGCAGCAGGTAAGCCGCCTGTGATTCCTGCTCGCTGAATATCGCCACCAGCACGTTAGCACCAGAGACTTCACTGCGACCAGAGGACTGAACGTGGAACACAGCACGTTGCAATACGCGCTGAAAACTCAATGTCGGTTGCGTTTCACGCTCTTCATTATTTTGCGGTAACGTCGGGGTGGTCTGTTCGATGAACGTTTCCAGCTCCTGGCGCAGTGCAGCCAAATCCACCGAGCATGCTTCCAACGCTTCGCGCGCCGCCGGGTTGCTGAGCAACGCCAGTAGCAAATGCTCCACGGTCATAAACTCGTGGCGGCGCTCACGCGCTCTGGCGAAAGCCATGTTGAGACTGAGTTCCAGTTCTTGATTAAGCATAGGCGCCTCCCCACAATAAATTACCTGATATCAGGCCCTTTCCAGCGTACAGAGCAACGGGTGCTCATTTTCCCTTGCATAGCGATTCACTTGCACCGTCTTGGTTTCAGCCACATCGGCACTGAAAACACCACAGACAGCCTTCCCTTCATAGTGAACCGTCAGCATAAGTTGCGTTGCGCGTTCAATATCATAAGAAAAGAACTTTTGCAGAACGTCAATAACAAATTCCATCGGGGTGTAATCATCATTGTTTAAAATCACGTTATACATCGATGGAGGTTGCAGTTTTTGCTGCTGTTTTTCCAGCAGAACGCTGTCAGAATGCGTCCAGGGACGACTCTCCATACGTATCTCCGACGTTACATCAACGTGAGTTGCCTGCCCCCACATATTTTCAATCCCCACACTGCGGTTACTCATTATTCATCCATCTTCATTAATGCGATACCAGGCTGAGAGTCCCACATCAGCCATTTACTCTATTTTATCACCTGCGCGCGCACTGTGTTGCCAAGAAGCAAGAAATCGTCCGCGGATGTCATCGGTAACAGCACACGAATTGAAGCAACAACCCTGCATGAAAATCATCAATTGCGTTACCTGCATCAAACTTTGACAAACTGCTCTGCACTGCCCCTGTGGGATGGCTTGACGCTCTTTTCGATTTCACTAGAGTGTACAGGTGAATTGACTGGGTTCTAATCAATTCGCATTCATATCGACCAAATAACCTAACCTCTCGTTTCGATAATACTCTTGCGAAGGACGTAAATGCATGGAGACAGGTACTGTTAAATGGTTCAATAATGCCAAAGGCTTTGGATTTATCTGTCCCGAAGGTGGAGGCGAGGATATCTTTGCCCACTACTCGAGGATTCAAATGGACGGTTATCGCACGCTGAAGGCAGGCCAGTCGGTCAGATTTGATGTTCATAAAGGGCCTAAAGGAAATCATGCCAGTTTGATCGTTCCGCTGGTCGTCGAGGCTGTCGCCTAGCTGTGGCCTGAAAAACATTCCTCATTATCCACAAAACAAAATGCTGGTTTTAAAACCGGCATTTTTATTTTGACCTATCTCTGCGCGCAAATCGGCTCAATCTGCGCGACCACGCGCCGACCAGAGCACGCGTGAAAAAAGCGTGCGAATCAACACAGGAATAGCGTCATTGCCGCGTTCGGCCGCAGCCATTGCCACTTCGATGGCCAGGTCCGGTTTTGAGGCGCGGTGGATCGCTTTGACAATCACTTTTGCGGCCGAGAGCGGCACATTTTCCGGCAGTTGTGCAATGCGGTGGAAAACGTCCTTATAGCCATTGCGATACATAAAATGTTCCATATCAGGGGCTGAAAGCATTGTGATGTGGTCTCGGTCAGTTTCCCCCTGTTGGGTCAACAGGCTACGCGCCGTGGCAGGGTACTTTTTACCCGCATCATCGCCGTCCACCAGCACATGCCACTCGATGCCCATACGTTGTGCAAACTTCAACAAGGGTCGTAGCCCTGATTGAGCAAATTCGATGACGCGCACCCCTTCTGCCTCGAAGTGATGTCCACATTGACGGCCGAGTTCGCTGAGCATCCACACTTCCGTTTCGCCTTCAACCAGCAGCCAACAGCGCGCAAACAGCGATGAGGGGCGATTAAAGCGGATATGAAACGCGATACGCCGGCTGTCTTCAGGGTTCATCCCTTGCTTCCCGATACGGTAAGTCGCCACCCGCGAGGACTCCCGCACCAGGCGGCACACTTGCTCCACCGGCACCAGCGACAGCAGATCGCCGGAATTGGTGGTGGTGACTTTTTGCAAGGGCAAGTGCATCAGCAACTCCCAGGCAACCGACAGCATGATCGGGTGCAATCGTGTTTCAGGATCTTCTACCAGCAACAGTGGGCGCGATTCCGAATCCAGTGATACTGCGCCTTTCGCCTGCAATAACGTCGAGCCCCATTCCCACTCGAAACGCAACAAAACGGTAGAGGCTTATGCCACCAGTAAGTGCGTTAAAAATACCTCATTGGGGGAACGATAGCCCAGCGATTTTCTGCCCCTTGTATTGAGTATGTGTTCGAGTTCGGCAATCTTACGATGACTGACCTGACTGAAGTCTGTTCCCTTTGGGTAAAAACGTCGTATCAGCCCGTTGGTGTGCTCATTCAAGCCCCTCTCCCAGGAATGATAAGGATGGGCAAAGTAGACCTGCGCCCCTGTGATTTGAGTAATTTGCTCGTGCAGAGCGAATTCAGGGCCGTTATCAGCTGTTAGGGTCTTAAACTTGCAAAAGGTATTAGCTTCAATGTCCCTGAAAGCAGCAACCACAGTCTCCGCACGCTTATTAGGCAGTTTGCGAATGATGACGGTTTTCAATGCTTTATCTACGATGGTTAACAAGAATGACTTCTGGTCTTTGCCAAAAATAGTGTCAATTTCGAAGTGGCCAGGCTCCTGTTTAAGCTCGGCTTGAGCTGGGCGATACTCAATACCAACACGGTTGGGAATAGGGCCTGATTTGAGGTTTTCGGCATTGTACCTGTAACGTTTTCCCCGATGAGGAAGTTGCTGATATAGCTCCCCGCCAGCCTGTCTCTCCTGCAGGATATAGCGTATTCTTGCTGACAGATATACCGAATTCCAGGTGCAAACGGCCACTGATGATTTCAGGTGAAGAGTGAGTGGAAAGCGCCTGCCTGATGAAGTTCTGAATGTGTGGCTCCAACGGGTAAAAAGCATTGTTTGGCAGAGGCTTATGACGGCGTTTCCAGGCCAGAGTGTCCGCCCTTCTACAGCAGTAGACACCATTAAGCGTGTTGCTTAATAGTGAAATAAGGGTGTTTCGGTGATTGAAGTAAATTTTACGCTGTTCTGAGATGGAAATTCCAAAGACCGGCGCTAAGGAGTAAGAAGGTATCATCAATAAAGGGTCTAGATTCCGAGACTGTAAAATAATCTGTGTAAATGGCATTTTGAGGAAAACCTTCAACGGATAACAAAATGCCTATCAGCAACGAACTTATTGACCAACTGCTTCAAGATTGTCACTCCCCTCAGGATCTGCTGGGTGAATCAGGCCTACTCAAGGTGCTGACTAAAAGACTGGCGGAACGGGTTCTTGAAGCTGAGATGGAGATGCACCTTGGGTATGCTAAGCATGACCCGGCTGGTAATCATTCAGGCAACTCACGCAATGGCAAGACATCCAAGAGCGTACGTAGCCAAAATGGGGAGATCGAGCTCGATATTCCGCGCGACCGCAACAGTACCTTCGAGCCGACACTGATCGGTAAGAACGAAAAACAGCTTAACGGCTTCGATGACCGCATTATTTCTCTCTATTCCAGAGTGTTATCAACCCGTGATATTCAGGCACACTTTAAAGAAGTCTACGGGGTCGATGTTTCCGCTGGCTTCATTTCTCAAGTGACCAATGCCGTGATGGATGACGTTAAGCGCTGGCAGCAACGGCCGCTGGATGCGCTTTATCCCATTGTTTACCTTGACTGTATTGTTGTCAAAAGCCAGGACGGCGGAGCCGTGGCCAACAAGTCTGTTTATCTGGCCCTCGGCGTCAACGGCCAGGGCGAAAAAGAGCTGCTGGGGCTATGGATAGCCAAAACTGAGGGGGCCAAGTTCTGGTTATCTGTGATGACAGAACTGAAAAATCGTGGGCTAAAGGCCCCATTCCCACTCGAAACGCAACAAAGTGACCCACTGGCCAGAGTCGGATAAAATCACCGTTCTGGCCCTACTGGAGATCCCGTTGCATGCAGGGAAAACATCTGACTCACAAAAAGCGTGTTGCTTAATAGTGAAATAAGGGTGTTTCGGTGATTGAAGTAAATTTTACGCTGTTCTGAGATGGAAATTCCAAAGACCGGCGCTAAGGAGTAAGAAGGTATCATCAATAAAGGGTCTACGATTCCGTAAAATTTGGGTCATGCAACCGAGGCGCTTGATACCCGCGATGGCGTGTTCAACTGTAATACGGATGCCCGAGATTATTTTATTTTCTTGTTTTTGTTCAGGCGATAAAGGTCTTTTTCGAGTTCCTTTTTTTGGGATTTGTGTATTAGGATGCTGTTTATCTATACCTTGAAAACCGGTATCTGCCCAGATGGTTACCTCAGGAGGAATATGGCGAATTATATCGACTTTATCGAGTAAGCGTTTATCGTGACGGCGCCCATTTTTGCTCATGGGGATAAATCCAATTTGCCTTGTTTCGTCAGTCATAATAAGCCCTTTTCGAGTGGTCTGTCTTTTCTTTCCCGAATACATTTTTTTTCGCCGACGCAGATTCTTAGGCTTTTGGACAGGTCGCTCTGTCCCATCAATAAAGACGTCTTTAACTCCAGGAAAGGCGCGAAAAAATCCCTCAGCAGAGCGAATTTGACGAGCGGGCAAAACACATTCTCGCCCCAAGGTCATCTCTAAAACCGGCAATAATATTTTTACCCAGCGACATACCCGTGTTCTATCTAAACCAAAAAGAAGTCCTTGCAAATCATAGGTCGGATAACATTTTAAATACAATAAAATAAAAAGCAGTTTATCTAATGGGGTTGGGATAAATCCTTTCTGCCCTGCACCCATCTGCCGCTCGTGATCTTTTCGATTCCTTTTCCGATAAATCAAATAACAAGCTGAAAATTCAGCGGCTAAATTTTTCAATTCTTCGACTGATAATCCAATGATTGCTTTACATAAACGATTATCTCGTAACAACCGCTCTTTGTTGATCATTTCAAACCTTTATTCTCTAAGTTAAACCTCTTTTTATTCTCAATAGCCTGACAAAAAATGCAAGTCTCTATTCAGCAACTAGTTTAAAGAACGGTTCTATAGCTAAACGACTTAATTTTGATTACATTATTTAAATGAGCTATTCAATTGATTTTAGACGTAAAGTGATATCTACACGGAAAAACGAAGGGTTGAGTATCCGAGAAACAGCGAAGCAATTTCGGATTGGCCCTGCCTCTGTATCGCGTTGGATTAATCAAATAGAGTCAAAAGCATCGACCACGCGTCAGCGAAAGATCGATAAATCCGAGTTGATAAAAGATGTTGAACAATATCCAGATGCTTACCAAAAAGAACGTGCAGAGCGTTTTGGCGTTTGTCAGAAGGCCATTTGGCAAGCGCTTAAAAAGCTGGGATTGACCTATAAAAAAAACTCTACGTCATCCGAAAGCCGACGAAAACGCCCGGCAGGGATTTCAACAAAAAAAAACAACAGTATGAAAAAGAAGGTAAACCTATTGTTTTTATTTATGAAAGTGGTTTTTCACACGATGCCCCACGGACTCACGGCTATAGCCAAGCGACATTATTTTGATAACAGCCAGCTATGCTTCTTTGCCGCATATCAGGGCATAGGATGTAATCATTTTTAAGTCGGTTGGCTATACCATTCAGGAGTATGCCGACGATATCTGGGATATCAAACCGATACGGTTGTAACGGTGGGGGGAGATCTCCCCACGGCATTATCTGCGTAGGCTGTGGCGCTTTGACAGAAGGATTTGTAAAGGGTTACCGCTTTCGCACGGTAGGGCATTCCCGAAAGAAATGGCGTAAAGCGCAATTATTTGAAGGTATAACGCGTAAAAAATAACGCTGCCAGCAGCGGCCCCGCAGGGGCGAGTCTCATGGATGAGACGAGGGCGATTGAGCGCCCCGAGTTGGGCGCGTGCGATGTGTCGTGAAAATAATCGCGTGGATTAATGCGCACGAAACATTCACTGCAACAACAAAAAGACTTGGCCTAAAATTGTGGAGATTCCTGCTTTCTCGGGAATGACTGGTAGAGTAGGGATCACCCGTGTGATTACTCTCCTTTACCGTAATACAGTTTCCCGATTTTAATCAGCGGTCTGCCTTGCGATTTTCGGTGCAGATTGCTGTCGCGCAGGGAATACACGCAACCGCAGTATTCTTGCTGGTAAAACTGCTCCCGTTTGCTGATCTCGATCATGCGCGCCGAGCCGCCCCCTTTACGCCAGTTGTAATCCCAGTACACCATGCCCGGATAATGCGAAGCGGCCCGCTGGCCGCAGTCATTAATTTGCTGCATGTTTTTCCAGCGCGAGATGCCGAGCGAACTGCTGATCACCGTAAAGCCGTTTTCTGCCGCGTACAGTGCGGTACGCTCGAAGCGCATATCAAAGCACATGGTGCAGCGCACGCCGCGCTCTGGCTCCCACTCCATCCCTTTTGCCCGTTCAAACCAGTTATCCATGTCGTAATCGGCATCAATAAAGGGCACCCCATGCTTCTGGGCGAAGCGAATATTCTCTTCCTTGCGGATGAGATACTCCTTCTGCGGATGAATGTTAGGGTTGTAGAAGAAAATGGTGTAGTGAATCCCTGCTGCCTGAATGGCTTCCATCACCTCCCCGGAACACGGTGCGCAGCACGAATGCAGCAGGAGTTTGTCCGCCCCGTTGGGGAGCGTCAGTATCGGGCGTTTTAATGCTGTGTTGGTCATATATTCCGTTATGTGGCTGGCTACACTTGCCTGAAGTGTAGCATTGCAAACGCGCAGGGTGGCTAACGGCCTCACCCAGTGCGTTTTCTTGCAATATCGATGCGCGTTTTTTGCGCAAGGCGATTTTCATGATTTGTCTCATTTCCTGTGTAAATCCCCCCCTTTTTCTGATGAAATCGGTAGAATTTCCGGCCCTGATAATCCCCTGTGTTGAAGAGTTAACCGTGTCCACAAGCCTGATTGTTCCTGAACACCATCTGTTTTCTTACCCTCGCTACTGGGCCGAGTGCTAGGGCACAGCGCCATTTTTGCCCATGAGCCGCGCTGAGATGGATGCCCCATTCCCACTCGAAACGCAACAAAACGGTAGAGGCTTATGCCACCAGTAAGTGCGTTAAAAATACCTCATTGGGGGAACGATAGCCCAGCGATTTTCTGCCCCTTGTATTGAGTATGTGTTCGAGTTCGGCAATCTTACGATGACTGACCTGACTGAAGTCTGTTCCCTTTGGGTAAAAACGTCGTATCAGCCCGTTGGTGTGCTCATTCAAGCCCCTCTCCCAGGAATGATAAGGATGGGCAAAGTAGACCTGCGCCCCTGTGATTTGAGTAATTTGCTCGTGCAGAGCGAATTCAGGGCCGTTATCAGCTGTTAGGGTCTTAAACTTGCAAAAGGTATTAGCTTCAATGTCCCTGAAAGCAGCAACCACAGTCTCCGCACGCTTATTAGGCAGTTTGCGAATGATGACGGTTTTCAATGCTTTATCTACGATGGTTAACAAGAATGACTTCTGGTCTTTGCCAAAAATAGTGTCAATTTCGAAGTGGCCAGGCTCCTGTTTAAGCTCGGCTTGAGCTGGGCGATACTCAATACCAACACGGTTGGGAATAGGGCCTGATTTGAGGTTTTCGGCATTGTACCTGTAACGTTTTCCCCGATGAGGAAGTTGCTGATATAGCTCCCCGCCAGCCTGTCTCTCCTGCAGGATATAGCGATATAGCGTATTCTTGCTGACAGATATACCGAATTCCAGGTGCAAACGGCCACTGATGATTTCAGGTGAAGAGTGCGTGGAAAGCGCCTGCCTGATGAAGTTCTGAATGTGTGGCTCCAACGGGTAAAAAGCATTGTTTGGCAGAGGCTTATGACGGCGTTCCCGGGCCAGAGTGTCCGCCCTTCTACAGCAGTAGACACCATTGAAAGTAGGGTGGGTATTGCGTCTGAGTTCCCTGCTGATGGTCGAGCGAGGCAGAGCAAGCTCTCTGGCGATGGTAGCTTGGTTGACACCTTCACCACGCCGCTTTTCGATGTAGAACCGTTCTTTCTGAGTCAGATGTTTTCCCTGCATGCAACAGGCTCTCCAGTATGGCCAGAACGGGCTTTGTTGAATAAATCGAACTTTCAGGGGATCGCCGGATCAAAGCACTATCATCGCTCCCGATAGCAGCTCCCCATGGCAAAGCAAAAGTTTAAAATCACCAACTGGCCCACCTACAACAAAGCACTCAGACAACGCGGCTCCCTGACGGTCTGGCTTGATGAGTCGGCCATCGCTGCATGGACTGACAGTTCTTCGCCTGAAGGTCGTGGTCGGCCGCTTTACTACACCGATATGGCTGTTATAGCCAACCGACTTAAAAATGATTACATCCTATGCCCTGATATGCGGCAAAGAAGCATAGCTGGCTGTTATCAAAATAATGTCGCTTGGCTATATCAGACCGGTAAACGGCACTTCCAGGGTATAGATCTTCGACAACACGGCCAGACGGCGCAACAGCGCTTGCACCGCAACCATGTCCTTATCCAAAAAGGCCTGATAGATGCCACAGGTGATTTCCGGCGCAAAATTGGAGGTGGCAGGGATCACACCATCGCCACCGAGCAGCAGCGTATCCAGGGCGTATTCATCAAAGCCGCAGAACACCAGAAAATTAGGATGACGGCCTTTCACTTCCGTGATCACCTGGCGAATATGACTAATGCAATCCACGGTATCTTTGATGCCCACAATATTGGCGCAGTTATCTGCCAGACGACCAATCAATTCCACAGACAGGTTTTGTCCAGTTAATGCCGGGAAGTTATATAATAATTGCGGAATAGCCACCGCATCAGCAATAGACTTGTAGTGATTATAAAGGCGTTCATCGGACATCAGTGCATAATAGGGATTTACAATCATCACCGCATCCGCACCAATATCTGATGCATGTTGCGTTAATGCAATGGCTTCCGTCGTGGAACAGGATGCAGTCCCGATAATAACCGGTTTGCGCCCATTGACTTTTGCTACGCAAAATTCAGCAATGGCCTTGCGTTGCTCCTGCGAAAAATTGGCAAACTCTCCCGCACTCCCCAAAAATAAAAAACCGTTTACGGCAGATTCGGGCTTTGTTGAATAAATCAGAATTAGCCGACAGGATGACTCCCTCTGCTACACCTGTTATCCTATCCTGACGCTGTGTGGCATACCAAACAACGTCATACGGTTCAGCGCTTTGACCATCGCTATGGCTTCACCTACTTGAGCCTCATAGTCACGCAGGCTCAGATGGCCACCCAGCAAAGTTTTTATGCGGAACATCGCTGTTTCTGCCACTGAACGCCGGTGATAACCCACTTTCTTTTTCCACATATCATTACTCCCGCTCAGACGCTGATTCGCCACCGCATGGTTACGTTCATGGTACTTGTCCGGCCAGTATTTGGCTCCGCTTCGCGGCGGGATAAGGGGCCTGATTTTCTTTCTTAGCAACGCATCGTGGCAGTAACGGCCGTCATAAGCACCGTCTGCTGACACTTCCCTGATTTTTCGGTGGGTTTGGTTAATCAGGCACGGCAGTGCCTGCGCATCTGTCGTTCCGCTGAGCGATAAGTCGGCACAGATAATCTCATGCGTCGCACTGTCTGCTGCCAGATGAAGCTTGCGCCACACTCTTCGTCTGTCAGCCCCATGCTGCCTGACTTTCCACTCACCTTCGCCAAAGACCTTCAGACCGGTACTGTCGATGACCAGATGCGAGATTTCACCACGCGTTGGCGTTTTTATGCTGATACTGACGGTTTTTGCCCGCCGACTGACCAGAGAGTAGTCCGGGCAGCGCAGTGGCAGGCTCATCAGTGTAAAAACCGAGTCGACAAAGCCCTGTAATGCCCGGAGCGACAGGTTAAACACGCGCTTTATCATCAAAACCGTGGTATAGCTAAACGACTTAATTTTGATTACATTATTTAAATGAGCTATTCAATTGATTTTAGACGCAAAGTGATATCTACACGGAAAAACGAAGGGTTGAGTATCCGAGAAACAGCGAAGCAATTTCGGATTGGCCCTGCCTCTGTATCGCGTTGGATTAATCAAATAGAGTCAAAAGCATCGACCACGCGTCAGCGAAAGATCGATAAATCCGAGTTGATAAAAGATGTTGAACAATATCCAGATGCTTACCAAAAAGAACGTGCAGAGCGTTTTGGCGTTTGTCAGAAGGCCATTTGGCAAGCGCTTAAAAAGCTGGGATTGACCTATAAAAAAAACTCTACGTCATCCGAAAGCCGACGAAAACGCCCGGCAGGGATTTCAACAAAAAAAACAACAGTATGAAAAAGAAGGTAAACCTATTGTTTTTATTGATGAAAGTGGTTTTTCACACGATGCCCCACGGACTCACGGCTATTCCCCAAAAGGTCAACGGTGTTTTGGCCTGAAGAACTGGGGAGCTAGGGGAAGAACAAATGTTATCGGCGCTTTATTAGGCACAACGCTGTTTGCTATCGGATTATTTGATATCAATATTAACAGCGATGTTTTCTATGCCTGGGTCACACAAGTCCTTATCCCAGTACTCCCTAAAAACAGTGTAATCATGATGGACAATGCCACTTTTCACAAAAAACATATAGCCAACCGACTTAAAAATGATTACATCCTATGCCCTGATATGCGGCAAAGAAGCATAGCTGGCTGTTATCAAAATAATGTCGCTTGGCTATACATCAGGATAGCAATTGCACTGGCATTCATTCTATTACGCTCTTTTATGTATGCGCTTGTTCACAGGCGAAGCTTGCCGACACTCTCAAGGCGCCAACGTCATAACCAAAAATATAAAAAATATTGATTATCTCACAAACAACTTCAACAGTTCGTCACTACAACGCATTCATAACCTGTGGTTTTTGATGCTATCGGCGCTAAACCGCAGCATGATAGTCGCCGCTACGGGTAGATTTGCTGTCTGTTATCCTTCGGTCCCGACAATTACAGCCACCCCGCCGCTTAACCGATATTTTGTGCTATTATTTATCCATTAGTCCGCTAATCAGCAAATTTTAACCCACGGCGATTGCATAAGTATCCTGCCGACGTTAACATTAGCGGCATCAATGTCTATTCAATTCTTGCGCATGAGTATTCAACTAAACAGCATTAACTGTTTCTATGGCGCGCATCAGGCGCTATTCGATGTCACCCTTGATTGTCCAGCTGGCGAAACGCTGGTGTTATTGGGTCCAAGCGGTGCGGGGAAAAGCTCGCTGCTGCGCGTATTGAACCTGCTGGAAATGCCGCGTTCAGGCACGCTTGCCATCTCAGGCAACCAGTTTACGTTTGCGCAACCGCCGAGTGACGGTGCCATTCGCGAGCTGCGCCGCAATGTCGGCATGGTGTTTCAGCAATACAACCTCTGGCCACACCTGACTGTCACACAAAACCTGACCGAAGCACCTTGTCGGGTATTGGGGCTGAGCAAAGACGAGGCGTTGGCACGCGCAGACAAACTGTTAACACGTTTACGCCTACGCGATTTTGCCGATCGTTTCCCCCTGCATTTGTCCGGTGGGCAACAGCAGCGCGTGGCGATTGCCCGCGCACTGATGATGGAACCTCAGGTACTGCTGTTCGATGAACCGACGGCTGCACTCGATCCTGAAATCACAGCACAGGTGGTCGGTATTATTCAGGAACTGGCGCAAACCGGCATCACTCAGGTTATCGTCACGCACGAAGTGGATTTTGCACGTAAAACAGCCAGCCGTGTGGTGTACATGGAAAATGGCCGTATTGTCGAGCAGGGTGATGCGAGCCACTTTACCGCGCCGCAAACCGCTGAGTTCGCCAGTTATCTTTCTCATTGATGAACAAGATGGAAATGACAATGAAAAAATTACTCGTTGCAGCACTCCTCGCCAGCGCCAGCGTTGCCGCCAGCGCCGCAGAAACCATCCGTTTCGCGACTGAAGCCTCTTACCCTCCGTTCGAATTCGTGGGCGATGATAACAAGATCCAAGGGTTTGACGTCGATCTTGCTAACGCGCTGTGCAAAGAGATGAACGCTACCTGTACGTTCAGCAACCAGGCCTTTGACAGCTTGATCCCAGGGCTTAAATTCCGTCGTTATGAAGCCGTTATGGCCGGGATGGATATTACGCCGGAACGCCAGCAACAGGTGACCTTTAGCCAGCCTTACTACGACAACTCTGCGTTGTTTATCGCACAGAAAGGCAAAGTGGCCGATATCAATTCCCTGAAAGGTAAACGCGTCGGCGTGCAGAACGGTACTACTCACCAGAAATACCTGCTGGACCAACACAAAGATGTGACGACAGTGCCTTATGACAGCTATCAGAATGCCATTTTGGATCTGAAAAGCGGCCGTCTGGACGCGGTATTCGGTGACACCGCTGTGGTGAATGAGTGGCTGAAACAAAACGACCAGTTGGCTACCGTAGGCGCTAGCGTGACGGATAAAAACTACTTTGGTATCGGTTTGGGCATTGCTGTGCGTCAGGGTAACGATCCGCTGGTCAAACGCTTCAATGACGCACTGGACAAAGTCAAACAGGATGGCACTTATCAGTTCATCTACAACAAATGGTTTCAGCAGTAATCTCACTCAATGATTGAATTTCATCCTCTTGCAAGCGCCGCCGGCATGACCATCGGCCTTGCTGTTTGTGCACTGGTACTCGGCTTGATTCTGGCGATGCTGTTTGCCGTCTGGGAAATGGCGCGTTGGAAGCCCGTTGCCTGGAGTGGCACAGCGCTAGTGACGCTGCTACGCGGCCTGCCGGAAATTCTGGTGGTGCTGTTTATCTATTTTGGTTCATCACAGTTGCTGCTGATACTGGCGGATGGCTTTACGCTGAGTGTTGGTGGGGCAGAACTTCCCATCAAGTTAAACATTGAGACGTTTGAAGTCAGCCCATTTCTGTGCGGTGTGATTGCGTTGGCGCTGTTGTATGCTGCCTATGCGTCTCAAACGCTGCGCGGCGCACTGAAAGCGGTTCCTCAAGGGCAGCGCGAATCAGGGCAAGCTTTGGGTTTGAGTAAAGCGGCCATTTTCTTTCGCCTGAACATGCCGCAAATGTGGCGTCATGCCCTGCCCGGCCTCGGCAACCAATGGCTGGTATTACTGAAAGATACCGCATTGGTGTCATTGATTAGCGTGAACGATCTGATGCTGCAAACCAAGAGCATCGCCACACGCACCCAGGAGCCCTTTACCTGGTATGTGATTGCGGCAGCGATTTATCTGGTAATTACCTTGTTGAGTCAATACGTCCTCAAACGTATCGAACTGCATACTACGCGCTTTGAACGGAGGCCGTCCTGATGCTCGCCTACTTACCTGAATTGCTCAAAGGGTTGCACACCAGTCTGAGCCTTACGCTGGTGGCGCTGATTGCTGCACTGGTTATCTCTTTGGTGTTAACGGCAGTGCTTGCGTTAAAAACACCGGTGTTGTCCCTGCAGTCACGGGCGTACATCACCCTGTTTACCGGTACACCGCTGCTAGTGCAAATCTTCCTGATCTACTATGGTCCGGGCCAGTTTCCGGCAATCCAGCAGATCCCTTGGTTGTGGCACTTACTCTCCCAGCCCTGGCTGTGCGCCATGATTGCGCTGGCATTGAACAGCGCGGCCTACACTACACAACTGTTTTACGGTGCAGTGCGCGCCATCCCTTCCGGGCAGTGGCAATCCTGCGCGGCGCTGGGTATGTCGCCTGCACAAACGTTGCGTATTTTGCTGCCCTATGCCTTTAAACGCGCTCTGTCGTCCTATTCAAACGAAGTGGTGTTGGTGTTTAAAAGCACCTCACTGGCTTACACCATCACGCTGATGGAGGTGATGGGGTATAGTCAACTGATGTATGGCCGTACCTATGATGTGGCCGTGTTCGGCACCGCAGGGATTATTTATTTTTGTGTCAATGGGTTGCTGACATTGCTGATGCAACTTATCGAACGACGCGCACTGGCGTTTGAACACCGTAACTGATCCAGCTTGTACGACAAAAAGCAGGCTTCGGCCTGCTTTTTTTGTCTGTTTTATCATCACTCAAATGTATTTTTAATCATTTTATTTGCATGGAAATTCACTCAATGGCAATGTAATTGCCGTTGAGCGGGAAGCATGCCGCAGGAAAAATTAAAAAAATCATTGGATCACAACATGAAAAAATTCGTGGTCGCCACGTTACTTGCAGGTATGGCATTCGGCGCTAACGCCGCAGACACTATTCGTTTTGCCGCCTCAGCCACCTACCCACCGTTTGAATCTCTCGATGCCAACAACGAGATCGTCGGCTTCGATATGGATCTGGCGAAAGCCCTGTGCAAACAAATGCAAGCTAACTGCACCTTCACCAACCAGGCTTTCGACAGTCTGATCTCTGCGCTGAAATTCCGTCGTTACGATGCCGTGATCTCCAGAATGGACATCACGCCAGAACGCAGTAAGCAAGTGGCGTTTACCCAACCCTATTATGCCAATTCGGCCGTGGTTATCGCACAGAAAGGCAAGTTCAGTGATTTTGCCGCCATGAAGGGCAAGCGTATCGGGATGGAAAACTGCACCACCCACCAGAAGTACATGACTGATATAGCCAAGCGACTTAATTTTGATTACACCATATGGACTGAGAACAAACTCTCTGTATCGCAACCCATCTCTCTTTTTTTGCTTTTTGCTTGTGCCCATTTATGCTCAATTGGGTTAAGATCTGGCGAATATGTAGGCAAATACTCCACCATATACCCTGCATCGATGATGACTTGTTGAATATTATGTTTTTTGTGAAAAGTGGCATTGTCCATCATGATTACACTGTTTTTAGGGAGTACTGGGATAAGGACTTGTGTGACCCAGGCATAGAAAACATCGCTGTTAATATTGATATCAAATAATCCGATAGCAAACAGCGTTGTGCCTAATAAAGCGCCGATAACATTTGTTCTTCCCCTAGCTCCCCAGTTCTTCAGGCCAAAACACCGTTGACCTTTTGGGGAATAGCCGTGAGTCCGTGGGGCATCGTGTGAAAAACCACTTTCATCAATAAAAACAATAGGTTTACCTTCTTTTTCATACTGTTGTTTTTTTTGTTGAAATCCCTGCCGGGCGTTTTCGTCGGCTTTCGGATGACGTAGCGTTTTTTTTATAGGTCAATCCCAGCTTTTTAAGCGCTTGCCAAATGGCCTTCTGACAAACGCCAAAACGCTCTGCACGTTCTTTTTGGTAAGCATCTGGATATTGTTCAACATCTTTTATCAACTCGGATTTATCGATCTTTCGCTGACGCGTGGTCGATGCTTTTGACTCTATTTGATTAATCCAACGCGATACAGAGGCAGGGCCAATCCGAAATTGCTTCGCTGTTTCTCGGATACTCAACCCTTCGTTTTTCCGTGTAGATATCACTTTACGTCTAAAATCAATTGAATAGCTCATTTAAATAATGTAATCAAAATTAAGTCGTTTAGCTATAGCCAAGCGACATTATTTTGATAACAGCCAGCTATGCTTCTTTGCCGCATATCAGGGCATAGGATGTAATCATTTTTAAGTCGGTTGGCTATATAAAGCGCGTGTTTAACCTGTCGCTCCGGGCATTACAGGGCTTTGTCGACTCGGTTTTTACACTGATGAGCCTGCCACTGCGCTGCCCGGACTACTCTCTGGTCAGTCGGCGGGCAAAAACCGTCAGTATCAGCATAAAAACGCCAACGCGTGGTGAAATCTCGCATCTGGTCATCGACAGTACCGGTCTGAAGGTCTTTGGCGAAGGTGAATGGAAAGTCAGGCAGCATGGGGCTGACAGACGAAGAGTGTGGCGCAAGCTTCATCTGGCAGCAGACAGTGCGACGCATGAGATTATCTGTGCCGACTTATCGCTCAGCGGAACGACAGATGCGCAGGCACTGCCGGGCCTGATTAACCAAACCCACCGAAAAATCAGGTAAGTGTCAGCAGACGGTGCTTATGACGCCCGTTACTGCCACGATGCGTTGCTAAGAAAGAAAATCAGGCCCCTTATCCCGCCGCGAAGCGGAGCCAAATACTGGCCGGACAAGTACCATGAACGTAACCATGCGGTGGCGAATCAGCGTCTGAGCGGGAGTAATGATATGTGGAAAAAGAAAGTGGGTTATCACCGGCGTTCAGTGGCAGAAACAGCGATGTTCCGCATAAAAACTTTGCTGGGTGGCCATCTGAGCCTGCGTGACTATGAGGCTCAAGTAGGTGAAGCCATAGCGATGGTCAAAGCGCTGAACCGTATGACGTTGTTGGGTATGCCACACAGCGTCAGGATAGGATAACAGGTGTAGCAGAGGGAGTCATCCTGTCGGCTAATTCTGATTTATTCAACAAAGCCGTGGACAGTCACACAAATCGACCGCATTGCCGTCTTGACGCAGGATACCGAATACCGGGCGTTCAACGCTGCCGCTCACCACCATTTTGGCCTTGTTGCGAAAGGCCTGCTGCGGCGAGGGAACCACGGGCAGCCAAGCACCCACCGTCTGTTGGTCTAGCAGTTCAGCCAATTGTTGCTGCTTGTCAGAAAGCTGCTGCGTATAAGGTTTTTCCAGCCACTGGCAGGAGCGGCAACTGCCTTCGGTATATCGTGCACACTGCATAGGAGAAGAGGAGTCAATAAAGTCGGGGCGGCATTATAGCACCGTCAGGCACGATGTCTTATAGTGCCACAGCACTATGTCGTATCGTGCCACAGCGCTATACGGCGCGACGTTGAAAATAGCGGCGGCTGCGATGGGGCACAAAAAGCAAAAAAACCACCAATACGTCGGGCAGACGCTGTGTGGCGAACTGGTGCAGAACGTCCCAATTGGTCTCTCCACTAAAGTGGAAAATATCAGGCAAAAAATCGCTAAAAGAGGCCAGCAGCATGTAGCCAGAGATCGCCCCCTGAGCAATAAGGTAGCCCCAACGCCCCCAGTTTTTCCCTGCCATCACCGCCACACCGCAGCGCACCTCGAAACAGAGAATCACCAGTGCGGCCAATAGCACCAGCGTTGAGTCCCAAGACTCGGCACTACTACCAATCCAGCCACCAAAACTGCTTAATCCCAGATCCCACAGCAGCATCACCAGGCTCAGTACACAGGTGGCGATAATACCGATGCCCGCGACTGTCACAGCGACAGGGGCATAATTGCCTTGAGCAACCAGTGTCTTCTTGCTTGGCAGCATCGTTAATCGGTTTCCTTTACAGAGACAACAGCGCCACCGAAGGGGTGGCGCTGTGCAGTTTATATCCTTACCACTTAGCTCAACCGTGCCTGGCTCGCTGCATATCACGAATGCGCTGCTTCTCCGCGCGTGCCATAAACCACCAGGCAATCAAGCCAATCACACCTACCACCAATAATATCAGCGATGCCAGCGCGTTAATTTGTGGATTAACGCCCATTCGTACACTGGAGAACACCAGCATCGGCAGCGTGGTAGCCCCCGGTCCGGAAACGAAACTGGCGATCACCAGATCGTCCAGCGACAGCGTAAACGCCAGCAGCCAGCCTGAAACCAGCGCCGGCGCAATCATCGGCACGGTGATGATGAAAAACACTTTAAGCGGCGCCGCGCCCAAATCCATTGCGGCTTCCTCAATGGAGCGATCCAGTTCACGCAGTCGCGCGCTAATGACCACGGTGACGTAGGCAGTACAGAAAGTCACATGGGCCAGCCAGATGGTCAGCATGCCGCGCTCGGAGGGCCAGCCAATAGCATGCCCCAAGGCAACAAACAGCAGCAGCAACGACAAGCCGGTAATTACATCAGGCATTACCAGCGGTGCCGTCAGCATAAACGCAAAGCCGTTAGAGCCGCGAAAACTGCCAAAACGCACCATCACCACCGCCGCCAGCGTGCCTAGCACCACCGCCATGGTGGCGGAGGCGGCAGCAATAGTCAGACTTAATGCCACGGCGGTCATCATGGCGCTGTCATGGAACAGTGCGCTGTACCACTGGGTAGACCACCCCGCCCACACCGTCACCAATTTGGAACTGTTGAAAGAGTAAATCACCAGCATCAGCATCGGCGCATACAGAAAGGTAAATCCGATAACCAGAATCAGGGTACGCCACGGAGAACGAACCACAGGTAAATTATTCATGCCTGATCTCCCGCACTTTTGTTCTGATGCTTGTGGAACCACATGATGGGCACAATCAGCAGCAATAGCATAATGGTCGCTACCGCAGACGCTACCGGCCAGTCACGGTTGTTAAAGAACTCCTGCCATAGGATATGGCCAATCATAATGCTGTCTGGACCGCCTAACAGCTCAGGGATCACGTACTCCCCGACCGCCGGGATAAACACCAGCATGGAACCGGCGATAATACCACCCTTTGTCAGCGGCACAATTACGTGGAAAAAGGTTTTCAACGGACGCGCGCCCAAATCCAGTGAGGCTTCCACCAGCGAATAATCCAGTCGGGTCAACGCGGTATAAATGGGCAACACCATAAACGGCAGATAGGAGTAGACGATACCGATATACACCGCCAGATTGGTATGGAGGATGATCAACGGCTCATCAATGACACCCAACCACAGCAGGAAATTATTCAATATCCCATTGTTCTTCAGTATCCCCATCCAGGCATATACGCGGATAAGAAATGAGGTCCAAGAAGGTAGGATAACTAACAGCAGCAAAATGTTTCGCGTGGAGGGCTGGCTGTGCGCGACCGCCAATGCCAGCGGATAGCCAATGATCAGGCAGAGCACCGTCGACACCGCAGCGACTTTCAGCGACTGCAAATAGGCTTCGAAATAGAGCGGATCATCGAGCAGATGAAGATAGTTGCCCAGATTGAGGGTGATATCGAGCTTATCATCCGCCCAGGAGAGCAAATCGGTATAGGGTGGCACCGCGCGCGCCATTTCTGCCAGACTGATTTTGAAAACAATCAGGAACGGCAGCATAAATAGCAAAATTAGCCAGATATAGGGCAGCGCAATCACCAGTTTGCGCCCGTATTTCAGGTGCCACTGTGTCAACAGCCGGCGCAGAGGACTGCGCGGCACATCCGGTGGTTCCGCCGCTTTGCCATCCGAAAGGTTATGTTCAGGAAACATGGTCATTATCTCGCCCTATCACACCGTCAACACCACACAGCTGTCCGCTTCCCAACACAAGCGCACTTCATCACCCCAGGTGGGTGCGCCTTTGCGATAGCGGTAAGCATTTTGCAACTGGGCACTGATGATCTGCCCACTGTTGAGACGCACGTGGTAAATCGACAAATCGCCCAGATAAGCGATATGCACCACTTCACCGACAGCGAAGTTACAGCCGTCTTCGGGCACCTCTTCACACAGCATGATTTTTTCGGGGCGCAATGCAACATGCACCGGAACGCCATCCACCACAGACACATAGGTATTCACTTTCAGCGGATGTACCAGCCCAGGGCTCTGAATGATCAACGCATCGTCCTGGCGCTCTTTCAGCAACCCTTCAAACATATTGACCGAGCCGATAAATTCGGCGCTGAAACGCGTGGTTGGGTGTTCGTAAATCTCTTCCGGCTCACCAATTTGTACAAATTCTCCGCGATTCATGATGGCGATGCGCCCGGCCATGGTCATCGCTTCTTCCTGATCGTGGGTCACCATCACGCAGGTCACGCCGACACGCTCAAGAATATCAACCACTTCCAGTTGCATACGGTCGCGCAGCTTTTTGTCCAGTGCGCCCATCGGTTCATCCAACAGCAGCAGTTTCGGGCGTTTCGCCAAACTGCGCGCCAGTGCCACGCGCTGGCGCTGACCACCGGACAGCTGATGGGGTTTGCGTCCGGCAAACTCCTGCATATGCACCAGCGTCAGCATCTCTTCCACACGGTATTTAATTTCAGCACGCGACAGCTTGTCCTGCTTCAAACCAAAGGCGATATTCTTCTCAACCGTCATATGCGGAAACAGGGCATACGACTGAAACATCATATTGATAGGGCGCTGATAGGGCGGCACCAGCGACAGATCCTGTCCATCCAGCACAATCTGCCCCTGCGTGGGGTGTTCAAAACCGGCCAACATACGCAATAAGGTGGATTTACCGCAGCCGGAAGCCCCGAGCAGCGCGAAAACTTCACCTTTGTAGATTGTCAGACTCACATCATCCACCGCCGCCTGACCGTCAAAGGATTTGGTCAAATTGCGCACTTCCAACAGTGGCGTTACGGCCTTTTGCGTTTTAGGCTGGGGACGGGAAATTGCATCATTCACTTAGCATTGCTCTCCGGCAAAAGCAGAACAAACGAATAACCCACGGTGGAGAAGGATCTACGACAGCCACCCTCTCTCTCCGTGCGTTACACCACATACAGCGCAAACAGGCGGGGATTAGCCGCCTGCGGATTATCACATAATCTCTATGTACAAAAACAGTTACTTACCGCTTTTTACCTTGATCCAGGCACGTGTACGCGCGCGGTCAATCTGCGGTGATTGCACTTTGAGTGTGAACAGCTTGGCACGCACGTCATCCGGCGGGAAGATGCCCGGATCGTTACGCACCGCTTCATCAACCAGCGGAACGGAAGCTTTGTTACCGTTGGCATAGAAGACGTAATTGCTGATATTGGCAATCACTTCCGGTTTCATCAGGTAGTTAAGGAACTGGTAAGCTTCCTCTTTATTTTTGGCATTTGTTGGCATGGCGAGCACGTCAAAGAATGCCAGAGCGCCTTGCTTCGGAATGCTGTAGCCGATGTTCACACCGTTATTTGCTTCCTTGGCGCGGTTAGCCGCCTGTTTCACGTCTCCGGCCCAGCCGATAGCCACGCAAATGTCGCCGTTGGCCAGATCGTTAATGTACTGCGAAGAGTGAAAATAGCTGATGCTCGGGCGCAATTTCAGCAACAGGTCAGTCGCGCCTTTGCTGTAATCATCAGCCTTGGTGCTGTTCGGATCTTTACCCTGATAATTCAGCACCGTCGCGAAAATCTCTTCTGGTGCATCCAGGAAAGCAACGCCACAGCTTTTCAGTTTTTCCAGATTTTCCGGCTTCAACACCAGATCCCAATTATCGATTGGCGCATCTGCACCCAACGCCGCTTTGACTTTATCGATGTTAAAACCGATGCCCGTGGTAGCCCACAGGTAGGGAATCGCATATTTGTTATCAGGATCGTGCTGAGCAATCAGCTTCATCAGCTCAGGATCGAGGTTTTTGTAGTTGGGCAGCTTGCTTTTATCCAGCAGCTGGAAAACGCCGGCGGCAAGTTGGCGCTCAAGAAAGCTGGCAGAAGGCACGACCAGGTCAAAACCGGTGCTGCCTGCCATCAATTTGCTTTCCAACACTTCGTTGGAGTCAAACACGTCATAAACGACTTTGATGCCTGTTTCTTTCTGGAAATTGCTCAGGGTGTCCGGCGCAATGTAATCTGACCAGTTATACACATGCAGCGTTTTTTCTTCCGCAGATGCGGTGACGGACGCGGCCATCATTAAGCCGGCAACAACACCCGAGAGCCATGTTTTACGTTGGGTGAACATCCGTTCCTTCCTCCATACCAGGGGTGAATCATGGAATAAAATCCGTATCAGGACGATACCGGACACATACCTGAATTTATCGCGCCGACGGACGGGGATGTTGAATGGCTATGCACTAAAAAATAATCATAGTACACACAGACATAAATGCATTGTCATCGCCTGACGGTCACAGGAAGTTAGCATAACCGCCTCGTGTTCGCGGTGCTATATGTACAACGTAAAAAACGGCTTTTATCGATTAATTATGCAGGAGTTGGCGCGGTGAACGGGAAGTCTTTACTCTGGGCGGTGGAATATATCGAGAAAAAGCTTTTCGGCAGAACAAACCAAAGGTAAGGGAAAAATAAGAAAAAATGATTGCTGCCCACAGGCAGCAACAGAATCAATGCAGACTGTGTGACAGAGTGCGCGCAGGAGAGGTCTCTTCTTCTTCACCGATAAACAGCATATTGTTAGCACAGGCTTCCAGAATAACCATGGAGATCTGCTCTTCTGATTGCTGCATAAAGTGGCGGAACTGCTCAATGACCACGCCGGCCGCCACATCGAGGGTCTGACAAACGATAAGTTTTGGCAGATTATCGTCTTGCACATCAAGAAAGGCCTTCACCGTCAAGGAACTGGCATTGATTTGGCTCAGGTTGCCCGCCAGCGAAATCAAGGCGCTGGGCTTCACCTCGGCCAATGCAGAAAATAAAACAACGCCGTCGACCAGATCGACCTTGGCATCGAAAATGCCATCGAAATTCTGCATATGTGGCAAATGCAACGCCTGACAGGAGTCACATTCAAAATAGAGAATATTGAGTTGATCCAACCACCGCCGCAGCAGATTCAGATCCGGAACGATGAGTGAATCCATCATAATTTGCCTCATTTGCACCTGTAACGTAAAAACCTTACTAGCTTACGTAAAATTTGCGCGCGATACCAATAGAAAAGCGGGATTGCCTATCTTGCTGGCGATACTCCGTTGCATGCATGCTGCTCAATGAACGCCATCATCATGTCGGCGATATCCCAGTTGGGTGGTGCGTTCAATCCCTTCCAAACCGGGAGAGGCGTTTACCTCCATCACCAGCGGCCCACGCGTTGCGCGCAAAATATCCACGCCCGCCAGGCTCAACCCCAGCGTTTGCGTCGCTTTCACCGCAATGGCACGCTCAGGCTCGGTGATAATCACCGGGCGCGCGGTGCCGCCGCGGTGCAAATTGGAACGGAAATCCCCTTCTTTGGCCTGACGTTCGATGGCCGCAACCACTTTATCGCCAATCACCAGACAGCGGATATCCCTACCCTGCGCCTCGCGCACATACTCCTGAACCAGAATATGTGCATTCAGGCCGCGAAACGCATCAATCACGCTCTCAGCCGCCTAACGCGTTTCCGCCAACACCACACCAATCCCCTGAGTGCCCTCCACCAGTTTAACCACCAGCGGTGCACCGCCCACCATATCGATCAAATCGCTGGTATCGTCCGGTGAATGCGCAAAACCGGTATAGCTAAACGACTTAATTTTGATTACATTATTTAAATGAGCTATTCAATTGATTTTAGACGTAAAGTGATATCTACACGGAAAAACGAAGGGTTGAGTATCCGAGAAACAGCGAAGCAATTTCGGATTGGCCCTGCCTCTGTATCGCGTTGGATTAATCAAATAGAGTCAAAAGCATCGACCACGCGTCAGCGAAAGATCGATAAATCCGAGTTGATAAAAGATGTTGAACAATATCCAGATGCTTACCAAAAAGAACGTGCAGAGCGTTTTGGCGTTTGTCAGAAGGCCATTTGGCAAGCGCTTAAAAAGCTGGGATTGACCTATAAAAAAAACTCTACGTCATCCGAAAGCCGACGAAAACTCCCGGCAGGGATTTCAACAAAAAAAACAACAGTATGAAAAAGAAGGTAAACCTATTGTTTTTATTGATGAAAGTGGTTTTTCACACGATGCCCCACGGACTCACGGCTATTCCCCAAAAGGTCAACGGTGTTTTGGCCTGAAGAACTGGGGAGCTAGGGGAAGAACAAATGTTATCGGCGCTTTATTAGGCACAACGCTGTTTGCTATCGGATTATTTGATATCAATATTAACAGCGATGTTTTCTATGCCTGGGTCACACAAGTCCTTATCCCAGTACTCCCTAAAAACAGTGTAATCATGATGGACAATGCCACTTTTCACAAAAAACATAATATTCAACAAGTCATCATCGATGCAGGGTATATGGTGGAGTATTTGCCTACATATTCGCCAGATCTTAACCCAATTGAGCATAAATGGGCACAAGCAAAAAGCAAAAAAAGAGAGATGGGTTGCGATACAGAGAGTTTGTTCTCAGTCCATATGGTGTAATCAAAATTAAGTCGCTTGGCTATAATAGGCAAATCGATGCCCTCGCGCGCCAGCAGTTGCAGCGAATGCAACTGCTGGCGCGCGAGGGTGATTGAGAGCGCATTGTTCAACGCAAAGCTTCCCAGCATTTCAAACTGCCGTAACACTGCGGTGCCGTAAAAAGTAATTTGCGAACCGATGCGTGGAATTACCGCATCGTATTTTACCAACTGGCGACCGCGATAATGCACCGTGGGCGCAGCAGAGTTGATGTTCATGTAGCACGAGAGCGGGTCAATAATATCGACAACGTGCTTGCGCGCTTCTGCCGCCTCACGCAGCCGCATGCAGGAGTACAGGCTGCCGTCCCGAGATAAAATGGCGATCTTCATCAGTTCCTCACCCACGCTTTAGCGGATTGCCCAACCTTGCTGATGCAAATAGTCCAGAATA
The DNA here is from genome assembly GCF_052050035.1 of Symbiopectobacterium purcellii. Taxonomy (GTDB): domain Bacteria; phylum Pseudomonadota; class Gammaproteobacteria; order Enterobacterales; family Enterobacteriaceae; genus Symbiopectobacterium; species Symbiopectobacterium purcellii_A. Next base: position 4,965,482 of record NZ_CP189882.1, read on the forward strand.
AAGGGCGTCAGCTCTTTTTGCAGCGTGCGCTGCACGTGCGCACTCCAGGTATAGCCAACCGACTTAAAAATGATTACAACCGATGCCCTGATATGTGGCAAAGAAGCATAGCTGGCTGTTATCAAAATAATGTCGCTTAGCTATATCGCCGCGACGATTACTGCCACGCTGCTGGTAGTAATCGCCCAATTGCTGGTCATACTGTGCCAGCGCGGCCTTATCTAACGGTTGATAGCCATTCTCATGCACCACCAGCGAAGCGGGCAGGCGCGGTTTGAGGTCAAGGGCCCCATTCCCACTCGAAACGCAACAAAACGGTAGAGGCTTATGCCACCAGTAAGTGCGTTAAAAATACCTCATTGGGAGAACGATAGCCCAGCGATTTTCTGCCCCTTGTATTGAGTATGTGTTCGAGTTCGGCAATCTTACGATGACTGACCTGACTGAAGTCTGTTCCCTTTGGGTAAAAACGTCGTATCAGCCCGTTGGTGTGCTCATTCAAGCCCCTCTCCCAGGAATGATAAGGATGGGCAAAGTAGACCTGCGCCCCTGTGATTTGAGTAATTTGCTCGTGCAGAGCGAATTCAGGGCCGTTATCAGCTGTTAGGGTCTTAAACTTGCAAAAGGTATTAGCTTCAATGTCCCTGAAAGCAGCAACCACAGTCTCCGCACGCTTATTAGACAGTTTGCGAATGATGACGGTTTTCAATGCTTTATCTACGATGGTTAACAAGAATGACTTCTGGTCTTTGCCAAAAATAGTGTCAATTTCGAAGTGGCCAGGCTCCTGTTTAAGCTCGGCTTGAGCTGGGCGATACTCAATACCAACACGGTTGGGAATAGGGCCTGATTTGAGGTTTTCGGCATTGTACCTGTAACGTTTTCCCCGATGAGGAAGTTGCTGATATAGCTCCCCGCCAGCCTGTCTCTCCTGCAGGATATAGCGATATAGCGTATTCTTGCTGACAGATATACCGAATTCCAGGTGCAAACGGCCACTGATGATTTCAGGTGAAGAGTGAGTGGAAAGCGCCTGCCTGATGAAGTTCTGAATGTGTGGCTCCAACGGGTAAAAAGCATTGTTTGGCAGAGGCTTATGACGGCGTTCCCGGGCTAGCGTGTCCGCCCTTCTACAGCAGTAGACACCATTGAAAGTAGGGTCGGTATTGCGTCTGAGTTCCCTGCTGATGGTAGAGCGAGGCAGAGCAAGCTCTCTGGCGATGGTAGCTTGGTTGACACCTTCACCACGCCGCTTTTCGATGTAGAACCGTTCTTTCTGAGTCAGATGTTTTCCCTGCATGCAACAGGCTCTCCAGTATGGCCAGAACGGTGATTTTATCCGACTCTGGCAAGTGGGTCACTTTGTTGCGTTTCGAGTGGGAATGGGGCAGGCGTCGCCGCAGGGTAGCCCAGACAGAGGCCAAACAGCGGCAGCACCTGCTGTGGTAACGACAACAGCGTGGTGACATCGGCAATTTGATTACGAATACCGCCAATGAACACGCCGCCCAGCCGCCGCGATCAGTGCGTTCTGCCCCATTAGCGCCGTATCCACGCATCCCAGCAACAATTGCTCAGCCATCCCGATTTGCGCCTGCGGAAAAATGTCCAAGTGACGATGGAAATCGGCGCAAAACACCCAAAACTCGGCAGCATCGGCCACATGCTGCTGATCGCCACTGTAATGGGCTAACGTCTGGCGCAGCGTGGGATAGGTATAGCCAAGCGACATTATTTTGATAACAGCCAGCTATGCTTCTTTGCCGCATATCAGGGCATAGGATGTAATCATTTTTAAGTCGGTTGGCTATAATGCGAATAATGGAGCTGCATTGTAAAAAACTCGAGCTGGATGCGCTCTGGGCAGCGGCAATAATGGCGTTGCGCGCTTCCGTCGCAATAGGCTGTGTGCTAAAAGCACGAATGGAGCGGTGGTTTTGCAACAATTCGATAGTTGGCGTCACACTTCGTGTCCTTATGATGGTATGTCCTGAAGATCGCGGGGGTTACTCTGTGAACCAGATAGCCAGGCGCTTAACAGGCAGTATAAGCCAGCCGTCGCAACTGACCAATGCTGCTCAGCGTATGTTATGCGGCTTGATAGCCATTACATATTAATGTAACAGGAATTTACTGTTTTTTTTCATAGCGGATGGGGGCATAGTACCCATACAGAACGACGAGAACACTATCGTTTACAGCCTTTTGTTTTGATAAGGAGTTAACATGTTTGCTGTTATTTTTGGCCGCCCTGGCTGCCCTTACTGTGTTCGCGCCAAAGCGCTGGCAGAAAAACTGACTGAACAACGTCACGACTTCAGTTTCCGCTACGTTGATATTAACGCAGAAGGGATCACTAAAGATGACCTGTCTAAAACCGTGGGTAAGCCCGTTGAGACGGTTCCGCAGATCTTTTTGGACGAAAAACACATCGGCGGTTGCACCGATTTCGAAGCCTATGCCAAAGCGAATCTGAACCTGTTTCAGTAAAACGGCAACGCCTCGACAACACTCTAACCAAAGGCGCACTCTGCGCCTTTGGTGTTTTTATCTTTAGCGAAAATACCGCTGGCACGACACATAGACGAACAAAAAGCCCAACGCTCCCATCAGACTCCAGAACACCGCACTCATCACGTAGGCCAGTTCCTGCCAGAACGCGTTCATCGGCGTGCGCCAAAAGTGCAGAATAATCAGGCACAGCGGCATGGCCATCAGTGCGCCAAGAAAGGGATAACGCAAACGACCACGCGCCGATAAACCGCTGGCTACAATGCCGGGCAACAAAAATAACAGCATTCCAGGTTCTCCCCGAAATCCCGTTTCCGTTGCGGAAAAGACATCCATTTTTTGACTCAAAAACACCACGGTAAACAACAAAAAACAGCAGGTTGCACCGACCCACCCCTTATTGCTTCCAATATTCGCCTCTCTTTGCCCCACACCCACGTCGCAAGACGAGGTCGAGTGAGGCGTATTTAATCGGAACAACATCGGAATATCCCTGATATAACAACAAGCAAGGCGGCATCATTTTTTATAAAATAAAGGCTGGCTGTAACACAAACACCCAACTAAAATGGCAGCACTCTTGCTACGCGTCGGGCAATTTATTTTCAGAAAACGGGTGGCACCTGTGCCGAATCACGCATTTTCCTTGCCGGATTCTTCACGCCCTGTTCCACTATTGCCCTACAGTGAGTATTCTGAGTGAATGGCAATAAATTTAGCCCTTACCTTCATTAATATCAAGAGATTACTAGTAAACAACACGTTACAGGCCATGAATATAAACGTCGCTGAGTTGTTAAACGGGAATTACATACTGCTGTTATTTGTGGTGCTTGCGTTGGGGCTATGCCTAGGGAAAATACGGCTAGGCAGCGTTCAACTGGGTAATTCTATTGGTGTTTTAGTGGTGTCGTTATTATTAGGGCAGCAACACTTTGCTATAAATACCGATGCGCTGAATCTTGGTTTTATGCTGTTTATTTTTTGCGTTGGAATCGAAGCGGGACCCAATTTTTTCTCTATTTTTTTTCGTGACGGTAAAAACTATTTCGCCCTGGCCTTAGGGCCTAGCCCCATTCCCACTCGAAACGCAACAAAGTGACCCACTTGCCAGAGTCGGATAAAATCACCGTTCTGGCCATACTGGAGAGCCTGTTGCATGCAGGGAAAACATCTGACTCAGAAAGAACGGTTCTACATCGAAAAGCGGCGTGGTGAAGGTGTCAACCAAGCTACCATCGCCAGAGAGCTTGCTCTGCCTCGCTCGACCATCAGCAGGGAACTCAGACGCAATACCGACCCTACTTTCAATGGTGTCTACTGCTGTAGAAGGGCGGACACTCTGGTCCGGGAACGCCGTCATAAGCCTCTGCCAAACAATGCTTTTTACCCGTTGGAGCCACACATTCAGAACTTCATCAGGCAGGCGCTTTCCACTCACTCTTCACCTGAAATCATCAGTGGCCGTTTGCACCTGGAATTCGGTATATCTGTCAGCAAGAATACGCTATATCGCTATATCCTGCAGGAGAGGCAGGCTGGCGGAGAGCTATATCAGCAACTTCCTCATCGGGGAAAACGTTACAGGTACAATGCCGAAAACCGGCTTTGTTGAATAATTTAAGATACTGATTTATATAAGCATTATAAAATTTCAACGACTAATTTTTCCTCTCGGAATGCTTTTTATTGTGCTAACTATTTGATTTGTCGTTCTAACAAAATACATTCTCTGTAAATGCATTCTAACTAAAGAAGATGTAAATCAAACGGTTAAATTATTCAACAAAGCCGATGCTTACCAAAAAGAACGTGCAGAGCGTTTTGGCGTTTGTCAGAAGGCCATTTGGCAAGCGCTTAAAAAGCTGGGATTGACCTATAAAAAAAACTCTACGTCATCCGAAAGCCGACGAAAACGCCCGGCAGGGATTTCAACAAAAAAAACAACAGTATGAAAAAGAAGGTAAACCTATTGTTTTTATTGATGAAAGTGGTTTTTCACACGATACCCCACGGACTCACGGCTATTCCCCAAAAGGTCAACGGTGTTTTGGCCTGAAGAACTGGGGAGCTAGGGGAAGAACAAATGTTATCGGCGCTTTATTAGGCACAACGCTGTTTGCTATCGGATTATTTGATATCAATATTAACAGCGATGTTTTCTATGCCTGGGTCACACAAGTCCTTATCCCAGTACTCCCTAAAAACAGTGTAATCATGATGGACAATGCCACTTTTCACAAAAAACATAATATTCAACAAGTCATCATCGATGCAGGGTATATGGTGGAGTATTTGCCTACATATTCGCCAGATCTTAACCCAATTGAGCATAAATGGGCACAAGCAAAAAGCAAAAAAAGAGAGATGGGTTGCGATACAGAGAGTTTGTTCTCAGTCCATATGGTGTAATCAAAATTAAGTCGCTTGGCTATAGCACTTGGTCCACACGCGCCCCGCCTGAATACCGCGCCCCATACGATAGGCGATGTTGCTATTACGGATCCACACCCCAGCGCCCAATCCATAGTGGGTATCGTTGGCGATCTCCAGCGCATCATCCATGGTTTTAAACGTGGTGACCGCGAGTACCGGACCAAAAATTTCCTCCTGAAACACGCGCATGCTGTTCTTTCCGAACAACACGGTCGGCTCCAGATAATAGCCCTGCGTCAGTGAGTCCGACAACGCTTTGCGCCGCCCACCTGTCAGGATCCGTGCGCCTTACTGCTTACCCACCTCGATATAATCAAGGATGGTTTTCAACTTGCCTTCCGATACCTGTGCCCCCATTGTAGTGGTCAACTAAATTTGGCCACCCTACCTGACTGTTGATGGAACAGCCGTTCTGATTCATTTGGTGTTAACCCACCGTTATACCAGTGAGGTCTGACATCGCTATAATAATGGGTTATGTAGCGAATAATGGATGATTGAGCAGTACTAAAGCTTTGGTAGCCAGTCGTTGGCACCCATTCAGTCTTCAGACTACGGAAGAATCGCTCCATCGGACTATTATCCCAACAATTTCCTCTGCGACTCATACTTTGGGTCATCTGATAACGCCACAATGCCTGCCTATACTGACGACTGGTGTAATGGCTTCCTTGGTCACTATGAAACATGACCTGTTTGGGATGCCCACGCAGTTCCCAAGCCATTTGTAGTGCTTTGGCTGTTAATTCTGAATCTGGCGAAAACGACATTGCCCAACCCACGGGTTTTCGGGCAAATAAATCTAATACCACCGCCAGATACGCCCATCGGTCGCCTGTCCAAATATAGGTTACATCGCCGCACCAAACCTGGTCAGGCTTGGTAACAGCAAACTGCCTATTGAGCAGATTTGGAATATCAATACGGCTTTGTTGAATAATTTAACGTTTTGATTTACAACTTCTTTAGGTGGGATGCATGTACAGAAAATGTATTTTGTTAGAGCGATAAATCAAATAGTTAGCACAATAAAAAGCATTACGGTAGTAAAATTTAGTCGTTAAAATTTTATAATACCCATTTAAATCAGTATTTTAAATTATTCAACAAAGCCTATCAATACGTTCATTTCCACCGCGGTTGTATTGATGTTTTCTTGTTTGGCAACTAACGAGGGTTAATTCTTTCATCAACTTACCCGCTAACCACCGCCCAAGTTTCACGTCGTGTGTATTGGTAACCATCGTGGCGATAGTCCTTGCGCCCGCAGACCCGCCACTAACGTTCCACGCTTCGCTGACCAGGCTACGTTTTATCGTCCGCTCAATATCTGGCTCCTTAGGTCGACACCAATAGCGATAACTGCTTCGGTGAACATTAAAAATACGACACAACGCTTTCACTGGATAAAGCGCTCTTAGCTTTTCAACTACCGAGAATTTTTCAGTGAGTCGGACATTAAGAGCGCAGTAGCCTTTTTTAAGATGGCATTCTCCATTTCCAGTCGGTGGATTTTTTTCTTCATTTCTCTGAACTCAATTTGTTCAGGTTTTAATGGCAGACCAGGCGATGTTTTCCCTTGACGTTCTAAACGAAGGGCTCTTACCCACCGGCTAATCGCTGAAAGACTGACGTTCATGGCTTTCGCGGCTTCCTGTTAGGTATAATTTTGGTCAAGGACTAATTTGGCGGTTTCACATTTAAATTCAGCAGTAATTATTTTACTCATTTTGGCACCTATAAAAATTATGAGGTAAGCATATCACCTCTACTTAGGTGGCCAAATTCAGTATGCCACTACAGAAGGGCGTCGAGAGTATCAGCAACCAGCTTTATGTCGTGGGTATTTGCCCCTGAGACAACCAGAGAGAGGGGAAGCCCGTTCGCATCGGTCATCAGGCTACGCTTTACACCCTATTTCCCCCGGTCTGTGGGATTCCGTCCTGTTTTTTTGAGCCTGCCAGCGGTGACTTCGTCATACAACCATCCATCGACAGCAATGACCAGTCGATAGCATCCAGCTGCTCGCAGGCCAGCAACCCGTTCTGCCAGAACCGTTCAAAAACTCCTGCATCCCGCCACTCCTGGAAGCGGCGGTGAGCGGAGCTTGACGAGCATATCCCGGTGGCATTCAGGGCATTCCACTGGCAACCCGTTCTGAGCACAAAGAGAATGGCGTTCATTGCGGCACGATTATCAACCCGCCTGCGATGCGTACCCAGCGGATGGTGGGTTTTGTGTTCCGCGAGCAACGGAACCATTTTCCCCCAGAGTTCATCGCTGATCTGCCACTTATTGCTTGCCATACTTCCCTCAGAAATTGCCATTACTTATTAACTGACAATTCCTTTTGGGATAGGTTCTTAGTGTTGTTCAGTTCATCGTTGGTGCTGGCACTGCTGTTGGGTAAGCTTTTCGGCTGGGATATAGGGCTGACGGCAGGCATGCTGGCTGGTGCAATGACCTCAACACCCTTGCTGGTCGGGGCGGGCGATGCGATGCGCTGCGCAATGCCAACAGCGTCAATCCACAGCTCAGCGTCGAGTTGGATCACCTGAGCCTTGGCTATGCGCTTACCTATCTGGTCGGGTTGGTGAGCTTGATCTTTGGCGCACGCTACCTGCCAAAACTGCAAAATCAGGATCTGCCAACCAGAGCGCAACAAATCGCGCGTGAACGCGGTCTTGCCCCTGACAGCCAACGTAAAGTGTATCTGCCTATTATCCGTGCTTATCGCGTCGGGCCAGAGCTGGTGGCCTGGGCTGACGGGAAAACCTGCGCGAACTGGGCATTTACCGGCAAACCGGCTGCTCCATTGAGCGTTTGCGCCGTAACGGCATTCTCGCCACGCCCGATGGGGATGCAACCTTGCAACTGGGCGATGAAATTGCGCTGGTGGGTTATCCCGATGCCAATGCACGCCTCAACTCCAATTTCCGTGACGGCAAAGAAGTGTTCGATCGCGAGCTGCTTGATATGCGTATCGTTACCGAAGAAATTGTGGTCAAAAACAACAACGGCGTCGGCAAACGCCTCAGCCAGTTGAAACTGACCGACCATGGCTGCTTTTTAAATCGCATCGTGCGCAACCAGAATGAAATGCCGATTGATGACGGCGTAGTGCTGAACAAAGGGGATGTGCTACAGGTGAGCGGCGATGCCCGGCGGTTGAAAAGCATCTCCGATCGCATCGGATTTATTTCCATCCACAGTCAGGTTACCGACCTGCTCGCGTTCTGCGCTTTCTTTATCATCGGCATCATGGTCGGGCTTATCACTTTCCAGTTCCGTAACTTCAATTTTGCCATTGGCAGCGCAGCCGGGTTGCTGTTTGCCGGGATCATGCTGGGCTTCTTACGCGCCAACCACCCGACCTTTGGCTATATCCCGCAGGGGGCGCTGAATATGGTAAAAGAATTCGGTCTGATGGTGTTTATGGCAGGCGTTGGGCTGAGCGCTGGCAGCACCATCGGCACCAGTTTTGGCTCGGTGGGGATACAAATGTTGTTTGCCGGGCTAGCGATCAGCCTGATACCGGTAGTTATCTGTTTCCTGTTTGGTGCCTATGTACTACGCATGAATCGAGCGTTGTTGTTTGGCGCCATTATGGGCGCGCGTACCTGTGCGCCCGCCATGGATATCATCAGCGATACCGCACGCAGTAATATCCCGGCGCTCGGCTATGCGGGCACTTATGCCATCGCCAACGTGTTGCTGACATTGGCCGGTTCGTTGATTGTCATTATCTGGCCTGAACTGCCGTTTTAAGCGGGTTAAAAAAAATTGTCACTATTCTTTAAATAAAACCGAACTTTTTCGCATGCAGAGCGTCTGAATAAGTGCCGCTGCTTTTCTTTGAAATCCCCTTATTGAGGAGCCCGTCGTTCCCGCCTTTTTAGGTTCAAGAATGATGGGCATTTTCTTTTCTTACCGACCAGACTTCTCTTTGCGACCCGATTCTATTGGATGGTACTATTTACGCCGGACTCACAGGGGATAACCACACGATGGAAACACGGCGCGCAGCACGGATTAACAAACTGACTCAGGCATTGAAAAATGGCGATCGGCTGCACTTGAAACAAGCAGCAGAATTGCTAGGCGTATCCTAAATGACCGTGCGCCGCGATCTGAACGCCACGTCAGCCAGTGTGATTCTGTTGGGCGGATATGTGGTTAACGATCCGCAGAGCAGCGCTATCGGTCACTATTTTGTGTCCGATCAGCAGAACCAGCAGGTACAGGAAAAACGTGTGGCGGCGCAACTGGTCGAGGCGGGTGATACCGTTTTTTTTGACTGTGGCACCACCCTGCCCTTTGTTATTGATGCTATCGACGAAGATCTGCCGTTTACCGCTGTCTGCTATTCCCTGAACACCTTTCTGGCGCTGCAAGCCAAACCCGCAGCCAAAGTCATTTTATGCGGCGGAGAATTCCACCCCGATAATGCCATTTTCACGCCGCTGACGCGGCAGAGCGAACTGGACCCGATCTGCACCAACAAAGCCTTTATCTCGGCGGCAGGGGTCGACCTCAAGCGGGGGGGCGACCTGCTTTAATTTTGCCGAACTGGATATCAAACACCGGGCGATGGCGCTATCGCAGCGCGCTATTCTGGTGGCCGACAGCAGCAAGTTTGGGGCTTTGTTGAATAATTTAAGATACTGATTTATATAAGCATTATAAAATTTCAACGACTAATTTTTCCTCTCGGAATGCTTTTTATTGTGCTAACTATTTGATTTGTCGTTCTAACAAAATACATTCTCTGTAAATGCATTCTAACTAAAGAAGATGTAAATCAAACGGTTAAATTATTCAACAAAGCCCAAGTTTGGCCGAATACAGCCTGCCGCTATCGGCGCATTGACGCAGTTCGATACGCTGGTGACCAACTGCGCCCCGCAAGTCACCTATCAGGATTTCACGCTCGACAACGGCATTATGCTGATCTATCCCGGTTGTTAAAACCAACCGCCAAACCACTTGGTCAGGGTTAACCAAATGGCATCCCACAGCCGCCCGAACAAACCGGCCTCAGGCACCTCATCCAGCACCACCAGCGGTCGCTGGGCGATCACTTTGCCATCCAATTGGAAATCCACAGTACCGACGGCCTGATTTTTTGCCAACGGTGCCTGTAAATGTGGCGATGTCAGCGTAAAACTGGCTTTCAGATTGCGCATTTGCCCTTTAGGCACCGTGAGTGCGACATCGTCTGCAACCCCTAACCGCGCTTCACTCCGCGCGCCGTACCAGACAAGCTGGGTGGTAAACGTGGTATTGGCCTGAACCGGCGTGACCGTTTCGAAGAAGCGGAAACCCCAGGTCAGCAGCTTTTCACTATCGCGAAAACGAATGGCATCCGTCGGTGCGCCCAGTACCACAGAAATTAACCGCATGTTGCCTTCCGTTGCGGAAGCCACCAGATTATGTCCGGCACCGTTGGTATGTCCGGTTTTGATGCCATCAACATTCAGGTTGCTGCTCCACAACAAACGGTTGCGATTGGGCTGTTTGATGTTATTAAAAGTGAACTCTTTTTCTTTATGTAGGGCGTACTCTTCCGGTACATCGCGTATCAACGCCTGCCCCAACAGCGCCATATCACGCGCCGTACTGTATTGGCCAGCAGCATCCAATCCGTGCACGGTGAGGAAATGGGTATTGGTGAGGTTAAGTGATTTGACGTAATTGTTCATCAGGCTGACAAACGCATCCTGACTGCCTGCCACATAGTCGGCCAACGCAATGCTGGCATCGTTGCCCGATTGAATAACGATGCCTTTATTCAGTTCCAACACCGGAATTTTATCGCCGGGTTTCAGAAACATCAGCGACGATCCTCGTAGCGCCGGGTTAACCGTTGCCCAGGCATCTTTACCGACGGTAACCAGATCGTCGGGTTTAATTTTTTCCGTTTTTATCGCCTGACCGATAACGTAGCTTGCCATCATTTTCGTCAGGCTCGCGGGATCCAGTCGCTCATCCGCTCGCTGTTCCGCCAGCACCACGCCACTGTGGTAATCCATGAGAATAAAGGCTTTGGCCTCAATCTGCGGTGCAGCAGGTGCCTGTTCGGCATGTACGTTTGGGGTTAGGGTTAGCGTCAGCCACAGCAGCGTTGCGCTGCATAGCATCAAGCGGGAGCATGCGGCCTTGGGAAATCGAGCCTGGGGGAAATGGGCCGTAGTGTTCATGCGTCCTCCATGTCGTAAGTCGTGCAGTTAATCTGATCAGATTTCGATATTTTTTGCAACGAATGGCAATAAGCTGTGTACCCTAAATACGTCGAGTTACAGGCAGGAGACAAGGGAGATAATCCCGATGAGCTTACATAAGTAAGTGATTCGGGTGAACACGCGTAGCCAACGCACCTGTAACTTGAAGTATGACGGGTATAGACGTTACCGTCCGCCGCCCGACATTAAAACGCCCTACTCTGTAAAGATACTCAAAGAAATGCAAACGTCTAGAAAATACGCTGATTTATAAATACGTTATGAGAGTTTTCTCATGGAAGGAATGGAAAACCGGCAAGCGGCACGGACCGCTCGCCGGTAACAGACCGTTAGCGACGAGCGCGTTTATCCGCGCGCTTGGCAAACCAGTCACCCAGCATCTGCACGACTTGCACCAGAATAACCAGCGCCACCACGGTCACCACCATCACCTGCGTTTCATAGCGGTAATAACCAAAGCGGATCGCTAAATCACCGACGCCACCACCGCCCACAATATAGCCAACCGACTTAAAAATGATTACATCCTATGCCCTGATATGCGGCAAAGAAGCATAGCTGGCTGTTATCAAAATAATGTCGCTTGGCTATACCTGCCATCGCAGAGTAGCCAATCAGGCTGACCAGCGTGATGGTCAGTCCGCGCAGCAAACCCGCCTTGGCTTCCGGCAACAGAACGGTCGCAATAATGCGCATTGGGCTGGCGCCAAACGCTTCCGCTGCTTCGACAATGCCGGGATCGACTTCGCGCAGGGCGCTGTCCACCAGACGCGCATAAAACGCCATCGCAGCCACCGACATCGGCACCGATGCCGCCAACGGGCCGATGGTGTTGCCCAGCAGAATTTGGCTAAGCGGCAACAGCAGCACCAACAGGATGACAAACGGGATAGAGCGGATTATGTTGACCAGAATGGTGCTAGATAAATACACCGCCCGGTTTTGCCAAAACAGGTTTCTGTCGGTGACAAAAATCAGCAGGCCCAAAGGCAGGCCACAGACAATGGCGCACAGCGTTGCAATGCTGACCATCTTAAAGGTTTCGCCAAACTCAACGGTCAGGTCGAGCCAAAAATCACCCATGTAACACCTCCACGCGCGCGGTGCGGGTCTGAACATAATGGATAGCGGCGGCCAGTTGTTCGCTGTCCGTCGGGTGGGTCAGCAACACCACCAGAATACCTAACGCACGGTTGCCGATATATTCAATCTTGCCGTGCAACATATTGACCAAAATGCCATAACGCACCGCCACATCAGATAACACGGGCTGCTCGGCGGAATCACCGATAAACAGAATTTTCAGCAACGTGCCTTGCAGCTCTTCTTTCAGACGAGCGGGCAATTCCAGATTCAGCGTGTGGGAGACCAGTTGTTGCGTGAACGGATGTTGCGGTGCAGCAAATACATCGAACACATCCCCCTCTTCCACTACGCGGCCTTGCGTCATCACCGCCATGCGATCGCATACGGTTTTGATGACGCTCATTTCATGAGAAATCAGCACAATGGTGATGCCCAGGCGCTGATTAATCTCTTTGAGCAGCACCAGAATGGCGGCAGAGGTTTCCAGATCGAGCGCCGAGGTCGGCTCATCGCACAGCAGCACTTCGGGATGGTTGGCAATCGCGCGTGCAATACCGACGCGCTGTTTCTGCCCACCGCTCAGGCGGGAAGGATAAACATCGGCCTTATCGGACAATCCGACAAGGCTTAGCATTTCAGGCACGCGCTGGGCTATTTCCTGCGCAGATTTGCCCGCTGCTTTCAAACTGAACGCGACGTTTTCCGCCACGGTACGCGTTTGCATCAGGTTGAAATGCTGAAAAATCATGCCAATGCCCTGACGGGCACGGCGCAGTTCACTGCCGCTTAAATCACTGATCGTGACGCCATTCACCGTGACACTGCCGCTCGTCGGGCGTTGCAACAGGTTAATGGTACGCAACAGGGTACTTTTTCCCGCACCGCTGGTGCCCACAATACCGAAAATTTCACCCTGCTGGATACGCAAACTGACGTTATCCACCGCCGCCGTTGCGCCCGCTTTGCCCTGTGAAAAATTCACGCTAATCGCGTTGAGTTCTATCATCACGTATTCTCTGTTTTATCCCGGCCAAAAATATTATCCCGGCCAAAGGCCGGGATAATAACACGCTGTCGCAGTAGCTTATACCGACTTACTGTGCGGCACGCGCCTTCATCCATTCTGGCTTCTGGAATTCACTGAACACGCTGCCCGGTACGTTGATCGCAGCAGCATACTCCTCGGATTCCACTGCGGCTTTGATATCTTTGGCGAACGGTTTATCAATATCGTCCGCGCGCACGGCAATCACGTTTTTCAGGTTTTCGTCCAACGTTTCCAGCTTGAGCGCGCTAGACAGTTTCAGTCCGGCGGCAAACGCAAAGTTACCGTTAACCAACGATGCGGTTACGCTACCCAGCGTACGCGGCAGTTGGGCTGCTTCCAGCGGTTTGAATACCAGACCACGTGGGTTATCAACAATATCTTTTTCTGATGCCTTGGTGGCATCAAGCTCCGGTTTGATGGTGATCAACCCAATCGATTGCAAAAAACGCAGTCCGCGTGCCAGATTGGTTGCATCGTTGGACAGCGTAATCACATCGCCTTTTTTCAACTCGTCCAGCTAGTGGATTTTTTAGAGTAGAACCCCATGCTCGCCGTCGGCACGATGATCAGTTTCTCCAGCTTCAAGCATTTGTCAGCTGCAAACTTTTCCAGATAGAGTGAGTGCTGGAACAGGTTGGCACCAATTCTGCCGTTCGCCAGCGCCAGGTTGGGCTCACGTAGTCGCTAAACTCACGTACCACCACTTTGTAGCCTTTTTTCTCGAGCTGCGGTTTGATGGTCTGATTTACCATGTCGCCATAAGGGCCGGGTGCCACACCAAACGTCAGCGTCTGCGGATCGGTGCTGGCCAATGCCGTGGAAGTGCCCGCCACAAACAGCAGTGCGGAAAGAAGCGCCGCGCCCAGCAACGCGCGAAAACGATGGGTCAAAGTCATTGTGGTTTCCCTGTTTTATATTGTGTACTGCATTATGAAAAATCCGCTTTGGGATGATAAATATTAAATTGGCATATCTTTATGTCGGCGACACGTTAACACAGGCAAGGCAGGATCAAAACAGCATGATAGGCTGTGTCCCTTAATTGCTTGAGCTATAGTATCCATCTGTTTCTAAGACACTTTGGATTATGGCTCGCTACGATCTTTCTGATGAAGCATGGGCAATCATTGAGCCCTTGTTACAAACCGTTTTGACATCTCCGCAGGCAGGCCGGCCATGGGCAGAACATCGCAAAATCGTCAACGGCATGTTCTGGATACTGTGTTCAGGTGCCCCATGGCGTGATTTACCTGAACGTTACGGCCCATGGAAAACCGTTTATAACCGTTTCAATAGATGGTCAAAGTCTGGAGTTATTAACATTATTTTTAATAAGTTACTTTCACTTCTTGATGCTCATGGACTTGTTGACTGGTCAGCCACTGCGCTGGATGGCAGCAATATCCGTGCGCTCAAATGTGCGGCTGGCGCTCAAAAAAACATCCCTATATTACCAACGATAACAGCCTGGGTCGCTCACGAGGTGGTTATGGCACCAAAATCCACATGGCGACTGACGGAAGCGGCATCCCGCTAAATATCGTACTGAGTGCTGGGCAGGCTCACGAAAGCCTGTTCGCGTTACGACTCCTGGACGGCATTGGCGTGCAACGGCAGAACGGTAGCATGAAGCGTCGTGGTCATGCGGTACTGGCTGACAAAGCCTACTCTGGCAATGCACTCCGTAACGAGTTGAAAAGAAAAGGGATAAGAGCGGTTATTCCCCGAACATCAAATGAAAAACTGGCTTCAGATGGACGCTCACAACTTTATCGTGATGCTTATCGCCGTCGCAACGTTGTAGAAAGATGTTTTGGCCGTTTAAAGGAATATAGACGGATTGCCACACGTTATGAAAAAACGGCAAGAAACTATCTAGCAATGGTGAAACTGGGCTGCATCCGCTTGTTTTACGCCCGGTTACGTAATTAAGGGACACAGCCTAATCAGGGCGATAATTCCCTTTTCTTATCTCCCGCGCTGTTGAAAAAACGGTATAGTGGTAATTGCTGTTGCTGCCGGGGCGTCAAGGCGCGTCCTCCCATTAGTCATCAGAGGGTTATCATGCTTACTTTATGGGGGCCGAGAGAATTCGAGTAATGTCAAAAAAGTCCGCTGGCTCGCCGCAGAACTGGGGTTGAGTTATCAGCACATTCCAGCAGGCGGTCAGTTTGGCCGTAATCGCGAGACGGATTATCTGGCCATGAACCCCAACGGGCTAATCCCCTGCCTGCAAGACGATGACCTGGTGTTGTAGGAATCCAACACCATCGTTCGTTATCTGGCCGCCAAATACGGTCAGCAGAGCCTGTATCTGGCCGATCATGGTCAGCGCGCCAATGCAGAAAAGTGGATGGACTGGTCAATATCGTTGGCCGAACCGTTTGGCACCGTATTTATTGGCCTGGTGCGCATTGCGCCTGAACAGCGTGATGTTGCCCTGATTACCAAACAGAAAGCAGAGTGCGAACGCCTGCTGGCTATCGCTGACGATGCGCTCTCCCGCCAACCCTGGCTGTCTGGGTCGGCATTCGGTATTGGCGATATTCCTCTGGGATGTATCGCCTATGGCTGGTTTAACATGGACATAGTACGCACGTCATTGCCACATCTGGAACGCTGGTATCAGCAGTTGACCGCTCGCCCCGCCTTCCGCGACACGGTCATGCTACCGTTAACCTGATGCGATTTATTCGGCGTCATTCTTTAACGGATGTGCGCCGGTTATTGCAGCCCGACACGTAGTAATTTGCCATCGCTGTCATCGGTCAGCAGGTACAGGTAACCATCCGGCCCCACCCTGACTTCGCGGATATAGCCAACCGACTTAAAAATGATTACATCCTATGCCCTGATATGCGGCAAAGAAGCATAGCTGGCTGTTATCAAAATAATGTCGCTTGGCTATACCGGGCGATTTTTCCCAAACGTGCGCCGGATAGGCCATGCCCGGCACGCGGGTTCCCTTCGCTTCCTGAATTTTCAGCCCAGAGTAGTTGATACCGTGTGTCGCCAGCGGCCAACCGTAATTTTTTCCTGCGGCGGGAAAGTTGATTTCATCACCACCGCGCGGACCATGTTCGTGCTCCCACAGCGTTCCAGTAACCGGGTTAAAGGCCAGCCCCTGCGGATTCCTGTGCCCATAAGACCATATTTCCGGTCGCGCCCCGGCCTTGTTCACAAAAGGATTATCGACTGGGACGTTGCCTTCCGCCGTCAGCCGCACAAGCTTCCCTTGCAGCTTATCCAGATCCTGCGCGGTGGGGCGTTGGTTATTTTCACCGAGCGAGATAAACAGGGCTTTGTTGAATAATTTAACCGTTTGATTTACATCTTCTTTAGTTAGAATGCATTTACAGAGAATGTATTTTGTTAGAACGACAAATCAAATAGTTAGCACAATAAAAAGCATTCCGAGAGGAAAAATTAGTCGTTGAAATTTTATAATGCTTATATAAATCAGTATCTTAAATTATTCAACAAAGCCGATAAACAGCATACCGTTTTTATCGAAAGCCAACTTGCCGCCAAAGTGATTGCCGGTGGAGAGTTTGGGCTGTTGGCGGAAGAATACGGTGAACTGCTCCAAATGGCGATAATCCTCAGATAAACACCCATACCCCACGGCAGTGCCCGCGTTACCGTCATCGCCCACTTCAGCAAAACTCAAATAAATACGACGGCTTTGTGCAAAATCCGGAGCCAGAGCGACCTCCAGCAAGCCCCCCTGAGATTTGGCGAATACCGCCGGTACGCCCTCAATCGGTGCGGAAAGCCCTTTTCCCTCCTGCCAGTGCCGCAATTGTCCGGCGCGTTCGGTGATCAGCATGCCGTTATTTCCCGGTAAAAAAACCAGTGACCAAGGGTGGTTCAGTTGATCTTGTAACTCGGTCACCGCAGGCTGCGCCGCCAGCAACGGCGTGGCAACGGTAAGTACAAGCAGCAGCAAACCGCGAGCAAGAGCAGTAACGATGCGGGTCAATGAAAACAGCATGGTAGGACTCCTTGGCAAGGCATTTCACTAACTGTAGGCAGCACCGCCACGGCACGCAAAAAAAGCAGCGGCGTTTTACTTTTCTTGACGTTAGCGCGACCAGAATACGCAAAACACGCGCCAGATATAGCCAAGCGACTTAATTTTGATTACACCATATGGACTGAGAACAAACTCTCTGTATCGCAACCCATCTCTCTTTTTTTGCTTTTTGCTTGTGCCCATTTATGCTCAATTGGGTTAAGATCTGGCGAATATGTAGGCAAATACTCCACCATATACCCTGCATCGATGATGACTTGTTGAATATTATGTTTTTTGTGAAAAGTGGCATTGTCCATCATGATTACACTGTTTTTAGGGAGTACTGGGATAAGGACTTGTGTGACCCAGGCATAGAAAACATCGCTGTTAATATTGATATCAAATAATCCGATAGCAAACAGCGTTGTGCCTAATAAAGCGCCGATAACATTTGTTCTTCCCCTAGCTCCCCAGTTCTTCAGGCCAAAACACCGTTGACCTTTTGGGGAATAGCCGTGAGTCCGTGGGGCATCGTGTGAAAAACCACTTTCATCAATAAAAACAATAGGTTTACCTTCTTTTTCATACTGTTGTTTTTTTTGTTGAAATCCCTGCCGGGCGTTTTCGTCGGCTTTCGGATGACGTAGAGTTTTTTTTATAGGTCAATCCCAGCTTTTTAAGCGCTTGCCAAATGGCCTTCTGACAAACGCCAAAACGCTCTGCACGTTCTTTTTGGTAAGCATCTGGATATTGTTCAACATCTTTTATCAACTCGGATTTATCGATCTTTCGCTGACGCGTGGTCGATGCTTTTGACTCTATTTGATTAATCCAACGCGATACAGAGGCAGGGCCAATCCGAAATTGCTTCGCTGTTTCTCGGATACTCAACCCTTCGTTTTTCCGTGTAGATATCACTTTACGTCTAAAATCAATTGAATAGCTCATTTAAATAATGTAATCAAAATTAAGTCGTTTAGCTATAGCGCATGTCGCCACGTTCTCGCATTAACCCCACACTTAGATGTATAATGTTTGTCGTATTGTCATTATAGCCAAGCGACATTATTTTGATAACAGCCAGCTATGCTTCTTTGCCGCATATCAGGGCATAGGATGTAATCATTTTTAAGTCGGTTGGCTATAAAATCCCGCGCCATTGATGCAAAGTGAGTAACGTTGAATGTCCCACACAAAAACACCTGCCGCCGCGCCGAAAGTCGGGTTTGTCAGTCTCGGTTGCCCGAAAAACCTGGTCGATTCCGAGCGTATCCTGACCGAATTGCGTAATGAGGGCTATCAGGTTGTGCCAACCTACGATGACGCCGAAGTGGTTATCGTCAATACCTGTGGTTTTATCGACAGCGCGGTGCAAGAGTCGCTGGAAGCCATTGGCGAAGCGCTGAACGAAAACGGCAAAGTGATCGTTACCGGTTGCCTCGGTGCCAAAGAGAACCAAATCCGCGAAGTGCATCCAAAAGTGCTGGAAATATCTGGGCCCCACAGCTATGAGCAGGTGATCGCGCATGTGCATCATTATGTTCCCAAACCGGCGCACGATCCCTTTACCAGTCTGGTACCGGCGCAGGGCGTCAAACTGACCCCCAAGCACTATGCCTATCTGAAAATTTCTGAAGGCTGCAACCATCGCTGCACCTTCTGCATCATTCCGTCGATGCGTGGCGATTTAGATAGCCGCCCCATTGGTAGCGTGCTGGATGAAGCCAAACGTCTGGTCGAAGCCGGTGTGAAAGAGCTGCTGGTGATTTCGCAGGATACCTCGGCCTACGGTGCCGATGTGAAGCAGCGCACTGGGTTTTGGAACGGACAACCGGTAAAAACCAGCATGGTCAGTCTGTGTGAACAGCTTGCCTCACTGGGCGTGTGGGTGCGGTTGCACTATGTTTACCCCTATCCACATGTGGATGACGTGATTCCGTTGATGGCCGAGGGCAAGATCCTGCCCTATCTGGATATTCCGTTACAGCACGCCAGCCCAAAAATTCTCAAGCTGATGAAACGCCCCGGTGCGGTAGAACGTACGCTGGAGCGCATCAAACAGTGGCGTGCAATCTGTCCCGAGCTGACACTGCGTTCTACTTTTATTGTCGGCTTTCCCGGTGAAACCGAAGACGATTTCCAAATGCTGCTCGATTTTCTGAGCGAAGCGCGGCTGGATCGCGTGGGCTGCTTCCAATACAGCCCGGTAGAAGGCGCAACGGCAAACGCCCTGCCGGATCAAGTGCCGGACGCGATCAAAGAAGACCGTTTCCACCGCTTTATGGCGCTGCAACAGCGTATCTCTGCAGAACGCTTGCAGGAGAAAATCGGCCGCACATTGCGCGTGCTGATCGATGAAGTGGATGACGAAGGCGCGATTGGACGCAGCATGGCCGACGCACCGGAAATCGATGGCAGTGTCTACCTTAACGGCGAAACAAGCGTCAAAGTGGGTGATGTTGTGCAGGTGCTTATCGAACACGCCGATGAATACGATCTGTGGGGCAGCCGGGTAAGCTAACCGGCTCGCACACCGCACAAGCCGGCCCGTTGGCCGGTTTTTTTTGCCTGCTTTTCGCGCAATCGCACAACAAACAATCAATAATCGGCTATTAGCTTGGCTATGGCTTGCTTACGCCAGACGGGTAAAGTAGCCTTTGCTCATGATCATTTTTCTCATTTTGATACCCGTATGAGCATATGGAAACGCCTGATAGTCGGTTCAGGTATTGTTCTTTGCGTATCATTACTGTCAGCATTCGCTCTGGACCGGTGGATTGGTTGGAAAACGGCACCCTACATCTATGACGATTTAGCGACGCTGCCGGAGCGTCAAGTGGGAGTAGTGCTGGGCACGGCAAAATATTACCGCGTTGGCTCATTGAATCAGTACTACCTGTTTCGTATTCAGGGGGCTATCAATGCTTACAACGGCGGGAAAGTCAGCTATTTGCTGCTCAGCGGCGATAACGCGCTACAAAGTTACAATGAGCCGATGACCATGCGGCGCGATTTGATCGCGGCGGGCATTTCACCCAGCGACATTGTGTTGGATTACGCGGGATTTCGCACGCTGGACTCGATTGTGCGCACGCGCAAAGTGTTTGATACCAACGATTTCACGATTATTACCCAACGCTTCCACTGCGAACGTGCGCTGTTTATCGCTATGCATATGGGTATTCAGGCACAATGTTATGCGGTACCCTCACCGAAAAACATGATGACGATTCGGCTGCGTGAGATCGGTGCCCGACTTGGGACGCTGTTCGATCTCTATATTCTCAAACGCGAACCCCGCTTCCTGGGCCCGCTTCTGCCCATCCCGGCAGAGCATAAAATTGCCAAGGATGAGCCTGATTATCCTGCTGTACCGCCCGAATTGCTCAGCACGTTAGACAATCCACCCGCTGAAAAAGAGCATGACTGCAGCGTCGACGCGAAAGGCACGTCAGCACCACAGCAGCCGTAATACCGGTGCCGGCGCTAGCAGACGAGGTTATCGGGCCAGATTAATGCGAAGGCCCGGCAATCAGCCTGGTTAAGCGTAGCCATCCCCATTCTAGTGGGCCTTGTTCGAAATTACGCAGCCAGTAGTGCGCCGCCAAACCGTTAATCAACCAGATAAACGGCACGATGCCCAGCAATTGCAAACGGTCGAACTGCATAAAGCCGCCCCAGTGATAAAAGAGCCGAGTACAGATCAGCGTCTGCAACAGATAGCTGCTTAACGCCATCCGTCCGATGTCACTTATCCAGGAGGACACTCGCCATTGCCGCAGCGTTGACCAATACCCGTAGCAGAGCGCCAGATAACCGATGCCCTGACTTGGCGCGGCAATATCGCGAGGAATTTGCAACAACAGCCCACTCCAGCGGTACTCCCAGGCAAGATGCCACTGTAACACGATGCCGACAGCATCAATCAGCACTCCCCCAGCGATGAACCACAGCGCAACCTTGCGATAATGCGCCGTGCTGAATTCACCACGTAGCCAACCGCTGCGCATTAACCCCGCTCCCAGCAGCAATGAGCCTGCCAGCAACCAGCCATATTGCACACCCAGCGACAATAAACTCTCGACCAACAGATCCACGCGGTTGCGCCACGCCTCTACGCCCCCCAGTTGGAGCCAATAGGCTTCGTACGCCATGTCAGCGTCACCTGGCAACCAGTAACGCCCCGGCTCCGGGCTGAGAATCTGGCTTAACACCACCAGCATGCCAACGCCTACGGCGTACATCACCACGCCCATACGCATCAGCATGCGGCTACTGTCCGCCTGTCGGATCATGGTAAAGCAGAGCAGTTCGATCAGGCCGTAATCCAGCAAGATATCGCCATCCCACAGGAAAATACCGTGCAACAACCCAATAAGCATCAACCAAAACAGACGCGCATGCACCCAACGCGTACCGCGCGGCAGCAGCAACTGTAAGCCGGCTCCAAACAACAGAGCGAACACGGTCAGAAACTTTGCCTGCGCCAGCAGATCCATCACAGCCCAGGTCAGGGCATCATGCAATGCAGGGTAACCGGCATAAGCGGGGTTGAGATAAGCGGCCTTGGGCAGGCCGAATGCGGTGATATTGTGCAATAAAATGCCCAATACGGCAACGCCGCGCACGAAATCCAACGTGGCGATACGGTGAGACGATGACGGAGAGAGAGACTTCATAGGCGTTTGTGCCAATCCAATGGGACGCATGCCGCCAACAGCCACACCCGGTGGCTGCGGCACAACGATCAGTGCTGGTGGTGACGCACAGCGCGCAAGAACTCCTGACGCGTATTCTGACTCGATTTGAACAGACCACCCAGCGATGTGGTAGTGGTCGCACTGGTCGCATCACAAATACCGCGCGCTTTGACACAGTAGTGCACAGCATCAATCGATACTGCAACATTGCTGGTACCCAGCAGGGTTTGCAGCGCGACAAGAATCTGCTGGGTCAAACGCTCCTGTACCTGCGGACGCTGTGCAAAAAACTGCACGATACGGTTGATCTTCGACAGGCCAATCACCCCTTCCTTCGGGATATACGCGACGATTGCCTTGCCATCGATGGTAACAAAATGGTGCTCGCAGGTGCTGGTCAGTGTGATATCTCGCACCGACACCATTTCATCCACTTTCATTTTGTTTTCAATGATGGTGATTTTAGGGAAATTGGCATAGTCCAGCCCGGCGAAAATTTCATCCACATACATTTTTGCGATGCGATGCGGAGTTTCGGCCAAACTGTCATCTTGCAGATCGAGGCTCAGCAGATTCATGATTTCGGTCATGTGTTCGGCGATGCGTGCCTTACGAGTGGCGGCATCCAGCAGCGCGCAGCGCAGCGGGGTTTCCAGACCGCGCGCCAGCAACGCTTCATGAACCAGCGCCGCTTCGCGACTCAACGTGGGGGGCATTCTCTTTCTTCTCCGGCAGGTGTGACATTCCAAGCGCGTTCACTCTAGAGGAGTGACGCAGGATTATCCAGTGATTGTACTTAACGGCGGGGGAAAAGTGAAAGCTTGATGATGTAGATTTAAAGCGGGTTGAAAGCAAAGCGTTAGAGTCTGTAAAGAATTTCGTGTAAATGGCTCCATCGCTTAACCGGAAATCCGATCTCCATACATCAACATGAATTGGCTCATAGCCGGTTTCCAGTCTCTGATTGGTAGGGTCCATTTAGCCGAGATATTATGCAAGGCTAGATAGAATAATTGTAGCAGACTTAAAACACATGAAAACCATAAATATCAATATCATAATTGTTTTTCCTGCTCAAAAAACAGGCGACAAAACACAACAATACACGACATTTTTATCAATACGTTACCGTCCATTTCGACTTGCTAGCTACGCCAGAATCGCCCAAATTTGACAGACTTGAGGGAGGGGGATTTCGATGGCATACCGTAACCTGAGCAAGGTATACTGCGCCAATGACAACATCCTCACTCTCACAACACGATTCGCTGTTCAAAAAGTTTCTCGGCGATATCGCTGTGGCCCGAGACTTTTTGGAAATCCATCTGCCGCCCCACCTGCGTGAACGCTGCGACTTCAGTACGTTGGCAATGGAGTCGGGCAGCTTTATCGAAGACGACCTGCGCACCCAGTGTTCGGATATGCTCTATTCCGTGCAGACGAATGCGGGGAAAGGCTACATTTATACACTCATCGAGCACCAGAGCAGGCCAGAAAAGCTCATGGCATTCAGGCTGCTACGGTACAGTGTGGCAGCCATGGGCCCTATTCCCAGTCGAAACGCAACAAAACGGTAGGGCATTATGCCGCCTGTAAGTGCGTTAAAAATACCTCATTTGGAGAACGATAACCCAGCGATTTTCGGCCTCGCGTATTGAGCAGGTGTTCGAGTGCTGCAACCTTGCGATGGGTGACATAATTGAAGTGGCTTTGTTGAATAAATCGAACTTTCAGGGGATCGCCGGATCAAAGCACTATCATCGCTCCCGATAGCAGCTCCCCATGGCAAAGCAAAAGTTTAAAATCACCAACTGGCCCACCTACAACAAAGCACTCAGACAACGCGGCTCCCTGACGGTCTGGCTTGATGAGTCGGCCATCGCTGCATGGACTGACAGTTCTTCGCCTGAAGGTCGTGGTCGGCCGCTTTACTACACCGATATGGCTGTTACCACGGTTTTGATGATAAAGCGCGTGTTTAACCTGTCGCTCCGGGCATTACAGGGCTTTGTCGACTCGGTTTTTACACTGATGAGCCTGCCACTGCGCTGCCCGGACTACTCTCTGGTCAGTCGGCGGGCAAAAACCGTCAGTATCAGCATAAAAACGCCAACGCGTGGTGAAATCTCGCATCTGGTCATCGACATTACCGGTCTGAAGGTCTTTGGCGAAGGTGAATGGAAAGTCAGGCAGCATGGGGCTGACAGACGAAGAGTGTGGCGCAAGCTTCATCTGGCAGCAGACAGTGCGACGCATGAGATTATCTGTGCAGACTTATCGCTCAGCGGAACGACAGATGCGCAGGCACTGCCGGGCCTGATTAACCAAACCCACCGAAAAATCAGGGAAGTGTCAGCAGACGGTGCTTATGACGCCCGTTACTGCCACGATGCGTTGCTAAGAAAGAAAATCAGGCCCCTTATCCCGCCGCGAAGCGGAGCCAAATACTGGCCGGACAAGTACCATGAACGTAACCATGCGGTGGCGAATCAGCGTCTGAGCGGGAGTAATGATATGTGGAAAAAGAAAGTGGGTTATCACCGGCGTTCAGTGGCAGAAACAGCGATGTTCCGCATAAAAACTTTGCTGGGTGGCCATCTGAGCCTGCGTGACTATGAGGCTCAAGTAGGTGAAGCCATAGCGATGGTCAAAGCGCTGAACCGTATGACGTTGTTGGGTATGCCACACAGCGTCAGGATAGGATAACAGGTGTAGCAGAGGGAGTCATCCTGTCGGCTAATTCTGATTTATTCAACAAAGCCGTCACAATGCAAAAGCTCATTGACGAATTCGACCACCTGATAGCGCCGGGGACGATTGTTACTGAAATTATCCTGTCGGGCGTTGTAGACGACTGTGGTTATCTCATACAAGAGAATGATAATCCTGATTTCTTTAGTGTTTACATCCGTGGCGGCGACGGCTTGCTACAGACCATTGGCGATTTCTCCGAGCGCGAGGACGCACTTGCTTATGCCGCGAGAATGGTTGAGAAATATCACTCGCCGCTGACGGACAATACCCGGAAGTTATAGCCAACCGACTTAAAAATGATTACATCCTATGCCCCATTCCCACTCGAAACGCAACAAAGTGACCCACTGGCCAGAGTCGGATAAAATCACCGTTCTGGCCCTACTGGAGATCCCGTTGCATGCAGGGAAAACATCTGACTCACAAAGAACGGTTCTACATCGAAAAGCGGCGTGGTGATGGGGTTAACCAGGCCACCATCGCCCGGGAACTGGAGCTTCCTCGTTCTACCATCAGCAGGGAACTCAGACGCAATACCGACGCCGCTTTCAACGGGGTCTATTCCTGCAGAAGGGCCGAAACGTTGGCCAGAGGGCGGCGGCAGAAAACACGGCCGGACAGCGTGATTAACCAGCTTGAACCGCACATTCAGGACTTTATCAGAACGGCGCTGTCTACCCACACCTCACCTGAGGTCATCAGTGGGCGCCTGGTCCTGGAATTTGGCCTGTCCGTCAGCAAGAACTCGCTCTATCGCTATATCCAGCAGGAGCGCCGGGCCGGCGGTGAGCTGTATCAGCAGCTCCCTCATCGGGGTAAACGGTATAACTATCAGACCGATGAGAACAAACGCGGTCCTATTCCCAACCGTGTTGGCATTGAGCAGCGGCCGGCCGTTGCTGACCTCAAGCAGGAACCCGGGCATTTCGAGATTGACACCATCTTTGGCAAAGATCAGAAATCATTCCTGCTGACGGTGGTCGATAAAGCCGTCAAGCTGGTCATCATTCGCAAACTGCCCAACAAGCGAGCAGAGACAGTGGTAGCGGCCTTCAGGGACATCGTTGCCAATACCTTCTGCGAGTTTAAAACCCTGACTGCTGACAACGGTTCTGAATTTTCCCAGCACGGGGAAATTACAAAAGTCACGGGGGCACCGGTCTACTTTGCCCGGCCATATCATTCCTGGGAACGCGGGTTGAATGAGCATACCAACGGGCTGATACGGCGTTTTTACCCGAAGGGAACGGACTTCAATTATGTCACCCATCGCAAGGTTGCAGCACTCGAACACCTGCTCAATACGCGAGGCCGAAAATCGCTGGGTTATCGTTCTCCAAATGAGGTATTTTTAACGCACTTACAGGCGGCATAATGCCCTACCGTTTTGTTGCGTTTCGACTGGGAATGGGGCGGATAACTAACAAGGCGCATAACACGCCTACAGCGTGTTTTTTTATGCGTCAGTCCTCCATATCAAAATAATGGTGGGCTGGATGGGGGAGCCGCAAGGCTCGCCGGGTCCTTGTTAGCCGGTCGTACTAACCCTATCCAGCTCGCCACCATACAGAGCTTAGTACCTCTAGGTGGTGATGTTCCTTAACTAACAAGGAAATCATTACTATGACAACCTTAATGTTCCGCAATACCGTTCTTGAAACCATCGCGCACAACGGGCAGATCTGGTTCACTTCTGCGGAGCTTGCTAAAGCGCTCGAGTACAAGAAAGCTGATGCTATCACCCAAATTTATACTCGCAACGTAGACGAGTTTAGCCCGTGCATGACCGAGACCCTCAATTTGAGTGTCTCGATAAAATCAAACACTTACGATAACCTTTTGCGAAAAATCCGTATTTTCTCCCTACGCGGCGCACATCTGATAGCGATGTTCGCCAACACGCGGATCGCCAAAGAGTTCCGCAAATGGGTGCTGGATATTCTCGACAAAGAAACCAGTATCCCACAATACAAACCCGAAGCAGCCGAACTATTCAGTAGCCATGATATCGACAGCCTTACCCGCCTCGTCTGGAGCATGGCAAATGGTTTTCACTTCGACCGTGCATGGAGCAACGCCATTTGGTATGCCCTGCGCCGTGTAACGGGCGTACCCTCCCCTTGTATCTTAAAAGTTGGTTAAAATAACTACGATTAGATTTGGCACAGCGTATGCAGCCCGATTTCCCCTTGTATCTTAAAAGTTGGTTAAAATAACTACGATTAGATTTGGCACAGCGTATGCAGCCCGATTTCCCCTTGGGTTAAAAGCCCGTTACTGAGCGACTGGCGCATACGTTGAGCCACTCATCTGAAACCCGAACAGTTGTCCGTACTCCATAACGCATTTGCAAGGATGGGTAATAATGAGTCTGCCAAGTCCACTCTGTGTAGGTATCGATGTTTCGAAAGCAACGCTGGACATTGCCGCCAGCAGCACGATTGCGCAATTTTCTGTTGCCAATGATGCTGACGGCTTTGATTCCATTATTGCTGAGCTGAAGAAGCACGACGTTGCGCTTGTGCTGATGGAAGCCACCGGAGGGCTTGAAGCTGCCGTAGCTTGTGCGCTTCAGGCCGAAGGTTTTGAGCTCGCTGTGGTCAACCCCAGGCAGGCTCGTGACTTTGCCCGTGCTATGGGGTATCTGGCGAAGACTGACCGTATTGATGCGAGAGCACTTGCGCAGATGACCGAGGTTATTAATCGCCATCCGGAACGAGGCCGCTTTATTCGGGCTTTGCCGGATACTGAACGTCAGGTTCTCAATTCCATGGTAGTTCGCAGACGGCAGTTGATTGCAATGCTGGTTGCTGAACGAAACAGGTTGTATCTGGCTCATCAGCAAAGCAGAAAAAGCATTAATATCATCATCAAAGCGCTGGAAGATGAACTTGCGCGGATCGATAAGGACATGAACACCCACATCAGCAACCACTTCAAAGAGCTTTCTGAGCGGTTGAGTAGCATTAAGGGCGTCGGCACTATGACCGTGGCGGCATTGTTGGCAGAGGTTCCTGAGTTGGGTCGGCTCTCGAGACGAGAAATTAGCGTTCTCGTGGGAGTAGCCCCAGTCAATCGGGACTCTGGCACCATGAGAGGCCGACGAACCATCTTTGGTGGTCGGTCGGGAGTGCGGAGCGCGCTTTATATGGCTGCACTCGTAGCAACCCGCTTCAATCCAGTGATAAAAGCGTTTTACATGCGGCTGGTTACAGCAGGAAAACCCAAAAAAGTGGCGCTGGTTGCCTGTATGCGCAAGCTGCTGACCATCCTGAATGCGATGCTCAGAAAAAACGAAGAATGGGATGAGTCGTACCATCATGTAGCTCCATAATTTTATCGTTCAAGACAGTTGCTCAGCACTTCGAAATCCGGCAAATCCCCCTGCTGGCCGAAGAGTGCCGCCGTATCTACAGCATTACCAACCAGCTTAAATGTGCCATCTTCGACGCAGAGAAGCAGACGCTACGCCGTGTTCTCCGACACCGTGAAGATGAAGCTATCGTGCTTGCTGAAATGCAACAGATGCTCGAGGAGAGCACTCAGCAGCATTACGGCGTCATGACCCACGCGCTCGAAAAATGGCAACAGGCGAACGTTAGCCAGTTCCTGCAACGCCACTAACCCAGTAATCCCGCCCCGGTATCGCGCCGGGGTTTTTGTGCCCTATTCCCAGCATTTCGAACTATAGCTAAACGACTTAATTTTGATTACATTATTTAAATGAGCTATTCAATTGATTTTAGACGTAAAGTGATATCTACACGGAAAAACGAAGGGTTGAGTATCCGAGAAACAGCGAAGCAATTTCGGATTGGCCCTGCCTCTGTATCGCGTTGGATTAATCAAATAGAGTCAAAAGCATCGACCACGCGTCAGCGAAAGATCGATAAATCCGAGTTGATAAAAGATGTTGAACAATATCCAGATGCTTACCAAAAAGAACGTGCAGAGCGTTTTGGCGTTTGTCAGAAGGCCATTTGGCAAGCGCTTAAAAAGCTGGGATTGACCTATAAAAAAAACTCTACGTCATCCGAAAGCCGACGAAAACGCCCGGCAGGGATTTCAACAAAAAAAACAACAGTATGAAAAAGAAGGTAAACCTATTGTTTTTATTGATGAAAGTGGTTTTTCACACGATACCCCACGGACTCACGGCTATTCCCCAAAAGGTCAACGGTGTTTTGGCCTGAAGAACTGGGGAGCTAGGGGAAGAACAAATGTTATCGGCGCTTTATTAGGCACAACGCTGTTTGCTATCGGATTATTTGATATCAATATTAACAGCGATGTTTTCTATGCCTGGGTCACACAAGTCCTTATCCCAGTACTCCCTAAAAACAGTGTAATCATGATGGACAATGCCACTTTTCACAAAAAACATAATATTCAACAAGTCATCATCGATGCAGGGTATATGGTGGAGTATTTGCCTACATATTCGCCAGAGCTTAACCCAATTGAGCATAAATGGGCACAAGCAAAAAGCAAAAAAAGAGAGATGGGTTGCGATACAGAGAGTTTGTTCTCAGTCCATATGGTGTAATCAAAATTAAGTCGCTTGGCTATACCCGTGAAGCAAGGCTATGGAGAGCATGAAAAAACATCGTGGGTGCAATGCCGCTTGTTTGGACCCAAGGCTGAAAAGCTTCCTCAGTTCCTGACTAAAGGAACAAAGGTTACGGTAACTGGTGAGTTTGTTCTGGACGAATGGACGGATCAGCAGGGAAACAAGCGTACAGCACCCGTAATCATCATCAACGATATCGACTTTGGCGCATCAGGTCAGCAAAGCAATCAGCGCCAGAAAACAAACGGCAATGGACGCCAGCAGCAAACACCGCCGATGAATTTCGACGACGAGCCACCATTCTGATTTAACCCAACCATCACCGCAGCGCTATATCCAACATGGAAGGATTTGTGCTGCCTAAATTTCAGGTGACGTTATGACCTACGAAGAATTAACGCCCGACGAAAGGAAATATTACGACCGGTTAGACCCGTGGGGAAAGGAACGCTACCTAAAGACTATTCCTATAGTCAGAGGCGCAATGGAAGCGGTAGACGCTGGAGAAAAAGGACAGCCTCACCCACGGTTAATTTACTGGGAAGAAAAACGGGTGGCATGGGAAAATCGCGTGATATTAGCCGAAGAGAAGCGGATCGCAGCCCAAGCCAATAGAGTTTATGCCAAAGTAGAAATTGACCCCTCTAAAGACGAACGCTTTAAGAATTACAGAGGGCGTTACGGTGCTGTCAGAAGCGACTAATCCCCAATATTGGAGACTGTAAAATAATCTGTGTAAATGGCATTTTGAGGAAAACCTTCAAAGGATAACAAAATGCCTATCAGCAACGAACTTATTGACCAACTGCTTCAAGATTGTCACTCCCCTCAGGATCTGCTGGGTGAATCAGGCCTACTCAAGGTGCTGACTAAAAGACTGGCGGAACGGGTTCTTGAAGCTGAGATGGAGATGCACCTTGGGTATGCTAAGCATGACCCGGCAGGTAATCATTCAGGCAAATCCCGCAATGGCAAGACATCCAAGAGCGTACGTAGCCAAAATGGGGAGATCGAGCTCGATATTCCGCGCGACCGCAACAGTACCTTCGAGCCGACACTGATCGGTAAGCACGAAAAACAGCTTAACGGCTTCGATGACCGCATTATTTCTCTCTATTCCAGAGGGTTATCAACCAGTGATATTCAGGCACACTTTAAAGAAGTCTACGGGGTCGATGTTTCCGCTGGCTTCATTTCTCAAGTGACCAATGCTGTGATGGATGAAGTTAAGCGCTGGCAGCAACGGCCGCTGGATGCGCTTTATCCCATTGTTTACCTTGACTGTATTGTTGTCAAAAGCCAGGACGGCGGAGCCGTGGCCAACAAGTCTGTTTATCTGGCCCTCGGCGTCAACGGCCAGGGCGAAAAAGAGCTGCTGGGGCTATGGATAGCCAAAACTGAGGGGGCCAAGTTCTGGTTATCTGTGATGACAGAACTGAAAAATCGTGGGCTAAAGGACATCTTCGTCGCCTGCTGCGATGGCCTGAAAGGCTTTCCTGATGCCATTGAAGCTGTTTACCCGCATACGCGGGTACAGCTCTGCATTGTGCATCAGGTGCGGAACTCGCTGCGCTACGTCGGCTGGAAAGAGCGTAAGGCCGTTGCTGCTGACCTGCGCACCATCTATAGTTCCGCAACGCTAGAGGGCGCTGAAGAGGCCCTGGATGCCTTCGCGGCCAAATGGGATGAGCAGTTCCCGACGATCAGCCCGTCGTGGAGAAATAATTGGGAACGTCTCATCGTCATTTTTGACTTTCCGCCGGAGATCCGCAAGGTTATCTACACCACCAACGCAATAGAGTCGTTAAATGCTTCATTGCGCAAGATAACGAAAACGCGACGAATATTTCCAACGGATGACTCGGTGATAAAATTACTCTATCTAGCCTTGCATAATATCTCTGCTAAATGGACCTTGCCAATCAGAGACTGGAAACCTGCTATGAGCCAATTCATGTTGATGTATGGAGAACGAATCTCCGGTTAAGCAATGGAGCCATTTACACAAAATTCTTTACAGACTCCAATATTGTGGGTTGTGCAGGATCTGCACACCTCCCGATATGGGCACCACCTGCATATTTTCATTGCTCCTGCTCATTTTTCTTTCTACTGCATATTTTAGTTGATCCCGCATATGAGCTAACAACCCGTAGTGGCATAATTAATTAGAGAGCCGTGACGAGAAAAGCTTTCACAACCAGAGAGAGAATACCCAAAATTCCAGCACTCAGCATCCAGCGAATTAACTTCTGCTCAGAGCGGATACCGGCCATCTCAAGCTGCAAGTCTTTGCGGACTAATTGCATATCCTTACGGACATCGGCTATCTGAGCTTCAGTTTTCTCGAAGCGAGCCTGCATCTGAGCTTCGTTCTTCTCGAAGCGAGCCTGCATCTGAGCTTCGTTCTTCTCGAAGCGAGCGTCAATATCCTTACGCACATCGGCTATCTGAACAGTTAAATCTTTGCGCACGTCTTCAAGGTCACGCTTGGTAGCAAGGTCTGCAACCTCATGGGACTGACGCACGACAAGGGTTATAGCCTTTGCCTGCTCTCTATTAAGACCAGAGCTTTCCAGCTTCTCGACGAACTCTTGAGTATCAAATGCAACCTGGCCCATAGGGATCCTCCTGTGTTAAGCCAAGTGTAAGCGATCTGACCGCCAATCTGCAAAATTTTACAAGTGAGTCTGCTAATACCTTTAACCACATCCGTTTAACTATGGAGAAATCGTTATAGCCAAGCGACATTATTTTGATAACAGCCAGCTATGCTTCTTTGCCGCATATCAGGGCATAGGATGTAATCATTTTTAAGTCGGTTGGCTATATGTCTAAATTAGTTGTCATTGAAAATGCCACGATGCGTTGCTGAGAAAGAAAATCAGGCCCCTTATCCCACCCGAAGCGGGGCGCAATACTGGCCGTACAGGTACCATGAACGTAACCATGCGGTGGCGAATCAGCGTCTGAGCGGGAGTAATGATATGTTGAAAAAGAAAGTGGGTTATCACCGGCGTTCAGTGGCAGAAACAGCGATGTTCCGCATCAAAACTCTGTTGGGTGGCCACCTGAGCCTGCGTGACTATGAGGCTCAGGTAGGTGAAGCAATGGCGATGGTCAAAGCACTAAGCGTGTTGCTTAATAGTGAAATAAGGGTGTTTCGGTGATTGAAGTAAATTTTACGCTGTTCTGAGATGGAAATTCCAAAGACCGGCGCTAAGGAGTAAGAAGGTATCATCAATAAAGGGTCTACGATTCCGTAAAATTTGGGTCATGCAACCGAGGCGCTTGATACCCGCGATGGCGTGTTCAACTGTAATACGGATGCCCGAGATTATTTTATTTTCTTGTTTTTGTTCAGGCGATAAAGGTCTTTTTCGAGTTCCTTTTTTTGGAATTTGTGTATTAGGATGCTGTTTATCTATACCTTGAAAACCGGTATCTGCCCAGATGGTTACCTCAGGAGGAATATGGCGAATTATATCGACTTTATCGAGTAAGCGTTTATCGTGACGGCGCCCATTTTTGCTCATGGGGATAAATCCAATTTGCCTTGTTTCGTCAGTCATAATAAGCCCTTTTCGAGTGGTCTGTCTTTTCTTTCCCGAATACATTTTTTTTCGCCGACGCAGATTCTTAGGCTTTTGGACAGGTCGCTCTGTCCCATCAATAAAGACGTCTTTAACTCCAGGAAAGGCGCGAAAAAATTCCTCAGCAGAGCGAATTTGACGAGCGGGCAAAACACATTCTCGCCCCAAGGTCATCTCTAAAACCGGTAATAATATTTTTACCCAGCGACATACCCGTGTTCTATCTAAACCAAAAAGAAGTCCTTGCAAATCATAGGTCGGATAACATTTTAAATACAATAAAATAAAAAGCAGTTTATCTAATGGGGTTGGGATAAATCCTTTCTGCCCTGCACCCATCTGACGCTCGTGATCTTTTCGATTCTTTTTCCGATAAATCAAATAACAAGCTGAAAATTCAGCGGCTAAATTTTTCAATTCTTCGACTGATAATCCAATGATTGCTTTACATAAACGATTATCTCGTAACAACCGCTCTTTGTTGATCATTTCAAACCTTTATTCTCTAAGTTAAACCTCTTTTTATTCTCAATAGCCTGACAAAAAATGCAAGTCTCTATTCAGCAACTAGTTTACTGAACCGTATGACGTTGTTGGTTATGCCACACAGCGCCAGGATCGGATAACAGGTATAGCAGAGGGAGCCATCCTGTCGGCTAATTGTGATTTATTCAACAAAGCCGATTGAAGCGATAAAAGACCTGTCTGCGAAAGTGAAAGTGCAGCAGGCGGAGATAGAGGCGCTTAAAGCGTAAATGAGCGAAAATTGATATTAAAGGCACGTGTCTATGCGTAAACATATAGCTCGTTGTTCCATAATCTCTAGATTCATTACTTTTAAAAGGTAAATTTTATGCCAGGCATAACTTATTTTCATCAGTCGATGAATTCTTCTCATACCAGCGTAACCCGAGAGGTAAATAAAACACCGCCATTAATCAACCGGCATGGGAGATTATCTCAAACTTTTGTGTGCGGCAATAATTCGAATGTCATGTTTAAACCCAGTATTTGTAGCCCCAGAGGCAAGTTAAATATCGGAACGTCAACGCCGAAAGACTTAGGCGAGGCTGTTAACAAAGATAAAGCACTGCAGCTGGCCAAAAATATTTGCCAAGATAATAACCACTCCCTCGCGGATATATCATCTGCTCTTACTAGATCTGAGGCCAACGACCTTGCTTCCATTGAATTTGCTAAAACGTTGCTGCATACTGATGAAGAGCTGCCACCCATCAATTGGTCCACACATCCTGGTCTTAATGCATTAAAGAATTCACCTTCTTCGCTATCCAATAGCACCATGAACGACGCATGTAAACCAACGCACAAAGGACTTATCCACCCGCAGAGCAGTGCGCAGATAACTGAAATAGTCGTCAAAACTAAAAATATAGTAAAAAGCTTAGAGAAGAACGGCAAACAAATACGGGCAATGCAACATCGACTCGCAGAGAAAAGCGCAACGTTGCAAACATTTGCGGAAAAACATCACGCCACCATGGCAGAGTTCAGTCAACGCATCAGGTCCAAGGGCAATTATCAACACTACTCGCGTTTGACTGACGATCTCCAGGCAACATCACAGACCCCGATTCAGAGCACGGCCTTGCCCAGCGTCTCTTCAGCGCTGCCGGTTACGGTGGTCAATGTCAAAAGAAAAAGGGCCACGATTGTTAAGCCAACATCACAGTCCCATCAAGCATCGTTAGATCCGCAGACTAACGCCAGCAATAGATCAAGCAATAATAAGGCTCGTATTACTCGCTCGACGAAAGAGAAGAAGATTCTCGACGCAGTATCAGGCAAGGGTTACATGATGCCCACAATCTCCTCATGTGCGAAAGCAATTACAAGGCCTTCCTAATATAGTCTTTGTTGAATAAATCACAATTAGCCGACAGGATGGCTCCCTCTGCTATACCTGTTATCCGATCCTGGCGCTGTGTGGCATAACCAACAACGTCATACGGTTCAGTGCTTTGACCATCGCCATTGCTTCACCTACCTGAGCCTCATAGTCACGCAGGCTCAGGTGGCCACCCAACAGAGTTTTGATGCGGAACATCGCTGTTTCTGCCACTGAACGGCGGTTATTGACGGCTTTGTTGAATAATTTAACCGTTTGATTTACATCTTCTTTAGTTAGAATGCATTTACAGAGAATGTATTTTGTTAGAACGACAAATCAAATAGTTAGCACAATAAAAAGCATTCCGAGAGGAAAAATTAGTCGTTGAAATTTTATAATGCTTATATAAATCAGCATCTTAAATTATTCAACAAAGCCGTTATTGACGCAAGGAGAACCCATGCGCTATAGTCGCTCTGCATCTGCAAATTCAGGTGCCGGGATTAGCGTTCCGACAGATACAACCGCGACAACATGACACGCCGCGAGCGTGTTTTTTTACGTCGCAATCCAGCTACATCTCTATGGTGGACTGGATGGGGCAGCCGAAAGGCTGGCCGGTTGGTTGTATCCGGTAACGCTAACTCCATTCAGTTCACCACCAATCAGAGGTTAGCGTCTCTTGGTGGTGAGTAGTTCAAATACGCCCCATTCCCACTCGAAACGCAACAAAGTGACCCACTGGCCAGAGTCGGATAAAATCACCGTTCTGGCCCTACTGGAGATCCCGTTGCATGCAGGGAAAACATCTGACTCACAAAGAACGGTTCTACATCGAAAAGCGGCGTGGTGATGGGGTTAACCAGGCCACCATCGCCCGGGAACTGGAGCTTCCTCGTTCTACCATCAGCAGGGAACTCAGACGCAATACCGACGCCGCTTTCAACGGGGTCTATTCCTGCAGAAGGGCCGAAACGTTGGCCAGAGGGCGGCGGCAGAAAACACGGCCGGACAGCGTGATTAACCAGCTTGAACCGCACATTCAGGACTTTATCATAACGGCGCTGTCTACCCACACCTCACCTGAGGTCATCAGTGGGCGCCTGGTCCTGGAATTTGGCCTGTCCGTCAGCAAGAACTCGCTCTATCGCTATATCCAGCAGGAGCGCCGGGCCGGCGGTGAGCTGTATCAGCAGCTCCCTCATCGGGGTAAACGGTATAACTATCAGACCGATGAGAACAAACGCGGTCCTATTCCCAACCGTGTTGGCATTGAGCAGCGGCCGGCCGTTGCTGACCTCAAGCAGGAACCCGGGCATTTCGAGATTGACACCATCTTTGGCAAAGATCAGAAATCATTCCTGCTGACGGTGGTCGATAAAGCCGTCAAGCTGGTCATCATTCGCAAACTGCCCAACAAGCGAGCAGAGACAGTGGTAGCGGCCTTCAGGGACATCGTTGCCAATACCTTCTGCGAGTTTAAAACCCTGACTGCTGACAACGGTTCTGAATTTTCCCAGCACGGGGAAATTACAAAAGTCACGGGGGCACCGGTCTACTTTGCCCGGCCATATCATTCCTGGGAACGCGGGTTGAATGAGCATACCAACGGGCTGATACGGCGTTTTTACCCGAAGGGAACGGACTTCAATTATGTCACCCATCGCAAGGTTGCAGCACTCGAACACCTGCTCAATACGCGAGGCCGAAAATCGCTGGGTTATCGTTCTCCAAATGAGGTATTTTTAACGCACTTACAGGCGGCATAATGCCCTACCGTTTTGTTGCGTTTCGGCTGGGAATGGGGCTACCGCCTGCCTTGTCCCAGCGCTTTAGTTCATCACAAGCTTCTGATGTGTCTCCGGCGTTGAGCTTCTTCAGCAACGTTGAGCGCTCAAATGCCCCGCTCCCCACGTTGTAAACGAAGGAGGCGAGTGCGGCTTTCTGGCTCTCCGTCAGTGGTACAGTGACATTGGCGTCAACGACGGCCATTGCCGCTTTCAGGTCGCTATCCAGTAGGGCCTGGCATTCAGCAGCGGTGTAGCGCTTACCTGGAACGATATCGCTACCGGTATGACCATAGCAGACCGACAACACGCCGCCGGAATCCCGGTAGGGTGTGTAGCGTACGCCTTCGTGCCATTGGATTAGCACGGTCGCTAATGCTATAGCGCCGCCTGCTGTGGCTTTTATCAATCGTTTACGGAGTTCGGGATTCATTGGTCGTGTTTCGTCCTAAAACAGTATTCCTTCCTGCGGTAGTACCAGTTGATAGCAAAGGTGCCTATTGTGCAGACCATACCGACAATAATAGCCCAGTCGCCAAGGCTTAACCCGGCCATTTTGTCCGCCAGCAGCCATACGCTTTCTTTAGTTGCCTGGGCGTAGGCTCGGGCAGACGCGCCAAGGCCCATTAGCCCCGTTCCGCTTCCGTATGAAAGCCTGCTGTAGAGCGTGCTCATTCGTGTCATAGCCTCACCGCCGATTTTTCGGATGGCGCTGTGTGATTGAAGGGAATAAAAAAGACCGAGCAATGGCTCAGCCTTAGGATATTTATTAAACAAGAATTATGATTAAGTCGTGTTACTGTGGAGTGCTGCACCAAACTGCCGAGTCATAACGAGAAGGACACCGCAATGAACAATAAACCAACAGCCCGCCAACTTGCGTTTGAATATCTTCGCAGACTGTCCGAGGAGCTAAGCCCTACCGATTACCTGAAGAGATTTGAACAGCTGGAATCAGAATTCAGCGCATTACTTCACTCATCAGGCTCCAATGATAAAACAACAGCGCTTTGTGAATTTCTGTCGCGCTTTTGTCCAAAATCAAAATGCAACACTAAATAGTCAACGCTGAAACTTTTAGAAAGGAAAAGCCCCGGAATTAACCGGGGCCTTATCGCACAGCTGAGCCAAACTGATATGGACAAACCAACAAATTCAGATATGCGACCCGACTGATTTTATTTAACAATTAGTTGTTGTCAATAGACAAAAGCCCCAACCACCAGAGGGAGTTGAGGCTTCATGTCCTGCGCGCTTTTGCCGCAGCATGGGCAAATTATATGTAGCTCAGGTGCTCACGTCAAGAATTTAACTGATCGTTTGATCAGTTATTTAACGTCAAGAGTTAATGGCGTTGTAGAAACTGCTGGATATCCGCTTGTTGCCATCGTGCTAAGGTATTCGTCAGCAACAGATTGTGCGATTGATTGGTTTCATCAAGCAGCTGTTTCATTTCAGATACTACGGCGTCAGCATCCTCACGATTCTTGAGAACTCGTCGGACAGCTTGCTTTTCAGCATCGTACATGACTTCTTTCAGCGCATTAGTGAAACTGTAGATACGTTGGCACTCTTCCGCAAGTATCGGGATATGACTGACGCCAAAATGCTGTGGGGAAGGCACGCCAGCGGCATAACGCAGTGCATGCCAGATAGCATTGCTACACGAACGCTCAAATCGAAAGCCGTTCGCCATGCCCCAGATAAGCCGCGCAAGATGGGATGTATCGTCGTCAGTGAATAACTCTAGCGCCTCAGGCTGATGAACAGGCTGGCCCACTTTGCTGTCGAGGATATCCAACACCCATTTGCGAAATTCTTTGGCGATCGGTGTGTTGGAGAACATTGCTATTAAATGAGCGCCGCGAAGGGAAAAGATACGGTTACTCATTTCAACCGTTCCTGTTTTTCTAACGACCCTCAGATTGAGTGTCGTTGACATCTGGGATGTAAACTCGTCGAGGTTACGAGTATAAATTTGAGTTATCGCGTCTGTTTTCTTGTAGTGTAAAGCTTTAGCAAGTTCGGCAGAGGTAAACCAGATCTGCTCGTTGTGGGAGATGGTTTCGAGAACGGTATTGCGAAATATTAGGCTATTCATAGTGACTTCCTTCTTAGTTAAGGATTATCACCACTTGGAGTTCCTACACTCATGGGTGGTGAGCTGAACAGGGGTAGGAATACCGGCTAAGAAGGACCCGGCCAGCCTTACGGCTTCCCTATCCAACCCACCATTATTCTGATATGGCAGGTTGACGCATAAAAAAACACGCTTCTGGCGTGTTATGCGCCTTCTTAGATAGTCAGGTTCCTACACCTGACACCTGGATTTACAGGTGCGGATTGACTATAGCGCATGGGTTGATCTTCCGTCAATAAGATTACTGGGTTACACTTGGCTTAACACAGGAGGATCCGCTATGGGCCAAGTCGCGTTTGATACTCAAGAATTCGTCGAGACGCTGGAAAGTGCAGGGTTGCCGAAAGACCAGGCCAAGGCGATTTCTATTGCTGTACGCAAATCTCATGAGGTGGCGGATGTGGCTACCAAGGCTGATATTGCAGAGGTAAAGCGCGATATAGCTGACGTCCGTAAAGATATGGACGCTCGCTTCGAGAAAACTGACGCCAAGATAGATTCTCAAATCGCTTTAGTGCGCAAAGATTTGCAGCTTGAAATGGCAGGTATTCGCTCCGAGCAAAAACTCATCCGCTGGATGCTTAGCGCACTTGTTGCTGGCATGATTTCGCTAATAATCAAGGCGTTTTTTGTAGCTTCAGTGTAACATCAAGCCGCCTCCAAAAGTTCAGCAACACGACCGGCAATGTAAGCTTCAGCCCTTTCGAGCACCTTGCTCACATAGGTGCGGTGACGATGTGGTTGCATAGCGTGACCTATCATTTGGCACGACACCTTGCCCTTGTAATAGGCCACGACGATATTGTAGCCCAGCTGATCGAAGTGCTTGAGCCGCCCTAACGCCCGGTCAACTATCTCACCGTCGGCATCAGACAGCATGGGCCGGATATCGCTACTGGCCGTAACGAGGGGCCATGCTGCCTTGTACTCGGTGCCAATACGTGAGCCGCTCCAGTTTCCCCATGCCGTTAACAGGTATCGAATATCTCCCATTTCACCGCCCCCCAGTTTTTGCCATTCCTGATGCTGTAGATATGCTGCTTGCTGGTCTCGAATTTCCTCGCCACCTCCGCTACCGGCATACCGGAGTCCAGTAGCGCCCGGATAAGCGGGATATCTTGCGCCGTCAGTCGCACACGCTGTCTCATGCCGCTGCCCCCATGCGATAGGTAATGCCCTCCTGATACCAAGCAGGTAGCGTGAACTCGATGCGCCAGATTTTGCCGCCAGCCCGTAATTCCCGCAGTCGATTGAGCTCAGTTTTCATGTGCTGATAAATCTCATTCATCTGCCACGGCTTTAACCGCACCGGCACTGCTGCCAGATGCGCCACGCGGTCAATGACCATCTCCCCATAAGTGATGTTGGCGTGCATCGTGAACTCATAGGGGTCTTCGCCTAATTTACGGTGGCAACCAGCGCAATGTGCGAACGCATTGAAGGGATGGTATCGGGTCGCTTTGTGTCGGCGGGACTTGAAATGGGAGCAATGGAGACTGCCGTGGTCATGATGGAAATATTTACCGCAATAATCACACTGCCAGTTGGTTCTCTCACGTATAAGCTCGGAAAATACCGCGTCATGCTTATCGCGTTTTAGTGCCATAGCTACCTCCACATCCTGTTAATCAGCGTGTGTTTGCTTACCACGGTCATCCCTTTTGGGGTTGTGCGCCACGGTCGCCAGATGAACAACACGCTGCCCTTGCTGTTACCCGCCTTGCCTTTTTTGCCCGTTTCAGCGCAGATAAACGACAATCGGCCTTCGGTGATGAACCGCACCTCATCAACCGTTTTCTGTGCCTGTGCGAATCATCCCGTCGAGGTATCAGCAGGCAGCAGCATAACGACCGTTTTATTCTGCTTGCGGCTCTGCTCAGCAGCTTTATCAACCCAGGGGAGGATATTGCTGTACGGGGGATTGCAGAAGATGGCTCCGTTGCTACTCCAATCACAGGAAAGGGCATCATCCTCTGGCGTCAGATACAGACGGCACAGGGTATTGTCGTGGTCAGCGGCGGCATCGAGGTAGAAGCCAAACTCCGCATCCAGCGCCTGGAAGACCTCGGGCGGGGTTCGCCATGTGTCCTTGTGCTCTGGTCTGGTGTGTGATTTTAGTGTCATCGGACTCTCCCAAAATAATCCCCTGAATAACGCACCTCGCGCAGCCTGACGCCGTTGCCGACCGACCAAGCCAGGGCGTACTCAATCAAACTGTTCATGCGCTTTACGCCCATCTGAGCCGTGCTCTCGCGGAGGCTGCAAAACTCCCCCTCCAGCCCGGTAACCACCTCCCCCGGCCTGCCGGTAGCGATGGCATGTCCCGAGACAAACAGCGCCTTCCAGTCCAGCAGCGGGCGCGGTTTATCGGCCCACACCACCTGACGCGAGACATCGGTGCATAACGCATGGAACAGGTCGTCCTGCGGTAATGTCCGTTTAGCATCGTTGATGGTAATTTCGAGGGGGCGGTGTGGGTCGGTGGGCAGGGAATCAATAAACGCTTTCAGTTTTTTTCGTATTCGTTCATCACGCAGCAGGAAGCGTCTTTTATCCATCACCCACCTCTGAATTTATCCGCCCAAACAAAAAGGGCTGCCATTGCCAGCAGTCCCACGATGCATTCTGTTAGATATGCTGTCATCCCTATTTTCCTTGAATTAAAATCCCATGACTTCTTTCAGCGGCTTTCTGTTCGCCTGTTTACCGGCTCGCCGCTCAGCCTCTTGCTGGTCACAGGGGTAAATTTCTACATCTCGTTGGTCAACGTACACTGTCCCCGTCTTACCATGCCGATTGAGGCGAAGAATGAGTTCGGTAAGTGTTTCGTCGGCGTGGTCGTCGTAAACGTGATCTTTGTAAATACCCAACCAATAATCACAATCCTGCTCAATCTGACCACTTTCCCGGCTGTCACTGGGCATGGGGCGTTTGTTGGCGCGCTCTTCCAGATTGCGGTTTAGCTGGGTCAGTAGCACCACGACGGTATCCAGTTCTTTGGCAAGGTTCTTCAGCGCCTTGGTGATATTGCCAAACGCCAGCGCATTGGTATCGGCTTTATCGGTCGTCATCAGCGTCAGGTAATCCACGCCAATCATGCCGATTTTCCCTTCGCTCCGTTTTAGTTTCCGGCACTCTGCCTGGATGTGCGCCAGCGTCATCCCCGGTTGATCGTCCAGCCAGATCCGCGGGTGATTGCGCATCCGTTCAACCGCCGCGTAAACCTTTTTCCAGTCTTCCTGATTTTTCGCTCCCTGATAG
Source organism: Symbiopectobacterium purcellii (assembly GCF_052050035.1). GTDB lineage: Bacteria > Pseudomonadota > Gammaproteobacteria > Enterobacterales > Enterobacteriaceae > Symbiopectobacterium > Symbiopectobacterium purcellii_A. The sequence goes on from NZ_CP189882.1 coordinate 5,007,480, forward strand.
AACATGTCGGTGTTCACGTGTGCCTGCTGCCCTACCATGCGCTCAAAAATCTGCTCTTCTGGCATTTCCAGACTGAACATGGCGACGGGGAGCTTCGCGACATCCCCCATATGCAGAGCCATCTCGGTCATCACCGTCGTTTTCCCCATCTTGGGTCGCGCACCTATCACGAACAGCGAGCCTTTGACGATAAATTTCGGGTACAGCAGTTTATCTAGGTCGGGTATCCCTGTTGACAGGCCGCGATGGGCCTCGGGATGATCACAGCGCGCTTCAATCGCCAGTATCCATCGGTCGGCAACCTCGTCAATGCGCCGTAATCCCTTTCGGTTGCCGGTTTGAGCATAGTCGGTTGCTTCGGTTATCAAACGTTGGGCAACGTCCAGTTTTTCCGCTGCGCTCATGCCGTTCCGTTCGTAAAATAACGCCGTGATCTGGTTAGCCTGACGCAGTGCAAAACGTTCTGTGGCCTTGTCCCGCACGACATTGGCATATCCCACCACATTAGCGGCACTGGGCGTATTTTTTGCTATCTGGGCCAGGTAGGAAAATCCGCCCACCAGATGGAGCAAACCACGGTTTTCTAACTCGTCGTTCACCGTGAGGCTGTCGATGGTCTTGCGGTGTGTATTCATCTCCTTCAGCACGGAAAATATCGCCTGGCAATGACTGCTGTGGAACGATTCGGGTTTGAGAAAAGCCATCACGCTCTGAGCATTGTCGCTCTGCGCATCCAGTAGCAGACTACCAATCACCCCTTCTTCGGCATCCAGACTGTACGGCACGGTCGGTATACTCTGGGTCATAAGGCCCCCTCACGGGTTTTCAGCAGGGTATCGCTGCGTAGCAGGTAATCAAAATTGGCCTGCCACTGACGGGGATTTTCACCAAAGTAAAACGGCTTGGCGGTCTCCATGAAGTACTGAAAATACTTTCCGGCGGCCTCTGACGTGGGCTCTGCCAGCTCGCCCAACAGCCGCTTGATAGCGCGGCGGCGGGCATCGTTCAGGGTCGAGGCATTGGGCAGGCGATTTCCCGCGGCATCGTTGTAAGCCTGAAGTACCGCCTGATAGTCAGGTGGTGCTGTTTTGGTTTTTTTGCTTTGCAGGGAAGACCCTTCATCGCCCCCGGTAGGGGGTAAGGGGGTTTTAGGTTCTATGACAGGTTCAAAAGAGTGACTGGTTCTGGGTGCAGCAGATGCACCATCCCCTGGTGCAGTATTTGCACCATGTGGTGCAGGAGATTCACCATAGGGTGCAGGAGATTCACCATAGGGTGCAGCAGATGCACCATCAGAGGGGTCAGGAATATCACCCCTGTTCTGTGATTCATTTTCCCCTTTATCTAAAGTAAGGTGATAAATATTTGACTGATTAATCCCGTTGCTTCCCTTGCGTTTTTCTATCCAGAGGAAGCCACTCTTTTGCAGAGCCTGAACATGGCCCTGAACGGTGCGTTCTGCCATTTCACATTGTTGAGCAATATGGGGGATGGACGGCCATGCCTCCCCTTTGTCGTTGGCATTATCAGCCAGCTTAAGGAGAACCAGCTTGCGTAGCGGATTGCCAACCTTGATACTCATGGCCTTAGCCATCAATGACATGCTCATTTGCGTTTCTCCTCGGACTCATGCTGAGCCAGGTAAAGTTGTTGTTGCAGGCGGAAGAGTTCGGCGAATTTCTTCGCCGCATCCTCCGGCATCAGTGTTTGGGGTTCAGGATGAGGGCGACAGGCGCCCTTTTGCTTGAAATTCCGGCGGTTTCGTGCCATAATTCCTCCTGAAATTAATGAGTTATTTGCGTTTCTAAGCCGAAAAAGTGTTCGCGCACTGTTCGGCTTTTTCTTTTGTGCTTGCATCATGTTCTCCTCCTATGCAGCAAGGCATTCGTCGCCTGATACAGATTCAGCCGCTTCCAGTTGATACTTCGCAAACTCCATCGCTGAACGAAGCAGATAGCGGTATTCATCCAGCGGCATCTTCTTCTCGCCCTCGAAGACAAAATCCTGCACACCACTGGCGGCTAAGATATCCATCGTCTCGGTGAGCTTCTCTGAGCGGCGCAGGACGGTTGAATCGGCGACACCCAGCATTTTTGCGATGTTGGTCTGGCGTACCCGGGCAATCGCCTGATATGCTGTTGTAACGAGGTGACGGCTAATGAACTCAACCGCAGAATTTTTGCGTGTTTTTGCACGTTCCATTTGTGATACTTTCCTTGTTGAAAGAATAGGTTATCGGATGCACATGTAGATACACGGCACCTGTGGTGTAATTGGGTAATCAACAGACGTGACGAAGCCGTGAGGCAGTCACAGTCAGTTTATTTCTGTGGGATGTTGCGTTCGCCACGTTGTCGGTGGCTTCCGTAGGACGACTGTCCGTTGTGAAGAGCGGTACTGCTGGTTAAGCGTTCTGTTCCGGGTGGGGGAACAGTTGAGGTAAATCCGGTCGAATTTCGTACGCCTTAACTAGGCCATCAGTCGCCTCAACGATAGCGTTAACATTCTCTGGTGATACTCTTTTTTTATTGTGCAGCCAGCACCAAACATTTGGTTGCTTAATTCCAACCGCCGAAGCCAGTTTTTGCTGGCTGCCTAAAGCTTGGATAGCTTTTTGGATCGCCGTGTTAATCATAGAGATATGCCTTTAAGATTTAAATCAGAGAAATTATAACCATGAGTTTAGAAGAAATCAATACTTCTAGGTATTTGACTAGCGATACCCAGAGTTATATGTTTCCAGCTATGAACAGCGCACACTCAACACTCTCAGAAAGACTGAAGCTAGCGATGGATAAGAGAGGCATGTCACAGGGAAAGCTAGCCGAAGCAGCCGGCCTAGCCCAACCAACTATATGGAAAATATTAGACGGAAAAACCAAAAGCTCTGGCTACATTGTTGAAATTGCAATGGCTTTAAATGTCCGTCCAGAATGGCTTGCCTTGAACTCCGGCCCCATGCTAAAGGATGAAGCTACAGAATATGACACTCCTGAGCAAAAAGATCACTATGCTAGAGTTTCCCTCATTCCTATTTGGGAAGGGGCAGTTAAAACAACAGATTATGCTATCGCTCCTCGTGAAGTAGCATCCGAAAATTGCAAGGCATATGTTTTGCGGCGTTCGACAGGCTTCAGTGAAATGAGTGAGGGATCTGCTATAATTGTCGATAGCACAGAAACACCGGGTTATAATGACTACGTATATGCCAAAGTTCACAATTCTGAGTCTGTGTATAAGTTTGTCGCAGGAGGCGATAATGGTTTTTTGATGTCTGCTGATCAACGGATTCCATTGATACCAGTCGGTGATTTAGCAAGTATCATCGGAGTTATAGTATACATAGGCAAAAATCTGAAACGGTAAGCTTTCGCGCTACCAATCCGAATCGTAGCGAATCGGCGGCGGTAATATCCGGGACCTACCCTTACATATCCAAGTAACATTCCTTATCTCCCATTCCATCACACCTCCAAACAAAAGCTGTATATAATCACAGTATCAATCAATACTCTTCTTTTCTTTTATAAATATCAACTCCTGCAAAAAAAAACCTTTAAGACATTTAATAAAACAAAAAAATCACATTTATATTTAAATACTCATGCCTAAAAAAAGCCAAATAATACCCATTGGTATTGACTTTACCGAATCCCATTTGCATTATTACCCCACCAACACCAACACCAACACCAACACCAACCCGCAACGGCAATACCCCGGCAGGCAAGACCTCGAGTTACCCGCCGATTGCCTGAGCGTAAGTAGCCAGCTCGAGGCTCACGAACATGACGGCGGTTGGGGCAGATTTAGTAGACAACAAAAAAGCGCCCTACTGGACGCTTCGCTCTTTAACAATCTGGATATTCCCGATCACTATCTTGAGACAGAAAAGCCTCTCATCGGATCATAAGACGACCTATGCATTGGAAAAACGGAGCTGCAAAAATGACAATGACGCTGAGTAAAATACTGTTCTTTTTCCGCATTGTAAAAATGCATTTCGCTAGGCTGGAGTACCGATATTACTTGGCGTGTAAAACAGTTTGGACAAAGATGCACGGTTGTCTCTTTGCCATTCACAGTTTGCTTCTTCGAATCAACAAGCGAACCAGATTCAAGCTGTTCCAGAACGTAACCTTCAGCCTTATGTTCAAAGTTTTCGAACTCTGCAATTTTTGTTTTGAGAGATGCATTCATTTCTTGGTAAGTGCCCACGAGCTCAACGAGAGATATGCATTCACGCTGAATAGACGCAAGTTTTGAATTTAACTCACTAACCGCAGCGTTTACTTCGGCCTCGGTTTTGGCTTCATTGATCAGTTTGGCTAGTTGCGCAGTTTAACGAATTGCAGCCATGGCCGCAGATAATTCAGCGATCACTTTGAACTCTCTTCTGACTGCTGGGGATATCCAGATTACCGCATTCCTGCCTGTTGGGGAATAGCAGGAACCACTGCCGCCTGAGGTGGAGAAGTAAACCAGGCATTAAACCACAGCAGATTAATAAGTCTGCTCTGTTTTAACCGCTCTTTCAAAACGAGCCTCGTGCTCTACGGAAGGCACCGACAACGTGCCGAACCTTTACCCAGATGTTTTTGGGGTGTGGTGGGCTGAATAAAAATTATAGCCAACACCAGGGCAACCACTGGCTCACCGCACCACCAAAACCATCTATTGGAGGGGAGCATGGCTACGGCTTTGTTGAATAATTTAAGATACTGATTTATATAAGCATTATAAAATTTCAACGACTAATTTTTCCTCTCGGAATGCTTTTTATTGTGCTAACTATTTGATTTGTCGTTCTAACAAAATACATTCTCTGTAAATGCATTCTAACTAAAGAAGATGTAAATCAAACGGTTAAATTATTCAACAAAGCCCGTTGAAATTTTATAATGCTTATATAAATCAGTATCTTAAATTATTCAACAAAGCCCTTCAACAACTAAGTTTTCCAGCCGTAATGCTTTTTATTGTGCTAACTACTTGATTTGTCGTTCTAACAAAATACAGTCTCTGTAAATGCATTCTAACTAAAGAAGATGTAAATCAAACGGTTAAATTATTCAACAAAGCCTCGTGATGATATAGCCAAACGACATTATTTTGATAACAGCCAGCTATGATTCTTTGCCGCATATCAGGGCATAGGATGTAATCATTTTTAAGTCGGTTGGCTATAGTAAAGGCGTGGGGCACTGACGATGTCGACAATGTCATGGCTGCGGGGGTGGTGTTTGGCATTGCGATTTTTATTACGATAGTAGTGTTTTTTAATCACTTTGACTGGCTAAAAATTTGGATATCACCAAAACTTTACCTTATTGAGTACGCCGCAAAACTAATTAAATAATAACCCCGCCAACACCAGAGAATACCACGCCGCAATAGCGGCTTTTTTTACGGGAGCCATATGAATAAAGACGATTTGATGAAAGAAATTTCTTATGAAAAAGAAAGTGGAATTTTTAGATGGATTAAAAAATCACAAAAAAGAAAGGTTGATGACATCGCGGGAACTTTGACGGAATTGGGTTACATTGTGATATGCATAAACCGTAAAAGATACCGGGCGCACTATCTTGCTTGGATATATCTGCATGGTGAAACCCCAAGGTTAATTGATCACATAAATGGAAATCCTGCTGATAATAGAATATCAACCCTAAGAAAAGCCACCTCAAGCCAAAACGCTCAAAATAGTAAAATTAGCAAAAACAACAAAACAGGACTGAAAGGAGTCACCTTTAAGCCAAGGACTGGAAGATGGGAGGCTCAGATATGTTGCAATAGGAAAAGCATTTACTTGGGTTCATTTCTAACCCCTCAAGAAGCTCATGAGGCATATTGTAAAAAATCAATAGAACTTCATGGCGAGTTTTCAAGAATTAATTAATTTCAGGAATACATCATGAAAAAATTTGAACTCACCGCCGAAGTGAAGAAGTTTTTCGGCATCAAATTGGCTTTGTTGAATAATTTAACCGTTTGATTTACATCTTCTTTAGTTAGAATGCATTTACAGAGAATGTATTTTGTTAGAACGACAAATCAAATAGTTAGCACAATAAAAAGCATTCCGAGAGGAAAAATTAGTCGTTGAAATTTTATAATGCTTATATAAATCAGTATCTTAAATTATTCAACAAAGCCCATCAAATTATTCCGCATTATAGCCAAGCGACATTATTTTGATAACAGCCAGCTATGCTTCTTTGCCGCATATCAGGGCATAGGATGTAATCATTTTTAAGTCGGTTGGCTATAAAGCGCTTGTCGCCTTCGGTAATGTTGATGAGGGAGAGCTTGGCGGATGGGTAGAGAAAGAATCGAATCTGGCTCAGGACGGCGATGCGTGTGTGTCCGGCAATGCGCGGGTGTCCGGCAATGCGGACTGGATCACCATATCCCCCATTGGCTCAGAAAACGGACTACTAACCGCATTCAAGCAGAAAGACGGAAGCGTCATTGTTCGACGGGGATGCTTCTCAGGAACCATTGAAGAATTTGAATCAGCAGTTAATAAGCGACATGGCGATAATAAGCACGGTGAAATTTATCGTCATGTCATTTCGTTGCTGAAATTACGCTTTAACCTGTCATAAAGAAATGAATAGTTAACCCTCGCCGATATTCCTCGGCATCATTAATACATCAATCCCAATAGTTAAACGGAGAACGCCATGCAATATGCCTTTGCAGGGTGGCCTATTGCTGGCCGCTCGGAAACACAATTTGACCCTATTCGGTCAATCGAACATCACCGCTCAAATATCGTCACGGGCCAGAGCTTCAAAAACAAAAGCTGGCTGCAACGGTTATTCGAGCAGCTTATAGCAACGGTTAATCAAAAGGGTCATCCATGAAACGCGACCTCGTTATTTTCATGCACCGGCACTGCATGGTATCTGCCGCTGCAAACAGGCGGGCTGGCGTGATGGATAAGGCTGCGAACATGCTTATCTGCGCCAGAGACTACCGAACGTCATTGCGGCGTGACGCCGACCTTCCAGCGGGAGTGCTGGCTATCTTTCTCAGGGAAGAGAAAACAAGCGAATCCGAATGTTCAGAAATTCACAGCGATGAGCCTATTTCATGGGATGAATTCGCTGGCAATCACATGTGAGGTGAGCAATGGACTTATCACAATTAGACGCGCCGTTCCCGGTAGATGATATCGAATGGCGTGTGCAGCGGTGTGGAATAGCGAAAAGCAACCCGTGGGCCATGGTTCTGGCCTACGTGACTAACCGCGCCATCATGAAGCGCTTGGATGACGTATGCGGGAAAGAGAACTGGAAGAGGCTTTGTTGAATAATTTAACATGCTGATTTACATAATTATTATAACACTTCAACAACTAAGTTTTCCAGCCGTAATGCTTTTTATTGTGCTAACTACTTGATTTGTCGTTCTAACAAAATACAGTCTCTGTACATGCATTCTACCTAAAGAAGATGTAAATCAAACGGTTAAATTATTCAACAAAGCCACTGGAAGAATGAATTCACCCCGGGGCCGGATGGTGGCGTGATGTGTGGCATATACATTCGGATCGGAGACCAATGGGTGGCTAAGTGGGACGGTGCAGATAAAACTCAGGTTGAAGCCGTTAAGGGCGGCATGTCTGGTTCAATGAAGCGGGCCGCTGTTCAGTGGGGTATTGGTCGTTACCTCTACTCACTGGAAGAGAATTTTGCCATCTGCTCGATTGAGAAAAAAGATGGCTGGAACAAGGCTTCATTCAAGGATACAGACAACAAATACAAGAACATCTGGTGGCAAACTCCGCCATTACCTGAATGGGCTATGCCAACGCCTCCTGATGCGGCACAGGGCGAATCCGACGATGCCAATGCCGATGAATCCAACAAGGACGAGCTGCTTAAATCATTCACTGAATCCGCAACGTCAGCAAAGAATGTTGATCAGCTAAAAGCGGCGTTTGAGGAAGCGTGGCGAGCTTTGCGCGGAACGCCGCAGCAGGCCGACGCGAAAGGCGTGTATGACATTCGTAAGTCAGAACTGGAAGAGGCGGCATAAATGGGACAGAGAGGCGTCAACAAAGTCATTCTTGTAGGTCATTTGGGGCAAGGCCCCGAAGTGCGCTACATGCCGAACGGTGGCGCGGTAGCAAACCTGACCGTAGCCACATCGGATACGTGGCGAGATAAGCAATCAGGCGAGCAGAAGGAGCGCACCGAATGGCACCGCGTCACGCTGTACGGAAAGCTGGCAGAGGTGGCTGGCGAGTATCTCCGCAAAGGCTCACAGGTCTATATCGAGGGCCAGTTACGCACACGGAAGTGGCAAGACCAGTCAGGGCAAGACCGATACACAACGGAGGTTGTTGTCGATATAGCTAAACGACTTAATTTTGATTACATTATTTAAATGAGCTATTCAATTGATTTTAGACGTAAAGTGATATCTACACGGAAAAACGAAGGGTTGAGTATCCGAGAAACAGCGAAGCAATTTCGGATTGGCCCTGCCTCTGTATCGCGTTGGATTAATCAAATAGAGTCAAAAGCATCGACCACGCGTCAGCGAAAGATCGATAAATCCGAGTTGATAAAAGATGTTGAACAATATCCAGATGCTTACCAAAAAGAACGTGCAGAGCGTTTTGGCGTTTGTCAGAAGGCCATTTGGCAAGCGCTTAAAAAGCTGGGATTGACCTATAAAAAAAACTCTACGTCATCCGAAAGCCGACGAAAACGCCCGGCAGGGATTTCAACAAAAAAAACAACAGTATGAAAAAGAAGGTAAACCTATTGTTTTTATTGATGAAAGTGGTTTTTCACACGATGCCCCACGGACTCACGGCTATTCCCCAAAAGGTCAACGGTGTTTTGGCCTGAAGAACTGGGGAGCTAGGGGAAGAACAAATGTTATCGGCGCTTTATTAGGCACAACGCTGTTTGCTATCGGATTATTTGATATCAATATTAACAGCGATGTTTTCTATGCCTGGGTCACACAAGTCCTTATCCCAGTACTCCCTAAAAACAGTGTAATCATGATGGACAATGCCACTTTTCACAAAAAACATAATATTCAACAAGTCATCATCGATGCAGGGTATATGGTGGAGTATTTGCCTACATATTCGCCAGATCTTAACCCAATTGAGCATAAATGGGCACAAGCAAAAAGCAAAAAAAGAGAGATGGGTTGCGATACAGAGAGTTTGTTCTCAGTCCATATGGTGTAATCAAAATTAAGTCGCTTGGCTATATTGGCGGATCAATGCAGATGATCGGCGGCAAGCAGGATGGCGGGCAGCAAAACAATCAGCGCCAGCAATCAAGCGGCAATGGTCGGCAGCAACAACAGGCACCCAACAATGAGCCGCCGATGAATTTCGACGAAGAGCCGCCATTCTGATTTAACCCAACCATCACCGCAGCGCTATATCCAACATGGAAGGATTTGTGCTGCCTAAATTTCAGGTGACGTTATGACCTACGAAGAATTAACGCCTGACGAAAAACACTATTACAACCGATTAGACTCGTGGGGAAAGGAACGCTACCTAAAGACTATTCCTATAGTCAGAGGCGCAATGGAAGCGGTAGACGCTGGCGAAAAAGGATTGTCTCACCCACGGTTAATTAACTGGGAAGAAAAACGGGTGGCATGGGAAAATCGCGTGATATTAGCCGAAGAGAAGCGGAGCGGAAGCCAATAGAGTTTATGCCAAAGTAGAAATTGACCCCTCTAAAGACGAACGCTTTAAGAATTACATAGGGCGTTACGGTGCTGTCAGAAGCGACTAATCCCCAATATTGTGGGTTGTGCAGGATTTGAACATGCGACCTATGGATTAAGAGTCCAGAGCTGTACCAACTGAGCTAACAATCCGTAGTGGCATCACATTTTGAGAATGGCAGCAATGATGCTCACGGCAGCGGCGACCATTAGACCAAGCCGGATGGTCATCTGCATGCCAAGTTTATCAAAACCGGCAGTCATATCCTTACGGACATCGGCTATCTCTGCGGATAAGTCCTTACGGACATCGGCGACATTTCGGTTTACTTCGGCAATTTCGTGCTTGACTTCAACGATATCAGCCTTGGTAGCGACATCCGCCACCTCATGAGACTTGCGCACGACGAGCGAGATCGCCTTGGCCTGCTCTCTGGAGATACCAGCAGTTTCAAGCTCTTCTGACGCCTGCAATGTATCAAATGCGACTTGGACCATAGCGGATCCTCCTGTGTTAAGCCAAGTGTAAGCGATCTGACCGCCAATCTGCAAAATTTTACCCGTTAGCCCTCTAATAACAACATCCGTTTAATTATGGGGAAATTGTTATGACCAAAATCACCAAAACACAACTCATGATTTTTAAGTCTGCTGATTCAGATATCGAGCTACAGGGAACGCTCTACCAAGGCAATCCTGTGTTCTTCGCCGTCGAACTGGCGAAAGCACTTGGCTACACAAACCCCTCTAAAGCGCTAACCGACCACTGTAAGCATCTGATAAAACTTGATTATAACGAATCGTTAGAATTGAATTTAGGTGTTTATCCCAAAGGTATAGCACTTGCGCCAGAGTCTGACCTCTACAGCCTGATATTGAAAAGCAAGCTCCCCTCTGCCGAACGTGTGCAGGATTGGGTATGCGAAGAGGTGTTACCGGCATTACGTCAGCAGGGCAGCTATAGCATGAAGACCGCCCACCGTGACGAAGGTAGCGGCTTACCTGAATACCGTAAGGCCCTAGCTATGCCAATCCAGATGGAGATAGCCGAAAAGACCTTCCAGTGGGCTACAGGGCTTTCCGACGCGGCACGCCAAGCCGTTATCGCCGGACTGATCAACCCGATCGCCGGGCACGAAGTGATTCCAGTACCTGTGCTTGAGGAAAAACACTACACCGCAACGGCTTTTTTGAATAAATAGATATTATGCTGCGAACCTACACAGACGTCGGACGCCCCTAATGTAAAATCAGTAGGTTAAAGTCAGAATTGGAAGGAGTACGCAAAGGTGAAAAACATCTTTGACCAAAACAGGTATGTCAAAACAGCATGATTCCCTATTATTCAACAAAGGCACATCCAGAGCGTGGTGAAACATCCCGGAGCGATAAGCATTTTAATCCAAAATAGGCGTACCATAACAGCATTATTCCCTATTATTCAATAATAACATATTCGAAGCATAATATCCTATTATTTAACAAATAGGGCAGCTAGATATTCTAATAATAATGTCTTTTTATTCAAAAAAAATCAAAACAGGCGCGTCATAACAGTATTATTCCCTATTATTCAACAAAGCCATTAACATCATGCCAATATGTCATAATGTAACAGTAAAAATAATTAGAAACAGTATTGATTTGAATGTTCAGAAAAACATACCAAACTTACTGAACAACGAAACATATCTGGAGAGGAAAAAGAAGAATGATAGGCTTTGTTGGATAAATAGATATTATGCTGCGCAGCCATAACAGCATTATTGCCTATTATTAAACAAAGCAAGAATGATAGTGAAATTTTTATTATACAGTCTACATGCATTTAAATAGGCTATTTTTTCAATGTGTATTAGAGGTAGGTAATAATTTCATCAACTGTTACAAAAATCATCCAAATATATAGATAGAGGTGTTGGCCATGACTATTAATAGTGAAAGAAATGAAATAAGTAACGATATTTCCATTCCAATAAAAGACCCATTATTTGCTACTGGTGCAATAATACAGTGTTTTTTAAAACTTATCCCAGAAGTAGGTGCAATGTTGGCAACAGTTTTTTCTCTTTTCTGGCCTAAACAATCTGAAGATGTGTGGAGTAAAATAAAAGAACAGGTTAAGTATTTGATAGATGAAGAAATTGATAAAAAAAACTGATGAAAGACTTAGTCTTGAATTACAGGAGTTGTCTGTCAAATTAGGCCAATTTGCAGAATATTTAAAAAATAAAGAATATGAGCCCGCCAGAGAATTTTATTATGGGCTTGTTACTTATTTTAGTGGGATAGAGGAAAATTTTAAAATAAAAGGAGATAATTTTGAATACGCTTTCATAGAATACTTCGTGGCCATTATCCATCTTAAAATATCATTTTATGCAGAAGCAATATATAGTAAAGATTTGCTTGGTTTAACAAAGGATGACGTAATTGTTGCTAGAACGTCTTTTTCTGAATTCGTAATAAATGCAATTGAATACTTAAGTCATGTTCCTGCTTCAGTAAAGGCATATGCTGACAAAAAATATTATAATAACGTTTTTGAGCATTCAAAATTCAGCTTCTATTACAATAAACACATTGCTGCCATTAACGGTTTGTGGGTCAAAGACATTGATTCATATATTAATGGTGATATTGGGGCTGAGTTTGAAACTCTAGCTATAGCCGTTGGCAGTTTTTACAACCAACCACCTAATAGGGTACTTAGCACTATGAGTATTGACTTAATAACGACTGCTGCGAAACTTCCTGACAGTAATGTTCCTTATATAGCAGCCGATGGTAGTTTGGTTTGTCCTGTGTATGTTAAAGGAAAAGCTTGGTATGTTGACGGTGATATATCTTCTCTTGGTATTTCATATGATAAATCGAGAGAACCGAGAACTACTGGACTACAGTACACAAAACTATTTGATGGTCGGCCTATTATAACATATTTAATGGGGATGTTGCCAAATAATCCTGCCTACCCAGATTATAATGTAAATATTGAAATCAAGAACTTATCAAAAATAATAGAGTTCACTATTTTTTATGATAGTTTTGTTTCTGGGTTGAAATTTAATGACATTAACAATGAATCCTTAAGTTGTGGTCGGAGTAGTGATAGGTATACCTATAGCACTAATATAGCGCCGTTTTCTGTATATGCTATTTTTGTTCCTCCAGACATAAGCTGCTATGAGGCAAGTTCTGGGCATCAAATGGGCGGTATAGCAATTCAAGCCAAATACGACAATACTATCGCAAAGAAATATGTTGAAAGTATACAGGCCATACAATAACCCTGAGCGTAACCACGCCGTGGCGAATCAACATCTAAGCGGCAGCAATGACGTGTGGAAGGGCTTGTTGAATAAATCAGAATTAGCCGACAGGATGGCTCCCTATGCTACACCTGTTATCCGATCCTGACGCTGTGTGGCATACCCAACAACGTCATACGGTTCAGCGCTTTGACCATCGCCATTGCTTCACCTACCTGAGCCTCATAGTCACGCAGGCTCAGGTGGCCACCCAACAGAGTTTTGATGCGGAACATCGCTGTTTCTGCCACTGAACGGCGGTTATTGACGCAAGGACAACCCATGCGCTATAGTCAATCTGCATCTGCAAATTCAGGTGCCGGGATTGATACCCCGTAGGGATTGTCGCGACAGAATGACACGCCGCGAGCGTGTTTTTTTATGTCGTACATCTAGCTGCATCTCAATGGTGAGCTGGATAGGGCTACCGAAAGGTAGGCCGGATGACAATCCCGGTAGTATCAACCCTGTTCAGTTCACCACCAATATAGAGATTGATACCTCTAGGTGGTGATTAAATTCAGATTGTCACCGGAGGTCATTATGACACTTCACTCATCCCTTGCTGCACCAAAAGTTAGCGTTCACAACGGTAAGGCTGTTACGACATCCAAGGATGTTGCAGATTACTTTGGCAAACGTCACGACAACGTGCTGCGCGCTATCGACTCTCTTGATTGTTCTGCTAATTTTCATGCCCTCAATTTTGAGGAGATGTTCTCAAGCATCGAAATTGGTAATGGCGCAACCCGCGATTCCAAAATCTTCACCATGACCAAAGACGGCTTCGTCTTCCTCGTCATGGGCTTCACGGGCAAGAAAGCAGCAGCGTTCAAGGAAGCTTACATCGCGGAGTTTAACCGCATGGAAGAGCGGCTTCATGGAGCAGTTGCCGTCAGTGGTGTAACCAGCGAAATCTTACTTACCCTTCAAGATATAGCCAACCGACTTAAAAATGATTACATCCTATGCCCTGATATGCGGCAAAGAAGCATAGCTGGCTGTTATCAAAATAATGTCGCTTGGCTATAATAAAATCATCAGCTCCCGGCCCATCGCTGACAACGAGTATGTTGCCAGTCTCGATACATTGTTCGAGATTGCGCGCCGAGCTGACTATCTCGTCATACACAAAGACGATCTGATTAAAAAGCTCGCTAGCTAATCACCAATCCCGCCCCGGTATCGCGCCGGGGTTTTTGTGCCCTATTTGCCCCATTCCCAGTCGAAACGCAACAAAACGGTAGGGCATTATGCCGCCTGTAAGTGCGTTAAAAATACCTCATTTGGAGAACGATAACCCAGCGATTTTCTGCCTCGCGTATTGAGCAGGTGTTCGAGTGCTGCAACCTTGCGATGGGTGACATAATTGAAGTCCGTTCCCTTCGGGTAAAAACGCCGTATCAGCCCGTTGGTATGCTCATTCAACCCGCGTTCCCAGGAATGATATGGCCGGGCAAAGTAGACCGGTGCCCCCGTGACTTTTGTAATTTCCCCGTGCTGGGAAAATTCAGAACCGTTGTCAGCAGTCAGGGTTTTAAACTCGCAGAAGGTATTGGCAACGATGTCCCTGAAGGCCGCTACCACTGTCTCTGCTCGCTTGTTGGGCAGTTTGCGAATGATGACCAGCTTGACGGCTTTATCGACCACCGTCAGCAGGAATGATTTCTGATCTTTGCCAAAGATGGTGTCAATCTCGAAATGCCCGGGTTCCTGCTTGAGGTCAGCAACGGCCGGCCGCTGCTCAATGCCAACACGGTTGGGAATAGGACCGCGTTTGTTCTCATCGGTCTGATAGTTATACCGTTTACCCCGATGAGGGAGCTGCTGATACAGCTCACCGCCGGCCCGGCGCTCCTGCTGGATATAGCGATAGAGCGAGTTCTTGCTGACGGACAGGCCAAATTCCAGGACCAGGCGCCTACTGATGACCTCAGGTGAGGTGTGGGTAGACAGCGCCGTTCTGATAAAGTCCTGAATGTGCGGTTCAAGCTGGTTAATCACGCTGTCCGGCCGAGTTTTCTGCCGCCGCCCTCTGGCCAACGTTTCGGCCCTTCTGCAGGAATAGACCCCGTTGAAAGCGGCGTCGGTATTGCGTCTGAGTTCCCTGCTGATGGTAGAACGAGGAAGCTCAAGTTCCCGGGCGATGGTGGCCTGGTTAACCCCATCACCACGCCGCTTTTCGATGTAGAACCGTTCTTTGTGAGTCAGATGTTTTCCCTGCATGCAACGGGATCTCCAGTAGGGCCAGAACGGTGATTTTATCCGACTCTGGCCAGTGGGTCACTTTGTTGCATTTCGACTGGGAATGGGGCTATTCCCAGCATTTCGAACTACCTCAAATTCCTGGGTAGTTGCCCAATCGATTTAGGTACCACCAATTTCATCGTAACTCACTGATTATAGAGTGCAGGATCTGAACGCCTCCCGATATGGGCACCACCTGCACATTTTCCCCACTCCTGCATATTTTATCTACTCCTGCGCATTTTCGTTACTCCTGCATATTTACCATGGTAGATTCTGAGTACTAGGCTCGTAATTCCCTGCTATGCCTGCCGCCCGGCCCCGCGCCGGTTTTTTTTCACCACTAATCATCAATCCCGCCCCGGTATCGTGCCGGGGTTTCATTAATCACATTGACTTGTGAGGACCTTACTATAGCCAAGCGACTTAATTTTGATTACACCATATGGACTGAGAACAAACTCTCTGTATCGCAACCCATCTCTCTTTTTTTGCTTTTTGCTTGTGCCCATTTATGCTCAATTGGGTTAAGATCTGGCGAATATGTAGGCAAATACTCCACCATATACCCTGCATCGATGATGACTTGTTGAATATTATGTTTTTTGTGAAAAGTGGCATTGTCCATCATGATTACACTGTTTTTAGGGAGTACTGGGATAAGGACTTGTGTGACCCAGGCATAGAAAACATCGCTGTTAATATTGATATCAAATAATCCGATAGCAAACAGCGTTGTGCCTAATAAAGCGCCGATAACATTTGTTCTTCCCCTAGCTCCCCAGTTCTTCAGGCCAAAACACCGTTGACCTTTTGGGGAATAGCCGTGAGTCCGTGGTGCATCGTGTGAAAAACCACTTTCATCAATAAAAACAATAGGTTTACCTTCTTTTTCATACTGTTGTTTTTTTTGTTGAAATCCCTGCCGGGCGTTTTCGTCGGCTTTCGGATGACGTAGAGTTTTTTTTATAGGTCAATCCCAGCTTTTTAAGCGCTTGCCAAATGGCCTTCTGACAAACGCCAAAACGCTCTGCACGTTCTTTTTGGTAAGCATCTGGATATTGTTCAACATCTTTTATCAACTCGGATTTATCGATCTTTCGCTGACGCGTGGTCGATGCTTTTGACTCTATTTGATTAATCCAACGCGATACAGAGGCAGGGCCAATCCGAAATTGCTTCGCTGTTTCTCGGATACTCAACCCTTCGTTTTTCCGTGTAGATATCACTTTACGTCTAAAATCAATTGAATAGCTCATTTAAATAATGTAATCAAAATTAAGTCGTTTAGCTATATGTCTAAAGAACATCAACTGATTGCCATCGAAACCAATAGCATCAATGGAGAAACCATCCAGACGGTCAATGCCCGTGACCTGCACGAGTTCCTGAAGATCGGCAAAGACTTCTCCAACTGGATTAAAGACCGCATCAAGCAGTACGAATTTGTCGAAAATCAGGACTACGTAATTGTTGATAATTTGAGCTCGCCAAAATCGGCGAGTGCAAAATCTCGCCAACGCCCAATGAAAGATTACTACATCAGCATCGACATGGCGAAAGAGCTTTCGATGGTTGAGCGCAACGAGAAAGGCAAGGAGGCACGTCAGTACTTTATCCAGTGTGAGAAGCGCATCAAGTCCCTGCCTGCCGATCCCGTTCAGATGCTCAATGACCCAGCGGCCATGCGTGGCATCCTGCTTACCTACACCGAAAAGGTTATCGCACTCGAAAGCAAAGTTGAGGAGATGGCCCCAGACGTGAAAGCCCTGCACCGCATCGCCAAATCTGACGGCGGCATGTGCATCACCAACGCCGCCAAGGAGTTACAGGTACGCCCCAAAGATCTGTTCGCTTTCCTCCGTGAGCGTGGCTGGATTTATCGCCGTATCGGCATCAAGAACTGGATAGCCTACCAGAGCAAAATCCAGTCAGGCTACCTCGAGCATAAAATATCACTTATCCCCTGTGACGACGGCACCGACAAAATCCGCGAGCAGGTGCTGGTGACACCGAAGGGACTGGCGAAGCTGTCTCAAGCGTTCTGCCTCGAACCGGCGTAATTAAATGTCCTTTCACCGCCCCGGTAATACACCGGGGTGACATTTTCTTCATCGTTTTTACTAACGAGGACTTTACGCATGCAAAATTTAACCATTGCACAAACATTAACCATGTCCAGCCGCGAGATTGCGGAGCTGACAGAAAAGCGCCATCCAGATGTAAGAGGGGCCACAAATGAAACCTAAAATACCTAACAGGATAAGAGAGCGGGAGAAGTTATTTAAGCGCTTATACCGTGAAGGACTTATCCATGCAAGACGCATACGACGAACCGGTTATTTATCAATACGGCTCTCCCTCTACTGGCGCATGTTATCCAAAGGTAATGGCCTGAGTTGGAAGACCATGAGCCACGCCAAGTACGACACCCAAATAACACTATAAAAACAGGAGCACCCATGAATTATGCATTCGCGGGTCATGCTGCCCTCATGGGGAGCTATCACCCGCAAGAAACGCACCTGGATAAATGGGTTAAGTGGCTGAGAAACGGATACCGAAAGCTTATCGATATCATCGAGCAGCAAGGCAACCCGCTACGACCTGCCCCAGCACCTTAATCAAGACTGTTACAGCCTGCAATCACCTTCACCTGCACACCCTGTGTGCCACGTTTCCCCCATTTCTACGATTTTTAAATCCTACCGCTAGCTCACCGCCATGACAAATATAGCCAACCGACTTAAAAATGATTACATCCTATGCCCTGATATGCGGCAAAGAAGCATAGCTGGCTGTTATCAAAATAATGTCGCTTGGCTATAGCGCAGCGGCTTAATTTTAGCAGAGGTCAATGATGGCATACATCACCTTATCCGAGTGGAATCGGCGGCAACCCCGTCCGCGTTGTATGGAAACCGTTAGGCGATTGGTCAGGAGCGGAATGATTTTTCCCGCACCGATACGAGATGGGCGCGAGTATCTGGTTGAGGAAAATGCCTGCAAGCTCACCCAGAATAAAAACCTTAGCTCATCAAGTTACCTTCATCCCACCCTGTTATCGAGGATAAGACATGGCACGCCGGAGAAGCCATAAGAACCGCGACTTGCCGCCAAACCTGCAACCGCGCAATGGCGGCTATTTTTGCTACCGTGACCCGCGCACCGGGAAAGAATACGGCCTGGGCCGCCATCGACAGGAGTCCATTACACAAGGCTTTGTTGAATAATTTAACCGTTTGATTTACATCTTCTTTAGTTAGAATGCATTTACAGAGAATGTATTTTGTTAGAACGACAAATCAAATAGTTAGCACAATAAAAAGCATTCCGAGAGGAAAAATTAGTCGTTGAAATTTTATAATGCTTATATAAATCAGTATCTTAAATTATTCAACAAAGCCATTACACAAGCCATAGCCGCCAATATGGCAATTTATGGCTCATCAAAACCATCACCGCTCGTTGACCGCATCAACGGCACACAGGTGACTACAGTGAGTGAATGGACTGAGCGTTATCTGACGATACTCGAAGGACGGAAACTCAAGCCGAAAACGATGAGCGAGTACAATAAATACCTGAAAGCCGTTAACGCCAATTTAGGTGAATTTGCTATTCAGAAAGTAGAAACCAAAGACATTGCTTCGCTCCTTAATCAGTGGGTAAACGCAGGAAAAGTGACAATGGCGAACCGAATCAGAGCATTGCTACTTGACTTGTTTCGTGAGGCCATTGCCGAGGGGCTACTCAAAAGCAATCCAGCCGGAGTTACGCGTAATCAGCGGGTGGACATTCAGAGGGAACGTATATAGCTAAACGACTTAATTTTGATTACATTATTTAAATGAGCTATTCAATTGATTTTAGACGTAAAGTGATATCTACACGGAAAAACGAAGGGTTGAGTATCCGAGAAACAGCGAAGCAATTTCGGATTGGCCCTGCCTCTGTATCGCGTTGGATTAATCAAATAGAGTCAAAAGCATCGACCACGCGTCAGCGAAAGATCGATAAATCCGAGTTGATAAAAGATGTTGAACAATATCCAGATGCTTACCAAAAAGAACGTGCAGAGCGTTTTGGCGTTTGTCAGAAGGCCATTTGGCAAGCGCTTAAAAAGCTGGGATTGACCTATAAAAAAAACTCTACGTCATCCGAAAGCCGACGAAAACGCCCGGCAGGGATTTCAACAAAAAAAACAACAGTATGAAAAAGAAGGTAAACCTATTGTTTTTATTGATGAAAGTGGTTTTTCACACGATGCCCCACGGACTCACGGCTATTCCCCAAAAGGTCAACGGTGTTTTGGCCTGAAGAACTGGGGAGCTAGGGGAAGAACAAATGTTATCGGCGCTTTATTAGGCACAACGCTGTTTGCTATCGGATTATTTGATATCAATATTAACAGCGATGTTTTCTATGCCTGGGTCACACAAGTCCTTATCCCAGTACTCCCTAAAAACAGTGTAATCATGATGGACAATGCCACTTTTCACAAAAAACATAATATTCAACAAGTCATCATCGATGCAGGGTATATGGTGGAGTATTTGCCTACATATTCGCCAGATCTTAACCCAATTGAGCATAAATGGGCACAAGCAAAAAGCAAAAAAAGAGAGATGGGTTGCGATACAGAGAGTTTGTTCTCAGTCCATATGGTGTAATCAAAATTAAGTCGCTTGGCTATAGTGCTTTGATCCGGCGATCCCCTGAAAGTTCGATTTATTCAACAAAGCCATTTCAGCTATGAAATTATTGCGGAGGGCGAAAACGGCTTTGTTGAATAATTTAACCGTTTGATTTACATCTTCTTTAGTTAGCATGCATTTACAGAGAATGTATTTTGTTAGAACGACAAATCAAATAGTTAGCACAATAAAAAGCATTCCGAGAGGAAAAATTAGTCGTTGAAATTTTATAATGCTTATATAAATCAGTATCTTAAATTATTCAACAAAGCCGGCGAAAACATGCTTAGCCTAACCAAGTTATCAGCAATTCGAAAAATCATGGAAGAAATGCCGGATGAGGTAATTGAGGACTGTTACGCAGAGGCTGAGCAATTGGCGGAGAAGTCTATCGAAAGGTTTCGAGATCCGCTCAGAAAGCACTGGCCTGATGCTTACACAGAGCAAGCCTGTGAGTACATGGAAGACAGCGACGTTGATTATCAGGAAGCCGAGAGTCAGCGGGTATTTCCATATTCCACCGGGTGAAAGTTGAGCGGGCGTTTTGGATTTATGACAGGCAGAACAGCGCGGAGGATGCAGCATGAGCACGGCATTAGCAACCATGGCTGGAAAACTGGCTGAACGCCTCGGCATGGCACCAGGCACCGAATTAATGAGCACGCTCAAGAATACCGCGGCTTTGTTGAATAATTTAACCGTTTGATTTACATCTTCTTTAGTTAGAATGCATTTACAGAGAATGTATTTTGTTAGAACGACAAATCAAATAGTTAGCACAATAAAAAGCATTCCGAGAGGAAAAATTAGTCGTTGAAATTTTATAATGCTTATATAAATCAGTATCTTAAATTATTCAACAAAGCCGAATACCGCGTTCAAGGGGGGGAGCGTCACGGACGAACAATTTACCGCCCTGCTTATTGTTTCCAACCAGTACGGACTCAACCCGTGGACAAAAGAAATTTATGCCTTTCCTGACAAGGGCGGTATTGTTCCGGTTGTGGGTGTCGATGGATGGGCGCGGATCATTAACGAACATCCGCAATTCGACGGCATGGAATTCGAGTATGACAAAAACGAAGGCGCTTGCACCTGCAAGATTTACCGCAAAGATCGCAAACACCCTACTGTAGTCACCGAATACATGGGCGAATGTAAGCGCAATACCCAGCCGTGGCAATCACACCCCACCCGTATGCTGCGCCACAAGTCACTTATTCAGTGTGCACGCATGGCATTTGGGTTTGCTGGCATTTACGACAGCGACGAAGCAGAGCGGATCATCGAAAGCAGCCCGGCAAGCGTTTTTGTTGGACAACAAACAGACGAGCGCCGCCCTGCACTCATTGCCCGGTGCGAAGAGGCAGCACAACTAAGCATGGAAGTCTTCGCTGAAACATGGAAAAATCTGACCCACGAAGAACGCCAGATTATCGGCAATGCAGAAAAAGAGCGTATCAAGGAAAGCATTCCCGTCGATGCAGAATATAGCGAGGTAAATCATGCAACAGCGCAGTGATGAATGGTTTGCAGCCCGGTGCGGAAACGTCACCGCCAGCCGCCTGTCTGACGTAATGGCAAAAACCAAATCGGGCTATTCCGCCGGCCGCCAGAGCTACATGGCAGAGCTTATCGGTCAGCGCCTAACCGGAAAGGTGGAAGAAAATTACTCAAACGCTGCCATGCAGCGCGGCACTGAACTTGAACCGGTAGCTCGGGAGATGTACCTGCTTAATCAGTTCGACGCAGAAGTCACAGAGGTTGGATTTATTCTACACCCTGAAATAGTTGGTTTTGGCGCATCACCTGACGGCCTTGTAGGTAATGATGGACTGATCGAAATAAAATGCCCAAACACATGGACGCATTTAGAGACCATTAAGACAGGCAAACCAAAACAGCAGTACATCCTACAGATGCACGCCCAAATGATGTGTACGGGCCGAAAATGGTGTGATTTTGTCAGCTATGACGACAGGCTACCGCCAGACCTTGCCTATTACCAGTTGAGAATTCATCAGGACGATAAACTGGTTACTGAAATACAGGAGGCGTTAAGGCAGTTTCTGGCTGAGCTTGAAAATGAACTTGAGGCTATCAGGAAATTATCCAGGGTAGCCGCATGAGTGCATGCACGTCGTCGTGCGGCCGTGCAATCAGGTTCAGCCTGACGCAAGGGGTAGCATGGTGGGTTGTGCAGGATTTGAACCTGCGACCGATGGATTAAGAGTCCACTGCTCTACCAACTGAGCTAACAACCCGTAGTGCATAATTAATTAGAGGGCAGTGACGAGAAAAGCTTTCACAACCAGAGAGAGAATACCCAAAATTCCAGCACTCAGCATCCAGCGAATTAACTTCTGCTCAGAGCGGATACCGGCCATCTCAAGCTGCAAGTCTTTGCGGACTAAAGATATCTGCGCTTCAGTTTTCTCGAAGCGAGCCTGCATCTGAGCTTCGTTCTTCTCGAAGCGAGCGTCAATGTCCTTACGGACATCGGCTATCTGCGCATCGGTCTTCTCGAAACGAGCATCAACCTTATCGAATCTGGCGTCAATTTCCTTACGCACGTCCTCAAGGTCACGCTTGGTAGCCACATCCGCCACCTCATGAGATTTACGAACGACGAGCGAAATCGCCTTGGCTTGCTCACTGGTAAGCCCGGCGGTTTGAAGCTCTTCTGACGCCTGCAATGTATCAAATGCGACTTGGCCCATAGCGGATCCTCCTGTGTTAAGCCAAGTGTAATCGATCTGACCGCCAATCTGCAAAATTTTACCCGTTAGCCCTCTGATAACCATATACGTTTCATCATGGAGAAATCGTTATGTCTAAATTAGTTGTCATTGAAAGTGCGACGATGCGTTGGGCTTTGTTGAATAATTTAAGATACTGATTTATATAAGCATTATAAAATTTCAACGACTAATTTTTCCTCTCGGAATGCTTTTTATTGTGCTAACTATTTGATTTGTCGTTCTAACAAAATACATTCTCTGTAAATGCATTCTAACTAAAGAAGATGTAAATCAAACGGTTAAATTATTCAACAAAGCCGATGCGTTGCTGAGAGGCTTTGTTGGATAATAGGGAATAATCCTGTTATGACAGGCGTATTTTGGATTACAATGCTGATCTCTCCGGGATGCATCACCACGCTCTGGATGTAATATACTGATTTTACGTCAAAGTAACCGGCAGCTTTCATGGCTCCTCAGCATAATATCTATTTATTCAACAAAGCCTCATCAAACTCTAATTTTTACTGTAGATTGCTCTTGGGATTGTGAAATTTTTGGTTGAAATTGATATTGCTTTTATTTCAACTTTTTGGCCTGGTCTATGAATACTTTCTAAAGAGGAATAAGAATTATGTACGCCTTTTGATGAAGTAAGAATATTGAATTCTTCACTCATGGCATCTTTTATTAGATGGTTGCGACTTGATGCTACAGATACAGGTTTCCCTTGACCATAAGAAATTACTGTTCGATTTATTTCATTTGCCAATTCTGTCGCAAGAGAATCTTCTGATAAAGAACCACTATAACAGCAGACAAGATGGATATTGTTTTTACCTGTATTTCCGCTGACTGATAAATCTATATTATGATTTTCTTTTAAGTGTGAAACAAATTCCTTTGCAGTAAGATATAGGTTTCCACTCCTCATTGGTTGGTTATTGGTATCCATATTATTAAAATAACTCCCTTTGTTATACACAAAAAAAACTTTTTGTGTCTCTGGGTCTCTATAGCCATGAATTAAAAGTCCAGGTTCTCCCGTGTTACGAAAATTACTAACAAATCCCGTCTGATCTATTTTCCCTGTTAACGTATGGAGATTACTGCTAAATACTTTGCTTTTTTGATATCCGTTTGAGTTGAATTTTATTTTTTCTTTTATTAGTGAATTTTTCACTGCATTGAAAAATAGACAAAACCGATTCCGATTTTTATTTTCCTGTACATCCTGTGCTGATAATCTCTGCGTAAAAGTGTTTTGTATTTTATTGACAATTTTCATTTCTTATCTCTCATTTTCCGTAAACGTGGTCAGTACACTAATAAGAATTGATATGCTTTAATATCAAATTTCGACCATGCTTATTCTGGACGGCATTGGTGTTCAGCGCAGGAACGGCAGCATGAAGCGTCGTGGTTATGTGGTGCTGGCTGACAAAGCGTAGTCAGGTCATGCACTGCGTAACGAGCTTAAAATAAAAGTAATAAAAGCAGTTATCCCGCGAAAATCCAATGAAAAACTGGCGCTGGACTGACGTTCACAACGGCTTTGTTGAATAATTTAACCGTTTGATTTACATCTTCTTTAGTTAGAATGCATTTACAGAGAATGTATTTTGTTAGAACGACAAATCAAATAGTTAGCACAATAAAAAGCATTCCGAGAGGAAAAATTAGTCGTTGAAATTTTATAATGCTTATATAAATCAGTATCTTAAATTATTCAACAAAGCCGTTCACAACTCGATCGTGATACCCATCGTAATCGCAATATTGTGGAGCGGTGCTTTGGTCGCCTGAAAGAATGCCGTCGCATCGCCACACGTTACGACAAAACAGCGAGGAATTATCTGGCAATGTGGTATAGCCAACCGACTTAAAAATGATTACATCCTATGCCCTGATATGCGGCAAAGAAGCATAGCTGGCTGTTATCAAAATAATGTCGCTTGGCTATAAAACTGGGCTGCATCCGACTCTTTTACAAAAAATTATGCAATTAAGGGGCTTTGTTGAATAAATCAGAGTTAACCGACAGATGATACCCGCTGGCACATCTGTTATGCGAGCCTGACGCTGTGCGGCATACCCAGCAACGTCATCCGGTTTAGCGCTTTGACGGCTTTGTTGAATAATTTAAGATACTGATTTATATAAGCATTATAAAATTCCAACGACTAATTTTTCCTCTCGGAATGCTTTTTATTGTGCTAACTATTTGATTTGTCGTTCTAACAAAATACATTCTCTGTAAATGCATTCTAGCTAAAGAAGATGTAAATCAAACGGTTAAATTATTCAACAAAGCCCGCTTTGACCATCGCCATCGCTTCCCCCACCTGCGCGTCATAGTCCCGCAGGCTCAGATGGCCACCCAGCAGAGTTTTGATGCGGAACATCGCTGTTTCTGCCACTGAACGGCGGTTATTGACGCAAGGACAACACATGCGCTATAGTCAATCTACATCTGCAAATTCAGGTGCCGGGATTGATACCCCGTAGGGATTGTCGCGACAGAATGACACGCCGCGAGCGTGTTTTTTTATGTCGTACATCTAGCCGCATCTCAATGGTGAGCTGGATAGGGCTACCGAAAGGTAGGCCGGATGACAATCCCGGTAGTATCAACCCTGTTCAGTTCACCACCAATATAGAGATTGATACCTCTAGGTGGTGATTAAATTCAGATTGTCACCGGAGGTCATTATGACACTTCACTCATCCCTTGCTGCACCAAAAGTTAGCGTTCACAACGGTAAGGCTGTTACGACATCCAAGGATGTTGCAGATTACTTTGGCAAACGTCACGACAACGTGCTGCGCGCTATCGACTCTCTTGATTGTTCTGCTAATTTTCATGCCCTCAATTTTGAGGAGATGTTCTCAAGCATCGAAATTGGTAATGGCGCAACCCGCGATTCCAAAATCTTCACCATGACCAAAGACGGCTTCTTCTTCCTCGTCATGGGCTTCACGGGCAAGAAAGCAGCAGCGTTCAAGGAAGCTTACATCGCGGAGTTTAACCGCATGGAAGAGCGGCTTCATGGAGCAGTTGCCGTCAGTGGTGTAACCAGCGAAATCTTACTTACCCTTCAAGATAATAAAATCATCAGCTCCCGGCCCATCGCTGACAACGAGTATAGCCAAGCGACTTAATTTTGATTACACCATATGGACTGAGAACAAACTCTCTGTATAGCCAAGCGACATTATTTTGATAACAGCCAGCTATGCTTCTTTGCCGCATATCAGGGCATAGGATGTAATCATTTTTAAGTCGGTTGGCTATATCGCAACCCATCTCTCTTTTTTTGCTTTTTGCTTGTGCCCATTTATGCTCAATTGGGTTAAGATCTGGCGAATATGTAGGCAAATACTCCACCATATACCCTGCATCGATGATGACTTGTTGAATATCATGTTTTTTGTGAAAAGTGGCATTGTCCATCATGATTACACTGTTTTTAGGGAGTACTGGGATAAGGACTTGTGTGACCCAGGCATAGAAAACATCGCTGTTAATATTGATATCAAATAATCCGATAGCAAACAGCGTTGTGCCTAATAAAGCGCCGATAACATTTGTTCTTCCCCTAGCTCCCCAGTTCTTCAGGCCAAAACACCGTTGACCTTTTGGGGAATAGCCGTGAGTCCGTGGGGCATCGTGTGAAAAACCACTTTCATCAATAAAAACAATAGGTTTACCTTCTTTTTCATACTGTTGTTTTTTTTGTTGAAATCCCTGCCGGGCGTTTTCGTCGGCTTTCGGATGACGTAGAGTTTTTTTTATAGGTCAATCCCAGCTTTTTAAGCGCTTGCCAAATGGCCTTCTGACAAACGCCAAAACGCTCTGCACGTTCTTTTTGGTAAGCATCTGGATATTGTTCAACATCTTTTATCAACTCGGATTTATCGATCTTTCGCTGACGCGTGGTCGATGCTTTTGACTCTATTTGAGGCTTTGTTGAATAATTTAACCGTTTGATTTACATCTTCTTTAGTTAGAATGCATTTACAGAGAATGTATTTTGTTAGAACGACAACTCAAATAGTTAGCACAATAAAAAGCATTCCGAGAGGAAAAATTAGTCGTTGAAATTTTATAATGCTTATATAAATCAGTATCTTAAATTATTCAACAAAGCCTCTATTTGATTAATCCAACGCGATACAGAGGCAGGGCCAATCCGAAATTGCTTCGCTGTTTCTCGGATACTCAACCCTTCGTTTTTCCGTGTAGATATCACTTTACGTCTAAAATCAATTGAATAGCTCATTTAAATAATGTAATCAAAATTAAGTCGTTTAGCTATACAACCGGTGATCTTTAGAAAGTAAAAATATCTATCATGTTGGTATATAGCTAAGCGACATTATTTTGATAACAGCCAGCTATGCTTCTTTGCCATATATCAGGGCATCGGCTGTAATCATTTTTAAGTCGGTTGGCTATACCGCCAGCCGCCTGTCTGACGTAATGGCAAAAACCAAATCGGGCTATTCCGCCAGCCGCCAGAACTACATGGCAGAGCTTATCTGCCAGCGCCTGACAGGAAAACCCGAGCCGGGTTACTCAAACGCCGCCATGCAGCGCGGCACTGAACTTGAACCGGTGGCTCGGGAGATGTACCTGCTTAATCAGTTCGACGCAGAAGTCACAGAGGTTGGATTTATTCTACACCCTGAAATAGTTGGTTTTGGAGCATCACCTGACGGCCTTGTAGGTAATGATGGACTGATCGAAATAAAATGCCCAAACACATGGACGCATTTAGAGACCATTAAGACAGGCAAACCAAAACAGCAGTACATCCTACAGATGCACGCCCAAATGATGTGTACGGGCCGAAAATGGTGTGATTTTGTCAGCTATGACGACAGGCTACCGCCAGACCTTGCCTATTACCAGTTGAGAATTCATCAGGACGATAAACTGGTTACTGAAATACAGGAGGCGTTGACGCAGTTCCTGGCTGAACTTGAAAATGAACTTGAAGCTATCAGGAAATTATCCAAGGTGGCAGCATGAGTGCATGCACGTCGTCGGGCGGCTACACAATCAGGTTCAGCCTGACGCAAGGGGTAGCATGGTCGGTTGTGCAGGATTCGAACCTGCGACCGATGGATTAAGAGTCCACTGCTCTACCAACTGAGCTAACAACCCGTAGTGGCATCACATTTTGAGAATGGCAGCAATGATGCTGACGGCGGCGGCCACCATTAGCCCAAGTCGGATGGTCATCTGCATGCCAAGTTTATCAAAACCGGCAGTCATATCCTTACGGACATCGGCTATCTGCGCGTCGGTCTTCTCGAAACGAGCTTGCATCTGAGCTTCGTGCTTCTCGAAACGAGCATCAACCTTATCAAATCTGGCGTCAATTTCCTTGCGCACGTCCTCAAGGTCACGCTTGGTAGCGACATCCGCCAACTCATGAGACTTGCGTACGACGAGCGAAATCGCCTTGGCCTGCTCTCTCGAAATGCCAGCCGTTTCAAGCTCTTCTGACGCCTGCAATGTATCAAATGCAACCTGGCCCATAGGGATCCTCCTGTGTTAAGCCAAGTGTAAGCGATCTGACCGCCAATCTGCAAAATTTTACAAGTGAGTCTGCTAATACCTTTAACCACATCCGTTTCATTATGGAGAAATCGTTATGACCAAAATCACCAAAACACAACTCATGCTTTTTAAGTCTGCTGATTCAGATATCGAGCTACACTACAGGGAACGCTCTACCAAGGGAAGCCCATGTTCTTTGCTGTCGAACTGGCAAAGGCTCTTGGATATAACGACCCACACCAGGCACTCAGCAAGCATTGTAAATCACTGATTAAACTTGATTCCGTCGAAACGACGGAATTGCATTTAGGCTTTTATCCGAAAGGTATCATTCTTGCGCCAGAGTCTGACCTCTACAGCCTGATATTGAAAAGCAAGCTCCCCTCTGCCGAACGTGTGCAGGATTGGGTATGCGAAGAGGTGTTACCGGCATTACGTCAGCAGGGCAGCTATAGCATGAAGACCGTCCACCGTGACGAAGGTAGCGGCTTACCTGAATACCGTAAGGCCCTAGCTATGCAAATCCAGATGGAGATAGCCGAAAAGACCTTCCAGTGGGCTACAGGGCTTTCCGACGCGGCACGCCAAGCCGTTATCGCCGGACTGATCAACCCGATCGCCGGGCACGAAGTGATTCCAGTACCTGTGCTTGAGGAAAAACACTACACCGCAACGGCTTTTTTGAATAAATAGAGATTATGCTGCGAACCTACACAGACGTCGGACGCCCCTAATGTAAAATCAGTAGGTTAAAGTCAGAATTGGAAGGAGCACGCAAAGGTGAAAAACATCTTTGACCAAAACAGGCATGTCAAAACAGCATGATTCCCTATTAGGCTTTGTTGAATAATTTAACCGTTTGATTTACATCTTCTTTAGTTAGAATGCATTTACAGAGAATGTATTTTGTTAGAACGACAAATCAAATAGTTAGCACAATAAAAAGCATTCCAAGAGGAAAAATTAGTCGTTGAAATTTTATAATGATTATATAAATCAGTATCTTAAATTATTCAACAAAGCCTCCCTATTATTCAACAAAGGCACATCCATAGCGTGGTGATACATCCCGGAGCGATAAGCATTTTAATCCAAAATAGGCGTACCATAACAGCATTATTCCCTATTATTCAATAATAACCTATTCGAAGCATAATATCTTATTACTTAACAAATAGGGCAGCTAGATATTCTAATAATAATATCTTTTTATTCAAAAAAAACCAAAACAGGCGCGTCATAACAGTATTATTCCCTATTATTCAACAAAGCCATTAACATCATGTAAATATATCATAATGTAACAGTAAAAATAATTAGAAACACCATTGATTTGAATGTTCAGAAAAACATACCAAACTTACTGAACAACGAAACATATCTGGAGAGGAAAAAGAAGAATGATAGGCTTTGTTGGATAAATAGATATTATGCTGCGCAGCCATAAAGGCTGAGGATTCCCTTGACGAAAAATTAGTATATTACATCAAGAGCGTGGTGATGCATCCCGGATGCGATCAGCATTTTAATCCAAAATAGGCGTGTCATAACAGCATTATTCCCTATTATTCAACAAAGCCTACAGCACAGTGCACTGGGATATAGCTCTACGAGCCATTACGTATTTTTAAACAGTAAACAGATCAACAACTTAAAGGTATTTAATTATGTCAAACAACATGTACCCCTACCCCCATCTTGATACCAGTAAATATATTTATCCAAATGGAAACGGAGACACTATTGATAAGAAATTAAAAGATTTCTCAGACAATCTTTCAAACTTAGATTACAACAGTACAAAATGGAAAGATATACTTTCCAGCTACTCCTCTTCTGGAGTCCAATTAAACCATTTCAGCGTAGCACAGGCTGTGGAAACATTTTTATTATCAGTCATAATGGGCACGATAACTAGCGCAGAACTTGCTATCCCAGGCGGATTCCTTCTCCTCCCCGTTGTGACATTGGTTTCAAACTTTATTTTTAATGATTTATCTACAAATAAAACCAAGAGCCAGTACGCACTATTTGTTGAACAAATGGGGGCTTTAATTGATGATAACAATATGAATATTATTATCACCCATTTTTCGGGGATAGTTAATGTACAAAAGGATTTGTGGACATACATATCTAATTCAGCGGAGCCTTCCACCTATGATGACAATACTATTTTCGAAATTAAATCTAAAACTGACGCATACAATGCAGCAGTTCTTTCTAAATTACCTAGTTTACTAATAAAAGATGTAGATAAAAATGTGTATCCGGGTATACCATTGTACGCAATGGCTTTGTCATTTTACATTGATACTAATCTTGAGTACCTTTCTCACGGAAAGGATTTAAAACTGTCGGATAGTGATATTGAAAAGGAATTTTTAACGTTTATGTCCGATGTACAAGGGTTACAGGAAACTTTAGCAAATGCATACAGCGATAGCTGTCAAAATATCGGCAACACTTGGAAAGCTGTTACACGATTTTCTAATAACTGTTATTTGGGTGGCATATCAAAACTTTTAGTAAGTTTAAAAAACCTTCAAATCTTCGGTTACTCTGAAAAAAAAATAAAGTACAGAAACTCTCATGAAATTTACTCTTCAGATAATTATTACAGTTATGACGAAGCATTAAGTGTATTTACAGCGGATATAGCATCAAGAATATCTCCTGCCAACCAGATTGGTATGGCTCGGTATGATACACCCAATGGTTGTGTTAGTAATACGCCAACAATAGGTTATATTTCAGATAGATACTCTGATGCATATGATCATGAAAAGACTATTGAAAAAGGTTACAAAGCTAATGTTCAATATATTGATACTAGCTTTGAAAAAGCAGATGGTTCTACAGACGGAGTTCAGGTACCCTCCAGCTTTACATCTAATATGGCTTACCTCGATTACGACTATTCGCAGCGCTTCACACATGGCCTACCCTTTTATTACTGGCGGGACATGACCCTTACAAACCTCGCCGGGTTGAATTTCGTAGTTGGCAATACGTTATCACCCACTGAAAAATACACAATGGCCCCTCCTGGATATATTATCACAGGTTTTGGCGCTCAGGATGTCACCAGACAATGTTCTGATTACCCTCATACTGATAAGTATTTTCTAACTAACGGTGGTGCTATATTCAGGCACTGGACATCAATCGAAACTGTCGCCGTAATAGAAGATGTAAATACGGGGATTGAGCTGGATTTTACCTACGGTTTCATGTGTCCAGAAGATAACATTTCTGAATACATATTCACTCCTGACACATTACTCGGAAAAACTGTCATAAGAGCACTCAAAGCAAACACGCTGTATTTTCAGACGGCCAATAATACAGGCTCTTATTTAAATGTAAAATTTGTCTTACTCTGTTGTGCTGATGATTATACTAATCCAGCAGCTCCATTCAAGCTGAAACTAAATGGTAACGATGTCACTTATACTGGAAACAAATTCAAGAGTCAATATATAATCGGGACAGGTAGTCATAAATATGGGCCAGCCTACTACAAGCCCGTCTTCACGCAGGTACTAACACCCTCGCATTGACCCCCACTCTCTATGCTTCAAACAGTATTGTATCTATTCTTGTTATCCCCGAAGGCTGATACCTCTAATTGGTTGAATCTAAAGTATAATACTGGCTTTTGATTTGAGGTTCTTTCATTGCCAGTGTTAACGTTGGTTGTCCCCGTTGTCAGTCTGCTCATGTTTACCGCCATGGTCAGAATCCTAAAGGCCATGGCAGATTTCGCTGCCATGACTGCCACCGCGTTTTTCAGCTCACTTACGCTTATAAAACCCGGAAATCGGGCATTAAAGCGCAGATCACTGAAATGGCTTGTAACGGCTCCGGGGTTCGCGACACAGCAAGAGTGCTGAAAGTTGGCATAAATACCGGCTTTGTTGGATAAATCGAACTTTTAGGAGATTGGCGGATCTGATCACTATAGCCAAGCGACTTAATTTTGATTACACCATATGGACTGAGAACAAACTCTCTGTATCGCAACCCATCTCTCTTTTTTTGCTTTTTGCTTGTGCCCATTTATGCTCAATTGGGTTAAGATCTGGCGAATATGTAGGCAAATACTCCACCATATACCCTGCATCGATGATGACTTGTTGAATATTATGTTTTTTGTGAAAAGTGGCATTGTCCATCATGATTACACTGTTTTTAGGGAGTACTGGGATAAGGACTTGTGTGACCCAGGCATAGAAAACATCGCTGTTAATATTGATATCAAATAATCCGATAGCAAACAGCGTTGTGCCTAATAAAGCGCCGATAACATTTGTTCTTCCCCCAGCTCCCCAGTTCTTCAGGCCAAAACACCGTTGACCTTTTGGGGAATAGCCGTGAGTCCGTGGGGCATCGTGTGAAAAACCACTTTCATCAATAAAAACAATAGGTTTACCTTCTTTTTCATACTGTTGTTTTTTTTGTTGAAATCCCTGCCGGGCGTTTTCGTCGGCTTTCGGATGACGTAGAGTTTTTTTTATAGGTCAATCCCAGCTTTTTAAGCGCTTGCCAAATGGCCTTCTGACAAACGCCAAAACGCTCTGCACGTTCTTTTTGGTAAGCATCTGGATATTGTTCAACATCTTTTATCAACTCGGATTTATCGATCTTTCGCTGACGCGTGGTCGATGCTTTTGACTCTATTTGATTAATCCAACGCGATATAGCCAACCGACTTAAAAATGATTACATCCTATGCCCTGATATGCGGCAAAGAATCATAGCTGGCTGTTATCAAAATAATGTCGTTTGGCTATACCAGCGCCGGAATATCCTCTTTTATTGCAGGTCGAATCATGGTTAGCCCCCGTTACTGGTGAAAGTGGTCATCACAGCCAGCAGATGGAACGGCAGCGGCTGTAATTGCTGAATGAGTAATGTGTCTTCGCCTTTTTCCCAGCCGAGTTTTCCCCACGAGTGATCGCCGGTAAAAAGCGGTGCGGGTTGGTTGAGAATTTTCGGGCCAAAGCGACGGAAAGGGATGGTTTGCCCGTTGCAGGTTGCGCCAGTGGTGTCGAGAAAACGCATGGTGACTTCACTGGTGCGCTTGCGGGCGTTCTGTACGGTGCCCTCGCTGGTGGAAACTTCCTGCGTCAGCGTTTCTATGGTGGTGTTGAAATGCAGCCCGATGGAGACGCTTTTCGCGGTGCGGGTCAACGTAACAGAGCCATCGGTTACTACCTGTGCGGGCATGACGTTACCGTCTGCGACGATATCAACGGTTTTCCCTTCGAGGTGGTTTAACCCGCCCCACTCTTTTGCACCGGCTTCACGGGTACCGGTGACTGCCGCATCACTGTGCAACTCATCCACCAGCAATTCAACGTAGCGCACCGTTTGGCCTTTAATTTCACGCTTGACGATGGCATAGACCGCATCGCCTGAATCGGTGGGGATAGAAGATACCGACTCAAAGGCACCCTCGGTGACATGCCGCGACCAAGCGATCACATCCTGCGAACGGTCGAGCACCATAGAACACATAGTGCCGTCGGCACGGATCAGCCAGGCGATAGAATCCGGCTGCTGCTGGTAGGCCATTTCCACAATGCCCGATTCGGTGATGTGCTCAGACAGCACAGACAGGTCATTAGCGGAATAGGCGACGTAGCTGTCAGGGTCATAAGCGACCGCAAACAGTTTGCGGCCTGCGCGCTGGATAAAAAGAATTTCGGTACCAACGCGCACCGGGCGAATATTATTGCAGCCGTAGGGGCTGGGGTTTTTTACGGATATATTGGTCAGTGTGATTGCCGCATCCGAGCCGCCGGTTAACGTAAACTCGCCACCGTAGGTCAGCGCAATAAGCGTATTCATCTGCGTCAGATGCACAATCGGGTTTAGCTGGTCAGAAGAAACCGTAAACGACATGGCATCGTCGTCGTCGTCACCCAGCTCGAAAGACAAGTAAGCGCCGGTTTCACTGAACCACACGGTTTGCGGGTACGACGGAGAACCGGCCAGTACCAGCCGTTGCTGGTAGAACGTCACGGCACCCGGATAGCCCAAATCCTTCGACCACACGCTATCCTCGCGCGTCCATGCCCCCGGTGATGCGGATTGTGTTGCGGACAGGTCAGCACGGATAACACCGGTGGCCACCTGCGCACTGGTTATCGATTGGATGAGCACCAGACCGCTATTGATACGCACATACGACCCGACATCCGCCGCCACCCAGCCACTGCCGCTAAAGGACGTGGCGATTTCGGTATCGTATAGCGTGAGCGTGACCGACGCACCGACATACTCTTTCACTGACGGCTTACACCACTTTTCCGGTGTATCGCGGATTTCATCAAACGGCATCACCACAAACGGTGCCGCCGCCAGTGCCCAGTTTGTTTGCCCTTGCCGCTGCAGGCGTTGGGGCGGTACGCTCTGGTGAACCAAAAACATCGTGTCGGCGCTCTGCACAAATTTCACTTCGGGCAGCATGCTTTCAGTGAACGGGCTTGCGATTTCATAAGGGGTTAAATCATCATTAACCACCTGCGCACCGTTCTGGAAAAAGCGCACGTAGCCGTCGCCAAATTCCAGTTCGTACGCCTGAGAGCGGTTAAACACGAAAGGGATCAGGCGGGATTTTTTATCGGCGTATTTCGTGGCCGCAACAAAACGTGTACCGGGGCGACGCTTAACGCCACCGTGAACCACACATACCGCGTTCTCTACCTGTTTTGCGCCATTGGCATAACGCGCGATATCCACGCGCCCCATTAAACGCGGAGAAATCTCGCCAGCGGTAAAATTGGTTTTTATCAGATTGGCACGCATGGTTAAAACCTCGACGTCAGCAAAGGATAACCGCCAAGCTCTTCTGGCGGGTCTTCCTGTCCGTCAATGGCCTTGGCCTGACGCAGCAGGTAGGCGGCTTCCTGCGTAAGCGCATCGCGCAGGCTGGCGGATGCCGTTACCGCATAGGCTATCTTTGCCGCCATAAACGCTTCGGCCAGCGCCACCAGCGCCGGATCCCACGTTGATTCATCGTCGTTGTGGAAGAGGTAACACAGTTTCAGCGCGTTGACGTTGGCAAGAATTTTCCGCCCTTCCAGTCGGTACTGGATATCGTCTGACTCATCACCCACGGACAGCACGCGCAGTAAGTCACCCGGCAGTGGGAACTGATACGCAAAACCAAAAACAGGCGCGCTACTGGAAGGGGAAAGCACCACGCGCTTAACGGCGCAGTTCCACGGATGTTTACGCAATAAATCTTCGCGTACGGTGGGATAAACGTTGGAGCACAGGCGTGCGCTGTCAGAGTCCTCTTTAAAATCATTAATGGGATTCTCACCGAGGATAAGCAGCGCGTTGGAACAGATAGAAACACTGGAAGCCATAGCGGTACCTTTAACAAAAAGGCCGGGGTTTTACCCCCGGCAATACCAGCGCGGCATTACGCTACAAAATCAATCGCAACAACTTTCTTCTCGTTGGCGCGGCCTGCACCGTAAGAAGCATCTACGGAAATCTGGATAGTGTTGTTTTTGTCACGACGTGGGCCGATATCGACGTTATATTCAGCACCGGTACCGAAATGCACGGCAGACTTAGCCCAGGCCACCGTGGTTTTAGTGGTCACGCTTTCCGCCGTTACCGAATCCAGCGCTTCATAAGCGATCCACTGGAAGCCAAGCCAGTTACCCGATACAGCACCTTCTTGCAGCATTTTTACCGCCATATAGTCGGCGCTGGTCAATGTGGTGTCGCCCAGGATTTGCGTCAGCATGTCAGCGTTGTAGGCGATAAAAAGCTGTTCGCCGTTCTGCTCGTCGCACTCGTTGCGGCGAAACATCGCTTTAGCGGCAATCAGTTTTGCTTTGGTTGCCCCGGTACCACCCGCCACAATCTTTTGAGACGCAGGAAGAACAACGTTGGTGTAAGCGCCGTTGTTTTCCGTCTTGCGCGGTACCGCATCCAGCAATGCACGGTAGATCACCGTATCCTTGCGGCGTTTGGCAGCGGCCAGCGTCAATTGCAGATACGGCCCCTGAGGGTCAGCGATCAGCTTGCGTAAGTCGCGTTTTTCAACGGGAACGAATACGCCGTAATCTGCCATCAGCGTATTACGGGTACCGGCTTCCGGCACATCCCATACCGTGTCACCGAAACGCGTAGTAATGGCGTTCATTTCGATGGTACCCATGTCGTTGATGGTGAACGACGCACCGGTGATCTGTCCGCGATCGTTCACTGCCGCCTGAAAGCGGGAATCTTTCTGCTGTGAGGCGATTTCAAAAGAATCATGAAACTGCGTCACAAAGGCGGCGGTGATCATAGTTTTATTGGCATCAAAAGGCATAATGCGCACTCCAATTCTGTTTCGCCTGCGGGGTGTCGGTTTCCCGGCCCAATACACCGACTGCTTGGCGCTTACAGACGGCGGGAAATCAGGTATCCGGCTACCACGCCGGGCTGGTGGAGTGATTTTGCAGAAGGTGTGCGTTCGGTTTCCCGACCAAAGGCTTTGTTGAATAATTTAACCGTTTGATTTACATCTTCTTTAGGTAGAATGCATGTACAGAGACTGTATTTTGTTAGAACGACAAATCAAGTAGTTAGCACAATAAAAAGCATTACGGCTGGAAAACTTAGTTGTTGAAGTGTTATAATAATTATGTAAATCAGCATGTTAAATTATTCAACAAAGCCCCGACCAAATGAAAAAGCCAGCGGTTAGGCTGGCTTGTTGTGACATGTCACAGCATTACGCTACAGGCGCATTACCATAGGTTTTCGCGTAATACGTCCTGACTCGCGCTGATACGCTTTCGTGATCGGCGTGTTTCGGGTTCATGTACGCCTCAGACTTCATCAGATCACGAATGCTCTGCTGCTCTTCCAGATTGATATCGCTGCCAGCCGGGAAGTCTTCCTGCATTTCTCCGCCGATTTTTGCCAGCATGCGAATAACCATCGGGTTGTTGCCGATTTCGTCAATGCGTTCTTTGTCGGCTTCATCAGCCAGCGAATTAAACGCCCGGTATGCCAGCCCGATGTTTTTGTTAAACTCCGCGTCGGTTTTCCATACTTCACGTAGTGCAGTGCCGGCCGCTTCCTGATCCAGTTGTGCAGCACCGCCCACCAGTTCCGGCGCACGCTGCATATACTCACCGAGCACAAAACTTAACTGGTCATTGGTCAGCCCCTTGGCGTGGGCCGATTTTAAAAAGCCCTGCATTTTCGGGTCGGCCTTGAACTCGTCCCAATTGAAGCCCTCGGCGTCTACCTTAGGTGCATACTCATCAGCCGTTTTTGGCGGCGCGTCCCCGCTGCCAAGGCGCTTTTCCAAATGCGTATGCGCATCCGCCAGTTTGCGGGCAGAGCTTTCAATATTGAGGGTGCCGTCTTCGCCCATAACGCGGTATTTTTCCGGTAGCCAATCTGTCGCGCCCGGTTGCTGCGCTGCGCCAGTATTGAGCAAAGAGCCGCCACCTTCGCCACCAGAATTACCACCGCCGCCATTACCACCATCGCCCCCCCCCTGAGCCTTCGCCTTCACCAGCCTGATTCATGAACGGGAATTTAAGCTTCCACATCGTCGTTTACTCCGTCTGCTTCGTTAAGCCTGCGTAAAATGAAATCGAGCACATCACGTTGCCCGGCGTTAAAACATGTCTGGCGATCCCCTTCTGGGCCACCCTTGACGTACACGGCACCACCGAAACGCCGCGTTAACTCTTCCAGCACCTGCGGGCCGCCCGGTGTTTCTTCAAATAGGCGTTTGTAGTCCTCGGGGCGAACGGGCTTGTTGATCATCGTGCGCCCCCTGCCATCTGCTGAATCAATGCGGTACCGGCTTCCTTACCTGCCGAGGTTGCCGCCTCTTGACCTGCCTGCATCAGCATTTGCTGTTGTGCTGCCTGCTGTTGTGCCTGCCTGCGCTGGTCACGTAAACGGGCCACATCGTTAGCGCTGCGAATAACTTTCGCGGGAACGCCCAGCGCTTCGGACACCACGCGAGCCGCTGAATCGGTATCCAGTAAGTCGGTAACTTCGGGATCAATCTGTGCAAGTTGCGCGATATTGGCCCCAGCGCGTTCAATGGCGGTCACGTCCTCCAGCTTCTGCGCACGCGCCAACGGGGAAATGTAGCGGACGTTGAAATTAGCGGAGTCCATACCCTCAGGTGCGGCGGGGAAAATGCCTGCGCGGTACGCAATGCCGAAACAGCGCTGAACCAGTATTTGCAGGTATTCAGCCTGGAAGCGTCCGTACACCGGGCCGAGTAATTGGCGGATGAGCGCGACACGCACATGCACTTCGGTGGCGGTCATGGCTGGGCCGTCTTGCGGCTGTAGCTGATCGGCCATCAAAATCTTGCGGATTTGCGCGCGTAATTTTTCTTCTGAGGTGAAAGCGACGTTGAAATCCGCGCCCGTCAGCAACGGTTTCATGCTCTCCACGCTGTTAGCTACGATAATGCGGCGTGGCCCCACCTTGACGGTGCGCGGGTTTAATACGCCGTCATCTTCCGCGATCCACATACCGGAAATCGCCAGGTCAGCGGCGGCTTTTTCCATGCGCTTAATTTCGTTTAGCTCTTTGCAGTCAGGCAGCGCGTCATAAACGGGGCCGACGCCGTAAGCACTGGCGGGGATCTTCATCCAGCGCGGAACGGCAACGGGGAATTCGTGATAGCCAGACTCGCGGGCGGTGCTTTTGCCCTGCACTTCGATGTGATACGACGCAAAGCGCATATTTTTAGCCAGGCGGGCGTTTACCACATAGGTATCGCGCGGAAAAATCGCGTGAATAAAATCAAATTTCGCGTCAGGTTTTTTCTTTGCCTCGTCGCGGATTTTCTCGCTCACGTTTTTGTCGCCAAATTCTTTTACCGCCTGCTCTGCGGTTAACGGGTAACAGCGATAAACGGTGTCAACAATACCATCACGGCGAGACGATGAGACGTAGCACTGCGATAGCGGCCACTGCTGGAAGGTAAAACCGCCCTGCTCTTTGTCCTCATCGATGTAAAGTGCGAACCAGCCAGCAATAACCACATCCAAGCAGGCTTCGTAGGCTTCCGCGTCAAAATTGGCCGCGTGAATGTTTTCCCATATCAGCGTTGCGCAGGTAGAGAGCCACGTTTTTTGCTCGTCGGTGAGGCTTTCGCTGTTTAAGTCCATCCACTGCGCGTTAGCGGGCGTCATGCCGGACATAAGCGCCGAGGCAAGAATGCGCGTGCTGTCCGTCGCGGTACCGTCCAGTAACTGCGCCACCTTGGATTTAGCGCTGTTGGCGTCCAGAACATCGGAAGAAAAGCCAGCCCCGCGCAACGGGTAGGTGAAATCAAAGCACTCGCGCCAGGTTGGTTCCTTTGACTGGCGTAACGCTTTCAGTGAATCCGCACGACGAATAATTTTGCTGGCTGTTTCGTTGACCACGTTACGCCCCTAAGTTGGTTTTACCGCTGGCACCAGACGCAAGCAGTGACGTGCCGGAATCCGTTGCCCCTTCTGAACCCGTGGCAAGCAGGGATGAGCCCTTTTTACGTTTACGGCGTGCGGCTGGATCCGCGTTTGCTGCCTTGGCGGCGGCGTTTGCTGCTTTGGCGGCTTCCGCTTCTGGGTCGGATTGCACAATGTTGGGTGCACCTCCACACATGACGATTCTCCTTAGCGGGGGACGTGCCAGCCCTTGTCAGTCAATACGGGGGCTTTATGCTGCTTGCGCTGCCCGTCCTCGTTAATGACTGCGGTACGGGTGGTTTGCGTGGTGGCCTGTTTAACCAGGTCGATAAAATCAAGGTTATTCGTCAGCGGCTGATCCGTGAGGTCGGTAAAACCGAGCGTTTCGAATTTAGTGATGATTTGAAAGGCGGCGGCGTTCAGCCCGGAAAGCGCAGCGTTGCGGGCTTGCAGGGCATCACCTTCAACATTCTCGCCCTGCTGCCCGTCCGTTACTGTCGTTTCAGCGATAACCGCTGCGCCAGCGCTGGCGGCATTCAGTTGTTCATGGGTGTTAGCGACGGAATTTAGTAACAGCGCATCGCCAGCGGCCTCCGTGGTGGTTTCGGCGCTCTGTCCTGGTACTTCGATTTGTTTCTTTGGTCGGCCCATCGGGATTACCTCCGTAATGATGAGTCGCTATTGTTGTTTCTCTGTGCGTTCGGATTCCCGACCAAATAATTCATCCAGCGCGGCTACGAAAAATAAATTGCTGGCGATAAACAATCATCGGCAGTCGGTCACGGCCCCGACTTGTGATCCGGCACCAGAATGCAACCAGGCTTTCGCCATCGCCGTGTTTTGGCTCTGCGCCGCTTTTCCAACCGTGCACCGTGGATTTTGATACGCCCACTTCACTGGCGAGTTCATACAGCGTTACGCCGGTTCTGGTGATATAGCCAAGCGACTTAATTTTGATTACACCATATGGACTGAGAACAAACTCTCTGTATCGCAACCCATCTCTCTTTTTTTGCTTTTTGCTTGTGCCCATTTATGCTCAATTGGGTTAAGATCTGGCGAATATGTAGGCAAATACTCCACCATATACCCTGCATCGATGATGACTTGTTGAATATTATGTTTTTTGTGAAAAGTGGCATTGTCCATCATGATTACACTGTTTTTAGGGAGTACTGGGATAAGGACTTGTGTGACCCAGGCATAGAAAACATCGCTGTTAATATTGATATCAAATAATCCGATAGCAAACAGCGTTGTGCCTAATAAAGCGCCGATAACATTTGTTCTTCCCCTAGCTCCCCAGTTCTTCAGGCCAAAACACCGTTGACCTTTTGGGGAATAGCCGTGAGTCCGTGGGGCATCGTGTGAAAAACCACTTTCATCAATAAAAACAATAGGTTTACCTTCTTTTTCATACTGTTGTTTTTTTTGTTGAAATCCCTGCCGGGCGTTTTCGTCGGCTTTCGGATGACGTAGAGTTTTTTTTATAGGTCAATCCCAGCTTTTTAAGCGCTTGCCAAATGGCCTTCTGACAAACGCCAAAACGCTCTGCACGTTCTTTTTGGTAAGCATCTGGATATTGTTCAACATCTTTTATCAACTCGGATTTATCGATCTTTCGCTGACGCGTGGTCGATGCTTTTGACTCTATTTGATTAATCCAACGCGATACAGAGGCAGGGCCAATCCGAAATTGCTTCGCTGTTTCTCGGATACTCAACCCTTCGTTTTTCCGTGTAGATATCACTTTACGTCTAAAATCAATTGAATAGCTCATTTAAATAATGTAATCAAAATTAAGTCGTTTAGCTATATCGGTGATCACCCTAAACCAATCGACACGGAAGGTGGCAACGAGCGGCATTTTTGGCCCCCTAAACGCGCGCGTGCGCGAGGGTGAAGAGAGGAGAAACAGCAATCCCGGATTTCGAAAAACGCGGAAAACAGAATATTGTTCTTTTCACTCGCGGAGCGCCCCGGCATTTTTCAGCATTAAATTCTTTCTCTGTGCACGGGATAAAATTCTGGTTCATTAAAATTTCCCCTCTTCGATTAGTACCGCTTGTGTTCTCATTACCCCTTCAGCGTGATAAAGCCGTGCTGTATCCGAATCAATGTGACGTGTACGGCGGTCTACTTCGTCATGGCATGCACTATAGCCAACCGACTTAAAAATGATTACATCCTATGCCCTGATATGCGGCAAAGAAGCATAGTTGGCTGTTATCAAAATAATGTCGCTTGGCTATATCTGGCGGCTATTATGGATTTGTACTCCCGACAGATAGTGGGCTGGCAGGTGGACAGACGGATGACCTCATCGCTGGTCTGCGGGGCCCTGATGAAGGCATATAACCTGCGAACTCGCCCGCCGGGCCTGGTGGTGCATACGGACAGGGGGACGCAGTACACGGGACAACGCTTTCAGGCGCTGCTGAGCAGCTACAGGCTGAGGAGCAGTATGTGTAGTGGCATACTGAGCAGTATGTGTAGTGGTCAACTAAATTTGGCCACCCTACCTGACTGTTGATGGAACAGCCGTTCTGATTCATTTGGTGTTAACCCACCGTTATACCAGTGAGGTCTGACATCGCTATAATAATGGGTTATGTAGCGAATAATGGATGATTGAGCAGTACTAAAGCTTTGGTAGCCAGTCGTTGGCACCCATTCAGTCTTCAGACTACGGAAGAATCGCTCCATCGGACTATTATCCCAACAATTTCCTCTGCGACTCATACTTTGGGTCATCTGATAACGCCACAATGCCTGCCTATACTGACGACTGGTGTAATGGCTTCCTTGGTCACTATGAAACATGACTTGTTTGGGATGCCCACGCAGTTCCCAATCCATTTGTAGTGCTTTGGCTGTTAATTCTGAATCTGGCGAAAACGACATTGCCCAACCCACGGGTTTTCGGGCAAATAAATCTAATACCACCGCCAGATACGCCCATCGGTCGCCTGTCCAAATATAGGTTACATCGCCGCACCAAACCTGGTCAGGCTTGGTATAGCCAAGCGACATTATTTTGATAACAGCCAGCTATGCTTCTTTGCCGCATATCAGGGCATAGGATGTAATCATTTTTAAGTCGGTTGGCTATACATCCCCATGCGGCTTGTAGGTCATCGGGTTTTATAGCCAAGCGACTTAATTTTGATTACACCATATGGACTGAGAACAAACTCTCTGTATCGCAACCCATCTCTCTTTTTTTTGCTTTTTGCTTGTGCCCATTTATGCTCAATTGGGTTAAGATCTGGCGAATAGGTAGGCAAATACTCCACCATATACCCTGCATCGATGATGACTTGTTGAATATTATGTTTTTTGTGAAAAGTGGCATTGTCCATCATGATTACACTGTTTTTAGGGAGTACTGGGATAAGGACTTGTGTGACCCAGGCATAGAAAACATCGCTGTTAATATTGATATCAAATAATCCGATAGCAAACAGCGTTGTGCCTAATAAAGCGCCGATAACATTTGTTCTTCCCCTAGCTCCCCAGTTCTTCAGGCCAAAGCACCGTTGACCTTTTGGGGAATAGCCGTGAGTCCGTGGGGCATCGTGTGAAAAACCACTTTCATCAATAAAAACAATAGGTTTACCTTCTTTTTCATACTGTTGTTTTTTTTGTTGAAATCCCTGCCGGGCGTTTTCGTCGGCTTTCGGATGACGTAGAGTTTTTTTTATAGGTCAATCCCAGCTTTTTAAGCGCTTGCCAAATGGCCTTCTGACAAACGCCAAAACGCTCTGCACGTTCTTTTTGGTAAGCATCTGGATATTGTTCAACATCTTTTATCAACTCGGATTTATCGATCTTTCGCTGACGCGTGGTCGATGCTTTTGACTCTATTTGATTAATCCAACGCGATACAGAGGCAGGGCCAATCCGAAATTGCTTCGCTGTTTCTCGGATACTCAACCCTTCGTTTTTCCGTGTAGATATCACTTTACGTCTAAAATCAATTGAATAGCTCATTTAAATAATGTAATCAAAATTAAGTCGTTTAGCTATATCCCCATGCCACAGGTACCCGACATGCGGTAATGCGTTAGTACGGTGGTTTCTGGGTTGAAATTGCAGACACCAGGAATACGGATCTGACAGTCGCGGCCTCTGGCCTCTTTTTTGAAGTCCGTCATGCGGCAAACTCCATAAGCTGAGCGGCGGCGTTCTCTGCGGATTGCTGGGTAGGGAAGGTTTTTGACAGGATGAATGTCCAGAGAACATCCAGCGTGGCTTTGTACAGGGCGTGAAATTCGATTTCGTCCATTTTTGCGAACGATATCGAGCGAGGCTCTTTATGCAGGCTACCGTCTGGTAGCTCGTAAACCTCATAGAGGCCGGATTCGATAGTCACCCAGCGGCGGAATGCTTCGAATGATTTTACCGTGCTGATATTGGCGGCGCGTTTTTTGGCTACGCCATTCAGATATTCATCAGCGGCGGCCTGTAATGCATCTTCGCTTCCTGCAAAGTGAGCAAGAAAACGAACGTAGCCGCGTATCAGTTTTTTTTCTGTCGGGGATATGGCCCCGCCTGTCGGTTGCCAGTATTCGAAACCGAGATTAAGCAGTGAAAAAAACTTGCGGTGAAAAGCCGGGTTTCTGACCTGCCTGATATCGGCAGAGACAACGGCCCCGACCTTAATCCTCTGAATAAACTCTTTTGAATCCGGCGTGGCGGGTATCAGTATTCCACCAGCGGATTTTGTAAATGAATACTGCGCCATCGTTCCCCCTGATAGCGCAGTAATTTGGGTTGCCGGGTGTTCAATCCGGCACTGTTAATTATAGTGCTTTCCCCCTGGTTTTTCAATCCTGTAGCCTGCGGATTTTGCTATATCTATCAGCGCGTTAAGCGTTGCTATGTTCTCGTCTTCCGCAATCATGCGAACACTGACAACGCTTCCATGCTCTATACGC
This sequence comes from Symbiopectobacterium purcellii, assembly GCF_052050035.1. Taxonomy (GTDB): domain Bacteria; phylum Pseudomonadota; class Gammaproteobacteria; order Enterobacterales; family Enterobacteriaceae; genus Symbiopectobacterium; species Symbiopectobacterium purcellii_A. The sequence continues at coordinate 5,052,158 of NZ_CP189882.1, forward strand.
ATTGCTACTCGGCAATTCTCAGGGAGGTTTTTAATTAGGTATTCAATATCAACCATTTAAACCCCATCACATTCGGATAATTAAACTCCTTATGATTATTACATCAAGGGCTGTATATAAAAACAGTATCTAGCTATTTGTTATGCGTAGTTTGATTTCATGCCATCCGTTTGTGTTCCAGCATCCAGAGTAACCCTGCATGCAACATTCTGTGACGGGCAATGACTCCCCGCACTTACCACAACGTTGCTTGCTGAGCGATTTAATCCGCTGGCGCGCTCTGGCGTCGTCCTGGCGGATCAGCAACTGGATATACTCGTCCATGTCGTAGGGCGCTTTACCGGGCCGCCGTAACGCGCAATTGCGGCGCAGCATGTCCAGCTCCTGAGTATCGAGGTTAAGTTCAAACTTTGACACGCCAGCCTCCCGCTGGCGCTCACGTTGGGCGGCTTTACGCTCTGCTGAAGACTTAGCCATGCTGGATCACCTTCAACACCCCCTCAATTAACACGGCAACGATAGAAGCTGCATTAAAGCAACCAAATATACCCCACACAGGCCTTTTCCACCGAGCTTCACAGTTTTTGAATTGTCCGTAACCAATTAACGAGTTCAAGGCAAGAACAGACATTTGCGCTATCATCGTTACCATTATCTCCATTGACACCTCCTTACGTCCCCGCCGTTCCTTAGTGCCTTTCCTGCTGGTTGTTGCTTAAACAATTGCGATGAACGAGAATCAATAAATTTATTCAGTATCATCGTCTTTCCTTTCAGATTGCTCTGGATAATGCTGGATAAATAACTCGGCCCTTAATCCCCTAACATCTTTATCTGAATTCCTCGTTTCGGGGGATATTTGGTCAGCATGACTATCTCTATTTCCTGCACTGACGGCGCGGCAAGATGATATTGCAGCTTTTGCCCGATCCCATGCCTCATGGTCGCGGTCTGATATGCGTATAACCTCTTCCATCGCCTGTAAAAGCTCATTCGAAAGCTGGCTTGCGACTGGTAGACCGAATGGGTGTCCATCCTCATCTAAAATCCACATCCCGGGAATACTCGGGTCAGCGGCGACTTTTTCGGCCTCAATCAACTGTGTGCGTAGCTGCTGGTTTTCCTCATGGTATTCTTTCGCCGTGCGGCGCAGCCGGTTAGCCAGGGCGGTGACTTCCTGTAAATCACTTTGCAATTTGCAAAATGCCGCAATGGTACCGGCCTGAACGGAATCACTGCCGGGGATTTTCAGCGCTTGCCGGATGCTGTCCAGCTCCAGCGATTTAATACTGTTGGCCTCCGCCAGCATTTCGACGCGGTTGGCGATACCGTTTAAAACGTCGCGTTCTTCCTGCGTTTTGGTCATGTGCGCAGCTTCACGTACGGCGGCGATCATTCCTGCTGTTGATATAGTGGTCATGTGGTCTTGCCTCTTGATTCTCTGTATTCACGCCAGTAATTCAGGCGCGCCCTGAAATGCTCCCGGTACTGCTCATCAACCGTTTCGATCTCACGCACGATATTGGTTCGCGGAATGCGGCATTCAGACAGCATGCGCACCAGGTAACAGGCGCGCAGGTCGAGCCATTCCATATCGCGGTATTCTTGGGGCCACTCGCCGCGGTTGTGAGGTAGACCGGGCGGAAGGTATAGCCAACCGACTTAAAAATGATTACAGCCGATGCCCTGATATATGGCAAAGAAGCATAGCTGGCTGTTATCAAAATAATGTCGCTTAGCTATAGTCCGACTGCCCGGCCATGGGTTACGCCTCAATGGGTTTTATCGTATCGAGGAGTAACCGGGCGCGCGTCGGGCCACCGGAACGGCTACCGGAATCCTTGTAATAACTTTCACCGGTACCAACTACCCAGGTTGTCGGCGTTTCGCGTAATTTAACGGTGCGCTGACCATCGGCACGAATAACCGTTCCGGTGTGGGTTTTGGCGTTGCGTGTGGTACCACGCTTGCGAGGGATTGGTGTTTTTTTGAATTTTGGCGGGATAACCTGAATCGGTGCCGGCGGCAACACGAACGGTGCGCGTGATGCTGCACGGGCATTCTGATTCATGCCCCAGATAATCAGCGCGGTATAGTCGCAGCCATCGTCAATAACGTTTTCTTTGTTCGGGAAAATGACTTCAGTATCCATGATTGGTCTTGCCTTTTTGTTGGTTAAGCGCTGGTCAGGCGCGTTTAAAATGGGGCTTTCAGTTGCTGGTTTCTTACTGGTTTTGGTTTATGGGCCTCCCGGGTAATACGTGTGGCTTCTTTGGCGACTTCATGGTCGGTATCCAGAAAGTGGCCGTTCTTGAACTCCTGATAAACAACACCGTTTTCACCGAACCGGTTTTTACCCACGATCACCTCTGCATAACGGGCTGCGGGGCTTTCCGGGTTATAAACTGCTTCGCGGTACAGCAAAATGATGCTGTCTGCGTCCTGTTCGATTGAACCGGAATCCCTCAAATCCGACATGATCGGGCTGACGGTTGCCCGCCGGGCGTTCATCGACTTTTCGTGACAACTGGCTGAGTGCAAAACACGGCGTGTGCGTACGCATTGCCAGTGTTTTCAGACTGCGTGATATGTGGCCTACAGCGAGATCGTTACGCTCTGCGGTTGGTTTTTTTATCAGGCCCAGATAATCAACCATCGTCATGCACAGATTTGGGTACCGGCGCTTGTGGGTTTCCGCAACCGCGCTGATCTGGTCAACGGTTAAATCAGTCGCGTCAACAATCCAGATATCGCGATCTTTTAACGTTCCCAGCGCTGCGTTAATGCGCGCCCAATCCTCGTCACACATTTCGATAGGCTTTCTCAGCTTCGACACGGGCAGATTGCCAGCGGCGGCCACTGAACGTTCAACCATTTGCTGTGATGACATTTCCATGCTGAAAATCAGCGCGCCACCGCCTTTTCGGGTAGCGCCCTCGACAACCTTAAGGGCGAACTCTGTTTTGCCCATACCGGGCCGCCCAGCGATAACTACGAGGTCTGTCGGGTTAAACCCGCCAGTAATGGAATCCAGTTCGGCGATCTCGCTCATCAGGTTGGGGGTGGCGATCGTTCCGTTCAGGCGCTTATCAAGCAGGTCAATGTAATCGTCAATCAAATCGCCCATGCGTACCGGTTGCACATTGCCGGTGTCAGAGGTCATGTCAATCAGGGCAGAAACAGCGGTCTGGATCACTTCGTCCCGTTGCTCCTGATTGCGGGCACCGCGCATGGCTTCAGCGCTGTCCTGTAGCAATTGAGCCATTTTTCCGCTGCGCCAGCGCTTCGCCAGTATGTTCGCAAAGCCTTTTAGGTTCGGCAGCGTTCCCGGCATGCGGGTAACGTCCATCAGCATCGGCAGGCTGTCAGCGCCCAGCGCTTCGGACACCAGCATGGTGTCGATCACGCCATGGCCCAGCGCCTGTTTTTTTATTTCCCGGTAGGTGTCCTGATAAAAACGCAGGCTGAACGCTTCTTCCGGTGTTACTGCGATCACGTCGAATGCGTCAGGCGATGCGCCACCACGCAACAAGCCACTGAGTACGCACGCTTCCAGTTCCTGCTGGTTCATAAACCACCTTCCCGCGTTTTCACCAGCACATCAGAGCGCAGCAGGTAATCAAATCCTGCCCGCCAGCCTCGAGTGTTATCACCGAAATAAAACGGGCTGGCCGTATCCGAAAACGTGGTGAAGTAGGCCCGTACCGCGTTAAGCGTTGGCTCGTTGAGTTCGGAAATGATCCGCTTGATGCCTCGTTTTCGTTTTTCGTTGAGTTGCTGAACCTGAGGTAAGCGGTCGCCCAGAATGTCGTTGAACGCATCCGCTACGGCCTGGTACTCGATTCGGGTTTTGCCGTTTTTGTTTTCAGAAGGATCGGCCTCCTCCCCCTCCTGGGGGTTAGGGGGTATATCTGTAGTAGTCTCTGTATGAAAGAATGTGGAATTTCCCGCATCTGGCTTGCTGGTTTTCCCCATCCTTGGATGTGGAATTTCCGCATCCAAGGATGTGACGCCAAGTAACTGATATAAAACGGGTATATCAATCTTGTAAAACAACTTAGCCGGAACGCCTTTTTTCTGCTCGAGCAACACGCCAAGGCTGCGTAATTTTTTACGTGCGCCCTCTTGTTCGTAGCGCGTTAACCCGGTTTCGTCTTCCCACTCATCCTGAGTTTTATAAATCCATCCGTCTGCCGTTCGCATCGTCCAGTAAACCAACTGCGACAACATGAGCGCGCCAGTAATGCCGGTACCGATACGTACAAAACTACGCTGGAAAGCTACCGGGCGATCTAACATCTGCAAAATATCCACGTCACACCCCCAGCGCTTCAGCGATTTGTCTGCATGCTGCCTGATACTGCTCCGGTGTCAGGTTATGCTGCCTGAGTTCCATTTTGCGCTGCTCGTACTGCTCCCAAACGGACAGTGCTGCAACCCTGCGTCCCTCGAAAATGGGCTCAACATCTGCAACGGTCGCAGGTGCCCCATTTACCCGGAAACCATTCCGGTAGGTGATTCGGTCGATTCTGGTAAGCATTGGTCTTGCCTCATTAAGCGGTGGTCATCCGCATGTTTTTCTGCGATACGGCATGCATGGCCCCGCATGCCATTTCTATTCGCTGAGTCACGTCACGATCGTTTAGCATCACGGCAATAACGGCGGTCGAAAACTCACGAATTGCCACGGTTAGCAGGTATGTCGTGCCCGTTTCGCCAAGCAGTCGGGCGCGGCGCTCTGCGGGTAGCACCGTGTGAAATATCGGTGCAAGTGCCTCGAGCTTTCGGTATGACGCCGCTGTATCAGCACGCAGCCAGCGAAATAACTGCTGCCTGTTGTTGTAAATGGCTTTCCAGTCAACAGCGCCATTGAGTTCAATCGGATAGAGACGGATCGCCGGATCACCGCCACTCTCAAAAAATGCCCGAGTTACTTCAATCGCTACCGACTCCTGACCGGCATCAGCCGCCCATGCTTCGATCTCATCTTTTAATGCCTGAATGTTCATTGCGTCTCCTGTCGCAAGTTGATTATTGATAATCAGATTTTTGAAGCAGCACCGATTAGGCTGCATCTGTCGAACGGTTCTCATACCACGCGGGATCGTATTTCAGTTCCCCGTTAGTGAGACGTTCCAGGCGCGCGGCACGGCGTTCGGGGATTACGTGGCCCCAACGGGATACCGATGCTTGTGAAACTCCAGCCGCTTCCGCCAGTTTGGTTTTGCTGCCAAAGAATTTTATTGCGTCGTCTTTTAACACATTCACCTCCATTCAACTTAACTTTGATTTGGAATTTATGACTTAATAAATACTAAGTCAACATAATTTATATTAAGTCCTATGAAAACGAATGAACTGCCAGAGCGTATTAGAGCGCGTAGAACCGAACTCAACATGTCACAGCAACGATTGGCCGATGCTGTGAATGTCTCCCACGTCACAATTTTCAAATGGGAAAACGGCGATACGGAGCCGAAAGGAAAAAACCTGTTTACCCTGAGCAAAGCACTTAGATGCTCTCCGACATGGTTACTTTTTGGAGACGAGGCAAGCCAACCAACCCCAGCGCCAGAATTACCTACCGTTTTAGATGAAAGGCAGCGAAGACTTATTTATCTATTTGATTCTCTTCCTGAATCTGAGAAAGAACGTCATATTTCAGAGCTTGAGGAAAAAGTTGATGGCTTTAATACCTTGTTTGAAGAGCTATTAATCGCAAGAAAAAAAACTAATAAAAAATAATCTAAATATCATTGGGTTATTCTTAACTCACCTTTTAACTTAACTTTTTGAAAGCTAAATCGCTTGCCAAAACCCTTACTTTTAGTTAAGGTTTGCCGCATCGGTAGCGAACAATCCCGTTCGCCGCGAGGCAAGACCAAGACCAGCGCAGTAGTTTGGGTGACAGTTCTGACACCCCGGAAAGACGGGCGAGTTACGACCGAAGCAGCAGGAACCTAGCCGCCTGACAGAGGAATAAAGCAGGCACAATTAACACGTTCTGTTTTAACAACAGATGGAGGCACCATGACCGAACAAAGTCCGAAAGAAGAAGTCATCGTTATCGATGGGCAAGAATACCCGATGCGTGCAGTCAGCCTGCTTTACAACGATATCGCCGAAACACTGCTGGCGATTGTCAAAGAAATGACATTGCGAGGCTGGTCAGAGGAAGTGATTAGAGAACGTTGCATGACCGCGGCAACATGTGCGGCCGAGTCTGTAAAGAATTTTGTGTAAATGGCTCCATTGCTTAACCGGAGATTCGTTCTCCATACATCAACATGAATTGGCTCATAGCAGGTTTCCAGTCTCTGATTGGCAAGGTCCATTTAGCAGAGATATTATGCAAGGCTAGATAGAGTAATTTTATCACCGAGTCATCCGTTGGAAATATTCGTCGCGTTTTCGTTATCTTGCGCAATGAAGCATTTAACGACTCTATCGCGTTGGTGGTGTAGATAACCTTGCGGATCTCCGGCGGAAAGTCAAAAATGACGATGAGACGTTCCCAATTATTTCTCCACGACGGGCTGATCGTCGGGAACTGTTCATCCCATTTGGCCGCGAAGGCATCCAGGGCCTCTTCAGCGCCCTCTAGCGTTGCGGAACTATAGATGGTGCGCAGGTCAGCAGCAACGGCCTTACGCTCTTTCCAGCCGACGTAGCGCAGCGAGTTCCGCACCTGATGCACAATGCAGAGCTGTACCCGCGTATGCGGGTAAACAGCTTCAATGGCATCAGGAAAGCCTTTCAGGCCATCGCAGCAGGCGACGAAGATGTCCTTTAGCCCACGATTTTTCAGTTCTGTCATCACAGATAACCAGAACTTGGCCCCCTCAGTTTTGGCTATCCATAGCCCCAGCAGCTCTTTTTCGCCCTGGCCGTTGACGCCGAGGGCCAGATAAACAGACTTGTTGGCCACGGCTCCGCCGTCCTGGCTTTTGACAACAATACAGTCAAGGTAAACAATGGGATAAAGCGCATCCAGCGGCCGTTGCTGCCAGCGCTTAACTTCATCCATCACAGCATTGGTCACTTGAGAAATGAAGCCAGCGGAAACATCGACCCCGTAGACTTCTTTAAAGTGTGCCTGAATATCACGGGTTGATAACCCTCTGGAATAGAGAGAAATAATGCGGTCATCGAAGCCGTTAAGCTGTTTTTCGTGCTTACCGATCAGTGTCGGCTCGAAGGTACTGTTGCGGTCGCGCGGAATATCGAGCTCGATCTCCCCATTTTGGCTACGTACGCTCTTGGATGTCTTGCCATTGCGTGAGTTGCCTGAATGATTACCAGCCGGGTCATGCTTAGCATACCCAAGGTGCATCTCCATCTCAGCTTCAAGAACCCGTTCCGCCAGTCTTTTAGTCAGCACCTTGAGTAGGCCTGATTCACCCAGCAGATCCTGAGGGGAGTGACAATCTTGAAGCAGTTGGTCAATAAGTTCGTTGCTGATAGGCATTTTGTTATCCTTTGAAGGTTTTCCTCAAAATGCCATTTACACAGATTATTTTACAGTCTCGTGCGGCCAGGGCCTATCTGGTGCTAATCCCTAAAAGGATCCGTTCGCGTCCTCATCTCGCTTCTGGCGGAGCAGAGCAATTTCCTCGTACTTGATTTGTTTCAACGTCTCGGCAATTTGTTTTTCCAGAGCTAATGCCTCACGGCAGTAATGATCAAGCGGTGGTCTGCTATTACAGGGAATAGCGAGATAACCAATAACAAGTTCTTGCACCGTTAGCTTTGTGTTTATTTTAGTTTTCCTCTTTGTTTGTGGTGAACAGAGGATACCACGAGCCGGGCGTGATGATGTATCCCGGTACCAATTACGTAGCCACAGCGGGAAAGACCGCCCCAATATAGCTAAACGACTTAATTTTGATTACATTATTTAAATGAGCTATTCAATTGATTTTAGACGTAAAGTGATATCTACACGGAAAAACGAAGGGTTGAGTATCCGAGAAACAGCGAAGCAATTTCGGATTGGCCCTGCCTCTGTATCGCGTTGGATTAATCAAATAGAGTCAAAAGCATCGACCACGCGTCAGCGAAAGATCGATAAATCCGAGTTGATAAAAGATGTTGAACAATATCCAGATGCTTACCAAAAAGAACGTGCAGAGCGTTTTGGCGTTTGTCAGAAGGCCATTTGGCAAGCGCTTAAAAAGCTGGGATTGACCTATAAAAAAAACTCTACGTCATCCGAAAGCCGACGAAAACGCCCGGCAGGGATTTCAACAAAAAAAACAACAGTATGAAAAAGAAGGTAAACCTATTGTTTTTATTGATGAAAGTGGTTTTTCACACGATGCCCCACGGACTCACGGCTATTCCCCAAAAGGTCAACGGTGTTTTGGCCTGAAGAACTGGGGAGCTAGGGGAAGAACAAATGTTATCGGCGCTTTATTAGGCACAACGCTGTTTGCTATCGGATTATTTGATATCAATATTAACAGCGATGTTTTCTATGCCTGGGTCACACAAGTCCTTATCCCAGTACTCCCTAAAAACAGTGTAATCATGATGGACAATGCCACTTTTCACAAAAAACATAATATTCAACAAGTCATCATCGATGCAGGGTATATGGTGGAGTATTTGCCTACATATTCGCCAGATCTTAACCCAATTGAGCATAAATGGGCACAAGCAAAAAGCAAAAAAAGAGAGATGGGTTGCGATACAGAGAGTTTGTTCTCAGTCCATATGGTGTAATCAAAATTAAGTCGCTTGGCTATACCAGGAAAGGCGGTCGTAAGTTCTGGGCCAGCTTGGGCAGTAAAGCGACGTCGGATAGCGTAACCGAGCTGCAAGTGTTGCTGTGTGTCGTTTCGGCGGTGCGGAGTCGTCCAGGCCAATCCCCCGCTTTTTAGTAGACGTAAAAAAGCCCACCGTTAGGCAGGCTTCTTTACCCCGGTTCTCCGACCAAAGATCACCGGGATGTAAGAGAGGGACCAACCTCCCTTACGAGGCAAGACCAATACCAACCTAAGCCGATACTGATCGGCGTGATTATACGAGGTTCGCTATGAAAGCGCCAGAAATCACCGTGAAGTTGTACATCCATTTCAACACCCATTTAGAAAAAATCGAAGCTGTAGCGTGTGACATGTCACACCTTCAAGGCTGGTTCCTTTTGGGTACCCACGATGTAACCATTCCCGTTCCGCCACACTCCCCTATCGATCTGATTGACCGCCAGATTGAATCACTCAAAAACCAGCAATCAAACGTGTTGGCCGACTCACTGGCGAAAGACCGGGATATTGAAAAAGAAATCCAGAGCCTGCTGTCCATCAAGGAAGGCGCTAACTCTGACCATCTGAATAACTGAGGTAAGACCAATGCCAATTTTTATCTTGCTGTACACGCCGAAAAAGTCGGCACAGAAAAACGGCGCTGTTCCGTTAGTCATCGCGCTGGATGAAAAAAACAAGAAGCTGGCTGAGATGGGCGCTACTTGGCAACTGGAAAAAGAGTTTCCCGGTGCCAGCGATAACTTTTTCAAACCTGAAATCACCGAGGATAAAGTGGGTTCGCCCCGCCCGCCCGTTGGTGTGTTTGATGAGAGATTCCCGCAAGAAAATGAATTGATTGATGGCGTATGGCGTCGTAAAGAAACGCAGCCGCAAACCAACCCGAATGACCTGGTTAATTTCTCTGCACTGCCATTAAACGAAAAAGCCGCCGCGCTGGTACTTTACGGACAGTATGAAATTATAGCCAAGCGACATTATTTTGATAACAGCCAGCTATGCTTCTTTGCCGCATATCAGGGCATAGGATGTAATCATTTTTAAGTCGGTTGGCTATAACGAGCACGAGCATTCGATGATTTGTGATTTCCTTGCCGACGACGATCAGGATCCTAATTCAGCCACCATTATTGATGCCCTGTCACAAAATCAGGCGCTGGCGCAGATGTACCCGCAATCATTGCTCGAATTGGTACAGGCCATCCACAAGCAATTCCCCGCGCCGTCAGAATCCCCGCTGCGTGTTATTAAGTTCGTGAATGATTGGGTAAGCAAGCCATCCGATCACCCACAACAAACAGCCGCTAATAACACTCCGGCCGCCAATGACTCGCCGTCAGAAATCGCAGGTTTAGACCATGATCGCCCCTATCCGCACACTTACCGCACCTTGAGCCGTGAGGTTGCTATTGCGCTGGCAAATGATATTGACGATCCGTGGTCTGTCAGCAAGGAGCAAACTGACAAGGGCGATAAACTGATTCAGGCTGATGATGAAGCCTATAAGCGCTGGTCAACCCAATTAAGCATTGTCGAAAAAGTGCTAACCATTCCGCGCCCGGTTATTTTCGCTCTGATCGCTCAGGCCAAAAAGCACCCTGCTCTTGCTACCGATCCAAACGGTCGCAAGCATTTTGTTGATGATTTTCTCACAGCATGGCGCGCCACCCAGCCGGAACCAGAGACACCAGCACCGGATGCTAATAGTGTGCAGGTAAGCAATCTGGGTGAAGGGCGTTCCTCCGTTGATGGTCTGGTCGGTTCCGCCCCCTCAAATCAGGGCGAAAAAGCGGAAGTGCGTGAAGCAGCTACGGCAGAGACTACCGCGCAGCAGGCAAAAGAAACCCTCGATAAAATGGGCTTTGGCGTATACGCCACCGAACCCGAAACGCCAGCACCAGCACCAGCACCAGCACCAGCACCAGCAGATGATTTTCAGTCCCGCGCCGCGGCTGTTGAATCAGAAATTGCAGAGAAACCCGTTACCGAGCAAGAGAATCTCAGCATCTGGAAGCGCGTACAGCGTACCGATCCACGCTACACCAAACCGCTGACGGGTACCGGTTTTGAAGGTACCAGCATCAACAGCGAATACATGATCATGCGGGCTACCGAAATCTTTGGCCCGGCTGGTAGCGGCTGGGGCTATCGCGTTCTGGAAGAGAAAATGATCCCCGGTGCGCCGCTGAGTGAAGCGCTTTATGACGACAACAAAAAATTCATCGGCACAAAACTACTGCGTGATTCTGACGGCTCGCTTATCTGTGAGTTGAATCACTCGTTGAAAATCGCCTTTTGGTACCTCAACGATGAAAGCGAGCGTTCAGAGATCGAGGCTTACGGTGCCACACCGTACATGTACAAAACCAAGCATGGGATTAAAACGGACTCGGAAGTCATCAAGAAAAGCCTCACTGACGCCATCAAAAAGGCGCTCTCTTTGCTTGGTTTCAGTGCCGATGTGTGGCTTGGCATGCATGACAACCCCGAGTATGTAGCCGAAAACGAGGTCGAGTTCAAAATTAAGAACGCCAGCGATAAAGCCGAGGACACCGTGCGGCTGCGTACTGAACTAGATGAAAAATTCACCAAGAACGCGGCCACGCTGGAAGGCGCTGTCAGCGTCAACGAGGTTAATAAAATATTCAGCACCGTCGCCCGCGAACTGGAAGTACACCGCAAGAGTGCCGATGCCAAAGGCGATAACGAATATACCAAATACCTGGCCGGGCGCTTGCGTCGCCTGAACCAGATTAAAGACGAGCGCATTGCAGCGCTTAAAGCCAACGAAGGAGAAACAGCATGACAACAATCGCTATTGCACTGGCAAGTGATATGCAGAAGCTCCAGCAGCTTCTGGAAACCTCCGACGACATTACGCCGGAAATGATCGCCGATACCATGGAATGTATCGAAATGGCACTTGCGGACAAATTGGATGCGGCTTACATCCATATTCGAAATCTCGAAGGGCAGGCAAAGACCTGTGACGAGGAAGCCAAGCGTCTGGCTGAACGTAAAAAATCGTTTGAAAAACACGCCAAATCCATCAAACAGTATGTTTTAAACTGTTTGATGGCATCTGGGCGGAATAGTCTGAAAACAACAACCAACACCTTTACGGTACGAAAGGGTTTACCAAGTGTGATTGTTGATAATATTGACGCAATCCCTGGTGATTTTGTCGATACTATCGCCACAACCACCGCCAAGAAAAAAGAAATTAAAGAAACTATTGAAGCAGCGGAAGCTGCTGCTGCCGAGATCATAGCCCGTGGGGAAATACCACCTGACGAACTACTGAACCCTGTTCCCGGCGCGCACATTGAAATCGGGGCGCGATCGCTGCAAGTCCGTTAACGCGAGGCAAGACCAATGCTACGAATCTTTGCCCAGCGTGGCGATAAGATACACTTTAAACTCCCTGACGGTTCAGACGCAATGATCGGAGTGACCGCCCGGGGTTATTTAGAGTTTCATTTCCCCCAGACAGTGCGAATTACGCGTGAAAAAAGGAAGCCCACCGAGTTGATTATTAATAATCAGAAATCATAACCCCACCCAAATAACATGGTGGCCTTTACGGAGGTCACCATGCAGCGATGGAAACCAGGCGAATGCCTGTTATCAGAATTTGACATCAAGATCGGACGGCTTGCCGCCAGCGTGAGAAAGAAAATCCTCACGCAGCAGGAAATAGACCAGGCCTGCGCGCTTGCCGACTCCATTATTAACAACCTGAGGCAAGACCATGAGCGACCTATTAAGCGACGACGAATTAATAGAACTGACGGGCTATAAGTACCCGTCCAAACAATGCGAGGCATTGGCAAGAGCGGGGGTATCATTTGTTGTGCGGCGTGATGGCAGACCTCGCGTTACTTGGTCTCACGTTAATACAGTGTTGAACGGATCCACCACCAGCACACCAATAAGCGAAGAAGAACAGCCCAATTTCGAAGGTATTTAATGGGACGGAAACGCATAAACCCTGAGGATAACAAACTGCCGCCAAGGGTAAGGAAAAATCATTACAGTTATATTTTTAAACCAGTAGGAACAAAAGAAACCATTACTCTCGGCAAAATACGGGATATGTCGATCGCTCAGGTGTGGGAGAAATACGAGAAATTAATAAACTCACAGCGCGACATTGTGACATTTCAGCGCCTGTGGGAAATGTTTCTGGATAGCGAGTATTACAAAGATCTGGCACCTAGAACGCAGTCCGATTACCTCAAGCACCAGAAAAAACTATTTCACGTATTTGCCAAGATGAAGGCCGACAGTATTAAGCCTGAGCATGTGCGCCGATTTATGGATTTGCGAGGGAAAAGCTCACGGACGCAAGCCAACCAGGGCTTTGTTGAATAATTTAAGATACTGATTTATATAAGCATTATAAAATTTCAACGACTAATTTTTCCTCTCGGAATGCTTTTTATTGTGCTAACTATTTGATTTGTCGTTCTAACAAAATACATTCTCTGTAAATGCATTCTAACTAAAGAAGATGTAAATCAAACGGTTAAATTATTCAACAAAGCCGCCAACCAGGAGCGCAGCAGCATGTCTCGCGTATTCAAATGGGGATATGAGCGCGGTTATGTTCGTGGCAACCCGTGCGCTGGCGTGTCGAAATTTTCGGTAAAAGCGCGCGATGTGTATATCACTGATGCTGAATATCTGGCGATTTATAGCCAACCGACTTAAAAATGATTACATCCTATGCCCTGATATGCGGCAAAGAAGCATAGCTGGCTGTTATCAAAATAATGTCGCTTGGCTATACCAGGAGGCTACGCCAGCACTTCAATGCGCCATGGAGATTGCCTATCTCTGTGCAGCAAGGATCGGTGATGTGCAGGATTTGGAATGGCGGCAAGAAACTGATTTGGGTTTATTCGTGCAACAGGGGAAAACAGGCGTTAAGCAGATCAAGGAGTACACCGACAGGCTGCGCGCAGTTCTGGATCAGGCGCGTTCATTGGGTGGGAGGCGTTACATCATCGCCAATAAGTTCGGTGACAAATACAGCCATAAAGGGCTTAACACGCTATGGGTTAACGCACGCCGGGAAGCTGGTAAAAAACTTGGTTATGAACTTGTCTGCCACTTCCACGATCTGAAAGCCAAAGGGATTTCTGACTACGAGGGCAGCAGCCGAGATAAACAGGTTTTTAGTGGACACAAAACCGAAATGCAGGTGATCACCTATGACCGCAAGACCAAAATCAGCCCGACGCTTGATTTACCGCTAATCAATAAAAGTGAATAATCATGCAGTTAAGGGAAATGGATATACCAACAAAATATACCAAGTGAATACCAACAGGGAGAAAAGCAAGATGGGAAACTACAGATAAGTGCTTGAAAAAAGTGGCGGAGGAGGTGAGATTCGAACTCACGGAGCTGTTACACTCGGCGGTTTTCAAGACCGACATAAAAATCGTTAAAAAACAATTAACTATTGTATTTTATTGGTATATATCACAGAAACATAGATGTCATTATCAATGAGTTACGTAGTAGTAATCACTCAAATACCAAGCTTTTATCTTCACTTACACGCATAAATAGCCGCCTCTAATTCCTTCTCGTAACCTATGCGCTGGTGACGTTCTGCACGTAGTGCCCGCATCTGCTGATCGATGGGCGCGCCTATTTTTAAGTGGTCAACAGCGAAAGCCGGTTTTGATACCTCGGCAGTTTTACACGGTACCGGAACGGGTACTTTCAATTCAACATAAACAGGATCCTGCGTCGTGTTTTTGCTACAGCCAACCAGCACCAAAGCACCTACCAGAATTAAGCGCCTCATTTCGAACGCTCCCGCCGTAGCTCATCATCAAACGCCACTGAAGCAGCGGCGCACGCTTCGCCCTGGGTTTGTTCATACAGAACGGCATTGGCGGCGGCATAGTCCGTCTGTGCCGATTTGCGGGCTTCCTCTTGTTTTGCTTTCGCGCTGGCTTCTCGCAGGTCTGCTAAAAGTTTTAACGCCGTCACGCCGTTGTTTTGGGCTGCTATCGCCGCATCCTGCTGGCGCTTCTCCGTTTTGCAGGTTGTTAGCAGCCCATTGAGGTTATCAATGGTGGGTTGGTGGTGGCGCGCAGCCAGCCAGGCACCCGCGCCAACAATGGACGCCAGCGCCAATAACACAATGACAATCTGAGCGATTATTTTGACAGGCATAACGCGCGTTCCTTACCTCTGCGATCAACCAGCCCCGGTAATATTTGCCCGCCGCCGTACACCCAGCGCGACAACTGATCGCATGCAGCGGAATAGAACGGTATCAGCAACAGCTTATACATCGTGCTTCCCAAAAACTTGGAGCACCCGGCATTGAAAATAAATGAGCCAATACCATCAAAAACACCCTGAGGTAATCGGAAACCGAGTTTGCTTTCAACATTCCGCTCAAGGCAGTTCTGTGCATCCATGGCATCATTAGCGAACCAACGTGCAATTTGCGGATCATCCACCACAGGATTCAGGCCGACGCCCTCACCCGTATGCCCTATCCCCTGCGTTGCAATTCGGGCCGGACAAAGGTACGGATCACGTCGGCATCCTTCGGCATTTGCCATAACTTCCAGCGCCTGCTGGCTGAACCGTAACCCGTTCCCGGATCGCATATCTGGGGCGATAGACATCACCAGCGCGATGATTGCGCCGATGGCACAGGTGATAATCGATTTACGCTTGTTCATCGGTACCACCTTTTAAGTTTTTGGTGGCCGCGATGAACTCTTTAGGTGTGATTTGTTGGTTATCGACAAGGCGCGCGAGTATCTCCGTTTGTCTTCGATTTGCCTCAGCAATCGCCTTGTTTTTTTTGTCGTTAGAAAGGTAAGTACAAACGGTGAATATTGCGGTAAACATCGCACCGGCGGCAAAGATAATATCCTGTAGTGACAGTGCCGCCAGTACGCCCGTCAACCAGCCCCAAAAGTATGACCCTTTGTCATTCATTTGCATACGCATCCCGTGTCTATTGGTAATGCGTATGCTCTGAGTTTATGTGTTCAGATTCCCGACTTTAATTACCTAAATAGGTAATTCGTACCACGCACGCGCTTCCCAACTTACAGGCACTGCTACGGTAGGTGTATTGCCTGCTCTGTCTGTTATGTAGAAAGAAATCGTTGTTGCCGTTGCGTGAACTCGGCGCACAAAATATTCACCTGATGACCCAAAAATTGCACCACGCACGACTGGCGGCGTTCCTCCTACTAACCCATGGTTTATCGTTGCACCGCTAAGAACGTTATCAAGCCCAAATGAATAGGTTTTAAACCCTTGAATGTTACGCAGGGAGCCGTGCGCCCAATTACGGGTGATGAAGTTAGCTGTGTCTGGGCTTGCATAATCGAGTTTACCGTCATGGATATCTACGCTACAGCCAGAAACTAGGTTTATGTGTTTCCAAGTTATTGCTTGGCGGAAATTAAAATCACTTAAACTCAATGTGCAAGCTGTTATCGCACGAAAGTAACTGGCGGCAGAGGGTGTGTCAATTAACCAATTACTGCAGGTTAGCGTTCCTTTTGCTACTGTTGCCCCATCTACGTACTCTCCTCCATAAACAATGGTGTCACAATTAGTGCCACCACCACCACCGGTAATGGTTATTCCATGAATGGTGTTGCGTCCACCAGACGCTTGCATGTAGATCATGGCTTTGTTAACGAGCGAGGTATCAGTCATACAGTTTTCAAGTGTAATATTCTCATAGTGAACGTTTGTTACTGGAGTATTCCTCCCACTATGATCTATGCCGTTCCCTGAAACTGCAATTTGGTGGCTATTTGAGCCATTTTTTAAATGGATGTTACGATAAGTAACGTTATCAAACCCACCCATATGAATGGTGATCCCCGAAACATTATCCTCACCTACAATATTTTCAACTAGCCAATTTTTAGATACTGTAACTTGAAGATTATTGACACCCATATTACCGCGAAGAACACCTCCGCAATTTTTAACAGTGCAACGATTATAATGAACATTGCCGCTCAGCCAAGCATCGCTACCCATAGCCGCATAGTTTGGGAAATAGGCAGATGATGGACCAATATTGTCATATGTACAGTCTTCAACAATCTGACCAAGTACACCAAACAAATTGTGCCCCATATAGTAAAAATTCTCGAATTTACAGTCGCGAATTTCTACGTTTTTGCATTTACACATATAAACACCGCCGGAGTAATTATCACCGGTGGGGAATGATGACGATGCTGGGTCTGACAAATTCTGCATATTCCCTTTAAAGTGTAGACCCTCGATACGCACTCCATCCATAGGTCCATAAGTCTGGCCAGGAGCGGAGTAGTCGCGTATAAAGTTACTGATAATATTACAGCGTGAAGCCATTAACCGCAGCTCTGGATATGAACCATCCCCATAGAAATAGGTGCCTTCATTAGCAGGCATGATGCCCTTCCATTCGGTAGAATCATTAATACCGTAGAAATCACCAGGCTT
This sequence comes from Symbiopectobacterium purcellii, assembly GCF_052050035.1. Classification (GTDB taxonomy): domain Bacteria; phylum Pseudomonadota; class Gammaproteobacteria; order Enterobacterales; family Enterobacteriaceae; genus Symbiopectobacterium; species Symbiopectobacterium purcellii_A. The sequence continues at coordinate 5,069,419 of NZ_CP189882.1, forward strand.
GGGGACTAATACAGACACGCCGGCATCAGCAGCACGCTGGAATCCGGCGGTATCCTCATCGATATGGACACCGTCACCAACCGCACCGGCCATCTGCACTGTAAGATTCTGACCAGACGACCACTTAAGCCGTACCCCATCAGTGGTAACAAAACAGGTAAATCCATCGTCTGCACTTGTGGTGTCATCGCTTACAAAAAGACGACCGCCACCAATACCAGGAGCGAAACTGTGATAGCCCAGCAACTGAATTTCCTGACCTGAAGCTAAACCAGTCAGCGCCCTTAGCGTTACGACATCAGGACACGGCATCACAAGTGATGAACCTCTATAGCTGGCAAGTTGCACCAAAACATCCGCTGCCGATCCCGAGACGGGAACCATCACGGTAGGATTACCCGCACTATCAAACGCGGGAACTTTATTGGCACGCTGGGCGGCGTTCGGCAGCGCTGGGATATCGACATCAGCAACACGCAGGGTTTTAGCGCGTAATGCGTGATCCTGCGACCGTGTCCATTTTTTCGTTGCCGCATCCTGGTCATTTACCGGATCGGAGAGATTCGCTATGCGGTAGCCTTTCGCGTTAAACGGGCCGCCAAACACGGGCCGTAATAGCGCCACGCCGAGCGAAACAAAGCTTTGTTTAATAGCCATCCACAGGCGGTCAAAATCGAGGTTAACGGTGTCCGCCAGAAGGTCGCCATTGTCTTGATATTCTGTTAAACGCACCGGCGCAACCACGCGATCAAGCATGACAGTGACGTCATTTGCCGGGGGAGTTAAAAACGTGACCTCCCCGCCGTTAACGTTGCCAATCCCTGTCACGGTAAATCCTGTAGAAACCGCTTCGCCATCCAGCGACACGGTTAAATCGTCTGCATTGATCAGATAAAACTCGTAGGGGAAAACGGTTGTTATGCCGTTTGCAGTGTAGACGTTGAAGGGATTCTGATCGGGGACTGCCATACATTCACCTTAATGGTCAGTATCGACCATGATTTCACCATCGTAGGGTTGCCAATTCTCCCGACTGGTGGCGTTCGGTTTCCCGACCAATTTACCGATACGCACCGGCGTTTGACCGATCGCCCCCGCACCGGAGTCGATATAGTCATCAGGCTGATCGGCAACGACTGGATTGAAATCGCGCATCTGGTCATACATTGGGCCGTCTAGCACATCGCTGTGAGCCCACAAAAAGCGGGAAGAAAGTGGAGCCTCGAACGCATCGAGAATGCGTTTTTGTTTGTTGGTAACGCTAAATTCTTCCTGAACGCCGCACCCGGTACCCTTCAATGCCTGACGCAGCAGTTTTCCGGCAAAGCTACCGGGCCCGTTCACTTCCACCACCACGCGGGGGATCTGATACTTGAGCACCAGGTCGCGTATCTGCACCACCTGGCCGCCAATGATTTTGTCGTTATCATCAAACTCGGCCAAATCCCCGGTTAGCGCCTGGCACACCTGCCAATACAAATGCCCGCGCGAATCGGTCAGCATCAAAGAAAAGGCGCTGGCATCTGCCTTAACTTTCCCTGTGGCCACATCCCACCAAGCGACCGCGCCAACAATCTGCACACCACCCAGCCACATAGAGCAACCGCCATTGGCATAGCGGATTTCAGGGGGCACAGCGTATTCACGAATGCGATCGGGATTGAGCCGCACGTCACCCACCGGCTTACTGTGTAGCTGATACTGGCTATCCCATTCGTTGATGGTGCGCGTTTCGCGGCGGCGGCGTAGCATTTCGTCACGGGTAAACCGTTCCGGCCACTCGCACCCGGCGTAACAGTCGATCAGCATGTCGGGCGCTTCGGCAAAAACAATACCGTCAGCGCTTAACAGATAATCGGTACCCTCCACCAGCAGCCGCGCGCCGTGGTAAATCCCGGCAAACACAAATTCCGGCCGGAACGGTAAGGCGTATTCTTTGTGCCTGGCGTCCTTTTCCTCGATACGGTGTTCATGGTGAAACAGCTTGATGGTAAGACAGTCAGCGCCCAATTTTTCCACCTCGTCATAAAGGCTGTCATGGGTGTGCGGGGTACCGACATACAGCTTGCGTCCGCCCGGTACCAGAATGTGCGTTTGCTCCCCGAGCCGGTACCGCAATTTCTCGCGCGCTTCCGGCGTCTGGATATTTTTCGGGACTTCCACATCGTCATTCTGGCACTCGTTAGCACGGGCACCGGTGACGTTCGACAGGATGCCTTTTGCGAACATGCTGGCATTACGCATATCCATTGCCCCGTTTACCCACCACTGTTCAACGGTGCCTTGCCCGTCCGGCAGCATGCCACACGTCAGCGGATGGTTTCGGATGACGTTTTGCGTATCGCGGCTGGTTTTATACGCGCTGGGGTCGGATTCAGACTGATGAAGGATGCGGTACTGACGATTGCAGTAATACCGCCAGGCGTTATACACGGCGAGAATGGTGGATTTACCAAAACCACGAAAGCAGCGGAGCACCGCCAAATCGCCGCGATGCTCCAGCCAGTTAACGGCGCGGTAATGACATTCCGGTACCTCCCACTTCATGCGCTCCGCCCACATGATGAAGAAGGCGACAAAGGAAATCATTTTTTCCCTTTCTGTAACCGCTCAATGATAGCCGCCGCTTCCCGTTGAGCGGCTGCAACCTTCTGGCCTAAACCAAAATCATCATCGTCTTCCCCCTCCGCTGTCGGGGTACCGCCGCGCGTATGGATGCCGATAAGCGTATGCACCTTGGTTAACAACGTCAGTGTGGCCGCCGCGTTCTTCTTGAACCAGTAGCGATCGCCACGCTCCTGTTTGGTGTGCTTGTCGATGGCTTTACCCGCGCCGGGCCAGTTGTCGGGATCGGCTTCAATCAGCACGGTATCGGTGAGCTGGTCGCTCAGGAGGGAAAGGCGGGTTTTGTGATCGTTGTGCATAAGAAAAAGCCCCATGATAAACATGAGGCTATCATGCTATGGGTGGGCGTTCGGTTTTCTGACTATTGCTGCCGTTGCAGTTGGCGCACCTCATTCTGAACTGCGTCGAGCTTGATAAGGGTACATTCCAACAGATAAAATTCATCGGAATAAGCATCTATACCGCCAATGCTCTCCCCAACGTGCTCGATCATCCCTTGAATTTCATTAAGAGTATCTAGCAAGACAGTTAGCGTGACGCTGCGAGACGACAAATCGATACCTTTCATTTTTGCTGTCCTTCATTCAGTATTTTTGATAGGTAAGTCAATCCTTTTACGGTGATCAGAACTTGCTCACAAACTCGATCCGTGCCATCCGGCATCTTAATCATCGTTACCTTATGAGCGAGATATCCAGACTGAATTTTATCTTGATATGCTAAATTGTTGCTTCCCCCCGGTCGGCGGTAAATCCAGCGGTTCTCACGCAAGAACGTGAACAGTTTTTTCGGCTGCACTTGAAGCGCTTTTGCCGCTGCGGTCGGATTCATCAGACCATCAGCATCAGCGATGCGGTCAAACGCTTCCACTTTTGGCGCATCCTCATGCATTTGGTTCTCCAGTAGATTTACATGACTTTTCAGGCGTTCCTTTTCCTCCTCCGCTTGGATCACCATTAGAGCCAGTTCTTTGACGTTCGGCAGCGCCAGCGGTTTGAGTTTCCCTGTTCGATAGTCAATAAACGTCTGGTTCACCTTCAACCGGAACGCCGGAGAGATCCAGCCAGCATATTCGACAGCCAGCAGTTCGTGAGCGAAAGTGCCTTGAACGCTTCCACCCTTAAGGGTTTTTATTACCGATACCGAGATCTCGGTATCGCTCAATGTTTGCTCAAGTTCAGCGATTAAAGCCTGCGTGCTGTCCAATGCTACCCAGTAACTGGGGCCATTCTTTTTCTCTGAGCCGCTCGCCTTGTGTAACGCGTTCAGGTTAAACCGCCCTTCCTCATCGGTGGTAATTTCGACCCCAGCTATTACCGGCATATTTTTTTCTGTTACACTAAACATTGTTCGATACTCCAATGGTCTTGGCCTCGGACAAACTCGATGCTCTGGCGGCTGCAACCGCTGGGGCATCACCCAACTGATTAAATCCGCAATCTAAACCTTTCAGCCCCTCATCAATCAAACCTCGAATCACTTCAACGCTACTGATAGCATCCTCAGACCACAGCTTGTCTCTATCATGTAGAGCCACGGCTAACAGACTAAGCAGAGACCTTGCCTTACTGATTGGTAAGGTGCATTCATCAAACATGGCGATGATTTCATTACTGTCCATTGGGTACCTCTTCTATAAACGAACGCTCAAGACGTTTCACAACCTCACTATTCAGTGATCGCCCTTCATCCTTGGCGGCCTGTTTTAGTCGCCGTTTTAGTTCTTCTGGCATCCTAATTCCGGTCGGTGCGATGTTTCCTACACTCTTCATAAACCCTCCATTTGACTACATGATGTAACCATTAAAATACTACATGATGTAGCTATCTTGTCAATGCTAAAATGACTACATTATGAAGTTATTTTTTCCAGAAAGGATTACATGATGAAAGGTGCCAGCCAAATAGCCCCATTTGGCCTTCGTATGCCGGAAGAGTTAAAAGAAGCCATTGCAGAGAGAGCCAAGCGTAACGGCCGTTCAATGAATGCTGAAATTGTTCAGATTTTAAGCGATGTTATTGAAGATGTATTATCAACACCGGAAGCGCACAATAATGAAGTGAAGTTCAAAATAAATTCGGTAACATCAGAAGATGGAACCCCCTCCTTCTACGTTAAGCTCGGAGAAGATGGCATTCTAAGAATTAGTGGGAACGTTGATTTTATTAATGGTGAAGAACCTAAGTAATTAGTAACTCTTTAATCAATATTAGCTAACCAAGGAAGCTAACGAAGAATGAAGTCATTAGCCCCCCTACTCTTAGCGCTCCCATTATCGGCGCTTGCAGGAAAAAACTGTTTTAATAATCACATAAAAGAAGATATGTGTAGACAAGCGTCAGATATAGCAAGGGAAACTCAGCGTAGCTTACCTATAACCTTGTCAGAGCGAGTAGAGATGTACTCTATAGAAGCTAAAGAAAACAAACTTATAGCAAGAGTTAAGCTGGGAGTTACTGAAGATGAAATACTAGCCACAGCAAAGCAAAAACATATTCAACCAGGCGTAGTTAAAACCAGAATGGCCGAACTTGCTAAAAACGGAGTTTGTGCAAATAAAAATCCGTTCAGATCTTTTGTCAGGCTGGGGGGTGAAATGGAGTACATTTACACCCACCCATCGGGTAACGTTTATAGCACTGTCAAAATAACATCATGTGATTAATCGGTCACTTCATCCCAGGGTCTACCTGATTAATGATCGGGGCTATCCAGAACAGGTTATTCCCCGGCAATAAAGTACGTACGTTATGCATGATGCGATCGCCAGCGTCGCCATTTAGCACACCTGCGGTCACGTCGGTAACGGTGTCAAGTAGGCCAAAGGTCGGGGTTTTGGCTGGGTGTCAAGAACCTTTTTTTACCCAATTGACGATAGGCCCTACCGTCCAATCATAAAGAAAGGATAGAAAAAGACCTATAATCGCTGAGTAGAACCCTATGCCAAAAGTCACTTCGCTATCGTATCGACTACGCTCAAAACTGATAGAGCGAATAAAGGTGTTGTAATCAAAATCCTCAAAGCCGCGATTCAATCCCCCGAAAAACATAAGCAGTACACCGATAACTAAACAGAGAAAGCCAACCCGTTTAATCGGCGCATTTAAAGGATTAAATAGTTTTTTAAACGAGAACCTTTTACTGAAAACAAGAAAAACCAATAAGAGAAAAAAAGCTGTAATGCCGATGACTAATACAACTAATACCGTATCGTGGGCCTCTTTCTCCCGAATTCTAGCGTCCAGTTGCTCCTCGGTTATGGCGTGCGCCATGATATTTTCATAAAAGTGCGCGTTTTCTTTTTCGCTAAAGCTGAATATATCCATTATTCCTCCCCCCATACCGCACCAAAATTAGGCCATCTATCCGGCATTGTTTCACCAGGCGTCCACCAAGAGTTTTGATCATATTCTTTTTGCGCACGTTGGCGCATTCTGCGTAGATAGCCAGGGGAAAAATACTCCTGAATATCGTGGAAAATCATATGATCTAGTGCTGCTTTTGCATACCAAAGATTTGCACCCGGCGTATGGCTTTTTGCAAAGCGAACCCAGCCAGCGCCAACGTGAACATCATCCCCAGCAGCAGCTTTATGAACCGCACCTAAAGTGAGGTTATAAAGTGCTTCAACATCCCCGGCAACAGGGCCGCCGATTGAGGCAATAAAACTACTGCCGTATTGCGTTTGGTTTGCTAAAAGAAAATCACCATAGAGGCCCAGTGCGCCGCCTTTTAGCATTGCCTGCACCCAAAACTCGGGGGTGGTCATGTCGCGCGGATCTCTGCCGTTGGCAATTTCGCTAAGCTGAACAGCCATCGCGCCAAGCAACGTAGTCGAAACTATCAGCGCCGACATATACGCCCCTTTGCCTGCCCCCTCCTGCGCCAGTGCGCGCCGGACGTGCCGCATCACGATAGCGACCGGGAAACTTTTGAACTGAAGCGCAGACCGCCACAACTCACCTATCGGGGTGCCGCGCTCCGTTCCGCGGTACATGAATTCACGCTCCCGCGCCCCCGGCTCGATAGTCCCCATACTGGCTTCGTCCTGCACCACACCCAGCAACTTTGTTGCCGCATCGTCGCGCAGCCGGGCGGGCGTCGTGGAAAACTGTTTTGCCAGTGGCTCAAGTTGCTTATCAGTCAGCGCAAGTATTTCGTTATGCGTCAGCGCGGTATCGCCCAGGCAGCTCAGGTCTGTTACCTCTGCTTTTCGCCACACAGCCCAATCCGCCGCCGTCACTCCGGCATTTTGCAATCGCTTCCTATCCCCGGACTCTAATTTATCTAATGAGGCATGCTTACGCGTAAGCGAACCAATCGCATCAAACATCACAGCCCCTAATCCTTGGTTACTGGCCGCACTTAGGGCATTAAGGCCGGATGCCCGCATAACCAATCCCGCCACTTTTCGGGCAGCAGATGACACCCTGCCAGACGTATCAGTTAATGTACCCAGGGAATCATCTGCAAAGCGAGATAGGGAGTTTAGGTAATAGTTGATCCCAAGCCCGGCCCGCCGCGCTGCTGCCCTAGCCTCAGAATTTGCTGGATTAAGAAGCTTTAACTCATTTTCAAAAACCTGCACCACTGGAAGATTATTTATCTTGGCCGTAATCATGAGATTACCCTGATCACCAACCGCAGCCAGTGTGGCAGAACCCAAACGAGAAGCAACATTAATGCTTCGGTAGGTATCAAATGCATTTTTCAGCAATACAGACTCTGGAATGTCTTGCTGCCCGGCAACATCTTTATATAGCCGCTCCGCCCGTTTTGCTGCGCGTTCGGTTCGTTTTGCATGTGCGGGATCTGCATCAATCATGGATTGGCGCGCCATATCCAGTTGAGTACGAAACTGCAAATCAGAATTAGGGCCAAGTGTTTCAATCAACGCTATATCCCGAGACAACCTTTCTACATGCCCAACCAATAGCGATAAGAGATCTTTGTCGCCATACTTTTGCTGCGCAAGCATAAAACTGTCCGCATCCTTGTAGTGGATACTTCTTGACTCACTCCCGTGATTCGCGCGCAAGCTGTTGCCAGCAAAGCGCCCAGGCTCAACCTTATTCACCCCACCCGTAGCAATCGTCTGTGCCGCATGAGAAAGAAAGTCTCGTAACTGAGCCTCAGTCATCAGCGAGCCGTCTTCATTCAGATATGTGCGCCGATCTACCCAATTTACATGGTCATCAATCCATGCTTGTCTGTTTTTCGCCACCCTTAGCTGAGAGTGATTACGCGGCATAGCCCATGACTCCAGACGCCCAATAGCCCCGCCAGCGTTATTAAAACGTTGGCGCAGATATTCGGTTACATCATGAAATTCTTTTGCTGCCGCTTTTGCTGCTGCATTTCCACTACTTTCCCCATGTAGCTCTCTTATTACCGCTCGGTTCTGTTCAGGATCTGCCAGCAAGCTAAATAATTTTCCTTTAGTAGTTTCCACTAAGGACAACATCCGGGATAACGCCATATCCCTGATTGCTTTAGCTTGAGACTCCACGGATAAAACCCCACTGCGTTGATCGGAATCAAACGCAATAAGTCGGTCAAGAGCACGAATAGGAGTATCACTAGAGCTTTCCACATAATTTTTAACGCGGTCATGGGCCAGAATAGTTAGCGCAGTGCGCCATTTTTTTAATTTTGCCTCCCGAGTTATCTCGTCTGCTGCTGATTTACCCGCTTCCCTTAACCGATCCGCCCGAGACATTGACATCCACCCTGGGTTATTTTCCGCAAGGCGTTTGTGATGTTGGTTGATACGATTTTCGATACCGCGCACCTCTGCCTGATTAAGAGGGCGACCAATTGCATTAACAACCGCCTGAATACATTCTGCTCTCATTGATGACCATGCCTCAGTTCACATTCAATTGCAGCCATAACCCCCCGCGCATCCTGTTCAGCACGAGTAATTAACGCATCATCATCCCTTAGCATTTCCGTTGCGGAACGCTGAAAACTACTTCCCAAGTCATCTTCAACACGCACAGCAATGTCACCACGCCGCGCTAATACTTGGTTCGCGTTATCGATATCTCTGAGTAACGGATCGACATTCTGCGTCACCGTTTCAGATGCTGTATCTGGTTTATAAGTCACATCCACTTGAGGGGCATTTGACTGCGCGGAAGCGTCATCAGGCTTAATGCTGGGTAGCTCCCGACCAATAAAATTGGCGTCAAAAACCCCCTCAACGCCTGATACATCAACTGGCTCTCCGCTATTAAGCTGCTCGGATGCAGTGTCCAAAGCTCTCTGGTGCGCGACATTAGAGGCCATATCCGCAGGTAACCCAGGGGCCGTATCCTCCCTGAAGTATTGCGCATTCCTTGCCGTTAATGCCGCATCGACTGCCGCAGGCGTTGCTGGCGCTCCAGCGTGGGCAAAACCGCCAAAGGCAGCCCCTAGCACCGTATCAGCAATTAACGCTGTAGCGTCCCAGACCTTGTATTGTCGGGCCATATCCTGATAGCCCCGATCTTCCAGATAAGCGCCTGTGATCCCCCTTTGTGCTATACCAAGAGCGGTGTTACTCACTGCCCCAGATGCCAGCCTAGATAACAATGTTTTTGCATAAGGTGCGGCTGGCATAGCGGCACCCAGCCCAAGAGTAACCCCCTCAATAACCGCGCGCCCCGCGGAAGTTTCAGCATCTAATCCCTTACGACGCCCTTCATCATCAAGAAAAATAGCTTCTGTTCCGCCCGCCAACACAGCCCCACCAGCTACCCCGCCAGACAAAACCCCAACACCCGCCCTCGACATTACATCCCCCAACCCATTTAATATCTGACCCGTTACCGTTGTGACGGTAGGGTCTGGGGTTTGCAATTCGATATTTTTACGTACTATCCCAAGCTGCTCGTCAAGGTACCCTTGGATGTCTGTACCCGCGTACTCATCTACCCTTTTAGCGATAGGCGAAAGCAATTCTGTCGCGGGAGCACCAATTGCATAAGACAGCTTATTTAGTCCCCGATCAACACCGCGAATAGGTTCGACGATTAAATCACTAACAGAAAAAACACCGGGATTTATCTGCTTTTCAGATATGTGATTGAAACGCAAGATATCATCAACAAACTGTCGATTTTCATTTTCATCAAAAGAAAAGATATCCATTATTAATACCCTCCATAAAGAGAGAATGCTTCTGTTTTTAGATAATCAGGAACACCAAAATTAGCGGGGCTGTCGCCAAATTTTATATCTTTTATTTTTTGGTTAATAACAGCGGCTTCGGCATTGTTAATGCCATCAATAGTGGCTTTTGAAAGATTAACAGTTAACGGGCGACCCTTCTTGTCGATCAATGCATCAATACCCTGACTGACTATATAATCACCATCACTACCAGCAGGGACTAAACTGAACAAGCTAGCTTGCTTAGCCCTCGATACATCCATCCCCTGACGCTCCAACGCCTGATAAAGCAACGCAGGATAGCGATATTTAAAATCGCTGGTACTTACACCGACAGGAACAAAAACCTTTCGTCCACCAAGCGTAATCGCTTCGCCTATCGTTTTGTTTAAAGCATCTTTCACCTTAGATCGGGTAACATCTGTTGAGTAATTTCCCTTTTGTGTGGCATCTCCGACGCCATAGGCAAAGGTTAGGGTTAAGGCGTTTTGTCGCGCTTGCGGCCTACCTGCAAACGCATCACCGACGATAGAATCAAACTCCTCTTCCCAAGTTTTTTTAGCCTTATCCCAACTCGACATATCCCCCTTCTGCCCTTTAATTTGATCATACCCTTGGAGAACCTTATTTGTGCTTTCCATGCTTGGTAAAGATCCAGCTAATGCCGCCGTAGGCGTTTCTGGGTATATTTGCTGCATCAGTGCCTTATAGTCACGATCATTCGGCACCATGTTGCGCAAACGCGTTAATATTTCAGATTGTTGCCCGCTGGTTTTATCTTTTAACATTCCAGCCAGATAAGTGGCCTCCTGAGGCAATAAAACTTTATGGGGAACTTTAAAGCCCACCGTTGAGCTAATGGCATCCAACGTGGCGGAACGTTCCTGCAATTGCTGTGAGAAACGCTGAGTTATATCTGCCCCATCCATAGCACTCATCGCTGCGGCGGTTGTCGGATTTAGGGCAGTCATATCAAGGGGCGTAATAGCATCGCCAGTGCGGTTTTGGTTGAACAGCAGCGGGGTTTCCATTAACTGCTTATTGGTCTTCTGCACTGCGCTGTTTAAACGCTGGGCAAGGCGCCACTGGCGCATATCTCCGCCATTCGCGTTCAGGTTGGCATACAGATTATTGACGTAATTCTGTGACCCGGCAGGACCGGCTGAAATAACTTTCCGTATTGTGCCCTGATCAGAAAGTAAGTCCTTCACCTCGCCCTCGACACTTGTTCCTTTTGTGGACGCGATTAGTTTTTCTTGTTGCTCCGCCGTGGTAGGTAAATCGGAATACACCTGCTGAGCAAAAGAATTATACGTTCTGGCCGCCAGCGCCTCCCGCTTTGCCTCCGCTGCTGCTGCCTTTGCTTCTAACCGTGACTGGTACCCCATGGCCTGATTCAATAAGGCATTGCGCTTGTCTGGATCCAGCTTATCAATATAAAAACCTTTCTCAGACGTAAGTTGGTTATTTAAATCAGACAGTGCAGCGCCGTTATCTCTCGCCTCCATTAATTTCTGTTGCGCCTGGTTGAACCAGTTTCGATCAACCCAGCTTTGCCGCACCTTCGCCCACTGCGCACCGTAAGCAAGCCGCCCTTGCTCCTCGTACGCGCTAGACATGACGTTGATTTTTTCGATATCTGCGCCGGGGTAATTGGTCAGTTTTGCAAGCTGATCAAGCTGTGTGTCCACTTGGTCACGCGCTTCGATTTTCAGTGCGGCGCGCGCGTAGCCTCGCGCAGTGGTAAGCCCATCGGATTCATAACGCTTCAAACCACCTTCAGCAATTTGTGTCTCTGCTATTCCCAGCCCTGAAAACTGTGGTTTTTCCAGTGCACCTACGGCCTCGTTGTAAACGTTCTCTACCTGGTCAGCGCGTAATGTTCCATCCTCGACACGTTGGCGAATGGACTCGTTAACATCTTTAAGTTTGATCTGGTAATCAAGAAGAGACTCGCTCGCCCGAGCACGAACAACCGTGTTAATTTCTTTCTTTACATCATCTGCCAGCCCTGCAACCGCTTGTCCTATAGCGCCTGCACCGCTCACGTTGACGTGCGTTGGCTGGGGTGTGGGAACCGAATTACCAAAATTACCGGTTGGGATACGCATTAATTAATCCCCATGTTGCCGAACAGGTTGTTTGTTGATGCGCCGGTTTTGGCTGCTGGTTTATCTTGCGCAGTCTTCCAGCCAGAATAAGCTTTCGCACCAGATGACAGTAATGAACTCCCCGCGCTGATATAACCTGATGTGGCGGCATTGCGACCGCTAATCCTGTCAGCTTGCCCTTGTGCCCGATAACGTGAGGCGGTGTTTTGCCCGTTGAGGATAGTCATCGTGGCGTCTTCTTCCGCGTCGCCAACAATCCCAGACGTAATACGCAACGCGGTACCCGATCCCGTATCAACGCCGGATGCAGCATAAGCGGCATTTGCTTGTGCTGCCTGCGCTGCACCCGCCTTTCTAATGCGCTCAGCCTCAACCCGTGCCGCTGCGGCTGCTGCGTCCGCATCGGCCTGTGCCTGATCGGCCTGATAATCAGCCATTTTTTTTTGCTGCACCCCGCTCGCTACAGCCCCACCAGCAGCGAGGACTGACGAGGCGACTAACGCAATTTCAACACCAGTACACATAGTTAAACCTCCATCGAATACAACAGGCCAGTACGTGCCAACCCGAGACGTTGATACAGTTCACCTGTGCGCTCTTCGTGAATGCCCGTGGTAATTCCCATACGGATTTCACGCGCGCCGTTTTCTTTCGCCCAGGCGATAAACGCTTTCACCAGACGGTATCCGGCTGTAGCGCCTCGCCGTTCTGCATCGATAAAAACGCCGTATTCAAACGCCATGCGGTCGCTGGAAAACCATTGCTCAGCAATGCCGCCACCCATCCAGCCGATAATCTGCCCATCGTGCTCTGCGACCAGCACCACGCCAAAACAGGCATCGATAAGTTGCTCCGCCAGCGCGCGGCATTTCTCCGCATTGAATGAAAAATTCCGGTAGCGCGATTCCTGGTGCATGCGCATACCCAGCAGTACCAGCGCCGGAATATCCTCTTTTCTCGCAGGTCGGATCATGGTTAACCCCCGTTACTGGTGAAAGTGGTCATCACAGCCAGCAGGTGAAACGGCAGCGGCTGTAATTGCTGAATAAGTAATGTGTCTTCGCCTTTTTCCCAGCCGAGTTTTCCCCACGAGTGATCGCCGGTAAAAAGCGGTGCGGGTTGGTTGAGAATTTTCGGGCCAAAGCGACGGAAAGGAATGGTTTGCCCGTTGCAGGTTGCGCCGGTGGTGTCGAGAAAACGCATGGTGACTTCACTGGTGCGCTTGCGGGCGTTCTGTACGGTGCCCTCGCTGGTGGAAACTTCCTGCGTCAGCGTTTCTATGGTGGTGTTGAAATGCAGCCCGATGGCGACGCTTTTCGCGGTGCGGGTCAATGTGACAGAGCCATCGGTTACTACCTGTGCGGGCATGACGTTACCGTCTGCGACGATATCAACGATTTTTCCTTCGAGGTGGTTTAACCCACCCCACTCTTTTGCACCGGCTTCACTGGTGCCGGTGACGGCCGCATCACTGCGCAAATCATCCACCAACAATTCAACGTAGCGCACCGTCTCACCGTTAATTTCACGCTTGACGATGGTATAAACCGCATCGCCTGAATCGGTGGGGATTGACGATACCGACTCAAAAGCACCCTCGGTGAGATGCCGTGACCAGGCGATCACATCCTGCGAACGGTCAAGCACCATCGAGCACAGGGTGCCATCGGCACGGATCAGCCAGGCGATAGAATCCGGCTGCTGCTGGTAGGCCATTTCCACGATGCCCGATTCAGTGATGTGCTCAGACAGCACAGACAGGTCATTGGCGGAATAGGCGACGTAACTGTCAGGGTCATAAGCGACCGCAAACAGTTTGCGGCCTGCGCGCTGGATGAAAAGGATTTCGGTACCGACACGCACTGGGCGAATGTTATTGCAGCCGTAGGGGCTGGGATTTTTTACAGAAATATTTGTCGGTGTAATTGCCGCATCCGAGCCACCGGTTAACGTGAACTCGCCGCCGTAGGTCAGCGCAATAAGCGTGTTCATCTGCGCCAGATGCACAATCGGGTTTAACTGGTCAGAGGAAACCGTAAACGACATGGCGTCGTCGTCCTCGTCGCCCAGCTCGAAAGACAGGTAAGAGCCGGTTTCACTGAACCACACCGTTTGTGGGTACTCAGGAGAGCCCCCCAGTACCAGCCGTTGCTGGTAGAACGTCACGGCACCCGGATAGCCCAAATCCTCCGACCATACGCTATCCTCGCGCGTCCATGCCCCCGGTGATGCTGCCTGCGTAGCGGAAAGGTCGGAACGAATAACGCCTACGGCCTCCTGTGCGTTGGTGATGGTGTTGATCAGCACCAGACCGCTATTGATTCGCACGTACGAGCCCGCATCTTCGGCAACCCAGCCAGTGCCGGTAAAGCTTGTTTCTGCCTCATCATCCCATAGCGTCAGCGTGATAGCCGAGCCGACAAATTCCTTTACCGATGGCTTGCACCATTTTTCCGGTGTATCGCGGATTTCATCAAACGGCATCACCACAAATTCAGCAGCGGCCAGCGTCCATTCTGTTTGTGCCTGGCGCTGTAACCGTTGCGGTGGAATATCCTGGTGAACCAAAAACATCGTGTCGGCGCTCTGCACAAATTTCACTTCGGGCAGCATGCTTTCAGTGAACGGGCTTGCGATTTCATAAGGGGTTAAATCATCATTAACCACCTGTGCGCCATTCTGGAAAAAGCGCACGTAGCCGTCGCCAAATTCCAGTTCGTACGCCTGAGAGCGGTTAAAAACGAAAGGGATCAGGCGGGATTTTTTATCGGCGTATTTCGTGGCCGCAATAAACCGTGTACCGGGACGGCGCTTAACGCCACCGTGAACCACACATACCGCGTTCTCTACCTGTTTTGCGCCATTGGCATAACGCGCGATATCCACGCGCCCCATTAAACGCGGAGAAATCTCGCCAGCGGTAAAATTGGTTTTTATCAGATTGGCACGCATGGTTAAAACCTCGACGTCAGCAAAGGATAACCGCCAAGCTCTTCTGGCGGGTCTTCCTGTCCGTCAATGGCCTTGGCCTGACGCAGCAGGTAGGCGGCTTCCTGCGTAAGCGCATCGCGCAGGCTGGCGGATGCCGTTACCGCATAGGCTATCTTTGCCGCCATAAACGCTTCGGCCAGCGCCACCAGCGCCGGATCCCACGTTGATTCATCGTCGTTGCGGAAGAGGTAACGCAGTTTCAGCGCGTTGACGTTGGCAAGAATTTTCCGCCCTTCCAGTCGGTACTGGATATCGTCTGACTCATCACCCACGGACAGCACGCGCAGTAAGTCACCCGGCAGTGGGAACTGATACGCAAAACCAAAAACAGGCGCGGTACTGGAAGGAGAAAGCACCACGCGCTTAACGGCGCAGTTCCATGGATGCTTACGCAATAAATCTTCGCGTACGGTGGGATAAACGTTGGAGCAGAGGCGCGCGCTGTCAGAGTCCTCTTTAAAATCATTAATGGGATTCTCACCGAGGATAAGCAGCGCGTTGGAACAGATAGAAACACTGGAAGCCATAGCGGTACCTTTAACAAAAAGGCCGGGGTTTTACCCCCGGCAATACCAGCGCGGCATTACGCTACAAAATCAATCGCAACAACTTTCTTCTCGTTGGCGCGACCTGCACCGTAAGAAGCATCTACGGAAATCTGGATAGTGTTGTTTTTGTCACGACGTGGGCCGATATCGACGTTATATTCAGCACCGGTACCGAAATGCACGGCAGACTTCGCCCAGGCTACCGTGGTTTTAGTGGTCACTTTTTCCGCCGTTACTGAATCCAGCGCTTCATAGGCGATCCACTGGAAGCCCAGCCAGTGGTTAGACACCGACCCTTCCTGCAACATTTTGACCGCCATAAAATCGGCGCTGGTCAGTGTGGTATCACTCAGGATTTGCGTCAGCATGTCGGCGTTGTAACAGATGTAAAGCTTCTCGCCGTTCTGCTCGTCGCACTCGTTGCGGCGAAACATCGCTTTAGCGGCAATCAGTTTGGCTTTGGTTGCCCCGGTACCACCCGCCACAATCTTTTGAGACGCAGGAAGAACAACGTTGGTGTAAGCGCCGTTGTTTTCCGTCTTGCGCGGTACCGCATCCAGCAATGCACGGTAGATCACCGTATCCTTGCGGCGGTTGGCAGCGGCCAGCGTCAATTGCAGATACGGCCCCTGAGGGTCAGCGATCAGCTTGCGTAAGTCGCGTTTTTCAACGGGAACGAATACGCCGTAATCTGCCATCAGCGCATTACGGGTACCGGCTTCCGGCACATCCCATACCGTGTCACCGAAACGCGTAGTAATGGCGTTCATTTCGATGGTACCCATGTCGTTGATGGTGAACGACGCACCGGTGATCTGTCCGCGATCGTTCACTGCCGCCTGAAAGCGGGAATCTTTCTGCTGTGAGGCGATTTCAAAAGAATCATGAAACTGCGTCACAAAGGCGGCGGTGATCATAGTTTTATTGGCATCAAAAGGCATAATGCGCACTCCAATTCTGTTTCGCCTGCGGGGTGTCGGTTTCCCGGCCCAATACACCGACTGCTTGGCGCTTACAGACGGCGGGAAATCAGGTATCCGGCTACCACGCCGGGCTGGTGGAGTGATTTTGCAGAAGGTGTGCGTTCGGTTTCCCGACCAAATGAAAAAGCCAGCGGTTAGGCTGGCTTGTTGTGACATGTCACAGCATTACGCTACAGGCGCATTACCATAGGTTTTCGCGTAATACGTCCTGACTCGCGCTGATACGCTTTCGTGATCGGCGTGTTTCGGGTTCATGTACGCCTCAGACTTCATCAGATCACGAATGCTCTGCTGCTCTTCCAGATTGATATCGCTGCCAGCCGGGAAGTCTTCCTGCATTTCTCCGCCGATTTTTGCCAGCATGCGAATAACCATCGGGTTGTTGCCGATTTCGTCAATGCGGTCTTTGTCGGCTTCATCAGCCAGCGAATTAAACGCCCGGTATGCCAGCCCGATGTTTTTGTTAAACTCCGCGTCGGTTTTCCATACTTCACGTAGTGCAGTGCCGGCCGCTTCCTGATCCAGTTGTGCAGCACCGCCCACCAGTTCCGGCGCACGCTGCATATACTCACCGAGCACAAAACTTAACTGGTCATTGGTCAGCCCCTTGGCGTGGGCCGATTTTAAAAAGCCCTGCATTTTCGGGTCGGCCTTGAACTCGTCCCAATTGAACCCCTCGGCGTCTACCTTAGGCGCATACTCATCAGCCGTTTTTGGCGGCGCGTCCCCGCTGCCAAGGCGCTTTTCCAAATGCGTATGCGCATCCGCCAGTTTGCGGGCAGAGCTTTCAATATTGAGGGTGCCGTCTTCGCCCATAACGCGGTATTTTTCCGGTAGCCAATCTGTCGCGCCCGGTTGCTGTGCTGCGCCAGTATTGAGCAAAGAGCCGCCACCTTCGCCACCAGAATTACCACCGCCGCCATTACCACCATCGCCCCCCCCTGAGCCTTCGCCTTCACCAGCCTGATTCATGAACGGGAATTTAAGCTTCCACATCGTCGTTTACTCCGTCTGCTTCGTTAAGCCTGCGTAAAATGAAATCGAGCACATCACGTTGCCCGGCGTTAAAACATGTCTGGCGATCCCCTTCTGCTCCACCCTTGACGTACACGGCACCACCGAAACGCCGCGTTAACTCTTCCAGCACCTGCGGGCCGCCCGGTGTTTCTTCAAATAGGCGTTTGTAGTCCTCGGGGCGAACGGGCTTGTTGATCATCGTGCGCCCCCTGCCATCTGCTGAATCAATGCGGTACCGGCTTCTTTACCTGCCGAGGTTGCCGCTTCTTGCCCTGCCTGCATCAGCATTTGCTGTTGTGCTGCCTGCTGCTGTGTCTGTCTGCGCTGGTCACGTAAACGGGCCACGTCGTTAGCGCTGCGAATAACTTTCGCGGGAACGCCCAGCGCTTCGGACACCACGCGGGCCGCTGAGTCGGTATCCAGCAGGTCGGTAACTTCCGGGCTGATTTGCGCCAGTTGTCCAATATTGGCGGCGGCGCGCTCGATCGCTGTCACGTCCTCCAGCTTCTGCGCGCGGGCCAGCGGGGAAATGTAGCGGACGTTGAAATTAGCCGAGTCCATGCCCTCAGGCGCAGCGGGGAAAATGCCTGCGCGGTACGCGATACCGAAACAGCGCTGAACCAGTATTTGCAGGTATTCAGCCTGGAAGCGTCCGTACACCGGGCCGAGTAATTGGCGGATGAGCGCGACACGCACATGCACTTCGGTAGCGGTCATGGCTGGGCCGTCCTGCGGCTGTAGCTGGTCGGCCATCAAAATCTTGCGGATTTGCGCGCGTAATTTTTCTTCTGAGGTGAAAGCGACGTTGAAATCCGCGCCCGTCAGCAACGGTTTCATGCTCTCCACGCTGTTAGCTACGATAATGCGGCGTGGCCCCACCTTAACGGTGCACGGGTTTAATACGCCGTCGTCTTCCGCGATCCACATACCGGAAATGGCCAGGTCAGCGGCGGCTTTTTCCATGCGCTTAATTTCGTTTAGCTCTTTGCAGTCAGGCAGCGCGTCATAAACGGGGCCGACGCCGTAAGCACTGGCGGGGATCTTCATCCAGCGCGGAACGGCAACGGGGAATTCGTGATAGCCAGACTCGCGGGCGGTGCTTTTGCCCTGCACTTCGATGTGATACGACGCAAAGCGCATATTTTTAGCCAGGCGGGCGTTTACCACATAGGTATCGCGCGGAAAAATCGCGTGAATAAAATCAAATTTCGCGTCAGGTTTTTTCTTTGCCTCGTCGCGGATTTTCTCGCTCACGTTTTTGTCGCCAAATTCTTTTACCGCCTGCTCTGCGGTTAACGGGTAGCAGCGATAAACAGTGTCAACAATACCATCACGGCGAGACGATGAGACGTAGCACTGCGATAGCGGCCACTGCTGGAAGGTAAAACCGCCCTGCTCTTTGTCCTCATCGATGTAAAGTGCGAACCAGCCAGCAATAACCACATCCAAGCAGGCTTCGTAGGCTTCCGCGTCAAAATTGGCCGCGTGAATGTTTTCCCATATCAGCGTTGCGCAGGTAGAGAGCCACGTTTTTTGCTCGTCGGTGAGGCTTTCGCTGTTTAAGTCCATCCACTGCGCGTTAGCGGGCGTCATGCCGGACATAAGCGCCGAGGCAAGAATGCGCGTGCTGTCCGTCGCGGTACCGTCCAGTAACTGCGC
Organism: Symbiopectobacterium purcellii; assembly: GCF_052050035.1. Lineage (GTDB taxonomy): Bacteria > Pseudomonadota > Gammaproteobacteria > Enterobacterales > Enterobacteriaceae > Symbiopectobacterium > Symbiopectobacterium purcellii_A. The sequence goes on from NZ_CP189882.1 coordinate 5,088,509, forward strand.
CACCTTGGATTTAGCGCTGTTGGCGTCCAGAACATCGGAAGAAAAGCCAGCCCCGCGCAACGGGTAGGTGAAATCAAAGCACTCGCGCCAGGTTGGTTCCTTTGACTGGCGTAACGCTTTCAGTGAATCCGCACGACGAATAATTTTGCTGGCTGTTTCGTTGACCACGTTACGCCCCTAAGTTGGTTTTACCGCTGGCACCAGACGCAAGCAGTGACGTGCCGGAATCCGTTGCCCCTTCTGAACCCGTGGCAAGCAGGGATGAGCCCTTTTTACGTTTACGGCGTGCGGCTGAATCCGCGTTTGCTGCCTTGGCGGCGGCGTTTGCTGCTTTGGCGGCTTCCGCTTCTGGGTCGGATTGCACAATGTTGGGTGCACCTCCACACATGACGATTCTCCTTAGCTGGGGACGTGCCAGCCCTTGTCAGTCAATACGGGGGCTTTATGCTGCTTGCGCTGCCCGTCCTCGTTAATGACTGCGGTACTGGTGGTTTGCGTGGTGGCCTGTTTAACCAGGTCGATAAAATCAAGGTTATTCGTCAGCGGGTGGCCTATTTCGTCGGTAAAGCCATACGCTTCGAATTTAGTGATGATTTGAAAGGCGGCGGCGTTCAGCCCGGAAAGCGCAGCGTTGCGGGCTTGCAGGGCATCACCTTCCACATTCTCGCCCTGCTGCCCGTCCTTTACTGTCGTTTCAGCGATAACCGTTGCGCCAGCAGTAGCGGCGTTCAGTTGTTCATGGGTGTTAGCGACGGAATTTAATAACAGCGCATCGCCAGCGGCCTCCGTGGTGGTTTCGGCGCTCTGTCCTGGTATTTCGATTTGTTTCTTTGGTCGGCCCATCGGGATTACCTCCGTAATGATGAGTCGCTATTGTTGTTTCTCTGTGCGTTCGGATTCCCGACCAAATAATTCATCCAGCGCGGCCACGAAAAATAAATTGCTGGCGATAAACAATCATCGGCAGTCGGTCACGGCCCCGACTTGTGATCCGGCACCAGAATGCAACCAGGCTTTCGCCATCGCCGTGTTTTGGCTCTGCGCCGCTTTTCCAACCGTGCACCGTGGATTTTGATACGCCCACTTCACTGGCGAGTTCATACAGCGTTACGCCGGTTCTGGTGATATCGGTGATCACCCTGAACCAATCGACACGGAAGGTGGCAACGAGCGGCATTTTTGGCCCCCTAAACGCGCGCGTGCGCGAGGGTGAAGAGAGGAGAAACAGCAATCCCGGATTTCGAAAAACGCGGAAAACAGAATATTGTTCTTTTTACTCGCGGAGCGCCCCGGCATTTTTCAGCATTAAATTCTTTCTCTATGCACGGGATAAAATTCTGGTTCATTAAAATTTCCCCTCTTCGATTAGTACCGCTTGTGTTCTCATTACCCCTTCAGCGTGATAAAGCCGTGCTGTATCCGAATCAATGTGACGTGTACGGCGGTCTACTTCGTCATGGCATGCACTACATCCCCATGCGGCTTGTAGGTCATCGGGTTTTATCCCCATGCCACAGGTACCCGACATGCGGTAATGCGTTAGTACGGTGGTTTCTGGGTTGAAATTGCAGACACCAGGAATACGGATCTGACAGTCGCGGCCTCTGGCCTCTTTTTTGAAGTCCGTCATGCGGCAAACTCCATAAGCTGAGCGGCGGCGTTCTCTGCGGATTGCTGGGTAGGGAAGGTTTTTGACAGGATGAATGTCCAGAGAACATCCAGTGTGGCTTTGTACAGGGCGTGAAATTCGATTTCGTCCATTTTTGCGAACGATATCGAGCGAGGCTCTTTATGCAGGCTACCGTCTGGTAGCTCGTAAACCTCATAGTGGCCGGATTCGATAGTCACCCAGCGGCGGAATGCTTCGAATGATTTTACCGTGCTGATATTGGCGGCGCGTTTTTTGGCTATGCCATTCAGATATTTATCAGCGGCGGCCTGTAATGCGTCTTCGCTTCCTGCAAAGTGAGCAAGAAAACGAACGTAGCCGCGTATCAGTTTTTTTTCTGTCGGGGATATGGCGCCGCCTGTCGGTTGCCAGTATTCGAAACCGAGATTAAGCAGTGAAAAAAACTTGCGGTGAAAAGCCGGGTTTCTGACCTGCCTGATATCGGCAGAGACAACGGCCCCGACCTTAATCCTCTGAATAAACTCTTTTGAATCCGGCGTGGCGGGTATCAGTATTCCACCAGCGGATTTTGTAAATGAATACTGCGCCATAGTTCCCCCTGATAGCGCAGTAATTTGGGTTGCCGGGTGTTCAATCCGGCACTGTTAATTATAGTGCTTTCCCCCTGGTTTTTCAATCCTGTAGCCTGCGGATTTTGCTATATCTATCAGCGCGTTAAGCGTTGCTATGTGCTCGTCTTCCGCAATCATGCGAACACTGACAACGCTTCCATGCTCTATACGCATTGCTACTCGGCAATTCTCAGGGAGGTTTTTAATTAGGTATTCAATATCAACCATTTAAACCCCATCACATTCGGATAATTAAACTCCTTATGATTATTACACCAATGGGCTGTATATAAAAACAGTATCTAGCTATTTGTTATGCGTAGTTTGATTTCATGCCATCCGTTTGTGTTCCAGCATCCAGAGTAACCCTGCATGCAACATTCTGTGACGGGCAATGACTCCCCGCACTTACCACAACGTTGCTTGCTGAGCGATTTAATCCGCTGGCGCGCTCTGGCGTCGTCCTGGCGGATCAGCAACTGGATATACTCGTCCATGTCGTAGGGCGCTTTACCGGGCCGCCGTAACGCGCAATTGCGGCGCAGCATGTCCAGCTCCTGAGTATCGAGGTTAAGTTCAAACTTTGACACGCCAGCCTCCCGCTGGCGCTCACGTTGGGCGGCTTTACGCTCTGCTGAAGACTTAGCCATGCTGGATCACCTTCACCACCCCCTCAATTAACACGGCAACGATAGAAGCTGCATTAAAGCAACCAAATATACCCACACAGGCCTTTTCCACCGAGCTTCACAGTTTTTGAATTGGCCGTAACCAATTAACGAGTTCAAGGCAAGAACAGACATTTGCGCTATCATCGTTACCATTATCTCCATTGACACCTCCTTACGTCCCCGCCGTTCCTTAGTGCCTTTCCTGCTGGTTGTTGCTTAAACAATTGCGATGAACGGGAATCAATAAATTTATTCAGTATCATCGTCTTTCCTTTCAGATTGCTCTGGATAATGCTGGATAAATAACTCGGCCCTTAATCCCCTAACATCTTTATCTGAATTCCTCGTTTCGGGGGATATTTGGTCAGCATGACTATCTCTATTTCCTGCACTGACGGCGCGGCAAGATGATATTGCAGCTTTTGCCGGATCCCATGCCTCATGGTCGCGGTCTGATATGCGTATGACCTCTTCCATCGCCTGTAAAAGCTCATTCGAAAGCTGGCTTGCGACTGGTAGATCGAATGGGTGTCCATCCTCATCTAAAATCCACATCCCGGGAATACTCGGGTCAGCGGCGACTTTTTCGGCCTCAATCAACTGTGTGCGTAGCTGCTGGTTTTCCTCATGGTATTCTTTCGCCGTGCGGCGCAGCCGGTTAGCCAGCGCGGTGACTTCCTGTAAATCACTTTGCAATTTGCAAAATGCCGCAATGGTACCGGCCTGAACGGAATCACTGCCGGGGATTTTCAGCGCTTGCCGGATGCTGTCCAGCTCCAGCGATTTAATACTGTTGGCCTCCGCCAGCATTTCGACGCGGTTGGCGATACCGTTTAAAACGTCGCGTTCTTCCTGCGTTTTGGTCATGTGCGCAGCTTCACGTACGGCGGCGATCATTCCTGCTGTTGATATAGTGGTCATGTGGTCTTGCCTCCTGATTCTCTGTATTCACGCCAGTAATTCAGGCGCGCCCTAAAATGCTCCCGGTACTTCTCATCAACCGTTTCGATCTCACGCACGATATTGGTTCGCGGAATGCGGCATTCAGACAGCATGCGCACCAGATAACAGGCACGCAGATCGAGCCATTCCATATCGCGGTATTCTTGTGGCCAATCTCCACGGTTGTGAGGTAGACCGGGCGGAAGGTAGTCCGACTTCCTGGTCATGGTTTGGTCTTGCCTTTTGTTGGTTAAGCGCTGGTCAGGCGCGGTTAAAAGGGTTTCATTGGCTCTTTTTTGGTGTAACGCTTTAGTCTTCCGGCCTCTGATTTGGCTTTTCTCTGAGTTATGTCCTCATCTGTGGTATCCCTGAAATATCCCTCCGTAAACAGTACATGAGCGGTACCGGATGGCCCCTCTCGGTTTAATCGCAAAATTAATTCTGTTAGCTCTGGGTCTGCGTGTTCTTCATGAACCCCCTCGCGGTAAAGCCCGATCCAGATGTCACAATCCTGCTCAATTTGCCCTGTATCCTTACTGTCAGATGGTAAAGGGCGTTTGTCGGCGCGCTGCTCCAATCCACGGTTTAGCTGGGTAAGCAGCAGCACGATGCAATCCAGTTCTTTCGCCAGATTTTTAAGCCCTGTAGTGATCGCGCCATAACTGATATCGCGGCGCTCTGCTGCCTCACAACGCATCAGGGTGAGATAATCGACGGCCACCAGTCCGACATTGCCGCGCTGGCGTTTTATACGGCGCGATTCTGATGCGATGTGGGCCAGAGATACGCCGGGCGTGCTGTCGATAAACAGGTTTGATTCGGCAATATCTTTGGCAATCTCAAACGCTCGTGGCATGTCAGTGTCGTTTTCAGCACCGACATAAAAAATATTAGAACTTATGCGCGCTTCCTGGCTGATAATACGCTCGATAATTCCCCGGTCTGTCATTTCGAGGCTAAACAACAATGTCGGCAGTCGGTGACTTAATGCAAAGTGTGCGGCAACGCGGTTGTAAAACGCGGTTTTCCCCATTTTCGGCCTGGCTCCCACCACCACCAGCGATCCGCGCAACACCTGTTTCGGGGCCATGATGCGATCCAGATTTTCTATGCCAAGCGTCAACCCTGCTGCATGTTCTGGGTCGCTGAACCGATGCTCGACGTCATCAACCCATTCCTCAAGAACCTCCAGCGCCGGGCGCAATCCGCCACGTTTGCCAGAGCTCGCCGCTTCAAATGCCTGATTGACTAACTGCTGCGCGGCGCTTAGCCGATCTTCAATGCTCATGTTTCCGTGGGAGACGATGATTTCCGCGCTCGCGGTTAATTTTTGCTGCACGTAGCGCGCCACGGCGTTATCGCGCACAATTCTGGCGTAAGCGGTAACGTTGGCCGCTGCGGGCACCCTGCAAATCTGCGCCAGATAACCAAAACCGCCGACAATCTCCAATTCCCCACGCTTCGTTATCTCATCACTCAGCGTGATCAGGTCGGTGGGCTGGTGATTTTTAACCAGGTCCGATATGCAGTGGTAAATCAACTGGTGCGCACGGTTATAAAACGATTCCGGTTTGAGCATCGCCATCACCGCGCTACGGGCGTCGTCTTCGGTAGTCAGCATCAACCCGCCCAGCGTGGCCTGTTCTGCGTCGGTATTGTGCGGAGGTATAAATTCACCCATGGGTTGACGTCCTGTAGCTGCCCCACGCGAACGGAAGCACCGACACGCTTTCCATAACGCGATCCATGGCTCTGTAGCCTAAAAAACCGTCCAGTTCGTCACGGGTGAAATTGCTGATCAGGATGCACGGAAGCATGCGCTCATAGCGCGTATTGATAATTTCCGACACCAGCAACCGCTCTGAGTCTGTGCCGTGCTGCATGCCGATCTCATCGATTACCAACAGCTCTTTTTCGCAGTAAAACCCGATAACGTCATACTCGGTGCGCTCGCTGTTCTGCCGCCATGAGTCCCGCATAGCGCGAATAACCCGTTGTGCCGTGGTCATGTACACGTCGGTTTCGTAGTTCTCCATCAGCCCGCGCATGATGGCCACTGCCAGATGCGTTTTCCCCGTTCCCGGGCGGCCAATCATCAGCAGGTTGGAGCCGTTTTTGTAAATTAGCCCCCACTCATTCACGAATTGCGTACAGGCGTTTAAAACCTCCTGTGCGGCGTCATTTGTGGGATTGAAGTTATCCAGCGACGCCGAGGCAAATCGACGCCCTACCCCGCATTCTTCCATCAGGAGCGTGGTAATTTCGCTGGTTTGTTCCTGTGTTGTGGTCATGGTCTTGCCCCTCGTTTCATCCCAAGTTGTGCTGTGCCGTAATCACGGTTGAGCATGTCTTGCGTGGTGTCAGATGATTTTCCAGCAGGTCTTGGTGGTTGCGGTTGTGCAGATACCACCCATGGGTTTTCCCATTCCCGGCTGGTACCGTAAAACCGCTGCGCTTGCATGACGTACGGCGTACCAATTTGGCCCTTGGCAGCACAGAACGCGACGTAACGTTGGGTGGCGGCTAACAGGACAGCAGGTGAAACCCCCTCTTTGACGCGAGCCCGCCAGTGTTTGAATGCGTGATTTTTTGGGTTTGAGCCTTCCCGCTTGGGAAAGGCTTTCCAGCAAGATTCAAATTCAGCCAAGTGGGGATCGGTGGTTTTCTCACCCGTGTCATCGGCAGATGGCACAAGTGTTTTTTTGTTTATATTCAGTTCTTGTTTTAATTCATTACTTATTAGTGGGGGATTTGCCGTCTTCGGGTCAACCGTCGCCGGATTATCCGTCTGCGGTGATATTTGAGGCACTTCGCTGACGACGTACGACACACCATCAAACGCACCGCTATTGCTCCGTTTGGTATCCGCATGCAGGTATCCGGCCTGTTTTAACTCGTTGAGTAATCCCCGCACTGCATCACGCCCAGCAGGTTTACCCGATCCCTGAGTCTGGTTAATCAGGTCTGCAACGGAAACCTCCCAGTTATCCGGCTTACCCAGCAAGTAAATCAACAAGCCGCGCGCCCCCCAAGAGAGCGAGAGATCTTCACTGATTGATTTATTCAGTGTATAAAACTGCGATTCTGGCCGTGGGCCTCGTCTGATAGACATGATCACACCCCCAGCGCTTCGGCGATTTGTCGGCATGCCGCCTGATACTGTTCAGGGGAGAGACCCAGTATTCTTAACGCAGCCTTGGATTTCTCATACTGCTCCCACACGGACAGTGCGGCAGCCCTACGGCCTTCAAAAATGGGATTAACATCTGCAATGGTCGAAGGTGCCCCATTTACCCGGAAACCATTCCGGTAGGTGATTCGGTCGATTCTGGTAAGCATTGGTCTTGCCTCGTTAAGCGGTGGTCATCCGCATGTTTTTTTGCGATACGGCATGCATGGCCCCGCAGGCCATTTCTATTCGCTGAGTCACGTCACGATCGTTTAGCATCACGGCAATAACGGCGGTCGAAAACTCATGAATTGCCACGGTTAGCAGGTATGTCGTGCCCGTTTCGTTAAGCAGCCGGGCGCGTCGTTCTGCGGGTAGCACTGTGTGAAAAATCGGTGCCAGTGCCTTGAGCTTTCGGTGTGATGCCGCTGTGTCAGCACGCAGCCAGCGAAATAACTGCTGCCTGTTGTTGTAAATGGCTTTCCAGTCAACAGAGCCATTGTGTTCAATCGGATAAAGACGGATCGCCGGATCCCCGCCAATCTCAAAAAATGCCCGAGTTACTTCAATCGCTACCGCCTCCTGACCAACATCAGCCGCCCATGCCTCGATTTCATCTTTCAATGCCTGAATGTTCATTGCGTCTCCTGTCGCAAATTGATTATTGATAATCAGATTTTTGAAGCAGCACCGATTAGGCTGCATCTGTGGTTCTGGGGTATACAGCAGGGTTATATTTCAATGCCCCGTCTGTGAGCTTCTCCAAACGATACGCGTGCTTTTCTGGCACTAAATCGCCCCAGCCATATACCGTTGGCGCTTTCACACCTACGGCGGCGGCCAGTTTTCTTTTGCTACCAAAGTGCGTTATTGCAGCAGCGGTCAACACAAGCACCTCCTTTGTTTGATCTTTCTAACAAATTAGGTGTTCAAGAAATCTAAGTCAAGATAATTTAGAATTTACGAACTATGAATACACTAGGTGAGCGCATCAGAGCGCGTAGGAAAGATTTAAACCTTACCCAGCGAGCATTAGGCAAGCTGGTTGGCGTTGCACACGTAACGATATCTCAATGGGAAAGCGGAGATAGCGAACCAGGTGGAAAAAACCTTTTCTCTCTTAGCAAATACCTGCAATGCTCCCCAACCTGGATTCTATTCGGTGATGAAGCATTTACACCACAGCAGCCTAGCGACGCCCTCTCACCACTAAGCAGCCAAGAACAAGAGCTTTTAGATCTTTTTTCTGCGCTGCCTGAATCAGAAAAAGAGCGCACAATAACCCAACTGCGTGAAAAGGTTGAAGATTTTAACAAGTTGTTTTATGAACTGTTAAAAGCCCGCAAAGAAAAAAAATAATCACATGCAATCAATAGCATAGATTAATTACGAAGATTTATTTCTATAAATCTAACAAATTGACTTGCCTAAATAGGTAGTTTTATCTAAATTATATTTCACAAAAGCGAACAATTCCGTTGGCCGCGAGGCAAGACCAATACCAGCGCAGTAGTTTGGGTGACAGTTCTGACACCCCGGAAAGACGGGTGAGGTACGACCGAAGCAGCAGGCACAATTAACACGTTCTGTTTTAACAACAGATGGAGGCACCATGACCGAACAAAGTCCGAAAGAAGAAGTCATCGTTATCGATGGGCAAGAATACCCGATGCGTGCAGTCAGCCTGCTTTACAACGATATCGCCGAAACGCTGCTGGCGATTGTCAAAGAAATGACATTGCGAGGCTGGTCAGAGGAAGTGATTAGAGAACGCTGCCTGACCGCAGCAACATGTGCGGCTAGGGCCTATCTGGTGCTAATCCCTAAAAGGATCCGTTCGCGTCCTCATATCGCTTCTGACGGAGCAGAGCAATTTCCTCGTCCTTGATTTGTTTCAACGTCTCGGGAATTTGTTTTTCCAGAGCTAATGCCTCAATTACGTAGCCACAGCGGGAAAGTGTGGCAGGCAAGACCTGACGGCGGGAAAGACCGCGCCAATACCAGGAAAGGCGGTCGTAAGTTCTGGGCTTGTTTGGACAGTAAAGCGACATCGGATAGCGTAACCGACACTGCAAATGTTGCTGCGTGTCGTTTCGGCGGTGCGGTGTATTCCCAACCAATCCGCCAATTTTTTCGTAGACGTAAAAAAGCCCACCGTCAGGCAGGCTTCTTTACCCCGGTTCACTGACCAAAGTTTGCCGGGAAGTTGATAGAAAGGGACCAACCTTTCTATCGAGGCAAGACCAATACCAACCTAAGCCGATACTGATCGGCATAATTATACGAGGTTCGCTATGAAAGCGCCAGAAATCACCGTGAAGTTATATATCCACTTCAACATCCATTTAGAAAAAGTCGATGCTCTGACGTGTGACATGTCACAGATGCAAGGCTGGATCCTTTTGGGTACCCACGATGTAACCATTCCTGTTCCGCTGTACTCCCCTGTCGATCTGATTGACCGCCAGATTGAATCCCTCAAAAACCAGCAATCCAACGTGTTGGCCGACTCACTGGCGAAAGACCGGGATATTGAAAAAGAAATTCAGCGCCTGCTGTGCATCAAGGAAGGCGCTAACTCTGAGCACCTGAAATAACCGAGGTAAGACCAATGCCAATTTTTATCTTGTTGTACACGCCCAAAAAAGGGGCGCAGAAAAACGGCGCTGTGCCGCTGGCCATTGCGCTGGAAGCCAAAAATAAAAAGCTGGCTGAAATGGCCGCCACTATGAAACTGGAAGAAGAGTTTCCCGGTGCCAGCGATAACTTTTTCAAACCTGAAATTACCGAGGATGCTGTGGGTTCGCCCCGCCCGCCCGTTGGTGTGTTTGATGAGAAATTTCCGCAAGAAAACGATCTGGTGGGTGGCTTCTGGCATCGTAAAGAAGCGCAGACGCAAACCAACCCTACTGACCTCGTTGATTTCTCAACGCTGGCATTAAACGAAAAAGCCGCTGCGCTGGTTCTCTATGGGCAACATGAAATTAACGAACACGAACACTCAATGATTTGTGATTTCCTTGCCGACGACGATCAGGATCCTGATTCAACCACCATCATTGATGCTATGTCACAAAATCAGGCGCTGGCGCAGATGTACCCGCAATCATTGCTAGAACTGGTACAGGCCATCCACAAACAATTCCCCGCGCCGTCAGAATCCCCGCTGCGCGTCATTAAGTTCGTGAATGATTGGGTCAGCAAGCCATCCAATCGCCCACAACAAACTGCCGTTAATAACGCTCCGGCCGCCAATGACTCGCCGTCAGAAATCGCAGGTTTAGACCATGATCGCCCCTATCCACACACTTACCGCACCTTGAGCCGTGAGGTTGCTATTGCGCTGGCAAATGATATTGACGATCCGTGGTCTGTCAGCAAGGAGCAAACTGACAAGGGCGATAAACTGATTCAGGCTGATGATGAAGCCTATAAGCGCTGGTCGACCCAATTAAGCATTGTCGAAAAAGTGCTGACCATTCCGCGCCCGGTTATTTTCGCCCTGATCGCGGAAGCTAAAAAGCACCCTTCCCTTGCTACCGATCCAAATGGCCGCAAGCGTTTTGTTGATGAGTTTCTCACAGCATGGCGCACCACCCAGCCGGAACCAGAGACACCAGTACAGGAAGCCAATAGTGTGCAGGTCAGCAATCTGGGTGAAGGGCGTTTCTCCGTTGATGGTCTGGTCGGTTCTGCCCCCTCAAAGCAGGGAGAAAAAACGGAAGTGCGCGAAGCAGCTACGGCAGAGACTACAGCGCAGCAGGCAAAAGAAACCCTCGATAAAATGGGCTTTGGCGTATACGCCACCGAACCCGAAACGCCAGCACCAGCACCAGCACCAGCACCAGCACCAGCACCAGCACCAGCACCAGCAGATGATTTTCAGTCCCGCGCCTCGGCTGTTGAATCAGAAATTGCAGATAAACCCGTTACCGAGCAAGAGAATCTCAGCATCTGGAAGCGCGTACAGCGTACCGATCCACGCTACACCAAACCGCTGACGGGTACCGGTTTTGAAGGTACCAGCATCAACAGCGAATACATGATCATGCGGGCTACTGAAATCTTTGGCCCGGCAGGTAGCGGCTGGGGTTATCGCGTTCTGGAAGAGAAAATGATCCCCGGTGCGCCACTGAGTGAAACGCTGTATGACGACAACAAAAAATTCATCGGCATAAAACTACTGCGTGATTCTGACGGCTCGCTTATCAGTGAGTTGAATCACTCGTTGAAAATCGCCTTTTGGTACCTCAACGAGGAAAGCGAGCGTTCAGAGATCGAAGCTTACGGTGCCACACCGTACATGTACAAAACCAAGCATGGGATTAAAACGGACTCGGAAGTCATCAAGAAAAGCCTCACTGACGCCATCAAAAAGGCGCTCTCTTTGCTTGGTTTCAGTGCCGATGTATGGCTTGGCATGCATGACAACCCCGAGTATGTAGCCGAAAACGAGGTCGAGTTCAAAATTAAGAACGCCAGCGATAAAGCCGAGGACACCGTGCGGCTGCGTACTGAACTAGATGAAAAATTAACCAAGAACGCGGCCACGCTGGAAGGCGCTGTCAGCGTCAACGAGGTTAATAAAATATTCGGCACCGTCGCCCGCGAACTGGAAGTACACCGCAAGAGTGCCGATGCCAAAGGCGATAACGAATATACCAAATACCTGGCCGGGCGTTTGCGTCGCCTGAACCAGATTAAAGACGAGCGCATTGCAGCGCTGAAAGCCAATGAAGGAGAAACAGCATGACGACGACCGCTATTGCAATTGCTAACGATATGAGAAAACTCCAAGAACTCTTGGAGAGCTCTGACGATATTACGCCGGAAATGATAGCCGATACCATGGAAGGTAACGAAATGGCGCTGGGCGACAAACTGGATGCGGCTTACATCCATATTCGAAATCTCGAAGGGCAGGCAAAGACCTGTGACGAAGAGGCTAAGCGCCTGGCTGACCGCAAAAAATCGTTTGAAAAACACGCCAAATCCATCAAACAGTATGTTTTAAACTGTTTGATGGCATGTGGGCTGAATAGTCTGAAAACAACAACCAACACCTTTACGGTACGAAAGGGTTTACCAAGTGTGATTGTTGATAATATTGACGCAATCCCTGGTGATTTTGTCGATACTATCGCCACAACCACCGCCAAGAAAAAAGAAATTAAAGAAACTATTGAAGCAGCGGAAGCTGCTGCTGCCGAGATCATAGCCCGTGGAGAAATACCACCTGACGAACTGTTGAACCCTGTTCCCGGGGCGCACATTGAAATCGGGGCGCAATCGCTACAAGTCCGTTAACTCGAGGCAAGACCAATGCTACGAATCTTTGTCCAACGTGGCGATAAGATACACTTTAAATTTCCTGACGGGTCAGACGCAATGATCGGGATACCGAATAGGGGTTATTTAGAGTTCTACTTTCCCCGTGAAGTGAAAATCACGCGCGAAAAAAGGAAGTCCACCGAGTTGATTATTAATAATCAGAAATCATAACCCCACCCAAATAACATGGTGGCCTTTACGGAGGTCACCATGCAGCGATGGAAACCGGGCGAATGCCTGTTATCAGTATTTGACATTAAGATCGGACGGCTTGCCGCCAGTGTGAGAAAGAAAACCCTCACGCAGCAGGAAATAGACCAGGCCTGCGCGCTTGCCGACTCCATTATTAACAACCTGAGGCAAGACCATGAGCGACCTATTAAGCGACGACGAATTAATAGAACTGACGGGCTATAAGTACCCGTCCAAACAATGCGAGGCATTGGCAAGAGCGGGGGTCTCATTTGTTGTGCGGCGTGATGGCAGACCTCGCGTTACTTGGTCTCACGTTAACACAGTGTTGAACGGCTCCACCACCAGCACACCAATAAGCGAAGAAGAACAGCCCAATTTCGAAGGTATTTAATGGGACGGAAACGCATAAACCCTGATGATAACAAACTGCCGCCAAGGGTAAGGAAAAATCATTACAGTTATATTTTTAAACCAGTAGGAACAAAAGAAACCATTACTCTCGGCAAAATACGGGATATGTCGATCGCTCAGGTGTGGGAGAAATACGAGAAATTAATAAACTCACAGCGCGACATTGTGACATTTCAGCGCCTGTGGGAAATGTTTCTGAATAGCGAGTATTACAAAGATCTGGCCCCAAGAACTCAGTCCGATTACCTCAAGCACCAGAAAAAACTATTTCACGTATTTGCCAAGATGAAGGCCGACAGTATTAAGCCTGAGCATGTGCGCCGATTTATGGATTTGCGAGGGAAAAGCTCACGGACGCAAGCCAACCAGGAGCGCAGCAGCATGTCTCGCGTTTTTAAATGGGGCTATGAACGTGGCTATGCTCGAGGCAACCCATGCGCCGGCGTGTCAAAATTTACGGTGAAAGCGCGTGATGTTTACATCACTGATGCTGAATATCTGGCGATTTACCAGGAAGCCACACCAGCACTTCAATGTGCCATGGAGATCGCTTATCTCTGTGCGGCAAGAATCGGAGATGTGCAAGATCTGGAATGGCGGCAAGAAACTGATTTGGGTTTGTTCGTTCAACAAGGTAAAACGGGCGTTAAACAGATCAAGGAATATACCGAAAGGCTTCGCACGGTGCTCGACCATGCCCGTTCGTTGGGTGGACGGCGTTACATCATCGCCAACAAATTCGGTGATAAATACAGCCATAAGGGGCTGAACACGCTATGGGTTAACGCACGCCGGGAAGCTGGTAAAAAACTTGGTTATGAGTTGATCTGCCACTTCCACGATTTGAAAGCCAAGGGGATCTCGGACTACGAGGGCAGCAGCCGAGATAAACAGGTTTTTAGTGGACACAAAACCGAAATGCAGGTGATCACCTATGACCGCAAGACCAAAATCAGCCCGACGCTTGATTTACCGCTAATCAATAAAAGTGAATAATCATGCAGTTAAGGGAAATGGATATACCAACAAAATATACCAAGTGAATACCAACAGGGAGAAAAGCAAGATGGGAAACTACAGATAAGTGCTTGAAAAAAGTGGCGGAGGAGGTGAGATTCGAACTCACGGAGCTGTTACACTCGGCGGTTTTCAAGACCGCTGCCTTAAACCACTCGGCCACCCCTCCACAACGAAGCGAACTATAAACACAGCCTGCGAGGTTGTAAAGCATGATAATGCTCAACTGCGCTAAAAATAACCTATTTAGCGTTAACTGGATGTAATATCATCATAATGCTTATAAAATTAGCACCTCACAGCGTAAAGAAGGGTAAAACGGCTTTAATAACCCTGTGCAACTATTTATGCTGATATCCTGAGCCATAATAATCAGTTAACAGAGAGAGTCGCTGCCATGGATCGTATTGTTGTCTCTTCCAGACAGGAAAGCTCACTGCTCAGCACGCACAAGGTGCTGTGTAACACGTATTTCCTTTTATCGCTTACGCTGGGTTTTTCCGCACTTACCGCAACCGCCAGCACCGTGCTAAACCTCCCCGCGCCGGGCTTGTTGTTGATGCTGATAGGGTTTTACGGGCTGATGTTCTTGACCCACAAACTCGCTAACAGTCCAGCAGGTATTCTGGCAGCATTTGCGCTCACCGGATTTATGGGATACACGCTGGGCCCAATCCTGAGCTCATTGATTGCCTCCGGTGCCTCTGACATTATCATGCTTGCATTGGGCGGCACGGCGTTGGTCTTTTTCTGCTGCTCTGCCTATGTTCTGACAACGCGTAAGGACATGTCATTCCTGTCCGGAATGATGATGGCGGGATTTGTTGTTCTGATCGTCGGGGTGATTGCCAATCTGTTCCTGCAACTCCCTGCGTTGCATCTTGCGTTGAGCGGCTTGTTTATTCTGTTCTCGGCAGGTGCCATTCTCTGGGAAACCAGCAACATCATTCACGGTGGTGAAACGAATTATATTCGCGCCACGGTGAGCCTGTACGTTTCCATTTATAACCTGTTCGTAAGCTTGTTGAGCATTTTGGGTATCATGCGCAACAACTAACCGAATAGAGGCTTTTGCCTTTGTCGTTCTACTGATGTAACAGGCCTGAGTTTGCGCTCAGGCCTTTTTATTCCCCCGCCTACCCCATTCTTCCGGCTGAATTTCTTTGCTACACTTCGCTTAAAACAAGGGTTACGAGGCATTATGTTAGAGTTCGAAGGGCGTTTTATAGAAACGGATGCACAAGGATACTTGCTTAACAGCGCTGATTGGCACGAATCTCTCGCACCGATGCTGGCAAAGCAGGAAGATATCACGTTAACGGACGCGCATTGGGAAGTAGTGCGTTTTGTTCGCCACTTCTATCTGGAGTTCAATACTTCACCGGCAATTCGCATGCTGGTAAAAGCAATGGCACAAAAGTACGGTAAAGAAAAAGGTAATAGCCGCTACCTGTATCGGCTCTTCCCGAAAGGCCCGGCCAAACAGGCCACCAAAATTGCAGGACTACCTAAACCGGTAAAGTGTATCTGATGCTCGGCTAATAGCGGATTGAAAAACCAGTGTAATCCATCATCGCCCAGGGTTCGGTAAGAACACGCTCAACATGAGCGCTGCGCGGCCCACCTGCTTTTAACCAAGCGATAAGTTGCTCAACCTGCTGCGGCTCACCACAGGCTACCACTTCCACACTGCCATCCTCACAATTTCTGGCATACCCTTTTATACCCAGTTGTCGCGCCTGTTGTTGAGTGTGATAACGAAAACCAACACCTTGCACCACACCGTACACATAGGCTGTCACACCGTGTTCTGCCATCTAAACGCCTCCTCAATCATCAATGGGCAGGCACCTTTATTTCCTGCACAGCAACGCAATATGCATCATATAGCCAAGCGACTTAATTTTGATTACACCATATGGACTGAGAACAAACTCTCTGTATCGCAACCCATCTCTCTTTTTTTGCTTTTTGCTTGTGCCCATTTATGCTCAATTGGGTTAAGATCTGGCGAATATGTAGGCAAATACTCCACCATATACCCTGCATCGATGATGACTTGTTGAATATTATGTTTTTTGTGAAAAGTGGCATTGTCCATCATGATTACACTGTTTTTAGGGAGTACTGGGATAAGGACTTGTGTGACCCAGGCATAGAAAACATCGCTGTTAATATTGATATCAAATAATCCGATAGCAAACAGCGTTGTGCCTAATAAAGCGCCGATAACATTTGTTCTTCCCCTAGCTCCCCAGTTCTTCAGGCCAAAACACCGTTGACCTTTTGGGGAATAGCCGTGAGTCCGTGGGGTATCGTGTGAAAAACCACTTTCATCAATAAAAACAATAGGTTTACCTTCTTTTTCATACTGTTGTTTTTTTTGTTGAAATCCCTGCCGGGCGTTTTCGTCGGCTTTCGGATGACGTAGAGTTTTTTTTATAGGTCAATCCCAGCTTTTTAAGCGCTTGCCAAATGGCCTTCTGACAAACGCCAAAACGCTCTGCACGTTCTTTTTGGTAAGCATCTGGATATTGTTCAACATCTTTTATCAACTCGGATTTATCGATCTTTCGCTGACGCGTGGTCGATGCTTTTGACTCTATTTGATTAATCCAACGCGATACAGAGGCAGGGCCAATCCGAAATTGCTTCGCTGTTTCTCGGATACTCAACCCTTCGTTTTTCCGTGTAGATATCACTTTACGTCTAAAATCAATTGAATAGCTCATTTAAATAATGTAATCAAAATTAAGTCGTTTAGCTATACTATTAACAGTAAAATAATCTTAATCCGGTAGCAAATACGCGACGTTACCTTTCTACCTGCGGCTTGAAATCTGGGCATTCGCGCCCATATAGAAGTAAGGTTACAGAGTCAGATTATCTCAGGAGGCATTATGATTATCTGTAAATTCGGTATTGGAGAACAGATTCGTCATAAACTGCTGTGGTACCCTGGTGTCGTGATTGATATCGATCCTGAATACTCGCTGGTAAGCCCGGCGTGGGAGGAGCTGGATGCCCATGATACGCTGCGCTCTGCGCCTTGGTATCATGTTGTGATGGAAGATGAACAAGGGCAAACCATTCATACTTATCTGGCGGAAGCACAGTTGATGCAAGAGGCTCCCGATGATGACAGGCACCCTTCGCTGAATGAGCTTGCTAAAGAGATCTGCACTGGTCAAGTAAATCAGGACACTTTTTTCTCAGCCATTTGTTCATAACGCACCGGAGACAGATCCCCGTTAGCGGCATGATGCCTGTCTAGGTTGTATAGCCAAGCGACATTATTTTGATAACAGCCAGCTATGCTTCTTTGCCGCATATCAGGGCATAGGATGTAATCATTTTTAAGTCGGTTGGCTATAGTAGCGGATATACGTCGCCACATCATGCTCCATGTAAGCCCGTGTTGGCTGGGGTACCAGCAGCAACCATTCATGTTTCAGACTGCCCCAGAAGCGCTCCATCACCGCATTATCCCAGCAGGCACCCACGTCTCCCATACTGCTCCTCAGCCTGTAGCTGCTCAGCAGCGCCTGAAAGCGTTGTCCCGTGTACTGCGCCCCCCTGTCCGTATGCACCACCAGGCCCGGCGGGGGAGTTCGCAGGTTATATGCCTTCATCAGGGCCCCGCAGACCAGCGATGAGGTCATCCGTCTGTCCACCTGCCAGCCCACTATCTGCCGGGAGTACAAATCCATAATAGCCGCCAGATACAGCAAGCCTTCACCGGTCTTCAGATACGCGATGTCACTCGCCCACACCTGATTTGGCCCCGGCGGGTTAAAATTCTGGTTCAGCAGGTTTGGGGCCACCTCTGCACCCGGGCGGGGTTTTGTCGTGACCTTATAAGTCCGGCGCTGTCGGCAGACCAGCCCCTCTTCCTGCATGATTTTCCTCACCCGCCAGCGGCTGATTATGATGCCTTCTCCACGAAGCCTTTTGACCAGCGTCCGGCTTCCTGCTCCCTGTCTGCTGGCGGCGAACAGCGCCTTTAACCTGATCCGGACCTCCACGTCTTTTTGCAGCGGTTCGGCGGGCTTTTTTCGCCATGCATACCAGGCAGAGGCCGTCACACGCATGACCCGACAGAGTGTACGAACGCTGAAGTCAGTGGCATTGTCGAGAATGAACCGGTATCTCACGACATATGTTTCGCGAAGAAGGCACTCGCCTTTTTTAGTATCTCCTTCTCTGTACGTAACTCTTTGTTTTCCTTTTGTAACCGTTTTAACTCTGCACGTTCATCATCGCTGAGTACGCCGTTGCTCTGCTCGCGTGCCAGCGAGACCCATGTATGCAGGGTTTTGTTGCTTATGCCCAGCGATGCTGCTGCCCTGGCTATCGTATAGCCCTGCTCTGTTACCAGGGCAACGGCTTCCTTTTTAAACTCAGGGGTAAATTGTCGTTTATGGTTCACTAAACACCTCCGTTTTGGATGTAAGTTTAGTGTCCTGATTATTCAACCACTACAATCAAACAGCGAGCGCCTCGCTTACAGCATTAATACCGGCCGCTGTGGCCGGCATTACGTACAGGCTTATTACTTAGCAAGACCCAAGCGCGGAATCTCGATTTTGGGGCAGCGATCCATCACAACCTCAAGTCCGGCATTTTTTGCCAGCACCGCCGCTTGCTCGTTGATTACTCCAATTTGCAGCCACAACACTTTTGCACCAATGGCAATGCCCTCTTTAGCCACCTCGTAAGCCGCCTCTGGCTGGCGAAAAACATCGACCATGTCCACGTTGCCAGGAATATCGGCAAGTGACGCATAAACCCGTTGACCGTGGAGTTCTTGCCCTGCCAGTTTAGGACTGACGGGGATCACCTCGTACCCTTGCTTCAATAAATAAGCCATCACACCGTAACTGGGACGAGAGACTTTCTCACTGGCACCGACCAACGCAATCGTATTTACCTTCTCCAACACCGATTTAATCTCTGCATCCTTCATTGTTGTTACCTCGCATACCATGGACTCTTTTACAGTGTACATCACAGTGCCGCCTAATTTTTGTCTTACCTTGCCGACAACTCAGGTATTCAATCTGGCATATCTGAAAGTAGAATTCTCAGATAAACAAAGCAGTAAACACAAATGGGGTGGCAAACGGTGCGTGTCAAGGTATAGCCAACCGACTTAAAAATGATTACAGCCGATGCCCTGATATGTGGCAAAGAAGCATAGCTGGCTGTTATCAAAATAATGTCGCTTAGCTATACTGCCACGATGCGTTGCTAAGAAAGAAAATCAGGCCCCTTATCCCGCCGCGAAGCGGAGCCAAATACTGGCCGGACAAGTACCATGAACGTAACCATGCGGTGGCGAATCAGCGTCTGAGCGGGAGTAATGATATGTGGAAAAAGAAAGTGGGTTATCACCGGCGTTCAGTGGCAGAAACAGCGATGGGCTTTGTTGAATAATTTAACCGTTTGATTTACATCTTCTTTAGTTAGAATGCATTTACAGAGAATGTATTTTGTTAGAACGACAAATCAAATAGTTAGCACAATAAAAAGCATTCCGAGAGGAAAAATTAGTCGTTGAAATTTTATAATGCTTATATAAATCAGTATCTTAAATTATTCAACAAAGCCACAGCGATGTTCCGCATAAAAACTTTGCTGGGTGGCCATCTGAGCCTGCGTGACTATGAGGCTCAAGTAGGTGAAGCCATAGCGATGGTCAAAGCGCTGAACCGTATGACGTTGTTGGGTATGCCACACAGCGTCAGGATAGGATAACAGGTGTAGCAGAGGGAGTCATCCTGTCGGCTAATTCTGATTTATTCAACAAAGCCTCTCGGAATGCTTTTTATTGTGCTAACTATTTGATTTGTCGTTCTAACAAAATACATTCTCTGTAAATGCATTCTAACTAAAGAAGATGTAAATCAAACGGTTAAATTATTCAACAAAGCCATTCCGAGAGGAAAAATTAGTCGTTGAAATTTTATAATGCTTATATAAATCAGTATCTTAAATTATTCAACAAAGCCGGTTATCTACACCACCAACGCGATAGAGTCGTTAAATGCTTCATTGCGCAAGATAACGAAAACGCGACGAATATTTCCAACAGATGACTCGGTGCTAAAATTATTCTATCTAGCCTTGCATAATATCTCGGCTAAATGGACCCTACCAATCAGAGACTGGAAACCGGCTATGAGCCAATTCATGTTGATGTATGGAGATCGGATTTCCGGTTAAGCGATGGAGCCATTTACACGAAATTCTTTACAGACTCAACGTTTCAACCATTACCTCAAGAACAGCTTTGTTGTGCCGCTTGCCGCCACGTTTCGCCAGGCTGGGCTGATACTGGACGTCCCCGCGGCTAATGCACGCATTGGTGAGTGGTTGATCACCGTTGCCAACACCCGTAAACATGGCACCACCGGTATTCCGCCTGAACAACGCATGCCGCGTGAGCGGGCTGCGTTGTTGCCATTGCCGAAGATATAGCCAACCGACTTAAAAATGATTACATCCTATGCCCTGATATGCGGCAAAGAAGCATAGCTGGCTGTTATCAAAATAATGTCGCTTGGCTATAGTTGTCGCCCCAGTTGATTCATACGGCCTGTTTTTCCCGTTCCGGATTTAGCCACACTTCGTCCTGCCGCTCCCAGTTTCTTGTTGGCCCTGACCAACGATGCGGGTTCTGCATTTTTGCTGCCTCATACACCGATTTTCGCTTTACCAGCAACTGGCTGTCTTCGCCTCTGTGCCGCTGGCCCGGCGTGACATACCGGATACCGCTATGGCGATGTTCCTCGTTGTACCAGCCGACGAAGGTTTCCACCCAGGCTCGCGCATCTTCCAGCGTTGCAAAGCCTTTTTCAGACCATGCAGGCACGTATTTCAGCATCCTGAACAGCGATTCCACGTGGGCGTTGTCGTTGCTTACCCGCGGCCGACTGTGTGACGGGGTTATCTTCAGCTCCGCAAGCTTCACCTGCAGCACCTGTGACTTCATCGGTGCACCGTTATCCGCATGCAGTACCAGAGGCTCCTGCCAGCAGCGCTCGCTCAGCACCGTTCGCTTCAGCAGTTCTGCTGCATACTCGCCGCTTTCGACCGGGTACACCTCATAACCCACTATTTTGCGACTGAACACATCTTCTATGAGATACAGGTAGAACCAGTGACCCGCCGTCAGCGACTTCAGCCAGGTGATGTCCCACGACCACACCTGGTTCGGCGCGATCGCCTTCCATGTCGACAGCGGCTTACTTTGCGGGGCCTGCTGACGCCCGCGATGACTGACCTCTCCGGCACGGCGCAACACCCGGTAAAACGTCGATTCACTGGCAACGTAACGCCCCTCATCGGCTAGTGCCGGTACGATTTGCGCCGGCGACAGACTGGCGAATCGTGGCTCATGGCAGATGGCCAGCACCTGCTGTTCCTCTTCAGCACTGAGCCTGTTTTTCGGCATCGGCCGTGATGCCGTCGGTCGCCGGTCGTCAGGACTTAGCCGCCAGCGCTGGAACGTCCGCTCGCTAATACCTACAGACCTGCAGGCATCGCTTTGCCGGACGCCGGCAGTGGCAGCCTCCTCCAGCATCTTCATCAGCCGTAACCTGTCGGCTGTGCGCGTCATTCGACCTCGCGTTCTTCGTCGAAGAACGCCTTGAGCTTTTTTTCCAGGATGAGCTGTGCCGCCGCTTCGGCGAGGGCTTTGTCCTTGCGGGCTATTTCACGATTAAGCTGCTAAATTTCTTTTTGCTGTTTCTTTATTAAGGCTCTTTCTGCACGCTGACCTGGCTGCATAAACTCGTCCTTCCACTGCTGAATCTGTTCAGGATAGAGGCCTTTACGGCGACAGTATTCAGCCACAGCATGAGCAGAAAGCGGCGCGGTTTCAACGATAACGGCGAAGCGCGCATCCTGAGACCACTCCAGGTGGAGTTTACTCTCACTGGCTGCCGACTGAGTCGGAATTCCAGCCTGAGACCGCCAGCCATAAAGCGTATTGGCGGGAATGCCTTCCAGGCGGGATATCTGGTAAATAGGCTGACTATGCGGCGGTAACATTCTGGCGATCACAGCCGCTTTACGTTCTGGCGAATAGCTTCCCATGAACAGCTTCTCCAGCCCCCTAGATTTTTTTCACTCAGAGGCGACAACTACCCTGACATGGGGGGCAAATCCCAGCACCGATAAAAAACTGTTAAAAAATGAAAACTTTGACACATTTAGCCAAATACTCAACAATGACGAGTTAAATGATGCCGGAGGAAAGCTGATGAAATTGTATCGTGTTTTAGTGTTGCTTTTCTTCGTCACGAGCAGTATGGCCAGCGCTGCCACCACCCTAAAGTTACATCAGGATATTGAACTGCTCGCCGTCGATGGGCAAAAGGTGTCCAGTTCACTGTTGAAAGGTGCAGACAGTCTGGAACTGGATAACGGGCAACATCAATTGTTGTTTCGGGTGGTAAAAACGACGTCTACCTCTGGCAGTGAAAAACGTACGTACTCATCGCCGCTGTTGTTGGCTGCGTTCAATATGCGTAATCAGGACGTCATTACTATCCAGTCGCCCGCACTCGACACGCCCAAAGCGCGCGAGCATTTCAACCTCGACACGCACTATCAACTCGTGGATAACCACAATAACCCTATCAGCGCACGCCTCGACAGGCTTGAACTGAGCAGTGATGAGCTCGCTCACCAGTTGGAGCCCATTCTGGCACAGTACAATGCTGCCAATAAAAATGCATCCGTCACCGCCTTTACTTCGCCCAAAGAGAACGCAAAAACCTGGCCTGAGAATAACGCAGCCAATGCCCAAGACAGCATTGACCCTTTTCTTATTCTCAAATACTGGTTTCGGCAGGCAGACAAAGACACGCAGGATCGTTTTCTGAAATGGGCAAAGGAAAAGGACAAGTAATAAAATCGCACCGCTGTTTTGATTATTTTAACCGCAGTCGCATCAATGCGCTGGTTGTTAGTCGCATTTTTTTCATCTACATCTTTTCAGCGAAATAGTGTTCTCGTAATCTGTGTTTATTATTCTGATGAAAGGACGTAAACATGGAACTCACCACCCGTACTATTCCTGAACATAAGCACATTGCTTTAGTGGCACACGACCACTGCAAGCAGGCTCTGCTGGATTGGGTGAGTACACACAAGAACACGTTGTCTGAGCACCACCTTTACGCGACAGGCACCACGGGGAACCTGATCCAACGCACCACCGCGCTTCCGGTCAAGAGCATGCTGAGCGGCCCGATGGGGGGAGACCAGCAGGTTGGAGCTTTGATTTCGGAAGGAAAAATCGATCTGATGATCTTCTTTTGGGACCCACTGAATGCGGTTCCACACGATCCTGATGTCAAGGCTCTGCTTCGCTTGGCGACCGTCTGGAATATTCCGGTCGCAACCAACCGTTCCACCGCTGATTTTTTGGTTAACTCAGCACTTTTTAAACAGCCCGTTGAGATCGCCATTCCTGACTACCAACGCTATCTGAATGAGCGTCTGAAGTAACGCGGTGCATCAGCGCTACCTGGTTGCTGGCAGCGCTGTTATTAAGGTTTTCTGTGAAGCAGCACACCGATACGCTGTAATTGCTCAACAAAGACAGACGGTGCGTCACGATCGTAGAGCAACCAGACCCGGTGTTTCGCACGGGTTAGTGCCACATAAAGTAAACGCCGTTCTTCCGCATCAGCAAAAGGCTCCGTCCGGGGCAACAAGACCTGCTCCAGCAAACTTTCACGCGGCAAGGCAGGGAAACCTTCTTTGCCTTCGTTTAACCCCACAATCACCACATAATCAGCCTGTTGCCCCTTGCTGGCATGAATCGTCATAAACTCAATAACCAGGTTTGGCCACCTCACATGCGCTTTATCCAGCATGGCTGGCCGCAAATGGCGATAGCGCGCCAGCACAAGAATACGCTCATCAGGCGTGACGTAACTGCTGAGCTTATCAAACAGCGCTTCCAACTGTGTTTCAGGTAGCAGCATGACCGCTTTTTTATCACCTGCACGCAGGCTGTTGAGGGGTTTCTTTAATTGATGCGGGTTTTGCTGCACAAAGGTATTGGCAATCTCACCAATGCGACCGTTAAAGCGGTAGGTTGTATCCAGCGCGCAGCGTTCACCGCGCCCAAAGTGATGCTCAAATGCGGTAGTCAGCGTCAGTTCCGCGCCACTGAAACGGTAAATCGCCTGCCAGTCATCACCGACAGCAAAAAGGCGGGTACGCAGATTTTGCCTGCGCAGCGCGGCCAACAGTTGCGCACGTTGGGGCGAAATATCCTGAAACTCATCGACCAGAATATGCTTCCAGGGGCTGATAAAGCGCCCTTTATCCAGCAGATTCACCGCCTGGTGTATCAGGCCGGAGAAATCTACTGCGCCTTCCTCTTTCAATGCGGCTTTCCATGCTTTAAGCAAAGGAGCCATCAAGCGCAAACCACGCTGCAACCGTGGGCGCTGCTCATCATCTGCCAGCGCCAGCATGTCATTTTGGCTCCCGCCCTGCATGCGCATAAGTCCAAGCCAGCGATCCAAACGACCGCTCAAGCGCGCAGCAAGACGCGGATCAAGCCAGAACTCGCCGTCAGGCACATCCCACGCCATCTCCTCGCTCAGCCACTCCCGCCATCCTTTGGCTTGCGCTTTCTTTTCCGCGCACTGCTGCTGCCAGGTTTTAATCAGCAGCGCATGCCGTAGCGCGCCATTGCTTTCCAATTGGCTGATGGACGGCGCTTTACGCGTAGCATGTTGAATAATATGCAGTACCAGCGCATGGAATGTTTTGGCCTGTACAGCGTCCGTGTGCAAGCACGCCTGAATACGTTCGTTCATCTCCTGCGCAGCTTTGCGGCCAAAGGCAAGTAACAGAACTTGCTCCGGCATCGCTTCGTTGCGGTGCAGCAACCAGGCAGCGCGCGCCACCAGTACGGACGTTTTTCCACTGCCCGCACCGGCCAGCACCAATACGGAATCTTCACCGTTGATGACGGCGCGACACTGCGAAACATTGAGCGGAGTCGTTTCAACGCCGTCAAAAAATGCCTGCTCGGAGGAGAGCGTTTTTTCCATCCAGGCGTGATTACAGGTGGTTCTGCACGATTCACCCTCAGCGAGCCACTGCTGACAAAGGGTGTAGCTGTCACAACAGTTCACAAACTCCGTCAGCCTGGCGACAGGCAGCGGCAAGGAGGCGAGCGTTGCACGAATATCTGTCTGTAACTCCGCCAGCGCCTGACGTGAAACCCACCCCTGCTGGTTCACCATTTGCTCGATATCGGTGAGTTGATGCTGCAACGCGTCGGCGCACACCGCGCTCATGTCGTCACTCCACTGCCGCCACATTTTCATCAGATAGCGGTAAAACTGTTGGGTTTCCTGCCATTCGGTGCCATGCAGTCGTACCACCTGGTTTTCTGGTAGCACAAACTCCAACTCCCCCCAAACCAAACCACGCTTGCATTGAATATCCAGCAATTGGTTAAAGGGAATGACATACTCGTGTTTCTCACCGCTCACCTGAACGCCCGCATTGAGCAGCTTCACCCGATTATAGGGGTGCTGCGCTAGATGTTTGCCTAAAGAGGTTGCTTTCAATTCCATTTTCGTTACGCCATGAAAAAAACGGCTTTTCGGTAGTTTACCTGCGACACAGACCCCTTCTCCAGTGTTAAAACACGTTAAGATATCCCTGCGCTTGATGTAATATTCTTTCTGATGACATCATACGCGATGTGTGCTGAAGCAATGCCATCAGATGTCTGTATTTTGTAATAATAGATGCCCTATTTACGAGACCTTCGCTACGCCTGACATCATGGAGCAATAATGCGCGCCGTATTGAACATTCTTAATTTTGTGCTGGGCGGATTTTTCACTACGCTGGCCTGGTTTATTGCAACGCTAATTAGCATCGTTCTGATTTTCACATTGCCACTGACCCGATCATGCTGGGAAATCACCAAGCTATCGCTATTCCCCTACGGCAATGAGGCCGTTCACATCGATGAGGTAGAGCCTGAGCGTAAAAATGCCGTATTAAGCGCGGGCGGGACAGTCCTCAATGTCTTCTGGTTTATTCTCTTTGGATGGTGGCTGTGTATATCGCACATTGCCAGCGGCATTGCGCAATGCCTAACAATTATCGGTATTCCTGTCGGCATCGCCAACTTCAAACTGGCGGTCATCGCACTGTGGCCTGTAGGTCGTCGCGTGGTTTCCATTGAAGAGGCACAGGCGATACGTGAAAGAAACGCACGCCGTCGCTATCGCTAACCGTCGGTAAGGAACAGACGTTGTTGACTTTCATCTCAGGATTCCGGCGTTACCTATACAATAGCGGTTGGTTGTACAACGCGCGTATTTTTATAGCCCTGGCTGGTGCGGCATTGCTGCCCTGGTGGATGGGCCAACCCACCACCACCATTCCGTTAACGCTTGGCGTGGTGGCCGCTGCGCTGACCGATCTCGACGATCGTCTTACCGGCAGATTACGCAATCTGTTTATAACGCTACTCTGTTTCTTTATAGCATCAGTCTCTATAGAACTGCTTTTTCCTTACCCGTGGTTATTCGGCGTAGGACTGGCCTTTTCAACGGCTGATTTTATCCTGCTCGGCGCATTGGGTCAGCGCTACGCCACTATTGCTTTTGGCTCTCTGCTGATTGCCATTTACACTATGCTGGGCGTGTCCCTGTATGACAATTGGTATCAACAGCCGCTTTTGCTGCTCGCGGGTGCGTTATGGTACAACCTGCTGACGTTGCTGGGGCATGTTGTCTTTCCCATTCGTCCTTTGCAGGACAGTCTGGCGCGGTGTTTTGAGCAACTTTCCCACTATCTGGATGCCAAAGCGACACTGTTTGATCCCGATATTGATGATTCGACCGATAACCCATTGAACGATGTGGCACTGGTTAACAGTGATGTGGTTGCAACGCTCAATCAAGCCAAAGCCTCTTTATTAACTCGGCTACGCGGCGATCGCGGACAGCGTGGCACCCGCCGCACGCTGCACTACTATTTTGCAGCACAAGATATTCACGAACGCGCCAGTTCCTCGCACGTGCAATACGCTTAGTTACGTGAAACCTTTCGCCACAGTGATATTCTTTTTCGTTTTCAACGTTTACTGACGATGCAGGCACGTGCCTGTCGCCAATTGGCACAATCCATTCTGTTATAGCCAACCGACTTAAAAATGATTACATCCTATGCCCTGATATGCGGCAAAGAAGCATAGCTGGCTGTTATCAAAATAATGTCGCTTGGCTATACAGCAAAAATATCAGCACGATGGGCGTATCGAACGAGCGTTTGTTTATCTGGATGCTGCACTGCATGCTTTTTTTACCAAAGATGGCGCAAATACAGCCCAAGGAAAAGCGCTACGCCATCTGCTGAATAACCTGCGCGCCATTGATGCTCAGTTAATGAATATTGAATCAGAGCAATGGCTTGAATCGCAACAACAGATGGAAGAAGGTCTGGCTGATGACGGGCTGACGGGCTGGAGTGATATTCGGCTGCGCATTGGTCGAGTCTGTAAAGAATTTCGTGTAAATGGCTCCATCGCTTAACCGGAAATCCGATCTCCATACATCAACATGAATTGGCTCATAGCCGGTTTCCAGTCTCTGATTGGTAGGGTCCATTTAGCCGAGATATTATGCAAGGCTAGATAGAATAATTTTAGCACCGAGTCATCCGTTGGAAATATTCGTCGCGTTTTCGTTATCTTGCGCAATGAAGCATTTAACGACTCTATCGCGTTGGTGGTGTAGATAACCTTGCGGATCTCCGGCGGAAAATCAAAAATGACGATGAGACGTTCCCAATTATTTCTCCACGATGGGCTGATCGTCGGGAACTGTTCATCCCATTTGGCCGCGAAGGCATCCAGGGCCTCTTCAGCGCCCTCTAGCGTTGCGGAACTATAGATAGTGCGGAGGTCAGCAGCAACGGCTTTACGCTCTTTCCAGCCGACGTAGCGCAGCGAGTTCCGCACCTGATGCACGATGCAGAGCTGTACCCGCGTATGCGGGTAAACAGCTTCAATGGCATCAGGAAAGCCCTTCAGGCCATCGCAGCAGGCGATGAAGATGTCCTGTAGCCCACGATTTTTCAGTTCTGTCATTACAGATAACCAGAACTTGGCCCCCTCGGTTTTGGCTATCCATAGCCCCAGCAGCTCTTTTTCGCCCTGGCCGTTGATGCCTAGAGCCAAGTAAACAGACTTGTTGGTCACGGCTCCGCCGTCCTGGCTTTTGACCACAATACAGTCAAGGTAAACAATGGGATAAAACGCATCCAGCGGCCGTTGCTGCCAGCGCTTAACGTCATCCATCACGGCATTGGTCACTTGAGAAATGAAGCCAGCGGAAACATCGACCCCGTAGACTTCTTTAAAGTGAGCCTGAATATCACGGGTTGATAGCCCTCTGGAATAGAGAGAAATAATGCGGTCATCGAAGCCGTTAAGCTGCTTTTCGTGCTTACCGATCAGTGTCGGCTCGAAGGTACTGTTGCGGTCGCGCGGAATATCGAGCTCGAGCGCCCCATTTTGGCTACGTACGCTCTTGGATGTCTTGCCATTGCGGGAGTTGCCTGAATTATTACCAGCCGGGTCATGCTTAGCATACCCAAGGTGTATCTCCATCTCAGCTTCAAGAACCCGTTCCGCCAGTCTTTTAGTCAGCTCCTTGAGTAGGCCTGATTCACCCAGAAGCTCCTGAGGGGAGTGGCAATCCTGAAGCAGTTGGTCAATAAGTTCGTTGCTGATAGGCATTTTTTGTCCTCTGAAGGTTTTCCTCAAAATGCCATTTACACAGATCTTTTTACACTCTCCATTGGTCGTCATCTTACCCCCCGTTCAGCACTGTTCCGCCACGCGATCCGTATGTCTGCCCTGCTTTGCGGAGGTTATGCACTTATTCTACTGACACACATGCAGCACGGGTATCGTATTCTGCTCACCAGCCTGTTTGTGTGCCAGCCAAACTACAATGCGACGCGACGACGGTTGGCCTTACGTATCATCGGGACGCTGGCGGGCATCCTGATTGGAATGCCGGTACTCTATTTTGTTCCTTCGCTTGAAGGAAACACTGATTGTTATCAGCGGCGTGCTGTTCTTTGCCTTTCGCAACGTACAATATGCCCATGCCACCCTGTTTTGTAGTGGCATACTGAATTTGGCCACCTAAGTAGAGGTGATATGCTTACCTCATAATTTTTATAGGTGCCAAAATGAGTAAAATAATTACTGCTGAATTTAAATGTGAAACCGCCAAATTAGTCCTTGACCAAAATTATACCTACCAGGAAGCCGCAAAAGCCATGAACGTCAGTCTTTCAGCGGCTTTGTTGAATAAATCAGAATTAGCCGACAGGATGACTCCCTCTGCTACACCTGTTATCCTATCCTGACGCTGTGTGGCATACCCAACAACGTCATACGGTTCAGCGCTTTGACCATCGCTATGGCTTCACCTACTTGAGCCTCATAGTCACGCAGGCTCAGATGGCCACCCAGCAAAGTTTTTATGCGGAACATCGCTGTTTCTGCCACTGAACGCCGGTGATAACCCACTTTCTTTTTCCACATATCATTACTCCCGCTCAGACGCTGATTCGCCACCGCATGGTTACGTTCATGGTACTTGTCCGGCCAGTATTTGGCTCCGCTTCGCGGCGGGATAAGGGGCCTGATTTTCTTTCTTAGCAACGCATCGTGGCAGTAACGGGCGTCATAAGCACCGTCTGCTGACACTTCCCTGATTTTTCGGTGGGTTTGGTTAATCAGGCCCGGCAGTGCCTGCGCATCTGTCGTTCCGCTGAGCGATAAGTCGGCACAGATAATCTCATGCGTCGCACTGTCTGCTGCCAGATGAAGCTTGCGCCACACTCTTCGTCTGTCAGCACCATGCTGCCTGACTTTCCATTCACCTTCGCCAAAGACCTTCAGACCGGTACTGTCGATGACCAGATGCGAGATTTCACCACGCGTTGGCGTTTTTATGCTGATACTGACGGTTTTTGCCCGCCGACTGACCAGAGAGTAGTCCGGGCAGCGCAGTGGCAGGCTCATCAGGGCTTTGTTGAATAATTTAAGATACTGATTTATATAAGCATTATAAAATTTCAACGACTAATTTTTCCTCTCGGAATGCTTTTTATTGTGCTAACTATTTGATTTGTCGTTCTAACAAAATACATTCTCTGTAAATGCATTCTAACTAAAGAAGATGTAAATCAAACGGTTAAATTATTCAACAAAGCCGCTCATCAGTGTAAAAACCGAGTCGACAAAGCCCTGTAATGCCCGGAGCGACAGGTTAAACACGCGCTTTATCATCAAAACCGTGGTAACAGCCATATCGGTGTAGTAAAGCGGCCGACCACGACCTTCAGGCGAAGAACTGTCAGTCCATGCAGCGATGGCCGACTCATCAAGCCAGACCGTCAGGGAGCCGCGTTGTCTGAGTGCTTTGTTGTAGGTGGGCCAGTTGGTGATTTTAAACTTTTGCTTTGCCATGGGGAGCTGCTATCGGGAGCGATGATAGTGCTTTGATCCGGCGATCCCCTGAAAGTTCGATTTATTCAACAAAGCCATTGAGCGGACGATAAAACGTAGCCTGGTCAGCGAAGCGTGGAACGTTAGTGGCGGGTCTGCGGGCGCAAGGACTATCGCCACGATGGTTACCAATACACACGACGTGAAACTTGGGCGGTGGTTAGCGGGTAAGTTAATGAAAGAATTAACCCTCGTTAGTTGCCAAACAAGAAAACATCAATACAACCGCGGTGGAAATGAACGTATTGATATTCCAAATCTGCTCAATAGGCAGTTCGCTGTTACCAAGCTTGACCAGGTTTGGTGCGGCGATGTAACCTATATTTGGACAGGCGACCGATGGGCGTATCTGGCGGTGGTATTAGATTTATTTGCCCGAAAACCCGTGGGTCGGGCAATGTCGTTTTCGCCAGATTCAGAATTAACAGCCAAAGCACTACAAATGGCTTGGGAACTGCGTGGGCATCCCAAACAAGTCATGTTTCATAGTGACCAAGGAAGCCATTACACCAGTCGTCAGTATAGGCAGACATTTTGGCGTTATCAGATGACCCAAAGTATGAGTCGCAGAGGAAATTGTTGGGATAATAGTCCGATGGAGCGATTCTTCCGTAGTCTGAAGACTGAATGGGTGCCAACGACTGGCTACCAAAGCTTTAGTACTGCTCAATCATCCATTATTCGCTACATAACCCATTATTATAGCGATGTCAGACCTCACTGGTATAACGGTGGGTTAACACCAAATGAATCAGAACGGCTGTTCCATCAACAGTCAGGTAGGGTGGCCAAATTTAGTTGACCACTACAAATACCGCAGACGTTGCAACTGCTCGATGATGCCATTTGCTATATTGATGCAGCACTGCATCATCCTGACATTGACGTACAAACGCAGCGAGAGGCGTTGTTGACACGTCAACAGCAGGTACAGCAGCTTGCCCCCGATCCCGACAGTAAGGAGCAACTGGTCTTGCAGCAAATCGGTCTGATCATCGATGTCTTGCCGGAGCTGACGCTGTTGAAAGGAACTATCCGCTGAAAGGGGCTATCCGTTGAAGGGGACTGTCTGGTGAAGTACGCACTGTCAAAAATTGTGAAGAGAAGATGCGAAGCGTAAAACATGTAGCGCGGTATCATTGCCTTGAAGATACCGCGCACGTTGGCGCTTTAGGTTTTAGGCAACGGTGCTGAATGGTGTTTATACCATTCAATCAGCTCGTTTCTGACCCCTTTTGGCAAAGCGGCTTGATGCGTTCTGCAAATCGCGCCCGCCAACGCCAGTAAAATATTCACACTGGCATGTTTACTGACCGCTTTTAACTTCAAGTAGCTCTCCTTTGCACCGTGTTGTTGCAGCTCGTCAGCATTTTTTATTCCCGCCTTCCATAACATCCGCTCAAGATCGTGATTCAGATTGGGCAAATCCTTTAACCGTGTGCAATGCTCACGCTCTGATTTATCCTGCTCTGCGCCCTCAAGCGACATTTTGGCCAATTTCAGCAGTTGAGTCGGTTCCTCCCATAAGACCTCCCCCACCAGATAGTAACTCAACGGTACGGGCATGCCTCGTTTGGTATAAACCAAATGCGGCATATTCAGTGCAAGGAAATGTGGCTCACAGCGCTTGTTCGCACGTAAATAAAGCTCTCCGTTGGAGATAAGACCAAAGATCGTTTTATTTGCCGCGATGCTATAACCGCCAAATTGAGAACGGGTGGTAATTTCTCCCAATGAGGAGAAAGAAACTTTTGATTGCAAAATCCTTTTTTTGCATAACTGATTCATACAACACCTTTTAGTATTGAAAATCAATCCTCTGTCTGTATATGTGTTCTTAACGTGTTAAAGTAATTAATCACAAGGTTGGTAAGGCTTCAAACACAAAATGTGATCTCTGCCCACTGCCATGCCAATTATGCGAAGCGCTTCCAAAAAAAGCAGGTTGATTCTCATCCATAGCTGATATACTGTATACACATACAGTAAAACTAAGGATGAAACCCATCATGCGTGCGCACTCTATTCGTTCAGAACGTCATCAGTCGGCCTCACTGCACAGTGCACCATTTCCACGGCACACGGTTGCCGGATACGGCAGCGGTATCATCAGCGAAAGCGACTACAGTGTTGAGCATCCAATGACAACGCTTCTGTTACTTCCACTTTTGAAACAATTAGCCGCGCAGTCGCGCTGGTTGCTGTGGCTGGCCCCCCAACAAAAAATCAGCCGCCACTGGTTACAGCAATCGGGTTTGCCCTTAGATAAAGTGATTCAACCTTATCACCTCAACCCTAATGAAACCGTAGATGCCATGGAAAAAGCTCTGTTAACGGGAAATTACAGCGTTGTCTTATGCTGGCTTGAGCACAATTTGACGGAAGAAGAAAGTATGCGTTTGAGGCAAGCTGCTCAAAAAGGAAACGCCTACGGATTTATCATGAGACCACAGTGCATAAGCAGAGAAGAGGATGGGCTATTTTCTCGCCTAAAAATTCACTCAAAGCTGTACCATTAAGTAAATTAAGAGTTTTCTCATCTGGGTATTGTCATCCCGGTTTGTTTTACGCCAAAACCACGGATATGCAGGTGTGATGCGTGTCAACCATTACGGATAAACGTTGCGATTCGCCAAAATAAACTATTATTTGTTAGGAAGTATGTATGAAACTCTGTTTTTTCTACAAGGCAGATCATATCGTACTTGTAACTTTCGTATCACGTTGTAGACTTTAACGCGCTGGAGTTGCTCTTTGCATAATGCCAGTTGGCTGGCATTTAGTTATAAATTAAGAGCAGTGGCTTAAGTCAAGGATTTAACCAAAGGCCTATTGGCATTAATGCTAATTGCCGGTTTGGATGATAATGAGGCGTAAAATGAAAAAAACAGCAATTGCAGTGGCACTGGCTGGCTTTGCTACAGTCGCACAAGCAGCCCCCAAAGAAGAAACCTGGTACGTTGGCGGTAAACTGGGTGTATCCCAGTTCCATGACACCGGTTTCTACGGTAATGGTTTTGAAAGTCTTAACAACAACCCGATCAACAGCAAACTGGGCGCAGGCGCATTCGTCGGCTATCAGGCAAACCAATATTTGGGCTTTGAATTAGGTTATGACTGGCTGGGCCGTTTGAAATATTCAGGCTCTGCGACCAGCGCAACTGACAGTGCCGCTTTCAAAGCTCAGGGCGTTCAGTTGGCTGCTAAATTAAGCTACCCGATAATGCAAGATCTGGACGTTTATACTCGTCTGGGCGGCATGGTATGGCGCGTTGATGCTAATGGCACCGTTAACCCGAATCAGCTGAGCGACAGCGACACTGGCGTATCCCCGCTGGCTGCTGTCGGTATCGAATATGCTTTCGATCGTGACTGGGCTGTACGCGTTGACTACCAGTGGACCAACAATATTGGCGATGCAGGCACCGTTGGTGCACGTCCTGATAACCTGTTGATGAGCGTTGGCGTTTCCTACCGTTTAGGTCAGGGTGATGCTCCGGCACCTGTTGCAGCACCAGCACCAGCACCAGCACCGGTTGTAGAAACCAAGCGTTTCACACTACGTTCTGACGTTCTGTTCAACTTCGGTAAAGACACCCTGAAACCAGAAGGTCGTCAGTCTCTGGACCAACTGTACAGCCAACTGAGCAATCTGGATCCTAAAGACGGTTCTGTTGTTGTTCTGGGCTTCACTGACCGCATCGGTTCTGTAGAAGCTAACCAGGCGCTGTCAGAACGTCGTGCGCAGAACGTCGTGTCTTACCTGGTATCCAAAGGTATCCCGGCTAACAAGATCTCTGCTCGTGGCATGGGTAAATCCAACCCGGTTACCGGTTCTACCTGCGATAACACCAAACCGCGTGCAGCGCTGATCGACTGCCTTGCACCGGATCGTCGCGTTGAGATCGAAGTTAAAGGCATCAAAGACGTTGTTTCTCAGCCTCAGGCTTAAGTTACTCGTTTCTGAATAACCTTATACTGATAAAAAACCTCGCGATTGCGAGGTTTTTTTTTCTTCATTTTTGAACAGATCTTTTTTATCCGTTCTTTTCTATGTCGCTGTTATCTTGAGACAAGATCGCTTTCAGATCCTGTTTTAGCAATGACATTTGATTCGCATAGCGCTCTTTGGACTCAGCATCTTCTATCAGTTGCACAACGGTTTCTGACAAAGTCGAATGACGACGGGTTGCCAATGCCGCCAGCCGTTGCCAAACCAGATATTCAAGATCGATAGATTTTTTACGCGTGAGCTGGCTTTCGGCATTGAAATGGCGCTTGCGACGTGCACGTATCGTTTGCTTAAGGCGATTTTCCAAGGCAGGGTTCATGCACTGCTTAATCCAGGCAAGCACCAGCACCGGTTGGTTCGCCATTTTTAGCAACGCGTCTACCGCATCATCAGCCGCACTTTGCTCAATGAAGCGTGTGATGGCTTCACCTTCCCGGTGTTTTTTCACCAGATATTTCCATTTCCAACCGCACTCAAGATTCTCTAACTGTTGATATTTCATGATAAATTCTTCAGTGACCGTGTAACGCTTACCTTAGCATAACAGTTTTTAGTCAACTTTCCTCTCAGGGCTCGCGTTTTTGCCATCAACGTCAAGCGGTGGCGTCATCACACATCAATTATCTATTTCCATAACGTTCCAACACTTCGTCTGTGCAGCGGGTATTATTCTTGTATAATCACGCTCTTCATTCCGACAACTACCTTTGATACTTTGACCAGTAACCAACTTGCATGGCAGCATCTGCTGCCCGACCACACGCCTTACCAGTCTCTGTTCGATCGGGCAGACAAGCTTGAACCGCTGGATTTTGCTGCGCTTCAGCCCCGACTGGCGGATAGCCTAAAGGTATTTTGCCATCCGCGATCGCCGTCGCCCTATATGTTGGTGAAGGCCGAAGAGACCCACGATTACCTCGCGCTCATTACAGGGGCAGTAAGGCATTTGTGCCCACCGATCTCAGCCCCTCGCGGTAGCCGTTATCGCATTGAGCACGATCGGGTTGAGATTGAACCGGCGCAGCAACGTGATGATAATTTTGCGGCCCAGCAGGCATGCGAATTCCAGGCATGGATCGAAGCAGAACAGTTATTCGGCTGTGTCCGTTATTTCCAAGAACGCATTAGCCTGCAACCCGGCTTATTACACCGTATCAATGGTGGTACGTTGATCCTGACCGCACGAACCTTGTTAGCACAGCCATTGTTGTTGTTACGCCTGAAGCAGATTATTGCAGAAGGCCTGTATCATTGGCTTTCACCTGATGAAAGGCGTCCTTTACCTCTAGCTATTCCGCCGATGCCGATGAACATTCGGTTGATTGTGGTCGGCGACCGCGAGAGTCTTGGCGATCTGCACGATATTGAACCCGACTCGCGTGACCTGGCGGTTTACGGCGAATTTGAATCCGAATTACCGCTGATTGACGAAGATGACATGTCACGCTGGTGTGCATACATTAATGCGCTATGCACCGCCAATCATCTTCCCATGCTCGCGGCGGATGCCTGGCCTTCACTGCTGCAATTAGCCGTGCGCTACAGCGGCGATCAGGGCAGCCTGCCGCTTTGCCCACAATGGCTTACGCATCAGCTCAAGCACATTGCCATATACGCCCAGGAAGCGCCTATCACCGCTCAAACCATCACGAAGGCGATCGCCGCCCAACGCTGGCGAGAAGGCTACCTGGCTGAGCGTATGCATGACGAAATTGAGCTGGGTAAGATTGTGATCGAAACCGAGGGCGAAGTCGTTGGTCAAATCAACGGACTCTCGGTACTCGAATACCCTGGCCATCCGGTGGCATTTGGTGAGCCCACACGCATTAGCTGTGTGGTTCACCCTGGCGATGGTGAATTTACGGATGTCGATCGCAAAGCCGAGCTGGCGGGTAACTTGCACGCCAAGGGCATGATGATCATGCAGGCATTTCTGATTTCCGAACTGGAGTTTGAACAACAGTTGCCCTTCTCTGCATCGCTGGTGTTTGAGCAGTCCTACAGTGAAGTTGATGGTGACAGTGCGTCGCTGGCGGAACTGTGCGCATTAATCAGCGCCTTGTCACTGCAACCCATTAATCAACAGCTCGCGATCACCGGTTCTGTCGATCAATTTGGCCGCGTGCAGCCCATTGGTGGCGTCAACGAGAAGATTGAAGGCTTCTTCGAAATTTGTCAGCGTCGAGAACTCACCGGCAATCAGGGTGTCATTATTCCAGCGGCCAATCTTCGTCACTTGAGTCTGAATGCCGATGTGGTAGACGCCGTTCGTGCTGGACAATTCCATATCATTCCCGTGGAAACGGTGCCGGAAGCCATCACGTTACTAACGAATATGCTCTATGACGATGAACAGCAGCCCAATCTGTTGGGCTTGATCAAAGAGCGTATTGCACAATTCTCACCGCCGGAGCGACGCCGCTTCCCATGGTTTTTTCGGTGAGAAACTGGTTTAACCAGATGTTTCTGGGTTGCTCAGCTTACAGGTGTAAGCTAACCTGCGTGCTTCACTAGAATAAGGCTTACTGAGAATATGGTAGATAAACGCGAATCTTATACGAAAGAAGACCTTCTTGCCTCTAGCCGTGGTGAACTGTTAGGCCCTGAAGGCCCACAGTTGCCTGCCCCAAACATGTTGATGATGGATCGTGTCGTCAAAATGACGGAAGACGGTGGTAATCACGGCAAAGGCTACGTTGAAGCCGAATTGGATATTACTCCCGATCTGTGGTTCTTTGGTTGCCACTTTATCGGCGATCCGGTGATGCCTGGCTGCCTGGGATTGGATGCCATGTGGCAGTTGGTCGGGTTCTATCTCGGCTGGCTGGGCGGTGAAGGTAAAGGTCGTGCGCTGGGCGTGGGTGAAGTGAAATTCACTGGGCAGGTCTTGCCGACGGCTAAAAAAGTCACCTACCGTATTCACTTCAAGCGCGTTATCAATCGCCGTTTGGTGATGGGCATTGCCGATGGTGAAGTGTTGGTTGATGGAAAGCAGATCTACACAGCTAACGAATTAAAAGTGGGCCTGTTCAAAGACACTACCGCGTTCTAATCGGAGAGTGTAAAAAGATCTGTGTAAATGGCATTTTGAGGAAAACCTTCAGAGGACAAAAAATGCCTATCAGCAAAGAACTTATTGACCAACTGCTTCAGGATTGCCACTCCCCTCAGGAGCTTCTGGGTGAATCAGGCCTACTCAAGGAGCTGACTAAAAGACTGGCGGAACGGGTTCTTCAAGCTGAGATGGAGATACACCTTGGGTATGCTAAGCATGACCAGGCTGGTAATCATTCAGGCAACTCCCGCAATGGCAAGACATCCAAGAGCGTACGTAGCCAAAATGGTGCGCTCGAGCTCGATATTCCGCGCGACCGCAACAGTACCTTCGAGCCGACACTGATCGGTAAGCACGAAAAGCAGCTTAACGGCTTCGATGACCGCATTATTTCTCTCTATTCCAGAGGGCTATCAACCCGTGATATTCAGGCTCACTTTAAAGAAGTCTACAGGGTCGATGTTTCCGCTGGCTTCATTTCTCAAGTGACCAATGCCGTGATGGATGACGTTAAGCGCTGGCAGCAACGGCCGCTGGATGCGTTTTATCCCATTGTTTACCTTGAATGTATTGTGGTCAAAAGCCAGGACGGCGGAGCCGTGACCAACAAGTCTGTTTACTTGGCTCTAGGCATCAACGGCCAGGGCGAAAAAGAGCTGCTGGGGCTATGGATAGCCAAAACCGAGGGGGCCAAGTTCTGGTTATCTGTAATGACAGAACTGAAAAATCGTGGGCTACAGGACATCTTTATCGCCTGCTGCGATGGCCTGAAGGGCTTTCCTGATGCCATTGAAGCTGTTTACCCGCATAGGGTACAGCTCTGCATCGTGCATCAGGTGCGGAACTCGCTGCGCTACGTCGGCTGGAAAGAGCGTAAAGCCGTTGCTGCTGACCTCCGCACTATCTATAGTTCCGCAACGCTAGAGGGCGCTGAAGAGGCCCTGGATGCCTTCGCGGCCAAATGGGGGCTTTGTTGAATAATTTAACCGTTTGATTTACATCTTCTTTAGTTAGAATGCATTTACAGAGAATGTATTTTGTTAGAACGACAAATCAAATAGTTAGCACAATAAAAAGCATTCCGAGAGGAAAAATTAGTCGTTGAAATTTTATAATGCTTATATAAATCAGTATAGCCAACCGACTTAAAAATGATTACATCCTATGCCCTGATATGCGGCAAAGAAGCATAGCTGGCTGTTATCAAAATAATGTCGCTTGGCTATATCTTAAATTATTCAACAAAGCCCCAAATGGGATGAACAGTTCCCGACGATCAGCCCATCGTGGAGAAATAATTGGGAACGTCTCATCGTCATTTTTGATTTTCCGCCGGAGATCCGCAAGGTTATCTACACCACCAACGCGATAGAGTCGTTAAATGCTTCATTGCGCAAGATAACGAAAACGCGACGAATATTTCCAACGGATGACTCGGTGCTAAAATTATTCTATCTAGCCTTGCATAATATCTCGGCTAAATGGACCCTACCAATCAGAGACTGGAAACCGGCTATGAGCCAATTCATGTTGATGTATGGAGATCGGATTTCCGGTTAAGCGATGGAGCCATTTACACGAAATTCTTTACAGACTCGATACCGGTTCATTCTCGACAATGCCACTAACTTCAGCGTTCGTACACTCTGTCGGGTCATGCGTGTGACAGCCTCTGCCTGGTATGCATGGCGAAAAAAGCCCGCCGAACCGCTGCAAAAAGACGTGGAGGTCCGGGTCAGGTTAAAGGCGCTGTTCGCCGCCAGCAGGCAGGGAGCAGGAAGCCGGACGCTGGTCAAAAGGCTTCGTGGAGAAGGCATCATAATCAGCCGCTGGCGGGTGAGGAAACTCATGCAGGAAGAGGGGCTGGTCTGCCAACAGCGCCGGACTTATAGCTAAGCGACATTATTTTGATAACAGCCAGCTATGCTTCTTTGCCACATATCAGGGCATCGGCTGTAATCATTTTTAAGTCGGTTGGCTATATAAGGTCACGACAAAACCCCGCCCGGGTGCAGAGGTGGCCCCAAACCTGCTGAACCAGAATTTTAACCCGCCGGGGCCAAATCAGGTGTGGGCGAGTGACATCACGTATCTGAAGACCGGTGAAGGCTGGCTGTATCTGGCGGCTATTATGGATTTGTACTCCCGGCAGATAGTGGGCTGGCAGGTGGACAGACGGATGACCTCATCGCTGGTCTGCGGGGCCCTGATGAAGGCATATAACCTGCGAACTCCCCCGCCGGGCCTGGTGGTGCATACGGACAGGGGGGCGCAGTACACGGGACAACGCTTTCAGGCGCTGCTGAGCAGCTACAGGCTGAGGAGCAGTATGGGAGACGTGGGTGCCTGCTGGGATAATGCGGTGATGGAGCGCTTCTGGGGCAGTCTGAAACATGAATGGTTGCTGCTGGTACCCCAGCCAACACGGGCTTACATGGAGCAGGATGTGGCGACGTATATCCGCTACTACAACCTAGAGAGGCATCATGCCGCTAACGGTGATCTGTCTCCGGTGCGTTATGAACAAATGGCTGAGAAAAAAGTGTCCTGATTTACTTGACCAGTGCAATTATAGCCAAGCGACATTATTTTGATAACAGCCAGCTATGCTTCTTTGCCGCATATCAGGGCATAGGATGTAATCATTTTTAAGTCGGTTGGCTATAACACCAGCGCACCAATCAGGGCGCTGGCGGGCAGATAGAAACGGTGTTCTTCGCCGAATACCATGCGGGCGATGTGTGGCGCAACCAGACCAATAAAACCGATCGGGCCGATAAACGCCACCGACAGCGCAGAGAGGATACTGATGCGCAGCAGCGTCGTCAGACGTAAGCGGCGCACGTTGATGCCAAAACTGGTAGCGCGATCTTCCCCAAGGCGTAAGGCGGTGAGTTTCCATGAACTCATAAACGACAGCGGCATTAATATCGCCAGTGCCAGCAGCAGTATGCCTAGCTTTTCCGATGAGGCGCGGGCCAGACTGCCCATGGTCCAGAATACCAATCCTTGCAACGTATCTTCATTGGCAATGAATTGCAGCATGGACACCAGCGCATTATAGCCAACCGACTTAAAAATGATTACATCCTATGCCCTGATATGCGGCAAAGAAGCATAGCTGGCTGTTATCAAAATAATGTCGCTTGGCTATATCATCTGCGCTCGTCAGGCGAGCGGTACCTGTATCTATGCATAGTAGAGCCTCTTGTGCTGGTTGTTTGTCAGGTAATGTATAACAATGAAAATGTGGCACAGGCCCGGTTTGGCAATTCTGCGCTGGGATGATTTGCGCTTTATTTTTGACAAAGCATACTACACCCATCAAAATGAAATAGTTTTTAGTATTTTTATTTGTCCATCACAATAAAGGAACGAACATGAAAATTGCATTGATTAACGAGAACAGCCAGGCTGCCAAGAACGCTATTATTGCCGAAGCGCTGACTAAAGCCGTTGCACCGCAAGGTCACACCATATACAACTACGGTCAGTACGCCGTTGATGACGCTGCACAACTGACCTACATCCAGAACGGTATTCTGGCAGCTATCCTGCTGAACTCTGGTGCTGCTGATTTCCCCCCATGTCAGGGTAGTTGTCGCCTCTGAGTGAAAAAAATCTAGGGGGCTGGAGAAGCTGTTCATGGGAAGCTATTCGCCAGAACGTAAAGCGGCTGTGATCGCCAGAATGTTGCCGCCGCATAGTCAGTCTATTTACCAGATATCCCGCCAATACGCTTTATGGCTGGCGGTCTCAGGCTGGAATTCCGACTCAGTCGGCAGCCAGTGAGAGTAAACTCCACCTGGAGTGGTCTCAGGATGCGCGCTTCGCCGTTATCGTTGAAACCGCGCCGCTTTCTGCTCATGCTGTGGCTGAATACTGTCGCCGTAAAGGCCTCTATCCTGAACAGATTCAGCAGTGGAAGGACGAGTTTATGCAGCCAGGTCAGCGTGCAGAAAGAGCCTTAATAAAGAAACAGCAAAAAGAAATTCAGCAGCTTAATCGTGAAATAGCCCGCAAGGACAAAGCCCTCGCCGAAGCGGCGGCACTGCTCATCCTGGAAAAAAAGCTCAAGGCGTTCTTCGACGAAGAACGCGAGGTCGAATGACGCGCACAGCCGACAGGTTACGGCTGATGAAGATGCTGGAGGAGGCTGCCACTGCCGGCGTCCGGCAAAGCGATGCCTGCAGGTCTGTAGGTATTAGCGAGCGGACGTTCCAGCGCTGGCGGCTAAGTCCTGACGACCGGCGACCGACGGCATCACGGCCGATGCCGAAAAACAGGCTCAGTGCTGAAGCGGAACAGCAGGTGCTGGCCATCTGCCATGAGCCACGATTCGCCAGTCTGTCGCCGGCGCAAATCGTACCGGCACTAGCCGATGAGGGGCGTTACGTTGCCAGTGAATCGACGTTTTACCGGGTGTTGCGCCGTGCCGGAGAGGTCAGTCATCGCGGGCGTCAGCAGGCCCCGCAAAGTAAGCCGCTGTCGACATGGAAGGCGATCGCGCCGAACCAGGTGTGGTCGTGGGACATCACCTGGCTGAAGTCGCTGACGGCGGGTCACTGGTTCTACCTGTATCTCATAGAAGATGTGTTCAGTCGCAAAATAGTGGGTTATGAGGTGTACCCGGTCGAAAGCGGCGAGTATGCAGCAGAACTGCTGAAGCGAACGGTGCTGAGCGAGCGCTGCTGGCAGGAGCCGCTGGTACTGCATGCGGATAACGGTGCACCGATGAAGTCACAGGTACTGCAGGTGAAGCTTGCGGAGCTGAAGATAACCCCGTCACACAGTCGGCCGCGGGTAAGCAACGACAACGCCCACGTGGAATCGCTGTTCAGGATGCAGAAATACGTGCCTGCATGGTCTGAAAAAGGCTTTGCAACGCTGGAAGATGCGCGAGCCTGGGTGGAAACCTTCGTCGGCTGGTACAACGAGGAACATCGCCATAGCGGTATCCGGTATGTCACGCCGGGCCAGCGGCACAGAGGCGAAGACAGCCAGTTGCTGGTAAAGCGAAAATCGGTGTATGAGGCAGCAAAAATGCAGAACCCGCATCGTTGGTCAGGGCCAACAAGAAACTGGGAGCGGCAGGACGAAGTGTGGCTAAATCCGGAACGGGAAAAACAGGCCGTATGAATCAACTGGGGCGACAACTACCTTGACACGCACCGCTTTCGTGGTAACCGGTTGTGGTACTGGCCAGGGCGCGATGCTGGCCTGTAAATCTTTCCCGGGTGTGATCTGTGGTCTGGTTGTTGACCCGTCCGATGCGTACCTGTTCTCCCAGATCAACAACGGTAACGCCGTTTCTCTGCCGTATGCCAAAGGCTTCGGCTGGGGCGCTGAGCTGAACCTGGAAAACCTGTTCACTCAACCGTTCAAAGAAGAAGGTGGCCGTGGCTACCCGAGCGACCGCGTTGTTCCGCAACAGCGTAACAAGAAGATCCTGGACGCAGTGAAAGAAGTTACCTATAACGATCTGATCTCAATCCTGAAAGGTCTGGATCAGGATCTGGTTAAAGGTGCTATTTCTGGTGCTAAATTCCAGGAATACTTCTTTGCCAACAGCAAAGATGCAGAACTGACCAGCTTTATCAAATCGCTGCTGGCATAATTCCCCTAAAGGGAAAGTTGCGGTATCGGTTTATCAACCGCAGGTGGAAACACTTGCGGTTTTTTTATGCACCAGCCAGCGCTTTTCACATGTCGATCGCCGTGTTATCACATTCTATTCAGCCCATTTCCCCTTAGGCGTTCACTAAGCGTGTTGCTTAATAGTGAAATAAGGGTGTTTCGGTGATTGAAGTAAATTTTACGCTGTTCTGAGATGGAAATTCCAAAGACCGGCGCTAAGGAGTGGCTTTGTTGAATAAATCGAACTTTCAGGGGATCGCCGGATCAAAGCACTATAGCCAACCGACTTAAAAATGATTACATCCTATGCCCTGATATGCGGCAAAGAAGCATAGCTGGCTGTTATCAAAATAATGTCGCTTGGCTATATCATCGCTCCCGATAGCAGCTCCCCATGGCAAAGCAAAAGTTTAAAATCACCAACTGGCCCACCTACAACAAAGCACTCAGACAACGCGGCTCCCTGACGGTCTGGCTTGATGAGTCGGCCATCGCTGCATGGACTGACAGTGCTTCGCCTGAAGGTCGTGGTCGGCCGCTTTACTACACCGATATGGCTGTTACCACGGTTTTGATGATAAAGCGCGTGTTTAACCTGTCGCTCCGGGCATTACAGGGCTTTGTCGACTCGGTTTTTACACTGATGAGCCTGCCACTGCGCTGCCCGGACTACTCTCTGGTCAGTCGGCGGGCAAAAACCGTCAGTATCAGCATAAAAACGCCAACGCGTGGTGAAATCTCGCATCTGGTCATCGACAGTACCGGTCTGAAGGTCTTTGGCGAAGGTGAATGGAAAGTCAGGCAGCATGGGGCTGACAGACGAAGAGTGTGGCGCAAGCTTCATCTGGCAGCAGACAGTGCGACGCATGAGATTATCTGTGCCGACTTATCGCTCAGCGGAACGACAGATGCGCAGGCACTGCCGGGCCTGATTAACCAAACCCACCGAAAAATCAGGGAAGTGTCAGCAGACGGTGCTTATGACGCCCGTTACTGCCACGATGCGTTGCTAAGAAAGAAAATCAGGCCCCTTATCCCGCCGCGAAGCGGAGCCAAATACTGGCCGGACAAGTACCATGAACGTAACCATGCGGTGGCGAATCAGCGTCTGAGCGGGAGTAATGATATGTGGAAAAAGAAAGTGGGTTATCACCGGCGTTCAGTGGCAGAAACAGCGATGTTCCGCATAAAAACTTTGCTGGGTGGCCATCTGAGCCTGCGTGACTATGAGGCTCAAGTAGGTGAAGCCATACCGATGGTCAAAGCGCTGAACCGTATGACGTTGTTGGGTATGCCACACAGCGTCAGGATAGGATAACAGGTGTAGCAGAGGGAGTCATCCTGTCGGCTAATTCTGATTTATTCAACAAAGCCATTAGGATGCTGTTTATGTATACCTTGAAAACCGGTATCTGCCCAGATGGTTACCTCAGGAGGAATATGGCGAATTATATCGACTTTATCGAGTAAGCGTTTATCGTGACGGCGCCCATTTTTGCTCATGGGGATAAATCCAATTTGCCTTGTTTCGTCAGTCATAACAAGCCCTTTTCGAGTGGTCTGTCTTTTCTTTCCCGAATACATTTTTTTTCGCCGACGCAGATTCTTAGGCTTTTGGACAGGTCGCTCTGTCCCATCAATAAAGACGTCTTTAACTCCAGGAAAGGCGC
Source organism: Symbiopectobacterium purcellii (assembly GCF_052050035.1). GTDB lineage: Bacteria > Pseudomonadota > Gammaproteobacteria > Enterobacterales > Enterobacteriaceae > Symbiopectobacterium > Symbiopectobacterium purcellii_A. The sequence continues at coordinate 5,133,448 of NZ_CP189882.1, forward strand.
GAAAAAATTCCTCAGCAGAGCGAATTTGACGAGCGGGCAAAACACATTCTCGCCCCAAGGTCATCTCTAAAACCGGCAATAATATTTTTACCCAGCGACATACCCGTGTTCTATCTAAACCAAAAAGAAGTCCTTGCAAATCATAGGTCGGATAACATTTTAAATACAATAAAATAAAAAGCAGTTTATCTAATGGGGTTGGGATAAATCCTTTCTGCCCTGCACCCATCTGCCGCTCGTGATCTTTTCGATTCTTTTTCCGATAAATCAAATAACAAGCTGAAAATTCAGCGGCTAAATTTTTCAATTCTTCGACTGATAATCCAATGATTGCTTTACATAAACGATTATCTCGTAACAACCGCTCTTTGTTGATCATTTCAAACCTTTATTCTCTAAGTTAAACCTCTTTTTATTCTCAATAGCCTGACAAAAAATGCAAGTCTCTATTCAGCAACTAGTTTACTGTGTAATCAGATGCGTGAAATCCATAAAATTCTGCTTGACCGAAAGCGGTCGACTCCCTATAGTACCGCCCCGTTGCACTTGAACGGTAACCCCCGGTGAGGTGTCTGAGTGGCTGAAGGAGCACGCCTGGAAAGTGTGTATACGCGAAAGCGTATCGAGGGTTCGAACCCCTCTCTCACCGCCATATAAAAGAACGCCCCTGAGCAATCAGGGGCGTTTTTGCTTTTAGCCTACAGCCAGATTCTTATTCCCCCGGCTGAAAACGCTGATACAAATGTATCCCCAACAGCATGGTTGCCAGACTTACCGTCATTGCCACCGTTGCCATCGCCATTCCCTGCCCTACAGACCCTTGCTCAAACTGTCGCCAGATAAAGATCGCAGTGGTTTGCACCCCTGCCGGAGCCAAAAGCAATAAGGTCACCAACTCACGAACGGCTACGGCAAACACCAGTAACATCGCCGCCAGCAAGCTGGGGAAGACCAGCGGTGCCACCACGTAGCGCAATGCCCTCAACGTCGAGCCGCCGTGAACGCGTGCAGCAGCTTCCAGGTTAGGGCCAAGTTGGCGTAATGCCGCACTCACATAGCGGATGGGATAAGGCAACAGTAAGCAACTGTACGCCAACAGGAGAATCACCCAAGTGTTGTAGGGCGTAACCGGCCAAAAGCTTCGGTTCCACGCCAATATCAGCCCCACACCAACCACAATGCCAGGAAGCGCCACAGGCAACAGAGAGAGGCCACCCAATAGCGCTGCACCGCGAACGCGTCTCACCGTTACCAACCAGGCAACCAATGTGCCGACAATCCCTGTCAGTAGCGCAGTGCCGCTTGCCATGGCCAAAGAAAGCGCCATACCTGTTAATATAGCCAAGCGACATTATTTTGATAACAGCCAGCTATGCTTCTTTGCCGCATATCAGGGCATAGGATGTAATCATTTTTAAGTCGGTTGGCTATACTCCCGCTGTTAACGTTTTACTGAGATAAACGGTGCTGCTGTTTATTGTGTTCATGGGCTTTGTTGAATAATAGGGAATAATGCTGTTATGACACGCCTTTTTTGGATTAAAATGCTGATCGCTCCGGGATGCATCACTACGCTCTAGATGTAACATACTGATTTTACCTCAAGGGAATCCGCAGCCTTTATGGCTGCGCAGAATAATATCTATTTATTCAACAAAGCCGTGTTCATGTTCATCGTATAACTCCCCTACTCTGCATCTAAGGTGGAAACGGGCTTTGTTGAATAATTTAACCGTTTGATTTACATCTTCTTTAGTTAGAATGCATTTACAGAGAATGTATTTTGTTAGAACGACAAATCAAATAGTTAGCACAATAAAAAGCATTCCGAGAGGAAAAATTAGTCGTTGAAATTTTATAATGCTTATATAAACCAGTATCTTAAATTATTCAACAAAGCCGTGGAAACGGAGACCAGTTGACCCGCGGATAAGGTCGCATCCGCATCCGCCATGGTGTTCGCCTCTTCGCGGTCGTGCGTGACATATAGCCAACCGACTTAAAAATGATTACATCCTATGCCCTGATATGCGGCAAAGAAGCATAGCTGGCTGTTATCAAAATAATGTCGCTTGGCTATACACCGCTGTCGTGCCTAGCTGACGAAGTATAGCTAAACGACTTAATTTTGATTACATTATTTAAATGAGCTATTCAATTGATTTTAGACGTAAAGTGATATCTACACGGAAAAACGAAGGGTTGAGTATCCGAGAAACAGCGAAGCAATTTCGGATTGGCCCTGCCTCTATATCGCGTTGGATTAATCAAATAGAGTCAAAAGCATCGACCACGCGTCAGCGAAAGATCGATAAATCCGAGTTGATAAAAGATGTTGAACAATATCCAGATGCTTACCAAAAAGAACGTGCAGAGCGTTTTGGCGTTTGTCAGAAGGCCATTTGGCAAGCGCTTAAAAAGCTGGGATTGACCTATAAAAAAAACTCTACGTCATCCGAAAGCCGACGAAAACGCCCGGCAGGGGCTTTGTTGAATAATTTAAGATACTGATTTATATAAGCATTATAAAATTTCAACGACTAATTTTTCCTCTCGGAATGCTTTTTATTGTGCTAACTATTTGATTTGTCGTTCTAACAAAATACATTCTCTGTAAATGCATTCTAACTAAAGAAGATGTAAATCAAACGGTTAAATTATTCAACAAAGCCCCCGGCAGGGATTTCAACAAAAAAAACAACAGTATGAAAAAGAAGGTAAACCTATTGTTTTTATTGATGAAAGTGGTTTTTCACACGATGCCCCACGGACTCACGGCTATTCCCCAAAAGGTCAACGGTGTTTTGGCCTGAAGAACTGGGGAGCTAGGGGAAGAACAAATGTTATCGGCGCTTTATTAGGCACAACGCTGTTTGCTATCGGATTATTTGATATCAATATTAACAGCGATGTTTTCTATGCCTGGGTCACACAAGTCCTTATCCCAGTACTCCCTAAAAACAGTGTAATCATGATGGACAATGCCACTTTTCACAAAAAACATAATATTCAACAAGTCATCATCGATGCAGGGTATATGGTGGAGTATTTGCCTACATATTCGCCAGATCTTAACCCAATTGAGCATAAATGGGCACAAGCAAAAAGCAAAAAAAGAGAGATGGGTTGCGATACAGAGAGTTTGTTCTCAGTCCATATGGTGTAATCAAAATTAAGTCGCTTGGCTATAACACCGACATCTCTTTACTGAGTGACTCACGGAGATCGCGATCAAGATTAAACTAGTTGCTGAATAGAGACTTGCATTTTTTGTCAGGCTATTGAGAATAAAAAGAGGTTTAACTTAGAGAATAAAGGTTTGAAATGATCAACAAAGAGCGGTTGTTACGAGATAATCGTTTATGTAAAGCAATCATTGGATTATCAGTCGAAGAATTGAAAAATTTAGCCGCTGAATTTTCAGCTTGTTATTTGATTTATCGGAAAAAGAATCGAAAAGATCACGAGCGGCAGATGGGTGCAGGGCAGAAAGGATTTATCCCAACCCCATTAGATAAACTGCTTTTTATTTTATTGTATTTAAAATGTTATCCGACCTATGATTTGCAAGGACTTCTTTTTGGTTTAGATAGAACACGGGTATGTCGCTGGGTAAAAATATTATTGCCGGTTTTAGAGATGACCTTGGGGCGAGAATGTGTTTTGCCCGCTCGTCAAATTCGCTCTGCTGAGGAATTTTTTCGCGCCTTTCCTGGAGTTAAAGACGTCTTTATTGATGGGACAGAGCGACCTGTCCAAAAGCCTAAGAATCTGCGTCGGCGAAAAAAAATGTATTCGGGAAAGAAAAGACAGACCACTCGAAAAGGGCTTATTATGACTGACGAAACAAGGCAAATTGGATTTATCCCCATGAGCAAAAATGGGCGCCGTCACGATAAACGCTTACTCGATAAAGTCGATATAATTCGCCATATTCCTCCTGAGGTAACCATCTGGGCAGATACCGGTTTTCAAGGTATAGATAAACAGCATCCTAATACACAAATCCCAAAAAAAGGAACTCGAAAAAGACCTTTATCGCCTGAACAAAAACAAGAAAATAAAATAATCTCGGGCATCCGTATTACAGTTGAACACGCCATCGCGGGTATCAAGCGCCTCGGTTGCATGACCCAAATTTTACGGAATCGTAGACCCTTTATTGATGATACCTTCTTACTCCTTAGCGCCGGTCTTTGGAATTTCCATCTCAGAACAGCGTAAAATTTACTTCAATCACCGAAACACCCTTATTTCACTATTAAGCAACACGCTTATTGGAAAGCGGTTCATCGAACAGCAGGATTCGTGGCTCAGCCACGACGGCACGCGCCAAAGCGACGCGCTGTTGTTGCCCACCCGACAACGCGGCGGGATAGCGATCGGCCAAGGCATACAGCCCAACACGCTCCAAAGCGGCATCCGTTTTCTCTTTACGGCACGCCGCGTTTAGTCCGCGCATCTTCAACGGAAAGGCAACGTTCTCACGCACCGTCATATGCGGCCATAACGCATAATCCTGAAAAACCATGCCTAAATCACGTTGCTCCGGCGGTGCGCTAAAACGCGCCTCAGCGACCCGAACGCCAGCAAAGTCGATGCTGCCATCCGTCGGTTGCATCAGCCCTGCCCCATTCCCACTCGAAACGCAACAAAGTGACCCACTTGCCAGAGTCGGATAAAATCACCGTTCTGGCCATACTGGAGAGCCTGTTGCATGCAGGGAAAACATCTGACTCACAAAGAACGGTTCTACATCGAAAAGCGGCGTGGTGAAGGTGTCAACCAAGCTACCATCGCCAGAGAGCTTGCTCTGCCTCGCTCGACCATCAGCAGGGAACTCAGACGCAATACCGACCCTACTTTCAATGGTGTCTACTGCTGTAGAAGGGCGGACACTCTGGCCCGGGAACGCCGTCATAAGCCTCTGCCAAACAATGCTTTTTACCCGTTGGAGCCACACATTCAGAACTTCATCAGGCAGGCGCTTTCCACTCACTCTTCACCTGAAATCATCAGTGGCCGTTTGCACCTGGAATTCGGTATATCTGTCAGCAAGAATACGCTATATCGCTATATCCTGCAGGAGAGACAGGCTGGCGGGGAGCTATATCAGCAACTTCCTCATCGGGGAAAACGTTACAGGTACAATGCCGAAAACCTCAAATCAGGCCCTATTCCCAACCGTGTTGGTATTGAGTATCGCCCAGCTCAAGCCGAGCTTAAACAGGAGCCTGGCCACTTCGAAATTGACACTATTTTTGGCAAAGACCAGAAGTCATTCTTGTTAACCATCGTAGATAAAGCATTGAAAACCGTCATCATTCGCAAACTGCCTAATAAGCGTGCGGAGACTGTGGTTGCTGCTTTCAGGGACATTGAAGCTAATACCTTTTGCAAGTTTAAGACCCTAACAGCTGATAACGGCCCTGAATTCGCTCTGCACGAGCAAATTACTCAAATCACAGGGGCGCAGGTCTACTTTGCCCATCCTTATCATTCCTGGGAGAGGGGCTTGAATGAGCACACCAACGGGCTGATACGACGTTTTTACCCAAAGGGAACAGACTTCAGTCAGGTCAGTCATCGTAAGATTGCCGAACTCGAACACATACTCAATACAAGGGGCAGAAAATCGCTGGGCTATCGTTCCCCCAATGAGGTATTTTTAACGCACTTACTGGTGGCATAACCCTCTACCGCTTTGTTGCGTTTCGAGTGGGAATGGGGCCCTAGTGAGCGACCCAGGCTGTTATCGTTGGTAATATAGGGATGTTTTTTTGAGCGCCAGCCGCACATTTGAGCGCACGGATATTGCTGCCATCCAGCGCAGTGGCTGACCAGTCAACAAGTCCATGAGCATCAAGAAATGAAAGTAACCTATTAAAAATAATGTTAATAACGCCAGACTTTGACCATCTATTGAAACGGTTATAAACGGTTTTCCATGGGCCGTAACGTTCAGGTATAGCTAAACGACTTAATTTTGATTACATTATTTAAATGAGCTATTCAATTGATTTTAGACGTAAAGTGATATCTACACGGAAAAACGAAGGGTTGAGTATCCGAGAAACAGCGAAGCAATTTCGGATTGGCCCTGCCTCTGTATCGCGTTGGATTAATCAAATAGAGTCAAAAGCATCGACCACGCGTCAGCGAAAGATCGATAAATCCGAGTTGATAAAAGATGTTGAACAATATCCAGATGCTTACCAAAAAGAACGTGCAGAGCGTTTTGGCGTTTGTCAGAAGGCCATTTGGCAAGCGCTTAAAAAGCTGGGATTGACCTATAAAAAAAACTCTACGTCATCCGAAAGCCGACGAAAACGCCCGGCAGGGATTTCAACAAAAAAAACAACAGTATGAAAAAGAAGGTAAACCTATTGTTTTTATTGATGAAAGTGGTTTTTCACACGATGCCCCACGGACTCACGGCTATTCCCCAAAAGGTCAACGGTGTTTTGGCCTGAAGAACTGGGGAGCTAGGGGAAGAACAAATGTTATCGGCGCTTTATTAGGCACAACGCTGTTTGCTATCGGATTATTTGATATCAATATTAACAGCGATGTTTTCTATGCCTGGGTCACACAAGTCCTTATCCCAGTACTCCCTAAAAACAGTGTAATCATGATGGACAATGCCACTTTTCACAAAAAACATAATATTCAACAAGTCATCATCGATGCAGGGTATATGGTGGAGTATTTGCCTACATATTCGCCAGATCTTAACCCAATTGAGCATAAATGGGCACAAGCAAAAAGCAAAAAAAGAGAGATGGGTTGCGATACAGAGAGTTTGTTCTCAGTCCATATGGTGTAATCAAAATTAAGTCGCTTGGCTATAAATCACGCCATGGGGCACCTGAACACAGTATCCAGAACATGCCGTTGACGATTTTGCGATGTTCTGCCCATGGCCGGCCTGCCTGCGGAGATGTCAAAACGGTTGGTAACAAGGGCTCAATGATTGCCCATGCTTCATCAGAAAGATCGTAGCGAGCCATAATCCAAAGTGTCTTAGAAACAGATGGATACTATAGCTCAAGCAATTAAGGGACACAGCCTAGCGCGGTGAATAGACACGGGTGTTCTATCTGGCATAGACAGATTATAAAGCAATTCATCGCGCATTGCAGGCTCGATGATTGAACATGCGCTTAACCACGACAACGGTTACTGACAGTGACCATGTCGACACCACTGAAATTGCTGGTGCAGTATCAATCCCAGTCGCCGGGTTTACGGGCAGTGGCGGATGTTGTACGCTTTGGTCGCTGTCCGACATTGCCGCTGAGTCCGAGTAATGATGTTTCTGCGGTCTAGACTAGTGCATATTTGTCGACTAAACAGCCATTTTGCTGCTAAATGCAGCGAGAGTTGCAAATAATGAGCGGTCGTGGTGAGCTTTTGAGCATTCGGTTTTATCCCGGCGACAAAGGGCTTGCCATCAGCACGTAACCAGTCCATAATAGCGTCCATTCCTTAAACGTAAATGAAAAAATCTTATTTAATCAATAAGTTATAAGTAAGAGATTATTGATTCGGCCTAAAGCAGCGGGCCGATAAGCAGAATAAAGGCGCGTTGGCAGAGTGGCCATGCAGCGGATTGCAAATCCGCCCACCTCGGTTCGACTCCGGGACGCGCCTCCAATTTTCGCCCGGGTGGTGAAATCGGTAGACACAAGGGATTTAAAATCCCTCGGCGTACGCGCTGTGCGGGTTCAAGTCCCGCCCCGGGCACCATCATTTAAGTTAATAAAAACAATTAGTTATAAATATTATTACGCCACCGCAAGGTGGCTTTTTTTCTTCAACAACCACCATTTCATAATATCCTTTCATAATATTATTGCTGTCGTCACTGCCCACCAACAACCGGAACAATAGCTATCTTTCGGTCATACCGGGCGGTTTGTTCGATGTTTTTATGACCCGATATAGCTTGTTTCTCATAGAGATTGCCTTTCAAATCTGAAATTCCTTTGGCCTTTAGATCGTGGAACGTAAAGTCAAAGCTCAGTGCGGGAAAACGCTCTTTTGCTTCTTGCTTTGCTTTGCGCCAGCGGCTGTTAAAACCATCACGGGTGTATTTTCCTCCGGCTGGTTGATGGATAACGTACAGGCTACTCATTCCATCATTCAGAGGCAGTGATTGCGCAAGTTTCATAACGGTTTCCAGGCGAGGACTCCATGCTTTAATTTGTGCTACCGCTGTTTTACTTTGTTTAATCAGAATGCCGTCATCCAATATTTGGCCCTTTTTGATTTCCAATACATCGTTTTGACGTGCACAGCAAAGGTAGGCAAGCTCCATGGCAACCTTCACTACATCCGGTGCAACAGAATAGAGCGCTTGATATTCTTCGTGCGTGATGTATCGATCTCGGCTCACCTCCTTGTATTGCCTTACACCCTTGGTAGGATTCCCTTTGACCATGCCTCGCTCATATGCCCAACGATAGGCGCGTGACATAAAAGCCTTTTCCCGGTTGGCTTGCGTGCGGCTTTTAACACCTCGTTTATCCATATATCGGCGTACGTGCTCAGGCTTTATAGCATCAGAGGGCATTTGTCCAAAAACCGCGAGAACTTTAGCGGAGTATTTACGGTAGTCTTTCTGCGTCTCAGGTGCCAATTCATAAAAATCACCTGACTTGAAAAAACGCTCGACTAATCCAGAAAACAATGAATCATCTGGGCGATCATTGATAAGTGCTTCCCATGCAGTCCACACCTGCGCTTGGGTACTGGTTTTGTCACACAGGCGGATATTCCCGCCGCCTTTAGGGTGATATTCATACGCTGAACGTCCGAGGTATACCCTCGGAGGCATCCATGTATCTTCTTTGTTTTTTCTGGCTTTTGGCATTAATCGAGTGCTCCAAAGTTTGGCTCAGGATTGCCACAACCGATTATTTTCTGACGTTGCGACAATGGGTTGTTGAAGTGCTCCCACGTTGTTCGAGGGCGACCATCACGCCGAGTTATAAAAAATATACCAGCATCACGCAAGGATCTGCATTGCTTTGATGGGTTTTTATAACCGGTCAGCGTTTCAATGTCAGCATCAGAAATGATGTCGTTTTCTGGCGAGTCAGACATTATCACCCCCCGCATCATCACAGCTTTTACAGTAAGCAATACGTCCAGCGTGAGTTAGAGCGTAATGCTCCCACGTCATCAGCCCCCACGCCGATTGCTGGCTTTCTTTCCGGTGTTCCAGTCGTCCATCGGCGGCAAGCTTGGCGACCAGTTTCGATTTCGACTGGAACGCCACGCCGCGTTCGAGTGAAGCGGCTTTATTAGCCGCTGTTAAGTAGAGGTTAGTCATGGGATTAATCCGCCCTGATAGCTGTTACCAGTTGTTTGACGTCGAGAACATCCCTGTCTAGTTTCATTGCGACGCTTCTGAAATTGCAATCCCGCTTTTTCTCCATCACGAACTGAATTTCCCAAATCTCCCATGCCAGTTTCGGTTTGTGTCGTTTATTTTCTATTTCCTCGGCAGCGCGCTGGGCTTTAAGTGGGTTATTTGTGAAAGTTTTATCAGGGAGCAACCATGCTCCGTATGAGTCGTAATATCTGATTTTCGTGCCGCCGACTTTTATGTCGTCAGTATTATTTTCCATATCAGCCTCGCATATGGTTAACGCCACTGTTCTCCGAATTTGAATCCGATTTCATTAAGTGATAAATCCATCTTCTCGATGAAGTCAGGAACCATTTCGTTAAAGTCGCTCATGTAGGTTTCATCGCGCTCAATAACAACATGGTGGATACCTTCACGCTTCATGCGCGGGTCGTAATTAGCGAAATACCATGCATCCTTTCCAGTTACCCACATACTGAATTGCACCTGAGCCATGTACATTGACTTGACGGCATCCAATCCGCCAAGCCTGAACCGCATGAAATCGCGAGAGGTGAAAGGGCATTTAAGCTCCAGTCCGAATCCATTACTGCATAGGCCATCAGGAGAGCACGCCACGCGCATTTCCTCATCTCGATAGATGATTGGCGCAGATGCAACGGTAACGCCTGCTGTGAACTCAAAAACCGTTCTGGCGTCGTCCTCATGCTCTTTACCCCATGCCAACGCCTTAGCGTTAACCTCTGGCGCTACGCCAGTGCAAACCTCCGCCAATAACGTCAGGAAGTAGGACATTTTCATGTCCGTCCATTTCTTCCCGCTGCGTGGTTTTGAAATAACGTTATGCACGCCTGAGGCGGTGATCACCCCCAGTCGCAGGCGCTGCCAGTCATAGCTTCCTTGCTCAACCTGCAGCACATCTATCCCTGTGCGCTCCATGATGATTTCTGGTGTCATGCTGCCGCCTTATTTTTCAGGAACCCTAGAGCCTTAACCGCCTCAACCTCTGTTAAATCCTTCGCCTCACGCAGTTCACGCCGGAATATTTTTGAGCACAGCGGCAACAGGTCGTCGTCCCACGTTTTATCCATGGATGTGAGCATGTCGCTGATGGTTTGCAGTATGTCCAGATTGGCAGGCGTAACGTCGCGCTCTGGCTGGCGCTCGGCTGTTCTACCATCAGCAGGGAACTCAGACGCAATACCGACGCCGCTTTCAACGGGGTCTATTCCTGCAGAAGGGCCGAAACGTTGGCCAGAGGGCGGCGGCAGAAAACACGGCCGGACAGCGTGATTAACCAGCTTGAACCGCACATTCAGGACTTTATCAGAACGGCGCTGTCTACCCACACCTCACCTGAGGTCATCAGTGGGCGCCTGGTCCTGGAATTTGGCCTGTCCGTCAGCAAGAACTCGCTCTATCGCTATATCCAGCAGGAGCGCCGGGCCGGCGGTGAGCTGTATCAGCAGCTCCCTCATCGGGGTAAACGGTATAACTATAAGACCGATGAGAACAAACGCGGTCCTATTCCCAACCGTGTTGGCATTGAGCAGCGGCCGGCCGTTGCTGACCTCAAGCAGGAACCCGGGCATTTCGAGATTGACACCATCTTTGGCAAAGATCAGAAATCATTCCTGCTGACGGTGGTCGATAAAGCCGTCAAGCTGGTCATCATTCGCAAACTGCCCAACAAGCGAGCAGAGACAGTGGTAGCGGCCTTCAGGGACATCGTTGCCAATACCTTCTGCGAGTTTAAAACCCTGACTGCTGACAACGGTTCTGAATTTTCCCAGCACGGGGAAATTACAAAAGTCACGGGGGCACCGGTCTACTTTGCCCGGCCATATCATTCCTGGGAACGCGGGTTGAATGAGCATACCAACGGGCTGATACGGCGTTTTTACCCGAAGGGAACGGACTTCAATTATGTCACCCATCGCAAGGTTGCAGCACTCGAACACCTGCTCAATACGCGAGGCCGAAAATCGCTGGGTTATCGTTCTCCAAATGAGGTATTTTTAACGCACTTACAGGCGGCATAATGCCCTACCGTTTTGTTGCGTTTCGACTGGGAATGGGGCCTGAGTAACGCGAACAGGCTTTCGTGAGCCTGCCCAGCACTCAGTACGATATTTAGCGGGATGCCGCTTCCGTCATTCGCCATGTAGATTTTGGTGCCATAACCACCTCGTGAGCGACCCAGGCTGTTATCGTTGGTAATATCGGGATGTTTTTTTGAGCGCCAGCCGCACATTTGAGCGCACGGATATTGCTGCCATCCAGCGCAATGGCTGACCAGTCAACAAGTCCATGAGCATCAAGAAATGAAAGTAACCTATTAAAAATAATGTTAATAACTCCAGACTTTGACCATCTATTGAAACGGTTATAAACGGTTTTCCATGGGCCGTAACGTTCAGGTAAATCACGCCATGGGGCACCTGAACACAGTATCCAGAACATGCCGTTGACGATTTTGCGATGTTCTGCCCATGGCCGGCCTGCCTGCGGAGATGTCAAAACGGTTGGTAACAAGGGCTCAATGATTGCCCATGCTTCATCAGAAAGATCGTAGCGAGCCATAATTCAAAGTGTTTTAGAAACATATGGATACTATAGCTCAAGCAATTAAGGGACACAGCCTAGTGTAAAGAATTTGTCGGCACTGCGCTTACTTTAATTGACTTTTATTTACGATATATTTATTTGCAGTGCGGGATGAATAGCAGGCTGTATATTAACTGAACGCAGAATTAAGATTTGTCTGTATTTTACTGTCGGGTGGGAATTAATTTTAGTTTCGTGGTGAGTGTTTTTTTGTGATTAAAAATTATCGATTTATCTATTCCCTGAAAATGTTTGTTACATCTATAAGCGGTTTGATAAATATTTAATGGGCAGCACATCAGGTTTTTTTTGTTATATTAATGCTGCTTAAACTTCTTTCATAAGATGAATTCGAGGCAATATATGAAAAAATTTGCGTGTCTTTCCGCACTGGCTTGCGTATTTGCAGTAAGCTCAGGTTCCGCATTCGCCGGCCAAAGTACCGTATCCGCCGGTTATGCTCAGGGTGATGCCCAGGGCGTAGTGAACAAAGCGAAAGGTTTTAACCTTAAATATCGCTATGAGTTTGATGACAGCCAAGTTGGCGTGATCAGCTCCTTCACCTATTTGGAAGACAGTCAGTCCAACGACGGTTACTACAATAAAGGCCAATACATGGGCTTTACTGCGGGCCCGGCTTACCGTATCAATGATTGGGCAAGCGTCTATGGCGTGATTGGCCTGAGCCACGGTAAATACACCCACAATGCGGTAGACGGTACTGACAACAACCATAACGATGATTATGGTTTCACCTACGGTGCAGGTCTGCAATTCAACCCGATTCAGGACGTTGCCCTGGATGTTGGTTATGAGCAAAGCCGTATCCGTAGCATCGATGTTGGCACCTGGGCGGTTGGTGTAGGCTACCGTTTCTAAGTATGTCGCGCGGTCAGAAGCGTGATTCTGAACCAGAATGCGATGTTGTATGAAAATCCGCCATTATGGCGGATTTTTTTTGTTTGTGACACGAAACGACAGCGCTGGGATGGAAAATGATTATCTTGACGTTAAGATAGGCTTTGTTGAATAATTTAAGATACTGATTTATATAAGCATTATAAAATTTCAACGACTAATTTTTCCTCTCGGAATGCTTTTTATTGTGCTAACTATTTGATTTGTCGTTCTAACAAAATACATTCTCTGTAAATGCATTCTAACTAAAGAAGATGTAAATCAAACGGTTAAATTATTCAACAAAGCCGTTAAGATAATTTATGCAAGAATACGCGCTACCAACGTGAGTCTGTAAAGAATTTCGTGTAAATGGCTCCATCGCTTAACCGGAAATCCGATCTCCATACATCAACATGAATTGGCTCATAGCCGGTTTCCAGTCTCTGACTGGTAGGGTCCATTTAGCCGAGATATTATGCAAGGCTAGATAGAATAATTTTAGCACCGAGTCATCCGTTGGAAATATTCGTCGCGTTTTCGTTATCTTGCGCAATGAAGCATTTAACGACTCTATCGCGTTGGTGGTGTAGATAACCTTGCGAATCTCCGGCGGAAAATCAAAAATGACGATGAGACGTTCCCAATTATTTCTCCACGATGGGCTGATCGTCGGGAACTGCTCATCCCATTTGGACGCGAAGGCATCCAGCGCCTCTTCAGCGCCCTCTAGCGTTGCGGAACTATAGATAGTGCGGAGGTCAGCAGCAACGGCTTTACGCTCTTTCCAGCCGACGTAGCGCAGCGAGTTCCGCACCTGATGCACGATGCAGAGCTGTACCCGCGTATGCGGGTAAACAGCTTCAATGGCATCAGGAAAGCCCTTCAGGCCATCGCAGCAGGCGATGAAGATGTCCTGTAGCCCACGATTTTTCAGTTCTGTCATTACAGATAACCAGAACTTGGCCCCCTCGGTTTTGGCTATCCATAGCCCCAGCAGCTCTTTTTCGCCCTGGCCGTTGATGCCTAGAGCCAAGTAAACAGACTTGTTGGTCACGGCTCCGCCGTCCTGGCTTTTGACCACAATACAGTCAAGGTATAGCCAAGCGACATTATTTTGATAACAGCCAGCTATGCTTCTTTGCCGCATATCAGGGCATAGGGTGTAATCATTTTTAAGTCGGTTGGCTATAAACAATGGGATAAAACGCATCCAGCGGCCGTTGCTGCCAGCGCTTAACGTCATCCATCACGGCATTGGTCACTTGAGAAATGAAGCCAGCGGAAACATCGACCCCGTAGACTTCTTTAAAGTGAGCCTGAATATCACGGGTTGATAGCCCTCTGGAATAGAGAGAAATAATGCGGTCATCGAAGCCGTTAAGCTGCTTTTCGTGCTTACCGATCAGTGTCGGCTCGAAGGTACTGTGCCCCATTCCCACTCGAAACGCAACAAAGTGACCCACTGGCCAGAGTCGGATAAAATCACCGTTCTGGCCCTACTGGAGATCCCGTTGCATGCAGGGAAAACATCTGACTCACAAAGAACGGTTCTACATCGAAAAGCGGCGTGGTGATGGGGTTAACCAGGCCACCATCGCCCGGGAACTGGAGCTTCCTCGTTCTACCATCAGCAGGGAACTCAGACGCAATACCGACGCCGCTTTCAACGGGGTCTATTCCTGCAGAAGGGCCGAAACGTTGGCCAGAGGGCGGCGGCAGAAAACACGGCCGGACAGCGTGATTAACCAGCTTGAACCGCACATTCAGGACTTTATCAGAACGGCGCTGTCTACCCACACCTCACCTGAGGTCATCAGTGGGCGCCTGGTCCTGGAATTTGGCCTGTCCGTCAGCAAGAACTCGCTCTATCGCTATATCCAGCAGGAGCGCCGGGCCGGCGGTGAGCTGTATAGCCAAGCGACATTATTTTGATAACAGCCAGCTATGCTTTTTTGCCGCATATCAGGGCATAGGATGTAATCATTTTTAAGTCGGTTGGCTATATCAGCAGCTCCCTCATCGGGGTAAACGGTATAACTATCAGACCGATGAGAACAAACGCGGTCCTATTCCCAACCGTGTTGGCATTGAGCAGCGGCCGGCCGTTGCTGACCTCAAGCAGGAACCCGGGCATTTCGAGATTGACACCATCTTTGGCAAAGATCAGAAATCATTCCTGCTGACGGTGGTCGATAAAGCCGTCAAGCTGGTCATCATTCGCAAACTGCCCAACAAGCGAGTAGAGACAGTGGTAGCGGCCTTCAGGGACATCGTTGCCAATACCTTCTGCGAGTTTAAAACCCTGACTGCTGACAACGGTTCTGAATTTTCCCTGCACGGGGAAATTACAAAAGTCACGGGGGCACCGGTCTACTTTGCCCGGCCATATCATTCCTGGGAACGCGGGTTGAATGAGCATACCAACGGGCTGATACGGCGTTTTTACCCGAAGGGAACGGACTTCAATTATGTCACCCATCGCAAGGTTGCAGCACTCGAACACCTGCTCAATACGCGAGGCCGAAAATCGCTGGGTTATCGTTCTCCAATTGAGGTATTTTTAACGCACTTACAGGCGGCATAATGCCCTACCGTTTTGTTGCGTTTCGACTGGGAATGGGGCTGTTGCGGTCGCGCGGAATATCGAGCTCGAGCGCACCATTTTGGCTACGTACGCTCTTGGATGTCTTGCCATTGCGGGAGTTGCCTGAATTATTACCAGCCGGGTCATGCTTAGCATACCCAAGGTGTATCTTCATCTCAGCTTGAAGAACCCGTTCCGCCAGTCTTTTAGTCAGCTCCTTGAGTATGCCTGATTCGCCGAGAAGCTCCTGAGGGGAGTGGCAATCCTGAAGCAGTTGGTCAATAAGTTCGTTGCTGATAGGCATTTTTTGTCATCTGAAGGTTTTCCTCAAAATGCCATTTACACAGATCTTTTTACACTCTCCTGGCGCATGCGTATTCAGGGGAATCGATTACCCTTGCTGCTGTACGGTTTGACCCTTGGTGGCATGAACTTTTTGTTCTACCTCTCTATTCGAACTGTTCCACTGGGTGTCGCGGTCACGCTTGAATTTACCGGCCCGCTCGCCGTGGCCATTTTTTCGTCACGTCGGGCACTTGATTTTCTTTGGATCCTTTTGGCACTAACCGGCATGTGGTTTCTATTGCCGCTGGATAACGACATTGCCAACGTCGATATGCAGGGCGCGCTCTGTGCCATCGGCGCAGGTGCCTGCTGGGCGTTATATATTGTGTTCGGAAAAAGCGCAGGTGCTAACCATGGTCCGGCGACAGTGGCGATTGGTTCATTGGTGGCGGCGGTGGTGTTTTGCCCCCTGGGGGTCTATTTTGCGGATACCTCATCGCTCTCCCCTGCTATTCTGCCGCTAGGCATCGCCATTGCGATCCTCTCAACAGCACTGCCTTACTCGCTCGAGATGGTGGCACTGACCCGCCTCCCGGCCAAAACCTTCAGCACGTTGATGAGCATGGAGCCGGCGATTGACGCCCTATCCGGCATTCTGTTTCTCAGTGAGCATCTGCTGCTGACACAATGGCTAGCACTGTTTTGTATCATCGCCGCTTCCCTTGGCGCTACGCTTACAGTAAAACGAGCACGCATCATCAATAGCGCCCAAGGTTGACCCCATTCCCGCCTGAATTTAATCATGTTTCTTCTCTTGCAGGCAGCCTACTGCGGCAAGAGAAGGGTCCTTTCAGCTATATTGCACCACGAATGATACCCGCGCCTGAATAGGTACAGGTTATTACTAGCGCTAAATAATTTTCATTCATTATCGTTATTTACTGTCATGATGACGTGCAATTTCTATAATTAAATCAGTGAAAAAGATATTCACCTGCATTGTCTGTGGGCAATTTCTATAATAGGTATTACCTTGTTATTGCCTGCTTCGAACTCTGCTATAGTTATTTGCATTGAGCAGTCAGATTATTATTTCATTTATCAGGATGAGATACCTTATGGCTACGGCTAAATTGGTAAAAGCAGCAGCATCCGACCTCATCTATACTCGCAATAATCTGGATGAGCACGTCAAAACGTCCACCATCAAACTGTTGGACAAGTTAGTTGTCGACTTAATCGATTTATCATTGATCACCAAGCAAGCACACTGGAACATGCGTGGCGCCAATTTCATCGCTGTTCACGAAATGCTGGACGGCTTCCGCACCGCCCTGACCGACCATCTGGATACACTGGCAGAGCGCGTGGTTCAACTGGGTGGTGTCGCACTGGGCACGGTGCAGGTCATTAATAAAGAAACTTCGCTAAAAAGCTACCCGACTAATATCCACAGCGTGCAGGATCACCTGAAAGCGTTGGCGGAGCGTTACAGCGTTGTCGCCAACGAAGTGCGCAGTGCTATTGCGAAAACAGAAGATGAAGACAGTGCGGATATGTTAACGGCAGCCTCTAGCGATCTGGATAAGTTCCTGTGGTTTATCGAAGCCAACATCGCAGAATAAACCCTGGCATGCTATAAATAGTATCAGGCTATCGTAGCTATCTCGGACACGATGGCCTGCCTATTATGTTAACGTTCATCTATCCTGCCATTCATACATTTTCCTCTTAAAATTCGTACAAAAAGTTAGTTTTTATCCATTCAAACACAATCAACGGTTGTGTCCCGCAGCATAATCAGTTATTCATAGCGGCGTCCCGTGCCGGAGGCGATGTTTGCGTGCATTGGCGACACTGAATAAAAACAAGGAGTTATAAAACATAACCCTCTGTTTCTACAGCTTTTCTCTTAAATACTATTATTAGTAGTGCCTGCTTGAAACAGGCTTCCCACAAACCGCTAATTAGGAAGGATCGGATGAAATCACTACTTAAGGCCTCATTGGCAGCGCTGGCGCTGACCATGAGCGTTTCCAGCTACGCGGCGGACAAGCCTCTCATCGTTGCCACAGACACAGCGTTTGTTCCCTTCGAGTTTAAGCAAGGCGATAAATACGTCGGCTTTGACATCGACCTCTGGGATGCTATCGCGAAAGAGTTGAAACTGGAATACACCCTGAAACCGATGGATTTAGCAGGTATCATTCCTGCCCTGCAAGCCCTCAACGTTGATTTGGCACTGGCCGGGATCACCATTACGGAAGAGCGTAAACGTGCAGTCGATTTTTCTGATGGTTATTACAACAGCGGCTTGCTGGTCATGGTAAAATCAGATAACACCAGCATTCAGGGTGAACAGGATCTGGCGGGCAAAGTAGTAGCAGTGAAAAGTGGCACCGGTTCGGTTGACTACGCCAAGGCCAATATCAAAACCAAAGAACTGCGCCAGTTCCCGAATATTGACAATGCCTACATGGAGTTAGGTATCGGTCGTGCCGATGCAGTACTGCATGATACGCCGAACATCCTGTACTTCATCAAAACAGCGGGCAATGGTCAGTTTAAAGCGGTGGGTGATTCCATCAAGGCGCAGCAATACAGTGTCGCCTTCCCGAAAGGCAGCGAACTGCGTGAAAAAGTGAATGCGGCATTGCAAACGCTGCGTGATAACGGCACCTATGCTGAAATTTATAAAAAATGGTTCGGCACTGAACCGAAATAATTGCCGTATCAGTCTGGAGAACGTTCATGCAGTTTGATTGGAGTGCCATCTGGCCTTCTCTGCCCCTTCTGTTAGAAGGGGCAAAAATGACCTTGCTGATTTCCGTGCTGGGTCTGCTGGGTGGCTTGGTTATCGGTGTCGTCGCGGGCTTTGCCCGCGTTTACGGGAGTTGGATTTCCAACAAAATCGCGTTGGTGTTTATTGAAATCATCCGCGGTACACCGATTGTTGTACAAGTCATGTTTATTTACTTCGCCTTGCCGATGATCCTGACGTCGGTGCGTATCGATCCCTTCGCTGCCGCGGTGGTCACCATCATGATCAACTCTGGTGCCTATATCGCGGAGATTACACGCGGATCGGTATTGTCGATTCACAAAGGATTTCGTGAGGCGGGTTTGGCACTGGGGTTATCAAAACGCGATACGCTACGCCATGTGATTGCACCGTTGGCGTTGCGTCGAATGTTACCGCCATTAGGCAACCAATGGATCATCAGTATCAAAGATACCTCGCTGTTCATCGTTATCGGCGTGGCGGAACTGACGCGTTCCGGGCAAGAAATCATTGCGGGTAATTTCCGTGCGCTGGAAATCTGGAGTGCGGTTGCGGTGATCTACCTTGTCATCACCTTGGTACTGAGTTTCATTTTGCGTCAGTTGGAAAGAAAACTTAAGATTATATGATTGAATTCAAGAACGTTTCTAAACACTTTGTTCAGACAAAGGTGTTGCATGACATCAATCTGAATATCAACCAGGGTGAAGTAGTGGTGATTATCGGTCCGTCAGGCTCCGGTAAATCCACGCTGCTGCGCTGCATCAATAAGCTGGAAGACATTACCAGCGGTGAGTTGATTGTCGATGGCCTGAAAGTGAACGATCCTAAAGTTGATGAGCGCCTTATCCGCCAGGAAGCGGGTATGGTGTTTCAACAATTTTATCTTTTCCCGCATCTGACCGCGCTGGAAAACGTGGCATTTGGCCCGATTCGCATGCGCGGTGCCAGCAAAGCGGAAGCCGAAAAGCTGGCGCTGGAACTGTTGGCGAAAGTGGGCCTGTCTGAACGTGCCAACCACTTTCCCTCCGAGCTTTCGGGCGGCCAGCAGCAGCGCGTGGCAATCGCACGTGCACTTGCCGTCAAACCCAAACTGATGCTGTTTGATGAGCCAACGTCGGCACTCGACCCAGAATTACGTCACGAAGTACTGACAGTAATGAAAGATCTTGCCGACGAAGGCATGACCATGGTCATCGTTACGCACGAAGTGGGATTCGCTCATAAAGTCGCTTCACGTTTGATTTTCATTGATAAAGGCCGTATCGCCCAAGATGGCGATCCTGAAGAGCTGATCACCAATCCTCCCAGTGAGCGGTTGCGTGAGTTCTTGCAGCATGTCTCCTGATACGGTAGCCGTAATGCACTAAAAAAGGGGGGAGCACCTTGCCGGTCTCCCCCTTTTATTTGTCACAGTCCCTTGCGTTCCCGACCGAAATCCCCCGCTGTAGCCAGCACGCCCCCAACCTAGAGACTCATGCTATATACGGGTATTCACGTTCGATGAACGCCGAAAACGCCTCACACATCGCACGATCGCCCTCCCGATTATCTGCCAATATGCGCGTACCATCGACGATACGAATGTGGGCATTCAAATCGGCATCAGCCTCAGGTTGCGCATGCTCGGCAGCATGTTGGATAGCCGCTTGCGCCTGTTGCCACGCCTGCTCAACCGTCAAATTACAGGCTTCGGCCAGATAAGCCGGATTGAACCCTTCGCCCCATTCCCAGTCGAAACGCAACAAAACGGTAGGGCATTATGCCGCCTGTAAGTGCGTTAAAAATACCTCATTTGGAGAACGATAACCCAGCGATTTTCGGCCTCGCGTATTGAGCAGGTGTTCGAGTGCTGCAACCTTGCGATGGGTGACATAATTGAAGTCCGTTCCCTTCGGGTAAAAACGCCGTATCAGCCCGTTGGTATGCTCATTCAACCCGCGTTCCCAGGAATGATATGGCCGGGCAAAGTAGACCGGTGCCCCCGTGACTTTTGTAATTTCCCCGTGCTGGGAAAATTCAGAACCGTTGTCAGCAGTCAGGGTTTTAAACTCGCAGAAGGTATTGGCAACGATGTCCCTGAAGGCCGCTACCACTGTCTCTGCTCGCTTGTTGGGCAGTTTGCGAATGATGACCAGCTTGACGGCTTTATCGACCACCGTCAGCAGGAATGATTTCTGATCTTTGCCAAAGATGGTGTCAATCTCGAAATGACCGGGTTCCTGCTTGAGGTCAGCAACGGCCGGCCGCTGCTCAATGCCAACACGGTTGGGAATAGGACCGCGTTTGTTCTCATCGGTCTGATAGTTATACCGTTTACCCCGATGAGGGAGCTGCTGATACAGCTCACCGCCGGCCCGGCGCTCCTGCTGGATATAGCGATAGAGCGAGTTCTTGCTGACGGACAGGCCAAATTCCAGGACCAGGCGCCCACTAATGACCTCAGGTGAGGTGTGGGTAGACAGCGCCGTTCTGATAAAGTCCTGAATGTGCGGTTCAAGCTGGTTAATCACGCTGTCCGGCCGAGTTTTCTGCCGCCGCCCTCTGGCCAACGTTTCGGCCCTTCTGCAGGAATAGACCCCGTTGAAAGCGGCGTCGGTATTGCGTCTGAGTTCCCTGCTGATGGTAGAACGAGGAAGCTCCAGTTCCCGGGCGATGGTGGCCTGGTTAACCCCATCACCACGCCGTTTTTCGATGTAGAACCGCTCTTTGTGAGTCAGATGTTTTCCCTGCATGCAACGGGATCTCCAGTAGGGCCAGAACGGTGATTTTATCCGGGTCTGGCCAGTGGGTCACTTTGTTGCGTTTCGAGTGGGAATGGGGCTTCGCCGGTCAAACTGCGCAGCGTGTCATCGTGGCTGACGCTGTTACCAGGACGCCAGTAATGCTGTGCCAGATCCGGACCAATGGCAGGGTTATCCGTAAGATAACCATCGCGCTTAAGAAAGAAATGCCGCGTCTGCTCGACCGCCATCAGTGCCAACAGATAACCTTGGTACGAACAGGCCGACTCCATCGACAACAAATGTGGAATGGCAATGGTAGGACGTGGGCTGCCGCCAATGCCTAAAATACGCTGATCAATGTCACGCGCCAGCTGTGTAATAGCTGCTGGCGTGCGTGCCTCATCTTCCATGTTGTAAAGCTGCCATTCAAAGTAAGGCAGCAGCAAAATGTGGCGCTCGTTAAAGGCACGCATCGGTTGACGCACAGCGATATCCGCTTTGATCAACGCATCAGAGAGGACCTCGCCCTGACGATTCTTCGCATAACGCTTTAACCAGTCAGCGTCGTGCAGCAGGCTGTCGCAAAACATGGATTGCGTTTCCACATAGGCCATTGATGTAGGAGGGAATTCCTGCGAGAAGCAAGGTGCATTCTGACGAATATTGGCAAAATGCGCCGCATGACCACCTTCATGAAACAGGGTATTAATGCGCGTGGCACCGCTGCCCACTTGATCCGGTTTAGCCAGACTGGTGAAATTGATTTTTGCTGGCAGCCACTGCCCTTCCTGCATAAAGGGGGGAACCGGGCCGTGCATAAAGCCATTTTCATATTTGCCTTTGCGCACCAACAGATCCAATTGCATCTCTGCACCGTTAAACCCGATATGCAGTCGCTTAAAGCTGTTAATCCAGCGTTCTAACGAGGCGGAGAAAGGAAAATAGGGATCCAGTTGGGAGTCTGTAAAGAATTTTGTGTAAATGGCTCCATTGCTTAACCGGAGATTCGTTCTCCATACATCAACATGAATTGGCTCATAGCAGGTTTCCAGTCTCTGATTGGCAAGGTCCATTTAGCAGAGATATTATGCAAGGCTAGATAGAGTAATTTTATCACCGAGTCATCCGTTGGAAATATTCGTCGCGTTTTCGTTATCTTGCGCAATGAAGCATTTAACGACTCTATCGCGTTGGTGGTGTAGATAACCTTGCGGATCTCCGGCGGAAAGTCAAAAATGACGATGAGACGTTCCCAATTATTTCTCCACGATGGGCTGAACGTCGGGAACTGCTCATCCCATTTGGCCGCGAAGGCATCCAGGGCCTCTTCAGCGCCCTCTAGCGTTGCGGAACTATAGATGGTGCGCAGGTCAGCAGCAACGGCCTTACGCTCTTTCCAGCCGACGCAGCGCAGCGAGTTCAGCACCTGATGCACAATGCAGAGCTGTACCCGCGTATGCGGGTAAACAGCTTCAATGGCATCAGGAAAGCCTTTCAGGCCATCGCAGCAGGCGACGAATATGTCCTTTAGTCCACGATTTTTCAGTTCTGTCATCACAGATAACCAGAACTTGGCCCCCTCAGTTTTGGCTATCCATAGGCTTTGTTGAATAAATCAGAATTAGCCGACAGGATGACTCCCTCTGCTACACCTGTTATCCTATCCTGACGCTGTGTGGCATACCCAACAACGTCATACGGTTCAGCGCTTTGACCATCGCTATGGCTTCACCTACTTGAGCCTCATAGTCACGCAGGCTCAGATGGCCACCCAGCAAAGTTTTTATGCGGAACATCGCTGTTTCTGCCACTGAACGCCGGTGATAACCCACTTTCTTTTTCCACATATCATTACTCCCGCTCAGACGCTGATTCGCCACCGCATGGTTACGTTCATGGTACTTGTCCGGCCAGTATTTGGCTCCGCTTCGCGGCGGGATAAGGGGCCTGATTTTCTTTCTTAGCAACGCATCGTGGCAGTAACGGGCGTCATAAGCACCGTCTGCTGACACTTCCCTGATTTTTCGGTGGGTTTGGTTAATCAGGCCCGGCAGTGCCTGCGCATCTGTCGTTCCGCTGAGCGATAAGTCGGCACAGATAATCTCATGCGTCGCACTGTCTGCTGTCAGATGAAGCTTGCGCCACACTCTTCGTCTGTCAGCCCCATGCTGCCTGACTTTCCATTCACCTTCGCCAAAGACCTTCAGACCGGTACTGTCGATGACCAGATGCGAGATTTCACCACGCGTTGGCGTTTTTATGCTGATACTGACGGTTTTTGCCCGCCGACTGACCAGAGAGTAGTCCGGGCAGCGCAGTGGCAGGCTCATCAGTGTAAAAACCGAGTCGACAAAGCCCTGTAATGCCCGGAGCGACAGGTTAAACACGCGCTTTATCATCAAAACCGTGGTAACAGCCATATCGGTGTAGTAAAGCGGCCGACCACGACCTTCAGGCGAAGAACTGTCAGTCCATGCAGCGATGGCCGACTCATCAAGCCAGACCGTCAGGGAGCCGCGTTGTCTGAGTGCTTTGTTGTAGGTGGGCCAGTTGGTGATTTTAAACTTTTGCTTTGCCATGGGGAGCTGCTATCGGAAGCGATGATAGTGCTTTGATCCGGCGATCCCCTGAAAGTTCGATTTATTCAACAAAGCCCTATCCATAGCCCCAGCAGCTCTTTTTCGCCCTGGCCGTTGACGCCGAGGGCCAGATAAACAGACTTGTTGGCCACGGCTCCGCCGTCCTGGCTTTTGACAACAATACAAAACTAGTTGCTGAATAGAGACTTGCATTTTTTGTCAGGCTATTGAGAATAAAAAGAGGTTTAACTTAGAGAATAAAGGTTTGAAATGATCAACAAAGAGCGGTTGTTACGAGATAATCGTTTATGTAAAGCAATCATTGGATTATCAGTCGAAGAATTGAAAAATTTAGCCGCTGAATTTTCAGCTTGTTATTTGATTTATCGGAAAAAGAATCGAAAAGATCACGAGCGGCAGATGGGTGGAGGGCAGAAAGGATTTATCCCAACCCCATTAGATAAACTGCTGAGTCTGTAAAGAATTTTGTGTAAATGGCTCCATTGCTTAACCGGAGATTCGTTCTCCATACATCAACATGAATTGGCTCATAGCAGGTTTCCAGTCTCTGATTGGCAAGGTCCATTTAGCAGAGATATTATGCAAGGCTAGATAGAGTAATTTTATCACCGAGTCATCCGTTGGAAATATTCGTCGCGTTTTCGTTATCTTGCGCAATGAAGCATTTAACGACTCTATCGCGTTGGTGGTGTAGATAACCTTGCGGATCTCCGGCGGAAAGTCAAAAATGACGATGAGACGTTCCCAATTATTTCTCCACGATGGGCTGATCGTCGGGAACTGTTCATCCCATTTGGCCGCGAAGGCATCCAGGGCCTCTTCAGCGCCCTCTAGCGTTGCGGAACTATAGATGGTGCGCAGGTCAGCAGCAACGGCCTTACGCTCTTTCCAGCCGACGTAGCGCAGCGAGTTCCGCACCTGATGCACAATGCAGAGCTGTACCCGCGTATGCGGGTAAACAGCTTCAATGGCATCAGGAAAGCCTTTCAGGCCATCGCAGCAGGCGACGAAGATGTCCTTTAGCCCACGATTTTTCAGTTCTGTCATCACAGATAACCAGAACTTGGCCCCCTCAGTTTTGGCTATCCATAGCCCCAGCAGCTCTTTTTCGCCCTGGCCGTTGACGCCGAGGGCCAGATAAACAGACTTGTTGGCCACGGCTCCGCCGTCCTGGCTTTTGACAACAATACAGTCAAGGTAAACAATGGGATAAAGCGCATCCAGCGGCCGTTGCTGCCAGCGCTTAACTTCATCCATCACAGCATTGGTCACTTGAGAAATGAAGCCAGCGGAAACATCGACCCCGTAGACTTCTTTAAAGTGTGCCTGAATATCACGGGTTGATAACCCTCTGGAATAGAGAGAAATAATGCGGTCATCGAAGCCGTTAAGCTGTTTTTCGTGCTTACCGATCAGTGTCGGCTCGAAGGTACTGTTGCGGTCGCGCGGAATATCGAGTTCGATCTCCCCATTTTGGCTACGTACGCTCTTGGATGTCTTGCCATTGCGTGAGTTGCCTGAATGATTACCAGCCGGGTCATGCTTAGCATACCCAAGGTGCATCTCCATCTCAGCTTCAAGAACCCGTTCCGCCAGTCTTTTAGTCAGCACCTTGAGTAGGCCTGATTCACCCAGCAGATCCTGAGGGGAGTGACAATCTTGAAGCAGTTGGTCAATAAGTTCGTTGCTGATAGGCATTTTGTTATCCTTTGAAGGTTTTCCTCAAAATGCCATTTACACAGATTATTTTACAGTCTCAAACTGCTTTTTATTTTATTGTATTTAAAATGTTATCCGACCTATGATTTGCAAGGACTTCTTTTTGGTTTAGATAGAACACGGGTATGTCGCTGGGTAAAAATATTATTGCCGGTTTTAGAGATGACCTTGGGGCGAGAATGTGTTTTGCCCGCTCGTCAAATTCGCTCTGCTGAGGAATTTTTTCGCGCCTTTCCTGGAGTTAAAGACGTCTTTATTGATGGGACAGAGCGACCTGTCCAAAAGCCTAAGAATCTGCGTCGGCGAAAAAAAATGTATTCGGGAAAGAAAAGACAGACCATTCGAAAAGGGCTTATTATGACTGACGAAACAAGGCAAATTGGATTTATCCCCATGAGCAAAAATGGGCGCCGTCACGATAAACGCTTACTCGATAAAGTCGATATAATTCGCCATATTCCTCCTGAGGTAACCATCTGGGCAGATACCGGTTTTCAAGGTATAGATAAACAGCATCCTAATACACAAATCCCAAAAAAAGGAACTCGAAAAAGACCTTTATCGCCTGAACAAAAACAAGAAAATAAAATAATCTCGGGCATCCGTATTACAGTTGAACACGCCATCGCGGGTATCAAGCGCCTCGGTTGCATGACCCAAATTTTACGGAATCGTAGACCCTTTATTGATGATACCTTCTTACTCCTTAGCGCCGGTCTTTGAAATTTCCATCTCAGAACAGCGTAAAATTTACTTCAATCACCGAAACACCCTTATTTCACTATTAAGCAACACGCTTACAGTCAAGGTAAACAATGGGATAAAGCGCATCCAGCGGCCGTTGCTGCCAGCGCTTAACGTCATCCATCACAGCATTGGTCACTTGAGAAATGAAGCCAGCGGAAACATCGACCCCGTAGACTTCTTTAAAGTGTGCCTGAATATCATGGGTTGATAACCCTCTGGAATAGAGAAAGCGTGTTGCTTAATAGTGAAATAAGGGTGTTTCGGTGATTGAAGTAAATTTTACGCTGTTCTGAGATGGAAATTCCAAAGACCGGCGCTAAGGAGTAAGAAGGTATAGCTAAACGACTTAATTTTGATTACATTATTTAAATGAGCTATTCAATTGATTTTAGACGTAAAGTGATATCTACACGGAAAAACGAAGGGTTGAGTATCCGAGAAACAGCGAAGCAATTTCGGATTGGCCCTGCCTCTGTATCGCGTTGGATTAATCAAATAGAGTCAAAAGCATCGACCACGCGTCAGCGAAAGATCGATAAATCCGAGTTGATAAAAGATGTTGAACAATATCCAGATGCTTACCAAAAAGAACGTGCAGAGCGTTTTGGCGTTTGTCAGAAGGCCATTTGGCAAGCGCTTAAAAAGCTGGGATTGACCTATAAAAAAAACTCTACGTCATCCGAAAGCCGACGAAAACGCCCGGCAGGGATTTCAACAAAAAAAACAACAGTATGAAAAAGAAGGTAAACCTATTGTTTTTATTGATGAAAGTGGTTTTTCACACGATGCCCCACGGACTCACGGCTATTCCCCAAAAGGTCAACGGTGTTTTGGCCTGAAGAACTGGGGAGCTAGGGGAAGAACAAATGTTATCGGCGCTTTATTAGGCACAACGCTGTTTGCTATCGGATTATTTGATATCAATATTAACAGCGATGTTTTCTATGCCTGGGTCACACAAGTCCTTATCCCAGTACTCCCTAAAAACAGTGTAATCATGATGGACAATGCCACTTTTCACAAAAAACATAATATTCAACAAGTCATCATCGATGCAGGGTATATGGTGGAGTATTTGCCTACATATTCGCCAGATCTTAACCCAATTGAGCATAAATGGGCACAAGCAAAAAGCAAAAAAAGAGAGATGGGTTGCGATACAGAGAGTTTGTTCTCAGTCCATATGGTGTAATCAAAATTAAGTCGCTTGGCTATATCATCAATAAAGGGTCTACGATTCCGTAAAATTTGGGTCATGCAACCGAGGCGCTTGATACCCGCGATGGCGTCTTCAACTGTAATACGGATGCCCGAGATTATTTTATTTTCTTGTTTTTGTTCAGGCGATAAAGGTCTTTTTCGAGTTCCTTTTTTTGGGATTTGTGTATTAGGATGCTGTTTATCTATACCTTGAAAACCGGTATCTGCCCAGATGGTTACCTCAGGAGGAATATGGCGAATTATATCGACTTTATCGAGTAAGCGTTTATCGTGACGGCGCCCATTTTTGCTCATGGGGATAAATCCAATTTGCCTTGTTTCGTCAGTCATAATAAGCCCTTTTCGAGTGGTCTGTCTTTTCTTTCCCGAATACATTTTTTTTCGCCGACGCAGATTCTTAGGCTTTTGGACAGGTCGCTCTGTCCCATCAATAAAGACGTCTTTAACTCCAGGAAAGGCGCGAAAAAATTCCTCAGCAGAGCGAATTTGACGAGCGGGCAAAACACATTCTCGCCCCAAGGTCATCTCTAAAACCGGCAATAATATTTTTACCCAGCGACATACCCGTGTTCTATCTAAACCAAAAAGAAGTCCTTGCAAATCATAGGTCGGATAACATTTTAAATACAATAAAATAAAAAGCAGTTTATCTAATGGGGTTGGGATAAATCCTTTCTGCCCTGCACCGGCTTTGTTGAATAATTTAACCGTTTGATTTACATCTTCTTTAGTTAGAATGCATTTACAGAGAATGTATTTTGTTAGAACGACAAATCAAATAGTTAGCACAATAAAAAGCATTCCGAGAGGAAAAATTAGTCGTTGAAATTTTATAATGCTTATATAAATCAGTATCTTAAATTATTCAACAAAGCCGCATCAGGTGCGGAACTCGCTGCGCTACGTCGGCTGGAAAGAGCGTAAAGCCGTTGCTGCTGACCTCCGCACTATCTATAGTTCCGCAACGCTAGAGGGCGCTGAAGAGGCCCTGGATGCCTTCGCGGACAAATGGGATGAGCAGTTCCCGACGATCAGCCCATCGTGGAGAAATAATTGGGAACATCTCATCGTCATTTTTGATTTTCCGCCGGAGATCCGCAAGGTTATCTACACCACCAACGCGATAGAGTCGTTAAATGCTTCATTGCGCAAGATAACGAAAACGCGACGAATATTTCCAACGGATGACTCGGTGCTAAAATTATTCTATCTAGCCTTACATAATATCTCGGCTAAATGGACCCTACCAATCAGAGACTGGAAACCGGCTATGAGCCAATTCATGTTGATGTATGGAGATCGGATTTCCGGTTAAGCGATGGAGCCATTTACACGAAATTCTTTACAGACTCATTGAGCAAATTTGGAATATCAATACGTTCATTTCCACCGCGGTTGTATTGATGTTTTCTTGTTTGGCAACTAACGAGGGTTAATTCTTTCATCAACTTACCCGCTAACCACCGCCCAAGTTTCACGTCGTGTGTATTGGTAACCATCGTGGCGATAGTCCTTGCGCCCGCAGACCCGCCACTAACGTTCCACGCTTCGCTGGCTTTGTTGAATAATTTAAGATACTGATTTATATAAGCATTATAAAATTTCAACGACTAATTTTTCCTCTCGGAATGCTTTTTATTGTGCTAACTATTTGATTTGTCGTTCTAACAAAATACATTCTCTGTAAATGCATTCTAACTAAAGAAGATGTAAATCAAACGGTTAAATTATTCAACAAAGCCCGCTTCGCTGACCAGGCTACGTTTTATCGTCCGCTCAATATCTGGCTCCTTAGGTCGACACCAATAGCGATAACTGCTTCGGTGAACATTAAAAATACGACACAACGCTTTCACTGGATAAAGCGCTCTTAGCTTTTCAACTACCGAGAATTTTTCAGTGAGTCGGACATTAAGAGCGCAGTAGCCTTTTTTAAGATGGCATTCTCCATTTACAGTCGGTGGATTTTTTTCTTCATTTCTCTGAACTCAATTTGTTCAGGTGTTAATGGCAGACCAGGCGATGTTTTCCCTTGACGTTCTAAACGAAGGGCTCTTACCCACCGGCTAATCGCTGAAAGACTGACGTTCATGGCTTTCGCGGCTTCCTGGTAGGTATAATTTTGGTCAAGGACTAATTTGGCGGTTTCACATTTAAATTCAGCAGTAATTATTTTACTCATTTTGGCACCTATAAAAATTATGAGGTAAGCATATCACCTCTACTTAGGTGGCCAAATTCAGTATGCCACTACAATACGGACAGGGGGGCGCAGTACACGGGACAACGCTTTCAGGCTCTGCTGAGCAGCTACAGGCTGAGGAGCAGTATGGGAGACGTGGGTACCTGCTGGGATAATGCGGTGATGAAGCGCTTCTGGGGCAGTCTGAAACATGAATGGTTGCTGCTGGTACCCCAGCCAACACGGGCTTACATGGAGCAGGATGTGGCGACGTATATCCGCTACTACAACCTAGACAGGCATCATGCCGCTAACGGGGATCTGTCTCCGGTGCGTTATGAACAAATGGGGCTTTGTTGAATAATTTAAGATACTGATTTATATAAGCATTATAAAATTTCAACGACTAATTTTTCCTCTCGGAATGCTTTTTATTGTGCTAACTATTTGATTTGTCGTTCTAACAAAATACATTCTCTGTAAATGCATTCTAACTAAAGAAGATGTAAATCAAACGGTTAAATTATTCAACAAAGCCAACAAATGGCTGAGAAAAAAGTGTCCTGATTTACTTGACCAGTGCAGGTGCCGATGGTACAGACCATACCGACAATCATTGCCCAGTCACCGAGCGTTAACCCTGCCATTTTATCCGCAAGCAGCCATACGCTCTCTGTCGTTGATGCGGCGTAGGCTCTGGCAGACGGGCCCAGCCCTATTAGCCCCGTCCCGCTTCCGTATGAAAGCCTGCTGTAGATAGTGCTCATTCGTGTCATACCCTCACCTCCCGGCAGGGATGGCGATATATTATTGAAAGGGAAAATAAAAAAGGCCACGCCGGAGCGCAGCCTTACAGAACTAAAATAGATTAGTCATTTATATAAATTACATTACCTAAATGTAATCTAATGTTACCTATCTGTTGTTGATAAACCATTTTAGGAGTAGTGGTCGGTCTCAGACTTACCGCTATTCGTCTTTTACTAATTTTCGTCGGTAAATGTTGTTCAGTATTATTTGAAATCTGATTCAAATTACGAGCGAGGGGTGACATTTCTCCAGGGCATGTAGCTGAAGTATTTTGGAACGGTTGTACTGGAACACTTCTGTTTACATTAACAATCATGGCATAACCTATTAATAACGATTAGGAGATCATTATTATATTTTACAACTGATTGTAATTTATATAAATAAAAAGCCCGAGAGTGTAAAAAGATCTGTGTAAATGGCATTTTGAGGAAAACCTTCAGAGGACAAAAAATGCCTATCAGCAACGAACTTATTGACCAACTGGGCTTTGTTGAATAATTTAAGATACTGATTTATATAAGCATTATAAAATTTCAACGACTAATTTTTCCTCTCGGAATGCTTTTTATTGTGCTAACTATTTGATTTGTCGTTCTAACAAAATACATTCTCTGTAAATGCATTCTAACTAAAGAAGATGTAAATCAAACGGTTAAATTATTCAACAAAGCCGACCAACTGCTTCAGGATTGCCACTCCCCTCAGGAGCTTCTGGGTGAATCAGGACTACTCAAGCAGCTGACTAAAAGACTGGCGGAACGGGTTCTTCAAGCTGAGATGGAGATACACCTTGGGTATGCTAAGCATGACCCGGCTGGTAATAATTCAGGCAACTCCCGCAATGGCAAGACATCCAAGAGCGTACGTAGCCAAAATGGGGCGCTCGAGCTCGATATTCCGCGCGACCGCAACAGTATAGCTAAACGACTTAATTTTGATTACATTATTTAAATGAGCTATTCAATTGATTTTAGACGTAAAGTGATATCTACACGGAAAAACGAAGGGTTGAGTATCCGAGAAACAGCGAAGCAATTTCGGATTGGCCCTGCCTCTGTATCGCGTTGGATTAATCAAATAGAGTCAAAAGCATCGACCACGCGTCAGCGAAAGATCGATAAATCCGAGTTGATAAAAGATGTTGAACAATATCCAGATGCTTACCAAAAAGAACGTGCAGAGCGTTTTGGCGTTTGTCAGAAGGCCATTTGGCAAGCGCTTAAAAAGCTGGGATTGACCTATAAAAAAAACTCTACGTCATCCGAAAGCCGACGAAAACGCCCGGCAGGGATTTCAACAAAAAAAACAACAGTATGAAAAAGAAGGTAAACCTATTGTTTTTATTGATGAAAGTGGTTTTTCACACGATGCCCCACGGACTCACGGCTATTCCCCAAAAGGTCAACGGTGTTTTGGCCTGAAGAACTGGGGAGCTAGGGGAAGAACAAATGTTATCGGCGCTTTATTAGGCACAACGCTGTTTGCTATCGGATTATTTGATATCAATATTAACAGCGATGTTTTCTATGCCTGGGTCACACAAGTCCTTATCCCAGTACTCCCTAAAAACAGTGTAATCATGATGGACAATGCCACTTTTCACAAAAAACATAATATTCAACAATTCATCATCGATGCAGGGTATATGGTGGAGTATTTGCCTACATATTCGCCAGATCTTAACCCAATTGAGCATAAATGGGCACAAGCAAAAAGCAAAAAAAGAGAGATGGGTTGCGATACAGAGAGTTTGTTCTCAGTCCATATGGTGTAATCAAAATTAAGTCGCTTGGCTATACCTTCGAGCCGACACTGCTCGGTAAGCACGAAAAGCAGCTTAACGGCTTCGATGACCGCATTATTTCTCTCTATTCCAGAGGGCTATCAACCCGTGATATTCAGGCTCACTTTAAAGAAGTCTACGGAGTCGATGTTTCCGCTGGCTTCATTTCTCAAGTGACCAATGCCGTGATGGATGACGTTAAGCGCTGGCAGCAACGGCCGCTGGATGCGTTTTATCCCATTGTTTACCTTGACTGTATTGTGGTCAAAAGCCAGGACGGCGGAGCCGTGACCAACAAGTCTGTTTACTTGGCTCTAGGCATCAACGGCCAGGGCGAAAAAGAGCTGCTGGGGCTATGGATAGCCAAAACCGAGGGGGCCAAGTTCTGGTTATCTGTAATGACAGAACTGAAAAATCGTGGGCTACAGGACATCTTCATCGCCTGCTGCGATGGCCTGAAGGGCTTTACTGATGCCATTGAAGCTGTTTACCCGCATACGCGGGTACAGCTCTGCATCGTGCATCAGGTGCGGAACTCGCTGCGCTACGTCGGCTGCAAAGAGCGTAAAGCCGTTGCTGCTGACCTGCGCACTATCTATATTTCCGCAACGCTAGAGGGCGCTGAAGAGGCCCTGGATGCCTTCGCGGCCAAATGGGATGAACAGTTCCCGACGATCAGCCCATCGTGGAGAAATAATTGGGAACGTCTCATCGTCATTTTTGATTTTCCGCCGGAGATCCGCAAGGTTATCTACACCACCAACGCGATAGAGTCGTTAAATGCTTCATTGCGCAAGATAACGAAAACGCGACGAATATTTCCAACGGATGACTCGGTGCTAAAATTATTCTATCTAGCCTTGCATAATATAGCCAACCGACTTAAAAATGATTACATCCTATGCCCTGATATGCGGCAAAGAAGCATAGCTGGCTGTTATCAAAATAATGTCGCTTGGCTATATCTCGGCTAAATGGACCCTACCAATCAGAGACTGGAAACCGGCTATGAGCCAATTCATGTTGATGTATGGAGATCGGATTTCCGGTTAAGCGATGGAGCCATTTACACGAAATTCTTTACAGACTCCTACGCGGTAACCGCCCTGTCCTCCATAGCTTGCCGCCAGCCTCCCAACCATTCAGATCGGGCATTAATAGATTGATAAGGACAAAGTTCCTTCGACTTTCCGGAAAGTCCTGCTTGATAGCCGCGTGATTGCGCCCGTTCCAAACGATCTCGTTTCTGTCTCTTCATGCCTCATTTCCCTCATTGTTCATCTGCTGGAAAGAAAACAGTGACTGCTTTTCGAGCACCCACAAGGTATCAATAGCGATTCTGGGCACGAAGGTCAAGGCTAAAAATTCACTATCCTGTCACATTAATGCTATAAGCTTCGCAGCGAACGTTGTCTCCTGTATGCAGAATGATTGATCTACGGGAAGCTTTTATTCGGGTGTTTACCCCACCAAAAAAAAAGCGAGCGAGAGTCTCCTGCTACGATCCGATAAAATCGGAATATTCTTACAAGTCCACGACTGCACGCCAACAGCGAACAGAATCGGTTTCATTCAGTGGCGTCAATAATTGAGGCTGCCCACAGGCCGCGCTCGCATAAGGGCAACGTTCCCGAAAAAAACAGCCCTGCGGTAAGCGTCGATTGCTGGACAATTCGCCGGTTTTTATCTCCTCGCCAGCCGGTTGCAACAGCGGCCTGTCAAGCCGAGGAACTGAATCCAGCAACAAACGGGTATAGGGATGGCGCGGCTGGTTCAGTACACGGTGTGCCGTGCCTAATTCAACGATTTGCCCTAAATATAGCCAAGCGACATTATTTTGATAACAGCCAGCTATGCTTCTTTGCCGCATATCAGGGCATAGGATGTAATCATTTTTAAGTCGGTTGGCTATACATCACAGCGACACGATCGCTCATGTGACGAATTACAGAAATATTATGCGATATCAGCACGTAGGTGAGCTTCCGCTGTCGCTGTAACATCACCAGTAAATTCAAAATTTGCGCCTGAACAGAGATATCCAACGCTGAGGTAGGTTCATCCAATAAAATGATATCGGGCTGTGCAGAAAGCGCACGCGCAATGGCGATACGCTGACGCTGACCGCCGGAAAACGCATGGGGCAAACGGTCGAGATATTCATGACGAATGCCGACCAACGTCGCCAACTCGCTTGCCAGCGCTCTGCGTTCCGTTCCGTTTCGGTACCGTGCCCCTGCAACCAGACCGGCTCGGTAATAGTGCGCCACACGGGCAGCCGAGGATCGAGCGATGACAGCGGGTCCTGAAACACCATTTGCATCCCGTTTGCCAGCCAGGAGCCCGGTGAACGCGCCCGCACGCACTCGCCTTGCGAAGGCGCTAGCATCCCCATCAATACCTGTCACAAGGTGATTTTCCCGCAGCCGGACTCACCGACCACGCCCAACGTTTCGCCATCGCTGATCGTCAGATCGAGGCCGTTAAGCGCATGGACGTGTTCAACCACCTTGCCACGCCAGTTACGCTTTGCCGGGAAGCGAACGTGTACATCACGCAGCGTCAATAAGGCGTCATTCATTTCCCACCTCCGTCTGAGGATTCCAGCAGGCAACCTGTTGAGAGGACGTTGCCAGCGTATGCAGTTCAGGACGTTGATAGCAGCGTTCCGTCGCCTCCGTACAGAGTGGACGAAACGCACAGCCTTCAGGCAACTGCGACAAATTGGGTACCGTGCCGGGGATAGCCGGCAGCACAGCGCGCGGTATAGCATCATCCGGTGCGCAGCGTAACAACCCTTGCGAGTAGGGATGGGCGGGACCTTGGATCACGGCCTGTGTGGCTCCACTCTCAATAACCGTTCCGGCATACATGACGTACAACCGATCGCACAGTTGTGATACAACCGCCATATCGTGACTGATAAACAATACTGCTGTCCCGCGCTCCTGCGCCTTTTGTTTTAACAGTCGCAACACCTGACGCTGCACCGTAACATCCAGGGCGGTTGAGGGCTCATCGGCAATGATCAGTTCAGGATTACAGGAAAAGGCCAGTGCAATCATTACGCGCTGACGCATCCCGCCGGAAAGCTCAAACGGATAACGCTTCATCACCTGCTCCGCATCAGAAATTTGCATTTCTGAGAGCAATACCCGCGCATGGGCGTGTGCATCACGTTTATTCAACGGTTGGTGCTGTTGGATAACTTCGCGCATCAAATCACCGACGCGGCGCGTTGGGTTCAGTGCCGTCATCGGTTCCTGAAAGATCATGGCCACTTTGGTGCCACGCATGGCTTTGTTGAATAATTTAACCGTTTGATTTACATCTTCTTTAGTTAGAATGCATTTACAGAGAATGTATTTTGTTAGAACGACAAATCAAATAGTTAGCACAATAAAAAGCATTCCGAGAGGAAAAATTAGTCGTTGAAATTTTATAATGCTTATATAAATCAGTATCTTAAATTATTCAACAAAGCCGCCACGCATCTGGCGCAGGGTCCGCTCCGAGGCATTGAGCATATCCTGTCCCAACAGGGTAACGCTGCCGCTGTTGATGTTGATGTTGATGTTGATGTTGATGTTGATGTTGATGTTGATGTTGTAGCAGACTTAAAACACATGAAAACCATAAATATCAATATCATAATTGTTTTTCCTACTCAAAAAATAGGCGAAAAAACACAACAAAACACAACAATACACGACATTTTTATCAATACGTTACCGTCCATTTCGACTTGCCGACTACGCCAGAATCGCCCAAATTTGACAGACTTGAGGGAGGGGGATTTCGATGGCATACCGTAACCTGAGCAAGGTATACTGCGCCAATGACAACATCTTCACTCTCACAACACGATTCGCTGTTCAAAAAGTTTCTCGGCGATATCGCTGTGGCCCGAGACTTTTTGGAAATCCATCTGCCGCCCCACCTGCGTGAACGCTGCGACTTCAGTACGTTGGCAATGGAGTCGGGCAGCTTTATCGAAGACGACCTGCGCACCCAGTGTTCGGATATGCTCTATTCCGTGCAGACGAATGCGGGGAAAGGCTACATTTATACACTCATCGAGCACCAGAGCAGGCCAGAAAAGCTCATGGCATTCAGGCTGCTACGGTACAGTGTGGCAGCCATGCAGCGGCACCTTGAGCAAGGTAACGAGACCTTGCCCGTGGTCATCCCGCTCCTGTTCTACCACGGCACCACGTCGCCCTACCCCTACAGCACACAATGGCTCGATTGCTTTGCTGACCCTGAAATGGCAGAATCAGTCTATACGCAGGCATTCCCGTTGGTTGATATCACCGCTATGCCGGATGATGAAATACTGTCCCATCGGCGGGTAGCCCTGCTAGAATTGGTGCAAAAACACATCCGTACACGGGACATGCTGGAACTGGCAACCGATATCGCCCGCCTACTCAATCTATGGGCGATACCGAAAGAGCAGTTCCGTAGCCTGATATACTATATTGCAGAGCGGGGAAATACGTCGGATGAAGAGCAATTCCTACAATATATCGCCGCCACAGCCATTGACTATCGGGAGGACATCATGACCATTGCAGAGCAGCTTGAAGCCAAGGGCATCCAGAAGGGCAAGCAGGAAGGCTACCAGTTAGGCCGACAGGATGGTGTTCATGAAGGCGTACAACTCGGTCGCCAAGAAGGTCGCCAAGAAGGTCGCCAAGAAGGCGAGCATAGCGCCTCGCTCAAAATTGCAAGGCAACTTCTTGCTGATGGTGTAGGAAAATCAGCCATCAAGCGCTATACCGGCCTGTCCGATGATGAACTTGCTTCCCTGTTCAACGACGGGCATTAATCCCCGCCTTTTCCGCGTCCGGCGGCTCAGGTCAGTTTATAGCCGCCGCTTTGCTTATATCCAGCCGATTAAGCAGCACGCGGTATTTCTTCCACGCAACAAGTTGCGCCCTTTCTGTCTCCGTGGCCATATCGAGGTCTACCGCATCCTGAAGTGGCTGAATACGCGTATTCGCCACGGTAAGACGTGAGGTTAACGCCTGTTGTGCCTCCTGCTGCGCAGCTCGTGATTCAGCCGCTTGCTGGGCTTGCGTGTCTGTCACCCATTTTTTCCCGTTCCACACATCAAATTCGGTTTGTGGTTTCAGTAACGTGAGGTTATCCGGCAGTTCGCCGAATTGGGAAACAATCTGTTCCTGCCGTGTTTCGGTACTGTAAACTGTCTGGCCGCGATTATCCTCCACGTGCTCCCATGACTTGCCATCTGCCGCGCGACATAGCGCTTGCCCAACAGGCGGTAACTCTGGCTTATCGGGGTAACTGTGGGCTGGAAGGCCTACATCGAACATGAGGTATTCCATGCTGGCGCTTTGGTATTCGCGCGTGACCGGGTGCGCTTGATAAACAGTGATCCAACCCGCCTTTTTGCTGAGGCCGTTTGCGCCTAATTCTGCGGTTTCAATATCAGTTGAATAGATGCTCATTATGCGGCTCTCACGATGTAGTTAAAGGCAATGTTGCGTGGGCGGGTTTCGTTCGCGGTTCGCGTTTGGCGTGATGAATCAAAAACAGCACGGGCACCCGTATTAGTGCGCGTTGATGTTGCGTCGAAATTAACCAGCGCGGTGCGGTCGATGTATAAGGCCCCTGCAGGGGGATAATTGACGCCAGGGTCAGCCGTTTGGTCATCAAGCGTCCATTTTGCCGTTATCGGTTGCATCGCATCTCCCTGTGCACTGATTAAGGTACGCCCCAAATCAATCTTGCGCCCATCATCCCACCCACGAATAAACTCACCGCGCAGGTCAGGTAAATAGCCGGATGGGTAGAGCTCCGCGAGAATCGGATAGGTTGTTTTGTTAAAGGCCTGCCCGTTGCATTTCAGCCAACCAGCTGGCACAACAGCCCCAGGGAACGGGAGCGGAATACCTGCAATCTCACGGATGGACAATGCGCCTATTGAGTCTGGTGTTAATGCAGGGCTTTCAGGCGTCTTCCATAAGCCGTTTGCGTCGGCTACAGCGTTATTCCGGCTTTGTTGAATAATTTAACCGTTTGATTTACATCTTCTTTAGTTAGAATGCATTTACAGAGAATGTATTTTGTTAGAACGACAAATCAAATAGTTAGCACAATAAAAAGCATTCCGAGAGGAAAAATTAGTCGTTGAAATTTTATAATGCTTATATAAATCAGTATCTTAAATTATTCAACAAAGCCCCCCAGCGGATGGTGGGTTTTGTGTTCCGCGAGCAACGGAACCATTTTCCCCCAGAGTTCATCGCTGATCTGCCACTTATTGCTTGCCATACTTCCCTCAGAAATTGCCATTACTTATTAACTGACAATTCCTTTTGGGATAGGTTCTAAGAGTGTTTCCGACGAACAGCTTATTACAGAGTTATTTGATGAATTCCGATTTTATGCTAGAGTATTATCGTTTGGTCCTTATTCAGGCATAATACAAAAGATGATAATAAATTTTAGAAACAATAAGGGTGATTCATTTTCTTCTCCACTCCTTGATAAGGCATTGAATGAATTAATACTCAATGACAAAAGAAATGATAGCATTTTTAATAAAATTAAATCTACCATTAATGAACATATTGATTGGAATCAGGTTTTTTCGGATAATAAAAAAGAATATATAACTAAAAGTATTGCGGCAGCTAAATCACTAGAATTTACTAGGCTGTGTCCCTTAATTAATTTTCACTGATTGGAAATGAGAAAAACACATCGAGTCTGTTCGTTTTTTGGACTGATTTTGGTTTTTTTTACTGTCAAAAACAGCCTGCTTTGTACGATTTTTCATCTATCGTGCAATTAAGGGACACAGCCTAGACTAAAAAATACTTTCAATGGGCTTGGCCTTGCGGTCCACGGAATAAGTTCACTTATTATTACAGTTCAATCAATTTTTGTTAAAGAGGATAAATATTATGCTACAATTAATTTTCAGGCACAAGATCATTTTGGGTTAGATGATAGTGATATCCTAGATGTCAGATTTCATCATTTTATGATATTTCGTATTTGGTTCATACTTCAGCGTTGGAATAAGTTTAGCTTTAAACCTTTCATGACTAATATGCAAGCAACTGTTGTTATTTCAGAGGGAAAAAGCAATTATATTTAATAAATTTCAATAGGTGGATTCCTTAAGTTCAATTTCATGTGCCATAAGGTGCGAGCAGTATAACATACTGATTTCTTTGGTACTGTTATCCATCGAAAACTCTTCCTTCCGTTGATGCGGTGCATACGCTACACTTGCCCTAAACAGGAGGATCCCCCATGGGTCAAGTTGCATTTGATACATTGCAGGCGTCAGAAGAGCTTCAAACCGCCGGGCTTACCAGTCAGCAGGCCAAGGCGATCTCGCTTGTCGTACGTAAGTCTCACGAAGTGGCGGATGTCGCTACCAAGGCTGATATCGTTGAAGTCAAGCACGAAATTGCCGAAGTAAACCGAAATGTCGCCGATGTGCGCAAGGACCTGTCCGCAGAGATAGCCGATGTCCGTAAAGATATGGAAGCTCGCTTCGAGAAGAACGAAGCTCAGATGCAGGCTCGCTTCGAGAAAACTGAAGCTCAGATAGCCGATGTCCGTAAAGATATGACTGCCGGTTTTGATAAACTTGGCATGCAGATGACCATCCGGCTTGGTCTAATGGTCGCCGCTGCCGTGAGCATCATTGCTGCCATTCTCAAAATGTGACGGTGTGCTATGGAGTGCCGTTTATTTTGGCGAGCGTGGTGCTGACCAGTTCAAGAAAGTCGTTTCGTCGCTCTTGTAATTGAGCGATTTCTATCTCAACATCACCACGGTATAGCCGATGAGTGGTCAGCTGCCCGTTTTCAGGGAAGTCGGCGCAATAGCTGACAAAATCGACCCAGTCACGCCCGGTGCAATCCAGATGGCCGATTAACTGCCAGCGGTATGACGGGTCGAAACTACCTCGCTGCAATGTGGCGTAGTGGGTTGGGGCGATAACAGATTTAATCTCTATTACACCGTCGCTACCTACCAACCCGTCCGGGCTATTACCGTATGTGTCGTGGTCAAAGAAACCGCCGTTATCTACGCAGATGAAGTTCATGTCCTCATACAGGATCCGTGCTATCGGCTCCTGCTCGTGACCACGCTCCATGTGCTCATTTGAAAAGCTGAACTCTGACTTGCAGCCTTTTATTTGCTCCAGTGCAATTTGGAGCGCATAGCGCTTTGCAGGGTCGCCAAACGCTTTCCCTGCGTTAGCCATGATTAACCCGAAATTCGATGCGGTGGCCTTTCCTACGCGCAGCGCTTCCCATTCCTCAGTGTTCTGTTGGATATCATGCCAAATCATGCCGCAGCCTCCCTGCATTCGCTAATAAGCTGCTGACGGTGTTCCTCGGACATATCCATGCGCTCAAGCACCTTGCGCAAGTCACCATCGCGTTTATAAGCTGTTTTGGCGTTGTTCCATGCCTGAATTGTATAGCCAACCGACTTAAAAATGATTACATCCTATGCCCTGATATGCGGCAAAGAAGCATAGCTGGCTGTTATCAAAATAATGTCGCTTGGCTATATGTAGGCAAATACTCCACCATATACCCTGCATCGATGATGACTTGTTGAATATTATGTTTTTTGTGAAAAGTGGCATTGTCCATCATGATTACACTGTTTTTAGGGAGTACTGGGATAAGGACTTGTGTGACCCAGGCATAGAAAACATCGCTGTTAATATTGATATCAAATAATCCGATAGCAAACAGCGTTGTGCCTAATAAAGCGCCGATAACATTTGTTCTTCCCCTAGCTCCCCAGTTCTTCAGGCCAAAACACCGTTGACCTTTTGGGGAATAGCCGTGAGTCCGTGGGGCATCGTGTGAAAAACCACTTTCATCAATAAAAACAATAGGTTTACCTTCTTTTTCATACTGTTGTTTTTTTTGTTGAAATCCCTGCCGGGCGTTTTCGTCGGCTTTCGGATGACGTAGAGTTTTTTTTATAGGTCAATCCCAGCTTTTTAAGCGCTTGCCAAATGGCCTTCTGACAAACGCCAAAACGCTCTGCACGTTCTTTTTGGTAAGCATCTGGATATTGTTCAACATCTTTTATCAACTCGGATTTATCGATCTTTCGCTGACGCGTGGTCGATGCTTTTGACTCTATTTGATTAATCCAACGCGATACAGAGGCAGGGCCAATCCGAAATTGCTTCGCTGTTTCTCGGATACTCAACCCTTCGTTTTTCCGTGTAGATATCACTTTACGTCTAAAATCAATTGAATAGCTCATTTAAATAATGTAATCAAAATTAAGTCGTTTAGCTATATCTGCCGGGAGTACAAATCCATAATAGCCGCCAGATATAGCCAAGCGACATTATTTTGATAACAGCCAGCTATGCTTCTTTGCCGCATATCAGGGCATAGGATGTAATCATTTTTAAGTCGGTTGGCTATACAGCCAGCCTTCACCGGTCTTCAGATACGTGATGTCACTCGCCCACACCTGATTTGGCCCCGGCGGGTTAAAATTCTGGTTCAGCAGGTTTGGGGCCACCTCTGCACCCGGGCGGGGTTTTGTCGTGACCTTATAAGTCCGGCGCTGTCGGCAGACCAGCCCCTCTTCCTGCATGAGTTTCCTCACCCGCCAGCGGCTGATTATGATGCCTTCTCCACGAAGCCTTTTGACCAGCGTCCGGCTTCCTGCTCCCTGCCTGCTGGCGGCGAACAGCGCCTTTAACCTGACCCGGACCTCCACGTCTTTTTGCAGCGGTTCGGCGGGCTTTTTTCGCCATGCATACCAGGCAGAGGCCGTCACACGCATGACCCGACAGAGTGTACGAACGCTGAAGTCAGTGGCATTGTCGAGAATGAACCGGTATCTCACGGCATATGTTTCGCGAAGAAGGCACTCGCCTTTTTTAGTATCTCCTTCTCTGTACGTAACTCTTTGTTTTCCTTTTGTAACCGTTTTAACTCTGCACGTTCATCATCGCTGAGTACGCCGTTGCTCTGCTCGCGTGCCAGCGAGACCCATGTATGCAGGGTTTTGTTGCTTATGCCCAGCGATGCTGCTGCCCTGGCTATCGTATAGCCCTGCTCTGTTACCAGGGCAACGGCTTCCTTTTTAAACTCAGGGGTAAATTGTCGTTTATGGTTCACTAAACACCTCCGTTTTGGATGTAAGTTTAGTGTCCTGATTATTCAACCACTACAGTTACTCGTAATCAGCGGGTGGACATTGAGAGGGAGCGTATAACTCTGGATGAGTGGAGGCTTATACGCAAGGCAGCTGATACATTACCCGCATGGATTGGACCCTGTCTTGACCTTGCTTTAGTCACCGGTCAACGTTTAGGGGATATACAGGCGCTACGCTGGGAGGATATCAAAGACGGACGCCTTTACATCAAGCAGGCGAAAACAGGCATGATGCTTGCTTTCTGCGAGACAACCCACATCGACTGCCTCAATTTATGCCTTGCCGATGTACTGAACCAGTTTAGGAGATTAAACAACGGGAGAGCACATATCGTCGCAAACGCTAAATACAAGCAATTTGCCGCAAAAACGATATCTGCCGCTTTTTTGAAGGCGCGCCGTATATCAGGATTAATATGGGAACGCAAACCTCCCTCATTTCATGAAATCAGAAGTTTGTCAGCGCGTCTCTACACCGATGAGAAAGGGAAAGAATATGCACAAAAATTGTTAGGTCACAAAAGCTCTGCCATGACAGATAGGTACCGCGATGACCGGGGGGCTGAATGGAAGCAGATTGAATAATTTCGATCGAATTTCGAGTAATTTCGATCGATTGTTTGTAACTCACTGAATGAAAAGGGTGATATTTTAATGCCGCTGTGCGACACACAGCAGAGTTAAAATACATAAAAACTATAAATATCAATGTATTGAATGAATTTATCGCTCAAGAAATAGGCGACAAAACACAACAAAGCACGACAATACACGACATTTTTATCAATACGTTACCGTCCATTTCGACTTGCTAGCTACGCCAGAATCGCCCAAATTTGACAGACTTGAGGGAGGGGGATTTCGATGGCATACCGTAACCTGAGCAAGGTATACTGCGCCAATGACAACATCTTCACTCTCACAACACGATTCGCTGTTCAAAAAGTTTCTCGGCGATATCGCTGTGGCCCGAGACTTTTTGGAAATCCATCTGCCGCCCCACCTGCGTGAACGCTGCGACTTCAGTACGTTGGCAATGGAGTCGGGCAGCTTTATCGAAGACGACCTGCGCACCCAGTGTTCGGATATGCTCTATTCCGTGCAGACGAATGCGGGGAAAGGCTACATTTATACACTCATCGAGCACCAGAGCAGGCCAGAAAAGCTCATGGCATTCAGGCTGCTACGGTACAGTGTGGCAGCCATGCAGCGGCACCTTGAGCAAGGTAACGAGACCTTGCCCGTGGTCATCCCGCTCCTGTTCTACCACGGCACCACGTCGCCCTACCCCTACAGCACCCAATGGCTCGATTGCTTTGCTGACCCTGAACTGGCAGAATCAGTCTATACGCAGGCATTCCCGCTCGTTGATATCACCGCTATGCCGGATGACGAAATCCTGACCCATCGGCGCGTGGCGTTGCTGGAACTGGTGCAGAAGCACATTCGTACCCGTGATATGCTGGAACTGGTTAACGAACTGGCCGGATTGCTCGAGCAGTGGGCCGTACCAAAAGAGCAGTTCCGGGGCTTGATGTATTATATTCTCGAACGTGGCAATACCTCGAACGCCGAACAATTCTTGCAGGGGATCGCCACCAAAACCACGGATTACCGGGAGGACGTGATGACTATAGCAGAGCAGCTTGAAGCTAAAGGCGAACAGCGCGGCATCGAAAAGGGAATGCTTCTCGGTCGCCAAGAAGGTCGCCAAGAAGGCGAGCATAGCGCCTCGCTCAAAATTGCAAGGCAACTTCTTGCTGATGGTGTAGGAAAATCAGCCATCAAGCGCTATACCGGCCTGTCCGATGATGAACTTGCTTCCCTGTTCAACGACGGGCATTAATCCCCGCCTTTTCCGCGTCCGGCGGCTCAGGTCAGTTTATAGCCGCCGCTTTGCTTATATCCAGCCGATTAAGCAGCACGCGGTATTTCTTCCACGCAACAAGTTGCGCCCTTTCTGTCTCCGTGGCCATATCGAGGTCTACCGCATCCTGAAGTGGCTGAATACGCGTATTCGCCACGGTAAGACGTGAGGTTAACGCCTGTTGTGCCTCCTGCTGCGCAGCTCGTGATTCAGCCGCTTGCTGGGCTTGCGTGTCTGTCACCCATTTTTTCCCGTTCCACACATCAAATTCGGTTTGTGGTTTCAGTAACGTGAGGTTATCCGGCAGTTCGCCGAATTGGGTGACAATCTGTTCCTGCCGTGTTTCGGTACTGTAAACTGTCTGGCCGCGATTATCCTCCA
Organism: Symbiopectobacterium purcellii; assembly: GCF_052050035.1. Lineage (GTDB taxonomy): Bacteria > Pseudomonadota > Gammaproteobacteria > Enterobacterales > Enterobacteriaceae > Symbiopectobacterium > Symbiopectobacterium purcellii_A. The sequence goes on from NZ_CP189882.1 coordinate 5,178,217, forward strand.
CGTGCTCCCATGACTTGCCATCTGCCGCGCGACATAGCGCTTGCCCAACAGGCGGTAACTCTGGCTTATCGGGGTAACTGTGGGCTGGAAGGCCTACATCGAACATGAGGTATTCCATGCTGGCGCTTTGGTATTCGCGCGTGACCGGGTGCGCTTGATAAACAGTGATCCAACCCGCCTTTTTGGTGAGTCCGTTTTCGCCTAATTCGGCATTTTCAATATCAGTTGAATAGGTGCTCATTATGCTGCTCTCACTATGTAGTTAAAGGCGATGTTGCGTGGGCGGGTTTCGGTAGCGGTTCGCGTTTGGCGTGATGAATCAAAAACAGCACGGGCGCCCGTATTCGTGCGACTTGATGTCGCGTCGTAATTCACCGGTGCTGAACTATCGATGTATAAAGCACCTGTCGGGGGATAATTGACGCCAGGGTCAGCCGTTTGGTCATCAAGCGTCCATTTTGCCGTTATCGGTTGCATCGCATCTCCCTGTGCACTGAGTAAGGTACGTCCCAAATCAATCTTGCGCCCATCATCCCACCCACGAATAAACTCACCGCGCAGGTCAGGTAAATGACCGAATGGGTAGAGCTCCGCGAGAATCGGATAGGTTGTTTTGTTAAAGGCCTGCCGTTGCATTTCAGCCAACCAGCTGGCACAACAGCCCCAGGGAACGGGAGCGGAATACCTGCAAACTCCGATGCTGATATAGGGTTTGGTAGGTTTTGGTTTGTCCACAATTCATAAGATTGAGTTTCCGAACCGCTGTTATTCCCGCTCGATATTCTTACGCCGTTTACATCAGGACCGCCCGCGATAGCTCCTACAGAAATTAGGGACCATGTATCACCAGCCCTCATAAAAACGCCTGAGCCGTATCGTTTGCTGTATGGTGTAGCCGTGTCGTTGCGAAAAACCCTACTGCCATTTGCCGTATTTCTCGCCCATGCGAGAAATGTTTCAGCGCCCCACACTTGATTAAACTAGTTGCTGAATAGAGACTTGCATTTTTTGTCAGGCTATTGAGGGCTTTGTTGAATAAATCGAACTTTCAGGGGATCGCCGGATCAAAGCACTATAGCTAAACGACTTAATTTTGATTACATTATTTAAATGAGCTATTCAATTGATTTTAGACGTAAAGTAATATCTACACGGAAAAACGAAGGGTTGAGTATCCGAGAAACAGCGAAGCAATTTCGGATTGGCCCTGCCTCTGTATCGCGTTGGATTAATCAAATAGAGTCAAAAGCATCGACCACGCGTCAGCGAAAGATCGATAAATCCGAGTTGATAAAAGATGTTGAACAATATCCAGATGCTTACCAAAAAGAACGTGCAGAGCGTTTTGGCGTTTGTCAGAAGGCCATTTGGCAAGCGCTTAAAAAGCTGGGATTGACCTATAAAAAAAACTCTACGTCATCCGAAAGCCGACGAAAACGCCCGGCAGGGATTTCAACAAAAAAAACAACAGTATGAAAAAGAAGGTAAACCTATTGTTTTTATTGATGAAAGTGGTTTTTCACACGATGCCCCACGGACTCACGGCTATTCCCCAAAAGGTCAACGGTGTTTTGGCCTGAAGAACTGGGGAGCTAGGGGAAGAACAAATGTTATCGGCGCTTTATTAGGCACAACGCTGTTTGCTATCGGATTATTTGATATCAATATTAACAGCGATGTTTTCTATGCCTGGGTCACACAAGTCCTTATCCCAGTACTCCCTAAAAACAGTGTAATCATGATGGACAATGCCACTTTTCACAAAAAACATAATATTCAACAAGTCATCATCGATGCAGGGTATATGGTGGAGTATTTGCCTACATATTCGCCAGATCTTAACCCAATTGAGCATAAATGGGCACAAGCAAAAAGCAAAAAAAGAGAGATGGGTTGCGATACAGAGAGTTTGTTCTCAGTCCATATGGTGTAATCAAAATTAAGTCGCTTGGCTATATCACCGGCGTTCAGTGGCAGAAACAGCGATGTTCCGCATAAAAACTTTGCTGGGTGGCCATCTGAGCCTGCGTGACTATGAGGCTCAAGTAGGTGAAGCCATAGCGATGGTCAAAGCGCTGAACCGTATGACGTTGTTGGGTATGCCACACAGCGTCAGGATTGGATAACAGGTGTAGCAGAGGGAGTCATCCTGTCGGCTAATTCTGATTTATTCAACAAAGCCCAACGCCCAATGAAAGATTACTACATCAGCATCGACATGGAGAAAGAGCTTTCGATGGTTGAGCGTAACGAGAAAGGCAAGGAGGCACGTCAGTACTTTATACAGTGTGAGAAGCGCATCAAGTCCCTGCCTGCCGATCCCGTTCAGATGCTCAATGACCCAGCGGCCATGCGTGGCATCCTGCTTACCTACACCGAAAAGGTTATTGGGCTTTGTTGAATAATTTAAGATACTGATTTATATAAGCATTATAAAATTTCAACGACTAATTTTTCCTCTCGGAATGCTTTTTATTGTGCTAACTATTTGATTTGTCGTTCTAACAAAATACATTCTCTGTAAATGCATTCTAACTAAAGAAGATGTAAATCAAACGGTTAAATTATTCAACAAAGCCCGTTGAAATTTTATAATGCTTATATAAATCAGTATCTTAAATTATTCAACAAAGCCCCGCCAAATTAGTCCTTGACCAAAATTATACCTACCAGGAAGCCGCGAAAGCCATGAACGTCAGTCTTTCAGCGATTAGCCGGTGGGTAAGAGCCCTTCGTTTAGAACGTCAAGGGAAAACATCGCCTGGTCTGCCATTAACACCTGAACAAATTGAGTTCAGAGAAATGAAGAAAAAAATCCACCGACTGGAAATGGAGAATGCCATCTTAAAAAAGGCTACTGCGCTCTTAATGTCCGACTCACTGAAAAATTCTCGGTAGTTGAAAAGCTAAGAGCGCTTTATCCAGTGAAAGCGCTGTGTCGTATTTTTAATGTTCACCGAAGCAGTTATCGCTATTGGTGTCGACCTAAGGAGCCAGATATTGAGCGGACGATAAAACGTAGCCTGGTCAGCGAAGCGTGGAACGTTAGTGGCGGGTCTGCGGGCGCAAGGACTATCGCCACGATGGTTACCAATACGCACGACGTGAAACTTGGGCGGTGGTTAGCGGGTAAGTTGATGAAAGAATTAACCCTCGTTAGTTGCCAAACAAGAAAACATCAATACAACCGCGGTGGAAATGAACGTATTGATATTCCAAATCTGCTCAATAGGCAGTTCGCTGTTACCAAGCCTGACCAGGTTTGGTGCGGCGATGTAACCTATATTTGGACAGGCGACCGATGGGCGTATCTGGCGGTGGTATTAGATTTATTTGCCCGAAAACCCGTGGGTTGGGCAATGCCGTTTTCGCCAGATTCAGAATTAACAGCCAAAGCACTACAAATGGCTTGGGAACTGCGTGGGCATCCCAAACAAGTCATGTTTCATAGTGACCAAGGAAGCCATTACACCAGTCGTCAGTATAGGCAGACATTTTGGCGTTATCAGATGACCCAAAGTATGAGTCGCAGAGGAAATTGTTGGGATAATAGTCCGATGGAGCGATTCTTACGTAGTCTGAAGACTGAATGGGTGCCAACGACTGGCTACCAAAGCTTTAGTACTGCTCAATCATCCATTATTCGCTACATAACCCATTATTATAGCGATGTCAGACCTCACTGGTATAACGGTGGGTTAACACCAAATGAATCAGAACGGCTGTTCCATCAACAGTCAGGTAGGGTGGCCAAATTTAGTTGACCACTACATATCGCCCTCGAAAGCAAAGTTGAGGAGATGGCCCCAGACGTGAAAGCCCTGCACCGCATCGCCAAATCTGACGGCGGCATGTGCATCACCAACGCCGCCAAGGAGTTACAGGTACGCCCCAAAGATCTGTTCGCTTTCCTCCGTGAGCGTGGCTGGATTTATCGCCGTATCGGCATCAAGAACTGGATAGCCTACCAGAGCAAAATCCAGTCAGGCTACCTCGAGCATAAAATATCACTTATCCCCTGTGACGACGGCACCGACAAAATCCGCGAGCAGGTGCTGGTGACACCGAAGGGACTGGCGAAGCTGTCTCAAGCCTTCTGCCTCGAACCGGCGTAATTAAATGTCCTTTCACCGCCCCGGTAATACACCGGGGTTACATTTTCTTCATCGTTTTTACTAACGAGGACTTTACGCATGCAAAATTTAATATCTGAACATATTTTAACCCTTTCCAGCCGTGAGATTGCCGAACTGACAGAAAAGCGCCATCCAGATGTAAGAGGGGCTACAAATGAAACCTAAAATACCAGTCAGAATAAGAGAGCGTGAGAAGCGATTTAAGCGCTTATACCGTGAAGGACTTATCCACGCAATACGCATACGACGAACCGGTTATTTATCAATACGACTCTCCCTCTACTGGCGCATGTTATCCAAAGATAATGGCCTGAGTTGGAAGACCATGAGCCACGCCAAGTACGACACCCAAATAACACTATAAAAACAGGAGAATGAGATGAACGCATCCCACACATTTGAGAGCAGCGAAGGGTTCGGCAGGTAAGGTGTGGATCCTCGCAGACTTCCGGCATCATTGTGCCCAACACGGGATGCATAAAGCTCCCTGATAACTGGAGTATCCACGACATGAAATATACCCCTGTTGGCGTCGATATCGCAAAACATCTGATGCAGGTTCATTTCATTAATGAACATACCGGTGAAGTCATCGATAAACAGATAAAGCGCGACGCGCTGCTGGAATACTTCAGCAATCGTGAGCCTTGCCTGATTGGCATGGAAGCTTGCGGCGGTTCCCAGCACTGGGCGCGGGAGCTGGAAAAACTGGGGCATAAGGTCAGACTACACCAGGGCAAATTCGTCAAGGCCTTCGTGATGGGCAATAAAAATGACGTGATGGATGCCCGTGCTATCTGGATGGCGGTCCAGCAGCCAGCTAAAGCCGTTGCCGTCAAAACTGAGGAACAGCAGGCAGTACTGTCGCTGCACAAAATGCGCCGCCAGTTAGTGAAGTTCCGCACCGCGCAAATCAACGCGCTACACGGATTGCTGTTGGAGTTCGGCGAAACTGTGCATAAAGGCCGGGCGTCACTGGACAAGGCGATGCCAGAGGTGCTTGAGCGACTTAAGGAAAAGCTGCCACCGTTCCTGATCTACCAGTTTGAAGACCAGCATCGGCGCCTCAATGACCTGGATATGCAGATAGAGGGTATCGAAAAACAGCTTGCCACTTGGGCGAAACAGAATGAGGCCTGTCGGCGGATTATGGACATTCCAGGTCTTGGCCCACTGGTTGCCACCGCAGCAATTACCATCATGGGAGATGCGGGAGCCTTCCGATCAGGACGGGAGTTCGCAGCCTACATCGGCTTGGTGCCAAAGCAAACAGGCACCGGCGGCAAAGTGCGGCTTCTGGGCATCAGTAAACGCGGCGATGCTTATCTGCGGACGCTGTTTATCCACGGAGCCAGGGCTGCGACGCTGCTGGCGAAAGAGCCGAACCCGTGGGTTACGGAGCTGCTGAAAAGGCGGACAACCAGCGTTGCGGTGGTGGGAATGGCTAACAAAAAGCGTGTTGCTTAATAGTGAAATAAGGGTGTTTCGGTGATTGAAGTAAATTTTACGCTGTTCTGAGATGGAAATTCCAAAGACCGGCGCTAAGGAGTAAGAAGGTATCATCAATAAAGGGTCTACGATTCCGTAAAATTTGGGTCATGCAACCGAGGCGCTTGATACCCGCGATGGCGTGTTCAACTGTAATACGGATGCCCGAGATTATTTTATTTTCTTGTTTTTGTTCAGGCGATAAAGGTCTTTTTCGAGTTCCTTTTTTTGGGATTTGTGTATTAGGATGCTGTTTATCTATACCTTGAAAACCGGTATCTGCCCAGATGGTTACCTCAGGAGGAATATGGCGAATTATATCGACTTTATCGAGTAAGCGTTTATCGTGACGGCGCCCATTTTTGCTCATGGGGATAAATCCAATTTGCCTTGTTTCGTCAGTCATAATAAGCCCTTTTCGAGTGGTCTGTCTTTTCTTTCCCGAATACATTTTTTTTCGCCGACGCAGATTCTTAGGCTTTTGGACAGGTCGCTCTGTCCCATCAATAAAGACGTCTTTAACTCCAGGAAAGGCGCGAAAAAATTCCTCAGCAGAGCGAATTTGACGAGCGGGCAAAACACATTCTCGCCCCAAGGTCATCTCTAAAACCGGCAATAATATTTTTACCCAGCGACATACCCGTGTTCTATCTAAACCAAAAAGAAGTCCTTGCAAATCATAGGTCGGATAACATTTTAAATACAATAAAATAAAAAGCAGTTTATCTAATGGGGTTGGGATAAAGAGTCTGTAAAGAATTTTGTGTAAATGGCTCCATTGCTTAACCGGAGATTCGTTCTCCATACATCAACATGAATTGGCTCATAGCAGGTTTCCAGTCTCTGATTGGCAAGGTCCATTTAGCAGAGATATTATGCAAGGCTAGATAGAGTAATTTTATCACCGAGTCATCCGTTGGAAATATTCGTCGCGTTTTCGTTATCTTGCGCAATGAAGCATTTAACGACTCTATCGCGTTGGTGGGCTTTGTTGAATAAATCAGAATTAGCCGACAGGATGACTCCCTCTGCTACACCTGTTATCCGGCTTTGTTGAATAATTTAAGATACTGATTTATATAAGCATTATAAAATTTCAACGACTAATTTTTCCTCTCGGAATGCTTTTTATTGTGCTAACTATTTGATTTGTCGTTCTAACAAAATACATTCTCTGTAAATGCATTCTAACTAAAGAAGATGTAAATCAAACGGTTAAATTATTCAACAAAGCCCTGTTATCCTATCCTGACGCTGTGTGGCATACCCAACAACGTCATACGGTTCAGCGCTTTGACCATCGCTATGGCTTCACCTACTTGAGCCTCATAGTCACGCAGGCTCAGATGGCCACCCAGCAAAGTTTTTATGCGGAACATCGCTGTTTCTGCCACTGAACGCCGGTGATAACCCACTTTCTTTTTCCACATATCATTACTCCCGCTCAGACGCTGATTCGCCACCGCATGGTTACGTTCATGGTACTTGTCCGGCCAGTATTTGGCTCCGCTTCGCGGCGGGATAAGGGGCCTGATTTTCTTTCTTAGCAACGCATCGTGGCAGTAACGGGCGTCATAAGCACCGTCTGCTGACACTTCCCTGATTTTTCGGTGGGTTTGGTTAATCAGGCCCGGCAGTGCCTGCGCATCTGTCGTTCCGCTGAGCGATAAGTCGGCACAGATAATCTCATGCGTCGCACTGTCTGCTGCCAGATGAAGCTTGCGCCACACTCTTCGTCTGTCAGCCCCATGCTGCCTGACTTTCCATTCACCTTCGCCAAAGACCTTCAGACCGGTACTGTCGATGACCAGATGCGAGATTTCACCACGCGTTGGCGTTTTTATGCTGATACTGACGGTTTTTGCCCGCCGACTGACCAGAGAGTAGTCCGGGCAGCGCAGTGGCAGGCTCATCAGTGTAAAAACCGAGTCGACAAAGCCCTGTAATGCCCGGAGCGACAGGTTAAACACGCGCTTTATCATCAAAACCGTGGTATAGCTAAACGACTTAATTTTGATTACATTATTTAAATGAGCTATTCAATTTATTTTAGACGTAAAGTGATATCTACACGGAAAAACGAAGGGTTGAGTATCCGAGAAACAGCGAAGCAATTTCGGATTGGCCCTGCCTCTGTATCGCGTTGGATTAATCAAATAGAGTCAAAAGCATCGACCACGCGTCAGCGAAAGATCGATAAATCCGAGTTGATAAAAGATGTTGAACAATATCCAGATGCTTACCAAAAAGAACGTGCAGAGCGTTTTGGCGTTTGTCAGAAGGCCATTTGGCAAGCGCTTAAAAAGCTGGGATTGACCTATAAAAAAAACTCTACGTCATCCGAAAGCCGACGAAAACGCCCGGCAGGGATTTCAACAAAAAAAACAACAGTATGAAAAAGAAGGCAAACCTATTGTTTTTATTGATGAAAGTGGTTTTTCACACGATGCCCCACGGACTCACGGCTATTCCCCAAAAGGTCAACGGTGTTTTGGCCTGAAGAACTGGGGAGCTAGGGGAAGAACAAATGTTATCGGCGCTTTATTAGGCACAACGCTGTTTGCTATCGGATTATTTGATATCAATATTAACAGCGATGTTTTCTATGCCTGGGTCACACAAGTCCTTATCCCAGTACTCCCTAAAAACAGTGTAATCATGATGGACAATGCCACTTTTCACAAAAAACATAATATTCAACAAGTCATCATCGATGCAGGGTATATGGTGGAGTATTTGCCTACATATTCGCCAGATCTTAACCCAATTGAGCATAAATGGGCACAAGCAAAAAGCAAAAAAAGAGAGATGGGTTGCGATACAGAGAGTTTGTTCTCAGTCCATATGGTGTAATCAAAATTAAGTCGCTTGGCTATAACAGCCATATCGGTGTAGTAAAGCGGCCGACCACGACCTTCAGGCGAAGAACTGTCAGTCCATGCAGCGATGGCCGACTCATCAAGCCAGACCGTCAGGGAGCCGCGTTGTCTGAGTGCTTTGTTGTAGGTGGGCCAGTTGGTGATTTTAAACTTTTGCTTTGCCATGGGGAGCTGCTATCGGGAGCGATGATAGTGCTTTGATCCGGCGATCCCCTGAAAGTTCGATTTATTCAACAAAGCCGACCGCCACCACAACGTTCACAAAAAACCATCATGATAAGCACGGCTTTGTTGAATAATTTAACCGTTTGATTTACATCTTCTTTAGTTAGAATGCATTTACAGAGAATGTATTTTGTTAGAACGACAAATCAAATAGTTAGCACAATAAAAAGCATTCCGAGAGGAAAAATTAGTCGTTGAAATTTTATAATGCTTATATAAATCAGTATCTTAAATTATTCAACAAAGCCGATAAGCACTATAGCCAACCGACTTAAAAATGATTACATCCTATGCCCTGATATGCGGCAAAGAAGCATAGCTGGCTGTTATCAAAATAATGTCGCTTGGCTATATCACTTTACGTCTAAAATCAATTGAATAGCTCATTTAAATAATGTAATCAAAATTAAGTCGTTTAGCTATATTGCAACATCGACACTGCTGCTGTCTTTCAGGGCACGTTTTGCTGACAGCTTGACCTCCGCTGTCAAACTTGCGGACAAAACAAAATCCCCCAAGCACATCGCCTTTAAACTAGTTGCTGAATAGAGACTTGCATTTTTTGTCAGGCTATTGAGAATAAAAAGAGATTTAACTTAGAGAATAAAGGTTTGAAATGATCAACAAAGAGCGGTTGTTACGAGATAATCGTTTATGTAAAGCAATCATTGGATTATCAGTCGAAGAATTGAAAAATTTAGCCGCTGAATTTTCAGCTTGTTATTTGATTTATCGGAAAAAGAATCGAAAAGATCACGAGCGGCAGATGGGTGCAGGGCAGAAAGGATTTATCCCAACCCCATTAGATAAACTGCTTTTTATTTTATTGTATTTAAAATGTTATCCGACCTATGATTTGCAAGGACTTCTTTTTGGTTTAGATAGAACACGGGTATGTCGCTGGGTAAAAATATTATTGCCGGTTTTAGAGATGACCTTGGGGCGAGAATGTGTTTTGCCCGCTCGTCAAATTCGCTCTGCTGAGGAATTTTTTCGCGCCTTTCCTGGAGTTAAAGACGTCTTTATTGATGGGACAGAGCGACCTGTCCAAAAGCCTAAGAATCTGCGTCGGCGAAAAAAAATGTATTCGGGAAAGAAAAGACAGACCACTCGAAAAGGGCTTATTATGACTGACGAAACAAGGCAAATTGGATTTATCCCCATGAGCAAAAATGGGCGCCGTCACGATAAACGCTTACTCGATAAAGTCGATATAATTCGCCATATTCCTCCTGAGGTAACCATCTGGGCAGATACCGGTTTTCAAGGTATAGATAAACAGCATCCTAATACACAAATCCCAAAAAAAGGAACTCGAAAAAGACCTTTATCGCCTGAACAAAAACAAGAAAATAAAATAATCTCGGGCATCCGTATTACAGTTGAACAGAGACTGTAAAATAATCTGTGTAAATGGCATTTTGAGGAAAACCTTCAAAGGATAACAAAATGCCTATCAGCAACGAACTTATTGACCAACTGCTTCAAGATTGTCACTCCCCTCAGGATCTGCTGGGTGAATCAGGCCTACTCAAGGTGCTGACTAAAAGACTGGCGGAACGGGTTCTTGAAGCTGAGATGGAGATGCACCTTGGGTATGCTAAGCATGACCCGGCTGGTAATCATTCAGGCAACTCACGCAATGGCAAGACATCCAAGAGCGTACGTAGCCAAAATGGGGAGATCGAGCTCGATATTCCGCGCGACCGCAACAGTACCTTCGAGCCGACACTGATCGGTAAGCACGAAAAACAGCTTAACGGCTTCGATGACCGCATTATTTCTCTCTATTCCAGAGGGTTATCAACCCGTGATATTCAGGCACACTTTAAAGAAGTCTACGGGGTCGATGTTTCCGCTGGCTTCATTTCTCAAGTGACCAATGCTGTGATGGATGAAGTTAAGCGCTGGCAGCAACGGCCGCTGGATGCGCTTTATCCCATTGTTTACCTTGACTGTATTGTTGTCAAAAGCCAGGACGGCGGAGCCGTGGCCAACAAGTCTGTTTATCTGGCCCTCGGCGTCAACGGCCAGGGCGAAAAAGAGCTGCTGGGGCTATGGATAGCCAAAACTGAGGGGGCCAAGTTCTGGTTATCTGTGATGACAGAACTGAAAAATCGTGGGCTAAAGGACATCTTCGTCGCCTGCTGCGATGGCCTGAAAGGCTTTCCTGATGCCATTGAAGCTGTTTACCCGCATACGCGGGTACAGCTCTGCATTGTGCATCAGGTGCGGAACTCGCTGCGCTACGTCGGCTGGAAAGAGCGTAAGGCCGTTGCTGCTGACCTGCGCACCATCTATAGTTCCGCAACGCTAGAGGGCGCTGAAGAGGCCCTGGATGCCTTCGCGGCCAAATGGGATGAACAGTTCCCGACGATCAGCCCGTCGTGGAGAAATAATTGGGAACGTCTCATCGTCATTTTTGACTTTCCGCCGGAGATCCGCAAGGTTATCTACACCACCAACGCGATAGAGTCGTTAAATGCTTCATTGCGCAAGATAACGAAAACGCGACGAATATTTCCAACGGATGACTCGGTGATAAAATTACTCTATCTAGCCTTGCATCATATCTCTGCTAAATGGACCTTGCCAATCAGAGACTGGAAACCTGCTATGAGCCAATTCATGTTGATGTATGGAGAACGAATCTCCGGTTAAGCAATGGAGCCATTTACACAAAATTCTTTACAGACTCGTTGAACACGCCATCGCGGGTATCAAGCGCCTCGGTTGCATGACCCAAATTTTACGGAATCGTAGACCCTTTATTGATGATACCTTCTTACTCCTTAGCGCCGGTCTTTGGAATTTCCATCTCAGAACAGCGTAAAATTTACTTCAATCACCGAAACACCCTTATTTCACTATTAAGCAACACGCTTTTTGCAGAAACACTGCTTAGGATAAAAAGGGCGGCACCCGACAGCCATCTGGAGTCACTGACGCGTTTCAAGACGTATCCCTACAGCTATTTACGCTCGTATCAACAACGCATTCGGGAAGATAAGTACCAGCAACTTGGCAATGCGCTCGATCGGGTTAAGGAGATACGGCGATTTTTAGACGGTGTTTCGCCAACAGAAAAAGCAACACCCGCCCCGGAAGTCAGATTACGCCGTGAAGTAAACCAGCATCTGACACGATCCTATGGAAATTCACCGGGCATTTACGCAACAAAAGCGGCTATTTATGCCATCAGTCAGCATGTCGATCAAAAAAAGCGAACGGTAAACCTAGAGAACTTCACACGTCTCACCACGGATATTCACACCATGATTGATGCGGAAAAACTCCTAGGAGAGATAACCAACCAGATTATTAACTTCAAAATCTACCACCGGCTGAACTCACTGCCGTAGCCAGCACCATTGCATATCATGATGGTGAGGCGTTAGGCCACTTCGGTACGACCACGCCCTTTGTTTTTCGCCATATAGAGTGCGATATCCGCCGCTTTGAGCCAGTCATGATAGTGGTTCATGGTCGGGCGATATTCTGCTACGCCGACGCTGATGCGAATCCCCAACTTTGGCGTTTGCGTTAAGCGCTTAGCGGCCAAACGAGTACGAATGCGGTTAATGATTTCAACCGCATCTGTTGCTCGCGCCTCAGGCAAAATCACCGCAAACTCGTCCCCCCCGAAGCGACCAATCACATCGGTCGCGCGCAAACCGTTACGCAACTCTTCCGTCAAAAACAGGATCGCTTCATCACCCACATTGTGACCAAAACTGTCATTGATGGTTTTGAAATGGTCGATGTCGATCAGCGCCAATGTAGAGGGTTCATCAATGTGGCGACAAATTTCATATTCGTTGTGCAACAACTGCTCCCAGTGATGGCGGTTATAGACGTTGGTCATACCATCGTGGGTACTCATCAACATCAATCTGCGCTTATGTTCAGCCAGTTTGGTTGCCGTCACATACGTCACATAGCCAAGTGCCATCGGATAAACGAGCAACATGGGCAAACAAGCGTAGAGCTGAGTGGGTGTCGTCACTAAATCGATGCGGTGTGCGTTGAGGCCTGCGACCAGGGCAGCGATGAGCAGTTGCAAGCTAACGCACTGGATAAACAAGCGGATGCCTCCCCCGGCCATACTATTCATGCCTACCATGGCGATGATAATGACGCTGGGCAACACGTTGAGCCCCATCATACCGATCCAGAATCCACCATTAACGACATCCACCAACAAATTCCCTCGCTCAAAGCGCATAGGATCGGCGGAACGTGTAGACAGGTAATAGGCAAGATAGGGCCACACAAACACATTGAGAAAAAGCAGTACCCATACCCAAAACGGCGTGGTTTTTGTCACCAACACGGAAGCGATAAAGAGGGAGCACAACAGCGTACCGATAATACGCGGCAGGAAGACCCGCTTGGAAAAGCGTATCCTAGAAAGACGAGAGTCCACTGTCAATAATGTAGGCGATTTAACAGACATGACGCCTCTCCCATTCCATTGCATCAAATGGGTGAACAGTATGACCTAAATCATGCCATTCGCCCCGTATTAACGCAGTTAATTTGTTATTTATATCGTTACCTGAAATACACAAAACGTCTACTGTGAGCCGACAATATTCCTTTCTCAGATAAAAATAATGCGGCCCTACTCCGAAGAGTAAGGCCGCAGGTTAATGCCTTCCAGGTATTACTGCTAACGGATTTCACCAGCCACGCCGTAGAGACCGTTACGCCGTTGCAGCATCTGACCGCCATCACGCGACAATGGAGTCCAGCCGACAACACCGCGTTTCACCGTCGGTTCGGTAAACATCAGATCGAACGGAATAGAGATATAGAAGCCCTTGGTAAAGCTGCCTTCGCCGTAGTCTTTGCTGCTAACATCGGTTTTGGTGGCAAACACCCCGGCGGTGATGCCGCTGTCAAAGCGACGCGACAGATCGACCGTGACGCCATAGTCTCCCGCCAGATAGCGCCCGACGCTGATTTTGGCAAACGATCCTTCAACATACGGCATTTCCCAATACGCGGTAAGGTGCCCGGTCACCACGTCATAATCCGCAGTGCGCATAATATCATTCCAGTCACGCTGCTTGACGTAGTTGACATCCAGCCCCAGCGCCCAACGCTCGCCAAACGGACGGTATAACACTTCTGAACCAACGCCCGCGTACATCATTTCCAGATAACCGCCATACACCTGGGTATACCAGTCAGTTGCCGGGTTATCCATGCGCGTCAATTGCAGGTTGGTCAGCAGCAGGTCGGAAGAGGTTACGTATTCACGAATTAAGGTTCTGACGCGCGGTAAGCTACTGTCATTGGGTGGTGCTTTGTAATTGAAGCGATCGTAGTTATTGATCAGGTTCAATGACGCGGCACCACCGACAGACCAGTGATCGCTCAGACGATAATCGGCACTGCCGTTGAGAGCGACCTGATACATGTAGAAAGATTCAGCGCCACCGACAGACTGCGTCAATGCGGGTTCTAACGAGTAAGTAAAGCGCGATGGCTCGCTGCGCAACACTGGCTGCCCATTGATATCAGAAACGGGCTCTGCACGGTGGCTCACTGGCTCCTGCTGCCCTAACGGCGTTGAGGCTGTTTGCACCTCACGGAATGCTTTGGCATCCACCGCTGTGCTCTCTATCGGCAAACGCTCGTTACGGCGTACGATGTGGTATTCCCCTACGCTCTCAGGCACATGGTTTGCTAAAACGGTAGCAGCACGCTGATTAGCGTCATGTTTATCGCGGTATTTCTCTTGATCGGCAACGATAGTAACCTGTTGGGCATCAACATAAATATCGGCATCGCTGTAACCGGCTTTCTCATTCATCTCACGCGCCACTTGCTGCCAGTTGGTTCCATTATCAGAACGAACGGGCGCATAAACAGGTGGAACATCTTCCGGATGCACCGGGCGCAGGTCGTTAAAGTTGGTGCGCAGGCTAAAGCCCCACATCAGGGTGTTGCCACGCTGCCAGGAAAGCGTGGTATCTAAAAAATCACTGACACGGTAGACCATACCGATATTGAAGGGGGAGTCTTGTTTGATTTTCCCTTCTGACTTTGCGCGAAGAGCAATATTATATGAAGCTTCGTTGCTGTAATCATTGCCATCATATTCCAGCTTAAAGCGTAAAGGATTCCATGGGGTTTGGTATTCTATCCCGCCAAACAGCGCAGCGGGGCCGTGGAAAAATTTCCCTACTTCAAATTGCCCACCGCCCGTTTTAAAGCTGCTGCTACGTTGGCAAAAACTGGCTTTAAATTCACAGGCCGGGTTTTTGATATTGCCGCTCTCAGCCATATTGCCCCAGCCAATACCGAGCGTAAAATCAAACGGCCCCATGCGCTTGCTAGCCACCAGATATTCACTATCAAACAGTCCGGTACCCGCAATATCACGCAATCCCAAAGAGACATCCGGCAGCCACGCGCTTTCCTGCCACAACTGAGCCTTAAGATCGAAAGCCTTATCTTTATAGCTTTGATTGCCGCTAAAATCAGTATTGTTGCTGTAAGCTCGCGTGCGAATGTCAGTATAACGCATCGTGGTTTCCAGCCAATCAAACAGTTGCATCGATACAGAATAACGCCGGTATTCATCATTATCGCGGTAATTCAGGTTGAATTCACCGCTGCGCGTCATGCGCGCCGTCGGCATTTGCAGCAACCCGGTGCCGCCGAAATCTGACTGCGATATACCTGCGCCATCAAACCGGGTATTCGAGTTAGTGACATATTTAAGACTATCACTTTTCTGGACGACATCCTGCGCCATAGCCTGACCACTCAGTACGCCGCCGATGGCCAACGACAGACAGCCTATTTTAAATCTTCTGTTCTTCGTCATTAGTGTGGAATCCGGTTAGCCAGAAAATCAGCAATTTGATCGTTCAGAGACGCAAACTCGTTGGGCAATACGCTGGGATCGAAACCAATAAACAGCGTTTCACCCGCCGCAGGTTCGATATGCTGTTGATTCCACAGTGCCAGTGGCACTTTGCGCCATGCACCTTGCCCATCGATAAGATAGCCGAAATCCTGGTTAGCCCCGGCCAGAAAGCGACGTTCCAGCACATAATCTCTAACCATCCCGCCGGATTGCAACGCCACATCGCCCACGGTTTTCAGCTCCGCAATATCAGGATCGGTATTAATTAATCCAGCCAGGGTAAAGCGGGATGCCAATGGTGCAATATACAGCGCATAGTCGCCCACCAACGGGCGGTTAAGGCGTGGATTGACACGAATCCGGTCAGGGTCGAGCGGCGTTAAGATTCTCCCGGCCACATCGACCTGATCCAGCATTTTGCGCATCAGCCAGGCGGAAATCGCCAGATCGCCATCACCAGAGTTACGCCAGCGTGTTTCCAACTCGGCCAGTGATTTACGCAGCGCTTCTGCCTGCGCATAGACTTTTTGCGTACTGGCATAATCAGAAATCAATGCGGTGCGCCAGTTAACGTCAGTGGGAAACGCCACCTGCTGATAAAACGCCGTCAGCCGGGTACCATCGGTTTGTTTCACCACCGCCAGCGTTTGCTGCGGGGTTTTTACCGTTAACTGTGCGGCCTGTACGCCCCCCGCAGTTAACAGTATCAGGAGCGCCATACGGGAAAATGCCAACATGTCAGTCCTTTATTGTACGTAGGGTTTTAATACCGTGAATTTAACCAGCGCCATGTCCGGCCCCATATGTTGCCAGGTTTGCACCACCTGCCCTGTGGTCGGCTCGAGCCAATAGGAATTGGTGTATTCCGCATTTAAGGCGGGAACCGAAACCTGTTCGGTAAATTTCAACAACTGGCGCGGCTTGTCCAAAATGGTCACGGTCTCTTTACCGCGCGCCTGAAACTCGGATTCTACCGCATAATCACCACGTTGCACCTGAGACCAGGCCATTTTCCCCTGCCAATGCAATGACGTTGAGGGTTTTAACAAACCGACAGCAAGCGGATCAGGCGTAACATTGATGACATGAGCAATATCTTCACCGAAACCCTGCGTTTTAACGATGCGGCCGTTCTGTGTCACGACAATATTGCGATCGGCACCAATCCATTTGAACTGGCCATTCTCAGCAAAGGCCAACACCACAAAAGCTTGGGGGGCTTTTCCAACTCTCAGGTACGCAGATGCATAGGGAGTTTGTGCCACCTTCTCAGAGGAGACCTGCACATCGCCCCCCCCCCAAATCGCCAGCTTGGCCATTTTTTGGAACGCATCCATTTTTTGTGAACAACCAACCAATGCCAGCGCGAACAATGGCAGCAGCATCAACACACCGCGCTTAGTCACGAGCGTTATTTTTATCATTGTGTGAATGTCTCGCAAAACAGCCAGAAATAACAAAAGAAAGGCCACCGAAGTGGCCTTGGATACAAAATGACCTTACTGCGTCCGGGTAGTGGTAGAAGTACCCGTGCTGCTACTACCATTGTCATTTCTGGCAACAGCAACAGCGACGCCTGCGGCAACGGCATCAGTAACACCAACAGTAGCAAGGGCTGTAGTACCCGCAGCAGCGCCTGCTGCCGCAGCACCTGCAGCACCTGCTGCCGCAGCACCTGCAGCACCTGCTACCGCAGCACCTGCAGCACCTGCTACCGCAGCACCTGCTACCGCAGCACTAGTACCACTACCAGCAATACCAGCAATACCAGCAATACCAGCACCAGGAACTGCTGCAAACCCACTGGAGGACATAGCAACAGCCAGGACCAACGTAAGTAACGTCTTCTTCATTACGATTTCCTTTATTAACAAATGAAGCGCTTCAGGGAGGAATACCGTTCAAGAAAAACCGCATCCCTACCTTCTTTACCGCGATGCGCGGCACAGCCAACTCCGACCGCGGCGACATCGCTCCACTGAGGAGACTCTCAGCAATAGACTACAGGACAGGGAATCTCAACGCTCCCCATTCCCTGACTCTGTTTTTTCACACACGATTAAAAATAGCAAGATCTCGCTACAATAAACAGTGAAATTGTAAATTACGCTCATATTGACGTCAACAAAGATGGGTAGCGACAAAAAGGAAATCAATCATAACAGCATGATTACCTTTAATTAAATGAGAAATTTCAATGCAAAAAGCCGAATGCCCCATTCCCAGTCGAAACGCAACAAAACGGTAGGGCATTATGCCGCCTGTAAGTGCGTTAAAAATACCTCATTTGGAGAACGATAACCCAGCGATTTTCGGCCTCGCGTAGGCTTTGTTGAATAATTTAACCGTTTGATTTACATCTTCTTTAGTTAGAATGCATTTACAGAGAATGTATTTTGTTAGAACGACAAATCAAATAGTTAGCACAATAAAAAGCATTCCGAGAGGAAAAATTAGTCGTTGAAATTTTATAATGCTTATATAAATCAGTATCTTAAATTATTCAACAAAGCCCCTCGCGTATTGAGCAGGTGTTCGAGTGCTGCAACCTTGCGATGGGTGACATAATTGAAGTCCGTTCCCTTCGGGTAAAAACGCCGTATCAGCCCGTTGGTATGCTCATTCAACCCGCGTTCCCAGGAATGATATGGCCGGGCAAAGTAGACCGGTGCCCCCGTGACTTTTGTAATTTCCCCGTGCTGGGAAAATTCAGAACCGTTGTCAGCAGTCAGGGTTTTAAACTCGCAGAAGGTATTGGCAACGATGTCCCTGAAGGCCGCTACCACTGTCTCTGCTCGCTTGTTGGGCAGTTTGCGAATGATGACCAGCTTGACGGCTTTATCGACCACCGTCAGCAGGAATGATTTCTGATCTTTGCCAAAGATGGTGTCAATCTCGAAATGCCCGGGTTCCTGCTTGAGGTCAGCAACGGCCGGCCGCTGCTCAATGCCAACACGGTTGGGTATAGGACCGCGTTTGCTCTCATCGGTCTGATAGTTATACCGTTTACCCCGATGAGGGAGCTGCTGATACAGCTCACCGCCGGCCCGGCGCTCCTGCTGGATATAGCGATAGAGCGAGTTCTTGCTGACGGACAGGCCAAATTCCAGGACCAGGCGCCCACTGATGACCTCAGGTGAGGTGTGGGTAGACAGCGCCGTTCTGATAAAGTCCTGAATGTGCGGTTCAAGCTGGTTAATCACGCTGTCCGGCCGTGTTTTCTGCCGCCGCCCTCTGGCCAACGTTTCGGCCCTTCTGCAGGAATAGACCCCGTTGAAAGCGGCGTCGGTATTGCGTCTGAGTTCCCTGCTGATGGTAGAACGAGGAAGCTCCAGTTCCCGGGCGATGGTGGCCTGGTTAACCCCATCACCACGCCGTTTTTCGATGTAGAACCGCTCTTTGTGAGTCAGATGTTTTCCCTGCATGCAACGGGATCTACAGTAGGGCCAGAGCGGTGATTTTATCCGGGTCTGGCCAGTGGGTCACTTTGTTGCATTTCGACTGGGAATGGGGCAATAGCGACACTATTCAGCGTTTATTTAACAACGTAAATTAAAGAAATAACTTATTCCAACCATTCGGTGTGGAATACGCCTTCCTTATCAGTACGTTTATAAGTGTGCGCGCCAAAGTAATCTCGCTGCGCCTGGATCAGGTTAGCAGGCAACACCGCGGAGCGATAGCTGTCATAATAAGCGATGGCCGCCGAGAACGTCGGTATCGGAATGCCGTTTTGCACCGCATAGGCGACAACATCACGCAATGCCTGCTGGTAATCATCGGCCGCTTTCTTGAAATACGGTGCCAGCAGCAGGTTGGCAATATCCGGCGTTACCGCGTAGGCATCAGTGATTTTTTGCAGGAACTGGGCGCGAATAATGCAACCGGCACGGAAAATCTTGGCGATTTCACCGTAGTTCAGGTTCCACTGATGCTCTTCTGACGCTGCACGCAACTGGGAGAAACCTTGCGCATAGGAAACAATTTTACCCAGATAGAGCGCCCGACGCACGTTCTCGATAAAGGTCACTTTATCACCGCTAAACGGTTTTGCCTGCGGCCCGGTCAGCACCTTGGAAGCAGCAACACGCTGCTCTTTCAGTGAAGAGATATAGCGCGCAAACACAGACTCTGTAATCAGAGACAGCGGTTCGCCAAGATCGAGCGAGCTTTGGCTGGTCCATTTGCCGGTGCCTTTGTTGGCCGCTTCATCCAGAATTACATCAACCAGATAGTTACCTTCTTCATCTTTCTTGGTGAAGATATCTTTGGTGATGTCGATTAAATAGCTGCTCAGTTCCCCGGCATTCCATTCAGATAAGGTTTTTGCCAGCTCATCGTTGGACAGGTTCAAGCCGTGTTTCAGCAGTGAATAGGCTTCGGCAATCAATTGGATATCGCCGTATTCGATGCCATTGTGCACCATTTTTACATAGTGACCGGCGCCGTCTGGTCCAATATAGGTAACGCAGGCTTCGCCTTCGGCACGGGCAGCAATTTTTTCCAAAATAGGTGCCACCAGCTTATAGGCATCTTTCTGCCCACCCGGCATGATAGAAGGGCCTTTCAGCGCGCCCTCTTCACCACCGGAGACGCCGGTGCCGATAAAATTGAACCCTTCCGCAGACAACTCACGGTTGCGGCGGATGGTGTCCTGGAAGAAAGTGTTACCGCCATCAATGATGATGTCGCCTTTATCCAGGTAGGGCTTCAGGGATTCGATCGCTTTGTCCGTGCCTTCACCGGCTTTGACCATCAACAGAATGCGACGCGGGGATTCCAACGACGCCACAAATTCTTCAAAGGTATAATAAGGCACCAGTTTTTTGCCGGGATTTTCGGCCACCACTTCTTCGGTTTTTTCACGAGAGCGGTTGAAAATGGACACGGTGTAACCACGACTTTCGATGTTAAGCGCCAGATTGCGCCCCATCACCGCCATACCCACCACGCCAATTTGCTGTTTGGACATTAAAGCAACTCCTGTCTGAAGGATAACCTGCCTGTATCACGACGACGAAAGACAACGCAAAAGCAGGCGGATATAGTAACTCAGTTTAAGGCATGTGGATAGTGATAGGTCTAAAGAAGAGAAAAGCCCTTCACGGTGGCAGTGCTTAACAGGGGAGAAATGCTAATTATTTATTCAGCTGTATTAGTCGCGACTTGATCTGACACATGACCTTGAAAGGTTGAGAGTTACCGGTTTTGATATGGGTGTCTAATCCTTAAACAAAACGCGAGGTAACTCTCATGCTTCATACTAACAATCCCATCATCAAACACAAAGCAGGCCTGCTCAATCTCGCCGAAGAACTTGGTAACGTATCAAAAGCCTGCAAGATCATGGGCGTGTCGCGCGACACGTTTTACCGTTATCAGGAACTGGCTGCTGAAGGTGGCATCGATGCACTGGTTAACCAGAACCGCCGGGTTCCCAACCTGAAGAACCGCGCCGACGAAGCCACTGAACGCGCGGTTGTTGAATATGCCGTTGAGTTCCCGGCCCACGGGCAGCACCGGACCAGTAATGAGCTGCGTAAAAAAGGCGTATTTATCTCCGCCAGCGGCGTGCGGTCCATCTGGCAACGGCACGATCTGGAGAACTTCCGTAAACGCCTGAAGGCGCTTGAGGAAAAAGTTGCCAGAGAAGGCACCGTGCTTACCGATGTCCAAATCGCAGCGCTGGAGAAAAAGGCGCATGATGATGAGGCCAGCGGCGAAATCGAGACGGCTCATCCGGGTTATCTCGCGTCGCAGGACACCTTCTACGTTGGCAATCTGAAAGCGGTGGGCCGTATCTACCAGCAGCCCCATTCCCAGTCGAAACGCAACAAAACGGTAGGGCATTATGCCGCCTGTAAGTGCGTTAAAAATACCTCATTTGGAGAACGATAACCCAGCGATTTTCTGCCTCGCGTATTGAGCAGGTGTTCGAGTGCTGCAACCTTGCGATGGGTGACATAATTGAAGTCCGTTCCCTTCGGGTAAAAACGCCGTATCAGCCCGTTGGTATGCTCATTCAACCCGCGTTCCCAGGAATGATATGGCCGGGCAAAGTAGACCGGTGCCCCCGTGACTTTTGTAATTTCCCCGTGCTGGGAAAATTCAGAACCGTTGTCAGCAGTCAGGGTTTTAAACTCGCAGAAGGTATTGGCAACGATGTCCCTGAAGGCCGCTACCACTGTCTCTGCTCGCTTGTTGGGCAGTTTGCGAATGATGACCAGCTTGACGGCTTTATCGACCACCGTCAGCAGGAATGATTTCTGATCTTTGCCAAAGATGGTGTCAATCTCGAAATGCCCGGGTTCCTGCTTGAGGTCAGCAACGGCCGGCCGCTGCTCAATGCCAACACGGTTGGGAATAGGACCGCGTTTGTTCTCATCGGTCTGATAGTTATAGCCAAGCGACTTAATTTTGATTACACCATATGGACTGAGAACAAACTCTCTGTATCGCAACCCATCTCTCTTTTTTTGCTTTTTGCTTGTGCCCATTTATGCTCAATTGGGTTAAGATCTGGCGAATATGTAGGCAAATACTCCACCATATACCCTGCATCGATGATGACTTGTTGAATATTATGTTTTTTGTGAAAAGTGGCATTGTCCATCATGATTACACTGTTTTTAGGGAGTACTGGGATAAGGACTTGTGTGACCCAGGCATAGAAAACATCGCTGTTAATATTGATATCAAATAATCCGATAGCAAACAGCGTTGTGCCTAATAAAGCGCCGATAACATTTGTTCTTCCCCTAGCTCCCCAGTTCTTCAGGCCAAAACACCGTTGACCTTTTGGGGAATAGCCGTGAGTCCGTGGGGCATCGTGTGAAAAACCACTTTCATCAATAAAAACAATAGGTTTACCTTCTTTTTCATACTGTTGTTTTTTTTGTTGAAATCCCTGCCGGGCGTTTTCGTCGGCTTTCGGATGACGTAGAGTTTTTTTTATAGGTCAATCCCAGCTTTTTAAGCGCTTGCCAAATGGCCTTCTGACAAACGCCAAAACGCTCTGCACGTTCTTTTTGGTAAGCATCTGGATATTGTTCAACATCTTTTATCAACTCGGATTTATCGATCTTTCGCTGACGCGTGGTCGATGCTTTTGACTCTATTTGATTAATCCAACGCGATACAGAGGCAGGGCCAATCCGAAATTGCTTCGCTGTTTCTCGGATACTCAACCCTTCGTTTTTCCGTGTAGATATCACTTTACGTCTAAAATCAATTGAATAGCTCATTTAAATAATGTAATCAAAATTAAGTCGTTTAGCTATATACCGTTTACCCCGATGAGGGAGCTGCTGATACAGCTCACCGCCGGCCCGGCGCTCCTGCTGGATATAGCGATAGAGCGAGTTCTTGCTGACGGACAGGCCAAATTCCAGGACCAGGCGCCCACTGATGACCTCGGGTGAGGTGTGGGTAGACAGCGCCGTTCTGATAAAGTCCTGAATGTGCGGTTCAAGCTGGTTAATCACGCTGTCCGGCCGTGTTTTCTGCCGCCGCCCTCTGGCCAACGTTTCGGCCCTTCTGCAGGAATAGACCCCGTTGAAAGCGGCGTCGGTATTGCTTCTGAGTTCCCTGCTGATGGTAGAACGAGGAAGCTCCAGTTCCCGGGCGATGGTGGCCTGGTTAACCCCATCACCACGCCGTTTTTCGATGTAGAACCGCTCTTTGTGAGTCAGATGTTTTCCCTGCATGCAACGGGATCTCCAGTAGGGCCAGAACGGTGATTTTATCCGGGTCTGGCCAGTGGGTCACTTTGTTGCATTTCGACTGGGAATGGGGCGCAGACGTTCGTGGATACGTACTCGAAAGTGGCACACTGCAAGCTTTATACGAGTAAAACGCCGATCACTGCCGCCGACCTGCTAAATGATCGCGTACTGCCGTTCTACGAGGCTCAGGGACTGCCGATGCTGAGAATACTGACCGACAGGGGAACGGAGTACTGTGGTAAGGTGGAGCAGCATGATTACCAGCTGTATCTGGCCATCAACGATATCGACCATACAAAAACGAAGGCGATGTCTCCGCAGACGAACGGCATCTGCGAGCGCTTCCATAAAACGATTTTGCAGGATTTTTATCAGGTTACGTTCCGCAAGAAGTTATATGGGGACCTGGAGAGCCTACAGGCAGATCTGGACAACTGGTTGTGGCATTACAATAATGAGCGAACTCATCAGGGAAAAATGTGCTGCGGGCGAACGCCAATGGCAACGTTACTTGATGGAAAACGGGTCTGGGCAGAAAAGGATCTGAACCGGATGTAATCTGACAGACACCTGTATAAATAACCGATAACTGTCAGATAAGGTCTGAGCTAGTACAATTCAGCAATGCTTTAATGCTGGCTTTAAACGCATCACCAAACTTAGGATTACGCAGACCATAAGCAACAAACGCCTGCATATAACCGAGCTTACGCCCACAGTTAAAGCTGCGACCCGCCATCTGCACCGCATCCACCTGATGGTTTTGCTCAATCAGTTCAGCAATGGCATCGGTCAGTTGAATACGGCCCCAGGCTCCTGCGGAGGTTTTTTCCAAAATAGACCAGGCATCCGCAGACAGTACATAACGCCCGACCGCCGACAAATCTGATCCTTCTTCCGGTGGCACTTCCGGTTTTTCAATCATGGAAGTGATAACAGCGGCGTCACCAGCGTGGTCCAATGGGTTAGCACATTCCACCACAGAGTACTCCGGCAGCACTTCATAAGGACGATGTTTCACCAACACTTGGCTGTGGCCCGTTGCTTCAAAACGCGCAATCAACTGTGCCAGATTCTCTTTACTCTGATCGGCACTGGCTTCATCCATCACCACATCCGGCAACACCACCACAAACGGATTATCCCCAACGATGGGACGCGCGCAGTTGATGGCATGACCCAGCCCCAGCGTTTCGCCCTGACGCACATTCATAATCGTCACGCCTTTAGGGCAGATGGCTTGTACATCGGCCAGCAGTTGGCGTTTTTGCCGCTCTTCCAGCAACGATTCC
The DNA here is from genome assembly GCF_052050035.1 of Symbiopectobacterium purcellii. GTDB lineage: Bacteria > Pseudomonadota > Gammaproteobacteria > Enterobacterales > Enterobacteriaceae > Symbiopectobacterium > Symbiopectobacterium purcellii_A. The sequence continues at coordinate 5,202,844 of NZ_CP189882.1, forward strand.
AGCTCGAAAGAGGTATCAAAATGGTTTTCAATAGCGTTTTTTGAGGCGTGCGTCACCAGCACAATTTCTTTGATACCGGCATTTACGCACTCGTTAACGATTTTCTCTATTACCGGACGATCCACCAACGGCAGCATCTCTTTTGGGATCGCTTTTGTTACCGGCAGCAGGTTCATACCTAACCCGGCGACGGGGATAATCGCTTTCAATTTTGTTGCCATGCATTAACTCTCTTGTTATCCGTTGTCATTCTTCTGCCATCATAACGCGGCGGTTAGAATAAGGTTACACCCAATTGGCCACAAAGCGATCTTGGTGACTTAAGATTTCTGATAGATCAGACAATTCTGCATCGATATTGTATGATGACAACCTGCTACTTCAAGTATCCACAGCAAAGGTTAAAACAATGAAAGGCATCGTATTGGCAGGTGGTTCTGGCACAAGACTTTACCCCATCACTCGTGGCATATCGAAGCAACTGCTGCCTATCTATGACAAGCCCATGGTGTATTACCCAATCTCTGTGCTGATGTTAGCAGGCATTCAGGATATCTTGATTATCAGCACCCCCGAAGACCTTCCTTCATTTCAGCGCCTATTAGGCGATGGCAGACACTTTGGTATTAACCTCAGCTATGCGGAGCAGCCGAGCACGGATGGGCTGGCTCAATCGTTCATTATCGGTGAAGAGTTTATCAATGGTAAGCGCTGTGCATTGATTTTGGGTGACAATATCTATTTTGGTCAGAGCTTTGGTAAAAAGCTGGAAAGTGCAGTGGCGCAGGAACAAGGCGCAACGGTGTTTGGTTATCAGGTAACCGACCCAGAGCGCTTTGGCGTGGTGGAATTTGATGCCGACTTTAAAGCCCTGTCGATTGAAGAGAAACCGCTCAAACCTAAATCTAACTGGGCGGTGACCGGGCTCTATTTTTACGACAATAATGTGGTGGAAATGGCTAAGCAGGTTAAGCCTTCCGCACGCGATGAATTGGAAATTACTACACTGAACCAGATGTATCTGGAACAAGGCACGCTCAACGTAGAGTTGTTAGGCCGGGGGTTTGCCTGGCTGGATACCGGCACCCATGATAGCTTGATCGAAGCATCACAGTTTATTCATACCATTGAAAAACGTCAGGGAATGAAAGTCGCTTGTCTGGAAGAAATTGCCTTCCGTAAAAGCTGGATCTCGCGTGAACAAGTAGCAAAAGAAGCCCAATTACTGAGCAAAACACAATATGGGCAGTATCTGGCGCGACTGGTTGAAGAAACTCGTTAGTAAGCCGATAACATGTCACAGCGTTCGTGAAATGCTAATTTCTTTATGCTCAGCAAACGTGATACTTACCGTCCTCGGCATAAGCCAGGAATATCTGGTGCACGCATTTAGCTAACCTTGCCATTATTGAACAAACACTATGCAAGTGATCGATACCCCCATTTATGGCGCAAAAGTGATTCAACCCAAGGTTTTTGGTGATGCGCGCGGATTTTTTTTAGAGACGTTTGAGAAAAATCGTTATCAGCAGATTCTGAATATCGATCTGGACTTTGTGCAAGATAACCACTCGCGTTCCAGCAAAGGCGTGTTGCGTGGGCTGCATTTTCAAAAATCACGACCGCAAGGTAAGTTGGTGCGCGTGGTGCGCGGTGAAGTTTATGATGTTGCGGTAGATATTCGCCGTGATTCTCCCAGCTATGGCAAATGGTTTGGTGTACTACTCACAGAAGAGAACAAAACCCAACTTTGGCTGCCACCGGGGTTGGCGCACGGTTTAGCCGTGCTCTCTGACGTTGCGGATTTTGAATATAAATGCACGGAATATTATCAACCCTCTGATGAAGGCTGCTTACTGTGGAACGACCCGGATTTGGGCATTGAATGGCCGCTGGAATCGCCGTTGCTTTCAGAGAAGGATAAACTCGGCAAACGCTTCAAGGAACTGGATTGATGAAAGTATTATTGACTGGCGCAAACGGCCAACTTGGACGCTGTTTTCAAGACAGATTACCCGCTGGCTGGCAAATTCTTGCGACTGACTCGGCCGAATTGGATATCACCGTTCTGGCTCAAGTTACTGCAACCGTAAGTGCTTTTAAACCGGATGCTATTGTCAATGCAGCGGCTTATACGGCAGTGGATAAAGCAGAAAGCGACGTAGAATTGGCGGAACGCATTAACGCCGCAGGCGCGGCTAATCTGGCAAGTGTGGCTGCCCAGCACGGCATTCGTTTGGTGCATGTTTCAACCGATTACGTTTTCGATGGCAATGCTAACACGCCTTACACTGAAGAGAGCCCAACCAACCCGCTCAGCGTTTATGGCGTTACTAAACTTACTGGTGAACGAGCTGTCAGCACAGCTGCACCTGACTCGATTATCGTGCGCACCGCCTTGGTATTTAGTGAATACGGCAATAACTTCGTGAAAACTATGCTGCGCTTAGGCAAAGAACGTGATGCGTTAAGCATTGTTGACGACCAGCGCGGCTGCCCCACTTATGCGGGGGATTTGGCCCAGGCGATTATTGCACTGCTACAACAAAATGCTGCTGGTGGCGTTTATCACTACGCGGGTGACAAGGAAGTAAGTTGGTTTGAATTTGCACAGGCGATATTTACGGTGGCGGTGCAGAAAGCGGTTCTGAATAAAGCGCCAACGCTCACACCGATTAATACAGCGCAGTATCCCACACCGGCACACCGACCGGCCTATTCAACACTGGCTGGGGACAAAATCAAAGCGCTAGGCATTACGTTATCTGACTGGCAAGGTGCACTGAATAAAACGATCTGAGATTCTCGCCAATACCGCTTAAAAATGGTAAGTACCAGATGCAATAGCAATGCATCCGGTGTTTTTAGCATAAGCATTTCAACGACGAAAACCGCTATGAAAAAACCATTTGCTTAAAGATGAAAGGAAACTCTTTTGCCTATAGGAAGTTTTACATCAATACTCAATTAACCGCCTAAAGCAGCTGTAAGTATCCGGGTAAACCTAACCATTCACTTTTAGAGCTCTTCCAACATACTGAGTATGTTCCCTGAGGAGATCGTAATGCGCAAAACCCGATTCCTGCCGTTTTGAAGTCAGTAGAAGCTGGACGTACCGTCAAGGATGTCTGTCGCAAAGCCTATATTTCCAAAGCCAACTATTACAGCTGGAAAGCGAAGTTTGGCGGTATGGAGGCCCCTGATATCAAAAAGATGAAAGATCTGGAGGACGGAAATCGTCGTCTCAAACAGATGTTTGCCGATCTGGATCTCGAGTGTCGTGCTCTGAAGCAGACGCTTTCGAGCCTTCAAAGTGGTGGATGGCTTTAACCACGATGCTCTCGGAATAGAAATCGATCTGAATCTTCCAGTGCAGCGGGTGGTCAGAGTACTGTATAAGATCGTGGCAAACCGTGGTTATCCACTGAAACTACGGATGGAAAATGGCCCCGCTGACTTTGGCCCTGTGTGCTGAAGAGCATGGCGTGATAATGGAATTTATCAAACCGGGAAAACCAACGCAAAATGCATTAATCGAACGTGCCGGACAGAGATACTGGTTTTTTATCTATTCAGAACCCTGAATGAAGCGAGGGAAATCACAGACGGAATATAACAGCGAGCGGCCCCATGACCCCCTGAATAACCTGACGACGCCGGAAGAATACCAACTGATGACAGAAAAACCGGAAATCTCACAAAGTGTGTGGAACTAAAACCGGTGTGCTTACGTAACCGGACAGAGTTGGAACTACCGGCCACAGTGACACCTATAGCCAAGCGACTTAATTTTGATTACACCATATGGACTGAGAACAAACTCTCTGTATCGCAACCCATCTCTCTTTTTTTGCTTTTTGCTTGTGCCCATTTATGCTCAATTGGGTTAAGATCTGGCGAATATGTAGGCAAATACTCCACCATATACCCTGCATCGATGATGACTTGTTGAATATTATGTTTTTTGTGAAAAGTGGCATTGTCCATCATGATTACACTGTTTTTAGGGAGTACTGGGATAAGGACTTGTGTGACCCAGGCATAGAAAACATCGCTGTTAATATTGATATCAAATAATCCGATAGCAAACAGCGTTGTGCCTAATAAAGCGCCGATAACATTTGTTCTTCCCCTAGCTCCCCAGTTCTTCAGGCCAAAACACCGTTGACCTTTTGGGGAATAGCCGTGAGTCCGTGGGGCATCGTGTGAAAAACCACTTTCATCAATAAAAACAATAGGTTTACCTTCTTTTTCATACTGTTGTTTTTTTTGTTGAAATCCCTGCCGGGCGTTTTCGTCGGCTTTCGGATGACGTAGAGTTTTTTTTATAGGTCAATCCCAGCTTTTTAAGCGCTTGCCAAATGGCCTTCTGACAAACGCCAAAACGCTCTGCACGTTCTTTTTGGTAAGCATCTGGATATTGTTCAACATCTTTTATCAACTCGGATTTATCGATCTTTCGCTGACGCGTGGTCGATGCTTTTGACTCTATTTGATTAATCCAACGCGATACAGAGGCAGGGCCAATCCGAAATTGCTTCGCTGTTTCTCGGATACTCAACCCTTCGTTTTTCCGTGTAGATATCACTTTACGTCTAAAATCAATTGAATAGCTCATTTAAATAATGTAATCAAAATTAAGTCGTTTAGCTATATGTGTATTAGTCGCGACTTGATCTGACACATGGCCTTGAAAGGTTGAGAGTGTAGTGGCATACTGAATTTGGCCACCTAAGTAGAGGTGATATGCTTACCTCATAATTTTTATAGGTGCCAAAATGAGTAAAATAATTACTGCTGAATTTAAATGTGAAACCGCCAAATTAGTCCTTGACCAAAATTATACCTACCAGGAAGCCGCGAAAGCCATGAACGTCAGTCTTTCAGCGATTAGCCGGTGGGTAAGAGCCCTTCGTTTAGAACGTCAAGGGAAAGCATCGCCTGGTCTGCCATTAACACCTGAACAAATTGAGTTCAGAGAAATGAAGAAAAAAATCCACCGACTGGAAATGGAGAATGCCATCTTAAAAAAGGCTACTGCGCTCTTAATGTCCGACTCACTGAAAAATTCTCGGTAGTTGAAAAGCTAAGAGCGCTTTATCCAGTGAAAGCGTTGTGTCGTATTTTTAATGTTCACCGAAGCAGTTATCGCTATTGGTGTCGACCTAAGGAGCCAGATATTGAGCGGACGATAAAACGTAGCCTGGTCAGCGAAGCGTGGAACGTTAGTGGCGGGTCTGCGGGCGCAAGGACTATCGCCACGATGGTTACCAATACACACGACGTGAAACTTGGGCGGTGGTTAGCGGGTAAGTTGATGAAAGAATTAACCCTCGTTAGTTGCCAAACAAGAAAACATCAATACAACCGCGGTGGAAATGAACGTATTGATATTCCAAATCTGCTCAATAGGCAGTTCGCTGTTACCAAGCCTGACCAGGTTTGGTGCGGCGATGTAACCTATATTTGGACAGGCGACCGATGGGCGTATCTGGCGGTGGTATTAGATTTATTTGCCCGAAAACCCGTGGGTTGGGCAATGTCGTTTTCGCCAGATTCAGAATTAACAGCCAAAGCACTACAAATGGCTTGGGAACTGCGTGGGCATCCCAAACAAGTCATGTTTCATAGTGACCAAGGAAGCCATTACACCAGTCGTCAGTATAGGCAGGCATTGTGGCGTTATCAGATGACCCAAAGTATGAGTCGCAGAGGAAATTATTGGGATAATAGTCCGATGGAGCGATTCTTCCGTAGTCTGAAGACTGAATGGGTGCCAACGACTGGCTACCAAAGCTTTAGTACTGCTCAATCATCCATTATTCGCTACATAACTCATTATTATAGCGATGTCAGACCTCACTGGTATAACGGTGGGTTAACACCAAATGAATCAGAACGGCTGTTCCATCAACAGTCAGGTAGGGTGGCCAAATTTAGTTGACCACTACAACTCCACCTGGAGTGGTCTCAGGATTCGCGCTTCGCCGTTATCGTTGAAACCGCGCCGCTTTCTGCTCATGCTGTGGCTGAATACTGTCGCCGTAAAGGCCTCTATCCTGAACAGATTCAGCAGTGGAAGGACGAGTTTATGCAGCCAGGTCAGCGTGCAGAAAGAGCCTTAATAAAGAAACAGCAAAAAGAAATTTAGCAGCTTAATCGTGAAATAGCCCGCAAGGACAAAGCCCTCGCCGAAGCGGCGGCACTGCTCATCCTGGAAAAAAAGCTCAAGGCGTTCTTCGACGAAGAACGCGAGGTCGAATGACGCGCACAGCCGACAGGTTACGGCTGATGAAGATGCTGGAGGAGGCTGCCACTGCCGGCGTCCGGCAAAGCCATGCCTGCAGGTCTGTAGGTATTAGCGAGCGGACGTTCCAGCGCTGGCGGCTAAGTCCTGACGACCGACGGCATCACGGCCAATGCCGAAAAACAGGCTCAGTGCTGAAGAGGAACAGCAGGTGCTGGCCATCTGCCATGAGCCACGATTCGCCAGTCTGTAGCCGGCGCAAATCGTACCGGCACTAGCCGATGAGGGGCGTTACGTTGCCAGTGAATCGACGTTTTACCGGGTGTTGCGCCGTGCCGGAGAGGTCAGTCATCGCGGGCGTCAGCAGGCCCCGAAAAGTAAGCCGCTGTCGACATGGAAGGCGATCGCGCCGAACCAGGTGTGGTCGTGGGACATCACCTGGCTGAAGTCGCTGACGGCGGGTCACTGGTTCTACCTGTATCTCATAGAAGATAAGCGTGTTGCTTAATAGTGAAATAAGGGTGTTTCGGTGATTGAAGTAAATTTTACGCTGTTCTGAGATGGAAATTCCAAAGACCGGCGCTAAGGAGTAAGAAGGTATCATCAATAAAGGGTCTACGATTCCGTAAAATTTGGGTCATGCAACCGAGGCGCTTGATACCCGCGATGGCGTCTTCAACTGTAATACGGATGCCCGAGATTATTTTATTTTCTTGTTTTTGTTCAGGCGATAAAGGTCTTTTTCGAGTTCCTTTTTTTGGGATTTGTGTATTAGGATGCTGTTTATCTATACCTTGAAAACCGGTATCTGCCCAGATGGTTACCTCAGGAGGAATATGGCGAATTATATCGACTTTATCGAGTAAGCGTTTATCGTGACGGCGCCCATTTTTGCTCATGGGGATAAATCCAATTTGCCTTGTTTCGTCAGTCATAATAAGCCCTTTTCGAGTGGTCTGTCTTTTCTTTCCCGAATACATTTTTTTTCGCCGACGCAGATTCTTAGGCTTTTGGACAGGTCGCTCTGTCCCATCAATAAAGACGTCTTTAACTCCAGGAAAGGCGCGAAAAAATTCCTCAGCAGAGCGAATTTGACGAGCGGGCAAAACACATTCTCGCCCCAAGGTCATCTCTAAAACCGGCAATAATATTTTTACCCAGCGACATACCCGTGTTCTATCTAAACCAAAAAGAAGTCCTTGCAAATCATAGGTCGGATAACATTTTAAATACAATAAAATAAAAAGCAGTTTATCTAATGGGGTTGGGATAAATCCTTTCTGCCCTGCACCCATCTGCCGCTCGTGATCTTTTCGATTCTTTTTCCGATAAATCAAATAACAAGCTGAAAATTCAGCGGCTAAATTTTTCAATTCTTCGACTGATAATCCAATGATTGCTTTACATAAACGATTATCTCGTAACAACCGCTCTTTGTTGATCATTTCAAACCTTTATTCTCTAAGTTAAACCTCTTTTTATTCTCAATAGCCTGACAAAAAATGCAAGTCTCTATTCAGCAACTAGTTTGATGTGTTCAGTCGCAAAATAGTGGGTTATGAAGTGTACCCGGTCGAAAGCGGCGAGTATGCAGCAGAACTGCTGAAGCGAACGGTGCTGAGCGAGCGCTGCTGGCAGGAGCCGCTGGTACTGCATGCGGATAACGGTGCACCGATGAAGTCACAGGTGCTGCAGGTGAAGCTTGCGGAGCTGAAGATAACCCCGTCACACAGTCGGCCGCGGGTAAGCAACGACAACGCCCACGTGGAATCGCTGTTCAGGATGCTGAAATACGTGCCTGCATGGTCTGAAAAAGGCTTTGCAACGCTGGAAGATGCGCGAGCCTGGGTGGAAACCTTCGTCGGCTGGTACAACGAGGAACATCGCCATAGCGGTATCCGGTATGTCACGCCGGGCCAGCGGCACAGAGGCGAAGACAGCCAGTTGCTGGTAAAGCGAAAATCGGTGTATGAGGCAGCAAAAATGCAGAACCCGCATCGTTGGTCAGGGCCAACAAGAAACTGGGAGCGGCAGGACGAAGTGTGGCTAAATCCGGAACGGGAAAAACAGGCCGTATGAATCAACTGGGGCGACAACTACCTTGACACGCACCGCGACGAAGCCACTGAACGCGCGGTTGTTGAATATGCCGTTGAGTTCCCGGCCCACGGGCAGCACCGGACCAGTAATGAGCTGCGTAAAAAAGGCGTATTTATCTCCGCCAGCGGCGTGCGGTCCATCTGGCAACGGCACGATCTGGAGAACTTCCGTAAACGCATGAAGGCGCTTGAGGAAAAAGTTGCCAGAGAAGGCATCGTGCTTACCGATGTCCAAATCGCAGCGCTGGAGAAAAAGGCGCATGATGATGATGATGAGGCCAGCGGCGAAATCGAGACGGCTCATCCGGGTTATCTCGGGTCGCAGGAGACCTTCTACGTTGGCAATCTGAAAGCGGTAGGCCGTATGTATAGCCAACCGACTTAAAAATGATTACATCCTATGCCCTGATATGCGGCAAAGAAGCATAGCTGGCTGTTATCAAAATAATGTCGCTTGGCTATACCAGCAGACGTTCGTGGATACGTACTCGAAAGTGGCACACTGCAAGCTTTATACGAGTAAAACGCCGATCACTGCCGCAGACCTGCTAAATGATCGCGTACTGCCGTTCTACGAGGCTCAGTGACTGCCGATGCTGAGAATACTGACCGACAGGGGAACGGAGTACTGTGGTAAGGTGGAGCAGCATGATTACCAGCTGTATCTGGCCATCAACGATATCGACCATACAAAAACGAAGGCGATGTCTCCGCAGAAGAACGGCATCTGCGAGCGCTTCCATAAAACGATTTTGCAGGATTTTTATCAGGTTACGTTCCGCAAGAAGTTATATGGGGACCTGGAGAGCCTGCAGGCAGATCTGGACAACTGGTTGTGGCATTACAATAATGAGCGAACTCATCAGGGAAAAATGTGCTGCGGGCGAACGCCAATGGCAACGTTACTTGATGGAAAACTGGTCTGGGCAGAATAAGGATCTGAACCGGATGTAATCTGACAGACACCTGTATAAATAACCGGTAACTGTCAGATCAGGTCTGAGCTAGTACAACTATGCATTTTGCGATGCCCCTCTCCAAGTCCACCCTAGAAGGGCAGCTAAGCGCACGACACAAAAAAACGCAAACGTGATCTGTACCATCAGGCAGGGTTTCAATCCTGGCACTTAATTTTGTAGATACATATTAACGATATCGCCTTCGGCGGTGAGTGGCAAGGGGTTTACTGCTTCAGTAAATGAATGCGTATTCGCAAATCTCCACTTCATTTGCAGACTTAATCAATCTAAACCGAACAGATCACGCGTATACACTTTATCCGCAACATCCGCCAATTCCGGTGCCATACGGTTTGAGATAATCACATCTGCCATTTCTTTGAACGCATCAAAATCGCGAACAACACGAGAACGGAAGAAAGTGTCTTCCTGAAGGACTGGCTCATAAACAACAACTTCGATGCCTTTAGCTTTAATACGTTTCATCACACCTTGAATTGCGGACGCGCGAAAATTATCTGAACCTGCCTTCATTACCAAGCGATAAACGCCCACTACTTTGGGATCACGCGCAATAATGGAATCAGCAATAAAATCTTTGCGGGTGCGATTTGCTTCAACAATAGCGCTAATCAGACTATTTGGCACACTGGCATAGTTAGCGAGCAGTTGCTTAGTATCTTTAGGCAGGCAATAACCACCGTATCCAAAAGATGGGTTGTTATAATGGCTGCCAATACGTGGATCTAACCCTACACCCTCAATAATTTGTTTGCTATTCAAACTATTCATCTGCGCATAGCTATCAAGCTCGTTGAAGTAAGCTACACGCATTGCCAGATAGGTATTAGAAAATAGCTTAATTGCTTCTGCTTCGGTAGAGTCTGTGAATAAGATCGGGACATCCTTTTTGATGGCACCTTCAAGCAGAAGGTTAGCGAACTGCTCTGCCTGCGCTGAGCGTTCACCAACAACAATACGCGATGGGTAGAGATTATCGTAGAGTGCTTTGCCCTCGCGTAAAAATTCAGGGGAGAAAATGATGTTGTCGGTAGCGTATTTCTCTTTAACTGATTTTGTAAAACCGACAGGTACAGTAGATTTAATGATCATTACGGCACTTGGATTGATTGCCAAAACATCACGAATCACTGATTCAACTGACTGTGTATTAAAATAATTAGTTATTGGATCATAGTCAGTTGGAGTGGCAATAATAATATAATCCGATCCCAAATAAGCATCTTGCTTATTAAGTGTGGCGTGAAAATTTAATGACTTACTACGTAGGAAAATTTCAATTTCAGTGTCATTGATAGGAGAAATCTTGTCATTTAATAACTTTATTTTCTCAGGTATTACATCCAGTGCTACAACGTGATGATGTTGCGCCAGCAATATTGCGTTAGAGAGGCCAACATAGCCTGTGCCTACAATAGATAATCTCATTTTGCGACCATATTATTAACGTATAAAACGCCATGCAAATATTAATTAATCATACAACAAATCTTATATCTTTGCATGTCAAGTTAAAAGACATTTATAAAAAATATTGATAACAAGTCATTTGTAAATGTTATCTAAGCAAGTAATGTTTCAAAAAACCATTACAAAAATAAGTAGTTATATAAAAGACTCTAAACAAAAAGCTTATCCTTGCGACATGTTTTAAGACATACCACTGTTTTTTTATTTCTCTAATTTTTGAAGATGACAAAGATACATTTTGCTTTCTATAATTAGCTAAACAGCCAGGATATAAGAAAGAAGAGTGCCCTTTTTTAAGAATAGTAAGCCAAAGTGCGTAATCCTCTTTAGGGACAATTGGGAAACTCCCCACCCCAACAGTTTCTGTATCAATCATTACAGTTAGGCATCCGATATTACAGGCTCTAAGCAAGTCAGAGTAAGTAATTTTCGATGAAGGTCTAATTACCTTGCATCCGCCAGATTCATCAAACATCTTATACTCACCATGTGAAATGGCAACATTATTTTTTAACATGAACTCCAACTGAAGCTCAATTTTATTTCCCTCCCAATAATCATCACTATCAAGAAATGCAACATACCGTGAAGATGCTATACATAAACAGTTATTCCTAGCTCTAGCAGCTCCTTCTGAAAAATCATTTCTAATTACAATAACCCGAGGGTCTATATCTTTATATTTAGCCAAAATGTTTGGTGTATCATCATCTGAGCAATCATCACAAATTATTAACTCAATATCTTTGAATGACTGATTCAAAACTGAATCAACAGCAGTAACTATTGTTCTTTCAGAGTTATGCGCGGGCATAACTATACTAACCAAGGGCATCAGAAATACACTCCATCATTACATAAAAAATTAGTGCTGATAGATTTTAACCATAGCACCCACATATCCCCCACTCAATTAGAATATAACTTACGTATCTGAGAAAGAATAAACGAAACATAGCCCATAGCCTCACCCTCCTTATTTGACTCAACATAACACCTAAATTCTGGTGCATTCCCAGAAGGACGAAGATGTATTATCACTTCCTTAGAAGTATATATTCTTACGCCATCAGTAATATCTACCGCATTAGTTTTTAAATCATAAATCTCTAATTCCTTTAAAAAATCATCCGGATTTTCTAAAGCATTAGATAGAATAGACTTACTGCATCCGAATGAAAAATCAACAATTCTATCTGAGTAGGTATAACGCTGAGGTAAATCTGAAGTTAATTGGTAAATAGGCTTATTTTTTTTAGCTGCTAATACAACTAAAACCGGTAAAACAGCATCTCTAGTGGGTAACGCTTCAATAGCACAGTTGTTGTAAGAAACCTTACTGCCAAGTAAAAATCCTCCATTTGCTTCAAAACCCGCAACAGAAGAATAATTATTTAATAAATCTTTAATTGATTCTATTACATATGGAGAACCAATTTTAGTTCTAATAACATTTTTAAAAAAATTGGAACGTTCAATTGCGGTATTACAACTGACTGGAACAGCCAACGCATCTATACCAAGAAAAAAAGATGCTAATAGGCCTAAAATATCACCTCTAACCCATTGGCCATGTTCATCAGCTAATAAAGGTCGATCACCATCACCATCAGTAGAAAATATTGCATCTAATGAATATTTATTTGACCATTCAATCGCTTTTTTCTTATCTTCATCTGATACTGCTTCTGTATCTATAGGCACAAAATCATCGCTACGACCTAAAGATATCACCTCTGCACCAAGTGAAGAGAATATGGTTTTATATATATCCCGCCCTGCACTAGAATGTTCGTATATTCCTATTCTCATTCCGCTCAATGAGCTTTTCGTTAAAAAGTTTAAATAACGGTTAATGTAATTTATTTTAGCACCATCATCCGTCGTTAATAATGGCAAGTTAGAAAATGGGTAAAAACAAGCGCGGCTTTTTGTTATTTTTATTTCATCCGTTTTGTTAAGCTCACCATCTGGGCGATAAAATTTCAACCCATTTCGGTCAAAAGGTATATGACTACCTGTGACCATAATACAAGGAATATTCTTTTTAAAAGCAGTATAAGCTAGTGCTGGTGTAGGAAGCGTTCCATAATATATAGGTTCGTATCCAGCTTGTTGTACTGCAGCAGCACAATATTGGGCCATTAAGTAACTACTAGGCCGATTATCAATACCTATAGCAACTGATGAAAATTCAAATTCATCTTTTATCACATCGATAAATGCAGCTGCAAATGCAGCGCATACTTTAGGCGTGAAATCTAGGACTAACCCTCGAGCACCACTGGTCCCAAACTTCACACCTGAGTTATTTACTTCATCACAACAAAGAAATTTTTCCATAAAATCATCTTATAAAATAATTAAAAACATTTAGAATAGACATCATTCGGCATTCTAACAATATCATCTTCTTCTAAATAACTACCAGAGCGTATTTCTATTATTTCGAGAGGTAATTTCCCTGGATTTTCAATAGAGTGCTCAACGCCGCTAGGTATGTACGTTGATTCATTTTGAGCAACGATATAGACTTTATCATCGTAGGATATTTTAGCGGTACCGGAAACCACCACCCAATGTTCAGTCCTGTGATAATGAACCTGCTTTGCTGTTTTTTTACCAGGATATAACATCACATATTTTACTTGAAATCCTTTACCTTCAGCGATCGTATCATGACTTCCCCATGGACGGAATACTTCTCTATGTTGCAAATACTCTATTCTATTTTTATCTTTTAGAATATTAACGATGTTTTTAACTTTTTGCACTTCTTTCTTATCAGCAATCAGTATCGCATCTTTAGTATCAATAATAACAACACCATCGAGCCCGATAGCAGCAACTAATCTTGTATCAGAATGAATATAACTATTTAATGTATTCTCCGTAATAACATCACCACATAAAGTATTAGCATTTTCATCCTTTGCACTTATGTCCCATAGAGCTGACCAGGATCCAACATCACTCCACTGTGCATCAAGAGGAACTACGATACCTAGATCCGTTTTTTCCATAACAGCATAATCAATAGAATCTTCTGGACATTTGGAAAAAACATCTGGATCAACTCGAATAAAATCAAGATCGGTACGAGCTTGTGCTAATGCATCTCTACATGAAATATATATATCATAGTTGTATTTTATTAATTCACTGATATAAACAGAAGCTTTCATTATAAATATACCACTATTCCAATAATAATGGCCACTGTTAAGATAATTTACAGCCGTATCTATATCAGGTTTTTCAACGAAGGAAATCACTGAATAACCACCAAAGATCTTATCACCTCGCTTAATATATCCATAACCAGTGTGAGGATAGTCAGGAATAATTCCGAAAGTCACTAATTTATTATCATCAGCTAAGCTTTTAGCTTGATTTACAGCTTCAGTGAATGCATCCATGTTATCAATTACATGATCTGCAGCCAATACAAGAAGTGTGGGATCTTCGTCTATAGTTAGAGTATGAAGTGCTGCAAGAGCAAGAGCCGGTGCTGTATTTTTAGCAATAGGCTCAAGCAATATTCCATTACTCTTAATATTTAAATTTCTTAATTGTTCTGCTACTATAAATCGATGGTTCTCATTGCAAATTATCACAGGATCCAAATGTTCAATATCAGTTAAACGATTAATCGTTTGCTGTAGCATTGTTTCATGCCCAGCCAATGATAAAAATTGCTTAGGGAATAACTCACGAGAAAGAGGCCACAGTCGCGTACCTGACCCTCCGGCCATTATAATAGGAAGTAGCATAAAGAATTACCTATAATTTAAATATCTTTCATATAACGCTGAACTATGTGGCAGTTAATATTTATTATGGTGCTAAAAAATAAATAAACCCACTCACTAATTTGAAGAAATTAAATGCTCACCGAAATATTAATAATATTTGTTAATGCGATAGAATTAAGAGTAAATAAATTTAATTATCATCGATATTCAAATCTACGCCCCATTCCCACTCGAAACGCAACAAAGTGACCCACTTGCCAGAGTCGGATAAAATCACCGTTCTGGCCATACTGGAGAGCCTGTTGCATACAGGGAAAACATCTGACTCCGAAAGAACGGTTCTACATCGAAAAGCGGCGTGGTGAAGGTGTCAACCAAGCTACCATCGCCAGAGAGCTTGCTCTGCCTCGCTCGACCATCACCAGGGAACTCAGACGCAATACCGACCCTACTTTCAATGGTGTCTACTGCTGTAGAAGGGCGGACACTCTGGCCCGGGAACGCCGTCATAAGCCTCTGCCAAACAATGCTTTTTACCCGTTGGAGCCACACATTCAGAACTTCATCAGGCAGGCGCTTTCCACTCACTCTTCACCTGAAATTATCAGTGGCCGTTTGCACCTGGAATTCGGTATATCTGTCAGCAAGAATACGCTATATCGCTATATCCTGCAGGAGAGACAGGCTGGCGGGGAGCTATATCAGCAACTTCCTCATCGGGGAAAACGTTACAGGTACAATGCCGAAAACCTCAAATCAGGCCCTATTCCCAACCGTGTTGGTATTGAGTATCGCCCAGCTCAAGCCGAGCTTAAACAGGAGCCTGGCCACTTCGAAATTGACACTATTTTTGGCAAAGACCAGAAGTCATTCTTGTTAACCATCGTAGATAAAGCATTGAAAACCGTCATCATTCGCAAACTGCCTAATAAGCGTGCGGAGACTGTGGTTGCTGCTTTCAGGGACATTGAAGCTAATACCTTTTGCAAGTTTAAGACCCTAACAGCTGATAACAGCCCTGAATTCGCTCTGCACGAGCAAATTACTCAAATCACAGGGGCGCAGGTCTACTTTGCCCATCCTTATCATTCCTGGGAGAGGGGCTTGAATGAGCACACCAACGGGCTGATACGACGTTTTTACCCAAAGGGAACAGACTTCAGTCAGGTCAGGCATCGTAAGATTGCCGAACTCGAACACATACTCAATACAATGGGCAGAAAATCGCTGGGCTATCGTTCCCCCAATGAGGTATTTTTAACGCACTTACTGGTGGCATAAGCCTCTACCGTTTTGTTGCGTTTCGAATGGGAATGGGGCTACGGCAATAACAGCCAAACATGTTGTCATCTACTTAAAGGCGGTTGATTTCTTAAAAAGGAGCATATCCCTCCAGAGAAATATGAGCAAGTATCTAAATAAAAGAAATACGATTAGATCGAACGTTGAACATATAAAAACCGGCTTCAATTCAGATATTTTTCTCACAGCAAATATGGAGGTCTATTCATAAAACCCTAGTAAGATTAATTCCATCAATGTTGCTAAAATATACATATATCTTCTATTCGATCATTTTTATAGCAACACTCCACCATTAGTATACTCGCAATAGCATGCAAAACATCTACAGTCTTAATAAAAACGCGTCAAACTATACAGATCTTTAGTAAAAATCTCTCATAACGTATCTGATATCAATATACAAATTTTCCGCAGAGCAGTCCATAGATCTGTCGAAATAAAGCAATATTACTGTGCACATACTCCAGTACCCAGGCAGTTCTTCATCACTTCTAAAATTAATACCGACAAAACCGCTAAGTGATTTTCTGAGAACATTAGCAGCGAGAGATAGAAATATCCATTCTACAAAAAAGTAATATAGAAATTTCCATTCTCAAAGCGCATGACTATTTTATAAAACTAAAAGACGTTAAATAAGAAGGAAATAGAAATATATTTCATCAAAACAAGTGCTCGAAAATAATTATTTCCTTGATGCTTCATAGTTTTTCAAAAACCATTCATATGTATTTTGTAAACCTTGCTGCAAGCTATAATTATGTTTCCAACCCAAGCTATGAATGCGATCAACATCCATTAACTTTCTAGGCGTACCATCCGGTTTAGAACTATCAAAGAATATATCGCCTTTAAATTGAATAACTTGAGCAATCATTTCAGCAATTTCACGAATTGAACAATCCTCACCAGTTCCGACGTTTATATGAGATAGCATTGGGGGGCATTTTTCAACGTAGAGTTTTTGGTCTAATGCCATAATATGGACTGCTGCAGAAGCCATGTCATCAACATACAAAAACTCTCGCTTGGGATTGCCAGTTCCCCAAACCGTTACATTATCTAAATTTTTAATTTTAGCCTCATGAAAACGTCTTATTAAAGCAGGCACAACGTGTGAATTATCTAAATTAAAATTATCATTTATTCCATACAAATTCGTCGGCATTATGCATCGATAATCGCGATTGCATTGACGATTATAAGATTCGCACATCTTAATCCCAGCGATTTTTGCAATTGCATATGGCTCATTTGTTGATTCTAAAACACCTGTTAATAACGTGTTTTCTTTCATTGGTTGTGGTGCAAATTTTGGATAGATACAGCTTGAACCTAAGAAAAGGAGTTTGTTCACACCAGCCTGATGTGCCGAATGTATTACATTAGCCTCTATTAGCAAGTTTTCATATATAAACTCGGCAGGATATGTATTATTTGCATAAATCCCCCCAACTTTAGCTGCAGATAGATAAACTTCATCAAGTTTATAATTCTCAAAAAAATCCTGTACTGCATTTTGGTTTGTAAGATCCAGTTCATTTTTGGTTTTAGTAATTATTTCAACCGAATCATCCATCTCTAATTTTCGACATATGGCAGAACCAACCATACCACGGTGTCCAGCTACAAATATTTTTTTTCTTATCATAGGAATTAATCCTCCATTGAAATAGCTACATCAAATCCATTATTTTTCAATAAATTATGTTGCCGTGCATTTATCAGATCTTGTTGAACCATTTCAGCACACATTTGCTCAACAGTAATTTCCAGTACCCAACCTAACTGCTTTTGAGCTTTTGATGGATCACCTAAAAGTGTTTCTACTTCAGCAGGTCTGAAATAACGTGGATCAATACGGACAATAATATCACCGATATTTACTCCGATTGCTATATCCGATTTTTTGATAACCTTGCCTATCTCATCTATACCGCTACCACTAAACTCAATTTCAATACCGATTTGCTTAGCCGCCATAAGCACAAAATCTCTTACAGATATTTGCTTACCCGTAGCAATCACAAAATCCTCAGCCTTTTCTTGTTGCAGCATCATCCACTGCATTCTGACATAATCTTTTGCATGCCCCCAATCACGTAAAGAGTCTATATTTCCTAGATATAAGCAATTCTCAATACCTTGAGAAATATTAGCAATAGCTCTGGTTATTTTTCTTGTTACAAAAGTTTCACCACGACGAGAGGATTCATGGTTAAAGAGAATGCCATTGCATGCATACATACCATATGATTCTCGGTAATTAACAGTTATCCAGTATGCATAAAGCTTCGCTACTGCATAAGGAGAGCGCGGATAAAATGGGGTAGTCTCACGTTGTGGAGTTTCTTGCACAAGTCCGTATAGTTCAGACGTTGAAGCTTGATAAAAACGAGTTTTTTTCTCAAACCCACAAATTCTTATAGCTTCGAGCAAGCGTAAAGTTCCAATGGCATCAATATCAGCAGTGTACTCTGGTGATTCAAATGAAACTGCAACATGGGATTGCGCGCCAAGATTATACACTTCATCAGGCTCAACCTCTTTTATTATTCTAACCAAATTTGATGTATCCGATAAATCTCCATAATGCAATATGAAATTTTTATTTCCCACATGTGGATCTTGATAAATATGATCTATACGTTTAGTGTTGAATAAAGATGCTCTTCTTTTTATCCCATGTACTTCATACCCTTTACCTAATAAAAACTCGGCCAAATAAGAGCCATCTTGACCAGTTACACCAGTAATAATTGCTTTCTTCATCTAATCCTCAACAAAAAAAATGAAATACGTTTACTATCACTTAAAATACATTATGCATCTAACAGTTAATCAGTTAATGAGCTGTTTTTAGGTTAAGTTTTTTTTAAAAATTCATCAAAACTTGCCCCCACCTCTGAATAACTCTTCCGTATTTTACTCCAATTGTTTCCCCTAGAGAAATTCAAAGAATTTCGAGCCAGGTCACGATACTCAGAGCTCGATATACTATTCACAAGGGGGACTAGCTGCTTCAAATTTGAAAAAATTTTCACAAACCCATATTTATCAGCAATTTCAATAAATAAGGGCAAATTACTTGCAAGAACAGGTTTACCATAAGCAGTGGCATCTTTCAATGGCCCAGCCCCTCCTTTATAATTTAATGAGTATGGTACCAATATATAATCAGAATCGGCTATTATACCATCTAACATTGATTGCTCTATGAAATTATCAATGATGAGAATATTTTCAGGAAGCTTACTTTTGATTGAATCAATTCGTTTATCGTATACTTTACCAGCAAAGGTAATCTTTATGTTTTCGATCTTTAAGGAGCATAATTCGGTAAGGAAATTGAATATTCCTTTATCAACACGCATAGCACCAAAAACGAGTAAGTCAATACGTTGTTTTTCCATAATTCTAACATCATCTAAATCTGCAACTTTTGGCAAAGGTGCTGGATACTCTATAACGTAAATCTTGAATATATTTTCTTTAATTATTTCGCCTAATTGCTTTTTATGTAAGTCAGAATGAACCACAAAGAAAGCATTTTTTCTTTTCGACATCATTCGTAAAAAAAAATTAAAAATCATCCGCTGTGTATTAGCTATTGCTTGCTTGATTCCCGAATCATAACAGCTTGTTTGTATTGCATGAATGGTAAATATTAGCTTTGTTTTATTAAAATGAAACATCGAAAGAAAAAACAATGAACTTACTGGATCTACATCTAAGAAAATTATTTCTTTTACTTTATTTTTAGGTACAAAAAAAATTAATTTAACAAAAAGCCCTGCACAAAGAAAAAAGCGTAGTAATATAAAATCAAAAAAAACAGATGGTTTATTTAACCTCGTTGGTTTTAAGATATTATCAGCATTATCTGATAAATAATCTGAATATTGTTTGAAATGCCCTAGCCAGTGATAGTAAGGCTGAAAAATTATATTCATAAAACCTTCTTGAACATGTTCTTTATATGAAGAAAATTGCTTCTTATTTTATTTTTCAATCCGATATCAAATTTTTCAAACGCAATATACTCATAATACTTTGACATTTTTGTCAACATAGTATCTTCGGGAGAAAAACCAATTAATGAACTTCCGAAACGAAACCAATTGCGTTTAATGATTTTTACTTTATTGTTTTTTAACAAATAATAATTAACGTATGTTTCATACTCACTAAATTGACTTGCCGTTTTTCCATCAAGGCTCTGTAATATTTGAGTGGAGAAAATCATTTTTCCTCCAATAGATTCAATTAATTCACGCATTACTAACGAGTCAACTAAAAGATGTTGTGATATAAATGAGTTATTAGTTTCTATTTTAGCACTTAGTAACTTTTCAGCAGTTGCCACATATTCATGGTGTAGTTTTTCTGTACCTATAGTAATTATGGGCGTTACTTTATCTTCACAAAAAAAATCCATTCTTTTTAATGGTATAGTATCTGCATCCCATATTAGATAATACTTGTTTTTACATGAATAGCAATATGCCATCTTGAGGAATTGTTGATAATACCAGAAATATCGTTTAGGAAATCCTACAATAGAGTACTTAAGTATTTCCGTTTGTGATAAGGGCTCTAAAATATTTTTTTCATCTTGAACACAAACGTTTTTTTCTGTTATTAGTTTTTTTGCTTTTTCTTTCTCATTAGTAATTACAACAATTTCATTTGGTTTAATATTCTTATTAATATAAAAACAAACTTTATTAAGTTTATCTAAATCATCACCTGAAACAACAAGAATCACGTCAAATATCATTGTTACCTCTGGTTTTCATATTACTAAGATAAAATACAATTGCTTTTAAAAAATTTTTAAAAAAAGTTATATTTTTATCTCTTAAATCTACACATGCGGCTTCCCAATAAAATAAATAGCGATTCTTCATTTGCATAGATGCACCGCCAATCTCATAAATAGCAACATTAAAGTTATATATTTTTATTGTATAGTTTTTCTTGCTTTTTATCACTTTTGAAAAAAAATCATAATCCATACGAATTTTAAACCCCAACGAATATAAGATCTCCTTATATATCTTTCTATTAACAAAAGCACCTTGATGTGGAATTGTGTCTGGATAAATTAGCCCTTTTTTATTAACGCCTATCTTTTTATGTGAATTTTCAATAAACACACTTCCCACAATAATATCTGAGTCAAATATATTCCCAACCACGGCTTGTATAAAACGCTCAACGACATATGAATCAAAAAAAACATCACCTGAGTTTAACATTAATATATAATCACCAAAAGCACTGTTAATTCCTTTATTAAAAGCATCACTTATGCCCTCATCTCTTTCAGAGATAATTTTTGCTGGTAAATCTAAAAAAAGATCATGACCCCCATCTGAAGAGCCACCGTCGACAATTATATATTCATAATCGACATTTATTCTTGCAGATTGGCTTAAAACACTATTAATTGTCTTCCTTAACCCATCTTTATTATTATAATTTATTGAAATGATTGATAGTTTCATAATTACATCTTAACTTAAAATTATAAAAAAACACAAATAGGAATAAAAGTTACGCTAATATTCTACTTGCATGAAATGCAGAAACTTAAAAAATATAGTTTACTCTGATGTTAGTATTCTTGCGGTTATCATTATGCCCATGAACATTCACTACAATTAACACATAATAGCTTGAACTACTGCCTCTATGCACAAAAAACTAACACTGATAGATATATAAATCACCATGTAAATAAAATTAATAATCTAATTATTATTTATAATCTTTGTGTAAAGGTTATTATATTTCCTTGCTATAACTTCATAAGACCAATTATTAACAGCTTTTAAGTGCAATTGACTACTATCAAAATTATTACCTAAACAAAAATCAACTCCAGCAGCTAAGTCATCAGAATTTTCCAATTCTGCTCTATAACCATTAACATGGTGGTCTACAATATCTTTTAAGCCAGATGTATCGAATGAAACTACTGGAATTCCACAGGCAATTGCCTCACTAGCTGTTTGACCAAATGCTTCTAATCTTGAAGGAACAATCATGACGTCTAGACAGTTATAAAGAGCAGCCAGACTATAATCATCACTAATATGCCCCACACTGATAAATTTACATTTAATATCTATATTTATTTCTTTAGATTGGCCAAAAACAATACATTCTACATTCGGATTCGTTTTTTTTAAAGCAGCTATCAATAGATCAAACCCTTTTCGTTCG
This sequence comes from Symbiopectobacterium purcellii, assembly GCF_052050035.1. Lineage (GTDB taxonomy): Bacteria > Pseudomonadota > Gammaproteobacteria > Enterobacterales > Enterobacteriaceae > Symbiopectobacterium > Symbiopectobacterium purcellii_A. The sequence continues at coordinate 5,224,931 of NZ_CP189882.1, forward strand.
TCTCTTGCACCTCCAATAGCACCAAAACCAATCATTTTCACATTGTGATTAAGGTTAAATAAGCTTCTGCAATAATTTTTTTCCAGTGGTTTAAATATTCCGGTATTTATTGCATTTGGGATTGTAGCGATATTGAAATCATTAAAAAGATAGCTATTCCTAGCACATTCACTTAACCAGCGACTTGGAGTAACAATTTGAAAATCTTTCCAATATTTTAACTTTTTCTTCCATACAAAAGAATTTATATTGATACCGGTTTCGTGAAAGCGATTAAAGTACCCATTTATATAACGTTTATCTTCAGGGTTTATATAATGTTCTGCGCCGCAAAATGCCCACATATCATGTAGTGTCATAACCATAGGTGATTGAATTTTTGATATCTGCTTAATAGATATAAATTCCCTATTGATCCAATGAAGATTCACAATGTCTGGGCTTAAATTATGTATTCTATTAAAAGTATTTGATGGTAACACATTTAAAGAGTGCAATACTGTATTAGGTGTTTTCTGTAGTCTTAGCAATGACTCTGAAATCTTAATACGAAACAAATTTAGTAATTTCGTATAGTTATTAGTTTCGCCATATACAAATGCTTCATCTCCCGAAAACTCATTTGTCATTAAATGAATATTATTAGTCGCGCATTGGCTATGCAACGCAGATGCTAATCTAAAGCTTGCTTTAGCTGCTCCTCCTGAACGATCTGAATATGAGGCTATTACTATATCCATTTCATTAAATATCTTTTAATTTTAGACATGAATAACAACACCTTATTTGCTTTATTTTTTTTATAAAAAATAATTATTTCTTCAAGCCATATTGAGTTTTCTTTAATGTTATCGGGCAAGGAAAACGCCTCTATTGGTGAAAAATCTCCATTATATTTTGAATCTCGCCCACAATTTTCACCACTCCCATCGTTTCCAATGTTTCTTACTAGCGTTTGTTTAGGGTTTAAGCAAAGACCGTTATTTTGAGCTATAGTGCAGTACCAAAAAACAGCCCACGTATTTAAAGAACCACTCTGATTTCTTTTAACCTGTTCCCAAAAATCGTATGAACCATTGAGGTTGAACTCATAAATCTGTTTTTTATCCCATGAATTAATCAACTGAGGAGGATTTTTCTCAAAGTGTTTCCATCGATCCTTCCACGTTGCCCACCCCCAACAATTCATTGTTCTCCATAAAAATGCATCATGCATATCATCACCAATAAGTGGACCTATCGGATAGTTCCAACCAGTTATATGCCAAACATTTTTATTATCTTTATACTTATTCAACGCGTCATTCATAAATTTTAGAAAGAATATTGATGTCACTATGTCATCTTCGATAATAATTGCTTTTTCATACTTATTGATTACAAAGCTAACACCATCAATTATATTTTCTGCTAAACCGATGTTTTTTTCTCTTTCAACGATATGAACAGATTTGAAAAATTTATTATACTCTCTTATAAGACATCTTATAGTTACTATCTCAGCTTTATCACTTTCATTCTTACTGCCGTCAGAAAAAATGAATAACTCCGTCTCCGATGCACCTACATTCATTTTAAGACTATCTAAAGTGTTTTTTGTATGTTCCACTCGCCTATACACAAATAATACAACTGGTGACTTAATGTTCACATTTATATCCCAATAATAATAGTGCTCTGACTTGCATTTTAAATATTTTAGGAGCAAAAAAAATGTTCGCAAAAAATGCCGAAACAGCTTGTGATAACACGGCAGTAATAGCTGCCCATTGAATGCCTAGCATCGGTAATAATAATAGGTTGCTACCAATACAAAAAAGAGCTCCAGATATTGTCTTTACCAATGCCAGCTTGCTGAGTCTTTCATTAACTATCCAAATAGATTGTGCAACACCAACACATATAAATAAATTTGTGAAGCCATGTATTTTCAATATCCAAATAGATTCATCATAACGCTCTCCATAAAGTATATGAATAATCCAATCTGAAAAAACTAGCGTTCCAAATGAAATAAGTAGGCCTAAAAAAACAAAACCTCTAAATATATTATATATCAATTTATTATATTCCAGCTCTGACTCCTTCTTAATCTTCGCAACTAAGGGAGCCAAGCTAATAGATATTATTACAGGTACAAAATTCCACGCACTAGATAGCGGAATAGCGGCAGCATAGATCCCCAGTTCCTTCGCACCAAAGAAGTGTTTTATGAATATCTGATCTAATCTTACGTATAATATTATAGATAAACCACTAATAATAAAGGGCCAGGATTCTGTTAATAAATATTTTGCTATATTTTTATCGTATGACCATCTAATCGCGTTCGAATTATTAGTTTTATACACATAAAAAAGTAATAAAAATGAAATCATGCCTTCAAGAAGCACTAATATCGAAAAATATATTATAGATTTATCGATTATAATAAAATATATTTTAAGCATGTTAGAAATCAAACACGATACAAATTTCACTCGAACAACTATTTTACTTAAACTTAAACTTTGGTACCATAAGTCTATCGTATCTGCTGACTGAGTTACCAGTAAAAAGCCCAGTATAATCAGCATAAACCCTATATCGGATTCAGTATTTGAGTATAGTATTAAAATACCGTAAACTGCTATAATCACTGAACAAAAAAAACCACAACAGATTCTCAATCTAAAAGTCGTGCCTAATATTGCAGCTGCTTTATCTTTATTCTTTACTAATTCTCTAACAACAATCGCATCCAATCCTAGCAGGCATAATGTTTGAAAAAATGCGATAAATGCGATGCAATAAGATAATTCACCATATTTTTCCGGGCCAAAACTCCTTGCGAGCCAAGCACCAACTAACAAACCAAAAAATAAACGACTAGCTTTGTCTAATAATAACCAACCACTATTTCTTATAACTTTCAACAAACGATCTTCAATGGCCATCATGTTTCTCTATACGAGTGATATATATTAGAAAATATTTATCACTCGTATCTATAACTACTTTATTCCAAGATTATGGCTAGAGGATTTATCAGACTTATACTCATAAGTATAATAGTGATAGTTCCCATATCCATAGTAACTAGCTGCACGTTTGACAATTGCGTTAAGTATTACGCCTTTAATTTCAGTACCATTCTGCTCGAAACAGCGAACGCTTACTTCAATTTCTTTTACCGTATTCATTTCAAAGCGTGCTACAAGTAGTGAAGTACCTACATGGCGGCTGATAATCGCCGCATCTGTTACCGCCAGAATAGGTGGTGTATCAAGCAGTACTAAGTCGTAATTCTCAGCAGTCCATTTGATAAAATCAGCAAAGCGATTGTGCATGAGCAATTCTGAAGGGTTCGGAGGTATTTGGCCACGCGGAATAAAATCCATATTATTTACATGACTTTTGCGTACAGCATCTTTAATATTCAGCTGCCCAGATAAAATATCAGAGAGACCATTGCTACTCTGCGCCCCCATCAGCTCATGGGCATAACCTTTACGCATATCACAGTCTACAATCAGCACGCGCTGTCCTGCTTGCGCGATCACAGCACCAAGATTAGCACTGACAAATGTTTTACCGATCGAAGGGGTAGCACCCGAAATCATCAGAACATTATTCTTCGCTTCCATCATCGCAAAATGTAAACTGGTGCGCAAACTTCGGATTGCTTCGATAGCCAAATCAGCCGGATTCCCAATTGCAAGCAGCTCTGTAGCTCGCGTATTACTTTTTTTACCCTTAGCCAGCAATGCATTATCTTTTTTCTGCTGCCATTCAGAAAGAGGCACACTGGCATAAACGTTAATCCCTATCTCCTCAAGTTGCTCAGGACTTTCAATACCTTTATGCAGTAATGTTTTTATGATCACAAATGCTGTAGATACTATTCCACCTACAAGCATAGCTAACAAGACAATCAGTGGTTTATTCGGTTTAACTGGCTTAGGTTGGACAACAGCTTTATCAATAATACGAACGTTACCTACAGTGCTTGCTTTGTTAATGCTCAGCTCTTGCTGTTTATTCAGCAGTTGCATATAGACTTCTTGCCCTGCTTGCACATCACGAGTCAAACGCAGAATTTCTTGCTGAGTTTTGGGCATTGCCCCTACGCGTTTATTGAGTTTATCACGCTCTTGCTGCAAGGTTTTCCGCTTTTCGATCAATGCGCGGTAGGCTGGATGCTCACGCGTATAGAGTTTCGAAATCTCTGCTTCTTTAAACGTTAACTCATTAAGTTGAGATTCTACAGACACCATGGTATCCAAGACAGCCTTGGCTTCCAGAGAAAGATCTACAGAATCATTCTGCTGGCGGAAAGTATTTAATTTATTTTCAGCATCATTGAGTGCACCACGGACATTAGGTAGTTGCTCTTTAAGAAATTGCAAGCTTCTACCAGCTTCTTCCGATTTACGTTCCACGTTCTGTTGTAAGTAATTTTGAGTAATACTGTTTAAGATTTTTGATGTTAACGCTGGATCTGTCCCCTCAAGACTTAAACCTAAAACACCAGTATCTTTTCCCTTATCCCCAACGGAGAAGCCATCTAATAGATCTTTAATTGTCGTTAACGAGTTAAGTTTTCTCAAAAGAAAAACAGTATCGTTTTGTGCTTGAATATCACTCACCAATAGTTCGATACCATTGTGGTTCTCAATCTGCCCAACTTTACCTGAGAAAGATAAAATATCCGCCCCCGTTAATGTATAATTCTCTTTGTCGATGACTTTAAGAGTCAGCGGTTCATCCTGCCAACTGTCAGGCACATCAAGGCGAGAGACTGCTATTTTCCCTGGTTCAGCATTCATCAACCTCGCGATGCCCTTACCAAAAATAGGGAAATACTTCTGACGCACATCGATATTTAGCCCAAGATCATCGATAGTCTTCCCTATGACCATGCGAGATTTAATTAACTCAATTTCTGCAGCAGACTGCGGTTTGGCATCTGGCAACATACTGGAGAGATCTTTCAACAGCGATTCACCACCACTCTGTTCCACCTGAATCAGCGCATCCGCTTTATAAATCGGAGTGGTCAACATGGCATAGGCAATACCAACAATGTTAAACAATGCTGTTACACCAATAATCAACCAACGATTATCTAGCAGGGTCCCAAGCAATCGCCCCAAATCAATCTCATCTGAACGGTCAATTTCAGATGTTTTCACTGAATTTTTCTCTGCCATCGGTTTCTCTGAAAATTATCGATTTAAAGCCTGCGCCCATTTTTGGGCCGACTGCTCAAGTTGCAGATAAACAAATTCAAAAGCCTCACGGCTTTTACGGTAAGGGTCAGCAATTTCTCGCTGGTTCAGCCAGTGGCCAAACAGCATAGTTTTGCCACGCACTTCCGGTGCCATGCGCCCAACGGCATCGATTTGGCCTTTTTCCATCACCAAAATAAGATCGTATTCACGGCATAAAGATTTGGTAAGTTGCTTGGCTGAGTGCCCTTCCAGAGACAGACCGTGCGCACTGGCCACATCACTGGCGGTGTCATCCGCAGCGTGCTCAACTAACGCGCCCAACCCTGCGGAGGCGATTCTTTTGTTGGGCAATAGATGTTTTAACAACCGCTCCCCGGTCGGGGAGCGGCAGATGTTGCCGACGCATACCACTAAGATGGAATCAAACATGACGTTCTTCGCATGCAAAAGGATGGTTACGGCCAGGTACGCACACGCAATGCGCCTTCGGTCAGGTCATTAAAGCTAGAGATGGTCGGCACCAGTTGTGAAACAACGCGGTTCCACCGCACAATCGGTGCAGTGGTTACGTACACCACATCATAAGGCTGTAACTGGAACTCAGTGCCCATCACCAAAGCAGTAGCATCTGCTGTATTGAGCTGATAAATATCGGCCAGTTTTGGGCCTTGCGTACCGCGCAGTGGGCGGATAACAAACACACCGGTGGCATCAGACATCGCCTGAACCATCCCTTCCGCGTTACCTAACGCTTCAGTGAGCGTCATGCCACTGCGGTCCATTTTCAGCGTGCTTTGCTTTATCACTTCCCCCATAACAAACACCTTCAGGCCATCGTTACGCGGCACATAAAGGATATCACCGGGGTAAAGAAGTTGGTTCTGAGACAGGTCGCCGTTTTGCATCAGTGCCTGGAGAGAAATCCGCTTTTCCTGCCCGTTATGTGTTAACACCACGTTGCGCCAGTCGGCGTTTTCCGTCAGTCCACCGGCTTTGTTAATCGCATCCAGAATGGTGAGTGGCACGTTAGTCACCGCCTGCTGCCCAGATGCCGCTACTTCTCCAGAAACATACACTTTCTGTGAACGGAATGCGGCAATACTCACTTCCACCTGCGGCGACTCTATATATTGCGCCAAGCGGCCCATGATCTCATCGCGCACTTGAGTGACTGTTTTGCCTGCGACTTTCACTTTACCAATGTAGGGATAAAAGATGGTGCCGTCAGAATGAACCCAGTTACCCGTATCCGCAGCAGTGCGGTAGGTGCCCGCAGGGGTTGTTAGCTCAGGGTGATCCCACACGGTGATCATCAGAACGTCGCCGACGCCTATATGATATTCGTAGCTTTGCAGTTCACGATCCAACGCAGAGTTAGCCTGCGCTACCAGCGGTTTTGCCCGCATCTTCTCAATCAGATAGGGCGTCATCGGGTAAACGTTAACCAGTTTACTGATATTGAAATCTGCATCTTGCTGCTTTATCACTTCTTTACCACTGGTTGTCAAATGCGAACCAGGAATCATGGTACAACCGCTCAGCAACACGGCAGATACCATCAACGGTACCACTTTTCTTTTGTAAGCTATCATCCTGTTTATGCCATCACTTTTAATAAGTTATAAGTCGCCGCCGATCCTCTGCCTCTATAATAAAGAATTCGGGTGCTATTGATTCCATGAGTTACGGCTGTAAAAACGGGTAATTTACTTGTTCAGTGGCGTTTGGCTCACGTTGCTGTGCAAATGCTCTGACTGACCGCTACCGCTACGAGCCCACGTCAACAAACGCCATCCCCGGGTAATTGACCAGAAATAGCCGACGAATGCCAGTAAAAACAGGCTAAGCATAACAGACTCTCGGATTCCTGCACGCTCGCCAATGATTCCTACCATCGCAAAGATAAACGCCACGCCAACAATGGCTAACAGGGTTTGTCTTGGACGCAGCCCTGCACGCAGTAAAATATGATGAAGGTGCTCACGGTCAGGTTTGAAAGGGCTGTCACCACGGCGAATGCGGCGCGTCATGATAGTGACCATGTCCATCAACGGCACGGCGATAAACCACAACGCGGTCACTGGGCGAATTACGGCGTCATGCCCCTGCGTAGCCACAATCAGCAACCAGATAACGGTAAAGCCAATCAAGGTGCTACCAGCATCGCCCATAAAGACTTTAAATTTTTGTCCCCACGGAATGCCGAGATTAAGGAGGATATAAGGAATGGATGCGGCTAACAGGCATAAACTCCACTGCGCCAGTTCATGCTCACCGTCCAGATAAAACATCACGGCCAGCGCACCAAAAGTGACGCAAGAGAGTGCGCCCAGTAAGCCATCGATGCCATCGACCATGTTGAAAGCATTGATAGCGCCCCAGACGGCGAGCAGCGTCACCGCATAGCCCGCCCACCCCAGCACCAATTCATAACCAAACAGAATGTTACCCAGGCTCGCGAGATGAAGCCCGGAATACATCATGATGCTGGCCACCAGTGCTTGCAGAAAGACACGAGGCATGACAGGGAGATCGAAGCGGTCATCCAGTACACCAACGAAAAGTAACGCACTGGCGCAGACCATATAGAGGGAAAAATCAGGTAACCATTCAGAATGAAGGATGTAGAGGATCCATAGGGCGAGATATATAGAAACGCCGCCCACCAGAGGAATATGCCCACGGTGTTTTTTGCGTGCGTTCGGTTTATCCACTAACCCTACTTTTATTGCCGCTTTTCTTGCCAGAAAAAGCGCAATAAAAGCGCTTATAAAGATAACCGTAATTTCTTGCATTTTTGCACCATCATCAACCGTGAAGTTACTTCGCACCAGGCACGCTACCGCCCTTGGCTTATAGCCGCCAACGTGCTGTTAAAATACGGACTACCATCCGTGGGTCACATTATGATTCTTGGGTACTTATTTATTGTTACGGACTAGTCAAGCAAAAAAAACCGCGAAACTTTCAGAAAAGGACCCTATAGTGCCGCGCGCGCCACTATAGCATGGAGCACATTTCACTCTGTACAGGAATTTCGTGGATTTACAAAGATTTTCAGATTAGGCCTAGCCCGCACAACAAAACCGCAATAACCTTAAGAAATCACATGTCTTTTTATGTTTGAGTGTTTTTTAAACAAATCAGTTTTATTTAATAATTACTTACAAATGCTAGCACTCTTGCGCGTGGCGAGATACCGTTTTTTGAAAGTTAGCGATTTTAAATCAGCAAGTTATAATACTAAATAGTTGTAAATAAAGTAATTATATTTGCAACTATTTTATGAAAATGCTGCCAGACTGACAATATCCCCACTAATGCTGGTTCAATGCGGACTGCGCTGCTACCCTATATCAGTTCTGGTTGATGAAGGTGATAAAATTTATATGGAGTGGATCGCTGATCCCACTATCTGGGCCGGTTTGGCAACGCTTGTGGTGTTGGAACTGGTATTAGGTATCGATAACCTTGTCTTTATTGCCATTCTGGCGGAAAAACTCCCCGAAAAATTCAGAGATCGTGCCCGCGTTGTGGGCTTGTCGCTCGCGTTATTGATGCGTCTGGTGCTGCTTGCCTCTATGTCTTGGCTGGTTTCTCTCACCGCCCCGCTCTTCACCCTGTTTCAACAGCCATTTAGCGCACGCGATATCATCATGGTGGTCGGTGGGCTGTTTCTGCTGTTCAAGGCCACGGTAGAACTCAATGAGCGGTTAGAAGGCAGAGATCAGGAGCAGCATGGCCAGCGCAAAAGAGCGCGGTTTTGGGCGGTTGTGACACAGATTGTTATTCTGGATGCCATCTTTTCGCTCGATTCGGTGATCACCGCTGTGGGCATGACCGATCATTTGCTGGTGATGATGTCTGCCGTGACCATCGCCATTGGGCTAATGATGCTCGCCAGCAAGCCGTTAACCCGGTTTGTAAACGCTCACCCTACCATTGTCATCCTCTGCCTCAGCTTTTTGCTGATGATTGGCTTTAGTCTGGTCGCGGATGGTTTTGGCTACCATATTCCCAAAGGCTACCTCTATGCAGCGATTGGTTTCTCCGTATTGATTGAGGTGCTAAACCAGGTTGCCCAGTTTAACCGCCGCCGTTTCCTCACCTCTGATGTGCCACTGCGCCAGCGTACCGCCGATGTAATCCTGAAAATCCTGCGCGGTGAGCATGAAGATGCGGAATTGAATAACCAAACCTCGGACCTGATTGGTGATAACGCACAAAGCGGTAATGCGGTGTTCAGCCGTCAGGAACGGCGCATGATTGAACGCGTGCTCGGCATGGGGCAGCGTAGCGTCAGCAGCATCATGACCTCTCGCCACGATATCATCGCCGTCGAGCTTCAGTCTCCCCAGGATGCGCTGGCAGCGCTGTTGGAGAAAAGCCCGCACACCCGGCTGGTGGTAATACATAGCCCTACCTCGGATGAACCAGTGGGTATCGTGCACGTGGCCTCCTTGTTGCAACAACAGTTGCGCCATGAACCGCTCGATCTGCATAAGCTGGTGCGCCAGCCGCTGGTGTTCCCTGAGCAGATATCTTTACTACAGACACTAGAGCAGTTCAGAACGGCAAAAACCCACTTCGCTTTTGTGGTGGATGAATTTGGTTCGGTGGAAGGCATTGTTACGCTGAGCGATGTAATGGAAACCATCGCCGGAAATCTGCCAGTTGAAGGAGAGGATGTCGATGCGCGTCATGACATCACGCAAAATGAAGATGGCAGTTGGATTGCCAATGGCTATACACCACTGGAAGATCTCGCCATGTACATCCCGCTTACGCTGGATGAAAAACGTGAATATTACACGCTGGCCGGGTTGATGATGGAGTACTCACAGCGCGTGCCCCAGGAAGGCGATGAGCTCACCATCGACGGCTATCGCTTCAAGATATTAAGCATGGAGAGCCACCGAATCGTCAAAGTGGCAATCACTCAGGAGCACACGCCTGAGCAGGATTATGAAGTATAGACGTGAAGCATCCCCCACCGATAAACAGTGAGGGATGCTTATTTTCCTTACGCCGGAATCAAAATTTCCGTAGCAACTACCACCACAATCAGCCCGACCAACACCGGCACAGATGTGCGTTTTACCACTTCAAACGGCTAGACCTTCGCCATCCCAGCCACCGCAACTACCTCGCCTGACACCGGAGAAATGGTTCTGCCAAGGTTAGAGGCTTGCAGCATCGGGATCGCCAGGTAGGCTGGGTTGATGCCCATCTGTGAAGCCAGCTTGGGGATCAGTTCGACAAACGCATAGAACGGCGCGTTGCCCGACCCAGTGGTCATTGCCGCCAGCATGGTGATCACGACCAGCACCAGCATGATAAGCAGAGCGCCGCTGCCAAAGAATTGCACCAACCCAATCAACACGCTGATAAAGCCGATGGTGCTTAACCCCTGTGCAAATACACCTGCAGCAACCAGCAACACCACTACGCTGGAGAAAGCTTCAGCCATGCCCTTGTATGCGACATCCAGCCCGGCGTAAATGGTTTTGGCGTTCAAGAATCGCAGGAATTCACACACCGCTGCCAGCAGCATGCAGATCACCAGAATGGTGATAATGTGCAGTTCCGGTCCCCACTTTCCATCAAAAATCAGCACACCGATGATCGGCGTGAACGGCAAAATGGCGTACAGGCGCGGCGCATTGGTTTCAATGTCTTTCGCTTCGACCATTTCATGGCTGATGTTCTCTTTTCGGTCGATATAGCGCTGCCAGAAGAAGTGGGCAATCGCCATAGACACAATGGCGGCGATAGAAATGGGTAGTGTCACCTTAAAGGCAAAATTCACCAGCTTCATTTGCGAAGCCTGTGCCGCCAGCACCACGTCGCCAGAAGTTGGCGACAGGATCAATGCCGCTGGCGAGGCGCAGATCGCCGCCGCCGCGCCGCGACTGATGCCGACATTCACCATGACCGGGAACAGCGTTGCCATCAGCAATACTCCCAATCCGGTGGCAGATGACACAGCCAATGGCATCAGGCAGGCAACGAAATAGGCGGCAATCATCAGCAAATAAGGGGAGTTGATCACTTTCAGCGGGCGTGAAACCAGTTTTACCACAACGTCATTGGCATCAATATGCGTCATGTAGGCAGCAAAACCGCACAGTACCATGATCATCATGCCGAGATCGCCGCCGCGACTCATCAGCAGAATTTTGACGTATTCAACAATATCCGTTAAGCCCCACCCCGTGGATTTCGCACTGGCGGGTTGTTGCTGCTGCCCATCAGCACCGTCACAACCACACCTATAAGGAGTTCGATCATGATGTTTCTCTGTCAAAAGTGAACGTAAACAAATGCCTGACGGGCAGACATCAAATAGCGCTCTGGTATAAGAAAACGTGATAAAAGCAGGGAAGTTTACTGATTTGTAGAAAAACTACAAATGGCAAAGATCAAAGAAGTAAAGTTTATTTCCGCAAAGGAGATAAGGTTAATAAACTGACTATTGGTGTATTGAAAGAAAAAAAACAGGAACGCGCGTTGTTAACGTGGCAACCCCACAGGAGAGAGTGTAAAAAGATCTGTGTAAATGGCATTTTGAGGAAAACCTTCAGAGGACAAAAAATGCCTATCAGCAACGAACTTATTGACCAACTGCTTCAGGATTGCCACTCCCCTCAGGAGCTTCTGGGTGAATCAGGCCTACTCAAGGAGCTGACTAAAAGACTGGCGGAACGGGTTCTTGAAGCTGAGATGGAGATACACCTTGGGTATGCTAAGCATGACCCGGCTGGTAATAATTCAGGCAACTCCCGCAATGGCAAGACATCCAAGAGCGTACGTAGCCAAAATGGGGCGCTCGAGCTCGATATTCCGCGCGACCGCAACAGTACCTTCGAGCCGACACTGATCGGTAAGCACGAAAAGCAGCTTAACGGCTTCGATGACCGCATTATTTCTCTCTATTCCAGAGGGCTATCAACCCGTGATATTCAGGCTCACTTTAAAGAAGTCTACGGGGTCGATGTTTCCGCTGGCTTCATTTCTCAAGTGACCAATGCCGTGATGGATGACGTTAAGCGCTGGCAGCAACGGCCGCTGGATGCGTTTTATCCCATTGTTTACCTTGACTGTATTGTGGTCAAAAGCCAGGACGGCGGAGCCGTGACCAACAAGTCTGTTTACTTGGCTCTAGGCATCAACGGCCAGGGCGAAAAAGAGCTGCTGGGGCTATGGATAGCCAAAACCGAGGGGGCCAAGTTCTGGTTATCTGTAATGACAGAACTGAAAAATCGTGGGCTACAGGACATCTTCATCGCCTGCTGCGATGGCCTGAAGGGCTTTCCTGATGCCATTGAAGCTGTTTACCCGCATACGCGGGTACAGCTCTGCATCGTGCATCAGGTGCGGAACTCGCTGCGCTACGTCGGCTGGAAAGAGCGTAAAGCCGTTGCTGCTGACCTCCGCACTATCTATAGTTCCGCAACGCTAGAGGGCGCTGAAGAGGCCCTGGATGCCTTCGCGGCCAAATGGGATGAACAGTTCCCGACGATCAGCCCATCGTGGAGAAATAATTGGGAACGTCTCATCGTCATTTTTGATTTTCCGCCGGAGATCCGCAAGGTTATCTACACCACCAACGCGATAGAGTCGTTAAATGCTTCATTGCGCAAGATAACGAAAACGCGACGAATATTTCCAACGGATGACTCGGTGCTAAAATTATTCTATCTAGCCTTGCATACTATCTCGGCTAAATGGACCCTACCAATCAGAGACTGGAAACCGGCTATGAGCCAATTCATGTTGATGTATGGAGATCGGATTTCCGGTTAAGCGATGGAGCCATTTACACGAAATGCTTTACAGACTCGATAAGTCCCCCCGATTTATCGTCCTCGACCGCAAGATCGCGCCATAGGCGAATCAAAGCTTGTCGAGAAGCTGTTTTAGCCCTTTACTGGTCTGGCTCTGCTGGTTTTTATCTGCCCATTCATTGAGCCGCTTTTTCATCTCATCCTGAAGGCGTTTACGCAGCAACTGATCGACTTGCAGTTGATAGCTCAGGTTATTGATCGGGCCGTAAATACGCAGCGGTACGCTGGTAGATTTTAAAATGTCCACCAACTGCTCGTTGCCGCGCCAGCCGTCGGTAATGCGCACGTTAAAATTCATGTCACATTGTTGAGCCGGGAGATCAAACTGGCTGGTGCCAGTGAGCGACAGCAGGGCGGATTGACCAGTGATATCACTTACCCGCAGTTTGCCCGCATTAAGATCGGCATTGCCAGTCAACCGTGTAATGTCGGTATAGCGATCGTAGCGCTCTAACGCCTGCACATTGCTGTTGTTACGCACCACCGCCAACTGAATCATCTGCTGGATATTCACCCCCTGAAAACGCAGGTTGTCCACGCTCAACGCCGCGTTGCCCCGCCACTGACGCATCAACGCATCCAGCGAGAAGGTATCACCACTAAACTGCCCCTTTAACGACAGTTTCCCACTCACCGTTTGCGGCAACGCGAATGCTACTGTCAGCGGCTCAACGCTCACCCCTTCAATAGTAGGTTGCAAGGTGATTTTCGGTGTTGCCTTCGCATCCATTTTTCCGGTCAGTGCAATATGCGCGCCGTTAAGCTCACTCTGCAACGAGGAAAGGGTCAGCACGCCAGCCTGATTGACCGCATTGAGGTTAAGTTTGCTGAAGGTCAGGCCACGGTAGATAAACGTGTCCACTTGCAATGCCAGCTGCGCGCTGAACGATTGCCATAAGGCATCTCCCTCACTCAGCCCGCGTTCCGTCGAGACCACCGGCGTCACCGTCTTGATCACAGTGGGCGTAGCGTTTTGCGTTTGTGGCGTTGGCGCACTTCCCAGCAGCGCATCGAGGTTTAGTCGAGCCGCGTTAATGTCCAGCGTATATTCCGGGTGATCGCCCAAGGTTGCTGTCGCATTCCCGCTCAGTTGACTATCACTCATCGCCAGCGTGAACTGACTTACCGTGACTTTTTCTGGCTGAGTCGCACCCGCAGCTTGTTGATAACTGGCTTGAAGGCTACCACTGCCGCTGATACCGCCAGCGGGAATTCCTGCGCCCTGAAGTTGGTATTGAAATTGTTCGATGCTGGCGTCGATTTGCTGCGGATAGTGCTGCATATAGAGACTCGCCTGAAGTGATACGGCAAGATCGCGCTGATCGCGATTAATGCGGCTGGTCAATTCCAGCGCCAGTTGGCGATCGCGGCTCTCTTCCAGCGTGAGGTTGATATCGCGCACGTTGAGTTGTTCGTCGTCACCACGTTGCAAAATCAACAAGCTATCCACGATTTTTAACTGATTGACGGCAAGTCGCCAATTACGCGTCTCTTCCGGCGTTGACGACCCCGCCGGCGCAATAGGTGCGGTGCTGGAACGATGCGCTTCGCTTTCAGGCGTTAAGCGCACCACCGCCCCTTTGAGCATCACCTGTTTCACTTCCAGACGATGTGACAATAGCGGCCAGAGTTTAACATCGAGGCGCATGTTTTCTGCACTGACAATCGGTGCCGCCGCTCCCGGTGCCGTTAGCGACATACCGCCGGAGAGAATGCTGAGTTGCGGCCAAACGTGCCAGCGCAAATCCCCTTCTAACTGCAAACGGTATCCGCTGCGGGCATCGACCTGGCTTACCATATAAGCGCGGAAATCGTTGGGGTTCACCAGCATGACCAGCGCCGTCATACCGACAGCCAGCACCACAAGTAAAATCGCCAGCGTCGTCAACACTCTTTTCATGCCATCCTCCCAACAATCAGTGCAACAGCATTATGCACTGGCGATCAATCCTTATCGATTCGGCTCGCCACAGCGCCCTGCTGATCTTTGTATTTCGCATCTTCACGACGGTTGTAGGGGCGCGCGGCCGGGCCAGAGAGCGGTTCAAAACTCAATGCACCGATAATCATGCCAGGACGTAATGCCAACGGTAGCTTACCTGAATTATAGAACTCCAGCACAATTCTACCCTGCCAGCCGGGATCGATGCGATGTGCAGTTACGTGAACCATTAATCCCAGGCGCGCCAACGATGAGCGCCCGTCGAGCCAGCCCACCAGATTGTCCGGCAATGTTACCGACTCCAACGTCACCGCCAGCGCCAGTTCACCGGGATGCAGGAAAAACGCTTCTCCTTCCGGCAAGTTGATTTCATCACTCATCACGCGATCGAGCGCCGCACTGACTTCATCTTTCGGACCGCTTAAATCGATAAATGCGGCTGTGTGTCCGCTGAAAACGCGAAACTGATTGCCCAGCCGCACATCCAGCGTTGCGCCGTTAATTCGTTCAACGGGAGGACGGGGGGTGATAACCAGGCGTCCATCGTCTAGCCAGCTTTCTATGTCGCGATCGCACAGTCTCATGTTGTTCCCTTTTCTCGGTTACGCCGTCATCGGTGAATTATTCAAAAAACTGACTAATTTTGGCTTTCAGAATATCAATAGCAATACGGTTTTTACCGCCACGTGGCACAATAATATCTGCGTATTGCTTGGACGGTTCAATAAATTGCAAAAACATCGGGCGTACTGTTTTTTGATACTGCTCCATGACCGAATCCATAGAGCGACCACGTTCGTTCACATCACGGCGCATACGACGCAGCAGGCAGATATCCAGCGGGGTATCGACAAAAATGGAAAAATTCAGCTCAGCGCGCAGGCGGACTTCCGTCAGTAACAAGATACCTTCCAAAATGATCACTTTCTTTGGCAGCAAGCGTACTGTCTCTTGCTTACGGGTATGCTCAACGTAACTGTACTGTGGCAACTCAATCGCTTGTCCGGCCTTGAGCATTTTAAGATGCGTTAACAGCAGGTCATGGTCCATGGCATTGGGGTGGTCGTAGTTGGTTTTCACCCGTTCTTCCATGCTCAGATGGCTTTGATCTTTATAATAACTGTCTTCCGGGATGACCCCGATATGCTCATCCCCCACCTGATCGCGCAACTCGCGATACAGCGTACTGGAAATAAGACTTTTACCAGAAGCGGATGCTCCTGCAATTCCGATGATGACACACTGGTGAGACGTCGCAGCCATGACAATAAATGACCTGATAAATGAGGGAAATGCCGAATGGCATAGTAACGGGTAAACAAACAGTAACGAGCGAATTATAGGGAGTTAAGGCAGGCAGCGCCAGCCCTACTCATGGTCATTTCTGGTTTGCAAGGGAATTGGTGAGCGTGCACACGTTGTCTCGGCACAACGAAAGATTACAAACGTGAAAACAGGTTGAAGCGAGGCTTTATGTGGCGCATTTCCCGCTCACCGAGCGAGTTCAACAGTGAAGCGGCACGCTTTCACCGCCGAAAGATCAGTAATACTGACGCTCCCGCCGCGTTACCAGCCAAACGGTCTGCCACAATCCGTGCTGTTATCTACACATCCGCGAGCACGGACACGTTCCATACGCCGGTCCCTTCTGAATACCCCATCGTGCCCCATCGAATAGAGTGGTCCATTGGCATGCATACCGGGTCTTTTATTCTGTTGCGCCTCATAATTATAAGGCGCGCATGCTAGGAGAGTGACAACGGGCAGTGTGAAAATAAGCCATCTTAAGATTGTCGTCATCGCGCTATCCCTCAACATCAGTAGGTTCATCGGACCAAAATTATCACAGGTGTCGCACCTGAGATACCCACAGCGCGTTTTGATTGGCGTTTGGTTTAAATGAACGGTAGGTGTCCCGTCATAACGCCGGGAACGCTGATAATGGGCGAGTGATTTATCAACGCGAGAATCCGCCAGGCGGACATGCGGGTTTATAGCAGGCAGTTCCCGCCAGTGCGGGAACCCTATTGCCCCATTCCCACTCGAAACGCAACAAAGTGACACACTGGCCAGAGTCGGATAAAATCACCGTTCTGGCCCTACTGGAGATCCCGTTGCATGCAGGGAAAACATCTGACTCACAAAGAACGGTTCTACATCGAAAAGCGGCGTGGTGATGGGGTTAACCAGGCCACCATCGCCCGGGAACTGGAGCTTCCTCGTTCTACCATCAGCAGGGAACTCAGACGCAATACCGACGCCGCTTTCAACGGGGTCTATTCCTGCAGAAGGGCCGAAACGTTGGCCAGAGGGCGGCGGCAGAAAACACGGCCGGACAGCGTGATTAACCAGCTTGAACCGCACATTCAGGACGTTATCAGAACGGCGCTGTCTACCCACACCTCACCTGAGGTCATCAGTGGGCGCCTGGTCCTGGAATTTGGCCTGTCCGTCAGCAAGAACTCGCTCTATCGCTATATCCAGCAGGAGCGCCGGGCCGGCGGTGAGCTGTATCAGCAGCTCCCTCATCGGGGTAAACGGTATAACTATCAGACCGATGAGAACAAACGCGGTCCTATTCCCAACCGTGTTGGCATTGAGCAGCGGCCGGCCGTTGCTGACCTCAAGCAGGAACCCGGGCATTTCGAGATTGACACCATCTTTGGCAAAGATCAGAAATCATTCCTGCTGACGGTGGTCGATAAAGCCGTCAAGCTGGTCATCATTCGCAAACTGCCCAACAAGCGAGCAGAGACAGTGGTAGCGGCCTTCAGGGACATCGTTGCCAATACCTTCTGCGAGTTTAAAACCCTGACTGCTGACAACGGTTCTGAATTTTCCCAGCACGGGGAAATTACAAAAGTCACGGGGGCACCGGTCTACTTTGCCCGGCCATATCATTCCTGGGAACGCGGGTTGAATGAGCATACCAACGGGCTGATACGGCGTTTTTACCCGAAGGGAACGGACTTCAATTATGTCACCCATCGCAAGGTTGCAGCACTCGAACACCTGCTCAATACGCGAGGCCGAAAATCGCTGGGTTATCGTTCTCCAAATGAGGTATTTTTAACGCACTTACAGGCGGCATAATGCCCTACCGTTTTGTTGCGTTTCGACTGGGAATGGGCCATTGACCCTGCATAAAATCGATCACACTGCGCGGAACGAAATCTCGGTCGGAATGACTTCACCCTGCCAGTAAAGCTGTGCAGCCACTTGCCCAGCCAGTTCACGATACAGTGAGGTGAACTCGCTGTCCGGTTTGCTGGCAACGGTGGGTTCACCGCGATCGAGATCTTCACGTAGCAAGATATGCAGCGGCAGTTGCCCCAGCAGGGCACAGTTGTATTTCTCCGCCAGTTTCTGCGCGCCGCCGGTGCCAAAAATAGGCTCCAGATGACCACAGTGGCTGCAAATATGCACGCTCATGTTCTCGACGATACCCAGCACCGGCACGCTGACTTTCTCAAACATGGTGATACCCTTCATGGCATCCACCAACGCAATGTCCTGCGGTGTCGTCACCACTACTGCGCACGTCACTGGCACGTTTTGCGCCAGCGTCAACTGAATATCCCCGGTGCCCGGCGGCATATCCAATACCAGATAATCGAGATCCGGCCATAGCGTATCTTGCAGCAGTTGCAACAGCGCTTTACTCGCCATCGGGCCGCGCCACACCATCGCATTATCATCCGTCACCAGATAACCGATAGAGTTGGTTGCCAGGCCGTAAGCCATGATGGGCGCCATATGTTGACCATCCGGCGAGGTCGGGCGCTCGCTGGCGGTGCCCAGCATGATCGGAATGGACGGACCATAGATGTCGGCATCGAGAATACCCACCGACGCGCCCTCTGCGGCCAACGCCAGCGCCATGTTCACCGCGGTGCTGGATTTCCCTACGCCGCCCTTGCCAGAGCTAACGGCAATAATGTTTTTAACACCTTTGACACCTGCCTGGTTGTTTACGCGGCGCAGCGTGGCAATACTGTGCGTCAGGCGCCATTCCACATCCTTGGCACCGGTTAAACGCATCAAATCGGGGCTGACGGTCTCTTTTAATACGTCCAACCCACTCAACCAGGCAAACGGCATCACCAGTTCGATGCGCAGCACCTCATCCAGCAAGGCACAATGATGCAGGGCATTGAGGGTCGTCAGGTTATTTTTCAGCGTCGGGTGCTTAAACGTGGAGAGGACACCGGTCACCAGTGCCTTCAGCGTATCGGGGGTTTGCTCAGGGATTGTTGCGTTCATCCCGGCTCCTTATCGATCTCATTATTTTGTGGAAAAACGGCCATAGCATAACAGAATGCCCCGTTCCGATCGTTGACCTCAGTGAAAAAATCGACCCGAGTCGCGTGAACGCTGTATTGCCGGCGTTTGGCAGTATTTTCCGCTTGCAGCGGTTTACGCCATAAGGACCTATCGGTTAACATCGGGATTCGTTCTCATCATCATGAAAGAAAGTAAGTTCCCCACTATGACTCAAGTCGCTAAGAAAATATTGGTAACCTGCGCGTTGCCTTATGCTAACGGATCAATCCACCTCGGCCACATGCTGGAGCATATCCAGGCTGATATCTGGGTCCGTTATCAGCGAATGCGCGGCCACCAGGTTCACTTTATCTGTGCGGATGACGCCCACGGTACACCAATCATGTTGAAAGCACAGCAGATGGGTGTGGCACCGGAGCAGATGATTGCGGACGTGAGTCAGGAACATCAGCGGGATTTCGCTGGCTTTCAGATTAGCTACGACAATTATCACTCCACCCACAGTGAAGAGAACCGGGAGCTGTCCGGTCTTATCTATGGTCGTTTGAAAGAGAACGGTTTTATTAAGAACCGCACCATTTCGCAGCTCTACGATCCGGAAAAAGGTATGTTCCTGCCGGACCGTTTTGTCAAAGGCACCTGCCCGAAATGTAAAGCGGCCGATCAGTATGGCGATAACTGCGAAGTGTGCGGTGCGACCTATAGCCCAACGGAACTGATCGATCCGAAATCAGCGGTTTCCGACGCTACGCCGGTGATGCGCGAGTCAGAGCATTTCTTCTTTGATTTGCCCGCATTCAGCGAAATGTTGCAAGCCTGGACGCGTTCTGGCGCATTGCAGGAGCAGGTCGCCAACAAGATGCAAGAGTGGTTTTATGCCGGCCTGCAACAGTGGGATATCACCCGCGACGCGCCCTACTTCGGTTTTGAAGTGCCGGATGCGCCGGGCAAATACTTCTACGTCTGGCTGGATGCGCCGATCGGTTACATGGGGTCATTTAAAAACCTGTGCGACAAACGCGGCGATATCGATTTTGATGAATTCTGGCGTAAAGAGAGCAGCTCTGAACTATACCATTTCATCGGTAAAGACATCGTCTATTTCCACAGCCTGTTTTGGCCCGCCATGTTGGAAGGCAGCGGCTTCCGTAAGCCGACCAACCTGTTTGTGCACGGCTACGTGACGGTAAACGGCGCCAAGATGTCCAAATCGCGCGGCACCTTTATCAAGGCCGAGACCTATCTGCAACATCTGGATGCTGATTGCCTGCGTTATTACTACGCCGCCAAGCTGTCGTCACGCATTGACGATATCGACCTCAATCTGGAAGATTTCGTACAGCGCGTTAATGCCAATATCGTTAACAAAGTGGTTAACCTCGCGTCGCGTAACGCCGGTTTCATCAATAAGCGTTTTGGCGGGAAACTGGCGGAAACGCTGGCTGATGCCGAGCTTTATGCCACCTTCACCAATACGGCTGACAGCATTGCCGAAGCCTATTCCAACCGGGAATCCGGCAAAGCCATCCGCGAGATCATGGCGCTAGCCGATATCGCTAACCGCTATGTGGACGAACAAGCCCCGTGGGTGGTGGCAAAAGAAGAAGGCCGCGATGCGGATTTGCAGGCGATTTGCTCGATGGGCATCAACCTGTTCCGCGTGCTGATGACCTACCTGAAACCGGTATTGCCATCACTGGCCGAGCGTGCCGAAGCATTCCTCAACACGACATTGGCGTGGGATGCGGTAGCACAACCGCTGCTGGGTCACGAGGTGAAAGCGTTCAAAGCGTTGTTCAACCGCATCGATCTCGACAAGGTCAATGCGATGGTTGATGCCTCCAAAGAGGACATGAGTGCCAAGACAGTGGTGACAGGTCCGCTGGCTGACGATCCGATTCAGGACACCATCTCTTTTGACGATTTTGCCAAAGTGGATATGCGCATTGCTCTGATCAAGCAGGCAGATTTCGTGGAGGGCTCTGATAAGCTGCTACGATTGACGCTGGATCTCGGCGGTGAAACGCGCCAGATTTTCTCCGGCATCCGCACGGCGTATCCCGATCCGAAAGCGCTGGAAGGGCGTTTGACCATCATAGTCGCCAACCTGGCCCCGCGTAAAATGCGCTTTGGCGTGTCGGAAGGCATGGTGATGGCAGCAGGTCCTGGCGGCAAGGAGATTTTTCTGCTCAGTCCGGATAGCGGCGCACAACCGGGAATGCAAGTGAAATAACACATCAAGCCGCCTCCGGGCGGCTTTTTTATCGCCCTTCTTTTGCCGCAAAAGCCCCATTCCCACTCGAAACGCAACAAAGTAACCCACTTGCCAGAGTCGTATAAAATCACCGTTCTGGCCATACTGGAGAGCCTGTTGCATGCAGGGAAAACATCTGACTCAGAAAGAACGGTTCTACATCGAAAAGCGGCGTGGTGAAGGTGTCAACCAAGCTACCATCGCCAGAGAGCTTGCTCTGCCTCGCTCGACCATCAGCAGGGAACTCAGACGCAATACCGACCCTACTTTCAATGGTGTCTACTGCTGTAGAAGGGCGGACACTCTGGCCCGGGAACGCCGTCATAAGCCTCTGCCAAACAATGCTTTTTACCCGTTGGAGCCACACATTCAGAACTTCATCAGGCAGGCGCTTTCCACTCACTCTTCACCTGAAATTATCAGTGGCCGTTTGCACCTGGAATTCGGTATATCTGTCAGCAAGAATACGCTATATCGCTATATCCTGCAGGAGAGACAGGCTGGCGGGGAGCTATATCAGCAACTTCCTCATCGGGGAAAACGTTACAGGTACAATGCCGAAAACCTCAAATCAGGCCCTATTCCCAACCGTGTTGGTATTGAGTATCGCCCAGCTCAAGCCGAGCTTAAACAGGAGCCTGGCCACTTCGAAATTGACACTATAGCTAAGCGACATTATTTTGATAACAGCCAGCTATGCTTCTTTGCCACATATCAGGGCATCGGCTGTAATCATTTTTAAGTCGGTTGGCTATATTTTTGGCAAAGACCAGAAGTCATTCTTGTTAACCATCGTAGATAACGCATTGAAAACCGTCATCATTCGCAAACTGCCTAATAAGCGTGCGGAGACTGTGGTTGCTGCTTTCAGGGACATTGAAGCTAATACCTTTTGCAAGTTTAAGACCCTAACAGCTGATAACGGCCCTGAATTCGCTCTGCACGAGCAAATTACTCAAATCACAGGGGCGCAGGTCTACTTTGCCCATCCTTATCATTCCTGGGAGAGGGGCTTGAATGAGCACACCAACGGGCTGATACGACGTTTTTACCCAAAGGGAACAGACTTCAGTCAGGTCAGTCATCGTAAGATTGCCGAACTCGAACACATACTCAATACAAGGGGCAGAAAATCGCTGGGCTATCGTTCCCCCAATGAGGTATTTTTAACGCACTTACTGGTGGCATAAGCCTATACCGTTTTGTTGCGTTTCGAGTGGGAATGGGGCCCCGTTAGCGGCACGATGCCTGTCTAGGTTGTAGTAGCGGATATACGTCGCCACATCCTGCTCCATGTAAGCCCGTGTTGGCTGGGGTACCAGCAGCAACCATTCATGTTTCAGACTGCCCCAGAAGCGCTCCATCATCGCATTATACCAGCAGGCACCCACGTCTCCCATACTGCTCCTCAGCCTGTAGCTGCTCAGCAGCGCCTGAAAGCGTTGTCCCGTGTACTGCGCCCCCCTGTCCGTATGCACCACCAGGCCCGGCGGGGGAGTTCGCAGGTTATATGCCTTCATCAGGGCCCCGCAGACCAGCGATGAGGTCATCCGTCTGTCCACCTGCCAGCCCACTATCTGCCGGGAGTACAAATCCATAATAGCCGCCAGATACAGCCAGCCTTCACCGGTCTTCAGATACGTGATGTCACTCGCCCACACCTGATTTGGCCCCGGCGGGTTAAAATTCTGGTTCAGCAGGTTTGGGGCCACCTCTGCACCCGGGCGGGGTTTTGTCGTGACCTTATAAGTCCGGCGCTGTCGGCAGACCAGCCCCTCTTCCTGCATGAGTTTCCTCACCCGCCAGCGGCTGATTATGATGCCTTCTCCACGAAGCCTTTTGACCAGCGTCCGGCTTCCTGCTCCCTGCCTGCTGGCGGCGAACAGCGCCTTTA
The DNA here is from genome assembly GCF_052050035.1 of Symbiopectobacterium purcellii. Lineage (GTDB taxonomy): Bacteria > Pseudomonadota > Gammaproteobacteria > Enterobacterales > Enterobacteriaceae > Symbiopectobacterium > Symbiopectobacterium purcellii_A. Next base: position 5,248,365 of record NZ_CP189882.1, read on the forward strand.
ACCTGACCCGGACCTCCACGTCTTTTTGCAGCGGTTCGGCGGGCTTTTTTCGCCATGCATACCAGGCAGAGGCCGTCACACGCATGACCCGACAGAGTGTACGAACGCTGAAGTCAGTGGCATTGTCGAGAATGAACCGGTCTCTCACGACATATGTTTCGCGAAGAAGGCACTCGCCTTTTTTAGTATCTCCTTCTCTGTACGTAACTCTTTGTTTTCCTTTTGTAACCGTTTTAACTCTGCACATTCATCATCGCTGAGTACGCCGTTGCTCTGCTTGCGTGCCAGCGAGACCCATGTATGCAGGGTTTTGTTGCTTATGCCCAGCGATGCTGCTGCCCTGGCTATCGTATAGCCCTGCTCTGTTACCAGGGCAACGGCTTCCTTTTTAAACTCAGGGGTAAATTGTCGTTTATGGTTCACTAAACACCTCCGTTTTGGATGTAAGTTTAGTGTCCTGATTATTCAACCACTACAGAGTGATCAACAATAATACCCCGCTCAGCCATCATATCTTCGAGGTTGCGCAGGCTGAGTGAGTACGCCAGATACCAGCGGACACACTGGGCGATAACATCAGTGGGATAATGGAGGCGTCGGAAAGATTTTCGGTTCAAGGACATAGTCGGCAACATCACAAAAAAAAACAGCATGTTACCTGAACCCGGCTTAATGTGACAGAGCCTTTCTTTATGCATGTCACCATGTAACCGGCATAGCGCTGATGCCACGCAGGTTGGCTCTGTTGTTGCGCCGTATCCCCCCTGTCATGGGCCGCATATCCGGCAAACGCGTCAGCAGTACCGCGAGGGCGACCTCCAGCTCGGCCAGCGCAAGTCGGTATCCCATACAGTGGTGTATACCACCGCCGAAGGACAGGCTGCGTCCCTCCCTGCGCCGGATATTCAGGATTTCCGGTGAGGAAAACACCGCCGGGTCATGATTGGCCGCCCCCAGGCTGAGAAACAGGCTGGTTCCGCGCGCAATAACATGGTCTGCCACCTCAATCTCGTCGAGTGCCGTACGGTAGAGCATCTGTACAGAACTGTCATAACGGATGCACTCGGTTATAGCGGCGGGTATCAGGCTGTGGTCCTGCCTGAGCCGCTCAAGCTCCATGGGGTTTTCATGCAGTGCCAACACCGTGTTGCACAGCATGTTAGAGGTGGTCTCATGCCCGGCAATAAACAGTAGAATGACGTTGGCGATGATTTCATCGTGCTGCAGCCTGTCATCGTCATTTTCGCCGCGCAGAAAAAGCGACACGAGGTCACTGGCCGGACTCCCGCGGCGGGACACGATGAGCGCGCTGAAGTACTCCTCCAGCGCAGCGAAAGCCTCCCCGGCCTTCAGCAGGTCTTCCTGCGTTATCTGCGGGTCAAAGACCCTCACCAGCGCCGAGGCAGACCGGCCAAGCACGGCTGCATCAGATTCCGGCACGTTCAGCATGCGACAGATGATGCGTACAGGAAGGGGAAACGCAAATTCCCGGGCCAGGTCGCATGAGCGTCGACCTGCCAGGGCGTCAGCCAGGTCGTTTGCCACGTTGAGGACGATCTCCCTTAGGGACTGAATCTCTTTTGCGCCGAAGGACTTCATGACCAAACCCCTCAGTCGGGTGTGCTCAGGCGGGTTCAGAACGAGAAACATCCTGTTCATTCCCCGGAATACCGGCATCCTTGCAGCATCGTTACCAAAACGCAGCCGGACACTGTCCATATAGTTTTTGCCGGCCCGTCTGTCGTTAAGCAGGGCCTCCACGACGGCGTGACTGCCGCTGATGATGACATTATCCCCGCCCCGGATGAGCGGCCCCTGCTCATGGAGTTTTCGGTAAAGAAGAAAGGGATTATCAGAATAATCCGGGTTCATTAACTCATGAAGCTGCATGCCTTACCTCCGCTTTTGGTTAACGAGCCCGCTGAATGCGTGACAGGGCTACAATGAGATTTTTTTTATCCGCTGCGCTGAGTCCCGGGGCCGTCATCTGCGATACCAGCCAGGCCATATCAGCTTCGGAAAAGGAGCCGACCATCAGGCGCTGGCTGAGTGCGGTCATCATCCGGCTGTCAGTCTGTTGTATCTGTTGTCTGATATCTGCAAGGTCCGTAACGGGAGCGCCGTCCTGCGGCGTGGCCAGCCAGTCAGCCAGACAGCGGTACTGGATTGCCTTACCGGCGTTCATCAGCGCATGGACAAAAGGGAGGACGGTGTGGGAAGCAAGCCCGGCGACCTCCGCATTTTGTGTCATACCGTCCATGACAACCTTCTCCCGCGGCAGGTCTTCAACGGGCAGATGATGCAGCGTTTTATAGCTTGCCACCTCCGGCATTAACCGCATGCGTTGATTCAGTGCGGATGACAGTTCCACGAGCGACACGGAGGTCACTGAACCAGTAAAAACGGTACTGCACATAAACAGTGAAGAAAGAAAAATGGCCATAAAGTCCATCATGAATCAGCCCCGCCGTATGAAAAGCTGATATTAATTTACACAACGGAAGATAACATTGTGTGATTATTTTGTTTTCAAGATGTAAAACATGTAACAAGCGTTATTTTTGCTGAAATTTTAAGCCCACATAATGCGCTGGCCAAAAAGGCACAGTTCCCAATGGATGCGCCTTTTTTTCAAGGCACAAGAAGCGATCCGTCAGGGCTCTGTCGCATTAAGCCGGGTTCAGGTAACATGCTGTTTTTTTGTAATGTTGCCGACTATGTGTTAGCGCCAGTGATATAAGTCCCTAATTCACCATTTGATTTGTCCGTTCCACCCAACATGTTGTTTCCTGATGGTTCCTACACCGAAAAGGATATCAACATGCTGAGCAGAGAGGACTTTTTCATGATAAAGCAAATGCGCCATCAGGGGGCTTACATTGTCGATATTGCCACCCAAATCGGTTGTTCCGAGCGCACCGTCAGACGGTATCTGCGTTATCCATCTCCGCCGGCGCGTAAGGCCCGGCTGCGAATGGAAAAACTCCGCCCTTTCATGGAGTACATCGATATGCGTCTGACCGAAAACGTCTGGAACGCCGAAGTGATATTCCATGAAATCAGAAAGATGGGCTATCCCGGCGGACGCTCCACGCTTCGGGCTTACATCCAGCCCAAACGTAAAATGCGGCCGGGTAAAAAGACCGTGCGCTTCGAAACCCAGCCAGGTTACCAGTTACAGCATGACTGGGGAGAAATCGAGGCGGAGGTGTCTGGTGAACGCTGCAAAATCAACTTCGCCGTGAACACGCTGGGTTACTCGCGTCGCCTCCACGTCTTTGCGGCACCGAGCCAGGATGCGGAGCACACCTATGAGTCCCTGGTGCGGGCCTTCCGTTACTTCGGTGGCGGCGTGAAAACCGTGCTGGTCGATAATCAGAAAGCGGCCGTGCTGAAAAATCACAACGGCAATGTGGTGTTCAACGCAGGCTTCCTGCAACTGGCGCAGCACTATGACTTCCAGCCCCGGGCGTGTCGCCCCCGCCGCGCGCGAACCAAGGGCAAGGTTGAACGCATGGTCGACTACCTCAAATATAGCCAAGCGACTTAATTTTGATTACACCATATGGACTGAGAACAAACTCTCTGTATCGCAACCCATCTCTCTTTTTTTGCTTTTTGCTTGTGCCCATTTATGCTCAATTGGGTTAAGATCTGGCGAATATGTAGGCAAATACTCCACCATATACCCTGCATCGATGATGACTTGTTGAATATTATGTTTTTTGTGAAAAGTGGCATTGTCCATCATGATTACACTGTTTTTAGGGAGTACTGGGATAAGGACTTGTGTGACCCAGGCATAGAAAACATCGCTGTTAATATTGATATCAAATAATCCGATAGCAAACAGCGTTGTGCCTAATAAAGCGCCGATAACATTTGTTCTTCCCCTAGCTCCCCAGTTCTTCAGGCCAAAACACCGTTGACCTTTTGGGGAATAGCCGTGAGTCCGTGGGGCATCGTGTGAAAAACCACTTTCATCAATAAAAACAATAGGTTTACCTTCTTTTTCATACTGTTGTTTTTTTTGTTGAAATCCCTGCCGGGCGTTTTCGTCGGCTTTCGGATGACGTAGAGTTTTTTTTATAGGTCAATCCCAGCTTTTTAAGCGCTTGCCAAATGGCCTTCTGACAAACGCCAAAACGCTCTGCACGTTCTTTTTGGTAAGCATCTGGATATTGTTCAACATCTTTTATCAACTCGGATTTATCGATCTTTCGCTGACGCGTGGTCGATGCTTTTGACTCTATTTGATTAATCCAACGCGATACAGAGGCAGGGCCAATCCGAAATTGCTTCGCTGTTTCTCGGATACTCAACCCTTCGTTTTTCCGTGTAGATATCACTTTACGTCTAAAATCAATTGAATAGCTCATTTAAATAATGTAATCAAAATTAAGTCGTTTAGCTATATAGCCAAGCGACATTATTTTGATAACAGCCAGCTATGCTTCTTTGCCGCATATCAGGGCATAGGATGTAATCATTTTTAAGTCGGTTGGCTATATCAAAATAATGTCGCTTGGCTATACCAGCCGACGAAGGTTTCCACCCAGGCTCGCGCATCTTCCAGCGTTGCAAAGCCTTTTTCAGACCATGCAGGCACGTATTTCAGCATCCTGAACAGCGATTCCACGTGGGCGTTGTCGTTGCTTACCCGCGGCCGACTGTGTGACGGGGTTATCTTCAGCTCCGCAAGCTTCACCTGCAGCACCTGTGACTTCATCGGTGCACCGTTATCCGCATGCAGTACCAGCGGCTCCTGCCAGCAGCGCTCGCTCAGCACCGTTCGCTTCAGCAGTTCTGCTGCATACTCGCCGCTTTCGACCGGGTACACCTCATAACCCACTATTTTGCGACTGAACACATCTTCTATGAGATACAGGTAGAACCAGTGACCCGCCGTCAGCGACTTCAGCCAGGTGATGTCCCACGACCACACCTGGTTCGGCGCGATCGCCTTCCATGTCGACAGCGGCTTACTTTGCGGGGCCTGCTGACGCCCGCGATGACTGACCTCTCCGGCACGGCGCAACACCCGGTAAAACGTCGATTCACTGGCAACGTAACGCCCCTCATCGGCTAGTGCCGGTACGATTTGCGCCGGCGACAGACTGGCGAATCGTGGCTCATGGCAGATGGCCAGCACCTGCTGTTCCGCTTCAGCACTGAGCCTGTTTTTCGGCATCGGCCGTGATGCCGTCGGTCGCCGGTCGTCAGGACTTAGCCGCCAGCGCTGGAACGTCCGCTCGCTAATACCTACAGACCTGCAGGCATCGCTTTGCCGGACGCCGGCAGTGGCAGCCTCCTCCAGCATCTTCATCAGCCGTAACCTGTCGGCTGTGCGCGTCATTCGACCTCGCGTTCTTCGTCGAAGAACGCCTTGAGCTTTTTTTCCAGAATGAGCAGTGCCGCCGCTTCGGCGAGGGCTTTGTCCTTGCGGGCTATTTCACGATTAAGCTGCTGAATTTCTTTTTGTTGTTTCTTTATTAAGGCTCTTTCTGCACGCTGACCTGGCTGCATAAACTCGTCCTTCCACTGCTGAATCTGTTCAGGATAGAGGCCTTTACGGCGACAGTATTCAGCCACAGCATGAGCAGAAAGCGGCGCGGTTTCAACGATAACGGCGAAGCGCGCATCCTGAGACCACTCCAGGTGGAGTTTACTCTCACTGGCTGCCGACTGAGTCGGAATTCCAGCCTGAGACCGCCAGCCATAAAGCGTATTGGCGGGAATGCCTTCCAGGCGGGATATCTGGTAAATAGACTGACTATGCGGCGGCAACATTCTGGCGATCACAGCCGCTTTACGTTCTGGCGAATAGCTTCCCATGAACAGCTTCTCCAGCCCCCTAGATTTTTTTCACTCAGAGGCGACAACTACCCTGACATGGGGGGGATATGATGGCGGCTATAGCATGCTTACCGCATTTCTACACCCCATGAAGCAGCCCGTTACTGAGGCGGTCACGCGCTTTGAGACCGAACCCGGCGTACAGATGCAGGTTGATTTCACCATCGTCAGGCAGGGCCATAACCCGTTGCTGGCCTTCGTCGCTACGCTGGGCTGGAGCCGGGCGACTTTCGTCAAGTTCTACAGCAACCAGGAGTCCGCAGCCTGGTGTGACGGCATTGAGTCTGCACTTAAGTTCTTTGGCGGAACTCCGCATCAGTTGCTGTTCGACAACGCCAAGGCCATCATTATTGAGCGTGATGTCTACGGGCCCGGCAAGCATCGCTGGAACCCACAGTTGATGCAACTGGCTGAGAAGTATGCCTTTACGCCTAAAGTTTGCCGTCCCTACCGCGCCAAGACTAAGGGCAAGGTCGAACGCTTCAACCATTACCTCAAGAACAGCTTTGTTGTGCCGCTTGCCGCCACGTTTCGCCAGGCTGGGCTGATACTGGACGTCCCCGCGGCTAATGCACGCATTGGTGAGTGGTGGATCACCGTTGCCAACACCCGTAAACATGGCACCACCGGTATTCCGCCTGAACAACGCATGCCGCGTGAGCGGGCTGCGTTGTTGCCATTGCCGAAGATAACACTGGCATTTCCTCCACCGGTACCGGCGAGTTGCTCGCGCCCCATACCCACAGAGAGTCTCCAGCACCCGTTGGCTACGTATCAGGCGCTACTGGAGGTAGAAGCATGAACCTCCAGCATGATCGTATCGCAGCGCTCTGCGAGCAGCTTAAGCTCGATAGATTACCGGCTGAGTGGCCCGCCGTTGCTCAGACGACGATCGACAGCAACGGCACTCATGCCGACTTCCTTGAAGCTGCTTTACAGCTTCAGCATGATGGGCTGAACGAACGGCGCCGGCAGACTATTTTGCGTTTATCAGGCCTACCGGTGATCAAGACGCTGGAGCAGTTTGATTTCGCCTTTGCGAGTGGCGTACCTCGCAGTCAGATCCAGGAGTTGGCCGGGCTGGCGTTTATCGAGCGTCAGGAGAACCTGGTCTTGCTGGGTCCGTCCGGGGTAGGTAAAACGCACCTGGCGACAGCACTCGGCTACAGAGCCGCGATGGCCGGAATGAGTATTCGGTTCGTCACAGCCGCAGATCTGATGCTACAGCTGCTCGCATCACATCGTCAGGGGGAGTTAAAAAGCTATCTTAATCGCGTTGTGGGTAAGCCTAAGTTGTTGATCATAGATGAGGTTGACTACCTTCCCTTCGGTAAAATGGAAGCCAATCTGTTCTTCCAGGTTATAGCCAAGCGACTTAATTTTGATTACACCATATGGACTGAGAACAAACTCTCTGTATCGCAACCCATCTCTCTTTTTTTGCTTTTTGCTTGTGCCCATTTATGCTCAATTGGGTTAAGATCTGGCGAATATGTAGGCAAATACTCCACCATATACCCTGCATCGATGATGACTTGTTGAATATTATGTTTTTTGTGAAAAGTGGCATTGTCCATCATGATTACACTGTTTTTAGGGAGTACTGGGATAAGGACTTGTGTGACCCAGGCATAGAAAACATCGCTGTTAATATTGATATCAAATAATCCGATAGCAAACAGCGTTGTGCCTAATAAAGCGCCGATAACATTTGTTCTTCCCCTAGCTCCCCAGTTCTTCAGGCCAAAACACCGTTGACCTTTTGGGGAATAGCCGTGAGTCCGTGGGGCATCGTGTGAAAAACCACTTTCATCAATAAAAACAATAGGTTTACCTTCTTTTTCATACTGTTGTTTTTTTTGTTGAAATCCCTGCCGGGCGTTTTCGTCGGCTTTCGGATGACGTAGAGTTTTTTTTATAGGTCAATCCCAGCTTTTTAAGCGCTTGCCAAATGGCCTTCTGACAAACGCCAAAACGCTCTGCACGTTCTTTTTGGTAAGCATCTGGATATTGTTCAACATCTTTTATCAACTCGGATTTATCGATCTTTCGCTGACGCGTGGTCGATGCTTTTGACTCTATTTGATTAATCCAACGCGATACAGAGGCAGGGCCAATCCGAAATTGCTTCGCTGTTTCTCGGATACTCAACCCTTCGTTTTTCCGTGTAGATATCACTTTACGTCTAAAATCAATTGAATAGCTCATTTAAATAATGTAATCAAAATTAAGTCGTTTAGCTATACCTTCTTACTCCTTAGCGCCGGTCTTTGGAATTTCCATCTCAGAACAGCGTAAAATTTACTTCAATCACCGAAACACCCTTATTTCACTATTAAGCAACACGCTTAATGGGATAAAACGCATCCAGCGGCCGTTGCTGCCAGCGCTTAACGTCATCCATCACGGCATTGGTCACTTGAGAAATGAAGCCAGCGGAAACATCGACCCCGTAGACTTCTTTAAAGTGAGCCTGAATATCACGCGTTGATAGCCCTCTGGAATAGAGAGAAATAATGCGGTCATCGAAGCCGTTAAGCTGCTTTTCGTGCTTACCTATCAGTGTCGGCTCGAAGGTACTGTTGCGGTCGCGCGGAATATCGAGCTCGAGCGCCCCATTTTGGCTACGTACGCTCTTGGATGTCTTGCCATTGCGGGAGTTGCCTGAATTATTACCAGCCGGGTCATGCTTAGCATACCCAAGGTGTATCTTCATCTCAGCTTGAAGAACCCGTTCCGCCAGTCTTTTAGTCAGCTGCTTGAGTAGTCCTGATTCACCCAGAAGCTCCTGAGGGGAGTGGCAATCCTGAAGCAGTTGGTCAATAAGTGGCTTTGTTGAATAATTTAAGATACTGATTTATATAAGCATTATAAAATTTCAACGACTAATTTTTCCTCTCGGAATGCTTTTTATTGTGCTAACTATTTGATTTGTCGTTCTAACAAAATACATTCTCTGTAAATGCATTCTAACTAAAGAAGATGTAAATCAAACGGTTAAATTATTCAACAAAGCCTCAATAAGTTCGTTGCTGATAGGCATTTTTTGTCCTCTGAAGGTTTTCCTCAAAATGCCATTTACACAGATCTTTTTACACTCTCCCCTCTGGAATAGAGAGAAATAATGCGGTCATCGAAGCCGTTAAGCTGTTTTTCGTTCTTACCGATCAGTGTCGGCTCGAAGGTATAGCCAAGCGACATTATTTTGATAACAGCCAGCTATGCTTCTTTGCCGCATATCAGGGCATAGGATGTAATCATTTTTAAGTCGGTTGGCTATACTGTTGCGGTCGCGCGGAATATCGAGCTCGATCTCCCCATTTTGGCTACGTACGCTCTTGGATGTCTTGCCATTGCGGGAGTTGCCTGAATGATTACCTGCCGGGTCATGCTTAGCATACCCAAGGTGCATCTCCATCTCAGCTTCAAGAACCCGTTCCGCCAGTCTTTTAGTCAGCACCTTGAGTAGGCCTGATTCACCCAGCAGATCCTGAGGGGAGTGACAATCTTGAAGCAGTTGGTCAATAAGTTCGTTGCTGATAGGCATTTTGTTATCCTTTGAAGGTTTTCCTCAAAATGCCATTTACACAGATTATTTTACAGTCTCCAGAAAGGATTTATCCCAACCCCATTAGATAAACTGCTTTTTATTTTATTGTATTTAAAATGTTATCCGACCTATGATTTGCAAGGACTTCTTTTTGGTTTAGATAGAACACGGGTATGTCGCTGGGTAAAAATATTATTGCCGGTTTTAGAGATGACCTTGGGGCGAGAATGTGTTTTGCCCGCTCGTCAAATTCGCTCTGCTGAGGAATTTTTTCGCGCCTTTCCTGGAGTTAAAGACGTCTTTATTGATGGGACAGAGCGACCTGTCCAAAAGCCTAAGAATCTGCGTCGGCGAAAAAAAAATGTATTCGGGAAAGAAAAGACAGACCACTCGAAAAGGGCTTATTATGACTGACGAAACGAGGCAAATTGGATTTATCCCCATGAGCAAAAATGGGCGCCGTCACGATAAACGCTTACTCGATAAAGTCGATATAATTCGCCATATTCCTCCTGAGGTAACCATCTGGGCAGATACCGGTTTTCAAGGTATAGATAAACAGCATCCTAATACACAAATCCCAAAAAAAGGAACTCGAAAAAGACCTTTATCGCCTGAACAAAAACAAGAAAATAAAATAATCTCGGGCATCCGTATTACAGTTGAACACGCCATCGCGGGTATCAAGCGCCTCGGTTGCATGACCCAAATTTTACGGAATCGTAGACCCTTTATTGATGATACCTTCTTACTCCTTAGCGCCGGTCTTTGGAATTTCCATCTCAGAACAGCGTAAAATTTACTTCAATCACCGAAACACCCTTATTTCACTATTAAGCAACACGCTTTGTGTCATCGCTAGAAGCGGGGCAGGATAGCAGCGAAGTGCTGATCGCACTGGCAAGCGGCGAGGCACTCTGCGCCACAGTGCCAAACGAGCAAGTTGCAGAACAAAAACTGCGCGTGGGCATGGCGGTGACGGCCTGCTTTAATGCCGACCGTGCGATTGTCGCGACCTTGTGCTGATCGCTGAACGCCTGTGACACGAATCGCCATAGGAACGGCTTGACAACGACGGCAATGCCCTTTATTTCTGGGGGTATTACTTGCTGAAAAAGAGATAAAGAATGTCGTCGTTGCAAATTTTGCAAGGTGTTTTTCGCATAAATGACACACGCGTTTTACGCCTTGATGCCTTGACGTTGGAAGGAAAATCACAGTGGGCCTTTGTAGGCGCGAATGGCAGCGGAAAATCTGCGTTGGCACGCGCACTATCGGGTGAACTCCCCTTGCTAGAAGGCTCGCAACACAGCGATTTTCCTCGCGTTGCCCGTCTCTCCTTCGAACAGTTGCAACAACTGGTCACGCAAGAATGGCAGCGCAACAATACCGATATGCTCAGCGCTGATGAAGACGATACCGGACGTACGACCGCTGAAGTGATTCAGGATGATATTCACGATCCTGCCCGTTGTGCCTCGCTGGCCGCTCTGTTCGGTATCACTCCCCTGCTCTCGCGCCGTTTTAAATACCTCTCTACCGGTGAAACGCGCAAAGTCATGCTGTGTCAGGCGCTGATGCCAAAGCCCGACCTGTTGATTCTGGACGAACCCTTCGATGGTCTCGATGTTGCTTCTCGTGCCCAGTTGGCAGCACACCTGGCGGAGTTGGCGCAGCGCGGTTACACGCTGGCTATCATCGTTAATCGGTTCGATGATATTCCTGAATTTATCAACCATGTCGGCATTCTGGCTGACTGTACGCTAACACGCACCGGTACGCGTGAAGCGGTATTAGCTGATGCTTTGATCGCTCAACTCGCATTTAGTGAAACACTTTCCGGCACAGCGCTACCGGCCCCTGAAGACCCGCTGCATACGCCTACGCTCCCAGCCGATCAGGCACGTATCCTCCTGCGAGATGGCGTAGTGCAATATAACGATCGCCCTATTCTGCATCACCTTGATTGGGAGGTGTTACCCGGTCAGCATTGGCAAATCGTCGGCCCGAACGGAGCCGGAAAATCCACGCTACTGAGCCTGATTACTGGCGATCACCCACAGGGATACAGTAATGATTTAACGCTGTTTGGCCGTCGGCGCGGCAGTGGCGAAACCATTTGGGATATCAAGCGGCATATCGGTTACGTCAGCAGCAGCCTGCATTTGGAATACCGCGTCAGCAGTAGCGTGCGCAATGTTATTACGTCAGGCTTTTTCGATTCGATCGGCATTTATCAGGCCGTGTCCGATCGTCAACGTTTCTTAACGCAGCAATGGCTCGATCTGTTGGGACTGGCGACACAAGCGGACTCCCCGTTCCACGCATTATCATGGGGGCAGCAGCGTCTGGTCCTGATTGCGCGCGCGCTGGTGAAACACCCGGCACTGTTGATCCTTGATGAACCGTTGCAAGGATTAGATCCGCTCAACAGGCAGTTGGTGCGGCGCTGGTTGGATGTATTGATCGGTGAATGTGAAACGCAACTGCTGTTTGTTTCCCACCACGCAGAAGACGCGCCGGAATGCATCACGAACCGTCTTAACTTTGTAGCACAAGGGGATATTTACGGGTATCAGTTTGAAACGCTGACATGTAGCGCGAAATAAAAAATAAGTAATAAAGGCCACCAAGCGGCCTTTATTACTTTAACTGCGGAATATATATCAATTACAATATACATCACCACTCATCTAAATCATAATTGTTTTCGAACATAGCTCTTTTGTATTCAATGAATCGCCGTGGAAGATAACGATGGTAATTTTTATCATGACAAAACTCTGCAAAATCATCAAAATGGGATACACCAACTTTGGTATAGAGTCTTTGCAGAGCACTCTCAATGGTACGAGGCGAAAGGAATAACATATCGCCTATCGCTTTACAGGTTCGCCCTTGCAGTTTTTAAGAAAATGATTTCACACTCTTTCTCTGTAAAAAAATCATCTGGCCGATTGAGTAGTAAAGAACCTGGACATCGCCCATTGATAAAATCATTAGGAGTGAAGGTTTGTAGCGTTTTTGGGCTTTGTTGAATAATTTAACCGTTTGATTTACATCTTCTTTAGTTAGAATGCATTTACAGAGAATGTATTTTGTTAGAACGACAAATCAAATAGTTAGCACAATAAAAAGCATTCCGAGAGGAAAAATTAGTCGTTGAAATTTTATAATGCTTATATAAATCAGTATCTTAAATTATTCAACAAAGCCGCGTTTTTGCATAAGTCACTACCCCAACACATTGATTATTGTTATCATAAAAGGGCATTTTTTTCACAATATATGGATAGCTAACAGCCTCAGGGTGGACCTCCAACATACTGAGCCCTTTCTTTGAAGAGCTAACTTGTTTGTCTTGAAGTTGCCACTCTTTAACAACATCTGCATTTTCCGTTAATCTTGAACAAAGTTCATATTCCGTTCTATGTAAAAAATCATTTGGCGTTCTCAGACCAGCAAGCTTTGCCGTTGGCAAATTAGCATATATATACATAGAATCTAAATCCTTTATAAAATAAGGATCGGGAACTTGATCCAAAATATTCGTAAGAATTCTTGGTAGATAATTATCATCGTGAACATCATCGTTCATAAAACCACCCTTCACCATGCATGTATTAAAAAATTCCTTACAGCCTCTCTAAGTTAACCCGACAATAAAAAATTCAATAATATAAATTATATGATGAGGCTTTACTAAAGCTTACACCCCAATAAAATAAAAAATCAGTGAAATATTAAAACATGATAAAACGACTACTAATAAAACATCTTGGCAAATAGCGATGATAACCCCTTAGATAACAAAATTCATAAAAGTTATCATAATGTTTCGCATTAGCCTTATTGTAAATTTTCTGCAACGAACACTCCACATCCTGAACCGAGCACACCAGTCGAGCTGCGATACTTTTTGGCGTCTGCCCGTGTAAACTCAGATAAATAACCTCACACTCTTTTTCAGTAAAAAAATCATCAGGCCTAGTTAATAAAAATGATCCTGTATTATTTCCACCTATCAATTGAGTATAAGAAAAATCCTCCAGAGCTCTGCAATAAATAACAACGCCTTGACACTTGTTATTTTCATTATAAAATGGGAATTCCCTAACCATATAAGGATAATCAACAGCTTCTGGATTAATTTCTAACGTATCTATTTTTTTCTTAATGAAGCCACTTGTCTATCCTGCCATTGCCATTCTTTAACAATATCCTTATTTTCTGTCAAACGAGATGAAAGATCGTTCTCATTCTTATACAACAAATCATTCAACGACTGTAGTCCCATTTTTCTAACGGCGGACAAATTAGCATAGATAAAACTTGAGTCCAATCCTTTGATAAAATAAGCATCGGGATGTTAATCAAATAATGATGTCAACATTTTTGGAAGAACTATGCTTGCATGTTCATCATTTTTCATGACGACCTCTTATTACAATAAGAAATTAATATTCTATAATAAAACAATCATTACTTTGTGTATAGCACCTGTAAAGAAACAACCACACTATGAATTTCATACTTAGCAGAACAAATTGACATTACACAAATAAAAAAAATAAAGAACATCATTTTTTGAAATTTTACACCATACGTTTCATGTTTGTTTATAAATCACAACCACACTCCAAATGCATATTCATTTTTACAAAACAGTAGTAAAGCGATTGAATTATTATAGTAACATTCACTACATCCGTATCGTATCGATCCCTCTCAATGAATGCGGAAATATACAGCCTATAGAATAATAAAGTACGCTATTATTTATATGCAGATGCGTCATAATATATAAGAACCATTAGAGATGTTACGCCTAAAAAAATCATAATCGGCGTATCCAGAAGTAAAACCAAACTGAAAACATTTTGAGAGCCATCCCCTTTACTTACACCAGGGACCCTTTTGCATTTTCACGCGCGCTGCGGCGCGCTGTCTCGTTTCTCCTCCTGCGTTGTCGCTCATCATCAAGTACCCCTTCCCCGGCAGATATGGTATTTTTCTCCTGCCTATACGGCGTAGGAGGTAGGGTTTCTTATTGATGGATCAAAGTGATAGCGATATCACGCTATTATGACGCTAATAGTTGATGGATTTTTCAGGTGTGAAACGGATTATTCCTCTCGGCAAGATTGATAAAAAACCTCATAATTTCAGCGAATTTCTTCGTTGCAGATCACCTTTTCACCCCACAGGCTATGCTAGTTTTATTCAATATTGGTCATCGAGGTTCTTATGAATGTTTTAGTGACGGGTGGTAGCGGTTACATCGGCAGCCATACCTGTGTTCAGCTCTTAGAAGCCGGGCATCAACCGATTACTCTGGATAACTTGTGCAACAGTAAAGCCAGCGTGGTGGAAACCCTTACCCGCCTCACCGGCAAAACTGTGCCGTTTTATCAAGGCGATATTCGCGATAACGTTTTATTAGACCGCATTTTCGCCACTGAAAATATCGATGCCGTGATCCATTTTGCCGCGCTAAAAGCGGTCGCAGAATCCGTCAGCAAGCCTGTCGAATACTATGATAACAATATCTATGGCACCCTGACGCTGGTTAAAGCGATGGAAAAAGCGGGCGTTAAAAACCTGATTTTCAGTTCCTCTGCCACGATCTATGGCGATCAGCCACGCATCCCTTATCAGGAAAGCTTTCCTACCGGTATGCCTGCCAGCCCTTACGGGCGCAGCAAGTTGATCGTGGAGCAGATCCTGACAGACTTACAGAAAGCGCATCCGGAATGGAGCATCGCCTTATTACGCTATTTCAATCCGGTTGGGGCCCACCCTTCAGGTGAGATGGGCGAGGACCCACAAGGCATCCCTAACAATCTGATGCCCTTTATCGCGCAGGTCGCCGTTGGTCGCCGCGAATCGCTGTCAGTCTTCGGTGATGACTACCCGACGGAAGATGGCACCTGCGTCAGAGATTACATTCACGTGGTCGATCTGGCCGATGGTCACGTGGCGGCAATGAAAGCACTGCATCAACGCCCAGGAATACACATCTACAATCTGGGCGCAGGTGTCGGCTACAGTGTATTGAACGTCGTGCAAGCATTTAGTCAGGCATGCGGCAAACCGCTGCCCTATCACTTCGCCCCGCGCCGCGAGGGCGATCTTCCCGCCTATTGGGCCGACCCGGAAAAAGCGGCCAATGAACTCCACTGGCGCGTTACCCGGACGTTAGCGCAAATGGCGGAGGATACCTGGCGCTGGCAATCCAAACATCCCAATGGCTATCCCGACTGATACCCTCAGGATCAGGTGTATTCTGAACGAAAAAAGTGCTGAATTGTCCCCCGATGGCCAGCCTTTTACCCTGACTACGCTACAAAACCGCGCAGGAATGCGCGTTATGTTGATGGATTGGGGTGCAACCTGGCTCTCTTGTCAGGTCCCTCTGCCCGAGGGAGAAGTTCGTGAAGTACTGCTCGGCTGCACAACACCTGCGGATTATCCGCGCCAACAGGCCTATCTTGGCGCGTCTATCGGGCGCTATGCCAACCGCATCGACCACGCCCGTTTACAACGTAACGGCGCAACCTACACACTAAGCGTGTTGCTTAATAGTGAAATAAGGGTGTTTCGGTGATTGAAGTAAATTTTACGCTGTTCTGAGATGGAAATTCCAAAGACCGGAGCTAAGGAGTAAGAAGGTATCATCAATAAAGGGTCTACGATTCCGTAAAATTTGGGTCATGCAACCATCGGGAGCGATGATAGTGCTTGGGCCCATTCCCAGTCGAAACGCAACAAAACGGTAGGGCATTATGCCGCCTGTAAGTGCGTTAAAAATACCTCATTTGGAGAACGATAACCCAGCGATTTTCGGCCTCGCGTATTGAGCAGGTGTTCGAGTGCTGCAACCTTGCGATGGGTGACATAATTGAAGTCCGTTCCCTTCGGGTAAAAACGCCGTATCAGCCCGTTGGTATGCTCATTCAACCCGCGTTCCCAGGAATGATATGGCCGGGCAAAGTAGACCGGTGCCCCCGTGACTTTTGTAATTTCCCCGTGCTGGGAAAATTCAGAACCGTTGTCAGCAGTCAGGGTTTTAAACTCGCAGAAGGTATTGGCAACGATGTCCCTGAAGGCCGCTACCACTGTCTCTGCTCGCTTGTTGGGCAGTTTGCGAATGATGACCAGCTTGACGGCTTTATCGACCACCGTCAGCAGGAATGATTTCTGATCTTTGCCAAAGATGGTGTAAATCTCGAAATGCCCGGGTTCCTGCTTGAGGTCAGCAACGGCCGGCCGCTGCTCAATGCCAACACGGTTGGGAATAGGACCGCGTTTGTTCTCATCGGTCTGATAGTTATACCGTTTACCCCGATGAGGGAGCTGCTGATACAGCTCACCGCCGGCCCGGCGCTCCTGCTGGATATAGCGATAGAGCGAGTTCTTGCTGACGGACAGGCCAAATTCCAGGACCAGGCGCCCACTGATGACCTCAGGTGAGGTGTGGGTAGACAGCGCCGTTCTGATAAAGTCCTGAATGTGCGGTTCAAGCTGGTTAATCACGCTGTCCGGCCGTGTTTTCTGCCGCCGCCCTCTGGCCAACGTTTCGGCCCTTCTGCAGGAATAGACCCCGTTGAAAGCGGCGTCGGTATTGCGTCTGAGTTCCCTGCTGATGGTAGAACGAGGAAGCTCCAGTTCCCGGGCGATGGTGGCCTGGTTAACCCCATCACCACGCCGCTTTTCGATGTAGAACCGTTCTTTGTGAGTCAGATGTTTTCCCTGCATGCAACGGGATCTCCAGTAGGGCCAGAACGGTGATTTTATCCGACTCTGGCCAGTGGGTCACTTTGTTGCATTTCGACTGGGAATGGGGCGATAATGCTGTCCAACAGCGATTTACCGGGAAAACGGCAGCGTACCAACACCCATGCCGCCAGGATCCCTAGCGGCAGGCTGAATATGACAGAGGTGATGGAAACTTTAAGACTAAGTTCAATGGCTTGCCATTCGTAATCCGTGAGCATCATCCGCGCGGCGTGAAACCATAGCGTTTGAACACATCCGCAGCGGCAGGCGTTTTCAGGTATTCGTAAAAACCGGTCACCGTCGCGTTGTTATGATCTTTGATGATAGCCATCGGATATTCGACCTGCTTGTGGCTCTCTTTCGGGAAAATGCTGACCACTTTCACCTTGTTGCTGGCAACCGCATCGGAACCATACACAATGCCTAAAGGGGCTTCTTCACGTTCTACCAGCGCCATGGCGGAACGCACATCGTTAGCGCGTGCCATCACCGGAGAGAGTTCATCCCAGGCTTTCAGATTTTGCAGCGCTTCTTTGGCATAGATCCCGGCAGGCACATGGTCCGGATCGCCAACCGCCAGATGGCCCCCTTTCAACAGGCTCTTCCAGTCGGTTTTATCCGTGATGGCAAAATGCTTCACATCGCTGGTTTTCGGTGCAATCACCACCAGCGCGTTACCCAGCAGGGTATAGCGGGTCGCGGTATCGGTCAGATTTTTATCCTGAGCGTAATCCATCCACTGCTGATCGGCAGAAATAAACAGATCCGCAGGCGCACCTTGTTCAATCTGGCGAGCCAGCGTTGAAGAGGAAGCAAAAGAGGAAACGATATCGACGTTTTTCTCTTTCTTATATTGTGCGCCAATTTCCTGCAATGCATTGGTCAGCGAAGCGGCGGCAAACACTGTGATTTTCTGTTCCGCAGCGAAGTCTGGCATCGCCATGGTTGCGCTCAGGGTTAGTGCTACACCCCATTTCATCCATTGCTGTTTTATCGGTCTCTCGGCTTTGTTGAATAATTTAAGATACTGATTTATATAAGCATTATAAAATTTCAACGACTAATTTTTCCTCTCGGAATGCTTTTGATTGTGCTAACTATTTGATTTGTCGTTCTAACAAAATACATTCTCTGTAAATGCATTCTAACTAAAGAAGATGTAAATCAAACGGTTAAATTATTCAACAAAGCCCGGTCTCTCCCAAGAGTAATTACATCAGGACATTATCGTTGCATTCGGAATGATATAACGATAAATCCAGCAATGTCATGCGCTTTTGCTCGCATAATCCGAAGAGAGTACATACAAAAAAATAATGCCCGGTCGAATCGACCGGGCATCAGAAAAGAGAAAACGTGGTGGGTTACTTTCTTACAACGCGTTCATCGGCATGACCAATACGGGAAAAGACATTAAATACTTCGCCTAAACCGTAGATAGCACCGAGGATGATCGCCATCATCACGGGCACCATGGCAACTGCAAACAGCAGGCTTTTGAGCAAATCCAACATGCTTACCTCACTTATCTCTAACGGTCCGCTTCTCAATACACGCGACATTCATCGCGAATCTCAACGTACCGCAACGAAAAATCATTACGGGTGATGGTGAATAGTGTACCGTAACTGTAAGAATTAATGCGACCATTTGTGCGGTTTGCCCGCACTGCTCAAACGCGCGACAATAGCGCTGTACCGAACGTCACGCACGCTCGGTTTTGTCTTTTTTAATCTCCCTGGACCGTGACCATGCAAGCTGAAATCCTTCTGACACTCAAATTACAACAACGTCTTTTTGCCGACCCACGACGCATTGAGCTGATCAAACAGATTCGCCACACCGGTTCCATCAGCCAAGGAGCCAAACTCGCAGGTATCAGCTACAAAAGCGCCTGGGATGCCATCAACGAAATGAACCAACTGGCAGAGCAAACCATTAAGCGTGTTGCTTAATAGTGAAATAAGGGTGTTTCGGTGATTGAAGGGCTTTGTTGAATAAATCAGAATTAGCCGACAGGATGACTCCCTCTGCTACACCTGTTATCCTATCCTGACGCTGTGTGGCATACCCAACAACGTCATACGGTTCAGCGCTTTGACCATCGCTATGGCTTCACCTACTTGAGCCTCATAGTCACGCAGGCTCAGATGGCCACCCAGCAAAGTTTTTATGCGGAACATCGCTGTTTCTGCCACTGAACGCCGGTGATAACCCACTTTCTTTTTCCACATATCATTACTCCCGCTCAGACGCTGATTCGCCACCGCATGGTTACGTTCATGGTACTTGTCCGGCCAGTATTTGGCTCCGCTTCGCGGCGGGATAAGGGGCCTGATTTTCTTTCTTAGCAACGCATCGTGGCAGTAACGGGCGTCATAAGCACCGTCTGCTGACACTTCCCTGATTTTTCGGTGGGTTTGGTTAATCAGGCCCGGCAGTGCCTGCGCATCTGTCGTTCCGCTGAGCGATAAGTCGGCACAGATAATCTCATGCGTCGCACTGTCTGCTGCCAGATGAAGCTTGCGCCACACTCTTCGTCTGTCAGCCCCATGCTGCCTGACTTTCCATTCACCTTCGCCAAAGACCTTCAGACCGGTACTGTCGATGACCAGATGCGAGATTTCACCACGCGTTGGCGTTTTTATGCTGATACTGACGGTTTTTGCCCGCCGACTGACCAGAGAGTAGTCCGGGCAGCGCAGTGGCAGGCTCATCAGTGTAAAAACCGAGTCGACAAAGCCCTGTAATGCCCGGAGCGACAGGTTAAACACGCGCTTTATCATCAAAACCGTGGTAACAGCCATATCGGTGTAGTAAAGCGGCCGACCACGACCTTCAGGCGAAGAACTGTCAGTCCATGCAGCGATGGCCGACTCATCAAGCCAGACCGTCAGGGAGCCGCGTTGTCTGAGTGCTTTGTTGTATAGCCAACCGACTTAAAAATGATTACAGCCGATGCCCTGATATGTGGCAAAGAAGCATAGCTGGCTGTTATCAAAATAATGTCGCTTAGCTATAGGTGGGCCAGTTGGTGATTTTAAACTTTTGCTTTGCCATGGGGAGCTGCTATCGGGAGCGATGATAGTGCTTTGATCCGGCGATCCCCTGAAAGTTCGATTTATTCAACAAAGCCCCTCTGGAATAGAGAGAAATAATGCGGTCATCGAAGCCGTTAAGCTGTTTTTCGTTCTTACCGATCAGTGTCGGCTCGAAGGTACTGTTGCGGTCGCGCGGAATATCGAGCTCGATCTCCCCATTTTGGCTACGTACGCTCTTGGATGTCTGATCCGGCCCAGAGATCGTGGACACGCTGTTAAGTGAGTAAAATTGCTGACAGAGGTGGAAAATGACTCAATCGAACGGTCGTAAAATGAGCAACAATCGCTATCCGGACGAGTTTCGGGAGAATGCTCTGCTACTTGCTCAGCGGATTGGCGTAGCCAAAGCAGCCAGTGAGTTGAATCTTCACGAATCGCAGCTTTATGCCTGGCGTAAAAAACAGCAAATGGCGCTATCCTGCTCCGAACGTGAACAGCAGCAATCTGTTGAAATTGTAAGGCTTAAACGTCAACTGGCTGATCAGGCTGAGGAGTTAGCCATCCTCCAAAAGGCCGCGACGTACTTCGCCAGACGCCTGAAGTGAGGTACGTCTTTATGCAACAATATCAGGCTGAGTTTCGGGTTAAGTCTATGGCGCGTGTTCTGGTCGTCAGCCGCAGCGGATTTTATGCCTGGAGCCGACGATGTGGGCAGAAAACGGTTTCACAGCAGCGACGTGAGCTTTGCAATACCCGGGTAGCCAGCGCCTTTACGGAACAGAAAGGACGCAACGGTGCCCGCAGGCTGCGCCTGGACCTGCAGGATGCCGGTTATCATTACAATCGCAAAACCATCGCTGCCAGCCTGCGCCGGCAGGGGCTGAAGGCGAAGGCGGCAAAAAAATTCAGGGTGACAACAGATTCGAAGCATAATCGTCCGGTGGCGCCGAATCTGCTACAGCAGGATTTCACAGCATCAGCCCCGAACCAGAAATGGGTCGGTGACATCACTTACTTATGGACGGAAGCGGGTTGGGTTTATCTGGCTGTAATAATTGATTTATTTTCACGAGCCGTTGTGGGATGGTCAATGTCGGTAAGGATGAAGTCGGGCCTGGTCTGCGATGCCCTGCAGATGGCCCTGAGCCGACGGGGTTCCCCAGAGGGCGTCATCGTCCACTCGGATCGTGGCAGTCAGTACTGTTCTGATGATTATCAGAAGTTAATTAAAATCAGTAAATTAACATGTAGCATGAGTGGAAAAGGCAACTGTTATGATAACGCGTGTGCTGAAAGTTTTTTTCACAGTTTGAAGGTGGAGCTGATCCACGGCGAACACTTTCCTGACCGGGAAACCATGAAATCTGAGGTGTTTAACTACATTGAGGTGGATTACAATCAGAAACGGCGGCATAGCACGCTGGGCTATGTCAGCCCGATGGTATTTGAACGACAAGTCCTCTCTTAAGGGCGTGTCCACCAAGTCTGGGCCAGATCAGTCTTGCCATTGCGGGAGTTGCCTGAATGATTACCTGCCGGGTCATGCTTAGCATACCCAAGGTGCATCTCCATCTCAGCTTCAAGAACCCGTTCCGCCAGTCTTTTAGTCAGCACCTTGAGTAGGCCTGATTCACCCAGCAGATCCTGAGGGGAGTGACAATCTTGAAGCAGTTGGTCAATAAGTTCGTTGCTGATAGGCATTTTGTTATCCTTTAAACTAGTTGCTGAATAGAGACTTGCATTTTTTGTCAGGCTATTGAGAATAAAAAGAGGTTTAACTTAGAGAATAAAGGTTTGAAATGGGCTTTGTTGAATAATTTAAGATACTGATTTATATAAGCATTATAAAATTTCAACGACTAATTTTTCCTCTCGGAATGCTTTTTATTGTGCTAACTATTTGATTTGTCGTTCTAACAAAATACATTCTCTGTAAATGCATTCTAACTAAAGAAGATGTAAATCAAACGGTTAAATTATTCAACAAAGCCCTTTTTATTGGCTTTGTTGAATAATTTAACATGCTGATTTACATAATTATTATAACACTTCAACAACTAAGTTTTCCAGCCGTAATGCTTTTTATTGTGCTAACTACTTGATTTGTCGTTCTAACAAAATACAGTCTCTGTACATGCATTCTACCTAAAGAAGATGTAAATCAAACGGTTAAATTATTCAACAAAGCCTCATTGGATTATCAGTCGAAGAATTGAAAAATTTAGCCGCTGAATTTTCAGCTTGTTATTTGACTTATCGGAAAAAGAATCGAAAAGATCACGAGCGGCAGATGGGTGCAGGGCAGAAAGGATTTATCCCAACCCCATTAGATAAACTGCTTTTTATTTTATTGTATTTAAAATGTTATCCGACCTATGATTTGCAAGGACTTCTTTTTGGTTTAGATAGAACACGGGTATGTCGCTGGGTAAAAATATTATTGCCGGTTTTAGAGATGACCTTGGGGCGAGAATGTGTTTTGCCCGCTCGTCAAATTCGCTCTGCTGAGGAATTTTTTCGCGCCTTTCCTGGAGTTAAAGACGTCTTTATTGATGGGACAGAGCGACCTGTCCAAAAGCCTAAGAATCTGCGTCGGCGAAAAAAAATGTATTCGGGAAAGAAAAGACAGACCACTCGAAAAGGGCTTATTATGACTGACGAAACAAGGCAAATTGGATTTATCCCCATGAGCAAAAATGGGCGCCGTCACGATAAACGCTTACTCGATAAAGTCGATATAATTCGCCATATTCCTCCTGAGGTAACCATCTGGGCAGATACCGGTTTTCAAGGTATAGATAAACAGCATCCTAATACACAAATCCCAAAAAAAGGAACTCGAAAAAGACCTTTATCGCCTGAACAAAAACAAGAAAATAAAATAATCTCGGGCATCCGTATTACAGTTGAACACGCCATCGCGGGTATCAAGCGCGAGACTGTAAAATAATCTGTGTAAATTGCATTTTGAGGAAAACCTTCAAAGGATAACAAAATGCCTATCAGCAACGAACTTATTGACCAACTGCTTCAAGATTGTCACTCCCCTCAGGATCTGCTGGGTGAATCAGGCCTACTCAAGGTGCTGACTAAAAGACTGGCGGAACGGGTTCTTGAAGCTGAGATGGAGATGCACCTTGGGTATGCTAAGCATGACCCGGCAGGTAATCATTCAGGCAACTCCCGCAATGGCAAGACATCCAAGAGCGTACGTAGCCAAAATGGGGAGATCGAGCTCGATATTCCGCGCGACCGCAACAGTACCTTCGAGCCGACACTGATCGGTAAGAACGAAAAACAGCTTAACGGCTTCGATGACCGCATTATTTCTCTCTATTCCAGAGGGTTATCAACCCGTGATATTCAGGCACACTTTAAAGAAGTCTACGGGGTCGATGTTTCCGCTGGCTTCATTTCTCAAGTGACCAATGCTGTGATGGATGAAGTTAAGCGCTGGCAGCAACGGCCGCTGGATGCGCTTTATCCCATTGTTTACCTTGACTGTATTGTTGTCAAAAGCCAGGACGGCGGAGCCGTGGCCAACAAGTCTGTTTATCTGGCCCTCGGCGTCAACGGCCAGGGCGAAAAAGAGCTGCTGGGGCTATGGATAGCCAAAACTGAGGGGGCCAAGTTCTGGTTATCTGTGATGACAGAACTGAAAAATCGTGGGCTAAAGGACATCTTCGTCGCCTGCTGCGATGGCCTGAAAGGCTTTCCTGATGCCATTGAAGCTGTTTACCCGCATACGCGGGTACAGCTCTGCATTGTGCATCAGGTGCGGAACTCGCTGCGCTACGTCTGCTGGAAAGAGCGTAAGGCCGTTGCTGCTGACCTGCGCACCATCTATAGTTCCGCAACGCTAGAGGGCGCTGAAGAGGCCCTGGATGCCTTCGCGGCCAAATGGGATGAGCAGTTCCTTCCCCGGCGTTCGCCGGGGATATTCTTCTTACTGCAACACTCGCTGACGGATCAGCTGTGCAATAGCCGGCTCTTCATTGTGTCCGATAACCAGGGAGGCGTGCGCTTTAACGGCGTCATCACTGTTGCCCATGGCAACGCCAAGCCCTGCGGCTTCCAGCATACTGATGTCATTGAAGTTATCGCCAAAGGCCAGCACCTCGCTCATGGAATACCCCTGAGACGTGACCCATTCACTCAGCAACTTGCCTTTGTTATTTCCGCTTTGGGCGACGTCAACCTGATCCTGCCAGGACCACTCGCAGGTCAAGCCAAACTCGTCCATGACCCGATTGGCAAAGTTGTCTAGCGCTTGCATATCCGAATGCAACAGGGCGAATTTCCAGATGTTTTGTACTCGATCGGCGGCGTTAATCAGGCTGTCAACGTGAAGAAAGGTGGGGCGTTGGTGTGGCGGCAGCGTTTCTCCCCACGCCTGAGTGCGAATCACATGGCCGGTTGGTTCTTGGTACAACATGCCGTCATCGGCGTACATCAAACCGTGAATGCCATACTCGCCTAACAAAGTCAGCACGTTTTAAGCTTGAGCCGCCGTCAGCGGATTGGCTTGCGATGTTTGCTTATGCTGATAATCGTACAGATAGGTGCCATTGCAGCAAATCGCGGGTGTATCCGGATCCAACGCCTGATAGAACGGATGAATCGCGGAATGGTGACGCCCAGTGGCGATCACCACTTTGACGCCCTGCTGGCGTGCATGCGCCAGTGCAGCGAGG
Source organism: Symbiopectobacterium purcellii (assembly GCF_052050035.1). Classification (GTDB taxonomy): domain Bacteria; phylum Pseudomonadota; class Gammaproteobacteria; order Enterobacterales; family Enterobacteriaceae; genus Symbiopectobacterium; species Symbiopectobacterium purcellii_A. The sequence goes on from NZ_CP189882.1 coordinate 5,273,285, forward strand.
GACTCCGGTAAAATTTTCTTTTGTTTGTCCAGCAATGTGCCATCCAAATCAAGAGCAATGATACCATACGTCATAGCGGTATAGCCAAGCGACTTAATTTTGATTACACCATATGGACTGAGAACAAACTCTCTGTATCGCAACCCATCTCTCTTTTTTTGCTTTTTGCTTGTGCCCATTTATGCTCAATTGGGTTAAGATCTGGCGAATATGTAGGCAAATACTCCACCATATACCCTGCATCGATGATGACTTGTTGAATATTATGTTTTTTGTGAAAAGTGGCATTGTCCATCATGATTACACTGTTTTTAGGGAGTACTGGGATAAGGACTTGTGTGACCCAGGCATAGAAAACATCGCTGTTAATATTGATATCAAATAATCCGATAGCAAACAGCGTTGTGCCTAATAAAGCGCCGATAACATTTGTTCTTCCCCTAGCTCCCCAGTTCTTCAGGCCAAAACACCGTTGACCTTTTGGGGAATAGCCGTGAGTCCGTGGGGCATCGTGTGAAAAACCACTTTCATAAATAAAAACAATAGGTTTACCTTCTTTTTCATACTGTTGTTTTTTTTGTTGAAATCCCTGCCGGGCGTTTTCGTCGGCTTTCGGATGACGTAGAGTTTTTTTTATAGGTCAATCCCAGCTTTTTAAGCGCTTGCCAAATGGCCTTCTGACAAACGCCAAAACGCTCTGCACGTTCTTTTTGGTAAGCATCTGGATATTGTTCAACATCTTTTATCAACTCGGATTTATCGATCTTTCGCTGACGCGTGGTCGATGCTTTTGACTCTATTTGATTAATCCAACGCGATACAGAGGCAGGGCCAATCCGAAATTGCTTCGCTGTTTCTCGGATACTCAACCCTTCGTTTTTCCGTGTAGATATCACTTTACGTCTAAAATCAATTGAATAGCTCATTTAAATAATGTAATCAAAATTAAGTCGTTTAGCTATACTATTAAGAGAGTCTAGAATTGCGTTAATGTCCATAATGTTACACCCTAAGTTGCATGGCGCAAAATGCGACAAACCAAGGAGAAAAGCATGCAGCAAGTGGTCTATATCGCCAGTCCGGAAAGCCAGCAGATTCACGTCTGGCAATTGGCGTCTTCGGGGCAGCTCACGTTGTTACAGGTTGTCGATGCGCCGGGTCAGGTGCAACCGATGGTGATAGCGCCCAACAAACAGCATCTTTACGTTGGGGTACGCCCGACGTTCTCGGCCATCAGTTATCGCATCGATGCGCAAGGTTTGCTGACGCAGGTTGGTTCTGCCTCGTTGCCGGGAAGTCCGACGCATTTGTCCACTGACCGCCAAGGACGTTTTTTGTTTAGCGCCTCCTACAGCGGAGAAACGTTGAGCGTCAGCCCAATTGATGCCGAAGGCATTGTGGGGGAGCCGATTCAACAACTGGATGGGCTGTCAGGTTGCCACTCGAGCAATATTGATCTCCAAAACCAGGTGCTGTGGGCACCGTGCTTGAAAGAAGATCGCATTCGTTTGTATGACGTTTCTGCTGAGGGTGAGCTGTCGGTTGCGGCGCAAGCGGACCTGCATGCGGTAGATGGCGCAGGCCCACGGCATATGGATTTTCATCCCAATCAGCGTTTTGCTTACTGTGTGAATGAGCTGAACAGTTCGGTTGACGTGATTGAACTGCACTCGGTGGCGGGCAAAGCGCGCACCGTGCAGTCGTTGGATGCCATGCCGCAGGGCTTTGCGGATACCCGCTGGGCGGCGGATATTCATTTGACATCTGATGGTCGTTTCCTTTATTGCAGCGATCGCACCGCCAGTCTGTTAAGTATTTTCCAGGTGTCCGAAGATGGCAGCACCCTGACGCTGGTGGGACATCAACCAACGGAGACGCAACCGCGCGGTTTCAATATCGATAACCTCGGTGAATTTGTGATTTCTGCCGGGCAGAAGTCCCAGCACATTGAGGTGTATCGCATCGATCAGGAAAGCGGAAAGCTGCAACCGTTGGCGCGCTATGCAGTAGGGCAGGGGCCGATGTGGGTGAGTATTCTGGCGCTTGATTAAGCCCGACGGGGTTCCCGCGCAGTGCGGGAACGCCAACAGGATATTCACGGCCTGTCGCCGGGAAGCCAGATTTATTTCTTCTCTTCTTCTTCGTTAAGCATCTGACGCGCCCAACGCGGATTGTGCTTACGCGCCCACTTGGCAGAGACTTTGCCTTCGATCATGCCCTTGATGGAACCGCGTACCCAGAACGCCATGTACATATGAATCAGGATGGCGTGGATCAACACGATAGCTGCCGCCGCATGAACCAGAATGGCGTAGCGCACGATGTCGATCGGGAACAGGTGAGCAAAGTACGGCCGCCACATGATGATGCCGGTAATCAGCAACACCAGCGTTAACCCCATGATGCTCCAGAACATCATCTTCTGGCCCGGGTTGTATTTGCCTACATCCGCGACGTTATGTTCATTGCCTTTCAGAACCTCAACGATATGCAGGAACCAGGGAAGGTCGCGGCGTTTAGGTATAGCCAACCGACTTAAAAATGATTACATCCTATGCCCTGATATGCGGCAAAGAATCATAGCTGGCTGTTATCAAAATAATGTCGTTTGGCTATAACGTGTGGCAATCCGTCTATATTCCTTTAAACGGCCAAAACATCTTTCTATAGCTAAACGACTTAATTTTGATTACATTATTTAAATGAGCTATTCAATTGATTTTAGGCGTAAAGTGATATCTACACGGAAAAACGAAGGGTTGAGTATCCGAGAAACAGCGAAGCAATTTCGGATTGGCCCTGCCTCTGTATCGCGTTGGATTAATCAAATAGAGTCAAAAGCATCGACCACGCGTCAGCGAAAGATCGATAAATCCGAGTTGATAAAAGATGTTGAACAATATCCAGATGCTTACCAAAAAGAACGTGCAGAGCGTTTTGGCGTTTGTCAGAAGGCCATTTGGCAAGCGCTTAAAAAGCTGGGATTGACCTATAAAAAAAACTCTACGTCATCCGAAAGCCGACGAAAACGCCCGGCAGGGATTTCAACAAAAAAAACAACAGTATGAAAAAGAAGGTAAACCTATTGTTTTTATTGATGAAAGTGGTTTTTCACACGATGCCCCACGGACTCACGGCTATTCCCCAAAAGGTCAACGGTGTTTTGGCCTGAAGAACTGGGGAGCTAGGGGAAGAACAAATGTTATCGGCGCTTTATTAGGCACAACGCTGTTTGCTATCGGATTATTTGATATCAATATTAACAGCGATGTTTTCTATGCCTGGGTCACACAAGTCCTTATCCCAGTACTCCCTAAAAACAGTGTAATCATGATGGACAATGCCACTTTTCACAAAAAACATAATATTCAACAAGTCATCATCGATGCAGGGTATATGGTGGAGTATTTGCCTACATATTCGCCAGATCTTAACCCAATTGAGCATAAATGGGCACAAGCAAAAAGCAAAAAAAGAGAGATGGGTTGCGATACAGAGAGTTTGTTCTCAGTCCATATGGTGTAATCAAAATTAAGTCGCTTGGCTATATATTGTGGCTCACGAAACGGAAGAACATCGGCACCAGACAAACCACGATAAGAATCCCGAAGAACGGGTGCATGATGCGCCCCATCTGCGGTGTACCAAAGGTCTGCGTCAGCCATTGCAGCGTGGGGAAAAACAGCGCAATCCCCGACAGCGCCACCGGAAGAAGCTGATCACCACAATCCAGTGACAGATGCGGTCAACGAATTTGGTGCGCACAATCATTTTCTGCTTGCTCATTGCTTCTCCTCCTCATCGTGGTCATGCTCTGTTTCTTCCGTATTTTGCACTGGTCAAGTAAATCAGTGCACTTTTTTCTCAGCCATTTGTTCATAACGCACCGGAGACAGATCCCCGTTAGCGGCATGATGCCTGTGCAGGTTGTAGTAGCGGATATACGTCGCCACATCCTGCTCCATGTAAGCCCGTGTTGGCTGGGGTACCAGCAGCAACCATTCATGTTTCAGACTGCCCCAGAAGCGCTCCATCACCGCATTATCCCAGCAGGCACCCACGTCTCCCATACTGCTCCTCAGCCTGTAGCTGCTCAGCAGCGCCTGAAAGCGTTGTCCCGTGTACTGCGCCCCCCTGTCCGTATGCACCACCAGGCCCGGCGGGGGAGTTCGCAGGTTATATAGCTAAACGACTTAATTTTGATTACATTATTTAAATGAGCTATTCAATTGATTTTAGACGTAAAGTGATATCTACACGGAAAAACGAAGGGTTGAGTATCCGAGAAACAGCGAAGCAATTTCGGATTGGCCCTGCCTCTGTATGGCTTTGTTGAATAATTTAACCGTTTGATTTACATCTTCTTTAGTTAGAATGCATTTACAGAGAATGTATTTTGTTAGAACGACAAATCAAATAGTTAGCACAATAAAAAGCATTCCGAGAGGAAAAATTAGTCGTTGAAATTTTATAATGCTTATATAAATCAGTATCTTAAATTATTCAACAAAGCCGGGGAAGAACAAATGTTATCGGCGCTTTATTAGGCACAACGCTGTTTGCTATCGGATTATTTGATATCAATATTAACAGCGATGTTTTCTATGCCTGGGTCACACAAGTCCTTATCCCAGTACTCCCTAAAAACAGTGTAATCATGATGGACAATGCCACTTTTCACAAAAAACATAATATTCAACAAGTCATCATCGATGCAGGGTATATGGTGGAGTATTTGCCTACATATTCGCCAGATCTTAACCCAATTGAGCATAAATGGGCACAAGCAAAAAGCAAAAAAAGAGAGATGGGTTGCGATACAGAGAGTTTGTTCTCAGTCCATATGGTGTAATCAAAATTAAGTCGCTTGGCTATATGCCTTCATCAGGGCCCCGCAGACCAGCGATGAGGTCATCCGTCTGTCCACCTGCCAGCCCACTATCTGCCGGGAGTACAAATCCATAATAGCCGCCAGATACAGCCAGCCTTCACCGGTCTTCAGATACGTGATGTCACTCGCCCACACCTGATTTGGCCCCGGCGGGTTAAAATTCTGGTTCAGCAGGTTTGGGGCCACCTCTGCACCCGGGCGGGGTTTTGTCGTGACCTTATAAGTCCGGCGCTGTCGGCAGACCAGCCCCTCTTCCTGCATGAGTTTCCTCACCCGCCAGCGGCTGATTATGATGCCTTCTCCACGAAGCCTTTTGACCAGCGTCCGGCTTCCTGCTCCCTGCCTGCTGGCGGCGAACAGCGCCTTTAACCTGACCCGGACCTCCACGTCTTTTTGCAGCGGTTCGGCGGGCTTTTTTCGCCATGCATACCAGGCAGAGGCCGTCACACGCATGACCCGACAGAGTGTACGAACGCTGAAGTCAGTGGCATTGTCGAGAATGAACCGGTATCTCACCACATATGTTTCGCGAAGAAGGCACTCGCCTTTTTTAGTATCTCCTTCTCTGTACGTAACTCTTTGTTTTCCTTTTGTAACCGTTTTAACTCTGCACGTTCATCATCGCTGAGTACGCCGTTGCTCTGCTCGCGTGCCAGCGAGACCCATGTATGCAGGGTTTTGTTGCTTATGCCCAGCGATGCTGCTGCCCTGGCTATCGTATAGCCCTGCTCTGTTACCAGGGCAACGGCTTCCTTTTTAAACTCAGGGGTAAATTGTCGTTTATGGTTCACTAAACACCTCCGTTTTGGATGTAAGTTTAGTGTCCTGATTATTCAACCACTACATTTGGCCCAATGCCAACATAGTGGAAAATCAAACCGGCAAAGGTCGCGACAAAGCCGAGCGTAGCCAGCGGTTTGAGGATGCCTTTCCACAAGTTGACCGGGGTGGAGATCTGCGGATTGTCAGGCAGATTGTTGTAGAGCGACGGTTTATCGGCATGGTGCAACACGTACATGACGTGTGTACCGCCCACCCCTTCTGGATCGTACAGACCCGCGTTGTTGTAACCGCGTTTTTTCAGATGCGTGATGCGCTCTTCCGCCAGCAGTTTAATCTCTTCCTTGGTACCGAAATGAATAGCGCCGGTCGGACAGGTTTTCACACAGGCCGGTTCCTGACCCGTGCTAACGCGATCCACACACAGGGTGCATTTGTAAACCCGGTTATCGTCTTTATTGAGACGTGGAACGTTGAACGGACAGCCAGCGATACAGTAACCGCAGCCGATGCAGTGCTCGGACTGGAAGTCGACGATGCCGTCCGCGTACTGAATGATGGCACCAGCAGACGGGCACGCTTTCAAGCAGCCCGGATCGCTACAGTGCATACAGCCATCTTTACGGATCAGCCACTCCAGACGATCGGCGCTTTCCACTTCAGAAAAGCGCATCACCGTCCACGATTTGGCGCTCAGATCCATCGGGTTGTCATACACCCCGTGGTTATGGCCCACTTCGTCACGGATGTCATTCCACTCGGAATAGGCCGCCTGACAGGCTTTGTAGCCGATACAGGTGGTGACGTCAATCAGTTTGGCCACTTCACTTTTGTCGTTTCTTACGTGCGGTGGTGGTGTCAGGCTACTGGTAGCCGAACGTTGTATAATATCTTGAGATTGCATTGACATAGCGCGCTACCTTACACCTTTTCCACATTCACCAAAAACGCCTTGAACTCTGGCGTTTGCGAGTTAGCGCCACCGACGCTGGGCGTGAGGGTATTTGCCTGGAAGCCTTTGCGCGTGGTGCCTTCAAAGCCCCAGTAGCAAGGGATCCCGACGGTCTCAATCGCTTTACCGGCGACCGTCAAGGTCTTGATTCGTTTGGTGACCACCGCTTTGGCTTTGATGAAGCCGCGCTGGCAGGAAACCTTCACCTCATCCCCCGCTTTGATCCCTTTGCTCTGCGCCAGGTTTTCACCAATTTCACGGCTTTGTTGAATAAATCAGAATTAGCCGACAGGATGACTCCCTCTGCTACACCTGTTATCCGATCCTGACGCTGTGTGGCATACCCAACAACGTCATACGGTTCAGCGCTTTGACCATCGCTATGGCTTCACCTACTTGAGCCTCATAGTCACGCAGGCTCAGATGGCCACCCAGCAAAGTTTTTATGCGGAACATCGCTGTTTCTGCCACTGAACGCCGGTGATAACCCACTTTCTTTTTCCACATATCATTACTCCCGCTCAGACGCTGATTCGCCACCGCATGGTTACGTTCATGGTATAGCCAAGCGACATTATTTTGATAACAGCCAACTATGCTTCTTTGCCGCATATCAGGGCATAGGATGTAATCATTTTTAAGTCGGTTGGCTATACTTGTCCGGCCAGTATTTGGCTCCGCTTCGCGGCGGGATAAGGGGCCTGATTTTCTTTCTTAGCAACGCATCGTGGCAGTAACGGGCGGTCTGCTGACACTTCCCTGATTTTTCGGTGGGTTTGGTTAATCAGGCCCGGCAGTGCCTGCGCATCTGTCGTTCCGCTGAGCGATAAGTCGGCACAGATAATCTCATGCGTCGCACTGTCTGCTGCCAGATGAAGCTTGCGCCACACTCTTCGTCTGTCAGCCCCATGCTGCCTGACTTTCCATTCACCTTCGCCAAAGACCTTCAGACCGGTACTGTCGATGACCAGATGCGAGATTTCACCACGCGTTGGCGTTTTTATGCTGATATAGCCAAGCGACTTAATTTTGATTACACCATATGGACTGAGAACAAACTCTCTGTATCGCAACCCATCTCTCTTTTTTTGCTTTTTGCTTGTGCCCATTTATGCTCAATTGGGTTAAGATCTGGCGAATATGTAGGCAAATACTCCACCATATACCCTGCATCGATGATGACTTGTTGAATATTATGTTTTTTGTGAAAAGTGGCATTGTCCATCATGATTACACTGTTTTTAGGGAGTACTGGGATAAGGACTTGTGTGACCCAGGCATAGAAAACATCGCTGTTAATATTGATATCAAATAATCCGATAGCAAACAGCGTTGTGCCTAATAAAGCGCCGATAACATTTGTTCTTCCCCTAGCTCCCCAGTTCTTCAGGCCAAAACACCGTTGACCTTTTGGGGAATAGCCGTGAGTCCGTGGGGTATCGTGTGAAAAACCACTTTCATCAATAAAAACAATAGGTTTACCTTCTTTTTCATACTGTTGTTTTTTTTGTTGAAATCCCTGCCGGGCGTTTTCGTCGGCTTTCGGATGACGTAGAGTTTTTTTTATAGGTCAATCCCAGCTTTTTAAGCGCTTGCCAAATGGCCTTCTGACAAACGCCAAAACGCTCTGCACGTTCTTTTTGGTAAGCATCTGGATATTGTTCAACATCTTTTATCAACTCGGATTTATCGATCTTTCGCTGACGCGTGGTCGATGCTTTTGACTCTATTTGATTAATCCAACGCGATACAGAGGCAGGGCCAATCCGAAATTGCTTCGCTGTTTCTCGGATACTCAACCCTTCGTTTTTCCGTGTAGATATCACTTTACGTCTAAAATCAATTGAATAGCTCATTTAAATAATGTAATCAAAATTAAGTCGTTTAGCTATACTGACGGTTTTTGCCCGCCGACTGACCAGAGAGTAGTCCGGGCAGCGCAGTGGCAGGCTCATCAGTGTAAAAACCGAGTCGACAGCCCCATTCCCACTCGAAACGCAACAAAACGGTAGAGGCTTATGCCACCAGTAAGTGCGTTAAAAATACCTCATTGGGAGAACGATAGCCCAGCGATTTTCTGCCCCTTGTATTGAGTATGTGTTCGAGTTCGGCAATCTTACGATGACTGACCTGACTGAAGTCTGTTCCCTTTGGGTAAAAACGTCGTATCAGCCCGTTGGTGTGCTCATTCAAGCCCCTCTCCCAGGAATGATAAGGATGGGCAAAGTAGACCTGCGCCCCTGTGATTTGAGTAATTTGCTCGTGCAGAGCGAATTCAGGGCCGTTATCAGCTGTTAGGGTCTTAAACTTGCAAAAGGTATTAGCTTCAATGTCCCTGAAAGCAGCAACCACAGTCTCCGCACGCTTATTAGGCAGTTTGCGAATGATGACGGTTTTCAATGCTTTATCTACGATGGTTAACAAGAATGACTTCTGGTCTTTGCCAAAAATAGTGTCAATTTCGAAGTGGCCAGGCTCCTGTTTAAGCTCGGCTTGAGCTGGGCGATACTCAATACCAACACGGTTGGGAATAGGGCCTGATTTGAGGTTTTCGGCATTGTACCTGTAACGTTTTCCCCGATGAGGAAGTTGCTGATATAGCTCCCCGCCAGCCTGTCTCTCCTGCAGGATATAGCGATATAGCGTATTCTTGCTGACAGATATACCGAATTCCAGGTGCAAACCGCCACTGATGATTTCAGGTGAAGAGTGAGTGGAAAGCGCCTGCCTGATGAAGTTCTGAATGTGTGGCTCCAACGGGTAAAAAGCATTGTTTGGCAGAGGCTTATGACGGCGTTCCCGGGCCAGAGTGTCCGCCCTTCTACAGCAGTAGACACCATTGAAAGTAGGGTCGGTATTGCGTCTGAGTTCCCTGCTGATGGTCGAGCGAGGCAGAGCAAGCTCTCTGGCGATGGTAGCTTGGTTGACACCTTCACCACGCCGCTTTTCGATGTAGAACCGTTCTTTCTGAGTCAGAGGTTTTCCCTGCATGCAACAGGCTCTCCAGTATGGCCAGAACGGTGATTTTATCCGACTCTGGCAAGTGGGTCACTTTGTTGCGTTTCGAGTGGGAATGGGGCCGTTGCATGCAGGGAAAACCTCTGACTCAGAAAGAACGGTTCTACATCGAAAAACGGCGTGGTGATGGGGTTAACCAGGCCACCATCGCCCGGGAACTGGAGCTTCCTCTTTCTACCATCAGCAGGGAACTCAGACGCAATACCGACGCCGCTTTCAACGGGGTCTATGTAGTGGTCAACTAAATTTGGCCACCCTACCTGACTGTTGATGGAACAGCCGTTCTGATTCATTTGGTGTTAACCCACCGTTATATAGCCAAGCGACTTAATTTTGATTACACCATATGGACTGAGAACAAACTCTCTGTATCGCAACCCATCTCTCTTTTTTTGCTTTTTGCTTGTGCCCATTTATGCTCAATTGGGTTAAGATCTGGCGAATATGTAGGCAAATACTCCACCATATACCCTGCATCGATGATGACTTGTTGAATGGCTTTGTTGAATAATTTAACCGTTTGATTTACATCTTCTTTAGGTAGAATGCATGTACAGAGACTGTATTTTGTTAGAACGACAAATCAAGTAGTTAGCACAATAAAAAGCATTACGGCTGGAAAACTTAGTTGTTGAAGTGTTATAATAATTATGTAAATCAGCATGTTAAATTATTCAACAAAGCCTTGTTGAATATTATGTTTTTTGTGAAAAGTGGCATTGTCCATCATGATTACACTGTTTTTAGGGAGTACTGGGATAAGGACTTGTGTGACCCAGGCATAGAAAACATCGCTGTTAATATTGATATCAAATAATCCGATAGCAAACAGCGTTGTGCCTAATAAAGCGCCGATAACATTTGTTCTTCCCCTAGCTCCCCAGTTCTTCAGGCCAAAACACCGTTGACCTTTTGGGGAATAGCCGTGAGTCCGTGGGGCATCGTGTGAAAAACCACTTTCATCAATAAAAACAATAGGTTTACCTTCTTTTTCATACTGTTGTTTTTTTTGTTGAAATCCCTGCCGGGCGTTTTCGTCGGCTTTCGGATGACGTAGAGTTTTTTTTATAGGTCAATCCCAGCTTTTTAAGCGCTTGCCAAATGGCCTTCTGACAAACGCCAAAACGCTCTGCACGTTCTTTTTGGTAAGCATCTGGATATTGTTCAACATCTTTTATCAACTCGGATTTATCGATCTTTCGCTGACGCGTGGTCGATGCTTTTGACTCTATTTGATTAATCCAACGCGATACAGAGGCAGGGCCAATCCGAAATTGCTTCGCTGTTTCTCGGATACTCAACCCTTCGTTTTTCCGTGTAGATATCACTTTACGTCTAAAATCAATTGAATAGCTCATTTAAATAATGTAATCAAAATTAAGTCGTTTAGCTATACCAGTGAGGTCTGACATCGCTATAATAATGGGTTATGTAGCGAATAATGGATGATTGAGCAGTACTAAAGCTTTGGTAGCCAGTCGTTGGCACCCATTCAGTCTTCAGACTACGGAAGAATCGCTCCATCGGACTATTATCCCAACAATTTCCTCTGCGACTCATACTTTGGGTCATCTGATAACGCCACAATGCCTGCCTATACTGACGACTGGTGTAATGGCTTCCTTGGTCACTATGAAACATGACTTGTTTGGGATGCCCACGCAGTTCCCAATCCATTTGTAGTGCTTTGGCTGTTAATTCTGAATCTGGCGAAAACGACATTGCCCAACCCACGGGTTTTCGGGCAAATAAATCTAATACCACCGCCAGATACGCCCATCGGTCGCCTGTCCAAATATAGGTTACATCGCCGCACCAAACCTGGTCAGGCTTGGTATAGCCAACCGACTTAAAAATGATTACATCCTATGCCCTGATATGCGGCAAAGAAGCATAGCTGGCTGTTATCAAAATAATGTCGCTTGGCTATAACAGCGAACTGCCTATTGAGCAGATTTGGAATATAGCTAAACGACTTAATTTTGATTACATTATTTAAATGAGCTATTCAATTGATTTTAGACGTAAAGTGATATCTACACGGAAAAACGAAGGGTTGAGTATCCGAGAAACAGCGAAGCAATTTCGGATTGGCCCTGCCTCTGTATCGCGTTGGATTAATCAAATAGAGTCAAAAGCATCGACCACGCGTCAGCGAAAGATCGATAAATCCGAGTTGATAAAAGATGTTGAACAATATCCAGATGCTTACCAAAAAGAACGTGCAGACCGTTTTGGCGTTTGTCAGAAGGCCATTTGGCAAGCGCTTAAAAAGCTGGGATTGACCTATAAAAAAAACTCTACGTCATCCGAAAGCCGACGAAAACGCCCGGCAGGGATTTCAACAAAAAAAACAACAGTATGAAAAAGAAGGTAAACCTATTGTTTTTATTGATGAAAGTGGTTTTTCACACGATGCCCCACGGACTCACGGCTATTCCCCAAAAGGTCAACGGTGTTTTGGCCTGAAGAACTGGGGAGCTAGGGGAAGAACAAATGTTATCGGCGCTTTATTAGGCACAACGCTGTTTGCTATCGGATTATTTGATATCAATATTAACAGCGATGTTTTCTATGCCTGGGTCACACAAGTCCTTATCCCAGTACTCCCTAAAAACAGTGTAATCATGATGGACAATGCCACTTTTCACAAAAAACATAATATTCAACAAGTCATCATCGATGCAGGGTATATGGTGGAGTATTTGCCTACATATTCGCCAGATCTTAACCCAATTGAGCATAAATGGGCACAAGCAAAAAGCAAAAAAAGAGAGATGGGTTGCGATACAGAGAGTTTGTTCTCAGGAGACTGTAAAATAATCTGTGTAAATGGCATTTTGAGGAAAACCTTCAAAGGATAACAAAATGCCTATCAGCAACGAACTTATTGACCAACTGCTTCAAGATTGTCACTCCCCTCAGGATCTGCTGGGTGAATCAGGCCTACTCAAGGTGCTGACTAAAAGACTGGCGGAACGGGTTCTTGAAGCTGAGATGGAGATGCACCTTGGGTATGCTAAGCATGACCCGGCTGGTAATCATTCAGGCAACTCACGCAATGGCAAGACATCCAAGAGCGTACGTAGCCAAAATGGGGAGATCGAGCTCGATATTCCGCGCGACCGCAACAGTACCTTAGAGCCGACACTGATCGGTAAGAACGAAAAACAGCTTAACGGCTTCGATGACCGCATTATTTCTCTCTATTCCAGAGGGTTATCAACCCGTGATATTCAGGCACACTTTAAAGAAGTCTACGGGGTCGATGTTTCCGCTGGCTTCATTTCTCAAGTGACCAATGCTGTGATGGATGAAGTTAAGCGCTGGCAGCAACGGCCGCTGGATGCGCTTTATCCCATTGTTTACCTTGACTGTATTGTTGTCAAAAGCCAGGACGGCGGAGCCGTGGCCAACAAGTCTGTTTATCTGGCCCTCGGCGTCAACGGCCAGGGCGAAAAAGAGCTGCTGGGGCTATGGATAGCCAAAACTGAGGGGGCCAAGTTCTGGTTATCTGTGATGACAGAACTGAAAAATCGTGGGCTAAAGGACATCTTCGTCGCCTGCTGCGATGGCCTGAAAGGCTTTCCTGATGCCATTGAAGCTGTTTACCCGCATACGCGGGTACAGCTCTGCATTGTGCATCAGGTGCGGAACTCGCTGCGCTAAGTCGGCTGGAAAGAGCGTAAGGCGGTTGCTGCTGACCTGCGCACCATCTATAGTTCCGCAACGCTAGAGGGCGCTGAAGAGGCCCTGGATGCCTTCGCGGCCAAATGGGATGAGCAGTTCCCGACGATCAGCCCGTCGTGGAGAAATAATTGGGAACGTCTCATCGTCATTTTTGACTTTCCGCCGGAGATCCGCAAGGTTATCTACACCACCAACGCAATAGAGTCGTTAAATGCTTCATTGCGCAAGATAACGAAAACGCGACGAATATTTCCAACGGATGACTCGGTGATAAAATTACTCTATCTAGCCTTGCATAATATCTCTGCTAAATGGACCTTGCCAATCAGAGACTGGAAACCTGCTATGAGCCAATTCATGTTGATGTATGGAGAACGAATCTCCGGTTAAGCAATGGAGCCATTTACACAAAATTCTTTACAGACTCGTTCTCAGTCCATATGGTGTAATCAAAATTAAGTCGCTTGGCTATATCAATACGTTCATTTCCACCGCGGTTGTATTGATGTTTTCTTGTTTGGCAACTAACGAGGGTTAATTCTTTCATCAATTTACCCGCTAACCACCGCCCAAGTTTCACGTCGTGTGTATTGGTAACCATCGTGGCGATAGTCCTTGCGCCCGCAGACCCGCGACTAAGGTTCCACGCTTCGCTGACCAGGCTACGTTTTATCGTCCGCTCAATATCTGGCTCCTTAGGTCGACACCAATAGCGATAACTGCTTCGGTGAACATTAAAAATACGACACAACGCTTTCACTGGATAAAGCGCTCTTAGCTTTTCAACTACCGAGAATTTTTCAGTGAGTCGGACATTAAGAGCGCAGTAGCCTTTTTTAAGATGGCATTCTCCATTTCCAGTCGGTGGATTTTTTTCTTCATTTCTCTGAACTCAATTTGTTCAGGTGTTAATGGCAGAACAGGCGATGTTTTCCCTTGACGTTCTAAACGAAGGGCTCTTACCCACCGGCTAATCGCTGAAAGACTGACGTTCATGGTTTTCGCGGCTTCCTGGTAGGTATAATTTTGGTCAAGGACTAATTTGGCGGTTTCACATTTAAATTCAGCAGTAATTATTTTACTCATTTTGGCACCTATAAAAATTATGAGGTAAGCATATCACCTCTACTTAGGTGGCCAAATTCAGTATGCCACTACACTATTCCTGCAGAAGGGGGCTTTGTTGAATAATTTAAGATACTGATTTATATAAGCATTATAAAATTTCAACGACTAATTTTTCCTCTCGGAATGCTTTTTATTGTGCTAACTATTTGATTTGTCGTTCTAACAAAATACATTCTCTGTAAATGCATTCTAACTAAAGAAGATGTAAATCAAACGGTTAAATTATTCAACAAAGCCGCAGAAGGGCCGAAACGTTGGCCAGAGGGCGGCGGCAGAAAACACGGCCGGACAGCGTGGTTAACCAGCTTGAACCGCACATTCAGGACTTTATCAGAACGGCGCTGTCTACCAACACCTCACCTGAGGTCATCAGTGGGCGCCTGGTCCTGGAATTTGGCCTGTCCGTCAGCAAGAACTCGCTCTATCGCTATATCCAGCAGGAGCGCCGGGCCGGCGGTGAGCTGTATCAGCAGCTCCCTCATCGGGGTAAACGGTATAACTATCAGACCGATGAGAACAAACGCGGTCCTATTCCCAATCGTGTTGGCATTGAGCAGCGGCCGGCCGTTGCTGACCTCAAGCAGGAACCCGGGCATTTCGAGATTGACACCATCTTTGGCAAAGATCAGAAATCATTCCTGCTGACGGTGGTCGATAAAGCCGTCAAGCTGGTCATCATTCGCAAACTGCCCAACAAGCGAGCAGAGACAGTGGTAGCGGCCTTCAGGGACATCGTTGCCAATACCTTCTGCGAGTTTAAAACCCTGACTGCTGACAACGGTTCTGAATTTTCCCAGCACGGGGAAATTACAAAAGTCACGGGGGCACCGGTCTACTTTGCCCGGCCATATAGCCAACCGACTTAAAAATGATTACATCCTATGCCCTGATATGCGGCAAAGAAGCATAGCTGGCTGTTATCAAAATAATGTCGCTTGGCTATATCATTCCTGGGAACGCGGGTTGAATGAGCATACCAACGGCCTGATACGCCGTAGGTCATAGGTTCGAATCCTATAGTGCGTACCATTTAAATCAACAAGTTACCTTAATGAAGCTAACCAAATCATTTTATTTAGGTGTTCTAACGGGTGCTGTAACGTTCAGGAATCTCCTAGCCGAGCGGAGTGTGTTTTTCGTTTAGCTTGCTACGGTATTGCAATAAACATTACTGTGAATTACCTTCGGGTTAGGCTCCTCACGTTCTGGCATCTGCACACGCACCGATATGAAGGTGTCACGCGGGATATCTATCGGGTCGCCGTTGGCGTATCCCTCTATCTCATTGCGAGCGAAAACAGGCGCATCCGGGTGTGGGCGGTGATAGGTGCGAATAACTATCGAGCCATCCGGGTTTATCTGCTCACTTCCATCATCACCACCGTAGTCCACCCACAGGCGCGGTAACTTGTTGCGGCACATCGGCACATCGATACCGCCCTCATCACCGCCCCAGGCGCGATCGGCATTCAGGCCCAAACAGCCGGAAATGCGGTACACACCTTCACTCAGACGTTCGGTGGTGATGTCCTCAGCTTCGCTGGTCAACTCGCTGGTACCATCGGCGAACAGCTTCACAACCGGGCTTGCTGTTTTCCAGAAGCCGTTGGAGTCGGTTACGGCGTTATTGCCAGTAACAAGCACGTTGCCGGACGCAGCGCTCGGGAACGTTACAACGGTTTGTCCTGTTGCTGATCCAGTGCCGTCCCGTCTTATTATTTTAAGTTGTCCGTTCTCAGCGGAAATAAGAACCCTGCGCCCAACTGTTGCCTGTGCGACCGTAGTCGATTCAAGGTATATCGCAGGGTATTGCCTAAGAATAAAGAAATCGTTAGTTAAGGTTTTTAGCCCGGATATTGTCTGTGCGCTGTCGAGCGTAGCCAACTCATGCCACGCACCAACGGCGTTGTTCTCGATTGTTCTAAAACGGTACGATGGCGTGCTATTTCTCACATCGATCCAAACTTGAGCGCCATAGGTGCTGCTTGGATTGCCGAACAGATTTTGTAAATAGCCGCTATTAGGAACATCAGACTGTTCAGCTGACCGGGCATACCAAACGCCATTTGCTCGGTGATCAGATGCAAGGGTTGCGCCGGGCAACACTTGCGATGTGTTACTGCCAATACCACCAGCTAACCCGGCAACCAACACCTGACCAGCAGTAGCCAATGACGCTGTCTGCTTAGCAAGATTTTTGTCGGTCCAAAAGTTATGGATCACCGTAGCCGTTCCGGCTTCGTTACCTACAGTTGCCCTAATACCAAAAGACGGCGCTCCCACAACGGCTTCATGACCAAAAGACATTGAAGCCCACAAATCGCCCGTTTTTAGAAGAACGGACGGCGCATATCTGAGGCCATAAGAAACACGGCTTGTGTCATTACGGTATATGCGACTCCCTGTGTCGGAAGCCCTAAGCCACGCAATCATTGCCGCATCATCACGGTTGAAAGCCTGCCCTTTCGCCCCCCAACCCCAAGCCCCGTTTATCAATAGCGAGCCTGCGGTAGCATCAAACTGGCCAGTCTGCTTAACCCCTGTTACCTTCCCATTCAGCGCATCATCCCATGCCTTTTGCGAGCGAACGGTGACAGTCTGGCCGTCGGGCGTAGTTAAGGTAACGTTTCCCGCTCCGGTTAATATCTGCTGCCAGCCTGATAGTTGCTGCTGGTAATAGGCCAGCGTTGATGCAAACTCATGGGCAAACTGTTCAACCGAAACAGCCGGTGAGGTGGGAATAGCATAAGCTTTGCCTGTTCCCGTTGTGCCATTGAACGCCGATACCAGCGTTAATTGTGTATCGGATTGCACAGACTCAATTTCATAAATCTGAACAGTGCCAGCAGCAGGCAACAATAACATCCGGCCCGCTGATACACCGTTTAATGGATGAGTGAATTGGGTTCCTGTGCCCGTAATGATTTTGCTGCCATTAGTGGCAGTTAGCGTTCCGGTTTTATACCAAGACATATTTTCACCACACACAAAAAAACCGCAGAATGCGGTTTATGGTTTTCGATAGCATTGGTTGATATAGCCAACCGACTTAAAAATGATTACAGCCGATGCCCTGATATGTGGCAAAGAAGCATAGCTGGCTGTTATCAAAATAATGTCGCTTAGCTATATACCAACATGATAGATATTTTTACTTTCTAAAGATCACCGGTTGTAACTAGCAACTACAAATATTAGATAGCACCCGTTGTGTGCCATGCTTTCATACGTTTACCCTGCTTTATTGCCAATTCATTATCGGCGTAATCGAACTTGATTGCCGAAAAGCAGCAACGTCGAATTTGAACACAACCTTGTGAACCATCGTTCCACCACTCGATGGGCTTCTATGCATCTTTATTGAAACGACAGAAAATCCCTCACCGGCTGGGATAGTGAGAATTATTTTTCGAGGACGGATATAGGGTGCTAATTCGGCGCGACCCCACATATTTATGACTAAATCATCATCAATATATAATCCACCGTACCCCCCAGCGCCGGTTTGTCCGTTGAAAAACCAAATTTCATTAGTTTCCCTGTATATGGGAGGATTGAAAGCGCGGGTCCTCTCGTCGGTCGAGCCAATCATAATGATTGTTTTATCAAATAATTCTCTTTTTATTTTAAATAATTGATAGCTATAATCGCCACCATCTAAACCAATAATGCCGGTATATTCTCCGGCAAAGCTGTAGGTGTAATCATAAACATCACCAACAATTTTTCCAGCATAGACAGTCCCGTAGAAACTACCGTCATGAAATTCAGCATCCCCGTTCTTAGATATCTTCCATCCACGCACATCTTTAGCATAATTATTTGATTGTAGGTCGCCTCTAAACAACATGTCGTTGAACTCAGCAGTACCGTCTTTATTGATCATCCACCCTGAAACACCAGCAGAATAGTTTTTTGACTTGATGAGATCGCCAATCATCAGGTCAGTGATTGTGCCCTTACCAATAATCGCAGAATTAATAATTACCTGATCCCCCTGCGTGGTGAATATGAGTTGTGGATTTCCCCCGGCTGCATTCATGATCGAGAATCGGTCTTGCAGGAATATAGTATTCGACTGCATACCCTGGTCCGAGTCCTCAATGCTCTGCGTCATGCCGGCCACATAGTGGCACCCATTTGCATCAACCTTAATGCGCAGTGTGCGATAGGCCGACAACTTCACATCTGTGCCATTCACAATGCTGCTGATATCGCTGATTTCCGTTGTGACACCGTTAACCGTGGAGGTGAGTTGGGTGAGCTGCGTAGCTTGCGCTGTAAGCTGCCCGTCAATGTTGGTGACAGAGGTTTGCAGCCCCTGCACCGCCGTCGCATTCGCTGTAAGGCCAGTAGCAGGATCGTTCATCTGACTGTTGAGATCGGTCAGCTGCTGCGATGTGGTTTCGTTTTGCGTTGCCACTGTCTGCTGCAACTGCGTCAGATTACTGTTCGTCGTGCCGATACTTGACTGCATTTCCAGCATCGCAATCGTTCTGGCCTCAACTTCATTTGCTATTACTGCACGCGTTTCCGTGATTTCTGCCGCTCTATCACCGTTCTGCGCGCGCCAGCGTCGTGTTTCAGCATCGTTAGCCAGGCTGTTACGGATAATCGCTTTGGCCTGTTCAATGCTGTTCAGCATGCCGTCCGATATTTGCAGGGTATTGTTCTCAACCTCACCAACCAGAGATTTCCATGCATCGGTTTCAGTGATTTCACCCACAATCACATCCGTAATATCGCTTACGTCTGTGCTGGATCCCCCGCGTATCCAGTTCGTCCACGGTCCCTGATTGCCTGACTTGTCAACAATACGGGCACGGTAAAAGAACGCCTGACCGACACTGAGCCCCATTTGCTGATAGGTGCGAGTGGGGTAAGCCACATCGGCCAGCAGCAACGCAGTCTGCCCGTCGCTCGTAGGGGAATACTGAATCTCCGTTTTCAGGGTATCGTCTGTGTCAGCAGGAAAACTCCAGTTAAGCTGAATGCCGAAAACGAGTGGCACTGTGATGAAACTCGCCAGCGCAGGCGGGTTGCCCTCTTTGCCGTTAAGCCGGGTCTCCTGCGCGTTAGCCCACATGCTGGAGATTTCAGCCGCATTAATAGCCCGGACGCGAGCCTGATATTGCCCGGCGTAAATGCCTGGTACTTCAAAACCCAACGCAGAAGTACGCGCTGCATTTATCCAGTTGCCATTATCACGTCGCCATTGCGCCTCATAAGCGATTGCGCTTTCAGCCCGATCCCACGTTACCCGAAGTGTCGTAACGTTTATGCCCTGATCGACAGTGTTGTAACTGCCAATCTCGACACTTTCGGGGGCAGGTTGTACTGAAGGCGGAATAACGCTGATCGGACGCGATTCAATGCGTGCGCCGTTATCAATATTGTCCCATTTGTCCGGGTCATACTCGACGCCGGTGATATCAAATGACAGACCACCATCAGCCTCGGCCACACCAACAATGCGGTACAGTTGCAAAGCCAAATCAGTGGCATCTATCGCCCATACAGATTCTGCGATCGGCGTTTCGCTGTAGTCTGTTGTGACCGTAATGATGTTGTCGTTTACCGCTTCAATGGTGCGCCCTTCCGCTTTCCCACTCGGCAGGTTAACAATCAGGCGCTCACCAATGGCCGCAGACGATACGCGATCAAGTGTGATGTTACGCCCGTCAACCGCACTGATGCGACCCCCCAGGGGACGCCCTGCCAGTAACGAATCAGCTACCCCAACAATTGAGCCAGGCACCGGAATATCGCCATCCAGCCCCATTGTGTACGCAATGGCCCTGTCCGCATCATTGGTGTGCAAAATCCATTTACCACGGCGGATCGCCTCCGTCTGACGAATACAACCAATCGCCGTCACTTCGGCCTGTTTAATCCCGTAACGTTTAACCAACTTGTTATCATTGACGGCTTCAACGGCATCCTGATAGCTGTTGGCAGGATCGGACCATGACACCATGGCCTGGCTATAATGTGTTTTCTCGCTGGCGTTGCTGTAGGTGAATTTCCCGTCTTTCACGTTGGCGCGCGTCACGATGTAATCAATATCGCGCGGCATATCGGCGATCACATTCATCTGGTTGTTGCCCCAGAACGTGGCACCGCGAAAGATTGCAGCCAGATCATTAAGCACGGTCCAGGCTTCTTCCTGCGACTGGATATACACATCGCATAAAAAACGTGGTTCAGTGCCATTACCGCCCCGGCCATCCGGTACTAACTGATCGCAATACTGTGCAATCTGATACAGCGACCATTTTGAAACGGAGAGGTTTTCAGCCTTGATGCGGTTGCCAAGGCCAAAGCGATCGCTGATCTGGATGTCGTAATACACCCAGGCAGGGTTATTGGTGAATGCCCATTTAAAGGTGCCGTTCCATGCCCCGCTGTAAGTTCGGGCTACCGGATCATAATTTGAGGGGACGCGGATAATGCGCCCATCGGGCTCACAGGAAATGACCGGGATATTCTGGAACTGTTTCGCATCAAACTGAATAAACAGCAGCGCGGTTTCCGGGTAACGCAATTTCGCATCAATGATTTCCGTAACGGCATCAATAACCATTTTATCGGCAATGCGGTTGCTCGTTGAATTCGGCGTAATGCGACGCACACGGATTTGCCAGCCGGTTGTTGCATCAGGTAAGTCAATACGGTGGCTACGCTCATATTTCGTCGTAGTCTTACCGTCGACCGCTGTTTTCAGCAGTTCCTGATAGCTGCCGCCATCCGTGGCCACATCAATCGCATACTCAATGCGATAACCACCAACATCGCCGTTATCCTGTTGTTGCTGGAGTGCAGACCACGAAAAGCGTAGACGTACCGCTGAAAGCTGAGTATTGGTGAGTGACCGCACCCAGGCTGTCTGACTGGTTAATTCTGTGCTGACGGTAATTTCATTCTCAACGCCAGGGAAGCCGGGTATATAGGATTGATCGGGCGTGCCGGAGCGAAACTCCCACGTCACGCCTGAAAAGTTTGCGTTGCCGTGCGCATCAGTGATCGGTGTGCCGTCCAGAAAAACCCGCGAGCCATCCAGCCCACCGCTAAATTCCCCCTCCCCCAACGCCAGCAGAATTTTTGCGTAGGACGTAGACTGAATAGAATCAGGTGACTCAACCGGTGTGCGGGCATTACCGCCGCCACCTTTACGACCACGAATCGTCATGAATGCTCCAAAAACAAAAAAACCGCTAAGCGCGGCTTAAACGTGTGAAGGGATAATGATTACTGCTGATCTTCTGCGTAAATACCCGCAGAGATAATCGCGCCACCGATTCGGCGACGGCCATAGAGGATCGGCACCGGATCCCCCTGAGCAATGGAGTTAACCGGCCCACCGAAAGCGTATGAGGGTTTGTTGTCGGGAGATTCACGCATAGCAATCCCGCCCTGAACGGGCGTTAGCATCTGCACCACTCCGCCAAGCATCATCGATGCCCCCATCATTCCCATACCGAACGCTAGTTTGGGCCAGAGAAACCCAATTCCATACGCAGGGCCAAGAATAAGAGAACTGGCTAGTAATACGGCCCCAAAAATCGTTTGAAACATTCCCGCCTTCTTGCTCCCGATAATGACGGGAGCAATACGGATTTCATGACTGACATTAAAATCCAGCTCATCACGCGTAAGATTTCGCTTACCGTCAAATACCGCATAGGTCAGCCCCCGCGCTTTACTCGTCAGTAGAAACTTCTCAAAGCCGGGGATGACTATGCTTAGCGCCTTGATAGCCTCCTGACGGCTTTCAACCGCCAGACGGTGCACGCGCCCAAACGTTGCACCCAGGACGCCATAGAGACGGATGTTTTTTAGGGGTTGGTACTCAATGGCTACCGACATTAACACCTCCTGTATAGCGCAAGCGGGTTATGGTTCTGTCAAACCAGTAACCGCCATAGGGGATTTTTTGGCTCAACTGGTTATACATATGATGGAGCATTTCACCGTTTCCAACATAAACCCCTGCGTGGTTTGGCTCGCTGGCGCGTACTTGCATAATGATCACGTCACCGGGTTGTAGTTCACCACTGACAGCAGTAAATCCCGCCTCGGCGTAATGTTTCATGTAAAGGTTTTCGCTACGGTTCCACCATCCATCGGCGCGTTCAAAATTGGGCAGCGTTATGCCTCGTTCCAACAGATACCAGTCACGCACAATGGCATAGCAATCCCAGATGCCATGCACAAAAGGACGCCCCAGCAACGGCTTGATACTCTCCGCAGGCATAATGGTGCGAATATCCCCCTCCGGCCAACTGGCGATCACCCAAGGCAGTTGCGACACATCACACTCAGCCTGATCAACATGACTAGGTTGTGTGGTGGCATCCGGGTGACTGTGGACAATGGCAATGATGGCCCCGCTATCTTCCGCCTCTGCGTAATCCTCCGGGTTCATCGTGAAATGTTCTTCTGGCTCCAGCGCCTGATTACGGCAGCGCACATAGCGTTGTTTCCGCCCGGTCTGGATAATTAATCCGCACGCCTCATAGGGATAGACGTGCTCAGCATGTGCCAGTATTTCTGTAATGATTAATTTGCTGAGTTTCACTATTCACCTCTTAATCAGCGCGGAGCCGGGAAAACCGCCGAAGGGCAATTCGGCATCTTCACCAAATCGCAACTTACAGCCTGTCGATAGCAACCCCGAGCATTCATCCAGCGCCGGATCGTCAACAGGATTGCCATCCGCATCAAAAAAGTTTGTGCCGGTATAACCACATGATGCCCCGCGATACTGACCACGCATGCACCAGGTGCACAGACTGTGTATCTGCCGGGTGGGGATCATGATGCCTTGCAGGTCTGCCGGGGATGACAATTTAAAGGTCACTGACTCATCATCCTCTGCGGTCTTGCTGTCGATGTACCAGACCTCTAATCGTTCCTGCGTTGGATCTGCGTCGGCATTACCTTTGGGGAAATTACGCGCATCAAGATAGTGGGCAAACGTAGTGTGAACGCGCACCGTGGCTTGTGCCAGATTCTGATAAGCCAGACAGAGCGCCGTAATGGTGCCATCGATATTACCCACCGTCAGTGTGGGCGTGGGGGCGCTGCCGTCGCTGGTCATTTCCAGCCCTTCGACCTGCGTTGGCCAGGCTTTGTATTCTTTGCCCTGCCACCAGATCGATTTTGCGAGTATCTTTGCTGCATCGTCACCCGCTTCCTCAATTTCCTCCGAGGTATGAGCGATAGCATGACTGTGGAAGTACAATTCCGGGCCATCAAATGCGGTGCAATCCACTTCAAATAGACGCACGCGATCGCCCGGCTCCAGTTTTTGGGAGTCGGTGTTTATAGCCATGATTAGCCTTGATTACGGATGATAGGCGGTGACAAACGTTGCGGTGAGTTGAAATACCTGGTCGCCACGACTGTTTTTACCCAGCGCCGTAACGTTAAATCCGTCAGGGCAGCAATACAGCCCTAACTCAGAGAATGGGTTTACCCATTGAAATGCGGTATAGCCCTTGTGACGTCGCAGGAATGCAATAATTGGCTGAACATGGACATTATCGCCAACAAACGTTAACGGCCAGCTTTGTGACTCGCTGTTAATCCCATCGCCTGCCCGCTGGGTGTACCCATCATCGAACTGTATCGATCGGGTTCGTTGTGTAAATGCGCCCTCCGGGTTAACGCGAGGGCAAAAATTAAAGGTTTCCATCATCCTCCCCTACGCCCATTTCTTGCTGCTGATAAAACGCCACCTTGTCCCAAATCCTTTTCACGCAACTTACGGTATTCTTCCTGAATTATTTTCGTGAATGTACGAGCGAAATCCTGATTACCATTACCCGCAACAGATGTTGTGCCGTTTTCATTAATGGTTACGTAGACGTTGCCGCCATTACTAACGGTAGATGTATCTGGCATGATCGCCCTGACACCGAGCGAACCATTTGCAGCACGAGTGAGTGGCATGATGGCTTCTGGTCCTGCCTCAGCAAACACCCCTGCGCCTTTAGCAAAAGCAAAAAGCTGTGGTGTACTGTATACACCTCCACTGTAGGCGCTGAGAGATGGAGAGTCATAAACTCCGCCCTTAGCATTGGGGACATAGGACTGCCACCCCGTACCCATCCCCATTGCCCCGGTACTGCCAGCGCTTGCAGCGCCTGCAATTCCCGAAGCAGCAGAGAGTCCGATGCCAAATAAACTGCCGATTGAGCTGGCTGCGTTGGCAACCATCATATTCACCAAAACGTTCTCGATAATTTTAAGAACGCTAACACCCCAGTCTTTCCAACTATCAACGTTGCCATTGAGCATTTCAGTGATTGACCCCACCGCACCGCTCATGGCTGTCTTCATCCCTTGAGATGCCTGAGTAGTATAATCGGTAGCCTCATCAGCCCAATCGGCAAAACCATCACGCATGCCGCCCATCCAGTTATTGCGCTGGTCATCAAGCGAGGAGTAATACACCTGCTGGTCACTCAGGCGTTTATCGAGATAGCGCTTATTCAGGGAAATGGCTCGATTGAAAAATTCGTCATCAATTTCACCCGCCTGATGCTGACGCCGTAGCTCATCATCTTTCTGGATAAACTCGCGGCGAATGCTGATCATTTCCTGCATACGTTCACGAACGCGGGAGCCCTCACCAAAACCAATAAAGTTCGCGTCATTAGCTGCTTTAGCGTTGGCATTGGAATCAATCAGACCATTTTCGTATTCAGTAGCCTTCTTACGTATTTCTGCCTGGTCTATCAATGCAGCATTGCGTAAAATCTCCTGCTTTTGAAGACTGGAAAGGGTCGATAATTCACCCTGAGAGGTTTGATACGCCATTTTTGCCAGTTCTGTGTTTGAACTCCCCAGCGCCAGCCGTTCACGTTGTTGCTTAATCAGGCGGTCATAGGTATCAACCGCTTTTTCTTCTTCACTTTTTGGCCCTTTTGCTGTGGGTTTATTGGCCTCGATATTTTTCCACTCCGCCACACCATTATTGATATATTCCTGCCGTGCTTTTTGGTCTGAGGGAATATGAGTAAACCCAAGCGAATCGGCGGCATAAGCAAGACGTTGCCGCTCTCTTGCTTCACCTTTAAGTTTTGATATTTCCAGATCCTGACGACTTTTTTCCAGCGCATCCGTTTGCTTGTCTGTTAAGGTAGCGTCAGGAACTCGAAACGGGAATGACGCGCTACCCTGACGAGCGGATAATAGGACATTACCCAGAGATAGCAGACGGTTAAATTCGGTGTGCTGTCCATTCATTCGCAGAAGAGATTGATAAGCAGCATTCTGCTCAGCAGCTTGTTGTTGAATTAAAACCACGCGGCGATGTTCTAATCTTGCCAAAACACTTTGAATGTCTTGAGATTTATTCTGAAGACGAGAAAGACGATCCTGCTCAACGGATAAATTGTCTGTTGCCGCTGACAGTCCATTAGTTGCCTCTTCAACGCTCATCAAGTGGTTAATCATATAACCATTGATGGTTAGCCCTGCGTTTGCCAGCATTTGCTGATAACCCTCAATCTCCACTTTGATTAACCGAACCTTTTCTTTTTGCTCATCAATCAACCGGTTCTGTTCGGATAACGATGACTTTGCTTTATCATAATTATCTACCGTATCGGCTAAAGACATAGCGCCTGATCGCTGGCGAATTTCTTCAATAGTAGTAGCGTATTCCTGCGCAGATCGTCGGGCTTGTTCTTGGTTTTGGTACATTGAATACCAGGAGCCGCCAGCCAATAGAAGCGCGGCTGGCCACCCCCCGATAAGTCGCAACATGCCACCAGCCAATCTTGAGCCTACAGCGGTAATGCCATTTAATGCAGTTTGAGCTGTTGTACGCGCAGCTATGTTTCGTGACAGTGAATTTTGCGCAGCATTCAATCGGACCTCTGCCGCCGCCTGAGCATCAGTTCCGCGCGCAGCGACTAATGCCTGCTGAGCGCGGTAAACAGCAGCACGAGCGCGAGCGATAGCTATTTGAGTTCCTCGAAGTTGCGCTTCAGCTAAAGCAACCTCACTTTTTGCGGCTGAAATAATGCCCGCCGTAGCGCTGTATGCTCCGTTAGCCATATTCCCAAAATAGCGGGCGGCACCGACAGCCACCAGCGCCCCGGCTGCGGTTGCTACATCGTCAATATTACCTGCAAGTTTATCCAGCGTACCGGAGAGCGTGGCCGTCACGCCGGATGTCTGATTAACACCACCTACCCATTGCTGAAAAGCATTTTGCACTTTCGTTACCGATCCACCAACGGTGGCTGGCATTGCCTCAAACTCTTTTTGCATCGCTCCAAGCTGGCTAATGAGCGCAGGGACAACTTTGTCGGCCGTGAGCTTTCCGTCATCAGCCATCGCTTTAAGGTCTTTACGCGCAACACCCATCCCTGCCGCCAGAGCACGAATGACGCGATCACCATTTTCGTTTACAGAGTTGAACTCTTCACCGCGTAGGACGCCTTGCGCCAGCGCCTGGCTGAATTGGGTAATAACAGAACTGGATTCCTGAACACCAGCACCAGAAAGTTTAAGGCCGGTAGCCAATGCCTCAGTAACCTTTAATGCGTCCTGCGATGAGTAACCGTATTCGCGCAGTGAAGCCGCAGAACGGGCAAATAACCCTGCATTATCTGCAAAAGCGGTTCCTGTTCTTTGGCTAAGAGCCATTAACGCAGACTGGTTACTGGTAAAATCCTGCGTAGACGTTGATGCTTGTTTCAGGCGGGCATTAACCAAATTCCACTGATCAGCAAGATTAATCAGATGCCCGGTAGCGAATGCGCCAGCGAGTGCACCGGTCATGCTCAACGCCGTAGATTTAACCGACGCAAGCTGTGCATTGACTTCTGCCAATGCGCGTTGACTTTCACGCGACGCTGCCGCCGCTTGTCGCCCACCATTTTGCATGGTTTTGTAATAGTTTTCGCCCATACGCGAAGCACGGGCGATCTCGGACTGAAATGATTGTGAATTGGCTGAGATTTTTATGATTAATTCGCGCAGGGTTGCCATTTTTTCTCCGGCTGTAAAAAAACCCGCCGAAGCAGGTTTATTCTCTCACGTAATTATTACTTAGGTTAAGTATTCCCTCGCTAGATCTTTTTTTGTTCACTTGCTTTAGAAATTTATTCTTAACAGGAATGTCATAACCAGCTGATGCACAATTTGAAGATATTATATCTTGATCATACTGCTCACCTGTCAATTTATTAAAATCCATAGTCGGCGCAACGATAATACCGTCATTATTTCTCACTACAAAGTTAGAGAACAACTGCTTACCAGTAAAAGCACCAAATGAATTTTTAGCATTCATGTATCCGCAATATATCCCTGTTTTATCTGGATAAGGGTAATCTCCATGATAAAACTTAACAGAGTCAGGATCTTTCAAGTTTTCTTTTACTAACTCCTCGACTGCTAATATTTCTTCTTCTGTGATTGGTCTGCTATTTGCGAATGGTAAATAAATAGTAAAAATGAATAAAGCAAAAAAAATCTTCATCTCTATAGTCATCAGTAACAAGTGGTTACAAACTACCACCAGTTGACGTAGGGATCTATACATGAACGCTAACTCGCCGCCATAGAAAGAAACGCCTCCAGATTGCCAAACGGATCGGCCTCATCCTCTTCCCTGCCTGACCAGTCGAGCATTGCGTCAGTGAGAGGCACTTTTACACCCTGAGCCCCCCAAACAGCACTGACAATCTGCGCCGCTTGAATGTCGCCACGCGTATCACTGATGGGGGAAAGTTTGTCGTACTCAATCCACATCATCAGTTCGCTGGCCGTCATCGTCTGGCGCATTTCTGACAGCGTGCGCCCCATGCGGAGCGCCAGCGCCATCAAAAACTGCATGCCAGGCTGAGCTACTTTTTTTTGGCTATCTCCGCGTCGTTGATGATGTCCAGCGCCTGACGCAGCAAGCGACTGTGTACAGGACCATAAACGCATTCCACCTCTTCGAGATCATCGACTGAAAATACAGGCTCACCCTCTTCATCGCGCAGAATATCGATAAACAGCGTGGCATCAGCGTGAAGATTACGGCGGGCGCGCTCAGATATACACAGAGTTTCTTTGTCGTCGTCGGTTTTCAGTGCATCCTGCCAGCGCAGCCAGGCTTCGGCGGTGGGTTCGCGTAGCATGACTTTCACCCCCTCCCACTCTGGCACCTCGATAGCCTTGGTGAGAAAGCCAGCACCGGGAGCCAGAGCCAGAGATTTAATGCTTTTCTTTGCCATGCGTTTGTTGCTCCGGGTTAGCTGATGGTGACAGTGCAGGATGCGGAGGTGATTGTTACCGGGGATGGTGCCGAGTCTGTAACTTCACAGGTATAGACGCCTGCATCTCCTGATTCGGCCGCTGCCTTATTGAATGATGCAGATGTGCGACCACTGATCGCGGAACCACCTTTCAGCCATTTGTAGGAATACGGCGCGATACCACCATTCACCGCAACGGCCATCGCCAACGCAGCACCCTCAGCCACCGTTTTTGTCGATGGAAGATTAGTTGTAAACGCCAGTGGACCGGGCGCAATGTTTGTTGGCTTGCCCTTTAGCCGCAGGGAGAACGTTGCAGCCACCACGTTGTTGGTGCCTGACGACCAGGTGTGCTGGCGCACCTCTGCCAAAAACTGGAAGCCGTTACCGGACGGGAAAATCACCTGGAAGGCATAGCGCGTGTCATTGTCGTAGGCATCTCGCAGGGCATCCTGCGCTGGATTACGGTAAAAGTTACCGGACAATGAAATTTCAGACGGCGCAGGCAGGCCGTTGATGTTCTCCGTTTCGTCCGAACACAACGTTGTTACGTCGATATCGTTTTTCTGTCCACCAGTGAACTGAATTTCTTTAATGGTGCAAGTCAGATCGAGAAATGTGGCGGTATCAATCCCCTCCAGCGTGGTTGGCGCTGACGAGATTCGGATCACCGTTTTCTGTGACTTTTCATACAGTGATGACATGGCTGTCTCCAAAATAAAAAACCCGCTCTATGGCGGGTCTGGATGATGAGGATGTAGGGTTAGTCGATAAACTGTAGTTCTACTGTAGCCCGGTACAATGCTGTTTCGGTGTCAAATTCCTGAGTGAGCATTTGATGGGCAGGTGCAAGGGGTGATACTGCGGCAATAACAGCACTGCGTATATCCCGCGCCTGGGCGATGGTTGTGGCGTAAACATCAAACTGAACGGACGATGCGGTTTCTGCTGGGCCACACAGCACATCAGCGGATAGTTGGGACACAAACGAGAACACCACCCACGGCGGCGAAATCGCGGGCTCTCCTTCGCTATTCAGCGGAATGATATAGGGATAAACATTACCGTTTGCTATTCCGGTTATTAGTGGATGAATATCGGTTTCTGTCATTTACTCAATGCCTCGTCGATAGCGGTATTCATGCGTTTGATAGCCGCCTCTGCCGCCATTTCTTGTGCTGTATCGAATGCAGGGCGCACAAAAGGATGCGCAGGCATATTCACTGTACCCATTTCAACAAAGCGCCAGTAAAAGACATTGCGTGGGTTTTTCGCCTTCATAGTATTATCGCTGTTACCCGTTCGGGGATTAACACCGCGAATATGTACGCCAGATGATATTTCCCCTTTTCGCCGTGATTTCTGAGTAACCACCACAACGTTTTTGCGCATTTTCCCAGTGCGAACCGGGGCGCGGGCAATAACCTCCTCTTTCAGCACTTCGGCACCGGCGCGAGTAGCATCACGCAGTACCTTGTTGTTTTCGGCCCGACTCAGTTTTTCCAAATCCCTTGCAATATCGTCCAGGCCGGAAAAATCAAGACCAAAATCAATCACGTTTCACCCCCAGCTTGCACAATATTTCCAGTCGGGTGCACTTACCGTCTGGGATGGGTGGCCCGATAACGTCCAGTGTTAAGCCTTTAAACGGCCCGTTCAGGCACAGTAACCGTGACGCCGCCGATACATCACGGCGGTGACGCATCCACACACGAATTGTCGCCTCAGCAGATACCGCCCCTGAAGCCACCAGCTCACGTCCGCTTATAGGTGCGACCTCGGCCCACACAGTAGCAGCATCAAACCACGTCTTGATGAGTTGCCCGCTGGCATCGCGTGTTGTGGTGAAGTTCTGGATGGTGACGCGGTGGCGCATTTTTCCGATGTTCATAGCGGAATAAACCTGTAAGGTTGCAGTATTGAGAAAAATCCCGCTGGCAGGCTCTGCGCCTCACGATTTTCATACCAAAACCCAACCGCAAGCATCAGCGCCAGTTTAATATCCGACGAGATCACCAGCCCCTCACTTTCGTTTTCAGGCACCGCAGCATCATATAACTTACGGTTAATATAATTCTCGGCCCTTCCCTTTGCCGCCAAACAGTAAAGCGTAAGCATCTGGTCTTCGGTAGCGTCATCGCTGTCTATTCGGCACTGATTGCGCAATTCATCAATCGTTGGGACCATAGAAAGCACTCCGCCCGCAACCCGTTACCAGATTGCGGTCATGAAAAAACCGCCTAAGCGGTAAACGTTGTCAGTACAGTGATTGTGCCTTATGCGGGCTTGCCCACCAGCGCCTTAATAGCCGCGACATCTTCCAGTACGCAGTCAAAGCGATGGAACGCGAGGAATGCAGTCTGGTCGTACTCAGCGTAGCGTTCAACCAGGCGCTTAAGCGTCATGTACGTGATTCGGCGGATGATGAAGCGGTTAAAATCTCCCAGGAATGCGAACTTTTTACCCGCTGCAATGCTGCCGATAGCCTGATCGATAACGTATGGAATGTTCAGAATCGTAGCGGGAGAACCGCCGACGATATCAGGAAGCCATAGCGGGCGCTTCTGATCATCAACCATCTCTTCGATGATTTGGAGTGTTGAATCGTTGAACGCCCAGCGGTATTTAGGTCCACCTCGATACGCGGGGTCAATGGCGTGCTTGAGGCTATTCATCTCTTTCCATGTAAATGCAGCAGCGGCAGCGGTATTAACCGTCCCCGTCACGGACGTTACAAGTCCTTTCGGTTGAACCGGAGCACCAGCGCCCGTCCCTTGTACCAGATATTTGGCCTCACCGCGCCCAATGCGCTGCCCGATGCGCCCAGCTAAATAGGCTTCAATATCAACACCGCTATCTTGCAGTAATTCATTAGAGACGCGAATGATTTTGGATGACAGTTTTTTTGCACCCAAGATCGCTGTACCAAAGCTCACATCTTCTTCCGATGCCTCGGTATTTTCACCCAGCAATTCGCCTTCTTCAGAAGTGCCGTCAGACGTTGACCAGGTGATGTCCTGACCATTAGATGTGTTGAGAATCTGCGCTACGCTGGCAATGCCGCCGTAAGCCTTCATTGAATCGACAATCTTATTCAGCATCTGCGTTGGGACGGTGTAGCCACCCTTTGCATCTGGCGTAGTGCCCTGAGCGCGCAATTCTTTCAATGCCTGGCGTTCTTCACTGGTTAATTCGGCAAAACCATTACGCAGGAAGCGATCGAACGCAGCAACGCGTTTTTCTTGAGCTTGCGCAGCCGGATCGCCATTATTTTGCTGGCGCTGTTCCTGCTCGTTGTCATTAACATACAACTGATCTTGACGGCGCAACTCGTCTTCACGAGCAATCTGCGCATCCAGACCGTCCAGTTCAGACTTGGCTTTATTCCACTCAGTACGCTGCTCATCAGTCCATGTGTTTTCACCGATTTTGTCATGCAGGGCGCGCATATCGGTGGCGATGGTGTTACGTTTTTGCTTCAGTTCATGATATTTCATGTCTTTCCTCACGCATTTATCAAATTAAGGAGACGCTCACGCGCCATTTTTTCATTGATAGCTTTCTGTATTGCGCCGCTATCACGCGCCTCCTGCCATGCCGCCATAGAACGCAGCGCGGAATCGGCCTCTTGATACGCCGGGTACGTCACCGGGCTGACATCGAATAGTCGGGAAACCTTGGTGATTTCACGAAGAACAATCCCCTCTTCGTCTTCGTACCAGTGCTCCCCGTCACGAGCGACACGGAAAGCAAAGGAGGACTGGCTGATATCGCCGCGAGCCATGGGTGACAAAACCAGATCGCGGATCGTCTGCGTATCGGGCGCGGTAATGTCATAGCGCAACCCTTTATCATCAACAGCCACAAACAGTGTTCCTGCTGTTGAGCGACCAAGAATAAAATTGGCATCGTGGTTGAACAGCGCTCGCACATCGTCGTTCAGCACATCGTCAAACGCCCCCGGCTTGATGATTTCCCGAAAACCCCATAGCGGTTCGGATCGGGAATTGAAAACAGAGCCGTAACCGATAATGTATGCTGGTCCGTCCCCCGTCTGTTCGGTGCGAACTTCGCCGCTATAGCAACGCAATTCACGATCATTCATTGGTGTTATCCCCATCATCATTTTTCGTGGTTTTAAAATCGCTGGCAGGGTTGGCTGCATTAACGTTCACCAGCATTTCGTCCAGCCCATCCACAGGGTTCATGTCTTCAAAGGCGCGGGCTTCGTTACGACTCATCCAGCCATCAGTGATAGCAAAGTGATAGAACTGCGCACGCTCTTGCGGAGTACCGCGAAGCAGGCCAGTGAGGTTAAAACGGGTGTAATATCCGGCAGCTCTCTCGGAACGCGTAAACAAACGTCTGTTTAGCTCCTGCTCCCAGTTCGTCACCCAGGGCAGCATGGTGTAACGCACAAACTGGATGGCTTGCTGGGTGATGTTGGAAAATGTCGCCTTTTCCAGATCGTTAATCATGTGTGCGGGTACGTTATATATCCCGGCGATCATCGAGCGATTGAGCTTCAGCATGTCGATGATCTGGGCATCGACCGGAGAAATGGTCAGCGCTTTATAGTCAAGGTCAGCAGGCAGCAGCATAGTTTTATTTTCCTGGCTGCGCAGCATGGCAGTGGCCTTCTGCCACTGGTCTTTCAGCCACCCCCAGCTGTCTTTATTCAGTGGCCCTTTAACCGACACGATCCCGGCAGGGCGGGCATTTCCACTGAAGAAATTTTCGGTATATTTCTGCCCACTCATGCCCATGCCGATGGTTTCAGCATGCTGTAGTACAGGGCTGACGCCCATCTTCTGATCGTTGCCCAGCGCCCGAATATGCACCATATCTTCCGGACTAATAGCAAATGAACCTTCGTCGTTATAAACACCGTAGGTGTAGCGCCCGCCAGTATTCAGCAGCGTGGTTTCCCACGGCATGCACGCTTCAAGCTGGATAACTTCGCCCCTGCGATTGCGCTTTATGTGGGTATAGCCATTTCCCCAACCGAGGATATGGCGCTGTTTCAGCTCGCGCCATTTGTAGCTGGTCTGCCAGTCGTTCGGCTCATCATGTACCAGGTGAAAAACAGGATGATCTCGCGCTGGCTCCACCTTGTTATTTGATTTGCGCATCACATGCAGGGGCATCTGCGCAATGTTTGATGAGATGACGTAGATACAGGCATAAACCGCAGCCAGTTTCATGGCCGTTTCGGGACTCACAAAAACGTCACGGCCAAAAATATTGTCTGTTTCTGCTGCATCACCGGTGATCGGTGTCGCAGGACTCTCCAGCGGTTCGTTGCGAAACAAGGCATCAAGCAGCATTTCTCCCCCTTGCAGCCAGCAGCGCAAAAATAAGCAACAGGACACCAGTCAGCATCAATGCCACGGACACCCCAAATTGCAAATACACGCCAGCGGTGAGCGAACCGAAACCGGCTAGCCCGATAAC
The DNA here is from genome assembly GCF_052050035.1 of Symbiopectobacterium purcellii. Classification (GTDB taxonomy): domain Bacteria; phylum Pseudomonadota; class Gammaproteobacteria; order Enterobacterales; family Enterobacteriaceae; genus Symbiopectobacterium; species Symbiopectobacterium purcellii_A. The sequence continues at coordinate 5,307,462 of NZ_CP189882.1, forward strand.
ATCAGTAATCAGTGATTTCATAGCATCAACAGGTCTTCATCAGGATCGAGCGTTGAAAGGAAGTCGATTTCATTACCACCATTGACCAGTAGCCGACTCATCGCAGTAAACAATGCGGCGGGACCGTCAATTTTGGCTTCGGGTGTCGATTTGTTGGGGAAAATGTTGTCATGTTTATCCGGCTTAACGGTCACGTTCGACATCATCCAGTTCATGACCGGGTGATTGCTGTGGTGAAAACGTTCACCGTAAACCAGCGCTTCAACCTCTTTCATCGCTTCAGAGAAATTTTTGACCGTTTGAGGGACTTCCACCATCGCTACACCATCATCACGCATCGCAATGCTGAATTGCAGGGCGCTCCACGGGTCAAAACCTGTCTCTCTCAGGTTTTCTCCATTAATCCATTCCAGAAGGTCGGCTTTGATTTGTGCATGGTCAATAACGTCGCCGTCAGTCAGCGCTAACTTGCTGAGATCTGCCCACTTGCGATACATCTGCGCCATTTGTGCAGAGCATCGCTCCAACCGCCCTTCGGGTAACCAGAACTTAAAATCAGCATGCACATGGCCATTGTTTGCCCGCCAGAGTTTGACGGCGGCACAAATATCGATTTTATGCGCCAGATCGACCCCCACCCACATCGGGTAGGTCTTCAGTTCGTGTTGTGGGGCAAGGTATTCACACTTCTCCCACTTAATCATGTCCATCCAGGCAGACTCAGCGGTCACCCAGATATTCATGTGCTTGGTGAAAAAGTTAACGCGGGCTGAAACCTGCTCTTTGGCTTTTTTAGCCAGCCGCCGCAGGTCATCCCAGCGCTTGCAGATGCCAAGTCCGGGATTGGCTTTCTGCCAGACGGTCTCATCAAAGGGATCGTCGTCTTTATCCAGGGTGTAGATAATGGCAAAAAACGTATCGTCCTTTACTGCACCCTCGACCGCGCTGTTATAGCCGTGCAACACCTTGATGGCGTAATCACGCAGTTCGTAACAGATACCTTCTTTATTGAACCCCGCCGTGGTGATGCCAAACAGTAATGATTGCAGGCGAGCGCCGGTTGCCGTCTCCAGAACGTCCCACACGTCGCGGGTTTTGTGCGCGTGCAACTCATCGACAATGCCACAATGAATATTGAGTCCGTCGAGGTTGTTGGCATCCGATGAGAGCGGCTCAAACTTTGACGCTGTTTGTTCCTGGTAAATGGCAAGTTTGTTGAATTCAAACAACCTGCCGAGCGTCGCCTTGGCCTTTTTGACCATGTTTTTCGCATCTTCAAACACAATGCGGGCCTGATCGCGCGTGGTGGCCGCTGAATAGACCTCGGCACCCCCTTCGCTGTCAGCGCCAGTCATATACAGGCCAATACCGGAGGACAGCGTTGATTTGGCGTTTTTGCGCGCCACCTCGTTATAGGCAGTGCGGAAGCGGCGTACCATCACCGGGCGTCCGCTGCCATCGTTGCGTAACACGACCTCCCCGGTCTGCTCATCCATCAGCGGTATAACAAAGCCGAAGATATTGATCAGAATAAACACATGCCAGTCCATCAATTCGATGGGCTGTCCAGCCAGATTGCCCTTAACGTGTGGTACGAACTTATAAAAATTGAGGATGTGTTGTGCGCGTGGCTCGCTGAAATAAATGTTACGGGCTTCGCCATGCTTTAAGTCATCAAGAAAACGCTGGCATGCCAGGCGCACGTACTCGCAGGCAATAATATCCCCCGCCACGACACGTTCAGCGTAGCGAATACCATCAGCAACGTTTGCCATTAATCCCTCGCGTTAAGAAATTCAGCAAGAGGATCACTCTCGCCCGGATCACCCACATTTACTTTTGATCGGCTGGATGGCGTCATGCCAAATTCCTGAAGCCAACCTCGGACTTCTTTTCTGGCTTCTCGGCTCTCACCAAAAAAATCGCTCGGCTTAACCCTGACATCACCAGTAGTGGTGGTGATTTCTTTTGTCGCGCCCTCGCGCTCCAGCGTTTCTTTAATAAGTCGATAGTCAACGTAGGCGTCGACCAACATTTCAAGCGCCTTTCCATCAAGCGCTGTGAGTACGCCGATCCCTGCTAATTGATCGCCCAATCGCTTAAACCAGTACTTACCTTGCTTGGTAAAATGCTTCGGCGTTGGGGGGACCCCTTTTGTCGGTTGCGGCTCATTTTTGTTGATCGGGCGTTTTGATGGGTTACCCCTCACCAAACGTAGATGGGTCGGGGTTTTCGGTGGTCCAGACATAATCGAAAACTCCTATTAATCATCGTATGGGGAACCCCAAAAAAAAGTTTCTAACCTGCGGCGATGTGAAGAAAGGCTAGGCGGCGGTACTGGAGCGACAGGGCTGTAGAGATTTACCCTCCCCCTCCCGCTGATGAGAATCGCTATCATTTGATCGCTTCATGTACTATTTTTGCCAATTTGCGGCTTGGGGGACCGCTGTTGCCAATGCGTGGACTGAATGCTTTGTTGATATCCCATCCAGCATTGAGACGGTACTCAATGGAGTTAGGTGATATGCCGAGATAATCAGCCCATTCATTTAGACACATGGTCTTTCCGTGCACGTTATAGCGTCGGTGTGATTTCTTCCTCATCGTCTGTCTCATCTTTGCTCTACCGCGTTTCTGATTACACACGGGGCAACTGGCAACCAGGTTTGTCAGCTCATTGTTGGTCTTACAGTTATCAAGATGATCGATGTGAAGGGTATCCCAGTTCACAGACTTACAGCACCAGTGACAGCGGAAAGGGCCAGCGCCATGCTTATCGTAATAAACCAAGCGATGTTCATAGACTCGGCTAGTACCACAGGCTAGGGGGTGATTGGGTGCATAGACCAGTAGATAACCACCTGAGTGCTCTAGCTTACCCTCCTTTCTGGTGCTTTGTTTTTCGGTTGAACCATGACGACGAACGCGCATGTAATGTTTCTCACAGTACCTGCTGTTGCGTGAACGGACAGGCACGCCGCAGTTTTCAACTTCGCAAATACTATGGGCGTGCGAAAGCCCTGAATCATTATTTGATTCAGTCATATTCACCTCGTTATTAAAATCGTTTCAGGCGTTCGTGTGCAGTCTTGGCTTTATGGCAGGAGTAACAGATCGACTCCAAATTAGAATCATCATCGGTACCCCCATGCGCCTTAGCGTTGATATGGTCAACCGTCTTAGCCTCTACTGCACGGCCATTGCGTAGGCATTCTTGACACAGATGATTGTCACGCTTCAGGATGCGAGCACGAATGATATCCCACGGGCGACCATAACCACGCTCATGCCTGCTCTTGCCTTGTTGGTGTTGCTGCCAACCTTCATGCCTATGCTTCTCGCAGTAGCCTGAGCGATCAGTTGTTGTGCCTGGGCAACCACGCTTACGGCAGGCACGAGGTATTAGCGCTGGCATGAGAGACCTCATAAAGAAAAGCCCGGCAGATGCCAGGCGCTAATGGACAGATACAACAAAAGCTATTCGCTCTTTATTCGTTTTACCTTTTCTCTTTTTCGCCACACACCACGGAAACCCGCCTGTTGTTTTTTTGGCGGGTTTTTCTTTTAGTAACAGTGACTTTGGTGATTATTTAGCCCTCAATACGCACCGCCAGTTCTATAATCAATGGCATAGGCCCGATAAATTTCAGGGATTTATGCCGGTGCCGGGTGGGGGTAACCGGATGCACCACCTCAAACGCCTGACCTTGGGTTAACTGTCTGTTTTGGGGGGTAAAGGATAGGGTGGTTCCCACATGACCCAAATCACAGTCGAAGGTGCCGCCCAGCAGATGCACCCGCATCATGGCATTGGGTAAGCGGTTTCCATGATATTGATAACTGGCGCGCAGGATTTCCCCGCTAATCTCTGGGGTTAAGGTATAGTGCCAGTTTCCGTCCTGCTGACGGGCAGAGGATTGCTCACACAAATTCCAGCGTAAGGTACGCATGTCTTCTGGCCACTCATCGGCATAATGAAAAGCAACCTGATAATCATATTTATCATATTGAATCGGATGCTTAAAATAGGGCTGAAGGACAGTGACCCACTGGGGTTTAACATCAAATACGCCATTATTGACATTGTCTTCAATCGGCAAGCCTAACTGTTCAATCACAGAGCCATCATCACGTAAGTCACGCGAATATTCTTCATTAATTAAATTTTCTGTTGATTTATCAAAAGATTCTAATCTAGTTTAAGACCCATATCCTACCTCACAGATATTTTTTAATGTTGCGCCCCGGCACAGCCGGTTTACTTTGCTGACCGGTTTTAGGATCAAAGCTGCCAAGATGCTCACCGTCACTGGCTCGATAACCTTCCAGCTCGCCGTGTTGGTAATCCCATTCGTAAATAGTACGGCCCTTGGCATCAATCCAACGATCCCTTTTTCCTGAGCCACCCTGTTTTGGGGTATTGCCTTTTTTCTTAATAAGACCCGAAAATCCGGTTATATCCTGCGTTTTAGGGGGCTGATGATAATCGTGCCCGGCGGGTTTTGCGCCTTTTCGGGGCTTGTTGAACATCACATAGACCGGCTCCATCCCCGCATCGTCGGGATAGACCAGTATAATATCCCGGTTGACTGAATCAAAGGCGTCAGGAAAGGGGGTGATGGGCACCGCAGGGGGATGGCTTTCGCCGCCGGTATGCACGGTGACGGGCACATCAGCGATTGGCGTTATCAACGGTCCCAATGAGGGAATATCGGCCATTACCGGTGGTGTTGTCACCAGTTTTCCGCCCGGTACCTCGACAACGTCATGGACATACAGTCCGGTACTGACATCGTATTTTGCTTTCACCACCTTGACAGGCTGTACGGTAGGATGTCTGACCACCTTGATGTCAATCGCTTTTTCAGCGGTTAATACACCGCGTACCGGCATATTGACGGTACCTGCGGTATTTGCAGCCTGCGCCAGGGCTGTTTTATCCGGTAAATTCATCACCTGAGCGGGGAGCGCCAGTGAAAAGAAATTTTCAGGGGTTCTGCCCGGCACCTTGTCACTGCCGATACCGACCTTTGGCGAATAAAAAGCTGAAGCGACCAAAAATCCCATTGGTGTCGCTGCGGCGATTTCCGCGCCTGCGCTGGCTAATGCACTGATAGCCGTGCGCAATCCGGCCAGCAAAGCCGCGGTAGAGATGTCGGTGAGGGCAATGCTGCCCACGCCGGCGACCGAGAAAACCGGGACAGGGTGGGCCAGTGCCTCAGGCGTTATCATCGCCCCGGACAGGGAAAGTG